>NZ_CM174399.1:0-4267535 GCF_057834305.1 Agromyces sp. GL_144 | reverse complement strand
CGTTCCCCGCAATTCTCGGTGCTCTCGTCGGCCACTCGTCGATCCCCCGAACGACGGAGCAAGCGGCACGAGATGAAGTATTCACAGTGTTATCCACTGGTTGTGGGCAGATTCGGGGCGAACCGCGAGATTCCGCGCTCAAGGCTGGGGATAACTGGTCTCAAACGGTAGCGAATGACGGGGCTGTGGACAAATGCCGTTGTCGGGATTCATCTCGTTCGGCGTGTCTTTCCTCAGCCTTTCCCGAGGTACGGGAGATACTCTCTCTTTTGCGCTACGTCGATTCGATCGCCTCCTGGTTTGACCACACGGCCTCGAGGCCGTAGTTTTAATCAGTTGACCCCAGCCCGTATTGGGCACCCAGTTTTCCCGTCTCCGCATGAATCGGCCCAGCCGAGGTCCGTGAGGCGCGGAGATCCGATAGCCGGAGAAGAAGAATGAGCAAGCGTACGTTCCAGCCGAACAACCGTCGTCGTGCCAAGAAGCACGGCTTCCGCCTTCGCATGCGCACCCGCGCCGGCCGTGCCATCCTTTCGGCACGCCGCGCCAAGGGTCGCACCGAACTCTCCGCATAGTCGTTCGGTGCTCGCCAAGGCGAATCGCATCACGAGTGCTGACGACTACCGAGTCGTCGTCCGCCGTGGTGCGAAAGTGGCGACGCCGCACACCGTGAGTTACGTGCGGGCGCGCGAGTCCGTCGGCGACGCACGATTCGGTTTCATCGTTTCCAAGAAGGTCGGGTCGGCGGTGCGACGCAATCGCGTCCGCCGTCGGCTCAAGGCCGTGACCCATGAGGTCGTGCTCGCCGGTGCATGCGATGTCGACATCGTCGTCCGCGCACTTCCGGGTGCTGCGGATGCCTCGTGGACCGATCTTCGAGCCGAGGTGTTGCGGGCGCTCGCCCGCCGCGGTGTGACGACGCCATCGCCCGCCTCGAGCCGGACCGCGCCCGCGACCTCTGCGTCCGACACCGCCTCCGTCGACGAGGTGCCGCATGCGTGACGCGCTGCTGTTCATCGGCTTGGTTCCCCGCAACCTCGGGGTCCTCCTGATCCGCGGGTATCGCGCGGCCATCTCGCCGCTCTACGGCGATGTCTGCCGCTACTACCCCTCCTGCTCCGCCTACGGGCTCGGTTCGGTGCAGCAGCGCGGACTCGTGGTCGGCAGCGCGCTGACCGCCTGGCGCATCCTCCGCTGCAACCCCTGGACCGCCGGCGGCATCGACGATGTGCGCGCCGCTCGGCACGAGCGGTACGCGACCACTCCATTCGGATGGGTCGTCCCCCGCGCCTGGGCGCACTCCCCCGCCGGCGAGACCCGGCCCCTCGACCGCAACGCCCACGCGTCGCACGACGGATGCGACGCGGCATCCGAAGTCCTGATGACGGCGAACGCCTCAGCCCCCACCATGTCCCGAAAGGACTGATCCGCCCATGCCGGACATCATCAGCCTGCTCCTCTGGCCCATCAAGTGGGTCATCGAGCTGATCCTGGTCGCCTTCCACTCCCTCTGGACGTTCGTCGGTCTCGACCCCGATGCCGGTCTCACCTGGGTGCTCTCGATCGTCGGCCTCGTCATCGTGGTGCGCGCCGCACTCATTCCGATCTTCGTGCGCCAGATCAAGAGCCAGCGCCGCATGCTCGAGGTCGCGCCGCAGCTCAAGAAGATCCAGGAGAAGTACAAGGGCAAGAAGGACCAGTTCTCTCGCGAGGCGATGTCTCGCGAGACCATGGAGCTCTACAAGAAGACGGGAACCAACCCGCTCTCGTCGTGCCTCCCCCTGCTGTTGCAGATGCCGATCTTCTTCGGCCTGTTCTCGGTGCTCAACGATGCGCAGCACGACAAGGCCGGCGTCGGCGTCTTCACGCAGGATCTCGCGAACTCGTTCGCCAATTCCGAGCTGCTCGGTGCTCCGCTGAAGGGCACGTTCATCGGCGCGATGAACGGCGAGTACCCGTGGCAGGTCATGGTCATCGCCGCGACGATGATCGTGCTCATGACCGCCTCGCAGTTCATCACGCAGCTGCAGATCGTCTCCAAGAACATGTCGCCCGAGACCAAGGCGAGCCCCATGTTCCGCCAGCAGCGCATCATGCTGTACCTGCTCCCCCTCGTCTTCGCGTTCTCGGGTGTCGCGTTCCCGATCGGCGTCATGTTCTACTGGCTCGTCTCGAACTTCTGGACCATGGGCCAGCAGTTCCTGGTCATCCGCAACATGCCGACTCCCGGCAGCGAAGCGGCCAAGGCCCGTGAGGCGCGGCTCGCCAAGAAGGGCAAGCTCGTCATCGAAGAGAAGGACGCCACGACCGTGATCGTGGAAGAGAAGAAGACAACGCAGCGTCAGCAGCCGGTCGGCAAGAACCGCGCGAAGAAGCAGGGTGGAAAGTGACCATGACCGACGTTCAGAACCTGAATGACGAGCGCACCGTCTCGCAGCTCGAAGAAGAGGGCGACATCGCCGCCGACTACATCGAGGAACTGCTCGACATCTGCGACCTCGACGGCGACATCGACATCGATGCGCGCAACGGCCGGGCATACGTCTCGGTCAACGCCGGTGAGGGTGCGAACCTGAACCTGCTCTCGAAGCCCGACACCGTCAACGCCCTGCAGGAGCTCGCCCGTCTCGCCGTGCAGACGAAGACCAGCGCGTTCTCGCGCCTGATCCTCGACATCGGCGGCTCGCGCGATGCACGTCGCGACGAGCTCGCGAGCCTCGTCGAGCGTGCCGTCGAGCGCATCGAGGGCGGGGCGGCGGAGGCATCCCTTCCCCCGATGTCGTCCTACGAGCGCAAGCTCGTGCACGACCTGGTGAGCGAGCGCGGCTTCCACTCGGCCTCGCGCGGCGAGGGTGCGGATCGCCACACGGTGATCACGCGCTCCGCTTGACGCGTTCGTCGGCGTTGATGTTTCACGTGAAACGATGAGCGAAGAACTCGAGGTCGAGCCGGCCGTCGCATCGGCCGTGTTCGGTGATCGCATCGATGTCGGCCGCGCCTTCGCCGCGGCGCTTGCGCGCCACGGTGAGGAGCTCGGGCTGATCGGTCCGCTCGAACTCCCCCGTCTCTGGACCCGGCATATCGTGAACTCCGGTCTGGTGGCCTCGTTGCTGCGCCCGGGCTCCGTTGCGGATGTCGGGTCGGGGGCCGGCCTGCCCGGCCTGGTGCTGGCGATCATCCGCCCCGACGTCTCCTTCACGCTCATCGAGCCGATGGAGCGTCGGGTCGACTGGCTCGAGCGCCAGGTGCGCGAACTCGACCTGGCGAACGTGGTCGTCGAGCGCGCCCGCGCCGAGGACTCCGCGCACAAGCGGCAGTTCGATCAGGTGACCGCCCGCGCGGTCAGTGCGTTGCGCACCCTGATTCCCGTCACCGCCCCCCTCTTGAAGCAGGGCGGCGAGCTCGTGCTCATGAAGGGCGCCGGCGTCGACGGCGAGATCGGCGCAGCACAGAAGGTCTTCCGCAAGTACCTCGTGTCCGACCCCGAGGTCCTCGTGCTCGGTGAAGATCTCGGCACCGAGCCCACCCGCGTCTTCCGCGCCACCGTCGACGCTCGCTAGAGTTTCGTCGAAGCTCGCTGATCTTCAGCGACGTGTTCGTCGGGCTCGCGTACGGTCTCCGATGTCGCGGGCTCGCTTGACGACTGTCGGGCACATTCACGGAACCTCCCGTGCAGGATGGGGTCTGCGGCGCAATGCGCATGTCGGTGTGCACGAGGTCGCGCAGGTCGCGCAGATCATGGCCCGGTCGTGGGCTTCCGTGGACTTCCCGATCAGGAGCTCGGACCCGTTGGCCCGAGCAGAGTCGGTGCGCGGTTGCCGGCGTACGAGGTGATCGCGTCGTGATCGCGTCGGAGTTGTCGATGCGCGTCCCGAGCCTCGACGATGTCACCGCGCCGGCTTGCACGGCGGTCGTCGAGGTGGTGGTGATGGCCGACCGGCCGCTGACGCGTTCAACCCCCGGCTTCGGAGTTTCGCGCCCCCCGAATCGGCCGCCTTCTCCGCGCACGTGTCCCGCGCCCGTCGGCACACCGTTTCACGTGAAACGCTGTGGACCGAACGCAAGCGGTTGGTCAACCGTGTCGTGCTGGGCCGAGTCGACGGCTCCAAGACCCGCCGGTCATATCGCGGCCACGTCGCGGCGCGCGTGGTTCCGAGTTCGCTGGTCCGGCATCGCAGTGCTGCGTTCGCACGGTTGCGAGCCCGCGAGGTAGCGAAGTCGAGAACCCCCTGCCCCGGCCGCCGTCCTCGCATCTCCCATCTCACCGCCCGGCAGCCCGCTCGCGACCGGGGTACCAGCCGGAACTCGAGCCGCACGCGCGGGGCGGCGTTCAGTGGTGGAGCGTAACCTCGGTTCGGTGGCAGTGAAGAATACACGACGACCCCGGGTCGTCATGATGTGCGGGCCAGGTGGTGCCGGCAAGACCACGTACGCCAAGTGCCTGGAGCGCGAGGGCTGGACGCGTTTGTCGTTCGAGGTGGAGTTCTGGGAGCGCGGAATCACCACGGTGCCCTCCGCTGAAGTGGTTGCCGAGGTGGCAGCGGATTTCAAGGCGCGCTTGTTGCGCCATGTCGCAGCGGGAATCGACGTCGTGCTCGACTTCGGATTCTGGTTCCGGCGACAACGCGACGAGTTCCGTGCACTGCTCGCACCTCAGGGCATCGTGCCGGAGACCGTGTACATCGCGACGAGTCTTGAGACCATCCTGAGCCGGGTTGGTGACCGACACGGCAGGCGGGCGGACGATTGGCCGCTTACCGAGCAGACAGCGACGGAGTACTTCGAGCTGTTCGAGCCGCCGATGCCCGAAGAGGGACCACTCGAGGTTGTTCGATAGGCCACGTGAATGACGTCGGTCTTGATCCATCTCAGAGCGGCGACGAAGGTGATGGTGGCGCTGTAGGCGCGGCGGTTCTCGTCTGAGCGCATCGCAATGCCGCGCCATTGCTCGACAGCAGGTCGCACCGGCTTCGTCTCAGCATGTGATGCGCGACCCAGACCGAATCACCGTCGGCCATTCATCCACCCAACACGAGGTTCCATCGGTCGCTCCGTACGCGGTAGTCCACCGGGGTCCTCCGCGAATCAGCGTGCGTTTCACGTGAAACATCGCACGGTCATAGCGACGAGAACTGTGCGATACCCGATTCCGGGTGGGGAGTGCGGAGGTGTCGGGAATCCCCTCCAATATCCGCGAACTTCGTCGGCGTGCGTCAGTGGCGGCGGTTAGGCTTGGGTGTCTGGCGCGGTTCCGAGAATCGCGCTGGATTGGTGGGCACCCGATCGTGGGGAATGACGGATCAGGTTTGGAGAATTCGGCATGGCGCAGGGCGGAGGTCGCGGATGGTTCCATCGGCGTCGACCACAGCCCGAGCCACCAGCCACACCGCCTGTTCCTGAAGTGAAGTCAGATCCAACCGTGCCTCAAGCCCCGATTTCCGCTGCGCCGATCGCACCGGCGACCCCCGCTCAGCCCACTCCCCCCGCCCCTTCTTCGGCGCACGGCAGCAGTGCGGCGGCACCGGCCGGCGATGGCTCCGCAGCGTCCGACGCCGTGCAGGCCGGGCTTCGCCCGAGCGTCTTCGCCGATCGGCCCCTCCCCACTCTTGACCCGACTGCGACACGCGATCAGCAGGGAGGCGTGCGCGAGGAGCCCCACCCCACCTCTCGAGATGCCGCTCGCGTCACCGCCCAGGGCGGCGCGCAGGCGTCCCATCCGAACACCGATCCCGCGCCCGCCGCGTCGGCGAACTACGACTGGGATGCGGCGACGGCCGCTGCACTGTCCGATAGCGACGCTCCCGATGTACCCGCGCGCTCGGCCCATTCGTCTGCGCAACCCGATCGCCTGCTCGAAGACATCATCCGCGAGATCGTCGGCGATGCGGCGGCCGATACGGTGAGCTCCCTCCAATCGGCACGTGAGGCCTCCGTGGCCTCCCAAGCCCCATCTCAGGAGTCGGTCGCCACTGAGGCCCAGGCGCACGAAGGCGTCGTCGATGCGCCGGCCGGGGATGCTGCGCGCGCAGACAACCCCGTGTCAGCGCCGACCTCGGTGCCCGCTCCTGCACTCGCTCCCGTGCCTGCACTCGGAGCCGATCACGATGACGCTACGCACCAGTACGGCGCCGTACAGAATGATCCGGCGGGCGGCACCGCTCCTGCCTCGAGTGAACTCGTCGAGACGAGCACGAGTGATGTTTCACGTGAAACGCCGGAGCCCGAGGGCTCGGACGGCATGCCGAACGCGGGCACGGTCGATGCCGACGCCCCCGAGTCGAGCGTCGAGTCCGTTGGCTCGCACGTTCAACAGGCCTCCGGGGCTCTCTCGATGCCCGAGCCGAAGATCGATGACGTGAAGGTGAGCGAGGCGCCTGCCGCATCGTCGCCGAACTCGACCGATGCCGGCCACGCGTTCGAACCCGACCTGGAGCCCGCGCTCCCCCTTGAACCTGCAGCGGCGATGGCCGCATCCGCACCACCCGTTTCACGTGAAACGGAGCCCGAATACGGAGGAACTCCCCTGGCCGATCAAATTGCCGACGAGACACGTCGGCGCCTCGCACTCGAGACCGCGGTCCTCCCCCTGCCGGCGACGACGCGAGTCTTCACCATCTCGAATCAGAAGGGTGGCGTCGGCAAGACGACGACCGCCGTCAACCTCGCCGCCGCGCTCGCTCGTTCCGGAGCGCATGTGCTCGTGGTGGATCTCGACCCGCAGGGCAACGCGTCGACAGCACTCGGCGTCGACCACCGCTCAGACCAGCAGAGCGTCTACGAGGTCCTCGTCGCCGACCTCGAACTCGCCGCGGTCGTGCGCCCCTCGACGGAGCACGAGCGTCTCGATTGCGTCCCCGCGACGATCCACCTCGCCGGTGCCGAGATCGAACTCGTCTCGCTCGTCGCCCGCGAACAGCGCCTGCGCCGCGCGATCGACAAGCACCTCGCGTCGATGGAACGTCCATACGACTACGTCTTCATCGACTGCCCGCCTTCGCTCGGACTGCTGACCATCAATGCGTTCGTCGCCGCGCGTGAAGTGCTGATCCCGATCCAGTGCGAGTACTACGCACTCGAGGGCCTGTCCCAACTGCTCAGCAATATCGAGCTGATCGAGAAGCACCTCAACTCCGAGCTCCGGCTCTCGACGATCCTGCTCACGATGTACGACTCGCGCACCAACCTGGCGCAACAGGTCGCCCAAGAGGTGCGCGACCACTTCCCGGTCCAGACGCTCGAGACGATCATCCCCCGCTCGGTACGTGTTTCCGAGGCACCGAGTTACGGCCAGAGCGTGATCAGTTACGACTACTCGTCGTCTGGCTCGCTCTCCTATCGCGAAGCAGCCGCAGAGATCGCGCAACGAGCGGCCGTTGCGGCACAGAAGGAAGGCATCTGATGGCGACGAAGCGCACAGGACTCGGCCGCGGCATCGGCGCGCTGATCCCTCAAGGAGACGACACCGCTCGCGCGACGCGCCCGGTGGACGTCTTCTTCCCCGACTCGGATGCCGCGCCGGTCGCTTCCGTATCTGTCGTCGAAGAGGCCACGGGTCCCGAGACGCTCATCGCGGTTCCCGGTGCCCGGCTCGCACGCCTGAACCCCGACGACATCGTTCCGAACGCGGTACAGCCGCGCCATGTCTTCGACCCTGAAGACCTCGCGGAGCTCGTGCACAGCGTTCGCGAGTTCGGCGTGCTGCAGCCGATCGTCGTTCGCCCGCACCCCGACCAACCGGGCAAGTACGAACTCGTCATGGGCGAGCGTCGCCTGCGCGCGACCAAGGAGGCGGGCCTCGACTCCATTCCCGCAGTCGTCAAGGACACGGCGAACGAGGACATGCTGCGTGACGCCCTCCTCGAGAACCTTCACCGCTCGCAGCTCAACGCGTTGGAAGAGGCATCCGCGTACCAGCAACTCCTGGCCGACTTCGGCATCACCCAAGAAGAGCTCGCTTCGCGCATCGGCAGGTCGCGTCCGCAGATCTCGAACACGCTGCGCCTGTTGAAGCTCCCCGAGCCGGTGCAGCTCCGCGTCGCGGCCGGCGTGCTGAGCGCCGGTCACGCCCGGGCCATTCTCGCCACGGGTGGTGACAGTCAGGTGATGCAACGCTTCGCCGACAAGATCGTGAACGAGGAGCTCTCGGTGCGCGCGGCCGAAGCTGCGGCGACGTCGGCTGCGCCGACCAAGGCGAGCAAGCCGAAGCCTTCGGCGGGCAAGCGACAGGACTTCCTCGATGATCTGGCCCGTCGACTCGGCGATCGCCTGAACACGCGCGTCAAGATCAATCTCGGCGCACGAAAAGGCCAGATCAGCATCGATTTCGCGACAGTTCAAGATCTTCGACGCATCCTGACGGATCTCGGCGAGGAACTCGACGGCGTCTGAGGCCGGTCGCGCTCAGAATCGCTCCTGACGAAGCGAAACGGGTGCGAAATGCGCCGAGAATCGGCATCGAACGCGCCCGATCGCCGAGACTCGACGGGTCATCGAGCCGGCCGTCCGACGTGACCGACCTGTGGCGATCAGACGTGGGGGTCGAGCGTCGACCCGGTCGGGCAACGGGTGACGCTCGAAGTCCTCACTCTGCGACGAGCTCGCCCGACCTGTTCACCGCGGCCCGAACGAGACCCGAGTACACCTCGGCGGCAGTCGTGCCCGAGGCGTCGATGGCGAGGGGGAGCAAGGAGGTCTCGGTCAGCCCGGGCATGACGTTCGCCTCGAGGAACCACGGCGTGCCCGCGGCATCCACGATGAAGTCGACACGAGACAGGTCTCGAAGGCCGAGTGCGACGTGCGCGTGCACCGCGGCGGCGGCGACCCTCTCGATGACCGCGGGGTCCAGGCGGGAGGGCGCGTAGAAGGTCGTCTCCCCGGCGTTGTACCGAGCCTGGAAACTGTAGATGCCGTCGGTCGGCTCGATCTCGACCGGGGTGAGCGCGATCGGGCCGGATCCGGTGTCGACGACACCGACGGCGAGCTCGGTTCCGACGATGCGCCGCTCGACGACCACGACGTCGGCGTAGGTGAAGGCCTCGACCATGGCGCGGGGCAGGTCGTTCGAGTCCGTCACGATCGAGACGCCCTGAGCCGATCCGCCCATGGCAGGCTTCACGACGAGGTCGCCTTGAAGGGACTCGCGCACGACCCGCAGCACCGCCGAGGCGCCGAGCTCACGGAAGGACTCGTGCGACAGCACGATCGAGTCCGGAACGGAAGCCCCGCTTGCCGCGATGAGCGAGCTGGCGACCGGCTTCGACCAGGCGCGACGCGCAGCGGATGCGCTCGACCCGACGGTCGGCACGCCGAGCGCGCCGAGCAGGCCGATGAGCGAGCCGTCTTCGCCGCTCGAGCCGTGCAGTGCCGGGAAGACCGCGTCGGGTCGCTCGTTCGAGAGGTACGGCAGCAGACCGGCGTCGGGGTCGCGCAGCACGACCCGATGGCCGGCCGAGGCGAGCGCATCGGCGACGCGGCGTCCCGAACGAAGCGACACGTCGCGTTCGTGGGAGATGCCACCCGCGAGGACGACGACGTGCAGACCGCTGGAATCGCTCATGATCTGGGGTTTCTCCACTACTTCAGGTCGGTCGGGGGCGCCGGTTCGATGCCGGGCTTCGTGGGCAGTTGGAGCGGCCCGGTGCCGGCGAAGGTGTCGAGCAGATCGAGCTCGCCATTGACGACGGTGGCCAGGCGGCGGATGCCGACCCGGATCGCATCGGGCGTCGGATAGCAGAACGACAGGCGCATGGCGTGCCGCCCGCGGCCATCGGCGAAGAACGCGGTTCCGGGCGTGTACGCGACGAGCTCCTTCACCGCGCGAGGCAGCATCTGCTTGGAGTCGAGGACGTCGGGCATGGTGACCCAGACGTAGAATCCGCCGTTGGGGTTGGTCCAGCTGAGCTGGGGCAGGTACTCCCCCAGTGCCTCGATCATCGCGTCCTTGCGTTCGCGGTAGACCCCGCGGAACGTGTCGATCTGGGCCCGCCAGTCGGTCGACGAGAGGTACTCGGAGACCACGAGCTGACTGAACGAGCTCGGCGAGAGGATCGCCGACTCGGCGGCGAGGATGAGCTTCTCGCGGATCGCGTGCGGTGCCAGCGCCCAGCCGACGCGGAACCCGGGCGCGAGTGTCTTCGAGAAGGATCCGAGGTAGATGACACCCTCTGGGTCGAGCGCCCGGAGCGCGTTCGGCGCCGGTTCGTCGAAGTGGAGCAGGCCGTAGGGATTGTCCTCGAGCACGAGGATCTCGTTGGACCGGCAGATCTCGAGGATCTCGGGGCGCCGCTCGGCCGACAAGGTCACGCCGGCGGGGTTGTGGAAGTTCGGGATCGTGTAGAGGAACTTGATGCGTCGGCCCTGTCCGCGCAGGTGCGCGATGGTCTGACGAAGCGCCTCGGGGATGAGGCCGTGCTCATCCATGGCGACGTGCACCACGTTCGCCTGATACGAGCGGAACACACCCATGGCGCCGACGTACGAAGGCGCCTCGGCGAGTACGACATCGCCCGGGTCGAGGAACAGCTTCGCGACGAGATCGAGTGCCTGCTGCGAACCCGTCGAGGTCACGACGTTGTCGACGGAACCCTGGATGCCCTCGAGCGCCATGACGTCGAGGATGTGCTCGCGAAGCGCGGGAATTCCCTGACCAGAGCCGTATTGCAGCGCCGTCGGACCATCGGTGCGCATGACCCGATCCATCGAGGAGATGATGAGCTCCTGCGGCAGGGCGGAGACGAACGGCATGCCGCCGGCGAGGGAGACCACCTCAGGGCGTGACGCGACGGCGAACAGGGCTCGAACCTCGGAGGCGGCCAGACCGGCGGCTCGCTCGGCGTAGTTCGCGTACCACGGGTCGAGGTTGTTGCCGGTCCGCTGGGGGACGCCGTCAGAGGTCACGAGTGCTGATTCCGTTCTGTTCGGGGTTGTTCAATGCTAGTTGCCGCCGCGAACGCAGAAGACCCGCCCGGCGTCTGCCGGGCGGGTCTCGAAGCGCTACGAGGCTGCCGGCTACGCGATGTAGGCGGCGAGGTCGGCCTCGAGGGCGGGCTTCGGCTTGGCGCCGATGACGGTCTTGACGACCTCGCCCTTCTCGAAGACCTTGAATGCGGGGATCGCGGTGATCTGGTACTTCATCGCGAGCTGCGGGTTCTCGTCGACGTTCAGCTTGACGATGTCGAGCTTGTCGGCGTGCTCGGTGGCGATCTGGTCGAGGATCGGGCTGACCGCGCGACACGGTCCGCACCACTCGGCCCAGAAGTCGACGAGAACGGCCTTCTCGTTGTTCAGGACCTCCTGCTCGAAGGTGGCCTCGGTCACGGCACGTGCGGTCATGGTTGTCTCCTCAGTGGTGAAATGTGAAGCGGATGTCGCGTCGCGGTCAGTTCGCGGCGGCGAATTCGGGGGTCACGGACGCCGCGGCCGCGACATCCGTCTCAGGTGCTTTTGGGAGTGCCGCCAGGTAGTGCTCGGCGTCGAGCGCGGCGACCGTGCCCGAACCGGCGGCCGTGATGGCCTGGCGGTAGTGCGGGTCGATGACGTCGCCCGCCGCGAAGACGCCCGGGAGCGAGGTCTTCGACGTGCGACCGTCGACGGCGATGGTGCCCTCGGAGGTCAGCTCGAGCTTGCCGTGCACGAGGTGGGTGCGCGGGTCGTTGCCGATGGCGACGAAGAGGCCGTCGAGCTCGAGCACGCGCTCTTCACCCGTGACGGTGTCGCGCAGGGTCACGCCGGTGACGGCCGTCTCGCCCTGGATCGCGGCGACCTCGGAGTTCCACACGAACTCGATCTTCTCGTTGTCGATGGCGCGCTGCTGCATGATCTTCGACGCCTTGAGCGTGGCACGGCGGTGGATCACGTAGACCTTGTCGGCGAACCGGGTGAGGAAGGTCGCCTCCTCCATGGCGGAGTCGCCGCCGCCGACGACCGCGATCGTCTTCTGGCGGAAGAAGAACCCGTCGCAGGTGGCGCACCACGAGAGGCCGTGGCCCGACAGCACCTCTTCTTCGGGCAGTCCGAGCTTGCGGTAGGCCGAGCCGGTCGCGTAGATGAGAGCGGCGGCCTCGTGCGTCTCGCCGTTGCCGAGCGTGACGCGCTTGACGGGGCCGTCGATGTCGAGCGACACGACGTCGTCGTAGACGACCTCGGTGCCGAACCGCTCGGCCTGCGCCTGCAGCTTGCCCATGAGGTCGGGGCCCATGATGCCCTCGGGGAACCCGGGGAAGTTCTCGACCTCGGTCGTGTTCATCAGCTCGCCGCCGATCTCGACGGAACTCGCGATGAGCAGGGGCTTCAGCTCTGCGCGGGCTGCGTAGATCGCCGCGGTGAAGCCCGCGGGACCAGAGCCGATGATGATGATGTCGCGCAAGGAGGCTCCTGTCGTCGGTCGATGGTTCGTGGCATCCGCATCGCTGGTCGGATGGGAGGCAACGACATGGTCAACACAGTCTAGGCGTCGCGTATTCCGGCGCCGTCGGCGCACGCGGTATGTGACGGATGCCGCGGGGCGGCGCCCGCGCGAACGTCGGCCGGATCCCGTGGCCGGGGGCCGACCCAGCGTCGGTCGGCGTCGCGTCAGTTGCGGCGGAGTCGCGCGACGAGCGGTTCGGCGAAGCCGCGGAGTTCGGGCGAACGGAGCAGCCAGAGCCCGCCGAAGTACACGATGCTCATCACGGCGCCGATGACGGCCATCGAGACGATCGCGGCGAAGACGCTCGAGAAGGCGTAACCATCGAAGGAGGTTCCACCGAGCGCCCACAGCGTGAGAAGACCGGCGATGATCGGCAGGATGAGCGCGAGGGCCGAGCGGCCGAACGCGACGAGGATGCGGCGACCGTCGAGGGGGCCGATGCGGCGCCGCAGCAGCACGACCGCGAGCACCGCCTGGATCGTGCCCGCGACGGTGATGACCACCGCGATGCCGAACGCGACCCAGGCGCTGGGCAGGGGGATGCACGCCAGCGTGCCCGCGACGATGAGCACGACCTGCACGAGGGTGATGAAGAACGGGGTCTTCGTGTCGTGCAGCGAGTAGAAGGTGCGTTGCACGATGAACAGCACGCTGAACGGGATCAGGCCCACGAGGTAGGCGATGACCACCAGGCCGGTCGACCACACGAGCGGCTCGAGCGGTGAGAACACGCGGGCGAAGAGGAACGCGCACACCATGAGCACCGCGGTGGCGATCATGAGGATCACGCCGACACCGCGCACGGCGCTGGAGAGGTCGTCGCGCACCTTCGGGAGGTCGCCGACGGCGGCGTGCTCGCTCATGCGCGTGAAGTACGCGGTGGCGATCGACACGGTGATCACCGAGTGGGGCAGCATGAAGATCAGCCAGGCGGTCTGCTGGATGGCCACCGAAGCCTCGTCGGAGGATGCGGCGGGCGCGCCGACGACGGCGGTCTCGACGAACCCGGCGATCGTGGTGAGCAGCAGCATGCCGAACGTCCAACTGGCGAGACCGGCCGTGGAGCGGAGGCCGACGCCGCGCCACGCGAAGTCGGGCCGGTAGCGGAGCCCCGCTCGGCGCCAGAACCAGAACAGCACGATCGCCTGCACGGCCACGCCGAGCGTGGCGCTCCCAGCGAGGAGGGCGATCATCGCCGGGTCCCAGGCACTCGCGGGCCGTGCCCCCAACGGATCGGTGCCGAAGACGAACGCGAACACGGCGAGCCCTGCGAGGGCGACGACGTTGTTCAGCACCGGGACCCAGGTGAACGGCCCGAAGACGCGCTTGGCGTTCAGCACCTCGCCGAGCAGCGAGTACATGCCGTAGAAGAAGATCTGCGGCAGGCACCAGTAGCCGAACGCGACGGCCAGGGCGAACACACCGTCGCTGAGGCGCCATCCGACGAGCGCCGTCAGGAGCGGGGTGAGCACCGTGGCGATGATCGCGGCGCCCGCGAGGATCACGAACCCGAGGGTCATGACCTTGTTGATGTAGGCGACGCCGCCGTCGCGATGCGCGGTCGAGCGCACGATGAGCGGCACGAGCACCGCGCTCAGCACGCCGCCGGCGACGACCGCGTAGATCGTGTTCGGCAGTTGGTTCGCAATGGCGAACGCATTGGCGCCGGCACCACCGGCGCCGATGACGGCGGCGAGCAGTGCCGCCTTCACGAATCCGAGGACGCGCGAGACGATCGTGCCGGAGGCGAGGAAGAAGCTCGCGCGCCCCAGGCGATCGTCAGTCATCCGTGCGCTCCGTGGTGTCGGTTTCGGTGTCGGTGCTGACCGTCTCGTCGGCGCCGTTCGTGTCGTTGGTGTCGGCCTCGTCGGCCTCGTCGGCCTGGTCGGCCTGGTCGGCCTGGTCGGCCTGGTCGGCCTGGTCGGCCGCGCCGGCGGCCGCCGGATCGACGGGCCCCGTGCCCGCGGCATCCGCTTCGGGTGCTGCGGATGCGGCGCCGCCGGCGGCATCCGCTTCGGGTTCACCGGCGGCGTCTGCTGCAGCCGCCGCTGCCGCGGCCTCTGCGCGCTGGCGGCGACGACGGCGGATGTTGCGCCAGATGCCGATGCCGAAGACCACGACCAGGATGCCGGCGAGGATCGCGGCGCCGAGGCCCTCCCAATCGGCCTGGACGTCGGCCCGGATCACGGCGGTCGAGCCGACCGAGACGCCCGTGGGCGAGGAGAGCGAGACCATGAGCAGCACGTCGCCGTTGCCGACGCCGGCCGCGACGGGCACGACCACGGTGTTGCGCGACGAGGGCTCGACGGTGATCTGCACGGGCTCGTCGACGACGAGGCGACCGTTCGAGGGTGCGACGTCGACCGAGACGGTCACGGCGTAGGCCGACGTGTTCTGCACGGTGATCGGGATGCCGATCGCACTCGCGACGACCAGTACCGTGCTGCTCGGCACGACGGAGACGGAGTCGACGAGCTCGTGCTGCGCCGTGGTCCACTCCGACGCGGTGCCCGCCCACTCGGTCGGTTCGGCGAGCCAACCGACGCCGAGCAGGGCGAGCAGATCGCGTCGCGTCGGGGCGATGAGGTCGTCGGGGTCTTCGAGCACCGTGGCGAACGCATCGACGTCGGCCTCGGCCGAGAGCATGCCGCGCACCAGCGCGAGACGCGCATCGCCCTCGGGGCCGTCGATGAGGGTGCGCGCCATCGGCGGAGCGCCGATCGCCTGGGCGAGACCCGTGGGAGACACGAACGGCGATGCGGCGAGTTCGCCGACGAGATTGCCCGCCCGCTCGGACACCTGGCCGTAGTCGCGACCGAACGTGGCGAGCAGCGGCGTTGCGGAGTCGGCCGCCCCGTCGAGGGAGGCGCGCGCCAGCACCTCGCTCGTCGCGTCGCGCCATTCGACATCGCTCGCGGCCGACGCCGCCGCACGCATCGCCGCCGTCAGGTCGTCGTCGGAGACGATCGCGGTGCCGCCGTCGACGAGTGCGGAGGCGCGCGCACCGGCGCTCGGCTCGACGTTGGCGGCGTCGAGGATCGTCGTCGTCAGGCCTGCGGCGTTGAAGAACGCGATATCGCCGCCCGCGACGGTGCCGTCGGCGGGCCAGGCGATGTCGCCGCGCGTGTAGGGCCAGTCGAGGAGCTCCTCGGTGCTCGGCACGGGGTCGACCGGTTCGGTGGGCGTCGGGGTCGACTCAGCCGGCTCGTCGCCGTCGCCGTCGTCACCGCTGCTGTCGCCGTTGCCGGGCTGGTCGGTCGCCTCGGCGTCGTCGACCCCGTCGACCGGGTCGGCGCCGATCAGACTCGCGTCGCCGCCCGCGGCCGTCGGCACGAAGTCATCGGGATCGAGCACGTCGGCGAACGAGACCGGGGTCAACGGCGCGTCCGCGTCGATCTGGGACTGCACGGCGAGGTCGGCGTCGGCGTACGCGAGCGGGAAGGTCTCGTTCGGCACGTCGGCCAGCCGCTGCAGCCAGTCGAGGGCGTCTTGGGGGGCCGCGTTGCCGAGCGAGCGGATCGAGACGATGATGCGCGGGTCGATGCCGATCGCGATCTCACGGCCCTCGAGCGCATCGAGTTGACGGGTGAGCAGGCCGGTCGGCGCGGTCCACTCGGTCAGGTCGTCGCTGCCGATGAGGCCGGATGTCGCGGCCGGGACGGTCAGCGGAGCGACGAGGGCGATCGGCGCAGCGCCCGCGCCGGGCGAGGCCGTGTTGGCCAGCGCCGAGGTCTGCGTCGAGACGATGAGATCGCCCACGCGGAACTGCGCACCGAGGCCGATCACGGGCGAACCGGCGACGTCTGCGAACGCCTCGGCCGGGACCTTGAACGCGACCTGGGTCACGCCGCCCGCCGCGAGGGAGCGCGTCGGAGCCTCGGCGAGGGGTACCGCGCCCGAGCCGAACGACGTCGTCGCGCCGGCGCCGGCGAGCCAGGCGTCGAGCTCGTCGTCGCTGCCGATCGGGGCGCCGGCGCGCACGAGCTGGACCGTGCCGGCCTCGAGGAAGGAACCCGTCAGGTTCTCGAGTTCGACGGAGACGGCGACGGTGCTGCCGTCGGCGCCGGGCGTGAACGTGGTCGATCCCGTCGGGGCGATGCTGATCTGGACGCCCTCGGAGCCCGCGTCGATCGCGGCGTCGGCCGACGCGATCGTCGAGCCACCGCCGGATGCCTCGCCCGATGCACCGCGGTCGGAACCCGCCGAGGCGGCGCCCACGAGCACGTCGCGGATGCCGGTGACCGCATCGACACCGCCCGCCTGCGCGGCGAGCGGAACGACGACCACGGCCGCGACCCCGAGGGCGGATGCCGCGATCAGCGTGCGACGGACCCAGCGGCGCGGACGGCGCCCGGCCGAGGCATCCGTCGTCGCCTGCGTGGTCGTCGCGTCGGGTGCATCGTGCGCACCCGAAGCGCCGGTGGATCCGAATCGCCTGCGGGCACGACGACGCCCAGCGTTCGAGTCGGCCACCATGCTGGCGATTCTACGGCGTGCGCCCGTGGCGCCCGTGCGGCCATGCACAGGTTCGGACTCGCGGGGTTCGGTGCGGCCACGCGCACCGCGTGCACCGTCGCGTGGCCCCGCGTCGCACCCGAATAGCATTGACGGCATGCAGAGTGTCGCGCAGGCCCTCGCCCGCCTGGGCGAACTCGCCGCTTCGCCGACCGTGTCGAAGCTCGCGGCGGCGTTCGAGCACGCCGGATACGAGCTCGCCCTCGTCGGCGGCCCCGTGCGCGACGCGTTCCTCGGCCGCGCGGTCAACGACCTCGACTTCACGACGGACGCCACGCCCGACGAGATCCTCGCCGTCGTCAAGCCCATCGCCGAGGCCCACTGGGACATCGGCCGGGCGTTCGGCACGATCGGCGCCAAGGTCGCCGGCGAGACGGTCGAGATCACCACCTACCGTGCCGACGCCTACGACGGCGACTCGCGCAAGCCTGAGGTCGTGTTCGGCTCGAGCCTCGAAGACGATCTCGGCCGGCGCGACTTCACCGTCAACTCGCTCGCCCTGCGCCTGCCGAAGCTCGAGCTCGTCGACCCGTCGGGGGGCGTCGAAGACCTGCTCGCGAAGACGCTCCGCACGCCCGCGCCGCCCGAGCGCTCCTTCGGCGACGACCCGCTGCGCATGCTCCGCGCCGCGCGGTTCTCGGCGCAGCTCGGCTTCGAGGTCGAGGCAGGAACGCGCGCGGCCATGGCGGCCCTCGCCCCCGAGATCGACCGCATCTCGGCCGAGCGCGTGCGCGACGAGCTGAGCAAGCTCCTGCTGACCGCGGCGCCTCGCGGCGGCATCCGTCTGCTCGTGGAGTCCGGGCTCGCCGAACGCGTGCTGCCCGAGATCCCGGCGCTGCGCCTCGAGGTCGACGAGCACCACCACCACAAAGACGTCTACGAGCACTCGCTGACCGTGCTCGACCAGGCCATCGACTACGAGGTCTCGCGGGGCGTGCTCGACTCCCCCGACCTCGTCGTGCGCCTCGCTGCGCTGCTGCACGACATCGGCAAGCCGGGCACCCGGCGCCTCGAGTCGGGCGGGGTCGTCTCGTTCCACCACCACGACGTGGTCGGCGCCAAGCTCGCGCGCAAGCGGCTGCGCGCGCTGCGGTTCGACAACGACACGATCGCGGCCGTCTCGCGCCTCATCGAGCTGCACCTGCGGTTCTTCGGCTACGCGGATGCCGCGTGGACGGACTCGGCCGTACGCCGCTACGTCCGCGACGCGGGAGACCAGCTCGAGCGGCTGCACATCCTGACGCGCGCCGACGTCACGACGCGCAACCGCCGCAAGGCCGACCGGCTCGGATTCGCCTACGACGACCTCGAGGAGCGCATCGCCGTGCTCGCCGAAGAGGAGGAGCTCGCGGCCGTGCGCCCCGAGCTCGACGGCGCCGACATCATGCGCCTGCTCGACATCAAGCCGGGGCCGCTCGTGGGCGAGGCCTACCGCTACCTGCTCGAGGTGCGGCTCGACGAGGGACCCATCGGGCCGGATGCCGCGGAGCAGCGCCTGCGCGCCTGGTGGGCCGCCCGCGGCGCCTGACGCTGAGCCCTCGCCCGCGCCCGCGCCCGTCCAGACCTGCATTTCCGTGAACGCGAGTACATACGACGAGAGCGCGGGTGATTCAGGCGCGCACTCGTCGTATGTACTCGCGTTCGATGACGGGCTGCGCGGACGGAGACGTCCTCCACAGGCGAGAACGGGAGTTGGTTGTGCCGCGGTCGTGAAAAGACCGGCACTCCGATGCGTTGCGGCGCGAGCATCGCGGAGTGACGACGAACGAATTCCCCGAGATCCTCCGGGTCGCGGAGGAGGACCGCATCGCCCGCGGTCCGCGCGCGCTTCAGCGCAGAGCGGATGCCGGAGAGCTCGTCCGTGTCCGCACGGGCGCCTACGTCGAAGCATCCGCGTGGCACGCGCAGTCGTTCGAGCGTAAGGAGTTGCTCCGGATCGCAGCTGTTCTGGGTGCCAGGCGGACCGGCGGCATCCTGTTCGGCGAATCCGCGGCGCTGGTGCTCGGGCTTCCGCTCGTCGGTCGAGGCGGCGGCCGGGTGCATCTGCTCTCGGGTACCCATGCGGCACCGCCGAACGGACGCGACATCGTCTGGCACCGCGACACGGTCCCGAGCGAATCGATCATCGAGGTCGACGGATTCCTCGTCACGGACGTGGCGCGCACGGTTCTCGACCTCGCACGTCGGGTGCCGTTTCTCAACGTGGTGCCCGCCCTCGATCGTGGGATCCGGCAGGAATTGAGCCTGCCAGGCATCGGCTACGACGACGGGGGCCTCGTCTCAGTCGATCGTCGCTCGCTCGACGGCGTGCGACCGGAGCGGCTCAGCGAAGCGATCGATCGGATGCGCGGTCAACGAGGTGTCGCGCTCGCACGGAGATCGATCGAGTTCGCCGACGAAAGGTCGGAGTCCCCGGGCGAATCCTTGAGCCGGGCCCAGATCCACGTGCTCGGGTTTCCGCCGCCCGAACTTCAGGTGGAGTTCGCTCGTGACGACGGCGGTGTCGACCGGGTGGACTTCGATTGGCCGGAATACCGGATCTGCGGAGAGTTCGACGGGAAGGTCAAGTACTTCCGTGAAGAGATGCTCGGTGACCTCACGCCGAACGAGGTCGTGTGGAACGAGCGTCAGCGGGAACGGAGGCTCAAGCGGGGGCACGACCGAGAGACGGCCCGATGGATCTGGAGCGACACGATGGGAGCGGCGGACGGCCTGCGCGAGGAACTCCTGGCGGCGGGCGTCTACCGCGTGTGTCGCTGACCGCCGGCGCCGCGCGAGGGCGTGAACGCGAGTACATGCGACGAGACAGCGCATCCGGAGAGCGCGCACTCGTCGCATGTACTCGCGTTCGACGGGGGAACGCCCGCGGGGCGGGCGGAGGCCGCGGGCGCGAATGGCGCCGGCACGCGGCATCCGCTAGACTGTCAAGGTTGCCCGTGCGCCTCGAATGTGAGGCCTCCTCGGGTGGCGTATGCACAACCCTCCTGCTGCAGAGATCCTGTAGCCGTTTGAGTCCGAAGGAGGTGGGTTAGTCATGCACCAGTACGAGCTGATGGTTATCCTCGATCCAGAGATCGATGAGCGCACCGTTGCTCCCAGCCTTGACAAGTTCCTCAACGTCATCCGAAACGATGGCGGCAGTGTCGACAAGGTCGACATCTGGGGACGTCGTCGTCTGGCCTACGAGATCAACAAGAAGAACGAGGGCATCTACGCCGTCGTCGACTTCACCGCCGAGTCCAAGACCACCGACGAGCTCGACCGCCAGCTGAACCTCAGCGAGGCAGTCATGCGCACGAAGGTGCTCCGCGCAGAAGAGGCGATCGCACAGGTCGCCGCTCACGCGAAGGCTCAGGAAGAGAAGGCCGCCAAGAAGGCTGCCGCTTCGGCCAAGAAGGACGCCTAGTCCCCATGGCAGGCGAGACCATCATCACTGTGGTGGGCAACCTCACGGCAGATCCCGAGCTGCGCTACACGCAGGGCGGACTGGCGGTTGCCAACTTCACCATCGCTTCCACTCCCCGGACGTTCGATCGTCAGGCGAACGAGTGGAAGGACGGCGAAGCGCTGTTCCTGCGCGCGAGCTGCTGGCGTGAATTCGCCGAGCACGTGGCCGGTTCACTCACCAAGGGTTCCCGGGTCATCGCTACCGGACGTCTCAAGCAGCGTTCCTACGAGACGAAGGAAGGCGAGAAGCGCACCAGCATGGAGTTGGAGATCGACGAGATCGGTCCCTCGCTCCGGTACGCCACGGCTTCCATCACGCGTGCACAGTCCAACCGCGGCGCGGTCGGCGGCGGCGGCAACTCCTTCGGGGGCGGCGGCCAGCAGTCCGGCGGCGACGCATGGGCTCCCAGTGCTCCCGCAGCGCCCCAGTCGGGCGGCGGCGACGTCTGGAACACGCCCGGAACGAACTACGGCGACGAGACGCCCTTCTAGGCCCAAGGGCCGGTGAACGGATGCCGCCAGCCGGGGCATCCGCTCGCACATCGTTTTCTACAGACAGACAGGAAATCCAATGGCTGGAAAGAGCAGCGGCGACCGCCGCAAGCCGAGCCGCGGGAAGGGCGCGAAGAACGCCGCCCCGGCGAAGTCGATCAAGGTCGGCATCATCGACTACAAGGACGTTGCGACCCTTCGCAAGTTCATCTCCGAGCGTGGAAAGATCCGCGCCCGCCGCATCACCGGTGTCTCCGTGCAGGAGCAGCGCCTCATCGCCCGTGCCGTGAAGAACGCACGCGAGATGGCTCTCCTGCCCTACTCGGGCTCCGGCCGCTAAGGAGCACGACAATGGCAAAGGTTATTCTCACGCACGAGGTCACCGGCCTCGGCACGGCCGGCGACGTCGTCGAGGTCAAGAACGGCTACGCGCGCAACTACCTGGTTCCCCAGGGCTTCGCGACGCCGTGGACCCGCGGTGGCGAGAAGCAGGTCGAGCAGATCAAGGCCGCTCGCGCGGCTCGCGCCCTGCACTCGCTCGAAGACGCGCAGGCCCTCAAGGCCGCGCTCGAGTCCACCAAGGTCAAGCTCGCCGTCAAGGCGGGCGTCGGCGGACGCCTCTTCGGCTCCGTCAAGACCGCGGATGTCGCGGCTGCGGTCGAGGCCGCCGGCCTCGGCTCGGTCGACAAGCGCAAGGTCACCATCCCCACGCCGATCAAGTCGACCGGCGACCACGAGGCCATCGTGCGTCTGCACGACGAGCTCTCGGCCACGATCACCCTCCAGGTGGTCGCCGCGAAGTAATTCGCGCACGCACGACGAGCGGCGGTTCGGGCTTCGGCCCGGGCCGCCGTTTCGCGTCTCCGAGACCCTGGTTCCGCGCGTTTCAACACCCTTGAACGCAAGGATTCTTCAGCGTTTCCTGTGATCGTTGTACACAGGCGGGGTATCGCACACCGTGGAGTTCTCAAGAAGTTTTTCCACACAGGTGTGGAAACTCGAAATGCCTGATCATTCTGAAATTCAACCCATGTAATTCTCACTATTTCCACAGATATCCACAGGCTGATTGCACATGTTCCACGGCGTTTCGCCCAGATTGTCCCCAGAGTTATCCACAGGCTGGGTTGTGCTGTGGAGATCGCTTCCATATCGTGAAGCAGCGTCCCTCGATTCCCCCGGTTCTCCACGACGGGAAACCCCATGTCAGTGGTTCCCCGCAGACTCGGTCGTGGGCGCACATCACGCAGCCCGGGCGGCTGGAACCGGAGGTCATTGAGTTGTCGATCGCGCACATCGGGCTCGCCGAACCGACCGACGACGGTGACGCCCGCCGCGGCGAACGAGTGCCTCCGCATGACCTCCTCGCAGAGCAGAGCGCCCTCGGCGGCATGATGCTCTCGAAAGACGCCGTCGCCGATGTCATCGAAACCATCCGCGGTGTCGACTTCTACGTGCCGAAGCACGAGGTCGTGTTCAACGCGATCCTCACCCTGTACTCGCACGGCGAGCCGACCGACGTCATCGCCGTCACCGACGAACTCACCAAGACCGGCGAACTGCAGCGCGCCGGCGGCATCGAGTACCTGCACACGCTCACGAGCATCGTGCCCACCGCCGCCAACGCCGGCTTCTACGCCTCGATCGTCGCCGAGCGGGCGCTGCTGCGTCGCCTCGTCGAGGCCGGCACGCGCATCGTGCAGATGGGCTACGCGGGCGAGGGCGAGGTCGTCGACCTCGTCAACAACGCCCAGGCCGAGATCTACTCGGTCACCGGCTCGGTCGAGACCGAAGACTACGTGCCGCTCTCCGACGCGGTCGCGGTCGCCATCGACGAGATCGAGGCCGCCAAGCACACCGACGGCAAGTTCACCGGTGTTCCCACCGGATTCGCCGACCTCGACGACCTGACCAACGGGTTCCACCCCGGCCAGATGATCATCGTCGCCGCACGACCCGCCATGGGAAAGTCCACACTCGCCCTCGACTTCGCGCGAGCCGCCGCGATCACCAACGACCTCCCGGCCGTGTTCTTCAGCCTCGAGATGGGCAAGAGCGAGATCGCGATGCGCCTGCTCTCGGCCGAGGCATCCGTGCCCCTGCAGAACATGCGCAAGGGCACCGTCGACTCGCGCGACTGGACGACCATCGCCTCGACGCGCGGCCGCATCAACGACGCGCCGCTCTACATCGACGACTCCCCCAACATGACGCTCGTCGAGATCCGCGCCAAGTGCCGTCGTCTCAAGCAGCGCGTGGGCCTCAAGATGGTGGTCATCGACTACCTGCAGCTCATGACGAGCGGCAAGCGCGTCGAGAGCCGCCAGCAAGAGGTCTCGGAGTTCTCGCGTGCGCTGAAGCTCCTCGCGAAAGAGCTGCAGGTGCCGGTCATCGCGCTTTCACAGCTGAACCGTGGCCCCGAGCAGCGCGCCGACAAGATGCCGGCCCTCAGCGACCTGCGAGAGTCGGGCTCGATCGAGCAGGACGCCGACATGGTGATCCTGCTCCACCGCGAGGCCGCCTACGAGCGCGACAGCCCGCGCGCGGGCGAGGCCGACCTGATCGTGGCCAAGCACCGGAACGGCCCCACGCGCACCATCACCGTCGCGTTCCACGGGCACTTCTCCCGCTTCGCGGACATGGTGCAGGGGTAGCTCGCGGGCAGGTGTCACGGCCCACCGGGCTCATGGCGTGGCGCCGCCGGGAGGCCGGCGCAACTCGACGCTGAGCACCGTGGGCGGAGCGTCCGGATACTGCTGCACGTCGATCCGTCTGACTCCGCACTCGGCGCATCGCACGTAGAGAACACGACCCTCTGATGTGGAGTGCGCCGACTCCACGATCCACCCGTGCTCATGACCCGTGAGCAGTCTGTGCGATGCCTGGACCGCGGCATCCGTGCTCACGCCGCTCGTTCTGCCCGTTGCGGGCGCTCTCATGTCCATGCTCCGAGCCTGCCGTCTCCGCGCGCTCGCCGGCAGCCCCCGGCCGGCCGATTCGCGCAGCCCCCAGCCGACCGATGCGCGCATCCACCGACCGGTGGATGCGCGGGATCCCGGACGTCGTCGGCCCGCTTTCAGGGTTCGTCAGGTGAGCGATTCGAGCGCCTCGATGATGAAACGCGCCGCCCGGATGCTCGGGAACACCCTCGTCGCGTATGCGCGAACCTACGCGCGCGCAGTTGACACCTTGTGGACGGCGTGTGGATGCGGCACTCCCGACCACCGGCGGACGCCCGGGCCGGGGTCTCGGATAGTTGTCGGAAGATCAGGTCTCCGCCCTGGAGGGCGGCCCGCCAGGCCGACTGTTCGTCAGTCGACCTGTAATCGGCCCCGGGCAGCGCCGCCCATCAACGGCGAATACCGCGGATGAGCCGGTCGAGGCCCCGCTCGAAGAGCCGATCAGGACTCGACTCGGTGGGGTCCGACTGCATGAGCGCCGTGATCGCGTGGGCGAGGTGAGGTCGATGCTGGTCGGCGGCGATCGAGGCGAAATGCCGGAGTCGAGCTGCGGCGTCGGCGTCTGCGGGCTGCTGCTCGAGTCGGGCGAAGGTGGCGAGCCAGGCGTTCATGAGACCGATGAACTCGATCTTCTCCTGCGCCTCGAGCCCGGTCGGCTCGAGCGCGGCGAGGAAGAACTCCATGTAGTCCAGCGTGTTCGGTCCCCATGATGCGTGGGGCGCGAGTTCCGCGCACCAGCGATGCCGGCCGTAGACGCCACGGACGCGACCGGCGATGAGGGCGAGGTCCGCGCGCCAATCGCCCGACGGTGCGCTCGGCAGCGCGTACTCGGCGGCGACGGCATCGACCATGAGGTCGTAGAGGTCGTCTTTGCGTTCGATGTACCGGTAGAGGGAGGCGGCGCCGGCGCCGAGCTCGGTGGCCACCGAGCGGATCGAGACGGCCTCGATGCCGTTCGCGTCGCCGAGCGCGATGGCGGCGCGCGCGATGTCGTCGAGGGTGTGCGCGGGGCGCGGGCCCTTGCGCGCCTGCCGGTCTCGGCTCCAGATGACCTCGTGCGTCATTCGCATCACGCTCACTCTGCATGTCGGATCAATTTGCTGCGATCAGTGTTCCCAGTATATGGTGCAGGTACCGCGAACACTGATCGCTGAAGGAGTCGCATGTACCCGACGTCACCGCCGGTCATCGCCGTGGAGGGCCTGACGAAGACCTACGGCAGAGGCCCCCAGGCGGTCATGGCCCTGCGGGGAATCGACCTCGAAGTCGAGCAGGGCTCCGTGTTCGGCCTGCTCGGAGCCAACGGGTCGGGCAAGTCGACGCTCGTCCGCGTGCTCTCGACGTTGGCCGCGCCCACGACCGGGCGGGTCTTCCTCGGCGGCATCGACGTCGTCGCGGACCCGAAACGGGCGCGTGCCGCGATCGGCGTCACGGCGCAGCAGACCACGCTCGATCAGCGGCTCAGCGGGCGGGAGAACCTCATCGTCTTCGGCAGGCTCTGCGGGCTCTCCGGAGCTGCCGCCCGGGTTCGCGCAGACGAACTCCTCGAGAGGTACGCGCTCGCCGAGGCATCCGCCCGCCCGGTCAGCACCTACTCCGGTGGCATGCGGCGGCGCCTCGACATCCTCGCCAGCCTCATCCTGCGACCGTCCGTGCTGTTCCTCGACGAGCCCACGACGGGTCTCGATCCGCGGAGCCGCAACGTTATCTGGGCCACGGTGAGGGAACTCGCCGGACGCGGGACCACCGTCTTCCTCACGACCCAGTACCTCGACGAGGCCGACCAGCTCGCGCAGCGCGTGGTCCTGCTCGACGCGGGCCGGGTCGTCGCCGACGGCACGCCCCGATCACTCAAGGAGCGCATCGGGGTGCGGCTCACGGTGGTCCTCGAAGAGGAGGCGCCGGCCGAAGTGGCATCCGCCCTGCTCGAGCAGATCGGCGTGCGAGACGTCACCGTCGACTCCACGCTCGAGGCGCCTACGATCTCCGGCCTGGTCCAGGCGGGATCACTGACGCTGCCCGCGCTCCTCGACGGCCTGGTCAGCGCCGGGGTCCGCGTCGCCGACATCGGCCTGCACGAACCCACCTTGGACCAGGCATACCTCGCCCTCACAGAAGAAGGAGCCCGCGGATGACCCGCCAGACCCCTGCGGCGACCGACCCGGCGACCGAAGCCGCGAGCACGCCGAGGACCTCGTCGATCGTGCCGCGAAGGCGAACCCCCTTCGCCGACGGCACGACCATCGTCTACCGGAACCTGCTCGCGCTCCGACGCAATCCGGCGCTCGTCGCGGCCAATCTGGTGGGTCCGATCAGCATGGTGCTGCTCTTCGGCTACGTCTTCGGCGGAGCCTTGGCCGGCGGTGGCGATGCGGCCGCCTATCGGGAGGCACTCGTGCCCGCGGCATTCGTGCTCATCGCGGGAACCGGACTCATCATGGCCGCGGGCTCCGCAGCCCTCGACGTGCAGAACGGCGTCACCGAACGCTTCCGGTCGCTTCCCATGCAGCGCATCGCCGTGCCGTTCGGCCAGGCCGGGAGTCAGTCGATCCTCTCCCTCCTCTCGCTCGCCGTCATGGCCGGCCTCGGCGTCATCGTCGGTTGGCGCATCCACTCCGATGTCGTGTCGGCCGCCGCCGCGTTCGTGCTGCTGCTGTTCTTCGGATACGCGCTGAGCTGGGTCGGGATCTTCCTGGGGCTCGTGATCCGGAACGTGGAGATCGTCCAGCAGCTCTCCGCACCGATCTTCGGGCTCGTGATGCTCTCCAATGCATTCGTGCCCACCGAGACGATGCCCCCCGTCATTCGCGAGGTCGCCGAGTGGAGTCCGTTCAGCGCGGCGATCACCGCGGTGCGAGACCTCTTCGGCAACGGAACCGTTCCCGATGGGCCGCTGCCGCTCGCGCATCCGGTGCTCACCACGGTCGTGTGGTCGATCGCGCTGATCGCGGTCTTCGCGCCCCTGGCATCGCGGCGCTACGCGAAGCGGGACTGAACGGCCCGCGGATGCCTCGTGGTCGCCGAGATGAGCGACCTTCAGGTCTAGCCGCGCGTGACGATCGCGCGTAGCGTCGAGCCATGGCGAAGCTCATCGAGAACCTGGCGGAATCGGTGCCCGCGTGGGGCGCGAAGGTGGCATACGGCGAGAAGACCACGGTCGACGGGCGGGAACTCGTGCCCGTCGCGCTCGTGGCATTCGGCTTCGGCGGGGGTGAGGGTTCGGGCGACATGGCGGCGACCGAGAAGACCCCGGCAGGCAAGGGCGACGGAAGCGGCGGTGGCGGCGGTGGCTACTCGGTGCCGATCGGCGCGTACATCGGCGGCCCCGATGGCCTGAAGTTCAGGCCCAACACCATCGCCCTGATCGTCGCGGCCGTGCCCCTGGTGTCCGCGCTCGGCGCAGGATTGGCCGCGATCATCGCGGCGAGGCGCTTCATGAGCGGGCGCTGAGCTCGCAGCGCGAACACCTCGACATCGGCCGAGATCGAGGCGGCCGAGCGGATGCCTCGGACCCGATGTTCAGGTGCAGATGACCGAGCGGCGGTGGCGGGCGGCGCGGCCTACGCGCGATCGACGCGCCAGCGCATGAGCACGTTGCCCGACTCGGGCCAGGCGCGGGTGTCGAGGAGCTTCAGCGCCACGGGCGGCCGCGCGTCGAACAGCGGCACTCCCCCGCCGCCGATCAGCGGGAACGTGACGAGATGCAGTTCGTCGACGAGCCCGGCCTGCATCAGGTCGTTCCAGAGGATTCGGCCGAGCAGGATCAGGATGTCGCGGCCCTCGCCCTGCTTGAGCGCGGCGACCTCGGCGCGCGCATCGGCGACGGCGACGATGCGCGTGTTCGGGTAGGGCGCGAGGTCTTCGGCGGTGATGGTGTCGGAGACGACGACCTTCTCGACCCGCTCGAAGAGCTCGGCGAACCGGCGCCTGATCTCGGTCGCGGCAGGGTCGCCGCGGACGCCCGCCCAGTAGGAGAGCTGGCCCAGCGAAGACCGGCGACCCGAGAGCAGCACGGTGCCGGCCTCGGCGAGCAGGCTCGTCGTGTAGTGGTCGAACGAATCGGCCAGGTGGTAGTCGGGATGCTGGTGCTCGAAGAACGAGACGATGTCGTGTTCGTCGTCTTCGTACCGTCCGTCGACCGTGACGAAGTTGCAGACCGTGAGGTTTCGCATGGGGCGACGTTAGCGCTGTGCGCCGACACGGTCGCCACTGCACCGCGCACGAGGCATCCGCTCGGCAGCGTGCCCGCCACGGGGCATCCGCTCGCCCCGCGTCGCGCCGCGACATCCGATTCACTATTCAGTGTTGCTATCTACCGGTACTCGTGCTTACTATGTACCAGTAGTCAGCGATACCGAGTAGTAAAGGAGGGGTCCATGGGCAAGCAGAGCACCGAGATGCTGAAGGGCACGCTCGAGGGCATCGTGCTCGCGATCCTGGCCGTGCAGCCGGCATACGGATACGACATCACGGCCCGGCTGCGCGACCAGGGCTTCACCGACATCGCCGAGGGCACCGTCTACGCCCTGCTCGTGCGCATCGAGCAGCGCGGCCTCGTCGACGTCGAGAAGGTTCCGTCCGAGAAGGGTCCGCCGCGCAAGGTGTACTCGCTCAACGCGCAGGGCGCCGAGGTGCTCGACGAGTTCTGGGGCACGTGGAGCTTCCTCGCCGAGCGCATCGAGCACCTGCGTCAGCAGATCGACGGCACCGACACCGATGACACCAATGACACCGAGAACCAGAACGAAGGAGCCTGACATGGCCGCCAAGTGGATCGAGACCCTCACCGGATCGCTCGAGCAGAAGAAGCAGTACAAGCAGTACCGGGCCCGCATCGACGCCCTGCCCGAGCCGTACCTCACCGTCGCCAAGGCGGTCGACCGGTACCTCATGTATGCGAGCGGCATCACCGACGGCGACACGCTCGTCGCGATGCTCGGCGACGCGGCCGACCTCTGGGAGCGCGCGGCCGTCGACGGCACGCCGGTGCGCGACATCGTCGGCCAGGATCCGGTCGAGTTCGCCGAGGCGTTCGCCGCGGCGTACACCGGCAAGCAGTGGATCGACAAGGAGCGCGCCCGCCTGACGAAGGCGGTCGACGATGCCGAGAGGGGTGAGCCGCGATGACCACCGAACCCGCCGTAGGGGTGGCCGAACCCGCCATCCGCGTCCGCGGAATCGAGAAGTCGTTCAACGATCTGCAGGTGCTCCGAGGCGTCGACTTCGAGGTCGAGCGGGGTGGCATCTTCGCGCTGCTCGGCTCGAACGGCGCCGGCAAGACCACGCTGGTGCGCATCCTCTCCACCCTGATGAAGGCGGATGCCGGTGCGGCGACGGTGCACGGATTCGATGTCGTCGCCCAGCCGGACGAGGTGCGCGAGTCGATCAGCCTCACCGGCCAGTTCGCCGCCGTCGACGAGGTGCTCACCGGGCGCGAGAACCTCGTGCTGGTCGCGAGGCTGCGGCACCTGAAGAACCCCGGCGGCATCGCCGACGACCTGCTCGCGCGGTTCTCGCTCACCGAGGCGGGCGGCCGCAGGGCCGGCACGTACTCGGGCGGCATGCGCCGCCGGCTCGACATCGCGATGAGCCTGATCGGCGACCCGCCGGTCGTCTTCCTCGACGAGCCGACGACCGGACTCGACCCGCAGGCGCGCATCGAGGTGTGGCAGACGGTGAAGCAGCTCGCCGACGGCGGCACGACCGTGCTGCTGACCACCCAGTACCTCGACGAGGCGGAGCAGCTCGCCGACCGCATCGCGATCCTGCATCGCGGCACGATCATCCAGAACGGCACCCTCGCCGAGCTCAAGCGGCTCCTGCCGGTCGCGAAGGTCGAGTACGTCGAGAAGCAGCCCTCGCTCGAGGAGGTCTTCCTCGCGCTCGTCGGCGAGACGGGCGGGGCGGACCCGGCCGACGTCGCGAGCGGCGCGACCGGCGAGATGGATGCCGCGGGCACGGCCGACGTCGCGAGCGGGGCCGGCTCCGGAGCATCCGCTTCGCATGAGAGGAGTGCACGATGACCACCCACGTCCTCAGCGACACGCGCGCCCTGACCGGCCGCTCGCTGACCCACATCCTGCGCAGCCCCGACACGATCATCACCACGGCGGTCACGCCGATCGCCCTGATGCTGCTGTTCGTCTACGTTCTCGGCGGGGCGATCAGCACGGGGTCGAACGCGTCGTACATCGACTACATGCTCCCGGGCATCCTGCTCATCACGATCGCGTCGGGCGTCGCGTACACCTCGTACCGCCTGTTCCTCGACCTGCAGGGCGGCATCTTCGAACGCTTCCAGTCCATGCCGATCGCGAGGTCGAGCGTGCTCTGGGCGCATGTGCTCACCTCGCTCGTGGCGAACCTGGTGTCGGTCGCGATCGTGGTCGGCGTCGCGCTGATCATGGGCTTCCGCACCGGTGCATCCGTCGGCGGATGGCTCGCCGCGGCCGGGATCCTCGCACTGTTCACCCTCGCGCTGACCTGGCTCGCCGTGGTCGCCGGGCTGTCGGCGAAGACCGTCGACGGGGCGAGCGCGTTCAGCTACCCGCTGATCTTCCTGCCGTTCATCAGCTCGGCGTTCGTGCCCACCGACTCGATGCCGGCCCCGGTCGCCTGGTTCGCCGAGAACCAGCCGGTGACCTCGATCGTCGACACGCTGCGGGCGCTCTTCGCCGGCCAGCCGGTGGGCGGCGACATCTGGGTCGCGCTCGCGTGGCTCGTGGGCATCCTGCTCGTCGCGTACGTCTGGGCGGTCTCGATCTACCGCCGCAAGTTCCGCTGAGGTACTGCTCGTGTCGGTCGACCCGACCGCCGGAGCAACCGTTGGAGCAACGCGGATGCCGCCCGCTTCCCTCTCGGGAGGCGGGCGGCTTCGTCGTGGTCGGCGCCCTGCCGGATCAGACGTTCACGTCGAACCCGAGGTCTGCGTCCGCCGCCGCGACCCCGCTGGAGAGCCCCCAGCTCTCGGTCGGGATGTCGTGGACGATCGTCGTGACGTGTCCGCGCGGAATGCCGACGGCCTCGAGGCGGTCGGCGATCTCGGCGTAGAGCGCGCGCTTGGCCGCGGCCGACCGGCCCGCGAAGCAGTCGATCGTCACGATGGTGCGGTACTCGGGCTGCGGTGTGTCGGGCGAGCAGGCGAATCGATGGGGTGCGTGCGCGATGAGTCGCACGTCCTTGTCGTCAGGCGGGATGCGGAACGCCGCGACCAGGGCGGCGTGCACCGCATCGATGATGGCGACCTCTTGGGCCTCCGAATACGGTCGGCGCACCTCGATGAGCGCAGCGGGCATGTCGGTCCTCTCGACGGCGTCGGGCCGGCCTTTCCGCTCCGACATGTCGAGGCTAGTGTTCGAGGCATGACAGAGTTCCGTGAATTCAGCAAACCATGTACTGTTTTCACATGCGAAACTCGACCGCCTCCGTCACGCACACGGCCGCGCTGGCCCGCTTCGGGCACGCCCTCTCCGACCCGACGCGCGTCGGCGTGCTGCTGGCGCTGCGCGAGGCGCCGGCGTATCCCTCCGACCTCGCCGAGGCGCTCGGGGTCTCGCGGCAGGTGATGTCGAACCAGCTCGCCTGCCTGCGCGGGTGCGGACTCGTCGAGGCGATGCCCGACGGGCGCCGATCCTGGTACCGCCTCGCCGACGCGCACCTCGCCCCCGCGCTCGACGAACTGCTCCGCGTGACGCTCGTCGTCGAGCCCGACTGCTGCGCCGGCGACGGCTGCACCTGTGCATGACCGCCGACACCGCGTCGATCTCCGACGGGCGACGAGCGACGCTGCACCGACGCATCCGCTGGATCGTCGGGGCGACCATCGCCTACAACCTCGTCGAGGCGATCGTGGCCATCTCGGCCGGCGCCGCGGCATCCTCCGCGGCCCTCATCGGCTTCGGCCTCGACTCCACGATCGAGGTGCTCTCGGCCGCTGCGGTGGCCTGGCAGTTCACGCGTCGGCAGCCCGAGCGATGGGAGCGGGGCACGCTGCGCGTGATCGCGGTCGCGTTCTTCGCGCTCGCCGCCTACGTCACGGCGACGTCGCTGCTCGCCCTGCTCACGAGGGTCGAGGTCGAGCACTCGACGCTCGGCATCGTGATCACCGCGCTCAGCGTCGTGATCATGCCGTTCCTGTCGCTCCTCGAGCGCCGCACGGGCCGCGAGCTCGGGTCGGCCACCGCCGTCGCGGACTCGAAGCAGACCCTCATCTGCACCTACCTGTCTGCTGCCGTGCTCGTCGGCCTGGTCGCCAACAGCCTGCTCGGCTGGTGGTGGGCCGACTCCGTCGCCGGGCTCGCGATCGTCGTCTTCGCCGTGCGCGAGGGCATCGACGCCTGGCGCGGCGACGCCTGCGCGACCTCCGTCGGCATGCTGCTCGAAGGCGACGACGAGCACGAGCACGACGACCTGCACGGCGAGCACGAGCACGAGCACGGCGAGCACGGTCACCTCGGGCATTCCGCACACTGACGCCCGCCGCCTGGCCCGGTGCTTGTCGCACCCTCACGAGCGACATACACTGGCTGAGCGATATAAGAACGTGTCGTTCGTTTATAGAACGAGCGGATGCCGAGACCAGGCGTTCACGCGCTGCAGAACGACCGACGCCGCAGAGCGACCCACGACGAAGTGAGGAAGACCGTGCAGTTCCACCATTACGGGTACGTCTCCGGAGACCCGCGCATCGAGCCCGCGGCCGGAGTCGGCATCGACCGCCCCGACGAGCTGCCCGACGAGGTCGACGTGCTCATCGTCGGATCGGGCCCGGCCGGCATGGTCGCCGCGGCGCAGCTCGCGCAGTTCCCGACGGTCACGACGCGGCTGGTCGAGCGACGCGGAGGCCGGCTCGAGATCGGCCAGGCCGACGGCATCCAGGCGCGCAGCGTCGAGACGTTCCAGGCGTTCGGATTCGCCGAGCGCATCATCGCCGAGGCGTACCGCATCACCGAGATGGCCTTCTGGAAGCCCGACCCCGAGAACCACGCGAACATCCACCGCGCGGCCGTCACCCCCGACGATCCGAGCGGCATCAGCGAGTTCCCGCACCTCATCGTGAACCAGGCCCGCGTGCTCGACTACTTCGCGGAGTACGCCCGCAACTCCCCCGGCCGCCTCGCGCCCGACTACGGGTGGGAGTTCGTCGGCCTCGAGGTCGCGCAGCCGGGCCCCGACGGGGAGCTGCCCGAGTACCCCGTCACCGTCACGCTCGAACGGGCCGTCGGCGTCGGTTTCGGCGCGGGGGATGCCTCGCACGCGGCATCCCTCGATGGAGAGCTCACGGGCGAGCGCCGCACGGTGCGGGCCAAGTACGTGGTCGGTGCCGACGGCGCGCGCAGCAAGGTGCGCGAGTCGATCGGCGCGCAGCACGTCGGCGCGCAGTCCTTCCACGCCTGGGGCGTCATGGACACGCTCGCCGTCACCGACTTCCCCGACATCCGCACGAAGTGCTCGATCCAGTCCGAGGCGGGCAACATCCTGCTCATCCCGCGCGAGGGCGGGCAGCTGTTCCGCATGTACGTCGACCTCGGCGAAGTCGCCGCCGACGACAACGGGGCCGTGCGCAAGACGACGCTCGAGCAGGTCATCGCGAAGGCGAACGACATCCTGCACCCGTACTCGCTCGACGTGCGCAACGTGCCGTGGCACTCGGTGTACGAGGTCGGCCACCGCGTCACCGACCGCTTCGACGACGTGCCGCTCGAGGAGCAGGGCACTCGCACGCCGCGGGTGTTCATCACCGGCGACGCCTGCCACACCCACAGCGCCAAGGCCGGCCAGGGCATGAACGTCTCGATGCAGGACGGCTGGAACATCGGCTGGAAGCTCGGGCATGTGCTCGACGGCCGCGCCGACGCGGCGCTGCTCGAGACCTACCATGCTGAACGGCATGTCGTCGCGGCCGAGCTCATCGCCTTCGACCGCGAGTGGTCCCGGCTCATGGCGACGAAGCCCGAAGACCTCGGCGACCCCGCGGAACTCGAGGACTTCTACGTGCGCACCTTCGAGTTCCCGGCCGGCTTCATGACGCAGTACGAGCCGTCGATGATCATCGGCTCGCAGCAGGACCAGGCGCTCGCGAGCGGCTTCCCGGTCGGCAAGCGCTTCAAGTCGGCGCCCGTCGAGCGGGTCTGCGACGGCAACCCCGTGCAGCTCGGCCACCACCACCGGGCCGACGGACGGTGGCGCATCTACGCGTTCGCCGACTCGGCGACGGCGACGACGGATGCCTCGGGCTCGGCGCTCGCCGCATGGGCGACCTGGCTCGCCTCCTCGCCCGACTCGCCCCTCGCCGTGCACGTGCCGGCCGGCGCCGGTTTCGACGACGTGTTCGACGTCAAGGTCGTCTACCAGCAGCCGCATCTCGAGGTCGACCTCGGCCGCGTGCCGCGCGTGTTCCTGCCGGCGACCGGGCCGTTCGGCCTCACCGACTACGAGAAGGTCTACGCGCCCGACCCGGCAGCCGACATCTTCGAGGAGCGCGGCCTCTCACGTGACGGCGTCGTCGTGGTCGTGCGCCCCGACCACTACGTCGCGCAGGTGCTGCCGCTGTCGGCCACGTCCGAGCTCGCGGAGTTCTTCCGGGGCGCGCTGCTGCCGCGCTGACCCGGCTGCCGCCTCGTTCGGGCCGCGGCTGCGGGCGCCGTCGAGCGCGAGCGAATGCGACGAGCGCGCGGTGCATTTTCGCGCGCACTCGTCGCAGGTGCTCGCGCTCACGCCCCGGGCACTTCGATGGGTGCGCGCCGTGGGCGGCGGGCGTCAGGCGCCGTAGGCGCGTGCGATCGAGGCGGCGGCCGCCGTCAGGCGCGCGGCGATCTCGGCCTCGGGCTGCGCGAACGACACGTGGATCACCGCGATCGACGCGGCCGGCTGGCCCGGCAGCGTGAGTGGCACGGCGACCGACCGCAGCGAGGGCACGACCTCGTCATGACTCACCGCGTAACCCCGCTGGGTGGTCACGGCGATCTCCGTGCGCAGGGCGTCGGTCGCGGCATCCGGCCACGCAGCTTCGGGCAGGCTCGCCAGGATCGCCTTGCCCGGCCCGCCGCGCGTGAGCGGATGCCGATGGCCCGGCCGGTACGAGACGACCGCCATGCTCTGCCGGGGCGCCGCGCTCACGAGCGTGGCCGCCTCGTCGGCGTCGACCTGCACGGCGAGCAGGCAGGTCATGCCGAGCTCGTTCGCGACATCCGTCAGCTCGGGCAGCGCGACCTGCTGCAGGTCGCGGGCGACGCCCGACGCGAGCGCCGCGAGCCCCGTGCCGAGCGTGACGCGCCCGGCGGAATCGCGCGAGACGAGCCCGTGGTCCTCGAGCGTGCGCAGCAGGCGGTACGCGACCGAGCGGTGCACCCCCAGCTCGGCGGCGAGCTCGTCGATCGTCAGGTTGCGCTCGGCGCCCGCGAGGATCTCGAGCAGGCGGATGCCGCGGCTCAGCGTCTGCGAGCCGGTCTGCGCTCTCGGGGTGTCCGCCGTCATGCGTCCGATACTAGAACGCCGCGCTCGATCATCGGACGCCGGCGGACACGACCGTGTCCGCGAACAACACGGGAAGTTCGCACGGACGTGCACCGACGAGGGGGTGCGCTCGAGGCATCCGCTCGCTAGCGTCGAAGTCGGGTGCTGCGCGCCGTCGCAGTGCGACGATCCGGGGGGAGATGCATGTACTACAGCACGGGCAACTACGAGGCGTTCGCGAGGCCGCGCAAGCCAGAGGGCGTCGACGAGAAGTCGGCCTGGTTCGTCGGGGCGGGGCTCGCGTCGATGTCGTCGGCGGTCTTCATGATCCGCGACGGGCAGTTGCCCGGCGAGAAGATCACGATCCTCGAGGAGCTGCACCTGCCGGGTGGCGCACTCGACGGCATCAGGAAGCCGAAGAAAGGCTTCGTCATCCGCGGTGGTCGCGAGATGGAGGACCACATGGAATGCCTGTGGGACCTCTTCCGCACCATCCCCTCGATCGAGATCGAGGGCGCGAGCGTGCTCGACGAGTTCTACTGGCTCAACAAGGACGACCCGAACTACTCGCTGTGCCGGGTCACCGAGAAGCAGGGGCAGGACGCCCACACCGACAAGTTGTTCACGTTGAGCGCCAAGGCGCAGAAGGACATCGTGAACATCATCATGGCGACCCGCGAGCAGGTGGAGGGCAAGCGCATCACGGATGTCTTCGGAGAAGACTTCCTCGCGAGCAACTTCTGGCTGTACTGGCGCACGATGTTCGCGTTCGAGGAGTGGCACTCGGCGCTCGAGATGAAGCTCTACCTGCACCGCTTCATCCACCACATCGGCGGACTGCCCGACCTCTCGGCGCTGAAGTTCACCAAGTACAACCAGTACGAGTCGCTCGTGCTGCCGATGTACCGGTGGCTGCTCGACCAGGGCGTCACCTTCCGGTTCTCGACCACGGTCACCGACATCGACTTCGAGATCACGGCCGATCGCAAGCAGGCGACCCGCATCCACTGGGTCGACGAGCACGGCGAAGGCGGCGTCGACCTCGGTGAGAACGACCTCGTGCTCGCCACGATCGGCTCGCTCACCGAGAATTCCGACGAGGGCGACCACCACACGCCGGCCGTGCTCAACACGGGGCCCGCACCCGCATGGGACCTGTGGCGCAGGATCGCCGCGAAGGATGCGGCGTTCGGGCACCCGGACGTCTTCGCCGGGAGCTTCTCCGAGACCAAGTGGGAGTCCGCCACGATCACGACGCTCGACAAGCGCATCCCCGCCTACATCGAGAAGATCGCGCAGCGCGACCCGTTCAGCGGCAAGGTCGTCACGGGGGGCATCGTCACCGCGAAGGACTCGAGTTGGCTGCTCAGCTGGACCGTCAACCGTCAGCCGCACTTCAAGAACCAGTCGCCCGATGAGATCGTGGTGTGGTTCTACTCGCTGTTCTCCGACGTGCCGGGCGACTACGTGAAGAAGACGATGCAGGAGTGCACCGGCGAGGAGATCACGCAGGAGTGGTTGTTCCACATGGGAGTACCCGTGGGCGACATCCCCGAGCTCGCCGCGAACGCCGCCAGCGCAGTGCCCGTCATGATGCCCTACATCGACTCGTTCTTCATGCCGCGGAGGGCCGGAGATCGTCCGCACGTCGTGCCGGAGGGCGCCGTGAACTTCGCGTTCCTCGGCCAGTTCGCCGAGACGACGCGCGACACGATCTTCACGACCGAGTACTCCGTGCGCACGGGCATGGAGGCCGCGTACCAACTGCTGGGCGTCGAGCGCGGAGTGCCGGAGGTCTTCAACTCGACGTACGACATCCGGTGGCTGCTCAAGGCCACCAATCGCCTGGCCGATGGCGAGGCCGTGCACATCCCCGGACCGAATTTCGTCAAGGGTCGCGTGCTCGACAAGCTCGACAACACGCAGATGGGAGAACTGCTGACCGACTTCGGCCTGATCCCCGCGCGCGGCGACACGACGGTGCGGGCGCGGACCGACGACGCGATCGAGTGATGCCAGGCGGTCGGCGGGCCGCCGCATGCAGCCCGCCGCTCGCCGGCCGCAGAGTTCCGTTCGGTGAAAGAACGAGAGATCCTTCGCGCCGGCGAGGGCGCAAGTCCTTCCCTGCGCGGGGTGCGCGACCTACGCTGAGGGGGTCGCGCACCGACAGCCATTGATCATGACTTCCACAGGCCGAAACGTAACTTTCGCTCTGAGAAAGAAATCGTGCCCTATGGTGGTGCGAGCAGCACCGTCGCAGCACGACGCGCGTTCCCCGCGCGGCTCGACGGTGTCCAACCCGAGAGCCGCCCCAGCGGACGCGTCGTCGTGAAGGAGCACCGCATGTCCCGTATCGGGATCGTGACCGAGCAGGCCCCCGAGTCCAGGGTCGCCGCGACCCCCGCGACCGTGCAGCAGCTGATCGCGCTCGGCTACGAGGTCGTCGTCGAGGCCGGGGCCGGGCTGCGCTCGTCGTTCCCCGACGAGGCGTACCGCGCGGCCGGGGCGTCGATCGAGTCCGGCGCCGAGGCGATCGCGTGCGAGGTCGTGCTCAAGGTCAACGCGCCGACCGAGGCCGAGATCCAGGCGTTCGCCCCCGGTGCGACGTTCATCGGGCTGCTGGCCCCCGCGTTCAAGCCCGAGCTGCTGCAGGCGCTCGCCGAGCGCGGCGTGACGGCGCTCGCGATGGACGCCGTGCCCCGCATCTCGCGCGCGCAGTCGATGGACGTGCTGAGCTCGATGGCGAACATCGCCGGCTATCGCGCGGTCGTCGAGGCGGCGCACGAGTTCGGCCGCTTCTTCACCGGCCAGGTGACGGCCGCAGGCAAGGTGCCCCCGGCCAAGGTGCTCGTCGCCGGCGCGGGCGTCGCCGGACTCGCAGCGATCGGGGCGGCATCCAGCCTCGGGGCCATCGTGCGCGCGACCGACCCGCGGCCCGAGGTCGCCGACCAGGTGAAGTCCATCGGCGGCGAGTACCTCAAGGTCGAGGTCGCCGAGCAGATGCAGTCGACCGACGGCTACGCCAAGGCCACGAGCGAAGACTACGACCGGCGCGCCGCCGAGATCTACTCGGAGCAGGCGGCCGACGTCGACATCGTCATCACCACCGCGCTCATCCCCGGTCGACCGGCGCCCAAGCTCATCACGGCGGCGGATGTCGCGAGCATGCGCTCGGGCAGCGTCATCGTGGACATGGCGGCCGGCCAGGGCGGCAACGTCGCGGGTTCCGTCGCGGGCGAGCGCATCGTGACGCCGAACGGCGTCGTGATCCTCGGCTACACGGACCTCGCGTCGCGCCTGCCGACGCAGGCCTCGCAGCTCTACGGCACGAACGTCGTGAACCTGCTGAAGCTGCTGACGCCCGCGAAGGACGGCGAGCTCGTGCTCGACTTCGACGACGTCGTGCAGCGCTCGGTGACCGTCGCAAGAGGCGGAGCGGTCACCTGGCCGCCCCCGCCCGTGCAGGTCTCGGCCGCGCCGGCGGCATCCGCCCCCTCTGCAGCAGCGGCGGCCGTGAAGCCGGCGAAGCAACCGATGACACCGGTCAAGAAGGTGTTGCTCATCGCGGTGGGCATCGCCGCGCTCTTCGCGGTGAACGCGGTGGCGCCGCCGCCGCTGCCCCAGCACTTCACGGTGCTCGTGCTCTCGGTCGTCGTCGGCTTCTACGTGATCGGCAAGGTCGCGCATGCGCTGCACACGCCGCTCATGAGCGTGACCAACGCCATCTCGGGCATCATCATCGTCGGCGCGATGCTGCAGATCACGAGCGACGTGCCCGTGGTGCAGGTGCTCGCCGCCGTCGCCGTGCTGCTGGCCAGCATCAACATCTTCGGCGGATTCGCCGTGACCCGACGCATGCTCGCGATGTTCTCGCGAGGCCCGGCCGCCGCCGGTTCCGCCGCAGGCCCGGCCGCTTCGGTCGACCGGCCCGGCAACTGACCGCGACGCGCTGAACCCGAGGAGACCCGAACGTGCCCGAAACCTCTGCCCTGCTGACGCCCGCGTCGATCGCCGGAGCCGCCTACATCGTCGCCGCGCTGCTGTTCATCCTGAGCCTCGCCGGCCTGAGCCGTCATGAAACCGCGAAGGCCGGTGTCGGCTACGGCATCGCCGGCATGGCCATCGCCCTCGTCGCGACCATGGGCGTCGTCGTCTCCGACGCCTGGGGGTCGCCGCAGGCGACGCTCGGACTCAGCCTGCTCGCGGCATCCGTCGTCATCGGAGGCGCGATCGGACTCTGGCGCGCCCGCGTCGTCGAGATGACCGGCATGCCCGAGCTCATCGCGCTGCTGCACAGCTTCGTCGGCCTCGCCGCCGTGCTCGTCGGATGGAACGGTGCGCTCGAGGAGACCGGCATGACCGGAGCGCTGCTCGACATCCACCACGCCGAGGTCTTCATCGGCGTCTTCATCGGCGCCGTGACCTTCACGGGCTCGATCGTCGCGTTCCTCAAGCTCTCGGCCCGCATGAAGTCGGCGCCGCTCATGCTGCCCGGCAAGAACGTGCTGAACCTCGGAGCGCTCGTCGCGTTCGTCGTGCTGACCGTCTGGTACGTCATCACGCCCGAGCTGTGGCTGCTCGTGGTCGTGACCGCGCTCGCCCTCGCGCTCGGCTGGCACCTCGTCGCGTCGATCGGCGGCGGCGACATGCCCGTCGTCATCTCGATGCTGAACAGCTACTCGGGCTGGGCGGCGGCCGCGGCGGGCTTCCTGCTGAACAACGACCTGCTCATCGTGACCGGCGCGCTCGTCGGCTCGTCGGGTGCGTACCTCTCATACATCATGTGCAAGGCCATGAACCGGTCGTTCATCTCGGTCATCGCGGGCGGGTTCGGCATCGCGGCGCCGAGCGCCTCGTCGACCGAGGAGCAGGGCGAGATCCACGAGATCACGGCGACGGATGCCGCGGCGCTGCTGCGCGACGCCACGAGCGTGATCATCACGCCGGGCTACGGCATGGCCGTCGCGCAGGCCCAGCACCCGGTCGCCGACCTCAGCGCGAAGCTCCGCGAACGCGGCGTCGACGTGCGCTTCGGCATCCACCCGGTCGCCGGTCGCCTGCCAGGGCACATGAACGTGCTGCTCGCCGAGGCGAAGGTGCCGTACGACATCGTCGAGGAGATGGACGAGATCAACGAGGACTTCGCCGGCACCTCGGTCGTGCTCGTGATCGGCGCCAACGACACGGTGAACCCGGCCGCGGCCGAGGACCCGGGCAGCCCGATCGCCGGCATGCCCGTGCTGCGCGTCTGGGAGGCGTCGAACGTCATCGTGTTCAAGCGCTCGATGGCGGCCGGCTACGCCGGGGTCGCGAACCCCCTGTTCACGCGCGAGAACACGCAGATGCTCTTCGGCGACGCGAAGGACCGGGTCGAGGACATCCTGCGCGCGCTGTGAGGGTCGCCGGCCCCTGCGTGCTCACAGGATCGGCGCGAGCCGACGCGTAGGATGGATCGGTATCCCCCTCCGACGTGAAAGAGGTCGCCGTGGCCACCGCCCGCGATTCCGCCCCGGAGCGCCCCCAGTACTGGGTCGTTCCGATCGTGCGCGGACTCCTCGCACTCATCCCGGCCGCCGTCATCACGTTCTCTCAAGACCATTCCGCGACGCTCGGCCTGCTGACGTTCGGCGCCTGGGCGGTCGTGTCCGGCCTGGTCGTCGGGGCGCTCTCGCTGCGGTTCATCACCGATCGCGGCATCCGCTCGCTCTTCGCGGTGAATGCGGTCGTCACGGTCGTGGCCGGCCTGCTCGCCTTGACCGTGCCCGGTGGCGGCCTGCCGTTCCTCCTCTTCCTCGTGAGCGTCTGGGCGGCCGTCACCGGTTTCGTCGAGCTCTACGCCGGCCTCCGCGGGCGCGGTCGCACCTCGGCCGCGCGCGACTGGATCGCGGCGGGCGCGTTCACGGCGATCCTCGCGATCGTGTTCCTGCTGCTGCCGCCGGATGCGGTCACGACGGTCGGGTTCATCGGCGCGTACCTCGTGATCCTGGGCGTGTACCTCGTCATCGGCGGGTTCTCGTCGAAGTGGGCTGCGGCGGCTGAGGCCAAGGCGGCAGAATCGGAGCAACACCAGTGACCAAGCCGAGCGGCGACTACCAGCCGAGCCGCCGAGAACTGCTGCGCCCGGTCGAATACGTCGGCGGCGCCGCGATCGCCGCGCTCTTCGTGGGCATCGTGGCGCTGGTCGCCACGCGCGACATCGTGCTCGCCGCCATCGGCACCGGCGGCGTGTTCATCGTCGTGCTCATGGTGCTCGCGCTCATCGCGATGACCTTCAAGCCCGACGCGGCCGAGACCGCTGAGCTCGACGGCACCGCGGGTGCTTCCGGCGCGGCGGGCGCATCCGGTGCTGCACCCGGCACGTCTGGCATCGCGGATGCCGCGGCCGAGCGCCCGATCGACGGCGAGACGCCCGACGCACCGGACCCCGACCTGCCTGAGGCTCCGAAGGGCCACTGACCCGCCGCCGCGCGCGCCGTTCCGGGGGTCGCATTCGGACATCGCGCAGGCGATTCGAGCGTGGACGTGTCCGAAAGTGACCCCCGGAACGAGAAGGGCGGACCGTCGGGGAGGGCCCGCGCCTCAGAGGCGGTCGACGAGCTCCGAGGCGAGGCCCGTGTAGGACTGCGGGGTGAGCGCGAGCAGGCGCTGCTTCGCGGCGTCGCCGATCTCGAGGCCGTTGACGAACTCGGCGAGCTCGTCGGCGCCGACGCGCTTGCCGCGCGTCAGCTCCTTGAGCAGCGCGTACGGGTCGGCGATCGACGAACGGCCGGCGGCGACCTCGGCGCGGATGACCGTCTGGATCGCCTCGCCGAGCACCTCCCAGTTGCCGTCGAGGTCGGCCGCGAGCACTGCGAGGTCGAGGTCGATCTCGCCGAGGCCGCGCTGGATGTTGTCGAGCGCGAGCATCGAGTGCCCGAAGCCGACGCCGATGTTGCGCTGCGCGCTCGAGTCGGTGAGGTCGCGCTGCAGGCGCGACGTCACGAGCGTCGCGGCGAGCGAGTCGAGCACGGCGCTGGAGAGCTCGAGGTTCGCCTCGGCGTTCTCGAAGCGGATCGGGTTGACCTTGTGCGGCATGGTCGACGAGCCGGTCGCGCCGGCGACGGGGGTCTGACGGAAGATGCCGAGCGAGATGTAGGTCCAGATGTCGGTCGCGAGGTTGTGCAGCACGCGGTTCGCGTGCGAGACCTTGCCGTAGAGCTCCGCCTGCCAGTCATGCGACTCGATCTGCGTCGTGAGCGGGTTCCACGCCAGGCCGAGCGACTCGACGAACTCACGCGACACGTCGGGCCATGAGACATCCGGAGCCGCGACCACATGAGCCGAGAACGTGCCCGTCGCCCCCGAGAACTTGCCGAGGTACTCGGTCGCCTCGATCTGCGTCGCGATGCGGGAGAGGCGGTGGGCGAAGACCGCCAGTTCTTTGCCCATGGTCGTGGGCGTCGCCGGCTGACCGTGCGTGCGCGAGAGCATCGAGTCGTCGCGGTGCTGGCGGGCGAGGTCGGCGATGGCGTCGATGACCGCGCGGTACTTCGGCAGCCAGACCTGCTGCACGGCGTCGCGAACGGTGACGGCGTAGGAGAGGTTGTTGATGTCTTCGCTCGTGCAGGCGAAATGCGTGAGCTCGGCGAGGTGGTCGAGGCCGAGGTCGGAGAGACGGCGGCGCACGTAGTACTCGACGGCCTTCACGTCGTGGCGGGTGGTCGCCTCGAGCGAGGCGAGCTCGTCGATGTCGGGCTGGCCGAAGTCGGTGACGACGCGGCGGAGCGACGCCTTCTGGTCGTCGGAGAGCGGCGAGGTGCCGAAGAAGCCGAGGTCGGTCTGCGCGATGAGCCACTCGATCTCGACGTGCACGCGGGCGCGGTTGAGGCCGGCTTCGGAGAGGTGCTCGCCGAGGGTGCCGACGGCCGAGCGGTACCGTCCGTCGAGCGGGCTGAGCGGCTGGGGAGGCAGCGTGGTCATCGTGTTCCTTGTCTGAGAGCGGGAGCGAGTTGGCGGAAGAGCGCCTTGGTCGCCTGCTCTATCATCCCAAGAACTCGGTCGAACGCCGCAGCGTCGGAGTAGTAGGGGTCCGGCACGTCCTGCAGCGGGGCGAGTTCGACGTCGAATTCGAGGAGCAGGCGCACGTTCTGCTGCTCGACGGTCGAGGGCGCCCAGTTGCGCAGGATCCGCGCCTGGCCGCGGTCGAACGCGACCACGAGGTCGAGCGCGGCGAAGTCGCCAGGGTCGAACTGGCGCGCGCGGTGCTTCGACGCGTCGTAGCCGGCGCGTTCGAGTGCGGCGAGGGTTCGCCGGTCGGCCTGCTCCCCCACGTGCCAGTCGCCGGTCGCCGCGGACTCGATGGCGAGCCGGTCGGCGAGGCCCGCACGTTCGGCGAGCGAGCGCAGCACGGCCTCGGCCATCGGGGATCGGCAGATGTTGCCGGTGCACACGAAGGACACCCGGAAGGGCTGCGCCGAATCCCCAGCGGCATCCGCACGCGTCATGGACTCCATTGTGGTGGAGAACGGCTCGTGACACAGCAGGCAATCCGAGACATCCGTCCGCGGAATTGAAATCTTCCTTCCGCAGAGCAGAAAAGCCTTGACGCGCGCGGCGACCCGATCTACGCTGATCGCCACGCGGAGTCCATCGGAGTCCACGTCCCTGGAGCAGCTGCCAGGGCATCAACGAGCGATCGACGTTCACGATGCCCTGGAGACTGCGAATGACCACCGAAACCACCCGCTCCGACGACGGCTCCCGCGCCGGCGATGCCACCTGGATCGCCGATCCGCTCGGCATCACGACCGGCGTCGAACACGGCGTCGACGCTCGAGGCGGCCTCGTCGTTCGAGACGGCGTGATCGTCGAACTCGTGGCGAAGGGCGCGACACCGGCGACGCCGGGAGTCCGCCGCTTCGATGCCGGCCGCCACGTGATCACGCCGGGGCTCGTCAACACGCATCACCACTTCTACCAGACCCTCACGCGCGCCTGGGGGCCGGTCGCGAATGCGCCGCTGTTCCCTTGGCTGCAGCGGCTCTATCCCGTCTGGGCGCGGCTCGACGAGCGCTCGCTGCGGCTCGCCGTCGACGTCGCGCTGGCCGAACTGCTGCTCAGCGGATGCACGACCGCGGCCGACCACCACTACGTGTTCCCGCACGGGCTCGAGCACGGCATCGACGTCGAGGTCGAGGCCGTGCGCGCCATGGGCATGCGGGCGACGCTCACGCGCGGGTCGATGACGCTCGGCGAGGACGAGGGCGGGCTGCCGCCGCGCACGACCGTGCAGGAGCACGACACGATCCTCGAGGACAGCCGCCGCGTGATCGAGGCGTACCACGAGCGCGGCGCCGGCGCCCGGATCCAGATCGCCCTCGCGCCCTGCTCGCCGTTCTCGGTGACGCGCGAGCTGATGTCGGACACCGCTGAACTCGCGGCGCAGCAGGACGTGCGCCTGCACACCCACCTCGGCGAGACGATCGACGAGGAGGACTTCTGCCTCGAGATGTTCGGGCTGCGGCCCGTCGACTACCTCGAGAGCGTCGGATGGCTCGGGGATCGCAGTTGGCTCGGCCACGGGATCCACTTCAGCGACGACGAGATCGCGCGCCTCGGCGCCGCCGGCACCGGCATCGCCCACTGCCCGAGCTCGAACATGCGGCTCGCCTCCGGCACGGCGCGCGTGCTCGAACTCGAGGCGGCCGGGGCGCCGGTCGGCATCGGCGTCGACGGGTCGGCCTCGAACGACCGGTCGTCGATGATCGCCGAGGCGCGCCAGGCGCTGCTGCTGCAACGGCTCCGCTACGGGGCGGATGTCCCGGTCGAACGCGCGCTCGGATGGGCGACCGCGGGTTCCGCCGCCGTGCTCGGGCGCCGCGACATCGGCCGCATCGAGGTCGGGGCGCAGGCCGACCTCGCCCTCTTCACCCTCGACGACATCCGCTTCTCGGGAGCCCATGACCCGGTTGCGGCCCTGCTGCTCTGCGGCGCCGAGCGGGCCGACCGGGTCATGGTCGCCGGCGAATGGCGCGTCGTCGACGGTCGCGTCGAAGGCCTCGACGTCGAACGACTCATCGCCCAGCACAGTGAGGCCGCTCGGCGGCTCGTCAACGGATAGGAGCACCACCCGCCGCACAGACCGACCGCACAGACCGACGCGCACCGCCCAGGCGCCCGACCCCGACAGCGAGAACCACCCGAGACCACCAGCACCATCAGCAACTCCTGCACGGCACACGCACACACATCCGGACACCGTCGTCCGCTCGGACACCGTCGTCCACAGAGAGGAAGCCATGCCATTCAAGAGAACACGCAAGACCGCACCGGGAACCGGGCGCACCGCGCCCCGGCCCGAGGATGAACGCCTGCCGTTCTGGAGCCAGCTCACCTTCGGGCTGCAGCACGTGCTCACGATGTACGGCGGCATCATCGCCCCGCCGCTCGTCGTCGGCGGGGCGGCCGGTCTCTCGGGCGCCGAGATCGGGCTGCTGATCACGGCCTGCCTGTTCGTGGGCGGTCTCGCGACGATCCTGCAGACGGTCGGGGTCCCGTTCTTCGGGGCGCAGTTGCCGCTCGTGCAGGGCGTCTCGTTCTCGGGCGTCGCGACCATGATCGCGATCGTCGAGACGCAGGGCGGCGGGCACGCCGGCATCCAGGCGATCTTCGGTGCGGTCATCGCGGCATCCGTCGTCGGCTTCCTCATCACGCCGCTGTTCTCGAAGATCATCCGGTTCTTCCCGCCGGTGGTCACCGGCACGGTCATCACGACGATCGGCCTCACGCTCATGCCGGTCGCGGCCGGCTGGGTGATGGGCGGCAACCCCGCGGCATCCGACTACGGATCGATGGCCAACCTCGGCCTCGCCGCGGCGACCCTCGCGACGGTGCTGCTGCTCAGCAAGCTCGGCAACGAGGCGATCTCGCGGCTGTCGATCCTGCTGGCGATGGTCGTCGGCACCGTGATCGCGGTGTTCACCGGGCAGACCGACTTCTCCGCCGTCGGCGACGGCGACATCATCGCCCTCCCGACGCCGTTCGCGTTCGGCCCGCCGATCTTCGACGTCGCGGCGATCATCTCGATGCTCATCGTCATCCTCGTGACCCTGACCGAGACCTCGGCCGACCTCATCGCCGTCGGCGAGATCGTGAAGACCAAGGTCGACGCCAAGCGCATCGGCAACGGGCTGCGCGCCGACATGATCTCGTCGGCGATCGCCCCGGTCTTCAACTCGTTCACGCAGAGCGCGTTCGCGCAGAACGTCGGGCTCGTCGCGATCACGGGCGTGAAGAGCCGGTTCGTGGTCGCCGCAGGCGGCGGCATCCTCGTGCTCCTCGGCCTGCTGCCGGTGCTCGGTCGCGTGGTCGCCGCGGTTCCGCCGCCCGTGCTCGGCGGCGCCGGCATCGTGCTCTTCGGCACGGTCGCGGCGAGCGGCATCCGCACCCTCGCCTCGGTCGACTACCGCGGCAACATGAACCTCGTGATCGTGGCGACCTCGCTCGGCTTCGGCATGCTGCCGATCGTCGCGCCGGCGATCTACTCGGACTTCCCGGACTGGTTCGTCACGATCTTCCACTCGGGCATCAGCTCGGCGGCGATCATGGCGATCCTGCTGAACCTGCTCTTCAACCACCTCGAGCTCGGCAACTCGAAGAACCCGTCGGTGTTCGCCGCCGGGGCGGAGGCGCGCACGGTGACCGCTGAGCAGTTCGCCGCGCTGCGCGAGGGCGATGTCGTGCGGGAGGGCGCGCTGATCGACTGCGACGGCAACCCGATCACGATCACGGGCTCGATCGCGGCCGTCGACGAGCCGCAGGGTTCGCGCCGGCGGGGCAGCGCCTAGGCTGGCGGCGAGCCGGTCTGCGGACGGTCGGCGATCGATGCGGGAGGCGGGCGAGACGGTGACGGATGCGCCCGAGGCCGACCTGCACGTCGACGCCGACCTCGCGGCGCGGCTCGTCGCGAGCCAGCACGCCGACCTGCTCGGGCCGATCCGGCTCGTCGACAGCGGGTGGGACAACGTCATGTTCCGCCTGGGTGACGACCTCGCCGTGCGGATGCCGCGTCGCCGCATCGCCGTCCCGTTGCTGCGCAACGAGCAGCGGTGGCTCCCCGACCTCGCCGCGGGCCTGCCGGTGCCGATCCCCGTGCCGGTGCGCATCGGCCGGCCGGCGCCCGAGCTCGGCTACGACGCACCGTGGAGCATCGTGCCGTGGCTTCCGGGCGTCTCGGCGCTGTCGTTCAGCTCGTCGGGCAGGCAGAACGGCGCGAGCCCTTCCTTCCCTTCCAGAGCGGATGCCGCGGCCGAGGCGCTCGCCGCATTCGTCGTCGCCCTTGGCGCCCCGGCGCCCGCCGACGCGCCCGAGAACCCCTATCGCGGCGTTCCACTCGCCGCCCGCGACGACGACGTGCGAGCACGCCTCGCGCGCGGCAGGATGGCCGACCCCGACCTGCTCGAACGGTTGTGGCGGCGTGCGCTCGAGGCATCCGTCTGGGATGGTCCTCCGGTCTGGGTGCACGGCGACCTGCATCCGGGCAACCTGCTCGTGCACGCCGACGGCGCCCTCGCGGCGGTCGTCGACCTCGGCGACCTCACGTCGGGCGACCCCGCGACCGACCTCGCGACGGCGTGGCTCACGTTCGGGCCGCAGGGCCGCGCGGCGTTCGTCGCGCACGTCGAGGCGCTCGCCGAGGTCGACGACGCGACGTGGCAGCGCGCCAGGGGGTGGGCGCTCGTGCTCGGCACCGCGCTCGTGGACGCGCTCGACCCGGCGAGTCCCTACGGGCGGCTCGGCGCGCGGATCCTGGCGGGGCTGGTGGCCGAGGGCTAGGTAGGCGGCCACGGGCGCTCGCTCGGGGCTCGGGCGCTCGCTCGTCCTCCACAGACGCGGATCGCGCGCGTCTTCGTGCGAATCGGTGCCGGCGCGACGTCGGGAGCGCGGCCGTCGCAAGACTGGCACGCATGTCTCGAAACGCCGCCTACGACGATCTCATGTGGGCCATGAGCACGGGTGCCGCCGTCACGCCCGAGCAGGTCGACCTCGCGCGCCAGGGTGCCATCGACCTGGGCGTGCTGGCCGACGAGGTGAGCGCGGGCACGCTCGCGTACCTGCCGTGCGAGCAGCCGACCGACTGGCGATCGGATGCCGGTGACGCCTACGCCAGGGCGCTCGGTGATGCGCGTGAGGCATTGCGTTCCGCGGCGGTGATCCTCACGGATGCCGCGCAGGGCGTCTCGTCGACCTTCTGGCGTCTTCAGGATCGCCTCAACGAGCAGAACGCGATCCTTGCCGCTGGGCCCGAGGCGTGAGCGACGACCTGACCATATCGGGCGGTGGGTCGACCGCCGTCGCGATCGATTCGCTCTTCGTCGACGTGAGTCGGCTCGGGGCCGCGTCGGCGAGCGTGCAGGGCTGGATCGATCGGTTCGAGGCGATCCGATCGGGGCTTGCCGCGGCCGCCGTCCCCGGCTCGGTCGGTTTCGCAGGCGCGGGGGATTCCCTCGGGCCGATCGGGGGTGCAGTGCTCGTCGACGCGCGCGAACGCATCGAGTCGATGCGTGCCGCACTGCTCGAGTCGGCCGAACGATACGGGGCGACCGAGCGGTTCGTCAGCGCACTCTGGGACCTCGGCGGGCGATTCGGTGCCGTCGCGCTCGGGGTCCTGACCCCCGGAGCCGTCATCCGAACGCTCGCCACCGTGATCGTGGCCCTCCCGACGATCGTCGCCGTGATCGGGGTCGCTCGCCTGCTCGACGAGGAGCCTGGCTTGAGCGATCTGCCACTGGTGCAATGGCTCGCCGAGCACCGCGATGTACTCAGCGACCCGGCCTTCGTGAACCTCGTGCGAACCGTTGCCGACCACGCCGACGACTATGCGTTGACCGCTGCGTTCGGCACCTCGGTGGGCACGATCGGATCGGCCCTCACCGCGCCCGACAGTGCCTCAGCGGTGCTCGGCCTCACCGCCCTCGCCGCGAAACTCGGGCTGGGCAGCGGCCGCCTCCTCACCGACGGGCCGGTCAAGGTCACGCGGGTGGCGCCCGAGCGAAACCCCACCGATGCCGCGCCGCCGACCGGTCGGTTCCCGGTGCCGGCGCCGACCGGTCTCGGCGACCTCGCGCAGCGCGTGCCCCCGAGCGACGGCAAGGCGCAGATCACGGTCGAGCGATACGACGTCGACGGCGAGCAGCGATGGATCGTCTACGTCGGCGGCACGGTCGACTTCACCCTCGAGGCGGGCGAGGAGTCGTCGGACATGACCTCGAACCTGCACAGCGTCGCGCAGAATTCGATCTTCGACCGACTACGGCTCCTTGGGGCCGACTCCGGTGCCGCCGACCGGGCGGTGCGCGCCGCGCTCACCGAAGCGGGCGCCTCGCCCGATGATCCGGTGCTCGCCATCGGGCATTCGGGTGGCGGAGTGATCGCCGCGGGGCTCGCCTCCGACCCCGAGTTGAACGTCGTGGCCGGGGTCAGCCTCGGCGGACCGGTCGCCTCCGCGCCGATCCGCGACGGCGTGGACTTCCTCTCGGTGGAGCATCCAGAAGACCTCGTGCCCGCCACCGGCGGATCGGGCGGTCCGGGCGGGCGCGCGCCCGGCATGTTCGTCGTCGGACGAGAGGTGCTCGAACCGGGCCACGAGAGCGATGACCTGGTGCCGGCGCACAGCCTGACGCTGTACGGCGAGACCATGGACCTGCTCGACCTCTCTGAAGAGGAACGGACCGTGGCGTTCCGCACGACCGTGACGGACTTCACCGGCGGCGCGACCGGGGAGCGCACGAGGTGGCGGGCGTCACGTGAGTGATGCCCGGGGGCATGCATCGTGCCGGCCGGGATCGGCTTGCGGGGCGCGGGGCGGCTCGCCTCTGGCCGGGTCAGTCCCGGCTCGGGCGCACCACGAGGCCGATGAGCCAGCTGAACAGGCCGAGCACGAGCGCGCCGAGCACGCCCCACCAGAACCCGTCGACCTGGAGGCCGAAGCCCATGAGGCCGCTGATCCAGTCCACGAGCAGCAGCAGCAGCCCGTTGACGATGAACGAGATGAGCCCGAGCGTGAGCACGTAGATCGGGAACGCGACGACGCGGATGAACGTGCCGACGATCGCGTTCACGAGCCCGAAGATCGCCGCGACGAGCAGGTACGTGAGCACCGTGCCGAATGCCGTGTCGTCATATGGAACGACCGAGACACCGCTCACCAGCAGGGTGGTGAGCCACAGGGCGAAGGCGACGACGATGACCTTGACGATGAAGCGCATGTCCCCACTCTCCCACCGAACCCGGCCGATGGGCGAGAAGGTACGGTGGAATTCATGACCGAACCCGAGTCGACGGCGCCCGCAATCCGGTTGCGCCCCGAGATCGCCGCACTCCCCCCGTACCGGCAGGGGCGCCCCGCGCCGGCCGACGGCTTCAAGCTCTCGAGCAACGAGAACCCGTTCGACCCGCTCGTCGGCGTCGTCGACGCGGTCGCGGCCTCGGCGGGGTCGATCAACCGCTACCCCGACGCCACCGCGCTCGCGCTGCGCGAACGCCTCGCCGCCAGGTTCGGCGTCACCGCCGACGAGGTCATCGTGGGTGCCGGATCCGTCGCGCTCATCGCGCAGTTCGTGCTCGCGGCGGCCGAGCCCGGCGACGAGGTCGTCTACTCGTGGCGGTCGTTCGAGGCCTACCCCGGCCTCGTCACGGTCGCCGGTGCGACGAGCGTGCAGGTGCCGAATCGCCCCGACCACGGCCACGACCTCGATGCCATCGCCGCCGCGATCACCGACCGCACGCGCGTGGTCATCGTCTGCTCCCCCAACAACCCGACCGGCGTCATCGTCACCGCGGCCGAGTTCGATTCGTTCATGGCGAAGGTGCCGAGCGACCGGCTCGTGCTGCTCGACGAGGCCTACGCGGAGTTCGTCACCGACGAGGCCTCCGTCGACGGTGCGACGCTCATCGGCCGTCACCCGAACCTCGTGCTGCTGCGCACCTTCTCGAAGGCCTACGGCCTCGCGGGCCTTCGCGTCGGCTACGCGATCGGCCCCGTCGCGATCCTCGACGCCGCCCGCGCGACGGCGATCCCGCTCGGCGTGACCGCCGCGTCGTCGGCCGGTGCGATCGCCTCCCTCGAACCCGCGGCGGAGGCCGAACTCCTCGAGCGCGTCGCGGTCATCGCCGAGCGGCGCGACCGCCTGCGCGCCGCGCTCGTCGCGCAGGGCTGGCCGGTGCCCGAGGCGCAGGGCAACTTCGTCTGGCTTCCGACCGGCGAGCAGACCGCGGCCGTCGCCGAACGCCTGTTCGAGGCATCCGTCGTCGCCCGTGCGTTCCCGCCGGAGGGCATCCGCGTCTCGATCGGCGAAGAGGCCTCTGTCGAAATCCTCCTCGGGATTCTCGGTGAGCTTGTGCCGAGTTCACAAGAAGGGCACCTGTCGTAGCGGGTAGCGTGGAACGGTGGTCGCTCAGGAACGTGAATTCACCGCGCCGACGGTGCAACTGCTGACACCTCAGGGCGAGCTCCGGCCGAGCCCAGAGGCCGAGGCCTACCTCCCGCTGATCGAGGCGCTCGGCGACGACGTGCTCGAGCAGTTCTATCGCGACATGACGGTCTCGCGTCGCATCGACGTCACCGGTGCCAACCTGCAGCGGCAGGGCCAGCTCGCCCTCTGGGTGCCGAGCCTCGGTCAAGAGGCCGCGCAGGTGGGTTCGGCGCGCGCCGCCCGCCCGCAGGACCACATCTTCCCGTCGTACCGCGAGCACATCGCCGGCATGATCCGCGGGCTCGACCCCGTGCGCATCTTCGCGCTCCTGCGCGGGGCGACGCTCGGCGGCTGGAACCCCGACGAGAACGGCAACTTCCACCTCTACACGCTCGTGCTCGCGTCGCAGACGCTGCACTCCACGGGCTACGCCATGGGCATCCGTTTCGACGGCGCCTGCGGCACGGGCGACCCCGAGACGGATGCCGCGGTGCTGGTGTACTACGGCGACGGAGCCACCTCGCAGGGTGACGCCAGCGAGGCGCTCGTGTTCGCGTCGAGCTACCAGACGCCGCAGGTCTTCTTCGTGCAGAACAACCAGTGGGCCATCTCGGTGCCGGTGTCCCGGCAGTCGCGCAGCCCGTTGGGCCTGCGCGGTGGCGGCTTCGGCATGCCGAGCCTGCGCATCGACGGCAACGACGTGCTCGTCAGCTACGCCGCGAGCCGCGTCGCCCTCGAAGAGGCCCGCGCGGGCGAGGGACCGACCTTCATCGAAGCGCTCACCTACCGCATGGGCGCGCACACCACGGCCGACGACCCGACCAAGTACCGCACCGACGACGAGGTCGGGTACTGGGCCGAGCGCGATCCCATCTCCAGGTACCGCACCTGGCTCGAGTCCCGCGGCGCGTCGGCGGCGTTCTTCGCCTCGGCCGACGAAGAGGCGGCGGATGTCGCGAGCGACGTCCGCAAGCGGGCCCTCGAGCTGACGGCCCCGACGCGCGAGAAGATCTTCCAGCACGTCTACAGCGAGGCGCATCCGCTGATGGTCGAGCAGGCCGCGTGGCTCGACGCCTACGAGACCGGATTCGAAGGGGGCGCCGCATGAGCACCGACATCGAGGAGCAGTTGCAGGCCGGCGCGATCGAGCCCGCCGAGGCACCGGCGTCCGGTGTGCCCGTGCCCGCCGTCGACGCGTCGGCCGAGTCCGGCGAGTCGGGCGGGTCGGGCGTCAAGGGCGTGCAGACCCTCTCGCTGGCCAAGGCGATCACCGCCGGACTCCGCGAGGCGCTGCGCGGCGACGACAAGGTGCTGCTCATGGGCGAGGACATCGGTCCGCTCGGCGGCGTGTTCCGCGTGACCGAGGGCCTGCAGGCCGAGTTCGGCGAGCACCGCGTGCTCGACAGCCCGCTCGCCGAGTCGGGCATCGTGGGCACGGCCATCGGGCTCGCGATGCGCGGCTACCGCCCGGTGCTCGAGATCCAGTTCGACGGGTTCATCTTCCCGGCGTTCGACCAGATCACGACGCAGCTCTCGCGCATGACGCTGCGGCACGAGGGCCGCGTCTCGATGCCGATCGTGATCCGGGTGCCCTACGGCGGGCACATCGGCTCGATCGAGCACCATCAGGAGAGCCCCGAGGCGTACTTCGCGCACACCCCCGGCCTGCGCGTGGTGAGCCCCTCGAGTCCGCATGACGCCTACTGGATGATCCAGGAGGCCATCGCCTCGAACGACCCCGTGATCTTCTTCGAGCCCAAGAGCCGGTACTGGCCGAAGGGCCCGGTCGACCTCGACCACTCGGGGGTTCCGCTGCACTCCAGTCGCGTCATCCGCTCGGGCACCGATGTCACCGTCGTCGGCCACGGCGCGATGATCTCGACGCTGCTGCAGGCGGCCGACATCGCCGCGGGCGAGGGCACGAGCCTCGAGGTCGTCGACCTGCGCTCGCTCTCCCCCATCGACTACGGCCCCCTGCTCGAGTCGGTGCACCGCACGGGCCGGCTCGTCGTGGCGCAAGAGGCCTACGGCTCGGTGAGCGTCGGCTCCGAGATCGCGGCGACGGTCGCCGAGCGGGCGTTCTACGCGCTCGAGGCGCCCGTGCTGCGGGTCTCGAGCTTCGACACGCCGTTCCCGCCGGCCGCGCTCGAGACCGAGTACCTGCCGAGCCCCGACCGGGTGCTCGAGGCCGTCGATCGGGCGCTCGCGTACTGACGCGGCGACACCGATCCGATATGACCGCAACGGCATAGATCGACTGCGAGGGTGGACGAATGACTGAGATCCGGTTCCCATTGCCCGACGTCGGCGAAGGACTCACCGAGGCCGAGATCGTGCAGTGGCGCGTCGCCCCCGGCGACGCGATCGCGCTCGACCAGGTCTTCGTCGAGATCGAGACGGCGAAGTCGCTCGTCGAGCTGCCGAGCGCGTTCGAGGGCGTCGTCACCGAGCTGCTCGTGGCCGAGGGCGCGACCGTCGACGTCGGGACCCCGATCCTCGTCGTGCAGACGGCCGACGCCGCGGGGGCGGCTGCCGCTCCGGCGCCCGCGAGCCCGGCCGCGGCCGGCGCCCCTGCTTCGTCGGCCGCACCGGCTTCGCCCGCCGCCCGGGTCGCGTCGGCACCGGTCACGTCGACGCCGGCCGCACCCGCGCCGGCGGCCACGGTCGCGTCGCACGCCCCCGCGCCGTCCGAGGGCGGCGGAGCCGTGCTCGTCGGCCACGGATCCTCCGGCCCGTCGGGCACGCGCCGTCGGCAGCGGCATCCGGCCCCCGACGTCGCGCACGAGCACCTGGCCGAGCACACCGCTCCCCCGGCGCCCGTCGCCGCGGCCGAGCGCCCGGTCGCGGCATCCGCCCCGGCTCGTGCCGAGACGACGTTCCCCGTCATCGCCAAGCCGCCCATCCGCAAGCTCGCGAAGGACCTCGGGGTCGAGCTCTCGCGGGTGGCGCCCACCGGGCCCATCGGCGACATCACACGCGACGACGTCATCCGCGAGGCGAGCCAGGCGAGCGTGTTCCGCAACATCCAGACGCCCGAGCTGCCCACCGACCGCGAAGACCGCATCCCCGTCAAGGGCGTGCGCAAGGCCATCGCCTCGGCCATGGTGCAGAGCGCGTTCCAGGCACCGCACGTGAGCGTGTTCGTCGACGTCGACGCCACCCGCACCATGGAGTACGTCAAGCGGCTCAAGGCCTCGACCGACTTCACCGGAATTCGCGTCTCGCCGCTGCTGATCATGGCCAAGGCGATGATCTGGGCCGTGCGCCGCAACCCGTCGGTGAACGCGCAGTGGACCGACTCCGAGATCATCGTGAAGCACTACGTGAACCTCGGCGTGGCCGCGGCGACGCCGCGCGGGCTCATCGTGCCGAACGTGAAGGACGCGCAGGCCATGACCATGGTCGAGCTCGCCGCCTCGCTCGAGCAGCTCACCCTCACGGCCCGCGAGGGCAAGACGCAGCCCGCCGAGATGGCGAACGGCACCATCACCGTCACGAACATCGGCGTGTTCGGCATGGACACCGGCACGCCCATCCTCAACCCCGGCGAGGTCGCGATCGTGGCGCTCGGCACGATCAAGCAGAAGCCGTGGGTCGTCGACGGCGAGGTGCGGCCGCGGTTCGTGACCACGATCGGCGCCTCGTTCGATCACCGCGTGGTCGACGGCGATGTCGCGAGCCGGTTCCTGGCGGATGTCGCGTCGATCATCGAGGAGCCGGCTCTGCTGCTCGAGTAGCGTGCGATGGATGTTGCCCGTCTGCCTCGACAGGTGCGCAGCAACGCCCGCATGCGGCTCAGCACGCGCTCAGGCGCGGCTCAGAACCGGATCTCGTAGGTGATCGAGTCGGTCGTGCGCGAGCGCTCGGCCATGCCGACGCGCTCGAGCACGCGGCGGGCGGGCAGGTTCGGGATCTCGGCCTCGGCCGTCGCGACGCGGCCGCCGTTGGCGCGCACGAGCGCGAGCGCCTCGCTGACGACGAGCTCGGCGTAGCCCTTGCCGCGGGCGGCCGGCACGAGCCCGAAGGCGAACTCGATGGCGCCGTCTTCGTTGAGCGGGCCGAAGAGGTTGACGCCGCCGATGGCCGCTCCCCCGTCGCCGAGGCGCACGAGGTAGGGGCCGAACGGCGCCGGATCGCCCGAGACGCGCACCGCGCGCACGAACTCGCGCAGCAGCTCTGGCTCGTCGGTGAAGGAGTAGCCGCCCGCCCAGCCGTCGTGAGGATCGACCTCGCCGGACAGCAGACGCTCGGCATCTTCGACGGTGAACGGATGCAACGCGAGAGGGGGGGTCGTCGTATCCACGTGCTTCATGGTGGCACGGCCGACCGACATGCGCGAGTGATTCGTCTCGAGTGTTCACAGGGCCGTAACGCATCGTCCTTCCGCCCATTGATGGTTTTGACAATCATTATCAATAAGCGTAGGTTCAGGTCATGCCCACCTCGCAGAACCGCTTCCCCGTCCGGCCCGCGCGCACCTTCGGCCTGCTCGCGACGATCGGAGCCGGCACGCTGCTGCTGAGCGGATGCGCCGGCTCCGCGGCATCCGGAACCTCCGGCTCCGACGGCGACGGCCCCCGCATCGTGGCCACGACCACGCAGGTGGGCGACTTCGTGCACGAGCTCGTCGGCGACACCGCCGACGTCACCCAGCTGCTCTCCCCCGGCCAGAGCGCGCACAGCTTCGATCCGTCGGCCGCGCAGCTGCTCGCACTCGCCGACGCCGACGCCGTCGTCATGAACGGCGCGGGCCTCGAGTCCTGGCTCGACGACGCGCTCGACGCCTCGGGCTTCGACGGCGTGCTCATCGACGCGAGCACCGGCATCGAGCTGTTCGGCACCGACGACCACGAGCACGAAGAGGGCGATGAGCACGGCGAGGATGCCGACGCGCATGACGAGGCCGAACATGACGAGGCCGAGCACGACGACCACGCCGAAGAGGGCCACGACGACCACGACCACGAGGGCGGCAACCCGCACATCTGGACCGACCCCGAGCTCGCCGTGACGATGGTCGAGAACATCGGTGCCGGCCTCGAGGGCATCGAAGGCGTCGATTCCGCCGCGCTCGAGGCGAACCAGACGGCCTACGTCGCGCAGCTGAACGCGCTCGACGACTGGATCGAGCAGAGCGTCGACGAAGTGCCTGCGGCCGAGCGGCTGCTCGTCACGAACCACGACGCCTTCACGTACTACATCGACGCGTACGACCTCGTGTTCGTCGGCAGCGTGATCCCGAGTTTCGACGACAACGCCGAGCCGAGCGCGAAGGAGATCGACCAGCTCGTCGCCGACATCGAGGCCACCGGCACGAAGGCCGTGTTCTCCGAGGCGTCGATCTCGCCGAAGACGGCCGAGGCGATCGGCACCGAGGCCGGCGTGACGGTCTACTCCGGACCCGACGCCCTCTACGGCGACTCGCTCGGCGGCCCGGGCAGCGATGGCGAGACCTACCTCGGCTCGCAGATCCACAACACGCGGCTGATCGTGGAGTCGTGGGGTGTGGAACCTTCCGCGCTGCCGAGCGCACTGCAATGATGGCCGAATGAGCGAGAACGTGGTGCTGCGACTCGAGGACGCCGCGTTCACCCACCCGGGCGGCAGCTCGGTCACCGGGTTCGACGTCGCGATCCATCGCGGCGAGGCCGTGGCGCTCATCGGCCCGAACGGTGCGGGCAAGTCGACGCTGCTGCGCGGCATCCTGGGGCTCGTGCCCTTGACGCACGGGCGGCTCGTGCTCGGCAGCGGTGGTGCAGGCGGTGCCGGCGGTGGCAGCGGCCGGGTCGCGAGAGCCGGCGATGGCGCTGCGGATGCCTCGGGGCGGCCGCATCCGCCGAGACATGCCGATCGCGGCATGCTCGGGTTCCTTCCCCAGAGCATGGAGTTCGACCTCGACTTCCCGATCAGCCTCGAGCAGGTCGTCATGCAGGGCCGCTACCGGCGGCTCGGCCTGCTGCGCTGGCCGGGGCGCGCGGATCGCGCCGCGGTGCGGCACGCACTCGAGACGGTCGGCCTCGCGGACTACGCCGGCAAGCGCTTCGGCGAACTCTCGGGCGGGCAGCGCCAGCGCGGCCTGCTGGCCCGAGCGCTCGCGGCGCAGCCGAGCCTGCTGCTGCTCGACGAGCCGTTCAACGGACTCGACCAGCCGAACCGGGACGCGCTCGTCGAGACGCTGCGCCGGCTGAAGGCCGAGGGGGTCGCGGTGCTCGTGTCGACGCACGACCTCGAACTCGCACAGCAGGTCTGCGATCTCGTGCTGCTCGTGAACGGTCGGCAACTCTCGTACGGCCCCGTCGCCGACGTGCTGACCCTCGGCAACGTGCAGCGCTGCTTCGAGGGCGTCGAGGTCGAGATCGACGAGCACACGCTGGTCGTTCCCGGGCACGAGGGGCATTGATGCCACGCGCGGCATGTTCACCGCGGCGGGTGCCGGGGGAGTGGCTCGCATGAGCCTCGGCGAGGCGCTGTTCGGCGCCTTCACGGTGCCGTTCATGGGCCGGGCGCTCGTCGTGCTGCTCGTGCTCGCGCTCGTCGCGGGCGTCGTCGGCGTGCTCGTGAACCTGCGCGGGCTCGAGTTCATCAGCGACGGCCTCACGCATGCGGTCTTCCCCGGCCTCGCGATCGGCCTCGCCGTCGGCGGCACCGCCGGCGTGCTGCCCGGAGCCGCGGTGGCCGCCCTCATCGGCGCGGTGCTGCTCACCTGGCTGGGTCGCGCCGGCGTAACCTCCGATGCCAGTGTCGCGGTCGTGCTCACCGCGGCCTTCAGCGTGGGCGTCATCGTCGTATCGAAGAGCGATGACTACGCGGGGGCCCTCGAGGCCCTGCTGTTCGGCCGCGTGCTCACGATCCCGCCGAGTGAGGTGCTGCCGCTCGTGCTGGTGAGCGCGGTCGCCCTCGTGCTCGTCGCGGTCACGATGAAGCAGCAGGTGTTCCGCGCCTTCGATCCCGCCGGAAGCCGCGCTGCCGGCGACTCCGGGTTCCGGCTCGACCTCATGCTCAACGTCGCCGTGGCGCTCGTCGTCGTGGCGGGGGCGAGCACGGTCGGCTCGCTGCTGGTGCTCGCTTTCCTCGTGGTGCCCGGCGCCGTCGCGCGGCTCGTGTCGGTGCGCCTCTGGCTCCTCTTCCCGATCGCCGCCGTGTTCGCGGGACTCGCGTCGTGGATCGGCCTCGCCGTCGGCTTCGCCGCGAGCGTGGGCGCGGGTGTCGACCTGCCGGCCGGCAGCACCGTGGTCGCCGTGTTCGTGCTCGGCTACGCCGTGGTGCTCGGCGTTCGCCTGCTCCGGGATGCGTCGGGTCGCGGCATCCGCTCGGGTCGTGCGACGGCCGTCGGCGCGCGCGCGGCGGATGCCTCGGTGCCGACGTCCGTGCCCGCGTCGGCTGCGAACGCGGGGGAGGGGCGCGCATGAGCTATTTCGAGCGGGCCCTCATCGCGGCGATCGTCATCGGCGCCGTCGGCGGATTCGTCGGCTGCCTCGTCGTGCTGCGCCGGCGCACGTTCTTCGCCCAGGCGCTGACGCACGGCACCTACCCGGGGGCCGTCGCGGCCGCCGCGCTCGGCGTGAGCGTGCCGCTCGGTGCGGCCGCGGCATCCGTGGTGCTCGTGCTCGTGATGACCGGCATCGCGCGCGTGCGAAACCAGGGTGCGCAGGTGGCGGCGGGCATCGTGCTCACCGGCGGCTTCGCGGTCGGCGCGATCCTGGCGGCGATCGTGCCGAACCTCCCCGTGCAGCCCGAATCCCTGCTCGTCGGGTCGATCCTCACCGTGACGCCCGCAGATATTCTGCTGGCGGCATGCGTCGGCGTGGTCGCGCTCGTGCTCGTCGCGGTCTACGGGCGGCGCATCGTGTTCTCGACCTTCGACCAGGCCGGGTTCCGCGCCGCCGGGTACCGCGAATGGCCGATCGAGCTGCTCGTGCTCGGCCTGACCGCGGCCACCGTGGTGAGCGCGCTGCCCGCGGTCGGCGCGATCCTCGCGATCGCCCTCATCGCCGCACCCGCCGCCGCGGCGAGGGTCGTCACGACCACGTACCGCGGCATGCTCGTGGCCGCACCCGTCATCGGCGCGGCATCCGGCGTGCTCGGCGTGCTCGCCTCCAGGGCGTTCGCGGTCGCCGCGGGGCCTGCGATCGTGCTCACGGCGACCGCGTTCCTGGTGCTCGCACTGGTCGGCTCCAAGGTTCGCGCACTACCGTGGAGGGCGTCCGCGATACCCGTGGAGACCGCAGAGGACGCCCGCACCGCATGAAGCGCAACACCTGGCAACGCGAAGCCGTTCGCGAAGCCCTCGACGACACCGAGGGGTTCATCAGCGCCCAGGCGCTGCACTCCACGCTGCACGCCAGCGGCTCGCCGATCGGACTCGCCACGGTGTACCGCGCACTCGGCGACCTCGCCTCCAACGGCGAGGCCGATTCGCTGCAGTCCCCCGACGGCGAGGCGCTCTACCGGGCCTGCAGCACGACGGGTCACCACCACCACCTGATCTGCCGCAACTGCGGGCTCACGGTCGAGATCGCCGCCGACGAGGTCGAGGCCTGGGCCAAGGGCATCGCCGCCGAGCACGGGTTCACCCAGGCCGCCCACGTGGTCGACGTGTTCGGGCTCTGTGCGAACTGCACCGTGCTGGCTGCCGCCGACTCGCGCTGAAAGCCCTGTTCAGGCGACGAATCCTCGGGATCGATTTGGCGGGCGTCACGCCGGGGCCATACGGTGGTCAACGGCCCTCACGGGCCGACCACCCAGTCCGCGCCCTCGGCGGAAGCCCGTTTCGGCGGCCGTCCGACGGGGTCGTACGGTTCCGCGCGTGGTGCATCGCCCCGATGGCGGTGCGCGCTGGATCCGGCATTCGCCCGACGTGCCGTCGAGCTTGAGTCCCGGATCCCGGATCGCCAGAACCCGGCCGTGACGCGTGCGTTCACGCTGCCTCCGAGCACCTCGGCAGCGATTCACCGCACGCGCCTTTGGAGCGCCCTGCGATGCCCGAACATCACAGCACGAACACGAGCACGACCCCCAGCATCACCCCCGGCACCACCCCCGGCACGACCCCCGCCGCGATCCTCGCGGCCGGCGGCGTCCCCAACGCCCTCGAGGTCAGGAACCTCACCAGGTTCTTCGGCCGCAAGCCGGCCGAGGCGCTCGAGCGGCTGAAGGCCGGCGCCTCCCGCGAGGACCTCGCCGCCCTCGGCACCGCCGCGGTCATCGACGTCGACTTCGACGTGCGACAGGGGGAGATCTTCGTCGTCATGGGCCTGTCGGGCTCTGGAAAGTCGACGCTCATCCGCATGCTCAACGGCCTCGTCGAGCCGAGCGCGGGCACCGTGACCGTCATGGGCGAGCCCATCACGGGCGTCGGCCCGGCCAAGCTCCGCGAGGCACGGCGCAAGCACATCGCGATGGTGTTCCAGCACTTCGCCCTGCTGCCGCACCTCACCGTGCTCGACAACGCCGCCTACGGCCTCGAGGTGCAGGGGATGCCGCCGGCCGAACGCCGTGCGAAGGCCGAGCGCGTGCTCGAACGCGTGGGTCTCGGCGGCTGGGGCGACAAGCTGCCCTCCGAGCTCTCGGGCGGCATGCAGCAGCGCGTCGGCCTCGCCCGGGCGCTCGCCGCGGACGCCGACATCCTGCTCATGGACGAGGCGTTCAGCGCCCTCGACCCGCTCATCCGACGGGAGATGCAGGAGCAGCTCGTCGAGCTGCAGCAGGAGCTCGGCAAGACCATCGTCTTCATCACCCACGACCTGAACGAGGCCATGTTCCTCGGCGATCGCATCGCGGTCATGCGCGACGGGCGCGTCGTGCAGATCGGCACGGCCGAGGAGATCCTCACCGACCCCGCCGACGACTACGTCGCCCAGTTCGTGCAGGACGTCGACCGGGCCCGCGTGCTCACCGCAGGCAACGTCATGGAGGCGCCGCGCGCCGTGGCATCCGCTTCGGCAGGCCCCCGTGCCGCGCTGCGCGCCATGCGCGACCTGCAGACCTCGATGGTCTTCGTCGTGGCATCCGGTCGCAAGCTCGTCGGCGTCGCGCACGACCGCGACGTGCTGCGCCTCGTGCGCCGCGGCGAACGCTCGCTCCAGGGCGCGATCACCGACGACTACGCCGCCGTCGGCCCCGACGTCGTGCTCACCGACCTGCTCGAGAGCTCGGTCGAGCAGGCCCTGCCGCTCGCCGTCGTCGACGACGAGGGGCGCCTGCTCGGCGCCGTGCCGCGGGTGACCCTGCTCGCCGCGCTCGGCAACGTGCCGACCGACACGGCCGAGCTGCAGGCGGTGCAGAATCCCGCGACCGTGCCCGTCGACGTCATCACGGCGACGCTGCGCGAGACCGCGGCATCCGCCCCGCCCGACACGCCGCTGCCGCCCGACGAGCTCGCCATGACGGCCATGACGGTCACCACCGTCACCGGCGCGAGCGCCACGCCCGCCGCGCCCGCCACGACGTCCACCACGACCGACGGGAGCCGCGCATGAACGACTTCCGCATTCCCCTCGGCGACCTCGCCGACGGCGTCATCGACGTGCTCACCGACACGCTCGGCTGGTTCTTCGCCATCGTGCGCGCCGTCTTCCTCGCGTTCTACGACGCGGTCGAGTTCGTGCTCATCACGCCGCCGTTCTGGGTCGTGATCATCGCGCTCGCCGCGATCGCGTGGATCGTGAAGGGCTGGAAGCTCTCGCTCGGCACCGTGATCGGCCTGCTCGTGATCGTCGGCGTCGACCAGTGGGACAACGCGATGGAGTCCCTCGCCCTCGTGCTCGTCGCCAGCACGATCGCGATCGCGATCGCCGTGCCCGTCGGCATCTGGACGGCCCGATCCGACCTCGCGTCCAAGATCGTGCGCCCAGTGCTCGACTTCATGCAGACGATGCCCGCCTTCGTCTACCTGATCCCCGCGCTCATCCTGTTCCGCGTGGGCGTCGTGCCCGGCATCGTCGCGACGATCGTGTTCGCGATGGCCCCCGGCGTGCGCCTGACCGAGCTCGGCATCCGCGGCGTCGACCGCGAGGTCGTCGAGGCCGGGCACGCGTTCGGCGCCTCGCCGGCCCGCATCCTGCGCCAGATCCAGCTGCCGCTCGCGATGCCGAGCATCATGGCCGGCGTCAACCAGGTCATCATGCTCTCGCTCTCGATGGTCGTCATCGCCGGCATGGTCGGCGCGGGCGGGCTCGGCGGCGACGTCGTCGCCTCGCTGAACCGCATCGACGTGTCGCTCGGCTTCGAGGCCGGCCTCTCGGTCGTGATCCTCGCGATCATCCTCGACCGCATCACGGGCGCGCTCGGCGCGGGCCGCGGGCGTCGCACCCGAACCAAGGGGCGATCGGATGCCTCGAGCACGACGCCCGACGACGAGCGAGCGGATGCCGCGACCCAGGTCGAGCGCGAGATCGCATCGCCGAGGCGCGCACCCATGCCGACCGGGCTCTGACGAGGCACCCGCTCGGCTCACTCAACCTCCGACTTCGGGAGCGGCGTCCACGCGACGCCGTGCCCGGAACCTCGTCGCGCAGCTCGCGCGGCGTTCCCCAACACCCGCGACCACAGCCGCGGGAGGAAAGGAAACACCATGAAGAAGTCCATCCTGACGGGGGCTCTCGCCCTCTCCGCGGCATCCGCCCTGGTGCTCACCGGCTGCTCGACCGACGGCGGCAGCGCCGAGGCGCTCGAGAACGGCGACCAGCAGAAGGTCACCATCGCCGTGTTCAACGGCTGGGACGAGGGCGTCGCCGCGAGCGAGCTCTGGAAGGCGATCCTCACCGAGCAGGGCTACGACGTCACGCTCGAGTACGCCGACCCGGCGCCCGTCTACAGCGGCCTCGCGAGCGAGGACTACGACGTGACCCTCGACACCTGGCTGCCCATCACGCACGCCGACTACGTCGAGGAGTACGGCGACGACATCGTCGACCTCGGCTCGTGGAACGACGACGCCAAGCTCACCATCGCGGTGAACGAGGACGCCCCCATCGACTCGCTCGCCGAGCTCGCCGACAACGCCGACCTGTTCGACAACCGGCTCGTCGGCATCGAGCCCGGCTCCGGCCTGAACCGCGTCACGACCGACGAGGTCATCCCGACCTACGGGCTCGAGGGCATGGAGTACCTCACCAGCTCGACGCCCGCGATGCTCTCCGAGCTGACCGCGGCGACCGACAAGGGCGAGAACATCGTGGTCACGCTGTGGAGCCCGCACTGGGCCTACGACGCGTTCCCGATCAAGGACCTCGCCGACCCCGAGGGCGCGCTCGGCGGCGCCGAGGGCATCCACTCCTACAGCTCGGCGTCCTTCGCCGACACGCACCCGACCCTCGCGGGCTGGCTGGAGGACTTCACGATGGACTCCGAGCTGCTCTACTCGCTCGAGAACGCCATGTTCAACGAGAACGACACCGACGACTACGCCCCCGTGGTCGAGCAGTGGATCTCCGAGAACCAGGACTACGTGGACTCGCTCACGTCCTGACCCCGATCGGCCGGCCACGAATCGGCCGATGAGCCGAGCGAGCGGATGCCGCGGCGCAGTGCTGCTGCCCGCGGCATCCGCTCGATTCGGCCGTGATCAGCCTCTCTGGTAGGCTGTTCCTTTGGCTGGGCACATCCACTGCCCAGACCGCGACAATCCCCTTCGAACTTCGCGAGAAATCGCGGGCTTCGGGCGTGTGGAGGGTCAGCAGACAAGAGACCTTGGGAGGGGCATCCGCCCCTCGGTATTGGAGGAAAGACCAATGGCAGCAGTGTGCCAGGTGACTGGAGCCGTTCCCGGCTTCGGGCACAACATCTCGCACTCGCACCGCCGGACGAAGCGCCGCTTCGACCCGAACGTGCAGAAGAAGACCTATTACGTGCCGTCGCTTCGTCGTAGCGTCACCCTGAACGTGTCCGCCAAGGGCATCAAGGTGATCGACGCCCGCGGCATCGAGTCGGTCGTCAAGGACATCCAGGCTCGTGGGGTGAAGCTCTAATGGCGAAAGCACAGGACATCCGTCCGATCATCAAGCTCCGCTCGACGGCCGGCACCGGGTTCACCTACGTGACCCGCAAGAACCGTCGCAACAACCCCGACCGTCTCGTGCTCAAGAAGTACGACCCCGTGGTGCGCAAGCACGTCGACTTCCGAGAGGAGCGCTAAGACATGGCGAAGAAGAGCAAGATCGCGCGCAACGAGCAGCGCAAGGTGATCGTCGACCGCTACGCGGCCAAGCGCCTCGAGCTGAAGAAGGCGCTCGTCGACCCGAACGGCACCGACGAGTCGCGTGAAGCGGCTCGCGTCGGCCTGCAGAAGCTGCCCCGCAACGCCTCGCCGGTGCGCGTCCGTTCGCGTGACGCCATCGACGGCCGCCCCCGTGGCATGCTCACGAAGTTCGGCGTCTCGCGCGTCCGCTTCCGTGACATGGCGCACCGCGGCGAGCTGCCCGGCATCACCAAGTCGAGCTGGTAGGCCTCAGGCCCCAGCAGGCTTCACGCTTCACGCTTCACCGAAGGGGCGTCCCGGTTCGCCGGGGCGCCCCTTTCGGCGTCCGCTCGGCGTCCGCCGGGCCGTCGTCGGGGCCCGGGTGTTTCCGTTTGCGCCCGATGTTTCTTCCCGACGGGGAACATCCGGCGCGAACGGAAACGCCCGTGTCCCATCGCGACACGCCGGGTGGAGTTACCCGAAAGTGCCGGAAATCCGCGAGTTTCCGGGGTTCTCTGCTACATTCGAGGCGGCCCGATCGGCCACGGGGGCGGTTGAACGATCGTTCCCGAGAACTCACAAATGCTGTACAGAACAGCGAAGGTCCGAGGAGGACATTCAATGGCTGACAAGTCGCTCAACAAGACCGAGCTCGTCGCGAAGGTCGCTGCGTCGACCGGACAGAGCCAGGCCACCGTCGACGCCGTTCTCGGCGGCCTCTTCGAGGCGTTCGCAGAGGCCGTCTCGTCCGACACCAAGGTCTCGATCCCGGGCTGGCTCGCCGTCGAGCGCACCTCGCGCGCCGCGCGCACGGGCCGCAACCCGCAGACCGGCGCCGAGATCCAGATCCCGGCCGGCCACTCGGTCAAGGTCTCGGCCGGCTCGAAGCTGAAGGCCGCCGCGAAGTAGTCTTCGCGACAACGCAAGGGCGCTCGGCTTCGGCCGGGCGCCCTTCGTCGTCCCCGTCGCGCCGTGCCCCCCCCTCCGGCACGTCGGCCGGATTCGGAGTTCCGGCGACATGCCGCGCAGTGAGGCGCCGGCGGACGGCGTGTCGCCGAATCTCCGAATCCGGTGGACTGCGGATGCCGCGGAGTCGGCGTTCGGCCGGCGCGTGTCGGGTCCGCCGACGGCGGGGCGTGCGCCGGCCGGCATTCGGCCGCCCGCCGGCCGGGGCCAACCGCCCGTGGGCGGTCACGCGGCGCGCGGCGCGTAGGCTTGTGCGGTGCCCCGCTCAGTCCGCGTGTTCGGCCCTGCCGTCCTCATCGCCTTCGCGCTTGCGGCGACGGTCGCGGCACTGGCCTACGGCGGGGGAGCGGCGCCGCAGCTGATCCAGGACCCGGGCGCGTTCTCGCGGTGGGGCCTGCCGGTCGCTAAGCTCTTCGTGAACCTGGGCGCGGCCGGCATGATCGGCGCGCTGGTGCTCGCGGTGTGGGCGCTCGCCCCGAAGCGACGTGAATTCGACGTCGCCCTCGACGTGGCCGCGGCATCCGCTGCGGTGTTCACGGTCGCGAGCGCGGTGACCGGCCTGCTGACCTTCCTCGTCGTGACGGGCGTGCCGCTCACCCTGACCGACACGTTCGGTGCGCAGATCGGCCAGTTCCTCACGTCGATCCCGCTGGGGCAGTCGTGGCTCACGACGACGCTCATGGGTGCGGCCGTCACGGTGCTCTGCTTCGCGGTGCGCAACCACACGGCCGTGCTGTTCGTGACGGTGCTCGCGGTCGCCTCGCTCGTGCCCATGGCGCAGCAGGGGCACGCGGCCGGAACGGCGGGCCACAACGCGGCGATCACGGCGCTCGGCCTGCACCTGATCTTCGCGGGCGTCTGGCTCGGCGGCCTGCTCACGATCGTGCTGCTGCGCCGCGAGCTCGACACGAAGCGCCTGCCGGTCGTGCTCGCGCGGTACTCCACGGTCGCGCTGATCAGCTTCATGGTGGTCGCGGTGTCGGGCTACGCGAGCGCCGCCCTGCGCATCGGCGCCTGGGACCAGCTCGCGAGCCAGTACGGCGTGCTCGTCATCGTCAAGCTGCTCGCCCTGCTCGCCCTCGGCGCGTTCGGCGCGTTGCAGCGCCGCTACCTCATCGGGCGGATGTCGCGGGCCGGCGTCTCCGGCGTCAAGGAGTTCTGGTACCTCGTCGTCGCCGAGCTCGCGTTCATGGGCATCGCGTCGGGCGTGGCCGTGGCGCTCGGGCGCACGGCGACCCCGGTCGGCGAGCAGCCCGGATCCATCGCGCAGACGCCGGCCGAGATCCTCACGGGCGAGCCGCTTCCGCCGTGGCCCGAGCTCTGGCGCTACTTCACCGAGTGGAACCTCGACCTGCTCTGGATCTTCGCCTGCGCCTTCGGCATCTTCTTCTACCTGGCGGGCGTGTGGCGGCTGCGCCGTCGCGGCGACTCGTGGCCCGTGTACCGCACGGTGCTCTGGGTCGCGGGCATGCTGCTGCTCGCCTACATCACGAACGGCGGCGTCAACGCCTACGAGCAGTACCTGTTCTCGGCGCACATGGCCGCGCACATGGTGCTGACCATGGCGGTGCCCGTGCTGCTCGTGCCCGGCGCCCCGGTCACGCTCGCGGCGCGTGCCATCCGTCGCCGAAAGGACGGCTCGCGCGGCGGCCGCGAGTGGATCCTGCTCGCCGTGCACTCGAAGTTCGCGGGCATCATCGCGAATCCGATCGTCGCCGCGGTGCTCTTCGCCGGCTCGCTGTGGGTCTTCTACTTCACCGGGCTGTTCCGCTGGACGATGGTCGACCACCTAGGCCACGAGTGGATGATCGTGCACTTCCTCATCACGGGGTACCTCTTCGTGCAGTCGCTCATCGGCATCGACCCGGTGCCGTACCGGTTGCCGTACCCGTTCCGGCTGGTGCTGCTGCTCGGCACCATGGCGATGCACGCCTTCTTCGGGCTCGCGATCATGTCGAGCACGGGACTGCTCCTCGCCGACTGGTACGGCGCGATGGGCTGGGGCACGAACGCGCTCGACGATCAGATCATGGGCGGCGGCATCGCCTGGTCGATCGGCGAGATCCCGACCGTCGCGCTGGCGATCACCGTGGCCGTGCAGTGGCGGCGCAGCGACCAGAAGGAGTCGACGCGCCACGACCGGCACGCCGATCGCACCGGCGACGCCGAGCTCGAGGCGTACAACGCCCGACTCGCGGCGATCGCCGACCACGACCGCCAGGGCTGAGGCCGGTCGAGTCGCGACGAAGGAGCGTATCGAGACCCGAGCGCGGGCGGGCTGGTCTCGATACGGCGCCGGCGCGCCTCCTCGACCGGCGACCTGCGATCGGCGATCGGCGACCGCACCGCCCGTCAGTCGGTCGGCTGCAGCTGGATCGCGATGCTGTCGTCGGGCCGGATGGTCGCGGTGAGGGCGACCTTGAACGGGCGATCCTCCTCGAACTGCGTGATCTCGCCGTCGAAGAGCGACTGCACCTCGACCGAGATGTGCGCGAGTCCGTCGGTGGGCGGCATCTCGAACGCGTTCTCGCCGGCGGTGAGGGTGACGACGGGGTAGGTCACGATCGACCACGCCGGGTCGCCGAGCACGCGGTCGTCGATCTCGACTCCGAACGGGCAGTTCGCGGGCTGCAGCACGAGCTGCGTGGCGCACTGGTCGAGGTAGTCGTCGACCTGCGTCTGCACGCGCTTGACGAAGTCGGCCGTCGGCTGGGCGTCGACGGTGACCTCTGCCGCCTTCGCCGGCTCGACGCCGATCGTGACGGGGATCGCCTCGACCAGGGTGTCGGCGTAGCCGAACTCGTACACGGCGGGGGCGATCGCGAGGTACGGCGCCGTCTGCGTGAAGGCCTTCAGGTCGTCGCCGCTCTTGGTCGCACGCGTGTCGAGCGTGAGCGCGCCGACCGTGAAGACGGGGTTGTGCGCGGCGGTCACGTCGACCACGGTGATCGGGCTCGTGACGAACTCCCACCGGTTGAGCAGCCCGTAGAGGGGGGCGATGGGGCGCACGTCGAAGGTGGACTGCAGGATCGACGTGTCGAGCCGGTAGCTCACCGACACCGAATGCGTGCCGTCGTCGTTGGCCACGTCGTCGACGATCTGCACGTCTTCTGGGCCGGCCTCGATGACCCCCGACCGCAGCATCGCGCTCGAGATGTCGGTCGGCAGCCCGAGCTCGGCGATCTCGGCCGCGTCGAGTGCGACGCCCGGCGTCGTGGTGGCGGTGGCCATGTCGTCTTCGGCGACCGCGTCGAGGTAGCGCTGCACGAAGTTCGCGGCGCCGTAGGTCGTCTGGTTCAGCCCGCCGAGCGCCGCGAGGAACGCGCTCGCGAGCAGCACGGCGAGCCCGGCCCACCCGACCATCGCCAGTACGGAGAGCCGGCCGCTGCGAACTCCGGCCCCGGTCACCACGCCAGTCTAAGCGGGGGCGGATGCCGCGAGCCGAACGTGCCCGCCGGGCCGCGGCCCTGCCGCGAGCAGTCGCCGTGTCGTGGCATCCGCTCGCTCGAATGCCGTCGACCCGTCGTCCACAGGCGGGTGGTTCGCGGATGCGGCACGGCGGGCTCGCGCGGTCCCGGAGAGCGGATGCCGCGCGGCTAGGGTTGGATCGCGCCGACCGGCGGCGCGCCAGCCCGGAGAACAGACCGGAGAACCCCGTGCCCCCTCTGACCCTCACCCGCGAGCAGTCCGCGGTCTTCGAGGCGATCGAGGGCACCCGCGATCACGTGTTCGTCACCGGTCGTGCCGGCACGGGCAAGTCGACGCTGCTCAACCACCTCAACTGGAACACGCAGAAGCAGATCGTGATCTGCGCGCCCACGGGTGTTGCGGCGCTCAACGTGGGCGGGCAGACGATCCACTCGCTGTTCCGGCTGCCGATCGGGGTCATCGCCGACCACCAGATCGACCAGAACGACGCGGTGCGCAAGATCCTGAACGCGATGGACACGCTCGTGATCGACGAGATATCGATGGTCAACGCCGACCTCATGGACGCGATGGATCGCGCCCTCCGACAGGCGCGCCAGCGCAGGCACGAGCCGTTCGGCGGCGTGCAGGTCGTGCTGTTCGGCGACCCGTACCAGTTGGCGCCCGTGCCGGGCGACGCCGACGAGCGGGCGTATTTCGCCGACACGTACGACTCGATGTGGTTCTTCGACGCGAAGGTGTGGCGCGAGACCGGCCTGCGCATCTTCGAGCTCGGCGAGGTGCACCGCCAGCACGACGACGAGTTCAAGTTCATGCTCAACGCCGTGCGGCACGGGCGGGTCACCGCCGAGATCGCGGGCGTGCTCAACACGGTCGGCGCCCGCCGCCCGCTCCCCGAGCACGGCGCGATCACGCTCGCGACGACGAACGGCACGGTCAACCGCATCAACGCCACGCAGTTGCACAGGCTGCCGGGGCATTCGAAGGCGAACGAGGCCGAGGTCGCCGGCGACTTCGGCGGGCGCGCCTACCCGGCCGATGAACGGCTCGAGCTGAAGGTCGGCGCGCAGGTGATGTTCCTGCGCAACGACACCGCCATCGGGCCCGACGGCCAGCGCTGGGTCAACGGCACGATCGGCACCGTCGTCGACCTCGATCGCGAGGTGCGCGTCGAGGTCGACGGCGAGGTGCACGAGGTCGAGCCGGCCACCTGGGAGAAGTACAAGTACTCCTGGGATCCGAACCGCAAGAAGCTCGAGCGCCAGATCGTGGCCGAGTTCACCCAGTTCCCGCTGCGGCTCGCGTGGGCCGTGACGATCCACAAGTCGCAGGGCGCCAGTTACGACACGGCGATCGTCGACCTCGGGCCGCGGGTGTTCAGTCCAGGGCAGACCTACGTCGCCCTGAGCCGCCTGACCTCGCTCGAGGGGCTCTACCTCAGCCGGCCGCTGCGTCCGAGCGACATCATCGTCGATCCCGCCGTCGAACGCTTCATGTCGGGGGCCGAGCGCGAGATCGGCACCGCCTCCTGAGCGTTCTCCCGGGGTCGTCGGGTTAGAATCGCGTCGACACGGCTAGGGGGGGCTGGTGGTTGATCGCCGGGGGAGTCGGCGGCGCAGATGGGGATCCGCGGCCGCGGCGTTCGTCGTGCTCGCACTCGGGTTGCAGGGCTGCTCGTTCGGCCAGGTGAATCCCGAGGCGCAGTTCGACTCCGTCGATGCGACGCTCGCGGGGGACACGTCCGACGCGCTCGCCGGCGTGCTCGAGCAGGCGATCCAGCTGAGCGGTGCGAGCGGCGGCATCGCCGGTGTGTGGGCACCGTGGGCGGGGTCGTGGACCGCGGCATCCGGAACCGTCTCGTTCGACGAGGGTGCGGCGAAGGTCACGACCGACACGCCGTTCCGCATGGCCACGGTCACCTCCGAGGTGACCTGCGCGATCGTGCTGAAGCTCGCCGACCAGGGCAGGCTCGACCTCGACGCCCGCGTCTCCGACGACGTCGACTGGATCCCGGGTCTCGGCGACGTGACCTACGAACAGCTCTGCCGGCACACCTCGGGCATCGCCGACTACTACCCGCACCTCGAGGACATCTTCGTCTCGAATCCCGAGCGGCCGTGGTCCAAGAACGAGCTCGTCGCGGCCGGCATGGCGCTGCCGCGGGTCGCCGCCGCCGGCGAGAAGGTGAGCGAGTCGCGCACGGGCGTGCTGCTCGCGGCCATGGGCGCAGAGCGCCGCGCCGGCCAGTCGTGGAAGGACCTCGCCGAGAACGAGGTCTTCGGCCCGCTCGGCATGGAGTCGACGACGCTGCCGGCGCCGGATGCCGCGGGCACGGGCCTGCTCGGAGCCTATTCGGCCAAGGTCGCGGGCAACGGCAAGCTCGACTGCTCGGTCCGGTACGACGATTCCGACCAGTCGAGCTCGAACGGCGGGGCCGCCGCCGGCGCCACGACGACCCTCGACGACCTGCGCCGCTTCAGCGAGGCGTTCGCGACCGGCGCGCTGCTGTCGGACGACACCGCGGCGACGCAGTGGAAGACGAAGCCGATGGGCGGGGATGCACCGACCTGGGTCGGCGCCGGCATCGGCGGGCAGGCCTACGGGCCGATGCGCGGCGACGCCGGGGAGACCGCCGGAGTGCTGACGGCGGCGTTCACCGACCCCGACAGCGGGCTGACGGTCGTCGTGGCGCTGAACAACTCGTCGCCGCCGCCCGACTTCGTGCGCGAGGTCGCGTTCGCGCTCGCGTCGATCGGCTCGAAGGCCGCCGCGGCCGACGGCCACGAGACCCCCCTCGTCGAGCTGCCGTGGTCGCTCGACCAGGCGACGGCGAAGATGCAGGACCTGGCGCCGTGCGCCGACGTCGCGGTCGATGCCGCCGCCGACGCCGAGACGCCCGCGGCGTAGTTTCCGCCTTGCATACCGCGCGAGTGCGCTAGTGTTGTGTCTGCAGAGGTACCCCATAGGGGTATAGGGAACAGGAGAACTCGATGTGCGACACGAATGACACGACCGGCGGATGCTGCAGCACGACGCTCTCGATCGGACGACCGGGCGAGCACCCTGAGGGCGTGGCGTTCTCGGCCGGACCGAGCGCGCCGCCCGCCGCTTCAGCCGCCTCCGTCTCGGGCGACGTGCTGGCCGCAGCAGGGGTCACGACCGCGTTCGGCGTCGGGGGAATGACCTGCTCGCACTGCGTCGCGAGCGTCACCGAGGAGGTCGGCCGCCTGGACGGCGTCACCGGCGTGCGGGTCGACCTCGTCGTGGGCGGCGTCTCCACGGTGACCGTCGAGAGCACCACGATGCTCGACGCGCAGGCCGTGGCCGAAGCCGTCGACGAGGCCGGGTACGAGCTGGCCGCAGCCGCCTCGTGAGCGCGCAGCACGTCGACCTGCTCGTCGGGGGCATGACCTGCGCCTCATGCGCCGCGCGCGTCGAGAAGAAGCTCAACCGCATGCCGGGCGTCGAGGCCACCGTCAACTACGCGACCGAGAAGGCGCGCGTGCTGCTGCCCGAGGGCGTCACCGTCGAGCAGGCGATCGCGACCGTCGAGGCGACGGGCTACACGGCCGAGCTGCCGGCCCCTCCGGCGCCGCCTGTGCCCGCAGTGCCGTCGGCTGCCGAGCCGTCGGCCGAGTCCCGCGTCGATTCCGCAGGGGGCCGGGAGGCGGCATCCCTCCGACAGCGGTTGCTCGTGTCGACCGTGCTGACCGTGCCGGTCGTCGCGATGTCGATGGTCCCGGCCCTGCAGTTCGAGAACTGGCAGTGGCTCGCGCTCGTGCTCGCCGCGCCCGTCGCGGTGTGGGGCGCGTGGCCGTTCCACCGCGCCGCGTGGACCAACCTGCGCCACGGCGCCGCGACCATGGACACGCTCATCAGCGTCGGCGTGCTCGCGGCGCTCGGCTGGTCGTTGTACGCGCTCTTCCTCGGCGGCGCGGGCATGCCCGGCATGACCATGGAGTTCGCCCTGTTCACGGCGCCCGGCGGCGGCGCCGACGAGATCTACCTCGAGGTGGCATCGGCCGTGACGGTGTTCGTGCTCGCCGGCCGGTACGCCGAGGCGCGAGCGAAGCGCTCGTCGACCGCCGCCATCACCGCGCTGCTCGAGATGGGTGCGAGCGAGGCATCCGTGCTCCGCGACGGCGTCGAGGTGCGGATGCCGGTGGCCGACCTCGTCGTCGACGACCGGTTCGTCGTGCGACCCGGCGAGAAGATCGCCACCGACGGCGTCGTGGTCGAGGGCGGCTCGGCGGTGGATGCGAGCATGCTGACGGGCGAGTTCGTTCCCGTCGAGGTCGCGCCGGGCGACGCCGTGGTCGGGGCGACCCTCAACGTCGGAGGTCGTCTCGTGGTGCGGGCGACGCGTGTCGGCGCCGACACCGAGCTCGCGGCGATGGCCCGGCTCGTCGAGCAGGCGCAGACCGGCAAGGCCGAGGTGCAGCGACTCGCCGACCGCGTCTCGGCCGTGTTCGTGCCGATCGTGATCGGGCTCGCGCTCGCCGCGCTCGCCGGATGGCTGCTCGCGGGGGCCGACCCCGAGGTGGCGTTCACGGCCGCCGTCGCGACGCTCATCGTCGCCTGCCCGTGCGCGCTCGGCCTCGCGACGCCCATGGCGCTGCTCGTCGGCACCGCGCGCGGGGCGCAGCTGGGCATCCTCATCAAGGGGCCGCAGATCCTCGAGTCGACGAGGCGCGTCGACACGATCGTGCTCGACAAGACCGGAACGGTCACGAGCGGGCGGATGTCGCTCGCCGAGGTCGTTCCCGCGTCGGGGGAGCACGGGGCCGAGGTGCTGCGCTTCGCCGGGGCCGCTGAGGCCGGGTCGGAGCATCCGATCGCCGCCGCGATCACGGCTGCCGCCGCTGAGGCTGTCGGGTCGCCCGCGAACGGTGCGGACGCCGCGCTGCCGCCGATCGAGTCCTTCGCCTCGGCGCAAGGGCTCGGCGTGCAGGCCGTCGTCGAGGGCCGGCTCGTGCTCGTCGGCCGTCCGGCCTGGCTGTCGGAGCAGTGGGCCGTCGACGTGCCGAGCGAGCTCTCCGAGCGTCAGGTCGAGCTCGAGACGGCGGGCGGCACGGTCGTCGCCGTCGCGTGGGACGGCCGTGCCCGCGGCATCCTGAGCGTGACCGACACGGTGAAGCCGAACAGCGCCTCGGCGCTCGCGCAGCTGAAGGCGCTCGGGCTGACGCCCATGCTGCTCACGGGTGACAACGAGCGCGTCGCGCGGGCGGTCGCCGCCGAGCTCGGCATCGACGAGGTGCGCGCCGAGGTGCTGCCCGCCGAGAAGGCCGAGGTCGTGCGCGCACTGCAGGCCGAGGGGCGCGTGGTGGCGATGGTCGGCGACGGGGTCAACGACGCGGTCGCGCTGGCGACGGCCGACCTCGGCATCGCCATGGGCACCGGAACGGATGTCGCGATCGAGGCCAGCGACCTGACGCTGGTGCGCAGCGACCTCGTGGCCGTCGTCGACGCGATCCGCTTGTCGCGGCGCACGCTCGGCACGATCAAGGGCAACCTGTTCTGGGCTTTCGCCTACAACGTGGCCGCGATCCCGGTCGCGATGCTCGGCATGCTGAACCCGCTCGTCGCTGGCGCGGCGATGGCGTTCTCGTCGGTCTTCGTCGTTGGCAACAGCCTGCGGCTGCGGAGGTTCCGCGGGGTGCGCTGACGGCAGCCGGCAGCCGGCGGCCGGCGACCGCTCCTGCCCGCGCTGCCCTCGCGATGCCCTCGTCGGGGTGCCGCGAGGGCACGCTCGCGTGCCAGACATCCGTCCTCTAACGGGTACCCTCGACTCGAACCCCCGGCCGCTCGTTCGGATCGGGCTTGAATGTCGGATGATTCGAAGGAGGCCGGATGCGACGGGGCACGAACCTTCCCGCCATCGGCTCGTTCAATCAGACGGTCATCCTCGATCTCATCCGCCGCTCGAATGAGGGGATCAGCCGCCCCGAGATCGCGTCGCTCACCGGCCTCTCGGCGCAGACCATCTCGAACGGCGCGAAGCGGCTGATCGAGGACGGCCTCATCGAGGAGGCCGGCACGTACATCCAGGGGCGCGGCAAGCCCCCGGTCATGCTCCGGCTCGTGCCGACCGGCCGCTTCGCCGTCGGCGTGCATCTCGACCCCGCGGTGGTCACGTACGTGCTGCTCGACCTGACGGGCGCGATCGTCGCGCACAGCCGTTCACGCACGCCACTGCCTGCGGACCCCGTAGCCGTCGTCGATGGCATGGCGGCCGCGGTCGATGCCCTGCTCGCCGAGTCCGGCGTCGAGAGGAGCGCGGTGCTCGGCATCGGCATCGCCTCTCCCGGCCCGATCGATGTCACACGCGGCATCGTCCTGGATCCGCCGCTGCTGGAGGGCTGGCGGGATGTCCCGCTTCGCGATGCGCTGGCGACGGCGGCATCGCTTCCCGTGCTGTTGGAGAAGGACGTGAACGCGGCCGCCGTCGCGGAGCTCTGGGTCGGCGACGAACGTCGGCGCGACTTCGCCTTCTTCTACCTCGGCACCGGCATCGGCATCGGCCTCGCGTTGGATCGCGAGGTGCTCCGCGGGGCGACCGGCAACGCCGGCGAGGGCGGCACGCTCGTGGTCCCCTCAGCCGGGCTCCCGTCGGGGCGGCGCAGCGAGATGATCGGGCATCTGGCGACGCCCCCGTACCTGACCGCTCAGGCGATCGACGAGGGCGTGCTGCAGGCCGGTGACTCGTTCAACGATCTCATCGAGGCGGCCACGGGGAATGACCCGGGTGCGCTTCGGATCCTCATTCGGGCGGGTGGGGTCATCGCCTCGGCGATCGTGTCGCTCGTCAATCTGCTCGACGTCGACGAGATCGTCTTCGGGGGACCGTACTGGGCCCTGCTCGAGCCGTTCGTGCTGCCGACGATCCGTGAGAGGGTGGAGAGCTCTCCCGACCGGGTGACGCACCATCCCGTGCGCATGGCCTCGGCCTCCGCCGGCGATGATGTCGCCGCCGTCGGCGCGGCGAGCCTCGTGCTCGACGGCACGCTCTCGCCGCGGCCCTCGTCGTTGCTGATCTCTGAATAACCCTCCCGTCGCCCGCTGCCCCCGCGGTGCCGTCGCAGGGATCCGGGAGATTCCCGCTGTGCTCCCTCTGTCGCACTGACCGGTATTGACATCGGATGTTTGTGGGATTAGTCTCGCCACCAATACGCCAATCGTTTTGGTATATTCCGAAATCGGCGCAGGCATCACCGCAATCCCACCAGTTCCACCCACACCGCCCCTCGCGAGACATCGGACCCATCGGGCACGGTTTCGCCGCGGCTCCGGCCGCACATCATCAAGGAGGATGACATGAAGCGATCGCGTCTGGTGACGGCCGTCGCACTCTCGGCCGGCGCCGCCCTCGCGCTCTCGGCCTGCTCGACCAGCGCCCCCAGCGATGGCGACGCAGAGGCGCTCACGTTCATGGTGTTCGAGACGCCCGCGCTCGACGCGACGTTCTGGGACGCCTCGATCGACAACGCACTGAAGGACCTTCCGGGCGTCAGCGTCGAGAAGATCGTGAGCCCCGACGCCGACCGCAACGCCTACGCCAAGCAGTTGCAGGCCAGCGGCCAGTTCCCCGACATCCTGTCGTCGATCAACCCGAAGGACTTCCTCGACGCGGGCCTGCTCCAGCCGTTCGACAAGTCGTGGCTCGAGGAGAACTTCCTGCAGCCCACCGGCAACGACATCGACGGCGAGACCTACATCCCTCCGACGAACTCGCAGGTGATCCCGCTCGTCTTCTACAACAAGCAGATCTTCGCCGACAACGGCCTCGACGTGCCCAGCACGTGGAGCGAGTTCGTCGATGTCATCGGCAAGTTGAAGTCCGCCGGCGTCACGCCGATCGAGATGGCCGGCGCCGAGCCGTGGGCCGGCAGCATGTCGCTCGTCGGCCTCGCGAGCGCCGACGTGCTCGGCCAGGACCCGAACTGGATCCAGGAGCGCTACGCGGGCGACGTGCAGTTCGCCGACCCGCTGTTCGCCGATGCCATGCAGAAGGGCGTGGACCTGGTGCAGATGGGCGCATACGATCCGGCTGCGCTCAGCGTCGACTTCGCGACCGCGAACCAGAACTTCCTCGCCGGCAAGAGCGGGATGTACCCGATGGGCAGTTGGTTCACGGGCTCGAGCTACCTGACTCCTGAGCAGGCCGAGAACATCGGCGCCTTCCCGTGGCCGACCGACGACGGCTCCGTCGTGATCCCCTTCAACATCGGCGGCACCACCTCGGTCAGTTCGCAGTCGAAGGATGTCGCGAGCGCCACGAAGTTCGCCCAGGCATGGTCGCTCGATCCCCAGAACCTCGCGGTGCTCGTCGAGACCGACGGCGCGTACCCGATGATGAGCAAGCTCGGCCTCGAGGACTTCGGCGTCGACGTGAGCGAGCTGTACACCGACACGTACAGCCTCGTCACCGCCGACAACACGAAGGTCTCGTCGTTCGGCTGGGTCAACAACGATGACGCGCTCGCCCCGGGCCTGAACGACCTGTTCTATGCCCTGTCGCAGTCGTTCTTCTCGAACTCCGATGTCGCGGGGCAGCTCGCCCAGCTCGACTCGGACTGGGACGCCGCCGCAGGCAACTGACACCGCACCCGGGCCGGCACGCCGCCGGCCCGGGCCCGCCCGCGCCGGATCGACGCTCCACTCGAGCGGCGCCGCGGGTCCCGCAGCGGCTCTGTGCCGTCAGCGGGCCTGCGGCGCCGCCGCCACCACTCCGTCCGAAAGGATCCCCATGTCCACCCAGGTCGCCGCCCCGCGGCCGTCGCGCAGCATCGACCGCCCCGAGGTGGGCCGTCGACGCAGCGGACGCCGCGGAATGGGCCTCGCCCCGCTCGCGTCGATCGCGATCGTCCTGTACGTCGCGTTCCTGCTCTACCCCATCGTGCAGAGCATGATCACGAGCCTCACCGATCGCAACCCGCTCAAGCCCGAGAGCGAGTTCATCGGCCTCGCGAACTACGCCGAACTGTTCCAGGACCAGCGCCTCATGCGAAGCCTCGGGTTCACGCTCGTCGTCGTGGTGTTCGTGACGGTCGTCGCGAACGCGCTCGGCCTGGTGTTCGCGATGCTGCTGAACCGATCGAGCACGAACTACAAGGTCATGCGCACGCTGATCTTCATCCCGCAGGTGCTGTCGGGCGTCATCGTCGCCTTCATCTGGAGAAGCATCCTGACGCAGAACGGCCTGCTCAACTCGACGCTCGAGAACCTCGGCCTCACCGACTCCGCCGTCTCATGGCTCGGGACCCCCGAGCTCGCGACCCTGTCGATCTGCATCGTCGTGAGCTGGATGACGATCGCCTTCTCGACGGTCGTGTACACGGCGTCCCTGCAGACGGTGCCCTCCGAGCTGTACGAGGCCGCGCGCGTCGACGGCGCCGGTGCCCTCAGCCGGTTCAGGAACGTCACCTTCCCCATGATCGCGCCGGGCATGACGATCAGCGTCACCCTCTGCCTCATCACCACGCTCAAGCTGTACGACGTCATCGCCGTGCTCACCGGTGGAGGCCCTGCGAACTCGACGAAGTCGGTCGCCTACTACCTGATCGATGTGGCCTTCACGAGCAACCGGTTCGGATACGCCAGCGCGATCGCGATCTTCCTGCTCGCCCTGACCGCCGTGGTGGCCTACTCCACGACCGGCCTGCTCCGCCGACGGGAGGCGCACCTGTGAGCACCACCGACATGCCGATGACCTCGGATGCCTCGAGCCCCGCCGGACGTGGCACGGAGTCGCCGTCCGAGCGCGAGGCGGAGACGATCCTGACGACCTTCGAGGATCCGGCACCGCGCCGGATCGGTCCCCGCAGCCGCCGACGCCTGCTGCGTGACGGCGGTCGCCTGGCCGGCGCCTGGCTCGTGACGCTCGCGTTCGTGCTGCCGATCTACCTCGCCCTCTCGAGCGCGTTCAAGACCCAGGAGCAGATTCTCGCGAATCCGCTCGCACTCCCGGCGCCGTTCACGTTCGACAACCTCATCACCGCGCTGCAGCGCCCCGACCAGCTCGTGCAGGGCGGCCTGCTCAACTCGGTCCTGGTCACGACCCTGACACTCGTCATCCTGATCCCGCTCGCCTCGGCGGTGAGCTTCTGGATCACCGAGCGCGGACCCCTGCTGCGCGGGGTCCTGCTCGCCGTGTTCGCGTTGGGCCTCATGGTTCCGCCGCAGGTCGTGCTGCAACCGATCATCACGCTGCTGCAGGCCATCGGGCTGCAGAACAGCTACCCCGGCCTCATCCTCTCGAACGTGGGCGGCGGCTACATGTCGTTCGCCGTGTTCGTCTACGTCGGGTTCCTGCGCACCGTGCCGCGCGAGATCATCGAGGCGGCCCGCGTCGACGGGGCATCCGACCTGCGCATCTGGTGGTCCGTCGTGATGCCGCTTGTTCGGCCGGCCACCGCGACCGTGGGAATCTTCCTGGGTCTGTGGGTGTGGAACGACTTCCTCAACCCGCTCTTCATCCTCGGCCCGCTGCAGGGCCAGACCATCACGACGGGCATCTACCAGTCCCTCGGAACCTACTCGACCGACTACGGGCAGCTCTTCGGCATCATGTTCCTCGCTGCGATCATCCCCGTGGTCGGGTATCTCGTCACCCAGCGTGAGTTCATCCACGGGCTCATGTCGGGAGCCTCGAAAGGATGACCGTGCTGCCTTCCGGCGTGCCCTCGCTCGACCGTCTCTCCAACGAATGGCTCTACGCCGACGATCTCCAACATCTGCATTCCTTGCGCAACCAATGGGGGCAGGCGCACGTGAACGCGGACCTGACGTCGATCTCGTGGCTGGCGGTGCCGCCGTTCGCCGGCGGATACCGCACCGGCGTCCTGCGTATCGACGGTGCCCTTCCGAGCGCGGAGGAGTTCAACTGGGCACCGTGGGGGGTGCGCCGGCGCGCGCGCATCGACGGAGTCCGGGTCGAGACCGACACCCGCCTCGGCTTCGAGTCGACCGAGGCGTTCTGGCGCGTCAGCGTGGCGAACGACACGGATGCCCCGCGCACGGTCGAGCTCGAGCTCGAACTGCTGGCACCGATCGCGCACGCCGACGTCGACTGGGGATGGCTGCACGGCACGCCGTGGAACTCGGGCCACCACCACGACTACTACGCGACCGAGCGACTGCGCGCCGACGCAGCTGAGGGTGCGCCCCGACAAGTGCAGCTCGTCGCGGAGGATCCGAGGCATGTGCGCCTCGGGCGCCCGAGAGTGCCCGGCATCCAACGCGACGAGGAAGACGCGCCGATGCTGCTCGAGACCGCGCTGCCGTCGCACTTCACCCCGGACTCCCCCTCGTGGGTGCGACCACCGGCTGCCATCGCCGAGATCGCATGGGTCGAAGTGCTCTCCGCCGAACGTGAGCGGGTGCGTCTCGACGGTCCATGGAGCCTCGATGACGCGACGACCGAGCATCGGCTCGCGGTGGCCGTGCTGGGAGACGGAGGACGGCTCGAGTTCGAGGTGCGCGTCGGTGATCCGGGCAAGGCCGACGCCGCCCACGACGGCGTGCTGCTCACGCACGGGAACCACCCCGACTCGCTGCAGTTCGCGATCGTCGACGGATGCCTCGTCGCCCGCGTGGGCGGCGAGCCGATGACCACGGAGCTCCGCATGGAGCGCGGCGCCGTGCACCGCGTCGCCGCCACAGTGTCGAGCACGGGCGCGACGCTCGAGGTCGACGGCGTGGAGGTCGCCCGCACCGCGGAGTGGTGGGCATCGACGCGCTGGTCGGCCGCGGAACAGGGCGGGGCGGTGGTCGTGGTGGACTCCGCCTCGCCCGCCAGGTCGGCGTTCGCGTTCTCGCGCGGGCTCGACCGGCTCGAGGTCGAGGGCCAGCGTGGCGTCGCGACATGGCGACTTCTGTTGGCGCCGGGTGAGTCGGCGGACATCGGTGTCGTGCTCGAGTTCGGGGTCGACGAAGCGCAGGTGCTGCGCCACGCCCGGTGGGCGGCCCGCCGGTTCGAGGCGAGGTTCCAGTCGATCGCCGAATCGTGGCGCAGGCTGTGGGCCAATGCGTTCACGCCGGGCAACCCCGACCATTCCGGCTACCTGCCGGTCTTCGAGTCGCCCGACGAGGGACTCGAACTCGGGTACTACTACGGGAACCTGCTCGCCCTCTACCTGCGAAACACGGGTGTGAGCTCCATCGGCCCGGTGTTCCTCACCGGTGGGCCGCGGCTCGGGGCGACGACGACGTTCTACTGGGATCAGTCGGAATGGGCGCGCGTCGGCGCGATGCTCGAGCCACGCGGCATCCGCGCCTGGATCGTCGCCGCGCTCGCGCAGCCATACGATGCATCGCATTCCTTCGACACCCGATCGCTCACCCCGGTCGGCAACCACTATGCGGCGAACGACCACGCCCTGTTCACGATCGTCGAGCACTACGTCGGCGTGACCGGTGACGCGACGGTGCTCGACGAACTCGCCGCGGGGCGCACCGTGCTGGACCACCTTCGCGGAATGGCCGGACGTGCACGCATGAACCGTGCCGGCTTCGGCGGCGGCGTGCTCGTCGACCTCGGCCGTGACGCGTGGGAGCTGCTCGAGTGCGTGCCGAACTACCGCGACGCGGTGGTCTCGTTCAACGCCGGTTACGCGGGCATGCTCCGCTCGCTCTCGGTGCTCGTCGAACGCCTCGGGCACGTCTCCGAAGCTGAGTCGCTGGCTGCTGAAGCCGATCGCCTCACTGCGGCCGTGCTCGACCAGTACGCCGGAGACGGTCGGTGGCGCATCGCGCATCCCGAGGGCGAAGACCCGATCGGGCACTGCCTCGATTTCGAGCTGGTCGCCGCGCACCTCGCCGACGAGCTCGACGAGACGCGCCGACGCGAGATGGTCGCGTTCGTCGAGGAGCACCTGCTCGACGGGGACTGGATGCGCGCCCTCTCGCCCGACGACCCGATCGCGCCGTTCTCGGATCGACCCGATCACGGTGCCGCGGGCGCCTTCGCCGGTTGGCCGGGTGCCACCTCGTATGGCCTCGCCCGCCTCGGCCGGCCCGACCTGGCGGCCGCCTTCCTGGCCCGGATCCACCGCAGCCGCTCGGGCGCGCTGTGGGGGCAGGCCGTCGAGGCGGTCGGTGACGGCCGCTTCCACGTCGCCGAACGCGGCGTCTCGAACCGCGACTCGAACGCCGCGGCCGCCGTCAGCGAGGCGATCATCGCCGGGCTCTTCGGCATCGCCGCAGGGTTCGAGCACGCGGGAACCGGATCGCGCACGTCGGACTGGGGCACCCTCCGCAACGTGCGCGCGGTCGGATTCGACCTCCCCAAGCCACCACACGGGGCATTCCGCCCCACCGTCAAGTCAACGACGACGAAGGAATTCATCGATGCAGAGACAACAACATGAAACGAGGCGGCGCGAGCCGGTGCGGCTGCTGACCGTAGGAGCCGCCGTGGCCGCGCTGGTGCTCGGTGGTGCACTGCCGGCGGCGCCGGCCATCGCCGCTCGCCCGGCTCTCGCACCTGCCGGCGCCGAGGCCGGCTGGCCGGCCCTCGCCGAGAAGCTCGCCGGCATCACCGGCGAATGGAGCACCGAGACGTACCAGAACGCGATCGGGTCGACGATGCCCGACACCGCGATCCTCGGCAACGGCGACGTCGGCGTCATCAGCGCCGGGCGTCCGGGCGAGAAGACGTTCATCATCTCGAAGGGCGATTTCTGGAACGGCAACGGCGGCGTGCGCAGCGCCGGCCTTGGCGGGGTCACGCTGAAGGCCGCGACGCCCGACGAAGTGCCGGCCAACCTCGCGATCGGGGCGACCGCGACCTCGTCGACGAACGACGGCCCGTTCCCGGCATCGCGTGCGATCAGCGGCACATGGGGCCCGGGCTACGAAGGCTGGGTGTCGTCGGTCGGGAAGCCGCAGTGGCTGCGCATCGACCTCGGCGCCGCGACAGAGATCGGCCGGATCGTCGTGCGCCACGACGCCGACGCCCGTCCTGCGCAGGCCGCGAACGTGCCGAAGGCGTTCGAGATCCAGGTCGGCGACGATGGCGAGAACTGGACGACCCTGCGCGCCTTCACCGGCAACACGGCCGCTCGCACCGAACTCGACGTCGATGCCGTGTCCGCCCGGTGGGTACGGGTGCTCCTGACGACGCCGACCCAGGAGTCCACGGCCGACTCGACGAACAACCCGCGCGCCCGCGTCGGACAGGTCGAGGTGTACGCGCCCGCGCCGAACGTCGATCTCGCGCAGGGATCAGCCGCGACCTCGTCGAGCAACCACCCGAGCTTCCCCGCATCGCGCGCCGTGAACGGCGAGTGGGCCGAGGGCGGTTACGAGGGCTGGGTCTCCGAGGTCGGCAAGCCGCAGTGGCTGCGGCTCGACCTCGGCGAGGCACGCACGTTCTCGCGCTACGTACTGAAGCACGATGCGGCCTCGCGGGGTGAGGGTCAGGCGTCGAACACGGCGAAGGACTTCACGGTGTCGGTCAGCCAGGACGGCGCGGCGTGGACGGTGGTCGACACGGTCACCGCCAACACCACGCCGACGACCGACCGCGAGATCCCCGAGCAGACTGCGCGCTACGTTCGCGTCGACTTCCAGACCCCGACCCAGGAGTCCACGCCTGACTCGACGAACAACCCGCGCGCCCGCGTGGGCCAGTTGCAGCTGTTCGCCGGGCCGGGCGGGGAGACGCCTGCTCCGGAACCCGACCCGTTCCACGAGACGATGCACATCGACGATCCGCGCATCGACACCGAGATCGTCCTCGGCGGCGCGCCCCTCGAGTTGCGCACCTGGCAGGGCATCGACGAGTCCATCGTCGTAACGGAGGTCACCTCGAAGGCGGATGCCCCGGTCGAGCTCGAGTTGTCGACTTGGGCGGGTGCGGCGAACGCGAACGCGAACTACCTCAGCGAGGCGGGGAACGACGACGACACCCTCTGGGCGACACGTACCACGCAGTCGGGCCAGAACTGGGTGTCCCGCGCTGCGCTGGCGACCGAGGTCCTCGGTGCCGACCTGACGGATGCGTCCGCGAGCGGCGCGACTGCACGCGGCACGTTCCTCCTCGAGCCGGGTGCGACCGCCTCGGTCGTGACCGCGGTCGACGGAGGACCGGACTCGACGACCTTCCTCGACCATGCGCGCGCTCTCGCCGCCGAGCAGGACGTCGACTCGCTGCCCGAGATCGCGCAGCTGAAGGCCGACTGGTGGAAGGACTTCTGGCTCGCGTCGCGGGTCGACCTCGGCGACCAGAAGCTCGAGCGCTATTACTACGGCGCGCAGTACCACCTGGGCGCGTCGTCGCGGCCCGGTCACCTCGCACCCGGCCTCTACGGCATCTGGTACACGGCCGACAACCCGATGTTCTCGGGCGACATGCACCTGAACTACAACTTCCAGGCGCCTTGGTATGGCACGTACTCGAGCAACCGGCCGGATGTCTCGCTGCCGATGTACGACCTCATCGAGGACTACGTCCCCGAGGCCGAGCGCCGCGCCGCCGAAGATCTGCGCCGGGTCAAGCCCGACTATGTCGACAGCCGTCCCGACCTCGCGGACGGCGCCGACGGCGTACTGTTCCCGGTGGGCATCGGACCATGGGGCTCGACGACCGACAACCAGTACTGGAACCAGACCGTGAACGGCCTGTTCAATGCGGTGATGTACCTGCAGTACTGGGAGTACACGCGCGATGAGGCGTTCCTCGCCGACCGCGCACTGCCCTACTTCGAGCAGGTCATCGCGTTCTTCGACGACTGGCTCGACGAGGGGGAGAACGGGCAGCTCGACCTGTGGGCCGGCGCCCACGAGGGCATGTGGGGTCGCAACTCGAGCCCCGACGTGCCGCTGTTGCGCGCGGTGCTCACCACCGCGATCGACGCGAGCGCCCGCCTCGGGCACGACGCCAGCAAGCGCGCTCACTGGCAGGACCTGCTCGACCGGCTCGCACCCACGCCGACCACCGTGCGCGACGGGCAGTCGGTGTTCGCACTCTCCGACGAGGGCACGGTGGTCGGCAACGGCGGCCGGGTGTTCAACCCTGGCGACAACACGGTGAACCTCGAGGTCGTCCACCCGGCCGAGGAGGTCGGCCTGCACTCCGATGCCGTGGTGCTGCAGCGCGGTCGCGACACCGTCACGCAGATGAACTCGTGGGGGCAGAACAACGCGTTCCCGAAGGTCTTCACGCAGGCCGTGCGCGTCGGGTACGACCCCGAGACGGTGATCTCGCGACTCACGCAGGAGATCGACGAGAACATGGCCGGCAACCTGCGCATCCACGATCCCTACCACGGCATCGAGAAGTCGGGCGCCACGGAGGCGATCAACAGCATGCTGGTGCAGTCCGAGGGCGGCGTCATCGACCTGTTCCCGGTCTGGCCGGAGGCTCGGGACGCCTCGTTCTCGACGCTGCGCACCAAGGGGGCATTCCTGGTCTCGGCCGCGCAGACAGCGGGGACGGTCGGCCCCGTCGAGGTCACCAGTGAGGTCGGCGGCACGCTCGCGCTGACCGTGCCGTGGAGCGAGGGGCCCGTGAATGTCGCGGGCGCCGACGGCCGCACGGTGCCGTTCACGGTCGCCGACGGCGTGGTGCGGGCGGCGACGACCGCCGGCGTCACCTACACGGTGGCGAACAGCGAGCCCGACGAGGTCGTTCCGGCGTCCGTGTCGGTCTCGGCCGACACCGTCGCGGCGGGTGGTGTGGTCACAGTCACGGGTTCGCAGTTCGAGCCGGGCTCGACGCTCTCGGTCGAGTTGCACTCCGACCCGGTCGTGCTCGACGAGGTCACCGCCGATGGCGAAGGCGGCTTCGGGGCCGAGGTCACGATCCCCGCATCGACCGACGCGGGCGAGCATCAGGTGGTGGTCACCGCGGACGGCGCCGAGCTTGCGCGCACGGCCCTCACCGTGGTCGCGGCGCCCGGTCCGGGCGGCGGTCCCGGCGGCACGCCCGGCAGCGAAGGCGGTACTCCAGACGGGTCGGAGGACGGTACTCCCGGCGGTTCCGACGGCGGCAGCCCCGACACCGCAGAGTCCCGGACGGGCGGTGGGGATCTCGCTTCGACCGGCGTGCAGCTGACGGGATGGCTCGCACTCGCCGTGCTGCTGCTCGGCGTCGGTTCCGGCACTGTGGTGCTTCGTCGCCGACGGCGCCGGTTCGGAGCGCGCGGCTGACGCAGACGAGTGATCGCGACGGAGGGGGTTCGGCATGACGCCGGGCCCACTCCGTCGGTTCGCCGCGACGCAGGTGAATGCCGTCCTCCCTCATCGCGGGTGAATTGCGCAGACGCCGTCGAATCGATTCGATAGGATGTCTCGGGCCGTCGTTCGCGGCGCCCCTTCCTGCCTCGTTCGATCCGCCCGGAGAGCCCCATGGCCACTCGCCTCACCACCGGCGCGCCCTGGCGCGTCATCCTCATGTTCGCGGTGCCGCTGCTCATCGGCAACGTCGTGCAGCAGCTGTACCAGGTGGTCGATGCGATCGTCGTCGGCCGGCACCTCGGCATCGACTCGCTCGCGGCCGTCGGGGCGACGGGCGCGCTGCTGTTCCTGCTGCTCGGGTTCGCGTGGGGCGTGACCTCGGGCTTCGCGATCCCGACCGCGCAGGCGTTCGGCGCGCGCGATCACGACGCCGTGCGGCGCTCGGTCGCCACCGGCACGCTGCTCACCGGGGCGATGAGCATCCTGCTCACGGCCGTCGCACCGCTCATCGCCGAGCCCGCGCTCCGGCTGCTGCAGACCCCCGAGGAGCTGCTCGTCGAGGCGACCGTGTTCACGCAGATCAGCTTCCTCGGGGCATCCGCCGTGATGTTCTTCAACTACCTGTCGGCCATCATCCGCGCGATCGGCGACTCGCGCACCCCGCTCATCTTCCTCACCGTGTCGTGCGCGCTGAACGTCGGGCTCGTCGTGCTCATGGTCGGGCCGCTCGGCTGGGGCGTCGCGGGCGCGGCGCTCGCGACCGTCGTCGCGCAGGCGGTCTCGGTCGCCCTGTGCCTCGACTTCGTGCGCCGGCGCGTGCCCGTGCTGCACCTGCGCCGCGAAGACTGGCGGATGTCTCGTGCCGACCTCCGCGAGCACCTCAGGGTCGGCCTCCCGATGGGGTTCCAGGCCTCGATCATCGCGATCGGCACGCTGACCGTGCAGGTGGCGCTCAACGGCCTCGGCGCCGATGCGGTCGCCTCGTACACGACGGCCTCGCGCATCGACTCGCTCGCGGTCGCCCTGCTCGCCTCGCTCGGCCTGGCCGCCTCGATGTTCGCCGCGCAGAACTTCGGCGGCCACCGCCCAGACCGGGTGCGTCGCGGGGCCGTGCAGGCGACCTGGATGTCGATCGGCACGGCCGTCATCGTCGGCGTGCCGCTCATCCTCTTCGGCGAGGATCTCGTGCGGCTCTTCGTCGGCGCCGGATCCGATGCCGTCGTGGCCGACGCCGGGCTCATGCTCGCCGTCAACGGCTTCACCTACTCGGCGCTCGGCGTGCTCTTCGTGCTGCGCGGCACGCTGCAGGGGCTCGGGCACACCGTCGTGCCGACCGTCACGGGCGTGATCGAGCTGGTCATGCGCGTCGGCGCGGCGATCGTGCTCGGCGCGGCGTTCGGATTCGTCGGCGTCGTCTGGAGCAACCCGCTCGCCTGGTTCGGCGCGGCCGCGCTGCTCATCCCGGCCTACATCCGCGAGCATCGACGGCTCGGACGCATGCGGGTCGAGCCCAGGACGGCCACGCCCACGACGCCGATCGCCGTCGTCGGTCCGGTCGACGGCTCGATGAACGTCGATGCCGTCGTGACCGGGTCGATCCCGGTGCAGGATGCCGACACGTCCGGGCGCGCGCGTCGTCGAGGCATCCGCTCGGCTCGGTGAGCCCGCGACCGCGACCGCGCTGTGACCGGTGTCAGGCGGCGCGCTCGAGCACGGCGCGCGCGCTGACCTCGGGGGAGAGGTCGAGGCGGCGCAGGAACTGTGCGTTGACGGCGACGACGATCGTCGACAGCGACATGAGGATCGCCCCGACCGCCATCGGCAGCACGAACCCGATGGGTGCGAGCACGCCCGCCGCGAGCGGCACCGAGATGAGGTTGTAGCCCGCGGCCCACCACAGGTTCTGCTTCATCTTGCGGTAGCTCGCGCGTGAGAGCTCGATGACCGAGAGCACCGAGCGCGGGTCGTCGCTGGCGAGGATCACGCCCGCCGAGGCGATGGCGACGTCCGTTCCGGCGCCGATCGCGATGCCGACATCGGCCTGGGCGAGCGCAGGCGCGTCGTTCACGCCGTCGCCGACCATCGCCACGCGGTGCCCCTCGCCCTGGAGCTCGGCGACCTTGGCCGACTTGTCTTCTGGGCGAACGCCCGCGAACACGCGATCGATGCCGAGATCGGCGGCGACCGAATGCGCGACCGCCTCGGCGTCGCCCGTGATCATGACGACCTGCACGCCGAGCGCGTGCAGCGCGTCGACGGCCTCGCGCGACTCGGGTCGCACCTCGTCGGCCAGGGCGAGCGCGCCGATCACCTCGCCGCCGGCGAGCACGTGCAGGATGATCGAGCCGTCTTCGCGCCACGCGGATGCCGCGTCGAGTTCACGCTGCTCATGCCGGGCCAGCATGCTCGGACCGCCGACTGCGACCGTGGTGCCCTCGACGGAGGCCGTGACGCCCTCGGCCGGCGAGGCATGGAACCCGCCCGCACGCGGAATCGCGAGCCCGCGTGCGACGGCCGCCTGCACGATCGCCCTGGCCAGCGGGTGCTCGCTGTCGGACTCGGCGGCGGCCGCGAGGGCCAGCACGTCGTCCTCGCTGCGGCCGGCGACGGTCGCGACATGCGTCACGACGGGTTCGCCCTTCGTGAGCGTCCCGGTCTTGTCGAACAGCACGGCCGACACGGTGCGCATGCTCTCGAGGGCGAGGCGGTCCTTGACGAGCACGCCGCCCTTCGCCGCGCGCTCGGTCGCGATGGCGACCACGAGCGGGATCGCGAGGCCGAGCGCGTGGGGGCACGCGATCACGAGCACGGTGATGGTGCGGATCACGGCATCGTCGGGCTGGCCGACGAGGGTCCACACGATCGCGGTCAGGGCGGCTGCGCCGAGCGCGAACCAGAAGAGCCAGCCCGCCGCGGTGTCGGCGAGCCGCTGGGCGCGCGAGGTCGAGTTCTGCGCCTCGGCGACGAGGCGCTGGATGCCGGCCAGCGCGGTGTCGTCGCCCACGGCCGAGATGCGCACGCGGATGGCGGTGTCGGTCGCGACCGTGCCCGCGACGACCGTGTCGCCGGGGGCCCGGCTGACGGTGCGGGACTCGCCCGTGATCATCGACTCGTCGACTGCGGCCGTACCCTCGGTGACGACGCCGTCGGCCGGAACCCGCCCGCCCGGGCGCACGATGACGAGGTCGCCGACGACGAGGTCGGAGGGCGCGACCTTGACGATCGCGGCACGATCGCCGGCATCGCCGGAGGCATCCGCAGTGCTGTCATCGCCCTCGATGCGCTCGGCCTCGTCGGGCAGCAGTGCCGCGAGCGACTCGAGCGCCGACGAGGTCTGCGCGAGCGAGCGCATCTCGATCCAGTGGCCGAGCAGCATGATGACGATGAGGAGGGCGAGCTCCCACCAGAAGTCGAGCTCGTGGTGCAGGAGGCCGAGGCTCGCACCCCACGACGCGAGAAACGCGACCGTGATCGCCAGCGCGATGAGCAGCATCATGCCCGGCTTGCGCGCCTTCAGCTCGGAGGCGGCGCCCGTGAGGAACGGCCTGCCGCCCCAGACGTACATGACGGTGCCGAGCACGGGAGAGACCCACGCGACCCACGCGGCATCCGGAAGCGGGTAGCCGAGGATCGAGGCGAACATGCCGCTGAAGCCGATGACGGGCACGGCGATGACGAGCATGATCCAGAACAGACGGCGGAACTGGCCGACGTGATCGCCGTGGCCTGCGTGGCCCGAGTGCTCCGCGTGGCTCGCATGCTCGTCGTGACCCGTGTGTTCGTGGTTGCTGTGACCGGTGTGCTCGTGGCTGTCGTGTGCGTCGTGGTCCACGTGCTCGTCGTGGGAGCCGTGCTCCGCGTGCATGGTGTGGTCGTGACGACCGTGCGTCTCGCTCATGCCATCGAACATATACCCCCTAGGGGTATTGCGCAAGCGATCAGGAGGGCGCGGGGGACTGCGGATGTCTCGGATCGGACCGGACTACGCACGCCGCGCCCGTAAACTGCGACGGTGGCGAGCAGACTGAGCGACGTGGCGCGCAAGGCGGGCACGAGTCCCGCGACGGTGAGTCGCGTGCTGAACGACCGACCCGGCGTGTCCGAGGTGAAGCGGCAGGCCGTGCTCACCGCGCTCGACGTGCTCGGATACGAGCGTCCGTCGAGTCTGCGCGGCGACCGTCCCCGCTTCGTGGGACTGGTGATGCCCGAACTGCAGAACCCGATCTTCCCGGCGCTCGCCGAGCTCATCGGCGGCACGCTGACGCAGAACGGGTTCAGCCCGTTGCTGAACACGCAGAACACGGGCGGCATGACCGATTCGGACTTCGTCGAGCTGCTGCTCGAGCAGCAGGTCAGCGGCGTCATCTACCTCGCCGGTGTGACCCCCGACGGCGCGGCGGCCCGGCCGCACTTCATCCGCCTGCAGGAGTCGGGCCTGCCGACCGTCGTGATCAACGGCACGGTCGACGCGCTCCCGTTCCCCACGGTCTCCACCGATGACGTCGCGGCGGCCGAGCAGGCCGTCACGCACCTGCACCAGCTGGGCCACCGCCGCATCGGCCTGCTCATGGGCGGGCGTGGCCACCTGCCGTCGCAGCGCAAGGTGTTCGGTGCGCAGCGCAAGCTCGCCGAACTCGGGTGCGAGGTCGACGACGCGCTCGTCGTGCGGGGCATGTACTCCATCGAGGCGGGACAGGCCGGCGCGGCGAAGCTGCTCGGCGAGGGCGCGACGGCGATCGTCTGCGCGTCCGACATGCTCGCGCTCGGTGCGATCTGGGCGGCGCGGCGCGCCGGACTCCGGGTGCCCCAGGACGTCTCGGTCGTGGGGTACGACGATTCGCAGCTCATGAGCTTCATCGATCCTCCGTTGACGACCGTGCGACAGCCGATCGATGCGATGGGTCGGGCGGCCTTCGACCTGCTCATGGCCCAGATCGAGGGCACCGACGAGCCGGTCAGCGAACTGCTGTTCGAGCCGGAGTTCGTGCTGCGCAGTTCGACGGGCCCCGTGCGCGCCTGAGTTCACCCGCTGTTCCGCCGCGGCATCCGGAATCTGATGGGTGCCGCGCCGTGCCTTCGGCGTGCCGTTCGGCGTGCCCTTCTTCGCGCCGCGAACTGGAATGAACGGCCGACTTTATGGAATCTTGTGCAGATTCACTGAAATTCCTTTCCAAACGTCCCCTGCGCCGCTATCTTGAGATCATTCAGACCCGCTGACCCCCGGCGGGTGACGAACTCGAAGAGGAGTGGATGATGCGAAGGAGCATCACGATCATCGGCGCGGTCGGCGTTGTGCTGGCGCTCGCCGGCTGTGCGGCCGGCTCTGGTGACACAGCGAGCACGCCCGACGCCGACCAGACCCTGACCCTGTGGGTGGACCCCAACCGTGCTGTGGAGATGAAGCCGCTCGTGGCCGACTTCAAGGAGAAGACGGGAGTCACGGTCGAACTCGTCGAGAAGGCGGTCGACAAGATCGGGCCCGACTTCGTCGCCCAGGTGCCGACAGGCGAGGGCCCCGACCTGATCATCTCGGCGCACGACGGTCTCGGCGAATGGATCAAGAACGGCGTCGTGGCCCCGGTCGAGCTCGGCGATGTCGTCGACGACTTCGTGCCGGTCGCCGCGGCGGCCATGGCGTATGACGGCCAGTACTACGGCGTGCCGCTGGCGATCGAGAACGTCGCGCTCGTGCGCAACAACGCGCTCCTCAAGGAGACCGAGGCCACGACGTTCGACGAACTGATCGCCGAGGGCCGGACCGCCGGCACCGAGTTCCCGGTGCTCATCCAGCAGGGCGAGTCGTCGGATCCGTACCACATGTACCCGCTGCAGACCTCGTTCGGCGCCCCCGTCTTCGCGCAGAACGCCGACGGCTCCTACACGAGCGAACTCGCGCTGGGCGGCGACGCCGGCCACGCCTTCGCGAACTACATCGCGAAACTCGGCCAGGAGGGCGTGCTCGACATCGCCGTCGACGGCGCGATCGCCGGCCAGGCGTTCGGAGACGGCAAGTCGCCGTACATCATCACCGGCCCGTGGGGCATCCCCGGAATGGAAGAAGCCGGCATCGACTTCACGGTACTCCCCGTCCCGAGCGCGGGCGGCGAGCCGGCCCAGCCGTTCGTCGGGGTCTCGGGCATCTTCATCTCGTCGAAGTCGAAGAACCCGGTGCTCGCCAACGAGTTCGTCGTGAACTACATGGCGACCGAGGAGGCGCAGGACCTGCTCTACGAGTCGAGCAAGCGCAGCCCCGCACTCATCGCCTCCGCCGACAAGGTCACCGACCCGGTGATCGCCGGGTTCAACGCCGCGGGCGCCGAGGGCGCCCCAATGCCCGCCATCCCCGAGATGAGCGCGGTCTGGGGCTTCTGGGGCACCGCAGAGGCGCAGATCATCGACGGTCAGGTCGACCCGATCACCGGTTGGGACACGATGGTGGCCAACATCCAGGACGCCATCGACAAGGGCTGATCGCGTGACGCCGCCTCCGTGTCGTCCGACGCGTACGGAGGCGGCGTCACCGTCCGGAACCGGAATCCGCGCCGCAGCGCGCACGGGCCGGCATCGCCCCCCGACATCGCCACCCGACTTCACCCCCGCTCGCATCGCACCGAGGATCGCATGACCATCTCACCCCCATCCGCGCCCACGGCCGAGACGCCGGCGCCCCGAGAACCGGGCTCGGGTACGCCGCCGCCGCGCCGCCACGAGTTCGGCGGACGCAGGCTGGCGCTCAGCTTCTGGGTCAAGCTCGTGCTCGTCGGCATCGCGAACGCGCTCGGCCTCTACGGCATCCTCTCGGCATGGGCGGTCGGCCAGTGGGCGATCCTGATCTTCCTCGTCGTGACGCTCGTGCTCGTCGACTGGGCCTACATGTCGCGGCGGGCGGTCGCGGCGAAGTACCTCGTCCCCGGCCTGATCTTCCTGTTCGCGTACCAGATCTTCGCGATGGCGTACACGGGCTACGTGGCGTTCACCAACTACGGCGACGGCCACAACTCGACGAAGCAGGACGCCATCGAGCAGATCTCGATGCAGAACGAACTGCGCCTCGACGGGTCGCCGACGTTCCCGCTCACGGTACTGTCGCAGGGCGACGAACTGGGCTTCGCGGTCGTCGACGACGGCCTGGTCGAGGTGGGATCCGCCGATGAGCCGCTGGCGGCGGTCGACGGGGCGACGGTCGACGACGGCCGCGTCACGGCGGTGCCCGGGTGGGACGCGCTCACGTTCCTCGACGTCGCGAACCGGCAGGCCGACGTCGTCGCGCTCCGGGTGCCGATGTCCGAAGACCCCGCCGACGGATCGGTGCGCACGCAGGACGGCTCGACCGGGTTCGTCGCGGTTCCCGTGCTGCAGTACGACTCCGAGACCGACACGTTCGTGAACACCGACGACGGCACGGTCTACCGCGTCAGCGACACCGGCAACTTCGTGTCCGACGACGGCACCGCACTCACCCCGGGCTGGCGCGTGGGCGTCGGCTTCGCGAACTTCACCTCGATGGTCACCGACCCGCGCATGGTCGGCCCGTTCGCCGAGATCTTCACCTGGACGTTCGTGTTCGCGCTGCTGTCGGTCGTGCTGACCTTCGGGCTCGGCATCTTCCTCGCCGTCGCGTTCAACGATCCGCGGCTGAAGGGCCGCAAGGTGATCCGCTCGCTGCTGATCCTCCCGTACGCGTTCCCGGGTTTCCTCTCCGCGCTGGTCTGGGCCGGCATGCTGAACGACCGGTTCGGCTACATCAACGTGGTGCTGCTCGGCGGAGCCGACATCCCCTGGCTCACCGACGCGCTCATGGCGAAGGTCTCCGTGCTCCTGGTCAACCTGTGGCTGGGGTTCCCGTACATGTTCCTGATCTGCACGGGCGCGCTGCAGGCCATCGACGCCGACACGATGGACGCCGCGCGCATCGACGGTGCCGGCCGGCTCCAGATCTTCCGCCATCTCACGCTGCCGTTCGTGATGGTCTCGGTGGCGCCGCTGCTGATCTCGTCGTTCGCGTTCAACTTCAACAACTTCGCCCTGATCTACATGCTCACCGGCGGCGGGCCGAACTTCGTCGGCACACCGTACGTGGTCGGGCACACCGACATCCTGATCTCGATGGTGTACTCGGTCGCCTTCGAGAGCGGCAGCAAGCAGTACGGGGTCGCGAGTGCGCTGTCGCTGCTGATCTTCATCCTGGTCGGCCTGATCTCCTGGCTCGGCTTCCGTCGCACGCGTCGTCTCGAGGAGATCTGACATGGCACACGTCACGACACCGGATGTCGCGGCCGTCACGGCTGCGGATGCCGCGACGTCGGGCTCCTCCTCACGAGCGGCGTCGATCAGCCCCGGCGGTCGTCGCCTGCGCGGTGCGAGGTGGTGGTCGGAGATCGGATGGCGTTACGGCGTCGCGGCGGTGATGATCGTCGTCTGCGTCTTCCCGCTGCTCTACGCGCTGTCGGCCGCGCTGAACCCGGCCGGCACGCTCACCGGTTCGTACGACCTGTTCCGGGTGGTGTCGGCCGAGAACTTCGCCGCCCTCTGGAGCACGCCGTTCTGGGTGTGGATGAAGAACTCGATCATCGTCGCGTCGTTGACTGCGATCGGCACGGTGCTGATGGGGGCCGCGGCCGCATACGCGTTCTCGAGGTTCCGCTTCGCGGGCCGCAGGGCGGGGTTGACCACGCTGCTGCTCCTGCAGATGTTCCCGCAGATGCTGGCGTTCGTCGCGATCTTCCTGGTGCTGCTCGCGATCGGCGACGTCTTCCCGGCGCTCGGGCTGAACTCGCATCTCGGCCTCGTCTGCGTGTACCTCGGCGGCGCCCTCGGCGTGAACACGTTCCTCATGTACGGCTTCTTCAACACGGTGCCCCGTGAGCTCGACGAGGCGGCGAAGATCGACGGGGCGAGCCACGCGCAGATCTTCTGGCGCATCATCATGCGATTGGTGACGCCGATCCTCACGGTCGTCGGGCTGCTGTCGTTCATCGGCACCTACAGCGACTTCATCATCGCCAGGGTCGTGCTGCAGCGATCCGAGCAGTTCACGCTCGCGATCGGGCTCTACAACTGGGGCTCCGATGAACGCAACGCCCCGTGGGGACTGTTCGCCGCGGGGGCCGTGCTCGCCGCGATCCCGGTGGTGCTGCTGTTCCTCGCGCTGCAGCGCTACATCGTCTCCGGGCTCACCGCCGGCTCGACGAAGGGCTGAGCCGACCCCGCCTCGTCCTGAACCCCGTTCCGACCACGACTCGCGCTCCGGCGCCGACGACCGGCATCCGACCCCGGCGTCCGGTCCGGCGATCGCGAAGACTCCCTGAGAAAGGCCACTCTCTTGACCATCACCACCGCAACCGCGCTGCGAACCGCCCGACCGGACTCCGTCATCGAGGGCGACCACTACAGATTCACCGTGCTCACCGAGCGGCTCATCCGGATCGAGTGGAGCGACGAAGGGGCCTTCGTGGACCTGCCGACGGCGGTCGTCGCCGATCGCGACTTCCCGCCCGCCGACTTCACCGTGACCCGCTCCGACGACGGCGGCCTCGTGATCCGCACGAGGTACCTCGAGTTGCAGTACGACGGGCGCGAGTTCTCGTCGTCCGGCCTGTCGATCACGCTGCACGCCGCACCCGACATCCACTACTCGACCTGGCGGTACGGCGAGCAGATCCCCCGCCTGTACGAGACCAGGGGCAACCTGGGCGGCACCGCGCGCACCCTCGACGAGGTCGACGGCGCGTGCCCGCTCGAGCCCGGCATCCTCTCCACCTACGGCTTCGAGGCACTCGACGACTCGGGTTCGGTGCTGCTCGGCGAAGACGGGTGGCCGCGGGCGCGTCCGACCGGCGGTCGTGACCTCTACGTGTTCGCCCACGGCCGCGATTACCAGGGGGCGCTCGACGACTACTTCCGGCTCACCGGGGCGCCGGCGCTCGTGCCCAGATATGCGCTCGGCAACTGGTGGAGCCGGTACTGGCCGTACGCCGCCGGCGAGTTCCTCGAACTCATGGACGGGTTCGCCGCCGACCGCCAGCCGTTCTCGGTCGCCGTGCTCGACATGGACTGGCATCTCGTGGACGTCGACCCGGCGATCGGCACCGGATGGACCGGCTACACCTGGAACCCCGAGCTGTTCCCCGACCCGGCCGCGTTCCTCGCCGAGCTGCACCGCCGCGGGCTCGCGGTCACGCTCAACGTGCACCCGGCCGACGGCATCCGCCGCCACGAGGCGAGCTACCCTGCGGTGGCGCGTGCCCTCGGCGTCGACCCGGAATCGGGCGACGGCATCGTGTTCGACATCAGCTCGCGCGAGTTCGTCGACGCGTACCTCGCCGAGGTGCACCATCCGATCGAGGAGCAGGGCGTCGACTTCTGGTGGCTCGACTGGCAGTCGGGCGGCGTCTCGCGCATCGACGGACTCGACCCGTTGTGGATGCTCAACCACGTGCACGTCACCGACCTGCAGGAGTCCGGCCGGCGCGCCGTGACCCTGTCGCGGTACGCCGGCCCGGGGAGCCACCGATACCCCGTCGGGTTCTCGGGCGACACCCACGCGACCTGGGCCTCGCTCGACTTCCAGCCGTACTTCACGAGCACCGCGGCCAACATCGGCTACTTCTGGTGGAGCCACGACATCGGCGGCCACATGCGCGGCCGCACCGACCCCGAGCTGACGCTGCGGTGGATGCAGTTCGGCGCGCTGTCGCCGGTGAATCGCCTGCACTCCTCGGCGAGCCCCTTCGGCTCGAAGGAGCCGAACCTGCTCGGCACCGAGCTCGGCGGCATCGCCGCGCGCTACCTGCGCCTGCGCCACGTGCTCGTTCCCTACCTCTACACCGCGGCCCACCGTGCGCACGCCGACGGGGTGCCCGTCGTCCGGCCGATGTACCACGCGCATCCGTACACCGACGAGGCGTACCTGCACCGAAACGTCTACCTGCTCGGCCCCGACCTGCTCGTCGCGCCGATCACCACCCCGGTCGACGGCGAAGCGCAGGTCGGCGCCACGGCCGTGTGGCTCCCCGAGGGCGAGTGGACCGACCTCTTCAGCGGCAGACGGTACCGCGGCGGGCGCACGACCGCCGTGCACCGCGCGCTCGATGCGTACCCCGTGCTCGTGCGGGCCGGTGCCGTGCTCCCGCTCGCGATGGACGCGATGGCCGCGGTCGCCGAGAATCCGGCGCGCCTCGTGCTCCGGGTGTTCGAGGGGACGTCGACCTCGACGATCGTCGAGGATGACGGATCCGCCCGCCCCGAGCCGTGGACCACCGAGGCCACGCAGACGGCGACTCGTCGCGAAGACGCCGGCAGCGACATCCGACTCGTGCTCGCAAGCGAGGGAGACCTGCCTCCGCGCGCGCTCGAGACCCTCGCGTTCGACCTCGCCGGCATCGCGTCGATCGAGGGTGCCGTGCTGCTCGTCGACGGCGTCGAGCGGCCGATCGTCCACGTGCAGGAGCCGACGGATGACGCGGCCGACCTGTTGGCGGCGGCGCTCCGGCTCGAGGTGCACGACGTGGACCTGCACGCGGCCATCGAGCTCCGGATCCTCGGCGCCCGACGGCACGTGCGATCGGCGACGCACGACGCCTTCGTGCTCCTGCAACGGGCTCGGATCGACCTCGACCTGAAGGATCGCGCCCTGGCGGTCATCGAGCGAGCGCAGGGCATCGCGCTCGCCGACGAACTCGCGGGCATCGGCCTGCCGCCGGTGCTGCTGAGCGCGCTCCTCGAGGTCTTCGCAACGGCCGACGCCGACTGAACGTCGGGCGGGCACGACCCGCTCGGCACCACCTGCACCACCCCACCCATCGGCACCACGAACGCACCATCGATCGAAGGAGATCCCGATGTCGCACCGAACCCGAATCGCCGTGATCGGGGTGACCGTCGGCGGCGTGCTCGCCGCGGGCCTCGCCCTCGCACCGCCGGCGGTCGCCGCCGACCCGCCGCACGAGTACGAGGCCGAGGCGGCCGCGCTCTCGGGCGGGGCGGGCATCAACGCCAACCACCTCGGCTACTCGGGCTCCGGATTCGTCGACGGCTTCGTGCTCGACAACCGGGGCACGGCGTCGGTGACGTTCACCGTCGACGTGCCGGCAGCGGGGGAGTACGGGCTCAACCTCCGGTACGCCAACGGCCTCGGCTCCGACATGACACTGTCGCAGGTCATCGGCGACGAGGACCGGCAGATCGTGCTGCCGTCGGCCGCGGGCGCCTCGTGGAGTCGGTGGTTCGTGCATCAGGAGGCGGTCGAGCTCACGGCAGGCGTGCAGGACGTCACCCTCCGCTTCGACGAGGACGACACCGGCAACGTGAACCTCGACGCGATCTCGCTCACGACGGTCGGCGACCTGTCCACTCCCGGCGGCGGGGCGACCGATCCTGGCGAGATCCCGGGCTCCGGTCCCGACACCCGGTGGGATCGGATCACGGACGCGCTCGCCGCGGTGCCGGCACCGAAGCGGGCTCAGACGTACCTGTCCGAGGGCGCGTTCTTCGCGAACGGCGCGACGACGCTCGAGCGGGCCGGTCGAACGGGCATCGACCTGACCGCGCCCCGCGCGCGCATGGCGGTCTCGACATTCGCCACGACCGACCGTGCGCAGAAGGTGTCGATCCGCTACGTCAACGAGGGCTCCGCACCCGCTCGGGTCGTCGTCGGGGTCGACGGGCTGCCCGTCGGCAGGATCGACCTGCCGCCCGCGCAGGACTGGCGCGAGATCGCCGTCGTGCTGCCGCTCCGGGCCGGCCTCGGCACGTTCGAAGTGCGGCGCACCGCCGACGGACACGACGGCGACGTCGTCGTCGACGCGATCAGGGTCGAGCACGCGAACCCGGCGGCGGCACGCGGAGCCACGACCGGCACGGTCGTCTACGAGGCCGAGCACGGCCGGACCACGGGCGACATCCTCGCACCGAGCCGCACCTTCCACGACCTCGCGGCCGAGGCATCCGGTCGACAGGCGGTCACGCTGACCGACGCGAAGGACTCCGTCGAGTGGGTGCTGGCCGAACCGGCCGATGCGCTCGTGCTGCGGGCGTCGATCCCCGACAGCGCCGACGGCACCGGGCAGTCGGGCACGCTCTCGCTGTACGCGGGCAAGCGGAAGATCGCCGACGTGCCCGTCTCGAGCGCGTACTCGTGGGTGTACGGCGGATATCCCTACGGCAACGACCCGTCGCAGGGCGGCGCACAGCGGTTCTTCGACGACTCGCGGGCGACGTTCGCGAAGCTGCCGGCGGGCACCGTGCTGCGGTTGCAGAAGGACGCGGCGTCCGGAGCCCTCCCCTACACGGTCGACCTCGTCGAGACCGAGGTGCGCGCCCAGGCGATCTCGGCACCCGCGGGTTCGATCGACGTGACCGCGTTCGGCGCGACACCCGACGACGGCACCGACGACACCGTGGCGATCCAGGCCGCGGTGGATGCCGCGAGCGAGGCGGGCGCGAGCGTCTGGGTGCCCCGAGGGCGATTCACCGTCACCGAGGCGGTTCGCCTCGTGGACGTCTCGATCCGGGGTGCCGGACCGTGGTACTCGGCACTCGCGGGCCGGGACGGCACGGGCGGCCTCTACGCGATGGGCACAGGGGTCACGATCACCGATCTCATGATCGACGGCGACGTGCGATACCGCGACGACCGGCTCTTCGACACCGGCATCGAGGGCAACTTCGGCCAGGGATCGCTCATTCAGAACGTCTGGATCTCGCACACCAAGACCGGCTTCTGGGCCACCGCGGGAACCGACGGGCTGTACGCCGTCGGGCTCCGCGTCAGCGACACCTTCGCCGACGGCGTGCACCTCGACGGCGGCGTGGTCGACACCCGCGTCGAGCACGCGAGCATTCGCAACACCGGTGACGACGGCATGGCGATGTGGTCGTCGGGCGGCGCGGTCGTGCGCGGCACGTTCGCGCACAGCACCGTGCAGAGCCCGCTGCTGGGCAACGGCGCGGCCGTCTACGGCGGCGATTCGAACCGCATCGTCGACTCGGTCATCGCCGACACGCTCACCGCACCCGCCGGCATCGCGATCAGCACCCGGTTCAACCCCGTGCCGTTCTCCGGAGTGACCACGGTGTCGGACAACGACATCTTCCGGAGCGGCGGATGGGAGCCGAACTGGAACACCTCGTTCGGCGGCATCTGGGTGTTCGCCGACACGAGCCACATCACGACGCCCGTGCTCGTCGAGCACACGCGCATCATCGACTCGACCTACGAGGGCCTGCTCGTCAGCGGCAGCCACTGGGTCAACGACCTGCGCGTCAGCGACGTCACGATCGAGGGCACGGGATCGTACGCCGTCGCTGCGCGAGTCGGCGGCGACCACCGTTTCCGCGACGTGCGGGTCTCAGGGGTGACCGAGCCCGCCGACGGCCGGAACCACCTCTGGGGCACGTTCATCGACGAGGGCGGCAACACGGGCCTGCTCGCCGCGGCGACGGCGTCGTGCGCGGTGACGCAGCGCGCCACCCCCGTGGTGCTCGGCGGGTACGCCTCGACGGTCACGCTGAAGAACACGGGTACCGCGGACCTCGCGGTGGGCTCGCTCGCCTGGCATGTCGGCAGCGGCGAGGCGGCGCTGCTCGCACCCGGCAGCGCGCTGTCGCAGAACGGCACTCGCGTCGAGGTCGGCCTGGGCGACGCCGTGCTGAAGCCGGGCAAGAGCCGCACGATCGTGGTCGCCGGCACGGCGAACGCGAAGTCCGTCGCGAAGCCCGACGCGTTCACACTCGACGGGGTGCGCTGCGCGATGCCGTAGTCGCCCCGTGTGCGAGCCGCCCGCCCGGCGAACGGGCGGGCGGCCGCGGGTCGCGTCAGAGGAGGACGAGCACTCCGGCGACGGCGGATGCCGCGGCGAGCACGAGTGCGATGACGATGAGCACCACGTGCACGGTGTAGAACGCGGTGCGCCGTCCGTCCGCATCGCGGGCCCGCGGGTCGGCGGCGATGCGCGGGTAGAAGCGCGGCCAGGCCACGAGGTTGAAGAGGGCGTTGGCGAAGAGCACCACGGCGGCGAAGACGGTCACGGTTCGATCGTAGGTGCGTGTCAGACGGCCACGGTAACGTGCCTGGGAATGAACGAGACCTTCTGCTGAGACCGCCATAGTATTGGTTTGAGCAGGCAAGAACGGGGGATGAGTCATGGCGCCAGTCATCGAACTTTCGAGCGACAGACTGATCGTTCGACGAGCCGAATTGTTGGAGTCGGTTGGCCTATCGACGAACGACGAGTTTCTCGAGCGAGCCAACCTTGGGCTGCTCAGCGATAGCGAATGGGCGATTCGCGACGAGTTGGACGGGATCTCCTTCCTGCTCGGCGACGACACCTCCGACTAGTGCAGGCGTCTGACAAGACGCTCGGGCAGGCGCGTGAGCTCGCCGATCGTCTCACGGAGACCCTCAGAGCATCGCTGCCCGAGCAACCGCAGATCGTTGCGCTCTGGGAGGCGAAACGTCGACGAGCGATCATCACTGCAGCCGATGATGCTGGCGCTCCCGTCGTGATGCCGTTGCTGGTTTCGGGCGAGCAAGTCGGAAGCTGGTCGGTCGCTCTGTACTGCACTCTCGACGACTGGGAGCAGCGCTTCCTCAAGGTCGTGAAGTCCAACCTCGCCGTTCGGTCGGTGTGGGAGAAGACGCCCTTGGTCCGATTGGAGTACGACTCGAAGCTGCAGACTTCTCCTGCATCGCATTGGCAGTTTCACGGTGAACGTGGCGCTTTCTCTCACTGGCTCGCTCGCGCACACGCGAGTCATTCGTATGTCACGGCGAGCCCACATTCCTTGTCGACACTGCACTTCCCGACGGGCGGTGTGCGCATGCGTCCAGCGATTGAAGACTTCATCGAATTTCTCATCAAGGAATGCGGCGTCGACCACATGCCGGAATGGCAGAACGCTGTGAGCGACGGGCGCGACATCTGGCGTCGCATGCAGTTCCGGGCGCTCGTCGGTGATCTCCAGGAAGAGGCCGCAGAGAGACTCAAAGACCTCGGATGGGCGGTCGCACCGCCGCCGGGTCACGAGCCGTACGTCCGAGAGCGTACGCTGCGAGATTGGTGACCGCCCTCCTCAGCCCCCGAGCCGACGGGCACTGAGGTGCCGCACCACGTCGGGGTCCCGGTGGTCGAAGAACTGCGAGCTGGCCTCGTCGAGGGTGGCGATGCGGTCCATCTCGTCGTCGGAGAGGGTGAAGTCGAACACGTCGAGGTTCTGCGACATCCGCTCGGGGCTGACGGTCTTGGGGATGACCACGACGTCGCGCTGGATCATCCAGCGCAGCACGACCTGCGCGACGGACTTGCCGTGGTCTGCGCCGATCTCGGTGAGCAGCGGGTTGGCGAACAGGCCGTTCCTGCCCTCGGCGAACGGTCCCCACGACTCGTGCTGCACGCCCTCGGCGACGAGCACCTCGTGCGCGCCGCCCTGCTGGTGGTACGGGTTCGTCTCGATCTGGTTGACGGCCGGCGTGATCTCGGTGTTGACGATGAGGTCGATCAGTCGGTCGGGCGGGAAGTTCGACACCCCGATCGCGCGGGCGCGGCCCTCGCGGTTGATCTTCTCCATCGCCCGCCACTGACCGTAGTAGTCGCCGAAGGGCTGGTGGATCAGGTACAGGTCGACGTGGTCGAGGCCGAGCCTGCGCAGCGAGTCGTCGAAGGCGCGAGCCGTGTTCTCCTCGGCCGGGGCGCTCTGCACCCAGAGCTTGGTGGTGATGAAGAGCTCTTCGCGCGGCACGCCGCTCTTGGCGATCGCCGCGCCGACGGCCTCCTCGTTGCCGTATGCGGCGGCCGTGTCGATGAGTCGGTAGCCGGCGGTGATCGCCGAGGTGACCGCGGCCTCGGTCTCCTCGGGTCCGACCTGATAGACGCCGAAGCCGAGGATGGGCATCTCGATGCCGTTGTTGAGGGTGACGGTCTGCATGGGGTGTTCCTTTCGGTGGGCCGGCGGACTCAGTCCACACCCGCGGCGGGATCCGCGGAAGGGGGTGGCGTTCCGGGTACTGACAGGCCCTCCCTCTCGCGGCGCATGCGGCCTACGACGGCCTGCCGTACGCCTCCAGCAGGCGCAGCCATGCTTCGCTGAGGGTCGGGTACGCCGGGACCGCATGCCAGAGCCGATCGATCGCGACCTCCCCGACGATCGCGATCGTCGCCGCGTGCACCAGTTCCGCGGTGTCCTGGCCCACGAACGTCGCGCCGACGACGACTCGGCGGTCCTCGTCGACGACGAGCTTCGCCCGACCGGTGTAGCCGTCCGCGTGGAGCTTCGCTCCGCCGACGCCGCCGAGGTCGACCTCCACGACCCTGACGCGGAGTCCGGACTCGCGCGCAGCCTTCTCGGTGAGGCCGACTGCGGCGACCTCCGGGTCGGTGAACACCACGCGGGGCACCGCCGCGTGGTCGGCTGATGCGACGTGCCGGCCCCATGCGCCGTCGTCCAACGTGTTCCCTTGCAGCCGGGCCGCGATGGCCTCGCCCGCGGCCCGAGCCTGGTACTTTCCCTGGTGGGTGAGCAGCGCGCGGCCGTTGACGTCGCCCACTGCGGAGAGCCAGTCGCTGCCCTCGACGAGCATCGTGTCGTCGACCACGAGCTTCGTGTCCGCGCCCACCGTCTCGAGACCGAGGTCGTCGGTCGCGGGCCGACGCCCGGTGGCGACCAGCAGTTGCTCGGCCCGAAGCATGGTCCCGTCGTCGAGGGCGACGCTGACGATGCCCTCGGCGTCGCGATCCACCCGAGTGGGCGCGGCGTCGATGCGGACGTCGACGCCCTCCTCGGTCAGCGCGGCGGCGACGAGTTCGCCGACGAACGGCTCTTCACGCTCCAGGAGCGCGGTGCGCGAGAGCACCGTCACCTGAGAGCCCAGCGACGAGAACGCGAAGGCCAGCTCCGAGCCGGCGACACCGCCGCCGATGATGATGAGGCGAGGAGGGACGTGGTCGGCCGAGGTCGCCTCGCGCGTGCCCCAGGGCGACGCATCCGCAAGACCGGCGATCGGCGGCAGCACCGGCACGGAACCTGTGGCGATCGCCACCGCCCGTGCGGAGTAGACGCGGTCGCCGACCTGAACCCGACGCGGGCCGACGATCCGGCCGCGGCCGCGGATCAGGTCGATGCCGGCCGAGGCGAGCCACGACACCTGGCCGTCGTCCCTCCAGCCGTCGGTGAACGAGTCGCGCCGCGCGAACACCGCGGCGGTGTCGATGCCGCCGACCGCTTCGCGGGCTCCGGCCAGGCGCCGGGCCGCGCGCAGCGCGTGGCCGCTGCGCAGGAGGGCCTTGGACGGCATGCACGCCCAGTAGGAGCACTCTCCGCCGACGAGTTCTGCTTCGATGATCGCGACGCTGATGCCTCGCTTGGCGGCGTAGTCCGCCACGTTCTCGCCGACGGGACCGGCGCCGATCACGATCAGGTCGTAGTCCGCAGCGTGCTCACGGCCGCTCATCGTGCACCCTTTCGAAGGGCGACGCTGAGTCGGATCGCGGAGAGCAGGAAGAAGATCGCTCCGAGCGTCGCGTAGCCGGCCACGCCGACGATGGCCTCCGAGCCCTGAAGCCCCTGGAACAGGAACGCAGCGCCTGCGAAGACCGAGATGCCGCCGCTGAGCATCTGCGGCACCTGCCCGCCCGCGCGGCGGTTGCGGATCGCCGAGATGAACTGCGGGATGCCCGCACCGATCGCCCAGACGCCCCATACCGCGAGTGCGCTCGCCGGCGAGAACGTCGAAGCGACGCCGAGGGCGATCGCGACGAGGACGCTGACGACGACGTTGATCCATTCGCTCGTCGTGGATCGATCGGAGTCGGGCGCAGCGCGCAGTTGCCACAGCACCGCGCCCGCGTCGAAGAGCGGATACACGATCAGCAGCACGGTCAGGAGCGGACCGGCGCCGGCGGCCGCGGCGAACAGGAGCCCGGCCCAGAGGAGGGCGAAGGCGAAGCGGATGAAGTACAGCCGTCGAAGTGACCGGCTGAACGACAGGGTGGGCGTCGTTGCGGAATTCGTCACGAGGGTCTCGCTTTCGTGGGCTCGTCGCGTTCAGGCGACGGTGGTCGTGAGGGTGACAGGCACGTTGCCGTGGACTGCGTTCGAATACGGGCACACGTCATGTGCGGCGGCGGTGAGCGCCTCGGCAGTCTCGAGGGCGATGCCTCCGCCGACGGTCACCATGAGTGCGGCGGTGAGGGCGAAGCCTCCGGTCTCGGTCGGGATCACGGAGACCTCGGCAGTGACCGTGGAGCCGACGAGCGGCACCTTGCGCTGCGAGGCCACGAGCTTCAGCGCCGAGTGGAAGCACGAAGACCATCCGGCGGCGAAGAGCTGCTCGGGGTTGGTCGCGCCTCCGGGGCCGCCCATGGATGTCGGGATCGCAAGCGTGACATCGAGCAGCCCGTCATCGGTGACCGCTCGACCTCCCGCCCGGCCGTCTCCGGTCGACGTGGCGGTGGCGGTGTAGAGGGATGCAGACATGGTTCTCCTTCGGTTCTCGATGTAGAGTTACTAGTACGTCTACATCGAGAACCGTAGACTGCAGAGAGCGCCGGCGCAAGCCGACCGATCGGAACCGGAGCACGAAATGCAGGCTGACGCCATCGATCCCCCGACTGCATCTGCGCCGCGGGCCGGCATGCGTTCCCGGATCCTGGATGCCGCGAGCGAGCTGTTCTACAGCCAAGGGATCCGCGCGACGAGTGCCGACCGCATCATCGAGCAGGTGGGCATCACGAAGGTCACCTTCTATCGCCACTTCCGCACGAAGAGCGACCTCGTGGTCGCCTACCTCGGCCAGCAGGCGGCCAGGGAGCAGGCATGGATGGCGAGCGTGGTGCGGGCAGGGGAGCCCTCGGCCACCCTGCGCGCGCTCGCCGCAGGGATCGGCGATGCGAGTTGCGTGTCAGGGTTCCGCGGGTGCGCATTCATCAATGCGGCAGCGGAGTTCGGCGACCCCGAGGATCCGGTGCGTCTCGCCGTCGATGCACACCGTCGGTGGATGCGCGACTACTTCGCCGAGATCGCGATCGAGGCCGGATCGAGCGACGCGGAATCCGCGGCGGAGCAGCTCATGATCCTGCGCGATGGCGCGATGGTGAACGGCTACCTCGGCGAACCCCAGGCGTTGGCCGCAGCCCTCGAGGCGGGGTTCCTCTCGGTCCTCGCGACGAAGGGCGGCAAAGGCGGCTAGCCGAGCCACTCGGGCCGGCGAGGAGCGCTCGGTGGAAAATGACAATGAGTTTGTCAGAACACCTTCACTGTATGCGCCCAACCGCCTCGACCCGCTTGTTCTTGGGATTTTTGCGAAGTCGAGCGTGCCAACAGGTTGTCCTCTCCGCAATACTCGCTGAGCGAGTCGCCGGTTTTCGTAAAACGGTGCCAACGAGTTTGACATTCCAAGCCGTACCCGCACGCCTGGACCGCAGGTCGTGTAAGTAGAGGTTCTCGCGCAACCTGTCATATTCTCAGACCACTTGTCACGCACTTGGCAAAATGACAAGTGCCCGAGAATCGGCTCGGCGCCTCCGACAGGAGTTGCCGCTCATCCTTTCGCGGATCCCATCGATGGATGAGCAATCGGTGCCCAACGCCGTTGCAGTAGACGCATCCCTGCGGGCGTTCTCAGCGGGCCGGGTAAACGGGCACCTCACTCACCAGACCCGGCCGACGCTCACTCGGCGATCGACTCACGTCCGCTGCGCGACCGTCTTGCGGGCGATGTCGGAGAACTGACACTCTTGGCGAGGCTGCACTCGGGTGATCGGAGTTCAAATGCGAGCGTCTCGAAAGCAACTCGTTGCGGCCGCAATCGCTGGAGTCGTGGTCTGCGGAATCGGTCTCATCATTTTTCTGTCAGGTGAGTTCTGGGCTTTGCTCATCGCGCTCATTGGTGCGTCCGTGGCGATCATCAGTTTTAGCTTCAGTCGGACCAGGTAGGCGTCTCGTCGCTGAGCAATCCGTTTGCAGGTGGTCACTCTCCGTCGACCCCTGTCGGGTCCTGATTGTGTTGGGCCTGGAGGGCGCGGAACGAATAGATCCGCGCCGCTACCGCGGCGATGAAAGCGAGGGTGAGGATCACGAGCACCACGATCGCGCCGGCTGACCAGTGATTGAGAATCCCGTAGAGGAGAAATCCCGCAGCGCTGGCTGCGACGAGGACGCTGATCGCGAGGAAGGTCAAGAGTCGGCGCCGGATCTGTTGGAACGGTCGTGGAACTGTGGCGTCTCTCATTTGACCAGTCTTAGCGCGATCGCTGCGCCCGCGATAGGGGTGCGATGCGCGGATGAGTGCGCCCGCTGGCGGATCCCAATGCGCACACGTTGCCGGATTCATCGACGGGCGCTTGGGGCAGCTGACTCTCTTCGCTCGGCGAGGCTTGTGAAGACCACTTCGTACTCGCCCTGCGGCCAGAGGAGCACCCTGTGCACGAATCGACCGTCGGCTTCGACGTCAACTTCGTCGTAGATGATCTCGCCCGTATTGCGGCATTGCCCTTAGCCGCCGAGGAACGTTCGTTGCAGTGGTGCCGTGACAATCTGCGGCAGCAGGGCAGCAGTATCTCCGGGTCGCGACTCGACGACCAATCGCGAGCGCGTGGTGCTCGGCATGCGCGATGATCGACTGCGAGCACAGCGTTCAGATTCGCGCGGTGTGAGCGCTCGCTTCGGCCAGCGGATGACCGCAATCGTGGGGTGCTGCAATGAGCGGCGCTTGAGTCTGCGATGCCGAACAGAAAGGGGAACGCCGAGCCTTGGCTGATCGACGATGCTGACTCCGGATCGAAAGCTCCTCGCCAGACTCTGTGCCGAGCCCGCCGAGCGGCCGTGGCTGGAGTTCAAGGAGAACCTCGACAACCCTCAGGAGATCGGCGAGTACATCTCGGCGCTTGCCAACGGCGCCGTCCTCGCCGGGAGGACGCATGCTTACCTCATTTGGGGGGTTCGGGACAGCGACCACCTGATCGTCGGTACCAAGGTTGACCCATGGGCCACCAAGGGCGCGGGGAACGAAGACCTCATTCCGTGGCTGACGCGCGGCCTTGAGCCACAGGTGTACTTCGTGTTCCGCCGGATCGATACAGGCCCTTCCATGTCGGCGGTCATCCTCGAGATCGATGCGGCCCGAGCGCGCCCAGTCTCCTTCCGCGGCGAACGGTTCATACGAATCGGCAGTTACAAGAAGCCGCTGCATGAGCATCCCGAGCACGAGGCAAAACTCTGGGAAGCCTTCCGAGGCAGCTCCTTCGAATCCGGTATCGCCCAGCACGGGCTCAGCGATGAAGGGGCGATTGCATCGCTCGCGTATAGCGCCTACTTCGATCTCACGGGCGCCAGACTTCCAGAGACTCGGCGTGGCATCGCTGACCAACTCGTCTCTGAAGGACTCCTCGTGCGATCTGACAGCGGCACCGCGATCACGAACCTCGGCGCCCTCCTGTTCGCGCGCGACCTCAGCGAGTTTCCGACGGTTTCCCGGAAGGCTGCCCGCGTAACTGAGTACCGAACCAACAGTCGGGCGGAGGCGCTACACGAGCAACGAGGAGGGCGGGGATATGCGGCAGGTTTTGAAGGGCTCATGGAGTATCTGTCGGCGCTACTGCCGAGAGTCGAAGCAATCGAGAGTGGCCTCAGGCGCGACCAACCCCTCTACCCCGACGCGGCCGTTCGAGAGCTCACGGCGAACATGCTGATCCATCAAGACTTCACAATCGCAGGCAGTGGACCGATGATCGAGGTCTTTCCGAACAGGGTCGAGTTCACCAACCCTGGTGAGCCGCTCATCAGCGTGCGGAAATTCCTCGGACCGCGGCCCCCCTCGCGAAACGAGGCGCTCGCTTCGTTCATGACCCGCGCGCACATCTCTGAGGAACGCGGATCCGGGTGGGAGAAGATCGCAACCCAGGTCGAACTCCACCAACTGCCGGCACCCCGGATAACAGTGGAGTCCAACCACACCAAGGTGGCCCTGTTTGGCCCACGGACCTTCGCGGAGATGACCCGCGTAGAGCGCGTGGAAGCCGTCTTCCTCCATGCCGCCCTCCGGCACGTCTCGGGTGAGCCGACGATGAACTCCTCAGTGCGCGAACGATTCGGGATCCCTGACGCCAATAGCGCCCAAGCCTCACGGGTTCTCCGAGACGCGTTGAGCAGTGGACTGCTCGTGCTCGAAGACGAAGCGGCCGGCGCGAAGAGCCGTCGATACCTGCCGTACTGGGCGCAGGACGAGTCAAGTGATTGACCGGTGCTTGACTCAATCCCACGATTCCCTCATCGACGCATACCCGTGACCGCGATGAAATGGCTCTGATCAGGAAATTCAAGATCCCGACGGCGGGCAGTATTGCTTGACCCATGTTTGACTGGGGGTGCGGCGGCGGTCGATCCCGCGCGTTTCGACGTGGGCGCGCTGCATGAGCGTCTCAAGCTCGCTAGTTGAAAGGCCGCTCGATCACGCACGCTCGTCAGTCGTCGGCAGGATTCCCATCCGCACCTGTACGTGGGGGAACTCCCATCTAGCCGACCGCGTCAACGGACAGGACCCCCAAAATAGGGGGGGCTGTAAACCCCCGCGCGTCCCACGGGCGACACCGTCGGGGGTATATCGTTCGTGCCATGCGGAGGAGCGAACGTTGAGAGTCCCGAGCCCCCTTCCAGGTGGTTCCAAGCGCGGCCGACGAGTTACGCCGGCCCTCATGTCAGACATCGACCGTGTCTGGCTCGCACCAAACCACCCGAGCGTCGGGTGGGACCTTCTACAGTCCGCCGGACATCTCTCGCCGGACAAGGCAGCATGCCTGCTCCTTGAGCACATGCCGCAAACCAACCATGATGTGAGCCTCGAGCGACGCCTTGACAGCATCGGTATCGCCCTGGGGACGCTGCGTCCCTCGTTTTCCGCGCGCGACAACGCGCGCTCTCTATGGAGATCCACCCTCCCTGTAATGCTGGTGAGTGACCGCCCTCGACGAAGACACGCTCAGCTCGCGCGAGAACTCGCTGAGCAGGTCGGTTACCTCGTCTACGGTTCCGCCGAGGGGTCGACAAGCCACCGAAGGGTCCGCGATTTCGCGGACGAGTTTGAGCAAGCCTTCGCGGGAGTTTGAACGGAAAGTGGTCGACGCGAACGCCGTCGTCCGCACAATGAAGTCCCGCGCAAATGCCGCGGGTTCAAGTGACGGGGGAACATGGTCAAGTCCAATAGATCGAAGTATCGGTCTGTCCCGAAACCGGTGAGTACCCCTCTGTCCATCCCGCTTACCCGACCCTCGGCATGGCACGGCAACGGTGACCCGAATGGCCCATTCGACGTCCTGCGTTTGAACTTCCTGGTCAAAGAGAAGCGACTCAGTCAGACTGGATACGGCGACGCGACCGCTTCCATGGTGAGTCCGACGAACGCGCAGATGCAGACCCGCCACATGGTCCGATTCGTGTACGAAAAGGTGGACACCGCCACCCTTGTTCAGGACCACCTGCTCTGCTCTGGTTTCACCGCCAAGATTGGCGCGGACGTCCGCCTCGGTTGCGACAAGTTTGGAACTGCAGACTTCACAAGCGCACTTGAGGAGCACTTCACAGAGACGCTCCAGACGACGCGGACGGTCACGTCGGCGCGCACACGGCACTTCGAAAGCGAAGAGGAGGTGACAGTCACTATCCCTGGCGGTAAGGAACGGGCAGTGCACGCCGCCCCCTACCGCCTCCACGAACTGTCAGTCCGACTCAGTCACGTCGACCACCTCATCGTGTCCTACGAATCGAGCCACGCGGGCCTCCGTGTCCGCCGAGTTAAGAAGCCGGCGCTGCACGACGGGGACAAATCGCATCGCGGCAACTGGACCCAGTACGGACTACTACTCGGCGCCTACCAGTACTGGGTCCGTGAAGGGGACGCGAGCCGAAATCTGGTCAGTGTGAGCGAGCACGAAGCGAACAACATCAACCCTGAGCACGTCAGCTTCATACCAGCCAAGAAAGTTGATCGAAAGTTCTACAATCTGGATCCATTCAACGGAACACCGAGTCTCTACAAGATCGCCAACGCCGCGTTCCCGTTGAAGGATAGGCAGCGGCGGGAGGTCTGGACGGAGGAGGAGTTGCTCGCCCTCCCTGACTGGGATGTTGACTCCGCCTGGTCGTGGGAAAACCTGCGGCGAAAGCGGCGCGCAGCGTACCGGCTGGCAGGGCCGGCCTAGAACTTCCGCGGCAGATTCGGCATCGTCAGACGTCGACCTGGAGGTTCGGCCGAGGGCCGAAACTCGCGCGCAAGTGGCTGTGTGCGACCGCCGGCAGATGTTGTCCGATTAATGAAGGCGGATCGGAACGCGACCATGGTCGCGGAAATGCAGGAGTTCATTGATGAGATCTGAAGCGCCCCGGGGTTCGTGGAGGGCCTGATTCCCCGAGAGGATGATTGTTATGCCGGCACCGAGGAAGTATCCGCAGGAGTTGCGGGAGCGGGCCATGCGGCTCGTGCAGGAAGCGCGTAGGGAAGATCCGGAGCTGTCGTTGAACGCGGCGGTGGTGCGGATCGGTCAGCGGACGGGGGTGAACCCGGATACGTTGCGCGGCTGGTGCAAGCAGGGTGCGATCGACGCGGGCGAACGTCCCGGGACGACGACGACGGACGCGGTCAGGATCAAGCAGCTCGAGGCGGAGAACCGCGAACTCAAGCGTGCGAATGAGATTCTGTTGGCGGCGTCCTCGTTCTTCGCGCGGGAGCTCGACCCGCGACTGCCCTGGTAGTGGCGTTCATCGACGACCACCGTGACCGGTTCGGGGTCGAGCCGATCTGTCGTGTGCTCACCGAGCATGGCGTGCCGATCGCCCCGTCCGGCTACTACGCGTTCAAGAAGCGGCCGCCCTCGGCCCGGGCGATACGGGACGCGGAGCTGGTCGTTCAGATCGAGCGGGTGTTCTGGGATCGCAACCTCGGTCGTGGGATCAGCGGTGCCCGCAAGGTCTGGCGCCTGCTCAAACGTGAAGGCATCATCGTGGCCCGCTGCACGGTGGAACGCCTCATGCGCCAGCTCGGGCTGCGTGGCATCCGCCGCGGCAAGCAGTTCGTCACGACCCGGCCCGAGGACTCATCGACGCGGCCGGCGGATCATGTGAACCGTGAGTTCCGCGCGGACCGTCCGAACGAGCTCTGGGTGGTCGACTTCACCTATGTGCCGACGTGGTCGGGAATGGCGTTCACGGCGTTCGTCACCGATGTGTTCTCACGACGGATCGTGGGATGGCGGACGATGCCCCGGATGCCGACCGATCTGCCGTTGGACGCGCTCGAGATGGCGCTCTGGATCCGCGACACCGCTGGCGAGGACGTCACGGGCGTCATTCAGCATTCCGATGCCGGGTCGCAGTACACCGCGCTGCGCTACACCGACCGGCTCGCGGAAGCCGGTGCGATCGCATCGATCGGGACCGTCGGCGACAGCTACGACAATGCCCTCGCGGAAACCGTTGTCGGGCTGTACAAGACCGAGTGCGTCAAGATCGATGGCCCGTTCCGCACGGCGGACGAGCTCGAGCTTGCGACCCTGTCATGGGTGCACTGGTTCAACGAGAACCGGCTGCACTCCTCGATCGGATACCTCACCCCGATCGAGAAGGAGAACGAGTACTACCGTGAGATCAACCCCCAGCGGCACCCGTCGCTGGGAGAACTCGCCCTCCACTAAATCCGGGGCGCTTCAATCCGACGATTCATGGATGACGCAGAATTGGCCGGTGCGGACACTGGCCGCGTCGCGACCGTCTACGACATCAACATGCAGTCCCGTGAAGAAGACGACGAGCGCCGACCTCGTCGTCGCCGTTTCATCGAATTCAGACGGTCAGATCGTGCACCGGAAGATCGATCCGAACCAAACCCACCCGTACGGCGCCACGGAACTGCTGCAGAAAGTCAGCGCGAAGCGCGCCGGTCGCAAGCTAACGACCTGCGATCACCAGGCGATCTGCTGGAAGGAAGCGATGCGCGACAACCCGAGACACGCATGGAAGTACAGTAACGGCGTGGCTCACGTGTGCTCAGGGACGCCGTGAGCTACCTCGTTAGTGTCACCGACATCGGTTCGATCAGATTCGGGTTGAGTACGACGCCAGTCGCTCAAGGTCGAAGCCGACATCCTGGAAATGTGCTCGAGTTTGCGCACGCGGCACGTGTGTATAAGAGTGCGTCGCGTCTGAAGATTCGGGCGTGCGCGTAAGGTTCGCTTAAGCCGCGAGACCCAATTCGCTGGCGGATCGATCATCTCCCCAGAGACTCGAATCGATCAACATGCTTCGGGCGAACCTGCTTCCACGCGGATCCAACTGCCCCTTTAGGGCATCCATACCGATCGTCGCACCAAGGCCAGCCACAAAGTCTGCGATCTGGATCCGAGCGTCGCTCTTGGAATCACCGGTCAAGATCTGACCCACTCTGACGGGCGGCGCGAGTCGACGAAACTCTGGGGAGGGGCTGCGGAGAGCATTCGCCATGTGCTCCATCGCAGTGGAGGACGGAACGGGGCCGACATCATGAATGACGTTGATGATCTTCGATCGGTCGCGATCGTGCCATTCGCGAATCGTCTGCGCCAGGCTTGGAATTAGCGGGTCGAGGGCTGGTATTTCACTCTGGCCCGGATCGAGCTTCGACACCAGCGTGTCGGCGATCCCGCGCGCACCAAGGAGCTCCGTCAGGACATCCTCGACGTTGCGCCTGGTGGCCTTGAACCGTGCATTCTCCAGCTTTAGGAAGAAACCCTCGACTGTCTCCTTTGGCACCGCTTTTCTCTGCTGGTTTCTGGAATCCACCCGAGCAAGGGAGTTAAACGCTTGAAGTAGTTCAGCCCACCGTTCGTCGCCCAACGCGCGCGCACCATCCCGGTACAGGGCGAACGCCAGACGCCGTGCCTCACCGCTGCCGTACATGTCGTCACCACGCTCATGCGCAAGCTCTTCGAGGAGGAGATCCACAACCTTGCCGACCAGTACGAAGCGTTTCTCCGAGAGATAGAACATGGCGCGGCCTGACAGTCGTACCTCGAACAGTTCGTCAACGAGGTCGGCGTCGTCCTTCAGATGTTTCCACTTGATCTCGGTCGCCTTGCGTGTGGTCCTCTTCAGCACCCATTCAAGGAGTTCTTCGGATTCATCCATCGACAGGTCGTGGCTGCCCTCACTGAAAACTCCGAGCTCGGATCCCGTCAGGTTCTCGCCCGTGTTTCCGGATTCATCACAGGCAATCCAGTGGTTTTCACCGAGCATCGTTCTTCCTCTCTTTCGGGCAGCCTGCTGCATGATAGCCAACGACGAAGCGCGGTTGAGCTGGTTGAGTCAGTGGAGCGTTGCGGGGGTTTTGCTTGCCGCCGGCGCCCCGCTTTCGCGGTGCGATCCGATGCCCCAAATGGAGCGGGTCTGGGTCTCTCCGTCACATCAAGGGGCGCGGCAATGTGGAGAAAGCGTTTCAGCATCAGCCACCCTGTGGGGCGGCCCGCCTACGCTTCCGCTCTCCGACGAGTGACGACGAGGATTGTGATGCCCCGCCCATAGGAGTCAGAGAGGCGCAAGTGCGTTGACGATGCTGACACTGTCTGACTGCTCCCAATTAAGCCAAACTGACCTGATCTTGAGCCATCTCGATCGGGCTAATCAGGGTGCTTGGTTTCGTGACAAGTTTGTCACTGAAAACGGATCGAATGACAAACTCGTTGGCAAGATTGTCAAACTCGGTGTCATTCTCCACCGATGACATGGAGCGGATGACGGGAATCGAACCCGCGCTATCAGCTTGGGAAGCTGAAGTTCTACCATTGAACTACATCCGCATGCGGCATCCGATCGGATGCAGCGGTGACCATCGTATCAATGGTCTCGACACGCTTCGCTACTCGATCGGCGGTATGCACGTCGATTCGCTTCGCTACTCGACCGACCGATCGGATCCGAGCGCGTTGCTACGCTGGCACCGTGCTTCTCTCGGATCGTGACATCAGGGCCGAACTCGACGCGGGCCGCATCGGCCTGGAGCCCTACGAACCGGGCATGATCCAGCCGTCGTCGATCGACGTGCGCCTCGACCGGTACTTCCGCCTGTTCGACAACCACAAGTACCCGTTCATCGATCCGGCCGAAGACCAGCCCGAGCTGACGCACCTCATCCAGGTGAAGCCCGAGGAGCCGTTCATCCTGCACCCGGGCGAGTTCGTGCTCGCCTCGACGTACGAGGCGGTCACGCTGCCCGACGACGTGGCCGCGCGCCTCGAGGGCAAGAGCTCGCTGGGCCGCCTCGGCCTGCTCACGCACTCGACGGCGGGCTTCATCGACCCCGGGTTCACGGGCCACGTCACGCTCGAGCTCAGCAACGTCGCGACCCTGCCGATCAAGCTCTGGCCGGGCATGAAGATCGGCCAAATGTGCTTCTTCCGCCTCTCGTCGCCGAGTGAGCGGCCCTACGGCTCGGCCGAGTACAGCTCGCGTTACCAGGGCCAGCGCGGCCCCACGGCATCGCGGTCGTTCCACAACTTCCACCGCACCGACGTCGGCGCGACCGACGCGGGTTCGCTCGGGGGCTGATCGGCTGCCGCCCCGCACCGTCGGGACGGTCGGCGTCAAGCCCTCGTTTCCACGCGTTCGAGCGGGTAGGCATAGGTCATGCCGACATCGGAGTCCAGCGCGCAGAGCGCGAACCGCCCCGCCGATCCGGCCGGGACGACCTTCGGCATCGAGGAGGAGTTCGTCCTCGTCGAGCCCGAGACGCTGCGGCCCGTCGCTCTCGGCGCCGAGGCGCTCGCCGTCCTGAAGCCCGAGTTCGAGGCGGCGACCACCGAGTTCCTCGCCTCGCAGCTCGAGGTCGCGACCGGCATCTGCCGTGCGGCCGATGAGGCGCTCGGGCAACTCGAGACGTTCCGAGCCGCGCTCACCGAGGTCGCCGGTGATCTCGGCGTCGTGGCGGCGGCCACCGGCACGCCGTTCGAGGTCGAGCGTGCCCCCGAGGTCACGCAGGCCGCGCGATACGAGCACATCCGCGATGACATCGGGGCGATGATCGACGACCACCAGGTCTGCGGCATGCACGTGCACGTCGGGGTCCCGGACATGGATGATCGGGTGCGGGTGCTCAACGGGCTGCGCGAATGGATGCCGGTGCTCACCGCGGTGGCGGCGAACTCGCCGTTCTGGCACGGGGAGGACACCGGGTTCGCGAGCTGGCGCACGGTCGTGATGCGGCGCTGGACCACCGCAGGCATCCCGTCGCCGTTCGCCGACGTCGCCGACTACGACCACCGCATCAGCGACCTGATCGGCATCGGAGCCACGCGCGACAAGCCCCTCGTCGCGTGGACGCTGCGTCTCTCCCACCACCTGCCCACGATCGAGCTCCGTTTCGCCGACGCCCAGCTCGTCGCGGACGATTCCGTCGCGATCGCCCTGCTCTGCCGCCGCATCGTGCGCGGCATCCTGCGCGGTTCCGGCCGATCGGGCGGCACGGAGGAGTCCAGGTTCGCCCCCGAGGTGCTCGACGCGGCCGTGTGGGAGGCTGCGAAGTTCGGGCTCGACGCGACGGTGCCCGACCCCGTGCGCGGCACGATGGCGCCGATCCTCGAGGTGCTGGCGTCGGCGCTCGAGATGCACGACGACGCCGACGGATGCGTGGAGGCGATCGACGCGCTGCTCGAGCGCGGCACGGGAGCCGATCGCCAGCGCGCCTCCTACGCCGCCGGCGGCATCGTCGGCCTCCGCGCGTGCATCGCGGCATCCGGGCCCGAGGGCGCGGACCACCGCGTGGCGGTCTGACCGCCTGACTTCGGCGGTCGAGTAGCGCAGCGTATCGAGACCCCGCGCGTGGTCGCGACACACTCGTGCGGCGCTACTCGACCGGCGGCGGATACGGCGCGTTCCTGAGCAGGCGCGCGAGGTGTGCACTGTGCCGCGCGAGCGTCGCGTTCGTCGTGGCCACGGCCTCGGGGGTCTCGGGGAGGTCCTTGTAGTCGGTCGTCTGCATCGCCTCGCCGTTCCAGTACGTCGAGGCCTGCGACGCGACCGAGAACCCGACGTCGACGAGGGCCTGCAGCACGTCGGCGATGATCGCGTGGGCGCCGTCCTCGTTGCCGGTGACGGCCACCGCCGCGACCTTGCCGGCGAGCAGCGGGCGGCCCTCGTCGTCGGTCTCGGAGAGCTCGGCGTCGAGTCGCTCGATCACGCGCTGCGCGACGCTCGACGGATGGCCGACCCAGGTCGGGGTCGCGAACAGCAGGATGTCGGCGTCGAGGACCTTGCTCCGGATCGCCGGCCACTCATCGCCGTCGCCCAAGTCGGCTTCGACGCCCGGCTTCACGTCGTGGTCGACGACGCGCACGAGCTCGGTCTCGGCGCCGTCGGCGACGAACAGGTCGAGCACCTGGCGGGCGAGCAGCTCGGTGCTCGACTCGGCGGGCGAGGGCTTCAGCGTGCAGTTGAGGGCGAGGACGCGCAGGGTGGTCATGAGCCGTTCCTTCCGAGGTCGCGGAGTCGTGGTCCGAGGTCGGCCTCGAACACGTCGAAGAAGCCGTCGGGGTCGGGGCCGAGGTTCATGAGCGCCACGTGGTCGAAGCCGGCATCGACGAACGGGCGAACGGCTTCCACATGGGCGTCGGGGTCGGGGCCCACGCTGAGCTGCTCGGCGACGTCCTCCCGTCGGATGTACTCGCTCGCCGCCTCGAAGTTCACCGGGTTCGGCAGCTCGCTCATGACCTTCCAGCCGGTGAGGCTCCAGCGGGCGGTCGTCCAGGCGGCCTCGACCGCGGCGTCCTCGGTCGTCGCCCAGGCGAGGCCCGCCTCACCGTACTTCGCACCGGTGCCGCCCAGGCGCTCGTACTCGGCCACCAGATCGGCGTCCGGCTCGACGGCGAAGATCCCGTCGCCGAGCTCGGCGGCCACCGTTGCGGATGCCGCGCCGCTCGCGGCCACCGCGATCGCGGGCGGTTCGTCGGGCAGGTCGAACACGCGTGCGTCCTCGAGATCGAGGTAGCGGCCCTCGTAGCTCCGGTAGCCGCCCTCCCACAGGAGGCGGATGATCTCCAGCGCTTCGCGCAGCATCTCGTGCCGCTGCGCGACGGCCGGGTAGCCTCGCCCGACGACATGCTCGTTCAGGCGTTCGCCCGCTCCGACGCCGAGCGTGAACCGTCCCTCGCTGAGCAGCGCGACGGTCGCGGCCGCCTGCGCGATGATCGCCGGGTGGTATCGCATCGACGGGCAGGTCACCCCGGTCGCGAGCCCGATGCGCTCGGTGCCCTGCGCGATCGCGCCGAGCACCGACCAGGCGAACGGCGAATGCCCCTGCACGTCGAGCCACGGATGGTAGTGGTCGCTGATCTCGACGAAGTCGAAGCCGGCGGCCTCGGCGCGCTGCGCCTGCCGAACGAGTTCCGCGGGGCCGAAGCCCTCCGCGGCGAGTTTGTATCCGAACTGCACCATGCGTGCACGCTAGGCGGGTACCGGCCAGGCCGCACGGGGGTTGACGGTCGGGGTGCACGGCACTACCCGGGACGCGTATACGTGAGTCGCGGCATCCGCGCCACCCCGTTGTCGGTGTTCGGTGACCCACGTAGGTTTCGGGCATGACCTCGCTCTGGCTCGCGCGCCCGCTTCCGATCGAGACCGACGACGCGGCGTCCTCGCCGCGCGCCTTCGACGAGATCGTCGTCGGGGCAGGCCTCACCGGCCTCGTCACGGCCGTGCTGCTCGCCCGCGCCGGGCGTCGCGTCGGCGTGCTCGAGGCGCGCGAGGTCGGCGCCGTCGCCACGGGGAACACGACGGCGAAGCTCAGCGTGCTGCAGGGCGCGCACCTCCAGCGTGTTCGGCGGCGCACCTCGGCGCGCGTGCTGCAGGCCTACGTCGACGCGAACCTCGCCGGGCAGGCGTGGCTGCTCGACTACCTCGCCGACCGCGGTGTTCCCGTGCAGCGGCGCGATGCCGTGAGCTTCGCCGCGACGGCGGCGGGGCGCGAGACCGTCGAGCGCGAGGCGCAGGTCGCCCGCGAGGCCGGCCTGCACGTCATGACCGATGTGCCGAACGACGTGCCGTTCCCCGTGCACGCGGCCGTGCGCCTCACCGGGCAGGCGCAGTTCGACCCGATCGAGGTGCTCGCCGCGCTCGCCGCGGAGCTGCGCGCCCTCGGCGGCGTCATCCGCACTGGCGTCCGCATGACCGGAGCCCGTGTCGGCCGGCCCGTGCGGGTGCGCACGACCGACGGCGAGTTCGCCTGCGAGCGCCTGGTCATCGCGACCGGCACGCCGATCCTCGATCGCGGGCTCTCGTTCGCGAAGCTGCGTGGGAATCGCTCCTACGCCGCCGCATACCGAACGGATGCCTCGCTGCCGCAGGCCATGTACCTCAGCGTCGACGAGCCCGCCCGATCGATCCGAACGGCACCGGATCCCGACCTCGGCTCCGGCGCCGCCGAGCTGCTCCTCGTGGGCGGGTACGGACACGAGGTCGGCCGGCATCCGTCGCCGCGTTCGAGGGTCGACGCGCTCGACGCGTGGGCACGCACCACCTGGCCGGATGCCTCGCTCACGCACCGGTGGAGCGCACAGGACTACGAGACCCCGCACGGGGTGCCGTTCGTCGGCTGGCTCCCGCGCGGACGCGGCCGGGTGTTCCTCGCGACCGGCTACGACAAGTGGGGCATGACGAACGCCGTGCAATGCGGGCTCACCCTCGCCGCCGACCTGCTCGGTGACCTGCCCGACTGGGCGCGCACGCTGCGGCACCGGTTCACGACGCCGGTCGCGCTCGGCGTCGGCATCGGCATGAACGCGGCGGTCGCGAAGCACTACGCGGTCGGTTGGGGGCGTGTGCTCGTGACGCGCCTGCCAGAGCAGGCGGCACCGCCCGAGGGCGAGGGCATGGTCGGCCGCGCGGGACGCGCCCCGGTGCCGACGGCCGTCTCGACGGTCGACGGCGTCACCTGCCGCGTCTCGGGCATCTGCCCGCACCTCGGCGCCGTGCTCGCGTGGAACGACGCCGAGCACACCTGGGACTGCCCGGCTCACGCGTCGCGCTTCACTGCCGACGGCGTGCGCCTCGAGGGGCCGGCCACGCGCGATCTGCGGCCGATCGCCGGTGGAGTGGCGCCGCGCCTCGACGCGCGGGTCGACGAGGCGCGGACGGTCGCGCCGGTCGGGTAGCGAAGCGTATCGAGACCCGCCCCCGATAGGCTCCCCACCATGGGTGCGCGCGTCGTGGTGGTGGGCTCGATCAACGTCGATGCGATCGTGCGGGTCGAGACGCATCCGGCACCCGGAGAGACCGTGCTCGGCCTCGGCGTCGAGCTGCTGCCGGGCGGCAAGGGGGCGAATCTCGCGCTCGCCGCGGCATCCGCCGGTGCCGACGTGCTGCTGATCGGCCGGGTCGGTGACGACGATCACGGGCGGCGCTACCTCGAGCAGCTCGCCGCGCACGGCGTCGACGTCTCGGCGGTGACCGTCGATGCCGCACAGCCGACCGGGCAGGCCTTCATCACGGTCGACGCCGCCGGCGAGAACAGCATCATCGTGGTCGGCGGTGCGAACGCCACGCTCGAGCCGGATGCCGCGGCCCGGGCGATCCCCGACGATGCGGGTCTCGTCGTCACGCAGCTCGAGCTCGCGCCCGAGGTGGCCGAGGCCGTGCTGCGTCGCGGACGCGAGCTCGGGGCGACGACCGTCTTCAACGCGTCACCCGTCTCGCAGGCGGCATCCGCCCTGCTCGACCTGGCCGACGTCGTCATCGTGAACGAGCACGAGTGGGCGGCGCTCGGTCGGCCCGCCGATGCCTGCGTGACCCTCGGCGCCGCGGGCGCCCGCTGGGGAGGAGCGGATGCCGCGCCCCGGCCGATCGACGTCGTCGACACCACCGGCGCGGGCGACGCATTCGCCGGCACGCTCGTGGCGCGTCTCGCCGCGGGCGCCGACCGTGCCTCTGCGCTGCGTGACGCCGTCGACGCCGGAGCCAGGGCCACGACGCACGGGGGCGCCCAACCCTGGCGCTTCACGGGCGCCGAGTAGCCGAGCGTCGGTCGAGGAGCGACGCAGGCTGAGGAGCGCACAGCGCCGGTCGAGTGGCGCCGCGTATCGAGACCATCTCGCGCACGGGTCTCGATACGGCGCCGGCGCGCCTACTCGAGCGTCGGGCTGATCGCGGCCAGCGCGGCCGACGCGTCGGGAACGCGCACGGCAGCGGCATCCGGAGCCGTGACGAAGTCGAGCACGGCGTCGAGCGTGACGTCGGCGCGCAGGATGCGGTTGTGCCCGAGGCCCTCGGTGGCGACGAGCCGTGCTCGACCGAGGTGGGCGTCGGCGAGCTTCGGCGCCTCGGCGAAGGGGATGCGGCGGTCGCCGCGGTCGTGCACGAGGAGCAGCGGCACGTCGTCGGGCAGGGGATGCACCAGCGCCGAGTAGCGGTCGTACGGGTCTTCGGGGCCGGTGAAGAGGCGTCCGTAGCGGCGGGCGAGGGCGTCGCGCGTCGGCCGGTCGAGGCCGAGGATGTCGCCGAATCCGTCGACGAACACGTGCGGGGTGGCCGCCGCGGCGATCGTGGCGACGCGATGGACGTCGATGCCCTCGCTCGGTGCGAGCACGGCGGCGAGGCCTCCGAACGAGTGGCCGACGATCGCGTGGAAGCGCCCGAGGCGCTGCTGCAGGGCGGCGAGCACGTCGAGGTGGTCGACGAGGTAGGTGCCGCGCCCGCCCGACTCGCCGTTCGCGGGCGCGTCGAACGCGACGATGCGGAATCCCGCGCTGCGCAGCTCCCGCACGAGCGTCGCGAACACGCTCGCGCGGGACTGCCAGCCGTGCGCGAGCACGATCGTGTCGGGCCCGGCGCCCCATTCGTACGTGACGACCTCGACTCCACGGTGCTGGACGCCGGGGATGCGCACCGTGCTGCGGCGGGCCGCGGCATGCGTCGCGGCGTCGGCGCGAGCGACCGGGATGCGCCGACCGACGCGCCGGAACAGCGGGAGTGCGAGGCGGGCCGCGAATTCGGGCGATGCCTGCGACGCCAGGCGGATGCCGCCGCCGGCCGTCTTCAGCGTCGCCGTGCCCGCTGCGATGGCGATGGATGACCTGCCCATGCGTGTGCCTCCAGAAAACTCTACGAACGTTCGTACGTAGAGTGTACGAACGTTCGTGCGTAAACTGCAAGCATGACGATGATCGACGGCAGACGGGCCCGCGGCGACGCCTCACGGCGCCTGGTGCTCGCGCACGCCGCCGACCTCGCCTCGATGGAGGGGCTCGACGGGCTCTCCATCGGGCGCCTCGCCGCCGAGGCCGCGGTGAGCAAGAGCGGCATCGCCACCCTGTTCGGCTCGAAGGAGCAGCTGCAGCTGGCGACGGTGGCCGCCGCAGCCGAGCGCTTCGCCGCGACCGTCATCGAGCCCGCACGCGTGCAGCCCCGAGGCATCCGTCGCCTGACCGCGCTGCTCGACCGGGTGGTCGCCTATTCCGAGGACCGGGTCTTCCCCGGCGGATGCTTCTTCTCGTCCAGTGCCGCCGACTTCCACTCCAAGCCGGGGCCGGTGCGCGACGCGCTGGCCGACCAGCTCGAGAGCTGGCTCGGCTACCTCGCGGCATCCGCTCGCTTCGCCGTCGCGCAGGGAGAGCTGCCCGACCTCGACGATCCCGACCAGCTCGCGTTCGAACTGCAGGGCACCTTCGAGTGGATGAACCTCATGGCCGTCATCCGCGAGGCCGACAGCGCCGTGCACTACGGGCGCGCCCGTCGGGCGTACCGCGGGCGCCTCATCGCCTTCGGCGGCGACCCGGCCATCGCCGAGCTCGTGCTCACGCCGGGTGCAGCGCTGCGTCCCTCGGTCGAGTCGGTCGAGTCGGTCGAGTAGCGACGAAGGGGCGCATCGCGACCTGGGCTGCTGGTCTCGATACGGCGCCGGTGCGCCTCCTCGACCGGCTGCCTACTCGACGGGCGAGGGCGCCTCGGCGACGAGCGCGAGCGTCGTGTCGCCGCACGGCACGACGAGCTCGCCGCCGGGCAGCTGCACGGGGTCGGCCGAGCGCTCGTCGTGCAGCGGGGCCAGCGCCTCGGCGAGACCGTCGATGCGCAGCAGCGCCCCGGGGGCACGCCGTGCATCGTTCGAGGCGAGGATCCGGCCGGAGGCCGTGAGCAGGGTGCCGCTGCCGCCCCATTCGCGGAGGACCGGCAGCAGCTCGCGCTCGAGCCGGGCGACATCGGCGTCTGCCCCGACCACGCCGACCATCTCGCCGTCGGCGACGACGGGAGTGGTGATGGTCACGGTGTCGTCGTCGGTGCGAACGGAGTCGACGTACGGGCCGGTGACGTGCCGGCGGCCGGTGCGCTCGGGGACGCGCCACCATTCGAGGGTCGTGTAGTCGCGGAACCGGGCCGAACCCGGATCGCTCACCGCGTCGAGGCGGCGCAGCGCCGGCGCCCCGGAGGAGCGGAACGTTCGGGTGCCGCTCAGCCACCAGGCCAGGTGCCACGTCGCGTCGGCCAGGTATCCGGGCGCGGCCGCGAAGCCCGCGCCGGTGACGAGGGCTCCGTCGCGCTGCAGCTCGGCGCCGACGAGTGCCTCGATCACGGGATCGAGGGTCTCGGCGTCGGCATCGGGCGAGCCGGTCAGTGCTCCGGCGAACGGGCCGGACAGTTCGGTCTCGAGCACGCTGCGCCATCCGTCGATCATGGCGATGGCGGGCTCGATGGTCGAGGCGACTCGCTTCGCGATGTGCTCGGCGGCGAGATCGAGGGTGGTGCTCACGCGGTGGGTCCTTCCGCACAGGCGATGTGCTCAGTGGTCGCACGTCGCGCATGTTCGGGTTGCGCGTCGCAGACCGACCGGTCACGTCGAGCCGCACGGTGCGGCTGCGGTCACGAGCATCCTCCTCCCGGAGGCACCTCGAAAGCAAGGGTCCGACGCTGCCGTCGACGCGGCGGGGCGAGCGGATGTCGCGGCTCGGCCCGTCGCCGGACCGGGGTGTGCCTCCACGTTGCGCGGTACTTCGGTACTTCTCCACTTCGGTACCGCATCCTGAACGGCACCCCCGCCGGCGATGCTCTGCACCGCACCGCACCGCACCGCACCGCACCGAGCCGAGCCTCCGTCGGCGCGGTCGCGGGTCCGTTCAGGGAGCGAGCGCGGCGCGGAGAGTCATCCGCGGCTCAGCGATTGACCCAGTGCATCGCCAGGTAGTGGGCCACGGCCTCGCGGGCTTCGGCCGGATCGAGGCGTGCGTCACGTCGGGCGCCGGCTCGAGGCATCCGCCGAGCCCTGAGCCATGCGAGCGACGCCCGCCAGGCGAGCGCGAGCGACCCGCGTCGAGCTCGCGCCTGCTCGAGGGGCAGACGGGAGACGAGCGCGGCGCAGGCCTGGGCAGCGGAGGGCATCGGCTCGGGTGCGGGAACCTGGCAGGTCGTCATGTCGGGCGTCCTTTCGGTGGCGGTGGAATCGGCGGTCGGAACCGGCGGGTCGGCGGCAGTGTCGGTGCGGTGCTCGGGGTGCGGTGCGGCCGCTCACGGCGCCGCGGTCGCGGGCACGGGCGCCTCGATGAGCAGGTGGATGCCGACGCCGGCCAGCAGCGCCGCGGTGGTGCGGCGCTGCCACGGGAGCCAGCGGGGTCTCCGCCGCAGGAATACGGCGATCGCGCCGGCGCCGAGGATGATGAGCGCGTTGACGACGAGGCTCACCGCGATCTGCACGCCGCCGAGGATGAAGCCCTGCCCGACGACGGCGCCGTGCCCCGGAACGATGAACTGCGGGATGAGCGCGACGTACATGATCGCGGCCTTCGGGTTCAGCAGGTTCGTGACGAGGCCCATCGAGAACAGGCGCGCCCTCGAGTCGCGGGCGAGGTCGCGCACCTCGAAGAGCGCGATGCCGCCGGAGACCGCCCGCACGGCGAGGTACAGCAGGTAGAGCGCCCCGGCGATCTTCAGCCCGGTGTACAGCCACGGCACGACGATGAACACGGCGGCGAGGCCGAGGTTCGCCATCGTCATGTACACGAGGAAGCCGACGACCGTTCCGCCGAGCGAGACGAGACCCGCGACCGGCCCCTGCGACAGGCTGCGCGAGACCAGGTAGATCATGTTCGGGCCGGGCGTCAGCACCATCGCCAGCGCGACGAGGGCGATGCCGACCACGGCGCCAGACTCCACCGGCATGGCGTCCTCCGTTTCGGTCGCGCGTGCCGCGGCGAGCGGATGCCGGCCCTGTCGCACGTGCGTCCACCTTGGTACACTCACGAGAAATCATCCAAAGTGTCACACGACACTTCCCATCGGCCGGAGGGCACATGCGCGTCGCTTCGGGCTGGGCGCCGAGACTCGCGGATGCCGCGGGCCCGGCCTCCGAGCGTCTCGTGTCCGCGCTCGCCGAAGACATCCTCGACGGGGTCGTCGCCGAGGGCGAGCGCCTGCCCGCCCACCGCGCCCTCGCCGACCAGCTCGGCGTCGCGCTCGGCACGGTGACGAAGGCGTACGCCGAACTCGGCCTGCGCGGACTCGTGCGCGGCTCCCACGGACGCGGCACGTTCGTGAGCCATCGAGCGGATGCCGCGTCGGGCAGCGTCGACCTCGCCATGAACATGCCGCCGCGCCTGCTCTCCGACCGCGTCATCGCCGACGCCCTCGCCGCGAGCGCCGGTCGGGTCGACGCCGAGGTGCTCTCGGCGTGCGGGCCGCCCGGCGGACGCCTCGAGTACCGCCGCACCGCCGCTGCGTGGCTCGCGGCCGGCGGGCTCGAGATCCCCGCCGAAGAGCTCGTGCTCGCGCACGGCGCGCAGCAGGGCATCGCCGCGGTGCTCATGGCGGTCTCGCAACCGGGCCGGCCGGTGCCCGTCTACACCGAGGAGGTCACCTTCCACGGTGCACTCGCCTACGCGCGACTCGCGGGGCATCCGGTGCACGGCGTGCCGATCGACCGGCAGGGCCTGCGCCCCGACCTGCTCGACCGCATGCTCACCGACGATGCGCGCGGTCGCGGCGTGCGAGCCGGCCGTGCCGGAGGCATCCGCCCGGTGATCTATGTCACGCCGACCCTGCAGAACCCGACCGGCGCGACCATGTGCGCCTCGCGACGCCGAGAGCTCGTGCGCGTGGCGCGCCGGCACGACGCGCTCATCATCGAGGACGACGTCTACGCCCTCTCCGAGGAGCGCACGACGCCCGCCCTCGTCTCGCTCGCGCCCGAGCGCACGTTCCACGTGAGCAGCGCGTCGAAGGCGCTGAGCCCGGCGATCCGCATCGGCATGATCAAGCCGCCCTGCGCCTTCCGGCCGGCGGTCGCCGATGCCGTGCGTGCGCTCGGCCTGCCCGTGTCGCCGCTCATCTGCGTGCTGCTCGACGAGCTCGTGAGCGCGGGCATCGCCTCGACCGTGCGCGCGTCCATCCGCGACGAGGGCGCGCGACGCACCGCGCTCGCGCGCGAGCAGTTCGGCTCAGCGCTGTTCCTCGCGCCGAAGACGGGCTACCACGTGTTCCTGCCGATGCCGCCCGAGCACGCTCGGCGCCTCGCGATGGCCGCGCAGGACGCTGGCGTGCTGCTCACCGATCCCGACTCGATGCTGGCCGACCCGTCGCAGCACGCCGGCGGCGTGCGGCTCAGCCTCGGCGGCCCCACGATCGCGGAGCTCACCCGCGGCCTCTCGATCGTGCACGGGCTCATGGGCGCGGCTGCGCCGCTCAGTGCCCCTGCGGGGGCAGTGCGCTGATGACGGGGTGGTCTTTCGCGATGACGCCGACCTTGGCGGCGCCGCCGGGCGAGCCGAGGTCGTCGAAGAACTCGACGTTGGCCTTGTAGTAGTCGGCCCATTCTTCGGGGAGGTCGTCTTCGTAGTAGATGGCCTCGACGGGGCAGACGGGTTCGCAGGCGCCGCAGTCGACGCATTCGTCGGGGTGGATGTAGAGCGAGCGTTCACCCTCGTAGATGCAGTCGACCGGGCACTCGTCGATGCAGGCACGGTCCTTCACATCGACGCAGGGCAGCGCGATGACGTAGGTCACGAGACGACCAGGGCCCCGTCGCGCGAGATGCCGACCTGCTCGTCGCGGGGCACGACCTTGACGCGCTCGCGCACGACCTCGCCGTAGTGCTCGGCCGCTTCGAACGCCTCGCCGAGCGAGCGCTCGTGGGCGTCGAGGGCGAGCCAGCCGTTCCACGTCGTGTAGTGCACGCCACGGGCGTCGAGCAGCTCGAAGACCTCGGCCCCGTCGGCCGCGTCGACGATGGCGGGCGGCAGGGATCCGGCCGTGGCATCCGCGAGCAGGTTCGTGATGGTCTCGAGCGCGTCGCCCTTCGTGTGGCCGATGAGGCCGACCGGGCCGCGCTTGATCCAGCCGGTGGCGTAGACGCCGGGCAGGTGCGAGCCCGAGGCATCCGTCACGCGGCCGCCCTCGTTGGGGATCACGGCGCGGGCCTCGTCGAACGGCACGTCGGCGACCGGCGAGCTCGCGTAGCCGACGGCGCGGTACACGGCCTGCACGGGCACGTCGACGAACTCGCCGGTGCCCTCGACCGAGCCGTCGCCCACCGGGCGAGTCAGCTCGAAGCGCACGGCCTCGACGGCTTCGGTGCCGAGCACCTCGACCGGCGCGTGCAGGAAGTGCAGGTGCAGGCGACGCGAGGCGGTGTACTCGTGATCGGCGGGCTTGCGCCAGCCGTTGAGCGTGCGGGTCATGACCTTGACCTGGTTGTTCGACGCGAACAGCTGCTCGGCGTGGGGGTCGTTCGCGGCGCGCTCGAAGTCGTCGTCGTAGACGATGACGTCGACGTCGGGCACCTCGCCGAGCTCGCGCAGCTCGATGGGCGTGAACTTCACGTGGCCGGGGCCGCGGCGGCCGAAGACGTGCACGTCGGTCACGGGCGAGGCCTCGAGGCCCGCGACCACGTTGGCCGGGACATCCGTCGTCAGCAGGTCCTTCGGGTGCTTCGCGAGCACGCGCGCGACGTCGAGCGCGACGTTGCCGTTGCCGATGACGGCGATCGACTGCGCCTCGAGCGGCCAGGTGCGGGCCACGTCGGGGTGGCCGTCGTACCAGGCGACGAAGTCGGCGGCGCCGTAGGAGCCCGGCAGGTCGATGCCCGGGATGTTCAGCGGCGCATCGCGAAGGGCACCGGTGGCGAAGATGACCGCGTCGTAGCGCTCCTGCAGCTCGGCGACCGTGATGTCGCGGCCGACCTCGACGTTGCCGATGAGGCGGATCGTGCCCGCGTCGAGCATCTCGTGCAGCGAGTTGACGATGCCCTTGATGCGCGGGTGATCGGGCGCCACGCCGTAGCGGATCAGGCCGTAGGGCGCCGGAAGCGACTCGTACAGGTCGATCGCGACCTCGCCGCCGGCCTCGGTGACCTGGCGGTTCAGGATGTTGCCGGCGTAGATGCCGGCGGGGCCGGCGCCGATGATCGCGACGCGGAGGGAGAGGGTCATGTCTGCGTGGTCTTTCGGTCAGCTGAGGCGGGGGCCTCGGGGGAGGTGGTCGCGATCGGCGTGCCGGTCGCGGACGTGATGGCGTCTGGTGCGTAGGGGCTCAGGGTCACCACGTCGCCGACGACGACCACCGCAGGCGAGCGGATGCCGCGGCGTGCCGCCTGCAGTGCGATCGTGTCGAGCGTACCCACTGTGACACGCTGACCTGAGCCGTAGCCGTCTTCGATGATCGCGACGGGGCAATCACCGCCGCGCTCGCCGCGGGAGAGGGTGATCGCGGAGTTCGCGAGGGTGCCGACGCCCATGAGCAGCACGACGGTGTGGTCGCGCGAGCCGCCGAGCGACTGGATCTGGTCGTGGCCGGTGACGACGGTGAACGTGGTCGCGAGGCCGCGGTGCGTGAGCGGGATGCCCGCGATCGCCGGCACCGAGATCGCGCTCGTGATGCCGGGCACGACCTCGACGGCGATGCCCGCCTGCTGGCAGAAGGCGACCTCTTCGCCGCCGCGGCCGAAGATGAACGGGTCCCCGCCCTTGAGTCGCACGACGCGCTTGCCGTCGCGGGCGAGCGTGACGAGCAGTTCGTTGATCGCGTCTTGGGGAACGGCGTGGTGGCCGGGCAGCTTGCCGACGTCGACGACCTCGGCCGCGAGGTGCACGCCCTGGGCCGCGAGTCCGTCGAGCACCGAGCGGGCGCCGAGCCGGTCGGCGACGATGACGTCGGCGGCCTCGAGCGCGCGCAGTCCGCGGATCGTGAGCAGACCGGCGTCGCCCGGTCCGGCGCCGACGAGCGTGACCCGGCCGGGTTCGGGGCGCGCCGTCGCTGCAGCGACGTGCGCCGTGAACGTCGCGCTCACGCGAGGCCACCGGCGACGACGGCCGCGGCGACGATCGCAGTCGCGAGCACGAGTCCGCCGATCACGCCGACGATCGCGCGCGTGCGGTTCGCGGCGGTCATACGGCGACCCAGCCCGCGGCCGCCGCGGTGGCGGCCCGCTCTTCAGCGGAGGCCTCGACGGGCGCGGTCACGATGCCGGCGGCGAGCGTGTAGCCCGACTGCGGGTCGATCACGAGGAACGCACCCGCACGACGGTGCGTCGCGTACTCCTCGATCGGCAGTTCGGCGGCGAGGCGCACGCGCACCTGGCCGATGTCGTTGACCTCGAGCGTGGCGGCCGGGTCGAGCGCGAGCGTGTCGAGGTCGCGGCGTCCGACGATGTCGGAGACGAGCGCCTGCACGGTGCTGGTGCCCGACTTCACGAGCACGCGGGCGCCGGGGCGCAGCGGCTGCGCACCGAGCCAGAAGACGGAGGCATCGAGCTCGCGCCGCGGCTCGGGCAGCGCGCCCTCGGCGACGATGACCGCGCCGCGGGCGGCGTCGAGCTGGTCGGCGAGGCGCAGCGACACCGAGCGGGGGGCGGATGCCTCGTCGACGGCGCTCGATCCGGCGTCGATGCCCGTCACGGTCGTCGTCGCGCCGCCCGGGAACACCTGCACCCGGTCGCCGACGCGCACGGTGCCCGAGGCGATGCGCCCGGCGAACGCCCGGTAGTCGCGGAAGGACTCGGCGTCGTCGACGTCGTGTGCGAGCGCGCCCTGCGGGCGGATGACGAGCTGCACCGGGAAGCGCAGCGCCTCGAACTCGGTCTCGAGCTCGTCGAGCGAGGGCAGCGTCTCGAGCAGTTCGAGCAGGCTCGGGCCGTCGTACCAGGGCGTGTTCGACGAGCGATCGACGATGTTGTCGCCCGCGAGGGCGGAGACCGGGATGACATGCGTGTCGGAGAGGCCGAGTTCGCGCGCGAGCGCGGCGACATCCGCCGCCACCGTGTCGTACGCGTGCTGGGAGTAGCCGAGCAGATCGATCTTGTTGACGGCGATGATCACATGCGGCACGCGCAGCAGCGCGACGACCGCGAGGTGCCGGCGCGTCTGCTCGAGCACGCCGTTGCGGGCGTCGACGAGCACGACGACGGCGTCGGCCGTGGTCGCGCCGGTGACCATGTTGCGCGTGTACTGCACGTGCCCGGGGCAGTCGGCGAGGATGAACGAGCGTCGCCCGGTCGAGAAGTAGCGGTAGGCCACGTCGATCGTGATGCCCTGCTCGCGCTCGGCGCGCAGGCCGTCGGTGAGCAGCGCGAAGTCGATCGCACCCGGCTCGCCTCCGAAACCGCGCTCGGCGGACGTGCGGGTCACGGCCTCGAGCTGGTCGGCGAGGATCGCCTTCGAATCGTGCAGCAGGCGGCCGACGAGGGTCGACTTGCCGTCGTCGACCGAGCCGGCCGTGGCGAAGCGGAACAGTGCGCCCATCAGAAGTACCCGTCCTTCTTGCGATCCTCCATGGCGGCCTCGGAGATGCGGTCGTCGGCGCGCGTGGCGCCGCGCTCGGTGAGCGTCGAGGTCGCGACCTCGCGCACCACCTCGGCGACGGATGCCGCGTCGGACTCGACCGCGCCCGTGCAGCTCATGTCGCCGACCGTGCGGTAGCGCACCGTGCGCACCTCGATCGACTCGCCCGGCTTGGCGGGGGACACGTCGGAGATCGCGCGCCACATGCCGTCGCGGCGGTACACCTCGCGCTCGTGCGCGTAGTAGAGCGGCGGCAGCTCGATGGCCTCGCGCTCGATGTAGCTCCACACGTCGAGCTCGGTCCAGTTCGAGATCGGGAACGCGCGCACGTGCTGGCCCACCGTGTGGCGGCCGTTGTAGAGGTCCCAGAGCTCGGGGCGCTGGTTGCGCGGGTCCCACTGGCCGAACTCGTCGCGGAGGCTCAGGATGCGCTCCTTCGCGCGCGCCTTGTCTTCATCGCGGCGAGCGCCGCCGAAGACGGCGTCGTGCTTGCCCGCGGTGATCGCGTCGAGCAGCGGCTGGGTCTGCAGCGGGTTGCGCGTGCCGTCGGCGCGTTCCTGCAGGCGGCCGTCGTCGAGGTAGTCCTGCACGGAGGCGACCTCGAGGCGCAGGCCGAGCCGCTCGACCGTGCGGTCGCGGAACTCGATGACCTCGGGGAAGTTGTGGCCCGTGTCGACATGCAGCACCGGGAACGGCACCTTGCCCGGCCAAAACGCCTTGGCCGCGAGGTGCAGCACGAGCACGGAGTCCTTGCCGCCCGAGAAGAGCAGCACGGGGCGCTCGAACTCGGCGACGACCTCGCGGATGATGTGGATGGCCTCGGCCTCGAGGGCGTCGAGCGTGTCGATGCCGGTCTCGACCGGGATGGTGTCGATGGCGCTCATACGTGCAACCCGCATTCCGTCTTGTCGAGGCCGGCCCAGCGACCGGCCCTGGGGTCTTCGCCCTCGGCGACCTGCCTGGTGCACGGCTCGCAGCCGATCGACGGGTAGCCCTGGCTCAGCAGGTCGTTCACCGGCACGCCGAAGGCGTTGGAGTAGTCGATGAGCTCGTCGAAGCTCCACGCCGCGAGCGGGTTGACCTTGACGAGCCCGTTGCGCTCGTCGAAGGTCACGAGCGGGGTGTTCGTGCGGGTGGGCGCCTCGTCGCGGCGCACGCCCGTGAACCACAGCTCGTAGCCCGTGAGCGCGTCGTGCAGCGGGGCGACCTTGCGCATGGCGCAGCATTCGGCGGCGTCGCGGGCGAAGAGGTCGAGCCCGAACTTCGCGTTCTGCTCGGCGACCGTGAGCTCGGGCAGCACGTCGACGACGCGCACGTCGAGCGCCGAGGCGACGCGATCGCGGGTCTCGTAGGTCTTCGCGAAGTGGTAGCCGGTGTCGAGGAAGAGCACGTCGACACCGGGCAGCGACTGGGCGACCACATGGGGGAGCACGGCATCGGCCATCGAGCAGGCGACGGCCGAGGCATCCGCGTCGAAATTGCGCGCGACCCAGGCGATGACCTCGTAGGCGGATGCCTCGTCGGCGGCCAGGCTGCGCAATTCGGCGTTGCCCGCCTCGGCCAGCGCGCGCAGCTCGTCGTGCGTGCGCAGCGTGGTCGCGCGGGGGGCGAGGGAGACGCTCATCGCAGCACCTCTTCATCGGCGCGGTGCGCCCACTCGGCGAAGGTCTCGCCGGCCACGGCGTCGCGGTCGTCGAGGAAGCGCTTGACGACCCGCTCGACGTACTCGGCGATGCCGTCGGCCTCGACCTTGAGGCCGCGCACGGTGCGGCCGAGTCCGGCCTCTTCGCGGTCGGCCGTGGCGAGCCCGCCGCCGAGGTGCACCTGGTAGCCCGGCACCTGCTCGCCGGCGTCGTTCATGACGAGCTGGCCCTTGAGGCCGATGTCGGCGGTCTGGATGCGCGCGCAGGAGTTCGGGCAGCCGTTGACGTGCAGGGCGATCGGGTGCGGCAGGTCGAAGCCGTCGAGCGTCTGCTCGAGTTCGAGCACGGCCGCCGTGGCGAACGCCTTGGTCTCGACGATCGCGAGCTTGCAGAACTCGATGCCCGTGCAGGCGATGGTGCCGCGGCGGATGAGGCTGGGGCGCGCCGAGAGGCCGAGCTCGTCGAGGCCCGTGATGAGCGACTCGACGCGATCTTCGGGGATGTCGAGGATGACGAGCTTCTGGTGCGGCGTCGTGCGCAGGCGCGAGGAGCCATGCGCCTCGATCAGGTCGGCGAGCTTCGACAGCGTGGGCCCCGAGACGCGTCCGACGATGGGCGTGACGCCGACGTAGAACCGGCCGTCCTTCTGGCGGTGCACGCCGACGTGGTCGCCGTGCGCGAGCGGCTTGGGTGCGGCGGGGCCGTCGGGCAGGGGCGCCTCGAGGTACTCGGTCTCGAGCACCTGCCGGAACTTCTCGGTGCCCCAGTCGGCGAGCAGGAACTTCAGGCGAGCCTTGTTGCGCAGGCGCCGGTAGCCGTAGTCGCGGAAGATCTGCGCGACGCCGTGCCAGACGTCGGCCACCTGGTCGGGGGCGACGAAGACCCCGAGTCGCTCGGCGAGCCGGGGCGCGGTCGAGAGCCCGCCGCCGACCCAGAGGTCGTAGCCGATGCCGAGCTCGGGGTGCTCGACCGCGACGAAGGCGACGTCGTTGATCTCGTGCACGACGTCTTGGCTCGGGTGGCCCGTGAGCGCCGTCTTGAACTTGCGCGGCAGGTTCGCGAGCGTCTCGTCGCCGATGAACCGGCTCGTGATGGCGTCGATCTGCGCGGTCGGGTCGATGAGCTCGTCGGCGGCGATGCCCGCGACGGGGGAGCCGAGCACGACGCGCGGCACGTCGCCGCAGGCCTCGGTCGTGCCGAGCCCCACGGCTTCGAGGCGCCGCCAGATCTCGGGCACGTCTTCGACGCGGATCCAGTGCAGCTGCACGTTCTGACGGTCGGTGAGGTCGGCGGTGTCGCGGCCGAAGTCGATCGAGATCTGCCCGATCACGCGCAGCTGCTCGGTCGTGAGCTGGCCGCCGTCGATGCGCACGCGCAGCATGAAGTACTCGTCTTCGAGCTCGTGCGGCTCGAGCGTCGCGGTGCGGCCGCCGTCGATGCCGGGCTTGCGCTGCGTGTAGAGGCCCCAGACGCGGAAGCGCCCGTGCAGGTCGGTCGGGTCGATCGAGGCGAACCCGCCCTTGGAGTAGATCGTCTCGATGCGCTCGCGCACGCTCAGGCCGTTGTCGACCTGCTTCCACTCCTCGTTGCCGTTGAGCGGTGCGGTGCCGTCGACCTTCCACTGCCCGTTCGGGCGGCTCGAGGGGCGCGGGCCGGCGACGCGGCGGGCGGGGCGCTCGGCGACGGTGGTCTCGGTCGTCGCGGCGGCGGTCACGGCGCGGGTGCTCGCTGCCGGGTCGGTCGCTCCGGTCGTTGTCGGGGTCGTCACAGGCTCCTCCTTCCGTCGACGGCGCAGGGTGCGCGCGCAGGGTCGTCGTTCGAAGCTAGGCGAGCGGGGACGGCGGCGGCAGGCGGGCGCGTCACGTCCGGTCACGCCGTGTCGTATTGCGTCACAGAAGGGCGCGGGGGCTTGTGCTCGCGCCCGGTCGGTGCTCGCTGCGCCGGCCGTGCAGGAAATCAGGCTGCCTCCCCGCCCATAGAGAGGGATGGGGCCTCATCTCCTGCAGCGGGAGGCTCGGCTCGGGCGGAGTGCGTGGCTCGGTCGGGTGGTGCGGCTGGTTCAGGTGCGGGCCGCGGGCGGGGCGCTTCAGGCGCGGGCCGCGGATGCCTCGTCGTAGCGCTCGAGCACGATCTCGACGAGTTCCGCGGGGGCCACGGAATCGGGCAGGAGCAGCGGCGCGGCGGTGACGTCGGCGCCGGCGGCCCTGGCGAGGTCGTCGAAGTAGCCGGGCGCGAGCAGGTAGTTGGCGACGACGACGCGCGGTGCAGCGCCCGACGTGGCCGTTGCGTCGGCGGTGCCGGCGCGCGCGGCCGCGACGGCATCGGGCAGCGACGGCTCGGCGGCCGAGAGGAAGCCGACGGCGACCTCGCGACCGGATGCCGCGGTCAGCCGCGCGGTCATATCGAGGCAGTCATCGACGGCGCGCCGGTCGCTCGACCCGGCGACGGCGAGCACGATGCGGTCGTCGTCGCGGAGTCCGGCCTCTTCGAGGCGCTGCAGCAGCACGGTGACGAGCCGGTCGTCGGGACCGAGCGCGCCCGCGAGCGCGACCGGTCGAGCCGTCTCGGCCTCGACGGCCTCGGTCAGGTCGACGTGCACGTGGTACCCCGCCGAAAGCAGCAGCGGCACCACGACCGCCGGCTCGCCGTCGTCGAGCGAGGCGAGCGACGCGGGCACGTCGGGCTGCTCGACGTCGACGTGACCGAGGCGCAGCGACGGCAGGGCGGTGTCACCGGCGGATGCCACGACCGCGTCGGATGCCTCGGGGCCGGCCGCGCTCGCAGCCCGCCGCTCGAGCGCCGCGCCCACCGCGTCACGGAGCCCGCGCACGGCGGCGCGCCCCTCGGGCGAGCTCGTTCCGTGCGAGATGGCGACGAGGGCGGGAGGGCGTTCGGGCATGCCCACATGCTCGCACAACGGATGTTTCATCGAGGAGACGCCGGCTCGTGGCATCCGCTCGCCCTGTCATCCAAGAGGACCGACCCGCGATCGTATTGAGAACGATTCCCGATATCTCGCGTAGCCTTGACGCCGATGTCCCACCCCATCGGCCCCCACCCGGGCACTGACGCGCCACCGCTGACACGAAGGCCTCGGCCCGCCGTCGCCCTCGCGATCGGCATCGCCGCGGTGCTCGCGCTCGTCGCGCTGCGCCTGCTCGCCCCGCCCGAGGCGGGCGACCTGCTCTCCGACGGCGTGCAGGACTTCGTCACGCTGTCGGCGAGCGTCGTGATCGAGAGCCTGCCGTTCGTCTTCCTCGGCATCGTGCTGTCGATCGCAGTGCAGCTGTGGCTGCCGGCCGACTTCCTCACCCGCAGGCTGCCGCGCAACCCGTTCGTGCGGCGCGCGCTGATCTCGCTGCTCGGCGTGTTGCTGCCGGTGTGCGAATGCGGCAACGTGCCGCTCGCCCGCGGCCTCATCCAGCGCGGCCTCACGGTGGGGGAGTCGATGACGTTCCTGCTCGCGGCCCCGATCCTCAACCCGATCACGATCATCACGACGTACCAGGCGTTCGGGTGGAACGACGGGATCCTCGTCTCGCGCATCCTCGGCGGGTTCCTCATCGCGAACCTGGTCGGCTGGGTGTTCAGCCGCCACCCGCAGCCGATGTCGCTGCTGACGCCCCGCTTCCAGGCGACGTGCGCGCATGAGCACGCGGATGCCTCGGCGAAACCGCGCAAGGCGGCACGCATGTTCGCCGAGGAGACCTCGGCGATGCTGCCGGCCCTCTTCGTCGGCTCGGCGGTCGCCGGATTCATCCAGGTCGCGGTGTCGCGCGAGCTGCTCGTCGCCCTCGGCCAGAACCCCGTGCTCAGCGTGTTCGCGCTCATGCTGCTCGCGTTCGTGGTCGCGATATGCTCGAACGTCGACGCGTTCTTCGTGCTGTCCTTCGGCTCGACGTTCATGCCGGGCGCGATCGTCGCGTTCCTCGTGTTCGGCCCCATGATCGACATCAAGATGCTCGCCCTCATGCGCACGACGTTCACCACGCGAACGCTCGTGCAGCTCACCGCGATCGTCGCGCTCGCGAGCGCCGCGATCGGACTGGCGGTGAACCTTGTGGCCTAGGCTCGTCGAACGCTGGAAGGGCGTCGCCCTCACCCTCGTCGGCGTCGTGTCGACGGTGTGGCTCGCGCTCACCGGGCAACTCGCCCTCTACATCCACCCGCGGTACTTCGGCTTCACGGCGGTCATGGCGGTGGTCGGCGGCCTCCTCGCCCTCGCCGCGCTCGCGTTCGCGCCGTCGAAGGTCACCGAGGCGGATGCCGCGGAGCGGGCGGATGCCGCAGGGCACGACGCCGCGCACGACGACGGGCACGATCCGGCGCACGCCCCCGCACGCCGAACGGTCCTCGGCGCAGCGCTCGCGGTCGCGGTCATCATGGCGGCGCTCGTCGCGCTCATCATCGTGCCGCCCGCGACGCTCACGGCGCGGACCGCGGTGCAGCGCGACATCGACCGCACGAGCGCCGACCTCGCGGGTGACGCGCCGAGCCTCACGGGCGCCGATCCGACGACGTTCACGGTGAAGGACTGGGCGCTGCTCATCCGCCAGAACGACGACCCGGCGACCTATGACGGCCAGACCGCCTCGCTCACGGGGTTCGTGTCGCCGGCGCCGGGCGACCCCGACGACACGTTCTACCTCGCGCGGTTCACCGTGACCTGCTGTGCGGTCGACGCGCAGCCCGTCGGGGTTCCCGTGCACCTTCCGGGGTGGAAGGACCGGTTCGCGGTCGACGACTGGGTGGCCGCGACCGGCGGATTCGCCGCCGACCCCGCCGGCGGCGAGGGGCTCGTGCTCGTGCCAGAGGGCATCGAGACGGTCGAGCAGCCGGAGCAGCCCTATGTCTACTGATGGCGCCCGCCGCTTCCGCCGCGGCCTGGTGTCGACCGTCGGAGCGCTCGCCGCGGCATCCGTCGTGCTCGGCCTCCTGGGGCTGTGGCAGGGCCCGAAGCTCGTCGACGCGACCGTCGACGTGCAGCGCGCGACGCGGCTGGCCGACTCGCGGCTCGTGCTGCAGCTCAACCAGGAGGTCGCGCGGGTCGAGGGCGACCTGCGGATCACGCCCGACGAGCCCGCCGAGCTCACCGTCGACGGCGACCGTCTGGCGGTCGCGTTCGAGCGGCCGCTCCCGTACGCCGCCGAGATCAGCGTCGAGATCGGCGGTGTCGTCGGCGGGGCGCAACCGGGTGCGACCGATCTCGCCTACCGCTTCAGCACCGCCGACGAGCCGATCTACACGCTCGTGCGGCGCAGCTTCGACGGCCGACCCGATGTCGTGCGGCGCACCACCGTCGGCGACGATACCCCGCAGGACATGATCGAGGCCCCGCGGCTGCAGTCGTTCGCGCATGCCGGCGACGTGGTCGTGGCCGTGGCGATCGAAGACGACGGCGCCGACACCCTGCGCGTCGCGGGCATCGGCGACGACGTCCAGACCGTCGGGCTGCCCGAGCCCGGGGTCGTGCGCGACATCGGCGGATCGACGACGCATCCGCTCGTCGCGTTCCGGTTCTCGGGCACGCCCCGTCCCGGCGCCGGCGAGCCTCGGTATCGCAACGCGCTGTTCACCCTCGACGTGTCGGGGCAGGCGGCCGCGCCGCAGCCGGTGCTGGGGCTGGACGGCGAGCCGCTCGAGGTGGCGGACTGGAGATTCGTGCCCGGAACCACGTCGCTCGTCGTGCGCGCCGTCGACGGTGCATTCTTCATCGTCGACGCCCTCGGACTCGCGCCACCCGCGCCGCTCGGAGCGCACGCGGAACTGCGCGGCATCCTGCCGGGCACCACGGACCTCGTCGTCGCCGACCCCGATCAGGGCACGTTGATCGACCTGGTCACCGGCGAGGCGCACGAGAACGTGCTGCCGATCGCCGAGCTGCCGGGCGAGGCCTATCCCGGGCGCGTGCTGCAGCTCGACCGCGACGGCGCCCACCTCATGGAGGTGCTGCTCGTCTCGAGCGGTGAGACGGGGGACGTCGAGGCGCATTCGGTCATCGCGCGCGTCGACGCCGACGGCACCGCGGTGCGCTACGCGACCGCCGACGGCAGCCGGCTGCTCGGCTCCTGCCTGTCGCCGAACGGGCGCCTGCTCGCGGTCGAGACCGCCGATCGCGACGGCGAGACCGACGGATACCCGAACGAGCCGTCGCTGCGCGACCGGATCACGACGGTCGTCGACGTCGCGACCGGGGCCGTCGTGCGCGTGCAGAACGGCGGCTCGAACGACTGGTGCCGCTGACGCGGAACCGACCCGTCATCGAGGAGTCGCCGGCCCGCGGCATCCGCTCGCCCGCGTGTCAGGGGCGGGTGCTCAGGCGGTGGCGCGCAGCCGTTCCACGATCTCGTCCATCGTGCGGCCGACGAGCCGGGGCATGTCGATGGCGTCGGGGTCGAGCAGCCACTGCACCTGCAGGCCGTCCATGATGGCGATGAGGCCCGAGGCGGAGTCGCGCAGTTCCTGCTCGTCGGTGTTGCCCGAGACCTCGCCGAGCACGCCGGCGATCTTGGCGCGCAGGCCCTCGGTGCGGCCCTGGAAGTAGTCGTGCGCGGGGTGCCCGTCGGTGACCGACTCGCCCGAGAGCACCGAGTACGCCTGCACGACGCCTCGGCGGTGCGTGTTCTCTTCCACCGTGTCGACGAGGTGCTGCAGGAACGCCGGCCCCTCGACCTGGGCGCGCTCGGGGATGCCCGCGACCTCTTCACCGTCGCGGTACTTCAGCATCGCGACGAGCAGGCCCTCCTTCGACCCGAAGTGGTGCAGCACCCCCGCGTGCGTCATGCCGGCCTGCTCGGCGACCTCGACGAGTGCGCCCTTGTTGTAGCCGCGCGCCCCGAAGACGTTCATGGCGGCCTTCAGTACCGCCTCGCGACGCTCCGTCGTGCGCGCCTGCGGGCGCTGCACCCGTTCGGCCGCCGGCTTCGCCGCCTGCGTCGTATCCACCACGATGTTCCTTCCTTGGGCGGCGCCGACCGGCGGCATCCGCATCAGTGCAGGATGCCGCGTGGGCGCTCGCATGTCGAGTCCAACATCGGTTCGCCGAGGGTTCTCGGGTGAACCTGGGCCCGTTACCGAACCGTGACCTCGTTAACTTACTTACTAGTCAGTAAGTGTGTCACGATATCCAACGTCACTCAACGACGAGCATATGGATGGAGTTCCGGCGTGACCACAACCTCGACCGTCATCTCAGCGGATTCCACCGCCGAGGCGATTGCGCTCGCCGCCTCCCTGCCGCTCGACGAGAAGGTCGCGCTGCTCACGGGCGCCGCCACCTGGACCCTCCGCGAGATCGCCGAGATCGGCATGCGCACCATGACCGTCTCCGACGGGCCCATCGGCGTACGCGGCACCGGCGAAGACGGCCTGCCCTCCGCGCAGCTGCCCGCCCCGTCGGCCACCGCCGCGACGTGGGACGTCGACCTGCAGGCGCGCCTCGGCACCCTCATGGCCGGCGAGGCCAGGCGCAAGGGCGTCGACGTCATCCTCGCGCCGGTCGTGAACCTGCAGCGCAGCCCGGTCGGCGGTCGCCACTTCGAGTGCCTCTCCGAGGACCCGCTGCTCACGGCCCGCCTCGCGGTGTCGTTCGTCGACGCCATCCAGGCGCAGGGCATCGCCGCATGCGTCAAGCACTTCATCGGCAACGAGACCGAGACCGACCGCACCAGCTACCTCTCCCGCATCGACGAGCAGACGCTGCGCGAGGTCTACCTCGCGCCGTTCGAGGCCGTCGTCGACGCCGGCGTCTGGACCATCATGGCCGCCTACAACGGCCTCGCCCGGGCCGGCGTCGACGAGACCGCCACCGCGCACGAGCCCCTGCTCTCGGGCATCCTCAAGGGCGAGTGGCAGTTCGACGGCATCGTGATCAGCGACTGGCTGGCTACGAAGACCGCGGTCGAGCCCGCCATCGCCGGCCTCGACCTCGTCATGCCCGGCCCCGGCGGCCCCTGGGCCGAGGGCCTGCTCGCCGCCGTCGAGTCCGGGCTCGTGCCCGAGCACGTCATCGACGACAAGGTCGCGCGCATCGTGCGCCTCGCCGGCCGCGTGGGCGCCCTCAGCGGCATCGCCGGCCAGACGCTCCCGTTCGACCCCACCGGCGCCACCGCCGACCCCGCCGGCGACGAGGTCGTCGCCCTCCTGACCGATGCGGCCGCCCGCTCGACCGTCGTGCTCCGCAACGACGCCGAACTCCTCCCCGTCAGCGAAGAACTGGGCGGCCGCATCACCCTCATCGGGCACAACGCCGTCGAGCCCTTCACGCAGGGCGGCGGCAGCGCGTTCGTCACGCCGCCCCACGTGAGCGAACCGCTCGAGGCGCTGCGCGCCGCGTTCCCGAACGCGACCGTCGACCTGCACCGCGGCGGCTCCACCAAGGTCGGCGCCCCGCTCGCCCCGGCCCACGTGCTCACGACGCCCGCAGGTGAACCCGGCATCCTCGTCGAGCACCTCGACGAGGCCGGCGCCGTGATCGGCTCGCACATCGCCCTCGACGGCGAAGCGCTCTGGTTCCCGATCGACGGCCACGTCGTGGCATCCGTCCGCATCATCACCGACCTGCACCTCGCCGCGGCCGGCCGCCACCTCGTCGACCTCGGTCCGGTCGGCGCGCACCGCGTCGCCGTCGACGGCGACGAGCGCAGCACGTCCGACCGCGTCGTCGGCGCCGAGGTCATCCTCGACTCCAGCTACGCCAACCCCGAGCGCATCGAGACGTGGATCGAGGTCGACGAGCCGCGCACGGTGCGCATCGAGATCGACGCCCAGGTCGTGGACGGCGAGTCCTACGGGCACTTCGTGCGCGTGCACTTCCGCTACCTCGAGCCCGGCCTCAGCATCGAAGAGGAGATCGAGCTCGCGGTCGCCGCCGCTGCCGAGTCCGACCTCGCGGTCGTCATCGTCGGCACGAACCCCGAGACCGAGTCCGAGGGCTGGGACCGCCCCAACCTGGCGCTGCCCGGCCGGCAGAACGAGCTCGTGCGACGTGTCGCCGCGGCCAACCCGCGCACGGTCGTCGTCGTCAACGCCGGCGGGCCCGTCATCCTGCCCTGGCTCGACGAGGTCGCCGCCGTGCTCTGGTGGTGGCTGCCCGGCCAGGAGGCCGGCGCCTCGCTCGCGGCCGTGCTCACGGGCGCGATCGAGCCGAGCGGCCGCCTGCCCTGGACCCTCCCCGCCCGCGAAGAGGACGTGCCGGTGCCGAACGGCACGCCCGTCGACGGCGTCATCGACTACACCGAGGGCCGCGACGTCGGCCACCGCGGCTGGGACCGCCGCGGCCTCGTGCCCGCCCGCGAGTTCGGCTACGGGCTCGGGTACACCGAGTGGGCCTATCGCGGCATCGAACTCGTGGCCGCGGCATCCGACGCCGATCTCGTCACCGCCCGCGTGACGATCGAGAACACCGGGGCCCGCGACGGCCGCGAGGTCGTGCAGGTCTACCTCTCCGCTTCCGCCGAAGTCGACGACGCAAGCCGCCCCGTGCGCTGGCTCGCCGGGTTCGCCGTCGCCGACGTCGCCGTCGGCGCCACCACGACCGTCGACATCCCGATCGCACGCAGGTCCTTCGAGACCTGGTCGACGGATGCCTCGGCCTGGACCCTCCCCGCAGGCGCGTACCGCGTGCAGGCGGGCCGGTCCTCCAGAGATCTCCGCCTCGAGGCCGCGCACGCGGTCGAGGGCTGAGCACCACAAACGCACCAACCCACACATCAAATGCAAGGAGGCATGAAAATGCGAAAGAGCATCCTCGCCACGGGGGCCATTCTGGTCGCCGCAGGCCTGGCTTTCACGGGGTGCAGCGCGGACACCGGCGGCGGAGGCGGTGGAACGAGCGCCAAGGTGCTCACCGTCGGCATGCCGAACGGACCCCAGCAGCCGAACCAGAACCCGCTCGCCACCGGATCCGCATCGCTGTCGCTCGGCTACGCGTTCGTCGTCTACGAGTCGCTGATGCAGAACAACGAGATCGACCCGACCGAGGCGCCCACGCCATGGCTCGCCGAGTCGATCGAGTGGAACCCCGAGTACACGCAGGCGACCATCACGCCCCGCGAGGGCGTGAAGTGGTCCGACGGTGAGGACTTCACCGCCGACGACATCGCCTTCTCGATCCAGCTCCGCAAGGACAACCCCGAGCTGAACATCGACTTCCCCGACCAGTACGGCGACATCACCGTCGAAGACGGCAAGGTCGTCGTGAACTTCACGACCGGCCAGTACGTCAACGAGGTCAAGCTGTACAGGCTCCTCATCGTTCCCAAGCACATCTGGGAGGGCGAGGACGCCGTCACCTTCACCGACGACGACATGATCGGCACCGGCCCGTTCACGCTGAAGTCCTTCAGCCCGCAGGCCGTGACGCTCACCCCGAACGAGGACTACTGGGGCGGCAAGTCGAAGGTCGGCGAGCTCCGCTACGACGCCTACAACGACAACGCGGGTCTGACGACCGCCCTCACCACCGGTGAGGCGCAGTGGGGCTGGACGTTCATCCCCGACTACGAGTCCACGTACATCGCGAAGGACCCCGAGCACTTCAACCAGGTCGCCGGCGGCGGCTTCGGCGTCGACGTGCTCTACCTGAACAACGAGACGAAGCCGTTCAACAACCTGGCCTTCCGCCAGGCGCTGAACATGGTCATCGACCACGCCGACATCACCGCGACCGCGGGATACGGCGTCTGGCCCGAGATCACGAGCGTCACCGGCCTGCCCCAGCCCTCCGGCGACGCGTTCATCTCGGACGAGTACCAGGGCCAGGAGCTCACGGTCGACGTCGACGGCGCCAAGAAGGTCCTGACCGACGCCGGCTACACGTACGACGGCGACAAGCTCATCGACCCCGATGGCGAGGCCGTCTCGTTCAAGCTCACGAACCCGAGCGGCTGGACCGACTACCTCGACGCGCTCGGCATCATCGCCGAGGGTGCGAAGTCGATCGGTGCCGAGGCCACGGTCGACGCGATCGTGCAGGACACCTGGTTCAACGACACCATCCCGTTCGGCAACTTCCAGGCTTCGCTGCACTGGACCGACGGCGGCTCGACGCCGTGGAACCTGTACTCGAACATCATGGACGGCGCCTCGTACGTGCCGCTCGGTGAGACCGCGAACTGGAACTTCGGCCGTTACAACAACGACGACGTCACCGAGGCGCTGGCCACCTTCAAGTCGACGACCGACGAAGGCGACCGTCAGGCCTCGCTCGATGTGGTGCAGAAGCACTACGTCGAGGACGTCCCGGGCATCGTGATCTGGTCGCGTCCTGCCGTGGCGCAGTACTCCACGCAGAACTACACCGGATTCCCCACCAGCGAGGACCCCTACGCGAACCCGCAGCCGACGGGCCCGCAGGCGGCACTCATCCTGTCCAAGCTCACCCCGAGCGAGTGACCCCCGCCGGGCTCCGGCCCGGATCATCCGGAACATCCCGCAAGATGTGACGATGAGGTGCGGCGGATGCCTCGTGCATCCGCCGCACCACCACTCAACGTAGAGCTCCGATCAGAGGTGACCCGAATGTCCTCCTCCCCCTCCGAGGCGTCCGTTCCGACCGACGCCTCCGGCACCGCCCCCGCAGCCGCTGCGGCCGGCGCCGCCGACGGCGACATCGTCCTCCAGGCCGTCGACCTGCAGAAGCACTTCAAGCTTCGCGGCATCGGCTCGAAGGACGTCGTTCACGCCGTCGACGGCGTGAACTTCGAACTCCGGCGCGGCCGCGTGCTCGCCCTCGTCGGCGAGTCCGGCTCGGGCAAGTCGACCATCGCCCGGCTGCTCGCCCAGCTCATGCCCACCACGGGCGGGCGACTCCTCCTGCACGGCGAGGACGCCACGGCCAAGGGCCGCCGCGCGTTCCGCCGCTACGTCGGCCGCGTGCAGATGATCTTCCAGGACCCGTTCGGGTCGCTGAACCCGGTGCACACCGTGCGCTACATGCTGACCCGCAGCATCCGCATCCACCGCGGCCGCCTGCGCGGCACCGAGCTCGAGGACGCCCTCGTCGAACTGCTCGAGCGCGTGCAGTTGAAGCCGGCTGCGCGCTACATCGAGAAGTTCCCCCACGAGCTCTCGGGCGGTCAGCGCCAGCGCGTCGCCATCGCCCGCGCCCTCGCGGCCGACCCCGAGGTGCTGCTCGCCGACGAGCCCATCTCGATGCTCGACGTCTCGATCCGCCTCGGCATCCTGAACCTCCTGCAAGACCTCCGCGACCGCCTGCACATCGCGATCCTCTACATCACGCACGACATCGCCTCGGCGCGCTACTTCGCCGACCGCACGATGGTCATGTACGCGGGCCGCATCGTCGAGTCGGGCGATTCCGAGGCCGTCACGCAGGACCCGAAGCATCCGTACACGCAGCTGCTCGTCCGCTCCGCACCCGACCCCGACGACCTCGAGGCGCGCGCCCACGGTGCCCGAGGCGAGGCCCCCAGCCTCGTGAAGCCCCCGAGCGGATGCCGCTTCAACCCGCGCTGCCCGTTCGCCACCGAGCTCTGCCGCACCGAGCAGCCGCCCCTCCTGCCCGTCGGCGAAGGCCGCGAGGCCGCCTGCTGGGGCTACTCCGACCGCGCCGACAAGCCGGTGCTCAGCGACATCACGGAGGCGCTCGCATGAGGTTCTTCCTGCGCCGACTCGGCTTCTACGTCATCACGTTCTGGGCCGCCGTCACCATCAACTTCTTCATCCCGCGCATCATGCCCGGCGACCCGGTCAGCGCGCTCATCGCGAAGAATCAGGGGCGCATCAGCCCCGACGCCGCCGAGGCGCTGCGCACGCTCTTCGGCCTCGACAAGAACATGTCGCTGTGGGACCAGTACGTGCAGTACTGGAACCTGCTGCTCCACGGCGAGCTCGGCGTGTCGTTCGCCTACTCCGCGCCGGTCTGGGACGTCATCGCCGGTGCGATCCCGTGGACCATCGGCCTCGTCGGCATCGCGACGATCATCAGCTTCGCGATCGGCACGCTCATCGGCTCGGGCATCGGCTGGCGCCGAGGCACCTGGGCGGACTCGCTGCTGCCGATCTCGACGTTCTTCTCGTCGGTGCCGTACTTCTGGCTCGCGCTCATCGCGATCTCGCTCTTCTCGGTCACGCTCGGCTGGTTCCCCGCGAGCGGCAGCTACGACCGCTCGCTCGTGCCGACGTTCTCGTGGGAGTTCATCGGCTCGGTGATCTACTACGGCACGCTGCCGGCGCTCACGATCGTGATCTCCTCGATCTCGGGCTGGATCCTCGGTATGCGCAACATGATGGTCACGGTGTCCTCCGAGGACTACGTGACGGTCGCGCAGGCCAAGGGCGTCTCGGAGCGCACGGTGCTCTTCGGCTACGCCGCGCGCAACGCGATCCTGCCGCAGGTCTCGAGCTTCGCGCTCTCGCTCGGCTTCATCGTCGGCGGCACGCTCATCATGGAGATCGTGTTCTCGTACCAGGGCATCGGGTACTACCTCTTCACGGCCGTCGCCGCGAAGGACTACCCGCTCATGCAGGGCATCTTCCTCGTGATCACGGTCGCGGTGCTCATCGCCAACATCGTGGCCGACTTCGTCTACGGGGTGCTCGATCCGCGCACCCGTCAGGAGGGTTGAGATGACGATCGACACCAGCATCGTCGAAGAGGGTCAGGAACTCGCCAAGCCCTCGCAGGCGCCCATGACCGGGGCGGTCGCGGCCGCGCCCGGCCCGCGCCGCGGCGGCCCGAGCAAGCTGCTCTTCCTCCGCAACTCGAAGGCCGTCACCGGTCTCGTGATCCTCGCCTTCTTCCTGCTGATCGCCGTGATCGGCCCGTGGATCGCGCCGTACGACCCGAGTGCGCGCAGCGAAGACGTGCTGCAGCCGCCGTCGTGGGAGCACTGGTTCGGCACGACCCACCTCGGGCAAGACGTGTTCTCGCAGATCCTGGTGGGCACGCGCGGCGTGATCGTGGTCGGCTTCGTCGCCGGCATCCTCGCGACCGGCATCGGCGTCATCATCGGCGTCACGGCCGGCTACATCGGCGGGCTCGGCGACGAGACCCTCTCGGTGCTCGCGAACGTGTTCCTCGTGATCCCGCAGCTGCCGCTCATCATCATCATCGCCGGGCAGCTGCCGTCGGTCGGAGGTGTCACCGTCGCGGTGGTCATCGCCATCACGGGCTGGGCCTGGGGCGCGAGAGTGCTGAGAGCCCAGACGCTCTCGCTCCGCAAGCGCGACTTCGTCGAGGCCGCCCGCGCCAACGGCGAGAGCACCTGGCGGGTCATCACGGCCGAGATCCTGCCGAACCTCACCGCGATCATCGCGTCGGGCTTCGTGGGCACGGTCGCCTTCGCGGTGCTCTCGCTCATCACGCTGTCGTTCATCGGCATCGGCGACACGGGCGAATGGAACTGGGGCACCGTGCTCTACCAGGCGCAGGCCCAGCTCGCCCTGCAGCGCGGCGCGTGGTGGTGGTTCGTGCCCGCCGGCCTCTGCATCGCCCTGCTCGGCATGTCGCTCACCCTGATCAACTTCGGCATCGACGAGTTCGTCAACCCGCGCCTGCGCTCGACCGGCATGAACGCCAGGTCGCTTCGCAAGCGCGGCATCCGCCCCCGCATCGGCTTCACCCCCGTGGTGCGCGAAGCCAAGGAGGACCGCGCATGACCCTCACCAGTCCCCTCGACGACGCGGCATCCCTCGCGTCCGGCGGTCACCCGCAGCGGCTCACGCCGTCGGCCGACCCCGTGCTCGAGATCAAGAACCTCTCGGTCGACTACGGCTACGACGACGACCCAGTGCACGTGCTGCGCCAGGTCTCGCTCACCCTCGGCCGCGGCGAGGTCCTCGGCCTCGCAGGAGAGTCGGGCTGCGGCAAGTCGACGCTCGCCTACGCGGCCACCCGGCTGCTGCCGCCGCCCGGACTCATCACCGGCGGCGAGGTGCTGTTCACCGACCGCTCGGGCGTGAAGACCGACCTGCTGCGGCTGAACGACACGCAGCTGCGGGCCTCGCGCTGGCAGGACATGGCGATCGTGTTCCAGGGCGCGATGAACTCGCTGAACCCCGTCTATCGCATCGGTCGGCAGATCGCCGACGGCATCCGCGCGCACGAGCCCAAGACGACGCAGAAGGAGGCGCTCGAACGGGCGGCCGAACTGCTCGACCTCGTCGGCATCGCGCCCGACCGCCTGAAGTCGTACCCGCACGAGCTCTCCGGCGGCATGCGGCAGCGCGTCATGATCGCCATGGCGCTCGCGCTCGACCCGCAGGTGCTCATCATGGACGAGCCCACCACGGCGCTCGACGTCGTGATGCAGCGCCAGATCGTCGAGCAGATCGCCGAGCTGCGCGATCGCCTCGGCTTCTCGGTCATCTTCATCACGCACGACGTGTCGCTGCTCATCGAGATCGCCGACCGCATCGCGATCATGTACGCGGGCGAGATCGTCGAGGACGCCGCCGCCCTCGACGTCTACAACAAGCCGCGGCATCCGTACTCCTCGGCGCTGCTGCACTCGTTCCCCCCGTTGCGCGGGCCGCGCCGCGAGCTCATCGGCATCCCGGGCTCGCCGCCCGACCTGTCGAAGCTCGCCCACGGCTGCCCGTTCGCCGACCGCTGCGAGTTCGCGTTCGACGCCTGCGCGAAGGTCAATCCCCAGCTCGTGCACCCCAACGTGCCGGGCGACGACCCCCGCCGTGCGGTCGCCTGCCTGCGGCACGACCCGGCCGCCGTGCGCGCCGTCGGCGAGGAGCCGCTGCCCGTCCCCCCGGAGCTGTCGCTCATCTGAGCCGGCGCCCGGGCCGCGAGCCCGGGCCGTGGGCCGTGAACGCGAGTGAATGCGACGAGCGCGCAGCCGAGACCGGCTCGCACCCGTCGCATTCGCTCGCGTTGGGCGGTTGGGCGGTTGGGTCGTCGGGGGGTTCCGTCGTTGGGCTGTTCGTCGGGGGGTTCCGTCGTTGGGCTGTTCGTCGGGGTCGGCCGCGGGCGACGCGCTACTCGACCGCCCGCGGCGCCTTCACGAAGAGCATCAGCACGAAGCCGACGGCGAGCACGAGCACGATGCCGAGGATGCCGAAGTACGGCGCCCCGCCGATCGTCACGAACAGGGCGAACGCCGTCGGCGCGAGGAAGCTCACCGCCCGACCCGTCGTCGCGTAGAGCCCGAACACCTCGCCCTCGCGCCCCGCCGGGATGAGGCGAGCCAGGAACGTGCGGCTCGCCGACTGGGCCGGTCCGACGAAGAGGCACAGCGCGAGTCCGGCCGTCCAGAACACGATCTGCCCGCCGTCGTGCAGCAGGAACACGAGCATGCCGCTCACGACGAGCCCGATCAGCGCCGTCATGATGACGGGCTTCGCGCCGAGCCGGTCGTCGAGCGTGCCGACCGCGATGGTCGAGATGCCGGCGACGATGTTCGCGGCGATCGCGAAGATGATGACCTCGCCCGCCGAGAATCCGAAGACGGATGCCGCGAGCACGCCGCCGAACGTGAACACGCCGGCCAGGCCGTCGCGGAACACGGCGCTCGCGAGCAGGAACCAGACGGTGTTGCGCTGCTCGTTCCAGAGCCGCTTGATGTCGCGGCCGAGTCGCGCGTACGAGGCGAAGAACCCGACCTTGCCGCGGTCGACGGCCGCGGGATTGCGGTACTCGGGCACCGCGAACAGCACGGGGAGCGCGAACAGGCCGAACCAGAGCGCCGAGACGACCATGGCGACTCGCACGTCGAGGCCGTTGTCGCCGGTGACGCCGAAGAGTCCCACCTCGGGCTGGATGAAGCCGAAGTAGACGACGAGCAGCAGCACGATGCCGCCGACGTAGCCCATGCCCCATCCGAAGCCCGAGACCTTGCCGATCGAGCGCGGCGTCGACACCTGCACGAGCATGGCGTTGTAATTGACGCCGGCGAACTCGAAGAAGACGTTGCCCGCCGCCACGAGGAAGAGGCCCAGCAAGAGGTACTCGGGCGCCGGCAGCACGAAGAACATCGCGAGGGTGATCGCGACGACGATGTAGGTGTTGACGGCCAGCCAGAACTTGCGGCGCCCGCTCGTGTCGGATCGCTGCCCGGTGATGGGCGCGAGCACGGCGATGAGCAGCCCGGCGATCGCGAGCGCCCATCCGAGCTGGGCCTCGACCGTGCCGCTCGGGCCGAACGAGTCGCTCGTCAGGTAGACCGTGAAGACGAAGGTCGTGACGACGGCGTTGAACGCGGCCGAACCCCAGTCCCAGAGCCCCCAGGCGAGGATGCGGCCCTTGCGGGAGCCGGCCGCGGTGACGGCCTCGACCTGCTCGGTCGGCACGCCGATCGTCGCTGCGGCGCCGTCGGGCGGCGTGAGGTGAGACGGCGGGAAGTTGCGGGGGGCGTCGTCGCTCGGGTCGGTCATGCCAGCAGTCTCATTCGGTCGGGTGAACGGCCGGTGACGGATGCCGCGGCACGGCGTCCGGTCGCCCGCCGGTGCCGCGCGCGGCCGGCGCGGTCGATCGTCGGTGATCTGCACGAACACTACTCCGACCGGAGGGCGCGGTGCCCCGGCGCCACGGACGCTCGGGGTTCCGCCGCCGGTCGCCTTGTGCCACGCTGGGGAGTCATGGCCGATGGGGGATGTTCGTGATGACGCGACGCCGGCGCTCGCCGCTCGGGCGACGCGCCGCCGCCACGCTCGCGGCGGCGTCGCTGGCCGCGCTCGCGCTCGGGGCCGTGGCACCCATCGCTGCCGCCGCGGATCCGGCCGACACGTACGACGCCGTGGCCACCGAACGGTACCCGATCGATGTCGCGCTGAGCCCCGACGGCGCGAACGCCGTGGTCATCAACCGAGGCGATGGCGGCGACGCGAGCCTGCAGGTGTTCGACACCGCCACGCTCACCGAGGTCGCCTCGATCGACTTCGGCTCGGCGCTGGACTTCAACCCGACGTCGGTCGTGATCACCCCCGACGGGTCGCAGGTGTGGGTGTCGTTCTACCAGCCGGGCGAGGTGCGGGTCTATCCGTATGCCGAGCTCGTCGCGGGGTCGAATCCCGCGCCGACGGTCATCACGGGTGGAGGCGGCTTCGTCGCGCTCGCCGCCGGACCGGCCGGGCGATACGTCTACGCGGCCACCCTGTTCAACCCGCAGTACCAGTTCTCCACCGCCGATCCGACGAGTGCGCCCCGCACGATCGATGTCCCCGGCGGTTCGCGCGGGGTCGGCGAGGGCGACGGCGACCGCGTGTTCTTCACGGTGCCGACGTCTCCGGGTGGAGTCCAGCAGGTCGAGGTCGCGGTCGACGGCACGCTCTCCCTCGGCGCCTACGTCCAGACGGGCGCCGTACCGTGGGGCGTCGAGTACAACTCCGCCCGGCAGCGCGTCATCGCCACGAACTCCGGCGACCCCGTCTCGGTGAGCGGCTACGACCCCGAGGATCCGTCGGGAATCGTCACGGCCGATCTCACCTGCGGGCCGCGCCTGCTCGACACGAACCCTTCCGGCAGCCGCGTCTACGTCGCCTGCCTCACGGGCGGCATCGTCAGCTACGACTTCGATACCGGCGAACTCGTCACCACGCCGATCGGCGACAACGTCGAGTCCGTGCGCGTCTGGGGCGAGCCGAGCGGCGACGCCCAGAAGGTCTACGCGACGAGCGGCGGCAGCGACGAGCTGCTCGTCTTCACGAAGCCGACCGCGACGGTGGTGCCCGATCAGACGGTCGAGGAGGGCACGGCGGTCACGTTCACCGCGACGGCGACCGACTACTGGAAGCGCCTGCAGTGGCAGCGCAGCGACGACGGCGGCACGACGTGGACCGACCTCGACGGCGAGACGGGCGAGCAACTCTCGTTCGAGGCCGCCCTCGCCGACGACGGCGCCGTGCTCCGGGTCGTCGTCGACAGCGACCTCTTCGATCCCGTCGTCAGCACGGTCGCTTCCCTGGGGGTCACGCCGGCGCCGACACCCACCCCGACTCCGACGCCCACGCCGACTCCGGAACCGACGCCGACCCCGACGGTCGGACCGACGCCGACGGGCACCCCGGTGCCGTGCTCGCCCGAGGGGACGCCGTGCCTGCCCGCGACCGGCGTGGACGCGGCATCCGCTCAGGGCCTCGGGCTGGGCCTCGTGACCGTCGCCGCACTGCTGCTCGCGTTCGCGGGGGTTCGCCGGCGCACCCGCCGCTCCTGATCCGCTCGCGTCAGGCTGTCATTGCGCCGGTGCGACGTCTGCAGCGTACGGGGGAGTGCTCACGAACGTGAGCCGGTCGGGCTCCACGACGACGACCGATGGAACGCCCGTGCCGGGGTCGGCCGGGCCGCTGTAGGCGCCCGGCACCGGATCGTCGGTCTGCGTGTAGCCGGCTTCGGCCAGGACGGCGGGCCACTCGGATGCCGCGACGTCGACGCCCGAGAGCTGCACGACGGTGATGCTCGCGTCGGACGACGGACGCCCCCACTTGCACGCCACCCCGCCGGCCTCGATCAGGTCGTCGGCGATCGCGTAGAAGGTCGACGCGCCCACCTCGACCTGCTGGAGCCCGTCGGCCTCGAGCTGCGCGATCGCGGCCTCGGTCAGCACGGAGCCGCAGCCCGGGTCGCCCGACGGCGGGGCCGACTCGGACGTCGGCTCGGCGCCGATCGACTCCGAGGCCGGTGCGGAGGCCGACCCGGTCGTCGCCCCGGCATCGTTCGGCGACGTCGTGGAGCATGCGGTCAGGGCCGTGCCGGCCAGGAGGAGTGCGACGGCGAGCAGGGCACCGCGGGCGGCAGAGGTCATGGGCGGGAGTCTAGGGGGCGGGTACGACGGTGCGCATCCGGGTCCGCCCTGATGCGCTCCGGCCGCTCTGCCACCGATACGGATTTGCGATCAGTGGCAGAGTCGCCGAGAAGGCATGCCGAATCCCGCGCTTCCGCCCCGTCTCCGTGGCGCGGCCGTCACCGCGCCACGGCCGTCACCAGAGCACGGGTCGTCACCAGATCACGGCCACGAGCTCGCCGAAGAGTTGCTCGGCGTCGCACTCCAGCCGCTGCCTCGTGAACCAGTCGCAGACGTTCACGCAGTCGCGGTGCAGCAGGTCCAGGCCCCGGGGGTTCGAGACGAGGTCGACGACCTGCGGCAGGTCGATCGCGATGACGCGCCCGTGGTGCACGAGCAGGTTGTACGGCGAGAGGTCGCCGTGCGCGAGGCCGTTGGCGGCGAGCACGTGCATGAACTCCACGACCTGCTGGAACAGGTCGCGCAACTCCTCACGCGAGGCCCGCACCTGGGCGAGCCGCGGGGCGGCGACCCGGCCGTCGCCGATGAACTCCATGAGCACCTCGGTGTCGCCGACCTGCACGGGGTACGGCACCGCGGCGCCGAGTTCGGTGAGACGGCTGAGCGCCTCGAACTCGGCGTTGGCCCACTGCACGCGCGCGACCGCGCGACCGAAGGAGGTTCCCCTCGCCACGGCGCGCACGTCGCGGGTGCGGCGGAGCCCGCGGCCCTCGGTGTACATCGAGGATCGGTGGAAGTCGGAGTGCTCGCTGCCGCGGTAGCGCTTGGCGGCGAGCACGACGCGGTTGCCGGGCACGTCGGCCGGGGCATCCGGGATCGCGCGCTCGATGAGGAAGACGTCGCCCTCCTTGCCGGTCTTCACGACGCCGAGTTCGGTGTCGATCGCCGCGGCCGAGGTGACGAGCCAGTCGGGGCGCGGCTCGGGGCCGCGCTCGCTGGGCGTGGTCGCCGGCCAGGTCGACCAGCGTTGGCCCTCGCCGGGTTCGGCGGTCTGGAAGACGAGGGTGTTCAGGGCGGATGCCGCGGCGGGAAGCGCGGCGGCGGTGTCGTCGTAGGACGAGTCGTCGAGCGACGGGTCGCCGAGGGACGAGAGGAAGTTCACGGTGTTCTCCGAGTGAGAGGGAGGCCACCGATGCGCCCGGCCGGAACGGCTACAGGCTGGAGGCCTCGCACAGAAGGGGGTCTGCGATGCGCACGACAGTGACATCGTTCATGGTTCGCTCCCTTCGACTCGGGCGGATGCCGCGAATCACGGCTCGCGCCACGATACGCGCCGTGCGCGCCGGTGTCCAGTGCCTGCGCTGCGGTCGAGCAGGCAGGGCCGGTCGGGTAGGCCCCGGCGCCGTATCGAGACCCGAGCCCTACGACACCAGGAAGTAGACGAGCGCCGCGAGGCCGACCGCGACGATGACGACCCGGTATGCGGTCTGCGGGATGAGCCGCCCGTAGCGGCCGCCGAGGGACCCGCCGATGAACGAACCGATCGCGATCGCCGCAGCGGCCGGCCAGGCCACCTCCGTCACCGAGACGAAGACGACGGCGGCCGCGAGGTTCGCGACCGCGGCCATCGCGTTCTTGTACGCGTTCGCGCGGGCGAGCGTACCGGCCATCGTGATCGAGAGCAGCGCGAGCAGCAGCACGCCCTGTGCCGCGCCGAAGTAGCCGCCGTAGACGGCGGTGAGCCCCGCGACGACGACCGTGGCGACGGGGTGGTCGCGATGCCCGGCCTCGCCGTGCAGACGCGCGGTCCAGCGCTTGATCCACGGCCCGAAGACCACGAGCAGCAGGGCGAGTCCGATGAGCGCCGGCACGATCGCGTCGAACGCCTCGCTCGGCAGGCGCAGCAGCAGCACCGCGCCCGCGACGCCGCCCGCGGCCGAGAAGCAGAGGATGAAGCCGAGCGAACGCCACTCGCCGCGGAACTCGGCGCGGTTCGCGTAGGTCGCGGCGAGCGAGGCCGGCAGCACGCCGACATTGTTCGTCACGTTCGCGAGCACGGGCGGGTACCCGAAGGCCAGCAGCAGGGGGAACGTCACGAGCGACCCGGATCCGACGACGGCGTTGATGCCCCCCGCGAGCACGCCGCCGACCATCAGCAGCGCGAACTCGAAGACGGTCATCGGGCGGTCGGCTTCGGGCGCGGCATCCCTCGATTCAATCAGGCGGATGTCGCGGGCGACGCCCGATGACGTCGGCGGCTCACTCGAGGTCGATGGAGCCGAACTTCGCGTCGTCGACCGTGCCGGCCCGCGCCGCGACGCGTTCGTAGCGGCTCCGAGTGGCGAGCGCCGAGGCATCCGGATTGCGGAACAGGTGCACGGCGACGGCGCGGTACTCGGCGAGCCGGCCCTCGGGCACCCGACTCTCGCGGATCGATGCGCCGGCGACGAGCGCCGCGGCCATCGCGGTCCAGTACACGCCGATGCCCCGGAACGAACGCGCGGGCCGTTGCGGCTCCGCATCGGTGAGCAGGATGTCGTTCGTGCTGCTCGCGCAGGCGATCGCCAGGCGCCGACCGAGCTCGGAGTGCTCGGCGAACCCGTCGGCCAGCGCCTCGTAGTGCATCCATCCGGCGGCGCGCACGACGCTGCGGAGCTCGCGGCCGGCACCCGCCACCGAGCCGAACGGCACGTCGAGCGCGGCCGTGATGATCTGGTCGAGCGACCGGGAGTCGCCGTCGTACTGGATGAACCGCCCGATGTAGCCGCGCTCGCCGTCGCCGCCTCCCGGAGTCCGTGGTGCGGTGCGCGCCTCTTCGACCTGGCGGCGGATGAGGTCGAGGTTGTCGTCGGCCTGCTCGAGCAGTGCCGCCGAGATCGCGAACAACCGGTCGACCTCGCGCGGCAGCTGCCGCGCGGACTTGTAGCGGAAGTCGTGCTCGAGCTCGGACCACGTGTCCGACAGCGCGGTGCGCAGCTGCACCTCGAGCTGCGTGCCGATGACCGGATCGTCGTCGCCGACGCCATCTGGGTCCTGCCCCGGATCGGGCAGCAGGCCGACGAACTGCACCGAACGATAGCCGAACGCGTCGAGCGGCAGGAGCGCGGACTTGTCGACCCAGGAGTCGTCGTCGACGATGAGCGCCTCGCGCACGACCTGCTCCATGCCGGGCAGGTCGCCCTCGAAGTTCGCGACCACGCGAACCCCGAGGATGTCGCGCACTTCGCGATCGGGCGCCCGCCGGACCTTGCGCTCGAACGAGTCGCGCGACTTCACCCGGGCCGTCACGTGGAAGTACTTGAAGCCCGCCGCCTCGAGACGTCGGGCGAAGTCGGCCTCGATCCGGCTGCGCAGCCGGCGGTATCGCCGCAGCTCCCGGTCGTACCGGTCGAGCTCCGCGGCGACGAGGAGTTCGTCCTGCTCGCGCGCATCCACACAGGCAGGGTAGTACCTCGGCCGCGGGATGCCGGTCGGGCGACGCCGCGGGCGAGCAGTGCGCGACGGGCGACGACCGGAATACTGAACCTCCGCTGGGAGTTGAGTCATGCGTACTCAACTTTGGCGGTCGTCAACTTGACACGATCGGGAGGCGCTGCGAAGCTTGAGTCGTCGGGACTCAAGTCCCGGCAGTTGACTTCGATTGCGGGCCGGCAAGGCCGAATCGACCGCCAGGGGGCGAGCCGCGGCATCCGCTCGCGAAGCCCCGGCAGAAGGAGAAACAACACATGTCACGTGCAGTAGGAATCGACCTCGGAACCACCAACTCGGTCGTCGCCGTTCTCGAGGGTGGCGAGCCCACCGTCATCGCGAACGCCGAGGGCCTGCGCACCACCCCGTCGGTGGTCGCCTTCACGAAGGACGGCGAGGTGCTCGTCGGCGAGACCGCGAAGCGCCAGGCCGTCACCAACGTCGACCGCACCATCGCGTCGGTCAAGCGTCACGTCGGCACCGACTGGAAGACCGACGAGATCGACGGCAAGAAGTACACGCCCCAAGAGATCTCGGCGCGCATCCTGCAGAAGCTCAAGCGCGACGCCGAGCAGTACCTCGGCGACACGGTGACCGACGCCGTCATCACCGTGCCCGCGTACTTCAACGACGCCGAGCGCCAGGCCACCAAGGAGGCCGGCGAGATCGCGGGCCTCAACGTGCTGCGCATCATCAACGAGCCGACCGCGGCCGCGCTCGCGTACGGCCTCGACAAGGGCAAGGAGGACGAACTCATCCTCGTCTTCGACCTCGGTGGCGGCACGTTCGACGTCTCGCTGCTCGAAGTGGGCAAGGACGACGACTTCTCGACCATCCAGGTGCGCGCGACCGCCGGCGACAACCGCCTCGGCGGCGACGACTGGGATCAGCGCATCGTCGACCACCTGATCAAGCGCTTCAAGGAGTCGACCGGCGTCGACGTCTCGAACGACAAGATCGCCAAGCAGCGCCTCAAGGAGGCCGCCGAGCAGGCGAAGAAGGAGCTCAGCTCCTCGATGTCGACGAGCATCCAGCTGCCCTACCTCTCGCTCACCGAGAACGGCCCGGCAAACCTCGACGAGACGCTCACGCGCGCGCAGTTCGAGAACATGACCAGCGACCTGCTCGACCGCACGAAGAAGCCCTTCGAAGACGTCATCCGCGAGGCCGGCATCAAGCTGTCCGACATCGCGCACGTCGTGCTCGTCGGCGGCTCGACCCGCATGCCCGCGGTCGCCGAGCTCGTCAAGAAGGAGACCGGAAAAGACGCGAACAAGGGCGTCAACCCCGATGAGGTCGTCGCCGTCGGCGCCGCGCTCCAGGCCGGCGTGCTGAAGGGCGAGCGCAAAGATGTGCTGCTCATCGACGTCACCCCCCTGAGCCTCGGCATTGAGACCAAGGGCGGCATCATGACCAAGCTCATCGAGCGCAACACGGCCATCCCGACCAAGCGCAGCGAGACCTTCACGACCGCCGACGACAACCAGCCGTCGGTCGCGATCCAGGTCTTCCAGGGCGAGCGCGAGTTCACCCGCGACAACAAGCCGCTCGGCACCTTCGAGCTCACCGGCATCGCGCCGGCGCCTCGCGGCGTGCCGCAGGTCGAGGTCACCTTCGACATCGACGCCAACGGCATCGTGCACGTGTCCGCGAAGGACAAGGGCACCGGCAAGGAGCAGTCGATGACGATCTCGGGCGGCTCGAGCCTCCCGAAGGACGACATCGAGCGCATGGTGCGCGAGGCCGAGGAGCACGCGGCCGAAGACAAGCAGCGTCGTGAGTTCGCCGAGACCCGCAACTCCGCCGAGCAGCTCGCCTACTCGACCGACAAGCTCATCAAGGACAACGAAGACAAGCTCCCCGCCGACGTCAAGTCCGAGGTGCAGGGCGACGTCGACGCGCTGAAGTCGGCTCTCGCGGGCGACGACGACGAGGCCGTGAAGACCGCGTTCGAGAAGCTCTCGCAGTCGCAGGGCAAGCTCGGCGAGGCCATCTACGCGCAGGCGCAGGCGGCGGATGCCGCTTCGGCAGCCGGCGAAGATGCCGCGGCCACGGGCGAGCAGGCCGAGTCCGACGAAGACGTGGTCGACGCCGAGGTCATCGACGACGAAGACGACAAGAAGTAGGCCAGGCCATGGCAGACGAGAAGGAGAACCCCGAGGTTCCCGAGCCCGAATCCGCCGACGAGGTGACGGATGCCGAGGCATCCGTCACCCCTGAAGAGATCGAGCTCGAGACCGAGGCCGACGAGCGCGAGCTCACGGTCGAGGACATCCTGAACGCCGCGAACGTCGAGGTCGAAGACCCCACCGACGAGCACCTGGCCGACCTCAAGCGGATCACCGCCGAGTACGCCAACTACCGTCGGCGCACCGAGGCCAACCGCGAGATCGAGAAGGAGCGCGCGATCGGCACGACCGTGGCCGTGCTGCTGCCCGTGCTCGACGACCTCGACCGTGCCGAGAAGCACGGCGACCTCGAGGGCGAGTCGCCCTTCGCGACGATCGCGGCCAAGCTGCGCGGCTCGGTCGAGCGGCTCGGTCTCGCCAAGTTCGGCGAGGTCGGCGACGCGTTCGACCCGCAGAAGCACGAGGCGATCTTCCAGCAGCCCTCGCCCGACGTCGAGACCGACACGGTCGCCGACGTCGTCGAGACGGGCTACACCCTCGGCGGCACGCTGCTCCGCGCGGCGAAGGTCGTCGTGAAGACGCCCGCGTAATCCGTCGGGCGTTTCCGTTCGCGCCCACCGTCTCCGCCTGAGCGGAGACATCGGGCGCGAACGGGAACACCCGCGCAAGACTCATCCCATCGCCTGTTCACGCGAAAGGAGGCGCCATGGCCAGTCAGGACTGGTTCGACAAGGACTTCTACAAGGTGCTCGGCGTCTCGAAAGACGTGAGCGAAGCCGACCTCAAGAAGACCTATCGCAAGCTCGCGCGCAAGTACCACCCCGATTCGAACCCCGGAGATGCCGCGGCCGAGGCGAAGTTCAAGGAGATCAGCGAGGCGAACTCGGTGCTCTCCGACCCCGAGCAGCGCAAGGAGTACGACGCCGTGCGGGCCATGGGCTCCGGCGCGCGCTTCACGGCGCCCGGCGCCGGCGGTGCCAACGGCGGCTTCGAAGACGTCTTCGGCGGCATGTTCGGCGGCGGTGGCGGCCGTCAGCAGTACACGTACCAGCAGCAGGGCGGCGGCTACGACGACCTGCTCGGCGGCCTCTTCGGCGGCGGCCGGTTCGGCCAGCCCACCGGCGGATTCCGCGGGGCGGGCGGTCCGACCAGGGGGCGCGACGTCACGGCGACCACCACGCTCGACTTCATCACCGCGACCAAGGGCGACCAGCTGACGCTCCAGACCGGCGAGGGCCGCACCATCACGGTGCGCATCCCGGCCGGCGTCGCCGACGGCCAGAAGATCAAGGTCGCGGGCAAGGGTCAGCCCTCGCCCGACGGCGGAGCCCCCGGCGACCTCGTGCTCACGGTGACGGTGCGAAAGCACCCCGTGTTCGAGCGCGACGGACTCAACCTGCGCGTGAACGTGCCGGTCACGTTCGTCGAGGCCGCGCTCGGCGCGACCATCCAGGTGCCGACGCTCGGCGGCGATCCCGTCAAGCTCCGGGTCGCCCCCGGCACCCCGAGCGGGCGCGTGCTCCGCGTCAAGGGCCGAGGCGTCGAGACCAAGAAGGCGACGGGCGACCTGCTCGCCGTCGTGCAGGTCGCGGTACCCGCGCACCTGTCGAAGGACGCCGAGCAGAAGCTCAAGGAGTTCGCGGCCGAGCTTCCCGACGAGAACCCGCGCGACGACCTCATCGCGAAGGCGCGCGGGTGAGCCCGTCATGAACGTCGACGAGACCAGTCCGCTGTTCGTCATCTCGGTAGCGGCGGAGCTCGCGGGCATGCACCCGCAGACCCTGCGGCAGTACGACCGCATGGGACTGGTCTCGCCGACGCGCACGCCGGGCAAGTCGCGTCGCTACTCGATGCGCGACGTCGTGCGGTTGCGCGAGATCGCCCAGCTCTCGAGCGAGGGCGTGAGCCTCGAGGGCATCCGCCGCGTGCTCGGCCTCGAAGACGAGGTCTCCACGCTGCGCGCCCGCGTGCGCGAGCTCGAGGCGACGCTCGCCGACGAGATGCTGAACCGACCCGGCCGCCGCGTGTTCGCGGCCGGCACGCAGGGCGAGGTCGTCACGATCCGAAGCGGCACGCGCGTGCGCCGCGAGACGGCGATGGTCGTCTGGCGCCCGCTCGATCGCAGCTGAGCGGCGACCGGCCCGCCGGGGTCAGCGGCCCCAGGCCTCTGCGGGGGCCTCGATCACGTCGTAGGGGCGTGAACTCCAGTGCGTGCCGTAGCCGTAGTGGCTCGACGCCCACGGCGACGCCCAGAGCGCCTGCGCCGTGGCATCCGCCGATGTTCCGTCGATGAGCGCGGCGTCGACCGCGGGGTAGCGCCCCGACTTGATGTTGTCGGCCGCGTACTGGGCCGCGTCCATGAGGGTCGTGTAGCTGCCGAGACCCGAGCCGCCGCCGGAGCCGAGGCCGTTGTTCAGCGGATTGTTGCGGTTCCACCAGTTGTCGGCGCCGTTCTCCTGCCGCATCCAGCGCATCATGAACGTGATGTTCTCGTCGGTGAGCGCCCAGTCGCCGTCGACGAGCACGAGCTTGGCCCAGTCGAGGTTCGTGCCGCCGGCGACGAGCGTCTGCCATCCGGTCGCGGCGGTGTACGACTCCTGCGAGACCCGCTGGGCGGCGATGTCGCCCGCCACCTCGACCGTCTGCCCCTCGGGCGGCCGAACGGTGTCGGCGCCGGCGGCGAAGACCGACGGCACGGGCGCGGCCGGCACGAGCGAGATCGTCGCGAGCAGCCCGGCGACGGCGAGCGTCGCGAGGGCGGCGAGGGGGCGGATGCCGCGACGGGTGCGCATGACGCGCGGCCCGGCGTTGTGCCGAGCCGCCGACCGCTCCCCGTTCGACTTCACGTTCCCCATGCGTCGCCGAGGGTAGCAAATCCACCTGCATGCCGCACCCAGCCGGGAACGCAGCGCCCATCGGGGCGGTCTGCGCCGCTGATTCTCGGACATACGTAGGATCCACAAGTCGCCGGACGCCCGGCATCTGATAGCTTCGCGGTACAGCCCAAATGCGTATGACGAATGTGCTCGGGGGACACATGGCAAGCTCGGTCGGCGCGAGACGTCTCGCCCGTGCCGCGCGACTCGCCGCCATCGGCGTCGGCGTCGCGGGCATCGCCGTGCTCCTCGCCGCCGGCCCGGCACAGGCGGCCGACTCGTCCGGCGGCGCCGACCGGCCGTCGCACGGTCTCGTGGGAGGCCTGCTGAAGGGCGTCGGCGGGCTCGTCGGCGGCGTGCTCGACGGGGTCGCGGACACCGTGGACGCGGTGCTCCCGACAGCCCCGGCTCCGGCCCCGGCTCCTGCGCCCGAGCCCGCTCCGCCCCCCGCGCCCGAGCCGGTCCCGGCTCCTGCGCCGGACCCCGCTCCTGCACCCGCGCCGGCACCGGCCCCGGGCGATGCCCCGGCTCCCGCACCGGGCGTCGAACCGGGAGCACCGACGCCACCGCCCTCGCAGGGCGAGCCCGGTTCCACGGGCGGATCGGCCTCCGACCCCTCGATCGTGGGCACGATCACCGGATCCGTCACCGCGCCCGTGCTCGGAGCGGTCGGCGGTGTCGTCTCCGGGGCGACGGGCGGGCTCACCGACGGCCTCGTGCATGGCCTCGTCGACGACGTCGTCCGGCCGGTCGGGGCCGTCGTCGCTCCCGTCACGTCCATCGTCTCGCCGGTCACCGGACCCGTCACGCAGCAGACGACGCAGCTTCTGGATCCTCTGCTGAACCTCGTGGGCGGGCGTCCGATCGGCTCGCTGACCGATCCGCTCGTCGGGTTGCTCGACCACGTCGTGTGCACGTTGCCCATCGTCGGCTCGATCACCGGCCCTTCGCCGCTCGACGGGCTGCTCGCACCGATCGTCGACCTGCTCGACGGCACGCTCGGGCAGGTGGCCGGAACCACCGATGAACTCGTCGAGGCGGTCGTCGACGTCTCGACGGGCACCGTTCGTCCCCACGATCCACCGGGCACGGGCGGCCCTCCCGGCCCCGGTCCGAACGATGGCGGCCCTCCGGGGACGCCGCCTCCGGGCCCCGACCCGGATTCGGGCCCGAACGACCCGACGGCACCCGGCACGCCCACCCCGCCGGCGGTCGAACCCTCCGGGCTGCCGTCCGACACCCGTGAACCACGCAACCAGGTCGTCGTCACCGAGCCCGCGGCCGTGTCGACGCCTGCAGCACAGGCCGACGAGGGCCGCGCCGACGCCGGGTACGAGGCCTCCGCCGACTCGGCCGTGCTCGACCTGCCCGACTCGGCCGGGGACTCGGACACGGTGCGCTCGCCCGTGCAGTGGCCGACGGCCCCCACCATGACGAACGACGGCGGCATCGGCGGCGGCTCGACGGCACCCACCGCCTTCGCGACGACCGGCCGCAACGGACTGCCGGCGATCGCGACCTCCATCGAGGCGCGCCTCGTCGACGACCGCCTTCCCAGCACTCCGACCTTCGAAACCGACTCCAGCCCTGACTGACGGGAGCGTGACCGCGCACGCGCGGTAACGCCGACCCGTTCACCTCAACGCTGGAGTCATCATCATGCAACGCACCATTGCGGCGCGCCATGCCGTCGCGCCCTTCCACGTGTCCTCGCCCAGGCATCTCGCGAGGGCCAGAGTCACCGAACTCATCACGAACGCCGCCGAATCCGACCTGACCCTGATCGTCTCCCCCGGAGGGCGCGGAGTCGCGACCGCCCTGCGGGACTGGTCCGAACAGCACGACCATGCGACCCTCATCGACGGCCTCCACCTCGGGGCACTGTCGAGGAAGGACTTCTGGGTCGCCGTCATCTCTCGCCTCGCCGACGACGGTTCGCGGGTGACGACGGAGGCGTTCGAGGACCCACGCATCCCGGTTCCGGTCGCCATCGCCCACGGACTCGCCGCGATGCGCGACGACCACGTCATCGTGATCAATCGCCTGGACCTCGTTCCCGAGGCGGACCTCATCGCCGCCGACCTCGTGCGCCTGCTCAGCGGGAACCTCCCCGTCCGAGTGATCGTGTCGGCGCGAGACCTCACGGCGGTCGACCTGTCGGCTGCTCCGCTGCACGCCACGATGGCCAGGATCCCGGCCAGCGCGTTCGACCTCACGAACGACGAGATCAGGGCCCTCGCCCATGAGCACGGCCACGAGCTCGACGACGGGGCGGTGGGCGCCCTGGCGGCGAGCACCCTCGGGAACACGTCGCTCGTCGCCGCCGCGATCCTGTACCTCGGCGAGGACGGGGCCGGTCCGATGCCGAGTCAGGCCATGGGGGCGATCAACGCGCATCTTCGGGACACCGTGCTCGAGCCGTGGCTCGAGCGGCCGGACCTGCCCGCACTGCTCGAGCTGAGCGTCCCCGATCGCATCGACGCCGAGGTCGCGGCGGCGCTCGGCGTCGCCCCGGGGCACGAGGCCCTGCTCGATTCGCTCGAGCGCGCCTCGCTCGGGGCCTGGCGGCACGACACGTCTGCCCCCACGTTCGTCATGGATCCCCTGCTGCGTCGGTGCCTCGACATCGAGTTCGCCGACCGGAACCCCGTTCGGCGGCATGAGGCGCAGGCGGTCGTCGTCTCGCATATCGCGGATTCCGACCCGGTCGGCGCCCTGGCGCTCGCCCGCGGCTTCGACGACTGGTCGCGGATTCGCCGGCTCGTGCGGTCCCGCTTCGACGATGTCGTCGACGACATCGTGGCCGACGGCGAGTTCATGAAGGCGCTCGTCGGCGCCAGGCTGCACACCGTCGACCCGGTCATCGCTCTCGTGCTCGGCATGCACGAGGCCGACCGTGGCAGGCTCGACCGGTGCACCGACGCGCTGAACGGCGCACTGCGCCTCGTGCAGCGCACGCTCGAATGGGGCCCCGCCGACCTCGAACCCGATGAACTCGCCTGGTCGCACGTGGTGAGGTTCATGGCGTTCAGCCGGCTCGGTCTGTTCGATTCGGCGGTCAAGGAGTCCGCGATCCTCGAGCGGATGCTGCGAGCAGACGGTGTCGAGGAGCCGTTGCGTCCGATGCGGTACACGGTCCACCGGGAGATCGCGGAATTCCTGTTGCGCATGTGCCGGTACGCGGGAGCCCGACGGCATCTCGCCGATGCGCGCATGGGCTCACGGACATCGGGACCGGTCCTCGCGCTGACGGCGCTGGAGGCCGCGCTCGACGGCGACATCGGGCGCGCCGCCGGCCTCCTGGCGGACGGCGGGCTGATCGAGGCCCGTGGCCGTACGGGGCGGCTCGCACGCACCGCCGCGCTGATCGTCGCGATGGAGCAGCGGGATGCAGGGCAGGTGGCGGTGCTCGAGCCGCGTGTCCGCACGGAGCTCCCCGTGAACGAGTTCTGGCCCGTCGCCCTGGTCGTCACGCACGGGGCGCCATCCTCCCGGCCGGTGATCGCGGAGTTCGATGCCGTCCTGGCGAGCCTCGGCGAGTTCCCGCCCGTTCCGTCCTCGATGCACCAGGAGCTCGCCGCGCGCCGCATCGGCCTGCTCATGAGCCTGCGCCGGTGGCGGGAGGCCTTCGAGGCGATCGAGCGACTCGACCCGCCGGAGGAGATCCCCTCGGCGGTGGTCCGGGCTCGCGCCGCGTACCTGCTCGGCGAGCACGGGCGCGCGACCGTGATCGCCGAACGGTACGCATGGCGGGACTCGGTGACGATCCGCGATCGCGCGGAGCTGCTCATCGTCGCGGCGGCGTCGTCGCATCTCGAGGGCAGGACCGACGTGGCGCGCGAACGCATCGACGAGGCCTTGTCCCTCGTGCGTTCGATGGGGTTGCAGACGCCGCTGGCGGCGATCTCCGCGACCCACCTGGGCGAGCTGGTTCCCGGTCTCGCGGCCGGCGAGGGATGGAGCCTCGACCTGCCGCCGGAGGTGGTGCGGCTCTCGCGTCGCGAGCGTGCCGTGTTCACGGAGCTCGTCGCCACGGGAAGCCTGTCCGAGATCGCCGCAGCGCTCTCGGTCTCCGTGAACACGGTGCGCTCGCAGTTGACCTCGATCTACCGCAAGCTCGGGGTCACGAACCGTGCCGAGGCACTGAGCGCCGCGGTGGGCACCGAACGGCTCGTGCTGTGACGACGCCGCGCTCGGCGGTTCGCACGAGGGTCCTGCGGCGGCCCGGCAGGCACGAAACCCGATGTGAAGTTCCCGATCGAGAGCATGCCGGCGAGGTCGGAGGCGAGAGCGGGGGGTGATGATGACGAGGTCGAGGCGGTCCGGACGCCACTGGTGCAGATGTGAAGGTCGCATCCGGGTCGCCTCGATCGTGCACCATCGGGTCGGTGCGCGCGCAGCGGGGTGCGGAACGAACTGGTGAGGACAGGTCGTCCATCACACCCCGCTGCACCTCTTCACCGAGGCAGGGGAACACAGGGGGAGCGACAGGTCGGCCGGGCCGCAGGTCGCAGGATCCGCGGCCCGGCCGCCGCGTACCCTTGGGGCATGTCCTTCGACCTCGGCGCCCTTCGACGCCTCCCCGATGTCGAAGCGGTGGGGCTCGAGGCGTCCGATGCCGCCGATCGCCTGATCCTCGACGAGGCGGCGGCTGCCGTCGCGGCGGCGGCGCCCGGCGAGGTGGTCGTGCTCGACGACGCCTACGGCGCACTGGCGCTCGGCGCGGTCGCGCTCGGGGCGACGGGCGTGCGCGTGCATCAAGACCTCGTCACGGGCGAGCGCGCCCTCGCGTCGAACGCCGCCCGGCTGGGCTTCGAGGGCGATCGGATGCCTCGCTCGCTGCCGCTCGCCTCCGAGCTGCTCGTCGGCGCCCGCGTCGTGCTCATGCGCCTGCCGCGATCGCTCGACCGGCTCGACGAACTCGCGGCCCTCATCGCCGGCCACGCGGCATCCGAGGTCCGGGTCTTCGCCGGCGGGCGCCTGAAGCACATGTCGGTGAGCATGAACGAGGTGCTGGGCGCGTGGTTCGAGCGCGTCGACGTGTCGCACGCCAGGCAGAAGTCGCGTGTGCTCACGGCGACCGCGCCGAAGACGACGCGAACACCGGATGCCCCGGCATGGCCCCGCGCACAGCACGACCCCGACCTCGAGCTCACCGTCGTGGCGCACGGCGGGGTCTTCGCCGCGACCTCCGTCGACATCGGCACGCGCCTGCTGCTCGCGAACGTCGGCGGGGCCGTGCCGGATGCCACGTCCGCGGTCGACCTCGCCTGCGGCACCGGCGTCATCGGCACGTGGCTCGCGCGCCGGCGGCCTCGACTCGAGGTGAGAGCCACCGACCGATCGGCGTCGGCCGCGGCATCCGCTCGTGAGACCGCGGAGCGCAACGGCGTCGGCGACCGGGTGCACGTGACGCAGGCCGACGGGCTCGAGCTGCTGGCCGCCGCGAGCGAGCGGCTCATCGTGCTGAACCCGCCGTTCCACTCGGATGCCGCGCTGCACACCGGCATCGCCGAGCACCTCTTCGCCGACGCGGCGCGCGTGCTCGCACCGGACGGCGAGCTGTGGTGCGTGTGGAACTCGCATCTGCGCTACCGCCCGGCGCTCGAGCGCATCGTCGGGCCGACGCGCCAGATCGCCCGCGACCCGAAGTTCACGGTCACCGCGTCGCGCCGGGCGGGCTGAACCGGGGCCCACGACGCCCACTCGCGTCATCCGCTCGCTCGTGTCAGTCTTGAAGTGTGACCTCCACGCTCGAAGAGCTCGACCTCGACACGTCAACGCGTGTCGCCGCCGACGTGCCGTGGCAGACGGTCGTGTGGGACGACCCGGTCAACCTCATGACGTACGTGAGCTACGTGTTCCGCAGCTACTTCGGGTTCCCGCGCGACGTGGCCGAACGGCTCATGCTCACGGTGCACACCGAGGGGCGGGCGGTCGTCGCGAGCGGCAACCGGGAGGCGATGGAACGCCACGTCGAGGCGATGCACGGCTACGGCCTGCAGGCCACCGTGTCGAAGGCGCCGTCGTGATCGTCGCCGGGCGCAGCGGTGGCGAGGGCGTGCGCCTCGTGCTCGAGGCCGAAGAGGCGATGCTGCTCTCCGAGCTCGCCGACCAGGTCGACTCCGTGCTGCTGCTCGGCGAGGCCGACGACCCCGCGCTCGGCCGGCTGCTGCCGAGCGCCTACCCCGACGACCACGCCGCGTCGCAGGAGTTCGAGCGCTACACGCGCGACAGCCTCGTCGACGGCAAGCGGCAGGCCGCCCAGCGGGTGCGCGACGCCACGGCCGTCGACGACGGCGACGAGGGGGTCGTGCAGATCGAGCTCGACGAGTCCGAGGCCTGGGGGTGGCTCACCTTCCTCACGGACCTCCGGCTCATCCTCGCCGAGCGGGTCGGCGTCGTCGAAGAAGACGAGGCCGGCGCCGACGAGACGCGAGACGACTACCTGCGCGCCGCCTACGAGTGGGCCGGCTTCGTGCAGGGGTCGATGCTCGAGGTGCTCGACCCCATCTCGACCTGAGCGCTTCTCGACCTCACCGACTCGACCCGATCGCGGTCGGTCGCGAGCGCGGCGCGGGGCGAGCAGGGCGAGCGGATGCCTCGTGCCCGACGCGCCTGTGGACCGGGCACCCCCGGCGGTGCCATGCTGATCCCGAATCGCCGCGCAGCCGTCTCGAACGCGCGGCCCGAGGGGTGGGAGAACTGACGTGACGCGAACCATGGCGGGTCCGGAGGAATCGGCGTCGATCCGGAAGGTGGTGCACAGCCCAGCGGCGAACGTGTCGTCGCTCGAATCGGCCGCACTGCTCATCGGAAGCGCGTTCTTCGTGGTCGGCGCCGTCATCGGCCTGATCGCGTTCTGGGGTGAGGACCTCCCGATCTCCGGCCGCGGGTCGCTCGGCGAGTACGCGGCGATCGGCGGGGCCGTCGCGGCGATCCTCGCGTTCCTGCTCGGCCGGTACCTGGCCGTGCGCACCCCGAACCCCGCGCTGCGCCGGGAGATCGGCCAGGGGCTGTCGGTGCCGGGGGCACGCCTGCACTGGTTCGACGTCGCGTCGCTCTCGATCGCCCACGGCGCCATCGCGCTGCTCGGCTGGCTGGGGCTCTCGACGGTGCTCGAGCTGAGCTTCAAGGACGCCGTCGTCTTCTCGGTGCCGGCCGCGGCGCTCGCCGGCGTGGCGCTCGCGATCACGGCCTACATCAGCTTCCTCTCGGCGGCACGGATGACGCCCATGCTGCTCTCGCTCGTGCTCGCGGTGTTCCTCGTGGTCGGCGCGTTCGCGAGCATGCTCTCGGCGAGCGACCCGTACTGGTGGAAGGAGAACCTCTCGGCGCTCGGCATGACCGACGACGTCTCGGCGAGGGCGTTCAACCTCACGCTCATCATCGCGGGCGCGATCGTCACGATCGTCGCGAGATACGCGACCGCGACGCTGCCCGCGTCGACCCCGCCCGACCGCCGCGGCCGCGACATCGTGCGCATCGGGCTGATCCTCATCGGCATCTTCCTGGCCTGCGTCGGCATCTTCCCGGTCGACGAGTTCTTCGCCGTGCACAACACCGTGGCGACCGGAATGGCCGTGTGCTTCGCGGTGATCGTCATCGGCCTGCCGAAGTTCATCCGCACCGTGCCGCGCGTGTTCGTCGTGCTCGGCTACGTCTACGTCGTCGTGATCATCGTGGTCGGCGTCTTCTTCGCGACCGGCTACTACAACCTCACCGCGGTCGAACTCGTGGCCGCGTGCCTCATCTTCAGCTGGATCATCGTGTTCCTGCGCACGGCGGGCGCCTCCGGCGACGCGGCGGCCGATGCGGCGGCGGCGCCGACAGCGGCGTCGCCGGTCGAGGCGCCGGTGGAGTAGTCGCCCGGACACGACGAGAGGGCCGGATGCGTGGCATCCGGCCCTCTCGTCGTGTCGTGCGTGACTACGCGGTCTTCAGCGCGTTGGCCTTGAGCGCGTCGAACTCGGGCTGGGTGATGGCACCCGAGTCGAGCAGGCCCTTGGCCTTGGCGATCTCGTCGGCGGCGCTCGGCGCGGTGCCGGCCGTCTGACGGATGTAGTCGTCGGTCGCGGACTGGATCTGGCGAGCCTCGCGCTGCGAGCGCTCGGCCATGCCGTTGCCGCGGGCGATCAGGTAGACCAGTGCGGTGAGGAAGGGCACGAAGATCAGGAAGATGATCCAGACGGCCTTCCACCAGCCGTTCAGCTTCTGGTCGCGGAAGAGGTCTCCGATGATCGAGAAGAGCATCATCAGGTAGGCGATGAAGACGAAGGCCCAGAGGAACCACCAGATGATGTTCCAGAAGTCTGACCAGAAGTCCATGTGTATTTTCCGTTCTCGAGTTTTCCGCGCCCCCCAGAATCGAGCGCCTTCCAGCGAATCTACCGCCCGCGCGCGCGACTCGTCCACCATCGCGGGGGGTGGGGCGGCGGGAATCCGCGCCGCGCGCTCGCTAGGGTGACGGGTGGGAAGGGGCGCGCATGGGGGAATCCGAGGGCGAACGACCGGCGGCGGCCGTCGAGCGCACGACCACCGTCGCCGCTCGCGGGGGCCTCCCGATCGGCACCCGGCGCCTGATCGCGATCGCCGCAGCCGTGATCGCGCTCGCGGGCGTCTGGCTCGCGCGCGACGTACTCGGCCCGATCGCGGTGGCGGCGATCGTCGTCATCATCGCCCATCCGGTGCGCTTCCCGCTCGAACGTCGCGGTTGGCCGAAGTGGCTGGCCACCTCCGTGGTCGTGGCGTTGGCCTGGGCGATCCTCGCGGTGCTCGCGGTGCTCCTCGTCGTGGCATCCGCCCAGTTCGTCTCGATGGTGCCCGACTACGCCGACGAGCTCGCGCAGACGGCGGCGAACCTCATCGCCTGGGCCGAGTCGAGCGGTGCGACGACGGATGCCGCGGCGAGCGTCGCAGGCCTGCTCGACCCCGCGCAGCTGGTGGCCATCGCGGGCGACATCGCGAGCTTCGTGCTCGGCCTCGCCACCGCGTTCTTCTTCGTGCTCGCCTACGTCATCTTCATGGCCGCGGATGCCGCGCGCTTCGCGCATGCCCGCCCCGTCTTCGGGTCGGCGTGGGGCGACGAGATCGGCGTCCGCTACTTCTCGGGCGTGCGCCGCTACTACGTCGTGAACGCGACCTTCGGCCTGATCGTCGCGGTGCTCGACGGGCTCATCCTCTGGGGGCTCGGCATCCCGATCCCGCTCGTGTGGGCGATCCTCGCGTTCGTGACGAACTTCATCCCGAACATCGGCTTCGTGATCGGGCTCATCCCGCCGGCGGTGCTCGCACTCGTCATCGGCGGCTGGCCGCTCGCGCTCGTCGTCGTGCTCGCCTACTGCGTGGTGAACGTGACCCTGCAGGTGCTCGTGCAGCCGAAGTTCGTGAGCGACGCGGTGTCGCTCAGCCTCACGCTCTCGTTCGTCTCGGTCGTGTTCTGGACCCTCGTGATCGGGCCGATCGGGGCCATCCTGTCGATCCCGCTCACCCTGCTCGTGCGGGCCGTGTTCCTCGAGCCCGATGAACGCATGGCGACCCTCAGGCGGCTCTCGGGCGATTCCCTGCCCGCACCTGTGGCGCCGCCCGAAACGCGGGGATAGTCTGCAGGAACACATCCATGGAGGGGGAACCAATGGCGGACTTCGAGTACGGCCCGGTCGAGCTGTATGTCATCGGGTTCGAGGGGGCGCGGCCCGACGGCCGCACGCTCGAGGCGATCGCCGACCTGGTCGCGGGCGGTGAGATCCGCCTTCTCGACTTCCTGCTCGTCACGCGCAGCGAAGACGAGGTGACGGTCATCGAGTTCGAGGACTTCGGCGACGAGGTCGAGGTCGACATCGAGGTGCTCGAGTCCGGGCTCGTCGGTGACGAAGACATCGAAGAACTGGTCGAGCTGATCCCCGTGGGCGGCGCGGCGGCGGTCGTCGCCATCGAACTCCTGTGGGCGAAGAAGCTCGCATCGCGGTTCGCGGAGTCGGGCGCCGAGGTGCTGCAGGTCGAGCGCATCCCCGCGCCGGTCGTCAACGCGGTCCTCGCCGAAGCAGAAGGAGCAGAAGCATGATGGGACGCAGAATGGGCCGCCCGGGGCTCATCGGACTGGCCGCGCGCACCGCGGTCGTCGCCGGCACGGCCACGGCCGTGAGCGGCGGCATGCAGCGCAACCAGCAGGCGAAGGCGCAGCAGCAGGCCGACGCCCAGGCCTACCAGCAGCAACAGCAGCAGGCCCAGATCGATGCGGCGGCGCAGCAGGCGGCGCAGCAGCAGGCCTACCAGCAGCAGGCCTACGCCCAGCAGGCTGCTCCCGCGCCGGCGGCTCCCGCAGCGCCCGCGGCAGGCGTCGACATCGTCGCCGAGCTGCAGAAGCTCGGCACGCTCAAGGAGCAGGGCATCCTGAGCGACGAGGAGTTCGCGGCCGCGAAGGCCAAGCTGCTCGGCTGAGCGAGCGCTCCCGAACGTCGGCGGCCCTTCTCGGGCCGCCGACGTTCGTCGCGTCCGGGGGCGCCCGTGCCGCGGGTGCGCTGCGTGCGTTCGCGGTCTTCGTCGACTCCCGTCGGGCGACGGCGGGCATGTGAGTCCGCCAAGGGATCGCGCAAGCCCCTGTCGCTGCATCCGCTCGCATGTCTAGGGTGAGGCATGGCCGTCACGCTGAGGGGTGTCTCGACCGTGGTTCCGTCCACGGTGCTCGTGCAAGATGCGGTGCGCGACGTGTTCGCCTCGCAACCGGGGCTCAACCGGTTGGCGCAGCGCATCGTCTCGACGTCGTTCAACGTGTCGGGCATCGAGCGCCGCCACAGCGTGCTCGAGGAACTGACCCTCGAACCGCGCGAGCAGACGCCGGTCTTCTTCGACCAGGCGAGCGGCGAGTTGCTGCTGCCCGGCACGAAGGCGCGCAACGAGATCTACGCGCACGAGGCGACGCGGCTCTACGTCGAGGCGGGCGGCGCGGCGATCGCGGCGACGCCCGGCATCGAGGCATCCGATGTCACGCATGTCATCACGGTGTCGTGCACCGGGTTCTACGCGCCCGGCCCCGATTTCATGATCGCGCGCGACCTCGGCCTGAACCCCGGGGTCGAGCGCTACCACCTGGGCTTCATGGGCTGCTACGCGTCGATCCCCGCGCTGCGCATCGCGCGCCAGATCTGCCTGGCGGATGCCTCGGCCGTGGTGCTCGTCGTCAGCGTCGAGCTCTGCACGCTGCACCTGCGCTCGTCGAACGACCCCGACACGATCGTCGCGTCGTCGCTCTTCTCCGACGGCGCCGGGGCCGGCATCGTCACCGCACGTGCACTGGAGCCCGGGGAGCGCGCCTTCGAGCTCGACCGGTTCGCGACCCGCATCACGCCCGTCGGCGAGGGCGACATGGCGTGGAAGATCGGCGACCACGGCTTCGAGATGGTGCTCTCCAACGCCGTGCCGGCGATCATCGACGAGCACATCACGGGCGCCCTCGAGCCGCTCTTCGCGCACGACGACGCGCTTGCCGCGGCCCTCGCCGCCGACGGCTCGAGCGATGCGATCGAGCACTGGGCGATCCATCCGGGCGGTCGCAGCATCCTCGACAAGGTCGAGGCGCGGCTCGCGCTCACCGAGGCGCAGCTCGTGCCGGCGCGCGAGACGCTGCGCGACTTCGGCAACATGTCGAGCGCGACGGTGCTCTTCGTGCTGCGCAACATCCTCGATTCGGATGCCGCCGACGGCGAGCGGGTGGCGGCGATGGCCTTCGGGCCGGGCCTCACGGTCGAGTCGGCGCTCATGACGGTTCGCGCCTGAGACCATGTCGTCGTCGCCTTCGCAGTCGCGGCCGGCGCCGCCCGGCGGGGTGCTGACCTCGCTGCGGAGTCGTGACGACACCCTGGTCGAGCTCATGGACGCGCCCGACTGCGACCCCGTGATGCTCGCGCGCACCTACGAGCAGTTCGGGCGCGTGAACGCCGTGGTCTCGAACCAGCGGGCGGTGTACCGGCGGTGGATCCGGCCCCGGCTCTCGCGCACCGAGACCCGTCGCGTGCTCGACGTCGGCACGGGCGGGGCCGACGTGCCGCGGGCACTGCTGCAGTGGGCCCGCGCCGACGGGCTGCGCCTCGAGGTCACCGCGATCGACCCCGACCCGCGCTCGTACGACTGGGCCTCGCGGCGGCCGCCGGAACCGGGGCTCGTGCTGCGCCGGACGACGAGCCGCGAGCTGGCCGTCGCGGGCGAGCGATTCGCGGTCGTGACCTCGAACCACGTGCTGCACCACCTCGACGGCGGGCAGTTGGGTGCGCTGCTCGCCGACTCCGAGCGGTTGGCGGCGGGCGGCGGCATCGCCGTGCACGGCGACATCGAGCGCAGCCGGTGGGGCTACGCCGGGTTCGCGCTCGGCACGCTGCCGTTCACCACCACCCTGATCGCGGGGTCGTACATCCGCGCCGACGGGCTCACGTCGATCCGCCGCAGCCATACAGCCCTCGAGCTCGCGGCCCTGCTCCCGGCGGGGTGGCGCGTGCGTCGAGGCTTCCCGTCTCGGCTCGAGGTGCTCTGGGACCCGCATGGCTGAGACGGATGGTGGGGGGCGTGCGGATGCTGCGGGGCGGGCGGATGCCTCGGCCGAGCCGCGCCACGACGTGGTCGTCGTCGGCGCGGGGCCGGTCGGCCTGCTGCTCGGCTGCCTGCTGGCCCAGCGCGGCATCGATGTCGTCGTGCTCGAGCGGCGCGCGTCGCGCACCGGGCGGTCGAGGGCGATCGGCATCCATCCGCCCGGGTTGCGTGCGCTGGCGCGCGCCGGCGTCGACGCCGAGGTGCGCGCCGCCGCGGCCCCGATCCGCGACGGCCGGGCGACCTGCGAGGGGCGAACGCTCGGCGAGATGTCGTTCGAGCGCGGCGGCGTCGTGCTCTCACTGCCGCAACTCGAGGCCGAGGCGATGCTCGAACGCCGGCTCGAGGCGCTGCGGCCGGGCGCCGTTCGTCGTGGGGTCGAGGTGCGCGCCGTCGACGATCTCGGCGTGGATGTGCGGGTCGAGGGGGTGCTCGTCGGGGGCGGCGGTGTCGGCGGCACCGCCGCCGGTGCGCGGACTGGGGCGGGCGATGCCGACGGCGCCTCGATCGGCGACTCGATCGGCGCGCGCGGGTTCGCGGTGACGGCGAGGTACGTGATCGCGGCGGACGGCATCCGCAGCGGCATCCGCGAAGCTCTCGGGGTCGGATGGCGCTCGCGTCCGGGCCGTGCCCACTACGTGATGTGCGACACCCGCGACGACACCGGCGAGCCGACCTCGGCGCTGCTGCACTTCGAGCCGGCGGGCGTCGTCGAGTCCTTCCCGATGCCGGGCGGCCTGCGGCGATGGGTCGCTCGGGTGCGGCGGCCGCCGGCGCGGCTCAGCGCCGACACGCTCGCGGCGATCGTGCACGCCCGGGTCGAGGGCGGCCGGTTCGACGTGGCGTCGGCGGGCGAGCCGAGCGCCTTCGAGGCGCGGCAGCACCTCGCCGAGCGCATGGCGGTCGGCCGCATCGCGCTTGTCGGCGACGCCGCGCACGAGATCAGCCCGATCGGCGGGCAGGGCATGAACCTCGGATGGCTCGACGCCCTGCGTCTCGACCACGACCTCGCCGCGGCGCTCGCGGTCGGCGCGCCGCTCGAGGCCTTCGAGGTCTACGACCGCGTGCGCCGTGCGGCGGCGCGGCGGGCCGTGCAGCGGGCGGCGTTCAACATGGCCGTCGGCGCCCCCGCCTCCGGGCTGCGCCTGCGCGTGCGCAACGCCGGCGTGCGGGTGCTCGACGTGCCGCCCCTGCGCTCGGTGCTCGCGCGGGCGTTCACGATGCGCGGGCTCTGAGTTCGCGTCGCCGGCCTGCCCGCGGCATCCGCTCGCTTGCTCGCCTTGCGCCCGACCGAACGCATGCGCCACGCCCTTTTGCCGGCAGACGATGCCTGCGAGCGCGCGGTGAATGGTCGTCGCGCCGCAAAGGGTCGTGGCGTGCGGACGCGGCGACGTCTCGAGGCCCCGGAGGCCGGGTCGACATTGACATCCACGCCGAAGAGGCGTCTACTTTCCAGTATGGAAAATGCTCCGACGGCCGAGGAAGCGCTCGAGGTCGCCACCCGGGCGCAACGAGTCGCCGTCGATCGCTCGCGCGCGCCGTGGTGGTATTACCCGGCCAGTGGCGCGTTGCTCGGGCTCGTGTTCGTCGTCTTCCTACTGGCGCCGGGCGTGCTCTCCAGCGTCGCCCTGATCGTGTCGGTGATCGGCAATCGCATCCTCGACGCACGCCGCCTCCGGCTGACGGGCACCAGGGTCTCCGAGTTCCGCGGCGATGCGGCGATCGTCTCCCTGCTCGTCGTCGCCGCCCTGCTCGCCGCGCTCGGCCTCGGCATGTACCTCGTCTTCGAGCAGCACCTGACCTGGGTCGCGTGGGCGGTCGGCGTCGCCATCGTGCTCATCAGGATGGCGAACGGATGGCTCCTCGAACACGTGCCGCGAACATCCGTCGAAGGCTGAACCGATGCAAGCACCTCATCCGCGATTGGACGACGTCATCCACCCGCTTCGGCGCCTGGCGATCTGCGCGTTCCTCTCGCAGGTCGCCGAGGCCGAGTTCTCGGTGGTGCGTGATGCGCTCGAGATCAGCGACTCCTCGCTCAGCAAGCACGCGTCGACGTTGAGAGACGCCGGATACCTCGAGGCCTACAAGCTCCCCCGTGACGGCTACGTTCGCACCTGGCTCTCACTCACGACTGCGGGTCGTGCCGCCTATGCGGCCCATGTCCGGGCGCTCCGCGAACTCACCGACGCCTCCTGAGCGCCCGAACCGAACCGAACCGTCGGATCAGAGCACGACGCGCGTGAGCAGGAACACCGGGATCACGCGCTCGGTCTTCGTCTGGTACTTCGCGTAGTCGGGCCAGGCCTCGACGGCGCGCGCCCACCAGAGCTCGCGCTCGTCGCCCTCGAGCTCGCGGGCGACGTAGTCGTGCTTCTCGGCGCCGTCCTGCAGTTCGACGTTCGGGTGCGCGTGCAGGTTCCAGTACCAGACCGGATGCTTCGGGGCGCCGCCGAGCGAGGCGACGACGGCGTACTCTCCGTCGTGCTCGACGCGCATGAGCGCGGTCTTGCGGAGCTTGCCCGACTTGGCGCCGACAGTCGTGAGGACGATGACCGGCTTGCCGTGCAGCGTGTTCGCCTTCGCCCCGTCGCTCGCCTCGAACGCCTCGGCCTGCTTGCGCGCCCAGGCCGCCGTGCTCGGTGCGTATTCGCCTTCGAGTGGCATGCGTTCTCCTTCGTCTCGTGCTTCGAGGCTACGCCCGCCGACGGCCGCGAGGCCCGCCTTGCGGCGACATGCCCGTCGGCTTCGACGACCCTGTGTGCGGCGCTACGCCGGCTCGACCTGCAGCGAGAACTCCACGAATCCCTCGGGCTCGACCGAGACGAATCCGAGGCTGGGCGCCTCGACGCCGTAGTCGGCGAACGTGATCGGGATGCTCCCGGCGACCTGCCCCGTGTCGCCGTTCAGCACTGCCTCGAGTTCGACGGTCACGGTGCGGGTCTCGCCGGCGAGGGTGAGCTCGCCGGTCGCCTGGATGGTCTGCACCTCGCCGACGGCGGGGGCCGCGCCGCTGACGACGGCGTCGGTGAGCACGAACGTCGCGGTCGGGTTCTGGCCGACGCGCATGGCGTTGTCGCGGAAGTACGAGTCGCGGCTCGGGTTGTCGGTCGCGATCGAGGCGACGTCGACCGTGATCTCGGCCGAGACCAGGGTCAGTCCGTCGACGGTCATCGTGCCGGCGACCTCGTCGCTTCGGCCGACGACCGTGACGTCGGTGCCGTTCAGTACCTCGTCGACGCGGTAGCCCGCGTACGATCCGTCGCCGACCGTCCACTCGCCGCTGAGGTCGGATGCCGCGGCCGAGCCGCCGTCGCCACCCGACGTCGCACTCGGGGCGGGGGTCGCGGTGACGCTGGGCGCGGCATCCGCTTCGCCGACGATGACGTCGCGATAGATGATCGGGCCGGCGATGGCGGCAGTGGCGCCGAGCACCAGGACGGCGCCGACGATCGAGGCCGTGATGATCTTCGTGCGCTTCTGCATGCGGATCCCTCGTGCGTTCTCGTGGTCGGACTCCGATCTTGACGCACGAACGTATGAGAAGGCATTGAATCTGCCGAGAGGGTTGACGGATGGGGTTGCGGTTCGAGCGGATCCCGATATTGTTGGTTACACCAACGTTGGCTACACCAACGAAAATGAAGGAGCCGCCCATGTCCATCGATGCCGCCGATCGCGCCGACCTGACCGACCTCGTCTCCCGACTGGGCGCCGCCCTGGACGAGCACCGGTTCGAGGTGCTGCGCGAGCTCTTCACCGAGGACGCGACCGCGACCACGCCCGGCGGCGCTGCAGAGGGCCGAGACGCCGTGATCGCCCAGGCGACACGCAATCACGTCGGCTACGAGCGCCTGCACCACGTGATGACGAACGTGCTCTGCGAAGCGGATGTCTCGACCGCCGGTGCTCGTGCCGCGCGCGTGCGCGCGAACCTCACGGCGCATTTCGCCCGTGCCGACGGCGTCCCGGTGCAGGTGCTCGGCGCCGTGTACCGGCTGGGCGTGCGGGACACGGAGGCGGGCTGGCGCATCGCCGAGCTGCGGGTCGAGCCGGTCTGGCGCACGGCCGCCGCGTGACGGGTCGGCGCGTGAACGGCGGCCCTGCGGCCGCCCGCGACGCGTCTGCTCGCCGGCGACCGACGCTGATCTAGGCTGACGCCATGCACGCCCAACCGAACCCGCCGCGTCGGCTCGCCGAGCTGCCGAGCTGGCTCCTGAGCCGTGCGGCAGGCCTCGGCGCCGCGGCCGTGGGCGAGGCGCTCGCCGCGCACGGCGTGCGCCGACACCACTTCTCGGTGCTGCACGCGCTCGCCGAGGAGGGCTCGGTGAGCCAGGCCGAGCTCGGCCGCCGCCTCGGCATCGATCGAAGCGACCTGCACGCGGTGCTCGGCGAGCTCGAGGCATCCGGTGCCATCGCCCGAACGCCCGATCCCGCCGACCGGCGCCGCAACACCGTGACGATCACGGCTTCGGGCGAGACGCTCCTGACCGACCTCGATGCCGCGGTCGACGCCGCGCAGCTCGAGCTGCTGGCGCCGCTCGAGGCCGATGAGCGCGCCGAACTGCGGCGGCTGCTCGTGAAGGTGCTGGGCGTGACCCGCGTCGAACTGCGCGGAGAACTCGTCTGCGCCGACGAGGCACAGGCCGAGCTTGTTCGAGCGCATCTGCCGCGCCATATCGAACTGACGCGAGCCGAGCCCGGCTGCGAGAGCTTCACGGTCGTCCCGTCGCAAACCCCACGGGTTTGGGTCGTCGAAGAGGTGTTCCGTGACGTCGCCGCGTTTCGCGCGCATCAGCTGCGCGTCTCGTCGAGCGAATGGGGGCGGGCGACCGCTTCGATCGAGCGCCGCTATACGGTCTCGGGAGTCTGAGCAGGAGTCTGAGCGCGAGCGCCGCTGCTCAGGCCCGCGTGCTCTGCCAGCCGAGGCTCGGCGCGACGTGCTCGGCGAAAGCCGAGACGAGGCGCAGGTTGAACTCGACGCCGAGCTGGCTCGGGATCGTGAGCATGAGGGTGTCGGCCGAGCGGATGGCGGCGTCGCGCTGCAGCTGCTCGACGAGCTTGTCGGGCGTGCCCGCGTAGGTCTTGCCGAACGTCGAGCGGATGCCGTCGATCATGCCGACGCCGTCGCCGTCTTGACGACCGCCGAAGTAGAGCTCGTCTTCGGCGGTCGTGATCGGGAAGATCGACCGGCTGACCGAGGTGCGCGGCTCGCCGGGGTGGCCCGCCTCGCGCCACGCATCGCGGAAGGCCTCGATCTGCTGCGCCTGCAGCTCGTCGAACGGGATGCCGCGGTCCTCGGTGAGCAGCGTCGACGACATGAGGTTGACGCCCGTGCGGCCCGCCCACTCGGCCGAGTCGCGGTTGCCGGCGCCCCACCAGATGCGCGATCGCAGGCCGGGCGAATACGGCTCGATGCGCTGCAGGCCGCTGCCGCCGCCGAACGGCGAGGTCGCGTCGCGCTCGGCGAGTCCCTCGCCCTCGATCGCGCTGAGGAAACGGGCGAAGTGCTCGCGCGCGACATCCGCCCCTCTCGGATCCTGCGAGCCGGTGTAGCCGAACGTCTCGTAGCCGCGCACGACCGACTCGGGTGAGCCCCGGCTGACGCCGAGCGCGAGGCGCCCGCCCGAGATGAGGTCGACCGCGGCCGCCTCCTCGGCGAAGTGCAGCGGGTTCTCGTAGCGCATGTCGATGACGCCGGTGCCCACCTCGATGTGCTCGGTGCGGGCCGCGATCGCCGCGAGCAGCGGCATGGGCGAGGCCTGCTGGCGGGCGAAGTGGTGCACGCGGAAGTAGGCGCCGTTGACGCCGAGCTCGTCCATGCCCTGCGCGAGGTCGATGGCCTGCAGCATCGAATCGGCGGCCGAGAGCTGGCGTCCGCCGCCGAGGGGGCCGTAGTGGCCGAATGAGAGCGTTCCGAATCGTTGCACGTCAAGGTCAACGTTGCGGCGCCGGGGCGCATTCCGAGGCGGTCCGTCGAGGTCTCGATACGGCCGCGGGCGGCCTACTCGACCGACTGCGGGTCTGGCGGGCCCCGCGGCATCCGTCTACCGTGAAGCGGGGGAGCGAACGCCGGCTCGAGGCATCCGGAATACCGCACCTCTTCGCAAAGTTGAGTCTAGTACACTCAACTTACAGACGAAGGGAGAGCCTGTGGCCAACATGCAGGGCGCGCCGAGCTCGCAGGAAGAGCAGAAGTCGGCGCTCGAACAGTACGGCGTCAACCTCACCGAGATCGCGAAGGCGGGCAAGCTCGACCCCGTCATCGGTCGCGACGCCGAGATCCGCCGCGTCAGCCAGGTGCTCACGCGCCGCACCAAGAACAACCCCGTGCTCATCGGCGAGCCCGGCGTCGGCAAGACCGCCGTCGTCGAGGGGCTCGCCCAGCGCATCGTCGCGGGCGACGTCGCCGAGTCGCTGAAGAACAAGCAGCTCATCTCGCTCGACATCTCCGCGCTCGTCGCGGGCGCCATGTACCGCGGCCAGTTCGAGGAGCGGCTCAAGGCCGTGCTGAAGGAGATCAACGAGGCCGAGGGCGAGATCATCACCTTCGTCGACGAGCTGCACCTGCTCATGGGCGCCGGCGGCGGCGAGGGTTCGGTCGCGGCATCCAACATGCTGAAGCCCATGCTCGCGCGCGGCGAGCTGCGCCTCATCGGCGCCACCACGCTCGACGAGTACCGCGAGTACATCGAGAAGGATGCCGCGCTCGAGCGCCGCTTCCAGCAGGTGTACGTCGGCGAGCCGTCGGTCGAAGACACCGTCGCGATCCTCCGTGGGCTCAAGGGCCGGTACGAGGCCCACCACGGGGTGACCATCACCGACGCCGCGCTCGTCGCCGCGGCATCCCTCTCGAATCGCTACATCTCGTCTCGCCAGCTGCCCGACAAGGCGATCGACCTCGTCGACGAGGCCATGTCGCGCCTCAAGATGGAGATCGACTCCAGTCCCATGGAGATCGACCAGCTCAAGCGCGAGGTCGACCGCATGAAGCTCGAGGAGCTCGCCCTCAAGAAGGAGAAGGACGACGCGTCGAAGGAGCGGCTCGCGAAGCTGCGCGAGACGCTCGTCGACAAGGAGCGCGAGCTCGCCTCGCTCGAGGAGCGCTGGTCGCGCGAGCGCATGTCGCTGAACCGCGTCGGCGACCTCAAGAAGCAGCTCGACGAGGCGGTCACCGCCCGCGACCGCGCCATGCGCGAGGCCGACTACGCCACCGCGTCCCGCCTCGAGTACGAGACCATCGCGCGGCTGCAGCGCGACCTCGTCGAGGCGGAGCGAGCGGATGCCGCCGGCACGGCCGCCGACGAGCCCCGCATGGTCAACGAGCAGGTCACCGACGAAGACATCGCGGCCGTCATCGCCGCATGGACGGGCATCCCGGTCGGGCGCCTGCTGCAGGGCGAGACCGAGAAGCTGCTGCACCTCGAGGCCGAGCTCGGCAAGCGGCTCATCGGCCAGAAGCGCGCCGTCGGCGCCGTGGCCGACGCCGTGCGCCGCTCGCGCGCCGGCATCAGCGACCCGAACCGGCCGACCGGCTCGTTCCTCTTCCTCGGCCCGACCGGTGTCGGCAAGACCGAGCTCGCCCGCGCGCTCGCCGAGTTCCTCTTCGACGACGAGCGCGCCATGGTGCGCATCGACATGTCGGAGTACGGCGAGAAGTTCTCGGTCTCGCGCCTCGTCGGCGCCCCTCCGGGGTACGTCGGCTACGACCAGGGCGGCCAGCTCACCGAGGCCGTGCGTCGCCGGCCCTACTCGGTCGTGCTGTTCGACGAGGTCGAGAAGGCGCACCCCGAGGTCTTCGACGTGCTGCTGCAGGTGCTCGACGACGGCCGGCTCACCGACGGCCAGGGGCGCACGGTCGACTTCCGCAACACGATCCTGATCCTCACCTCCAACCTCGGCTCGCAGTACCTCATCGACCCGAGCCTCTCGTGGGACGAGAAGGAGCAGGCGGTCATGCAGACCGTGCGGCAGTCGTTCAAGCCCGAGTTCGTCAACCGCCTCGACGACCTCGTCGTGTTCTCGGCGCTGTCCGAGAGCGAGCTCGCCGAGATCGTGAACCTCTACGTCGACAGGCTGTCGGCGCGCCTGCACGAGCGCCGGCTCGAGCTCGGGGTCACCCCCGACGCCCGGGCCTGGCTCGCCGAGCGCGGCTACGACCCGCTGTACGGCGCCCGGCCCCTGCGCCGGCTCATGCAGCGCGAGATCGACGACCGCCTGGCGCGGGCGCTGCTCGCCGGAGACATCCGCGACGGCGACGCCGTGGTGGTCGGGCTCGACGCCTCGGGCGAGGGGCTGTCGGTGGGGCGCGCCGAGCGGGCCTGACCGACGGGGCCGGCCGTTCGCGCCCCAGTCGTCGTCTGCATTCGTGGCGGTCGCAACCCGATCTGCGAAACACTTCTGAAGAAGATCCGGACCCGTGTCGATCCGGCGCCCGCCCGTTCGACGCATGAGTGAGGCGGGCACTTCGGCCCCTTCCCGAACAAGGAGAACACCGTGAAGTACATGCTGATCATGCGCTCGAACGACGCCGCCGTCGAGGCCTACGAGGAGCTCGATTTCACCGAGGTCATCGCGGCGATGGGCGCCTACAACGAGTCGCTCATCAAGGCGGGCGTGCTGCTCGGCGGCGAGGGTCTCACCGACGCGAAGGAGGGCTTCGTCGTCGACTTCGACACGACGCCCCCGGTCGTCACCGACGGCCCCTACGGCGAGACCAAGGAGCTCTTCAACGGCTTCTGGATCATCCAGGCCTCGAGCCCCGAAGAGGCCGCGGAGTGGGCCAAACGCTGCCCTCTCGGCCCCGGTTCGAAGCTCGAGGTGCGCCGCGTCACCGAGCTCGAGGACTTCCCGCAGGACAACGAGTGGATCCAGAAGGAGGCCGGCTGGCGCGAGGAGGGCAAGCTCGGCACCGGCTCGACCGGCACCGCGGCCGGCACGGGTGACTGACATGCCCGAGGCGGATGTCGCGGGCCGGCCCGTTCCGGATGCGGCGGGCCGCTCCGCTCCGGGCGTCGCGGGCCGGCCCGTTCCGGGGGTCGTGTTCGGTCATGCCGACCGCCCGCGCGGCGTGTTCGTGGCCGAGAACGACCTCCGGAAGGGCCGACCATGATCGACGACGCCGATCGTGCCCGTCGCGCCGTCGCCGCCGTGTGGCGCATCGAGTCGGCGCGCATCGTGGCGACCCTGACCCGGTTCGTCGGCGACGTCGGACAGGCCGAAGACCTCGCCCAGGAGGCGATCGTCGAGGCGCTGCGCCAATGGCCCGATGAGGGCGTCCCGAACAATCCGGGCGCCTGGCTCACGGCGGTCGCCAAGCGCCGGGCCATCGACGGCTGGCGACGCCGTGAGCGGCTCGACGAGCGGTATGCGGCGATGGCCCGCGATCTCGAGCAGGAGGGCGCCGCGGCATCCGACGTGTTCTGGGACCCCGACACGATCGACGACGACGTGCTGCGTCTCATCTTCGTGTCGTGCCACCCCGTGCTCACGCGCGAGGCGCAGATCGCGCTCACGCTGCGCATCGTGGGCGGCCTCGGGTCCGATGAGATCGCGCGGGCGTTCCTCGTGCCGACGGCCACGATCCAGCAGCGCATCGTGCGCGCCAAGAAGACGCTCGCGGCCGCGAAGGTGCCGTTCGAGGTGCCCGAGCCGAACGAGTACGCGGCTCGGCTCGCCTCGGTGCTGCAGGTGCTCTACCTCGTCTTCAACGAGGGGCACCTGCCGGCCTCTGGCAGTGATTGGGTGCGACCGGATGTCTCGAGCGAGGCCTTGCGGCTCGCGCGAATGGTCGCCGGGCTCATGCCGCGCGAGCCCGAGGCATGGTCGCTCGTCGCGCTGATGGAGTTCACGGCGGCTCGCTTCCCGGCCCGAACGGCACCCGACGGATCGGCGGTCCCGCTCGACGAGCAGGACCGCACGCGGTGGGACCGCGCGCAGATCGGCCGCGGACGGGAGGCGCTCGCGCGCGCCGACCGGGTCGGACGGGGGCGAGGGGCCTACGGACTGCAGGCCGCCATCGCCGAATGCCACGCGGTGGCGCCGACGATCGACGACACCGACTGGGCGCAGATCGTGGTGCTCTACGAGGCGCTCGGGCAGCTCGCGCCGTCGCCCGTCGTCGACCTGAACCGGGCGGTCGCTGTCGCGATGGCCACCGGCCCCGCCTCGGCGCTCGCCGTCGTCGACCGGCTCGTGGCCGGCGGAGCGCTCGCGCGGTATCCCGCGCTGCCCGCGGTGCGCGGGGAACTGCTCGCCAGGCTCGGCCGCACGGCCGAGGCGCGCGCCGAGCTCGAGGCCGCCGCCCGGCTCACGGGCAACGACCGCGAGCGCGCGAGCCTGCTCGCGAAGGCAGCGAAGCTGTAGCCCCACGCCCGCGTGCAGCGCGGGATACCGCGCGAGCGCCCGGCGCCGCGGGCGTGGCCGTCAGCCGGCGGCCGGCGCGGGCTGCGGCTCGACGCCGTTGGCGTTCGCGGGGATGCGTCGTTCGAGCGCCAGCGCCATGACGCCGATGCCGAGGCAGCAGAGCACCATGAGCCCGATGAACACGGCGCCGAGGCCGTTGCCGAGCAGTACGCCGGCGGCGACCGGACCGGCGATCGCGCCGCCCTGGAACGCGGCCGAGTTGATGGCGTTGTAGCGGCCGCGGTTGTGGTCGGACGCGAGGTCGTTGTAGACGGCCGGCACCGTCGGCTGCAGCAGCGTCTCGCCGAACGCGAAGACGCCCATGAACGCGATGACGCCGATCGCGGCGGCGAGGGTGTCGGGCAGCAACCCGGAGGCGCCGAGCAGCAGCCACGAGACCACCCAGACGAGCGCCATGATGCACATGACGCGGGTGCGGCGATGCCCCTTGATCCAGCGGAGCACCGCGAACTGGAAGAGCACGATGACGAGCGTGTTGACGGCGAATGCGAAGCCGACGGTGCGGGTCGACACCTCGGCGACCTGCCGGGCGAACGCGGGGAAGCCCGCCTCCATCTGGCCGTAGCCGACGAACATCGCGACGAACGTGAGCAGGGTCACCCAGATGACGGCGGGCCGTCGGAGGATCTGCCGGTAGCTGCCGCCGGTCGTGTCGTCTGCGTCGTGCGGCTGCTCGGACTGCGTGCGCACGTGGCGAAGCGGCCCGACGAGCAGCCCCATCGGGATGAGGCAGCTCGCCGCATCGACGAGGAAGATCACGGTGAACGTCGTGGGGTCGGCGACGTTCACGTAGAACCCGCCGATGACGCCGCCCACGCCGATGCCGAGGTTCAGCAGCGCGAAGTTGACGCCGAAGTACTGCTGGCGCAGGTCGCCGGTGACGACGCTCGCGACGAGCGCATTGAACCCCGGCCACGAGACGCCGAAATTGACGCCCATGAGGATGAGCCCGGTCGCGGCGACCGCCGGATGCGTCGCGAAGGCGAGCAGCGCGCAGCCGGCGATCATCGCCGCGAGGCCGACGAGCAGCACCCGGCGCGCGCCGTAGCGGTCGATGAGGGTGCCGCCCGGCCCCGTGACGATGAGCCCGACGACGGCGATGAGCCCCATGAGCGTGCCCGAGAGCGCGAGGTCGAACCCGCGCACCTCGTGCAGGTAGATGATCGTGAACGGCAGGGTGAGCCCGCGCCCGAGGGTCTGGATGGCGACGGTGGACAGCAGCCATCGCCCCTCGGTCGGCAGGGCGCGCCAGAAGCCACGGATTCCGTTCACCCGAGCATCCTGCCGCATGCCTCCGACATCCGCAGTTCGCGTCACCCAGGCGTTCACCGACGGCGGGTAGGCTCCCCGCATGCTCCTCGGGGGAAGGGTCCGCGCCGACGCGCTCGTCGTCGAGACCGATGCCGGCGCGGTGCGCGGCGTGCGCGAGCGCGGCATCCGTGCGTGGCGTGGCATCCCGTACGCGGAGGCGCCCGTCGGCCCGCTGCGGTTCCTCGCGCCGAGGCCGGCCCCGGGCTGGGACGGCATCCGCGACGCGTCGCGCTTCGGCCCCGTCGCGCCGCAGAATCGCCGCGGCCAGTTCATCGGCGCGGCATCCCACCTGCCCCGCAGCGAGGACTGCCTGAGCATCAACGTGCTCGCCCCCGATCGAGCGGATGCCGCGGGCACGACGCATCCCGCCGGTTCGCCCCGCCCGGGGCCGACCGGTCTTCCCGTCATGGTCTTCATCCACGGCGGCGCCTACAGCGTCGGATCCGCGCGCGAGTACCCGCGGCAGGGGGAGCTGCTCGTGCGGCGGCACGGCGTGATCTACGTGGGCCTGAACTACCGGCTCGGCGCGCTCGGGTGGCTGGATTTCCGGGCGTACGCCGGGCCGCGGCATCCGTTCGACGCGAACGTCGGGCTCCGCGACCAGGTCGCAGCCCTCGAATGGGTACGCCGCAACATCGCGGCCTTCGGCGGCGACCCCGACCGGGTCGCGCTGTTCGGGGAGTCGGCGGGCGCCAACTCGGTGACGACGCTCATGGCGGTGCCGAGCGCCGAGGGCCTGTTCTCGCGCGCGATCGCCCAGAGCTCGCCCGCGAACGCCGTCTACCTGCCCGAGATCGCGGCGAAGTGGGCGGGCGAGTACGTGTCGATCCTCAGCCGACTGGTCGATGACGACGACCTCGAGAGCGAGAGCCTCGAGGATGCCGCGACCATGCTCCGCGCTGCCGACCCCGCCCTGATGGCGCGGGCGACGACCGAGCTGACCGTGCGCACGCCCGACGAGAATCCGGGCACGATCAGCCTCGCGCCCGTGATCGACGGCGATTTCCTGCCATGGCGGCCGCTCGACGCGTTCCGCGACGGCACCGCGCACCGGGTGCCGCTCATCATCGGAACGAACGACCGCGAGGGGTCGCTGTTCGAGGGGCGCATCGACATCCTGCCGACGACGAAGCCGCGTATCAGGGCGATCTTCGCGAACACGCGCAAGAGGTCGCGCAAGGCGATCAAGCGGCAATACCCCGGCCTGCCCGAGCGGCGGCCCGCGGCCGACTTCGGCGGCGACTTCACGTTCTGGTACCCGAGCGTGAAGGCGGGCGAGCGTCATTCGCGGTATGCGCCGACCTGGTTCTACCGCTTCGACGCGGCCCCGCGCACTGCACGGCTGCTCGGCCTCGACGCGACGCACGGGCTCGAGCTCTTCGCGCTCTTCGAGAAGTTCGACACCCCCGTCGGCACGGCGCTCACCATGCTCGGCGGTCGGCGCATGTTCCGTTCGGCCGGGCGTCGCATGCAGGCGCACTGGGTCGCGCTCGCGACATCCGGAGCACCGCTCGAGAGCTGGCCCGGGTATGACGAGCGGATGCGTCAGACCCTCGTCTTCGACGCGGTCGACCGGATCGAGGCCGACCCTCGTCGCGAGAAGCGGCTCGCGTGGCAGGAGTTCGTGCCGCACGTATGAGCGGGCATCCTCAGCGCTTCGGCGCGCGGCATCCTTCCCCTCGGCGGCCGCCGTCACTACGCTCGGAGCAACGAGGGCGAGGGGGACGTCATGTCGGAACCGGTGGTCGAAGGGGTCGTGCTGACCAGGGGTCAGGATCGAGGGCTGCGGTTGATCGGGCTCGCGGGCGTCATCGGCGGGGCACTGCTCATCATCGTCGCCGTCATCGCGTGGATGGCCGTCTCGGCGCAGTTGCGCGCCGAGAACATCACGATCTCCGACGACGCGCCGATCCTCGCCGGCCAGCAGGTCGACGGGCCGATCGACGCCTACGTGCAGGCGAGCGTCATCAACACGCACGCGCTCGAGATGGCCGACGGCAAGACCTATGCCGAACTCGACATGGACGACCCGGTGCGGGCGACCGTCATGGACGCCTCGTTCCTGCGGGCCTCGCTCTTCACCTCGGTGGTGTCGTTCGGCGTCGCCCTGTTCGCCGGGGGCGTCGGCGTGATCTTCATCCTGTTCGGGTGGGCGATCCGCATCATGGTGCCCGCGCTCGGCAAGGCGCAGCCGGTCGTCGCCAGGCGCTGAGGGGCGGATGCCTCAGCGGCGGTTCGTCGCTGGTTCGGCGGGTCGGCGGCTGATCCGTCAGTCGGCTCGCGGATGCCTCGACACGCCGTTCGTCGCCGGTTCGTCGTCGTGTCGGCTCAGGCGAAGAGCTCGACGAGCAGCTCGCGGCGCTCCTGCTCGGCCGAGGGGCGCAGCCGGTCGGCGAGCGAGAGCTGGGTGAGCCCGTTGAGCGCGGCCCAGAACAGCTCCGCCCGGGTCTCGTCGGCGACGGGGTCGCCGGTCTGGACGGCGTGCAGCACGCGCGCGAAGCCGGCGCGCAGGGGCTCGGGGGCGTCGGGGGTCGCGAACGAGACCGTCGTCGACATTGCGGACATCGCCTCGTAGACCGCGGGGTTCGCCCTGGCGAAGGCGAGGTAGCGATCGATCAGGGCACGGCGGGCGGCCGGCGTGCCGGGGCCGGGGGATGCGGAGGCCGTGCTGTCGTCGCCTCCGGCGTCGTCCTTGACGCGGGCGCCGTTGTTGCCGTTGCCGTTGCCGCCGTCACTGTCGCCGTCGCCGTCGCCGTCGCCTGAGAGCGCGTCGGCCAGTCGGCGGTAGCCGTCGACGACGACGGCCGCCACGATGCCGTCGCGCCCGTCGGCGAAGTGCGAGTAGAGCACGGGCTGGCTGTACCCGATCTCGGTGGCGAGCCGTCGCACCGTCACCGCCGGCCAACCCTCGGCCTCGGCGATCGACCGGGCTGCCTGCACAATGCGTTCGCGGCGCTCGCGGTAGATGTTCTGCGCTCGATCCGAGGGGGGCTTCACAAACTCACCATAGCACTGCTAGATTTTCTAGCAACGCTAGCTAGCACTGCTAGATGTTGACCGCCACCCACTGATCCGATCTTGAAAGCAGGAGCCGAAATGCTCATCGCCGACGTGCTCATCGTCATCGCCATCCTCGCCACCGCCGTCATCTTCGGCACCGACACCTCGACCGCCATCGTGACCCGGCCTGCGCTCGCCGAACTCGATGACCGTGCCCTGGTGCAGCTGACCGGTCGCAGCCACCGTTACGGCGGCGCGCGCTTCGCACCGATCGGGATCACCGGGGTCGTCGCCTCGGCGCTTGCCGCCGCGGTGCTCTTCATCATCGGCGAACCGCTCTCGGGTGCGCTCGTCGCCGCCGGCCTGTTGATGCTGCTCATCTGGCTCGTGCTGTTCGCCCGCATCGCGAACCCGATCAACCAGGTGCTCATCGCCGCGGCGATGGCCGACGAGGTTCCGGCCGACGCCCGCGAGCTGCAGGACCGCTGGGAGTCGATCATCGTCATCCGCTCGATCCTGCAGGGCCTCGCGGTCGCGCTCTTCGCCTGCGCGCTGTTCGTCGGGTGACGGTACGAGCGCGCGCGCGTAGGCTCGAACGCATGCTCGCAACCGTGATCCACGCCGCCCATGACATCCGCGTCGAGACCGTGCCCGACCCCGTGCTGTCGACCGGAGGCGACGCGATCGTGCGCGTGGTCGCCGCCTGCGTGTGCGGCTCCGACCTCTGGCCGTACCGCGGCATCACGCCGACCGACGAGCCGCATCGCATCGGGCACGAGTTCGTCGGCGTGGTCGAGGCCGTCGGCGACGACGTGACGCTCATCGAGGTCGGCGACTTCGTGATCGCGCCGTTCTACGTGTGCGACAACACCTGTGTGAACTGCGCGAACGGGGTCAGCACCTCGTGCCTGAACGGCGGATGGTGGGGCGGCGACGACCGGCTCGGCGGCTTCGCCGACGGCGGCCAGGGCGAGCGCGTGCGCGTGCCGCTCGCCGACGGCACCCTCGTGCCCGTTCGCCAGGAGATCACCGACGAGATGGTGCCCGGCCTGCTCACGCTCAGCGACGTGATGGGCACCGGGCATCATGCGGCCGTCTCGGCGGGCGTGCAGCCGGGCGAGTCCGTCGTGGTCGTCGGCGACGGCGCCGTCGGGCTCTGCGCCGTCATCGCCGCGAAGCGACTCGGGGCGACGACGATCATCGCGATGTCACGGCATCGCGATCGGCAGGACCTCGCCCGTGCCTTCGGCGCCACTCACATCGTCGCCGAGCGCGGCGACGAGGGCGTGCTCGCCGTCAAGCAGCTGACCGGCGGCATCGGCGCCGACCGCGTGCTCGAATGCGTCGGCACGAAGGAGTCGATGGACCAGGCGATCCGCTCGACCCGCCCCGGCGGAATGGTCGGATACGTCGGCGTGCCGAACGGTGGGCCCGAGCTGCCCGTGCGGCCGCTGTTCAACCGCAACGTCGGCGTCAACGGCGGCGTCGCACCCGTGCGCGGCTACATCGAGGAACTGCTGCCCGATGTGCTCTCGGGGGCGATCGAGCCCGGCCGGGTCTTCGACCTGACCCTGCCGCTGTCGGAGGCGGCCGAGGCCTACGCCGCCATGGACGAGCGCCGCGCCGTCAAGGTCATGCTGCGGCCGTAGCGCCAGGGCCCGGTGCGTCCGTTCGGGCCCGGAGTTCCCATTCGGTCGGCGACATGCGGCGCCGACGGAGACGCCGGACGCACCACGCCCAGCCCCGGTGCGACCCGAGGGCGGCGACCGCCCGTCGACGACCGTCGATGCGACTCAGTACCCGACGACCTCGGTGACCGCCGCGATCGAGGCGAGCACGACCCAGACCGACCACACGATCGCGATGATGACGGCGGCCACGTTCACGCCGATCGCGGTCCACATCGGTGCCAGGCCGCGGCCCGTCTGCCGGCGCACGACGACCGAGCGGCCGATGACGTAGACGAACGAGCTCAGGAACGCCCACGCCCAGTGGAAGCGCGACGCGTAGCCGGCGCGGCCGAGGGCCGCGTGATCGAGCGCGGCGCACCAGACGACGATGCCGTAGAGCACGAACGAGAGTGCGACGGTGCCGAGGTACCAGGGGTCGAAGAAGATCGCGTAGGGCGCGAGCGGGTCGGAGAGGTCGGCGGAGGCCACGACGTAGCGCGCGGGGTCGAACGTCGCCAGTGAGATCAGTCCGAGCAGCGGCAGCAGTGCGACGAGCCAGATCCACGGGGTCGAGGTCGGCGTGCCCTCGGGCACCGTCGCAGCGACCGCGCGCTCGCCGTACGGCTGCGGCGTGGCGGGCTGTGCCGGCGCGACCTGCTGTGCCGGCGCGACGTGCGCCGTCCACTGCACGCCGTCCCACCAGCGCTGCGCGGGCGCACCGCTCGGGTCTGGGTACCAGCCGGCGGGCGTCACGGGGGCAGCATCATTCGTCATCGGATCTCCTCGTCGGGGTCCGGGCCATGTTATCGGCGCCGGCCGACGGCCCGAAACGACGCGAGCGGATGCCGCGACCCGGGGCCGCGGCATCCGCTCGCGTTCATTCGGGGCCGGCCGCGCCGGACCCCGGGGCGAGGGAGACTACTCGCCGACGAGGACGAGCTCGTCGAGCGACTTGCGCTCGCGGGGAGCGACCTCGCGCTCGCGGAGCACGTCGGGCAGCGCGTCGACGTCGCCGAGCACGCCGATCGTGGTGATCGAGACGATCTCGAGGTTGTCGGCGAGGCTGAACGCGTCGTGCAGCTTGGCGGCGTCGAACCCGCCCATCTGGTGGGTGTGCAGGCCCTCGTGCTGCGCCTGCACGGTGAGGTGCGCGACGGCCTGGCCGAGGTCGTAGCGCGCCCACGGGCGCGGCTTGCCCTCGGCGTCGGCGATCTCGGCGATGTTGATGACCAGCGCCGCGGCCGAGTCGGCCCAGACCTGGTTGAAGCCCATCATCGCGTCGTGCGCGGTCGTGAACGCGGCGGTTCCGCGGCGGGCGACGATGAAGCGCCACGGCTGCGAGTTGTTCGCCGACGGCGCCCAGCGGGCGGCCTCGAGCACGGTGCGCAGCGCCTCCGCGTCGACGACGGCGTTCGGGTCGAACGCGCGGGGGCTCCAGCGGTCGACCAGCGGGTCGATGAGCTGCGCCGTGGTGTCGGCGCGACGGGAGGTGAGATCGGTGACGAGCGTCATGGTGCAGCTTTCGGAGGGGGAACGGTGGCCGGGGCGCCGTTGTCCCGTTCCATTGCAACGCATAAATCTGGGAGGTATTCCAGGAACGGGAGCAGCTTTCACAATTCAGGAACATCTGGCGGTTATGGCCGCCGACGCGAACGGCGAGGCCCGGAATCACGGGCCTCGCCGGTCCGCCTTCCTGAATTCTGAAGGGGGTGGGGGTCAGCCGCGCGCGAGCTCCTCGCGGATGCCGGCGACGAAGGCGTCGATGTCGTCTTCGCTCGTGTCGAACGAGCACATCCAGCGCACCTCGCCCTTCGCGGCATCCCAGTCGTAGAACTTGAAGCCGCGCTCGCGCAGGCGGTCGGCGACGCCGAGGGGCAGCACCGCGAAGACGCCGTTGGACTCGGTGGCCTGGCTGAAGCCGAGGCCGGGCAGCTCGCCCGCGGCGATGCCGGCGTCGAGGGCGTCGCGCAGGCGTCGCGCCATGGCGTTCGCGTGCGACGCGCTGTCGAGCCACAGGTCGCCCTCGAGCAGGGCGATGAGCTGCGCCGACACGAACCGCATCTTCGAGGCGAGCTGCATGTTCAGCTTGCGCAGGTACTTCAGGCCGTCGGATGCCGCGGGGTTGAGCACGACGATCGCCTCGGCGCCGAGCGCGCCGTTCTTGGTGCCGCCGAAGCTCAGCACGTCGACGCCGGCGTCGCGCGTGAACGCGCGCAGCGGCAGCCCGAGCGACGCGGCCGCGTTGGAGAGGCGTGCGCCGTCCATGTGCAGCAGCATGCCGTGGTCGTGCGCGTGGTCGGCGATGGCGCGCACCTCGTCGGGCGTGTAGAGCGTGCCCAGCTCGGTGGTCTGCGTGATCGATACGACGAGCGGCTGTGCGCGGTGCTCGTCGCCCCAGCCCCACGCCTCCTCGTCGATGAGCTCGGGGGTGAGCTTGCCGTCGGGCGCCACGACGGTCAGCAGCTTCATGCCGCCGACGCGTTCGGGTGCTCCGCCCTCGTCGGAGTTGATGTGCGCGGTCTTCGCCGAGATCACGGCGCCCCAGCGCGGCAGCATCGACTGCAGGCCGGTGACGTTCGCGCCCGTGCCGTTGAACACGGGGAACGCCTCGACGCCCTCGCCGAAGTGCTTCGCGAACACCTGCTGCAGGCGCTCGGTGTAGGCGTCTTCACCGTAGGCGACCTGGTGGCCGCCGTTGGCCGCGGCGATCGCGGCGAGCACCTCGGGGTGCACGCCGGAGTAGTTGTCGGAGGCGAAACCACGGATGGTGGTGTCGTGGAGGGGGGAGGGCTCGTGGGTCACCGAACCATCCTGCCACCCGGCGGCTGGCGGCATCCTGACGGTCGGCGCACGGAACCTGCGTTGCGCGGGCGGTGCGCGCACGGATGCGCGACAGGGAGACGGTCGAAGACCTGAGGATGCCGCGACCTCCCGGTGTCCCAGACGAGCGGATGCCGCGACCGGGCCGGATGCCACGACCGGGCCAGGTGCGCTGAAGAAACACGGATGCCCCGGGGCGCCGGCCCCGAGGCATCCGCTCGCCTGCTCGCGACTCAGCCGAGGAGCGTGAACACCGTCGTCGAGGTGTTGCCCGCGACGTCGTGCACGACGAGGGTGTTCTCGCCCGCGACCGCGCCGAACACGCCGGGCTTCACGAAGTTGAGGTCGGACCAGGCGTTGTCGGTCAGGTCCTTGACCACGCCGTTGAGTACGACCCTGTCGACCTTGCCCGCGTCGAAGAGCTTGAAGCTGACCTTCTCGTAGACGCCGTCGGCGCCGACCGTCTCGCCCGCTCCGGTCTTGACCGTCGCGGTGGGCGCGGTGGCGTCGATCGTGAAGGCGAACGTGCCGGTCTTGGCGATGTTGCCGGCGAGGTCCTCGGCGTTGAACTTCACCGTGTAGGCGCCGTCGGGCAGCGTCACCGTCGCCCGGTGCGTGCCGGTCGTCGCGCCGCCGACCGGGCTCTGGGTGCTCTTGACGAGGGTTCCGTCGCGGTAGACGTTGGCCACGATGCGCTTCAGCCCGCGGTCGTCGCTCGCGTCGACCTGCACCTCGAGGGCGCGGAAGGGGCCGGCCGTGGTCGGGGTGACGAGCGTCGCGACCGGCTTGGCCGTGTCGGGCTCCTCGGGCACCTCGGGCGCGGCCTCCTGGTCGAGGCGAACGCGGTCGACGGTCCAGAAGGCGCTGTTCGTGCCCGTGTAGTGGAAGCGGAACTGCGCCGTGCGGGCGCCGGCCGGCGCGTCGAAGGTCAGTCGCTCCACCGTGTTCGTGTTCGCCGAGTACGCCTTCAGCGACTGCGGCGCGCCGCCGTCGAAGCTCACCGAGACCTCGGCCGACTGCGGGCCGTCGATGAAGTAGTTCGTCGCATACGCGAGGGTCGCGGTCGCGGCGCCCGTCAGCGGGTACTCGGGGCTCACGAGCGTGGAGTCGAACTGACCCGCGCCGTGCGACTTGTCGTCCCACTCGTCGGAGTCGGCCACGGCGAACACGTCGCGGCTGCGCACGCTCGTCTCGCGGCGCTGGCCGAGCTCGACGTTCGTCCAGAACTCGTCGGTCGAGAAGGCCCAGCCGGCCCATTCGGCAACCCCGCCCGCGGGCATCTTCGAGTTGTCGATGCTCCAGCCGTCGGGCGCGGTGTGCGTCCAGCCGAGCACGCCCGCGCCGGGGCGGGTCTCGTCGACCTTGCCCTGCAGCACGGGTCGGAGCGCGTCGAAGTCGTCGGCCTCCAGGTCGCCGAGTGCGCTGCCGTCGAGGTTCCACGCGGCGTCACGGTCGACGCCCGCCGCGGCGATCAGGGTCGGCGCGATGTCGACGACCTTGACGTCGTTGCGCACCGAGCCGGCATCGATGCCGGGGCCCGCCGCGATCACGAACGTCTTGCGCTCGGCGGGCGAGTTGCCGCCGTGCCCGCCGGTCGGCGTGTGGCCGTGGTCGGCGGTGACGATGATGGTCCAGTCCTCGTCGGCGCGCGTGGGGCGGGCGTCGACGGCGGCCAGGATCTCGCCGAGCTGCGCGTCGGCGCGCCGCAGTGCCGCGCCGTACGCCGCGCCGTTCGTGCCGACCGAGTGGCCGGCGCCGTCGACCTCGTCGAGGTGCACGAACACGTCGTCGGGGTCGCCCGTGCTGAGGGCGGCGACGGTCTTCGCCGTGGTGCCGGCGTCGTTGCCGCCGGCGATGCGCTCGTCGATGGCAGGGCCGAACACGATCTGCGGGATCGGGCCCCACGTGCCGACGACGAGCGTCGAGCGATCGGGCTCGGCGGCCTCGATGCGCGTGAGGTAGTCGGGGAACTCGGCGTAGTTCGGGTTGGTGAAGTTGTTGTCGAGCACGCGGTGCTTGTCGGGCCAGACGCCGGTGGCGATGCTCGACCACCCGGGGCCCGAGATGGTGCCCGCCATCGGCGAGGCGTAGAGGTTGCTCGTCGCGGTCAGGCCCGAGGCGCGGAGCGCGTCGAGGTTCGGCATGCCCGCGGCCGCGAAGAAGTCGAACGAGGCGCCGTCGATGCCGACGACGAGGGTCTTCGCGGTGCGTTCACCGACGGCGGATGCCGCGGGGACGGCGGATGCCGCGGGGCCGAACGCGCTCGCGGTCATGGGTGCGGAGACGAGCAGGGCGCTCAATGCGACGGTCGAGACAGCGAGGACGCTGCGTTTCGTCGAGGACATGGATTCTCTCCAGAGCTTGGCGTGCGTCCGCGCGGTCGCCCGGACGCACGCCAGTCTCACGAGCCGCCGTCTCCGCCCGGTTCGGTTTCGGTGGGCACCGGGTGAACGGGCGACGGCGAACCGCCGGAGTTGTCCGGACAGGAGCGGAACCGCGGCGTCAGCCCCGCAGCGCGTCGCCGAGCTTCACGCGGGCACCCGTCTTCAGGAGCGAGTTGCGGTACATGCGCTCGCCGACGAGCACCGCCGCGGCGGCCGTCGCGAGCAGGATGGCGAGCGACACGAACGGCTCCCACCACTCGGTCGTGCCGAGGAACACGCGCATCGGCATGCCCACGGGCGCCGAGAACGGCACGTAGCTCATGATCGCGAGCACGGTCGGGTTGTTGTTGAACACGATGATGAGGATGTACGGGATCATCACGAGCATCGTCACGGGCGTTGTGACCGAGCCGACGTCTTCAGCCCGCGAGACGAGCGCCGAGCTCGCCGCGAAGAGCGCCGCGAGCATCACGAACCCGATCGCGAAGAACACCACGAACCAGATGACGGATGCCCCGAGCCCGCCGAGCAGCACCCGTTGGCCGGTGAGCATCAGGCCGAGCAGCGCGAGCACCGCGATCGCGAGGATCTGGCCGAACGCGAGCACGCTGTTGCCGATGACCTTGCCGGTGAGCAGGGCGCGAGCCGACACCGTCGAGAGCAGGATCTCGACCACGCGGGTCTGCTTCTCTTCGACCACGGACTGCGAGATCGTCGAGCCGAACGTGATCGCCGACATGAAGAACACGATGCCGAAGCCGAAGGCCACGAGGTAGGCGAGGCCCGGATCCACGGCGGCGGGCTCGAGCAGCTCGACACTCGGGTACACCGCGAGGGCCTGGGCGACGCCGGTCGGCGCCTGATCGAGTCCGATCACGACGACGCCGAGAGGGTCGGATGCCGCGGGGGCCACGATCGCGTCGACCTCGCCGTCGCGCAGCAACTGCTCGCCGGCGGCCTGGTCGTCGACCGGCACCGCCTCGAGCGCGGCGTTGCCGTCGACGGCCGACGCGGCGGTGCCGACCACCGCGACCTTCGTCGCGTCGGACTGCCCGCCGAGGAGCGAGCCGAGCACGACTGACGCGAGCACCGCGAGCATGAGGATGCCCGTCGAGATGAGGAACGCCTTGCTGCGCAGGCGCATCGTGATCTCGCGGCCCGCGATGAGGCTCACGCTCTCGACGAATCGGGGTGCGGTCGGGCGAGCGGCGTTCGCCGGTCGGGTAGGCGCGCCGGCGCTGTGCCGAGACCCGCTGTTCTGCGTGCTCATCGCACGACCTCCTTGAAGATCTGGGCGAGCGAGGTGCGCTCGCGCGCGAAGCTGGTGAGGCCCCCACGGGCGACCGCGGCGGCGAGGGCGGCCTCGCGCGCGGCATCCGACTCGGCCTCGAAGACGGCCCAGCCTCCGTCGAACTCGATGACGCGGATGCCGGGCTGCTGGCGCAGCCAACCGGCGTCGCCGCTCGCGAGGAGCTCCCAGCGGTCGGTGCCGTACTCGGCGCGCAGGGTCTCGCTCGTGCCCGAGGCGACGATGCGCCCGCCCGAGATGATGACGAGGTCGTCGCAGAGGCGCTCGACGATGTCGAGCTGGTGCGAGGAGAAGAGCACGGGCGTGCCCTTCGCCGCGACATCCGCCAGCACGCCCTGCACCGTCTCGACCGCCATCGGGTCGAGACCCGAGAACGGCTCGTCGAGCACGAGCAGCTCGGGCTGGTGCACGAGGGCGGCGGCGATCTGCGCGCGCTGCTGGTTGCCGAGCGAGAGCGACTCGATCGTGTCGCCGGTGCGCTCGCCGAGGCCCAGCCGCTCGAGCAGGTCGAGCGCGTTGCGCCTGGCGGCCTCGGCCGACCAGCCGTGCAGGCGCGCGAGGTACACGATCTGCTCGAGCACCTTCATCTTGGGGTAGAGACCGCGCTCCTCGGGCATGTAGCCGAAGCGGCGGCGGTCGCCCTCGGTGAGCGGGCTGCCGTCGATCGTGACGGATCCCCCGTCGGAGGAGAGCACGCCCAGGATGATGCGCATGGTCGTGGTCTTGCCTGCGCCGTTGCCGCCGACGAAGCCGGTGAGACGGCCGTCGCCGACCGAGAAGCCCACGTGGTCGAGCGCGAGGCGCTCGCCGTAGCGTTTGGTGACGTCGTTGAGTTCGAGCATGGCTCAAAGCTACGGATGCCGCGTGCCCGGGGCATCCCCCGTGCGGATGGACGTGCGCGGGGTCGGCGTCGCGCGCCTCCGCCGTGCGGGGGAGGCGGTTGCAGCTCCGCGCTCGCCACTCGACGTCGTTACATGTAACATTGGAGCATGGCGGTTCGTGATCGGGTGAGCGATTACCGGCGGCGCATGCGTGAGCGCGGCTATCGACCGGTGCAGGTCTGGGTGCCCGATGTGCGCACCGAGCGGTTCGCCGCCGAAGCACATCGCCAGGCCGCCGCCGTGGCTGCAGCCGCTGGGCAGAGTGACGACCAGGCGTTCATCGAGGCGATCTCCGTCGATTGGGACGATGCGTGAACCGCGGAGAGCTCTGGAGCGTCGCCGGCGGTGTCTACGCCTCCAAGCCGCGTCCGGCGCTCATCATCCAGGATGACCGGTTCGACGTCACCGATTCGGTGACCGTGCTCCCGCTGACTTCGACCGTGGTCGATGCGCCGTTACTCCGTATCCCCGTCGCGGCGACGGAGGTCTCGGGTCTGCGTCAGGACAGCGCCGTCATGATCGACAAGACCACCACTGTGCGCCGCAGCAGCGTGCAGGAGCGCGTGGGGCGTCTCACCGCGGCGCAGCTCGTCGAGGTCGAGCGCGCCATGCTCGCCTTCCTCGGCCTCGCCGGCTGAGCGGATCGCTCCGCAGCTGAAGCGCGGCACCGTGCTCTCCTCGTTCGTGCGCAACGCGGGCGAGGCGGCCAACGTCATCCCCGCGCACGCCGAACTCGAGATCGAGACGCGGTCCGCGAACGCCGACGACTGGGAGAACGTGCGCCGCCGCGTGCGCGAATGCGTCGCGGGCGCGGCGCAGGCGACCGGGTGCACGTTCGAGATCGAGCTGCCCGAGCTGCCGTACGGCGTACTGAAGCAGGACGAACGCCTCTCCGAGCACTTCGACGACGTGCTGCGCGACCTCGGGTACGACGTGCAGGAGCAGCCGGACGGGCCCGGCGGCTCCACCGACATGGCGGATGTCTCGCAGTACCTGCCGGCCATCCACCCGATGATCGCGATCCGCGGAACGGGCGTGAACACGCCGGGGCACAGCCCCGAGTATGCGGCGATCGCGATGACTCCCGCGGCCGACGCGGCGATGCTCGACGGTGCGGTCGCGCTCGCGCTGGCCGCCACGCGGGTCGCGGCCGATGCCGAGCACCGCGCCGAGCTCGTGGCCGTGCAGGCCGCGCGCGGCCCGTTCACCTGGGCGGACTGAGCCCCGGCGGGCCGCACGAAGCCGGACGGGGAGCGCGGGCGAGGGACACGTCTCGCGCTCCCCGTCCCATATCCGGCGGGGGTTCCGGATGTCGCAGGTCGTGGTTACCCTCGCAGGGTGAGCGATCCTCGCGACGAGCCTTCCGAAATCGCGGCCCCGGCAGAGGCCGCGGATTCGTCGGGCGCGGCGATCGCGGCATCCGACGTGGTGCCGCCGCCCGACGGCATGCGCACCTTCCTGCAGGTGCTCGTGAACACGGCCATCGCCAACGTCACCACGAGCTTCCTGTGGTTCGCGCTCACGTTCTGGGTGTACCTCGAGACCCGATCGGTGCTGGCGACGGGCATCATCGGCGGCGCCTACATGCTGCTCATCGCCTTCTTCGCGATGCTCTTCGGCTCGATCGTCGACCGGCACCGCAAGCTGCAGGTCATGATCTTCTCGAGCCTCGTCACGCTCGGGGCGTTCGTCGTCGCCGGGGTGCTCTACCTGCTGCAGCCCGAGTCGTCGCTCGTCGATCTCGGCGGGCCATGGTTCTGGGCGTTCTCGGGCATCATCCTCTTCGGCTCGGTCATCGAGCACATGCGTAACATCGCGCTGTCGACCACGGTCACCCTGCTCGTGCCCGTCGAACGCCATGCCAACGCCAACGGCCTCGTCGGCACGGTGCAGGGCCTCGCGTTCATCGTGACGAGCGTGTTCAGCGGGCTATCGATCGGCCTGCTCGGCATGGGCTGGACCCTCGTCATCGCGATCGGCATGACCCTCGTCGCCCTCGTGCACCTGCTGTTCCTGCGGGTGCCGGAGGAGCGGCCGGTGCCGGCCGAGGGCGAGCGGGCCTCGACCATCGACATCCGCGGCAGCATCGCCGCCATCCGCTTGGCGCCGGGGCTGTTCGCCCTCATCATCTTCTCGACGTTCAACAACCTCATCGGCGGCGTCTACATGGCGCTCATGGATCCGTACGGACTCACCCTCTTCCCGGTCGAGGCCTGGGGCGTCGTGCTCGGCGTCTCGGCCACCGGGTTCGTCATCGGCGGCCTCGTGATCGCGAAGTTCGGCCTCGGCCGCAACCCGATCCGCACGATGCTGCTCGTCGTCGTGGGCATGGGCGTGCTCGGCGCGCTCTTCACGATCCGCGAGTGGTGGGTGCTCTACGGGCTCGGCATCTGGGTCTACATGGCGCTCATCCCGGCGGTCGAGGCGGCCGAGCAGACCGTCATCCAGAAGGTCGTGACCTTCCGGCGCCAGGGCCGGGTCTTCGGCTTCGCGGCGGCAGTCGAGTCCGCGGCGGCGCCGATCACGGCGTTCCTCATCGCGCCCATCGCCGAGTTCGTGATCATCCCCTACATGAACACCGGCGCCGGTCAGCAGGCCTGGGGCTGGCTGCTCGGCGAGGGCGAGGCCCGCGGCATCGCGCTCGTGTTCCTCGTCTCGGGACTCGCCATGGTCGTGCTCGCCCTGCTCGCCTTCACGACACGCTCGTACCGCCTGCTCTCGGCCGAGTACCAGGGCAACGAGTCCTCGGTCCCGGCGAGCGGCGAGGCGGCGGTCGGTGATCCGGCGGCTGCCTCTGGTGCCGCGGCCGCGCGCGCCTCAGCGCCGAGCTCTCCCGAGGAGTAACCCGTCGGGTGCACTTCGTGATTTCGGTACCGAAGTACCGTTCGGTACCGACTCCGCAGGCTCAGTGCGCTGCTCCTTGGCGCATCCTTCGCGCAGTTCCGGTGCCGAAGTGCCGGCCGGCACCGATTCCGTCGCGTGATCCGGTCGCCGGCGCTCAGCGCACGACGTAGCGAAGGCTGACGACACCTCCCGGCCGCGCCTCGACGTGACCGAGCTCGAGGGCGCCGTCACCGACCTGGACCGGGGTGAACGAGCGCCCAGCTCCCAGCAGCACGGGCACGACGCGCAGGTGCAGTTCGTCGACGAGCCCGGCCTCGAACAGCGCATCGGTGAGGGTGAGGCTTCCCCACACGATGACGGTGGCGAACCGCTGCTCGAGCGTCGAGACGGCGTCGACGGCGTCGCCGCGCAACACCTCGATCTCGCCGTCGCCCCATGGCGCCGCCTGCAGCGTGTTCGACACGACGAACTTCGGCAGTCTGTCGATGAGCTCGGCGACCTGCTCGACCGCGGGATCGACGCCCGGCCAGTAGTCGGCGAACATGCGGTAGGTCGTCGCGCCGAACAGGATCGCGTCGGCCTGCGAGACGTAGGCGAGTTGCTCGGCGTCGTTCAGGCGGACCTCGCCGTCGGCACCGGGCCGGACGAGCGCCTCGAAGAAGTCGAGGCCTCCGGCGGGGTCGGCGGCGTATCCGTCTGCGGTGACGATCTGTTCGACGAGAAGGCGGCCCATCAGGGCGCCTCGGTGCGGTCGAGATGCTCGACGAGGAGGTCGAACGCGGAGTCCCAGCCGTCGTAGACGTCGTCATCACCCGGCGCTCCGTCGAAGCCGAGGACGTGGAAGGTCATGCGCGTCTGCTCGCCACGATCGCCGTGTTCGGCGAGCTCGATGGTGAGGACGGGCGCGCTCTCGTCGGGGTCGCCGGGCGAAGCCCAGGTCATGACGATCCGCTCGGGCGGGGTGACTTCACGGTACACGCCGACGGTCGGGTACTCGCTGCCGTCGGGCGCGATCATCGTGTAGCGGTACCGGCCGCCGGGGCGTACGTCGAGATCCACGCTCTCGCGGGGCGTGACGATGCCGCGGGGGTGCCACCAGATGGCGGCCTCGTCGGGGTCGGTCCAAGCACGCCAGACGACGTCGCGGGGCGCGTCGAAGACGCGCGTGATGGTGAACTGCTTCGTTGCGGAGGCGGTCTGCTCAGGCATCCGTCTGTCCTTTCAGCTCGCGGAGTCGCTCGTCGAGCAGGTCGAAGCGCGCGTTCCACTCGCCCCGGTGGCGTTCGACCCAGGCCGAGGCCTCGTCGAGCGGCTCGGTGCGCAGGGTGCACGTGCGCCATTGGGCCGTGGCGGTGCGCTCGATGAGCCCCGCACGCTCGAGCACCTTGAGGTGCTGCGAGATCGCCGGGCGGCTCATCGCGAAGGGCTCCGCCAGTTCGCCGACGGTCGTCGGACCGTTGCGGAGTCGCGAGAGGATCTCGCGCCGCGTCGGATCGGCGAGCGCCTGGAACACGAGGCTGAGCTCGTCGGGCTCCCCCTGCATGTAAGCAACTCCTTAATTAATGATTTGCTTAAACTACGCGCGCGCCCGCGCTGCGTCAAGGCCCTCCGGCCGGGATCACGACGACGGGCGCACGACCCCGTGCTCGTAGGCGTAGACCACGGCGTGCACGCGGTCGCGCAGCCCGAGCTTCATGAGCACCTTCGACACATGCGACTTCACGGTCGCCTCGCCCACCCACATGCGGCGGGCGATCTCCGCGTTCGAGATGCCCTCGGCCAGGAACTCGAGCACCTCGCGCTCGCGCTCGGTGAGCGTGGCCAGTTCGGGCGAGGCGAATGCAGGAACAATCGACCCGCTCCCGGCATGTCGGCCGGTGTCAGACGGCGTGTCGCCGTTTCTTCCTGCATTCTGTGCCGCCGGGCCGCGCCCGGCCGCGGCCTGGATCACGCGCCGGGTCACGTCGGGCGAGAGCAGCGCGTCACCGCGGGCAACGACCTGCACGGCCTCGATCAGCTGCTCGGGGCTCGAGTTCTTCAGCAGGAATCCGCTCGCGCCGGCCTCGAGCGCCTCGAAGAGGTAGTCCTCGCGGTTGAACGTCGTGAGCACGAGCACCGCCGCGTCCGACGCCGGGTCGGTCGTGATGCGCCGGGTCGCCTCGAGCCCGTCCATGCCGGGCATCTGCACGTCCATGCAGACGACGTCGGGGGCGAGCGCCGCGACCTGAGCCAGCGCCTCTGCTCCGTCGGCGGCTTCGCCGACCACCTCGATGCCGTCCTCGGAGTCGAGGATCGTGCGGAACCCCGCACGCACCAGGCTCTGGTCGTCGACCACGAGCACGCGGATGCTCACGATCGCACCTCCTCGCGACGCAGCGGGAACCGGGCGCGCACGAGGTAGCCGCCCCTGGCGCGCGGGCCGAGCTCCAGCGTGCCGCCGGCCGCGGTGACGCGTTCGCGCATGCCGAGCTGACCGAGGCCGGTGCCGTCGGCGGTGCCGCTGTCGGCCGCGGTGCCGGCGCGAGAGCCGCCCGAGCCGCCCGATCCGCCGGCAGCGGGGGTCGGCCTCGCCGCGGACCGCGTCGCGGAGCCCGTGTTCGTGATCTCGATCTCGACGGCGTCGTCGTCCCACCGCACGCGCACCTCGGCCGTCGCCGAGGAGCCGGCGTGCTTGCGCACGTTCGTGAGCGCCTCCTGTGCGATTCGGTACGCACTGAGGTCGACGACCGCCGAGACGGCACACGGTTCGCCGATGATCGCGAGCGTCGCGGGCAGACCGTTGGCCGTGCTCTCGGCGACGAGCTCGTCGATGCGGGCGATGCAGCGTGTCGACGTGCTGGCGGTCAGCGGCACGTCGTCTGCCGCGCGTCCGGTGGCGACGTCGATCGAGCCCGTGTCGGCGTCGCCGCGCAGGGTGCCGAGCAGGCCGTGCAGTTCGTCGACGGCGTCGCGCGCACTCGATTCGATCGACGAGAGCGCGCCGGCCGCGGCATCCGGATCCTTGGCCAGCACCCGCCGGGCCGCGCCCGCCTGCACGCCGATGACCGACACGTGGTGCGCGACCACGTCGTGCAGCTCGCGCGCGATGCGCAACCGTTCGAGCGCGACGGCCTGCACGCGCGTGCGCTCCCGCTCGGCCGCGAGCTCGGCGGTGCGCTGCTCGAGCTCGGCCCGCGCCCGCGCCGATCGGTAGGCGGCGTCGCCGAAGTACCACGCCCCGCCGAAGTAGAGCAGGTTGGTGAGCACGTTGATGAGCCCGAAGGCGAGGTAGGGCGAGAGCAGGCCCTCGCGTCCGAGGTCGGGCAGGTAGTCCTGCACGGCCGAGTAGGTGACCAGGCCCCAGAAGAGCCAGCCGAACATGACGACGACGATGAGGCCGCGCACCAGATTCGCCCGGCGCCGGCTGCGCCCCCAGGCGCCGACCGTGTAGATCGCGATGAAGAGCGCGATGTTCGAGAAGAGCAGTTCGAGCACCTCGGCCATCGAGCCGATCATGAAGGCGGCGGATGCCACGACCGCGACGATCTCGGGCCGGCGACGCCGCGCGGCGAGCGGCAGGGTCATCGCGACGACCCAGATCGCGGTGGCCCACCACGGCGTCTCCTCGCCGAGCCCTGTGATGCGATAGAGCACGATGCTGGCGGTCGTCGCGACCGCGAGCACCACGGCGAGCACCACGTCGTTGCGGTACGCGAGCCGGTCGGGACGCGGACGGATCCACTCGACGCCGTCGACGACGGGTGGTGCGAGGGTGGCGCTCATCCCTCAACGCTAGCGAGCCGACGGGGGCGCCGGATCCGCCGTGCGGCGGAGTTCGCGGAGCCCGGGCGAGGTCGGCGGTCGGCCGAAGTCGGCGAGTCCGGCGTGGGCGCACCGGCACGAGCGAGGTCGCCCGTGCCGCATCGTGGCGCCCGCGGCATCCGACGCAGTACGCTCGTGCCCCATGACCGCCGTGACGCCGCCGCCCGCCGAGACTTCGGTCGCGGCATCCGCAGACCCCTGCCGCCCGCCGAACCTCGGACTGCGCGAGCGGCCCTTCGACGTCTTCTTCATCGTGATGTTCTCGCTGTTCACGATCACGAGCCTGATCAGCGACCTGCTGCCCTCGATCGGGGTCGACTTCTCGCAGCCGTCGGCGAACTTCTTCGTGAACTCGAACTGGTGGTACGCGCACGACACCGACCCGCTGTTCATGGAGCCGCCGACGTGGATGCGCATCGTGACGGGCCTGTCGGCCTTCGTCTACATGCCGTTCTACATCGTGCTCGTGATCTCGCTCATCCGCGGCTGGAACTGGATCCAGCTGCCGAGCGTCATCTACGCGACCATGATCTCGACCATCACGGGCATCATCGTGTTCGGCGTCGAGTTCTTCGGCGAGCCCGAGTGGATCACGCCGAACCCCGTGAAGTTCCTCGCGTTCAACCTGCCGTACGTGCTCGTGCCCATCGTGCTGCTCGTGCGCATGCGCAAGCCGCTGCCGTTCGCGCGCAGGTTCTGAGCATGGCCGCCTCGGCCGGCGGCGGCGGCGGAGGCGAGCGGAGGGGCGCGGGCGAGCGGATGCCTCGACCCGCCGCCCCGTCTGCGGGAATAGGCTCGCTCGCATGAGTCACGCCGTGTCCGCCGAAGCCTCCGTCGTCGCCGAACTGCAGCGGGTGCTGCACGCGGACCAGGTGCTGACGGATGCCTCGGCGCTCGCCGCGTACGCGCACGACGACGCCGAGTGGGCGCCGTTCGAGACGCCGCTGGCCGTCGTGCTCGCCGAGCGCGAGGAGGATGTGGCCGCGGTCGTACGGCTGGCCGCGGCATCCGGGGTGCACGTCGTCCCGCGCGGCGCGGGGACCGGGCTCTCGGGCGGGGCGAACGCCGTGGCGCGCAGCGTCGTGCTCTCCCTCGAGCGGATGACCCGCATCGTCGAGATCGACGCGGCCGAGCGCTTCGCCGTGGCCGAGGCCGGCGTGATCAACGACGTGCTGCGACAAGCGGTGGCCGAGCAGGGCCTCTGGTACCCGCCCGACCCGGCGAGCTACCGCATCTCGACGATCGGCGGCAACGCGGCCACGAACGCGGGTGGCATCTGCTGCGTCAAGTACGGGGTGACGCGCGACTACGTGCTCGGGCTGCGCGTCGTGCTCGCCGACGGCGAGGTCGTCGACCTCGGCCGGCGCACCGCGAAGGGCGTCACCGGGTACGACCTCACCGCGCTCCTGGTCGGGTCCGAGGGCACGCTCGGCATCATCACGCAGGTCACGGTCAAGCTGCTGCCGCTCGCCGGCCGCGAGGAGCGGGCGGTCGTCGGTGCCTTCGGCTCGCTGCGTGCGGCCGGCGACGCGGTTGCGGCGATCAGCGCGAGCGGCATCGTTCCCGCGGCGCTCGAGATCCTCGATCGCACGTGCATCGAGGCGGTCGACGCGTGGCAGTCGCTCGGGCTGCCGCACGGCGTCGACACGATGCTGCTCGCCAAGGTCGACGAGGTCGGTGCGCTCGGCGAAGGGCACGCGGCATCCGTCGCCTCGCTCATGGCGGAGGCGGGCGCGCTCTCGATCGAGCAGGCCTTCGAGCCGGGCGAGGTGGATCGGCTCTTCCTCGCGCGTCGCCTCGCCTACCCGGCGCTCGAGCGTCTCGGCCCCGTGCTGACGGAGGACATCTGCGTGCCGCGCGGCGCGGTGCCCGAGATGCTCTCGCGCATCCAGGCTGCGGCCGCCGAGCACGACGTCGTCATCGCGAACATCGCGCATGCGGGCGACGGCAACCTGCATCCGCTCATCATCGCGCCGTCGGGTGATGAGGCCGCCAAGGCTCGGGCGAAGCTGGCGTTCGACCGCATCGTCGACGAATGCCGCGAGCTCGGCGGCACCGTCACGGGCGAGCACGGCGTCGGGCTGCTGAAGCTGCCGGGTGCGGCGCTCGAGCTCGGCTCGCGCGTCATCGCGATGCACGCCGCGATCAAGCAGGCGCTCGACCCGCGCGGCACGCTGAACCCGGGCAAGGCGTTCCCGGGCTGAGGGTTGTCGCGTCGAGCGCCTTCGGGCGCGCGACTCGGGGCTGTCGGGCCAGGTGTTCTCGGGCGCGGGCTGTCGAGCCCAGCCGGCCTTCGACCTGCGCCGGCTCTCGGTCTGCCCGAGCCCCCGAGTCGGAGCCCCCGTGGAATCGGTGCCGAAGTACCGAAGTGCCGTGATCTCTCGTGGAGGTTCCCGTCCTCGTGGAGGTTCCCGTCCTCGCGGTCGTGTCGTCTCCGTGCCGGTCGGTATGCGGTGCGGGGCCTCGCCGAGCGGCCGGAGGTGGGAGGGCGCGTGCCAGAATGCTGCAGCCGTGCAGCCGTGCAGCCGTGCAGCCGTGCAGCCGTGCAGCCGTGTAGCCGTGTAGCCGTGTAGCCGTGCAGCCCACGTTTCTCCGAGGACACCCCCGGACCCATCCGTCCGGCGCCCGGAAGGCGCCCGCGACCGCCGCGCGCGACCCGCACGGCTGGTACGCCGGCCGTCGCACGCGCGTGCTCTGCGGTCAGCGCGCGAGGAAGGCCAGCAGCTCCTCGTTGAAGCGGGCCGGCTGCTCGATGTTCGTCGCGTGGCCGTCGCGCTCGATGATCGTCGAACTCGCGAGCGGATTCAGCGCGGCGGATGCCTCGGCGTGCGCAGCGGGCCAGAACTCGCTCTCGGCGCCGGCGATGAAGAACGCGGGCACGGCGGCCGCGGCGATCGCGGGCCGCCAGTCGCGCTTCGCGTGGTCGTTCAGGAGGGCGAGTTCGACGTCGGTGAAGCTCGGCTTGCCGCCCTTGGGCAGGTCCATCGCCTTCAGCACGCGCGCGATGCGCACGAGCCCCTTCGACTTCGCGGGGAACCGCCCGGGGTCGGGGATGCCCGCGGCGAACAACGTGTCGGCGTTCGACGCGTCGTAGTCGTAGAACCCGAACGCCCAGCCGTCGGAGTTCAGCATCTTCGGCGTCTGGTCGACGATGACGATGTCGCGGATGCGACCGGCTGCGCCGCCTGCGCCTGCGCTTGCGCTTGCGCCTGCCGCATTTCCAGCGCCTGCCGTGTCGGCTGCGCCGACTGCGCCGACTGCGCCGACTGCGCCGCCGGCGCCCGCCGCGCTCAGATGTGCCCAGATGGCGTTGCCGCCCATCGACTGGCCGACGAGCGTCACGTCGTCGAGCCCGAGCTGCTCGATGAGATCGCCGATGTCGGCGCCGTGGCGATGCATGGTGTGGGCCGATGCACCGTCCGCACCGGTGGCCGGGCCGATCTCGGAGGCGCCATGCCCGCGCCGGTCGAACGCGATGACGCGGAGGCCGGCCCGCGTCAGCGGCTTCACCTGGTAGCGCCAGCTCGTCGCGGGGGCCTTGAAGCCCGCGATCAGCACGACCGGCCTGGCCCTCGGATCGCCCCACTCGAGGTAGTGCAGACGGGTGCCGTCGGTGGCGGTGATGCGGGCCATGGATGGGATCCTCACTGGCTGGTCAGCAGAGACTACAGGAATTGCGGGGCGGTTCACGCCGGGGCATCCGTCGAGGATGTCGCGGAGGCGTCCGCTGCCCGCCGCACGTGACTCCTCGCGTGCTCGACGGCGGGCCCGAGCTCGTCGAAGAGGTGGTTCTGGTGGCGGAGCGAGCGGATGACGCCGACGCGTTCGGCGAGCCGCAGGTGCCGGGTCTGGATGCCCTTGACGAGCACGGTCACGCCTCGTCGTTCGAGCGCGGTGATCAACTCGGTCACCACCTGGGCGCCGGTGGCGTCGAGGATCTGCAGCTGCGACATCCGGATGATGACGACCTCGATGCCCCGGATGTCGCCGACGCGCTCGAGCATGCGCTCGGCGGCGCCGAAGAAGAGCGCGCCCTCGAGGCGGAAGAGCGCGATGCGCTCGTCGCCGGTCTCGGCGGGGCCGGGGAGCTCCTCGCGGTGCACGCCGCTCGAACGGGCGAGGGCGCGGAGCGCGAAGAATGCGGCGACGGCGATGCCGATGAGCACGGCGTAGACGAGGTCGAAGCTCACGGTGATGAGTGCCGTCGCGATGAAGACGATCGCGTCGGCCCTGGTCGAGCCGACGACGCTGCGCACCGTGGCGACCGAGACCATGCGCGCGGCCGTGACCATGAGCACGCCCGAGAGCGCGGCGAGGGGGATGACGCCGACGACGGATGCCCCGAACGAGACGACGAGGAGCAGCAGCACCGCATGGGTGACCGCCGCCAGGCGCGTGCGACCGCCCGACCGCACGTTGACCGCCGTGCGGGCGATCGCCCCCGTCGCGGGCATGCCGCCGAAGAACCCGGCCGCGACCGACGCGAGGCCCTGGCCGACGAGCTCTCGGTCGGCGTCGTACGCGCCGGTGTCGGAGATCGACGCGGCGACCCGCGCCGAGAGGAGCGACTCGATCGCCGCGAGTGCCGCGACGGCGAAGGCGGGCCCCGAGAGGCTCGCGATCATCGTCCAATCGGCGGCCGGGAACGTCGGGGCGGGCAAGCCGACGGGGAGCACGCCGATCGTGTCGACGGGCAGTCCGGTGAGCGCCGCGATGACCGAGACCACGATGATCGCGACGATCGATCCCGGGAACCGCGGATGGATGCGCGGGGCCAGCACCATGATCGCCGCGACGACGGCGACGATCGCGAGCGTGTACCCGAGCTCCGGCCACTGGGCGGTCGGCACGGCTTCGGCCGCGGCGAGGAACGCATTGGGGCTCGGCCCGGGCGCGACGCCGAGCGCGGCGGGCACCTGCTGCAGGAAGATGATGACCGCGATGCCGAGCGTGAACCCCTCGATGACCGGCCACGGGATGAAGGTGACGGCTCGTCCGAGTCTCAGGGCGCCCGCGATGACCACGATGAGACCGGCCATGAGGCACACGATCGAGAGCACCCCCACGCCGTGCATCGCGACGATCGGCCCGAGCACGACGACCATCGCCCCCGTCGGTCCGGACACCTGCACGTTCGATCCGCCGAAGACCGCGGCGACGAGCCCAGCGACGATCGCGGTCACGAGTCCGGCCTCGGCGCCCGCGCCGGAACTGACGCCGAACGCGAGGGCGAGCGGGAGCGCGACGATGCCGACCGTGACGCCGGCGAGCAGGTCGCCGCGCCACGTGCGCCTCAGGTCGCGGTAGTCGGATGCCGCGGGCAGCAGGTCGCGCGCACGCGACCAGGCGCGGCGGCCGGGTGACCGAGGGCCGCCGCGCGGCGAGGCATCCGCCGTGCTCATGCCGTCACGGCGACGGGCGGGATCTCGGGGAGGCCGTCGCGCTCGACGAGCTGCTGCTCGGTCGTCGCGAGGATCTCGCCGAGCAGGGCGCGTGCGACGCGCAGCAGGTCGGCGACCTGGGGGTAGGCCAGCCGGTAGTAGACCAGGCTGCCGCGGCGCTCGGCGTCGACGAGGCGATTTCGGCGCAGCACGGCGAGGTGCTGCGACACATGCGAGGCCTCGAGTCCGGTCGCGGCGATGAGCTCGGTGACGGATGCCTCCGGCTGCGCCGAGAGCACCTCGAGCACCCGGATGCGGATGGGGTGGGCGAGGCCCTTGAAGAGCCCCGCCTTGACCTCGTACAGGGGGCGGTTGGTGTCGCCGAGCATGAGGCCTCCGACCGACATGATGATATGAGGAGATCATCATATCGTGCCCTGGTGCACGATCGGTCGGGTGACCCGGCGGCGAGCTCGGGGCGACGCGGCGGCGAGGCCTCAGCCGAGCGGCTCGGCGGCGAGATCCCGCACGTGGGTGAACTCGTGGTCCCAGAGCAGGTAGATGAGCCAGGTCGGCAGGATGTACGACTCGGGCATGAAGTTCGCCTGCGACGCGTGGATGCTCCAGCCCTCGTGCTTCTTGCCGGTCTCGGCGGGCATTGCGTACTCGGGCTCGGGTTGGTTCGCGACGACGAACGCGCCGACCTCGCCACCGAACGCCGACAGCGCCTTGGTGGGGCTGATCGTGTAGACGAGGTACTTCGGCCCGGTGTACGAGCCGCCCTCCTCCTCGAGCTGCGCGATGGCCTTCTCGGTGACCTCGCCCATGCGCATGTGGTCCTTGTGGCCGGTCGCGCCGCTGGCCGGCCAGAAGCCGACGACGACATCGGGGCGCACGCGCTTCATCTCGGCGACGACGCGGTCGACGAGCTCGCCCTCATCGATGTCGGGCACGCCGCCGTCGGGGTAGTCCCACACGACGTGGCGGTCGACGCCCAGGTTGAAGCTGTTCTTCAGCGCCTCGGCCCGTCGGATGTCGCCGAGGTCCTCCTGTCGGGCGACGACGGGGGTCTGGTGCCCGACCTCGCCCTCGGTCGCCGTGATCATCGCGGTGTACGCGCCGTCGATCGTCTTGGCCCGGTAGAACAGGCCGTTCACGGTCTGCTCGTCGTCGGGGTGGGCGAACACGCCGAGCACGCGGGTGCCGCCGAGTTCGCCGATGATCGAGTCGACGCCCTTGGCGGTGGGCTCGTGGAACAGGTCGCGTCCGGCCCAGTAGACCCCGCCGACGAGGGCGAGGACGACGGCCGAGACGGTGATGAGCGCGACGGTGCGCTTGCGCATGATGATGCTTTCGGGTCGAGCGGATGCCTCGTGGCGGGCGTGGGTGGCGCCGGATGCCACGGCGGTGGGGGCTGCAGCATGCTACCCCGCGGCATCCGCCTTCCCGAATCGTCCTCGGTTTCCGGAGGGCGGCCGACGGTGGCGGCGCGAACACGGCGGGCGCATGATGGGGCGGTGACCGCGACGTCGCCGGAGACGACGCCGACCTCCACGCCGGGGCGCGTGCAGGCCGTCTACTTCACCCTGCTCATCGGCAACACGCTCGCGGCATCCTTCATCTGGGGCATCAACACGCTGTTCCTGCTCGACGCGGGCCTGACCAACCTCGAGGCGTTCGCGGCGAACTCGTTCTTCTCGATCGGCATCGTCGTGTTCGAGGTGCCGACGGGCGTGATCGCCGACACGTTGGGTCGCCGGGTGTCGTACCTGTTCGGCACGGTCACGCTCTCGGTGACCACGGCGCTCTACTACCTGCTGTGGGTGTGGCACTCGCCGTTCTGGGCGTGGGCGCTCGTGTCGGTGCTGCTCGGGCTGGGGTTCACGTTCTTCTCGGGTGCGGTGGAGGCCTGGCTCGTCGATGCGCTCACCGCGACCGGGTACACGGGCAGCCTCGAGCGGGTGTTCGGCCGAGGGGTCTCGGTGTCGGGCATCGCGATGCTCCTCGGCTCGACGCTCGGCGGCGTCGTGGCGCAGGCCACCGACCTGGGCGTGCCGTTCCTCATGCGCGCGGGCGTGCTCGTGCTCATGTTCGTGCTCGCCGCGCTGCTCATGCGCGACCTGGGGTTCACGCCGGCGGGTCGATCGAACCCGATCGCGGCGACGAAGCACGTGCTCGTGGCATCCGTGGAATACGGTCTCGGCAGACCCGGCGTGCGCTACATGATGCTCTCGTCGATGTTCACGGCCGGCGTCGGCTTCTACGTCTTCTACGCGCTGCAGCCGCACCTGCTCGAACTGTGGGGCGACGAGGGCGCCTACTCGATCGCGGGCCTCGCGGCGGGCATCGTGGCGGGGTCGCAGATCATCGGAGGCCTCGTGGCTCCGTGGCTGCGACTGCGGTTCCGCAAGCGCACGACCTCGATCATCCTCGCGATCTCGGTGAGCGCCGGCATCCTCGTCGTGCTCGGCGTGAACCGGAACTTCTGGGTCGCGCTCGCGTTGCTCGTGCTGTGGGCGCTCATCGACGCCGCGGCCGGGCCGGTTCGGCAGGCCTATCTCAACGACATGATCCCGTCGAGCCAGCGCGCCACGGTGCTCTCGTTCGACTCGCTCATCGGCAGTTCGGGCGCCGCCGTGATCCAGCCGGTGCTGGGCCGGTCGGCGGATGTCTGGGGTTACCCGTTCTCGCTCGCGCTGGGCGGGGTCGTGCAGGCGCTCGCGGTGCCGTTCCTCTGGCTGAGTCGGCGCAGCGGTGAGGCGGCGGATGTCGCGACGACGACGGACTCCGCGCCGGAACCGCCGTCCGGAGCCGCGTCCGACGCCGGAACGGATGCCGCGCCCGACGCCTGAGGCGGGGCGTCAGCGCTTGGCGGCGCGGCCCTTGTCGAATCGCGGCGTGATGAACTTGCCGGAGACCCAGCCGAGGATCGCGGTGATGATCCAGACGACGACGGTCGCGAGGATCCACCCGCCGACGCCGTCGAAGCTGACGCCGCCGAACAGCGACGCGACCCACAGGGCGAGGAAGGTCGAGATGAGGCCCGCGATGCCCGCGACGGTCGGCGCCGCCCGGTGGAAGATGCTGTGCACGAGCCACTCGATGAACGCCTGCACGATGGCGAACACGAGGATCGCGACGATGAACCCGCCCGGGTGCACGTGGAACCCGGGCACGAGCAGCGAGGTCAGCAGCAGCGCGATCGCCGCGGTCGCGAGGAAGATCGCCAGGTTCAGGAGGGTGCGCACCATGTCGCGAGCGTAGCGCCCGCCCGCGGGTTTCGGCGGTCGGGCGCACCGGGGTCATCCGGAACGTCCCGACCGCACGCGGCGACGACGAGGGCGCTGGGCATCCCCTGAGAGAACCTGTACCCCGAAAGGGGGGTGTTGTAGTCTCGGTTGATGTCTCTGCGCCGTGGATCCACCCGGGCTCGACCGTCCCCCGCCTCCCCGTCCTCGAACTCCTCGAGGCCGTCGTCCGGCCATGGCCGGTCGGTGCGATCCCCTGGGGAACGCGCCTCGAAGCGGGGCCCTGGCCGGCTCGCGATCGGTCTCGGAACGGTCGGTGTGCTGGCGCTCTGCACGCTCGGCGCCGCCGCGGGCGTGCATGCCGCGGGCGGCGACGAGGCCGCACCGGCGGCGATGATCGCGAAGATCCTCGGCACGTACCAGACCGACGACGGCACGATCGGCACGGATGCCTCGGGCGTGCAGCCGATCGCCGGCGACGAGGGCGACAACTCGGGCGACGGCGGTCGCGAGGGCGCCGGCGGCCCCGACGACGGATCCGGGCGAGCACCCTCGACGAAGGCCCCGTCCACCCCGAAGCCCACGCCGACGCCGCGGCCGACGCCCGGTGATCCCGCCGATCCCGATGCGACGCCCGCGCCCGATGCCACGCCCGCGCCCGATGCGCCGGCCCCCGTCGACCCCTCGGATCCCATGTCGCCCGAGTACAACCCGTACACGACGCAGGGCGATCCCGCGTACGTCACCGATGCCGACAAGTCCGCGTGGCTCGGGCAGGAGGCCGTCGTGCGCACCTGCATGTCCGACGCGGGCTTCGAGTACCTCGACTGGCAGTGGTGGCTGGGCGGCAGCCCGCAGCCGGCCGGGCAGTCGCCCGACGAGGCATCCGCATGGTCCACCGCGCTCCGCGGTGACGGCGGGTCGAACAGCGGATGCCGCGCCCAGGCGCAGCAGGCCGCCGATGAGGCCGCGGCCGCCGGCACGCCGCTGAGCGCGCCGGTCCCGCCGCTCCCCGGCCCCGAGGTGCCGACCGAGCGCGAGAACTGGCTCGACTTCCAGTCGGCGGTGCGCTCGTGCATGGCCGAGCAGGGCCTCGAGTACCGCTACTGGGAGTACTGGAACCCCGCCTACGACTCGACCGACGGTTCGGCCGCGATGCCCCAGGGCCTCGATGACGAGAGCCGTGCCGCATGGAACCTCGCGGCGTTCGGCGACGCCGCCCCGATCGGCGGCGCCCCGAACGACGGCGGCGGATGCTGGGCCACCGGCCTCGGCGTGAGCGGCTACCGCACGTTCGACTGAGGGACCGCATCGGGGTGCGCCCTGTTCTCGGCCCGTTCGGCCGGGTCTAGCCTGAGAGCTCGGACGGGATGACGCAGAGGAGTCGCGATGAAGCGGATGAGGGCGATGATCGTCGTCGGTGTGCTGCTGGCCGGTGCAGTGGCGCTGAGCGGCTGCGCCGGCTCGTCGAGCCTCACCGCCGCCGAGTCGACGGCGACGGCGACCTCACCCCCGACCGCGACCCCGGTGCCGACGATCGCACCCGCGACGACCGCGCCGGCCGAAGGCGGAGGCGACGACGACGCCGGAGTCGCCGCGCGCGACCAGGAGCCGTTCGCCGAAGATCAGGCGGTTGCGACCCATTGCGTCGACGAGCAGCTCCGCCTCGTCGTCGAGCCGCTGCCCGACGAATCGGGGGCGGGCTCCTTCGGATTCCAGCTCGTCTTCACGAACGTCTCCGACCGCCCGTGCGCCTTCGACGGGTGGCCGGGGCTCATCGCGATCGACGCAGGCGGCGCCGAGGTCGGCGCGCCCGCCCAGGCCGATTCCAGCACCTCCACCCCGGTGGTGCTCGCAGCAGAGGGCGGCGTCGCGACCTCCCACGTGCGCGGTTCGCAGGCGGGCGCCTACGACTGCACGGCTGTCGAGGCCGCGGGCCTGCGAGCACGCATCACCTCCGACGGCGCCGGGCCCGGCATCGATGCGCCGTACCCGATCACCGTCTGCGATGGCAGCACCTCGACGCTCACGACCTCGCCGCTCGTCGCCGGCTGACGGACCTCACCACCCGGAGTCCGCCGATCGGGTCAGGCCGTGAGCTCGACGACGCTGCCGTTGCGGTCGGCGTCGGTCGAGGCATCCGCTCGCCAGAGGTCGACGACGGATGCCGCGAGCCGGCCCTCGAGGCCCGCGAGCGACTGCACGCGGAACGTGACGGCCGCAGCCGGGGCCCCGGTCTTCGAGAAGCCCTGCGCGAGCGAGCGCATCCACGACTCGGACGCGGCCTTGACGGCGGTGTAGTTCGCACCGCCGGCGGTGGGTCGCTCGACCGTCGTCGACGAGACGATGGCGATGCGACCGGCCGACGACGCGAGGAGGTCGTCCCAGAACGCGCGGCTCACGTGCCGCAGCGCGGTGAACGAGCGCTCGAGCACGCGGTAGTCCTCGTCGGTCTGGCCCGGGATGCCGCCGCCGCCGCGCCAGCCGCCGACGAGGTGGATCACGCCGTCCACGTCGCCGACGCGCGCGTGCAGGCGCATCGCGAGTTCGAGCACGTCGTCGTCGTCGGTGAGGTCGGCGCGCTCGCCGATGACGCCTGGCATCGCGTCGACGAGCGCGTCGATGCGGCCCTGGTCGCTGCCGACGGCGATCACGGTCGCGCCGGCGTCGACGAGCGCCCGGGCGACGGCGCGGCCCGAGGCGCTCGTCGCGCCCGCGATGAGCACGGTGCGGCCTTCGAGTGCGGTCATGCGGTCATTCTCCTCTGCCGGTCGAGTAGGCGCGTCAGCGCCGTATCGAGACCATCCGTGTCGGGGGCATCGGGTCTCGATACGCTTCGCTACTCGATCGCCGAGTGGGCCGTGATGCCGACCGTCGACTCGATGACCGGCTTCATCTTCTTGTCGAGCGCCTCGTAGAACATCGACAGCGGGAACTCGTCGTCCATCACCAGGTCGGTGTAGCCCTTGGGCGGGCCGGCGAGCACCTCGCGGGGCAGCCCCTCGGCCCACATCGACGCCGGGTTCGGCGTGACGACGCTCGTGACGAGGTCGTACGCGGCGAGCCAGTGCACGGTCTTCGGGCGGTCGATCGACTTCCAGTAGAGCTCGTCGATGGCGTCGCCCAGCTCCACCACGGCATCGGGCACGGCGTCCCAGTCGAAGCTCAGCGAGACATCCGTCCACTCGAGCACGTGCTTGCGGTGCAGCCACGCGAACAGCAGCTGGCCGCCGAGCCCGTCGTAGTTGCGCACGCGCGAGCCCGTGATCGCGAAGCGGAAGATGCGGTCGAAGATCACCGCGTACTGCACGAGCTTCGCGTGCTCGAGGGTCTGCGCCTCGACGTCCGAGAGCGGCTCGGCCGAGGCATCCGTCGCCCGGGCCGTGAGCGTGCGCTCGATCTTGACCGACTCGCGGAACGCGGTCAGGTCGCAGCGCAGCTCCTCGAGCGAATAGAGGAAGAACGGCATGCGCTGCTTGATCATGAACGGGTCGAACGGCAGGTCGCCCCGCATGTGCGTGCGGTCGTGGATGATGTCCCACATCACGAACGTGCGCTCGGCGAGCTCTTGATCTTCGAGCAGCGACGCGGCGTCGGCGGGCAGCTCGAGCTTCGTGATCTCGGATGCCGCGCGCACGACCCTGCGGTAGCGGGCCGCCTCGCGGTCCTGGAAGATCGCGCCCCACGTGAACGGCGGGATCTCGCGCATCGCGACCGTCTCGGGGAACAGCACGGCCGAGTTCGTGTCGTATCCGGGCGTGAAGTCGACCAGCCGCAGGCTCACGAAGAGCTTGTTCGAGTAGTCGCCGGCCTCGAGGGCGGCGATGAACTCGGGCCAGATCGTCTCGACCACGAGCGCCTCGACGTGCCGGTCGGGCGAGCCGTTCTGCGTGACCATCGGGAAGACCACGAGGTGGCGGATGCCGTCGATGCGGTGCCGCTGCGGCTGGAACGCCACGAGCGAGTCGAGGAAGTCGGGCACGCCGAAACCCTCCGCCTGCCAACGGCGGAAGTCGACGACAGATGCCGCGAGGTACGCGCGCTCGTGCGGGAATCGCGGCGCGAGCTGCTCGATCGACGCGACGATCGTGTCGACGAGGTCGCCGGCACGGGCGTGGTCGGATGCCTCGGGCACGGAGCCGTCCTTGACCTGCACGCCCTGCAGCTCGGTCGCGGCGGCCTTCAGCGCCAGCCACGCGGCATCCGTCTCGACGCCCTCGGCGAGGGCGAGGTCGGCGGCGGTGGGCTCGAAGGGCTCGTCTTCGAGGACCTCGGGTTCGCCGATGATGGCGTCAGCAGTGGTGCTCGACATATTGAACCTCCGTTCCTCGGGATGCGTGCCGATCGGCACGGGATGCGTGCCGCCTGGCACGATCGCGCGGCGGGAATCGCCGTACAGATCAAGGCTACGAGGCATCCGCCTGCGATTGATTGAGAACGCGCGCGTGATTCCTGCGTCGAATCGGATGAGCGCGAAAGGAATCGCCATGCGGCGAACGATGCGTGCGCGGGGTCTCCCCGTGCCCGGAGTTTCCGTTCGCGCACGGTGTTTCCGCGCGATCGGCGACACCGGGCGCGAACGGAAACACTCGGTGAGCGGGGTCGCTGAGGGGTGCGAGCGAGGGCGTGGGCGCGCGGCGGCTAGAGGTTCTTCGTCATGTGCAGCGACGCGGCCTCGAACCCGAGGCTCTCGTAGAGCTCGATCGCGGGCACGTTGTAGGCGAAGACGTTCAGTCCCAGCACCGGGGCGCCGTGCTCCTTGGCGAAGGCGGCCGCGTACTCCATCGCCGACCGCGCGTAGCCGTGGCGGCGGTGCGGCGCGCGCACGTGGATGTCCCACACCCACCACTGGTCGCCGCCCTCCTTCCACGGGCCGAGCCAGAGCCAGCCGACGTCCTCGCCGTCGGCGAGGATCGTGAAGAGGTGCTGCCCGTCGATGAGGTGGCGCCCGTCGGGGAAGAAGCGCGCGAGCGAGGCCCGCTTGCCGTCGATGGCCTCGGCTTCGGAGTCGCCGGCCTGCATGCGCGCCGCCTCGTAGTAGGCCATGGACTCGGGGAGCCAGAGCTCGACGTCCTCCTCGGACATGGGCGCGTATTCGATGGGCATGTCCCCATCGTGTCATCGCGGTCGTGCCGGGCGCGAGGGTCGGGCGCGGTCGGTGTCGAGGGCGGCGCGGCTCAGCCGCGAACCGTCACCAGGGCTCGTCGGCGCGCGGGAGGAAGGCGCGCACCTTCTCGACGGCGTCGGGGAAGCATTCGTCGAACACCTCGGTCGCCGAGACCTCGTCGCCGTACTCGCCCGTGAGGCGCAGGCCGACGATGGCGTTGATGAGCATGCCGTTCGCGAAGAACGTGCGGGTGTCGTCGGCCGAGAAGCCGGCGTCGTCGCGGATGAAGCGCCAGAGCATGCTGAAGCCCTCGCGCGCGACCCGGCCGATCTCGGCCGCGCCGCCCATGGCGGTGGAGCCGGCGATCACGGGCAGCATGCCGCGTTCGGAGAGCATGCCGGTGTAGGCGTCGCCGAGTCGGCGGGCGCGGTCGTCGGCCGGACCGGCCACTGCCTGCTGGAACGCCTCGAGGAGGCGCGCGTAGGCCCGCTGGATGACCTCGATGTAGAGCTGCTCCTTCGTGCCGAACAGGCGCACGACGTAGGGCTGGCTGACGCCGGCAGCCTTGGCGACCTCGTCGGTCGTGGTGCCGACGTAGGTGCGGGCGCCGAAGACCGCGGTCGCCGCGACGAGGATCTGCTCGCGCCGGTCGACGGCGCTCATGCGGGTAGCGGGGGCCGGCGCGGGTGTCGGCGGTGCGGCGGCGGGCGCTTCTGCAGTGACTTCGGCGGTCATGCTTGACATGTTATCAGTCGATTACTACAGTCGCTTCAGACCTAAGTAATCATTCGATAACAACATCAGGAGTCCACATGTCCACCACGGTCGACGAACGCACCGGATCGACGCCGGAAGACGCCCCGGTGACGGATGTCGCGGGCCGGGCGCCCGCCTCGGGCGCTGCTGCTCCGCGCAACGGGGGCAGTGCGCCGCGCGCCCTCTGGCTCGTGCTGCTCGCCTCCGCGCTGCCGATGTTCATGGCGACGCTCGACAACCTCGTCATGACGAACGCGCTCCCGGTGCTGCACGCCGAGTTCGGGGCATCCGTCGAAGAACTGCAGTGGTTCATGAACGCGTACACGCTCGCGTTCGCGAGCACGATCCTCATGGCCGTCGCGCTCGGCGACCGCTTCGGCCGACGCACGGTGTTCGTCACCGGCATCGTCGTGTTCACGCTGAGCTCGGCGTTCGCGGCGCTCGCCTCCGACCCGGGCCAGCTCATCGCCGCCCGCGCGTTGCAGGGCTTCGGCGCCGCGGCGATCATGCCGCTCTCGCTCACGCTGCTGGCCGGGTCGGTGTCGCTCGCGCGACGTCCGCTCGCCATCGGCATCTGGGGTGGCGTCGCGGGACTCGGCGTGGCCGTCGGACCGCTCGTGGGCGGTGCGGTCATCGAAGGCTGGTCCTGGCAGGCGATCTTCTGGATCAACGTGCCGATCGGGGTGATCTCGGCCGTGCTCGCGCTGCTCGCGCTGCCGAACAGCTTCGGCGCGAAGCTGCGCGCCGACGTCGTCGGGCTGCTGCTCTCGGGCCTCGGCCTGCTCGCGCTCGTCTACGGCATCGTGCGCGGCAACGAGGCCGGCTGGGACAGCGCCGAGGTGCTCGCCGGACTCATCGGCGGCGGCATCCTGCTGCTCGCCTTCGTGTTCTGGGAGTCCAGGGCCTCGGCGCCGTTGCTGCCGCTTCGGCTCTTCCGCGATCGCAGCTTCTCGATCGCCAACGTCGTCGGGCTCGGCTTCAGCTTCGGCACGTTCGGATCGGTGTTCATCCTGATCCAGTTCCTGCAGGTCGTGCAGGGCGCGAGCCCGTTCGAGGCGGCGCTGCAGACCTCGCCGTGGACGCTCGCGCCCATGGTCGTCGCGCCGCTCGCGGGCCTCTTCGCCCCTCGGGTGGGCACGCGCACCCTCATCGTCACGGGACTCGTGCTGCTGGGCGGCGCCCTGCTCTGGCTCACGCCCCTGCTCGAGGCCGACGTCGCGTACGCGTCGTACATCGCCCCGTTCATCGTCGCCGGCGTCGGCATGGGACTCGTGTTCGCGCCGTCGGCGACGGCGGTGCTGGCCACGATGGCGCCCGCCGATCACGCCAAGGCCAGCGGCACCAACTCGATGGTGCGCGAGGTCGGCATCGCGCTCGGCATCGCGGTCTCGACGGCGGTGTTCACCGGTGCGGGTGGGCAGCTGATGCCCGACCTCTACACGGTCGGTGCGCAGCCCGCGGTCGTCGTCGGGGGCGTGGTGGTGCTGGCGACGGCGCTCGTGGCGCTGCTGCTGCCCTCGGGTCGGTCGGTCGCCGGCAGCGGCGAGGCGGTCGCGGCGCACACGCCGCCGGTCGAGTAGCGCAGCGTATCGAGACGAGCGCCACGGCCGAGGCGGGTCTCGATACGGCGCCGGAGCGCCCACTCGACCGGCGAAGACGACGAATCCCCCGCCCGGATGCTCCGGGGCGGGGGATTCGCGGTGTCAGCGTGTCAGCGCGTCAGCGGGTCTGCACGGACCTGCGCTTCAAACGCGACGCGCTCGAGGGCGACGCGCCTCAGTACGAGGTGGTGCTCAGCGAGCCCGACGCGGCGATGATCGAGAACGCGACGATCGTGATGATGATGCCGATCACGATCGAGGCGAAGCCGATGATGACGGCGGCGAGGGCCAGGCCGCGGCCGCGCTCGCCGGTCTTCTTGACCTGGTTGAGGCCGATGAAGCCGAGGATGATCGCGACGACGTTGAAGCCGATGAGCGACAGCACGAAGCCGACGATCGACAGCACGTTCCACTTCTCGGACGGCGCGACCGGTGCGGCTGCAGCGGGAACGGGGGCGGGAGGCAGGTTGGTCATTCGGGTTTCCTTCGGTTTCGAGTGCGGTGGACGACCGCCGGATGCAGCGTGGCAGGTCTGGCCACGCCGCGTCAATGGGCACCGCTCACCGCGCGTCACGTTCCGTCGCGCGGAGTCATCCCGGCTGGTCGAGGAAGCGCACCGGCGCCACTCGACCGGCGCTACTCGACCGGCGAAGCGAGCACCGCGGCGATCGCGCCGGGCACGCGGTCGTCCTGCAGCGAGGTCGTGTCGCCGAGCGAGCGGCCCTCGGCGAGGTCCACGAGCAGACGTCGCATGATCTTGCCCGAGCGGGTCTTGGGCAGGTCGGCGACGAAGACGACCTCTCGCGGCTTGGCGATCGGGCCGATGGCCGTCGTGACATGCGAACGCAGCGTGACCGCCCGCTCCGCGGCGGACGACGACGAGGCCGCGACACCGGTCAGGGCGTCGGATGCCACGACGAAGGCCACGATCGCCTCGCCGGTCGTGGCATCCGAGACGCCGACGACCCCGGCTTCGCCGACCGACGGGTGCGCGACGAGCGCCGACTCGATCTCGATGGTCGAGAGGCGGTGCCCCGAGACGTTGATGACGTCGTCGACGCGGCCGAGCAGCCAGATGTCGCCGTCGGCGTCGACCTTCGCGCCGTCGCCCGAGAAGAAGTAGCCGCGGTCGGCGAACCGGGCCCAGTACGAGTCGCGATACCGCTCGGGGTCGCCCCAGACGGTGCGCGCCATGCCCGGCCAGGTGCCGTCGACGACGAGGTAACCCCCATGGCAGGGTGGGACATCCGCTCCCTGCTCGTCGACGACGCGCGTCGTGAGGCCGGGCAGTGCGCGCAGCGACGAGCCGGGCTTCAACGTGGAGACGCCGGGCAGCGGTGCCATGACGGCCGCGCCGGTCTCGGACTGCCACCAGGTGTCGACGATGGGCGCGCTGCCGGCGCCGACCTGCTCGCGGAACCAGACCCAGGCTTCGGGGTTGATGGCCTCGCCGACCGAGCCGAGCAGGCGGATCGACGAGAGGTCGTAGCCGCCGTCGGCCGGGCCGGGCACGCCCTCGGGGAACCAGGTCATGAGCGAGCGGATGAGCGTGGGCGCCGTGTAGTACGTCGTCACGCCGTAGCGCTCGATGATCTCGAAGTGCCGCCCGGCGTGCGGGGTGTTCGGCGTGCCCTCGTAGATGACGCTCGTGGTTCCGGTGAGCAGCGGCCCGTAGTGCACGTAGCTGTGCGCGGTGACCCACGCGAGGTCGGCCGTGCACCAGTACACGTCGTCGGGCTTCGCGTCGAACACGGCCCAGTAGCTGTAGGCGACATGCGTGAGGTATCCGCCGGTCGTGTGCACGAGCCCCTTGGGCTTTCCGGTGGTGCCGCTCGTGTAGATGATGAAGAGCGGATGCTCCGCATCGAAGCTCTCGGCCTCGTGCACGTCGGGCTGGCCAGTCACGAGCTCGTGCCACCAGACGTCTCGTCGGGCGGTCCACGGCAGGTCGGGCGTCTCGTCGCCCGTGCGCCGGATCACGAGCACATGCTCGACGGATGCCACGCCCGCGACGGCCTCGTCGACGGCGGCCTTGACCGGCACGGCCGTGCCGCGGCGGAACTGCCCGTCGGTCGTGATGACGAGCTTCGCCCCCGTGTCCTCGACGCGGAAGCGCAGCGCCTCGGCCGAGAACCCGCCGAAGACGAGCGAGTGCACGGCGCCGATGCGCGTGACCGCGAGCGTCGCGATGACGGTCTCGAGCAGCACCGGCAGGTAGACGACGACGCGGTCGCCCGCGACGATGCCGAGTTCGGTGAGCGCATGGGCGGCCCGCGCGACCTCGCGCTGCAGCTCGGCGTAGGTGAGCGAGCGGCGGTCGCCGCGTTCGCCCTCGAAGTGGAAGGCGACCTTGTCGCCGCGCCCGGCGTCGACATGGCGATCGACGGCGTTCACGCTCGCGTTCAGGCGGCCGCCCGCGAACCACTCGGCGTGCGGGATGCTCAGTTCGGCCGTCGCGCCGGTCGTGCCGCTCTCTGCGGTGGGCACGGCCGGATGCCACGTGTGCGCCGTGTGCCACGGCTCGTCCCAGTCGAGGCGCTCGGCCTGCCGCGCCCAGAACGCGACGGGGTCGGCGTCGGCTTCTTCACGAAGCACATCGGCGCGCGCCGGCGTGATGTTGGCCCGCACGGCGAACGCCGAAGGGGCAGGGAAGCGGCGGTGCTCATGCAGCAGGCCCGAGATGGTCGGGTTCGCGTCGCCGGCTTCGTCGCCCCGTTCCCGGGGTCGATTCGCGACATCCGCTCGGCCCGCATCGCGTGCGGATGTCGCAGAGTGACCCCCGGAGGCCCCGGAAGGTTCGATCACGCCCACTTGCGCACCGCCCAGCGCTCGAAGAGGCCGACGAGCGCATCGGTGAGCTTGCCCAGGATCGCGAGCAGGATGATCGCGAGGAAGATGCGGTCGATGCGGCCGTTCTGCCCGGAGTCGAGGAGGAGGAATCCGAGGCCCATCGAGCTCGCGATGAGCTCGGCGGCGACGAGGAAGAGCCAGGCCTGGGCGAGTGCGAGGCGCAGCGCCGAGATGACCGAGGGCACGACGGCGGGCAGCTGCACCGCGGTGAACAACCGGATGCCGCGCAGCCCGAACGCCCGACCGGCCTCGAGCAGTTGCCGGTCGACGTGCCGCAGCGCTGCGGCCACGATCGTGTAGACCGGGAAGAACGCGCCGATCGCGATGAGGATGATCTTCGAGTCCTCGCCGATGCCGAACCACAGGATCAGCAGCGGTACCCATGCGAGCGAGGGCACGGCGCGGATCGCGCCGAGCGTCGGCGAGAACAGCACGTCGCCGAGTCGCGACAGGCCGACCACGGCGCCGACCGCGAGACCGAACACGGAGCCGATCGCGAAGCCGATGAAGACGCGTTGCGTCGAGATCGCGACGTAGAGGCCGAGCAGGCCGCGCTGGGCGAGGTCGACGGCCGCGAGCCACACCATCTCGGGGCTCGGCAGCATCGACACGGGCACGAGCCCGCTCGTGGACACGAGCTGCCACGTGAGGAGCAGTGCGATCGGGATGAGCGCGCCGCCGACGACGACGAACCAGCGGCGGTCGACGAGGCGTCGGCGCGCCTCTGGTGCAGCGGGGGAAGGGGGAGTGACGGATGCCCCGCGTCCGGCCGCGACCGTCGTCGTGCTGCCGTTCACGGCGACTCGGATCGCGTCGTTCTCGTGGATCAGCGGCCCGGTGGCGGTCAACGGGGACTGCGAGGCATCCGTCATCTCAGGGGGTTCCTACTCGAAGCGCGACGGGTCCGCGGCGGTCGCGAACTCGTCGTTGATCAGGGTGTCGAGTGCATCGTCGACCTGCTGCTGCGAGGCGACGTCGCCGAGCTCCACGAAGATCGGGCCGATCTTCTCGAGCACCGCGACCTGCGCGTCGCCGGGAACGTTGTCGACGTCGAGGTTCGTGCGCTCGTCGATGACCTTGGTGGCGACGGCCTCGTCGAGCCCGGCGACCTCGGCGAGGATCGCCGCCGTCTCCTCGGGGTTCTCCTCGGCCCAGGCACGGGCGTGCTCGTAGGCGTCGACGACGGCCTGCGCGACCTCGGGCTTGTTCTCGATGAAGTCTTCGGTGGCGTTCAGGAAGCCGTAGCTGTTGAAGTCGACGTTGCGGTAGAACAGCGTCGCGCCGTCTTCCTCGGCGCCGGCCATGATCGGGTCGAGCCCCGCCCACGCGTCGACCGAGCCGTTCTGCAGGGCGGCCCAGCCGTCGGCGTGCTGCAGGTTCTGCACGGTGACGTCGTCGGCCGAGAGGCCCTCGGCCTCGAGCGACTGCAGCAGGAAGAAGTACGGGTCGGTGCCCTTGGTCGCGGCGACCTGCTTGCCCTTCAGACCTTCGACCGAGTCGATGCCGGTGCCGTCGACCGTGACGAGCGCCGCCCACTCGGGCTGCGAGAAGATGTCGATGACCTGGATGGGCGAGCCGTTCGAGCGGGCGAGCAGGGCGGCCGATCCGGCCGTGGAGCCCACGTCGATGGCACCAGCGCGCAGGGCCTCGTTGGCCTTGTTCGAGCCGGCCGACTGCACCCAGTTCACCTCGAGGCCGGCGTCTTCGAGCCAGCCCTGGTCCTTGATCACGAGGCTCAGCGGGTTGTAGGTCGCGAAGTCGATGTTGAGCGTCTGGCCCTCGAGCGAGGCGGCCTCGCCGGATGCCGCGGTGTCGGGCTCTGCGGCCTGGCCCTCGCCCGCGACGCAGCCCGAGAGCAGCAGGGCGGTGGCGGCGGCGCCCGCGACGAGCGCGGATCGCAGGAACGGGGCGGTGCGTGACATGGGGTTCTCCTCTGTGGGGGTGCGACGGGGGTGCTGTGGCGTCGAGGTGGGGTGCGTCGGTGCGGTGGCGGTTCTGGTGTTGCGGTGGTGGCGTGCGACGCGGCGGCGGCGCGTCAGTACGGGTAGTGCGGGATGGTGGTCGTGGTCTCGATGCCGCGCGCCGAGCCGTGGCGGTCGATGCCGAGCCCGTCGAGCAGGCGGCCGCGCAGCTCGGCGAGTTCGGCCGAGCCGCGGTCGCGCGGTCGGTGGCCCGGCACGACGATCGTCTGCGTGACGACGGCGCCCGGCGTCTCGCCCTCGTGCCCGAGCAGGATCACGCGATCGGCCAGCTGCAACGCCTCGTCGACGTCGTGCGTGACGAGCAGCACGGTCGCCGGTTCGGCGGCGTGCACGTCGAGCAGCAGGTCCTGCATCTTCAGGCGGGTGAGCGCGTCGAGCGCGCCGAACGGCTCGTCGAGCAATAGCACCGCGGGGTTTCGGGCGAGCGCACGGGCCAGCGAGGTGCGCTGCGCCATGCCGCCCGAGACCTCGCGCGGGCGGTGGTCGGCGAAGTCGGCGAGTCCGACGAGGTCGAGCAGGCGCGCGACCTGCTCGCGTGCGGCGGCGCTTGCGGTGCCGCGGGGCAGGCCGAGCGCGACGTTGTTCGCGATCGTGCGCCACGGCAGCAGTCGCGGCTCCTGGAAGCCGACGGCCGAGCGAGGGTCGAACGGCTGCACGGGCTCGCCGTCGATGAGCGCCGTGCCCTGCGTGGGCCGGTCGAGGCCGCCCGCGATGCGCAGGAGCGTCGACTTGCCGCATCCGCTCGGGCCGAGGATCGCGACGATCTCGCCCGCCGCGATCTCGAGGTCGAGGTCGCGCAGCACCTGCCGATCGCCCGTCTGCGAGGCGAACGCGCGCCCGATGCCACGCAGCGACACCGGTGCTGCCGCGGCCGACGTGGCAGTCGCCGTCGTGGTCGCTGCCGATGCGCGGCCGGCGCCGGAGTCGCGAGGGTTCGCGTCGCGAGCGGTGACGGATGCCGCGGTCATGGCGTCTCCTCGACGGACAGGGGCTGTGGGGGTTCCCTCGACGCTACGCGCGACCGGGAGCGCTGTCAGGTGCGCGCGACCCGCGGCGTAACACGCGCGTTCCGCGCCGAATCACCGGAATGCTCGAACATCCTTCGATCGGGGCGCCGGAGCGAGCCACCCGTACGGCAGAGTCTTCGACGCTCATGCCTCGCGCGGAGGCCGCTCGGCGTGATTCCCGCTCCGGGGGTCGCTTCGCGACATCCGCTTCAGGAGATGCGCGCGTTCGTGTCGCAGAACGACCCCGGGAACGGATGCCCGCTCAGGCGGCGGAGGCCGCAGCGACGGGTCGGCGTGTGCGCGAGGCATCCGTCGCTCCGAGCCGCCGCACCTGCTCGAGCCACGCCGTGCGCTTCTCGGGCGTGGAGAACCGCACGGGCGTCAGGCGCGTGATGCCGATGGTGCGCACGCCGCAGTAGCCGAGGGTCGCGCGCTTCAGCGAGGTCTCGGCCGCGCTGCGGTAGACGAAGCGGTTCCAGGCGATCGGCGCATCCATGGTCATGACGATGCGGGCGGTCCTGCCCCCGAGCAGCCGGGTCGAGATCTGCCCGCGTCCGTACTTGAACGCCGTGCCCGAGAGGATCGCCCGGTCGAGGAAGGCCTTCAGCACGGCGGGGTAGGTGCCCACCACTGCGGGAAGAAGAACACGAGGTGGTCGGCCCACGCCACGTCGTCGATGAAGGCGCGGATGCGCGGCTCGAGGTGCGAGGTGTCGCCGTCGGGCGCGCGCAGGTCGGCGCGATCGGCGGGCAGCAGGTCGAACGGGCGCTCGGCGAGGTCGATGACCCGCACCTCGGCGCGCTCGCCGCGGTCGGCGCGGTCGCCTTCGTCGACGGATGCCGCGCGCAGGCCGGTCGCGTACTTCTCGGCCAGTGCGTGGTTGAAGCTGCCGGCGTTGGGGTGGCCGATGATCACGAGCGTGTTCGCCATGGCTCAGTGCTCCTTGGAGTCGAGGTGTCGGATGACGGTCTTGAGGTCTTCGTGCAGGGCCGCGAGGTCGACGGTGTCGAGATCGTCGAACTCGTCGGTGAAGGAGGCGCCGAGCACGGGCAGCGCCTCGGCCAGCAGTCGGCCGGCCTGCGGGGTGATCGAGAGCAGCACGCGTCGTGCGTTCGCCGGGTCGGTGCTGGTCTGCACGAGTCCGGAATCGACGAATGCGGGCACGCGCTTGCTCACGGCCGCCTTGCTGACGCCGAGGCAGTCGGCGAGGGTCGTGATGTCGGGCGGCGTCGGCAGGTTCGCGATGACCGCGATGAACTGGAACTGGTTGAAGCTGATGCCGAAGCGTTCGCGCAGCAGCACGTCCGCGAAGCGGTCCATGCGGTCGACGATCAGGTGCAGGGTGACCGTGAGGTGGTCGCCGAGCGGGCCGCCGGGTTCGGGGAGGACTTTCGGTTCCGGGCTCATGCGATGAGTCAACCTGTTGACACCTGGAATGTCAACAGGTTGACACGTATCCGCGTGGGCCGGGCAGATGGGCGCCGTGCGGGAGAATGGACGGATGACGAGAACGGTGCGCGGCGCGAACCTGCTGATCACGGGTGCCGCGGGCGGCATGGGCCGCATGTACGCGCAACGCGCGGTGGCCGAGCACGCGGCATCCGTCACCCTGTGGGACCGCGAAGCGACCGCCCTCGCGCGCACCGCCGACGAGCTCGGCGCTGTCGCGAAGGGGCGCACGCGCATCCACTCCTACGTCGTCGACCTCGCCGACCTGGGCTCGATCGCCAAGCACGCGCAGAAGGTGCGCCGCGAGGTCGGCAACCCCGACGTGCTGATCAACAACGCCGGCATCGTGCGCGGCAACCGCTACTTCTGGCAGACCGACAACGGCGAAGACACCCGCCCGACGATGCAGGTCAACGCGCTCGCGCCCATGTACGTGGCGCGCGAGTTCCTGCCGGGCATGATCTCGAACGCCTACCGGCCGGCGCGCATCGTGAACATCGCCTCGGCGGCGGGCACGCTCGCGAACCCGCGCATGGCGACGTACGCGGCGTCGAAGGCGGCGCTCATCGGCTGGAGCGACTCGCTGCGCCTCGAGCTCGGGCAGGCCGACCACGGCAACGTGAAGGTCACGACCGTCACGCCGAGCTACATCTCGACGGGCATGTTCGCCGGGGCGCGCGGGCCGCTGCTCGCACCGATCCTCGAGCCCGAGTTCGTCGTCGACCGGGTCTGGCGCGCCATGCTGGCCGGAAAGCCGCTGCTCGAGCTGCCGTGGAGCGTCGGGCTCTCGCGGGCGCTTCGCGGCATCCTGCCGACGCGCGTGTTCGACCGCCTCATCGGCGACGGCTTCGGCGTCTACCGGTCGATGGAGCGGTTCACCGGGCGCTGATCGTCACCGGCACCGCGTCGCGCCCACCGGCATCACTGGTACGACACGAGGTCGGGCACGGGGTCGATCTCGGTCATGGTCTGCTTGGGCGTGAGCATCGGAGCGTCTTCGTCGATGAAGTTCTTCCAGCCCCAGGCGGCGTCGAGCGTCGGATCGTAGAGGGCGCGCCAGGTCGCCTGCTTCGCCGGCTGCGTGCCGTTGCCGTCGATGTGGAAGAGCACCGAGACCTCTGGCCGGTCGAGTCGGATGCGGTCGCGGTGCAGGATCATGTCGCCGCGGAACTGGTGCAGCACGAGCAGCTTGGGCGGCAGGTCGTGTTCGTCGCAGATCGCGGCGAGCTCGTCGATGACCTCGTCGACCTCGCTCGCGTCGACCTGTCCGATGTCGACGAGGTGGTGCTGGTTCGCATCGAGCCGCCATTCGGGGTCGAGTGCGAGTCCGACCCACGGGTACGCGAGCAGCGAGCGGTACTCGTCGAGCTGCGCCGCGAAGGTGTCGCGCCCGGGCTGCAGGTCGAGCACGACGTACTGCCCGGCCTCGCCCGCGGCCTCGATCCAGGGCAGCAGGTCGGCGGCGTCGGGCTCGCTCGAGTAGTCGCCGTCGGGCGTGGGCGTGCCGGAGGCGAGCGTCGTGATGATCTCGAGCGTGGGCATGACCGTGCGGTCGGTGAGGTCGTCGTACGTGGCCGCGAGCTTCGCCGCGCGGTCGATGCTCTTCGCCATCGGCTGTTCGCCCAGGATGCCGAGCGACGGCGAATCGGGCTTGCCGTACTCGGCCACGAGCAGGTGCTCGGGAAAGAGCACCTGGCCGCCGCCGGGCAGCTGCACACCGGTGCGGGCCGTGCGCACCTGCCAGTCGAGGGCCGCGGATGCCGCGAGCCCGGCGCCGATCGCGATCGCCGGCGCTCCGTCGGCCGCATGGAGCGCCTCGACCGCCTCGGCGGAGCGCTGCGGGTTCGGATCGGCCGCGGGCAGCAGCTGGATCGTCGCGCCCGACGCCCTGGCGGTCGCCGTCGGTGCGGCATCGAGGTCGCCGGCGTCGTCGGTGACGAGCACGATGGCCGGCGACGGGTCGTGCGCGAGGTCGAGGTCGGCTTCCTCGAGCGCGGTCGCGGCGTCGGATGCCGCGTCGGGGCCCTCGACCCGGACGACCTCGCGGTCGCCGAACTCCACCTCTTCGTCGCCGTCGACCTCGATCCAGACGACATGCGTGACGCCCAGCCGGTCGAGTTCGGCGCCGAACGGGTCGGATGCCGCGGCGCTCGCGCTCGCGCCCGCAGCTGCGGTCACGGTTGCGGTCGTTGACGACGAAGCCGAAGCCGAAGCCGAAGCCGTCGCCGACCCGCTCGCCTCCGGCGCGGTCTGGTCGGCATCGCCGCTCGGCGCGACCAGTTGCGGCACGCCGAGCTCGACCGCGATCTCCGAACCCTCGGTGATGAGATCGACGATGGCGGGACTGATGACGACGACGGGCGACGAGGCGAAGAGCGCCGAGCTCGCGGCGATGGACGCGGCCGAGGGATCCGCCTCGTCGATGACGGTGAGCGGTGCCTCGGGCGCGCGCACCTCGACCCGGACCGTTGCCGGGGGCTCTGGGGCGGGCTCGGGCACGCACGCCGTGAGCGCGAGCGCGGCGGCGACGGCGATCGCCGCCGTGGTGGTGCCGGCTCTGCGGCGGTTCATGGCGACCCGCTAGAAGATCATGGGGCGATCGTCGTCGTCGCCCCCGAGATCGAGGTCGACGAGCACGGGCACGTGGTCGCTCGGGGCCGTGCCCTTGCGCTCGTTGCGGTGGATCGAGGCACCGGTCACGGCGTCGGCGAAGGCCGCCGACCCGAGGATGAAGTCGATGCGCAGGCCCTCGTTGCGCGGGAAGCGCAGCTGCTTGTAGTCCCAGTAGGTGAAGCCCTCTGGCACGAGCGGGCGCACGACGTCGGTGACGCCGGCGGCCTCGAAGCCGAAGAACGCCTCGCGCTCGGCGGGCGAGACATGCGTGGTGACGCCCTCGATGACCGTTGGGTCGTTGTTGTCGTGGTCGAACGGCACGATGTTGAAGTCGCCCATGAGCGCGAACGGCCGGCCGGGGTGGGCCGAGGTCTCGGCGCGCGTGTACTCGGTGAGCGCGGCGAGCCAGTCGAGCTTGTAGACGTAGTGCGGGTCGTCGAGCGAGCGGCCGTTGGGCACGTAGAGGCTCCAGAGCCGCACGCCGTCGACGGTGGCCCCGAGCGCCCGCGCCTCTTTCGGCAGGTCTGGGCCCTCGTGGCCCTTGAGGAACCCGGGCATGCCGGGGAACTCGATCGAGACGTCTTCGATGGGCGAGCGGCTCGCGATGGCCACGCCGTTCCACTGGTTGAGGCCGTGGATCGCGACCTCGTAGCCCGCGGCCTCGAACGCCTCGAGCGGGAACTGCTCGGGCTTGCACTTGATCTCCTGCATGGCCAGCACGTCGACGTCTTCGCGCACCATCCAGTCGACCGTGCGGTCGACGCGGGTGCGGATCGAGTTGACGTTCCAGGTGGCGATGCGCATGGGTTCAAGCCTACGGTCGGCGACCGACACCGATGAACGACGACGGATGCCGCGAGCACGCGCACGAGGCATCCGCTCGGGGGTGCTCGACGGAACGCCCGGAACGCCCGGAACGCCCGCGACTCCCGACCGGGCTCAGGAGGCGGCCCCCTCGTCGCGGTCGGCGGAGGCGCGCAGCCGGGGCAGCACGATCCAGGCGACGAGGACCACGACGGCCCCGACGCCGAGCGCCCACCACCCGGCCTGACGCGAGACGGCCACGTCGAACACGAGCGAGGTCACGCCGACGAGCAGCAGGCCGACCACGGTGAGGTGGGCCACGAGCAGCCGGTTGCCGGTCGTCACGAGCCGCTCCTTGACCTGCCGGCGGAACAGCGCCCGGTGCAGGGTCACGGGCGCGAGACCGATGACGGTCGCCAGCCCGGCGAGCGCGACGAGCACCAGGTAGAGCGTCAGCTGGTAGTCGTCGAGGTGGTCGAACCGCGGCTGGAACGCCACCGCGATGAGGAAGCCGCCGATGAGCTGGGTTCCGGTCAGCGCGACGCGCAACTCCTGCAGGATCTCGTTCCAGTTGCGATCGCTGCGCTGGTTGGCGGTCTCGTTGCGGCCGTCGTCGGGTGCGACGTCGAGGTGGGCGTCCATGCTCGATGGTAGGGCGAGCGGATGCCGCGGGGGCAACCCCTTGCGACGGTCGCCGCCGAGCGGTACCCGCGCCGACTGGCCCCGGCCCCCGTGGAACTGCGAAGATCGTCGGAGGAGATCGGGGGAGCCGTGGCATACAGCGTCGAAGGCATCGAGGGACTGCCGGAGGTCGGCACGGGCGACGACCTCGCGGGCATCATCGTGGGGGCGACCGAGCTGCAGGACGGCGACATCCTCGTGGTGACGTCGAAGATCGTGTCCAAGGCCGAGGGGCGCGTGGTCGCCGCGGCCGATCGCGAGCAGGCGATCGCCGACGAGACCGTGCGCGTCGTCGCGACCCGCGAGTACGAGGGCGGGGTCACGCGCATCGTCGAGAACCGCCAGGGCATCATCGGCGCCGCGGCCGGCGTCGACGCGTCGAACGCGCCCGACGGCACCGTGCTGCTGCTGCCGGTCGACCCCGACGCGTCCGCGCGGGCGCTGGCCACCGGCATCCGCTCCCTCACCGGTCGCAGCATCGGGGTGATCCTCTCCGACACGCTCGGCCGCCCGTGGCGCGAGGGCCAGACCGACATCGCCATCGGCGCGGCCGGCGTGCACGTCTTCGACGACCTCAGGGGCGGGGCGGATGCCTCGGGCAAGCCGCTCGTGGTCACGATGCCGTGCGTGGCCGACGAGATCGCCGCAGCCGCCGAGCTCGTCAAGGGCAAGTCCGCCGGGGTGCCGGTCGCCGTCGTGCGCGGCCTCGGCCGGTACGTGGGCGCCCTCGACCTGCCGGGCGCGCGCAGCATCCAGCGGGCGCCCGACCTCGACCTCTTCCGGGTCGGCGCCGACGAGGCGTACGACAACGGGTACCGCGACGGATTCGACGAGTCGCAGAGCGAGGGCTCGCTGCGGCGCGACTCGTAGGGCGGGCGACCGCGCGAGTCGCCCGGCGACCCCAGTTCGTGAATTCTGGATCCAGAACCGGGTGCCGAGGCGCGTTTTCCGCTACGTTCGGGAGCCATGAGCGCGCAGAACGCAGCCCCCGCCGTCGGTGACGGCGGCGCCGCAGCCCTCCGGCAACTCGCCGGCCGCCACGCGACGGGGTACCGCTCGGTGGGCGTGATGGTCTACGACATCCTCAAGGACGCGATCCTCAGCGGCGCCCTGCTGCCCGGGCAGAAGCTGCGTCAGGAGACGCTCGCCGAACTCATCGGCGTCTCGCGGCTCCCGGTGCGCTCGGCGCTCATCCAGCTCGAGGCCGACGGGCTCGTGGAGTTCCACGATCGGCGCGGCGCGGTCGTCAAGTCCCTCTCCCCCGCGCAGGCGAAGGAGGTCTACGACATCCGCGTGCTGCTCGAGGTCGAGGCGCTCCGGCTCACGATGGCGGGGCTCGACGACGCGCGGGTCGCACGCCTGCGCGACCTCGGCAAGGCCGCCGACCGGCAGCAGGAGGGCGCCGACTTCGTCGACGCGCGCACCGAGTTCTACTTCGAGCTCTACGACGCGGCGAACCGGCCCGTGCTGTGGGAGATGATCGAGCAGCTGCGCCTCAAGGTCGGCCGGCACGTGCTCGGCTGGCGGCTCGTCGGCGACGCCGAGCACAGCCACACGCACGAGCAGCTCATCGAGGCCGTCGCCTCGCGCGACGTCGAACGCGCGGTCGGCGTGCTGCGCGACCACCTCGTCGGCGTGCGCGACGCGGTGCTCGAGCTGCTCGAGGCCGAGTCTGCGGCGGCGGATGCCGCGGGGCCGGCGCCGCGCGTGCGCGCACCGCGCTGACCGGGTCGGTCGGGTAGCCGAGCGTATCGAGGCCTGTGCGGGGCGCTGGTCTGCGTACGGCGCCGGCGCGACACTCGATCAGCGAGCGGACGGCGCCGGCGCGCTCACCCGACGGGCGGACGCCGGCACGAGGCATCCCTTCGACTCTCTTGCATTTTGGATCCAGAATCCGGAATGATGGGCACGGGTCGCCGTGACCGGGCGACCTTCGCGAATTCGGACCCGATGCCCGCGCGGGAGCGGGAGGATGGAGGGGTGTCAGTGCACATCGGATACGCCGCCATGCTCGAGCAGTTCCCGCCCGCCGAGGCGGTGGCGCTCGCCGCGCTCGCCGAGCGGCACGGGTTCACGGGGGTCATGGCGTCCGACCACTTCCAGCCGTGGCTGCCGCAGCAGGGCGAGTCCTCGTTCGTCTGGAGCGTGCTCGCGGCCCTCGGCGAGCGCACGACCGGCGACCTCGGGCCGGGCGTCACGACGCCGACGTTCCGCTGGCACCCGGCCATGGTCGCCCAGGCCAGCGCGACCCTCGCCTCGATGTACCCCGGCCGGCACTGGCTCGGCATCGGCTCGGGCGAGGCGCTCAACGAGCACGTCGTCGGCACCTACTGGCCCGAGGCGCACGAGCGCATCAACCGCATGTTCGAGGCTGTCGACGTGATCAAGAAGCTCTTCACCGCCTCCATCGCAGGGCGCGAGGTGCGCCACGCCGGACCGCACTTCAGGCTCGAGACCACCCGGCTCTGGACCATGCCGCCCGTCGCCCCCGAGATCTACGTCGCCACGCAGGGTCCGGTCACTGCCAAGCGCGCCGGCCGCCAGGTCGACGGCATCATCACGACCGGCGCCGACGACGAGCGCCTGCGGGTGCTGCTCGCGAAGTTCGACGAGGGCGCCCGCGAGGGCGGACGCGACCGGTCCAGGCTGACGCGCGTGCTGCAGCTGCACCTCTCGTGGGCGCCGAGCGACGAAGAGGCGATGGCGAACGCCCTGACCGAGTGGCCCATCGCGGGCATGCGCTTCGCTCGCGGCGACATCCGCTCGCCCTTCGAGTTCGAGCAGCTCGCGCGCTCGGTGCGGCCTGAAGACTTCACGGGCCGGCTCACGGTCTCGAGCGACCCCGACGTGCACCGCGCGCACATCCAGCGCTGCATCGACCTCGGGTTCGATCGCATCTACCTGCACAACGTCGGACGCAACCAGCGCGAGTGGCTCGAGGTCTTCGGGCGCGAGGTGCTGCCGAGGCTCGTGCGATGAGTCGGGTCTTCACCGCATCGGGCGTCGGCGTTGCGCGCCTCGCTGCCCCCGAGCGAGCGGATGCCTCGACCGTCGCCGTGCGGGCCCTGCCCGGCATCGGTCGTTCCGAGGCGGCGAGATGCTGACCTACGACGTCGTGATCCCCGTGAAGCCGCTCGTCGAGGCGAAGTCCAGGCTCGCGCCGTCGGTCGACGAGGCGACCCGGTCCGCACTCGCGAGGGCCTTCGCCCTCGACACGATCGCCGCGGCGCTCGCAGCCGAGCGGGTCGCGCGCGTGATCGTGGTCGGCGACCTCAGCGGCCACGTCGACGAGGTGCCCGACGGCGTCGCCGTCGTCGCGGAGCCCGAGCCCCGTTCGCTCGCCGCCGCCATCCGGCACGGCATCGCCGAGGCGCGCCGCACGTCCGGCGCCGCGTCGGGTGCCCCAGGAGCAGGGCGCGGCGAGGCCGTCGCGGCCCCCGGCGCGCCCGCGGCGCACGGTTCGGATCCGGCGGCCGGGCGCAGCCATCGCGGCATCGCCGTGCTGCTCGGCGACCTGCCCTCGCTCAGCCCCGAATCGCTCGACGCGACGCTCGGCGCCGCGTCGCGGCATCCGCTCGCCTTCATGCCCGACGCCGAGGCGACCGGCACCACGCTCGCGGCGGCCTCGGCGCACACGCGGTTCGAGCCGGCGTTCGGCGCCGACTCGGCGTCGCTGCACCGCACCCTCGGATTCCACGACCTCGCGCACGACGTGCCGCCCGCGCTCGCCGCACCCGTGCGCCGCGACGTCGACACCATCGACGCCCTCGACGCCGCCCTGCAGCTCGGCATCGGTCCGCACACGGCCGAGGCGGTCGCCGCGCTCGCCGAGGGCGCGCTCGACCGTGGCGCATTCGACCGTGGCGGCACCACCCTCAGCACGGGCGGCCGCGCCGAAGACCGCGCCGAACCCGACCACCGGCCTCACCGCCCAGACGACTCCACCAGAAAGGGAGCAGCATGACCCTCACCCTCGGATACAAGGCCAGCGCCGAGCAGTTCGACCCGCGCGAGCTCGTCGAGATCGCCGTCGCCGCCGAATCGCACGGCATGGAGTCGGTCTTCACGAGCGACCACTTCCAGCCGTGGCGTCACACGGGCGGGCACGCGCCGTTCTCGCTCGCCTGGATGGCGGCGGTCGGCGAGCGCACCTCGAGCATCAAGATCGGCACGAGCGTCATGACGCCGACCTTCCGCTACAACCCGGCCGTGCTCGCGCAGGCGTTCGCGTCGCTCGGCGTGCTGTACCCCGGACGTGTCATCGCCGGCTTCGGCTCGGGCGAGGCGCTCAACGAGATCGCCACGGGCTTCCAGGGTGCGGGCGAGCAGAACTGGCCCGAGTTCCGCGAGCGCTACGCGCGCCTGCGCGAGTCGGTGCGGCTCATGCGAGCGCTGTGGAGCGATGAAGACCAGGTCAGCTTCGAGGGCGAGTACTACTCGACCCACGACGCGTCGATCTACGACCGGCCAGAGGGCGGCGTGCCGATCTACATCGCGGCGGGCGGCCCCCAGGTCGCCAAGTACGCCGGGCGCGCGGGCGACGGTTTCATCTGCACCTCTGGCAAGGGCGCCGAGCTCTACGCCGACCAGCTCATGCCGGCGGTCCGCGAGGGCCTCGCGGCCCGCACCGACGGCCGCACCTTCGACGAGTACGACCGCATGATCGAGATCAAGCTCTCGTATGAGGAGACCGAGGAGGCCGCGCTCGACAACACGCGCTTCTGGTCGCCGCTCTCGCTCTCGAAGGAGCAGAAGCACGACATCACCGACCCCGTCGAGATGGAGCGGGCCGCCGACGCGCTGCCCATCGAGACGATCGCCAAGCGCTGGATCGTCGGAACCGACCCCGATACGGTCGTCGAGCAGATCGGCCAGTACATGGACTGGGGCTTCAACCACCTCGTGTTCCACGCGCCCGGGCACGACCAGCGGCGCTTCCTGCAGCTGTTCGAGCGGGACCTCGCGCCGCGGCTGCGCGCCCGCGCGGCGGGCTGAGGGCCGGCGGCGTGTCGGCGCCGATCGCCAGCGGCTCGTGAATCGTGACTCGGCCGGCACCGACGGGGTTCGGCGGCCCGGCACCTGAAGCCGTCCACCGACTCGGGACGCTCCGGTTCGACGACCGGGGCGCCCTGTCGGATGCGTCAGCGGATCTCGGGATGCGCCTGCAGGTACGTGTCGGGGTCGGGGCACGCCGTGCGGATCGCGGTCTCGAGCTCGAACGTCATGTCGAAGAACCGCGGGTCGTCGAAGTACGACGGGAACCAGACGTACCCGGGCCATGTCTCGACCCACACGTCGCGACCGGGCGGCGGGGGCACGTCGACGCCGTTCGCCTCGAGGCAGGGACCGTAGAACGCGACCATGTAGTCGTAGATCCAGCCGAGCTCCGCGTCACTCGGCTGGGAATGCGTGATCTTCACGGGGTGGGCGGCATCGCAGGCGTACGCGGCGACGGCCTCCGCCTCGGTGCTGGTCGACCACCCGATCGACGGCGGGTCGTCGGGGTTCAGGGAGTGTCCTTCGTCGATCGCGACCCCGGCCGCCTCGAGGCATTCGCGCAACGGCGCCTTGCGCTCCTCGTCGGAGAGGTAGCCCGCGAACGGGTCGGCCGGCCGCACCGCATCGGGGTAGGTCGCGAGCACGCCCTGCCACATCTGGTCGGCGGTCTCGACCCGCTTCGCCTCCGCCTCCGCGTCGCTGAGCGGAGGATCCTGCTCGGGGTACGGCGCGAGCTCGGGCATGTCGATCGTGACGATCGAGGCGGCCAGCTCGGCCGGTGTCGTGGGCGTCGGCGGCGGGGTCGAGGCCGCAGGTTCGCCGGCCGTCGAAGGCGCCGCGCATGAGGTCAGGAGGCTGAGGGATGCCGCGGCGAGGGCGAGGCATCCGGCGACGCCGAGGCGTCGATCGGATCGGGTCACCCGTCCGATGGTGGCAGAGGCGCCGGGCCGGGACAAGGGTTCGGGGCCTCTCGCGTGCGCGGCGTAGCGTGGAGTCTGCGAGGCAGCGCGACGACGACGTCGGAGGAGGAGCCATGGCCGCCATCGGATGGATCGGACTCGGGCACATGGGCGGGGCCATGTCGGCCCACCTGGTCGCGGCAGGGCACGAGGTGCGCGGATTCGACCTCGACGGAACGGCTCGCCTGCTCGCGGCCGAGCGGGGCGTGCGCGTGTGCGTGTGCCTCGCCGAGGCCGTCGCGGGCGTCGACGCCGTCTTCACCTCGCTGCCGCGCAACGAGCACGTGCGCGAGGTCTGCGCGGCGGCCGGGGGCGTCTGGGCCACGGCCCCGGCGGGCGCGCTGCTGCTCGACACCGCGACGGTCCGTGCTCGTGGCCGAGATGTCGGAGGATTCGTGCGGCAGCTCGTCTACGGCCTGGGAGCGCTCGGATCCTCCGACATTCCGTCGGCCCACCCCTCCGACGATCCGTCGGTCAGCGAGGTGAACGCGATCACGGCGCGGCCGGTGACGGGATGCTCGAGCACCTCGGCCTCCACGCCCCAGACCGCGGCGATGCGCTCGGGCGTGAGCACCGAGAGCGGGCTTCCGGATGCCGCGACCCGCCCTTCGGCGAGCACCACCACGTGGTCGGCGAACGCCGCCGCGAGGTTGAGGTCGTGCAGTGCCGCGAGCACGGTGAGGCCGCGATCCGCACCCGCCGCCGCGAGCCGCCGGAGCAGCGCGAGCGTGCCGAGCTGTGCTCGCACGTCGAGGTGGTTGGTCGGTTCGTCGAGCAGGAGCAGTTCCGGCTGCTGGGCGAGCGAACGGGCGAGGTTCACGCGCTGGCGCTCGCCGCCCGAGAGCGTCGCGTAGCCGCGGTCCGCGAACGCCGCGAGCTCGGTGTCGGCGAGGCAGCGGTCGACGATCGCACGGTCGTCGTCGCTCTGGGCGCCCCAGAAGCCGAGGTGCGGCGTGCGTCCGAGCTCCACGACCTCGCGCACGGTGAGGTTGGGGGCATCGCGCACCTCCTGTTCGGCGATGGCGATGCGGCGGGCGCGGTCGCGACGGCTGCCCGAGCCCAGGTCGCGACCGCCGAGCGCGACCCCGCCGGCATCCGCTCGCTCGAGGCCGGCGATGAGGTGCAGCAGCGTCGACTTGCCTGCGCCGTTCGGGCCGAGCAGCGCGCTCACCGACCCCGCGGGCGCCGTGATGTCGACGCCGTCGACGACGAGGCGGCCGGCGCGCGTGAAGCCCAGGCGCGAGGTCTCGAGGCCGGCGTCCCGGCCGGGACGGGCAGCGGATGCCGCGTGCCCGGCGCCCGACCTCGGGTCGGCCACGACCGGCTCGGCGTCGATCCGGGTGCCGTCCACGCCGGCCCCGCGGATCATGAGATGCTCCGCGACCGCATGAGCAGCACGGCGAAGACCGGTCCGCCGATGAGGGCGGTGAGGATGCCGACGGGCAGTTCGCGCGGATCGAACAGGGTGCGCGCCCCGGTGTCAGCCCAGACGAGGAAGAGCGCTCCGGCGAGGGCCGAGAGCGGCAGCAGTGCTCGATGCCGCGCGCCGACGAGCAGGCGCACGGCGTGCGGCAGGATCAGGCCGACGAAGCCGATCGACCCGCTGACCGCGACGAGCGCGCCGGTGAGCAGGGCGGTGCCGGTGAGCAGCAGTGCGCGGCTGCGGCCGACGTCGATGCCGAGAGCGGCGGCCGCGGTGTCGCCGAACGCGAACGCGTCGAGCGTGCGGGCGCTCGCGAGCAGCGGGATGCCGACGACGAGCAGGGCCCCGCCGGCGAGCAGGAACGAGTTCCAGTCGGTGCCGGCGAGCGAGCCGAGCAGCCAGTTCAGGATCTCGCGGTAGCTGTCGCCCGTGGCGCTCCAGAAGATGACGAGGCTCGTGACCGCGCCGAAGACGCTCGACACCGCGAGGCCGGCGAGCACCGTGCGCGTCGGCGTCAGCGCACCGGCGGCCCTCGCGAGGCCGAGCGTCGCGGCGAGGGCGGCGAGGGCGCCGGCGAACGCGGCGAGCGGCAGCACGAGCGCCGCCCCGAGCACGATCACGATGACCGCGCCGACCGAGGCACCCGCCGAGAGGCCGAGCAGGTAGGGGTCGGCGAGCGGGTTGCGGGTCAGCGCCTGCATGACCGCGCCGCAGAGGGCGAGCCCGGCGCCGACGGCCGCGGCGGTCAGCACGCGCGGCATGCGCAGCTCCCAGACGATGCCGTCGCGGATGGTCGAGAGCGTCGGCTCGCCGAACCCGAGATGCGCGCCGATGCTCGCGAACACGTCGGAGGGGGCCAGTGATGCCGGGCCGATCGTCACGGCGAGGATGACGGAGCCCACGAGCGCCACGGCGAGCAGCACGCCCCAGGCCGCGGTGCCGAGGGCCTTCGCGCCCGAACGCCGACCCGGCGGTCGAGCAGGCGCGCCGTCCGCCGGTCGAGCAGGCGCTCCGGCGCCGTCCGCCGGTCGAGCAGGCGCGTCGGCACCGTATCGAGACCCCGCATCCGAGGAGGCGTCTGGTCTCGCTGCGCTCGCTACTCGACCGGCGGCACTCGCGCTCGCCACTCGGCCGGCGCCATCCGCGCTCACTGCCCGACCGGCGGTCTTCATCAGAGTCCGAGCGCCGTGAGCTGCTCGACCGTCGAGGCGACCGCGCCGACGTTGCGCACGCCGGCCTCGGTCGACGGGAAGTCGAGCACGACGTAGCGCTGCTCCTGCACGGCGGGCAGGGCGGCGGTCGCCGGGTTCGCCTCGAGCTGGGCGATCTTCTGGTCGGCCGTGTTCCAGGCGGCGTCGACGAGCACGATCACGTCGGGGTTCGCGTCGACGATGGCCTCCCAGCTCATCGACGTCCAGGTGTCGTGCACGTCGGCGGCGATGTTGTCGAGCCCCGCGGCGGCCATGATCATCTGCGGCGCGCCGATGCCGGCTCCGACGTAGGGCGTCTCGTCGCCCGAGCTGTACCAGAGCGCCGTGAGGCCCTCGTCGTTCGGTTCGATCGCGTCGAGATCCGCCTGCTGCTGCGCCACGAGGTCGGCCGCGGCATCCGGGGCCCCGAAGACGTCGCCCGCCTCGGTGAACTCGCGGAAGACCTCGTCGAAGGTGAGCGGATCGGGCATGTACCCGGCGCCCTTGCACGCGGCGGGGGCGACGTAGCTGGCGACGCCGAGCTTCGCGAGGGCGTCGCGCTCGCCCGCGCCCTCGGCCGAGAGGTTGGACTCCCAGCCGGCGAAGACGAGGTCGGGCTCGAGGGCGAGTGTCGCCTCCTGAGAGGGCACCTTGTCGGAGACGACGTCGATTCCGGATGCCGCGTCGGCGAGGTCGTCGGGCAGGGGGCCGTCGCTGAACGCCGAGCCGATCACGCGGTCGGCGAGGCCGAGCGCGAGCATGAGCTCGAGCGTCGAGGACTTGATGGTGAGCACGCGCTCGGGCGCGGACTCGAGGGTGACCTCGGTGCCGCAGTTGTCGATCGTGATCGGGTAGCCGGATGCCGCGGTGCCGGCCTCGGCCGCGGCGTCGGCGTCGTCGGCGCCGGCCGGGGTCGCGCAGCCTGCCAGCAGCACGGCGCCTGCGAGCAGTGCGAGGCCGGCGGCCGAGGAGCGCAGCGTATCGAGACCCCGTCCGGCGGGTCGCGATGCGGCGTCGGCGCGCCTGCTCGACCGACGGGAGAGGGGGTGACGGCGGGAAATGGGCATGGATCCTCCGGGACGGTTCGGTGCGGACTTCGACAGGTGTCGAGGACTCACGGCCCAATCCCGGGCCATCACAACCGATCAGAGCGGATCGGCGGTCGGGTTCATCCTACGACCGATGTGCCGCGACCCGTCACGCCACCGCGTTCCAGCGAAGTCGGGCGGGTGCGGCATCCCATTCCGCGAGCACGGCTTCTGCGGACGTGACCGGGAACGTCGTCACGAGTCGGCCGTGCACCGAGTAGGCGAGGGCCCACGGGCCCTCGCCTCGTTCGCGGGCGAGCGCCATGGTCGATTCCAGCCCGCGGATGTCGCAGCTCCGCGTCGCATGGTCGGCGAGCAGTCTGCTCGCGGCCGTCGTCACCCGGTCGAGCAGCGTGCGCGACTGCGCCCACGGCACGAACGCATCGGCGGGGAGCCCGTATGCTCGCGCGAGCGCGCCGTCCATCCACCGCTCGCGCTTGAGGCCGTACGGCGTCGGGGTCGTCGACAGCAGGTACCCGTAGACGTGCAGCAGGCCGGCGTTGCCGATCGGCCATCGGGCGTCGATTCCCGCGCGCGCGTGCAGCGCGGCGAAGAGCGCCGGCGGCACGACGGCCGTTCCGGCGTGCTCGTCCATGACCGTCGAGCCGGCCCAGGCGCCGAAGCGATCGGCAGCCGCATCCGCGTCGATCGCGGTGCCCAGCCATGGATGCGCGTCGAGGACGGATCCGGGATCGTCCCGTGCCCGGAGTGCCGCCGCGTCCAGCCTCTCGATCATCGGGACCCAGCGTAGAGGGCGCGCGGAGGGCCGGAGTTCACAAGGTGTTTACGTGCGGTGGTCATTACGTCCATACTTATCGGCGAGTATGGACGCAACGTCCGACCGGATCCCGCAGGGTCGCTGCGGGCACGAAGGAGCGCAGTGAACCCCACCATCATCTTCGACTTCGACGGCACGATCGCCCTCGGCGACGGGCCGATCACGGCCTTCGCCCGGGCCATCGCCGATCGCATGGGAGACGATGGATTCGTCGGCCGGGCCGGGGCCGCGCTGTCGGCGTACGAATCCGGTGATGCCGACCACCGCGACGGGTACGGCGCCGTCACCGGCGTCGCCGTCGCCGCGGGAGTCTCGGGCGAGGTGCTCGGCGACGCCTACCTGGCCTCGCGCGCACAGCTCGGAACCGAAAACGCTCCGGTCTCCCCGCCCGAGGAGCTCGCCCCGTTCCTCGAGCGGGTCGGGGCGCATGCCCGCCTGGTGCTCGCGACGAATGCTCCCGGCGACGGCGTCATGGCCCTGCTCGAGTCGTGGGGCATCGCCGGGGCATTCGCCGCCACGCATTTCTCGGTCGGCAAGCCCGACGGTCTCGTGCCCGTGATCCGCGATGCGCTGACCGGTGGCCCGGTGCTCTCCGTCGGCGACATCTTCGAGTTCGACCTCGCACCCGCCGCCGCCCTCGGTGCCGACACCGCGTTGGTCGGCCCGACCTCGTCGCGATCCACCGAGTCGCCCACGATGCGCGGGCGCACCCTCGCCGACCTCTACGGCCGGATCGAGCGCTGGGCCGAAGGCGCGGCATCCGCATCGACCACCACCAGCTCCACCCCCACCACCACCACCGAGAGTCCCGTTCCCACCGAAAGGCACAACTGATCATGCGCAAGAAACTGCTCATCACGGGTATCGCGGCCGTCGCCGCCCTCGCCCTCGCCGGCTGCAGCGGCGGTTCGGAATCCTCCGGCGCCGGCGAAGAGGGCGACTGGCCCGAATCGATCACGCTCTCGCTCGTGCCCTCGGTCGAGGGCGAAGACCTCGCCGAGGCGCTCGACCCGCTGACCGCGTACCTCTCCGAAGGGCTCGGCATCGAGGTCAACGGCGTGGTCGCCACCGATTACTCCGCCACGGTCGAGGCGCTCGGCAGCGATCAGGCGCAGGTCATCATCACCGACGCGGGGTCGCTCTACAACGCCATCGAGCGCTACGACGCGCAGCTCGTGCTCCGCGACGTCCGGTTCGGTGCGACCTCGTACGCATCGGTCGCCTACACGAACAACCCCGACAAGTACTGCGACGACGAGCCCGTCCTGTCGACGTACGCGGCGAGCGACCTCCAGCTCTCGTACTGCAACGGCATCGAGGCGGCCGGTGAGGACGCGACGGGCCAGGGCCCGGCAGGCCTCGACGCGCTGGCGAAGATCGGCGACGGCGCGAAGGTCGCCCTCCAGGCCGCGACCTCCCCGGCCGGGTACCAGTACCCCGTGGTCGCCATGCGCGAAGCGGGCATCGACACCGATGCCGACATCACGCAGATCCCGGTCGAGGGCAACAACAACGCGGTCCTGGCCGTCTACAACGGCGACGCCGAGGTCGGCTTCGCCTACTGGGATGCACGCACCACGGTGGCCGAGGAAGCTCCGGACATCGCCGAGAAGGTCGTCGGATTCGCCTACACCGACATGATCCCGAACGGCGGCGTCGCCGTCTCGAAGTCGCTTCCGGCCGACCTCGTGAGCCAGCTCACGAAGCTCATGGACGACTACGCGGACTCGTCCGAGGCCGCCGCGAGCGTGATGTTCGACCTCGTGGGACTGTCGGACTGGACGAGCGAGACCGCGCCCGAGGAGATCACGCGATACGGCGAGATCCTCTCCGAGTTCGCGAACTGATCGCACGTCGCTGAGAGAGTCTGCGTATGCACACTGATCCGCAGCGCGCGGAGGCCGGGGTTCGTCCCTCGGCCTCCGCGTCGTGGTCCATCCGTCTCGACGACGTGTCCGTGACGTACCCGAACGGCACCCGCGCACTGCAGGGCGTCTCGCTCGACATCGCCGCCGGCGAGATGGTGTCGATCGTCGGGCTCTCGGGTTCGGGCAAGTCGACCCTGATCAGAACCATCAACGGGCTCGTGCCGGTCACCGGCGGCACCGTCACCGTCGGACCGCACACCGTCACCGGGCTCCGCGGGCGCCGGTTGCGTCGCCTGCGCGGTCATGTCGGCATGATCTTCCAGGGCTTCAACCTGGCCGATCGGGCGAACGTCTACCGGAACGTGCTCGTCGGGAGGTTCGCCGACACCCCCACCTATCGCACGCTGCTCGGCATCACCACCGCGCGCGACCGGGAGTTGGCGCTGCGGTCGCTGGACTCGGTCGGCATGCTCGAGAAGGTGTGGGTGCGCGCGGGTCAGCTCTCGGGCGGCCAGAAGCAGCGCGTCGCGATCGCGCGGGCGCTCACGCAAGAACCGAGCCTCATGCTCGCCGACGAACCGGTCGCCAGCCTCGACCCGCCCACGGCGCACGCCGTCATGAACGACCTCCGGCGCGTGAACGCCGAGCAGGGCCTCACCGTGCTCGTCAACATCCACCTCATGGATCTCGCCCGCGCGTACACGACCCGCATGATCGGGCTCCGCGACGGCAGGCTCGTGTACGACGGCTCCGCCGCCGACGCGACCGAGGCCGACTTCGAGCAGATCTACGGTCGGCCCATCCAGCCGAACGACCGGCTGGGGGACTGAGCGTGAGCACGACGAAACTCGAGCTGCCCCCCAAGCCGGCCACTCGGGTGCGCGCGACGCTCATCATCCTCGGGTTCGCCGCGTTCACGGTCGCGACGTGCATCCCGGCGATCGGCGGCATCGAACTCGACTTCGGGGCGCTCGTGCGGAACTGGAGCAACGGCTCCGGGCTCCTCGCCGAGCTCTTCCACCCCGACTTCTCGTTCCTGCCCCGCACCATCCAGCCGATGATCGAGACGCTGCAGATGGCCCTGGTGGGTGCGGTCGCGGCGGCCGCCGTGTCGGTGCCCCTCACGCTCTGGGCCGCATCGACGACGAACCCGAACAGCATCACGCGGGGCCTCGTGCGCACCGTCGTCAACATCGTGCGCTCGGTGCCCGACCTCGTGTACGCGACGATCCTGGTCGCGATGGTCGGCGTGGGTGCGCTGCCCGGCCTGCTGACGTTGTTCCTGTTCGACATCGGCATCATCGTCAAGCTCGTGTCCGAGGCGATCGACTCCTCCGACCACCAGTACATGGAGGCGGGCCGCACGGCGGGCGGCACGCAGACGCAGATCAACCGCCTCACGGCCCTGCCGCAGTCCTGGCCGCTCTTCGCCAACCAGTGGCTCTACACGCTCGAGCTCAACGTGCGCATCTCGGCCGTGCTCGGCATCGTCGGCGCCGGCGGCATCGGCCGCCTACTCGACGAGCGACGCGCGTTCTACGCGTACGACGACGTCTCGGTCATCATCCTCGAGATCCTGGTCGTGGTGCTCCTGATCGAGCTCGTCTCGAACGTGCTCCGACGGAGGCTCGTATGAGCGCCGTGACGCCGACGTTCGCGGTACCGCCTCGCCCCTCCCGCCTGGTGCCCACGCTGGCCGCGTTCGTCGTCGGCGTCATCGTCATCTCGGCGACCGTCGGCCTGCCGATCGACTGGAGCGACCTCAGCGCCGTTCCGGCTCAGATCCTGCACTACGGCAAGCTCATGTTCGAGCAGCCGAACTGGGAGAAGCTGCCGCGGGCACTGTTCGAGATGTGGCGCTCGATCTCCATGGCCTGGATCGGGGCGATCCTCTGCGTCGTGGTGTCGATCCCGCTCGGCATGCTGGCCGCCAGCACCGTCGGGCCGGTGTGGCTGCGCCTGCCGCTGCGCGCGATCTTCGCCGTCATCCGGGCCGTGCCCGAGGTGATCATCGCGCTCATCCTGCTGACCATCACCGGGCTCACCCCGTTCACCGGTGCGCTCGCGCTGGGCATCGCGGGCATCGGCACGCAGGGCAAGTGGGTCTACGAGACGATCGAGTCCGTGCAGGAGGGCGCCTCCGAGGCGGTCCGCGCCGCCGGCGGCGGCACCCCTGAGGTGGCCCGATGGGCGCTCTGGCCGGCCGCCGCCCCCGCGCTCATGTCGTTCGCCCTCTACCGGTTCGAGATCAACATCCGCACCTCCGCCGTGCTGGGGCTGGTCGGCGCGGGCGGCGTCGGCAGTATGCTCGCGAACTACACCAACTTCCGTGAGTGGGACACGGTCGGAATGCTGCTGATCGTCGTCGTCGTCGCGACCATGATCGTGGATGCCGTCTCGGGTGCGATCCGGCGTCGGATCACCCAGGGGGCGCAGACCTCGAAACGAGTGAGGAGCCAGGATGTGGACCGGCTCAGCTGAGGCGCCGCCGACAGCTCGGATCGCGATGCTCGCACCGTCGCTCCAGCCGAGCGAGCGCCGCGTCGCCGAGGCGATCGTCGCGGACGTCGAGTCCGCCATCGATCGCACGGCCCAGGAGGTCGCGGACATCGTCGGCGTGGGGCGCGCGAGCGTCATCCGCACGGCCCAGTCGCTCGGCTACGACGGATACCCGCAGTTGCGGGTCGCGCTGGCGCGAGAGGTCGCACTGGCGGCGCCGGTCTCCGACGACACGGCCGACGGAACGATGCTCGGCGCCGTGCGCGGCGCGGTCGAACGCTTCGCGGGGCTGCTGCCGCGCACGGTCTCCGCGCTCACCGAGGAGACGCTCGAGCAGTTCGTCCGCGTGGTCGACGAGTCGCAGCGACTGCTCGTCGCCGCCAACGGCCTGTCGACACCGCTCGGCCTCGACCTCGTGATGCGCCTCATCTCGGCCGGGCGCCCGACGGAGTACCTGCCCGACACGCTCGGCCAGCAGATCGCGGCCCGGCAGTTGGGGCCGGGCTCGGCGTGCGTCGTCATCTCGGGTTCGGGGGCCAACCGGGCGTCGATCGAGGTGATGACCGCGGCGCGCGAGAGCGGCGCGACGGTGCTCGCGATCACCTCGTTCCCGCGGTCGGCGGCGGCACAGCTCGCCGATCACGCGTTGGTCGTGGCGCCGGTCGACGACTCGTTCCGCGAGGAACTGGTGCACACGTCGAGGGCCGCGATCATGCTCGTGACCGAATCCGTCGTGAGCCTGGTCGCGGCGCGACGAGGCGAGACGGCGAGGGCCGCGCAGTCCGCCACGCTCGCCGTGCTCAGTCGGTCGTTGTCGGAGTAGCGGGACCGATCTCCTCGTCGCCCGTGAGGGCGCACGGCACGACCGCGTAGGGTTGCGCGCACGGGGCCATTCGAGCTCCCGATCAAAGGTCGTCATCATGTCCGACAAGTCCCCCAAGAAATCCTCATCGAAGACCGCAGCCACCCGCACGCTCAAGGAGAAGCGGGCCGACAAGAAGTCGAAGGTCGCCGGTCGCTCATCCGGCAGCGACATCACCGAGGCGACGAGCCGCAAGAAGTAGCTCCGAGACGTACGAAGAGCCCCTGCCGACATCCGCTCGGCGGGGGCTCTCGGGGTCCGAGACGCTCGACGGCGGCACGCGACGGCAGCGCTCGACGACGGCAGCGCTCGACGACGTCGCTCGGCGCCCGCGTGCGCGGCCGTCCGTCCGTCAGCGCAGTTCGCCGACGCTCGGCGGCAGGGCGCAGTAGTCGTAGAAGAAGCGCTTGGGCGCCGATTCGAGCGTCGCGTCGACGATGACGTTGACGCCCGCGTGCGGCAGCTCCTCGCCCGCGAGCACCCACACGGTGAAGTGCCAGATGCCGCGCACCTTCTCGTTGAGCAGACGCCGACCGTCGACGACGAGCACGGTGTCGGGGTCTGCGGCAGCCTCGAGCGCTCCGTCGCGGAACGGTTGCACGGTCTCGGCCCGCAGCGTCGCCTCGTCGACATCGCCGACCGAACGGCGGGCGACGGTCTGCCCCTGCGCCTCGAGTTCGCGTGCGAGGTCGTCGGCGAATCGTTCGACGACGTCGGGCCGGGTGCCCTCGATCGCGAGCAGGCGGCGACCGCGCGGGGTCAGGTGCAGGAACTCCCGGGCGATCGACTCGAGCAGTTCGTGACGGGCGGAATCGGGCATGGAGCCAACGCTACGCTCCGGTGCCGCCGGCCGCACCGGCCAGTCCGAGGTCGATCGCGGCCCCGGCGAGGGCGGCCGAGGTGTCGAGGTCGTGCATCCAGAGCGGGGCGGATGCCGCGTGCAGGCCGATGCCCTCGAGCGCGGCCACGGCCGAGGCATCCGTCTCGTCGACGAGCCACGCGTCGAGCAGCCCCCGCTGCGTGCGCGACCCGTAGTGCCGGCCGACGCCCTCGGCGCTGGTCTCGACGCCGATCGCGGGAAGGCAGGCGTCGGCCATGCCGCGCACGACCTTGCCGCCGATGATCGGGGAGACGCCGACGACGGGAGCCGCCGTGGCGGCGATGGCCTCGCGGATGCCGGGCACTGCGACGATCGTGCCGATCGACACGACCGGGTTCGACGGCGCGACGAGCACGAGGTCGGCGTCGGCGATGGCCTCGGCGACGCCGGGCGCGGGTCGCGCGTCGGCGATGTCCTGCTGGCGGAACGCGAGCGCGGGCAGGCTCGCCCGATGCCGGGTCCACCACTCCTGGAAGTGCATCTCGCGCTCGCCCGTGCCGTCGGGGTCGGCCACGCGCACGTGCGTGTCGACCTCGGTGTCGGTCGCCGGGATGAGCCGCACGCCGAGCGGCCATCGCCGCTGCAGCCGCTCGCCGACCTGCGAGGGCGTGAGCCCGTCGCGCAGCCAGGCGGTGCGCGCGAGATGCGTGCCGAGATCGAGGTCGCCGAGCGTGAACCACGGCCAGCCGACGCCCCATTCGCGCAGCTCGGCCGAGACGCGCTCGGTCTCGCCGGCGCGGCCCCAGCCGCGCTCGGTGTCGTTGACGCCCGCGAGCGAGTAGAGCAGGGAGTCGAAGTCGGGCATGAGCCGCACACCCGAGAGCCAGATGTCGTCGCCCGTGTTGACGATCACGGTGACGGATGCCGCGGAGCCGCCGCTGCCGTCGGGCCAGCGCCTCGCGCATTCCTCTCGCACGCCGCGCACGAAGCGCGACCCTCCGACGCCGCCCGCGAGCACTGTGATCCGCACCCTCGCAACGCTACCGTCCGCTTGGGGCGGTGCTCGCGCCGCGAACACCCGACGCTGCGCCCGCCGAGGCCCGAGTGGCCCCCGAACTGGGGGCGCGGCCGTTCGGGCAGAACGTGAGCATTCCTCTTGACGCTCGCGCATCGTGCTGCTTGTCTCTGGGGTGGGTTCCCTCGCTCAGCCAGGCCGGGAGGTCCGGATGCTCGTACGACGCACAGCGCAGGTCGACGTCGACAGGTCGCGCGGGAGTTCTGCGCGCGGTGCGCCGGGTCGTGGCATCCGCTCGCTCCTGCGCGGCGCAGCTGCTCTGGTCGCGACATCCGCGCTCGTGCTGTTCTCGTTCGTGGCACCGGCGTACGCCGAGGCGCCGTCGTTCGTCGAGCCGCCCACGCGTCTCTACATGGCGCCGGCAGGCTCGCTGCCGGTGAGCATTCCCGACGGCTTCCCGACGATCATCCCCGAGGGGGAGCTCGTCTTCGACGGTCTCGAAGACCTCATCTCGCACCAGGACCGAAAGCTCGAGATCGAGTCCGAAGAGGACGGATGCGCGATGGCCGCGCCCGACTGGAACCAGGGCGGGTGCACCGCGGTGCAGCTCTCGGTCTCGCACGGCGACCTGACGTTCGACCCGCTGCCGACCCAGGAGGACGACGGCGACAGCCCGTTCGACGTGCTGAAGTTCACCGACGGCGCGCTCGAGCGCGACAAGGACGAACTGACCGACCTCCCCGCCCCGTCCGTCGCGCTGATCGGCACCACCGAGCAGGTCAACGCCGCGCTGGCCACGCTGGTGTACGTGCCCTCGACCGACCAGGACGATGACACCACGACGGACGACCCCTATTACTACAACGGGTCCAACGGCGAGACGCTGGAGGTGCTGCTCGGGCCCGGCAAGTCGAGCCTCGAGAACGTCGACATCGACATCGAGATCCGCGTGCAGAAGATCAACGGGTTCCCCGAGGTCACGGTTCCCGGAGGCGTCATCGAGATCGACCCGGCGGCATCCGACCCGCAGTTCCTCAGCGCCACGGCGCCGGCGGGCGACGACTGGCTCGTCAAGGACGAGGACAACGACGAGAACGACGGCAACGACACCCTCGACGGCCCCGGCGACGAGTGGCTGCTCGTGGCGTGGGCCGACTGCGGTCAGTTCTCCATGCGCGCCTCGCCGTTCACGATCTCCGACGACCTCGAGCAGCTCATCACGGACTCGATCGACATGGGCCTCGAGCCCAGCCCGCCCGACGACAGCAACCCCGAGTACGTCGAGTACGAGGCGAACCGCCAGCTCGTGGTCGACGGCATCATGGAGGCGATCCCCGACGAGGTCGAGAACCTCCCGTTCGCGACGGGCAATCCGATGGACCCGACGAGCGCCTTCGCGGGCGTCGTGAGCGGGCTGAATGCACTCGAATCGTTGAACTACGCACTCGACGAGATCGAGTTCCACGCGGGGGCGTTGACGGATGCCACGTGCACCGTGCGGTTCCTCGTCAGCGACCTCGGCAACAACGGCCTCCCGCTGCAGTACTTCGGCGCTCCGCCGTACGGCATCCAGCTGCCGTTCCTCGGGTTCGACCTCGACACGAACGACTTCCCGACCGTCGAGAAGGTGGTCGTGAAGATCGGCGACGGCAGCACGATCGAGCTCACGATGCCGACGGATGTCTCGATCCCCGAGGGCGGCGCCGATGTCGTGCCGATCGTGGTCACGCCGGCGGAGCATCCGGCCTTCGACGTCATCGTCTCGACGACCGCGGTGCCCCCGACGAGCGCGGCCGACTTCACGCCGATCCCGGCGGTGACGTTCACCGTGCCCGAGAACGCGGCGTCGATCGACATTCCCGTCGACGCGTTGGACGATGATGAGGTCGATCCGGGCGAGACCTACACCGTCGCGATCGACGGCGTGCCGGCCGATCCGCCGTTCCCGCCCGGATACGGCCTGGCCATTCCGGACGGCACCGCGACCGTCACGATCATCGACACCGACGTGCCGGTCGACACCGAGGCCCCGACGGTGACGATCAACCAGGCCGCAGGGCAGACCGATCCGACGGATGCCTCGCCGATCCAGTTCTCGGTCGTGTTCAGCGAGCCCGTGACGGGCTTCGACAATGCCGACGTGGTGTTGTCCGGGTCGGCGAACCCGACGACCGCGGTCGTGTCGGGTGCGGGAGCGGCGTACACGGTCGAGGTCTCGGGCATGAGTGCCGACGGGATGGTGGTCGCGGAGGTCGCGGTGGGCGCTGCGGAGGATGCTGCGGGCAACCTTTCGGAGGCGTCGACCTCGACCGACAACGAGGTGACGTACGAGTTCATGGAGCCCGACACCGAGGCTCCCACGGTCACGATCGACCAGGGGGCGACCCAGGTCGACCCGACGAGCGTGTCGCCGATCGTGTTCGACGTGGTCTTCAGCGAGCCGGTGACCGGGTTCGGGCCGAGCGATGTGGTCTTGTCAGGGCCGGCGAATCCGACGACGGCGGTGGTATCGGGCACCGGCGCCTCGTACACGGTGCAGGTGTCGGGCATGAGTGCCGACGGGATGGTGGTCGCGGAGGTCGCGGTGGGCGCGGCGGAGGATGCCGCGGGCAACGTGTCGGAGGCGTCGACCTCGATCGACAACACGGTGACATTCGAGTACGACGAGGGTGACATCACCGCGCCGACGGTGACGATCGACCAGGGGGCGACCCAGGTCGACCCGACGAGCGTGTCGCCGATCGTGTTCGACGTCGTGTTCTCGGAGGATGTGACCGGGTTCGACAACAGCGACGTCGTGCTGGACGGCACGGCGTTGCCGACGACGGCGACGGTGGTGCCGGTGACGGCAGCCGCGTACACGGTCCAGGTGTCGGGCATGTCGCAGGATGGCGACGTGATCGCGACGGTTGCCGCGGGCGCCGCTGAGGATGCCGCGGGCAACCTGTCTGAGGCGTCGACGTCGATCGACAACACGGTGGAGTTCGAGACGGACATCACGTCGCCGACGGTGACGATCGACCAGGGGGCGACCCAGGTCGACCCGACGAGCGTGTCGCCGATCGTGTTCGACGTCGTGTTCTCGGAGGATGTGACCGGGTTCGACAACAGCGACGTCGTGCTGGACGGCACGGCGTTGCCGACGACGGCGACGGTGGTGCCGGTGACGGCAGCCGCGTACACGGTCCAGGTGTCGGGCATGTCGCAGGATGGCGACGTGATCGCGACGATTGCCGCGGGCGCCGCTGAGGATGCCGCGGGCAACCTGTCTGAGGCGTCGACGTCGATCGACAACACGGTGGAGTTCGAGACGGACATCACGTCGCCGACGGTGACGATCAACCAGGGCGCGACCCAGGTGGACCCGACGAGCGCGTCGCCGATCGTGTTCGACGTCGTGTTCTCGGAGGACGTGACGGGCTTCGACAACAGCGACGTCGTGCTGGACGGCACGGCGTTGCCGACGACGGCCACGGTGGTGCCGGTGACGGCGTCGTCGTACACGGTCCAGGTGTCGGGCATGTCGCAGGGCGGCGACGTGATCGCGACGATCGCGGCGGGTGCGGCGGAGGACGCTGCGGGGAACCTGTCTGAGGCGTCGACCTCGATCGACAACACGGTGGAGTTCGAGTACGACGAGGGTGACATCACCGCTCCGACGGTGACGATCAACCAGGGTGCGACCCAGGTGGACCCGACGAGTGCGTCGCCGATCGTGTTCGATGTCGTGTTCTCGGAGGACGTGACCGGGTTCGACAACAGCGATGTCGTGCTCGATGGAACGGCGTTGCCGACGACGGCGACGGTGGTGCCGGTTTCGGCAGCCGCGTACACGGTCGAGGTGTCGGGCATGTCGCAGGATGGCGACGTGGTCGCGACGGTTGCCGCGGGCGCTGCTGAGGATGCGGCGGGCAACCTGTCTGAGGCGTCGACGTCGATCGACAACACGGTGGAGTTCGAGACGGACATCACGGCGCCGACGGTGACCATCAACCAGGGCGCGAGCCAGGTCGACCCGACGAATGTGCTGCCCATCGTCTTCGACGTCGACTTCAGTGAGGACGTGACCGGGTTCGACGCGGCCGATGTGAACCTGATCGGCTCGAGTGCACCGGGCCCGCTCGTGGCATCCGTCACTGGATCGGGCGCCATGTACACCGTGGAGGTGACGGGCGCGAGCGGCCCCGGCGACATCGTCGCCGTCGTGCCGGCCGGCGCGGCGATCGGCGCCGCCTCGAACGCGAGTGAGGCCTCGACGTCGATCGACAACACGGTCGCCTACGTGCCGCTCATCGAACCGGGCCCGCTGACGATCACCGTGCCTGACGACATCGTCGTCGACGTGCCGTTCGGCGAGACCGGAGCGAGCGTCGACTATCCGGCCGTGACGACCTCGGGCGGTGTGGAGCCGATCACGATCGACTGCGACCACGCGTCGGGAGATTTCTACCCGCTCGGCGTGACCACGGTCACGTGCACCGCGACCGACTCGGCGCCCGCTGAGGAGATCGTGCTGTTCGCGGTGACCTCCGCCTCGTTCACGATCACCGTGAACGAGGGCGAGGAGCCGCCCCCGACGACGCCCCCGATGCCCCCGACGACGCCCCCGACGACCCCGCCGACCTCGGGTCCGACCGATCCCGGCGGCGGTTCGAGCGGCGGAACGGCGGGCAGCGGAACGGGCAGCGGCATGGCGGCGACCGGCGTCGACCCGTCGGGCTGGCTCGCGATCGCCCTGCTGATGCTGCTCGCGGGCGCCCTCGCGGCACGCAGCGCCCGTCGTCGCCGGGCGTAGCACCTCCGTGGTCGAGCCGGCACGTGGTCGGAGCCGTGAGCGGTTCGGGCGCTACTTCGTCTGAGGGTGGCGAGTTCACCCTTGAGTTGGTGGCATTTCTGGTCGGAGCGGTGAGGCTCCTTGGTGAGGCGATCCCAAGCGTCGGCGACCGCGTTGCGCTGAGTGGCGAGAACGTCGATCCAACCCTTCTGGGCGTCGCGGGTCGCGAACTCGATCACGTACTCGGTCGACGGCGGAACTGGTCATATCGGCCTGAATTCAAGCAGTCGGGTGTGTCAGTACGTCAGTACCCGCCCGCCACCAGGTGCGATGCCGCCGAGGCGAGGTCGTCCGCCACGCTCTCGACCCCGTCGCGCACGGCACCGACGGTCACGCGCACGTAGTCGCCGCCGGTGCGCTGGCGCATGCCGTTCGCGGCATCCGTCGCATCGGAGGCCGCGAGGAACGGCGTGCCCGCGGCGACGCGGATGCCCGCCGCGGCCAACTGCACGAGCGTGGATCGCTCCCCGAGCACCGGCATCCACAGGTTGATGCCGTCGGCCGGAGCAGCGGCGACCCCGCGGGCACGGAGTGCGTCGCCGAGCGTGCGCTGCCGCGTGTAGTACTGCCGCCGCGCCTCGGTGACGGCGTCGATCGAAGCGCCGTCGGTGAGCAGGTCGAGCAGGATCGTCTGCAGCATGCGGGAGGTCCATCCCGGGCCGAGCATACGTCGCCCGGCGATGTGCTCGATGAGCTCGCGGGGCCCGCCGAGCGCGGCGATGCGCAGGTCGGGCCCGTGGGACTTCGAGAAGCTGCGCACATGCACGACGCGGTCGGGCAGCCAGGTGCCGAGCGTCACGTCGCCCTCGATCGAGATGAGGCCCGAATGGTCGTCCTCGATCACGATGAGCCCGTCGACGCGCTCGGCCGCCTCGATCACGGCGGCCAGCGCCGCAGCGCGGGCGGGTGTCATCGATGCCCCGGTGGGATTCTGCGCGCGAGGCTGCAGCAGCACGGCGGCGGGGCGCCGGCGCAGGGCGGCGGCGAGGGCGTCGGGCCGCATGCCCTCGCCGTCGAGCCGCACCGGCACGGCCACGGCTCCGAGCACCTCGAGCAGGTCGAGGAAGGGCGGGAACCCCGGGCTCTCGACGACGACCCGATCGCCGAAGCGCACGACCTGCTCGAGCGTGCGCGAGATCGCATCGAGCGCGCCGTCCACGACCATGATCTGCTCGGCGTCGCTCGGCCACGAGTCGCGCAGCACCCGGGCGAGCGCCGGGATCACGGGCTGGGCCTGGTAGCTGCCGGTCTCGGCGCGCGCAGAGACGCGCGAGAGCGCGGGGCCGAGCGCGGGCAGCAGCAGCGGGTCGGGCGTGCCGCGCGAGAGGTCGAGTCGCACGGGGTCGTCGGGTGCGGCCATGCCGCGCATGCGCGGCGCGAGCCGAGCGGATGCCTCGCCGCGGACGAAACTCCCGGCTCGGCCGCGCGACTCGATGAGCCCGGCGCGTGCGAGCGCCTTCCAGGCCTGGCTCACGGTCGCGGGGCTCACGCCGAGCGCGGCGGCGAGATCGCGGACGGTCGGCAGACGCTGTCCGGCGCCGATCTCGCCGGCGTTGACGAGTCTGGCGACCTCGCCGGCGATGGTGCGGGGCGAGGCGTCGACGAATTCGGCGAGGGCGATCAGCTGTGCGGCATCCACACGTTCACCTGACACCACCATTGCCTCCACGTGGAGTAGGGGACAAGATAAGTAACCACAACGTCACAGGGTGAAACACAAGAGAAATGTTCACGCCGAACAATAACAGAACGGGCGAATTGCCCGGCAGTTCGGGAGTTCGACAGTTCCAACCACAGTTCCAACGGCAGTTCCATCGGTACACCTCGGCGTCGCAGCGGCACCCGGTGAACACCTGACACGAGCAACACGCCAGGCGGTCCTCGGGTGAACGGCAACGGTGCCGACCGACTCAGGAGAGCATTCATGACGATCGTCCGAGCGGCCATCACGCAGACGACCTGGACCGGCGACAAGGACTCGATGCTCGACAGGCACGAGCAGTTCGCACGAGACGCCGCGGCGCAGGGCTCCCAGGTGGTGTGCTTCCAAGAGCTGTTCTACGGCCCGTACTTCGGCATCACGCAGGACCAGAAGTACTACCGCTTCGCCGAGTCGGCCGAGGGGCCGATCGTGCAGCGCTTCGCCGACCTCGCGAAGCAGCTCGGCACGGTCATGGTGCTGCCGATCTACGAGGAGGCGCAGACCGGGGTGTACTACAACACCTCGGTGCTCGTCGACGCCGACGGCACGATCCTCGGCAAGTACCGCAAGCACCACCTGCCGCACCTCGACCGGTTCTGGGAGAAGTTCTACTTCCGGCCGGGCAACCTCGGCTACCCCGTCTTCGACACGGCCGTCGGCCGGGTCGGCATGTACATCTGCTACGACCGGCACTTCCCCGAGGGCTGGCGCGAGCTCGGCCTGAACGACGCGCACATGGTATTCAACCCGAACGCCACGAAGCCGGGGCTCTCGAACCGCCTGTGGGAGGTCGAGGGGCCCTGCGCCGCGGTCGCGAACGGGTACTTCGTGCTGCAGCCGAACCGCGTGGGCCGCGAAGACAACGAGTACGGCGACCTCGCGGTCGACTTCTACGGCACGAGCCAGGTGATCGACCCGCGCGGCAACTTCGTCGGTGAGCGCGGGTCGAGCGAGCACGAGGAGATCCTCGTGCGCGACCTCGACCTCGACCTCGTGCAGCAGATGCGCGACGACTGGCAGTTCTACCGCGACCGCCGCCCCGACTCGTACACGCAGATCGCGAAGCCGTAGAAGGGACCACCGCCATGACCACCACCCTCATCACCGGCGGCACCGTCGTCTCGGCCACGGGCCGGGCGGCGGCCGACGTGCTCATCGACGGCGAGACGATCCGCGCCGTGCTCGAACCGGGCAGCACCCTGCTGGGCACGGATGTCGCGGCCTCCGTCGACCGTGTCGTCGACGCCACCGGAAAATACGTGATCCCGGGCGGCATCGACGCGCACACGCATATGGAACTGCCGTTCGGCGGCACCGAGGCATCCGACACCTTCGAGACCGGAACGCGTGCTGCCGCCCACGGCGGCACCACGAGCATCATCGACTTCGCCGTGCAGACCTACGGCAAGCGCATCGAGGACGGGCTCGCCACCTGGCATGCGAAGGCCGCGGGCAACTGCGCGATCGACTACGGGTTCCACCAGATCGTCGGCGACGTGAACGCCGACTCTCTGGCCGCGATGAAGCGGCTGCCAGACGAGGGCATCACGAGCTTCAAGCTCTTCATGGCCTACCCCGGCGTCTTCTACTCCGACGACGCGCAGATCCTGCGGGCCATGCAGGTCTCCCGCGACACCGGCATGCTCACGATGATGCACGCCGAGAACGGCCCTGCGATCGACGTGCTCGCCCAGCAGCTCGTCGACGCCGGCAACACCGACCCGTACTACCACGGCATCGCCCGCGCCTGGGAGATGGAGGAGGAGGCCACGCACCGCGCGATCATGATCGCGAAGCTCACCGGCGCTCCCCTCTACGTCGTGCACGTCTCGGCCAAGCAGGCGGTCGAGCAGCTCGCCTGGGCGCGCGACAAGGGCCAGAACGTGTTCGGCGAGACCTGCCCGCAGTACCTCTACCTCTCGCTCGAAGACCAGCTCGGGGCATCCGGACCCGAATGGGGTTCGTTCGAGGGTGCGAAGTGGGTGTGCTCGACGCCGCTGCGCTCCCGCGAGGAGGGGCACCAGCACTCGATGTGGCAGGCGCTGCGCACGAACGACCTGCAGATGGTCTCGACCGACCACTGCCCGTTCTGCATGAAGGACCAGAAGGAGCTCGGCCTCGGCGACTTCCGCAAGATCCCGAACGGCATCGGCTCGATCGAGCACCGCATGGACCTCATGTACCAGGGCGTCGTGACCGGCGAGATCACGCTCGAGCGCTGGGTCGAGCTCACCTCCACGACCCCGGCGCGCATGTTCGGCCTCTACGGCAGGAAGGGCGTGATCCAGCCGGGGGCGGATGCCGACATCGTGATCTACGACCCGAACGGGCACACCTCGATCGGCTACGGCGAGGGCAAGACGCACCACATGAACATGGACCACTCCGCGTGGGAGGGCTTCGAGATCGACGGTCACGTCGACACGGTGCTCTCGCGGGGCAAGGTCGTCGTCGACGGCAACGAGTACCTCGGGGCCAAGGGCGACGGCCGCTTCCTCAAGCGGGGCCTCAGCCAGTACCTGATCTGACCGGCCCCCGCCTCTCCCACCCTCGAACGGAGCCCCTCATGGATTTCGGCGTCGTCCTGCAGACCAACCCGCCGGCCTCGCGCACGGTGCACCTCGCCAAGCTCGCCGAGCAGTACGGCTTCAGCACCGCGTGGACGTTCGACTCGCACCTGCTCTGGCAGGAGCCGTACGTCATCTACAGCAAGATCCTCAGCGAGACGCACCGCATCAAGGTGGGGCCGTTCGTGACCAACCCGGCCACGCGCGACTGGACCGTGACCGCGTCGATCTTCGCGACGCTCAACGAGATGTACGGCAACCGCACGATCTGCGGCATCGGGCGCGGCGACTCGGCCGTGCGCGTGACGAACGGCAAGCCGGTCACCATGTCCGAGCTGCGCGAGTCGATCCACGTGATCCGCGAGCTCGCGAACTCGCGGTCGGTCGAGTACAAGGGGTCGCAGCTGCAGTTCCCCTGGAGCCAGGGCTCCGAGCTCGAGGTCTGGGTCGCGGCCTACGGCCCGATGGCGCTGAAGCTCACGGGCGAGGTCGGCGACGGGTTCATCCTGCAGCTGGCGGATGTCGACATCGCGAAGTGGATGATCAAGACCGTGCGCGACGCCGCCGAGGCCGCCGGGCGCGACCCGATGTCCGTCACGTTCTGCGTCGCCGCGCCCATGTACATCGGCGACGACCTCGAGCACATGCGCGACCAGTGCCGCTGGTTCGGCGGCATGGTCGGCAACCACGTCGCCGACATCGTCGCGAAGTACGGCATGCACGGCGACGTGCCCGAAGCGCTGACCGACTACATCAAGGGCCGCGAGGGCTACGACTACAACGAGCACGGCCGCGCGGGCAACACCCACACCTCGTTCGTGCCCGACGAGATCGTCGACCGGTTCTGCGTCCTCGGCACGGCCGAACAGCACATCGCCAAGCTCGAGCAGCTGCGCGAGCTCGGCGTCGACCAGTTCGCCGGCTACCTCCAGCACGACAACAAGGAGGAGACGCTGCGGGTCTACGGCGAGACCGTGATCCCCGCGCTCTCCGAGCACATCACGGCCAAGGCATGACCGACGTCGACGTGCGCGACCCGAACCCGGCGACGGATGCCGCGGGCACGGCGCCCGTGCGAGGCATCCGCTCGTCCGGCTCGTCGCCGTCGCCCCGCGGTGCACGGCGCAACGATGCGGGCGCACGCCGGAGCCGTCGACTCGCCGCCGTCGGCTGGGGCGTGTTCGGCGTGCTCGTGCTCGTCGTGCTGTGGGAGGGCTACAAGCTGCTCGCCCCGACCGACGGCGTGCTCATCGGCGAGACCCGCGTGCTGCCGCGCACGACCGACCTCGCCATGCCGCACGTATGGGACATGATCGGGCGCCTCGGCGAACCCGTGACGCGCTCGCCGACGGCGCAGGCGCTCTGGCTCGTCATCGCGCTCGCCGCGCTCACGACGCTCGGCATCGCGGCGGCCGGATGGCTCGTGGGCGTCGTCGTCGGCGTCGGACTCGCGCTCGTGATGCAGCGCTGGCGCCTCGCCGAGTGGGGCCTGTTGCCGTGGATCGTGCTCAGCCAGACCGTGCCGCTCATCGCGTTCGCGCCCATCGTGAAGAGTTGGGGCTCGCGCGTGGAGATCGGCGCGTTCGAGTGGCAGGACTGGATGTCGGTCGCGCTCATCGCGAGCTACCTGGCCTTCTTCCCGATCGCGATCGGGGCGCTCAAGGGCCTGCAGTCGCCCGACCGCATCCACGAAGAACTGATGCAGACCTACGCGGCCGGCTACTGGGCCACGCTCGCGAAGCTGCGCTTCCCGGCCGCCGTTCCCTATCTGCTGCCGGCGCTGCGTCTCGGTGCCGCGAACGCCGTCGTCGGCGCGGTCGTCGCCGAGGTCTCGACCGGCTTGCAGGGCGGCATCGGGCGACTGCTCATCCAGTTCGCCGGGCAGGCCTCGGGTGACCCGGCCAAGGCGTGGGGTCCGATCTTCGGCGCCGTCGTGCTCGGCCTCGTGGCCGCCGGCTCGGTCGCGCTGCTCGGCGTGATCCTCAAGAACTACCGACGAACGGAGGAAGCCGCATGAGTGCTCCCGAGACCCCCGCCGGCCCCGGCACCCCGGCGGGCGCCGGCACGGCAGCCGCGAGCACGGCCGGCCCCGCGGCATCCGCCCCTCCTGCGGCATCCGCCGTCGAGGTGCACGCCGTCGACAAGGTCTTCGAGACCCGCGGCGGCCTGGTGCACGCGCTCGAGGGCATCGACCTCACCGTGGCCGCGGGCGAGTTCGTCTCGCTCATCGGCCCGAGCGGATGCGGCAAGTCGACGCTCATGCGCCTCATCGCCGACCTCGACGAGCCGTCGGCGGGCGCGATCACGGTGTTCGGCAAGACGCCGACGCAGGCGAGGCTCGACCAGGAGTACGGCATCGCGTTCCAGCAGGCCGGCCTGCTGCCGTGGCGCACGGTCGCCGCGAACGTCGCGCTTCCGCTCGAACTGCACGGCGTGGCATCGGCCGCTCGCCGGTCGAAGGTCGAGCAGCTGCTCGACATGGTGGGCCTCGCGGACTTCGCCGACCGCTACCCCGACCAGCTCTCGGGCGGCATGCAGCAGCGCGTCGCGATCGCCCGCTCGCTCGCCGAGCAGCCGCGCCTGCTGCTCATGGACGAGCCGTTCGGAGCCCTCGACGAGATGACGCGCGAGAAGATGCAGTCCGACCTCGTGCGCATCTCGGCCGAGACGGGCGCGGCCGTCGTGTTCGTCACGCACTCCATTCCCGAGGCGGTGTTCCTCAGCGACCGGGTGGTCGTGATGTCGCCGCGGCCGGGGCGCATCCGCGAGATCGTGCCGATGCGGCTCGGCGCCGGCGCGGGTGCGGCCGGCGGAGCGGGTGGCGCTGCCGCCGACGGCACGGGGCGAGCGGATGCCGCGACCCGCGCCGAACGCACCGACGACCTGCGCGAGGACCGCTCCTTCTTCGAGATGGTCACCGCCGTGCGCGAGGCGCTGCACGGGGCGCCCGTCGCGAGCGGTGCCCGCGGCGTGGAGACGCGCTGATGACCGCCCGCCCCGCAGCCGTGCCCGTCGCCGCAGGTTTCCCTTTGCGCCCGTTGTCGACGTTCGCGCGGAGACACTGCGCGCGAACGGAAACACCGAACGCCGAGGGGGCACGATGACCGCGACCGTGCCGACCAGCGCCGTGAGGACCGGCCGCCCCGGAGGCGCCCGTCGCCCGCCGCGCATGGGCCCGCGCACCGAGGCGACGCTGCGCATCGTCGCCCCGATCTCCGTGGGCGTCATCGTGCTCGGTGCCTGGCAGTTCCTCGTCAGCGTCGTCGGCGTCTCCGACTACCTGCTGCCGAGCCCCGCCTCGATCGCCGAGGAGTTCGTCGCCTCGTGGAACTCGATCGTGTCGGCGACGCTCATCACCGGCACGAACGCGCTCATCGGCCTGATCGCCGGCTCGCTGCTCGGCATCGCGCTCGCCGCGCTCGCCGCGAGGTGGAAGCCCGTCGACCGCATGAGCGCCCCGGTCGTCGCGTCGCTCGCGGTCGTGCCGATCGTCGCCCTCGCGCCCGTGCTGAACTCGATGTTCGGCGCCGACAGCCAGTTCGGACGCCAGGCGATCGCGGCCCTCGCCTCGTTCGTGCCGGTCTTCGTGAACACGCTGCGGGGGTTCCGGCAGACCACGCCCGTGCACCGCGAGCTCATGCGGGCGTACGCGGCGACGCCCGCACAGGTGCTGCGCACGCTCACGCTGCCGACGGCTCGCCCGTTCATCCTCACGGGCATCCGCATCGCCTCCTCGCTCGCGGTCATCTCCGCCCTCGTCGCCGAGTACTTCGGCGGTCCGCGCGGCGGCCTCGGCGGGCTCATCTCGACGTCGGCCGCGTCGAGCGCCTACGCGCGCGCATGGGCCTACGTCGTGGCATCCATCGCCCTCGGCCTGCTCTTCTACCTCGTGACGCTCGGCCTCGAACGGCTCGTGCTCCGTCGCGCCAACCCCGGGGGGTCGCGATGATGCGCCCGGCCCGAACGCACGTCCCACCCGAATGGGCGATCCCTCACCGCACCACCAGCACCGCATCGAAGCACCACCAGCACCAGCACCCTGAACCAGCACCGCACCAGCACACGAAGGGACTGACATGAAGCACAGCACACGCCGCGGAATCGCGGCCGGAGCGTTCGCCGTCACGGCCGCGCTCCTCCTCGCCGCCTGCTCGTCCGGAGACGCGGACGGAGGCGGAGGCGACGGCGACGACGGCGCCCTCACCCCGGTGAAGCTCCAGCTCCAGTGGCTCCCGCAGGGCCAGTTCGCGGGGTACTTCGCCGCCGCCGACCAGGGCTTCTTCGAGGACGAGGGCCTCGACGTCGAGATCATCCCGTCTGGCGGCGACATCGTTCCCCAAGACGCGCTCGCCAACGGCGACGTCGACTACGCGATCGCGTGGGTGCCCAAGGTGCTCGGCTCGATCGAGCAGGGCGCCAACCTCACCGACATCGCGCAGATCTTCCAGCGCTCGGGCACCCTGCAGGTGTCGTGGGCCGATTCGGGCATCGACTCGGTCTCCGACTTCGAGGGCAAGAAGATCGGTTCGTGGGGCTTCGGCAACGAGTGGGAGATCTTCGCGGCCATGGCCGCCGAGGGCCTCGACGCGTCGACCGTGCAGATCATCACGCAGGACTTCAACATGAACGCGTTCCTGCAGGGCGACATCGACGCGGCGCAGGCGATGACCTACAACGAGTACGCGCAGCTGCTCGAGACGGTGAACCCCGACACGGGCGAGCAGTACACGGAGGACGACTTCAACGTCATCAGCTACGAGGACACCGAGGGCGCCATGCTCCAGGACGCCATCTGGGCCGACACCGAGCGCCTCGACAGCGACACCGAGTACCAGGAGACGACGGTCAAGTTCCTCAAGGCCGTCATCAGGGGCTGGGTGTTCGCCGCCCAGAACCCGCAGGACGCGGCCGACATCACGATCGCGGCCGGCTCCGGCTGGGGCCCGAGCCACGAGCTCTGGATGGTCAACGAGACGAACAAGCTCATCTGGCCGTCCGGTGAGGGCATCGGCATCATCGACGAGGCCGCGTGGGACAAGACGGTCGCCGGGGCGCTCGCCGCGGTGAACGAGACCGGCGCGCACCTCATCACCGAGGAGCCGCCGGCCACCGCCTGGTCGAACGAGTACATCCAGAAGGCGCTCGACGAGCTCGACGGTGAGGACCTCGACCTCACCGGGGCGAACTGGTCGCCCATCGACGTCACCCTCGAAGAGGGCGGCAACTAGCAGAGCGGATGCCGCGCCGCCGGCCGAGCACGTCGGCGACGCGGCATCCGACCCACGGGGTCGCCTCGACCCACGCACATCGAAAGGCAGCGAAGCCATGAACGACTCCCTCGCCGGAGACCTCGACCGCATCGCGCGCGACCTCGACCGCGAGCACGTGTTCCACTCCTGGTCGGCGCAGGCGCAGTCTCCCCAGCTCGTCATCGCGAGCGGTCGCGGATGCCGCGTCTGGGACCACTCCGGGCGCGAGTACCTCGACTTCTCGAGTCAGCTCGTGAACGTCAACATCGGGCACCAGCATCCGGTCGTCGTCGAGGCGATCCGCGAGCAGGCCGAGCTGCTCACCACCATCGCGCCGTCGACGGTGAACTTCGCGCGCGGCCAGGCGGCCAAGCGCGTCGTCGATCGTGCGCCCGACGGGTTCCGCAAGGTGTTCTTCACGAACGGCGGCGCCGACGCGAACGAGAACGCGATCCGCATGGCGCGCCTGCACACGGGCCGCGACAAGATCCTCTCGACGTACCGGTCGTACCACGGCAACACGGGTGCCGCGATCGTCTCGACGGGCGACTGGCGCCGCATACCGAACGAGTTCGCACGCGGGCACGTGCACTTCTTCGGGCCCTACCTCTACCGCTCCGAGTTCTGGGCGACGACGCCCGAGCAGGAGTCCGAGCGCGCCCTGCACCACCTGCGGCGCGTCATCGAGGCCGAGGGCCCCGCATCGATCGCGGCCGTGCTGCTCGAGTCGATCCCGGGCACGGCCGGCATCATGCTCCCGCCGCCCGGATACCTCGCCGGCGTGCGCGAGCTCTGCGACCGGCACGGCGTCCTGCTCATCCTCGACGAGGTGATGTGCGGGTTCGGGCGCAGCGGCCGCTGGTTCGCGTTCGACGGCTACGACGTGCGGCCCGACCTCATCACCTTCGCCAAGGGCGTGAACTCCGGGTACGTGCCGGCGGGCGGCGTCATCATCTCGGACGAGATCGCGGCGACGTTCGACGAACGGGTCTTCCCGGGCGGACTGACCTATTCGGGGCATCCGCTCGCGATGGCCTCGATCGTGGCGACCCTCGACACGATGGCGTCCGAGGGCATCGTCGACAACGCCAGGGCCATCGGCGAGACCGAGATCGGGCCCGCGCTCGCCGAACTGGCCGAGAAGCACGCGGTCATCGGCGAGGTGCGCGGCGAGGGCGTGTTCTGGGCCATGGAGCTCGTCGCCGACCGCGAGACGCGCGAGCCGTTGCCCGCGGCCGAGATGGGCCGCCTGAAGGGCGCCATGGTCGAGCGCGGGCTGCTGCCGTTCGTGCAGGACAACCGCATCCACGTGGTGCCGCCGTGCGTGGTCACCGCCGAGGAGGTCGCCGAGGCGGTCGCGATCTACGACGACGTCCTCTCGACGGCGCCGGTCGAGTAGCGAAGCGCATCGAGACCCAGAGGAACAGGAGCAACGAAGATGACCACCACCACCACGATCGAGCACTGGATCGACGGGGCATCCGCCTCTGGCGCATCGGAGCGCACCGGGCCGGTCTACAACCCCGCACTCGGCGTCGAGCAGAAGCGCGTGCGGCTCGCGTCGACCGATGACGTGGATGTCGCGGTGCAGGCCGCCGCGCGGGCGTTCCCCGGCTGGCGCGACACGTCGATCGCGAAGCGCCAGCAGGTCATGTTCTCGTTCCGCGAGCTGCTCAACGCGCGCTCGGGCGACCTCGCGGCGATCCTCACGAGCGAGCACGGCAAGGTCACCTCAGATGCCGCGGGCGAGATCGCGCGCGGGCTCGAGGTCGTCGAGCTCGCCTGCGCGATGCCCGGCTACACGAAGGGTGAGTACTCCGAGAACGTCTCGACGGGCGTCGACGTGTACTCGCTGAAGCAGCCCGTCGGCGTCGTGGGCATCATCAGCCCGTTCAACTTCCCGGCGATGGTGCCCCTGTGGTTCTTCCCGCTCGCGATCGCGGCGGGCAACACGGTCGTGCTGAAGCCCTCCGAGAAGGATCCGTCCGCCGCCGTGTGGATGGCCGAGCTCATGAAGGAGGCCGGCCTGCCCGACGGCGTGCTGAACGTGGTGCACGGCGACAAGGAGGCGGTCGACGCCCTGCTGCAGCATCCGGTCGTGCGCTCGATCTCGTTCGTGGGGTCCACCCCGATCGCGAAGGTCATCTACGAGACGGCCTCGGCGAACGGCAAGCGCGTGCAGGCGCTCGGGGGCGCGAAGAACCACATGCTCGTGCTGCCGGACGCCGATCTCGACCTCGCGGCCGACGCCGCCGTCAACGCGGGCTTCGGCTCGGCGGGCGAGCGCTGCATGGCCGTCTCGGTCGTGCTGGCCGTCGATGCGGTCGCCGACGAGCTGGTCGCCAAGGTGAGCGAGCGGATGTCGCGGCTCACCACCGGCGACGGCACACGCGGATGCGACATGGGACCGCTCATCACGCGCGAGCACCGCGACAAGGTCGCCGGATACCTCGATGTCGCGGTCGACGACGGGGCGACGCTCGTCGTCGACGGCCGTGACCCCGAGGTCGACGGCGCCGCCGACGGCTTCTGGCTCGGTCCGACCCTCATCGACCGCGTGCCGACCTCGTCGGTCGTCTACCGCGACGAGATCTTCGGCCCGGTGCTCTCGATCGTGCGCGTCGAGGGGTACGAGCAGGGCCTCGAGATCATCAACGGATCGCCCTACGGCAACGGCACCGCGATCTTCACGAACGACGGCGGGGCCGCGCGGCGGTTCCAGCGCGAGGTGACGGTCGGCATGATCGGCATCAACGTGCCCATTCCGGTGCCGGTCGCCTACCACTCGTTCGGCGGATGGAAGGACTCGCTCTTCGGCGACGCCAAGGCCTACGGCCCGAAGGGGTTCGACTTCTTCCTGCAGGAGAAGGCGGTCACCTCGCGCTGGCTCGACCCGAGCCACGGCGGCTTGAACCTCGGGTTCCCGCAGCACGAGTAGCCGATTCGGCATGACGAAGCGACTCAGCGCGACGGGACGACTCGGCGCGGGGGACGATTCGTGCTGCAGGAGAAGAACCCCCTCCCCGCAGTGGTGAGGGATGGCGCCGGCGCTCCTGTACGCGGCGAGCCGACCTGGGTGATGCTCAGCGGCGGGCGAACGCGGCGACGCGCGCGGATGCCTCCGGGGTGTCGAACGCGGCGCCGATCGTGCGCGCCTCGTCGTCGAGCGCGGCCTGGAAGTCGCGAGTGAGCCCCGAGCGCACGAGGCGCTTGGCCTGCCCATAGGCGGCGGATGCCCCGGACAGCCAGGTCTCGGCGATCGCGCGGGCGCGCGCCGCGACCTCGTCGGCGGGCACGACCTCGGTCACGAGGCCCCATTCGAGGGCCTCGGCAGCCGTCAGCGTGCGGGAGGTGAGCGTGAGCTCGAGGGCTCGCCGCGTGCCGACGGCCTCGGGCAGGAGCGTGCTGACGCCGCAGTCGGGCGTGAGCCCGATATCGGCGTAGCGGCTGGCGAACGTCGCCCGGTCGGAGGCCACGATGAGGTCGGCCACGAGCATGAAGCCGAGGCCTCCGCCGGCGACCGGGCCGCGCACGGCCGCGACGATCGGCTTGGCGCTCTCGCGCAGGATGCGGTGCCCCTCGTGGATCGTGTCGGCGAGTTCGGTGACGACCTGACCCGCGGAGGTGCCGTCGCCGCCGAGCTCGGACATGGCGCGCACGTCGCCGCCGGCGCAGAACGCCCGGCCGTTCGCGTCGAAGAGCACGGCGCGCACGTCGTCGCGCTCGGCGATCTCCGCGGCGTGGCGGCGCCAGAGCGCGATCGCGTCGGGGCCGACGGCGTTGAGTCGCTCGGGGCGGTTCAGGGTGAGGCGCGCGAGTCCGTCGTGCACGCTGAGGAGGATGGCGTCGTCGCTCATGGTTGGCGAGTCTAGTCCGGGCTCGCGATCACCCGCCGAGGTTCGCCGTGGGTGCCGTGAACTCCATGACGGCGCCGTCCCGACTGACGAGCTGGACGCCCAGCGTGATGGGTTGTCCGTCTTCAATGGTCGCCGGCTTCACATCGACGCGGGTGACGGTGATGACCGCGTCGTCGTCGATGCCGGTGGCCTCGATGACCGGTTCGTCGCCGAGGTCCAGTTCGTCGATCGGATCGCCGACGGCGACACCCGACGCGGTCTCCACGCGGATGGGCCCCACGTTCGCGCCGGCCGCCGTCACGATGAAGTCGGCGGTGGCGGTCGCCTCGTCTCCGGGACCGGCATAGTCGACGAGTCGGATCGCGGACCATGCGTAGGTGGTCGGCGCGTCCGTGCCGTCTCCCTGAGGGGCGTCGATCATGGGCTCGCCGAGACGCTCGCTCAGTGCGGCCACCACGTCGCTGCTCGGCCCGTAATAGTCGAAGCGCTCGACGTCGCGCCCGGACCCGCCGATGATCGAGATGGCGTCGGAGGCGATCACGATCCGCGCCTCGGAACCGGCTGCCGCCGACTCGGCCTCGGGGCTCGGGCGGCCCGATGCAGCGCTCGAGTCCGGTCCGACCGTGCAACCGCTGAGTGCGAGCGCGAGGGTTGTGACGACGGCAGCACGAATGACGTGCGAGATGGCGGGCATGCCGACGACGCTATCGATTCGGGGCCGACGGCGATTCAGGGCTCCTGCGTACGCAGGGCTACGGATCGAGCGGTTCGCAGGCACGGTTCGTCGGGCCGGCGACTCCGACGCGACGCGCGGCAGGCTACCGGTCGTCGGCGCCCACGCCGCGCGACGGGTGCCCGTGCGCCTGCTCGAGACGCGACGCCCTCGCGACCAGGACGTCGAGCACGGTGCGCACGGCCAGGCGTTCGGCGACGTCGGGCCGCACGAGGGCGACGATCTGGCGTGCGGCGGTCACGCCGCGGATGGGCTTCAGGACGACGTCGGCCGGGACCGTGCCCGAGGTGTACCGCGGCACGAACGCGACGCCCTGGCCCGCGGCGATGAAGGCCTCGATGATGCGCATGTCGCTGAATCGCTGGGTGACGTTCACGCGCTTGCCGCCCTGCTGCTCGATCACGTGCAGGATGCGCTCGAACGGGAAGCCCGGCGGGACGCCGAGCCAGGTCTCGTCGACGAGGTCGGTGCTCGTCACGCTCGACCGCCCGGCGAGCCGGTGGCCGACCGGCACGCCAACGTCGAGCGGCTCGGTGAGCAGCGGGACCACGGAGAGGCCGCGCCCGCCCCAGGGCAGTACGCCGGGCATGGTGTGCGCGAGCACGATGTCGTACTCGGAGGTGAGGTCGGCGAATCCGGCGAGCTCGGGGTCGAGGTCGGTGCACTGCACGACGAGCCCGGCGACCTGCGAGAGGTCGGCGAGCACGCCGGGCAGCAGCGTCGCGCCGACGGTCGGGAAGGTGACGAGGCTGACCTCGCCGCTCGGATGGTTGCGGAACTCGTCCCACAGGGCGTTCGCGCGCTCGAGGGCGATCGCGACCTCGGTCGCGCTGCGGGCGAGGGCGTGCCCGGCGCTGGTGAGCACGAGCCCGCGACCGCTGCGTTCGGTCAGCGGCATGCCGGCCTCGCGCTCGAGCACCTTCAGCTGCTGCGAGACGGCCGACGGCGTGCGCCCGGTCGCCTCGGCGACGGCGGTGACGCTGCCGCGTTCGGAGAGCTCCCTGAGCAGATCGAGACGGTTCACATCCATGAAGCCAGACTACATATTCGATGTAGTTCTGTGAGCTTGTGCTGAATTGTTTCGAGGAGGATCATTGGGGTATCGAAGGCATGCAATGGCGCATCATCCGATCGGTCCACGCCACATCTTTCGTAAGGAGCCACCATGGCCACGCTCATCTTCGTCGCTGCAGCATCCGTCGCCGGCATCGTCGGCACCATCGTCCTCGCGTCCCGCGACGGCTACCGCCGCCAGCCGCAGCAGAGCTTCGCGCGCACCTTCTAGTCGCGCGAATCGTCCGGCGACGCCGGGCCTCAGGGCCGCCCGTGGAGAGGGACACTCCGTCGGGCGGCCCTTCATCGTTCCCGGCTCCCGTTACTGTTGGCTCGATGCCGAGCCGCACGGGGGAACGGATGGTGCTCTGATGGCGACCAGCACGAGCACCGCCGCCGATCGCGACGTCCTGCGCCGCTTCCTCCTCGGCCTCGCCGAGGGCATGAACGCCGCCGCCGAGTCGGTCGACCGCATCGGCGACACGATGCACACCGTCTCCAGGGCGTACGGCCGCGAGGACACCGACATCGTCGTGCTGCCGACCGTCATCCTGATCGAGACGGGCGATGCCGAGCAGGGCCGCGTGGCCATCCGCTCCGCCGTCAACACGTCGTTCCGCTTCGACCAGATCGCCGCCCTCTACCGGCTCATCGAGGAGGCGAAGCGCGGAAGCATCGACCCGCTCGACGGCATCGCACGGCTCAACGAGATCGGCGCGATGCAGCAGCGGTACTCGTGGGTGGTACGGGTGTTCGGGCATGCGGTGCTCACGACCGGCCTCGCGCTGCTCCTCGCCCCGACCTGGCAGGGCGCGCTGGTCGCGTTCGGGCTCGGCGCGCTCATCGGCCTGCTGAAGCTCGTGCGCTCGCCGACGCTGCAACTCGTCTTCCCGGTCTTCGCCGCCTTCGTGTGCGCCTGCGCGGTCTTCCTGCTCGCGCCGCACATCGAGATCGGCGACCCGATCCGCCTGCTCATCGCACCGCTGGCGACCTTCCTGCCAGGTGGCGCGCTGACCACCGCGACGGTCGAGCTCGCGGCCGGCCAGATGGTCTCGGGCGCCTCGCGTCTCGTCTTCGGCCTCGTGCAGCTCGCCCTCCTCTCGTTCGGCATCCTGGCGGCCGGCACGGTCGTCGGCGTCGACGATTCGAGCTACGTGCCGCTCGAGGCATCCGCACCCATGCCGTGGTGGGTGTCCCTCCTCGGCGTCCTGCTCTTCGCGGTCGGCAACTACCTGCACTTCTCGGCGCCGCCGTCGACCTTCGGGTGGGTGCTGCTCGCACTGCTGGTCGCATACACGGGGCAGACGGTCGGCGCGGTGCTGCTCAGCCAGACGGTGAGCGGATTCGTCGGCGCCCTCGCGATGACCCCGGTCGTGCTGTGGATCGCCACACTGCGCAGTGGAGCGCCCTCGCAGCTCACGTTCCTCCCGGCCTTCTGGCTGCTCGTGCCCGGTGCCGCGGGGCTCGTCGGGCTCACCGAGGCGGTCGGAACGAGTGCCGGCATCGAGAACTTCGCGTCGGCACTCACCTCCGTCATGTCGATCGCCCTCGGCGTGCTCATCGGCACCGCGCTCTACCGTGTCGTGCACCACGGCGCCGAGGAGATCGCGCAGTTCCACATCGACGTGCCCGCCGCACTCGCCGAGGAGGAACGGCCGCCGTTCTGGGCGCGGATCCTGCCCGGAACGCCCCGATCGTTCTGGGGCGGACGAAAGGCCGAGAAGCGAGCGGATGCCGCGGCGAGCACCTCCTCGAAGGGCGTCGTCTGAGAATCCGCACCTTCCTCCCAGCCGTGCTCGTCGTAGAGTGTTCGCTGTGACGCTCCCAGACCCCCACAGCGCAGACGTCCGTCAGCAGCTCATCGACTTCATCTCGGCCGATGCGGTGTTCCACGGCGACTTCACGCTCACCAGCGGCAAGAAGGCCACCTACTACGTCGACCTCCGCAAGGTGAGCCTCGACCACCGAGTCGCGCCGCTCATCGGCCAGGTCATGCTCGACCTCATCGCCGGCGTGCCCGACATCTCCGCCGTCGGCGGAATGACGATGGGCGCCGACCCCATCGCCTCGGCGATCCTGCACCAGGGCGTCGCGCGCGGTCTCGCCTACGACGCGTTCGTCGTGCGCAAGGAGCCGAAGGACCACGGCCGAGGCAAGCAGGTCGAGGGCCCCGACCTCGCCGGCAAGCGCGTCATCGTGCTCGAGGACACCTCGACCACCGGCGGCTCGCCGCTGAAGGCGATCGAGGCGCTCCGCAAGGTCGGCGCAGAGGTCGTCGCCGTCGCCGTCGTCGTCGACCGCGCGACGGGTGCCCGAGAGGTCATCGAGGCCGCAGGTGTCGACTACCTCGCGGCGATCGACCTGGACGACCTGGGTCTGGCCTGATGACGGCGGATCGACTGGGCGGCAACGACGCCGATTGGCTGCTGGCGCAGCTCGCCGCTGGGGGTTCCCCCGCGCCGACGCCGCCCCTGCAGCAGACCCAGCCGACTCCGCCCGCCCAGCCCTCGTACGCGAATCCTCCGGCCGCTCCGTCCGCCGCGGCCGCGCCGCCGCCGGCTCAGGGTCGCCGTGCCGCCCGCAGCGAGGAATCGCTCGACTGGTTCTCGCTCGCCGAGACGCCCGCGCGAGAAGACACCGCGACTCGCGCCCTTCCCGTCGTCGACGCGGCGCCGCCCCAGCCCACTGCCCCGGTTGCTCCCGCTGCGGCGCAGGCAGCGCCGCCCGCCCAGTCCCCGATGTCCGCACCGGGCTCGCCCTCGCCCTGGGGCCCGCCGCAGACCCACGTCATGCCGGTCGCGCCGCCGGCGCAGGCCCTTCCCGTGACGCCGGCCGCTCCTGCCGCCCCGCCCGCGCCCGCGCCCCCGCAGCCGTGGGCGTCGGCGCAGACGCAGGCCATCCCGGTCGTGCCCCCCGCGGCGCCGTACTCGGCGCCCGCCTCGTCGCACTCCCCGCTGACGGTCGAACCGCCCGTGGGCCGGCCGGCGGGCGGCCACGTCCCGGCCGGTCAGTTCCCGACCGCAGGCGCCGGTGCCGCACAGCCGCTGGCCGGTCAGGCTGCTCCCACGATTCCCGGCCCGGCGACGCCGACCGGTCCGTTCGCCCTGACGTGGGGTGAGACCCCGTCGGCTGCAGCGGCGCCGAGTTCCGAAGACGCGCTCCGCGAGGCGTTCCGTCGGTTGTCCCAGCCCGATGTCGCGCCCGTGCACCCGCCGCAGGCCGCGCCGGCTCCACAGGCGCAGGCCGCGCCGCTGCCGCAGGTGCAGCCTGCGCCGATCCCGCCCGCCGTCGACGACGTGGACCCGTTCGGCGGCTTCGTGGCGCCGCCCGTCGCCCGGAGTTCCTTCACCCCGGTGGCACCGAACCTCGCGACTCAGGCCCCGACCAGCGACTTCGGCGCCGACCTCTGGTCGGCGCTCCAGGAGCCCGACCCCGTGCCGGCGCCCGAGCTCACACGTCGGGAGCGCAAGGCGCTCGAACAGCAGGCCGCGCTCGCCGACGTCGACCCGGCGCCCGCCGCAGCGCCCGCGCCGTCGACGCACTCCGCGCCGCCGTTGCCGGCGCCGTGGCCGTCGGTGCCCGGCGCCGACGCCGCACCCGCGGTTCCCGAAGCCGTATCCGCGCCGACCTGGGCACCGGCGGCGCCCGCCGCGACGGCCGCGCCCGCCGCCGTCGACGCCGCACCGGCCGCGCCCGCCCCTCGCAGCACGTTCCCGGCGTTCGCCGCGGCGCCCGCACCGCAGGCACCCGTCGACCAGCGGGTCGAGCCGGTCGACGACCTGCTCGCGGCGCTCGGCGGCAGTCGCGCGCCCGAGGCCCCGGTCCAGGCTCCGCACCCGCGCGCAGAGGCGCAGCCGGAATCCAGCCCGTTCGGGCGTCCGTACGACGAGCCGGCTCCCCAGACGAGTCGTTTCGCCTCCTTCGCCGCCGGTACGGTCGGCGGGCAGGCGATCGCTCCGGCGGCGTCCGCATCGGCAGCGAGTGCGCCGGCACAGGGCTTCGTGCCGACTCCCGCAGTCGCCCCGTCGCCCGCGCCCGCACCGTCGTTCACTCCGGCGCCGTCGCGCGACGACGTCGACGGCCTCGCCGACCTCGGCCTCTCGTTCGACGACCCCGACGCAGACACCGAGACCGAGGTCGTGCCGCAGTACGTGCAGGCCGCTCGTGCCTGGTCGGCCGTTCCCGTCGACCCGTCAGAGACGAGCGTCGTCGCTGAAGAGGGCGAGGAGCCCGTCTTCGACTGGGGCATCACGCCCGACCCCTTGGCCGAAGATCCTCGCGCCGATGCGCCGGCGGGTTCGGTGCTCAGCATGCTCGCCGCCTCGGCGGCTGCCGGCACCGCCGCAGCAGGCACGGCGGCGAGCCCGTTCGCGTCCACCGGCGCGGCCGCTCCCGCAGGCGTCGCCCCGATCGACGAGCTCGACCCGTTCGCCGCGTTCGAGGGCGAAGAGCCCTCCACGCAGACCCAGCTCCTGCACACCGCGCCGCTCCCGATCGGTGCCGACGACGACGATCCGTTCGCCCGCGACTCGTTCGACGCCGATCCGTTCGAGGCCGAGTCGTTCCACGAGGAGCCGGCGCCCACGCGTCAGTTCGCCCAGCCCGCCACCGAGCGCATTCCGTATGCCGCCGACGCGTGGGCCGCGGCCGGCTCGGCGAACGGGCCCGAGCACGATGATCCGTTCGCCTCGCTCTTCGAGCCGACCGGGCCGGTGGCCGTCGCCCCCGTGGGCGGGGTCGCCGCGTTCGCCATGGCCGGTTCCACCGCCGGTGCGGCCGGGGCGGCCGGTGCCGGATACGCGTCGTCCGGGCCGTTCGCCGCGGCCGGCGGCTACGGCAGCGGCACGGCGTTCAGTGCGGCATCCGGAACCTCGACGCCCTCCGCAGGCGGCGGACGACCGGCGGGTGCCGGCCGTTCGGGCGGCTCGGGCGGCTACGGAGGCGGTGGCAACGGAGGTGGCAACGGCGGCGGCTCGGGCGGCTCGGGCAAGGGCGGTTCCGGCCCCGAACGCCGTACCGTGAAGACGCTCGTCTGGGTGGCCGGCGGCCTCGTCGCCGTGCTCGTCCTCGTCGGCCTGTTCTTCTTCGGCTCCAAGCTCGCGGGCGGCGGCTCGGCCGACGCCGGGGCGAGCCAGTCGTCGAGCGCGAGCGCCTCCGACGAGTCGACGCCCGCGGTCGAGCCGACGGCACCGCAACCCATGGGCGTGCACGCGTGGAACACGCTCTACGGCGGCGAGTGCCTCGACCCCTTCGCCTCGGCGTGGGAAGAGGAGTACACCGTCGTCGACTGCGGCGTCGCGCACGCGGCGCAGCTCGTCTACCGCGGCGAGCTCCCCGGCGACGAGGCGGCGCCGTTCCCCGGCGAAGCCGAGCTCGGCGCGCAGATGAACGGCCTGTGCACGGCCGCGGGCATCGTCGACGTCGCGGCGGCGGCCGGCATCCCCGACCTGCAGGTGCAGGGCAGCTACCCCGTCACCGAAGACCAGTGGGCCGAGGGCGAGCGCACGTACTACTGCTTCGTCAACCGGTCGGGCGGCGAAGCGCTGACCGGTTCGCTCGCGGGCCCCGGGCCCGCGGCGTGAGTCGTCTCGCACGAGGCATCCGCTCGTCTGCAAGGGCTGCGGATGCCACGTGCGCGACCGAGCCCGCCGTGGTCGACCTCGAGGCGGCGCCGGCGTGAGCACCCCGGTCATCGTCGACTGCGATCCGGGGCACGACGACGCGCTGGCCCTGTGGCTCGCAGCGGGGCATCCGTCGCTCGACCTGCTGGCCGTGACCACCGTCGGCGGCAACGTGCCGCTCGAGCACACGAGCCGCAACGCGCGCGTCGTGCTCACGGTCGCCGGCATCGACGACGTGCCGGTCGCGGCGGGCGCCGCCGGACCGCTCGCGCGCGAGCTCGTCACGGCGGAGTGGATCCACGGCGAGAACGGCCTCGGCGGCCCCGCCCTGCCCGAGCCGACGGTGCCGCTCGACCCGCGCTCCGCGAGCGAGCTCATGGCCGACACGCTCGAGGCCGCGGCCGAGCCGGTCGCGATCATCGCCACCGGTCCGATCACGAACGTCGCCGTGCTGCTGCGCGACCGCCCCGACCTCGCGCCGCGCATCCGCGAGATCGTGTGGATGGGCGGCTCCACCGAGCGCGGCAACGCGACGCCCTACGCCGAGTTCAACGCCCTCGTCGACCCCGAGGCGCTCGCGCTCGTGCTCGGCAGCGGCATCCGGTTCACCATGGTCGGCCTGAACGTGACGCATCGTGCGCTCGTCACGCCGTCGGTGCGCGCGGTCCTCGTCGCCGCCGGAACCCGCACGGCCGCGTTCGGCGACGAGCTGCTCGAGTTCTTCTGCCGCACGAACGACGAGGTCTTCGGCATGCCCGACGGCCCGTTGCACGACCCGGTCGCCGTGGCCGTGCTCGCCGACCCCGGCTGCGTGGAGCTGCGACACACGCGCCTCGATATCGAGCTCACGGGCACCGAGACGCTCGGTGCCACGAGCGTGGACTTCGACGGCATGCTCGGCCGCGAGCCCAACGCCTGGGTGGCCGTCGACCTCGACGTCGAGCGGTTCTGGGCCGGCGTCGTCGACGCGATCGCGCGCCTGGCCTGATCGGGGCGCCTGGACCGGCCCGCTAGCCTCGAACGCGTGGCACGTTCGGGCATCTACGTCGAGACGGCGGTCGCCGCCGACCTCGAACGCGTCTGGGAGCTGAGTCAAGACCCCGCGCAGCACGTCAGGTGGGACATCCGCTTCTCCCGCATCACGCCCGAACCGGCTGCGGATGCCGCGCCGCAACGGTTCACGTACACGCGCCGGGTGCCGTTCCACACGGTGCACGGCGTCGGCGTCAGTCTCGGCGAGACCGCGCGCCTCGACGGGTCGCGCACGTCGGCGCTGCGGTTCTCGACCGAAGACCGGGTCTCGCCGATCCGGGCCGGGCGCGGCTACTGGCGATACACCGCCTCTGCTGCCGGCACGCGCTTCATCACGGGCTACGACTACGACCCGGGCTGGGGCCTGCTCGACGTGCTCGTGCGGCCGATGCTCGGATGGGCGACGGCATGGAGCTTCGATCGCCTGCGCATCTGGATCGAGCGAGGCGAGGAGCCCGAGCGCTGGCCGCTGCACAGCGTGCTCTGGTTCTGGCGCGCCGAACGCCCGAGAGCTGCGCGTTGCCGTCGCGCACCCGAGGGCGGCAGGCGCCGGGCCGACCACCTCGCCGGGGCACCGGCCACGCTCGCGACGCTGCCCGAGCCGGCCGGCACGACCGAATCCGTCGATGCCGCGACATCCGGAGCCGCCGGATGACCTCGATCTTCGCCCGGGCGCTCGGCGACGACTTCTCGCGACTGCACCCGATGATGCAGCGCCGATTCGGCGTCGGCCTCGATTCCGGTGAGGCGTGCATCGGCCGGGGCGTCATGACCGAGGTGCGGCGCGGGCCGTGGTGGACCGTGCCGTTCCTGCAGGTCGGGCGCCTGCGCAACATCCTCGTGCCCGACGTCGGCACCCAGGTGCCGTTCCGCATCGAGAACCATCCGTACCTCGACCCGTTCGGTCGTGAGACGGTCACGTTCGTGCGCGAGTACGACATCAGGGGTCGTCGGCGGCGCTTCGACGCGACGATGATCCTCGCCGGCGACCGCATCGTCGACTACCTCGGCACGCACCAGCACCTGGCCGTCGATCTCGACCTCGCCGTCGACGATGCTGGCGGGCTCGTGCTGCGCTCCGAGGCGCAACGGTTCTACGAGGGGCCGATCGCCTTCCGCTTCCCGATGCTGTTCAGCGGCCGCGCGCGGCTGCACGAGCGTTTCGACGAGCGACTCGGCGCATTCCGCGTGGAACTCGAGGTGCACAACGACCGGTTCGGGTTCCTGTTCGGCTACCGGGGCACGTTCGAGTGCGAATGGAAGCCGGCGGCCGGCGCGCCTGCGAGGGTGAAGCCCGTGCGGCACGAGGCGCGCACCTGAGGGGTCGCCGGGAGTCGCCGCTGCAGGTGCCGGGTCGAGTCGCGGCATCCGAAACGGGCGGCTAGCGTGGAGGGAACGGAGGTGGCGGACATGGACTGGACGTTCTGGGTGGGCGGCGCGGTCATCCTCGCGCTCTGGGTCGGCACGCAGTGGGCGTTCTCCCCGCGGCGGCACTCCGAGAAGACACGGCTCCGTGACGCCGATCGGGCCGACGCGATGATCGACGTCGACCGCGGCACGGCGCAGGCCGACGTCTGGCGCAAGCACTAGCGCTTCTGCCCCGGCCGCGTGGATTCTTCACTTTTCAGGAAGGGTGTGGGCAGCGCGGCCGAAGAGACGCAGTCCTGCGTGCGGATGCCCCGCCGTGGCCGCACCCCTTCCTGAAAGGCGATCGTCAACGAGCGACGCGGCTCGCGCCCCGGGTCGCCGCCGCGAGGCGGGCCACGGCCTCGTCGACGAGCGTGTCGTCGAGATTGCCGTACCCGACGACGAGCGCCTCGGGGGCGCCCGGCGCAGCGGTCGCCCGGTAGCGGTTCAGGTCCGAGACGGCCACTTCGAGGGCGGATGCCGCGTCGCGGACCTCGCGGGCCGTGACACCGGTCGGCAGCTCGAGCATCGCGTGCATGCCCGCGGCGATGCCCGTCACCGCGAGGTCGGGCAGCTCGCGGGCGAACGCGTCGAGCAAGGTCGCTCGGCGTCGCCGGAAGCGCCCGCGCGCCGCCCGCAGATGGCGCTCGAGGTCGCCCGAGGCGATGAACTGCGCGAGGGCGACCTGCTCGAGCGTCGACGGCCGTGGCCGGTCGTGGGCGAGTCGGATGCGCCGGCGCAGCTCGGCCGGGATCACCGCCCAGCCGAGGCCGAACGCCTGCGCCATCGACTTCGAGAGCGATCCGACGAGCACCACGTGCTCGGGCGCGAGGCCCTGCAGTGCGGCGATCGGGCGACGATCGTAGCGGAACTCGGCGTCGTAATCGTCCTCGATGAGCACCCCGTCGACCTCGCGCGCCCAGCGCACGATCGCCTCACGGCGACCGGCCGAGAGCGCCGCCCCGAGCGGGAACTGGTGGGCGGGGGTGATGAGCGCGGCCCGTGCGCCCGTGCGCCCGGCGGCCTCCAGCAACCGATCGACGTCGATGCCCGAGGCATCCACGGGAACGGGCACCGGCGTCAGACCGGCGGATGCCGCGACCTCGCGCAGGCGGCCCCAGCTCGGGTCCTCGACGATGATGCTGCGATGCCCGGCCGCGCGGAGCCCGGCGACGACCCCCGCCATGCCGTCGGTCGCGCCGTGCGTGATCACGACGTCGTCGGGGGCGACGACGGCCCGGCGCGAGCGGGCGAGGTACTCGGCGACGGCGATGCGGGCGCGGGGATGGCCCAGGGGATCGACGACCATGAGCTCCCCGCCCGGCAGCGTGTCGAGCGCACGCCGCACCGCCGCGGCCCAGCGGGCGCGCGGCACGTGCCGCAGGTCGGGGATTCCGGGTCCGAGGTCGAATCTCGGGCGTCGGTACTCGCCGCGGGGCTCGGGCGCCGGCGGGCGCGTCGTCGCCGCGGCATCCGACGCTCGTGCCGTGGGCAGCGGCACCCGGGTGCCCGACCCGACGACGGCCTCGAGGAAGCCCTCGGCGACGAGCTGCCCGTACGTCTCGGTCACGACCCAGCGCGAGACGCCGAGCGTCTCGGCGAGCAGGCGGCTCGGCGGCAGCGCGGACCCCGGCGGCACCAGGCCGGCGTGCACGGCGTCGCGGATGCTGCGCTCGAGGCGATCCCGCAGCGGGGCCGGTCCGTCGCCGAGCGGCAGCAGCGTCTCCCACGCGAGCGCGGGCGCGGTTCGGGGTGCGTCGTTCCGAGGCATCCGCTCGCCTTCGCTCGATTCGTGGAATTGGTCTGGCGGAATGGCCGCTGATTGGAGTGTATGCCCGAACCGATCTGCTCGTACCGTCGGAGATGTCACCACGGACACCAGATCTCCACGGAGGAACCACCATGCGATACCGCACCGTCGGCAACGGCCGCACCAGCTTCGACGTCTCCACGATCTGCCTCGGCACGATGCAGATGGGCACGAAGATCGACGAGGCGACCTCGTTCGCGATCCTCGACCGCTTCGTCGAGGCGGGCGGCACGTTCATCGACACCGCCAACAACTACAGCTTCTGGGACAACGGGTACGGTCGCGACAGCGAGGACGTCATCGGCCGCTGGCTGAAGAGCCGCGGGCGCCCCCAAGGGCTTCGCATCGCGACGAAGGTCGGCGCCGCCAAGGCCGACCCCGCGCTGCCGCTGTCGAACACGCCGCCCACGAACTTCCAGGGCCTCGGCGCTGCGATCGTCGACCGGGAGGTGCGCGAGAGCGCCCGCCACCTCGGCGTCGAGCAGATCGACGTCGTCTACGGCCATGTCGACGACCTCGAGACGCCGCTCGCCGAGACCGTCGGGGTCTTCGGCGCGCTGCAGGACGAGGGCAGCATCGGCGTCAGCGGCATCTCGAACGTCGCGCTCTGGCGCATCGTCGAAGCCCGTGAAGAGGCACTGCGGCAGGGCGTCGCGCCCTACGGGTTCGTGCAGCAGCAGTACAGCTACATCTATCCTGCGCCGAAGCTCGGCCGGCAGAACTTCGTCACGCCCGAGCTGCTCTCGTACGCGGCGTCCACCGGGGTCGACGGGCGGCCGCCGCTCGCCGTGACCGCGTACTCGCCCCTGCACCAGGGGGCACTCACCCGCTCCGACAAGACGCTCTGGGGCGGCGCCGACCACCCCACGTCGCATGCGCGGGTGCGGCTGCTGCGCGAGGTGGCCCGCGAGGCCGGCGCGACGCCGAACCAGGTCGCCCTCGCGTGGATGCTCGGGCGAGAGGTTCCGGCGATCCCCGTGACTGGGCCGTCGAGCGTCGCGCAGCTCGAGGAGGTGCTCGGCGCGGCCGACCTCGACCTCGATCCCGAGCTGCGCGAGCGGCTCGACGCCGAGCCCGAGGAGCCCGTGGCCGCCGCGGCCTGAGCGCCTACAGCTCGGTCTCGACGGGGTCCTTGCGCAGCAGTTCGTGCACGCCGTCGAGGATCTCGTCGGGCCGGAACGGGTACTTCTGGATCTCGGCCTGGTCGCTGATGCCCGTGAGCACGAGGATCGTGTGCAGGCCGGCCTCGATGCCCGCGACGATGTCGGTGTCCATGCGGTCGCCGATCATCGCCGTGTTCTCGGAGTGCGCGCCGATCTTGTTCAGCGCCGAGCGGAACATCATCGGGTTCGGCTTGCCCACGACGTAGGGCTCCATGCCGGTGGCCTTCGTGATGAGGGCGGCGATCGCCCCGGTCGCCGGCATGGGTCCGTCGGCCGACGGCCCCGTGGCATCCGGATTGGTCACGATGAACCTGGCGCCGTTGCCGATGAGGCGGATCGCCTTCGTGATCGCGTCGAACGAGTAGTTGCGGGTCTCGCCGACGACGACGTAGTCGGGGTTCGTCTCGGTCATGATGAACCCGGCCTCGTGCAGGGCGGTCGTGATGCCGGCCTCGCCGATGACGAAGGCGGTGCCGCCGGGCAGCTGCGACTTCAGGAAGTCGGCCGTCGCGAGCGCCGACGTCCAGATGCGCTCCTCAGGCACGTTGAGACCGCTCGAGCGGAGCCTCGCCGACAGGTCGCGCGCGGTGAAGATCGAGTTGTTCGTGAGCACGAGGTAGGGCGTGCCCGAGTCCTCCCACTGCTGCAGCAGGTCGGCGGCACCCGGTAGCGCATGGTTCTCGTGCACGAGCACGCCGTCCATGTCGGTCAGCCAGCACTCGACCTCTTCACGTCGTCCCATGTGCTCCACACTATGCGGCGCAGGTCACGGACTGGTGACGTTCACGAGGCCGGCGGATGCCGCGGGCCGGCGTTCTCAGGTCGGGCGGGCGGATGCCGCGGGGCGGCGTTGCCCGTCGCGCGAGCGGGTTCAGTGCAGGAGCGCACGCCAGTCGGCGGGCACCCGGCCTTCGGGGCCGGGCGCCGGCTGGTCGTCGGGGCGGGCGAAGGGCGGGCTGAGGGGAGTCTTCTCGGCGGGGGCCTCGGTCGCGTAGTCCCAGAACCAGTGCTCGCCGGGCTCGAACGAGGTCGCGATGCGGTGCCCGGACTGCTCGGCATGACGGCGGGCGTGCTGGGCGGGCGACGAGTCGCAGCATCCGATGTGGCCGCAGTCGACGCAGCGGCGCAGGTGGAACCACCAGCCGCCGCCCGCGTCGCAGTCGCCGCAACCGGTGCCGGTGGGCGGAGGTGCGAGCTCGCTCATGCGAACACCTCCGCCGCCGCGAGCGCCCGGTGCACCGAGGCGACCGCGCTCGATCCCTCGCCGACCGCGGCGGCGACGCGCTTCATCGAGCCGCGTCGCACGTCGCCCGCGGCGAACACCCGCGGCACCGACGTCTCGAACGGCAGCGGCATGCGGGCGAGGTCGCGCCAGGCGTCGCCGAGGCCGACGACGTCGGCGCCGGTGTGCAGGTAGCCGTCTTCGTCGCGCTCGAAGGCGCCGAGCCAGTCGGTGGCGGGCTCCGCTCCGATGAAGCAGAACAGGCCGCGGCACTCGACCGTCTGCTCGACGCCGCCGGCGAGCGTGACCCGCTCGAGGGCGTCGCCGCCGTCGAGGCCGGCCACGCGCGTGCCCGTGTGCACGTCGATGCGCACGTCGTCGGTGATGCGGTCGACGAGGTAGCTCGACATCTGGCGGCCGAGGTCGTCGGCCCGCACGACGAGTCGCACGCGGCATCCGCTCGCTGCGAGGGCGAGCGCGGCCTGACCCGCGGAGTTCGCCCCGCCGACCACCACGACCTCGCCCCCCGCGACCTGGCGCAGCTCGAGCGTGGAGGCCGCGTAGTGGATGCCGGCACCCTCGAACTCCTTCCATCGGTCGAGGTCGAGCGAGCGGTAGGCGACGCCCGTCGTGACGACGACGGCACGGGCACGCACGACCGCGCCGTCACCCAGCGTGAGCGCGAGCGCGTCGGGGTCGGCCTCGAGCCGCACCGCCTCGCAGGGCGCGATGACGTGCACGCCGAACTTGATCGCCTGCAGCGAGGCCTGGGCGGTGAGGTCGTCGCCGCTCACGCCGAACGGGAAGCCCAGGTAGTTCTCGATGCGGGAGGTCGCCGACGACTGCCCGCCCGGGGCGACGGCGTCGAGCAGCACGGTCTGCAGTCCCTCGGAGGCGCCGTAGATCGCGGCGGCGAGCCCGGCCGGGCCTGCGCCGACCACCGCGAGGTCGACGGTCGCGTCGTCTTCGGCCGCATAGGCCAGGCCGAGCAGCTCGGCGAGCTGCCCCGGGGTCGCGTTCGGCACGTTCTCGCCCTGCACGACCGCGACGGGCAGGTCGTCGGTCGAGAACCCGTGGTGCCTGAAGGCCGCCACCGTCTCGGGGTCGTCGATGTCGGCCCAGGTGTGCACGAGGTCGAGCCGCTCGGCGTACCGCCGCAGCGCCACGGCCTCTCGCGAGCGTCCGGAGCCGATGATCTTGAGCGTCCACGCCGCAGGGCCGCGGCGAAGCTCTTCGCGCCGGGCCCAGAGCGTGCGCAGCATGAGGTCGCAGAGCTCGTCGTCTTCGGCCATGAGGCGCTGCAGCGACTCGTGGTCGATGCGGTGCACGCGCCCGGGCTCGGCGACGCGGGCCGTGAGGAACGCGCGCTGCCCGTTGAGCAGCCCGAGCTCGCCCGCGAACGAGCGCGGGCCGAGCGTGGCGATGCGCGTCTCCTCGATCCACTTGAGCGGCTCGCGCACGATGTCGACGGTGCCCGACTCGACGAGCACCAGGTCGTACCAGCGGTCGCCCGCGGCGAAGAGCACGTCGCCGGCGCGCGTCTGCGTCGGTATGCCGTAGCGCAGCATCCGCTGCCATTGCGCGTCGGTCGGTTCGGGCACGGTTCGGGTTCCTGAGGCTCCCATTCCTCAATGGTGCACGACGAACGCGATTCCCGGGAGGGCGGGTTTCAGGTCAGGCGCTGATCCAGATCGCCTGGGCGACCTCGGCGGGGAGGTCGGCCTCGGTCTCGGCGCCCGCGTCGGTCGCGCTGCCCGGGTCGGCGTCGGCCGCGACGAGCACGTGCAGACGCACCCGGTCGGCCGAGACATCCGCGACCCTGATCCCGACACCGGGGCGGATGCCTCGGCGCTCGAGTTCGCGCAGCACCTCGGGGTCGCGGTCGCTGATGCGGATGACCCGCCCGGCGTGACCGGCCGTCGCCTCGGAGAGCTGCACGAACGGCTCGCTCGCGACCTCTCCGGATGCCGAGGGGATCGCGTCGCCGTGCGGGTCGCGCGCCGGCCGCTCGAGCCGTTCGTCGATGGCCTCGAGCAGCCGGTCGCTGAGGGCGTGCTCGAGGATCTCGGCCTCGTCGTGCACCTCGTCCCAGCCGTAGCCCATCTCGCGCACGAGCCAGGTCTCGATGAGCCGGTGGCGTCGCACGACCGCGAGCGCGCGTTCGCGCCCGGCCTCCGTGAGCCTCAGCGGCCCGTAGGGCACATGCGAGATGAGGCCCTGCGCGGCCATCTTCTTGACCATCTCGGTGACCGACGACGGCGCGATGCCGAGCTTGTCGGCGAGGGCCTTGGGCGTGATCGGGTCGGGCTGCCACTCGGTGTGGGCGTACACCGTCTTGAGGTAGTCCTCGATGGCTGGGCTGCTGGTGGCTGGCATCGGCCTCAGGATACCGGGCGGCTCGAGGCCCGGCGGCGAGCGCCGGCTCAGGCGTCGTCGTGCGGCGGCCCGGCGGCGAGGCGCTCGGCGAAGTACGCGGCGGTCGCGGCGACGACCGGTGCCGGATCTGCGCCGACGAAGACATGACCGGCGCCGGACACGGTCGAGACGGATGCTTCCGCTCCGGCCGCGACGAGCGCCTCGGCGAGGTCCTGAGACTGCACGCCGGGCACTTCGCTGTCGGCATCGCCGTGGAAGAAGCGCATCGGCGCGGCATCCGCGGTGACATGCGCGAACGGCGACGCCCACGAGGCGACGGCCGGGTCGGGGTGCTCCTCGAGCAGCGAGCCGGTGTACGAGTACCAGCCCACGACGGCGTCGACACGGGGTTCGACGCCCACGACGCCGACCCGGCCGACGAGACCGGGGTCGCGCAGGCGCATGCCCGCGAACACGGCGAGGCTGCCGCCGGCCGACTCGCCCATGACGCCGATGCGGTCGGGGTCGAGACCGAGCTCGGGCCCGACGACCCCGAGCCATCGGAGTGCCGCGTGCACGTCGTGCAGGGCGGCGGGGAACGGCGCCTCGCCGCTGAGCCGGTACTGCGCGGTCGCCGTGGCGATGCCGGCCTCGGCGAGGGCCTCGGCGATGCCGAACAGCGGATCGTGGTGGCTGCCCCAGAGGAATGCGCCGCCGTGCAGGTACAGCACGACCGGCACCGGCCCGTCGGCGGGAGGCACGCGCAGGTCGAGCACGAGCGGGCGGAATCCGCCGAGCCTGGCGTACGCGACGTCGGTGAAGAGGCGGTCGCCGCGCTCGTCGACGACCGGCTTCAGGCCGGATGCCGCGTCGGGCTCCTGCTGGGTGGCGAGTTCGCGCGGCAGGTCGTCGCCGGTCGCGAGCCTGCCGATGAGGTCGGCGGCGGTCAGCGGGGTCGCATCGGTCACCCGATCACCGTAGCGCCGGGCACCGACAGCGCGGCCCGCCCGCCAGGCGGCCCGCTCACGCCCCCGTGAACACGAGCCACAGCAGCACGCCGTTCAGCGTGATGAGGAACACGGATGCCGCGACCCCGGCCGCCGTCGTCACCCAGCGGTTGGCGAACGGGCCGAGCACCTCGCGCTTCGCGGTGACGGCGATGAGCGGGACGAGCGCGAACGGGATGCCGAACGAGAGCACGACCTGGCTGAGCACGAGCGAGAGCGTCGGATCGAAGCCGAGCGCGAGGATCACGAGTGCCGGCAGCAGCGTCACGAGCCGGCGCAGCAGCAGCGGCACGCGCACGTGCAGCAGCCCGTGCATGATCTCGGCGCCGGCGTAGGCGCCGACCGAGGTCGAGGCGAGGCCCGAGGCCAGCAGTCCGACGGCGAACAGCGTCGCGATGACCGGCCCGAGCGAGACCTGCAGTGCCGCGTAGGCGCCCTCGAGGCTGTCGGTGCCCTCCACCCCGGCCAGGTTCGCGGCCGCGAGCAGCAGGATGCAGAGGTTCACGGTTCCGGCGATCGCCATGGCGATCGTGACGTCCCACCGGGTCGCCGTGAGCAGGCGGGCCGTCGGGATGCTCCGTGCCTCGGATGCGTGCCGTGGTGCGAACCGGTCGCGCGCGAGCGCCGAATGCGCGTAGATCGCGTGCGGCATGATCGTCGCGCCCAGGATGGAGGCCGCGAGCAGCACCGAGTTGGCGTCCTCGAAGCGCGGCACGAGTCCGCCGAGCACGCCGGCCGGGTCGGGGGGCGCCACGAGCACGCCGACGCTGAAGCCGACGGCGATGATCACGAGCAGCCCGATGATGACGAACTCGAACGGGCGCGCACCGCGCCGCGACTGGATCACGAGCAGCACGAGCGAGACGACGCCCGTGATGAGTCCGCCCCACACGAGCGGCACGCCGAAGAGCAGGTTGAGCGCCACCGCGCCGCCGATGACCTCGGCGATGTCGGTCGCCATCGCCACGGCCTCGGCCTGCAGCCAGTAGGCGCGCCGACCCCAGCGGTTGCCGATGCGCTCGCCGAGCACCTCGGGCAGGCTCTTGCCGGTGACCACGCCGAGCTTGGCCGACAGGTACTGGATGAGCCACGCCATGACGTTGCCGATCACGACGACCCACACCAGCAGGTAGCCGTACTGCGCACCCGCGGTCATGTTGCTCGCGACGTTGCCCGGGTCGAGGTAGGCGACGCCCGCCACGAGGGCCGGGCCGATCAGCCAGACGAGCCGAGGTGCGGATGCCGCGGGCCGGCGCCGCGCTCGCCCGCGAGGCCTCGTCGTGGCATCCGCTGCATTCGTGGCACCGTCGGTCTGCTCGGCGCCGTCGGCGACCTCGTCGTCGAGAAGTTTAGGCATGCCGAAACCCTAGCAATATTTAGGCACACCGAAAAGCCCCCGCCGGTCGAGGAGCCGCGACCGCCGGGTAGCGTTGGCCTGTGACCGAGCCCGAGCACCCAGAGCCGACCCTGCCGCACGGCGTGCCGCCGTGGCCGGGCGGCCAGGCGGAGTGGCCGGCCGAGCCGCACTACGACCCCGAGCTGCTCGCGAACGGCGACACCCGCAACGTCGTCGACCGCTACCGGTACTGGCGAATGGACGCGATCGTGGCCGACCTCGACCTGCACCGGCATCCGTTCCACGTGGCCATCGAGAACTGGCAGCACGACCTGAACATCGGCTCGATCGTGCGCAGCGCCAACGCGTTCGCCGCCGAGACCGTGCACATCATCGGCCGACGCCGGTGGAACAAGCGCGGCGCCATGGTCACCGACCGCTACCAGCATGTGCTGCACCATCCGGATGTCGCCGACTTCGTCGAATGGGCCCGCGCCCATGGGTTGCCGATCATCGCGGTCGACAACGTCGAGGGATCCGAGCCGGTCGACGCGGCGCCGCTCCCCGAGCGCTGCGTGCTGCTCTTCGGCCAGGAGGGCCCGGGGCTCAGCGACGAGGCGCTCGAGGCATCCGACCGCGTGGTGGAGATCACGCAGTACGGCTCGACCCGATCGATCAACGCGAGCGCCGCGGCGGCGATCGTCATGCACGAGTGGGTGCGCGTGCACGCACGGCGCTGACGGCGCGCCCCGCGACGAGCCGTGCGCGTCGTCGTCGGCGCACAGGTGCCGGTGGCAGACTGACGCGGTGCCCGTCGTCGACAACGCGATCTACCAGGGCGGCCTGCGGGTCGCCGTTCCGGCCTCGCTCGAGGAGACCTTCGAGACCCGCGAGCAGCACGGCGGCTTCGCGTGGATCGGCCTCTACCGGCCGACCGGCGCCGAGCTCGACGCGCTCGCCGCGGAGTTCGACCTGCACCCGCTCGCCGTCGAGGACACGCGCAAGGGCCACCAGCGCGCCAAGCTCGAGCGCTACGGCGACACGCTCTTCGTGGTGCTGCGCCCCGCCCGCTACCTCGATGACGTCGAGCAGGTGGAGTTCGGCGAGCTGCACGTGTTCATCGGTCCCGACTTCGCGATCACGATCCGGCATGCGGAGTCGCCCGACCTCGCCAAGGTGCGGCGCCGGCTCGAGGCTGCGCCCGAGCTGCTGGCGCGGGGGCCCGAGGCGGTGCTCTACGCCGTGCTCGACGAGGTCGTCGACGAGTACGCGCCCGTCGACGGCGGCCTCGAGAACGACATCGACGAGATCGAGGAGCAGCTCTTCTCGGGCGACCCCGAGGTCACGAGGCGCATCTACGACCTCGCGAGCGAGGTCATGGAGTTCCAGCGCGCGACGCGCCCGCTCGTCGGCATGTTCGACGCGCTCGAGCGCGGCTTCGAGAAGTACGCGGTCGACCTCGAGCTCAGGCGGTACCTGCGCGACGTGAAGGACCACGTCATCCGCATCGTCGAGCGCGGCGACACCTTCCGGCAGCTGTTGCAGAACGCGCTGCAGGTGCACTCGACGCTCGTCGCGCAGCGCCAGAACGAGGAGACGAAGGTGCTCTCCGAGGCGGCCGTCGCGCAGAGCGAGCAGGCCAAGAAGGTCTCGAGCTGGGCGGCGATCATCTTCGCGCCGACGCTCATCGCCGGCATCTACGGCATGAACTTCATCCACATGCCCGAGCTCGACGAGGTCTGGGGGTACCCGTTCGCGCTCGCCCTCATGCTCGGCTTCGCGGGTGCGCTGTACGCCGTCTTCAAGCGCAAGGGCTGGCTGTAGCGGATGCCGCGGCCGGGCGTCAGCCCTTCCGTCGCCCGCCGGCCGTCTCGCCCTCGCCGGCCGTCTCGCCGTCGCCGGTCGGCAGGCCGAGCGCAGGCAGGATGACGCCGTCGATGATCGAGATCAGGAACTCGCGGTCGACCGGCTGTCGGAGCAGCATCAGGCGGTAGGAGGCCATCGCCGAGCTGACCACGGCGAGGGTCTCGAGGTCGTGGTCGCCGGTGATCTCGCCGCGATCGACGGCGCGCTGGAAGAGCGTGCGGTTGATGTCGGCGCGCGGCTCGACGAGGGTGGCGTAGGCGGTGTCGGCGAGCTCGGGCGAGCGCGAGAGCATCGACGCGAGCCCGGCCATGATCTGCAGCTTCTTCTCGGCCTCGGCGATCGATCGGGGCTTGATGAGCGCCACGAGGTCGCCGCGCAGCGTTCCGGTGTCTGGCAGGGGCGCCTCGACGTCGCCGCGCTTCATGCAGGCGACGGCGTCGAGCACGAGTTCGGCCTTCGAGGGCCAGCGCCGGTACAGCGTGGCCTTGCCGGCCTTCGCCCTGGCGGCGACCATCTCGACGGTCATGCCCTCGTACCCGGTCTCGGCGAGCACCTCGATGGCGGCGTCGAGGATCTCGGGGTCGCGTGAGTGGTCGCGCTTGCGCCCCAGGCGGGGTGCGGCGGTGGTCTCTGCGGCTCCCGTGTCGGCGGGGAGGTCGAGCTGCGTCATTGCGGCTATCCCATCTCGAGCTTCGTGTGCGTGCGGCGTCGATGCGCCGTATGGGAACAGCATAGTTCAGGAACTCTCAATTTCCGAAACGTCAGGGTTCCGAAACTATTGGGTTCCGTATATAGTCTCCGTCATGACCAATACCTCCTCGGCACCGTCGCACGCGACCGCGCCGGTCCCGGCGCCCTCGTCCCGTCGCTGGTGGACCCTCTCCGTCGTCGGACTGGCCCAACTGATGGTCGTCCTCGACTCCACCGTCGTGAACATCGCGCTGCCCGCGGCGCAGGCCGACCTCGGCTTCACCGACGGCCAGCGCCAGTGGATCATCACCGCGTACTCGCTCGCCTTCGGCAGCCTGCTGCTGCTCGGCGGTCGACTCTCCGACCTAATCGGTCGCAAGCGCACCTTCATCATCGGACTCGTCGGCTTCGCCGTGGCATCCGCCCTGGGTGGCGCCGCAGGCTCGTTCGAGCTGCTGGTCGGCGCCCGCGCCCTGCAGGGAGCATTCGGCGCGTTGCTCGCCCCGACCGCGCTCGCCGTGCTGACCACGACGTTCGTGATCCCCAAGGAGCGCGCCCGCGCGTTCGGCGTGTTCGGCGCGATCGCCGGTGCGGGCGGTGCCGTCGGCCTCCTGCTCGGCGGCGTGCTGACCGAGCAGTTCGACTGGCGCTGGAACCTCTACATCAACGTCGTCATCGCCGCCGTCGCGCTCGTCGGCGCTCTCGTGTTCGTGACGAACGCGAAGCGCACCGGGCCGCGACCCAAGCTCGACATCCCGGGCACGGTGCTCGTCTCCGGCGCGCTCTTCTCGCTGGTCTACGGCTTCTCGAACGCCGAGTCCGAGGGCTGGGACTCGCCGCTCACCTGGGGGTTCCTCGTGGCATCCGCCGTGCTCCTGATCATGTTCGTGCTGTGGCAGCGTCGCGCGAGCCACCCGCTGCTGCCCCTGTCGATCGTGCTCGATCGCAACCGCGGCGCCGCGTACGCGTCGGTGCTCATCGCCGGAGCCGGCATGTTCGGCATCTTCCTGTTCGTGACGTACTACCTGCAGGCCTCGCTCGGCTACTCGCCGATCCAGACGGGCCTGTCGTTCCTGCCGATGATCGGCATGCTCGTGCTCGCCGCCCAGCTGTCGACGAACATCTTCGTGCCGCGATTCGGACCCAAGATCATGGTGCCGTTCGGCATGGTGCTCGGCGCCCTCGGCATGGTGGCGCTCACCCGCCTCGGCCTCGACAGCACCTACGCCGCCGACGTGCTGCCGCCGCTGCTGGTCCTCGGCTTCGCGATGGGCTCGATCATGCCGGCGTCGATGCAGACGGCGACCCTCGGCGTCGACCGGCAGTTCGCGGGCGTGGCCTCCGCCATGGTCAACACGAGCCAGCAGGTCGGCGGGTCGATCGGCACGGCGCTGCTCAACACCCTGGCCGCGACCGCTGCGACCGACTACCTCGCCGCGCACCTGCCGGCGACGCCCGAGATCGCGGCCGAGGCCGCAGTGCACAGCTACGCGGTGGCGTACTGGTGGGGCGCGGCCTTCTTCGCCTTCGGCGCGGTGCTCGCGGCCCTGCTGTTCCGCCGTCGTGGGCACGGCCTGTCGCTCACGCACACGGCTGCGGCGACGGATGCCGCGGACACGGCGGAATCCTCCGAACCGGTGGTCGTGCGCTAGCCGCGCACCACGCGGTCGTGATGCCGCGGCCGGGGCGTCGGATGTTCGAACGCGACATCCGTCATTCGCCCTAGCCGCGGCATCCGTTCGCGGTTACGGTTGGGCCATGACCGAGATCACCGACGATCTGCCCGCCCGTCTGTTGCACGAAGAGCACGCCGGATGGAAGGCGATCCTCGCCGGTCGCGGCGGTGAGCACTACCAGCGCGCGATGACGCGCGACGCGCTCATGGTCGTCGAGGGGGCGGTGCTCGGCCGCGACGAGATCCTCGCGAGCTTCCGCGACGTGCCGCCGTGGGAGTCGTACGAACTGCACGAGCCGGCCGTGATCCGTCTCGGCGATCGCGCGGGCATGGTCGTCTACCGGGCGGTCGCCCGGCGCGGCGACGACACCGCGAACCTGCGCATGTCGACGACGTACATCTACGACGACGGTGCCTGGCACGTGGCCGCGCACCAGCAGACGCCGGCCTAGCCGCCGGCGCCACACGAGCGAACGAGGGGCGGATGCCGCGGCATCCGCTCCTCGTGCTGTGCGGACGCCCTCGCGCCTCGGCGACTCAGCAGACCGTGTTGAGGAGGCGGGCGATCACCAGGTCGTAGTGGTCGTCGCTGCCGTAGCGCTGCATCTCGGCGGCGACCGCGGCGGTGCGGGGCAGCCCGGGCGCCGTGGCTGCGAAGAGCCGCGCCATGCTCGAGGCGGCATCGGGCGCGCTGCGCGAGATCGCGAACGACGCCCACCCGTAGTTGAGCGCGAGGATGCCGCTGAACAGGGCGACCGCGTCGTCACCCGTCAGGCCGGCGCGCTCGAGGATCACGAGCGCGCGCTCTCCGACGGGGAAGGCGTTGGGGCCGGGCAGGGGGTGCGCGACGAGTGGCGCGACCGCCCACGGGTGGGCGAGCAGCAGGGCGAGATGGCGATGCGCGAAGTCGTCGAGATCGGCGCGTGGATCGCCGGACTCGTCGGCGAACTCGATGCGGCCGAGCACGCGGTCGAGCAGGGCGTCGACGAGTTCGTCCTTCGTCGCGAAATAGCGGTAGAGCGCCATGGGCGACGCCCCGAGCGTGTCGGCCACCGCGCGCATGGTCAGCGCGGCGAACCCGTCGGCGGCGACGATCTCGGCGGCGTCGAGGATCTCGTGCTCGGTGAGGGAGTTGCGTCGTCGGCGCGTGCGCGGCGAGGTGGTGTCGGTCATCCGTGCTCCTCGATCTCTTGCGTACATCGTACATTATGAGATAACGTACGACGTACGCAACCGTGATCGGAGCACCTCATGTCCCTCCTCCGCTGGACCCCCACCTTTCTCGCCTTCCCGCTCGGAGGCCTGCTCGCGATGGTCGCCGTCGGGTCGGTCACCGACCTGTTCACGGCGCTCGCGGCCGGCGTGATCGCCGGCGCGGTCATCGCGACGATCGTCACCGGCCTCGTGCTGCGCCGGATCCTCGGTGCGCGCAACGCATCGCGATCGGTGCGGCCGTCGACGTCGGCCGACGTCGCCGCGACGGAGGCCTGATCGCCATGCGCCTCGCCACCGGCCTCCTCCTGATCGTGCTCCCGATCGCCTTCAACATCGCCTTCGCGGCGCTCGCGGCGCGGTTCTCGTATCCCGACATCCTGCGCAGGCCCACTGCCGAGATCCTCGAGCGCTTCCGCGCGGGCGGGTCGTCGCTCGTGCTGCTGTGGTGGGGCTTCTCGATGACGGCCGTGCTCCTCGCCCCGGCGGCGGTGCTCGTCGCCGGGGCGATGGCCGACGCCGATGCGACGCTCGTCGCGACCGGCCTCGTGGTCGGGGTGCTCGCTGCGGCCGTGCAGTTCCTGGGCCTCGTGCGCTGGCCGTTCCTCGTGCCGTTCCTCGCCAGGGAGAGCGCCGATGCCGAGGCGTCGCCCGCGCGCCGCGAGGCGATCGACCTCGTGTTCCAGTCGTTCAACCGCTACCTCGGCGTCGCGGTCGGCGAGCACCTCGGCTATCTCTTCAGCGGGGCGTGGACGATCCTCGTCGGGGTCGCGATCATGCAGTCCAGCCCGGTGCCGTGGTGGATCGGCCTCATCGGGATCCTCGTCGGAGCGGTGCTGGCCCTGTGCTCGTTCGAGTTCGTGGGCGGGTTCGAGGAGCGCGGCTGGCGGCCGGCCGGCGCCCTCACGCCGTTCGCCTACATCGCCTGGTCGGTGTGGCTCGTGGGCACGGGCGTCGCGTTCCTGTTCCCGATCTGAGGTCGGGCCGCCGCCGTGTCGGTGGCACGGGAGAGGGGCGGATGCCGCGGCATCCGCCCCTCATCTCGTGCGCGGTGGCGTGGCCGGTGTGACGGCCCGCCCGCCCACGCTCAGCCGATGAGGCTCGGCTGCAGGTCGCGCAGCGTGCGGAAATGCGTCATGCGGGTCACGCCGATGGCGGCGAGCACGAGGGCGCCGGCCATCCAGATCAGCAGCACGATCGCGTCCGAGCCCGCCCGGCCGAGGTCGCCGCCGTACATGACCTGCCGCATCATGTCGACCACGTACCCCATGGGCAGCACGTGGTGCAGGGCCGCGAGCGGCGCGGGCAGCGTCTGCCACGGGAACGTTCCGCCGGCCGTGACGAGCTGCAGCACCATGAGCACGAGCCCGAGGAACTGCCCGACCGACCCGAGCCAGACATTCAGCGCCAGGATGATGGCCGCGTACGTCGCCGACGCGAGCACCATCACCCCCAACGTGCCGATCGGATGCGTCATCGGGAACCCGAGGGTCACGGCGAGCACCGTGAACAGGCCGACCATCTGCACGGCGCCGAGGATGCCGGGCGTGAGCCAGCCCGCGAGCGTCACGCGGATGGGCGAGTGCAGGGCCGTCACCGCGCGCCGCGAGATGGGCTTGACGATGAGGAAGAGCGCGTAGATCCCGATCCATCCGGCCAGTGCGGCGAAGAAGGGGGCGAGCCCGGCGCCGTAGTTGCCGGCCTCGGTGAGGGCGTCGGTCTCGAGCGAGACGGGGTCGGCGATGGTCTTCGCCTGGGCGTCGCGCGTGGCCTGGTCGGAGTCCGGAATGGCCGAGGCCCCGTCGGAGAGCCCCGACTGCAGCGTCTGCGCGCCCGTCTCGAGCTCGCCGAGGCCGTCGCCGAGCGTGCCGATGCCGTCGCGCAGGGTCGAGGCGCCGGATGCCGCGGCGGAAGCGCCGTCGGCCGCGGTGGCCGCGCCCGCGGCGAGGTCGGTCGATCCGCTCGCGACCTGGGCGCTGCCCGCGGCGAGGTCGGCGGAGCCGCTCGCGACCTGGGCGCTGCCGGCGGCGAGCTGGTCGATCTGCCCGACGACCTCCTGCACCCGTGCGTTGCCCGCGGCGATGTCCTCGCCGATCGGGTCGAGGCGCGCGAGCACGTCGTCGATGGTCGCCTGGTCGACGCCGGCGGCCGCGAGGCGCGCGGCGATGTCGGCGCGGGCCTGTGGCACGGAGGACGCGGCCTCGCCGACGGCCGAGCCGACCCGGTCGGCGGAAGCCGCGAGCCGGGCGTTGCCGTCGGCGACCTGCTGCGCGCCGTCGGCCAACGTCGCGCTGCCGTCGGCGACCTGCTGCGCGCCCGAGGCGAGGGTCGCGCTGCCGTCGGCGAGCTGCCGGTTGCCGGAGGCGAGCGCGGCCGTGCCGTCGGCGAGCTGCGACGCCCCGTCGCCCAACTGCGAAGCCCCGTCGATCGCGGAGGCCGTGCCGTCGGCGAGCTGCTGCGCGCCGTCGGCGGCCTCGACGATCTTGCCGCGGATCGTCGAGATCGAGTCGAGCAGCAGCGACGCGGCCTCCTGGCCGACCTGTTGGGCGACAGTCGTGCGGATCGTCTTCACGGCCTGTTCGCCGATGGTGCCCGCCAGGTAGCTGTTGGCGTCGCTGGTCTCGAGGATGATCTCGGCCTGGCGCGGGGCATCCGTCTGGATGGAGGCGAGCGCATCGCTGAAGTCGGCCGGAAGCGTGATGACGAAGTCGTACGACGAGTCGGCAAGGCCGTCGGCGGCCTCCTCGGCCGAGACGCGGTGCCAGTCGAAGGCGTTGCCCTCGATGAGCTCGTCGGCCACCTCGTCGCCGACGTTGCGCGCGGGCGAATCGGCCGTCGCGGTCGTGCCCTCGTCGTCGACGACGAGCGCGACCGGCACCTCGGGCAGCTTGGCGTACGGGTCTTGATTGGCCCAGAGGTAGAGCCCGCCGTAGAGCACGGGCACGGCCACGAGCGCGATGAGGGCGATGACCGACATGCGGGTCGAGAACAGCCGCCGGAACTCGGCGGCGATCATCTGCGGAACCTTCACGCGAGGCCTCCTTCGGCGATGACCTCGTGTTCGACGGTCTCGTCGGGTTCGTCGCCCTGCATGCGGGCGAGCATCGTGGTCGCGGCGATGGCCGCTGCCGACGCGTCGCCGGCGATGACGAGCACGGCGAACCCGCGGTCGGCGAGCCCCCTCGCGAGCTGCCACCATTCGTCGGGGTCGCCGCCGTGGCGGTCGGGGGAGACGAGCACGAGCCCCTCGACGCCGTCGCGCAGGATCGCGAGTTCGGTGAGCAGGCGCAGCCGGTCGCGGGGAGCGACGTTCGCGATCGGGACCCGGGCGGAGGTCGCGAGCCCCAGGTCGTTCAGCCAGTTCGACACCGACACGGGGTTCGAGGGGATGCCGGCGAACATGAGCTCCTCGGCGGTGACGCCCGCGACCGTGACGTCGGGCGCCGGGTCGCTGACGCCGGGCGCGTCGACGAGGGCGACGCGACGGCGGATGGTCGAGGCATCCGCTCGCCCGTCGATCGTGACGGTGCCCGTGTCGGGGCGCATGCGACCGGCCGCCATGAGGCCGAGCACGGTCGGGCGCTGCTCGGTCTCGGCGCGGGTCAGGGTTGCCCGGCCGGACTCGAAGCCGATCGTCGTGGTGGGCAGCGACTGGCCGCGGCGGCCCTTCGAGACGTTGTGCAGGTCGATCCTCATGCGCGCGCCTCCTCGGTGCCGGACGTCTCGGTGCCGGATGTCCCGCGGTCGCGGTCGGGGTCGCGATCGGCGTCGGATGCCTCGGGGTCGAGCGCGAGCTCGGGCGCCTCCGCGATCAGCTCGCCGGCCTCGTGCCAGCCGAGTCCGGCGGTCGAGAGCACCGAGAGCATGACGAGCCGGTGGCCCTCTGCGTCGGTCAGCCCGGCGACGGATGCCTCGAGCAGCACCGCGATCGCCGAGCGCTCGATGAGGCGGGCGAGCGTCTCGGCCCGCATGTCGGCGCGCAGGGTGCCGTCGTCGATGCCGCGCGCGACGAGGGAGCCGAGGCGTTCGCGCACGGGGGCGAGGGCGGATGCCGCCAGCTCGACGTGCGGCTCGCGCACGGCCATGGCGGCCATCAGGCGCACCTGCTCGACCGCGTGCCAGAGACGTGCGCCGAGCAGGGCGATCGCGGTGGGGGTGTGCGGATGGTCGACGGTCGCGGCGATGTCGTTGAGCCGGCTCGTGCCGGAGTCGATGAGCGCGGCGACGAGCTCGTCACGCCCGGCGAAGTGGCCGTAGACGGCGCGGCGCGAGAGGCCTGCGGCCGCGGCGATGGCCTCGAGTCCCGCATCGGGATGCTCGTTCAGGGTCGCCGATGCTGCGGCGAGCAGGGCTTCGCGGTTCGCGGCGGCATCCCGGCGAGGGGCGCGGCGAACCTCCTCGGTGATGGTCGGCATGCTTCCATCGTACGAACTTGCACACCGATGTGCAACTTATCTCGGCAGACGCACAGCGTCGCGCCATGCGCGCGGTCCCTGTTCGGCCGAGGTTTCCGTTTGCGCCCGATGTCGCCTGTCGGGCGGCAACGCCCGGTGCGTACGGAAACATGTGGCGTCGGCCTCGCGCCGGACCGCGCGATCCCCCTACTGCAGCGCCGACGTGAGCCGCGCGACCCCGTCGAGGAACGTCGCCGACAGCGGCTCCTTGCTCCACTCCTCGAGCGTGAGCTCGCGGCCGATGCGCCGGTACTCGGCCTCGACTGCGCGCATGTCGGCGACGAAGGACTCGCCGCGCACGAGCAACGAGATCTCGAAGTTGAGGTTGAACGAGCGGATGTCCATGTTGCTCGAGCCGATGACCGCGACGTCGTCGTCGATCGAGAGGTGCTTCGCGTGCAGGATGTACGGCGCCGGGTACAGCCAGATGCGCACGCCGGCGCGCAGCAGCGTGCCGTAGTACGAGCGCTGCGCGTGCCACACCGATCCCTGGTCGCCGAGCTCCGAGACGAAGAGCTGCACGTCGAGGCCGCGCAGCTTCGCTGAGGTGATCGCGTAGATCATCGCCTCGTCGGGCACGAAGTACGGACTCGTGATGATCACTCGCTCCTGCGCCGACGCCACGAGCGAGAGGAACAGCCGCAGGTTGTTCTCGGTCTCGTACGACGGCCCGCTCGGCACGACCTGGCAGACGAGCCCCGCGGATGCCTCGACCTGGGCGCCCTCGACGACGGAGGTCTCGGCGCGGCCGGTCTCGACGCCCGCCGCGACGACCGTCGACTCGGCGGCCGCACCCGCGGCCGCCGCCGGTTCGACGGCCGCGATCTTCGCGTCGTCGACGAGCTCGTCGGTCTCGGCGTACCAGTCGGACCGGAACACGGCGTCGATCGAGCGCACGACGGGCCCGGTGGTGCGCACCACGAGCTCTTGCCACTTGAGCCCGCGCTTGATGTTCTTCGGCGAGTCATAGGTGCGGTCGATGAGGTTCTGCGACCCGGTGTACGCGACGCGCCCGTCGACGACGACGAGCTTGCGGTGGTTGCGCAGGTCGGGGCGTTCGTAGCGACCCTTGCCCGGCTTCAGCGGCAGCAGGAAGTGCCACTGCACGCCGATGCGGTCGAGCTCGGCGAACGTGGCCTCGTGCACGCTCACGCGCTTGGACGCCACGTGGTCGAGCAGCAGTCGCACGGTAACGCCGCGCTGGACCGCGCGCTCCATGGCGGCGAAGAAGCCCTTGGTGGTGTCGTCGAACGCGGCGATGTAGAACTCGACGTGCACGTACCGCTCGGCGGTGTCGAGGTCGGCCGCCATCGCCTCGATGCCGCCCTCGTAGTCGCCGAACAGCTGCGCCGAGTCGGCGTGCACGGCGGGCAGTGCGCCGAGACGGCGGTTCTGCTCGACGACGGTCTGGAACCAGGTCGGCCAGGTCGAGGAATCGGTCGCGGGCTCGAGCTCGTCGACCCGCTGCTCGAGGATGCGGTCGATCTCGAGCTGGCGCTCGCGTCGCCGCTTCGACAGCTTCACGTTGCCGATGAGCAGGAACAGGATGATGCCCACGAACGGGATCAGGAAGATCGCCAGCAGCCACGCCATGGCCGCCGTCGGCTTGCGGTCGCGCGGCACGATGATGAGCGCCGTGATGCGGATGGCCAGGTCGATCAGGACCGCGATGATGCCGATGAGTCCGGCGAGCTCGGCGCTCATCGGCCGGATCTCACGGCGGTCGGCGTTGCGTGGCTCATCGGCTCTCCTCGGGATCGGAGCCGGGCGGCCGGCTGCAGGCGATGCCTGAGTATCCCATCGACGTGCGCCGGACGCGCGGAAGGGCGGATGCCGCGGCATCCGCCCTTCTCATGCGCTCGCGGTGTCGCCCCGCTCAGTCGGTGCCGAGGTCGAAGGCCGAGGCCTCGTTCGCGGCATCCGTCGCGGCCTCGAGGTCGGACTCGGCCGGCCCGGCGAGGATCGCCGCCGCATCGCCGACCGAGAGGTCGCCGACGAGCGCCGCGGTCGCGCCGCCCACGAGGTTCAGGTGGGCGTACTGCTCGAGGCGGGCGCGCGAGTCGGCGATGTCGAGGTTGCGCATGGTCAGCTGGCCGATGCGGTCTTCCGGGCCGAAGGCCTGGTCGCCGACGCGCTCCATCGAGAGCTTCTCGGGCTGGTAGCTGAGCGACGGGCCCGTCGTGTTCATGATCGTGTAGTCGTCGCCGCGGCGCAGGCGCAGCGTGACCTCGCCCGTGACGGCCGAGGCGACCCAGCGCACGATCGACTCGCGCAGCATGAGCGACTGCGGGTCGAGCCAGCGGCCCTCGTACATGAGCCGGCCGAGGCGACGGCCCTCGTTGTGGTAGTTCGCGATGGTGTCTTCGTTGTGGATCGCGTTGACCAGGCGCTCGTAGGCGATGTGCAGCAGCGCCATGCCCGGCGCCTCGTAGATGCCGCGCGACTTCGCCTCGATGATGCGGTTCTCGATCTGATCGCTCATGCCGAGTCCGTGGCGGCCGCCGATGGCGTTCGCCTCGAGCACGAGGGCGACCGCGTCGTCGAACTCCACGCCGTTGAGCGCGACCGGGCGGCCCTGCTCGAAGCGCACGGTGATGTCTTCGGTCGGGATCTCGACGCTCTCATCCCAGAACTTGACGCCCATGATCGGTTCGACCGTGGTGATGCCGGCGTCGAGTTCTTCGAGCACCTTCGCCTCGTGCGTGGCGCCCCAGATGTTCGCGTCGGTCGAGTACGCCTTCTCGGCGGAGGCGCGGTAGGGCAGGTCGCGCTGCTGCAGCCACTCGCTCATCTCGGCGCGGCCGCCGAGCTCGGTGACGAAGTCCGCGTCGAGCCAGGGCTTGTAGATGCGCAGGCGCGGGTTGGCCATGAGGCCGTAGCGGTAGAACCGCTCGATGTCGTTGCCCTTGTAGGTCGAGCCGTCGCCCCAGATGTCGACGCCGTCTTCGAGCATCGCGCGCACGAGCAGCGTGCCCGTGACCGCGCGGCCGAGGGGGGTCGTGTTGAAGTAGGCCTTGCCGCCGGAGCGGATGTGGAACGCGCCGCACTGCAGCGCGACGAGCCCCTCTTCGACGAGTGCGGCGCGGCAGTCGACGAGGCGCGAGATCTCGGCGCCGTACTCGATGGCGCGATCGGGCACGGCCTCGACGTCGGGCTCGTCGGGCTGGCCGAGGTCGGCTGTGTACGTGCAGGGGATCGCGCCCTTCTCACGCATCCACGCGACCGCGACCGAGGTGTCGAGGCCGCCGGAGAAGGCGATGCCGACGCGTTCGCCGACGGGCAGGCTGGAGAGGACTTTCGACATGCCCACCAGCCTACTTGGGGCGGATGCCGCGTGACGGCGTCACCCCGCGTCGTGACCGCCCGGGCGCCGAACCGGCGCCGCGATAAGGTTGAGTGTGACTGCAGACGAATCAGCATCTGAGCGCGAGGCCGGTCTCATCGACGAACCCGAGGTTCGCGAGGCGCTCGCCGCAGCCGATCGAGGGGGCGTCGCATCGGTCGTCTCCGAGCATCCGTCGTCGCCGCTGGCGTGGGCCGAGCTCGCCGATCACGCCGACTCCGAGGGCAACGCCATCGAGGCCTACGCCTATGCGAGCGTCGCCGTCGATCTCGCACAGGAGCAGCTCGCGGCATCCGGATGGCAGGCGGGCGAAGCCGTGCCCTGGTCCGACGAGCCGAACCGCGCCTACCTGCGCGCCCTCGACGCCAAGCGTCGCGCGGCGACCCAGCTCGGGCTCGACGCCCAGGTCGCGCGGCTCGCCGACGAGCTCTCGAGTGCCGACGCCGAGGCACCGGCGCGCATCGCGTCCGAGTACACGCCCACCCAGGTCATCACCATCGTGACGGCCGATCAGCTCCTCGAGCCGGTCGCCGCCACGGCAACAACCACCGGCGACCCCGTCGCCGAACCCGTCGCGCTCGACGCGGCAGGAGAGGACTGACATGCCCGCAGCCGTCCTGATCGGTGCACAGTGGGGCGACGAGGGAAAGGGCAAGGCGACCGACCTGCTCGGTCCGCGCCTCGACTACGTCGTCAAGTTCAACGGGGGCAACAACGCCGGGCACACGGTCGTCGTCGGCAGCGAGAAGTACGCGCTGCACCTGCTGCCCTCCGGCATCTTGACCCCCGGGGTCACGCCGGTCATCGGCAACGGCGTGGTCGTCGACGTCGAGGTGCTCTTCGAGGAGCTCGAGGCGCTCTCCAGCCGCGGGGTGGATGTCTCGCGCCTGCGCATCTCCGCCAACGCGCACCTCATCACGCAGTACCACCGCACGCTCGACAAGGTCACCGAGCGGTTCCTCGGCAAGCGCCAGATCGGCACCACCGGCCGTGGCATCGGCCCGGCCTACGCCGACAAGATCAACCGCGTGGGCCTGCGCATGCAAGACCTGTTCGACGAGAACATCCTGCGCCAGAAGGTCGAGGGCGCCCTCGACCAGAAGAACCACCTGCTCGTGAAGGTCTACAACCGTCGCGCCATCGGCGTCGACGAGGTCGTCGACGAGATGCTCGGCTACGTCGACCGGCTGCGCCCCATGGTCACCGACACGGCGCTGCTGCTGCACCAGGCGCTCGACCGCGACGAGACGGTGCTCTTCGAGGGCGGCCAGGCGACCATGCTCGACGTCGACCACGGCACGTACCCGTTCGTGACGTCGTCGAACGCCACGAGCGGCGGCGCCGTCACCGGTTCGGGCATCGCGCCCAACCGCATCGACCGCGTCATCGCCGTCATCAAGGCCTACACGACGCGCGTCGGCGCGGGCCCGTTCCCGACCGAGCTCTTCGACGAGTGGGGCGAATTCCTCAGCGACAAGGGGCACGAGTACGGCACCACGACGGGCCGTCGCCGCCGCACCGGCTGGTACGACGCCCCGATCGCCCGGTACTCCTCGCGCATCAACGGCGTCACCGACTTCGTGCTCACCAAGCTCGACGTGCTCACCGGCCTCGAGCGCATTCCCGTGGCCGTGGCCTACGACGTCGACGGGCAGCGCTTCGACGAGGTGCCCGTCTCGCAGTCCGACTTCCACCACGCGACGCCCATCTACGAGGAGTTCCCGGGCTGGAGCGAAGACATCACCGGCGCGCGCGAGTTCGGCGATCTGCCCGCGAACGCGCAGGCCTACGTGCGCGAGCTCGAGGCCATGAGCGGCTCGCGCATCTCGGCGATCGGCGTCGGCCCCGGCCGCGACGAGATCGTGCAGCTGCACGACCTGCTCGGCTGACGGGCGGCCCCTCGAACCACCCGATGTGCTCCGTCCGCACGGGTTCAGGGCCGATCGTTGCGCGGACGACGGCTGGGAACGCCCCTTCCGTCGCGCCGACCATCCCCGATAGTGTCGGGAACACGGGTGCTTCACCTACCGTGCGCCCGTGGCAGTCATTCGGCTGCGGGGGCTGGGGGAGCAGTAGATGTCGGTCGTTCGTCGGGTACTGGCTGGAATCGGCGCGGTCATTCTGACCGTGGGTCTTGCGACACCGGCGGCGCTGCCGGCGGCCGCCGCTCCGGATGACGCTGAGTTCACGACGTTCTCGAAGGTGGTCACTCCGCCCGACACGTCGCCGTATGCGCCGGGCGAGCAGTTCAGCTACACGATCAACCTCACCTGCAACAGCCAGATCGTGCAGGTCTGTCTCGGCGCGCAGGTGAACGACTCCTTGCCCGCCCCCCTGATCTTCGATCCATCGGTGCCGGAGCCGGTCGTCGTCTCGACCCCCGGGAGCACGGTCACGACCGATGGAAGCGACTTCACCGTGGGTTTCAACGAGAACGGCACGGAGGGCACCGGACTCATCACCGGCCAACAGGTGAGCATCACGGTGTATGTGCAGGTGCCACTGGACGCGAGCGCCGACTACAACGGTGCGATCACGAACACGGCGACCGCTTCGGCAGAGAACGCCCTGCCGAAGGATGCCGCGGCGACGGTCGACCTCGACATCCCCATCAACCTCGACTCGACCGTCGTGAAGACCGTCGACGATCACGTCGCCGACGGTCAGAGCGTCCCCTCGTTGCCCGATCAGCCCGTCGACTACACGATCGGCGGCGGCAACGCCTCCAACCAGTCGGTCGACGCGATCGTCGTGCAGGATCCGGCCGACGGCGTCGCAAGCCCATTCGACTCGTACCTCGACTTCACGGGCATCACCTCGATCACGCCGCCGCCGGGCGCCGACCAGGTGCAGATCGAGTACCTCGACGCCGACGGCAACTGGGTCGTCGCGTACCCGACCGGCCCGATCCCGACCGACTTCACGGACATTCCCGACGTCGATCCGCTGTCCGACGTCAAGGGCCTGAGGTTCACGTTCACGTCCTCCACCGGACGCATCCCGCCGACGCCGCCGGGTGAGGAGGGCACGATCGATATCTCGTCGCAGACGAACGACAGCGTGCTCGACATCCCGCTCGGGCAGTCCGTGAACGTGCCGAACACCGCGTCGTCCAACGTCGTGGTCGATGACGTGCCGACCGATGCGAACACCGCCGACGGCGATGTCGTGATCAGCAACACGGGCCCGACGGTCGATGTCGAGAAGAGCTTCGCCGACCCGACGCTGCTCGCGGGCGAATCGACGACCGCCACGATCAACTCCACGAACGGTCCGAGGCCGGTGACCTCGATGACGATCGACGAGCCGACGCCCGGGTCGCCGACCCTCGCCGATCAGGGCCTGACCTTCGACGGCTTCGGTGACATCGCATGGCCGCAGAACGCCACCGGCGCATCCGTGACCTACACGTACGCCGACGGCACCAGCGAGACCCTCGACACCACGACGCCCGACACGCTCCCCGATCCGACGGGCGATGTCGTGGGCTTTTCGGTGACCTTCACGGGCCCGATCCTGCCGAACTCGACGGCGGAGCTGCCATTCGACGTGACCGCGCAGGCGGTCGACGGGCAGTTCGACGTCGTCAGCCCCAACGACACGACCTCGACCGTCACGGATTCGACCGGGCAGACCGGTTTCGACGACGACTCCGCCGACCTGACCCGGCAGCCGGTGCGCGTCTCGACGGTGATCGACAAGAACATCGTGCGCAGCGACGTCTGGGACATTCCCGGAAGCTCCACCAACGTCACGTTCCTGGCGTCCGTCAACGACGAGGGCGAGAACGCCTCGACCGTCGGCGCCGACACCTTCGTGATCAGCGACCCCGCCGACCCGCAGCCCGGCGACCCGCCGTCGCTGTTCTGGAACACCTTCAACCTCTCGCAGGTCACCGTGGGCGTGCCCGCGAACGCCGATCTCACGATCGAGTACTGGGACGGCGAGCAGTGGCAGACGCTCGAGGGCCCGATCGAGGGGGCGTCGCCGAACACGACGTACCCGATCGACCCCGCCCTCGCCGACGACATCGAGGGCATCCGCTTCGTCTACACGCCGAAGGAGGGCGAGACCCTCCCGCCGGGCTTCCAGGTCGCCCCGACGATCTCGGTCGTCACCCGCGACCAGTTCCGCGACGGCTCGGGCAGCGTGCAGGAGGCCGCCGAGGCACAGGACCCGCTCGTCGTGAACAACACGGCGTCGTCGACCGTCACCAATCCCGACGACACCTCCCCTGAAGACAACACGGCGACCGATGGCGACACGATCAACGTCAACCCCATCGACGACGGCGAGGGCGTGGACCTCGTCGAGAAGGCGTGGCTCGACGACACCGTCAACGCCTTCAGCGACGACCAGCGCACGGCCCGCATCTCGTGGGCGACCCAGGGGGTGCCGTTCGACACGGTCGCCATCACCGACGACCCGACGTCCGGAGACGACTTCTCGAACATCGGCGCCTCGGTCTTCGATGCATGGAACCTCGCGGCGATCGATGAGATCAATGCCGACCTCGATCCGCAGATGCAGTACGACCGCATCTCGGCCGTCGAGCTCTACGACGACACGGTCGACGCCTGGGTCGACATCACCGCCGTGGTCTGCGGCGCGGCCGACACCACCGGAACCGCGTGCGACGGCGGGTTCCCGCGGTACGAGCTGAACGAGGACCAGCAGGCGTCGACGCGCGCCGTGCGCCTCACCTACGCCGAGGGCTCCCACCGCGGTGCGGGTTCGGGCCCGGCGGTCGGCAGCGGGGTCGCGGCATCCGACGACTTCGACCGCAACGTCGACCTGACCTTCCAGCTCCGGCAGACCAAGCGCAGCGACGGCGGGCCGGTGGTCGGGAGCCTGCACGAAGAGCCCTACAACTCGGGCATGAACGGCGTGGTCACGAACACGGTCGAGGTCGCCGGCGACGGCCCGGTGCCGATCACCAGCGAGGATTCGGACGACATCACGATCCTCGACACCGTGATCAACACGTCGGTGACCAAGGCATTCGATCAGGACAGCCTGCCGATTCCGCCCGAGAGCGCCGATCAGGTGGACTATCCGCTCGTCTCGGCCACCATGACGGCCGTCAACCAGACCGAGGCGAACGTCGAAGTGCTCCGCCTCGACGACCCGGCCGCGACGCCGACCCCGCCGACTCCGCCGCCGGCCGAGACGACGACGTACACCTACCTCAACCTGTACAGCATCGACGTGATCAGCGTGCCGGCCGCGGCGACGGTGTCGACCGTCACGCTCACCCGTGACGGCGGTGGCACCGACGAGTACACCATCGCCGAGGCGCTCGCGCTGACCTCCGACGAGCTGGAGGACGTCATCGGGTTCAGCGTCGTGCACACCGATCCCGACGGCGTCTCGATCGAGAGCGAGGAGACGACCTCCGTCAAGCTCACGTACCAGCTGCGCGAGTTCCTGCGCGATCAGCCCGGAGTGCGGCCGACGATCGACGACACGGTGAACAACGTCGCGTCCGCGGGTGCGTCGCGACCCGGCGGCGATCCCGAGCTCGACGAGGCGTATGCGACCGCCGACGACGGGTTGACGTTTGCCGACGCGACGTACGACGTGCTCGCGGGCAAGAGCATCGACCCGGCCTCGCGGTATGAAGACGAATCGCCCGACGGCTACACGATCACCCTCGGCGGCCAGCCCACGGGCAATGTTCGCACGACCCAGTTGACCCTCACCGACGACGCCACGACCTTCTGGAACGCGTTCGAGTTCGCCTCCTTCCCGGCGACGACGCTGCCGTCGGGCATCGGCCAGCTCCGCGTCTCCGCGCTCGTCGGCGTCGAGTACGCGTACGACGCGGGCACGAACACGCTCAGCCAGACCTGCGACGGCGACACCGACCTCACCGAGTGCTGGGTCGTCGGCGACTGGCAGGATGCCGCGTCCAACGTGGTGACGCCGGTGCTGCCGTCCGGGGTCGGCGACCCGGGTGACGTGCGCGGTCTTCGGTTCGACGTCCGCCGCGACGCCGCGGGGTCGAACTGGGAGTCGCCGCGCAATCCGATCGTCTCGGTGAAGTTCGTGGCCGACCGGCTGGAGAACCTGCACCTCGGCCCGAACGGCGAGGTCGACAGCTCCCCCGTACCGTCCACGCTCCCGGGGCTCGAGACGGCTCCAGGAGAGACCGTGCAGGGCACTACGAGCGACACCGTCGACGTGCACGGCATCGGTTCGTGGGAGAACCCCGACGGCGCGACGTGGGAGGCCGACGCGAGTGCCGGCGACGACACGCAGTTGCTGCACCGGGTGAACGCGATCAAGGTCGAGAAGTCGCCGGGCAACGGCTCGGGCGGGGGCGCTTCGCAGCAGTTCCCGCCGGCCGCCGCGATCCCGTACGCGATGCGCGTCACGAACACGGGCCAGTGGGCGATGACCGGGCTCGAGCTGACCGACCAGGTCGCCACGGATGCCTCAGGCTCGTTGCTCGTCGCGGCTCCCGAGGCCGACCCCGTGTTCGAGTTCGCCCTGACGGATTCGGCCGGCAACGCACTGCCGGTCGACGGCTTCACCGGCGAACTCGACGAGACCACGGGCGTCGTGACCATCACGGTTCCCGACGGCTTCGTGTTCAACCCCGGCGACGTGCTCGTGATCCAGGCGCACCTCATCTTCCGTCCGGGCCTGCCGCCCGGAACGCCGGTCGGCAACACGATCGGCGCGACGAGCGACCGTGACTTCGAGACCTGCGAGTACACCTCGAACAACGTCGCGGCGCCGAACACCGAGAACGTCTCGGACTGCGCGGCGGATACCACGGTCACTCCGGCCGCTGCAGCTCCGATCGGCATCACGAAGTCGGTCAAGGGCATGGGCGCGGGCGTGCCGGGGGTCGACCCCACCGATCCCAACTTCGACGATCTCGGCGTGCTGAACACCGCGGCGAACCCGTCGGCGGCGAACTGCGCGACGCCGAACGCCGGCGGCGGCTACTACGTCAACCAGTGCGTGCCGATCACCCGCCCCGGCGGCATCGAGCAGTGGCGGCTGACCTTCACCAACCGCGGCAACATTCCGGCCGACGCGATCGGCGGCATCGACGTGCTGCCGGCCGTCGGCGACACGGGTGTCGTCGTCGGCTCGCCGCGCGGGTCGCAGTGGGCTCCGGTCTTCATCGGCAACCTCGGGGTGCGCGACAGCATCGAGTTCGCGGTGCCGTACTACATGACGACGGTGCCCAACCAGGCCTGCAATGCAGCCGACATCCAGTACAGCACGCTCGGCACCCCCATTCCCGAGAGCGATCCCTGCTTCGCGGATGTCTCGACCCGAGCGTGGATCCCATTCGGTCCGGCCACCCCGAAGGACCAGCTGGCGCAGGCCCGCGCGCTGAAGATGGTCGTGACCTACTCGCCGGGCGACGGCTTGGCGCCTGGCGCGAGCGGTGAGGTCACCTTCCAGACCCAGACGCCCGGCTACGTTCCCGACGCCTTCGACGGCGGCCTGCCCATCGCGTGGAACTCGGTCGCCGCAGGATCGCGCTCCACGTTCGAGGGCGTCCAGACGTATCAGGGTCCGGTCGAGCCGGTCCGTGCCGGCGTCGCGTACCCCACGGGCGTGGTGCAGCTGCAGAAGTCGCAGGTGGCGCCCGACAGCTGGCCGTTCCCGCTGCCCGACTCGTACGAGTTCGACGTGCAGTGCGAGTCGGTCGGTGAAGACGTCGACCTCGTCGACACCGCCGGTGACCCAGTGTCGCCCGCGACCGTGCCGGCCGACGGCTCGCTTGTGCAGATCGGCCCCGAGACCAACCTGCCGCTGTTCGGCAGTTGCACGGTCTCCGAGCTCTTCGCGCAGGGTTCGACGGTCACGTACGACCCCGAGGGAACCGGCGATCGGTCGGGCGAGGTCATCGCGACCCGTGATCTCACCGGTCGCACGGACATCCACCACCCGTTCCCGCCCGATCCGGTCGACGAGGTGACGCTGCAGGTCACGAACACCTACCAGATCGGCGGGTTCTCGATCACGAAGGAGGTCGAGCGCAGCACCCCGGTCGATCAGGACGGAAACGCGATCGAGTTCGACCCAACGTTCGAGTTCACCGCCCAGTGCCTGTGGCTCGGTGAAGACGTCGTGCCCGAGGCCGACCGCACCTTCACGCTCACCGAGGGCGAGACGAAGGACTTCGCTCCGCTGCCGGTCGGCGCGGACTGCACCGTGACCGAGACGGATGCCGCGGGTGCGACGACGAGCACGATCGTGGTCACCGAAGACGGCGTGGCGGGCGACCCCGTCGAGGACTCCGTCGACTTCACGATCCTGCCCGACGAGGAGGACGGCACCCACCTGACTGCCCTCGCCGTCACCAACACCTACACGGTCGGCGCCATCGCCATCACGAAGGACGTCACCGGCGCGGGCGCAGACGCCTGGGCGCCCGAGTCGTTCACCGTGCAGGTCGTCTGCGAGTGGGATCAGGCCACGACCAATCCGGTCTACGACGACACCTTCGAGATCGTCGACGGCCAGACCGTGACGATCCCGAACCTGCCCACCGGGGCATCCTGCGAGGTCACCGAGACCGATGACGGCGGTGCGACCCAGACGATCGTCACGCCCGACCCGATCGTCGTGAACGACACCGACACCGAGGTCGAACCGCCGACCGTCGCCGTGCCGGTCTCGCTCGTGAACGACTTCCGCGTGGGCGGGTTCCAGGTCGAGAAGACGATCGCCGGCCCCGGAGTCGGGTTCAGCGAGGACGTGCTCTTCGTCTTCGCCTACACCTGCACGAACGAGGACATCGACCTCGGCGACGCGGGCTCGGGCGAGCTGTCGATCACCGGCGACGGCACCGCCGGTCCGCTCGTGTCGGATCCGGTGACGGGCCTGCCGGTCGGCACCGAGTGCGTCATCACCGAGACGAACGACGGTGGCGCCGACATCACGCCGCCGCCGGTGACCGTGACGATCCCCGACGAGGCCGACGGCGTCGCCCAGGTCGGCACGGCCGCGCTCGAGAACCGCTACAGCGCGGGCACGATCGCCGTGACGAAGGTCGTCGACGGCGAGGCATCCGAGATTCCCGAGATCGCGGGCGCGACCTACACCGTGCACGTGACCTGCGCGCTCACCGAAGACGGCGACCCGCTGTTCGACGGCGACGTCGAGGTGATCGGCGGTGAGACGACGACCGTGCTCGACCCCGAGACGGGCGAGCCGCTGCTGCTGCCGGGCGACACGCATTGCTGGGGTGAGGAGACGGATGCCGCGGGCGCGACCGATTCGTCGGTCGACTTCGACTCGTTCGACAACGCGGCGATCGTCATCCCGACCGAGACGGACGACACGCAGGCGCTCGAGATCACCGCGACGAACACGTTCGACTACGGCGAGCTCGTGGTCGAGAAGGCGCTCGACGGCAACCCCGACCACGCGGCGGGCGTGACGTTCACGATCCTCGTGACGTGCACGTTCGACCGCGGCGACGGCAACGACCCGGTCGTGATCTACGACCAGGAGCCCGTCACGATCGAGGGCGGCCAGTCGGCGACGCTCGATGACATCCCGGTCGGCTCCGACTGCTACGCCGAGGAGCCCGACGGGCAGGGCGCGTACGACATCACGATCAGCGCGACGGCCGACAACCCGATCGAGGTCACCGGCCTCGACGAGGACCCGGTCACGATCACGGTGACGAACGACTTCCCCGACGCCGGCTTCGTCGTGACGAAGGACGTCGAGACGGATGCCGTCGACCAGGACGACCAGCCCATCCAGTACGAGACCGAGTTCTCGTTCACCGCGACCTGCGAGTTCCAGGGCGATACCGTGCTCGACGAGTCGTTCGTGTTGACCGACGAGGGCGAGCAGGCCTTCGACGGACTTCCGGCCGGCAGCGAGTGCACCGTCACCGAGGAGCCGTCCGATGGGGCCACGGCCTCGATCGTGCTCACGCAGGGCGACGTCGAGACCGATCTCGGCGAGGCATCCGATGCGACCTTCACACTCCTGCCGAACTCCGAGGGCGCGACCGTGACGACGGTTGCGGTGACGAACGCGTTCACGGTCGGCGGGCTCGCGATCACGAAGTCCGTGACCGGCGCCGGCGCCGAGGACTGGGCGCCCGAGGACTTCGAGCTGCGGCTGGTCTGCACGCTCGACGCGGCCGACCCCGACACGATCTACGACGACACGTTTACGATCTCCGACGGCGAGGTCTGGAACGTCGGCAACCTGCCGACCGGCGCCGACTGCACGGTCTCCGAGACGGACGACGGCGGGGCCACGCAGGTCTCGTTCGACCCGAGCGCTGAAACCGTGATCGGCGACACCAGCAATGGTGACGAGCCCATCGCGATCACGGTCGTCAACGACTTCCGGGTCGGCGGCTTCCAGATCCAGAAGAACATCACCGGCCCCGGCACCGAGTTCACCGACGGCGTCGACTTCGTCTTCGACTACACCTGCACCTACCAGGACGAGATCGTCGGCGAGGGCACGCTCACCATCACGGGTGACGGCACGGCCGGCCCGCTCGTCTCCGAGGCGGTCACGGGCCTGCCGGTCGGCAGCTCCTGCGAGGTCGTCGAGGAGAACGACGGCGGGGCGGATGCCACGCCCGATCCGGTCACGGTGGAGATCCTCGACGTGGACGACCAGGGCGCGCCCCAGGTCATCGACGTGGACTTCGTGAACCCGTTCAGCGCGGGCACGATCTCGGTGACGAAGGATCTCGACGGCACGGGGGCGGAGATCCCCGAGGTCATCGACGCGACGTACACCGTGCACGTGACCTGTGCGCTCACCGCCGACGGCGAACCGCTGTTTGACGGCGACGTCGAGGTGACCGGTGGCGAGACCGTCACGGTGCTCGATCCCGACACCGGCGAGCCGCTGCTGCTGCCGCTGGGCACGCACTGCTGGGGCGAGGAGACGGACGACGCCGGGGCGACCGCGTCGTCGGTGGACTTCGACTCGTTCGAGAACTCGGTGATCGTCGTGGCATCCGACAGCGACGACCCGCAGGCGCTCGAGATCACGGCGACGAACACGTTCGACCTGAGCAATGTCTCGATCGAGAAGGAGCTCGACGGCAACCCCGACCACGCCGAGGGCGTGACCTTCGAGATCCTCGTGACGTGCACGCTCGACCGCGGAGCGGGCAACCCGCCGATCGTGATCTACGACCAGGAGCCGGTCGAGTTGCAGGGCGGCGAGGTCATCACGCTCTACTCGGTTCCCGTCGGCACCGAATGCTGGGCCGAGGAGCCCGACGGTCAGGGTGCCTACGACATCGTGATCAGCGCCACGGAGGACGACCCGATCGTGGTCGGCCCCGAAGGCGGGACTCCGGCCACGATCACCGTGACGAACGTGTTCCCCGACGCCGGGTTCACCGTGACGAAGGACGTCGACAACGGCGGAGCCGAGAACGCGGGCGGCGACCCGATCGAGTACGACACGGTGTTCTCGTTCACGGCGACCTGCGAGTTCCAGGGCGAGACCGTGCTCGACGAGTCGTTCGAGCTCAGCGACGGCGACGAGCAGACCTATGACACGTTGCCCGCGGGCAGCGAGTGCACCGTCACCGAGACCGACCAGGGCGGGGCGTCGACGTCGATCGTGCTCACGCAGGACGGCGAGGAGACCGACCTCGGCGAGGCATCCGAGGCCACCTTCACGCTGCTCCCCGACGCGGAGGGCGCCGTCGTGACCACCGTCGCGGTGACCAACGCGTTCACCGTCGGATCGGTCGCCATCACGAAGGACGTGACCGGCACCGGGGCGGATGCGTGGGGCGGCACGTTCGGCGACTTCGAGGTGCGGCTCCTCTGCACGCTCCCCGCAGCCGACCCCAACGTCGTCTACGTCGACACGCACGTGCTCACGAAGGATGCACCGGGCGACGTGTGGGTCGTCGAGAACCTCCCGACCGGGGCATCCTGCACCGTGACCGAGATCGACGACGGCGAGGCGACCGAGTCGACCGTGACGCCGGACACCGATCCGACGTTCGTCGTCGGCGACGACGAGGCCGACGAGCCGGCACAGGTGACCGTGACCAACGACTTCCGCACTGGGGCGCTGAACGTGCTGAAGGCGGTCGCCGGGCCGGGCGTGCCGGTGTTCTCGAACGGGCCGTTCGTCTTCGGCGTGGTCTGCACCTACGCCGACCAGACGGTCGTCGACCAGGAACTCGTCGTGACCGGTGACGGCACCGACGGGCCGTTCCTGAGCGAGACGATCACCGGCATCCCGGTCGGCGCCGTCTGCGTCGTCACCGAGACCGATGACGCCAACGCCGATCGCACACCGCCGCCGGTCACGGTGACGATCACCGACCAGGAGGAGGACGGCGTCGAGACGGTCGTCACGGCGGGCTTCCTCAACGTCTTCTCGCTCGGCACGATCGAGATCACGAAGGACGTCGACGGGTCGGCGGCCGACGAGGCGTACGTGCTCGACGCGGTCTTCACGGTTCAGGTCACCTGCCAGCTCGACGTCGCCGGCACGCTCGTGACCGTCTTCGACGGCCCGGTGCAGGTCACGGCCGGTGAGACGGTCACGGTCCTGCAGGACGACGGAGACCCGGTGAAGCTCCCGTACCGCACGCACTGCTTCGGTGCGGAGACGGATGTCGCGGGCGCGACCGCCAGCACGATCGACTTCGACTCGTACGACAACGCCGCGATCATCGACATCGAGGACGAGCCGCAGACGCTGAACATCACCGCGACGAACACCTTCGAGGAGGGCTCGGTCGCCCTCGAGAAGACGGTGAGCGGCGCGACCGATCAGGCGAACGGCAAGACGTTCGTGATCGCCGTGACCTGCACGCTCGACCGTGGCGAGGGCAACGACCCGTACGTCGCGTTCGATGCCGAGCCGGTGCAGATCACGGCGGGCGAGACGGTGACGCTCACCGACCTGCCGATCGGCACCGAGTGCTGGGCGGTCGAGACCGACGCCGGCGGTGCGGTCGCGGTCACCGTGAGTGCGACCGAGGACACCCCGGTCGTGGTCGGCGCCGACGAGACGGTGAAGATCACGGTCGACAACGAGTTCGCGCCGGCACCGCCGGCGACCGGCGTCGACGGCGCGCTGGTGCTCGCCTGGATCGCGGCCGCCGGCGTGCTCGTCGCGATCGGGGCCGGGTTCCTGCTCGTCGCCTGGCGCCGCCGTCGCCGCGAGGTGTAGCGACCGCCACGGCGCGGATCGCGTGAACGAGACGACGCCCCGTCCGGATCATCCGGGCGGGGCGTCGTTCGTCGATCGGCCGGCCGCTATTGGTTGCCGACGGCCTTGTCGATGTTGGCCTTCACGTCGTCGACCGTGCCGTGGTGCTCCTTCGGAGCGACCTTCTTCACGGCTTCGCCGACGCCGTCGAGCAGCTTGTCGCTGATGTCCTCGGCCTGCTCGCTCTTGAGCACCTCCTGGATCTTGTCCTTGTTCTGCTCGATGAAATCGCCCGCCTGCTTCGCGAGGTCGTCGAATCCGGCCATGTCGTTCCCCCTGTTCCGGCGTCATCGCCGTCTGTTCCGGCGTGATCGCCGTCGCGACCAGCCTACGCATCCGCCTCGGGGGAGGGTAGGGTGCGTGGCCGGGCCGGGCCGGGCCGGGCTGGGCCGGGCCGTTGCTCGGGGTCCGCGCCGACGTGTGCACGAGGCATCCGATCGCCCGTGCCAGACTCGACGGGTGACCGCCCGTCTCCCGCCCGCCGAGCCGCTCATCGGCCGCTTCATCCGCCTCACGCCGTTCCAGTCCGCGGATGTCTCGGACCTCGCCGTCGCCCTGCGTCGGCCCGAGGTGTTCGCCGGAGGGTACGGCGGCGGTCCGGCGGGCCTGCCCGGCGACGACGCCGAGTTCGAGCGATTCGCCCTGCGGTACTACTCGGGCGCAGCCGACGCCCTGCCGTGGACGGTTCGCCTGCACGGGGGAGCGCATGACGGCCGCGTCGTGGGTGCCACGAAGCTCGGCGACCTCGATCTGCCGAACGAGTCGGGGCATATCGGCTGGACCGGGTACGACCCGCGCGTGTGGGGCGCGGGCGTGAACGTCGAGGCGAAGCTGCTGCTGCTCGGGCTCGCCTTCGACCACGGGTTCGGCCGGGTCAAGCTGCAGGCCGACAACCTCAACGAACGCTCCCGCGCGGCGATCCTGCGGCTCGGGGCGCAGTTCGAGGGCATCGCGCGCCGCGACAAGCGCCGTGCCGACGGCAGCTGGCGCGACAGCGCGATCTACTCGATCGTCATCGACGAGTGGCCCACGGTGCGCGCCGGTCTCGAGGCGCGCCTCGCCGCCCGGCGGGACGCGCCGATCGAATTCGCCCCGTGACCGCGGTCTCCCAACCGACGCTCACGCGCGTTCGCTGGGGCGTCGGAATCCTGTTCTTCATCAACGCGGTGGCGTTCGCCTCGGTCGTGCCCCGGTACGTGAACTTCCGCGAGGCGTTCTCGATCGACAACGCCGTGCTCGGGCTTGTCATCGCCGCGGGCCCGGTCGGGGCATTGGCGGCGGGCCTCATCGCGGGGCGGCTCGTGCGCGGCATCGGCTCGGCTCCTGCAGCCGTCGCGTCCTCCGCGCTGCTCGGCGTCAACCTCGTCGTGATGTCGTTCGCGTCCGATGCCTGGTCGCTCGCGATCCTGCTGTTCACCGCAGGGGTGCTCGACTCCACCGGCGACATCGCGAACAACGCGCACGGCCTGGGGGTGCAACGCGCGATGGGGCGCTCGGTGATCAGCGGGCTGCACGGCATCTGGAGCATCGGCGCGATCGCGGGGGGCGTGGCGGCGACGATCGCCGCGGCGAGCGGCGTCGCCGTGAGCCTGCAGTTCCAGGTCACGGGCGTCGTCATCGCTCTCGCCTCGGTCGCGATCGCCCCTCTGCTCCGGATGCCGCGTGCCGATGCATCCTCGGAGGCCGAGTCGTCTCGTGGGGCGTCGGTGCGATTCGCGTTGCGACCCTTCCTCGTCATCCTGTGGATCGGCATCGCCGGGGCGATGCTCGAGGACACCGTGTCGACGTGGGGCGGCATCTACCTCGTCGACATCGTCGGCGTCGCCGAGGCCAATTCCGGCATCTCCTTCATCGTCTTCATGGTCGCGCTGACCACGGGGCGGCTGCTCGGCGATGGCGCGGTCGACCGGTTCGGCGCCAGGCGGGTCCTCGCGGCGGGAGCGGTGTCCGCGGCCGCGGGAATGCTCCTTGCGATCGCCGTCGCGACGCTCTGGGCCTCCCTGATCGGGTTCAGCCTGGTCGGGCTCGGCATCGCCACCATGATCCCCCTGGCGATGCACGCCGCCGACGAGGCCCCCGGCCTTCGTGCCGGCGCGGGACTCACGATCGCCTCGGTCGTGACGCGTGTCGGACTCATGGCGCCGCCGGTCATCGGTGCCCTCGCGGACGCCACCTCGTTGCGCGTCGCATTGCTCATCGCCCCGGTCGTGGCGCTGTCCGTGGCGCTGTTCGCCGTGCGCATGAAGGACGCCTCGAACGACCGCGACGCGGCCTCCGTGCGTGACTAACCCCAGACCTCGAGGGCGCCGTCGATGAGCGCAGCCGCCCCGCCGAGGTAGGCGATGGCGATCACGGCCATGCGCGCCATGTGGTGCGGAATGCGCCGGTGCAGCACTTCGCCGATGACGAGTCCGCCGAGGAGGGCGCCGACGACGATCGGCCAGGCTCCGGGTTGCAGTTCGGGGATCACCCACCCGGTCTGCGCGAGCTTGAGCACGAGCGATGCCGTGCCGATCGCGACGAAGTACGGTTGCGCGGTCGCGGCGAAGCCGGCCTGCGACCACCTCGTGGCGACCGCGTAGACGCTGAGCGCTGGGCCGCCGACCCCGGCGGCCGCGTTCATGACGCCCGAGGCTCCGCCGGCGACGACCGCCGGCGGCCATCCGTGGGCCGTGTGCTCGGCGCCGGTCACGACCAGCGTGACCGTGAGCGCCGCGATGACGAGGGCGCCGATCACGACCTGCAGCGGAGCACCGGGCACGTGGGCGGCGATGTACGCCCCGACGGCGGTGCCCACGAGCGCGGGCGCGACGAGCAGCAGGAATCGGCGCCATTCGATGAACCGCCACACCCTGGGCAGGATGATGAGCGAGGAGACGACCGCGCAGAGGTTCACGACGATGACGCCGTCGAACGGGCCGAGCAAGATGACGAGCGCCGGCGACGCGACGAGCGCGAATCCCATGCCGGTGACCCGCTGTGCGAAGGCGCCCACGAGCACGGAGAGGGCGACGGCGACAAGCACCGGGGAAGTCTAGTCGCGCGCTTCTCAGCGCCGAACTCGGTCGCTGCACCGCATACCCGCGCTCACCCAGGGGTATCCGCCGTCCGGCCTGGCCTCAGAGCCGCTCGCGGCTGCCTCAGCGCTCGCTGGTTCAGCAATCGAGGCGGCACCTGCGATCGAGCCAGCCTCGGATCGTCGCGCATTCGGGCGGCGCGAGCACATGTGCTGGGTGTCGGTGCATTCGGCCGAGTCCGCAGTCGAGCCGTCTTCCGCACGCCAGCCGTCTCGCTTGCGGTCAGGCTGACGCGCGTTCGGGTGGCTCGTAGCGTTCGTCGGGGCGGTTGCGGAGGTCGTTGCGGCGGTCGTTGAATCGGTCGTTGCGGCGGTCGTCGAGTCGGTCGTCGAGGAGGTTGGCGAGTCGGGTGGGTGAGGTCGTCGCGGTGCGCCAGGTGGCGTCGGGGTCGAGCCATGCGGGTGGGCGGATCTCGGGGACGCCGTGACGCATGCGGATCTTCCAGCCTGAGGTGTCGATGCTGCGGTGGTGGAACCAGCAGAGCATGACGCCGTTGTCGGTGTGGGTGGGGCCGCCGTCGGTGTCGGGGATGACGTGGTGGATCTCGCACCACGCTGCGGGGACGGTGCAGCCGGGGATGAGGCATCCGCCGTCGCGGAGGGTGATCGCGCGGCGTTGGTGCGGGGTGAAGCAGCGTTCGGGTGAGCCGAGGGCGAGGATGCGGCCGGCCTCGTCGAGTGTGACGGTCTGGATGCCGCCGGTGCAGATCATGTGTCGTGCGGCGCGGAGCGAGATGGGCAGCGGGATGCCGTCGGCGTGCGCTGCGCCGTGGGAGGTTTCGAGGTCGGAGGCGCGGACGCTGACGAGCACGGTCGGGGGTGCGCCGCCGATGGTGGGGTGTTCGCCGGAGCGGGCGGCGGTGTCGATGATCGCCGCGAGTACGTCGTGGCGTTGCTGCTCGGGGGTGCGGGTCTCGGCCTGGACGGCGAGTTGGGCGCGCTCGGTGTCGGTGAGGAACCCGCCGCCGCTGCGGGGGGAGAGGTGCGCGTCGAGGAGGCGGGTCAGTTTCGCGGCGACTTCGGGGAGCAGGTCGCCGGTCACGGTGACCAGGCCGTCGCGGGCCCGCCCGAGACGGAACCCGCGCCGGCGCATCGCGCGTTCGTCGTCGGGTTCTGGGCCGTCTTGGTCGAGGAAGGCCGCCCACGCCCGCGCCTGCACCGCCACCTCGTCGGCCGTGCACCGCACCGGCGCGCCATCACCGGCACCGAGTGCTTGCGCGACGAGTTCTCGTTCGGCGACCTCGAGCCGTGCCGGGTCGGCGACCGTGCGGGTGCGGCCGAGCTCGCGGATGATCGTGACCGCGGCATCGACACCGATCTCACCCGCGGTGAGGGCGGCCGCGACCTGCGGGTGCGGGGCCGGTGTGGGCTGCCCGGTCAGGCCGGTGCCCGCCCGGGTCGCCGACCCGACCGTGATGCGTCGCCGTGCTTCGGCGCCGGCGACCTGGGTGACGCGTTCGAGCAGTTCTGCCGCGGAGCGGCACCCCCGGCGGGCGGAGAGTCGTTGCCCGCCGAGCTCAGTGCGGGAGCGTTCGGCGACCTCACCGGCGAAGACCGCACGATGCGCGTCGAGCAGACGCCCGACCCGTTCGAGCGCACCCGTCGCGAGGAGGAGCTCGTCATCGCCCAGGCCGCGCGCTGCCGAGGGTTCGAGCGCGGCGGCGAGGGCCGAGCGAACCTGCTCGAGCGCGTCTTGGATGCCTGCCATACCATCAACCCTGCCATCACCCACCGACATTCAACATGACACGAAACCCTCCTTCAACAGGGCTTTTCACCCCGACTCGTCCTCCACAGGCGGGCCGAGCAGGAAGTTCTCCACATGCCCGCCCGAACGCGAGCGAATGCGACGAGCGAGCGCACCGGGGTAGCGCGCACTCGTCGCATTCGCTCGCGTTCACCGAACCTGCAACGCCGGCCACGAGGCATCCGCCCCTCGAAGCCGTGACCGCTCAGGCGGGCGGCACCACCCGACCGACCGGCTCGGGCGCGTGCAGTCGCGTGAAGAACGCATCGACGCCGCGCGGCCGCCGGCGCCGATCGGCCCGCGAGGTGAGCACGGTGACGAGCAGTGCCAGCGGCACGGTCCACGCGGCCGGCTGTTCGAGGAACGGGCGGATGCCGGGCGCCGACGCCGAGATGACGCCGCCGCCGAGGATCGCGACGCCCGACAGCACGGCCCCCGTGAGCATGCCGGCGATCGCGCCGCGTGCGGTGAGGCCGCGCCACCAGATGCCGAGGAGCAGCATCGGGCAGAGCGTCGATGCCGTGAACGCGAACACCAGCCCGACGCTTCCGGCGAGCCCGGTCGAGTCGGTCGCGAGGGCGACGATCAGCGGCACGAACGAGGAGGCGATCGCGGCGATGCGGAATCCGCGCACGCTTCCGCCCAGCAGGTCTTGGCTGATGACGCCCGCGAGGGAGACGACGAGCCCCGACGAGGTCGACAGGAACGCCGCGAACGCGCCGGCGATGACGAGGGCGGTGAGCAGGTCGCCCATCCAGCCCGGCACGAGCCGGTCGGGCAGCACGAGCACGAGCGCGTCGGCGTCGCCGGTGCCCACGAGGTCCGGTGCGAACGCACGGCCGAGGAAGCCCAGGATCGTCGGGAACAGGTAGAACACCGAGAGCAGCATGAGCACGAGCACGGTCGTGCGCCGGGCGGCGGCGCCGTCGGGGTTCGTGTAGAACCGCACGAGCACATGCGGCAGCCCGAGCGTGCCGAAGAGCAGCGCCACCATGAGCGAGACGGTGCGGAAGACGTCCTGATCGCCCGGCCCGGCCGAGGCCGGGAACGCCTGCACCGGCGGCAGTGCCGGCTCCACGCCGCCCACGAAGATGAGCAGCACCACGGCCGGCACGGCGACGGCCGTGAGTTTCAGCCAGAACTGGAACGCCTGCACGAACGTGATCGAGCGCATGCCGCCGGCGGCCACGACGACCGAGACGATGACGGCGACCGCGAGGGAACCCGCCCACGACGGAAGGCCCGTCGTGATGCGCACCGCGAGGGCCGCGCCCTGCAGCTGCGGCACGATGTAGAACCACCCGATGACGATCACGAGCGTGCTGGTCACGAGCCGGGCCGCCCGCGACTCGAGGCGCGCCTCGGTGAAGTCGGGGATCGTGTACGCGCCCGAGCGCCGCAGCGGCGCCGCCACGAAGAGCAGCAGCATGAGGTATCCGGCGGTGTACCCGATCGGGAACCACAGCCCCGAGGAGCCGTTCGTGAGGATGAGCCCCGCGATGCCGAGGAAGCTCGCCGCCGAGAGGTACTCGCCGCCGATCGCCGACGCGTTCCACCAGGGCCGCACGGTGCGCGAGGCCACGTAGAAGTCGCTCGTGGTGCGCGAGACGCGCAGCCCGTAGAACCCGATCAACGCGGAGGCGAGTGCGACCGCGGCGATCGCGGCGTAGCTGATCGCGGCGTTCACGGCGCCTCCGTGAGCGCCCGGTACCTGGCCTCGTTGCGCGCGGCGGCGCGCGCGTAGAGCACGCCGACCGTGATCGCGAGCGGGTACACGCCCACCGCGAGCAGCAGCCACGAGAGCGGCACGCCCCACACGAACGTCTCCTCGAGCACCGGCGTCAGCGCGATCGCGAGCACGAACACGGCCGTCGCACCCACGAATCCGAGCGCGTACGTCACGCCGAGCCGCAGTTGCGAACGGATGAGCGACCGCACGTACACGCTCGCCGGCTCGCTCGACGCGCCCTCGCGGGCGGGCAGTGACCGAGCGGATGCCGCGACTCCGCCGGTCCTCGGAGCGGTGACGCGCACCCGCGCCCGCGGGGCTTCGGTCGGTCGCGTAGGGCGCGCAGCGCCCGTATCGAGGCCTTCACCCGCCTCCGGGGTCTCGATACGGTCCTTCGGGCCCGCGCGACCGCCGGCATCCGTCGACCGTGGCCCGTCAGGCCGTGTCGTGGCATCCGTCGACGGTGGTTCCTCCGGTCGGCCCGAGGCATCCGCTCGATCGCTCATGGGCGGGGTCGCAGGGTCGCCGATTCGAGGCGTTCGCGCAGGGCGGGCAGCAGGCGGCGGCTGACCGGGAGCTCGGCGCCCGCGACCGTGACGCTCGGTCGGTCGGCGCCCAGACGGATGCGCGAGAGGTGCGCGAGCGAGACGAGGTAGGAGCGGTGCACGCGCACGAAGCCGGCGTCGGCCCACTGGCGCTCGAGGTCGGCCATGGGCACGCGCACGAGATAGCTCGCCTCTTCGGTGTGCAGCCTCGCGTAGTCGCCCTGCGCCTGCACGTAGCGCACCTCGTCGCGTCGGATCATGCGCGTCGTGGAGCCGAGCGTGACGGCGATCATCTCGGGCGCGGTCACCGTGGGCACCGGGCCGGTGCGCGCCGACGGCGTCTTCATCGCCTCGACGATGCGACCCACCGAGCGCTGCAGCCGCTCGGTGCGCACGGGCTTCAGGAGGTAGTCGACGGCAGCGAGGTCGAAGGCCTCGAGCGCGCCCTCTTCATCGGCGGTCACGAAGACGAGGGCCGGGCGGTGCTCGAACCTCTGCAGCGCGCGTGCGAGGTCGAAGCCGTTCAGGCCCGGCATGTGGATGTCGAGGAAGGCCGCGTCGACCGGTTCGCGGGTCAGCAGGCGGATGGCCTCGGAACCCGACGAGGCCTGGTGCACCGTGCCGATGCGCGGATCCTGCGAGAGCAGGAACGCGAGCTCGTCGATCGCGGGCTGTTCGTCGTCGGCGATGAGCACGGAGATCATCGGCTCGGGCTCCCGTCTCTGGTGATGGCCGGTCCCGAGGTCGGGCCGGCGTTCGGGTTGGGTCCGGGGTGCGCCTTCGGCACCCGCATGCGCACGAGCGTGCCCGCGCCGAGGTTCGTCTCGACCACGAGGCCGTGCTCGTCGCCGTAGACCTGCCGCAGTCTGGCGTCGACGTTACGGAGCCCCACGTGCTCGCCCGTCGCGGCGCCGGCGAGCACCTCCTCGAGCACCACGGGGTCGATGCCCACGCCGTCGTCCTCGACCGTGATCTCGGCGAAGGCCCCGGAGTCGGCCGCGGTGATCGTGATGCGCCCACCGCCCTCCTTCGACTCGAGGCCGTGGCGCACGGCGTTCTCGACGAGCGGCTGGATGGAGAGGAACGGCACGACCGTCGACAGCACCTCGGGCGCGACCTGCAGCGTGACCGTCAGCCGGGCGCCGAATCGGGCGCGCTCGAGCTCGAGGTAGCTGTCGATCGAGCGCAGCTCTTCGGCCACCGTGGTGAAGTCGCCGTGCCGGCGGAACGAGTAGCGGGTGAAGTCGGCGAACTCGAGCACGAGATCGCGGGCCTTCGCCGGGTCGGTGTTGATGAACGACGCGATCGCGTTGAGCGCGTTGTAGATAAAATGCGGGCTGATCTGCGCGCGCAGGGCGCGCACCTCGGCCTCGGCGAGCGCCGCACGCGAGGCGTCGAGTTCGCCGAGCTCGACCTGCGACGCGACCCACGAGGCGACCTCGCCCGTGGCGCGGATGAGGCCTGCCCGCACGGGTGCCGAGAATGCGACGATCGCTCCGACCGGGCGCCCGTCGGCGAGGATCGGCGCGGCGACGGCGTCGGTCTCGTGCGTCTCGTGCGATCCCCGCGCACCGCGCGACCCGTGCGCCCCGTGCGCCCCGCGCGACCCGTGCGCGCCGTGCGCCCCGATCGCGAGCCGGCGCTGCACCTGCGGCTTTCCCGTGGAGCAGGCCGTCTCGGCGAGTTCGGCCGCGATGCGGCGCACGGCCTCGTCGCCCTCGACCGTGACGTGGCCCGCGAGGTCGACGATCGCCAGGCTCTCGCAGCCGAGCAGCGCCCGCAGAGAGCGGCCGGCGCGGGCGGCATCGACCCCGTCGAGCCCGCCGCGAACATGCTTCGCGGCGCGGCTGGCGAGGTGCAGCGTCTGGTACGTCGCCTGCTCGGCGTCGGTGCCGAGTTCGCGCTGCGAGAGCACGAGCCGGCGCAGCAGAAGAACGACCCCGAGCGCGAGCGCGCCCGCGACGACGCCTGCGGCGGCGGCGAGCAGCATCGACTCGGGCATGCTCGAAAGCGTAGCCGTCGTCCGTCGACGCCTTCCAACCGTTCGTCGCAGGATGCACGCCGTTCAGCGACGACGAACGGCGAACCCCGCACGCCCCGCCTGTCGCGCGGCAGCATGGGCGCACTGTCCGTGTGCGAGCGAAGCATCCGGACAGCGGGCGCGGACCATCCCCCGTGCCGGACCCCCTCGAAGGAGAGACGCCATGGGCAACGACGCCCTGAGCGCGGAGACGACGCAACCCGACGTCGATTTCACCGCGGTGCAAGCATCACCCCGATTCCAAGAGCTGCGCGGCCGCCACCGCAGGTTCGTGTTCCCCGTGCTCGCCGCGTGCCTGCTCTGGTACCTCGCGTACGTGCTGCTGGCCATCTACGCGCACGACTTCATGTCGACGCGTGTCTGGGGCAGCGTGAACCTCGCGATGGTGCTCGGCCTGCTGCAGGTCGTCACGACCTTCGCCGTGACCATGTGGTACGTCAGCTACGCCAACCGCCGCCTCGACCCGATCGCGGCCGAGATCCGCGACGAGATCGAGTCCGGCGTCGACACCGAGGCGGTGGCCCGATGAGCGCCGTGCAGACCGTGCACGCCGTGCACACCGCCGTCGTCGCCGAGGCGGCATCGTCCTCGCCGGGTGAGCCCTGGCTCAACATCGCGATCTTCGGCGCGTTCGTCGCGATCACGATGGTCATCGTGTTCCGCGCGAGCCGCAACAACAAGACGGCGGCCGACTACTACGCGGCCGGACGCTCGTTCACCGGCGGCCAGAACGGATCGGCCATCGCGGGCGACTACCTGTCGGCGGCATCCTTCCTCGGCATCGTCGGCGCGATCGCGATCACGGGCTACGACGGGTTCCTCTACTCGATCGGCTTCCTCGTCGCCTGGCTCGTGGCGCTGCTGCTCGTGGCCGAGCTGCTGCGCAACACCGGCCGCTACACGATGGCCGACGTGCTCTCGTTCCGCCTGAAGCAGCGCCCCGTGCGCATCGCCGCGGCGATCACGACGCTCGTGGTCTGCTTCTTCTACCTGCTCGCGCAGATGGCGGGCGCCGGCGGACTCGTGTCGCTGCTGCTCGGCATCGGCGACACGCTCGGACAGTCGCTCGTCATCACCGTGGTCGGCGCGCTCATGATCCTGTACGTGCTCATCGGCGGCATGAAGGGCACCACCTGGGTGCAGATCATCAAGGCGATCCTGCTCATCGCGGGCGCGGGCGTCATGACGGTCTGGGTCCTCGCGATGTACGGCTTCAACTTCAGCAGCCTGCTCGACAGCGCGGTCGAGGTGGCGGGCAACCCCGCGATCCTCGACCCGGGCCTGAAGTACGGCGTCTCGGATGTCTCGAAGATCGACTTCGTCTCACTGGGCCTCGCCCTCGTGCTCGGCACCGCGGCCCTGCCGCATGTGCTCATGCGCTTCTACACGGTGCCCACCGCGAAGGAGGCCCGCAAGTCGGTCGTCTGGGCGATCTGGCTCATCGGCATCTTCTACGTGTTCACCCTCGTGCTCGGCTACGGCGCTGCGGCGCTCGTCGGCCCGTCGGTCATCGCCGAAGCGCCCGGCGGCGCGAACTCGGCGGCCCCGCTGCTCGCCTTCGCGCTCGGCGGACCGTTCCTGCTCGGCCTCATCTCGGCGATCGCCTTCGCGACGATCCTCGCGGTCGTGGCCGGCCTCACGATCACCGCTGCCGCCTCGTTCGCGCACGACATCTACGCGAGCGTCATCAAGAAGGGCAAGGCCGCCCCCGGCGCCGAGGTGAAGGTCGCCCGTCGCACGGTGGTCGTCATCGGCATCGTCGCGATCCTCGGCGGCATCGGGGCGAACGGCCAGAATGTGGCGTTCCTCGTGGCGCTGGCCTTCGCGGTCGCGGCGTCGGCGAACCTGCCGACGATCATCTACTCGCTCTTCTGGAAGCGCTTCACGACGAAGGGCGCCCTCTGGAGCATGTACGGCGGCCTCATCTCGGCGATCGTGCTCATCATCTTCTCGCCGGTGGTCTCGGGTTCCGAGGCGTCGATGCTGAAGACGGCGGACATCAACTTCGCGTTCTTCCCGCTCTCGAACCCGGGCATCATCTCGATCCCGCTCGCGTTCCTGCTCGGCTGGATCGTGACGTTGCTCGACAAGACGGTCGAGAGCCCCGAGAAGCAGTCCGAGATGGAGGTGCGTTCGCTGACCGGCGTGGGGGCCGAGAAGGCGACCCAGCACTAGAGACCCGGCCGGCGGTCGGGGGACCGCCGGCCGACCAGGGTTCCGGTGACGAGGCGGGGGGACGCCCCGTCACCGGGGCGAAGCTTCGACGCGGCGGGAATGCCTGCCCATGCCGCGTCGAACGAACAGGCGGGGCGGATGTCGCGACCGATCGGTCGCGGCATCCGCCCCGTTTCTCGTGCTCGGCGGTCGGCTGGCCGGGCCGAGATTCGCCGGTCGCCGACGCGCGATGCAGGAAGAATCCGAACTACGGCGGCGTGTCGTGCCGTTCGCCCACGGCGTGTCGCCCGGAATTCCTGCATCCGGGAGACGCGCGTCGCGTTGCTACGGTCGCGCGCGGCGCCGGCGGGCGATGCCCCAGCCGAGCAGGGCCACGCCGAAGACCGCGACGATCGGGCCGACGATCGCCCAGAGCGTCACCCCACTCATCGCCGATCCGGGCAGGATGCCGACGCCCTGCAGTGTCCAGACCGCGCCGGCCAGTGTCAGCAGACCGCCGACGACGATGAGCGCCCAGTTCATGGATCCGCCTTTCTGCGAGGCATCCGCCTCTACATGTTGATCATGTGCCCGGTGAGCCCGTGGAAGGCCTCCTGCAGCGCCTCCGAGAGCGTCGGGTGCGTGTGCACGTTGCGGGCGAGCTCGTGCGCGCCGAGGTCCCACTTCTGGGCGAGCGTGAGCTCGGGCAGCAGTTCGGAGACGTCGGGGCCGACCATGTGCCCGCCGAGCAGCTCGAGGTACTTCGCGTCGGCGACGAGCTTGACGAAGCCGACGGGCTCGCCGAGGCCGTTCGCCTTGCCGTTCGCGCTGAACGGGAACTTCGAGACGACCACGTCGTAGCCCTCGTCGCGCGCCTGCTGCTCGGTCAGGCCGAACGAGGCGACCTGCGGCGAGCAGAACGTGGCGCGCGGCATCATGCGGTAGTCGCCGAGTTCCATGGTCTCGGCGTCGCCGATCGTCTCGGCTGCCACGACGCCCTGCGCCTCGGCCACATGCGCGAGCATGAGCTTCGCGGTGACGTCGCCGATGGCGTAGATGTGCGGCACGTTGGTGCGCATGCGCTCGTCGATCGCGATGGCGCCGCGCTCGGTGAGCGCCACCCCGGTGTTCTCGAGCCCGAAGTTCTCGACGTTCGGCGCGAAGCCGACCGAGATGAGCGCGCGGTCGACCTCGAGCGAGCCGGGCTGCCCGTCGGCCGCGGTGTACGAGACGGTGACGGATGCTCCGTTGTCGACGACGCTCTCGACCTTCGTCGAGGTGAGGATCGGCACGCCGAGGTTGCGGTACTGGCGCGTGATCTCTTTCGAGACCTCGACGTCTTCATTGGGCAGCGCCCGGTCGAGGAACTCGATGACCGTGACCTCGACGCCGTAGTTGCGCAGCACGTAGGCGAACTCCATGCCGATGGCGCCCGCACCCACGATGGCGATCGAGCGCGGCAGGTCGCGCGTGAGGATCTGCGTCTCGTAGGTGACGACGTTCTGCGAGAGCTGCACACCGGGCAGCAGGCGCACGCGCGAGCCGGTCGCGATGATCGCGTTCGCGAACGTCAGCGTCTCTGCCGTGCCGTCGGCCTTGGCGACCTCGAGCGTGTTCGCGTCGCGGAACGTGCCGCGCCCGTCGAACTCGACGATGCCGTTCTTCTTCATGAGGAAGTGCACGCCCTTGACGTGCTTGTCGGAGACCTGGCGGCTGCGGTCGAACGCGGCGCCGAAGTCGAAGTGCGCGTCGCCCGAGATGCCGAACGTCTTCGCCTGGTCGTGGAAGATGTGCGCGAAGCTCGGCGTTGCGCAGCAGGGCCTTGGAGGGGATGCAGCCGACATTGAGGCAGACACCGCCCCAGTACTTCTCCTCGACCACGGCGACCTTGAGGCCGAGTTGTGCGGCGCGGATGGCGGCGACGTAGCCGCCGGGGCCGGCGCCGAGAACGATGACATCGAAATGCGTGCTCATGCGTCCAGCCTAGGCACTTCGGCGGCTCAGGGGACGGGGGTCAGGGGACGGGGTGCCGACTCGGTCGGGCCTTCGCGGCGGGCACCACCGGCGCGCGTGGCGCGCGGGCATCCGCCACCGCCACCATCGCGAGCACGGATGCCGCGGCGATGACCACGCAGGTGCACACGACGGTGAACGTGAGAATGCCCGGATCGGCGCCCGCGCCCGCCTCGGGCGTGAGGGCCGACGAGAACGCGAGCATCGCGGCACCGGCGGCCACCCCGGCGATGCTCGCCGCCAGGGTCGCGGCCGCGGTCACGACGATCACAGCACGGATGCGCATGATGGACACCTCCTCTGCAGGGGATGTTTCCGCTGGAGCGGGGTGCGTTACACGGCGAGGCAGGTCATTCCCAGGCGAAGTAGCACCAGACCGAGGGGGCCTGGACGCCTTCCATGCTGTGCCCGATGTACACGGTCTCGGAGGAGATGACGCCGAGGCCCTGGTCGGAGACGATGATGCGATCGACGAATTCGCCCGGATTCCGGCTGTCGGTCGAGAACGAGATGCCGGAGCGGCCGAGCCGGTCGACGACCTCGCCCTCCACCTCGAGATCGGGCAGGCCGGCGAGGAACTCGAGCAGCGCCTTGGATTGGGGAGTCGTGAGCCGGTGCTCGATGAGCACGGAGTTCACGTCGTTGAGGTACTCGCCGGTCGTGTAGGTCTCGGCGCCGGAGGGTTCGCGGATGAACGCCCCGAACTCCGCGGCGGACTCGGGCGGCTCGCCGAACATGGACTCGTACTCGCCCGGCCCGAAGTCCATCTCCCACGACAACTCGCCGACCCGGTAGCCGTCGACGTGGATCGGTCGCCCGTCGGAGTCGTACGGCTCGCCGCGCCTGACCTCGATGCGCGCCCCGTCGGGGCCGTGCTCGAAGGTGCGCACCTCGGGTTCGATGGTGACCTTCTCGATCGTGCCGTCTTCGCCGACGGTCATCGAGCGCGCCCACGACTGCATCTCGACGGTCGTCGTCTGCTTTGCGGGCTTCAGGTGTCTGCTCAGGTCCAGCAGGAGATCTTCGGACGTGCCCTCGACCGATGTCGGCCGCAGCATCGGAGGCGTCACGTCGGCGTAGACCGGCGCGGGCCGCGCGATGAAGAGCACGCCGATCGCCACCGCCAAGAGCACGACGACGGATGCCGCGACCGACAGGTAGATCGGAGCCCGTCGGCGCCTCGGCGCCGATCGTTCGTCGGCCCTCACCCGCTGCAGGGTCGACTCCGCGGCCGGCGACAGCGGGTCGCCGCGTCGGGGGAGGTCGGGTCGGGCGCTCTCGAGGCGTCGCTGCAGTTCGAAGTCGTTCATGTCGCATCCACCTTCAGCGTCACGACGGGGGCCGCGGTCGGGGCGGTCGCGCCTGCCGCGCTCGCCGGCCTCGGCGGGGAAGCGGAGAGCGCCGCCTCCAACCGGGCCTTGGCCCGGTGCAGTCGAACCCGGAGCGTCGCGACCGAGCAGCCGAGGATCTCGGCCATCTCGTCGCGGGTCAGGTCCTCCCAGTAGGCCATCCAGATCAGTTCGCGATCGGGCGCGTTCAGGCGGTTCACGGCCGCACGGACATCGAGCGCGTCGTCCGCGGCATCCGCATCGGGGTCTTGCAGGTTCGCCTCGGCCTGCTCGACACGGCGCAGGTGGCGCGTTCGCCCGCGGTACTGGTTGCCGACCACGTTGCGCAGCGTCGTGTACAGCCAGGCGATCGTGAACACGCGGGGCGCCTCGCCGCGGCGACGCCACGCCTGCGCGAAGACCTCGGCCGCGGCATCCTCTGCGTCGCCGACGTCGCTCAGCCGGTTGTAGGCGGCCGCCACGAGCACCGGATGGTAGGTGCGGAACAGCTCGTCGAACTCGCGCTCACCCATCGGGCGCACGGAGAGCGGGGCTGGAGACACCATCACATTCTCGAGTGTTTCCACCGGAAGGCAATTCGTTACCGATTCGTGGTCGGTGCTGCCCGTGCCTCGACGTGCAGTTCGCCGAGTTCGGCGCGCAGCAGCTCACGAGCACGGGCATAGCGGGAGCGGGCGGTCGAGGCGGATGTCCCGGTCACGACGGCTGCGTCGGCGAGGCTGAACCCGTCCCAGTGGATCAGCCGCACGAGCTCCTGGAGCTTCTGCGGCAGTCTCGCGATCGCGGCGCGCACGAGTTCGGATTCCTCGAGCGACTCCACCTCGCTCGGGGTGACGAGGGCCGCGCGGGCGAGCTCGTCGCGGAGCCGCTCGGCGGCCTCGTGGCGACGCCGACTCGTTCGGTACGAGGTGAGCAGCACCCGCGAGGCGATGCCGAACAACCATCGGCGCGCTTCGATCTCATCGTCGGGGAGGCGTTCGACCCGCTTCCACGCGACGATCATGGTCTCGCTGAGCAGGTCGGCGGCGTCGGCCCGGGGCGCGACGCGCCGCTCGAAGTACGCGAGCAGGTCGGACGAGTTCGCACGGAGGACGCCCGTCAGGTGAGACCCGCCTGGCGTCGTCGTGCGCCTCATCGCTCACCGCCATCGCACATGCCGCCCGACTCGAGCGAGATGTCCGCGGTCGGAAGCCCGAGCCCCGCGACATACGCGATCGTCAGGTCGTAGACGACCGAGCTGCGCGCTGACGATTCCGGGTTCCTCGGCTCGTTGCCGTTTCGCTCGAACTCGGCGAGCTTCGCCGTGATATCGACGGTGTCGATGTCCAGTGCCGCGAGGTACTCCCGCGCGGCGAGCAGTGACGGGGAGGCGGCATCCGACTCCTCAGAGGCCGGCATGACCCTGAACCCTTCGTGACACACCTCGTCGCCGCGCGAGTAGGAGGTCGTGTTGTCGGTCCAGCCGAACCAGTCGAGCACCCCGGGCGTGGCCGCGGCGATCGAGGCGCCGCCGGCGAGCGCGAACAGGAGGAAGCCGCCCGTCACGGCCGGCAGCCATCGGCGCCTGGTGGCCGGTGGCGCAGCGCCCACCAACTCGTCGAGTGCGGAGGTCAGCCCCGGACTGCGCTCGGCCAGGTCGGGCTTCGACCGGAGCAGCATCCCGTCGAGGTCGTCGTTCATCGCGTGCTCCATCCGTCTGGTGCGTCTACACCTCTATGGCCGCGAAATCGCGAAACGTCCACGCAGCTCGAAGATCGTACAGAGAGGGTTGAGGCGCTTGGTCGTGTCCCGGGCAGCGGCGGTGGATGCGGTCCACCCGGTCCCTCCGGTACCCGGGCGCGCTCAACCGTCGAACACCTCGCCGCTCGCGAAGGCCGCGTCGCTCGCGAGCAGGCCGACGAGCGGCTCCGGGCACTCGCGGAAGATCGTCTTTCTCACGGGTGGTGCCGGTGAGAGAACGGATGGTGCCTCGGAGAAGTCGGCCTCGATGCGGTAGCACGTGTAGACCTCGCTCGGGCCGCTGTATCGCCGGCCGTCGTCGGTCGGAACATCGGGCCGGGGTCCGGAGGCGATGAACACCGAGAACGTCGCCGCCGAATCGGTCGCGGACACGTCGTAGAGGACGCCGCCGCCGCGCCCGAGATCCAGGTCGGCGGCGGACGTGACCGCCCCGTTCCATCGTGTGCCCTCGATTGAGGAGAGAGAGTCGGCCGGGTCATCCGTCGACGGTTGGGAGGCGTCACGAGAGAGCGGATCTTCGAACGACGCGATCTGCCGCCACAGCACGCCATCGATATCGCTGTCGTGCCCGTGGTACTCGGTGCGGCAGCCGGTCATCGAGATCGCCAGCGTCGCGAGGATCACGGGCGCCGCCCACGCGCGGCACGCCAGGGTCGTCATGCCGTCAGCCTCTCATCGGTGCGCGGTGCCGTGACTTCGGCGCACCCGCTCGGCCTCGACTGGTGCGGGATCGACGGCGCCCCCAGCCCGCTCGAGAGCGATCGGTACGGTTGTGTGCATGACGCGAACCAGCACACGATGCGGATCCCGCTCGGCGGCCGGCACCGCGGGGCCGTCCAGATGATCGCTCCGAAGCGGGCAGCGTCGCTGGTCGTCGCCGGCGCGTTCGTCGCGGCCCTCTCGGGATGCGTCGCGCTCGATCTCGTGATCTGGGGTCCGGGCGGAGCCCGAGTGATCGCCACGACCGAGGAGGTCATCGACGCGGCATCCGATGGCGACTTCGATGCCTTCGCCTGCGTCGATTCGGTGGCCGACTTCGGTGAACCTGATGACTGGGAAGGGCTGTCTGCGGGCGAGCCGGAGCGTTTCGTTCCCGACTACCACGACGCCCAGATCGCGCTGGATCCGGCATGGAGCATCAACCTCGAACTCGGGCCCGCGGCGCCGGCATCGGGGCGGCGGTTCCCCGGCGACGTGTTCTACCGCGAGACGGATGACGGTCTCTGCGTCATCGACATCGGGTGGGCGACGGTCGTGGGCTGAGCGCCTCCGGGGCAGTCGGGCCCGCTCAGAGCACGCGTGCCGGGATGCGCCGGTCGCCGAGCACGAGGGCGAGCAGTACGACCCCGAGGCCGGCGATGACGACGGCGATGGACTGCAGGCCGGCATCCGTCGCCTCGGTCGGGAAGACGACGCCGAGCACCGCGGCCGAGCCGATCGCGCCGAGGTTGGTGGAGGTGCGCAGCAGGCCGGCGGCGACGCCGATGCGCTCGGCGTCGGTCTGCGCGTAGAGCGCCGACTGGTTCGCGACCCCGGTGAGGCCGGTCACGGCGCCGAAGAGCAGGCTCAGGGCGATGAGCAGCGGCACCGGCGTGCTGGAGTTGACGGCGAGCAGCGCGAGGCCGCCGAGGGTCACGACCGACGCGCTGCCGATGAGCGGCCCGCGCACGAGCGCGCGGCGCGAGATGAGCGCCGAGCCGATCGCGCCGACGGCCGTCATGGGCAGCATGACGAGCCCCGACACGCTCGCCGCGAGGCCGCGGCCCTGCTCGAGCCACTGCACGTACCCGTAGAGCACGAGGTACATCGCGGTCTGCGTGAGGAACTGGCGCAGGTAGGTGCGCATGAGCGGGCCGTTGGCGGCGAGCATGCGCACGTCGATGAACGGATGCCTCGCCCGGCGCTCCCACCACACGAGTGCGCCTGCGGAGGCGATCGCGATCGCGAGCAGCCACCAGACCGGTGCGCGAACGCCCTGCAGGAACACGATGAGCGAGACGATCGCACCCGCGAAGAGGAACATGCCGAGCGGATCGAGCGCGCTCGCGAGCGGGCGGATGCGTCGCGATGACGCGGCGACGGGCTCGTCGCGCGGCACCCACAGCAGGGCCATGACGATGCCGATGAGTCCGAGGGGGATGTTCACCGCGAACACGGCGGGCCAGTCCCAGACACCCACGAGCACGCCGCCGAGCGGCAGGCCGAGGGCGGCGGTCACCTGCGCGGCGATCGACATGAGGCCGAGCACGGGGCCAGGGATGCCGGTGCCGAGCCGGTCGGCGCGACGTCGGATGAGCATCATCGCCGTGGGATTGCCCGCCGCGGTGCCGAGGCCGATGAGCGCCCGCGAGACGATGAGCCAGGCGAACGACGGCGCGAACGTGCCGATGACGCCGGCGATCGTGACGATCACGAGCCCCGAGACGAACACCCGGCGGGGCCCGAAGACGACGGCGAGCTTGCCCATCGCGGGCTGGGCGACGGCGCTCGTCACGTAGACGGCGGCCACGAGGGTCGCGGTCTGACCCGGGGTGACGCCGAACGCCGACGCGATCGCGACGAGCGAGGTCGCGATGATCGACGAGTTGATCGGGTTGAGCGCCGAGCCCCAGACGAGCGGCGTGACGAACCGCGCCGGGAACGGCTTGCCCTCGCCGGGCGACGGCGTCGCGCCGGTGCCGGGCTCGGTCGTGCGGGTCACGCGTCGGCGGCGGCCCGGGCTCCGGTCGTCGGGAGGTCGTCGTTCGCGGTCGCAGCGGTCGTCTGCTCGGTCGTCGGCCCGGCCGCGCTCGTCGTCCCCGCCGCCGCGGGCAGCAGCGCGATGACCTCGGCGGTCGTGCCGCGCTCGCCGAGGTCGGGGAAGACCACGTCGATGCTGTGCCGGTGCGCGGCGGGGTTGGCGTCGGTCATCGCGTCGGTCGCGAAGGTCACGTGGTAGCCGTGCTCGTGCGCTGCGCGCGCAGTCGACTCGACGCCCTTCGACGTGGCGATGCCCGCGAGCACGATCTGGGTCACCCCCGCCCGCTGCAGCTGCTCGTGCAGGTCGGTCTCGTGGAACGCACCCCAGGTGCGCTTCGCGATGCGGATGCCGCTGCCCTCGAGCTCCGGCACGATGGCCATCGCCTCTGCCGGCAGCGATGCCAGAGCGGATGCCGCACCTGAGCCATTGCCACCGGTGTGCGCGTCGCCCGAGGCGGCCGCCGCGGCGGCGAGCCGGGCGGCGTTGGCCGCGCCGTTCTCGGTGCGGCCGGGCGCCCCGCCGATCGCCTGCACGAGCACGACGGGCAGGCCGCGCTCGCGGAAGGCCGCGGCCAGGTCGGCGCTGCGCGCGACGACCTCGGCGGAGCCCTGCCCGGCACTGCGGCCGACGATGAAGTGCTGCAGGTCGATGACGACGAGCGCGACGGTGGGATCGATGGTGCTGAGGGGCATGGGGTTCCTTCGCTGAGGGGCGTGCGGGTCGGCGGGGAGCCGACCGGGTCGGGCCGAGGACTCGGCGGGTTCAGGGGGCGAGCAGTCGGTCGAGCAGGTCGACGGCCTCGGCGACGGTGCGCTGCTCGGCGGGCGTGAGCCGCTCGCGCATGGTGTTCACGAGCCAACCGGTCTTGTTGGCACGGGCTCGCAGGATCGCGTCGTGGGCCGCGTCGGTGAAGAAGACGAGCTGGGCGCGGCCGTCGGTGGGGTCGGGCCGTCGGTCGACGATGCCCGCCTCGCGGAGTTCGGCGACCGTCGCGCTCATCGACTGCGGGCGCACGCCCTCGAGTCGCGCGAGCTCGGCGATCGAGAAGCCGGCCCCGTCTCCGTCGGCCAGGCGTCGGAGCACCGCGCTCTGGCTGGGCGTGAACTCCTGCAGCCCGCCCTCGGTGCGCAGCTTGCGCACGAGTCGCGCGCTCGTCACGCGTAGCGCGGCTGCGGCGGATTCGAGGTCGAGGTCGTCGGCGGGCATGCCCTCACGCTACCACTTAGACAGGCAAACTGCACAGTTTGGCTGTCTATTCACCCCGAGTCTTCAGGCGGAGGCGAACAGCGCGTCGAGTGACGGATGCAGATGCATCGTCGTGAGCACCGTCGCAGCGTGTGCGGCCCCGGCCGCGAGCGCGGCGTCGAGGTCGCGCCCGGCCAGGTGCGCGTCGAGCACGCCCGACATGAAGGCGTCGCCCGCTCCGTTCGTGTCGATGACCTCCACCGGAACGGCGGCGACCTCGTGGCGGCGCAGGTCGGTGTCCACGGCGATCGCGCCCTGCGCGCCGAGCGTGCAGACGACGACGGATGCCCCGTCGCGCACGCACTCCTCCATGAACGGGATCGGGTCCGCGCCGATGCGGTCCGCGTTCATGAAGATCCAGTCGGCCGCCTCGACGAACGGGCGGTGGAACTCGGCGGTGCCGTCGTAGTCGTGGATGTCGGTCCAGATCGGCCGCCCGGCCTCGCGCGCCGTCGGGATCAGGGCGCGCGAGCGCTCCGAGAGGTCGAGCACCAGCACCGGGGCATCCGCCATCGCCTGCACCAGTTCGGGCGACGCCGGCGAGCCCGGGTCCGCGGGCGTCGAGAGGTACAGCGACACGCGCTCGCCGGCCGCGGTCATGAGGTTGAGGTGCCGTTCGGTGGCGTCGGCGGGCAGGGCGTCGACCTCGATTCCGGATGCCTCGAGCAGGCGTTGCACGCGCTCGCCGTCGCCGTCCGACCCGATGAGGGTGTGCAGGCGCACGGCGTGACCGAGTCCGACGAGCCCGAGCGCCTTGCCCGCCGAGGTGCCGCCGATCGTCTCGTGCTCGGCGAGCGCGAACTGCATATGCGGCACGGGCTCGGGCAGGCGGTCGAGCAGCACGATGCGGTTCCAGGAGGCGGCGCCGGAGATCACGATGGGGGCGGTCATGTGGGCCAGCCTATGGGCCGCGACGCCGGAATCTGCAAGCGTTTGCAGGCGGGCCGGCCAACGCAGGGCTGCCGACCATCGGCGGATTCCGGACAACGTCTTCCCCCGCGGTCGGCGCCGGGCCTGCCCGGGCGTACGCTCGGCAGGTGAACTCGAGCACCACCCCCGCAACCACCTCGGCCTCCGCCACTTCCGGCGCCGCCGCGGCATCCGCCCCTCGCCCTTCGAGCAAGCTGTCGACGCTGCTGCAGTTCATCGCGATGGGGCTCGTGTGGGGGTCGAGCTTCCTCTTCATGAAGGTCGCGCTCGAGGGCGTGTCGTTCGGGCAGGTCGCGTGGTCGCGCACGGTGCTCGGCGCCCTGGCGCTCGGCGTGATCGTGCTGATCATGCGCCCCCGCGTCGCGCGACCCGACGGAACGCCCGGCCCGGTGCTGCCGCGCGAGGGCATCGTGTGGGTGCACTTCCTGGTGGTCTCGCTCACGACCTGCGTCATTCCGTACCTGTGCTTCGCGTGGGCCGAGCAGTACGTGTCGTCGAGCCTCGCGTCGATCTACAACGCGACCACGCCGATCATGACGGCCCTCATGGCGACCCTCGTGTTCCGCGTCGAGAGGCTCGGCCTCAGCCGGTGGGCGGGCGTCGGCGTCGGCATCCTCGGCGTCATCGTGGTCATCGGCCCGTGGCAGTACTCGGCCCTCACCGGATCGCTCGCGGGCCAGCTCGCCTGCCTCGTCGCGACCCTCTGCTACGGGTTCACGTTCGGGTACCAGCGGCGCTTCCTCAGCCAGCGACCGATTGCGCCCGCGACGTTCGCATTCCTCTCGATCGGCGTCTCGGCGGTCGTCATGCTCGCCCTCACGCCGTGGCTCGCCCTCGAACCGGTCGACCTCGACTGGACGATCGTCGGCTCGCTGCTCGCGCTCGGCATCCTCGGCACTGGCCTCGCCTACATCTGGAACATCAACGTGCTGCGCGCCTGGGGCCCCACCGCCACCTCGACCGTGACCTACGTGACGCCCATCGTCGGCGTCGCGCTCGGCGTGCTGCTGCTCTCGGAGCGGTTCTCCTGGCACGAGCCGCTGGGTGCGCTGCTCGTGCTGCTCGGCATCCTGCTCGCGCAGGGCAGGCTCCGGATGCCGCGGCGTCGCGTTCGCGAGTAGGCACTTCGCCGCCTTGACCGAGCTGGAACGCGATCCACGCCCGTCAGGGGTGAGGGAGCTCGTCGGCACCGAGAATGCGTGGCGCATCCGCCTCGGTGACCACCGAGTGCTCTCCGAGATCGACGATGACGTCGTGCTCGTCACGGTCTTCCGGGTCGGCAATCGACGCGCCGTCTCCGTGTAGTCGGCAGGGGCGCGACGTGACGACGCTCGGCGCGTTCGCGCGTGATGTGACGGAAGTCGTATCGCCTCGGGCGGCCTCGATCCCATACGATCTCTTGCACCCTACGCCGACAGAGCATTGAGAGACGCCCGATGAATCTTGCCGCCATCCGTCGGAGAACGTCTTCGGCCTCCCTCGTGATCACGTTTGCCGCGCTCGCGTTCGGCCTGACCGCGTGTACCCCGGGTCAGGTCGAGGGCATGCCTGCGAGCGCGCCTGCGTCCGAGACCAGCCCTGCCGATGACGCCTCACCGATGGGCGATGCCGACGCCCGTCATGTGTGCGGTCAGGCGAGCGCGCTGGCGGGCATCATGTTCCGCTCCGAATGGGAGCACGATCAGGGGCTGATCGACGACGCCGCGTACGCATCCCGTGTCGCGGCCGTCGAGGACGGCTGGACGTACATGGTCGTCGGCGACACCGAGGTGTCGCCCGCCATCGCGTATGCGAAGCGGGCACAGGCCGACGGCGGTGTCGGTCGCGACAACGCGGAGTTCCAGCAGGCGATGGAGAAGGTCGGTCAAGCGTGCCTCGACGCCGGTTCGAGCCTCTCGATCGGTGCGTTGCCCGGGCAGGGCGGCTGAGGCTCGCTGAGGCTCAGCCCGCGCAGTCTCCGGTCATCATCCCCTTGGTGTCGAATGAGTAGCCGTTCTGCTACGGAATCGACGTCGAAGGTCAGGCGGTCGCCGGAGTGAAGCGCAGCACGTTCGTGTCCCGACGCACGAACCCGACGGAGGTGTAGAGGCGCAGCGCCGACTCCCGCTCGGGGCGGGACGTGAGGTCGAGCGATCGCATCCCGCGTTCGGAGGCGAGCGCCGTCATGCGCTCGAGTAGCAGCCGCGCGGCGCCCCGGCCGCGCACGGCTCCGTCGACCACGACGTCTTCCACGTGACCGCGCAGCCCCGATGGCAGCGGAACGGTCACGAGCGTGGCCATGCCGACGATGCGGCCTTCGATCCGGGCGACGAACAGCTCCGTCGCGTCGTGCTCGAGCATCGCCTCGACGCGAGACCGGTCGAACGTCGCGGTCGAGAGCTGGCCGAGCAGCCCGGCGAGCGCCTCGGCGTCCGCGTCCGTCACGGTCGTCAACGTCTCGATCTGCACGCTCGCCTCGGTCATGCCCGAAGGCTACCGGCCGGACGGTTCGGACTGTCGATCGGCGATCATCGTGTGGCAGCCTCGTCTCATGGATGCATCCGCCGACCGCCCGCAGATCGGACCGCTGGAGGTCGAACCCGAGGCGCTCGACGGACCCGGCGCCCACTTCGAGGTGCTGGTCACTCAGCTCGGGCTCGATGCGGATGAAGTTCCGGCCGGGACGCCGATGCGCGGGTGGCGAGTGCTTCATGATCACCCTGAGCGCGGCGTGGTGCTCGGCGCTCCGGCCGATGGACATGGCGAGACCTGGCGGCTCGCCCAGGGCCGCCCTGGCACGGGAGCCGGCGCGCGACGGGTGACGTTGCACCCGGACACCTTCCCGCTCAGGCCGAGCCGTGCGCAGCGGCGCCGTGGCCTCGTGCTGCGATGGCCCGAGGTCGTGCGTTCTGAGCCCGATCTCGATCTGCTCGCCATCGATGTTCTCAATGCCGGCGATGACCGCTGGCGGCCTGCCGGCGACTCGTTCCATGTCGTCGGCATCATCCGCGAGCCGGGCGCTGCGCTCGGCGGCTACGGATATGCGTTCGTCGGGGGTAGGGCTCCTGCGCTCCCGCTCGACGCCGGCGAGTATGCGCGGGTGCGGGTGGTGATCGACGCGGGCCAGTGGCAGGACCTGACGCCGGGCCGCTATCACCTGCATGCGGCGCTGGCCGAACTCGGCGTCCGCGCCGAGACGCCGCTGGAACTGGAGCTGACCGAGGAGTTGATCGAGCGTCACCGGCCCAGAACGAATCCGCGGCCGGCACCGCCCGATCGCGCCGCGGCGATGACCGATCGCCTCGAGATCATCCGGGCACTCCTCGCGGCACGGGAACAGCTTCCCGCCGTCCTCGAAGCAATCACGGCTGCGACGTCCGACGACGACGCCCGTCGCAGCATCCAGGACCTGCTCGACTGTTCGCCGGCGGCCGCCGAGCAGGTCTCCTCGACCTCGCTCAGACGCTTCCGGCCCGGGCGCCCCGATCCTCTGCGCACCGAGGCCGAGGAGCTTGAACGCGCGATCCCCGAGGCCGCATCGGGGGACTCTGCGCCGCGCGGCGACCAGCGGCGGGGTCCTCAACGCACGGACTGACGGATGTCGGTGGCATGCAGAAGGCTGACGGCATGCCGACCACCGAAGCTCCAGACGCGCGCCTCGTCGTGCTCTACGCGACCGACACCATGGCCGACTGGGAGTACGGGCATCTGGTCGCCGGCCTCGGCATGACGCAGGGGGCGCACGAGCTCGTCGTCGCCGGCGAGACGGCTGACACCGTGCGCACGGCGGGCGGCATCACGGTGCAACCCGACCTGGCCCTCGCAGACCTCGAGCTCGATCGCGTCGCGATGCTCGTGCTGCCCGGGGCGTCGACCTGGGCGAGCGGGCACGACCAGGTGCTCGATGTCGCGAGGCGGCTCGAGGCCGACGAGGTCCCGGTCGCGGCGATCTGCGGCGGCACGCTCGGGCTCGCCCGCATCGGCATGCTCGACGACCGGCGTCACACGAGCAATGCTCCCGAATACCCCGCCTTCGCGGCCGAGTACCGCGGCGCGAGCCGCTACGAGCATGCCCCGGCCGTGGTCGACCGCCGTGTGATCACCGCGTCGGCCACGGCTCCGCTCGAGTTCGCGAGGGCCGTGTTCGGGGTGCTCGGCTCGGTTCGCGAGCCGGTCCTCGAGGCCTGGTACGGGCTCTATTCCACCGGGGACCCGAAGTACTTCTACGAACTCGTCGAGCTCGGCTGAGGCGTCGAGCGTCGAGCGTCGGGCGGATGCCGCGGCTCAGCCCTCGAACGGCACCGCGTCGATCTCGAGGAAGTCGGCGACCTCCGGCACCCAGCGGTCCCGCACGAACGCGACGTGCTCGGGGTGCGTGTTGTATGCGTCGTAGGCGGCCTGGTCGGCGAACTCCATCGAGACGCCGAACGTGAAGTCGTTCTTCGGGCTCACCTGCCGCAGCAGCTCGAACCGCTCCACGCCCGGGATGTCGCCGAGCGCGGCGTTCGCGGCGAGGAAGTCGCGCTCCTCGGCCGAACCGGCGGGGTGCTGCAGGCGGAACGCAACGGTGTGTCGGATCATCGCCCCAGACTACGGGCGGCGCCCGGCCCGCGGCATCCGCTCTGCTCGTTGCATCCGCTCCGCCGGAGAAATCTCGAGATCATGCAGTGCCGGATGACTCGCAAGGGTTGACAGATCCTCGTGAGCATGGTTGGTTAGTTAGTGAAGTAACTAACCAACACACCAGGCAAGGCGAGGCGGCATGGACGAATCGCGACCGATCTTCATCCAGATCACGGAGCAGATCGAGAACGACATCATCGACGGCACGCTCGCCGAGGGGGCGCAGATCCCGTCGATCAACGAGTTCGCGACCTTCCACCGCATCAACCCGGCCACCGCCCTGCGGGGCGTGAACCGACTCGTCGACGACGCGATCGTCGAGAAGCGAAGGGGCATCGGCATGTTCGTCACCGCAGGCGCGCGAGACCGGCTCGTCGAACGGCGACGAGCCGAGTTCGCCGAAACCTACATCAGACCGCTCATCGTCGAAGCCGAGAAGCTCGGCCTCGACATCGACCAGCTCGCGGCACTCATCCGCTCGGAAAGGATCGAATCATGACCGCCACCGTCGCGCGTGCGCAGGGGCTCACCAAGCGCTACGGCTCGTTCACCGCCGTCGACGCCGTCGACTTCACGCTCGAGGAGAACCGCATCTACGGGCTCCTCGGCCGCAACGGCGCCGGCAAGACGACCATCATGCAGCTGCTCACCGGCCAGCTCTTCCCCGATGGCGGCACGCTCGACGTCTTCGGACGCGAGCCGGCCGAACACGCCGACGTGCTGCGCCGCATGTGCTTCATCGCCGAGTCGCAGCGCTACCCCGACAGCTTCAAGGCCTCGCATGTCTTCAAGGCCGCGCCGTGGTTCTTCGAGAACTGGGACGCGGAGTTCGCCGAGCAGCTCATCGCCGACTTCCGACTGCCGCTGAACCGCTACATCAAGAAGCTCTCGCGCGGCCAGCTCAGCGCGGTCGGCGTCATCGTCGGCCTCGCGAGCCGTGCGCCGCTGACCTTCTTCGACGAGCCGTACCTCGGCCTCGACGCGGTCGCGCGGCACATCTTCTATGACCGGCTCCTCGAGGACTACGCCGAGCACCCCCGCACGATCGTGCTCTCGACCCACCTGATCGACGAGGTCGCGAACCTCCTCGAGCACGTGATCCTCATCGATCAGGGCCGCCTGCTGTTCGACCGCGACGCCGACGAGCTGCGGGGGTCGGCGACGACCATCGCCGGAGCGCGCACCGCGGTCGAGTCCTTCGTGGCCGATCGGCCCGTCATCGGCCGCGAGAACCTCGGCGGACTGGCTTCGGTCACCGTCGACGGCCGACTCGACCAGGCCGACCGCGTCAAGGCCGCCGAGCTCGGGCTCGAACTCGCGCCGGTCTCACTCCAGCAGCTCATCATCCACCTGACCGGCACCGACCTGGGTGCCGATTCGACCGAGGAGGTCGCAGCATGAGCGCCGTCATCGATCAGTCGATCGTGCGCACCGAGGCCCGCTCGCGGGCCCACGAGATCTGGCGCGTCGTGCGCCTGCACGGCGTCAATCCGTCGGTGTTCTTCGGCGTCCCGTGGATCATCCTCGGCTCCGCCTGGGCCATCATGATGATCATCGGGCTCATCATCACCGGCGCCGGCGGCCCGGCAGAAGACATGGCCCAGGGCATGCGCTACAGCTGGGCCGTGCTCTCGCCGCAGTGGTACCTCGCCGTCGTGGGCGTGCAGGCCATCGGCCTGACCTTCTCGTTCGCGCTCGGCTTCGGCGCCACGAGGCGCGACTTCTGGGTCGGCACGGGCGTCATGTTCGGCATCGTCTCGTTCCTGAATGCCGTGGCCATCGCCACGCTCGTGCAGATCGAGAAGGCGACCCACGGCTGGGGCATCGGCATCGCCATGTTCGACTCGCTCTGGTACGGGCAGCAGGGCTGGTTCGTCGACTTCTACACGACGTTGGCGATGCAGCTGCTGGTGTTGTTCCTCGGAGCGAGCGTGACGACCGTGTATATGCGGTGGCGCATGCGGGGCATGCTGGTCGTGGCACTCGGCGCGGTCGCGCTGCTCCTGGGCTTCATCGCGATCATGACGTTCAGCAACAGCTGGTTGTCCCTGTTCGCCTGGTTCGCCGGCGTCGGCGTCGTCGGCGGGTTCACGATCGTGCTCGCGCTCGCCCTGGTCTGCGCCGTCGGCGGGTACCTGGTCATCCGGCGTGCGACGCCCCGCTGATCCGTGCCCCGACCGCGGGGCGAGCACAGGCCGCGGCGCGGCATCCGGTGGGGGTCGGATGCCGCGCCGCATCCGTGTGCGTGCGCTCGGCGAATCGCCGTCAGCTCGTGGCCGTCGAGAGATAGGAGACGCCGGTCAGCGCCTCGGAGACGCTCCAGAGCCTTCGGCCGTTGGCGGGATCCATCGCCTCCGCCGATGCCGGGACCTCGGTCACGTCGCCACGCTGCTCGTTCCGCCCCGCGGGTCCGAAGAACTGGCCGCCGCGAACCCCTGGCGCGGTCGACGCCATGAGCTGCGGGAGGGCGCCCTGCGACGTCGGCTGGGTCATCAGGCGCAGGTAGAGCGACGCGATGACCCTGCCGATCGGTCCGCGATCGGACCAGGCTCGCGGCGTCAGGTTCGACCGGGAGACGCCGGGGTGGGCGAGCACGCTGATGACCGGTGAGCCCGCGGCGCGGAGCCGGCGGTCCAGCTCGATGCCGAACATCGTGTCGGCGAGCTTCGAGGCGCCATAGGCGGTGGACGCGTCCCAGTCGCGTTCGAACATGAGGTCGTCGAAGTCGAGCCGGGCGGGCTTGTGCGAGAGCGAGCTGAGCGAGACGACCCGTGCGTCCTGCCCGCGCTCGAGCAGCGGCAGCAGCAGTCCGGTCAGCGCGAAATGCCCGAGGTGGTTGGTGCCCAGGTGCAGTTCGAATCCGTCGGAGGTCGTCTGGCGGGGGCCGAGGATCACCAGGCCGGCGTTGTTCACCAGTAGGTCGATGCGCTCCAGGTCGTCGGCGATGCCCTCCGCGAAGCCGCGAACGGAGTCGAGCGAGGCGAGGTCGAGGGAGCGCACGGTGACGTCCGAACCGGGGGCCACCGAGCGGATCTCCGAGGCGGCCTCCTCGCCCGCCGTCGTGTTGCGCACGGCGAGCACGACCTTCGCGCCGTGCCGTGCGAGTTCGGTCGCGGTGACCAGTCCGAGCCCGGAGTTGGCGCCGGTCACGATCGCGGTGCGCCCGGTCTGGTCGGGGATGTCGGAAGCAGTCCATGCAGTCATGGCGCCAACGTTAGGCATCTCCGGCCGGAGGTCCCGCGTTCTCGTGATCCTGGGTCTGGCGGAACCACCGTCGGCTGACGGAGAGGGGCAGACTTGAGGCCATGGACCCCGGCTCGACTCCCGCGCGCGAACTCGGTCGGTTCCTGCGCTCGCGCCGGGAACGCACCCGACCCGAGGACCTCGGGCTCGAGCCCGGGGCGCGGCGCAAGGTCGAGGGTCTGCGCCGAGAAGAGGTGGCGGTGCTCACGGGGCTCAGCACCGACTACTACCAGCGCCTGGAGCAGGGCCGAAACATCCGGCCGTCAGATGCGGTGATCGACTCGATCGCCGACGCGCTCGGCCTCGACGACGTCGAGCACCGTCACCTCCTGACCCTCGCCCGCACCGCGCGTCAGCCTGCGCCGCCCGTCGCCCGACATCCCGATCGGGTGCCGGTCAACACCAGGGTCATGCTGTCGTCGATGGCCCTGCCCGCATTCGTGGTGAGTCGCCATCTCGACGTCCTCGCCTGGAACGACCTCGCCGTCGACCTTCTCGGTGATCCGCGCGAACAGCCCGCCTCCCGACGCAACGTGCTGTTCACGCTCTTCGCCGAGGAGGATTCGCGTCTGCGATGCCGTGGTTGGGAGACCATGGCGCTGGATTACATCGGCATGTTCCGCAACTCGATCGCCCACGACCCCGATGATCCTCGCGCCGTCGCGATCGTCGGCGAGCTCAGCATCCGGAGCGAGGACTTCCGTCGCCTGTGGGCGACGCATGACGTGCGCGACAACGTCCACGGCGTGAAGACGATCCGTCATCCGCGCATCGGGGACATCGACGTGGAGTGGGATGCCTACCCGCTGCACGGCGCGCCCGGCCCGGCCATGATCGTGTTCGTCCCGCAGCCCGGACATGAGGATCGCATGGGCCTGTTGGGCGCCGACGCCGGCACGGCCCCCGCCGACGCGGCCGACGCCGTCGCCGCCGACTCGGAGGGCGTCGGCGAGCGTACGGGCGCGGTCGACGAGTGAGCTGGACCGCCGTCCCAGCTCGACGGCGTCGTCTTCCGTTCGCCGCACCTCGTGCGTAGGTGGAACTGCGGATGCCGCGGCTGCCGTCGATGCGTAGCGTCCGGGTGTCGGGCAGGGCGAGCTCGCCCATGCCGCACAGGAGCGGCGCCGCGCGTCGCGGAGAGGATGAGACATGAGGACCACTTCTCGACGACGGAGGCCGACCGCGCTCGTCGTGCTCGCCGGCGCCACCGCGCTCGCGATGCTCGGCGTCGCCGCGCCGGCGTTCGCACACGGATGGATCGGAGGCTCGGGTTCCGAGCTCATCGCCAGGCAGGCGATGCCGGGCAACGGCGACATCGGCCTGGTGCAGTACGAGCCGCAGAGCCTCGAGGGGCCGGGAGGCTTCCCGGCGACCGGCCCGGCAGACGGGCATATCGCCTCGGCAGGCCTGGACCGGTTCGGCGAACTCGACGTGCAGACCTCGACGCGGTGGGCGAAGAACGAGATCACGCCCGGCCCGCACCGGTTCGGGTGGACCTACACCGCGCCGCATCCGACCGACGAGTGGCGCTATTACATCACGAAGAACGGCTGGAACCCGAACGAGCCGCTGAAGCGCTCCTCGTTCGAGCTGCTGCAGGTCGTGTCGCACGACCACACGGCCGCGAACACGAACCCCGTGCACACCGTCACGATCCCGAGCGACCACTCGGGGTACCACGTGATCCTCGCCGTCTGGGAGGTCTGGGACACGCCGAACGCGTTCTACAACGTCGTCGACGTGAACATCTCGGGTTCGACCGGCCCCGCCGACACGCAGGCGCCGACGGTGCCGGCCTCGGTGCACAGCACGTCGACCTCGTCGTCGAGCGTCGGCCTCGCGTGGACGGCCTCCACCGATGATCGCGGCGTCACCGGGTACCGTGTGGAGCGGGCGACGGCGACGGGTGCGTTCTCGCAGGTCGCGCAGGTGACCACCGGCACGAGCCACCTCGACACGGGCCTCGCCGCCTCGACCGCCTACCGCTACCGGGTGGCCGCCGTGGATGCGGCCGGCAATATCTCGGCGTGGAGCTCGGTGCTCTCGGTCAGCACGGGCAGCGCGTCGGAACCCGACACGCAGGCCCCCACCGCGCCGACGGGCGTGCACAGCATGGCGACCACCTCGTCGAGCGTCGACCTCATGTGGTCGCCCTCAGTCGATGACCGCGGTGTCACCGCCTACCGCGTGGAGCGGGCGACGGCGACGGGTGCCTTCGCACAGGTCGCGCAGGTGACCGGCACGAGCCGCCTCGACAGCGGTCTCGCCGAGTCGACGACCTACCGCTACCGGGTGGTGGCCGTCGACGCCGCCGGCAACGTGTCGGCCTTCAGCACCGTGTTCTCGGTGACCACGGCAGCCGGCACCGGCACGGGCACGGCGCCCGCCTGGAACCCCAGCGGCGCGTACACCAAGGGCGACCGGGTGAGCTACGGCGGCACGGTCTACGAGGCCGTGCAGACGCACCAGGGCTCGGGTGACCCGGGCTGGATCACCGCACTGTCGATCTGGAAGCCCGTGGGCTGACGCACGATTCCGCCGGCTCGGCGAGCAGGGCCGCGGCGCGGCATCCGATGGTGGTCGGATGTCGCGCCGCATCCGGCGGTCGAGTAGCGGAGCGTATCGAGACCTCAACGGGTGGCGGCTTCGATACGCTCCTTCGTCGCTACTCGACATTGAAGAATGGTCGTGGTGGTTCTGGGTGGGTCTGACCTGCTACTCGACGGACTCGTTCGCTGATGTCATGCGCTGGATTTGTCGGCCCGTCCGGGATCACCGTTCACGCGGTTCGGAAGGCCGGACCGGGCGTGGGGATGTGACCTAATAGGACCCTGTCCACCGACTCTTCAATGTCTTGTCCGCCCGGCCCGGTGAGGTCATCCAATCGATCACTCGAAAGGAGACACCATCATGGTAGCCACACAGGCTGCGCCCCCACAGGCTCGGATCATCGTCGCCGGCGTCGATACGCACACGCACACTCATCACGTCGCGGTACTCGAGCTGACCGGTGCGCTGCTCGGCGATGCCGAGTTCCCGGCCGACACGGGCGGGTACCAAGCACTCCTGGACTGGGTCAGCGGGTTCGGCGTCATCGACCGGATCGGGATCGAGCTGACCAGCTCCTACGGGGCGGGCCTGTCCCGGCACCTGAGCGCCGCCGGGATCGAGGTCGCCGAGGTCGACACGACGGACAAGGCCACCCGCGCCCGACAGGGCAAGGACGACCGGATCGACGCGATCGCCGCCGCACGGAAAGTCCTCGCGGGGATGGCGGGCACGACACCGAAGGACACCACCGGTGTGGTCGAGTCCATCCGGATGCTGACCCTGGTCCGCGACTCCGCCGTTCGGGCGCGCACGCAAGCGTTGAATCAGCTCAAGGACCTCCGGGTCACCGCGCCCGCACGGCTACGCGAACGCCTCGATGGGATGACCTTGCCAGCCCTGGCACGTGAAGCCGTGAAGTTCCGCCCCGACCCGGCCCGGCTGGCCGAGCCTGAGCAGGCAACCAAACTCGCCATGAAACGCCTCGGCATGCGCATCGATGATCTCCTGACCGAGATCACCGCCGCCGACCGGGACCTGACCGCCCTGGTCGCCGCGACCGCCCCGACCCTGTACGCCAGACCCGGGATCGGGGTGCATACCGCAGCCCGGTTCCTCATCACCGCTGCCGCGAACATCGACCGCATCCCCAGCGATGCCGCGTTCGCGAGACTCTGCGGTGCGGCCCCGGTCCCCGTGTCCTCAGGCCGGACCCACCGCATGCGACTGCACCGCGGCGGGGACCGACAAGCGAACCGGGCACTGCACATGGTCATCATCGGCCGCATGAAACACGACCCAGAAACACGCGCCTACATCCAACGCCGACTCACCGAAGGACTCTCAAAACGCGACACCATACGAGCCCTCAAACGCTACGTCGCCCGCCAAGTCTTCAACGACCTCAAAACCGACCTCACCCCGACTTGACATCCATAGGACCATCCGGCGGGACGCCGCTTCCTCGCGTACATCTGAGGGCGGATGCCGCGGGGTGAGGGATCATCCGCAAGCCCGACGCGCCCGGCGGCCCCGTCGAGCAGGCTTGGAGCATGAGTTCGTACGTGATCGAGGCATCCGGCCTCAGCAAGTCCTTCGGATCGACCATCGCGCTCGCGGGGGTCGACCTCTCGGTGCGCACCGGCGAGTCGCTCGCCATCATGGGGGCGTCCGGGTCCGGCAAGACGACGCTGCTGCACTGCCTCGCCGGCATCACCGCCCCCGACACCGGAACGGTCGGCTTCCGTTCCGGCGCCGGGGCCGTGATGGTCACCGGGCTCGGCGAGCGCGAGCGTTCGCGGCTGCGGCGGGAGGCGTTCGGGTTCGTCTTCCAGCAGGGGCTCCTCATTCCGGAGCTCACGGCGGTCGAGAACGTCGCGCTCGCCCTCATGCTGAACGGGATGCCGAGGGCCGCCGCCGAGGGGCATGCGCGGGGCTGGCTCGCCGCCCTCGGCCTCGCCGGCATGGAGGATCGCCGCATCGGCCAGCTCTCGGGTGGGCAGGCGCAGCGCGTCGCCATCGCCCGCGCGCAGGTCACCGGCGCGCTCGTGGTCTTCGCCGACGAGCCGACCGGCGCGCTCGACTCGCACACCTCCGCCGAGGTCATGACGGCGCTGCTCGACTCCACCACCGGACAGGGGCGCACGCTCGTGGTCGTCACGCACGACGCGGATGTCGCGGCCCGATGCTCTCGCGTCGTCGACATGCGCGACGGACGCATCGTGGGCGAGCGGCAGACCTCGTCGCCCTCGGTGGCCGGGTCGGCCGGGTCCGCCGATGTGGCCGCGTCCGCCGCGGCCGCCGGGGCGCCCGAGGCGGCAGGCTCGCCCGAGGTCGTCGCGTGATCGCCCGCGTCGCCTGGATGCTCGCGCGGCCCGGAACCGGCGGGGTCGCGGCATCCGTGCTGCCCGTGGTCGCGTTCGGCATCGTGACCGCGCTGCTCGCGCTCGTCGCGGGTGGCGCCCAGACCTTCTTCACGTGGAACGACGACACGGCGATGCTCTACCAGGTGCTCGCGGTCATCGCCCTCGTGCTGCTCGTCGTTCCGCTCGTGTCGCTCGGCGGGGCGGCCGCACGACTGTCGGCCCGTCGCCGCGACGACCGGCTCGCGACCCTGCGCCTGCTCGGCGCGACCCCGTCGACCGTGCGCACGCTGGCCGTGCTCGAGGCATCCGTGCTGGCCTTCGTGGGCGCCGTCGCCGGGGTGCTCGTCGCGCTGCTGGTCGCTCCGGCGATCGGGCTCATCCACTTCCGCGGCGAGGCGCTCGGCACCGCGGCCGTCGTGCTGCCGTGGTTCGTGCTCGTCGCGGCGCCGTTCGCCATCGCCGCGCTCGCCGCGGTCAGCGCCGTGCTCGGCCTGCGGCAGGTCGTCATCTCGCCGCTCGGCGTGCGCACGCGTCAGGACGCGCCGCGCCTGCACTGGGTGCGCGTCGTCATCGGCGTCGGCGTGGTCGCGATCGCCTACGGCATCACGAGCGCGATCGGCGTCGCCCAGGTCGCGCTCGTGCTCATCACGATGCTCGCGGTCGCCTTCGGCGGCACGCTCGCCGTGCTGAACCTCGTCGGGCCGTGGGTGCTGCGCCTCGTCGCGACCGGCCAGGCGCGACGCGCGAAGACCCCGGCGCGCCTGCTCGCCGCCCGCTCGGTGCTCGAATCGCCGAAGGTCGCGTGGCGACAGGTCGGCGGCGTGGCCATGACGAGCTTCATGGCCGTGTTCGCGGGCGTCGGTGTCGGGCTGCTCGATGCGGCGGTCACCGGCGGGGACGCGTCATCGCAACTGCTGCTCGAGGACATCCGCACCGGCATCCTGATCACCGTGGTCGGCTCGTTCCTCATGGTCGCCTGCTCGGTCGGCGTGAACCAGGCCGCCGCGACCCTCGATCGCGCCGACCTGTACCGCAGCCTCGACATGCTCGGCATGCCCGTCACCACGATGGATGCCGCGCGCCGCCGCTCGGTCATGTCGCCGCTGCTCATCACGACGATCGGGTCGGCCGTCATCGCCGCGGTCGTGCTGCTGCCGCTCACCGGCATCTCGCTCATCATCGCGCCGCTCTCACTCGTGACGGTCGCCGCGGTGCTCGCCGCCGGCGTCGGCATCGTCTGGGTCGGGATCGCCGCGACGCGACCCGTGCTCGAGCGGGCGGCGCAGCCCGTCGCCGGGTAGCGCTCCCGTCGGTCGAGTAGCGAAGCGTATCGAGACCCGTGCCCGTGCTGGTCTCGATACTGCGGTGGCGCGCCTCCTCGACCGGCGGGTGTTCGACCGGCGAAGCGCCGGTAGGGTCGAAGCATGACTGGTGGGCCCATCGACGAACGTGATGCCGCGATGACCGAGCTGCTCGGCATCCGATCGAGCATCGACAACATCGACGCGGCCCTCATCCACCTGCTCGCCGAACGCTTCAAGTTCACGCAGAAGGTCGGCCGGCTGAAGGCGGAGCACGGGCTGCCGCCCACCGACCCCGACCGCGAGAAGCGCCAGATCGCGCGCCTGCGCGACCTGGCGATCGACGCGCACCTCGATCCGGCGTTCGCCGAGAAGTGGTTCAACTTCGTCGTCGCCGAAGTGATCCAGCACCATGAGGAGATCGCGGGCGCCGCCCCGGCGCGAACCGCCGCGCCGACGGCCGAGTCGGCCGCGTCGGCCGAGGGCCCCGCGGGCGCATGACCTGGTACCCGCTCGCGCTGCCGCCGCAGGCGGGTCACCGATTCCTCGTCACGGGCGCCAACGCGGGCCTGGGGTTCTTCACCGCCGCGAGGCTCGCGGCCGCCGGCGCGCAGGTCGTGCTCGTCGGGCGCAGCGCCGAGCGTCTGGATGCCGCGACCTCGGCGATCCGCAGCGTTCGGCCCGCGGCATCCGTCGAATCGCTCGTGATCGACCTCTCCTCGCAGCGCTCGGTGCTGGCCGGCACCGACCGGCTGCTCGACCAGGCGCCGCTGAACGGCGTCGTCGCCAATGCCGGCATCGTGCACACGCCGAAGACCCGCGAGGTCTCGATCGACGGTGACGAGCTCGTGCTCGCCACGAACGTGCTCGGGCACTTCACCCTGCTCGGCCGGCTGCTGCCGCACCTCGCGCTCGGCGCGCGCATCGTCTCGCTCGGGTCGCTGTCGACGCTGCTCTCGACGTTCCGCATCGACGACCTGCAACTCGAGCGCGGGTACGACTCGTGGCGTGCCTACGCGCAGTCGAAGATCGCGCTGCAGTCCTTCGCGTTCGAGCTCGACCGGCGCCTGCGCGCCGCGGGCGTCGCCGTCTCGAGCGTCGTGGCCCAACCCGGCTACTCGATCAGCGGCTGCACCCCCACCGTGCCCGGCGTCAACGAGCCGAGCCGCGGCGACCGCTTCGTCGATGCCCTGCAGGGTGCGGCCTGGGCGCAGGGCAAGCACCGCGGCGCCGAGGTCGGCCTGCATGCCCTCACCGGGGCGGATGTCACGGGCGGGCAGTTCTGGGGGCCGCGATTCCTGACCCGTGGCGAGCCGGCGCTGCAGACGCCGGCTCGCGTGACCACGAAGCCCGCGATCGGAGAGAAGGTCTGGGCCTTCGCCGAGGAGGCGACGGGGCGGGCGTTCCCCGTCGGCGCATGAGTTCGCGCGAACTCCCGGGTGGGTCCGGCCACGACCCGGTGGGCCGAGACGGCCGCGAGCCGACGCGCGATTCCGGCCGCGTGCCGATCTTCGCGCGGCCGCGCGTGCGACGCGTCCTCTCGCGCATCGTCGTGATCGTGGGCGCGGTGTTCGCCGTGGCCGGGGTGCTCACCGGGCGTTACGGCTACCTCGTCGTCGGCATCGTCGTGATCGGCCTCGGCGCAGCGCTCGGGCCGGGCCGCATCAGGCGCTGAGCGGCTCGGTCGCGGCATCCGCGTCGGCACCGCGCACCGGCTCGCGGTCGCGTTTCGGAGCAGGCTCGGGCTGCCGCAGCGTCGCGAGCACGCGCGGCCAGTCCGCCTGGGCGTCGACGAGCACGAGGTCGGCGCGCAGCCCCGGCCAGAGCGACCCGCGGTCGTCGAGCCCGACCGCACGCGCCGGGCCGTCGGTGACGAGCCGCACCGCGCGGGGGAGCGAGCAGCGCCCCTCGCGCGCGAGCCGGAACGCCGCCGCGAGCTGGGCCGACGGCAGGTAGTCCGATGCCAGCGCATCGACCAGGCCCGCATCGACGAGCTCGCCGGCCGAGACGTTGCCGGCGTGCGACCCGCCGCGCAGCACGTTCGGGGCGCCCGCCACGACGAGCAGCCCGAGCTCGCGTGCGCGCGCCGCGGCCGCGAGCGTCGTCGGGAACTCCGCGACCGCTCCCCCTCGTGCCGCGAGGGCGTCGACATCATCAGGCGTCTCGGGGTCGTGGCCGAACAGCCGGATCCGCCCCGCAAGGGCGAGGTCGCCGAGTCGGGCCAGGGTGCGGTCGCGCAGCTCGAGCCGCTCGTCGCGGGTGGCGCGCCACCACTCGACGTGCTCGGCGGCCCGCGACTCGTCGAGTCGTTCGCCCTCGACGAGCCAGCGCCGCATCGTCGCCGGATCGGCGTATTGCCCCTGCCCCGGCGTGTGGTCCTCGTGCGAGACGACGAGCACGTCGTCCGGGCGGCCCGCGAGCCTCGCCTCGAACGCCGCGACGCCCGCGGGGCAGCGCACGTCGAGCCGGTGCAGGAGGCGCGTGTCGGGGCTCTGCGACTCGAGGTCCGCGACGAGGTCCTCGGCGCTCGGCGACCCGATCGGCAGGCCGACCGCGCTGCGCTCCTGGTAGGCGACGCCGTGGAACGCGGTCGTGATGCCGGCGGCGGCCAGCCGCCCCTCGAGCGAGGCGAGCGCGAAGCCGACGGGAACGGATGCCCCGGGCCGGGGCCGAAGCTCGCGCATGAGCGCATCGCCGTGCACGTCGACGAGCCCCGGCAGGCAGAACGCGCCGCGGCCGTCGACGTCGGCACGGAACCCGGGCGGATGCGGCGACACGTCCTCGATGCGTCCGCCGCGCACCACGACGCGGGCGTCCTCGAGCACGGTGCCGGGCAGCACGGCCGTGACATGGCCCAGCGTGTACTCGGCCGGAGCCTCGCCGAGCGGCCACGCCGCGGCATCCGCCGTCATGCTCGCGGCGAGGCTCGCGCTCGCGGGCACGGCGGTGGGCAGGGCCGCCGTCATCGCCGCGCCTCGCGGGCGGGCGCGATGAGCTCGAAGACGACGCGGATCGCATCGGCCCGGATCCAGCGTTGGGTGAAGCACAGCAGGCGCCCCGACCGCGCATCGCGATTGACGCTCTCGACGAGCCAGACCGGATCGCCCGGCGTGCACTCGAGCTCGTCGGCGACCTCGTCGCCCGCCACCTCGATGCTCGCCCTGGACGAGGCGCGTTCCGGCTCGGCGCCCGCCATCTGGCGGAGGATCTCGTGCAGCGACGGCTCGTGCCGGATCGCCGTCGCCAGTTGCGGCAGCACGTCGACCGGGACCCACTCGTCGCCCCAGGACGCGGGCAGCTCATCGGTGAACGACCGGCGCCGAAGGCGGAAGCACGCGTCGCCGGGGGATCGCTCCAGCCGTTCGGCGACCGTGCGCGGCATGTCGACGACCTCGCATGAGCGCACCAGGCTCCGCGGCACCGCGCCGGCCTCCCGCACGGAGCGGCTCCACGACGGCGCGCGGCCCGACGAGATGACGTAGTCGATGCGCCGCGCCGTATAGGTGCCGCCGCCCTTGACCCGGCGCACGAGCATGCGCCGCTGCAACTCCTGGAGCGCGGCGCGCGCGGCGGCCCGGCCCACGCCGAACCGCTCGGCGATCTCGTGCTCCCCGGCGACCTTCGCGCCGGGCGGCAGCGCGACGAACTCGACCGCCAGCGCATCGGCGATGTCGCGGAACTTCGTCTCCGGCACCCGCGCAGTCTCGTGCACGCGGGTGAACCGCAGGTGAAGTCCGCGGCAGCCCGGCGCAGCGACGCCGACGACCGGCGCGCACCGCCCGCGCCCACGACCTGATCGAACAGCCGCGCCGCCTCGCCGTTCGCGGTTCACTCACCCGTAACCATGTGGTCGGGCGGCGTTGGCGGCCGCTGCCTACCGTGAACCACCGGAACGCACACAGCATGCGCCGCACCGGGCGCACACCACGAAAGGTTTCCGATGAGATTCACCCCCAAGGCCGTCGTCGCACTCGGCGCCGCCGCACTGCTCACCGTGGGCCTCGCGGCCTGTTCGTCGGCCAGCGCCGACACGTCCGACGAGGCCTCGGCCGCTGCGGGCACCTTCGCCGTCGACGAGAACACGCTCGTGTTCGGCGTCGTCCCCGACTCGGTCGACACCGAGACCAACTACCAGCCGCTCATGGACTACATCGCCCAGGAGACCGGCAAGACCGTCGAGTACCACGAGTCGACCGACTACGCGGCGCTCATCGAGGCCGCCGTCGCCGGCAAGATCGACGTCGCGTCGTTCTCGGGCTTCACGTACGTCACGGCCAAGAACAACGGCGCCGCCATCACGCCCGTCTCCTCGATCGTCACCGACGAGGGACAGGAGCCCGGCTACTACTCGCAGGCGATCGTGCCCGTGGGCAGCGACATCACCGACCTCGCGGGCTTCAAGGGCAAGAAGGTCTGCTTCGTCGACCCGTCGTCGACCTCGGGCTACCTGTTCCCGTCGTACAACCTGCTCGAAGAGGGCATCGACCCCGAGACCGACGTCACGCCGGTCTTCGCGGGCAAGCACGACGTCTCGGTGGCCAAGGTCGGCGAGGGTGTGGAGTGCGAGGCCGGCTTCGCCGAGGACAGCGAGGTCGAGAAGAGCGACAAGGTGAAGGTCATCGCCGAGACCATGGTCCCCGGCGCCCCGATCGTCGTCTCCGACACGCTCCCCGCCGAGCTCAAGGCGCAGCTGACCGACATCCTCAGCGAGGTCACGATCGACGACATCATCGCCTCGGGCGTCGAATCGGCCGACTCCGACGGATTCCGCAGCGTGTTCTACGCGACCTCGCCCGTCGACGATGCGTACTACGACACCATCCGCGACATCTGCAAGGTCACCAACGCGACGCAGTGCCAGGGCTGATGCCCTGACCGACCGGCCCGGCGGAGCCCCCGCCGGGCCGGTCCGACACATGGAACACGGGAGAAGGACATGAGCGAGACATCCGTCATCGAGGTCGAGGGCCTCACGAAGCGGTTCGGCGACACGGTGGCGTTGGGGGACGCCGCCCTGAAGGTCGACCGCGGCGAGATCGTCGTGCTGCTCGGTCGCTCGGGCTCGGGCAAGTCGACGCTGCTGCGGCACCTCGACGGCCTCGAGACGCCCACCTCGGGCTCCGTGCGCGTGCTCGGCCAGGAGGTGCCGTCCCTCACCGGGCGGCGCCTCCGGGCCCTGCGCGGCCGCGTCGGGTTCGTGTTCCAGCAGTTCGAGCTCGTGCCGTCGCTGACCGTGCTCGAGAACGTGCTCACGGGTTCGCTCGCCGAGCTCCGCGGGCCGCGCCTCGGGCTCTGGTCCTACCCGAAGAAGCTCAAGCTGGCCGCCCTCGGGCACCTCGACCGGGTCGGCCTGCTCGACCGTGCGTACCAGCGCGCCGACACGCTCTCGGGAGGGCAGCAGCAGCGCGTGGCCATCGCCCGCGCCCTCATGCAGGAGCCCGAGATCCTGCTCGCCGACGAGCCCGTCGCCTCGCTCGACCCCGAGTCGAGCGCACAGGTCATGGCACTCATCCGCGAGATCGCGCTCGACGCGGGCCTCACCGTCGTCTGCAGCCTGCACCAGGTCGACCTCGCGCTCTCGTGGGGCGACCGCATCGTCGGCCTCCGCCACGGCGAGGTCGTGCTCGACACCCCGGCCTCCGGCCTGTCCAAGGCCGAGGTCATGGAGATCTACGGCAAGGTCGTCACCTCCACCAGCGAGCTCTCCGCCATCGAGACCGAGCTCACCGCCGAGGTGCCGGATGCCGCGCCCGTGACGGAGCCGGTGCGCTGATGCCTCCCGTGCTCGCCGAACCGCGGCCCGGAGGGGATGCGCCGCCGCGCCCGTCCGCCGCGCCCGACACCGTGCTGGACCGTGCGCCGAAGCGCGTCGTCTCGCCGGAGCGCATCGCCGCCTCGCTCACCCTGCTCGCCATCGTCGGTATCGCGATCTACGCGATCGCCGAGTCGGGAATCTCGATCCCCTCGCTCTTCGAGAGCTGGGGCAACGCCGAGCGGTTCTTCGCGCGCGTCGGCGGCATCGAGTTCCCGCCCGCGGCGGAGCTCGCGCAGCTCACCGCCCTCACGCTCGGACTCGTCATCTGCGGCACGCTCTTCGCGGCCGTCATCTCGGTGCCCGTCGCCTACCTCGCGGCGTCGAACACGACGCCCGGCCGGGGCTGGCAGGCATTCGGCCGGTTCATCACGGTGCTCACCCGCGCCATCCCCGACGTCGTGCTCGCGATGGTCTTCGTGCTCATGTTCACGATCGGCACGCTGCCGGGCATCCTCGCCATCGGCATCCACTCGATCGGCATGATCTCCAAGCTCTTCGCCGACGCCATCGAGCAGATCGACGAGGGTCCGCGCCTCGCGATCCGTGCCGCCGGCGGCTCGAAGCTGCAGGAGTTCACCAGCGGCATCCTGCCCCAGGTGCTCCCGTCGTGGGTGGCCACGGTGCTGCACCGCAACGACATCAACCTTCGCGGCTCGGTCGTGCTCGGCTACGTCGGCATCGTGGGACTCGGCATGGAGATGTCGTTCGCGTTCAAGTCGCTGAACTACTCCGAGGGCCTCGGCATCGCGATCGTCATGTTCCTGCTCTGCGTGGCCATGGAGATCGTCTCGAGCGTCATCCGCACCGCGATGCTCGGCGTGGCGCCGACCCGACGCGGCATCGGCGACCGGGTCGTGCGCGGCGTCGCGAACGCGCGTGCCCGCCGCACTTCCGCCACGACATCGAGACGAGCGGATGCCGCGACCGGCAGCTCACCGCAGTTCGAGGCGTCCGTGGCATCCGACCTCGAGGCGGCGCTCCGCCGTCCGTGGACGGCGACCCGCATCCGCAACACCGCGTGGGGCTGGATCACGCTCGCCGTCATCGTCGCGAGCGTGCTCGTGTGCAACATCCAGTGGGGCGACCTCATCACCTTCTGGGCCAAGGTGCCCGCGGTCGCGGCGAAGTTCTGGCCGCCGAACTTCGGCAACTACGACGCCTCGACCATGTTCACCGCGATGGGCCAGACGATCATGATCGCGCTCGCGGCGACCCTGATGGCCGTGGTCGTGTCGATCGTCGTCGGCTCGCTCGCCGCCCGCAACGTGGCGCCGAACGGCACCGTGCGCGGCACGTTCCGGCTGCTGCTGCTCGTGATCCGCGGCATCCCCGAGCTCATCCTCGCGATCGTGCTCATCGTCATCACCGGCCTCGGGCCGCAGGCGGGCACGCTCGCCCTCGCGTTCGGCGGCATCGGGCTGCTCGGCAAGCTCATCGCCGACTCCTTCGAGGAGGTCTCCGCCGGGCCCGAGCGCGCGGTGCGGGCGACCGGGGCGAGCCGCACGCAGGTCTATGCCTCCGCCACGGTGCCGCAGGGCACTCGGGCACTCATCGGCCACAGCTTCTACCTGCTCGACACGAACATCCGCGCGGCCACGATCCTCGGCATCGTGGGCGGCGGCGGCATCGGCTACTACCTGCTGAACGCCGGGCAGGGGTCGAACTACCAGGTCGTCACGTCGATCGTGTTCATGATCCTCGTGACGGTGCTCATCGTCGAGGGCATCGCGGTGTGGATGCGGCGGGTGTTCCGATGAGCGGCGCGGGAATCGGCTCGCGGTTCGACCTCGCCGTCGTCGGCGGCGGCATCGTCGGGCTGGGCACGGCGCTCGCCGCCCGTCGTCGCGGAATGAGCGTCGTCGTGATCGAACGCGGCAGCGAGGCCTCCGGCGCCTCGATCCGCAACTTCGGCCACCTCTGCATCACGCCCCAGGCGGGCCTCGCGCGCGAGTTCGCCCTCGTGGCCCGGCAGCGCTGGGTCGAGCTCGCCCGCGACGCCGGCGTGTGGCTGCGCGAATCGGGCACGCTCGTCGCGGCACGCCACGACGACGAGCTCGCGCTGCTCGAGGAGTTCGCCGCAACGCGCGGCGACGAGGTCGAGCTGCTCGACGCCCACGAGGCCGAGGAGCGGATGCCGCTGGCCGGCGGTACCTCGGTCGGCGGAGCGTTCCTGCCGCAGGACCTGCAGGCCGATCCGCGTCAGGCCGTCGCCGCGCTCACCGCGCACCTCGCACGACTCGGTGTGGAGTTCCGCATGCGCACGACCGTGACGGGCGTGCGACCCGGCCGCGTCGAGACGAGCCGTGGCCCGATCGACGCCGGGGCCGTCGTCGTCGCGGCGAACCATGACCTCGACCTGCTGTATCCCGAGGTCGCGGAGCAGCGCGGCATCGTGCGCTGCGGCCTCGACATGATGCGGGTCGTCATCCCCGACCTGCGGATGCCGCTGGCGGCGCCGCTGCTCACCGGCTGGTCGCTCGTGCGCTACAGCGGGTTCGCGGCGACGGTCGCGGCATCCGCCCTCCGCGATCGCCTCCATGCCGAGCATCCCGCACTGGCCGCGCTCGACCTCAACCAGATGTACACGCAGCTGCCCGACGGGTCGGTGATCGTCGGCGACACGCACTACCGCGGCGCGACCGTCGCCCCCTTCCAGCCCGAGATCGCGTTCGAGGCGCTGCTCGAGGTCACGCGCGAGCTCTTCGGCGTCGAGCCGCCGCGCGTCATCGAGCGCTGGCAGGGCGTCTACGCGAGCGGACCCGACGACTTCCTCATCGAGGAGGTCGAGCCCGGCGTGCACCTCGCCGCCGCGACCACCGGCATCGGCATGACGACCGGGCTCGGACTCGCCGAGCGCGTCGTCTCCACCATCGCCGACGGCGCCACCGCAACCCCTACGACCACCAGCCACACCACGCAGAGAGGCGCATCATGAGCACCCGAGACCCGAAGACCGCATCCGACCTGCTCGAGGGGGCCGACACGCTCGACGCGCTGGACGGGACCGAGCTCGACGACGCCCGCCCCGAGCCGTCCGAGCGCGAGGGCTGGGATCTCGACGACGAGGGCCAGGGCGAGGACTTCGCGTTGCTCGACGACGACGAGGACGACGAAGAGGACGGCGAGATCCTCATCGAGCTGATCGTGCTCGACATGGCCGGCACGACCGTCTCCGACGACGGGCTCGTCGAGCGCGCGTTCGCGCTCGCCGCCGAGCGCAGCGGCATCGCCGTCGGCGACGACTTCGACGGGGCCCTGCAGTACGTGCGCGACACCATGGGCCAGTCCAAGATCGAGGTCTTCACCGCCCTCGCCGACGGCGACCTCGCCGCGGCCGAGCGCGCGAACGCCGAGTTCGAGGGCGCCTACGCCGAACTCGTGGGCCAGGTCGGCGTCTCGGAGATCCCCGGGGCGCGCGCCGTCATCGAGCAGCTGCACGCGGCCGGGGCATCCGTCGCCCTCACCACCGGCTTCGCCCCCGTCACGCGCGACGCGATCATCGACGCGCTCGGCTGGCACGGCCTGGCCGACCTCGTGCTGTCGCCCGCCGACGCCGGCCGTGGCCGCCCGGCACCCGACATGGCGCTCACCGCACTCATGCGCACCCGCACCGACTCGGTCGAGGCGATGGTCGTGGTCGGCGACACCGTGAGCGACATCGAGTCGGGCGTGAACGCCGGTGCCGGCCTCGTGGTCGGCGTGCTCACCGGTTCCCACGACCGCGAGGCGCTCGAGGCCGCCGGCGCCGACGAGGTCATCGAGCACATCGGCGAGCTGGCGTTGCTCCTCGGCATCTCGGGCGACGCCGCGCGCGGCGACGGGCAGGGTGCCGCGTGACCATGCACACCGTCGCCAGACTCACCGAAGCCGATGTCCTCGTGAAGCCATCGCCCGTCGCGATGGTCTGGAACGAGCCCGGTCGACCGCTCGAGGCCCTCGCCGTCCCCGGCGTGCACCTCTCCGCCGGAGAGGCGCTCGTCGAGATCGAGCTCGCCACGATCTGCGGTTCCGACGTGCACACGGTGCTCGGCCACCGCCCCGCGCCGACGCCCCTCGTGCTCGGCCACGAGCAGGTCGGTCGCGTCGTCGCCCTCGGGCCCGACGCCGTGCGCTCCGACGGCAGCCCGCTCGAGCTCGGCGACCGCGTCGTCTGGTCGGTCACCGTGAGCTGCGGCGCCTGCGATCGCTGCGCGCGCGGGATCCCGCAGAAGTGCCGCAACCTCGCGAAGTACGGCCATGAGCGCGTGCACCGCGGCTGGGAGCTGTCGGGCGGTTTCGCGACCCACGTGCAGCTCCGCGCCGGCACGGCGATCGTCCGCATCGACGAGGACGTCCCCGCCACGGTCGCGGCGCCGGCCTCGTGCTCGACCGCGACCGTCGTCGCCGCCCTCGACGCGGCATCCGCTCGCATCGACCTCGACGACGCGATCGTGCTCATCACGGGCGGCGGCATGATCGGCCTGTCCGCGGCGGCCGTCGCCGTGGACGCCGGTGCGACCGTGATCGTCTCCGAGCCGGATGCCGCGCGCCGGGCGTTCGCCCGCCGGCTCGGCGCCCACACGGTCGACCCGCGTGCGAGGGCCGGCGCACCCGACCGACTCGACGCGGTGCTCGCCGGGCTGGCGGGCGACGGCGCCGGCGCGTCCGGCGGCGCCCCCCGTGAGGTGCTCGTCGCGATCGAGGCCTCGGGTTCGGCCGCGGGGGTGCGCACGGCCGTCGCGTCGGTGGGCACCGGCGGGGTCGTCGTGCTCGTCGGCAGCGTCTCGGGCGGAACCGAGCTGTGCGTGGACCCCGAGTCGATCGTGCGGCGCCTGCTCACGATCACCGGCGTGCACAACTACACGGCCCGACACCTCGAGCAGGCGGTCGCGTTCCTCGAGCGTTCCTGGCGGATCCTGCCGTTGGACGAGATGGTCGGCCCCACCCACGCGCTCGCGATGCTCGACCTCGCGCTCGAGGAGGCCGCGAGCGGCGGTCACATCCGCGTGGGCGTCGCGCCCGGGCGGCGGGCCGCCGGCTGAGCCGCTTCCGCCGGGGCCGGCTTCGGGGGAACATTGGGGGATGACCCCGAACCCCGGCCCCGACGGAGGCATCGACCGCGCGGGTGTCGACCGCGCGAGTGTCGACCGCGCGAGTATCGGCGGCGCCGGTTCCGGCGGCGCGAGCGGCAGTCCGAGCCGAGCGGATGCTGCGGGGCCGGCGTCCGACGTTCCGCAGGACGGACCCGACCGGCCGTACGAGCGCGCCGCAGCGCTCGTACGCCATCTCGCGGCGGCGGCCGCCACGGAACTCGCCGCGGCGGATGCGCGCCGGGAGGGGCTCGCCGACTACGTGCCCGAGCGGCGCGTGCTCGGCCTTCCGCGCGCCGCGCGCATGATGCCGACCGCGCGCGTCTGGCGCCTCGGGGTGCTGCTCGTCGCCGAGGACGGCGCGCTGCACGGCACCGGGCGCGTCGTGCGGGCCGAGCGCGCCGCGCGCCGCAGCGTCACGGCCGAGTCCGTCGCCGAGCAGCGGGCGCTGCGAGCCGCGGCCGTGAAGGGCGGAATCCCCGAGGGCGACACGGTCAACTTCGACACGCGACAGGTCGACCTCGACGATCTCGCCCGCACCGCGGCATCCGGCCCGCTCGTGGTGCGCGACGGCGAGGTGCTCGTGCGCTGGAGCCCGACCCAACCCGACGCCCTGGCCCAGTTCGAGCGGTACCTCGCCGAGCGCGTCGAACTGCTGGCACATCCGCCCGAGCGAGCGTGAAGGCGCGCCCGATTCGGGGCGTGACGCGGCGTCGGGTTCAGGGCAGCATGGGGAGATGATCAGCCGAGAGCTCGCGCTCGCCCTCCGAGACGCCGGACTCGTGTGGCATCCCGCCTCCGGTGATCGCTTCCAGCTCGACCTTCCCTCCCATGTCGAGGCCGAAGCGGAGGCTGACGTCTTCACCGTGAGCGAGATGACGATCGAGGCGCGTCGGCAGCCGACCGGCACGATCCTCGCCTTCAACGGCACGACCGAATGGGCGCTCGACTCGGTCGAACTCGCCGACGCGGTGTGGTTGCCGCGGGAGGATCAGCTGCGCGAGCTGCTGCGGGCGACGTTCCGGTCGCTCAGACGACTCGACGACGCCTTCGAGGTCGAGATCGAACTCGAAGGCGAACGGATGCGGTTCGAGCACCCTGACGTCGCCGAGGCCTACGGCTCGGCGCTGCTCGACCTGGTGAGCAGGTCGCGGTGACGGATCGCCCGGCGGCGGATGCGGTCAAACCTTCCGGCCGGGTCAGCCGAGCGAGACCGTCGTGGGAACCGGATTCGCGAAGAGGTCGAGCACGGGGCAGTGCGCGTCGACGACGCGCCGCAGTTCGTCGTAGCGTTCGGCGCTCTCGGGCCCGGTGAGCTTCACGGTGAGGCGCACCGCGTTGAAGCCCGCCCGCACGGACTCGTCGATGCCGAAGAGCTTGCGGGCATCGAGGTCGCCCTCGGCGTCGATCGCGACCTCGTCGACCACGATGCCGAGCGCGTTCGCGTAGAGCCGGTAGACCACGATCTGGCAGGAGATGAGCGCGCCGAGCGCGTACTCGACGGGGCTGGCGGCGAGGTCGTCGCCCGCGAGGGCGGCCGGCTCGTCGACGAGGAAGCGGTGCTTGCCCGCGGTGATCTCGCTCGCGACGGCACCGGTACCGCTGCCGGAGACCCGGTAGGTGAGGTGCGCGTTCGAGGTGTCTGCGGCGATGCGTTCCTGCCATGCGGCGCCGGCGGTGGCGAGTCGTTCGGCACGTTCGGCGGCGGAGGTCTCGGGCACGGTGACGGAGTCGATGAGTGTCATGCGCGCACGTTACCGATGCGCGCGGCACGGGTCATCCGTCGGCGTCACGGGGCGACCAGATCGTCACACGGGGTCATGCGGGCCGGGCCGCTCGGGTCAGTGCTCGGGGTCGCGGTCGGTACGCGACGGATGCGTCGACTGCTCCTGGATCGTCTCGATGACGTTCTGCTGCAGGCCCTTCTGCCCGGTGTGCAGTTCCTGATGCACCTCGAGCGAGCTCATGAGCGGGCTGAACGCCGTCCGCAGACGCTGACCGGGCTCGGCCCGCACCGCGCGCACGGTCATGCCGATGATGAGCGCCAGTACGAGGATGCCGGCGCCGATGCCGGTGGCCGTCGAGAGAAGCTGCATCACGCGGACCCTTCGCCTTCGGGCCCGAACCCGAACGTCGAGACGGTCGACAGCGTGCCGTCGCGCCAGTGCTCGAGCACGAACCGCTCGTGGTGCACGACCTGCTCGGGCAGGTCGGCAAGGTCGAACCAGGCGAGGTCGCTCGCCTTGTCCTCCTGCAGTGCGGGCTCGCCGGTCCAGTGGTGGCAGGCGAAGAACACGTCGAGGCGCTGGTCGACCGGCAGCCCGGTCGGAGCCGTGCGGTGCATGGCCGTCAGCGGCTCGAGGTCGACGGGGTCGACGACCACCCCGAGCTCTTCGAGCGCCTCACGAGCGGATGCCTCGTGCACGGACTCGCCCGCCTCGACATGTCCGGCCGCGCCGGCCGCCCACCAGCCGTCGTAGTAGTCGGTGTTCGCCCGTCGCTGCAGCAGCACCCGGCCCTCGCCGTCGACGAGGAACACGTACGCGGCGGGCACGAGGCTGAACCCGCCGTGCGCCACGGCATACGCCTCGGGGTAGGGCTGCGGGCCGGTCACCCGGTCAGTCTTGCACGCGGGAATTCCAGACGCGCCGCATGTTTCCGTTCGCGCCTGAGGTTTCCGAGCGAACGGAGACATCCGGCGAGAACGGAAACCTCGGGCGAGCGCTCAGTACCCGACGACGGGCCCGAACGCGTCGGCGAGCGGGGCGCGGTTGACACCGCGCAGCTCGTCGATCGAGACGGTGAACGCGCCCTGCACCTCGAGCGAGCCGGACGAGGCATCCGTCACGCCGATGCGACGCACGGGGTAGCCGCGGCCCTCGCAGAGTCCGCGGAACTTCACATCGTCTTCGCGGGGAACCGTGACGATGACGCGACCGGCCGACTCGGAGAAGAGCGCCGTCGCGACGTCGATGCCGGCGTCGCCCGTGACCTCGCCGAGGAACACGCGGGCGCCGACGCCGAAGCGCGACACGGCCTCGGCGAGTGCGATCGCGAGGCCGCCGTCGCTGAGGTCGTGCGCGGAGTCGATGAGCCCCTCGAGCGCCGCCGCGGCGAGCAGCTCGGCGAGCGTCTTCTCGCCCTCGAGCGACACGGCGGGCGGGCGACCGCCGAGGTGGCTGTGCACGGTGCCGGCCCACGCGGAGCCGTCGAGCTCGAGCGCGGTGTCGCCGAGCAGGTAGATGTTGTGGCCGTCGTCCTGCCATCCGCTCGGGATGCGGCGGGCGACGTCGTCGATCACGCCGAGCACGGCGATGACCGGCGTCGGGTGGATCGGCACGTCACCGGTCTGGTTGTAGAAGCTGACGTTGCCGCCCGTGACGGGGATGCCGAGCTCGAGGCATCCGTCGCTCAGGCCCTCGACGGTCTCGGAGAACTGCCACATGACCTCGGGGTTCTCGGGGGAGCCGAAGTTCAGGCAGTCGCTGACGCCCATGGGCTTGGCGCCCGTGACGGCGACGTTGCGGAACGCCTCGGCGAGCGCGAGCTTCGCGCCCTGGCGCGGGTCGAGGTAGGAGTAGCGGCCGTTGGCGTCGGTCGCGACCGAGACGCCCAGCCCCGACTGCTCGTCGACGCGGATCATGCCCGCGTCGTCGGGCGCGCCGAGCGCGGTGTTGCCGAGCACGTACGAGTCGTACTGGTTCGTGACCCACGCGGCATCGGCCTGGTTCGCCGAGCCGACGAGCTCGAGGAACTGCTCGCGGATCTCGTCGGGGGTGGCCGGTCGCTCGAGCTTCGCGGCGGTGTCGGCCTGCAGCGCGTCGATCCAGGTGGGGTAGGCGACCGGGCGCTCGTAGACCGGGCCGTCGACGGCGACGGTGCGCGGGTCGACGTTCACGATCTCTTGACCGTGCCACATGATGCTGAGGCGGCCGGTGTCGGTGACCTCGCCGAGCACGCTCGTCTCGACGTCCCACTTCTCGACGACCTTCAGGAAGCCCTCGAGTTTCTCGGGGCGCACGACCGCCATCATGCGCTCCTGGCTCTCGCTCATCAGGATCTCTTCGGGCGTGAGCGTGGGGTCGCGCAGCAGCACGTCGTCGAGCACGATGGCCATGCCGCCGTCGCCGTTGGAGGCGAGCTCGGAGGTCGCGCAGGAGATGCCGGCGGCGCCGAGGTCTTGGATGCCCTCGACGAGGTCTTGCTGGAAGAGCTCGAGGCAGCACTCGATGAGCACCTTCTCGGCGAACGGGTCGCCGACCTGCACCGCGGGGCGCTTGGTCGGGCCGCCCTCGGCGAACGTGTCGGACGCGAGGATCGAGGCGCCGCCGATGCCGTCGCCGCCGGTGCGGGCGCCGAACAGCACGACCTTGTTGCCGGCGCCCTTGGCGTTGGCCAGGTGCAGGTCTTCGTGGCGCAGCACGCCCACGGCGAGCGCGTTCACGAGCGGGTTGGCCTGGTAGACCGAGTCGAACCAGGTCTCGCCGCCGATGTTCGGCAGGCCCAGGCAGTTGCCGTAGAAGCTGATGCCGCTCACCACGCCGTGCACGACGCGGGCGGTGTCGGGGTGGCTGATGTCGCCGAACCGCAGGGCGTCCATGACGGCCACGGGGCGGGCGCCCATCGAGATGATGTCGCGCACGATGCCGCCGACGCCGGTCGCGGCGCCCTGGAAGGGCTCGATGTAGCTCGGGTGGTTGTGCGACTCGATCTTGAACGTGACGGCCCAGCCCTCGCCGATGTCGAGCACGCCGGCGTTCTCGCCCATGCCAACCATGAGGTGCTGCTTCATCTCGGGCGTGACCTTCTTGCCGAACTGGCGCAGGTAGACCTTCGAGGACTTGTAGGAGCAGTGCTCGCTCCACATGACCGAGTACATCGCGAGCTCGGCGCTCGTGGGGCGGCGGCCGAGGATGTTGCGGATGCGCTCGTACTCGTCGGGCTTCAGGCCCAGCGCGGCGTACGGCTGCTCCTTCTCGGGAGTGGCGGCGGCGACCTCGACGGTGTCGAGCACCTGCGTCGTCGGAACAGCGGTGTTGGCGGGGGCTTCAGTGGTCACGAGTGGCGAGCTCCAGAGAACGGCGGCGAGCGGATGCCGCGGGGCGAATGCCTGACCCGACCAGTCTACGTGCCCTCGGGGCGGGCGCCGTCGGCCGTGCCGACTGCCGCTTCGCCGGTCGTGGAGGCGCGCCGGCGCCGTATCGAGACTCGCCATTCGCCGGAATCGTCACATGCAATTCACATTCGAAGTCGCCGCCCGAAACACGCAAAGTGTGGACTAATGGCCATTCATCTCTTGTGAAGTGAACTTATCGGCCGTATCGTCACGTTTCATCCGAAACAACGGCCACTCAATGAAGCGGAGGCCTCATGGCTCTGAGAGCAGTGTCAACCGGCGACTTCACGGCGATCGCCTTCCATCCGGTCCTCTGGGCGTTGGCGGTCGCGGTGTTCGCCGTCATCGTGCTCCAGTCGGTGATCTACCTGCGCGCGATCCGTCGCTCGGCCACGGCGGCCGAACTCAGCCAGGCCGAGGTGACGCAGGCGGTGCGCACCGGCGCCGTCGCCGCGATCGGGCCGTCGCTCGCCGTCGCGCTCGTCGCGCTCTCGTTGCTGCCGTTGTTCGGCACCCCCGCCGTGCTCACGCGCATCGGCCTCGTCGGCTCCGCGCCCTACGACGTCGCCGCAGCCGGAATCGGCGCCTCGACCGTGGGGGCCTCCCTCGGCGGCGACGGCTACACCGCGAAGGTGTTCGCCATCTCGTTCGCCGCGATGTGCGTGCTCGGCGTGCTGTGGATGGTGTCCGCGCTCATCATCACGCCGCTGTTCAACCAGACGGGCAAGGCCCTGCGCAAGGTCAACCCGAAGGTCATGGCGATCGCACCGCTCGTCGTGCTCCCGCTCGCCTTCGCCTTCCTCATCATCAGCGAGATCGGCAAGTCCCCCACCAACGGCATCGTGCTCGTGGCGAGCGCCGTCATCGGCGGCGCCTGCCTGCTCATCGCGATGAAGTGGCGCGTGCACTGGCTGCGCGAGTGGGGCCTCGGCATCGCCATCTTCGGCTCCCTCCTCGTCGGCGCCGTCGTCGCCGCCTGACCGCATCGAACTCGACTCACGGAAGGCATCCCCATGGCACTCGGCACCTCGGCATCTCCCCGTTCCGGAAGCATCGCGGACTTCGACCGCACCACCTCGATCTGGGGGCCCATCACCCTCGGGCTCGGGCTCCTCATCACCCTGACGGCCGCGGTGTACGTCGCGTTCGGCACCGGTCTCGGCATCACCGCCGGCGAGTTCTGGACGGCGGCCGGGGCGGTCACGCTGCTGCTCGGCGTCGGAGCGATCATCGAGCCGATCATGTACTACCCGATCCTCGGCAAGTCGGCCATGTACCAGGCGTTCATGATCGGCAACATCGGCAACAAGCTGCTCCCCGCGAGCATCGTCGCCCAGAACAAGCTCGGAGCCGAGGCCGGCACGAAGCGCGCCGAGTTCGTCTCGGGCGCCGCCATCATCGGCGCCGTGATCGTGCACCTGATCACGCTCATCGTGATCGTCGGCCTGCTCGGCACCTGGCTGCTGAGCCTCATCCCGGCCGAGTTCATCGAGACCGTGCAGGCCTTCATCCTTCCGGCCGTGTTCGGCGCGATGATCCCCCAGCTCCTCGCGTTCCTGATCAAGCCCAAGTCGAAGGCCCCGGCCGACGAGGAGGCCGAGGCGTACGCCGAAGCCGGCATCAGCGATTGAGCGCCCACCGGCGAATGGGGGCCGCCCCGCGGCATCCGCTCGCCCCGCGGCATCCGCTCGCTCCGCGGCATCCGCTCGCTCCGCGGCATCCGCTCGCTCCGCGGCATCCGCTCGCTCCGCGGCATCCGCTCGCTCCGCGGCATCCGCTCGCTCCGCGGCATCCGCCCTGGAACCCGGCGCAGCCGCGCCCGTCAGTTCGACAGCACCACGCACCGAAGCACCACCGGCACCGACAGGAAGATGGAACATGACCGACACGATCGCCGGAGCCCTCGCCGGGCTCGCCAGCGCCGCGGATGCCTCGCGGCCGACCGAGCTCTCCGAGGAGTTCATCGCATCGCATATCGCGATCTACCGGCACCTGCACGCGCACCCCGAGCTCTCCTCGTGCGAGACCGAGACGGCCGCGTTCATCCAGGAGCGGCTGGCCGAACTCGGCGTCGCGTCGTTCATCTCGGGCGGCACGGGCGTCGTCGCCGTGCTCGAGAACGGCGAGGGTCCGGTGATCGCGTTCCGCGCCGACACCGACGGGCTGCCGATCCTCGAGCAGACGGGCCTCGACTACGCGAGCACGGCGACGGGCACGCTGCCGAACGGCGACACCGCCCCCGTCATGCACGGCTGCGGGCACGACACCCACATCACGGCCGCGCTGGGTGCGGTGCAGCTGCTGCTCGAGCGCCGCGAAACCTGGGCCGGCACGGTCGTGTTCGTGTTCCAGCCCGCCGAGGAGACGGCCGCGGGCGCGAAGGCCATGATCGACGACGGGCTCTGGCAGAAGGCGCCGAAGCCGAGCGTCGTGCTCGCCCAGCACGTGGGGCCGCTGCCCGAGAACGTCGTCTTCATCTCCGAGGGCTCGATGGCGATGCTGGCCGACTCGTGGCGCATCACGGTGCACGGCAAGCAGGCGCACGGCTCCTCGCCCGAGCAGTCGATCGACCCGATCGTGCAGGCCGCCTCGACGGTGCTGCGCCTGCAGACGATCGTGTCGCGCGAGCTCGCGCCGCGCACGCCCGCGGTCGTCACGGTCGGCACGTTCCACGCCGGCCTGAAGGAGAACATCATCCCCGAATCGGCCGAGTTCACGGTCAACGTGCGCACGCCCGACGAGACCACCCGCGACCAGGTGCTCTCCGCGATCCGCCGCATCGTCTCCGCGGAGGCGGCGGCATCCGGCGCGCCCGAGCCCACGATCGAGCCGCTCAACAACTTCCCGCGCCTCTACAACGACCCCGAGCACACGCTGGCCGTGACGGCCGCGCTCGAGGCCGAGTTCGGCGAGGGGCGCATCCTGAACGAGAAGATGGGCATGGGCTCGGAGGACGCCGGCTGGCTCGGCGACGCGATCGGCGTGCCCGTGGTCTTCTGGGGCTTCGGATGCCTCCCCCTAGCCGATCTCGCGAGCGGCGAGATGCCCGCCGCGAACCACTCGCCGTTCTTCAAGCCGAACGCGCGCAGCGCGGTGGTCACCGGCGCGCGGGCGGCCATGGCCGGGATCCTGCACTACGTGGGTCGCTGACTCGCACCGCACGCGGTCTCGGGGGAGGATCGGTGCATGAGCATCCCACTCGATGACGTGGACCGCCGGGTGGCCGCGGCGCTCGTCCAGGACGGACGGGCGCCGTGGCGCCGCATCGCCGCCGCGATCGGCGAGCCCGAGCGCAGCGTCGCCCGGCGCGGACGGCGCCTGCTCGACGAGGGCGTGGTGCGCGTGCTGGCCCTGCCCAATCCGTCGGGCCTCGGGCTCGCCCCGTATTCGCTGCGGGTCGCGGCGACGCCGGCGTCGATGCGCGAGGTCGCGACGACCCTGGCCGAGCGAGCGGATGTCCCGATGCTCTCGATGCTCGCCTCGTCGAACACCTGCGTGGGCGAGGCCTACCTCCGGGTGGGCGATGCACGTGCGTTCCTCGACGTGCTCGGCGCGATCCCGGGCGTGACGGCCTACGAGCTCGATCCGATCACGAGGTACCACCGCACGAGCTCGGGCTGGCGCCCCGACGTGCTGACCGCCGAGCAGCAGGCGCAGCTCGGCCAGGCCGACGAGATGGCGAGCCTCTTCGCCTCGCCGGCGGAGTTCGATCCCACGTCCGAAGCGCTCTTCGAGGCGATGGCCCTCGACGGCCGGGCCACGGCCGAGTCGCTCGCCGAGCGGTTGAACGTCTCCAAGGCGACGGTCGGCAACCGGCTCGAACGCGCGCGATCGACCGGGCAGGTCTTCATCCGCGGAGTCGTGAGCCCCGCCTCGTTGGGCTACGCGACCGAGGCCCATCTGCGCCTCGCGCCGCGGCTCGCCGAACTCGATGCGGTGGCGCGGCGCCTGTCAGCCCTGCCGATGACCCGCGTGTGCGCCGTCGCCGGAACCACCGTGGTGGCGAGCCTCGCCACCACGGGGCCCCTTCCGATCGAGGAGGCGCTGCGCGACCTCGCCGCCGAGTTCCCGTCGGTCGAGCCCGTGCAGGTCGATGCCGTCGCCGAGGGGTTGAAGCGCTCGGCGATCCGGTTCGTCGACGACCTGCCGGTCTCCGGCCTCGACGGGCCGGCAGGCGTGCTCGCAGCATCCGCTCGGTAGACTGGTCGCGGTCGTCGGATCCCGTCGGCCCTGGGCGCGCACAACGGCGCGCAGTCCCCGTGGCATGGTGCGCATTCGCGGAGCCCCGCCCGCGCCCCCACGGTCGACGCTCGTTCGGGCACATCACATGACCTCTTCGATTCCCACGGTGCATCCTGCGCCGCCGTTCCCCTGGCTCGGGCTCACCGTGCTCGCCGCCGCCGTCTTCCTCTCGGTCACGATCGAGATGATCCCCACGGGCCTCCTGCCCGACATGAGTCGCGAGCTCGGCGTCGCCGAACCGCTCGTGGGCCTGCTCGTCACGGTGTTCGCCGGAACGGTCGTCGTGCTGACGGTGCCGCTCTCGGCGCTCACGAAGCGCCTGCCGCGGCGCCGCCTCATCGTCATCACGCTCGCCGTGCTGGCACTCAGCTGCGTGCTCACGGCGATCGCGCCGAACTATCCGACGGTGCTCGCGACGCGCGTGCTCGGCGGCGCGGCGCACGGCCTGTTCTGGTCGGTCGTCGGCGCCTACGCCGGGCACCTCGTGCCCAAGGAGCAGCTCGCCCGCGCGGTCTCCATCAGCGTCGCCGGCGGCTCGGCCGCCTTCGTGCTCGGCGTGCCGCTCTCGACGGCGCTCGGCCAGGCGCTGGGCTGGCGCTTCGCGTTCGCGGCCATGGGCGGCCTCACCCTGCTCGGCGCGCTGCTCGTGTGGCGTTTCCTGCCGCCGGTGCGCCACCACGCCGGTGAAGCGGATGCCGCGCCACTGCGCCTGCGCAGCGACCGCACGTTCGTGCCGGTGCTGGTCGTGTGCCTCATCACGGCGGTGACCATGATCGGCATGTACACCTTCTACACGTACATCGCGCCGTACATCACCGACGTCATGGGCCTGCCGTCGAGCGCGATCAGCCCGATGCTGCTCGCCTACGGCATCGCCGGCGCCGTCGGACTCGTGCTGGCGGGCGCGGTGCTCGGGCGCCGCCCGACCGTCGGACTCGTCGTCGCGCTCGTCGCCACGGGCGCCGGTGTCGCGGGCCTCGCGGCGTTCCCGACCGTGCCCGTGGTCGGCATCGCGAGCTTCCTGCTCTTCGGCACGGCCTTCGGCGCCCTGCCGACCATGCTCAACACGCGCCTGCTGCACACGGCCTCGGCGCGCATCCGCGACGCGGCGGCCTCGTTCTACACGACCGCGTTCAACACGGGCATCGGCGGCGGCGCGCTGCTGGGCGCGGTGCTCTACGGTGTGCTCGGGCTCTCGGCGCTGCCGTGGGTGTTCGTCGCATTGCTCGTCTGCTCGACGACCGGCCTCGTCTGGACGGCGCTCGTCAACCGCGTGGGGCGGTAGCAGCCGACCTCAGCCGACTGCGGGCGGCGGCACGGGCGGTCCGATGACGAGCAGCACCGTGAACGCGGCGGCGACGGCGACCACGCCGACGGCGATCGAGACGACCGGGCGGGCGAGCACGAGGCGCAGCACGCGATTGGGGAACGAGCCGTCGGCCGGGTGCTCGCCGGCCTCGCGGCGCCATCCGCCCTCGAGGTGACCGCGGCGCACGAGCCAGAGCTCGAACGGGATCGTCGCGTACGGCACGATCGCCGTGAGCAACGCGAAGGCGATGCGCCCGACGTTCCAGCGCTGGTTCACGCCGACGACGACGGCGATGACCGCGTAGGCGAGGAAGACGAATCCGTGGATGCCGCCGCCGATCGTGACCGCGATGTCGATGCCGAATCCGTACTTCAGCACCATGCCTGCGATGAGCAGGGTCCAGGTGATCGCCTCGGCGACGGCGAAGGTGCGGTACAGGCGTTTCGGTGACACGAGGGCTCCAGAGATCGGGGTGCCTCCATGGTCGCAAACCGGTCTGGGCGGATGCCTCCACCGAACGATTGAACTCCGCCGGCCGAGTAGCCTTGACCGGTGACCGAGCAGGATGTGCGCAACCTCGTCGAATCGAACCTCGCGACGATTCCCGACTTCCCCGAACCCGGAATCCTCTTCCGCGACCTGACGCCGGTCTTCGCCGATGGGCCCGCGTTCCATGCGCTGTCCGAGGCGCTCATCGCGCCCTTCGCCGGGCGGTTCGACGTGCTCGCCGGCGTCGAGGCCCGGGGGTTCCTGCTCGCGGGCGCCGCGTCGGCGCTCTGCGGGGCCGGCCTGCTGCCGATCCGCAAGGAGGGCAAGCTCCCGCGCAAGGTGCTCCGCGAGGAGTACGCCCTCGAGTACGGCACGGCCGCGCTCGAGGTGCACGAGGGCGAGCTGCCGCAGGGCACCCGCGTGCTCATCGTCGACGACGTGCTCGCCACGGGCGGCACGGTCGGTGCCGCGGCCCGGCTCGTCGAGCGGGCCGGATGGCTGGTCGCCGGCATCTCGGTCGCGATCGAGCTCGTCGACCTGGGCGGGCGAGCGGCGCTCGGCGACCGGTACGAGACGTACTCGCTGCTGCAGTACTGAGTGGCGGGCGCGACGGCGGGCGCGAGAGCCGAGGGGCCCAGCCGTGACATCCGCTCAGTTGTTTTGAATGACTCAAAAGAAGCGTTAGGCTGGTGACATGACCACCGACGAGATCCGCGACGCGGCCGTCGAGCACCTCCGCTCGGCCGGGCTCCGCGTGACGGAGCCGCGCCTCGCGGTCCTCGAGGCGGTCACCGGCAACGGGCATCTCGACGCCGACGCGGTCCACACGCGTGTGGCTGCCCGGCATCCGGGCATCTCGCTGCAGACCGTGTACAACGTGCTCGGCGACCTGAACGCGGCGCAACTCCTCCGGCGCATCGAGCCGGCGGGGTCGGCGGCGCTCTACGAGAGCCGCATCGGCGACAACCACCACCACATCGTGTGCACGCGATGCCGTGCCGTGGCCGATGTCGAATGCGTCGTGGGGCAGGCGCCCTGCCTCGCCCCGTCCGACACGAGCGGGTTCGTCGTGCACACCGCCGAGGTCACCTTCTGGGGCCTCTGCGCGAACTGCCGGCAGGAGGTCGCGGCCTAACCGGGCCGCACCGCCGCCTCCACCCCGGCACGCCCGTGCCACCGCCGTGCTCGGCGCCGTTCGTCGTACCCGTTCACGGGTGCGTTCGTCGCGCCGTCGCGGCATCCGTCACCCTACTGAGAAGGAATCGATGTCAGAGAACACGACCACCCAGACCGGAACGCCCGTCGCGAGCGATGCGCACTCCCTCACCGTCGGAGCCGACGGGGCCACGGTGCTGCACGACCGCTACCTCGTCGAGAAGCTCGCGCAGTTCAACCGCGAGCGCATCCCCGAGCGCATCGTGCACGCGAAGGGCGGCGGCGCGTTCGGCCGCTTCGAGGTCACGGCGGATGTCTCGGCCTACACGCGCGCCGCGGTCTTCCAGCCGGGCGCCGAGTCCGAGACGCTCATGCGGTTCTCGTCGGTCGCCGGTGAGCAGGGTTCGCCCGACACCTGGCGCGACGTGCGCGGATTCTCGGTGAAGTTCTACACGACCGAGGGCAACTACGACATCGTCGGCAACAACACCCCGGTGTTCTTCATCCGCGACGCGATCAAGTTCCCCGACTTCATCCACTCGCAGAAGCGCCTGCCGGGCTCGGGCCTGCGCGACGCCGACATGCAGTGGGACTTCTGGACCCTCTCGCCCGAGTCGGCGCACCAGGTGACCTACCTCATGGGCGACCGCGGCCTGCCCAAGTCGTGGCGCGAGATGCACGGCTTCGGCTCGCACACGTACCAGTGGATCAACGCCGAGGGCGAGCAGTTCTGGGTGAAGTACCACTTCCGCTCGCAGCAGGGCGACCTGCACCTCGACGCCGAGACGGCCGAGGCGATCGCCGGCGCCGACGCCGACTTCTACCGCCGTGACCTGCACGACGCGATCGAGGCCGGCAACCACCCGAAGTGGGACCTGCACGTGCAGGTCATGCCCTACGAGGACGCGAAGACGTACCGCTTCAACCCGTTCGACCTCACGAAGGTGTGGCCGCACGCCGACTACCCGCTGATCCCGGTCGGCACGCTCACGCTCGACCGCAACCCGCAGAACTTCTTCGCCGAGATCGAGCAGGCCGCGTTCTCGCCCGCGAACACCGTTCCGGGCATCGGCATCAGCCCCGACAAGATGCTCATGGCCCGCGTGTTCAGCTACCCCGACGCGCAGCGCTACCGCGTGGGCACGAACTACAACCAGATCCCGGTGAACGCGCCGCACGCGGCATCCGTCGCCAACTACTCTCAGGACGGCGCACAGCGGCACGGATTCAACGCCCCGTCGACCCCGGTCTACGCGCCGAACTCGTTCGGCGGCCCCGTCGCCGATGCGGATGCCGCGGGTGAGGGCTCGTGGGAGAGCGACGGCGAGCTCGTGCGCGCCGCCTACACGCTGCGCAGCGACGACGACGACTTCGGCCAGCCGGGCACGCTCTACCGCGACGTGTACTCGGCCGAGGCGAAGCAGCGCCTGCTCGCGACGCTGACCGGGCAGGGCGAGGCGATCACGGTCGACGCGATCCGCGAGCGGTTCTTCCAGTACTGGACGAATGTCGACGCCGAGCTCGGCGCCGCCCTGCGCGCCGCCGTCGGCTCGGAGGACGCCGCCGCGTAGTCGCGCACGTCACGGCACGGCGAGGGTCGGGGGGCGAGCGGATGCCGCGCCCCGACCCTTCGGCGTTCGCGACTGGTCCGTGTTCCCGCGACCTTTCGCCGCTCCTGCGACCGTTGTGAACGGTCGCGGGAGGCGCGAAACGTCGCGGGAGGCCATGCGCGCGTGCGGCTACCCGTTGCCCGGCTGCGCGGCCGGGCCGAGCTTGACCGTGTAGGTCGGCACGAGCTCGACCTGCACCTGCGCGGGGTCGATGCCCGCGTCGCGCAGCGCGCTCTCGAGCGTGGCGACGTCGGGTTGCCCGGTGTCGGCGGTGCCCTCGAACTTCGCGATCACGACGCCGTTCGCGGTGCTCACGCCCGTGAGCACCCAGCCGACGTCGTCGCCCCAGGTGCCGGCCACGCCGTGCACGGTCGCCTCGCGGGTGACGTTCTCGGCCGTCTGCACGCTCGAGATCGTGAGCGGCACCAGCACGACGATGCCCATGATCGTCAGGGCGATGCCCGTGTTCAGGCGCTTGCGTGCCACCAGGCGGGCGTCGGCCGGCGGGGCGGCCAGACGCCCCGCGCCGTACACGGCCATGACGACGACGCCCGTGCCGATGATCGCCGCGACGTTGGTGAGGAAGAGCAGCAGGGCCCCCATCGACTCGTCGGGCGCCCCGGACTCGAGGGTCAGGCCGACGACCGAGAGCGGCGGCACGAGCGAGATCGCGATCGCGACGCCGGGCAGAGTGTCGGCGATGTCGCGCCGCACGAGCGCGATCGAGCCGACGACGCCCGTCGCGAGCGCGGCGAGCAGGTCGATGAGTCCCGGCGAGACCCGTCCGTCGACCTGCGAGTTCGTGGCGGCGACCACGTCGTTCACGACCATGAGGCCGACGACGAAGCCGATGCCGATCGCGGTCGCCGCGCCGCCCACGAGCAGGAGCAGCGAGCGGATGAGCGCGTCTCGGTCGCCGAGCACGGTCGCGAGCATCGTGCCCTGGATCGGCAGCATGAGCGGCGCCACGATCATCGCGCCGATGACCGTCGCCGTCGAGTCGGCGACCACGCCGGCCGCGGCGATGATCGACGAGAGGATCAGCAGCATCCAGAAGCGGCTCAGCTTGTGAGGCGACTCGGGCCCGTCGAACAGCACGGCGTCGCGCATGTAGGCGAGGTCGTTCAACTGCGGTTTCGTGCGCGCGGTCTCGCTCATGTCGGCCCCCTCCGTACTGCCGTCGGCAGCTGTGCGCGCCGATCCTATCGGCGCCGCGCACGCGCCGATCGGCACGGGTGATGGGACACGCCGGATGCCTCGGCGAGGGCTCCGATCATGCCCTCGCCGTGGCGTCCGACTCATGCCCTCGCCGCGGCATCCGACCGAAGCGTCAGGCGCCTGCGCCGCTGCCCGTGCTCGCGGCCTGCCGTGCCCGCAGGTCCTTGCGCAGGATCTTGCCCGCGCTCGACTTCGGCACGACGTCGATGAACTCGACCCGGCGCACCTTCTCGTGCGGCGCGACATGTTCGGCGACGTAGGCCATGACCTCGTCGGTGCCGAGTTCGGCCTCGGCCTGCACGACCACGAATGCCTTGGGGATCTCTTGACCGTCTTCATCGAGCACGCCGATCACCGCGGCATCCGCGATCCTCGGGTGCCCGAGCAGCACGGCCTCGAGCACGGCGGGGGCGACCTGGTAGCCCTTGTACTTGATGAGCTCCTTGAGCCGGTCGACGATGCGGTAGGTGCCGTCGGCCGTGACGGTCGCGATGTCGCCCGTGTGCAGCCAGCCGTCCCCGTCGAGCATCGCGGCCGTCGCCTCGGCGTTGCCGAGGTAGCCCTTCATGACCTGCGGCCCGCGGATCCAGATCTCGCCGGGCTCGCTCGCGCCGTCGCCCGGCACGGTGACGTCGTCTCCCGTCTCGACGTCGACGATGCGCGCCTCGGTGTTCGGCAGCAGGTTGCCGATCGTGGAGCGGTCGAGGTCGGGTCGGTCGACCGCGATGACATGCGTGACCGGGCTCGTCTCGGTCATGCCGTAGCCCTGGCACACGACGCAGTCCAGCCGCTCGGCGACGGCCTCGGCGAGGGCGCCGTCGAGCGGTGCCGCCCCCGAGAACACGACCTTCACGCTCGAGGTGTCGGCCTGGGCGACGAGCGGATGCTTCGCGAGGGCGACCGCGATCGGCGGCGCGATGAAGAGCCAGGTCGCCCGGTACTCGCCGATGACCCTGAGGAACTCGACGAGGTCGAACCTCGGCATGGTCACGAGGCTCGCGCGGCACTTGAGCGCGTAGTTCAGCAGCACGGTCAGGCCGTAGATGTGGAAGAAGGGCAGCACCGCGAGCACCCGGTCCTCGCGCTCGAGGCCGATCGTGGCCTTGCTCTGGGCGACGTTCGCGACGAGGTTGCGGTGCGTCAGCATCACGCCCTTCGGCCGGCCGGTCGTGCCCGACGAGTAGGGCAGCACGGCGAGGTGCTCGGCCGGATCGAACGAGACATCCGGAGCCTGGTGCCCCTCGGTCAGCAGGTCGCGCAGTGACGGATGCCCCTCCGCGCCGTCGAGCACGATGAGGTGGTCGTCGGCGATGCCCACCCGCTCGGCCGCGGCCTTCGCGCCCGGCAGCAGCGGCGACACGGTGAAGAACCAGGTCGCGCGCGAGTCGGTCAGCTGGTTGGCGATCTCGTCGGGCGTGTAGAGCGAGTTCACGGTCGTCGCCGTGGCGCCCGAGCGCAGGATGCCGTGGAACACGGTCGCGAACGCGGGCACGTTCGGGCAGAGCAGCGCGACCACGTCGCCGACCCCGACACCGCGGGCCGCGAGCGCGCCGGCGAGCAGCGAGATCTGGCCGACGAGCTGGCGGTAGGTCGTCTCGGCGCCGCTCGGGCCGTCGACGATGGCGACGGCATCGAGATCGCCCTCGCCCAGGTCGCCGAACAGGTAGTCGAACACGGACAGGTCGGGCACGGACACGTCGGGGCGCGGGCTGCGGGCCATCGGATCTCCTTCGATCAACGGTTGCTGCCCATCATGCGTCATCGGCTGCGCCGGCGGAAGAGCGGATGCCGCGACGCGGCGCAGCATCCGTCGTCAACGTCTGGGCGGCGCGAAGGATACCGGTGCCGCAGCACCGGACCCGAGTTACACTCACCTTTCATGGACATGCTGAGAGGCGACCAGATCGCCGCGGCCGAGCTGGCCGACTGGCGCAAGCTGGCCCAGGGGCTGCACGCCCGGTACCTGGTCGGCGACTTCGGTGCCGCAGCGCGGTTCATCGTCGCGGTCGGTGAGGCCGGCGACGAGCTCGGCCACCACCCGCACGTGTCGATCGGCACGGGGCACGTCGACCTCGAGCTCGTCAGCGACGATGCGATCTACCGCGACGACGAGGGTGCCGAACACGTCGTCGAATGGGTGACCCGGCTCGACGTCGACCTCGCGCGACGCATCACCGAGGTCGCGGCCGGCCTCGGGCTCGTCGCCGACCCGGCCTCGGTCAGCGAGATCGAGCTCGGCCTCGACACGGCGAACTCGGCGACCATCGCCCCGGTGTGGGCCGCGTTGCTGACGGGGAGCGCCGAGTCCCAGGGGCGCGGGTCGCCCAGCGACGAGGTGCGGGATGCGACGGGGCGGGTGCCGAACCTGTGGTTCGGCGATGCCGACGAGGGCTCCCCGCAGCGGTTCCACCTCGAGGTCTACGTGGCGCCCGAGGTGGCCGAGCAGCGGATCGCCGCCGCGCTCGCCGCGGGCGGCACCATCGTCGACGACGGCGACGCGCCTTCGCTCACGGTCATCGCCGACCAGGACGGCAACCGGGGCGCCGTCTGCGTCGCCGCGCCCGCGGCGAAGCAGGACTGAGCCCCGGCTCCGACGAACCTGCTCCTTCGACTGAGCGGCCGAGGTCGAACTACCAGATCGTGCCGCCCCCGATGGAGATGCCGCCCCAGGTGAGCGCGATGAAGATCGCCGCGAACACGACCGGTGCGATGCCCGTGCCGCTGCGTGCGAGCCCCTTGAGGAGGGCGATCACGGCGAGGATCGCGGCGACGATCGAAAGGGCGCCGCCCAGGATCAGCCCGATGAACAGCGGGATGGGCATGAGCACGAGGCCGGCCAGCGCGAGCCAGAACGCGGCCCAGGCAGTCGGATTGGAACGGCGTTCGACGGAGGAGGACATGCTTCATTATCGGGTGTCGGCCCGGCGGGCGATGATCGCGGCCTGAGGCCGCTCGTCGACGGTCTTCCTGACGTGCGACTCGAGGACGTCGAAGCCGACGGCATGAAGTTCCGTGCTGAGCGCCTCGACCGACCAGCGGTGGGCCGGCGTGACCGCGTGATCGAATCGCTCGACGACCGGGCCCTCGAAGAATCCAGTGAGCAGTGTGCCTCCAGGCCGGAGTGCACGACGGAACTCGGTCAGCGGCACGCGTATCGTGTCGGGCTCGTGATGGATGAGCGAGTACCACGACAGGATTCCGCCGAGGGCTCCGTTCCGCAGTCGAGCCTCTCGAGGCTGCCGATCTCGAATGGCACGCCGGGGTACTCGGCTCGGGCGCGTTCGATGAACTCGGGCACCTGATCCACACCGCGGGCCTCGAGTCCGAATCCGGCGAGGAAGTCCGTCCACTGGCCGGGACCGCAGCCGGCGTCGACCACGCGACCTTCGAGCCCGCTCGCCCAGGTCGCGACGAGTTGTCGATCCGAGGGGTGCACGGCGCTCATCGTTCCGAAGAGGTCGGTGTACTCCGCCGCCCTCCGGGAGTACGCCGCCCCGACCTCGCCGATCACACCCACGAGCCCGGACGCACCCTCACGGGCGCACGCGGACCTTGCGTCCATCGAAGCCGACGATGTCGCCGAACTGCAGCTGCCGTCCGCGTCGGCGGTCGACCTCGCCGTTCACGGTCACCTCGCCGTCGATGATGGCCGCCTTCACGTCTCCACCGGAGTCGAGGAGTCCGGCGAACTTCAGGAACTGCCCGAGACGGATGCCCTCACCGCCGATCGAGACGTCGTCTATCGGAGCCGGGTTCGTCATCCCAGAATGCTAGCTGACGGGCACTTTCTCGATGCCGGTCGGAACGGCTCGGAGTCCGCTCGGCGTTCCTCAGTCGGCGAGCAGGGCGAGGACGTCGCCCCAGAACTCCTTCTGCACCGCTCGGGTCGCAGCGATCTGCTCCGGCTCGGCTTCGTCGCCGAACCGCAGCGGGAGGTAGGGCGCCCAGGCGACGGCGTGCAGGGCAGTGACGCCGCGAGTCGCGAGGGTGTCGAGCCCGGCACCGTCGCGGCGTTCGACGATGTCGTCGAGTGCCGCGCAGGAGTCCCAGAGCTCGTCATCGGTGCCACAGGCGAGGACGACGGGACCATCGATCGCCGCCACGTCGATCTGCGTCGTCGGCGACCCGACCACGGACATCGCGCAGTCCGTCGACAGGGCGGCGCCGCCACGCGTCCACGCGACGCCCTGCGGGTAGCCGCAGACGATCGTGCCGGCGCCGACCGGGGCGATGGCGCCGGCGAGGAGATCAGGATGCTCAGCGGCGAGCCAGAGCGCCATCTCACCTCCCCGCGAGACGCCGAAGGAGGTCACGTTCTCGACGTCGACCTCCGGTTGTTCGCGCAACCACGCCAAGGCGGCCTCGAACGTCTCGACCGGAACGTTCTCGAGCTCGGCGGGCTGCCCCTCGCCGCCGAAGTAGGAGATCGCGAGTGCCGGGTAGCCGAGCCCCGCGAGCCAACGGGCAGTCAACGCGGCGTACTCGAGGCCGCCATCCGACCCGCTGAAGACCAGGACCGCGGGCTTCGGCGATCCGGGACCGGAATCGGCGGACATGTCCGCCGGGATCGCGTAGACGCCCTCGATCGAGGGCTCGTCGATCGCGCGGGCCTCGATGCCGGCCGCCATACCAGGCCGCGTGACCGTGGTCTGCGCGAGCTCATCGCCTTGATCATCGACCACGGCCAGTTCGACCTCGAACGGCTCGTCCCACGCCTGCCAGCGCGTAGAGCCCGGCCCGATCATCGACCAGAACGGCGCCATCGCATCAGCGCCGACCCAGTCACCGGACTCCGGGGCATCCGCGGCGAGGTCGATGGCCCCGTTGTCTCCGACTCGGAAGGATGCCTCCGAGGAGTACCGCGCCGCACCGAGCACCACATCCGCTGTGAAGGTGACGGTCTTCCCTGCCGGCAATCCGGTGACCTCGATGCCGAGCGGCGTGAACGGGCCGTCGAGCTCGATGACTTCGATTTCGGCCGGAGCGGCCTGCGTGGAAACGCACGCGGAGAGACCGATGCCCGATGCGAGTGCGAGGAGAACGGTGGCGGTCGCGGGTGATTGGCGCAATCGGGCTCCCTTGCGTCATCGATCAACGTTCTCGCAGCGTATCAATGCGCTTCGAGGCTCTTGACGCCCGAGCCGCTCGGTGGCCGGACCGCAGCGGGTCGCGACTCGGGATCACGCACCATGAGCTTCGTGTCGGGGGAATCTCGTCGGGGTGTCGGATCCGGGCGGTGTCGTTCGTTGAGTGAGTGAGAGGTGCCCGATGTGCGGGTGCCGATGGCATGGAGGACAACGCGATGAAACTGACGACGATCACGCAGCTCACTCTGGATGGAGTGACCCAGGGCAATGGCGGCCCGACTCCCGAGGACCGCGAGGGCGGGTTCGAACGCGGTGGGTGGGCGAGGGGAGCGGGTGACGACTCGACCCGTGATCACATCGCAGCGACCTTCCAGCGTGCCGACGCGTTCCTCTTCGGCCGCCGAACGTACGACATCCTCCACGAATTCTGGGGCACCATCGAGGACATGAAACGCCACCCGATCGGGGTGGCCTTGAATTCGAATCCGAAGTACGTGGCATCCAGAACACTGACGGAACCGGAATGGGCGAACACGGTCGTCCTCGGAGAGGACCTGTTCGCCGCCGTCACGGAACTGAAAGCGAGCGGCGACGGCGAACTCCAGGTACACGGAAGCAGTCGTCTCATCCAGTGGCTCCTCGAAAACGACCTCGTCGATGAAATGGAACTCATCATCGTCCCCGTGGTCCTGGGCCAGGGTGCCCGCCTCTTCGCAGGCTCAGGTCGGGATGTCGCCATGAACCTGGTCGACTCGCGTTCCGATTCGAAGGGCGTGATGATCCAGACGTATCGGCCCGCGGGCCGTCCGACGTACGCAACGTTCTGATCGATTCTGCGTTTGCCGCCGATCGGTTCCCATACGCACGAGAGGTGCCGCAATGACCGAAACAGTCCGCACCATCCATGAGGTCATGGATCGCTACAACCAAGCATTCCATCTGCATGATCCAGCACTCCTCGTGGGTCTGATCTCCGACGATTGCGTCATCGAGGACACGAACCCGGCTCCGGCCGGGGCGCGTCACGAGGGCGGTCGAGCGTGTCTTGCACGCTGGTCCGCGCTCGCGGGCGACGCGGACCTGAACTTCTCGCCCGAGCCGGCGGAGATCCTCGGGGATCTCGCCGTGGCACCGTGGATTTTGCGCTGGGGAGCGGGCGAGAACGATTGGGTCCGGGGCGTGAACCTGATCCGCGTCCGCGACGGCAGGATCGTCGAGGCGCGCGGTTACATGAAGGCCTGAGGAAGCCGGCCGTGAAGCCTGACCGCACTCTGCCCCACCCGTACATCCGGGGATCGCTCCATGTCGGATACGCCTGAGAGGCTGTAGGCATGGCGGTCATCGATGACGTTCGTGCGCTGGGTGCAGAGTTGGAGCGCTCCTACCATGCCTATGTGCGCGGGCGATTGAAATTCCGCGTCGGTCAGGTGGTCTACGTCGCGTTCTCCCTCGACGAGCGCGTGATGGGGTTCGCCTTCCCGAAGGAGGAGCGTGCAGCGCTCGTCGCTGGGAACCCGCGCAAGTTCCAGATGCCCTCGGACTCAGACCTGCGCTTCAACTGGGTCCACGCGGATCTCGCGGTGCTGGAGCCGGCCGAGGCCCGTGAGCTCGTCGTCGATGCCTGGCGCATGGTCGTCCCTGCGAAGGTGTCCCGCGCCTACGACCTCGAGCATCCCGCAGGCCCGCAATGATATGGACGAGCGTTCAACGCCGACCTGAATCGAAGGAGAGGATCTTCACGTGCAGTACCTCGTTTCCGTGATCGACGACATGAGCAATCCGGGCAAGACGGACCGACGGCCCGCGATCAGCGAGTTCAACGAGCGTCTCATCGCCGACGGCTACTGGGTGTTCGCGGGGGGCCTCGCGAACCCTGATGCGGCCACGGTCATCGACAACCGGGGCGAGCAGTCGGTGTTCAGCGACGGACCATTCCTGGAGTCGAAGGAGTACCTCGGCGGGGTCTGGGTTTGGGAGGCGCCTGATCTGGACGTCGCGCTCGCCCTCGCCGCCGAGGCGTCGAAGATCTGCGATCGGAAGATCGAGGTGCGACCGTTCGCGTGAACGACGTCGAGGACGCGATCACCCGGGCATACCATGACGAGTGGGCCCGGGTGGTCGCCGGCTTGACCCGACGGTTCGGCAACCTCGACCTCGCAGAGGACGCTGCGGCCGAGGCGTTCGCGACCGCTGTCGCCCGGTGGCCGGCCGACGGTGTGCCACCCAATCCAGGCGCCTGGCTCGCCACCACTGCGAACCGCAAGGGCATCGATCGACTGCGGCGCGAGAACCAACGCGACCGCAAGCACAAGGAAGCTCAGCTGGTATTCGATCACACACCGCCCGAGCCGATCGGTGCCATCGATGACGACCGGCTCCGGTTGATCTTCACCTGCTGCCATCCGGCGTTGGCGATGGAGAGTCGGGTGGCGCTGACACTGCGCATGGTCGGCGGCCTGACCGTGGCCGAGATCGCCCGCGCGTTCCTGGTCCCCGAGAGCACGATGGGGCAGCGGATAACCCGTGCGAAAGCCAAGATCAAGGCGGCTCGCATCCCGTACCGGATGCCGTCTGCGGCGGACCTCCCCGGCCGAGTCTCCGGAGTGCTCGCGGTGCTGTTCCTGGTCTTCAACGAGGGCTACTTGGCGACCGGCCCAGGCGCAGACCCCGTACGTGCCGATCTGACGGCGGAGGCGATCCGGCTCACCCGCCTGGTCCGGGCCCTCTTGCCGGAGGATGGCGAAGTCGCCGGGTTGCTGGCGTTGATGCTCCTCACCGAGGCCCGCCGCACGGCCCGGATCTCGATGGACGGCGAACTGATCCGGCTCGATGAGCAGGACCGGGGGGCATGGGACCCGGCGCTCATCGCCGAGGGCCATCGGCTGGTGCGCGAGCGCCTGGCCGCGGCCGCGGCGGGTGAGGTTCCCGGGCGCTACCAGATCCTGGCAGCGATCGGCGCAGTGCACACCTCCGCCCGCGACATCCGTGACACCGACTGGTCGCAGGTCCTCGCACTCTACGATCAGCTCGTCAACGTCGACCCGTCACCGATCATCGCCCTCAACAGGGCCATCGCGATCGCCGAGCTCGACGGTCCGGACGTGGCACTCGCGATCGTCGATGGGCTCGAAGCCGAATTGAACGGCTATCACGCCTTCCACGCCACCCGCGCCGACCTGCTGCGCAGGCTGGGCCGCAGCCAAGACGCCCGCCACGCGTATGACGAAGCCATCGATCTGGCGGGCAACACCGCCGAGACAGCGAACCTGACACGCCGTCGCGATCAACTGAAGTGACGCAGACGGCTCCGGATGGCACCCGTCGAGTTGTCGTCGGGTCGGGATCGCTCCACGGGCCGTCGGCGCATGAGCCCTACGGGATGAGGGCGAGCACGAACGCGAGGCACGCTGCCGCAGAGGTGAGCGTGCGCACGTGGTTCCAGGCGGTCCATCCTGGACGGAACGACTGCCACGCGGCCGCGAGTGACGGGCCGTCCTCGTCGGAAACCGCGGCCAGCCGGTCGTTGCGGGGCACGTTGGCACCGGCCGTGACACCGACGACCCCGACGAGGTACAGCGCCGCCCCGGCGATCGTCCACCACGGCGTGTCCACGAGCCCGCCGACGAAGGTCAGCACAGCGAGCACCGTCACGAGAAGTGCGGTGCCGAAGATCGCGAGCATCAGCGGCGCGCGCACGGCAGTGACGTTGATCGCTCGCATGGTGCGGGCCGCTTCGGCAGCGGGCAGCCGGCCGATGCCCTGCATCACGAAGCCGGAGAATGCGAAGAAGACGCCGGCCACAAGGCCCGTACCGAGGATCGTGATGACGTGCAGGATCGTGACGAGCGTGTTCATCCGCCCAGTCTGTTGTATGAGGCAACCGCTGCACCAGTCATCACGCGGCCGGAGCTATTCGGCCAGGCGCGGTCGGGCGTGGGTCGCTGTTCGCTCAGCCGCGCTGGCTCGACCACCTCGGTTCGAACGCTGATCGCCGCTGACTGATCCGTCATCGCGTCTGGAGGCGAAGACTGCCGACAGGTCGGTAGTCCGAATCCATGAGCGTGTGCTCCGCCGCCTGGTCCAACTCCAGCTGGGACAACGCGCCGGCCCAATATCGGAGGATTCGCCCGGCCTCCTTGGCTTGATCGTTCGGCAGCTTGTCCAGGTCGATGTCGATGACGAGTCGCATGACAGCATTGTTCTCGACCTGACACCGGGCGCCAACCCCTCGTGTGATCGCCGACGACCTATCGGGCAGCCCACTCGTTCCCGTGATCTCTGACGCAAGCACGCGGAGCGGTGGTCGTTGCCGCACAAGGATTCAGATGCAGGCCTCGACGAGTGCTCAACCCAGGACGGTTACTGAGCCGCCCGCGACCTGCCAGCGCCCGTCGATGATGCGCCAGTCGCGGATCCATCGCAGGCTGACGTCAGTCCATTGTCCGTCGTTCCACACCGTTGCCACGGCAGTCGTCTCAGTCGCCCCGGCCCCAGCGATCTCTGTGGTGCGACGGTGCGTCTCCTGGATGTGCGCGAAGCGCGTTGCGCCGGTGCGGTGCGCCTCCAGGTCGGCCGCTTTGCCGATCAGCTTCCCGTCTGGGCCAGCGAAGACGAGGTCGTCGGCGATGAGCAGGTTCAACTTGGCGATGTCGCTCGCCCGCATGGCCGCCTGGATCGCATCTTCGGCCTGATCGATGGTGTGTCCGGACTCGTCCCGTGTTGACATAGCCCCACGCTACGGCGTCCACCGGCTCACGCCCGCTGCCCGATCGGCTCGCGGGCCGAGCTCTGTGTGAGAGTCCCGCAACGATCGTTCGGCTCAAAAGCAATCACGGTACGGGAAGTTAGATCGCCGGCTCGGGGATGCCCTGGCGCAAGTGGCGGGCGGTGAACACGAGATCGAGGACGCAGATCGCGGCGACGAGGAGGAGGCATCCCTTGGTCACGGAGTCGGCGTAGGGCTGTACGAAGATCGGACCGGCCACGACCCACCAGACGAGCAGGACGACCCAGAGCGCATTCCCCACGATGGCGAGCAGTCTGGTCGTGCGGGTCCAGCGCCCCGCGACGAGGACGGCGATCATGGTCGCCAAGCTCGCCGCCCAGAGCACGAGTGCCCAAGGAGCCCGCGTGGCCAGGAAATCCTCGTCGATCACGAACGCGTCGAGCAGCGGTTGCGGTAGCCCGGGCCACCACGTGGCGAGGTTGATCGCGGCCACCAGAGCGGCGATGCCCACGAGGGCGCCCGCGATCGCGAGCACGTAGAGCGGGCGATGGATGCGGTCGCGGTCGAGCATCGCCGCCGCTCGGGGCGTCCACTCCGGAGCATCACCGCCCCGCCGAGCCGCGATCGCTGCCGCGACGATGCTCAACGAGACGAGCAGGCCGGGCCACCAGAACGCACCGAGCCCCGCGGACAGCCACCATGTGCCGAGCCGACTGAGCCAGTCGTCGCCGGCGCCGGTCGCGGGGGCGGTGTAGGTCGCGATGAGCGTGATCACCCATTGGACGGCCACGCCGACGAGCGAGATCCAGGCGAAGCGGGGCGCGTCCGCGGGGCGGATGATCGTGAATCCGGCCGGCCGATAGCGGTCGGCCACCTCCGCGGGCTTGCCGAAGGTCGCGAGCAGTTCGAGCGTCGCCTCTGCGTCGGGCTCGCTGTCGCCGGCGCGCCCGCGCAGTTCCTCGGTGAGCAGCGAGCGCAGTTCGAACCCGACGTCGTTGCGCTGCCTCCTCGGCAGGTGGCGCACGACTTCGGCGACGTAGGACTCGATGAGGGCATCCGGCTTCATGGCTTCTCCCCGTCCAGGAGCTGGGACATCACGGTTGCGAGAGAGGCCCACGATGCGGACAGCTCTCGGTAGAGCTCGGCGCCGCCGGCGCTCAGCGAGTAGTAGCGACGCGGTGGGCCGTTCTCCGCCCGCCACTGCGAGGCGAGGAGGCCTTGCGCCTCGAGCCGTCGCAGCAGGGGGTAGAGCGTGCCCTCTTCGATGGGCATCCCGCGCTCGACGAGCGCCTGTCGCAGCGAGTAGCCGTACTGCTCCTCGCGCAACTGGGACAGGACGGCGAGCACGAGGACGCCCTTGCGGAGGTCCTGCTCGTGCTTCGCGAGGTCTACCATGCGGGACACATTACATAGCGCCGCACAGTACCGCAAGCTTGCGTCGGCCGGTGCTCATTCACTCGCCACGGGGTCGAGCATCCAGGTTCGGGTGCTGATCGAGCCTCCTGGGTCGTTCCAGTCGGTTCCACCGACGACGAGGAGTCGATCGTCGGCCCAGACCGCGACGCCGGCCTCTTGAGGTGCATCGTTCGGTCGGTCGATCGGAGTCCAAGTCGACCGTTGATCGTCGTAGATGTAGCCGCCGCTGAGAGAGAATCGTCCTCCCGGCGTATCAGGGAGCCGCAGAGCAGCACTTGCATACCTGAACGTGTCTCACCACGCCGTTTTCTTTTGCGCGCCCAAGGAGTCCTCCGAGGCATCCGTCACCGGATCGCGACGAGTGGCGACCGGCTGAAGCGCTACGCCTCGACGAGGGTCTTGCGGATGACGCTCGTGAAGAAGCCGAGGCCGTCGACGCCCGAGCGCATGGCGGCGGCGGTGTCGGGGCCGAAGCCGGGCTCGACCGCGTGCTCGGGGTGGGGCATGAGGCCGACCACATTGCCGCGTTCGTTCGTGATGCCCGCGATGTCGCGCATCGAGCCGTTGGGGTTCACGTCGACATAGCGGAAGACCACGCGACCCTCGCCCTCGAGGCGGTCGAGCGTCTCGGCATCGGCGATGAACCCGCCCTCGCCGTTCTTCAGTGGGATCGTGATCTGCTGGCCGGCGTCGAAGCCGCTCGTCCAGTCGGTCGACGCGTTCTCGACCGTGAGTACCTGGTCGCGGCAGATGAACGAGCCGTGGTCGTTGCGGATCAGGCCGCCCTCGAGCAGGTGCGCCTCGGTGAGCATCTGGAAGCCGTTGCAGATGCCGAGCACCGGCAGGCCGGCGTTCGCCGCGTCGACGACCTCGGTCATGATCGGGCTGAGCGAGGCGATGGCGCCGCAGCGCAGGTAGTCGCCGTAGCTGAAGCCGCCGGGCAGGATCAGCGCGTCGACGCCCTCGAGGTCGTGCGAGCCGTGCCAGAGCGCGACGGGCTCGCCGCCGGCGAGGCGCACGGCGCGCTGGGCGTCGCGGTCGTCGAGCGAGCCGGGGAAGGTGATGACGCCGATGCGCATGACCTCAGCCCTCCGTGGGCGCAGTGGCCTCGGCGCTCTCGTCGCCGAAGTCGATGTTCACGACGTCTTCGATGACCGAGTTCGAGAGGATCTCTTCGGCGATCTGCTGCACGCTCGCGCGCAGCTCGTCGTCGACGGGCCCGTCGACGGTGAGTTCGAAGCGCTTGCCGATGCGCACGGAGCTGAAGCCCCCGCGTCCGGTGCGCGAGAGGGCGCCGGCGACGGCCTTCCCCTGGGGGTCGAGCAGTTCGGCCTTGGGCATCACGTCGACGACGATGGTGGGCACCGCGGTTCTCCGTCCGGTGTCGAGGGTGTGGATGCCTCGATTCTACCGGGGCGGGCGCGGGCGTGCGGCCACGGTCTCGCGCCTGCCGGACTGGCCGACCCGGATCGGGTCGAGCCGGCGCCGCGATCGCGATCGGAGGTCGCGTTGCAGCATCCGGATTCCAGGTGTACTATTCCGGATGGAATAACCGCATCGGAACACCCGGCAGGAGAGGAGCATCGGATGTCGCAGCTGAACCCGCTCGCATTCTCGGCGCTCGCCATCCTGATCGATCAGCCGATGCATCCGTACGAGATGTACCAGCTCATGCTGGCCCGCAAGGAGGATCGCGTCGTCAAGGTGAGCGCCGGGTCGCTCTACCGTGCCGTCGAACGGCTCGCCGCCGACGGGCTGATCGTCGAGACCTCGACCGAGCGCATGGGCAACCGGCCCGAGCGCACGGTCTACACCGTGACCGACGCCGGGCGCACCGCGTTCGACGAGAGCCTCCAAGAGATGCTCAGCCGGCACGTCAACGAGTACCCGGAGTTCCCGCGCGCGGTCGGCGAGGCGCACAACCTGCCGGTCGAGCGCGTCATCGAGTTGCTCGGCACGCGCCTCGACGCCATCCGCGACGGCATCGCCTGGTACGACGCCGCCATCGTCCGCATCGCCGACAAGGGCAAGCCCAAGAGCGTCGTGCTCAACGTCCACTACACGCGTGCGATGCTGGCCGCCGAGGCCGACTGGCTCGCGCAGACCATCGACGAGCTGCGCTCGGGCGAACTCGCGTGGTCGCCGGGCGACACATGCGCCGGCGCATCGACCTGACCTGATCGGCCGCTCCGCGACATCCGGCGCCTCGCGGCCCCCGCCCCGACCGCACCGCGGTCCCACCGATCCGCCGCGCATGCGGCCCCACCGACTCGACCGCGACGCGGTCCCCGTTCTGGAGGAACACCGAGACATGTCATCTGAAAACCCGCAGGCCGAACACCTGCAGACCGAACGAAAGCCTTGGCCGGCGCTCTGGGCGCTCGTCATCGGATTCTTCATGATCCTGGTCGACTCGACGATCGTCTCGATCGCGAACCCCGCGATCATGCGCGACCTCGGCACCGACCTCACCTCGGTGCTGTGGGTGACGAGCGCCTACCTGCTCGCCTACGCCGTGCCGCTGCTCATCACCGGGCGCCTCGGCGACCGCTTCGGCCCGAAGAACGTCTACCTCGTGGGTCTCGTCGTCTTCACGCTCTCCTCGCTCTGGTGCGGACTCTCCGACGACATCACGATGCTCATCGTCGCCCGCGTGGCACAGGGCCTCGGCGCCGCGCTGATGACCCCGCAGACGATGGCCGTCATCACGCGCATCTTCCCGCCCACCCAGCGCGGCGCGGCCATGGGCCTCTGGGGCGCCGTCGCCGGCGTCGCCACCCTCGTCGGACCGATCCTCGGCGGCGTGCTCGTCGACTCGCTCGGGTGGGAGTGGATCTTCATCGTCAACGTGCCCGTCGGCGTCGTCGCGTTCATCCTCGCCGTGCGGCTCGTGCCGAAGCTCGAGACGCACCAGCACTCCTTCGACTGGCTCGGCGTCGTGCTGAGCGCGGTCGGCATGTTCCTCGTGATCTTCGGCATTCAAGAGGGCGAGACCTACGACTGGGGCACCATCACCGGGCCGATCACCGTGTGGGGCCTCATCATCACGGGCCTCGTCGTGCTCGTCGCCTTCGTCGTCTGGCAGCGCTTCAACCGCAAGGAGCCGCTGCTGCCCCTCGACCTCTTCAAGGACCGCAACTTCGCCCTGTCGAACGCCGCGATCACGGTCGTCGGCCTCGCGATCGTCGCCATGCCGCTGCCGCTCGCGTTCTACTACCAGGTCGCCCGCGGCCTCGAGCCCACGCAGGCCGCCCTCATGCTCGTGCCGATGGCCGTCGTCTCGGGCGTCATGGCGCCGTTCATCGGCCGCCTGACCGACCGCGTCGACCCCAAGTGGATCGCGTTCGCCGGGTTCGCCATCACCGCGGGCTCGCTCGCGGCGATGTCGCTGCTCATCACGCCCGACGTCGAGCTCTGGGTGCTGCTGATCCCGGCCGCGGGCCTCGGTCTCGGCCTGTCGGGCATCTGGGCGCCGCTCGCGTCGACCGCGACCCGCAACCTGCCCCCGCACCAGGCGGGCGCCGGGTCGGGCGTCTACAACATGACCCGCCAGTTCGGCTCGGTCTTCGGCGCCGCGGCCATCACCGCGCTCATGAATGCCCGGCTCGAGACGAACCTGCCCGGGTTCGCCGAGGCCGGCGGCGAGCAGTCGTCGACCGCTGGCCAGGCCCTGCCGCCGCAGATCGCCGCTGGGTTCACCGACGCCATGTCGCAGTCGCTCTGGCTGCCCGTCATCTCGTTCGCGGTCGGCGCCGTGCTGGTGCTCTTCTTCGCCCGGCCCAAGGTGACGGTCGACTGGGAGCACAAGGGCGCCGCCGCGTGGACGGATGCCCCGGGGCCGACGACCGGCTCGCTCACCGCGGTCGACTGAGCCGAGAGGCCGACGGCTCGACGGTCGACCGACCGAGAGGCCGCAGGCCGAGAAACGACGAAGGAGCGTGTCGGGACCCCAGGTCTCGACACGCTCCTTCGTCGTTTCGGCGTGTTCCCCTTCGCCTGTCCTCCGGTGGCGTCAGCGCCGACCGATGCCTCGGATGATGAAGACGAGGGCGAGTGCGGCGGCCGCGCCGACCGCGATCACGAGCCCCGGGTTCTCGCGGTACTTCGCCTTCACGTAGCCGGTTCCGTCGCCGACGAGGCCCCGTCCGGTCTCGTACGCCTGCTGCGCTTGGGCCTGTGCGGCATCGAGCGCCTCGGAACCGGCATCCTTGGCCTGCGATGCGGCCGACTTCACGCCGTCGACGAGGCCGTCGACGGAGTCCTTGGTGGCGTCGAGCGCCTCGGATGCCGCCCCCTTCGCCGCGCCGACGGCCGCGTCCGCGGCGCCGCGCGCCTGCTTCGCGGCATCCGACACGTTCGATGCCGCCGCCGAGGCGGCATCCTTCACCTCGTCCGTGGCGTGGGTCGCGGCATCCGTCGCCTTCTCGGCGGCATCGCGTGCCGCCCTGGTCGCATCCGAGGCTGCGCGATTCGCGTCCGACATGCTGTGCCCTCCAGTCCTTCGGGGACGGGGTGCGCTCATGACCACCCACCCGTCCGTGAGTTCCGCCATGCTACGTCGGCGCGCGTGGGATCACCCGATCGTGCGCATGGGGTTGTCAGCGGCATCCCCGGGTGGTAATCGGGCCGGTCGTCAGGCGAGTCCGGCGCGCTCGAGCAGCACCTGCTTGAGCACGTCACGCGTGGCGGCCATGCCGCGGTGCACCTCTTCGAAGCTCGTCGACAGCGGCGAGAGCCCGATGCGGATGCCGCCGGGATCGCGGTAGTCGGGAATGACGTCCTGCTGCCAGAGCCGGGCGACGACCTCGCGCATCTCGGGGTGGAAGAACGTGACGTGCCCGCCGCGCTCCTCGGCCCGGTCGGGCGAGGCGAGCGTCACGCCGAGCGGCGCGAGCCACTCGGCCGCGAGCGAGATCGCGAACTCGGTGAGCGCGACCGACTTCGCACGGAGCGCGGGCATGCCCGCCTCCTCGATCATCGCGAGCGTCTCCTGCATCGCGAGCATGCCGACGACGGGCGCCGTTCCGCTGATGAAGCGCTGCATGCCGGGCGCCGGCCGGTACTCGGGCCCCATGAGGAACATGTCGGTCGTGCCCCACCAGCCCTGGATCGGCTGCTCGAGCAGGCCCTGCAGGTCTTCGCGCACGTAGGCGAACGCGGGGGAGCCGGGGCCGCCGTTGAGGTACTTGTACGTGCAGCCGACCGCGAGGTCGAAGCCCCACTCGTCGGCCTTCACGGGCACCGAGCCGGCCGAGTGGCAGAGATCCCAGAGGATGAGGGCGCCCGCGTCGTGCGCGATGCGCGTCAGCTGCGGCGCATCGGCGAGGTACGCCGAGCGGTACGCCACATGCGAGATCACGACGAGCGCCGTCTGCGGCCCGACGACCGCGGCGAGCTGCTCGGGCGTGACCCCCGACGACGTGTCGACGTCGATCCAGCGCAGCTTCAGGCCGCGCTCCTTCGCGATGCCGTCGAGCACGTAGCGGTCGGTCGGGAAGTTGTCGGTGTCGAGCACGATCTCGGTGCGCTTCGGATCGCGGGCGACCTGCGCGTCGACGGCCGCGCGTGCGAGCTTGTAGAGCAGCACGGTCGTCGAGTCGCCGATGATCGTCTGCCCGGCCTTCGCATCGATCACGGCACGGCCGATGCGGTCGCCGATCTCGTTCGGCAGGCGCAGCCAGGACTCGTCCCACCCGCGGATGAGCCGGCCGCCCCAGCTCTCGCGCAGGAACTCCTCGACCCGGGTGATCGCCGACCTCGGCGGGCGGCCGAGCGAGTTGCCGTCGAAATAGACGAGATCGGTGTCGGCCCCCTCGAACTTCGCGCGGTGGTGCGCGAGCCCGTCGGAGCGGTCCATGCGCCGTGCGAACGCGAGCTGCGGGTCGAGGGTCACAGGATCTCCAGGTCTTCGGCGGGCACGACGACGGCCGTCGCGAGCCAGGCCGGCAGGTCGTCGAGGTCGGCCGGCGGCGGGCCGGGCACGAAGGTCGCGATGCCCTCGGCACGGGCGGCGCGCGGCCACGGGTCGGTGATCGCGTCGATGAGGGCGGATGCCTCGAGCCCGGCCTCTGCCAGCAGTGCGAGCTCGTGCGGGTTCACCCCGAGCGGCTGCTCGCCGTTGCCGAGATCCGTGCCGTAGAGCACGTGCCCGCCCGCGGCCTGAAAGCGCCGGAGGTTGTCGAGCGCCCGCTCGGTGTCGGGCGTGCGCTCGCCGTATCCGGAGACGAAGAGCGTGCTGATCCAGCGCTGGCCGAGCGCGACCGCGCGGGCGATGAGCTCGTCGTCGACCCGTTCGGTGAATGGCGTGTGCGCCAGGGCGTCGACGCCCGCCTCGACGGCGAGTCGCGTCATCCGCTCGCCCTCGACATGGGCGACCACGGGCAGGCCGCGCTCGTGGGCGGCGCGCACGATCGCGTCGAGCGTCGCCGCATCGAACACCGGGCCGGCCGCCGCGTTGAGCGCGACCTTGACGACGGATGCCCCGAACGCGTGCTGCTCGGCCACCGCCGCCTCGGCGGGGCCTGGCAACGAGCCGCGCCCGTCGCCGGTCGCGGCAGGCACCTCGCGCACGCAGCCGTCGACCGCCCACGGCCGATCGAGCGGGTACCCGCCGGGGGCGGTGAGGAAGGCGCCGGCGAAGTCGACGCGTGGGAACTCCTCGCGCGACGGCAGCGCGGCGACGAGGTCGAGCGGCGCGCCGAGGTCGACGAGGCCCGCGAGCGACGAGTCGGCCAGCGCGTCGATTCCGACGAGCATGAGATGCACGTGATGGTCGACGAGCGGCGGCAGGCTCGTGCCGACCGCGCCCGGGTGGTCGCCGTTCAGCGAGCGGCGAGCGGCCTGCGCGCTCGCGCCGAGCTCGATGCCGGCTGCACGGGGTTCATCGGGGTGAGACATGCGTCAGCCCGGGATCTCGGTTCGCACCGCGTAGAGCTCGGGGAAGAACGTGAGCTCGAGCGCCCGCTGCAGGAACGAGGCGCCGCTCGAACCGCCGGTGCCGCGCTTGTTGCCGATGATGCGCTCGACGGTCTTCAGGTGGCGGAACCGCCAGAGCTGGAAGTTGTCCTCGAGGTCGACGAGCTCTTCACAGGTCTCGTACGCCGCCCAGTGCTCGTCGGTGTGCGCGTAGATCTGCGCGAACACGGGCACGAGCTCGGGCGTGAACGTCCACGCCTGCGTGACGTCGCGCTCGAGCACCGATGCTGGGATCGGGTACCCGGCGCGGGCGAGCAGGCGGAGGAACTCGTCGTAGAGGCTCGGCGTCTCGAGTGCGGCCGTGAGCACCGCGGTGGCCTCGGGGTCGGACTCGAAGACCTGCAGCATGCGCGCGTTCTTGTTGCCCAGCACGAACTCGACCGCCCGGTACTGGAACGACTGGAACCCGCTCGCATTGCCGAGCACCCCGCGGAACTGCGCGTACTCGGCGGGCGTGAGCGTCGCGAGCACCGACCACTGCTCGGTGAGCGTCTTCTGGATGTGCTTGACCCGGGCGACGCATTTCAGCGCCCTCGCGAGCTCGTCGGCGCGCATCAGGTCGCGCGCCGTCTCGAGCTCGTGCAGCACGAGCTTGAGCCAGAGCTCGGTGGTCTGGTGCTGGATGATGAACAGCAGCTCGTCGTGGTGCTCCGGCCGCGAGATCGGCCGCTGCGCGCTGAGCAGGGTGGGCAGGTCGAGGTAGCCGCCGTAGCTCATGCGATCGCTGAAATCCGTGACGACGGATGCCTCGATGCGACGGGTGTTCGCCTCGACGGGCTGCTCGGAATCCTCGGTTTCGGCCACGGGCTCAGCCTACCCGCGTGCCCGATTCGCCGGTCGAGGAGCCGCGACGCCGAGCCGCGGCTCAGGCGCTGGCGCGCACCTCGACGAGGTTCGCCCACGGGTCGTCGAACGCGAGGCTGCGGCCGTCGTCGCGCGTCGGCACCTGGAAATGCGCCATGCGCTCGCCGAGCTCGCCGAGGTCGTCGGCGGTCGGCACCACGATCTCGACCTTGCCGAGGCCGAGCGCCAGTGCGCGCCTGCCGGCACCTCGGCTGCCCCACGTGTTCATGGCCATGTGGTGGTGGTAGCCGCCGGCCGACACGAAGAGGGCCTGGTCTCCCATGGCGGCCGTGGTCTCGAATCCGAGCCGGTCGACGTAGAACTCTCGCGCGCTCGCGACGTCGCCCACCGACAGGTGGACGTGTCCGACGACGGCATCGCCGAGCCCGGTGCCGGCGGCCGCGGCATCCGCCCCGCTCTGCCCGAGGTGCTCGCGCAGGTACGCATTCGGGTCGAGGTACATGGTCGCCATCTCGATGCTGCCGTGCACCCAACTCCACTGCGAGCGGTCGCGGTCGAAGTAGAGCTCGACGCCGTTGCCCTCGGGGTCGGTGAAGTAGAAGGCCTCGCTCACGAGGTGGTCTGCGCTGCCGGTGAAGCTGCCCGGGTGACGCGAGGCGACCGAGTAGATCGCGGTCGCGAGCGCCTCACGCGAGTCGAACAGGATGGCCGTGTGGTACAGCCCGGCATCGCTCGGCGAGGCGTGCTTCAGCTCGGGGGAGTGCTGCAGGATCACGACGGGCGTGCTGCCGCGACCGAGCACGGCGACCGGGCCGTCGTGGCTCAGCAGCTCGAGCGTCACCGCATCGCGGTAGTAGCGGATCATGCCGTCGAGGTCGCCGACGCGCAGCGTCACCGCGCCCATGCCGGTGTCGGCTGCGAGGAGTCCTGCGCCCTGCGGCGCGCCATTGGTTGTAAGCACAACTAATGGTAACGCGCGTCGGCGTGCGGTATTCCGCAATGAACCCGGAACAAGTGGAGTGTTATTCCGAGTTATCCAGATAAACCGTAATTTGCGCTACTCTATTCCGGGATGGGAGATGGCATGGCATTCAATCCAGCGCAGCATCCCGGCGGAAGAAACCGACAGCACGTCGGTCAGTTCTCCGCACGGGCGCAGAGCGACCCGGAGATCATGCTGCCAGCACTGCAGGAATGGCCCGCGCACACGAGCGAGACCCGCCAGTGGCAGTCGCGCACCCGCCAGGGCCGCCGCGAAGACCGCATGCTGCGGGAGATCGACGTCTCCCTGCCACCATGGATCGAAGGACTCGAGTACCAGCCACCGAAGGATGTGGCCGGGCTCCTCGACCTCGCTTCGCGAGAGGTTTTCGCCGTCGACGCCGACCCTCGAGGCCACATCCAAGCTCTCGGCGGGTTGCTCCTTCGCACGGAATCGGTCGCCTCCTCGAAGATCGAGTACGTCGACGCGTCCATGGACGACTACGCGCGCGCGGTCGCCGGCATCCGCTCGAACCCGTCAGCGACGTCGATGGTTGCCGCCACGAACGCGCTTGCGCGCATGATCGACAGCGCAGGCGCGCATCGTGAAATCCGTGTCGAGGACCTCCGCGAAGCGCACGACACACTCATGGCCGACGACCCGTACGACCGACCCCATGCCGGACGATTTCGCAAGGTGCAGAACTGGATCGGTGGCTCCGACTACTCGCCCCTCGGGGCCATCCATATTCCACCACCACCGGACCTCGTCGACGACTACATGGGCGACGTCATCGCGTTCGCGAATCGCGACGATATCCACCCCATTGCGCAAGCGGCGCTCGCCCATGCCCAGTTCGAGTCCATCCACCCGTTCACCGACGGCAATGGTCGCATCGGTCGAGCGCTCATCAATGCCATCCTTCGCAGGCGCGGGGTGACCACCGACACCGTCGTGCCCGTTGCATCCGCCATGCTCGCAGAGCGTGACACGTACTTCGAGTTGGTGAATGGATACCGTGATGGCCACGCGACCGCGTTCGTACGCAACCTTGCGAACGGAGCGATCATCGCAAGCCGCGCCGCTCGCGTCGCCGCGAACAAGCTCGACGAACTGCCCGGCGACTGGCAACAACTCAGTCGACCGAGGAAGGGAAGCGCCGCAGCCAAGATCCTCGCGCAGCTCACTGAACACCCGATCCTCACCGCCGAAGAAGCTGAACGATTGACCGGGGCCTCGACGTCAAGCGTCTACAGCGCGATGGAACGACTCGAGAACGACGGCATCATCCACCAGGTCACCGACCGACAGCGTGACCGGGTTTGGGGTGCGACTGCTGTCCTCGGCGAACTCGACGCGCTCAACCGTCGCATCGCCGAGGAGGTTCGACGGTTCAACCGCGTGCCGGGGGAGGCGTAGAACCGCTCGGCCTCGGCAACGAATCCTTGTCGCGGGGGCGCTCCGCTCCCTATCGTTGAGTCATCACGGCTCCCGGGGCATCGCCGGGAGCCCATGTCGAGGGGGACACTCATGGGTATGGACAATCTGGCGCTCTACGTCGCGACGTACGACACCGACACCGCTGCGACCGACGACTACCGGCTGCTGAAGGCCGCCGAGAAGTCGTCCGACGTCGAGGTGGTCTCCTCGGTCGTGCTGCGTCGCGACGACGACGGCAGGGTGACCGTCGACGAGCACGGCTCGGGCCAGGTCGCCGCCGGCACCTGGATCGGCGGCGCAGCCGGCCTCGTCGTCGGGCTCTTCGCTCCCCCGCTGCTCGCCGCGACGGCCATCGGTGCGGGCGTCGGCGCGATCTCGGGCGCGATCGCGAAGAAGCGCGACGAGAAGAAGGTCGGGCTCGACCTCGAGGAGGTCCTGCCCAAGGGCTCGTCGGCCATCGTGGCCGTCATCGACGACAAGTACCTCGACCGCATCGACGCGGTGCTCACCAAGTACGCCAAGAAGGTCGACAAGGCGATCGATCGCGACGACTACGACGCGCTCGAGAAGGCCATCAGCGAGGGTGGCGACAAGATCGCGAAGGCCATCGCCTCGTAGCCTCTGGCTTTCAGCCGAAGCGGATGCCGCGGCGCGGACGGTGCTCGAAGCGCCGGGCGCGCTCGCGCGTCACGCGCCGGCCGTCAGCCGATCGAGCAGCTCGCGGTACTTCGCTGCGGTCTGCGCGACGATCTCGTGCGGCAGCGTCGGCGGCGTCTCCGAGACGGACTGGTCCCAGTTCGCCGCGAGCCAGTCGCGCACGATCTGCTTGTCGAAGCTCGCCATGCGCAGCTCGGGCGTGGCCGCACTCGCGTAGGTCGCGGCATCCCAGTACCGGCTCGAATCGCTCGTGAGCACCTCGTCGGCCAGCGTCACGATGCCCGTGGCCCGATCGGCGCCGAACTCGAACTTCGTGTCGGCGAGCACGAGGCCGTGGGCCTCGGCGAGCAGCGAGGCACGCGTGAAGATCTCGAGCGAGAGCTCGCGCAGCTGCGCCGCGACGACCTCGCCGACGATCTCGACCGTGCGCTCGTACGAGATGTTCTCGTCGTGCTCGCCCAGCGGGGCCTTCCACGCGGGCGTGAAGATGGGCTCGGGCAGGCGGTCGCCGTTCGAGAGGCCCTCAGGCAGCGGGATGCCGCCGATGGCGCCCGTCGCCTGGTACTCCTTGAAGCCGCCGCCCGTGAGGAAGCCGCGCACGACGCATTCGATGGGGAACATGTCGAGGGTGCGGCACAACGTCGCACGCTCGGCGAGCTCGGCCGGCACCTCGGGCAGGTTCAGCGCCTCGAGCCGGTCGTCTTCGGCGTAGGCCAGGTGGTTCGGCACCTCGGGCAGCTGGTCGAACCACCAGCGGGTGAGGTCGGTGAGCATCGCGCCCTTGCCCGGGATCGCGGGCTCGAGCACCTGGTCGAACGCGCTCACCCGGTCGCTCGCGACCACGAGCACGACCGGCGACAGGCTGAGCGGATCGCCCGTCCAGGTGTCGTCGTCATCGAGCACCGAGGTCGGCACGTACAGGTCGCGCACCTTGCCGGAGTAGACGTGGGTCCAGCCGGGATACTCGCTCATCGTCTGCTCGCTCACTCGTCGGTCGGGCGGTCGTTCACTCCGCGACGCGCGCGGCGATGTCGGTGCGGTACTGCGCGCCCTCGAGACGCAGGTGGCCGAGCGCCTCGTAGGCACGGCGGCGGGCGTCGCCGAAGTCGTCGCCGACGGCCACGACGTTGAGCACGCGTCCGCCGGTCGCCACGAGTGGGGAGGCCCCGTCGACTGCGGCGCCGACGGCGGTCGCCGCATGCGCGATGTGCACGCCGGGCACGGATGCCGCGGCGTCGAGCCCCTCGATGACCCGGCCGGTCTCGGGCGCCTCGGGATACCCCTCGCTCGCGAGCACGACCGTGACCGCGGCATCCGCTCGGAACACCGGTCGCGGCAGCTCGCCGAGACCGCCGCTCGCCGCCGCGAGGAGCAGGCCCGAGAGCGGCGTCTCGAGGCGGGGCAGCACGACCTGGGTCTCGGGGTCGCCGAAGCGCGCGTTGAACTCGATCACGCGGATGCCGCGCGTCGTGAGGATGAGGCCCGCGTAGAGCAGGCCGATGAACGGCGTCTGCTCGTCGGCGAGCTGCTTGATGGTCGGCAACGCGATCGTGCGGATGACCTCGTCGACGAAGGCCTGCTCGCTGCCGAACTCGCCGTCGAGCCACGGCAGCGGCGAGTACGCGCCCATGCCGCCCGTGTTCGGGCCCTGGTCGCCGTCGCGCAGGCGCTTGTAGTCCTGGGCGGGCGAGAGCGGCAGCACGTTCGTGCCGTCGGCGAGCAGGAACAGCGACACCTCTTGACCGTCGAGGAACTCCTCGACGAGCACCGGGCCCTGCTGCAGGTAGTGCGTGGCGTGCGCGAGCGCGGCGTCGCGGTCTTCGGTGACGAGCACGCCCTTGCCCGCGGCGAGGCCGTCGGCCTTCACGACATAGGGGGCGCCGTACTCGTCGAGCGTGGCCTCGACGTCGGCGAGCGTCTCGGCGAGGCGGGCACGCCCGGTCGGCACGCCCGCGGCCTCCATGATGCGCTTGGCGAAGGTCTTCGAGCCCTCGAGCGCGGCGGCCGCCTTGCCCGGGCCGAAGACCGGCACCCCGCGGCGACGCAGCGCATCGGCCACGCCCGCGACGAGCGGGGCCTCTGGGCCCACGACGACGAGGTCGATGTCGTTGTCGAGCGCGTACGAGGTGACGATGGAGGGGTCGGTCGGGTCGAGCGCGATGGTCGTGACGCTGCCGCGGCCCGATGAGGTGGCGGATGCCGCGATGCCGGCGTTTCCGGGTGCGGCGACGATCTCGTGGCCGGCCTCCTCGTCGAGGAGCGCGAGGATGATGGCGTGCTCGCGCGCGCCCGAGCCGAGGATGAGGATTCGCACCGGTTCAGGCTACCTCGTCGGGCGGGCGGGATCATGCCTCGCCTGTCTGCCGCGCTCGCGACGGACATGCCCGCCGGGCTGCGAGAATGGCCTGCGTGAGTCCAGCGAACAGCGGCGCCGACGACGCGCGTGGTCCGGTGCCGGTCGAACCCGTGAGCACCGACCCCGAGGCCGGAGTGGCCGCCCCCGACGCACCGGCCGCGGAGCGCAGACCCCGCCTCTTCGTCTGGGTGCTCGTGATCGCCGCCGTCATCGTGCTGCTCGATCAAGGCAGCAAGTGGTGGGCTGAGACGGCGATCTCCGACGGGCGCGTCGTTCCCGTGATCGGCGACCTCATTCGCTTCGAGCTCGTCTACAACCCCGGTGCGGCCTTCTCGATCGGCACCGAGTTCACCTGGGTGTTCGCCATCCTCGCCGCCGCCGGCGTGATCGTGGTCGCGTGGTTCGCGTGGCGGGTGCGCTCGGTCGCCTGGACCATCGCGCTGGGGCTCCTGTTGGGCGGGGCGATCACCCACCTGGGCGATCGCCTGTTCCGTGAGCCGGGATTCGCCCGCGGTCACGTCGTGGACTTCATCGGCTACGGCAACTGGTTCGTGGGCAATGTCGCCGACATCGCGATCTTCTTCGGCGCGGTGATGATCCTGGTCCTGTCATTCGTCGGCGTCTCGGCGAGCGGCGTGCGCTCGTCCGCTTCCTGAGCGCATCGATCCGACCGACCGACCGCGCCGCCCCGTTCCCGCCGATGGAAGAATGGACGGCATGGCACGGGTGAGGATCGACGACGACGAGGGCCGGGCCGCCGTGGCGGCCTGGCGGGCGGGCTCCGACGAGGCGTCCGCGCGCGGCGACTCCGAGGCATCCGCCCCGCCCGTGGTCGACCGCACCACGTTGGCGCTCGCCGTGCGCTACTCGCTGCAGCTGCTCGCCGAACGCGCGCCCGGCGGCACCGTCGAGGTGCGCGTGCCGCCCTTCGCCGCGGTGCAGTGCGTCGAGGGGCCCAAGCACACGCGCGGCACCCCGCCCAACGTCATCGAGACGGATGCCGCGACCTGGCTCGCCCTCGCGACCGGTGGCCTGAGCTGGGCCGACGCCCGCTCGGCCGGGCGCGTGCACGCCTCGGGGCAGCGGGCCGATCTCGGGGGGCTGCTGCCGGTGCTGAGCTGAGTGCGCCGACGGGTTCGCGGCGTCGCGTGGTGTGGCAGGCTGCAGGCATGCTTTCCCCGCAGACGCTGAGCGAACCCGATCGTCGGCTGGCCGCATCGTGGGCCGCGGACTGCGCCGAGCGGGTCCTGGCCGTGTTCGAGGCCGAGGCGCCCGACGACGCCCGCCCCCGCGACGGCATCGCCCGAGCCCGTGCCTATGCACGCGGAGAGCTCGACGCCGCAGACCAGATCCGAACGCGGTTCGTGGCCGGCCGGGCGGCACAGGCGGTGAGCTCGCCCGCGGCCGTCGCCGCAGCACGAGCGGCAGCGCAGGCCGCCGGCGTCGCGCACATGGGCGCGCACGCGCTCGGCGCGGCCGCCTACGCGGCGAAGGCGGCAGGGCTGGCGGCTCCGCATCGGCCCGACGCCATCCATGATGAGATCGCCTGGCAACTCGGGAACCTGGACGATGAGACGAGGTCGGCGCTTCGCCGGCTGCCGCTCCTCGGAACGGATTCCGCCGGCCCGCTGGGCTCCGGGCTGCTCGCCTCGGGCGTCCTCGGGTCGACGATCCGCGAGATCCAGGCCGCGATCGGCGATGCGCCATCGTGGAGACCCGGCGTGCGGTAGCTGCAGTTCGGCGGAGGCGACAGGGGACGCGGCGGCCCGGTCAGCGCACCGGCAGCACGAGCGGCACGCCCGAACGCGGGTGCTCGACGACCTCGACGGCCTGGCCGTAGACCGCCTCGATGCGCTTGGCCGTCAGCACCTCGGCGGGCGTGCCGTACGCGGCGACGCGGCCGCGCTGCAGCAGCGTGATCTCGTCGCTGTACGCGGCCGCGAGGTTGAGGTCGTGCAGCACGACCACGACGGCGTCGCCCGCCGCGGCCTGGGTGCGGGCGAGTCGCAGCACGTCCTCCTGGTGCCGCAGGTCGAGGGCCGCGGTCGGCTCGTCGAGCAGCAGCACGGGCGCGCGCTGGGCGAGCACGCGGGCGAGCGCGACGCGGGCCTTCTCGCCCCCCGAGAGGTGCGCGACCGGGCGGTCGGCGAGGTGCGAGACATCCGTCACCGCCATGGCGCGGTCGATCTCGCGGTCGTCATCGTCTTCCGCCGGGGTGCGCGCCCACGGGTGGCGGCCCATCTCGACGATCTCGCGCGACCGGAACGAGAAGGTCACGCTGTGGTCCTGCGTGAGCACGGCGCGCACGCGCGCGAGTTCGCGCAGCGGCCAGTCGTCGAGCGGCCGGTCGCGCAGCACGACGCGTCCGGCATCGGGCCTGCGGTCGCCCGCGAGCACGCCGAGCAGGGTCGACTTGCCGGCGCCGTTCGGGCCGATGAGGGAGTGCACGCGTCCGGGCGAGGCCGTGAACGAGACATCCGTCAGCAGATGCGCCCCGTCGATCGAGACCGAGACCTGCTCGGCGACGAGGCTCATCGCCAGCCTCCGGCGCTCTTGCGCTGACGCCGAAGCAGCCAGAAGAAGAACGGACCGCCGACGAGCGAGGTCAGCATGCCGATCGGCAGGTCGGCCATCGGCACGGCCGTGCGGGCGACGAGGTCGGCGACGAGCAGCAGCAGCGCGCCGCCGAGCGCACTCGCCGCGATGAGGCCGCGGTGCGAGGGGCCGATGACCATGCGCATGAGGTGCGGCACGATGAGGCCGACGAAGCTGATGATGCCCGCGAACGCGACGGCGGCGCAGGTCAGCACGGCGACCACCACGATCGAGACGATGCGCACGCGCTCGACATTGACGCCGAGGTGGCGTGCCCCGCGCTCGCCGAGCGAGAAGAGGTCGAGCCGGCGGGCCAGCGCGAACGCGAACACGAGCGAGACGATCACGAGCGGAGCGATCACGCCGATCTCCTGCCAGCGCGAGCCGTTGAGCGAACCGAGCTGCCAGAAGATGATCTCTTCCCTGCTGGCGGTGTCGCCGAGGAAGGTGAGCAGCGCGAGGCCGCCCGCGGCGAAGGCGTTGACCGCGATGCCCGTGAGCACGAGCGTCACGACCTCGGTGCGCCCGCCCGAGCGGCTCGAGAGGTAGACGACCATCGTCGTCGCGAGTCCCGCGAGGAACGAGGCCCCCGCGGTGACCCAGTCGCTCGTCGCGGTGAGGCCGAACACGATCGTCACGGCGGCGCCGAGGGCGGCACCCGATGAGACGCCGACCACGCCCGGCTCCGCGAGCGGGTTGGCGAACACGGCCTGCATCATGGTGCCCGCGACCGCGAGGGCGGCCCCGATGAGGATCGCGGCGACGATGCGCGGGAAGCGGATGGTCCAGAGCGCGGAGTCGACATGCGGCGCGGCCGCCGGCGCATCGCTCAGGCCGAGGCCGCGCAGCAGGCTGTTCCACACCTCGCCCGGCGCGATCTGCAGCTGCCCCATGCCCGCGGAGACGAGCGCGAACCCGACGAGCGCGACCGAGAGCGCGGTGAACAGGATGACGCGACGACGCGTCGAACGCGTCGCCTCGACGGGTGGGGCGGATGCCTCGGGGCCGGCGTCGACCGCAGGGTCGAGTCGCGTCATCCGTCGGTCCCGTCGCTCGTGCCGCCTTCGCTCGACGTGAGCGAGGCCGGCGCGTACACGGCGCGGGCGAGTGCGTCGACGACGACGGGCGTGCGCGGGCCGAAGCCGAGGATCTCGGTGTCGGCCATGTCGACGATGCGGCGGTGCTCGCCCGCCGGGGTCGCCGCCAGCGCGGGCAGCCGCTCGAGCAGTCCGTCGACGCCGCCCGCGGAGGCCAGCCCATCGGTCATGACGAGCACGACGTCGGGTGCGGCCTCGACGAGGGCCTCGGCGGTCACCGGGCGCATGCCCTCCCAGCCGATCTCGCCGGCGACGTCGTAGCCGCCGACCGCCTCGATGAGCGAATCCGCGCCGGACTCCTCGCCGAACAGGTAGTAGACGTTCGCGCTGCCGCGCACGTACAGGAAGATCATGCGGGGCCGGTCTGCGGGCTCGGCGGGGATCGAGGCCTCGATCGCCGTCGTGACGCGGTCGAGGTCGGTGCCGATGGCGTCCTTCAGCAGCTCGGCGCGCTCGGTCACGCCGAGGGCCGAGGCGATCTGGTCGACGAGTTCGCCGATGTTCTCGACGCTGCGCTCCTTCGTCACGATGACCACCGGGATGCCGGCGTCGCGCAGCTGCGCGAGCGCATCACGGGGTCCGAGTGTCGTGTCGGTGATGACGACCGTCGGGTCGAGAGCGAGCACCGCCTCGGCCGAGAGGGTGTGCCCCTCCTGCGTGACCTCGGGCAGGTCGGCCGCCTCGGCGAACCCCGTGGACGAGTCGCGCCCGACGACCTGGTCTCCCAGCCCGAGGCTGAACACGGTCGCGGCGATCGTGCCGGTGATGTCCAGCGGGAGGATGCGCTCCGTCGACTCGACGGTGACCTCGATGCCGTCGACACCCGTCACGGTGAGCGGAGCGGCGGATGCCTCGTCGGAATCGACGATCGGAAGGCTCGTGTCCGCCAGGCATGCGGTCGACGGTCCTTCGATCATGCGCACGTCGGCCGCGAGCTCGAGCTGGTCGAACGGGGTCTCCGCACCGGGGCACTGGGCCTCTGCGCCGTTGGAGATGTCTGCTGCGCTCGAGGTTGCGCAACCGGCGAGGGTCAGCGCCAGCAGGCCCGCGAGCGCAGCCGTCGCGGCGCGCGTCGAGGCGCCCACGATTGGATGTTTCGTCATGTGGAGGTTAGCCTTACCTCACCTTGCGCGGTGAGTGTTCGTCCGCTTATGTTAGATGAGCCTAACCTAACTCCAGGCATCCCCCTCACCCGCTGCCGTGCGACGAACCTCCCGATTCGTCGCGCTCGCGCGCCGACCCGGAGGTCCGCGTCCTATGTCCTCACTGCCCACAGCCCAGCCCCCCGAGACTTCGACCGGCGGGCGATCGAGCCGGCGGCGCTGGCTCGCGGCGATCCTCGCCTCGGCGCTCGCCCTCGGCGGTTCGATCACCGCGACGGCCCCGGCCTTCGCCGATGGTGCGCCGACGATCACCGTGACCGAGGCTCCCCGTGAGGGCGGCACCGTGACCGTCACCGGGTCGGGCTTCTCGCCCGCCGAGCCCGGCGTGTACCTCGGCATCGCGCCGTCGAGCGCGACCGGCGGTTTCTACCAGAGCGCGGGAGTCCTGCTCGGTTCGGAGACCGTGTGGGTCGGACCGGGCAACGAAGACGGCGTGAGCGATGCGGGACGCACCGCGAAGCTGCAGGCCGACGGGTCCTTCAGCGTCGACGTGACCATTCCGGCATTCAGCGACGACGTGCCGGGGTACGTCGTCCTCACCTCGAAGGCGCACGGGCAGGGATTCTCCGACCCGAGCCAGGACGTTCGGTCCGAGATCGTCTACGTCGCCGCCGAGGAGCCGGGTACCGAGGAGCCGGGCACTGAGGAGCCGGGCACTGACGAGCCGGGTACCGAGGAGCCGGGCACGGAGGAGCCGGGCACGGAGGAGCCGGGTACCGGGGAGCCGGGCACGGAGGAGCCGGGCACGGAGGAGCCGGGCACCGAGGAGCCGGGCACCGAGGAGCCGGGCACCGAGGAGCCGGGTACCGAGGAGCCGGGCGCGCAAGCCCCCACCGTCGTCGTCTCGAAGACCACTGGTCTCGACCCGCACGGCGAGACCGTCACGATCACCGGTTCGGGCTTCGTGCCGAACGGCGCGGCCACGACCGGAACCCGTCCGCCGCTCGCCGGCAAGTTCACGGGTGCCTACATCGCGTTCGGCGCGTTCGCCGATGACTGGGCTCCGAGCACCGGCGCGGCGGGCTCCACCCGCCCGACGGCAGACGTGAAGTGGGGCGTGCACGAGGCCGATCTCGCAACCATCGGCGGCGCTGCCAAGGGCGGCATCGTCATCGCCGAGGACGGCACCTTCGAAAGCACCCTGACCGTCTCCTACGACTACGCGGGCGCGCTCGCCGACGGCAACTACGGCATCTACACCTACCCGGGCGGCGGCGCGAAGAACGCCGAGTTCGAGAGCTTCACGCCGATCAGTTTCAAGCCCGGCGTCTTCGTCTCGAAGACCCAGGGGCTCGACCCGTTCGGCGACACCGTCACGGTCAAGGGCGTCGGCTTCACGCAGAGTGCCGAGACGACCGCCGCCCGTCCGCCGCTCGCCGGCCGGTTCGGCGGCGCCTACGTCGCGTTCGGCGCGTTCGCCGAGGGCTGGGCTCCGAGCACCGGCGCCGCAGCAGCGACGCGCCCGACGGGCGACGTGAAGTGGGGCGTGCACGAGGCCGATCTCGGCACGATCGGCGGGGCGGCCGGCGGCGGAATCGTCATCGCCGAAGACGGCACCTTCGAGACCGAGCTCAACGTGAGCGCGGATTACGAGAAGCTCGCCGTCGACGGCAACTACGGCATCTACACCTACCCCGGCGGCGGCGCGAGGTCCGCGTCCTTCGAGACCGCGACCGCGATCTCCTTCGCCCCGAAGGTCACCGTCTCCAAGACGAGTGAGCTCGACCCCGCCGGTGAGACCGTGACCGTCCGCGGCGCGGGCTTCCTCCCGGCCGGTGAGGCCACGATCGGAACGCGTCCGCCGCTCGCGGGCAAGTTCACCGGTGCCTACGTCGTGTTCGGCTCGTTCGCCGATGGATGGCAGCCGAGCACGGGCGGCGCCGCAGCGCTCCGCAAGGTCGACGCCCAGAAGTGGGCGGTGCAGCAGGGCGATCTGGCGACGATCGGCGGCGCGAACGCCGGCGGCATCGTGATCGGCAAGGGCGGTTCCTTCGAGGCCACCCTGACCGTGCGCGAGTTCGAGGGCGCGCTCGAGAACGGCCGCTACGGCGTCTACACCTACCCGGGCGGCGGCGCGAAGTATGCGCCCTTCGAGACCGCGACGCTCGTCGACTTCGCCGCACCTGCGCCCGTGGTCGAGCCGAAGCTCACGGTGACGCCGTCGACGAACGTCGACTCGACCGTGGCGAACACGTTCACGGTCGCGGGCACCGGCTTCGTCGGTGACGGCGCGAAGAACGGGGCGTACGTGCTCCTGGGCGCCGACGACATCTGGACCGGCGACGGCCCGCTCGTCGCCGACGGATGGCTCGCCCAGGCGTGGATCACGCCCGCGCAGATCAAGGACGGTGCGTTCACGACGACGCTGACGGTTCCGGCCGGACAGTTCGATGCGGCCAAGGGGTATGTCGTGGCATCCTCCGCTGCGCATGGTCTGTCGGTCACCGATCGCAGTCTCGACGCGTTCGCGCCGATCACCGTCGCCACGGGCACCGTCGATCCCGGTGAACCGGGCGAGCCAGGCGCTCCCGTCGACCCGTCGAAGCCGAAGCTCACCGTTTCGCCGTCGAAGGACCTCGACGGCGCGAAGTCCAACGTGCTCACGGTGAAGGGCACCGGGTACACGGGCAAGTCCGCCGCGCAGGGCGTCTACCTCGTCTTCGGCGAGAAGTCGGTTTGGGCCGGTGAAGGACCGCTTCCGGCCGACGGGTGGATCGCGCTGGAGTGGGTGAGCCCCGACAAGATCTCCAAGGGCGCCTTCACCGCGAAGATCACGGTGCCCGCCGGCAAGCTCGACGCGAAGCGTTCGTACGTCGTCGCGAGCTCTGCCGCCCACGGCCTCTCGCAGACCGATCGCACCCTCGACACCTTCACCTCGGTGACGGTCAAGGCGGGCACGAAGCCCGAGCCCCCGAAGCCGCCGACCCCGCCGGTGGTCGGCCCCGGCCCCGTCACGAAGCCCGCCACGGTCGTCGCCGGTGGCTCGCTGAGCTGGGGCGTCGACGATGACTTCGTCCGGTACATCGGCGGAACCATCGCGAAGGGCAGCATCAGCGTGAGCGGTGCGACCCGCTCCGGCGGCGTGTTCCAGTTCGGTCAGTCGGGCGGCAGCTACGACGTCGGCGCCGGGCGCGGCAGTGCCGAGTACTCGGGCTCCGTGAACTTCACGGGGCACGGCGGTGTGCTCGACCTGACCTTCGCCGACCCCGTGCTGCGCGTCACATCGCCGCAGTCGGGCGTGCTGAGCGTTGTCGTCAACGGGTCGCGCGTCGACCTCGCGAGCGTCGACCTCGGCGCCGCGTCGAAGAGCACGACGAACGGCGCGACGCGTTTCGCGGACGCTCCGGTGACCCTGCTGGCGACGGGAGTTCCCGCGTTCAACGGCTTCTACGGCGCCGGCCGGGCGCTCGCCCCGCTGACGGCCGTGATCGGCTCGCCCGCGGCGGCGCCGGCCGGCGACAGCGGCACGGTGGTCACCGCCGCCGCGACGCGCAGCACCGCGCGCGACATCCCCGACACACCGCCGGCCACCACGGGGATCATGCTCGACACGGCGACCCTCGAGGCGCTCGGCGCCGGCGAGGTCGTGACCGTGACCGCGGGCGGATTCGAGCCGAGTGAAGAGGACGTGGCCGCGGTCGTGTACTCCACCCCGATCGTGCTCGCCGACGACCTCTCGGCGGATGCCGCGGGCAACGTCACCTGGACGGGAAGCATCCCCGCATCGCTCGAGCCCGGTGTGCACACGCTCACCTTCCAGGGATCGACGAACGTGGGCGTGCAGTTCACGGTTCCGGCCGAGAAGGCCGGCGTCTGCAAGGTGAGCGCCGGCGACCTCGACTGGGGCTTCAAGGAGTCGTTCCGCAGCTACCTCACGAGCGGCATCGCCAACGGCGACTGGACGCTCGCGGGGGTCACCGAGGACGGCGGCGTGTTCGCGTTCACCGGTGCCACCGGATCGCTCGACGAGTCGGGCCGCGGTGTCGTGGCCTACCCCGGAACCATCGAGTTCACCGGCCACGACGGGGCGCTCGACACCACGATCGCCAACCCGAAGATCGAATTCGACGGCAAGGGCGGCGCGATCCTGCTGCTGGATGTCGCGGGCACGACGCAGGACGGCGAGCCGATCGACCTGAAGTCGGTGCGTTTCGCCGAGCTCGGGCTCGCCGCCGGCGTCACGCTGAACGGCGGCGTGCTCGCCGGCGAGGCGACCGCCGTGCTCACCGAAGACGGCGCTGCCGCGTTCGGCACCTACCCGGCCGGTGAGGCGCTCGACCCGGTCTCGTTCACCGCGACGGCCGCAGGCGACTGCGCCGTGACCGCACCCGCGGTCGCGGAGTCGAGCGACTCCGACGGGGCCGAGGCCGAGGCGACGACCGGTGGCGATTCGGCGGCGGCCGCGACCGACGCGAGCCAGACCGGCCCTGCCTGGTGGATCTGGGCGCTCATCGCGGCGCTGCTCGTGATCCTGCTCGCCGTCATCGCGGTGATCGTGATCCGCACCCGCCGCTCGGCCGAACAGGGCTGACGCGGCGCAGGCGCCGCACGCACGCGGGGCCGTCGATCCTTCACCGGATCGGCGGCCCCGCTGCCGTCCGATCGGTGATCGCGCGCTCAGGCAGGTGCGCGACAATGGAGGGGTGAGCAACGCCACCCCAACCGATCCGAACGAGCCGGCCCGCCGGAACGAGCCGGCCGAACCGACCTCCGCCACGGTCGTGCCCGCACCGACCGAAGAGGTCGCGCCCGCGGCATCCGACCCGCTCGTCGAGTCCGTCATCGAGACCGAGGTCACGAGCGACACCGTGACCGTGCGACGGGCGCCGAAGTACGGCCGGTTCATGATCATCGGCGCCGCGCTCGGCGCGATCGTCGCCCTCGTGCTCACCCTCAGCTTCACGCCCGACCCGGCGATGCTCGAGCAGCAGCTCGGCTTCGACGGCGGTCAGGTGTTCGGCTTCACGCTGCTCATCTTCGGCGCGATCGGCGTCGGCATCGGTGCCCTCGTCGCGCTCGCGTTCGACCGGTCACTGGCCAAGCGCACCGCATCCGTCGCCGTCGAGCACGAGGTCGCGCACCGCGTCGACGAGACGCCGTAGCGCCACCCCGCACACGACGAAGGCCGCCCCCGAGAAGAGGGCGGCCTTCGTGCTCGGCCGGCACGAGGCATCCGGATGCCGCGTGCCGGGCGGATCAGCTGAGCTGCGTCTGCTCCACCCACGACAGGTACTCGTCGGTGACGGTGCCCGTGACGTAGTCGCCCGTGAAGCAGGAGAGGTCGAGCGCGTCGATCGAGGTGCCATCGGTGATGGCGGCCTGCAGGTCGGCGACCTCCTGGTAGATCATGTGGTCGGCGCCGAGCTCGGCGGCGATCTCGGGGATCTTGCGGCCGTGCGCGATGAGCTCCTGACGCGAGGGCATGTTGATGCCGTACACGTGCGGGTAGCGCACCGGGGGAGCCGCCGAGCTGAAGGTCACCTTGTTGGCACCGGCCGCGCGGGCCATCTCGACGATCTGCTGCGAGGTCGTGCCGCGCACGATCGAGTCGTCGACGATGAGGATGTTCTTGCCCTTGAACTCGGTGCCCATGGCGTTCAGCTTCTGGCGCACCGACCGCTTGCGCTCCGACTGGCCGGGCATGATGAAGGTGCGGCCCACGTAGCGGTTCTTGTAGAAGCCCTCGCGGTACTCGATGCCGAGCTTCTGGGCGACCTGCATGGCCGAGGGGCGCGACGAGTCGGGGATGGGCATGACCACGTCGATGTCGCCGAGCGGCATGTGCTGGGCCACGGTGTCGGCGAGCCGGTCGCCCATGCGCAGGCGGGCCTCGTAGACCGAGATGCCGTTCATGACCGAGTCGGGGCGGGCGAGGTAGACGTACTCGAACGAGCACGGCACGAGGCGCGGGTTGCGCGCGCACTGCTTGGAGATCATCTCGCCGTCGAGCGTGATGAAGATCGCCTCGCCGGGGGCGACGTCGCGCACGATCTCGTAGTCGCCGTTCTCGAGCACGAGCGATTCGGATGCCACGATCCACTCGTCTCTGCCGGCGGCACTGGTGCGGCGGCCGAGGATGAGCGGGCGGATGCCGAACGGGTCGCGGAACGCGAGCAGGCCGTGCCCGGCGATGAGCGCGATGACCGCGTAGGAGCCCTCGACGCGCTCGTGCACCTGCTCGACCGCGGTGAAGATCTGGTCGGGGTCGAGGTCGAGGCCCGTGATCTGGCCCTGCAGTTCGGTGGCGAGCACGTTCAGCAGCATCTCGGTGTCGCTGGTGGAGTTCACGTGGCGACGGTCGATGCGGAAGAGGTCTTCGCTGAGCTCGCGCGTGTTCGTGAGGTTGCCGTTGTGCACGAGGATGATGCCGTAGGGCGCGTTCACGTAGAACGGCTGGGCCTCCTCTTCGCGCTCGGCGGCGCCCTTCGTGGTGTAGCGCACGTGGCCGAGCCCGATGTTGCCCATGAGCGAGCGCATGTCGCGCGTGCGGAACGCCTCGCGCACCTGGCCGCGCGCCTTGGCCATGTGGAACACGGGGCCGTCGGCCGTGGCGATGCCGGTGGAGTCCTGCCCGCGATGCTGCAGGAGGAGCAGGCTGTCGTAGACCTGCTGGTTGACGGGTTCGGTCGAGACGATTCCGACAATGCCGCACATGCGAGCGATGGCTCCTCGAAGGTGGGGGGATGCGTCCGAGCGGACTGGTCAATCCTCCCACATGCGCGCGTGTGAGCCGGCTGGACGTGGGCTGCTGCTCAGCTGAGCATCGGGTGCGTCAACCGCGCAGCTTCGCCCGCCATCCGCGCGTCGCGACCGAGATCTCGTTCCACGCGTTGATCGAGACGAGCAGGGCGATCAGGGCCGCGATCTCGTCGTCGCTGAAATGAGCGGATGCCTCGTTCCAGACGGCGTCGGGCACGTGGGTCTCCGACAGCCGGGTGACGGAGTCGGTGAGCGCGAGGGCGGCCCGTTCGCGCGCCGTGAAGAAGTTCGCCTCTGGCCAGACGGCGACGGCGAAGATGCGCTGGTCGGACTCGCCGGCCTCCCGTGCATCGTGGGAGTGCAGGTCGACGCAGTACGCGCAGCCGTTGAGCTGGGAGGCGCGCAGCTTCAGCAGGTCGCGGAGGCCGGGCTCGATGCCGGCCCGGTCGGCCTCGGCGGTCGCCGCGTCGTCGAGGGCGCTGACGGCGCGGGTGAAGGCCGGCGCGACGCCGTCGAAGTCGAGACGCCGGGCGGGAGTGATGTTCGTGGTGGTGGTCATGTCCCCACGGTACGGAGCGAGGTCGTGGCTGGTAACGTCCATTCCCATGGCGCTGGATTGGGCCAATTCCGGATTGGACCTGCACCTCGAGCTCGACCCGAGGCGCAAGGTGTCCTCCCTCGAGCGCGCGCTCCGCGCCGCGATCGACGACGGGTCGCTCGGGGGCGGCACCCGGCTGCCGGCGACGCGCGCCCTCGCCGCAGACCTCGGCATCGCGCGCAACAGCGTCGTCGAGGTCTACGAACGACTGCTCGGCGAGGGGCGTCTCGAGGCCCGCGTCGGTTCGGGAACCTGGGTGCGCGAGCGCATCGTCGTACCGTCGTCGTCGATCACCCGGTCGACGCGGTTCGAGCTCGACCTCCGCGGTGGCATTCCCGATGCCTCCGCCTTCCCGCGCTCGGCCTGGCTCGCCGCCATGCGCCAGGCGCTCGCCGAGGCGCCCGGCGCCTCGCTCGGCTACGGCCCGCCCGAGGGCGTCGCCTCGCTCAGGATCGCGCTCGCCGAGTACCTCGCCCGGGCGCGAGGCGTGCGCGTGCACGCCGACGACGTGGTCGTCACGCACGGGTTCGGCGAACTGCTCGGCCTCGTCGCGCGCGCCATCGCGGCGCGCGGGGGCCGCCGCATCGCGGTCGAGGGCTACGGGCACGCCTCGCACCGGGGGGTGCTCGAGGCGGCCGGCCTCGAACCCGTGCCGCTTCCGGTCGACGCGGATGGCGCCGACGTCGGGCGCCTGCGCGCCCGCGATGCCGACGCCGTGCTGCTGACGCCGGCCCACCAGTTCCCGACGGGCGTCCCGCTCTCCTCGCGGCGGCGGGCCGTGCTGGCCGAGTGGGCCGCTGAGACCGGCGGCATCGTCATCGAGGACGACTACGACGGCGAGTTCCGGTTCGACGGTCGGTCGATCGGGGCGTTCCAGTCGCTCGCGCCGGGCTCCACGGTCTACGGCGGCACCGCCAGCAAGGCGCTCTCCCCTGCGATGGGCGTCGGGTGGGGCGTCCTCCCCTCCGGGCTCCGCGACGACGTGCTGGGGCAGCGGCGTCGCAGCGGCGCGGCCACCGACGCGATCACGCAATCGGCCCTGGCCGTGCTCATCGCCTCGGGCGGGTACGACCGGAGCGTGCGGACCCTGCGCACCCGATACCGTGCTCGCAGGGAGCGCCTCGAGGCGATGCTCGCCGAGGGTGCACCCGATGCCCGGGTGCTCGGGCTCGCCGCCGGCCTGCACTGCCTCCTCGAGCTGCCGGAGGGCGTGCAGGAGGACGACGTCGTCGAGGCGGCGGCCGCGCACGGCCTGCGGTTCGAGGGACTCGCAGCCTACGCGGCGGATGCCGCGACCGCGTCGAGCCGACCGCCGACGATGGTCGTCGGGTTCGGGGCGCCGCCCGACCTGCGGTTCGAGCAGGCCGTGGCCGCGGTCATCGCCGCCGTCGATGCGGCGCGCTGACCGTCCGTTGCGGCGGTGGGCCGGGCACCCGACCCGGCGCTCGCCGCAGCGCGCTCAGTACTCCGAGGGCTTCGCCAGCACGGCCATGGTGCAGCGCGAGACGCAGACGAGCTTTCCCGCGTCATCGGTGATGCGGATGTCCCAGACCTGCGTCGTGCGACCGCGGCTGATCGGGCGCGCCTCGCCGTGCACGAACCCGTCGGCGACCGGGCGTACGTGGTTCGCGTTGATCTCCATGCCGACGCAGTAGAACTGCTCGGGGTCGACCGTGAAGCTCGCGCCCCAGCTCGCGAGCGTCTCCGCCAGGAGCACGGATGCCCCGCCGTGGAGCACCCCGCCGGGCTGACGGGTGCGGCCGTCGACGGGCATGCGTCCCTTCAGCGAGTCCTCGGTGACCTCGGTCATCTCGATGTCGAGGGAGCGGATCGCGGTGCCCTCGCAGCGTGCGTTCGCCCACTCGATGGAGGGCTCGCCGAACCAGATGCTCATGCGTTCGATCCTCGCACGCGCAGCGAGTCCGCCGGTCGAGGAGGTGCTCCGGCGCCGTACGCCGGTCGAAGGTGCTCCGGCGTCGTATCGAGACCAGAGGAAGATCTCGAAACGCTCCTTCGTCGCTGCTCGGTCGGCGCGAGCCCTACGCGAGTTCGGCGATGATCGGGTGGATCGCGTCGTCGAAGGCGGCGGCATCCGATCGCAGCGAATCGGTGACCGCGACGGTCATGGCACCGATCCACCACACGCCCGTCTCGGCGAGCGGAAGCACCTCGACGTTGAGCTCGAAGGAGTGCGCCCTGCGGCCGACCTCGCGCTCATGCTCGGCGATCGTGCCCGCGTAGGCGCGGTACGAGTCGCCGCGCCTGGCCTTGGAAGCCGTGCGGTACGACGTCTGCGACCACTCGGCCCAGCCCCTCGCGGCCTCGGCGTGCGGCACGATCGCGGCGGCGAGCACCTCGGCCCCCGAGACCGGGAGCGCGACCTCGGTCTCGTATGCGTCGACGAGCTCGAGCGGCACGGGCGACGGATGCGCCTCGGGCTCGACGGTCATCGCCCACCAGGCTCGCCACTGGCGCTCGAGCAGGTCCTGCTGGTCGATCGCGAGACCGGAGCCGATCTGCCCGACGTCGCGGATGCGGGGCAGTTCGACCGGTGACGCGATGCCGAGCACGGCGCGCAGGTACAACGCGAGCAGCACCGGCCGACTCGCGTTCTCTCGGATCACCCACGACGGTGTGCCTCCCGGCTGCATGGTGCGAATTCTACGCGCGTACCCCGTGTGCGGCCCGGTTGGACGCGCGATCCCGGCGATCCGTCGCGGCGATCCGTGCGGACGGTGCGGATGCGCCGGGGCGGGTACCCTTGACGGGTGAGCGCGAACTCGTCCTACGCCGCTGCCGGAGTCGACACCGCAGCAGGCGACCTCGCCGTCGAACTCATGAAGGCCTCCGTGGCCGCGACGCACGGTCCGAACGTGCTCGGCGGCGTCGGCGGTTTCGCGGGCCTCTTCGACCTCTCCTTCGCGAAGGAGTACGACCGGCCGCTGCTCGCGACCTCGACCGACGGCGTCGGCACCAAGATCGCGATCGCGCAGGCGCTCGACAAGCACGACACCATCGGCCAAGACCTGGTCGGCATGGTCGTCGACGACATCGTTGTGGTGGGCGCCAGGCCGCTCTTCATGACCGACTACATCGCGTGCGGAAAGGTCGTGCCCGACCGCATCGCCGCCATCGTCACCGGCATCGCCCGGGCCTGCGCCGAGACGGGCACGGCGCTCGTCGGCGGCGAGACCGCCGAGCACCCGGGGCTCATGGGCGTCGACGACTACGACGTCGCGGGTGCGGCCGTCGGCGTGGTCGAGGCCGATCGCCTCCTCGGCGCCGATCGCGTGCAGCACGGCGACGTGGTGCTCGCCATCGCCTCGAGCGGCCTGCATTCCAACGGCTTCTCGCTCGTGCGCCACATCCTCGCGAACGCGGGCCTGTCGTACACCGATGTCGCCGCCGACCTCGGCACGACGTGGGGCGAGGCGCTGCTCGAGCCGACGCGCCTGTACTCCGGCCCGCTCGTGAACCTGCTCGCCGACGAGCGCCTCGGCGCGGCCGTGCACTCGCTCTCGCATGTCACGGGCGGCGGCATCGCCGCGAACCTCGCCCGCGTCCTCCCGCTCGGCTCGTGGGTCGAGGTCGATCGCTCGACCTGGTCGCCCGACCCGGTGTTCCGCTCGCTGAGCGCGCTCGCCGGCTCGACGCTCGAGAGCTCGGAGGGCACCTGGAACCTGGGCATCGGCTTCTTCGCGGTCGTGGCTGCGGATGCCGCGACCGACGTCGTGTCCGCGTTGGCCGCGCTCGGGCTGCCGTCCTGGCAGGTCGGCGAGGTCGCCATCGGCACACGCGACCTCACCGGGTTCGAGCAGGGCGCCAAGGGCGTCGACGGCGGCGCCGTCCGGCTCGTCGGCTCGTACGCGGGCTGAACGCATGGCGCCCGTGACGCCGGCGGTCTCCATCGGGCTGATGGGCACCACGTCGGCCGAGACCCTGCGGGCGCTCGCGCCGCGCATCGAGCGCCTCGGGTTCGCCGCGCTGTGGCTGAACGACGTGCCGGGCGGCGACTCGCTTGCGGGGCTGCGGGCGGCCGCCGAGGTCACGACCACGTTGCGCCTCGCGACGGGCGTCATCCCGGTCGATCGCCGTCCGGCCGCATCCCTCGACCTCGGCGGCCTTCCGCCCGAGCGCACGATCCTCGGCATCGGGTCCGGCGGTGCGGCCAAGCCGCTCGGGCTCGTGCGCGATGCGGTGCACTCCCTGCGCGAGCGCACGTCGGCCGAGCTCGTGGTCGGGGCGCTCGGCCCGCGCATGCGGCGCATGGCGGCCGAGGAGTCCGACGGCGTGCTGCTCAACTGGCTCACGCCCGATGCCGCGGCCGCGGCGATGCGCGACCTCGACGCCGATGCCGACGCGGCCGGGCGCCGGGCGGTACTCGGCGTGCTCTACGTGCGCACCATCGTCGACGAGGCAGCCCGCCCGAACCTCGTGGCCGAGGCCTCGAAGTACGGGTCGTTCCCGTCGTACGCGGCGAACTTCGCGCGCCTCGGTTTCGACGCGATCGAGGCCACGATCGACGACGCATCGGGCCTCGCCGCGTATGCGCGCGAGCCCGTGCCTCTCGACGGGCGATCAGAGGGGGTTCGCGTGCCCGACGAGATCGTGCTTCGTGCCATCACGCCGAGTGCCCCGAACGCGACGCTGCACGACCTCGAGTCGTTCATCGAGCGCGCCGCGGCATGGAGCAGCGCCGAGTGACCCGGGCGTTCACGCCGCGTGCAAGCCGCAGCCGCGGCATCCGCTGCACGCTCGCGGTCGGCGTCGGTCAGGCCCGCTGTTCGTGCTGTTCGTGCGGTTCTTCGTCGGAGACGAAGCTGTCGTCTTCGTCGTCGGCATACTCTGCCCACTTCGAAGCCTCTTCGGAGTAATCGTGGTCATTCGAACTCGTGAGTTCGCGCTCAAGCGCCGTGTAGTCGGTATTCGGGCTGAAGTACTTCAGCTCCCGAGCGACCTTGGTGTGCTTGGCTTTCTGACGGCCGCGCCCCATGCGTGACCCCCTTACGACGTCTGGCCGGATGGAATGATCTTCACCCGGCGCTCTTGGATACTTGAGAATTTCGTCCGGCCGCCAGTTTAGCACCGCGTGCAGGGTCCCGATGCTGCCCTGCACAGGTGTCGGAACCCTCGCAGAATTGGGCATGCGCACAGCCGGACGTGGTTCGATGGACGGGTGATGTCGAGCCCTGAACGCGTGAAGATCGTGGTGATCGGCGCAGGTCAGGCAGGACTCTCCGTCGCGTACTACCTGCGCCGGTTCGAACTCGTCGCCGGTGAGGATTTCGTCATGCTCGACCGGGCGCCCGGGCCGGGCGGCGCCTGGCAGCACCGGTGGTCGTCGCTCCGTCTCGGGTCGGCCCACCGCGTCAACGACCTGCCGGGCATGTCCGAACTCGGGCTGAGCTTCGACACCGCCGACCGAACGCTGCCGGCGCGCGAGGTCGTCGCCGACTACTACGGGCGGTTCGAGCAGCACTTCCAGCTCGAGGTGCGCCGGCCCATGGATGTGCGCTCGGTCACGAACGAGGGCCCCGACCTGCTCGTGCGCTATGACGACCTCAGCCCGCAGCCGCTCGAGGAACTGCAGGCCAGGGGGTTCTTCGGCCGGCGGCGCAAGTCGTTCCAGGAGCCCGAGCCCGTGGCGCCGAGGCACGAGCTCGCGGCCCAGTTCCTCGTGAACGCGACCGGCACGTGGGGCTCCCCGTTCGTTCCCTATTACCCGGGCATGGCCGACTTCGCCGGACGGCACGTGCACACGTCCGACTTCGCCGACGCCGAGGACTTCCGCGGCAAGAACGTCGTCGTCGTCGGCGGCGGCACGTCGGCCATCGGATTCATGCTCGAACTCGAAGACGTCGCGGCCGGGCTCACCTGGGTCTCGCGTCGTCCGATCGACTGGCTCGACCGGCAGGAACTCGACCTCGAGGGCGCGTCGGCCGCGGTCGCCGTGCAAGACGAGGCGGCCCGGTCGGGCCGTGCGCTGCCATCGATCGTGAGCGGCACGGGCGTGCCCAAGAGCCGTCGCATCGCCGCGGGCATCGAACGCGGGCTGCTCGTCGCGCGTCCCATGTTCGACCGCATCGCGGCCGATCGCGTCATCTGGGACGGCGACGGCGATGCTCCCGCCGCCGAGGTGCCCGCCGACGCGATCATCTGGGCCACGGGGTTCCGCCCGGAGCTGCGCCACCTGTCGCCCCTGCGCCTCCGCGAGAAGGCGGGCGGCATCACGGTCGGTCAGGGTGCGTCGTGGAACGACCCCCGCATCTTCCTCGCGGGCTACGGCCCCCAGGCGTCGACGATCGGCGCCAGCCGGGCGGGCCGCATGATCGCCCGCCAGATCATGGCGATGCTCTGACCCGTTCGCAGGCGGCATCCGCCCGCACGTGGCATCCGACCCGTGCGGATGCCTCTGCGCCTACGGGTTGCGCTGCTTTCTCGCGGAGCCGCCCGAGCCCGAGCCCGCCGTGCCGCTCGTGGCCGGGCGTCGGGGCAGCGGACGAACGGGTTCGCCGCGGCGGTCCTGTCCGGGCAGCGGCCGAGAGCGGCGTCCGTAGATCATGTCCGACGAGTCGAGCAGCCAGGGCACGAGCGCGACGGTCACGCCGTGCACGAGCATGAGCTTCTGGCGGATGCGGCGGGCCTTGTGGTTGTGCAGGATGCCCTCCCACCAGTGGCCGACGATGAACTGCGGCATGTAGACGGTCACGACCTCGGAGCCGTGCTCCTCGCGCCGCGACTTGATGTGCTGGATGAGGGGGTGGCTGAGGTCGCGGTACGGCGAGGACAGGATGCGCAGCTTCACGTGGATGTTCTGCTTGACCCAGTCCTTCTTCAGCTGCTTCGTCGCGTCGTCGTCGAGGGAGACGTGCACGGCCTCGAGCGAGTCGTGGCGCGCGGCGATCGCGTAGTCGAGCGCCTTGAGCACTGGCTTCTGCATGCGACCCACGAGCACGATCGCGTGGTCGCCGGCTGAGCCGAAGGTCGTGGTGGGGTCGACCTCGATCTCCTTCTCGACGTCGCGGTAGTACCGGTTCACGCCCACCATGAGCAGGAACAGGATCGGCATCATCACGAAGACGATCCAGGCGCCGTGGGTGAACTTCGTGACCGTGACCACGATGAGCACGACCGCGGTCATGCCGGCGCCGATCGCGTTGATGACGAGCGCTCGCATCATCGCCGGCCGGGAGATCGCCCGGTCGTCCTGAGGCGTGCGCCGTGCGGCCTGCGACCTCGACACCGGGTGCCGGCTCTTGGACAGCTCGCGCAGCCAGTGGCGCACCATGCCCGTCTGGCCGAGCGTGAACGACACGAAGACGCCGATGATGTAGAGCTGGATCAGCAGGGTGAGGTTCGCCTGGAACACGACGAGGATCACGGATGCCGCGAGCGCGAGGATCAGCACGCCGTTAGAGTAGATGAGGCGGTCGCCGCGCGTGGACAGCGACTTCGGCGCGTACCCGTCGCGGGCGAGCACCGAACCGAGCAGGGGGAAGCCGTTGAACGCGGTGTTCGCCGCGAGCAGCAGCACGAGCGCCGTCGTCGCCTGGATCAGGTAGAAGAAGATGCTCGAATCGCCGAACGTCGCGCCGGCGACCTGCGCCATGAGGCTGAGCTGCGGTTCGGTGGCGCATTCCGCCCAGCCGATGAGGTGGCAGGGATCCTCGGCGTAGTGCACCTGCGAGATGAGCGCGAGCGCCGTGAGGCCCGCGAAGAGCACGATCGCGATGGCGCCCATGATCACGAGCGTGCGCTGCGCGTTGCGCACCTTGGGCCGCCGGAAGGCGGGCACGCCGTTGGCGATCGCCTCCACGCCCGTCAGGGCGGAGCATCCGCTCGCGAAGGAGCGCAGCAGCAGGAGGATCACGCCCGCCTGCGTCAACGACTCGGCGTCGACCTGGAACTGCGCCGACGAGGCGACGGGCGGGTTGCCGAGCACGGTGCGCGTGAGCCCGACGACGATCATCACGAAGACGCTGCCGATGAACAGGTAGGTCGGCACCGCGAACGCCTTGGACGACTCGCTCACGCCGCGGAGGTTGACCGCCGCGAGGATGATGACGAACACCACCGCGAGCTCGACTCGGAACGGATCGAGCTCGGGGATCGCCGAGATGATGTTGTCGACGCCCGACGCGACCGAGACGACGACGGTCATGACGTAGTCCACGAGCAGGGCGGATGCGACGACGAGGCCGGCCTTCTCGCCGAGGTTGCGATGTGCGACCTCGTAGTCGCCGCCGCCCGACGGGTACGCGCGGATCAGTTGGCGGTAGGACACGACCACCGTCACGAGCAGCACGACGACGGCCACGGCGACCCACGGCGCGAAGCTCAGGAACGCGAGTCCGCCCACCGTGAGGATCATGAGCAGCTCCTGCGGCGCGTACGCCACGGAGGAGAGCGGGTCGCTCGCGAAGATCGGGAGCGCGAGGTGCTTCGGAAGCAGCTGCCCCTCGAGCTTCTCGGTGGGGAGCGGGTCGCCGATGATCCAGTGCTTCGGCGATTTCAGTTCTGGTGGCGGTGAATCCGCCTCATTTGTCACGGCGGACGACACTACTCCGGCGCCGACGCATGTCAAGTCGGCGTTTCGGAGGGTCAGCGCGTGAGCAGGTACATCGCCGCTGCGGCGGCGATGCCGAGCACGAGCGTGACGAGCACGTTGAGGATCGCCGCGCGCCACCGCCCGCCGTCGAGCAGCTCGATGGTCTCGACGCTCCAGGTGCTGAAGGTCGTGAGCCCGCCGCAGAAGCCCGTGACGAGGATCAGCTTCAGGTCGCCGTCGATGGCCGCGCGCTCGGCGAGCCCGATGATCGCTCCGGCGATGCCGGACCCGACGACGTTGACGATGAGGATGCCGCCCGGCAGGTGCCCTGGCCGCACGGGCAGCGCCCGCGAGAGGGCGAAGCGGATGACCGCGCCGAGGGCGCCGCAGACGAGCAGCACGATCACGACCCCGGGTGCCACTTGCGCGGTCACAGCGTCTGCCCCGCATCGGTGACGGTGTCGGGCATCGGTCGGTGCGCGATGAGCGACCCGAGCCGCAGGCCGGCCGCGGCGAGGCCGAGCCCGCCCACCACCGAGACGATCAGGTACACCGCGGCGAGCCACGTCTCGCCCGCGCTCGTCAGCAGCGTGAGCGAGGCCATCACGGCCGACATCGTCGTGAACGAGCCGAGCAGGCCCGAGCCGACCCCCGCCCGGACCCAGGTGGGCACGGCGGGCCTGGTCCAGAGCCCGCCGACGAGCCAGCCGAGCACGAGCGCGCCGACGAGGTTCACGATGAGGGTGCTGAACGGGAACTCGTCGTCGGCGTGCGGCAGGGTGAGGTCCCATGCGAGGCGCAGCCCGGTGCCGACGAGGCCTCCGAGGGCGACGGCGAGATAGGTGCGCACGGCTCGAGACTACGCCGAGGGCGCGGATGCCTCGGCCGGCTCGGTGGGCTCTGACAGGTCGTGCACCCAATCGTTCGTGTGCAGCACCAGGCCGGGCCTGATCTCGAACTCCTCTGGGCCGACCAGCGTGAACCCGGCCTTGCGGCAGACCGCGTTCGAGGCCGGATTGTCGATGCGGGGGTAGGCGTGCACCGGACGGAGGTCGCCCCTCGCGCGGGCCGCGGCGAACATGGCTCTCACCGCTGCCGGCGCGACGCCCTGCCCGCGGTACTCGGCCTCGACCGACCAGCCGGCCTCGAATGCCCGCTCGTCGCCGTGCGCGAGATTCCAGTAGCCGACGACGCCGACGCCCTCTGGGTGCCCCGGGATGACGATGCGGAACTGGAAGCCGGCGCCCTCGCGCCACAGGCGCTGGTATCGCTCGTGGCGGGCGATGACCTGCTCGTCGTTCTCTGGCCCGCCGAGCTGGTCCATGAGCTCATGGGTGTTCGCCCGGCGCAGCAGGTCGAGGTCGTCGGCCGACCAGGGCACGAGGGTGACATCCGCCATGCCGTCATCCAAGCATCGACCGCCGACATCCGGATCGGCGTGCATGGCCGCCGGGCGCGGTCGTGTCCGGCGCCCGCCGCGGTCGCGTCCGCCGCGGACCGGTCGCAACCTCGGGGAGCGGCCTCAGCGGCCTCAGCGGCCTCAGCGGTCGGCGAGCGTCGCGAGCACGTCGTCGCGCACCTGGGCGAGCCGAGCCTTCAGCAGCGTGACCGATGCGGGCCGCACGCGGTCGCGGTGCGTTCGCAGGTCGGTGCGCAGCTGCTGGCGGAACGCGGCGATCGCGAGGTCGGCGTCCTGCAGCGCGCGTTCGGCGTCGATGCGGTCGCGGTCGGTCGAACCGCCGCCGCCGGTGGTGCCCGTGGTCGAGGCCGAACCCGCCGTGGCATCCGTCGCCGCGCGCTTGGCCTCGCGGGCCGCGCTCGCGAGCTCGGCCCGCAGCGACCGCATCGCCTCGTTCACCTCGGCGCGCACGCCGTCGGCGAGGCGCCGCACCGAATCGGTCACCTCGTTCTCGATGCCGTCGAGCTCGGGGCGGCGCGCCTCGAGCTCTGCACGACCGGCGTCGGTGATCTCGTAGACGGTCTTGCGGCCGTCGGTCGACTTGGTGACGAGGCCCTCCTCTTCGAGCTTGGCCAGCCTCGGGTAGATCGTGCCCGCACTCGGGGTGTACGTGCCGCCGAACCGCTCGCTGAGCGCCTGGATGAGTTCGTACCCGTGCCGCGACTGCTCCTCGAGCAGGGCGAGCAGGTACAGGCGCAGGCTGCCGTGGGCGAAGACCGGGGGCGTCATGCTGCGCTCGTGTCGCTCGAGCCGGAGGCCTCGCCGGCCGTGCCGGAGGCATCCGTCGCACCGGTGCGGACCCGCGTCATGACCGAGATCGAGCCCGAGACGCTGTTCGCCCCGAGGTCGAGCCACTCGCCGGCCAGCTCGCCGGTGACGCGTTCGAAGCCCTTGCCGAGCACGCCCTTGATGCGCGTGTCGTCGAGCAGCACGGTGCCGCCGACCGTGTTGATGCGGAAGCGTGCGCCCGACCCGGCGTCGTAGCGCACGGTCAGGGAGCCCGAGACGGTGTTGGTGTCGATCGAGCCGGGCGTGCCCTGCGCGTCGATGATCAGGTCGCCCGCGACGGTGTCGGCGCGGAACCGGCGGATCTCACCCGTGGCGATGACGTCGCCCGAGACCGAGTGCGCGTCGATGGCGCCGACGTGGTTGCCGACCGACATCTCGCCCGAGACGCTCGAGATCTCGACGTCGCCCTCGTGGTTGTCGATCACGAGGCTGCCCGAGACGGTGCTGAGCTTGGCGTCGGTCGTGAAGCCCGAGACGAGCGCGTCGCCGGAGACCATGCCGAGCTTCATCGCCACGTGCCGGGGCGCGAGGATCGAGACGTCGGCCTTGGCCGAGCCCGCCCAGCCCTTGAAGACGTCGATGAAGTTGTCCCACCCGAGTTGCGGGTGGTCGATCTCGAGCACGTCGCCGTCGATCGTGACCTTCAGGTCCTTTCCGGTGACGCCGGTGATCTCGACGCGGGCGCCCGGCTCGTCGTGCGCGATGATGTCGACCTTGCCGCCGATCAGGCCGACCTTGATGCGGCGGACGAGTTCGAGGTCGATGACGCGGGACTCTCCGGGGTTGATGACCCACTTCTCGATGCTCACGGGGTGCTCCTTCTTCTGTGCGGGAATGCAGTGCTGGTGGGATGCCGGGCATCCGAAGCTCGTTATCGCGATATATCGCGTCTGTCGGTATTCACGATATATCGCGTTTGCCCGAACTGCAACCCCGAGCGGATGCCGCGGGCTTGACCTTGACGTAGCGTCAAGTTCTACCGTGGCATCCGTGGGGTTGAACGCCCCGGCCATGACCGAAGGGAGGCCGCCGTGGACTGGTCCATCCAGGAGATCGCGAAGCTCGCCGGAACCACCAGCCGTACGCTGCGTCACTATGACGACATCGGGCTGCTGGAGCCGGCGCGCATCGCCTCGAACGGCTACCGCCACTACGACGCCGAGTCGCTCGTGCGGCTGCAGCGCATCCTGCTGCTGCGCGAGCTCGGCCTCGGCCTCCCGGCGATCGCCGAGGTCCTCGACCGCGAGGACCGGGCTCCCCACGCCCTGCGCGGCCACCTCGAGTGGTTGCGCCGGGAGCAGCAGCGGCTGACGCGGCAGATCGCGTCGGTCGAGCACACCATCGATGCACTGGAAGGAGGTGAACGACTCATGGCAGAGCAGATGTTCGACGGATTCGACCACACCGCCTACAAGGAGGAGGTCGAGCAGCGCTGGGGCACCGACGCGTATGCGAGGTCCGACGCGTGGTGGCGTTCGATGAGCGCCGACGAGAAGCGGGCCTGGCAGGGGCGGATGTCGCAGCTGAGCGCCGACTGGATCGCCGCGTCCGAACGCGGTGTCGATCCGGCCGGCGACGAGGCGCAGGCGCTCGCGCAACGCCACTTCGAGTGGCTGCGCGGCATTCCCGGAACCCCGGGCGGCGGTGCCGAGGGCCCGAGCAGGGAGTACTTCCTCGGCCTGGCCGAGATGTACGTCGCGGACGACCGCTTCGGCGCGAACTACGGCGGCGGCGACGGCGCCCGGTTCGTGCGCGACGCGATGACCGTCTACGCCGAGCGCAACCTGTAGCGCCCAGACGGCACGAGGCCCCGATCGCAACCGCGGTCGGGGCCTCGCCGGTGCGGCGGGTCGACGGGTGTCCCGACGCGTCGACCCGCCGGGTTCAGGGGTTCGTGGCGACGGGGGCGCGGTCGCCGGAGGCGGAGGCATCCGTCGGGGCGGGTGCCCGCCGGATCGCGAACATCGGGATCGTGTAGCCGCAGAGCGGGCCGATGAGCACCGCGAACGCGACGGTGCCGATGCCCACGTTGCCGCCGAGCAGCCAGCCGGCCGCGAGCACGACGAGCTCGATGCTCGTGCGCACGATCCAGATGCGCCACCCGGTGCGCGCGTGGATGCCGGTCATGAGCCCGTCGCGCGGGCCGGGCCCGAAATGCGCGCCGATGTAGAGGCCGGTCGCAACGGCCAGCACGAGGATGCCGGCGGGCAGCAGGATGATGCGCACCCAGAGGTCGAGCCCCGCGGGGATCAGCCAGAGGCCGAGGTCGGCCGCCGGCCCCACGAGGAGCACGTTCATGATCGTGCCGAAGCCCGGCCTCTGGCGGATCGGGATCCAGAGCAGCAGCACGAAGACGCTCGTGATGACGGTGACGAGGCCGAAGTTCAGTCCGGTCTGCTTCGCGATGCCCTGCGTCAGCACGTCCCACGGGGCGACGCCGAGCTCGCCGCGCACGATGAGCGCGATGCCGATGCCGTAGAGGAGCAGGCCGACGTAGAGCTGCACGAGCCGGCGCGTCAGGATCGGCGCCGGATCGCGGAACGAGGAGAGACGGGGAAGCATGGCTCAATCCAATTCCACGATTGGCCTTCCCGTATACATCCAATTCTCCTAAAGTGGCCTGATGGTCGACCGTTCGCTCAGTGCTCGCTCGCTCGAACTCCTCCTCGGCGATTGGCGAGGCTCCGGCAGTGCGTACGAGGCGCTCGCCGATCGTGTTCGGCTGCTCATCGTCGACGGGCGCATCCCCGTCGAGACGCGGCTCCCGGCCGAGCGCGACCTCGCCGACCGGCTCGGACTGAGCCGCACGACCGTCGCGGCCGCGTATCGGCGGCTGCGCGAGCTCGACCACCTGCACAGCGTTCGCGGTTCCGGCAGCGTGGCCAGGCTGCCCGGGGCCCCCGCGATGCTGCCGGCACCGCTCGAGTCCGAGTACCTCGACTTCTCCAAGGCGGCGCCCGCGGCGCTGCCGTGGCTCCCCGATCTCGCCAGGCAGGCCGCCGAGGACCTTCCCGCGCACCTCGGCGACGCCGGCTACGACGCGATCGGCATCCCGGCGCTGCGCGAGGCCATCGCCGACCGGTACGCCGCACGCGGCCTGCCGACCTCGCCCGACCAGGTCATGGTGACCATCGGCGCCCAGCACGCCATCGCGCTCGTCTCGCGGGCGCTCATCGCGCGGGGCGACCGTGCCGTCATCGAGGCCCCGACCTACCCCCACGCGTACGAGGCGCTGCGGGGCGCCGGCGCCCGACTCGTGGGAACGCCGGTCGTGCCGCACGCGACCGGCGAGGCCGGGGTCGTCGCCGACCGCGAGGAGGCGGATGGGCTCGTGCAGGCGATCCGCCACGCCAACCCGGTCATCGCCTACCTCATGCCCGACTTCCAGAACCCGACCGGGCGCACCATGAGCCGCGAGTCGAGGGCGAGGGTGCTCGACGCCGCAGCGAGGCAGGGCACGGTCGTCGTCGCCGACGAGACCATCGCCGACCTCGCCATCGACCGCCCGGGCGAGTTCCCGCCGATGGCCGCCGATGGCCCGGCCGTGCTCATCGGCAGCGTCGGCAAGACGGTGTGGGGCGGCCTGCGGGTCGGCTGGATCCGGGCCGATCGACCGCTCATCCGGCGCCTGCTCGCCGTGCGCTCACCGGGCGACCTCGGCACGCCGATCCTCGAGCAGTTGCTCGTGGCCAGGGCGCTCGAGCGCTTCGACGACGTGCTCGCGCTGCGCCGAGGGCAGCTCCGCGCCGGTCGAGACCTGCTCGAGCGACGCGTCGCCGAGCTGCTGCCCGAATGGCAGGTGCCGCATGTCGACGGCGGCATCGTGACCTGGGTCGGGCTCGGCGCCCCGGTCAGCTCGCAGCTCGCCCTCGCCGCGCGCCGCGAGGGGCTCATCATCACGGCCGGCCCGCGCTTCGGCATCGATGGCGCCTTCGAGCGCTTCCTGCGGTTGCCGATCTGCCAGACGCCCGAGGCGACGGATGCCGCGGTGCGGGCACTCGCGCGGGCCTGGCGTTCGCTCGCCGGGGCGCCGCTCGGCGAGCCCGAGCCCGAACTGCTCGCATCGGTCGTCTGAGGGCGCGCGGCTCGGGATGCCGGGTTCACAGGCTTCCGTAACCGAAACGCACCGTCTCGCCTGCGAGGATTGACCGCATGTCACTGCTCGCTGCACTCAGCATGAAGAACCGTGCGCTGATCGCGCTCGTCACCGTCGTCGTGGCGATCTTCGGCGGAATCGCGCTGACCTCGCTCAAGCAGGAACTCGCGCCCTCGATCTCGTTCCCGCAGCTCATGATCGTCACCTCGTACCCCGGCGCATCGCCCGACGTCGTGAACACCGACGTGTCGACGCCCATCGAGACCGCGATCCAGGGCATCACCGGGCTCGAGGACACGTCGACCACGAGCTCGACGGGCGTCTCGCGCGTGACGGCGAGCTTCACCTACGGCACCGACCTCGCCTACGCCGAGCAGAAGCTGCTCTCGTCGGTCAACCGCATCTCGAGCCAGCTGCCCGACGACGTCGACCCGCAGGTCTTCGCGCTCAGCCTCGATGACTTCCCGGTGCTGCAGATCGCCGTGACCGGGGCCGACGACCCCGCCACCCTCTCCGATGAGATCACGCGCACGACGCTCGGCGAGATCAAGGACGTCGACGGGGTGCGCGACGCGACCCTCGTCGGCGACACCGGCCAGCGCGTGACCATCACGCCAGACGCCGAGAAGCTCGCAGGCTACGGCCTCACCTCGCAGGCCATCGGCGATTCGCTCGCGCAGAACGGGGTGCTCATCCCCGCCGGTTCCATCACCGAAGACGACAAGACCTACGCCGTGCAGACGGGCACGCGCATCGAGAGCGTCGACGAGCTCGCCGCGCTTCCGGTGCTCGGGGCGACCGAGCAGCAGGCTGCCCCGGATGCCTCGACCGACGGCCTCCCCGACGGCGTCACGGTCCCCGGGGCGGCGCCGACCACGGTCGGCGTGCCCGTCGCGATCACGGTCGGCGACGTGGCATCCGTCGAGGTCACCGAGAACCCCGTCACGAGCATCTCCCGCGTGAACGGCGAGCCCGCGCTCACGATCCAGGTCACGAAGCTCCCGGCGGCCAACACGGTCGAGGTCTCCAACGCCGTCACCGCGCTGCTGCCCGACCTGCAGGCCTCGCTCGACTCCACGAACCCGGGCGCCGAGTTCACCGTCGTCTTCGACCAGGCCCCCTACATCCAGCAGTCGATCGAGTCGCTCGCGACCGAGGGCCTGCTCGGCCTCGCGTTCGCGGTCATCGTGATCCTGCTGTTCCTGATGTCGGTGCGGGCGACCCTCGTCACGGCGATCTCGATCCCGACCTCGGTGCTCATCACCTTCATCGGCCTGCAGGCCACTGGGTACACCCTCAACATCCTGACGCTCGGCGCGCTCACGATCGCCATCGGGCGCGTGGTCGACGACTCCATCGTCGTCATCGAGAACATCAAGCGGCACCTCGTCGAGGGTGTCGACAAGGCCTCGACGATCGTGCGCGCGGTGCGCGAGGTCGCCGGCGCGATCACCGCGTCGACCATCACCACCGTCGCGGTGTTCCTGCCGATCGCGCTCGTCGAGGGCGTCACGGGCGAGCTCTTCCGGCCCTTCTCGCTGACGGTCACGATCGCGCTGCTCGCATCGCTGCTCGTGTCACTGACGATCGTGCCGGTGCTGGCGTACTGGTTCCTGAAGCCCGCCAAGGTGCATGCGCACTCCGGCGCCGCAGAGCCCGGGTCGGATGCCGCGGCCGCCGCGTTCGTCGACGAGGCCGGCGCCGGCGCTCCCGACGAGCTCGAGCACCCGTCTCGCCTGCAGCGCGGCTACCTGCCGATCATCGCGTGGACCCTCAAGCACAGCGTCGTGACGATCATCGTCGCCCTGCTCGTGCTCGGTGGCACCGTGGCGATGACCCCGCTCATGAAGACGAACTTCCTCGGATCCTCCGGGCAGAACACGTTCCAGGTCACGCAGGAGCTGCCAGTCGGCTCGAGCCTCGACGCCATGGACGAGGCATCCGTGCCCGTCGAAGACGCGATCCGCGGAACCGAAGGCGTCGAGACCGTGCAGACCTCGATCGGCTCGGGCGGCGGCAGCCTCGCATCGCTCTTCGGCACCGGCGGCGCCACCGTCACGTACTCGATCACGACCGACGAAGACGCCGACCAAGAGGCCCTGCAGGCCGAGGTCCGTGAAGAGCTCGACGGACTGACCGACGTCGGCGAGGTCACGCTCACCGCGTCGAGCGGGTTCGGCGCCTCGAGCGACATCGCGGTGAACATCACCGCGTCCAACGCCGACGACCTGCAGAAGGCGACCGATGCCGTCATCGACGAGTTCGAGGGCTTCGACTCGCTCACCCAGGTGAGCTCGAACCTGGCCGAGTCGCGCGAGTACATCGCGGTCGAGGTCGATCGCGACGCCGCCGCCGAGGCCGGGTACTCCGAGGTCGCGCTCGGCGGCTTCGTGTCGGGCAAGATGTCGCCGCAGACCAAGGGCTCCATCGTCATCGACGAGCAGACGCTCACGATCTACATCGCCGACGAGAACCCGCCGACGACCATCGAGGAGCTGCAGGCGCTCGAAGTGCCGACCGCGGCCGGCCTCGTGCGCCTCGACACGCTGGCGACCGTCGAGACCGTCGACGGACCCACCTCGATCACGACGGTGCAGGGCCTCCGCAGCGCGACCGTGACCGCGACGCCCGCGAGCGACGACCTCACGGCCGCCAACGCCGACGTGTCGATCGCGCTCGCCGAGGTCGACCTGCCGGCCGGCACCTCGGCCGAGATCGGCGGCGTCTCGGCCGACCAGGCCGAGTCGTTCTCGCAGCTCGGCCTCGCGCTGCTGGCCGCGATCCTCATCGTCTACATCGTCATGGTGGCGACGTTCCGCTCGCTCCTGCAGCCGCTCCTGCTGCTCGTCTCGGTGCCGTTCGCGGCCACCGGCGCGATCGCGCTGCAGGTGATCACCGGCGTCCCGCTCGGCGTGCCGTCGCTCATCGGCGTGCTCATGCTCGTCGGCATCGTGGTCACGAACGCGATCGTGCTCGTCGACCTCGTGAACCAGTACCGGGATCGCGGCATGAACGTGCGCGACGCCCTCGTGCACGGCGCCTCGAGGCGTCTGCGCCCGATCCTCATGACCGCGCTCGCGACGATCTTCGCGCTCGTGCCCATGGCGCTCGGCATCACCGGTCACGGCGGCTTCATCTCGCAGCCGCTCGCGATCGTCGTGATCGGCGGCCTGCTCTCCTCGACGGTGCTCACCCTCGTGGTGCTGCCCGTGCTCTACAACCTCGTCGAGGGGGCGCGCGAGCGTCGGGCGGCCAAGCGGGCGGACCGGGCGAACGGCGGTTCGGCGGCCGATGCCGACGTGGCCGAGGCATCCGCCCCCGTGACCGAGCCGATCGGCGCGAGCGAGGGCGAGCCCGACACCGACCCCGACGCCGGCGGCTCGCCGGCGAAGGCCTGACCCCGCGGCATCCGACACGAAGCAGGGGCTGTGCGCGATCGCTCGCGCACAGCCCCTCGTCGTCTGCTCCGGGAGAGCCGGGTCAGACCTGCTCGTCGACCGGCGCCTCGAACTGCGCGTTGTACAGGCGGTAGTACGCGCCCTTGGCCTGGAGCAGCTCGGTGTGCGAACCCTGCTCGACGATCGAGCCGTTCTCCATGACCAGGATCACGTCGGCGTCGCGGATCGTCGAGAGCCGGTGCGCGATGACGAAGCTCGTGCGGTCGGCGCGCAGGGCGGCCATCGCCTTCTGCACGAGCACCTCGGTGCGGGTGTCGACCGAGCTCGTCGCCTCGTCGAGGATCAGCACGCTCGGCCGCGCGAGGAACGCCCGCGCGATCGTGATGAGCTGCTTCTCGCCGGCCGAGAGGTTGCCGGCCTCGTCGTCGAGCACGGTGTCGTACCCGTCGGGCAGCGCGTGCACGAAGCGGTCGACGTAGGCGGCGACCGCCGCGGCGAGGATCTCCTCCTCCGTGGCATCCGGTCGGCCGTAGGCGATGTTCTCGCGGATCGTGCCGCCGAACAGCCAGGTGTCCTGCAGCACCATGCCCGTACGTGAGCGCAGGTCGTCGCGGGTCATGTCGTTGATGTCGACCCCGTTGAACGTGATGCGCCCCGAGTCGACGTCGTAGAAGCGCATGACGAGGTTCACGAGGGTCGTCTTGCCCGCGCCGGTCGGGCCGACGATCGCGACCGTCGAACCCGGCTCGGCCACGAGGTCCATGTGCTCGATGAGCGGCTTGTCGGGCGAGTAGCTGAACGAGACGTCCTCGAACGCGAGTCGTGCTCCGGCCTCGCCGCCCTCGACGACGGATGCCGGTGAGGCGGGCGTCTCGGGGTCGGCGTCCTGCTCGTCGGCGTCGAGCAGCTCGAAGATGCGCTCGGCGCTCGCGACGCCGGACTGCAGCAGGTTCGCCATCGAGCCGAGCTGGCTGAGCGGCTGCGTGAACTGGCGCGAGTACTGGATGAACGCCTGCACGTCGCCGAGCCGCATCGTGCCGCCGGCCACCATGAGGCCGCCGACGACGGCGATCGCCACGTAGACGAGGTTCCCGACGAACATCATGGCGGGCATGATGATGCCCGACACGAACTGGGCGCCGAAGCTCGCGGTGTAGAGCTCGTCGTTCTTCGCGTCGAACGCCTCGTCGACCTCCTTCTGCCGGCCGAAGACCTTGACGAGCGCGTGGCCGGTGAAGGTCTCCTCGATGCGGGCGTTGAGCGCGCCGGTGTGCTTCCACTGGGCGGCGAACATCTTCTGGGAGCGCTTGGCGATCACGACCGTGATGATCGCCGAGAGCGGGATCGTCACGAGCGCGACGAGCGCCAGCAGGGGAGAGATGGTGAACATCATCACGAGCACGCCGATGACCGTGAGCAGCGAGGTGAGCATCTGGCTCATCGTCTGCTGCAGGCTCTGCGAGACGTTGTCCATGTCGTTGGTGACCCGCGAGAGCACCTCGCCGCGCTGCATGCCGTCGAAGTACTTGAGGGGCAGGCGGTTGACCTTCTCCTCGACGTCCTCGCGCAGGCGGTAGACGGTGCGCTGGATCGCCCCGTTCAGCACCCAGCCCTGCAGCCACATGAACAGCGAGGCGAGCAGGTAGAGGGCGAGCACGCCGATCAGCACCATGCCGAGCGCCTGGAAGTCGATGCCGGAGCCGACGCTGAAGTCGTTCATCGCCGAGACCATGTTGGCGATGTCGTCCTGCCCGGCGGCGCGGAGCATCTCGACGGCCTCGGCCTGGGTCGTGCCCTCGGGCAGCTGCTGGCCGAGCGCCGACGAGACCACGCCCTCGAAGATGATGTTCGTGCCCTCGCCGAGCAGCTTCGGGCCGAGCACGCTGAACACCACGCCGATGATCGCGAGCACGGTCACCGTGATGACGGGCCAGGCCTCGGGCTTGAGGCGGCCGATGAGGCGCTTGGCCGAAGGCCAGAAGTTCATCGCCTTCTGCACGGGCGCCTGGGCGCCGCCGCCGAACGGGCCGCCGCCGCGGCGCGGCTGCACGGCCGGGGTCGGCGCCGTCTCGGCCTCCGAGGCGATCTCGGTCTGGGTGGCCGCGCTGATCGAGCCCGTGTCGGGCTGGGCGTCGTTGCGCTCTTCGGTGGTCATGCTGCGGCCTCCTCGGCGCTGAGCTGGCTGGAGACGATCTCCTCGTAGGTGGGCGAACTCACGAGGAGCTCCTCGTGGGTTCCGCGGGCGATGATCTCGCCGTGCTCGAGCACGAGGATCTGGTCGGCGTCGACGATGCTCGACACGCGCTGCGCGACGACGAACATCGACGCGTCGCCGATGTCGGCGCGGAGCGCGCGGCGCAGGCGGCCGTCGGTCGCGACGTCGAGTGCCGAGAACGAGTCGTCGAACACGTAGATCTCCGGTCGCTTCACGAGCGCCCTCGCGATCGCGAGTCGCTGTCGTTGACCGCCCGAGACGTTCGTGCCGCCCTGGGCGATCGAGGCCTCGAGTCCGCCCGGCATCGCGGCGACGAACGCCCGTGCCTGGGCGACCTCGAGCGCATGCCAGAGTTCGTCGTCGGTGGCGTCGGGCTTGCCGTAGCGCAGGTTCGAGGCGACCGTGCCCGAGAACAGGTAGGGCTTCTGCGGCACGAGGCCGATGCGCTCCCAGAGGGCATCGGGCTCGAGGTCGCGCACGTCGATGCCGTCGATGCGCACGCTCCCGTCGGTGGCGTCGAACAGGCGCGGCAGCAGGTTCACGAGCGTGGTCTTGCCGGCGCCCGTGCTGCCGATGACCGCGGTCGTCGTTCCGGGCTCGGTGAGGAACGTGAGGTTGCGCAGCACGGGCGACTCGGCGCCGGGGTACGCGAAGCTCACGTCGTCGAACTCGATCGCGCCGTGCAGCGGCACCTCGGAGACCGGCTGGAGCGGCGGGACGACGCTCGATTCCGTCTCGAGCACCTCGCCGATGCGGTCGGCGCTCACCGAGGCACGCGGGATCATGACGGCCATGAAGGTCGCCATCATGACCGCCATGAGGATCTGCATCAGGTACTGCAGGAACGCCATGAGCGTGCCGACCTGCATGCTGCCGTCCTCGATGCGGAACGCCCCGAACCACAGCACCGCGACGCTCGAGACGTTGAGCACGGCCATGACGACCGGGAACATGAGCGCCATGAGCCGGCCCGCCCGCGTCGCGACATCCGTGATCTCGGCGTTGGCGACCGCGAACCGCTCTCGCTCGACCGGCTCGCGCACGAACGCGCGGATGACGCGGATGCCGGTGAGCTGCTCGCGCAGCACGAGGTTCACGCGATCGATCTTCTTCTGCATCACGCGGAACAGCGGCACCATGCGGGTCACGATCAGGCCGACCGCGATGAGCAGCACGGGCACGCTGATCGCGATGAGCCAGGAGAGCTCGATGTCCTGCCGCATCGCCATGATGACGCCGCCGATCGCGAGGATCGGCGCCGAGACGAGCATCGTCGAGGTCATCAGCACGAGCATCTGCACCTGCTGCACGTCGTTCGTCGTGCGGGTGATGAGCGACGGGGCGCCGAACTTGGACACCTCGCGCTCCGAGAACGCGCCGACCTTGCGGAACACGCCGCGGCGCAGGTCGCGGCCGACGGCCATCGCGACCCTGGCCCCGAAGTAGACCGCGGTGATCGAACACGCGACCTGGGCGAGCGTGATGAGCAGCATCCACCCGCCGGTCTCGAGGATGTAGGCGGTGTCGCCGGTGGCGACGCCGTTGTCGATGATGTCGGCGTTCAGCGTCGGCAGGTAGAGCGATGCCATCGACTGCGCCAGCTGGAAGACGATCACGCCCGTGATCAGCCACCAGTACGGCTTCACGTAGCGCTTCAACAGGGACAGGAGCATGTGAATGCGGCTTTCTACGAGAGGGCGGATGTCGGTACTGCGGGTGCGGGGAACGGGGACGCCGGCTCGGCGGGCGCGTCGGCGGCGAAGCCGTGGAGCAGGAGCGCGCTGATCTCCTCGGCCGGCACGATGTCGCCGCCGGTGATGAGCGGATGCGTCATCGAGAACGTCGCGTAGCGGATGAACTGCGCGGCGCGGCGCGGCGTCACGGTGAGCTGCTCGCGATGGGGCAGCAGCACGTCGGTGATGGCCTGGATGACCGGCTCGTTGTCGGGCGGTCGGCGTTTGGCGTTCTCTGGTGCGCGGTCGTGGAATCCGAGGATCGCCACGAGGGCGAAGATCTGCTCGGTGCGATGCCGCGTGAGTTCCACGATCTCGCGGATCACCTCCTCGAGCGGCGCCCGATCGGAGATCGCCCTGACGGCGTCGACCATCGAGGTCGACTCGACGTGGCGATGGATCGCGGCGTGGATGATCTCGTCCTTGTCGTCGAACACGGAGTAGAGCGTGCCCTCGGCGACGCCGGCGGCCTTCGCGAGCTGCTTGCTCGTCACATCCCGCCCGTACTGCACGAGCAGCGGGATGGCGGCGTCCATGATCGTGGCCCTGCGCTCCTCGCGGCTCAGGGCCTTGGCCCGGCGTGGTTTCTCGGTCATGCGAGGAAGTGTAACTGAATGAGCGCTCACTCAGAAGCTGACGGCGTCGATTGTCGTTCGCCCTGGGCGGACCGCGCCGCGGGCCTTCGAGCTCGTCAGGCGGATGTCTCGTGCGGGTCGCTGTGCGTGTGCATGTCCGTTGGCATGGAAATTGCGGGTGGTCTGGGTTTTGTGGTGGTGGGGTTGGTGCGACACGCCCGGGATGTGGGTTGGATTTGTGTGGGTGGGGTGGGGGCTTGTAGATTCATACATGTCGCCGCGGCGGTCAGGGAGAAGCGGAAAGCTTCGGTCTGGTTGCTGGGTGAAGATTCTAGCCAAATAACCTCGTAGGCGCGTTTGCGACTCGGTGATTTCAAGTCTAGGATTGAACTTCTCACCTTCCTTGTTTGTCTGGCCTTTTGGGTTGGGTTTTCGGGGTGCTGTTCTTGCAGGGCCGGTTGGTTTTGTTTGGGTGGTTGTGGTGGTATGGTTGACAGGTTGCCCTGAAGGTCGGGCCCGCGGTTGGCGGGTTGTCTGTGTCGGGTGCGTCCGTTTCTTGAGAACTCAACAGCGTGCACTATGTTCAATGCCAATTTATTGAACCCCAGCCTGTCCCTTTTTTGGGGTGGGTATGGATTCCTTTGATTGATGGATAATTTGATTTTTAGAAGTCAGTTGTTTCTCTGTCAGTGAACAAACTCCTCGATGCCCTTTGGGGTGTTGGGAACCATTTTTTTTGGAGAGTTTGATCCTGGCTCAGGACGAACGCTGGCGGCGTGCTTAACACATGCAAGTCGAACGATGAACTTGGAGCTTGCTCTGGGGGATTAGTGGCGAACGGGTGAGTAACACGTGAGTAACCTGCCCTGGACTCTGGGATAAGCGTTGGAAACGACGTCTAATACCGGATAGGACCTCGAACCGCATGGTTTGGGGTGGAAAGTTTTTCGGTCTGGGATGGACTCGCGGCCTATCAGCTTGTTGGTGAGGTAATGGCTCACCAAGGCGTCGACGGGTAGCCGGCCTGAGAGGGTGACCGGCCACACTGGGACTGAGACACGGCCCAGACTCCTACGGGAGGCAGCAGTGGGGAATATTGCACAATGGGCGCAAGCCTGATGCAGCAACGCCGCGTGCGGGATGACGGCCTTCGGGTTGTAAACCGCTTTTAGTAGGGAAGAAGGGCTTCGGCTTGACGGTACCTGCAGAAAAAGGACCGGCTAACTACGTGCCAGCAGCCGCGGTAATACGTAGGGTCCGAGCGTTGTCCGGAATTATTGGGCGTAAAGAGCTCGTAGGCGGTTTGTCGCGTCTGCTGTGAAATCTGGAGGCTCAACCTCCAGCCTGCAGTGGGTACGGGCAGACTAGAGTGCGGTAGGGGAGAATGGAATTCCTGGTGTAGCGGTGGAATGCGCAGATATCAGGAGGAACACCGATGGCGAAGGCAGTTCTCTGGGCCGTAACTGACGCTGAGGAGCGAAAGCGTGGGGAGCGAACAGGATTAGATACCCTGGTAGTCCACGCCGTAAACGTTGGGCGCTAGATGTGGGGACCTTTCCACGGTTTCCGTGTCGTAGCTAACGCATTAAGCGCCCCGCCTGGGGAGTACGGCCGCAAGGCTAAAACTCAAAGGAATTGACGGGGGCCCGCACAAGCGGCGGAGCATGCGGATTAATTCGATGCAACGCGAAGAACCTTACCAAGGCTTGACATGACCGAGAACGCCGCAGAAATGTGGAACTCTTTGGACACTCGGTTACAGGTGGTGCATGGTTGTCGTCAGCTCGTGTCGTGAGATGTTGGGTTAAGTCCCGCAACGAGCGCAACCCTCGTCGCATGTTGCCAGCACGTAATGGTGGGAACTCATGTGAGACTGCCGGGGTCAACTCGGAGGAAGGTGGGGATGACGTCAAATCATCATGCCCCTTATGTCTTGGGCTTCACGCATGCTACAATGGCCGGTACAAAGGGCTGCGATGTCGTAAGGCGGAGCGAATCCCAAAAAGCCGGTCTCAGTTCGGATTGAGGTCTGCAACTCGACCTCATGAAGTCGGAGTCGCTAGTAATCGCAGATCAGCAACGCTGCGGTGAATACGTTCCCGGGCCTTGTACACACCGCCCGTCAAGTCATGAAAGTCGGTAACACCCGAAGCCGGTGGCCTAACCCTTGTGGAGGGAGCCGTCGAAGGTGGGATCGGTGATTAGGACTAAGTCGTAACAAGGTAGCCGTACCGGAAGGTGCGGCTGGATCACCTCCTTTCTAAGGAGCAACTCAGAGGCTTTCGGGTTTCTGCAGTGCAGACCAGATCAGGTCCTTTGTGGCTTGCTGGTTGCTCATGGGTGGAACATTGACATAGGTGCTCGTTTGAATGGTTTCGGATCTAGTACGCCTCGCTTTTGTGGGGTTGGAATGGTTTGGTGCCGGCCGGGCGGGTGCATGCACGCTGTTGGGTCCTGAGGGACCGGACGAATCCTGGTGCTTCTTCGGAAGTGTTGGGGGTGATGGTTTCTTCAGACCTTCGCCGAGATCAGCTGTGTGCTGGTGGGTGTGGGGGTTCTGGCCGTCTGTTGAGAACTACATAGTGGACGCGAGCATCTTAGAAGCAGGACTTCGGTTCTGTTTCACAAAAGGTGAAGCGTTGGAGAGCATGCCTTCGGGTGTGTTGTTCGGCGTATTCACTGGTCAATTTCTCCGGCACTTCGGTGTCGGATACGAATTCGATCGAACTCATGTGATTTCAAGTTTCTAAGAGCAAACGGTGGATGCCTTGGCATCTGGAGCCGAAGAAGGACGTCGTAATCTGCGATAAGCCTCGGGGAGCTGATAAACGAGCTGTGATCCGAGGATTTCCGAATGGGGAAACCCCGCCAGGCCCTTTGGGTGACCTGGTGACTCCCGCCTGAATATATAGGGCGGGTAGAGGGAACGTGGGGAAGTGAAACATCTCAGTACCCACAGGAAGAGAAAACAACCGTGATTCCGTAAGTAGTGGCGAGCGAACGCGGAAGAGGCTAAACCGGTCATGTGTGATACCCGGCAGGGGTTGCATGGTCGGGGTTGTGGGACCTTTCGGGCTGATCTGCCGATCAGTCACGGTGACGCGTCAGGTATAGACGAACCGCATTGAAAGGCGGACCGGAGTGGGTGTGAGTCCCGTAGTCGAAATGCCTGGCCGGCCGGAGAGGTATCCCAAGTAGCGCGGGGCCCGAGAAATCCCGCGTGAATCTGTCAGGACCACCTGATAAGCCTAAATACTCCCAGATGACCGATAGCGGACAAGTACCGTGAGGGAAAGGTGAAAAGTACCCCGGGAGGGGAGTGAAATAGTACCTGAAACCGTTTGCTTACAAACCGTTGGAGCACCCTTGTTGGTGTGACAGCGTGCCTTTTGAAGAATGAGCCTGCGAGTTAGTGATATGTGGCGAGGTTAACCCGTGTGGGGCAGCCGTAGCGAAAGCGAGTCTGAATAGGGCGATTCAGTCGCATGTCCTAGACCCGAAGCGAAGTGATCTATCCATGGCCAGGTTGAAGCGACGGTAAGACGTCGTGGAGGACCGAACCCACTTCAGTTGAAAATGGAGGGGATGAGCTGTGGATAGGGGTGAAAGGCCAATCAAACTTCGTGATAGCTGGTTCTCTCCGAAATGCATTTAGGTGCAGCGTTGCGTGTTTCTTGCCGGAGGTAGAGCTACTGGATGGCCGATGGGCCTCAACAGGTTACTGACGTCAGCCAAACTCCGAATGCCGGTAAGTGAGAGCGCAGCAGTGAGACGGTGGGGGATAAGCTTCATCGTCGAGAGGGAAACAACCCAGACCACCAACTAAGGTCCCTAAGCGCGTGCTAAGTGGGAAAGGATGTGGAGTTGCACAGACAACCAGGAGGTTGGCTTAGAAGCAGCCACCCTTGAAAGAGTGCGTAATAGCTCACTGGTCAAGTGATTCCGCGCCGACAATGTAACGGGGCTCAAGCACGCCACCGAAGTTGTGGCATTGACATTGATGGTAGGCCTTCGTGGTCCAGCCGTGTTGATGGGTAGGAGAGCGTCGTGTGGGCAGTGAAGCGGCGGTGTAAACCAGCCGTGGAGGCCACACGAGTGAGAATGCAGGCATGAGTAGCGAAAGACGGGTGAGAAACCCGTCCTCCGGAAGACCAAGGGTTCCAGGGTCAAGCTAATCTGCCCTGGGTAAGTCGGGACCTAAGGCGAGGCCGACAGGCGTAGTCGATGGACAACGGGTTGATATTCCCGTACCGGCGAAGAACCGCCCACATGAAATCAGGAGTGCTAAGCATCCCAAGACGCGTGGATCCCTTCGGGGACGATCGTGAGGCGGCATGCGACCCCATCTGGTGGAGTGAGCGTATTAACAGGTGTGACGCAGGAAGGTAGCCCAACCCGGGCGATGGTTGACCCGGGGCAAGTGCGTAGGCCGAGCGATAGGCAAATCCGTCGCTCATGATGGCTGAGACACGATGCGGATAAAAAGTGGGTGATCCTATGCTGCCGAGAAAAGCATCGACGCGAGGTTCTAGCCGCCCGTACCCCAAACCGACTCAGGTGGTCAGGTAGAGAATACTCAGGAGATCGAGAGAATCGTGGTTAAGGAACTCGGCAAAATGCCCCCGTAACTTCGGGAGAAGGGGGGCCTAAGGCGTGAACCAACTTGCTTGGGGAAGCGCTGCAGGGCCGCAGAGACCAGTGGGAAGCGACTGTTTACTAAAAACACAGGTCCGTGCTAAGTCGCAAGACGATGTATACGGACTGACGCCTGCCCGGTGCTGGAAGGTTAAGAGGACCGGTTAGCCGCAAGGCGAAGCTGAGAATTTAAGCCCCAGTAAACGGCGGTGGTAACTATAACCATCCTAAGGTAGCGAAATTCCTTGTCGGGTAAGTTCCGACCTGCACGAATGGCGTAACGACTTCCCAGCTGTCTCAACCGCGAACTCGGCGAAATTGCAGTACGAGTAAAGATGCTCGTTACGCGCAGAAGGACGGAAAGACCCCGTGACCTTTACTACAGCTTGGTATTGGTGTTCGGTGTGGCTTGTGTAGGATAGGTGGGAGACTGTGAAGCTGGCACGCTAGTGTCGGTGGAGTCATTGTTGAAATACCACTCTGGTCACTCTGGATATCTAACTTCGAACCGTGATCCGGTTCAGGGACAGTGCCTGGTGGGTAGTTTAACTGGGGCGGTTGCCTCCCAAAAAGTAACGGAGGCGCCCAAAGGTTCCCTCAACCTGGTTGGCAATCAGGTGGCGAGTGTAAGTGCACAAGGGAGCTTGACTGTGAGACTGACAGGTCGAGCAGGGACGAAAGTCGGGACTAGTGATCCGGCAGTGGCTTGTGGAAGCGCTGTCGCTCAACGGATAAAAGGTACCTCGGGGATAACAGGCTGATCTTGCCCAAGAGTCCATATCGACGGCATGGTTTGGCACCTCGATGTCGGCTCGTCGCATCCTGGGGCTGGAGTAGGTCCCAAGGGTTGGGCTGTTCGCCCATTAAAGCGGTACGCGAGCTGGGTTTAGAACGTCGTGAGACAGTTCGGTCCCTATCCTCTGCGCGCGCAGGAAATTTGAGAGGATCTGACCCTAGTACGAGAGGACCGGGTTGGACGAACCTCTGGTGTGCCAGTTGTTCCGCCAGGAGCACCGCTGGTTAGCTACGTTCGGGATGGATAACCGCTGAAAGCATCTAAGCGGGAAGCCGGCCTCGAGATGAGATTTCCATCCCCATTGGGGGAGAGGCTCCCAGCCAGACGACTGGGTTGATAGGCCGGATGTGGAAGACAGGACTAACGACTGTCGGAGCTGACCGGTACTAATAAGCCGATAACTTGAAAACTCACTACACACACACGAAAGTGCATTCACGTAAAAGGCGTGTGTGTGGCCTGATGACTCGCGTCCACTCTGTGGTTCCCAACAGACGGAAACACATGTTCTAAATTCAATACAGAACAACACCCGAACACACGCCGGCACCGATACAGGTCACCCGGCAGGTGCGCGGGGGTTCACGAAACTACACACCCACCACCCCACAACACGGGTTGGTGCAGGATGTGGCAAGAGTTTCGGCGGCCATAGCGTCAGGGAAACGCCCGGACACATTCCGAACCCGGAAGCTAAGACTGACAGCGCCGATGGTACTGCAGGGGGGACCCTGTGGGAGAGTAGGACACCGCCGGACAACCATTACCAGGAAGGCCACCCCAACGGGGTGGCCTTCCTGCATTTAACGCGTCAGGCGACCGCGCGCTGCGTCGCGCAGATGACCCGTGGAAGGCCGCCCTCGGGCGGCCTTTCGGCGTTCGGCGTCATCTCAGGCGCGAGGCACCAGGCGGACGATCACGGCCTTCGAGACCGGGGTGTTCGACTCCTCGGCCGCGCTCTCCAGCGGCACGAGCACGTTGGCCTCGGGGTAGTAGGCGGCCGCGCAGCCACGAGCCGTCGGATAGGCGACGATGCGCTGATTCGGCAGCACGCGCTCCACTCGACCGGGCCACTCGCTGACGACGTCGACGCGATCGCCGTCGCCGAGGCCGAGCTCGGTGAGGTCGTCGGGGTGCACGAACACGACATCGCGACCCTTCTTGATGCCGCGGTACCGGTCGTCGAGGCTGTAGATCGTCGTGTTGAACTGATCGTGCGAGCGCAGCGTCTGCAGGATGAGCCGCCCGGCTGGGCGGTCGAGGTGCTCGAGCGCGTTCACGGTGAGCTCCGCCCTTCCGCTCTCCGTGTCGAAGCGTCGCTCGTCGCGCGGTCCGTTCGGCAGGATGAATCCGCCCTTGCGGCGCACGTCGGTGTTGAAGGACTCGAACCCGGGCACGACGTGCGAGATGCGATCGCGGATGAGGTCGTAGTCGCCCTCGAACGCCCGCCACGGGACATCCGCTCGGGTGCCGACCGTCGCAGCGGCGAGTCGGCAGACGATCGCGACCTCGGAGAGCAGGCCGGCCGCGACGGGCGGGATCGCGCCATGGCTCGCATGCACCGCGCACACGCTGTCTTCGACCGAGACGAACTGCGGGACGCCGCCCTGGAGGTCGATCTCGGTGCGGCCGAGGGTCGGGAGGATGATCGCCTCCTCGCCCGTGACCACATGCGAGCGGTTGAGCTTGGTCGACACCTGTACGGTCAGCTTCGCGCCGCGCATCGCGGCCTCGGCGACGGCCGTGTCGGAGATCGCGCCGACGAAGTTGCCGCCGAGGGCGACGAAGACGTCGATCTCGCCGTCGCGGAGGCCGTGCACCGTCTGGACCGCGTCGGCGCCGTGCTTGCGCGGCACCGGGAACGCGAACTCGCGTTCCAGTGCGGCCAGGAACCGCTCGGGCATGCGTTCCCAGATGCCCATGGTGCGGTCGCCCTGCACGTTCGAGTGCCCGCGGATGGGGGAGGCGCCGGCGCCGGGCTTGCCGATGTTTCCGCGGAGCAGCAGCAGGTTGACGATCTCCTTGATCGTCGAGACGGCCTTCTTCTGCTGGGTGAGGCCCATGGCCCACGTGATGATGACCCGATCGGCCGAGAGGTACTCGTCGGCGAGGGCGTCGATCTCGTCGACGGCGAGGCCCGTCGCCGCGAGCACTGCAGCCTCGTCGAGCCGGGTCAGGTGCGCGCGGAGATCGTCGAGCCCGTTCGTGTGCGCCTCGAGGAAGGCGTGGTCGAGCACGGTGCCGGGTGCGGCGGCCTCGGCGTCGAGTACCCGCTTGGAGACGGCCTGCAGCAGTGCCATGTCGCCGCCCGAGCGGATCTGCAGGAAGCGGTCGGCGATGAGGGTGCCCTTGCCGATGATGCCGCGCACGCGCTGCGGGTTCTTGTAGCGCACGAGCCCGGCCTCGGGGAGCACGTTGACCGAGACCACGCGGCCGCCGCTGCGCTTGGTCTCCTCGAGTGCGGAGAGCATGCGCGGATGATTCGTGCCGGGGTTCTGGCCCATGACGATGACCAGGTCCGCCTTGCCGAAGTCGTCGTAGGCGATCGTCGACTTGCCGATGCCGATCGTCGCGGTGAGCGCCGTGCCGGTCGATTCGTGGCACATGTTCGAGCAGTCGGGGAGGTTGTTGGTGCCGAAGGCGCGCACGAAGAGCTGGTAGAGGAACGCCGCCTCGTTGGACGCGCGCCCGCTCGTGTAGAACGCAGCCCGATCGGGCGAGTCGAGGGCGTTGAGCCGCTTCGCGATGAGCTCGAACGCGGCATCCCACGTGATCGGCTCGTAGTGGTCGGAACCCGCCGGCTTGTGGACCGGTTCGGTCAGGCGGCCCTGTTGCCCGAGCCAGTACTCGCTGCGGTCGAGCAGTGACGTGAGCGGGTTCTCGGCCCAGAACGAGCGGGGAACGGTGATCGGCGTCGCCTCCCATGTGGTCGCCTTCATGCCGTTCTCGCAGAACTCGAGCACGTTGCGGTGACCGGGGTCGGGCCACGCGCAGCTCATGCAGTCGAAGCCGTCGCGCTGGTTGATGGCCAGGGCCAGCCGAGTGGTGCGCGAGACGCCCATCTTCGCGAGGGCCGGTTCCATCGAGTGCAGGATGCCGGGCACGCCGACGGCCCATTCCTTCGGCCGGCCGACCTCGAGGTCGGGGTACGGCTCGGCGGATGGCGTCTCGGAACCCGTGCCGTCGCCGGGCGTCATGACCGGCCCGCCGTCGCCGGCTCGCCGATGCGTTCGGCGCCCGAGTAGACGACCATCGACGGGCCACGGAGGAAGCCGACCAAGGTGATGCCGGCGTCGCGCGCGTGATCGACGGCGAGGGACGACGGCGCGGAGACCGCCGCGAGCACGGGGATGCCGGCCATCGACGCCTTCTGCGTGAGCTCGAAGCTCACCCGGCCCGAGACCTGCAGGACCAGGCCGCGAAGCGGGAGCATGCCCTCGCGCGCGGCCCAGCCGATGACCTTGTCGACCGCATTGTGCCGGCCGACGTCTTCACGCAGCACGAGCATCTCGCCGCTGCGGCCGTCGAAGAGTGCGGCGGCGTGCAGGCCGCCGGTCTTCTCGAAGATCTCCTGGCCGGCGCGGAGGCGGTCGGGGAAGGCGACCAGGCGCTCCGCGTCGACGACGAGGTCGTCGTCGATCGGGTAGGCGGTGCGCGTGTGCACGGCTTCGATGCTCGACTTGCCGCAGACACCGCACGAGCTGGTCACGGTGAGCTCGCGCCGTTGCGAGGCATCCGGTGCGGAAACCCCCTGAGCAAGTGTCAGGTCGAGCACGTTGTAGGTGTTCTCGCCGTCGGGGCCGGCGCAGTGCATGGCCGAGGCGACCTGGTCTCCGCGCACGATGAGGCCCTCGGAGAGCAGGAAGCCGACCACGAGGTCCACGTCGTGCCCGGGCGTGCGCATCGTGACGGCGAACGGGGCGCGCCCGACGCGGATCTCGAGCGGCTCCTCGACCGCCAGGACGTCTTCGCGGCGGGCCGTGCCGCCGCCGACCGTGATTCGTGTGACCCGCGTCCGCGCGGTGAGCCTGCCCATACGTCCTGCCTATCACGCCGGGCATCGCCTGCGGGGTGAACGCAGACGAAGTGATCGGATCGGCGCGATCGCTTCGCCCGCGACGGGTTCGCGCTGCGTGAACACGCTGGGGCGCGGCATCCGCTCTGTGGTGGGATGGCGGGATGGAACTGCTCGTACTCGGCGGCACGCAATGGCTCGGACGCACGCTCGCGGCGGAGGGGGCGGCCCGTGGGCATCGGGTGACCTGTCTCGCGCGCGGCGAGGCGGGTGACGTCGCGGCCGGAGTCGAGTTCGTGCGCGCCGATCGTTCGAAGCCCGGCGCCTTCGACGGCGTCTCAGGGCGTGAGTGGGATGCCGTGATCGATGTCACCCGCCAACCGGGTTACGCCCGCGCGGCGGCCGCCGAGGTCGGTGGACGGGCCCGGCACTGGACGTTCATCTCGTCGGGCAACGTGTACGCGAGGCATGACGAGCCCGGCGCTGACGAGACGGCCGAGCTGCTCCCGCCGCTCGAGGCCGACGAGTCGACCCCCGAGACCTACGGCGAGGCGAAGTCGGCGATCGAGCAGACGTACCGCGAGGCGTTCTGCGAGAGGTTCCTCGCGATCAGGCCCGGGCTGATCGCGGGGCCGGGCGACGCGTCCGGACGCAGCGGTTACTGGGTCGCGCGCCTGGCGCGGGCGGCACGCGACGGCGGTCCGGTGCTCGTGCCCGACATCCTCGACGCGCCCGCGCAGGCGATCCACGTCGAGGACCTCGTGCGATTCACGCTCGACTCGGCCGAGCGCGGACTCGCCGGCGCCGTGAACGCGGTCGGCGACCGGTCGACGTTCGGGGAGTGGCTCGACGCCTCGAAGGCGGCCGCGGGGTACGACGGCGAGCTCGTGGCCGTCGACACGGCCTGGCTCGGCGAGCAGGGGGTGGCCGAGTGGTCGGGACCCGACTCGCTTCCGCTCTGGATCGCCGACCCCGAGTGGAACGCGTTCCTCGACCGATCGAACGCGGCCGCGAAGCGCGAGGGGCTGCGTCTGCGGCCGCTCGGGCCGCTGCTGGCCGAGACCCTCGCCTGGGAGCGTGGGCAGGGGCTCGACCGCGAACGCGGCGCAGGGCTCTCGGCGGATCGAGAGCGGGAGCTGCTGGCGCTGCTGCGCGACTGAGGGTCTGCACGATCCGCGCGAAGGTCTGGGATCGCAGACGACGAGCGCGACGGATGCCTCGTCCGCAGTCGGGTGCGATCGGTAGCGTTCAGGCATGCCGACCCTCTCGCACGACCCCGAATGGCCCCGAGCCGGAGCCTGGCCCGCGCTCGAGGAGGTGCCGGCCGAGGCATCCGTGGATCTCGCACTGCTCGGCGTGCCCGCCTGGCGCACCTCGCTCTCGTCGACGAACGCGCACGCGACGCCCGCCGCCGTGCGCGAAGCGCTTCGCCGGTACAGTCCGGCGCTCATGCCCGACCGATCTGGCGGCTCGGGCGGCTCGGGCGGCGGATCGGGAGTCGGCCGCGGCATCCGGGATCTCGCCGATCTCGTCATCGCGGACGCCGGCGACATCCAGGAGCCCGACGGGCCGGAGGGCGAGGCGCGGACGCGGGCCGCGGTGACGGGCGCGCTCAGCCGATCGCGCACGCTCATGGCGCTCGGCGGCGACAACTCGGTGACCGTCGCGACCGCGCTCGCCGCGTGGGGCGAGGACCTCGGCCGCGCGGGCCTCGTCACGATCGACGCGCACCACGACCTGCGCGACGGGGTCTCGAACGGCTCGCCCGTGCGCCGGCTCGTCGAGGCGGGCCTCGATCCCGCGCGCATCGTGCAGATCGGCATCGCCGACTTCGCCAACTCGGCCGCGTACGCCCGGCGGGCGGCGGACCTCGGCATCACCGTCGTCCACCGCGACGAGCTGCACCGTCACCGGCCCGACGAGGTGATGGCCGAGGCGCTCGCCATCGCGGGCGTCGCCGGGGGCCCGGTGCACCTGGACATCGACGTCGACGTCTGCGACCGTGCGGTCGCCCCGGCCTGCCCGGCCTCGGTGCCCGGCGGACTCGCCGCGTGGGAGCTGCGCGCGCTCGTTCGAGCGGCGGCATCCGACGCCCGGGTGCGCAGTGCCGACCTCGTCGAGATCGACGCGACGACGGATGCCGCGGACCAGCGCACGGTGCGCCTCGCGGCGCTCTGCGTGCTCGAGTTCGCCGCGGGCGTCGCCACCCGGGCGAGGCCCGAGGGTGGCAGACTCGGCGCATGAAGACGCTCACGCTCGTGCGGCACGCGAAGTCCGACTGGGGCGAGCCCGGACTCGCCGACCACGACCGACCGCTCAACGACCGCGGCCTCCGCGATGCGCCCGAGATGGGTCGCCGCATGCGCGAGCGCGGCGCGACGCCCGACCTGATCGTCTCGAGCACGGCGCTGCGGGCGCGCACCACGGCCGGCCTCATCGCCGAGGCACTCGGCCTCGACGCGGCATCCGTGACGCTGGACGACCGACTCTACGGGTCGTCTCCCGCGACGATCCTGCGGGTCATCGGCGAGCTCGACGGCGAGCTCGGGCGGGTCGTGGTCGTGGCGCACAACCCCGGCATCTCCGAGTTCGCGAGCGAGCTCAGCGGAACGCCGCGCGAGATGCCGACCTGCGCCGTGGTCGAGATGGACTTCGAGATCGACGAGTGGGTCGAGATCGAGTTCGAGGCGCCGGTGGACTCGCGGTTCGACACCCCGCGGTAGCCACCGCGATGGGGCGCGGTCGGGTGCGGTGCCGGTGCGTCAGGCCTCGGATGCCGCGAGCATGCGCCGCACGTACGGCGTCGCCGGTGCCGCCCTGAGCTCGTCGAGCGTGCCGCGCTGCGTGACGGCGCCGCGCTCGAGCACGAGCACCGTGTCGGCCAGCTTCGCCGCGTCTGCGGGCGAATGGGTGACGAGCACCGTGGCGCCGCCGAAGTCGCGCACATGGGTCGCGAGCTCGGCGCGCATGTCGCCCCGGATCTCGACGTCGAGCGCCGACATGGGCTCGTCGAGCAGCAGCACGTCGGGCTCGGCGGCGAGCGCCCTCGCGAGCGCGGCACGCTGGCGTTGCCCGCCGGACAGCTCCGACGGCAGCCGGTCGGCCAGCCCGACGAGGTCGTAGCGCTCGAGCCACGGCTCGGCCGCGGCCCGAGCGGCTGCGCGCGAACCGCGCATGCGCGCCGCGAAGGCGACGTTGTCGCGCACGTTCAGGTGCGGGAAGAGCACGTAGTCCTGGAACACGACCCCGACCCGCCGCCGCTCGGGCGGCAGGGCGTCGACGCGCCGGGACCCGATCGAGACGGTGCCGGCGTCGAGCGGCACGAGGCCGGCGACGGCGGCGATGAGGCTCGACTTTCCGGCGCCGTTCGGGCCGATGATCGCGAGCGGATGCCCCGGCCGCACGTCGAACGCGGCGGCGATGCGCGTCGGGCCGTAGCTGAGCGACACGTCGACGCTGAGCCCGGGGCGCCGGGTCGCGGCATCCGTCGTCTGATCGTGGACGCTCATGCGGTGGCTCCGGGCAGCCAGCGGTCGCGCAGGGTGAGCAGCACCACGATCGAGACGGCGAGCAGGAGCAGGGCGAGCGCGACGGCTTCGTCGGGGTCGGTCTGCATCGCGAGGTAGCTCGCGATCGGCAGGGTGCGCGTGGTGCCGGGCAGGGAGCCCGCGAACGTGATGGTCGCGCCGAACTCGCCGAGCGCGCGGGTGAAGCAGAGCACGCCGCCGGCGGCGACGCCGGGGGCGACGATCGGCAGGGTCACGTGGCGGAACACCTGCCAGCGGGACGCGCCGAGGGTGGCGGCGGCGAGCTCGGTGCGGCGATCGGAGGAGCGAAGCGCACCCTCGACGGCGAACACGAGGAACGGCAGCGCGACGAACACCTGGGCGATGACGACGGCGCCGGTGGTGAACGGGATGGTCACGCCGAACACGCGATCGAGCCATTCGCCGATGAGGCCGCGTCGGCCGAGGAGCATGAGCAGCGCGATGCCCCCGACGACGGGCGGCAGCACGAGCGGCACGGTGACCGCGGCTCGGAGCAGCCGTCGCGGCAGCGTGGGCCACGACTCGGCATGCGCGATGAGCGCTGCGAGCGGGATGCCGAGCACCAGGCAGATGGCCGTCGCGAGGAGAGCCGTGCCGAACGAGAGCACGAGCGCCTCGAGCACCGAACTGCTGACGAGCAGCTCGGGAAGGTCGGCCCACGGCGCCCGCACGACGAGCGCGACGAGCGGCAGCACGAGCACCGCGAGCGCCAGGACGGCGATCGCGGCGATCGGCCAGGCGAGGCGCCCGGTGATGCGTGCTGCCGCTCGTGCTCGGGCCACTACGGGGTGCCGAAGCCGTACGAGTCGAGCGTCGTGCGGCCCGCGTCTCCGGTCACGAACGCGACGAACGCGGCGGCGGCCTCGGGGGACGCCGATTCGGAGAGCGCGGCGATGGGGTAGCGGTTCACGACCTTCGCCGCGGCGGCGATCTCGATGCCCTCGACGTCGTCGCCGCCCGCCTTCACGTCGGTGCGGTACACGAGTGCGGCGTCGACCTCGCCGAGCGAGACCTTGGTGAGCACGGCCTTCACGTCGGACTCGAGCGTGTCGGGCGCTGCGGTGACGCCCTCGTTCTCGAGGAGCTTCACGGATGCCGCGCCGCAGGGCACCGACTTGTCGCAGAGCGCGATGCGCAGGTCGGCGTTCGCGAGGTCCTCGAGGCCGGTGACGCCGGCGGGGTTGCCGGCGGGCACGACGAGTTCGAGCGTGTTCGTGGCGAACACCTCGGGACTGTCGGCCAGGCCGGCGTCGACCACCTGCTGCATGGGCGGCTCGGCGGCCGAGGCGAAGACGTCGGCCGGAGCGCCCTCGATGATCTGCGTCGCGAGCGCGCCGGAGCCGCCGTAGCTCACCGTGACGGTGACGTTCGGGTTGGCGGCCTCGAACTGCCCGGCGAGGTCGTCGAACGCCTCGGTGAGCGATGCGGCGGCGAGCACGGTGATCTCGGCCGCCTCGAGTTCGGGTGCGGCCGCGTCGGACGTGGCGGGGGCGTTCGTGCCGGCGTCGCCGGTCGAGCCGCTCGACGCGCACCCCGCGAGGGTGAAGGCGAGCAGCGCCGCGGCCGCGAGGGCGGTGGTCGCGCGTGTGGTGCGGATGCTTCGGGTCATTCGTGTGCTCCTTGCGGTCGTTCGATGGTGACGACGGTGGCCTTCGCGCTCGCGGCTGCGAGCACGCCCGGTTCGAGGCCGAGTTCGTCGGCGGCCTCGCGGCTCATGAGGGAGACGACGCGGAACGGGCCGGCCTGCAACTCGACCTGCGCCATCACCCCGTCTCGGTGGACCGCGGTGACCAGTCCGATGAAGCGATTGCGGGCCGAGGTGCGGTCGAGCGGGAACGCCTCGGCGAGGGCATTGCGGCCCGCGTGCTCGGTCATGAGCCCGACGAGGTCGGCGCCCTCGACGACCTGCATGCCGTTCTCACCGCGTGCGGTCGGGATGCGCCCCTGGTCGGCCCAGCGTCGCACGGTGTCGTCACTGACGCCGAGCAATGCAGCCGCTTCGCTGATGCGGAACTGTGTCATGATCTCTCCCGTATTCGCGGATTCTTCACGTTACTCTATTCGCCCTTTGGAAATTCAATTCCGCATTGTGACATAAATGTGACCGGTTGCCGTTGTCCGGCCGCGTGCCGGCATGGCCCGAGCCGGGTGCGGCCTGCGAGAATCGGGGCATGACCCGCCCGCCTTCCGCACCGACCGCAGATCGTTCCATGGAGTCGCGCCGATGAGCGCCCGCGTGAGCGTCGACGAGCACGCCGCGTTCGTGCGCTCCCTGCTCTCGGGGCTCGGGGCGAGGCCCACCGAGCGGGTCGCGCTCACCGACGCGCTCGGCCGCATCACGGCATCGCCGGTCGAATCCCCGATCGCGCTGCCGCCGTTCCGCAACTCGCAGATGGACGGCTTCGCCGTGCGGGCGGCGGATGTCGCGGAAGCACCCGTCTCGTTGCCCATCACGGGCGAGGTGGCCGCCGCACCCGGAGAGCCGGCACCGCTCGAGCCCGGAACGGCGGTGCGCATCATGACCGGTGCGCAGGTGCCCGCCGGCGCTGACGCGGTCGTGCCGGTCGAGGACACCGAGACCGAAGACGCGGGTGATGGCACGGCAACCGTCCGTATCCTCCGCGGCCGGTCGGCCGGCTGGTTCGTGCGCGAGGCCGGCTCCGACCTCGCGGCCGGCGACGACGTGCTGCCGCCCGGGCTCGTGCTCGGCTCGCGGCATCTCGCGGCCGCCGCGGCCTCCGGTCTCACCGGGCTGCTCGTGCGGGAGCGGGTGCGCGTGGCGGTCATCAGCACGGGCAGCGAACTCGTCGCTCCCGGAGAGCCGCTCGGGCCAGGCGAGATCCCCGACGCGAACGGCATCGCGCTCGCCGCGGCGGTGCGTGCGGCCGGCGCGCGTGTCGTGCACGAGGCGCGCGTGCGCGACGACGTCGACCGTCTCCGCGCCGAGTTCGACGCGGCGCGCGAGGCCGGAGCCGAGCTCGTCATCACGAGCGGCGGCATCTCCCAGGGCGCGTACGAGGTCGTGCGCGAGCTCCTCGAGCCGCTCGGTGCCTGGGTCGGCAGCGTCGCCATGCAGCCGGGCGGTCCGCAGGCCGCGGCCGCCTACCGCGGCATGCCCGTGATCGGGTTCCCCGGAAATCCCGTGAGCGCCCAGCTCTCGTTCGAGCTCTTCGTCGCTCCCACCCTGCGGGCGATCTCGCGCCGGCCCGCGGCATCCGTCGAACGGCTGGAGCTCGCCGAAGGGCTCACCTCGATCCCCGGGCGGCGGCAGTACCTGCGCGGACGACGCACCGACGACGGGCGCGCCGTCGTCGTGGGCGGACCCGGGTCGCACCTCGTCGCGGCGCTCGCGGCATCCGACCTGCTCATCCTGGTGCCCGAGGAGGTCACCGAGCTCGCGGCAGGCGAGACGGTGGAGACGATCGCGCTCTGACCCCGCATCGGTCGAGCAGGCCGCCCGCGCCGCATCGAGACCGTCGGGATCAAGGTCTCGATACGCTGCGCTCCCCGACCGGCGAGGGCGGGTCGGGTCTCGATACGCTTCGCTACTCGACCGGCGAGACCGGCGAAGGCGGCTCGGCGATGATGAGCTGGGCGACGAGGGCGAGCTCGGTGCTCGTGCGGCGGCGCAGCTCTTCGGCGTCGACACCGGCCATCGCGGCGCGCACCGCCGCGCCCTCCCAGACGAGCAGCATGATGCGTGCGGCCTCGTCGGCCGACACCCGGAACTCGATACCCCTGGCGCGCCCGATGTCGTTGACGATCTGGGCCACCCCGCGCTGCATCTCGACCTCCAGTTGCACGTAGGCGGAGGCGAGGGTGGGATTGCGCAGCGCGTGGATGCGGATCTCGCTCATGAGCAGCACGCTCAGACGGTCATCGGCCGAGACGTCGAGCACCTGCTCGATGATCGCGAAGGCGTCGGTCGGCTCGGGGCCGAACCTGCCCTGCCCCTCGAGCTCGCCGATGCGGGAGCTGACCGCCTGGACGCGTTCGCCGGCCACGATGCCCACGAGCTCGACGAAGAGCTCGTCCTTCGTCTCGAAGTTGGAGTAGAAGGCCCCGCGGGTGAATCCGGCCCGGTCGCAGATGGCCTCGACGGACGCCGCGTCGAGCCCGACCTCGGCGAAGACCTGTGCGGCGGCGTCGAGCAGCTTGCGCCTGGTGCGCTCGCGGCTGCGCGTCGTGGTCGTTCCGGTATCGGTCATGGTTCCCATTCAACCCCCGCTTTCACATGAAGGCCACAGGTTCGCGGACCCCACTCCAATTACGATACAACTATGTATCGGATACAGCGCTGTATCGAAAAGTCCTGACATCGCACGGAGGCGCTGTGTCCACTCTGCTCTACTCGCTCGGCCGCTGGTCGTTCCGCCACCCCTGGCGCGTGCTCGTCTCGTGGCTGCTGCTGCTCGTCATCGCGGGCGGTGCGTTCGCGATGTTCGGCAAGGGCACGAGCAACTCCTTCTCCATCCCGGGCACCGAGTCCCAGGCCGGGCTCGAGCAGCTGAACCGCTCGTTCCCCTCGGCCAGCGGCACGAGCGCCCAGTTCATCGTGGTCGCACCCGAGGGCGACAGCATCGAGGATGCGCCGTTCACGACCGAGATCGAAGCGGCGATCACCGACATCGAGGGGCTCGACGGCGTGCTCGCCGTGACCGACCCCTATGACGAGATGGTCTCCGGCCTCATCGCCGACGACGAGAGCGCGGCGCTCGTGCGCCTGCAGTTCGACGGCCAGGCCACCGACGTGCCCGAGGCGACGAAGACAGATCTCGGCGAGATCACCGAGCAGCTCGAGGCCGCGCTCCCCGCCGGGTCCGAGGTCTCGCTCGGCGGCGACCTGTTCGCGGTCTCCGTGCCCGGCGTCACGCTCACCGAGGCGGTGGGCCTGCTCATCGCGCTGTTCGTGCTCATCGTCACGTTCCGCTCGATCGCCGTCGCCTTCCTGCCGCTCGCCTCCGCCGTGATCGGCGTCGGCCTCGCGCTCTCGCTCATCATGCTCTCGACCGCGTTCGCGGAGATCTCCTCGACCACGCCGCTGCTCGCGCTCATGCTCGGACTCGCGGTCGGCATCGACTACGCGCTGTTCATCATGGCCCGACATCAGGATCAGGTGAGGGCCGGCGAGGATCCGGAGGAGTCCGCGGCCAGGGCGACCGGCACGGCCGGCTCCGCGGTCGTCTTCGCGGGCATCACCGTGCTCATCGCCCTCATCGGCCTCGGCTTCGCGAACATCCCCTTCCTCACGGTCATGGGCATCGCGGCCGCCGTCGCCGTCGCGATCGCCGTGCTCGTCGCCATCACGCTCACGCCCGCCCTCCTCGGATTCGCGAAGGGCCGCGTCGTCGGGTGGAAGCGTCGCGAGCCGCGCCGCCGGCGTCGCCGGGCCACGAGCACTGCGGATGCCGCGACCGGCCGTGCTGCGGCATCCGTCGGCGCCGAGGCATCCGACGCCCCTGCCGTCGCGCCCTCGCGTCGCGGCTTCGCGGCCCGCTGGGTCGGCCTCGTCACCAAGCACCCCGTCGTGACGACGGTCGCGGTCGTGCTCACCCTCGGCATCATGGCCGTGCCCGCAGCGAGCCTCGCGCTCGCGCTGCCGAATGCCGGCATGCTGCCGAAGGACACCGAGGCGCGTCAGTCGTACGACCTCGTGGCCAAGCACTTCGGGCCCGGCTTCAACGGCCCGCTCATCATGACCGGCACGATCGTCACCTCGACCGACCCGCTCGGCCTCATGGAGGAGCTCGGCGACGAGATCGCCACCCTGCCCGGCGTCGAGACCGTCGCGCTCGCGGTGCCGAACGAGACCGCCGACACCGGCATCGTGCAGATCATCCCGACGACGGCGCCCGACGACCCGGCCACGGCCGACCTCGTGCGCGAGCTGCGCGGCCTGCACGACCACTTCCTCGACGAGTACGGCGTCGACCTCAAGGTCACGGGCTTCACGGCCGTCGCGATCGACATCTCCGACCGGCTCGGCGCAGCCCTGCTGCCGTTCGGCATCTTCGTCGTCGGCCTCTCGCTCATCCTGCTCGCGATCGTGTTCCGATCGATCTGGGTGCCGATCACGGCCGCCGTCGGCTACCTGCTCTCGGTGCTCGCCGCGTTCGGCGTCGTCGCCGCCGTCTTCGAGTGGGGCTGGTTCGCCGACGTGCTGCACGTCACCAAGGTCGGCCCGATCATCAGCTTCATGCCGATCGTGGCGATGGGCGTGCTCTTCGGGCTCGCGATGGACTACCAGGTGTTCCTCGTCAGCCGCATGCGCGAAGACTTCGTGCACGCCCGCAAGGCGCTCGACGGGCACGCCAGCCGCACGCCGCGCGAGATCGCCGTCGGCGCCGTGCGGTCGGGCTTCACGGCCTCGGCCCGCGTCGTCACCGCGGCCGCCGTCATCATGTTCGCGGTCTTCGCCGCCTTCGTGCCCGAGGGCGACTCCTCGCTCAAGCCCATCGCGCTCGGCCTCGCCGCCGGCATCGCGATCGACGCGTTCATCGTGCGCATGACGCTCGTGCCCGCCGTCATGGCGCTGCTCGGCGACAAGGCCTGGTGGCTGCCGAAGTGGCTCGAGCGCGTGCTGCCCCACTTCGACATCGAGGGCGAGGCCGTCGAGCGCGAGCTCGCGCTCGCCGACTGGCCCGAACCCGACACCACGGCCGCGGTCGTCGGTGCCGGCGTCTCGCTCGTCGAACGCGACGTGACCGTGTTCGAGGGCGTGAGCCTGCGCGTCGAACCGGGGCGGTCGCTCATCGTGACCGGCGACGACCAGATCGCGACGCGCGCCCTGCTGCTCGCGATCGCCGGTCGCATCGACCCGACCGGCGGCCGCCTGCGCGTCGGCGGGCACCTGCTGCCGGGGCGATCGGCCTGGGTGCGCTCCCGCGTCGGCGTGGCCCTGCTCGGCGACTCCGCGAACCCCGTCGCCGATGTGCGCCGCGCCGCGCGCGGACGAGCAGGCATCGTCGTGATCGACGGTGTCGACCAGCTCGTCGACACGGCGACCCGCGACCAGGTCGCCGCCGCACTCTGGGACGCCTCGATCGAGGCATCCGTCACCGTCGTCATCTCGGCCGCCGACGCCGAGACCGCACGTGCGCTGCTCGCCTCGGCCGGCCGCACCGACGTTCCCGTGCTCGAACTCACCCCGCCCGCCGAACCCGCGCAGGCGCTCTCCACCACCGAGGTGAACGCATGACCCTCCCCATCGAACGCGCGCGCTCGAAGCGCCCCGTCACCTGGCTCACGATCGTCGGCGTGCTGATGCTGCCCGTCGTCATCGGCGGCATCCTCGTCGCGGCCCTCTACAACCCGACCGACCGTCTCGACTCGCTGAACGCCGCGATCGTGAACGAAGACGAGCCGGTCAAGATCGACGACCAGCTCGTGCCGCTCGGGCGGCAGCTGACCGCCGGCCTCGTCGAGGGCGCAGGCGACGACACGTCGAACCTCACCTGGACGATCTCGAACGCCGACGACGCGGCCTCCGGACTCGCCGACGGCACCTACGCCGCGGTCATCACGATCCCCGAGAACTTCTCGGCCGCCGCGACCTCGACCGCCCCCGGCGGCACGCCCGAGCGCGCGACGATCGAGGTGACCACGCCGCCCGACAGCCTCGTCGTCGACGACGCCATCACCGCGCAGGTCACGCAGACCGCGACGAGCGTGCTCGGCGAGCAGCTCTCGTCGACCTACCTCGAGAACGTCTTCCTCGGGTTCACCGACCTCGGCACGCAACTCGGCACCGCCGCTGACGGAGCCGCCGACCTGGCCGACGGCGCGCAGCAGGCCGCCGACGGTGCGGCCGCACTGCCCGACGGCGCGACGCAGCTCGGGTCGGGCGCCGCCGAGCTCTCGACCGGCGCCGGGTCGCTCGCGACCGGTCTCGACACCATCGCCCACGGCACGAGCGGGGCCGCGTCCGGCGCGGGCGCGCTGGCCTCCGGGCTGCGCGACGCCGCAGCCGGCGTGAACAACCAGGAGCTCGTCGGGGCGGCGCAGGCCTCTGCATCGAACGCCTCCGACGCCGCTTCGGAGTCCGCCGCACTGGCGGCATCCGTCGGCGGGCTGGCCCAGACGCTCGGCGGACTCGCCGCCCAGTGCACCGACGCCGGCGGATCGGCGGAGTTCTGCGCGAGCCTCGGCGGCGCGGCCGGTGCCGCGGGCACGGCCGCGGGCGACGCCGTCACCGTCGCCACGAGCGCGGGCACGGCCAGCGGCTACGCCACGCCCACCGCCGACGGCATCGCCCAGCTCACCACGCAGTCGAGCGCCGGCCTCACCGAGGCCGCGGCGAAGACCGACGAACTGGCCTCGGGGCTCACGCAGCTCGCCACCGGAACCACGCAGTCCGCCGACGGCGCACGTTCGCTCGCCGACGGCGCCTCGCAACTGAGCTCGGGCGCCGACGCGCTCGCCACCGGCGCGGGCACGCTCGCCACGGGCGTGCAGTCGCTCGCCGACGGCACCGACGAGCTCGCGACCGGGCTCCGCACCGCATCGCAGTCGGTGCCCACGTACACCGACGCCGAGGCGCAGAGCCTGGCCTCGGTCGTCGCCGACCCGGTCTCGGCCGAGGGCGCGGGCGACTCGCTGTTCGGGGCATCCGCCGTTCCGCTGCTCGCGACGCTCGCGCTCTGGTTCGGCGGACTCGCGACCTTCGTCGCCCTGCAGGCCGTGTCGCGGCGGGCGCTCACCTCGCGGGCGCCGTCGGCGCTGCTCGCCCTGCGCGGGTTCGCGCCGGCCGCCGCGCTCGGCGCGCTGCAGGGCGTGCTCGTCGCGGTGGTCGTGCAGCTGGCCGCCTCGTACGACGTCGGGCAGTGGTTCACGTTCGCGGCGCTCTGCGTCGCCGCCGGCGTCGCGTTCGCCGCCGTGAACCAGGGCCTCGTGGCCGTGCTCGGCGGCTTCGGCCGGTGGGTCTCGGCGCTGATCGGGGTGCTCGCGGTCGCGACGGGCGTGGTCTCGACCGTGCCCGGCGTGCTCAGCGAGGTCGCGGCGCTCATGCCCACCTCGCCCGCGTACAACGGCATGGTCGCGGCGCTCACCACGGCCGACGGCGTCGGGGCTGCGGTCGTCGGCCTCGTGATCTGGGCGGTGCTCGCGTTCGTCGCGACGACGCTCGCGGTCGCTCGTCGCCGCACGACGTCGGTGCGGGCCCTGCTGCAGACGGCGCCCGCCGGCGCCTGAGGGGCCTCCCCGTCGGTTGCTCCACGCAGGAACACGGTTGAGCGACCGGAACACGCCCGGCGGGGTGCTGCGGTCGCCCGACCGTGTTCCGGCACGGGCGTGGTGCCGGGTCGCGGCGATCGCGGCTACCGTGAGGGTATGAACCAGCTCACGCATCTCGACGACGACGGTCGCGCGCGCATGGTCGACGTCGGGGGCAAGCCCGTCACGCGCCGAATCGCGATCGCCGAGGGGCGGCTCGACACCACGGCCGAGGTCATCGAGCTCGTTCGCAGCGACGGATTGAAGAAGGCCGACGTGCTGCCGACCGCGCGCATCGCCGGCATCCAGGCGGCCAAGCGCACGAGCGACCTCATCCCCCTCGCGCACATCGTGCCGCTCGACGCCGTGTCGATCGACTTCGGGTTCGAGCTGCGGGCGATCACGATCCGCGCCACCGTGTCGACGACGGCCCGCACGGGCATCGAGATGGAGGCGCTCACCGCCGTCGCCGTCGCCGCGCTCACCCTGCACGACATGGTCAAGGCCGTCGATCCCGCGGCGCAGACCGGAGGCATCCGACTCGTCGAGAAGCGCGGCGGCAAGCGCGGCGTCTGGCGAGCGGATGCCGCGGCGTCGGCGCCCCCGGCCGAGGCCGGCGCGGGGGCGACTTCGGTTGCGGCCGGGCCGTCGGTGGCACCGGATGCCGCGGGCGCACGTCAGGCGATCGTGCTCGTCTCCTCGACTCGCGCCGCGTCCGGCGAGGCGGTCGACACCACCGGCCCCGTGATCGCCGACTGGCTGCGCTCGCGCGGCTTCGACACCTCGGCTCCGATCGTCGTCGCCGACGCCGACATCGCCGATGCCGTGCGCGGTGCGGTCGCCGGATCGCCGGCGGTGCTCATCACCACCGGAGGCACGGGGGTGAACCCGGGCGACCGCACACCCGAGGCGACGCTGGCCGTGCTCGACCAGGAGCTGCCCGGCGTCGTCGAGGCGATCCGCGCAGCGGGGCTCGCGGCCACGCCGACCGCAGCGCTCAGCCGAGCCCGCGCCGGCATCGCCGGACGCACGGTCGTCGTGAACCTCCCCGGGTCGCGTGGCGGCGTCGCCGACGGCCTCGCCGTGCTCGACGGATTGCTGCCGCATCTCGTCGACCAGGTCGCGGGCGGCGACCACCCGGCATCCGCTCGATCCGAAGGAGACACCGATGTCTGAGAACCCCTCCGAGCCCGAGGTCTACGCGCGCGTCACGACCGAGGTGCTCGACCGCGCCGCGATCGAGGCGTTCGTGCGTTCGCCTGAGAACGGGGCGCTCGTGACCTTCGAGGGCGTGATCCGCGATCACGATCACGGAGACTCCGTCACCGCCCTCGACTACGAGGCGCACCCCGAGGCGGAGCAGTTCCTGCGCGAGACGCTCGCCCAGGTCGCCCGCGAGACGGGCCTGCGCATCGCCGCCGCGCACCGCATCGGTTCGCTCGGCGTCGGCGACGTCGCGCTCGTCGCCTCGGTCGCCGCACCGCACCGCGCGCAGGCGTTCTCGGTCTGCGGGTTCCTCGTCGATCGCATCAAGGAGCACACGCCGATCTGGAAGCGGCAGCACCTCGACGGCGGCACGACCGAATGGGTGAACCTCTGAGCTGAGGTGGGCTGACTGCGCTGAGCTGGCTGGCTGGCTGCGCTGCGCTGCGGCCGGTCGTGCTCGGTGGGGGCTGCGCTCTGGAATGCGGTGCCGAAGTGCCGCTCGTTCGGGCAGCGTGCGGGGCTCAGCGCTCGGCGAGCGCGCCGAGGCGGGCTGCGACCTGGGTCGTGGTGCCGGCCGTTGTGCCGCGGCCGACGGCGAGGCCGATCATGAACGCCGTGACCGGCCCCGCTGGGCGGGCGACGCCGTGCGCGACCCGGCGGGTGAGGTCGAGGATGTCGCCGACGGGAACGTCGGTCGGTTCGAGACCGAGCTCGGCGGCGATCTCGGCGACCCAGGCATCGAGGTCGGCGGGCGCGGGCTGGTTCGGGTGCTCGGTGTTCATGGTGTGCTCCTCGAGTGGTCGGTGCGGGCTGGGGTGCCACCTGGTTCGGGCTCGATCGGCGACGTGAGCAGGGTGGTGGGATCGAGGTCGTGCGCGGCACCGGCGGCGGCGCGGGCGCGCTCGAGGTCGGGCCAGGTGTCGACATCGGCCGCGGTGCCGTCGTCGGCGACCTCGACGAGGTCGAGGTGAGCGACGAGGTGCCGCATGGCGGCTCCGTCGACCGGGCGGTCGAGCTCGGCGAACGCGCGGTCGAGGGCCGTTCGGGTGTAGACGGCGGTGAGCCACTGCGTGCGCCCGTCGGCGTCGACGAGGCAGGCGCCGTCGCCGCGCCCGCCGCGGGCTGCGAGCAGTCGCGCAACCGCGGCCGTCGCGTTCGGCAGGTCGCAGGCGAGCACGAGCACGGATGCCTCGTGGCCGCGTCGCTGGTCGATGAGGCGCCCCGGCGCCGTATGGAGACCATCGGGATCAGGGTCTCGAGACGCTTGCCTGCTCGACCGGCGGAGTGCTTCGCCGGGCCCGCTCGGCAGGTCGTCGAGGGCGGCCAGCCCGGCGGCGATCGCGGCGACCGGGCCGCCGAACGGAGGATGCTCGCGAACCACGAGGCATCCGGGAGCCTGAAGGGACGGCGGTCCGACGACGACGATGCGGTCGGCGGCCGCCGCGCGCGCGGCCGCCACGGCATGCTGCAGCAGCGTGCGCCCGCCGACCTCGAGCTCGGGCTTGCTCGCCCCGTCGAGGCGACTCGCGCGACCGCCCGCGAGCAGCACGGCGTCGAGACGTCGGGTCGCGGCATCCGTCATGGCAGGACCAGCACGTCGACGGCGTCGCCCGGGTCGATTCGTTCGACGTGCTCGGGTACGAGGGCGAAGCCATCGGCCGCGGCGAGCCCTCCGGAGAGATGCGACCCCGTGCCGCCACGCGTCGCCGGGCGCACTCGGGCGAGGTTCTCGTCGTCGAAGCGCACCGGCATGAGCTGCAGCCGTCCGGCCGGGGAGGGCCATCCGTCGGCCACGGTCGCCCGCACACGTCGGCGTTGCAGCTCGAGGCGCCCCTGCAGCGCCAACAGGGCCGGGCGCACGAACATCTCGAACGAGACGGCGACCGCGACCGGATTGCCGGGCAGCCCGAACACGGGCGTGCCGTCGGCGAGTCGCCCGAACGCCTGCGGCGTCCCCGGCTGCATCGCGACGCGCACGAACTCGACCGTGCCGAGTTCGCCGAGCACGCGTCGCACGACGTCGTAGGCGCCGATGCTCACTCCGCCCGAGAACACGACGGCGTCGGCCGGCGCGCGGTCGGCGAGCCACGCGCGCAGCGTGTCGGCATCGTCGGGCATGCGCACGACCTCGGCGACCTCGCAGCCGGCCTCGCGCACGAGGCCCGCGAGCAGCAGCGAGTTCGAGTCGGGGATGCAGCCCGGCGGGAGCGATTCGCCCGGTTCGGCGAGCTCGCTGCCCGTCGCGATGACGCTGACCCGCGGCCTGCGCACGACCGGCAGGGAGGCGTGGCCGGCCGTCGCCGCGGCCGCCGCATGCCTCGACCCGAGCAGCGTGCCCGCCTCGAGCAGACGATCGCCGACCCGCAGGTCTTCGCCGGTTCGTCGGATGTGGCGACCGAGGTCGGGCGCGCTGAACACGCGGATGCGGTGCAGGTCGCCCGCGATCCCCTCGCCGCCGTCGGTGCGCTCGACGGGCACGACCGTGTCGGCTCCGGCCGGGATCGGTGCGCCCGTCATGATGCGCGCGGCCTCACCGGCGCCGAGCGGAGCGGCGGCGGCCGCCGACGGTGAACCCGCCGCGTGGTCGGCCACGACGGTCAGCGTCGCCGGTTGTTCGGCGGTCGCGCCCGAGACATCCGCCCACCGCACGGCGAAGCCGTCCATGGCCGAGTTGTCGAAGGGCGGCGAGGCGAGCAGGGCGTCGACGGATGTCGCGAGCGTGCGCCCTGCGGCATCGGCGAGTCGCACGTGTTCGACGCCGTCGCGCGACCGCTCGCCTGCGATGGCGCGCATCGCCGAGAGCACGGTCTCGACGTGCCGCGCCACCGGGATGAGGGCGGCCGTCTCGTGGAACGCGGCACGGGTGCTCGGCATGGCTCCACGGTAGCCCGAAGTCGCCTCACACCCGACCCGTGACAGTGTGAGCCGCCGCGGGTATCGTCGGGCGTGGAGAGGGGTGCGCATGTCATTCGTCACGCGGGGGTTCGGCGGCAGATCACGCGATCGCGACGACCGGCTCCCGCCCGGCCAGACGCTCGTGCACGACTTCCCGGTGCTCTCGGCCGGCCCGACGCCCGAGGTCGACACGGCCGAGTGGACGTTCACGATCGTGACCGAGGCGGGCACGCACCGCTGGACGTGGGACGAGTTCAACGCCCTGCCGGCTGAAGACATCGCGACCGACATCCACTGCGTCACGCACTGGTCGAAGCTCGGCACGAGTTGGCGCGGCGTCTCGCTCGACACGCTCTTCGAGAACGTGGAGTCGCAGTTCGACTTCGTCATGGCGCACAGCTTCGGCGGGTACACCACGAACGTGCCGCTCGACGAGTTGCTCGACGGGCAGGCCTGGGTCGCGACGGAGTTCGACGGCGAGCCCCTCGATCCCGAGCACGGCGGCCCCGCCCGGCTGCTCGTGCCGCACCTCTACTTCTGGAAGAGCGCGAAGTGGGTGCGGTCGCTCGTGATGATGCCGCGCGACGACCCCGGCTTCTGGGAGCAGAACGGGTACCACATCCATGGCGACCCGTGGCAGGAGGAGCGGTACTGGTGATCGGCCGCCCCTCGGTTCCGCGATCGGGCTGGCACGCGGCGACGGTGGTCGCGAACACGCCCGAGACGCGCACCGCCGCCAGGCTCGAGCTCGAAGTCGAGGGCTGGCCGGGCAACGCGGCGGGGCAGCATCTCGACGTGCGACTCACCGCGCCCGACGGATACACCGCGACCCGGTCGTACTCGATCGCGTCGTCGGGCCCCGCGACCGGCGACGTGACGCGCGTCGTGCTCGCGGTCGATCGGGTGCCCGACGGCGAGGTGTCGCCGTACCTCGTCGACGTGGCGCGCGCCGGCGACCGCCTCGAGGTGCATGGGCCGCTCGGCGCGTTCTTCGTCTGGCAGCCGGGGGCGGATGCCGCGGGGCCGGTGCAATCCGCGCGACCGGTGCAGCTCATCGCCGGTGGATCCGGGGTGGTGCCGCTCGTGGCCATGGCGCAGGCGCACGGTGATGCCGGGGATCCGGCGCCGTTCCGCATGCTCTATTCCGTTCGCACCCCCGACGACGTCTTCTTCGCCGCCGAGCTCGAGCGGCTGGTCGCGGCATCCGCCCCGTTCCGGCTCGACCTCGTGTACACCCGGGCCGTGCCCGACGGCTGGCCGGTCGCACCCGGCCGCATCATGCGCGACGCGCTCGCTGCGGCCGTGATCCCGGCCGTCGAGACTCCGCGCGTCTACGTCTGCGGGTCGACCGGGTTCGTCGAGCGCGTCGCCTCGTGGCTCATCGAACTCGGGCATGATCCCCGCGACATCCGCACCGAACGATTCGGAGGCACCTGATGGACCACCTCGACGGCAACGCGCTCGCCGGCCCCCTCGCCGACTACTTCTCGTTCGACGTGACGGCTGCTCGGGCGAGGTGCAACGGTTGCGGCGAGGTCGCCGAGTTCGCCCGCGCGCTCGTGTTCACGAGCCCCGCGGGCACCGTCGTGCGCTGCAGTTCATGCGAGCACGTGCTCGCGACGCTCGTCGAAGCGGGCGAGCGGGCGTGGCTCGGATTCAGCGGCGTGAGCGCTCTCGAGGTGCGGCGGGCCTGAGGCGCGGCGGGGCGCGCCGCGGGCACTGCGGCGCCGCGGGCACTGCGGGCACTGCGGGCACTGCGGGCACTGCGGGCACTGCGGCGCTGCAGCGCCCGGGACGCTGCGAGGCTGCGTGCGGTCGCGGGTGCGGTGGCTGCTGTGGGTACCGCGGCGGTTGCGGCGGCTGCGGTGCCTGCGTTGCCTCCGGTGGCTGCGACTGGGCCACGCCACCATCGAGCTGGGCGGATCCATCGGCCGGAGGAAGCGCTTCCGTCTGGGGCCCGGTGGTGAGGTGGTGTGGTGGTGTGGTGCCGATTCAGGGTTGGACGCCGCCGTCCTCCCGCCCGCCGGGTGGTCCTCGACCGGGGAGGTTCCACCATGAAATCGTGTAGCCGTGTAGCCGTGTAGCCGTGTAGCCGTGTAGCCGTGTAGCCGTGTAGCCGTGTAGCCGTGTATTCCTGAGCGACCCCGCCGGAGGGTGAAACCCCGCCCGATGGTGAGACCCCGCCCGATGGTGAGACCCCGTGGGAGGTGAGACCTCGCCCGAGCGTGAGACCCAGCCCGAGCGTGAGACCACCCCGGAGGCGTGAGACCACGCCGGAGTGGCGAGGCGTCGTCGAAGGAAGGGCGGGTCGGTCGACGAAAGGCGGTTCAGAGTGGGGGGCGAGCGGGCGATGAAGCTCAGTGGGCGACGAAGTTCCGTTGGCGATGAAGCTCAGTGGGCGACGAAGCTCCGTTGGCGATGAAGCTCAGCCGGCGACGAGTGTGCCGGCGGCCCAGACGCGGCGCACCAGGGGCACACCCGGACGGTAGGCGAGGTGCACGTGGCTCGGCGCGTCGAGTTCGACGAGGTCGGCGCGGGCGCCGGGGCGAAGGGCTCCGACATCCGTTCGGCGGAGTGCGGCCGCACCGCCCGCGGTCGACGCCCAGAGTGCCTCGGCCGGCGTCATGCCCATGTCGCGCACGGCGACGGCGATGCAGAACGGCATCGAACTCGTGAAGCTCGAACCCGGATTGCAGTCGCTCGCGAGCGCCACCGTGACCCCGGCATCGATGAGCCGGCGCGCGTCGGGGTAGGGCTGGCGCGTCGAGAACTCGACACCCGGCAGGAGTGTGGCGACCGTGCCCTCCCCCGCCGTGCCCGCCGCCGCCGTGCCCGCCCCCGACGTGTCCGGGGAGACCGCGGATGCCGCAAGGGCCGCGACATCCGCGTCGTCGAGGTAGGTGCAGTGGTCCACGGAAGCCGCGCCGAGCTCGACCGCGAGTCCCACCCCGTCGCCGTGGCGGAGTTGGTTGGCGTGCAGGCGGATGCCGAGGCCCGCGGCAGCGCCCGCCTCGAGCACGCGACGGGACTGCTCGGGGGTGAACGCGCCGTGCTCGCAGAAGGCGTCGATCCAGCGGGCGTGCGGCGCGCAGGCGGCGAGCATGTCGCCGACGACGAGGTCGACGTAGGCGTCGGCGGCGCGGGCCGATGCCTCGGCGCTGCCGGGTTCGCCGAACGCCGGGTCATCGCGGAACTCGAACGGCACCACATGGGCGCCGAGGAACGTGACCTCGTCGGTGACCTCGCGTGCAAGGCGCACGAGGCGCTCTTCATCGGCGACGCTCAGGCCGTAGCCCGACTTGATCTCGAACGTCGTCGTGCCCTGCGCGTGCAGTTCGGCGACGAAGCCGGCCAGGCGTTCGCGGAGCTCCTCGTCCGTTGCCGCCCGCGTCGCCGCGACCGTCGAGCGGATGCCACCCGCCTCGTATGCCCGTCCGGCCATACGCGCTGCGAACTCGTCGGCCCGGTCGCCGCCGAACACGAGATGCGTGTGGCTGTCGACGAAGCCCGGGATGAGGGCACGGCCGCCCGCGTCGACGATCTCGGGGGCGAGATGCGTCGTGCCCGAGGCATCCGCTCGCTCGGCGTGCGCGGGGGCGTCGGCCGCGCGCCCGACCCAGGCGATGCGGTCGCCGTCGATCAGCACGGCTGCATCGCGGAGGATGCCGAGCGGCCCGCCCTCACGCCCGGGCCCGGGCCCGGGCTCGTTCGTGACGAGTTCGCCGATGTTCGTGACGAGGGTGGGCCGCGACATCCGCTCAGCCCTCCTGCATCGGCACGCGCAGGCCCCGCTCGGCCGCGACCTCGCGCGCCCGCTCGTAGCCGGCGTCGACGTGCCGCATGACGCCCGTGCCCGGATCGTTCACGAGCACCCGCGCGATCTTCTCGGCGGCGAGGTCGGTGCCGTCGGCGACGATGACCTGGCCGGCGTGGATGGAGCGGCCGATGCCGACGCCGCCGCCGTGGTGCAGCGAGACCCAGGTCGCACCCGACGCGGTGTTGAGCATTGCGTTCAGCAACGGCCAGTCGGCGATCGCGTCGGAGCCGTCGGCCATGGCCTCGGTCTCGCGATAGGGGGAGGCGACCGAACCCGAGTCGAGGTGGTCGCGCCCGATCACGACGGGGGCCGAGAGCTCGCCCGAGGCGACCATCTCGTTGAACCTGAGCCCGGCGAGGTGGCGCTCCTGGTAGCCGAGCCAGCAGATGCGCGCGGGCAGGCCCTCGAAGTGCACCTTCTCGCCCGCCTGGGTGATCCACCGGCGCAGGTGCTCGTCGTCGGGGAAGAGCTCGAGGATCGCCCGGTCGGTCGCGGCGATGTCGGCCGGGTCGCCCGAGAGCGCCGCCCAGCGGAACGGCCCCTTGCCCTCGGCGAAGAGCGGGCGGATGTACGCGGGCACGAATCCCGGGAACGCGAACGCGCGATCGTGCGCGAGCCCGCCGAGCTCGGCCTCGCGGCGGATCGAGTTGCCGTAGTCGAACACTTCGGCCCCGGCATCCTGGAAGCCGGCCATCGCCTCGACCTGCTCGGCCATGCTCGCACGGGCCCGGTCGGTGAAGCCCTCGGGGTCGGATGCCGCGAGCGCATGCCACTCGTCGACGCCCACGCCCTCTGGCAGATAGCTCAGCGGATCGTGCGCGCTCGTCTGGTCGGTGACGATGTCGATCGCGACGCCGCGGGCGAGCAGTTCGGGGAACACGGATGCCGCGTTGCCGACGAGCCCGACCGACAACGGCGTGCGCGAGGCCTTCGCCGCGAGCACGCGGGCGACCGCGTCGTCGAGGTCGGAGGTCATCTCGTCGAGGTAACCGTGGTCGACGCGACGCTGCAGGCGCGTGGCGTCGACGTCGACGATGAGCACGACGCCCTCGTTCATGGTGACCGCGAGGGGCTGGGCTCCGCCCATGCCGCCGCATCCGCCGGTCAGGGTGAGGGTTCCGGCGAGCGACCCGTCGAACCTCGCGCGGGCGATCGCGCCGAACGTCTCGTACGTGCCCTGCAGGATGCCCTGCGTGCCGATGTAGATCCACGAGCCGGCCGTCATCTGGCCGTACATCGTGAGGCCCTGCTGCTCGAGCCTGCGGAACTCCGGCCACGTCGCCCAGTCGCCGACGAGGTTCGAGTTCGCGAGGAGCACGCGGGGCGCCCACTCGTGCGTGCGGAACACGCCGACCGGCTTACCGGACTGCACGAGCAGCGTCTCGTCGGCCTCGAGGCCCTCGAGCGTGCGCACGATGGCATCGAACGACTCCCAGTTGCGGGCCGCCTTGCCCGTGCCGCCGTAGACGATGAGGTCCTCGGGGCGCTCGGCGACCTCGGGGTCGAGGTTGTTCATGAGCATGCGCAACGGCGCCTCGGTCTGCCAGCTCTTCGCCGTCAGCTGCGATCCGCGGGCGGCACGCACGGTGCGCGGGGCGTGCTCGGTGGTCGGTGCGTCGGTCATGATCCGATCCCACACCACGGGTGCGGCCTCGACAACGGATGCCGCGGGCAGGGCGTCCGGGATTCCAGACGTCCGGCGGTCGTGTAGCGACGAAGGAGCGTATCGAGACCCTGAGTGCCGGGGGTCTCGATACGGCGCTGACGCGCCTACTCGACCGGCTCAGCCGATGGCGATGCCGCGCGCGGCCATGAACGGGCGCGCGTCGACCGCGACGCCGTCGAGACGCACCTCGAAGTGCAGGTGGCATCCGGTCGAGGCGCCCGTGCTGCCGACCATGCCGATGAGCTGGCCGGCCGTGACCGAATCACCCGGGCTCACGAGGATGCCGTCGTCGATGAGGTGCGCGTACCCGGTCGAGACGCCGGATCCGTGGTCGATGAGGATCCAGTTGCCGTAGCTGCCGTTGGTGCGGGCCTCGACCACGACGCCGCCGGTCGCCGCGAAGATCGGCGACTTGCAGGCCGCTGCGACGTCGGTGCCGCGGTGGAACTCGTTGACCCCGGCGATCGGCTTGTCGGGGCGCGGGCCGAAGCCGTCGGTCAGGTGGCCGGCCACGGGTTGCGACCAGCCCTGATCGCTCAGCTGACCCGAGTCGGCGGGCAGCGTGTCGATGACGGCGATGCTGCTCGCCGCGGCCTTCGCCTGGAGGCTCTTCATGCTGGTGCGTGCGGCGGTGAGCGCGCGCTCCGCATCGCTCAGGTCGTCTTCGCGGGCCTCGACCGGCACGTCGTCGGCGGCCGCCCAGGCTGCTTCGGCGGCGGCTTCGGCGGCGTCGGCCTCGTCGTCGCGTGCCGCGGCGATCTTCTCGAGCTCGGCGGTGTCGCCCGCGATCTGGGCGACGCGGGCCATGCCGGTGAGGCCGGCCAGCAGGTCCTTGCCCGCGCCGTAGACGGCATCCATGGAGGTGGAGGTATCGCTGCTGCCGTTCGCGGCGGCGAAGTACGTGCGCGCCGCGGCATCCGCTTCGGCTCGTGCGCCCTCGGCGACGGCATCGGCCTCGCGGGCGAGGGAGCGGGCGACCTCGCGGGTCGACTTCGCGTCGGCGACCGCGGTCTCGGCCGTGCGGACGTCGCCGGTGGCGCGATCGATGGCGGTGCGGGCTCCGAGCAGCGAGGTGATGTCGCGGTTGACGCCGGACACGATGCGGACGAACGGGCCGTCGCCCTGGAAGACGACCGGTGCCTGCGGCGCGGCTTCGGGTGACGGGGCGGCCGTCGGCGAGGGCTTCGGCGTCGCGGTGGGCTTGGGCGTCGCGGTGGGCTTGGGCGTCGCGGTCGGCGTCGGCTTGGTGGTCGGTGTCGGCGTGGGTGTCGCCGGCGGTGTGGTGACCGGCGGAGGCGTCGTCGCGGGAGGCGTGGTGGGCGTCGGCGTGGTGGTCGGCGGGGGCGTGGTCGCGGGCGGCGGCGTGCTCGGCGCGGGCGTCTCGGTCTCGGGCGGCGCGGGCGGCGCAGTGGTCGGCTCGGGTGCCTCGCTGGTGGGCGGCGGGGTCTCGGGCGTCTCTTCGGCGTATGACGGACTCGCGCCCACGAGCCCGACGAGCAGCACCATCGCGACGCCGGATGCCGCGAGGCTGGCTCGGCGACCCCTGCGCGCACCGTGTGCGCGAGGTGAAGTGGAGCGAGAAACTGGCGTCGTCATCTGTTCCGTTCGTGCTGCCGGAGTGGCACCGACCGGTCTCAGTCTGGCACCGGGCCCGGGGCCGCACAACCACCCATTCGGGCTGTTGTGACCTGTTCTGGGGGCAGGTCGAGGACCTCTGCGCGAACGGGCACGCGACGGTGTGCGGCCGGTCAGCCGATCGTCGCTCCGAGGGCATCGGCGGCCCGATCGCGCACGTCGCCGCCCGCGACGAGGGTGGTGATCGCCTCGATCTCGGGCGAGAGGAAGCGGTCGGGGCCGGGCACCGCGCCGACGTCGGCCACGAGCGAGACGACCGCTCCGGTCGCCGCCCCGGGCTCCAGCGGCGCCCGCAGGGCGAGCCCGCGCGCGGCCGTCATGACCTCGATCGCGAGCACCCGGGAGAGGCCGTCGATCGAGCGTCGCAGCTTGCGCGCAGCGGCCCAGCCCATCGAAACGTGGTCCTCCTGCATGGCCGACGACGGGATCGAGTCGACGGATGCGGGCACTGCGAGCCGCTTCAGCTCCGACACGATTCCGGCGGCGGTGTACTGCGCGATCATGAGGCCCGAGTCAACGCCGACCTCGTGCGCGAGGAACGGCGGCAGGCCCTGGTTGCGGGCCCGGTCGAGGAACCGGTCGGTGCGCCGCTCGGACATGCTCGCGACATCCGCCGCCGCGATCGCGAGGAAGTCGAGCACGTAGGCGACCGGGGCGCCGTGGAAGTTGCCGTTGGACTCGACGCGTCCGTCGGGCGTGAGCACCGGGTTGTCGATCGCGCTGGCGAGCTCGGCCTCGGCGACGGATGCCGCATGCTCGACCGTGTCGCGGGCGGCGCCGTGCACCTGCGGGGCGCAGCGCAGCGAGTACGCGTCCTGCACGCGCGTGCACTCCGGCCCCTTGTGGCTCGCGACGATCGGCGAGTCCGCGAGCAGGTGCCGCAGGTTGGCCGCAGAGACGGCCTGTCCGCGCTGCGGGCGGAGGCGGTGCAGGTCCTCGGCGAACACGGCGTCGGTGCCCATGAGGCCCTCGACGCTCATCGCCGCGGCGACGTCGGCGGTCGCGAGCAGCATGCGCAGGTCGTCGATCGCGAGGGCGAGCATGCCGAGCATGCCGTCGGTGCCGTTGATGAGGGCGAGGCCCTCCTTCTCGCCGAGCCGCAGCGGCGTGATGCCGGCGGCGGCGAGGGCTTCGCTCGCCGGCATGAGGGTGGTCGCGGGCGGGGCTTGCGTTTCGAGGTCTTCCGCGGCACGCGGCTCGGCGCTGCGCGCCTCACGCGCTACGGCTGCCGCCTTTCGAGGGCGAGGCCCGCTGACGCGTGCCTCGCCCTCGCCCATGGCGACCAGCGCGCAATGCGAGAGCGGTGCGAGGTCGCCGGAGCAGCCGAGCGAGCCGTACTCGCGCACGACCGGCGTGATGCCGGCGTTGAGGATCGCCGCGTACGTCTCCGCGGTCACGCGGCGCACGCCCGTGCGGCCGGTCATGAGCGTCGACAGGCGCAGCAGCATGAGCGCGCGCACGACCTCGGTCTCGACCTCGGCGCCCGATCCGGCGGCGTGCGAGCGCACGAGGCTCGCCTGGAGCTGGGCCCGCCGGTCCTCGGCGATGAACGTCGTCGCGAGCGCGCCGAAGCCCGTCGAGATGCCGTAGTGCGGCTCGGGGTCGGCCGCGAGGGCCTCGATGATCGCGCGGCTGCGCTCCACCTCGTCGAGCGCGGCGGCGTCGAGCACGACGGATGCCCCGTGACGGGCCACCGCGACGACCTCGTCGATGCTCAGCGGTCCGATGCCGACGGTGACGGCGTCGTGCTGAGACGGTCGAGCGGATGCCGCGGGCGTGACGTTCGAGGGCGTGGAGGTGCTCATGCCTTCCATTCCAGCCTCTGCGCGCGCGTGCGCGAACGGCCGGGAGTACGCTGGCGTCCGGGATTCCAGACGACGGGCCCGGGCGGGAGAGCGCATGGAGACGCCGTCGAAGGTGCCCGCCGCCGACCAGACGCTCGCGATCCTGAGTCACCTCGCGGCCCAGCGCGGGCCCGTGCCGGCGGCGACCATCGCCCAGGCCCTCGGCATTCCACGCTCGACGGTGTACCACCTGCTCGCCGTCATGGCCGAGCGCGGCTTCGTCGTGCACCTGCCCGAGGAGCGCCGCTACGGCCTGGGCGTCGCCGCGTTCGAGCTCTCGAGCGGGTTCAGCCGCCAGCAGCCGCTCGCGCGGCTCGGGCGCCCGCTCGTGGCATCCGTCGTCGACCGGCTCGGAGAGAGCGGCCACCTCGCGGTGCTGCACGGACGCGACGTGCTCTACCTCGTCGAGGAGCGCGCGCCGCGGCGTCCGTCGCTCGTGACTGACGTGGGCGTGCGCCTGCCCGCGCACCTCACCGCGACCGGGCGGGCGATGCTCGCCGAGCTGCCGCCGGCCCAGCTGCGGGCGCTGTATCCCGATCGGGCGGCGTTCGCATCGAGGCATCCGTCAGCTGAAGCGGATGCCGCGGAGTGGACCTACGGGCGCCTGAAGCGCGTGCTCGCAGAGGTGCGCGCGCAGGGCTGGGCCGCCGAGGACGGCGAGGTGACGCCCGGGCTGGCATCGGCCGGGGCGCCCGTGGTGGATCACCTCGGATGGCCGGCCGCCGCGATCGCCGTCACGTTCCCCGACGACGCCGGCGCAGAGCTGCGCGACCGCGTCGTGGCCGAGGTGCTCGACGCCGCCACGACGCTCGCGCGGCGCATCGGCGGCGGGCGCTGACCGACGGGCGCTGACCGGCGAGCGGTCGTCACACGAGTCCATCGAGGGTGGTAGCCACGATCGTCGTGGCCAGCGCGCGCGTGTCGGTGCGAGGTGCGTCGGAGTAGGCGGCCTGGAGCGTTTCGAACAGCGCGGCGCCGGCGAGAACGCGAGCGGCGACCGCCGGATCCGCGTTCGTATTGACACCGCCAGCCGCGACCTCGGCTTCGATGTACCGCTGCACGAGCAATGCCGGCACCTGCGGGCCGCCGCCCAGCCGGCCGGCACTGGCCCGGTGGGCGGCACGCAGCGATGCGCTGCCGAGCATCGATGCGGCGATCGGGAAGCTCTCTCGATAGAACGCGATGAGCTCGGCGACGAGCGACGTGGGGTCGTCGGCGAACGTCCCGTGCCCGAGGAGGGCCTCGGGTGCACTCAATCGCGGCATGCGCTCCTTCAGCACGGCGGTGAAGATGTGCTGTTTCACTCACCCCATGGAGGTCCATCGATGTCGTTCCTTGAAGTGCTTCGCTCCGCCCTGCGAACCCGGCGTCAGTCGTCGGCCGGAGGAACCGTCTTGCGCATCACGGTCTTGCTCTTGCCGATGTGACGCTCGAACGTGAATCCGGCCTTCTCGAACATGGCCCGCGTGCCGTTGTGGAGGAAGGAGGACGAGGTCTTCTTGCCGGGGACGAGTTCGTTGGGGAACGAGACCACCTCGCCTCCACCGGCCTGGGCGATCAACTCGAGCGCGCCGTCCAGCGCTTCACGTGCCACTCCCGACCGTCGGTGGTCGCGGTCGACGAAGAAGCAGGTGATGCGCCACGGTGCCGGATCGGACTCGCCCGCGTCGTACTGCTTGCGGTGGTAGATGTTCGGAAGTTCGGCCGGGCTGCCGTACTCGCACCACGCGATCGCGTCGTCGCCGTCGAAGACGAGCGCGGCGTGCGCGACGCCCTCCGCCACGAGCCGCTGCTTGAACGTCGGCCGGTCGACCTCCTCCTTGGAGGTGTGCTCGGTGTCGTCGTGGAAGTACGAGCAGTAGCAGCCGCCCCAGACTCCGTTGTGCTTCTGCGCGAGCGCCAGCCAAGCCGGGAACGTCTCGGGAGTGAGCGGCCTGATCTCGTGCGACGTGGTCATCGCCGCTTCATCGTTCATCGTGGCATCCTATGCCGCTGAATCGCGCGCCGACCAGGGTGTCGGCGCGGAGATCGGCTCACGGGCGGTGAGCCGCGACCGACTGTTCGAGGCGGGGCACCGCGATGCCGAACCGGCGGGCTTCGCGCAGTGCGTCCTCGAGGACGGCGCGCGGCTCGGCGGCGTGCGGGTCGGTGTGCGCGGCAAGGCTGGCCTGGGCGATCGGGAGCAGTGCGGTCGCTCCGGCCGAGACCGTGCCGAACAGACGAGGCAGGCGGTAGGGCAGCAGGGCGGTGCCGTGCTGCCGGAGATCGACGCCTCGAGCCTCCAAGAGCGGGAGCAGTTCGCGAGCCGTCAAGAACGCGTCTCGGAACGCCCGGCGGTCTCCGATCATGTTCGCCAGGCCCCCGACCCGAAGGCCCTCGGCGAACATGCCGGCGTCGGCGGCGAAGTGCAGCCACAACCACCCTCGCATGTCCCGCTCTTCTCGAACGCTGAGACCGGCCTGACGGAAGGCCGACTGCACCTCCGACTCCCGCCGACTCGGCGATGGGCCGGCCGTGCCGATGATGACGGATCGCGTCAGCGCGCCATGCAGCACTCCGTGCTCGTCGAAGCCACCGCCCGCCTGCGGGAAGCCGAACACGACGCGATCGGCAGGAAGCGGCGCGACGGCGTCGAGCGGCTCATCCCAGACATTGCCGAACACCAGCACCGTGGCATCGCCGATTCGGGGCGCCAGGAACGCGGCCGCCTCGGCGAGGCGATGATGCGCGACGCTGAGCACGACCAGATCAAACCCGTCTTCCGGGGCGACGGATTCCCGCAATGAGGTGCGGAACGACTCGTGGACTCGCGTGCCGAGCGGCCGGCGGCGTGCATCGATCACCTCGACCTGCACGTCATCGCCGTACTCGGCGGTGCGACCCGGGCGGACGTAGAACTCCACCTCGTTCCCGGCCGCTTGGAGCACCTGCCCGTAGATCGTCGCGATCACGCCGCGGCCGAACATCAGAATACGCATGCCGAGTCCCCTCGAATAAGATGGAGGTTGTCTCCGCTTATCAAGATATGGAGACGATCTCCGATTGTCAAACGGGAGGGCTCATGGCCGAATCGAGAGCGTTGCGGGCCGATGCCCGCCGCAACCGGGACGCGATCGTGGCGGCCGCGCGGTCGGCATTCGATCAGGGCGAGCAGTTGCGCTTCGATGACTTCGCGGCGCGAGCCGGCGTGGGCGTGGGAACCCTGTACCGGCATTTCCCCACGCGCGAGGCGTTGGCTGCCGCGGTCTACGAGGGGGAGGTGGCCGCGCTCTGCGAGCAGGCGCGCGACTCGACGCGGTCGGCGAGCGAGAACCTCGACGCGTTCCTGCGCGGCTTCGTCGACTACGTGCTCGAGCATGCGGGGCTCGCGTTGACACTCGCCGCCGTCGTCGACCCCGCAGTGCAATCCGTCGGCGGGAGCGAACTCGAACGCACGGTCGCCGACCTGATGGCCCGTGCGTCCGCAGACGGCACCATCCGCGACGTGGATCCGGGGGCGGTGATGATCGTGCTCCACGGCATCGGCTCCGCATCCGACCGCCCCATGTGGGCATCGGAGTCGCGGGCGGCCGTGGAGCTCCTGATCGCCGGACTCCAGCAGCGTTGACTCGTCAGGTCGACCGTCGCTGAGGGGAGCCGGTCGGCGGTCAGTCCTGGGGTGGGCGACGCAGTTGCTTGACGTCGGTGCGCCGCTTCTTGGCGTCGAGGCGTCGTTCCTTGGCGCCTCGAGTCGGCTTGGTCGGCCGCCGCGAGGGTGACGGCGGCCGCAGCGCATCGGCCACGACGGCGGCGAGACGAGCGCGCGCGGCCTCCCGGTTGCGCAGTTGCGCGCGGTGCTCGGATGCCGCGATCGTGAGGACCCCGTCGGCGATGCGATTGCCCAGCCGCTCGAGGATCCGCTCACGCTGGAGCGGGGAGAGCACGGGCGACCCCGCGGCATCCCACACGAGCTCGACGCGCGAGTCGGCGGTGTTCACGCCCTGCCCGCCGGGGCCGGATGACCGCGAGAAGCGCCACGACAGCTCGGACTCGGGGATCGTGAGCCCGGCATCGACCCGAAGGCCGGGACGGTGGGCGGCGGGCATGGAACCATCATGCTCCACCGCTCGAGACGCGGCCGCTCGTCAGGCCCGGTCGTGGAGGGTGATCTGGTAGCCGTCGGGGTCGGCGAAGGTGAAGGTGCGACCGAACGGGCCGTCGATGGGTGCCGCGACGATCGTGTGGCCGTCGGTGACGAGCGCGTCGTGGATGGCCTGGACGTCGGTGGCGTGGAGCCAGATCGCGGCCCCGATGCCCGGCTGGGGTGCGGCCGCGAGATCGGTGCCGGGAACGAGGTCTCGAAGCGCGAACGCGATCGGGGACGTCTCGAAGACGACGGCGTGAGGCGGACCGGCCTGCGAGCGGACCAGGCCGAGGTACTGCTCGTAGAACGCCTGCGATGCGGCGAGGTCGCGAGCCTGGAGGGAGATGAAGTCGGGGCCGGTGACGGGCATGGGATGCTTCCTTCGGTACGTGTCAGGTATCTGACATGAACCACCATATGTCAGAATACTGACATGAGTCAAGACGGCATCGACCTCGAGACGTCCCTGGGCTACGTGCTGAAGGAGGCGTCGAGCGCCCTCCGTGCCGCCATGGAGGCGGTGCTGCGCCCGCTGGGCATGACCGTGACGCACTACTCCTGCCTCGAATTGCTCGCGCAGCGACCCGGCCTGTCGAACTCCGAGCTCGCGCGCGGGACCTTCGTGACGCGGCAGTCGATGAACGTGCTGCTTCAGGCCCTCGAACGGGACGGCTCCGTGACCAGGCCGGTGGAGGCGCGCGTCGGAAAGATCCTTCCCGCCCAGCTCACGCCACGCGGTCGGCGGGCTCTCGAGGAGGCGACCGTCGCGGTGCGGTCCGTCGAGGTCCGGATGCTGCGGGGCATGACGAAGGAGGAGCGGGCCGATGCCCTCAGGATGCTGCGGAGCATGGCCCGTTCCCTGAGCGAGGACGACGGCGAGGACACGAACCGCCGAGAGACGCCCGAGGCATCCGCTCGCTGATCGCGGTGAAGACCCAGCATCCGTTCACCATCTGTCGATAACGTGGGCCGCCCGACGGGCATCCTCCACCGACCGCCGACTATCGGAGCCGCATGACTCCCCTGACGACCTTCGCGACCACCGCCCTCGCGACCACGACCCTCGAGACCGCCGACCACGGCTTCACGGGCCTCACCGGCTTCGCCGCCGACATCCTGAACGCCATGGGCGATGTCGGCGTGGGCGTGCTGGTGTTCCTCGAGGTGCTCATCCCGCCGATTCCGAGCGAGGTGATCCTGCCGTTCGCGGGCTACCTCAGCCAATCGGGCGACCTGCACCTCGGATGGCTCATCCTCTGGTCGACGCTCGCATCCGTGCTCGGCGCGCTGCTGCTCTACGTGCTCGGCGCGGCCATCGGCATTCGCCGCGCCATCGACTGGATCGCGTGGACCCGCCTCGTCAGCCGCACCGACCTCGAGCGCGGGGCCGAATGGTTCCACCGCCACGGTCGTTGGTCGGTGCTGTTCGGCCGCATGATCCCGGGCGTGCGCAGCCTGATCTCGCTCCCGGCAGGGGCCGATCGGATGCCGCTGCTCACGTTCGTGCTCTTCACGGCGCTCGGCTCGGCGGCCTGGAACTCCCTGCTCATCGGTGTCGGTGCCGCGCTCGGAACCCAGCACGAACTGCTCGACCACTGGCTGCAATACCTCGACTACCTCGTCTACGGGGCGATCGGCGTCGGGCTCGTCGTGCTGGTCGTGCGGCGCATTCGCGAGCATCGAGGTGCGGTCGCGGCATCCGCTCGCGATGCTGCCGGCGACGGGGTCTGACGGCGGGCGACGGCATGCCCGACGGCCTCGTTACGCAAGCGTGACGACGCCGCGTGGCGCCGGGGCCGTCGGCGCGGGTACAGTCATGCAGCCGTGCTGTGCGGCCCCGAACGAAGGCTGACCGCATGACCGACGACGCGACCGCGCCAGGCGCCACCGAGACCGCGCCAGGCACCACCGAGACCGCGGCCGATGCCGTGCCCGCCGCGCCCGCCGCCGCGCTTGCCGCGCCCGCCGCGCCCGCCGAGCACGACCCGGCCGAGCCCCGGCGCCGCCGCACCTGGTGGATCCCGGTGCTCGCGGTCGGTGTTGTGCTGCTCGGTGCGACCGGCACGTACCTGGCATCCGGATGGTTCGCGCACACGGTGCGCAACGAGCACATCGTGAAGGTGGCCGAGATCGAGCAGCGCACCGAGGATGCGCTCGGCGACCTGAAGGCCGCGATCACCCGCGCATCCGACGCGGGCGACCGAGCGGCGCGCGTCGCGGCGGTGGCCGTGGACGGCCTCGGATCCGACGAGCTCGCCGACGAGCTGGACGCCGCGGCGACGACGGCGACCGAGGGCGCCGGCACCAGGATCTCGCCGCTGCCCGACCCGATCGCATACGACGAGAGCGACGTGCGCCCGGCCTGGATCAGCATCGTCGAGCTGCTCGAGACGCGCGACCGCGGCAACGCGCTGCTCGCCGAGCTCGAGACGTTCTCCGAGGACGCGACGTCGATCGACACCGCCGCGGCGCTCGCCGAGGACGCGCGCGTCGCGTTCTACGCGTCGGCCGCCGAGAGCGCCGCAGACGCGCTCGAGGCGAACGCGGTCGCCACCTACGAGTCGCGCATCGCCGTGCAGCACGGCATCGACCAGGCGGGCGACGGCTGGGCGGAGGAGCCCGACAGTGTGGGCGCCTACGCGCAGCTCTCGAAGGCCGTCGACGCACTGCGCGTCTCCGGCGAGGCCGAATCCGCGCGCCGAGCCGAGCCCGAGTACGCCGAGCGCGGGCCCGTCGAGGAGTTCGCGCGCTCGATCGCGCACGGCGTGAACCTCGACTTCACCTGGGCGTACACGGTCAACGACCACCCGAGCGACGGGTGGTACGCGGGCAACGCCAGCTACCGCTACACCGACGGCGGCTGGGCCGCGATCCAGTTCAGCCACAGCATCGGCTGGGACTGGACCGACGACGTCAACGTGAAGGCCGTCATCGTGCACGAGGTCGGGCACGCCCAGGTCGTGCGCGACGAGTGCGATCCGCTCTTCACCGGCCCGGTGTTCGCCGGCGACGACGAGATGTGGGCCACCGCGTGGGCGATCGCGTCGGGGTACGACGTCGAAGGGTCCGGCATCCAGGCCTACGGCCGGCCGTCGGACGCGCAGATCGCCGAAGCCGCGAAGTGCATCTGACGGGCGCGCGCCCCGGTTCGGCGCGCGCGCCCTTCGGCGACTGACGGGCACCCGGCCCGAGGCATCCGCTCAGGTGGTGCGCGGCGCGAGCCAGCCGCGCAACGAGCGCGTGACGAACGGCAGCACCCAGTACGTCATGATCGGCGTGAGCACGAGGGTGGTCGCGAGCACGCGGAGCCAGATCGGCAGTTCGCCCCAGCCCGGCACCGGGGTGACCAGGTAGGTGAAGACGAGGTTGACCGGGAAGAAGCCGAGCCAGATGGTGACGGCCTGCTTCCACCGCGGGGGCGCGGGCGGCAGGTCTTCGGCGTCGGATGCCGCGGCGGGATCGATCGCCGGAACGGAACCGGTCGGCGGCTCGTCGAACCAGCCCTCGATGCCGGTGCGACGACGCGAGCGTTCGGAGCGCACGAGGCCCTCGCCGGTGGCGAGCCACGCCCTGCGTTCGTCGGAGTGCTCCCAGGCGTCGAGCGTCTGCTCGCTCGAGAAGCGGTAGAGCACGTGCCAGACATCGGAGTCCTCTGCGGCGCGCACCCAGCCCGAGCCGAGGAACCCGGGGAAGCGGTTCGCCCGGTTGATGCCCGCCTGCACCCAGGCGGTCACCTCGGGGATGCGATCGGGGTCGACCTCGCGCCGGATCGACACGGTGACGGGTTGGTTCGTGGTCATCTGTGGTGGCCTCTCGTGGCCCGCAGGGGTGGCGCGGGGATCGGAGCGAATGCAGCGGGGTCCCTCGGTGTTCCGTGGGCCCCCGCGGCGTCCTCAAGTGTAGGCAGACCGGGTTACGCGTTCGTTTCGCGTCGATAGGCTGCGCTGGTGAGTGGGCCGGATCCGTCGTGCGCGTGGGCCAGGGCGTCTGGCGCACATGGCGTTGCTCGCCCGACAGCGACGGCGAGCTGCGCTGGCTGTGCATCCGGGCCGGTGGCACCGAGCTGCCCGAGTTCCCCGACGACTCCGAGCGCGGCCCCCATCGTCCGATGCCCTGGTAGCAGGGAGGTCGTCACTCGGCCGACGGGTCAGGGATCTCCTCCGGTCGGTACTTCGGCAGCCTCGACGCGGGGATCGCCGCGACCGCGCTCAGCCCGGCCAGGATCAGGAATCCGAGCCGCAGCGTGTGCAGGCGCTCCTCCTCGTTGAGGGCGACGGCCGCGTCGACCTGCGCCGGCGTCGCCGTGGTCTCGCTCAGCACGGCCTTCAGGTCGTCGTTGCTGACGAAGTTCACCTCGTCGAGGTCGACCTGCGCGATCAGGTCGCCCGGCAGGTCGGGGTGCTCGGTGGCGGCGTTCGTGATGTTCAGCGTCAGCATCGTGACGAGCAGGGCGCCCATGACGGCGGTGCCGACCGCCGAGGCGAGGTTCTGCGTCGTGCCGCGGATCGAACCGACGTCGCCGGCGAGCTCCTTCGGCGCGGCGGTGACGAGCACGTTGAAGACGAGCGTGACGAGCGCACCCTGGCCGATGCCGAAGACGATGAGGCCGAGGATCGTCGGCACCGTCTCCCAGTTGTTCGTCACCACGAACGAGAGCCAGACGAGGGCGACCGTCGTGAGGCCGAACGAGAAGAGCGCGATGCTGCGCGGGCTGAAGCGGCCGTAGAAGCGCACGATGAGGGTCGCCGTGACGAACACGGTGAGGTTGAACGGCATCATCGCGAGCGAGGTGTCGAAGGGCGTGCGGCCCTGCACGACCTGGATGTAGGTCGGCACCGTGAAGTTCACGGCCGCCTCCATCGACACGATGATGAACATCGCGTACACCGCCGCGCGCTCGCGCTTGTGCCCGAGCACGCTGAGGTCGACGAGCGGCACCAGCCCGCGACGCATCCGTCGCCTCGTCCAGAGGAAGAACGACTGGCCGAGCACGAGCCCGACGACGACGAAGACGGGTGCGGGCGAGAGCCCGATGACGTCGAACGGCGCCCCGGGCTCGGCGAGCAGGATGCCCCAGGAGTTGAGGTTGTTGAACCCGAGCGTGAGCAGCACGATCGCCGCGCCGATGAGCAGCGACGCGACGAGGTCGATGCGCACGGACTTGTCGCCGCGATCCGAGCGCAGGCCGAAGCTCAGCGCGAACACCGCCACGGCCAGTGCGAGCGTGATGAAGAAGATCGGCCGCCATCCGACGAACGTGCCGAGCGTGCCGCCGATGAGGAAGGCGCTGATGCCCGAGAACGCCCTCGCCGAACCGAGCGAGCCGACCGCGGTCGCCTGCTGGGTGCCGCGGTAGTTCTCGGCGATCAGCGCGACGAGCGCGGGAACGATGATGGCCGCCGCGGCGCCCGCGAGCACCTGCCCCGTGATGGCCCACCCGATCGTCGGGGAGACGATCATGATCAGCGAGGATGCCGCGAACACGACGAGCACGCAGCGGAAGATGAGCACCCAGCCGACGCGCTGCCCGAGCTTCGCTCCCGTCATGACGAGGGCCGCGACCGCGAGGCCGTAGACCACGATCGTCGTGCTCGCGACCGTCGGCGGCACCCCGAAGTCCTCGACCATGCCGCCGAGCGAGATCGGCAGGGCGGCCACGTTGAACGACATGAGCACCTGGGCGAGGAAGAGCCCGACCATGGGCGCCCACGATCGCCGCTCCTGCGTCGGCGCCTGCTCGGATGTCACGGAATCGGTCATCGGTTGCCCCCTCGGCTTCGAACTCGCATGCCCCTCGAGTCGGGCGCGAACGCCCGGACGTCCCTCAGTCTGGCGCAGGAGGGCACGTCGGCGCGACGGCTCGGATGGAGATTTCTCGACCGAATTGTCGAAAGTTTCGCGGGCTGCGTCGTGCGGTGCGTCTGCGACGCGTGTTCGCCGGGCGCTCAGGTCTGGATGACGGCGACCGGGTCGGTGGTGGGCTGCTCGGAGCCGCCGGCCGGCTCGACCGTGATGCCCACGGCTGTGCCCGGGGCGAACTGGCCCTCGAGGATGCGCCAGGTCTCACCGTCGCCCGCGACGTCGAACGTGCCCGCCGAGACCGCACCGGCCTCGTCGATGTACCAGAGCTCGTAGGTGTGCTCGTCGCCGAGCGCGCTCAGACCGTCGGCGATGATGGCGCTCCGGCCCTGTTCGGCCGACGTCACGAGGGTGACCTCGCCGCCGCCGGTGACGGGTGCCGTGAGCTGCTGGGCATCGGATGCCTCGGCCAGGGCCGTCATCTCGCGCTGCGCACCCCAACCGTTCGGGCCGAACCAGTTCACGCCCACGACGGCGACCGCGATGAGCACGACGACCGCTGCGGCCGAGGAGAGCACGACCGCGAGGCGCCGCCGGCTGCGGCGCTCGCCGAGGTCGGCGACGGGTGCCGGCTCGGCGTCGGAGTCGGCGGCGGGGTCGGCCACGATGGGGCCGGGGTCGGCGGGCGATGCCGGCTCCGCGGCATCCGCTCGCCCTGCCTCGGCGGCTCGCTCCTGCGGTGCCGAGTCGAGGCGATCGAACAGGCCCGCCTTCAGTGACGGCGGGGGAGCGATGGGTTCGGCGGCCTCGCCCAGGCCCGATGCGATCGCACGGAACGAGTCGACCTCGGCCTGCAGCTCGGGCGAACCGGCGAGGGCGCGTTCGAACCGCGCGCGCTCGAACCCGTCGAGCGCGTCGAGGGCGTACGCCGGGGCGAGGTCGAGGAGCTCGCGCAACTCGTCGCCCGTCGGGCCTTCGGCTCGGCTCATGTCGTCACCCCCAGTACGTCTCGCAATCGGATCATGCCATCTCGAAGCCGGGTCTTCACCGTGCCGAGCGGCACCTCGAGTCTCGTCGCGATCTCGGACTGCGTGCAGCCCCCGTAGTAGGCGAGCGCGATGCACTCCCGCTGGGCGGGGCTGAGCGAGGTGAGCGCCTCGGCGACGCGCTCGTGCTCGATCGCGATCTCGGCGGCCTCGGCCACGTCGTCGACCGGCACGTCGAGGTCGCGGATACCGGCCTTGAGGTCGCGATCGCGCGAGGCCTGCGACGCCCGCACGCGGTCGACCGCCCGCCGGTGCGCGAGCGTCAGCAGCCACGGGATCGCCGCGCCGCGCTCGGGATCGAACCTGGCGGCCGTCTGCCATGCCTCGAGGAACACGTCCTGCGTCACCTCCTCGGCCTGGGCCGCGTCGACGAGCAGGCGGCGCACGAGTCCGAAGACCCTGGCGGCCGTCGCGTCGTAGAGGGCGCTGAAGGCGTCGCGATCGCCGGCCGCCGTGGCGACGAGCAGGTCCTCGAGCGCGCGGGGGTGCCCCCCGGGTTGCTCAGCGACGTCGACCACGGTTCCCAGCATGTCAGAGCGCGGCCCGGTCGACCGCCCCTTGCGGGGCGGGGCGGGTCGCGATAGGAGCGCATGGGTCATCCGAACGTGGGAGGGGCGGGGGCGGGGTCGGCGCCGGGCGGCGCGGCGACGGGGAAGGCGGTCACGGGGACACCTCGTCTCGGGAGTCGACGGGTATTCGGAGCCGACGGCGGATCCGATTGGATCGGGGCGGATGCGGCGGATATCGCGGATGTCGCGGATGTCGCCGGCGCAGCCGAATCGGTGCCGGAGTGCGGAATCGGTCGCGCCGATCCCGCACTCGGGCACCGAAACACGGTCGAGAGGCAATTCCGTCCAATCCGATCTGCGAGCCCCTCCGAATCCCCCGTGTCGACCCGCTCCGGGCCGGCCACTACGAAGGGGAGATCCGATGCGATCCATCCGCAGCACCCGTACCGCGCTCGCCGTGTTCTCGATCGCGGCCGTCGCCATGCTCGGCCTGGCAGGCTGCAGCTCAGGCGGTAGCACGTCGACCGAGTCCGAAGAACCCACGATGTCCGAGGAGGCCGCCCCCAGCGAGGAGGCCACCGAGATGGACCCCGCCGCCGACCTCGTCGGCCCCGGCTGCGCCGCCTACGCCGAAGAGGTGCCCGACGGCGCCGGATCGGTCGCCGGCATGGCCGAGGACCCGGTCGCCGTCGCGGCGTCGAACAACCCGATCCTGACCACGCTCACCGCGGCGGTCTCGGGTCAGCTGAACCCCGACGTGAACCTGGTCGACACGCTGAACGGCGACGAGTTCACCGTCTTCGCGCCCGTCGACGACGCGTTCGCGAAGATCGACCCCGCCACGATCGAGGCGCTGAAGACCGACGCCGACACCCTCACGTCGATCCTGACCTACCACGTCGTGCCCGGCCAGCTCTCGCCCGATGAGGTCGTCGGCACGCAGACGACCGTGCAGGGCGGCACCGTCGAGGTCACCGGCTCTGGCGACGACCTGATGGTCAACGACGCCAAGGTCATCTGCGGCGGCGTGCACACGGCCAACGCGACCGTCTACCTCATCGACACGGTGCTGATGCCGTCGATGTAGTCGGCTCACGCGGGGTGCTCCGCCGCGCGGTGAAGCACCCCGCACCCCGCACCGATCGAACGAACGTCATGTCGCGGCATCCGCCCGCGAACCTGAGGAGGAACATCATGGGAAGCTCTGTCAATCGCATCGTCGGCGCCGTGTTCGGCGCGGTCTACCTCGTCGTCGGACTGCTCGGCTTCGCCGTCACCGGCGGCGTCGGCTTCATCGCCACCGAGGGCGGGCTGCTGCTCGGCGTCTTCGCGGTGAACCCGCTGCACAACATCGCCCACCTGCTCATCGGTGCGGCGCTGCTCGTGGCCGCCATCGTGAGCGCGCGTGCGGCCAAGACGACGAACACCGTCGTCGGCGCCGCGTACCTGCTGCTCGGCATCGTCGGGTTCTTCCTGGCGGGCACGGCGGCGAACATCCTCGCGCTGAACACCGCCGACCACTTCCTGCACCTCGCGAGCGCGCTCGTGCTGCTCGGAGTCGGCGTCGGTGCCGAACGCTCCGTCTCGTCGACTCGCACGGCGACGGCCTAGGGAGCCCGGCCGTGTCGGCACTGAGCGACCTCACGCGATGCTGGCCCATGTTCGCCGCACTCGGCGCCGGGCTCGTGCTCACCGCGGTGGGCGCCGGTGCCCTGGGTGCCTCGGTCTGGGGGACTGCGGCGGCCGTCGCGCTGGTCGGGAGCGGCGTCGCCGCCCTCGGCTGGGGCGTGGCGGCGCTGCGGGCCGGCCGGGCACCCACTCCCGGAGGCACGCTCGCCGTGTCGCTGGGGCTGATCGCGGCGTCCGGGGTTGCGTTCGTCGCCCCGGGCGTCGCCTCGGCGGCGGGCATCGCGGTGCTGCCGCTGCTCGCCGCCGACGTGTTCATCGTCGTCGTGGCCCTCGGGGCGGCTGCGGCGCTGCGGTCGCGACGCGACGGCCCGGTACGCGATGGCTCGGCACACGATGGCTCGGCACGCGACGCCTCGCGGAATGACGGGCAAGCGGATGCCGCGGGGCGGCGCGACTCGGACGCCGCGACCGACGGGCGAGCGGATGCCGCGGCCGGGCGCCGCACGGACGCCTCGACCCCGCTGCGCTCGGGCGCCCGCGCCTCGGCGATCGGCATGGCGGCCGGGGCGGTGCTCGTCGCCGCGCTCGCCACGCCCGCGCTCGCCGCGACGGAGGCCGGTCAGGACGCCGTTCCGCACGGCGAACTGCACGGCGACGTTCCGGGCGGCGACGCCCCTGGTGGCGATATCGGCCACCACCACTGACCCCGCCTCCATCGCGTGCCGGCGACGCGCGCGGCGGAGGCGGCCCAGAGACGGCCCCGGGCTCCCCGATCCCGGGGCCGTCGTCATGCCCGCGTGCCGTGCCGAGCGCGTGGCCGGAATCGCGTGGCCCGAGCCGCGTGGCCGGAATCCCGTGGCCGGTACCGTGAACGCGAGCGAACGCGACGAGTGCGCACAGGCCGCGGCCGCGCACTCGTCGCATCCACTCGCGCTCGCCCAGGTTCGGGCGAGCGCGGCCCGCGGGTCAGAGGGCGACCGTGCGCGCGATGGCGACGAACAACGACCCGGCGATGAGCAGCAGCCCGAACGGGAGCCCGGCGAACTCGCGACGGCGGAGGTGCACGCTCACCGCGCCGATCATGAGCGCCGCGAGCGCGTAGCCGGCGATCGGCGTCAGCACGGGCAGGATGCCGAGTGCCCACGGCAGGATGAGTCCGATCGCGCCGAGCACCTCGGCGAGGCCGATGAGCTTGATGGCCCGCGGGCTGAAGTCGCCCGCCCACCCCATGTTGGGATTCTCGAGGATCTTCTCCTTCGACTGGATGAGCTTGCTCGCCCCGGCGCCGCCGAGGATGAGGGCCACGAGGCCCGAGACGATCCACACTGCGATGTCCACTGTCGGTTCCTTCGTCGTCTACCGGCTCAGAAGCCGACGGCGCGGTTCACGAGCACGAGGTGGATGCGGCCGGGCATCTCGGCGTGGATCTCGAGCACCTTGTTCAGTCGGCTGTCCTGCCCGTAGGCCTCGCGGGCGCGCGCGCTCTCGAGCGGCAGGCTGTGCTCGCGCACCCGGCGGCGGGCGGCGTCGAGGTCGGGGACGACCTTCTGGAGGCCCACGACCAGGATCACGTTCTGCGCGCCCCAGGCCAGGGTCGCGAACTGGCTTCCGGAGGCCGAGCCGATGAGCAGTTCGCCCTCCTGCGTGATCGCGTGAACGCTGCCCAGCGCGTAGTCGGGAGCGCCGGCGATCTCCTTCATCCGGCGGCTGGCGAAGTTCTCCGCCGTCATCGCGAGGCGGACGGACTCGTAACGGCCTTCGGGGTCGTCGACCTCGGCGGTGAGGCCGGACTCGTCCAGCGTGATGGACGTGTTGCGCCACACCCTGGCGCCGTTCGGGATGCGGGCGAGCACGGCATCGCGTGCGGCCGGCAGGTCGGGCACGACCTCGGCGGTGAACCCCCGCGCCTCCAGCGCGGCGACGGTTGCGGCGACGACTTGCTCATCGGGGACGACATCGAACTGCGACATATGGCTCTTGACTCTCTTTCGAAATAAACGGACTATCCCCCGTTTCTTAAATGGAACGCTACCCCGTTTATGCTGGAGTGTAAAGTCGACCGAACTTCACTCGACGAGAGAGGGTGCGTGCACGTGAGCACCGAGCGAGCCGATGCCGTCCGCAACCGGGCGCTGCTCATCGCGACCGCGCGCGCCATGCTGGCCGACGAGGGCATCGAGAAGATCACCATGGACGCGCTCGCCGAGCGCTCCGGTCTGGGCAAGGGCACGGTATTCCGTCGGTTCGGCACCCGTTCGGGCATCTTCATGGCCCTGCTCGACGACGGTGAGCGGGGCTTCCAGGCGCGCGTGCTCTCGGGCCCGCCGCCCCTCGGCCCCGGGGCCGGACCCCGCGAACGGCTGATCGCGTTCGGAACCGCCCGCCTGCACTTCCTGCACCAGAACCGCGCGATCGCCCGTGCCGCGCTCGACGGCCGCACCCCCGTGCCCGCCGGCCCGCCCGCCCGCATGACCCAGCTGCACCTCCGGATGCTGCTCCGGCAGGTGCCTATCGCCGACGCCGATCTGGATATCCTCGCGATGCAGCTCACGGCCGCGCTGGACGTGCCGCTCCTGCTCTACGCCGCCCCGCAGGAGGACGAGCGTGCCGAGCAGGCCTTCCTCGAGCGGCTGGCGAGCGGCTGGGAAGACCTCGTCCGCCGGCTGACGCCGGCGTGAGGCGACGATCCGCCGGACGCCACTAGATGAGTGAGTCCGTTTGGTCTCAGTGGTCGTAGGCGATGAGGGATCGTTTGGCGGGGGCGTCGGTGAGCCAGTTGTGCCAGATGCCGGCGGCGAGGGCGAGGAGTCTGGCGGCGACGCGGGAGTAGACCCCGGCAGGAGTGCGTCCGCCGTGATCTTCGAGGGTGAGCTGGCCTTTCAATGTGTCGAACACGGACTCGACCCATTGCCGGATGCCGCCGAGCTTCCCGAACCGCGGGGTCTCGTCCTTGCGGTCGGGTCGGATCAAGTGCGCCCGCAGGTCGTGGGTGACGAAGCTCTCGAATTCGCGGCCAGCGAAGCCCTTGTCGCCGATGATGACCTGCCCGGGTCGGATCAGGTGCCGGTCGTGTTCCAGCATCGCCTGGGCTGCTTCGCGTTCCCCGATCTTCGGGTTCGCGACAGACCCCACGGGCACGGCGACCGGGTACGAGTGGGACGTCGAGGGCGAGCTGACCGCGACCGGTGACGCCTCGTTCGTGTACGACGCGGGCGGGGACCGGTTGGTGCGTGCGGATGCGTCGGGGACGACGGTGTATCTGGGCGGTCAGGAGATCCGCATCAGCGGCAGTGACGTCCAAGTCACCCGCTACTACCAGTTCGCGGGGCAGACGGTTGCGGTGCGCACCGGGCGCGGTCTCGGGTCTGCGGTCACGTCGTTGGTCAGCGATGCGCATGGGACGCCGGTTGCGGCGGTGTCCAATGGTGGGCATCCGGCGGTGACGCCGGTGAAGCGGTTGTATACGGATCCGTTCGGTGGCAGGCGGGGGGCTTCGGCTGCGGGCACGGTTCCTGGTGATGGTCAGTTCTTGGGCAAGACGAGGGATGAGTCGACGGGGCTGACGTTGTTGGGGGCGAGGTATTACGACGAGGTCGTGGGTGGGTTCCTCAGCCCGGATCCGATCATCGATCTTGCTGACCCGCAGCAGTGGAACGCGTATGCGTATGCGGGGAGCAATCCGGTGAGCCGGTCGGATCCGTCGGGGCTGCTCGCGCTCGGGGCCAGAGATGACCAGGGGTACAACGCGCGTACGGGCAAGACCAGCACTATGGGACATACCGCCTCCTCGGATCAGGTATGGGATTCCGTGGCAACGCAGCTCAAGGAAGTCATTGACTCGTTCGACGGGAGCTGTTCGCAGTTGACGGCGTCGACGACGCTTATCGGTTGCGGCAGCCAGAGAGACTTCACGGCCGAGCGAGACGACGTTGTTGAACTCCTACGCGTCAACGCATCTTCCGCATTGGAGATGATCGGTACTCACTGCATGGCAACCAACTGTTATGGCCTTGGGCTGGTGTTCGGCGGGGCAATTGCCGCGCGGAGCGGTACCACGGGCGCAAAAGTCGTAAGCTCGAACGCAGACGACGTCGCTAGAAGTGCAGACCGCTTACTCGGTGAGCTAGCTGCTTCCGGGGTAAAGCACACGCCAGGGAGTGTCGTTGGTGCGGCGAGGGACGCAACGGGCCGCATCGATTTCCTTGAGACTGGCAATTCGAAAGCAGGCCTTACCCATATCCTGGAACGCCACGCAAGCGACTTCGGCCGCGCAGGGGTGCCTGAGAGTGAGATCGCGGACCTGGTCGTCTCTGCGGCCTCCCGTGGGATCGTAGTAGGCATGCAGCGCAGTCGACCCATCTACGAGGTGGTGTTCCGTGGCGAGATAACCCGAGTTGCGGTGACAGTCGGTGACAACGGATTCATCGTGGGGGCTAACCCTGTTGGCTGATGCGCATCTGAAAATTCGAGTCATGGCCGAATACGAGTCGTATCCGTTGTGGGTTGAGGATCCTTTAGGAGTGACGAACGTTTCGCCGGACGCGATTGGACTTCCGGCAGAGATTGTGACCGACCTGGAGAATTGGTCGGCGGAGTATGACGTCACTTTCAACTCAGTGAATCCCTTGCTCTCGGGGTTCGCTGGTATCGACGATGAGCGTGCGTTCTACGCGAGAGGTCTTGCAATCGCACATTCGGTTGCTGCGGCGCTTGGCCCGGATGTCGAAGTGTTCTACTTCGATGCGATCGAGTCGGTAGCGAAGCGTGTGGTCGGTTGAGTGCTACGGAAGGTGAAGCGCCCCTGGATTCCTGGAGGGCCGGATTCCCCGAGGGGATGATCGTGGAGGAGACCCTTCTAGGAGGAGACACTTCTACACGAACGACTCCGTGTCGACCGGCGGGCGCAGCTCGGCGGCGGCGCGCATGTCGGCCTCGCGCTGCTTGCGGTTCTTGCGGATCATGCGGTCGTCGCGCAGTGGCAGGTGCAGGTGCTCCTCGGCCGGGATGCCCGAGCGCAGCTGGCGCACCCGTTCGACCTCGGTGTCGAGCACGGCGCCGAACAGGATCGCGAGGTTCGAGAGCCAGAACCAGAGCATGAATGCGACGGCGACGCCGAGCACGCCGTAGTTGCGCTCGTAGGTGCCGAAGCTCAGCGCGTACCAGCCGAAGAGCACGGTCGCGATGGCCCAGATCAGCATCGCGCCGACCGCCCCGACGCTGAACCACCGGAAGTTGCGGCGCCGCACGTTCGGCGTCGCCCAGTAGAGCAGCGCGATCGTGAGCGCCATCAGGGCGAGCGCGAGCGGGATCTTCGCGAGGTCCCACCAGAACACCACGCCCTCATCCATGCCGAGGGTCTTCGCCGCGGCATCCGCAATCGGACCGCTGAGCAGCAGGATCAGGGCGAGCGCTCCGCCGAGCACGAGCGCGGCCGCGGCGACGAGCAGCATGAGCGGCCGCGACGTCCAGAACGGACGGCCCTCGCCGACGTGCAGGATGCGGTTCATGCCGCGCCCGAACACGCCGAGGTAGCCCGAGGTCGACCAGAGCGCGCCCGCGAGTCCGACGAAGATCGCGAACCACTGGTGCGACTTGTCGAGCAACTGCTCGACCGGCCCGGTGAGGGCGCCCGCGACCGAGTCGCCGCCGAGGTCGGAGATGACGGCGAGCACGTCGCGGGTCACGTCCTGCGCCGTGCCGAACGCGCCGAGGATCGCGAGGCCCGCGAGCGTCGCCGGGAACACCGTCAGCACCGCGTAGTACGTGAGCGCCGACGCGATGTCGTACGACTGGTTGATGCGGAACTCGTGCCAGGTGCGAACGGCGATCAGGCGCCATTCGTGCCTCGAGACCCGGATGGGGGAATCCTCGTGCGTCATCTTCGCCTTCCTCGGGTGAACGGCTCCCGCCGATGATCGCATCTGCGCTCCGTCAGGTCGAGTGGTTGCGATCGGCGTGCGGATGCCGCGGGGCGGGCGGATGCCGCGGGGCGGGCGGATGCCGCGGGGCGGGCGGATGCCGCGGGCCGTCGTCGCGGCGATGCTCAGCCGAGGTGCGCGTGCAGGAACGCCGCGACCCGGGCGCGCATCGCCTCGTCGAGGATGCCGATCGAGTGCTCCGAGCCCGGCACCACCGTGAGCTCGACGTCGACGCCCGCGGCCTCGAGATCGGCGGCGAGGTGCTGCGACTGGCCGAGCGGCACGATCTCTCGCTCGGCGTGCCCGATGAGGAAGGGCGGGTCGCTCGCGTCGATGAACGTCGCCGGCGAGGCATCCGCCGCCTGAACGCATGCGTCGTCGGCCGCATCGACCTCGCAGCCGAGGTAGTCGGCGACGATGCCGCGGAGCCACGTCGAGGCTCCGTCGGCGCCGAGTTCTTCGGTGGTGAGCCCGACCGGCCCCGAGAACTCGGCGACGGCCGCGACCCGCGAACCCTCGTCGAGCGGGCCGTCGCCGGTCGTGCCGAGCAAGGCGGCGAGGTTGCCGCCCGCGGAACCGCCGAAGGCGCCGATGCGGGCGGGATCGAGGCCGAAGCGACCGGCCTGCTCGGGGGCGCGCAGCCACTCGACGGCGAGGGCGACGTCGTCGATGGCCGCGGGGAAGCGCACCTGGGGCACGAGCCGGTAGTTGACGGATGCCGCGACGAAGCCCTCGCTCGCGAGCCAGACGCAGACGTTGCGCCAGTCGGCGTTCGCCTTGTCGCCGCGCGCCCAGCTGCCGCCGTGGATCGACACGACCGCCGGGAGCGCCGTGACGTCGTCGGTGGTCAGCGCCGCCGCGGCGGCGGGCGCGGCCTCGGCGGGCATCGCCGCCGGGCGGCAGACGTCGAGCGTCAGCAGCGTGCCGTCGTCGCGCACGCCGTACTCCACGTCTTCGTCGACGGTGATGCCCTCTGGTGCCGTGAACGTGCGGATGCCGACCATGGCGGGCGTCGTGAGCTCGCTCGCGGAATCGGCCCCGTTCGGGTCGATCTCGCGGAACTGCTGGTGGAAGCCCGAGAGTGCGGACACGCCGACGATCGCCACGAGTGCGGCAGCGGCGGTCACCAGGACTCGCCGGGAGCGAATGCCGGAGCCGCCTGCGTTTCGGGTCGAGGTCACCAGGGCTCCGGGTTCAGGGGTGCAGTGATGCTACTCCGCGCAGCACGCGCGACCAACTCGGCGAGGAAGCCCCGAAGCCGCCGCGCCGCGACGGGCGTTCGCGCCGGTGCACGGCGGTTTCTCAGCGGCATCCGCTATTCTTGAGAGGTCGGTTCTGGACACCGCACATGTCGTGCGGATGGGTTTGTGAGTCCAGGGGCCGGTTTCGGGGCAGTCGCCCTCGAATAGTCACCGTATGTGAACGGCCCCGGTCGACGATGTTCCGGGTTCTCAGCGCGCCGCCCCGCGGCAGTACTGCCATGTACTTGAAGTAACCCAGAAAGCATCGCCATGCCCAAGAACAAGAAGCCCGCCGGCGGCCGACCCGCCAAGAACTTCGACCCGTCGTACGCGAAGGGCGGCAAGTCCGCCGGAGCGCGGCACGGGTCGTCCAAGCCCGGCTCGCGCAGCGCCGGCCACCGCGGCTACCGGCCCGAGGAGGCCGAAGCGCCCCGCGCCAAGGACCGCTGGTCGCGCGACGAGCGCGTCTCCGCCGGCCGCTCGCCGCACCGCGCCGACCGCGACGGCCGTGACGACCGCGCACCCCGTTCGTTCGATCGCAACGATCGCAACGACCGTCCGGCGCGCTCGAACGACCGTGACGACCGTGCTCCCCGCTCGTACGATCGCGGTGATCGCAACGACCGTCCGGCTCGCTCGTTCGACCGTGACGACCGTGCGCCCCGTTCGTACGACCGCAATGACCGTCCTGCCCGTTCGAACGACCGCGATGACCGCGCCCCTCGTTCGTTCGACCGCAACGACCGCGCCCCGCGTTCATTCGACCGGAACGACCGCAGCGACCGCGCGCCCCGTTCCTTCGATCGTGATGACCGTGGGCCCCGCCGTGAGGGCGACCGCGCTCCGCGTTCGTTCGATCGCAACGACCGCAACGACCGTCCGGCCCGTTCCTTCGACCGCAACGACCGGCCCGCCCGTTCGTTCGATCGTGATGACCGTGCGCCCCGCCGTGAGGGCGACCGCGCTCCGCGCTCCTTCGACCGCAACGACCGCAACGACCGTCCGGCCCGTTCCTTCGACCGCAACGACCGGCCCGCCCGTTCGTTCGACCGTGACGACCGTGCTCCGCGTCGCGAGCAGGGCGACCGCGCTCCGCGCTCCTTCGACCGCAACGATCGCAACGACCGTCCGGCCCGTTCCTTCGACCGCAACGACCGGCCCGCCCGTTCGTTCGACCGTGACGACCGCGCCCCGCGCCGCGACTTCGACCGCACCGAGCGCCCCGCGCGCAACGACCGCCCCGAGCGCCCCGCGCGCCGCGATTTCGATCGCCCGGGCTTCCAGGACTCCGAGCGCCGCCCGTCGAGCTTCTACCCGGCGAAGGACGCCGGCACGCACTTCACCCCGAACGACGACGTCGTGCTCGAGCGCCTCGAGGCCGAGGCCATCCAGGCCGGCGACGTCGACGGCGTGAGCTTCGGCGACCTCGGCCTCGGCCAGAACGTCGTGCGCGTGCTCGCCGAGCTCGGCGCCGCCGCGCCGTTCCCGATCCAGGCCGCGACCATTCCGGTCGTGCTCGAGGGTCGCGACGTGCTCGGCCGCGGCAAGACCGGCTCCGGCAAGACCATCGCCTTCGGCGCCCCGACCGTCGAGCGCCTCATGACGCTCTGGGCACAGTCGGGCAAGGCCGGCGGCAAGCGCCAGATGGGCCGCAAGCCCCGCGCGCTCATCCTCGCGCCGACCCGCGAGCTCGCGCTGCAGATCGACCGCACCGTGCAGCCCATCGCGCAGAGCGTCGGCCTCTTCACCACGCAGATCTACGGCGGCGTGCCCCAGGGCCGCCAGGTCGGCGCGCTGCAGCGCGGCGTCGACATCGTGATCGGCACCCCCGGCCGCATCGAGGACCTCATCGAACAGGGCCGCCTCGACCTCAGCGAGATCGCCATCACGGTGCTCGACGAGGCAGACCACATGTGCGACCTCGGGTTCCTCGAGCCCGTGCAGCGCATCCTGCGTCGCACTGCGAAGGGCAGCCAGAAGCTCCTCTTCTCGGCCACGCTCGACCAGGGCGTCGCGACGCTCGTCGACGAGTTCCTCGTCGACCCGGCCGTGCACGAGGTCGCCGGCGAAGACCAGGCCTCGTCGACGATCGAGCACCGCGTGTTCGTCATCGAGAACCGCGAGAAGCGCGACATCGTCGCCCAGCTCGCGAACCGCAAGGGCAAGACCCTCGTCTTCAGCCGCACCCGCGCCTTCGCCGAGGACCTCACCGACCACCTCGAGGACTACGGCATCCGCGCCGTCGCCCTGCACGGCGACCTGAACCAGGGGCGCCGCACGCGCAACCTGCAGCAGCTCACCTCGGGTCGGGTCGACGTGCTCGTCGCCACGGATGTCGCGGCCCGCGGCATCCACGTCGACGACATCGACCTCGTGATCCAGGCCGACGCGCCCGACGAGTACAAGACCTACCTGCACCGCGCCGGCCGCACCGGCCGCGCAGGCAAGGAGGGTCGCGTCGTCACGCTCATCCCGCGCAACCGCCAGCGTCGCATGACCGACCTGCTCGACCGCGCCGAGATCGACGCGCCGTTCGAGTTCCTCGCGTTCGGCGAGGAGGCGTTCCCCGAGGACGCGCCCGGCTACCAGGCTCCCGTCGCCGAGACCGTCGAGGTCGAGGAGGAGACGATCGAGGTCGTCGAGATCGACGTCGAGGTTCCGGATGCCACGGCTGACGCCCAGGTCGATTCCGTGGAGCTCGAGACGACCGAGGTCGCATCCGACGTCTCCGGTCAGGAGCAGCCCGACACCGCCGACACCCCCGACGTGCTCGAGGAGGCCGACGAGACGATCGGCTCCGACGACGAGCAGGCCGCCGACGAGGCATCCGTCGCCGACGACGCCGAGAAGCCGGCCGTCTGAGGCATCCGCTCGCCCTGAATCGCAGAACAGGCCCTCGTCCAGTCGGACGGGGGCCTGTTCCCGTCGCGGTGCACGGCGAAATCGGGTGCGCGCCAATAGCATGAGCCGAAGCGCTCTCCTCCGGACACCGCGGGTGAGGGCGACCGAGCGACGTGGAGGGGCACGACATGACCGACGACGGCAACCCGCAGAGCACGCCGCCCGCCTCGCCGGATCCGACGGATCCGACCGCGGGCGCGACCGCGCCGACGAGCGCCACGCCCACGAGCACCTCGACGACGGATGCCTCGCCCGAGCCGGGCACCGAGAAGAAGCCGGCGGGCGTCAGCGCGGCGATGCTCGTCTGGGTGGGCGTCGGCGTCGTGCTCCTGTCGTTCGTGGCGGCGTTCCTGGGGTCGTGGCTCGCGCAGTCGGCCGATTCGACCGAGGCCGCGGCGACACCCGCGCCGACGCCGACCTACGCCTACGACGAGGCCGCGTACGAGGATGCCCTCGAGGAGATCCTCCCGGCAGGTTCCGCGGTTCGCGCCGGCACCGGCGTGCCGGAGGAGGGCAAGGGCTACGAGGGCGACGTGTTCATCGACATCTCGAGTTCCGACGTGTACCTCTTCCAGGACGGCGAGTGGACGCTCGTCGGCAACATCCGCGAGTCGGCGGCCGAGAACCTGACCGGAGCGCCCGGTGAGCAGGGTGCGACCGGCGAGACGGGCGCACAGGGCGAGACCGGTGCGACCGGCGAGACCGGTGCGCAGGGCGAGGCCGGCGCGCCGGGCGCACCGGGCACCCAGGTGCTGCTCGGCGTGGGGGAGCCCGACCCGAAGACGTGCACCGCCGACGGTGACATCTTCATCGACACCGCGACCGTGTCGTTCTACGAGTGCTCGGCCGGCAGCTGGACGCTCTTCGGTCCGCCGTCGGATCCGGCGCCGCCGACGGAGGCCGCGCCGGCGCCCGAGCCCACCGACGAGCCGGTCGAGTAGGCGCGCCGGCGGCGTACCGAGACCAGCGCTCGGGGTCTCGATACGCTTCGCTGCTCGACGGGCGAGGCCTGATCGGTGAAGGCCCGCATCCCATCGGATGCGGGTCTTCGCCATGCGTGACACCCGTTCGGGTTGCGCGCGGCATCCGTCATTGCGTACTCTCCTTTCCTAACCGAACAATCGGTCAGGAAGTCGGGCGACGCAGACGACTCCGACCGCCATCCCCTTCCCCAACGCCAGAACAACGGAGTTCGCATGTCCACCGACGTCAGTGAGAGCACGAGAACCGGGCGCATGCCCGCCGAGGAACGGAGGGTGCTCGCGGGCACCCTCGTCGGCACCTCGATCGAGTGGTACGACTTCTTCATCTACGCCCAGGCGGCAGGCCTCGTGCTCGCGCCGCTCTTCCTCGCCCCCGTCGCCGAGTCGAACCCCGGGCTCGCCCAGGTGCTCGCGTTCGCGACGATCGGCATCTCGTTCCTCTTCCGCCCGCTCGGCGCGGTGGTCGCCGGCTACCTCGGCGACAAGCTCGGCCGCAAGCGGATGCTCGTCTTCACGCTCATCATGATGGGCCTGTCGACCTCGCTCATCGGCTTCCTGCCGACCTACGCGGCGATCGGCATCGCGGCGCCGATCCTGCTCATCCTGCTGCGCATCCTGCAGGGCTTCTCGGCCGGCGGCGAGTGGGGCGGCGCGGCGCTCATGGCCGTCGAGCACGCCCCGAACGGCAAGCGCGGCTTCTTCGGCGCCTTCCCGCAGATCGGCGTGCCCGTCGGCATGATCCTCGCGACCTTCACGCTCTGGGCGCTCACGAGCTCGATGTCGCCCGAGGCGTTCATGGAATGGGGCTGGCGCATCCCGTTCCTGCTCTCGATCGTGCTCATCGCCGTCGGCTACGTCATCCGTCGCGCCGTCGAGGAGAGCCCGGTCTTCGAGGAGCTGCTGCGCCGTCGCAAGGAGTCCTCGACGCCGCTCCGCGAGCTGTTCCGCAACAACACCAAGCAGGTCGTGCTCACCGCGGTCATCTTCATCGCCAACAACGCGGCGGGGTACCTGCTCATCGCCTACTTCGCCACGTACGCCGTCGTCGGCCTCGGCATGGACCGGCCCAGCGTGCTGCTCGCGACGGCCCTCGCCTCGTTCGGCTGGCTCATCTTCACGCTCTGGGGCGGACGCGTGTCCGATCGGATCGGCCGGGTGCGCACCTTCCAGATCGGCTACGTGTTCCTCGCGCTCTGGGCGGTGCCGATGTGGTTCCTCATCGACACCGGCGAGATCCTCTGGTACTTCGTGGCGCTCTTCGTCATGACGTTCGGCCTCGGCCTCTCGTACGGCCCGCAGGCCGCGCTCTACGCCGAGATGTTCCCGGCCAGGGTGCGCTACTCGGGTGTCTCGATCGGGTACGCGCTCGGCGCGATCCTCGGCGGTGCGTTCGCGCCCATGATCGCCGAGTCGCTCATGAACGCGACCGGAAAGTCGTGGACGATCGGCCTGTACATCGCGATCGCGAGCGTCATCTCGCTCATCGGGGTCTCGCTCGTCAAGGAGACGAAGGGCCGCGACCTGCTCGAATGAGGGGCGGATGCCTCGACCTGAGGCATTGAAGAGGCGCGTCCGCTCGGCGGGCGCGCCTCTTCCGCCTCACCCCGCGCCCTCGTTAGGCTCGGCGGCGAGCGGGCCGTTCGGGCTTCGCCGCCGCCTTCTCGGCCCGGTTTCGCCGCCGGGAGGGCGCCGACCTGCAGAACTGGAGTGAACCATGGACGCCTTCTCCGTCTTGGCCGAGGCCAACGATCTCATCGCGACGCAGGACCCGGGGGTGAACGGCGGCTACATCGTCGGATCGCTCGTCGGCTACGTCATCTGGGCCATCGCCCTGTGGCTCGTCTTCGCGAAGACCGATTACCCCGGTTGGGCCGCCATCGTGCCGATCTACAACATCTACGTGCTCGTGAAGATCGCCGGGTTCCACGGCGCCACCGTGCTGCTGTACTTCATCCCGCTCGTGAACATCGTGTTCTCGGTGTTCGTCGCCTTCGGCGTGGGCCGGGCGTTCGGCAAGGGCGGCGCGTTCAGCTTCTTCCTGATCTGGCTGTTCTCGCTCATCGGCTACCTCATCATCGGCCTCGGCTCGGCGAAGTACGTCGGGCCCGGCGGGAGGGCGAGCAGCCTGCCGGCCTGAGCCCGCTTCGCCGCGTCTCCCGCGCCCCGGTCTGCCGTCGCAGGCCGGGGCGCGTCGCGTTTCAGCGAGCGGATGCCGCGGGGCGACGAATGTTCGGCGTCGGCCAGGTGGCCGGGTGGCGTGCCGACGGGAGAGCGTGCCATAATTACTTCCTGAACGGTCGGTCACTAATTCGACCGGACAACGACGTCAGGAGATCAGATGGCCGAGGCCTACCTCGTCGGAGGCGTGCGCACGCCCGTGGGTCGATACGGCGGCGCGCTCGCGACCGTGCGGCCCGACGACCTCGCCGCACTCGTCGTGGCCGAGGCCGTGCGCCGAGCCGGACTCGACCCGGCGGCCGTGGGCGAGGGCGTGATCGACGAGGTCATCCTCGGGGCCGCCAACCAGGCCGGTGAGGACAACCGCAACGTCGGGCGCATGTCCGTGCTGCTCGCCGGACTGCCCGACTCGGTGCCGGGCATCACCGTGAACCGGCTCTGCGCCTCGGGCATGTCGGCCATCACGATGGCCGCGCAGGCGATCCGCGCGGGCGACGCCGACCTCATCGTGGCCGGCGGCGTCGAGTCGATGACCCGGGCGCCGTGGGTGCAGGCCAAGCCCGAGAAGGCATGGGCCAAGCCCGGCGCCGCCTACGACACCTCGATCGGCTGGCGCTTCGCCAACCCGCGACTGCTCGCCCGCGACAAGGCCACCTTCTCGATGCCCGAGACCGCTGAAGAGGTCGCCAGGGTCGACGGCATCACGCGCGCCGAGGCCGACGAGTTCGCCCTGCGCTCGCAGCAGCGGGCGGCCGCGGCGATCGACGCCGGCCGCTTCGTCGACGAGATCGTCGGCGTGCCGCTGACCCGCGGCGGCGAGGTGCTCGTCGACGAGGGGCCGCGTCGCGACACGACGCTCGAGGCGCTCGCCGGGCTGCGGCCGGTCGTCGCCGGCGGATCCGTGGTCACCGCGGGCAACGCGAGCTCGCTCAACGACGGCGCGTCCGCGATCGTCGTGGCGAGTGCGGCCGCCGTCGAGCGCTACGGCCTCACGCCTCGCGCACGCGTCGTCGTCGGGGCATCCGCCGGTCTCGCGCCCGAGATCATGGGGCTCGGCCCCGTGCCGGCGACCGAGAAGGCGCTCGCCCGCTCGGGTCTCAGCGTCGGCGACATCGGCTCCATCGAGCTGAACGAGGCCTTCGCCACGCAGTCCATCGCCTCGATGCGACGCCTCGACCTCGACCCCGAGCGCGTCAACGCCGACGGCGGGGCGATCGCCCTGGGGCATCCGCTCGGCTCGTCGGGTTCGCGGCTCGTCGTGACGCTGCTCGGCCGCATGGAGCGCGAGGGCTCGCGTCACGGTCTCGCGACCATGTGCGTCGGCGTCGGCCAGGGCTCGGCCCTCATCGTGGAGCGTGCGTGATGGGCGAGGATCTCGAGACGTCGCTTCGCTCCTCCTCGACCGACGGTGGGCCGCTGCGCATCGAGCGGTTCCCCGACCGGGTCGTCGCCACGCTCGACCGGCCCGAGGTGCGCAACGCGATCAACCAGCGCACGATCGACGCGCTGCACCTGCTCTGTGCAGAGCTCGAGGCGATCCCGCGCATCCTGATCCTGACCGGCGCGGGCGGGGTGTTCGCCTCGGGCGCCGACATCGCCCAGCTGCGTGAGCGCCGCGCCGCCGATGCGCACCGGGGCATCAACGCGAATGCGTTCCTCCGCATCGCCGAGCTGCCGATGCCGGTCATCGCCGCGCTCGACGGGTACGCGCTGGGCGGCGGAGCCGAGCTCGCCTACGCGGCCGACATCCGCATCGCGACGCCGTCGCTGAAGATCGGCAACCCCGAGACCGGGCTCGGCATCCTCGCCGCGGCCGGGGCGAGCTGGCGGCTGAAGGAGATCGTCGGCGACGCCCGCGCGGCCGAGCTGCTGCTCACGGGCCGCACGGTCGAGGCCGAGGAGGCGCTCGCGATCGGGCTCGTGAGCGCGCTGCATCCGGCCGACTCGCTCGTCGCCGCGGCGCACGCGATCGCCGATCGCATCGCGCGCAACGACCGGGACGCGACGATCGCGACCAAGCGGGTCTTCCGCGCCCCGCGGGCCGCGCATCCCGGCGTCGACAACGAGGCGCAGGCGGTGCTCTTCGAGAGCCCCGAGAAGTTCCGACGCATGACCGAGTTCCTCGAGAGGAAGCAGAAGTGAACGAGACCTCGACCGGCGCGCCCTCCGACGTCGGCGTGCTCGGCGGCGGGCGCATGGGCGCGGGCATCGCGCACGCGTTCCTGCTCGCCGGCTCGCGCGTCACCGTCGTCGAACGGGACGCGGATGCCGCGGCCGCCGCCTCGGCGCGCGTGCTCGCCTCCGTCGCGGCATCCGTCGACCGCGGCACCGCCGACGAGGGCGCCGAGGTGATCGGCGCCCGATTCGGCACGAGCACCGACGTCGCCGCGTTCGCCGCATGCGGGCTCGTCGTCGAGGCCGTGCCCGAGCAGCTCGAACTGAAGATCGACGCCCTCACCCGCGTCGAGGCCGTACTCGGCGAGGGCGCGGCGCTCGCGTCGAACACCTCGTCGATCTCGATCGACGAGCTCGCGGCGCTGCTCGACCGGCCGTCGCGGTTCCTCGGCATGCACTTCTTCAACCCGGTGCCGGCGTCGACGCTCGTCGAGCTCGTCCGCGGTGCGGCCACCGAGGCGTCGTTGGCCGACGCGTCGCGCGACTGGGTGCGGGCGATCGGCAAGACGCCCATCGTCGTCGCGGATGCCCCGGGCTTCGCGTCCTCGCGCCTCGGGGTCGCCCTCGGGCTCGAGGCGATCCGCATGCTCGAGGAGGGCGTCGCCTCGGCGGAGGACATCGACCGGGCCATGACGCTCGGCTACAAGCATCCGGTCGGCCCGCTGCGCCTGACCGACCTCGTCGGACTCGACGTGCGCCTCGGCATCGCCGAGTACCTCGCCGCGAACCTCGGCGAACGCTTCGAGCCGCCGACCCTGCTGCGCCGTATGGTCGCCGAGGGCCGACTCGGCCGCAAGGCCGGCGAGGGCTTCTACACCTGGGACGCGTCGTGAGCAGATCTCGATACGCGCTCCGCGCTACTCGATCGCCGCGGGGCCTCGATACGCTCCGCTGCTCGACCCCCGAGAGGACCACATGATGACCGGAATCCTGCCCAGCTACGTCAACGGCGACTGGTGGACGCCGGATGCCTCGACCGCCGCGTCCGCCGCGACCTCAGCGACCTCAGCGACCTCGGTGACCGAGGTGCGCGACGCCTCCACCGGCGAGGTCGTCGCCCGCGTCTCGACCGAGGGGCTCGACCTCGCGTCGGCGCTCGAGTACGCGCGCACCGTGGGCCAGCGCTCGCTCGGCGAGCTGACCTTCCACCAGCGCGCCGTGCTGTTGAAGCGGATGGCCCTCGCCCTCACCGAGCGCAAGGAGGAACTGTACGAGCTGTCGAGCCGCACCGGCGCGACGAAGCAGGACTCGTGGGTCGACATCGACGGCGGCATCGGCGTGCTCTTCACCTACTCGTCGAAGGGGCGGCGCGAGCTGCCGAATTCGCAGGTCTACGTCGACGGCGGCGTCGAGCAGCTCTCGAAGGACGGTTCATTCCTCGGGCGGCATATCTTCACCCGTCTGCCGGGCGTGGCCGTGCAGATCAACGCGTTCAACTTCCCGGTGTGGGGCTCGCTCGAGAAGTTCGCACCCGCCTTCCTCGCCGGCGTGCCGAGTCTCGTGAAGCCCGCGACGCCGACCGGATACCTCGCCGAGGCGTTCGTGCGCATCCTCGTCGAATCGGGACTCCTGCCCGCCGGCTCGCTGCAGCTCGTCTCGGGCAGCGTGCCCGATCTCTTCGAGCACCTGCGCCTCGGCGACCTCGTCGCGTTCACCGGATCGGCGTCGACCGCCGAGCGCCTCCGCGCGAACGACTCCGTGCAGACCGGCGGCGTGCGCTTCACGAGCGAGACGGACTCGATCAACGCCTCCGTGCTCGGGCCCGACGCCGTCGAGGGCACGCCGGAGTTCGACGCGTACGTCAAGCAGCTCGTGACCGAGATGACCACGAAGGCCGGGCAGAAGTGCACGGCCATCCGCCGGGCGGTCGTGCCCGAGGCATCCGTCGACGCCGTGATCGAGGCCGCGCGGGCGCGCATCGCCTCGCGCGTGGTGCTCGGTGATCCGCGCGTCGAAGGCGTCACGATGGGGCCGCTCGCCTCGACCGGGCAGCGCGACGAGGTGCTCCGCCAGGTGCGACGACTCGCGGGCGACGGCGGCGAGATCGTCATCGGTTCGACGGACGCGCCGTCGGTCCTGCTCACGGACGGCTCGACCGGCGAGGCCGCCGACGGCGCCTTCGTCGAACCCGTCATGCTGCGATTCGCGGATGCCTCGAGCCCGGCACTGCACGAGGTCGAGGCGTTCGGGCCGGTGACCTCGATCGTCGGCTATTCCACGGTCGACGAGGCCGTTCGGCTCGTGGCCCGCGGCGGAGGATCGCTCGTCACGAGCGTCGCGACCCACGACCCCGCCGTCGCCGTGGCGCTCGCCTCGGGCATCGCGGCGTACAACGGCCGACTGCTGCTGCTCGACCGCGACGACGCCCGCACCTCGACCGGTCACGGATCGCCACTGCCGAACCTCGTGCACGGCGGACCGGGTCGCGCCGGCGGCGGCGAGGAGCTCGGCGGCATCCGCGCGGTGCTGCACCACATGCAGCGCACGGCCGTGCAGGGCTCGCCCGAGATGCTGACCGCGCTGACCGGCGTGTGGCATGCGGGCGCCGCCTCGACGCCGTACGCCGCGGCGGGCGAACCGCATCCGTTCCGCAAGTCGCTCGCCGAGCTGCGCATCGGCGACCAGGTCGTCTCGGGCTCGCGCACGGTGACCCTCCAGGACATCGAGACGTTCGCGCGCTTCACCGGGGACACGTTCTACGCGCACATGGACGAGACCGCCGCGGCGGCGAACCCGTTCTTCCCGGGCAGAGTCGCGCACGGCTACCTGCTCGTGTCGTGGGCGGCCGGGCTCTTCGTCGATGCGGCGCCCGGCCCCGTGCTCGCGAACTCGGGCCTTGAGAACCTGCGGTTCGTCACGCCGGTCTCGCCCGGCGACGCGATCCGTGTGGAACTCACGGCCAAGCAGATCACGCCGCGCGAGACCGACGACTACGGCGAGGTGCGCTGGGACGCGGTGCTGCGCAACCAGGACGACGAGCTCGTCGCCTCGTACGACGTGCTCACCCTCGTGGCGAAGGAACTCGCCTGATCGACATCGCTCCCGCCGTCGGCGTGGCCGTCGGCATCGCCGCCGTGCGGCGTCAGCGGAGCTGCTCGATCGCCGCGACGAAGCGTGCCGCGAGGTACGCGTAGCCGGCGTCGTTCAGGTGCAGGCCGTCACCGAGGTCGAAGGCGGCGGTGTTGCGCGCGTTGATCCAGGGCGAGGGCGACTCGGGGTCGACGTAGATCGCCCCCGCCTCGAGGGCCGCCTCGCGGATCGGATCGAGGTAGTCGCGGTACGTCGTCGAGGCGAGCGGGGCGGTCGGACCGAACACCACGATCACGGCGCTCGGCCAGGTGGCCCTCGCCGAGGCCACCGTGCGGCTGACGTTCGTCGCCTCGGTCGCGGTGGGGGCGATGACGTCGTTCAATCCGCCCTGGAGGACGACGACGTCGTAGTCGGTGCTGTCGGCCCCCATCGCCTCGATGCGACTGAGGAAGTCGACGCCGTCGCGGCCGTCGGTGGCCGACGCCTTCGTGAACCCCGTGCCGCCGACCCCGTCGATCGTCGCGTCCCAGTCGAGACTCGCGGCGGCGAGGTGCGCCCACGAGTGCTCCGGGTCGGACGCACCGTAGCCCTCGGTGAACGAGTCGCCGATGATCAGCGCGACGGAGCCGGCACGCAGCGCCCGCGGCGCCGAGGCCGGCGCCGTGGGTGCGGGCGTCGCAGTGGGCGTGGGCACCGGCGTCGGTCGGGCCGCCGTCTCGGCGGTGGCCGATGGCGATGCGGCGACCGGGAGCGGAAGCACGGCCTCCAGCCTGCTGCATCCGCTGGAGCCGACGATGATCGCGAGAGCAGCGGCTGCGAAGAGCGCGGCGCGGAGCGTGGGGGGCTGGAACAGCGTGGGCCGCGGAGTCATCGGTCCGATCGTAGCGAGCGGCACCTCGAATCGTCCTCTCAGGGAGAGGTTTGATATCGTCCCTCGACCGGTATCCCGACCGGGCCCGAACCCGAACCCGAACTCCACTCCATGCCCTCACCCCGCCTGAAAGCGCTCGACGGCCTGCGCGGCGCCGCAGCCGTCATCGTGCTGATCCACCACTCGCTGCTCGTGGTGCCTGCGCTCGCCGCGCCGTACTTCGGGTTGCCCGTGCAGCCGGGCGCCGTGTCGTGGCTCGTCTACTCGCCGCTGCACCTCGCGTGGGCGGGCACCGAGGCGGTCTACCTGTTCTTCGTGCTCTCGGGACTGGTCCTGGGATTCGCAGCGCGCTCGCGTCGCTTCTCGTGGTCGGCGTACTTCCCGTCGAGGATCGCGCGCCTGTACATCCCCGTCATCGGGGCGGTCGTGCTCGGGGCGATCGTCATCGCCTTCACGCCGAACGCGGATGCGGGAGACAGCCTGTGGGTGCGCGCGCGGCCGGTCGACTACGACCTCGGAGACATGCTGCAGGACGCGACGCTCGTGGGCGGCACCTCGACCGGCATCACGCCCCTCTGGTCCCTGCAGTGGGAGGTGCTGTTCTCGCTGCTGCTCCCCCTGTACATGTACGTCGCCCGGCGGGTGCACGTCGGAGTGCAGCTCCCGGTGATGTTCGCGCTCTCGACGCTCGGCTCGTTCACCGGGGTCGCCGTGCTCACCTACCTGCCGATGTTCGGCATCGGCATCGCGATGGCGCGCAGTTGGGAGGCCCTCTCGGCGAGGATCGCGGCGATTCCGAGGCGCGTTGCCGTCGTCGCCTGGCCGATCGCGATCACGGTGGCGCTGCTGCTCATCAGTTCGGACTGGTCGGCTCGCCTGGTCATGCCCGGGGAACTCGCCCACCCGATCACGCTGCCCCTCGTGCTGCTGGGAGTGACCGTGATCGTGGTCGCGGCACCGCACGCTCCCGGACTCAGCGCCCTGCTGTCGAGTCGCCCCCTGCACCTGCTCGGACTCGTGTCGTTCAGCCTGTACCTCGTGCACGAGCCCATCGTCGTCGCCATCGCCCAGTGGACCGATCACCCCCTCATGACGCCGTTCCTCGCGTTGCCGATCTGCCTGCTCGTCGCGGCCGGCTTCTGGCTGCTCGTGGAACGGCCGGCGCATCGGTTCTCGCGCCGCATCCGGCGCGGTGCCGAGGCGGAACTGCAGCTCGCCGCCTGAGACCCGGTGCGGCGTCAGCCGCGGAGCGCGAGCACGAACGGCAGCACCTCGGCGGCTCCCGCCAGCCGGAGCTCGCGCGCCGCGACGGTGAGCGACCAGCGGCTGTCGGCGAGGTCGTCGACGAGCAGCACGCCGCCGGCCGGGATCTCGAGCCCGTCGGCGCTGAATCGCTGCCAGACCCCGGCGAGGCGGAAGGCGCTGTTGCCGCCCGGTTGCCCGCTCGGGCCGCCGTTCTCGGGCTCGAGCTCGCCGAGGTACGGCAGTCGCCCGATGCCGGAGATGCCCTCGGCGAGCGAGCGCACGAGCTGCGGATGCGATCGTGACGGCATCGAGACCACGGCGACCGGGCGCTCGGCCCAGCCCCAGTCGGCGAGCACGCGCACGCAGGCGTCGAGCATCTGCGGGGTCACGGGTGCGTCTGGTGCACCCGCGGCGAACACCCCGCGCAGCGTGTTGCCCCAGCCGAGGTCGGTGAGGCGGGCGAGCGCGCGCCCCTCGCCGGCCTGCTCGGCGGGCGCGATGCGGCCCTTGACCGGAACGCCGAGGCGCTCGGCGCCGGTCGGCCAGGCCTTGCGCGGCTCGACCGGCACGCCCACCCGGTCGAGGGCTCCGGATGCCGCGGCGGCGGCGCCCTCGTCGAGATCGCCCGGGTACCAGACGCCCGCGCAGTTGTCGCAGCGCCCGCACGGCGCCGCCGTGTCGTCGTCGAGGGAGCGCTGCAGGAACTCCATGCGGCAGCCGTCGGTCTGTTCGTAGTCGATCATGTGCTGCTGCTCGGCCTCGCGCTCGGCCGCGATGCGCGCGTACCGCTCGGCGTCGTAGGCCCACGGCCGGCCCGTGGCGACCCAGCCGCCCTGCACGCGGCGCACGGCGCCGTCGACGTCGAGCACCTTGAGCAGCAGCTCGAGCGGCGTGCGCCGGATGTCGACGCGCGCCTCGAGCGCCGGCGTCGACAGCGGCACGTCGGAGAGCTCGTCGATGACGCGGCGAGCCCGCTCCTCGTCGGGCATCGACGCCGTGGCGAAGTAGTGCCAGATCGCCCGGTCTTCCGGGCCGGGCAGCAGCAGCACGTCGGCGCTCTCGCTCGCACGCCCCGCACGACCGACCTGCTGGTAGTAGGCCACGGGGGAGGACGGCGCACCGAGGTGGAGCACGAATCCGAGGTCGGGCTTGTCGAAGCCCATGCCGAGTGCGCTCGTGGCCACGAGCGCCTTGACCTCGTTGCGCTTCAGCAGGCCCTCGGATTCCTCGCGCTCGTCTGGGTCGGTCTGGCCCGTGTAGGCGCGCACGTCGTGCCCGCGCTCGCGCAGCACGCGCGCGATGTCGGTCGCCGCCGACACGGTGAGCGTGTAGATGATGCCGGACCCCGGGAGCTCGTCGAGGTGGCTCAGCAGCCAGGCGAGCCGGCTCTCGGAGTCGGGCAGGCGAAGCACCCCGAGCCGCAGCGACGTGCGCGCGAGCGGCCCGCGGATCGTGAGCACGCCTTCGCCCGCGTCGCCGCCGTCGGCGGTCGAGCCCAGTTGCTCCGCGACATCCGCCACGACCCGGCTGTTGGCCGTCGCGGTCGTCGCGAGCACGGGCACCGAGGCGGGCATCTGCGCGATGAGGTCGCGCAGACGCCGGTAGTCGGGGCGGAAGTCGTGGCCCCAGTCGCTGATGCAGTGCGCCTCGTCGACGACGAGCATGCCCATGCGGCGCACGAGCGCGGGCAGCTGCTGCTCGCGGAACGACGGGTTGTTCAGCCGCTCGGGCGAGACGAGGAGCACGTCGACCTCGTCGGCGTCGAGACGCTGCAGCACGTCTTGCCACTCGTGCGCATTCGTGGAGTTGATGGCGACCGCGCGCACACCGGCGCGTTCGGCGGCGGCGATCTGGTCGCGCATGAGCGCGAGCAGCGGCGAGACGAGCACCGTCGGACCCGCGCCCTGACGCCGGAGCAGCAGGGTGGCGACGAAGTACACCGCCGACTTGCCCCAGCCGGTGCGCTGCACGACGAGCGCGCGCCGCCGACCCTCGACGAGCGCCTGGATCGCCTCGAACTGCCCGTCGTGGAAGACCGCGTCGTCGCGGCCAACGAGTTCGCGCAGCGCCTCGAGCGCCGCCTCGCGCAGGTCGGTGCCGCCGCCGTCGGAGGGCGCAGCTTCGGGCGGTGGCGGCGTGGCTGCGGTCATGGACCCACTCTGTCGGATGCGGCTGACATCCGCCTGCGACGCCGGCTCGAGGCATCCGCTCGCTCGAAGCCCGGCGAGCAGGCCGGCGGGCTGAGGCGCCGCACCGGAGGAACTGAGGCAGCCGCGCCGGAGAACTGAGGCGCGCGCGCCGGAGGAATAGGGCGGATGCCCGATACGCCCCCGGCACCTCAGCGACGAACGTCGACTCCAGACAGAAACAAGGAGTCGACATGATGCTCTCGGAACTCAGCTACCTCCACCTGCAGCAGTCCGAGGAGGCCCGCTTCGCGCAGGAACTCGAGTGGCGCCGCGAGCACCTCGAGCGCGAGGAGCAGACGGATGCCTCGGGGCCGGCCGCCGCCATCACGGGGCCGCGCCGCTGACAGCCTTGACCCGGTGGCGCGGGTCGTCCACGCTGGGCACATGAGTGCATCGACGAGCGCGTCCGTCCGCGGAGCTGCCTTCTGGATCTGCTACGCGGTCACCGTGATCAGCGCGGTCGTCAGCATCACGTTCGCGATCATCGCCGTGACCGACGGCGGCGTCGGCGGCGACAACGCGAACGCGCTGTACGCGGCATCGCGCAGCACCGCCCTGGTCGTGCTCGTGCTGGTCGCACCGCTGTTCCGATCGGATGCCGCGTTGCTGGCGCTCGCCGTCGCGATGACGATCGTGCAGGGCATCGACGCGTTCATCGGCGCGGTGCAGGGTGATGTCGCGAAGACCATCGGGCCCGCCGTGCTCTGCATCGTCACGATCGTCGCCGCGACCTTCCTCGCCCGCAGCGATCGCATCCGATCGGCGGACTGACCGCGCATGCCCCACGAGCACCCGCTCCACGTCGACGTCGAGGCGCGGTGCCTCTGCTGCGGCAGCCTGCAGCGCTTCCGGTTCGCCTCGCCCTCCGACCAGGTCGTCTGCGAGCACTGCCGCACCCACGGCGGCGACGAGAAGGCGGTGCGACGCGACCGCGAGCACATCGCGCTCTGGCGCGGCATCCTCGAGCGCTTCGAAGCGGATGCCTCGGCCGCGGCGGAGGCCGCGACGCGCACGGCCTCCGAGGGCTCGGCCGCTCTTGCGCAGGTCGTCGCCGAGCGCGACCAACTGCGCGCCGGCGTGCTCGCCGCCGATACGGCCGCCGGCGCCGGACTGCGGGACTCGCTGCAGGGCGACCTCGTGCGCCGAGCCGAGCGTGCGACCGCGCTGACCGCGCGCCGCGTCGACAAGGCCATGGTCGCGCTGTGGCGGCTGCAGGCGTTCCACCACCCCGACGCGCGCAAGCCCGGCACCTGCTCGTGCGGGCGCTCGCTCGCGGCCTGCGGTGAGAGCCGGGTGCTCGAGGGGCAGCGGCAGGACATGCTCGACTGGGAGCGTCGGCAGCTCGTGCTGCTCAGGGCGGGCGAGCGGCACGGGCTGCCGCCCGAGCATCCGGAGGTCGCCGGGGGTTGACGGTCGCAGGCCAGTCGGCGGCCCGGTGCCCGGCGGTCGAGTAGGCGCGTCAGCGCCGTATCGAGACCCTCACTAGCCCAGCAGGTCTTCGACGCGGTTCGACGTCGGCATGCGCAGTCCGTCGAGCGCGACCGCGACGACGTCGTCGGCGAGCCGGTCGGCGTCTTCGGACCCGCCGGGGCGGTACCACTCGACGATCGAGTTGATCATGCCGAACGTGAGGCGCGAGACGACGCTCGCGTCGAGGTCGCTGCGCAGCGACCCCTCGGCCTGCGCCTCGGACACGAGCGCGGTCACCCGTCGGTCGAACGCGCGCCGGCGCTCGAGCGCCCGGCGCTCGACCTCGGTGTTGCCGCGCACGCGCAGGAGCAGCGTCACCGAGGGCAGCCGCTCGACGAGCACGTGCACGGCGCCGCGCAGCACGAGGTCGAGGCGATCGGCGGCACGCCCGGTCGCGGCATCCGCCTGCTCCAGAACGCCCTCGAGGGCCGACAATGCCGAATCGAGCGCCCGGTCGAGGATCTCGTCCTTCGACGTGAAGTGGTGGTAGATCGCCGACTTCGAGAGCCCGAGCCGGTCGGCGAGCACGCCCATCGACGTGGCGTCGTAGCCGAACTCGTTGAAGGCGGCGACGGCGACGTCGAGGATGCCCTGCTGGTCGTAGCCGGGCCGCCCGCGTCGAAGCGAGGTGTGCTCTGGGGTGTGCGCTGACATCGCGTCAAGTCTCCCATCCGAACGGTCGGTTGGGCGGCAACCCGGGCGCGCGGATGCCGCGCTGCGGAGATGCCCGGCGGGCGGAGATGCCCGGGTGTGGCGCCGGCGGGCGGAGATGCCCGGGTGTGTCACCCGATTCGGAGTTTCGGTCGCCACGCCGTCCGTCGGTCTCGATAGGCATGACCGTGCCGTCGACAACTCAGGACGCACGTGCGACACGCCGCCCCTGCCGGGCCGACACGCCGAGGGGGCCGACGCGGTCCTGAATTCGTGACGCGAACGGGCGCGCGGATGTCGCGTGGCGGGCGGATGCCGCGTGGCCGGCGGATGCGGGGCGGGCGGATGCCGCGTGGCGGGCCGGGTGCGGATGTCGGTGGGCGCTGGGAGACTGCCGGGGTGACCCCGAGCATCGGAACCCCCGGCGGCACGCCCGAGCGCCCGGCGGTGTTCTTCGCCGACGCGGCGGAGTTCCGCGCGTGGCTCGAGGCGAACCACGAGACCGCGCCCGAGCTGTGGATGGGCCTCTTCAAGAAGCACGTCGAGAACCCCGGGCTGACCTGGGCCGAGGCCGTGCCCGTGGCGCTCTGCTTCGGCTGGATCGACTCGGTCTCGCAGCGCATCGACGACGACGCGCGCCGCCAGCGCTGGAGTCCGCGCAAGCCGGCCAGCATCTGGTCTGCCGTGAACATCGCGCATGTCGAGCGGCTCATCGGCGAGGGCCTCATGCATCCGGCGGGGCTCGCTGCGTATGAGCGCCGACGGGCCGATCGCACGGGTGTCTACTCGCACGAGAACGGCGAGCAGGTGTTGCCGCCAGACGCTGCCGCACGGCTCGAGGCCGACGCCGCGGCATCCGCCTTCTGGCTCGCGGCGACGCCGACCTACCGGCGCACCGTCACGCACTGGGTGCTCTCGGCGAAGCAGGAGGCCACGCGCGAACGTCGGCTCGTGCAACTCATCGACGACAGCGCGGCGGGTCGGATGGTGTCGTTCCAGCGGTTCGGCGAGACGCCGAAGTGGGTCGAACGCGCGGCGCAGGCGGCCCGCGACGCCGGCGGCTGAGGGTTCTGCAGGAAGTTCGCGGGCCTGAGCGGCGTGCCGGCCGTCGACACGCCGGTGGGCCGGGAGAAGTTCCTGCAGTTCGGGGCCGGCCGGTCGTCAGCGCAGGTCGTAGACGCGCTTGTACTTGCCCTCGCTGCGGGGCAGCGTGCCGGGCTCCTCGAGCCGCACCTCGACGGTGGAGCCGATGAGCACCTTGATCTTCTTCGCGAGCACGACCGATGCCGCCTCGCAGACCTCGCGCGAGAGGTCGGGGTGCCGTTCGATGCGCACGGCCATGGCGTCCATGCGTCCGTTGCGCGTGAGCTCGAGGATGAAATGCGGGGTGAGCTGCTCGATGCCGAGCACGATCTCCTCGATCTGCGTCGGGAACAGGTTCACGCCGCGCAGGATGATCATGTCGTCGTTGCGGCCGGTGATCTTCTCGATGCGGCGCATCGCGGGGCGCGCGGTGCCGGGCAGCAGGCGCGTGAGGTCGCGCGTGCGGTACCGGATGACCGGGAACGCCTCCTTCGTGAGCGACGTGAAGACGAGCTCGCCCATCGACCCGTCGGCGAGCACTTCGCCGCTGTCGCCGTCGATGATCTCGGGCAGGAAGTGGTCCTCCCAGATGTGCGGGCCGTCCTTCGTCTCGAGGCATTCGTTGCCGACGCCGGGGCCCATGACCTCGCTCAGGCCGTAGATGTCGAGCGCGTCGATGCCGAGGCGCTCCTCGAGTTCGTGTCGCATCTCGTTGGTCCACGGCTCGGCGCCGAGCACGGCGACCTTGAGCGAGGTCGAGCGCGGGTCGATGCCGGCCTCGACCATGGCGTCGGCGATGGTCAGCAGGTAGCTCGGCGTGCAGAGGATCGCGTCGGGCTCGAAGTCCATGATGAGCTGCACCTGGCGTGCGGTCTGTCCGCCCGACATCGGGATCACGGTCGCGCCGAGCGCCTCGATGCCCGCGTGCGCCCCGAGCCCGCCCGTGAACAGCCCGTAGCCGTAGGCGTTGTGCACCTTCATGCCGGGGCGGATGCCGCTCGCGCGGAGCGACCTCGCGATGAGCGCTGCCCAGCGCTCGAGGTCGCCCTTCGTGTAGCCGACGACGGTGGGCCGCCCGGTCGTACCGCTCGACGCGTGGATGCGGGCGACCTGCTCCATGGGCACGGCGAACATGCCGAACGGGTAGGTCTCGCGCAGGTCGGCCTTGGTCGTGAACGGCAGCTTCGAGACATCCGCCAGCGCCTTGATGTCGTCGGGGTGCACGCCCGCCTCGTCGAACTTGCGGGTGTACAGCGGCACGTTCTCGTAGGCGTGGCGCACGGTCTGCTGCAGTCGCTCGAGCTGCAGTGCCTCGAGCTCGGCCCGCGTCATGCGCTCCTCGGCATCGAGGGCTGCGGATGCCGCGGGCACGAGGCCCGACACGCTCTGCCGCGTGATGTCGGGGCCGGCGGCGCTGCCGCTCACGGCGGGGTCCGTGCTGTTCGAGTTCGTGCTGGGGGAGAGGGTCGGCGTCGACACGTGATGCTCCTGGGGTTCGGTTGGTCGGTCGAGTGGCGCGAAGCGCGTATCGAGACCTGGCGCGTGGGTGGTCTCGATACGCTGCGCTACTCGACCGCCGGACGATTGGTCGAGATGGAACGGCCGCGGAACTCCGCGACCGGGTCGCCGTGCTCGTCGACGACCGAGACGTCGTAGAGGCCGGTGCGACCGCTGCGGGTGCGCCGCACCGCGGTGGCGGTGAGCGTCTGGCCGGCGACGGTCGACTTGAGGAAGGTGATGTCGGCGCCCGCGGCGACCGTGACGAGGTCGTCTTCATTGCAGGCGATCGCGAAGGCCGTGTCGGCCAGGGTGAAGACGAGTCCGCCGTGGGTGATGGCGAAGCCGTTCGTCATGTCGTCACGCACGCGCATCGAGACGACCGCGTGGCCCGGGTCGTCGCGTTCGACGTGCATGCCGAGCGCCGCCGAGGCGAGATCGCGCTGCATCATGGCGCGGGCCGGGGTCGACGTGTGCGGGCGCGGCCCGGTCGCGGCATCCGTCTGGACCGGCGTCTGCGCGTCCGTCGCGGCATGCGTCATGGCGTCCGGCTGTGCCTGCGTCGCGGCATCCGTCATGTGAAGCTCCTCGTCGAGTTCCGGGCGCCATTGCTGCGGCGCACCTCCGACTATATACTAACTGAACGATCGGTTAGTATTATGTTTCGAGAGCACGGTTCTTCCAGGGAACACGGTTCTTCGGGAACGAACGGATGCCGCCGGCACCGCAACCGCGAACACACAGGAGTCGACGATGACCTCACCCGCTGACCTCAGCGTGGTCGAACGCGAGCGCACCCCCGAGGAGGCGCAGTTCGACGACCTCATCGCCGCGGACTCGCGCATCGAGCCCCGCGACTGGATGCCCGAGGCGTATCGCAAGACGCTCATCCGCCAGATCAGCCAGCACGCGCACTCCGAGATCATCGGCATGCAGCCCGAGTCCAACTGGATCACGCGCGCACCGAGCCTCAAGCGCAAGGCGATCCTCATGGCCAAGGTGCAGGACGAAGCGGGTCATGGGCTCTACCTCTACTCGGCCGCGCAGACGCTCGGCATCACGCGAGACGAGATGATGAACCAACTCATCGAGGGCCGCGCCCGCTACTCCTCGATCTTCAACTACCCCACCCCGACCTGGGCCGACATGGGCGCGATCGGATGGCTCGTCGACGGCGCCGCGATCTGCAACCAGGTGCCGCTCTGCCGCGCCTCGTACGGACCGTACGGCCGGGCGATGGTGCGCATCTGCAAGGAGGAGTCCTTCCACCAGCGGCAGGGCTTCGAGATCCTGCTCGAGCTCATGCAGGGCACCGACGCCCAGAAGCAGATGGCGCAGGACGCCGTGAACCGCTGGTACTGGCCCGCGCTGCAGATGTTCGGTCCACCCGACGACCAGTCGCCGAACTCGGCCCAGTCGATGGCGTGGAACATCAAGCGCTTCTCGAACGACGAGCTGCGCCAGCGCTTCGTCGGCATGCTCGTGCCGCAGGCCGAGGTCATGGGCGTCACGCTGCCCGACCCCGCGTTGCGGTACAACGACGAGACCGGGCAGTACGACATGAGCGAGATCGACTGGACCGAGTTCGAGGAGGTGCTCGCGGGCCGCGGGCCGGCGAACGCCGAGCGCATCCGCCGACGCCGCGAGGCCCACGACGAGGGCGCCTGGGTGCGCGAGGCCGCGGCCGAGTACGCCCGCAAGCAGTCGGAGCGTCAGCTCGCGGCATCCGGGGCGGTGGCCTGATGAGCACCCCCGGCGAGATGGGAACCGAGCCCTGGCCCCTCTGGGAGGTCTTCGTGCGCGCCAACCGGGGCCTCAGCCACGTGCACGTCGGCTCGCTGCACGCGCCCGACCCCGACATGGCCGTGCGCAATGCGCGCGACCTCTACACGCGCCGCAACGAGGGCGTGTCGATCTGGGTCGTGCCCGCCGACGCGATCACCACGAGCGATCCCGACGCCAAGGGCGCCTTCTTCGAGAGCCCGGCCGGCAAGAACTACCGCCACGCCGTGTACTACACGAAGAGCGAAGGGGTGAAGCACCTGTGAGCAGGGAGACCCCGCATCAGGATCTCGAGACGCCTCCTTCGTCGGCTACTCGATCGGCAGACGTCGCGCACGGCTCCGACGCGCACGGCTCGGTCACGGTCGACCAGGTCGCGCTCGCCGAAGAGCTCGCGGGCGCCGGCATCACGGGCGCGGGTCGCATCGCGTCGACGGATGCCGCGGAGTACGCCCTTCGGCTCGGCGACGACGCCCTCGTGCTCGCGCAACAGCTCGGCATGTGGATCACGCGAGCCCCCGAGCTGGAGGAGGACGTCGCCCTCGGCAACATCGGCCTCGACCTCATCGGGCACGCCCGCTCGCTGCTGCACTACGCGGGCACGGCGACCGGTCGCAGCGAAGACGACCTCGCCTACTGGCGGGGCGAGCCCGAGTTCCGCAACGCGTGGCTCTTCGAGCAGCCGAACGGCGACTTCGCGCACACCATCGCGCGTCAGCTCGTCGCCTCGCTCTACCTGTACGAGCTCTACGGCGCGCTCGAGGGATCGACCGACGAGACGATCGCGGCGATCGCGGCCAAGTCGGTGAAGGAGGTCGACTACCACCGCGACCACGCCGTGCAGTGGGTGCTGCGCCTCGCGGGCGGCACCGACGAGTCGCGCCGCCGCATGATCGTGGCCGTGACCGACACCTGGCCGTACGTCGACGAGCTCTTCGACGACGACGCCCTCGTCGAGCGGCTCGCGTCCGACGGCGTCGCCGTGCTGCCGTCGACGCTGCGGCCCGCGTTCGAGTCGGCCGTCGACGCCGTGTTCGCCGAGGCCGATCTGGAGCGGCCCACGGGGCGCACTGCGTTCACTGCCTCCGGCGGCGGACGTTTCGGGCGGCACACCGAGCACCTCGGGCCGCTCCTCGCCGAGATGCAGGTGCTCGCCCGTCAGCACCCGGGGGCGTCGTGGTGAGCGCGGTGGCCAGCGACGTTCGGCCCGCGGCAACCGCGGGGCCCGAGGCATCCGCTCGCTCCGAGGCATCCGCTGGTCTCGACACGGGCGCTGAGCGCCCTACTCGACCGGCGGATCTGCGCGCGTGGGAGGTCGCGGCGACCGTGACCGACCCCGAGATCCCGGTGCTCACGATCGAGGACCTGGGCGTGCTGCGCTCGGCGTCCGTCGATGACGCGGGCGTCGTGCACGTGCAGCTGACCCCCACGTACAGCGGATGTCCCGCCCTCGACGCCATGCGCGACGACGTTCTGCTCGCCCTGACGCACGCCGGGTACGACGAGGTCGAGGTCGACCTCGTGCTCGCCCCCGCCTGGACCACCGACTGGATGAGCGAGGCGGGCAAGGCGAAGCTGCGCCGCTACGGCATCCAGGCGCCGACCGGGCGGGCCGCCGCGCGCGACGCCGGCCCCGTGCGCCTGCAGCTCGCGGTCAAGTGCCCGCGCTGCGACTCGCTCAACACCCGTGAACTCGCCCGCTTCGGCTCGACCTCGTGCAAGGCGCTCTACGAGTGCCGCGACTGCCTCGAGCCCTTCGACTACTTCAAGGTGCTCTGATGGCCGCGCGAAACCTCGGGTCGACGACGACTCGGCCGCTTCCGGCGACGGATGCCTCGACTCGACCGGGTGCGACGGCGATGACGACGGATGCCGCGGCCGAGGCCTTCCTCGCCGCCACCGTCGGCGGCGGGGCGGCCACCACCGCCGAGGGCTCCAAGCGTCGCCGGGCGAGGTTCCACCGCCTCGAGGTCGCCGAGGTGCGCCCGCTCACGGCCGACGCCGTCGAGGTCACCTTCGCGGTGCCCGCCGACCTCGCCGACGAGTACGCCTACCAGCCGGGGCAGTACGTGGCGCTCCGGGCCGAGCTCGAGGGCCACGAACGTCGTCGCAGCTACTCGATCTGCCGCCCGCCGCAGCGCGCGTCCGACGGCACGGGCACGATCTCGGTCGGCATCAAGCGCGACCTCGGCGGCGTGTTCTCGTCGTGGGCGAATTCCGAGTTGAAGGCCGGCGACACGCTCGACGTGATGAGCCCGCAGGGCACGTTCACCTCGACGCTCGCCGAGCTCGACGGCAAGCACATCGTCGCCATCGCGGCGGGTTCGGGCATCACCCCGCTCATGGCCCTCGCGCAGACGGTGCTGGCCCGCTCCGCGACATCCGAATTCGAGCTCGTGTACACGAACCGGTCGACGCTCGACGTGATGTTCCTCGAGGAGCTCGCCGAGCTCAAGGACCGGTACCCGTCGCGCCTCGCGCTGCACCACGTGCTCTCGCGGGAGCAGCGCACCGCACCACTGCTGTCGGGGCGCATCGACGCGTCGAAGCTCGACACGATGCTCGACGTGCTCATCCGCCCCGAGACGGTCGACGAGTGGTTCCTCTGCGGGCCGTTCGAGCTCGTGCAGCTCGCGCGCGACACCCTCGCCGCTCGGGGCGTGCCCGCCGAGCATGTGCGGTACGAGCTGTTCACGACCGACGCCGACCGCGTCGAGCCTCGCCAAGGCCGACCCGTCGAGGTGCGCCAGGGCGAACGCACCTTCGCGATCGAGTTCACGCTCGACGGGCAATCGTCGACGGTCGAGAGCCCGGTGTCGGCGAACGAGTCGATCCTGAACGCGGCGCTGCGCGTGCGGCCCGACGTGCCGTTCGCCTGCGCCGGCGGCGTGTGCGGCACGTGCCGGGCGCGGGTCGTCGACGGCGACGTGACGATGACCGAGAACTACGCCCTCGAACCCGACGAGCTCGAGCGCGGATACGTGCTCACCTGCCAGTCGCACCCGACCTCCGACCGCGTGAGCGTCGACTATGACGTGTAGTGCACGTCGGATGCCTCCGTTCGTGTCAGGGTCTCGTCGGGCGTCTCCGTTCGTGCCCGATGTCGCTGTTCCTGCGGACACATCGGGCGCGAACGGAAACACCGGGCACGCCAATCGATTGGACCGAAGATGATCGAGATCACCGTGGACGGCGGCGTCGCCGAGATCGTGCTGAACGCCCCCGAGAAGCTGAACGCGCTCGACGAGCGGGCGCTCGACGAGCTCTCCGACGCCTACGCCGAAGCCGAGCGGATGTCGCAGGCCGGCGAGGTACGTGCCCTCGTGCTCCGCGGCGAGGGGCGTGCCTTCTGCGCCGGGCGCGACATCTCGGGCGTCGACCCGCGCGACGACGACGTGCTCGGCTACCTCGGCGGGCGCGTGCAGCCGCTGCTGGAGCGCATGGCGGCGTTCCCGGCGCCCACGTTCGCGGTCGCGCACGGCGCCTGCCTCGGCGTCGGCCTCGGGCTGCTCGTCGCGAGCGACATCGTCTACGTCGCCGACACGGCGAAGATCGGCTCGCCGTTCGCGAACCTCGGCGCGACGCTCGACTCGGGCGGGCACGCCCTCTTCGTCGAGCGGCTCGGCGCGCACCGCACCATGGACCTCATCGTCACCGGCCGGCTCATGTCCGGCGCCGAGGCCGTCGCCGCGGGGCTGTTCTCGCGGGCCTTCCCCGCCGATGAGGTGACGGATGCCACCCGCTCCGCGGCCGATGCCGCGGCCCGCGGGGCCACGCAGGCGTTCATCGCCTCGAAGGCGCTCGTCGCGTCGCTGCGCGACGACCGGCTCGGGCTCTGGGCCTCGATGGCCGACGAGAACCGCGCCCAGGCCGCGCTCTGCGACACCGACGACTACCGCGAGGGGTTCGCGGCGTTCCAGGCGAAGCGCAAGCCGGTGTTCACCGGTCGCGCGTCGTCGCCCACCGGCTGAGGCCGCCCCCGCGGCATCCGCTCGGGTCAGCGCACGTCGTCGGCGCGAGGCATCCGGGCGGCGTCCTGATCGTGGTCGTCGAGGTCGCGGCCCAGTTCGTCTTCGATGAGCAGGTCGCGGCGCACGTGGTCGCTGCGATAGGCCGACCGCCCGAGCATGTGGGCCGTCATCGGCTGCGTGAGCAGCTGGAACGTCATCACGAGCACCACGGTGGTGAGCACGCCCCACGTCGGCACCTGCACGACGATCGCCACGAGCACGGCGGCCAGGCCCGCCACCTGCGGCTTGGTCGCCGCGTGCAGGCGGGTGAGCACGTCGGGGAACCGCACGATGCCGATGCCCGCGGCCATCGAGAGGAACGCGCTCATCAGGATGAGCAGGCCGACGGCGATCTCGGCGGCGCTCATGAGGCGTCCTGCTTTCCCATGAACCGGGCGATCGAGATCGAGCCGACGACGGCGAACATCGCGAGCACGAGCAGCACGACGAGCGTGTCGGTGTGCTTGTTGATGGCCATCTCGGCGCCGAGCGCGCAGATCGCGATCGCGAGGAGCACGTCGGTGGCGAGGGCGCGATCGAGGATCGACGGGCCCTTGATGATGCGGATCACGGCGGCGATGGCGCCGATGCCGAACATGATGCCGGCGACGATGCTGACGAGGGTCAGGAAGGTCATGCGCTGCCTCCATTCGGGTCGCGGTCTGCGGGTGCTCCACCGTTCGCCGCACCTGGGGCGCCCGAGCTGCCCGGATGCCGCGAACTGTCGTTGCGGCGCAGTCGGCGCTCGGCGCGCACGGACTCGGCCTGCTCGTGCGTGCCGATGGCGAGCACGATGCGCTCCTCGGTGCCGAGCACGGATCGGTGCGTGCGGTCGATGTCGGCGTGCGTGCGGGTTCCGAGCGCGTGCAGGTAGAGCAGCCCGCGCTCGCGGTCGATGTCGACGACGACGGTGCCGGGCACGACCGAGATCGCCTCGGCCGTCAGCGTGGTCACGAGGTCGGAACGGGTGAGCAGCTGCACGGCGATGATCGAGTTCATCGGCTTCCACCACGGGTTGATCGAGAACCAGGCGACCTGGAGCGACGCGACGATGACGTCGAACATCATGCGGAGGCCGAGCAGCAGTCCGCGCCACGGGTTGAACCGCCCGCTCAGCAGCACGGGCGGCAGGTAGAGCGCGCGGGTCACGAGCACCGCGAGGACGATGCCCGACACGATCGTGAGGGCATCGATGTGGTCCCAGAGGAAGCACCAGAGCGCGACGAGCGCGATGAGCAGCGGCAGCTGGCGCCAGACGCTCCACCAGCGCGACATCTCGGGAACGGAGTCGGTCGCGGGGCCCGAGGCGGCAACGCCGGGCACGGCGCCGGAGGCGTCGGGCGTGGACGCCGAACCGGTCGGACGATCGGGATAGGGACTCACGGCGCACCTCCCGGGAACACGAGCGAGATGTAGACGGACGGATCGATGAGGCCGGCGGCCGCGCGGTCGGCGAGCCCGAAGATGGGGCCGGCGAACACCGTGAGCAGCACGGTCACGATGACGAGCACGGTCGTGGCGGCGACCATGAGCCGCGGCGTGGTCTTCGTCGCCGTGACGGTCGCGCCCTCCGGCGCCTCGAGCACCGAGCCGAGGAGCACCGACTCGTAGCCCTCGAGCTCTTCGCGGCGGCGCCAGAACGCCATGTTCCAGAACCGCGTGAGCGCGTAGAGCGTGATGAGCGAGGTGATGGCGCCGGCCGCGATGGTGACCCACACGAGCCACGCGGTCGCGGGGTCGGCCGCGGCCTGCTCGCCGCCGGCGAGGAACAGTCCGGTCTTGCCGAGGAAGCCCGAGAACGGCGGGATTCCGCCGAGGTTCAGCGCCGGGATGAAGAACAGGATCGCGAGGAACGGCGACGCCTTCAGCAGCCCGGCGAGCCGGTTGATGGAGGTCGCCCCGCCGAAGCGCTCGATGAGCCCGGTCGTGAGGAACAGGGTCGTCTGCACGGTGATGTGGTGCACGACGTAGTAGATCGTCGAGGCCATGCCGAGCTGGGTGCCGAGCGCGATGCCGAAGATCATGTAGCCGATGTGGCTCACGAGCGTGAACGAGAGCAGTCGCTTGATGTCGGCCTGCGTGAGCGCGCCGAGGATGCCGATGACCATCGTGAGTGCGCCGACGACCATGAGCAGCACGGTGAGGTCGTTGTCGGCGAAGATCACCGTCTCGGTGCGGATGATCGCGTAGACGCCGACCTTCGTGAGCAGGCCCGCGAACACGGCCGTGACCGGTGCGGGCGCGGTCGGGTACGAATCGGGCAGCCAGAACGAGAGCGGGAACACCGCCGCCTTGATGCCGAACGCGATGAGCAGCAGCAGGTGCAGCATGAGCTGCACCTGGTCGGGCAGCTCGGCGATGCGCACCGACAGCTGGGCGATGTTCGCGGTGCCGGTGGCGCCGTAGATGAGGGCGATCGCGCTGAGGAAGAAGAGCGACGAGACGAGGCTCACGATGATGTACGTGACGCCCGCGCGGATGCGCTCGCCCGTGCCGCCGAGCGTGAGCAGCACGTAACTGGCCGACAGCAGGATCTCGAATCCGACGTACAGGTTGAACAGGTCGCCCGCGATGAACGCGTTGAACACGCCCGCAGACAGGATCAGGTAGCTCGGGTGGAAGATCGAGACCGGGGTCTCACGATGCCGGTCGGCGACGCCCTGGCCGACGGCGTAGACGAGCACGACGAGCAGCACGACCGCCGAGACGAGCAGCATGATCGCCGAGAGCCGGTCGACCACGAGCACGATGCCGTACGGCGCGGGCCACGCGCCGATGGTGACGGCGATGGGGTCGCCCGAGTCGACCACGGCCAGCAGCACGGCCGCGATGACCGCGACGGCCGAGAGCACGGCGACGCTCACGACGACCTGCGCGCGCCGGTGGCGCCCGAGGATGAGGGCGGATGCCGCGCCGAGCAGCGGCAGCAGCACGACGAGGGGCACGAGGGCGGCGGTCATCGGTCGTCCTCCGGGTCGTCGTCCGTCGGTCGAGTCGGCGCGCCGGCGCCGTATCGAGACCCGGACGAGCTCGAGCCCGAGGCATCCGTCGTCGCATACGCGGAGGAACCGGCCTCGAGATCATCGCGAGCGGATGCCTCGAGCTCGAGTTCATCGTCGAGCGCGACGTCGTACTCCTCGTCGCTGGCGTCGATGAGCTCTTGGATGGCGGCGTCGTCGGCCGCGGAGCTGCGGATGAGGTCGGCGGCCTCTTCTGCGTCGTGCAGATCTTCTTCGGTGTCGTCGATGAGGTCGCCCTTGGCGCCGAGCTGGGCGAGCCACCAGGAGCGGTAGATGAGGGCGAGCATGAACGCCGTGATGCCGAGGTTGATGACGATCGCGGTGAGCACGAACGCCTGCGGCAGCGGGTCGGAGATCTCGTCGGGGTCGACGCCGTCGCTGAGGATCGGGGCGAGGCCGGGGGCGCCGCTCATGAGGTAGATGAGCACGTTCGCGGCGTTGCCGACGAGCAGGAACCCGATGAGCACGCGCGTGAGGCTGCGCTCGAGCATGATCATGACGCCGGCGCCGAACATGACGGCCATGAGCACGACGAGGGTGAGCGAGGCGGTCATGCGCGGGCCTCCTCGGCGGGGAACTCCTGCTGGGGCGGGTCGAACGCCGCGGCGTCGGACGCGTCGGCGTCGGCGGCCTCTGCCGCGTCTGCGGCATCGGATGCCTCGGCGCCCGCCTCCTCCTGCTGGCGGTCGACCTCGCCGCCGAGCGAGCGCAGGATGTCGAGCACGAGCCCGATGACGACGAGGTACACGCCGATGTCGAAGAGCGTCGACGTGCCGATCGAGATCGTGCCGAGCAGCGGCACCTCCGCCTCGAACCAGGCCGACTCGAGGGCCGCCCCGCCGAAGAACAGCGACACGGTCGCGGTGCCGGCGGCGAGCAGCAGGCCGGAGCCGAGCAGGCGCCCGGCGTCGACCGGGGCCGCCTCGCCGAGCTCGTACCGGCCGCCCGCGAGGTAGCGCGCCACGAGGGCGAGGCCGGCCAGCAGGCCGCCCGCGAATCCGCCGCCGGGCGCGTTGTGCCCGACGAAGAGCAGGAACACCGAGACGACGATGGCGGGGTGGAAGAGCAGTCGCACGAGCACCTCGATGAGGATCGAGCGGTTGCGCGGCGAGATCGTGCGGCCCGCGATGAGCCACGTCTGCCTGGTCGATGCCGCTTCGGCAGCGGCATCCGTCTCGCCATCGGTGTTCGCGAGGCTCGTGCGCGGCGCACGGATGCTGGAGGCGGGTTCGGGCAGCGGACGCATGCGGTTGCGGCGGTCGAGTCCGAGGTCGCCGTCGTCGAGCCGGGGCGCACTGCCCGTGCGACCCGAGACGAAGATGAGGCTCGCGACGCCGGTCGCGACCGCGACGAGCACCGATATCTCGCCGAGCGTGTCCCAGGCGCGGATGTCGACGAGCATGACGTTGACGATGTTCTTGCCGTGCGCCTCGAGGGCGAGGGCGGGCAGCCCCTCGGCGATGGTGGGCTCGATGCGGGCGCCGAGCGCGACGAGGCCGATGACGCCCATGACGAGCCCGGCCAGCCCGCCGATGATGCCGCGGGCGAGCTTGTGCACCGGTGGGTTGCGCTGCGCGATCTGCTTCGGCAGCCGGCGCAGCACGAGCACGAAGACGACGATGACGATGGTCTCGACCAGCGCCTGGGTGAGCGCGAGATCGGGTGCGCCCGACATGCCGAAGAGGAGCACGAGGCCGTAGCCGGTGACGCTCACCAGCAGCACGGCGGTCATGCGCTGGCGCACGATTGCGGCCGCCATGGCTGCGATGCACATGACGAGCGCGATGAACGGTTGGGCCGGGTAGTCCCAGAGCCGGACGTCGTCGGGCCAGTCGGTGTTGAAGACGGCGGCCGCGCCGAGGCCGCCGATGAACACCGCGATGATGATCGTGAGGTAGCCGGGCAGGCCGCGGGACTGGATCGTGGTCGTGACGAACGCCGCGAGTCGATCGACGACCGAGACGATGCCGAGGTACCCGCGACTCGAGTCGACCATGGGCACGAGGGCCGCCTGCAGGCGTGCGACCCGCCTGCGCTCCCAGGCGATCAGACCGCCGACGACGAACACGCCGAGCGAGAGGAACAGGGCGGGCTCGAAGCCGTGCCAGAGCGCGAGGTGGGCCTCGTGGCCGCCGGGCAGTTCGTCGGCGTAGGCGGCCAGCAACGGCTCGATGTACGGGATCGCGAACGCCGCGACGAGGCTCGCCAGGGCGAGGGTCGCGGGCGCGATCGTGATCGCGGGGCCGGGCGAGTGCAGCGTCGTGGGGGCGACGTCGGGTTTGGTCGAGAATGCGCCCCAGAGGAAACGCACGGTGTAGGCGACCGTGAGCACCGAGCCGAGCAGGGCGCCGACGAGGGCGAACCACGCCCAGCCGGTGCCGGACTCGAGCAGGGCCGTGAAGACGCCCTCCTTCGCGACGAAGCCGAGCATCGGGGGCAGGCCGGCCATGGATGCGCCGGCGAGCACCGCGATCGTCGCGAGCACGGGCATGCGTCGCCCGAGCCCCGAGAGCTTGCGCCAGTCGCGCGTGCCCGCGGCATGGTCGACGATGCCCACGGTGAGGAACAGCGCGGCCTTGAACATGGCGTGCGCGAGCAGCAGCGCCACGCCCGCGAGTGCGGCGTCGCGCGTGCCGAAGCCCGTGACGAGCACGAGGAACCCGAGCTGGCTCACGGTGCCGTAGGCGAGCAGCAGCTTGAGGTCGTACTGACGCAGGGCGCGCCATCCGCCGACGAGCATGGTGAAGACGCCGAGCCCGATGACGATCGGATGCCACACCTCGAGGTCTGCATAGCCGGGGGCCAGGCGCGCCACGAGGTAGACGCCCGCCTTGACCATGGCCGCGGCGTGCAGGTAGGCCGACACCGGCGTGGGCGCCGCCATCGCGGCCGGAAGCCAGAAGTGGAACGGCACGAGGGCGCTCTTCGAGATCGCGCCGAGGAGCACGAGCGCGATGCCCCACTCGCCGGCCGCTCCCATGACGGGGTTCTCGACGAGCTCGGCGAGCGAGGTCGTGCCGCCCGCGACGGCGAGGATCACGAGCCCGACGAGCATCGCGAGACCGCCGAACGTCGTCACGGTGAGCGCCTGCAGCGCGGCACCGCGGCTCTCTTTGCGGCCCGTGTAGTGGCCGATGAGGAGGTACGAGAGCACGCTCGTCGCCTCCCAGAACACGAAGAGCACGAACACGTCGTCGGCGGTGACGAGGCCGAGCATGACGCCCGCGAAGGCGAGCAGCAGCGCCGCGAACCGGCCGAGCGCGGGCTCGTCGTCGGCGAAGTACCACGTGCAGTAGAGCAGCACGAGGGCGCCGATGCCCGTGACCACGAGCGAGAGGATGAGCGCGAGCGCATCGAGGCGGAAGCTCAGGGCGATGTCGAGCTCGGGGATCCACTGGATCGTCTCGACGACGGGGGTTCCGGCGAGGACACCCGGCGTCCAGGTGAGCAGCAGGATGAATGCCGCTGCGGGCACCAATGCGATGACGGCGAACACCCGGCGACCGAGCAGCCTCGTGAGCCACGGTGTCACGAGCGAGACCGCACCGAAGATCGCGAGAGCGAGGATCATCCGTTCTCCTCACGCGTTTGGGCTGCCGTCCGTGCGGCCAGTTTACCGGGCGTACGGGCTCCGGCGAGCCGGTCGCGTCGCATTCGGCGCTCGATGAGGCCACCACGAGCGGATGCCGCGGGCAGGCGCCGTGGCGCATGATGGACGGATGTCGATCCTCATCTCCGTCCGCGAACTCGCCGCGCGCATCGAGTCGGGCATGCGCACCGTCGTCCTGGATGCGCGCTGGACGCTCGCCGAGCCGCACGGGCCCGATGCATACCGCGCCGGGCATATCCCGACCGCGGTCTCGGTCGACCTCGACGACGAACTCTCCGACCACGCGTCATCCGGGCTCGGACGTCATCCGCTCCCGTCCGAGGCGGCGTTCACCGCGGCGATGCGCCGCTGGGGCATCCGCACCGGCGACCTCGTCGTCGTGACCGACACGACCTCGAACCAGGCGGCGGCGCGCGCGTGGTGGCTGCTGCGCCATGCCGGTCACGACGACGTGCTCCTGCTCGACGGCGGCATCGACGCGTGGGTCGCCGACGGGTACCCGCTCGAGACCGGTGAGAACGTGCCGGAGCCCGGCGATGCGACGGCGCATTTCGGTGCGATGCCGGTCATCGACATCGACGAGGCGGCGGCGTTCCCCGACCACGGCGTGCTGCTGGATGCTCGTGCCGCCGAGCGCTACCGCGGCGAGGTCGAGCCCATCGACCCGAAGGCCGGCCACATCCCCGGCGCGGTGTCCGCCCCGGGTGTCGAGGCGCTCGATGCCGAAGGGCGGTTCCTCCCCGGCGAGGCGCTCGCCGAACGGTTCGCGGCGCTCGGCGTCGCGCCGGGGGTGCCGGTGGCCGCGTCCTGCGGGTCCGGTGTCGCCGCGAGCCACCTCGTCGCCGCGCTCGCGATCGCCGGCATCGACGCGGCGCTCTTCCCGGGCTCGTGGAGCCAGTGGTCGAACGACGACTCGCGCGAGGTGGCCACGGGGTCCGAGCCGCGCTGAACGTCGGCGGCCGTCGGGCGTGACGCCCAGGCGGGGCATCCGCTCAGCTCGGAACGTGCCCGACGCCGATCAGGGTCGAGAGATCGACACGGGTGATGCCGCGTTCGGCGAGGAGCGCATGGAACGCGGATGCCACGCGCTCGCGCGCCTCGTCGTCGAGGTCGGCCACGAGTCGGCGCCGCGACATCCCGAGCACCATGCGCCAGGCCAGCTCGCCGTCGAGGTCCAGTTGCCGGGGCACGAGTTCGCCCCGCGTGCGCTCCAGCCCGAACGAGCCGAGCCACTGCGCGAGGGCGCCGGGCGACGTGGGGAGAATGTCGGGCATCCACCCGGCCCGATACGTGGCGACGGCCGCTGCGCCGTCGTCGCCGCCCTCGGCCTCGACCGCGTCGCAGAGCGCATCCGTGAAGTCCTTCACCGCGCCGGGCGCCCAGATCGTCACCACGAAGCGCCCGCCGGGCTTCAGCCGTCCGACGAGATGCGCGACGCCGCCCTCGAGGTCGGGGAAGAAGAACACGCCGAGCACGCACTGCACGAGGTCGTAGCCGATGGGCTCCCACCCCGTGACATCCGCCGCATGCAACCTGAGCTGCGGCAGCGGGGCCGACTCGCGCTCGGCGCGCTCACGCGCCAGCTCGATCATCGTCTCCGACAGGTCGACCGCGTCGACGACGCCGTTCGGACCCACGAGCTCGGCCGTGGGCACGGCCGAGGCGCCGTCGCCGCAGCACGCATCGAACACGAGTTCGCCGAACTGCGGCGATGACCGCAGCACCGTCGCCATCGAGATCGGATTCCACACCGCGGCATCCAGCTCGGCGAAAGCCGAGGCATGCTCAGCGAAATGCCGGACGGTAGCACTGACGTCAGACTGTTCCCCCATGGGCCCATTCTGGCGTTGATCGGGTCGGATGCGAGGGATTCAGGCAATGGAAAGCCGAAGCGTGCAGACTGGAGGCATCCTGCTTTCCGATCGAATCGAGAAGACTCCCTCATGAATCGTGCCCTGCGTCGCGCTGCGCCCGTCGCGCTCGCCACCGCCGCAGCCGCCCTGCTCCTGGCCGGTTGCGCCGGAGCCGGCGACCCCGAAGCCACCCCCACGCCCACGGCGGCCGCCTGCATGGACGTCCCGTCGGGCGACCTCAGCGACGCGGTCACGGTCGAGGGCGACTTCGGCGGCGTGCCGACCGCGACCTTCGACACGCCCCTCGAGGCCGACGAGCTGCAGCGCACCGTCGTCACCGAGGGCGACGGCGAGACCACGACCGCCGGCGACAGCGTGAACGCGGTCGTCACCGTGTTCGCCGGATCGACCGGCGATCAGCTGTTCTCGCAGCCCGCCACCATCACCGCGGGTGACGCGAGCGTGTTCGAGGCGTTCCTCTCGGGTGTCGACTGCGTGCCCACCGGTACCCGCAGCGTCACCGTCGCCCCCGCCGCCACGCTCTACGACGGCGCCGGCAACGAGAACATCGGCCTCGCCGCCGACGAGGACGTCGTGATCGTGGTCGACGTCAAGGAGCCGCTGACGGCCTCCGAGTGGACCGAGAACGTGCCCGAGGTGAAGTTCGGCGCCGAGGGCGAGGCCCCCACGGTCACGCTGCCCGACACCGCGCCGCCCGCCGACTTCCAGCTCAAGGTGCTCGAAGAGGGCGACGGCGACGTCGTGCAGGCCGGCGACACCGTCACGCTCGACTACCAGGGCACCAGCTGGGACACCGGCGAGGTCTTCGACCAGAGCTACGGCGGCGACCCCGCCCAGTTCTCGACCGACCAGGTCATCCAGGGCTTCGGCGCAGCGCTGATCGGCCAGAAGGTCGGCACCAAGCTGATCGTCACGATCCCGCCCGAGTACGCCTACGGCACCGACAAGGATGCCGCCGAGCTCGGCGGACAGACGCTCGTCTTCCTCGTCGAGATCCACGACACCGCGCCCGCGGCGTAACACCGGGGAGCCGTCGGCGAGCGCGCCGGCGAACGCGAACGCGAACGCGAACGGGCCGCGGCGATCACTCGCTGCGGCCCGTTCTGCATCTCTGCTGCACGAGTTGCTGCACGAGTTGTCGCACGAGTTGCTGCATGAGTTGCAGGAAGATTCAGGCGGTTGCCGGCGCGTCCGGATGCCGCGGCACGGCGTTTCGGGTTTTCTTCCTGCAGTTCCCGGTTCCCGATTCCCGGTTCCCGATTCCCGAGTTCCGAGTCGCGGCGAGGGCAGTGGCGGATGCCTCAGGCCTGCGTTGCGGTCTCGGTCGACACCGCGGCATCCGTTCGGCTCGCGGCATCCGCAGCCTTCACCCGTCGTACCGGACGCTGCAGGCCGCGCGCGACGCCCGTGCGCTCGAGTCGGCCCGCGACGAGCAGGCCGAGCCAGACGCCCGCGAGGTTCGACAGCACCGAGAGCGCGGGGTACGCGATCTGCGCCCAGAGCGGGAACCGGTCGACGCCGAGGAACGGCATCGAGTAGAGCGCATAGGGCAGCGCGAAGGCGGCCGCGCCGACGTAGAAGATCCACGGGCGGAACGAGCGGTACAGCCCGATCGCGATCGGGATCTCGACCATCGCGCCGATCATGAGGCAGGTGAGGATGGCCGACGGACCCTGCGGGGTCAGCACCGCGTTGATGAGGCCCGCGATGAGCGAGGTCAGCAGGGCGACGCCCGGCTGCCGGATCAGGGCCAGCGCCACCACGAACGGCACACTCCAGATGCCCGCGAACGCGGCGTAGAGCAGCGGGATCGCGGGCGCGACCGTGGTCGAGAGCACGAAGGCGGGCACGAGCAGCAGACCGGCGGCGGCACCGATCGCGGCGCAGGTGAGCAGCAGGCGGGTGGGCACGTTCAGGCGCATGGTCAGGCTCCGATCAGCTGGGCGGTCTCGATGGCGGGTGCGCCCTTCGGCAGGCGCCAGTACCCGCAGAAGCTCACGTCGCTCTTCGCCCACGCGCGTTCGTTCACGAGCAGGCGACGGATGCCGGTGGCCAGCCCCGACTCGCCGACGGCGTAGGCGTGGGCGACGACGTCGCCGGGGATCTCGAGGGCGGATGCCGCGGTGTAGGCGGCCGCGCCTGGGCGGTCGTGGTGCTCGCGCACGATCCAGTGCACGACGATGCCGGCGGGCTTCGGGAACTCCTGCGCGTCATCGGCGTGGGGGACCTCGACGATCGCGGCACCGCGCGCATCGGTCGGGAGGGAGGCGCAGATGCCCGCGACGGCGGGCAGGCCGGTCTCGTCGGCGACGAGGAGGAACCACGCCGCCTCGTCGGGCGCGTCGAAGCCGTAGCCCTCGTCGAGGAGGCCGATGCGGTCGCCCGCGCGGCATCCGGCCGCCCAGGACGCCGCGACGCCCTCGAGCCGGCCCGTCTCGGGGCTCTCGTGCAGCACGAAGTCGATGTCGAGCTCGGCGCCGCGATCGGCCGTGGCCGCCCGGTGCTCGCGCACCGTGTAGTTGCGCATCGTCGGCCGCACGGCCTTGGGGGTGCGCAGGAGCTGCGCGTAGCCGAGGTAGCCGTCGCGGTCGGGCAGGCGCACCTCGTCGGCGCCCTCTGGCGGGAGGAACAGGCGGAACCACTGGTCGTATCCGCGCGGCGTGAACCGGTCGATCTCGCCGGCGCCGACCGTGACGCGCACGAATGACGGGCTCACGCGGGCGGTGGCGAGCACCTCGAGCTCGATGGGCGTCGTGCGCTCGGTCTTGACCTGACGGCTATGCGTCTTGGACATCGGGGGTCCTTCCGGTGGCGGGGTTCGGGAGGGGGTCGGATGCGGCGGAGCCGGAGGCATCCGCTCGGGTCGTGGACGTCGTCGCGAGGGCGCCGCCGCTCACAGCCCGACCTCCGTGCGGTCGGGCGTGACGCCGCCGAGGCCCGCCTGCAGCGCCCACCAGTAGATGGCGACCGAGACGATCCAGAAGAGCAGGACGAAGACCGTGTCGCGCACGCGCCAGCGGCTGATGGTGCGCTCGGTGCGCGTCGGGTGGGCGCCGAACGCGCGCGCGTCCATGGCGAGGGCGACGCGCTCGGCGTGCCGGATGGCGCTCGCGAGCAGGGGGATCGCCGTGCCGATCGTGCGTCGCACCGCCGCGATCGGACCGCGTCCGGCGTCGGTGCCGCGAACGCGGTGCGCGGCCCGGATGACCTCGAGCTCGTGGCCGAAGCGCGGCACGAACCGCAGTGCGGCCAGGGCGGTGTAGCCGATGCGGTAGGGCACGCGCAGGTTCTGCACGAGCGCGCGCACGAGCTCGGGGCCGCTCGTCGTGAGCCCCGCGAGGAGCGAGAGCATGAGCAGGGCCGCGATGCGCAGCGCCGTCGCGAGGCCCACGAGGTAGGCCGCGAGCGTGAAGCGCCAGTCGCCGATCTCGAGCAGGACCACGGATGCCGCGGCGCTGCCGCCCTCGATGCGGTCGGGGTCGACCCAGATGCCGAAGCTCAGCCCGAGCACGAGGATCGCGACGGGAACGCCGATGAGCAGTGCGGCCAGCGCGCGGCCCGAGAGCTTCGCGCCGATGACGAGCAGGCCGAGGGCGAGCACGATGAACGCCAGCGGGATCGCGATGCCCCGCGTGAAGATGAGGGCGAGCATCACCGGCAGGGGTGCGGCGAACTTCGCGAGCGGGTTGAGGTGGTGCAGGAAGCGGATGCCGCTCGTCGGCGCCTGCTCGGCATAGGGGTCGCGCACGGGGGCGCCGGCCGGCGCGGCGCCGACCGGGGCGCTCTCGGGTCGAGTCGGGAGCGAGGCGACCGCGTCGAGACCCTCGTCGCCGGCCCCGATGCGCGAGACGGTCGACCCCGAGGCGGGCGTCGTGGCGCTCATGCGGCGGCCCGATCGCCGACGGGAAGCTGCGACATCCGCGTGACCGCGTGCCATTCGGGGTGCCGCTCGAGCCCGCGGGTGGCGCGCGCGAGGGGCGGATGCCGCAGCCCGGCCTGCTCGATGAGCGGCCCGGCGAGCACCTCGGCGGTCGGGCCGGTGCCGAGCAGGCGTCCGTCGCGCATGACGGCGATGTGTGTGGCGTGGTCGGCGACGAGCTGCAGGTCGTGCGTCACGACGAGCACGGTCGTGCCGTCGGCGTTGAGACCGGCCAGGATGTCGAGCAGCTCGGAGGCGCGGGCGCGGTCCTGCCCGAACGTCGGCTCGTCGAGCGCGAGCACGGGCGCGCCGGCGACGAGCGCGGTGCCGACGGAGAGGCGGCGCTTCTGCCCGCCCGAGAGCAGGAACGGGTGCCGGTCGCGGTGCTCGGTCAGGTCGAAGCGCGCGAGCATGCGCTCGACCTCGGCGTGCCGGGTCGCCTCGTCGACGCCCTGCAGGCGCAGGCCGAGCTCGAGCTCCTCGGCGACGGTGTGCGCGACGAACTGGTGCTCGGGGTTCTGGAACACGAACCCGATCTGGCGTGCGCGGGCCCTGGCGTCGGCGCGCGAGGGATCCATGCCGAGCACGTCGACGCTGCCGCGCGGCGCCGGGATCACGCCCGCGATCGCCTGCAGCAGTGTGGTCTTGCCCGCGCCGTTGGTGCCGACGATGGCGAGGAAGTCGCCGGATGCCACGTCGAGATCGACGCCATCGACCACGATCGGTCCGCGCTTGCCGCCGCGGCGCACCGAGCAGTCGCGCACGCGGATGGCGGGCGCTGCCGAACGCCCGGCGGGCCCGACCGATGCGGGGGCGGATGCCTCGGCGCGGGGCTCGGGCAGCACGTCGACGCCGTCGAGGGCGGCGCCGAGCTCCGACGGGCTGAGCGGCAGCGGGTCGAGCACGACGCCCGCGTCGCGGAGCCGCATCGCGGCGAGCGTGGAGACGGGCAGCCAGACGCCGAGCGCGAGCAGTTCTCCGGCGCGCTCCTGCAGCACCTCGCGGGCGGGACCGTCGATCACGAGGCATCCGGATGCATCGAGCACGACGACCCGGTCGACGATGTCGACGGCCGCATCGAGGTTGTGCTCGACGAGCACGATGGCGTGGTCGCGTTCGCTCGCGAGCTCGCGGAGCACGGCGTAGACCTCGTCGATGCCGGCCGGGTCGAGGTTCGCGGTCGGTTCGTCGAGCACGAGCACGGGCGCCGCGAGCGCGAGCGCGCAGGCGACGGCGAGGCGCTGGCGACCGCCGCCCGAGAGCACGTCGGGGTTGTCGGCGCGGCGCTCCCACAGGCCGACGAGCTTGAGCGCGCGCTCGGCGCGTTCGAGCACCTCGGCGGCGGGCACGAGCTGGTTCTCGGGGCCGAAGCAGACCTCGTCGAGCAGCGTGCCGGTGACCACCTGCGCGTCGGGATCCTGGAAGACCATGGCCACATGCTCGCTGAGCTCGGCGACGGGGTGCTCCGCGGTGTCGAGTCCGGCGACGCGCACGGTGCCCTCGAGGGTCGCGGGCACGGCGTGCGGGATGAGTCCGTCGAGCGCGAGCGCGAGCGTCGACTTGCCGCATCCGGAGGGCCCGAGCAGCAGCACGACCTCGCCGGGGCGCACCTCGAACGAGACGTCGGACGGGGTTGCGCGGGTCGCCTCGTCGTGGCGGATGCTCACGCCGTCGAGGGTGATCAGGGGGTGTGCGTTCACGTGGTCTCGCCAGATCGGCCGGCCGGGCACCGGAGGGGGCTGCCGACCCGTCGTCGGCTTAGGACAGCCTAACCTTCGGCGCCGGATGCCGCGACCACGCCTTCGCCCGGGAAGCCGGGAATGCACGGGCCCCACCGTGTGTTGTACCAATGTCCGGGTGCGGAGGATCCGCGCCGGAAGGAGGAGAACGTGGGCATCAGTTACGTCGAGTTCGAAGACGAAGCCGGAGTCCTGCGTCGCTACCGCAAGCACGTCAACGGCCGTGGTCTCGTCTCGACGACCGCGAAGGTCGATGCGACCGCCTTCGTCGATCCGACGGCGTACGTCGACCCCGGGGCCGAGGTGCAGCGAGGCGCGCAGATCGAGCACGGCGCGTGGGTCGAGGCCGGGGCGATCGTCGCCGAGCGTGCGACCGTGGGCGTGAACGCCCGGGTCGGACAGCGTGCCGTCGTCGGCCGCAACGCCGTCGTCGGCCCGTTCGCCGTCGTCGGCTCCGAGGCGCGCGTGCAGAACGGCGCCAGGGTCCCCCGCGAGTTCGTCGTGGAGTCGGCCGCCGAATACGAGGCGTCGGGCGACGACCTGCGCCGGCTCGGCCTCGCGGCCTGAGCCGGTCGGCGGTCGAGTAGGCCGCTCGCGGCCTGAGCCGGTCGAGTAGGCCGCTCGCGGCCGTGGCCGAGACACGTCAGCACGGACTCGCCGGTCGAGTAGGCCGCTCGCGGCCGTGGCCGAGACACGTTCTCGACGAGCAGTCTCGGCCGTCCCGATTGGTCCAGGCGACCCGGTCTCTGAAAATGCGGCTGCACGGCTGCATGGCTGCATGGCTGCATGGCTGCACGGCTGCACGGCTGCACGGTTTGCCGAGCGACCGTTCCACCCGCCCGTCTATCGGGGTCCGCCGGGGCGGCGTGAATGTGTGGTCGGGCGTGACGCTACGGTGATCAGCATGATCGAGGTTCACGATCTCAATCCGTCGAGCACGTCAGCGCCGGTTGCATTGCTTCTTCCAGGGATGGGGTACTCAGCGCAAGCTCCGTTGCTCTACTGGTCGGCCGATGCGCTGATCGAAGCAGGCTGGCATGTGTACGCCGTCGCGTGGAAACCGCCGGCCGACGTGCTCGAGCATGCCCGGATCTTCGTTGAGCATGCTCTCGCGCTCGCCTATGCCTCGATCGGTGAACCACCTCGACTCGTGATCGGGAAGTCGCTCGGCGCGTTCGCCTTGCCCTCCTGCGTCGGTGCCGGCATCCCGGGTGTCTGGCTCACGCCCGTCCTCGCCGACCCCGACATCGTCGGAGCGCTCCGGGAGGCATCGGAGCAGCATCTGGCGGTCGGTGGTGATGCTGACGCCGCCTGGCAACCCGAGGCGGTCGGCGAGACCAAGGCGGCCCTGGTCACGCTCGCCGGGATGAACCACAGTCTCGAACTCGTACCGGGTGACTGGCGCGCTTCGATCGCTGCGCAAGCGGAAGTCGTCGAACGCATTGCGGCCCACGCAGCCGCAATCCGATAGATTCAGCCGAGGCCGGGCGCGGTCTCCGACGAAACTCGCGCCACTTCGCCACTTCGCCACTTCGCCACTTCGCCACTTCGCCACAGGGTTTCCCGAAGGGACGTCCCGGCGGGAGCCCGGATTCGGCGCCGACTCGCCGACTCGACCGCCGGCCCTGTGCTTGCGGGGACCCGCCGGTCGAGCAGGCCGTCCCGCGGCCATGTCGAGACCCAGCGCGAGCCATGGCCTCGGTACGGCGCCGGCGCCTACTCGGCCGGCTGCGTCAGTTCGCGCGCCAGCAGTTCGAGGGTCTGCTCGCGACCGGGCGCGGCATCCGCCGGCTCCGCGCTGAAGGCACCGGCGATCGGCGAGATCATGACCTCGTCGATGCCGTGCCGGGTCGCGAGCGTGCGCAGCTCGGATGCCGCGGCCGACGGGTCGCCGATGATCCAGCGCCGTTCCATGCCGGTGATGACCTCGTCGACCATGCTGTCGGCGGGTGCGGCCTGCGCCTCCTCGACGGTCTCGAGTTCGCGCATCGGACGGTTCGCGCGCAGGCGCGCCATCGCGCGCAGCTGGGGGAGGGCGCGCGCCCGTGCCTCCTCGAGCGTCGGGGCGACCGAGACGTTCGCCGTGAGGAAGGTCTCGGGAGCCGGGTGCGCCTCGCTCGGCTGGTACTCGGTGCGGTAGAGCTCGAGCGCGCGCTCGAGGCCCTCTCCGGAGAAGTGGTTCGCGAAGACGTACGGCAGGCCGAGTTCGGCGGCGAGCTTGGCCGAGTAGTCGCTCGAGCCGAGCAGCCAGACCCGAGGGGTGCCGGTCGCCGCGGGCGTCGCCGTGATGCCGTATTCGCGTCCGCTCGTCAGGCGCAGCGTCGCGCCGTCGGGGGAGACGAGGCTCAGGATGTCGGTGATGTGGTCGGGGAACCGGTCGACGTCGGCGGTCGGCCCCGAGATGCGCAGCAGCTGCGTGATGACGGGGTCGCTGCCCGGTGCCCGGCCGAGCCCGAGGTCGATGCGGCCCGGTGCGATCGCCTCGAGCGCGGCGAACTGCTCGGCCACCACGAACGGCGCGTGGTTCGGCAGCATGACGCCGCCCGATCCGACGCGGATGCGCTCGGTCTGCGCGACCGTCGCCGCGATGAGCACCGGCGGCGTGGTCGACGCGACCGACCGCATGTTGTGGTGCTCGGCGAACCAGTACCGGGTGAACCCCAGCCGGTCGGCGAGCTTCGCGAGACCGACGGATGCCGCGACGGCCTCCGCACTGCTCTGGCCGCTCCGCACGGGAACGAGGTCGAGGACGGACAGGCGCAGGGACGGCAGGGCTTCTGACGGCAGTGTTTCGGACATCCCTTGCCACAACCTCTGGGCTTCGCGGGGTATTCCGAGCCCCAGGCATCCGCTCGCTCGACCGCGCTCGCCGTGGCCGCGGCATCCGCTCGCGTCGAGGGATAACCCTGAGCCAGGAGCAGGGTCGCCACTGGCGCGGGCCGCATGCGGCGGTCGTTGTATGGGGTTCGCGTTCGTGCGTGCCGACGGGATCCCCCGCGGCCGTCCGCCTCCGGAGCGAGGCCAGGGCCCGCGGCGCGACCCATCGAAAGGAACCACCAGTGAACACCCCTGTGTCCGGTGCCGCCTCGGGCGCCGCCGAACCCCTGTCCGCCACGTTCGGCCCGGCCTCCGGTGCCCGGCCGACCGCACCCGTCGCCGACCTCGCGTCGGCGCGCGCCCGGCACGACGCCGACCGCGACGCGGGTCTCGCCGCACTCGCCGACCGCCTCGGCGGACGGCTCAGCCTGCCGGGCGACGCCACGTGGGACGTCGACCGCCTCGCCTGGAACCTCGCCGTCGACCAGCGGCCCGCGGCGGTCGTGGTCGCGGCCGCCGTCGGCGACGCGCTCGAGACCGTGCGCACCGCCGCGAGCCTCGGGCTCGGCGTCGCCGCGCAGGCGACCGGCCACAACGCCGGCCCGCTCGCCGCGCAGCCGGGCTTCGACGAGGTCGTGCTGCTGAAGCTCTCCGACCTGCGCGGCGTCGCGATCGACGCGGAGGCCCGAGTCGCCCGCATCGAGCCCGGCGCCCAGTGGGGCGACGTCGTCGCGGCCGCCGCGCCGCACGGCCTCGCCGCGCTCGCCGGATCGTCGCACGACGTCGGCGTGATGGGCTACACGCTCGGCGGCGGCGTCAGCTGGCTCGCCCGGTCGCACGGACTCGCCGCGAACCAGGTGCTCGCGGCCGAGATCGTGACCGCCGACGGCCGCCTGCGCCGCATCGACGCCGAGCACGACGCCGACCTGTTCTGGGCGATCCGCGGCGGCGGCGGCGACTTCGGCGTGGTCACCGCGCTCGAGTTCCGCCTCTTCCCGATCGCCGAGGTCGTCGCGGGCATGCTGCTCTGGCCCCTGGACGCCGCGGAGCAGGTGCTGCCCGCCTGGGCGGCCTGGACCGCCGAGCTGCCCGACAGCGTCACCTCGACCGCTCGCGTCCTGCGCCTGCCGGCGCTGCCCGAGCTGCCGCCGTTCCTCTCCGGGCGAGAACTGCTGGTCGTCGAGGCCGTCTGCCAGGAGAGCCCGGAGCGCGCCGCCGAACTGCTCGCGCCGCTCCGCGCGTTCGAGCCCGAGATCGACACGGTGCACCCGCAGCCGGTGGCCGAGCTGCTGCAGCTGCACATGGACCCGCCCCAGCCGACGCCCGGCGTCGGCGACGGCATGATGCTCACCGACCTCGCACCGGAGGCCGTGCGCGCGTTCCTCGCCGCCGTCGGGCCCGGCACGGACAGCGCGCTGGTCTACGCCGAGCTCCGCCACCTCGGCGGAGCCGTCGATCCGGATGCCGCACTCGCCCTCGCCGCCGACCACGAGGTGCCGGCGCCCGGCGTCGTCGCGGGCTTCGAGGCCCGGTACCTGGTGTTCGCCGGCGGCATCCCGATGCCCGGGCTCGGCGACGCGCTCATCGCCTCGCTCGGCCGCCTGTTCTCGCGGATCGAACCGTGGCGTGCGCCCGTGGAGTACCTGAACTTCAGCGAGACCCGGCGTCCGGCCGAGCGCCTCTTCGGCGAACGCGTGCACCGCCTGCGGGCGATCAAGCGCACGGTCGATCCGCGCGGGCTGATCCGGTCGAACCACCCCGTGCTCGGCTGAACGCCGTGCCGAGGCATCCGCTCGAGGCATCCGCTCGGCAGGTCGTGATCGCACGCCGTCGGGCGGATGCCGCGGGCCGGATGTCTCAGGGTCGACTCGGGGGATTCCCCCAGTGACGTCGACTCCTGTGCGGAGTAACGTGACGAGTCTGACTCGGCCGGGTGGACCGGCCGGAACGGATCGGGGGGCCGATGAGCCGGATCGGTGACACGCTCGCGACGCTCGGCGGTGCGCGGGCCGACGTGCTCGAACGGGCGTCGGGCCAGCGCCAGCGGTACGTCGCCATGGGGCTCGTGCTCATCGCCACCGCGGTCGTCTCGGCTGCCGCGGCCTCGTTCGCGCTCGCGATGGCGCTCGCCGCATCGGTCTGGGTCGCGATCGGCGTCGGCATCTGCTGGGGCCTCGTGATCCTCGCGATCGACCGCATGCTCATCGTGGGCATGCCGAGGCAGCCGAAGAAGTCGGCGAACATCTGGCTCGCGCTTCCGCGCGTCGCCCTCGCCCTCGTGATCGGCGTCGTCGTCGCGACCCCGATCACGCTGCAGGTCTTCGAGCGCGAGATCACGGCCGAGACCGAGGTCATGGTGCTCGAGGCCAAGCAGGCGTTCGAGGAGGAGCTCGCGTCCGATCCGCGGTACGCCGAGCTCGACGCGCTCACCGAGAGCGTCGCCGCGCAGCGGGCGCTCATCGCCGACGGCGGGCGGGCGGCGCTCGCCGCCGACCCCGACTACGTCGCCGCACAGGCCGCGACCGCCGCCGCGCAGGCCGCCTACGACGAGGCGAACCGGGTCTGGCTCGCCGAGCTCGACGGCACAGAGGGCACCGGCATCATCGGCGACGGGCCCATCACGCAGTCGAAGAAGCTCGACCGCGACGGCAAGCTCGCCGCCCTCGACGCCGCGAAGGCCGCCGAGGCCGAGGCGAAGGCGCAGGCCGAGGCGCGCATCGAGGAGGGCTCGGTCGAAGCCGTCGCCCAAGCCGAGCAGACCCTCGCCGCCGACAGCGCGAAGCTCGACCGGCTGACCGCGGCGCGCGACCTCGAGGCCGCGCGCTACGACGCGGCCGCCGACCAGAGCACGGGCATGCTCGCCCGCCTCGACGCGCTCTGGCGCATCGGCGAGCGCAACGGCATGCTCGCGTTCGCACACCTCATGATCGCGCTGCTCTTCGTGTGCATCGAGCTCATGCCCGTGCTCACGAAGACGCTGCAGAACCTCATGGTGCCGACCGCGTACGACGAGGTTGCCCAGCTCACCGACGACACGATCGTCGCGTCCGAACGCGAACGCGCGGCCGAGCAGCTGCGCGCCGCGCACGACGAGTCCGCCCCGAGGCTCGACGTCGCCGAGTACCGCGCCGGGCTCCGCCGCGAATCGGGGCGTCGTGTCGCCGATGCCTTCGTCGCGAAGCAGGAGGAGGCCGAGCTCGCCGCCGTCGACGAGTGGGCCGAGCAGCGGGCGCCGTTCATCGCGGCCCGTGCCGTGCGCGAGTGGGAGCAGGACTCCGACGGCGCGCCGGTCGTCACGGCGCCGCGCGGGTGAGCGCGTCGGGCGCGGCGTCATGCACCGCGGCGTCACGTGGCGCTCTGGGGGTGTCGCTCGAGGCCTCGCCTTCATAGGCTGGGGTGCAGCGACATCGCCGTCGCACGATCCACGGGGGAGGAACGAATGACGCTCCATCACGAGCTGCCGACCAGCGCCGATTTCGCAACACTGGCGGGTGAACACCGACCGGCCATCACCGTCTACGCCTCGACGTCGCCCGTGGTCAACGAGCGCGAACGGGCCGAGGTCTCGGTCAAGAGCGCGTTCGACCACGCGATCGACCAGATCAAGCTCGGCGGGGCTCCGGCCTCCGAACTCGACGCCCTGCGCCGCGAACGCGACGGCGTGCTCGGCGATCTCACCCTGTGGGGCGCGCTGTCCCGCTCGCTCGCGATCTTCGTCGCCCCGGGCTTCAGCGAGGTGTTCGTGCTGCCGAACCGGCTCGACGACGCCTGGCACGTCGGCTCGCATTTCACGCTCGGACAGCTGCTCCGCGCGCCCAGCCAAGATCAAGAGGCGTTCGCCCTCACCCTGTCGGCGCACGAGTGGAAGCTCTGGCACGCCACGCCCACCCACCGGGCCGAGCCGCTCGAGACCGACCCGTCGCATCCGGCCGACCTCGATGCCGCGACCAACCGCGAGCCAGGCGAGAACAGCCCGCGCGGCGGCCAGCACGGCGACCGCGGCGAGGTCGGCGACGAGCGCGGCAAGAAGCTGCTCGACATCTACGCCAAGCGCATCGCCGATGCGACCAAGCACGAGCTCGCCGCCATCGACCCCGACGGCCGGGTGCCGCTCTTCGTCTTCGCGGCCGAACCGCTGCTCAGCGCCTTCGTCGACCGCTCGCGCAACGGCCGACGCGTCGTCGGCGTGGGCGGATCGCCCGACCGGCTCGGCGCCTCCGAGATCGACTCGGCCCTGCGCGAGCAGCTCTCGCGCCTGAACATCGCCGAGGCGGATGCCGCGCTCCGAGGTCTCGCCGAGGCCAACGCCGGCCGGGTCGAACGCGACCTGGCGGCCATCGCGAGGCTCGCCGCCGACGGCGCCGTCGAGACCATCTGGTTCGACTTCACGACCTCGGTCAACGGCACGCTCGACCGCGAGAGCGGCGCCATCGAGTTCGCGACCGGCAACGGCACCGGCGACGCCCTCGACGACGGCACGCCGGCGGGCGACCTGCTGCCCCAGCTCGCCCTGCTCGTGGCCGCCAAGGGCGGCAAGGTCGTCACCGTGCGCGGCGACGACCTCGACGGCGGTTCGTGGCACGGACCGGCCGTGGCCGAGCTGCGCTTCGCGCTCGCCTGACGCCGGGTTCAGGAGACGACGACGGATGCCGCAGCACGACGGCTCGCGGCATCCGCTCGCCCTTCGCTCGCGACCTGCTCGATCACGGGGATGCTGAACGGCTCGCGCCAGCCGAAGCGGATCACGATCTCGGTCGCCCGCGAATCGTCGATGATCGCCTCGACCGACGTGTCCACCAGCACGCGCGGGCGACCGGTGCGCGGTGCGCGCTCGCGGAGCTCGAGCCAGAGGCTGTCGGGGTGCGGAACGACGCCCGGGTTCGCGGCCGCGAGCGAGAGCTCCCAGCCGCTCGTCGGGCAGAGGCCGAAGCCGGTGACGTGCACGATGCGGCCGGTCGACGAGGTGACCGCCGTGGCGGTGAAGTCCTGAGCGGAGAATTCGCAGTGAGTCGTGTTCATTCCGAGCACCATACGGATGCCGCGACCGGGCGTCCTCAGGGACAGCGCTGAGATCGCGGCATCCGCTCGTGCTGTTCTCCGTGTTCGTTCTCCGGTCCCGCCCTCCGCGCTCGCGCTCGTCCTAGGCTGAACGACATGCGTTTCGGAATGTTCATCCCCCAGGGCTGGCGCCACGACCTCGTCGACATCGACCCGGCCGCGCACTGGCGGACCATGCACGACCTCGCCGCGCACGCCGATGCGCCCGACTCCGGCTGGGAGTCGATCTGGGTCTACGACCACTTCCACACCGTGCCGGTGCCGAGCGAGACCGAGGCCACCCACGAGGCGTGGACGCTCATGGCCGCGTTCGCCGCGTCGACCTCGCGTGTGCGCCTCGGCCAGATGTGCACCTGCGTCGCGTACCGCAACCCCGCCTACCTCGCGAAGGTCGCCGCGACCGTCGACGTCATCTCGGGCGGTCGCACCGAGATGGGCATCGGCGCCGGATGGTACGAGCACGAGTGGCTCGCCTACGGCTACGGCTTCCCCGACGCGCCCACCCGGCTGCGCGCGCTGCGCGAGGGCGTCGAGGTCATGCACCAGGCCTGGACGACCGGCCGCGCGAGCCTCGACGGCGAGTTCTGGCAGATCACGGACGCCGTCGTGCAGCCTCGCCCGCTGCAGCCGGGCGGCATCCCGATCTGGGTCGCCGGCGGCGGCGAGAAGGTCACGCTGAAGATCGCCGCGAAGTACGCGAGCTACACGAACTTCAACGGCGGCGCCGAGATGTTCAGCCACAAGAGCGAGGTTCTGCGCGGCCACGCCGAGGCGATCGGCCGCGACTTCGACGCCATCGTGCGCAGCGCGAACTTCAACACGGTGGTCGGCACGGATGCCGCGGACGTCGAGCGCCGGCTCGCGCAGATCGAGGCGCGCGTGGCCCCCCACCTCGGACCGGCCGGCACCGAGCGCTACCTTGCGGGATTCCACTCGGACGACGCGGCCGTCGGAACGGTGAGCCAGGTCGTCGCGAAGCTCGAGGAACTCCGCGACCGCGGCCTCGGCTACGCGATCCACTACTTCCCGGGCATCGCCTACGACCGCAGCGGGCTCGAGCTGTTCGAGGCCGAGGTCATCCCGGCGCTCGGCGAGTAGCGGGCAGGGCACCTGAGGAGCGGCGCATGCGGTGGCAGCCCGAGGTCGCGCGCGGCGCATGGATCGCCGGGCGCATCGACTGGTCGGCGGCACCCACCGCGTCGATGCACTCGGTCGTGCCGCGCGGGTTCCCCGCGTATGCGCGCGTCTTCCACCCTCTGGAAGGACTGCGGCCGGTCGGGGCCACGTGGCAGGATCTGCGCGCCTCCGACCGGGCGGAGCCGACGGGGTGGGAGTCGCGTTCGGTGACCTGGCGGTCGGTCGCGGGCGAGCTCGGCGTGACGTGGCATCCGCTCGTGCAATGGGAGTCGATCGCCCGTGCGAGCGGCGATGACGGCAGGTGGAACGGTGTTCCCGGACCCGACGGCTGGCGCTGCGGCCCGCCGATGACCGGGTCTCCCGGAACCCACGCGTTCGCCACGATCGCGGGCGTGCTCGCACGGTACACGGCGACGCCCGATGCAGGGCAGGCCGCCGTCTGGGAGGGCCACGGCGGACTCTTCTCGAACGACGGCGTATCGGTGCTCAGGCTGTTCGCCGATGACGAGCTGGCGTCGACGGCTGAATCCGATCCCGGTCATGACAGGAGGCCACCGCTCGCCCCGGAGGTCGACGCCGGCCCGCGCCTGGAGCTTCCGGCACGCTCGCATGTGCTGTTCGATGCCGGCATCGATGAACTGATCGGCGATTCCTGGCCCGAGCGTGCACCGTGGGTCGACGACCCCGGGCCATGGTCGGTGACACCGAGCCTCGTCTGGCCGGAGGATCGCGCCTGGGTGCTCGTGAGCGAGGTCGACTTCGACTCGACCGTCGTGGCCGGCGGCGCGGAACTCATCGCCGAGCTCCGCGCGACGCCGGGCCTCGAGGTCGAGGAGATCCCCGAGGGCGCCGACCTCAGCTCGCTCGGCGACCGCGTGAACGGCTCATCGCCGGAGTAGCCGCGTCGCGGGGTCGGCTACGCGGCGACGGCCTCGTCGAGCTTGGCGCCGAGCTCGGCGTCGGTGGGCTCGGTGAAGTGCGTGCCGTCGGGGAAGACGACCACGGGGATCTGCGTGCGGCCCGAGATCGCCTTGGCGCGGTCGGCGCCGTCGAGCTCGACCTCGAGGTCGACGTAGTCGTAGTCGACGCCACGGGCGTCGAGCAGCGCCTTCGAGCGGCGGCAGTCGATGCACCACTCGGCGCCGTACATCGTGATGCGGGCGGGGTTCAGGTCAGACGAGGGGGAGGTCATGCTCATAATCTACGTTCCGACGCTGAACGGTATTCCCAGCCAGGGCTGCGGCGACTTCGGGAGCGGTGGCAGACTCGCGGCATGCGATTCGAGTCGACGATGCTCCAGACCGGCAACAACACGGGCATCGAGGTGCCCTACGAGGTGATCGAGGCACTCGGCGCCGGCCGCAAGCCGCCCGTGCTCGTCACGGTCAACGGCTTCGAGTACCGCAGCACGGTCGCCGTGATGGGCGGCAGACACCTGATCCCGTTCAGCGCGGAACGGCGCGCGGCGTCGGGCATCGGCGGTGGCGACGCGATCGTGGTCGACCTGGAGGTCGACACCGCACCGCGCACGGTCGAGGTGCCCGGGGACCTCGCCGCGGCGCTCGACGCGGCAGGCGCACGCGCCGCCTTCGATGCGCTGTCGCCGAGCGCCCGCAAGGCGCATGTGACGAATGTTGAGTCGGCGAAGGCGCCAGAGACCCGCCGTCGCAGGATCGAGTCGATCGCCGCCAAGCTCTCCTGACGGGCGGATGCCTCGCCTCGGCGCTGCGCTTCCCCCGGCCGAGTCGATCTCTCGGTGGTTCAGACGGGTGACCGTGAAGAACGATGTGGTGATGTGGTGTGCGCCACTTGGCCACTTGGCTACTTGGCCACGGCCTTCGCGGGGGCGGACACCCACGACGGGGAGCGGGTTGGTTCTCCTGGCTGACGGGCTTGAGAGACGGGAACTGCTCAGGAAACGCTGGCTACACGGCTACACGGCTACACGGCTACACGGCTACACGGCTACACGGCTACACGGCTGCACGGCTGCACGGCTGCACGGCTGCACGGCTGCACGGCTGCACGGCTGCACGGCTGCACGGCTGCACGGCTGCACGGCTGCACGGCTGCACGGCTGCACGGCTGCACGGCTGCACGGTTTGAAGCGCAGTTCGAGAAGGCCACCTCCCGCCGGCGACGTTCCGCCCGGGTTCAGTCGAGGTGGGGCGTCGGGGAGGAAACGAATGCCGAAGTGTCGAAGTGCCGAAGTGCCGAAGTGCCGAAGTGCCGAAGTGCCGTCGGGTCGAAACCAAAGGGGCCGACGTGCCGCAGCATGGCCTCGCCCAGGGCGCGGGTCGACCGTGACGCCGCGCAGAATGCACCGAAGCACCGCCCGCTTCATCAGTGACACCGCCTTCCGGGCGACGAGCAGGATGCACGATGCGGGGCAGCATTCCCAAGCTTGAGGCGCGATGTCGAGGTGGCGAGGTGGCGAGGTGGCGAGGTGGCGACGTGCCGCGCAAGCGCCCTGGCCTCAGCTCGGGCTGAGCAGCAGTTCGGGTTCGGTGGTGCGGGCACGGTCGGCGCCGACGAGACGCACGAAGGCGCTGAGCTGGGCGACGCCGGTCGGGGTGTAGGGCAGGGCATCGAGCAGGCCCGGGGAGTAGAGCAGGTAGGCCGCCCACTTCGCCCGGGAGATGGCGACGTTGAGCCGGTTCTTCAGCAGCAGGAACTCCACGCCCCGTGGCGCTGAGGCAGCGCTCGACGCGGCGAGCGAGACGATCGCGACCGCGGCCTCCTGGCCCTGGAACTTGTCGACGGTGCCGACCGGCACGTCGTGGAAGCCGGCGTCGTCGAGCGCCCGACGCACGCAGGTGAGCTGGGCGTTGTAGGGCGTGACCACGATGAGGTCGCGCTGCTCGAGGGGGCGCCCGGCCGCGGCATCCGCTCGCTCTGGATCGATGCCGCCGCTCGAGATGCCGCCCGTCGAGATGCCGGCGGTCGAGATGCCGGCGGTCGAGATGCCGCCGGGGCTGCCGACGCCGGTCGGCGTCTCGGTCGGGTCGATCCAGGTGCGGCCGAGCAGCGCGGCGACGCAGTCGACGACGACCGCGGCCTCTTCGACCGAGGCGACGGTGTTGCCCTCGTGGGCGACCGGCAGCGGTACGAGCCCGGGGTGCACGCCGTCGAGGGATCGGGTCGAGGCGACCTCGTGCGAGTGCAGCTCGCCCTCGTAGGAGAGACGGGAGACCGGGGCGGCGACGGCCGGGTGCATGCGGCGACTCTCGGCGAGGAAGATGCCGAACTCGGGGGGAAGCACGTCGTGGCCGTCGGCGATCCAGCCGAGCGCCGAGGTGTCGACGGGCTCGAGGTGGATGCCCTGGCTCACCTGCGGCAACTGCTGAGGGTCGCCGAGCAGCAGCAGGTTTCGGGCGGCGACCGAGGTGGCGATGGTCGAGGCGAGCGAGAACTGCCCGGCCTCGTCGATGACGAGCAGGTCGAGTGACCCGCGCGGCACGCGGTCGGCGTTGGCGAAGTCCCACGCGGTGCCGCCGACGACGAACCCGGTCGTGGCGTGCGCCTCGGCGAACTGCGCGAGTCCGTTGCGACGCTTGTCGAGGCGCGTGTACTCGTGGGCGAACGGCTCGGCGTCGTCTTTGGGCGCCTTGCCGACGAGGTCGGGCGTGAGTCCGGCGCGGATGGTGGCGTCGAGCACGTTCTCGACGACGGCATGCGACTGCGCGACGACGCCGATCTTCCAGCCGTGCTGGGACACGAGGCGGGTGATCACGTGCGAGGCGACGTAGGTCTTGCCCGTGCCGGGAGGGCCCTGCACCGCGAGGTAGGAGTCATCGAGCTGCTGCACGCCCGCGATGACGGCGCCGACGTAGTCGTGCTGCGCGACGAGCGACGCGACCGTGCCGAGCGAACCGGCCGCGCCGGCTGCGCTCGCCACGCCGGCTGCGCCGATGATGTCGGTCGCGCCGACCTTGCCGGTGGCGCCGACCCCGATCCCGAGCCCGTCACGGGTGCGCGGCGCCGACCGGCGCAGGATGTCGACGGCGGGGTTCGTGGGCCAACGGGGCCAAGCCCTGGCGACCTGCTCGCCCCACGCGGCGATCGCGTCCTTCTGGCGACCGGCGGCCGGCGGGGACCCGGGCACGACCGCCATGGGCAGCGCCGACCAGGTCTCGCCCTCGACCGCGAGCTCTTCGACGACCACGCCGTCGTCGAGCACCTCGACGATCTGCACGCCTCGCGGGGTGCGCGAACCCGGCCGCGACACCATGCGGCCTGCGAAGGGTGCGGGCGAGTCGTAGAGCACGAAGACGCTGCCGCCGACCGAGAACCTCGAGCCGGGGGCGATGCGCCCGCGGAGTCGCACGTGACGGCGCTCGGCCTGCTTGCCCTCCGGCACGAACCACGGCTCGACGACGGCGGATGCCTCGGGGTCGACGACGATGACGTCGCGCTGCTCCTCCCAGCCCTCGAGCGGCTGCTCGAGGCGGAAGTAGTGCGCCCACCAGAAGCTCTTCGCCTCGCGGTCGTGGTAGTCGATGGCCGCCGCCGCGAGCGCGAGCGCGGTGTGGTCGGCGTCACGGTCGGGGTCGTCGCGCGGGCCGGCGAGCTGCTGCAGGTGCAGGGCGATCGGCGACGGCTCGTGCACCCGGCCCTCGGCCTTGGCGACCTCGACGAGCTGCGACTCGGGCACCGACGGGACCCCGGCACCTCGGGCGAGGGCGAGCAGCCAGTCGCGCAGGCGCAGGGTCGACACGCAGTCGTAGCGGTTGTAGTCGGCGAGGTCGTCGAGCACATGCTGCGCTGCGGCCTCACCCGAGAGCCCGGTGGCGGGATCGGTGGCGCCCGAGGCGGCGAGATCGCGGGCGCGCACGTACTCGAGGATCGAGTCGCCGCCCGACTTGACCTCGGCCTCGCGCAGCTCGGTGCCCATGTAGAGCGGCTCGAGCTTCTTGATGGAGTACGAGCGGCTGCCGACGCGAACGGCACGCTTGACGACGGGGTAGAGGTCGACGAACACGCCGTCGGAGAGCAGTCGGTCGACCTCGGCCTCGCGCACGCCGTGCCGGGCGGCGATCGAGAGCAGGTGCGCGCGCTCGTAGTTGGCGTAGTGGTAGATGTGCATGTTCGGGTGCGCGGCGCGACGCAGCGCCACGAGGTCGAGGAACCGCTCGAGCGCGACCTTCTCTTCGGCGAAGCTGTGCGCCCAGAGCGGCGTGAACGCCTCGTCGACGTCGACCATGCCGAACAGGTAGTCGATGCCCCAGTCTTTGGCGGGCCCCTCGGTGTAGAGCGGGTCGCCCTCGAAGTCGAAGAAGAGGTCGCCCGCGTCGGGCTCGGGGATCGCGGAGAGCGACGCCGGGTCGCGCAGCGCGATGGGCGGTGCGAGCGGCGGGTCGTCGGGGGAGCGCGTGCCCGAGCCCGCTTGAATGAGCGCCGTCGCCGTGAGTTGGGCGGCCTCGGCCTGCAACTGCAGGCGGGCCTGGAGGCGCAGGTTGGCGAGCGTCGCGTCGAGCACGCCGGGCACGGGCGCGTCGGATGCCACGAGCCCGTCGATCGTCGTGATGCCGGCCTCGGCGAGGGCGACGCGTTGCGTGACGCGGAGCCCGGCGACGAGCAGCACGTCGCGATGCGCCTGCACCTCGAGGTCGCAGGTGGGGCAGCGCCCGTCGAGCCCGTAGCGGGGATCGCCCCAGGCGACGGCCTCGCTGTCGGCGAGTCGTTCGGCGATGATGCGCTCGAGCCGCTCGCGTCGCAGCCGGTAGACGGGCGCGATGTCGTCGAGGCGGTGCGTGCTCGTGGTGCCGTCGCCGAGCAGGAGCTCGACGGTGTCGGCGCGCGGCACCCCGATGCGGTCGAGCTGCTCGGCGTAGGCCGCCAGTTGCAGCAGCGCGGTGACCTTGGCGCGGCGGGCGAGCTTGCTGTCTTGCACGAGGTAGCGGCCGTCGGGCTGACGCACGATGAAGTCGGCGAACCCGATGAAGCCGTCGTCGGCGAAGGTCGCCTGGAACACGACCGGCGCGCCGGCGGCGAAGGCGGCGTTGGTCGCCTCGACGGCGGCGGCCACGGCCTCGGCGTCGCGCACCGACGGGCGCTCGATCTCGACCACGCCTGGGCCGAACTGCTCGCGGTAGCGCTCGAGCACGCGCAGCTCGTGGGCGTCGCCCATGCGCCCCGAGCGCTCGAGCATCGCGTCTTCGGGGTCGGGCACGGCCTCGATGCGGCCGAGCTTGGCGTCGAGCGCACGCAGGAACGCGAACTCGCATTCGGACGCCTTCTTCAGGTCGCTCGCGCTCGTGACCACCGTGCCGTCGACCAGATACATCGGGTTCCCTTCGCCGTGCCTGCCACGCTAGTCGCGGCATCCGACATCGCATCGCGTTGCGCCCGCCCCCGCGGCATCCGCTCGTCTGCCGAATCTCCGAATCGGGCAGACTTCGCGTCGAGGCATCCGCCCGGGCCGAGGGTGCCGCCTTCAACCCGCCAGCGCGCCCCGGTGCAGACCGAGCATGCCCTCGACGGCGTGGCCGATGCGGGAGCCGCGGTCGCCGGAGTGCTCCCAGCGCACGAGCGCGTGGGCGTTCAGGCCGTCGATCATGCCGAGCACCTGCCAGGCGACGGATGCCGCGTCGTCGGTCTCGAACTCGCCCGCGGCGACGCCCGCCTCGATGATGCCCTGCAGAAAGGTGCGCCAGTCGTCCATCTCGTCGCGCACGCGCTGGGCGAGCGCCTCGTTGCGCCGGCCGAGCGCCCACGCCTCGACCCAGATGACGGTGACGTCGTCGCGCGTGCCGTCGAGGAGGGTCTCGAGCAGCAGCGAGAGCCGAGCTCGTGGGCTCTCACGCGAAGCGACGAGCTCGCCGACCTCGGCCAGCTCGGTCGCGACGATGGTGCCGAACGTGTTCGCGACGAGGGAGTCCATGTTCGGTTCGTAGTGGGCGACGAGGGCCGGGGCCACGTCGATCTGCGCGGCGATGCTGCGCAGCGTCACGGCGTAGAGGCCGTGCTCGAGGGCGACCGTGCACGCGGCATCCGCGATCTCGGCGGCGCGCTCGGCGGGGGTCTTGCGGGCGGCCTTCTTGCGGACCGGTCTTGACATGTCGACCTCGGATGGGTAGCGTCGCTGCAACTTATTGATCGTGTGATCAATAGTAGGTCGAGTCCCCGATCCTGTCGAGCGCGCGCGAGAGATCGCGACGAATCGGCACCCTGATCGGGCGAGCAGAGAGTCCTCAACGATGAGCAACATCACCACCGCGACCCCGGATGCCGCAACGACGCCGCAGCCGTACGCGAGCGCGCCCTCGGGGCCGAACGCCGCGAACCAGGGCACCGCCGAACCCGCCGACCGCGCCGGCCACGTCGAGGCGCACGGCGCCGACTTCATCCCCGAGCACGAGCGCCACGGCAAGCCGCGCGAACTGTTCTGGGTGTGGATGTCGGCCAACGTCATCTACCTCTACTTCGTCGTCGGCGGCGTGCTCATGCTGCTCGGCCTGCCGGTCTGGGAGGCGCTGCTCATCACGGTGCTCGGCAACCTGTGGTGGGCGGCCGTCGGCCTCCTCGCGATCAGCGGCCCGGCGTCGGGCACCCCGAGCGTCGCGATCATGCGTGCGATGTTCGGCATCCGCGGCAGCCGGGTGTTCGGCGCGGGGCTCGGCGTGGCCATCGGCATCTTCTACGAGATCATCAACATCGCCTTCGCGACGCTGGCCGCCCTCGCACTCGTCGCGCAGCTCGGCATCGTGCTGCCCGCCGGCGCCGAGTGGGGCGTGCTCATCGTGGTCGCGGCGCTCAGCTTCGTCATCGGCATCTACGGGCACGCGACGATCCTGAAGCTCGCCCCGTACTTCTCGGCCGCGCTCGCCGTGGTCTTCATCGTGCTCGCCGTGTTCGTCTTCGGCGCGGCCGACTTCTCGTACTCCCCCGCGCCGCTCGACCCGGGCGAGCACTGGGCGATGCTGCTGCTCGGCTTCGCGATCGTCGCCTCGAGCCCGCTGTCGTGGGGCACCGGCGCCGACTACGCCCGTTACCTGCCGACGGATGTCTCCAAGCGCAAGGTCGCCACGTGGACGGCGCTCGGCGGCTTCATCCCGGCCATCTTCATCGGCACGCTCGGCGTCGTCGCCGGCACCGCGATCGACATGACCGACCCGCAGCTGACGATCGCCGAGATCGTGCCCGCCTGGTTCACGCCCGTGTTCCTGGCGATGATCGTGCTCTCGAGCATCACGAACAACGTGCTCGTCGCGTATTCCACGGGCCTCTACGCCCAGGGGCTCGGGTTCCGGATGCCTCGTGCGCTCACGGTCGTCGTGACCGGCGCCGCGGCGACGGCGGCGGCGGCCTGGCTGTTGTTCGTCGCTCCGAGCTTTCTCGACGCGCTGAACTCGTCGCTCGAGCTCGCCGTCACGGTGCTCGGCCCGCTCGTCGCGGTCTACGCGGTGGACATCCTGCTGCGCCGCAACCGCTACGACGGCCGTGCCCTCACCGACGAGCGCCCCGGAAGCCCGTTCTGGTACCGCGGCGGCGTGTTCTGGCCCGGCGTCATCGCGATGGCCGGCGCGACCACGGTCGCCGTGCTCATGGCGAACACGACGCTCTACGTCGGCCCGATCTCGAACGCGCTCGGCGGCGCCGACCTCTCGGCGATCGTCGGACCGCTGCTCGCCGGCGGCCTGTACGCCGTGCTCTGGCTGGGCACGAAGCCGTACCGCGACCCGGCCGCGCGGCCCGCGGCATCCGCTCGCGTCGATCTCGACGCCGCCGACCCTGCGACATCCGCTCGCGTCGATCCCGACCCCGCGACATCCGCTCGCACGACCGAAGAACGCGCAACAGCCGACGACAACCAGGAGGTGCCCGCATGACCTGGCGCATGCCCGCAGAGACCGCACGCCACGACCGCACGTGGATGGCCTTCCCGCGCGAGGGCCTGACCCTCGGCGAGACCGACGCCGAGCGCGAGGCCGGCTACGCAGCCTGGGCCGCGGTGGCCAACGCGATCGTGCCGTTCGAGCCGCTCACGATGGTCGTCGACCCGACCGAGACCGCCCGCGCCCGCCGCATGCTCGACGGCGCGATCGAGCTCGTCGAGGCACCGCTCGACGAGTTCTGGATGCGCGACTTCGGCCCCACCTTCGTCGTCGACGACGAGCGCCCCGGCGTGCTCGGCGCCGTCGACTGGATCTTCAACGGCTGGGGCGCGCCGGAGTGGGCCGAGTGGACGAAGTCCGCCGAGATCGCCCGCTTCGTCGCCGACCGCGTCGGGGCCGAGCTCGTGAGCTCCGTGCTCGTGAACGAGGGCGGCGGCATCCACGTCGACGGCGAGGGCACCGTGCTCGTGACCGAGACCGTGCAGCTCGACCCGCGGCGCAACCCGTACGCCGACAAGGCCCGCGTCGAGGCCGAGCTCGCGCGCACGATCGGTGCGACGAAGGCGATCTGGCTGCCCCGCGGCCTCGAGCGCGACTACGACGACTTCGGCACGAACGGGCACGTCGACATCGTCGCGACGATCCCCTCGCCCGGGAGCCTGCTGCTCCATCAGCAGCGCAACCCCGAGCACCCCGACTTCGAGGTCACGCGGGCCTTGCGCGCCCAGCTCGAGACCGAGACGGATGCCGCGGGCCGCCCCTTCGACATCGTCGACCTCCCGGCGCCCGAGACGCTGCGCGATCACGAGGGCTTCGTCGACTGGAGCTACGTCAACCACCTCGTGGTCAACGACGGCGTCATCGCCTGCGGTTTCGGTGAAGAGCGAGCGGATGCCGCGGCGAGAGAGATCCTCGAAGCCGCGTACCCCGGGCGCCGGGCCGTGACCGTCGACTCCCGCGAGATCTTCGCCCGCGGCGGCGGCATCCACTGCATCACGCAGCAGCAGCCCTCGCTCGAGGTGGGGGCGGCCCGATGACGCAGGCCGGCGGGGAGTTCGACGTCGTCGAGGCCTCGATCGCCGAGCTGCGCGCCGCGCTCGAGTCCGGACGCGTGACCGCGGTCGGGCTGCTCGACGCGTACCTCGCTCGCATCGCCGCCTACGACGGGCCCGGGACGTCGACCGCGCTCAACGCGCTCGTCGTGATGAACCCCGAGGCGCGCGCCGACGCGGAGGCATCCGACGCCCGTCGCGCCGCCGGGCGCGTGCTCGGCCCGCTCGACGGCATCCCGTACACCGCGAAGGACAGCTATCTCGCCCGCGGCCTGACCGCCGCCGCGGGGTCGCCGGCGTTCGAGCACCTCGTCGCACAGCGCGACGCCTTCACGATCGAGCGCCTGCGCGGCGCCGGAGCCGTGCTCATCGGCCTTACGAACATGCCGCCCATGGCGAACGGCGGCATGCAGCGCGGCGTCTACGGCCGCGCCGAGAGCCCGTACAACGCGGCCTTCCTCACGGCCGCCTTCGGCTCGGGCTCCTCCAACGGATCCGGCACCGCGACCGCGGCCTCCTTCGCGGCCTTCGGCCTCGGCGAGGAGACCTGGTCGTCGGGCCGCGCGCCCGCCTCGAACAACGCGCTCTGCGCCTACACGCCGTCGCGTGGCGTGATCTCGGTGCGCGGCAACTGGCCCCTCGTGCCCACGATGGACGTCGTGGTGCCGCACACCCGCACCATGGCCGACCTGCTCGAGGTGCTCGACGTGATCGTCGCCGACGACGCCGAGACGCGCGGCGACTTCTGGCGCGTGCAGACGTGGGTGGCCATCCCGCGTTCGTCCGAGGTGCGGCCCGACTCGTACATCGCGCTCGCGACGGATGCCTCGGGCACGACGGATGCCTCTGGCACGGCGGATGCCTGTGGCACGGCGGATGCCTCTGGCACGGCGGATGCCGCCGCAGCGCGCCTCGCGCTCGCGGGCCGGCGCCTCGGCATCCCGCGCATGTACGTCAACGCCGACCTCGACGCCGGCACGGCCGAGCCCGGACGCACGCCCGGCATCGGCGGAGCGACCGGGGAGCGCATCGAGACCCGGCCCTCCGTCATCGACCTGTGGGAGGCCGCCCGCCGCGACCTCGAGGCCGCCGGTGCCGAGGTCGTGCCCGTCGACTTCCCGGTCGTGTCGAACTACGAGGGCGACCGCGTCGGAGCCCCGACGATCGCGACCCGCGGACTCGTGACGCCCGAGTACCTGCGCCGCGAGATCGTCGACCTGTCGGCGTGGGCGTGGAACGACTTCCTCGACGCCAACGGCGACCCCGCACTGCGCGCGCTCGCCGACGTCGACGGATCCCGCATCTTCCCGCAACCCGAGGGCGCCCTGCCCGACCGCTACACGGGCTTCGACGACGACATCGCCGAGTACCCCGAGTGGGCGCGCTCGCACCCCGGCGCGACCCTCGCCGACATGCCCGAGCTCGAGGTCGGCCTGCGCGGACTCGAGGAGACCCGCCGCGTCGACCTCGAGACGTGGATGGACGGGCTCGGCCTCGATGCCGTCGTGTTCCCCGCGGTCGCCGACGTCGGCCCCGCCGACATGGACGTGCACGAGGCATCCGCAGATCTCGGGTGGCGCAACGGCGTCTGGGTCGCGAACGGCAACCTCGTGCCGCGGCACCTCGGCATCCCGACGGTGACGGTGCCCATGGGCACCATGGCCGACATCGGCATGCCGGTCGGGCTCACCTTCGCCGGACGCGCCTACGACGACACCGCGCTGCTGCGCCTCGCCGCCGCCTTCGAGGCCACGGGCGCCCGTCGCACGTCGCCGCCGCGCACCCCCCGCCTCACCTGATTTCGCGCACGCCTCACCCGACCTGGGTCGCGCACGCCTCACCCGACCTGGGTCGCGCACGCCCCGAGTCGGATGAGGTCCCGCACCTGAGCCTCGTCTGGAGTGGCGCATTCCGCGTCTCGTGCGACGACGCACACGTCGCGACTCGCGTGAGCAGGCGATCGGTCGAGCCGTGGGGGCAGACCCCGGGGTGGTGTGTTCCAGGAACCGTGTAGCCGTGCAGCCGTGCAGCCGTGTAGCCGTGTAGCCGTGCAGCCGGAGTTTCCAGACCAAGTACCGCCGGACCCGAAGGCGCGAAGGCGCGAAGGCGCGAAGGCGCGAAGGCGACCGCGCCGCGCTACGAGACGGTGACGGTGCGCTCGTGCAGGCCGGTCGCGCCGTCGGGCACGACGCCCTGCTCGCGCGAGACCTGCACCTCGCCGTCGGCCCCGGTCGCGCGCACGCGCAGCGAGTGCGATCCCGCCGCGGCATCCCATTCGAACCGCCACTGGACCCAGGTGTCGTCCGAGATCGCGGTCGCGAGCGTCGCGGGTTGCCATGCGCCGCCGTCGACCTGCACGTCGACGGCCGCGACCCCGACGTGCTGGTGCCAGGCGACGCCCGCGACGACCACCGTGCCGGCCTGCACCTGCTGGCCCGAGCGGGGCACGTCGATGCGCGACGACAGCTTGATCGGTCCGCGTTCGCTCCAGCCGCGGTCGGTCCAGTAGGCGGATGCCGCGTCGAAGCGCGTGACCTCGAGCTCGGTCACCCACTTGGTCGCCGATACGTAGCCGTACAGCCCCGGCACGACCATGCGCACCGGGAACCCGTGCTCGGCGGGCAGCGGCTCGCCGTTCATGCCGACCGCGAGGATCGCGTTGCGGTCGTCCTGCAGCACCTCGAGCGGTGACGAGGCCGTGAACCCGTCGACGCTGCGCGAGAGCACCATGTCGGCGTTCGCGCCCGGCACCGCGCGGGCCAGCAGCTCGCGGATCGGGTACCCCAGCCACACGGCGTTGCCGATGAGCCCGCCGCCGACCTCGTTCGACACGCAGGCGAGCGTCGTCACGGACTCCTCGAGGGGCAGGGCGAGCAGCTCGTCCCAGGTGAGCACGACCTCGTGCTCGACGTCGCCGTGGATGCGCAGGCTCCAGTCGTCGGGCGTCACGGCCGGCACCGCGAGGGCGGTGTCGATGCGGTAGAACTCCACGTTCGGGGTGATCACCGGCGAGAGGCCGTCGATGCCGAGCTCCGCCCCCTGGGGCACGGATGCCGCGACCGCGGCCCGTGGCAACGTGATCGCCTTGCGCACGGCCGTGACCGCGCGCGATCCCGCCTGCATCGCGTAGCCGCCGATCGCGGCGAGGGCGCCGATCGCGGCGGCGCCGCCCGCCCAGGCGAGGAAGCGGCGCCGATCGAACGCCGTCGCGGCCGGGGTCGTCGTGCCGGCGGACGTCGGGGGCGTCGCGGGGGTGGTCGTGCCCGCCGGGGCGGGTGCGCGATCGGGAGGCGTCGTGCCCGCGGCATCCGCTCGGCTCGTGCTCTGCGGTGTCGGCGCTGTGCCCGGCGCCGTGGACGCGGCGGGCAGGCGCCTTGCGAGCAGCCGCAGCGCGATCACGCCCGCGATCGCGGCGAGGGCCGGCGGTGCGAAGGCGAGCATCGACGCGTTCGCCCTCGTCACCGCGGCCAGCACGCCGACCGCGCCGATCACCCAGATCACGACCTGGCCCCACGGCGGGCGACGCGCCTCGAGCACGCCGGCCGCGCCCGCGACCACGAGCAGCACGAGTGCGATGCCCACGAGCAGTGCGGCCTTGTCGGCGGTGCCGAAGAGACCGATCGCGGCGTCCTTGGCCCACGGCGGTGCGAGGTCGATCATCATCGAGCCGACCACGGCGAACGGGCTCGAGGCCGACGCGAGCACGGCCGCGGCGAGTTCGCCGACCCCGGCGGCCACGATGACGGATGCCACGCCCGCGATCGCGGGCAGCACCCATCTCGTCACGCGACCCGACTTCTGCGGCATGGGCACAGGGTACGCGCGAGAGCTGTGCGGATGTCGGCGGCGACTGCCAGAATCGTGAACCGCGGGCACGCCGCAGGAGAGGGGCACCATGAGCGCGACCGACCAGACGGCGACCGAGCAGGCCACGGGCGAGCAGGCCGCGGGGCACGCCGCGCGCGAGGCGGGCGAGCGGCACATCGCCGACGCGCACGACGTCATCGAGGTGCGCGGGGCCCACGAGAACAACCTCAAGGGCGTCTCGCTCGACATCCCGAAGCGGCGGCTCAGCGTGTTCACGGGCGTCTCGGGCTCGGGCAAGTCGAGCCTCGTGTTCGGCACCATCGCGGCCGAGTCGCAGCGCCTCATCAACGAGACGTACTCGACCTTCATCCAGTCGTTCATGACGACCCAGCCCCGGCCAGAGGTCGACAGCCTGCGCAACGTGTCCGCGGCGATCATCGTCGATCAGGAGCGCATGGGCGCCAATTCGCGGTCGACGGTCGGCACCGCGACCGACGTGTACGCGCTGCTGCGCATCCTCTTCTCCCGTATCGGGCAGCCGTACGTCGGTCCGAGCTTCCACTTCAGTTTCAACGTGCCGGCGGGCATGTGCCCGCGCTGCGAGGGCACCGGGCAGGTCAACGACATCGACCTCGACGAGCTCTTCGACCGCGACAAGTCGCTCGCCGAGGGCGCCATCACGATTCCGGGCTACACGGCCGACGGGTGGATGGTGCGCATCTTCACCGAGTCGGGCTTCGTCGATCCCGAGAAGAAGATCCGCGACTACACCGAGACCGAACGGCACGACTTCCTGTACAAGGAGTCCACCAAGGTCAAGGTGCAGGGCATCAACATGACCTACGAGGGCCTCGTTCCCAAGCTGCAGAAGAGCCTGCTCTCCAAAGACCGCGACGCCATGCAGCCGCACATCCGCACGTTCGTCGACCGGGCCGTGACCTTCACCGCCTGCCCCGAATGCGGCGGCGCGCGCCTGAACCGCGACGCGCTGTCGTCGAAGATCAAGGGCATCAACATCGCGGATGCCGCGTCGATGCAGATCTCCGACCTCGCCGAGTGGGTCTCCGACATCGACGACCCGGGCGTCGCGCCGCTCATCGCGAACCTGCGGCAGAACGTCGACTCCTTCGTCGAGATCGGCCTCGGCTACCTCAGCCTCGACCGGCCCGCCGGCACGCTCTCGGGCGGTGAGGCGCAGCGCGTCAAGATGATCCGGCACATCGGCTCCTCGCTCACCGATGTCACCTACGTCTTCGACGAGCCCACCGTCGGGCTGCACCCGCACGACATCCAGCGCATGAACCGGCTCCTGCTGCAGTTGCGCGACAAGGGCAACACCGTGCTCGTCGTCGAGCACAAGCCCGAGGTCATCGAGATCGGCGACCACATCGTCGACCTCGGCCCTGGCGCAGGCACGCACGGCGGCGAGATCTGCTTCGAGGGCGACGTCGCGGGGCTGCGGGCCTCCGGCACGCTCACGGGTCGTCACCTCGACCACCGTGCGACGTTGCGCGACTCCGTGCGTTCCGCCAAGGGCGTGCTCGAGATCCGCGGGGCGACGCAGCACAACCTCACCGGGGTCGACGTCGACATCCCGCTCGGGGTGCTCACCGTCGTCACGGGCGTCGCGGGGTCGGGCAAGTCGTCGCTCATCCACGGCAACGTGCCCAAGCACGACCAGGTCGTCGTGGTCGACCAGTCGCCGATCCGCGGATCGATCCGCTCGAACCCGGCCACCTACACGGGCCTGCTCGACACCATTCGCAAGGCGTTCGCGAAGGAGAACGGCGTGAAGCCCGCGCTGTTCAGCGCGAACTCCGCCGGCGCCTGCCCGAACTGCAAGGGCATCGGGCTCGTCTTCGTCGAGCTCGGCCCCATGTCGACGGTCTCGAGCGTGTGCGAAGAATGCGGTGGCAAGCGGTTCACCGCCGAGGTGCTCGAATACCGCCTCAACGGGCTCAACATCGCCGAGGTGCTCGCGCTCTCGGTCGACGCCGCGCTCGAGTACCTCACCGAGAAGACGGCACGGGTCATCCTGCAGCGGCTCTCCGACGTCGGCCTCGGCTACCTCGGCCTCGGGCAGGCGCTCAACACGCTCTCGGGCGGTGAGCGCCAGCGCCTGAAGCTCGCGATCAGCATGGCCAAGACGGGCACGGTCTACGTGCTCGACGAGCCGACCACCGGCCTGCACCTGGCCGACGTCGACCGGCTGCTGGCGCTGCTCGACCGCCTCGTCGACGACGGCAACTCGGTCATCGTCATCGAGCACCACCAGGCGGTCATGGCGCACGCCGACTGGATCATCGACCTCGGCCCCGGCGCCGGCCGCGACGGCGGACGCATCGTGTTCGAGGGCACTCCCGCGTCGCTCGTCGGGTCCGCCTCGACCGACGACGCCACCCTCACCGCCACGCACCTCGCGGCCTACGTCGGCGCCTGAGCGCTGGCGCGCCGCACGCCGCATCGGGCGCGACCACGACGCATGCGGGTTCACTCAGAGCGGCGTGGACTCCGCGACGAGGCGCTCGAGTCGTTCGGGATTGAAGAGTGCGAGCTTCGTCATGGAGATCACTTCCACGCTGAAGCCGAGCAGTTGGCGTGCGAGATCCTCCATCGTCGATTCCGCCGCGCTGCCGAAGATGATGTCGGTTTCGGCGAGCAGCGTGATCGTCTCGCGGTGCCAGCCGAAGGCGTTGTTGCCGACGGCGGGGTCACCGAAGGCGTCACCGGTGTCGGTGTCGGTGCCAGTGTCGCTACCGCTACCGCTACCGCTACCGCTACCGCTACCGCTACCGCTACCGCTACCGCTACCGCTACTCGTGCCGCTGCCGCTGCCGCTGCCGCTGCCGGTTTCGGTGCCGGTGCTACTGCCGATGTCGCTCGCGTCCTCGTCGGTGGGGGCGAGGTTCCGCGGGCGTGCCGGCATCTGTGGATCGAGCACGCGTACGTTCGTCGTGCCCTGCTCTTCGAACGCCCGAAGGAGTTCGTCGCGTCGCAGCCTCAATCGCTCCACTGGTGGGAGCTCACCGTACCTGAGCCGTCCGTTCGCGAGCGTCGGGAGCCGCGCGTGCGCGTAGCCCGCAATGGCGTCGGCCATGACCGACTTCTTCGTTCGCTCCATGAGGTGGGCGAGCTCGGCGACGAGCCGCGCCGTCTCGGAATCGATCCTGATGGTGGTGCCGGTCATGCCGCCCTCCGGGGTGCTGTGTTCGCAATCGTGTAGCCGTGTGGCCGTGTGGCCGTGTGGCCGTGTGGCCGTGTGGCCGTGTGGCCGTGTGGCCGTGTGGCCGTGTGGCCGTGTAGCCGTGTAGCCGTGTAGCCGTGTGGCCGTGTGGCCGTGTGGCCGTGTGGCCGAGGTTTTCACAGAGAGACTCCCGCGGGGAGCGCTGATGCGAGGTCGCGCTGACGCGGGGACCCGGGCGATGCAGGTATCAGACGCATGTGGAGGACGAGTCGCGACCTGCCCATCCGTGCCATCCCGATCGGTGGGCAGGCGCGTGACTCCGGGATGCGCATCACGCCTCAGGCACCGGACGTCAGGCGGCTCACGGGTGGCGGGGTCGTGCGAGTGTTGCGCTCACGCGAGCCGTGCGTTCAGCCGAGCGGCGACACCCAGTTCCGATGTTCGTGCTGGAGGCTACAGCGGCTTCGCGTACCAGCGGTCGGAGTAGAGGCCGTCGGTGAAGGGGGCGACCTGCGCGAAGCCGAGGCGCTCGTAGAGCGCGCAGGCCTCGACGAGGTCCGAGCGCGTGTCCAGCCGGATCGTGGCGAGCCCGCGGTCCCGCGCGAGTCCCTCGAGCCGGCCGATCAGGCGGGTTCCGAGGCCGGTTCCGCGGTGTGCGGGAAGGGTGAAGACCTTCGTCAGTTCGGCGGCATCGGCGTGGTCGATGAACCGGGCTCCGGCGCAGGCCACCGCGCGGCCCGACTCCATGGCCACCAGGAACACGCCCGTCGAGCCGGTCAGGTCGTCGTAGGGCGCCTCGCGGATCGCCCGGTCGAGCTCCTCCACCGATGCGGGACGCCCGTAGTAGCTCGAGGCGACGTCGAACAGGTACGCGCGCACGATCCCGTCGGCAGCAGGCGTTCCGGGGACGGCGATCTCGATGGTGGGCACGGACGACGAGTCTAGGGCTCAGCAGCGGAGAGGCCGGAGCCGTGCCCGTCACGCGCCACGCGCGGCCGGGTTCAGGATGCCTGCGGGTGCGCGCCCATGAACGCGACGACCGATGCCGCGTGCGAGGCGCCGATCTCAGCTGCGGGGCGCTTGCGCCCCTTGACCTCGAAGGAGTGGTTCGCGGCGTCGATCCACTCGAGGGTCGCGTTCGGACCGATGCGTCGCACGACGTCGTCGAGCTGCTCGTTGGGGATCGCGAACGGGTCGTTGCGTCCCTGCAGGAACAGGATCGGCACTTCGAGCGCGGGCAGGTGCTCGTCGCGCGGCTTCTCGGGCCTGCCCGGCGCGTGCAGCGGGTAGCCGAGCATCGCGAGCCCGGACACCGGCATGCCCTCGGCGGCGGCCATCGACGCCATGCGACCGCCGAATGACCTGCCCGACGCCCAGATCGGCTCGAGTGCACCATCGGCGGCACCATCGGCGGCACCGGCGGTGGCGGTGGCGGTAGGGGTGGCGGCGCGGGCGGCTGCGGCATCCGTCACGGCCCGCCAGGTCGCGATGGCGACCGGCGGACGATCGGGGAACCGGCGCCCGGCCTCGCGATACGGGAAGTCGAAACGCAGCGTCGCGACGCCCAGCGCCTGCACGGCCTGTGCGAATCCCTCGAGGAACGGGTGCTCCTTGCCCGTGCCCGCACCGTGCGCGACGACGAGGGTGGCCCACGCGTCGGCGGGCCGGCCGTACAGCGCACCGACGGAGTCGACGCCGCCGACGGGCTCACCCGACTCGCCGGCCAGCGGGATGCGGATCGCCTCGTCGGTGCTCATGCGAAGGTCCGGCTCATGCGAAGGTCCGGCTCATGCGAAACCCCTCGCGCTCATTCGAAGATCCCGAGCACGCCGCCGACGCCGTCGGCGAGATCCACGAGGCCGCCGGATGCGTCGACGAGGTCGCCGACCGAGGCGGTGAGGTCGTGCACGTGGTCGACGAGCACGACGAGCTCGCCGAGGTGCGAGACCAGCGCGGCGATGTCGCCCGCGGTGGCCGTGAGGTCGGCCAGGTCGCCGAGCGTGTCGGCGTTCGTGCGCTCGAGCGTCTGCACGTCGAGCTTCAGCACGTCGATCCATCCGCGCTCGACGCCGAAGAGCACCGCGTACGGCAGCAGCTTCTCGTGCAGGTGGAACCGGGCGAGGCCGTCGGGCGCCGACCTGGCGGCACCTGCCGGGGTCGTGGCATCCGCTCGACTCGTGGCATCCGTCGCGCTGGAGACGGGGATGAGCTCCGCGCCGCTCGGCGACTGGAGTGCGCGCATGCGGTTGCGCTCGGCGAGGAAGAGGTACCGGCGCAACCCGTCGAGGTGCTCGCGGCGCTCGCGCGCGGGCGGGAGGAAGCGGCGCCACGAGGCCGGCGTCACGATGATCGTCGCGATCGTGACCGCGAGGGCGGCGACGGTCGTGACGAGTGCCGGCCAGTCGGCCGCGACGAGCGTGATGACGATGAACAGGCCCTCGACGAGCATGCCGAGGTAGGCGAGCACCGTGAGGGTCGTTCCGGGCCAGGCGACGCGCTGCTTCGCGATGAAGCCCTCGCGGGCGAGCGCGTACGAGACGTCGCGCACGACGGCCTTGAGCCGCGCGGAGAGCGCACGGCGATCGGACGTGAACCGGTGCACCCGCCCGCTCGTGTGCTCGGGGCCGAAGAGCGCCTCGAGCACGGCGAACTCCTCGGCCGTGAACGTGGCGCCCGGCTGCACCTGCACGCCGATCGGGTCGCGTCGGTTCTCGCCGGCGAGGATGCGGATCCTGCGCGTCACCGCGAGGTCGATGAGCACCGCGGTCACCGCTCGGCGGTCGGCGTCGATCAGGAGCGCATCGCGCAGCACGGAGGAGCCGCGCCCCGGCGTGTACTGCACGACGGGCGAGATCGCCGGCTGCCGGGAGGCGATGCGCGCCGTCACGCCGAGCGCGAAGATGACGATCGCGGGCATGGCGGCGAGCAGGATGACGGCGGGGAGCACGCGCTCAGTCTAGGGAAGCGATCGTCGCGACCCCGTCGATCGCCGCGCGATGGGCGGCCGGCGAGGCGGTGAGCCGGAAGTGGCCGGCCGCCGGGACGATCACGTTCGTCGCTCCGGGCAGCGCGCTGCCCTCGGGCACATGCGCGTCGAGCGTGCCGAAGATCGAGACGATGCGGGCGTTCACGCTCGCGGAGCGCTGCAGTTCGACGATCGCGGCATCCGTGGGCAGGAAGGCGCGCATGCTGGGGTCGAGGAACCACCTGGCCCGCGCGGATCCGGCGTACGGGGTCGCGAGCGTCACCGCGCCGCGGATGCCGAGCCGCGCCCGCCCGCCCGGACCGAGCGGCCCGGTTCCGCGCTCGAGATCGGTCAGCAGGTGCTTGGCGATGAGCCCGCCCTTGCTGTGCCCGACGATGACGCGTCCGGCCGGCGGCGGCGCGACCCGGGAGAGGGCGACCTGCAGACGTCGGGATGTCTCGGGCACGGGCCGGCGGTTCATGCCGATGCCCTCGACGATCACGATGCGGTGGCCCGCCCGGTTCAGCGCGTCGGCGAGCGAGGCGAGGAAGCTCCAGTGCTCGTGCAGGCCCGTCGCGAGCACGACGTCGGGCCGCGTCGGGATGCCGCGCCGCCACCGCGCGGGCGGGCGCCGCACGACGAACTGGTCGAGGCGCCGCCGGATGCCGTACGCGTAGTCGCGCAGGATCCACCCGACGCGTGCCCCCGTTCCCCCGCCGAGCGAGCGCGACAGCGCCGCCCGCCGCTCGTGCACCGCGAGCACGCGACCGACGGGCCGACCCTGCGCGTGGCCGGCGATGAGCTCGTGCAGCGGGCCGTCGTGGCGCGAGGTCGTCTCGTGGCCGCGGTGCGCGATCTCGGCGTAGCGGGCGTGCGGCACGAGGGTCGCGACGGCGTGCGCCCACGACTGCGGCACGACGTGGTCCTGCTCGCCGCGCACCACGAGCGTGTCGGCGCGCACCCGCGGCAGCACGAGCTCCATGCGGTGCTCGAGCATCGGCCGCAGGTTCGCGATCGTCCAGCCGAGCCCGCTCTCGAGGTAGGCGCTCGCGCCCGTCTCGAGCGCGGTCGGGTCGATCACGGCGACGTCCTGCATGAAGCGTGCGGCCTGCTGCACCACGGTGCGCTCGCGCGGATTCACCGAGGGTGCGATGAGCACGATGCGGTCCACGAGCTCCGGATGCCGCGCCGCGGCCTCCGCCACGACCTGGGCGCCGCTCGAGTGACCGACGAGCACGGGCCGGTCGAGGCCCTCCGCACGCAGCAGGCCCACGAGGAGTTCGGCGGACCCGGCGATGGTCGGCACCGTGCGCGGCTTCGGGGCGTCGCCGAATCCGGGCAGGTCGAGCGCGAGCACGCGTCCGGTCTCGGCGAGCCGGTCGACGAGGTCGCCCCAGTACGCGTGGCCCATGCCGAGGCCGTGCACGAGCACGTACACGCGCTCGGCGGCATCCGCCGGCCTCGCGGAAGGCGCCGAGCCCGTGGCATCCGCCCCGCTCGTGCCGTTGCGCGCAGTCTCGTGGACGACGATGACGCGGTCACCGCGGCGGAACGTGCGAGCGGCGGCCATTCCCGCAGCCTAGCCCCGGCCCCCACGAACGTGTCGCACGGCGACGATGCGCAGGGTGGCGGTCACGAGCACCACGGCGACCACCGCGATGATCGCGGTCACGCCGGTGACGGTCGACGACGGCTCGTCGGTGAGGCGGGCGACCGCGATCCACGAGAGACCCCAGCCGAGCGAGAGCGTCGGGGCGATGCGGCCGTGATCCCACACGGCGAGGGCGATGCCGAGCAGGCCGGCGACGGCGACCAGGCCGACCGCCCAGGTCTCGGCGGGCAGGCCCCAGCCGTCGAAGCCCGCGGCGACGAGCGCGGCCGCGATGTTCGCGATCGTCGCGACGCACACCCAGCCGAGGTAGAGCCCGATCGTGCCGTCGGTGATCACGGCGTCGACGGCGTTGCGCGGCGGGAGCAGCAGGCTGCGCCGGAACGCCACGACGAGCACCACGAGGAGCACCGCGATCACGGGCACGCTCAGCCAGAGCAGGTCGGCCTGCACGCTGAGGATCCACGCCGCGTTCAGCAGCATCGATGCGGCGACCCACCAGCCGAGCCGGCGGTGCCGCTCCGCACCGCGCTGCGCCGGAAGGAACTGCCACACCGCGTAGACGATCAGGCCGAGGTAGATGAGCGACCAGATGCTGAAGGCGCCGCCGCCCGGTGCCACGAGCGTCGCGTCGGCTGCGAGCGCTCCGCCCGCGGCATCCTGCACCCGCTGGCCGCCCGCCGCACCCGAGCCGAAGAAGGCGCCGAGCACGGCGAGCACCGCGCTCACGGCGACGGCGATCTGCCTGATCAGGTCGTAGCCGGATGCCGCGGTCGTGCCGCCGGTCGTGGCGCCGGTCTCGTTCATGCGCTCGACGTTCGTCATGGTCGCTCCTCCTGTCGTCATCCGGATGCCGGCCGGATCACGATCGAGTGGGCGGACTCTGCGACGAGTCGCGCAGAAGTTCGCGGACTCCGCCCACTCGATCCGTCTCTCGTCAGCCTAGGCACGCCCGGCGCCGCGCACGCCGAACGCACGGCCGACACGGCGGGGGTTGACACGGCGGGGGTTGACACGGCGGGGGTTGACACGGCGTCGAGCCGTGCCCGTGCAGATCGCCACCCTCACCACGATCGCCACCCTCACCAGCCCTCGGCGAGCACCCGCCCGAGCATCGCGACGAAGAAGTCGGCCGAGTCGTCGTCGAGGCAGAGCGGCGGCTTCACCTTCAGCACGTTGCGATGGTCGCCCGTGGGCTGCATGATGACGCCGAGCTCGAGCAGGCGGTCGCAGATCGCGGCGGTCTCGGTCGTCGCGGGCTCGAGCGTCTCGCGGTCGCGCACGAACTCGACGCCGAGGTAGAGGCCGAGGCCGTGCACGGCTCCGATGAGCGGATGCCGCGTGGCGAGCGCCTCGAGGCGGCCCTTCAGCCGGGCACCGACCTCGAGGGCGTTGTGCTGCAGCTGCTCGTCGCGGAAGGCGTCGAGCACCGCGAGTCCGGCCGCGCTCGAGGCGGGGCTGCCCCCGGTGGAGGAGAAGAAGGCGCCCTGGCTCCGGAACGCGTCGGCGATCGCGCGCGTCGTGATGACGGCGCCGAGCGGGTAGCCGTTGCCCGCCGCCTTCGCGACGGCGATGACGTCGGGCACGACGCGCTGCTGCTCGAAGCCCCAGAACCATTCGCCGAGGCGGCCGAACCCGGCCTGCACCTCGTCGGCGATCGCGAGTCCGCCGGCGGCCCGCACGGCCGTGTAGACCCCGGCGAGGTAGCCGTCGGGCAGCGGGATGCCGCCGGCGTTGCCGAAGAACGTCTCGGCGATGAACGCGGCGGGCGGGCGCCCCTCGGCGGCGAGCCGGGCGATCACGGCCGCGGCCTCCGGCGCGTAGCGCGCGGCATCCGCCCCTCGATGGGTGCCGCGGAACGGGTTCGGCGCATCGACCGCGTGCACCCAGTCGGGGCGCGTCGAGAGCGCATCGGGGTTGTCGGCGATCGAGGTGCTCACGGCGTCGGAGGCGTAGGTCCAGCCGTGGTACGACTCGAGGATCGCGACGACCTCGCGGTGCCCGGTCGCCGCGAGCGCGATGCGGATCGCGAGGTCGGTCGCCTCGGATCCGGAGTTCACGAGGAGCACCGTGTCGAGTCCGTCGGGCGCGAGGGCGGCGAGCCGTTCGGCGAACTCGACGACCGCGCCGTAGTGGAAGCGCGAGTTCGTGTTCAGCCGCCGCAACTGGGCGCCGACGGCGTCGGCGACCCCGACATGGCCGTGCCCGAGCGGCGTGACGTTGTTGACCATGTCGAGGTACACGCGCCCGTCGACGCCGATCAGGTGCTCGCGCCACCCGCGCTCGATGCGCGGCGGGGCGGCGTAGTAGTGCTCCTGCACCTCGGCGAGGCTCGCCTCGCGGCGGGCGAGCAGGGTCGCCGCGTCGAGGGTCGGGGTTCGGGCTGCTTCAGGGGCTTCAGGGGCTTCAGGGGCGGATGCCGCGAGCCCGAGCAGTGGCGCAGGGTCGGCCGTGAGGGCGAGCCAACCGGCGGCCGGCTCGGGGCGGACGGTGTGCGGCACGGGCGGGGCGTCCGCGCGCTGGAGCCGGATGCGGATGCGGGCGCCGGCGGCGGCGGTGCCGAGTGGGGAGCCGGTCGCGAGCTTCGTGCCGGACGCCGGTGCGTTCGTGATCGCCCGATGCGGCTCGGCGGCGAGCGCCCCGTCGAGGTCGAGCCGCAGCCCGCCGTCGAGCTCGATCGCGACGAGGCCCGTGCCCGAGGTCGTGACTACGCCGGGACCGGGGCTCGTGAGGGCGGTCGCCGAGCCGAACCAGACGTCGAGGCCGGTCGGCACGGTCGCGGCGGAGACCTCGGCGCGTACACGGCTCAGCGTGAGGCGCGGGATGCCGCGGGGGAGCACCGCCGCGTCGGCGCCGGCGTCGAGTGCGGCGCGGGCGAGCCGGTGCTCGAGCCCGCCGCCGTCGAGCCAGGCGCCCCCGTCGACGGCGGGCGAGGTGATCGAGACGTCGAGCGCCGTCACCCGCGCGGAGTCGAGGCCGAGCACGAGCCGGTCGAGGGCGCTCGCGTCGAGTCGGGTCGCTGCGCGACCGGCCGGCCCACCAGGCAGCGTGGTCGGATCCAGGCCGAGCTCGGCGGCGATCACGCCCGTCATGACCTCTGCGGGCACCGAGGTGGCCTGCTCGAAGACGCGCCACTCGCGCTCGAGGCCCTCGGCGGCGTAGGCGTTCTCGCCCGCGTCGAGCTGCACCTGGTGCTCGCCGCTGACCACGAGCACCGCACCGCGCACGACGACGAGCGGCCAGATCGCGGCGACCTCCGAGGGCGAGAGCGGGCGCAGCGCGTGGAACGCGCGGATCGCCGGCAGCACCGAGACGGGCTCGGCCCCCGTGTGGTGCAGCACCGACGAGATCGTGATCGCGAGCTCGGCGACGGCCCACGTGCGGGTCACGTCGCCGAAGTCGATGAGCCCGTCGGGCAGGTCGGTCGCGTCGTCGGTCGAGTGGCGGAGCGTATCGAGACCCTCGTCGTCGGGCCTCGATACGGCCGCGGGCGGCCTACTCGACCGGCCGATCGCACGCACGACGTTGTCGTCGGTGAGATCCAGGTGCACCGCCTGCGTCGGCAGGTCGTCCGCCAGCGAGGACAGCGTCGCCCAGGCGGCGGCTGCGGCATCCGTCACCTGGGTGCGCCGCCCCGGGTCGGGGTGATGCGGTGCGAGCAGCTCGACGACGCGGTCGGCGAAGCGCGGATCCCACTGCAGCACGCGATCGAGGCCGTCGTGCTCGAAGTCCGCGAGCGCGAGGCTCGTGAGCGCCGCGAGCTCGCCCAGGCGCGCGACGATGCGCGGGGCGAGGTACCCGCTGCCCGTGAGCGTTCCGCCGTCGAGGAAGGAGATGACGCGGATGCTGCGCAACCCGTCGCTCGTGTCGGCGATGACCGAGCGCGGCCGGCCCGAGGCATCCGTCGTCGTGGTCGCGACCCGCAGCGACGGCGCGTGCCGGGCGATGCGCAGGGCGGCGGCGTCCTGCGCGGCGAGCTCGGTCGCGGTGAAGGCCGGGTTCGTGATCTTCACGACGCCGACGGATGCACCGCCGCCGGAGCCGCCGTCGCCGGCACCGCCGGGCGCGACCGCGAGGAAGTTCTGGTCCTGCTGGCTGCCGAGCGGGCGCAGCTCGACGTCGAGCCCCCACTCGTCGAGCAGGATCGCGGCGACCTCGGCGGCCGACAGGTTCGGCGCGGGCAGCTCGCCCGCGGTGAAGAAGTCGAATCCGGCCGGTCCGGCCGCGGGCTCGCTCGCGTCGGTCATCAGGACTCCGCTCCCAGTTCTTCACGGATGCGCCGCAGGTCCTCCATCAGTGAACCGATGAGGATCCAGTGCGACGAGGTCGGCGGCCGAACGACGAGCGCGGAGGTGAGCGCGGGCACCATCGAGGTCATCGGCTCGGGCTCGGGTTCGGCCACGCGCGCCGCGAGCCGGATGTCGTGGGCGACGCGGTGCAGCTGCTCGCCGATCGCGCGCACGGTCGGCTCGTCGTGCAGCGACTCGTCGTAGTGGTCGGCGAACGCACGGGTCATGCCGATGAGCTGGGTCACAATGGGGCCGAGCTGCTCGAGCAGGTCGCGCAGCTGGCCCAGCTCCTCACGGTGGGCCGACCGGCGCGGGTTCAGCGTGAGCGACTCGGTTCCGGCGGCGATCGCGGCGTCGGCGGCGTCGCGCATCGGGCGCAGCAGCCGGGCCTCGATCATGAGGGCCTCGATGTCGGCGCGCGTCTGCGTCGTCTCGAGGGCGGCCGCGAGCCGGTCGGCGGATGCCGCGAGCTCGGCGCCGAGCGCACCGACCTCGCGCCTCGCCGGGGCGATGGCCACGGGCGGCACGATCGCCGCGTTGACGATGATGCCGATCGCGGCGCCGATGAGCGTCTCGAGCACGCGGTCGAGCGCGTAGTTCGGCGTCGCGGCGCCGAGTGCGAGCGTGAGCATCGCCGAGATCGCGACCTGGTTGCCCGTCGCGGGCGTCATCTTCAGCGCCCAGGCGATGATCATCGCGACGAGCACGGCGATGAGCACGATCCACGTGTTGGTGCCGAAGATGAGCGAGAGCGCCGACGCGACGATGACGCCGAGCATGACGCCGATCGAGCGCTCGATGCCCTTGCCGAGCGACTGGTTCACGCTCGGCTGCACGACGAGCAGGGCCGCGATCGCGGCGAACACGGGCAGTTGAGCCGGGATCAGCGCGCCCGCGATGAGCCACGCGGCGATCGTGGCGACCGACGTCTTCGCGACCTGCAGCACGGGCAGGCGCCTCGAGGCCCGCAGCGTGTCGAGGACGGCCATCGGCTCAGCCGGACGTCGTGAGCGTTGCGAGAGCGGATGCCACGGGCGTCTCGCCCGAGGTCAGGTCGAACTGCGTGCGCGATGCGGCGCCCGAGCCGTCGCCCGTGCCGCCCGCGGTCAGCACCGCGTCGATCGTCGCCGCGACATCCGCTCGGCTGACCGATCCGCGCGGCAGGCCGGATCCGGGCTCGAGGCTCGGGGCGACCGCGACGAGGCCGGTCGGCGGGTCGTCGGTCAGGCCGCCGGGGCGCACGATGCTCCAGTCGAGCGGGGAGCGCCGCACCGCGGCATCCGCCTCGCTCTTGGCGCGCAGGTAGATCTGGAACACGTCGTCGGAGGCGGGGTCGAAGTCGTCGGCGCGCATGGCCGAGACCACGACGAGGCGCGGCACGCCCGCTCGCACGGCGGCATCGGCGAGCAGGATCGCGCCGTCGCGGTCGACCGTGAGCTTGCGCTCGGCGGTGCTGCCGGGCCCGGCTCCGGCGGCGAAGACCGCGGCGTCGGCGCCCTCGAGCACGGCCGCGACCTCGTCGACGGATGCCGCCTCGAGATCGAGCACGACGGGCACCGCCCCGGCGGCCGCGACGCCCGGCGCATGGTCGGGATTGCGGAGGAGGGCGACGGGGTCGTGCCCGCCATCGGCCAGGAGCCGCTCGAGGATGAGGGCGATCTTGCCGTGACCTCCGGCGATGACGACGCGCATGGCCCAAGTCAACGCCGCCGCCCCGTCCGGCGCAACCGGCCACGCGGCGGAGGGCACGGTTCCCGCCCGAGTGCGGAATCGGCGGGCACGTGCGCGTTCGGGGCCGCGGATCCGGCACTCGGGCGCCGAATCGGCACTCGTGCGGCGCGGCTCATCGCGGACCGGGTGTCGGGGGCCGGGTCTAGCGTGGGGCGTATGTCGCTCGCAACCGACCTCGAACGTCTCGGCACGGAGTTCTGGCAATGGCGCGATGCCACCTCGTTCCGCACGTCAGACGACATCCCGCGCGTCGAGCGGCCGGCCGGGTGGCTGCCGCGGTTCGATCGGGCCGCCGTCGACGAGTTCGGGCTCGTGCTCGCCGGGTTCGCCGAGCGCTGGGCGGCGATCGGGGCCGAGGGCCTCGGCGCGCTGCCCGTCGCGACGCAGGTCGACCACCGACTGCTCGGCGCCGCGATGGCCCGCGTGCACTGGGAACTCGAGGTGCTGCGCAACTGGGAGCGCGACGCCGTGTTCCTCACCTCGCAGGTGCTCGGCCCGTGGTTCGACCTGCTCCTGCCGCCGCCGCCCTTCGGCGCGCATCGGCAGTCCGAGCTCGTGCGCGTGCTCGAGGCCGTGCCCGCCGCCGTCGACTGGGCCATCGCGAACCTCGAGCGGTCGGGCGTCGCGACCCTCGCCCGCGTCGCCGCCGCCGAACTGCACGACATCGGCGCCCGGCTCGAGCGCTCGGTGTCCGAGGTCCTGCCGTTCATGCATGCCGTCACCGGCGCCTCGCTCCGTGACGCGCAGCCCGAGGCGAGTGCCGCCCTCGAGCGGTACCGCGCCTGGTTGGCAGCCTCGGCCGACGCGCTCGGGCCCGACGTGATCGTCGGCCGCGAGGCCTTCACCTGGTACCTGCGGCACGTCGCGCTCGTGACCCTCGAGCCCGACGAGCTCGTGCGCGCCGCCATGCACGATTACCGGCGAAGCGTCGTCGCCGAGGCGACCACGCGGGCGCGGTACCGCGACGTGCCAGAGGCGCCGCTCGCGGCGTCCGCCGAGGCCGAGTCCGCCGACCAGGCGGCGGCCGAGGCGTCCGTGCGCGCCTTCTCCGAGGCGTCCGCGCTGCTCTCGCAGCCCGACTCGCTGCGCCGGTACCTTTTCGCGCCCACGCCGGCCTATCTCGAGCCGCTTGCGTTCCTCGGGGTGAACGACGACCTCACGAGCATGCGTCGCGTCGACGAGCAGGCGACCTCGTACGTGCCCGAGCCCTCGCCCGACCTGCCGTACTTCGACGCGGCGAACGCCCGCGACCCGCGGCTCGGCATCATCCACGAGGGCGCGCACAGCCAGCAGCTCGCCCTGTCGTGGGCGCAGCCGAACCCGCTGCGCCGGCACTTCGTCGACTCCGTCGCCAACGAGGGCATCGCGCACTACAACGAAGAGCTCATGCTCACCGCCGGGCTGTTCGCCGACGCCCCGCACTCGCAGACGATCGTGCACAACTTCATGCGGCTGCGCGCGCTGCGGGTCGTGGTCGACGTGAACCTCGCGACCGGGCGGTTCAGTCTGCCCGAGGCCGTCGACTTCTTCGTGCGCATGGTGCCCATGGACGTCGAGACGGCCACCGAAGAGACCGCCTACTACGTCGCGACGCCCGGCCTCGCCATGGCCTACCTCGTCGGCAAGCACGAGGTCATGCGGCTCGTGGCCGACGCCGCGGTGGCGGCCTCACTCGCCGGCACCGAGTTCTCTTTGCGCGACGTGCACGACTTCATCTGGCGCAACGGCAACGTGCCGATGTCGCTGCTGCGCTGGCAACTGCTCGGCGACCGCGGCGACGTCGACCTGCTCGACGCCGCCGGGCCATGGTGGCCGATTTCCGCCTGAGTGGCGGTTCCCGCCTGAGTGCCTGAGTGCCGAATCGGCGGGGGAGGGCGCTTCAGGTGCCGCCGATTCCGCACTCGTGCGCCGATTCGGCCTCAGGCGGCCGGCGGCGCTGCGCCCTTCCGGTCGCGCGTCGCGGCGGGCAGAATGGGCGGGTGCCGCTCGGCACGTCTTCAGCGATTCAGCGACGACGATGAACGAGGGGCACCACCATGCAGCGAACCGTCTCGGCCGACATCCGCCTGACCGTCGAGGCGCCCGCGCGGCTCGTGTTCATGGTCGCCGTCGCCGGCGCGCCCGCCGAGGAGCGTCTCGAGGTCGCGTCGAACGACGAGCCGCGGCATCCGCTCGAGCTGACGGATGCCGCGGGCAGCCGCCTGCACGTCGTCGATGCCGGCGTCGGCCCGCTGTCGTTCTCGTACGCGGCCACGGTCGAGGGCGTGCTCGCCGTGGCATCCGTTCGCGAGATCGACCTCGTCGAATACCTGCGACCGAGCCGGTACTGCGAGTCGGACTCGCTGGGGCCGACGGCGCAGGCCGAGTTCGGCGGCCTCGAGGGGCGGCCGCTGCTCGACGCCGTCTCGTCGTGGGTCGGCACCCGGCTGTCGTACGTGCCCGGATCGAGCGGGCCGACGGATGGCGCGGTGCAGACGCTGCTCGCCAGGCAGGGCGTGTGCCGCGACTACGCCCATCTCGTGATCGCGCTGCTGCGCGCCCTCGACGTGCCCGCGCGCCTCGCCGCCGTGTACGCGCCCGGGCTCGACCCGATGGACTTCCACGCCGTGGCCGAGGCGCATGTCGACGGCGCCTGGCACGTCGTCGACGCGACGGCGCTCGCACCGCGTTCGACGCTGCTGCGCATCTCGACCGGACGCGATGCCGCCGACACGGCCTTCCTCAGCTCGTACGGCGGTGCCGTGAGCCTCGACGCCATCACCGTCAGCGCGACCGCCGACCGCCTGCCCGACGACGACCTGCGTGCGCTCGTGCAGTTGCGCTGACGGGGTGCGGGCGCACCGCAGAGGTGCCGCCGAGGTGTCAGACGACGCCGAGGGCGGAGAAGGTCAGCGCGGTCATGGTGAGGTTGTAGGCGCTGTGGCTCAGGATCGCGCCGAGCAGTGATCCGGACGCTCGCCGGGAGGCGGCGAAGACGAGCGCGGTGAGGAACATCGCGCCGAACCAGAGCGCGGCCGGCACCGGGAGGAACCGCCAGTCGCCGGCGATGAAGATGATGCCGAAGTGCGCGAGATGCACGAGGGCGAAGACTCCAGCCTCGATTGCCGCGGTCGCGCGCTCGTCGAGACGGGTGCGGAGCATCTCGGTGGCCATGCCGCGGTAGAGGATCTCTTCGCCCAGCGGGCTGAAGGTCGCGTTGACGACGGCGAAGACGAGGAAGAAGATCATCCGATCCGCATCCGTGAGGGGCTGCGGGATCGCGGCGTACGACGTGGCGATGTAGACGAACGGGTTGGCGATCGAATGCCCGAACAGGGCGGTCATGAGCGCGAAGGTCGACACGCACATGGCGCCGCCCATGCCGATCGCGAGCATGACCGCTCTCCGGCTCTTCGGCCTGACGAGCCCGATTCGCCTTCGACCGGGCCCGGTGAGCACGACCCAGGGCAATGCGATGAGTGCGACGAAGTACGCGCTGACCAGTTGGTAGCTCCCGGTGGCGTTCGCCCCCAGCACGATCAGGATGCGCAGGATCGCGGTCGTGGTGAGCAGGATGACACCGGTGCGCAGGTCGAAGCGGAGGAATCGACGGAACGGAGCACGGACACCGGACCGACCGTCGGTCGCGGTGGGCCCGGAGTCCGCGGCGGTGGGGTTCACGCCGAGTGTCTTGCCGCGGGCTTACCGTCGAGTGCCCTGTCGAAGGTCGGTCGTTGCGGTCGCTGCGGGAGTCGCGGGCGCGGCGGGAGCTGCGGAGGCGCGAGGCCAGGTCCAGGCGGAGCGCAGGATGAAGGCCAGGATCAGCACCTGGACTCCGATGGTGAGGGCGTAGTAGAAGGCGTAGTCCGGGGGCGCCCCCAGGAAGTTCATCCCCACGGCGGGCACGTACAGCGATGCGACGACGAGGTTCGTGACGCGGTTCACCCGAGCGGGCAGGGTCAGGGAGAGCAGCACCATCAGGGCCGGGATCGCGATGATCGCGAAGAAGACGCACATCAATGTCGCGCTGATGTCGAACTCGAAGATGACGCCGCCCCGGATCCCGTCGATCTCGCCGGGCTGGTAGAGGTGGAAGTAGTCGATGTAGATGACGAGGAACATGAGGCTGGTCCAGGCTGCGGCGAGCTTGGCCTGCACGGGGATCGGCGGGTGGTCGAGCAGGTTCGCGGGTGTCGTTCGGATGGTCATCGATTCGTCTTTCGTTCGAGCGGAGCGGTCTCCGCCGGAGTGGCGGCAGGCCTGGGCGTGCGGGCGCACGGGCCGGGTGGATCTCGGTGTTCCGGTCGTCAGATGGCGATCACGACCTTGCCTCGGGTGTGGCCCGCCGCGACGTGGCGGAGGGCGTCGGCTGCGTCGGCGAGCGGGTAGGTGCGGTCGATGACGGGCGTGACCTGCCCGGTCGCGAGCAGGTCGGCCAGGGCGAGCAGGTCCTGGCGCTGCTCGATCGACGTGAAGGGCCTCAGGTGCTGACGGGTGAACCCCGACAGCATCCGTGCCTTGATGACGCGACCGATGGGGCCGATCCAGCGGCCGCCGCGTCCGCTGTTGGGGATCAGGGTGCCGGTGGGTGTCAGCGCTCGGCGGACCGCCGCCAGCGGCTGGGCTTCCACGTTGTCGAGGATGACGTCGTAGCGCACCTCGGCGCGGGTGAAGTCGGTGCTCGTGTAGTCGACGACGTGGTCGGCACCGAGTGAGCGGACCAGGTCGACGTTGCGAGTGCTGCACACGCCCGTCACCTCGGCGCCGAACGCCTTGGCGATCTGCACGGCGAAGGAGCCGACGCCGCCCGACGCGCCCGTGACCAGCACCGTCTGGCCCGGTTGCACGTTCGCGATCTTGCGCAGCGCCTGAAAGGCCGTCAGGGCCGACGTGGGCACGGATGCCGCGTGCACGACCGACACGCCGGCGGGAACGGGCACGAGGTGGTCCGCCGGGACGCAGGCGTACTCCGCGAGCGTTCCCTCGGTGCTCCACCCGAACACCTCGTCGCCGGGGCGGAGCGCGGTGACCTCCGTGCCGACCGCTGCCACGACGCCGGCGAGATCCCTGCCGGGGATGCCGTGGCGCGGCCGGCGGAGCCCGAACACCAGGCGCACCACGTACGGCTCCCCGGTCATGACGAAGACGTCGCCGGGATGCACCGCGGCCGCGCCCACCCGGACGAGCACCTCGCCTCGACCGGGCGAGGGGATCGCGACCTCCGACGACTCGAGCAGCGAGGGCGGGCCGTAGCGGTGCTGGACGGCGGCGCGCATCGTGGTCGCCCCGGCCGGACTCGCGCCCGGCGCCGACGCCCGGCGGGTTCCCGCATTCGACCGCTGTTCGATTTCCACAGAAGACTCCTCACCTCCGAGCGGCGACCCGATTGGGTCGTACACCGTACTCGTACGCTGTACGACGAGTAGTACACCGTACTATGGCCGTACACTGTACGATTGTCAAGCCGTTCGAGCGAGCGAGGGGTCACGTGTCTGCGAAGGAACAACGCCAGGTCGCGTCGGACGCGGGGTTGAGCAAGCAGCGGGTGGTGATCGAGGCCGTGCGGCTCGCCGACCGCGAGGGGGTCGACGGGCTGAGCATGCGCCGACTCGCCGGTGCGCTCGGCGCGGGCGCGATGTCGCTCTACCACTACGTGGCGAACAAGGACGAGCTGCTGGACGCCATGATCGACATCGTGTTCGAGGAGATCGAACTCCCATCCGAAGAGGCCGACTGGCAGACGGCCATGCGACGGCGGTCGTCATCCGCCCGGCAGGTGCTCGCACGCCACCCGTGGGCGATCGGTCTGATGGAGTCGCGCACGTCGCCGGGGCCGGCGAACCTCCGCCACCGCGAAGCGGTCACCGCCTGCCTGCGGAGGGCCGGCTTCTCGGTGCTGATGGCGACGCACGCCAACTGGTTGCTCGACAGCTACGTCTACGGTCATGCCCTGCAGGAGGCCAGCCTGCCGTTCGACACCGCCGAAGAGCTCGCGGTCATGACCGAGGGCGTCTACCTGCCCCAGCTTCCGGCCGACGAGTTCCCCTACCTCAACGAGTCCGCCGCGGGGCTCGTCGCCGCGGGCTACGACCCGGGCGAGGAGTTCGCCTTCGGCCTCGACCTCGTGCTCGCGGCCCTCGAGCCCCTCAGAGCCTCCGCAGAGTGACTCCCGCTCCGCGCCTGGGCGGCCGGTGCAGCGCGATCAGTGCAGCGTGAGCGGGGCGGCGAAGAAGGCGAGCTCGTGCTCGGACGAGACACGGAACGCACGGTGCATCGCCGCCCGGCGCTCGGGCGTCGCGTCGGCCGCGAGCCGGGTGACGAGCTCGATCGCCTCGCGCGTGGCCACGGCGAACGCCGGATCCGAGTACGTCGCGAGCCAGGAGGCGAACGGATGCCCCGGATCCAGCGCCTGCGCACCGAACTCGCCGGCCGCGAGGCGCTCGCCGAGGTCGACGTAGATCCAGAAGCAGGGCAGCACGGCGGCCGCGAGCACGGCGTAGTCGCCGCGCGCGCCCGTGGCGAGCAGGTGGTCGAGGTACGCGGTCGTCGCGGCGTCGGGCTCGGCGGCGAAGGTCGCAGCGCTGTGCAGCGGGTCGATCGCGCCGTCGGCGCCCCGCCCGTCGCCGCCCGTGCCGGTGCCCGCGCCAGCATCGTGTGCGGCGCCCAGCCAGTCCGCGTGCAGTTCGAGCTCGCCGACGAGGGCGCCGTGCGCCGAGTTCGCCCAGAACGCCTGCCCCGCGGCATCCGGTGCCAGGCGCGACGCCTCGGCGAGCACGCGGGCGTAGTCGCGCAGGTAGAGCGCGTCCTGCGCGAGGTAGCCGAGGAACGGCCCGGGCGCGAGCGTGCCGTCGGCGAGGCCGCGGATGAACGGCAGGTCGTCGATGGCCGCACGCACGTCGGCGACGCCCGCCCACCACTCGCGCTCGATCTCGTCGGGCGTCGGCGCCGTGCGCACGCCGCCGCGGGACCAGAGTCCGGCGAAGTGGCTCACGGGCCCGTGGCCGCCGCCGACCTCGAGCGACTCGCCGTGGCGCAGCGACTCGCGCAGCCAGCGCCTGGCCTCGCCGACGGCGGCCTCCCAGTCGCCGAGCTCGGCCTGGAGGGTCGCGATCGCCGACGAGAGCGAGCAGCCGGTGCCGTGCGTCGCCGTGGTCGCGATGCGTGCGCCGCCGAACGAGACGACGGTGCCGGATGCCGCGTGCACGAGTGCGTCGGGGGCGTCGGCGCCCTCGAGGTGTCCGCCCTTCGCGAGCACGCGGGCGCCCGTGGCGGCGGAGACCGCCTCGGCCTGCGTGATCGCGTCGGCCCAGGTCGCGGCGGGCTCGGTGCCCGCCAGCACGCCGAGCTCGAGCAGGTTCGGGGTGATGAGGTCGGCGAGGGGGAGCAGGTCGCGCAGGGCCGCCTCGGCGTCGGCGTCGAGCAGCCGGTCGCCGCTCGTGGCCACCATGACGGGGTCGAGCACGATGACCGGCACCTCGGTGCGCCGCAGCCACTCGGCGACGACCCCGATCACCTCGGCGTTCGCGAGCATGCCGATCTTGACCGCGTCGACCGTGATGTCGTCGGCGATGGCGTCGAGCTGCTCGGCGAGGAACGCCGACGGCGGCACGTGCACGCCGCGAACGCCGCGCGTGTTCTGCGCGGTCAGGGCCGTGATCGCCGACATGCCGTAGCCGCCGACGGCGGCGATCGACTTGAGGTCGGCCTGGATGCCGGCGCCCCCCGACGGGTCGCTGCCCGCGATGCTGAGCACGCGCGGCACGCGGCGCGCGACCGCGCTCATCGGGCGCTCCATGCCGCGACGAACGCCTCGGCGGCGTCGCGCGGGGAGTCCGCGGCGCAGATCGCCGACACGACGGCCACCCCGGCCGCGCCCGAGTGACGGAGGGCCGCGACATCCGCCAGCGTGATGCCGCCGATGGCGACGCAGGGCAGTTCCGCCTCGGCGGCGAACCGCGCGAACCCGTCGATGCCGAGCGCCGGCGGATGGTCGGGCTTGGTCGTGGTCGGCCGGATGACGCCGACGCCGAGGTAGTCGACGTCGCGCCGGGGCATGCGCCGCAGGGTCGCGAGGTGCTCGGCGGTGTTCGCGGTGAGTCCGATGATCGCCGAGTCGCCGAGCCGCTCGCGAGCGACGGATGCCGCGGTGTCGCCCTGCCCGAGGTGCACGCCGTGCACGGGCAGTCCGCGCTTGCGCGCCGCGACGGCGACGTCGACGCGGTCGTTCACGAGCAGCGCCGCGCGGCCGTCGATCACGGCGGCGAGCTCCTCGAGCTGACGCAGCACGTCGTCGTCGCTCGCGGTCTTGTCGCGCAGCTGCACGACGCGCACGCCGCCGTCGACGGCGGCGGCCACGACGGAGACGACGCCGCGCGGCCCGCAGAGCGCGGCATCCGTGACGAGGGTGATCGAGAGGTCGAGCCTCGCGCGCGTGTTCATTCGGGTGCTCCGACGTTCGCGGGGGCAGCGTCTGCGATCGCGGCCGGCGGCCGTGTCGCGGCATCCGTCACCGTGATGTTCGCGCGTGCGGCGACCGTCTCGGGCGTGACGAGGGCGAGCGCGTCGAGGAACGCGGGCCCGAACGTGCCGGGGCCGGCCGAGGCGGCGGCGGCGATCTCGGCGGCGACCGTGTAGACGACCGTCGCGGCGACGGTCGCCGCGAACACGTCGTGCGTGTCGCCCGTGCCGCGGCTCGCGCCGAGGAAGGCCGCCGTCACGGCGCCGAGCGCGCAGCCGCCGCCGGTGATGCGCGTGAGCACGGCGTCGCCGTTCGCGATACGGGCGGTGCGACGCCCGTCGGTGATGAGGTCGACGGGGCCCGAGACGGCGACCACCGATGCGTGCGTCAGGGCGAGATGGGTGGCCGCCACGGCGGCGGCGTCCGTGCTGTCGGCGGCATCGACGCCGCGACCGCCGGCGCCGGCGCCCGCGAGCGCGATGATCTCGCTCGCGTTGCCGCGGATCGCGGTCGGCCGCTGTGCGACGAGCTCATGCGCGAGCGCGGTGCGCACCGGCAGCGCGCCGATGGCGACGGGGTCGAGCACCCATGGCGTGCCGGCAGCGGATGCCGCGGCCACGGCCTCGCGGGCGGCGTCGCGCTGCTCCTCGTGCGGGGTGCCGAGGTTCACGAGCAGCCCCGAGGCGATGCCGGCGAACAGGCCCGCCTCGACGCGGATGTCGACCATCGCCGGTGCCGCACCGACCGCGAGCAGCGCGTTCGCCGTGAAGTTGGTGACCACGCTGTTCGTGATGCAGTGCACGAGCGGCGCGGACTCCCGCAGGCTCGCGAGCAGCCGCGCGCTCGCCGCCGCCAGGTCGGCGGCGTCGGCGGGCTGCGCCGGTGCGGCCTGCGCCGGTGCGGCCTGCGCCGGTGCGGCCTGCGCCGGTGCGGCGCCGCGGGCGCGCTCGGCGTCGTGGACAGGGTCGGTGGACAGGCGATCGCTCACGCGACATCCCTTCGCTAGTTCGAACTAGATCAGGTTCGACGGGTGTGTTCTCAGCCGCGCTTGCCTGATCGGGCGGGCGCGCGGCACCCCGTGTCACTGCCGGCCAGCTTACCGGCGTGACGGATGCCGCGGCGCGGGGTTGACGCGGCGCCGTCATCCGGTCTCGGCCGAGCCGGAGGTCTCGCGGCACGGGATCGTCTCCGCTGGTTCGGTACCGAAGTACCGAAGTACCGAAGTACCGGACGTCTGCGGTGCGACACCCCCGGGACTCGCAGCAGTCGGCGAGATGGCGGCGCGCCCCGCGCCCCGCGCCCAGCGCCCAGCGCTCCGCGCTCCGCGCGTCTGCTCCGCCCATCGCCGGGCGCTGCGCTCGGCCCCCCAGTTCGAGGGCGAACGCACCGCGAGCTGTGGTGGTCGGCGGAAGCGCCGACTACGGTTCTCGCAACGCCCCGCCGGGTCGGCGATCGTCCGTCGGACGATCTCCACTCGGTCGATCGCCCCCGTGGCCGTTCCTCCGCGGGCCCGGCGGGGTTGTCACACCCCGCGCGCCGGCCCGCTCGACGCGCGCACGACGAGGCTCGTGCCGAGTTCGACGTGCAGGGCGTCGATGGGCTGCCGGTCGACGAGTCGCAGCAGGCGCGCGACGGCGACGCGCCCCATCTCGGCGAGCGGCTGGCGCACGGTCGTGAGCTCCGGCGTCGTCGCGCGAGCGAGGTCGCTGTCGTCGAAGCCGACGATCGAGACATCCGCCGGCACCTGCAACCCCGCCTGCTGGGCCGCGTGCATCGCCCCGACGGCGACCTTGTCGTTGAAGCAGACCAGCGCGGTCGGCGGGTTCTCGCGGGCGAGCAGGCGTCGAGCGGCGTCATGGCCCTCGTCGATGGTCGGCTCGACGGACGCGACGAGTGACGGGTCCTGCAGCACGCCCACGTCGGCGAGCGCCGCGGTGTGCCCCGTCAGGCGCTCGCGGCTCACGAGCCACTCGGTCGGGCCGGCGAGCACGCCGATGCGCCGGTGACCGAGCCCGACGAGGTGCGTCGTGAGCGCCCGCGCGCCCTGGTGGTGCGCCGCCGAGATGACGACCGATCCGTCGGGCGCGCTCGTGCGGGGGTCGACGATGACGAAGGGGAAGCCGTGCCGGCTCAGCCGTGCGAGTTCGGCGGTCTCCTCGGGGGGCAGCACGAGGATCGCGCCCGCGGCCTCGGCGCGCATCGACAACTGGCCGAGCGGATGCCTCGACTGCGACGATTCTCCGGCGTCGAGCAGCATCGGCCGGCCGAGCGAGGCGAGCTCGTCGGCGATCGCCGAGACGATGAGCCCGAAGTAGTCGGACAGTTCGTAGGGGCAGCGCACGAAGACCGGGCCGCCCGAGGCACGATCGTTGCCACGGGCGATCGGAGCGGCGGCCCCCAGCCCGTCGAGCGCGTCGAGCACGAGTGCGCGCGTCGTCTCGGCGACGCGTCGGTCGCCGTTCATGACGCGGGAGATCGTCGCGATCGAGAGTCCGGTCTGCGCGGCGACATCGCGCACCGACGCGCGGGCACGAGGCGGCAGGGCGGTGGCCATTCGGATCAGCCTCTCTTGACGGGTGGCGCGCGGGCGAGCATGATGACTGCGCTTCGTTACAACGACGTTTCAAACGTTACATCCCGCACCGTCATGAACTCAACGTGGAGGCCACTCATGAGAACCAGATCCCGCTCGCTCACCGCGGCGAGCATCGTCGCCGTCGCGGCACTGGCGGTGAGCGGCGCGTTCGCCGTCGCCCCGGCGGTCGCCGCAGAGGCGCCGCCCGAGGCGCGCGTCTGGCTGACGACCGTCGACCGCTCGCAACTGCTCGCCGAGCAGGCGCCCATCCCGTTCGGCGACGCGGCGGCCGGCACGGCCGGCGGCTCGACGGCGCCGACCATCGTCGTCGACCCCGAGACGACCTTCCAGGAGATGGACGGCTTCGGGGCATCCCTCACCGACTCCTCGGCCGCCGTGCTGTCCGCGCTCGGCAAGCAGGAGCGGGACGCGACCATGCGCAAGCTCTTCGACTCCGTCGAGGGCATCGGCGTGAGCGTGCTGCGACAGCCCATCGGATCGAGCGATTTCACCGCGGCATCCGCTCACTACACCTATGACGACGTGGCGCCGGGCAAGAACGACCTGCTGCAGCGCAAGTTCGGCATCGCGCACGACCAGGCGCAGATCCTGCCGCTGCTGCGCCAGGCGAAGCAGCTCAATCCGAAGCTGAAGATCATCGGCACGCCGTGGAGCCCGCCCGCGTGGATGAAGACGAACGACTCGCTCGTCGGCGGCAAGCTCGAGCCGGGCGTGCTGAACGCCACGGCGTACGCGGCCTACCTCGTGCGCTACGTGCTCGAGTACAAGAGGGCGGGCGTGCCGATCGACTACCTCACGATCCAGAACGAGCCGCAGAACCGCACGCCCGACGGGTATCCGGGCATGGACATGCCGGTCGCCGACCAGGCGCGCGTCATCTCGATCCTCGGCCCGCTGCTGAAGGTCGCGAGCCCGAAGACGAAGATCCTCGGCTACGACCACAACTGGGCGACGCACCCGAACGACCTCGCGAACACCCCGCCGGGGCAGGACCCCGAGCCCGACTACGCCGCGAAGCTCCTGCAGACGAAGGCCGCCAAGTGGATCGCGGGCACCGCCTTCCACTGCTACTACGGCGATCCGAGCGCGCAGACCGCGCTGCACGAGCAGTTCCCCGACAAGGGCATCTGGTTCACCGAGTGCTCGGGCTCGCACGGAGCGGATGACCCGCCCGCGAAGTTCTTCAGCGACACGCTCAAGTGGCACGCGCGCACCATCTCGATCGGGGTGCCCCGCAACTGGGCCAAGACGACCGTCAACTGGAACCTCGCCCTCGACGAGGCGAACGGCCCCTACCTCGGCGGCTGCACGACCTGCACGGGGCTCGTGACGACGCACCCCGACGGCACGGTCACGACGAACGCCGAGTACTACACGATCGGCCACCTGTCGAAGTTCGTGAAGCCGGGCGCCGTGCGCATCGCGTCGACCTCGTTCGGCACCACGGGGTGGAACGGGCAGGTCATGGACGTCGCGTTCCGCAACCCCGACGGATCGACCGCCCTCGTCGTGCACAACGAGAACGACGACCCGCGCACGTTCGCCGTCTCGGTCGGGTCGAAGTCGTTCGAGACGACGCTGCCCGGCGGTGCGCTCGCGACGTACACCTGGCCGGCGTCGGCCGCGCTCGACGACGACCTCGCGCCGGTCGCGATCACGAGCGCGACGGCGACCGCGACGAGCGAGGCCGGGGCGGATGCGGTGGCGGGCTTCGCCGTCGACGCGGATGCCTCGACCCGGTGGTCGAGCGGCCAGGCGCAGTCCGCCGGGCAGAACCTGACGATCGACCTCGGCGCGGCGAAGAGCTTCCGCCGCGTCGCGATCGACTCGGGCGGCAACCTCGGCGACTACGCGCGCAACTGGCAGCTCGAGGCATCCGTCGACGGCTCCTCGTGGTCGGTGATCGGTGCAGGTGCGGGCGTCGGCCAGCTCACGAACGTCGACGTCGCGTCGACGAGCGCGCGGTACCTGCGCATCTCGTCGACCGGCAGCGCCGGCAACTGGTGGAGCCTCGCCGACGTACGGCTCTACGGCTGACGCCGGCTCGCCGGTCGAGTGGCGCAGCGCATCGAGACCCGCGTCGGCAAGGGTCTCGATACGGCGCCGACTCGGCCGGCGGGGTGGCGGTCCCGCCGGCCGGTGCACGGATGTCGCGTGCCCGACGGGCGGGATCCTTGCGTGCCGTGGCAATCTGGCCGTATGGCAATCGCAGCTCGCCGCACGACCCCGGCGCACCGCGTCGCCGTGCTCGTGCTCGAGGGCGCGAAGCCGCTCGACGTCGGCATCCCGGCGCAGATCTTCACGACCAGGCAGTCGATGCCGTACGAGGTGCGCGTCTGCGGCGCGGCGCCCGGCCCCGTCACCGGCGGCGACGGGCTCTCGTACCATGTGGCCGACGGCCTCGAGGCGTTCGAGTGGGCCGAGACGATCTTCATCCCCGGCTATCGGAATCCCGATGCCGAAGCGCCGCCCGTCGTCGTCGTCGACGCGCTGCTCGCGGCGCACGAGCGCGGCGCGCGGATCGCGGCGATCTCCACGGGCGCGTTCGCGCTCGCCGCGACCGGGCTGCTCGACGGGCGCCGGGCCACGACGCACTGGCACTACACGCGGGCGCTCGCGGCGCGGCATCCGCTCGTGCAGGTCGATGAGAACGTGCTGTTCGTCGACGAGGGCCGCGTGCTCACATCGGCCGGCGCGGCGTCGGGCATCGACCTGTGCCTGCACCTCGTGCGTCGCGACCACGGCGTCGCGCTGTCGAACCACGTCGCCCGTCGCCTCGTGGCCGCGCCGTACCGCAGCGGCGGGCAGGCGCAGTACGTGCCGCGCGCGCTGCCCGACGACCTCGGCGAACTCTTCGCGGCCACCCGCCACTGGGCGATCGAGCACCTCGACGAGCCGCTGACGCTCGACGACCTCGCCCGCAACGCGAACGTGTCGACCCGCACGTTCTCGCGGCGCTTCGTCGAGGACACCGGCTACACGCCGATGCAGTGGATCCTGCGGGCGCGCATCGACCTCGCGCGCGAACTGCTCGAGCGCAGCGACCTCGGCGTCGAGCAGGTCGCGGCGCGCGTCGGGCTCGGCACGGGTGCGAACCTGCGGCTGCACTTCCACCGCGTGCTCGGCACCTCGCCGACGGAGTACCGGCACACGTTCCGCGAGTAGGCCCGCCGCCCGCCGGCCGCCGCCCGCCGGAGTGCAGGAAGAAATCCGCCGACACGCCCTGCCAGACGGCATCGTCGACGGCGCGCCGCGAATTCTTCCTGCAACCCGCGTGATGCACGGAGTGAACCGCGCCGCGAGCCCCTTCCGCTCGGCGTCCACAACTTACTAACATGTCAGTAAGTTCACGACGACGAGAGCCGGAGGGCGCCCCGCATGCCAGCGATGCACATCGAGGAGTTCGCCGACGCGCATGCCCCCGGCCTCGCCGAGCTGCTCACCGAGTCGTTCGGCACGCCCGTCGACACCGCGGGCCTCCTCGCCGCGCTCGGGCAACTGCCGGGCGGAGACGGCATGACGACGGATGCCGCGGGCCTCGCGATCGGCGACGGCAGTCGTCATCTCATCGCCCGCGACGAACAGGGGGTGGCGGCCCGCGCCCTCGTCTGGCGCACGGGACTCGCGCGGCCGGGCGACGTGTTCAGCGACATCCGCCCGGTCGACGGCGAACGCGGGCGGGAGGCGCTCGTGCGCGTCCTCGCCGATCAGGTCTCCTGGCTCGCGCACGCGGGCGGCATGCGGCTGCGCACGACGGTCGACGACCAGGAGCCGGATCGCTACGAGCTGCTCGTCGGGGCCGGTTTCCGCGAGGAGGCGCATGTCGTCACGGGCGAGCGCCCGCTCGCACGCAGGTCGGCCACGGGAGTGCCGGTGCCGGCGGCCCCGACGGTGCCTCCGCCGCACGGCATCGAGCTCGACACGTACGACCGGCTCGAGCGCGACGGCGATCCGCAGCGCATCCAGTACCTCGAGCGCGCCCTCTACGCGCTCGTCGTCTCGACGCTGCTCGACAACCCCGGTCACGTCGAGGCCGCCCCCGAGTTCGAGGAGTGGCGTCGTGAGCTGTTCGATGCCGACGGGTTCCGGGCGGAGTGGCTCGTGCTCGCATTCGAGGGCAGCCGTCTCGTCGGACTCAGCCACGCCGTGGCCGACGGCGACCCCGAACGCGCCTACCTCGAGTACACGGGCGTCGCCCGCGACATCCGGGGCCGTGGAGTGGCGGCGGCGATGAAGTCGCGCCTCGACCACGAGCTCGTCGCCGACGGCGTGCTCACCATCACGACCGAGTGGGCCGAGGCCAACGCGCCGATCGCGCACCTCAACCTCGGCGCGGGGTACGAGATCGTGGGCGGACACCGCCGGCTCGTGCTCGCCGTCGGCTGAGCGGCACCCGAAGGAGACCGATGGAGAGCATCACCAAGAACCGCCAGTCCGCGGCCACGCTGCGCGCGATGATCGCGCGCGCCTACGGCGAGGCGCAGGTGCCCGACGACGACGGGTTCTCCACCGAGCTCGGGTACGGCTGGTTCAACGTCGCGTACCGGGTGCGCCTGCGCGACGGCAGCGAGGCCGTGCTCAAGATCGCGCCGCCGGCCGACGTGCAGGTCATGACCTATGAGCGCGGCATGATGCGCAACGAGCTCACCGCCCTCGACCTCGTGAGCAGGGCCACCACGGTGCCGGTGCCGCCGGTCGACCACGCGGACCTCAGCCGCGAACTCTGCGACGCGGACTGGTTCGCGATGCCCTTCATCGAGGGCGACACGTTCGCGATCGTCGAGGAGCGGATGCCGCAGGGCGAACGCGTCGCGTATCAGGAGGCGGTCGGCGCGATCACGCGCGAGCTCAACGAGGTCGTCGGTCCGCATTTCGGGCCGCTCGCCGGGCCCGGCGAACCGACCTGGCGGGCCGCCTTCACGCGGATGATGACCGAGGTGCTCGACGACGGCGAACGCCGCGGCGTCGAGCTCGGCTGGGCGTACGACGAGCTTCGCGTGCTGGCCGCCGCGCACGCGGACGTGCTCGACGAGGTGACCGAGCCGCGCTTCGTCGAATGGGACCTGTGGCCGGGCAACGTCATGATCCGCGACGGCCGCATCGTCGCGGTCATCGACCACGAGCGCGCGTTCTACGGCGACCCGCTCGTCGAGGCGGGCTTCACCGCCGCCGTGCTGCCGGGCTTCGGCGATGCGTCGGCGTTCCTGCGCGGATACGGACGCGGGCCGCTCACCGGTTCGGAGTTGACCAGGCGGCGCCTCTACAGCCTGCACCTGCTGCTCGTGATGGTCATCGAGACCGAGTACCGCGGGCACCGGGATCAGGGCCAATACGACTGGGCCCGCGGGCAGCTCGACGAGCTCATGGCGCAGTTCGGATTGTGGCGCGCAGCAGGCTGAGGTGGCCCGGTAGCGCCGTCCTCGGACTGGGAGCCCGTTGGGCTGCGAGCGCGTCGGGCAGCGGCCTCCTCCTCGATCTCGGTGCCGGAGTGCCGGAGTGCCGGAGTGCCGGAGTGCCGGCCACGGTCGGAGTGCCATCGGGGTGTCGCAGGCGTGCGGGGTCGAACTGGGTCTGAGCAGGCGGGGGAGCCCGTTCTGAGATGCTGTAGCCGTGTAGCCGTGTAGCCGTGTAGCCGTGTAGCCGTGTAGCCGTGTAGCCGTGTAGCCGTGTAGCCGTGTAGCCGTGTAGCCGTGTCGCCGTGCAGCCGTGCAGCCGTGCAGCCGAAGGTCCGAGAGCCATGCCGTCGTTCCCTCAGCGCCTTGCTCGGGGTTCGCTGCCCGTCCCGCGACCTCTTGCCGGCTCACGTCGGTTTCGCGAGTCTCACGAGAGCGCGTCCAGCCGCAAGAGGTCGTGGGATGACTGGATCGTGCGTCGGGCGGGGGGAACCCGCGCGGCGACGACGTGGAAGGCGACTGCGTGGAAACGGAACGGGCGCCCGGTGGAATCCACCGGGCGCCCGTTCGTGCGTGATGCGGGCGATCAGCCCTTGACGCGGATCACGCGGCGGGTGCCGAACGCGACGCCCGCGAGCGCGAGCAGGGCCGCGGCGATCGCCGCGAGCGGCAGCGCGTCGAAGCCGGTGTCGGCGAGGCCGGCCGAGGTGCCGGTGGCCGCAGCGGTGCCGGTGCCGGCGGGGGTGCTGGTGCCAGTGCCAGTGCCAGTGCCAGTGCCAGTGCCGGTGCCCGAGCCGCCGTCGGTGCCGGTTCCGCCGTCGGTGCCCGGAACGGTGCCCGGGTCGGTGCCCTCGTCATCGCCGTCGTCGGTCGGCACTGCGGTGATCGTGACGGGGACGGAGGCGACCTCGTCGCCCGCCTCGTCGAGCACGACGACCGTGTGCTCGCCGGCCGGAGTGTCGGAGTCGATCGTGCCCTCGGCCGAGAACGCGCCGTCGGCGTCGGACGTGACCGACGCGATCGACTGCGGGATCGAGTGCAGCTCGACGTCGTAGCTCGTCTCGGCGTCGAAGTCCGCGCCGGTGACGGTGATCGCCCCGCCCGGGATCAGCGAACCGGTGACGGTGATCGACGGGTCGACGGCCGGGTCGACGGGCTCTTCCTCGCCCACGGCGCAGTCGGAGTCGACGGTGGCGGTCGCGAGCAGCACGTCGCCGTGCGCCGGGCCGGTGCGCACCTCGACGACGTGGTCGCCGGAGTCCTCGGCGAAGGCGTACGTCTTCGACTCGGGCTTGTTCTCGAAGACCACGAGGATGTCGCGCAGCGCGCCGTCGACCGAGATGAGCGCCGAGTAGGTGCCGTTGACCTTCGACGCCTCGAGCTCGGCGTTGGTGAGCGAGACGACGGCCGTGCCGCAGGTGGTGTCGGTGTCGATCGTCGAGGCCGCGGCGAACTCGCCGGTGGCGCAGGAGGTCGTGCCGTCGGCGACGACGCTCGTCGTGGCCGCGGCGCCGTAGCCCTGGTACGCGGTCACGCTGACCGAGTAGCTGTGCTGGCCGTACGTGTCGCTGCCCGGCGTGCCCTTGGCGAGCGCGAACCCGTCGGTGTAGTCGGCGCCGAAGGCCTCGGCGTCGACCACGGTCGCACCGTCGATCGTGACGGTCACGGTGTTCGGCGTGGCATCCGCCGGGATCGCAGGCGTGACCTCGCGCTCCTCGGTCACGGCGTCCCGGCCGGGCACCTCGACGTGCTTGCGGGTCTCTCCCGAGAAGTAGTAGAGGGTCCAGTCGTAGATGACGACCTTGCCCTCGTTCTTGTGCGCGACGTGCTCCATGCTGCCGATCAGCGGCTTGTACACGTAGTCGGTGTGGCTGACCTCGGCGACGGCCGGGGTGATCTCGACGGTCTCGGTCACGGCATCGGCGCCGGCCTCGACGGCGTAGCCGCCGAGGTCGACCGTCAGGGCTTCGCAGCTGCCGACGATGTCGTTCGTCACGGGCTCGGTCACGGCGGATGCCGGGGCCGCGGTTCCGGCGAGGGCGAGGCCGGCGGCGAGCGCGGCGACGACCAGCGCGGGGAAGGTGCGCTTCATCGGGTTCCTTAATTCGTAGGGGTCGAAAGCAACGAGACGTGTCGCCTCGGCAAGGGGTCTTCAGGGAGCCTACGGAGGGGTGACGGCTCGGAGGGAGGGAAACCCGGCCATCACCCCCGGATTGGGGGCATCGCAGTCGCTCGAGACCGCTGGTGAGGCGTCGAGGCGCTCCCGGCCTTCGGCGCGGCGGTGGTCGCGGCATCCGTCGCCAGGTTGATGATCGTGGCGAGAAGCTTGCGCAAGCTGTCGTCCACGCCACTCGCGCCGAACGGCCGCCCAGCGCATCGTTGAGGGCGTACCACCGGTACGACCCATGACGAAAGGAACCACCTCCCATGACCCGCATCGCCGTCAACGGCTTCGGACGCATCGGACGCAACACCCTGCGCGCCCTCCTCGAGCGCGACTCCGACCTCGAGGTCGTGGCCGTCAACGACCTCACCGACCCGAAGGCGCTCGCGCAGCTGCTGCGCTTCGACAGCACGGCGGGCCGCCTCGGCCGCCCCGTCGAGGTCGACGGCGACGTGCTGGTCGTCGACGGCCGCCGCATCAAGGTCCTCGCCGAGCGCGACCCCGCCAACCTGCCCTGGGCCGAGCTCGGCGTCGAGATCGTGCTCGAGTCGACCGGCCGCTTCACCTCCAAGGAGGCCGCGTCGGCCCACCTCGCCGCGGGCGCGAAGAAGGTGCTCGTGAGCGCCCCCGCCGACGGCGCCGACGTCACGCTCGTCTGCGGCGTGAACACCGACGCGTACGAGGCATCCGCCCACACGATCGTCTCGAACGCGTCGTGCACGACGAACGCGCTCGCCCCGCTCGCGAAGGTGCTCGACGACCTCGCCGGCATCGAGCACGGCTTCATGACCACCGTGCACGCGTACACGCAGGAGCAGAACCTGCAGGACGGCCCGCACCGCGACCCGCGTCGCGCCCGCGCCGCCGGCGTCAACATCGTGCCGACCACGACCGGTGCCGCGAAGGCCATCGGCCTCGTGCTGCCGAACCTCGACGGCAAGCTGTCGGGCGACTCGATCCGCGTGCCCGTGCCCGTCGGCTCGATCGTCGAGCTGAACACGACGGTCGCCCGTGACGTGACGCGCGACGAGGTGCTCGCCGCCTACCGTGCCGCGGCCGCCGACGGCCCGCTCGTCGGCGTGCTCGAGTACTCCGACGACCCGCTCGTCTCGAGCGACATCACGGGCAACCCGCACTCGTCGATCTTCGACGCCGCCCTCACCCGCGTCGACGGCAAGCACGTCAAGGTCGTCGCCTGGTACGACAACGAGTGGGGCTTCTCGAACCGCGTCATCGACACGCTCGAACTGCTCGCGCGCTGAGCTCGGGCAGATCCCTCGAGCGGATGCCGCGACCGACGCCGAACGGCGGGTCGCGGCATCCGCTCTGCGCGCTCAGGCCTTGCGCGCCAGCAGCGCCCCGACGACTCCGAGCGCCGCGGCGACGATCATGAGCACCGCGACCGGCCACCAGTGCCCCGTCGTCGCGACGAGCCACGCGGCGAGCAGCGGTGAGAGCCCGCCGCCCACGATCGCGCCCGCCTCGCGCCCGATCGTGATGCCCGAGTAGCGCACCCGCGCGTCGAAGAGCGACGCGAACCACATCGGCTGCACGCCGTCGGCGGCCGCGTTCACGACGCCGATCGCCAGCGCGACGACGCCGATGACGAGCGCCGCCGACCCCGTGTCGAGCGCGAGGAACAGCGGCACGGCGATCACCGCGAGCCCGCCGAGCGCGGCGACCGTGAGCCGGGCGGATCCGACGCGTTCGCCGACCCGCCCCCAGATCGGGCAGGCGACGACCGCGATGCCCGCGCCGACGAGCAGCGCCGTGAGCGTCACCCACCGCTCGAGGCCGAGGCTCGCGGCGTAGCTCAGGCAGAACACCGACACGAGGTAGAACGTCGTGTTCTGCCCCGCGCGCACGAGGAACACCGCGAGCACGTTGCGCGGCCGCCGCAGCACCTCGGCGAGCGGATGCCTCGACGTGCGACGCTGCTCGAGCAGCGCCGTGTACTCGGGCGACTCGTCGACCCGGCGGCGCAGGTACACGCCGACGCCGACGAGCACGAGGCTGGCGAGGAACGGGATGCGCCACCCCCAGGCGAGCAGCTGCTCCTCGTCGAGCGCCGCCAGGAGCAGCACGAACGCGAGGTTGCCGAGGATCAGGCCGACGTAGAGCGCGCTCTGGATGAGTCCGCCGCGTGCGCCGCGCCGTTCGGGCGAGCTCTCGAGGGCGAGCAGCACGGCCCCGCCCCATTCGCCGCCGGTCGCGGCGCCCTGCGCGAGGCGCAGCAGCACGAGCAGGGCCGGTGCGAGCGCGCCGATCTGGGCATAGGTCGGCAGCAGGCCGATGAGCGCCGTGGCGATGCCCATGACGAGCAGCGTGCCGAGCAGGGTCGCGCGGCGGCCGAAGCGGTCGCCGAGGTAGCCGGCGGCGAGCCCGCCGAGCGGACGCGCGAGGAACCCGGTCGCGTAGACCGCGAACGAGAGCAGCACGCCGGTCAACGGATCCTCGCCGGGGAAGAACAGGGCCGGGAACACGAGCGCCGCCGCCGTGCCGTAGAGGAAGAAGTCGTACCACTCCAGCGCCGTGCCGATCGAGGCCGCGGCGACGGCGCGGCGGGCGCGGCCGGGCGGATCGTCGCGGCTGGGCTCCTTCGCTGCGGGCCCCCTCGCATCGGTGCCGAGCATGGCCGGCGGGTGGGCAGGGTCGACGTACGCGCGATCGCTCATCGCGACATCCCTTCGCTAGTCCGAACTAGATCAGGTTCGACGGGTGTGATCTCAGCCGCGCGGATCGCGGCACCCCGTGTCACTGCCCGCGAGCCTAGCGGTTCTCGACCGGCGGGCGATTCTGCTCTGAGCGGATGCGCGAGACATCCGCCCGCCGGCTGGGTAGCCTCGCGGCATGGACGCGATCGGCCCGCACCTCACCGAACTGCACCCCACGGGGCTGCGAGTCCCCGAGCGGATGCCCCGAAGCGAGCGGATGCCGCAGCGCGAGCCCGTTCGTGAGCGCACGCCGCTCTGGCGCGAGGCGCTCGGTGCGTTCCTGCGGCGCGAGCGGCTCGCGCAGGAGCGCATCCTCGCCGACGTCGCGAGCGAGGCCGACGTGTCGACCCAGTACCTCTCCGAGATCGAGCGCGGACGCAAGGAGCCCTCGAGCGAGATCCTCGCCGCCGTGGCGGAGGCGCTCGGCCTCACGCTCGTCGACGTGGCGGCCGGCGTCGCAGCCGAGCTCACGGGCGACGCGGCACGCGCCGCGCGGGGCGCCGACCGGCGCATCGCCCCGCGCCCGCTCGTCGTGCTCGACCTGACCGCGCGCGGCGCCGCGCTGCCGGGATCCGCGCCGCACGAGACATCCGCCCCCGTCGCCGGCGCAGTGCGGGGCATCGCCCTCGCCGCGTAGCGGGAGTGTCCTCGAAACCGGCGGTACTTCGGCACCGCGTTTCGACACGGACCCTCCTGTCTCCAGGGCCACCGCCGGTCGAGTGGGCCCATAAGGGCTATCCGAGCGCCGGCGCAGCCGTGCGCTGCAGCGCCACCACGCGGTCGACGAGTCCGTACTCGACCGCCCCCGCCGCATCGAGGATGAGCTCGCGATCGGTGTCCTGCCGCACCTGCTCTCGCGAACGCCCGGTGTCGTGCGCGAGCACCGCCTCGAGTTCGCCGCGCACGCGCAGCACCTCGTCGGCGTGGATGATCAGGTCGGGGATCGAGCCCCGACCCTGCGTGGACGGCTGGTGCAGCACCGCGCGTCCGTGCCGGAGGATGCCGCGCATGCCCGGCGCCCCGCCCGCGAGCAGCACGGCCGCGGGGCCGCCGGCCTGGCCGACGCAGGTCGTCGCGACCGGCGGCCGGATGTGCTGCATCGTGTCGTACACCGCGAGTGCCGCATGCGGGGATCCGCCGGGCGAGTTGAGGTAGAGGTGCACGGGCGCCTCCTGGCTGTCGGCCTCGAGGTGCAGCAGCTGCGCGATGAGCACGTTCGCGACGCCGTCGTCGATCTCGGTGCCGAGCGTGATGATGCGCTCGCCGAGCAGGCGGCTGTACACGTCGAGGGTGCGTTCCACGTTGCCGTGCCGCTCCACCACGTACGGGATCGGATAGCTGCTCATGCGAGCACCCCCTGTCGAGCCGCGGCGGCGGCGTCCGCGAGCGGGTGGCCTGCGGCATCCGACCGGAACCCCGGCCCGAGCATGCGCCCGCGGGCGCCGGGGTAGATGTCGATCGCGTCGTGCACGATCCGGTCGATGAAGCCGTAGGCGACGGCCTCCTCGGCACTCACCCAGCGGTCGCGCAGCGAGTCCTCGGTGATGCGCTCGAGCGGCTGCCCGGTGTGCTCGGCGAGCAGGCGCAGCATCGTGTCGCGCGTCTCGCGCAGGTCGTCGGCCTGCAGCTCGACGTCGACCGCGGTGCCGCCGATGCCCGCCGAACCCTGGTGCATGAGGATGCGCGCATGCGGCAGCGCGACCCGCTTGCCCGGCGTGCCGGCCGAGAGCAGGAACTGGCCCGCGCTGGCCGCCATGCCGATCGCGACGGTGGCGACGTCGTTCGGGATCGCCTTCATGACGTCCATGATCGCGAGCATCGCGGTCACGGATCCGCCGGGGGAGTTGATCCAGAACGCGATGTCGCGCTCCGGGTCCTCGGCCGAGAGCAGCAGCAGCTGGCTCGTCAGGCGGTTGCCGAGGTTCTGGTCGAGTTCGGTGCCGAGCACCACGACGCGCTGCCGGAACAGCAGGGTCGAGAGGTCGGCATCGATCGGATGCAGCGGGGCCGGGGATTCTTCGCTCATGACCCCAGCGTGCGGCCGAGCGGATGCCGCGGGCCAGCGTTTCCGCCCACGGCAGTGCTGCCCGGGGCTGATCTGCTCTGGGCTGATCGCTTCGGCGTGGAAACCGCCTGTGCAGGTTCGTCGTTCGTGTCGGAATCCGCGGGGGATCCCCCGCACGCGGCGGTGCTCTCGTAGGATCGGGACAGCGCTTCGGCGCCGCCCCAACCGATCCCCCACGGCCAGGAGCCCGAGTGAGCACATCCGTTGACGACCCGACCCCCGGTCGTCGCGCAGCCGCGCGCGCCTCGTCGGCGACGCATCGGCGTGCGGTCGAGGGCGGTCCGTTCCGATACCACGTGTGCTCGCTGGAGCCGGGCGGCGAATACGAGGAGACCATCGTCGAGGTCCTCGGCGATGACGGTTCGCGCTACTTCTCGACCGATGACGGCGCGCGCATGACCGAGGTCTCCGAGCGCTACGTCTCCGTGCGGCGCATGAGCGAGATCAGGTCGATGCACGAACTCGACCTCGACGAGATGCTCGAGCTCGAGGACGAGCTCGGGTTCGCCAGGCCGGTCGCCGGACTCGATCCGCTCGACGACCCGGCGTGGACCGAATTGCTCGATCCGATGCGGCCGGCCCGGGCGACCGGTCCCGTCGAGCCGCTGCCGACGACGGCCGCAACGGCCACTGGTCGGGTCGAGCAGGTCGAGCAGGCCGAGCGGGTCGAGGCGAGTCCGCCGAGCGCGCCGGTCCAGGCGCATGCGGCCGATGCCGCCGACGCCGAAGCCGCCGACACCGGTGCCGCCGCCGAATCCGACGAGACTGACGAAGCCCCTGAGCCGGCCGATGCCGGTCAACCGACGCACATCGGGGAGGATGTGAAGATGACGATGGAATCCGACGCCGACTGGACCTTCGAGCAGTTCGAGGCGGTGGTGGCCGGGTCCGCGCCCGCCCCGACGCCCGCCCGCGCCGTTCCGGCGAACTCGACCGGGCCCGTCACGCCGCTCGTGGCGGCGCCTCCCGCGCCTCCCGCCTCGCCCGCCTCCGCCGCTGCACCTGCGCCCGTCTCGCCGGCGCCCGCCGTGCAGCCGGTCGCTCCGGCCGCGGCCCCGGTCGCCCGCCCGGTCGCGCCCGCGGCATCCGCGCCCGCATCGATGCCGGTCGCGCCGTCTCCGACGCCCGCTGCGGCGGTCGCCGGCGCGCCCGCCGCGCCCGCCGGCACCCTGCAGATCGGGCTTGCGCAGGGCATCGCCTTCGTCGCCCACCGCGACCAGACCGACAAGCTCGGCGCTCCGTACATCGATCACCCGGGCCGCGTCGCCGAGGCGTTCGAGCCCGCCTCGCAGCCGATCGAGGTCGCCGTGGCCTGGTTGCACGACGTGCTGGAAGACACCGCGCTCACCGCCGAGACGCTCCGCGAGGCCGGCGTCGCCCCCGAGGTCATCGAGGCCGTGCTCGTGCTCACGCGCACGCCGGGGGTCTCCGATGCCGAGTACTACGCGCGCATCCGGTCGCACGCCGTCGCGCGCAGCGTGAAGCTCGCCGACATCGCCGACAACACCGCGCCGTGGCGCATGCGCAAGCTCGACCACGAGACGCAGGCCCGCCTCGCCGAGAAGTACGCGGCGGCGCGCGCCGCACTCGGCGCCGCCTGACGGTCGTACTCGCGCCTCGTGCGACCGACGCACGACGGTGCGACCTCGGCGGCGAGGGCCTGCCGCGGAGCCGCGGGAGGACATGGGCCGCGAGGCCCGGTACTTCGGTACTTCGACACCGCTTCACGGACCGGCATCCCGGCCGCGGCCGTCCCCTTGTCGCGCAATGCGCGCCGGGGGTACCCTCCGATCGCCCGCACAACGTCGATCGGAGTCGCCATGGCCGCCGCATCACTTCCGCCGACCGGTGACGCGGGCGACGAGTGGATGCGCGAGCACCTCCCGGTACCCGTGCGCGTGATCTGGCGCGTGTTCGGCGAGCCGGTCTACGCGAAGAACCACGCGCAGTTGCTCGGCACCCGCTGAGGCGCGAGCGGCACCACGATCCTCAGCCGACCACGACCTCGTCGCCGACGGCGATCTCGCCCTCGCCCTGCGGCACGAGCAGCACGCCGAACCAGGTCTTGCCGTCGCGGCGGCGGTGCTTCGAGAGCGTGCGGATCGGCTCGAGGCCGCGCTGCAGCGTGAACGGGTCGATGCCGGTCATCATGCAGCGGTCGCAGCCGCCGGCCACGCGGAAGCGCACGCCGCCGAGCGTCACGAATCCCCACTCGTCTTCGGCGAACGGCTCGTCGCCGTCGACCACGAGGTTCGGCCGGAACCGCAGCATGTCCAGCACGGGTGCGCCCTCGTCGGTCCAGGCGTTCAGGGCCGCGAGCGAGGCCTCGGTCGTGAGCAGCAGCGGGCCGGCGTCGGCGAGCGACATGCGGTCGCCGTCGAGTCCGCCGTGCTCGTCGCTGACTGGGCGCACGGTCGGGTCGGGCTGCCACACGAGCCGAACGGGCTGCCCGATGCGTGCGCTCAGCCAGTCGTCGGCCTCGCCGCCGGCCGGCAGAGCCGTGCCCTGGCGCGAGACGCCGACCGCGACGGGTGCGGCCTCCGTCGGCACGTCCACTCGAAGCGGGTCGGATGCCTCGCTGCCGAGCAGCACCCCGCCGTCGGCGAGCGGCTCGGCCCGCAGGCCGAGCATCAGGTTGCGCTCGCGCGCGGTGACCGTGCGGCCGTTCTCGTCGACGACGGCCCAGCGGCGGTCGGCGGCGAGGCCCCACGGCTCGACGCGCGCCGAGCGCACGTCGAGGCCGCCGAGCGACTTCACGGGATAGACGCGGACGCGGGTGAGGAGCATGCGAACACGCTACCCGCGTTCGGCCCGTCACCCATCCGCGCGTCGTTCCCGACGCGTTCGTGACTCGTGCCCGATGTGTCCGTTCTGCAGGAGAATACGGTCTCATCCCCGGCTGACAGGGGAGATGAGGCCAATTCTCCTGCAGAACGCACCGGCAGAGGCCCGCGCGTCGAGCTCGAGCGCGCAGAGGTCGAGCATGCAGAGTCCCAGCGCGACGGGGGCCGCGCGATCAGCGCGCCGCGCGCAGTCCGTCGACGAGCGAGGTCGTCGGCCGGCCGGTGAGGCGCGAGATGCCGCCGGACGGCACCTCGAGCACGCCCGCGGCGATGCTGGCGTCGAGCGCGGTGACGAATCCGACGGTGCCGGCATCGAGCCCGGCGGCCTCCAGCGCGGCGGCCCGCTGCTCGGCGGTCAGCGGCGTGTAGGCGACCTCGCGTCCGAGCACCTCGGATGCCGCGGCGGCGATGTCGGCGTACGTGAACGCCTCGTCGCCCGAGAGTTCGTACACCTCGCCGAGATGTCCGTCCTCGAGCAGCACGACGGCCGCGGCATCCGCGAGGTCGGCGCGCGTGGCACCGAAGATGCGGCCCGCTCCGGTCGAGGAGGCGATGACGCCGGTCTCGGCAGCGCGCGCGACATCCGCCGCGTAGTTCTCGATGTACCAGTTGTTGCGCAGGATCACCGCGGGAACGCCGGTCTCGGCGATGACCGCCTCGGTCGCCGCGTGCTCGGGGGCGAGCGGGTAGTCGGCGGTCGTGGCGTTCGGGGCGCTCGTGTAGACGAGCTTCGCGACGCCGGCGGCCTTGGCGGCCTCGATGACGTTGCGGTGCTGCGGCACGCGCTGTCCGACCTCGGATCCCGAGATGAGCAGCACGGTGTCGACGCCCTCGAGCGCGGCCGCGATGGTGTCGGGCTTCGCGTAGTCGAGCTCGACGGTGCGGATGCCTCGTGCTGCGGCATCCACGAGCCTGGCGGTGTCGCGGGCTCCGGCGACGATGCTCGACGGCTCGGCGCCGCGCTCGAGGAGGGCGTCGATGACGAGACGGCCGAGGTGGCCGGAGGCGGCCGTGACGAGGATGGTCATGAGTGGTGGATCCTTCCGATCGTCCGCGCGGCGGATGCGCGGTACGCCATGGTCAACGGAGCGCAGCATGCCGCGCATTCCCGCGGGAGGGTACCCACTTTCAGGTAAGCTACCCGCATGGTGGTAAGTCTTGCGCAGATCCGGGCGACTTCGGGCGAGGTCTTCACCGAGGGGTGTCCAACAAGAGTGGTGCTCGATCACATCATGAGCAAGTGGGGCGTGCTCGTGCTGCTCGCGCTCACCGACGGCACGCGCCGCTGGGGCGAGCTTCGACGCGAGGTGCAGGGCATCAGCGAGAAGATGCTCGCCTCGACGCTGCGCACGCTCGAGGCCGACGGCCTGGTCGTGCGCACGTCGTACCCCGAGGTGCCGCCGCGCGTCGAGTACGCCCTCACCGACCTCGGCCGCGAACTCATGGAGCGCATGCTGCCGCTCGTCGAGTGGGTGGCCGTGCACGCCGACGAGATCGTGCCTGCGCCGGCCGTGAGCTGAACGGCGTCATGAACTGAAAGAGAGCGGATGACGAGATTCGAACTCGCGACCCTCACCTTGGCAAGGTGATGCGCTACCACTGCGCCACATCCGCATCGCGCGCGTTTCCGCGTGCTCGAACGACACTACCTCAGTCGAGCGGCCATCGTTGACACGTGGGCCCGTTCGGCGTGGCCGGCTCAGCCCTCCACGTCGGCCTTCGCGATGACCTCGCCCGCGTGGTCGGGCACGAGGTTCGCCCACTCGCGGGGCGGCCGCTCGTAGCCGCCGGTGTCGGGGCGCGGCGGGATCTCTATGGGCTCGCGCTCGACCTTCGTGTACGGGATCTTCGAGAGCAGGTGGGCGATCATGTTGATGCGCGAGCGCCGCTTGTCGTCGCTCTCGATCTCATACCAGGGCGCCTCGGAGATGTCGGTGTTCGCGAACATCGCGTCTTTCGCGCGCGAGTAGTCCTCCCACTTCGTGATCGAGAGCACGTCGTTGGGGCTGAGCTTCCAGCGCCGCATCGGGTCCTCGAGGCGGGAGCGGAACCGCTCCTCCTGCACGACGTCGGACACGCTGAACCAGTACTTCAGCAGGATGATGCCGTCTTCGACGAGCATCCGCTCGAAGATCGGCGCCTGGTGCAGGAACCGGTGGTACTCCTCGTTCGTGCAGTAGCCCATGACGCGCTCGACGCCGGCCCGGTTGTACCAGGAGCGGTCCATGAGCACGATCTCGCCGGCCGCGGGCAGGTGCGGCACGTAGCGCTGGAAGTACCAGCGCGTCTTGTCGCGCACGCTCGGCATCGGCAGCGCGACGATGCGCGTGACGCGCGGGTTGAGGTACTCCGAGACGCGCTTGATCGTGGAGCCCTTGCCCGCCGCATCGCGCCCCTCGAAGATCACGACGAGGCGGGCGCCCGACTCCTGCACCCAGGCCTGCATGTCCACGAGTTCGGCCTGCAGCCGGCGCAGTTCCCGCTCGTACAGCTTCTTCGGCATCCGCTTGGTCATCGCGCACCTCCTGCGCTGCAGCCTAGGGGCGAAGCCCCGAGCGGATGCCACGACGCGGCGTCGCCCGTGACGTTCGCGTCGACCCGCCTCGGCGCCCGCCCGCGCGAGCCGGGGTCCTGGCGCCTCAGCTCAGGTGCGCCAGGCGCGGCCAGAGCTCGTCCCAACCGAGGGATCGGCCGCGGCACAGCGTGATGGGCAGGCCCTGCTCCTCGTTGTCGACGTCGACGCCGTTGTCGAGGCGGCCCTCGATCGTGCACGAGTCGAACACGGCGGTGAGACGAGGCGACATGCCGCCGACGAAGACGACGTCGGTCGCGGCATCCGGTGGCCTCGCCTGGAACCAGAGCCCGTTGTGTCCGCTGTAGACGGCGTCGGGGTCGAGTCCGAACTCGTCGCCGTAGCGGGCGATCGCGCCGGCCTCGCCGTAGTTCGAGGTGACGACGACCGGGTCGGCTGCGGCATCCGCCCCGTGCACGACCTCGGCGACCTGCTCGACGTACGCGGGCCAGCCGATCGAGTCGCCGACGGTCTGGTTCATCGCGGCGAACGGGCTCGCTCCGACGAGGCCGAGCGGCAGCAGCGGCAGCGCGATGAGCGCCGAGACCACGGCGTTGACGGCGATGCCCGTCCAGACGAGGGCGCGGCGGCCCGGGGTGCGCATCCACTCGGCGACCGGCACGGCGCCGAGCGCGAGCAGCACCTCGACGATGCCGACCGGGTAGTAGGGCTGCGCGCCGCCCGCGATCGTCGCGAGCACCACCACGGCGAAGGCCACCGCGAACAGGCGGATCGTCCGCCACGCCGTGCGGCGGAGGAGCGCGACGAGCCCGGCGATCCAGATCGGCACGAGCGGCGGACCGGCCAGCAGGAAGAGGAACGGCAGCGTCAACAGGCGCGCCTCGCCGTCGGAGTCCTCGGCCAGGGCCGCGCCCATCCGCAGTTGCGGGAGGTCGTTCGCGACCTGGTACGCGAGGTTCGGCAGCGCGACGACGACCGCGACACCGACCCCGGCCCAGAGCCATGGCGATCGCAGCGCCCGCCACGGTCCGAGCACGAGCAGCCCGACGCCGATGCCGGCGACGAGCAGCACGACGAGCAGCTTGTTGTACGTCGCGAGCCCGGTGACGAGGCCCACGGCGAGCCACCACCGGCCGCCGCCGCGCAGCAGCGCGCGCATCGTGAACAGCGCGACGAGCGGCCACACCACGAGATCGATCGAGGCCGTCAGCAGCACATGTCCGAACACCATCGGGAACGAGGCGGATGCCGCGGCCCACGCCGCGACCGCCTGCGCGCGCCGACCGCCGCCGGCCTCGCGCGTGATGAGCGCGAGCACGAGGACCGTCGCGACCGCGGCCAGGATCGCGGGGATGCGAAGCGCCCACGGCTCGTCGACGACGCTCGTGATCGCCCGGGCGATCAGGGGCGTGAGGGGTGGCTGGTCGACATAGCCCCACGCCGGATCGAGCATGCGGAAGTACAGCTCGTCGCGGTGGAACCCGTACCAGTTGCCCGTCGCCGCGAGCAGCACCGCGAGCGCCGCCATCGCGCCGAACACGGGCCCGCGCGCGAACGGAGCGAGCGGTTCGAGCGGTGCGCGCGCATCCCCGTGCGCAGCTTCACGGGCGCCGGGGCCCGGGCCGCCGGGCCTCGTCGTGCCCGGCGGATCAGCGGTGGAGGAGCGGGGTCCGGCCGACGCGGCGTCCGACATGCGGCTCACCCTAGCGCCGGGCGACGGCTTCCGGAATGGCGCGCCGACCCGCGAGCGGGCCGGTCGACGGGCTCGCGCGCCACGCGAGTCGGCACCTCACCGCGCGCGACGGGGTCTGATAGCCATGAGTATGGTCACCGAAGCATCCTCGTCGCCCGTCGCGGCATCCGCCGGCCGGATCCTCGACGCGAACGCCTACCTGACCCTCGCCACCGCCGACCGCGACGGGCGGCCATGGGCGACGCCCGTCTGGTTCGCGGTGCGCGACCTGCGCGAGTTCGTCTGGGTGTCGCGGCTCGCGCGCCGGCACTCGCAGAACATCGCCGAACGCGCCGAGATCGCGCTCACCGTGTTCGACTCCACGACTCCCGTCGGCGAGGCGACCGCCGTGTACGCCGAGGCGCTCGCCGAGCAGGTCCCGGTCGACGGGGTCGAAGACGGCCTCGCCGTGTTCAACGCCCGGTGCGAGGCATCCGGCCTGCGACCCTGGGCCGAGGGGAGCGTGACCGGGGCCGCGCCGCACCGGCTGTTCCGCGCGGTCGCGTCGCACCTGTGGGTGCTCGACGAGCGCGAGGACCGCGTCGCCGTCTACTGAGGCGAGGCGACCGCCGATCAGCTCGGAACGAGCGTGGGAACCGACGTTTCGACGTACTCGACGAAGCGCCGTGCGATCAGGTCGAGACCACGCTGCTCGGGGTGGAGCCCGTCGTACAGCAGATGCGTGTCCGCCGTTCCGAACAGGTCGCGTCCGTCGAGGAGCACGAGATGCTCGTCGGCTCGCACCTGCACGACCTCGGCCATGATGTCGCGTGTTCTCGACAGGGTCAGGGCGCCCCGGTCGTCTTCCACCGAGCGGGCTGCGACGCGCGCGAGGCCGTCGTCGCCGGTGACGACCGGGCCCGGGGCGGACTCGTGAATCGGGCAGGACACCGCTGAGATGAGCACGATCGGCGTCTCGGGCCGGCCCTCCCTGATGGTGTCGAGGAAGGCGTGCAGTGCCGGGCGGTACGCGCGCTCGCGCATGCTGTCGGCGTTGACGAGGTTGATTCCCACCTTGAGCGTGATGAGGTCGGCCGGCGTATCGCGGATGACCCGCGCAACGAAGCCGTCGAGCTGCGCATTGCCCGCGAACGAGAGGTTGCGCAACTGCCAGCCGAGGCGACCGGCCGCGGCGACGGGCCACGTTCGCGTCGTCGACACCGCGTCCATGCCCTGGCTGATGGAACTGCCGTAGTGGGTCCAGCGTGTGCCGGTGGGCGGGCTCGCCACGAGGCGACCCTGACTCGCCAGGGAGACGAGCTCGATGCGGGCGTTGTGCGGCAGGAAGACCTCCACCGGAGACCCCTCGTGGGTCGGCAGCAGGACGGTCTCGGGCCCGCTGCGCCTGACCTCGACGATCTCGTTGTCCGGCCCGAGGAAGGCGACCGTCGGACTCGTGATCGGCACGGACCGCTCCCGGCCGGCCTGACGGACGATGAGCGTGATCGCCGCCGGGTCAACTCCACGGGCGGCGACGGTGCTCGCGGCGAGCGTCAACGCCGCATGCGGCGCGGAGTTCTCGAATCGCAGCGACACGCCGCCCGGACACGCTTCGGCGTAGCTGAAGAGCGGATCCTCGACCTGCGCGCGCGCCCAGGCGGGAAGACGATGCACGACGCGTCCGACCGAGCCGTCCTCGCACGCGGCGGCGCCGATCACGAATTCGTCCAGGTCGTGCCCGGTCACCGGCATGCTCACGAGCTCTCGGCGCCGAGCGTCGCGTTCGCCTGCGCGATCACGCCGTGCACGATCTCCTCGGTGAGGCCCAGCTTCCAGGTCGTGAGCTTCATGACCGGGGTGGCCCGGACCATGGCGACGAGCTCTGGCGCCTTCTCGGCGAGTCCGGCCGGAAGGCCGGCCTTCATCGCCTCCAGAGCTTGGGCGCTGACCGGGTTGAGCGCCCATTCGGCGAGCGTGGAGTCCTCACGGAGCGGGTCGACGATCCCATCGCCCTCGCTCGTGATCGTCGCGCGCAGTCGGATGTCTCGGGATGATGCGCCGATCTCGATCCGATGCTCGCCCTGTTCGACCTGCCAGCGACCGGCCCGCGCATTCCAGAAGGAGAGGTCTCGGGGGCCGATCTCGAGTCGGACCGTCTGCCGCTCGCCGGGGGCGAGATGCACCTTGGCGAAGCCGCGCAGCTCGTGCGCGGGTCGACGGACCTCGCCGAAACCGGAGGCGATGTACAACTGCACGACCTCGGCGCCGGCACGCGCACCGACGTTGCGGACCGCGACCTCCACGCTCCACCGGTTGCCGCCGTGATGCGTGACGGAGAGTTCCTCGTAGGCGAACTCCGTGTAGGACCGGCCGTGGCCGAACGGGTAGGCGACCGGCGTTCCCAGGGTGTCGTAGGAACGGTATCCGACATGGATGTCGTCGCCGTAGACGACCTGGGAGTCCTGGCCGGGGAAGGTGAGATGGCTGGGGTTGTCCTCGACGCGCAACGGAATGCTCTCGGCGAGACGTCCGCTCGGGTTCACCCGCCCGAGGAGCACGTCGGCGATGGCGCCGCCACCCTCCTGGCCGAGCAGCCAGCCCTCGATGATCGCGGCGACGCCGTCGCGCCACCCGGCGATGTCGACGACGGAGCCGTTCGAGAGGACCACCACGGTCGGCTTCCCGAGTTCCTTGAGTTGCTCCAGCAGGGCGAGCTGGTCGCTCGGAAGCAGGATGTCGGTGCGATCGAAGCCCTCGGACTCGGCGTGGTCGGGGAGCCCGAGGAAGGCGATGACGACATCCGCGTCGGCGGCGGCATCGACCGCCGCATCGGCGAGGGCAGGGTCTTCCCCGGCGCCGAGCGTGAACCCGGCGGCGAACCGCACGTCTGCCCCGGAACCCTCGCGGAGCGCATCGAGCGCGGCGAGGACCCGCGTCGGTCGCACCCGAGACGATCCGCCGCCCTGGAACCGCGGGCTGCGGGCGAACTCGCCGACGACGAGCAGGCGCGTCGTCGGGCCGACGGAGAGGGGGAGGATCCCGTCGTTCTCCAGCAGGGTGATCGCCTCCCTCGCCGCTTCGGCCGCCACGGCCTCGGCGGCCGGGATGTCTCCGGCGCCCGACCGGACCGCGGTCCGCGAGGCGAGCGCCTCCAGCCGTTCGATCGCCCGGTCGAGGTGCGCCTCGTCGAGAAGGCCGGTCGTGACCGCGTCGACGATGAGCCGGTGCCGGCCGCTCGGCGGCATCTCGAGGTCGAGGCCGGCCGCCACGGCCGCCACCGGATCGTCCACGGCGCCCCAGTCGGACATGACCAGTCCGTCGAAGCCCCATTCACCGCGCAGGACGTCTTCGAGGAGCCATCGGCTCTCGCTCGCGAACGTCCCGTTGATCCGGTTGTACGCGGACATCATGGCCCAGGGGCGGGCCTCTCGGACGACCTGCTCGAACCCGGCGAGGTAGATCTCCCGGAGCGCGCGTTCGCCGACGATCGCGTCGACCCGCATGCGGTCGGTCTCCTGGTTGTTCACCGCGAAGTGCTTGGGTGTCGCGGCGACGCCGCGCGACTGGATGCCGCGCACGAGGGCCGAGGCCAGTGCCCCGGTGAGCCGTGGATCCTCCGAGAGGTACTCGAAGTTCCGGCCGCCCAGCGGCGAACGCTTGATGTTCATGCCGGGCCCCAGCAGCACGTTGACCTCGAGGCGCTGCGCCTCATCGCCGAGGGCCTGCCCGACACGCTCGACGAGCTCCACGTTCCAGGTGGAACCGAGTGCGACGGCGGGCGGGAAGCACACCGCGGGCACGCTGTCGCCGATGCCGAGGGCGTCGCCGCTCGCGCCCTGGCTGCGAAGGCCGTGGGGGCCGTCGGCGAGGAGGAGCGGCGGCAGTCCTGGGCCGCCGTCGACCGTCTTCCAGGTCGATGCGCCGGCGACGAGTCGCGCCTTGTCGTCGAGCTTGAGTTCGTTCACGGGAGATCGCCTTCGTTCAGGGGGTGTTCGGGACGTTGATGCCGAGGGAGTCGAGATGGGTGCGCACCAACGCGGGCATGTCGACGGTGCCGGGGAGCAGGAGCCACTGGAGCTGCAGCCCGTCCATGAGTGCGACGATGCTGACCGCCGCCTCTCGGGCGGTGAGCTCGTAGCGCGGCGGCGAGACCGCGAAGTGCTCGGCGAAGGCGCCGTCGAGCGCGGCGATGATGCGGGTGTAGCGGCGGGTGAAGTACGCGCGTGCCGGATGCGCCGGGTCGGTGGCCTCGGCCGAGAGGCGAACGTAGAGGGTCACCCGGTCGGGGCGCGACACGTTCACCTCGACGACGTCGACGATCCACGCGAAGAGCCGATCGATCCCGTATTCGGAGAAGCGACGGGCGTTCATCTCGTCCTGCTGCTCGCTGTACTCGAGGATCTGGACGAGCAGTCCTTCCTTGCTGGGGAAGTGATGCAGCAGCCCCGCGTGGGTCATCCCGGCCTTGGCGGCGATGTCGCGGACGGACGTCGCCGTGAATCCCTGTTCGCTGAACAGTTCGAGTGCGGCCTGGAGGATGCGCTCACGCGTTCGCTCCCCCTTCGTGCCGCGTCGGACCGTCGTCGTCTCGCTCATTTGCGCCCTTCCTCGGTGCTGAATCAGAAACCTACCACGTGGTAGAAAATGTGTAATACTGTCCCCGCGCTCCACGTCCGGAACGTTCGCAATCACAGCACACAACGGAGTCTGTACATGAAGAAGAGAACTCTCGGCGGCATCGGCGCTGCATTGGCGTCGTTGCTCGTCCTGTCCGGCTGCGCCGGCACCGCACAGCCCACCGCCCACGACGACACCCTTCGTCTCGGAACGATGACCGTTCCGACGAGCCTCGATCCGATCGACGCGATCGGCAGCGGGCTGCCGTTCTTCCAGGCGGTGTACGACACCCTGATCCACCGGGCTCCCGATGGCGCCTACGAGCCGATGCTCGCCAGCGAGTGGTCCTACGACGACGCGCAGACGGTGCTCAGCCTCACGCTGCGCGACGACGTGACCTTCGACGACGGCACGGTCTTCGATGCCGCGGCGGCGAAGGCGAACCTCGATCGTTTCCGCGACGGCGGCGGGCCGAACGCGGCCTACCTCGCCGGCGTCGAGGTCGCGGTCGTCGACGACCACCACGTCACCCTGACCCTGCCTCAGCCCGATCCCGGCCTGATCTTCGCGCTCTCCGACTCGGCCGGGCTCATGGCGAATCCGTCGAAGTTCGACGTCGACGACGCGCTCGTCACGACCCCCGACGGCACGGGGCCGTATGTGCTGAACGGCGACGAGACGGCCATCGGCACCACGTGGTCGTACGACCGCAGGGAGGACTACTGGGGCGAGGAGCCGGACTTCTCGACCCTCACGCTCTCGGTGTTCGACAACGAGAACGCCATGGTGAACGGGCTGAAGACCGGCCAGCTCGACTCCGCGCTGCTCCAGGTCGCGGACCAGCAGCTGGCGGCCGAGCAGGACGCCAACCTCGCACTGCAGGACTTGCTGTTCGACTTCCAGGGCGTGCTCCTCTTCGACCGCGACGGCGTGGTGACGCCGGCCCTCGCGGAACCGAAGGTGAGGCAGGCGCTCAACTACGCGCTCGATCGCGACACGCTGCTGCAGGTGGTCCGCGACGGCCGTGGCGAGATCACGAGTCAGGTCTGGGGCGTCGACACGCAGGGGTACGACGAGGCGTTGGACGACTACTACGACTACGACCCGAAGAAGGCGGAGGAGATGCTCGCCGAGGCGGGCTACGCCGACGGCTTCGAGCTCGTGCTTCCTCGCGTCACCACGATCGTCACCGACAACATCGCGACGGCACTGCAGACCGATCTCGCGGCCGTCGGCGTCACGCTCACCTGGGCCGACGTCGACACCGCGACCGCGCTGCAGCAGATCTTCGTCGACCGGGAGTTCTCCGCCATGGTCATGAACATGGGGCAGTCCTCCGACGACTGGATCGTGTACTCGAGCCTGATCGCTCCGGGCACGTTCAACTTCTTCGGCACCACCGATGACACGGTGCAGTCGCTCGCCGACGAGGCTCGCACCCTGCCCGCCGCGGAGTCGGCGGACCTGTACGCGCAGATGAACCGGCACATCGTCGAAGACGCGTGGTTCCTCCCCTTCTACCGGATGACCTACAAGCTCGTCACCGTCCCGGGGATCGAGGCGCTGCCGCAGTCCGGCATGGCCGTCCCGTCGATCTACAACTACTCGCTCACCGATTAGCCCTTGATGCGGGGCCGGCCGTCGTCGGCCCCGCATCCCATCCCCGGAGAACCTCCATGGTCGGATTCATCGCCCGAAGACTGGGCGCCAGCGTCGTGCTCCTCTTCGTGACCGCGCTGCTCACGTTCATCCTCCTGTCGATACCGAATCAGGACATCGGCCGCCAATTGCTCGGCCTCAACGCCTCGCAGGCCGCGATCGACGCCAAGAACGCCGAACTCGGCGCGGACCGCCCGATCCTGGTGCAGTTCTTCGACTGGCTCTCGCACGCCGTCCAGGGCGATCTCGGTCGATCCTGGTTCTCCAGCGAACAGGTCACCGTGGCCATCGGCAATCGACTGCCGGTGACGCTCAGCCTCGTCATCGGGGTCACGCTCGTCACGGCGGTCATCGGATACGTGCTGGGCGTCTGGGCGGGCGTCCGCCGAGGACGCGTCGATCGGTTCGTCCAGATCTTCAGCGTCGCCGGATACGCGTTGCCCGGGTTCCTCGTGACGATCGTCATCGTCATCGTCTTCGCCGTGCAGCTGCGATGGTTCCCGGCGATCGGGTACATCCCGATCACCCAGTCCCTGCCCGGCTGGCTCTCCACCATCACCCTCCCCGTGATCGCCCTGTCGATCTCGGCGATCGCGGGCATCGCCCAGCAGGTGCGGTCATCGGTGATCGAGGAGATCCGATCCGACTACGTGCGAACGCTCCAGACGCGCGGGCTTCCGGCCCGGCGCATCCTCTTCCGCCATGTCCTGCGCAACGCATCGGCGCCCGCGCTGACCGTGCTCGGCATGCAGTTCGTCGGCCTCCTGGGCGGCGCCGTCATCGTGGAGCAGATCTTCGGCCTGCCGGGGATCGGAAGCATGGCCATCCAGTACACGACCCGCGGGGACATCCCGATCATCATGGGTCTGGTGATGTTCTCCGCCATCGGAGTCGTCATCGTCAACCTGCTCGTCGATCTCGGCATCGGCTGGCTGCGTCCGAAGGCGAGGGTCTCGTGACCACCGATGCGATCTCGACGACCACGGACACCACCGCACTGCGCGAGATCCGCCCCCAGGGGGTCTGGCGCGCGCTGCGCTCCCGCCCGCTCGCGGTCGCCGCGGCCGTGGTGCTCCTCCTCATCGTCCTCGCCGCGATCTTCGCCCCGATCCTCGCGCCGTACGATGCGAACTTCGCCGTCCCGAAGAGCGCCTACGGTGGACCGGAGGCCGGACACCTCCTCGGGTTCGACTCGGCGGGCCGCGACGTGCTCTCCCGCCTGTTGTACGGGGCACAGAACACGATGGGCGGCGCGGTCATCGCGCTCGTCGTCGCCCTGCTCGTCGGGCTTCCCGCCGGCCTGCTGGCCGGGTACTACGGCGGCTGGTTCGATTCCGCGTCGAACTGGGTGACCAACCTCGTCATGTCGCTGCCGGCCATGATCATCCTCCTCGCCTCTCGCGCCGTCCTCGGCCCGACGGTCTGGGTGCTGATGATCGTCCTCGGCTTCCTGGTCGCGCCGTCGTTCTTCCGTCTCGTGCGCGGCGCGGTCGCGGCCGTGCGCAACGAGCTCTACGTCGACGCCGCGCGGGTGTCCGGGCTCTCGGACGCCCGGATCGTCGGCCGACACGTCCTCACCGTCGTGCGCGCGCCGGTCATCATCCAGGTCGCCCTCGTCGCCGGCATCGCCATCGGCCTGCAGGCCGGCCTCGAGTTCATCGGCATCGGCAGCGGCAACGTGCCCACCTGGGGCGCGATGCTGAACGAGGCGTTCACCAACTTCAACCGCGCGCCGCTGCTGCTCCTGTGGCCCGCCCTCGCCCTCGGCCTCACCAGCGCCGCCCTCGTCCTCCTCGCCTCCGGAGTGCGCGACGCCCTCGACGATCGCGGCGGGGAGCCGAGATCCGTCTCCCGCGGCACCCGCGAGGCCGCCGTGGAGGAACGCGGGCGCAGTCGCGCGCTGGTCTCAGCGGACGGACGTGGCGACCTGCTCTCCATCCGTGGACTGCGCGTCGCCTATCGCCAGGCGGACGGCGACGACCTCGAAGTCGTCCACGGCGTCGATCTCGATGTCGCGCGCGGCCAGATCGTCGGCCTCGTGGGCGAGTCGGGTTCGGGCAAGAGCCAGACGGCGTTCTCGGCGCTCGGCATCATCCCCGCGGGCGGATACATCAGCGCGGGAAGCATCCTCATCGACGGTGCGGAGGCCGTCGATGCGCCGGCCTCCGCCGCCCGGAGCGCGCGTCGCGCCCTCGGCTACGTCCCCCAGGAACCCATGAGCAACCTGGATCCCTCCTTCACGATCGGATCCCAACTCACGGAACCGCTCCGGGTCGTCAGGCGACTCGGCAAGGCCGAGGCCAGGTCGCGGGTGCTCGAACTGCTGGCCGCGGTCGAGATCGCGGATCCGGTACGCGTCTTCAACTCCTACCCGCACGAGATATCCGGCGGCATGGCCCAGCGCGTGCTGATCGCCGGCGCGCTCTCGACGGACCCCGACCTTCTCATCGCGGACGAGCCGACGACGGCCCTCGACGTCACCGTCCAGGCCGAGGTCCTCGGCATCCTGCGCCGGCTCCGCGACGACCGCGGGGTCGGAGTGCTCATCGTCACGCACAACCTGGGCGTCGTCGCCGATCTGTGCGACCGCGTCGCGGTGATGAACGGCGGCCGGATCGTGGAGGAGGGCGAGGTCTCGGACGTGCTGACCTCGCCTCAGGACCCGTACACGCGGCAGCTCATCGCCGCGGTCCCGGACGAGGACGTCATTCGCCCGGCCTGGCAGGCGACGATCAAGGAGGGCGCACGATGACCACACAGCTGCTGTCGATCGACGACCTGCGAGTGTCCTTTCCCGGCAAGGGCCTGCGGGCTCCGCGCAACGAGGTCCTCAAGGGGGTCTCCCTCGACATCCGACCTGGCGAGACGCTCGGTCTGGTCGGCGAGTCGGGCTCGGGCAAGACGACGATCGGTCGCGCCGTGCTCGGGCTGGTGCCCGTCGACGCGGGGACGATCACCTTCGACGGGACCCGGATCGAGTCCGCTCCCAAGCGCCGGCGTCGGGCGCTCGCCCGCGACATCCAGGTGGTCTTCCAGGATCCGTACACCTCGCTCAACCCTGCGCTCACGATCGGCGACACGCTCGCCGAACCGCTGATCGCCCAGGGGATCTCGGGTGCAGCCGCTCGCGCCCGCATCGTCGAGCTCCTCGATCGCGTGAAGCTGCCCGCCTCGGCGACGGCGCGGCTGCCCAGGGAGTTCTCCGGCGGCCAACGCCAGCGCATCGCGATCGCCCGCGCCCTCGCGCTCTCCCCGAAGCTCATCGTCTGCGACGAGCCGGTGTCGGCGCTCGACCTCACCACCCAGTCACGCGTGCTCGACCTCCTCCAGGAGATCCAGGACGCGACCGGGGTCTCCTATCTCTTCATCTCGCACGACCTCACCGTGGTCCGGCACATGAGCCATCGCGTCGCCGTGATCTACCGGGGCGAGATCGTGGAGCACGGCGAGACCGCCGAGGTGACGGAGAGCCCTCGGAACGACTACACCCGCAAGCTGCTGCTCGCGGCTCCCGTCGTCGACCCTGTCCGGCAGCGAGCGCGCCGTGAAGCGTTCGATCTCACATTCCGCACGGAGGCAACGGCATGACCACCATCGACATCATCCCCATCCCGCGTCGGATCGAGGCGGGAGGACCGCTCCGCGAACTGCGCGCAGGCGTGCTGCGTGTGCGCGCAGCCGGATCGCCGGCGATCGATGCGGTGTCCGAGGTCGGTGAGTCGGCCTTCGGCGTCGGGATCGCGCTCGTGGACGAGGATGCGGATGTCACCCTCCTCTTCGAGGACCTCGACGTTCCGCGTCCTGTCGGCGCAGATCCGCGCCCCGCGGAGCGGCAGGGGGCGTCGGAGGCGTACCGCATCCGCACGGAGAATGGCGCCCTCGTGCTCAGGGCGGGCAGCGAGGAGGCGGCCTTCCGCGGCCTGCTGACCATCGCGGGTGCGGCCTCGGACGGCACGGTTCCGAGCATGGACCTCGACGACCACCCGACCTACGGCTGGCGCGGACTCTCGCTCGACGTCGTGCGTCGCTGGTTCCCCGTCGAAGAGGTGACCCGCATCATCGACCTCCTCGCGCTGCACAAGATGAACGTGCTGCACCTGCATCTCACCGACTCGCAGGCCTGGAGGTTCGAGGTTCCCGGATACCCGGGGGTCGCGGCCGAGGGAGCGTCGTACTCGCTCGACGACCTGAGCGCGCTCGAGGACTACGCGCGGGCCAGATACGTGACGATCGTGCCCGAGCTCGACGTGCCCGGTCACGTCGCGGCATCCCTCGCAGAGTCAGGGGGAATCGAGGTCGTGGAGGGGGATCACCCCTTCATGCGACACCTGGCGTGGGACGGCGCCGGAGTCGCCGACTTCGTGCGTGCCGGCTTCGCGGTGCTCGCGGAGCGGTTCGCCGGCCCGCATCTGCACCTCGGCGGCGACGAGGCGTTCGGGGCGCCTCACGAGGTCTACGCGCGGTTCGTCCGTGAGAGCGCTGACGCCATCCGGTCGCTCGGTCGCTCGCCGGTCGGGTGGCAGGAGGCCGTGCGGTCCGACGGCCTGGGGCCCGATGACCTCGTGCAGCTCTGGATCGCCGAGCGCGACCGGTTCGCCCTCGACAAGGCGAAGGAGACGGTGCCCGAGGAGTACCACCCCCTGCTCGAGAAGGCCGCCGAACTGTTCGCGCTCTCCGTCGACGACCCCGCCCGCATCGGGGCGGCGGGCATCCCGGCGATCGTCTCGTCGAGCGACCCGCTCTACCTGGACCGTCGCACGACCGATGGGAGCCGGGATCCGGAGCAGTTCGACGTCTGGGCGCGGCTGGGCAACGCCGGCTACGACCCGACACCGACCACCTCGGTCCTGCACTGGGACCCGACGTCGCAGGCCGACATCGTCGCCTCGGATGTGCGGGTCGCGGGCATCGAGGCCGCGCTGTGGTGCGAGACCGTCCGCGACTTCGACGACGCCGCCACCCTCCTGTTGCCGCGCCTCGCGCTGATCGCCCAGAAGGCCTGGCACGGCGACGCCGACCCGGGAGCGGTCATCGCCGCCGCCGCAACGCAGGGCCCGGTCTGGAATCGACTGGGATTCTCCTCCTACTATCGTTCCGTTGAGGTGTTCGACGCATGACCGGATCTCGAGGACTTCCCGACGGGTTCGTCGTCGGGGCGTCGACTGCGGCCCATCAGATCGAAGGCGACAACACCACGAGCGACTGGTGGTCGTTCGAGCAGTCCCGTCCGGATCGCCTGCAACCGAGCGGACGAGCCTGCGACAGCTTCCACCGCTGGCCGGAGGACATGGACCTGCTCGCCTCGGCCGGCCTGCAGGCGTACCGCTTCAGCATCGAGTGGGCCCGCATCGAGCCCGCCGACGGCGAGTTCTCCGCGGACGCGATCGCGCACTACCGGCAGATGGTCGCCGGTGCCCGGGATCGCGGCATCGAGCCGATCGTCACCCTGCATCACTTCACGAATCCGGCGTGGTTCACGCAGGGCGGCGGATGGCTCCGGGCGGACGCCCGCCAGAGGTACCTCGCCTACCTCGAGCAGGTCTCCCCGATCCTCGGCGAGGGCGTCGATCGGGTCATCACGATCAACGAGCCCAACATGGTGGCGATCATGCACCGGGTGCTCTCCGGCGATGCGCAACTGGACAACGGCCTGGGCGGCGGGTTGCCGCTTCCGCATGAGGGCGTGCGCGACGCGCTCATCGACGCCCACCATGCGGCACGCGATCACCTCCGCGCACAGCATCCCGGACTGCGAGTCGGATGGTCGGTCGCCAACCAGGCCGTGCAGTCCGTCGAGGGTGGTGAACGCCGAGCGGCGGACTACCGGGAGGCGATCGAGGACGTCTGGCTGCGCGCGGCATCCGCCGACGATCACATCGGGGTGCAGGCCTACACGCGCACCGTGTTCGGACCCGCCGGAAAGGTCGAGCCCGACGCCGACGTGGCGCGCACGACGACCGGCTGGGAGTACTACCCCGAGGCGCTGGAGGACGCCATCCGCCATACCGCCGAGGTCCTTCCCGGCGTACCCGTGCTGGTGACGGAGAACGGCATCTCCACCCGAGACGACGACCAGCGGATCGCCTACACCCGGGGTGCGCTGCAGGGACTCGCCCGCTGCCTCGAAGACGGCGTGGAGGTGCACGGCTACCTGCACTGGAGCCTGCTGGACAACTTCGAGTGGGGCAACTGGGATCCGACCTTCGGGCTCGTCGCGGTCGACCGCGAGGCCTTCGTCCGCACGCCGAAGCCCTCGCTCGCCTGGCTCGGCGACGTGGCGAGGTCCCGGCGGTTGCCCTGACCGTCGCTCCCCGGGCGAGGTCGTGCTCGGGACGCTCGACGACCTCTCGGCCTGACGGGGTTCCGTTCCACGGCGGAGTGGAGTGCACCGCGCAACACGAACTAGCGTGAACCTGCGCATGCGCGCCCTGCGACCACGCCCGATCGGAGCATGATGGACCTCACCGACCTGCTGCAGTCGCAGCTCTTCGCGATCGCCGGCCAGCCGGTGTCGGTCGTCGAGGCGATCGGCTTCCTCACGGGCGCGCTCTGCGTGTGGGCGGTTGCTCGCGGCAGCATCCTGAACTGGCCGCTCGGACTCGTGAACAACCTCGCGTTCCTGCTGCTCTTCGCGGGCGTCGGGCTCTACGCCGACGCCGCCCTGCAGATCGCGTTCGGCGTGCTCGGCGTCTACGGCTGGGTGCAGTGGTCGCGGCGCCGACCCCGCGGTGCGGGCGGACCGGGCGGTGCGGGCGGACTCGACGATGCGGTCGGGCGCGCCGGCGAGGCATCCGCCCTGCCGATTCGACGGGCGACCCGCCGCGAGCTGCTCATCGGCGGCGCGATCGCCCTCGTCGCGACCGTGGCCGTCGGCTACCTGCTCGCCGCCGAGACGAACTCGCAGGTGCCGTGGCCCGACGCGTTCATCCTCGCGTTCTCGCTCTTCGCGACGTGGGGGCAGGCGAAGAAGCTGCTCGAGCAGTGGTGGATCTGGATCGCGGTCGACCTCGTCTCGATCCCCCTCTACCTGGTCAAGGGGCTCTGGCTCACCGCGCTGCTGTACACGGGGTTCCTCGCGCTCTGCGTCTACGGCCTCACCCGGTGGACGCGCCAGTACCGCGCCGGCCGCGGCGCCGGCATCGGGCAGCGAGCGGATGCCTCGGTCGAAGCGGATGCCGCGACCTCGACCGAGGCGCGCGCATGACCGGCACGGCGCACGGCCTCGTGCTCGGCAAGTTCTACCCGCTGCACGAGGGGCATCTCGCGTTGCTGCGGATCGCCGCGGCGGAGTCGCAGCTCGTCACGGTCGTCATCATGGGGACCGTGTTCGAGTCGATCCCGCTCGAGCGGCGCGCCGCGTGGCTGCGTGCCGAGATCGCCGCCGACCCGGGAGGGCTCGGCAACGTGGCCGTCGTCGCGATCCCGTGCGACGCCCCGGTCGAGTACGGCTCCGAGATCGCGTGGCGGGCGAACGTCGTGCCCATCGAGGCGGCGCTCGCCGCGGCCGGCCGGCCGGCACCCACGACGGTCTTCTCGTCCGAGCACTACGGTGTCGAGCTCGCGACCCGCCTCGGCGCCGGGCATCGCGCGTTCGACGAGGGCCGCACGCGGCATCCGATCAGCGGCACCGCGGCGCGCGACGATCTCGTGGGCCGATGGGATGAGCTCGCGGCATCCGCTCGGCTCGACCTGGCGACGCGCGTGATCGTGGTGGGCGCCGAGTCGACGGGCACCACCACGCTCACCTCGGCGCTCGTCGAGCACTATCGCGCGAACGGCTTCGCCCGCATGCCGTTCGTGCCCGAGTACGGGCGCGAGTTCACGTACGAGCTGCACGCCGAGACCGAGGCGGCGGCGGGGCATGCGGTGCCGGTCGACGACCTCGTGTGGCTGCCCGAGCATTTCGCGCTGATCGCCGAGCGGCAGAACGCGCTCGAGGACGCGGCGGCGCTCGCGTGCCCGCTCGTGATCGCCGACACCGATGCGTTCGCGACCGAGCTGTGGGAGCGCCGCTACCTCGGCGCGACGTCGGATGCGACGCGGCAGTTCGGCACCGCCGGGTTGCCCCGCCGTGACGTGTACCTCGTGACCGATCACGAGGGCGTCGCGTTCGAGCAGGACGGCTGGCGCGACGGCGAGCACATCCGCGCCGAGATGAACGGATGGTTCGTCGACGAGCTCACCCGCCGCGGGCGCTCGTGGGTGCTCATGAGCGGCTCGCCCGAGGAGCGCCTGCGCTACGCGGTGCGCCTCATCGACGCGCTCTGGGCGCGCAACTCGACGTTCGCCTCGCCCGAGTGGGCGGATCGCACCGTCGTGACGGCCTGAGTCGCTGACCGCCGCCCCGCGGTCACCAGGCGACGCCGATCGGATGCTCCTCGTCGGTGAACGCTCCGCCGACCGGCCCGCCGGCCCCGGGCGGTTCGGTCGCGATGCCGAGCGCGCGGACGATCGCGAACGCGTCGTCCTGCGGCTCGAACCCGATCTCGCGCCCGGCGGAGAGATTGCAGACGCCCGGCGTGTTCGCCGAGACGCCCCAGACGATGTGGTGGCGCCCGTCGTCGAGCGCGAGCGCGGCCTCGGCGAGCCGGGCGGCGTCGCCCGGCGAGAGCCAGTGGGCGAGTCCATGCTCGGGTGCGGGTTCGGGTGCGAACGCGCAGATGCGCGCCGACACGATCCTGAGTCCGAAGCGGTCGGCGTAGACGCTGCCGAGCGCCTCGACGGCGGCCTTGCTCACGCCGTAGAACGTGTCGGGGCGGGGAACGAGCACGGGCGTGGCCGCGACATCCGCGACATCCGCGAACCCGACCGCGTGCACGCTGCTCGCGAGCATCACGCGCGTGGCGCCACCGAGTCGCGCCGCCTCGAGCACCCGCTGCGTGCCGTCGATGTTCACGCGCAGGATGTCGGCCCACGGCCGCTCCGACGCGAGCGCGGCGAGGTGCACCACGGCGTCGACGCCGTCGAGGGCCGAGCGGATGGCGCGCTCGTCCTTGATCGACGCGCGATGCAGCTCGACGCGATCGGGATCGACGGCGCCCCACGGGCCTTGCTCGACCCGGGCGGGGAGGTCGGTGTCGATCAACCGCAGCGTGCGCCCGGAGCGGTCGAGCAGGGGGACGAGGTGCCGGCCGATGCGACCGGACGCGCCGGTGATCGCCACGACCTCGTGCGAGGCATCCGTTGTCATGACTGGGAGCGTAGTGGTCGTGAGGGTCGGGTCACACGGCGCGGTGCGGTGTGATCGTCGACTCCATGGCCGCACCGGGCTCGGTGACGCAGCGGCTGCGGCCGCAGGACGGCGTGAACCCGCCCGCGCCACGGAATGCACGTGCGCGGGTTCCGCTGAGAGATCTAGTTATCTAGAGTGAATCTAATCTAGCGAACGGAGTCATCGTTGACCGCCGGCATTCTCGTCATTGACATCGGCACCTCCTCGATCCGCGCGAACGTCGTCTCGCTCGACGGCTCGATCCTCGGAGGCCGCACGGCCCCGACCGGCACGGTCCGTACGGCCGAAGGAGGCGCTCGCCTCGACGCCGAGCAGTGCTGGCGAGCCACGGTCGACGTGGCCGCCGCCGCCGCGCACGGCCACGAGATCGTCGCGATCGGTGTGAGTGCGCAGCTCGGTGCAGTCGCGATCGGCCGGTCGATGCGCGCATTGAGCCCGATCTTCCTCTGGTCGGATCGCACCGCCGAGCCGCAGCTCGAGCGGGTGCGGCGGGCGAGGTCCGATCCGTCGCTTCCTGCCGCGGGCCGGCGCATCACGAGCGAACTGGTCGCCCCTCGGATCCTTCAGCTCTCCGATGAGGACCCGGGTGTGCTCGAGGAGGCTGCCGCAGTCGTGAGCCTCAAGGACTTCCTCGTCGGCAAGCTGACGGGGTGCATCGCGACCGATCCGACGCACGCGAGCTACACGCTCCTCTTCGACATCGCGAATGGGCGGTGGTCGACCGAGGCGTGCACGGCGCTCGGCATCGACCCCGAGCTCCTGCCGCCGGTCCGCACCGCCTCCGATGAGGTTGGCGCGCTCGCGACTGGACCATCGCGCGACCTCGGGCTGCGTCCCGGCATTCCGGTCGCGTCGGGCGGGCCGGACGGAACCGTGGGCTCGCTCGGCGCCGGCGCGTTCGATGCGGGTGCCGCCGTCGACATCGCGGGCAGCACCGACGTGCTCGTCCGGCTCATCGACGCCCCGGTGTTCGACGCCGCGGAGATCGTCACGACGAACGCCCACCTGCTGGCCGACCGGTGGACGATCGGGGGAGCCACCGGACTCACCGGGGGCGGTGTCGACTGGCTCGCCCAGGTCGTCGGCGAAGCCGATGCCGCGGCAGCGTATGCGCGATGGGGCGATGAGATCGACGCGGTCTCGCCTGGAGCCGGAGGCGCACGCGGTTACACGACGTTGACCGGCCAGCGCTACCCGTATTGGGAGCTCGCCGATCTCGGCGGACTTCGAGGACTCACGCCGCTGCACCGTCCACCAGAACTCGTCGCGGCGTTCCAGGAGGGCGCGGCGTTCCTCGTGCGGGCCGGCCTCCGAGAGACGCTCCGGTTCGCCCCGGCGCCGGAGCTCGTGCGAATCGTCGGCGGCATCGCTCGACGGCCTTCGACGCTCCAGCTGCGCGCGGATGTGCTGGGCGTGCCGGTCGAGGGGATCGCCGACGGCATGGCGACCTCGCGCGGCGCTGCAGTGCTCGCAGGCCTGGCAGCGGGACTCTTCGGGTCGGTCGGTGAGGCGGTCGGCGCGATCTGCGCGCCGGGAGTCGTGTTCGACCCCGAGCCGGCCCGCCAGCGGCGATACGACGACATCTTCGACTCGTGGGAGTCCGGTCGGGGAAATTCGCCGACGGGGTCTTGACAACTCGGTCCGCGAGGTCCTTAATTGCTCTAGATAACTAGACCACCTTGAATCCAGGTCTGGTCGAGCTCAATGAGGAGGCAACGTGCCGGACATTGCGATACCGGAGTACCGGCGGATTCGCGACGCTCTTCGCGTTCAACTCGAGGCCGGTGACCTCAAGCCCGGTGACCGGATCCCGGCCGAACGAGAGCTCTCGACTCGCTACGGCGTCGCGCACATGACGGTGCGTCATGCCGTCGACGGACTCGTCCGCGAAGGGCTCCTCGTTCGTCGCCGCGGCTCGGGCACCTATGTCGTCCACAACCGCGCCGTGTCGCGCTCGATCAACCGGCTGCAGAGCTTCACCGACGATGTCGGGTCGTCCTCGTCAGGTGCGAAGGTCCTCCTCCAGGTCGAGGTCGAGGCGCCCGACGGGGTCGCGGAGCTGCTCGAGGTGCCCGAACGCAGCCTTGTCGTCGAACTGACTCGTCTCCGCACGGTCGACGGATTGCCCGCGGCGATCAACCAGGTGTGGGTGCCGCTTCGCGTCGCGCCGAACCTGCCGCACGAGGAGATGAACGACCGTTCGCTCTACGCCTACCTCGCCGACATCGGCGCCGCGCCGGAGCGCGCGGAGCAGCGGATCTTCGCCGTCGCGGCCGACGCCGACCGCGCTCGCCTTCTCGGAGTGAGGGCCGGCACGCCGCTCCTCGCGAGCGAGCGCGTCTCGCGCGACGCGCAGAACTCACCGGTCGAGGTGGCGCACACCTGGTCGAGACCCGATCTCGCGGTCTGGGTGGAGATGCGGCGATGACGATCCACGACCTGAGCACACGGACCCAACACGGAGAGGAAGCCATGGCAGTGAACACGATCACCGACCGGAAGACGTGGACGGGAGGGCAGCTCGTCGTCGACACGCTCCGGCGCCTCGGTATCCATCGGGTGTACGGGGTTCCCGGCGGCCAGACGCTCGCCATCACGGACGCGATGCTCGACGACCCCGACATGACGTTCGTCACCACGCGCCACGAGGGTGCCGCGGCCGTCATGGCCGATGCCGCAGGCCGCGTCTCCGGCATTCCGGGCGCCTGTCTCGCGACCACCGGGCCGGGTGCCACGAATCTGCTCACCGGCATCGGCGGCGCCCTTCGCGACTCGAGCCCCGTGCTCGTGCTCACCTGCAACAACCGCGGGCCCGACGTCGATCGCGACGACGCGCAGAACGCCGACCACGTCGCCATCTTCCGGCCGCTCACGAAGTGGGCGACGCTCGTGACCGACACCGCCTCCATCCCGCGTGTGCTCAACGAGGCGGCGTTGCGAGCCACCACGGGCAATCCCGGACCGATCCTGATCGACTTCACCCGCAACGCGCTCGAGGACTCGATCGAGCTCGACGGGCTCGAGCCGATCCGGGCCGCCCGAGTCGCGGCCCAACGACCGGTCGGCGACCCTCGCCTCGTGCACGAAGCCGCCGCACTCATCGCTGGGGCATCCGCACCGGTGCTGTGGGTCGGCAACGGCGTGCAGATCTCCGACGCCGGCGACGCGGTGCTCGCGCTCGCCGAGGAGGCCGGTATCCCCGTACTCACGACGTTCAACTCGATCGGGGCGGTCCCGACCGAGCACCCGAACGTGTTCGGAGCCGTGACGCGCATGGGCACCTCGCTCAGTCACCTCGTGCTTCGCGAGTCCGACCTCGTGATCGCGGTCGGCAACAGCCTGAACGCGGTCTCCACTGCGCGGTGGTCGATCGGGCTCCCAGACACGATCGTTCAGATCGATGCATCCGCCGAGAGCCTCGGCCGCAACTATCCCGGGCGCACCGTCGGCATCCTCGGTGACGCGCGTGCGACGACCGAGCTGCTCCACGAGGAGCTCCGCGCCCTGGGCGCGCTCGGTTCCGAAGCCGCGACCGCGCGCCTCGCACGATTGCGCGAGGCGAAGGCCGAATGGTGGCGGCAGGCCGTAGACGTCGACATGACGGCATCGCCGATGTCGCCCGCGGCGGTCATCAGCGCGGTGCGCGATGCGTCGCCCGACGAGACGATGCTCGTCGTCGATGCCGGCAACCCCGGCGTCTGGTCGTACCTCTGGCCGATCCGCTCACCGCGCAGCTACATCAAGCCCGTCGGCTTCGGCAACATGGGCTTCGGACTGCCCGCCGCCATCGCAGCGAAGCTCATCGACGCGGACCGTCCGCTGGTCGCTCTGATCGGCGATGGATCCCTCGGGATGAGCCTCGGCGAACTCGAGACCGTGGTGCGCGAGGAGACCGCTGTCTGCCTCGTCATCATGAACGACAACGCATACGGCAACATCCGCCAGGAGCAGGACCACCACTTCGGTACCGGCCGCAACATCGGGGTCGACTTCACCGACACCGACTACGCGAAGGTCGCCAACGGCTTCGGGTTGGCCGGATATCGAGCCGATACGGGCGACGAGCTCCGCGAGGCCGTCGCCGCCGTACTGGCGAGCGGACGGCCGGGCCTCATTGACGCCCGTATCGACCCCGACATCAGTGCGTGGACCTTCCCCCTCTTCGACATCAAGCCGTAACCCGAATCGAACAGAAAGGAGGTTCCCGAAAACGCCTCGTGCTCGCCCCAGCTGCGAAACCCGGTCGAGCCCGAGACACCATTCCGTCACCCCGACGCCGTGGAAGACACAGTACTTCAGACCTTCAGGCAACGGCGCCATTAGAAAGGCACAAGAATGAGAAGGCAATCCATTCGACGCAGCGCCATGGCGGCGGTCGCGTCGGCAATGGCCCTCGGTCTCCTGGCGTGCACGCAATCCGCACCTGACACCGGAGACGAGGACCTCGAGGGTCAGACGATCAAGGTACTGGTCAGCTCAGGCCACCAGCAGTTCAACCCGGTATGGGACCGACTCGACGAATTCACCGCGGAGACGGGCATCAACGTCGAACTCGACCCGGTCGCGACCGTCGACATCGAGGGCACGTTCCTGCGGGATGTCTCGGTCGGGGCGTGCACGTACGACAATGTGTCCATCCTCGACGGCGCGATGCCAGGGGCCGCCCAGTACATGGAGGACCTCGGCCCGTATCTCGAGAAGGACGGCTCGAGCACCGATGAGCTCCTCGACCGTCAGGTCGGCTGGGTCAGCGGCGCCATGGTCTACGAGGACCAGCTGAAGTACTACCCCTACTACTCGGGCAGCAAGGCGATCGCCTACCGGCAGGACCTGTTCAACGACCCGACCAATCAGGCCGACTTCGAGGCGCAGTACGGGTACGCGCTGCCGGTTCCGCCGACGAAGCCCGACGAGGTCGTCGACCTCGCCGAGTTCTTCACGGGACGTGGGACGCAGTACGGGATCGTGTTCTCGGGCCAGGGCGACTCGGCCGAGACCACGGTTGCCGACGTCATCTTCCGGCACGGCGTGAACGGCTACCAGGACGACGATTTCAACGCGCTCTGGGGGCCTGAGAACACCGACAACCAGCCGGCGGTCGCTGACGCCGCGGCCTGGCTCACGGACTTCGTCGCCAACGGATCGGCACCCACCGAGGTCACGTCGATGGCGACCGCCGAGGCGACGGCGTTCTACACCGCGGGCGATGCGGCCATGATCTACGATCACATCTACCTTCCGTGGGCGCAGTTCAACGCCGACAACGTGACGAGCGTGATCGGCGAGTCGGGGTCGTTCGAGCCGCCGAACTTCGTCGACGACGCCGGGGGCATCACCTTCTTCTGGGGGCGGGCCATCCCGAACTGCAGCCAGCACAAGGCCGCGTCGTGGGAGTTCATGAAGTGGGTCATGTCGGAGGAGAACCTCAAGCTCGCGTTGAGCGAGGGCGAGGGTGTCTTCGTGCCCACCGATCTCGAACTGCTCGACTGGGCCACCGCGGAGAACCTCATCCCCGAGGGCGTCGCGGCGACGGTGCAGAACGCCAAGCCGTACGTCATCACGACTGCGACCGGCCGCATTCGCCAGGGCACCAACCTGCCCCTCGTCGAACGTCTCTTCCAGGGTGACCTCACCCCCGACGAGTACGCCGTCGAGAGCGGTGATGCGATCCAAGACGAGGTCGACGAGTCGGGACTCGCCGACTGATCCGACCGTGCCCGGCCGGCGGGGCGAACCCCGCCGGCCCAGGCCAATCAGACCATCTCGATACGACAGAGAGGAACAGGGTGGTTCCCGATGACCGATCGAACCTCCACGATCCCATTCGGCCGCCGAACCGACACGATCGCGATCGTGACCCAGGGCAAGTTCCCGCGTCGCTCGCTGTTCCGATCGCGTAACGGCACCGGAAAGTACTGGTTCTTCCTGATACCTGCCGCGGTGGTCGTGCTGCTGCTGATCGTCGCGCCGCTCGGCTACACCGCGTACCTCAGCCTCCGGCACTACGACCTGACCCGAGGCATCAACGAGTACATCGGCTTCGACAACTTCGCCGAGATCCTCAGCGGAGGCGACCCCGAGTTCGTCGCGTCGCTCGTGCGCACCTTCGTCTACGTGATCGTCGTGATCGCGTTCGACTTCCTCATCGGGATGACGCAGGCGCTGCTCCTCTTCTCGATGCGACCCACGGTGTCGAAGATCTTCCGCATCGTCTTCATGCTGCCGATCCTGATCATCCCGACCGCGAGCGCGGTCTTCTGGCGCACGATCATGTGGTCGCCGCCGAACGAGCAGTTCCTGCGCACACTCGGCCTCGAGGACCTGATCAGCCCCCCGCTCGGCAACCCCCAGCTCGCCCTCTGGGCCATCATCATCACCGTGATCTGGGCATGGTCGCCCTGGGTGTTCCTCCTGCTGTCCGGCGGGCTCGATGCGCTCGATCGCACCCTCATCGAGGCATCCACCGTCGACGGTGCGAACTATCTCCAGCGGCTGCGGCTGATCATCCTGCCGCTCATGAAGCCGGTGATCTTCGTGACTCTGAGCTTCAAGGCCGTCGACTCGTTCCTCTCGTTCCCGTTCGTATGGGTGATGACCCAGGGCGGGCCGGGAGGGTCCACGCACCTCATGAGCACCTATATCTACGAACAGGCGTTCAAGTTCCTGAACTACGGCTACGGGTCGGCGCTCGCGATCGTCATGCTCGTGATCTCCGCCGCTCTGTCGATCGGAGCCGTCCTGTACTGGAACCGCACGCAGGGCAAGGAGCTCTGATGGCCGTCAGCACGCGCTCGACGATCCGGAGCATCCCGAAGTACCTTCTGCTCGCGATCATCCTGCTCTGGGTGTTCATTCCGCTGTACTTCCTGTTCGCGGTCTCGATCACGCCGGACGGGACGACGCTCGATGGACTCGAGCTGCCCCCTGCGGTGACGGGTGAGAACTACGAGTTCATCCTCACCGGCCAGTACGTGATCTGGCCTGCGCTCATCAACAGCATCATCGTCACCGTGGGCGCGACCGTGCTCGCGATGGTCATCGCGGTGCCGGCGGCGTACGCGCTGTCTCACCTGCGTCACCAGCGCAGCGGACGAGGCACGTATCTCGGGTTCTTCGTGCTTCGGAGCGTGCCCCCGGTCGCGCTCGTGCTTCCGCTCTACATCATCTTCTCGGGGATCGGACTCCTGAATACGCTGCACGGGCTCGTGTTCGCACTCATCCCGTTGGCCCTGCCGTACTCGATCTGGACGCTCCGCGTCTTCTTCGATGCGATCCCGCGGGAGGTCGAGGAGGCGGCGAGCGTCGACGGCGCCGGCACCTTCCGCTCGTTCTTCTCGGTCGTCCTGCCGATCGCGACGCCCGGCGTCGCGGCCACTTCGGCACTGGCAGCCCTCCAGGTATACGTCGACTACATCGTCGTCGCGACGCTGGCAGGCCCGGCCACGCTGACGTATCCGGTGTACGTCACCGGGTTCCAGCAGGACTACCTCGCGCTTGTGGGCCCGCTCGCTGCGGCATCCTTGATCGGCGCGCTGCCGATGATCGCGATCTTCTCCTTCTCCCAGCGCTACATGCGCCGGCTGGCCACGGCGGGGATCCACTGATGCCGTCGTACGACGAGACCCTCGCGCCGCTCGAACGGTCGGCCGACGCCGTCACCGCGGTCGACCACATCGGGCTCGTGGTGCGCGACCTCGACGTCGCGGCCGGGTTCTACGAGTCTGCCCTCGGCATGGAACGCGAGGGCGGACCCGTCGAACTCGAGGGCAGGGCCACGAGCGTGCAGTTCCTCCGAGGCGGCAGTGCGCGCGTCGAACTGCTCATGCCCACCGGTGAAGGCCCGCTCGAGCGCTTCCTCGCGTCGCGCGGCGAGGGACTCCACCACGTCTGCTACGCGATCGGCGACATCCATCACGCCGTCGGACGGCTCGTGGCCGGCGAGGTCCGCATGATCGACGCCGAGCCGTGGCGCAGCCCGCACGGCTGGGTCGCCTACATCCACCCGGCTGCCGCGCACGGATGCGCGATCGAACTGAGGGAGCACTACCGATGAACCAGGTCCGATGGGGCGTACTCGGCACGGCGAAGATCACGACGGCCGAGGTCGGTCCAGCGTTGCTCGCCGCGCCACGCAGTCGAGTGCAGGCCGTCGGCAGCCGCCGGCTCCAGGCCGCGCGCGCCCTCGCCGACGAACTCGGCGCCCCCGACGCGTACGGCTCCTATGACGAGCTGCTCGCCGCGCCCGATGTCGATGCCGTGTACATCCCGCTGCCGAACACGATGCACCGCGAGTGGACGCTCGCGGCCCTCCGTGCCGGAAAGCACGTGCTCTGCGAGAAGCCCATGGGCATGGACGCGGTCGAAGCCCAGGAGATGGCGTCTGCCGCACGCGACGCGGGCCGCGTGCTCGTCGAGGGCTTCATGTGGCGGTTCCACCCGAAGGTGCGTCATGTGCTCGACCTGATCGAGCACGGCGCGATCGGCGAGGTGCGCCTCGTCAGGGCGACGTACACGTTCGACCTCTCGGCAGCTGCCGACGTGCGCGCAGGCACCGTCGACGACGACATCCGCCTCGACCCGGCTCGGGGCGGCGGCGCGCTCACCGACCTCGGATCGTACTGCGTCAACGGACTGCGCACCTACGCGCGATCTGTTCCCGTCGAGGTCCGCTCCGAGGCGCGCAGCTCCGGCGGCCGCTCCGTCGAGACCCAGATCTCGGGTGAGATCCGTTTCGAGAACGGCGTCGTGGGCCAGTTCTTCGCCGCGCTCGACGTGCCGGGCGGCGGCCACGTGGAGATCCTCGGCACCGGCGGCCGCATCCGGCTGCCGAACGCGTTCCGAACGCGCAGCGTACAGGGCCCGGTCGTCATCGAGCGCCAGCACACCGATGGCACCTGGACGAGCGAGGAGCTCCCTTTCGCCGACCAGTACGAGCTCGAACTGGAGCAGTTCGCCGAGGTCGTGCTCGACGGCGCGGAGCCGGTCGTGACGCTCGAGGACTCGATCGAGAACGCACGGACCCTGGAAGCCATCCGCCGGTCCTGGCGTGAGGGCACCGTGACCGTGGACCGCGCGTGAGCGCGGCCGCGGCCTGACCGAACGAACACGAAGGAGAGACGCAGCGATGGGAACACTCGACGGCAAGGTCGTCATCGTCGCCGGCGGTGCCGGCGCACAGGGGAGGGTCGGTGCGACGCTGTTCGCCCGCGAAGGCGCGAAGGTGGTCGTCGCGGATGCGTCGGGCCCCGGCGCATCCGAGGTCGAGGTCGCCATTCGCGCGGCGGGCGGCACGGCGATCGCGCGCCCCGCAGACATCGCCGACGCGCAGGCATGGGCCGACCTGGTCGACGCGGCCGAGACGGAGTTCGGCCGCGTCGACGGACTGGTCGACTATGCGGCAGTGCTGAGCCGCCCGGGCGTGGAGGAGACCGAACTCGATGCCTGGGAGCGGACATTGCGGGTGAACCTCACGGGCGCCTGGCTCGGGATGCGGGCCGCGATCCCGGCGATGCGGCGCGCGGGCGGCGGATCGATCGTGCTCATCGGCTCGGTCGACGGGCTCGTCGGCCGGGGCGGCGGTGCCGCCTACCAGGCCTCGAAGGGTGGTGCGCGGCTGCTCGCGAAGTCGGCAGCGACGCAGTACGCCGCCGAGGGCATACGGGTGAACAGTGTGCACCCTGGCCCGATGCAGTCGCGCATGGTCGAGGTCGTCGGTCCGAAGGCGGACGCCGCGGGCACCGCCGCCCTCGAAGCGCGGCTCGTGGCCCAGGTCCCGATCGGCCGTCTCGGCCGCCCGGAAGACATCGCCTACGCGGTGCGCTACCTGCTCGCCGACGAGTCGTCGTTCGTGACCGGCGTCGACCTGCCCGTCGACGGAGGGTTGACGGCGCAATGAGCGACGAGACCCGGACGCCCCGCATCGCGGAGCAGAGCAAGCTCACCTCGCTCGTCGACGCGGTCGCGAGCGTGCCCGCCGGAGCGTCGTTGAGCTTCAGTGGCTTCGGGCACGGCGGGCATCCCATGGCGTTCGTCCGCGAGCTCATCCGTCAGGGACGAGGCGGCTTCACCCTCGACGCGATCGCCGAGTGCTGGCCGGCGGAATTCCTCACCGCGGCCGGTCGTGTCGACGCGATCAACCTGTCGAACCTGATGTTCGAGGGCCTCGGGCGATGCCGGGCGATCAGCCGCGGCATCGAGGACGGCGAGGTCCGCGTCGACGACCACAGCCACCTCGCGCTCAGCCTGCGTCTCATGGCCGCGGGCTGGGGCATGCCGTTCCTGCCGATCCGGTCGCTCGCCGGCACCGACATCGAGGCGATCTCCACCGCCCCCGAACCGAAATACGCGCGCACGGTCTCACCGTTCGACGGCGAGGAGGTCGGTGTCGTGTCGCCACTGCAGCCCGACGTCGCGGTCATCCACGTCAACCGGGCCGACGCACGTGGCAACGGGGTGATCGACGGCGCGATCTCGGTCGTCGACGCCCAGGTGCGCGCCGCACGGCGCGTCATCGTGACGGCCGAGCGCATCGTGAGCGCCGACGAGATCGTCGACCGGAACCAACTCGTCTCGGTGCCCGGCGTGCTCGTCGACCAGGTCGTGCACGCACCGTACGGCTCGCACCCGGCGGCGATGTACGGCGAGTACGACGAGGATCTCGGGCACATGGACGAGTACTACACCGCGTCGCGTTCGCGCGAGGCGGTGGCCGGATACCTCGACGAATGGGTGCTCGGAACGACGGACCACGATGACTATCTCGCACGGGTGGGTGCGAAGCGCCTCTTCGGACTGCGGGTCGATCCCACGCTGAAGGTCGCGACGAGGCCTGAGGAGGAGCGAGCATGAGCGACGACGCGACCGAGTACTCGGGCGGGTACTCGATGGACGAGGTCATGACGATCGCCACGAGCCGGTACATCCGAGACGGCGACACCGTGTTCATCGGCACCGGACTGCCGATGGTGGCCGCCTACCTCGCGAAGGCGACGCATGCGCCGAACGCGGCACTGCAGTTCGAGTCGGGCGTGCTCGACCCGCAGCCGAGGTCGATCGCGAAGGCCGTCGGCGACCCGCGCCTGGTGTCCACCGCGCGTCGCGTCAGCGGAATGCTCGACAGCCTCCTGCTGCTGCACGGAGGGAGGGTCGCCCTCGGGGTACTCGGGTGCGCGCAGATCGACCGGTACGGCAACATCAACACGACCGTGATCGGCGGGTACGAGCACCCCTCGACCCGACTGCCGGGCTCCGGCGGAGCGAACGACATCGCGAGCCTCGCGCAGCACCACGTCATCGTGACGCGTCACAACGCGCGCACGTTCGTCGATCGGCTCGACTACCTCACGACGCCCGGGTACCTCACCGGACCGGGTGCCCGCGAGCGCGCCGGCCTGCCGGGCGGCGGCCCGATCGGCGTGATCACCGACAAATGCGTGTTCGGATTCGATCCCGAGACCAAGGTCATGGTGCTCGAATCGATCCACCCGGGGGTCGACCTCGACGAGCTCATCTCCACGACGGGCTTCGAGTTCGGCATTCCCGATCCCCTGCCCATCACCCCTGAACCCACCGCCGAGCAGCTGCGCATCCTCAGTGAACGCATCGATCCCGACGGGGTCTACCTCACGCGGCTCGGCCGCCCGTCCTCGAAGGAGCAGTGACCCACGTGTCAGAATCCCGCATCCCCACACGCCTCGCCGAATTGGAGGAGGCCATCGCCGTCATCCCCGACGGCGCCACCGTCGCGATCGGCGGCCACACCCTGCGCCGCCATCCGATGGCCTTGGTCCGCGAACTCATCCGGCAGGGAAAGAAGGATCTGCACCTGCTCGGCTGGAACAACGGCATGGACATGGACATCCTCGTCGGCGCGGGCGTCGCACGAGTCGTCGAGACGTCGTACGTCGGCATGGGGCCGCTCGGTCTGGCCCGCAACATGCGCCGCGAGGTCGAGTCCGGCCGCGTGCGCACCGTCGACCATTCCGAGACGACCGCGATCGACATCTTCCGCGCGACCGCGCTCGGCGTGGACTTCCTGCCCAACGGCACGCCGCTCGGCACCGACCTCATGACGTACAACGACGGACTGGTCGAGATCACCTCGCCGTTCACCGGCCGCACGTACGCGGCGGTGCGCGGCGTCGAGCCCGACTTCGCACTCATCCACGCCCATGCTGCGGACCCGCACGGCAACGCGCAGCTCGACGACGAGAACTGGATGGACAATACGGTCGACACCTACATCGCACGCTCGGCCAAGCACGTCATCGTCTCGGTCGAAGAGGTCGTGAGCGCCGAGCACGTGCGGCGTCACCCGCTGCGCACCTTCCTGCCGCGCGAATACGTGAGCGCAGTGGTGCACGCCCCGTTCGGAGCCCACCCGTGCTGCTGCGACTCCCGCTACGGCTACGACCAGGACGAGCTTCGCCGCTACTACGAGGCGACGGGCTCGGCGGAGACGCTCGACGCGTACCTCGACGATCGGGTCCGCGGCGTCGCCGATCACTGGGAGTACCTGGACCGGGTCGGCGTCGCCGCCCTCCTCACCAACGCCACCCGCAACGACGCCCAGGAAGGCTGACCGCTCATGAGCGACTACACGATCGAACAGCTCCTCGCGACCGCCGTGTCGCGCGAACTCCGCGACGGCGAGCTCGGCTTCATCGGGCTGGGAACGGGCGGCCGGGCGTTCGCCTTCGCGGTCGGCGTGCCGACGCTCGCGATCGCGCTCGCGCACCGGCGCGGCGTCGACTTCATCGCCCAGTACGGCGTCGCGCTCGAGCCCGACATCGAGCATGCCCCGCGCTGCTTCGAGGACCGCAACCTGCTGCGCTGGTCGGCTTCGGCGCAGATCCCGGTCGAGACCGCGCTCGACGGGTTCAAGCGCGGCAAGATGAGCATCGGCTTCATCTCGGGCGCCCAGGTCGACCCCTACGGCAACCTCAACAGCGTCGCGATCGGCGACTACGCGAAGCCGAAGGTGCGGCTGGTCGGCGCGATCGCGCAGCCCGACCATGCGGCGAACGCCCAGCGCACGCTGATCATCATCCCCCACGTGCGGCGCACGTTCGTCGAGAAGGTCGACTATCGGTCGGCGATGGGCTTCGGCGACGGCCCCGGCCACCGCGAGCGCCTCGGCCTCATCGGCGGCGGGCCGTCGAAGGTGTTCACCGATCTCGCGGTGCTCGACTTCGAACCCGAGTCCCGCCGTATGCGGGTCGTCTCGCTCCACCCCGGCGTGACGCGCGCTCGCGTCGAGGAGGAGACCGGCTTCGAACTGCTCTGGCCCGACGAGATCGCCGAGACCCCTGCGCCCACCGATGAGGAGCTCGCGATCCTCCGAGAGATCGACCACGACGACGCATTCCTGCAGGGAAGGATCTTCTGAGATGTCACGGACTGCGGACGATCTGACCGGACGGGTCGTCGTCGTCACCGGAGGTGCGCGCGGTATCGGCGCCGCCATCTCACGTGGCGTCGCCGAGGCGGGTGCCCGGCTCGTCATCCTGGGCCGCGATCGCGAGCGGCTGGAGTCCTTCGCCGCGGGGGTGCGCACCGATACCGATGCCGAGGTGCTCGCCTTCGCGGTCGACGTGACCGACGAGGCATCCGTCGACGGGGCGTTCGCCGACGTCGTCGACGCCTGGGGTGCGATCGACGGGCTCGTGAACAATGCGGGCATCACGAAGGTGGCGCCTTCGCTCGAGTTCGACCTCGACGACTGGCGGCGGATCCTCGAGACCAACGTCACGGGCGTCTTCGTCTGCGCACGCGCCGCCGCCCGGTACATGGTGGCGGCCGAGAGCGGATCGATCGTCAACATCGCCTCGCTGTCGTCGTTCGTCGGCCAGCCAGAGCGTGCCGCATACGTCTCCTCGAAGGCCGCGGTGCTGGGCATGACGAAGTCACTCGCGGTCGAGTGGGGTCCGTTGGGGGTCCGCGTGAATGCGATCGCGCCCGGCTACATCGCAACCGACCTCGTCGCCGACCTCCTCGAGCGCGGCGTGCTCAGCCGCGAACTGGTCGAAGGACGGACGCCGTTGCGGCGGTTCGGAACGCCGGAGGACCTCGTCGGAGCGGCGCTCTTCCTGCTGGGCGACCGCTCGGCCTTCGCGACCGGTCAGGCGCTGAGCGTCGACGGCGGATGGCTCGCGAACGGATACCTGAGATGACACGAGTGCGTCTGGGCGAGCTGCCCGGCCTCGTCGGGCGCCGGCTGGGGCCTTCTGCTCCCGTGCTCGTCGATCAGGCCAGGATCGACGCGTTCGCGGACTGCACGCTCGACCCGCAGTGGATCCATGTCGACCCCGACCGGGCCGCATCGGGCCCGTACGGGGCGACCATCGCCCACGGCTTCCTCACGCTGAGCCTGCTCTCGCATGTGTTCGACGAACTGCTCGACGTCGAGGACGCGGCGATGGGCATCAACTACGGGCTCGACCGGGTCAGGTTCCCGGCACCGCTGCCGGTCGGCTCGCACGTCTCGGCGGTGCTCGAACCGCTCATGGTCGCGCCCGACGCCGAGCACGTGCGCATGATCGCGCGAGTGACGTTCACGGCCGACGGAGCCGAGCGGCCGTGCTGCGTCGCCGAGTCCGTGACGAGGTTCGTGCGGGCGGCCGCATGATCACCGTTCCGAGCATCTTCTCGGCGCTCGCGGCATCGGCGGCCACGGCGGGTCGGCCCGCGCTCGTGGGCCGCGACGCGAGAGAGACGGTGACGTTCGCCGAGCTCTACGCCCGCGGGGAGCGGCGCGCCGTCGACCTGCGTGCCCGTGGCGTGGGGGGCGGGTCGATCGTCGCGATCGTCGCCTACAACGAGGCATCCGTCTTCGAGTACTTCATCGCGACCGGCCTGCTCGGCGCTGCATTGATGCCGTTGAGTCCGGCCCTCAGTGATCGCGAGCTGGTCGCACTGGTCGAGAAGGCGGATGCCGCGGTGAGCCTCGTGACGCGCGCGGCGGCGTTCCGGCGCGCCGGACTCGGGGGGTCGGCGCGCGACGTCGCAGTCGTCGACGGTCTCGACGGGCATCGAGGAGGGGGCGGGGCGACCGGGGACGGAGCGGCCCTCGACGGGACGAACGCCGGCGCGGACTTCGAGTTCCCGTCGGCGGATTCGGCGGCCTGGATCTCGACGACGGGCGGCAGCACGGGAACACCGCGGCTGTTCGCGATGTCGCACGAGAGGCTCCTGACCAACGTGATGCTGAACGCCCTCGAGTGGCGGTGGCGCGACCACGGCGTGCAGATCGCCGCGGCGCCGCTCGCGCATGGCATCGGGTTCAGCCAGGCCGTCGGGCAACTCGCCGGCGGCGGAACGGTCGCGCTCGTCGAACGCTATGACCCCGCAGCCGTAGTCGCCATGGCCCGGCGGCACGACGCGACCTGGACCGCGGTGGTCCCGACGATGCTGCGCGACATCCTCGATGCGGCTGACGGCCCCCTGCCCGAGCTCGGCCTCGCAGTCGTGGCAGGAGCACCCATGCCTCTCGCCCTGCGTCGGCGAGCACTCGCCGACCGCCGCCTCATCGAGTACTACGGTTCGACCGAGCTCGGCTGGGTCAGCTGGGTCGAGCATTCCGCGGGCGACGACCGCGCCGGCCTGGTCGGCCGGCCGACGCTCGGCACGACGGTGCGCGTCGTCGGGGGCGACGGCACTCCCGTGCCCGACGGCGTGATCGGCCGCATCGAGAAGCGGGGCCGGCCGTATGCGGTCCCGGCGGCGGGGGGCGCATCGGCGTACCACGCGAATGCGTCCGCGTGGGAGAGTTCGGGCGACGTCGGATCGATCGACGTCGACGGGGCGTTGGTGCTGGCCGGCCGCGAGGACGACATGATCGTCGTGGGCGGCCAGAACGTCTATCCAGTCGAGGTCGAGTCGGTGCTGCGCGACCACGCCGGCGTCGGCGAGGTGCTCGTGCGGGAGCGGCCCGACGACCGGCTGGGTTCGACTCTCGTCGCCTACGTCGAGCCGGTGGTCGGCGTCGCGCTCGACGCCCTCGAGCTCGAGCAGTACGCGGTCGAACGCCTTGCGAAATTCAAGCGTCCGAGCATCGTGTTCGTGGCCGCACTGCCGCGGAACGCGAGCGGCAAGCTCGCCCGATCGATCGATCCCGGCGCATCCATCCCGACGAACGGAGACCCCGATGACGATTGACCTCGAAGGACGCGTCGCGCTCGTGACGGGTTCCACGACCGGCATCGGGCGTGGCATCGCGGAGCGGCTCTCCGCGGCCGGCGCGCGCGTGGTCATCAACTCGCGTACCGCGCCGGACACCCCGATCACCCTCGCCGGCACCACGACGCCGTCGCTCCATGTTGCCGGGGACGTCTCCGACGAATCCGACGTGCACGGGATGATCGCTGCGATCCGCGAACGCTACGGCGTGCTCGACGTGCTCGTGAACAACGCCGGCACGACGAAGGTCGTGGCGCACCGCGACCTCGACGGCATCGACCGTGCCGACTGGGATCGCATCCTCGGCGTGAACGTGATCGGCGCGTGGAACACGGTGAAGGCCGCCCTCCCGCTGCTGCGGGCTTCCGAGCTGGGCTGTGTCGTCAACGTCTCGTCGATGGCGGGCATCCGGGTCACCGGCAGTTCGCTGCCGTACTCGGTGTCGAAGGCCGCGCTCAACCAACTCACCCGCGCGCTCGCGAAGGCGCTCGGCCCTGAGGTGCGCGTGAACGCCGTCGCACCGGGCTTCATCGAGACCGCGTGGACGAGCGATTGGGGCGAGCGGCGCCAGGAGGTCATCGACCTGACCTCGCTCGGCCGCGTCGGCACCCCCGAAGATGTCGCCGACGCAGTCGAGTCGCTGATCCGTGCCACGTACGTGACCGGTGTCATCCTCACCGTCGACGGCGGGCTCTCGCTCAACAACTGAACCCGGGCCGACGCTCGGCCGACCCGTACCCGAGTCCGCGTCGCACGCGGAGGAAGCAGAGGATGCCCATGACGATCGAGGACCCCTTCTCCGCACCACCGCTGCGGTGGGGCATCATCGGTGCGGGGTTCATCGCGGGCAAGTTCACGAACGCGGTGACCAAGCACACGCGCTCGGAGGTGATCGCGGTCGGCTCGCGCGACGTCACGAAGGCCCGCGCGTTCGCCGACGAGCACGGCATCCCCGTCGCGCACGGTGGCTACGAGGCGCTCGTCGGCGACGAGCGCGTCGACGCCGTCTACGTCGCGACGCCGCACAGCCGCCATCTCGAGCACGCGCTCCTCGCGATCACGGCGGGCAAGCCCGTGCTGATCGAGAAGCCGATCGCGCGCACGGCGGCGGAGGCGTCCGTGATCGCGGATGCGGCTGCCGCGGCCGGCGTCTTCGCGATGGAGGCGATGTGGACCCGCTTCCTGCCGCACATGGTTCGCCTGCGCGAGATCGTCGCCAGCGGCGAGCTCGGGGACATCGTGCACATGCATGCCGACCACGCGCAGCGATTCGCGTTCGATCCGGCGCACCGCATCTACGACCCGGCACTTGCAGGTGGAGCCCTGCTCGACCTCGGCGTCTATCCGATGTCGTTCGTCCACGACGTGCTGGGGGAGCCGCGGTCCGTGCACGCTGACGGGGTGCTCGCCGAGACCGGTGTCGACGCGAACGTCGCGATCGCCCTCGGGTTCGATGGGCGGGCACGGGCGACGGTCGGCACGACGCTGTGGGCGCTCGGTGGCATCGATGCGACGATCACCGGCACCGACGCACGGGTCTTCTTCGACGGGCCGTTCCTGCGCCCGACCGTCATGCACGTCGTACCGCACGGCGGTGACGGGTGGGTGTTCGACGGCAGCGCGCGGAACGGGTTCCAGTACGAAGTGGCGGAGGTCGCCCGCAACATCGCCGAGGGTCGACGTGAGAGCGCGATCCTGCCGTTGTCGGCATCGATCGCGGTGCTCGGAACCCTCGATGAGGCGCGGCGGCAGGTCGGCGTGCGATACCCGGGAGAGCGTGATGAGTGAGGTCTCCGACCGCTATCGGCGACTCGTCGACGACGACGCGCGGTACGAGTTCGATCGCTTCGGGCCCGACGACGCGTGGGAGCTCGGTTCGACGCTCGTCGAGTTCGGCCGTGCGAGATCGCTGCCGATCGCGATCTGCGTCATGATCGGGTCCCAACGCGCCTTTCATGCCGCTCTGAGCGGCGCGAGCCGGAACAACGACCTTTGGGTCGAGCGCAAGCTCGCGACGGCCCTCGTCTTCGCGCAGTCATCTGCCGCCGTCGGTGAGTTCTACCGCATGCGCGGCAAGGACTTCTCGGTGCACTCCTCGCTGGACCCTCAGCGGCACAGCGGGTACGGCGGCGCCGTGCCGATCGGTGTGGGGGGAGTCCGGTTCGCCGCGGCCGCGGTCAGTGGACTCGCCGAGGACGACGACGACGCGCTCGTGCGCGAGGCGCTCGCGCACCTGCTCGAGCGCCGTGCACGCTGACCTCCGGGAATCGACGCGTCGATCGGTCGTCGCCGCCGCATCGGTGCTCTCGGGTGCGACGAGCGCCCTGCAGGCAGCGGTCAACGGTGCGCTCGCCGTGGCGCTCGCCTCGGCGCCGCTCGCGGCGCTCGTGTCGTTCGGCACCGGCTCGGCGATCCTCGTCACCGTCACGGTCGCGACGCCGGGCATCAGGGCGCGGGTCGCGCCGCTCATGCGCGCCCTTCGCCTCGGCGAGCTCGGCTGGTGGATGCTGCTGGGCGGGGTCGCGGGCGCGTTCCTCGTGTTCGCCCAGGCGACGACCGTCGGCGTCGCCGGGGTCGCCGCGTTCACCGTCGCCCTCGTGGCGGGACAGATGGTCTCGGGCGTCGTCGTCGACATGGTGGGTCTGCATGGGGTCGTGCGGCGTGCCCCATCGGCCCGCCGTGTCATCGGTGCGCTGCTCGGGATCGCGGCGCTCGGGCTCGCCGGCGCGGCCACGCCGGGCGGCGCGGCCGCAGCATCGCTGCTGCTCGCACTGCCGTTCGTCGCGGGCCTGTTGCGCGGGTGGCAGCAGTCGGCCAACGCCCGGGTCCGTGCCGTCGCCGGCAGCGCGGTCATCGCGGCCACGGTCAATTTCCTCGTCGGCACGGTCGTGCTCGGGGCGGTGACCATGCTGGGCGGCTGGCGTCCCACGGGCGCCGGCCTGCCGGTCGAGTGGTGGATGCTCGTCGGCGGTGCGCTCGGCATCGTCCTCGTGACGGTCTCGACCATCGCCGTTCCACGGATCGGGGTGCTGCTGTTCGGACTGCTCACGGTGGTCGGCCAGCTCTGGTGCGCGTTGTCACTCGCCGTCGCGGCCGACGGGCGGGCGCCGTCCTGGCAACTCGTGCTCGCGGTGCTGCTGGGCACGGTTGCGGTGGTCGTCGCGACCGATCGTTCGAGCCGACGCCGATGACGCCCGCGGCCGCACGGCGCGCGGCAGGCTCGGGCGGCTGGGTCCTGCTCGCGACCTTCCTCATGGCCGCATTCAACACGCGCACGATCATCGCGGCGGTCTCGCCGATGGCCGCTCCCATCGACGCCGAGCTCGGGCTCGGAACCCTCGGGTTCAGCGTGCTCGGGGCCCTGCCGCCGATCGGGCTCGCCGTGTTCGGCATCGCGACTCCGATGCTCGTGCGTCGCATGAGCCTCGAGGCTGCGATGGGCCTCGCGCTCGCCGTGACGACCCTCGGCCAGGCGGTACGAGCCTTCGCCGGTTCGGGCGAGATGTTCCTGGCGGGCACCGTGCTCGCGCTCGCCGGGATCGGCATCGGCAACGTGCTGCTGCCGCCGCTCGTGCGACGACACTTCAGCACGCGCATCGCGGTGGTCACCGGGCTCTACGTCGTCGCGCAGTCGCTCGGCACGGCGCTCCCCGCCTCGACGGCGGTGCCGGTCGAGGCGGCGGCCGGATGGCGGATCGCCCTGGCGATCTGGGCGGCGACGAGCTTCATCGGTCTCGTGCTCTGGTTCGTCGTGATGCGCCGCCATCCCCCCGTGATCGATCCAGTCGAGGTCGTCCCCGAGACAGGCGATCCGCGACAGCGTTCGGTACCCGTCTGGCGTTCGGGGGTGACCTGGGCGATCGCGGGGCTCTTCGCCATCGCGGCCTCGCACGCCTACTCGGCGATGGCGTGGCTGCCCGCGGTGCTCATCGACACGGGTGGCATCGCTCCGGCGGCGGCCGGAGGGCTGCTCGCCCTCTACGGCATCATGGGGTCGCTCCCGGCCTTGCTCGTGCCCGTCATCGGGGCGACGGCGCGGCGCAGCGCGGTGTCGGTGTTCGTCGGCGCGGGGCTGCTGCTCGTCGGCTACGGCGGGCTGCTGTGGCAGCCGTCGGGATGGACGGGCGTGTGGGTGGTCGCCGCCGGACTCGGCGTCGCGTACTTTCCACTGTGTCTCTATCTGCTGAACCGACGCAGCCGTACGCAGGCCGTCACGGTCGCGTCGAGCGCCTTCGTCCAGTCATTCGGCTACGGCATCGGCGCGCTCGGGCCCATCGCGTTCGGCGCGTTGCATTCGGCGACGGGCGGGTGGGACGCGTCGATCGTGATGCTGACCGCGAGCACGGTCGTGGTCGTCGTCGCGGGCTTCACGCTGCGCCTGCCCCGCATGATCGATGATGAGCTCGATCGCCGCTCACCCGGGCCCGCCGCGTGACGTACGCGCCATGCTCATCGGTGGGCCGTGCAGCTCGAGGCCGCGGTCGGGGCGGCGCACTGCGCGCGACGTCGCACGGGCGCGACGTTGCACGGGCGCGATTCACGACCCTTGAGCCATGGCCGGCTGTGCGGCGCCGCCCTCCTCGCGCGAGCGGATGCCTCGGCCGGGGGGGGATCCGTTCCGGGGGTCGTCTTGCGCCAGGATCGTGGTCGGATCGCCGTCGCGGTGTCGTGAAATGACCCCCGGAGGGCCTGGGATGGGACGATGGGCGCAGCGCCCACCGATTGGAGACCCGTGACCGACCCTCGAGACGCGCCCCTCGAAGACGAGGCTGCGAACGCTGCCGGCGCGAACGCTGCCGCCGACCCGTTGCTCGACCGCGCGACCGGCGCCGTGCTCGGCTCGGCCGCGGGTGACGCGCTCGGCGCGCCCTACGAGTTCAAGCCGTCGCTGCCCGACGACGTTCCCGTCGTCCTCAAAGCCGGCGGCCCGTGGGAGCTCGGCGAGTGGACCGACGACACCTCGATGTCGGTGCCGGTCCTCGAGGCGCTCGCGCGCGGCGAGTCGCTGACGAATGCCTCGGTGCTCGCCCGCATCGCGGGCGCGTGGAAGCACTGGGCGATCGACGCCAAGGACGTCGGCATCCAGACCCGGCAGGTGCTCGGGGCGACGGCGTTCGCGTCGCGGCATCCCGACACCGTCACCGAAGAGGACGTGCGCTCGGCTGCGAAGCGGGTGCACGACGCGAGCGGCCGTTCGGCCGGCAACGGCTCGCTCATGCGCACGGGCCCGGTGGCGCTCGGCTTCCTCGGCGACGGCGACGGCCACGGCGACGCCGCCGACGATGCTGAAGCCGACGCGGCCGCGGAGCAGGCGCTCGCCACCGCGGCCCGCCGAGTGAGCGAGCTCACCCACTACGAGACGGATGCCGCTGACGCCTGCGTCATCTGGTCGCTGGCCATTCGGCGCGCCATCCGCACGGGAGCGTACGACGTGCGTACGCCGATCGACGCCTTGCCCGCGGAGCGCCGCGGGCGGTGGCATGGGTTCATCGACGTCGCCGAGCAGGCGCAGCCCCGCGACATCCCCGGGTCGAACGGATGGGTCGTGGCGGCGCTGCAGGCCGCGTGGTCGGCGATCCACCATGCGGGGCAGGCCGGCGAGGGCCTGCAGCAGACGCTCGAGCGCGCGGTGCGCTGCGGCAACGACACGGACACCGTCGCGGCGATCGCCGGATCGCTCGCCGGTGCGAAGTGGGGCGCCTCGGCGGTGCCCGCGCGCTGGCGTGCCGAGCTGCACGGCTGGCCGGGACTGCGCGCCGACGACCTCGCGCAGCTCGTCGAGCTCGCGGTGCGACGGGGCAGACACGAAGCCGAGGCGTGAGGCGCCGGCACAGCGCGGTGGCGACCCGGGCGTCCGCTCTGAGATGGTGTAGCCGTGTAGCCGTGTAGCCGTGTAGCCGTGTAGCCGTGTAGCCGTGTAGCCGTGTAGCCGTGTAGCCGTGTAGCCGTGTAGCCGTGTAGCCGTGTAGCCGCAGTTTGTCGATCGACCCTCCCCTCGGTCGTCATCCCTGTAGAGGCCGAAACTCGGCCGGACTCCCGAAGGGGAGTCGTGACGAGACGACCCGGGCGGCAACGAGGGTGCGCGAGTACCCTGTGGCTGGATCGGGCCGAAGGAGGAACGGATGCGTTACACACTGCTGCTGCACTACCCCGAGATGACGGCCGACGAGCTCGGCCCCGAGGCGCTCGAGCAGGGTCAGCAGGCCTTCGCGGCCTACGCGGCGACGCTGCACTCGGCGGGCGTGCTGCTCGGCGCCGAGGTGCTGCGCCCGTCGTCGAGCACGACGACCCTGCGTGCCGACGGCGGCACCGTGCGGGTGCAGGACGGCCCGTTCGCCGATACGAAGGACCAGCTCGGCGGCACCTTCGTGATCGACGTGCCCGACCTCGACGCCGCGATCGAGTGGGCGAAGCAGGCTCCGTCGATCGACTACGGCGCGGGTGCGGTCGAGGTGCGGCCCGGCGCCGTGTACACGGTCGACGGCGTGTGGACCGCCAACGAGTGAACGCCGACGCCGACGACGCACGGGCGGGCGTGGCATCCGTCTCGAACGCGGCTGCCGCATCCGTCGAACGGACAGCTCGTGCGTCGTACGGCCGGCTCATCGCGCTGCTCGCGGCGTCGACCGGTGACCTCGCGCTCGCCGAGGACGCCCTGGCCGGCGCGTTCGAGCAGGCGCTCACGACCTGGCCGGATGCCGGTGTGCCGGCCAATCCCGAAGGGTGGCTGCTGACCGTGGCCCGCAATCGCCAACGGGACGCGTGGAAGTCGGCCGAGCGCCGCCTCACCTCTCCGCTCGACGACGGCGCCGGCGGCCCGCCGGGCTCGAACGCCGAGCCCAGTGGGTCGAACCCCGTGCCGAGAGCGCGGCCGAATGCCGTCGAGACGCCGGTCGCGGCATCCGTCGATCCGCTGGCCGAGCTCGACCCGTTCGCGATCGGCGACAAGCGGCTCGAGCTGCTGTTCGTGTGCGCGCACCCGGCGATCGATGCCGCCGTGCGCACCCCGCTCATGCTGCAGGTCGTGCTCGGATTCGAGGCCGCCCAGATCGCGACCGCGTTCGCAGTGCCGCCCGCGGCGATGGCGCAGCGGCTCGTGCGGGCGAAGCGCCGCATCCGCGACGCGCGCATCCCGTTCGCGGTGCCCGACCGCCGTGCGATGCCCGAGCGGCTGCGCGCCGTGCTCGAGGCGGTCTACGGATGCCACGCCATCACGTGGCGCGCATCCGCGGACGCGCCCGACTCGATGGCGGGCGAGGCGCGGTACCTCGCGGTCACGCTCGCCGCCCTGCTCGAGCATGAGACCGAGGCGTGGGGGCTCGCATCGCTCGTGACCCTGTCGCTCGCCCGGCGCGCGACGGGCCGGCGCGCGACCGGGCGGCGCGGCGGCGCCGGCGCCGGCGCCGGGGCCGAGGCGCTCCCGTTCGTCCCGCTCGACGAGCAGGATCCGACCCACTGGGATGCCGGCCTCATCGCCGAGGGCGAGGTGTACCTCCGCCGCGCCTCCGCGCCGGCGCGGCCGCCTGGCCGCTTCCAACTCGAGGCCGCGATCGAGGCCGTGCACTGCGCCCGCCGGCGCACGGGCACGACCGACTGGGCAGCCCTGCGCACCCTGTACCTCGCCCTGAACGGCGTCGCCCCGAGCCTCGGCGCGAAGGTCGCGCTCGCCGCCGTGATCGGCCGCGTCGATGGCCCCGACGCGGGTCTCGCGGCGCTCCCGCTCGAGGTCGACGCGTCGACGTTCCAACCCTGGTGGGCGGCGCGCGCAGACCTCCTCGCTCGCGCAGGCCGCGCACCCGAGGCATCCGACGCCTTCGCCCGTGCTGCGGAGCTCACCGAAGACGAAGCCGTGCGCCGCCACCTGCTCGCCCGGCGCGCCGCCGTCGTGACGTCGGCCGAGTGACGGGCGCCTCGTCGAGGCATCCGTCGCCCTTCAGCTCTCTTTCAAGACCGCCCTTAGGATCGAACCCATGGCCGGATTCTGGGGTAGACGCAAGCAAGAGACCCTCGAGCTCGAGGCCCACGACGCCACGCTCGCGCAGCGGGCGAAGACCGCCCTCGTCGCCGCCGACGAGCGCGTGCGCGTCACCGCCGACGAGCTGGCCTTCGCCGAGGCCGAGCTCGGCCGCGAGGCGACCGCCGACCTCGGCACGGCGCTCGCCGCGGTGAAGCAGCACCTGGGCGAGGCGTTCCGGCTGAACCAGCTGAACCACGACGAGATCCCCGACACCGCCGACGAGCTGCGCACGCGCAACGCCCGCATCGTGCAGCTCTGCGACTGGGCCGAAGACCTGCTCGACGAACGCCTGTCAGCCCTCGCCGACACGATCGAGCGCGCACGTCGCGCCCCCGAGATCATCGCCTCGGTGCGAGCGGATGCCGCGAGCCTGCGCCTGCGCGTCCCGCATGCGCGCGACACCGTCGACCGGCTGGCCGCCCGGTATGCGCGTGAGGCGCTCGCCCGCGTCGAGTCCAATCCGGCCGAGGCCGACCAGCTGCTCGGATTCGCCGAGCACAGCGCCGGCGTCGCCGAGCGTCGCCGCGAGGCCGGGCAACGCGAGCCGGCCAACCTCGCACTCGAGGCCGCGACCGAATCGGTGCGCCGTGCGGCCACGCTGCTCGACGCGGTCGAGACGTTCGAGGTCGAGGCGCTGCGGGCCGAGGCCACGCTCGCGGCGATCGTCGAGGACTCCCGCGGCGATCTCGTCGCCGCCCTGCAGGAGCCGCGCTCGGCGGGCGTCGTCACCGCGGTCGCCGACCTGCAGGCCGCGCTCGCCGCGCTTCCGCCGGCCGGGGTCAACACCGACCCGTTCACCCAGCTGAGCCGCCTGCGCGACGCGAACGCGGCCCTCGACATGGCGATCGCCGCCGCCCGTGAGCGGGCGGCCCGCCCGATTCCACCGTTCGAGCACGTGCGCCACGCCATCGACGATGCCGACCGCCAGCTCGCCGTGGCCCGCGACGTCATCGCCGGCCACCGCGGCTGGATCGGCGCCGACGCCCGCACTCGCCTGGCGGAGTCCGAGCGCCTGCGCCTCGACCTCGACCGCTACCTCGGCATGCCGGCCGCGACCGTGCCGGCCATCGGCGAAGACCACCGCGAGCAGGTCATGGACATGGCGCGCCGCGTCGCCTACCTCGCCGGCGAGGCGCTGCAGCTCGCGCAGCGCGACATCAACGCCTCGCGCCCGCAGCAGGGCCCCGACTCGTGGGGCGGGGGCCAGGGCTGGGGCGGCGGCCGCCGAGGCGGCGGGTCGGGCGACGTCATGGGCGGCATCCTCGGCGGCCTCGTGATCGGCAGCATCCTCGGCGACATGTTCGACTGACGCTGCGTTGTCGCCGACCTGCGGCCGCCTGGCATCGACGAGCGAGCTGACGCACGCCCCGCGGCATCCGCTCGCTCCCGAGGTCGTATTGCGACAGCATCACCGTCGAAACCCCGTGATGGTGTCGCGAAACGACCCCCGGAACGCCTGAAGCGAGCGGATGCCTCGGCGCCGGGGGCTCCGTGGAGAAATGCTGCAGCCGTGCAGCCGTGCAGCCGTGCAGCCGTGCAGCCGTGTAGCCGTGCAGCCGTGCAGCCTCGCTAGTCTCGCCTCATGCTCTTGATCGCCGGTGTGCTCATGGTCCTGCTCGGAATCGGTCATTCGATCCTCGGCGAACGCTTCGTCGTGGGGTGGCTGCTCGAGCGCGACGAGCTGCCGCCCATGAGCGGCGGCCGTGCGGTCGCCGCGGGAACGATCCGCTTCGCATGGCACGTCACCTCGCTGCTGGCGATCGCGATCGGCGTCGCCCTCGCACTCTTCGGCCTCGCGGCCTCGCCTGAGGCGATCGTGGGTTCCATCGGCGGCATGCTCCTGCTCTGCGCCGTGCTGCCGATCGTCTACACGCGCTGGCGGCATCCGTCGTGGGCGATCTTCGTGGTCGCGGGCGGGCTCTGCCTGACCTGGTCGTTCGTCGGCCTGTAGTCGGGCCGCGAACTCGGCGGCCGAGGCGGGCGGCCTCAGTGCTGCAGCACCGCCCAGGCGAGCAGGCTGTCGATGCGCCGGATGTCGGCGCCCTTCTTGAGCTTGACCTTGATGTGCCCGGCCTTGGTCCAGAGCTCGATCTCGGCGTCGCGGTCGAGCACGCCGCCCGCGTTCTCACTCGACCACATGTGGATCGAGCTGTACGGCAGCGAGGTGATCTCGACCTTCTTGCCGCTGATGCCCTGCGCATCGCGCACGATGAGGCGCTTCGTCGTGAACGTCGCCGAGTCGCGGAACGTCTTGAACGAGGCGACGGCCTGCTCGCCCTCGACGAGCAGGCCCTGCACGTCGGCGGGCACGGGGATCTCGCTCTGCAGGGTCCAGGCGAGGATGGGTGCGGTTTCCATGTGTCTACCCTGCCGGATCAGAGAGCGATGTAGTTGCCGTTGTCGTGCAGCATGAACCGCTGATCGCCCTCGAACGGGTTGAGAGCCTGAGTCGAGACCGGCGCCGGGAGCGTCCCAATGTATGACTTCTCAGCGCCTCAAATGACTACGCTCTGCATCACTTTCGTGATCGTGTGCCCCTCCGCCGTGAGGTTGACCGCGTCGCGCTCAATCACCTGTCGCAGGCGATGCCGTCGCCGTCGCGGTCGAGGTCGTAGATGTCGGAGCCGACGATCCAGACCGGACCGTCGACGTAGGCCGGGCCGTTGCCGCTTCCACCTGCGCAGTCGACATCCGAGGCGATCGGCACGCACGCGCCTTCATAGTTCGGATCGCAGCCGTTGTCGACGGGCGCGGGTGGGGGAGGCGGAGGCTGTCGTGACCCCGTAGCGATGACTTCGTTCACCGGCTGCACGGTGACGACTTCTTCGATGGCTTCCCGCGAGACCTCGACACCGTCCACGGAGACCACGCGGATGCGGGTGACCTTCTGGCCGTCGACACCAGCTGTTGCGACGGCTGTGAGCCCGGCATCCAGATTCGGGTCGTCGACGCTCGACGTCGTGAAGGCGATCGGAGCTGATTCCTCGATGATCGCTTCCGTCCGTACGGGAGTCGGAGTTGGTGTCGGCGTTGGAGATGGCGGAGCCGACGTCGGGGCCACCGAACGCTTCGAGGCCGAACCTGCGGCAACGAATGCAGCCACGTCCGACGAGGGCGGCTGACTCGCGGCGAGAGCGGCACCACCAATGCTGGACACGAACACACCCGCCACGAGAACCGCTACAGCGACTGGTCGGGAGCGAATGCGGAACGGGCCGAACGAGCCCTTCAGGACGGCGTACAGACCCACGGCTCCAGCAGCGAGTCCACTGGCCAGCAAGAGCCCGCCGAAGCCCCAGATCACGACGATCACCACGATGATCACGGCGAGGCCGATGACCTTGAACTTCCACCCGCCTCTTGCTTTCGGCGCGCTGGGACGTGCCGGTTCGCTTGAGGCGGATTCGCGGTCAACTACTGCGCCGGCGGTCGCATCGAAGAAGTAGTTCGTCCACTGGTCTCCATCCCACCATCGCTGCTGGCCAGAGCCATCGTTGAACCAGCCTGGGGCAGATTTCTGCATTGTAGGGGTGCTCCTTCGGGTGGGTCTCCCCGAACGTAACCGCCCCGGCGAATCCCCGCTCGTCCCAGTTGAGGGGGTCTGACTTCAACTGAGCATCTGCGGCGTCGGCAGGTTCACGAGCGGCAGCTTCCGGTACCTGGCCGGCTGCCCGGCAACCCCCTTCCGTCGAGCGGGGTGCCCCAGGGGAAGAACCGGCCCGAGGCATCCGCGTCGGGCAAGTCGACGGGGGCCGCGCGCCTCCGAACGTGAGGAGCGATCATGCCTGCCGATGAGCATGTCGAGTTCGTGCACGGCGATGGTGGAGCGGGCGATGCCCTCGAACGATGGGGGCGGATGCCTCGTGCCCGGCGTGCCGAGTGGAGCAGTGCGCTGCTCGACTTTCCGCCGCGGTTTCCGGGGCCGACGATGATGGTGTTCATCGCGCGGGAGATCCGCATGGGCGGTTCGGCCCCGCTGCGGGCGTGGCGCGAGCACGCCGTCGCGTTCGACGAGCTCGGCTTCTCGCCGAGCGAGTTCTACGCCCTGCGGCTCGCTCTGGTCCTTGATCAGTCCGCCGCATGTGGTCGCCTCATACATAACGCATCCGTTCGAGCCCCAGTGGAGTGGCTCGGTCCTCGTCACGGATGACGGCGTGCACCAGCCGTCTCGATCGTTAGACCGGTACTGATCCAGCCCTCGGCGGGCCGAGAAGCTGAGACTCACAGCTGCCAACGGAGTGTGAGCATGCCATCGCCGCCCTGGACGCTAGATTGAACTTGCGGGTGTCAGTGGGAGATTGCAGGAAGATGACGGAACACGAGGTCATTACAACGGCCGAAGCGGCAGCACTTCTTCGTGTAAGTACTAAGACCGTCCTGTCTCTCGCCAACTCGGGCGCACTGCCTGGAGAGAAGGTCGGACGAGCGTGGCGCTTCCTTAGGAGCGACGTTTTTTCGTTCGTGCGTGGGACCGATAATCAACGCGGACAGAAGGGAGGAGATGGGTGAGCGCAAGATCGACGGAGGACATGGCTTCGACAAATGTTGAGCGTCGGGTGCCTAAGCCGATTGTCATCGACTTCTTCTCCGGTTGCGGAGGAACCAGTGCTGGCCTTCGCGACGCGGGTATGCAAATCGCCGCCGCAGTCGATTTTGATTCTGCGGCGTCGGCTACCTACCGGGCCAACTTCCCCGAAGCAGAGTTTCACGAAGCTGACATTCGTAAGCTTGCTCATGACGTCTTTGACCACCTGATCCACAACGACGCACCGTTAGTTTTCTCCGCCTGTGCTCCATGTCAGCCCTACAGTTCAATGCGCCCGACCGCTTCGCGAACCCGTCCCCGAGAGCGATCGTTGCTGCTCACGCTCATTCCGTTCATGGATCGACTCAAGCCGGACGTACTCATTGTTGAGAATGTCCCTGGGTTGCAGAAGATTCCTGGTGGTTCGACCTGGAACCGATTCCTTCGCTACCTTGCTCGTGCCGGCTACTCAACTCGGTGGGAGGTCGTCGATTGCCGAGATTACGGGGTGCCGCAGCGGCGCAAGCGTCTAGTCCTGCTTGCCTCCCTGCACGGATCTATCGAGCTGCCTGTCCCAACCCATGGCGCTGAGCGACAGCCTTATTCAACGGTACGGGATTGGATCGGCTCCCTACCCGCTATTCAAGCTGGCGAGGCGCACGCAGACGACCCGCTTCATCGTTCCGGGGCACTTGGAGACCTGAACATGCGTAGAATCATGGCGCTCTCGGAAGGTGGAAGCAGGTCGGAATGGCCCGACGACTTGTGGCTTGAGTGCCATCGCAATAACAAGGGGCATCAGGATGCCTATGGCCGGATGAAGTATGACGACACGGCTCCCGTCCTTACGACAAAGTGCACGGACATTACCAACGGTCGATACGGGCATCCGACGCAGCATCGCGCTATCAGCGCGCGTGAGGCTGCCTTGTTGCAGACCTTCCCGCTGGAGTACAAGTTTCTCGGTAGCTTGAAGTCGGTAACAAAGCAGATTGGAAACGCAGTACCGGTGCTTGTCGCGAATGCGATGGGAAAGCACATCCTCGAGCATCTGCGTATTGCCAGAATTGCCAATGATGGCTGAGTTCAAGACGAGCGCTCGGGCCGTCGACATGTTGGGTCGACAGCAGATTGCTGGGATTCCAAGCGCAATCAGTGAACTGTTCAAGAATGCGCATGACGCCTATGCCACGAGAGCTGAAGCGGACTTCATAAGGTTCAAAGATGCCTTTGTCATCAGGGATGACGGGGACGGCATGTCGCGTGCGGACTTCGAGGGCAGATGGCTCACGCTCGGAACCTCGTCCAAGTCCGCACAGAGTTCGACTACCCGAAGTCGCACCGGCCCTCAAAGGGCGATCTTGGGTGAGAAGGGGATCGGTCGACTTGCAATCGCAGCAATCGGACCGCAGACGCTGGTCGTTACAAAGGCTCAGGGGCACCCTCGCGTGGCATCTCTGATCCATTGGGGCGTCTTCGAGCTTGCCCACGCCGATCTAGCGCAGTTGGTGGTGCCCGTTGAGGAACTATCTGCGGGTGAAGCCCCCGACGTGAAGAGGATGGGGGAGAGATACTTTCAAACCTTCGCGAGCTTGTAACTGACGATGATAATGGTCTTTACGAACGGATCGAGCGAGACATCGCTCGTTGGGGTGACACTGACCTGACCCAGCTTGCTCACGTGGCTGGCGTCGACCTAACGGCGTTCGGCTCTGGGACCGCATTCATGATTCTGCCGACGTCACCGGACCTAGAGGCAGACCTCGATCCGCCGACGCCCAAGGAGGCGGCTCCGCTCCTCCGAACCCTGATCGGGTTCGCAAACACAATGACTCCGGGGCACAGCACTCCTGAGTTGCGCACGGCATTTCGGGATCATCGTGCGCCTGACAACGTTAGCGATTTGATCGAGGAACAGGAGTTCTTCACGGTAGAAGAATTTCTCAATGCTGACCATCACTTTCAAGGCCAGTTTGACGAGTATGGGCAGTTCACAGGAACGGTGTCGATCTTCGGCGGCGAGCCGATACCGTTTCCGCTTGCCTGGCCTGCTGCCCGAGGCGTCAAGACCCAATGCGGACCATTCAAGTTGAATCTTGCATACATTCAAGGCAGGTCCAAGCAGTCTCGACTCGCACCTAACGAATACTTCCTAATCACGGAAAAGCTGGACCGCTACGGCGGTCTCTATATATATCGAGACGGAATCAGGGTCTTGCCGTACGGCGACAGCAGGTTCGACTGGCTCGACGTGGAGTTGCGTCGAACCAAGTCGGCCTCTGACCACTTCTTCTCCTATCGTCGAATGTTTGGGGCCGTGGAGATATCACGCGCCAATAACAGTCGCCTACGAGAGAAGGCGGGGCGTGAGGGATTCGCCACGAATGAGGCGTATCGTCAGTTTCGCGCGGTTCTCCAAAACTTCCTCCTCCAGGTCGCATCGGAGTTCTTCCGCGAAGGCGGTGCTCAAGCCGAGATGTACGAAGAAGGACGTCTCGCGAACGAACGAATGGAGAAGGCGCGCCGCGCGCGAAGTAAGCAGGTACGTGTCCGCCGCTCCGAGTACAGTGCCTCGCTCGACCGATTCTTTGATGCCGTCGATGCGCGGATCCCCGAAGAACGAGTCGCGGAGATTCGGGCGGACATCCTCTCGGCGATTGAGACGGCGCAGCGAGAAGATGATCCTTCGGCGGGAGCCGACCGGCTGGTTCGCGCTGAGTTGGCCGCCCGTACCAAGCTCCGGGAGCTGGCCTCAGACCTGCAGGTAAAGCGGCCCCGTGGCGTCGCGCTAAGTGCCGACCTCAGCCGTCGCTCAACAGCCTACGAAGCGGCTCGCTCCGAGGTACTGTCCTCGGTCGTTGAGCCAGCTGAACGCGAGATCGAATCGACATTGGGCGAGGCAGGCCTCTCTCTTGACGCTGCCTTGCACAGAAGGCTTCGTTTCGACCATGCAGTCAGCCAGGCAGTTTTCGAGGCTCGGACTCTTGCGAGTGAGGCCAGGCAGGAGCTGAGCAGACGCGCGAACGAAATCGGCGATCGTGCCAAAGAATCCGTCAGGAGTGCTCACCGGATCCTTGAGGATGCGGCCGTCGGTGTCCTCCAGGAAGCAGGCGGAACTGATGTCTCCGGTATGACTGACGAGACCTTTACTATGCTCCGCAACTCACTTGAGGAGCGTGTGCGGAGGGTGGCAACAGTTCAAGCGGACGAGCTCAGCGCGATTTCGGAGCAACTACGTGCTGTTGCATGGTCGTCGCAGGACGAGATGATCGACGAAGTGTCGCTGGTTGACCAAGTCGAGCAATTAGAGGCACGCGTTGAAGCTCTCACTGATCGTGCAGCGCAGGACTTCGAGCTCGTGCAGATCGGCATGGCTGTCAACATTGTGACTCATGAATTTGAGAACAGTATCAAGTCCGTTCGCGACAATCTCCGAAGACTTCGGTCATGGGCACAACAGAATGCTGGATTGCGGCCCCTGTATACGGACTTGAGGGTATCTTTCGACCACCTAGACGGGTATTTGAAGCTCTTCACACCGCTCCATCGCCGGCTCTATCGTGAGCCAGTTGAGATTCGAGGCATGGACGTCCAGCGCTACCTTCATGATGTTTTCGAGAAGCGTCTAGCCGATCAGGAGATCGCGCTCAATGTTTCTGAGTCGTTTGAACAGATGCGTATTCGTATGTACCCATCGACCTTGTATCCGGTGATTGTGAATCTGATCGACAATGCCATTTACTGGCTGGGTCGTTACGCGGGCGAGCGGGTGATCCACCTCGACAAGTCACCTGGGCTGATTACCGTGACAGATTCAGGGCCTGGGATCAGCGTGGGTGACGAAGAAGCCGTCTTTGAGCAGGGCTTTTCAAGGAAGCCCGCGGGATCGGGGTACGGGCTCTTTGTTGCGCGAGAAGTTCTTCGGCGGGACGGAGCAAACATCACCCTCGCTGCTCCAGTCGCGGACCGAGGAGCCAGGTTCGAGATCATTCTCCCTGATGAGAGCGAGGACTGAGTTGGCCACGAGATTTGAGCTTCATGTGCGCCGCCAGGTAACGGAGTTTCTGCAAACGATTCTGATGATCGATGACGAGGCCTTTCGTAGAGAGCCGAAACCTACGTTGGCTTCCGATGAAGCCTGGGATGAAGACGAAGGTTCATCGGTAGGTACGCCACTTAGGTTGATCGCACCGAACGCTTCTACTGAAGGCGATGAGCTTGATGTCCAAGCAGTGTCGCGCAGTTTTGCGGACGCGGCCCTCTCGTGCGCAATCTTGTCCCCGCAATCGGCAGAAGAGAACGAAGATTTCAGACCAGCTTTTGTTCGTACAGCCAAGCGGGCCGACGCACTTATTCTCGATTGGAACCTCAACGGCGACAACGGTGCAACAGCAGAGAAGCTAATTCGAGCAGTTCTGCGCGACGACACCAATTCCCCTCGTCAGCGCCTCCGGTTGGTCACCGTCTACACCGGTGAACCTGACCTAAGGCAGATCACTGAACGTATTGCTAAGGCTACGGAGGAGAGCCTCTCCCAGGTCGAGTTGAAGTGGGACGACAATCGCCACGTCGCGTTCAGCCGCGGCCCAGTTCGAGTTGCTGTCTTCGCGAAAGAGCACATACAGAGCATTTCGCCTGATCTCGCTGATCGTCGGCGAGCGATTTCTGCTCTACCGACGGTCGTCGTCGAGGAGTTTGGCCGCCACAGCTTGGGTCTAGTGACGACTGCCTCGCTTGCTGCGCTCGCTGGCATCCGAAACGATGCCCACCGGCTGCTTGCGGCGCTGGGGCCGGAGATCGACGGTGCCGTTCTTGGCCAACGCGTCTCCTTGCCCTATCCAGAGGACGTTGAACGGCAGGTCGAAGGTTTGATTTCGTCGGAGCTCTCGGCGATTGTGCAGGACCACGAAGTTGGTTCTCATGTGGGTATGCCGCGGGTTCGCGAGTGGCTGAAACACAACAGCAGGATTGGTGAACGCGGCGTATCTAGCATCGAGTCGATGAGCGCCGAGCTTCGTCTGCAACTTCTTACGAATGGTTTCAGCCAGGAGATGACTCAGAAGCTTGGGGGCGTAGGTATCACAAAGAAGAAGCTTGCAGCGGAAGCAACTCATCTGTTTGTAGAGACTCTCGAGGAGAAACAGCTCTCTGACCAGATCTTCTCCATGCGAATGTCACTTCGCAGCAGGTACGCCAAGCCTTCGCCTGTATTGCAGCTTGGAACGATCGTTGAGCAAGAGGGTGTGTACGCAGTGTGTGTTCAGCCGCTTTGCGACAGCGTCCGGATTGACGGCTCCCGAATGTTTCCGCTGTTGCCTCTTGAGATCGTTCGCGAAGGCGACCGAGCTCCAAGTCACTTGACCGTCCGCGACGCCCAGGCTTCGGGAGGCTATGTGCGGTTGCGAGTGCTGCCGAAGCCATCGCAAATTCTGATGCGTGACTTCGAAAGTTGTCCTTCGGGAACTGTGCAAGTTCGTTGGTACCGGAAGATCGGGCGCTTTCCTGAAGTCAGAGTGAAAGGCCGGGGCAAATCTTGGCGTTGGGTTGGCGACTTGAAAGCTGATCACGCGCAGCGCGTGGTCGAGCGTCTATCCTCCGAGTTCTCGCGGGTCGGACTTGAGGAAGCAGAGACGCTAAGGCAAGGCTGGTAGTTGTCCAGCTGATATGTGAGTGATTCCTGTCAAGTGGCAGGGGAGCGCCCGGAGTGATTAAGCTCCGGGCGCTCGTTCGTTTGGTCAACGACGGTTGTGCCGGTGGTGACGAGCGTGAATCGGCCTGGGTTTTGTTCCGTTCTTGAAGTAAGGATGGAACACGATGAACAAGAAGTACTCTCCCTAGATGCGTGAGCGGGCGTTGCGGATGCTCGCGGAGGCTCGGCCGGATCACCCGAATCTGATGGCTGCCGTGCGGCATGTCGCTGGGCTGCTGGGCATGAGCCCGGAAACGCTGCGGGTCTGGCAGCGCCGTGCCGAGGTCGACGCTGGCGAACGGCCTGGTGTCCGCACCGATGTCGAGGAAGAGAACACGCGGTTGCGGCGCGAGAACGCTGAGCTCAAGCGTGCGAATGAGATCCTGAAGTCCGCCAGCGTGTTCTTCGCGAAGGAACTCGACCGTCCCACGACGAGATGATCCGCTATATCGACGAGCACAAGGATCGCTTCGGGGTCGAGGCCATCTGTCGGGCGTTGCGCCCGGCAGTTCGTGGGTTCATCACCTCCCGCGGGTATCGTGCGGCGAAAGCACGTATCCCGTCGGCCAGGCAGCTGCGCGAGGAACTGCTGGTTCCCGAGATCGCCCGCCTGCATGCCGAGAACTACAGCGTGTACGGGCGGCGGAAGATGCCTGCCCTGATGCGCCGGCAGGGCTGGGATATCGGCCGCGACCAGACCGAACGGCTCATGCATCTGGCAGGCGTGCGCGGGGTGAAACGCTCGAAGAAGGTCTTCACCACGAAATCCGACCCCTCGGCTGAGAAGCCGAAGGACCTCGTCCAGCGCCGCTTCACCGCGACCGCGCCGCGCCGGTTGTGGGTTGCTGACATCACGTACGTGGCGATCTGGTCCGGGTTCGCGTACGTCGCGTTCGTCAAGACAGGATAGGCCAGCCCCCGAAAAGGACTGGTAACCCACGCTTGCGCGAATCGAGGCCCCAGCCTCAAGAAGAAGGCCGCAGGCTCATATCGTCTAGCGCTTCGCTCTGCCCGCACACATTCCTACGAGTCGATACCGGACCCCAGTCCGAAGAAGCGCTCGAAGAACTCGTTGAGCTTCTGGATGACTCGCTGCTTCCGCTCGCCGTGACCACCGTCGGGTGCGAAACGGGACGCCGGCGGGAGGGTCTTCGCAATCGCGGTTCCGGTCGTCTGAAGGATGCCCTCACGAAACGCGGTCTCGATGTACGCGCGGGTCTCGTCGGCCTTCAGTTGCTCGTCCGCGATGATCGCTGCCAGCCCGGCCTCGCGCTTGGCGGCGATGAACTCCTCCCACTCCTCATCGATAGAACCATCAACGGAAAGCGACTCGACGAAGTCCTCGATGAGGTCCTTCTTGTTGCGAAGCGTCGGGCTCGCGTCGATGGCACGTGAGATCTCGGCGCGGATTTCCTTGTCCTGGCCGTCGCCGTACTGCTCGCGGTACTGCGCGACGAGCATGAGAATGTAGTCGACGTTGATCTCGACCTGCTTGATCAGCTCGATCTCGAAGACCACATCGTCGTTGATGATCTCCTTGTCAGCGCCCTTTTCCTTCCGGAACTCTGCGTAGAGATCGAGGTAGACGCTGCGGTAGTCCTGACCCTGCCGTTCGGTGAGCAACTGCGACCCGGCGAAGTCGTCGAACGAGGTGAGGATGTTCTCCAGCCGCAGGATCTGTCCGAAGAGCTGGATGAACTCCTTCTGGGCGCTCTCTCCGACGATCTGTTGGCTCAGAGGGAACAGGCTGAGCAGTTCGCCGACCTTGTCTGCGTATTCGCCGTAGTACTCGGCGTACGGCTTGAGCAGCACGACGCCTCGGGCGTCCTTATTGCCGAACAGCTCGAGCGCAGCGTTCGTCTCGTCTTCCAGATTGCGGAAGGCGACGATGTTGCCGTACGTCTTCACCGAGTTCAGGATGCGGTTGGTGCGCGAGTACGCCTGGATAAGTCCGTGGGCGCGCAAGTTCTTGTCGACGAACAGGGTGTTCAACGTGGTCGCGTCGAAGCCGGTGAGGAACATGTTGACCACGATGACGAGGTCGAGTTCACGGTTCTTCAACCGCTGCGAGAGGTCCTTGTAGTAGTTCTGGAACTTGTCGGCACTGGTGTCGTAGCTCGTGCCGAAGAGGCCGTTGTAGTCCTGGATCGCATCCTCGAGGAAACTACGATCATCCATCGAGAGAGCATCGGCATCGAAGGCCTCGTCGTCGAGGAGGCCATCATCGCTGGCGTCATTCGCGCCATACGAGAAGATGACGCCGATCTTCAACCGGCGATCGGAGGCGATTACTTCCTGTTGGACCTGGAAGTGGTTGTAGTAGCGCCGAGCGGCGTCGATTGACGCGGTGGCGAAGATCGCGTTGAACCCGCGCACCCGCTTGCGTTCCCGCACAGCTTCGGCCTGGCGGCGGGCCCGCGACGACTCGGCCACGTTGACGACCACGGAGTGCTCGTAGCTGGATGATCGCTTCGTCTTCTGGTCGAAGTGCTCCAGCGTGTACTTCACGATCTCGCGAATGCGCTCGGGCGCGAGCAGCGCTTTCTCGGTATCAATCGCGGTAACTTGCTTGTCGACCACAGTCCCGACCTTGACGGTGTTGACGTAGTCGATGCGGAACGGCAGCACGTTCTTGTCGGTGATCGCATCCACGATCGTGTAGGTGTGCAGCTTCTCACCAAACGCCTGCTCGGTGGTCTTCAGTTGCGGGTTGCCGCCGGTGCCGGCGTTGGCCGCGAAGATGGGGGTGCCGGTGAACCCGAAGAGGTTGTAGCGCTTGAATGCCTTTGTAATGTCGGTGTGCATGTCGCCGAACTGGGACCGGTGGCACTCGTCGAAGATGATCACCACATGCCCGTCGTAGACGGCGTGAACCTTGTTCGCCTTAATGAACGTTGAAAGCTTCTGGATCGTCGTGATGATGATCCGTGCGCCCGGATCTTCGAGTTGCTTCTTCAACACCGCCGTTGACGTGTTGGAGTTCGCGGCGCCTTTCTGGAACCGGTCATACTCCCGCATCGTCTGGTAGTCGAGGTCCTTCCGGTCCACCACGAACACCACCTTGTCGACGCTCGGCATCTTCGACGCCAGCTGCGCTGTCTTGAAGGAGGTGAGGGTCTTGCCCGACCCAGTGGTGTGCCACACGTATCCGCCCGCAGCAAGGGTGCCATGTTGCTTGTAGTTCGTGGAGATCTCGATGCGCTGCAGGATGCGCTCGGTCGCGACGATCTGGTACGGCCTCATGACGAGCAGCATCCGGTCGGCGGTCAGCACGCAGTACCGGGTGAGGATGTTCAGGAGTGTGTGCTTGGCAAAGAACGTCTTCGCGAACGACGGCAGGTCCTGGATCGGCTTGTTCTGGGCATCCGCCCACCATGAGGTGAACTCGAACGAGTTCGATGTCTTGCGGCCCTTGCCTGGTTTCTGCCCCTCATTGAGGTGCTGGCGGCGGGTCGTGTTGGAGTAGTACTTCGTGAGCGTGCCGTTACTGATGACAAACAGCTGCACGTACTCGAACAAGCCAGACCCGGCCCAAAAGCTATCGCGCTGGTACCGGTCGATCTGATTGAAGGCCTCGCGGATTTCGACACCACGACGCTTGAGCTCGACATGCACCATGGGCAGGCCGTTGACGAGGATCGTTACGTCGTAGCGGTTCGCGTAGTTTCCGCCGCCTTCGCCGCCGGCGATCTCGTACTGGTTGACGACCTGCAGCCGATTGTTGTGGATGTTCTGCTTGTCGAGCAGCGTGATGTTCTTCGTCGATCCGTCATCGCGTTTCAAGAGCTGGACGTAATCTTCCTGGATGCGGATCGTCTTCTCGACGATCCCGTCGTTCTTGCCCGCAATCTTGTTCCCGAAGAAGTCCTTCCACTCGCTATCGCTGAACTCGATCTGGTTCAGCGCCGCGAGCTGGGTGCGGAGGTTCGCGACCAACTGAGACTCGGATGCCACGGGCAGGAACTCGTACGCCTGTGACTGAAGGAGACCGATCAGCTGCTGTTCGAGCGCGGCCTCCGACTGATACGCCGTCTCAGACTTCGGATCGGGGATGTATTCCGCGACGACGGTGCTCTCCGCCGAGATAGCGATCGGATCGTAGATGCGCGCGGATGCCTCGCTCACGCGGTCGCCTCCTGGAACGTCAGCAGCTTGTCGCGGTAGTACTCGTACTGCTTTCGACGCGCGGCCAGCTCTGCCGGTAGCCCAATCGAATTGTCGTTGAGGAGCGCATCAAACCAGTCGAGGTGCGCAACCACGCGCTCCTGCACGTCCCGCGGCGGCAACGGGATCTCAACCGAACGCACGATCTCGGCATTAAGATTCTGCACCGTACCTGAGCCCGCGCGCCGTTTGAACTCCTCCTGGACCGGGGCAGATCGAAGTAGGTAGTACAGGTAGTCGGCGACGTACGAGTCCTCGAAATTGCTGATTGCTAACCAACCGTCGTGGATGTAGCCCTCGATCCTTGAGATGTACGGACGGCCGAAGCTCATCGAATTTGAGAGTACGAAATCTCCGGGCAGGACGCGCCGCGACTTGGCCGCGCCTTCGGTTGTTACACGCTGAGCCGTACCAGTGATGTACTTTCCGTTCGGCGGGACGTCGCCGATCTTGATCCACGGCACACCATCGGACGCTGATGTGAAGAATCGCTGAATCGGTCGCGGTGAGGCACCCCGCACGATGGTCGCGATGGTACCGAACTTAACGCGCGGAACATCACCACTAACAGTCAGCAACTCACCGGCGTAGTACTCATACTGGCGACGCCGAGCTTCCAGCTCCGCCTTCAGCTCCGCTTCCAACTGACCGAACTGGTCTAGAATTCGAACAATTTCCCGCTGTACCGATAGGGGCGGCACCGGGATCTCCAAACGCAAATAGTCCTCTCTCTGTAGTCGCTTGTGACTGTTCGTGCTGCCCGTGACAGTTCCAGCGAGCCACGTCATCTTGCTCAGGATGAAGTAGTAGAGGAAGCCAATCTCGAGAGAGGTTGTGTCGGGCGCTAGTGGATAGAACTCAGGTGAGCAGTACGCCCGATTCGGGATGGACTCCAACCTCCAGACTCGAGGAATGTGCGGGTTGAGCTTCGCAACGAGCACGACTGGGCCCGTGAGCCTCGTCTTTGCCGACCCCACTTCTGTACCGGAAACGACCTCCGGACCTGTGTTGCTATCGAAAGACGGCAAGCTGAACACGGCGACAGGCGCGTCGCCCATCGCCGAGGGCTGAACATTCCGACCGGAAATCTGCGCTACATCGCCAAGGCGTCGGTTGGCCACGCCGCGGGGAGCCAGCTCGGCGATCAGCGCGTCGAGACGGCTCACCGCGAGCCCTCAAGGTCGGCGACGATTGCATCGACCGAGGCGCGCAACTCAGCCTGCCGGGCGACGATTTGTGCGATCTCGGCGTTGAGGTCGGCGATGTCGATACCCTCGCTGGAGTCCTTCTGGTCGACGTAAGAGGTCACGGCGAGGTTGTAGCCGTTCGCGGCAAGCTCCTCGTTCGGCACTAGCCTGGCGACGTGGTCGACGTCCGTGCGGGCGGTGAAGGTATCGAGGATGTGTTGCTGGTGCTCCGGCAACAGCAGGTTCTTGTTGCCAATGCGCTTGAACTCGGCGGACGCGTTCACAAAAAGCACGAGATTGTCGGCTTTGGACTTCTTGAGCACGATAATGCATGTAGCGATCGAGGTGCCGAAGAAGAGGTCAGGCGGCAGCTGGATGACGGCGTCGACGTAGTTGTTGTCGATGAGGTACTTGCGGATCTTCTGCTCCGCCCCACCGCGATAAAGCACGCCGGGGAACTCAACGATCGAAGCCGTGCCGTTCACGGCCAACCAGCTCAGCATGTGCATTGTGAAGGCGAGGTCGGCCTTTGACTTCGGCGCGAGCACTCCTGCGGGTGCGAAGCGCTCGTCGTTGATGAGCAGCGGGTTGGCGTCGCCCTCCCACTTGATCGAGTACGGAGGGTTGGAGACGATCGCCTCGAACGGCCCGTCATCCCAGTGCTGCGGGTCGGTGAGGGTGTCGCCGTGGGCGAGGCTGAAGTTCTCATAGTTGACCTCGTGCAGGAACATGTTGATCCTGGCGAGGTTGTATGTGGTGAGGTTGATCTCCTGACCGTAGAACCCGCCGACGTTGTCCTTGCCGAGCACCTTCGCGAACTTCAGCAGCAGCGAGCCCGAACCGACAGCCGGGTCGTAAACCTTGTTGACACGCGTCTTTCCGACCACGGTGATCTTCGCGAGTACCTCGGACACTTCCTGCGGTGTGTAGTACTCACCACCCGATTTGCCGGCCTGCGAGGCGTACATCTGCATGAGGTACTCGTATGCGTCGCCAAACAGGTCGATCGAGTTTTCTACGAAGTTGCCGAGCGGTAGGTCTCCGATGGCATCCAGCAGCTTCACGAGCTTCTCGTTGCGTTTGGCGACGGTGTTGCCAAGCTTGGAGCTGTTGACTTCGAGGTCGTCGAACAGGCCCTTCAGGTCGTCCTCGCTGTCAGCGCCGAGAGCGGAGCCCTCGATGTCCTTGAAAACCCGTTCGAGTGTCTCGTTGAGGTTCGAGTCGGTCGGCGCGCTGAGCCGGACGTTCTGGAACAGGTCGGATGGGAGGATGTAAAAGCCCTTCTCCGCCACGGTCTCGGTGCGTCCGAACTCGGCTTGCTCGTCGGGCAGGCGTGCGTAGTCGAAGTCGACTTCGCCTGCCGCGTGCTCGCCTTTGTTGATGTACGCGGTGAGGTTCTCGGAGATGAAACGGTAGAACAGCATGCCGAGCACGTAGCTCTTGAAGTCCCAGCCGTCGACGCTCCCGCGCAGGTCGTTGGCGATGCGCCAGATCGTCTTGTGGAGCTCCGCGCGCTGGGCTTCTTTGGTCGTCGGTGTCATCGCTCGTCTCTTCCGCGCCGCAACGGCGCGATCGTCATCATGATCGTGTCTCACGGTAGCGGTGCGGTGCGACAAGTGTTGCAGTTGAGTTTTTTGGGGCCTGGACCCAAAGGTCGCACTGGTGCTGATGCCGGCGCAGTAGTTCGCTGATGATCAGACGTCTTCTCGCTGCAGTTGCGTGAGGGAATCCGGCGATGTGCCCCGTTATGGGGGTCGGAGTCGGTACGGTGCGGGCCCGGACGCTACCCAGCCGTGCCTTACCCGCCCTTTGCGGCGCGTGCCCGTGACCTACAGCAGGACGAAGCCCTCCCCAATCTGACCGCCCTCGCGTTCACGGATCTTCGGGCACGCAATAACGCAGATAGTGCCCGACCCCCGGCATAGACTCCGCAGCATGGACGAGTCGGCCGCCCTCGAGACGACCGCGGCGCGCGCCGTCGAGACGGCCGATCGCGATCGGGTGCTGTGGTCCGATGCCGACCGCGAGTGGGCGAGCCGCGCGGCGGCCGCGATCGTGGGGGAGCGGGCGAGCGCCGAGGAATTTCTCGGACGGCGCGCGCAGCTCGTGCTCGAACGGGTCGGCACGCGTCAGCCCGCCGTGACGCGCACGGTGCGGGGCATCCGGTGGCGTCCGTGGGTGGGCGTCGTGACGGTGATCGCCGCGTTCGTGCTGGGCGTGCTCATCGACCGCATCGGCGGCGGATCGAGCATCAACCTGCTTGCCCCGCCCGTGTTCGCGCTCGTCGCGTGGAACCTCGTCGTGTACGTCTGGCTGCTCGTGCGGCCGCTGGTGCTCCGGCGCGGTGCGGCCGGGCCGGTGCGGTCCGTGTTGATTCGGGTGGCGTCGGTGCGGGCATCCGGCGACAACACCCGAGCGGATGCCGCGACCGCCGCCAGGCGCACCGTGCTCGCTGCCCTGCCCCGCGACTGGGCGCGCGTCGCCGCACCGCTCTACGGAGCGCGCGCCGCGCGTGTGCTTCACCTCGCGGCGGCGGCCACCGCGCTCGGCCTGATCGCCGGCCTCTACCTGCGCGGGCTCGCGTTCGAGTACCGCGCGTCGTGGGAGAGCACGTTCCTTGGCGCCGATCAGGTGCACGCGCTGCTCGCCGTGACGCTCGCGCCGGGATCGTGGCTCACCGGCATCCCGGTGCCCGACGTGGCGGCGATCGAGGCGATCCGGGCGCCCGCGAGCGAGAACGCCGCGATCTGGATGCACCTCATGGCCGGCACGGTCGCGGTCGTCGTCATCATTCCGCGGCTCATGCTGGCCGTCGTCGCGGGGCTGGTCGAGCGGCGCCGCGCCAAGAACGTCGCGCTGCCGCTCGACGAGCCGTACTACCGCCGCCTTATCGCCGGGTGGGTGGGCGAGCCGGCGCGCGTGCGCGTCATCCCGTACAGTTACACCCTCGCGCCCGAGGCGCGCGCCGGGCTCGAGGCGATCGTCGCGCGGGCGTACGGCAACGCCGCCGCGACCATCGACGAGCCCGTCGCCTGGGGCGACGACGCCTGGTCGAGTCCGGATGCCGCGGGTACGACGCAGACCCTGCTGCCGCTGTTCAGCCTCACGGCGACGCCGGAAGACGATGCGCACGGCGCTTTCCTCGCGGCATCCGCCCCCTCGGTGGTGCTCGTCGACGAGTCGCCGTTCCTCGCGCGCTGGGGCGACGACGCGCAGCGCCGCGAGGAGCGCCGCACGGCGTGGAGCGAGCTGCTCGAGGCGCACGGAAGCGTTCCGGTGTTCGTCGACCTGGCCGACCCCGACCTGGCGGCGGCCGAGGCGCAGCTCAGCGCCGCGGCATCCGCTCGTGAAAACCAAGAGCCCGACGGGAGTCGACGATGAGCGACCGACCGGCGGAGGTGCCGGGGCTCGACGCCGGCGCCGTTTCGCTCTCGCTCATCTCGCACACCAACGCGGGCAAGACGACGCTCGCGCGCACGCTGCTCGGGCGCGACGTCGGCGAGGTGCGCGACGCCCCGCACGTCACCGCCGAGGCGACGCCGTTCCCGCTCGTGCAGACCTCCGACGGCGACCTGCTGACGCTGTGGGACACCCCGGGCTTCGGTGACAGCGTGCGCCTCGCGCGCCGGTTGCGGCAGGACCGCAACCCCATCGGCTGGTTCCTGACGCAGGTGTGGGACCGCTACCAGGACCGCGCGCTGTGGCTCAGCCAGCTCGCCGTGCGCAATGTCGCCGAGCAGGCCGACGTCGTGCTCTACCTCGTGAATGCCGCCGAGGCGCCCGCCGACGCCGGTTACCTCGCCCCCGAGCTCGAGGTGCTCGAGTGGATCGGCAAGCCCGTGCTCGTGCTGCTCAACCAGACCGGTACGCCGCGCGAGCGGGCCGTCGAAGAAGCGGATGCCGCGCGCTGGCGTGCCGCGCTCGGCCCCACCACGAACGTGCGCGACGTGCTCGCCTTCGATGCGTTCGCGCGTTGCTGGGTGCAGGAGTTCACGTTGTTCCGGGCGATCGAACCGCTGGTTCCGGATGCCTCGGGGCCGGCCTTCGCACGGCTGTCGGCCGCGTGGCGTGAGCTGCGCATGGGCGAGTTCTCCGCGGCGATTTCGGCGCTGGCCGGGCCGATCGCGCGGGCCGCCGCCGACCGGGTCGTGCTGCCGGCCGAACCGCTCACGAACCGGGTCACCGGCTCGTTCGGCCTGCCGAACGCGGCGCGCACCAAGGCGCGATCGGATACCACCGACGAGATGGCCGCCCGGCTGCAGGCCGATCTGCGGCGGGGCATGGAGCAGCTCATCGCGATCCACCGGCTCGAGGGGCGGGCCGCCGACGAGGTGCTCGAACGTGTGGCCGACGGCGTGCACCTCGACGCGCCGCTCGACGGCACCCGCACCGCGGCGCTTGGCGGCGTCGTCTCGGGGGCGCTCACGGGGCTCGGCGCCGACCTTCTGGCCGGCGGGCTCACGTTCGGCGCGGGCATGGTCGCCGGCGCGATCATCGGGGCGCTCGGCGGCGCGGGCGTCGCGCAGGGCGTCAACGTCGTGCGCGGCCGCACCGAGTCGAGCCTGCGCTGGGAGGAGGCGTTCCTCGACGGGCTCGTGACCTCGGCGCTGCTGCGCTACCTCGCGGTCGCGCACTACGGCCGCGGGCGCGGCGCTTGGCGCGAGGGCGAGTATCCGGAACACTGGCGGCCGATGGTGGTCGACGCGGTCGTGGCGGAGCAGGATCGGCTCGCGGTGATCTGGGCGCGGCGTGGCGACGACGAGGAGCGCGTGGAGCGCGAGCTCGAGGAATTGCTGCGCGAGCTGGCGCTCGGGCTGCTCGACGAGCTCTATCCGGGGGCGCTCGACGTCGGCCGTGCCTGAAGCGCGGCATCGATCGCGTCGAGCAGCGCGGGCGCGTGGGTCGAGACGGTCTCCCAGAGACGCGTGTTGTCGAGTCCGGCGTAATTGTGGGCGGCGATGTTGCGGGTCGCACGGAGCCCATCGCGCGCGAGTCGAGGCAGGGTGTCCGCGATCTCGTCGGGGAGCTGGCGGTTCACGAGATCGGCGAGGTGGATGACGGCGAGCATGCCGATGTCGTAGGCGTCGGAGTCGGCATTCGCGAAGGCCTCGCGCCCCTCGCGGGTTGCGCGCTCGAAGCGCGAGCGAAGTCGGGCGACCTCGTCGGACAGGCGCTCGCGCGAGCGACCCGAGAGGTCCGAGCGCTCTGAGCGCTCTGAGCGCTCGGGTTCGATCCGTTGGCGTGCGGTGAAACGGCCGCGCTTCGGGGCGCCGTCGGTCACAGCGGCACCGCCTCGCGTCGGAGTGCACGCACGACCGGATCCGCGTCGTCGTCGACAACGGCATCGACCGGGAACCCGATCAGGTCCGCCACCTCCTGGCGGAACGCCGCGAGGGTGAGGAAGTCGACGTCGGGCCCTGCCTCGACGAGCAGATCGACGTCGCTGTCGGCGGTATCGGTTCCGCGAGCGGCCGAACCGAAGACGCGGATGTCGCTGACGCCGTATTTCGGCGCGAGCTCGAGGATGCGCTCGGCGAAGAGCTCGAGTGGGATCGAGGGGCGCATGCGCGCGGCCCGGAGGATGCGCTCGCGGAGCTCGTCGCTCGGTACTCGGGCGCCGGACTCGATCATCGCGAGGTTCGGCTGCTTGATGCCGGCCAGGGTCGCGAGCGCCCGTTGCGAGAGCCGGGCGTCTTCGCGCGCGCGGCGCACGAGCGTTGCGGCATCCGGCTCGTGGGTGGTCATGGGGTCGAGTATATCGCGGTGATATCACCGGATGCGAGGGGCGGCTGCCGAGCGCCTGGCGCCTTCTTCGCGTCGCCTCTTGACTCGCCGAACGCCGCAGGCGAGGATTGACACGATTCATGGGAAATCGCTTTCCCGAACGGAGAACGCGACGAACCACGCGCGGCGCGCACGCCCGCCGCGAGCAACGCAATGCCAGGCACCAGTACTCGATCGAAGGAGATCCTGTGGGTCCGAACGTACGCCGCGGCCGATCGCGGCCGCTCATCGCACTGCTGACCGGAACGGCGCTCGCCGCCGGAGCAGCCCTCGCCGCCGTGGCGCCGGCATCCGCCGCCGAAGCACCAGACGCGCCAGCACCACAAGCGCCAGACGCAGCACACGCCCCAGACGCATCACAAGCACCAGACGCGCCACAAGCCCCAGACGCAGCCGCAGCCGACGAAGCCAACATCGACCTCGCCTTCGACTTCGGCGGCCCATCCACCCCGGTCGCCGCCGGCTGGCTCGGCGTCAGCCCCGGCACCGCCTACAACGCCACGCGCGGCTACGGCTTCACGACAGCACCCGCCACCGACGGCTTCCGCGACCGCGGCGGCGACGACCTCATGGCGCGCGACTTCACCATCGCGGGCAACCAGGCGTTCGCGGTCGACGTGCCGAACGGCGCCTACGAGGTCACGACCTACGCGGGCGACCTCATCGCCAGCAACGGCACGAACTTCGACATCGAGGGCACCGCCTACGCGGGGCCGCGCACGACGACGGGCAACGTGCACGAGGCGTACTTCCCGGCGGTCGAGGTCGCCGACGGGCAGCTGAACATCCGCGTCACGGGCGGCGACGGCCGCATCAACGGCATCAGGGTGCAGACCCCGCTCGCGTCGCCCACGGGCCTCGCGGTCACGGGTGTCGCCGCCGACGGCGACCTCTCGGTCACGCTCGGCTGGCAGCCGGTGGCGGATGCCACGGGGTACACGATCTTCCGCTCGGCACCCGGCGGCACGCTCGTCGAGATCGGTCAGGTGACGGATGCCTCGACCACGACCTTCGATGACACCGACGTGCAGCTCGGCGAGAGCTACGACTACGCCATCGCCACGGTGAAGGGCGACCGTGTCTCGCGGCAGAGCGATCGGCTCGCGGCATCCGTCGTCGACCCCGAGACCGCCGCCCCGGCGACGCCGGCCGGGCTCGCGACATCCGCCATCGAACGCAACAGCGTGACGATCGCGTGGGATGACGCCGACGACGTGATCCAGTGGAAGGTGTTCCGCTCCACCCGCGCCGACATCGACTTCGAGCAGGTGGCCACGGTCACGTCGCCCTCGTACGAGGACACCGACGTGCTCACCACGCGCCCCTACCTCTATCGCGTCGTCGCGCAGAACGCGGGCGGGGCGTCCGAGGCATCCGAGACCCTGGCGACGGATGTCGCGACCACCCTCGTGCGGCAGGCCGAGTTCCTCGACCGGGCGCCCGTCGCCGTGGCTCGCACCGAGGCGGACGGCGGCGGCGTGTACGTCGGCTGGCGCCTGCTCGGGCTCGACGCGCGCGACCTCGGGTTCAACGTGTACCGCGACGGCGCGCTCGTGAACGACGAGCCGATCACGGGCGCGACGAACCTCGTCGACCCCGACGGCACGACCGAGTCGACGTACCTCGTGACGGCACTGGTATCGGGCGGCGAGGGCAGCGAGGGCGAGGGCGCCGAGGGCGAGACCCGCGAGGTCACCGTCGCCGACGACTTCGGCGTGTGGGATGACCAGTACCTCGACATCCCGCTGAACAAGCCGGCCGACGACGTGCTGCCCGACGGCCAGATCGTCACGTACACGCCGGGCGACGGCACCGTCGGCGATGTCGACGGCGACGGGGAGTACGAGCTCGTGTTCCTCTGGAACCCGTCGATCTCGAAGGACAACTCGCAGTCGGGCTACACCGGCAAGGTCTACGCCGAGGCCGTGAAGTTCGACGGCACGAGCCTGTGGCGCATCGACCTGGGCATCAACATCCGAGCCGGCGCGCACTACACGCAGCTCGAGGTCTTCGACTTCGACGGCGACGGGCGCTCGGAGGTCGCGTTCAAGACGGCGGACGGCACGGTCGACGGTGCGGGCACGGTCATCGGCGACGCATCCGCCGACTACCGCAACTCGAGCGGCTACATCCTGAGCGGCCCCGAGTACCTGACCGTCTTCGACGGCACGACGGGCGCGGCCATCGACACGGTCGACTACAACCCGGGCCGCGGCAACGTCGGCTCGTGGGGCGACACCTACGGAAACCGGGTCGACCGGTTCCTCGCGGGCGTGGCCTACCTCGACGGCGAGCACCCCTCGCTCATCACGAGCCGCGGCTACTACACGCGCACCGTGATCGTCGCGTGGGACCTCGTCGACGGGCGACTGCAGCAGCGCTGGATCTTCGATTCGGATGTCGCGGGGTCGGCCTATACCGGCCAGGGAAACCACCAGTTCGTGCCCGCCGACGTCGACCGCGACGGACTCGACGAGATCGTGTTCGGCTCGATGACCATCGACGACGACGGCACGCCGCTCTACAACACGCGCCTCTTCCACGGTGATGCGCTGCACGTGGGCGACTTCGTCACCGACCGCGACGGCCTCGAGGTCTACGCGGTGCACGAGGACGTCTCGGGCAACGGCGGCATCGGTGCGAGCATGCGCGACGCCGAGACCGGCGAGGTGCTCTGGTCGACGGCGGCCTCCCGCGACACGGGTCGTGGCGTCGCCGCCGACATCGACCCGAGCCACCCGGGAGCCGAAGCCTGGAACATCGGCGGGGATGCCGCGTGGAACTCGCCCGTCGGCACGCTGAAGACCGCCGACGGCGAGGTGCTGTCGACCGATATCCCGGCGGCGAACTTCGTCACCTGGTGGGACGGCGACCTCACGCGCGAGATCACCGACCACGTCTACTCCGAGGCCACGGCCACGGGCGTGCCGACGATCTCGAAGTGGGACCCCGCGACCTCATCGTCGGTGCTGCTGAAGCGCCTCGACGGCACGCTCACGAACAACACGACCAAGGGCAACCCGGTGGTGCAGGCCGACCTGTTCGGCGACTGGCGTGAGGAGCTCGCGGTTCGCCTCGACGACGGCAGCGGCATCCGCATCTACACGACGACGGATGTCACGGATGCGCGCATCCCGACCCTCATGCACGACTCGCAGTACCGGGTCGGCGTCGCCGGGCAGAACTCGGCGTACAACCAGCCGCCGAACCCGTCGTACTTCATCGGGGCCGAGATGGCGGAACCGCCGGTCGCGTCGATCGCCTACGTCGGAGCTCCCACTGCGGATGCCTCGGCGCCGGTCATCACCGGACTGCCGACCGGAACCGTGGCCGACGACGAGACCTTGCAGCTCGCCATCACGGCCGACGACCCCGAGAGCGGGGTGCGTTCGCTGGTCGTGACGGTCGGTGGCGTCGATGTGGAAGCGGATGCCGCGGTGGATCTGGCCGCCCTCGGGCTGTCGGGCGAGGTGTCGGTCGTCGTGACGGCGACGAACCACGCCGGGCTCGTGGCATCCGCGTCATCGACCGTGCTGGTCGTGCCGACTTCGGGCGCGTCGTCAGCGCCGGGCGCCGGAACGCTCTCGAACACGAGCGGCTGGGAGACCGGTCTGCACAACGGCGACTACGACGTGGTCATGAACCTGTGGTGGGGCACGCCGGGCAGCATCTTCCGGCTGTACGAGAACGGCGAGTTGGTCGCGACGAAGGTGCTCGGCGACACCGCCGGCATGTCGCAGACGACCGGCGTCACGTTCGAGGGCAAGCCCAACGGCACCTACGTGTACACGGGTGAGCTCATCAACTCGGTCGGCACGACGGCGACCTCGTCGACGACGGTCAAGGTGACGCAGGCCGCGCCCGCCGTGCCGGTCGTCTCGCACGACAACTGGGACCAGGACGGATCGTTCACCGCCACCGCCAACCTCTGGTGGGGCACGAACGCCACGTCGTACCGGTTCGAGCTCGACGGCGAGCCGGTCGCGGCGTCGGCCGGCGGGTCGGGTTCGCTCGTCGCGGCGACGCCGGCCGCCCAGGTCGCCACGGTGAAGCTGACGGATGTCGCGGCGGGCACGCACTCGCTCGTCGTCGTCTTCGTCAACGCCAACGGCGAGACCGCCTCGAAGCCGGTGCCGGTGGTCGTGAAGTAGCGCGACTCGCACGAGGGCAGCGGATGCCGCGGCATCCGCTGCCCTGGTCAAGGCGGCAGGCGGCCGAACGACAGGCCCTCACCCGCTCTCGGTATCGCGGACGATGGTCTCGTCGTCGCGGAGCTCGTCGTTCGGGAGCCCCTCGTCGACGGACTGCACGCCGGCCGGCACCTCGGTGCGGTCGTCGTCGCGCTTGCGGTCGTCGTCGCTGCGGCGGTCGTCGGGTGGATCCGTCATCATCGCTCCCTCGTGGGTTCCGCGCGGATGTGCGCTTGGAGTCCAAGCGTCACCCGCGGCGGCTCCTGCGCGGAAGGGCTTGACACCGGTTCGCGACATCCGCCGGTCGGCCTCGTTCCGACCTCGTTCCGCAACCCCTTGCACTCACGCGACCCAGCGAAGGAGCATGAACGCATGACCGAGGAGACGACATGAGCGACACCACCGGACGCGACGACCAGGACCTGCCCGACGACCGCGACTTCGCCGACGATCCCGACGAGCAGCAGCGCCTGCGTGCCGAGCACGACCGTGAGCTCGGCGTGGATCCGTTCTTCGAGGGGGCGAACATCACCGAGAGCGACGGCCCCGACCTCGAGGGCGGCGACGATCTCGACACCGGCGGCGGGCACCGTACCCCGCGCGAATGAACCGCGGAGCCCTGGCGCGGCCGTGCACGGATCGCGAGCCGACGTCATCACCGCATGTCAGGCGGCCGGCTCCTCCTGGAAGGCCCGGACCTCGATGCGGCCCTGCAGCGCCACGGCTGCCCTGGTCGCCCATTCGACGGCCGCGGCCTCGTCTGCGGCCTCGATGATCCAGAAGCCGCCGACGTACTGCGATGCTTCGACGAATGGCTCGTCGAGCACCCGGGGCTCGCCCGACGAGGGGTCGATGGTCTTCGCGGACGACGGCGGGTAGAGCCCGCCCGCGAACACGAACGCGCCCGAGTCCTTGAGCGCGGTGTTGAACTCGTCGACCGCTGCCAGCACGGCGGCCAGGTCGGCGGGGTCGAGCTCCTGCATCGAGGCCATGGTCGGCTCTTCGGCGGAGTCGTGGGGAACGGTGAGGAAGTACTGCGTCATGATCGAACCTTTCGTCGTCGGGCTCCGTTCGGAGCCCCTCCTACTCATGCGTCGAACAGAACAGGGCCGGATCGACACGATCCCGTGATTCGTGATTCGTGATTCGTGATTCGTGATTCGTGATTCGTGATTCGTGATTCGTGATGCCATGGCCGCGCGACGCTTCGGTATCATGGCGATACCACATTGGAAGGGTTCGCTATGGCACTCACGCTGCGCCTCACTGAGGAGCAAGACCGCCTTCTGACTGAACTCGCTGCCGCCGAGCGCCGCTCCAAGAACGAGATCGTCATCATGGCGATCGAGGAGAAGGCTGCACGCGACGACAAGTCCGCTCGGGTGCGCGCCGCGTTCGACTACGTGATCGAGCGCGACGCCGGCATCCTCGCCAAGCTCGCTGACGCATGACCCTGTACGAGAAGCCGGTCGTCTACATCACCCCTGACGAGGTCGACCCGCTCGTGGTCGACCGGCTGGGGTTCCACTACCGCGATCGTGGGCTGATGCTCTCGGCCCTCGCCGCACCGATGCCCGTGTTCGGTGTGGATGTCCACTCCGGTATCTGGGCGAAGGCAGCGGCGCTGCTGACCGCGCTCGCGCGCAACCGCCCCCTGATGGATGGGAACAAGCGCACGGCGTGGGTCATCACGATCGCGTTCCTCCGACTGAACGGGTGGGACGTCGTGATGGACGAGGGCGATGCGGTCGCGTTCGTGGTGCGGGTGGCCTCAGACGGAGCGATGGAACCGTACGAGATCGCCGACGCCTTGCAGGCGGCCTGCCCGGAATGGTGAGCTGAGGATTCCGTCTGAGAGCCAGTGTCTGGGGTTGTCATGTAGCCATGTAGCCATGTAGCGCCAGTTTCCGAAGGGAGGGCCGGGAGCGGAACTCCCGGCCGTTCGCCCTGCGAGACGATGCGATTGACGAATCCGCGTTCACCCGTCCGTCGCGAGCGCGTACTCCCCGTCGGCACAGGCCGTGACGAGCCATCCGCCGGGCTGCTGCTCGAGCTCGACCCGGGTAAGCCCACTCGACGCGGAGATCGACGGCTCCGCCGCACCGGGAACCCACACCACGAGACCACACGTCGGCTCGTCGACGACGCCGGTCAGCGACATCCGCTCGCCGTCATCGCCCGCGACGCCGGAAGAGAGGCTCGTGAGCGTGCCCGGTGCCGCCTGCGGGTAGGCGCGGCTCAGGACGGCGAGCAGCTGCTCGGGGCGAGGGGCGTCCTCGCCGGTGGCGCAGTCCTCGGGCACGAGCGCGTCGCCGAGCTCGCCGATGCCGTTCTGGGGGTCGCCGCAGGACTGCTTCCACACCCAGTAGGCGCTGCCCTGCATCCGGCGGTCCTCCTCGGCGGCGTAGCGCTCGAGGCGCTCCAGCCGGGAATCCATGTCGCCCCAGTAGCCGTACTCGCCCGACCACATCGGCATGCCGTGCTCATCGGCCACGCGCTGCGCGAGCTCGAATTGGCGTTCGATGCTCACGATCGTCGGGATGCCGAGCGAACGATCCATCGTGATCGACTCGGCGTAGAGGTGTGGCGAGAAGACCACGTTCGGGTCGTCGGTGAAGCCGAGCGAGGGCCCGCTGTCGATGCCGAGACCCGACCACAGGATGCTCGGCTCGACGAACACGATCTGCGGCGCACCCGCCTCGCGGATCGCGTCGATCGCCGCCGCCGAGAACTCGCCGAGCTTGAGCGAGGTCGTCACGGGCGCGGTCTCGCCGAAGCCCGGCTCGTTGAGCAGGTCGAACCCGGCGACCGCCGGCTCGTCGCGGAACTCGCCCGCGAGCTCGCCCCACGTGCGCACCAGCGCCTGCTGCACGCCGTCGGTGTCGAACCAGAAATGCTCGAACGCGCGGTCGCCGGCGGGCGAGATGTCGCGCCCGGTGAACGAGCAGCGCGCCGCGCCGTCGAAGTGCGTCGCCCACTCGGGCGCGCCGTCGTAGCCCCACATCGGGTCGGTGCCCGGGCGGCACTCGGTGCCCTCGGGGGTCGCCGCGTTCGACCATCCGTCTTGATGCAGGTCGAGCACCGTGCGGATGCCGTGCGCCTTCGCCCAGCCGACCGCCTCCTTGATCGTTGCGAGATAGCCCGCGTCGAGCTCGCCCTGCACGGGCTCGAGCGCCGACCACGACAGGTTCAGGCGCACGACGTCGAACCCGTACGTCGCCATGTCGGCGAAGTCCGCCTCGGTCAGCGGGCGCGTCGCCGGCACCTCGGCGCGCGGCTGGTAGAAGTCGACGAGCTGGTTCACGTTCACGCCGCGCAGCAGCACCTGCCGACCCTCGCCGTCGGCGATGTGCCCGTTCTGCACGCGCAGGAATTCACCCGGGGCGGATGCCTCGGAGCGGGCGGTTTCGTCGGCGTCGGCGCTGGCGCCGGCGCTCGCGGCGGCTGGGGCGAGCAGCGAGGCCGTGAGGGTGGATGCCGCGATCACGGCAACGGCGATGCCGACGGATGTCGCGAGCTTCACGGGTGCCGCGGCCTTCGCGGATGCCGTGGCCGACGGCACGGGTGCGGCCGCGGGCTCGGCCGCCGTGGGCTCGGCCGGCTCCGCCGTCGCGGACTCCGTCGTTGCGGGCGTGCCCGCCGAGGCATCCGCTGCGCTGTTGCGCCTGGCCAGCACGCGGTCGGCGACGAGCGCGACGACGGCGACGATCCAGCCGGTGCAGGCGCCGAACGCGAGGCCGTCGGCCACGTGGATGTACGTCGCGAGCAGCGGCCACAGGTCGCCCCGGAATCCGTCGTCGACGACGAGTCCGGCGAGACCCTGCACGAGCCCGAAGAGCCCGCCCGCGACCAGGGCGCCGAGCCAGACGCCGAGCAAGCCGGGCACGCGACGGCGCATCCACGCGAGGGCGAGCCAGGCCGAGCCGATGAGCAGCGCGACGCCGATGAGCATGAGCACCGGGCCGTCGTCGGGCCGCGGCGAGGGGGTGAGCGGGGCGTAGGCGGCGCCCGTCCACCAGTTGCCGGCAAGCAGCGGCGCGATGGCACCGAGCGCGACCGCGCCGGGCCACACCGAACCGCGCGCGTTCGCGGTGAGCAGGCGGATGTCGCGCGGCCCGCCGGCGAACCGCACGACCGCGGCCACGATGAGCGCCGACGGCACCGCCTTCGCCGTGATGAACCCGCCGGCCCAGGCCGCGAGCGCGAGGTCGCCCGTCATCGCGAAGCAGGCCGCCGCCTGCGCGAGCAGGGCCGCGAGCACGGTGCCGGCGGTCATCGTCCAGAAGCGGTCGCCGGCACGCACGGCCGCCCACCACACGACGGCCAGCATGACCGGCACGAACACGAGATAGCGCGCGACCGGCCATCCGAGCTCGAGCTGCGGAGCGCCGCCCGGCCAGCCGACGAGCGCGAGCAGCCCCGTCGGGTCGAGCACGGCCTGCAGCAGCAGGAGGGCGGATGTCGCGGCGACGGCGACGATCGGACGGCGGGCTCGACGCATGACACTCCATCGTGACGGGGGTTCGGGTCAGATCAGCATCCGCAGTGCGCCCCTCTCGGTCAAGAGCAAACTGGGACAAGTGACCCAGTTGTGACCTTGGGCCCGGTGGGAACGGTCCATCGTGATCGACCCGGCGTAGAGGTGCGGCGAGAGACGGAGCGATCGGTCATTCGTCGACGAGACGTTCACGACCCGGCGGAGTTCCTGGAAACTCCGCGACACCGTGACCCAGAGCGCGTGCGTGTCGAGACGGTCGTGGTGGTGAACGACGAAGTCGCGGTTGCGGGCGGCCTGTGACCAGAGCGGGTCGTCGAAACGTGCGGGCTCGGTTGAGGCCAGCCGCTTCGCGAGGTCTCCGACGCGGTTGGAGAGCGTTTCGAAGGCGAAGGGCAGCGCCGGGTCCGCGTCGAACTCGTCTCGTCCGCGTGTGACCAAGTCGGCTGCGGCATCGAGGGTTGCACGCAGGTCGGTGAGCCAGCGGTCGACCCGGTCGCCTGTGTTCACAGATCGATGGCTTCGTCGAGGATCGCCCGGTCACGCTCGGCGTCGAGTGATCGGCGTGAGACCACATCGACCGGTCGTTCGAACAGGGACTCCATGTCGAGTTCGAACTGTGCGAGGTCGAACAGCGATGCGTCGTCTTCTGGCACGACCAGGAGGTCGACGTCGCTCGACGTCGTCTCGTCGCCGCGTGCGACTGAGCCGAAGACCTTGACGGACGCGATGCGGTTGGCGCGCGCGAGGCGTTCGACGAGTGCTCGGCGGCGACGCAGATCGTCGAGGAGGTGACCTGGCGCTCGCTCGGTCGCTGCCGACGGTGCAGGTTCGCTGGTGCGAGTGTTCGCGACGAACCGCTCGTAGGACACGAGCACCGCTTCGGGTCGGCGATGCGACCCGAGGATCACCGGTGCTGCGATCGAAGCACCTCAGCACGGTGTCGCGCTGAGGTTGTCGGAACGACCGCGCTCGGAGTAGTCCGAACAGGTGCGTGGCCTCGGTGGTCATGCTCGACCCGGCCAGTGGGGAGCGTACGTCCGAGAACGATGTGGCCGTGCAGCCGTGCAGCCGTGTAGCCGTGTAGCCGTGTAGCCGTGTAGCGCCGGTTTTCGATGAGAGGACCGGGAGCGCATGCTCCCGGCCCTCGCCGGCTCGGCGCCGACCCCCGTCTGGCGCCGGACCCGATCAGCGCGCCAGCGACACCCCCAGCGTCGCCAGCACGCCGAACACCACGCCCCACAGCACGATCGAGATGACCTGCCAGAAGATCACGAGGTTGCGGTTCGCCCCGAACGAGACCATCGCAGCCGAGGTGAACTGGCTGGGCAGGATGACCGGGCCGATGAGGCTGACCCCGGCGACGCCGTAGCGGTCGAACGCCCGGCGCAGCTTCTCGCGTCGGGGCGACTCCTCAGGCGCGGCGACCCTGTCGGGGCCCGAGCCGTCGAGACCGGCAGCACCGGATGCCGCAGCCCCGGGTGCCCCGGCGCCGGAGACTCCGGCCCCGACGAGCGCATCCTTGCGTCGCCGATTCGCGATCGCCTTCGTGCGGGCGCCGTGGGCGGTGAACACGAAGACGAGCATCGAGATGACGTTGCCGATCACGGCGGCGCCGATCGCGAGCGCCGGCGGCAGGCCGATGAGCACGCCGATGACGGAGCCGAAGTACGAATCGATGAAGGGCACCGCCGCGACGATCATGACGCCGAGCCACTGCAGGAAGTCGGGGAAGGAGGACGCGAAGTCCTGGAGGGCGTCGATCATGACGGGTCCTTTCGTCGGAAGCGGATGGGGCCGCTCCGGGTTGGAGCGGCCGGTGATGCTTCAAGCCTCCGCGAGCCCGGCGATCCGCGGCAGTGCCGCGATGTCAGGCGTTCGCGTGGGATTCCGCACGCCCCGACGTGACAAATGTCACTGGCCTAGGCTCGGACGCATGCCAGCCGAACCAGCCGGGGCCGAACCGGCCCGGGCCGACCCAGCCCGGGCCGAACACGCCAGGAGCGCGCCCGCGCGCAGCGTGCACACCACGTGGCTGTACACGCTGGGATCGATCGTGTTCTTCATCGGGGTGCTCGACGTCTTCGTCACGCTCACGATGCTCGGCACCTACCTGCAGACTGACGACGCCCTGACCGCCGTGCTCGTCGTGCTCGTGATCATCGCCTCGGCGACGCAACTGCGGTACTGCTGGTTCCTGAGCGTGGGGCGCGGCGGCGGACTGCCGCACGCAGGCTGGACGGCCGCACTCGTCGTGCCCGCGGCATCCGTCTGGGTGCTCGGCCTGTTCAGCCCGGTCAACGAGCTCGCGGCCGCCGTGCCGCTCTGGGCCGCGGCCTGCATCATCGCCTGCCTGCTGCCGAAACAGCCGGGGCGGCTCGTGCTGCTCGTCGGCATCGTCACGTTCGTCGCGCACCCCATGCTCGCGGCGACGATCACGGGCGAGGCGCTCGCCGCATCCGGCACGTCGAATCCATGGATGATCGGCCTCTTCTCGGCGATGCTGCCGCTCATGCTGCTCTCGAGCCTGTGGTGGTGGGAGGTCGTCGTGCGCCTCGACCGCAACCGCCGCACCGCCGCCGAGCTCGCCGTGACGCAGGAGCGGCTGCGGTTCGCCTCCGACCTGCACGACATCCAGGGCCACCACCTGCAGGTCATCTCGCTGAAGGCCGAGCTCGCCGAGCGCCTGCTCGAGGTCGACCCGGCGGCCGCGCGCGAGCACATCCACGAGACCCGCCTCATCGCGAAGCAGGCCCTCGAAGAGACGCGCTCGCTCGTCGCCGGGTACCGGCATGTCGCGTTCGACGACGAGCTCGAGAACGCCCGCGAGGTGCTCACCGCGTCGGGCGCCACCTGCGACCTGCGGCTCGGAACCCTGCCGGCGGATGTCGCCGCGCAGAGCGCGCTCGCCTCGGTCGTGCGTGAGGCCACGACGAACATCCTGCGGCACAGCGAGGCGACGACCGTGACCATCTCGCTCGCGACGGCCGGCGGGGTCGCCTCGCTCAGCGTCGTGAACGACGGGGTGACGGATGCCGCGAGCTCGACCGCGGCTCGCGAGGTCGGCGCTTCGGCGGCGCGGGGTTCGGGGCTTGCCGGCTCCGGACTGCCCGGCTCCGGGCTCACCGGGCTGCGCGAGCGGCTCGCGGCGGTCGGCGGCGAGCTCGAGACGGTGACGGATGCCGCGGCCGGGCGCTTCGAGCTGCGGGCATCCGTGCCCGTGGGCGAGCGGGTGGACGCGTGAGCGCGGCCGGCGCGGCCGGCGCGGCAGGGGCGGCCGGCGTCGCCGGCGAGCAGGGCGCGCCCCGCGGCATCCGCCTGCTGATCGCCGATGACGAGCACCTCATTCGCGGTGCCCTCGTCGCGCTGCTGAACCTCGAGCCCGACATCGAGGTCGTGGCGAGCGCCGACAACGGGGTGGCCGCGGTGGAGCAGGCGATCGCGACGCGACCCGACGTGTGCCTGCTCGACCTCGAGATGCCCGAGGCCGACGGCATCGAGGCGGCAGGGCGCATCCTCGCCCAGGTGCCGACGCGCGTCGTGATCGTGACCCGGCATGCACGCCCCGGCGTGCTGCGGCGCGCGCTCGCGTCGAAGGTGTCGGGGTTCGTGCCGAAGTCGACGCCGGCCGAGGAGCTGGCGCATGTGATCCGCGACGTCGCCGCGGGCCGTCGCTACATCGACCCCGAGATCGCCGCGACCGCGCTGACCGCCGAGCGCTGCCCGCTCACCGACCGCGAGCTCGACGCGCTGCGCTTCAGTCGCTCGACGATGAGCGTGCAGCAGATCGCCGACCGCCTGCACCTCGCGCAGGGCACCGTGCGCAACTACCTCTCGTCGGCCATGACGAAGCTCGACGCGACCTCGCGGCACGAGGCCGCGGAGCGCGCGTGGGAGCAGGGCTGGATCTGAGCCGGGCCGTCGGGCCTCGACGGGTCGGGGTGGTCGTCGAGGTCGGTCGTCGGGGTGGCATCCGTTCGGAACTTCGGTACCGAAGTGCCGAAGTGCCGGACCTTCGGGGCGAACACCCCGAGTGCCGACGGTGCCGGAGTGCCCGTCGCGGTGCCGCGACCCGACGTGTCACCCGGGGTCCCGCCTAGACTCGCCTTCATGGCGCGGCCGGCACTCTCCAACCTCTCCTCGACGACGCTGAGCGATCAGGCGTACGCGTCGATCCAGGCCGCCATCACCAGCGGAGAGCTCGCCCGTGGGGCCAAGGTCACCGAGCGGGGGCTGGCCGAGATGCTCGGCGTGAGTCCGACCCCGGTGCGCGAGGCGCTCGCCCGGCTCGTGCAGGATCGCCAGATCGAACGCGTCGGACCGCGCAGCCTGCGGGTCGCCGAGTTCACCGACGATTCGATGGAGGAGATCGACGAGATCGAGGTGACGCTCCAGGTGCTCGCCGCCCGGTACGCCGCGCGCAAGGCGACGCCGGCCGACGTCGAGCGGCTGACCGCTCTGCTCGACGACGCGGATGCCGCGAGCGAACCGTTGCGCGCGCAGCTCGACGCCCACGCCGAACTCGACGAGCGGCTGATGCGGCGGGCGTTCGGCAGCATCCGGCGCTTCCACGAGGAGGTCGAGGTGATCGCCGCCAACGCGGTGCTCGCGCGGGTGCTCGAGCAGTCGCGGGCGTTCAGCGTGAGCGAGCGCGCCCAGGCGACGCAGGCCCTCACGCGCGAGTCCGCGATCGGCATCCAGGAACGCTACGGCGACCACCGCGAACTGCTCGACGCCATCGCGCGCGGCGATGAGGACGCCGCCGCCGAGGTCAGTCGTCGTCACGCCGAACGTGCACACCGAGACATCCGTCGCGTCATCTGAGCGGTCGAGGGGCGTGGCCCGCAGTCGGCACTCGGGGCCGGCCGACAGCTCGCTCGCTGTTGCGGCCCGGCGCATTCGGCGCCCGGCACTTGACGAACGCCGCGAACGACGTATGCTGCTTGCTATAGCAAATAGCAACAGACAAGGGAGTCTGATGAGCAGGACCACCATGAGCTCGGCCGAAGCCGGCTCCGACAGTGCCGACCGGGGCAGCGGAACCGGCGCGACCCGGGCGACCCGCGCACCCCGCCCCGGCCGCCCCGCACCGCGCCCCGCACGCGGCCCCGCACCGCGCACCGCCGCCGTCCGGTCGCGCGGAAGCCTCAACCTTCGGGCCGCCATGCTCGTCTCGCTCGCCGTGTTCGCGCAGGAGTCCGTCTGGAACTTCTACGACGCGCAGGTGCCCGCGAGCATCGCGCAGTACACGACGAGCGCGGCCCTCATCGGCCTGCTGATGGGACTCGACAACGTCTTCGGCATCGTGCTGCAGCCGCTGATCGGCTACCTCTCCGACCGCACGCGCAGCCGCTGGGGCCGCCGCGTGCCGTACTTCGCGATCGGTGCGCCGGTCTCCGCGATCTTCTTCGTGCTCATCCCGTTCACGAACTCGTTCGGCGCGCTGATCGTGTGCATCTTCCTGTTCAGCATCACCGCGAACGGGTTCAAGTCGGCCATCGACGCACTGACGCCCGACTTCCAGCCCGCCGGCAAGCGCAGCACCGCGAACGCGATCACCAAGGTCGCCACGAGCCTGACGATCATCGTCTCCTCGCTCATCAGCCTGCTCGTCGTCGACCGCAGCATCGAGCTCGCCTTCGCCATTCCGGCGGTGCTCATGGTCTCGGCGGCGATCATCGTCGCGCTCACGATCCGCGAGACCCGCTCGCCGGGCTACCAGCGCGCGCTCGCCGAATCGCGGGCAGCGGCGGTTCCGGATGCCGCGACCTCGACCGATGCCCCGAGGCCGAAGGGAGTCGCGGCATCCGGCGCCGCGACGACGGATGCCGCGACGACGGATGCCGCGACGCCGGCTGCCGCGACGCCGGCGACCACGACGACGCCGGTCTCGGCAACGTCGACGCCCGAGGCATCCGCACCGCTGAGCGCCCCGCAGACCCGCTGGACCTTCCGCGCCGTCATCGCCGACCTCGTGCGCGACCGCAGCCGCGTGATGATGCTGCTCACGATCTTCGCCACGGCGGGAACGTGGGCGGCCATGCGTTCCCAGCTCACTCCGTACGCCATGAACGTGCTCGACCTCACGCGCGGCCAGGCGGGCTCGCTCACCCTGCCGGCGGGCCTCGCGTTCATCGTGGTCGCGCTGCCCATCGCGCTCTGGAGCGACCGCATCGGGCGCCGCAAGGTCACCGGCATCGGCCTCGTGGTCTTCGCGATCGGATGCCTCGTCGCGTTCGCCGTGCCCACGGTGCCCGTGACCATCACCGGCGTGGTCATCGCGTCGATCGGCTACGCCGCGTTCTCGATCAACGGCGTCGTCATCATGTGGAACCTCGCCCCGAGCGCCTCGGTCGTCGGCACGTACACCGGCCTCTACGCCGTGGCCGGCGCGCTCGGCGCCTCGCTCGGGCCGGCCGTCATCGGCCTGCTCGTCGACGCGACCGACTGGCGTTATCTGTTCCTGCACGCCACGGTGCTCGTCGCGATCGCCTTCCTGCTGCTGCTCGGCGTGAAGCGCGAGATCAACCCGCGGCAGTTCGACGACCTCGACCGCGAGGATGCCGCAGCCGACGCAGCCGACGCAGCCGACGCAGCCGACGCGGCGGAAGCTGCAGGGCGAGCGGATGCCGCAGCGCGAGCGGATGCCGCAACCTCGGCCCCGACGAACGACGAAACCCACGGCGCGCACGGCGCCCGAAAGGAGGACTGAGCGTGGAGATCCGGATTCTCGCTCCGACCGGAGTGCTCGGCGGCGGCTTCACCGTCGAGTCGCTCGAGGCGGGCCTCGCCCGCGAGCCGCACGTCATCGCCTGCGACGCGGGGTCGACCGACAGCGGGCCGGCGGCCCTCGGCTCGGGCGTTCCGAAACTGTCGGATGCCGCGGTGCGACGCGACCTGCGCCTGTTGCTGCTCGCCCGTGCACGCCTCGACGTGCCGCTCGTCATCGGTTCCTGCGGCACGAGCGGACGCGACGTCGGCGTCGACCGCGTCGCCGCCCTCGCGCGCGAGATCGCCGAGGAGGAGGGGCTCTCGTTCGACCTGGCCCGGATCTACTCCGACCAGCCGACGCGCAGACTCGAGCTCGCGGCATCCGCCGGTCGTGTTCGCGACCTCGAGCCCGTCGTGCCCATCGGGCCGACGACCTTCGCCGACAGCCACGTCGTCGCGATGATGGGCACCGAGCCGATCGAGGCGGCGCTGCGCGGGGGAGCCGACGTCGTGCTCGCGGGGCGCGCGAGCGACACCGCGCTGTTCGCCGCGCTGCCGCACCTGCAGGGCGCCGACCCCGGACTCACCTGGCACGCCGCGAAGACGGTCGAGTGCGGGGCGGCCTGCGCCGTGCCGCCCTCGGCCGACGGCCTGCTCGTCACGCTGCGCGACGACCACTTCGACGTCGAGACGCTGCAGCCCGGATCGCGCCTGACGGCGCAGTCGGTCGCGGCGCACACGCTGTACGAGAACGCCGACCCGTTCCTCGTCGTCGAGCCGGCCGGCACGCTCGACACCACGGACGCCTCGTACGAGCAGGTCTCCGCCACGGTCGTGCGCGTGCGCGGCTCGCGGTTCGTGCCCGCCGAGGCGTACACGAACAAGCTCGAGGGCGCGCGGCTGCGCGGGTACCAGACCATCGCGGTGGGCGGGGTGCGCGACCGCATCGTGATCTCGCGGCTGCGGCAGCTGCTGCCGATGGCGCAGCAGTACTTCGACCGACGCATCGGCGACCTCTTCGGCGGCGCCGTCGACCCGGCCGACGTCGACATCCGCTTCACGCTCTACGGCGACGACGGCGTGCTCGGCGAGGCAGAGCCGTTGCGCGGGCAGCCCGTGCGCGAGCTCGGCGTGCTGCTCACCGTCACCGCCGCGACGCAGGAGATCGCGCACGCCGTGGGCGCGACCGCCGCGCATGTGCTCTCGCACCTGCCGATCCCCGAGTACGACGGGCTCGTCTCGACCGTGGCGTATCCGTTCTCGCCGCCCGAGATGGACCGCGGCGCCGTCTACGAGTTCATGCTGAACAGCGTGGTCGTGGTCGACGACCCGCTCGAACTGTTCCGCACGGAGACCGAGGTGGTCGCGGCATCCGCCCTGCCTGTCTTGCCCGCGCTCACCGGCGTCGCCGCGACCTCGGGCTCGCCCGCCCTGGAAGGAGCCGGCGCATGACCGCCCTCGTCGACCTGTGCTCGCTGATCCGCTCGAAGAACGCCGGACCGTTCACGCTGACCTTCGACATCATGCTGGCGGATGCCGCGACCTACCACCGCGTCGTCGACAGCGCCGTGCTCACGCCGACCCTGTTCTCGCGCCTCTACGGGGCGGATGCCGCGACCGTGCGCGTCTTCGCCCACCCGGCCGCGCTCGCCGTCAAGGTGTCGATGCCGCGTCCGGCCATCCAGGGCTCGGCCGCCGACGTGGACTGCTACGGCGGCCAGCAGCATGCGCTGCTGCTCGACATCGACGTCCCGGACGCCGGTGCGGACGCTGATGCCGATGCGGATGCCGATGCCGATGCCGATGCCGATGCCGATGCGGAGGTGGAGGCCGCATGAGCCGCCGCATCTCGGCCGATGCAGTGCCAGACGGGCACCCCGCCCTGCAGTTCCTGCTCGGCGCGACGCCGTTCTTCGCCCTCGGCTCGGACCCGCGGTTCTCGTACTCGCTGTACGTACCGACGAGGTACCGCGAGCTGCCGCATCCGCTGCCCCTGCTCGTCGCCGTCCACGGCACGGGTCGCTCGGTGGAGCGCACGCGCGACACGTTCCGCGAGCTCGCCGAAGGCACCGGCATGGCCGTGTTGGCGCCGCTGTTCCCTGGCGGCATCGCCGACTCGAACGACCTCGATGCGTACAAGGCGATCTCATCCGGCGGCATCCGCTACGACCGGGTGCTGCTCGACATGGTCGACGAGGCCGCCGAGCGCTGGAGCCTCGACACGTCGCGCGTGCTGCTCGCCGGGTTCTCGGGCGGCGGACAGTTCTCGCTGCGGTTCACGCTGCTGCACCCCGACCGCGTGCGGGCCGTGTCGATCGGCGCGCCCGGCCGCGTGACGCTCGTCGACGACGAGCCCTGGCCGCACGGCATCGGCGACGTCGCCGACGTGTTCGACGCTCCCGTCGACCGCGAGGCGCTGCGTCGGGTCGTCGCACAGGTCGTCGTCGGCGCCGACGACGATGCCCGCGAACTGCTGGCCGCCGTGGCCGCCGACCCGCTCGAGGCGCGGGCCGGCGCCGGACGCGTCGACCGCGCTCGCTCGCTCGCGGCCTCGCTCTCCGAGGCTGTCGAGCAGGTGCGGCTCGACGTGGTGCCCGGCGTCGCGCACGATTCGGCGGGCGTGGCGTCGACGGTGATCGCGTTCCTGCGCGAGGAGCTCGCGGGCTGACGTCGACCGCTGCGGCGTCGTCGGGCTCGGCTCAGGCAGCCGGGATCGGGGTGCGGGTCAGCTGTTCCGAGAGCTCCCAGATGCGCCGGGCGTCGTCAGGGCTGCGCAGACGGGAGTACAGCTTCTGCTCGGCGGGCGCGCCGCCGAGGTGGCCGAGCCCGCGCGGCCCGTAGAGCGCGCCCGACCTCGCGGCGGGGTCGGTCGCGGCCATGAGGGCGGGCAGGCCGGCGGACTCGACGGTGCCGAGCAGGATGCCGCGGGCCGAGAGCGCGCTGATGACCTTGCGGGCCGACGTCTCCTCGCCGCGGCCGACCTCGGGGCGGGCGGCCAGCAGGTTCGTCGGGGCGACGCCCGGGTGCGAGAGGTTGCTCGTGATGCCCCATCCGTTCGCTCGGCTGCGCCGGTCGAGCTCGAGGCCGAACAGGCCGAACGCGATCTTCGATTGGCTGTAGGCCTTCATGCCGTCGTACGAGCGTTCCCAGTTCAGGTCGTCCCAGTTGATGGCGCCCTGGTTCGCGGCGATGCTGATCTGCGAGGTGACGCGGGCCCGCCCCGCCTTGAGCAGCGGCAGCAGGTGGCCGACGAGGGCGAAGTGGCCGAGGTGGTTCGAGCCGAACTGCAGCTCGAAGCCGTCGGCGGTCGTCTGGCGCTCGGGCGGGGTCATCACGCCGGCGTTGTTGATCAGGAGGTGGATCGGTCGGTCCTCGGCCAGGAGGGTTTCACCGAGGGCCGCCACGGACGCGAGCGATGAGAGATCGAGGTCGCGAAGCGAGACATCCGCTCGCTCGGTCGTCTGCTTGATCGTGGCGATCGCGCGCTCGCCCTTGGCGCGGTTGCGCACGGGCATGATGACCTCGGCGCCGGCCGCGGCCAGACGTGCGGCGATGCCGAGGCCCATGCCGTCGCTCGCCCCCGTGACGACGGCGCGGCTGCCCGAGAGGTCGGGCACGGTGATGTCGATGTTCCTGCGTGGCATGGTCGGCTCCTGTGGTCTGGTCGTGTCGTGCCTCAAGCGTCGCGGATCGTCTCCGAGGTATTCAGGGCCCGTCGATCCCCTGATACGCGAGCCGAGGCTGGGGGCCGGATGCCGCGGGGCCGATGATGCGGCCCGACGGCGTTGCCCGGAGCCGCGACCCGATCGTGGGATCGGCGGGCCGTGGCTGCGCGGGCGGGCAGGCGATAGAAAGGGGAGTGCAGCCACGAGGGGGACGCATGGAGATCGATCGGGCCGGACTCGCGGAGTTCCTGCGCCATCGCCGCGAGTCGCTGCAGCCCGAAGACGTGGGCCTGCCGCGCGGGCAGCGGCGTCGCACGAGCGGGCTCCGGCGCGAAGAGGTCGCCGCGCTCAGCCACATGTCGACCGACTACTACTCGCGCCTCGAACGCGAGCGCGGCCCGCAGCCGTCGGAGCAGATGATCGCGTCGATCGCGCAGGGCCTGCACCTCTCGCTCGACGAGCGCGACCACCTCTTCCGGCTCGCCGGTCACACGCCACCCGCCCGCGGATCGGCGGGCGAGCACATCAACCCCGGTCTGCTGCGCATCTTCGACCGACTGCAGGACACGCCCGCCGAGATCGTCACCGAGCTCGGAGAGAGCCTGCGGCAGACGCCGCTCGGCGTCGCGCTCACGGGCGACCTCACCTCGTACCGAGGGCCCGCCCGCAGCATCGGCTACCGCTGGTTCACCGACCCCGCCTCGCGCGAACTCTATGCGCCCGAGGACCGCCCGTTCCTCACCCGACTATGGGTGTCGGGTCTGCGCGAGGTGGCGACGCTGCGCGGGCCGGGTTCGCGGGCAGGGACGCTCGTCGACCTGCTGCTCTCGCAGAGCGAGGAGTTCCGTTCCGTCTGGAGTCTGCACGAGGTCGGCCTGCGACCCCGTGAGGTCAAACATTTCGTGCACCCCGAGCTCGGCGTGCTCGAGCTCACCTGCCAGACGCTGCTCGACCCTTCGCAGTCGCATTCGCTGCTCGTCTATACGGCCGTGCCCGGCAGCGAGAGCGCCGAGAAGCTGCAGCTGCTGTCGGTGATCGGGGCGCAGGCGCTGCGGTGAGGCGTGGCGTCGGTCGCGTCGGCGCTCAGGAGATCTCGACGTCGCAGTTCCGCCTCAGCGTGAAGCGGAACTGCCATGTCGTCGTCAGCAGCCGGGGTCGTTCGGTGCGGTGTTGCAGTCGCCGCGGGTGAGGACGGTGTCCATCTGGCCGACGCGGATGTTTCGCGGCTCGCCGGTGAGGGTGAGGGTGCCGTCGATGTCCTGCCAGGCGGATCCGGCGAAGCGGTACTCGGCGGCCAGAGCGATCTCGAGGGTCACCGAGTAGTCGCCGGGTCGGGCGTAGACGTGGCTCGTGTCGGTCGGCGTGAACTCCTTCTGCCCGAGCGCGGCCCAGGTCGCGCCGGGGGTGCGCGTCTCGACGGTGCTGCCGTCGGAGTGCTGCCACCGGTAGGCGACGGGTGTGAAGCGGACGTCAGCGGGTTGTCCGAGCAGGGTTCCGGTCACGACTTGAGCGGATGCCTCGGCCACGAAGTTCGCCGGAAGCCCGGTGATCGCCCATCCGCCGGGTTGCATGCCGTTGCCGGGTGCGGCGGGGGTGAAGGAGGCGACGTCGCGCAGCGTGACGACGACCGGTGCCTCACCCGGCGCGGGCGTCTCGGGCGGCGCCGTCGGGGCGGGGATGTCGACGCACTCGATGTGCCCGTCTTGGCAGATCTCGTTCCACACGATCGGGTCGGGCGCCGGCGCTTCATCGTCCGAGTGATCGCTGGTCGACGAAGAATCACCGCTCTCCGAGGCGATCGGGTTCGAACCGGGAGTCGCTTGCTCTTCGGTTGCCCATATGTCAACACCGGACTCATGGATCGCGCCGCCAGAGTTCGATTCACAACCGCCAGCGATGATCTCAGAAATGGTGCATGCGTTCGCTTGGGTTGGGATAGCAACCAGCATCGTCGCCAGCACAGCAACGATGCCAGCCGCTAGCAGAAGTCGTCGCCTGGCCATACGTCGCTACTAGCGAGTAAGAGGTGGTCACTACTCCATCGGAAGGTGAGTTCGAGAGGAACCGTTGGACTCCGGTCTGCCGGCGTTACGTCGGTTCCGTGGCTGTCGACAACGCGACTAGTGCCGACACCGACGCATCCGTAGATATGAACCGCGGTGTTGGTCCACTCAACGAGCGATGGTGCGTCGAGGCTTCCGCGCCCGACGATACGATACTCGTGCTCAGCGAGACTCTCGTAGTTCGGGATCTCCCGTTCGGCATACTCTTCGGTAACGGCCGTGCGGATCCGCTCTGGCTCGGCACCGCCGTCCTCCCCGATTTGCTGCGCAACATCGAGGTACGCCTCATACGCCGCAACAGCGGCAGCCAGCGCCTCCTCGTCGGAGGCGAAGATCGGTGCGGCCTGGCCCGAGGACGGGCTGGGCGACGGGGAGGGTTTCGCGTCAGCGCTGCATCCGCTCAGGGCGATCGCGAGCGCCGCGACGGCAGCAGCGAGCACGAGCGATCGCGAGCGGGGTCTGGGCATGCCCACCACCATAAGCTGGCCCGCCCCAGCCTGGTGCCGGCTATCCACAAGCGCGGAACGCGGGCGTCACTCGTCCTCCACAGGGGCGTTCCGCGACGGAGTCACTCGCCCCGGAGCCGCCCCAGCGAAACGGCGAGCTCGGCATGCGTACCTTCGCGACATGCCTTCCGTATTCCCGCCCAACGGCCGGCGCCTGCGTGCAAGCGCGGCGGCCCTACTTATCGCCTTCCTCTTCACCGGGTGCTTCCCGACCCCCGCGCCCTCGCCGGCCGTGTCGCCGAGCGATGCCGTCGACGACGACGATCCGAACCACGGGCTGACCATCACGCAGGGTGGCGCGTCCCCGTACATCGAGCTCACCGACGGCATCTTCGCCGACGACGAGGATGCGCTCGCGGCCTCGCTCGCGACGTACGAGGCCTTCATCGATCAGGGTCATGCGATCGCGGTCAGCCGAGATCCGACCAGCGGGGACCTGAGCGGCGTGCTGACACCCGCGATGGAAGACAGTGTCCGCGCGACGCTCACACTGGCACTTGCCGCGGTGGGCCAGATCGACGACCCGGCGAAGGTGACCGAGGCATTCATCGTCCGGCGGCTGGAGAACGCCGATGGCGCGCGCGTTTTCGTCGCCGTCTGTCAAGTGCTGACGTCGGAACAGGGCGGCGTGAAGTGGGCCGGCGAGCAGGAGTGGGCGCTGTCATTGGTCTCCACCGGCGAGGATCCGCGGCACCTGCGGATCGAGAATATGCTCGAATGGTCGGGCGAACCGATCTGCTGACGCGGTGCGAAAGTGCCGAAGTACCGGGCGTTTCGAACGGACACCCCGGGGCGCCGTCGCCTCTACGTCCGATTTCCGCCACCAGATCGAGCCGGCAGGGACCCGCCAGCGCGCATCATGGAAGCATGACCCGCCGCCATGCGACCCTGCCGACCGACCTCGGCGACCTGCTCGTCGTCGTCGAGAGCGACGCGCAGGGCAGCGACGCGCAGGGCAGCGGCGCGCAGGGCAGTGGCGAGCGCGGCGGTGACGCGCTCGCGGGCATCACGTTCCCGGGGCATTGGCATCCGTTGGCGGCCGACGCGATCGGCGTCGAGGTCGAGGCGGCGTCGGACCCGCTCGTCACGCGGTTCGGCACCGAACTCGCCGAGTACCTCGCCGGCGCGCGCACCGAGTTCGACCTGCCGCTCGCGCCCAGCGGTGACGAGTTCCAGCACGCGGTCTGGACGATGCTCCGCGGCATCCGCTTCGGCACCACCGTCACGTACGGTGAGCTCGCCGAACGGCTCGGCGACCGCAACCTCGCCCGCCGGGTCGGCAACGCGGTCGGGCGCAATCCGCTGAGCATCCTCGTGCCGTGCCACCGCGTCGTCGGCGCCGACGGATCCCTCACGGGCTACGCCGGCGGCCTCGAGCGCAAGCGGTTCCTGCTCGAACTCGAGGGCGCCCCGATCGTCGCGCAGACCCGCCTCTTCTGAGCAGCGGATGCTGCGGCAGCGCCGCAACGTCGCGCCCCGGCAGCGCTGCATCTGAGGTACCCCGCCGGCGTCTGAGGTAGGCCGGTCGCGGCATCCGCCCGGAATGCTCGGAAGATAGGGCACCTGCCCGATCTCGCCCGGGTACCTCAGCGAGGAATCTGTTCTCAGGCGGCCGGACCGGCCCCTGAAAGCATCGAAGGAACGAGATCATGAGCCTCGCATACGGATACCTCGCGCAGAGCATGCAGAGCCACGACGAACTGCAGGCCGCCCGCGTCAACGAGCACCGCCTGGCCGCGGCCGACCGACTCGCGTTCGAGGCCGAGAGCGCGGAGGACGCCGAGCTCGCCGACGGGCGCGAACGCAGCGGGGTCGTCGCGAGCGGCGGGTTGCACCGCTTCGCCGAGCGGATGCATCTCGTCGGCGCCCGTCGCGCGCAGCATCGTCATCACGGCGCCCGCGCGGCGCACTGACGGGCGCGTCGCGCCGCCAGGCAGTCCGACGGTGAGGGGCGAAGCGGAAACGAGGGCGGATGCCACGCGGCATCCGCCCTCGTGCTGTTCATCGCAGCAGACGGGAGCGCGTCACTCGTCGTCGGCGGCGCCCGACCCGCCGCTGAAATCGGTCTCGGTGTACTCGCCCTCGAGGTCGGTGCCGAGGCCGGTGTCCGCTCCGGGTCGGGCCGCCCTGCCGGCGAGGTCGGCATCGGTGTACTCGCCGTCGTCCGTGCCGGGGGTGAGATCGGCGTCGCCGCCGAGGTCGCCGTCGGCGCCGAAGTCGGTGTCGGTGTACTCGCCCTCGAGATCCGTGGCATCGGGGTCGGGGGTGAATGGGTTCAGTGGATCCGTCATCATCGCTCCGTTCGTCGCTGCGCCGTGCGCGCATGTCCACTGTCGTCGTCGATGCCGCACGAGGGCAGGGGCTTGACAGCGGGCGCAGAACGGAAGCGGGTGAGCAGGCGCACCCGGTCGCGCGAGCGCTGCGGATGCCACCTGCCGAGACGCTCGAGGTCGGCGCGCATCGTGCGTTCCTTCAGGCCGACGACGTAGTCGGCGTCGTCGGGGCGACACGGGCGGAGAACGATCGAGGGGCGGTGCGGGTCGTGCGTCACCGCGCCACCCTACGCGACATCCGACTGATGTTGTACATTGCAACGCGAATCGGGAATGTCGGGGGCGCGGCATCCGTTGAACCTGAGCATGACAACGATCGGAATCATCGGAGCAGGACACATCGGCAGCCAGGTCGCGCGCGCGGCCGTCGCGAACGGGTACGAGGTGGTCATCGCCAACTCGCGCGGCCCCGAGACCCTTGCAGAGATCGTCGACGAGCTCGGGCCCAACGCGACCGCCGCGACGGCGGAGGATGCGGCGAAGGCGGCGGATGTCGCGGTCGTGACCGTGCCGTTCAAGGCCTTCGGCGCCGTGCCCGTCGAGCCGCTCGCCGGCAAGATCGTGATCGACACGAACAACTACTACTGGGAGCGCGACGGCCACGTGCCCGCGCTCGACGAGGGCCGCGACACCGTCAGCGGCATGCTGCAGCAGCACCTGCCGACGAGCCGCGTGGCCAAGGGCTTCAACCACATCACCGCCGCGGACATCACCACCAAGGGCACGCCCGCCGGCACTCCCGGCCGCCGTGCGCTCGCGACCTCGAGCGACCACGAGGATGCCGCCCGCTTCGTCGCCGAACTCTACGACGCGTTCGGCTTCGACACCGTGAACATCGGCCCGCTCGCCGAGAGCTGGCGCGTCGAGCGCGACCAGCCGGCCTACGTCGTGCCGCAGACCCGCGACGAGCTCGTCGCCAACCTCGCGAAGGCCGTGCGCGCGACCGCAGCCTGACGCTCCCCGCCGTGAGGCGCGTCAGCCTGACGCGCGTCACCGCAGAGCGCGCACCATCCGAGCCGGTTACCGCCCTGAGGCGGTAACCGGCTCGTCGCGTTCGGCCGGTGCCGCATCGGTCTCGGCCAGCAGCCCGAGCGACCTCGCGAACGCCCGCATGCGCTCGGCGAGGACGTCGGGCACCTCGGCGGCCGCGAAATGCCCGCCCTCGTCGAGCCGGCCGAACTCGCGTAGGTCGAGGTAGTGCCGGCGCGCGAGCGACTCGGGGTACGTGGCCTCATGCCGCTGGATGTACACGACCGCGGGCACCGATGTCGGCGGGATCGGGTCGGGCTGGTCGGCGCCCTCGTGATATGGCCGGAACGACGTGCCGATCGACCGGGTGACCCAGTAGATCATCGCCTCGGTGAGGATGCGTTCGCGGGAGATGCGTCGTTCGACGGCCTGCGGATGCCCCGGCGGGGTGTCGCTCCACTCGACGAGTTTCTCGGCGAGCCAGGCGAGCAACCCGGCGGGGGAGTCGTTGAGCGCGATCGCGAGCGTGTCGGGCCGGGTGCCCTGCACGTGGCCGTAGGCGCCGTTCTGCCCGTGGAAGGCCTCGATGCCGGCGAAGAACTCCAGCTCGTCGGGATCGGTGAGCGCCGCCCGTTCGGCGCCGTTCGGGAAGTGCGCGTGCGTCGCCATGATGCCGGCGACGTGCTCGGGATGGGTCGCCGCGATGAGGTCGCTGACGTTGGCCGTGACGTCTTCGCCGTAGGTGAGGTAGCGGTCGTAGCCGAGCACGTCGGTCATGAGCGCGTGCATCGTCGCGACGATGCGGGCCTCGCTCATGGGGCCGTCGGCGTAGGGCGACGAGAACGCGAACCCCGGAAGGCTCGCCACGACGACGTGGAAGTCGGGCAGCCGATCGGCGAAGTCGAGCTGCAGCGCGAAGGTGTGCGGCCAGCCGTGCATGACGAGCAGCGCCGGAGCATCGGCCCGCTGCGAGCGCAGGTGCGCGAAATGCACGTCGGCGTCGCCGACCTGGGCGATGAACTGCGGATGTGCGTCGAGCCAGGCCTCGCGGGCCCGCCAGTCCCAGTCGATCCAGGAGTCGACGAGCTCGCGCAGGTAGGCGGCGTCCATGCCGGACGGCGGCTTGCGGGGCGAGTCGTCGAGCAGACGCGTGCGCGAGAGACGGTCGCGAAGCTCGGCGAGCTCGTCGTCGGTGACGTGCAGGTGGAAGGGTCGCGGCTCGGTCATGCCGCGAATCTAGCCCCGGCCACCGACAGCGGAGGCAACGGAAACCGTCACGGGCGGTGCGGGTGCGCCGGTCGGTGACCGGCCCTGCGCGTCACGACCTCGACCGGTGCGGCTTCGGGCGGAATCCACCCGTACTGGGGGCATGGAACCGTGTTCCCGAGGCCGGCCGAGCCTATAGCTTCGAATACATACCGGCACTCGCGTTCGGCACTGTCGTCGCACGCGAGACCCGATGCCGGTGCTGCACCCGGGATGCCCCCGAGCCGCGATCCGTCGTGCCCGCTCGTCCGCCTCGACGGTGCTCGCCATGCCGCCACGGCACAGCCCTGCCCCGTTCGCCGGGGCGAACGAAGGAGTCCAGCTTGAAGAAGCTCATCGCGAGCGTCGCCGCCACGGCGATGCTGGCCGGAGGTCTCGCGGTGCTCGCCGCCGCGGCGCCCGCCTCCGCCGACCCGGCCGCGCCCGCGGCATCCGCCACCTGTCAGGTGCTGAACGTCGACCTCACCGGGTACGAGACCAAGCCCGCCGTCGGCGAGCCGCAGCTCGAGGTCGCGAACCCGGCGTACGTGCCGGCGGTCGCAGCCGTCGTCGAGGTCAGCCACACCGACTACGAGTACAAGACCCTCGCCGGCCTGTTCCCGACGAAGTGGACGTACCGCACCGCCCACAAGAACAGCGGCGCGACGGTGCTCTACGACTGGAAGATCTGGACCGCGACGGGCAAGACGTCCAAGCATGTCGAGGTCGCCGGCATCGCGGCGAAGCCCGCCGTCGGCACGCCGACCGTGCTGGTCGCGAACCCCGAGTACGTCGCCGCCGAGGAGGCCCCGAACTCCGTGACGGTCACGGTGAACGGCGCCGTCGTGGCGGCCGAGGGCTTCGGCGCGTCCTTCGCCGACACGTTCGCCTTCGCCGACAAGGCCGTGCGCAACACCTGGTCGGTCGTCGCGACCGCCTGGAACGGCGCGACCGAGACGCTCGAGGGCGTCAGCACCGCGTGCATCACCCCCGCCGCTCCCACCTGGGTCGACGAGTGCGGCCCCGCGAACAACGGACACTGGGTGCTGCCCGCGGTCGTCGGCGCCACCTACAAGGTGACCGACCACTCCACGCTCAACGGCAAGGTCGGCGTCGTCGCGACGGCCACCGAGGGCTACGTCTTCAACGACGGCGCGCGCAAGCAGTGGACCGCAGCGCAGAACGACGACCGCTGCGACCGGGCGGTCCCGACCGTCGTCTTCGCGAACCAGGTCTGCACCGCCCCGGCCGGATACGGCCTCGGCACCATCACCCCCGCGAGCCTCGGCATCACCAACCCCGACGGCGTCAAGGTGCTCGTCAAGCGCAAGTCCGATGGCGCGGCCATCACCGACCTGTCGAACCTCGCGCCGGGTCACTACGACGTCATCGCGACCGTGAAGAACGAGGGCGCCGACGCGTTCACGACCGTTCCCGCGGGCTGGACCGTATTCGCTGAGGACGGCTTCACGTTCAAGGTCTCGAAGGGCTTCGACGTGACGGCCGCGGCGCCGTGCGACAAGCCGGTTCCGGTCGCGACGATCGCGGCCCCGACCGCCGTCGACCAGTGCGGTGCCGAGAACGACGGCGTGATCTACGGCGCCTCGACCGGCGGCACCTGGAAGGTCGCCAGCCGCGTCGCGAACGCACCCGGACACGAGGGCACGACCCGTCACCGCGTGGTCTTCACCCCCACCGGTGACCACGTGCTGCCGGCCGTGCTGCCGGGCGACGGCTTCGTCGTCGACGGCAAGGCCGTGTGGCTCGTCTACACCGGCAACGCGGACTGCGCAGCAGGTCTCGCGGCATAGAGCCTGACGACCCGAATCAGGCAGGCGGCGGCTCCCGGATCACCGGGGGTCGCCGTCTTGCGTCACCAGGCGATGAGCTTGACCGGCGTCACGCGGACGATCGTGCTGTACTTCGCCGCCATCGACTCGAGCGTGAGCTTCAGCGGCGGCAGGTCGTGCTCGTACTTGGCGAGGTAGGCCCCACCGATCTCGGGCAGCAACGAGGTCGCCGCGTCGCCCAGCACCTCGGCCGTGCCCTGCAGCACCGTGAGCTGCTCTTCGTCGCGCCCGGACTCGAGGTGCACGAGCACTCGCGCGTCGCGCCTGGCATTGCCCACCTTGACCGCTCCCGGCTCGCTCAGGATCACGACGGCGCCCTCGTGCCACAGGAACCACACCGGCACCGCATGCGGGTATCCGCTGCGACTCGTGGTGCCGAGCCAGGCGATGCGTTCGCTCGCGAGGCGGTCGAGCGCACGGGCGTGCACCTCGTTGCCCGGGTCGAATGCGAACGGCTCGGCGGATGCTGCGGGGTCGGTCATGGTCGTCCTTCCGTCGTCTGCCCGAGCTTACGGCGACCCGGCGACACGGGGTTCGCCGGCGGTCGAGTGATGGAGCGTATCCGGTGGGGGCTGGTCTCGATGCGGGCGCGGGTGCGTGCCTCCTCGACCGGCAGGAGGGTGTGGTCCTGAATCGCCGGTACTTCTCTACTTCGGTACCTCGGTACTTCGATACCGCTTCCGAGGCGGAACTCCCCTTCGGAGCCGGGCATCGAGACGGCGCCGATGCGCCTCCCCGAGGGGTGGGGGACGGGCGGATCAGCTCACACGGCTGCTCCCGCCAGAGTGGCCGTGCAGCCGTGCAGCCGTGCAGCCACCGATCTCGTGGGCGACACCTCCGCCGGGAGGCGGCGTGGGGGCGGTCGACGTGCGTCCCCGGCCGCTGCGGGGCACGCCCGCGTACCCGTTCGGGCAGTTCGCTGGCCGCTCGGCCATCGCCGCGCTACGGTCGCCCTGAGGGTGAGGAACGTCCGGTGCGAGCGCGGGAGGGCGTCGATGGCGGAACGCGTCTGCGAGGTCTGCGGAGCCGTCAACGAGGCCTCCGCGCGGTTCTGCCACGCCTGCGACGCGTACCTGGGCTGGGACTCCGGCGCCGCAACGCTCGACGGCGAACCGCTCACGGGGCACGTTCCGACGATCGTCGACCCGGCCTCGGCACCGGCCACGCCCTCCGACCCTGTCGGCCCCGAGGCATCCGGAGTCCCGACCGAATCCGTTGCCCCCGAGGCATCCGGAGTCCCGACCGAATCCACCGCCCCCGCGGCATCCGCCCCCACATCGACGACGTCCACGCGCCCCGCGGCCGCCGCACGCCTCGAGGCGCCGGAGGCCGTGCTCGACGTGACCGAGGCGACGGTCGGCCCCGGCATGCCCGTGACGGTGGGGCTGCGGCTCACGAATCCGTCGTCGATCGTCGACGGCTACCGCATCGAGCCGGTGTCGCCGCCCCCATGGCTCGCGTTCTCGCACGGCGATGCCCACCTCATGCCGGGGCAGGAGCTCGCGGTGCCGCTCGAGTTCGGCATGCGCGACGAGACGCTCGTGCCCGCGCAGCGGGTCGCGCTCACGATCCGCGTGTCCTCGCTCGCCGAGCCCGACCGCGCCACCGACGTGTCGATGCAGCTGACCGTGCCGCCCCTCGGGCCGAGCGCGACGCTCGAGGTGCGGCCGAGCCTCATCCGCCTCGAGGACCACGCGGCGGGCGAGTTCACCGTGCGCCTCGACAACCGGGCGGCGAATTTCGCGCAGACCGTGCGCCTCACGGCCGCCGACGCCGAGGGCGTCGTGCGATTCGCATTCGCGCCCGACGTCGTGACCGTTCCAGCAGGTCAGGTCGTCGAGCTCGCCGTCGACTTCAGCGCGCCGGAACCCGAGGCCGGGCGCGAGCTCAACCGTCAGATCACCGTCGAGGCCGGCAACGACGCGGGCCGGGCCGCGGTGCCGCTGACGCTCGTGCAACGCACCTCGGCCGTTCCGGTCGACCCGCCGGTGCGGGTGCGCATCGAGCCGAGCTCGTTGCGGGTCGAGCACGGCAACACGGCCGACTTCGACGTGCTCATCGACCACCGCGGCGGCCACCGCGAGGTCACCGTCTCGCTCGCGGCACGGGACCCGGGTCAGGCGATCGGCTTCGCGTTCAGTTCCGAGCAGGTCGTGATCGAGCCCGGAGGGGTCGTGCGGGTGCGCGGGCGCCTCGCCGCACCGGCACCGCAGCGCGGCGAGACGGCGCAGCACGCGTTCTCGGTCATCGTCTCCGACGGCGTGCAGGACGTCGAGGCCATGGGCTCCGTCGAGCTGTCGTCGCCGCCCGAACCCATCCTCACGGCGGCGCTGCGCATCGATCCGCCGTCGCAGCTGATCGTGAACGAGGGGCGGGCCGCGTTCGACGTCTCGGTCGACAACCGCCGCGGCACGGAGCCGCTCGGCGTGAGCCTCGAGGGGGCGTCCGAGGACGGCACGGCCCGGCTCGCGTTCACGCCGGCGCAGCTCATCGTGCCGCCCGGCGAGGTCTCGGTCGCGCGGCTCCTCGTCGATGCACCACGGCCGGCGCCGAACGAGTCGGCGACCAGGCGCATGCGCGTCATCGCCACCGACGGCGTGCGCTCGATCGAGGCGCAGACCGCGCTCACGCAGGCCACGGCCGACCGCCGCCCCGTGACGGGTCGCGTGCTCGTCATCGTCGGGGGGCTGCTCGTGCTCGTCGGCGCGTTCGCCAAGTGGTTCGCGGGATTCCAGCCGTTCCTGCCCTCGATCGAGCTGCTCGGAGCGCTCACGCGCGGGGAGCTCTTCCTCGGCGACGTCACACTGACCGAACCGGCGGTGCGGCTGCTCGTCTTCGTGTTCGCGGCGCTCATGCTGCTCGGCATGATCGGCAGCTCGGGGCGCCTCACCCGGGTGAGCGCGGTGCTCCTCGTACTGATCACCGTCGGATGGCTGATCTTCCTCGCCGTCGTCGCCGCGGTGCCCGGCCTCGGACTCGGCCTGCCGCTCGTCTGGATCGGCGCCGTGCTCGGATTCGCCGGCGGGGTCCTGGCGCGACCGCGCAAGGTGTGAGGGCTCAGTGCCGGCGCGGTGCGTCGGGCGCCGTGCTCCAGAGTGCCCACGCCACGAGCACGGGCTGCAGGAACAGGCGGATGAACCGTGCCCGGTCGGTGCGCATGAGCGGCGCCGGGCGCCCGGTGCGCCACTGGTGCACGTTGCCCGGGAACACGGCGACGAAGAACGCCGCGATGACGGCGCCCACGCGACGGCGCTCACGGGGCAGTCCGACCACGGCGGCGCCGAGCAGCACCTCGACCGCGCCCGAGGCGACGACCACGGCGTCCTTGTCGAGCGGCGTGACCTCTTCGACCCAGTCGGGCACGACGATGCGGTAGCCCTTGCGCGCCCAGAACAGGTGCGAGAGTCCGGCGAAGACGAGCAGGCCGGCGAGCAGCCAGCGGGTGAGCGAGCGGATGCCTCGGAGCGGGCTCTGCGGTCGGTCGATCGGGCGTCGGCGCATCGCCCAAGTCTCGCACCGCGGCATCCGCGGCTCGCAAGCTTTTGCGGATTCCTCTGAGGAGGCCGCCGACGGGCGATTCTCGGAGAACCGGTGCCGGGGTGCCGAAGTGCCGAAGTGCCGAAGTGCCGCGCGCTCGCGGGCGACGCCTCCCGGCGGCGCGATGTCGGAGGGTGCATCTAGCGTGATGATCTTCGGCCAGCGCCGGAGTCCCCCGCAGGAGACGACCATGGGGTTCGACTCGATCCGTTCCATCCCGGCGGCCGGCGCACCGTCGGGCGCGACAGCGCTCCCGGGCGCCGCTTCACGCCCTGGCGCCGCTTCACGCCCGCGCGCAACCTCCGGCATGCCGAGCAGCATGCAGCAGGGCGTCGACCGCGCCCGGTTCGCCGACGACGTCAACCAGCTCGAGCTGCGCCTGGCGATCATCGACGACCGGTTCGAGCGGCTGGCCTCCAGGCCCGACGACGCGTACCGCGCATTCCGCCGTGACACGCTCGCTCGCGTCCGCGAGATCGCAGTGCGTGCGCACGCCCTCGAGACGTCGCGGCAGATCGGCGCGAACGAGCGGCGTCGCGTCGCCGCCCTGCTCGTGACGATCCGCGCTCGGGTCGTGGCGCTCGACGCGCGGCACGAGGTGCATGGCGACCGGCGCCGCCTCCACGGAGGCGGTGCGGGCTGAGCGCCACGCGACCCGAAATGGGGGCGTCGCGCGTGGCCGAACCGGCGTCGTGCGGGCATACGCTCGGTGCTGCGAGAACGGCCGCGGGTGCAGGTCACTGGGGGGATGCACCCGCGGTCGGGCTTCGGTCAGGTTCGTGGCTCGCCGTTCGCACCGCGGCGTCCGAGGTCCGTGCGAGCATGAGGGCATGACCGCCGAGCAGCCGCCCGCCCCCCGAGCGGATGCCTCTCGAGCGAACACCTCCCGAGGGCAGCAGGCCGACTGGCGATCGGCGCTCGCCCCGCTCGCGGCGCGGCCGACTCGGCCCGGCACGGGCGGTGCCGACGGCTCCTCGCGCGGTTCGCCCGCGGCATCCGCCGGTCGCGCGCCCGCGTCCAAGCGCCTCGGGCTGCAGTTCGAGCTGCGCCGCAAGGTCACCAGGCGCAGCGGTCAGTGGCAGGGGCCGCGAGACGAGCCGGCCTCGCGCGCGGCATCCGTCGACCGACTGGCCGTGCGGCCGGTCACGCAGGGTGCCCGCGGCGCCTGGATCAAGGCGCATCTCACCTGGCAGAACATCGCCTATCAGGGCGAGGCTGGCGGGTTCGACCCCGCGCAGGCGCGGTGGTTCGCGCAGTTCGCGCTGCTGAAGGGCAGCTCGCCGAGCGTGTACACGACCTACGGATCCGAGTGGGTCACCCTCGACGAGTTCGAGAGTCCGCTGCTCTGGGCGTTGTTCGCCGAGGCCGGGCGGCTGGGCGTGGCTCTCGTCGGGTCCGATGTCACGCCCGACGTCGTCGTGCACGGCGCGGCGACGATCGCGCTCGACGCGAGTGAAGGGGCCGCCGGCGCCGACGGCGCGCTGACGCTCATGCCCGAGCTCGCGTTCGACCATGCGCCGGGCCCGCTCGCGAACGCCCGGCCGGTCGGCACGCACGGCGTCTACCGGTTCGACTTCGAGAGCGGATGCCTCGACCTGGCCCCGTTCGCCGAGCCCCTCACCGACGCGACGCGGGCCCTGCTCGAGGCCGCCGGCCCCGACCCGGCCGCCCCGATCACGGTGCCGTCACCCGAGAAGGCCGAGTTCCTCCGCGCGTATCCGGCGCTCGCCCGATCGCTGCCGGTCACGAGCCGCGACGGCTCCTTCACGCCGCCGCCGCCCGCGCCCGCCGAGCTCGTGCTCGCACTGCGCTTCGAGCCGCACGACGTGCTGCGTCTGGCCTGGCACTGGCAGCGCGCCGACGGGCGCACGACGCCGGTCGAGGCATCCGCCGGTCTCGACAGCAGTGCGGCCCTGGGCGCATCGATCGCCGAGGCGGCCGCCGATCCCGACCTCGACGACGACCTGCTCGCGCGCGTGGCCGACGTGCTCGCATGGGTGCCGCTCGACACCGTGCTGCTGCGCGGCGTCGACGCCGCCGAGTTCTGCGCCGAGCGCCTGCCGAGGCTCGAGGCGCTCGCAACGGGGCATCCGCTGCGCATCGAGGTCGAAGGCGAACGCCCCGACTACCGGCTGCTCACCGAGCCGGCCAAGGTGCGCGTCACCACGGTCGAGTCGCGCAAGACCGACTGGTTCGACCTCGGCGTGATCATCACGATCGACGGCAAGACGGTGCCGTTCATGCCGTTGTTCCGCGCGCTCGCGAAGGGCAAGCGACGCATGATGCTCGTCGACAAGACCTACCTCATGCTGAACCAGCCGGTCTTCGAGCCCCTGCGCGACCTCATCGAAGAGGCTGGCACGCTCGCCGAATGGCAGACCGGCCTGCGCATCCACGCGAGCCGCACGAGCCTGTGGTCCGACTTCGAAGACCTGGCGGATGTCTCGGAGCCCGCGGTCTCGTGGCGCCGCACGGTCGAGGCGCTCGAGCATGAACGGGTCGAACCGCTGCCGCAGCCCGAGGGGGTCGTGCTGCCGCTGCGGCCGTACCAGCTCGCCGGATTCCGCTGGCTCGCCTACCTCTGGCGGGCGCGGCTCGGCGGCATCCTCGCCGACGACATGGGCCTCGGCAAGACCGCGCAGGCGCTCGCGCTCGTCGAGCATGCGCGTGCGGTGGGCAGTGGCGCCCCGTTCCTCGTCGTCGCCCCCACGTCGGTCGCCTCCAACTGGGTGCGCGAGGCGGCCAGGTTCACGCCGGGCCTGCGCGTCGCCTCGGTCACGTCGACGGAGGCCAAGCGCAAGGGCTCCATCGCCGAGGCCGCGGCCGGCGCCGACCTCGTCGTCACGACGTACGCGGTGCTGCGCCTCGAGGCCGACGCGTTCGGCGCCCTCGAATGGGGCGGACTCGTGCTCGACGAGGCCCAGTTCGTGAAGAACGCGGCCACCAAGGTGCATGCGGCGGCCCGCGGCATCCGTGCGCCGTTCCGCCTCGCGGTCACCGGCACGCCGATCGAGAACGACCTCGGCGAGCTCTGGGCGATCCTGCAGCTCGTGGCGCCGGGCCTCTTCCCGTCGCGGCGGGCCTTCGACGAGCAGTACCGCCGCCCCATCGAGCAGGACCGCAACCTCGATCGGCGCGAGCGCCTGCGCCGACGCATCCGACCACTGCTGCTGCGACGCACGAAAGAGGTGGTGGCCCCCGAGCTGCCGCCCAAGCAGGAACAGGTGCTCGAGGTCACCCTCGCGCCCGCCCACCGGCGCCTCTACGACACCATGCTGCAGCGCGAACGCCGAAAGCTCCTCGGCCTGATCGACGACCTCGACCGCAACCGGTTCATCGTCTACCGCTCGCTCACGCTGCTGCGCATGCTCGCCCTCGACGCGACCCTCATCGACGACGATCGCTACGCGGGCATGCCCTCCGCGAAGCTCGACGCGCTCTTCGAGCAGCTCGAAGACGTGCTCGCCGAGGGGCACAAGACCCTCGTGTTCAGCCAGTTCACCTCGTTCCTCGGGCGGGCCAGGTCGCGCCTCGAGGCGGCGGGCGTGCCCTACGCCTACCTCGACGGGTCGACCCCGGTGCGCCGCCGAGACGCAGAGATCGCGAGGTTCCGCGACGGCGAGGCATCCGTGTTCCTCATCAGCCTCAAGGCCGGCGGATTCGGGCTCAACCTCACCGAGGCCGACTACGTCTTTCTGCTCGACCCCTGGTGGAACCCCGCGAGCGAAGCGCAGGCGGTCGACCGCACGCACCGCATCGGCCAGACGAAGCAGGTCATGGTCTACCGGCTCGTCGCCTCCGACACGATCGAGCAGAAGGTCATGGCGCTGAAGGCGCGCAAGGGCGAGCTCGTCGCGTCGATCCTCGATGCGGGGCTCGACGGCGATGCGGGGCTCGGCGCCGGTTCAGGGGCGGATGCCGCGACCGGGCCCGATCCCGCGGGCACGCGTGCGGCGGAGTCGCTCACGGCCGACGACCTGCGGGGGCTGCTCGGGGCGTGAGGCCCGCGCCGGCTGCGGCGCGTCAGGCGTCGCCCCGGGCACCGACGACGGATGCCTCGAGTCGACGCCGGGTACCGACGACGGATGCCTCGAGTCGACGCCGAGGCATCCGTCGGCCTGCTCGTTCAGGCGTCGCGCCGGCGGCGCCGCAACCACTTGTCGCCCTCGACGACCACGGCGAGGATCAGCGTCAGTCCGATGCATCCGAGCCACTGCCAGCCCGTGAGCGAGACGGTGCCGAGCATGCGCTGGAACACGCCGATCTCGGTCGACGCGACGATGAGCAGCACCGGCCAGACGAGGATCTTCGCGACGGCCGCGATCGGCGCCAGCAGCCCCGACTCGGGCGTGCGGCGCATGAGCAGGGCGCTCAGCACGGTCGCGAACCCGAGCACGACGTAGGCCATCGTCATCGACGCGGTCGGCTCGGTCGGGCTCGGTGCGTCGGGGCCCCAGAGCAGCGGCACGAGCGCGATGAGGAAGATGACCGCGCCGTAGACGAGCCACTCGACGAGCGAGACCGGGTTGACCACGCCGACCTTCGGGTCGCGCGGCGGGTGGTTCATGATGCCGGGCGGGTTCGCGTCGGCGGCGATCGCGAACACCGCGAACAGGGCCACGAAGAAGTTGATGAACAGCACCTGCGCCGGGAACAGCGCGACGCCCTCGGCGATCGAGAACGCGCTGGCCGCCAGGAACAGCATGATCAGGCTGAGCAGCTGCGTCATCTGGAACCGCAGGTACGCCGTGATCTTCGAGTAGACGATGCGGCCGATCTCGACCGCGTGCACGAGGGTCGCGAAGTTGTCGTCGGTGAGCACGAGCTTCGCGGCCTGCTTCGTCACCTCGGATCCGGAGCCCATCGCGACGCCGATGTTCGCCTGCTTGATCGCCGCCGCATCGTTCACGGCGTCGCCCGTCATCGCGACGATGGCGCCCTCGGACTGCAGCAGCCGTACGAGACGCAGCTTGTCGTCGGGGGTGACCCGGCCGAACACGTGCAGGTCGGGCAGGCGGCCGAGGAGCTCCTCGTCGCTCATCGCCTTGAGGTCGGCCCCGCTCACAGCGCCGGTGCCGAGTCCGAGCTCGGCGCCGATCGCCCCGGCCGTCACGGCGTGGTCGCCGGTGATCATGCGCACGTCGATGCCGGCGTTGTGCGCGATGGCGACGGCGTCCTTCGCCTCGGTGCGCAGCGGGTCGACGATGCCGACGATGCCGACGAGCACGAGTTCTTCGACCGACGCCATGGGGTCGGCCGCGATGCGCCCCTCGTCGGCATCGTCGAGGAACCGGGCGGCGATCGCGAGTGTGCGCAGGCCGGTCGCCGACATGCGCTCGAGTTCGGTGGTCGCCGCCTCGGATGCCACGGGCACGATCTCGCGCGTGTCGTCGAGCATCGTCGTGCAGCGTCCGAGCACGACGTCTGGCGCGCCCTTGACGATGAGCACGAGTCGCTGCTCGCCCCGGAACGGGATGCGCTGCAGGGTCGCCATGAACTTGTAGTCGGAGTCGAACGGCACCTCGGCGAGCCGCGGGTAGTCCTTGCGGGCCTGGTCGGCGTCGATGCCGAGCCGCGCGGCCAGCACCACGAGCGCGGCTTCGGTCGGGTCGCCCACGATGTCGCCGTCGGCCGACACGGTCGCGTCGTTCGGCAGTCCGATGGCGAGTCCGAGCGTCGGCGCGTCGAGCGGCTCGTCGGAGGTGCCGAGCACGTGGCCGTCGAACGAGTACCCCTCACCCGTGACGCGGTAGGTGTTTCCGCCGAACCAGGCCGTGCGCACGGTCATCATGTTGAGCGTCAGCGTGCCGGTCTTGTCGGAGCAGATCGCGCTCGTCGCGCCGAGGGTCTCGACGTCGTTCAGCGAGGTGACGATCGCCCGCTCCTTCGCGAGCTTCGACGCGCCCCAGGCGAGCAGGCTCTGCACGAAGACCGGCAGGCCGGTCGGGATCGCCGAGATCGCGACGGCCGTCGCGAGGAAGAGCAGTTCGTCGAGGCTCTGCCCGCGCACGAAGCCGATGATCACGATGACGAGCACGGCGCTCCATGCGATGATGCCGAGCACCTTCGTGAGGCCGTCGAGCTCGAGCTGCAGCGGCGACTTCTTGTCGCCGACCTGCGTGAGCATCGACGCGATCTGCCCCATCTGGGTGCGCATGCCCGTCTCGACGACGACGATGCGCGCCGTGCCGCGGGTGACCGAGGTGTTCTGGAACACCATCGAGGTGCGGTCGGCGAGCGCGGTGCCTGCGGGGTTCTCGGCCGGGCCCTTCGGGATCGGTAGCGACTCGCCCGTGAGCGAGGACTCCTGCGTCTCGAGGTTCGCCGAGCGCAGGATGCGGCCGTCGGCCGGCACGAGGTCGCCCGACTCGAGGTCGACGATGTCGCCGGGCACGAGTCCGGTCGCGTCGATCTGCAGGAGCACGCCGTCGCGGATGACGCGCGCCTTCGGCGTCTGCAGCTTCGCGAGCGCGTCGACGCTGCGCCGGGCCTTGACCTCCTGCTGGGTGCCCGTGATGACGTTGAAGAGCACGAGCACCGCCACGATGATCGCCGTCGTGACCTGCCCGATGAGCAGCGACACGATCGTCACCGCGATGAGCATGAGCGTCATGAGCTCGAGCACCTGGCTGAGCGCGATGCGCCACACGTTCGGCGGCGGGGCGCTGTGCAGGGCGTTGGGTCCGGACTCGGCGAGACGTCGCTCGACCTCGGCCGCCGTGAGCCCGTGCGCGCTCTCGGACTTCGCCTGTGCGACGACGTCGTCGGGGGCGAGCGCCCACCACTCGACCCCGTGCTCCTCTGACGTGCTCTGCCCTGCTTCGATGGTCACGGATACCCCCCGGAGGTCGTGCCGACACTGCACACCATAGCGCGGGGGTCGGCGCCAGCGGGAGAGGCGGTTCACGCCGCTTCGGAGGCGGGTCGCGGCATCCGCTCGCGTGTCGGTCGCGTCTGGAACGACGGATGCCCCGAGCCGAAGCTCGGGGCATCCGTCGGGGTCTCGCCTGCTCAGCCCGGCAGGCGGTCAGCCGACCCGGTGGTCAGGCATCCGGTGAGCACGCATCCGCGGGGTCGGGCGCGCCCGGCGTCAGGCATGTCTGGTGCCTGACTCGTCGTCAGGCACGTCGACGACGGCGTGCGATCGCGAGCAGTGCGACCGCGCCGGCGAGCAGCGCTGCGGCGAGGGCCGCGATGCCCGCGGCCTCGAAGCCCGTCGAGGCGAGACCGGAGCCGGACTCCTGCGCCGTCGTGTTCACCGGTGCGGTCTCGCCGGTCGCGGCAGTGCCCGACTCGACGGACGGCGCAACGCCGTCGTCGCCGCGGTCGTCGCTCGGCGGCTCGACCCGCTCGGGGCTCTCGGGCGTCTCGGGGCCGACCGGGGTCTCGGGGTTCACCGGCGTCTCGGGCTCGACCGGAAGCTCCGGCTGGGTCGGCGTCTCGGGGTCGACCGGGGGAGCGACCTCTTCGGGCGTCTTCGTCTCGGGCTCGGGCGAGCACTCGAGGCCCGCCCCGCCGATCCACGGGTAGTTGTGGTGCTCGATGCCGCCGCCGTTCACGGTGAGGTCGCCGCCGATGAGCAGGCGTCCGTTCGTCGAGGTCGTGACCAGGGCGTCGGCGTCGGGCGCGAGCACCGAGCCGATGAGCTGGCCATGCGTGCCGAGCTTCACCGAGGTCGCGTCGTCGAGGTTCCAGAGGATGCGCGAGGACCAGATGCCGAGCAGGGCGCCGCTCGGGTCGTCGACGCGGGCGGTGCCGACGGTGCCCGGGCCTGCGGCGAAGTAGTTCGGCGCCCAGTCGAGGCTCGAGCCGGTGACGTTGACGAGCACGGGCGCATCCGACGGCAGGTCGAAGACGACCTCGGAGGTCGACCCGAGGTCGGCCGCGGGGATGCTGAAGACGTAGAGGTCGCGGTTCACGGTGCTCGTGAAGCGCACCCGGTTGCCGCTCGTCGTCACGGCATCGGTGGCGGGGGTGGCGGCGAGCTCGTCAGCGGCCGAGTCGATGAGGGTGCGGAAGTCGGTGTTCGGGCTGGTCGCGGCATCCGCGCCGAGGCTCCAGGTCACCTCGCCGCCGAACACGTCGATCGAGGCGCCGGTGTCGGCACCGCCCACGTCGACCCGGCCGCCGCCGGCGAGGTTGGCACCGACGTGCACCTGCGTGCCGTTCACGGTCGTCAGGTCGCCGCCGACGGCGAGCATCTGCGTGCCGCCTGCGGGGACGATGCCGGAACCGTACCCCGCCGTTCCGACGTTGAAGACGCCGCCGCTCGTCTTGGCGAAGGTCGCGTCGCCCGCGACGAGCAGGAGGCCCTCGGACTCGGCCGATCCGCCCTGAGCGCGGTAGTCGCCGCCCGCGAACACGGCGACACCCGTGTCGGTGAACACGGGGAGGTGGCCGAGCGGCGGCGCCTGGCCGTCGGCGGGGCAGGTCGCGGCCGGTGGGGTCGGGGCTGCCGGCAGGGCAGCCGGTGCGGCGGTGGCGGATGCAGCGCCGAACACGGCGATCGCGGTGACGCCGGTCGCGGCGAGGCCGGTGGCGGTGAACAGGCTCAGCGTCGAGCGCAGGCGGCTGCGTCGGGGCGCGGGGGATGACACGGTGGTGCTCCGTTCGGGTCGGGTCGGGTCGGTGGTGCGTCGGGGGTGCGGGCTCTGGGCAGAACACGGCCCTCCGAGAAGAGAGACTGACGCACCCGCGAATCATGACGCCGATAAGTCAGGGTTCTTTACTATCAGGTTCGGCGGTGTCAGCACCAGCCCGTCGACGGCTTCGATGCGAAGTCGCGATCTCGGCGACTGTTGCGGAATGCAACGCACGAGCGTAGCGTTGCAGATGACAACAGGAGGTCGAATCATGGATGCCGATGCCGATGCCGACGTCGATCGGAACGACGGCGACGCCGCGAGCAAACGCGACGCCGCGACATCCGCGATCCTCCGCGACCTCATCGTCATCAGTCGTCGCGGGGTTGCCGATGCCCGTGTCGCCGACCTGAGCCTGAGCATGACCGACCAGTCGATCCTCGGATTCATCGTCGACAACCCCGGTTGCCGTTCGGTCGACATCGCGCAGGCGTACCGCCTCAACCGGTCCACGGTCTCGCGCCAGCTCGCGGGGCTCACCGCACTCGGGGTGGTTCGCGAGGTTCCGGATGCCGCGGGCCGAGGTCGCCCGCTCGAGCTCACCGAGGCGGGGTGGGCCGCGTACCGCGAGGCGATCGACATCCTGCACGGCGTCGTGAGCCGGCAACTCGACGACTGGACCGACGCGCAGATCACCCGATTCGCGCGCGACCTGCAGCGGTTCAACGCCGTGCGGCCGGATTCCGCCGTGCGGCCGGACGATGCCGTGCGCCCGGACGACGCCGCGCGCCCAGACCCCGATGCCGCGGACGAGACCCGTCCGCGGCATCCGATCGAGACCCCAGACGGGTCTCACGGCCGCATCGCACCCGATGCAGCGAACGCCCCACGAGGCGCAGAAGGAAAGAAGGAACAGCCATGACCATCGCGAACGTCACCGTGCTCGGCACGGGAGTGCTCGGCTCGCAGATCGCCTACCAGACCGCGTTCAGCGGCTTCGACGTCGTCGCCTACGACATCAGCGACGACGCGCTCGAGGCGGCGAGGCGGCGTTTCGCCGGACTCGCCGACACGTACGTGAAGGAGGGCGTCGCGGGCGCCGCCGACGGCGGGGCGCAGGCCGCGCTCGGTCGCGTCACGTTCTCCGCCGACCTCGCGCAGGCCGTCGCGAACGCCGACCTCGTGATCGAGGCGATCCCCGAGCAGCTCGCGCTGAAGCAGTCGACCTACGAGAAGCTCGCCGCCCTCGCGCCCGAGCGCACGATCTTCGCCACGAACTCGTCGACCCTGCTGCCGAGCGACCTCGCGCCGTTCACCGGGCGCGCCGACCGGTTCCTCGCACTGCACTTCGCCAACCGCGTGTGGGCGCACAACACGGCGGAGGTCATGGGCACCGAGGCCACGAACCCCGAGGTGTACGCGACCGTGGTCGACTTCGCGAGCGCGATCGGCATGGTTCCGATCGAGATCAAGAAGGAGAAGGCCGGCTACCTGCTGAACTCGCTGCTCGTGCCGTTCCTGTCGGCCGCGGGCGAGCTGCTCGTCGACGGCATCGCCGAGCCCGACGCGATCGACAAGACCTGGCGCATCGGCACCGGGGCGCCCATGGGCCCGTTCCAGATCTACGACATCGTCGGCCTCACGACCGCGTACAACATCTCCAAGGCCGGCGGCCCGAAGCAGCAGGCGTTCGCCGACCTCATCAAGGAGCGCTACATCGACCAGGGCAAGCTCGGCGTCGCCACGGGCGAGGGCTTCTACACGTACCCCGAGGCCTGAGGACGCGACATCCTCGTCGGGTGTTCCCGTTCGTGCCGAGCGTTTCCGTCTGAGCGGAGACGGCGGGCGCGAATGGAAACACTCGGCGGTGGGTGAACGCGAGTGAATGCGACGAGTGCGTGTCGGCCGAATGCGCTCGCTCGTCGCATCACTCGCGTTCACGCTGCAGGCCGCATGCTGGGGCCCCGCTGCAAGGCTCACGCCGAGTGTGCGGGTCTCCGTTCACCCGCTCCGCGCCGCCCGAACGCGCGACAGCGTGATGCCGGCGCGGTGGCTGATCCCGGTGCGGTCGCTGCTGAGCGGAGGGCGCGGCGGCGAGGACATGTCGCATGACCGACGTTCGGCCGGTGCCATGGACGAGTCCCGTCCGCTGTCGATAGTCTCGCGGCGTGACGCAACCGAGCACGAGCACGACCACGCGGCCGGCCCGTGCCGCACGCATCGGTTTCTGGATCATCGCCGCGTTCGGGCCGGTTGCGGCCGTGCTCGCGTGGAGTTGGTACGGACTCGCTCAGTACGAGGCGCAGAGCGAACAGGGCAAGGCGGTCGCCGCCGGAACGACGATGGCGGGCTTCGCGGAAGTGATGGGTGGCATACCGTTGATGCTCGCGCACCTCGTCGGACTGGCCGCGCTCCTGCCGCTCGGATGGAAGGGCTACCGAGAGCGAGGCATCGTGTTCGCGATCGCCTCCTTCCTCGTTGCTTCCGCGATCGGCCTCGTCGTGGCGCAATTCCTGTGGTCGGGCGACCTGTTCCAGCTCGGCATCGACAACGACACCTACGTGCCCTGACGGTCGACATCGACCGAGCGCGACGCAACCCGATTCCCCGGCGTGCCGCCGGAGCCGAACTGGCCGAGCTTCAGTCCAACGGCAGTTCGTCGCCGGGCGAGTCGCCGACCGCGGCGATCCCGCGACGCCTCGCGCGCCCGCGCCCTCGAGCACGCGGCTCGTCGAGCCCGATGTGCACGCGCGTGCGCCGGCGTTCGATGACGATGAACGTCGCCCCGAGCAGCCAGAGCGGCACCTGCGTGAGGAACGCGATGCGGAACGCGTCGAGCGTGTAGGTGTCGGGCGTGCCGGCACCCTGCGCATCCATCGCGAGGCCGATGAAGAGGATCGCGAGCAGCGCTGCGAGGAATCCGCCGACGTTCACGATGCCGGTCGCCGTGCTGAGCCGATGCGCGGGGTTGAACGTGCGGGCATGGTCGAAGCCGATCATCGAGGCCGGGCCGCCGGTGCTCATCGCGAATGCGAGCAGGAACAGCAGCCAGAGCGGCGCCGGGCCCGGCCACCCGATGACGACGAGCCAGGCGACCGCCTGCAGCGCGATGATCGGCAGCACGAGCATGCGCGATCGACGTTGGGGGTGCCGGCTCGAGAGCATGCCGATCACGGGCCCCGACACGATGCCGCACACGATGTAGACGCTGAACACGAGCGAGGCCACCGCGGGCGCGAGCCCCTCGCCGACCGTGAGGAACGGGAAGCCCCAGAGCAGCATGAACGCGGTGCCCGCGAACGGGGTCGTGAAATGCGACCAGAACGCCAGCCGGGTGGCCGGATGCCCCCACGACTGGCGGAACCCCTCGCGGAAGTCCACCGACGAGCGCACCACCTGGATCGCGCCCGTCTCCGTGTCGACCGAGACGTCTTCGGCGCGGTCGGGCGGACGGTTGCGGATGACCGCGAACGTCAGGATCGTGAACAGCACCCCGAGCCCGGCGAGGCTGCCGAAGGCGATCGTCCACGTCGTGGCGTGCAGCAGCGCGGCGAGCGGGAAGATCGCGGCGAGCTGCCCGAACTGCCCGAGGATTCCGGTCATCTGCACGAGGAACGGCGCCTGCCTGGCCGGGAACCACACCGCGACCACGCGCAGCACGCTCGGGAACACCGCCGCATCGCCCGCACCGAGCAGCATGCGGGCGACGATCGCCCAGCCGACGTCGGGCGCGAAGGCGAGCACCGCCTGTCCGATCGCCATGAGCGCCATGCCCGCCGTGATCACCGGCCGCGCACCGAACCGGTCGAGCAGCACGCCGACCGGGATCTGCATGCCGCCGTACACGGCGAGCTGGATCACGGCGAACATCGACAGGGTCGAGGCATCCGCATCGAATCGCACGGCCGCATCGACGCCGACGGCCGAGAGCGAGGTGCGGTTCGTGATCGAGAGCACGTACGCCGCCACGCCGACGCCCCAGATGAGCCAGAGCCGCCACGACGGAACCGAGGGGTTCGCGGATGCCGCGGGCGTGGGAATGCTCACCACTCCATCTTCTCCTCTCCCGACGATCCGCGTGACCCGATCAGGTCGGAGGCCCTGCCGGCGAGACCCTGCCGGCGAGCGACGAGGGCGACTATCCTCGGCCCAGGAACGAGTCGAGCGAACACCTGCTCCGACGACGGCCGGTCCGGTGAGCGCACGCTCTGCGCGCGTCAGGGGGAGACACGATGAGACCGCTTCGATACTCGATCAACGTGACGCTCGACGGCTGCTGCCATCACGAGGCGGGACTCGCCCCCGACGAGGAGTCGATGCGCTACTGGACCGCGCAGATGGAGCGAGCCGATGCCCTGCTGTTCGGCCGGGTGGCCTACGGAATGATGGAGTCCGCATGGCGGAAACCGGCCACGGGCACCTGGCCCGACTGGGTGACCGAATGGCAGATGCCGTTCGCCGAGGCGATCGACGGGGCGAAGAAGTACGTCGTGTCGGCCACGCTGGGCGAGGTCGACTGGAATGCCGAGTTGCTGGGCGGTGATCTGGCGCAAGCGGTTCAGCGGCTCAAGCAGGAGCCCGGCGAGGGCCTCTGGGTCGGTGGGGTGACGCTTCCGCTGGCGCTGGCGGATCTGGGACTCATCGACGAGTACGAGTTCCTGGTGCAGCCGGTCCTCGCCGGATACGGGCCGACGTTGCTCGCCGGCCTGCGTCAGCGCATCGAGCTCGAGCTCGTTGATCGGCACGAGCTCCGGTCGGGGGCGGTCGCCATGCGCTACCTGCCGCGGCGAGCAACGTCGTGAACCGCCCCTGCGGGTCGGAACGGGCGACAGGTCAGGCTGAGGGCGAGAGCCGTTCGACCGGGAACAACTCCGTGCGTGCGACGACCCGGTCGCGTTCGTCGGCCAGCGCGAGCCGTTCGGGGTCGTTCAGGTAGGCGTCGAGTGACGCCTGGTTCGGGAACCGGTAGGACTGCACCTCGTGCGGATGACCCGCCTCACCGTCGCCTCGCAGACGCTCGAGCACCTCGCCTCCGTGGGGCGCGAGGCGCGCGAGCACCCGGTCTTCGTAGGCCGACATGGCGTCCTCGTGGCCGGGCTTCGCCCAGAGCAGGCAGCAGAGGAGCAGGGGTTCATCCACGGGCATGTGCGGCAGCCTACTGCGCACGGCTCCTCGACGACCGCGGGTCTGAGAACCACGAGAGCCCGGGTGCGGCATCCGAAGATGCGGCACCCGGGCTCGTGTCGTGCGGCCGGTGGACGGCGGCTACCGGCGAGCGGCGACTACACGTCGGTCGCCGGGCTCTCGCCCTCGCCCCCATCGATCGCCTCGACCGAGCCGGTCGCGACGCCGACGAGCGCCGGGTCCTGCCCGGCGTCGAGCGCCGCCTCGGCGTCGAGGTCGGCTGCGGCCTGCTCGAACTGCGAGTTGTACAGGCGCCAGTAGGCGCCCTCGCGGGCGATGAGCTCGTCGTGGCTGCCCTGCTCGACGATGTCGCCGTGCTCCATCACGAGGATGAGGTCGGCATCGCGGATCGTCGACAGGCGGTGCGCGATCACGAACGACGTGCGCCCCTCGCGGAGAGCGGCCATCGCGTGCTGCAGCAGCAGCTCGGTGCGGGTGTCGACCGAGGAGGTCGCCTCGTCGAGGATCAGCACCGACGGCTGCGCCACGAACGCGCGGGCGATCGTGATGAGCTGCTTCTCTCCCGCCGAGACGTTGGACGCCTCTTCGTCGAGCACGGTGTCGTACCCGTCGGGCAGCGAGTGCACGAACCGGTCGACGTACGTCGCACGTGCGGCGTCGAGAATCTCGTCATCGGTCGCCGATTCGCGCCCGTAGCGGATGTTCTCGCGGATCGACCCGCCGAACAGCCACGGGTCCTGCAGCACCATGCCGGTCTTGGCCCGCATGTCGCGACGCGTGAGCTCGGCGATGTCTTGACCGTTGAGCAGGATGCGGCCGCCGTCGAGCTCGTAGAACCGCATGATGAGGTTCACGAGCGTCGTCTTGCCCGCACCGGTCGGACCGACGATCGCGACCGTCTGCCCCGGCTCGACCCGGAACGACAGGTCGCGGATCAGCGGGTGCTCGGGCGCGTACGAGAACGACACGTGCTCGAACTCGATGGTGCCGTCGCCGTCGACCGGCTTCGGGGCATCGGCCGCGTCGGGCTCCTGCTCGTCGGCGTCGAGCAGCTCGAACACGCGCTCGGCCGAGGCGGTGCCCGACTGCACGACCGCCGCCATGCCGCCGAGCTCGGAGAGCGGCTGCGTGAACTGCTGCGAGTACTGGATGAACGCCTGCACGTCGCCGAGTCGCAGCTGGCCGCTCGCGACCATGAGGCCGCCGAGCACCGCGATGCCGACGTAGGTGAGGTTTCCGATGAACATCATGCCCGGCATGATGATGCCCGAGAGGAACTGCGCCTTGAAGGAGGCCTGGTAGAGCTCTTCGTTCTCGGCCTTGAACTTCGCGTGCGCGTCTTGCTCGCGACCGAAGACCTTGACGAGCGCGTGGCCCGAGAAGGACTCCTCGACGCGGGCGTTCAGACGGCCGACCTTGCGCCACTGGATGCCGAAGGCCTTCTGCGACTTGGGTCCGATGACGCCGAAGATCACGCCCATGAGCGGCAGGGAGATGAGCGCGACGATCGCGAGCTGCCACGAGATCGTGAACATCATGATGAGCACGCCGACGACCGTGAGCACGGCCGTGATCGCCCCCGACAGCGACTGCTGCATCGTCTGCGTGATGTTGTCGATGTCGTTGGTGACGCGGGAGATGAGCTCGCCGCGCTGCACCTTGTCGAAGTGGCTGAGCGGCAGGCGGTTGAGCTTGGCCTCGACGTCTTCGCGCAGGCGCCACATGGTGCGCACCATGATGACGTTGACGACGTAGCCCTGCACCCAGGTGAGGATCGCCGAGATCACGTAGAGCAGCAGCACGACGATGAGGATCTGGCTGAGCTTGACGAAGTCGACGCCCTCGCCGGGCACGACGCCCGCGGTCTGCACGATGTTCGCCAGATCGGTCTGTCCGGCGGCGCGCAGCTGCTCGACGGCCTGGTCGGCGGTGATGCCGGAGGGCAGCTGCGAGCCGATGACGCCGGCGAACAGCACGTTCGTGGCCTCGCCGAGCACCTTCGGCGCGATGACGGCGAGCACGACGCCCGCGGCGCCGAGGATCGACACGAAGGTGAAGGCGAGCGCGTGCGGCTTCAACAGGCCGATGAGCCGCTTGAAGCTCTTGCCGAAGTTGGCGGCCTTGCCGGGCGCGACGCTGTCCCAGTCGCCCGAGTTCAGGCGCGCCTGTTCGGCGAGTTCGAGTTCGTACTTCTCGTCTTCGGTGAGCGTGGTGGTGGGTTCCTTCTCGTCTTCGGTGAGCGTGGTGGTGGGTTCGGTGCTCATCGGGCTGCCTCCGCTCCGAGCTGGGATTCGACGATCTCTCGATAGGTGTCGGATGTCTCGAGCAACTGCTCGTGCGTTCCGACGCCGACCATCACGCCGTCGTCGAGCACCACGATGCGGTCGGCATCGGTGATGGTCGAGATGCGCTGGGCGACCACGACCTTCGTGACATCGGGCAGTTCGCGCCAGAGCGCGTGCCTGAGGTTCGCGTCGGTCGTGAGGTCGAGCGCCGAGAACGAGTCGTCGAACACGAGGATGTCGGGTCGGTGCACGATCGCGCGGGCGATCGCGAGCCGCTGGCGCTGGCCGCCCGACACGTTGGTGCCGCCCTGCGAGATGCGGGCGTCGAGCCCGCCCTCCATCTCGGCGACGAAGTCGCGGCCCTGCGCGATCTCGAGGGCGTGCCAGAGCTCGTCGTCGGTGGCCTCCTCGCGCCCGAACCGCAGGTTCGAGGCGATGGTGCCGGTGAAGAGGAACGGTCGCTGCGGCACGAGGCCGATGGAGTTCCAGAGCACGTCGAGGTCGGCCTGGCGCACGTCGACCCCGCCGACGGCGACGGAGCCGCCGGTCGCGTCGAAGAGACGCGGGATCAGCGAGATGAGCGTGGTCTTGCCCGCGCCCGTCGACCCGACGACCGCGACGGTCTCGCCGCGCGCGACCTTGAAGCTGATGCCGTCGAGCACGGGGTGCTCGGCGCCGGGGTACGTGAACGAGACGTCCTTCAGCTCGATCGCGCCGGGCTCCGGCAGTTCGCGCACGGGGTTCGCGGGGCGTTCCAGCGTCGACTCGCTGGCGAGCACCTCGGCGATGCGATCGGCCGAGACCGCTGCGCGCGGGATCATGATCGTCATGAAGCTCGCCATGAGCACGCCGGTGAGGATCAGCATGACGTACTGCATGAAGGCGAAGAGCGTGCCGATCTCGACGTCGCCGGCGTCGACGGCGAAGGCGCCGAACCACACCACGCCCACGATCGTGACGTTCAGCACGAGCATGAAGAGCGGGAAGAGCAGCACGAACAGCGAGCCGACGCGACGGCCGACGACCATGATGTCGGTGTTCGCGGTGCGGAAGCGCTCCTCCTCGATGGGCTCGCGCACGAACGCCCGCACGACGCGCACGCCCGTGAGCTGCTCGCGCATGATGCGGTTCACGTTGTCGAGCTTGTGCTGGAAGCTGCGGAACAGCGGCACCATGCGGCTGATGATGAGGATCGCGATGACGAGCAGCACCGGGACGGCGACGGCGATGATCCAGCCGAGCCCCACGTCTTGCTGCAGTGCGAAGAAGATGCCGCCGATCGCGAGGATCGGGGCGGTCACGAGCATGGTCGCGCCCATCATCGCGAGCATCTGCACCTGCTGCACGTCGTTCGTGTTGCGGGTGATGAGCGAGCCGGGGCCGAACTTCGAGACCTCGCGCTCGGAGAACCCGCTCACCTTCTCGAACACGTCGTTGCGGATGTCGCGGCCGGCTCGCATCGCGGCCTTCGCGGCGAAGTAGGTGGCGATGATCGATGCGGCGATCTGCCCGAGGGAGATCAGCAGCATGACCGCGCCCGTCGACCAGATGTAGGCGGTGTCGCCCTTCGCGACGCCGTTGTTGATGATGTCGGCGTTCAGGTCGGGCAGGTTGAACGTGGCGATCGCCGAGAGGATCTGGAAGACCAGGACTCCGGCGAGCAACCACGAATAGGGCTTGAGATATCGGACGAGGAGTTTTCCGAGCATGTGATCTCCGGTGATGCGGCGGTGAGGGCGGATGGGTCGACGGATGCCGCGTCACGAACGTGATCGATGCGCAGCGGTTGTTCGGTGGTCGGCGGCGCGAAGCCCACCCCCGGGCGCTCGCACAGCGTTCCAGCCTCGCACGGAGGTGTCGGTGAGACAACCCGAGCGGATGCTTCGAGCCCGCATTTCTCGGAGGGCGAACGGAGCGGACGGAATCCGGCCCGAATCATCCTCCGATCAGGGGCGTGAGCAGCCTCTCGCATGCCACCGACATTCGTGCGCACGGCCGGCTCGGCGCCCGGGCGCGCGGCGACCGATCAGCGGATCGAGACCTCAGCCGAGTATCGCGAGCAGCGCGTCGAGCGCCGGCCGCTGGCCCTTCACGAGCCGCATGCGGGCGTCGGCGATCGGCACCCATGCCGCGGAGTCGAGTTCGGGGAACGACTGGCGCCGTCCGGATCTCGGCGGCCATTCGATCTCGAACAGGTTGCTCTCGATCGCCGTCGCGTCGAAGTCCGCCTCGCCCGCGAAGACCGCCACGGTCTTGCCCGACGTGTACCTGAAGACCCCGAGCTCGATGTACGGCACGTCGGGGGCCGGGCTGCCGAGCTCCTCGGCGAACTCGCGCCTGGCCGCGTCGAGCGGCGTCTCGTCGGTGAACGTGCCCTTCGGCAGCGACCACGCGGCCTCGTCGCGCCCCTTCCAGAACGGTCCGCCCATGTGCCCGAGCAGCACCTCGACGTCACGCGGGTCCGATGCCGCGGCTCGGCGTCGGTGCAGCAGGATCCCCGCGCTCGTCTCGGCCATGCCGATCAGGCTAGCGGCTGCCGCTGACGCCGACGCCGACGTCGACGGCGAGGAGAATGGGCGCGGAGGTCGAAGATGATCAGCACCCACGAGGTCGCCAACCAGGTTCCGCCGCGCACCGACGTCGACGAGTTCGCCGAGAACGCCCCGCTCGTCGAGGCGGTCGCCCGATGGGGCCGCGGCGGCAGCGCGCTCTCCGCGGGTCCCGCCCTGGCCGACGCCGACGTCGATGCGCACGCCGGCCGCGAGGCGTCCGCGGCCCTGCACGCGATCGGTCGTGCCGTCGGTTCAGCCGCGTTCCAGTGCAATGCCGAGCGCGCGAACACGCATGAACCCGTGCTGCGAACGCACGACCGGTGGGGCCGGCGCATCGACGAGGTCGAGTACGACGACGTCTACCACCGCATCATCGCGCAGGCGGTGGCGGCGGGCGCGCACACCTCGGCCGCCGCGGATCCGGGCCCGGGCGCGAACGTCGATCGCGCCGCGGCGTTCCTGCTCTTCGCCCAGGTCGAGCCCGGCCACGCCTGCCCCGTGTCGATGACGCATGCCGCGGTGCCGGTGCTCGAGCACGCGGCATCCGGCCTTCGAGACGAATGGATGCCTCGGCTGCTGAGCCGCGCGTACGAGCCGGCGCTCGTGCCGGGCAAGGCGAGCGCCCTCATGGGCATGGCGATGACCGAGAAGCAGGGCGGATCCGACGTGCGCGCGAACACCACGCGGGCCGAGCGGCGCGGCGCGGCCGACGGAGCGTGGGGTGCCGAGTACGGCCTCACGGGCCACAAATGGTTCTGCAGCGCGCCGATGAGCGACGCGTTCCTCGTGCTCGCCCAGGCGCAGCAGGGCCTCAGCTGCTTCTTCGTGCCGCGCATGCTGCCGGGCGCGGGCGGCGGCGGCGAGCGCAACGTGTTCCGCATCCAGCGGCTGAAGGACAAGCTCGGCAACCGCTCGAACGCGTCGAGCGAGATCGAGCTCGACGGCACGAGCGGGTGGCTCGTCGGCGAGGAGGGCCGCGGCGTCGCGACGATCGTGCAGATGGTCACGCAGACCAGGCTCGACTGCGTCATCGGCACCGCGGCGGGCATGCGGCAGTCGGTCGCCGAGGCGGCCTGGCATGTGCGGCACCGCAGCGCGTTCGGGGCGCTGCTCGTCGACCAGCCCGCGATGTCGGCCGTCGTCGCCGACCTCGCGCTCGAATCCGAGGCCGCGACCCTCACGGCGATGCGGCTGGCACGGGCGTACGACCCCGACGCAGACGCCTCGGAGCAGGCGTTCCGCCGCCTGGCGACCGCGGTGGCGAAGTACCAGGTCTGCAAGCGCGGCGCCGGGCACGCGGCCGAGGCGCTCGAATGCCTCGGCGGCAACGGGTACACCGAGGCGTTCCCGCTCGCGCGCCGCTATCGCGAGCAGCCGCTGCTCGCGATCTGGGAGGGCTCCGGCAACGTCATCGCGCTCGACGTGCTGCGCGTGCTCGCCCGCGAGCCCGCGGCGTTCGAGGCGTTCTTCGTCGAGGTCGGGGCGGCATCGGGCGCGAGCCGGGTGTTCGACGAGGCGCTCGCCGAGGTGGTCGCGCTCGTGCGCGAGGTGTCGACGATGAGCGCGGACTCCGCGGCATCCGTCGCCCGGGAGCTCACCGAGCGGCTGGCGCTCGTGCTGCAGGGGTCGCTCCTGCTGCGATACGCGCCCGCGTCGGTCGCCGAGGCGTTCGTGCGCTCGCGCCTCGGCCGCGAGGGCGGTGCGCAGTTCGGGGCGCTGCCGCGCGGCGTCGACGTGGGGGCGCTGCTCGCGCGGGCGTGACGGGCGGGGCGGATGCCCCGTGGCGGGAGCCGGCGCTCGGAGCTGACGCTCAGCGCCAGACGAACGGCGGATGCCCCGCCGGCACCCCGCCCGCGGCGATGAGCCGCGCGAGCCGCACCGCCCCGTCGAGCGGCGAGCCGAGGGGTGCCTGCAGCGTCGCGTCGGGCGCGAGGCGCGCGAACTCGGCCTCGAACGCCTCCCGGTAGGCGCCCTCCGCGCCGAACACGCCGCCCGTGTACGACGCGAGGCGCGGCAGGTCGGGGTCGAGTGCGGCGACGAGCGTGGCCGCGACCTCGGTGCCCGCGGTGCGCATGATGGCGGATGCCGCGGCGTCGCCGTCTGCGGCCAGTGCGGCGACCTCGGGCGCGAAGCCCGCGATCACGCCCGCGCGGTCGGCGCGGGTCAGCAGGTGCCCGGGCCAGGAGGGGGCGGAGCCGAACCTGGACTCGGCGGCGGCGAGCAGCGCCGAGGCATCGGCCGAGGTGCTCGTGGTCACGCCGTCGTGGGTGCGGATCGCGGCCTTGAGCGCCTCGATGCCGATCCAGACGCCCGATCCGCGGTCGTCCCAGAGGTGACCCCAACCGCCGACGCGGCGCCAGACGGAGTCGAGGTCGGTACCGAGGGCGATGGCCCCCGTGCCGACGGCGACAACCGCGCCGGCCCGCCCGCCGAGTGCGCCGAGGTGCGCCGTGACGGCGTCGACCGCGACCGCGAGCGCGACGGGCACGGGCGCAGCGTCGACCGACGCCGGCAGTTGCGAGAGGCGCCCGGTCGCGGCATCCGGAGCCGACACCAGCGAGGCGAGCCCCGTCGCGCCGACGCCCACGGACGAGATCGCGGCATCCGGCCACTCGCACGTCGCGGCCTCGATGAGCGCCGCGGCCACGTCGAGCGCGTTCGAACCGGCGGATGCCACGGCGACCCGCCCGCCCTCGAGCATGCGTCGGTCGGTGCCGAACGGCGCGTCGAGCGGTTCGAGTGCCGCGCGCGATCCGGTTCCGCCGACGTCGATGCCGAGCGCCCAACCGCCACGCGCAGACGGGGCCGCGCCGGTGCTCGTGCGGTCGTCACCCGAGGCGTTGCTCACGAGCCGAGCCTACGTCCGAGGCATCCGTGACGTGCAGGTTTCGAACCGGTCACGGCTGTGGAAAAAACTTGCAAAGAATGCGTAGCTCACGAATACTACTTCCAGAGTCACGTTCCGGGGCCGCCACGGCGCCCGCACGAGGTCCGCCAGAGGTCCACGACAGATCCATCAATGAGGAGGCATCCATGAAGAAGCGACTGCTGCCCGTCGCCGTGCTCGCCACGGCCGTGTTCGGGCTCACCGCCTGCGCAGGCGGGTCGAACGACGGAGACGGTTCGAACGCCGACGGCCAGACGCTCGACGTCTGGATCATGGAGGGCACGAACCCCGACTCCGAGGCGTTCTTCGACGAGGTCGGCGACGCCTTCACCGAGGAGACCGGTGCCGAGCTCAACGTCGAGTTCGTGCAGTGGGCCGACGCGCACGACCGCTTCGTCACCTCGATCGCCGGTGGCACGACCCCCGACGTCGCCGAGACCGGCACCACCTGGACGGCCGAGTTCGCCGACGCCGGCGCACTCGAGCCGATCGGCGACTTCGTCGCCGACGACGGGCTGGGCGACGACCTCGTCGAAGGCCTCGTCGAGTCCGGCACCTACGACGGCGAGCTCTACGGCATGCCCTGGTACGCCGGCGTTCGCTCGCTCGTCTACCGCTCCGACCTCTTCGAGGAGCTCGGCCTCGAGGCGCCGACCAGCTGGGACGACATCGTCGCCGCGGGCGACGCGATCAAGGCCGCGCACCCCGAGATGCTCGCCTTCGCGGTTCCGGGCGACGCCGAATTCGGCGTGTACCCGTGGGTCTGGGGCGCTGGCGGCGAGGTCTCCGTCAAGAACGGCGACACCTGGGAGTCGGGTCTCGCGAGCCCCGAGTCGCAGGACGGCATCGGCTTCTACACCGGCCTCGCGACCGAGCACGGCTTCTCGTCGGCCGGCGCCACCACGTGGAAGGAGACCGACGTGCTCGACAACTTCGCCCAGGGCAACGTCGCCATGGCCCTCATGGGCTCGTGGACCCCCGCCGCGATCATCGAGAAGAACGCCGACCTCGACGGCAAGTTCGCCGCCACGCCCATCCCGGGCAAGGACGGCGGCATCTCCCCGTCGGTGCTCGGCGGGTCGCACCTGTCGATGTTCAGCACGGCCGAGAACACCGACCTCGCCTGGTCGTTCATCAAGCTCATGACCACGGGCGAGTTCGCCGAGAAGTGGGGCCAGCAGACCGGTTACTTCCCGGGCCAGCAGTCGCTGCTGACCGAGACGATGGGCTCCGACGACCCGCTCGTCGCTCCCTTCGCCACGCAGCTCGTCGACGGCGGCGCCTCGGTGCCCGTGACGCCGAGCTTCGGCGCCGTGCAGGCGAAGAAGACGACGAACACCGCCATCCAGGCGATCCTCTCCGGGCAGAAGACGGTCGAACAGGCCACGTCGGATGCCGCGAAGGAGATGGACGAGATCATGAACGGCAACTGACCAGGTGTCGACCACGATCCAGGCTCCGACGCCCGCGCCGGGGGGAACCACCCCCCGGCCGGGCGCCGGCCCCGTGCACCGCAACCGGCTGATCGCCTCGTCGCGCCCGTGGCTGCTGCTCGCGCCCGCGCTCGCCGTGCTGGCCGTGCTGCTGCTCTGGCCGCTCATCCGGGTGTTCCTCTTCTCGCTGCAGGACTACGGCCTGCGCGAGATCGTCTCGGGTGATCCGAACTGGATCGGCCTCGCCAACTACGGCGAGATCCTCACCGACCCCACGCTCTGGGGCGTCGTGCTCCCGAACACCGTGGGGTTCGCGGTGCTCGCCGTCGCCGGCACCGTCGCGCTCGGCACGGGCGTCGCCGTGCTCATGGCCTCGCTCGGCGGCTTCTGGCGCACCATCGTCGGCAGCGCGATCATGATCGCGTGGGCCATGCCCGCGGTCACCGGCACCTACGTCTGGGTGTGGATCTTCGACGCCGACCGCGGCATCTTCAACCAGGCGCTGCAGGCCGTGGGCCTGCAGGACGAGCCGGTCAACTGGTTCACGAACCGGTTCAGCTTCTATGCGATCGTGCTGCTGAACGTGATCCACCACGGGTTCCCGTTCGTCGCGATCACCGTGCTCGCGGGCCTGCTCGGCGTGCCGAAGGAGATGCTCGAGGCCGCCGAGATGGACGGCGCGGGCCCCTGGCGCCGCTTCTTCCAGGTGATCGTGCCGAACCTGCGGCAGGTCTTCAGCGTCGTCATCATCCTGTCGACCATCTGGGACTTCAAGGTGTTCGCGCAGGTCTACCTGATGCCGGGAGGCGCGGGCACGAACCGCGAGGCGTTGAACCTCGGCGTCTGGTCGTACGTCGAGTCGTTCGGGCAGAACCGCTACGGATTCGGCTCGGCCATCGCCGTGCTCCTGACCCTGCTGCTGCTCGTCATCACCGTCGTCTACGTGCGCACCCTGTTGAAGGAGGACGAGCTGTGAGCACCTTCACGCCCGCCCCGGCCACCACGCCCGAGGCATCCGGTGCCCTGCCTCCCGAGACGCCGAACGGACCCCGGCGCGCGATCCCGGCGTCGCGTCGCTCGGCGCGCAAGACCCGCTCGGCGGCGGGCAAGGCCGTGCTCGTCGTGCTGCTGCTCGCGTTCACGCTCTTCCCCGCCTTCTGGATGCTCTCGAGCGCGTTCGACGCGAAGGCCGGCGCCGGCGGGCAGACCCTGCTGCCGCGCGAGTGGTCGCTCGCGAACTTCGAGTACGTGCTCACCGACGGCGGCTTCGACGTGTACCTGCGCAACTCGGCCATCGTCGCCGTGGTCACGGTGCTCGCGAGCGCCGTGCTGGCGCTGCTCGCCTCGGTCGCGGTGGCGCGGTTCCGGTTCCGGTTCCGCACGTCGATGCTGCTCATGATCCTCATCGTGCAGATGGTGCCGCTCGAGGCCCTCGTCATCCCGCTGTTCGTGCAGGTGCGCGACCTGCAGCTGCTGAACACGCTGCTCGGCCTCATGGTCGTCTACGTCGCCCTGTCGCTGCCGTTCGGCATCTGGATGCTGCGCGGATTCGTCGCCGCGGTGCCGGTCGAGCTCGAGGAGGCCGCCTACCTCGACGGCGCGAGCTGGGGCCGCATGTTCCGGTCGGTGCTGCTGCCGCTCGTCATGCCGGGCCTCGTCGCGACCTCCGTCTTCTCGTTCATCACCGCGTGGAACGAGTTCATCTTCGCCATGACCCTGCTCGGCGGCGCGTCCGAGAACTACACGGTGGCCATCGGCCTCAAGCAGTTCTTCGGCGAGCACACCAACGAGTGGGGCTACATCATGGCCGCGTCCACGATCATCACCGTGCCGGTCATGATCTTCTTCGTCATCGTCCAACGTCGCCTGTCGAGCGGCCTCGTGGCCGGCGCGGTCAAGGGGTGACCGCCGTGGACGATCCCACCATCAGGGGACTGGTGGGCGGGGTGCTCTGGCCGGGATTCCTCGGCCGGGGCATCCCGGATCTCTTCCGCCGCGAACTCGACGACGGCGGCCTCGCGGGCCTCGTGCTCTTCGCGCACAACCTGGGCGATGAGGGCGAGCGGATGTCGCTGGCCGGCGAACTGCACGATCGCGATCGCCCGCTCGTGGTGGGCATCGACGAGGAGGGCGGCAACGTCACCCGCATCGAGTCCGCCATCGGATCCACGCTGCCCGGCGCGGCCCAGCTCGGTTTCGTCGACGACCTCGCGATCACCGAGGCCGTCGGCGCGGAGCTCGCCCGCCGCTCGCTCGCCGTCGGGGCGAACGTCGTGCTCGCGCCCGTGGCCGACGTGAACACCGACCCGCGCAATCCGGTGATCGGGGTGCGCTCGTTCGGCGATCGCCCCGAGCTCGTCGCCCGGCACGCGATCGCGCAGGCTCGCGGCATCCGCCTGGCCGGGGCGGCCGCGGCCGCCAAGCACTTCCCGGGCCACGGTGACACCCACCTCGACTCGCATCACGCGATGCCGACCCTCGAGATCGGCCTCGACGAGCTCGAGCGCACGCATCTGCCGCCGTTCCAGGAGCTCATCGACGCGGGCGTTCCCGCGATCATGACCGCGCATGTCGTCGTGCCGGCGTGGGGCGCGCGGCCGTCGACGCTGAACCCGATCGCGCTCGGGCGCCTGCGCGCCATGGGCTTCGAGGGCGTCATCGTCACCGATGCGCTCGACATGGCCGCCGTGCGCGAGTCGGTCGGCGCCGGGCCGGGCGCCGTGCAGGCGCTGCTCGCGGGCGCCGACCTGCTCTGCATCAGCAACCCGGCGAACCTCGGCGCCGACGCCGCGCCCGATCAGGATGCCCGCGATTTCGTCGAGGTGCAGCGTGCGCTGCTCGCCGCCGTCGACGACGGCACGCTGCCGGTCGCCGTGCTCGAGCGCGCCGGTGCACGGGTGCGGGCGCTCGCGGCGTCGCCGGCGGCGGCGCGCACGGCCCCTGCCGGCGGGGCCGGGCGAGCCGGCGGGGCCGGGCCGGCCGACGCTTTCGACCCGGTCGATGCCGCCGCCGTCGCCCGCGCGGCGATCTCGGTCGCCGGGCGCGTGCCGGCCCTGCCCGCACCCCGCACGGTGCTCGACATCCGCGGGCGATCGACGCTCGCCGTCGCGAGCGACCAGGACTTCTTCGAGACCGCGCTCGCCGACGGCGGTCGAGTGCTGCGCGGCGACGCCGCCGTGCCCGGATCCGGCCCGCTCGTGGTGCTCGCCGACCGCGTCGGCAGCGACGGGCCGCAGCGCGACCGCATCGCGAACGTCGCGCGGCTCCGTCCGGACGCCGTGGTCGTCGACGCCGGCGTTCCGGGTGCGCCGCTTCCGCTGCCCACCGTGCACACGCGGGCGGCGAGCCGGCTCGCGGCGGAAGCGGCGGCCACCGTGCTCGCCGAGGGCGCCGTGCTCGCCGAGGGCGCCGCGGGCGCCGAGGGCGCACCGGGGGTCTCGCCGTGATCGTGCTCTCGCTGCAGTCCGGGACCTCGGTCGACGGCATCGACGTCGCCCTGGTCGAGATCGTCGTCGCACCGGAGTCCGGTGCCGACCCCGTCGACCTCGTGCTCGAGCCGCTGCACACCGCGACGGCCGACTTCGACCCCGAGCTTCGCACGCGCGTGCTCGCCGCGTCCGCCGGCGAGTCGACGACGGTCGGGGAGCTGACCCGGCTCACCACGCAGCTCGGCCAGGCCTTCGCCGAGGCGGCGGCTCGCGGCATCCGCGATTCGGGGGCGGAGCCCGACCTCATCGTGTCGCACGGGCAGACCGTCTTCCACTGGGCCGAGCACGGCCACGCGCTCGGCACGCTGCAGCTCGGCGAACCCGCCTGGATCGCCGAGCTCACGGGCGTGCCCGTGCTCTCGGACCTGCGTGCGGCCGACATCGCGGCCGGCGGCGAGGGCGCCCCGCTCATGGCGTTCTTCGACCGGGCCTGGCTCGGCCACGAGGCCACGAGCTCCGGGCGCGTGATCGCGACCGTCAACCTCGGCGGCATCGCGAACGTGCAGCTCGTGCATCCCGGCGGCGACGTGGTCGCCTTCGACAGCGGTCCGGGCAACGGGCTCATCGACGCGGTCGTCGCCCGGCACTCCGGGGGCGCCAGGGCGTTCGACCGCGACGGGGCCCTCGCGGCGGCCGGGCGGGTGCGCGGGCCGTTGCTCGACGCCCTGCTGCGGCATCCGTACCTCGCGGCGGTGCCGCCGAAGTCGACCGGGCGCGAGACGTTCGACCTCGGGGTCGTCGACGACGCCGTCATCGCGTCGGGGCTCGGCGAAATGCCGGTCGAGGACCTCGTCGCGACGCTGACCGAGTTCACCGCGCGCACCGTCGTCGATGCGATCCCGGATGCCGCGACCGACGTCATCTGCTCGGGCGGCGGTGCCCGCAACCTGATGCTGCTCGAGCGCCTGCGCTCGCTCGCGGCCGAGCGCGGCATCCGCGTGGGCTCGAGCGCGGAGCGCGGCGTCGACCCCGAATACAAGGAATCGCTGATGTTCGCGCTCCTCGGCTTCTTCAGCCGGCACGCCGTGCCCGTCGCCCTGTCGACGGTCGCCGCGCGCATCGCCGGGCGCCTGACGCCGGGCCGCGAGCCGCTCGATCCTCCCGCGCCGCTCGCCGGCGTGGCATCCGTCACCATCGCTTCGCCTGAAGCACGCACCGAAACCGGGGGAGCACCATGACCTGGTCCGCACCGAAGCCCACGCCCGAGCCCACCGAGCATGCCGGGCACGCCTCGCACGCCTCGCACGCCGAGCATGCCGAGCCCGCCGAGCCGGCCGAGCACGCCGAGCATGCCGAGCACGCCCGCCTGCGCGACCTGCTCGCCGACCTCTCGACCGAGGGCGTCAACGCCGCGCACGCGGAGTTCGACCTCATGCCGACCGAGGCGCAGGTCGGCGCGATGCTCGACGAGAGCACGGCGGCCGTCGCAGCCGTCGCCGAGGTGATGCCGCAGATCGCCGTGGCGGTCGACGCGATCGTCGCCCGGCTCCGCGCGGGGGGCCGGCTCGTCTACCTCGGTGCGGGCACGGCCGGACGCATGGGCGTGCTCGACGCGAGCGAGATCCCGCCGACGTTCGGCACCGACCCGGCGCTCGTCGTCGGCGTCATCGCGGGCGGCGACACCGCCCTGCGGTCGGCGGTCGAGAACGCCGAGGACGATGCCGCGCGCGGTGCCGCCGACCTCGCCGCGATCGGGCTCACCGACGCCGACGCGCTCGTGGGCATCTCGGCGTCGGGCCGCACGCCCTACGTCGTCGGCGCGATCGAGTACGCCCGCGGCCTCGGGGCGTTCACGGTCGGACTCGCCTGCAATCGCGACTCGGCGATCGGCCGCGCAGCCGACCTCGCGATCGAGACGGTCGTCGGCCCCGAGATCGTCGCCGGGTCCACCAGGCTCAAGGGCGGCACCGCGCAGAAGCTCGTGCTCAACGCGATCTCGACCATCGCGATGGTGCGCCTCGGCAAGGTGCACGGCAACCTCATGGTCGACGTGCAGGCGACCAACGCCAAGCTGCGCGCGCGGGCCGAACGCATCGTCATGCAGGCGACCGGGGCGGATGCCGCCGCGGCATCCGCAGCCCTCGAATCGGTCGGCGGCAGCGTCAAGGCCGCGATCCTCGTCACCCTGACTGGGGTCGCGCCCGAGTTCGCGCTCGCGCGCCTGGCCGCGGAGGATGGAGTACTGCGGGATGCTCTCTCCAGTGTGAACGGCGGCGCGCACGCGGCATCCGCCCCGGAATGAGAAGGGTCCCCACCTGATGTCGGCCAACGTGCTCTCGGAGATTCGACAGTCCCTGCCGAACCTCAGCTCGGCCGAGGCGCGCGTCGCCGAGGCGATCATCGCCGACCCCGGGCTCGTCGTCGACCTGACCATCACCGAGCTCGCGAACGTCTGCAGCACCTCGCTCTCGACGGTCGCCCGCTTCTGCCAGACCCTCGGGTACACGGGATACCGCGAGTTCCGCATGGCCGTCGCGGGGGCGCTCAGCCGTGAGGCCGCCGAACGCGATCGGTTCGGGCTCGCCGACTCCGACATCGGCGCCGACGACTCGGCCGACGACGTCGTGGCCAAGATCGCGTTCCACGAGGTGCTCGCGATCGAGCAGACGGTGAAGGGGCTCGACACCGTCGTGCTCGACCGGGTGGTCGACGCCATCGTCGGCGCCGGGCACGTCGACCTCTACGGCTTCGGCGCGAGCGGCCTCACCGCCCAGGACCTGCAGCAGAAGCTCGGCCGCATCGGCATCTCGGCGGCCTGCTCGGTCGACGTTCACCTCGCGCTCGTGAGCGCTGCGCTGCGCAAGCCGACGGATGTCGCGATCGGCATCTCGCACTCCGGCCTCACGGCCGAGACGCACCACACCCTCGAGGTCGCCCGCGACGCCGGCGCGACGACCGTGGCGATCACGAACTCGCCCGACTCGCCGCTCGCCGAGCTCGCCGACTTCGTGCTCACGACGCGCGCCCGAGAATCGACCTACCGCATGGGCGCGATGTCGAGCCGCATCGCGCAGCTCGCGCTCGTCGACTTCCTCTTCGTGCGCGTCGCACAGCGCCGCGACGACGTCGCCGTTCCCCTGCGCCGCACGCGCGAGGTCACGGCCAGCCATCGCATCGCCGCGCGGCGCCGCAGCGTGGGCTGAGCGCGCTCCTCGCTCGCGAACCGGCGCGATGGCGTGTTCGCCGAACGATGTCGGATGCCGCGCGTACCGTGTGCAGCATGACGAAGCAGATGCAGCAGACCCTGGTGCCCGAGATGGCCGAAGAGCTGTGCCCGCGCTGCGGCTCGGAGGCCGTGCGCGTGGCCGACACCGTCACCCTGAGCGGCGGCGACGCCCTCTTCGACTGCCGCGAGTGCGGCTTCGAGTGGGGCGAGCTGCTGCGCGACCTCATGGCCTGAGCACGAGCCGCTTGCCCGCGCATGGCGGGTGCTGCTGGTCTCGTCTCAGAGATCGAGCACCGTCAGCGACACCCGCACGTCGCCGCCCTCGACCAGGCTCTCGGCGACGCGCACCGCCTTCTTCACGGGCAGCACGTAGCAGCCGACGCTCGAGTCGGGAAAGACCGAGGTCGACCACGTCGAATCGCCGACGGTCACGCGAACGCGCACCGAGCCGAACCCGCGCGGCGGCAGCGGGATCTCGCGAATGTCTTCCGAGGCCTCTTCTGGAACGGTCACGAAGAACCAGTCGGCCCGCGCCGACCATTCCCAGAGTGGGGTCGTGAACTCGAAGCGCATGCCCGAAGGCTAGCCGAGGCCGCCGACGGCGCCGAGGTTCGCCGTCAGGCTCGCAATGACCACGCTCGTGCCGATCGCGGCGAGCACGCCGAATGCGACGAGCGCGCCCGAGACGATCCACGCGAGCCGGCGGTGCTCGTCGTACCCGCTGAGCGCATGGCCGTCGCGGTCGCGCTGAGCACCGGTGAGCACGAGCACGAGGTCGATCAGGGTCCAGACGCCGAATCCGCCCAGCGTGACGAGCTTCGCCACGGCGGTTCCGATGCGGCCCAGGTAGAACCGGTCGACGCCGAGCGAACCGAGCATCAGCGCGAACAGCCAGGTCAGCAGGAACGAGCGGTCGCCAGGCGTCGCCGCATCCGATGCCCGAGCCGAGGTCGCCTGGGCGGATGCCGCCGCACGGCCCTCGGGCAGTGGCACCGTCGTGTGCTCGTTCGGAGCGTGCAGCACCGGCGGTGCCGAGAACGACGGGGCACGCAGCGTGTCGGAGACGAACTCCGGCGAGGACGACGTCATCGTCGGCGGGCCGGGCAGCGTGGTCATGGTGACCGGCAACGGCAACGGCAACGGCAACGGCGACGGCAGCGGGATCGACATCTGCGCCGGCAACGGCGACGGCGTCGGCACCGGCATCGGGGTCTGCGCCGTGGGCGGCGCCGCCGCGACCGCTGCCGCCACCGCGACCGGGGCCGCCGGCTCGGCAGGCTCGTCGTCGGGCCGGGGCGTGGTGTGCGGGGTCCACTTGGCGCCGTCCCAGTAGCGCAGCACCGCGGCATCCGCCTCGTCGTCGTACCAGCCGGCTGCGCGTCGTCGCACGTCGGTCATCGATCACCTTCCGGGGACTCCGGGGCTTCCGGGGCTTCGGGTGCTGCCTCGCGCGGGCGCCGCTGGGCTCGGATCGCGCGCACGGCCAACTGCACGGCCGCGATGACGATGAACGCCGCGAACAGGCGCGCAGACCATTCGGGGGAGAGGAGGAAGGCGATGCCGACGCCCGCGAACGAGGCGACCGTCGCCGCGGCGCCGATGACGAGCGCCTCGCGCAGGTCGACGAGCCTCGCGCGCGTATTGGCGACGGTGCCGCTGATCGCGGTCGGGATCATCACGGCGAGCGAGGTGCCCTTGGCCATGAGGTCGCCCATGCCGAAGAACGCGATGAACGCCGGCACCATGATCACGCCGCCGCCGATGCCGAACAGGCCCGAGGCGATGCCGACCGCGATGCCGAGCGCGAAGAGCGCGAGGTCGGGCAGCAGTTCGAAGCCGACGTGCCCGCCGCCGCGTTCGGGCACCACGAGCAGCATGCGCACGGCGGTGGCCACGAGCAGGGCGATGAACAGCCAGCGCAGCCACACGATCGGCAGTCGGCGCAGCAGCCACGTGCCGATCCACGAGCCGAGCACGCCGCCGATCGCGACGAAGAGCGCCGCGACGAGGTCGACCTCGCCGTTCACGAGGTAGGTGATCGACCCCGCGATCGAGGCGGGCACGATCGCGGCGAGCGAGGTCGCCGTCGCACGTCGCTGGTCCATGCTGGCGAACACGATGAGCAGGGGCACCATGAGGATGCCGCCGCCCACGCCGAACGCCCCTGAGAGCAATCCGCCCGCCGCGCCGACGAGCGCGAGCCGCACCCACGGCCCGCGGGCGCGCGTCTGCGCGTCGGGCGGGGTCGGGGAGGGCACCAACCCACTGTAGTCGGGGCTCGAGCGGGCCGATTCTCGTCGATCTCGCGCTCGAGCCGGCGGGCGAGCGGATGCCTCGTGCCGAGCCGTCGCTGGGCGAGCGGATGCCTCGTGCCGAGCCGTCGCCGCGGCGGGGCTCAGGCGGCGCGATCGCCCGTCGCGACGAGCTCGTCGGAGGGCGCGCGCACCGCGGCCGCTTCGGCGGGCGACGGCGCGGTCCCGTCGGCCGGGCTCGGCGTGCCCGACGAGCCGAGCGCCGTCGCCGGCGACATGATCGCGGTCGAGCGGCGCACGCCCCGCGCCGCGACGACGAGGCCGACGCCGACGGTCGCCCCCAAGGTGTTGAGCACGAGGTCGCGCGGATCCGAGACGCGATCCGGCAGCAGGATCTGCACGAGCTCGATGCAGGCGGTGAAGCCGAAGCCGGCCAGCAGGGCGAGCGGCCACCGACGGCGGTGGATGAGCAGGGCGGCCAGCACGCCGACCGGCAGGAACAGCATCACGTTGAACGCGATCTCGCTGAAGTACCCGGTCGTCCAGGTCACCGGAGCCGTCCAGGCCGCGAGGTTCAGGATGCCGCCGTCGACCTCGTGGCCGTCGGTGCTCCAGGGTGCGGGGCCGATGGTCAGCCACAGCACGCCGGCAGCATAGAGTGCGGCGGCGAATCGCAGGGGGCGGCGGTTCATCCGTCGATTCTCCACCGAAACCCGGTGATCCGTCTGCGATCCTGAGCATGTTCCCAGAACGGGAGCAGCGTTTCGCTTATCACGAACTCATCACGTAGTCTGTACAGCCGCGAGGAAACCGATAGGCTAGCCGGACGATTCCTCCATCAAGCGGGCACTCGCCCGTAGCTTAAATCTGATTGCCCGGAGGCGGTTCTTCCGCGTGGCATGACCCGATACGAGAAGGCCGATGCCGATGTGCACCCGGTCCCTCGCCCCGCTCTGACGGCACCGTGTCGTCGGGGTCGTGATCGGCAACGATCGCATCGGGTCCGCAAGTGCGGCCCGCAAGACAGAAGGACAGCAGTATGGCAACCGGAACCGTCAAGTGGTTCAACGCCGAAAAGGGCTTCGGCTTCATCGCTCCCGACGACGGCTCGGCCGACGTCTTCGCGCACTTCAGCGCCATCACGGGCAACGGCTACCGTTCGCTCGAAGAAGGCCAGAAGGTCGAGTTCGAGGTCGCTCAGGGCCCCAAGGGTCTGCAGGCGGAGAACATCCGCGGTCTCTGATCCGCGACGTTCGCTCAACGAACGCCGTCGTCCCACTCCGGTGGGGCGGCGGCGTTCGTCATTTCCCGGTGAGTTCCCGGCGCAACAGCGAGCGGATGCCGCGGCCGGGCGTCCGCGTGCCGGATGACCCGTGGCATCCGCCCCTCGCTCGGGCCGATGAACCTCAGGCCGTGACGTGATCGCGCCACGAGTGCGCGGGCTCGTACCCGAGCAGCCGTCGCGCCTTCTCGATCGAGAGCAGCGTCTCGTTGACGCCGAGGTCGCCGCGCGTCTCGACGCCGGGGAACACCTCGGCCACGAGCTCGGCGTTCGGCCGCGACATGACGGTGTCGGCCGCGGCGATGATGAAGCGGTCGAAGCCCGGCTTCGCGGTCGCGAGGGCACGGCTCACCGCCTGGGCTCCGTCACGTGCGTCGATGTAGCCCCAGAGGTTCCACTTGCGCAGGGTCGCGTCGGCGTCGAACGAGGGGAACGCCGCGTAGTCGTCGGGGTCCATGACGTTCGAGAACCGCAGCGCGGTGATCGAGAGCTCGGGGTTCCAGCGCACGAGCTCGATCGCCATCGTCTCTTCGAGGTGCTTCACGAGCGAGTACGTGCTCTCGGGGCGGGCCGGATACTCCTCGTCGACCGGGATGTACGGCGGCGGCACGTCGAACGGCAGCCCGAGCACCGTCTCGCTCGACGCCGTCACGATGCGCGTGACGCCGAGCCGCTTCGCGGCCTGCAGCACGTGGTAGGTCGCGAGCATGTTGTTGCGGAACGTCGCGGCGTCGCTCGCGAGCCCCGGTGCCGGGATCGCGGCGAGGTGCACGATCGCGTCGGCGCCGTCGTGCCGGTCGTCGACGCCGGCGATGGCGTCGATCACCTGGCCGTAGTCGGCGAGGTCGACGCGCACGACGCTGCCGCGCTCGCCGTGCTGGTCGAGGTTCACGACGTCGTGCCCCTCGTCGAGGAGGGTCGAGACGACGGTGCGGCCGAGCTTGCCGGATCCCCCGGTGACGATGATGCGCATCGCCCCAGTCTCGCAGGAGCGGAGCTGCGCCGCACCGCGGCGCGGAGGCCGGCTCGCGACATCCGGCCGCGCTCTCGCGACATCCGGCCGGCGCCACCCGGAAAAGCAGATGAAGGATGCCGAATGCGGCATATATTCGGCCGTTTTTCCCAGCCCGTTCCCATGCTGAGGCAATAGCGTTCGACGCATCTTCAGTGGGTGTTCGCCCGCGACCCACGGCTGGGAAGTCGATGACCAGCTGGGACCCCCATCATCTCTCACACCGAAACTCTCGGTGCGATTCGGGCCACCAAGCCCCGCACCGGCGCCGCGGCCGATGTCACGCGCAGCTTCACCGCCCTTTCCCGAGTCGTCCGCGAGTCCGGCCTGCTCGGCCGAACCCGCTGGTTCTACGCCGCGCTGGTGACGACGCTGTCGCTCGCGCTCGGCGGGGTCATCACCGGCTTCATCCTGCTCGGCGACTCCTGGTTCCAGCTGCTCATGGCCGGCGCGCTCGGCCTGATCCTCACGCAGTTCGCGTTCCTCGCCCACGAGGCCTCGCACCGCCAGGTGCTCGAATCGGGACCGGCGAACGACCGTGTCGGCCGAATCCTCGCCGCCGGCGTCGTCGGCATCAGCTACTCGTGGTGGATGACGAAGCACACGCGTCACCACGCGAACCCGAACAAGATCGGCAAGGACCCCGACATCGAGTGGGACACGATCTCGTTCACCGAGACCGATGCCGCGAAGCAGAAGGGCCTGCTCGCCGCGATCACGCGCAAGCAGGGGTACCTCTTCTTCCCGCTGCTGACCCTCGAGGGCCTGAACCTCCACCTGCGCTCGATCATGACGCTCACCGAGCGCCGCCCCGTCAAGGGCCGGTGGATCGAGCTCAGCCTCATCGCCGTCCACTTCGCCGTCTACCTCGGCGCGCTCTTCTGGGTGCTGCCGCTCGGCATGGCCTTCGCCTTCATCGGCGTGCAGATGGCCGTGTTCGGCGTGTACATGGGTGCCTCGTTCGCACCGAACCACAAGGGCATGGCGCTCATCCCGGCCGACTCGAAGCTCGACTTCTTCTCGAAGCAGGTGCTCACCTCGCGCAACATCTCGGGCGGCATCTGGGCGAGCACGCTCCTCGGCGGACTCAACTACCAGGTCGAGCACCACCTGTTCCCGAACATGCCGCGCCCGCACCTCGCGAAGGCGCGCGAGATCGTGCGCGAACACTGTGCCACGGTCGGCGTGCCCTACACCGAGACCACGCTGGCGCAGTCGTACGGCATCGTCATCCGCTACCTCAACCAGGTCGGGCTCTCGGCCCGCGACCCGTTCGACTGCCCCATGGTCAACCAGTTCCGACGGGTCTGACCTCGCGAATCGACCCGGTCGATTCACCCAAGACTTCCGGTGGTGGATTTCGCCATCGGAAACCCGCACGGCCCCGGCCGTGCATACCCGCACTCACCTCGGTGGGGCGGAACGAATGAAGGAATACAACATGGCTACCGGAACCGTCAAGTGGTTCAACGCCGACAAGGGCTTCGGCTTCATCGCTCCCGACGACGGCTCGGCTGACGTCTTCGCGCACTTCAGCGCGATCGCATCAGACGGCTACCGTTCGCTCGACGAGAACCAGAAGGTCGAGTTCGAGACCGCCCAGGGACCCAAGGGCCCCCAGGCCGAGAACATCCGCGTCATCGCGTAGTTCTCGCACGCACTGATCGGCGCCTCGCGCCGGCAGACGAGCGGATGCCACGGCCGCCCGCCTCTTCGGAGGTGTGCGCCGAGGCATCCGCTCGTCGTGCTTTCACCACGCCTCTCGCGCTTCTCAGGAGGCGGGCCCGAAAACAGGCCGCTTCTCGGCAGAACGTGGCCGGAATCCGCGACCGGCGGCCGAAATCTCCTGAGAAGGGCGGATGGCGCCCGGCGTCGGGGTGCGGTCTGGGCGTCCTCGAAGCTTCGCTCCGTAGGCTCGCCCCGAGACCCCTTGCACACCCCGACCGAGGAGCCCCCGAATGCAGTGCCCCAATGACGGAGCCGTGCTCGTGATGAGCGAGCGCAGCGGTATCGAGATCGACTACTGCCCCACCTGCCGCGGCGTGTGGCTCGACCGCGGGGAGCTCGACAAGATCATCGAGCGCGCCGCGGGCGACTTCGGCCCGGCCCAGGCGGCGCCGGCCGCACCCGCGGCCCCGGCGCAGCCCGCCTACCAGCCGGCCCAGCCCGCCTACCAGCCGGCCCAGCCCGCCCACCAGCCGGCGCAGCCCGCCTACCAGCCGCCGGCCTATGGCCAGCAGTCCTACGACAACCGCGGCTATGGCGACCAGGGCCACCGCAAGAAGAAGAAGGACCACTGGCTGTCGGAGCTCTTCGACTGAGCTGCGATCGGCGGCCGGGGGTCAGCCCCGCGCGGCGAGCTCCTCGACGACCCGGCGGGCGACCGAGGCGCTCGACTGAGGGTTCTGGCCCGTGACGAGGTTTCCGTCGACGACGACGTGGTCGCTCCACGGCGCGGCCGACTCGACGACGGCGCCGTGCTCGCGGAGCCGCGACTCGACGAACCAGGGCGTGTTCTCCCCGGTGCCGCCCGTGCGCTCCTCCTCGTCGGTGAAGACGGTGAGGCGGCGACCGGCGAACGCGAACGAGCCGTCGGGGCGAACCGCCGAGAGGAGGGCGGCCGGGCCGTGGCAGAACGGGGCGATGACGGCGCCGGCGTCGTCTGCGGCGATCAGGACGCGGCCGACCTCGGGGTCGGACGCGAGGTCGCTCATCGGTCCATGGCCGCCGGGCAGCACGACCGCGGCGTAGTCCGCCGCATCGACGTCGGCGATCGCGACGGGCGCCGCCAACGCGTCGGCGATGGCATCGAGGTGGTCGGCGAAGTCCCGTGCTCGCGCTTCGCCGCCGGTCTGCGACGGGTCGAGGCTGCCGGCGTCGACGGTGGGGGCGACGCCGCCCGGGGTCGCGAACGTGACGGTGTGGCCCGCGGCGAGGAGGTCGCGGTGCGCGGTGACGAGCTCCTCGGCCCAGAAGCCGGTGGGGTGCTCGGTGCCGTCCGCCATGGTGAGGCTCGTGGCGGCGGTGACGATCATCAGGATGTCGCTCATGGGTGTTCCGATCTGCTGAGAGTGGTTTCGTGGAGGGGAGTTCAGGCCGCGTGGAACTCGGCCGGGTGCGGGCCGGTGCGCCCGTCGCGGTCGAGGGCGTCGATCGCGGCGAGCTCGTCGGCACCGAGTTCGAAGCCGAACACGTCGAAGTTCTCGGCGATGCGGTGCGGCGTGACCGACTTCGGGATCACGATGCGTCCCTGCTGCAGGTGCCAGCGCAGCACGACCTGGGCCGGGGTGCGGCCGTGGCGCTCGGCGATCGCGGTGACGGATGCCTCGCCGAGCACGGCGCCCTGCGCGAGCGGGCTCCACGCCTCGGTCACGATGCCGTGGCGGTCATCGGCCGCGACGACCGCGCGGTTCGTCATGGCCGGGTGCAGCTCGACCTGGTTGACGGCGGGCACGACGTCGCTCGCGGCGATGAGCCGCTCGAGGTGCTCCGGCTCGAAGTTCGAGACGCCGATCGCGCGCGTGCGCCCGTCGGCGAGCAGGCGTTCGAGCGCGCGCCAGGTGTCGAGGTACCGGCCGCGGTCGGGCGTCGGCCAGTGGATCAGGTAGAGGTCGAGCTGCTCGAGCCCGAGCTTGGCGGCGCTCGCGTCGAAGGCGCGAAGCGTCTCGTCGTAGCCGTGGTCGGAGTTCCAGACCTTCGTCGTGATGAACAGCTCGTCGCGCGCGATGCCCGACTCCGCGAGGGCGCGGCCGACGCCCGCCTCGTTGCCGTAGACGGCAGCCGTGTCGATGCTGCGGTAGCCGACCTCGAGCGCGGTGGCCACGGCCGTTGCGGTCTCGTCGTCGGGCACCTGGAAGACGCCGAAGCCGAGCTGCGGCATCCGGACGCCGTTGTTCAGGGTGAGGGTGGGAACGGTGGTCATGCTGGTCCTTCCGGGACGGGTTGCGTGGTTCGAGGGGCGGTTCAGCGGGCGGATGCCGCGACCGAGCCGGTCGCGGTCGGCACCGCGGCGGGTGTGGGCGAGGTCGTCGTCGAGGTCGGTGCCGCGGCGGTCGTCGGCCGGGTCGCGGCATCCGCTCGCTCGAGCGTCGCCGCCCCGGCGCGGGCCGTGGCCCAGGCGACGACCATGACGAGCAGTGCCGCGGCGGTGATGAGCGCGCCGACCCAGATCGGCGAGGTGTAGCCGAGGCCGGCCGAGATCGCGATGCCGCCGGCGAAGGCGCCGAGCGCGTTGCCGAGGTTGAAGGCCGCGATGTTCGCGCCCGAGGCGAGCGTCGGCGCCTGGTCGGCGTAGCGCATGACGCGGCTCTGCAGGGCCGGCACGGTGCCGAAGCCGAAGCCGCCCATGAGCACGAGCAGCACGATCACGGCGACGGCGGATGCCGCGAGCCAGGCGAAGAGCGCGAGCACGACGACGAGCGCGGCGATGAAGCCGAGCAGCGTGCCGTCGATCGAGCGATCAGCGAGTCTGCCGCCGATCCAGTTGCCGACGACGAGGCCCGCGCCGAAGAGCACGAGCAGCCACGGCACGTCGGTCGCGGCGAATCCGCTGACCTCGGTGAGCGTGTACGCGATGTAGGTGAAGGCGCCGAACATGCCGCCGAAGCCGAGCACGGTGACCGTGAGCGAGAGCCAGACCTGGCCGGAGCGGAACGCGCCGAGCTCACGGCGCAGGCTCGGGGCGGTGCCGGCGGTGCCCGCGGCACCGGTGACGCCGGCGGGCTGGGAGGCGGCGCGCATGCTCGGCACGAGCACGGCGATGCCGATGAGCGCGATCACGCCGATCGCCGAGATGGCCCAGAACGTCGAGCGCCAGCCGAACTGCTGCCCGAGGAAGGTTCCGAACGGCACGCCGAGCACGTTGGCCGCCGTGAGCCCAGTGAACATGATCGCGATCGCGCCTGCGCGCTTCTCGGGGGCGACGAGGTCGGCGGCGACGACCGCGCCGATGCCGAAGAACGCGCCGTGGCAGAGAGCGGCGACGATGCGCCCGGCCATCATCGCCTCGTACGTGGGGGCGAGCGCCGAGATGGCGTTGCCGGCGATGAAGAGGCCGAGCAGGCCCATGAGCACGGGCTTGCGGGGGAGTCGGGTGGCGGCGGCGGTGAGCACGAGTGCGCCGACGACGACGGCCAGGGCGTAGCCCGAGATGAACCAGCCGGCGGCGGCCTCCGAGACGCCGAAGTCGGCCGCGAGGTCGGGCAGCAGGCCCATGATGACGAACTCGGTCAAGCCGATGCCGAAGGCTCCGATCGCGAGGGCGAGCAGTCCGAGTGGCATGCGAGGTTCTCCTGTACACTGAGGGAAGTAGTTGCAAGCGCTGACTATTGCGAGCGCAGGCTTAATAGTTGCACACGCAATTACTTAGCGCAAGCAACTACTTTCGCATCGACACGCAGACCGACCTCCGGGAGACGACATGGGCATCGCCGACGACGCCGTCGAGGTGCGCGCGCACGGTTGGCGCACGCTCGCCGCACTGCACGCACTCATCGAGAACGAACTGGAGCGCTCGCTCGCGGCATCCGCCGATCTCTCGGTCGTCGAGTACACCGTGCTCGACGCCCTGAACCGCCAAGACGGCTGGCACATGCGCATGCAGCAGCTCGCGCGCGCCACGGCGCTCAGCCCGAGCGCGACGACCCGCCTCGTGAACCGCCTCGAAGACCGCTCGCTGCTCACGCGCGTGCTCTGCGCCGACGACCGCCGCGGCATCTACACCGAGCTCACGCCCGCGGGCCGGGCGCTCTACGAGCGGGCGAGGCCCATCCACGACGAGACGCTCGAGCGCGTGCTCGCCGAGGCGCAGGAGCAGCCCGAGCTCGCACCCGTCGTCGAGGCGCTGCACGGCGCCGGGCTGCCCGCCGCCGTCTGAGCTCGCCTGCTCGTCTTGGCCGCGGGCGTTTCTCAGGAAGCCTGCCCCGAATCATGCCCTTTCTCAGGAGGAATTCGCGCGATTCCGCGTTTCGCGGCCGGAATCTCCTGAGAAGAGCGATCTGACCCGAGTCCTCAGGCGGCCGCGCCCGAGATGTTGACGAGCCAGCTCACGCCGTAGCGGTCGACGAGCATGCCGAACGCGGCGCCCCACGGCGCGATCGCGAGCGGCTCCTGAATGGTCGCGCCCTCGGAGAGCCGCTCCCAGTACCCGCGGATGGTCGCCTCCTCGTCGCCCGAGATCGACACCGAGACGCCCGAGATGCCGCGGTACTCCATGCGCTGCGGCACGTCGGCGGCCATGAGGGTGATGCCGTTCTCGCCGTCGACCTGGCCGTGCATCACGAGGTCGGCCTCCGACGGCTCCTCCGACGCCTGGAAGTCCGCGAAGGTGCTCACGCTCAGCGTGCCGCCGAAGATCGAGTGGTAGAACTCGAGCGCCTCGCGGGCGGTGCCGCGGAAGTTGAGGTAGGGGTTCAGGGTCACGGGCATGGCGTCCTCCGGATCGATGTCGGAACCGGTTGCCTGGGTGCCGCGCGTCGGCGCCGACCCGTCGATTCTGCTCCGGATGCCGCGAAGAAGCGAGGGGTTCTCGAAACAGGGTTGACGTCTCGCAGACACCGTCGTACTCTTAATCAACCAAGCAGTTGATCAATGAAAGGGTTGGCTAAGCGGATGATCCTCGACCCGAGTGCCGACGACCGGCTCGACCGGGCCTTCATGGCCCTGGCCGACCCGGTGCGACGCGGCATCATCGCGAGGCTCAGCCGCGGCCCGGCGACCGTCAACGAACTCGCCGAGCCCTTCGAGATCACCAAGCAGGCCGTGTCCAAGCACATCCAGGTGCTCGAGCATGCGGGGCTCGTCACGCGAACGCGCGACGCGCAACGCCGCCCCGTGCACCTGGCTCCGGCACAGCTCGAGGCCCTCACCGCGTGGATCGATCGATTCCGGCTGATCCACGAGCAGCAGTTCCGTTCACTCGATGCGCTGCTCGCCACCGACCGCGGCACGAACGCCGCACCGACCGAGGCCGGCCCGACTGCCGACCCCGAACGCAAGGCAGAGAGATCATGACCACCACCACCAACCCCGTCACCATCACCGCCCCCGAGGGGCTGCCGTTCATCGAGATCGAGCGCGAGTTCGACGCTCCCGTCGCCGCGGTGTTCAATGCGCACCGCGATCCCGAGCTCGTCAAGCGGTGGCTCGGCCCGAACGGCTACGACATGCAGATCGAGCGCTGGGACTTCGTGCCCCAGGGCGGCTACCGCTACGTGCACGTCGATCCGTCGGGCGAGTCGTTCGGGTTCAACGGCACGTTCCACTCGGTGCGCGAGAACGAGTTCGCCATCCAGACGTTCGAGTTCGAGGGGTACCCCGACGTCGTCGCGATCGAGTCGATCGCCTTCGAAGACCTCGGGGGCGGGCGCACGCGCCTGCGCATCCACTCCACCTACCCGAGCGTCGAGGCCCGCGACGGCATGGTCGCCTCGAACATGGAGCTCGGCCTCCGCGAGGGCTACGCGCGCCTCGACGAGCTCGTCGCAGCCTGAGCAGCGACCGGCAGATACCTCCCCAGGCACCCGGCAGACACCCGGCAGACACCCCAAGAACAGGAGCACCTCATGGACTGGACCCTCGAAGTCGTCATCGTGCCGGTCAGCGACCTCGACCGCTCGATCGCCTTCTATCGCGACCAGGTCGGCTTCGACCTCGACCACGACACCCGCACCGAGCAGATGCACATCGCGCAACTCACCCCGCGAGGCTCGGGCTGCTCGATCGTCATCGGCAGCCTGCCCTCGCAGAACGAGATGGCGCCGGGCTCGCTGCGCGGGCTGCAGCTCGTCGTCGCCGATGCCGAGGTCGCGCGCGCCGAGCTCATCGAGCGGGGCGTCGATGCGAGCCCCATCACGGTCTTCGACGAGCGCGACGGCGGCACGTTCTTCGGCTTCGCCGACCCCGACGGCAACACCTGGGCCGTGCAGCAGCTCAAGGTGCGCGGCGAGCACCCGCTCATCCCGGTCGAGGCGCGATCGCGCTTCGGCGCCGAGCAGGAGGCCTGACCGAAGCCGGCGCAGCCGAACGCGAGGAACCGGGCGAGCGGATGCCGCGACGCTGACATGCGGGTCATGTCGACGCCGCGGCATCCGCTCGTGTGCCCGTGCTCGTGCTCGTGCTCGACGTGCGAGCATCGAAGGATGACCGAGATCCTCCGCTACGCCGCCTTCACCGACCGGCCCGACGGCGGCAACCCCGCCGGCGTCGTGCTCGACGCGAGCGGGCTCGACGACGAGCGCATGCAGCGCATCGCGGCCGAGGTGGACTTCGCCGAGACCGCGTTCGTCACCGGGCGCGAGGGCGAGGCCTACCGCGTGCGCTACTTCTCGCCGATCGCCGAGGTGCCGTTCTGCGGGCATGCGACGGTGGCGACCGCGGTGGCGCTCGCCGAGCGCGGCGAAGCCGGCCGCATCCGCTTCCTGACGCCCGTCGGCGAGATCGACATCGAGACGACGAACGATTCCGCGGGCCCGCGAGCGGCCTTCACGAGCGTCGACACCGAGGTGATCGAGCTGCCCGCGGCCACGCTCGCGCGGCTGCTCGACCTGCTCGGCCTCGACGCCGCGGTGCTCTCGTCGGCGCTGCCGCCGCGGCTCGCCTTCGCCGGAAACCCGCATCCCGTGCTCGTCGTCGACGACGCGGCGGCGTTCGACGGGTTCACGTTCGATCCGGCCGCCGTGCGCGCCTTCATGGACGAGCAGGGCTGGCCCGCCACGATCACCGTCCTGCACCCGCTGTCGGCCGGGCGGTACGAGGCGCGCAACCTGTTCCCCGTCGGACGCATCACCGAGGACCCCGCGACGGGCTCGGCCGCGGCATCCGTCGGCGGCTACCTGCGCGCGCTCCGGGCGGTCGACGCGCCCGCCCGCGTGGTCATCGAGCAGGGTCGGCACGTGGGCCGGCCGGGCGAGTTGACCGTCGACATCCCCGTGGCGGGCGGCATCACGGTGAGCGGCGGCGCCGTCGCGATGGACTGAGCGCCGGGTCGGATGCCGCGACCTGGCGACTCCGGCCGGGCGAGGTCAGGCAGGTGGTCGTGGCCCGGATCCGTTCGCCGGCTTCGCCGGTGCCGTCGGCCGAACCGTCGGCGGCGCCGGCGCAACCGGCGCAGCAGCCCCGGACTCGGGTGGAGCAGCATGGCGGCCGTGCTCGGCCGTGGCATCCGCCGCTCCCGTACCGGGCGCGACCTCGTCGGGCGGCGGCGAGGAGACGAAGCCCATCGACCAGCCGAAGCGGCGCAGCCAGTGCGGGCCGCGGGTGATGGCGCCCTCCTCGAGCGGCTGCTCGACCTCGAGCCCGTAGTACTCGCCGATCTGGTCGCGGAACTGCGCGCGACGCGCGTGCTCGTAGGCCTTGCGCTCGCGACTGAAGGCGATGATCGTCGACCAGCACATGAGCAGCATGACGACGCTGAAGGGCAGGGCGATGATGATCGCCGCCGTCTGCATGGCCTGGAGGCCGCCCGACAGGAGCAGCGAGATCGCGAGCACGGCCGTGATGAGCGTGAAGAAGGTGCGGATCCAGCGCTTCGGCTCGAGCACGCCGCCGGTCGCGATCATGCCCATGACGAGCGCGCCGGAATCGCTCGACGTGATGAAGAAGACGGCGATGAGGATGATCGCGCCCACGGTCGTCACGGAGCTCCCGGGAATCTGCTCGAGCATCTCGAACAGCGCGCCCTCGAGGTTCACCGTGCCGTCCGGTCCGGTGAGCGTGCCGGGCGCGTGCAGCTCGATGTAGAGCGCCGAGCCGCCGAGCACGGCGAACCACAGGATGCCGATGAGCGTGGGCACGAGGATGACGCCGATCACGAACTGGCGCACGGTGCGCCCCCGCGAGACCCGGGCGATGAAGATGCCGACGAACGGCGCCCACGAGATCCACCAGCCCCAGTAGAACGAGGTCCACGACGCCTGCCAGGCCTCGCCGGCCTCGCCCTGGAAGGCGCTGACGTTGAACGAGAGGCCGACGTACTGCTGGATGTAGTTGCCCGTGGACTGCACGAACTCGCGCAGGAGGAACTCGGTCTGCCCGAACGAGAGCACGAACAGGAGCAGCGCCCCGGCGAGGATCAGGTTCGCCGAGGAGAGCCACTTCATGCCCTTGGCCACGCCCGAGAGCACCGACGCGAGCACGAACACCGTGATGACGAGGATGATGACGATCTCGCTCCAGACCGACGGCTCGATGAACCCCGCCGATTCGAGGCCGGCGCTGATCTGCAGCACGCCGAGTCCGAGCGAGGTCGCGACGCCGAACACGGTGCCGACGAGCGCCACGACATCGATCGCATTGCCCCACCCGCCGCGCACGCGCTTGCCGAGGAGCGGCTCGAGCGTCCACCGGATCGAGAGCGGCCGCTTGCGCCGGTGGATCGCGTACGCGAGCGCGAGCCCGACGACGACGTAGATCGACCAGGCCTGCACGCCCCAGTGCAGGTAGGTCTGGCTGAGCGCCTGCTGCGCGAGGAACTCGGGGCTGCCGGTCACGCCGGGCCGAGGGTCGACGAAATGGCTGAGCGGTTCGCTGACGCCGTAGAAGACGAGGCCGATGCCCATGCCCGCGGCGAAGAGCAGCGAGAACCACGCGCCGATCGAGAACTCGGGCTTGTCGTCGTCGGCGCCCAGGTGGATGTCACCGAAACGGCTGAACCCGACGAACAGGCAGAACGCCACGAAGAACGCCGCGATGAGCACGTAGTACCAGTTGAACGCGTTGACGATGGTCGACTGGATCGTGCCGAACAGCACCTCGGCGAGGTCGGGAGCGATCAGCGCGAACGCCGAGAAGCTGCCGATCACGATCGCGGCGGGCCAGAACACCCACCGCTCGAAGCTGGACTTGCCGGATCCCCCATCCATGTCGGCAACACTACTCACCGGCGTCGGCGCAGCGTCGTCCGCCCGTTTCGGAGATTCGGCGACCCGCCGCACGGCGCCTCGTCGACTCACGGCGTGTCGCCAGAACTCCGAATCCGGCAGAAACGCCGATCGGTGAGGGTCTGCGACGTGACATCCCTTCGGGGCATTGCATCGCGTGGCTCCGGAGACGATCATGAACCGGGGGGATTTTCTGCATGGGACGACAAGCCAAGGCGACCTGGATCAGCGATGACGGGTTGGCCGCCGTGACGCTCCACCTCGAATCGGGTGGACTGCAGGTCTCGGGCGAGCGCCACGCACGCCTGCCGAGGGCCGCGTTGTCGCAGGTGCGCGCCTCCGACGGCGTCGTCTCGTTCATCGCCGAGGGCGACACCTACCGGTTCCGGCTGGGCGCTGCGGCGTCGGCGTGGGTCGACGCGCTCACCACGCCGCCGCCGACGCTCGCCGAGAAGCTCGGGGTCGCAGCCGGCCGCACGGTCGCGGTGCGCGGCGACCTGCCCGTCGCCGAGCTCGAGGCCGCCCTGTCCGACGCCACGCGCGTGCCGCCGTTCGAGGCCGAGCTGGTCGTGGTCGTCGTGCGCGACAGCGAGGAGCTGGCGTCGCTGCCCGTCTGGTTCCGCGAGTGCGGGGTCGCCTCGCCCGTGTGGGTCGTGCACGGCAAGGGCCGGCAGACCGCGGCGCCCGGCGACACGGCCGTGCGCAGCGCCCTCCGCGAGAGCGGCTGGCGCGACACCAAGGTCAGTGCGATCGCCGACAGCTGGTCGGCCACGCGATTCCATCCGGCCAAGGCCGTCTGAGGTTTCCCGGTTCGCTTCGGCGGCTCCGGTGGGGGCGAGCGGATGTCTCGACGAGCGGCTTCGCATCCCGAGCGGATGTCGCGGGGCGGCGTTAGGCTCGACGAGCGGTCGCGGCGCTCGAGGAGCGCGCGGTCGCGGCATCCGTCATCGCGCATCAGGAGGACTTCATGCAGCGTCGCACCCTCGGCCGCACCGGCCGTTCGGTCTCGGCCATCGGACTCGGCACCTGGCAGCTCGGCGCCGACTGGGGCGAGGTCGACGAGGCCGACGCGCTCGCCGTGCTCGACGCCGCGCACGAGGCGGGCGTCACGTTCTTCGACACCGCCGACGTCTACGGCGACGGCCGCAGCGAGTCGCTCATCGGCGCGTGGCTGCGGGCGAACCCCGACGCGGGCGTGACGGTGGCCACAAAGATGGGGCGGCGCCTGCCGCAGGAACCCGAGAACTACTCGGCCGAGCACTTCCGCGCCTGGATCGACCGTTCGCGCGCGAACCTCGGCGTCGATACCGTCGATCTCGTGCAGCTGCACTGCCCGCCCACCTCGGTCTACGGCGACGACCGCGTGTTCGATGACCTCGACGCGCTCGTCGACGACGGCTCGATCGCGGCCTACGGCGTGAGCGTCGAGACGGTCGACGAGGCGCTCACCGCGATCGCGCGCCCGAACGTGGCGAGCGTGCAGATCATCCTCAACGCGTTCCGGCTGAAGCCGGTCGACGAGGTGCTGCCCGCCGCGCGCGAGGCCGGCGTCGGCATCATCGCCCGCGTGCCGCTCGCGAGCGGGCTGCTCACCGGGCGGTACACCGAAGACACCGTGTTCGCGGCGAACGACCACCGCAACTACAACCGGCACGGCGAGGCGTTCGACGTGGGCGAGACCTTCTCGGGCGTCGACTACGAGACGGGCGTGGCCGCGGCGCGCGAGTTCACCTCGCTCGCCCGCGAGGCGGCCCCCGAGGCCACGGCCGCGCAGGTCGCGCTCGCCTGGGTCGCGGCGCAAGACGGCGTGAGCTCGGTCATCCCGGGCGCGCGAAATCCCGACCAGGCGCGGGCCAATGCGGCGGCGGGGTCGCTCGAACTGCCGGCCGGCTTCGACGCGTCGGTGCGCGACCTCTACGACCGCGACATCCGGGCGCAGGTGCACGCGCGCTGGTAGCGGTGCGCCGAACGCCGCCGCCCGTGGCCCGCTTGCGTGAACCTTCTTCAGGAAGGGGTATGCGATCGGCGGCCCCTCGGGGCCTCGACGGCGGCGACACGCCGCGTCGATCGCACACCCCTTCCTGAAAAGTGAAATGGGCGTCAGGAGGCGCGGAACGCCCACCCGGTGATCCACTCGGGGTCCTCGCCGTGCTCGTACGCGAACTCCCGGGCCGCGGTGCGCGCCGCCCGCCACTCGTCGGCGAGCTCGGCGATGCCTGGCGTTCCGGCGAGCCCCGGTACGCGCTCGAGCACGTCGAGCGCGAGCCGGTACCGGTCGAGGTCGTTCAGGTGCAGCATGTCGAACGGCGTCGTGGTCGTGCCCCGCTCGATGAAGCCGCGCACGTGCAGGTCGGCATGGTTGGTGCGCCGGTAGGCGAGTTGGTGCACGAGCGACGGGTAGCCGTGGAACGCGAAGATCACGGGAGCGTCGCGCGTGAAGATCGCGTCGAACGCCTCGCCGTCGAGCCCGTGCGGGTGATGCGACGGATCCTGCAGCCGCATGAGGTCGACCACGTTGACGACGCGCACGGCGACGTCGGGCAGCCGCTCGCGCAGCAGTTGCGCGGCGGCGATCGTCTCGATGGTCGGCACGTCGCCGGCGCAGGCGAGCACCACGTCGGGCGCGGATGCCGCGGGGTCGTCGGCGTCGAAGCCGGGTTCGTTGCCCGCCCACGGCCAGACGCCGAGTCCGGCCGCGACATGCGCGTCGGCCTCGGCGGCGCCGAGCCACTGCGGCTGGGGCTGCTTGCCCGCGACGACGACGTTGATCCTGTTCGTCGTGTCGAACACGTGCCGCATGACGGCGAGCAGCGTGTTCGCGTCGGGCGGCAGGTACACCCGCACGATCTCGGCCTGCTTGTTGACGACGACGTTGAGGAATCCGGGGTCCTGGTGCGAGAAGCCGTTGTGGTCCTGCCGCCAGACATGCGACGAGAGCAGGTAGTTCAACGACGCGAGGTCGCCGCGCCACGGCACCTCGCGAGCCGATTCCAGCCATTTCGCATGCTGGTTGAACATCGAGTCGACGATGTGGATGAACGCCTCGTAGCTCGTGATGAGGCCGTGCCGGCCCGTGAGCAGGTAGCCCTCGAGCATGCCCTGCATGAGGTGCTCGCTGAGCGCCTCGATGACCTGCCCCGAGCGGGCGAGGTGCTCGTCGAGCGGATGCAGCGACTCGGCCCACGCCCGCGAGGTGACCTCGAACACCGCGCCGAGACGGTTGGAGAGCACCTCGTCGGGACCGAAGAGGCGCGACCGGTCGGGGTTGGCGCGCAGCAGCTCGGCGAACCAGCGACCGAAGACGGTGGTCGCGGCATCCGTCGCCCCGCGGGCCTGCGGCGACACCTCGACCGAGAACGGGGCCGTCTCGGGCAGGTCGAGCGGATGCCGCATGCCGGCGTTCGCGAGCGGGGTGGCGCTCATGCGCAGCTCGCCGCGCGGCCGCAGCGCGTCGAGGCTCGGCGATCGGGCGCCCGTCGGCGTCGAACAGCTCCTCGGGCCGGTACGACCGCAGCCACGCCTCGAGCATCGCGAGATGCTCGGGGTTCTCGCGCACGTTCGCGAGCGGAACCTGGTGCGCGTGGAACGTGCCCTCGACCTGCACCCCGTCGACGACGCCCGGGCCGGTCCAGCCCTTGGGCGTGCGCAGCACGATCGCCGGCCAGTGCGGGGCGTTGCGATCGAAGGCGCCGGTCGCGACATCCGCCCGGATCGCCTCGATGCGCTCGAGCGCGACGTCGACCGCATCGGCCAGGCGCGCGTGCACGAGGGCCGGGTCCTCACCGTCGAAGCCGCCGGTGACGAGCAGCGGTTCATGGCCGTTGCCGCGGAAGAAGTCGACGAAGCTCGGACTCGGGGATGCGGGCGAGCAGCGTCGGGTTCGCGATCTTGTAGCCGTTCAGGTGCAGGATCGGCAGCACCGCGCCGTCGGTCACCGGGTTCAGGAACGCGTGGCCGCGCCAGCTCGTGGCCAGCGGTCCGGTCTCGGCCTCGCCGTCGCCCACGACGCAGGCGACCACGAGGCCGGGGTTGTCGAGCGCCGCGCCGTACGCGTGCATGAGCGAGTAGCCGAGCTCGCCGCCCTCGTTGATGGAGCCCGGCGTCTCTGGCGCGGCGTGCGACGGGATGCCGCCCGGGAAGGAGAACTGGCGGAACAGGCGCTCCATGCCGGTGCGGTCGCCCGTGATCGCGGGGAACAGCTCGGAGTACGTGCCGTCGAGCCACGTGTTCGCGACCATCGCGGGCCCGCCGTGACCCGGCCCGCAGACGTAGAGCATCGGCGTGCCGCGCTCGACGATCGCGCGGTTGAGGTGGGCGTAGACGAGGTTCAGGCCGGGCGAGGTGCCCCAGTGACCGAGCAGGCGCGGCTTGATGTCGTCGGCCTCGAGCGGGCGGTCGAGCAGCGGATTGGCCTTGAGGTAGATCTGCCCGACGCTCAGGTAGTTCGCAGCACGCCACCACGTGTCGACGAGCTCCAGGGGCACGGATGCCGCGTGGCCGCGTTGCTCGCCGCCCTGCCCGTGCTCGTCTCGTTCGTGCTGGTCTCGGCCGTGCATCTGCTCGCCTGCTTGCGACATCGTCTCCCCGCCCCGTTCGACTCCGCGTGCGGTTCGAGCCTAGGTGCGGCACTCGGCGGCGGCCAGCCCCTTGCGGGCAGGGCGGCGAGGACGGGATGGGCGAGTCCCGCGGCATCCGCTCGCTCGCCGCATCCGCCCGGGTAGGGTCGAGGGGATGATCGCCGCGCGCAAGACCCCGACCGCGGGCGGGCGCGCGTGATCGAGATCTTCACGGGGTTCGCGGTCATCGCGCTCGCCGTGTTCGTCGGCTGGCTCGCCGGACGCCTCGGGGTGCTCGGGCCGGGCGCGCGCCCCGTGCTGGCGCAGCTGAACTTCAACGTGCTCGCGCCGTTCCTGCTGTTCTCGGTGCTCGCCACGAGCGACGTCGGGGCGCTCTTCTCGGTGCTGCTGCCCGTCTCGGCGATCGCGGCGATCACGATGATGCTCGTCTTCGCCGTCGTGTCGCTCGCGATCTGGCGCCGGGGCGTCGCACGCACCGTGATCGGATCGCTCGCCTCGGGGTATGTGAACGGCAACAACTTCGGCATCCCGATCGCGTTCTACATGCTGGGCAATGCCGCGTACTCGGCGCCCGTCGTGCTGCTGCAGCTGCTCCTCTTCGTCCCCGTCGCGCTCGCCGTGCTCGGGGCGAAGGTCGAGGGCCGCACCTCGGCCTGGGTCATCGTGCGGTCGACGTTGACGAACCCGATCATCGTCGGATCGCTGCTCGGGGTGCTCGTCGCGGTCACGGGCCTCGAGCTGCCGCCGATCGTGCTCGAGCCGATCGACCTCATCGGGCACGCGGCCGTGCCGCTCATGCTCATCGCGTACGGGCTCTCGCTGCACGGGCAGCGGCTGCTCGAGCCCGGCACCGGGCGACGCGACGTGCTGCTCGCGTCCGTGCTGAAGCTCGTGGCCATGCCGGTCGCGGCCTGGGCGGTCGGCCGCTTCTGGTTCGGCCTCGACGGCCTCGACCTCTACGCGGTCACCGTGCTCGCCGCGCTGCCCACGGCGCAGAACGTCTTCGTCTTCGCACAGCGCTACGAGACGGCCGAGATCGTGGCGCGCGACACCGTGTTCATCACCACGATCGCCTCGGTTCCCGTGCTGCTGGCGGTGGCGGTGCTGCTCGGCTGACGCGTGAACGTTTTTCAGGAAGGGGCGTGCGATCGGCGCGGCGTGTCGCGCCGAGTCGGGCCCCGAAGGGGCTCCGATCGCATACCCGTTCCTGAAAAGTGAACATTCCGGCGAGGTGAGCACGGCGGCCGATGCGGGCAGGATGGCAGACGAACGAAGGAGTCCGCATGCCGTTCCTCACCGAAGACGGGCGCGAGCTCGACGAGCTCCTGCTCGCGCAGCGCCCGGCCGACGGCTACCGCTTCCACGTGCGCGCGCCGTTCGAGTACGTCGATCCCGCCACCGGCCGCCGGTACCGGGTCACCGCGCGCCCGACCGGCTCGCCCGACCCCGCACCCGAGGAGCGCGAACCCCACGTGCCCGGCATCACCGACCTCGCCTCGGTGCCGATGTCGCTGTGGAGTTTCATCGCGAGCTACGGCCGTCAGTCGGCCCCGGCGATCCTGCACGACGAGCGCTCGGTGCAGGCCGCGCTGCTGGGCGATCGCCGGGCAGCGCTCGCGCAACGGCGCGAGGACGATCGCGTGTTCCGCACGGCCCTGCGCGAGCAGCGCGTGCCGCTGCTGCGGTCCTGGCTCATGTGGGCGTGGGTCTCCGCCGACCGCGAGCGGGAGTTCGGCGGCGCAGCCGGAGCACTCCTCGTCGTGCAGGCGGTCGCCGGAGCGATCGCCGCACTCGTGGCATCCGTCGCCGCCTTCTGGCAGCCGTGGTGGCTCGTCGTGCTGCCCCTGGTCGTGCTCGGCGGTCTCGCGTGGCGCTCGCTCGCGCCGCTCGTGCTCATGCTCACCGGATCGCTCGCGGTGCTCGGCCCCCTGCTGCTCGTGCACCTCGCCGCGCTCGTGCCGTTGCGGCTCATCGAGGCGATCGTCGAGCTGCTCGCCGGCGGCGACGCCCGCGACGTGCTGCGGCCGACGGTCGCGCCGGCGGGTGAACCGGGGGATCCCGCCTGAGCCCAGGGGGATCCCGCCTGAGCGGTGGGGCGGTGGGGCGGTGGGGCAGTGGGCGGTGAGCGCTGGAGCGGTGCCGCCGTTCAGCCCGCGACGGGTGCGGGTACCTGGCGCTTGCGCGCCTGCGCGGCGACCGAGAAGCTCACGACGGCCACCGCCGCGACGACGAGCATCGCATCGCGAGCACCGACCTGCGACGCGAGCAGGCCGAGCAGCGGCGGAGCCGCGAGCGACGAGACGGTCGAGAACGAGGTCACCACGGCGACGCGCGGTCCGGCATGGTCGGGATCGTCGGATGCCGCGGAGATCGCGATCGGGTTGCCGAGCGCCGCGCCGCATCCCCAGAGGAGCACGCCGATCCACGCGGTCGCGAGGCTCGGCGAGAACACGAACACGAGCACCCCCGTGAACGTCGCGAGGCCCGACACGCGCAGCACGGCGACCCGGCCGAACCGGTCGATGAGCGGCGTGCCGAGGAAGCGGAACACCGTCATCGCGCCGACGAACGTGCCGTAGGCGAGGGCGCCGGCGGCCTCGACCGTGGCGAAGCCGTCGACCACGGCGAGGGCGAGCCAGGTGGTCGCCGTGCCCTCGGCGAGCGAGGCGGCGAGCAGCACGACGCCGAGCAGAAGCGTGCGCGGCTCGAGCCAGGCGCCGAGCGCCTGCTTCATGGCGCCGCGGTTGCGGGTCTGGGTCGCGGCCTGCTCGATCGACCCGGTCTCGGTCGTGATCGGCACGTGCAGCGTCAGCGCCGTCGCGGGGCGCAAAAGCACGAGCCGCGTGAGCGTGACCACGGCGAGCACGATGACGATCTGCACGCCGATGCTCACCTGCGCGGCGGCGAAGGCCGCACCCACGAGGGCGCCGAGGGCGGCGCCGATCGAGAAGCAGGCGTGGAAATGCGGCAGGATCGCCTTGCCGACCCGGCGTTCGACCTCGGCGGCGTTGGTGTTGATGGGCACGTTCACGAGCGCGCCGCAGAAGCCGTTCACGAAGGCGCCGGCGATGAAGAACCGCACGTCGCCGGTGGCCGTCGCGAAGGCGATCGAGCTGAACCCGATGACGTTGCCGATCGTGCCGGCGAGCAGCGCGCGCCGGCTGCCGAAGCGGGCGACCACGACGCCGATCGTCAGCGCACCCGTCAGCGAGCCGGCGCCGCCGACGATCATGAGCGCGCCGAGCTGGGCGGCGTTCACGTCGAGCGCCTCGCGGATCGAGGGCATGCGGCTGAGCCATGACGACATGATGAGGCCGAACAACGCGAACTGCACCAGCAGGGCCCAACGCGCGGCGCGCACCTCGTTCGTCATGGTTAGGGATCCTGCCATAGATCGCGCTCGGCGTGTCGAGCGCGCCCCTTCCCGACCGTGCGTCAGGCCTGCTTGGGCGCCGTGCCCTTCGGCGTGGCCGGCACCGGGGCAACGGGCGATCGCCGCCACCCGTGGAACAGGTACGCCCACGACACGGCCCACGCGCCCTTGGGGTCGAGGGTCTTGCGCCGGGCCGCGAGGTGCTGCAGGTACGCGTCGCTGCCGCGCGCGGCATGCAGCGTGACGAGTGCGGCGTCGACCTCGGGCGCGAGCACCGACGTCGCGGCCTGCGCATCGGTGCGCGCCGGGACGACCGCCGGAACCGGCGCGAACCGCGGCTCGAGGAACAGGAACGCGCCGGCGGCGAGCACGAGCACGCCCGCCCAGACGAGCCCCGCCGTGTCGAGTGCGAGCCACTGCGCGAGCGAGAACCACACGACGACCGCGGCGCCGCCGACGTAGAGCAGGCGCGGCAGGCTCGTGACGGCGAGCCAGGCGCCGACGGGCAGCGGGCAGCGATCCCAGATCAGGGTGCGCTCGGTGTAGCCGGCGAGCGTCTGGTTCAGCCAGATGAGCAGGGCCGCGACCAGGGCCGAGGCGATCACCCACCCCCAGCCGGTCAGCGACGCCTGCCCCGTGGCATCCGCCGTGTGCAGGAAGCCGACCGAGGCGGCGACGTCGGGCGCGGCATCCGCACCGTTGAAGAGGTCGCCGACCCACGCGAACCAGCCGGCCACGGTCGTGACGACGGCGGCGAAGAAGGCGGATGCCGCGACGAGGCCGGGCAGCAGCACCGCGATGATCACCGCGGCGACCATGTTCACCCCGAGCGACTTCTTGTTGATCACGTTGAGGCGGTTCTCGATGTACGCGACCTCGGCCGACGGGCCCGGCAGGTCTGGGCCGAGCAGGTTGCGGATCGTCGGCTCGACGACCTGCAGGGTGTTCTGGAAGTAGACCGAGTGGTCGAGGAACGGTGCACTCGTGTTGTGCACGGCGTGCTCCTCGGGCCCGAGGGCGGCGGTTGCGAGGCGCGGGAAGTACGAGGCCCGCCAGCGCTCGCGGGCGCTGCGCGTGTCGTCGGCGATGGGCCCGGCAGAGAACGGATCCCAGATCGCCCAGTGGTTGGCCCACGCGACGGGGTGCTCGGGGTCGGTCATGCGCCGGCCGATCCAGTTCTGCACGGGCGCGTACACGTCGCTGCGGCCGCGCCACTGGTCGCGGCCCAGCAGGGTGACGGCGGCGCCGACGGTCGTGAGCTGGCGCACGTGGTACTCGGAGGGTTCCATCTCCTCGAAGAGCGTGAACGTCGAGACCGCGGCGCCCTGCGAGTGCGCGAACACGTGCACGTCGCCCTCGCCCACGAGGTTCTTGGCCCGCGTGACCGCGTCGCGCACGACGAGGCGCATGGCGCTCGCACGCACGGGCGTCTCCTTCCAGGCCGTGACGTCGCCGATCGACTCGGCGAGCCCGTCGATGGCCTTCGCCGCGACCTCCTTGAACCAGGGGATGAGCAGCAGCGGGCTGATCAGCGGCAGGATCGGCGTCAGCACCACGGCGAGCAGGGTCACGAACACGGCGACGGGCACGAACACGACGAAGCCGATCACGAGGCGCACGAGGTCGAGCACGAACGTCACCGCATGCGGGAAGACGAGGTACTCGCGCTTCGTGCGCGGGTGCTCGGTGAGCGTGAACCACGGCACGAGCACCATGGTCGCCCAGAACAGCCGCAGCATGCGGATGATGGCCCGCCAGAGGAACGGTGCCGCCCACCGGAAGATCTGGCCCCGGCTGAGCGGCACGAACGCCTCCGACCAGCGCGCCTCGACGATCGCGACCTTGCGCTCGATCGTCTCGACGGGCGCATCGGGTGCGGCCTTCGGATCGCGTCGCTTCGGGAAGCGCACCGTCGCGGTGATCACAGGCTCGTCGCCGGCCAGGTTCGACTCCGACAGGCTCACGCCGTGCGAGTCGTCGGCGCCGTAGATGCGGTCGCGGGTCATCCAGTCCATGCGCGCGAGGATGGGCTCGGCCCACTCGAGCAGGATCTGGCTGCGGTAGGCGGCGCCCATGCCGTGCACGAGCACGAGGGCGACGTCGTACGATCCGTCGGCGTGCCGCTCGGCGGTGCCGACCTCGGGCTGCGGGGTGAGACGCATGGCGGACTCCTGGGTTCGCGGGGACGAGCGGTGCGGGATGCTCCGAACGCTAGCGCTGCGGCATCCGCTCCGACAAGGGAGATCCGCGGATTTCCGGGCCTGCACTGAGCTCCGGTCGGTCAGGACTCAGGAGCCGAGCGGATGCCGCGACCGGGCCGGCGCTCGCACGGGGCATCCGCCCAGCCGCCCAGCCGTCGAACGCGAGCACATGCGACGAGCGCGTGCCCGCGGCATCCGCTCGCTCGTCGTGACTACTCGCGCTCGCGGGCCGCGCGCCGCCGCTGGATGCGGCCGTACAGCTTCAGCAGCTGCGGAACGATGACGTAGACGGCGGCGGGCACGATGACGATCGTGAGCGCGAACGCCCGCAGCACGGGCGGCCAGGCGCCGGCGATCGGCGCGAGCACCGTCAGCCCGATGGCGACGAGCGGGAAGATCGCGATCCAGGTGAGCAGGGCGCGCACGTGCACCGAGGGCGGTGCGGGGGCGGCGGGCACGTTCGCCGAGGTCGGAGCGCCGAGCGCGAGTGCATGCGACGAGCGCGTGCCCGCGGCATCCGCTCGCTCGTCGTGACTACTCGCGTTCGCGGGGAGGACAGGGTCGAGGTTCTGGGTGGTGGTCATGCGAGACATCTCCAACTGAGTGGTTGTTTCCAACTGAACGGTTGCTATTGAAGCACGGCGCGGGCGAATTCACAACTATCCGGTTGGAATTGCTACACTCGGCCCATGGCCTGGGACACCGAACGCACGAAGCGGCTGCTGCTCGACGCGGCGACCGTGGAGTTCAGCGAGCACGGCCTCGCCGGCGGGCGCATCGACCGCATCGCGAGCGCCGCCGGCGTCAACAAGGAGCGCATCTACCAGTACTTCGGCAAGAAGGACGACCTGTTCGCCGCGGTGCTCGCCGCCCGCCTGCGCGACTCGATGGACGCGGTCGCCATGGAGGGCGAGGGGCCCGAGGCCGTCGGCGCCTACGCCGGGCGCCTCTTCGACCACCACCTCGTCGACGGCGTCATTCCGCGCCTCGTGTTCTGGGAGGGGCTCGAGCGCGCCGAGCTCGCAGCCGCCGACGAGGCCCGGGCCGAGTACCACCGCATGAAGGTCGACCGGTTCCAGGACATGCTGCCCGGCATCGGGCACGAGGCCGCCGCCGAGCTGCTGCTCACGCTCGTGTCCCTCGTCAACGCCTGGCCGGTGCTCTCCCATCTCGATCGGCTCATCGTCGGCGGCCCTGACGAGGGGCCGGCCGGTGGCGCCGCACGCACCGCAGCCGCAGGCGCCGCAGCCGCACGTGCCGCTCGCGTCGCCGCACGCCGCGCGGTGCTCGTGCGCACGATCGAGGCGCTCGCCCGCGACGCGCAGCAGGCCGCGGCATCCGTCGAGTGAACGCAACCTCAGTGCTGGCACTGAGGCGCGGCAGCCGGATGCCTCGTACCGTTGACCTCGATCGCACGACGCGGACCGCAGGGGGGAACTGTCACCGCGACGCACGATCTGAGAGCCGGCCGGCGTCGCGACCCGAAACTCGCGTCGCAGGCCGGCTCCCCCTCTGCTCGGGGCGCCGTCGCTCGCCCGTCGCTCGCGCCTTGCTCGCGCCCGCACCGGCGCCGACAGCCGCGTAGGGCAGACTCGTACGGGTGACCCAGCCCCTGCTCGACCGCGTTCCGCGCCCGTACGATGCCGATGCCATGTACGACGCGTTCGTCGACTGGGCCGAAGACCGCGGGCTCTCCCTCTATCCCGCGCAAGACGAGGCGATCATCGAGATCGTCTCGGGCGCGAACGTGATCCTCTCGACCCCCACGGGCACCGGCAAGTCCCTCGTCGCGGTGGCCGCCCACGCGGCATCCGTCGCCGCCGGAGGCCGCACCTACTACACGGCGCCCATCAAGGCGCTCGTGAGCGAGAAGTTCTTCCAGCTCGCCGACATCTTCGGGGCCGCGAACGTGGGCATGGTCACGGGCGACAGCTCGGTGAACCCCGACGCGCCCATCATCTGCTGCACGGCCGAGATCCTTGCGAACCTGGCGCTGCGTCACGGTTCCGACTCCGAGGTGGATCAGGTCGTCATGGATGAGTTCCACTACTACGGCGACCCCGACCGCGGGTGGGCGTGGCAGGTGCCGCTGCTGCTGTTGCCGCGCGCGCAGTTCGTGCTCATGTCGGCCACGCTCGGCGACGTCACCGCGATCGCCGAAGACCTCGAGCGCCGCACGGGCCGCCCGACGGCGCGGGTCACCGGCGTCGACCGCCCGGTGCCGCTGCACTACTCGTACGCGAAGACGCCCGTGCAGGAGACCGTCGAGGAGCTGCTCGACACCCGGCAGGCGCCCGTCTACATCGTGCACTTCTCGCAGGCCGCGGCCATGGAGCGGGCGCAGGCGCTCTCCTCGATCCGGGTCGTCACGCGCGAGCAGCGCGACGAGATCGCCGAGGCCATCGGCGGGTTCCGGTTCACGACGGCGTTCGGCAAGACCCTCTCGCGCCTCGTGCGCGCGGGCATCGGCGTGCACCACGCGGGCATGCTGCCGCGCTACCGGCGCCTCGTCGAGACGCTCGCGCAGCGCGGCCTGCTGCGCGTCATCTGCGGCACCGACACGCTCGGGGTCGGCATCAACGTGCCGATCCGCTCGGTGCTCATCACCGCGCTCACGAAGTTCGACGGGCAGAAGATGCGGCAGCTGAGCGCCCGCGAGTTCCACCAGATCGCCGGTCGCGCCGGTCGTGCCGGGTACGACACCGCGGGAACGGTCGTCGTGCTCGCGCCCGAGCACGAGATCGAGAACGCGGCGGCCGTGCGCAAGGCGGGCGACGACGCGAAGAAGCTCAAGCGCATCGTGCGCAAGAAGGCGCCGGCCGGGCAGATCACCTGGGGCGAGGCCTCCTACGACCGGCTCGTCGTCGCCGAGCCCGAGCCGCTCGTCCCGCAGCTGAAGCTCACGGCGGCCATGCTCATCAACGTCATCGGTCGAGGGGGCGATGTCGTCGGAGACATCCGCGCGCTCGTCTTCGACAACCACGAGCCGCGCAAGCGCCGCTTCGAGCTCGCCCGGCGCGCGCTCGAGATCCTGCGCACGCTCGCCGACGCGGGCGTGGTCGAGCTCACCCCCGACCCGCGCAGCGGCGGGCTCGGCGTGCGCATCGCGCTCACCGTCGACCTGCAGCCGAACTTCGCCCTGAACCAACCGCTCTCGCCGTTCGCGCTCGCCGCGATCGACCTGCTCGATCCGGATGCCGCGCCCGGCACCGGCATCGGCACGGGCCACTACGCCCTCGACGTCGTGAGCATCATCGAGTCGACCCTCGACGACCCGCGCCCGATCCTCTCGCAGCAGCAGTACAAGGCCCGCGGCGAGGCCGTCGGCGCGATGAAGCAGGAGGGCATCGAGTACGACCAGCGCATGGAGCTGCTCGAGGAGGTCACCTGGCCCAAGCCCCTCGACGAGCTGCTCGCGCAGGCGTTCGAGACCTTCGCGTCGAGCCAGCCGTGGGTGCGCGACTTCGAGCTCTCGCCCAAGTCGGTCGTGCGCGACATGTTCGAGCGCAGCATGTCGTTCGGCGAGTTCGTCTCGTTCTACCAGCTCGCCCGCAGCGAGGGCCTCGTGCTGCGCTACCTCTCCGACGCGTTCCGCGCGGTGCGTCAGACCGTGCCGAACGACGCGAAGACCGAGGACCTGCTCGACCTCATCGAATGGCTCGGGGAGCTCGTGCGCCAGGTCGACTCGAGCCTCGTCGACGAGTGGAACGAGCTCGTCGACCCGAGCGCGCACCTGCCGGAGGACGAGGCGGCGGTCGTGCCGCCCGCGCCGCCGTCGGTCGTGACGAACCGTCGCGCCTTCACGGTGCTCGTGCGCAACGAGCTGTTCCGCCGGGTGCAGCTGGCCGCGCTCGAGCGCGACGACCAGCTCGCCGAGCTCGACCCCGACGCCGGCTGGCCCGACGCGCTCGACCGTTACTACGCCGAGCACGACGACCTCGGCACGGGTGCGGCGGCGCGCTCGCCGCAGCTCGTCGTCATCGATGAGACGGATGCCTCGTCGGGAACCTGGCGCGTCGAGCAGATCCTCGACGACCCGGCCGGCGACCACGACTGGCGCATCCGCGCCGAGGTCGACCTCGAGGCCTCCGCCGAGGAGGGCACGGCGGTCGTGCACGTGACCGGGGTCGTGCGGCTGTAGGGTTCCCGGCTCGACCCGGCGCGGTTCGCGACCCGGCGCGGTTCCCGGCGCGGTTCCCGGCCCGGTTCGCGACCCGGCGCGGTCCGCGACCCGGCGCGGTCGCGCGGTGATCAATTCAGGATGCCGCGGCGACACGCCGGCGACCGGGGTGGAAACCCGCGGCGTGTCGCCCGAATCTCCTGACTACATCCCGTGCCCGCCGTGCCGGCCGTGCCGGCACCGGGGTATCCGGTGTCATCAATTCAGGATGCGCGAGCGACACGCCGACGGTTCGCGCGGTACGCCGCGGCGCGTCGCCCGAATCTCCTGAACACGCCCCGCCCGCCACGCCCCGCCCGCAGCGCTGCGCCTGCCGTGTCGACCGCGTTCAGGCGACCGCGAGCATCGCCGCCGCGGCGAGGGCGAGCACCAGCCCGGCCCACTGCACCGGCGCGATGCGCTCGCGCAGCACCAGCGCGGCGAGCAGGATCGTGCCGGCCGGGTACATGGCGCCGAGCACGGAGGCGATCGAGAGGTCTCCGGCGCGGATGCCGAACAGCAGCAGCGCGTTCGCGACCGCGTCGACCACGCCGCAGGCGACGGCGAGTCGGATTCCGGTGGCGAGGGCCGAGCGGCCGGCTCGAGGCATCCGCTCGGGATCGCGATCGACGGGAGCGGGAACGACGACGGGCGCGGGAACGGTGACGACCGCGCGCGTGCGCCCCCGCGCCCGCACCGCGACCACGGCCGCCACGACGCCGACCGCCGCGAACATGATGACCGCGTTGACGCCGCGGTTCAGGATGAGCGGCACGATGCCGCTCTCGTCGGAGGTCTGGTCGATCGCGATGTAGAACCCGCCGATCGCGGCGCCCGACCCGACGGCCATCAGGATGCCGCGGAGCGACGGCCGCACGGCCCCGCGCTCGGGCACGAAGCCGACGAGCAGCACCGCGACGAGCGCCAGGCCGAGCCCCCAGTAGCCGATGGGGTCGAAGCGCTCGCCGCCGACGACGAGCCCCCAGGCCACGGGCACGATCGCCGAGACCACGGCGGTCGTCGGCGAGAGGATGCTCATCGGCCCGATCGCGAGGCAGGCGTAGAGCAGCCCGATGCCGATGCATCCGATCGCTCCCGAGATCGCGCCCCAGAGCACGTCGTGGGCGTTCCACTCGCCGCCGAACACCGGCAGGAACGCGACGAGCAGCACGAACCCCGACAGGGCGGCGACGGCGGTCGCGAGCAGGGCGCTCACGCGCTTGGCCGCGAGCCCGCCGAGGAAGTCGGCGGCTCCGAAGACGAGGGCGCCCGTGAGCGAGAAGACGGCGGTCAGCACGAGGCCTCATGCTAGCGAGCGGATGTCGCGGCTGCGCGCCCGGGTCGATGTCACGATCCGGCGAGGAGCGCCAGCCCTCTCGCCGATTCTGCTCATCTGAGCACCCTCGAACGGGGTACCTGCTCGCCTGCGCGGATTCTGATGAACACGTTGTGAAATCAGCGGGATCATCGGCCGGAACCCCTTGGCAGAAGCCCAGCGAAATCATAGGCTGACGCGCAATGCGGCCCCCGAGCGGGGGCGTTCGTGTCGCGGATCGCGATCGAACGGCAGCGCGCGACACCGCGCGCGAGTTGACATAGGGGAGCGTCATGCAGGGTGGTCGAACCGTCCAACGCCTTTCCGCCATAGCGGCCACGGCCGCCGGGGCCCTGATCGTCGGAATGCTGGGGGCGCCACCCGCGCTCGCCGCGACCGACGGCTCGGGAGTGGTGATCAACGAGGTGTACGCGCGCGGCGGCAGTGCCAACCAGCCGCTCAAGAACAAGTTCGTCGAGCTCTACAACCCGACCGACGAGGCCGTGTCGCTCGACGGCTGGTCGTTGCAGTACCGGGCCGCCACCAACGCGGGCGCGCCGTCGACCGCAGGGGTGGCCGCGTTGAGCGGCACGATCGCCGCCGGCGGTCACTACCTCATCGGATTGGCGAGCAACGGTTCCGTCGGTTCGGACCTGCCGGCGACCGACGCGACCTCCTCGATCTCGTTGCAGGGCCAGAACGGATCGGTCTACCTCGCGAACGTCGCGACTCCCATCGACCCGGGCTCGGGCTCGGTCAGCGGCAACCCGAACATCGTCGACTTCGTCGGCTACGGCAGCTCGAACGCCTTCGAGACCACGGCCGTCCTGTACGGCGACGGAGTGACGACCCCGGCCAACAACGTCGCCGGCAGCATCTCCCGCACCGACGGCGTCGACACCGACGTCAACGCCGCGGACTTCACCTTCAGCGCGAATCCGACCCCGCAGAACTCGGGTGACGACGGAACCGACCCCGAGCCCGAGCCCGACCCCGAGACGGCGACCATCGCCGAGGTGCAGGGCGAGGGCGACGTCAGCCCGCTCGTCGGCACGAAGGTCACGGTCGAGGGCGTCATCACGGCCGACTACCGCACGGGCGGCTACAACGGCGTGACCATCCAGACCCCCGGCCCCGACACGACGCCGGGCGTCTCCGACGGCGTCTTCGTCTTCGGCATGCCGGCCGTCGGCGCGGTCGGCGACCTGGTGCGCGTGACCGGCTCGGTGAGCGAGTACTTCGGCCTCACCGAGATCACGACGGATGCCGCGGGCGTCGAGCTCGTGACATCCGGTGCGGGCCTGCCCGACGCGCAGCCGCTGCCCGACACCCTCGTCGGCGGCGCTCGCGAGGCACTCGAGAGCATGCTCGTCGCGCCCGAGGGCTCGTACCTGCTCTCGAGCACGCACGAGGTCTGGAACTACGGCTCGCTCTGGATGGCCGCGGGCGACACGCTCCCGGTCAAGAGCACCGAGAAGCTCGACGCCGGCGACGAGGCGAACGCCGTGGCGGTCGCCAACCGCGGTCGTCTCCTGATCCTCGACGACGGCTGGAACAGCGCGATCACCTCCGGCGCCCACCCGGCCGACCAGCCGTACCTCACGAAGGACCAGGTCGTCCGCAACGGCGACCGCGTGATCCTGCCTTCGACGCCCTACGTGCTGAGCTACGGCTTCGACGCCTGGCGCCTGCAGCCCACCGCGCCGATCGACAGCGAGAGCCCGGCCGAGGTCAAGCCCACCTTCGAGACGCTGAACCCGCGCCCCGAGACGGCTCCCGCCGTCGGCGGCGACATCCAGGTCGGCGTGTTCAACGTGCTGAACTACTTCACGACCCTGTCGAGCGAGAACTCCAACGCACGTGGCGCGGCCACGGCCGAGCAGTTCGCCCTGCAGGAGAAGAAGATCGTCGCCGCGATCACCTCACTCGACGCCGAGGTCGTCGCGCTGCAGGAGATCGAGAACTCGTTCAAGCTCGGCGAGGCGCGCGACGAGGCGACCGCGACGCTGGTCGCCGCCCTGAACGAGGCCGAGGGGGCGGATGTCTGGGACTACGTCCCCACGCCGTCCGTGCTCACGGCCGCGACGACCGACTTCATCCAGAGCGCGATCATCTACCGCACCGACGCCGTCACCCCGAAGGGCGACGCGCAGACCGTGGTCGACGAGAGCGTGTGGGGCAACGCCCGCGAGCCGATCGGCCAGGCCTTCGAGCTGCCGAACGGCAACGACTTCTCGGTCATCGCGAACCACTTCAAGTCGAAGAGCGGATCCGGCACCCAGCCGGCCGACGGCCAGGGGTTCTTCAACGCCGACCGGGTCGCGCAGGCGACCTCGCTGCTGACGCTGGCCGACACGCTGGCCGACGAGGCCGGTGAGGTGCTGCTGCTCGGCGACTTCAACTCGTACGCGCAAGAGGACCCGATCCAGGTGCTCACGGGCGCCGGGTACACCGACCTGCTGCCGACCCTCGCCGAGGGCGAGTACACGTACACGTTCGACGGCGAGCTCGGCTCGCTCGACCACGCGCTCGGCAACGCCGCGGCCGTGCAGAGCGTCACCGGCATCGGCCGGTGGTCGATCAACTCGCCCGAGTGGAGCGACCGCGAGTACGGCAACGGTTCGCCCGACGACGGTTCGGTCTTCCGTTCGAGCGACCACGACCCCCAGGTCATCGGCCTCGACACCTCGAAGCTCACCGACGTCGTCGACATCAGCGTGATGACGATCAACGACTTCCACGGTCGCATCGAGCAGGCGGCCCCGTCGGCCGGCGCAGCGGTGCTCGCCGGTGCCGCGGCCGCGGTTCGCGCCGAGAACCCGAACACGGTCTTCGCCGCGGCGGGCGACCTCATCGGCGCCTCGACGTTCACGTCGTTCATCCAGCAGGACTCGCCGACCATCGAGGCGCTGAACCTCGCCGGTCTCGACGTGAGCGCCGCGGGCAACCACGAGTTCGACCAGGGCTGGGAGGACCTGCGCGATCGCGTGCAGGACGAAGCGGACTTCGAGTACATCAGCTCGAACGTCTTCCTGAAGGACACGGATGAGACGGCGCTCGCGCCCTATTACACGCAGACCTTCGAGGGCGTCACGGTCGGCTTCATCGGCGCCGTCACCGAGGAACTGCCCTCGCTGGTCAGCCCGGCGGGCATCGCCGAGCTCGACGTTCGACCGATCGTCGAGTCGGTGAACGCCCAGGCCGAGAACCTCACCGACGGCGACCCCGACAACGGCGAGGCCGACGTGCTCATCCTGCTCGTGCACGAGGGTGCGACGACGACCGACATCTCGGCCGTCACCGACGGCTCGACGTTCGGCAAGATCGTCGCGGGCGTCGACCCCGAGGTCGACGCGATCGTCTCGGCGCACACGCACCTCCCGTACAACCACGTCGTCGACGGCCGCCCGGTCGTCTCGGCCGGCCAGTACGGCGAGCAGTTCGGACTCATGAAGCTCGAGGTCGACGGCAAGACGAAGCAGCTGGTCTCGATCACGAACGAGCTGAAGCCGCTCATGTCGCCGGCGACCACGAACCCGCCGGTGCCCGCCAAGCCGCTCTACCCGGCCGACCCCGCCGTCGCGAAGCTCGTGGCCGATGCCACGGCCGAGGCCAACGTGCTCGGTGCGGTGAAGGTCGGCGACATCACCGGCGACTTCAACCGCGGCCAGATGCCGGGCACCGATGCGCAGGGCAACCCGGCGGTCGTCGAGGCGCGTGGCGCCGAGTCGACCATCGGCAACTTCGTCGCCGACGTGCAGCTCTGGGCCGCCCAGCAGGACGGCACGGCCGACATCGCGTTCATGAACCCCGGCGGCATGCGCACCGACCTGAAGTTCGCGAGCAGCGGTGCAGGCGACCCCGACGGCAACCTCACCTACCGTGAGGCGGCCAACGTGCAGCCGTTCGCGAACACGCTGTTCACCCAGACGCTCACCGGCGCCCAGGTGAAGCAGGTGCTCGAGGAGCAGTGGCAGCCCGCCGGCTCGTCTCGTCCGTTCCTCAAGCTCGGAACGAACGAGGCCCTGAAGGTCGTCTACGACCCGACGGCTCCGGCCGGCTCGCATGTGACGCATGTCTTCCTCGACGGGGTCGAGCTCGACCCCGCGACGAACTACCGCGTCGTGGCGAACTCGTTCCTCGCGGCGGGTGGAGACAACTTCTTCACCCTCGGCAAGGGCACCGAGCGGGCCGACACCGGCAAGGTCGACCTGCAGGCGATGGTCGACTGGTTCAAGGCCAACGGCGTCGCGAGCCCCGACACCGCGCAGCGCTCGGTCGGCCTCGTGCTGCCGGCGCCCGCCGACGGCGAGGCGTACCAGCCGGGCGAGACGCTCGACCTCGCACTCAGCTCGCTCGACTTCAGCACCAACGAGGTCGCCGCGGGCGAGGTCACGGTCTCGATCGGCGACACGGTGCTCGGCAGCGCGCCCGTCGACCGCACGCCCGTCGCCGCCACCGATGAGGGAGGCCGTGCCTCGCTCTCCATGACGATCCCCGACGGGATCGCGGGCGACACCGCGCTGACCGTCTCGGTCGCCTCGACCGGCACGAGCGTGCAGGTGCCGATCACGATCGCCGAGACCACCGAGCCGCCGGCTCCGGTCGCGACGATCACGATCGGTGCGCCGAGCTCCCTGCTCGTGCGCTCGGGCAGCTCCGTGACCTACACCGCGCAGGTGTTCGCGCTCGACGGGTCGAAGCCGATCGGCACGGTCTCCGTGTACGACGGGTCGAAGCTCGTCGCGACGGTCGACGTGACCGCCGACACGAAGAACGGTCGCGTCAGCGTCACCGTGCCGAAGCTGTCGCGCGGCGTGCACCTGCTGCGCGCCGAGTTCGACGGTGCCGAGCCCTACAAGGACTCGCGCATGTTCCAGCTTCCGGTGCTGGCCTGGTGAGCGCGCGGGCCTGAACAGGTCGACGGAGGGCGGCGGACCGACGGTCCGCCGCCCTCCGGCGTGAGCGGCGCGCCCCGCCGTGTGCGGCGCGCGCGAAAACATCTAGGCTGGTGCGCATGACCTCGAGGTGGGCCCGCGTCGCGCGCGGCGGTGCGATCGCCGCCTTCGCGACGTTCGTCGCCGCCCTCTCGCACACGCTCGGCGGCGGCAGCGCTCCGGGGGCGCTCGCGATCGCGCTGTCGTTCGCCTTCTCGGTGCTGCTCTGCATCGCCGTCGTCGGGGCGCGACTGTCGGCCGTGCGCACCGTGATCGCGGTGTCGGTCGCGCAGTTCGCACTCCATGCGCTGTACTCGGTGCAGGGCGGCTCGGCGGGCACGGGCCTCGTGGCCGCCTCCGGCACGGCCGCGACGACGCACGCCCACCACCACATGACCCTCGAGCTCCCGAGCGGCGCGGCATCCGCTTCGTCCGTGGCCGCGCCGTTCGCGTACGACGCCTCGATGCTCGCGACCCACCTCGCTGCCGTCGTCGTCACCGTGCTCGCCATCCGCCACGGCGACGCCGCGTTGCGGGCTGCGCTCGGGGCGGCACGGCTCGCCGTGGCCGTGGTCGTCCGCGCGGCTCCCGTGCTCGAGATCGAGTCGCGCCGGCCGATTCCCGCGGCGTCGAGGTTCGCCGTGCCACGGCCGCTCGCGAGCCTGCTCCTCCTCTCCGCGATGCGGCACCGTGGGCCGCCGCAGGGGTTCGCCGTCGTCTGACGTCCTTCGCGACGTCCTGCACTGCCGCGTGTGCGATCGATCCGCTCGTTCGCGATCCGCGATCCGCGATCCGCGATCCGCGATCCGCGATCCGCGTGATCGCGCCCGCGAATGCGCGCAACCGGCAGGCCCGACGGCTCCGAACCACCTGTATCGCGCACGACGCCTTCGCTCGTCGGCGCACCCCACGAAGAGGAATCCCATGACATCCCGTACCGTCCGCACCGCCGCCATCGCCACGTCCGCCCTGTTCGGCGGCGCCCTGCTCGCCCTCGCCGCGCCGTTGGCCGCGAGCGCTCACATCGGCGTCACGCCGAGCGACACCGCCGCCGGCAGCTCCAGCGTGCTGACCTTCGCGTTCAGCCATGGCTGCGACGGGTCGCCGACCACGCAGCTCACGTTCGACGTCCCCGACGAGATCGCCTCGGTCAAGCCCACGCTCAACGCGAACTGGACCATCGAGAAGGTCGCCGACGGCGACCGCACGAGCCAGGTCGTCTATACGGCCGTCACGCCCGTCGAAGACGGCTACCGCGACACGATCGAACTGCAGGTCGCCCTGCCCGAGGATGCCGCGGGCCAGACCCTCGGGTTCCCGGTGCTGCAGACCTGCGAGACCGGCGAGACCGACTGGAGCGAAGAGATCGTCGAGGGCGAGGCCGAGCCCGAGCACCCCGCGCCGTCGATCGTCGTGACCGAGGCCGTCGAGGGCGGCGGCCACGGCCACGGCTCGACCGAAGAGGGCGAAGCGGCCGAGGGCGACGAGCATGAAGCGGATGCCGCGGCAGACTCGAGCGACACCGTCGCACGCGTGCTCGGCATCGGCGGCCTCGCGGTCGGCGTCGTGGGCATCGTGCTCGCGATCACCGCGCGTCGCCCCCGCAAGGACGCGTGATGCGCGCCGGGCATGACGCCCGCGCCGGACGCCGCGTGCCGGTTCCAGCCGGAGCACCGAGGCGTCCTGGCGTCGGGCGTCGCGTCCGCGGCGTCTTCGGCGCCGCGGCACTGGTCGCGGCATCCGCCCTGTTCGCGACGGTGCCCGCGATGTCGGCGTCGGCGCACAACTCCGTCGTCTCGACGACGCCCGCCGCGGGCGAGGTCGTGACCGAGCAGCCGGGTCGGGTCTCGCTCGAGACGAACGACGCGCTGCTCGACCTCGGCACGGGCGCCGCCATGCTCGTGCAGGGACCCGACGGCCTCTACTACGGCGACGGATGCGCCGTGGTCGACGGACCGGGGGCGTCAGCCGCCGTCGAGCTCGGCGAGGCCGGCACCTACACCGTCATCTGGCAGGTCGTCTCGACCGACGGCCACCCGATCTCGGGGGAGTGGACGTTCGAGTGGCAGCCGGCCGACGGCGTCGAACTCGGCACCGGCACGGATGCGCCCGCCTGCGGCGGCGACGTCAGCGGGGCGCCGGTGCCGACCACCGGCGACGACGATGCGGGCGACTCCGGGGCCGATGCCGAGGCATCCGTTCCCGGTGACCTGCTCTGGCTCGGCGGCGGCGTGCTCGTGGCCGTCATCGCCGGCATCGTGACCTGGCTCGTGGTGCGTCGCCGACCCTGAGTCCGGCCCGAGGTCGGCCTGGGGAGACTCCGGCTCGCCTGTCGGGTGTGCTCGTTACACTCGACGGGTGAGCCGGAATCCCGAACCCTTCGACGCGTACGACGACGACGTCCCCTGGGATCCCGACGAGTTCGCTCCGCCGCCCGACGAGGGCTGGGCGCCGCCGCTCGACGAGGGCTGGGCGCCGCCGCTCGACGAGGGCTGGGCGCCGCCGACCTCATCGTCGGCGTCCGCGTCCGCGGTGTCGACCTCCGCGCCGACCGGGCGAGGTGCGACCGGGTTCACCGGCCCGGTCTCGGCGGCTCCCGCCCGGTTCGCCTCGGCCGCCGAGGCGCTGCACACGGTCTTCGGGTACGACAGCTTCCGCGGCGAGCAGGCCGAGATCATCGCGCAGGTCGCGGGCGGCGGCGACGCGGTCGTGCTCATGCCCACCGGCGGCGGCAAGAGCCTCTGCTACCAGATCCCCTCGCTGCTCCGCGAGGGCACGGGGGTCGTGGTCTCCCCGCTCATCGCGCTCATGCACGACCAGGTCGACGCGCTCGTGCGCAACGGCGTTCGTGCGGCCTACCTGAACTCGAGCCAGCAGTCGTTCGAGCGCGCCGAGGTCGAACGCGCCTACCTCGCCGGCGAGCTCGACCTGCTCTACATCGCGCCAGAGCGGCTGAACTCCGAGGCGTCCAAGCGGTTCCTCGCCAAGGGGCGAATCGCGCTCTTCGCCATCGACGAGGCGCACTGCGTGGCCCAGTGGGGGCACGACTTCCGGCCCGACTATCTCGCGCTCTCCGAGCTCGCCGAGCTCTGGCCCGACGTGCCGCGCATCGCGCTCACGGCCACCGCGACCGAGGCCACGCACCGCGAGATCACGACCCGGCTCTCGCTCGAGGGGGCCGAGCACTTCGTCTCGAGCTTCGACCGGCCGAACATCCAGTACCGCATCGCGCCCAAGGTCGAGGTGCGCAAGCAGCTCCTCGACTTCGTGCGAACCGAGGGCGTCGACGCCGAGGGCACGCCCGTCGCGGGCATCGTCTACGCCTTCTCGCGGGCGAGCACCGAGAAGCTCGCGGCCTTCCTCGCCCAGAACGGCGTGAACGCGCTGCCCTACCACGCGGGTCTCGACGCCGCGGTGCGCCGCCGCACGCAAGAACGGTTCCTCCGCGAAGACGGCGTCGTCGTGGTCGCGACCATCGCGTTCGGCATGGGCATCGACAAGCCCGACGTGCGCTTCGTCGCGCATGTCGACCTGCCGAAGTCCGTCGAGGGCTACTACCAGGAGACGGGGCGTGCCGGCCGAGACGGCCTCCCGGCCACGGCCTGGCTCGCCTACGGCCTCCAAGACGTCGTGCAGCAGCGGCGCATGATCGACGAGAGCCCGGGCGACCTGGCGCACCGTCGCCGCCTCGCCTCCCACCTCGATGCGATGCTCGCGCTCTGCGAGACGGTCGAATGCCGCCGCCAGAACCTGCTCGGCTACTTCGGCCAGCCGAGCGAGCCGTGCGGCAACTGCGACACCTGCCTCGAGCCGCCAACGGCCATCGACGGCACGGTGCCCGCGCAGAAGCTCATGTCGACCATCGTGCGGCTCGAACGCGAGCGGCGGCAGCGGTTCGGCGCAGGCCACCTCATCGACATCCTGCGCGGCAAGCAGACGCCGCGGGTCACCCAGTACGGCCACGACACGCTCTCGACGTGGGGCATCGGCGCCGACCTGTCCGAGCAGCAGTGGCGCGGAGTCGCCAGGCAGCTGCTCGCGCAGGGCCTGCTCGCCACGCATGGCGAGTACGGCACGATCTCGGTGACCGATGCCGCGGCCGACGTGCTCGCCGGTCGGCGCAAGGTGATGCTCCGGGCCGAGCCCGAGCGGCCCGTCACGCGGCGCACGGCCAAGGCCGCCGCCGCGACCGCCGACCTCAGCCCCGCCGACGTCGAGCTCTTCGAGGCGCTGCGCGCGTGGCGCGGCGCAGAGGCCCGCGAGCAGGGCGTTCCCGCGTACATCGTCTTCGGCGACGCGACCCTGCGCGCGGTCGCCACCGAGCGCCCGACCTCGGTCGCCTCCCTCGACGGCATCTCGGGCATCGGCGTCAAGAAGCGCGAGGCCTACGGCGAGGCGCTCGTCGCCGTCGTCGACGCCCACCTGTCGCGCTAGGGGCGCGGCGCCCGGCGGCCCCGCGCCCGGGCGCCTGTGTGCCCCGGCGGCCGCGCGTCTCGCCCCCGTACCTCGCACCCCGTCACGTTGCGGCATCCGCTCGCAACAACGTGGACTCGAACGCGAGTACATGCGACGAGTGCGCGCCGTTCGCACCCGCGCGCTCGTCGCATTCGCTCGCGTTCGGCGGATGTCTCACCACCGGCGCTCCACGCCGGCGAACGCGTGACACCACTGGCACCCGGCACCCGGCACCCGGCACCCGGCACCCGGCACCGGCGCCCGCGCACCTGGCACGTCACCGGCGCCCCGAGTACAGCCGCGGCATCCGCAGTTCTTCACGTCTGGTATTTGATCTGATACAGTACCTATCGAGATGAACAACACGGGCGCGGCAACGCGCGGCCGTGACCAAACGAAGACGGCGGCCCGAGTGCTGCAACACCCGAGCCGCCCACGCAATCGAGTCGTTCAGCATGAAGCCGAACCGTGAGACCGACGCGCGCCGCCAGACTACCGGCGGCACCGGGCAGAGGGCTGAACCGACTCCGACCACCGACATCCGTTCGAGATCGGAGCATCACCATGCCCACCGCGACACCATCCACCAAGGCGCCCGCCAAGGCACCCACCGAGGCGCCGACTGCGACACCGGGGCTGGCCATCGAGGCCAGGTCCCTCGTCAAGTCCTATCCGCAGGGCCGTCGCAAGCCGCCGCTCGTCGCCCTCGACGGCCTGGGGTTCCAGGTCGAGGAGGGCACCGTGTTCGGCCTGCTCGGGCCGAACGGCGCCGGCAAGTCCACGACCGTCAAGATCCTCGCGACGCTCAGCGCCGCCGATTCGGGCGACGCCTTCGTCGCCGGCTTCGACGTGCGTGGCGACGCCGCCGAGGTGCGCCGATCCATCGGGTTCGTGGCGCAGAAGCAGGTGTCCGACCCCATGGACACGGGCGTCGAGAACCTCGTGCTCGCCGGGCAACTGCACGGCATGTCCACGCGCGACGCGCGCTCGAGGGCCGGCGAACTGCTCGAGCGGTTCGACCTGACGGCGGCGGCGACCCGCCAGGTCAAGACGTACTCGGGCGGCATGGCCCGCAAGCTCGACGTGGCCATCGGGCTCATGCGCCGCCCGCGCGTGCTCTTCCTCGACGAGCCGACGACCGGTCTCGACCCCGAGGCGCGCGCCGAGATGTGGGCGGAGATCGAGCGCATGGCCTCGGCCGAGCGCACGACCGTGCTGCTCACCACGCATTACCTCGAGGAGGCCGACCGGCTGGCGAACCGCCTCGCGATCGTGGCGAACGGCCGCATCGTCACCGAGGGCACGCCCGATGCGCTGAAGGCCGACCTCCGCGGTGACGCCGTCGTGATCGAGCTGCACGACGGCGCCGATCTCGACCTCGCCCTCGCCACGATCGCGAGCGCCGACACGTTCCGCGAGGTCGTGCTCGAGGGCCGCACGGTGCGTGCCAGAACGGATGCCGGTGCGCAGGCGCTGCCCGTCGCGCTCGCGCTCCTCGATGCCGAGCGGCTCCGCGTCGTCTCGGCCACCGTCGCGCGGCCGAGCCTCGACGACGTCTACCTCGCCCGAACCGGGCACTCGTTCGCCTCGGCGCACCACGCGAGCGCCGACGCCGCATCCGAGGAGCGTGCCGCATGAGCACCATCACCGCACCGCAGCCGACATCCGCCCGCCGGGCGGCGGCAGGTCCCACCTTCCTCCGCCACACGATGGTGCTGACGCTCCGGCAGCTCCGAGCAGCCGTTCGCGTTCCGGCGTTCGTCGTCATGAACCTCGTGCAGCCGCTCATCTGGCTGCTGCTGTTCGGGCAGTTGTTCAAGTCCGTCGTCGAGATCCCGGGCTTCTCGGGCGGTGCCGACTACCTCGAGTTCCTCACGCCCGGCATCGTCGTGATGATGGCGCTGTTCGGCAGCGCCTGGGCGGGCACCTCGTTCATCGAGGACATGAACCGCGGCGTCATGGACCGCCTGCTCACGTCGCCGACGAACCGCGGCGCGCTCATGGTCTCGTCCCTCGTCTACCAGTCGGTGCTCACGTTCGTGCAGACGCTCATCGTGCTGGGCGTCGCCTGGCTGCTCGGCGCCCGCTTCGACGGCGGCCTCGTCGGCGTGCTCGTGCTGCTCGTCGCCGCGATGCTGCTCACCGCGTCGTTCTCGGCGCTCTCGAACGCCGCGGCGCTGCTCGCCCGCGACCAGAACATCCTCATCGGGCTCTCGCAGCTCATCACCATCCCGTTGATGTTCCTGAGCTCGGCGCTCATGGACACGTCGCTGTCCGCCGATTGGGTGGCGGATGTCGCGCGCTTCAACCCGTTCGAATGGGCGGTCGTCGCCGGCCGCGAGGCGCTGCTGTCCGCGAGCCCGGACTGGGCCGACGTCTGGTCCCACCTGGGCTACCTCGCGGTGTTCGCGCTCGTGCTCGGCTGGCTCGCGACCCGGGCGTTCCGCGTGTACCAGCGCAGCGCGTAGCGGCACGGGCCGGGCGAAGGCGCGCGCCGGTACGCGCGGCGCGCCGCGTCGCAGGAAGACGAGCGGATGTCGCGGACGAAAACGTCCGCGGCATCCGTCGTTCGGTGCCCGCCGCTCGCTACGATCGACCTGCGGGGGTCATTCGTCGCTCCCGGCTGAGGCTCGGAGGTCGTCATGGCACAACACACCGCTCGTCCGGTCGGCGTCACGGTCGTCGCCGTCATCGCGTGGCTCTCGGGCGCGGTCGACATCGTCGTCGGCACCATCCTGTTCCTCCAGGCGAGCGCCATCGCCGTCGCCCCCGAGTGGGGCGGTGCCGGGGCGGTCTACACCTCGGCGATCGTCTCGATCATCCTCGGCATCATCACGGTGGTCGTCGCCGCGGGCCTGCTTTCGGGCAACGCGGCCGCGCGACTGATCGTCACCGTCGTCGAGGTGCTCTCGATCATCTCCTCGTTGTTCGTCGCCGTGGCCAACATGGGCAACCCGGTCGGCGAGTGGTTCAGCATCCTGATCTCGCTCATCGTCGTGCTGCTGCTGTGGACCAAGAGCGCGAGCCAGTTCTTCCGGGCCTGAGCTGCGAGTGCCGCAACGGCTGGCAGGCTGCGACCGCCGAGGTCGTGCCGAGCCGGCGGCGTCGTGTGAAGATCACAACTCCGCGGCATCCGTTTTGTAGCTTCATCACAGTGTGATCGGAGCCGTTGCGGTGCGCGTTTGTAGGCGCCGGATGCAGCACTTCCCGCGTTCGAGGGGTCGACGTACGTTGGAATGAGCTGACCGCTCCACACGAAGGACGAGACCGACGATGGTTGACACGGCATCCCGCACCACGAAGACCGAAGGCGCGACGACCCCCGCGACGGTTCCTGCACGGCCCGCACGCGAGGCCGCTGCGTCGCCGATCCCCGCACCGCCCGCGAGTCCGCGGCCCGAGTCGCCGCGCATCGACGTCGAGGCGCTCGGCCGCCAGCTGCTCGGCACCTGGGCCGACATCCGCCTCGAGGCGCGCAAGCGAGCGGCCGACCCGGCGCTGCAGCGCATCGAGGGCCAGTCGAAGGAGGAGCACCGCGAGCGCGTGCTCGGCCAGCTGAAGATCCTCGTCGACCAGGGCGCGGTGCACCGCGCGTTCCCGAAGGCGCTCGGTGGGCACGACGACCACGGCGGCAACATCGCCGCGTTCGAGGAGCTCGTGATCGCCGACCCGAGCCTGCAGATCAAGTCGGGCGTGCAGTGGGGCCTCTTCGGTGCCGCCGTGCTGCACCTCGGCACCGAGTACCACCACGAGACGTTCCTGCCCGACATCATGTCGCTCAAGGTTCCCGGCGCGTTCGCGATGACCGAGACCGGCCACGGGTCGGATGTCGCGGCCATCGGCACGACCGCGACCTACGACGAGAAGAAGCAGCAGTTCGTCATCGACACCCCGTTCCGCGGCGCGTGGAAGGACTACCTCGGCAACGCGGCCGTGCACGGCACGGCGGCGGTCGTCTTCGCGCAGCTCATCACGAAGGGCGTGAACCACGGCGTGCACGCGTTCTACGTGCCGCTGCGCAACGCCAAGGGCGGGTTCCTGAAGGGCATCGGCGGCGAGGACGACGGCCTCAAGGGCGGCCTGAACGGCATCGACAACGGCCGCCTGCACTTCACGAACGTGCGCGTACCGCGCGAGAACCTGCTGAACCGCTACGGCTCGGTGGCCGAGGACGGCACCTACTCGAGCCCCATCCAGAGCCCAGGGCGCCGCTTCTTCACCATGCTCGGCACCCTCGTGCAGGGCCGCGTCTCGCTCGACGGCGCTGCCACGACCGCTGCTGCCATGGCGCTCACGATAGCGATCACGTACGGCAACCAGCGTCGTCAGTTCAACGCGGCGAGCGAGACCGACGAAGAGGTGCTGCTCGACTACCAGCGCCACCAGCGACGTCTGCTGCCCAGGCTCGCGACGACGTACGCGCAGATCTTCGCGCACGACGAGTTCCTCGTGAAGTTCGACGCGGTCTTCTCCGGCGCGGCCGACACCGATGACGACCGACAGGACCTCGAGACGATCGCCGCCTCGCTGAAGCCGCTCTCGACCTGGCATGCGCTCGACACGCTGCAGGAGGCGCGCGAGGCCTCAGGCGGCGCGGGTTTCCTCGCCGAGAACCGGCTCGTGGGCCTGCGTCAAGATCTCGACGTGTACGTCACGTTCGAGGGCGACAACAACGTGCTGCTGCAGCTCGTCGCCAAGCGCCTGCTCACCGACTTCTCGAAGCAGTTCGCGAAGGCCGATGTGGGGGCCATGGCCCGCTACGTCGTCTCGCAGACCGCGGAGCGCGCCTACCACGGCACGGGCCTGCGCCGCCTCGGCCAGAACATCGCCGACCTCGGGTCGACGGCACGCTCGGTCGCCGAGCTCCGCGACACCGACACGCAGCGCTCGATGCTCACCGACCGCGTCGAGACGATGGTCGCCGAGATCGCCGGCCGCCTCCGCGAGGCGCGCAAGCTCTCGAAGGCCGAGGGTGCCGCGCTCTTCAACCGCAACCAGAACGAGCTCATCGAAGCCGCCCGCGCTCACGCCGAGCTGCTGCAGTGGGAGGCGTTCACGCGTGGGCTCGAGCGGGTCGCCGATCCCGACACGAAGCAGGTGCTCACCTGGGTGCGCGACCTCTTCGGCCTCGGCCTGGTCGAGAAGCACGCCGCCTGGTACCTCATGAACGGCCGTCTCTCGCCGAAGCGCGCGCAGTCGGTGACCGCGTACATCGACCGCCTCATCGAGCGTCTGCGCCCGCACGCGCAGGACCTCGTCGACGCGTTCGGCTACGGCCCCGAGCACCTGCGCGCGAAGATCGCGTCGGGCGCCGAGCAGGAGCGCCAAGACGAGGCGCGCGCGTACTACGCGGCCAAGCGCGCCGACGGCACGCTGCCGGTGGCCGAGAAGAGCAAGAAGAAGTAGCGCCGCCCCGCGGTGCTCGCGGCCGGGGTCCTGCGGGGCTCCGGCCGTTTCGCGCCCGGCGGGTCCTGTTACTCTGCCGGCGGCTTCATGATGGCGCCGGTGGCGAGGCCCATGACCACGCCCGCGGCGAGCCACAGCCAGAAGCCGGTGAACAGGCTGATGACCACGCCGACGATGACGCCCATGACGAGACCGACGATGAGCTGCTTGCGGCGCGCGGGCGACAGGGACTTGGCCATGCCGCAAGCCTACGTCGGGCGCCGCGTGCCCCCGAATCGGCTGCCGCGTCAGATGAGCCCCAGCGCCCGCACGGCCTCGCGCTCGTCGGCGAGCTCGGCGACGGATGCCGCGATGCGATGCTCTGCGAACGCGTCGACCTCGAGGCCCTGCACGATGCGCCATTCGCCGTCGACCGACTCCACCGGGAACGAGGACACGAGCCCCTCGGGTACGCCGTAGGACCCGTCGGAGACGACGGCCGCGCTCGTCCAACCGTGCTGGGTGCCCTGCACCCAGTCGCGCATGTGGTCGATCGCCGCGCTCGCCGCCGAGGCGACCGATGACGAGCCGCGCACCTCGATGATCTCGGCACCGCGCTTGGCGACCCTCGGGATGAACGTGTCGACGAGCCATTCCCGCGCCGTGTCCGCGCCGCCGAGGCGGGCGGCGAGCAGTGCGGGCACCGGCTCGCCGTCGATCGTCGCATGAGAGACATCGGGGAACTGCGTCGCGGAGTGGTTGCCCCAGATCGTGACGTCGCGGAGCGAGCCCGCCGTCGTGCCGAGGGTCGCGGCGAGCTGGCCCACCGCCCGGTTGTGGTCGAGGCGCGTGAGCGCGGTGAACCGGCTGACCGGCACGTCGGGAGCGTGGGACGCGGCGATGAGCGCGTTCGTGTTGGCCGGGTTGCCGACCACGACGACGCGGATGTCGTCGGCCGCGCCCGCGTTGATCGCCGCGCCCTGCGGGCCGAAGATGCCGCCGTTGGCCGCGAGCAGGTCGCCGCGCTCCATGCCCGCCGTGCGCGGGCGCGCGCCGACGAGCAGCGCGAGGTTCGCCCCGGCGAACGCCGGCGTCGCGTCGTCGTAGACGTCGACCTGGTGCAGCAGCGGGAACGCGGCATCCTCCAGCTCGAGGGCCGCGCCCTCGGCGGCACGCACGCCCTGCGGGATCTCGAGGAGGTTCAGCCGCACCGGCACGTCGGGACCGAGGATCGCGCCCGAGGCGATGCGGAAGAGCAGGGCGTACCCGATCTGTCCGCCCGCGCCGGTGATGGTGATGGTGACCGGTTTCGCACTCATGAGGCGAGCCTACGCCGCGGAACCGACCGTCGAGCAGGCGGGACCGTCGGGAAGGGCCGGCGGCGCGGCATCCGCTCGGCTCGGGTCGCCGTCGTTACCGTTGGGCCATGAGAGACCTGTATCCGGAGATCGAGCCGCTCGAGACGGGCATGCTCGATGTGGGGGACGGACAGCACATCTACTGGGAGATCTCGGGCAATCGGGAGGGAAAGCCCGTGGTGTTCCTGCACGGTGGGCCCGGGGGAGGCACGAGCCCGGCGCACCGGCGACTGTTCGACCCGGAGCGCTACCGCATCGTGCTCTTCGACCAGCGCGGCTGCGGCCTGTCGATCCCGCACGCGAGCGAGCCCGCCGCCGACCTGTCGTCGAACACGACCTGGCACCTCGTGGCCGACATCGAGCGGCTGCGCGAGCACCTCGGCGTCGACCGCTGGCAGGTCTTCGGCGGATCGTGGGGGAGCGCGCTCGCGCTCGCGTACGCCGAGACCCACCCCGAGCGGGTCACCGAACTCGTGCTGCGCGGCGTCTTCACGTTGCGCCGGCAGGAGCTCGACTGGTTCTACGAGGGCGGCGCGTCGGCGATCTTCCCGGACCTCTGGGAGGACTTCCTCGCGCCGGTGCCGATGCTCGAGCGCACGCACCTCATCGAGGCCTACGGTCGCCTGCTCACCGACCCGAACCCCGAGGTGCACCAGTCGGCGGCGATCGCGTGGTCGCGGTGGGAGGCGACGACCATCACGCTGCTGCCGCAGATCGAGACGATCGCGAAGTTCGTCTCGCCCGAGTATGCGACGGCGTTCGCGCGCATCGAGAACCACTACTTCCGCCACGGCGGCTGGTGGGAGGACGGGCAGCTCATCCGCGACGCGCATCGCCTCGCCGAGATTCCGACGATCATCGTGCAGGGCCGCTACGACATGTGCACACCCGTGATGACGGCGTGGGAGCTGCACCGGGCGCTGCCCGAGGCCGAGCTCCGGATCATCGGCGATGCCGGCCACGCCTTCGACGAGCCGGGGATCCTCGATGCGCTCGTCGAGGCGACCGACCGGTTCGCCGGCGCCAGGTACTCGATCGACGACGTGCGCGATGACGACGACGACGGCGACGTTGGCGACGTCGGTGATGACCTCGCCGACGACGAAGTCGACGACGGCGCGGCCGGTGCCGCCGGTGCCGCCGGTGCGGCGGATGCCGCTGGTGCCGCTGGTGATGCAGTCGACGCCGGCGGGGACGCCGACGACGCCGCTGAGGCCGGCGACGCCGCTGACGCCGACACCGGCCCCGCCGATGACGGCGACGACAACGGCGACGAAGCAACCGCCGGCGACGGAGCGGACGACACGAAGGGCGAAGAACCCGCGTCATGATCGGAGGGGTCGCGCGTCTCTTCGAGTGAGGGCACGCGGTGGGCGTGCCGTGACCGACTGGAGTCGCAGATGCCTCGCTCGAGCACCCCTACTGCCCAGCACCGCGAGTTCTTCCAGGCCGTGGGCCTGCAGGAGAAGGTCGAACTGGCCTGCACGTGCAGCCGCGGCGTCGACCACTGGTACTCGCGCCCGGGCGGCCCGATCGCACCGATCGCGCCGCCCGCCGATCGCGCCGCCCCCACCGACCGCACCGGCCGCGACGATCGCGACGATCGCGACGATCGCGCCGACCGCACCGACCGCTCGGCGTCGGGTGAGGTCAGCCCACGGCTGCGACGATCGCCTGCCCCAGCTGCACGGGCTTCGTGAACTGCGGCCAGTGCCCCGTGGGCAGGTCGATGTAGCACACGTCGCGCACCCTCGCGAGCTCTCGGGTGAACGGCGCATCGGAGGCGATGAACTCGACGAGCATCGCGCTCGGGAACTCGCAGGCGATGACCGTGACCGGCACGTCGTAGCGTCGCTCGTCGCGCAGCACCAACGGGTCGGTCGCGACGCGCGCCGGCTCGGGCACGGACCGGGCGCGGAACACGGCCCGCAGCTCGTCGTCGAGGTCGACGAGATCGGCGTCGTCGAAGACCTCCCAGTCGGGCAGGGGGATCTCACCGTCGACGACGGGCAGCTCGTCGTTGATCGCCTGGCCGTCGGCGAGGGGCCCGGCGTCGACGTAGACGACCCTGGCGATGCGATCGGGCCGGGCATCGGCGACGCCGTGCGCGACCGCCCCGCCGCCCGAGTGGCCGACGAGCACGACCGGCTCGGCGAACGTGTCGACGAGCCCGACGACGGCGTCGATCTGCTCGCGCAGGCCGATCTCGGTGCGATCGGCGTCGATCGAGTCGAGCCCGGGAAGGGTCACCGGATGCGTGCGGTGCCCGGCTTCTTCGAGGAGTGGGATGACGTCGCTCCAGGAAGACGCGTTGAGCCAGAACCCGGGGATGAGGATGATGTCCATGTCATCGAAGATAGGTTCGACCTCCGACATCCGCCCGTGGCGAGCACGAGGATGCCGACCGCGAGGATCCCGAGCCCGAGCACCGATGCGGGTGCGAGCGTCTCGCCGAGCACGATGACCCCGAGCAGCCCGGCGGTGAGCGGCTCGGCGAGCGTGAGCGTCGCCACCACGGCGGGCGCGAGCCCCGAGAGCCCGACGCCGAAGAGCACGTACGCGAGCGTCGTGGCGACGAGTCCGAGCCAGAGCGCCATGGCAATGCCGGGGCCGGTCGCGAGCCACGCGGCATCCGTCATCAGCAGGATCGGCAGGCTCGCGACCGCGGCCGTGCCGAAGAGGGCGCCCATGCTGCCGGTGGGCGTGAAGCCGCGGTCGAGCAACTGCTTCGCGGCGAGCGTGTAGACCGCGTACGAGGCGCCCGCGCCGAGCGAGGCGAGCAGGCCGAGCGGGCTCGCGGCGGCCTGCGTCGGGTCGGACGCGAGCGCGAGCACGGCGACGCCCACGGTGGCGATCACGGTCGCGACGAGCCAGCGCGTGCCGGGGTAGCGGCGCCGCAGCGCCCAGTCGAGGGCGCCCGTGATGACGGGCGCCGAGCCGAGGGCGACGACCGTGCCGACGGCCACGCCGTTCGCGGCGGTGCCGGCGAAGAACGCCGGCTGGTAGGCGAGCACGCCGAGCGCGCCCACGAGCACGACGAGCAGGAGGGCGAGCGGATGCCGCGGGGCCGACGCTGCGGACGACGTCGTTGTCGCGGGCAGCGGCCGGGTCGCGGCATCCGCTCGCTCACGTCGGCGTTCACGTCGCCGACGCAGGAGCAGGCTCGCCCCGGCCACGAGCGCGAGGGCCCCGCCGCCGATGAGGATGCGCGCGGCGCCGACCGAGAGCGGGTCGGCGTCGGGCCCGAGCGCCTGGGCGGTGCCCGTCGTGCCGAAGCACACGGAAGCCAGCAGCACGGCCACGACGAAACGCATGCGCACGATTGTTCCACAATCGGGTCGGATCCGCCCGGCCGTGCGCGGCCGAGCACCGCAGGCCCGGTAGGCTCGCATGCGTCGCCCGCGAAGCCGCGTGGCGGGGCCGCCGCCCAGTCGCCCCGCCGGCCCGACGCGCCGCCATCCGCTGCGACATCCGTCGACCCAACGGAGGAACCCGTGCGTGCCGTGCTCTTCACCGCCTTCGGCGAGCGACCCGAACTCGCCGACGTGCCCGAACCCGAGTGCCCGCCGCGCGGCGCCGTGATCCGGGTGCGCGCGACCGGCGTGTGTCGCAGCGACTGGCACGGCTGGATGGGCCACGACGAGGTCATCGCCCTGCCGCATGTGCCAGGGCACGAGTTCGCCGGCGAGATCGTCGAGCTCGGCTCCGAGGTCGACCCCGACTCGGGCTGGGCCGTGGGCGACCGCGTCACCGCGCCCTTCATCTGCGCCTGCGGCCGCTGCCCCGAGTGCCTCGCCGGCAACGAGCAGGTGTGCGACGCGCAGTCGCAGCCGGGGTTCACCCGGTGGGGTTCGTTCGCCGAGCTCGTCGCGATCGACGAGGCCGAGCTGAACCTGATCCGCCTGCCCGACGCGCTCGGCTTCGTCGAGGCGGCCTCGCTCGGCTGCCGCTTCGCCACCGCCTACCGCGCCATCGTCTCGCGCAGCCGGCTCGCACCCGGCGAGCAGATCGCGGTGCACGGATGCGGCGGGGTCGGCCTCTCAGCGATCATGATCTCGGTCGCGGCCGGCGTCACCGTCTACGGCGTCGACGTGTCGGATGCCGCGCTCGAGGCCGCCGAGAAGCTCGGCGCCATTCCGGTGCGCGGCGGCGAGGGGGCCGCCGAGCGGATCCTCGAGGCATCCGGCGGGGGAGTGGATGTCTCGGTCGACGCCTACGGCAGCAGCGAGACCTCGTTCGCCTCGGTGCGCAGCCTGAAGAAGCGCGGACGCCACGTGCAGATCGGCCTCATGGTCGGCACGTCGGCGCTCGCCGCGATGCCCATGGACGCCGTCATCGCCGGCGAGCTCGAGATCCTCGGCAGCCACGGCATGGCCGCCCACGAGTACCCGTCGATGCTCGACGCGGTGGCGTCGGAGTTCTTCCGCCCGATCGAGCTCGTCGGCCGGCGCATCGGCCTCGACGAGGTGCCCGACGCGCTCGCCTCGATGGGCACGGCCGGCGCGGCCGGGTCGGGCATGACGGTCGTCGAGCTGTAGCGCTGCGGCTCGGGCTCAGCTCGTGGCATCCGCTCGGAAGCTCCTGCCGGCCGCCGCGGTGCGTCAGTTCAGAGCCGCGAGCCCTCGATGCCGAACGTGTCGCAGGCCGCCGGGCCCTGCTCGTAGCCGGTCGTGAACCACCGCTGACGCTGCTCGCTGGTTCCGTGACTGAACGTGTGCGGGGTGACCTGCCCCTGCGAGGCCTGCTGGATGCGGTCGTCGCCGACCGCGGCGGCCGCGCTCAGCGCATCGGCCACGTCTTGGGTCGTCGGCTGCTGCAGGAAGGCGACGCCCTGGTCGTCGAGGGTCTCGGTGGCCGCGCCGACCCAGGCGCCCGCGAAGCAATCGGCCTGCAGCTCGGTGCGCACGCTGTTCGAGGTCGGGCCGGTCTGCCCGTCTTGGGCGGCCTGCAGCGTGCCCGCGAGGTTCTGCACGTGATGGCCCCACTCGTGCGCGACGACGTACATCTGGGCGAGCGGGCCGCCGCTCGCGCCGAAGCGGCCCTCGAGTTCGTCGTAGAACGAGAGGTCGAGGTAGATCGTCTGGTCGGGCGGGCAGTAGAAGGGGCCGGTCGCGCTCGTCGCCGAGCCGCAGCCGGTGCCCACCGACTGGGTGAACATCACGAAGTCCTGCGGTGCGTTGTATGCGACGCCGAGCTCCTGCGGCGCGGACTGCGCCCAGTACTCCTCGAGCGACGCCGATGCGCCCTTCATGCGGCAGTCGATGCGCTCGTTCGCGTCTTGACCCGTGAGGCATTGCTCGATGCTCGTGTCGGGCGCCGCCTGCTCGCCCCCGCCGCCGAGCAGGCCCGTGAGGTCGACGCCCAGCAACTGCGCGACGATGACGAGGGCGACCACGCCGAGTCCGCCGCCGACGGCGATGCCCGTGTTGCGGCCCCGCTTCGAGGCCTTGCCGCCGCTGATGTCGGCGTTCGGGTTGAACGTCATGATCCGAAGCTACTCCACCGGCCCCGCGGCATCCGCGAACCGCATCGGGGGGTGCCAAGGCCGGCCGCGCGCGCCAGAATGGGCGGATGGACCCGATCGCAGCGCTCGAGGAGATCGCCTTCCTGCTCGAGCGCGACCGGGCGTCGGCGTTCAAGTCGAAGGCGTTCCGCAAGGCGGCCGGCATCATCGGCGACATCCCGTCGGCCGAGCTCGCCGAGCGCGTGCGCGACGGACGGTTGAAGCGCACCGCCGGCATCGGCGACACGACCTTCGCCGTCATCGCCGATGCGGTCGAGGGCCGGGTTCCCGCGTACCTCGTCGCGCTCCGAGAGCAGAGCGGACCGGCCGCCGGCGCGACGCCCACGGGCCTGCGGGCGAAGCTCAAGGGCGACCTGCACAGCCACACCGACTGGTCCGACGGCACCACGCCCATCTCGACGATGGCGCGCGCGGCCGAGCTCGTCGGCCTCGAGTACCTCGTCGTCAGCGACCACTCGCCCAACCTCACCATCGCGAACGGCCTGAGCGTCGAGCGCCTGCTCGACCAGCTCGACGTGCTCAACCGGCTGAACGCCGACGGAGGAATCCGACTGCTCTCGGGCATCGAGGTCGACATCCTGCTCGACGGGTCGCTCGACCAGACGCCCGAGATGCTCGAGCGCCTCGACGTGGTCGTCGCGAGCATCCACTCCAAGCTCCGCACCGAGTCGAAAGAACTCACCGAGCGGATGCTTCGTGCCGTGCGCAACCCGCGCACCAACGTGCTCGGGCACTGCACGGGTCGCCTCGTCGAGGGCTCGCGCGGCACGCGCCCGCAGTCGACCTTCGACGCCGAGGCCGTGTTCGCGGCCTGCGCCGAGCATGACGTCGCCGTCGAGATCAACTCGCGCCCCGAGCGTCAGGACCCGCCCGACGATCTCATCCAGCTCGCGCTCGAGGCCGGATGCCGCTTCTCGATCGACAGCGACGCGCACGCGCCGGGGCACTTCGCGTTCCTCGAGCTCGGGGCTGCCCGCGCCGAGGCCAACGGCGTGCCGGCCGAGCGCATCGTGAACACCTGGCCGGCCGCGCAGTTGCTCGAGTGGGCCGCGCGGCGCTGACCGCTGCCCCGAACGGCAGGCTCTCGGTTCGTGTGGCTACGGCGTGGACTGCACCGCCGAGATGACCGCGTCGACGTCGTTCTGCGTGGCGCCCAGCCCGGCCTGCTCGAGGCGCTCGCGCACCATGCGCTGCAGGTCGTCGACGTGCCCCGTGAGCATGTCGCCGCGCACCTGCTCGACCACGCCCTCGAGGCGCTCGCCCTCGTCGGCGTCGGTGAGGCTGCCCTCCTCGATCGGGACGTCCTGGGTGTCGGCGGTCGGTTCGGGCACGGAGTCGTGGTTCTCGCTCATGCTCCGATGCTCGCAAGCGCGCGCACGACGGCCAACCCCTTGACGAAGCGGATGGCGTCGCCTATCGCCGCGGGCCCGCTGATCACCCCGCACACCGAATCGGTGCCCGAGTGCCGAATCGGCGGCACCGGATGTGCCCTCGCACGCCGATTCGGCACTCGGGCGGGCTCAGCCCGCGAGTACTCAGCTCCCCAGGAACTCCAGCAGCGCGGCGTTGACCTCGTCGGCGTGCGTCCAGAGCAGGCCGTGCGGAGCGCCCTCGATCTCGACGACGGTCGCGCTCGGCAGCCGCTTGGCGAACTCGCGCGCGGTCGCGTCGATCGGCAGGATGCGGTCGGCCGTGCCGTGCAGGATGAGCGCCGGCACGTCGATGCGCTCGACGTCGCCCCTGAAGTCGGTCAGCCAGGTGTCGACGCAGGCGGATGCCGCGTACCAGGACGCCCCCGCGGCGACCTGCCAACTGCCCCGCACGGCGTCTTCGGAGATGCGCGAGCCGAGGTTCTCGTCGAGGTTGTAGAAGTTCTCGAAGAAGCCCGTGAACCAGGCGAACCGATCGCCGGTCGCGGCGGCCTTGAGGTCGTCGAAGTCGGGCGCGGCACCCGTCGGGTTGTCGTCGGTCTTTCGCAGGTACGGCTCGAGGCTGCCGAGGAACGCCGCCTTCGACACCCGCTCGCTGCCGAACGCGCCGAGGTAGCGGCCCACCTCGCCCGTGCCCATCGAGAAGCCGACGAGGGCGACCTCGCGCAGGTCGAGCGTGTCGAGCAGCGTCTTCAGGTCGTTCGCGAACGTGTCGTAGTCGTACCCGGTGGTCGGTTTGCTCGATGCGCCGAATCCGCGACGGTCGTACGTGATGACGCGGTGGCCGGCCTCGAGCAGGGCCCGCGCCTGCTTCTCCCATGACGCCCCGCTCAGCGGATACCCGTGGATCAGCACGACGGGCGAGCCCTCGCCGTGGTCCTCGTAGTACAGCTCGATCGGTGCGGAGTTCTCGGTTCCGACGGTGACGAACGGCATGATGCTCCTGCTCTCGTGACGGATGCCTCGTAGTGGATGCTGTGTCGCCAGTCCACCAGCCTCGTGGTCACCGCACAAGGGGGTTGCCGGCCGCCGGGCGCATCGGCCTCCGACGAACGAGGACGCGTCACGTCACGGGGTGCAACATCACCGGCCCGGGCGACACCGCTTGAGTAGGCTCCCCACGTCCCGAGTCGTGCCGGCCTCCATGCCGAACACTGCGCCGATGAACGAGACGCGCGTCGACGCGCGGCACGGCCGGGCGAGTGAAGGAGTCGCCGTGACCGAGACCGCAGCTGCCGACGCGACGGGCACCGTGCCCGAGGGCGGCATCATCCTCGACTGGTTCATCCCGCTCACGGGCGACTCGCGCACCGACCTCAGCCAGGGCTCGGCGATGACCTACGCGGGGCAGTCGACCGCGCCGGCGCGCCGCGAGCCCGACATCGGCTATCTGTCCCAGATCGCCCGGGCCGTCGAGCACCTGGGCTACCATGCCGTGCTGATCCCGACGGGCGGGCGCAGCGAAGAGAGCTGGGTCGCCGCGACCGCGCTCAGCCAGGCCACCCGCGAGCTCGACTACCTCGTCGCGTTCCGCCCGGGCCTCGTCTCGCCGACGCTGCAGGCCGAGGCGGCCGCGACCTTCCAGCGGTACAGCGGCGGGCGCCTGCGCGTCAACGTCGTCGTCGGGGGCGACGACGCCGAGCAGCGCAAGTACGGCGACCGCATCGGCAAGGGCGACCGCTACCGGCGCGCGGCCGAGTACCTCGGCATCATCCGCCGTCTGTGGCGCGGTGAGCAGGTCGACCACGACGGCGAGTTCTTCTCGATCGAAGGCGCCCGGCTGCCGGCGCTGGGCCTCGAGCCCGAGATCTACCTCGGCGGCTCCTCCGAGGGCGCGATCGAGGTTGCGGCCGAGCATGCCGACGTCTACCTGACCTGGGGCGAGCCGCCCGCGCAGGCCGGCGAGAAGATCGCCCGCGTGCGCGACCGGGCGGCAGAGCTCGGCCGAACGCTGCGCTACGGCGTGCGACTGCACGTCATCGCCCGACCGACGAGCGAGGAGGCGTGGCGCGTGGCCGACGAGCTCGTCGCCGGGCTCGACCCCGAGGTCGTCGAGCGCACCCGCGAGTCGTTCCTCGCCTCGGGATCGGTCGGCCAGCGCCGCCAGGCCGAGCTCGTGTCGGGCGGCCTTCGGCGCGAGGACCTCGAGATCGTTCCTGGGCTCTGGGCGGGCATCGGGCTCGTGCGGGGCGGCGCGGGCACCGCGCTCGTGGGCAGCTTCGAGGAGGTCGCCGCGCTCATCAGGGAGTACCGGGCGAACGGCTTCACCGAGTTCGTGCTCTCGGGGTATCCGCACCTCGAGGAGGCGTACTGGTTCGCCGAGGGCGTGGCGCCGCTGCTCGACCTGGCTCCGCGACGGGCCTGACGCGCGACGGGCCTGACGCGCTGCGGGCCTGACGCGCTGCGGGCCAGACGGCGTGCGCGTCGAGTCCGGCGCGAGCGCACGGACCGCGAGCCCCGACCGCGAGCACGGACCGCTCCCGACGCGACCGGCTACGACGGGGAGTGACCGCCGAAGAGCGGCTTCTCGGGCGGCTTGCGCCCCGTCTCCTGCTCCCACGCCTCGAGCTGCTGCGTGAGCGCCTTGGCGAGCTCGAACACCTGCTCGGGTGGGATGCGGATGCGACTCACGATCTGGCCCGGAACCGCCACGGCGCGCGTGCCGTCGGCGTCTTCGACCTGCGACGGCGGCTGGGTGAGCGCGACGTAGTCCATCACGAAGACGTTCGGCGTGTGCCAGACCCGCGCGAAGTCGGCGAACACGCCCTGCGCACGGTCTGCGGGCAGGTCGATCTGGAAGCGCCGCGGAAGGTGGTCGTCGGTCATGGTGCCCCTTCGATTGCCGGATGCCGGTGCCACGAACCTACACGTCACGTGCGACAACTTCCGTGCGAGACATCCGACCGCCTACTGTCGGAGATGACGCGCAGGTGCGCGAACGGGTGGACGAGGTCAGGGGCGGGGAAACATGGTCGAGCACGCGAAGCGGTCCGGTTGGAAGCAGTTCTGGGATCGCGGCGGCTGGTGGAAGGCGCTGCTCTTCGTCGCGGTCTACTACGTGGTCTACCTCGCGCTCGGCAACTTCGTCGTGGCGCCCCTGTTCAGCGGAGTCTGGGGTGAGGAGGGAACGCCCTCGTACGTGTTCTTCACGACCGCGCTGCCGATCATCCTCGCGAGCATCGTGCTCGTGGTCTTCGCCCTCTCGATCGGGTGGCTGAAGGAGCTCTTCGGCCGGCAGCCGATCCGCGGCAGCTGGTGGATGTGGATCGCCGTGGTCGTGGTGCTCGGGTTCAACCTCCTGCGACTGCTGACCCTCGACTACGAGAAGGCCGGGCTCGACCTGGTCTTCACCTGGTTGTTCACGGGGCTCTTCATCGGCTTCGCCGAGGAGGTCGTGACACGCGGGTACGTGGTGAACCTCATGCGCCGCGCCGGGCACAAGGAGATCCTCGTCGCGCTGGCGTCGGCCGGGCTCTTCGCGGCCATGCACCTCGGCAATGTCTTCACGACGACGCAGGGGCTGCCCACCACGCTCGTGCAGGTCGGCTACACGTTCTTCTTCGGCATCCTGATGTACCTCGCACTGCGGGTCACGGGCAACCTCATCTGGCCGATCCTGCTGCACGCGACGACGGACCCCACGATCTTCCTGTCGACGGAGTACCCGGGCGGCGGGCTCGCGGCCTTCGCGGGGTTCGGCAACGTCGTCGTCATCATCACCGGTCTCGTGCTCGTCTTCTTCATCCGCGGCCATGTGACGAAGGAGGCCTACGGCGTGCCGGCCGGCGCGTTCGGCGTCGGCGAGGTGCCGGCGACCGGCGAGAAGTAGCGTCCGCTGCACTGCGGATGCCGCGACCGAACTCGAATCGGTCGCGGCATCCGTCTGCCGCCGTGGGCGAACCGCTAGTGCGCGTCGTCCATGCCGGTCACGTGCACGGCGTAGCCGACGCAGCCGGCCTGCTGCCAGTCGTAGTCCTCGCCGAGGGGCTGGTCGTCGGCACCCCACAGGGCGACCCATTGTGCTGAGCCGGGGGCGCCGTTGTTCAGGATCACGCTCGGGGTGCCGTCGTTCAGGGTCACGCCCGTGTTCTCCCAGAACGGGATGAACTCGTAGTCGAATCCCTGCTCGAGCATGCAGTCGCCGATGATCTCCTGCTGCGCCAGCCAGATCTTCGCGTTCTCGAGTTCGCTCTCGGGCCAGTCGGCGGGCGGCGCCGGAATGGTCGAGAAGTCGGTGTTCGCGTCGTAGACCGGCGGGCCGTCGGATGCCGCGTCGGTCGCAGCATCCGTCGCGGCGTCCGTCGCGGATTCCGCCGCGGCATCCGTCGTCGACGTCCCGGCCGGGACGGCCTCGATGTCGCCCGAGGCGTCGAGCCCTCCGGCGATCGTCGAGTCGCGCGGTTCGGTCGGCGGTTCGGATGCCGCGGCCGAGTTCTGCGCGTCGAACGAGACGATGCTCGCCGAGGCCGACACGGCGAGCACCGCGGCCCCCGACAGTGCAGCGACGGTCGCGAGCCCCGCGATGGCCAGGAGCGCGGTTCGACCTCGCGGCCTGCGCGAGGACTCCTCGTTGCGCACCTGCTCGAGCAGGTCGTCGACCTCAGACATGTGCCATCTCCTTCTCTGCCCTCGAGGGGCGATTCACTGCCGGCGAGCGGCGATCGAGGTCCCACCAGTACGCGGCGCCGGCCAGGCAGAGCACGCTCAGGCCGGCTCCGAGGAGCCACGCCGGCACGCCCCACCACGGCACCGACTGGAACACGAGGTTCGTGCTCGCGCTGACGTACCAGAGCACGTTGCCGGCGAGCGGGAACACGGCCACCGCCGGAACGGCCAGCAGCAGGGCGCCGGCGACCCGCGTGCGCCGGCCCAGCAGCAGCACCGCGGCCACGAGGCCCGCGACGCAGATCGCCCCGAGCCAGTACGTGCGACTCGGCACGTAGCCGATGTCGTCGATCAGGAGCGCGCGGATGACGCGGGCGACCACGAACCCGCTCGCGCCGCTGACGACGATCGCGGTGACGAGGAGCGTGCTCAGCAGTGCGGCATTCGAGCGGAGGTCGAATCGGAGTCGGCGATCCGAGACGCGTGCCTGCTCGGTGCGCCAGGCGAGATCGGCGGCGGCACCGCGCACGGCCCGCTGCCGCACCGAGCGGGCGAGCTGGGCCGCCGACATGCCGGCGGCGCCGGCCCACGCCGCATGCTCGTGCAGGTCGGACGCGATCTCGTCCTGCCGGCCGGCGGCGATCGCGGGCTCGAGACCTCGCGTGTACAGCGCGCACCAGCGAAGCACCGATCGCGCCGCCCGGCGGAACTCGTCGCTTCGTTCGGGGCTCATGCCAGACCCATCCTTCTCGCCGCGACCGTGTCGCCGGCTGTCGTGCGCTGGGCGGCCTGATGCGTCGAGAGGGCACGGGCCCCCTCGGCCGTGAGCCGGTACAGCCGGCGACGGGGCCGCCCCTCGGACTCGCTGATCGTGGGATCCTCCCACTGGGCCTCGAGCAGCCCGGCGCTCGTCATGCGGCCGAGCGCCTTGTAGAGCGTGCCGTGGGCGATCAGTGCCTCGCCATCCTCTTCGGCGAGCTCATGCGCGATGCCGAAGCCGTAGAACGGCCCCTCCATCGCCGCCCCGGTCTGGAGTATGCGTACCTCGAGCGGGAACAGCGTCCCTGGTCGTCTGCGTGCCATGGGCAATTATAGGAACATAGGTGCCCGTGAGCACAAGGGGCGATTCGGCAGAGCCTGAGATGGGCGGATGCCTCCGGCGCGGCCGGCCACGGCCACGGCCACGGCCGGGCGCGCCGGGCGACGCCGCGACCTACACGACCGTCGGCTCGGCCTGATCGGTCGCCGCCAGCGCGCGGATGAGCGATTGCGCGTCGTAGGGTCCGGTGTGCCGGCGCCCGTTGATGAACAGCGTCGGCACCGAGGTGATGCCCATCGCCTCGGCGTCGAGCATGTCGTCGCGCACGCGGCCGGTGACCCTCGCCGAGGTCAGGTCGCGTTCGAACTTCTCGACGTCGAGGTCGAGGTCGCCCGCGAGGCGCACGATGTCGCTCGGCCGCTGGTTCTCCTGGTCGGCGAAGAGGCCGCGCTCGAACTCCCAGAACTTGCCCTGCAGCGACGCCGCCTCGGATGCCTCGGCCCCGGCGAGGGCGTTCGGGTGGTACTGCGTGAGCGGTGCATGGCGCCAGACGTACCGCAGGCGGTCGCCGAGCTCCTCCTTCACCTCGGCGATCGATCCGGAGGCCTTGAGGCAGAAGCCGCACTGGAAGTCGCCGTACTCCACGATCGTGTACGGCGCTTCGGCCGACCCGAAGACGTGATCGCGATCCGGATCGATCGGTCGGGCGAGCGTCTGACCCGGGTCGAGGTCGGGCCGCGCGGCATCCGAGATCCTGAAGATGACGGTGGCGAGGATGAAGGCGATGACGGATGCCGCGAGCACGCCCACTCTCGCCTCGTTCTGTGCGTCGGAGTCGTCGATCGCGAGATCGACGATGAAGAGGGAGATGGTGAAGCCGATGCCGCACAGGGCCGCGCCGCCCGCGATGCGGTCGAGCGTGAGGCCCGGGCCGAACTCGCCGACGTGGAACAGGCGCATCGCCGCCGTCGATCCGAGCACGCCGATGAGCTTGCCGGCGACGAGGCCCACCACGATGCCCCACGTCAGCGACGAGCCGAGGGCGCCCGCGAGGATGTCGGGGCTGAGGTTGACGCCCGCGTTCGCCAGCGCGAAGAGCGGGAGGATCACGTAGGCGACGTAGGGCGCGTACGCCGATTGCAGGCGCTCGTTGATCGAGATCGACTCGCGCAGGCTGTTGGCGGCGGCCCTCGCGTACTCGGTGTTCGGCGACTGCCGGAACGTGCGCGCGAGGTCGAGCGCGTGTTCGACGTCGCGACGGTTCGGGCGGTACACCGGCACGAGCAGGGCGATCGCGACGCCCGCGAGCGTGGGGTGCACGCCCGACGCGAGGAAGGCGAGCCACACGATGATCGCGAGCGTGGCGTACACCGGGCCGCGCCCGTTCTTCAGGTATCGGGTGAAGTACACGCCGACGAGGCCGACGGCCGCGATGGCGAGGGGGAGCGGCGTGAAGTCCTCGGTGTACACGAGCGCGATGATGCTCAGCGCGCCGATGTCGTCGACCACGGCCAGGGCGAGCAGGAACACCCGCAGCCGACCTGGCACGCGCGGACCGATGAGCGCGAGCGCGCCGACGAGGAAGGCGGTGTCGGTCGAGATCACGATGCCCCAGGCGTGCATCTCGCCCGATCCCGAGGCGATGAGCATGAACAGCACCGCCGGGACGATGAGCCCCGCGACGGCCGCGACCACCGGCACGATGGCCCGCGACCAGCTCGTGAGCTCGCCGATCGCGAACTCCCGCCGCACCTCGAGCCCGACCGTGAAGAAGAAGATCGCCATCAGCGCGTCGTTGACCAGGGCGTGCAGGGTGAAGTCCAGGTTCAGGTCGCCGATGCCGACCGAGAGGTGGGTCTCCCAGAAGCCCTGGTACGAACCCGTCGACACGTTGGCCCAGATGATCGCCGCGAGCGTCGCCAGCAGGAGCAGCAGGGCGCCGACGCGGTTCTGGCCCAGCGCGCGGATGTGGTCGGCGATCGAACGGCGCGTGCGAGAGCGTTCCTCGACCTGCTCGGGGTCGGGGGACCGCTCGATGATGGTGAGGTTCGTCATGCGCGATATTCTCGCGGACTGCCGCGGGGGCGACAAGCGATGCCGGTGCGGTTGGGCGGTGCAGTGCGGATCCGCCCGGGGTGGGCCCGGGTGGCTCGGAGTGGGCCCGGGGTGGCCCGGGGTCGGCTCCGGGGTCGGCCCAGGGCGGCTCGGAGGCTACGAACGCAGCAGCTGCGGAATCAGGATGACGGCGACGACCACCACCGGAACTGACGCGAGGATCACGAGCGCCCTCGTGATGCGTCGGCGACTCACCGTGCCCTTCTCGAACGACGAGCGCGACATGTGGTCGAGATCGGGGAACAGCGCCTGGTACGGCGGCGCCTTCACCGGGCCGGGCGCAGCGGCGTCGAGAGCGACGGCGTCGTCATCGTCGGTGCTCGGAAGGCGGACCCCATCGACGTTCCCCATGCGTCAAGGGTACTCGCCCGCCCGCGGCGCGGCGCGGGCCTGTCCGCCGACCGGTGGCGCGAGCAGTGGCGTGACCGGTGGCGCGACCCTCAGACCCCGGTCGGCCCGGCGAGTGCCGGCGGCGGCGGGTCGCTGGTCACGACACCGACGAGCTCTCGCGTCGCGAGCGTGTCGGCGAGGGCGTCCACGACCGCGGCGGTGACGGTCGCGCCGCGGGTGGGATGGTGCCAGAACTGCACGCGGTAGACGCAGCGATCGCTCCCGATCGTGATCGGCAGCACGGTGACCGGCTCGCGATGATGCACCCCTTCGGCCCGGGTGGCGGCCTCCACGAGCGCGGCCCGCACCTCGGATCGACGCGCCGCCGAGACATCCGTGATGCGCACTTCGACCTCGCCGCGTCGCGCCCCGTGAACGGAGTTGTTGAAGAACGGTTCGCGCAGCACGGTCGAGTTCGGCACGTGCACGAGGCGTCCGTCGACCGTGCGCACCACCACGGCGCGCGCGTTCGACTCGACCACGGTGCCGACGACGTCGCTGCTCTCGATCTCATCGCCGAGGGCGAACGGATGCCGCGTCTGGATCACGACGCCCGAGGCGAAGTTGTCGGCGACACCGCGGAGCACGAGCACCAGCACGACGCCGACGACCACCGCGATCGCGAGCAGCGGCTGGATCGAGGCGCCGAGGAAGGTCAGGGCGACGCCGATGCCCAGCAGCCAGATCGCGTACCCAGTGACGCGAACGGCGAGGATCTTCACGCCGTCGGTGAGGGCGGGCACCCGTTCGACGAGTCGGCGAACACCCTTGCGGGCGAGCCACGCGAGCACCCAGGTGATCAGCACCGTCACGACGATGCCCGCGATGCTCCACGCGTCGAGGTTCAGGGACGTCCACCAGTCCGCCATGCGTCCTCCTCCACGCGCGTCGCGCCGTCGTGTTCGTCGTGTTTCGAGCTCACCCTAACCGGGGCGGCATCCGCTCGGCGTGAGCCGCGCGAGAGCGCCGCGAGCCCGCGACCTCAGAGCTCGCGGAGGATCTGCGCGCGCTTCTCGGCGTACTCGGCGTCGGTGATCTGTGCGGCGGCGTGCAGCCGGTCGAGCTCGGCGAGCCGCTCGCTCGCCGAACCGCGGGGTACCGCGGGCTGGGAAGCGGGGGATGCAGCTGCCTGCGGCGAGGCGCGACGTGCGAGCAGGATCACCAAGAGCACGATGCCCACCGGAATCGCGAGCACGACGAGGATGATCAGCAGGTGCCAACCCGTGAGGTTTGCGAACATGCCGGAAGCCTACTGGCGAGCCGGCGTCGGCGTGATTCCTGCAGGAGATCGGGCCCCATCTCTCCTGTCGGCGGGGATGGTCTGCAGCGCACTTCCCCCCGGCTCAACCATGTTGCGAGCTTAGGCGTCGACCCGCGCAGACCGGATCACCGGACTGGTGTCTTCGGTTCAGCATCATCAGGATCATCGAAGTACACCGTGCCGTACACATCGACGCCGAACTCTCCGATCGATGCCGCGAGATCGGCGGGCAGCACGAATCCGCCCTGAACTGAATCCGAGTACGCCGACCACCAGATTCGAGGTTCGCAGTCGGGCGGAAGATTCGGCAGCTGCCCGAGCGCGGGCTGGATCAGTGCAACGAGCGTTCGAAGGGCATGAGTGCCCGTTTCGTCGTCGATCGTGTTGCTGACCTCGCTGGTGTCCACGCTCCACGTGTGGTGCTCAGCGACGCGCCCGGACTCTCGGCGTGTGCCCGTTTTGGTGATGTGGGTGGGGTCAAGCCCGAGCAGATCCGTCACGACGCTTGGATCAGTCTCCGACGACGAGACGGTGAGCGTCGCCGCCCGAACTGAATCATGAGCCGAGTGTAGAACGCTCGTCGCCCACAGCTGATCGCGCTCGCTGTGACGTCAAGTCCACGTGCGGGATACCGGCGACCACGTGAGACCGGATGTTTCGCCGCGTAGCACAGGGTCGATGAACGCATGCATGAGATCACGCGCGAGATCCACAGTGCGAAATTCGGTACAGTAGGGGACGTCTTTCGCGTCCCTCGAGTAGGCACGTCCCCAGCCCGAGGGGATCGCGAGTTCGGTGAACGGCGGCAGCGACCGAACGTGAGCCTCCGAGCGGATGGCACGTCGCAGCGCGTCGGCGTCCACGGTCTGCGTCGTTGCGAGGACGACGAGATCGACCAGATCTTTCTCACGGCTCGAGGGCCGACCGTTGTAATCGGCCATCGTCGCGCAGACCTTGTCGGCAATCTGGTCGACGACTGGGTAGAGGCGGTATGCGTTGCTCGGAAGTCGCGGCAGGTCGAGACGATTCGCCGGCTCGATGACCGTGACCTCGTCGGTGACGAGAACGCCGACGACAAGGTCGACGTGCAGCGGTTCCTTGCGGTCAGCGCCGATATAGACATCGAAGTCAACGCAGTAGCCCTCGGTGTAGGTCTGCTGGTCGCCGCCGACGACCGAGCGGTGCCTTGTGTAAACGAAGCGGAAGTAGTCGCCAAGGTCGATGCCGGCGAGACGGATGAGGTCGGCGAGGGCGCCGTCGAGCGTGTCGTTCGCACGGAAGAGGTCGACATCGGTGGTGCGTCGGCCGGATGCCACTCTGGCGAGTACTCCGGTGCCGCCCTTGAGGAGCCATTCGGAATCCTCGTTCCCGGAGAAGACTCTGCTGAGGAACCGCCGAAAGTACTCCTGGCGGATCCGATCCTGCGTGGACATCGACTTGTCGGCGGCGAACACTCGGCGCGCCGTGTCGCGGATTGCGGCCTCGACGCCGGCCGCACTCTTGTACGGCTCGGTCATACTTCGCGCTCCATTCCGGCGATCTCGAGCAGTTGATCGAGCATTGCCGCGCCATCGCCCTTGCGGTGGCCATTGCGTGCAGCCAGTGGCGCGAGGTGCTCTTCGAGCCGCCCGAGGTCGAGTTCGTACTTCCGGACCGCGTCACGCAGCGCATTCGCGACGACGGATAGGTCCGTTCGGTCTTCGACCAGATCGGCGATCGTGCGCTCGGGAGTCGTCACGGGCAGCCCCTCACGGATCGTGACATCCTCCGCGGCAAGGTCGCGCTGACGGTAATGAACATCGCGTCGTTGCGTCTGCCGGCGGGTCGGCGCGGTCAGCTCGGTACGGTTCGACCGGAGATCGCCGATGTCGTGCAGCCACGCGGCGGTCTGACCAGAGACCACGACGCCGCGATGGCCGTCGTTGAGCCGTTCGCCTGCCAGACGTGCAGGGTCACTGTTGAGCCATGCCGCCCGAACGTCGAGGTAACTGCCGGATGGCGCGCCGGCGTTCTTGTATACACCTTTGGAGATCCGCACCAGATCGCCGGCACTCGCGAGCCGCGAAAGGTCGAGCCTCGTCACCCCGCGCGCGCCCGCTTGGGTTGAGGTGAGCAGGCCCCACTGCGACGCCGATATCTCGGCCAGCTCGCGGAGCGCTAGTCTCGCATCCATACTTGAATTGTATCCAATAGCGCGATACAAACCAAGGGCAGATCAATAGATTCGGCATGGAGGCGCCGCGAATTTAGGTCCTTTAGAGAGCGATCAGGGCGGCAACCGGGCAGGAGCCTCGTCCCGCAAGTCCGAAGCGGATGCCAACATGGAAGATGTGACCAATCCAGGCGTTCCATCGAGGCCGCTTACTGAGCGCGAACGCTCGGTACTGGACGCCCTGGTCGGTATCGATCTCCGGGGAGCCGACGCTCTACGCGAGCAGGCGCAGGCGGCAACAGTCGTTGGGACGTGTGGGTGCGGATGCCCGTCCATCGACTTCGTCAAAGGATGTGGCCTCGGTATGAACATTCGCGTCAACGCGTCGATCCAGAACTCAGACGACGGACTCTTCCTGTACACGATCACCGATGCGGATCGCGGCGAACTACTTGGTGGAATCGAGTACGTGGGGGTCGGCGACAAGGCTCCGTCCGACTTCCCGCCACCCGACTTACTCACCGTCGAGCTGGAACGCCGGCGTGTCTGATTCCGCCCGGTGAGCGGTCCCTCAGACGTACGGCAGGCAGAAGAGCTCTCAGCCGCAGTTGGGGTGAGAGCCCTTCTGCAGAACTACTTCTTGCCCTTGCCCTTCTGGGAGAGGGCGCTGGCGGCTGCGGTCTTCGAAGCGGCCGATGTGCGGCCGTCACGCAGCACCTTGCTCGCGGCGGTCGCGGCCTTGCTGGAGGTCTGCTTGCTGTTCTTCGCCATTGCTATTCCTCACTGGGTGGTGACGTCGGCTCGCGTCGTCCGACATGCGGAGGCTATCTGGCGCCACTGACATCGCGCCGGCCCGGTAGAGGTCAGTCATCGGAGGCCTCCGGGGATCCGCCAGGTCGCTCGACAGCCACGCAGTTTTCCGGGCACCCTCTGCCTCGCGCGGCTCGTGGAGCTTCCACGCTGGCATCCAGCCGAGATAGTCCCCGTTCAGCGAAACGAACAAAGGTACCTAGCCTCCCCGTTCTTGTTCTGTTCGACCTCCTGAATCTCCAGGAGGAGCGGATACTTACTCCCCACCTCTACGGTCGTGCCGACGAAGCTGAGTTGGCCTATTTCTTCGAAAGGAAGCCCATCGCACGGGGTCTCGTCGTACCCGAAGAACTTCATACCGACGTATACAAGACCCCCCGTTACCCGGGGGTCTTGATGGTGGCTCCGACCGGCATCGATCCGGTGACCTTTCGATTTTCAGTGAGCCTGGGCGGTTTTCGCTCAATTCTTAAGGACATGATATCGCGCTGATCAGGGATTCTTCGAAACGGTCACAGTTGGTTTCAGTTACTTTTCGCGCATTTAATGGCACATTAATGGCACAGATTTGGCACATGACACGGCCTGTCGACCTCCTGTTGGGCGACGTCAGGCAGACCGACGCTACCTCGTATTGACGTCGAAGAACTTCTGAGAAGTCCCGACTACAACGGTCGACGTGGCGGTACCGCGGCCGTAGCCGCGTCCGCGCACCACGGGCTCCTGTGATTTCCAACACACAGTGGCCCAGATCGCCCCGGCTAGTGCTTCGCTTGCAGGCCCGGGTTTCAGCCACCGTAGATGAAGAGCGTTTTCCGGACGTTGCATTGGGTACGCTCTCCGCACGGCCCGGAACAAGGGGGACGCGCCGAGAACGGATTCGGGCTGGTGACTCGGCGCAAGACCCGGTCATTTACGGCGAGTATGAGCAGCGCTGCGGCGTTTGCTGTATTTCTGGAGATCGTGGCGATTAGGTCAAGTTAGGAAGTGTTGTGAACCTGCGAGCGACCCATCACGGGTACACCTACCAAGATCTCCTCACAGGTGTCGCCCTCGTTGACCTTGTATTGGGGGTCGCATCGGGCGTGACTGTCGACGAGAAGGGATTCGAGGGCGACCGATTCGACGACATCACCATCGGCTATCGCTCTGGTCGCCGAATCAGGCTGCAAATCAAGCACACCCGACTCGACCGGGAGTTATCGAAAGCGACCTTCTCCGCCGATGGTCGAAGTCTCAAACTCAACCTTCTCTTCGACTCGCTGCTGATTGACCTCGCCTCACACCCAACTACGACTTACCGGGTCGTGGTGCGAGATGGTGTCCCAGACGCGGATCTGGCAACGATCCTTAAGGCTGTCGACGCGCTCCAGGACCCCGGGCCCCCGCTGCCCGGCCTCGTCACCCGCAGGTACAAGTTTGATCCCACAGCTTTGCGGGCAAATGATCCATGGAAGGGTCTCGTACACCACCTTGCCGACCAAGAACTTGAAACCGTCTGCAGGGCTCTCGTTGTCGATGTAGATGCGCCTGCCAGCACGGTCAGCATGACCGCGCCCGGAGAGGCGGAACTCGTGCTCTTGCGACGCGTTATCGAAGAGCTTGGTGCCGGCCGCCCCCCGAACACACATCGGGCGCCTGAAGATGTCGCGTTGGCTCTTGTTTACGCGGCCACGGCGGCACGTGTACTCGATGGATCTGTTCGGAGGGAGGATATCTCGCCCCGAATCGGCCTTGTCATCGATTTCGGTGCGGTAGCCGAAGGTCACCCGATCGAACCATCCGTCGCTGTTTCGCGGACAGACGCGGCCGCAGTGGTGCAGGCACACGTTCAGACCGTCGCTCCTGAAGGAGGGCGGCTCATTCTTACGGGCGAGCCCGGGTCGGGGAAGTCCTGGCTCTGTGAAGAGGTCACCATCGCGTATCGCGACGCCGGTTGGATTGTTGCAAGGCATCACTGCTGGCTCGGCGCCGCCGATATGGACAGCGCGGAGCGTGTGCGAACCGACGTGGTGATTGGAAGTCTCCTCGCGCAACTCGAGCGATTGGTGCCTGAAGCGTTCAACGAGCTCCGCCCCAGGTTTGCAACTACCGGCGAGACGCTCGCGGCAGCCCTACGGGGTTGCCAAGAGGTGAATCCAAACGAGAACATTCTTCTCGTAGTCGATGGCCTCGATCATGTCGACCGGGTGCTCGGACGCAACGCGGGTAGGGTCTTGGACCCGTCACGGCTCCTGGTCGACGAGCTTGCAGCAGTCGTGCTGCCGCCAGGAGTTGCAATGCTCCTTGCTAGTCAGCCTGGCGCGCACCTCGAGAACGCGAACCCGTCCAGCGGAGATTACATCCGCATGCCCCGTATGTCGTGGGAAGAGGTCGCCACCCTTGCGCGGCGGCATCGCCTTATCGGCGACCGAGCCACAGTTGAAGACGACGCCGCGACGGATCAAAGAGATCGCGCCATCGTTGACGTTCTTTACCAGCGATCCGGTGGAAATGCGCTATACGGCACCTACCTGTGCCGACACGCTGCTCGAGTATCGCCACTCGAGCAACATGACGGCACGTCGTCAACGTTGCCAGAGCAAGTGCTTTTGCGTCTCCAACAAGTGCCGATGACGGCGACCGACCTTGACGCGTACTATGACCATCTTCTCGATGGTCTTGCCGGGGATCAGGTGACCGCAATTGGTGCACTCGCGTTGTGTGATTTTGCGCTGACTGCGTCCGAACTCGGCGAGATGGTGCCAGAGGTTCTCTTCCTTGACACAGCCCTTGCAGCGCTCGCGCCGGTACTGAACTCGCAGCCAGGACTTGGCGGCCTGAAGGTTCATCATGAGAGTTTCAGCCGGCATATCCTGAAGGACAAGCCGGAGGTATGGCTATCGACCATTCGTCAGAAAGCGGCAGCGTGGCTCGTCGCGCGAGGCTTCTTCTCAGACGCTCGCGCATTCCGGCACCTGCCAGATCTCCTCGCGCATTTGGACAGGTTTGACGAGCTGAAGGCCCTTCTGGAGCCTTCCTTCGCCGGTGATGCAATTCGGGCACTCCAACCACCCGAGGCACTGAAGCGCGTCGTGTCCGCGGTGGCGAGGCAGAGCGAATTGCGCCTCGATTGGCCGACTTTGGCGGTGTGCATCGAAGTGCGCAAAGCGATCTCCGTCTATGAAGAGGAGTCTTTGCCCGACACCCTCGTCCGCTACGGCGAGGTCGTCGTCTCCCTCATCGGTGTTGAAACGGTTGCCGAACGATTGTTGTATGAAGGGCGAGCCACCTTCCCGGCAAGATGGGGGCTTCAGTTGTGCTGGTTCATTGACCGTGCGGGTGGGTCTGCTCCTTGGGATGCGTACCTGCGTGCAATAGAACACGAGGAGGAACGCAGTACTACTAGCTTTTCGGACGACGACGGCGCCATCCAGCTGGCCAGACAACTGGGCGCCCTCCGTGTGATGGCGAACAGGAACCACCTCGACGACGAATTCGAAGACCGCGTAGCCGCGCATCTCGACGACCACGGAGGTCCGAACTTCGAAGGTCTAATTGAAGTATTCAATGCTGGCCTTCCGTCCGGCGCAATGCCGACAATCGTTGGCAGGATGAGTAATCCCTCGAAGGCCGCCCGCGCCTACTTCACGCTCGCGGGCCTGTCTGCCGCTGGTGTCCGAGGTCTACCCTCGCCGCTTGATCTCGCGCGCGAGGCTCACCGCCTCGATCCAAGCGGCGACATTGTCGGCTATCTCCGATATGGCATCACATCCGAGGATGTGCTCGTAGGAATCGAGACAGATGACCTCGTATCGGACCTAAGGGCCGCGACGACCGCGATCACGGGAACCAACCATCCGGATTTCAATCTCGTGAACCACTGGCTACAGCTTCTCACTCTCGGTCATGCGATCGATGGAACCATCCCCTTGACCCTGATGGGACAAGTCTCGGGCGTTGGGTTCTACCGCGAATGGCTCCAGTTCGCGATCACAACTGTCGGTATCGCAGACGACGTCGCAAGGGCGGCCGTTACTCCCGAGGACGCGTCAACCACTGTCCGCCTCGCGCTCGAACGCCTCGCGGGCCATGCCACACCATTCGCTGGTTCTCCCCGGGCCTGCGATCTTCACTCCATCCATCCGCTCGTTCATCGCGTCATTGAGAACGCGCTCGTCGTCGTCCAGCAAGGCGATCTGGGACGGGTAGTTGACTACCTGATCGCTATTGGAGACGGGACGACAACGTCGCTGATGGGCATGGCCGGTAGCGGACCACTGACCACAAATGATCTTCTGGAGGTTCTCTCTCGCGCCTCCAAGCATCTCGGGTCCGAGCCCACGTACGCGCTTCTCGAAGTTATTCGCGAGCGCCGCGAGCACGCGCACGACATGTACGCGGTCGAAGCGGACTTCGAACTTGCCTCGGCTCGTATATGCGCCGCAGCAGGAGCCACCGCAAGGGCACAGGAATGCTGGGATCGGGCGGGCACATTACTTGCAGCCTACGGGGGGCATAAAGACCCGACGATCGCTGAGTTCATTGACACGACCACCGACCTCGCTAGCGTCGATACTCAGATTGCCCGCGAAGCGCTGGCAAAGCTCCTCGACCTCGCATACTTGGTGAAACAGCACACTGACGGCCGTGGTACGAATCACGTGCCGTTGGACTGGTGGGAAGCGTTTGCCCGCATCGACCCGATCGCTGCAGCGCTCGATGGCGCGTCGCTCTGGATCGCGGAGCTCGGATTCGAAGACTCCCGTGTGCAATCCGCGCTCGAGGAGTTGCTCAGAACGCAACATACCGCGGCCGATTCCGTCGTGATCGCTGCGCTGCGAATGGCGGCCGGGTCCGATTGGCGCCTTCCCGACGTCGACCTCGAGTTACTCACGCGTCTGGTACCCGAGGTTGGTCAAACCGTGCAGGCAGATGCAATCCTTGCTGCGGTCGCCAACAACATCGCATCTTCGTATGACGACCAACCGCTGATGTACTCAGGAAGGACCACCGACTCCGTCGCCCCCGCGCAACTTATCGATACGGTAGTGGCACTTGGCGGAGCGGCCTTCACGGTGCGCGAAGCGCACACCGACAAGCAGAGCAAGTCCGTTTTCAAACATGAGGCCGAGCGATCTGGCCTGCTGAATGCCCTCACCAGTCGACAACGACCTACGTTGCCCGCCGGGCCCGAGGGCGCCGTCGTCGCCGCCAGGGACTACGGCAGAAAGATGCACAACGACGATGAAGGCGAGGCGAGATGGAGATTCGATGCGTTCGTTAGTGCCGTCGGCTGGCGCATCCTCGAAGCAATTCAGAACGGTGGGGCAGCTGCGGGCATCGAACTGATCGATGATGTTGCCAACGAAGTGTCGAACTATGCAGAGAATTCAGTCTTCGCCGTCCTTGGTGAAGGACTTGCTCTACGCTGCACTCCTGCCGATACCGAACTGAAGATCGTGGCTTCGTATTGCCTCACGCTCGCCTACACACGCATCCGCGGCGGTGGCGGCTGGCGCACGTTCGCAGGGCGTGAGCGAGCTGACCTATGGGTTCACGCATACGCGCTCGATCCGGGGACCGCCGAACGCACCCTCGCGTCGGCTGTCAGCCGCATCGCGCAGGGCGAGACCCAATCGCTGTTCGGTGTGAATCAAGCCATAATCGCCGCTTTCGCGGCGCAACCTACCTCTGGCCCGGGCGGAGCTGCGCCTGACTACTGGAATGCCGCTTATGGCGTCCTTCAACAACGCCTTCCTGGAATCGCGTCTCGTGATCACCCTGTCTATCACCCCACTACGAACTCCAGTCACGCGAGCGAACTCGATGACGCGCTCGCTACTCTCGCCGTCGCATCGATCTCTCAAGCAATGCGTGCAGACCTACGTCGTGCGCTCCTCGCAGTCACCTTGCTGCTCACATGCCGCCCAGTAATCGGCCAGTCCGCGCTCGCGCGTGTTCTCGGACAGCCACTCGACGCCGCACGGATCACTTGGCTCCTTGAAGTTGTCAGGGACTGTCTGCCGCGTGGGCATCTAACCGATCAGCTGTGCGCCGTCCTCACGACGCTCGCCCGAGCAGACCTACTATCCGTACGAGTTCTGGCCGCCAGAATCCTCGCGGACCAAGACAAACCTGTACCAGCGCCGCCCGTAACTGAACCGGCCGAGAAGCTGCGGCTTGCCTACAGTCCATTTGTTCAGGAGTTTGAGTGACGAATCACACGGGCGGTCCGAGTGCAGAGGCATTGGTTGCAATGGCTATTGGGGGCAGATTGCAGCAAATCGATGAGCCACGAGGATTCCGCGCCTCGATAGCCGACGGGGTGCATTCCCGCCTCGACGCAATCGTGGCGCGAATGCGCGCGCAGTTCGATCACCTCCGTACCCCAAGCAGCAGACGAATTCCCGACGCGTATTACACAGACGAGATGGAGGTCGAGAACGAGCTGCAAAAGGTCAGCGCCGGTCTCCGCGCCGCGATGGCGCTCTCGGGCATCCTCGTCGATCCATTGGAACTTGAGGCGAGTCTCGCAATGAGTCTTACACCCTCAGGTGCGTGGGCGCGCCGCAGCGAAGCGTCGCGAGTCCCACGACCCCCGACGAGGCCTTCACTCTTCGAATGGTCTCTGATACCAATCCCATGGGCAGAGGACCCAAATCTTGAGTGGCCCCCGGCAGAGGCACAAACGCTTTCTCCGGGCTATCAACTTGCGGGCGAACACGCGGAGCGAGTGCGGGTACGTGAGGCCCCGTACGCTGAGTGGGTCCAGCTTGGTTTCATCGAACGGCAACGAACCTTTGCAACAAGGCACCCTTCAACACCTAGCCGGCAGCTCACGCTCTCGTCGAAACTATGGGCATGTGACGGGCCGCTCCCGGCGAGCGCAACGTCGTTAGTGCTCCCGCCCGACTTATGGGCGAGCCCATACACCGAATTGATACCGGCGTTCGATCAGGAGCGCGCGCGTGCCGTTGTCTCCGCAATGCGAAAGCCCTTGTCCGCGATGGTCGACTTCGAGCGTACTGATGGGGCACCGTCCACAGAAACAGGGTTGGGTATTCACCCGTTCTGTCTCACCCCGCCGCCTGAGATCGTCGCCCTTCTTGACCTTCGGCCCGAAAATCCGCCCATCCGGCACGTTCTCATCGACGATCGAGGTCCCGCAATAGTGAGCCGACAATGGCGAAGTTTTCTGATCCACGATGGAAACTATGGGCCCCTCGAGCCAGCCGTTCACGGCGCAGACCTCATTGTCCGCCCTGACCTATTCGACACTCTGGAATCGGCAATTCGTGCGGAACGCATCAAACTCGACCTCTCCGTCCGATTCCACGAGACTGTCGAGCACGAGGAGGGCCGAGACGAAGATTGATTCCGGGCTGACAGGTGCGGATTCTCGCGGATTTCGGTCCTGGGCGTAAGGCCCATGGCACCGTCCAACCTCGCCCTTGACCTCAAAGCCCGTCCGAGAGCGCGCGAGTAGCGATGGCTACTTCTGGGGAACTCATCGCTGCAGGCCGCCGGCTTCAGGTGCGCCCCGTGGCGCCGTGTGTCGGCTGAGACAGGCACGCTCCGGCAGCGGCGCTCCACGATGCGGCGCGTGAGTTGTCGCGAGGCCGCGCACGGCTTCTCGCGCAGCAGCCGTCGCGCTGGCGAGCCCGCGGTCGGCACGGTCGCGTTCCGTCGCCACGACGAACTGCGCCCGTGCAACATCCAAGTCAGCCGCGACGAAATGTAGGCGGTTCGACTGACGCCCGCGTGTCATACCCACATAGACGCCCGCCGCATCCATGGCGTCGCTGATTACAGTGTGCGACTCGGGCGCGGTCGCGCCCTGCATCCCGTAGGCCGTCGACGCGTATGCCAGTTGCGTGTGCTCAGCGACGTACGCCGCCGGCAATCGCACGATGCGATGTCCGGGTCCCGAAGAATATTCCTTCGCCCACACCGCGCCATCGTCGCTTACGTTCTGCACGATCCACGTCTGCCGGTTCGCCACGCGCAGTGCCGAGTCGTTCTTTCGTGTCTGGATCACGTCGCCGCATCCGATGCTCTCTCCGTCGGCACCGATCGCGACCTCAAGGTCGTTCACGAGTCCGACGCGCACGCGTGCATCTCGAACCCGCGTATTCAGCTCGCGCGCTTCGTCGTTTGTCGCAACAGTGACCGCGTGGCCATCGCGCCACTCACGCGCGAGGGACTCCTGCAGCGCATCCGGGCTTTCATGCAACACGACGAGCCCGAGCGCCTGCAGCCGATCGAACACCGCTTCGGCATGCTCGCCGCGCCGCATCTGCACGGTGAGCGCGGCGTACGCGTGGTCGGTGAAGCGATGCACGGTCGTCATGCTGTGCACGCGGGGGAGGAGTTGCGCGGCCATATCAAGCACTCCACCGCGGCCGACTGCAGCGAGTTGTGCGCGGTCGCCAACGAGGGCGACGGTTGCGCCGTGTTCGTCGGCGACGGTGAGCAGCGCGAGCGCCGTGTCCTGGTCGAGCATGCCCGCTTCGTCGACGATGATCCGCTCACCGCGGGCAAGACGAGCGGATGCCACGGGGCCGGTGTACGAGGCATCCGTTTCGGGGTCGCTGTCGCCGACGGCGAGCCGAGTCCAGACGCCGTCGTGATTCCAGCGCCAGCCGTGCTCGTGCACGAACTTCGCGACGCTGTCGGTTGCGACGCCGAGTTCCTGGTGCGCAACGTCGGCGGCCTTCTTCGTCGGCGTGACCACCCGGGTCGCGCGGGCGTGCGCGGCGGCGGCCTCGATCGCGGCGGCGAGCATCGTCGTCTTGCCAGCGCCGGCCGCGCCCTCCACCACGACGAGCAGGTCGGTGGATGCCACGGCCGAGGCCGCTCGCATCTGCGCGGCGTCGAGCCGGTGCCGGCGCCCGATGTGCGTCAGGTTCGGCGCGCGACGACGGCCGGCGTGTGCGGCCCGTGCGGTGAGCAGGTCGCGCAGCCTGGTCTCGGCGGCGATGACGTGCATGCTCGTGAGGTGTGCAACGTGCTCGGGATGGGGGCTGTTGGGTGGCAGGACGGACAGGCAATCATCCGCGCCCAACCGTGTCGTGATCATGACGAGCTCGCGCAGCGGCCCGGGGTCGGCGCGCACACCGGCCTCCGTGATGATGCGCGTGACCTGCTCCTGGATGTCGTGCACCGTCCACGTCGACGCTGCAGCCGCGCAACGGTCGAGCGCGCGCGATGCGACATCCCGAACACTCACGTCATCCAGCGATGCCGACGGGTGCGTAGGAGCGTGCTCGAGGTCGGGGTGATAGCCCGCGTCCTCGAGCTCCGCACGCCATGCGGCCTCGCTACCGAGAGAGGTTGGCCGCTTGTGTGGCCGATCGTGATCCCACGCCATCGCGATCAGCCGGGACATCGCAGCCGGGCCAGGCTCCTCGTCGGAATGCGCCGAGCGCCAGTCCTTCTCGAAGCGCGCCAGGTTGCGCGCGACCTGCTCGGCCCGCTTGCTCATCACGGCGTTGAAGGGCTGAAGCTCCGTGACCTCCCCGGTCACGGGGTCGAGGGTCAGGCCGTGGGCATCGAGAACGGCCGCGAGCTGGGGATGCGCGGCGATGACGGCCGCGCCCAGCGAACGGATCGCACCCTGCTGTCGGAACAGCGCCGCGGTATCGAGGCACCGCCATGCGTCGGCAGCCCACACGCGCGCTCCGATCTGGAAATGAATGTGCCGGTGCGGATCGCCGGCGCGCGAGGTCTTGTGTGAGACGGCGACCGTCTCCAACTGCTCGACGGGTACGACCCGCTGCCGCCCGCGCGGGCCGACCCTCGTGACCGAGTGCTCGCCGAGCCAAGCGCGAACCGCGGCGACCGCGTCGCGCTGCGCAGCATCGAGAGCAGCGGATACCTCGGGGTGCAACGCTGCGGCAATCGACAGGGACTTCGGCGCATTCACGACCATCTCCGCGAATCGCGGCGATCCTTGCCGGCCGTCGCCCGGCAGTCGGGGCTTGCCCATCGACTCGCTGGTGAGTGGGTTGATCCAGTTCACCCAGTTCGCGTATTGGTCTGGAGTGAGCGCGCCTTCGCCGATCACCTCGCCCTCGCTGCCGACAACCGAGAACTCGGCGAGGGATGTCCCGCCCTCAAGGTAGTACTCGTCAGCGCGCGACCGATCTGACTCGAGGTATCGGCGCGCGTCTGCCCCGGTACCCCGGAACAGGATCACGCCACCCTTCATTGCCTTCCTCCGAGCTAGCTCAGGTTCTTGCAACTACCTACGGTAGCATACGTCCATTCAGATTCTGGTGTGGGAAAGGTGACTACTGCGTATCCACCTGCGAACCACGGAGGGGTGAACCGGTTCTCCGCTCAGCCTTATCGTCATCGTTGTCCTCGGATCGGCCCTTCTTTACGGCTCGCTATGGTGATCACATGCCACTGCCGCGACGAAATGAGGAATCCGGGATGACGTTCATTCAGCAATTCGGTCGCACTTTCGGAACTAAGCAGGTCACAGTGACGCCCGGGCCCGAGAAGCCGGAACGGGAGATTCAGGTTTTCGAGGGGCTCGTGCAAGGCAAGACGGCCGACTTCAACATCGACACGCCCATCTATGAGGGCGATGAGCTCGAATGGGATGACCCACGCGGAGGCCGGCGACGTGTGCACGCGGTCAGAGTAGACGCGATTGAGGCAGGTGGCCAGATGTCGTCATTCATGGGACATCTGAAGGTGCAGTATGAGGACTCGCGGCCCATGCGTGCGGCGTCCAGTCGCGGCACTGGCAACGGACACGTCATCGTCATCAACGGCAGTAACGTCAATGTCGCACTTGAAGGCAGCAGCATCACTCAGCAGGTTCCTGTGAGCGCGGGCTACGAGTCGCTGGCCGACGCCGTCGGTCGTGCTCTGGCTCTCATCGAGCAAACAGAGGGCGTCGATTCGGACGAGGTGGAGGCTGCGCGCGAGGCAGCCACTCTCGTGGTTGAAGAAAGCGCAAAGTCCGATCCGAACCCGAGCGTCATCAAGAAACTTCTACCCACTATCCGGGGGGTATTGACGTCCGCCGCGGCGTCAGGTGCCGGCGCGGCCGCGAGCGGACTCGTCGCCCAGCTGTTCGTCTGACACGCGTGCCGTTGCCGTAAACCTCGCACACTCACCCCCGGGTGCCGCACGTTTGTGGATAGCCCGCGCAACCCTGGCAGAACGTGTGGCCGCACGAATGACGCGACATCGCGGCGGAGCGCGCCCTCGTCAAATTGAACCCCGAAGCTGACCGCTCCTCCTACGCCGCTGTCAGATAGATCGATCCCTCGAGCGTTACTTCGTTCGGCTAGTCACGATCTGGTCCGCGCTCTCACTGAGGCAGTAGCAGCACGATACATTTGCGGGCGCCCGCCACCGTTCGCACATCCGGCGCGATGGATTCGAAGGTGCGGCCTGATAGACACGACGCATGTCGGAAGCAATAGTGAACGCGGACCTCGAACGTTTTGGTCGCGAACAGTACGAGCGACTTCGACCTCGCATTCGCGCCATGAAGAGGGAAGCGCTTGGCGTTCCCCTCAGGCCAGGCGGGCTCCTCGAACGGGAAGACGCGCGTACCGAATACAGTCCATTATCGCGCCAAGTCGGGTGGCAGCTCCAGCTAGCAGCCGAGCACCTCCGGGCCCTCGACCAGCTGGTCGAGAACTACGGTCTACCCGACTATGCCGGCTATGTCCTCATTCGGGCCGGCATCGAGACGTCCGCAACGGCTTGCTGGTTGCTGCAGCCGGAAGTAAGCGATCGGCGAGTCCTTCGCGCCTTGCGCCTGGCGTGGTGGAACCAACGTGACGCCGCAGAGTTTGCGACTCTCACTGGTTTCGCTGACTCGAGTTGGGACCACGAGCGTCGCGAGTACCTTGACAACCTCCGCCGGGAGGTAAAAAGCTTGCGGCAGTCTTCGCTGAACACGCGCCGGCTCTCCCACACAGACATGCTCACAGAGGTCGGTCGTCGCCTCGCGTCGATGTCTCCGACCCCCCTGCTCGCGTGGCGGCTCTGCAGCGGCCTTGCACACGGCAACTCCGAGATAGCACAAATGAGCCTCCAACACCGAGTGATCCGCGTCGAGGACCCGCGGGTCCATAGCTCAACGTCGAGCTGGGCCATGGTGAGCGCTCTGACCCGCACAGCACTCGATACCTTCGCGGCGGCCATCGAACTATTCGAAGAGCGGTCGAGTCACTCGTAACCCAGTTCTCAGGGCCGTCGCCACATCGGGGGCGTCGTCATCCAGTAGTTCTGTGCACGCCGTTCCAGCGACGACCGTGTCGTCGCGTCGCTCTTGCGGACTTTCGGACGGTCCGCCATTCCTCGCGATTTCAGTGGGGTGGTCTGGCTGGCAGCCTCAAGTCGTCAACAGCCAGCCGCCGACCGCGCAGTCTCGAGTTCTCGAAGCTTCCGATTGGTAGAGACCCGTCACCGATATGCTCGCGGCAACGTCCCCTTCGCAGTCACATAGGAGCAGGTTTGCGATTCTTGTCCCAGGACCCGGATATCGAGACGATAGTTCGCCGAATTGAAGATGGTGACTACGACCTGCAACCTGACTTCCAACGCGGAGAAGTCTGGACCCTTCAGAAAAAGCGGCGGCTGGTGGACTCCATCCTCCGGGGATGGCACGTTCCTCCCGTTCATCTTGTTGTCGGCGAGGACGGTAGGAGTGATGTGCTCGACGGCCAACAGCGCTTGACTGCCATTCGCGATTTCGTTCGTGGGCACTTCGCAGTGGACGGTAAGTTCGAACCACTGGATCCACGGATCCAGGAGTTGAATGGCCTTCGCTACGCTCAACTGCCGGAAGGCGTAGCCCGACAGTTCCGCAAGTTTACGATCCGCGTCTTCGAACTGGTCGACTATGCGCCAGACGAACCACACGAACTCTTCTTCCGACTGAACCAACCGACTAGCCTGACCGAAGCCGAGAAGCGAAACGCGTTTGTCGGGGATGCGCGCAATCAGGTTCGCGAACTAGCAGATTGGGCGACTCGCGCAGGCCTCCTGACTGATCGTGTTGGCTTCTCTAACGCCCGCATGGCGTATGACGACATGCTCGCGCGTGTCCTGGTAACGATCGAGGCGAGAAGCCTGGAAGCGAAAGTTACTGCGTCGCTCGTCACCGCCCGGTATCGCGTCGGCAATCCCTTCGCGGATGAAGACGTCGATGTCCTTCGCGAATCCCTTAGCGTAGTCCTCTCCACGCTCAGTCCTGATGTATTTCCCGATAGTTCCCTTCGTCCGAACAAGGCAACCCTCCACACGTGGCTTTGTTTCGGGGCACAGTTGGCGCTCGCAGGCGGGACAGATAAGTACGCGCCAAGACTCGCCGAAACTATTCGCCACTTGGAGTCGGCGCGCTGGCAGCGATCGTCGGGAGAACGGACGCCCGACCAGCGAGCCATCGCACTTTTTCAGGACCGGAGCACCGCACGCGTGGCTGATGTGTCGTCCGTCGTACTTCGTGACCTGATCGCATGGATGTTTTTCACTCGGAACGGCACCGAAAGCGGGGCTGATCCTAAATTCCGATTTGCACAGCAGGCCTGGGAGTTGGTTGCCGATGAGGGCAATACCGAAGACACCTTGCTCGCTTTCGCTAGCGAATCGAACTGGGGTGATCTCGGATGGGTTTGAGGCACGCTCAACTCGCCGCGGCTGTGGAGCGGGTTGGTGCGCGTTCTTATTCGACCTTCCTCGGTAGCGTCAGTCTGCGCCTAGCGCTCCCAGGAGCCCGAGTAGCTCAACTCGACGTTGCTGTGGCGCCGGGCGTTGGGGTCGTGACTGGCGGCAATGGCGCGGGGAAGACCACATTGCTCCGGGGGCTACAGACACTTGAAGACGTTCAGAAAGCCGTATGGCCGGAACGGCTTCTGCACGTCGAGGCGAAGGGCTTCACGTTGGGCGTGGCGTGGACCGTCGCTCTCGAGCGGAGAGCTGGTGAAGAACCGATAGCGGTCTCCGTCAGCGAAGGCGAAGCGCCGCGCCTCGTATTCATCGACCCGGCGGAGGAGTCGCAACGCATTCGCAATCACTTCGAGGACGATGCCAACGCTCGTGATCTTCTTGAAGGAACCGACCCCGCACCATTCGATGAAGTCTGGCTCGACCACGCATCGAGGATCCTGCGCCGCGACTATGACCGCATCGATGTGTACGAAGTCGAGGGACCAGACGAAGATAGCGTTGTCCCTTGGTTTCAGATCAGCGCGATGGGTGCCGCCTACGACATTCTGAGTGCTGGGCGGGGTGAGCTTTCGGCGATGTACTTGCTCTGGAGGCTGGCGCGAGTCGAGAACGACACCATAGTCATTATTGATGAGCCGGAAGCGTGGCTTGCGTCGTTCTCCCAAGCTCGGCTGAAGGAGACCCTCGCGTTTCTCAGCTCGGAGCAAGGACTTCACTTCGTCCTAACCACACACTCCCCGGATATGTATCTGGGGCTGCCCGCGTCGCGGGTGACGGTGCTCGAGTCGCTCCCGAATCCTGTCGCCTATGGGCCGATGGGGTCGCTCAAAGCAGCCCACTCGCTTGGCGCGCCAATGCGACCCACACTCGCACTTCTAACCGAGGACGCGGTCGCGGCAGCGCTCACAGAGTCGATCATTCGGCATAGCGATCCGGTTTTGCTCGAAGGAGTTGAGATCTTCCATGCTCAGAACGGCGAATCTGCCCTCGCCCAAGTACAGCGCGAGTTCATTGACGGGCATACGCGCCGACGTCGGCTTAACATGCAGGTCGTCCTTGACGGGGATCAGCGCCAGCTGAATCGCGGCAAGCGCGCAAAGTCTGACACGCGAACCTACTTGCCGGGTGATGTCGCGCCTGACGCGATCCTGAAGAGCGTCGCAACCGCCGCAATCTCCGGGTTGAGCGATGATCAACTTACCCCCCTCGGCGTTGCGGACCCCGTTCACTTCCGACTGGCGATCAGCGCCGCAGCTGGTTCCGAACACCACGATTGGTTCGTCGAAGTCGCGAAAGGATTCTCGAGCTATTCGGCGACGTGTGATGTGCTCGTCCGACTTTGCATGGCCGACTCCTCATTCGCGGCCGACGCAGACGCGCTCGTAAAGTCGATCCTCAAAGGGATGTCTTGACCTCGAACACCCGCCCTGGCCGCCCGCCGTCTGCAGCCCGGCCGCTAACGGCGCATGCCCGTCCGATCACTTTCGAAGGCATGGCCTAATTCGAGGAACGCGCTCGAGGGCAGCACTCGCAATGCGGACCACCCCTTCCGCGTCACTGTCCAAATTGCCACCTCACACCCAGTTCGCCGGATGTCATCCCGCGCGGCCCCGCCTGCCGGGCGGCAGAAGCCCGCGGTCGCGGGCCTTCGTGATCCAACCCTGAGCGGTGGAGAGGGCCACCCCGTTGACCTGCGCCATCGTCGAGCTCGGGTTCGCGTCGCCCTGCTGCGTAAGCCGGCCGTGTTGCAAGGCGACCATCTCGTAGAAGTCCGAGTTCTTCTTCGGGTCGCCGAGAGGCTTGAGCAGATCCCGTTCGCTGACCTTCCGGCCTGACGGCAGCACGATCTTGCCGCCCGTGATCGTCTCGGTGCGCTTCATCGCGAAGAGGCGCTTGTTGATCGCGGCCTCGATGCGAGCCGTCGGCAGCTCGCGCAGGAGCTGGCTCGTGATCGGGTCGCCCGGGCGCCAGGGGAGGTAGATCACGCCGGTGATGCGGATCTCCTCGGGCACGGCGAAGAGCTGGCGCTGCAGCCGGATCATCACGCGGGTGTGCGTGGCCTCATGCTCGAGGTACCGCCAGCGACCGCCGGTGGTCTCGTTCTGGTCGGAGTCCGCCGGCGCGCCGTAGTCGTCGTAGCCGAGAACGGCATCGATCTGCTCGCTCGCGTCGTCGTCGCGCTCGCCGGGGAACCGGCTGGGCAGGTACCAGCCTTCGGGCAAGTCGTCGGCGACAAGCGGGCCGTCGTAGGACTGGTCACCAGGGCGGGGTGTCGAGGCGGGCATGGGTCGAGTCTAACCACTCAACTCAGGTACTTGCCGAAACACGCGTAGCAGTGTTATTCTCAGATACTTGCAAATAGCCGCGCTTACGCTGGCATGCACGAGATGCCAACACTGCGCTGATCAGCCGAAGGGGTGCATCATGGTCGACGTCGCGCTGAGGGCCGAATATCTGAGCCGAGTCGAAGCGGCGGAGCGATGCCGTATCCCGGTCTCGAGCTTCGACAAGCTGCGCCACGACGGACTCATCCCCGAGCCCGACGCCCGTATGGGCAAGCACCTGCTCTGGAGCGCCGACACGATCGACGACCTGCTCGCCCGGGGCGGCACGGAGCACTGATGGCCGGTCGGCCCAACCGCGATACCCCGAGCCGCGTTGATCCGCGCACGGGTCGGCCGCTTCCCGAGGGCATCCGCTGGCGCGCCGACCGGCAGCGGTACCAGATCCGCGTCGTCGGCCCGAGCGTCGACGGGGGAGCGGCCGAACGGTCGCGCACGTTCCTCACCCTCGCCGAGGCCAAGCGCGAGCTCGCAAAGGCCGTCGCCGGCCGCAACCCGAACGGGTCGATGACCCTCGAGCAATGGCACGAGAAGTACTGGCCGGCGATCGCGTCGTCCATCCGCCCGGCGACCGGGCGCAGCTACGGCGTCGCCTGGCGGCTCCGGGTGAAGCCGAGCCTCGGCCGGCACCGGCTTGAAGACATCACCTCGCCGATGATCGAGTCGGCGATGGTGGGGTGGTCGGGCGGCGCATCCGCGAAGAACGACGCGCTCGCGGTGCTCTCGCGCTTGCTCGACGGTGCCCGTCGCTCGCGTTTCATCGACTACAATCCGGCCCGCGAGGTCAAGCGACCGAGCATGCGCGACTCGATCTCGCCGGTCTCGCGGGCGCTCACGCTCGACCAGATTCAGACGCTGCTCGATCTCGTTCCTGAAGGCGCCTACCGCGGCTACCTCGCGGCGCTCGTCTACACGGGCATGCGGGCGGGGGAGGCGACGGCGCTGCGCGTCGGCGACGTCGACTTCAAGCGTGGCATCATCCGCGTCAGTCGATCGCTGAGCCCTGGCCAGCGCGGCGAGCTGATCGAGCAGTCGCCGAAGAGCCACAAGTCCCGCGACGTCCCGCTGATCGACGCGCTCCGTCCGTACGCCGAAGCTGCCGCCCGTGGCAAGCAATCAAGCGACCTTCTGTTCGCCGGACCCGACGGCGGACGGCTCACGAATCACAACGCGCGCCGCGGGGCCGACTGGGAAACGCTGCGCGAGGCGATCGGCCGACCCGACCTGCGCATCCACGACCTTCGGCACACGTTCGCGACCATTCTGTTCGATGCCGGCGCCAGCGCCCCCGACGTGCAGGCGACGCTCGGGCACTCGAGTCTGCAGGTGACCGAGCGCTACTCGCGTGCCCGAGAGGGTGTCGCCCTTCGCGCCGGCGCGGCCCTGAACGACGCGCTCAAGAGCGCGGCCGCCGAACCACCGAAACGAACCAGACGGCAGGCCCCTGCCGACCTTAATGGCACATTAATGGCACAGCCTCGCGAGCGCCCCGGCGGAATCGCCCGCTGAAACAAGAAAACCCCCGGTTACCCGGGGGTTTTGATGGTGGCTCCGACCGGCATCGATCCGGTGACCTTTCGATTTTCAGTCGAACGCTCTACCAACTGAGCTACAGAGCCTCGAGGCATCCGCTCGATTCGCATCGAACTCGGCCTCGAATAAGGAGAAAGCCCCTTCTCTCGTAAGGGAAAGGGCTTGTCGCCTGAGCGACCCTGACGGGACTTGAACCCGCGACCTCCGCCGTGACAGGGCGGCACGCTAACCAACTGCGCTACAGGGCCTCGATTGGGAGCTTGCGCACCCGAGGTGTTCTTCAGTTATGAATTGTACTTGACCTTCGTGGAGTGACCCCAACGGGATTCGAACCCGTGCTGCCGCCGTGAAAGGGCGGTGTCCTAGGCCACTAAACGATGGGGCCGGAGGTCTTGCCTGGGGCATGACCGCCGAGAAGCAAGCATACGTGCCAATCGGCGCATTGGCAAAACGAGCGCGGAACGAGCCCCGAACACGCCCCGAACACGCACCGAATGACCCCGCAGCACGCACGCCGCGCGCCACGAACAACCCGGCCGCGCGCCACGAACGCCCGGTCGCGGCATCCGCCACACGCCCCGGAATTGCCGGAATGGCGCCCGAACCCGCGCCTAGGGTGAGCCTGCCACCCTGCATGGAAGATCGAGGAGCACCGGGCCGAGCACGCCTGCACGAGGACTCATGACACGCACCACCACGCGCACATCGCCCGCCAGGACCCGACGCGTCATCGCGTCGCTGGCGGTGGTCGCCGTCGCGCTGTTCGGGGTCGTGCAGACCGGCAGTGCGCCGCAGGCGGCCTGGGCGGCCGACTATCCGACGTGGGACGAGCTGCAGGCGGCCAAGGCCAACACCGAGGCCGGCGCGGCGGCCGTGAAAGAGATCACGGGGCTCATCGCGCAGCTCGAGGACAACGTGGCCGCGACGCGCGCCGAGGCCGAGCGGCGCACCGACGAGCTCATGGTCGCGCAGCAGGAGTACGACGACGCCGTGCTGCGTGCGGACCAGATCCAGGCGCAGGCCGATGCCGCCGCCGCCGAGGCCACGGCCGCCGAAGAGAACGCCGGGCAGGTTGCCGCGCAGCTCTACCGCTCTGGCACGGCCGACGTCGGCGTCAACCTGTTCCTCGACGCGGGCGATACGGCGTCGACCGAGGCGCTGCTCGGCAAGCTCGGCAACATGGAGAAGATGGTCGAGCGCACCTCGGCCATCTACGACGAGGCCAGCCAGAAGGCCAATGCGGCGACCGCGCTCGCGGGCCAGGCCGAGGTCGCCAGGGGCGAACGCGAACGGCTCCGCATCGCGGCCGAGGAGGCGCTCGTCGCGGCGCAGGAGGCGCAAGCGGCCGCGGAGGCGGCGCTCGCCGAGTCGCAGGCGAAGAAGATCGAGCTCGACCAGCAGCTGAAGTTCCTCAAGGACACCGAGGCCAAGACGACCGCGGCCTACGAGGAGGGCGAGCGCAAGCGCAAGGAAGAGGAGGAGCGCCGCCGCAAGGAGGAGGAGCGCCGCCGTCAAGAGGCGCTGAGCCAGGGCTCTCCCGGAACGATCGCGAGCTCGGGCTGGGCGCTGCCCGCCTGGGGCTACATCACGGGTGATTTCGGCCCGCGCGCGTCGATCTGCACCTCGGGCGGCTGCTCGAACAGCTTCCACTACGCGGTCGACCTCGGCACCGGTTGCGACGCCCCGATCTTCGCGGCGAACAGCGGCGTCGTGCGCTACGCCGGCTGGTCGGGCACCTACGGCAACTACGTGCAGATCGACCACGGCGGCGGTGTCTGGACGGGCTACGCGCACATCCGCGACGGCGGCACGTTCGTCGGCACCGGCCAGTGGGTCGAGGCGGGCCAGAACATCGCCGCGAGCGGCACGACCGGCGCCTCCACGGGCTGCCACCTGCATTTCGAGGTCTTCATCGGGGGTGGACGCATCGATCCGATCCCCTTCATGGCGGAACGGGGAGTGAACCTTGGTTGACAATCGCACCAGGCCGCTGTCGCGCGTGAAGCCCGCGACCGTGTTCTCCACGGTCGCGATCGGCGCGGTCACGGCATCCGTCGTCGCGGCGGGCGGGCCGGCCATGGCCGATCCCGACTACCCGTCGTGGAGCGACATCGAACAGGCCAAGCAGAACGAGCAGACCAAGCAGGCCGAGATCGATCGGGTCGGCCAACTGCTCGCGGGGCTCCAGACGGCAGCGGATGCCGCGGCCGAGGCCTCCATGCGCGCCGATGAGGCCTGGCGGGTCGCCGTCGACGAACGCGACAAGGCCGCCGAGCGCGAGCAGCGCCTCGGCAAGCAGGCCGACGAAGCGGATGCGGTCGCCGAGATCTCGAAGATGCGCGCGGGACTGCTCGCCGCGCACCTCGCGAAGACGGCGGGCAACGACCTCTCGGCCGAGCTCGTCTTCTCGGGCGAGAAGGCGACCGGGCTGCTGCAGCAGCTCGGCATGGCCGACCGCCTCGGCGCGCAGGCGAACGAGGTCTACGAGCAGGCGACGGCCGACCGCAACACGGCCGAGTCGCTGCGCGAGCAGGCGGCGGATGCCGCAGCCGAACGTGATCGTCTCGCGGCGCTCGCCCAGACCCGTGCCGACGAGGCCGCCACGGCCGCCGCCGCCGCGAACGCGGCTGTGGCGACCCAGCAGCAGCGGTCGGAGGAGCTCTACGCGCAGCTCGCGAGCCTGCAGGGCACGACGGCGAAGCTCGAGCGCGAACGTGCAGAGGGGCAGGCCCGCGAGGCCGCCGAGGCGGCGGCCGCGGCGCGTGCGGCAGCCGAGGCGGCAGCGGCTGCCGCGGCAGCGGAGGCCGCGGCGGCCGCCGAGAACGAGAGCAATGGCGGCGGCGGGTCTGACTCCGGCGGCTCGGGCGGAGGCGACGGCGGTGGCGGCGGAGGCGGCGGCACGCCCGCGCCCCCGCCCGCCCCCGCACCGCCGAACGCGGGCGCCGTGGAGGCCGCGATCTGGTTCGCGAGCCAGCAGCTCGGCGAGCCCTACGTGCTCGGCGGCGCCGGCCCCGACGTCTGGGACTGCTCGGGCCTGACGCAGGCGGCCTACGGCTACGCGGGCATCGGCATCGGCACCCATTCGGCGACGAACCAGTACTACACGCTCGCCGCGCGCGGCAAGGCGGTGCCGCTCTCGCAGATCCAGCGCGGCGACCTGCTCTTCTGGGGCGGTGGCGGCGACTACTACCACGTGGCCCTCTACCTCGGCGGCGGGCGCATCCTCGAGGCGCCGCGCGAGGGCGTGCCCGTGCGCGACTACTTCATCTGGGGTTCGCCCGCGGCGGCCGCCCGGCCCGCCGGCTGAGCCGTCGGTCGAGTGGCGACGCGTATCGAGACCCCGCGCTGACGTTCGCGGGTGTCGATACGGCGCTGGCGCGCCTGCTCGACCGGCGGGCACGCGAAAGGGGCGAGCCGCACGGCCCGCCCCTTCGGCAGAAGCGGATGCCCGCGGCATCCGCTCGGTTCATGCCCCGATCAGTGACCCGGGAACGCCTCGATGCCGGCCTGGATGATCGCCTCGGCCTCTGCGGCGTCGCCCCAGCCCTCGGTCTTGACCCACTTGCCGGGCTCGAGGTCCTTGTAGTGCTCGAAGAAGTGCTCGATCTCCTTGCGCGTGAACTCGGGGATCGAGTCGACGTCTTGGATGTGGTTCCAGCGGGGGTCGCCCGCGGGCACCGCGATGACCTTGGCATCGCTGCCGCCGTCGTCGGTCATGTTGAAGACGCCGACCGGGCGCACCTTGACGCCCACGCCCGGGTAGAGCGGGTAGTCGAGCAGCACGAGCACGTCGACGGGGTCGCCGTCGAGGCCGAGGGTGTTCTCGAAGTAGCCGTAGTCGGTCGGGTACACGAAGGTCGTGTAGAGCACGCGGTCGAGGAACACCCGGCCCGTCTCGTGGTCGACCTCGAACTTGTTGCGGCTCCCCTTGGGGATCTCGATGACGGCGGCGTACTCGCCCATGTGGGTTCTCCTTGGTTGTGGAAGCACGGTCTGAAGCGTGCGCCGGCACGGGCCTCTGCCCTGTCGCGATCGGCGGAATAAGGTTACTTGATGCCCTCTGCAACCGAACCCGACGAGTCGACGGATGCCGCGACCGAGCCTTCGGGCGCCGTCGGCGCCGAGGCATCCGGAGCCCGTCGCCCGCGGTTGACCCCGGCGATCGCCGACGTGCGCCGAGCCGTGCGGGCGGTGCTGCCCGCCCCATCCGGCGACGTCGCGCCGCTCGTGCTCGTGGCGCTGTCGGGCGGAGGGGATTCGCTCGCGCTCGCCGCGGCCACGGCGTTCGAGGCGCCGAGGGCGGGGCTGCGCGCCGGCGCCGTGATCGTCGACCACGGCCTGCAGGCCGGCTCGGCCGAGGTCGCCGAGCGCGCGGCCGCCCAGGCGCGCGGGCTCGGGCTCGACCCCGTGCTGGTGCGCCGCGTCGAGGTCGCGGGCGAGGGCGGCCCCGAGGCATCCGCTCGGCAGGCCAGGTACGCCGCGCTCGACGAGGCTGCGCGGGCGACGGATGCCTCGTGCGTGCTGCTCGGGCACACGCTCGACGATCAGGCCGAGACGGTGCTGCTCGGGCTCGCCCGCGGCTCGGGGGCGGCGAGCCTCTCGGGCATGCCGGCGCGCTCGGGGCGCTACGCGCGGCCGCTGCTCGGCATCCGTCGCGCCACGACCAGGCAGGCCTGCCTCGATGCCGGACTGGAGCCGTGGGACGACCCGCACAACGCCGACCCCTCCTATGCGCGCGTGCGCGTGCGCGAGCGGGTGCTCCCGGTGCTCGAGGCCGAGCTCGGTCCGGGCATCGCCGAGGCGCTCGTGCGCACGGCCGAGCAGCTGCGCGAAGACGACGACGCGTTCGAGGCGCAGATCGAGGAGTTCATCGAGGAGATCTGCGAGCCGGCCGAGGCGGGCATCGCGATCTCGGTCGGCGCGCTCGCGGCGAACCCGGCGGCGCTGCGGCAACGCATCATCCGGCATGTCGTGGGCAGCGAGTTCGGCGTCTCGCTGTCGCGCGTGCAGACGCTCGAGGTCGCGCGCCTCGTGACCGACTGGCACGGCCAGGGCCCGCTCGAGCTGCCCGACGGGGTGCGGGTCACGCGGTCCGGGCGGCACGTCGTGTTCTCCACGACGGGATCGACCGAGGTGCTGCCGCACGACCACTGACGGGCAGCTGCGGGTCTCGATGCGCTCGCTTCGCTCGCGGCTCGACCGGCGGAGGCGATTAGGCTCGTGGCATCCGTTCGCCGCGCACCCACGGCCGACGTGCCCCGATCGCACCCACAGGAGGAGCAGCCATGTACGCGAACGAGATCGAAGCCGACCTCACCGAAGTGCTCGTCACCGAGGCCGAGATCCACGCGAAGCTCGCCGAACTCGCGCGTCGCATCGAGGCCGACTACGACGGGAAGGACCTGCTGCTCGTCGGCGTGCTGAAGGGCGCCGTCATGGTCATGGCCGACCTCGCACGCGAACTCCGCTCGCACATCAGCATGGACTGGATGGCCGTCTCGAGCTACGGCGCCGGCACGAAGTCCTCTGGCGTCGTGAAGATCCTGAAGGACCTCGACACCGACCTCACCGGTCGGCACGTGCTCATCGCCGAAGACATCATCGACTCCGGCCTCACCCTGTCGTGGCTGCTCGAGAACCTCGAGTCCCGCGGCGCGGCATCCGTCGAGATCTGCGCGCTGCTGCGCAAGCCCGACGCCGCGAAGGTCGACGTCGAGGTCAAGTACCTCGGGTTCGACATCCCGAACCAGTTCGTCGTCGGCTACGGCCTCGACTTCGCCGAGCGCTACCGCAACCTCCGCGACGTCGCGATCCTCGCACCGCACGTCTACTCCTGAGCCCGGGCGTCCGACCTGGGCGCCTGGCCTCCGGCGGGCGCGGTCGTCGGCCCACAGCGAACATTCGGCTGACGGTCGGCGGGCGCGGGGTAGCCTGTCAACACCATGAACATGAAGAAGATCCTGCGCGGGCCGATCATCTACATCCTGCTGGCGATCGTCGCCGTCTGGATCGGATCGAGCCTGATCACCGCCTCCGGTTTCAAGGAGGTGTCGACGCAGCAGGGTCTCGAGTTCCTGCAGGACGGCAAGGTGTCCGAGGCGAAGATCGTCGACGGCGAGAACCGCGTCGACCTCACCCTCACCAAGGCCGACGAGGAGTTCGGCGAGCAGGTGCAGTTCTACTACGTGACGCCCCGCGGCGCCGACGTGGTCGCCGCGGTCGACGAGGCGAACCCGAAGAACGGCTACAACGACGAGGTGCCCCAGCCCAACTGGTTCCTCTCGATGCTCGGCATCCTCCTGCCGCTCGTGCTCATCGGCCTCTTCTTCTGGATCATGCTCTCTGGCATGCAGGGCGGCGGCAACAAGGTCATGCAGTTCGGCAAGTCCAAGGCGAAGCTCGTCACGAAGGAGAGCCCCAAGGTCACCTTCGACGACGTCGCCGGATCCAACGAGGCGATCGAAGAGCTCGAAGAGATCAAGGACTTCCTCAAGGAGCCCGCGAAGTTCCAGGCGGTCGGCGCGCGCATCCCCAAGGGCGTGCTGCTCTACGGCCCTCCCGGCACCGGCAAGACCCTGCTCGCCCGCGCCGTCGCGGGTGAGGCCGGCGTGCCGTTCTACTCGATCTCGGGTTCCGACTTCGTCGAGATGTTCGTCGGCGTCGGCGCATCCCGCGTGCGCGACCTGTTCGACCAGGCCAAGCAGAACGCGCCCGCCATCATCTTCATCGACGAGATCGACGCCGTCGGCCGCCACCGCGGTGCCGGCATGGGCGGCGGCCACGACGAGCGCGAGCAGACGCTGAACCAGCTCCTCGTCGAGATGGACGGCTTCGACCCCAAGACGAACGTCATCCTCATCGCGGCGACCAACCGCCCCGACATCCTCGACCCCGCACTGCTGCGACCCGGTCGCTTCGACCGCCAGATCGGCGTCGACGCGCCCGACCTCAAGGGCCGCCAGCGCATCCTCGAGGTGCACGCCAAGGGCAAGCCGCTCGCCAACGGCGTCGACCTCGAGGTGCTCGCCCGCAAGACGCCCGGCTTCACCGGCGCCGACCTGGCGAACGTGCTCAACGAGGCCGCGCTGCTGACCGCGCGCAGCAATGCCCAGCTCATCGACAACCGCGCCCTCGACGAGGCGGTCGACCGCGTCATCGCCGGTCCGCAGCGTCGCAGCCGCGTCATGAAAGACAAGGAGAAGCTCATCACGGCCTACCACGAGGGCGGACACGCACTCGCGGCGGCGGCGATGAACTACACCGACCCCGTCACGAAGATCACGATCCTCCCGCGCGGCCGGGCACTCGGCTACACGATGGTCATGCCGCTCGAAGACAAGTACTCGATCAGCCGCAACGAGCTGCTCGACCAGCTCACCTACGCCATGGGCGGCCGCGTGGCCGAAGAGATCGTGTTCCACGACCCCTCGACCGGCGCCTCGAACGACATCGAGAAGGCCACGTCGACGGCGCGAAAGATGGTCACCGAATACGGCATGAGCGCCACGGTCGGCGCGGTCAAGCTCGGCCAGGCGCAGGGCGAGGTCTTCCTCGGTCGTGACATGGGCCACCAGCGCGACTACTCCGAAGAGATCGCGATGCGCGTCGACGGCGAGGTGCGCACGCTCATCGAGCAGGCGCACGACGAGGCCTGGCAGGTGCTCAACGACAACCGCGACATCCTCGACCGCCTCGCGGCCGAGCTCCTCGAGCACGAGACGCTGGACCACCACCAGATCGCCGAGATCTTCACCGACGTGAAGAAGCTGCCCGAGCGCCCGCTGTGGCTCTCGAGCGACAAGCGGCCCGTCTCCGACATCCCGCCGATCTCGTTCCCCGCCGACAAGATGCCGATCGATCCCGGAGCGGTCGACGGCGGCATCGACTCGAGCGACGAGCCGGTCGAGGAGCCCGCGGCGAAGCGAGCACCCCGACAGAACCCGCGCCCGGCGACGGCGTAACCCGCCGCCGGCGCCCCACCGCCGACCTGAGAGGGCCCGCCATGGCCGGTGTCGACACCGAACGCATCGAACGCGCCGTGCACGAGATCCTCCTCGCGATCGGTGAGGATCCCGAGCGCGCGGGGCTGCGGCGCACCCCGCAGCGCGTGGCCGAGGCCTACGCCGACTTCTTCGGGGGCCTCGCCGTCGACCCGCTGAGCCACCTGGCCGACGCGGTGCCGATCGGGGCGTCCGAGGCCGGCGTGCCCGCGACATCCGACGCCGTGGTGCTGCGCGACCTCGCGTTCCGTTCGGTGTGCGAGCATCACCTGCTGCCGTTCGTCGGCACCGCCCACGTCGCCTACCTCCCCGGCGACCGGGTCGTGGGGCTCGGGCGCATCCCGGCCGTGGTCGACACGCTCGCCGCCCGTCCGCAGCTGCAGGAGCGCCTAGCCGAAGAGATCGCCGACGCGCTCGAGGCGGGGCTCGACCCCAAGGGCGTGCTCGTCGTGCTCGACGCGCAGCACCGCTGCGTGACCACGCGCGGCTCGAGGCAGGAGCGCAGCTCGACCATCACGATCGTGGGCCGCGGCGCCCTGTCCGAGCCCGCGGCGCGGGCGGAGATCATCGCGCTCATCGGCGGCCGTGCGGCGACCGCCCCCGCCGCGGGGGCCACCGGCGCCGGGGCATCCGACCCCGGGGCAGGCGCCCCCGCAACCTCCGACACGAACGGCCCGGCATGAGTGTCGCCCGGTCGACGCTCGTCATGGGCGTCATCAACGTGACGCCCGACTCGTTCAGCGACGGCGGCGAGTGGTTCGACGCCGAGAGCGCCATCGCGCACGGACTCGACCTGGTCGCGGCGGGCGCCGACATCCTCGACGTCGGCGGCGAGTCCACGCGCCCGGGCGCCGCACGCGTGGAATCGGCCGAAGAGCTGCGACGCGTCGTGCCCGTGGTGCGCGAGCTCGCGGCGCGCGGCATCCGGGTGAGCGTCGACACCATGCGTGCCGCGACGGCCCGCGCCGCCGTCGAGGCCGGCGCCGAGATCGTCAACGACGTCTCGGCCGGGCTCGCCGATGCGGCGATGGTGCCGACGGTCGCCGAGACGGGCGCGAGGTACGTCGCGATGCACTGGCGCGGGCATTCCGACCGCATGGACTCGCTGACCGAGTACGCCGACGTCGCGGCCGACGTGCGCGATGAGCTCGCCGCGCGCGTCGACGTGCTCACCGCGGCCGGTGTGGAGCCCGAGCGCATCATCCTCGACCCGGGCCTCGGCTTCTCCAAGACCGGCGAGCAGAACTGGCAGGTGCTGGGTCGGCTCGACGTGCTCGGCGAGCTCGGGCTCCCCATCCTCATCGGCGCCTCGCGCAAGCGGTTCATCGGGTCGCTGCTGCCCGAGGGCGCGGCCATGGCCGAGCGCGACCTGCCCACGGCGGTCGTCAGCGCGCTCTCGGCGCAGGCCGGCGCCTGGGGCGTCCGGGTGCACGACGTGCAGGCCACGCGCCGCGCGCTCGACGTCGTCGGAGCGTGGCAGAGTGGAAGTCGTGGCTGAACAGCGCAATCTCCCGGGTGATCGCATCACCCTGACCGGGCTCAGGGTCCAGGCCAATCACGGCGTCTTCGACTTCGAGCGCGAGCAGGGTCAAGAGTTCGTGATCGACGTCTCGGTCGTCGTCGACCTCCGCGCCGCGGCATCCGCCGACGATCTCGCGCAGACCGTGCACTACGGCGAGCTCGCCGAGGCCGTGGTCGCGGCCGTCGAGCGCGACCCCGTCGACCTCATCGAGACCGTCGCCGAGCGGGTCGCCGAGGTCGCCCTCGCGTTCCCGGCGGCCATCGAGGTCGCCGTCACGGTGCACAAGCCGCAGGCGCCCATCACGGTGCCCTTCGCGGATGTCACGGTGTCGATCGTGCGGGGGCGCGCATGAGTCGCGCCGTCATCGCGTTCGGAGCGAACCTCGGCGATCGCGAGGCGAACATCGCCGGCGCCCTGCGCGAGCTCGCCGAGCTCGAGGGCGTCGAGCTGGTCGCGATCTCGCCGATCTACGAGACGCCCGCGCTCACCGACGGGGGCATCGACCACGACGCGCCGGGCTACCTCAACGGCGTCGTCGTGCTCGAGACCACCATGCACACGCCGCACGAGCTGCTCGCCGAACTGCACGACATCGAGGCGGTGCACGGCCGGCAGCGGCTCGCGCACTGGGGCGATCGCACGCTCGACCTCGACCTCATCGACGTCGACGGGCTCGTCATCGACGACACCGGCCTGCAGCTGCCGCACCCGCGCGCCTGGCAGCGCGCCTTCGTGCTGCAGCCCTGGCTCGACATCGACCCCGAGGCCGTGATCCCCGGCCGCGGCCGCGTCGCCGACCTCCGCGCCCAGGTGCACGACGAGGTGACCCGCCGATGAGGCGCACCCATCCGAGCGCCGTGGTGTTCGCCGTCATCGCGGGCGCCGCCGCCGGCTACCTCATCGACCTCGCCATCGTGTCGTCGGGCGGCAAGGCCATCGTGCCGCCCATCTCCCTTTCGATCACCCTCGTCGGCGTCGCGGCCATCATCGTGGCGCTCGCCTGGCCCATCCGCCGCGCGGTCAAGCAGCACGCGACCAAGCACCTCGATCCGTTCCGAGCCATGCGCATCGCCGTGCTCGCCAAGGCCAGCAGCCTGAGCGGGGCCGTGGTGCTCGGCTTCGGGCTCGGCATCACGGCCTTCCTGCTCACGCGCACGGTGCTGCCGCCCGCCTCGACCGTGTGGCTCGCCGTGGCGACCGCCATCGGCGCGGCACTGCTGCTCGTCGGCGGCCTGCTCGCCGAGCACTTCTGCACGCTCCCGCCCGACGACCCCGATGCCGAGAAGGAAGAGCACGCGCATGCCTGAGCCCGAGGCGCCGACGCCCGACTCCCACACGCCCGTCTCCACGACGCCGACCGAGCCCGAGGCGCCGGTCGAGGCATCCGTCGACGAAGCATGGCGGCGGGTCTCGCCGAAGTACGTCATCGTCGAGGTGGTGGGCTCGCTCGTCGGCACGGTGATCTTCGTCGGGGCGCTGCTGGCGGCCCACTTCCTGCTCGACTGGTGGTGGGCGCTGTGGGCCGCGATCGCGATCGGCGTCATCTCGCTCGTCACGATCGCGTTCGAGCCGCGCCGGGTGCGTTCGATCGCCTACCGCCTGCGCGACGACGACCTGCTGTTCCGTCGCGGCATCATGTTCCAGCGACAGGTCGCGGTGCCCTACGGGCGCATGCAGCTCGTCGACATCACGCGCGGGCCGGTCGCCAGGGCGCTCGGGCTCGCCGACCTGAAGTTCGTCACGGCTGCGGCCGCGACGGCGGTCTCGGTGCCCGGCCTCCCCATCGACGACGCCGAGCGCCTGCGCGACGAACTCGTGGCCCTGGCCGAGTCCCGACGGGCGGGCCTGTGACCGCTCCGGTCGCCCCGAAGCCGGTCACCGCGCTCGCCGACGGCGAGTGGCACCGGCTCCATCCCGCGAGCCCGCTCCTGCGCGGCGGCCTCGTGTTCCTCGCCGTGCTCGGATTCATCATCGCGAACCTGCGCGAGCGCATCGTCGACATGTTCGTCGTCGTCTTCGTGCCCGACATGGGCGACGAGCTCGGCAGCGGGTACGGCGATTGGCAGAATGACTGGGCCAACGACCCGGTCGGCGCGATCGTCGTCAACGGGCAGGTCGGCTGGGCGCTGCTCGCGGTCGCGGCCGTCGTCATCGCCGTGATCGTCGCGTTCTGGCTCTCGTGGCGCATGCACACGTTCCGCATCACGAACGAGGCCGTCGAGGTGCGCAGCGGCATCCTCTTCCGTTCGCATCGCTCGGCACGGCTCGACCGCGTGCAGGGCGTCAACCTCGCCCGGCCCCTGTTCGCGCGTCTGTTCGGCACCGCGAAGCTCGACGTGTCGGTCGCGGGCCAGTCGGGCAACGTGCAGCTCTCCTACCTCGGCTCGGCGCTCGCCGACGGCCTGCGCGCCGACATCCTGCGGTTGGCCTCCGGCGCGCGCGCCGAGCGATCGAAGACGGCCACGCAGGGCGGGCCGGGCGCCTCGGCAACGGATGCGTCGACGGATGCCCCGATCGCGACGGATGCCACGACGACGACCGATGCCGCGGGCACGACGTCGGCCGCGGCATCCGCCCATGGTCCGGTGTCGGCGGTCATCGGCCGCAGGGTCGACGAGTTCCTCGCACCCGAGCTGGATCCCTCGCTCGCGCCGCCCGAATCGGTCGTGCACCTCTCGGTGGGGCGGGTGATCGCCTCGACGCTGCTCGGCGGAACGACCATCGCGATCCTCGTCTTCGTCGCCGTCATCGTGGTCGGCATCGCGAACGGGCAGACCTGGGTGATCTTCTCGTTCATCCCGGCCGTCATCGGTCTCGTCGGCTACCTGTGGTCGCGCATCACGAAGTCACTGCGGTACTCGATCGCGGGCACGCCCGACGGCGTGCGCATCGGCTACGGGCTGCTGTCGACGGCGAACCAGACGATCCCGCCGGGGCGTGTGCACGCGGTCTCGGTGACCCAGTGGATCCTCTGGCGCCCGTTCGGCTGGTGGAGCATCAAGGTCAACCTCGCGGGCCAGTCGGTCAGCGCGTCGAGCGAGCAGAACCAGCGCACGATCGTGCTCCCCGTTGGATCCGCCGCCGACGTCGGGCGCGTGCTCGCCCTGCTGCTGCCCGAGGCCGCCGTCGCGGTCGAGCCGCTGGTCGCCGCAGGCCTCACCGGTCGCGGGGCCGGCGCCGGATTCACGGGCACGCCTCGCCGGGCCGCCTGGCTGCGGCCGTTCTCGTGGCGGCGCATCGGGTGGGCGGCCGACGCCGGCGTCGCGCTGTTCCGCACGGGTGCGCTCACGCGCTCGCTCGTGCTCATGCCGCTCGCGCGCATGCAGTCGGTCGCACTGTCACGCGGCCCGGTCGGGCGCCTGCTCGACCTGTCGTCCGTGCGCGTGCACACCGTCGCCGGGCCCGTGCAGGTCGCGATCCCCGTCGCCCCGAGCGCCGAGGCGCGCGAGCTGTTCGAGCGGCTCGCCGTCGACGCCGTGACCTGGGCGGCCTCCGACGAGAGCCATCACTGGGGCGCGGTGCCGTCGCGGGACGCCGGGGCGCCGGCTGCGGCGCCGCTCGCGCAGGCGTCGGCGTTGGACGCGCCAGCATTGAACGCACCGGCGTCCGACGGGGTGGCCGGCCCCGAGGCATCCGGGCCCGGCCCGGCCGGCCCCGAGGCATCCGTTCGACCGACGGAGGCCCCGCATGACTGAGCGGCCCGGGCGTCTCGGCGTCGGCACGATCGGCGCAGGTCGGGTCGGGGCCGTGCTCGCCTCGGCGCTCGCCGGAGCCGGGCACGGGCTCACGGGCATCGCCGCGGTCTCAGAGGCGAGCCGCGAGCGCGCGGCGGCCATGCTGCCGTCGGTGCCGGTGCTGACCGTTCCGCAGATCGTCGAGCGCAGCGAACTCGTGCTGCTCGCCGTGCCCGAGCACGAACTTGCGGCCCTCGTCGCCGGCCTCGCCGAGGCGGGCGTCTGGCAGCCGGGCCAGCTCGTGCTGCACACGAACGCCCGGCACGGCACGTCCGTGCTCGACCCCGCCCGCCGTGCGGGCGCCATCCCGCTCGCGGTGCACCCCGCCATGACGTTCACGGGCACGAGCATCGACCTCGCCCGGCTGCCAGGAACCTGGTTCGCGGTCACCGCGCCGGGGCCGGTGCTGCCCATCGGGCAGGCGCTCGTCGTCGAGATGGGCGGCGAGCCGTTCGTCGTCGCCGAGGCCGACCGTGCCGCCTACGGCGAGGCGATCGACACGGCCGTCTCGTTCTCGAGCGCGATCGTCGATCAGGCGAGCGGACTCCTCGACGGCATCGGGGTGACGCGCCCGGGCGCGGTGCTCGCGCCGCTCGTGCGCAGCGCCGTCGAGAACTCGCTCGCCCGCCACGACCCGGGGCCGCGCCTCGACGGGGCGAGTACGATCGACGAGGCCGACGACGATCGGCCGCTGGGAGGTGCCACGTGACCGAGGTGGCGACGAGCGACGTGGCGACGAGCGTGCGCACGGTGAACACCATCGCCGACCTGCGCAGCGCGCTCGACGAGCGACGCCGGGCGGGGGCATCCGTCGCCCTCGTGCCGACCATGGGCGCACTGCACGAGGGCCATCTCGCGCTCGTGCGGCGGGCGCGCGAACTGGCCGACGTGGTCGTCGTGTCGATCTTCGTGAACCCCCTGCAATTCGGTCCGAGTGAAGACCTCGACCGCTACCCCCGAACCCTCGAGGCGGATGTCGCGGCGCTCGCCGGACTCGGCGTCGAGTTCGTGTTCGCCCCGACCGTCGCCGAGATGTATCCGGGTGGGCCGAGCTCCACGCGGGTCTCCGCCGGATCCGTCGGAGCGCTCTACGAGGGCGCCTCGCGGCCGGGGCATTTCGACGGCATGCTCACGGTCGTCGCGAAGCTCTTCTCGATCGCGCAGCCCGATGTCGTGGTGTTCGGGCAGAAGGACGCCCAGCAGGTGTTCCTCGTGCGCCGCATGGTGCGCGACCTCGACCTTCGCCTCGAGGTCGAGGTGGTGCCGACCGTGCGCGAAGACGACGGGCTCGCGCTCTCGAGCCGCAACCGGTTCCTCGACGAGGGAGACCGCACGGCGGCGCTCGTGCTCTCCGAGGCGCTCGCCGCGGCCGCCGATTCCGCCGACGAGGGCGTCGACGAGGCGCTCGCCGAGGCCGTCGCCGCGTTCGGCGACCACGACGGCGTCGAGCTCGACTACTTCGTCATCGTCGACCCCGACACGTTCCTCCCCGTCGCCGCCGACGCGACCGGACCCGCGCTCGCCCTCGTCGCCGCGAAGGTCGGCGCGACGCGCCTCATCGACAACCGCGCCGTCACGCTCGCGCCGTAGCGCCGGCCTCGGGCCGGTCTCGGGTGTGGCGTCTTCTCGCCTGCCTTCGCAGGCCTGGCCGCGGCGGGATGAGAGACTCCCCGACGAATCCGCTAGCGGGGTGCCGGAGTACCGAATGCATTCGGAGACGGACACCCTCGGCGTGGCCTGCTTGCCGCGTGCCACCCCGGGGGAGGACGTCCGCGATGCGGTGCCAAAGTGCCAAAGTGTCGGGTTCGTTTGGGGGTGCTGGCCGGCCAAGCGGTGCCAGAGTGCCGAGGTGCCGGAGTGTCGGGTTCGTTTGGGGGTGCTGGCCGGCCAAGCGGTGCCTGAGTGCCGAGGTGCCGGAGTGTCGGGTTTGTTTGGGGGTGCTGGCCGGCCAAGCGGTGCCAAAGTGCCAGAGTGTCGGCTGGTCGGAGTACGCGCGGAGCATCCGCCCAGCCCCGCCTGAGTAGGCTGGTCGGGCACGTGCCCCGCGACGAGAGAGAACGATGGCCGAGACCCAGACGGATGCCGCCCCCACGGGCGGCGCCCAGCCCGCAGACGAGCCCACCGCGGCCGAGATCTCCGAGCAGAAGGCCGTGCGCCTCGCCAAGCGCGAGCGCCTGATCGCGGCATCCGACGACCTCGGCGGCGGCGCCTACCCGGTGCGCCTGCCGATCACCACGACCATTCCGCAGGTGCGCGACCGGTTCGTCGGCCTCGGCGTCGACGAGGCGAGCGGCGAGCAGGTCGGCCTCGCCGGCCGCGTCGTGTTCTCGCGCAACACCGGCAAGCTCTGCTTCGCGACCCTGCAGTCGGGCGACGGCAGCCGCATTCAGGCGATGGTCTCCCTCGCCGAGGTGGGCGAGGCGTCCCTCGCCGACTGGAAGGAGCTCGTCGACCTCGGCGACCACGTCTTCGTCGCCGGCGAGGTCATCACGAGCCGCCGCGGCGAGCTCTCGATCATGGTGCACGAGTGGCAGATCGCGTCCAAGGCGATCCTCCCGCTGCCGAACCTGCACAACGACCTCAACGAAGAGACCCGGGTGCGCAGCCGCTACCTCGACCTCATCGCCCGCGAGCAGGCGCGCAAGAACGTGCTCGACCGCGCCAAGGCGAACGCGAGCCTGCGCCGCACCTTCGCGGGGCTCGGCTTCGTCGAGGTCGAGACGCCCATGCTGCAGGTCATGCACGGCGGGGCATCCGCTCGCCCGTTCGTGACCCACTCGAACGCCTTCGACACCGAGCTCTACCTGCGCATCGCGCCCGAGCTGTACCTCAAGCGCGCCGTCGTCGGCGGCATCGAGCGTGTGTTCGAGATCAACCGCAACTTCCGCAACGAGGGCGCCGACTCCACGCACAGCCCCGAGTTCGCGATGCTCGAGGCCTACGAGGCCTACGGCGACTACACCACGATGGCCGACCTCACGCAGCGCCTCATCCAAGACGCCGCGCTCGAGACGAGCGGCTCGCACGTGGTCACCTGGGCCGACGGCACCGAGTTCGACCTCGGCGGCGAGTGGGACCGCATCTCGATGTACGGCACCCTCTCCGAGGCGGTCGGCGAGCAGATCACCGCCGAGACCCCGATCGAGCGCCTGAAGCAGCTCGCCGACGAGGTCGGCGTCGAGGTCGAGCACCCGCTGCCCGGCAAGTACGTCGAAGAGCTCTGGGAGCACCACATCAAGTCCGGCCTCGTGCGCCCGACGTTCGTCATGGACTTCCCGCTCGACACCTCGCCGCTCGTGCGCGCGCACCGCAGCATCCCGGGCGTCGTCGAGAAGTGGGACCTCTACATCCGCGGCTTCGAGCTGGCCACCGGCTATTCCGAGCTCGTCGACCCGGTCGTGCAGCGCGAGCGCTTCGTCGAGCAGGCCAAGCTCGCCGCGGGCGGCGACCCCGAGGCCATGCGTCTCGACGAGGAGTTCCTGCGCGCCCTCGAGTTCGGCATGCCGCCGTCGGGCGGCATGGGCATGGGCATCGATCGACTCCTCATGGCGCTCACGGGTCTCGGCATCCGCGAGACGATCCTCTTCCCGCTGGTCAAGTGAGCGTCGGTCGGGTGGCCGCCGGTCGAGTGGCGAAGCGTATCGAGACCAATCAGGAGCAGCGATGAACGACTACCTCCCCAAGAGCGAACTCGAGCCCGAGCAAGATCCCAAGCGTCCGTCGAACACGCGCCTCGGCATCTGGATCGTCGTCGGCGCCATCGGCCTCTACCTGGTCGGGTCGGGCATTTGGGGCCTGCTCACCTGAGCCGCGGCTGAGCCGCGCTAGCGCGTGTCGATCAGCCCAGCAGGCGGGCGCCGGCGACGTCGAGCGGATGCCTCGGGGCAGTCGCCCGGTCGCGGCATCCGGATTCCCAGCAGAACCACGTATTCTGGTGGCCTATGAATGATTTCTGGGCGAATGCGATCTGGTCGCTCGCGCCGACCGTGCTCATCGGACTCATCTTCTGGTTCGTGATGCGCTCGATCCTGCGCGCCGACCGCACCGAGCGTGCCGCGTACGCCCAGATCGAGGCCGAAGAGCGCGCGAAGCTGGGGCTCGAGCGCCGCCCCGAGCGCGGCGCCGACCGCACCGCCGACTGACCCGATGACGTCGGAGCAGACCGCGACGGTCACGGCGATCGTGACGTTCGCGCTGCTCGCGATCGACCTCGTGATCCGCGTCATCGCGATCATCGTCGTGCCGCGCAACCGCCGCCCGACGGCGGGCATGGCGTGGCTGCTCGCGATCTTCTTCATCCCGTACATCGGCGTGCTCTTCTTCCTGCTCATCGGAAACCCGAAGCTGCCGAAGAGCCGGCGCGACAAGCAGGCGCAGGTCGACGAGGTCATCCGCGAGTCGACGCACGGATTCGAGCGGGTCAGCGATTCGCGCATGTGGCCGTCGTGGTTCGAGGGCGTCGTGCAGCTGAACCGCAACCTCGGCTCGATGCCGCTCATCGGCTCGAACAGCGCGAGCCTCATCGGCGGCTACCAGGACTCGCTCGACCAGATGACCGCGGCGGTCGCGGGCGCCGAACGCTACGTGCACGTCGAGTTCTACATCCTCGCGCTCGACAGGACGACCGAGCCGTTCTTCGCGGCGCTCGGCGACGCCGTCGAACGCGGCGTGAAGGTCCGGGTCCTGCTCGACCACGTGGCATCCCTGCGCTCGAAGGGGTACCGGCGCACGCTTCGCAGGCTCACGGCCCTCGGCGCCGACTGGCGGCTCATGCTGCCCGTGCAGCCGTTCAAGGGCCGCTACCAGCGTCCCGACCTGCGCAACCACCGCAAGATCCTCGTGGTCGACGGCGACGTCGCGTTCATGGGCTCGCAGAACATGATCGACCGCAGCTACAACAAGCGAAGCAACATCCGTCGCGGGCTGAAGTGGAAGGAGCTCGTCACGCGGGTCGAGGGGCCGATCGTGTCGGGGCTCGACGCGATCTTCCGCACCGACTGGTTCCTCGAGTCGGGCGAAGAGCTCACGCGCGACATCGAGGACTCGTTCGACCAGCCGAGCGAGGCCCAGAACCTCGACTGCCAGGTCGTGCCGAGCGGGCCGGGGTTCCCGAACCAGAACAACCTCAAGCTCTTCCTCGCACTGCTCTACGCGGCCCGCGAGAAGCTCATCATCACGAGCCCGTACTTCGTGCCAGACGAGGCGATGCTCATCGCGATCAGCGGGGCGACGCAGCGCGGCGTGCACGTCGAACTCTTCGTCTCCGAGATCGGCGACCAGGCACTCGTGTACCACGCGCAGCGGTCGTACTACGAGGCGCTGCTGCGCACGGGCGTGAAGATCTACATGTACAAGGCGCCGTACATCCTGCACGCCAAGCACTTCACGATCGACGACGACGTCGCCGTCATCGGCTCGAGCAACATGGACATCCGCTCGTTCGAGCTCAACATGGAGGTCTCGCTGCTGGTGCGCGGGCGTTCGTTCGTTCAAGAGATGCGCGCCGTCGAAGACGAGTACCGCGCCGACAGCCGCGAGCTCACCCTCGACGAGTGGATGCGGCAGCCGATCCGCTCGACCGTGCTCGACAACCTCGCGCGGCTCACCTCGGCGCTGCAGTAGGGCGGTCAGCACAGGCGAGCGGATGCCGCGGCGCGGCGTACCGACGCCAGTAAACGTATTCCGTGCGTCACAGCCCTGAAACACAGGCTCCGTAGCGTGCTGAGCACGGTCGTCGAATGCACCAGCTGTCGGCGATCCCGTTGTGGTGCCCCCTTGATACAATGAGTGCAACAATACGCACATCGGCGGCGCATAATCGCAGCATCCATGCGCAATTCGAAAGATATAGCTCCATTTGTGCGTGCAAGACTCGTTCTCACGCACGATCGTTGCCACCCCGATGATGTGCGGGTTCCACGATGCGCCTGCGATCCAGCGCCGATCTCTCTCGACCTCGCACTCGAACTGGAGCACCATGACGTTCAGACACGTCCTCTCCGGTGTCGGGGTGGCCGCCGTTGTCGGCGCACTCCTCGTCACCGCAACAACACCGGCCGTCGCCGCGCCGCCGTCACCGGATGCACTTCCGATCACCTTCCCGATCTCGTCGCTCGTCGCGGCGCCGTCGTCATATCCGAGCCAGCCCACCCTGCCGGTTCCCGCCGACAATCCCGACGACGCCTCCATCGCCAGAGGCGCCGTGCCCTACGACGAGATCGCACCGCGACTGAACGCCCTCATGGCACAGAGCGACCGCATCTCCGCACAGGTCGTCGGGCAGTCGGTGCTCGGGCGAGACATCCACCTGGTCACGATCACGGCACCTGAGACGCCCGAGCAGACCGCGCAGCAGGCCGCATGGCGCGACGAGATCAAGCACGACGCGGCGGCGGCCGCGGCCGACGCCGAACTCATGGCGGGCTACAAGGTGCCCGTCTGGTTCAACGCGAACATCCACGGCAACGAGTGGGAGGGCACCGACGGTGTTCTGCCCTACATCGAGCACCTCGCCACGGCTCCGGCTGAAGAGGTCGCCGAGGTCCTCGACGGTTACCGCCTCTACTTCACGGTCACCAACAATCCCGACGGCCGCGCGCTCGGCCAGCGCGCGAACGGCGACGGCTTCGACGCCAACCGCGACATGATCACGGGCGTGACCCCCGAGGCGCGCATCATCCGCGACCTCGCCGGCATCATCCAGCCCACGTTCTACGTCGACCTGCACGGATACACGAACGTCCTCCAGATCGAACCGTGCGGACCGCCTCACGGCGAGAACTACGAGTACGACCTGTTCCTCCCGCATGCCTACGAGGCGGCGCTCGCGATCGAGGATGCCGTCGTCGAGGCGAACATCCCCGGCAACACCTACCTGGCCGCCAACGGCGGGGCGACGACCACGAACACCGGCAAGATCAAGATCCCCTACCGCGACATCCGCTCCGGCTGGGACGACTGGCCCCCGATCTTCACGCCGCAGTTCATCGCCTACCAGGGCGCGATCACGAACACCGTCGAGCTCCCCCTCGGCCGCACGAACAACGACGCCCAGAACCAGGCCAACACCCTGGTCAACGTCGAGGTCGCCGAGCTCGTCATCGAGACCGCGGTCGGGTACGTCGCCGACAACGCCGACGCACTGCTCGAGAACCAGATCGAGATCTTCCGCCGCGGCGACGCGGGTGAAGAACTGCGCACGATCGCGGCGGACGCCGACCCCGCAACGGTGCCCGGCCCCGACCAGTGGGCCGAGATCTGGGACGAGACCGACGTGTACCGTGCCGAGTTCCCCCGCGCGTACGTGATCCCGATGGGCGACGTCCAGCGCTCGACGACGGACGCCGCACGACTCGTCGACCAGCTCATCGCGAACGGCGTCGAGGTGTCACGCGCGACGGCCGCCTTCACGGTCGACGGCGTCGAGTACCCGGCGGGCAGCTACGTCGTCGACATGCACCAGCCGCTCCGCGGCATGGCGAACGTGCTGCTCGACGAAGGATCCGACATCTCCGAGCGCGTGCCCGACATGTACGACATCTCCGCATGGAGCCTCGCACTGCTCTGGGGAGCCGATGTCATCGACGTCGGATCCACGACGGATCCTGACCTGCCGATGCCGGTCGAGGCCGTCGACGCGTCGGCGCCGACCGGTGTCGTTCCCGCCGAGGGTGCCTACCTCGAACTCGCAACGCCCGGCGCGGCCGAGTACCAGGCGATCAACGCGCTGCTCGACGCCGACGTGCCGGTCTCGCAGTTCGAGGACGGCAGCGTCATCATCGCCGGCTCGTCGCGGGATGCCGCCCAGGTCGTCGCCGACGCTTACGGCGTGGCATTCACTCCGTCGGACGGTCTCCGACTGCGCCAGGAGCCGAGCGTGGGCCTCGACGACCTGACGGTCGCCTACTCGGGCACGCAGGACGACCGCGTCACGCTGCAGCGACTGGGGTTCACCGACATCGTGCCGGTGACGGCGGCGGCAATCGCCTCCGGCACCGTCGACCTGTCCACGACCGACGTGCTCTGGGTCGGTGGCAACCTCGCATTCACCGGTGCGAACGCCGCGGGCACCGCGAAGGTCGAGGAGTTCGTCGCCGCGGGCAAGGGCGTCGCGGGCAAGGGCACCGCGATCGCGGCGTTCGCGAACACGTTCGGGCTCACGAGCGTCACCGCGACGAGCGGGACGAGCGGATCGAACGGCATCGTGCACGTGACCGACACCGAGTCGGGGCTGCTCTCGACGTATGCGCAGGACACGGCGTTCGTCTATCCGGCCGTATGGTACAGCGGGCTCGGCGAGAATGCCGAGGTCGAGCAGACCTACGCCGCCGCCGACACGTTCGTCTCCGGCCACTGGGCCGCCGGCGACGGCCGTTCGACGACGGACGCCGCAGGCCAGGCCTCGATCGTGACCGCGACGGCCGAGAGCGGCTCGCGTCTGGCCATGCTCGGTACCTCGGTCAACTTCCGCACCCACCCGGTCGGGTCCTACCCGGCCATCGCCCGCAGCCTGTACTGGGTCGCCGGCGAGGGAGCTGCGGTCGTCGGGCCGATCATCGAGGAGGACCTCACCGACGAGACGCGCGGTGGCGTGACGCTGCCCGATTCCGTCGAGGCCGGCCAGACCGCGCGCGTCACGCTCGAGGGCGATCACGAGGGGACGGCCTTCCAGACCGTGCTGTTCTCGACCCCCGTGCCGCTGGGGGCGAAGACCGTCGACGGCGGAGGGTTCGAGGTGACCATTCCGGTGGAGACCGAGCCGGGCACGCACCGCCTGGCCCTCGTCACCGAGTCGGGTGCGCTCTTCGGCTGGGACGACTTCACGGTCACGGCGGTCGTCGACCCCGAGGTTCCGGGTGAGACCGAGGTGCCGAGTGAGCCCGAGGTGCCGGGCGGCACCGAGACGCCGGTGGATCCAGGTACGGGCGGATCGGGCGACGGCTCGGGCAGCGGCTCCGGGACGGCGGGCTCCGGCTCCGCCGGCGACCTCGCCCACACCGGCGTCTCGATCGCCCTGCCGATCGGCATCGGCGTAGGCGTGCTCCTGCTCGGCGCAGCTGCTCTGCTCATCGCACGCCGTCGTCGGGGTGAGGCCCTGAGCGAGTAACCGGGTCGGATCGAGGGGCGCCGCGGGCGCGATGCGCGAGCATCGTCGGCCGCGGCGTTCCGCGTCCGGTGCCGTCAGATGATCGCACGCCGTCGCCGCTCGAGGAGGCGCCCCGGCGCCGCACCGAGACCTACGCGCGCGGCTTCAGCCGCACGGTCGGCAGTTCGGGTGCCGGCAGCGGCGCACCGTCGAAGCCCTCGACGGTGCCGAAGCGCCCGTCGGCGTCGCCCCTGGCGATGACGTCGGCCTGCCACTGCCGCCGGAACTCGGCGATCTCGTCGTGGTTCCGGCCGATGAAGTTCCACCACATCACGAGCTCCTCGCCGAACGGCACGCCGCCGATGAGCACCACGCGGGCGGGCGAGTGCGGTTCCGCCCGCAGGCGGACGCCCTCGTGGCCGACCGCGACGTAGCCGAGCTCGGCGCGCTCGAGGCGGGTCGTGTGCCCGGCCACGGCGACCGGGTCGGCGCCGTCGTCGGCGTCGTCGGCCTCGCCCTCGAGCGCCGGAACGGTCGCCGTCACGGGGCCGAGGTCGACGAGCAGGCCGTGCTCGAACGCGGGGTCGAGCTCGATCCACGCCTCGCCGCCCGGCGGAAGCTCGATCTGCGCGCCCACGAGGGGAGAGAAGACGGTGACGGATGCCTCGGCGTCGATGCCCGGCAGCGCGCCGGCGAACACGCGCACGACCGCCTCGTCGACCTGCACGGACTCGATCTCGGCGTGCTCGAAGAACGGAGCGACGCCTCGCGACGCATCGGGCAGGGCGACCCAGAGCTGCACGCCGTGCAGCGTCGTCGTCGCGACGGTCGAGACCTCGGAGTGGGCGATGCCGCGACCCGCGGTCATCAGGTTGACCGCGCCGGGGCGCACGAACTCGGTGCTGCCGGTGCTGTCGTGATGCTCGATCTCGCCCTCGAAGAGCCAGCTCACGGTCTGCAGTCCGGTGTGCGGATGCGGCGGAACGACCATGCCGCCGGATGCCGCGACCAGGTCGGGCCCGTAGTGGTCGGCGAAGCACCACGCGCCGATCGTCGTGCGGCCGCGCTGGGGGAGCGTACGCCGCACGTCCATGGCCCGCGGTCCGCCCAGCGGAACGTCTCGCGGGGCGAGCACCTGGATCGCGGCGGCATGCGTATGCTCGGGCGGGCACACCAGCTCGACGGGGTCGCGTTCGAGATTGCTCATGCCCGCATGCTAGCCCCGGCGCGCGCCGAACACGGTCGAACCGATACCATTACGGCATGCAGTCCTCCCTCATCCTTCGTCGTGCAGGCGTCGTGGCCGTGGCCGTGGCATCCGTCTTCCTGCTCTCCGCGTGCAACCCCAGCCCCCGACCCGTCGAGGACTTCAGCGGCCTGCCCGTGAGCGACCACGAGGGCGATGCCGAGGGCAACACCGAGAGCCCGGTCGGCGACGAGGGCCTCTCGGCCCAGTGGGTCGGCCAGGGCGGCCAGATCGCCATCACGGTCTCGGGCAGCTCGACGTGCCCGCCCGTCGGCACGCGCATCAACGTCGTTGACGCCGCCGACGAGGGCAACCGCGTGTCGGTCGACCTCGCCGAGCTGCCGGCCGACCAGCCGTGCACCATGGACTTCGTGCCGCACACCACCGTCTTCTGGACGCCGGTGTTCGTGACCCCGACCCAGCCGCTCGTGGTCGAGGTGGGCGAGCAGTCGTTCACCCTGCCGATCAAGTAGTCGGTCGGCGGCGACGAACGAGCAGGTCGCCGATCTCGCAGTCGAGGGCCTCGCAGATCGCTTGAAGTGTCGAGAAGCGGATGGCTCGTGCCCGGTCGTTCTTCAGCACGCTGAGGTTCACCACGGTGACGCCGACGAGTTCGCTCAGGCGGGCGAGCGTCATGCCGCGGGCCTCGAGCAGTTCGTCGAGCCGGCAGTGCACGTCGGATGCCTCGTCGGGTTCGGCCGGCGCCATCAGACGAGCCCCTCGGTGTCGCGCTGCAGGCGCTGCCCGATCTCGAACGCGCCGGCGACGATCGCAAGCGCGATCGACCAGCCGATCGGGGCGGGGTCGATCACGACCAGAAACGGGACGAGTTCGTCGATGCCGAAGTGCGCGGCCGTCTCGGCATGCGCGATTCCGGTGAGCAGGGGCGCGGCGAGCCCGGCGATGAGCACGAGAATCGCGACGACCCCGATGCCCAGTGTTGCCGAACGAACGAACGGCTTGCCGACGAAGACTCGGAGGCACAGCCACGCGAGCATGGCGCACACGCCGATCGGGGCGAGGGAGCCGGTGAGGTCGGCACCGATGAGTGCCGCGCGCGCGGCATCGGGAAGCGCGCGCACCGTGACATCCGGAGCGGCGCTCGTCACCGACACGACAGCGGGGGACGCGAACGTGGTCGTGAGGGGTTCGGCGACCATTGCACCGAACAGCGTCGTTTCGGCGGCGGTCGCGACGTCGACGATGCGGAGCACGAGGAAGACGAGGCTCAGGACGCCGATGGATACGGCGGCGCCTGCGACGAAGCCGAGCACGATCTTCTCTGCGAGCCCCGTGACGCGGCGGGCGGTCGACGTCGTGTTGCGAGACATCCGATGCTCCTCTCCATATCGAAAAACGATGGTATCGATGATCGATATGGTACGAAACCCCGCGGTCCGGTGTCAAGCGCCGGTGCGCCCACGGCGAACACCGGCCCACGCGGCATCCGTGCTGGTTACGCTCGATGTATCGGCGCCCCCTGCCCTGAGGGGTCGAGAGGAGTAGAGCATGTTCGAGAGATTCACCGACCGAGCCCGTCGTGTCGTCGTCCTGGCCCAAGAAGAGGCCAAGATGCTCAACCACAACTACATCGGCACCGAGCACATCCTGCTCGGGCTCATCCACGAGGGTGAAGGCGTCGCTGCCAAGGCGCTCGAGTCGCTCGGCATCTCGCTCGACGCCGTGCGCGAGCAGGTCCAGGACATCATCGGCCAGGGCCAGCAGCAGCCGACGGGGCACATCCCGTTCACGCCGCGCGCCAAGAAGGTGCTCGAGCTCTCGCTCCGCGAGGCGCTGCAGCTCGGCCACAACTACATCGGCACCGAGCACATCCTGCTCGGGCTCATCCGCGAGGGCGAGGGCGTCGCCGCCCAGGTGCTCGTGAAGCTGGGCGCCGACCTCAACCGCGTGCGCCAGCAGGTCATCCAGCTGCTCTCCGGCTACCAGGGCAAGGAGCAGGTGCAGGTCGGCGCGAACGACCAGCAGCAGCCCCAGGGCGGCTCGCAGATCCTCGACCAGTTCGGCCGCAACCTCACGCAGGCCGCGCGCGAGTCCAAGCTCGACCCCGTGATCGGGCGCGAGAAGGAGATCGAGCGGGTCATGCAGATCCTCTCGCGTCGCTCCAAGAACAACCCGGTGCTCATCGGCGAGCCCGGCGTCGGCAAGACCGCCGTCGTCGAGGGCCTCGCGCAGGCCATCGTGAAGAACGAGGTCCCCGAGACCCTGAAAGACAAGCAGCTCTACTCGCTCGACCTCGGCTCGCTCATCGCCGGTTCGCGGTACCGCGGCGACTTCGAGGAGCGCCTGAAGAAGGTCACCAAAGAGATCCGCACGCGCGGTGACATCATCGTCTTCATCGACGAGATCCACACCCTCGTGGGTGCCGGTGCCGCCGAGGGCGCCATCGACGCGGCCTCGATCCTGAAGCCGCTGCTCGCCCGCGGTGAGCTGCAGACCATCGGCGCCACCACGCTCGACGAGTACCGCAAGCACTTCGAGAAGGATGCCGCGCTCGAGCGCCGCTTCCAGCCCATCCAGGTGCAGGAGCCGTCGCTGCCCCACGCGATCAACATCCTCAAGGGGCTGCGCGACCGCTACGAGGCGCACCACAAGGTGTCCATCACCGATGGCGCCATCGTGGCCGCGGCGAACCTCGCCGACCGCTACATCAGCGACCGCTTCCTGCCCGACAAGGCGATCGACCTGATCGACGAGGCCGGCGCCCGCCTGCGCCTCTCGATCCTCTCGAGCCCGCCCGAGCTGCGCGAGTTCGACGAGAAGATCGCCGTCGTGCGTGCCGCGAAGGAGACCGCGATCGAGGAGCAGGACTTCGAGAAGGCCGCATCCCTCCGCGACGAGGAGAAGAACCTCCTCGGCGAGCGTCTGCGCCTCGAGAAGCAGTGGAAGGCCGGCGACGTCAAGACCACCGCGGTCGTCGACGAGGGCCTGATCGCCGAGGTGCTCGCACAGGCCACCGGCATCCCCGTCTTCAAGCTCACCGAAGAGGAGAGCTCGCGTCTCGTCTTCATGGAGAAGGCCCTGCACGAGCGCGTCATCGGTCAGGAGGAGGCCATCTCGGCGCTCTCCAAGACGATCCGCCGCACGCGCGCCGGCCTGAAGGACCCGCACCGCCCGTCGGGCTCGTTCATCTTCGCCGGCCCCACCGGAGTCGGCAAGACCGAGCTCGCGAAGGCGCTCGCCGAGTTCCTCTTCGACGACGAGGCCGCCATGATCTCGCTCGACATGAGCGAGTACGGCGAGAAGCACACCGTCTCGCGTCTGTTCGGCGCCCCTCCCGGATTCGTCGGGTTCGAAGAGGGCGGCCAGCTCACCGAGAAGGTGCGCCGCAAGCCGTTCTCGGTCGTGCTCTTCGACGAGATCGAGAAGGCGCACCCCGACATCTTCAACTCGCTCCTGCAGATCCTCGAAGAGGGTCGCCTGACCGACGGTCAGGGCCGCGTGGTCGACTTCAAGAACACCGTCATCATCATGACGACCAACCTCGGCACGAAGGACATCTCGAGCGGGCCTGTCGGCTTCGCCCTCGAGGGCGACTCGCGCACCGGGTACGATCTCATGCGCGGCAAGGTGAAGGAGGAGCTGAAGAAGCACTTCAAGCCCGAGTTCCTGAACCGCGTCGACGAGATCATCGTGTTCCCGCAGCTCTCCAAGCCCGAACTGCTGCAGATCGTCGACCTGTTCCTGAAGCGCCTCGGCGACCGCATGCTCGACCGCGACATGACGGTCGACCTCACGGTTCCCGCCAAGGAGCGCCTCATCGAGCTCGGCTACGACCCGGCCCTCGGTGCTCGACCGCTGCGCCGCGCCGTGCAGCGCGAGGTCGAAGACGCGCTGTCCGAGCGCATCCTGCACGGCGAACTCAACGCTGGCGACCACGTGCACGTGGACTTCCAGAACGGCGAGTTCGTCTTCACGACCACGCAGCGTGCGCTGCCCGTGGGCGTCGGCGTCAACACGGGAGCGGCCATCGGCACCGGCCCGGCCACGCCCGACCTCGCCGCGACGGCCGACTGACCGAGCCGGCCGGCAAAGACGAGGCATCCGCTTCACCGACAGGGGTCGGACCTTCGGGTCCGGCCCCTTCGTCGGGCGTCGGGCGTCGTGCGTCGTGCGTACGGCGTCGTGCGTACCCGGTCGCGTCTGCCCGATTCGGAGTTTTGGCGACACGCCGTGTCATCGCCGCTGCAGCCCCGGCGTGTCGCAGATTCTCCGAATCCGGCAGACTCGCGCGGGCGGAATACGATGAACGGATGACCCAGTTCAGGGTGCGCGCGGCGCGCACGAGTGACGTAGCCCAGATCATCTCCCTGGTCGAACCGCTCGTCTCCCGACGCATCCTGCTCGGCAAGGAGCGGGTCGACCTCTACGGGGCGATCCAGGAGTTCCGGGTCGCCGAGGTGGTCGACGACGGGCGCATCATCGGTGCCGGCGCGCTGCACGCCATGTGGGAGGACCTCGGCGAGGTGCGCACCCTCGTCGTCGCCGACGAATGGCTCGGCCACGGCGTCGGCCACGCGATCGTCGAACGGCTCGAGGCCGACGCCCGCGAGCTCGGGCTCAGCCGGCTCTTCTGCCTCACGTTCGAGGTCGACTTCTTCTCGCGCCACGGCTTCGAGGACATGGGCGAGGAGACCGTCGCGCCCGAGGTGTACGCCGAACTCGTGCGCTCGCACGACGACGGCGTCGCCGAGTTCCTCGACCTCGCGCGCGTGAAGCAGAACACGCTCGGCAACACGCGCATGCTCAAGCGGTTCTGACCTGGCGTGAACATCGGCTTCACCGGGCATTTCGGCACGCCGGGCGCGCGCCCGCGGCATCCGCTCGCCGGTCGTACCCTGTGAGCATGTCGACGAATCAGACTTCGGCTCGACGGCACTCGCCGCAGGTGTACCGTCGGCGACGGCTGGTCGTGCTGCTCGGCCTCGTCGCCGTGATCGTCGCCGTGGTGCTCATCATCGTGCGGCCGGGCGGTGCTCAGGGCGAGCCCGACAAGGGCGGAACGCCGGCCTCGACACCGGCGACGGATGTCGCGACGACGACGATCCCGACCGAGGCGACCGCCGCCGACGGCGACCCGTGCTCGCCCGAGCAGGTCACGGTGGAACCCGTCACCGACAAGACGGTCTACGAGGCGGGCGAGCAGCCGCAGCTGTCGGTGACCATCACGAACACCGGCAAGAACGTGTGCGTGCTGAACGCCGGAACCTCGGCCCAGGTCTTCACGATCGTGAGCGGTGAGGAGCAGTACTGGATCTCCACCGACTGCCAGGTCGACCCGATCGATGCCGAGGTGTCGCTGCAGCCCGGAACGCCCGTGAGCTCGGCCGCACCGATCGTGTGGGACCGCACGCGCTCGACACCCGACACCTGCGAGGGCGCTCGCGAGGCGGTTCCCGCCGACGGAGCCTCGTACCACCTGCGGGTCTCGGTCGACGGCTACGAGTCGAAGGACCTGACGAAGCAGTTCCAGCTGTACTGAGGCGTCGCGCTCACCTCTGATTTTCACTTTTCAGGAAGGGGTGTGGGCACGCGCCGCGGATTCGGCCGAATCAGAGCCGAAACGGCCCGTGCGCCCACACCCCCTTCCTGAAAAGCGCCAGAGCGAGAACGCCGTTCGGCGTGGTAGCCGCTCGGTACGCTTGGGGGATGGCGCAGCGCAAGAAGTCGGGCAGGCCGGGCAAGGCCGCCGAGCCCGTGGAGTTTCGGTCCGAGGCGCTCGCCGCCGCGCTCGAGAAGCAGGACATCGCGGCGGTCGCGCTCGCCCTGCGGCACGGCAACACCGTGGTGCCGCTCGTGAAGCCCGGGCCGCGCGACAAGCCGCTCGACGGCGGCGAGGTGTGGACCTACCGCGACCCGAACACGGGCGACGTGGCGCTGCTGCTGTTCAGCGACGCCGCGAACAAGCCCGACAACCTGCCGCCCGCGGTCGGACTGCAGAGCCCGGCGTGGCTGCGCACCTTTCTGAAGCGCTACGAGTCGACGATCACGACCGTCTTCCTCGACATCGCCGGGCCGCACCCGATGCAGGCGCCCCCGGCCGAGCTGTTGCGGGCGCTCGAGGCCTGATGCCGCGAGCGCGGGTCCGCCGCGCAGCAGGCCGCGATGGTGCGATCCGCCGTGCACGGTCGGTCGGCCGGAACGGACGATCGGCGCGTGCGGACGGACCTGGACGACTCGTCGCGGCGGCAGGTCAGAACGCGGCGTCGAGCTCGAGCTCTCGGGCCGAGGTGCCCGCGGCGAGGGCGCGGCCCACGGCGGCCTGCACGCTGCCGACCTCGACGTCGAGGATCGTGGAGTAGCCGAGGCGACGGGCCTCGCTGCCGCGCTGCCTGGCCGAGTTCACCGGGCGCACCTCGCCGGCGAGGCTGATCTCGCCGAACGCGGCGAGATCGTGCGGCACGGCGCGGTCGCGCATGGCGGAGGCGATGGCGATGGCGATGGCGAGGTCGGCGCCCGGCTCGACGAGTCGCACCCCGCCGACCGTGGAGACGTAGACGTCGTGTTCGCCGATCTGGCGCAGGCCGGCTCGGCGTTCGAGCACCGCGAGGATCATGGCGACGCGTGACGGGTCGACGCCGTTGACCACGCGGCGCGGTTGCGGCGCCTTGGTGGCGACGACGAGCGCCTGGACCTCGACGGGGAGCGCGCGCCGGCCCTCGAGTGCGACGGTGACGCAGGTGCCGCTGACCCCCGCGCCGCGGCTGAGGAAGAGCCCGCTCGGATCGGGAACCTCGCTGATGCCTTCGCCGGTCATCTCGAAGCAGCCGACCTCGTCGGTGGGGCCGAACCGGTTCTTGAGGGCCCGCACGAACCGCAGCGAGGTCTGCCGGTCGCCCTCGAACTGGCACACGACGTCGACGAGGTGCTCGAGCAGGCGCGGGCCCGCGATGGTGCCGTCTTTGGTGACGTGGCCGACGAGGAGCACGGGCAGCTCGCGCTCTTTCGCGAGGCGGATGAGCGTGGAGGCGACCTCGCGCACCTGACCGGGCTGGCCCGCGATGCCCTCGTTCTGCGCGCTCGAGACGGTCTGCACGGAGTCGACGATGAGCAGCTCGGGCTGCACCGCGTCGACCTGGCCGATGACGGTCGCGAGATCGGTCTCGGCCGCGAGGAACAGCTCGGGCTGCAGGGCGCCGGTGCGGCCGGCGCGCAGGCGCACCTGCGCCACCGACTCCTCGGCGCTGACGTAGAGCACACGACGACCGGATGCCGCGACCCGGGCTGCGACGTCGAGGAGGAGCGTCGACTTGCCGACGCCGGGCTCGCCGCTGAGGAGGATGGCCGCGCCGGGCACGATGCCGCCGCCGAGCACGCGGTCGAACTCGCCGACCCCGCTCGGCCAGTGGCCGCGCTCTTCGGTGGTGACCTCGGTGATCGACCGGGCGACCTGCGAGGCGCCGATCGCGACGGGTTTCAGCGTGCGGGCGATGCCGGTCTGCCCGGTGGCCTCGGCCACGGTGCCCCACTGCTGGCACTCGCCGCAGCGGCCGACCCACTTGACGGTGCTCCAGCCGCACTCGGTGCAACGGAATGCGGAGACGGGTTTGGCCATGGGGAGAGCGTACGACCCGCCGCCGACATCGGCGTTGCGGCGGACGCCGCGCCGCGGCATCCGCTCGCCTTCGGATGTTCGGGTCGCGCAGTGCGCGCCGCGCGGGTCGGGCCGGACTGCCCGATCGGGCAGCCGCACGTGCCCCGAGGACTGACTCCGGCCCGCTGCGGTCGAGCACCGGGCGGGACATCCTGAGCCCATGAACCGGTCGCTCGTCGAGGGCAGCCGCGACGACGATGTCGAGCATTCGGCGCGCGCGGCGGAACACGACGGGACGACGGCGAAGTCCGCGTTCGCCGCCGCAGTCCCGTCGCCCCGCCCCGGCATCGTCGCCGTCTCGGCGATCGCGGCGCGGCCGATGCTGCACCGGCTGCAACGCTCTGCCGGAAACCGTGCGGCCAGCACGATCGTCGTCGCCCGGCAGTCGGTGGAGGAGGAGCCCGCCGGCCCGGGATCGCTCGGCCAGGCCCCGGTCGACGAGGGGCCGACCCAGCTGCCGCAGATGGGGCCGACGGCCGACACGGCGGGCGGCGCAGGCGGACAGGGGGCCGCAGCCCGGCCGATGCTCCGGCGCGGATCCGTCGGCCCGAACGTGGGCGAACTGCAGACCAAGCTCAACGAGCGCGGAGCCGAGCCGCCGCTCGCGGTCGACGGCATCTTCGGCCCGCTCACTGACGGGGCGGTCCGGGCGTTCCAGACCCGGCAGGGACTCGCGGCCGACGGCATCGTCGGCCCGCTCACGTGGGGCGCGCTGGACGCCGGGCCGGGGCCGGAGCCCGAACCTGAGCCGGAGCCCGAACCCGAGGCTGATCCGCTCGAGGGCATCTGCACGATCGAGGGGCACGGCTCATCACCGGGGGCGGTCGCGCAGGCGCGAACGCAGGCGATCGAGCTCTACGGCGGCATCGCCGCGGAGAACCGCACGCGCATGGAGGCCGATCCGATCACGATCGACGTGATCCCGCACGACAAGAAGCTCACCGAGCTGGACCCGTATGCCCACCTCGCGGGAACGCAGACCTTCGACGGCCGCGTCTGGGACGACGTGCGGGGGATCCACACCGAGGTGAACGGCGTGCGCCGGGTCGCCGTCGCCGAGGAGGACCTCGTGTCGGTCGAGGGCAAGGCCGCCAGTTACGGCCCCGGGTTCCTCGAAGCCCACGAGGGCGGGCACGGGCTGCAGTTCGCGGCGCTCACGCCCGCGCAGGTCACCCAGCTCACCGCCCTGCACACCGCCCGACTCGGGGCCAGCGGGGCCATCACGCAGACCACGCCGGCGGGCGCCGCGACCGACATGTGGCTCGATCCTGCGTGGTACTCTGCCGCGAACAAGGAGGAGTACTTCGCGAACTCGGTCGCGGCGTACCTCGGTCACCCGTACAACACCGATGAGGCGACCATCGCGAAGTACACGCGGGCCTGGCTCGAGGCGAACGACCCCGGCATGTTCACGCTCCTCGAGCAGGTCTACCAGTCCGGAGGCGCACCTTGAGCGAGACATCCGACGCTCCCGACGCACCCGCTGCCGTGCGGGAGTACCGGCTCTTCCGCGATGACCGCCTCGTGCTCGAGATCCGCGGCGAGCCCGGCATCCTCGTGAGCACCTCGGCGCCGCCGCCACTGCCGGGCACCGGGCCGGTCACCCACCCGTTCGCGACGGCGACGTTCCGCACCGCCGAGACCGAGGGCGAGCTCGGCGCGATGCTGCGCGGGGCGAGCGGCCTCGACGGATTCCTCGCCGCGGCCGCGGCGGCCGGCTACCGCGTCGAATCGATCGGCTGAGCACGCGCGTCGCCGGCCGCGGCCGTTCCCCGACGGCTCGTTTTGGACGATTGCGCGGTGTCGTCTAACATTGACCCCGGTACCGTGTCCGAGCGGCCGAAGGTGCAACTCTCGAAAAGTTGTGTGCGTGAAAGCGCACCGTGGGTTCAAATCCCACCGGTACCGCCACAGAACCCCCGATCTCCTCGCGAGATCGGGGGTTCTCTCGTTCGCGGCGTGAGGTCGGTTCGGCCGTGCAGGAGATGAGGCTCGATCCCCGTCCAGCCGGGATGAGGCCCGATCTTCTGCCGCAGCTTCCCGCACGCTGCGCGCAGGTCCAGGGGTCCGCGAGCCGTGCCATAGTGCAGGCACGCGCGGCGGGCAAGGCCCTCGACGATCGTCGGCCGCGGGGTTACGTTCGGAGCCCGAGCGAGAGGAACGACCATGTCGGATCCGGAGATCACGCCTTCAGAGCCCGCCGACGAGGATCGCGGCCGAGAGCACCACGATCGGCGGCCGTCGGGCGACGACATTCCGCTGCCGGAGGAGCAACCGGCCGGCGACGAGACCGTCGAGGCCGATACCGCATCGGGGGGCGCGCCCGCGCCGGCGGGCGACGACGACGAGTGAGCGTCGACGACGACGAGTGAACCTCGCCCGCCGCGTCACTCCGACTCGACGCTGGTGATGTCGTGCGGCGCGCCGACCGGCTTGGACTCGGAGGATCCGCGCTGCCGCAGGTAGATCGAGAGGGCGATCATGCTGCCGACCGCGAGGAACTCGGACTGCCAGTTCTGCAGGGTGCGGTTCCAGAAGTCGGCGCCGATGAGGTACTCGGCCCAGCCGATGGCCGCCGCGCCGTGCTCGGCCTGCTCGGCGTTGTACACGACCACCCCCGCAAGCGACTGGATGAGCCACGACAGCACGAAGATCGTGCCCATCACGATCAGCAGCGAGTTCGAGTAGAGCGCGTGCCGCCACCCGCGGAGCTTCGCCCACTTCGGCGAGTCGGGTCGAGCGTGGCCGTGCACGAGTTGGTCGGCGTCGCTGCCGAGCCCCTCGTCGCCGGGCTTCTTCGACTCGGGCGACCCCTTCTGCACGAGCCAGATGGTCGCGAAGATGAAGAGGAAGAACTGCAGGTACTCGGACTGCCAGTTCTCGGCGACGTCGACGACGAACTCCGACGAGCTGATGAAGTGCAGGTAGCCGACCGGATCGAGGCCGTGCGCGACCTGCTCCTCGTTGAAGGCGAAGAGGCCGGCGATCGACTGGCCGGCGAGCGCCAGCAGGAACAGCGCGCCGAACGCGATGCTCAGGCCGTGCTGCCGGGCGCCGCCGCGGGTCATCGGCCGACCGCCACGATGACGAACATGTATGCCAGGCCCGCGCCGATGACGACGAGCCACGTCGTGAACACTGCCCTCATGCTGCCGAAGCTAGACCCGGACGGCAGCGCGTGGCGCCGCGGAACACGGCGAGGCGGGACATCCGCTCGCCCATGCCCGCAGAGGCGCTCAGCCGAGGAGCATGCCCTCGGCCGCGTCGTTCGGCTTCGGATCGGGCTGGCGCCGCATGCGGAAGCCGTTGACGAGGCCGAGGATCGCTGCGACGAGCGGGATGAGCAGGGCGATCTGCAGCGCGATCGGTCGGGCGTCGGTGTTGATGCGGATGACCTCGTCGGCGATCTCGTCGGGCTGCGCGACGAGCAGTTCGTCGAGGGCGTCGTTCGTCATGATCTGGGCGTCCTCCTCGAGGACCTGGGCGACCTGCGCCTTCTCGTCGGACGGGAGCACCGTGCTCGCGTTCGCCATGCTCGTGAACGTGAACGAGAGCACCGCGAGCAGGATCGCGCCCGCGAAGGCGAGCCCGAACGAGAGGCCGAAGGACCCGGCGGCGGAGTTCACGCCCGCCGCCTCGCTCACCCGCTCGTTCGAGATCGGCGAGAGCGTGTAGTTGTTCAGCTGGGAGACCAGCAGGCCGAGGCCCGTGCCCGCGACGATGAGCGGTCCGAGCAGCCACCACCCGGAGTCCGCGCGCGGCACGAGGGGGATCAGGATCACGAGGCCGAGCGTGAGGAACACGAAGCCCCAGAGGATGAGGTTCGCCGGCCGACGCGAGCCGGCCCGGCGGCCGACGAGCATCGCCACGGCGAACATGCTGAGCGAGAGCGGCGCGATCGAGAGGCCCGCCAGCAGGGCGTTGTACCCGAGCACCATCTGCAGGTAGATCGGGAGCACGATCATGGTGCCGCCGAGCGCGATCTGCTGCAGCAGCTGCCCGGTGATGCCGAGCTTGAACAGCTTCGAGGCGAAGAGCCCGGGGTCGATGAGCGTGGGCTTTCCGAGCCGCTTGCGCCGAACGAGCCAGTACGCCAGGCTGCCGAGCCCGATGAGCCCCACGGCGATGAGCACGCCGACGGCCTCGCCGCCCTCCTGCCAGACGAGGATGCCGATCACGACGCCGCCCATGCCGACGACCGAGAGCAGCGCGCCGACGACGTCGATGCGGCGCGGGCCCGTGTAGGGCACGTCCTTCACGAGCCGGATGCCGCTCAGGACGACCACGATGATGAGCGCCTCGAGCAGGAACGAGACGCGCCAGGAGAGGAAGGTGGTGATCACGCCGCCGATGAGCGGACCCACCGCGGCCGCGATCGCGGCCGAGGCGCCGACCATCGCGTACACCCGCGTCTGCGCCGCGCCCTCGAAGTTGCCGTGGATGAGCGACTGCATCGAGGGCAGCAGCAGTGAGGCGCCGAGCCCGCCGATGACGGCCCAGAACACGATGATCGGCACGAGGCTCTGCGCGAGCGTCATGGCCACCGCGCCCGTGGCGTAGCAGAGCAGCCCGATCACGTAGGCGCGCTTGCGGCCGATGAGGTCGCCGACCTTGCCGCCGATCAGGATGAACGCCGCGGAGACGAGCGCCTCGAGGGCGATCGCGCTCTGGACGCCGCTGACGGTGGTGCCGATGTCTTCCACGACCGCGGAGATCGACACGTTCATGATCGACGTGTCGACGACGAGCACGAACATCGCCATCGCCAGCAGGAGGGCGAGCCTCCCGTTGAACGTCGCACCGGTCGTGTTCTCGGATGCGCTCACGGGCCCCTCCTCCGTGCCGGGACGTCGCAATCCACGATCGGTGACGTCGTCACCGCCAAACTAGTCCTGAAGTCGAGTGAAAGTCATGCTTCTCCCGCATGTCCGCTGGCGGTACGCTCCGAATCAGGGCGCGATCGTCGCCGACTGCGCCGAGACCGTCAGGAGGTCCCTGTGCGTCAGCCGACATCCCTCGTCCGCATCCTTCGCCACCCGGTGGCCGACGCCGAGTCGCGCGAGTCCTCGGCCCTGCTCATCGGCACGGTCGCCTTCGTGCTCGGAGTGGTTCCGGCGCTCATCGTCTTCTGGGGCGCCGACCTGCCGATCTCGGGCCGCGGGTCCGTCGGCGACTTCGCCGCCATCGGCTCCGCGCTCGCGGCGCTGTTCGCGTTCGTGTACGGATGTCTCCTGCGCCGCGCGCAGCAACGCCGCGCGCGGGAGCGCGGCGCCGACGATGGGCGCGCCGCCGCCCTGGCTTGGCGACCGCTGCGCTGGTACGACATCGCCGCGCTCTGCCTGGCGCACGCGGTCATCGCCCTGCTCGGATGGATCGGGCTCGCCTCGATCTTCAGCTCGGGCTTCGAGGGCGCGCGCATCTACGCGGTCGCGGGCGCGACCCTCGCCGGAGCGGTCATGGCCATCACGGCCTACGCGGCGTTCCTCTCCGCGGTGAACCTCACGCCGATGCTGCTCTCGATCGTGCTCGCACTCTTCCTCGCGGTCGGCACGCTCGCGAGCACGCTCAGCGCGACGGATCCGCTGTGGTGGCAGAAGAACCTCAGCACCCTCGGCATCAGCGACGACATCTCGGCGCTCGCGTTCAACCTCTCGCTGATCATCGCCGGTGTCATGGTCACGACGATCTCGCATTACGCCACGGCCTGGCTGCCCTCCGGGACGCCGCGCGAGGCACGGGGACGCAACCTCGTGCGCATCGGCCTCATCGTCATCGGCATCCTGCTCGCCTGCGTCGGCCTCTTCCCGGTCGACGAGTTCTTCGAGATCCACAACGTGTCGGCGTCGGGCATGGCGGTCGTCTACGTGACGATGGTGATCGCGCTGCCGAGCCTCGTGCCGTCGATGCCGCGCGTGTTCATCATGCTGGGCTACGTGTTCGTCGGGGTGATCGCGGTGCTCGCGGTCTTCTTCATCACCGGGTACTACAACCTCACCGCGGTCGAGCTCGTCGCGTTCGTGCTCATCTTCTCGTGGCTCATCGTCTTCCTCCGCACTGCGGGTTCTGTGGCGCCGGATGCCTCGACCGACCTGGAGGCCGCAGATCGGGCCGCCGCGCCGGTCGGCGCCGAGGGGCGGGCGGGTGCCGCCGAGCCGCCCCGGCCCACGCAGACCGGGCCCGGCGCATGAACGCCGGGCACGAGGCATCCGCGGCCCGCCTGACCCCGTTGTCGCCCGACTTCGACGCCCGCCGCGAGGCCGGCCGTGCGGTGCGCGCACGCCTGCGCCGCGCCGATCACGCGCAGTGGGCGCCCTCGCCGACCAGGGCGGATCCGGTCTCGCTGCTCGAGGAGCAGGCCGAGCTGCGCGACCCCGAACTCGTGCCCGTTCGCCACGGACGCATGCGGACCTCGCCGTTCGCGTTCTTCCGGGGTGCGGCGCTGATCATGGCCGCCGACCTCGCGACGGGCCCCGACAGCGGGCTCGTCGCGCAGCTCTGCGGCGACGCGCACCTGTCGAACTTCGGGCTCTTCGGCTCGGCCGAGCGGCGGCTCGTGTTCGACATCAACGACTTCGACGAGACGCTGCCGGGTCCCTTCGAATGGGACGTCAAGCGGCTCGTCGCGAGCGTCGAGGTCGCCGGTCGGCACCGCGGCTTCAGCGACGGCGAGCGACGCGACCTGCGGCTCGCCGCCGTGCGCGGGTACCGGGAGCAGATGCGGGCCTCGGCCGAGGCATCCGTGCTCGACGCCTGGTACGACACGTTCGCGGCCGAGCGCATGCAGGAGTGGGTGCGCCGCGAGCGCGACGCCGAGCGCATCAGGAAGCGGCAGGTGAACCTGCTCGACCAGGTCGTCGCGAAGGCCCGCACGAAGGACCGCATGAAGGCCTTCTCGAAGCTCGTGGCGACCGAGGGCGGTCGCATGCGGATCGTCGCCGACCCGCCGATCATCGTGCCCGTCGAGGATTTCGTCGACGGCGGGGAAGCCGAGACCGCCGAGCTCATGGGCACGGTGCTCGACTCGTATCGCTCGACGCTGCTGGCCGAGCGCCACCCGCTCGCGGAGTACACCTACGTGCACATGGCGCGGCGCGTCTCGGGGGTCGGCAGCGTGGGCACCCGCGCCTGGATCATGCTGCTGCGCGGGCGGGACGACGGCGATCCGCTGCTGCTGCAGGCCAAGGAGGCGCAGGCCTCGGTGCTCGAGCGCTTCCTCGGGCCGAGCGAGTACGCGAGCCATGGCGAGCGCGTCGTGCGCGGCCAGCGACTCATGCAGGCGTCGGGCGACATCTTCCTCGGGTGGCAGCGCGGCATCGCAGATCCGACCGGAGGGCGACGCGACTTCTACGTGCGCCAGCTGCACGACTGGAAGGGGACGTTCGATCCCGAGCGCATGGAGCCGAGCGGCGCCGTGCTCTATGCGCAGCTCTGCGGCGAGACGCTCGCGCGGGCGCACGGTCGCACCGGCGATCGGGTGCGGATCGCCGCGTACCTCGGCGCCTCCCGCGTGTTCGACGAGGCGCTCTCGGAGTTCGCCGAGCGCTACGCCGACCAGAACGACGCGGACTACGGCGCGTTCACGCGGGCGATCGACGAGGGGCGGCTCGAGGCGGTCGACGCCTGAGCCCGGCGGCCGTGGCATCGCAGCTCATCTCGCCGGCACAACAGGACATGGTGCCGGCACGGCGAGGTCACGTCGCCATGAGGGCGACCCCGGCCACCACCATGACGGATGCCGCGACCCGCCACCCGGCGCGCCCCTCTCGGAGCGCGAGCGCGCCGAACAGGCTGACGAGCACGACGCTGACCTCGCGCATGGGCGCGACGAGCGCGACCGGGGCCATCGTCACCGCGACCAGCACGAGGATGTACGACAGCGGCGACAGCAGGCCGAAGAGCAGCACCCGCGGCCAGTGCGCACGGGCGACCGCCGCGACCGTGCGCCAACGGTCCCCGAGCCCGGCGCCGAAGAGCACCATCTCGCCGAGCGTGCAGCCGACCATGAAGGCCACCGGGGTCACCGACCACTCGCGCACGGCCTGCGCGTCCCAGATCGTGTAGGCGGCGATCGCGACGCCGGTGACGAGGCCCCACGCGATGCCCGCGTCGAGGCGGAGGCGCCGACCCGAGGGACCGCGTCGGCCCGAGGCATCCGTCGTCGGCGGCACCCGGCGGCCGCGGTCGATCAGGCCGATCGCGACCACCGCCGCGATGATGACGCCGACCCCGGCGAGCGCCCAGCCCGAGGGTCGCTCACCGAGCACGAGCACCGCGACGATCACGCTGATCGTCGGCCCGGTGCCGCGCGCGGTTGCGTAGACGGTCGAGAGACGTCCCGTCGCGTAGCCGCGCTGCAGCACGAGCATGTAGGCGCAGTGCAGCACCGCCGAGACCGCCACGGCCAGGAGGAAGTGACCGGCGGATGCCCCGCCGAGACCGCCCGTCATCGGCACGACCGGGAGCCAGATGAGCGTCGAGGCGAGCGCGCCCAGCCAGAGGAACGGGAGGCCGATGCGGCTGACGCCGTGGGCGAGGATGTTCCACGCGGCGTGGCAGACGGCGGCGGCGAGCACGAGCGCGAGAGCGATGGGGGACAAGGCGGACCCTTCAGGTCGCCGCGGGCGCGACGAACCGGGTCCTCCGGGCTTTTGTCCTGTCAGATGACGCCCGCCGTCGGACGGCCGGCGTGGCGCCGCTCGGACCAGGCGGATCTCGCGATCCCGGAACCCTAGGCGCTATCGCGGGTGACGATAGCACAGCCGCGTGAACGGGGGTTCACCCGGGTCGATGCGACGAGGGGCGGCATCCGCCCGGTCGTGGCATCCGCCGTCCATGATCCTCCTGGCCGGGCGCGGGTGACAGGGTCTGGCGGTACCTGTTCCGTCAGGGGCTCCCGCGCGCCGCCGCGCGAGCGTGGAATGGAAGACGCCGACAGGACATGATCGAACACGGAGCGAAGGAGCGGCGGATGCACACGCGAACACTCGGCCAGGGCCTGGAGGTCTCGGCCATCGGGCTCGGCGCCATGGGCATGTCCCAGAGCTACGGGCCGAACCCCGGCGACCGCGACGACATGATCGGCGTGCTGCGGTACGCCGTCGAGCACGGGGTGACCTTCATCGACACCGCGGAGGTCTACGGCCCGTGGGTCAACGAGGAACTCGTCGGCGAGGCGATCGCCCCGATCCGCGACCAGGTCGTGGTCGCGACGAAGTTCGGCTTCAACCTGGTCGACGGCCGGATGAGCGGGGTCGACTCGCGCCCCGAGCACATCAGGGCGGTGGCGGATGCCTCGCTGCAACGTCTCGGCATCGACGTGATCGATCTCCTCTACCAGCACCGCGTCGACCCGAACGTGCCGATCGAGGACGTCGCCGGCACCGTCGGAGAGCTCGTCGCCGAGGGAAAGGTGCGCCACTTCGGGCTCTCGGAGGCTGCCGCGGCGACGATCCGGCGCGCGCACGCCGTGCACCCCGTGACCGCCGTGCAGAGCGAGTACTCGCTCTGGACCCGCGACCCCGAAGCCGAGGTGCTGCCGGCGGTCGCCGAGCTCGGCATCGGGTTCGTGCCGTTCAGTCCGCTCGGCAAGGGGTTCCTGACCGGCACGGTCTCGGCCGAGGCGAGCTTCGCCGAAGGGGAGATCCGCGCCAGGGTGCCCCGGTTCGAGCGTGAGAACCTGCTGGCGAACCAGGCCCTCGTCGATCACGTGCGCGCGCTCGCCGACGGGCGGGGCGCGACGCCCGGACAGGTCGCGCTCGCCTGGCTGCTGGCGCAGCATCCGTTCATCGTGCCGATCCCCGGCACGCGTCGTCGCGAGCGCATCGACGAGAACGCGGGTGCGACCGGCGTCGCCCTCTCGGCCGACGACATCGCCGACCTCGACGCGCTCGTCGACCGCATCGGCGTGGCCGGCAACCGCTACGACGAGGCCGGCATGGCGGCGGTCGGCCTCTGACCCTCACCGAGGGCGAGTACCCCGCGGTCGAGTGGGCGCGTCAGCGCGTATCGAGACCCGTGATCACGTCGGGAACACCGGTCTCGATACGCTCCCTCGTCGCTACTCGACCGACGATGCCGGTGCGGCCTGCCTGCTCGACACGTCTGCCGTGAGCTCGGCGGCGTTCGTCGCCGCCCATGAGGCGAGCAGCTTCAGGGCGTCGGCCGACGCCGAATCAGCGGGTGCGGTGTAGACGTTCAGCACGAGGCCGGGCTCGCTCGGCAGCTCCATGGACTCGTAGTTCAGATCGAGGTCGCCGACGACGGGGTGGTGCAGTCGCTTCAGCCCGCTGCGGTGGAACTTCACGTCGCGCGAGGCCCATCGCTCGCGGAACAGCTCGCTCTGCGTCGAGAGCTCCCCGACGAGGCGGATCAGGTCGGGATCGTGCGGATTGCGCCCCGCCTCGAGTCGCAGCATCGCGGCCGAGTCGTGGGTGATCTGGTCGTAGTCGCGCCAGAACTCGCGCGCGGCGGGGTTCAGGTAGGCGAACCGCGTCGTGTTGACCGGGCGGCGCGGGTCATCGAAGACGGGGGAGTAGAGGGCGCGCGCGAGCAGGTTCGCCGCGAGGATGTCGTGCCGCCCGTTGCGCACCCACGCCGGGGCGTCGGCGATGGCGTCGAGCACCTGCTGCACGGCCGGGCGCACGGTGGCCTTGGCCTTCGCGGGGCGCCTGCGCGGCGCCGGACCCGCGGCCCGCGCGAGGTCGAAGAGGTACTCGCGCTCGGCGTCGTCGAGTTGCAGCGTGCGCGCGAGCGCGTCGAGCACGCCCTCGGAGGCCCCGGCCAGGTCGCCGCGCTCGAGGCGCACGTAGTAGTCGACCGAGACGCCCGCGAGCATCGCGACCTCTTCGCGACGGAGGCCCGGCACACGACGGTTGCCGCCGTAGGCCGGGAGCCCGGCCTGCTCGGGTGTGATGCGGGCTCGTCGGGAACTCAGGAACTCGCGGATGTCGGCGCGCACGTCTTCCATGCCTCAACGCTACGTCCGAGGGCGCCCCGGAAGGGAGGCCCTGCGGGGGCCACGTTCGGCCGCCTGGGCGATCGTGCGGGCGGCGGTCGCGCGCGCGGCCGTGCGCGCAGAGGCGGCTGCTAGCGTGGTTCGCTGCCCCGCGGCATCCGCGGTGCCCACCGCAGGGGAGGAATGCATGCGCAACCCGGTCGAACTCGACGGCGGCATCGTGGTGCGCCTGCTGGCCGACGGCGACGGGTCCGCGCTCGCCGAGGCCTACCGGCGCAATCGCGAGCATCTCGCGCCGTGGGAGCCCGAGCGCTCAGAGGGGTTCTTCTCCGACGCCGTGCACGTGCGCGACGTGAAGGCGCAGCGCGACCGGTACGAGGCCGGCACGGCGATCCCGCTGGTGCTCGCCGACGGCGACGAGATCGTCGGACGGGTCAACCTCACCGACGTCGTGCGCGGGGCGTTCCAGAACGCCCACCTCGGCTACTGGGTCGACCGACGCCTCACCGGCAGGGGGCTCGCCACCATGGCCGTCGGCGTCGCGCTGCACGCCGCACGCGAGGCGGGCCTGCATCGCGTGCAGGCCGGCACGCTCGTGCACAACGCGGCGTCGCAGGCCGTGCTCGCGCGCAACGGGTTCGAGCGGTTCGGCCTCGCGCACCGGTACCTGCGCATCGCCGGCGAATGGCAGGACCACGTGCTGTTCGAGCGGCTGCTCGAGGACTGAGCCGTCGGCGTCCGCGCGGTTCGCGGCGACTCTCTGTAATATGTCACCTATTACATCGATGGAGGCGGCGCCGAGCATGAACGAATCACGTACGACCACGCATGCGGGCCACGATCACGGGGCAGCGCCCGCGCCTGCCGCGTCCATGCCGGCCGCCGACACGCGCGATCCGAGGCTGCCGCGGCTGCGCGAGGTGCCCGCCTTCCTGGAGTACATGGCCGCCGGGTGGGATGCCCCAGATCGCACGCCGCCGGTCGAACCCGGCGTGGCCGAGGCATCCGCCGCCCATCGTGCGCGTCTGAGCGCCGCGCTGCCCGGCCGCACGATCGTGGTCGCGGCCGGCCGGGCCCCCGTGCGTGCGAACGACACGAACTACGACTTCCGCCCCGACAGCGACTTCTTCTGGTTGAGCGGATGCTCCGCCGAGGACGCCGTCGTCGTCTTGACGCCCGCCGGAACCGGCCACGACGCGACCCTGTTCGTGCCGGCGCCCGCGTACCCCGGCAACCCCGGCTTCTTCGCCGACGCGGCGCACGGCGAACTCTGGGTCGGGTCTGCGCCGGACACGGGCGACTGGGCCGCCGCGCTCGAGATCGAGGTGCGCACGCTCGACCGGCTCGCGGAGCTCGTCGACCGGCCGGGTGACGTGCTGCTGACCGGCACCCTGAACTCCGGGCACGCCGCGCTCGCAGGCCTGCCGCGCTCGCCGGAGCTCGGCCGGGTGCTCGCCGAGCTCCGCATGGTCAAGGACGACTGGGAGGTCGCAGAGCTGCGCCGCGCGGTCGACACGACCGTCGAGGGGTTCCGCAGCGTCATCCGCGAGGTGCCGAACGCGATCGGGTTCGGCGGCGAGCGCTGGCTGCAGGGCACCTTCGACCGCCACGCGCGCACGTTCGGCAACGGACCCGGCTACTCGACGATCGTGGGTTCCGCCGAGCATGCGCCGACCCTGCACTGGGTGCGCTGCGACGGCCCCGTGAAGCCCGACGAGCTGCTGCTGCTCGACATGGGCGTCGAGAATCGCACGTACTACACGGCGGACGTCACGCGCACGTTCCCCGCATCCGGCACCTTCAGCGCCGCGCAGCGCGAGGTGCACGACCTCGTGGAGCGCTCGCACCGGGCCGGGCTCGCGGCCGTGGCGCCCGGGCGGCCCTTCTCCGACTTCCACACCGCGGCGATGGAGGTCATCGCGAACGGGCTGTCGGACTGGGGGCTGCTGCCCGTCTCGGTCGACGAGGCGCTCTCGCCGCAGGGCCAGCATCACCGTCGCTACCTCGTCTGCGGCGTCGGACATCACCTCGGACTCGACGTGCACGACTGCGCGCAGTCGAGCTACGAGGCCTACCAGGGCGCCGCGATGACCCCCGGCATGGTGCTCACGGTCGAGCCCGGGCTCTACTTCCACGCGTTCGACACGACCGTGCCGCCGGAGCTGCGTGGCATCGGCGTGCGCCTCGAGGACGATATTTTGGTCACGACCGGTGGTTCCGAGGTACTGTCGGCTGCGCTGCCGATCGACGCGACCGGCATCGAGCAGTGGATGCGCGCGCAGTGACCTGCCCCGCATCGCCACCTCCGACAGAGAGGACAGCGAGATGGCCGTCACGGCGATCGGACCGGTCGAAGCGCAGCCGAGCCTCCGCGCACGCGTGGAGCACGCGCTGTCGGCGGCGATCATCTCGGGGGAGCTCGCGCCCGGAGAACTGCTGACGGTGCCCACCCTCGCGACCCGGTTCGACGTCTCGGCGACGCCGGTGCGCGAGGCGATGCTCGACCTCGAGGGTCGGGGGTTCGTCGAGCCCGTGCGCAACAAGGGCTTCCGCGTCACCACCGTCAGCCCAGAGGCGCTGCGCGAGATCGTCGAGGTGCGTCAGCTCCTCGAGCCGCCCGCGATGGAGGAACTCGCGCGGCGGTTCCCGGCCGACAAGCTGCCCGAGCTGCGGGTGCTCGCCGAGCAGATCGTGCTCGGCGCGCGCTCGGGCGACCTTCGCAGCTACCTCGAGGCCGACCTCGAGTTCCATCTCGCCCTCACGCGTCTGCTCGGCAACCGCCTGCTCGTGGACACCGTCGCCGACCTGCGTTCACGCACGCGCCTCGTCGGCCTGTCGGACATGCTGCAGACCAAGCGCCTCGACGAATCGGCCGAGGAGCACCTCGTGCTGCTGCAGCACCTCGCCGACGGCGACGCGCAGGCGGCGCGAGCGCTCATGCACCGCCACATCCACCACACGCTCGGCTGGTGGGCGGGCAACCCCGAGGGGGAGTAGGGCACGATCACGGATGCCGCGGCCGGCCCGCCCTCAGTCGCCGAGCACGCCGTCGGGGTCGCGCAGCTCCACGCGCGGCCGGCCCTCGGGCGTCTCGCCCAGGGACTCCGCGGCCCAACGGAAGATGCGGGCGGCGGGCTCGCCGACCCTGGTCACCGAACCGAAGTCGAGCGTGACGCTGCGCTCGGACTCGAGCAGGGGCAGCAGGCGCGTGAGCACCTCCTCGGCGTTGCCGAACGTCAGGTCGCCGCGCAGCATCGCGACGACGTCGTCGCCGGCGATGTCGGGATCCGCCCCGGCGCCGCCGACCGAGATCTCGCCGATCGGCGAGAGCGGCGCGTCGCGGTGCTCGAGCATGTGCAGGCCGTGCCGTTCGCTGAGCTCCTCGAGCATGGCGACGCCGCGCACGCTGTTGCCGCGCGGGTCGAGCCTCGGGCTGAACGTTCCGATGCCGAACTGCTCGGGCTGCAGCGCGGCGATGCCGCCGCCGACGCCGCTCTTGGCGGGCAGCCCGACCCGCACGAGCCACTCGCCGGAGGCGTCGTACATGCCGCAGCTGGTCATGACCGCCATCGTCCAGCGGGCGACGTCTTCGCTCACGACGCGCTCGCGCGTCACGGGGTTCACGCCGCCGCCCGCGAGCGTGGCCGCCATGATGGCCAGGTCGCGTGCGGTCACGTCGACGGAGCACTGCCTGAAGTACGCGGTCGTCGCCACCTCGGCGCTCGAGGCGAGCGTGCCCGCCGAACGTGCGAGATAGGCGAGTGCGCGATTGCGGTCGCCGGTGGTCGCCTCGGACTCGAACACCGACTCGTCGACGTCGAGCGTGCGACCGGCGAACGCCGAGAGGCCGGCGTCGATCACGGCGAACTTCTCGTCGGCGTCGTCGCCGCGAATGAGCGAGCTCGTCACGATCGCGCCCGCGTTGATCATCGGGTTCAGGGGGCGACCGGTCGACTCCTCGAGGCTGATCGCGTTGAACGGCTCGCCGCTCGGCTCGAGGCCGACATGCCGGATGACCTCGGCGAGCCCCGACTGCTCGAGCGCGAGGGCGAACACGAACGGCTTGGAGACCGACTGGATGGTGAACTCCGCGTCGCTGTCGCCGGCCGCGTGCACCGTGCCGCGCACGCTCGCGAGGGCGATGCCGAGCTGCTCGGGATCTTCGCGGGCGAGCTCGGGGATGTACGAGGCGAGTTCGCCGGAGGTCAGCGGACGGGCCTTCTCGACGACGGAGACGAGCACGGCGGCGAGCGCCGAACTCAGCGGGGACGGCATGCTCGCGGTGGACTCGTCGGCGGCCATGCGCTCAGCCTAGTGAGGCGTCCGCCGGAGCCGCCGCCGAAGCATCCGCGTCGTCTGCCTCGGTTGCCGGATTCGGAGTTTCGGCGACACGCCGTGCGGGTCGGGGCGGGCTCGCGGCGTGTCGCTGAAACTCCGAATCGGGTGACAGATGCCGACGGGTGACAGCCGACAGGAGGGGCGCTGGGGCGCGTACGAGGTCGTCGCGATTCGCATTGTGCCATCTGCAAATATGTGACATATTACTGAGAACGAGGATGAGAACCGCACACCATCCGGCACGCAGAGAGGAGCGCCCATGATCAGCGACGTCGTCATCGTGGGCGCGGGCATCGTCGGCGCCGCCTGCGCGAGGGCGCTCGCCGTCGCCGGGGTGCGCGTCACCGTGCTCGAACGCGGGGCCGCGGCATCCGGAACCAGTGCGAAGGGCGAGGGCAACCTCCTCGTCTCCGACAAGGGGCCGGGCGCCGAGCTCGACCTCGCCGTCTACGCCGCGTCGCTCTGGCCGCGACTCGTCGCCGAACTGGCCGATGAACTCGGGCCGGCGTTCCCGTCGCTCGAGTACGAGCGAAAGGGCGGGCTCGTCGTCGCGACGACGGATGCCGGCGCCGAGCCGCTCCTCGCGTTCGCCGCGAGCCAGCGAGCTGCGGGCGTCGATGCGCGCGCCGTCACGATCGGCGCGGCGCTCGAGCTCGAGCCCTGGCTGAATCCGGCGATCACCACCGCCGTGCACTACCCCGACGACGCGCAGGTGCAGCCCGTTATCGCGACCGAGGCGCTGCTCGCCTCCGCGCGCAACCACGGCGCGAGCGTGCGCACCGGCGTCGAGGCCACGGGCGCGAAGCGCGATGCATCCGGTCGCGTCGTCGGCGTCGTCACGACCGAGGGCGAGCTCGCGGCCGGCGCGGTGCTCATCGCGGCAGGGCCGTGGTCGGGCGAGGTCGCGCGCGACTTCGGCCTGAGTCTGCCCGTGCGCCCGCGCCGAGGCATGGTGCTCGTCACCACGCGCATGCCGCACCGCGTCTTCCACAAGGTCTACGACGGCGACTACTTCGGCGCCACCCAGTCATCGGATGCCTCGCTGCAGACCTCGAGCGTCGTCGAGTCGACCGCCGCCGGAACCGTGCTGCTCGGCTCCAGCCGCGAACAGGTCGGCTTCGACGAGCGACTGCGGGTCGACGTCATCCGCGAGGTCGCGACGAAGGCGCTGCGCCTGTTCCCGTTCCTCGCGAACGCCTCGATCATGCGCACCTACGGTGGATTCCGGCCGTTCATGCCCGACCACCTGCCCGTCATCGGCGAGGATCACCGCGCGCCGGGGCTCTGGCACGCGAGCGGGCACGAGGGCGCCGGCATCGGGCTCTCGCTCGCGACCGCCGAGATGATCGTCGCCGGCATGCTCGGCGCCGGGGGGATCGACGCGGCGCCCATCGACGCGGCCCCGTTCGGGCTCGACCGGGCGAGCCTCGCCCCGCACCTGGAGGAGGTCGCCTGATGGCCGCACGCCTGGTGCCCGCGAACCGCGATCCGATCCGCCCCGCCGCCGCGACCTCCATCGTCATCTCGATCGACGGCGACCCCGTGCCCGGCGTCGAGGGCCAGACCATCGCGGGCGTCGTGCTCGCGACCGGCCGGCTCGCCTGGCGCAGGACCTCGGTCGATGGTCGCCCGCGCGGGCTCTTCTGCGGCATCGGCGTCTGCTTCGACTGCATCGTGACCGTGAACGGCGAACGCGACGTGCGCGCCTGCCAGCGCCGCGCGGGCGACGGCGACGTGGTCGAGACCCAGCACGACGAGCTTCCGGAGGCTGCGCGATGAGCGCCGCCACTCTCGCATCTGGCGCACGCAGCGTGCTCGTCGTCGGCGCCGGCCCCGCCGGGCTCGCCGCCGCGCGGGCCGCACGTGAACGCGGGGCATCCGTCGTGCTGCTCGATGCGTCCGACGCCACCGGCGGCCAGTACTGGCGCCACTTGCCCGCCGCCCGGCCGTCGGCGAACGAGCGCGTGCTGCACCACGGCTGGGCGACGTACCGCTCGCTGCACGACGGGCTCGAGCGCGATCCCGGCTGCGAGATCGTGCTCGGCGCGCAGGTCTGGGCCATCGAGCAGGCCGATGCCTCGAGCCCGGCGGATCCGTCGGGCGACCATCGGTCGAGTGGGCCGTCCACGGCCGTATCGAGACCAGCGGATGCCGCGAGCCCGCCCGCCCCCGTCGCCGTGCACGTGCTCGTCGGCGCGCCAGACGGCTCGCGTCGGGTCGGCCGAACGTTCCGGCCCGACGCGCTCGTGCTCGCGACGGGCGCGCACGACCGCACGCTGCCGTTCCCGGGCTGGGACCTGCCCGGCGTGTTCACCGCCGGCGCGGCCCAGGCCTTCGCGAAAGGGGAACGGGTCGCCCTCGGCGAACGCGTCGTCGTTGCGGGCGCCGGCCCATTCCTGCTGCCGGTCGCCGCGTCGGTCGCGGCCACGGGGGCGAAGGTGCTCGGCGTCTACGAGGCGAGTCGCGTGCGCGGGCTCGTGAAGGGCTGGCTGCCGAAGCCGTGGCAGCTCGTGGGCGCGGCGAAGAAGGGCGGCGAGCTCGCGGGCTACGTCGGCACGCACCTGCGCCACCGCATCCCCTACGTCACCGGGCGGGCCGTCGTCGCCGCGCACGGCACCGACCGCGTCGAGGCCGTGACCATCGCCGACGTCGATGCGAACTGGACTCCGATCCCCGGCACCGAGCGCCGCGTCGAGACCGACGCCGTGTGCGTGAGCCACGGGTTCACGCCACGCCTCGAGCTGCCGATCGCCGCCGGCTGCGAGCTCACCGCCGAGCGGTTCGTGCGCATCGACGAGAGCCAGCAGACGAGCGTCGTCGGCGTCTACGCCGCGGGCGAGATCACCGGCATCGGCGGCGTCGACGCGGCCCTCGCCGAGGGTGAGATCGCCGGGCACGTCGCCGCCGGCGGCAGCGCCCGCGACACCGACCTCGCCGCGGCCGCGGGCGCGCGCCGCACGTTCACCGGCTTCGCCGCCCGCATCGAGGCGGCGCACGGCATCCGCCCGGGCTGGACCTCATGGCTCGCCGACGACACCCTCGTCTGCCGCTGCGAGGAGGTGCCGTACGGACGCCTCCGCGAGACGCGCGAGGCGACGTGCGGCAGCGGCCTGCGCTCGATGAAGCTGACGACGCGCGCCGGGCTCGGCATCTGCCAGGGCCGCATCTGCGGGCGCACGGTCGAGGAGCTCATCGGCAGGGCCGCCGAGGGCGCCGAGCCCGAGGCATCCGCCGGCCTCCTCGACCGGCGCAGCACCACCGACCAGCGCCCCACGACCGACCGCAGGCCTATCGCCTCGCCGATCCGCATCGGCGAGCTCGCCGCCACAGACCTCACCACCTCCACCACCCAGAACGTCCGAAAGGCACACCCATGACCACGCAGAAGTTCGACCTCGGTGGCGTCGTCGTCGCGACCACCCTCGCCTTCAAGGAGGACCCCTCGGCGCCCGCCGGTCTCGCCGTCGACTTCGACAGGTTCGCCGCGCACTGCGACTTCCTGATCGAGAACGGATGCCGCGGGGTCGGCCCGAACGGCTCGCTCGGCGAGTACTCGAGCCTGACCGACGCGGAGCGCCGCAAGGTGATCCAGGTCGCGGTGGAGACCGTCGCGGGTCGCGGCCTCGTCGTCGCGGGCGTGCACGGCGTGGGCTGGCACCAGGCCGTGCAGTGGGCAGAGTACGCCAAGGAGGACGGCGCCGACGGCGTGCTCGCCCTGCCGCCGACGATCTACCGCGCGAACCGCAGCGAGGTCGTCGAGCACTACACGCGCCTGAACGAGGTCGGCCTGCCGATCATGCTCTACAACAACCCCTTCGACACGAAGGTCGACCTCACGCCCGACCTCGTCGCCGAGCTGGCGCAGCTCGAGAACGTCGTCGCGATCAAGGAGTTCACGGCCGACATCCGCCGCGTGCTCGAGATCAAGGAACTCTGCGACATCGACGTCATCGCCGGCGCCGACGACCTGCTCTTCGAGTCGCTCGTCGTGGGCGCGACCGGCTGGTTCGCGGGCTACCCGAACGCGTTCCCGAAGGAGGCCGTCGAGATCTACGACCTCGTGAAGGCCGGGCGCATCGACGAGGCGCGCACGCTCTACACGCAGCTCGTCGCCGTGTTCCGCTGGGACTCGAAGACCGAGTTCGTGCAGGCCATCAAGCTGTCGATCGACATCGCCGGGCAGAGTTACGGTGGACCCACGCGTCCTCCGCGCGGTCCGCTGTCGGCCGAGCACGAGGCGCAGGTGCGTCGTGACACGCAGAAGGCGCTCGACCACATCGCGAGCCGTTGAGCTCGCGCCGCTGAGTTCGCGTCGATCGACGGAAACGACTGAAGGGCTGGAGGACGAATGCGCTCGAACCGGGTCATCTCGGCCGTCGACTCGCATACCGAGGGCATGCCGACGCGCGTCGTGACCGGTGGCGTCGGGGTGATCCCCGGCGCGACGATGAACGAGAAGCGGCTCCACTTCATGGAGCACCTCGACGACCTGCGGCTGTTCCTCATGAACGAGCCGCGCGGGCACGCCGCCATGAGCGGGGCGATCCTCCAGCCGTCGACCCGGCCCGACTGCGACTGGGGCGTCGTCTACATCGAGGTGAGCGGATGCCTCCCCATGTGCGGGCACGGAACCATCGGCGTCGCGACCGTGCTGGTCGAGACGGGCATGGTCGAGGTCGTCGAGCCGGTGACCGAGATCCGCCTCGACACCCCGGCCGGGCTCGTCATCGCGCGCGTCGCGGTGAGCGACGGGCACGCCGACTCGGTCACGATCGAGAACGTGCCGAGCTACGTCGACGTGCTCGACACTGCCGTCGAGGTGCCGGGCTACGGAACGATCCCGTACTCCATGGCCTTCGGCGGCAACTTCTACGCCATGGTCGACCTCGACGCCGTCGGGCTGCCCTACGAGCGCTCGCGCCAGCAGGAGATCATCGCGGCCGGCCTCGCGATCATGGAGGCGATCAACGAGACCGCTCCGCCGCGGCATCCGTCGATCGAGGGGGTCGACCACTGCCACCACGTCGAGTTCATCGCGCCGGGGTCGGATGCCTCGCTGTCGCGCCACGCCATGGCCATCCACCCGGGCTGGTTCGACCGGTCGCCGTGCGGCACGGGCACGTCGGCGCGCATGGCCGAGCTCTGGGCGCGCGGCGAACTGGCCCTCGACGCCGACTTCGTGAACGAGTCGTTCATCGGCAGCCGGTTCGTCGGGCGCCTCATCGCCGAGACCGAGGTCGACGGTCGGCCCGCCGTCATCCCGACCATCACGGGCCGCGCGTGGGTCACGGGCACCGCGCAGTACCTGCTCGATCCGAGCGACCCGTTCCCGACCGGCTTCCAGTTCTAGACTGCCGCACGACGCCGCCGTACGAACATTGCCGCATGATGCGGCCGACGACCCCGCCGCACGACCGCCCCACGATTCGCCGCACGATCCCGCAGGAGAGACCATGACCCCCGAGCTCGAGTCCATCGCCGCGAACGCCGCTGCGGCCGCGCAGCCCTTCGCCGACACGAACCCGCGCGACCGGGCGAGGGCGCTCGTCGCCGTCGCCGACGCGCTCGAGGCGAACGCCGACGCGCTCGTGCCGATCGGCATGGCCGAGACCGGACTCGCCGAGGCGCGTCTGCGCGGGGAGCTCAAGCGCACGGCCGTGCAGCTGCGCCTCTTCGCCGAGACCGTCGCCGACGGCGCCTACCTCGACGTGCGCATCGACGCGGCCGACCCCGGGTTCGCGCTCGGCCCGCGCGCCGACGTGCGCCGCTACCTCGTGCCGCTCGGGCCGGTCGTGAACTTCGCCGCCTCGAACTTCCCGTTCGCGTTCTCGGTCGCGGGCGGCGACACCGCGTCGGCGCTCGCCGCCGGCTGCCCCGTGATCCTCAAGGGCCACCCCGGGCACCCGGAACTCACGGGGCGCACGGCGGCCATCGTCGCCGAGGCGCTCGCCGCCGCAGGCATGCCCGACGGCGTCTTCCAGGTCGTCATGGGCCAGGAGGAGGGCGTCTCGATCCTGAAGGACCCGCGCGTGAAGGCCGGATCCTTCACGGGCTCGATCCCGGCGGGGCAGTTCCTCGCGAGCATCGCGGCCTCGCGCGACGTGCCCATCCCGTTCTTCGGCGAGCTCGGCAGCCTCAACCCGGTGTTCGTGACCGAGGGCGCGCTCGCCGAGCGCCCGGGCGAGATCGTCTCCGGCTTCGTCACCAGCGTGGGCGGGTCGGCGGGCCAGCTCTGCACGAAGCCCGGCTTCGTGTTCCTGCCGACCGGGCACGGGCTCGATCAGGGCATCGCGGATGCCGCGGCATCCGTCGCCCCGCATCGCCTGTTGAACCCGCGCATCGCCGAGGGCTACGTCGCCCGGCGCGAGGCGATCCTCGCGACCTCGGGCGTGCGGGTCGTCGCCGAAGGCCGGGTCGAGATCGACGACGACGGCCAGGGCTGGGTCACGCCGACCATCGTCGCGGTCTCGCTCGACGACCTCGTCGCCTCGCGCGAGACGCTCCTCGAGGAGTCGTTCGGCCCACTCGCGGTGCTCGTCGAGACCTCGCCCGACACCGACCTCGCCGCCCTCGTGCCCGTGCTGCTCGAGGGCAACCTCACGGCCACCGTGCACGCGGCCGCCGGCGAGGCGACGCCCGAACTGCGGTCGCTCGTGCGCGTGCTGACCGAGCACGCGGGTCGGGTGCTCTTCGGCGGTTGGCCGACCGGGGTCGCCGTCACCCCGGCGATGCAGCACGGCGGGCCGTGGCCCGCGACGACCAACGACTCCTCGACCTCGGTCGGCACGGCGGCGATCACCCGGTTCCTGCGGCCCGTCGCCTACCAGGGCGCGCCAGAGGAGCTGCTGCCCGCCCCGCTGCAGACGGCGAATCCGTGGGGCGTGCCGCAGGCGATCTCGCCCGCCGGAGAGTCGACCGCCTGGGGCGCCAACCTCTGACGCGCCGCGCGGGCGCTTGCGCGCGCACCCGGCGAGTGGTTTGTTGAGGAACAACGGCAAAGGAGCACATCATGAGTTTTCTCGGGTTCCTCATCCTCGGCCTCATCGCGGGGGCGATCGCCAAGCTGATCCTGCCGGGCAAGCAGGGCGGTGGCTGGTTCATCACGCTGCTGCTCGGCGTCGTCGGGGCACTGCTCGGCGGCTGGCTCGGCAGCCTCATCCTCAACCGGCCCCTGACCGAGTTCTGGGATCTCGGCACCTGGCTGCTGGCCATCGCCGGCTCGATCATCGTGCTGCTGATCTACGGGTTCGCGACGCGGGGCAGCCGCAAGGCCTGATCTCGGCGGCCGAGTGGCGACGAAGGAGCGTATCGAGACCTGAGGGCGCGTCGGGTCTCGATACGGCGCGGGGCGCCTGCTCGACCGGCCCACGGGCGTGCGGTGTTACCGTGGAACGCGATCGCACCGCGCGAGACCGCACGAGACCGCATGAGGGGAGGCCGACATGTTCGACGTCGTCGCCCTCCTGCGCCTGATCCAGGGCGTGCTCGAACCGCAGCTCGCGGGCGACGCGCACCTCTCGATGATCGTCATCGGCGCGCTCGGCATCGCGGCCGTCGCCATCGTCGTCACCGCGCATCGCGCGGTGCCGGCCCTCGTCGGCGCCGACCCGACCGGTGCATCCCTGCGCCTGCGGCAGACGGTCGACCCAGGTCGGCTCATCGCGCAGAGCGACCCCGACGCGGCGGGGCGCCCGCGCCCCAGGGCGCCGGGACGCGGCATCCAGGCCGCGTAGCGACATCCGCCCCTCGTCCCGCGCTCGCGGGAGCATCGGCGACCCCTCGCGGCCAGACGGATCCCCTTCCGCTCCGACCGCTAGGACCCATCAGTGAACCTCTACGCCTTTCCGCCCATCGCCGCCGTGCTCGACGTCGCCTACGGCTTGCTCATGTCGCTGTCGAACCTGCTCGAACCCCTCGCCGGCGCCTCGAGCGCCGCACTCGCCATCGTGCTCGTGACCCTGCTCGTGCGCGCCGCGCTCATTCCGGTCGGCATCTCGCAGGCCAAGGCCGAACGCACGCGCGCACGGCTCGCGCCGAAGATCGCCGAGCTGCAGCGCAAGCACAAGAAGAACCCCGAACGCCTGCAGCGCGAGATGATGGCGCTCTACGCCGACGAGGGCACGTCGCCCATGGCCGGCTGCCTGCCGATGCTCGTGCAGATCCCGGTCGTCGGGGTCATCTACGCGCTCTTCATCCTGCCGGTCATCGCCGGGCATCCGAACGAACTGCTGACGCACACCCTCTTCGGCGTGCCGCTCGGCTCGAGCCTCGCCGGGTCGATCGCCGCCGGAACCGTCACGCCCACCGTCGTGGCCGTGTTCGGCGCGATCGTGCTGCTCATCGCACTCGTGGGCGAGGTCACGCGGCGGGCGTTCCGGCCCGTCGCCGGAGCGGCATCGCCGGCTGCACCCACCGCCCCGAGCGGCGCGGCGTCGGGCGCCGGTGCGCTGTCTCCCGAGGGCCTCGCCCGCATGCAGGGCGCGCTCGGACTGCTGCAGTTCATCACCGCGGTCGTGGCGATGTTCGTGCCGCTCGCCGCGGGGATCTACCTGCTCGTGACGGTGACGTGGACGCTCGGGCAGCGCCTCGTGCTGCGGCGGATGTATCCGGCGGTGCCGCCGCAGAGGCCCGAAGCGCCCGCGCTGCCCGCGTGAGCATTGCACGTCCTTTTTCAGGAAGGGGTGTGGGATCCACGGCCCATTCGGGTGCTGCGAAGCCGCTGCCCGCGGATCCCATACGCCTTCCTGAAACGTGATCTCAGAAGGCGTCGGCGAGTTCGGCGAAGCGCCGCAGCAGCAGTTGCGGTGCGGTGACGGATGCCGCGGCGAGCCGCTCGCTCACCGCGCGGAGCTCCGCCGCCGGGAAGTAGCCGTGGTGGCGGTAGACGTTGGCGCGGGCGACGAAGTCGGTCGCGGTGACCTCGGGGTGGAACTGCGTCGCGTAGACGCCCGTCGCGGCGACCCGGTAGACCTGCACGGGGCATGCGGCCGACGAGGCGAGCAGCACGGCGTCGGCGGGCAGCAGCTCGGTCGCCTCTTTGTGCCCGACGAGGGCGTCGAAGCGGCGGGGGAGCACGCCGGTGAGCGCGTCGTCGACGCCGGCATCGGTGAGGGTGATCTCGACGGCGGCGGCCTCCTCGCCGTGCTGGGTGCCGACCACGCCGCCGAGCAGTCGCGTGAGCACGCCGATGCCGTAGCAGGTGAAGACCAGCGGGTGGCCGCCGTCGAGGGCGGACTGCGCGACGCGGGCCAGGTCGTCTTCGACCCGCCGCTGCACCGGATGCTTGTGCTCGTCGGGGGTCGTCACGTTGTACGGGCTGCCGCCCACGACGATGCCCGCGTACGCCGACAGGTCGGTCGTGGGCAGGGTCTCGACGTCGAGGCGCACATGCTCGAGGCGGTCGGCGTCCACGCCCATGGCGCGGCGCACCGACTCGTACTCGGGTCCGACGGCCTCGACCTCGGGCCGCGCCGAGAGGAACAGGAACGGGCGTGGGTCGCTCATCGGCCCCTCCGCTGGTTTCGCTGCTTGCCGCCGGTGCGCGGTGCGGGGCGCGACGTCTTGCCGCCCTTGCCCGTCTTCGCTCCGCCCTTGCCGCCCTTGCCCTTGCCGGCCTTCGCCGCCTCGGCCGCGCGTCGCTCGGCCGCCGCCTTCTTCGCCGCCTTCGCGGGGGAGAGTGCGGGCTCGTCGTCGTCGCGACCTCGTGAGCTCTTCGCGCCGCGGCCGCGCACGACCCCGACGAACTCCTGGATGTCGGCGTCGTCGCGTTCGAGGGTCCAGACCAACGCGATGCGCGTGGTCGAGGCATCCGTCACCGGGATCGCGACCACGTCTCTTCGCGCGTGCAGGCGGGCGACGCCGTGCGGCACGAGCGCCAGGCCGGTGCCGGCCGCGACGAGTTCGACCGTCATCGCCGCGTCGTCCTGCACGGGGGCGACCGGCTCGTCGGCCAGGTCGGCGAGTGTCAGCGACGCCTCGTCGGCGAACGGGTGCTCCTTCGCGAGCACGACGACCGGCTGCTCCTCCCACAGCGGGATGACGTGCAGGCCCTCGTCGTCGACCGGCAGGCGCACGAACGCGATGTCGACCTCGCCCTCGCGCAGGCCGGCGATCTGCGCGCCCTCGTCGACGCGCTGCGCCTCGAGGGGCAGGTCGGGTCGTCGCTCGTTCCAGGCGCGCAGCCATCGTGCGGGGCTGACCCCGGCGACATAGCGCAGTTGCAGGGTCATCTCGCCCCCTCCTGTGCCGCGGAAACGCCCACCACAGGCTATCGCGCCGCACCGGGGGTCGCTGGGCGCGGGCGGCGCGGTGGTCGGCAGATGACGGTTGCCTCGAGCCCGGCGGCGACGGATGCCTCGAGCGGATGCCGCGCACAGGTGAACCGGCTAACGTGTGAGGGTGAACGCCTCCCAGTCGATGAAACCCGAGACCGCCGCCAAGAAGCTCGGGATCCTCCTCGACGCGACCCCCGAAGACTTCCGCGAGGGCGTCGTGACCCGCGACGAGCTCACGAAGCTGCAGGCCGACCCGCCCGAGTGGCTCGAGAAGCTGCGCCGCGAGGGCCCGCACCCGCGCACGGTCGTGGCCGCCAAGCTCGGCATCTCGAATTCCGGCCTCACGCGCGGCGGCGTGACCGAGCCGCTCACGAGCGCCGAGATCAAGTCGCTGCTCGAGGCCCCGCCGCAGTGGCTCGTGCAGGAGCGCGCGACGCAGGCCGCGGTGCGCCAGGAGAAGATCCGCGTCGCCGATCGCGACAAGGAGCGCGCCGCCCGCTGGGCCGCCGAGGGTCGCACCCCCGGCAAGGGCGGCTCGGGCGTCTGACGCGTCAGGCCGCGTACTGCGCGCGCACGAACGCCGCGACATCCGCGAGTTCGAGCTCCGACACCGAGTGCGCGAGCCCCTCGTAGATGCGCTCGTCGAGCGAGGAGTGCGAGGGCAACCAGTCGAGGGTGCGCTGCACCGAGGCATCCGGAATCACGGTGTCGACCGTGCCACGGCCCCAGAACACCGGCGGCGCGAGCTCGGCGAGACGTTCGTCGCCGTCGCCGGGCCGCTCGCCCGGCAGCACGAAGCCGGCCAGGCTCACCGCGAACGAGAACCGCTCGGGCGCACGGCGCAGCAGCTCGATCGCCATCGCACCGCCCTGCGAGAAGCCGAGCAGGCCCACGGATGCCACGTCGGGCGCGACCCGGTCGAGCCACGCGAGGATCGCGTCGGTCGCGGCATCCGCCCCCTGCACCGACGGTTCGGCGCCCTCGGCGAGCAGCGGGAACCAGGCGTAGCCGTAGCCCGTGAACTCCGGGGCGCGCAATGAGGCGAGCGTCGGCTCGAGCGGGAGGTACGGGCCGAGGCCGAACAGGTCGCCCTCGTTCGAGTTGAAGCCGTGCAGGAGCACCAGCAGCGGCCGGCCCGCGCGGTCGGCTTCGGAGGCCGACCAGAGCACCGCCTCGTCGTCGATTCGCATCCACGCATCGTATCCCGGCCATGCTGGGGCAGAATCGAGGCATGAGCGTGCGCACCCCCGACCCCGACTGGAACGGCGACGAGCCCGTCAACCAGCCGGCGTCGAACCCGACTCCGGGATGGCTGACCGACATCGAGCTCGCCGAGATCCGCGGCCGGCTGCCGCTGCTCTACGTCGAGGCGGTGCCCGTGCGGGTCGACGGGCTCGGGCAGGTCACCGAGGTCGGCGTGCTGCTGCGCGCGAACTCGGTCGGCGAGATCACCCGCACGCTCGTGTCGGGGCGTGTGATGTACGGCGAGACCGTGCGCGACGCGCTGTTCCGCCATCTCGAGAAGGACCTCGGGCCGATGGCGTTCCCGCTGCTGCCCGCGAGCCCTGTGCCGTTCACGGTCGCCGAGTACTTTCCGATGCCCGGCGTCTCGCCGTTCCACGACGACCGCCAGCATGCGGTGTCGCTCGTCTTCGTCGTGCCCGTCACGGGCACCTGCGAGCCGCGTCAGGATGCGCTCGAGGTCACCTGGATGACGCCCGTCGACGCCGGGTCCGACTCGGTGGGCGACGAATTCGAGGGCGGGCGCGGGCTGCTCGTGCGTCAGGCGCTCGCGTCGGTCGGCGCGCTGCGCTGACCCTCGGCTCGGGGCTCGAGCACGACGACCGCGGTCTCGCGACTGCGGCGCGCCGACAGCGCATCGACGTCGTCGCCGTAGGTCTGCCAGGCCGCCCAGAGCCGGGTTCGCTCCGCGCCGCGCGCCGCACGGGCACGCACCTCGCGGCCGCCCTCGGGCAGCACGACCGTCGCGTCGGGGTTCGCGAGCAGATTGAGCCACCACGCCGGCTCGGGCTCGGCCCAGCCGTTCATGGCGAGCGTGACGAGGTTCGGGCCGTCTTCGAAGTACGCGACGATGACGGCGCGCTCGCGCCCCGTGCGCCGGCCCGTGGTCGTCAGGCGCATGGTGCCCCAGCGCTCGGGCTTCGGCGGCCAGAGGCCCTTTCGCCCGCCCGTGACCCGGTAGATGCCGCGATGCACGACCCACGCGGTGCGCACGAACCAGCGCGGAGGGAGGCGCGGCGGCTTCGTCGCGTTCGTCGCGTTCGTCGCACCTGTTGCGCGCGTCGCCTTCGCCGGATCGCTCACGGGGCCGCCCTCCTCCGCCCGGGATCTGCGGGCGGTTCCCACATTCGCCGACGTGCGCGGAGGAGTCAATCGGCCGATCGGCCGAGTACGGCGCCGGATGCCTCGACCGATCGGTCGGGTGTTCTGTTCGTGCGGCGGCGCCCGGCGGTCGAGCGGACGTCGCGACATCCGCTCGACCGATGAAGTCCTCAGTCCTCAGTCCTCAGCCGTCTTCGGAGATCGGCGGGGCATCCGCTCCTTCGCGGAGGCACGGGCTCAGGCGCTGCCGCGCACCACGAGCACGGGGTCGAAGATGACCGATGAGGGGCGGGTGCCGGGCTCGCGGATCTGGGTGACGAGGGTGCGGGCCATCTGCGCCGCCATCTCCTCGATGGGCTGGCGCACGCTCGTGAGCGTCGGGCGGGCGATCGTGGCGATGCCGGAGTCGTCGAACCCGACGACCGCGACGTCGCCGGGCACCCGGCGGTCCCTCGCCTGGAGCTCGTGCATGGCGCCGAGCGCCATCAGGTCGTTCGCCGCGAAGACGGCGTCGATGTCGGAGGCGGACTCGAGGATCTCGGCCATTGCTCGCTCGCCGCTCTCGACCGTGAAGTCGCCGTGCGCGGTCGGCGGGAACGCCTGCCCGTGACGGGCCATCGCGTCGCGGAAGCCGCGGGCGCGGTCCTCTGCGCTCGGCACGTCTTCGGGGCCGGCGATGAGCGCGACCCGCTGGGCGCCACGGCCGATGAGGTGCTCGGCGGCGAGGCGGCCCCCGTCGTGATTCGCGATGTCGACGAAGCTGACGGCGGCGCCGCCGGCGGGCCGGGCGAACGTGACGGCCGGCAGGCCGGCAGCGGCGAACGCGGCGGGCAACGGGTCGTCGGAGTGCGTGGAGACGAGCAGCGCGCCGTCGGCGGCACCCTGCCGCACGGTCGCGAGCACGTCGGCGCGATCGGCGTCGGTCTCGACGAGGAGCAGCACCGGCTGCGTGTCGAGGGTGCGAAGCGTGCGCACGACGCCGCTGATGACGCGGCTGAAGAACGGGTCCGCGAAGACGTCGGGCTCGGCGACCCCGCCCTGCTCGGCGTCGGTGCCCGCGACGGCGACGAGCACGGTGCCGGTGCGCCCGCTCGCGAGCGACCTGGCGGCGCGATTGGGCACGTAGCCGGTCTCGGCGATGGCCCGACCGACGATCTCCTTCAGCTCGGGCGCGACGCCCCTGGTGTCGCGGATGGCGCGGGAGACGGTCGCTCGTGAGACGCCGGCGACCCTCGCGACATCGTCGAGGGTCGGGGTGCGCAGGTCGGCGGGCTTCTCCACGCGATGACCCTAGCACCCATGGGATCGCGCTATCCAAGGATCGCCGCTCATGAGCGGCAAATCGGGAACGGTTCCCCGAATTCGGCGGGCAAGACGAGCGGTGAAGCGTGCATCCTTGAACTTTCGGGCGCGGGTTCGAGTCGGATGAGAGCGCTATCCCGAAGAAGTTCAGGCGGAGTTGCGTGCGATGGTGAGGCGCTGGACGCGCGGGAATTCCGCCTGAATCCGCGGAAGTACGCGGATCGCGGGGCGCCGTCCCGTGATCGGAGCACGGACTTCGGCGTGAAATGTCCCCTTGACAGGGGGCAAATCACCGGACGATACTCGGTCGCGCTGGTGTAAGAGCGCTATCCGAGATCCACGAACGTCTCGGGCGTGCGGCTCAATGACGAGACGACCAGCCGAACCGCCCCGCGGATCGGCGCAAGCAGAGGAGACCCCGACCGTGACTTCCCATCCGCCGATCCAGATGAGACGGGGCACGCCCATGCGCGTGCTCGCGCTCGGCGCCGTGCTCGCCGCGACCCTCGTCGCGACCGTGCTCGCCGCCCCCGGGCAGGCCGCAGTCGCCGCCCCGGTGAATCTCTCGCAGGGCAAGACCGCCACGGCGTCCTCGGTCGAGAGCCCCGACTACACCCCCGCCTCCGCCGCGTTCGACGGCGACCCCGGAACCCGGTGGTCCAGCGTCTGGAGCGATCCCCAGTGGATCCAGATCGACCTCGGCCAGACGTCGAGCATCGACCGCATCGACCTGAGCTGGGAGGGCGCGTACGCGAAGGCGTACGAGATCCAGGTCTCCGACACCGGCGCGGGCGGGTGGACGACGATCCACTCCACCGCGAACGGCCAGGGCGGCACCGAGTCCCTCGACGTCGACGGCGAGGGGCGCTACGTGCGCCTGTACGGCACCGAGCGGGCCAACGGCTACGGCTACTCGCTCTGGGAGTTCCAGGTGTTCGGCACGGCCGGCGGCACCGACCCGACGGACCCGACCGACCCGACCGATCCCACCGACCCGACCGATCCCACCGACCCGACCGATCCCACCGACCCCGGTGAGATCGACCCCGGCTACCCGAACGAGCCCGGCCCCTTCACGACGCCGAGCGTGGTGAAGGTCGAGGGCGGCAACGGCAACTGGTCGCTGCAGGTGAACGGCAAGCCGTACACCGTGAAGGGCTTCACCTGGGGCCCCTCGTACGCCGAGGCCGACACCTACATGCCCGGCCTCACCGCGATGGGCGCGAACACGACGCGCACCTGGGGCACCGGCGCCGACACGAAGGCGCTCCTCGACTCCGCGGCCGAGCACGGCGTGCGCGTGATCAACGGCTTCTGGCTGCTGCCCGGCGGCGGCCCCGGTTCGGGCGGATGCATCAACTACACGACCGACGCCGACTACAAGTCGACGACCAAGGCCGACATCCTGAACCAGGTCGAGGTCTACAAGTCCCACCCGGCGACGCTCATGTGGAGCGTCGGCAACGAGTCCCTGCTCGGCCTGCAGAACTGCTACTCGGGCGACGAGCTCGAGGCCGAGCGCAACGCGTACGCCGCGTACGTGAACGAGGTCGCCGTGGCGATCAAGGCGATCGACCCGAACCACCCGGTCACCTCGACCGACGCGTGGACCGGCTCGTGGCCGTACTACAAGGCGAACACCCCGGCGCTCGACCTGCTCGCAGTGAACTCCTACGGCGACGTCTGCAACATCCGCCAGACCTGGGAGGACGGCGACTACGACTGGCCCTACATCGTCACCGAGGGTGGCGCGGCCGGCGAGTGGGAGGTCCCCGACGACGCGAACGGCGTTCCCGACGAGCCGACCGACATCGAGAAGGGCGAGGCGCTCCGCGACTCCTGGCGCTGCATCGTCGGTCACCAGGGCGTCGGCCTCGGCGCGACGTTCTTCCACTACGGGCTCGAGGGTGACTTCGGCGGCGTGTGGTTCAACGTGAACCCCGGCGGCAACAAGCGCCTCGGCTACTACATCGTCGCCGAGATGTGGAACGGCTCGGCCGCCGGCGGCAACACCCCGCCGCGCATCAGCTCGATGTCGATCCCCGGTTCCGGTTCGATCGTCGCCGGCCAGCCGTTCACGTTCAACCTCTCGGTGAGCGACCCCGACGGCGACCCGCTGAACTACGTCACGTTCTTCAACTCGAAGTACATCGACAACGCGGGCGGCGTGGAGTACGTCGAGCATCAGCGCAGCGGTGACCAGATCACCGTGGTCGCGCCGCAGAAGCTCGGCGTCTGGAAGGCGTACGTCTTCGTCGAGGACGGCAAGGGCAACGTCGGCGTCGAGACCCGGTCGTTCCGGGTCGTGCCGCCCGCCGTGCCCGGCACGAACGTCGCGCTCGGCAAGGAGGCGACGGCGTCCAGCTTCCAGACCTGGGGCGACAACTACTCGCCCGGCCGGGCGTTCGACGGCGACACCACGACGCGGTGGTCGGCCGAGTGGGCTCCGACCGGCTGGATCCAGGTCGACCTCGGCCAGCCGACGGCGTTCGACCGGTTCCAGCTCGTCTGGGAGGCCGCCTACGCGAAGTCCTACGAGGTGCAGACCTCGAACGACGGGTCGAACTGGTCGACCATCAAGACCGTGACCGGCGGCGACGGCGGCATCGACACGTTCGATGCGCCGGGCACCGCCCGCTACATCAAGTTCAACCTCACCGAGCGCGGCACCGAATGGGGGTACTCGCTCTTCGAGGTGGGCGTCTACGACCTGCCCTGACCCCGACCACCCGGGCCGGCGCCCCCACTCTCCGCCGGCCCGGGTTGCCACACACGCACCATGTGCCCGCGCGTCGGGCGGCCACGACGGCCGCCCGACCCGTCACAGGCGCGCCCGCGCGCCAACCCGAGCCAGGTCCGACCAGGGCCGAAACGCATCCGATCCGGCTCCGCGCCGGATCACCGCTCATCACGAAGCACGAAGGACGTACACCCATGTTCCCCCTTCCCACCAACCGGCCCGCGCCGGACACCGTCGACGGGCAGTCGTCGGCACGCGGCATCCGCAGGCCCGTCCCGTTCACGGTCGCCGTGACCGGGCTCGCCGCCATCGGCCTCGTCGCCGGTTCCCTCGTCGCCGCGAACGCCGCGGCGGCGGCATCCGACACCCTCCTCTCGAAGGGCGCGCTGACGAGCGCCTCGAGCTCCGAGTCCGGCGGGCTCGGCCCGCGCTTCGCGGTCGACGGGGATCGCTCGACCCGCTGGGCGAGCGCCCCGTCCGACGACGAATGGCTCCGCGTCGACCTCGGTGCGAGTCATCCGCTCGAGCGCGTGGTGCTCGACTGGGAGGCCGCCTACGCCGAGGCCTTCACGATCCAGGTGTCCGAGGACGCGCAGTCCTGGGACACGGTCGCGGCCGTCACCGACGGCGGCGGCGGCGTGCAGACCCTCGAGTTCACGGGCGCCGGCCGCTACGTGCAGTTCGTGGGCAGTGAGCGCGCCACCGGCTACGGCTACTCGCTCCACGAGTTCGAGGTGTACGGCGACGGCGAGGTCGTCGACCCCGAGGATCCGCCGGTCTTCAACGACGAGGTGACGCACCACGAGTTCCAGGCGAACTGCACGTTCTCGCACAACCGGCCCGACGACCCCGTCGTCTTCCCCGGCCAGCCGGGAGCGTCCCACCTGCACACCTTCGTCGGCAACCGATCGACCGACGCGTTCACGACGACCGACTCGCTGCTGGCGAGCACCGACTCGACGTGCACGGTGCCCCAGGACCACTCGTCGTACTGGTTCCCGTCGCTGTACAAGGGCACCGAGGTGGTCGAACCCGACATCCCCATGACGATCTACTACAAGTCGGGCATCGACGACTACAAGAAGGTGCAGCCCTTCCCGCAGGGCCTGCGGTTCGTCGCGGGCGACATGAAGGCCACGCCCGAGTCCTTCCGCACCGCGCCCGGCGCGGTCGAGGGCTGGGAATGCGGCGACATCTCCAAGAGCTGGGACATCCCCGACTACTGCGACCCCGGCACCGAACTGAACATCCGCTACCAGGCGCCCTCCTGCTGGGACGGCATGCACCTCACGCCGCAGGCCGCCGCGGAGATGGGCCACGGCCCGCACATGGCGTACCCGGTCAACGGGCAGTGCCCGATGACGCATCCGATCGCGGTGCCGATGATCGAGTTCAAGATCGCCTGGCCGGTGAGCGGCGACATGTCCGACGTGCGGCTTTCGAGCGGCTCCGACCAGTCGTGGCACTACGACTTCTTCAACGCCTGGGAGCCCGAGGTGCTCGACCGCCTCGTCGAGCAGTGCATCAACGGCGGGCTGCAGTGCAACCCGCGCGGGTACGACCTCTACAAGCCGCACCGCGGCACCGTGCTCGACGAGAACTACAACCTGGTCCCGAAGGCGTGATCCGAATGAGGGACGACATGAGAGACGACATGAGGGACGACATGACGAAACAACGAACCGCGCGCTCGAGAACCCTCGCCGCGCTCACGACGGCCGGCCTCGTCGGCAGCGGCCTGGTGTTCGCCGCCGCGGCACCGGCGAACGCCGCGGACTGCGAGGCGCTGCCCACCGGATCGGTCACCGCGACCGCCTCGAGCTTCCGAGGGACCGTTCACCGCGAACCTCGCGGTCGACGGCGACGCGCAGACCCGTTGGGGCTCCTCGTTCGCCGATGGCGAGTGGCTCGCCCTCGACCTCGGACAGCAGCGGGACATCTGCTCGATCGCGATCGACTGGGAGGCCGCCTACGGCCGCGGATACCGCGTGCAGGTCTCCGACGACGGGTCGAACTGGACCACCGCGGCCACCGTGACCGACGGTGACGGCGGCAGCGATACGGTGGACGTCGATGCCGGCGGCCGCTGGCTGCGGCTCGAGGGCACGCAGCGCGGCACCGGCTACGGATACTCGATCTTCGAGCTGCAGGTGCTCGTCGGCGAAGGAGGAGAACCGCCGGTGGGCGTGATTCCAGGTGGGGGCGACCTCGGTCCCAACGTGCACGTGTACGACGACCAGACGCCCGACTCCACCATCCAGGCCGAGCTCGACGCCGCGTTCACCGCGCAGGAGACCGACCAGTTCGGGCCGGCGCGCTCGCAGTTCCTGTTCAAGCCGGGCAGCTACGACGTGCACGCGCATGTCGGGTTCAACACCTCGATCAGCGGCGCCGGGCAGAACCCCGACGACGTGACGATCAATGGCGGCGTCTGGGCCGACGCGCAGTGGTTCGACGGCAACGCGACGCAGAACTTCTGGCGCTCGGTCGAGAACCTCTCGATCGTGCCGCACACCGGCGAGGCGCGCTGGGCGGTCTCGCAGGCGGCACCCATGCGTCGCGTGCACGTGAAGGGCGACCTGAACCTCGCCCCCTCGAGCTACGGCTGGGCGAGCGGCGGCTTCATCGCCGACTCGAAGATCGACGGCGCGGTGCGCTCGTACTCGCAGCAGCAGTGGCTGAGCCGCGACTCGAGCTTCGGGTCGTGGGAGGGCTCGGTGTGGAACATGGTGTTCTCGGGCGTCGAGGGCTCACCCGCCCCGCACTTCCCGAACCCGTCGCACACCGTGCTCGACGAGAGCCCGATCGTGCGCGAGAAGCCGTACCTGTACTGGGCCGGCGACGACTGGGCGGTCTTCGTGCCGAGCACGGCGACCAACACCCGCGGCACCACCTGGGAGGGCGGCCAGACGCCGGGCGAGTCGATCCCGCTCGACGAGTTCTACGTGGCCCAGCCCGGTGACTCGGCCGAGCGCATCAACCAGGCGCTCGCGCAGGGACTCAACCTGTTGCTGACCCCCGGCATCTACCACGTCGACGAGACGATCCAGGTCGACCGTGCCGACACGGTGGTGCTCGGCCTCGGCTACGCGACGATCGTGAACGACGGCGGGGTCGCCGCCATGCGCGTCGCCGACGTCGACGGCGTCAAGCTCGCCGGCGTGCTCTTCGACGCCGGCACCGAGCATGCGCCGGTCCTCCTCGAGGTCGGCGAGCCCGGGGCATCCGCCGATCACGCCGATGACCCGATCTCGCTGCACGACGTGTTCCTCCGCGTCGGCGGCGCGGTGGCCGGCAAGGTCGACGATGCGCTCGTCGTGCACGCCGACGACACCCTCGTCGACCACATCTGGTCGTGGCGCGGCGATCACGGCGAGGGCATCGGCTGGGACCTCAACACGGCCGACCGCGGCGTCGTGGTCACCGGTGACGACGTGACGGCCTACGGCCTGTTCGTCGAGCACTTCCAGCAGTACAACACGGTCTGGAGCGGTGAGCGCGGTCGCACCGTGTTCTACCAGTCGGAGCTGGCGTACGACCCGCCGAACCAGGCCGCGTGGATGAACGGCGCCACGCAGGGCTGGGCCGGCTACAAGGTCACCGACGACGTCGACGAGCACCAGGCGTGGGGCGTCGGGGTCTACTCCTACAACAACGTCGACCCGAGCATCGTCACGCACAGCGCGATCGAGGCTCCGGCGAAGCCGGGGATCAAGCTCCGCAACCTGCTCGCGGTGTCACTGGGCGGCAACGGCATCATCAGCCACGTCGTCAACGACATCGGCGATGAGGCCAGCGGCACCGACACGATCCCGAGTTACCTGGCCGCGTTCAACTGACCAGGACCAGCAGGACGGGCGGCGCGGTGATCCCGCGTCGCCCGTTCCCTCTGTGCAGGGCGGATGCCGCGACATCCGCTCGACCCTGAGCTGAGCGGATGCCGCGACACGGCCGTTCGACGCGAGCAGGGCGGATGCCGCGGCATCCGCAGCCCGGCGTCTACGCCGTCGGCAGCCCGAGCGTCTCGAGGAACACGCGGGCGAGGCGCGGCGCATCGACCGTGAGCGCGACCTCGACCTGCTCCCACTCGATGCCGTCGCCGTGCACGAGGTCTTCGCCCGGGCGGGTGCGCAGGTCGACGAGGGTCTGGCCCCTCGCGTATCCCGACAGCTCGACCCGCACGGGCAGCCGACGGGTGCCGAGGGCGTCGGGGTCGACGAGCGAGCACACCGCACCCGCGTCGCCGATGAGGCCGCTGTACTCGAACGATCCGTCGGCCGAGCCCACGACGCGATGGCCGAGCAGGGCGCCGACGACGCGGCCGAGCGGGGCCTCGCCCGCCTCGAGCCGCGCGGCGAGCTCCTGAGGCACCGCGACCTCGTTGAAGACGTCGAGCCCGTACATGTACGTCGGAACGCCAGAGTCGAGCACGATCGCGGCCGCCTCGGGGTCGTGCCAGACGTTGAACTCCGCGACCGCGGTCGCGTTGCCGACCGACGCCGAACCGCCCATGAACACGATGCGCTCCAGGTGCTGCGCCACCTCGGGGTGCGTTCGCAGCAGCAGGGCGACGTTGGTCTGCGGCGCGAGCGCGACGAGCGTCACGGGTCGCGGCGCGGCGAGGATTGTGCGGCGCAGGAACTCGACGGCGTGCTCGGGCTCGACCCGGCGCGGCGACGGCGCGAGCTCGACCCCGCCGAGCCCGTCGGCTCCGTGCACCGTCGCGGCGCGCGCGGCCTCGATGAGCGGGCGACGTGCGCCCGCGGCGACCGGCACGTCGTCGCGACCCGCGGCGGCGAGCACCCGGAGCGTGTTCTCGACGACCTGGTCGAGGGCCACGTTGCCGGCGACGCAGCTCACGCCGAGCAGCTCGAGCCCGGGGTGGCGCGCGGCGAAGACGAGGGCGAGCGCGTCGTCGACACCCGTGTCGACGTCGAGGATGACAGGAATGGGCATCGAGTCAGACTAACGCGACCCGAACGCCGCACCGAGGCATCCGCCCGTCTCGTTCGAAGCGAGATGCGCCGCTCAGCGCACCATGCGGATCTCGTGGATGGTCTCGCCGAGGAACGGCTCGTCGTGGGAGGCGCCGTCGGCCGCGAAGCCGTTGCGCTCGTAGAAGCCGATCGCGTGCGCGTTGGCCGAGGGCACCCAGAGGCTGACGGACTCGTCGCCGACGGTGGCGTCGAACAGCTTCTGCCCGATGCCGTGGCCGTGGTGCGAGTCGAGCAGGTGGATGAAGAACAGCTCGCGCTCGCGCGGCGCGTCGTCGTCGCGGGCCGGGCCGGCACCCGCGAAGCCGACGATCTCGCCGTCGACGAGTGCGGCGTTGTAGGTGTGCGCATCGCCCTGCCCGAGCCGGTGGGCCCAGAGCTCGGCCATGCGGCGGGGGGAGAGGTTCGCGAGAGTGGCCTGGTCGACCAGCTGGTCGTAGTCTTCGTGCCAGCACTGGGCGTGGACACGCCCCAGCGCTTCGGCGTCGGAATCGCGGACCGGACGGATCACAAGGGCTTCGGCAACGACTTCGGTGCTCATACCCAGAGGCTAAGCCAGGGTGCGGCGCGCGACAAATCGAGGCGGCCCGCACCGCCGATCGTTGTCCATCGGTGACAATGCGGGCGTCGAGCGGATGCCTCGTGCCGGGCGCCTGCGGTTCGGCACGGTGCCCGCACATGCCGACGGCCCCGACGAGCTGATGCTCATCGGGGCCGTCGAGGCGCTGCGAGGGCGGGCGTCAGCCCTGCGCGCGGCGGTTCGTGCGTGCGGGCTGGCCCACGAGGCTGCCGACGCGGAGCGGCTGCTTCGCGGGGCGGCCGGATGCTCCGCGCTGCGCGCCGGAGGTCTGGGCGCCGCGGCTGTGGCCCGAGCCCTGCTTGGGCGCGTTGGCCTTCGCCTCGGCGGGGCGGCCGGAGCGGTCGCGACGGGGAGCGCCGGGCGCGACATCCGCAGAGCCGCCGCCGTTGCCACGACCCCGACGACGGCGTCCGCCGCCCTCGGTGCGGGCCTCGGCCGAGGCGGGAGCGCCGTCGCGGGCCGCGCGCTTGCGCTGCGCGTTGGCGCCCTGCGAGCGGCCGCCTCCGCCGCCCTGCTGCACGGCGGCGCGGGGAGCGGGCTTGACGTACGGGGCGACCTCGCCGACGAGCTTGACGACCGACGGGGACTTCGCGGTCACGCGCTCGGGCGTGACCTGGATCGCCGCCTTGCGGAGCAGCGTCTTGAGGTCCTGCTTCTGCGAGGGGAGGCAGATGGTGACGACGTCGCCCTCGCTGCCGGCGCGGGCCGTGCGGCCCGAACGGTGCAGGTACGCCTTGTGCTCCATGGGCGGGTCGACGTGGATCACGAGTTCGACGTTGTCGACGTGCACACCGCGGGCCGCGACATCCGTCGCCACCAGGACCTTGGCCGAACCGTCGCTGAACGCGGCGAGGTTGCGGTCGCGCTGCGGCTGCGACAGGTTGCCGTGCAGGTCGACGGCGGGGATGCCCTGCTCGGTCAGCTTCTTCGCGAGCTTCTTGGCGTGGTGCTTCGTGCGCATGAAGAGGATGCGGCGGCCGGTGCCCGAGGCGAGGGCCGTGATGAGGTCGTTCTTCGCGTCGACGTCCTCGACCTCGAACACGTGGTGGGTCATCGCGGCGACGTGCGAGGTGGCCTCGTCGACCGAGTGCAGCACCTCGTTGTGGAGGAAGCGCTTGACGAGCTTGTCCACGCCGTTGTCGAGCGTCGCCGAGAACAGGAGGCGCTGGCCCGACTGCGGGGTCTTGTCCATGATGCGCGTGACGACGGGGAGGAACCCGAGGTCGGCCATGTGGTCGGCCTCGTCGAGCACGGTGATCTCGACGGCGTCGAGCGTGACGTGACCCTGCTGCATGAGGTCTTCGAGACGACCGGGGCAGGCGACGACGATGTCGACGCCGGCGCGCAGGGCGTCGACCTGGCGCTTCTGGCTGATGCCGCCGAAGATCGTGGTCGTGGTCATGCCGTAGGCCTTGGCGAGCGGGGCGAGCACGGCGTCGATCTGCGTCGCGAGCTCGCGCGTGGGGGCGAGCACGAGGCCGAGGGGGCGGCCGGGGCGGCGCTTGCCGCCGGCGAGCTCGCCGCCGAGGCGCGCGGCCATCGGGATGGAGAACGCGAGGGTCTTGCCCGAGCCGGTCTTGCCGCGGCCGAGCACGTCGCGTCCGGCGAGCGTGTCGGGCAGGGTGTCGACCTGGATCGGGAAGGGGCTGGTCTTGCCGTCGGCGGCGAGGGCCGCGACGAGGGCGGCCGGCACGCCGAGCGTGCTGAAGGTGGTGTCGGTCATGGGTGCCTTTCGGGGCGCACCGCACGGTGATGGCGTCGCACGCGCGGTCGCATGGAGCGGCAGCGTGGTGCGGCGGATCGGCCCGGCGATGGGATGTGGCGAAGGCGCCGGTCGGCGCATCCGTTCGCCGTATGAGAGTCAACGGGCGCCCTCTGATGAGGCCCTGCCCGGAAGCGTTTCTACGACGCAGGCGGCGCGTTCATCGCGCACACCGTCCACCAGCATAGCGGATGCCTCGTGCCCGATGCTGTGAGGTCAGCGGGGGAGCCGTTCGCCCACGGGGATCTCCTCGTGCACGGTGTTGCCCGGCTGCGCGAGCGGGCACGACCACGATGGGTCGTACGCGCACGACGGGTTGTAGGCGAAGTTGAAGTCGATGACGAGCGAGTCGACCCCGCCGCCGGGCCCGAGGTCGGCCCCCTTGGCGGTGTCGAGCAGGTAGCGTCCGCCGCCGTAGGTGCCGCCGGGTGCGCCGGCCAGCTTGTCCTTCACGGGAACGAACAGGCCGCCCGCGTACTGGCTCAGCCGCCACACGTCGAGCGTGCCGAGGTACGGGATGCGCACCGTGCCGAGCAGCGAGAACCGGATCTTGCCGTCGGTCGAGCTGTCGACCGTGAGCTTCTGCGGCTCGTCGGCGGGCCGCACCTCGAGCTCGAAGCGCCAGTCGGGATCGTACGGCGCGATGGTCAAGCCGGTGAAGGCGGCCCGGTCGTCGGGCAGCAGCGGCGACTGCGGATGCCCCGCGAAGAGCTCGTCCCGCGCGGATCTCCACAGCTCGTGGCCGGCCACCGGGTCGTGCGCGCTCAGCTGCCGCACGCCCGAGTACAGGCCGAAGACGCGCCGCCGCCAGTCGGCGAGCTGCAGGGTGGGGAGCTGGTCGGTCATGCGGGGAGGCCCTTCGAGGTCGTTTCGGTTGCGGAGGCATCCGCGGTGCCCGGCGGGTCGAACGCCCAGGTGGGCGCGAGTCGGCGCAGTTGCCGCCCGCGCCACTGCCAGAACGCCCACGTCGGGTACCAGGCCACGACGTCGAGCGCGCCGGCGTGCGCGATGAGGCGGTCGCGGTAGAGGGTGCGGCCGCCGGGCAGCGCCGAGACGGCCATGCGGTGATCCCACCGGTCGAACAGGGCGAACGGGCCGCTGATCGCGCCGCCCGAGTCGCGCAGCATGCGCACGCCGTCTGGCAGGCCGCCGGGATACCCGAGGTCGATGACCTCCTCGCCGACCGAGAAGCGGCCGAACGCGCGCGGCTGCAACCGGTGCCGCCCCGCGGGCCAGGCGGTCGGCAGGCCGCCGTCTTCGAGGGAGCCGAAGTCGAGCCAGGGCGCGACGACCTCGCGCAGCACCGCCGGGCTGTGCAGCGCCCGCCAGGCGGCATCCGGAGTGCATTCGAGCTCGAGCTTCAGCAGGACCCGCATGAGCCGACCCTACGACCGGCGGATGCCTCGACCAAGCAGGTGCAGCGGATTCTCGGGTGCGTGGCGGGCGGGCGGGTCTGCCGGGCGGGTCTGCCGGGCGGGTCCGCCGGGCGGCGCGGATGTCTCGGGCTTGCGGTGCTCGTGCGGTCCGATGCCTCCGGGCGCCCGCTCACCGGGCGCCCGTAGAATCCCGGCATGCCCGACGGACTCTGGTGGTTGCCCTCGCTCGTGGTGCTGGGCGTGGCCGCGGTGGCGTTCGTCGGCGGCGTCGTGGGGTTCCGCCGGCTCGGCGCACGTCGCGAGCATGCCGCCCTCGAGGCGGGCCGCGACGCCGAGGTGCGGGCGAAGTCGCTCATCGTGCAGGCCGATTCGGCGGTGCGCGAGGCGCTCGCCGAGGCGCTGTTCGTCGAGGCGCAGTTCGACGCCGCGACGGCGTCCGCCATGCGCGAGTCGATCGACGCGGCGCAGCGCCGACTGCGCGAGGCGTTCCTGCTGCAGCAGCGCCTCGACGACGCCGAGCCCGACACCGCGGCCGAACGCCGAACGTGGACGGCGCGCATCATCGAACTCTGCGACTCCGCGCTCGGCACCCTCGCGAAGGCCGATGCCGCGCTCGACGCGCGGCGGCTCGCCGAGCGCGGGGCGACGTCCGATGCGCCGGTGCTCGAGGGGCGGCTCCGCGCGCTGTCGGTGCGGCGCGACGAGGCGGCGGCGATGCTCGAGCGCCTCGACGGACGATTCGCGCCGTCGGCGCTCGGCGGTGCGCGGGCGTCGCTCGGGCGGGCGGATGCCGCGCTCGCGGCAGCCTCCGATCGGCTCGCCGCCGCACGTGAGCGCCTCGAGCGCACGCAGGGCGCGGCCGATCAGACCTCCGCCGCGTCCGGGCAGCTCGAGCGTGCGGCGCGCGCGCTCGACGAGGCCGAGCGCATCGAATCGGAGCTGGAGGAGGCCGGAGCCGACGCCCTCGCGCAGGCTGCGGCCCTCGAGTCGGACCTCGAGGCCGCCCGCACCGAGCGCGACGCGACCGACGACCCCGACGCGCGCGCTGCGCTCGCGCGGGCCGTGGAGGACGCGGTCGGGATGCGTGGTGCTGGTGCCCGCGGCGGCGGCGGTCGCGGCGGCGCTGCCGGCGCGGCTGGTGCTCCTGCCGGCGCAGGTGCGGCCGACGCGACCGCGGCCGGCGGCACGCGTGCCCGCTCCGACGCCGCCGCGGGTGCCGACGGGCTCGCCGACGCCGACCCTCCTGCGCCCCGGCCCGACCCGTTCGCGGTCCGCGACCGTCTGCGCGTGGCGCGCGACCGGCTCGAGGTCGCTCGTGCGGCGGCGCGGGCCTCGCAGTCGCGGCTCGACGGCGCGCGCGGCGCCCTCGGCGGCGCCATCGCGATCGCCGAGAGTCAGCTGCGCGTCGCCGAGGACGCCATCCGCCGTGGCGGGGCGCGCGTCGGCGTCGACGCGCGCACGCGCCTCGCGGAGGCCGAGCGCCAGCTCGTGATCGCACGTCAGGAGCCCGATCCGGTGGCCGCGCTCGACGCCGCCCGTCGCGCGACCTCGCGCGCGAGCGACGCCGAGGCGCTGGCCGCGTACGACCTCATGACCGGTCGCTGAACGTCACGCGCCGCGGCGCGGGTCGCCGACGGCGGTAGCCTGTCGCGGTGAGCGATGCGACGAACGCGCCCGGGCGGAACGCCCGTCAGAACGAGCAGTACGCCCTCGGGCAGGCGAAGTACCAGGTCAGATTCGACTGGGGCGTCGACGGTGCGCAGCGCATCCTGCCCGGCGCGCAGATCGTCGTGCTCGTCGATGCGCTGCTGGCCACGACGCAGGCCGTGCTCGCCGCCGAGCGCGGCGAGACCTACGCGCTGCCGACGTCGCGCTCGGGTGTTGCGACACCGGATGCCGCGCCGACTGCGATTCCGGATGCCGCGCCGCAGGCGGCGCCGACTGTTCTCTCGGATGCCGCGCAGGACCCGGTATCGGCCCTGGCCGCGGACGCCGTGGCCGCACTCGCCACGCACATCGCGACGGATCCCTCGCCCGCCATCGCACCGGACCTGGCAGGCACGGTCGCCGCCGACATCGCCCCGTCGCTCGCGGCGGTCGACGTGATCGTGCTGGCGGCCTCGCTCCGCAACCGCGAGGCGGTCGCCCGACGCGTCCTCGCGCTGCAGGAGGCGCGCGGCGAGCGCCTGCCGGTCTCCGTCGTCGCGGCGGGCGAGTACGCCGAGCCGGCCGGCGCCACGGCCCCGGCCGACTCGACTCCCGGGGCGGGCGGCCGGGCACGCGGCATCCGCTTCGCCATCGAGGACCAGCTCACGGCCGGCGCCGTCATCGACTCGCTCGTGCGCCTCGGCATCGATCACACGTCGCCAGAGGCCGCCGTGGCCTGCGCGGCGTTCGAGGGCCTGCAGCACGCCGCGGTGCACCTGATCGGCGCCTCCGCGACCGGGGTCGAGCTCGCGGAGGCCGGCCGCAAGGCGGACGCCCGCCTCGCGACGCAGCGCGACGTGACCGACCTCGTGCCGGTGCTGCGCGACGGCGTCTTCGGCGCGTAGTCCGCGCTGACCTGCGGGGACGGCGTGCGCCGCCTCGACGGGTCCGCCTCGGCGGGTCCTCTTCAGGAATGCTGTAGCCGTGTAGCCGTGTAGCCGTGTAGCCGTGTAGCCGTGTAGCCGTGTAGCCGTGCAGCCGACGTTTCGAGAGCCGACGCCCCGACCGTCAGGTTGCTGCGCTGCGACCCGTCTCCCGACGGGTGTTCCCTCCGCGAAAGCGGTGGTGAAGTGGCGAAGTGGAGAAGGCCGAGGACGCGACGGACGACGCAGCGCGTCAGGCGGCGGTCTGCTCCACGAGCTGGTCTGCCGGCCCCGAGACAGCTGTCGCGGCCAGGGACTCCGCAGACGCGGACGCCGAAGCCGGTTCCTCGGGCGACGTGGCCTTGCCGGCCTTGCGGGCGCGATGCGCACGCACCTTCGCGCGGTTGCCGCAGCGCTGCATCGAGCACCAGCGGCGGGTGGCCGCGCGCGAGGTGTCGAGGTAGACCATGGTGCAGTCGCTTCCGTCGCACTCGCGCAGGCGTCCGGCGTTGTCGGGCGAGAACACGTCGACCGCGTCGCGCGCGACCGTGGCGAGCGCCTGCGAGACGGTGTGCACTGAACGGCCCGCCTGGCGGGTGCCGCCCGCGAGCGTCGGGGGGATGTCGGGGGTCGCCGCGTAGAGGTTCACGACGTCGACGTCGGCTCCGCGAAGCTCTTCGCCGTGTGCCGCGGCCCGGGCCATGCGGGCGACCGCGTCGCGGAGGGCGACCGCGTCGAAGAGGTCGCGCGACCTGGCCGCGCCCACCTGCACCGGGAACCGCTCGCGAAGCCACTCGGTCAGGTCGTCGGGGGCGTGCAGCTGCTCATGCGGCGCGGCGGCGTCGGGACTCTGCTGCCCGAGTGCACCCGTGGTCGCGAAGTCGAGTGCGAACGAACCCGAGTCGAACCACCACCGGACGCCCTCGGGGGAAACGAGCCATTGTCCGACGGGGATCGCAACGGTTGAGACGGGCACCCGGCAATGCTAGCGGTCGGCGGCAGGGCTGCGGCGCCCCGATTCAGCCCGCGCTGGCGCTCGCGGCCCTGCGGCGAACGGCGGTCGTGATCTCGCGGCGCCGCCAGACGATGAGGTGCGCACGGTCGAACCCGCGGTGGCAGACCCCGCAGCTGAGCGGACGCGTGGGCTCGCGGTAGCGGAAGTGCTCGTGCCCGGCCGGGCAGCGCCCGACCCACGGGGCGAGCTCGTGGGCGACCTCGCCGTCGTGCGTGCGGCGGCCGACGTAGCCGAGCTCGGCGGCGATGCGCCGCCATTTCGGGCCGTGGCCCGCCCGCGGCCCGGCCATCGCGTGGGCGACCTCGTGCAGCAGGATCTGATGGATCTCGTCGTCGTCGTAGCGGGCGGCGAGGTAGCGCGAGACCGAGATGCGCTTCGACGTGTAGTTGCAGAGCCCGGCGCGCTTCTTGGCGTGGTCGAAGGCGAAGCTCCACACGGCGGGGTCCAGGTGCAGCGCGATGAGCGCATCGGCCCACCGTCGCACCCGTTCGAGATCCGCCATGTGATGAGAATAGCCCCGGTGAGGTCCCGATCGGCAGGTCTCAGCCCTCGGCCAGTCGCACCCGGAGCAGGCGGTCGTCGCCCTCGATCGGGCTGCCGCGGCCGTCGGTGTTGTTCGTGATGACCCAGAGCTCGCCGTCGGGTCCGGGCACGGCGTCGCGCAGTCGCCCGAACTCGCCGACGAACACGGGTTCGGCCGACGGCGCCCCCGTGCTCGCGGGCTGCATGACCCAGAGGCGCTCGCCGCGCAGCGCCGCGAGGAAGAGCGTGTCGCCGACGATCGCGAGCCCGCTCGGGCTCGCGTCGGCGGTCGACCACTGCAGCACGGGGTCAACGAAGCCGTCGGCGCCGGCCTGCCCCTCGATGACCGGCCAGCCGTAGTTCGCGCCGGGCACGATGAGGTTCAGCTCGTCCCACGTGTTCTGCCCGAACTCGGCGGCCCAGAGCCGGTCGGATGCATCCCACGCCAGGCCCTGCGGGTTGCGATGCCCGAGCGAGTACACGAGCGTGCCGAACGGGTTGCCCGGTGCGGGCGCGCCCTCGGGCGTCATCCGCAGGATCTTGCCCGCGAGCGAGTCCGGGTTCTGCGCGGCGTCCCCGTCGCCGCCGTCGCCGACCGTGGCGTAGAGGAATCCGTCGGGGCCGAAGGCGATGCGTCCGCCCTGGTGGTTCGCCGCTCCGCGGGGGAGGCCGGCGAGCACCGTCTCGGGAGCCCCGAGTGAGAGCGACCCGGCAGCGCCGGCCAGCGGCATCCGCACGATGCGATTCTCGGATGCCGCGGTGAGATAGGCGTACACGTGGCCGGAGGCCCCGCCGGCTCCGGCGAGCTGGGCGAGCCCGAGCAGGCCGCCCTCGCCGCCCGACACGACGTCGGGCAGCGTCGTCACGGTGCGCAGGGACCCGTCGGCGAGCACCTCGACGATGTCGCCGGTGTCGCGCTCGCTGACGAGCACGCCGCCGTCAGGCAGGCGCAGGATCGACCACGGCGCCTGCAGTCCCTCGGCGACGGTCTCGACGACGCCCGTCGGGAGCATGACGACGGGCGGGGCCGGCTCCGACGGTGAGGGCGAGGGTGAGGGCGAGGGCGAGGGGGTCGCGATCGAGGCGCTCGGCGATCCGGGCGGCGTCGACGGCGGCACGGTGCGATCCGACGGCGCCGAGCACGCGACGAGCCCCGCGACGAGGCCAGCGGCGACCACCGCGGCAGCAGCGCCGGAGGCAGCGCCGCGGACCGCGCCGCCGACCGCGCCGCGGATCGCCCCCGCGACCGTTCGGGTCGGGGTCGCGCGAGGAGCCGCGGCGATGCGCACCTCCCCAGTCTGCTCGCCGCTTCGGCAGAATGGAACGCATGCAGCCGACGATCGATCTGAACAGCGACCTCGGCGAGGGCTTCGGGGCATGGCGCGTCGGCGACGACGACGCCATGTTCCGCGTGGTCACGAGCGCGAACGTGGCGTGCGGGTTCCACGCGGGCGACGCCCTGACGATGTCCCGCAGCGCGGCGTCGGCGGCGCGTGAGGGCGTGGTGCTCGGCGCGCATCCGGGCTATCGCGACCTGGTCGGCTTCGGCAGGCGCGCGCTCGACACGAGCCCGGCCGAGATCGCCGCCGAGCTCCTCGTGCAGCTCGGCGGGCTCGACGGCGTCGCCCGCGCGGCGGGCATCCGGGTGCACTACGTCAAGGCGCACGGCGCGCTCTACCACCGGCTCGCGATCGATGCTGCGGCGGCCCACGCGTTCGCCGAGGCCGTCGCCGCGTACGATCCGGCGCTGACGGTGCTCGGTCCGCCGGCGAGCGAGCTCGAACGGGCGGCGGATGCCACGGGGCTGCGCTTCGCCCGCGAGGCGTTCGCCGATCGGGGGTACCTGGCCGACGGGTCGCTCGTGCCGCGCGGTCAGCCGGGCGCGGTCGTCGACGACCCGGCCGCGGCCGCCGACCGGGCGATCGAGCTCGCGGAGACGGGCGGCATCACCGCCGACGACGGCAGCCGCGTCGAGCTGCGACCCGATTCCCTCTGCCTGCACGGGGACACCCCCGGCGCCGCGGCCATGGCCCGTGCGGTGCGCGACGCGCTCGAGCGCGCCGGTGTCGAGATCCGGGCGTTCGCATGAGCCGCCGCCTGCTGCCGAGCGGCGAGGCCGCCCTGCTCGTCGAATGCGACTCGCTCGACGAGGTGCTCGCGCTGCACGACGCGCTCGACGAGGCGCGGCCAGACGGCGTGGTCGAACTCGTGCCCGCGGCGCGCACCCTGCTCGTCTCGGTCGACCCCGAGCGGATGCCGCTGGAATCGGCCGCGACGTGGATCCGGCGCATCCCCGCCGAGGCGGGTTCCCGCGTGGCGGGCGCCCACGCCGACGCGGTGACGATCCCCGTGGTCTACGACGGAGCCGACCTCGCGGCCACGGCATCGCTCCTGCACGTGTCGGTCGAGGCGCTCGTCGCCCGGCACGCGGGCATCGAGTGGCGGGTCGCGTTCATCGGCTTCGCGCCGGGGTTCGGCTACCTCGTGAGCGATGACTGGCCGTTCGAGGTGCCCCGCCTCGAGGCTCCGCGCCCGCGCGTGCCCGGCGGTTCGGTCGCGCTCGCCGGGGCGTTCGGCGGCGTGTACCCGCGGCAGAGCCCGGGCGGGTGGCGCCTGCTCGGGCGCACCGATGCGCCGCTCTGGCAACCGGCCGCGACCGAGCCCGCACTGCTGGCGCCCGGCCGCCGCGTGCGTTTCGAGCAGGCCTGATGCCCGCCGGCGGCCTCACCGGCTCCAGCCTCACCGGCTCCGGCCTCACCGCTCGTGGCCTCAGCGTCGAGGCATCCGGCGCGTCGACGCTCGTGCAGGATCTGGGCCGCCCGGGTCTCGCGCACCTCGGCGTGCCGGCGTCGGGAGCGCTCGACCGCGGCGCGCTCGCCCTCGCGAACCGGCTCGTCGGCAACCCCGACGGCGCCGCCGCGCTCGAGATCGTGATGGGCGGGTTCCGCGCCCGCTTCGCCGCCGAGACGTGGTTCGCCGTGACGGGCGCGTGGGGCGACGTGCGCCTCGACGGTCGGCGCATCGCCCCGTACACGGCCGCGCGGGCGACCCCTGGAGCGGTGCTCGAGCTCGCGGCGCCCGAGCGCGGCATCCGGTACCTGCTGGGGGTGCGCGGCGGCATCGACGTCGCCTCGGTGCTGGGCTCGCGCTCGCGGGACACGCTCTCGAGTCTCGGGCCGGAGCCCGTGCGCGCCGGCGACGTGCTGCCGATCGGCGCCGCGCCCGAGGCATCCGTGCCCCTGCTCGATCACGAGGCCGCGTTCCCTCCGCCCGCGGGTGCCGTGACGCTCGCGCTGCTGCCCGGCCCCAGGGCCGAGTGGTTCACGGATGCCGCGCGCCGGGCGCTCTTCGACGGCGCGTGGCGCATGTCCGAGCAGGCCGACCGCATCGGCGCGAGGCTCCTCGGCGACGCGCTCGAGCGCCGGGTCGCAGGGGAGCTCGCGAGCGAGGCGACCGTGCCCGGATCGATGCAGGTCGCGGGCGACGGGCGTCCCACGATTCTGCTCGCCGACCGGCCGGTCACGGGCGGGTATCCGGTGATCGCGGTCGTCGCCGCGGCCTCGCTCGACGCCGTCGCGCAGATGCGGCCGGGGCAAGAGGTGCGGTTCCGGCACGCGTGAGCGTCGCCGGTGCGGGCGCGGTGCGGGCGCGGTGCGGGCGCGGTGCGGGCGCGGTGCGGGCGCGGTGCGAGCGCGGTGCGGGCGCGGTGCGAGCGCGGTGCGAGCGCGGTGCGAGCAAAGCGCGGTGCGTGTGCGGCGCGGTGCGGCGGGCGGCGGTCGGAGCTCGTCCAGTACGCGTGCGGTGCTCAGCGCTTGAGGAAGATGGAGCGTGCCGGAGGCGGCGACGGCACGGCTGTGGCGTCCGTGACGACGGGGGCGCCGGCGATGAAGTTGCGGAGCTCGGCGCCGTCGACCATGCGCGCCGGGGCCGGATCGCTCGCGAGGCGTCGCGGCAGGCCTGCGAACGGCAGTTCGGCGTTCGAGGCGTACATGACGACGTTGCCGAACCGGCGTCCCTTGAGCATGGACGCGTCGGCCGCGAGGGCGACATGCTCGAAGACGTGCGCAAGCGTGGCGGCCTGCGACCTGGCGAAGGCGAGGCCGGCGCCGTCGGCGACGTTCGCGACGGCGATGCCCTGCGGCGCCAGGCGCTTCGCGAGCAGCTCGTAGAACTCGGTGCTTGTGACATGCGCCGGCGTGCGCGCCCCCGAGAAGATGTCGACGATCGCGATGTCGACGGCGCCATCGAGGCCCGCCGGAAGCTTCGCGAGCACCTCGCGGGCGTCGCCGTGGCGCACGCGCACCTGTGCGCCGCGCGGCAGCGGAAGGTGCTCGCGCACGAGGTCGACGAGTTCGGACTCGAGCTCGATCACCTGCTGCCGCGAGCCCGGCCTCGTCGTCGCGACGTACCGGGGGAGCGTGAGCGCCCCGCCTCCGAGGTGCAGCGCCGTGATCGCCTCGCCATCGGGCGCGACGAGGTCGACGGCGTGCCCGATGCGGCGCACGTACTCGAACCCGAGCCAGTCGGGTCGGTCGAGCTCGACATGCGACTGCGGCGTGCCGTCGACGTAGAGGGTCCACGATCCGGGCACCTGCCGCGACTCCTCGAGATGCGCGAGGTGCCCGCTCACCGAGAGCCGGCGTTCGAGGCTGGCGTCGGGGTCGGATCCGGAGGCTGGGGGCACGGATGCCACGCTACCGCGCCACGCCTCCCGCCCCGCGGTCGGTCGCGTAGTCGCGCCCGCGTCGGGCCGGTCGAGTAGTCGCGCCGGGGCCGGGCCGGTCGAGTAGGTCGGCCGGTCGAGTAGGTCGGTCGGCCGAGTATGCGTGCCCGCGCCGGGCGGGTCGAGTAGGCGCGCCGGCGCCGTATCGAGACCCGTGGGACGGGGTCTCGATGTGCTGCGCCATTCGACCGGCGGGTCTCGTTGCGCTGCGCCATTCGACCGGTGGGCGGGGGAGTCGCTGCTGAAACGCTGGCTACATGGCTGCATGGCTGCATGGCTGCATGGCTGCATGGCTGCATGGCTACAGGTTCGCGGGAGGGCGCGCCGGACAGCGGGGGTCATTCTGGAGACGGCCACCACTCCACCACTTCATCACCGTGTTCTCCGGAGAGAGCCCGCTCCGGAGAGACCCGCTCCGGAGAGACTCCATCCGGGCCCGCCCGCAGCTCAGCAGGCGCCCCACAGCACGAAGTCGAGCCGCGCACCCTCGAGCACGGTCGCCGGGAACGGCCCTCCCGCGGCGAGCCGTTCACCGAGTCCCGCCCGCAACGCGCCCGAACTCGAACTCGCGCCCGAGCTGGCGGCCGCGCTCTCACCCGTGCCGACGCTCTCACCCGTGCCGACGCCCCCGCCCGCGCCCGCCGGCGCGGCGACGAGGATCGTGTTGCCCTCCTCGGATCCGTCGAGCACGGCCGCATCGCCCGCCGCGAGCAGCGCTCCGCCGGGTGCGGCGCGGGCGAAGGCGCGGGCCGCGGTGCGAAGACGCGCGAGCCCCGCGGCATCCGCGATGTTGACGACGACGAGTCCGCCGGATCGAAGCAGGCCGAGGCAGGCGCCGAGGAATTCCGGATCATCGACGAAGCCCGGCGCATCGAGCTGCGTGTAGAGGTCGATGATCACGAGGTCGAACCGCTCGCTGCGCGCCGCAGCATCGGCCACCGCGTCGACCGCGTCGGCGATGCGCACCTCGATGCCCGACGAGGCGGGCCACGGCGCTCTCGCCCGCACCACGTCGACGAGCTCGCCGTCGAAGTCCACGACGACCTGTCGCGAGCCCGGCCGGGTGGCCGCGACGTAGCGGGGGAGCGTCAGCGCGCCGCCGCCCAGGTGCAGCACCTCGATCGGATGCCCCGCAGCGGCGTGGTGGTCGATCACATGCCCGATTCGGCGCACGTACTCGAAGAACAGGCGCGTGGGCTCGGCGAGGTCGACGTGCGACTGGGCCGATCCGTCGACGAGCAGCGTCAGCCCGCTCGCGCTGAAGACGTCGGTCTCGAACTCGATGCGCGGGTGCTCCACGGGGCTCAGCTCGGGTCGGCCGGCGCAGCCGCGGCGGCCGGCCGCCGGGCCTCGAAGTCGTCGAGCGCCGCGTGCAGCAGCGCCTCCCGGTCGAGTCCGGTCGTCGCGGTGAGGGCTTCGATCCGCTCGTCCAGCGCAGAGCGAGCGGATGCCCGGGCCGCCGGCCCCGAGGCATCCGTCGCCCCGACCGAACCCGCCGGCCCCGAGGCATCCGTCGCCCCGGCGCCGTCGGCAGGGTCGCGCACGAGCAGCCCGAGCACGGGGAGCGCGATCGTGCCGAGCGCGTCGACGATGGCGGCCACGCCCATCCAGCGCCAGTAGGTCTCCCAGTGCTCGCCGGGCACGCCGTCGAACACGAGCGGCAGGCAGGACATGATCGCGACGACCGCGATCGCGGCCAGCGTGATCGCGAGCCCCACCCGGATCACCGTGCGGCGACGCGAGGCCAGCAGCAGGAGCAGGTTCGCCTGGGCGAGGCTCGCCGCGACGATGGCGCTCACGCCGAGCACCCGCCAGAGATCGGAGACGACGGGGTTCTCCCACGGAAGCCAGACGACGAGGATGCCGGTGACCAGTGCCACCGCGCTCACGGCCAGCCCGACGAAGCCGACGACGCGCACCGGGCGCCCGACGACCGCGAGGTGGCAGAGGGCCAGCACGCTGAACAGGGCGACGAAGAGGGTCGTGCTCAGGATGCGGCCCTGCACGTCGCCGAACTCCCCGTTCAGCAGGGTGAAGATGCCGATCGCCGCGGTGATCGTGACCGACACGACGAGCACGACGATCGCGGTTCGGCGCAGCCCCTGCAGGGGAGGGCGACGAGCGGCGGATGTCGTGACCGGCGCCCCGGCGGGTGCGTCGGCCGGCGCTTCGACCGGCGCGTGGACGGATGCCGCGTGGGCGGCGGAATCGGCGGAACCGCCGGCGTTCTCGGTCATGTCGAGCCCCTCTGATCGAGGCTCAGGATAGTGCGCGGCATCCGAAATCTGGGTTATACCTGAGACCGTCGCACAAATCAAGAATCGACTGGACATGGCGAGTCGCAAAGTATATGGTTAACCTTTGCGCTCCCAGACCCACTATGCCTTCATATTGCGGTCGGCTTCGTATGCCGGGTTCATCCCCCGGCATCGGCACGCGTCTCGGGGCAATTTTCTCCGCTACCGACAGTGAACCGGCCCGACGGGGCCGATGGAGGTTATTCACTTGGCTGCTGCGCGCAACGCGACCACGCCCACTCCCAAGAACGGACGCGGTGCAAGCCGTCTCTCGTTCGCCAAGGTCACCGACACCCTCACCGTACCCGACCTGCTCGCCCTGCAGACCGAGAGCTTCGACTGGCTCGTCGGCAACGACGCGTGGAAGGCTCGCGTCGAGGAGGCCGTCGAGGCCGGCCGCAAGGACCTGCCAGAGGCCACTGGTCTGGAGGAGATCTTCGAGGAGATCTCCCCGATCGAGGACCTCGGCGAGACCATGCAGCTCTCGTTCACGAACCCCGAGCTCGAGCCGCCGAAGTACACGATCGACGAGTGCAAGGAGAAGGGCAAGACCTACTCCGCCCCGCTCTACGTGAACGCCGAGTTCATGAACCACCTCACGGGTGAGATCAAGACGCAGACGGTCTTCATGGGCGACTTCCCGCTCATGACCGCGCGCGGCACCTTCGTGATCAACGGCACCGAGCGCGTCGTCGTCTCGCAGCTCGTGCGTTCGCCCGGTGTGTACTTCGAGCGCACCCCCGAGAAGACGTCCGACAAGGACATCTACTCCGCTCGCGTCATCCCCAGCCGCGGTGCCTGGCTCGAGTTCGAGATCGACAAGCGCGACCAGGTCGGCGTGCGCATCGACCGCAAGCGCAAGCAGTCCGTCACGGTCTTCCTCAAGGCCCTCGGCCTCACGAGCGAAGAGATCCTCGAGCAGTTCGCCGGCTACGAGTCGATCGCCCTCACCCTCGAGAAGGACAACATCCTCACGAAGGAAGAGGCGCTCAAGGACATCTACCGCAAGCTGCGTCCGGGCGAGCAGGTCGCTGCCGAGGCCGCGCGTGCGCTCCTCGACAACTTCTACTTCAACCCGAAGCGCTACGACCTCGCCAAGGTGGGTCGCTACAAGATCAACAACAAGCTCGGTCTCGAGGCGCCCCTCACCGACTCGGTGCTGACCGTCGAAGACATCGTCGCGACCATCAAGTACCTCGTCGCCCTGCACGACGAGCGCACCACGCTGCCCGGCCGTCGCAACGGCAAGGCCATCGAGCTGCGCCTCGACGTCGACGACATCGACAACTTCGGCAACCGTCGCATCCGTGCGGTGGGCGAGCTGATCCAGAACCAGGTCCGCACCGGCCTGTCCCGCATGGAGCGCGTCGTCCGCGAGCGCATGACCACGCAGGACATCGAGGCGATCACCCCGCAGACCCTGATCAACGTGCGACCCGTCGTCGCCGCGATCAAGGAGTTCTTCGGCACGTCGCAGCTCTCGCAGTTCATGGACCAGAACAACCCGCTCGCGGGCCTGACCCACAAGCGTCGCCTCTCGGCGCTCGGCCCCGGCGGTCTCTCGCGAGACCGCGCCGGCGTCGAGGTCCGTGACGTCCACCCGTCGCACTACGGCCGCATGTGCCCGATCGAGACCCCTGAAGGCCCGAACATCGGCCTCATCGGCTCGCTCGCGTCGTTCGCGCGCATCAACTCGTTCGGCTTCATCGAGACGCCGTACCGCAAGGTCGTCGCGGGCAAGGTCACCGACGAGATCGAGTACCTCACCGCGATGGAAGAGGCCGGCGAGGTCATCGCCCAGGCCAACGCGCCGCTCAAGTCCGACGGGCACTTCCAGGAAGACCGCGTCCTCGCCCGTAAGACCGGCGGCGAGGTCGACCTCATCCCCGCCGACGAGATCGGCTACATGGACGTCTCGCCGCGCCAGATGGTGTCGGTCGGTACCTCCCTCATCCCGTTCCTCGAGCACGACGACGCGAACCGCGCCCTCATGGGTGCGAACATGCAGCGTCAGGCCGTGCCGCTGCTCCGCAGCGACTCGCCGTTCGTCGGCACCGGCATGGAGGGCTACGCGGCCATCGACGCCGGCGACGTGGTCACCGCCGACAAGGCCGGTGTCGTCACCGAGGTTTCGGCCGACGCCGTCACCGTGCAGCTCGACCAGGGCGGAACGCAGACCTACTACCTGCGCAAGTTCGACCGCTCGAACCAGGGCACCTCGTACAACAACCGCGTCGTCGTCACGGCCGGCGAGCGCATCGAGGTCGGCGAGGTCATCGCCGACGGTCCTGCGACCGACAACGGCGAGCTCGCGCTCGGCAAGAACCTCCTCGTGGCGTTCATGCCGTGGGAGGGTCACAACTTCGAGGACGCGATCATCCTCAGCCAGAACCTCGTGAAGGACGACGTGCTCTCGTCGATCCACATCGAGGAGTACGAGGTCGACGCCCGCGACACGAAGCTCGGCAAGGAGGAGATCACCCGTGACCTCCCCAACGTCAGCCCCGACCTGCTGGCCGACCTCGACGAGCGCGGCATCATCCGCATCGGCGCCGAGGTGCGCCCAGGCGACATCCTCGTCGGCAAGGTCACGCCGAAGGGCGAGACCGAGCTCTCGGCCGAGGAGCGCCTGCTCCGCGCGATCTTCAACGAGAAGAGCCGCGAGGTTCGCGACACGTCGCTGAAGGTGCCCCACGGTGAGCAGGGAACCATCATCGCCGTCAAGGAGTTCTCCTCCGAGAACGACGACGAGCTCGGCTCGGGCGTCAACCAGCGCGTGGTCGTCTACATCGCCCAGAAGCGCAAGATCACCGAGGGCGACAAGCTCGCCGGACGCCACGGCAACAAGGGCGTCATCTCGAAGATCCTCCCGGTCGAGGACATGCCGTTCCTCGCAGACGGCACCCCCGTCGACGTCATCCTGAACCCGCTCGGCATCCCCGGTCGAATGAACTTCGGCCAGGTGCTCGAGACCCACCTCGGGTGGGTCGCCAAGCAGGGCTGGAAGGTCGAGGGCAACCCGTCGTGGGCCAAGAAGCTGCCGAAGGCGGCGCACGAGGCCGCCCCGGGCACCAAGGTCGCGACCCCGGTGTTCGACGGTGCGTTCGAGGAGGAGATCGCCGGTCTGCTCGACTCGACGCTCCCCAACCGCGACGGTGAGCGCCTCATCGACTCGACCGGCAAGACGCAGCTCTTCGACGGCCGTTCGGGCGAGCCCTTCCCGTACCCGGTCTCGGTCGGCTACATGTACATCCTGAAGCTGCACCACCTCGTCGACGACAAGATCCACGCGCGCTCGACGGGCCCGTACTCGATGATCACCCAGCAGCCGCTCGGTGGTAAGGCGCAGTTCGGTGGTCAGCGATTCGGTGAGATGGAGGTGTGGGCCCTCGAGGCCTACGGCGCCGCATACGCGCTCCAGGAGCTCCTCACGATCAAGTCCGACGACATCCTCGGCCGCGTCAAGGTGTACGAGGCCATCGTCAAGGGCGAGAACATCCAGGAGCCCGGCATCCCCGAGTCCTTCAAGGTGCTCATGAAGGAGATGCAGTCGCTCTGCCTGAACGTCGAGGTGCTCTCGGCCGACGGCACCGCGGTCTCCCTCCGCGACACCGATGACGAGGCATTCCGCGCTGCGGAAGAGCTCGGCATCAACATCTCCGCGCGCTTCGAGTCGTCGAACATCGACGAGATCTAAGCCTGGCCAGTAGACGACTACAGAGACTTTCCAAGGAGAGAAATTGCTCGACGCAACCACATTTGACGAGCTTCGCATCGGTCTGGCCACGGCAGAGGACATCCGCAAGTGGTCCTACGGTGAGGTCAAGAAGCCCGAGACGATCAACTACCGCACCCTGAAGCCCGAGAAGGACGGTCTGTTCGGTGAGCAGATCTTCGGCCCGAGCCGTGACTGGGAGTGCGCGTGCGGCAAGTACAAGCGCGTTCGCTTCAAGGGCATCGTGTGCGAGCGCTGCGGCGTGGAGGTCACCAAGTCCTCCGTGCGCCGTGAGCGCATGGGCCACATCGAGCTCGCCGCTCCCGTGACCCACATCTGGTACTTCAAGGGTGTTCCCTCGCGCCTCGGCTACCTGCTCGACATGGCGCCGAAGGACCTCGAGAAGGTCATCTACTTCGCGGCCTACATGGTCATCGACGTCGACGACGAAGGTCGTCACGCCGACATGCCCGGCCTCGAGAACGAGATCCGACTCGAGATCAAGACGATCGGCGACCAGCGCGACGCGCGCATCGCCGAGCTCATGAAGCGCAAGGAGGACGACCTCGCGGCCCTCGAGGCCGAGGGCGCCAAGTCCGACGTGCGCAAGCGCGCCGAGGCCGCCGCCGACAAGGAGATGACCGGCGTCCGCAAGTCGGGCGACGAGCAGATCGCGCACCTCGAGCGCGTGTGGGAGGACTTCCGCACCCTCAAGGTCGGCGACCTCAAGCCCGAAGACTCCGTCTTCCACGAGCTGCAGGACCGCTTCGGCATGTACTTCGACGCCTACATGGGCGCCGAGGCCATCAAGAAGCGCCTCCTCGCGTTCGACCTCGCGGCCGAGGCCGACGACCTGCGCCTGCAGATCGCCGAGGGCAAGGGCCAGAAGAAGATCCGCGCCATCAAGCGCCTGCGCGTCGTGAGCTCCTTCCTGCAGACGGGCAACTCGCCTGCAGCCATGGTGCTCGACGTCGTTCCGGTGATCCCGCCCGAGCTGCGCCCGATGGTGCAGCTCGACGGTGGCCGCTTCGCGACCTCCGACCTCAACGACCTCTACCGTCGTGTGATCAACCGCAACAACCGCCTGCGTCGCCTGCTCGACCTCGGTGCTCCCGAGATCATCGTGAACAACGAGAAGCGCATGCTCCAAGAGGCCGTCGACGCACTGTTCGACAACGGTCGTCGTGGTCGCCCCGTCACCGGTACCGGCAACCGCGCCCTCAAGTCCCTGAGCGACATGCTCAAGGGCAAGCAGGGTCGCTTCCGCCAGAACCTGCTCGGCAAGCGCGTCGACTACTCGGGTCGTTCGGTCATCGTCGTCGGCCCGCAGCTGAAGCTGCACCAGTGCGGTCTGCCCAAGCAGATGGCGCTGGAGCTCTTCAAGCCGTTCGTCATCAAGCGCCTGATCGACCTGAGCCACGCTCAGAACATCAAGGCCGCCAAGCGCATGGTGGAGCGTTCGAACCCGCACGTGTGGGACGTCCTCGAGGAGATCATCCGCGAGCGCCCCGTGCTGCTGAACCGCGCACCCACCCTGCACCGTCTCGGCATCCAGGCGTTCGAGCCGCAGCTCGTCGAGGGCAAGGCCATCCAGCTCCACCCGCTCGTCTGCGCCGCGTTCAACGCGGACTTCGACGGCGACCAGATGGCCGTGCACCTTCCGCTGTCGGTCGAGGCCCAGGCCGAGGCGCGCATCCTGATGCTCGCGTCGAACAACATCCTGAAGCCGTCCGACGGTCGTCCGGTGACCCTGCCCTCGCAGGACATGATCATCGGTCTGCACCACCTGACGACCCACAAGCCCGGCGCAGCCGGCGAGGGCCGTGCGTTCTCGTCGATCGCCGAGGCGATCCTCGCGTTCGACCAGAACCGTCCGGGTCAGATCGAGCTCGACCTCAACGCGACCGTGCGCATCCGTCTCGACGGCGTGCACTTCGCCGAGGGCGAGGCCCCCGAGAAGTTCGTCGAGGGCAAGCCGTACCTCATGGAGACCACGCTCGGCCGTGCGCTCTTCAACGAGGCGCTCCCGGTCGACTACCCGTTCTTCAACGAGCAGGCCGGCAAGGGCCAGATCTCGGCGATCGTCAACGACCTCGCCGAGCGCTACCCGAAGACCGAGGTCGCCGCGACCCTCGACCGCATCAAGGACGCCGGCTTCCGCTGGGCGACCCGCTCGGGCGTCACCGTGGCGCTGTCCGACATCATCACGCCCCCCACCAAGGGCGAGATCGTCGGCCGCTACGAGAAGCTCGCCGCGAAGGTGCAGTCGCAGTTCGAGAAGGGCCTCACGACCGACGCCGAGCGTCGTCAAGAGCTCATCCAGATCTGGACGAAGGCCACCGACGAGGTCGCCAAGGCCATGCAGGAGAACTTCCCGACCGACAACACCATCAACCGCATGGTCACGTCGGGTGCTCGTGGTAACTGGCTCCAGGTTCGCAACATCGCCGGTATGCGCGGTCTCGTGAACAACCCGAAGGGTGAGATCATCCCCCGCCCGATCATCTCCTCGTACCGCGAGGGTCTGTCGGTGGCGGAGTACTTCATCGCGACGCACGGTGCCCGCAAGGGTCTGGCCGACACGGCTCTCCGTACCGCCGACTCGGGTTACCTCACGCGTCGACTCGTCGACGTCTCACAGGATGTCATCATCCGTGAAGAGGACTGCGGCACCGGCAAGGGCCTCAACCTGCCGATCGGTGCGGTCGACTCCGAGGGCGTGCTCGTGCGCGACCCGAACGTCGAGAACTCCGTGTTCGCCCGTTCGCTCGCGGCAGACGCCGTGAACGCCAAGGGCGAGGTCGTCGCCGAGGCCGGTGAAGACGTCGGTGACGTGCTCATCGACAAGCTCATCGCGGCCGGCGTCGAGTCGATCAAGGTGCGCTCGGTGCTGACCTGCGAGTCCGCCGTCGGCGTGTGCGCGAAGTGCTACGGCCGTTCGCTCGCGACCGGCAAGCTCGTCGACATCGGCGAGGCGGTCGGCATCATCGCGGCCCAGTCGATCGGTGAGCCCGGCACGCAGCTCACGATGCGTACCTTCCACACCGGTGGTTCGGCTTCGGCCGATGACATCACGCAGGGTCTTCCCCGCGTGCAGGAGCTCTTCGAGGCGCGTACCCCCAAGGGTGCGTCGCCCATCGTCGAGGCCGCCGGTCGCATCACCATCGACGAGTCCGACCGTCAGCGCAAGGTCATCCTCACGCCCGACAACGGCGACGAGCCGATCGCGTACAACGTGCTCAAGCGTTCGACCCTCCTGGTCGAAGACGGACAGCACGTCGAGCTCGGTCAGCAGATCATCGTCGGCACGGTGGACCCCAAGGAGGTCCTCCGCGTCAAGGGCGTGCGCGAGGTGCAGAAGCACCTCGTCGACGGTGTGCAGGGCGTCTACCGCTCGCAGGGTGTGCCGATCCACGACAAGCACATCGAGGTCATCGTCCGTCAGATGCTCCGCAAGGTCACCGTCGTCGACCACGGCGACACCGACCTGCTCCCCGGCGAGCTGGTCGACCGGTCGAAGTACAACGAGATCAACCGCGCCACGCTCACCGAGGGCAAGAAGACGGCGTCGGCCCGCCAAGAGGTCATGGGCATCACCAAGGCTTCGCTGGCGACCGAGTCGTGGCTCTCGGCCGCGTCCTTCCAGGAGACGACCCGCGTGCTCACGCAGGCCGCCATGGAGGGCAAGTCCGACCCGCTGGTCGGCCTCAAGGAGAACGTGATCATCGGAAAGCTGATCCCCGCGGGCACCGGTCTGAACCGGTACCGGAACGTGGCGGTCGAGGCGACCGAAGAGGCGAAGGCGGAGCGGTACCCCAACCGCATCTTCACCGACGACGCCTCGTTCACCGAGGGCGACCTGAGCTTCGTCGACTTCGACGCATTCTCGAACGACGACTTCACGCCCGGCAACTACAGCTAGGCGCGAATCGCTCCACGAACGGCCCCCGATCCATTGCGGATCGGGGGCCGTTCGGCGTTCCAGCGGCGTTCTACCGGGGCGGATGCCGCGACCCGGCGTGACTGCGCCTCCCGCAACCTCTTGCGGGGTGGAGGGCGCCTGCCGACCTGCCTCCAGGCCGGAAGACGTCGCACGAGGCGAGACCCCGGCGCGACCCGTTCGGGAGGCCCCCGCTCTGGGGACTGACGGCCGGAGAGGGCCGAACCTATGGTTGCCGCACATGCGGAACCCGATCCGCGTGCTTCACACTTCGGTGCGGTGGTCGACCCGACGGCCGCTCCGACCGATCGTGCGGAGCGACAATGGCTGTCCTCGGAGAGATCCTGATCCTGCAGGGCGACGTGCCCTACGAGCACCTGCACGAGATCACCTCGGTCGACGATTCCGACGAGCGCGCGGTGCGTTCCCTCGTGACGCGCGGTCTCATCACCGAGAACCAGTTGCAGCGGGCGCGGGCCGCGCAGGCGGGCGTGCCGTTCATCGATGACCTGCTCGAGTACCCCGTCGAGCAGGAGGCGGTCGACCTCGTCGGCCCCACGACGTGCCGGCGGCATTCGGTGCTGCCGATCGCGGTGACGAGCGACACGATCATCCTGGCGATGGCCACGCCGGGCGACGTGTTCGCGCTCGACGACGTACGCGTCGAATCCGGCCTCCAGGTGAGCCCGGTCGTCGCCGATCGGGCCGAACTGCTCAGCATGATCGACCGGTACCACCGTGCGGATGAGGAGCTCCTCGACCTCGCCACCACCCTCGAGGGCGAGGCCGAGGCTTCCCTCACCGACGCGTTCCAGGTCGCCGACGCCGATGACGACGCGCCGATCGTCAGGCTGGTCAACGTGCTCGTGTCGCAGGCGATCGCCGACGCGGCATCCGACATCCACATCGAACCGCAGGAGCATTCGCTGCGGGTGCGGTACCGCATCGACGGCGTGCTGCACGAGATGCAGAGCACGCCGAAGAGCATTCAGAGCGGCGTGATCTCGCGCCTGAAGATCATGGCCGACATCGACATCGCTGAGCGTCGCAAGCCGCAGGACGGGCGGATGTCGGCGGTCGTCGGCGGCCGCAAGGTCGACGTGCGCGTGGCGACGCTGCCCACGGTGTGGGGCGAGAAGGTCGTCATGCGTATTCTCGACAACTCGCATGCGAGCCTCGACCTGCAGGACCTCGGCCTGAGCGATGAGAACCAGGCGGTGTACGAGCGCTCGTACCGCAAGCCGCACGGCATGATCCTCGTGACGGGGCCGACCGGCTCGGGCAAGTCGACGACGCTGTACGCGACGCTGAACGCCGTGGCGCGCACCGAGGTCAACGTCATCACGGTCGAGGATCCGGTCGAGTACCGCATGAACGGCATCAACCAGGTGCAGGTGAACCAGAAGGCGGGCCTGACGTTCGCGAGCGCGCTGCGCAGCATCCTGCGGTCCGATCCCGACATCGTGCTCGTCGGCGAGATCCGCGACCGCGAGACGGCGCAGATCGCCATCGAGGCATCCCTCACGGGTCACCTGGTGCTCTCGACGCTGCACACGAACGATGCCGCGAGCGCGGTGGTGCGCCTGACCGAGATGGGTGTCGAGCCGTTCCTCGTGGGCTCGGCGGTCGACTGCGTGGTCGCCCAGCGTCTCGCGCGTCGCCTGTGCGACCGGTGCAAGGCGCCCGTCGAGGTCACGCGCGATGAGCTCAGGGCGATGCGCTTCGCCCTCGACGCCGATGCCGAGGTGCCCGAGGTCTTCGGCGCGGTCGGCTGCCAGGCCTGCGCGAAGACGGGGTACAAGGGCCGCATCGCGTTGCACGAGGTCATGGAGGTCGACGAGGAGCTCGAGCGACTGGCCGTGGCTCGGGCGGCGGCGAGCGAGATCGGTGCGACGGCGAGGCGCAACGGCATGAGCTCGCTGCGCGACGACGGCTGGGCCAAGGTGCGCGCCGGCGTCACCTCGATCGAAGAGGTCCTGCGCGTCGCAATCTAGCGACGGCAGGCAGGCGGCAGAGAGGCACGCGAATGAATGCACCGGAGCAGCGTTGGGCCGATGAACCGCTCGATGCGGGGGGCGACCCCTGGGCGACGGATGCCGCGAGCAGCGGCTTCGGCGTCGCGTCATCGCTGCTCGGCGCGGGCGTGCAGAACCCCGGCGTTCAGAACCCCGCCACCCAGGACACCGAGCCCAGGCACGTCTGGCCCGAGGGCCAGACGCCCGACGCCGACCCGGGCCTGCTGCCGATCATCCCGGAGGGCCGCCGCGCGGTGCCGACGTGGGATGCCACGGGCCGCACGGCCTCGGTCGTGCCGCTGACCCCGGCTGAGGAGGCGGCGCTCGCGGGCGCCGACGAGGCGATCGTGAACGCGTTGCGCCAGGTGCAGCTGCCGGCGGTCTCCGACCTGCACATCGCGGTGGGCGCGGCGCCGACGTTCCGCGTCGACGGCGGGCTGCGGCAGGCGACCGGCCCGGCGTGGGACGCCGAGCGCGTGCGCGAAGCGCTGAGGAGCCTGCTCACGCCCGAGCAGGCCGCGGCCTTCGAGCGCGACCTCGAGCTCGACTTCTCGTTCGCGGTGTCGCCCGAGCAGCGCTTCCGCGTGAACTACTCGATGCACCGCGGGTCGATGGGGGCGGCGTTCCGCCTCATCCCGGCCGACATCAAGGACCTCGCGGCGCTCGGCGTGCCGAAGACGGTCGAGCAGTTCGCGACGCTGCCGCGCGGGCTCGTGCTCGTGACGGGCCCCACGGGTTCGGGCAAGTCGACGACGCTCGCGGCGCTCATCGACCTCATCAACCGCACGCGCGCCGACCACATCATCACCGTTGAGGACCCGATCGAGTTCCTGCACGAGCACAAGCGCTCGATCGTGCACCAGCGCGAGGTGGGCCCCGACACGCACAGCTTCGCGTCGGCGCTGAAGTTCGCCCTGCGGCAGGACCCCGACGTCATCCTCATCGGCGAGCTGCGCGACCTCGAGACCATCTCGGCGGCCCTCACCGCGGCCGAGACCGGTCACCTCGTGTTCGCGACGCTGCACACGCAGGACGCCCCGCAGACCATCGACCGCATCATCGACGTCTTCCCGCCGCATCAGCAGGGGCAGGTGCGCCAGCAGCTCGCCGCGACGCTCCAGGGCATCGTCTGCCAGACCCTCGTGCGTCGCGCCACGGGCGAGGGCCGCACGATCGCCACCGAGGTGCTCGTCATGACGCCGGCCATCGCGAACCTCATCCGCGAGGGCAAGACCTTCCAGGTGGCATCCTCGATGCTCAGCGGCCGCGATCTCGGCATGCAGACCATGGACCAGTCGCTCGCCGCCCTCGTCGACGCTGCGGTGATCACGCGCCGCGTCGCCCTCGAGAAGGCGCACGACCCCGATGCGTTCGAGCAGCTCGTGCGCCGCAGCGGCGACGTCACGCGCACGAACGCGCAGGCGCTCGGCGAGGTCGACTTCGGCGACGAGTACACGAAGGGGGTTCGCTGATGGCCACCGCCCAGTACACCTACGTCGGCCGCGACCCGGGCGGCAAGCTCGTCAAGGGCCGAATGGATGCCGCGAGCGAGTCGTCGGTGGCGGGTCGCCTGGCGGTCATGGGGTTGGCGCCCGTCTCGATCGAGGAGGCGCCGCCCGGAACCGGGCTGCAGCGCGAGATCTCGTTCGGCGGGGGATCCGACCAGGTCGCCCTGAAGGACCTCGCGGTCATGGCGCGGCAGATGGCGACCATGATCGGGGCGGGCCTGTCGATTCTGCGCACCCTGTCGGTGCTCGAGACGCAGACCTCCTCGAAGAACCTGCAGCGCATCCTCACGAAGGTGCGCGACGAGGTCGAGCGCGGCTCGTCGGTGTCGGAGTCGTTCGCGGCGTTCGACCACACGTTCCCGCCGATCATGATCAGCATGATGCGCGCCGGCGAGACCGGCGGATTCCTCGACCGTGCGCTCGCCTCGGTCGCCGAGACCTTCGAGAAGGAGGTCAAGCTGCGCGCCGCCATCCGCTCGGCGCTGACCTACCCGGTGATCGTGCTCATCATGGCGGTGCTCGCGGTCATCGGCATGCTCGTATTCATCGTGCCGATCTTCAAGGACATGTTCGACGGCCTGGGCAGCGAGCTGCCGTGGCCCACTCAGGTGCTCGTCACGATCTCGGAGCAGATGGTGTGGATCCTGCCCGTGCTGCTCGTCATCACCCTCGTGACGTGGATCTGGTGGTCGCAGAACCGCCATACCGCGCGCGTGCGCCGCGCCGTCGACCCGTGGAAGCTGCGCGCGCCCGTGTTCGGGTCGCTCGCCCGCAAGGTCGCGATCGCGCGCTTCGCCCGCAACCTCTCGAACATGACCGGCGCCGGAGTGCCCATTCTGCAGTCCCTCAAGATCGTCGGCGAGACATCCGGCAACTGGGTCATCGAACAGGCCCTCGACCGCGTCGGCGAGCAGGTGCGCAAGGGCACGTCGCTCGCGGCGCCCCTCGCGGCGGAGCAGGTCTTTCCGCCCATGGTCACGCAGATGGTGTCGGTGGGCGAGGACTCGGGCGCGCTCGAGCCCATGCTCGACAAGGTCGCCGAGTTCTACGAGCAGGAGGTCGAGACGGCCTCCGAGCAGCTCACGGCCACCATCGAGCCGCTCATGATCGCCCTGCTCGGCGTCGTCATCGGCGGCATGGTCATCGCGCTCTACCTGCCCATCTTCTCGATCGCCACGGCGGTGCAGGGCGGCTGACGCGCAGCCCTGAATGCGGGGCGGATGCCTCGACAGCCCGATCTCGATCGGGCCTTCCGTCGTGGCATCCATGCGTTTGCATTGACCCTCGAAAAGGGGTGCTGATCAGGGAAAAATGACACCCATCGGGGGACTTATGGCCGTGAGAGCGCGTTCTTAGACTCACCTCACAGCCGGCCTCCCACCGGGTGAAACCCGACAGAATGGAACCACCGTGATCAAGCGGATTCTGGAGTCGCTCGCGGAGCGACGTACCCAACTCAAGGACGAGGACAAGGGCTTCACGCTCATCGAGCTCCTGGTCGTCGTCATCATCATCGGCGTGCTGGTCGCCATCGCCATTCCCGTGTACATCGGGCTGCAGGATGGCGCGAAGGACTCGGCGGCCAAATCCGACCTTACGAATGCGAAGATCGCCACCGTCGCCTTCTACGCCGAGAACCCCTCGGGAACTCCCGTCCTCCCGACGCCCACCGCGCTCAACTCCAACTTGGCTCCATATGGAGCTGTGCTCAGCTCTGGTGTAACTGGTCTTGCCTACGGCGCGGTCACAGGCACGCAGAGTGCGACGAACTTCTGCATCTCAGCCGTAAGCGCTGTCGGCGGTCCGGACCACACCTTCCATATCACTCAGTCGTCGGCGGTCCTTGACGGGGGCTGCTAGTCGGCACACGCCTCACCTGCGGGGCGCCTTGCATCGGCGCCCCGCTACGCTCCGCTCCCTGAACTGACGGCATACCCGAAGCCCGAAGGAAACCAGTGCTCTCACGCACCCACCCTGCAGACGAGGTCGAGACCGGCAGCGACGCCGGCCTCGGCCTCGTCGAGGTGCTCGTGGCGATGCTCGTCTTCGCGATCGTCGCGGTGAGCGTCGCCTACTCGGTCACGTTCACGCTCAGCACGACGAAGGACTCGAAGGCGCGTCAGGTCGCGCTCAACCTCGCCGCATCCGAGATCGACGCGGTGCGCGCCGTCGGCGACCCGTTCGACGTCTACAGCGCCACCCGCACAGAGACCCGCGGCGAGACCTACACGATCGAACGACTTGCCTCCTGGGTGAACGAGTCGGGCTCCGACGCCCTGTGCTCCGCCTCGGGCGGAACCCTTCGCTACAAGCGCGTGAACGTCACCGTCACGTGGAACGGCATGGGCCGCACGGCCGCCGCCGCCCGCGCCGACACCCTGCTCGCCCCGGCTACCCGCATCAACGACCCGGCGAAGGGCACGATCTTCGTCTCGGTCCTCGGCGCCGACGGTCGCGGCCTGCCCGGCATCACGCCGACGATCTCAGGCACGGGCTCGCCGGTCGCCCCGCCGACCGATGCCGACGGCTGCAGCTACGTCCTCGGAGTCACGCCTGGAAACTACGCCGTCTCGCTCAGCAAGACCGACTATCTCGACACGACACAGACGAGCCCCTCTCGAGTGCCGGTCGGTACAGGGAACATCGCCGTTCTCGCGGGCCAATCGACCGCGTACCAGTTCCAGTACGACAACGCAGGCACGTTCCGCACGCAGTACGCGACGAACCGTGCGGCGCTGACGCTCCCGAACACGACGATCAGGTTTCCAACGTCGCTCCAGACGAATTTCGTGAGCACGCTCGGCACTTACACACCTTCCCCAGCTGCGATCACCGACTCGTCGGGCACGGCAACTCTGTCGACAAAACTCTTTCCGTTCCCCGGTGGATACCAGGCGTTCGCCGGGAACTACACAGCAGCGACTCCCGGCAATACCGGATGCCAGGTGGCTGATCCCGCGGCCTGGGGTGCGGACCCGACGACAGGTGCGAGCGGGCAGCGGGGGCCGGGCCAAGCCGTGTCCCCGGGAGGAACGGCCGCCGCGATCAAGATCCCGATGGGCATCGTGCAGGTGACTCGCCCGGCGGCCGACCGTACGTTCGTTCTGGCCGTTCGCCAGCCCGGTCCTGCCGTCGATGGGCAGCCCGCATGCCCGAGTTCCCCGCAGTCCCTCACGTTCGGGACGGCCGTCTTCAACACGACGACGATCACGTCAGCGAGAATCGCACTCCCCTTCGGGAGCTGGAAGATCTACGCAACGCAGACCAACAGCACCAGTACTACCTCGAACGCCACCCAACTCACTGCTATCACGAATATGGTGCTCAGCAACGTCATCCCGGGCCGCGCAAACGCCGATGCGAACGGTATCTTCACCGTCGACCCGCGGGGGATCACCCCATGACCGCCCGCGACATCCGCTCGATCCAGCGAAGCAGCGACGACGAGGGCTTCAGCCTCGTCGAACTGCTCGTGGCGATCATGCTCATGGGCATCGTGCTCACGGTCGTGGCCAACCTCTTCATCTCGACGACGAAGGCGACCGAGCAGAGCGGCGAGGTGCACGAATCGACCGGCAACGCCTCGAACATCGCGAATGCCGTCGGGTCGGTCGCGCGGTTCGCCATGAACAACCCGAAGTCGGGGGCGACCGAGCCGGACCCGGCGATCGTCGTGGCGGGGGCCAACCGGCTCGTGCTCATGGCCGCGATCGGCGTACCGACGACGGTCGAGGCATCCAACCGCCCGACGAAACCGACCCTCGTGGAGTACGCGATCTCGACCGATCGGCAGCTCGTCGAACGGCGCTGGATGCCGACCGCGTCGGGGTCGACGTGGGTCTTCGCCGGCAGCGACCCGACCGTGCCGACACCTGCCTCGACCCGGCGCCTGGGCGGCAACCTCACCACCGGCGGTGCGGTGTTCACCTACTTCGACGTCAACGGCGGCCCCCTCAATCCCGGAACCGGAGCGCTGACGCTCGCGCAGCGCAAGCTCGTCGCCACGATCGAGGTGCGCGTCAGCGTCGTTCCGCCCGGCGACCCGAGCTCGACCCCGGTCGTCATCACCACGAGGTATCCGCTCGTGAACCTCGGCCTGAGGGAGGGCTCATGACCAGGCGCATGCTCCGCGACACGGGCAATGCCAGCGGGGCCCGGGGCATCCGCAGTGTTCGCGATGACGACCGTGGCGCCGCCCTGCTCACGGTGATCGGCATCGCGCTCGTGCTGCTGATCCTCATCGCCATCGGCGCGAGCTTCTCGCTCTCGGGAATCCGCAAGGCGGCCACGGATGCCGACTCGAGCGGTGCGCTCGCCGCGGCCTACGCCGGGGCCGAAGAGTTCACGAGCCGGCTCTCGAATGACGGCCAGTACGCCAGGTACGGCAATCCGGCGTCGCCCTTCACGATCGCGAACGCGAGCACCACGACCGTCACGCTGCCGACGGGTCCGAAAGACAATCCGGCATTCAACATCGGGGCCGGCGCGGCGTGGGCGAGCGTGCCCGGGTCCGGCGGCCGGGCGAGCTTCCGCTACGAGGTCGACAACTCGCAGTTCGACCGCACGGGCGTCATCCGTGTGCGCTCCACCGGCAAGGTCGGCACTTCGACCCGCAGCGTCATCGTGAGCATCAAGCAGAAGGGCTTCATCGACTACCTCTACTTCACGGATCTCGAGTCGATCGACCCGCTCATCAGGCCGGCCTGCACCACGGCCTACGACTACGTGACCAACCACGCCACGGCCTGCCACAGCCAGTTCGGAAGCTCCGACTGGCTGCACGGGCCGATTCACTCCAACGACACCTTCAAGATCTGCGCGGCGAAGTTCGACGGCTCGATCACCACCGGTGACCAGCGCAGTCCGAACTGGGAGAACGGAGGCTGCGCCGCGCCCACCTTCGGAGGCGGCGCGCCGGTGTCGGTCGCGCCGATGCCGATGCCGCCCACGAACAGCGCGCTCGCCAACGAGGCACGCGCCGACCTGCCCGATACAGTGCCGCGACCGGGATGCATGTACACGGGACCCACCCGGATCGTCTTCAACTCGACCGGCACCGTGCGCATCGTCTCGCCGCTCACGAAGTACACGCAGCCGGCGGCCGGGGTCGCGGGCAGCCTGAACCCTGCCGGATGCGGCACGCCGGGTACGGCGACGGGGCAGCTCGGGGCGCCAGGCGGCGCGACCGTCTCGACGACGGGGTCGCCGCTCGACCACAACCTCATCTGGGTCCAGGCCGTGCCAACGACCGCGACCGATCCGAACTATCGCGTGACGCCCACGCCGACGACCTCTGCCGCCAGCCTTCCGGCGACCTTCGCCTGCCTCGCCGCGACCTCGGCGCAGTCCGCGAACGGCAGCAGCCGGCCCGCGACGACGGCGCAACCGCCGGGATGGACGTTCGGGTCGGGCTCCACCCTCATCCGATACCCGCTGCCGCTCGAGATCACCCCCACCACCGAGAGTTCGGTCGCCCCGTCGTATGGCTGCGCGAACGGCGACGTCTACGTGGAGGGCACCATGACGGGCGCGATCACCGTGGCCGCACAGAACTTCGTGTACGTGACCGGCGCCCTGACCTACAACAACTCCGACGACGACATGCTCGGCCTCATCGGCCAGAACGCCGTCTGGGTCTGGGACCCGCTGACCTGCACGGCGGTGACTCGCACCGCGACTCCCGGCATCGGCACTTTTCCAGGAACCTCGGGCTGCAGCAAGTCGACGACGACGACCAACCGGCGCATCGACGCTGCAATTCTCTCGGTCGCGCACACGTTCATGGTGCAGAGCTACGACACCGGAAATCGCGGCACGCTGACGGTGAACGGCACCATCGCACAGAAGTTCCGCGGATCGGTCGGCCTCACCGGCGGCGTCGGCTACGACAAGGACTACTGGTACGACGAACGCTTCCGCCAGATCGCCCCGCCCAAGTTCCTCACGCCGACCTCGACCACCTACGGCGTCACGCAGTACGCGTCCACCGCACCCGCGTTCACGTCGACCGGAGCGCCGAACTGATGCCCGCCGCGCTCGCCGCCCTGCCCGCGATGCTCGTCGCGGCCGTCGGGGTGCTCGGACTCGCGATCGGGTCGTTCCTCAACGTCGTCGTCTACCGGGTGCCGGCCGGCCGGTCGATCGTGGCGCCGCCGAGCGCGTGCCCCGAGTGCCACTCCGAGATCCGCCCGCACGACAACGTTCCGGTGCTCTCCTGGCTCCTGCTGCGCGGGCGCTGCCGCGACTGCGGGGCGTCGATCTCGGCGAGGTATCCGCTCGTCGAGCTCTTCACGGGCGTCGCGTTCGCCGCCATCGCAGCGTGGGTCGCGTTCGGCGCCGCGCAACCGGGCGGGCAGGTCGGCGACCCCGCCGCAGCCGGCACGACGGCGGGTCTCGCCCACCAGTTGCTCGACCTCGCGATCATGCTCGTGCTCGCGGGCGTCAGCATCGCGCTCGCGCTCATCGACCTCGACACCAAGCGCCTGCCGAACGTCATCGTGGCGTGGGCGGCCGTGCTGCTCGGCGCGCTCGTGGTCGCGGCATCCCTCGTCGCGGGCGACCCGGCCGCGATCGGCCGCGCCCTGCTCGGCGGCGTCGGCCTCTTCGCCGTCTACCTCGCGCTGGCGATCGTCTCGCGCGGCGGCCTCGGCATGGGCGACGTCAAGCTCGCCGGCGTGCTCGGCCTCGTGCTCGCGTACTTCGGCTGGGCCGAGCTCGCGGTCGGCGCGTTCGCCGCGTTCCTGCTCGGCGGCCTCGCCGGACTCGTGCTGCTGCTCACCCGCCGCGCGGGCCGCCGCACCGCGATTCCGTTCGGCCCGTGGATGCTCCTGGGCGCCTGGGTCGGCATCGTCGCCGGCGAATCCATCGCGACCTGGTACCTCGGCCTCGCGGGATTCGGCTGAGCGACCACCGCAGCGGATGCCGCCCGCTCCGCGGCATCCGCCCCCCCGAACCGCAGGACCCGAGAACCGCCACCGCAGCACCGCACCACCCGAACACCCTGCACGACCCGAACGAAGGAACCCGAGATGGCCCGAACACTCGCCGGCATCGACATCGGCAACGGCTCGATCCGTGCGGCGGAGATCGCCGACGCGGGCGGGCGCAAGACCCCCGTGCTCACCCACTACGCCGAGATCACCGTGCCCGAGGGCGCGGTCGTCGGCGGCGAGGTGCGCGAACCCAACACCGTCGCCGCGGCCGTGCGCACGCTCTGGTCGCTCGGCGGATTCACCACGAAGGACGTCGTGCTCGGCATCGGCGGCGAACGCGTGCTCGCCCGCGACTTCACCGTGCGGCGGGCGCCGCTCGCGCAGATCCGCAACTCGCTGCAGTTCGAGGCGCGCGACGTGCTGCCCATGGCGCTCGCCGACGCCGTGCTCGACTTCTACCCGAAGTCCGAGGGCACGAGCGAGCAGGGCCCGGTGGTCAGCGGCCTGCTCATCGCCGCCCCGAAGGACGTCGTGCTCGGCAACGTGCGCGCCGTGCAGGGCGCGGGCCTGAAGGCCACCGACGTCGACCTCATCCCGTTCGCGCTCACGCGGTCGCTCGTCACGAGGGCGGGCATCACGAGCACGGTCGCGGTCGTCGACATCGGCGCCGAGACGACGACCACCCTCGTCGTGAGCGACGGCGTCGTGCAGTTCGTGCGCATCGTGCACACGGGCGGCAACACCGTGACCTCCGAGGTGCTGAAGGAGCTCGACTCCGACCCCGCGACCGCCGAGTCCATCAAGCGCGAACTCGGCCTGCGCGTCACCGACGCCGAGACCCCCGACGGCAAGCACGCGGTCGAGGTCATCGCCGGCGTCGTGCGCGGCCAACTCGCGGCCATCCGCAACACGATCGCGTACTACCAGAACTCGCACCCCGACGACCCGGTGACGCGAGTGCTGCTCACCGGCGGCGGCGCGCATCTCAAGGGGCTCGCCACCGCGCTCGGCGAACTGACCCGACTGCCTGTCGAACATGTGGACGTGCTCGCCGCGGTCAAGCTCGGGCACCGCATCGAGAAGGCCGGCCTCGCCGGCGACCCGCGACATATGGCCGTCGCCGTCGGCCTCGCGCTCGGGAGCGCGGCATGAGCGGGCAGGGCGGGCGCGGCGCCGGGCGCGGTGGCGGGCGCGGCCGCGGTGCCGCCGACGCCATCGTCGCCGCCGAGCCCCGAGCGAGCCTGCTGCCGGCCGAGATCCGCACCGAGCGCGCAGACAAGCGGATGCGTCGGGGCCTCGTGCTCGGCATCGTGGGCACCGCGGTGGTCGCCGCCCTCGCCATCGCCGGCGTCTTCGCCCTGCAGCTGCAGGCGGCCGTGCAGCTCGCGCTCTCGCAGCAGACCACGACCGACCTGCTCGTGCAGCAGACCGAGTTCGGCGAGATCCGCGAGCTCCGCAGCAACGTGGCGATCGTCGCCGCGGCGCAGGAGATCGGCGCCTCGACCGAGATCGACTGGCGCGACTACCTGCAGCAGGTGCAGGCCACGCTGCCCGAGGGTGTCGTCGTCACGCAGGCCGACATCGACTCGGCCACGCCGATGGCCGCCTACGCGCAGGCCACCGCGCCGCTGCAGGGCGCCCGTGTCGCGACGATCGCGTTCACCGCGACGAGCCCGACGCTGCCCGACGTGCCGCGCTGGCTCGAGGGCCTCGCCGGCCTGCCGGGGTACGCCGACGCGCTGCCAGGTGAGACGAGCGCCAACGAGGACGGCACCTACACCGTGAACATCACGATGCACATCGACGACGAGGTCTTCACGAACCGCTTCGCGGAGACGCCCGAGGCGGCGTCCGAACCGGCGGGCGAGACCGACGCCCCGAAGGACGGTGAGTGACATGACCGCACGCAACCGCATGTGGGTGATCGGCTCGGTCGCGGCGATGGTCGCGATCCTGCTGCTCGCCTGGTTCGTCGGCATCGCGCCGCAGCTCGGCTCGCTCGCGGCGATCCAGGCGCAGCAGGTCGGCATCGACGCCCAGAACGCGCGCGAGCAGGCCGTGCTCGACCAGCTCGAGGCCGACGCCGACAACGAGACCGAACTCCAGGCCGAGTGGAAGGTCGCCGCGGCATCCGTGCCCTCCGGAACCGGCGTGCCCGAGTTCATCGACCAGCTCAACGCCCTCGCGACCTCGACGGGCGTCGCGATCGAGCGCATCACCGTGAGCGACCCGGCCGCCTACGTGGTCGCACCGCCCGCCGAGGGCACGACCGATGCGGCGACGGATGCCTCGGGCGAGACCCCGGGCGAGGCGTCGACGGATGCCACGGGCGAGCCTGCGACGGCCGCCCCGGCCGCGCCCGCGACATCCGCCCTGCTCACCCCCGCGAACTTCGCGACCATGCAGATCGGCCTCGAGGTGTCGGGGGCGTACCCGAACATCCTCGAGTTCGTGCACGGGCTGCAGACCGGGCAGCGCCTCATGCTCGTCAACGAGTTCGAGGTGAGCGCCGAGGCCGCCGACCCCGATGTGACCCAGCCCGAGCCGATCGACAACGGCGACGGCACCTTCTCGGAGCCGCCGCCGGTCGAGCCCGAGATCCCCGGCTACCAGGCGCGCATCGGCGGCTACATCTTCTCGCTCGTGAACGCCGACCAGGCCGCCTCCACGCAGAGCGACCTCGGCGCGCAGCAGGCCGCGGGGGAGTAGGGCTCGCCTCCGGCGGCACCGTTCGCCGCACATGTCTCGCAGAAGCACCGCGCGCGCTCCCCGGCGCGCGCGGTCGCCGTTGCTAGCATGGGCCGACCGACCGCGGGTGCGTGGCGCCCGGAAGGAGCGCGATGATGAGCGACACGACGAGGGACCCCGACGACACCGGCGCGTTCCCGGCCGACGAGGCCGACGCGACCGAGGCGTCGAGCACCGCGGATGCCGCGACCGACGTCGCCGCCGCAGAGGCGGCGCCCGAGGAGTCGACGCCCGACGAGGTCGACCTCGCGGATGCCCCGGCCGAGGCGGAGCCCGCAGCCGAGCCGGTGGCGGATGCCGCGCCCGAGCCCGTCTTCCAGGCCGCGCCGGAGCCCGAGCCCGTCGACGAGGTGTCCGATCCCGAGCCCGCTCCCGCGACGATCTTCGATCCTCCGGAGCCCGTCGCCGCGGAGCCCGATGCGGCCGCCGCCGCAGCCGAGGCCGAGCTGGCCCGCACCGCCCGACTCGACGAGGCCGTGCAGCGCGCGAACGCCGGGGCGGTGGCATCCGAGGAACCGCTCGTGACCCCGTCGGAGCCGACCGTGCCGGTCGAGCCCGTCTCCCTCGACCACGACGACTTCGACGCCGCGGGCGACACCCCCGAGGCGCTGCCGGAGCCCATCGCGGCCGAGACCATCCGCCGCGAGACGTACGTGCCGCCGGCACCCGAGGCCGCCGCCGCCGCGGTCGGCGCGGCCACGCTCGCCACGCCGCCGGTCGTCTCGCAGCCGCAGACCATCTACGTGCAGGCGCCCGTGCCGCCCAAGACGAAGGGCAACCGGGCGTTCGGCCTGCTCGTCGCCGCGATCGGCGCGGTCGCGTTCGCGCTCGTCTACGCGGCGGTCTCGTACCTGCTGCTGCTCGGCCGCGGCGATCCGGCCAAGGCGGGCGACGTGTTCGTGTCCTTCCTCGGCAGCGCGGTGTTCTGGATCCCCGTCGTCGCGGTGCTCCTCGGCTTCGCCCTGCTCGCCGCGATCGTGAACCGCGGCCCGTGGTGGGTCTACGCCGTCTTCGGGCTGCTCGTGGGCGTGCTCGTCTACTTCTCGTACATCGGCGCATCGCTGCTCACGGTGCAGGCCTGGACGCTCACCTTCGACGAGGCATCCACGTTCATCTCGCAGCGCTGGCTCGATCCCTTCGCCATCGCGGCGGCCGTCATCGCCCGCGAGATCCCGATCTGGTTCGGCGGTTGGATCGCCGCGCGCGGTCGCACCGTCACCGAGCGCAACCGCCTCGCCCTCGAGGCGTACGACCGGGAGCTCGCCGCGGGGCCGAAGCCCATCGTTTGATCCGGCCGGGCTCGGCCGCGACCCGTCCGGCCCCGCCCGGTCGGACAGCCCCGCCCGGGCGGCTGGCTCGGCCCGCCCGGCCGGGCGACGTGTTGCTTCCCGACGCGCGGCACTTCGGCACTTCGGCACCGGGTTCCAGAGCAGGACGCGCCGGCGGGCCGGAGGCGTGTCGCCTCAGGGCGCCCGGTACTCCGGTACCGCGGTTCCGAGCTCGTCGCGCGCGACGGTGCCCGGCCCGGGGCCCGGCCCGGCGCGGCAGCCCGTCGCGTCAGCCCTCGGGGCAGGCGAGCTCGGCGGCCGCCGAGGCGGGGTCGGCGTCGGCCCCCCAGTCGGCGAAGGTGAACGTCGCGTCGCCGGTCTCGTCGGCGGCGGTGAACTCGCGGGGCAGCGGCGGTCCGTAGCGCTCGACCGTGAGCACGCCGACGGCGGCGCCCTCGCCGATCACGATGTCGAGCACCTCCTCGTCGCCGACCGGATCGCTCACCGCGAGCGGGCCGCTGCCGAGCAGCGTCGAGACGAGGTCGACCGGGTCGAGCATCGGCGCCCATCGCTCGACGACGGGCTCGGCGCCGACCGTGCAGACCACGTCGCCGGCCGTCTCGGGCGCGCCGATGGACTCCGCGTACGCTGCGTTGCCGAGCACATGCGCTGTGCCCTCATGGACGACGATGCGAGCCGAGGTGCCGCCAGAGCCGACGCGGGCGTCGAACGAGCCGCCGCGGCCGCGGAAGTCGAGGGTGAGCTCGCGCCCGCGCACGAGGTCGGACTCGGGGTCGGGGCGAGTGGTCTCGGTGAACGTGCCGGTCGCATGCACCGGACCCGCCGAGCGGACGGCCGCGAGCACCTCGGCGGCGATGTCGTCGCCCGCGACGAGCCAGAGGCCGTTGCCGTCGGCCTGGTCGAACGAGCCGAGGTCGACGCCGGCGGGCGGCGAGGGAGGGGGCGGCGCCTTGCTGCATCCGGCGAGCAGCGACACGGCGAGCCCCGCGGCGAGCAGGCCGCCGAGCACGGTGGCGGCGCGGCGAGCGGCGGGCCGCAGTGGAGCCCGTCGCATCAGGCGCCCGCGTCGGCCGCGCAGACCCCGGCCCCGCGCTGGCCGTCGAGCGTGTCCGCGTCGAGGCTCACCTCGGCGGTGACGGTGGCGGGCCGCACGACGAAGCAGGTGGAGTCGTCGGCGACGCCGGCCGCGGCCGGGATCCACGCCTCGGTGCCGCGCACGAGTTGCGTGAGGTCGGTGACCGCGCCGTCGGCGTCGACGGCGTAGAGCGCGTAGGCGGCGTCGGGACCGCCCCAGTCGAGGTGCAGGTTTCCGCCTTCGACGGATGCCGCGAGCCCGTCGACGCGCACCGAGTCGTCGGTCACGATCGAGATGATGAACCACGCCGCGGCGGCACCGAGGGCGAGCACCGTCAGGATCATCGAGACGAGGAACGCCGGATGCCGCCACCAGCTGCGTTCGCGCGCGGGCGTCTCGGCGAGTTCGGGGAGCACGGTCGAGCCGGCCCCGAGCGCACGGCCGCCGGCCTGTTCGCCGAGCGCCGGCTGGCCGGGAGCGTGCCCCAGCACGGCACGGCCAGAGGGTGGCATGAGCCGATCGGTCATCGCCGTTCCTCCTGGTCGCCGCGGCCGGCGGCGCCGACCGCGTACCATGCTATATCGGCCCCCGAACGCGGGCGGGCCCACGGGGAGGAGCACGGTGAGTCGCGTCGCACGCATGAGGTCGCTCCTCATGGTCGTGCCGCTCGTCGCTCTGCTCCTCGCCCTCGGCGGCCGGCCGGTGGCCGGGGCCGCCGCCGAAGCCGGCGACGAGGCCGCGCCCGAGTCGTCGAACGCCGGCGAGATCGAGATCCCGTACCGCGAGACCGCCGAGATCCAGCCGTCGCCGCCGTGGCGCATCGCCGACTGCGCCGGTCCGTCGGCGGCGAGCCCGCTCGTCGTCGAATGCGATGCCGAGCACATCCAGCTGTCGGCGCCCGACTACGACCCCGAGGCGGGCACGACCGTGCTGCCGGTCGCGCTGACCGACGGCTCGGTGTCCATGACCGTCGCCTACCGCGTGACCCTCGCGGCCCCGCCCGCGCCCGAGGCCTCGCCGTCCGCGAGTGTGCGGCCCGTGGCATCCGGCAGCCTGCTGCTCGTGCCGTTCTCCGACCTCGGGGCGACCTGCACGCGCTGCGGCGACGGCGCAGGCCTGGTGGCCGTCGGGGTCGAACCGGCCGCGGCCGGCAGCGCGTGGGCCACGCCGACGCATCTCGTGTTCCGCGCGTCCGCGACGTTCACCGGGCCCGCCGAGATCGGCTTCGGCGTCGTCGACGAGTTCGGCACGACGGGCCGGGGCACGATCGCCGTGGGCGTCTACCGGGCGGATGTCCCGCTCATCGCGCTCGACGTCGCCGTGCCGCTCGACGACTCGGGCGATGCCGAGATCGACCTCGCCTCGCTCGTGACCTCGATCGCCGGCGACGACGTCGTGTTCGTCTCGTGCGGAGCCGCGATCCACGGCGCGGCCGCCTGCGACGCCGACGGCACCGCGCGGTACGCGGGATCGGGCGAGGTCGACCAGTTCGGATTCCAGGTCGCCGCCGGTGGCGAGCAGGCCTCCGGATCCGTCACGCTCGTTCCGGCGGGCGCCGACCCCGACGCAGGCCTCCCCGAGGCGGGACCGGTGCCGTCGGCGCCGACCGGCGCCGATGACGGCGAGCCCGTCACGACCCTCTTCATCCCGCCCGCACCAGCCGAGCAGCCCGCGACCGGCGGACCGTTCGACGCGTTCATCGCCGTGCTCGATCGCACCGCCCGATGACCGCCGGCCAGGTCGCCACGACCACCTCCACCACCTCGACCTCCTCCGAAAGGCAGCACCCATGAGCCTCCGACTCACGCTCGACCAGCGCGCCGGCGACGCCGCCGGCTCGTGGATGCTCGACGTCGACGAGGGCACGACCGTCGGCGAGGTCGCCGAGGCGCTCGGCGTGCCCGAGGCGATGCTCGACGGCGAGCCGACCCCGGCGACGCCACTCGCCGACAGCGCCGTGCTCTCGGGCGGCCGGGTGCCGCAGACGGCGCACACCGACACGCCGGCCGGCGGGCTCCGGCTCGAGCTCGTCGGCGGCCCGTTCTCGGGCGACTCGCTGCCGATCGTCCGCGGCGCCGCGGTCACGATCGGCCACGGGGCATCCGTCTCGCTCTCGATCGCCGACCCCGCCCTGCTCGCCCACCACGTGACGATCACGGTGTCGCCGGGCGGCGCGGGCAGCGACGGGCGCCCGATGCCGGTCACGGCCTCGGTCGCCCCCGAGCGCGGAGCCCAGGTGTGGGTCAACGGCGTCGTGATCACCGAGCCGACCGACGTCGTGCCGGCCGACCTCGTGCAGGCGGGCTCCAACGTGCTGCGCCTCGGCATCGCACCCGTCGGCGACGCCGACCTCACCCGCGACGCGCTCGGGGCCAGGGGGTTCAACCGCCCGAGCCGCATCCGGCCCGCCGCCGAGCAGCCCGTGGTCGCGCTGCCGGGCGACAAGCCCGAAGACCCCGACCAGTCGCCGATGCCGTGGCTCTCGGCGATCATCCCGGTCGTGCTCGGCGTGACCATGGCCGTCGTGTTCGGCCGCCCCATCATGCTGCTCATGGCCGCCGCCAGCCCCATCATGGTCATCGGCTCGTTCCTGACCAACCGCAAGCTGGCCAAGAACAAGGGCGTGAAGACCGAGCAGCAGTGGATCGACGACGTGCGCGCCACCGAGGCGCGCATCGGCGAACTGGCCAAGCGCCAGCGCATCGAGTCGTGGTACCGCCTGCCCGACCCCGTCGTGCTCTTCGACATCGCGACCCGCCCGCTCTCCCGGCTCTGGGAGCGCCGGCGCACCGACGCCGACTCGCTCGCACTGCGGCTCGGCGTCACCGAGGTCGGGCTCGACGTGCGCTTCGAGGGCGGCGGCAAAGATCGCACGACCGAGCGCCGCGTCGGCGTCGCGCCCGTGCCGGTCGCGGCCGACCTGCGGTCGGGCCCGCTCGGCATCGCCGGCCCGGTCGACGCCGCCCGCAGCCTCGCCCGCGTCATCGTCGCGGGCTGGGCGACGCTGCGCTCGCCGCGCGACGCCGAGCTCGTCGTGCTCTGCCCCGACGACGCCGAAGACGCGTGGGGCTGGGTGCAGTGGCTGCCGCACGCGCAGCCCGCCGGCGCGGCCGCCTCGGTCGGCAACTCCGACGACTCGCGGCGCGAGCGGCTGCGCGAGCTCTCCGAACTGCTCGACCTCCGCATGCGCACCGCCGGCCAGCGCGGCGCGGAGCCGCCGAGCAGCGTGCTCGTCATCGTCGACGGCGCCCGTCGCCTGCGCATGCTGCCCGGCATGGTGCAGCTGCTCGAGCACGGCGCCGCGCACGGCATCCACCTCGTCGCGCTCGACACCGAGCGCGAGCGACTGCCCGAAGAGGCGAAGAGCGTCGTCGCGATCGACCCCTCCGACCCCGCGGTCGCGCGCGTCGAGACCGGCACCGACTACCACCCCGTCGTGCTGCTCGACGGCCTCTCGGTGCCGCGCGCCGAGCTGATGGCCCGCAGCCTCTGCTCGCTGCGGCACGTCAGCGGCGTCGGCGACGACGCCATGCTCCCGTCGGCCGTGCGCTTCGCCGACCTGCTCGCGATCGACCTCGACGACCCCGAGCCGCTCGTGCGCCGGTGGCAGACGCAGCCGCGCAACACGTTCGTCGTCGTCGGCGCGACCGGCGAGGGCGAGTTCGCCGTCGACATCTCGCGCGACGGCCCGCACGCGCTCGTGGCCGGCACCACGGGTTCGGGCAAGTCCGAGTTCCTGCAGGCCCTCGTGGTCAGCCTCGCGCTCGCGAACCGCCCCGACGCGCTGAACTTCGTGCTCGTCGACTACAAGGGCGGCTCGGCGTTCGCCGACTGCGAGCGGCTGCCGCACACGGTCGGCATGGTGACCAACCTCGACGCGCGCGAGACCGAGCGAGCGCTCGCGTCGCTCGACGCCGAGCTCAAGCGCCGCGAGAAGGTGCTGCGCGACATGGGCGCGAAAGACGTCGACTCGGCTTGGGCGAGGGACGCCGACACGGCCGCCCGCCGCGGGCTCGCCCGCCTCATGATCGTCATCGACGAGTTCGCCGAGCTCCGCACCGAACTGCCCGAGTTCATCGACGGGCTCGTGCGCATCGCCCGCGTCGGCCGCTCGCTCGGCGTCAACCTCGTGCTCGCCACGCAGCGCCCCGCGGGCGTCGTCACGCCCGAGATGCAGTCGAACATCAACCTGCGCGTCGCGCTCCGCGTGACCGACCGCACCGACTCCTCCGACATCCTCGGCTCCGGCGAGGCCGCGCTCATCAGCCCCACGACGCCCGGTCGCGGATTCGTGCGCACCGGCCCCTCATCGGCCCCCGTCGCCTTCCAGACGGCGCGCGTCGCCGGCATCCGCCCGGGGGTGCAGCGCAGCGTCAAGGTGCTGCCGCGCAAGGCGCCGCTGCAGTGGGACCTGCTCGGGTTCCCGGCGAAGTACCCCAAGGCGGCGTCCTCGCAGTCGCAGGTCACCGACCACGACGACACCGACCTGCGCGCCCTCGTGAACCTCATCACGGCGGCCACGCAGCAGCTCGGCATCCCGAAGAACCCGTCGCCGTGGCTCGTGCCGCTGCCGGCCGTGCTGCCGCTCGAGAAGTTCCAGGACCAGCCGGTGCCCGAGGGCTCGATCGTGCTCGGCCTCGAGGACGTGCCGGGCGAGCAGTCCCAGCGCAGCCTCACCTGGAACATCGAGACCGACTCGCACGTGCTCTTCATCGGCGGCTCGCTCTCGGGGCGCACGACGGCGCTGCGCACCATGCTCGCCCAACTCGTGCAGGAGCACACGCCCGCCGACCTGCACCTCTACGTCATCGACTTCGGCAACGGCGCGCTGCTGCCCCTCGTCGACGCCCCGCACACCGGTGCGGTCGTCACCCAGCTCGACTCCGACCGCCTGCCGCGGCTCGTGCAGCGACTGCTCGAGGAGCTCGGACGCCGCCAGGCCGTGCTGTCGGCCGCCGGCGTCGGCCACATCTCCGAGCAGCGCGCGCAGTCCGACGCGGCGACGCGGCTGCCGTACGCGATCGTCGTCGTCGACGGCTGGGAGCGCATGCTCTCGACCATGAACGCCGACCAGCTCGTCACGTTCCGCGACCAGTTCATGCGCGTGCTGCGCGAGGGCCCCGCGGTCGGCGTGCGCGTGCTCATCACGGGCGACCGCGGCATCTCGGGCGACAAGATCTCCTCGTTCATCGACGAGCAGTACGTGCTGCCGCTGCGCGACCTCTCCGACTACCGCACGGCCGGCATCCTCGCGAAGGACGTGCCGATGGACCTCCCGCCCGGGCGCGTGCTCTTCGGCGCCGTCGGCGCGGAGGCGCAGCTCGCGGTGCTCGTGCGCGACACGAGCGGCGAGGCGCAGACGACGGCGCTGCGCCGCATCGTCGAGCAGGTGCACGACCACTTCGACCAGTACCCGCAGCTCGCCGGCCTGCCGCAGCCCGTGCGGGTCGACCCGCTGCCCGGCCACTTCGCCCTCACCGCCGCGTACGACCTGCCGCTCGGCGACTCGGGCCCGGCCGACGGACCGGTCGTGGCCGTCGGCGGCGACGTGCTCTCGCGGTTCACGATCGACTGGCCCGCCGAGGGCGGCCTGCTCGTGGCCGGGCCGCGCAAGTCCGGCCGCTCGTCGGCGCTCGCCGCGATCGTGCACCAGCTCGCCTGGCGCAAGACGCCGCTCCTGGTGGTGTCGCCGCGCGAGTCGGTGCTCACCGAGGTCGCGACGGGGCACGGCATCCCGGTCGTCGCAGCGGGCGACACCGACCCCGGCACGATCCAGCAACTGCTCGACGCGGCCGGCGAGTTCGTCACCGTCGTCGTCGACGACGCCGAGCAGTACAAGAACGCGCCGATCGAGCATGCGCTCACGGGCGCCAAGCACCGGGCGGCGTTCATCGTCTCCGCCGACTCCGAGTCGCTGTCGACGCTGTTCGGCGGCCCGGTCGTCGAGGCCAAGCGCGCCCGGCGCGCGCTCGTGCTGCGCCCCGAGTCCGCCGTCATGGGCACGCAGACGATCGGATCCCCGATCCCCAAGTTCATGCTCGGGCGGGGCACGCCCGGATCCGCGGTGTTCACGACGCCGGCCGGCTGGCTCCCCGTGCGGGTGCCCGACATCCGACAGTGACCCGCCGGCGACGCACGTAGACTGACCCGGGCGAAACGCCCGACCGAGGAAGGGACCGACTCCGTGGCTTCTGCCCGCTGCGTCTACTGCGACGCGACGCTGCAGCCGAACAGCATGTACTGCGTCGAGTGCGGCCAGCTCATCCCGCAGCAGGCCGCCCGGCCGCCCGTGCCCACGCAGTTCGCTGCGCCGCAGCGTGCGACCCCGACGGCCGCGCCCGCGCCCGTTCCCGGGGCATCCGCCGGTGCGGTCGCGCCCGTGCCGCTGCCGCGTTCGCTGCCCTGGCAGCAGCCGGGTTCCCGGTCCGATGCCGCGGCGCAGGCGACGCCCGCTCCCGCAGCGCCCGCGGCGATCGAGCGCATCGAGCTCGCGTTCTCCACCGGCCAGCGCGTCGTCGTCTCGGGCAGCGCCGTCATCGGGCGCAAGCCCGCCGACACGGCGCTCGCCATGGGCGTGCGCGCCGTCGAGGTGCAAGACGACACCCGGTCGGTGTCGCGCGTGCACCTCTTCCTCGACCTGGCCGACGGGCGCATCCACGTCGGCGACGCCGGTTCGGCGAACGGGGCGCGCCTCGAGCGCGGCGGCCGCATGCAGCAGCTCGAGTCCGCCGGAACGCGGGTCGAGGCATCCGTCGGCGACACGGTCTGGCTCGGCGACCTCTCGTTCGAGATCCGCCCGGCCTGATCAGCCGGTTCGTTCGGCTCGGTCGGCTCGGCCGGGCAGGGTCAGTCGGCTCAGCCGGTTCGTGCCGACCGCTCAGCTCAGCTCGGTCGGCCAGTCGGGCTCCAGCTGCGGGCCCTTCCACTTCATGAAGCCGAACGTCGATTCGTGCATCGAGAACGGGATGCCGCGGGCCTGCGCCTCGGTGAAGAGCGCCCGCACGACGGCCTGGCTCGTCGCTTCGGACAGCACGGAGTCGAGCAGCAACGGCAGCAGGCCGCGGCGGTGACCGTCGGCCCAGCGCGCGTAGAGGCTGACGCGCTTGGCGGCGCCCCGGTCGGCGATGCCGGCCCGCAGGGCCTCGCCGTCGCGCACGGCGATCTCGCACAGGATCGTGCCGTTGCCCGCCTTCAGGGCGAGCGACCCGAACCAGCCGAACACCGGCACCGCCCGGAGCCGCGCCGTGCGCGCGCGGTCGTTGAGCACGCCGACGAAGACGACGTCGGACCACGGGATGAACGGCGAGTTCGCGAGCACCACGCCGTGCTCGTCGATCGAGCAGGCCACGGCGCCCGAGCCCGCGAGCAGGCGCAGGATGCGCCCGCGCAGCACGCTCGTGACGATGAGCGAGATGCTCAGCACGCCGAGCACGGCGACGAGGGTGATCGTGAACCACGAGCCGAACCCGGTGGCGAGCATGACGGCGATGCCGGCGATCGCGGCGGCGAGCAGGATCACGCCCGTCACGATGAACCCGGTGTTCCATCGCCGGGCCGTGTCGGCCTTCACCGGGTCGACGAGCGCCTGGAAGCGCGCCGGGGCGGGGGACTGGTCGAACGACATCAGCCGAGCAGGTTCGGATCGATCGAGCCTGCACCGCTCGGGCGTCGCGAGAAGTCGTCGGGAGCGAGGCGCTTGAGGTCGACGAACGCGCGATCGCGCATCGTGATGAGGGGCCAGGCCGTGGCATCCGCCCCCTTGCCCATCTGGATGGTCACGTAGGCGAGCCGATCGGCGTCGGCCCGGTAGACCGCCACGCGGATGCCGCCCTTCTTGTGGTTCGGCACCGGGAGGTACTGCGCGGGGTCGCCCGTCGCGAACTTCGCGTGCATGGCGTCGGCGACGTCGGACCCGCCCGAGACCAGGAAATGCCTGGCCTTCAGGCCCGTGCCCGTCTCGACGCGCTGCCACCGGTGCGAGCCGGCGATCGCGACCCACGCGAACGCGACCGCGAAGAAGGCCGCGAGCACCACGAGCCCCGGAGCGACGATGCCGCGCAGGCCGGAGCGTCGACCGGTCATGTCGCTCGCGTCGTCGCGGATCGCCTCGAAGTTCGCGAGCACGAGCACGAGGCCCACGACGGCGAGCAGCGACAGGATCGCGAAGACCACGGTCGGCGCGACGGCGCGCGCGTACCGGAACAGTTGCGGGCGGGCGGCGAGGGTGGCGTCGTCAGGGCGCACGGACGGCCTTTCGGTCGGAGAGCGGATGCCTCGACTGTACCTACTCCGTGCACGGGGAGTCCTCCCCATCGGATTCTCGCGGCTCAGCGGGTAACGTGATCGTCGCACGGGAATCGGAGTCGAGGCTCCGCACACGTGCTCACACGAGGCATCCACTCAACGGAGGAACATCATGGCGGAGATCCGCGTCACGTCCGACTCGCTCGCCGGCGTCGCCGGGCAGCTCTCGAGCGGTTCGCAGTCCATCGAATCGCAGCTGTCGAACCTGAAGTCGCTCGTCGAGGGGCTCATCTCCGGCGACTGGTCCGGCACGGCGTCGCAGAGCTTCAACGAGCTCTACTCGCAGTGGGACCAGGCCGGCCTGCAGCTCAAGGAGTCGCTCCAGGGCATCAGCGACCTGCTCAACCAGGCTGCGCTGTCGTACGAAGACAGCGAGAACGCCATCGCCGGTACGTTCAACGGCTGACAATCGCTGACGGGGGCGCCGGGGTCCAACGCCCCCGGCGCCCATCCGCTCGAAAGGGGTTCCGGTGGTCTCATTCAGAGTCCGCGCGACAGCGCTCAGCGAGGTGGCTGCGCTGCTCGGCACCGTGCTGGCGACGTTCGACACCAACCTGTCGACCGTCGACGCGCAGGTCAAGCGCACGGTCGACGTCACCTGGAAGGGCGACGACGCCGACAGCTTCGCCGAGGGCTGGGCGACGTTCATGACCACCGCGGGGTTCGTGCGCCAGTCGCTCGCCGCGCTGCAGACGGGGCTCATCACCGCTGACGGCTCGTACACGCAGAACGAATCCGGCGTGCAGCGCTCGTTCAACGGCCGCGCGCCCTCGGTCGCCGCGATGCGGTCGAACTCGGGCAAGCTCGGCGCCGTGGTCGATCGGGGCGAGGAGCGCGCCGAGGACATGGCGGAGTTCTTCGGCCGCGACTACGCCGGCGACGGCGAGAACGAGCTCTACGGCGGCGGCATGCTCGGCGCCCGCAAGAGCACCGGGCAGGCGACCGGCGGCGGCTCGGGCGACAGCGACCATGACGGCGACGACGACTCGATCGGCGAGGGCGTGTTCCGCCTCGGCGAAGACGGCGAGCCGGCCGTCGTCGAGGGCGTGGCGCCGGTGCACATCGCCGAGGTGCCCGACATCGACGCATCATCCGGCACTGGGGGAAAGAATGTCTGAGCAGCAGGCCGACACGGCCGACCTCAAGGCGCTCGCCGACATGCTCGGCGAGCTCGTCACGTACTGCACGGCGCTCAAGCAGGGCGCGAGCGGGTTCGCCTACATGCTGCCCGCCGAGTGGCAGGGGCCCGCGATGAGCAACTTCCTCAGCATGTTCGAGAAGTGGCAGCTCGGCGCCGAGGCCATGGCCCAGGCGGCCGAGGGCCTGCAGGATCAGGTCGACGGCGCCCACAAGGCCTACACCGAGACGATCGAGTCGCTCGACGAGTCCTGGACCAAGCTCGCGTCCGGCCTCAGCGGCTGACCCTCTTTTTTCTCAACCCTTCATCACTCAGGAGCTCGGGAGACTCATGTCGCACGTTCAGTTGGATGCTGCACGGCTCGCCGCCGACGGCACTGCGTTGTTCTCGATCGCGCAGTCCGTGTCGCAGGCGGTTCGGGCATGCGAGTCCGCCTTGGGCGGCACGGGCGGCATGGCCGGCGACGACGAGTCGGCCGAGGTCTTCGCGCACGGCCAAGACGGCGAGCCCGGCTACGACCAGTACTCCGTCGACGTGATGAAGTCGGCGCTCGGCCTGGCGAACGCGCTTCGCATCGTGGATGCCGCGTTGGGCAACACCGGCCGTGCGTACGACGGTGCCCAGCTGGTGGGGGCGTTCAAGCCCGCCTCGTCGTCGCGCATCCCCGAAGAGAACCCGACGGTGATCCCGCCCACGGCGTCGGTGCCGACGTCGCTGGGCAAGGGGCCGGAGGGGCCGCTCGGCGAGTTCGGCCACTTCCTGAAAGACGCGTTGGCGACGCTCGGCGTCGTGCTGCCGTCGGCCGACCGGGGCAAGCTCTCGAACGCCGAATCGGCGTGGAGCGAGCTGTCGGGCGCGATGACGCGTGCGCAGTCGCGCGTCGACAGCGCGTTCACGAACGCCTCGTCCATGACCTTCCCGCAGAAGTACAGCATGCTCTCGTGCCAGCGCTCGCTCGGTTCGTCGTTCGGCAAGGTGGCCGAGTCGGCGACGTCGATGTCGGGCTTCGCGCGGGGCATGATCGACGCGATCGACCAGGCGTGGGAGGAGATCGGCTGGTTCATCGCCCAGATGGCGATCGAGATCGGCATCGAGATCGGCATCGGCGCGCTGCTCGGCATGGTCACCTTCGGCGCCGGTGCCGCGGCCATGGCGGCGAAGATCATGACCACGGTCGTGCGCTGGGCGATCAAGATCTCGCTGCTGTGCAAGAAGCTGCGCACGATCATCATGATGGCGCTGCGCGCCGCGCGCATGGCGATCCGCGGCGGCATCCGGGTGGCGAAGGAGTCGATCTCGGCGGGCCTCGCGAGCGGCATCACGACGGTGTCGTTCAACACCGTGCGCGGAGCGCTCGACCCGAACTACCAGCCGCAGAACGTGCTGACCGCGGCGCTGTCGGCGGCGGTCGGCGGTGCCGCAGGCGCCGGCGTCTCCGGTGCCGGTGCGCGGTTGACGGGCGGCGTGGCCTCCAACGGCTTGCGGCGGGTCACGCACATCGCCGTCGAGACCGGCGGCGGTGCGGTCGACGGACTCGCCTCGGGCCTGGCGGAGTCCGGCCTGTCCGGTCAGCCGTTCCAGCCGCTGTCGGCCATGGCGGCGGGCGCACTGCTCGGCGGCGCGCTCGCGGGCCGGCCCGGCGGCGGGCACGGGCACAGCCCCTCGTCGCCGTCGACGCCCGGTGGCTCGGGCGCGCCGGGGTCGGTGCACGACATCGACACCAGCGGCATCCCGTCGGGCACGGGCACCAACGCGACCGCGGGCACCCCCGGTGGTGGCGCATCGGTCGACGTGCCGTCGGATGCCCCGACCCCGGGTTCGGGCGGCGGCGGTTCGAGCACGTCCGGTGGCGGCGGTGCCGTCGAGGTGTCGAACGACGCCCCGACGCCCGGTTCGGGCGGTGCCGACGGCGCCGGCGCGAGCGGCGACGGCGGCGGCTCGGTCGACCTGCCGGGTGCGGTCGATGCCGGCGGCGTCGACCTGAGCAACGGCGGTTCGACGGCGGATGCCCCGAGCGTCGACGCTCCGGCGCATGCCGACGCGCCGGTTGCGGATGCTCCTGCTCACGCGGATGCTCCTGCTCACGCTGATGCTCCTGCTCACGCTGATGCGCCGACGCACGCTGATGCTCCTGCTCACGCTGATGCGCCGACGCACGCTGATGCTCCTGCTCACGCTGATGCGCCGACGCACGCGGACGCTCCTGCTCACGCGGATGCTCCCGCGCACGCTGATGCGCCCTCGCATGCCGACGGCCCTGCTCACGCGGATGCTCCCGCACACGCTGATGCGCCCTCGCACGCCGACGCACCTGCTCACGCCGACGGCCCTGCTGCAGATGCTCCGGCGCACGCCGATGCTCCGGCGCACGCCGACGCGCCCGTTCACGCGGATGCCCCGATCGCCGACGCGCCTGCCGCCGATGCACCCGCGCACGCCGACGCCCCGGCCGGCGACGCGCCGGCGCACGCCGACGCACCCGCGGCCGATGCGGCCGCGCAGGTCGACGCCCTGGCCGACATCGACGCACCGACCGCATCGGACATCGCGGCATCCGCCGATGCCGTGGCATCCGACGTCGGCACGGACTCCGGGACCGCCGACGCGTCCGACCAGCCGGTCGGCGCGGCCGTGGCGGCGCCCTCCGCCGCCGACATCGCGGCATCCGCCGACGCGGTGACGGGCGCCGACGGTGTCGATCCCGCCCATGCCGCCGACGCATCGACCGCAGACGAGCACGGTTCCGGCGAGGCATCCGATGCCGAAGCGGCCGACGGCGAGGCATCCGACGCCCTCGATGCAGACGCCATCGCACCTGAAGACGCCGCCGCCGCGGGTGGCGCGGCCGCAGCGGGTGCCGCGGCCCTCGCGTTCAAGCCCTCGCTGCTCTCGACCGGCACGGCGGGCGGTCCGAACGGCGCCGCGGCAGGCAACCCGCCCGCCCAGCCGAAGCCGCACGCCTCGAGCGAGCGCAGCCTCGCCGACGTCGACCAGGCCCGCGGCGAGATCAACCCGAACTACGACCCGTCCGACCCCGAGAACGGGTACGCGACGAACTGCGGCAACACCAGCGCCAACTACTTCGACTACCTCAACGGCAACCCGGTCTCCGAGGCCGGCACCGGAACGCTCGGCATCGCCGAGATGGAGGCGCGCACGGGCTTCCCGCAGACGACCGCGACGCCCGCCCAGATCGACGCGACCCTGCGCGCGCTCGGCCCCGGCTCGCATTGCGTGGTCGGCATCGACCGCACGGCGATGATCGACGGCCAGCCGACGCCCGTCGCCGGTCACTGGATGACCGCCTACTTCGACGGCGAGACCGTGTGGGCGATCGATTCGCAGACCGACACGCGCTCGCCGTGGCCGCCGCACGAGCCGCTCGCGACCAACTGGGACGCGTCGATCCACCCCGAGCACGTCGTCAACCCCGACGGAACCAACGTCTACGACGTCGACGCGACCTCGACGACGGATGCCTCCGGCACGACGGATGCCTCCGGCACGACGGATGCCTCCGGCACGACGGATGCCTCGGATGCGTCGGGCACGACGGATGCCTCTGGCGCGACGGATGCGTCGGGCACGACGGATGCCTCTGGCGCGACGGATGCGTCGGGCACGACGGATGCCTCTGGCGCGACCGTTGCCTCGGGCACGACCTCGCCGGCCTCGGCGGTCGACCCGTCGACGCACGGCGCGCCCGACGCCCCGACAACGCCCGCCGGCACGGATGCCGCGGTCGACGGCGGCGCCGCCGATGCCGCCTCGACGTCCACCGACGCCGAGGGCGGCGAGGACCGGAGCGGTCGCCGCTGGCCGTCCTGGAAGAGCCACGCGACGGTCGCGCCGACGCATCCGTCAGACGGCTCCGCCGGACCCGGCACCACGTTCAACGGCTACGACATCCCCGAGCTCACGCCCGAGATCCGGGCGGAGCTCGACGCGCTGGCGGGCAAGCAGGACTCGCCGATCGTGAAGAACGAAGACGGCTCCTACTCGCTCAAGGACCCGATCGACGTCGACGACTTCACCCGCTCGAACCCCGACCACGACTGGAACGAGTTCCAGCGGCAGGTGGGCATGCAGCAGCAGGGGCTCAACAACCTCACGGTCTCGGAATGGCGTCACAACGTCGACTTCTACAACCGCTACAACCGGGTGGCGAAGGGACTGCAGCAGGCGGCCATCACGCGATTGAAGGCGCTGGGCGTTCCGTTCACCAACCCGGCGGTGCTGCACGGGCCCGACCAGGTCGCCGGCGGTCGCGCCGATCGCTTCGACGGTGCAGGAGACCTCGAGGTCAACAGCTCGCTCGGCAGCCAGTGGCGCACCCGCGTCGCCGACCTGGGCCTCATGGTCGACGCGGCCGTCGACGGCATCGATCCGAAGCTGCGGGCGCACATCAGGCTCAATGTCGAGCTCGGCGCGCACAACGTCGCGACCGGGGCGACCGCGTCCCAGTCGACGCTGACCTCCGCCCGACCCGTGACCGCGCCGCCGGCCCCGGCGCCGCGGATCGGCGCCTCGCCGACGGCATCGTCCACGACCTCGCCGACGGCATCGTCCACGACCTCGCCGACGGCATGGTCCACGACTTCGCCGACGGCATCGTCCACGACTTCGCCGACCTCATCGAGCGCCGAGATCGGCCACGCCGGTGGTGAAACAGCGAGCGCGGATGTCCGCGACGTCACCCGTGACGGCTCGTCCGGCGATCGGGTCGACGCAGACGCAGGCGCCCACGCGGATCTCGCCGGAGACGCCCACGCGGATCCCGCCGCAGACGCCGCCGATGAGCTCTCCGCGACCCCCGACGAGAGCTCCGAGGGCTCCGAGCCCGTGTTCGGGACCGAAGGCACGGTCGAACCGACACACGGCGACGGCGGGCCGGATGCCGCAGCAACTGCCCAGCCCACGGTGCCGTCGACCATGTTCCACCCCGGTCTCGATGCGAACTTCGATCGCCTCGCGGCGCCCGAGTCCAGGGCCGACGCGGTCCGATGGGTCAACCAGGCGGGTCTCTGGTCGGATCGAGGGCGGTTCGGCAACAATTGCCACTACGTCGTGAACGCGCTGGAGCTTCGCCTCCGCGGGTACGACGTGGTCGCCAGTCCGACCGTGCAGAGCGTCGCCAGCAACCCGAAGACGGGGGCCTGGGACGACGCGTTCGAAGGACGGATGCCGTCGCAGATCGCGGCCGATTGGGTTCAGAAGGACGGGACTCGGCGCGAGTTCACGCCGCTGAGCCAGTTCGGCACCGGCTCGGCGGCCGATGCGCTCGATGCCCTCACCGCAACATGGGACATCGGCGGTCGTGGGTTCATCGGAGGCATGTGGAAGACCGGTGGCGGTCACGTCTTCACGATCGTCAAGGAGGCCGACGGCGTACGGCTGGTCGACGCCCAGGTCGACAAGCCGGATGCGCGCGAGTATCTCGACGAACTGCAGTTCGACCCCGCCTCCGCGGCGTGGAAGGACATCTCGGTGCTGCGGGTCGACGACCTGGTGCCCACAGCCGAGGTCGTCAAGACCTCGAAGCGCTGGAACACGGCCGAGTACCAGCTGATGGTCGATTGGCGTACGGACTCCGCAACACCGCCACACGAGATGGTCCAGCGCGAGATCGCGGCGAATGAACGTTGGCAGGCCCGCAACGCCGAGCTGATCGCCGAACGCGAGCAGATCATCGCCGACCCGAACGCCGGCGAGGCGGATCGACGCCGTGCCGCTGGGGAGAAGAAGGCGTTGCTGGCACAGAACGACCGTCTGGCGATGGGGCTCGATCGGTTCAAGGCCACGTACGAGCCGCCGTCGCCCAGCGCCGGAGCAAGCGGCTCCGGGATTGGTCACGAGGGCACGAGTGCGTGAGACTGGAGACATGGTGAGTCCATCCGAAGCCAGGAAGCTGTTGGTCGAATACTTCGACGAGCATCCGCCGGCGATCGCCGGCGAGCTCTTCATCGCGACCGACTGGCATGAGGACGCCGACGATTACCTTCCGATGTGGGGTTCGCGTGAGTTCTTCGTCGACGGCGACCAGGCGTTCGGCCGATGGGACAACTCCGCGATCTTCATCGACAAGCGCTCCGGCGAGGTGCGGGTCGACCTGCACACCACCAACTTCGACAAGATCAAGGCCATGACGCCCGTCGTCGTTCCGGAGTGAGTGAGCACGATGCACGAGGCGCGCCGAGGGCGTGGGTAGGCTTCAGGGGTGACGACCGACTCCTCCATCACGGCATTCCTCGCCACGGTTTCGCATCTCTCGCCTGAGCAGTTCGATGCCGTTCGCGTCATCGGGCGGCGCATCGGCCCCGCGCCCCGCATCGCGGCGAGGAAGGCCGCGAAGCTGTCCGCCTCCGAGTTCAGTTCGCTCGACAAGCGCGTGCGCGACACCATCCGCCTCCACGAAGCGGCACTGGGTCCGATCGGCGACGGAGCCCTGACGGCGGCGATCAACGACACCTTGTTCGCCGCGCACGGGGTCGGCTATCGCGACCGGCTCACCGAGGCGGACTACTCGGTGCTCGTCGCGCCGTTCGTCGAAGCCGGGGTGCAGGTGCCCCCGGTCGACGAGGCCTGAACCGGCCGGGTGCGCATGGGCACACCTCCCCATTGGCCGGTGCCAAGGCATGGGTAGACTCGCCGAGGTGGCTCCGCCACCGTCCGTTCGGGTTCGGCGCGAGGCATCCGCCGGCCCGTGATCATGCAGGAAGGCCCCGATGACGACGTTCCGCAGCTTCGATCCCGTCGCGCCGATCAGCGATGAGACCATCGCCCGATTCGCCGGCCAGGTTCCCGACGGCGTCGTCGACCTGTGGCGCTCGCAGGGCGCGGGCATCGTGGGCGCCGACGGCTTCTTCCGCGTCGTCGACCCCGCACGCGCGGCCGAGATGCTGGCCGGCGTGCTCGAGTTGCCAGAGGGCTCCACGGCGTTGTTCACGACCGCGCTCGGCGACGTCATCGCGCATGTGAACGGGGTCTACCTCGTGGTGAAGGCCCGCTGGGGTGCGATCGACGTCGTGCAGGACACGACCTTCGACGAACTCGTCGCGCGCATCGAAGACCCGGCGCAGCGGCAGCAGGCCTGGGAGTGGGAGCCGTATCCCGCCGCCCGCGACCGCGATGGCGTGCCCGGTTTCGAGGAGTGCTTCGGCTACGTGCCGCTGCTCGCGCTCGGCGGTTCGCCCGACGCCGGGCACCTGCAGATGGCGGGCCTCTACGAGCACCTCGCGGTGATCGCCCAGCTCGCCGGCGCCCCTCAGGTGCGCCGGATCCTCGAGTTCGCGCCCGAGGCGCCGGCGGACTCCGCGGATTCGGCACCCGAAGACGACCGCCTCGTCGCGTTCGGGCGCGCCCTGTTCGCCAAGCTGACCGACGATGCGACCCTCAACGTGATCCGGCTGCCAGACGGGCTCGGCGTGTGCCTCGTGCATGTCGCTCGCGGTGGCGGCACGATCTTCGTCGCCCCCGACGAGTCCGTGCTCTTCATCGGGTCCGCGGTCGGCTTCGATTCGGGGCTGGGCGCGTTCCGCGACGGCGTCCGCACCCCGCTCGAGAAGTTCGACATCGACCGCGGCGGCAGGGCCTGATGGCCGACACCATCGAGGAACGCTGCGAACGGCTGCGCCGGCCCGTCACCGAACTCGTCGCGATGAGCATGGCCGCCGTCTACCGGTCTCAAGACGTGCCCGAGCTCGTGCGCGTGATCGGCGTCGTGCGGGCGATCCTCGCCGAAGACGCGTCCGGCCTGCCGTCGGGGGCGCTCCGTGACTGGCTCCCGACCGGGCTGCGCGTGCTCGACCGCATGTCCGAGGCCGTCGAGGGCGGCGACGCGGCCAAGTCCTACGCGATCCTCACCGACCAACAGGACGGCTTCATCCGCCTCACCGACGGCTGCGCCGGGTTCCCCGGCTGGTCGGTCACCGGCTGACCGAGGCGGCGCACCACCCCACCGGCCCGGCGCACCCGAACCGCGCGTACGCTCGAAGCATGGATCCGCGCCGCAACGCCTGGGTCGTCGCGGGGTTCGCGGCGGCGCTCGACCTGGCGCTCGTCGTGTGCGGCTACGGCTTCGTGAGCCTGCTCGCCGACGTCGAGGTCGTGGCCGACCCCGAGGTCGGCGTGCTCGTGGCACCCGTCGCGGTCGGGGCATCCGTGCTCGCCGTGCTGCTCACGCTCGGCCTGCGCCTCGTTCGGCCCGACCGCATGGCGGCGACCGTCGTCATCACGGCGTTCGGCAGTTGGCTCGCCCTCGTCGTCGTCGCGATCGTCGGGCACCTGCTCTCGTCGACCGGATCGGTCATGCAGTCGGTCGCGTTCGGCACGTTGTTCGGACTCGGGTGGTTCGGCCTGCTCGTGCCGGTGGCCGCCGCGATCGTCGCGGTGTTCGCGGTGCTCGTCGCCCGCGGACGGCAGCACGGCATGGCCCGGCCCCGTTGGCCGTGGGAGCACGACGACGCCGATTGACGGATGCCTCGTCAGGCCGGTTCGTCGACGTAGACCGTCGCCCGCGGCATGACGTGCGCCGCGCCCGCCGTGAGCTCGGCGACGCGGGCGGTGAACGCGGCGACCTGCGCGGGCGCCACCGGCACCTCGATGCGCATCTCGGGGCCGTAGTCGACCTGCGACGGCACGTGCCCGAGCCGGCGCAGCTCGGCCTCGAGCGCCGGGCCCCGCTCGTAGTCGGCGCGCACCTCGACGTTCGTGCGCAGGCTCCGCACGACCCGCGTGGCCGCCCGCGCCGACTCCTGCACCGAAGCCGTGTACGCGCGCACGAGCCCGCCGGTGCCGAGCAGCACGCCGCCGAAGTACCGCGTCACCACGGCGACGACGTCGGAGAGCCCCTCGCCGCGGAGCGCCTCGAGCATGGGCTGCCCCGCCGTGCCGGAGGGCTCGCCGTCGTCGCTCGACCTCGCGAGCCCGCCCTCCGGTCCGATGAGGAACGCCGTGCAGTGGTGGCGGGCCCTCGGCGCGGCGGCGCGCACGGCTGCGATCACCTCGCGCGCGGCATCCTCGCTCCCGACACGCGCCAGCGTGCAGATGAAGCGCGACCGCTCGAACCCGACCTCGGTCTGGACGCGTGCGGCGATCGTCTCGTAGCTTCCGGATGCCGCGGCCATGCCGCCATTCTCCCCGAGGCGCCGCGCCAGTCGACCGCCGCGTCGCGACCTCGCCGCGCCCGCGGCGCTATCGTGAACTCCGTGGAGGGTTCGATCGAGGCGCGCGTGAGCCACGAGGTCGATCGCTGGCTGCAGTGGCTGCCGCGATGGCGACCGGGCACGCACCGGGCACGGGTGCGTCTCTGCCAGCGCTGCTTCGGCTCGCCGATCCTCGCGGCCGCCGGACTCGACGTCGACGTGCCGCACCCCGTGCAGCACGCCTTCTCGATGCGCATGAAGGGGGTCATCGACCTCGCGGTCGACGACTACACGGCCCGCAACCTGCCGATGCTGCACCGCGAGATCCGCCTCGCGGAGGAGCGCAAGGCCCGGCGCCCGTACCGCGCGGGCGAGGGGCTCGACCCCGAGTACGCCGGGCTCGACGTCGACCCCGAGCCCATCGCCGACCAGCCGTTCCTCTTCACCCTCGGCGGGCTCGAGGAGCAGGCCGCGGCCGAGGCGGCGGAGCCGGCGCCCCGACCGTTCACGCCCCAGGAGAAGGAGGCGCTCCGCGAGGAGGTGCGCCTCGCCGACGACTTCGCCAAGCAACTCGGCCGGCGCATCTGCGTCGAGCTCGCGCAGCACCGCTACCGCATCGGCAACGCCGTCGAGCGGCTCATCGAGCCGCAGGTCGCCGACATGCTCGCCGACCTCGACCGCGAGCTCGACTCGCCGGGCTGGCCGAGCTGACGCAGGCGCTGCGCGTGCAGGATCGACGCGTCCGAGTGCCGATTCGGCGCCGGAGTGCGCTGTCCGGCACGCCGATTCGGCACTCGGGCGCCGATTCGCGGCAGGAGGGGGAGCAGGGGAGCTGAGCGGCACCTGCGAGACGGCTGGGCAGGGGCCCGCGGCATCCGCTCTCATTTGACCGGAACGTTACGCGGCATTACCATAGATCGGGTGTGCGCGCTTCGGCGTGCTCATTCAGGGCTGCCGCGCATCTTGCGGTCCGCCCCCACGGCATACCCACCACTGACATGATCACGCAGATCTGCGTGGTCGGTGGGTCGTGATGTGAATCCATCAACCGCTGTCACCGTGCAGCACCAACAAGGAGAAGCAGTGCCAACCATTCAGCAGTTGGTCCGCAAGGGTCGCTCGCCGAAGGTCACCAAGACCAAGGCTCCCGCCCTGAAGGCCAACCCCCAGCAGCGCGGCGTGTGCACGCGTGTGTACACCACCACCCCGAAGAAGCCGAACTCCGCGCTCCGCAAGGTCGCACGTGTGAAGCTCTCCAACGGCACCGAGGTCACCGCCTACATCCCCGGTGAGGGCCACAACCTGCAGGAGCACTCGATGGTGCTCGTGCGCGGCGGTCGTGTGAAGGACCTCCCGGGTGTCCGTTACAAGATCATCCGCGGCGCACTCGACACGCAGGCCGTGAAGAACCGCAAGCAGGCTCGCAGCCGCTACGGCGCGAAGATGGAGAAGAAGTAATGCCTCGCAAGGGACCCGCTCCGAAGCGCCCCGTCGTCGCAGACCCCGTCTACGGCTCGCCGGTCGTCAGCCAGCTCGTCAACAAGATCCTCGTCGACGGCAAGAAGGACCTCGCCCAGCGCATCGTCTACGAAGCGCTCGAGAACGTCGCGACGAAGTCCGGCCAGGACGCCGTCACCGTGCTGAAGAAGGCACTCGACAACGTCCGCCCCACCCTCGAGGTGCGTTCGCGCCGCGTCGGCGGTTCGACCTACCAGGTCCCCGTCGAGGTCAAGCCGCACCGCGCCAACACCCTCGCCCTCCGCTGGCTCACGAGCTACGCGAAGGCCCGTCGCGAGAAGACGATGACCGAGCGTCTCACCAACGAGATCCTCGACGCGTCCAACAGCCTCGGTGCAGCCGTCAAGCGTCGTGAAGACACGCACAAGATGGCCGAGTCGAACCGCGCATTCGCCCACTACCGCTGGTAGCAGGCCGAGCGGATGCCGCGGCCGCGCGTTGCGGCATCCGCTCTCCCTTCCCCTTCCCTTCCTGACTCTCCGGAGGAACCCCCGTGGCACAAGACGTGCTCACCGACCTGAACAAGGTCCGCAACATCGGCATCATGGCGCACATCGATGCCGGAAAGACCACCACGACCGAGCGCATCCTGTTCTACACGGGCGTCAACCACAAGATCGGTGAGACGCACGACGGTGCCTCGACCACCGACTGGATGGAGCAGGAGAAGGAGCGCGGCATCACGATCACGTCCGCCGCCGTGACCTGCTACTGGAACAAGAACCAGATCAACATCATCGACACCCCCGGCCACGTGGACTTCACGGTCGAGGTCGAGCGCTCGCTCCGCGTGCTCGACGGTGCCGTCGCCGTCTTCGACGGCAAGGAGGGCGTCGAGCCCCAGTCCGAGACCGTCTGGCGTCAGGCCGACAAGTACGAAGTGCCCCGCATCTGCTTCGTCAACAAGATGGACAAGCTGGGCGCCGACTTCTACTACACCGTCGACACCATCGTCAGCCGCCTGGGCGCCAAGCCGCTCGTGCTGCAGCTGCCGATCGGCGCCGAGTCGAGCTTCGAGGGTGTCGTCGACCTGGTCGAGATGCGCGCGCTCACGTGGCGCGGCGACGCCAAGGGTGACGTCGAGATGGGCGCCAAGTACGCCATCGAAGAGATCCCCGCCGACCTCGTCGAGAAGGCCGCCGAGTACCGCACCGCGCTGCTCGAGGCCGTCGCCGAGACGAGCGACGACCTCATGGAGAAGTACTTCGGCGGCGAAGAGCTGACCGTGGCCGAGATCAAGGCCGCGATCCGCAAGCTCACCGTCAACGGCGAGATCTACCCCGTGCTCTGCGGTTCGGCGTTCAAGAACCGCGGCGTGCAGCCGATGCTCGACGCCGTCATCGACTACCTCCCGTCGCCGCTCGACGTGCCCGCCATCGAGGCGCACGACGCTCGCGACGAGGAGAAGGTCGTCATGCGTCACGCCGACGCGACCGAGCCCTTCACCGCGCTCGCCTTCAAGGTCGCGGTGCACCCGTTCTTCGGTCGCCTCACCTACGTGCGCGTCTACTCCGGTCGCCTCGACAGCGGCGCCCAGATCATCAACTCGACCAAGGGCAAGAAGGAGCGCATCGGAAAGATCTTCCAGATGCACGCCAACAAGGAGATCCCGGTCGACTCGGTGACCGCCGGCAACATCTACGCCGTCATCGGTCTGAAGGACACGACGACCGGTGACACGCTGTGCGACCCGAACAACCAGGTCGTGCTCGAGTCGATGACCTTCCCCGAGCCCGTCATCGAGGTCGCCATCGAGCCGAAGACCAAGGCCGACCAGGAGAAGCTGGGCACCGCGATCCAGAAGCTCGCCGAAGAGGACCCGACGTTCCGCACCGAGCAGAACCAGGAGACCGGTCAGACGGTCATCAAGGGCATGGGCGAGCTGCACCTCGACATCCTCGTCGACCGCATGAAGCGCGAGTTCAACGTCGAGGCCAACGTCGGCAAGCCCCAGGTCGCGTACCGCGAGACCATCAAGCGCGCCGTCGAGAAGCACGACTACACGCACAAGAAGCAGACCGGTGGCTCGGGCCAGTTCGCGAAGATCCAGTTCGCGCTGGAGCCCATGGAGATCGAGGGCGACAAGACCTACGAGTTCGTGAACAAGGTCTCCGGTGGTCGCATTCCTCGCGAGTACATCCCCTCGATCGACGCCGGCTTCCAGGACGCCATGCAGTACGGCATCCTCGCCGGCTACCCGATGGTCGGCGTCAAGGCGTCGATCCTCGACGGTGCCGCGCACGACGTTGACTCTTCCGAGATGGCGTTCAAGATCGCCGGCTCCATGGGCTTCAAGGAAGCCGCTCGCAAGGCGAACCCCGTCCTGCTCGAACCGCTGATGAGCGTCGAAGTCCGTACTCCCGAGGAGTACATGGGCGATGTCATCGGCGACCTGAACTCGCGTCGCGGCCAGATCCAGTCCATGGAGGATGCCGCAGGCGTGAAGGTCGTGCGTGCGCACGTCCCGCTCTCGGAGATGTTCGGCTACATCGGTGACCTGCGGTCCAAGACCTCGGGCCGTGCGGTGTACTCGATGGAGTTCGAGAGCTACGCGGAGGTCCCGAAGGTCGTCGCCGACGAGATCGTCCAGAAGAACAAGGGCGAGTAGCCCTCCGACGCACGAGCCACCCGGTTCGCGTAACATATCTACAAACCCCGTAGACTGCCGGTCGCAATCCAGCGCCCGGAGGTTCTACACGAGTCCTGAGGAGGACCCACAGTGGCTAAGGCCAAGTTCGAGCGGACCAAGCCGCACGTCAACATCGGAACGATCGGTCACGTCGACCACGGCAAGACCACGCTCACCGCGGCGATCTCGAAGGTGCTTGCTGACAAGTACCCCTCGGCGACCAACGTTCAGCGCGACTTCGCGTCGATCGACTCGGCTCCCGAAGAGCGCCAGCGCGGCATCACGATCAACATCTCGCACGTCGAGTACGAGACGCCGAAGCGCCACTACGCGCACGTCGACGCCCCTGGTCACGCCGACTACATCAAGAACATGATCACCGGTGCGGCTCAGATGGACGGCGCGATCCTCGTGGTCGCCGCCACCGACGGCCCGATGGCTCAGACGCGTGAGCACGTGCTGCTCGCCAAGCAGGTCGGCGTGCCCTACCTGCTCGTCGCGCTGAACAAGTCCGACATGGTCGACGACGAGGAGATCCTCGAGCTCGTCGAGCTCGAGGTTCGCGAGCTGCTCTCGAGCCAGGGCTTCGACGGCGACAACGCTCCCGTCGTGCGCGTCTCGGGCCTCAAGGCTCTCGAGGGCGACGAGAAGTGGGCCGACTCGGTCCTCGAGCTCATGGCCGCCGTCGACGAGTCCGTGCCCGACCCGGTGCGCGACCGCGACAAGCCCTTCCTCATGCCGGTCGAAGACGTCTTCACGATCACCGGTCGTGGCACCGTCGTCACGGGCCGCGCCGAGCGTGGCACGCTGAAGATCAACTCCGAGGTCGAGATCGTCGGCATCCGCCCGACGCAGAAGACCACGGTCACGGGCATCGAGATGTTCCACAAGCAGCTCGACGAGGCCTGGGCCGGCGAGAACTGCGGTCTTCTCCTCCGTGGCACCAAGCGTGAAGACGTCGAGCGCGGCCAGGTCGTCGTCGCTCCCGGCTCGGTCACGCCGCACACGAACTTCGAGGGCACCGCGTACATCCTGTCCAAGGATGAGGGTGGGCGTCACAACCCGTTCTACGCGAACTACCGTCCGCAGTTCTACTTCCGCACCACCGACGTCACCGGCGTCATCACGCTGCCCGAGGGCACCGAGATGGTCATGCCCGGCGACACCACCGACATGACGGTCGAGCTCATCCAGCCGATCGCCATGGAGGAGGGCCTCGGCTTCGCCATCCGCGAGGGTGGCCGCACGGTCGGCGCCGGTACGGTCACGAAGGTCCTCAAGTAAGTCCTTCGCGATTGCGACCTTGAACGGGGTCGGGCCTTCGGGCCCGGCCCCGTTCTGTCGTTCCCGGCGCAGATCGGCTCCGCCGCCCATGGCGGCCACCCCCAGTGAGGGTTACGCTGCAGATGATGGCTAGCGACACGCTTGATCGCAGACCGACGACGATCCGGCCCGAGGTCCAAGCGCTCCGGGCCGTCGCCGTCGCGGCCGTCGTGCTCCATCACGGCTGGCCCGCCGTCGCACCGGCCGGCTACATGGGCGTCGACGTGTTCTTCGTGGTGTCGGGCTACCTCATCACGGCCCTCCTGCTCCGCGAGGTCGAGCGCACCGGACGCATCTCGCTCTCGGCGTTCTACGTGCGGAGGGCCAGGCGCATCCTGCCGGCGGCCATGGTCGTGCTCATGACGGTGTCGGTGCTCACCGTGTGGCTGGCGCCCTACCGCGACTGGAGCGCGTACTTCCGCGAGATCGTGGCGAGCGCCTTCTACGTCGAGAACTGGCGGCTCGCGATCGACTCCCAGACGCCCGCGTTCGCGGACCTCGAATCCACGCCCGTGCAGCACTTCTGGTCGCTCTCGGTCGAGGAGCAGTTCTACCTGGTCTGGCCCCTGCTCCTGCTGGCGGCGCTGCTGCTCGTGCGGCGGTCGGCACGCCGGGCGCAGGCGCAGTCGCAGGCACAGGCACAGGCGCAGCCGGTGGGGCGGTCGCAGTCGACAGGAGCCTCGGCACCGGCCGGCCCCGGTCGCCGGCCGTGGCGCATCCGCCCGGTGCTCGCCGTCGTGCTCGGCGCGACGACCGCGGCATCGTTCGCAGGGTCGCTGGCGCTCACGGCGCAGGACCACAACCTGGCGTACTTCTCGACGCTCACGCGCGGCTGGGAGTTCGGGGTCGGCGGCCTGCTGGCGCTCGTGGCGGGTTCGGCGAGGTTCGGCTCGATCGCCTCGGCCCCGAACCTCCGCGCGGCGGCGTCATGGGCGGGCCTCGCCCTGATCGTCGTGCCGGTCGTGACCTTCCATGACGTGGAGGCCTTCCCGGGCCTCTGGGTGCTCCTGCCCGTGGCGGGCACGCTCGCGATCATCTGGGCGGGCATGCCCGAACCGCGCTGGTCGCCGGCGGCGCTCGCGGGCCTGCGCCCGGTGCAGTGGCTCGGAGACGTCTCGTACTCGCTCTACCTCTGGCACTGGCCGATCTTCATGTTCACGCCGATGCTCCTCGGCATGCCGAGCCCGCCGTGGCTCATGGTGCTGCTCGTCGGCCTCTCGCTCGTCGTGTCGTGGGCGTCGAAGCGGTGGATCGAGGATCCGTTCCGTCGGCGCAGCGGCCCGGTGGGGTCGCACCCGCGCGTGATCGTGGCGGCGCTGGCGGCGGCGCTGGTCGGCGTGCTCGCGATCGGGTCGGTGGCGCCACAGGTGGCCGCCGAGCAGGTCTGCCAGTCGCGACGCGACGGCGAGTGAGCGAGCGGATGCCGCGGGGCGGGCATTCGCAGACCGTACACGGTCGCGGGGGACCCGGGGCGAGCGGATGCCGCGGGCAGGTCTCAGCCGTCGAGGTCGACGATCTCGCGCACGAGCTCGATGTCGTCCTCGACGCTGCGGGCCACCGTGCAGCTGCGCTCGATGGCGGCGTCGATGAGGCGCTCGAGCTTCGCGCGCGCCTCCTCGTCGAGGTCGCCGAGGGGGAGCAGCAGCTCCTCGACGATGCGGTCGTAGCGGTTGTCGGGCTCCGACGTGCCGTGCGCCCACACCGTGTACGAGACATCCGCCCCCAGGCGACGGGCGATGACCCGGTCGGCGCTCATGCCGGCGCATGCGGCGAGGGCGAGCTTCAGCAGCTCGCCTGGCGTGAAATGCCCTTCGGCCTCGGCATGGCCGATGCGGATCGTCGCGCCGCGCTCGTTGAGCCCCTCGAAGGTGCGATCCCCGGTGCGGGCGACCGAGACGCTGCCCGGCCCGATCCGGTCGCTGACGGCATGTGCGGGGGCGAGGTCTTCTCCGTCGGTGCTCATGCTCCGATTCCACCATGTCGCCCGTGTCCGCGCCGCTGCCGGTCGCGCGCGCCCGGAGGATTCTCAGGCCTGCATGGGAGGATCGGGGTACCGATCAGTCAGGAATCGGCACGCTGCGGCGGCCGGGAACGTGCGCGACACGCCCGGGTTGCAGCAATGTGCCGGATATGGCAAACTTGGTGAGTTCAACATTTCGAGCGCGCGCCACGGCATGCGCTCGAATCACTGCCAGGCAGTGCATAACCACCCGCGCACGGGCGAGATCGAAAGACACTCGTCATGGTGCGCCTGGGGTCAGGTTAGGCCGCGGGCAGCAGAACACGACTGAACCGAATCCCACATACACGCGCCTTGGGTACTCCATGTCTTCCGCCAGGACGACACGCCCGAGCGCGGGGGTCGGGGATCGGCTTGCGGGTCGGGCGTGCCGAGGTCACCGAGCAACGGTGGTTTCGACAGGCTCGATCACGGCCTTTGACAGAAGAACAGTGGTTGCTTCACCTGAAGTCGCTACGCGGCGTCCAATGCCCTCGGAAGGGGTACGACGCCTTGACAGAGAGAGAGTCCGAGATGGCGGGACAGAAGATCCGCATTCGACTGAAGTCGTATGACCACGAGGTCATCGACACCTCGGCGCGCAAGATCGTCGACACGGTGACCCGCGCGGGCGCCACGGTCGTCGGCCCCGTGCCGCTTCCGACCGAGAAGAACGTGGTGTGCGTCATCCGTTCGCCCCACAAGTACAAGGACAGCCGCGAGCACTTCGAGATGCGCACCCACAAGCGCCTCATCGACATCGTGGACCCGACGCCGAAGGCCGTCGACTCGCTCATGCGTCTCGACCTGCCTGCCGACGTCAACATCGAGATCAAGCTCTGAGGTAACAGATGTCTTCCGCTACCAAGAACGTGAAGGGTCTGCTCGGCACCAAGCTCGGCATGACCCAGGTGTGGGACGAGAACAACAAGCTCGTGCCCGTGACCGTCATCGAGATCGCCCCCAACGTGGTCACCCAGCTCCGCACCGTCGAGCGTGACGGCTACGAAGCGGTGCAGATCGCCGCAGGCGCCATCGACCCGCGCAAGGTCAACCAGCCCGCGACCGGCCACTTCGCCGCCGCAGGCGTGACCCCCCGCCGCCACCTGACCGAGGTCCGCACCGCGGACGCCGCGTCGTACTCCCTCGGCCAGGAGCTCCCCGTCGAGGGTGCCTTCGAGGCCGGCCAGCTCGTCGACGTCGTCGGCACGAGCAAGGGCAAGGGCTTCGCCGGTGTCATGAAGCGCCACAACTTCAAGGGCGTCTCCGCCTCGCACGGTTCGCACCGCAACCACCGCAAGCCCGGTTCCATCGGTGCCTCGTCGACGCCCAGCCGCGTCTTCAAGGGCATGCGCATGGCCGGCCGCATGGGTGGCGAGCGCGTGACCGTGCTCAACCTCCGCGTGCACGCCGTCGACGCCGAGAAGGGCCTGCTGCTCGTCAAGGGCGCCGTTCCCGGTGCGCGTGGCCGTCTCGTTTTCGTCCGCAACGCAGTGAAGGGGGCGTAGTCCATGGCTACCGCGACCAACACCATCGACACCCTCGACGTCACCGGCAAGAAGTCCGGCACCGTTGAGCTCCCCGCCGAGCTCTTCGACGTGCAGACCAACGTGCCGCTGATCCACCAGGTCGTCGTCGCCCAGCTCGCCGCCGCGCGTCAGGGCACCCACAAGACCAAGACCCGTGGTGAGGTCTCCGGCGCCGGCCGCAAGCCGTTCAAGCAGAAGGGCACCGGCCGCGCTCGTCAGGGCTCGATCCGCGCTCCTCAGATGACCGGTGGTGGCATCGTCCACGGCCCGCAGCCGCGTGACTACGCGCAGCGCACCCCCAAGAAGATGATCGCCGCTGCTCTGCTCGGCGCCCTCTCCGACCGCGCACGCGGCGGCCGCATCCACGCGGTCGACGGTTTCGTGGCCGGCGACGTCGCCAAGACGAAGGAAGCGCTCGCGCTCCTCACGTCGATCGCCCCGGCCAAGCGCCACCTCGTGGTGCTCGAGCGCGGCGATGAGCTCTCCGAGCGCGCCGTCCGCAACATCCCGACCGTGCACGTGCTGCCGGTCGACCAGCTGAACGCCTACGACGTGCTCGTCTCCGACGACATCGTCTTCAGCACCGCTGCGCTCGAGGCGTTCATCGCGTCGAAGACGGCGAAGAAGGAAGAAGAGGTCTCGGCATGAGCGCCGCACACAACAAGGACCCGCGCGACATCATCCTCGCGCCGGTCGTCTCGGAGAAGAGCTACGGCCTGATCGACGAGGGCAAGTACACGTTCACCGTGGACCCCCGCTCGAACAAGACCGAGATCAAGCTCGCCATCGAGAAGATCTTCAACGTCCAGGTGGCGTCGATCAACACCCTGAACCGTCAGGGCAAGACCCGTCGTACGCGTTTCGGCATGGGCAAGCGCAAGGACACCAAGCGCGCGATCGTCACCCTCAAGTCCGGCTCGATCGACATCTTCACGGCTGTCGGCTAAGGAGCAGAGGAAGAACATGGCTATTCGTAAGTACAAGCCCACGACCCCCGGTCGTCGCGGTTCGTCGGTCGCCGACTTCGCGGAGATCACGCGCTCGACGCCCGAGAAGTCGCTGCTCAAGCCGCTCTCCAAGACCGGTGGCCGCAACAACCAGGGTCGCATCACGACCCGTCACATCGGTGGTGGCCACAAGCGCCAGTACCGCGTGATCGACTTCCGTCGCAACGACAAGGACGGCGTGCCGGCCAAGGTCGCTCACATCGAGTACGACCCCAACCGCACCGCACGCATCGCGCTGCTGCACTTCGCAGACGGCACGAAGCGCTACATCCTCGCGCCGGCGAAGCTGTCGCAGGGCGACCCGATCGAGTCGGGCCCCAACGCCGACATCAAGCCGGGCAACAACCTGCCGCTGAAGAACATCCCCACCGGTACCGTGGTGCACGCCATCGAGCTGCGCCCCGGCGGCGGTGCCAAGATGGCACGCTCGGCCGGTGCATCCGTTCGCCTCGTGGCGAAGGACGGCCCGTACGCCCAGCTGCGTCTGCCCTCGGGCGAGATCCGCAACGTCGACGCGCGCTGCCGCGCGACGATCGGCGAGGTCGGCAACGCCGAGCAGTCGAACATCAACTGGGGCAAGGCCGGCCGCATGCGCTGGAAGGGCGTCCGCCCGACCGTGCGTGGCGTCGCCATGAACCCGGTCGACCACCCGCACGGTGGTGGCGAGGGCAAGACGTCCGGTGGACGTCACCCCGTCAGCCCCTGGGGCCAGAAGGAAGGCCGCACGCGCAAGCGCGACCTCCCCAGCGACAAGCTCATCGTTCGCCGCCGCAACGTCGGCAAGAAGCGCAAGTAGGAGTTGTAGAAGATGCCACGCAGTCTGAAGAAGGGCCCCTTCGTCGATGACCACCTGCTTCGCAAGGTGATCACGGCCAACGAGGCCAACAGCAAGAACGTCATCAAGACCTGGTCGCGCCGCTCGATGATCATCCCGGCAATGCTCGGGCACACGATCGCCGTGCACGACGGCCGCAAGCACATCCCGGTGTTCGTCACCGAGACCATGGTGGGTCACAAGCTCGGCGAGTTCGCCCCCACCCGCACCTTCCGTGGACACGTGAAGGACGACAAGAAGGGTCGCCGCCGCTGACGCGGGGGCGAAAAGGAGGAGAGAAATGGTGGAGTCGATCGCACGCGTGCGTCACATCCGCGTGACCCCCATGAAGGCCCGTCGCGTCGTCAACCTGATCCGCGGCAAGCAGGCACAGGAGGCACTCGCCATCCTGAAGTTCGCACCCCAGAGTGCGAGCGAGCCGGTGTACAAGCTCGTCGCCTCGGCCATCGCGAACGCTCGCGTCAAGGCCGATGCAACGAACACCTATCTGGACGAGCAGGACCTCTACATCAGCCGCGCATTCGTCGATGAGGGCACCACCCTCAAGCGATTCCAGCCGCGCGCGCAGGGTCGTGCCTTCCGCATCAACAAGCGAACGAGCCACATCACCGTCGTGCTCGCCACGCCCGAGGAGGGTACGAAGTAATGGGTCAGAAGGTAAACCCGTACGGCTTCCGTCTCGGCATCACCACCGACCATGTGTCGCGGTGGTTCTCCGACTCGACCAAGCCCGGACAGCGCTACGCCGACTACCTCGCCGAGGATGTCAAGATCCGTCGCCTGCTCCAGACGTCGCTCGACCGCGCGGGAGTCTCGCGCATCGAGATCGAGCGCACCCGTGACCGTGTGCGTGTGGACATCCACACCGCGCGTCCCGGCATCGTCATCGGCCGCCGCGGAGCCGAGGCCGAGCGCATCCGCGCCGACCTCGAGAAGCTCTCCGGCAAGCAGATCCAGCTCAACATCCTCGAGGTCAAGAACCCCGAGGCCGACGCCCAGCTCGTCGCCCAGGGCATCGCCGAGCAGCTCTCCGCACGTGTGGCCTTCCGCCGCGCGATGCGCAAGGGCCTGCAGGGCGCGCAGCGCGCCGGCGCCAAGGGCATCCGCATCCAGGTGTCGGGCCGCCTCGGCGGCGCCGAGATGAGCCGGTCGGAGTTCTACCGCGAAGGCCGTGTGCCCCTGCACACGCTCCGCGCGAACATCGACTACGGCTTCTACGAGGCCAAGACCACCTTCGGCCGCATCGGCGTGAAGGTCTGGATCTACAAGGGCGACATCACCAACAAGGAGCTCGCCCGTGAGCAGGCTTCGCAGAAGCCGTCGCGTGGCGACCGCAATGACCGTCCCCGCCGTGCGCCCAAGGCGCAGGAGCCGGTGGCAGCAGGAGTTGAGGCATAACCATGTTGATTCCCCGTCGAGTCAAGTACCGCAAGCAGCACCACCCCGGCCGTTCGGGCCAGGCCACCGGTGGCACCAAGGTGTCGTTCGGTGAGTACGGCATCCAGGCGCTGACGCCCGCTTACGTGACCAACCGTCAGATCGAGTCCGCTCGTATCGCCATGACGCGTCACATCAAGCGCGGCGGCAAGGTGTGGATCAACATCTACCCCGACCGTCCGCTCACGAAGAAGCCGGCCGAGACCCGCATGGGTTCCGGTAAGGGTTCGCCCGAGTGGTGGGTCGCCAACGTCAAGCCGGGTCGCGTCCTCTTCGAGGTCTCGGGTGTCGACGAGCAGCTCGCTCGCGAGGCCATGACCCGTGCCATCCACAAGCTGCCCCTCAAGGCACGCATCATCAAGCGCGAGGAGGGCGACGCATAATGTCCGTCGGAACGAAGGAGCTCGCCAGCACCGAGCTCGACACCTTTGAAGACGAGCGACTCGTCGAAGAGCTGAAGAAGGCCAAGGAAGAGCTGTTCAACCTGCGCTTCCAGTCGGCCACCGGCCAGCTCGAGAGCCACGGCCGCCTGCGCGCCGTCAAGCGCGACATCGCCCGCATCTACACGGTCATCCGTGAGCGCGAGCTCGGCATCCGTGCCACTCCCGCACCGGTCGAGGCTCCGGCCAAGGCTGAGAAGAAGACGAAGAAGGCCAAGGCCGAGGCAGCTGCCCCGGCCGAGGCCGAAGAGACGAAGGAGGCCTGATCATGGCTGAGACCAAGAAGGCTGCTGCAGCCGAGGTCGCCGAGTCGGCCGAACTCGTTCGCGGGTACCGCAAGGTTCGTCGTGGCTACGTCGTCAGCGACAAGATGGAGAAGACCATCGTCGTCGAGGTCGAAGACCGCGTGAAGCACCCGCTCTACGGCAAGGTCATTCGCCGCACCTCGAAGATCAAGGCCCACGACGAGGCGAACACCGCCGGCATCGGCGACCTCGTCGTGATCACCGAGACCCGTCCGCTCTCCGCCACGAAGCGCTGGCGCCTCGTCGAAATCGTCGAGAAGGCCAAGTAAGCCCTGGGCTTACTTGTTAGAAGGAGACAACAGTGCTTCAGCAGGAATCACGAGTCAAGGTCGCCGACAACACCGGCGCCAAGGAGCTGCTCACCATTCGTGTGCTCGGCGGGTCGAAGCGTCGCTACGCCGGCATCGGCGACACCATCGTCGCGACCGTCAAGGACGCGATCCCCGGCGGCAACGTCAAGAAGGGCGATGTGGTCAAGGCCGTCATCGTCCGCACCGTCAAGGAGACCCGTCGTCCCGACGGTTCGTACATCAAGTTCGATGAGAACGCCGCGGTGATCCTGAAGAACGACGGTGACCCTCGCGGCACCCGTATCTTCGGACCGGTCGGTCGCGAGCTTCGCGACAAGAAGTTCATGAAGATCATCTCGCTGGCACCGGAGGTTATCTAGTCATGGCCAACATCAAGAAGGGTGACCTCGTTCAGGTCATCTCGGGCCGCAGCCAGGCCCGCGGCGGAGACCGCGGCAAGCAGGGCAAGGTCATCGAGGTGCTCGTCGCCGAGAACCGCGTCGTCGTGCAGGGCGTGAACTTCGTCACCAAGCACGTGCGCGTCGGCCAGACGCAGCGCGGTTCGAAGACCGGCGGCATCGAGACCCACGAGGCGCCGATCCACGTGTCGAACGTGGCGCTCGTCGACCCCGACACGAAGAAGCCGACCCGCGTCGGCTTCCGCGAAGAGCAGATCACGAAGGACGGCGTCACCAAGACGGTCCGCGTTCGTTACGCAAAGAAGTCAGGCAAGGACATCTGATGACCGACACGGCTACGCAGGCTGGCAAAATCCAGCCGCGACTGAAGACCAAGTACCGGGACGAGATCTCGAAGACCCTCACCGAGGCGCACGGCTACACCAACGTGCACCAGGTGCCGGGTCTCGTGAAGATCGTCGTGAACATGGGTGTCGGCGAGGCCGCCCGCGATGGCAAGGTCATCGACGGCGCGATCGCCGATCTCACCAAGATCACCGGTCAGAAGCCGCAGGTCACCAAGGCACGCAAGTCCATCGCGCAGTTCAAGCTGCGCGAGGGCCAGCCCATCGGCGCGCACGTCACCCTCCGTGGCGACCGCATGTGGGAGTTCCTCGACCGCCTGCTCTCGCTCGCACTGCCCCGCATCCGCGACTTCCGCGGTCTGTCCGACGCGCAGTTCGACGGCACCGGCAACTACACCTTCGGTCTCACGGAGCAGTCCGTGTTCCACGAGATCGACCAGGACAAGATCGACCGCGTTCGCGGCATGGACATCACCGTGGTGACGACTGCCAAGAACGACGACGAGGGTCGCGCGCTGCTCAAGGCGCTCGGCTTCCCGTTCAAGGCCGCTGTCGAGTCCAAGTGAACCTCGGATGCCGCGGGGCCAGCCCCGCGGCATCCGACCCCGGTCCCGACATCCGTCTGGACCAACCACCACAGGTCACCACTCGTGTAACGGGTGTTGAAACCTGGTGAACGTTAGGAAACATCTGTCATGACGATGACCGACCCGGTCGCAGACATGCTGACCCGCCTTCGCAACGCGAACTCGGCGCACCACGATTCCGTGAAGATGCCGAACTCGAAGCTGAAGTCGCACATCGCCGAGATCCTCACCAAAGAGGGCTACATCGCCGGCTTCGAGGTGACCGACGCCCGCGTCGGCAAGGACCTCACGCTGACCCTCAAGTTCGGCCCGAACCGCGAGCGTTCGATCGCGGGCATCAAGCGCGTCTCGAAGCCCGGCCTCCGCGTCTACGCGAAGTCGACCGAGATCCCCAAGGTGCTCGGCGGCCTCGGCGTCGCGATCCTGTCCACCTCCAGCGGTCTTCTGACCGACCGCCAGGCCGAGAAGAAGGGCGTGGGTGGGGAAGTCCTCGCCTACGTGTGGTAGTTCCATGTCACGAATCGGACGACTCCCCATCGACATCCCCGCGGGTGTCGAGGTCAAGATCGACGGCTCGGCCGTCTCCGTCAAGGGCCCCAAGGGCGAGCTCGCGCTCGTCATCGCATCGCCCATCGAGGCCAAGGTCGAGGAGAACCAGGTTCTCGTCACCCGCCCCGACGACGAGCGCGCCTCGCGTTCGCTGCACGGCCTCACCCGCACGCTGATCGCGAACCAGATCATCGGCGTCACCGAGGGCTACACCAAGGGCCTCGAGATCGTCGGCACGGGTTACCGCGTCGCGCAGAAGGGCTCGTCGCTCGAGCTCGCACTCGGCTTCTCGCACCCCGTCGTCGTCGACGCCCCGACCGGCATCACGCTGACCGTCGAGGGCAACAACAAGATCACGGTCGCCGGCATCGACAAGCAGGCCGTCGGCGAGACCGCTGCGAACATCCGCAAGATCAAGAAGCCCGAGCCCTACAAGGGCAAGGGCATCCGCTACGCCGGCGAGGTCGTGCGTCGCAAGGCCGGAAAGTCAGGTAAGTAATCATGGCTGTGAAGACCAAGACGGCTGCGCGTTCGCGCCGCCACACCCGCCTTCGCAAGAAGGTCGTCGGCACCGAGCTGCGCCCGCGCCTCGTCGTCACCCGTTCGGCCCGGCACGTGTTCGTGCAGGTCGTCGACGACAGCAAGGGCCTGACCGTCGCCAGCGCCTCGACCATGGAGGCAGACCTCCGTGCGTTCGACGGTGACAAGACCGCCAAGGCCAAGAAGGTCGGCGAGCTCGTCGCAGAGCGCGCGAAGGAGGCCGGCATCGAGTCGGTCGTCTTCGACCGCGGCGGCAACAAGTACGCCGGTCGTGTCGCAGCGATCGCCGATGGAGCGCGAGAGGCAGGGCTCAACCTGTGAGTGAGAACACTGTTAAGGAGACCGAGGTGACTGCAGAGGCACCCGTCGAGACGGCCGCAGCCTCTGAGCCGGCTCGCAACGAGCGCGACAACCGCCGTGGCGGCGGTCGCGACCGCAACCAGGGTGGCCGCGACCGCGGTGGCCGCGACGCCGAGAAGAGCCAGTTCCTCGAGCGTGTCGTGACCATCAACCGCGTGTCGAAGGTCGTCAAGGGCGGCCGTCGCTTCAGCTTCACGGCGCTCGTCGTCGTGGGTGACGGCAACGGACTCGTCGGCGTCGGCTACGGCAAGGCCCGCGAGGTCCCGACCGCGATCTCGAAGGGCGTCGAGGAGGCGAAGAAGAACTTCTTCCGCGTGCCTCGCGTCGGCTCGACCATCCCGCACCCCGTGCAGGGTGAGGCGGCCGCCGGTGTCGTCCTCCTGCGTCCGGCCTCGCCCGGTACCGGTGTCATCGCCGGTGGTCCGGTGCGCGCCGTCCTCGAGTGCGCGGGCATCCACGACGTGCTGTCGAAGTCGCTCGGCTCGTCGAACACGATCAACATCGTGCACGCAACCGTCGAGTCGCTGAAGCAGCTCGAAGAGCCGCGCGCCGTCGCCGCCCGTCGTGGTCTCGACTACGACCAGGTCGCACCGGCCCGTCTGCTGCGTGCCGAGGCCCAGGCGGCCGAGGCCGCCGCAGCAGCGAAGGCAGGTGCCTGATGGCCAAGCAGCTCAAGGTGACCCAGATCAAGTCCAAGGTGAGCGAGAAGCAGTACCAGCGTGACACGCTGCGCAGCCTCGGGCTCAAGCGAATCGGCCAGTCGGTCGTGCGTGAGGACAACCCGCAGAACCGCGGGTACGTCAACACCGTCGCTCACCTCGTGAAGGTTGAGGAGATTGACTAATGGCTGACGAGAAGATCGACGCCACCGCAGAAGCCCCCAAGAAGGCTCCCGCGAAGAAGGCCGCCGACAAGCCGGCCGCCGAGAAGAAGGCCGCCCCCAAGGCGACCGCAGCCAAGAAGGCGCCGGCCAAGGCCGCCGCTGCGAAGGCCGACGACGCAGCTGCCGAGAAGGCTCCTGCCAAGAAGGCCCCCGCGAAGAAGGCGGCCCCGAAGGCCGATGTCGCCGAGAAGCGCGAGCCCGTGCTCAAGGTGCACCACCTTCGTCCGGCCCCCGGTGCCAAGAAGGACAAGACCCGCGTCGGACGCGGTGAGGGTTCCAAGGGCAAGACCGCCGGTCGCGGCACCAAGGGTTCGAAGGCCCGCAACAACATCCGCCCCGGTTTCGAGGGTGGCCAGCTTCCGTACCACATGCGTGCACCGAAGCTGCGCGGCTTCAAGAACCCGTTCCGCGTGGAGTACCAGGTCGTGAACCTGGACAAGCTCGCCGAGCTCTACCCGAAGGGCGGCGACGTCACCATCGCCGACCTCGTCGAGAAGGGTGCCGTTCGCAAGAACGAGCGCGTCAAGGTTCTCGGCAACGGCGACCTCCAGGTCAAGCTCAATGTCGCGGTCGACAAGGTCTCCGGCTCCGCAGAGCAGAAGATCGTCGCCGCCGGCGGTTCGGTCAAGTAGACCAAAGCACGACAATCGGTTCGAGCCTGTCGGGACCTCGCGTATGATTCACGGGGGTCTCGACAGGCTCGAGCCATATTTGGACTGACTCCACGACGGAGCAACAGGAGGACGAGTGTTCAACGCCATCGGGCGGATCTTCCGCACGCCGGATCTACGCCGCAAGCTCGGGTTCACGCTGGGCATCGTGGCCCTGTTCCGGCTCGGATCGTTCATTCCCGCCCCGTTCGTGGACTTCGGCAACGTGCAGGCGTGTCTCGCCGCCAGCCAGACCACGACGGGCCTCTACGAGCTCGTCAACCTCTTCTCCGGCGGAGCCCTGCTCCAGCTGTCGATCTTCGCGCTGGGCATCATGCCGTACATCACGGCGTCGATCATCGTGCAGCTGCTGCGCGTGGTGATCCCCCACTTCGAGACCCTCTACAAGGAGGGCCAGGCCGGCCAGGGCCGCCTGACGCAGTACACCCGGTACCTCACCATCGCCCTCGGCGTGCTGCAGTCCACCACGCTCATCACGGTCGCCCGCTCCGGCGCGCTGTTCCCCTCGAGCGACCCGTCGTGCTCGCAGCTGATCACGAACGACGCCTGGTACGCGATCCTGCTCATGGTCATCACCATGACCGCCGGCACCGGCCTCATCATGTGGATGGGCGAGCTCATCACCGAGCGCGGCATCGGCAACGGCATGTCGCTGCTGATCTTCACCTCGATCGCCTCGAGCTTCCCCGGCTCGCTCTGGTCGATCGCCCAGGCCCGCGGCCTCGACACGTTCTTCGTGGTGCTCGCCGTCGGATTGCTGGTGGTCGTCGCGGTCGTGTTCGTCGAGCAGTCGCAGCGACGTGTGCCCGTGCAGTACGCCAAGCGCATGGTCGGGCGACGCACGTACGGCGGCAACAACACGTACATCCCGATCAAGGTCAACATGGCCGGCGTGGTGCCCGTCATCTTCGCCTCGTCGCTGCTGTACCTGCCGGCGCTCATCGCGCAGTTCAACCAGCCGGCCGCCGGCGAGGAGCCGCAGGCGTGGGTCGTGTGGATCACGAACTACCTGACCAAGGGCGACCACCCGCTCTACATGCTCCTGTACTTCCTGCTCATCGTCGGGTTCACGTACTTCTACGTCGCGATCACGTTCAACCCCGACGAGGTCGCCGAGAACATGAAGAAGTACGGCGGCTTCATCCCCGGCATCCGCGCCGGTCGCCCCACGGCCGAGTACCTCGACTACGTGCTCACGCGCATCACGCTGCCGGGTTCGCTCTACCTCGGCCTGATCGCCCTGCTGCCGCTCATCGCGCTGTCGGCGTTCGGCGCCAACCAGAACTTCCCGTTCGGCGGCGCCTCGATCCTGATCATCGTGGGCGTCGGCCTCGAGACGGTGAAGCAGATCGACGCGCAGTTGCAGCAGCGTCACTACGAGGGGCTCCTGCGATGACGGCGGCGCCCGCCACCGGTTCGGCGCGGTTCCTCATCGTCGGCCCGCAGGGCTCCGGCAAGGGCACGCAGGGCGTGCTCGTCGCAGAGGCCTTCGGCGTGCCCCAGGTCGCCACCGGCGACATCTTCCGCGCGAACGTCGCGGGCGGCACCGAGCTCGGCAAGCGCGTGCAAGCGATCATCGAGGCGGGCGACCTCGTGCCCGACGAGCTGCACGAGCGAGCTCGTGCGCGATCGCCTCGAGCAGGCCGATGCCGCGCACGGGTTCCTCCTCGACGGATACCCCCGCAACCGCGGCCAGGTCGACGACCTCGGCGCGTTCCTCGCGGGTCGCGGCGAGGCGCTCGACGCCGTCATCGAGCTCGAGGTGCCTCGGCAGGAGAGCATCGCGCGCCTGCGCGATCGCGCCGTGCAGCAGGGACGCACCGACGACACCGAAGAGGTCATCGCCAATCGCCTCGCGATCTACGAGCGCGAGACGGCCCCGATCCTCGAGGTGTACCGCGAGCAGGGCCTCGTCGTGAAGATCGACGGCGTCGGCACGCTCGACGAGGTCACGCAGCGCATCTTCGATGCGCTCGCGAGCCGCGGCCTGGTCGCCGGCGCCGCAGCCTGACCCGCGTGTTCCGCCGGTCGATCTACAAGTCGCCCGCCGAGTTGCGCGCCATGCGCGCGGCCGGCGAGGCGACGGCCGCGGCGCTCGCGGCGGCGCGACAGCTCATCGTGCCGGGTTCGACCGGACTCGAGCTCGACGCGGCGGCCGAGCGGGCGATCATCGACCGGGGCGGGCGATCGAACTTCAAGCTCGAACCCGGCTACCGGCACACGCTCTGCGTCTCGGTCGACGACGACGTGGTGCACGGCATCCCCGGAGACCGGCCGTTCCGGCCGGGTGACATCGTCTCGGTCGACGGCGGCGCCGAGGTCGACGGCTGGAACGGCGACGCCGCGTTCACGACCGTGATCCCAGACCCCGAGCGACCAGACGTGGTCGCCGCGCGCACGAGGCTCAGCCAGGTCACCGAGGGTGCGCTGTGGCACGGCATCGCGGCCCTCGCGAGCGTGCGGCGACTCAACGAGGTCGGGTTCGCGATCGAGGAGTTCGTCGAGGGCGAGGGCGAGTACGGCATCCTCACCGACTACGTGGGCCACGGCATCGGCCGATCGATGCACGAGGAGCCCCCGGTGTTCAACTACCGCGTCGACCGTCGCGGGCCCGTCGTGCGGCCCGGACTCGTAGTCGCGATCGAGCCGATGATCGTCGCGGGGTCCATCGAGACCTTCATCCGCGACGACGGCTGGACGGTGACCACCTCCGACGGCGCCGATGCCGCGCACTGGGAGCACTCGATCGCCGTGCACGCCGACGGCATCTGGGTGCTCACCGCCGAGGACGGCGGGGCGGCGGGGCTCGCCCCGTTCGGCGTCGTGCCCGTGCCGATCGCCTGAGCCGACCAGAGGCAGCCCCGGGGCATCCGCGCGGCCCCACCAGACGTCCGCGGGTCTGCGGCAACCGATCGCAGGCGTCAGCCGTCGGGCTCCATGAGCCGGGACAGCTCGGCGAGCAGCCCCTGGTAGTCCGTCGCGCCGCGCACGAGCCGCTGCACGTTCTCGCGCTCCGAGAACGTCTCGACGAACTGGTCGAAGACGTCCTGGAACTCGGCGCGCCCGGCCTCGGAGAAGGCGATGAGCGCCACGACGTCCACGCGCGCGCCGTCCCACTCGATCGGCACGTCGTCGATGGCGATCGCGATGGCCGTGTGCTTGGCCGTCATGGTCATCGCGTGCGGCACGGCGAGGTGCTCGGTGAAGGCGGTCGAGGACATGCGCTCGCGTTCGAGGGCGCTGTCGAGGTAGGCGTGATCGATGACGCCCGCCGCCATCATCCGCTCGCCGAGCATGGTGATCAGGCCCTCGCGGTCGTATCCGCGCATGCCGCGGACGAAGAGGTCGGGCGAGATGTAGCGCGAGAGGGCCGCCGCGAGCCTGGCATGGCGGCGGGCACGGCGGATGCGCGAGACCTCGGTCCGCACGCGGGCGAGGTCGGCATCCGTCGGGAACGGCGAGATGCGCACGAGATGCTCGACGGGCGTGGAGGGCTCGATCACCGAGACGATGAGTTCCGCGCGGATCGAGGCCCAGTCCACGTCGGCGCGGTCGATGAGCTCCACGAGTTCGATGTCGGACCCGAACTCGCCGCGGATCCGCTCCGCGAGCGCCGTGTGCACGTCGTGATAGGCGGGCGCGACGACCGTCACGCGCACGCGCTCGAGCGCCGCACGACGCTGTTCGAGGTAGGCGCCGACGTGCATCGCGATGTAGGCGATCTCGTCCTCGTCGACCACGATGCCCTCACTGCGCGCGAGCTCGCTCGCGATGTAGACCGCGAGGTCGTACGTGAGCGGATACGCCGACTTGATCGTCGCCGCGAGCGGGTTGCGCGATCGGCGCTGCTCGCTCGCACGCACGACGAGATTGTCGACGTGCAGCGCCAGCCGCTCGATGAAGTCGTCGTCGTCGAGCTCGATGAGGTACTCGTCGGCCGCATGCGAAACGATCGCCTGCACGAGTCCGGCGCGGCTCGACGCCGGCGTGGCGCGGCCCGGCGCGGCGACGCGGGTGGCGGCGCGGGTGCCGAGCAGGCGTGCGAGGTGGGCGAGCTCGGCGTCGCCGATGGCGCGCCCGAAATGCGCCCGGATGAGGGTGTCGAGCAGGTCCTCGAGACGCGGCGAGTCGTGACCTGACGCGTCGGATGTCGCAGCGGGCACGCCCGCGTCGTCGATGGGGTGATCGTGCTCGGCGCGGTCGATCGCGATCGCGATGTGCAGCAGCACGTCGGCGAGGCCGTACTCGTTGGGGGCGTAGCCGGCCTCGGCGAGGCGTTCGACGAGCTCCTCGCGGAACTGCGGCAGCTGCGGGACCTCCGCGCGAAGACGGTCGAACGCGTCGCGCCCGCGCGCGGACTCCTCGCGGAAGAGCGTTCCGAGCAGCCGTCGACGTGCCGACTCGGGTCCCGTCATGGTGACGACCGGCCCCCGGCGGGCGAGACCGAGGCCCGTGCCCTCGAGGCGTGAGCGGATGCGGCGCAGGTCGGCCTCGACGGTCGCCTCGCTCACGTGCAGGCGCTCGGCCGTCTCGTAGACGTCGAGTCCATGATCGGCATCGATGAGCGAGCGGATGAGTCCGGTCGCGCGCGCGACCGGCGAGGTCTCCGGCGGCCGTGGCGTGCCGCGGGCGGCCCAGGCCGCGCGGTCCAGCCGGTACCCATGCGGGCCCGAGACGACGATCGCGGCACCGCCGGCGTTCGCACGCGCGACGTAGCTGCGGACGGAGCGGGGCGTGACCTCGAGCCGGGCGGCGAGGTCGGCGGCCGTCCTCCAGCCGCCGTCGTCGGCGAGGATCTCGACGAGGCGCTCCTGCTTGTCGGCCACCACTGCTCCCGGATCGCTGCCCGGGCCACGCGACGCCGGGCGGTGCAGCCAGTCAACCACTCGTCGTCGCCCGGTGCGGCCGATCGCACCGGATCTTCCTGGAGGGCGGAAGCCGATCTACTGGAGCCGCACGAGGCAGGGGGAGCAGAATCGAGGCAATCGGTCGAGACCTCGACCGACACGATCGAAGACGACCGGACCGCCGGCGGCGAGGAGGCAGCTGATGCGCATCATCGTCGTGTGCGGTGCCGGTGCCTCGAGCACGTTCGTCGCCCAGCGCATCCGTCGGGCGGCGGCATCCAGGGGGCTCGACGTGCAGGCGGCGGCGTCGAGCGCATCGGGTCTGCCCGATGCGCTTCCGGGCGCGGACGTGCTGCTCGTCGGCGAGCACCTCGCCGGGCAGCTGACCGTCCTGCGGGAGCGTGCGATCGCGGCATCCGTGCCGATCGCCGTGCTGCCCGCCGGCGCCTCGAGCGCCGCCGACGGCGAGGCGGCACTCGACCTGGCCCTCGCGACCGCGGGGACGCACAACGACCACCACGCGCCGCAGGGCGGCTCCCGGGCGCGTGACCGGGGGGATACGGTGAACACGGGAGCCGACATCGGCGATGGGGGCACGGAACATGGTTGAACGCACGGTACGCATCGGATCGACGCACGGGCTGCACGCCCGCCCGGCCAAGCTCTTCACGCAGGCCGCGGCCGCGTCGGGGGCCGCCGTCACGCTCAGCAAGTCGGGCGGCAAGGCGGTCAACGCGGCGAGCATCCTCGCGGTCATCTCGCAGGGCATCGACCACGGCGACGAGGTGACGCTGAGCGTCGAGGGCGGCGACGAGCAGGCCGTGCTCGACGAGCTCGTCGAACTGCTCCTGACCGATCACGACGAGTAGCACCCGGGTGCGCCCGGGCAACCACGAGAAGGGGCGTGTGATGCAGATCACGGGAACGGGCATCGGCCAGGGGGTCGCTGTGGGGCCGGTCGCGCGCATGGCCGAGCGGCTTCCGGAGCCCGTCGACCGTCCGAGCCACCTCGACGCGAAGCTCGAGGGGGAGCGGGCGAAGGCGTCGATGTCGGTCGTCGCGGCCGAGCTCAACAGCCGCGGCGCGAAGGCGGGCGGAGCCGCCCAGGACGTGCTCGAGGCCCAGGCGATGATCGCCGAGGACCCGAGCCTCGTCGACGAGGTGACGACCCTGCTGGAGCAGGGCAAGACCGCCGAGCGTGCGGTGTTCGAGGCGTTCGCGGCGTACCGCGACCTGCTCGCCGGCATGGGCGGGTACATGGGGGAGCGCGCCGCCGACCTCGACGACATCTCGCAGCGCGTCATCGCCCACCTGCTGAAGCTCCCCGCGCCGGGGGTGCCCGATCCGGGGCATCCGTTCGTGCTCGTCGCCCGTGATCTCGCGCCGGCCGACACGGCCACGCTCGACCTCGACAAGGTGCTCGGCCTCGTGACCGTCGACGGGGGGCCGACCTCGCACACCGCGATCCTCGCCCGGGAGAAGTCGATCGTCGCGATCGTGGGGGCAGCGGATGCCGCGGGGCTGGCCGACGGCGACACGGTGATCGTCGACGCGGCCGACGGACTCGTCGTCTCCGACCCGTCCTCCGACGAGGTCGCCGCGGCGAACGCCCGCATCGCCGAGCGCGCCGCGCTCGAGGCCGCGCCGGTCACCCCCGGCGCCCTCGCCGACGGCACGCCGGTGCCGCTGCTCGCGAACCTCGGGTCGGCCGAGGGGGCCGCCGAGGCGCTGCGCCTCGGCGCCGAGGGCGTCGGGCTGTTCCGCACCGAGTTCCTGTTCCTCGACGCCGACACGGCGCCGAGCATCGCCGACCAGCGCGCGCAGTACACGAAGCTGCTGACCGCCTTCGCGGGCCGCAAGGTCGTCGTGCGCGTGCTCGATGCCGGAGCCGACAAGCCGCTCTCGTTCCTGAACGACGCGCCGGAGGAGAACCCGGCGCTCGGGCTCAGGGGCATCCGCGCGCTGCGGCACTCCGAGGCGATCCTGCGCGAGCAGTTGACGGCGCTCGCCGCCGCGGATGCCGCGACCGAGGCCGAGCTCTGGGTCATGGCGCCCATGGTCGCGACCGTCGAGGAGACGCGCTACTTCACCGCGCTCGCGAAGGAGCTCGGCATCAGGGTCGCCGGCGTCATGGTCGAGACCCCGTCGGCGGCGCTCATCGCCGACCGCGTGCTCGCCGCCTGCGACTTCGCGTCGATCGGCACGAACGACCTCACGCAGTACACGATGGCCGCCGACCGGTTGCTCGGCACCGTCGCGACCCTGCAGAACCCCTGGCACCCGGCCGTCCTGCGACTCATCGCGGACGTGGGCCGCGCCGGGGCCGAATCCGGCAAGCCGGTCGGCATCTGCGGCGAGGCCGCCGCCGATCCGCTGCTCGCCGTCGTGCTCGTGGGCCTCGGCGCCACGAGCCTGTCGATGTCGCCATCGGCACTCGCAGATGTCCGCGCCTCCCTCGCGCGGTACAGCCCCGACGACGCGAAGGCGCTCGCCGAGGCAGCCCTGGCCGCTGAGGGAGCGGCCGAAGCCCGAGCGGCGGCGCAGTCCGTCGCATCCGAGATCACCACGGCGCGCGAAGCCGCGTCGTGAACAGCAGAGAGGCACCACAATGACAACGACGTCTGCCGGCGCGAAGCGGCCAGGGGGAGCCCGTGTCGCCGTCCAGCGAGTCGGCACATTCATGAGCGGGATGATCATGCCGAACATCCCGGCGCTCATCGCCTGGGGCATCTTCACCGCGTTCTTCATCGAGGTGGGTTGGACGCCGAATGCGGCGCTGGCGACGATCGTCGGACCGTTCATCCACTACCTGCTCCCGCTGATCATCGCCTACACCGGCGGCAGCCTCGTCTACAACGTCCGCGGCGGCGTCGTCGGCGCGATCGCGACGATGGGCGCGATCGCCGGGTCGGACTACCTCGTCGCGCAGTTCAACGCGGGACTCGAGGAGGGCGCGGCGCCCCTCGGCCAGGTCCACATGTTCATCGGCGCGATGATCCTCGGACCGCTCGCCGCCTGGACGATGAAGTGGCTCGACTCGCTGTGGGAGGGCAAGGTCAAGGCGGGCTTCGAGATGCTCGTCAACATGTTCTCGGCCGGCATCTGGGGCTTCGTGATGGCGATCGTGGGCTTCTACCCGATCGCCATGCTCGTGAACTGGCTGATGGCGGTGCTCGGATTCGGCGTCGAATGGCTCGTCGACCAGAACCTCCTGCCGCTCACGAGCATCCTGATCGAGCCGGCGAAGGTGTTCTTCCTCAACAACGCGATCAACCATGGCGTCCTCACGCCGTTGGGGCTCTCGGAGGCGTCCGAGAGCGGCTCGTCGATCCTGTTCCTGCTCGAGGCGAACCCCGGCCCGGGCGTCGGACTCCTGCTGGCGTTCACCTTCTTCGGGATCGGCGCGGCTCGCGCGTCCGCGCCGGGCGCGGCCGTCATCCAGTTCTTCGGCGGCATCCACGAGGTGTACTTCCCGTACGCCCTCATGAAGCCGATCCTGATCCTCGCGCTCATCGCGGGCGGTGCGACGGGTGTCACGACCAACATGCTCCTCGGCGGCGCGTTGCGAGCGCCGGCGGCGCCGGGAAGCATCTTCGCGGTCCTGTTGCAGACAGCCCCGGGTTCGTACTTCGCGGTGATCCTGTCGGTGATCCTGTCGGCGGCGGTGACGTTCTTCATCGCGGGCGTCATCCTCCGGGCCTCGCGCAAGCGCGACCTCGAGGCGATGGCGGTCAGCGACGACGCGTTCGGCGCCGCCATCACGCAGACCGAGGCGGCGAAGGGCAAGAGCTCCGACGCCCTCTCGAACCTGCGTGGCGGAGCGGCGACCGAGGCCGACGGCCGCGGCGGCCCTGCGACGGGAACCGTGCCCGTGATCCAGAACGTCGTGTTCGCCTGCGACGCGGGCATGGGCTCGTCGGCGATGGGCGCCAGCGTCCTGCGCAACAAGTTCAAGAAGGCGGGGATCGAGGACGTCACGGTGGTCAACAAGGCGATCGCCAATCTCGATTCCTCGGCCGACCTGGTCATCACGCAGAACCAGCTGACCGATCGCGCGCGGCGGCAGACGCCGGACGCCGTGCACATCTCGGTCGACAACTTCATGAACTCGCCGAGGTACGACGAAGTCGTGGATCTGGTCAAGGGCCAGCAGGAATCGCAGTCCTGACGGGGCGGCTCCGGGGCCGGTGCGGGAGAGCACCCGGCCCCGGAGCCGCAGCAGGTCGAACCGCGACGCACCGAACGGGCGGCCCACGACGGGCACCGCCGAGCACCGAGAGAAGGAGCAAGCCATGACCGAAGCGATCCTCCCCGCCGCGCACGTGCGGCTCGCCGCACGCGCGGCCGACCGAGACGACGCGATCCGCGCGGCGGGGGCGATCCTCGTCGAGGCGGGCGCGGTCGACCCCGCGTACGTCGACTCGATGCTCGAGCGCGAGCGCTCGGTCTCGACGTACATGGGCAACCTGCTCGCGATCCCGCACGGCACCAACGAGGCGAAGGACGCGATCCGCCGCTCGGCGCTCTCCGTCATCCGGTACGACGAGCCGGTCGACTGGGGCGGCGAGCAGGCCCGGTTCGTCGTCGGCATCGCCGGCATCGAGAACGAGCACCTCGAGATCCTCTCGAAGATCGCGATCATCTTCTCGGACGACGACGAGGTGCAGCGGCTCGTCGACGCGACGACCGCGGCCGAGCTGCACGCACTGCTCTCCGAGGTGAACGAGCCGTGAAGGCCGTCCACTTCGGCGCGGGCAACATCGGACGCGGCTTCGTCGGCCTCCTGCTGCACGACGCGGGGTACGAGGTCGTCTTCGCCGACGTGAACGGCGCGCTCATCGACGAGCTCGCGGCATCCGACCGCTACACGGTGCACGAGGTGGGCGTCGGTGCGCGAGATCGCGTCGTCGACGGCTACCGTGCCGTGAACAGCGCGACGGATGCCGCGGGGCTGGCCGCAGAGCTCGCGTCGGCCGACGTCGTCACGACGGCCGTCGGCCCGAGCATCCTGAAGTTCATCGCCCCGCATGTGCTCGCGGCGCTGCGCGCCCGTGCCGCGGACGCCGCGCCGCTCGCGGTCATGGCCTGCGAGAACGCGATCAACGCGACCGACCTGCTGCGCGACGAGACGGCCGCGCTCGCGGGCGACGAATGGCCGGCGCTCGCGGCCCGTGCGGTGTTCGCCAACACCGCCGTCGACCGCATCGTGCCCGCCCAGGCAGCGGAAGCCGGGCTCGACGTCACCGTGGAGACGTTCTTCGAGTGGGCGATCGAGCGACCGCCGTTCGGCGACGCGCCGCCGGTCATCCCCGACGCGCACTTCGTCGACGACCTCGCGCCCTACATCGAGCGCAAGCTCTTCACCGTGAACACGGGCCACGCCTCGACCGCGTACTTCGGCTTCCTCGCCGGGCACGAGCGCATCAGCGACGCGCTCGCCGACGCCGAGGTCGCCGCGGCGGTCGAGCGCGTGCTCGGCGAGACCTCGGCGCTCATCGTCGCCAAGCACGGGTTCGCCGAGGCCGAGCAGTCGGCGTACCGGGCGAAGATCCTCGAACGGTTCCGCAACCCCGACCTGCCGGACACCGTCGCGAGGGTCGGGCGGCAGCCGATGCGCAAGCTGAGCCGGCACGAGCGGTTCATCGGCCCGGCGGCCGAGCTCGCCGAGCGCGGCCATGCCGTCGACGGCCTGCTCGCGGCCGTCGGCGCCGCGCTCCGGTTCGACGTGCCGGGCGACGCCGAGAGCGTCGAGCTGGGCAAGGTGCTGCGCACCAGGCCGGCCGCGCAGGTCGTGCACGAGGTCATGGGCGTCGAGCCGGGGCATCCGCTCGAACCCGCGCTCGTCGCCGTCGTCGGCGAGTCCCGCGGAATCGACCCCGTGGCAGCGGGTGCATCGGAGTAGAATCGGCGGACTTCACGCCGTCAAGACGGTGGACCAGGTCGAGGGCAAGGGGCGGGGCATGTCATCTCACCGCAAGCCGGGGCGCGTCCTCGCGTTCGCCGCCGTGCCCGCCCTGCTCGCGGTGGCCTTCGTCGGAGTCGCCGCGGTCGGCGGCTCCGTCCCGAGCGCGCGCGCAGCGATCGGCGAGTGTCCGCCCGACGGCGAGTTCCCGGGCATCTCCGGTCTGCCGCCCGGCTTCACCGACAACAACGTCGCGGTCTTCGTCGGCGGTGACTTCTCCGCCCTCGGTTCGGCGGCGGAGTCCGAAGGGCTCCTCGTCGCACTGGGCAGCGCGACGTTCGACAAGACCCCCGGCGGGGTGTTCAACGTCGGTGCGGTCGGGGTCGGCTCCGGCATCGTGCCGACTCCTGGCTCGGTCATGCTCATGGTGGGCGACACGCTCGCGGTCGGGTCGAGCACGGTGCTCGACGTCGGCGCGCGGGTCGACGGTGGCGGCTCGGTCGACGTCGGCGGTGCTGCCGAGGTCGACGACCCGCTCGCGCAGATCGCGCTCAACGGAGGGGAGCTCAGCACCGGACTCGGACCCGCCGCCGTCGCGCCGTTCACCGGGTTCGGCACCGTGCTCGCAGATTCATCCGACGCCTTCTCGGCTGCTCCCGTGAACGGGGCGACGAGCGTCGCCCCCACCGAGGTCACGTTCACGGGTGACGGGACGACCGACGTCCAGGTCTTCGAGGTGGCCGCGAGCGTCCTCGCGGCCAGCCCGACCGTGCACTTCGTGAACATCGGCATCACGACGCCCGTCGTGATCAACGTCACGGGATCGCCGGCGGTCTTCTCGCCGAACTTCTTCTCGAACGACGGCGTGCGGGTCGACGACTTCGCGAACCCCGACTTCGGCAACGTCGCCGCGCGCACCCTCTGGAACTTCCAGGATGCGACGACCCTGACCGTCGGGGGGTCGAGCCAGGTGCTCGGCAGCATCCTCGTGCCCGACCCCGCGGCGATCGTCACGGTCACGGCGAGCACGAACGGCCGGGTGTACTCGGGTGGCGACCTCACCACGAACGGCGTGGGCAACGAACTGCACAACTACCCGTGGATCGGGCCGGGCGAGTTCGACTGCGAGCCCGAACCGGTGCCCGAACCCGAGACGGGCTCGATCACGATCCAGAAGATCCTCGACGACGCAGGCCCGATTCCCGAGCCCGAGCGGTTCTTCGGCGGCACGATCGAATGCGAGACCCTCGAGGGCGCGAGCTTCCTGCGGCCGTGGTCGGTCGAGGCGGGAGCGCCGCCCGTCACGATCACCGGGCTCCCGATCGGCGCCGACTGCATGATCTCCGAAGACCTGCGTTTCACGGCGCCCCCGGCCCCGAGGACTCTGCTCGCCACCGGCTTCTCGTTCGCCGAGCCGGTCTGGACGGTCAACGGAGAACCGGCCGACCCGCCCGAGTTCGTCGTGCCCGATCCAGCCGACGAGGTGCAGCTCGCATTCACGGTCGAGAACACCGTGCTCGGATTCTTCGCGGTCCAGAAGGTCGTCACCGGGCCGGACGGCGGGTACGTGGGCGACCGCGAATTCACCGTCGACTACGCGTGCACGCTCGATGAAGCGCCGGTGCAGGCGTACGACGCCGAGGGCGCGCCGCTCGGCGACGGCTCCGGCGAGGGTTCGTTGGCGGTCGTCGCGGGCGGCGCCGCGGTCGCCTCGCCGTTCTTCCCGGTCGGCAGCACATGCCTCCTCAGCGAAGAGCTCGTCGAGGTCGAGGGCGACTTCTCGGGCGACGGCTTCGCATGGGCTGGTGCCGAGGTCTCGCCGGCCGAGATCACCGTGGGCTCCGGGGGCGCCTCGCCGACCATCGCGACCGTGACGAACCGGTTCACCGGTCCGACGCCGACGCCCACGCCGACGCCCACGCCCACGCCGACCGATGGTCCGACGCCGGGCCCGACCCCGGCACCCGGTCCCGGAACCACCGGCGGCGGCGCGCTTCCCGCGACCGGAGCCGACCCGCTCGCGGCGTTCGGCTCTGGGCTCGCACTGATGCTGCTCGGCACCGCCGCCCTCGTCGGTCTGCGCCGCGCCCGGCTCATGCGCCGTTGATTGGCGAAACGGCGGCGGATCGCCTATAGTTGACCCTTGGTGCTCTGCACGTGCGCCTTGGCATGCCCGACGAACCGTCGGCGCGTCCCCGGGGCCGCTGCGTACAGCATCATCGCACGACCAGCATCCCAAACTCCAAGCGATAGTGAGGCTATGGCCAAGAAAGACGGCGTCATCGAGATCGAAGGCTCGGTCGTCGAGGCTCTCCCGAACGCAATGTTCCGGGTCGAGCTCACGAACGGACACAAGGTTCTCGCACACATCTCAGGCAAGATGCGTCAGCACTACATCCGAATCCTCCCCGAGGACCGCGTGATCGTGGAGCTGAGCCCCTACGACCTGACGCGCGGACGCATCGTCTACCGCTACAAGTAAGCGCTGCTGGAAAGTAACGGCCCGAGGCACCCCGCGGGCACGAAGACAGCGAAATCAAGGAAACACTCATGAAGGTCAACCCCTCCGTCAAGCCCATCTGCGACAAGTGCAAGGTCATCCGCCGCCACGGCAACGTCATGGTGATCTGCGAGAACCCGCGCCACAAGCAGCGCCAGGGCTAGTCAGAAGACTTCAGGGCCGCCCCTCGGGCGCGGCCCGCTCCCCATAACTGAACATCGCATATCGGCAACACCAGAACCACGGCATCTCCGGATGCCGCGGGGACACCTCGGGGCGGAGGCCCGGGCACCGGTGTTGCTCCACACCTCCACTCACAACAGGAGAAGCCACCCATGGCACGTCTTGCAGGAGTCGACATCCCGCGCGAAAAGCGCGTGGAGATCGCACTTACCTACATCTACGGCGTCGGCCGCACTCGCGCGCTGAAGACGCTCGCGGACACCGGCATCGACGGAAACATCCGCGTCAAGGACCTCAGCGACGACCAGCTCGTCGCGCTGCGCGACTACATCGAGGGCAACTACAAGGTCGAGGGCGATCTTCGCCGCGAGGTTGCCGCCGACATCCGCCGCAAGGTCGAGATCGGTTCGTACGAGGGCATCCGCCACCGTCGCGGCCTCCCGGTCCGCGGTCAGCGCACCAAGACCAACGCTCGTACCCGCAAGGGCCCGAAGCGCACCGTCGCCGGCAAGAAGAAGCCCGGCCGCAAGTAACCGCTCGTCGCCAGATCTAGGAGATTTCACACATGGCAGCATCCAAGGCGGCTACTCGCAAGCCGCGCAAGAAGGAAAAGAAGAACATCGCCGTGGGCCAGGCCCACATCAAGTCGACGTTCAACAACACGATCGTCTCGATCACCGACACCACCGGTGCCGTGATCAGCTGGGCCTCCTCCGGTGGCGTCGGCTTCAAGGGTTCGCGCAAGTCGACCCCGTTCGCCGCACAGCTCGCCGCCGAGTCGGCCGCGCGCCAGGCGCAGGAGCACGGCATGAAGAAGGTCGACGTCTTCGTCAAGGGCCCCGGCTCGGGCCGTGAGACCGCGATCCGCTCGCTCCAGGCCGCAGGCCTCGAGGTCGGCAGCATCAACGACGTGACGCCCCAGGCGCACAACGGCTGCCGTCCGCCCAAGCGCCGCCGCGTCTGAGCACTCTCCGCCGGTCGAGCAGGGCGCCTTCGCCCGCCTCGAGCCCTCGCGACATCCGCAGGTCTCGATACGGACCCGAGGGGCCCGCTCGACCGGCGACACGCACTCTCTACAACTCAAGATCCTCGAACTCGCAGGTGTCATATAGCGGACACCCTGCCGAAAGGAATCAACAGTGCTGATCGCACAGCGCCCGACGCTCACCGAAGAGAACATCTCGGAGTTCCGTTCGCGTTTCGTGATCGAGCCCCTCGAGCCGGGCTTCGGTTACACCCTGGGCAACTCGCTTCGGCGTACGCTCCTCTCGTCCATCCCGGGCGCGGCCGTCACGAGCATCCGCATCGACGGCGTGCTCCACGAGTTCTCGACCGTTCCCGGCGTGCGTGAAGACGTCACCGAGATCATCCTGAACATCAAGAACCTGGTCGTCTCGAGCGAGCACGACGAGCCCATCACGGCCTACCTGCGCAAGCAGGGCGCCGGCGAGGTCACCGCAGCCGACATCTCGGCTCCGGCCGGCGTCGAGGTGCACAACCCCGAGCTCGTCATCGCCACGCTCAACGAGTCGGCGAAGTTCGAGCTCGAGCTCACCATCGAGCGCGGCCGCGGCTACGTCTCGGCGAGCCAGAACCGCAACGAGTACTCCGAGGCCGGCCAGATCCCGGTCGACTCGATCTACTCGCCGGTCCTGAAGGTCACCTACCGCGTCGAGGCCACCCGTGCCGGCGAGCGCACCGACTTCGACCGCCTCGTGGTCGACGTCGAGTCCAAGCCGGCCATCAGCCCGCGCGACGCCATCGCCTCGGCCGGCCGTACGCTCACCGAGCTGTTCGGCCTCGCCCGCGAGCTCAACGTCGCCGCTGAAGGCATCGAGATCGGCCCCGCGCCGGTCGACGCCGTGCTCTCGAGCGAGCTCTCGATCCCGATCGAAGACCTCGACCTCTCGGTGCGCAGCTACAACTGCCTCAAGCGCGAGGGCATCAACACCGTGTCCGAGCTCGTTGCGCTCTCCGAGTCGCAGCTCATGAACATCCGCAACTTCGGTCAGAAGTCGGTGGATGAGGTCAAGGACAAGCTCACCGAGATGGGTCTTTCGCTGAAGGACTCGGTTCCCGGTTTCGACGGCGCCCACTTCTACACGGGCTTCGAAGAAGAGAACTAGTCGACCGCGCCCGTCGCACTCACCCCCGAATACTGGAGATAACGAACCATGCCGAAGCCCACCAAGGGCCCCCGCCTCGGCGGCGGACCTTCGCACGAGCGGCTCATGCTCGCGAACCTCGCGGCTGCGCTGTACACGCACAAGTCGATCACCACGACCGAGACCAAGGCGAAGCGCCTTCGTCCGCTCGCCGAGCGTCTCATCACGTTCGCGAAGCGCGGCGACCTGCACGCCCGCCGTCGCGTGCTCGCCGTGATCGGCGACAAGACCGTCGTGCACGAGCTCTTCACCGTGATCGCTCCCCAGGTCGCCGACCGTGAGGGCGGCTACACCCGCATCACGAAGATCGGCAACCGCAAGGGCGACAACGCACCCATGGCCGTCATCGAGCTCGTCCTCGAGCCCGTGACGCCCAAGGTGCGCGCCGCCAAGCCGGCTGCCGCCCCCGTCGCCGACGAGGCTCCCGCCGAGGAGCCCGTGGTCGAGGCCGACGAGACCCCCGAGGTCGCCGAGGCGACCGACGAGGCCGTCGAGACCGAGGCCGCCGACGAGGCTCCCGCCGAGGAGTCGGCCGACGCCAAGTAGTCGACGCCGCTGTTGAACGGGCCCCGGTGCACTGCACCGGGGCCCGTTCGCGTCCCCGGCGCGGCAGCCGGAATCGTCGTGCAGGAGATCAGGCCACATCCCGCCCACAGCAGGGATGGGGCCCGATCTCCTGCTGCATGTCGGCTCTGCTCCGACGGCGCCGTTCCGGCCGGCCGGATGCGACGACCGCGGCGTTCTAGGCTTGGACGCATGAGTGCGATCGACGAGTCCGCGGTGCCGACGGCAGACGCCGGCGCCGAGGCATCCGCCGGTTCCGAGGACGAGGCCGGCCCCGGCGCGTACGACGGGCCCGAGGCATCCGCCGGGCCCGAGGCATCCGTCGGCGTCGGCGCTGAGCCCGAGGTCGGTCACAGGGCCGAGGCATCCGTCGGGCCCGAGGCATCCGTCGTGCGCATCAGGCTCGACATCGCCTACGACGGCACCGACTTCTCGGGCTGGAGCCGCCAGCCTCGCCTGCGCACCGTGCAGGGCGTCCTCGAAGAGGCCCTGGCGACGTTGTTCCGGCGGGCGGGCGAGCGGCCGCGGCTCACGGTCGCGGGGCGCACCGACGCCGGCGTGCACGCGCGCGGCCAGGTCGCGCATCTCGACGTACCGGCCGCAGCGCTGGCCGCCGTCACCTCGCGCCGGCGCGGCCACGCCCATGAGGGCCACGACCAGGCCGCGGTGCTCGTGCGGCGCCTGACCGGCATCATCGGCGCCGACTCCGACGTGGTGATCACACGCGCCTCCGTCGCGCCGACCGGGTTCGACGCGCGCTTCTCGGCGGTCTGGCGCCGGTACGAGTACCGAGTGGCCGACGCGACGGCCGCGCACGACCCGATCATGCGGCGCACCACGGTGTCGTACCCGCGGCGCCTCGACGTCGACGCCATGGACGCCGCCGCAGACAGCCTGCTCGGGCTGCACGACTTCGCCTCGTACTGCAAGCCGCGCGAGGGCGCCACGACCATCCGCACGCTGCAGGAGTACCGGTGGCGTCGTGCCGACGACGGCGTGCTCGTCGCGTCCCTGCAGGCCGACGCCTTCTGCCACTCGATGGTGCGCGCCCTCATCGGGGCCTGCGTCGCCGTCGGCGAGGGCCGGCTCGCGACATCCGACCCGTTCGCGCTGATGCTCGCGGCCGAACGCACGAGCGCGTTCAAGGTGATGCCGGCCAAGGGCCTGGTGCTGAGCGAGGTCGGGTATCCCGATGCCGACGAGCTCGAGGCGCGCGCGAAACTCACGAGGGCACGACGCGAATTGCGTGTTGACGGGGTCGTCGGCTAAGCTGTCTCTTTGGTATCGCCATCTGCGCCGACACCCGAAGTTGAGCCCTCCACCGGGTCGCTCGACCGCATCGCGGGAGAACGCCCATCGGAGTGGGATTCACGAACCCCTCACTCGATCAGAAAGCAGCACTACTGTGACGCGCACGTACACCCCCAAGGCGAATGAGATCCAGCACGACTGGGTCGTCATCGACGCCACCGACATCGTTCTCGGTCGCCTCGCGAGCCACACCGCAGCCCTGCTGCGCGGCAAGCACAAGCCGACCTTCGCGAACCACATGGACACCGGTGACTTCGTCATCATCGTCAACGCCGAGAAGGTGGCCCTCACCGGCCAGAAGCTCGAGCAGAAGAAGGCCTACCGCCACTCGGGCTACCCGGGCGGCCTCAAGGCCGTCGGCTACGCCGAGCTCCTCGAGAAGAACCCCGTCCGCGCCGTCGAGAAGGCGATCCGCGGCATGCTCCCGAAGAACTCCCTCGGGCGCGCCCAGATCAAGAAGCTGAAGGTCTACGCGGGCGCGGAGCACCCTCACGCCGCTCAGCAGCCCAAGCCGTACACCCTCACCCAGGTCGCGCAGTAGTTCCGGCGCCCTCGACGTTCTCGAAAAGGATTCACACCACCATGGCGAAGATCGCAGACCAGCTCGACGCGGCTCCTGAGAGCTACACGACCGAGAGCACCCCCGCGGCTGCTCCCGCAACCCCCCGCCCCGTGCTCAACGTGTCCGGCGCAGCCGTCGGCCGCCGCAAGCAGGCCATCGCGCGCGTGCGCGTCGTCCCGGGCGCAGGCAACATCACGGTCAACGGCCGTGAGTTCGCCGCCTACTTCCCGAACAAGCTGCACCAGCAGCTCATCACCGACCCGTTCACGGTCCTCGAGCTCACCGGCTCGTACGACGTGATCGGCAAGATCACCGGCGGCGGCCCCTCGGGCCAGGCCGGCGCGCTCCGTCTCGCGATCGCCCGTGCGCTCAACGAGATCGACCGCGAGAACAACCGCGCCGCACTCAAGAAGGCCGGCTTCCTCACGCGCGACGCCCGCGTCATCGAGCGCAAGAAGGCCGGTCTCAAGAAGGCCCGCAAGGCACCTCAGTTCTCGAAGCGCTGATCCAGGCCTTCGGTCCTCCGAATGCCTCGGCTCTTCGGCACTGACGGGGTCCGGGGCCTGGCCAACCGTGAACTCACGGCTGACCTGGCCCTGGGCCTCGCCCAGGCGGCTGCCGCCGTCCTCACGCAGGGGCGGCACGCCGACGAACTCCGCGCCGCCGGGCGTCGCCCCGTCGCGGTGGTCGCGCGCGACCCGCGCGTCTCCGGTGAGTTCCTCACCGCCGCCGTCTCGGCCGGCCTCGCGAGCTCCGGCGTCGACGTCCTCGACGCCGGCGTCATCCCGACCCCGGCCACGGCGTTCCTGATCGACTCGATCGGCGCCGACTTCGGCGTCATGATCTCGGCGTCGCACAATCCGGCGCCCGACAACGGCATCAAGTTCTTCTCCTTCGGCGGCACGAAGCTGCCCGACGAGGTCGAGGACCGCATCGAGTCCTACCTCGGCAAGCAGAAGCTCGCGCCCATCGGCGGCGGCGTCGGCCGCATCCGTCGGTTCGCCGACGCTGAAGACCGCTACGTGGTGCACCTGCTCGGCACGCTGCCGAACCGCCTCGACGGCATCCACGTCGTGCTCGACTGCGCTCACGGCGCCGCGGCCGGCGTCTCGCCCGAGACGTTCCGCGACGCGGGCGCGAAGGTCACGGTGATCGGCGCCGATCCCGATGGCATGAACATCAACGACGGGGTGGGCTCGACCCACCTCGACCAGCTCTCCAGGGCCGTGCTCGAGCACGGCGCCGACGTCGGCATCGCGCACGACGGCGACGCCGACCGCTGCCTCGCGGTCGACGCCGACGGCAACATCGTCGACGGCGACATGATCATGGCGATCCTCGCCGTGGCCATGCACGAGCGCGGTGCGCTCACCGACGACACCCTCGTGGTGACCGTCATGTCGAACCTCGGCCTCCGCCGTGCGATGGCCGATCGCGGCATCCGCGTCGTCGAGACGAAGGTCGGCGACCGCTACGTGCTCGAGGCCCTCGCGGCCGAGAAGCTCGCCCTCGGCGGCGAGCAGTCCGGCCACGTCATCATGAGCGAGCACGCGACCACCGGCGACGGCGTGCTCACCGGCCTGCACCTCGTCGCCGAGATGGCCCGCACCGGCAAGTCCCTCGCCGAGCTCGCGAAGGTCATGACCGTCTACCCGCAGGTGCTCGTCAACGTGCGCGGCGTCGACCACCACGCCATGGCCGGCGACGAGGCGATCGCCGCCGCCGTGGCCGCGGTCGAGGCCGAGCTCGGCGACGGCGGCCGCGTGCTGCTCCGCCCCTCGGGCACCGAGCCGATGGTGCGCGTCATGGTCGAGGCGCTCAGCCAAGACGAGGCCGAACGCCACGCGGCATCCCTCGCCGAGGTCGTCAAGGCCCGGCTGACCCTGCCGGTCTGATCCACCGCTGCGACGTCGGCGCCTCCGCCGGCACGTCGGGTGCGGCGGTCGCCGGCGGCGAGCGGGCAGTCCTGCGGATGCCGCGGGCGGGCGTTCGCGGCTGCGTCAGAGCTTGCGCAGCAGCACGGTCGACACCGAGTGGTCGGCGCTCTTGCGCAGCACGAGCGAGGCCCGCGACCTGGTCGGCCGGATGTTCTGCAGCAGGTTCGGCTCGTTGATCGAACGCCAGATCTCGCTCGCGCGGGAGCGAGCCTCGTCTTCGGTCAGGCTCGCGTACCGGTGGAAGTACGAGCGCGGGTTCGCGAACGCGCCCCGCTGCAGCTTCAGGAACCGCTCCTCGTACCAGCGGGCGATGTCGCTCGTGCGCGCGTCGACGTAGATCGAGAAGTCGAACAGGTCACTGACGGCGAGGCGGTGGCCGGGCCCGGGGGGCTGCAGCACGTTGAGCCCCTCGACGATGAGCACGTCGGGGCGGCGCACGGTGACCGCGGCGTCGGGCACGATGTCGTACGCGAGGTGCGAGTAGAACGGGGCGCGCACCTCTGGCGCCCCAGCCTTGACGTCGCTCACGAAGCGCAGCAGCGCACGACGGTTGTAGGACTCGGGGAAACCCTTGCGCGTCATGAGGCCGCGACGCTCGAGCTCGGCGTTCGGGAAGAGGAACCCGTCGGTGGTGATGAGCTCGACCCGGGGCGTGTGCTCCCAGCGGGCCAGCAGTTCGCGCAGCACGCGGGCGATGGTCGACTTGCCGACGGCGACCGAGCCGGCGACGCCGATGACGAACGGCGTGGACTCCACGCGTTCCCGCAGGAACTCGCCCGTGGCGTTGCGCAGCGCCTTGGTGCCGCCGACATAGAGGTTCAGCAGGCGGCTGAGCGGCAGGTACACCTCGGCGAGCTCGCGCATGTCGAGCGGTTCGCCCAGCCCGCGCAGCTGCACGATCTCGGTCTCGCTGAGCGGTGAGGGCACCGACGGTGCGAGCTCGGACCAGTCTGCGCGAGGCAGCTCGATGAACGGCGAGAACTGCGCGACGGGGTTCGACGAGGTCTGCGGATCCGGCACCTCGACAGTCTAGTGTCGACGTTCGCCGACGCCGATGGCCGGATCCCGGCGCCGGAGGGGCGGACCGCGGACGGGTCCTCAGGGCGGGCCACGTAGAATCGAGCCCATGTGTGGAATTGTCGGATACGTCGGTGCTCGCAGCAGCATCGACGTGCTCATGGGAGGCCTGAAGCGCCTCGAATATCGCGGTTACGACTCGGCGGGAGTGGCCATCGTCGACGACGACGGCGTCATCGAGACCGCCAAGCGGGCGGGCAAGCTCAAGGTGCTCGCCGACGAGCTCGAGGCGCACCCGCTGCACGTGGGCCGCACGGGCATCGGGCACACGCGGTGGGCGACCCACGGCGGACCGACCGACCGCAATGCGCACCCGCACCTCGGCGACGAGGGTCGCCTCGCGCTGATCCACAACGGCATCATCGAGAACTTCTCCGAGCTCAAGCACGAGCTCGAGGCCGACGGCTTCACGTTCGAGTCCGAGACCGACACCGAGGTCGCGGCCGTGCTGCTCGGCCGCGAGGTGCGTCGCACGGGCGACCTCCGCGAGGCGTTCCGGCAGACGGTCACGCGCCTCGAGGGCGCCTTCACCCTGCTCGCCGTGCATCGCGACGAGCCCGGCCTCGTCGTCGGCGCCCGACGCAACTCGCCGCTGGTCATCGGCCTCGGCGAGGGCGAGAACTTCTTCGGGTCGGATGTCGCGGCCTTCGTCGAATACACGAAGCGCGCCGTGGCGATCGGTCAAGACCAGATCGTGGCGATCACGGCCGACGAGGTCGTCGTCACCGACTTCGACGGCGCGCCCGTGCAGGTCGAGCCGTTCGAGGTCGCCTGGGACGCCTCGGCCGCCGAGAAGGGCGGGTGGAGCTCCTTCATGCGCAAGGAGGTCTCCGAGCAGCCCGACGCGGTCGCGAACACGATCCGCGGTCGCATCGTCGACGGCGAGGTGCACATCCCCGAGCTCGAGTCGTTCGGCGACGAGGAGCTCCGCGGCATCGGCCGCATCACGATCGTGGCCTGCGGCACGGCGGCCTACGCCGGGCAGGTCGCGAAGTACGCGATCGAGCAGTGGGCGCGCGTGCCGGTCGAGATCGAGCTCAGCCACGAGTTCCGCTACCGCGAGCCGGTCATCGACGACCGCACGCTCGTGATCTCCATCAGCCAGTCGGGCGAGACCATGGACACGCTCATGGCCGTGAAGTACGCGAGCGAGCAGGGCGCCCGCACGATCTCGATCTGCAACACCCAGGGCGCGACGATCCCACGCGAATCCGATGCGGTCGTCTACACCCACGCCGGCCCCGAGGTCGCGGTGGCCTCGACGAAGGCGTTCGTCGCCCAGATCACGGCGCTCTACCTGTTCGGGCTGCACCTCGCACGCGTGCGGGGCACGCTGTCGCGGGAGGCGCTGGCCGAGCCGCTCGCCGAGCTGCAGGCGATCCCCGAGAAGCTCGAGGCCGTGCTCGGCGAGTCCGAGCGCATCGCCCAGCTCGCGCACTGGATGGCCGACACCCGCTCGGTGCTCTTCCTCGGCCGTCACGTCGGCTTCCCCATCGCGCTCGAGGGCGCGCTGAAGCTCAAGGAACTGGCGTACATCCACGCCGAGGGCTTCGCCGCAGGCGAGCTGAAGCACGGTCCGATCGCGCTCATCGAGCCCGGCCAGCCGGTGTTCGTGGTCGTTCCGAGTCCGCGCGGCTCGGCCAACCTGCACCCCAAGGTCGTCTCGAACATCCAGGAGATCCGGGCCCGCGGTGCGCGCGTCATCGCGATCGCCGAGGCCGGCGACGCCGCGGTGCTGCCGTTCGCCGACGAGGTGATCCGCATCCCGCTCGCCGCCCCGCTCTTCGAGCCGCTCCTCGCGGTCGTGCCGCTGCAGATCTTCGCCATGGAGCTCTCGCAGGCCAAGGGGCTCGACGTCGACCAGCCGCGCAACCTCGCGAAGTCGGTGACGGTGGAGTGAATCCGTCTGGGGCGCCCGCGTGATCGTCGGCATCGGCATCGACGTGGTCGACATCGCTCGGTTCGAGCGGTCGATCGCGCGGACGCCGGCGCTCGTCGAACGCCTGTTCGCTGAGAGCGAACGCGGGCGCCCCGCCCGGTCACTCGCCGCCAGATTCGCGGCCAAGGAGTCGCTCATCAAGGCGCTCGGCGGCCATGCCGTGGTGCGCTGGCACGAGATGCGCATCGTCCAAGACGCCGAGGGCAACCCCGACTTCGAGCTCTCCGGCGGCCTGGCCGCGCATGTACGGGCGCTCGGCGTCGATCGCGTGCACCTGTCGATGAGCCATGACGCGGGCATCGCGAGCGCCTTCGTGGTGCTCGAGGCGGCCACGGGGGAAGGCCCAGGCACCGATCCCGGCACCGCCGACGCCGGAGGAGCCGCATGAGCCCGGCCTCCGAGGCACCGGCGCGCGAGGCGTTCATCGACCTCGACGCGGTGCGACGCAACATCGCGACGATCGCCGAACGCGTGCGGCCGGCCGGCGTCATGGCCGTCGTGAAGGCCGACGCCTACGGGCACGGCGCCGCCGAGGTCGCCGAGGCGGCGGTCGAGGCCGGTGCAGCGTGGCTCGGCGTGGCCGACCTCGCCGAGGCCCTCGCGCTCCGCGACGCGGGCGCCACCGCGCCCGTGCTCGCCTGGCTGCACGCCCCCGACGCGCCGTTCGCCGCCGCCGTCGCGCGCGACATCGACCTCGGCATCTCCTCGGCCGCGCAGCTCGAGCTCGCCGCCGAAGCCGGGCGCGAAGCCTCGACCACCGCGAACGTGCACCTGAAGATCGACACCGGCCTCAGCCGCAACGGGGTCGCGCCCGAGCACTGGGCGCATGTCGCCGCGGCGGCCGCGGCGCACGAGCGGGCCGGGCGCATCCGCGTGCGGGGCGTCTTCAGCCACCTCGCGAACACCGACGCCGAGTCCGACGCCGCGCAGGTCGCGGCCTTCGAGCGGGCGCTCGCCGAGGCATCCGCCGCCGGGCTCGCGCCCGACGTGCGTCACCTCGCGTCGACCGCCGCGGCACTGGCCTCGCCCGAGACCCGCTTCGACCTCGTGCGCATCGGCATCGGCACCTACGGCGTCTCGCCCTACGGAGACGACCGAACCGCCGCCGACCTCGGCCTGGCGCCGGTCATGACGTTGCGCGCGCGGGTCATCGCGGTGCGCCGCGTCGAGGCCGGCACGGGCGTCTCCTACGACCACACCTGGCGCACCGCACGAGCGACCACGCTCGCACTCGTGCCGCTCGGCTACGGCGACGGGGTGCCGAGGCAGGCCTCCGGGCGGGGCGAGGTGCTGCTCGCTGGCCGCCGCCGCCCCGTGGTCGGACGCATCGCGATGGACCAGTTCGTCGTCGACGTCGGCGACGACGAGGTCTCGGTCGGCGATCCGGTCGTGCTGTTCGGCGACCCCGCGACCGGCGCCCCCTCGGCCGACGACTGGGCGGCCGCCGCCGACACGATCGGCTACGAGATCGTCACGCGCATCGGGCCGAGGGTGCCGCGCACGTACGGCCGACGCACCGATGCCCGACGCACCGACGGCCGGCACGCATGACCCGCCTCGACATCGCCGACGCCGCGCAGATGGAGGCGTTCGGGCGAGCGCTCGGCGCCGAGCTGCGCGCCGGCGACCTGCTGATCCTGTCCGGCCCGCTCGGCGCGGGCAAGACCACGCTCACGCGGGGCATCGGCGCGGGCCTCGGCGTCCGGGGTCCCGTGCAGTCGCCGACGTTCGTGCTCGCGCGCACGCATCCGAGCCTCGTCGGCGGCGCCCCGCTCGTGCACGTCGACGCCTATCGACTCGGCAGCGCCGAACTCGTCGAAGACCTCGACCTCGACTTCGCCCGGTCGGTCGTCGTCGTCGAATGGGGCGAGGGGCTGCTCGACGGGGTGAGCGACTCCTGGCTCGAGGTCGGCATCGAACGACCCCAGGGGCGAGCGGATGCCGCGAGCCCGGCCACCGGGCCCGGTGAGGCCGCGGCCGTGGTCGATGCCGAAGGCACCGGCATCGTCGGCGCCGACGATCCCGCCGACGCCGAGTTCCTCGGTGCCGACGAGCCCCGCATCGTCACGGTGCGCGGCTTCGGCCCGCGCTGGGCGGGCACCGCGTACGCCGACCCTCGGTAGGCTTGACCCATGCTGCTCGCGATCGACACCTCGACGGGCACGAGCGTCGCCGTGGTCGACCACGATGCCGGCGTCATCGCCGAGGTCGGCACGGCCGACACCATGCGGCACGCCGAGGTCGTCGGCGACCTGATCCGCGAGGCGCTCGCCGCCGCGGGGGTCGGCCCGGCCCGACTGTCGGGCGTCGCCGGGGGCATGGGGCCCGGGCCGTTCACCGGGCTCAGGGTCGGCATCGCGGCCGGGCACGCGTTCGCGCTCGGCATCCGCCGCCCGTTCGTGCCGGTCGTGAGCCACGACGCGGTCGCCTACGCCTGGTACCGCGACGGCGGCGAGGGCCCGATGCAGGTCGTGACCGATGCGCGGCGTCGCGAGTTCGCGGTGTCCTCCTACGACGGGCTCGACGCCGCGGGGCTGCCCGTGCGCGCCATCGGCCCGGTGCTCGTGCCGCGCGACGAGGTGCCGGAGCGCGTCGGCACCCGCGTCGACGCGACGACCGTGCCCGCGGGCGGCATCGGCATGGTCGCCGAGCTCGCGTTCGCCGCCGGCCGGCTGCCGCTCACCGGTGACGCTCCGCTCTACCTGCGCGCGCCCGACGTCACGCCCTCGGCCGGCAAGCGGGTGCTGCGATGAGCGTGCTCATGCGACGTGCCCGCGTCGGCGACCTCGACGCGATCATGGCGCTCGAGCGCGACACCTTCGCCAACGACGCCTGGTCCGAGCAGATGATGCGCGCCGAGATCCAGGGCGAGCACGGGTACTACCTCGTGGCGGTCGACGACGAGGCCGAGAGCCCCGACGAGCGGCTCATGGGCTACGCCGGCCTCTACGCGCCCGTCGGCACGGGCGACGCCGACGTGCAGACCATCGCGGTCGCGCCCTTCACGCGCGGCATCGGGCTCGGTCGCGGCCTCATGCACGCGCTCATCACGCATGCCAGGCGCATCCACGTGGCGCGCGTGTTCCTCGAGGTGCGCGCCGACAATCCCATCGCCAAGACGCTCTACGACTCGCTCGGGTTCGTCGAGATCGGCGTGCGCCGCGGCTACTACCAGCCCGACGGCGTCGACGCGATCGCGATGCGGCTCGACGTGCCCGAGGCCGTGACCCGGCCCGCGGCGACCGCGGCCCCGCCGGCCCGCAAGCCCGCTCCGGGCACGGCGACCACGCCGGCCCGCGGCATCCGCTCGGCGAACCCCGGAGCAACCGCATGAACCGCGACGAACCCCTCGTGCTCGGCATCGAGACCTCCTGCGACGAGACCGGCATCGGCATCGTGCGCGGCACGACCCTGCTGGCCAACGTCATCGCCTCTTCCATGGAGGAGCACGCCCGCTACGGCGGCGTCGTGCCCGAGGTCGCCGCGCGAGCGCACCTCGAGGCGCTCGGCCCCGCCATCGACGCCGCGCTCGAGACATCCGGCGTGGCACTCGAAGACCTCGACGCGGTCGCCGTGACGAGCGGCCCCGGCCTGGCCGGCGCGCTCATGGTCGGCGTCGGCGCGGCGAAGGCGCTCTCGCTCGCGATCGAGAGGCCCGTCTACGCCGTCAACCACCTCGTCGGCCACGTCGGCGCCGACCTGCTCGACGCCGAGGCGCCGCTCGAGACGCCCACCGTCGCGTTGCTCGTCTCTGGCGGGCACACGTCGTTGCTCGTCGTGCGCGACCTCGTCTCCGACGTCGAACTGCTCGGCGAGACGGTCGACGATGCGGCGGGCGAGGCGTTCGACAAGGTCGCGCGCGTGCTCGGCCTGCCCTACCCCGGCGGGCCCGAGATCGACCGGGCGGCCGTCGGCGGCGACCCGAAGGCGATCCGCTTCCCGCGCGGGCTCACCCAGGCGAAAGACCAGGCGGCGCACCGCTACGACTTCAGCTTCTCGGGCCTGAAGACCGCGGTCGCCCGCTGGGTCGAACAGCGCGAGGCGGCCGGCGAGCCGGTGCCGGTGGCCGATGTCGCGGCGAGCTTCCGCGAGGCGGTCGCCGACGTGCTCGTGACCAAGGCGATCGCGGCGTGCACCGACCTCGGCATCCCGAGGCTGCTGCTCGGCGGCGGCGTCATCGCCAACGCACGTCTGCGCGAGGTCGCGCAGGAGCGTGCCGACGCCGCGGGCGTGGCGCTGCGCATCCCGTCGCTCTCGCTCTGCACCGACAACGGCGCGATGATCGCCGCGCTCGGCGCGCAGCTCATCATGGCCGGGCACGAACCGTCGGGCCTCGGGTTCGGCGCCGATTCGACGCTGCCGGCCACCGAGGTGCAGGTCGCCTGACGGCGGCCGCACAGGTGTGCGAGGCGGGCCTCCCGCGCTAAAGTGGCGAACGGGGGCGGATGTCGCTTCCGCACGCATCGATCCGAAGCGGGCCGCGACCGGCTTCGGCACAGCATCGAGGAGATCATCGTGACCGATCCGAACGTTCCGAGCAACCCCGAGGGCACGCCCGATGTGCCGTCCGTGCCGGATCTTCCCGAGGCTCCCGCCGCGGCTCCGGCTCCGTCCGCACCTCCGGCCGCGCCCGCCGTCGACTTCGGCGCCGCGTCGGCATCGGTGCCCCCGGCTCCGCCGGCCCCCGCGTACGGCGCCCCCGCAGAGACCGGCGTGCCCGCGTACGGGGCGCCCGAGCCCGCCAAGACGAACGTGCTCGCGATCGTGTCGCTCGTGGCATCCCTCGTCGGCTTCTTCACCGGCATCGGGTTCCTCGTCGGCATCGTCTGCGGCCACATCTCGCTCAGCCAGATCAAGAAGACGGCCGAGCAGGGTCGCGGCATGGCGATCGCCGGTCTCGTGATCGGCTACATCGGCATCGTGATCTCCATCATCCTCACGATCGTGTTCATCGCGATCTTCGCGTCGCTGGCCGCGGTCAGCACGACGTACCAGTACTGATCCGAACGGAACGGAAGGCGAGCACATGAGCGACCCGAACACCCCAGCAGAAGGTTCCGAGCCGCAGGTTCCCGGCGTGCCCGACGCGCCCGGTGCTCCCGAGGTGCCGAGCGTGCCCGAGGTGCCGAGCGCCCCGAACCCGCCGGCCGCGCCCGAGCCCCCGGCACCGCCGGTTCCGCCGTCGTACGGCGCTCCGACCCCGCCGGCGCCCCCGGCACCGCCCGCGTACGGCGCGTCGACGCCGCCCGCGCCGCCGACCCCGCCCGCGTACGGTGCTCCGCAGGGCACCGCACCCGCGTACGGCGCCCCGGCCGCGAACCCGTACGGCGCGCCGGCCGCGTCGAAGCCGACCCCCGTGTACAGCCTCATCTCGCTCATCGCGGGCATCGTCGGACTCGTCGGGTTCTTCGTCGTGTTCATCCCGTTCGTCGGCGGCATCATGCAGCTGTTCATCCCGGCCGCCGCGGTCGTGCTCGGCTTCATCGGCCGCAAGCGGGAGCCCGCGGCCAAGGGCATGTGGCTGACCGGCATCATCCTCGGGTTCGTGGGCATCGCGATCGCCCTGATCTCGATCGTGTTCTGGCTCGTGCTGTTCGCGTCGTTCCCGAGCTCGTACACGTACTACTGAGCCCAGTGACCGACCCTTCGGCCGAGCCGGCGCGAACGCCACCGGCGCCGGATGCCTCCACCGAGGCATCCGGCGCCGCGGTGCGCCCGGCCGAGGCATCCGGCGCCGCGGCGCGCCCCACCATGGCCACCGGCCCCCTGCCGACGGTGCCGCCGCTGCCCACGGTCGACCCGACGACGGGCGCCCCCATGCCGCTCGCGGTCGCCCCGCGGAAGTGGGACATGCCGCTCGACACCGGCGAGCTGCGCACGGTGCCCACCGGTCAGCTGCTCATCGTGCACCGCCCCGAGACCTATGACGAGCCGACCGACCTCGTCGAGGAGGAGACCCAGCGCCGCGTCTACAGCTGGGTCGGCGCCGTCCTCGGCATCATCGGCGCGGCGGCCTCGCTCTTCGTGGGCTGGATGCTGCCCCTGTCGGTCGCGGCCATCATCTTCGGCGTGCTCGGCCTGCGCCGAGAGGAGCACGGCCGCACCCTCGCGTTCATCGCCATCGGCACCGGGGTCGGCGGCCTCGTGTTCTCCGCCGTCTGGATCGGCTACTACGCCATCGTCTACGGCGCGCTCGAGACCTGAGCGCTGCGCGGCGATCGCGGCAGTCGCTCCACGAGCAGGGCGACGTGGCGTCCCTCTTCGCGCGTCATCACGAGGGTCGCGGATGCCTCGCCCTGCAGCTTGAGCCTCGTGCGGAGCGCCGCGGGGTCGACGTCGCTGCCGCGCTTCTTGATCTCGAGCGTGCCGATGCCGCGGGCGCGAAGGGCCTGGCGGAGCTGGCGTTCGTCGACCGGGAGCCGCTCGAGCACGCGGAAGCCCTGCGCGAACGGCGACTCGAAGGCCGTGTCGGCCGTGAGGTACGCGATGCCGTTCGAGAGCATCCACGCGCCGTGCGTGCGGGCGAGGTCGCCGATGAGGCGAGCGCGGATGACCGCACCGTCGGGTTCGTAGAGGTAGTCGCCCAGCGGGCCGACGGGGGCATCTTCGCTGTCGGCCGCCGCCGTGAGCTCATCGGCGCCCTGGTCGCCGACCACGAGTGCGGCACGGCCGATGCCGGGGCGGGCGACCGCGCCGAACCACACGCCGAGCTCGACGACGTCGCCGCCGACCGAGACCCACTGCGCCTCGACGCCGGGCGGGATCACGTCGCGGTCGGTGCCGGGGCCGAGCTTCACGCCGACGGCCATGCGGTCGGCCAGCCCGAAGGCGAAGTCGAGGCTCGGCGTGTAGTCCGAGGCATCCGTGAGCCTGCGCGTGCGTCCGCCGCTCGTGACCCGGCGGGCGGGGTCGAGCCAGGCGCCGCCGATGCCGCCGAGGTGCACGTCTTCGGCGCGCTCGTGCACGACGCGGGCCTTCTCGAACGGCGTGAGGTTGTAGGCGGCGATGGCCGCCGTGACCTCGTCGGCCTCGGCGGCGGTGACCTCGAGTTCGACGGCCGCCAGCGCGAGCGAGTCGCCGCCGATGCCGCAGCCGAGGTCGGCGACGTGGCCGATGCCCGCCCTGGCGAACCGCCCGGCGTGCAGCGCGGCGACCCGGAGGCGCGTGGCCTGCTCGAGGCCGGCCTCGGTGAAGAGCATGCGCGCGGCGAAGTCGCCGAACTTGGCGCGGGCCTTCGCGCGCAGCTTGGACTGCGTGAGCACGGCCGCCACGAGCGAGGGGGAGTGGCCCCGGCGCCGAAGATCCGAGACGGCGCCGACGATGTCGGTCTTCGAGTGCCACTCGGGCAGCGAGTCGAGGAGCCGGAGGCCCTCGGGTGAGAGCAGTTCGACGAGCTCGGCGCGGTCCACCCGGCCACGCTAGCACTCCGTTTCAGAGTGTTGGCACTCACGTTGCACGAGTGCCAAAACGCGCCTAGACTCGATTTAGCACTCTCGCTCCGAGGGTGCTAACCAGTCTTCATCAAGACAGTTCTTCATCTACAGAAGGGGTCAACCGTGTCGGTTTCCATCAAGCCGCTCGAGGATCGCATCGTCATCAAGCAGGTCGAGGCAGAGCAGACCACCGCATCGGGTCTGGTCATCCCCGACACGGCCAAGGAGAAGCCCCAGGAGGGCGAGGTCGTCGCCGTGGGCCCCGGTCGCATCGACGACAACGGCAACCGTGTTCCGCTCGACGTCGCCGTCGGCGACAAGGTGATCTACTCCAAGTACGGCGGCACCGAGGTCAAGTTCGGCGGCGAGGACCTCCTCGTGCTCTCGGCCCGCGACGTGCTCGCGGTCGTCGTCCGCTAGTCGACACGCACCTTCCGAGGCCCGGATGCCCCAGCGGCATCCGGGCCTCGTCGTGTCTGCGGGCCTCGTCGTGTCTGCGGGGGCCGGGCGCCGATCGTGCCGGGGCGTCGGCCGCGCTGGGGCGTCGGCTGCGCCCGGGGGAGCGCGCGTGCGGGGGCGGGCCGCGCGGGCCGGCCACGGTGTCCGGATCTCGACGGTGAACGGCTGGCCCCGAGGCATCCGTCGTCCGAGGGCGGGCGTACTGTTGGCTGGTGACAACCGGCCCCGACACCACGCTCCCCGCCGCGGCTCCCCGTGAGGTGCTCAGTCGATCGGGCCTCGCCTTCGCGATCGGCTCGTACCTGCTGTGGGGGTTCCTCCCGCTCTACTTCCTGGCGCTCGCGCCCTCGGGTCCGTTCGAGATCGTCGGCTGGCGGGTCACGCTCTCCCTGGTCTTCTGCGTGCTCCTCATCACGGTGACGCGCGCGTGGCGTCCGTTCGTCGTGCTGGTGCGCGACCGACGCGTGCTGTTCACCATGGGGCTCGCGGGCGTGCTCATCTACGTGAACTGGCAGACCTACGTCTACGCGGCGGTCTCCGGGCAGGTCGTCGAGGCGGCCCTCGGCTACTTCATCAACCCGATCGTCACGGTCTTCCTCGGCGTGCTCGTGATGCGCGAGCGGCTGAACCCCACGCAGTGGGTCGCGGTCGGCATCTCGATCGTCGCGGTGGTCGTGCTCGCCGTCGGCTACGGGCAGTTGCCGTGGATCGCGCTCGTGCTCGCGTTCTCGTTCGGCTTCTACGGACTCATCAAGAAGCGCGTCGGATCGAAGGTCGACGCCGTGTCCGGCCTCACGCTCGAGACGGCCTGGCTGACGCCGCTCGCGATCGTGCAGCTCGTGTTCGTCGGCACGACCGCCGGGCTCACCCTCGGCACGGTGAGCGCGTGGCACACGGTGCTGCTCCTGCTCGCCGGGGCCGTCACGGCGGTGCCGCTGCTGCTGTTCGCGGCGGCGTCGCGGCGGCTCCCGCTCATCTACATGGGCTTCATCCAGTACTTCGCCCCGTTCATCCAGTTCCTGGTCGGCGTCGTCGTGCTGCAGGAACCGATGCCCCTCGAGCGCTGGATCGGGTTCGGGCTCGTCTGGCTCGCACTGCTCGTGCTCACGATCGATCTCGTGCGGGGTGCGCGGTCGGCGCGTCGGCAGGTCGTCGAACTCGCCTGAGCGGGGTCGCAGACCCGCGGATGCCTCGGCGAGCGGTCTGCGCGCGGCGGCGCGTCCGACCCCCGAAACGGGGTGGACCGGGGCGCCTCAGGTGGTGGAATCGTGCGTCGAAGGGGCCTTCGGCGGTCGGAATGTGACGGGAAGGTAACACTTCGGACAGTGTTATCGGGTTGTGACCGGGATTCCTTTGCGATGTGGCACTCGCCGAATACTGTGACAGAACGGCGTGCCTCAGCCCGCCGATTTGGATCATTTCCTTCAGTCCCAAGGAGCAACATGAGCGTATTCGGCAAGTCCCGACCGGCTCGTTCGCGCGGCAAGGTCTGGACGGGCGTCGCCATCACGGCGGCGAGCGCCCTTCTCCTCTCCGCCTGCGCGAGCGGAGATGCCGATTCCGGTTCCGGTGAGAGCGCGGGCCCCCGCGACGAGCTGGCCCTGACCATCGGCACGGCCCTCCCGCAGACCGGCAACCTCGCCTTCCTCGGCCCGCCCGAAGAGGCCGGCGTCGCGTACGCCACGTCGCAGATCAACGAGGTCACCGACACGACGGGCCTCGCGCTCAACGTCGTCTACGGCGACTCCGGTGACACCGACAACAAGGCATACGAGACCGAGATCCCGCGTCTGCTCGGTGAAGACGTCTCCGCCATCATCGGCGCCGCGTCCTCCGGCACGTCGCTGCAGTTCATCGACCAGGTCGTCGGTGCGGGCGTCATCCAGTTCTCGCCGGCCAACACCTCCGACGCGTTCACCACGTACGACGACAACGGGCTCTACTTCCGTACCGCCCCGTCCGACGTGCTGCAGGGCGAGGTCCTCGGCAACCTGATCGCCGAAGACGGCAACCAGACGCTCGGCCTCCTCGTGCTGAACGACTCGTACGGCACCGGCCTGGCGAAGTACGTCACCGAGGCCTTCGAGGCCGCCGGCGGCGAGGTCGTCGCGGCGCCCACCTACAACACGGGTGACACGACGTTCGACGCACAGCTCAGCGAGGTGCTCGCCGCCGACCCCGACGCGATCGCCCTGATCACGTTCGACGAGGTGTCGACCATCCTCCCGAGCCTCTTCGGTCAGTTCCCGTCCGACAAGCTGTACTTCGTCGACGGCAACCTGAAGAACTTCGCCGACGCGTTCCCCGAGGGCTCGCTCACGGGCGCCAAGGGCACGCTGCCCGGTCTGACGATCGACTCGATCTCGGACTTCACCGGCGAGCTCGACGCGTTCCTCGAGTCCGAGGGCACCAAGGCCCTCGAGGACTACAGCTACGCGGCCGAGTCGTACGACGCGACCATCCTGCTGGCCCTCGCCTCGCTCGCGGCGAACTCGACCGACTCGGCGGCCATCGCCGAGAAGCTGATCGAGGTCTCCGGAGGCTCCGGCGACGGTGAGAAGTGCTCGTCGTTCGCGGAGTGCGCCGACATCATCGTCGGTGGCGGCACGGCCGACTACGACGGCATCTCGGGTCCGATCACGTTCGACGAGGTCGGCGACCCGACCGAGGCGTCGATCGGCATCTACCAGTACGGCGACGACAACAACTACGCCGCATACGAGGGCTGATTCCAGCCTGACCCGAACCGTCAGGGCCCCGGTCTTCGGACCGGGGCCCTTTCGTGCGCCCAGGCGATGTGCCAGACCCGACCGAGGCATCCCTCGTGCTTCAGAATTCAGGAACATCCCGTGGTTATGCGCGCGACGCCCGCGGTGAATCGGCGTGACTCCGCGGTACCCGCAGGGCTCTCTCCTGAATTCTGGAGCTTGTCGTGATCGGTTCGGTGGGCGGTCAGGCGCCGTCGGCAACTCAGGACGAGCGTGCGACTCGCCGACGCCCGCGCACGTTGTCACGGCGTGTCGCGGCGGCATCCTGAATGGTCGACTCCGGTCGGGGAACTGGCATCCGACCGGTTGCCGAGCGCGTGCCGCAAACAGTGCCGCGGCGCAGCAGCGCCGTGCTGCAGAACTGTGTGCTGCAGCATGCCCGGACGTCGGCGGGCTGAGATCGAAGGCGCCAGAGCAGGCCGAAGGTGCGAGATCAGGCCGATTTCACGGATTCCTGCCTGAACTCGCGCCTTCGGCCTGATTCGGAGAACGACGATGGTGCGGCACTCGGGCGCGGAGCTGAAGGCGTCGCGGGCGCGCGGGCGCAGGGTCGCGGGGAGCAGCCTCGAGCGCCGTGCGGGTGAGCCAGCCGACGACGAACGGGCGGGCCCCCGCTTGCGCGAGGACCCGCCCGTTCGTGTTCGACGCGGCTCAGGTGCCGAGCGTACCGAGGTAGAGCTCGGTGACCTTCGGGTCGTTGAGCAGTTCGCGGCCGGTGCCCGTGTAGGCGTCGCGGCCCTGGTCGAGCACGTAGCCGCGGTCGCAGATCTGCAGGCAGCGCCTGGCGTTCTGCTCGACCATGATGCACGTGACGCCGGCCTTGTTGATCTCGGAGACTCGGATGAACGCCTCGTCCTGGCGCACGGGTGACAGGCCGGCGGAGGGCTCGTCGAGGAGCAGCACCTTCGGGTCCATCATGAGTGCGCGGCTCATCGCGACCATCTGGCGCTCACCGCCGGAGAGTGAGCCCGCGCGCTGCTTCAGGCGCTTGCCCAGTTCGGCGAAGATGCCCGTGACGAACTCGAGGCGCTCCTTGTAGGCACCGGGGTTCTGGTAGAGCCCCATCTGCAGGTTCTCCTCGATGGTGAGGCTCGGGAACACGTTGTTCGTCTGCGGGATGAAGCCGACGCCGCGCGAGACGAGCTTGTTCGCCTTGAGCCCGGTGATGTCGTCGCCCTCGAGGGTGATCGAGCCCTCGCGCACGTTCACCTGCCCGAAGATCGCCTTCAGCAGCGTCGACTTGCCGGCGCCGTTCGGGCCGATGATGCCGATGAGCTCGCCCTGCTCGGCGACGAGGGAGCAGCCGTTCAGGATGTTGACCCCGGGGAGGTAGCCGGCGTGCACCTCGTCGACGACGACGACGGGGGTGCCGGTCGCGGTGGCGTTCGTCACTTCTTCTTCTCCTCGTTGTCGGAACCGAACTCGGCTTCGGCCTCGGCGGTGCCCGCGCTCGCGAGTTCCTCTGCCTCGACCGCGACCGACGCCTCGGCATCGGTCGTCGGGTCGGCCTCCTCGGCCGTGACCCTGCCGGTGACGACGCCGAGGTCGAGCTCCTGGTGCGCACCGAGGTAGGCGTCGATCACCGCGGGGTCCTGCATGACCGAGTACGGATCGCCTTCGGCGACGACCTTGCCCTCGGCCATGACGACGACCCAGTCGGCGATGTGGCGCACCATGTGCATGTCGTGCTCGACGAAGAGCACGGTCATGCCCTCGTCCTTCAGGTCGAGGATGTGGTCGAGCAGCGACTGCGTGAGCGCCGGGTTCACCCCGGCCATCGGCTCGTCGAGCATCACGAGCTTCGGCTCGCTCATGAGCGCACGCGCCATCTCGAGGAGCTTGCGCTGACCGCCCGACAGGCTGGCCGCGAAGTCCGACGCCTTCGCGTCGAGCTTGAACTTGGCGAGCAGGCCCATCGCGCGGGTCTCGATCTTGGCATCCTGCCCGCGCCACAGGGCGGGGATGAGGCTCGACCAGAACCGTTCGCCGCGCTGCCCGGTCGCGCCGAGCTTCATGTTGTCGAGCACGGTGAGCAGTCCGAGCGCCTTCGTGAGCTGGAACGTGCGCACCTGGCCGAGACGTGCGACCTTGAAGGCCGGCACGCCCGAGAGGGACTTGCCGTCGAAGGTCCAGGTGCCCTCATTCGGCTTGTCGAAGCCCGTGAGCAGGTTGAAGAGGGTCGTCTTGCCTGCACCGTTCGGTCCGATGAGTGCCGTGATCGCTCCGCGCGGGATCTCGAGGTGCTCGACGTCGACGGCCGTCAGACCGCCGAACGTGCGTCGTACCCCGTCGGCCACGATGATCGGGTCGACCTTGGCGACGCCGGGCTTGGCCTCGCCGACGTGCAGGCCGGTGGTCTTCACGCGTTCGACCGGGGCGTGCGGCATTGCGCCGGTGACGACTGCGGCGTCAGCCGCGTCTTGCGTGGGCTCGGTGGGAGCCGGGATCTCACTTGACAAAGGTCAGCTCCTTCCTGTTGCCGAGGATTCCCTGCGGCATGAAGATCACGAGCAGCATGAGCGCGACACCGACGAGGATGAAGCGCAGGGTGCCCGCCTGGATCTGCGTCATGAACGGCAGGACGCCGGCCTGCACGAGCGCAGGCAGGAAGTTGCTGAGGAAGGTCTGCAGCACCCAGAAGATGAGCGAACCGAGCAACGGACCGAAGACGGTCGCGGCACCGCCGAGGAGGAGGGCCGTCCAGACGAAGAACGTGAGCGAGGTCACGTAGACGCCCGGGCTGACCGCCGACGGCAGTGCGTAGACGATGCCGCCGGCCGCGGCGAGGACGCCGCCGAGCACGAGGGCCTGCAGCTTGTACGCGAACGCGTTCTTGCCGAGCGCGCGCACGGCGTCTTCATCTTCGCGGATGCCCTTGAGCACGCGGCCCCACGGGCTGCGCATGAGCATCCAGACGACGAGCACGGCGACGGCGATCGTCGTGAGGCCGAGGATGCGCACCCACCAGTCGTTGGCGTTGTACGTCCACGGTCCGAAGCCGTACGTGCCCTCGGGTATGGGGTTCGCCGCCCGGAAGCTCGCGTGGTAGCCGCTGAGGCCGTCGGCCGAGCCGGTGACCTCGTCGAACGCCGTCGTCAGGAACAGGAGCCGCACGACCTCGGCTGCCGCGATCGTCACGATGGCGAGGTAGTCGCCTCGCAATCGCAGCGTCGGCACGCCGAGGATGAGGGCGAAGACCGCGGATGCCGCGAGCCCGATGATCGCCGCCAGCCACCAGGGGAGGTCGAACGAGAGGATCGAGATGGCGTATCCGTAGGCGCCGATGGCCATGAAGCCGGCGATGCCCATGTTGAGGAGGCCGGCGTAGCCGAAGTGCACGGCGAGGCCGAGCGCGGCGAGGGCGTATCCCATGGTCGCCGGGCTGAGGATCGACGACGCGGTGTTGGAGAGTATCTGAAGCCAGTCCATGATGCGTGCCTAACCGATTCTCTCTCGTCGGCCCAGGATGCCCTGTGGCCGGAACAGCAGGATGACGATGAGGATGACGAGCGCACCCGCGTACTTGAGGTCGCTGGGGATCCAGAGACCCGACACCTCGACCAGCACGCCGACGATGAGCGCACCGATGAGCGCGCCGAACGCCGTGCCGAGTCCGCCGAGCGTGACGGCCGCGAACATGAGCAGCAGCATCTGCGCGCCCATGTCCCATTTGATGCCCGGTCGGTAGTACGCGTAGAGCACGCCGGCGAGACCGGCGAGGCCGCCCGCGATGATCCAGACGACGCGGACCACGTAGTCGACGTCGATGCCGGATGCCGCCGCGAGCGAGGAGTTGTCGCTGATGGCGCGGGTCGCCTTTCCGAGGCGGGAGCGGGTCAGCCACAGCGCGAACGCGATGATCATGACGATCGAGATGATGATCGACGCGATGTCGATCCAGCTCAGCTGCACCGGGCCGAACGACATCTTCGGGGCCGAGGCGTACGGCAGCTGGGTCGTGCCGCCGCCGATGAAGAACTGGTACGTGTAGCGCAGCGCGAGCGAGAGGCCGATGCTCACGATCATGAGCTGCACGGTGCCGACGCGCTTGCGGCGCAGCGGGCGCCACAGGCCCATGTCCATGACGAGCCCGAGCCCGGCGCTGAGCACCACCGCCAACGGCAGCCCGATCCAGAGCGGCAGCGCGAGTGATCCGGCGCTGACGAGGAACGAGGCGGCGACGGCACCGAAGGTGACCATCTCGCCGTGCGCGAAGTTCGAGATGCCCGTCGTGCCGAACACGAGCGAGAGGCCGATCGCCGCGAGCCCGAGCATGAGGCCGAAGTTCAGGCCCTGCACGCCGCGCTGGACGAACTGGTCCCAGAAGCTGGTGACGTTGCGCTCCCCTTCGCCGATGAAGAAGTTCACGGTCACCCGCCCGCCGGCGCCGACGGTGACGTCCTTCTCGTTGGGACTGTCGTCTTCGGGGTCGACGACCGCGATGCCCTCTGGCAGGGTCTCCTCGTCGAGGGTGACGGTGTAGTCGTCCTTCTCGGGGACGCTGACCCGCCACTGCCCGTTCTCGTCGGTCTCGACCTCTTGCGCACCTCCTGGGCCGTCGACGACCAGGACGACGCCTTCGAGGGGTTCACCGTCGAGTTGGACGTTGCCGCTGATGCGGTACGGATCGCCTTCGGCGGCCATGGCCGGTGAGGCTGAGAGTGCGAAGACGCCGAGCATGGCGGCGGTCACGGCGAGGATGACGCCGAGAAGCCGGATCATGCGACCGGGTGGGTGCGCGACGGCAGGGAATGGGGATCTCACGAAACCTCCAGGTTGGGACACCACGGCGATAGGAGTCCCATCGGCCGTGAAGGAGACGTTATGAGCGTAGTGTGTCGTCCGTGTTTCGCATCCCCCGCGTTCGGGAACCGCAGCCGAATCGTGAGAAACGCGTGATATCCGCTGTCGCGGAGGGCCCGCGCGCAAGGGATGCGCGCGGGGAATACTCCCGGCCCTCGCTCGCTTAGAATCGGTAGACACCGTGCAAGGCCCTTCGCGCCGGCGGCGGTGCACTTCGATGCCGACCATGCGATAAAAGGGGCGCCCCAAATGGACCAGCACGACCCGTTCGGATTCATCGGACTCACGTACGACGACGTGCTGCTGCTCCCCGGGCCCACCGACGTCATCCCGAGCGAGGCCGACACGAGTTCCCGTCTGACCCGTCGCATCACGGTCGCGACCCCGCTGCTCTCCGCGGCGATGGACACCGTGACCGAGGCGCGCATGGCCATCGCCATGGCCCGCCAGGGCGGCATCGGCATCCTGCACCGCAACCTCTCGATCGCCGACCAGGCCGAGATGGTCGACCGCGTCAAGCGCAGCGAGTCGGGCATGGTCTCCAACCCGGTGACCACGACGCCGGATGCCTCGGTGGCCGAGGTCGACGAACTGTGCGCCACCTACCGGGTCAGCGGACTGCCGGTGGTCGACGCCGACGGCATCCTCGTCGGCATCATCTCGAACCGCGACATGCGGTTCGTCTCCGAGTTCGAGAAGTCGAGCACCAAGGTCGCCGACGTCATGACGAAGGCGCCGCTCATCACGGGCCGGGTCGGCATGAACCCCGACGAGGCGCTGGCGATCTTCGCGAAGCACAAGGTCGAGAAGCTGCCCCTCGTCGACGACGCCGGCCGGCTCACCGGTCTCATCACGGTGAAGGACTTCGACAAGTCCGAGCAGTACCCGAACGCCACCAAAGACGCCGAGGGTCGCCTGCGCGTCGGCGCGGCGATCGGCTTCTTCGGCGACGCCTGGGAGCGCGCGGAGGCGCTGCGCGATGCGGGAGTCGACGTCATCGTCGTCGACACCGCCAACGGGCACTCGGCCGGCGTCATCGAGATGGTGCGCCGCATCAAGTCCGACGCGACGTTCGCGCACATCGACGTGATCGGCGGCCAGGCGGCCACCCGCGAGGGCGCGCAGGCGCTCATCGACGCGGGCGTCGACGCGGTCAAGGTCGGCGTCGGCCCCGGTTCGATCTGCACCACCCGCATCGTCGCCGGTGTCGGCGTGCCGCAGATCACCGCGATCTACGAGTCGTATCTCGCCGCGCGCGAGGCGGGCGTGCCGATCATCGCCGATGGCGGCCTGCAGTACTCGGGCGACATCGCGAAGGCGCTCGTCGCCGGCGCCGACACCGTCATGATCGGTTCGCTGCTGGCGGGCACCGACGAGTCGCCCGGCGACGTCGTGTTCCAGGGCGGCAAGCAGTTCAAGCTGTACCGGGGCATGGGCTCGCTCGGCGCCATGCAGACCCGGGGCAAGAACACGTCGTACTCCAAGGACCGATACTTCCAGGCGGATGTGCCGAGCGACGACAAGCTGATCCCCGAGGGCATCGAGGGGCAGGTCGCCTACCGCGGTTCGGTCGCGGCCGTGACGCACCAGCTCATCGGCGGCCTGCGCCAGTCGATGTTCTACGTCGGCGGCCGCACCATCGCCGAGCTCAAGGCCAAGGGCAAGTTCGTGCGCATCACGGCGGCCGGGCTCAAGGAGTCGCACCCTCACGACGTGCAGATCGTCGTCGAGGCGCCGAACTACAAGCGCTGAGCCCGCGCGTCCGCCAGCCGCGTGACCGCCTCGCCGAGCATCTCGGGCGAGCAGGCGAAGTTGAGCCTGGCGTGTCCGCGGCCGACCTGCGCGCCGAACGTGGGTCCGCTCACGAGCGCGACCCTGGCGCGTTCGAGGGCGGTCTCGGCCGGGTCGTCGCCCCAGCCGAGCGCGCTCAGGTCGAGCCAGGCCAGGTACGTGGCATCCGGCACCCGGTAGCCGACGTCGGGAAGTTCCTCCTCGAGCAGGTCGGCGAGCAGGCGACGGTTGTCGTCGAGGCTGCCGAGCACGCCGTCGAGCCAGTGCCCGCCCTCGGTGAAGGCCGCGATCGTCGCGATGGCGCCGAAGTGGCTCATGCGCCATGACACCTCGTAGGGCATCGACTCGCGCAGGCGGTCGCCGCGCTCGCTCGCGGTGAGGATGAGCGCGGTCTTCAGGCCCGCGATGTTGAAGGCCTTGGTCGCGGCGGTGACGGCGACGCCGTGCTCGCGCGAGGCGTCCGAGACCGTGAGGAACGGCGTGTAGGGCGTCGCGGGCTGCGAGAGCGGGCCATGCACCTCGTCGCTGACGATCGTGGCGCCGAAGGCGGCCGCGAGGTCGGCGAGCGGTTCGAGCTGCTCGCGCGAGGGCACCCATCCGGTCGGGTTGTGCGGGTTGCAGAGCAGCATCGCGCGGGCGCCGGAGGCGAACGCGGCCTCGATGCCCGCCAGGTCGAACGACCAGCCGTCGCGGATGCCGCCGAGCAGCGGGATCTCGTCGACGACGCCGCCGGCCTCGGTGACGAGGTCGAAGAACGGCGGGTAGATGGGCGAGGTCAGGACCACGCGGTCGCCGGGCGCGATGGCCCGACGCAGCACCTCGACGAGGCCCATCGACACGTCGGCGGTGCACGTCACTCGCGACGGATCGGGCTCCCAGCCGAACCGCGTCGCGGCGAACCCGCTGAACGCCTCGGCCACCGCCGGTGCGAGCGAGGAGTAGCCCGTGTCGGAGCGGTCGACGGCCCGATGCAGGGCGCGCGCGATCGGCTCGGCGAGCGGGTAGTCCATCTCGGCGACGGGCAGCGGCAGCACGTCGGCGTCGTAGGCGCGCCACTTCACGCTCGTGCGGGCGCGCAGCAGGTCGATGGAGTCGGCTTCGGTGCGGTGCATGCCTCCAGCATGGCATCGGGTCGGGCGGATGTCCCGGAGCCGGATGCCACGACCGGATGCCACGACCGGGCGTGAGAGCGGGCGCCGGTTCGCGGCATCCGCTCGATGCGGATAGGCTGATCGGCTGCCTTGTGCGCCGCGACGATGTCGCGAATCGAAACGGATGTCTCGCATGGGGTTCATCGACGTCAACGGCGTCTCCTTCTCGCTGCCCGACGGCCGGCCGCTGCTGGCCGACCTCGCCTTCCGCGTCGTCGACGGGCGCACGACCGCGCTCATCGGCGCGAACGGCGCGGGCAAGTCCACGTTGCTGCGCATCATCCGCGGCGACCTGCGCCCCGACGAGGGCAGCGTGCAGGTCGACGGCGGCCTCGGCGTGATGGACCAGTTCATCGGCCACGGGCAGGCGTACGCGGATGCCCCGGCGGGCACGGATGCCACGGTGGCGGGCCTGCTCGTCTCGGTGGCGCCGCAGCGCATCCGGGCGGCGGCGGTCGAGCTCGAGGCATCCGAGCAGGCGCTCATCGAGGCGGATGACACGACCAACCAGATGCGGTACGCGACGGCGCTCGCCGAGTACGCCGAGGCCGGCGGCTACGAGCAGGAGGTCGTGTGGGACCACTGCACCTCGGCGGCGCTCGGCATCCCGTTCGAGCGGGCGAGGTGGCGCGAGCTCTCGACGCTCTCGGGCGGCGAGCAGAAGCGGCTGGCGCTCGAGGCGCTGCTGCGCGGGCCCGAGCAGGTGCTGCTGCTCGACGAGCCGGACAACTCGCTCGACGTGCCGGGCAAGCGCTGGCTCGAGGGCGCGCTGCGGGCCACGCCGAAGACGGTGCTGCTCGTCTCGCACGACCGTGAACTGCTCGCGCGGGCGGCCGATCGCATCGTGACGCTCGAGGCGAGCCCGGCCGGCAGCAGCGCCTGGGTGCACGGCGGCGGGTTCGAGGGCTATCACGCCGCTCGCGAGGAGCGCTTCGAGCGGCTCGACGAGCTGCGCCGCCGGTGGGACGAGCAGCACGTGGCGCTGAAGACGCTCGTGAGCACGCTCAAGGTCAAGGCGACCTACAACGACGGCATGGCCTCGCGTTACCAGGCCGCGATCACGCGACTGAAGCGCTTCGAGGACGCCGGTCCGCCCGAGGAGCGGCCGCCGGCGCAGGCCGTGTCGATGCGCCTGCGCGGGTCGCGCACGGGCAAGCGCTCGGTCGTCTGCGAGCAGCTCGAGCTCACGGGGCTCATGCAGCCGTTCGGCCTCGAGGTCTGGTACGGCGACCGGGTCGCGGTGCTCGGATCGAACGGGTCGGGCAAGTCCCACTTCCTGCGGCTGCTCGCGGGCGGCGGCACCGAGCCCGATCGCACGCTCGGGCACGTCACGACCGTGGGGGAGGCGCTCGCCCGCGTGCCGCACGAGGGCCGCGCCGTGCTCGGCGCCCGCGTCGTGCCCGGCTGGTTCGCGCAGAATCACGAGCACGCCGAGTACCGGGGGCGCACGCTGCTCGACATCCTGCACCGCGGCGACGCCAACCGCGACGGCATCGCCCGTGAGGCGGCGAGCTCCGCGCTCGATCGCTACGGGCTGGCGGGGGCGGCGCTGCAGCGGTTCGACGAGCTCTCGGGCGGGCAGCAGGCGCGTCTGCAGATCCTGCTGCTCGAGCTCAGCGGGGCGACGCTGCTGCTGCTCGACGAGCCCACCGACAACCTCGACCTGGTCTCGGCCGAGGCGCTCGAAGACGCGCTCTCGCGATTCGACGGCACCGTGCTCGCGGTCACCCACGACCGCTGGTTCACGCGGAGCTTCGACCGGTTCGTGGTCTTCCGCTCCGACGGACGGGTCGTCGAGTCCGACGCGCCCGTGTGGGACGAGGCCAGGGTCGAGCGCGTGCGCTGAGGCGCTCGACATGAGGCGAGCGGATGCCGCGACCCGGCGTCAGGCGAACGCGACGGCGAGGCACGCCGACACGTACAGCACCTGCTCGACGGTGCGCGGCAGCAGGGGCGAGGCGAGGCTGCCGAGGCGATCGCCGAGGCGGGAGGCGCGCACGTTCGCCGGGAAGACGGCGACGAGCAGCAGGGCGAGGCACAGCGCGGCCGCCGTGTGCGTCGCCGTCACGAGCAGGCCGATCGCGCCGGCGAGCTCGAGCACGCCGGTCGCCGCGACGATGAGCTCGGGGCGGGGGAGCGCGGGCGGCACCATGTGGGCCAGCCCCGCCCGCACGCGCGGGTGGAGCCGGCCCGACGCGGCGACGGCGAACATGAGCGCGAGGCCGCCCGTGAGCCACGAGGGCCAGGTGTCCAGCCCCGGCACGCCGAACGCGCCGAGCGCCGCGACGACCGCGGCGCCGATGACGAAGGCGATCGGCACCGGGCCGATGAAGGTCTGCGCCCACGGGTTGCGTCGGCTCGGCGCGGGCGCGGGCGCGGGCGCGGGCGTCGGCGTCGCCGGGGTCGGCGTCGTCGCGGCGGAATGGTCGGTGCTGGGCGTGCGGGTCATCTCGGCTCCTGTCGTGAACTAGGCAGTGACAAGTTTGCGCGCCGAACGAGAACTTGTCAATGCCTAGATCGAGGTCGTACGCTCGAGCCATGGCATATCACCACGGCCGACTGCGCGAGGCCCTCGTCGACGCCGCGGTCGAGGCGATCGACGAGCACGGGGTCGACGCCCTGAGCCTGCGCGACCTCGCCAGGCGGGCGGGCGTCTCGCACGCCGCGCCCGCGCATCACTTCGGCGACCGGGCCGGACTCCTGACCGCCATCGCCGCCGACGGATTCGATCGCCTCGGCGACGCGCTCGAGGCATCCGCCGGCGACTTCGTGGAGGCCGGCGTCGCCTACGTGCGGTTCGCGACCGACGAGCCTGGCCGGTTCGCCGTCATGTTCCGCACCGAGCTGCTGCACGACGAGGACCCCGCGCTCGTCGCGGCCAGGGACCGCGCCGGCGACATCCTCCGCGCGGGCGCCGACGCCGAACCCGGCGACGCGCGCGCCAACCGGCTCGCCGCCTGGTCGCTCGTGCACGGCTTCGCCACGCTGTGGAACGCCGGGGCGATCGAGGCGCCCGACGGGGCGCGCGCCGAGGACCTCGCGCGCGGGGTCGCCGGACGACTGTTCGGCGGCGGCGGCGGTTCGGCCCGGTGAGGGCCCGACGCGAGCCGGGAACGCCGGGTCGCGGCATCCGCTCGCCCGGTCGGTGAACCCCGGCGACGCCGTTCGGTAGGCTGTCATGGTGACCCAGGAGATCGAGATCGGCCGTTCCAAGCGGGGCCGTCGCGTCTACGCGTTCGACGACATCGCCATCGTGCCCAGCAGGCGCACCCGCGACCCCGAAGACGTCTCGGTGGGGTGGTCGATCGACGCGTACCAGTTCGACATCCCGTTCCTGGCCGCGCCCATGGACTCGGTCGTCTCGCCGAAGACGGCGATCATGATGGGCCAGCTCGGCGGCCTCGGCGTGCTCGACCTCGAGGGCCTCTGGACCCGCTACGAAGACCCCGAGCCAGTGCTCGCCGAGATCCGCAACCTCGCGCCCGAGCAGGCGACGGCTCGCATGCAGCAGCTCTACGCCGAGCCGATCAAGCCCGAGCTCGTCACCGAGCGCCTCGCCGAGATCCGCGCCGCGGGCGTCACCGTGGCCGGCGCACTGTCGCCGCAGCGCACCCAAGAGCTGTACGGCACCGTCGTCGCGGCGGGCGTCGACCTCTTCGTCATCCGCGGCACCACGGTGTCGGCCGAGCACGTCTCGAAGAACCAGGAGCCGCTGAACCTCAAGCGCTTCATCTACGAGCTCGACGTTCCCGTCATCGTCGGCGGTGCGTCCACGTACACGGCGGCCCTGCACCTCATGCGCACCGGTGCCGCCGGCGTGCTGGTCGGCTTCGGCGGCGGCGCCGCGTCCACGACGCGCGCGACGCTCGGCATCCACGCGCCCATGGCCACCGCCGTGGCCGATGTGGCCGGCGCACGTCGCGACTACCTCGACGAGTCCGGCGGGCGGTACGTGCACGTCATCGCCGACGGCGGACTCGGCACCTCGGGCGACATCGTCAAGGCCATCGCCTGCGGAGCCGACGCCGTCATGCTCGGCGCCGCGCTCGCCCGCGCGACCGACGCACCCGGCGGGGGCTACCACTGGGGCGCCGAGGCGCACCACTCCAAGCTGCCCCGCGGCCGTCGCGTGCAGGTCGGCCAGGTCGCCGCGCTCGAAGAGGTGCTCTACGGGCCGGCTCCCGCCGCCGACGGCAGCGCGAACCTCGTGGGCGCCCTGCGCCGGTCGATGGCCACCACCGGCTACTCCGACCTCAAGGAGTTCCAGCGCGTCGAGGTCGTCGTCGCGCCGTACCAGTCCTTCTGAGCCTCCCGCCGGTCCCGCGTGACCGGCTCCGCTCGTCGCCGTCTCGCGCGCCCGCCGACGTTCGCCGCGGCCGGGCTCGATCGGGTTCGCCCCGATCCGCCTGAACGGGCGCCCGCTCGGGTAGCGTTGAAGTCGGATCACGCGCTCGCCGTCTGCGATCGCGGGGATGGGGACGACGATGGCGACACAGAGGTCGGAAGCGGCGGGCACCGGGCGTTCGGCGGCGAAGGCCGCACCGAGGGCGGCATCCGCGGCTGAGACGAAGGCGGCGCCGAAGGCGGGCGCGTCGAGGGGCACGACGAGAACGGGCGCGAAGGCGCAGGTCGCGGCATCCGTGGCCAGATCGACGAAGCTCGGCCCAGATGAACGGGCCGCCGCGATCGCGCGCCTGAAAGAGAAGGAGCTCGACATCCTCGTCGTCGGCGGCGGCATCGTCGGCACGGGTGCGGCGCTCGACGCCGTGACGCGCGGGCTGTCGACCGGCCTCCTCGAGGCGCGCGACTGGGCGTCGGGCACGTCGAGCCGTTCGTCCAAGCTCGTGCACGGCGGCATCCGCTACCTCGAGCAGCTCGACTTCCGGCTCGTGCGCGAGGCGCTCATCGAGCGCGGCCTGCTGCTGCAGCGCATCGCGCCGCATCTCGTGAAGCCCGTGCGCTTCCTCTACCCGCTGAAGAAGCGCGTGTTCGAGCGCGTCTACATCGGCGCGGGCATGATGCTCTACGACATCTTCAGCTACACGGGCGGGCGCCCGCCGGGGGTTCCGCACCACCGACACCTCTCCAAGCGCCAGGTCATGCGGGCCATCCCGTCGCTCTCGAACGACGCGCTCGTCGGCGGGCTGACGTACTACGACGCCCAGGTCGACGACGCCCGCTACGTGGCATCCCTCGCCCGCACCGCCTCGTCGTACGGCGCGCACGTCGCCTCGCGCGTCAAGGTCGAGGGCTTCGTCAAGGTCGGCGAACGCGTCGTGGGCGTGAAGGCGCACGACCTGCAGACCGACGAGCACTTCGAGATCCGGGCCAAGCAGGTCGTGAACGCGACGGGCGTCTGGACCGACGACACGCAGCGCATGGTCGGCGAGCGGGGCACGTTCAAGGTGAGGGCGTCCAAGGGCGTCCACCTCGTGGTGCCGCGCGACCGCATCCAGTCGGCCATGGGCATGATCTTCCGCACCGAGAAGAGCGTGCTCTTCGTGATCCCGTGGGGCCGGCACTGGCTCATCGGCACGACCGACACCGACTGGAACCTCGACAAGGCGCACCCCGCGGCCACGGCGGCCGACATCGACTACCTGCTCGAGCACGTGAACTCCGTCATGGCGATCCCGCTCACGCGCGAAGACGTCGAGGGCGTGTACGCGGGCCTTCGTCCGCTGCTCGCGGGCGAGAGCGACCAGACCTCGAAGCTCTCGCGCGAGCACATCGTCGCGCACACCGTGCCCGGGCTCGTCGTCGTCGCCGGCGGCAAGTGGACGACGTACCGCATCATGGCGAAGGACGCGATCGACGCGGCGGCCGACGCGCTCGACGGGCGGGTGCCGCCCTCGACGACGCAGGACATCGCCCTGCTCGGCGCCGAGGGGTACCAGGCCGCGTGGAACAAGCGCAGCAAGATCGCCCGCGCGTTCGACGTGCACAAGGTGCGCATCGAGCACCTGCTCAACCGCTACGGCACGCTCACCGACGAACTGCTCGACCTCATCAAGGCGGATGCCTCGTTGGGCGAACCGCTGCCCGGAGCCGACGACTACCTCGCGGCCGAGGTCGTGTACGCGGCATCCCACGAGGGCGCACTGCACCTCGACGACGTGCTCGCCAGGCGCACCCGCATCTCGATCGAGGCGTGGGATCGCGGCGTCTCGGCGGCGCCCGTCGCGGCGAAGCTCATGGCGGGCGTGCTCGGCTGGGACGCCGCCCGCGAACGGCTCGAGGTCGAGCGCTACCTCGAGCGCGTCGCCGCCGAACGCGAGTCGCAGCTGCAGCCCGACGACGAGTCGGCCGACCGCGTGCGGCTGGAGGCGCCCGACATCGTCAAGGTGGACTGACTCCGGTCGCGTCGCGTCCCGTTCGCCCGCTCGGCGCCGTGAATCGGCGTCGACCGGGCGACGTAGACTTGACGGCATGCCCGACGCCTTCCCCTTCGCCCGCGCGCGAGGCATCGGGGCCTGATGCTGCAGATGATGCTGCGCCCGCGATGGGTGCTCGCGCTCCTCCTCGCCCTCGCCGTCGCCGCCGGGTTCGCGCTGCTGGGGCAGTGGCAGATCGAGCGTGCCGTCGAGCAGTCGACGACCGTCGAGCGACCGACCGAAGAGGTGCTGCCGTTCGGCGACCTCGTGCAGCCCGATGCGCCGACCGAGCAGCTCGCGACCGCCCAGCGCGTCGAGGTGCACGGCACCTTCGTTCCGGGCGACACCGTGCTCGTCGAGGGCCGCCTCAACGACGGCGTCGCGGGGTTCTGGGTCGTCGCACACCTCGAGGTGACGGATGCCTCGCCAGGGGGCCTGCCCGTCGCGCTGGGCTGGGCCGCCGACCGCGACACCGCGCAGGCGGCCGCCGATGCCGTCGACGCAGCGGCCGACGGCACGGAGATCGCGGTCGTCGGGCGATTCCTGCCGAGCGAGGCGCCCGTCGCGCCCGACGAAGACGGCGACCCGTTCGCGATGACGACGGTGGCCGTCGCGCAACTCATCAACGTCTGGGCCGACTACGACGACCGGCCCGTCTACTTCGGCTACATCACCACGACCGATGCCGCGCCCGGACTCGAGGCGATCGCCTCGCCCGCGCCCGAGAACGAGGTCGAGCTCAACTGGCTCAACGTCTTCTACGCCGTCGAGTGGGTCGTCTTCGCGGGCTTCGCGGTCTACCTCTGGTACCGCCTCGTGCGCGACGCCGTCGAGCGCGAGCAGCAGGAGGCCGAGGAGGCCGCGGCCGCCGTCTCTGCCGGGGCATCGCCCCCGCCCGGCGGGCCGGCGAAGGGCTGATCTCCCGGCATCCACTCGGATTCGGGCCACGTAGACTGGGCGCATGCCCCTCGAGCCCAAACTCGCCGATCTGCCGCGCATTCGCGGGGCGCTGAAGCTCTACGCCGTCACGTCGGTCATCACCGGCGTCATGCTGCTCCTGCTCTGCGCCGAGATGATCCTGAAGTACGTCTTCCACTACGAGCTGTTCGGGTTCGGCCCGGCCGGGTTCCTGACGTTCGCTCCCGTGGTCGAGACCCCCGCAGGACTCGTCTCCACGGGCGAGGGCGTGAACCTCTCGACCGGCATCCTCATCGCGCACGGCTGGTTCTACGTGCTCTACCTCTTCAGCGACTTCCGCCTCTGGAGCCTCATGCGCTGGCCGTTCTCGCGGTTCCTGCTCATCGCACTCGGCGGCGTCATCCCGTTCCTCTCCTTCTTCCTCGAGGGCCGCATCGCGCGCCAGGTGAACACCTACCTCGCCGAGCGCGAGGCGCGCGACGCCGCGTCGCCGGCCCCTGACACCACATCCGACGTCGACCCCGTGGAGGCCCAGCCGTGACCGATCAGCCCACCGAGCAGCGCCCGGTGCTCGTCGTCGACTTCGGCGCGCAGTACGCGCAGCTGATCGCACGACGCGTGCGCGAGGCATCCGTCTACTCAGAGATCGTGCCGCACACGATCACGGCCGAAGAGGTGCGCGCCAAGAACCCCATCGGCATCGTGCTCTCGGGCGGGCCGTCCTCGGTCTACGAGCCGGGCGCGCCCTCCCTCGACGAGGGCATCCTGCAGCTCGGCGTGCCCACGCTCGGCATCTGCTACGGGTTCCAGGTCATGGCGCAGCAGCTCGGCGGCGAGGTCGCGCACACGGGGCACCGCGAGTACGGCGCCACCGAGACGACGGTGCGCACCGACGACGACAACGCGCTGCTCGGCGGCCAGCCCGACCACCAGGTCACGTGGATGAGCCACGGCGACTCGGTCGCGATCGCGCCAGAGGGCTTCGAGGTGCTCGCCTCGACGGCCACCACGCCCGTCGCCGCGTTCGCGAACGACGAGCAGGGCTTCTACGGCGTGCAGTGGCACCCCGAGGTCAAGCACTCGGAGTTCGGCCAGAACGTCATCGAGAACTTCCTGCACCGCGCCGCGGGCATCCCCGCCGACTGGAACTCGGGCAATGTCATCGCCGAGCAGGTCGCGCGCATCCGCGAGCAGGTCGGCACCGGCCGTGTCATCGCCGGCCTCTCGGGCGGCGTCGACTCCGCCGTCGCGGCAGCGATCGTGCACGAGGCCGTCGGCGACCAGCTCGTCTGCGTGTTCGTCGACCACGGACTGCTCCGCAAGGACGAGCGCCGCCAGGTCGAGGTCGACTACGTCGCCGCGACCGGCATCCGCCTCGTCACGGTCGACGCGGCCGACACCTTCCTCGACGCGCTCGCCGGCGTCAGCGACCCCGAGACCAAGCGCAAGATCATCGGGCGCGAGTTCATCCGCGCGTTCGAGGCCGCCGAGCGCGACCTCGTCGCCGAGGCCGAGTCCGACGGCGAGCCGATCAAATTCCTCGTGCAGGGCACGCTCTACCCCGACGTCGTCGAGTCGGGCGGCGGCACCGGCACGGCCAACATCAAGAGCCACCACAACGTGGGCGGCCTTCCCGAAGACCTGCAGTTCGAGCTCGTGGAGCCGCTGCGCACCCTCTTCAAGGACGAGGTGCGCGCCATCGGCCGCGAACTCGGCCTGCCCGAAGAGATCGTGGGCCGGCAGCCGTTTCCGGGGCCGGGCCTTGGAATCCGCATCGTGGGCGAGGTCACCCGTGATCGTCTCGCTCTGCTCCGCGAGGCCGACGCCATCGCGCGCGAAGAGCTGAGCGCCGCCGGCCTCGACCAGCAGATCTGGCAGTGCCCGGTCGTGCTCCTCGCCGACGTGCGCTCGGTGGGCGTGCAGGGCGACGGTCGCACCTACGGCCACCCCATCGTGCTGCGACCGGTGAGCTCCGAAGACGCGATGACCGCCGACTGGACCCGCCTGCCCTACGACGTGCTCGCCAAGATCTCGAACCGCATCACCAACGAGGTGGCCGAGGTCAACCGCGTCGTGCTCGACGTCACGTCGAAGCCGCCGGGAACCATCGAGTGGGAGTGATCGCGCGCTGACGCGACTCGAACGGCCGCCTTCGGGTGGCCGTTCGTCGTTCATCCGGCATTCCGACGCGGGCTCCTGACAACTGCCCCGGTCCACGGCAGGATGGGCAGGGTGAATGTCGTCGAGAATGCCAAGGTCACCGTCGTCGGAGCCGGGAGCGTGGGCACGAGCCTCGCCTACGCCACGCTCATCAGGGGAGCCGCGAGCGAGGTCGCGCTCTACGACATCGCCCGTGAGAAGGTCGAGGCCGAGGTGCTCGACCTCGCGCACGGCACCCAGTTCACGGGCGCGAGCGTGAGCGGCGGCGCCGACCTGGCCGTCGTCGAGGGCTCGCATGTCGTGGTCATCACGGCCGGTGCGAAGCAGCAACCCGGCCAGACGCGGCTCGACCTCGCGGGCACGAACGTGCGCATCCTCGAGAGCCTGCTGCCGACCCTGCTCGAGCGCGCGCCCGACGCGATCTACGTGCTCGTCACGAACCCGGTCGACGTCATGACGGTCGCGGCGCAGCGCATCTCCGGCCTGCCGGCCAACCGCATCTTCGGCTCGGGCACCGTGCTCGACACCTCGCGCCTACGATGGCTGCTCGCCGAGCGCGCGGGCGTCTCGACGTCGAGCGTGCACGCGGCCATCGTCGGAGAGCACGGCGACACCGAGTTCCCGCTCTGGTCGCAGGCGGGCATCGGCCCCGTGCCGATCCTCGACTGGCGCGGCGGTGAGCCGTTCACCCTGCCCGAGCTCGACGAGATCGCCGACGAGGTGCGCAACGCGGCCTACAAGGTCATCAAGGGCAAGGGGGCGACGAACTACGCGATCGGGCTCGCCGGAGCCCGCATCGTCGAGGCGGTCGTGCACGACGAGCGCGCCGTGCTGCCCGTCAGCACCGTGCTCAGCGGCATCCGCGGGCTCGACGGCATCGCCCTCTCGCTGCCGAGCATCGTCGGCGGCGAGGGCGCGTTCCCGATCGCCGAGGCTCCGATGTCCGACGACGAGGCGAAGCTGCTCGCGACCTCGGCCGAGGCGATCCGCGGCTCGCTCGCCTCGCTCGGGTTCTGACGGCGGCCGCTCACCAACGACTGAGGGCGGATGTCGCGTGGCCGCGGCATCCGCCCCTCTGGTGTTCATCGTCACCGACGCGACGAACGGGGCCGCCCGAAGGCGACCCCGTTCGTTCGAGAACGTGCTGAGCGTCAGCGCTAGTCGCGCGCGATCGCGATGAAGCGGAGGATCTCGAGGTAGAGCCAGATGACGGTGACCATGATGCCGAAGGCTCCGGTCCAGCCGTACTTCTTGGGGGCGCGGTTGCGCACCCCCTGCTGGATGAGGTCGAAGTCGAGCACGAGCGAGTAGGCAGCCATGATGATGACGAGCACGCCGATGACGAGGCCGAGCGGGATGCCGAAGATGTCTGTGCCGCGCAGGCCCCACGGGTCGTTGTTGACGCCGGTCCACATGAGGATCATGTTGATGACCGAGAAGACGAGGTATCCGACCATCGCGATGAGGAAGACCTTGGTCGCCTTCTTCGAGGCGCGGATCTTGCCGCTCGCGAAGAGCGCGAGCGTCACGCCGAACACGACGAGGGTGCCGATGACGGCTTGGGCCACGATGCCCGAGTACATGCCCTCGTAGATCTGCGAGATGCCGCCGATGAAGATGCCCTGCGCGCCCGCGTACGCGAGGATGAGGGCCGGCGACGGCTCCTTCTTGAAGATGTTCACCAGCGCGAGCACGAAGCCGACGATCGAGGCGATCCAGAACAGCGCGGGCATGGCCGGGGTGAGGACCCAGCCGATGGCGGCACCGACGAGCAGCACGGCGAAGGCGCCGACCGTCTTGGAGATGGTGTTCTCGACCGTCATGACCTCGCGGTCGGGCAGCGTCGCGGGCTGGTTGTACATCTCCTGCAGCTCTTGCGCGGAGACGTTCTGCGCAACGGCCTGGGCTCCCTGCGAAGAGAATGCGGAGTTCCGCGAGAAGGCGGGATTGTCGAGAGCCATGATGTTCCTCTGCTTTCGGCTGTCGTCGGTGCGGGGGAAGGGGACGGATGCGATATCCGGTGCAACATCCAATCTATCCGGTGAATTCCGTGACGATGCCGTGAGTTCACGCGGATTTCCACGGTCGATGCCGGTCGCGGCGGTTACGCTGAGGCGCATGACGGACGAATCCCTGCCGAATCCGCTCGTCATCGGACACCGAGGCGCCTCCGGCTACCGCCCCGAGCACACCAGGTCGGCGTATGAACTGGCCTTCGCGCTCGGTGCCGATGCGGTCGAGCCCGACCTCGTCGCCACGCGCGACGGCGTGCTCGTGCTGCGTCACGAGAACGAGATCTCCGGCACGACGGATGTCTCGTCCCGACCGGAGTTCGCCGGGCGTCGCACCACGCGCGAGATCGACGGCACCTCCCTTACCGGCTGGTTCACCGAGGACTTCACCTGGGCCGAGCTCTCGACGCTGCGCGCGAGAGAGCGACTCGGGGCCCTGCGGCACGCGAGCGCGAGCTTCGACGGCCGCTACCCGGTGATCCGGTTACGGGACCTCTTCGAGATCATCGACCGGGCCGCCGACGACGGCGGGCGGATGCTTCGCATGGTCGCCGAGTTCAAGCACGCGTCGTACTTCGCCGGCATCGGGCTGCCGCTCGACGAGTTGTTCGCGGCCGAGCTCGACGCCGCAGGCTGGGGCGACGGCGGCGACCGGCTCATCATGGAGGCGTTCGAACCCACGGTGCTCGACGAACTCGCGGCCAGAGGCATCCGCGGCTCTCGAGTGCTGCTCGTCGAGGGTGCGGGTGCGCCCGCCGACCTCGTGCGTGCTGCCGGCTCGGCGGCGCCGTCGTACGACTCGTTCGTGACCGAAGCCGGGCTGCGGTCGCTCATCGGGCGGTTCGACGGCGTGAGCGTCGGCGTGGGACGCCTGCTCGACGCGGCTGCCGTGCCGGGCGCGCCGCTCGCGGGGGCCACGCTGGTCGCGGCCGCCCACGACGCCGGTCTCCGGGTCTTCACGTGGACGCTCCGGCCCGAGAACCGCTTCCTCCCCGCGTCGTACCGGCGTGGCAAGGGCAAGGCGGCCTGGGGCGACTGGATCGGCGCATTCGGCGCCGTGCTCGCGACCGGCGTCGACGGGATTTTCGTCGACCACCCCGACCTCGGGGTCGAGGCTCGGGCGCTCCTCGGGGGCGCACCCGGCTGAGGCGCCGGCAGCGCACGGTCTCGCCTGAGGTGGGTTCCGTCCTGGATTCCGGTACCGGAGTACCGGAGTAGCGAAGTACCGCGAGTTCCGAGGCGAGGCCCCCGCGCTCGTGGCGAAAGGCTCGCCGCGGACACCAGTTCGGAGCGGGCCGTCGGACCCCGGCTGAACGACGGATGCCGCGACGGGAAGGCTCCCGGCCGCGGCATCCGACGTTCGTGGTGTGCGCTGCTACTTCACCTGCGCGCTGATCGTCTGCATGATCGACGTGTCGGCGAGCGTGGTGGTGTCGCCGATGTCGCGGCCCTCGGCGAGGTCGCGCAGCAGTCGCCGCATGATCTTGCCCGAGCGCGTCTTCGGCAGCTCGTTCACGATGAACACCTGGCGGGGGCGCGCGATGGCGCCGATCTGGGTCGCGACGTGCTTGCGCAGTTCGTCGCTCGCGGCCGCGAGATCGGTGACCCGCTCGGCCTGGCTGGCCTTGAGGATCACGAACGCGACGACCGCCTGGCCCGTGGTCTCGTCGGCGGCGCCGACGACGGCGGCCTCGGCGGTCCAGGGGTGGGCGACGAGCGAAGACTCGATCTCGGCGGTCGAGAGGCGGTGACCCGAGACGTTCATGACGTCGTCGACCCGGCCGAGCAGCCAGATGTCGCCGTCTTCATCACGACGGGCGCCGTCGCCGGCGAAGTACTTGTCGCCGAACTTCTCCCAGTAGGTCTCCTTGAAGCGCTCGGGGTCGCCCCAGATGCCGCGCAGCATCGACGGCCACGGCTCGGTGACGACGAGCAGGCCGCCGCCCTCGCCCTCGACGGGCGTGCCGTCGTCGCTCAGGATGTCGATCGAGATGCCCGGGATCGCGACCTGCGCGCTGCCCGGCTTGAGGTCGGTGATGCCCGGCAGCGCCGAGATCATGATCGCGCCGGTCTCGGTCTGCCACCAGGTGTCGACCACGGGGATCGAGCCGCCGCCGATGACGTGGCGGTACCAGATCCAGGCCTCGGGGTTGATCGGTTCGCCGACCGAGCCCAGCAGGCGCAGCGAGCGCAGGTTGAACGCCTGCGGGATGTGGCGACCGGCCTTCATGAACGAGCGGATGGCCGTGGGCGCCGTGTAGAAGATCGAGACCTTGTACTTCTCGATGATCTCCCACCAGCGACCGGGGTGCGGCGTGTCGGGCGTGCCCTCGTAGAGCACCTGCGTGGCGCCGTTCGCGAGCGGGCCGTAGACGACGTAGGAATGCCCCGTGATCCAGCCGATGTCGGCCGTGCACCAGTAGACGTCGGTCTCGGGGTGCAGGTCGAACACGTTCCTGTGCGTGAAGGCGGCCTGGGTGAGGTATCCGCCGCTCGTGTGCAGGATGCCCTTGGGCTTGCCGGTGGTGCCGGAGGTGTAGAGGATGAACAGCGGGTGCTCGGCCTCGAAGCTCGCGGCCTCGTGTTCGTTCGACGCGGTGCCGACGGTGTCGTGCCACCAGAGGTCGCGGTCGTTCCAGGCGACCTCGTTCTCGCCGCGGCGCACGACCAGCACGTTCTTGACGGAGCCGGACACCGACTTCGAGATCGCCTCGTCGACGACGGGCTTCAGCGGGAAGACCTTGCCCTTGCGGTACCCGCCGTCGGCCGTGATGACGAGGGATGCCTCGGCGTCGTCGATGCGCGACGCGAGGCTGTCGGCGCTGAACCCGCCGAAGACGACCGAGTGGATCGCGCCGATGCGGGCGACGGCCAGCATCGAGACGACGGCCTCGGGGATCATCGGCAGGTAGATGGCGACGCGATCGCCCGAGCCGACCCCGAGGTCGGTCAGCACGTTCGCGGCCCGCTTGACCTCGTCGGTCAGCTCGGCGTAGGTGATGTCGCGGGAGTCGCCGGGCTCGCCGACCCAGTGCAGGGCGACGCGGTCGCCGTTGCCGGCTTCGACGTGCCGGTCGAGGCAGTTGACGGCGACGTTGAGCTCGCCGTCGTCGAACCACTTCGCGAAGGGAGGGTTCGACCAGTCGAGGGTCTTGGTGAACGGCTTCTCCCATTGGAGGAGCTCTCGGGACTGGTCGGCCCAGAAGCCGAGCCGGTCGGCCTGTGCGGCCTCGGCGAGGCCGGCGTCGGCGACGGCGTTGGCGGCGAACTCGGGGCTCGGGCGGAATCGCCTGATCTCCTCGAGCGCGTGATCGATCTGAACGGTCATGGTTCTTCAGTCGCTCCTTCGCGATATGGATCATCGGTGGGTCGCCTGCCCCAAGAAGCACCCTACCTCGCGCTCGAGAGGGGTTTCGCCCGGTGTCGTGGACACGGTGCGCGAAACCCTTCCATTGCGGATAATCGACCGTTACTGTGCCTTTGCGCAGAGAAATCTGTGTGTCCGCACAAATGAGGACAAAAAGTACTTGCGTAGACATCGTTAGGCCGTATGCTGAGTACCGCCCGAACATCGTTTCGTGGCCTGCAGCACTCGCGATTCCCCCCAATCCTTGTGCTGCCGAGGCGGCACCTGTTCCCCCCAATGGGTGCCGCCCCCTTTCGTTAAGGGGTGCCGTTCGCGAACGGCGCTGAAAGAAACGAGTCCTCCTCCACAACGACGTGGGGGAGGCTCTTTCCATTTCTGCGGGTGAGCGGATGCCTCGTGCCGAGCGCATCCGGCCCCAGCGCAGGCCCGCAGGGCGGCCCGGCCCCAGCGCAGGCCCGCACGGCGGCCCGGCGTGTCGTGCGCCCGGCTCGTTCAGCTGCGGCGTTTCCGCGCGCACGACGACGGGCGGGTCGGCGCTCGCCGCCGTCCCGCCCGTCGTCGTCCGCGTCTCAGTGCACCAGGCCGTTGGCGGTGCGGAACGCCGCGCGCACCGCGCCGGTCGACGGTGCGGTCTCGATCGGGAGCCCGTCGCGCCGGCTGACGCGGAAGGTGCACCGTTCGCCGGGCAGCAGGGTCTCGAGCATGCGGTCGACGCCCAGCTGCGCCGGCGCGACGCCGACGTGCTCGCCCAACAGGTCGGCCAGCAGTGCGATGTCGCGCAGCAGCGTGACGGCGGTCACGTCGACGACCACGTCGCCGGCGTCGAGCCGCACCCCGAGTTCGTAGACCGCCTCCGGCAGGTCCAGCCGGCGATCGGGTCGGTGCGTCCACACGGCGCGGCCGGACGGCGCATCCACGATCACCAGCTCGTCGGTCGGATCCACCGGCATGCCGAGCGACGGGTCGAGGCGGACCCTGGTCATGGAATCGGCCGCGACGCGGACGTCGAACCCGGCTTCGGCCCTCGTCGAGCCGTCGAGGCCCACGCGGCGCACCCGTACGGGCACGACCGTGTCGTCGGGTCCGTCGTCGACCACGACGAGCTCGAGGCCGAGCGGGCCGGTCGGATCCAGCGTGCCGCCGGGGTCGACGGGCTGCACGGTGACGAGCACGTCGGCGAAGGAACGGCGCAGCGCGTACCAGAGCGGCTTCTCGACCCCGTCGCCGTCGACCGCAGACCAGCTGAGCACCGGCCAGCAGTCGTTCAGCTGCCACACCACGACGCCCGAACAGCGTTCGCGGGTGCGCAGCCATTCGACGCCCGCCGAGACGGCGCGCGCCTGCAGCAGCTGCGTCGCGAAATGCCAGGCCTCGGGCGTCGTGGGTGTCGGCAGGTGCGGCTGCAGTCCTCGTGCGAGCTTGTGCATGCCGCCGATCGCGCGCATGTGGTGGGCCACCTGCGGATTCTCGGGCATGAGCTCGCCGTCGGGTACCGCGCGGCGGAGCGTCGTCCAGGCGGGCGCACCGCACCAGCCCATCTCCGAGACGAAGACCGGATCGTGCCTGCGGTATCCGGCGTAGTCGATGTCGTTCCACTCGTCCCAGAGGTGCGACGGCCCGCGATCGGGGTCGTTCGGTTCCGCGTCGAGCGATCCGCCCCACGGGCTGTTCGGCACATACGGGCGGGTGGGGTCGAGGGCGGCGACGATCTCGGGCAGCAGTCGGGTGTAGTACCCGGCGCCCCAGGCATCGTCGCCGATGATGCCGGTCCAGCCCCAGCCGTGCCAGCCCATGACCGATTCGTTGCCGCCGCACCAGATTGCGACGCTCGGATGACTCGACAGCCGTTCGACCGCCTGCTCGGCCTCGCGGCGCACGAGCGCGGCGATGTCCGCGTCCTCGCGGTACACGGCGCAGGCGAAGAGGAAGTCCTGCCAGACGAGCAGGCCGCGCTCGTCGCATCCGTCGAGGAACGCCTCGCTCGCGAAGACGCCGCCGCCCCAGACCCGAAGCAGGTTGGCGTTGCCCGCCACCGCTTGGTCGAGCCGTGCGTCGAGCCGTGCGTCGGTGACGTCGGCGTCGAACGGGTCGTCGGGGATCCAGTTGTACCCGCGGATGCGCACACGCCTGCCGTTCACGACCAGTGCCCACCGCCCGGGACGGTCGTCGACGGACACCGAGCGGATTCCGATGCGCCGCTCCCAACGGTCGAGCGGCTCGGCACCCGGATCGCCGTCGGCGTCGCGCAGCAGCCGCACCTCCAGCGCATAGCGCGCCTGCGAGCCCAGACCGACGGGCCACCACAGCTCGGGATCGGCGACCTCGAGCTCCAGGGACTGCTCCATGGCGCTCGGATCGACCGCTCCGGCCGGATCGCCGGCGAGGCCGATCGTCGTCGGCACGCGCGCGGACGCGACCTCGCGACCGGCGTCGTCGCGGAGCACCGCCTCGATCGCGTCGGCGGATCCGCGGGCGTCGAGCTCGGTGCGCACGACGACCCGCACCGTGGCCGAGCCCAGGTCGTCGGCGACCTGCACGAGGGGGCGCACGCCGGCGATCCGCGCGCGGAAGCGCTCCAGCCTGATCGGCTGCCAGATGCCCGCCGTCACGTGGTGGGGACCCCAGTCCCAGCCGAAGTTGCACGCCGACTTGCGCACGTGGGGGTAGGGCTCGTCGTACGGGCTCGGAAGCGGGCCGCGTGCGTGTTCGTCGGCGACGGCGTGCGCCCAGGCCGAGTCGAAGCGGACCGAGATCGTGTTCGTGCCGGGGCGAAGCACCTCGTCGACGCGGAACCGATGCGAGAGATGCTGATCGGCGGTGCGACCCACGAGCTCGCCGTTCACGCGCACCTCCGCGAAGGTGTCGAGCCCGTCGGCGACGAGCTCGGTGCGATCGCCGGCCACAGGCGCCCAGTCGACCTCGCGGCGGTACTCCCACGTCGCGTGGCCGACCCAGGTCTGGGCGAGTTCGCCGTACCCGACGTCGGGATCCTCGAGGAGCCCGGCACGCAGCAGGTCGAGGTGCACCTGCCCCGGCACGACGGCCGGAATCGCGTCGGGCAGTGCGGGCGGCACGGGGGCGGACGACACGGACGGGCCGTCGACGCGGCGCAGCATCCATTCTCCTGCGAGGTCGACGCGTTCGACGCTCGGCGATCGCAACGGCGAGGCCCCGACACCCGATGCCTCGGTGACGGACGGGCCGGAGACGGATGCCTCGGAGACGAGTGGTTCGGTCATGCTGGTGCGGGTCATCCCTTCAGAGCTCCTGCGGTGAGTGCCTCCTGCATGCGCTTCTGCAGCACGGCGTACGCGAGGTACACCGGCAGCAGCGTGATCACCGTTCCGGCGGCGAGCACGCCGAAGCGCGTGGAGTCGGACACGAGCGTCGGCAGGGCGACCTGCACGGTCCGGATGTCGGGGGCGGTGCCCGTGATGGTGAGCGAGAAGAGGTACTCGTTCCAGAAGGTCAGCACCTGCAGGATCGTGACGCTGACGATGCCCGGCATGCTCAGCGGGATGAAGATGCGGCGCAGGATGGACCACTGGCCTGCGCCGTCGATCGCGGCGGCCTCGACGAGTTCGTGCGGCACGGTCTTCATGAACTGCGTGAGCAGCAGTACCGACAACGGCAGCGCGCTCGCCGGCAGGAACAGCATCTGGAACTCGCGCGTGTAGAACAGGCCCATCTGGATGGCGAGGATGACGGTCGGGATGAGCGCCGCGAACGGCGGGATCAGGAACCCGGCCGAGAACGTGCCGGTGACGAGGCGGGCGATACGGCCGTCGCTGCGGGCCAGCGCGTAGGCCGCGGGAACGGCGAGCGCGAGGGTCAGGATGACGGCCACGCCCGAGACCATGACGGAGTTCCAGAGCGCGGTGCCCAGGGCGGCGCGCTCCCAGGCCTGCGAGAAGTTCTCCCAGAACAGGGTCGTGGGCAGTCCGAACGGATCGGTGAAGATCGCCACGTTGTTCTTCAGCGAGCTCACCACGAGGTAGTAGAGGGGAATCGCGAGGATCAGGGCGTAGAGCCACGCGAGCACGGTGGCGAACGGGCCCATGCTCGTGGGCGCCGGCAGCCGGCGTCGGCGCCGCGGGGCCGACGTAGCCCGGGCCGGGGAGAGGGAAGAAGCGGTCATGACCGGTCCGTTCAGATCTTGGTGCGCAGCACGCGGCGGATGAGCAGCATGCCGAGGATGCCGAGGACGAGGAGGATGATGCCGACCGCCTGGCTGTAGCCGAGGTCGCGCTGCGAGAACGCCTTCGCGTAGACGAGGTACGAGAGGGTCGTGCTCGACGTGCCCGGACCGCCCTTGGTCAGCAGCAGGATCAGCGCCGCCGAGGTGAACAGCGTCCAGAGGAACTGCAGCATCGTGAGGGTGGCGAAGTAGTCCTTGACCATGGGGAACGCGATCTGCCAGATCTTGCGGGTGCGACCCGCGCCGTCGAGGTCGGCGGCCTCGAGGACCTCGGTGGGCAGACTCGCGAGCCGCGCCGCGAAGAGCACGGCCGTCCACCCCACGCCCGACCACAGGTCGATGAAGATGATGGATGCGAGCGCCGTGCCGGGGTTCGCGAGCCACGCGGTCGTCAGCGCGTCGAGGCCGATGGCGTCGAGCAGTCCGTTGAGGCCGCCCGTGGGGGACAGCACGCCGTAGAACATCATCGCCTTGATCGAGATCGAGATGAGACCAGGCGTGAAGAACAGCACGCTGAGCAGGCGATGGCCGCGCGGCTTCGAGTTCAGGAAGTAGCCGAGCAGGAACGCCAACGGCATCATCAGGGGGATCGCCACGGCGACCTGCACGGCGCTGTTGCGGAGCGCCTCGAAGAAGGTCGGGTCGGTGAAGACGCGCTCGAAGTTGCCGAGTCCGGTGAACGACGCCTCGTAGAGCAGGCCGCGCCAGTCGAGGAACGCGATGACGAACATGCCGGCGAGCGGGCCGACGGTGAAGAAGAGGAACCACGCCATGGACGGCGCGGTGAGCCAGAGCAGTCGTCGCTCACGGCGGAGGCCTCCGCCGCGGCGTCGCGGCGGAGGGGTGGGGCTGGGGGCGGCTGCACCGGCAGGGGGTCCGGTGCGCACGGGTGTCTCGATCACGGAAGTCCTTTCACGGCGGGCGGGGTCGGACGGCACCGACCCCGCACGCCGCGGTCACTGATTGGTGCTAGAGGGTCGCCTGGTCGAGGCCGGCGCAGATCTCCTGCGCGTCGCCGCCGCCGAACGCCTTCGTGATGACCTGGATGAGCGGGTCGGAGGAGGCGCCGATCCAGACGTCGGGGAGCACGGCGTAGTCGACCGAGTCGCCGAGGGCGAGCGCCTGCTTCAGCAGCGGGTTCTGGGCCTGGCCGGCGAAGTCGCCGATCACGGGGGTGACGTTGTTGCCGTTCTCGACGAAGTCGGCGACCGCGTCATCGGTGTAGAACGCCTCGATCAGCTGGCGCACGAGGTCGGCGCGCTCGTCGGATGCGCCCTGCTTCGTGACCATGAACCCGACGCCCGTGAAGCCCTGGAAGGCGGTCGGAGCGCCGAACGTGCCGTCGGACGGAACCGCGAGGCCGCCGACCGTCGTCGACCCCTCGATGCCGGTGCCGGACTCGAGCGCCGGCGCGAACGCCCACGAACCGGCGGGCATTGCGGCGGCCTCGCCGGCGAAGTACGTGGCGTACATGTCGTCGGCGGTGTAGCCCGCGACGTCGTCGACGAAGACGCCGGCGTCGCGAAGCTCGGTGAACAGCTCGATGCCCTTCACGATGTCGCCGGCATCGCAGTAGCCGCCCTCGCTCATGACCTGCTTGGTGGTGTCGGCATCGGCGTAGGACTGGATGATCTGGTAGAAGAGCTTCTGGCCCGACCAGTCGTTGCCGCCCACGATGAGCGGCGGCACGTCGGCCGCACGGAGGGCTGCCGCCGCGGCGATGAGATCGTCGGTCGTCGCGGGGATCTCATCGATGCCGGCCTTCTCGAGCAGGTCGGTGTTGTACCAGAGCGGCCAGCTGAAGCCGCTGTACGGCAGGCCCTGCAGCTCGCCGGCGGGGTCGCTGCCGACCCGCCACTCGGTCAGCGCGCTCTCCTGGAGGCGGTCGGCCAGGCCCCACTCCTCGAGCTGGTCGTCGAGCGGCACGGTGACGCCCGCGTCGAGCCAGCCGAGGGTCTTGTCGTAGAGGTTGACGATGACGAGGTCGGGCGACTTGCCCGCCGCGACGGCCGTCTCGACCTGGTCGTCGATCTCCTCGAGGCCGTCGGTGAACTCGACCTCGATGCCGGTGTCCTCGGTGAACGCGTCGAAGACGCGCTGCTGGATCTCGGCCTCTGCGCTGCCGGCCGCCCAGCGGGTGACGACCGAGATCGAGTCGGCGGACGGCTCTGCGCTCTGGCCGGCGCAGCCGGTGAGCATGAGGCTCGGGATGACCGCCGCCGCCGCGATGAGCGCGGCGGTTCTGGTCTTGCTGTGATTCATGGGGGCTCCTTTGCTCGAAAGCGAATCCCCAACAGGATGTCCGACCAGACGTCGGATGTCAACGACTTAGATAAATAATTTATCTTTAAGCGACTCCGGCGCTCGGCGGTGTTTCGGCGGGAGATTCTCCGCCGCGCTCCGGCGCTTCGGGCGGGACATCCGTCGACCCCCTGGCGACGAACTCCGCCGCCGGCGCGCGCACGGTTCGCGCCGCACGACCCTCGATCGCCTCGAGCGCGAGCGAGCCGATCAGCTCGCCGATCGTCTGCACGTCGTGGCTCATCGCCGACAGCGGCGGTGAGGAGAGCTGGCACAGCGCCGAATCGTCCCACGCGACGATCGAGACCTGCGTCGGCACGTCCAGGTCGAGCTCGCGGGCCGCCGCCAGTGCGCCGATGGCCATCAGGTCGTTGTCGGCGACGATCGCGGTCGGCGGGTGCCCGTCGCCGAGCAGGGTGCGCGCGAGATCGCGCCCGCTCCGCTCGGTGTAGTCGCCCTCGAGGACGACGGTCGTGGCCTCTGACCCGGCGGCGACCCGTTGGAAGGCCGCGACCCGGAGGCGGGTGTGCGCCATGCGTGCGGGCCCGGTGAGGTGTGCGATGCGCGTGTGGCCGAGCCGGAGCATCGCCTCGACCGCGGCCTCCATGACCACGTCGTCTTGGGACCACACGGTCGCGAGGCCGCCGGCCGTGTCGGGGTCGCCGCTGACCACCGCCGGGATGCCGAGCTCGGCGACCAGGTCGACCGCCGCGTCGCCGGGCTCCAGGTCCATGAGGATGACGGCGTCGACGAGGCCGCCGGCATGCCAGTGGCGGATCGTCTCGGCCACGCCCGACGGGCTCGGCACGATGCGCAGGAGCAGGGACGCGTCTCGGGGGAGGAGCACCCGCTCGATGCCGGCGATGAGCTCGTGCATGTACGGCTCGGCGCCGAGCACCTCGGCGGGCTTGGCCAGCGCGAATCCGATCGTGTGTCGCATCGGCACCTCCACCTCGTCGTCGCCCGGTTCTGGTGAACTAACCTACTGGGACGACGGAGGGAGACGGCATGGCGCGTCGCGAACAGGCGGCCGGTCCGGGCAGCCGGGCACTCATCGTCGACCTCATCCGCTCGGCCGGGCGCATCAGCAGGGTCGAGCTGACCGAGCTCACCGGTCTCACCCAGCCCGCCGTGTCGGGCATCGTGCGCAAGCTCATCGCCGACGGCGTCATCCGCGAGGCGGGCACGGCGGTGTCGACGCGGGGCAAGCCGCGATCCATGCTCGAGCTGGACTCGCATGCCGCATACGGCATCGGCATGCACGTCAGCCCCGCGGCGATCACGTGCGTGGCGACCGACACGCTCGGCGGGGTCATCGCCCGCCAGGCGGTCGCCACCGACGGACCGCCCACCGAGCCGATCGCCGACCGCATCGCCGCGCTCTACCGACGCTTCGTCGAGGCGGTCGGGCTCGAACCCGGCGAGGTCGTCGGCCTCGCCGTCGCCGTTCCCGGTCCGCTCGACATCACGACCGGGCGCGTCTACCTGCCGCCGCGCATCGCCGGCCTCGAGGGCGTGGCCCTGCGCGATGAGCTCGCGGGTCGACTCGACACCCGCGTGTTCGTCGACAACGACGCCTCGTTGGCCGCCGTCGGCGAGTTCTGGAGTCGCAACGTCTCCCGCTCCGATGCGTTCGCCACGATCTACATGGACGGCGGCATCGGCGCCGGCGTCGTGCTCGGCGGTTCGCTCGTGCGCGGTGCGAGCTCGAACACGGCCGAACTCGGCCATGTCACGGTCGAGCCCGGCGGCGTCGACTGCTTCTGCGGCAACGTCGGATGCCTCGAGCGATACGCCTCCCCGGCCGCCGTCGCCGAGCAGGTGAGGGCGAGCCCCCGCGCGCTGTCCGCGGAGATCGAGGCGCTCGGCGACGCGGCCCTCTTCGACCACATCGCGCGCGCCGCCGTCACGGGCGACGACGACGCGGCGCAGGTGGTCCAGCGCGCGGCCGACCGGCTGGCCCTCGCCGCCGTCACGCTCGCGAACCTGTTCGACGTCGACCGCATCGTGCTCGCGGGGGCGGGCTTCGCGGTGGCCGGCTCGATCTTCGTCCGCGCCGTGCAGGCGCGACTCGACGAGCGCGCGTTCGCGCGGGCCATCCACGCGACCACGGTCGAGCTCGCCATCGACCCGCGCGATTCGGCGGCGATCGGAGCGGCGACACTCGTGCTGCAGAGCTCGGTGGCGCCGGGGCACGGTCCGGCCCCGCGCGGCTGAGGGACCTCGCCCGAGAGCTCCCCTCGAGGCATCCGGTCGAGCGCTCATGCTGCAGGGTCGCCGCCTCTGCCGATCGACCCGCGACATCCGCCGCGGCATCCGCTCCCGATCGCGTCATGCCGCTCTCGCAAAGCTTTAATCATAAATTAGTTATCTTTAACGTTGACATCCGATGTCTGCACGCGAGAAGCTGATGGGCGATTCACGTTCGAGCAAGGGAGCCCCATGAATCGCAGCAGGACGCGCCCGATCGCGCACGCGCCCGCCGAGCGGCCGAACCAGATGGTCGAGCGCCGCACCCCATCCCGCACATCCCGTCGCATCGGCGGCGTCCTCGCGAGCACGGTGGCACTCGCCTCGCTCGTGCTCGCCCTCGTGACGCCGCCGGCGTTCGCCGCGGAGCCCACGGGCCGCGACCTGCATGTCGCCACCAGCGGCGACGACGTGAACCCCGGCAGCGAGTCCGAACCGTTCCGCACGATCGACCACGCAGCGCAGGAGGCGCAGCCCGGCGACACCGTCGTGGTGCACGCCGGCCTCTACCGCGAATGGGTGAAGCCCGCGCGTGGCGGCACCGACGAGGACCATCGCATCACGTACACGAACGCCGGCGACGGCGAGGTCGTGATCAAGGGCTCCGAGGAGATCGACACCTGGGAGCCGCAGTCGGGCGACGTGTGGAAGGTCACACTCCCCGACACGTACTTCGGCGACTGGAATCCCTATGCGCAGGGCCAGCCGCAGGGCGGCGGCGGCGGCACCTTCCCCGGCTACTCCGCGGGCGACGTCTACCTCGACGAGCAGGCCTACTACCAGAAGCCGTCGCTCGCCGCCGTGACGAGCGCGGCGAACACCTGGTATGCCGAGGTCGCCGGCGGCAGCACGACGATCTACGCGAACTTCGACGGGGCGGACCCCAATGCGAAGCTCGCCGAGATCAATGTGCGCCGCCAGATCATCGCGCCCGACGCCTGGGGCCTCGGGTACATCACGATCGACGGCCTCACGGTCAAGCATGCGGCGAACACCTATTCGGACTTCCCCTCGAGCCCCTCCCGGCGTCAGGCGGGCGCGATCGGCGTCAACGGCGGCCTCAAGTGGATCATCCAGAACAACACCGTGCTGAACGCCCGCACGATCGGCATCGACATCGGGCTCGGCAACGACGAATGGGCCGGCAACCGCCCCGGCGAGACGCGCACCGACTTCCGCGACACCGACGCCTACGGCTCGCACATCGTGCGCAACAACTACATCGGCAAGTCCGGCCAGTCAGGCATCGCCGGAGTGTTCTCCTGGAACTCGGAGATCCTCTACAACCGGATCGAGGACACCAACTACCGCGGTGAGTTCAGCGGTGCCGAGACGGCCCCGATCAAGGTCCACTACATGAACGAGGGCCTGATCAAGGGCAACTACATCAAGAACTCGAAGGGCGGCAACTCGGCCGGCATCTGGACCGACTGGGGCAACCAGAACGTGCGCGTCACGGGCAACATCGTCATGAACGCGCCATGGGGCTACTACGCCGAGGCCGTGCACGGTCCGATCCTCGTCGACAACAACGTCTTCATCGGCAACAGCGACATCCGCATGCTCGACGCCACCGGGGTCGTCTTCGCGAACAACCTCTTCATCGACAACGGCAACATCAACGTCGACGGCGGCGGGCGCGAGAACTACTACTTCGAGCCGGGCACCATGAACGAGACGAACGCGAACAACGCGGTGCAGAAGTTCTTCTGGTTCAACAACCTCGTGCAGGGCTCGAACCTGCCGAACGACGCGACGAACAAGACCCACGTCAAGGAGGGCAACGCGACCGGCGTCGTCTCGAACGTCGAGGTCGGCTCGACCGGCGACGAGATGACGCTCGACTTCGACCTCGACGCGTCGGCCATCGGCGGCAACACGCCGGTGACCCAGGCGCGCGTCGGCACGATCCCGCTCGCGAACGAGTCGATCGCAGCCGACGTCACCACCGACTTCTTCGGCGAGGCCTTCGACGGCGACAGCCTCATCGCGGGCCCCTTCGCCGACGCTGCGGCCGGTGCGAACTCGTACACCCTGTGGCCGCCGGCCGGCCAGACCGTGCCCGCGCCGCCGGCCCCGCCGACGGACGTGCCCGTCAACCTCGCGCTGAACCCCGATGCGGTCGCCACCGCGTCCTATGAGGACGGCAGCTACGTCGCCGCCGACGCGATCGACGGCAACGGCTCGTCGCGGTGGTCGAGCGACCACAGCAACGACCAGAACGCGTGGATCCAGGTCGACCTCGGCGACCGGTACGACGTCTCCCGCGCCGTCTTCTCGTGGGAGGCCGCGTACGCCAAGGCGTACAAGGTGCAGATCTCCGACGACGGCGAGGAGTGGACCGACGTGCACTCGACGACGACCGGCGCCGGCGGCGTGGAGTCCGTCCAGATCCGTCAGCAGACGCGGTTCATCCGCATGCAGGGGGTGCAGCAGCAGACCGCGTACGGTTACTCGCTCTACGAGTTCGAGGTCTACGGCGCGCCGATCCAGCCCGAGGTGCCGGTCAACGTCGCGTTGAACCGGCCGCCGTCGGCGTACACCGCGTCGTCGCAGTCGAACGACGGCAGCGGCGAGGCGAACAGCCAGCCGCAGAACGACCGATCCGCGTTCCGCGCGTTCGACGGCAACGCCGCGACGCGCTGGGGCTCCGACGGAGGTGACGCGCAATGGCTCCAGGTCGACCTCGGCCAGGCGCACCTCCTCGATCGTGTCGTGCTGAACTGGGAGGGCGCCTACGCGTCCAGGTACGCGGTCCAGGTCTCGCAGAACGGCACCGAGTGGACCGACGTGCACGCCCACGACGACGCGGAGCCGACGGGCGACCACATCGACGAGATCGCATTCGAGGAGCCCGTGGAGGCGCGCTTCGTGCGCGTGCAGGGCGTCGAGGCCAAGACGCAGTGGGGCCTGTCGCTGTGGGAGTTCGAGGTGTACGGCAAGGTCGCGCCCGCCGAGGCGGCGCCCGCGTGGCCCGTGGGAGCGGAGCTCACGATCGGCGACGTGACCGACGCCTCGGCGACGATCGCCTGGCCCGCCGCGACCGACGCGGGCGGCGTGCAGGGCTACAAGGTCCTGCTCGGCACGACGCTCGTCGAGACGCTCGGCGCCGATGCGCGCTCGATCGTGCTCGACGGACTCGAGCCGGGCGCGACCTACACGGCACGCGTCATCCCGTTCGACGCGACCGGTGACGGCACGGCGCTCGCGAAGAGCTTCACGACGTCGGGCAACCCCGCGACCCGCGCGATCTCGACGACGTATCCGAAGACCTACGACGACTGGGAGAACGGCCTGCTCGCCGGCAACGGCGACGACGGCATCATCGTCTTCGGCGACCCGCGCGACGAGACGGTGGTCTTCAACGACCGCGACTTCTTCCTCGCCCGCAGCGAGTCGCAGCCGCACCGCACCTTCAACACGGTTCCCCAGGAGGACATCGACGAGATCCGGCAGTTGCTGATCGACGGCGAGTACCAGGAGGCGAACCAGCTCGCGGCCGACGTGCAGGGCTACCGCGGAGGCGGCGAGGGGAGCAAGCACCCCGGCTACAAGATGACGATCGAGCTGCCCGACACGGGCGAGGTCTCGAACTACGTGCGATCGACGGACTACTCGGCGGGCGTCGTCGCGGTCGACTGGAGCGACGACCTCGGCGACTGGCAACGGGAGTCGTTCGTGTCGCAGACCGACGACGCCACGGTGCAGTACCTGCCCGCGCCCGACGGTCAGACCCTCGACGTCACGCTCGGCCTCGAGATCGACCCGGGCATGAACCTCCTCAACAAGGGGCTCACCGCGACCGACAACTCGAACACCGACTTCCTGGACATCCGCGTGAAGTACCCGAACGGGCGCTATGACGCGGGCTACGAGGGCGTCACGCGCATCGTCACCGACGGCACGAAGTCGATGGACGGCGACAAGGTGTCGGTGACGGATGCCTCGTACGTGCTGCTGCTCTCGAAGACGCAGCGGTACGACGGCACCTACGAGGGCGGCGTCCCCGCCGAGCAGGAATGGGACCGCGAGGAACTGCAGGACGAGCTCGCCGCGATCGACGACGACTACGCCGCGCTGCGCGCGCGTCACGTCGCGAAGCACAGCGAGATGTTCGACCGCGTCTCGATCGACTTCGGCGCCTCGGACGCCGACCGCTCGAAGTCGAACGAGCAGCTCCTCGCCGAGCAGAAGACCTCGGCCACGCCGAACCCTGCCCTGTACGAGCGGCTCTACTACTCGGGCCGGTACCACCTCATCGGGTCGAGCAGCGCGACCGCGCCACCCGACCTGCTCGGCAACTGGACCGGTGACAGCAACGTGGGCTGGGACGGTTACTACCACCTCGACGCCAACCTGAACCTGCAGATCTCGGGCGGCAACATCGGCAACCTGCCCGAGGTGATGGAGGGCTATTACCACATCAACCACGAATGGCAGGAGGACTTCCGCACCAACGCGCAGAAGCTCCTCGGCACGCGCGGCATGCTCACGGGCGGCAACACGCCGAACGGCGAGGGCCTCATCTCGAACATCAACTTCGACTACCCGTACCAGTACGTCACGGGCGGTGAGTCGTGGCTGCTCTACCCGTTCTGGGAGCACTACCAGATGAGCGGTGACGAGCAGTTCCTCGAGGACGAGTACTACCCGCTGATCCGCGACATGGGCGACTTCTACGAGGACTTCCTGCAGGAGAAGGACGAGAACGGCGATTACATCTTCGCCGGGTCGATCTCGCCGGAGAACCGTCCGGCGGGCGGCGTGCCGCTCTCGGTCAATTCGGTCTACGACATCGCGGGCGCCAGGTTCGCGCTCGAGACGCTGATCGAGACGAGCACGCTGCTCGGCCGCGACGCCGACCGGGTGCCGGTCTGGCAGGAGTTGCTCGACAACCTGCCGCCCTACCTGGTGAACGACGACGGTGCGCTCGCCGAGTGGGCCTGGCCCGACCTCGCGAACAAGAACAGCTACCAGCACCGGCACTCGAGCGCGCAGATGCCGGTCTGGCCCTACCGCGAGGTGACGGCCGAGAAGGACCGCGAGCTCTACGACGCCGCACGGGTGGCGCTGCAGAAGAAGGACGGAGGCAATTACGAGAACGCCGGCCACGGTCTGCTGCACAGCGCGCTCGTCGCGGCGAACCTCAACAACGCGGACTCGGTGAACGCGAAGCTGCTCAGGTTCGCCAAGGACGACTACTACTACTCGAGCCTCTCGACCTCGCATTACAACAATCACGGGGTGTTCGCGACCGACGTCGTGAACTCGGTGCCGACGATCATGATGGAGATGCTCGCGACCACCGACGAGGGCACCCTCGAGTTGCTCCCGGCACTGCCGAAGTCGCTCGCGAAGGGTTCGGTCTCGGGCATGCTGGGGCGCGGACAGCTCACGATCGACCACCTCGCGTGGGACACCGACGCCCGCACGGCGACCGTCACGGTCACCTCCGGCATCGACCAGGACCTCACGCTGATCCAGCGGGCGGGCATCGAGTCGATCACGAGTGACGACGTCGAGGTGCGGCCGTCGCCGCTCGGCGGGATCGCCCGCGTGCTCCAGCTCGAGCAGGGGGTGCCCGCGACCGTCGAGCTGACGTTCGAGGATGCCTCGCGCATCAATCTGGCCCTCGGCAAGACGGCGTCCGCGTCATCGGAGTCGAACGCGGACCAGGCCGCGGCCAAGGCGTTCGACGGCGACCCGTCGACGCGCTGGGCGGCGAACCAGGGGGCCGACGAGTGGCTCCAGGTCGACCTGGGCGATGTCTACGCGCTCACCGAGGTGGACCTCGCCTGGGAGGCCTCGTACGCGAAGGGCTACCGTCTGCAGGTGTCGACCGATGGCGAGCACTGGACCGACGCGGTGACCCGCACCGATGCGAAGGGCGGCACCGAGGTGCTGCCGCTCGGCGCCATGGGCCGCTACGTGCGGATGCAGGGCACCGAGATGAGCGGCGAGTGGGGCTACTCGCTCTACGAGTTCGAGGTCTACGGCCAGTCTCCGCCGAACCTCGCGCTCGGCAAGCCGGCAGAGGCCTCATCGCAGTCCAGCCCGCAGCAGGGCGCCGCGGCCGCGGTCGACGGTGATGCCTCGACCCGCTGGAGCGCGAGCCAGTCCGCCGACAACTGGATCCAGGTCGACCTCCAGGCCGAGTACGACGTGTACCGCGTCGCCATCGACTGGGAGGACTCGTTCGCGCGCGGCTACCGTGTGCAGACCTCGCCGGACGGGCAGGCCTGGACCGACGTGTTCACCGAGACGGCCGGCGACGGCGGCACCGACCTGATCGACCTCGCCGTGCCCGCCCGGTTCATCCGGGTCCAGGGCACGGAGCTGAGCGGCCAGTGGGGCTACTCGATCTACGAACTGCGCGTCTACGGCACGGTGCCGGGCGGCGACGGCGACGAGACCGTGCAGCTCGTCACGGCGCAGCTCGACGCGCTGCCGGATGCCTCGGCGATCACGCTCGGCGACCGGGTCGTCGTGCAGGCGGCACGGGCGGCCTTCGACGGGCTGAGCGAGGCCCAGCGGCAGGAGGTTCCGGCTGCGAGCGTCGAGCGGCTGCTCGCCGCGGAGCAGCGGTTGGCGCAACTCGAGGAGACGGGCCCGACGGCTGCCGAGGTGGCGGCGACGATCACGTCGTTGACGTCGCCGTTGCCGGATGCCACGTCGCTGGCGTTGCCCGTCGTGCCCGAGGGCTTCTCGGTGGCGATCTCGTCGAGTGATGCGCCTGAGGTGGTGGGCACGGATGGCACGGTGGCGCCGCCGTCGGAGGCGACGGAGGTGGTGCTGGTGCTCACGGTGACCAGGCTCTCCGACGGCAGCACGGCCGAGACCGACGGCCTCGCCGTGACGGTGCCGGCCCGTACGTCGACCGACCCGACCGACCCGACGGACCCGACCGACCCGGTGGATCCGGTCGAGCGGACGGCTGCCGAGGTGGCGGCGACGATCACGTCGTTGACGTCGCCGTTGCCGGATGCCACGTCGCTGGCGTTGCCCGTCGTGCCCGAGGGCTTCTCGGTGGCGATCTCGTCGAGTGATGCGCCTGAGGTGGTGGGCACGGATGGCACGGTGGTGCCGCCGTCGGAGGCGACCGAGGTGGTGCTGGTGCTCAGGGTGACCAGGCTCTCCGACGGCAGCACGGCGGAGACCGAGGCTCTTCCGGTGACGGTGCCGGCCGGCACCTCGACGGCCCCCGTCGATCCGGGAGCCGATTGGGTGAAGATCGACATCGGAACGGGTGTGGTCGAGCAGGGCGGAACGCTCGCGGTCGCGTTGTCGGGCCTGAGGCCTGCGCAGCAGGTCCGTGCGACCCTGCACAGCGACCCGATCACGGTCGGCGGCATCCCGCCGGCCGACGCCGACGGGCGAGTCCGGTTCGAGGTGCGCATCCCCGCGGATCTCACGGCGGGCACGCACACCCTCGTGATCGAGTCCGACGGGTTCGAGCCGGTGTCGGTCACCGTGCACGTCTATCCGGCGGGGTCCCTCGCGTCGACCGGGTATGCGGCGCCGATCGCCGCAGTGACCGGTGCGGTCGTGCTGCTCCTCCTCGGCGGAGTGCTGGTGCTGCGTCGACGGCGCGTGCGCGGGTCGATCGCCTGAGCGGGGCGGAGCGGAGGGCCGACGTGGTCGGCGCTCCGCTCCGCTGCGACGAGTTCTCGCGCGGCGTTGCGCATGGGGCGCATGCGCCGGAGCCGGTCTCGTGACGAGTCGTCCTCCACAGCCGTGCGATCGGGGCTCCTTCGCTCGCATTCCCGGTGCGGATGCCGCGGGCAGTGCGCCGTCCGTAGCGTCGTCGTCATGTCCGTACCGTTCGTCGCCTCGCCCTCGTGGCTGGCCCTCCGGCATGAGCCGCAGCGGCCGGTTGCGCCGTCGGCGTTCGCGCCGCCCGACCCCCGGCCCCAGGTCGCGTCGCCGCCCGTGGCGCCGGTGCCCGCCGCGCGCTCGCATGCCGCACCGTTGCTCGTGGAGCCGCCGAAGAGCGGCGCAGTCGTCGACGAACCGGGCCTCGAGGCGCATGGCTTCGAGGCGCACGACTTCGAGGCGCTCGGCCCGCTGGCGCCGTACGCGTCATCGGGGCCGGTCACCGACCTCTTCGTCAACGGGGCGACCGGGCTCTGGGTCGATCGCGGGCACGGCGCCGAGCGGCAGCCCGACTGGGTCGCCGATGAGGCGGCCGTCCGCGCGCTCGCGGTGCGACTGATCGCCAGGGGAGGGCGGCACATCGACGAGGCGACGCCCGCGGTCGACGTGCGGCTCGGCCGAGGCATCCGCATTCACGCGGTGCTTCCGCCGCTCGCGGCCGAGGGAACCCTGCTGTCGATCCGCATCCCGCGGCCCGGCGGGTTCACGCTCGAGTCGCTCGCCCGCGCCGGTGCGATGAGCGAGGGCGAACTGCACGTGCTTCGCGAGGCGGTCACGTCACGCAAGAACCTGCTCGTCACGGGCGCAGGCGGCACCGGCAAGACGACGCTGCTCGCCGCCCTGCTCGCCGAGGCGCCGGCCCACGAGCGCATCGTCGTCATCGAAGACGTCGCCGAACTGCAGATCGCGCATCCGCACGTGGCGAGCCTCGAGGCGAGGCAGGCGAACATCGAGGGCACGGGTCGCATCGGGCTCGACGCTCTGCTGCGCGAGGCGTTGCGCATGCGGCCCGATCGCCTCGTCGTCGGCGAATGCCGCGGCTCCGAGCTGCGCGAGCTCCTCTCGGCGCTGAACACCGGTCACGACGGCGGCGCCGGCACCCTGCACGCGAACTCCCTGGCCGACGTCGCGGCCCGGCTCGAGGCACTCGGTTCCGTCGCCGGCATGTCGCCCGCCGCCGTCGCCAGGCAGGCCGCGAGCGCCTTCGACCTCGTCGTGCACCTCGAGCGCGTCGACGGGCGTCGTCGACTCGCGGGCATCGGCCTGCTCCGGCTCGACGGCGATGCGCTCGGCGTCGAGGCGCTGAAGCCGGGGGAGGCGCTGTGAGCGGGGGAGCCATGGCGGGCGAACGCGACGGTGCCATCGGCAGACGCGACGGCGACGCTGGAGGTCCCGCTGACGGCGGTCTCCCGGTGCGACGCAGGGCGGTGAACACATTGCCGCCCGACTCGGCGCCCCGCCTCGTCGAACGCGTGCGCGAGCGTGTGCCGTTCCTCCGTCGGAGGGCGGATGACGCGGCCGAGGTCGACGAGGTCGCGGCGGTCGTCGAGCGCCTGGCCGTGCTGCTCTCGGCGGGCGTTCCCTCGGCGGCGGCGTGGCGGTACCTGTCGGAGGCAGGCGGATCGCCGGTGCTCTCGGCCGCGGCATCCGCTGCCGAACGCGGGGAGTCGGTCGCGTCGGCCGTCGATGAGGCGACGCGTCCGGTGCCGAAGGATGGCAGCCGCACGGGCGCTGCGTCCGGCGTACGCAGCGCCGCAACGGCCCGAGAGCGAGCCGGAGGATGGGCGGTGCTCGCCGCGGCCTGGGCGGTCGCCAGCGAATCGGGTGCGCCGCTGACGACGAGCCTCCGCGAGCTCGGCTCCGCGCTGCGCGACGAGGCGCAGCTGCGTCGTGAGATCCGAACCTCGCTCGCCGGCCCCACCGCGAGTGCGCGCATGGTGCTGGCGCTGCCCCTCGTGGCGCTCGTGTTCGGTTCGGTACTCGGATTCGACACCGCGACCGTGCTGCTCGGCAACCCGATCGGGCTGATCTGCCTCGTGCTCGGCATCGCCTTCCTCCTCGTGGCGCAGCGATGGAGCCGGTCGCTCGCCGCCCGTGCCGCGGCCTTCGACGACGGCGCCGGTCTCGAGCTCGAGCTCCTCGCGATCGCCATGGCCGGCGGGGCATCCGTCGACCGGGCGCGCGCCTGCGTCGCCGCGGCGCTCTCGGCGCATGGCGTCAGGGCGGCGAGCGGAGGCACCGTCCTCGAGACGGTCGCGCTGGCCGAACGCGCAGGGGCGCCGCTCGTCGACCTGCTCCGCGCCGAGGCCCGCCGCCTGCGGCGCATCGCACGTACCGAGGCGGCGACGCGGGGTGCTGCGCTCGGCGTGCGACTCATGCTGCCGCTCGGCGCCTGCGTGCTCCCCGCCTTCGTGCTGCTCGGCGTCGCCCCGCTCCTCATCTCCGTCGTCACGGGCACCATCGGCGGTGCCGCATGAACGACGTCACGACGTGCCACCCACCCGCCGGCGAGCCGGCCGCATCGGAAGGAACCGCTCCATGTCCACCACCCCCCATCGCGCCCCCGAGGGCGCATCCGACGACCGGGTCGCGCCCCCCGCGAGCCGGCGGCGCCCGCGACTGCTGCGACGCGTGCGAACGCTGCTCGCCGTCGAGCGCGGCGCGGCCACGGCCGAGTACGCGGTCGCCACGATGGCCGCGGTCGGCTTCGCCGGCCTCCTGGTCGTCATCTAGCGAGCAATACCGACGACTACTGCCGAGCCCGCCGTTCGTCGGCCTCACGCACCACGGCAGAGACATCGAGGCCAAGGGCAACGCAGATCGCATCAAGCACGTCGAGCGTCGGCGCCCGCGTCCCGCGCAGGTACTTCGAGAGCTGGGACTGCGACACGCCTGCGGCTGCACCGACGTCCGCCTGAGTGCGCCCGGACTGGGAGAACGCGCGGTCGAGAATGACCGCCGTGGCCGCCGACAGCGGCCGCGGTTCGCTCCTCCTCGCTGGCACGTCGCCGAAGCTACCTCGGGCGGCAGCGCGGGCACCCGTGGCGCTCGGTGTAGTTCATATGAACTACGCTGCTCCGAGACGCAGCACGTCACGCCCCGCACTGGGGCAACCCCGAGGCGATGCTGCCTACCCGAGGAACTGAACCTGTTGAGCACCATCCTCCTCAACCTTGTCGGCATAGATCGCGCAGCTCGCGCACTGGGCATCCCACATCGAAGGGCATTGTTCGACGTGCTCGGCGTGACGGCGCTCGAGCCGGTCACACCGGAGCTTCTGGCTCGGCTTTGCCTTGCTCTCGATGTCGGACTTGCATCTGTGTGTGTGCTGGTGCGTCCAGAACGGGGGACAGATGCCGGCCGAGGCCATCGATAGGCTCGCGAGCATGAAGAGGCTGCTTCCGATCGTTGTTCTCGTGCTCGCCCTCGCCGGATGCGCGGCCGGTGCGCCGCCGGAAGCCGAGCCGACCGAGCATGTCGCGGTGGTCGAGATCTCCGCAGCGGACATCACCGACATCGACTCGGGCATCGAGTGGGCGCGCGGCTTGGACGACACGGTCGACGCCGACGAGCTCTCGCAGGGCATCACGGCCATCGGGGACCTCGTGCCCGAACTCGACATCTGGTTCGCGACGAACAACGAGATCGGCCAGGCGCTCATCAGCCTCAACAGCGACGTGCTGGACGCGCCGGCGGACGCCGGCACGAAGGTCGACGACCTCAACGCCATCGTCGACGACATCGAAGCCGCGATCGAGCACGGGCCAAACCCGTAGACTCCCGGCCATGGATGACGCCCTCTTCGCGACGGAGCCGGATTGCCCGAGCTGCGGCACGAGGTGCGTGCCCGGGCTCGCAGGCATCCCGTACTGCAGGACGTGCAAGATCGCGGTGATCCAACACCTCGCGGGTGGCCGCTAGATCTCTCGCGTGTTGGCGGGGTCGAGCGCAGCGAGCCAGAAGGCAGTGCTCTGCTCGTCATGGACACCCTCCGCGACTTCCTTCACGTAGTCAGACATGGTCACTGGGTCCACATCGACGATCTCCACGCCGTTGATCGACAGGAAGGTCAATGTCGAAATCCAGGCCGTTCGCTTGTTCCCATCGAGGAAGGCGTGCGCATCACAGATCGCATGCATGAGCACACTGGCCTGCGAGTAGATCGACTGGTGGAGGAAAACACCGTCGTAGGAAGCTTGAGGGCGCCCGACAGCACCCTCAAGCTTCCCTCGATCGATTAGTGGCTCTACGCAGACAACGTCGTGAAGCTCGATTACTTCCTCGACTGAGAGGAAAAAGGTCACTTCAGCGCAAGAAGCTCAAGACCGTCGCGCCAGCGATCGACCACTCGCGCACCAGTCTGTGCAACCATCCGGCGGTCAGCTACCTTCGCGCACACGCGTCGCTTTGGCGCATCCTCGTCGGCGAGTGCCTTCGCGGTGTAGAAGTCCAGCATCGTTTTGGTGCTGAGCGTGTTCTGCGAGCGCTCGGTGGGAGCGAGGCCTTTGCGAGCCTCAATCCACGGCGCGTCGGCGTGAGAAAGCGCAATCAGCGTATTCAGCGGCTTCGACGCGTAGTGATCGAGAACCGCATCTACGATGACCTTCGTTTCCTCATCGAGCTCGACCTCGGCGGGTAGCTGTGCGTACCGGTTGTCGCGGAATACACTGCGAACAACCGGGCCATTCGGCCACGCCTCGAAGGGCTCCGGGAAGATCTCGCGGCCTGTCCACGCGAGATGCCACGCCTGAACGAAGTAGATCAACTTCTGCAAGCGCATGGAGTCATAGGTTGGCACGTTCTGACTCGACTTGATGTATCCCGCCAGGTCGATCGCGGTCGTCATGATGCTGCCCCCTCCACAGTTCGCTAACAAGTTATCCACAGGCTTATGCACAACTGTTTCTTCAGTGTAGCCCCACGCGCTGTCTCGACGCTGTACGCGTGGCCACGGCGATTCCGCCAACGTATTGTTGCATTGGCACATTCGCGCGGGCCGGCGCGCTCCCATCTCGAGAGGAGCAGCCTGTGGCCCGTGACGAACCGCGCTGGCATCCGTTCTTCGCGACCGTCGAGGGTCCGGTCGGGACGTGGCGGATGTTCGACTCAGAGGACCGCGAGTATGGGCTGATCCGCCTCGTGCGCCTCGACGGCGAGCCCAGGTACCGGGCCGAGCTGCGCGGCGAGCTCATCGGGTACGGGTCGACGCTGCGCGGCACGTGCGAGCGTGTGCATCACGCGTTCGTCGTTTCGCACGGGCCGCGCCCGTTCCAGGGGTACCCGGTGCACGACAAAACGCCCCCGCCCACCCCTCGGAAGGGATGAGCGGGGGCGCGCGTCGTGCAGGATGTCAGGGCGTCGTGCTCGAGGGCTGGTAGTCCTCGGGGATGCCCTTCGACAGGATCGAGAGTGCAGACGCACCGCCAGCGAGGGCGGCGGTCACGATCGCGCCACCGACGCCGAGAGCGACACCGGTCCAGAACTCACCGGTCAGGCTGATCGCGATCGCCGACGTCGGGATCGCGGCGGCGAGCGACTGGGATGCGGTGCGGATGAAGCCTCGCGCGGCGGCGCGCTTCGTGTCCGCGGGGACGAGATACTCGTGCTTGCCCATGGGCTACTCCTTCGGTCGTTTCGGCTGCGTGTCCTCGAGCTGCTTCACGCGGGACACGATCTCGGTCGACATCTCCTCGTGCCCGTCGCGCCACACGATCTGCTCGTCGCGCCAGGCGATGAGCTGGTCGACGAGGGTGACGAGGTGGTCGACCTTCTGCTCGGTGCGGACGGTTGAGTCCTTGATCGAGCCGCCGTTGTTGTGGTGCGTCTCGTGGTGGATCTGCTCGATCTGTTCCGGCAGGCGGAGCACGGTGTCGATGACGCGGTCGAGGCGGACGATCCCTCGCGCGAATGCGATGAGGCCGCGCCACGCCTTCTTCCTGATGAACTGGACGAGCGCGGCCACGCCTGCGACGGCGAGCACCGCATCCCAGACGTTGACGGATTGCAGCCAGCTTGTGAGCCATTCCGGCATCCGTTCCCCCTCCCAGGGCGAGAGGGGCGGTCAGTACTCGATGCGCGTGTAGTCCGACTTGCCGGTGCCGTCGAAGGGGCGGCGTCCGCGGATCTTCATGACGGCGCGAAGGTCGTCGCCGGTCCACTCGCCGACCGGGCGGCCGAAGAACTTGTGCGCCTCGAGTTCCGCATTCGAGAGCAGCACGATCGGCCCGGTGAGGGGGTTCGCGTACGTCTGCCCCTTCTTGATCTTGCTGTCCTTGCTGTCCTTCGTGGCAGTGATGAGCTGGGTCATGTCGTCCTCCTCGGACTTGTTGGTGTCGTTCTGGATCGGTCGGCCGGCGCCGCCCGCGGGGACGGAGCCGAAGGTGAGGAACTGGATCGGGTCGACCACCTGGACGGTGCCGGGGTTGCCGGTCTGCCACGAGGCGGTCATGTGCAAGTGCTTGCCGGTCGACGCGCTGCCCGAGTTGCCGAGCAGACCGACGATTTCGCCGAGCTCGACGTCGGCGCCCACGGCGAGCGTCGGGTTGCGGAGAAGGTGGTTGTAGCCGATGCGGATCTCGCCGCCGTCGACGGGGTACGCGATGACGATGCGGTGGCCGAGGTCGGTGTTCTCGGCCTGCGCGTCGGTCATGTTCGTGCGCCACACGACGCGCCCGGGCCCGGACGCCGGGATCGGCGTGCCGAGGTCGAGACCGTTCCAGTCGGCGCCGCGGTGCGGGCCCAGGCCCATGTCCTTCCGCCACTGCGGCCAGTCGCCGAACGGGTCCGCGAGGTGGTCCTTGGAGAAGGGTGCGATCAACGCGCTCATGATGCCTCCGTCGGTTCGGTCGGGTCATCGATCAGGGCGCCACACGCACCGCAGAACGTCGGGAACCCGTTGTCGGGGACCTCGATGTCGACGGCCTGGTAGTAGCAGTTCGGGTTCGGGCACGCGACCGTCTTGTTCGCGGCGGGCTCGACTGTGGGCTCCATGGTCAGCCTCTTTCCGCGGCGATCCAGAGGACGCCGCTCAGGTTGGTGTTCGTGCGGGTGAGCCAGAGCGTGAACGATGTCGTGGAGTTCACGACGACGCCGACGCCGGTGATCTGCGTGCCCGGCACCGAGCTCTCCGCCGTGACCGTCACCGACGGGGCCGTCTGGAACATGCCCGGCGGGAGTGTGACATTCACCGACGTCGGCGTGTTCGGCGCCGACGGGGTGATCGACGAGACGCCGGCGTACACCTCGGGGCTTCGGCGGACCGGCCCGCCGTACGGAGCAGACAGCGCGGTGAAGTCGTTGCCGGAGAGCCACGTCCCGGGCGTGCCAGCCGCGACCGAGACGCCGTAGGTCGCCTCGATGCCGGCGCCGTGCGCGACGGCCTTGCACCCGATGATCGAGGTGAGGTCGGTCGGGCCACCGGCCTGCGAGACACGGATCGCACCGAACGCGCCGGCCTGGTAGCCGGCGCCGATGATCACGCACCCGGTGATGAGGGTCGACTTCGCACCGTTCACGCTGATGCCGTACGAGATGGTGTTCCGGCTGGTGCTGGACTCGACGACGCACCCGTCCGAGCCGACACCGATGTAGAAGCCCTCGTTGACGCCCTCGACGGTGCAGCCGATCGTGCGCCCGCGGACGCTGCTCGCCGTGTGCGAGATGCCCTGCGTCGCGCCGGTGCCGCGCACGGTGACGGCGTTGACGGTGACACCGACACCCTGGATGGAGCGGACCCCGATCGCGCCGGCCCCGATGCGGATCGAGCACGACTCGATGACCGAGTCGCGCCAGTAGAACGCGGCCACGCCGAGCGCCGTCGCGTCGATCGTGCAGCCGCGCACACGGATGTTGTCGTAGAAGCCGGCGCCGATCTGCGAGTGCGAGCCGACCGCGACCTGGTGCGCGGGCAGCAGCTCCCATCCGGTGAAGGTGCAGTCCCGCACCGTGATGTTGCGCGCCATCGTGCCGTCGGTCAGGCCGGAGTCGACCGCGCCGGTCATGGCGCAATCGATCTGAATCGCTTCCTTCTCGGTGAGCCCCGCGACGGCGACGAAGCCCTCGAACCGGCAGCTGTCCACGAGCGCCCCGTCGACGGAGTTCAACTCGAGCGCGTGGTACCCGCGGGACCGGAGGAAGCGAACGTCACGGACGGTGATGTTGCGGCAGTGATCGAACGTCACCGTGTTCAGGGTCGCGGTGACGGTGTCGCCGTGGCCGTCCCACGTCATGCCCGCCAGCTCGATGTCGCTGCGGCCGTCGTAGGCGCCCGTGGTCGTGTCGCCGGCGGCCCAGTTCACGGCCATCATGCCGAGGCCCGCGAGACGGTGGAGGGTTGCCCCGTAGCCGTGGAACGCGACGCCCTCGCGGAGACGGATCGTGGTGCCGAGACCGTAGTCGCCCGGGGGCAGCACGACGCGGCCGCCGCCGAGGGTGGCTGCGGCGTCGAGCGCGGCTTGGATCGCGGGCCCGTTGTCGGTCGCCGGGTTGCCGACGGCACCGTAGTCGGTCGCGAGGATCATGACCGGCGCCATCGCGTCCTGGATCACGCCCTTGACCGCGGTCTTCGACTGCGAGGTGCCCGCGGTGCCGATGTAGCCCGCGACGCCCGCGTCGGTGGGTACCGCGTTCATCCCCGGGAGGCCCTGCGCACCGCGGACCTCGCCGGCGTCCAGCGCGGGCGCGTCGGTGCGCTGGATGATGAGGTGCCCGGTGTCGTCGATGCGGGCGTCCTTCACGCCGTGGCCGCGGGGTCCGCGCAGGTTCGCCCTCTTCGTCCAACCCATGGGTCAGCTCCATTCCATGTAGTCGCCGATGTCGGCGGAGTAGTCGTCGGTGTGGAGCGGGTCCATCCGGAGCCACGACGTGAACGGCCCGCCGACCGGGGGCGGGGTGAGCGCGATCCACGTCATCCCGGGCGCACCGGCTTCGGTGACGAACAGGTCGCTGATCGTGCCGCCCTCGACGGGCACGAACAGGCGGCCGGGGATCTCGTTCATGCCGATGAACTGCCCGGCCGAGTCGAGCCACTGCACGGTGATCACGTAGTACGCGGCGGGGCGCGCAGTCTCGAGCGGCGAGAGCTGCACGGTGAACGCGCCGGTTGCGTCCGGGATGACCTCGATCGGTGCAGTGACGAGGATGCGGCCTGCATCGACGACCGCGCTCGACGCGGTGAATCGGATTCTCGGCACGAGGTCGGGCATCGGCATCAACTGGAAGTCGTTCAGCCTCCCGGTCACGACGGCCATGGGCGCTCCTATCAGGGTCGGGTATTGAACTCAGTTATGTAAGTGAGTTACAGTCATGGGGTGAGTACAGATGCGGTGCGGGCCAAGCTCGAAGAGATCTCGCGCCTGCAGAAGGAACTCCCGAACCTGCGGGGTCAGGCGGTAGCCGCGGCCCGTGCTGAGAAGATGACCTGGCGGGAGATCGCGGCGATCCTCGACATGACCGAGCACGGCGTGATCCGTGCACAGCAGAAGTGGACGGAAGCGAAATGATGCAGAAGAAGACGACCGGGATCGTGGCCGTCGTGCTCGCCGGGCTTCTGGCCGTGGGTGGCGGCGGCGCCGTGCTCGCGACGACCCTCGGCGGCGAGGACGCACCCGCCGAGGGCATCGCGGCGACCGAGCCGGCATCCGTCGAAGAGACGTCCGAGCCGCTCGTCGCGGAGACCCCCGCCGAGCGCGAGCCGAGCGCCGCTGATGCAGCCTTCCTCACCTACGTGCACGACGAGCTCCTGCCCGACACGGGCATCGCGGACGCATCCGATGAGCAGCTCATCGCCGCTGGTCACGAGGCCTGCGAGATCCTGACGGCGGGCGAGGTTCCGCTGGAGGACATCCGTCTCGTTGAGGGCGAGCAGCCTGCGCTTTCGGGCTACTACATGGACACGTCGGCGATCCTCAGTGGCGCCCAGTACTCCTACTGCCCCGAGACGATCGAGACTCCCGAGGAGTCTGCAGCGCGTGCGGCGAAGAGCGCGGAGTCAGACAACGCGGAATAGCTGCCCAGTGGTGGGGTTCGCCCACACCGTCCCGACAACCGCGTTGTTCGCCGATGCCCGAGTGATGGTCGGGAGGGTCGCAGCGACCACCGGGCCCACGAGGTTGACCGCGGACGCGGTCACCTGGACGGCGAGCGTCGGGCTGTACTGGATGCCCGCCGACGTGGGGAACGCGTAGACGCGCGGGCCGGTGCCCGAGATCAGGCGTGCGCCGCCACTGTCCGCCTGGAGCTTCGCTCCGCTGCTGAACACCAGCGCGCCGGCGGCGTCGGACGGGTCGAGGGTCATCGCGGTGCCGACCTTGATCCGGCCCGCGCCCGAGACGACCAGATCGTTCAGGAGCGTTACGAGGCCCTGCAGGGTGGTCGCGCCGGTGACCTTGAGGGTGCCACCGATCTCGGAGTCTCCCGAGAACTTCGCCGGACCTGTCCAGATGATCTCGCCGGTGCCGGTGAGGATGCCGAGGACCTCGAGCGTGCCGGTCACACGCTCCGTGCCGGTGACGATCAGCCACCCCTCGACCTTCTCAGAGCCCTGCACCAGCAGCCCCTCGTTCGACGCGACGCGGAGGGAGCCGCGGGTGATCGACGTGAAGCCTGCGAACGCGCCTGCCTCGAGGTGCTTCACACGGCGCACGACATCCTTCAGGAGCGCGATGACGCCGAACGGGTCGCGTGCTGGCATTACTCGACCTCCAAGGTCAGGGTGATCGTGTCCGTCAGGTCACCGTCGAAGCCGATGACGCGATGTGTGGTCGGCCCGTCGGCGATCCACGGATCGCCTGAGGAGTGCGCGATGATCTTCGACCCGATACGGAGCGTCGTCAGGGTGACCTGGGAGTTGCGCACCCGCATCGTCCATTGCACGGACGGTTGCCGCACCGCGGCGAGCTCGCCCCCCGCGAGCGACGTCAGCCGGGCGACATCGTCGATGTCCTTGTGCGCGATCACGACGTCTTTCGAGAGGCCCACGGACTCTGGCACCGCGGCCCAGCCGATGCGCATGTCCTGCTCGGTGCCGCGGCCGAGGACGAACACGCCCGTCGACTGCCGTTGGCCGCTGTCCCGCACGCTCACTCCGGTTGCGGGCAGATCGCCGTCGAGGCGGACCTCGAACGTCGGACCCGACAGGTATGGGCCGCCGATGCGGGCATCCCACTCGAGCCGGCCGCCGTCGTAGATCGGCTGCAGGTCGACATCGGGGCCGTTGGTTTCGGACTGCAGGTCGGAGAGGAGCTCCTCGATGGTCTGCGCGTCGTAGTGGTAGAACGTGCGCGTGATCGCCCCGGTCTCCTCGGCGGGGAGGTTCACGGGCAACGGCCAGGCGGACGAGAACGGGTAGACGAACCCGAGGTAGAGGAACCGGCGGGCGATGCCTCGGAGGGAGAGGTTGGTGCACACGACCTCGCCGGCCGGGCTGTACCAGCCGGCGCCGAACAGGTGCCGGAGCGAGGCGATCCTGCGGAGGTCGACGTGCGAAACCGTGAGGAGCCCGGAGTCGCGGTCGTAGTCGAGATCGGTCAGCACGCCCGCGTAGACCGGGACACCGTCTTCCCGCTGAACGAAGGTGCGCTGCCACGGCCGGAACAGGTCCCGGCGCTGCGTCCGGCTGAAGCCGTCGCCGCGCAGCGGGAACACGTGCCGGCGCTCCTGCACCGACCCGCGCCCCCACGCGCCAGCCGACGGTTGCACGAGCGACAGAAAGTCGCCCGACTGTGTGTCGTGGATCGCGTACGACCAGACCATCTGGTGGCCCTCCTCATTTGAACGTGTCGTTGACGCGGACGGTGAGCGAACCCGAACCCGCCGCGGGAGTGAAGACCGTCGGGACGGCCCGCCCGGGCGGGATCGTCCAGAGGTCCGCGTAATCGGCTGCGCCGATCTGGAGCACGTTGTTGCGGTAGAGGCGTCCGGTGCGCATGTCGATGCGGTGCGTCTGCCCCGGGGTGAGCGCCTGCGAGACGAGGTACTGCCGTCCCTGTGACGCGAGGGCGTATCCGGATGGCAGCGTGCCGGTCACGATCAGCTCAGGCGGTGCCTGAGTGTTCCCGTAGTGCCATGCGGAGACAGTCTCGCCCGGGCCGAAATCGCGACGGTCGCCGTACTTCCGCGGGTTCGGGCACACCCAGTCGATGCTGAACTCCGCCTCGGGCCGGAACCCGGACGCGTTGAACTCCGGGTCCTGCTCGACCTTCGCGTCCGCCCAGAGGGTCTTCGGTCCACGCACGACCGTGAACCGGTCGGAACGGCCGACGAGGCCGAGTAGGCGGCCCTGCATGAGGTCGAGCTCTGCGAACGAGGTCGCGACCACGAATCCCTCGATGCGCGGTCGTCGCGCGCCGAGGAACACCTCGGTGTCGAACTCGCCGTGTCCGTTCGGGATCTCGATGCGCTCGCGCCGCATGGCCGCGCCGTCATCCCAACCGGAGAAGCCGTCCGGGCCGATATGGAACCCGTGGCCGTGGAAGTAGTCGCCGAAGAACTCGATGCCGCCGTAGCGGACGATCGCGCTCATCCTGCGCTCCGCAGGGCCGACTCCATGGCGGCCATGGGTGCTTCGACCTTCACGTCGATGTAGTCGAGCAAGTCGATGCCTCCTCTCGTGCCGATCACGACCTTCGTCGCGCCCTGCTGGCTTGGTGCCGCCGGGACCCCGCCGCTGGCGTAGCCGCGCGCGGCCGCGGGCACGAGGGCGTAGCCGAACCGGCCGGCGACATCCTGCAGGATCTCCTCGGACCGGGCGCGCTTCGACTGCGCGAGCGGGATGTACGCCTCGCCCTCGGTCTCTGGCTCCGCCCACACCCGGAAGTCGCCCGCGCGCGCGATCTGCGCGACGTGGTTCTCGCGTACCCCGCCGCCGGCGAAGAACTCGACGATGCCGCCGTCAGCCTTCTTCGTGAACACGTCGTCGAAGGTGACGTCGTTGCCGTTGGTGGCGACGAACATCGAGATCGTGCGGCCCTGGTTGCGGCCGACGAACGTGTCGAGCGCTTCCTGCGCGGCAGCCGTATCCGCGATGACTTCCCACTCGGTGTCCGAGGGAATGCGGTAGATCTGGTCGGCCAGCAGCCCCGCCGCATCCGCGTCGAGGCCGAGGGCGGTCGCCCGGTCCACGAGTGCCTGATGGCCATCCTCGAGCGTCTTCCGATACGCCGCGGTGTCGCTGTCGAGATCGAACTGCGCTTTCGCGGCCTTCTGCGAGTCCTCCGCGAGGCCGACGAGCATGGCCTTGTTGTCGCGGCCCGCCTGCGTCACCTCGTCGAGGGTCAGGATGTAGTCGGCGATGCCGTCTTCGTTCTCGTCGAGCCCCTCGGTCGCCTTGCGGACGACCTCGTCGACGTCGGCGAGCGTGTTCTTGTAGTTGAGGTTCGCGGTCACGGCATCCTGGCCGATGCCGTTCGCCTCCATGATCTTGTCGATGAGCTCGTCGAGCTGCGTATTCAGCTCCGCGACTCCGTCCGCCGCGCCGAGGTAGGCCTCGGCCGCGGTCTCCGTGATCGGCACGCCCTCCTCGGTGACCTCGTTCTTCTGCTTTGCGAGGCGGATCGCTTCGTCCAGGGACGCGTTCTCGCCGTCGACACCGTTGATGACGGAGTCGATGGCGTCGGCGAACTCGCCCTCTTTGAGGCCGAGGCGCTCGCGCACGGCGATCGCTTCCTCGTCGGTGCGGTTGCGGAGCTTCGTGACCTCCGCGACACGCTCGAGCGCGTCGACGTTGCCCATCGCGGCATCCGTGAGGTCGCCCATGTCGATGCCGAGCTTCTCGGCGGCGTCGGCCGCGGAATCGAACGTGATCGCGTCGACCTCGAGACCGAGGAGGTTCAGCGACTGCTTCGCCTGCAGGTTCTCGACGACCATGTCGCGGGTCGCCTTCGTTACCTTCGCGGCGCCCTCCTCGAGGGTGTCCGAGTACGACTTCGCCTTCTGCTCGGCGGCGGCCTGCTGCGAGGCGAGCATTCCCACGACGGTGAGGACGCCCGCGAGGGCGATGCCGACGCCGCCCGCGATGAGCGCCGTCTTCCCCATGGTCATGTTCGTGCCCTCGAGGACCTTCTTCAGCTCCGCGAATCGGCCGATCATCGACAGCGCGACGCCGGCGAATATGACGCCCGCGGCGGACATGCCGCCGATGCTGAGTGCGCCCTGTTGCACCGTCGGGTCGAGTTCGCCGAACCCGTCGACGAGGAACGTGACCGTCTGCACCATGTCGCGCAGCACGTCGTTCGCACCAGACCCGGTCTTGATCAGGGCGGTGTCGAACGCGCCGCCGAGTTTCTCGACGTCGCCCGCGAGGTTGTCCTGTCGGCGTGCCGCCTGGTCGGCTGCGAAGCCGGAGTCGTCGACGGCGTCCGTCCACTCGTTCACGGCCTTCGCGCCGCCCTCGTAGAGGATGCGGGCAACGGTCATGGACTCGTTGCCGAAGATCCGCCCGAGCGCCGCATCACGTTCCGCGTCGGAGAGCCCCGACAGCGCCTTGCGCATCCGCTCCATGATCACGGGCGCGGCGACCGTCTGCTCGTTCGCGTCGTAGATCGAGATCCCGTACTTCTCCATCTCCTTCGCCGCCAACGCGGACGGAGCGGAGAGGGACATGAGCACGCCGCGCAGGCCGGTGCCCGCGCGTTCGCCGAGCTGCCCCTGCTCTGCGAGCTCGGCGAGGATGCCGACGGTGTTCTCGAGCGAGAACCCCATTCCTGCAGCGATTGGGCCGACGTACTGGAGCCCGAGCGCGAGGTCGTCGACGGAGCCCTGCGCCTTGCCAGCACCCGCGGCGAGAAGGTCAGCGACGTGCGCGGCATCCTCGGCGGGCAGCTTGAACTGCTTCAGGGTGGTCGCCATGATCGTCGCCGAGCGGGCGACCTCGAGCTCGCCGGCCGCCGCGAGCGCGAGGGACGCGTTCAGGCTGCCGCCGACGATGTTCGAGACGGAGAGGCCCGCCTTCGCGAGCTCCTCCTGCGCGGCCGCGGCCTCGTTCGCCGAGTACGCCGTGTCGGCGCCGGCTTCGAGTGCGGCGTCGCCGAGCACCTTCTGCTCGGCGGCGGTCGCCATGGTCGCGGCGGCCGTGTTCGACATCGCCTGATCGAATGACGCGAACTTCGCCACGGAGAGGCCGACGAGCGCCGTGACGGCGACGCCCGCGGCGAGCAGCGCGACCGACAGCGTCCTCGCGGACTGCGCCTGCCGCTCGGTGGCCTTGGCCTGCTCGTCCTGCTTCGGCTTCGCCGTGCGGGACTCGTCGCCGACCTTCCGCGTCGAGTTCGCCTGCTCGTCGAGCGGCTGCTTCGCCGAGCGCGCCTTCTTGCCCGTCGCGTTGCTCGACTCGCCGAGCTTGTCGACCTGCTTCGACGTGGCATCCGCGGACTTCCCCGCGCCCGCCATGGCCTGGTCAGCCTGGCGGAGCTCCTGCTGGAAGACCTGCGCCCCCGCGGCCTTGATCGTGAAGACCAGCGACCCGACGTCGAATGCGCTCATGAACGGCCCCCTTCACCCAGGTGTGGTCGATGTTCGGGAGCCGTTCGACGGCCGCCCGGGTGAAGTGCCACGGGCGGCCGTCGAGTGCCCTGTCGAGGTCGGGGATGAGGCCGGTCTGTGCGAGGTCGAGCTCGACCTGCCCGAACAGCTGCGGGAAGACGAGCCGCCACAACTCGAGCGAGGTCAGCCCTTCCGACGCTTTCCGCTCTTGGGTTGCCTGTCGTGCGGCTTCTTCCCGGGCTTCGCGCCACCCGGGCGGGTAGACGTACTCGGGGTAGATGCCGCGCTCGTCGGGGCGGCCGAGGCCGAACTGGGCGATGTCTGCGGGCTCAAGCGACCCAAACGCGCCGCCAGAGCCCCCGTCGCTTTTACCGTGCCGGCGAGGCCTCCACCTGCCTCGATGTAGGCGCGTACGCCGTCGATGCCGAGCGTGGTCTGCCAGAAGAACGCCGGCATGAGCACGGAGTCGGCTTCGGCCTGCGAGAGCTCGAGGCCGATGCGGTTGTAGTTCGTCTGCTCTGCATCGGGGAGCGGCACCCACCGGAACGTGTCGTCGTCGAAGGTTGCGCCGTCGACGCACATCATGATGACGGCGGACATCTCTTCGGCTCGCGCGACGCCCGTGGCGCCGGCGAGGAACGTCTCGGTCGCCTGCAGCCCTGCACGGCCGGGCAGAGGGCGCACGACGAACGGTGCGTCGATGCCCTCCACCCGGATGTGCAGGTCGCGGCCGACGAGGTCAGCGGTGATCGTCATTGGAGTCCCTGCCCTCCTTCGACTACGCCGCGGTGTACGGCAGAGCCGCGGACGCGCCGACGTCGTTCGTGATCACGATCGGCGCCGAGCCGGACACCGTCGCGGGGATGAGGAGCACGACCGCGTTGCCGTCGACGGGGCGGATCTCGGTGACCGCTGCGCCGTCGATCGTGGCGGACACGGTCGTGTCGAGGTTGTAGCCGCGGACCACGATCAGGTCGCCCACGGTGAGGCCCGCCGGGCTGGCCGACTCGAGGATCGGGGCACCGTTCCCCGCGATCGGGGACGCGATGCGCTCGACGACGCCGTCGTTGGTGAGGGTGAACGTCCACCCGCCCTTGTCGGCGTACCCGGTGTTGAGGTCGGACACGGCGACGGAGAACTTGCCCTGGAACGCGGGCAGGCGGTCGTCGAGCGCGTCGAACCACTGGAACTCGCGCTTGTTGTCCTCGCCCTCGGAGTAGGCGGCGTTGAGGAGGTCGACGAGCCACGCCTGCGACGCGACGAGCTGCTTCGTGACCGGGTCGCGGACGCCCTCGACATCGAACGAAGGGGCGAAGTTGTAGCCGATGATGTCCTGCGACTGGCGGCCCTTCGTGCCGTACACCTCGCGCTGCACGACGATCGGGGTCGGGTTGCCGGCGAGGTTGTTGATGTCGCCGGTGACGTTGACGAACACGCCCGCCTGCTTGAGGCGGAGGATCTTCTGGTGCGCGAGCGCGACGGACCCAGCGGAGGGCGCCGTCGTGTCGTAGAGAGTGTGATCGGCCATGGCCGTCTCCTTCGGTTGGTGGTTGGTGCCGGCGCTTCCGGCGGGGCCCTGACGGTTCAGGGGGTCTGTGGTCGGCGGCCGCGGAACGCGTACGTTGCGGCGACCGCGACGCGGCCGGACGAGTCGGCGTCGAAGTACAGCCGCGACGCCTCGGTCGTCCATGAGATGCCGAGCACGTTCGGCGTGTACTCGGTGTGATTGAGGAGGGTTGCGAGGTCGTTCGCCCACGACTCGGCGAGCAGCGGGGAGCCCTTGCGGCGCGTGTAGAACTGCACCCGGTAGAGGGCGTCGGCGGGGCCATCCCACACGGTCGGCGGGGACGAGAGGAGCGTGAAGTCGTCCTGCGTGGTCGGCATGACGCCGTCGAGGCGGATGCCGCGCGCCGGCAGTGTGCCGGTCGGCGCGTACACGGCGAGCCCGGCCGTGTGGAGGAGGGTCGCGAGGGTCCGGCGGAGCACGAGCTCGGGGGCGTCAGCCATCGGCGCGCACCTCCTTGCGGATGATCGCGCCGAGCTCGGCGCGGTTCTCCAGGGCGGCGTTCTCGAGGTACTTGCCCTGTGCGTTCGGGTTCGAGTCGGTCGAGAAGTTGTACTCGGGGTGCTCGTGCAGGCGTGCCGCGTACGGGGTGTCGAACGTGACCGCGGCGCCCGTCTTCGGGTCGGTCGCGGGCTGCACCGCCGCGGTTCCGGCGAGCGTGCCCTGATCCCATGGCGCGCGGTCGACGGCGAGCGTCTGCAGCCGCTCGGCCGCCAGGGTCTCGCCGCGGGCGATGCGCGCGAGCATCTCGTCGCCGGCGTCCGCGAAGCCGCGGCCCGACATCGTCACGGTGGCTCGAACGCCCATGGCAGCCTCCTATTCGAGGTAGAGCTCGACGTGCGACGGGGTGCCGCGGTACTCGAAGTAGGCGCTGTCGATGACCTCGGATGTGCGCTCGCGCGGGCTGCCCTTCCACACCGTCACGAGGTAGCGGGGCAACGTGTCGTCGGTGAGGAGGAGCACGACGAACGTGGTCGACGTGACCTCTTGGCCGGCTGTCGGGGAGTTCGTGCGGCGGTCGACGACGAGGCGGGACTTCTGCTCGACGTACGCGGGCCGGTCAGGCACGGGGGCGGCCCAGATGTCGCCCTCTGCGCCTTCCCCGGCGAGGCGGGTGATGTCTACCCGGTGGGGCAGGTGCTTCTCGCGGAGACGGGCCACGGCAGCCTCCTACGTGTGCGCGACGGCCGACGGGATCAGGCCCGCGGTCGTGAGGATGTCGTACCCGCGAGTGCCGATGCGGTTCAGCAGCTTCTCCAGCGGGGACTCGGTCGAGGATGCGCTCGAGGTGGTGCCGAGCGACACGGACCCGATCTTCACCGCGCCGGCGAGGGCGTCGGCGCCGGACGGGTCGTCGGTGTCTTCCCAGTACTCGACGATCGCGCACGTCGCATCCGACATCGCGTCGGCGACGTCCGGGTCGGTTGGGTATCCGTCCTCGTCGGTGGCGTACACGGCGCGGCGGGTGAGCTTCTCGACCTCGATGGATGCGGAGCGGAGCCGCTTCCCGAGCTTCACGTCGTCGCCGTCGAACGGTTCTTCGGCGAACGAGTCGTACTCGGCGGTGGTCGCGTAGACGAGCTGCGCCATCGTCAGTCCGCCTTCGGCCCGTGGAGCGGGATGTACGCCTCCATGCCGCTCTCAGCCTCGGCCCACGGGATGCCGACCGAGACGACGCCGCCCTCGGCGAGCACGGGGACGCCGGGCGCGGCCTCGAGGGCGGCGATGATCTCGGCCTTCTTCGCCTTCGCCGGCAGGTCGATGCCCTCGACCTCGGCGACCTCGCGCAGCTCGCGCACGCTGAGGTCCTCGAGGCGGACGCCGACGAGGTGGATCTCGATCGTCGCGCCGTGCTGCAGGAGCGCCTGCTCGCGCTCCGGGTGCAGCTCGGCGACCTCCGCCCAGCCGTCGACGAACTCGACGCCGAGGAAGACCTGCCGGCCGAGCTGCGGGCGCGGATGCTTGATGCGGATCACGGGATGCCTCCGAAGGTGTACGAGATCGGGATGAGTTCGGGGGTGGCCCCGGAACGCCCCCCATTTGGACGCTCCGGAGCCACGGCGGGCTACTCCGGCGAGGAGCCCGGGTCGGCGGCCTTGGCCGCCTTCGCCGCGACGAGAGCCGCGACGATCTCCGGCTTCGTCTTGGCGCCTCCGAAGTCGAGCCCCTCGCGCTCGGCGTACGCCTTGAGTTGCTTGCCCGTCCACGACTCGAGGGGGTCGCCGTCGGGGATCGTGACGACCTCTTCGGGCGCGTAGATCACCTCGTAGCCCTGTCTCTCGAAGTAGGCCAGTGCGACCTCTCCGTCGACATCGGCGGTCCCGTCGACGAACGCGATGCCGACGACGGTCCCGGTGAAGCCCTTCACGGGCGTGTTCACGACTGCTCGTGCCATGGTCAGACCCCCTGCACTCGGATGTTGCGGAACACGGCGGCGGCCTTGGTCGCCTTGAGGGCGACGCCGATGGGGCCGAGCTCGACCTCACCGCGCTTGACCGCGCCGGCGTGGGCGAAGTCGGGCAGCCATGCGGAGGCGATCGAGCCGCCGATGGTGGAGATGCCGTGGAAGCCGTCGAGGCCGACGCGGTACGCGTACAGGTCGGTCAGGCCGGTCGTGGAGACGGTCGCGACGGTGCGCGTGGCGATCGGGATGATCGGGTTCGTCGAGCCCGCCTTGTCGCCGGCGTCGCCGAACACGATGTTGCCGTACTGCTCGCGCTCGATGGGGCGGCCGAACTGGTCGAGGAGCCCGTCGATGGGGTTCTTCGTGTACATCCCGGCGCGGCGGGCGGCGGCGCGCACGCGTGCGAGCGCCTTCGCGTTGCCGAGGATGACCGAGGGGGCGCCGTCGAGCAGCGAGAGGAACTCGTCGATGTCGTCGAGCGCCTTGTGCTCGGCGCGGGTGCCCGAGTCGAAGTCGCGCCAGTCGGTGACCACGGTCGAGCGGAACTCGGTCGAGGAGCCCGTGAGGGCCTTGTCGAGGCCGTCGAAGCCGTTCGCGTCGGTCGCGGTGTCGCCGTTGACGACCAGGTCGGCGAACTTCGCGTTCGTCGACTTGATCTTCTGGCCCATGTTGAGCGCGACGGATGCCGATGCGGCGGGACCGATCTTCGCGACGACGCGGTCGACGCCGAACGAGCCACCGAGCACGGCCAGGTTCGTGACGACCGGGGTGGTCGTCACGTTCTGGTCGGTGTACTCGCTGTTGATCGCGCGGGTGTCGGCGGTCGCCTGCGTGGTGAGACGCCGGTAGCCGTAGGCGAGGGTGTCGCCGCCGCCCGCCGGGTTCACGACGTCGTCGAAGATCAGCGAGTCCGGGATGACGCCGGTCTTGCGGAACTCGTCGATGACGGCCACGTCCATGTCGGTCGTGGCGTTGTTCTTGCCTTCTGCCAGTGAAATGGCCATGGTTGCTCCTTGGTCAGCCCCCGAGCGCCTTCTTGATGGCGCCGTCGAGGGTGGTGGGTGCTGCGGGGGGTGTTCCGCCCTGGTGTCCGCCGCCGCTCGTCGGGGGCAGGCCGGGGCCGGTCTTGAAAGCCGGGTTGGCGGTCATCGCTTCGGTGATGAACGTCTTCACGGCTTCCGGATCGCTGGGATCGACCGCAGCGAGCTTGGTGTCGAGCGACTTCGCGTCGAGGATGGCGGACGCGTTCGCTCCGAGGGTGCTGGCGGCGAGGATGACCGCGTTCGCTCGTGCGAGCTGCGCGTTCTGGGTCGCCAACGTCTCGTTGGTCTGGGTGAGCTCGCCGACCTGGGTCGTGAGCGTCTGGTTGGCTTCGCGGCGGGTCTTGTTCTCGTCGCGGAGGTCTCGGATGTACTCCGAGGGGTCGCCCTGGAACTGCACGGGCGGCGCCGGGGGCGCGGTCGGTGCGGCCGGGGGAGCCGGAGCGGGCGGCGCGGCGGCCGGCGGTGCGGCGGGCGCCGCGGGCGGCGCTGCGGGTGCGGCAGGCGGCGCCGGGGGCGCGGGAGCGGGCGGCGTGCTGCCGCCCTCGCCTTCGCTGAAGCGGATGCCTCGGAGATCGTGGAGCGTGCGGCCGATGACGGCCATGCCGTCGCGGTCGCGGATGACGGGGAATGCGGTGTGCTCGTGCACGGTGAGCCTCCAGCTCGTTCGTTCCGGCCTCTGCCGGCGTCCTCAGCCCTGCGCTGAGGTCGTGTGGTCCCGCGCCGCCACCGGATGCAGGGGCAGTGACGACGCAGGAGACTGTGGGGACCCGTTCCATGGAGGGTCAGACCGCCAGGCGTCCGGCCTGGTGCAGGGCTCGGGTCGGTCGGGAGTTCCACCCGTCCCGTTACGGCGCCATCCCCGTGGCGCACACCCGAGCCCTGGTCGTGTTCCCGGCGGCGGCAGGTCTACCTAGCGCCGAAAGGTGGAGCGCGTCCTGAGCAGCCTTCGGAGAGATGTCCGAAGCTCCGTGAACCGCCGCCGGGAAGTGTGAGTCAGCGACGCCCGTCGCTGAAGTGCAGCTGCTCGCGGTACGAGCGCCGCTGGCGGCCCGTCTCGCGGATGAACGACCGCATGTCGGCCTGCGCCTCGCGAACGTCACGGCGTGCACGGGCGGCTGACATCTGGTCAGGCGCGACGGCCTCGGCGCGCTTCGCCTTCCGGATGTCGCGTTCGATCGCGCGCTGCTGCGCCCGCTCCTTCTCCGCGTCCGGGTCGTACGTCGTGTCCGCCTGGGGGATCGTGAGGCCGGGCAGGTACGGCACGAGACGGCAGCGGCAGTTCGGGTGGTTCCAGCCGGCGTTCCGCGCCTGATCGACGGTGCCGTCGACCATCACGGTCACCGTGGCATCGGCCGTCGCGTGCGGGAGCTGCACGGGCCCGGCTGGGGTGCCGTCGGTCGAGAGGATCTTGCCCGCCCACGCCGCGCACTTCTCGCACGAGTCGAGACCACGCACGACGGTGACGAGGTTGATGCCCGACTGCTGCATCCGCCACACGCCCGCGTCGTTGAACGCCCGGTTCACGGTCGTTCGCCCGGCCATCTCCGCGTACGCGCCGATCGTCCACCTCCGGTTCGCCCGGTCGGTGAAGTCGCGGATGCCTTCGGAGAGGAAGCGTTGCACGGCCTGCGCCTGCTGCACACGCGACGTCGTCACCCCGAGGAGGGTGTTCGGCGAGTAGAGGGCGACGATGCGTTGGTATGCGTCCTGCGGGTACCGGGTCAGGCGCTGGTTCAGCGCCTCGAGGCGGGACTCGAGCGAGAACGCGACGGCTGCGACCGCCTGCGTCGACGTCGACCCTGCCGCCGCGGTGAACTGTGCGCCCGGGAACGCCGGCGGGGTGATGCCCGCGAGCCCGAGACGAGCGGCCGCGGCAGCCTCACCCTCACGGGCGGCCATGCCGACGACCTGCTGTGCGAGGTCGCCCTGGCGAAGCTTCTCCACGATGGCCGCGGCCCGGTACTGCAGGTCGCGCAGCGCCCGTGCCCGCTCCGCGGACAGCTCTGCGAGGAGCCGATTCTGGCGGATGCGCTCCGCGACCGTGAGGCCGGCGCCCGCGGGCGCCGTCGGCAACCGGTTCACGAGGGCCATGTGGCGGCGGGCGCGCACGGCGAGTTCGCGGATCAGCTCGTCCTCGGCGGCCGCGTAGCGCGCGGCGATCTCGAGGGCGAGCTGCTCGATCAGCTCCTCGACTGCAGCACCTTCAGGGTTCGGGACGAAGAGGGCCACGTCAGTACCTCCGTGTGCCGTGCCTCCGGGTCTGCTGCAGCCGCGTCTTCTGCTTCTGCGACTGCGTCAGGTGCGGGACGATGTCGAACCATGACGGGCCCGGCGCCGGCCGAGACTTCGACGGGGCGCCCGCGAAGGTCAGCACGATCGCGAGGATGAGGATCAGCTCGAGCATGGTCACCCTTCCGGCTCCTCGTCCTCGTTGGGGTCGAAGTCGTCGTCTCCGGTGAACGTGGCCGGGTCGGGTGCCATCGCACGGTCGGCGCGGATCTTTGCGACCTCCTCGGTGATCTGGTCGTCGTCCCAGTCGGGGTTCGCGCGGCGCACCTTCTGCTCGGTCGAGACGGCGCCGGCCGCGTCGAGGAGTTGCAGGGTGCGGGCCAGCTTCTCCGGGTCCTCCTGCGACACGTCGGGGAACGTGACCACGGGAAGTTCGAACCGTCCGCCGCCCTTCCCGGGGAAGAGGATGCCGTCGAGCTCGAGCGCGACCGACGACTGCTCGCCGATGGCGCGCTTGTCGTACAGGATCTTCTTGTCCCGGGTGCGCTCGGACGCCTTGTCGCGGTCCTCGATCTCGGTCGCGGTCGCCTGCGCGCCATCACCGTAGTCACCCCATGCGGACTGCGAGTACCCCGCCGCACGAAGGATCTCGCGGTAGAGGGCGTGAGCGGTGGCCTCGTGCTCCTCGACACGGATGTCGAACTGCACCTGGTCGAGGGCCATCTTGTCGGGGTCGCCGGGCGTGTTCAGGCCGACGAACACCTCGCGGCCGAGGTCGAGCCTGCCGCCCTGGCCGCGGCCGCCGAAGTCGAGTGCGGCCTCGGGGGCGAGGATCTTGCCGGCGCCCTGCTTGAGGTCACGCATCCACGACGACCACGTCTCGTCGAGCGCGTCGAAGAGGGGGTGCAGGCCGGCGTAGTCGGAACGGCCTGTGTTCGCGAGTTCGCCCTTCTTCCGCCATGCCCGGGTCGGCATGTTCGGGTTGTACGACACGGTGAGTCGGTCGATGCCGGTCAGGATGCGCGAGTCCGCGTCGACGATGAGGTGAGCCGTCTCCGGCCGGTCCGCGAGCGGCACTCGGCGGCCGATGTTCGTCTCGGTGCCCTGGTACAGGGCGTGCTCGATCGCGCCCGGCTCGTGGCGCTCAAGGTGCCGCCAGAACACTGCCTTGTCGCGGTACTCGGTCCACATGGTGCAAGCGAGCAGCTTGCCCTTGCGGAACTCGGGGATGATGACGTCCGCGGCGGACGGTTCGAGCCACACGTGGTCGGCGACCTCGACGTCCCACGTGGAGACGAGCGCGACCGCGCCGAGCGCGGCCTTCAGCTCGCCCATGGTGTTGAACATGGCGTGCGCATCGTCGGAGTTCGCGATGAGGTCGAGACGCTCCTGCGCCTTGCCCGCGCCTTCACCGGTGAGGGTGGCCTCGGGCGGCTCGGCGAAGATCAGGTCAGACGACAGCGTCGCGAGGTCCGCAGGCGCCGGAATGTGCAGGCGGGTGCGGTTCTCGTCAGCCGGGACCGGGCGACCCCAGAACATGCGCGACGCCGCACCGACGAGCCCGCCACGCATGCTCTGCCCGCGGCGCACGTAGTCGGCGCGGGACTGCTCGTCGCGCCGGTAGATGCGCTCGAGCTCGTCCGTGTCGCCGAGATACCAGGCCTCGTTCTCGCGGTACACGCGGTAGGCGTAGTCCCACGGGGCGGGCGGCCAAGCCGAGTTGGGTGCGGGGAGCGGCACGGTAGCTCCTCTCACGCGGCCTGTAGTTCGGCCTGCCAGTAGGTCTTCGTCGAATGGGTGATGTAGCGGCCGCCGTCGAGCCAGTGGTCGTTCTCTTTCACGACCTCGTCGTGGCCCTGCTCGGTCGCCTTGTCCGACCACTGGTACTCGGACACTTCGCCTTGGAAGCGCGGGCACCGGTCGGTGACGAGCAGCTGGTCGTTGCCGAGCAGGTTCGACATGGTCGCGATGCCCTTGAGCACGTTGTTGTCGGCCGCCCACGGGGAGAGGCCGGTGCCGCGGAGATCCTGACGCAGTTGGGTGCGGAACGATGCGGCGGCCGGGTCGAGCATGATGAACCGCGGCTGCAGCCCGTTCGGCTGAGGAGTGTGCGGTGTCGGCAGCCAGGCGCGGAACCGCTTCGACAGCTCGGCGTCGGTGAGGCGTAGGCCGTGGTTCGCGTCGTCTCCGGGGTCGTAGCCCCACTCGTCCATGAGCACGAGGCGGGGCTTCTGCTCGTCCGTGAGGCCGAGCATCATCGCCGTGGTCGGGTTCGTGGTGCCGTAGTCCATGCCGATGCCGAGGATGTCCTGCAGCGGCGGCATCGTCTCGAACGGGATGACGTGCCGGTCCGGGTTCCACATGGGGTAGACGGCGCCGGCGGCGTTCGTCCACTCGCCCTTGATCATGCGGTCGTAGAACACGCCCGAGAACGACGCTTCCATGTCGGCGATGTAGTCGGCGTCGAGGTTGGGGTTGTCGGCCATCGTGAAGTGGAACGAGATGAGGTTCTTCTCCCCGGCGGGGAGAATCCACTTCTTGCGAATCCAGTGGTTCCGGGATGCCGGGTTCATCGTCGCGAGCAGGCGGGCGCCGGCGACACGGAGACGGGACACGAGCATGTTCCAGAACTCCTCGGGGAGGAGTGCAGCCTCGTCGACATACGCGAGCGCCACCGTCGCGCCCTGGATGCGACCGACGGCCTTCGCATCGTTCGCGCCGACGATCATGACCTCGCGGCCGAAGATCGTGGCCGACGTGGCTCCGGGCGTGTAGTGGATCTGCGACGAGATGATCGAGCCGAAGATGCTGGTGTTCTGGAACAGCACGAACACGTTCTGGTAGACGGTCTGCAGCGACTTGCCGACGATGATGATCAGGCCCGTCTTCGGGGCCACGATCACGGCGAGGAGGAACGCGAACAGCGACGCGACCGTCTTGCCCGCCGAGACCGACCCGTACCAGAGGGCCAGCTTCCGATCCATCGCATCGACGATCGAGAGGATCTGCGCCTTCGACACAAGCCGCTCGATGTCAGCCAGGTTCATCGGTGCCCTCGGCCGGCTCGGCACGGTACTTCGCGGCGGCCGCCTTGAAACCCTCCGCGATCTGGTCGAGCACGCCGACCGCCTGGTCGAGGCCGCCGTTGTCCTTCTCCACGATGCGGGTCGCCTTGTCGAACGCGATGCCCGCAGCGGTCAGCGCTTCACGACGCATCGACATCGGCGCCCGGTCGAGCTTCGTCTCGGCGAAGGTGTTGTCCTTGCCGCCGAAGTTGAACACCGTGACAGGGCCGCGGATCTCGCGCAGAGCCTCACGGCCGGCCGCCATCATCTCCTCGGCGAGCAGGAGGCGCTCGGCGGCGAGGTCGACCTTGTGCGCCTCGACCGCGGCAGCCGTCTGCGACCGGTCGAACGACAGACCCTCGGACTCGGCCCATCGCGACACCGTCGACGGCGAGCACCTGAGCTGCTTCGCGATCGCACGACACGACAGACCCTGATCGAAGAGTCGCCGCGCCTCTGCGCGTTTGCTGTCGAACGTCCCGCGTCGCGCCATGGTGATTCACCTCGTTCGGGCCTCTTGCCCTTGCGGTGTGCGTCGTCGTGGACGCGTTCGGGGGTCTAGCCGTGTTCGGCTCAGAGTGGGAGCGTGTGGGGATGAGCGATGCAATAGACGACGGGCTGGTCTACGTCCTGCACTACGGCGGGGATCGGCATGTGCTGCCCGAGGCCGAGGGGGTGGACTTCCTCGCACGCGTGCAGACGGCTAGGTCTTCCTACGGATACGTGACGGTCCAGCTCGATGAGGACGCGACCCGCACGTTCAACATCACGGGTGTGCCGTGGTCACTCGAGGTACGGCCCCCGCGGGAAGCTGTGACCCCGGCTGGCCCGATCAGCATCCCGTCGACAGACCCGTCGCTGAGGTTCTAGTCCTGACCGCGGTCGAACATGGGGTCGTGGCAGTCCGCCGCACCGAGCAGTGAGGGCCACTCGGCACCGCACGTCGGGCAGGGATGCATCGGGGCCTCCCCAGTTCGGGGGTGTCTTCTAGACGCTGGTCTGTCGGCGGCCGATGCGAAGCTGGAGGGCTCGGTGCAAGGTGCGGCGAGAGGGAAGGTAGAGCGATGGCGAGAGACAGCCAACTGAGCGCGCGTGACGCGATCTTCGATGCGATCAAGGAGACGGTCGAGGAATCGAAGGACTATGCGCCGGGCCCGCGGGCGGAGGTGCTTCGCGACCTCGGTTTCGCCTTCCGTCTGGCCGCGGGCGGCCCGCAGCCTGGCAGCGTCGACGTTCAGTCGAAGTAGCCCCGGGATGACGAAACCCCCGCGCCTTCCGGGCCGGGGGTTTCGTCTGGGCGGAGTGATCCACCATCTACGTTCCATCGTGCATCAATTGCGGCTTTTGCGTATTTTCTTCGGGGTGGTTCAGGCTCGGCGTGTCGGCTTTCCCCTCGGTCGGCCGCGGCGGATCGTCGGCTCGACACGGACCACGGCCTTCGCGAGCACGACCATGCGGTTCTGGTCGTCGCGGCGGACGGCGAGGCGGTCATCCTCGATCCACTCGTAGATCGTGCGGGGCTTCTTCCCGGCGAGCACGGCAGCTTCCTGCACTGTGACCCACTCCTTCGGTGTGCCGGTCATGCTGCAGCCTCCTCGGGTGCGGGCTCGATGGTGAGCGGGTCGGTGATGATCCAGCCGGCGCGGTAGCCGGGGTTCGTGGTGTGCTGGTCGGCGTCCCAGAGTGCTTGCACGCCGCCGGGGCGGGACATGGCGCCGAGGTGGTGGCAGTCGCACGGGCAGGCGAGGCTGCCGCAGTCTGCGTGCAGCTGGTGCTCGCACGTCGCGGACCCGAACCAGCGCGGAGGGGCCATGCGGAACTCGTCGATCACGTACCCGCACCACTGGCACTCGACGATCGTCAGCCCGCGGACCTCGCGCGAGGGGTTGCCGGTGAGGGTGAGCATGTCGCAGCCGGGGCATCGCTGGCGGGTGACGGGGCGTTCGAGGGCGACGGTCTCGAGGTCGCGGTAGGCGCGCTCGGCGGCGGCCGCGAACTGGATCGCGTCGCGCGCGCCGACCTCGTCCTGCACCCAGAGGTCGACGGTGCGGTGCGCACGGGATGCCAGGAAGCCCTCGCACTCGTTCACGGTGAGGAACACGAGGCTGAGGTTCGAGTAGCCGCCCGGGGTGGCGGACTTGACGCCGCCGGCGTCCGGGGACACGAGGCGGCCCTCGGCCTCGTCGATCGCGAGGCGGAAGTGGTGCCAGGCGGCGACCGCGTTCACGGTGCGGTCGTAGCAGTGGTTGCAGAGGTGGCCGCGGTCGGCTGCCCGGGGGAGGCATCCCCAGCAGGTGCCGGGGTTCTCGGCCCAGCCCGGGTGGTCGGGGCACGTCACGCGGTGGGTGCCCGTCTCGGCGCAGGGTCGGATGCCGGGCAGGCCGAGGGTCGTGATGCAGAGAGCGTTCATCGGCTGGCTCGCTTTCGGTGGCAGTGGCATTTCGGGGCGGCGCATGGGCCGGACAGGCCGGGCATGCCGCGCCGGCACGCGGCGCAGCAGCGCGGCGTCTGCCCGCGGTCACGGGTTGGTGGTGGGACGTACGAGGGGCGCGTCATGCGGTGGCCTCAGCGTTCGCGATCTCGAGCAGCACGTCCGCGTGGCACGGCTGATCGAGCGGGCACCAGCATGCGAGGTTCTTCCCCGCGAGCTCGGCGCGGATCTGGTCAATGTCGGGGTGGTCGCCCGATCCGAGTTCCACGCCACGACGGAACCGCTCGACAGCGATCCGTCGGGCTACCTCAATGCCAGTCGCTTGTCCGATGAACCCCTCGCCGTGCATCACATCGAACGGGCCCGATCGGTGCACCGCAACCACCCGGAACGGGTTGCCCCACTTCGACGGGCGCGCGACGACGACCGTGTTGGCCGGCTTCCGCCACCCCTTCCGGCGCGAGAGCTGCACCCGGTGCGGCTCATCCACGGCATCCCACCCGGACGCCTCGGCGCAGGTGCCCTTGTGGCCCGACTCGGCGGCACAGACTCCACGCCCGCATGCGTCGTACTTGGCGGTCATCGGTCGCCCTCCTCGGGGGTTGTGGCCTCTGAAACGTCGGGTTTTGGGGCGAAGTCCCACGAGAACTCGGTCTCATCGAGCCCGTGGATGACGATGGGCGCGCGCTTCAGTTCCAGCGGTTCGCCGAGGTAGTCCTCCATGGCGGCGGCGGAATCCCAGTAGAACGCCTGCACGACGTTGCACGTTGCCGGATCATCGGCGACCTCCCGGCAGCCCGAGAGTTCGCCTTCCGCCTCGGTGCAGACGAGTCTCGCCGTCAGCCCGTCGCTTCGGGGCTGGCCCAGTTCGATCACCATCTCGTGCGTCATCGTTCGTCCTCTCGTGCGTCGTGCGATCCGCGCCATGAAGGCCACAACCCCCACCGAACCGCACGACGCACAGCGGCGGCAGTGAATGCGCCGATACGTTCTTCCGGCATTCCATAGGACACTGCGCCCTGTGCGGCCTGCGCGGCCTCTTCGAGGGCTTCGTTGCGGAGCTTGCGGTCGTGGTCAGCGAGCCAGCGATCGAAGCCAGCGGGGCGTCGCGTGCCGAACGCGAATACCGCCCGCACCTGCTCCGTCGTGGGCGTGAAGTCGTCAGTCATCGGTCTTCGGCTCCTCGCGTAGGAACGCGATCAGGTCACGCTCTGCGATCAGGGAGTCCATCGCCGCAGCGATGAGTGCGCCCGCCTTCGTGAGGTCGCGCACCGGGTCGCCGGTCGGCTTCCAGTAACGCTCGGCCCACGGCCAGATGAGCCAGTCCGCGCCGGGGCCATGGCCGAGTTGGTGGCGCGCTTCTGCGGTGTAGCACTCCGCAGCTCCTGCCAGTTGGCGCGCGTGCCCGCTGTCGTGCTCGGCGTCGTAGCCCTCTTCGGTCACCTGTCGCTCGCGCTCGGCGGCGATCAGATCAGTTGCTTTCGTCATTTCTTCGGCTCCTCTCGGCGGTACGGATTCGTGATCGTCTCGCCGTCTTCCCAGAGGCCTCGACTGATGTTCTCCAAGGCCGCGCGGTGGCCCTCGTCCCATTTCTCGGCGTCCCGGTCTGCGAGCACGGACATGTCAGCGGAAGCGAGGATGTTGCGAGCGTGTTGTGCGCGTCCCATGTCGTCGTTCGCCCATTCATCCAGAGCTTCCTCGGCCTGCTCGATGGTGGCGGCGAGCTGCACCGTGCGATCCGTGGCGGCCTCGTGCAGGCGGCGCAGTTGCGCGAGCTCGCGCTCGGCGTCCTCGAGGTCATCCCGAAGCGACTGCACGCCGCGGACGCTCATCGGCACGAGGCTGTCGCCCGGCGACAGGCGGCGGGTCAGATCGGACTCAGAACGGTTGCTCGTCGCCATAGCCCTCACCGCCGTTCGAGGGTGCCCACGTGTCGGCGGCGGGCGCTGAGGGCGCCCACGTGTCGCTCGTGCCCTGCTGGGCGGGTGCTGCGTTGCGGTTCGACTGCGCCCGCGTCACCGACGCTGTCGCGTACCGGAGGCTGGGGCCGATCTCGTCGATCTCCAGCTCCATGGTGGTGCGCTTATCGCCATCCTTCGTCTCGTACGAGCGCTGCTTCAGCCGGCCCGTCGCGATGACCCGCGAGCCCTTCGTCAGCGACCCGGCGACGTGCTCCGCGAACTCGCGCCAGCACGACGCCCGCAGGAACAGGGCGTCGCCGTCCTTCCACTCGTTCGACTGCCGGTCGAAGCTGCGCGGCGTCGACGCGATCGTGAAGTTCGCGACCGCGAGGCCGCCCTGCGTGAACCGCAGCTCAGGGTCAGCCACGAGGTTGCCGACGACGGTGATGATGGTCTCGCCGGCCATCAGAACGCCTCCACCAGGGCGACGTGCTCGAACGGCGCGACGCGCTGTAGGGCAACGAACGAGTCGAAGTCCGTCGGCCTCCACGGCGTGCCGTCGGGGATGGCGGTGCGGAGGAACTCGCTGATCGTGATGCCGGCGGGGACCTCGAGCGCGCGGCGCACCGTCTCGGCGTGATCGCCCATGTTGACGCCGACGCTCACGAGCGTCGCCGCAATGGCGATCGGCTCGGTGCTGACCTCGTACGTCTCGGCGAAGATGTCCGGCTTGCACGGGTAGAACTCGCCCTGCACCCCCCGGATGATCCAGTCGCCGGCGTTCGCTCGCATGGTGCCCTCGAGCGTGTCGATCGCGAGGTGCGCCGGGCTGCTGTCGCTGGCGAACTCCTCGAACGTGTGCGCCGGTCCGGCTTCGTCCTCGCCGATGTAGCGGGCGCTCCGCTCGCCCTCGCTGAGCACCCAGTCGATGATCGGCGTCGCGCCCTCGGCGGTGCCGTCCCACTGGCGGGCTTCGATCTCGATGGGCTTCTTCGTGAACTTCATGATGCTTGCTCCTTCGTGGTGGTGTTGCGGGGTCGTCCCCGCTTGACTTCGAATCCGAGGTCGCGCACGGTCGCGGCGACCCGGTGTGCGTCGAGCCGCAGCTCGCGCGAGATCTGATCGACCGACCGGTGCAGCAGGCGCAGGTCGCTGATCATCGACCGCAGCTTCGGGTCCGGGATCGGGCTGACGAACCGTCTCGGCGTCTTCGGCGGCTGCACGATGTCGTGCACGGCGTCGGCGATCAGGTCGGCGACCTTCACGCCCTTCCGCTCGGCGGTGGTCGCGAGCTCCGCCCAGACCTTGTCGGGCATCGTCACGTTGACGTTCATGCTGCGAGTCCTCTCTCGTCGATGTGCTGCTGCACTCTGGCGTTGGCGTACGCGACCGCGTCTTCGAAGACGTCGAAATGCACGGAGCCGTACAGCGGGCGACCCTGCGGAATCGACACGTGCGACACCCGCCATGCGAGTTGGCCCGTCCACGGGAACGTCTTTCGTCGAATCACGGCACGCTGCATCGGGTTATCCACAGGGGTGCGGCGATCAGGAACGAGAGATGATTCGCTCGGGTCTTGGTGTCGTACGTTGCGTTCGTCTGTTGCGTTGCGTTGCGTGGATTGCTCCGAGCATCCGCTGAGCATTGCTCCGGGCATTGCTTCGGGCATGTCAGCTCACCGCCTTTCGTGTGTCGCGCTTCTTCGCCCATCGGGCCTCGGCGGCCTTCCTGGCCTTGTCCGTCCGACGGCGCGAATCCTCGCCAGATGGCTGATATTCCGCCCAATCAGGCACCTCGAACCCGCCCGGCGCGACGTGCCACATGCCGACGCTGACGAGCAGATCCGAATCGCGCTTGCGGCCGTGGATGAGCCCCAGAGCGATCTCCGGAACGAAGCCGTCCAGACCCTGCCTCGCGGAGTGCCCGAGCGCGAAGATGTACACGCAAAGCGCGTGATCCCCACCACGTTCGGACAGCAGCGCGAGCACCTTGTGGTTCGAGGCGAGCGCCGAGTCGACGCGCACCCATGAGAGCTCGGCCATCAGCGACCGCCCCATCGCGTGGGGACCAGCTCGGCGCTGAGCGCGTCGTCGGCCAGCCCCGTCGCTCGAGCGAGGCGGAGGTACTTGGACTCCGGCTTCGTGTTGTAGATCGGCCGGTGCTCGGCGATCAGGGACGCCTCGACCTTGCGCGCCGCGGTGCGGGACTCGTAGCCGGTGAGGAGGATGTGGTCGACGACGACCTCGCGCGTCCACCACGACTTGCTCAGGTGCGCCGACCATCGGCCGGCGAATCCGTTCGTGATGCCCACGTAGAGCATGCGCCGGTCGGCGTCGTATACCTCGTAGACGTAGCAGCGGATCGTCGCGGCATCCGTGATGAATGCCCAGTTGACCCGGAAGTGTCGGCCCACGTGCACGCGGCTCGGGTCAGCCTCGCCGTTCGGCCTCTCGATGTCCATCAGGCTCCTTCCATCAGTTCGTGTGCGCGCTGCTCCGAGATCTCGGTGAAGCGGCCCGTGTTGTCGTAGAGCACCCAGGCGGCGCGGAGCCCGTAGGCCGTGCGCAGCCAGCGGCGGGCTGGCCACTCGGCCGGGTTCGCCCAGCCGGGCACCGCCCAGCCCTCGGCGACCGCCTCGCGGGGATGCTCTGTCGCCCACACGTGGCAGCGGAGGCCGAGCACGTGGAGGTTCGAGACGACCGTGAGGCCGCCCTGCGAGCGGTTCCGGCGGTGGTCGCGCGCGGTCGGCCCACAGTCGCGCAGGCACCGCTGGCACGTGTCCTTGTCGCGGAGCGTCGCGAGCTCGTAGGCGTCCTTCTCCGCTGCCGGCGTCGGCTTCGGCGCCTTCGGGCCGATCATGCGAGCCACCGTGGCGGTTCGAGCCTGACGCCGGGTCGCCCTATCCTTACGACCCAACCCACTGAGCAAAGGACGCCACGATGGCTACAGCCCTCAACCAGCACTTCATCAACTCCACCCGCGCCGAGGATCTCGAAGTCGCCCGCAACGGCCGGACGCTGACGCTGCGTGCATCGCACCAGCGATGCGCCCGGCGCGTTCGGGTACGTCGCGGAGTTGGAAGTGCTCGACGGAACCGAGATCCTCGGGTACATCACGCCCTACGACGACGACGAGCACGGCGCCGTTCGCACGAGCGAGTTCGGACGTATCGCGCCGGCCGTCTTCCGAACGGTCGAGGACGCTCTCGACGAGATCCTTCGGTAGGTGCATCATGCTGCGGCCTCCGTGCCGTTGAGGAACTCGGCGACAGCGAGGCCGAGGTCACGAGCGGCCGGGGGCGTCACAGCGTTCCCGGCCTGCTTGACCTGCTCGCGCTTCGTGCCGAGGAGCACGTAGTCGGATGCGAACGCCATGCCGCGCTTGATCTCGTCGGGGGTGAGCATGCGGAAGAGCACGTCGTCGACGTCGAGGGAGATCTCCGACTCGACGAGCCCGTACCGGTCGGTCGTGGTGAGCGTGCCGTGCGGGTCGGACGTGGGCTTCGCGGTCTCGCTGGCGCCGTAGTAGGGCACGAGCAGGGACTGGTGGCCGCCGGTCGTCAGCGTGCGCAGCGGCTCGCGGACAGGCGTCGACATCTCGGCGCCGCCCTCGTTGTTCCGCATGACGAGCGCGTGATGATTCCCGTTCGCGCTCACGGTGTCGATCGGGTGCGTTGCGGGCTTCGTCACACCGTGGTTGCGGAGCGGGACGACGAGGCTGTCGACTAGGCGCGACGTCTGCGTGCGCATCGGCCCATCGGCCGGCCGCGCGTTTACGCCCTCGCGACCCTCGACCGGCACGAGCATGCCGGGGAAGGCGAGACCATCCGACTCGACCGTCGTGCGCGCGGGCATCGTGTCATCGGTCGATGTCGCGGCCTCGCGCCACGTGCCACCCGACGGGACCATGAGCGGCGGCACGGCGAGGCCTTCGGACGCGGTCGTGTGCTGCGTCGGCATGACGTCGTCGACCGGACGCGCGCGGAGGTAGCTCGAGCCCGTCGTGATGCCGTCGTACGTGTTCCCCGCCGCCGTGACGAGCAGCGGGCGCCAGTAGCGCTCGATGCCCTTCTCGATGCGGGCACGCGTCTTCTCCGCGAGCGGCTTCTTCTTGTCGCCGATGCGCTCGCCCGGGATGGACCAGTCGATCGCCGACGATGCAGGCAGCCAGGCAGGCTCGATGACGGCTGCGCAGTCGGGGCACCGGTAGAGGTATTGCGCCCGGTACCGGCCCCACCGCTCGGCCTTCTTGAACGCCTGCACCGCGCGCACCTCGCCGTGTTGGGCGCACACGGCGAGCGGGCGCGTCCAGCGTTCGACGTTCGGCCGCGGGCGCTTCGCCGAGGCGAGGTCCTTCCGCCAGAAGACGATGTACATGCGGTCGCGCGACTGCGGCGCCGGGAGGCCGCCGCCCTGCGCGTGCATGCTGTTCAGCCACACGAGCTCGTGCTCGTAGCCGAGGAGCTCCATCGCCTGCAGCCACGCGGGGAACATGATCCACCGGTACGCGTCGACGACGTTCTCGATGACGATCGCCCGGTACCCGTGGTGCTCGGCGAACCGGGGCACATCCCACATGGTCGCCCTCGAGCGGTTCGCGGCCTCGTCGGCGAGCGGGCGGGTGCCGTCGAGGTCGAACAGCATCGCGTCATTCGCGCGCTGCCGCTTCACGCCCTTCGCGACAGAGTGGTTCGTGCACTCCGGCGACGCCCACAGGATGTCCGTGCGGGGGAAGAATCCCGGGTTGACCTGTGAGATGTCCGCGTTCGAGTGGTCCGTCTCGGGGTGGTTGAGCTGGTGCGATTCGATCGCGCGCGCCCAGTGGTTCGCCGCGATGATCACCTGGTATCCGGCAGCGACGAGGCCCGATGACGAACCGCCGGCGCCGCAGAAGAGATCGGTGACCGTGAGGCCGTTGGACGGGATGATCCACTGCTCCGGTTCGCCCCTGTCGTCCCACGCTGTGGTGAGGTCCCACGCTGCGATTGTCGACGGCGTCATGCGGTCACCGTCCCGATGCCGTGGGCGAGGAGGATCGCGCCGATCAGGAGCGCGTACGCGCCCGGTACGGCGTAGTTGCCGTCCACGGTGGCGAACGCGGTGATGATCAGCGCGGCGCCGGTGAGGACGCCGAGCGCGCCGAGGATGATCTCGAAGACGGTCACGAGGTCGCCTCGCTTCCGAGCGACAGCATCCCGTCGGCCGCGGCGGACACCGCGCCCGAGCCCTCGAAGATGTCGACGAGTTCGTCGACGGCAGCGTCGTAGCCGAGCACGTCGAGCACCCAGCGCGTCCACAGCGGCGGCTTCGCCCCGACGAATCCCTGTCGCACGTTGATGCCAGCGACGAGCATGTCGCTCGTCGCCAGCGCGGTGCCGTGCGCGGAGCGACCTGCAGGGATGCGCACCACCACGGGCTCCCATTGCGACGCGACGCGGCTGCCGGACGGAACGGCGTTGCCGCGACCCCAGGCGAGCACGCGCGCGCCCGGCGCTGCCGAGAGATAGATCGGCAGGCTCTCGAGGTTTCCCGCGATCGCCCAGCCGTCGAACGTTGCATCGAGGTCGACGGCGAGCAGCCGGTGTGCGTCGGGCTGATCCCAATCGCGCGCCCGAGGATGGAAGTCTGGTCGCCCGCGTCCAGACGCGTGGCCGCGCCCTTCGCCATACCAGCGGTTCGCCCGCCCGAGGTAGGGCGGATCTGCGATAGCGAGTTTCATGCGTCCCACCGGACCTTTTCGAGCGCGCGGAGGTGGGTCTGCGGCAGCGACTCCTCGATCGGGTACCCCGCGAGGCGTGCACCGATCGCGGCGAGCACGAGCGCGTCGGCCTCGTTGTTGTTCGCGACGTCGACGTCGGGGTACCGGCGCACGACTGCGGCGAGCACCTCATCCTTCGACGCGTTGCCCTTGCCGGTCGCGTACGTCTTCACGCCCTGCGGGGTGACCTCGACGACGCGCATCTCCTCACCGGTGAGCGGGTCGACGACGAGCCACCAGAGGCCGGAACGGTCGTGGTGCGACCCGCCGGTCTGGTTGTAGGCCGGCTGCTCGACGACCACGACGTCGGCGGTGAGAGCGGCGAGCAGGATGTCGCGGGCGAGGTTGTGGAGCCGCAGCGAACGCTCGGCGAGGGACGCATCCTTCGCGCCCTTCGACTTGATCGTCTGGACGCCGGCGGGCGCGCCGAGGCGGATGGTCGCGAGCCCCGTTGCGGTGAGGGAGAGATCGAGGCCGATGATGCGCGGCGTGGTGGGTGCGGGCGCCTGGACGATCGCGGTGGTCGCGCCGTCGGGTGCACCAAGATGGGTGTGCATGCTGTTCCTTCGCAAGGGGATCGGGGTGTGAAGGGGGCTCAGCGGGCCGGAATCCTGCTGAGCCCCCGCTTGGTTCTACGGGCGGCCGTAGAAGATGGGCACGTCGCCGATGCCGTCGTGCACGCGCGTCTCCGCGCCGCCGTCGGCCTTCGTCGTCTTGCCGTCGCGGATCTCGGTCACGATGTCCGAGAACGCGGCCTCGAGGATGTTCTCGGGGCGTTCGAGCGCGTACCCGAGTAGGAGCCCGTTCCCGCTGATGCGGTACCGGAACTGCGCCGTGAGGTAGTAGATCGGCCCGCCGATGTACGGCCTGAGCGCGAGGCGGAACACCTTCGGGATCTCGAGGGTGCCCTTCTGCCCGGCCTTGGCCGCGACGGTCTCCGTGTAGGCGAACTGCACGGCGCCCGAGTCGGTGCGGACGGCCGACGCGAAGTCGGCCTTCTGCTTCGCCTCGAACGTGGTCGCGATGTCGATCAGCGCGCCGTGGTCCGGCTCGACGACGTCGAGCGCGCGATCCTCGATGAACTCGGCGAACTCCTGCTGGCCGAACCAGCCGCGCGGGTTCTGGCCGAGGTCGCGGCCGACCCACGCGAGCCACGCCTTGGTGTGCTCGAGCGAGAGGTCGAGCTTGTGGCCCTGCCATCCCGGGTCGCGCTCGGTGCCCTCGTGCGAGTCGATCACAGCGCGCACGGCCGAGGCCGGCGTGTCCGCGTAGACCTCAGTCCCCGCGACCTTGTGCCGGTTCACGTAGGCGACGAACGACGCGGCGTCGAGCACCGTGCGCTTGCCAGTCGCGCGCCGCGGGGTCGCGGCGTACTGGTCGGTGTCCGCGATGCGGACGCGGCCGGGCCCGTCAGCGAGGGCGACGACGTCGCCCGCGGGCAGGTGCTCGGCGGCGGTCGCCTGCTGAGCGAGGTCTGCGACCACGCCCGCCTCGGTGCCGCCTGCGATTGCTTCGAGTTCGTGGGTCATGCGTTCGGTGCCTCCTTGATCTCGCCGGTGCCGAGGTCGACGCTGGCTTCACGGATGTCGTCGTCGAACAGCGGCATCGCCGACGGGTCGGTGCGCTGCAGCCGGTTCCCCTCGCCGATGTACGCCATCGACCCTTCGCGGTTCTTCTCGGGCGCGCGGACGCTGATCGCGTCGTTCACGATCACAGCCGAGCCGCCGCCGTCGACCGGCTTCACCTCGAAGCGGACGGTGAGCGTGCCCTTCTTGCCGGTGACCTTGACGTCCTCGATGAGATGCGACAGCTTCTCCGCGAGTTCGACATCGGTCTTCGGCCTGATCGTCGCGAGCACGGCGGCAAAGCTGCCGGGCGCTCCCTCGGTCTTCTTCTCTCCCATGGGTTTCCCTTCTCTTCTGGTGGTCATCGGGGGCCGAAGCCCATCGACGCGGTGAACCGCTTGCCGATGTTCATCAGCCCGAAGCTCCGGTTCTGCAGCGACTTCTGCATCTCCTCGGCGTAGCGGAGCTTCTCCTTCGCGAGGTTGACCTCGTGCAGCTCCGTCTTGGTCTTCGCGTGGGCGTACTGGCGGGCCATCTGCGAGCCCGACTTCTCGTGCATCGTCATGAAGTCCGCGAACCGGCCCTGGTAGGTCTCCTCCGCGCGGTGCACGTCCTCGTAGAGGAGGACGACGACCTTCGCGACGTGCTCGATGACGTCGGCGAGCTCGGTGATCATCTGGTCGATCTCGTTCGCGCCGAGCGGCGGCCCGTACACGCCGGACGGGATGGAGAGCATCGCGGACACGGCCTCTTCGGCGGGGGAGAGGCGCAGCTCGCCGGTGCGGCCGTCGACGAGGTCGGTCACGGCTCCTGCACCGCCTCAGCCTCGAACGCCGCGGCGGCCTCGGCAGCGATCGCGGCCTCGTCGCGCTCGGCGAGATCGTCGTCGTCCACGACCTCGGCGTCGACGATGTCCGCCTCGCGGGAGAGGACGCCTGCACGAGCAAGGAACGCGGCACGGAGCTTGTCAGTGCCCTCGCCCTTCTCAGCCAGTCGCGTGCCGACCGCGTCGAGATCCTCGCGGGTGGTCGCGGCAGCGAACGCCGCGACCCAGTCCTCCGACGGCTCCGGGTCGGGCTCCGCGACCGGGATGCCGACCGCTTCGCCACCCTCAGTGACGTCGGCGGACAGCTCCTCGGGCGTGTAGTGCACGCCCATGAGCGCATCCTCGGCGCCCTCGCGGCACACCTCGGAGATCGCGCGGGCCTTGCACATCGCCTCGGGGTACTTCTTCCACACGTCCTTGCTGGCCAGGCCGGCGCGGGTCGCGCGGTCGACGGACCACGTCGCCCGGTAGGTGAAGTCCGGGTCATCGGAGCGGGTGAGCTCGGCGGTCGCGGTGAACGTCCCCGCCTTCACGTCGCCGTCGGTGGACACGCGGAGCCGGTGGCCCGCCTTCCGCACGACGGCCGACATCAGCGCGGGCGACAGCGTCGCCTTGCCCTCGATGATGTGCACACCCTGCAGCGCGGCGATCGGGTGAAGGCCGAGCATCGCGCCCGTCTCCATGACGAGCAGCACCTTCCCGGGCGACGGTGCAGGCGGCCCCGCGCTGCCGTCCTCGCGGCGGGTCAGCGAGTGCAGGCCCTTCGGGATCAGGTCGCCGCCAGCGGCGAGGGTCTGCGCGTAGGACTGGCGCTCGGTGAGGGTCGCGGCTTCGTAGGCGACTACTGCGGTGGACATCAGAACGGAACCTCCTGCTTGCTCGCGGCACGGACGCCGGCGAGCACCTTGAATGCGATGGGGACGATCAGCGCCGTCGCGGCGATGATCGCGGGGTGGTCGCGGTGGTAGACGAGGGTCTGCGGGTCTCGGCGGAGCACCCACTCGCCGTCGTCGTTGCGCACGAGCTCGCCCCAGGTGAAGTCGACGGACTCCGCTTCGGGGATGGTGTGGAGCTGCCATGCCATCTGGCGGATCTCCATGGGCACGGGGCCCGCGACGACCTTGAGGTGCTTGGCCTTGATCTCGGCGAGCCGCAACCGGCCGCCGACCTCGCGCACGCCGTCGGGCGTCGACGCGAAGCCGCGCTCGTCCGGGTGGTGGATGTAGAGCGAGTTCGCTTCGAACCCGGTCCACGCGAGCAGCATCGGCTCCCACCGGTTGCCCGACTCGGTCGCCGTACTGCCGTTGAACGTGCGCGGGGTGAGGATCTGCCGGATGTAGGTCTCGACGGATGCCGGCTCGGCGAACTTCGCGGCCGTGCTCGCGCCGATGGTCGTGTCGTGCAGCGCGAGCCATGACTCCCGGTCGGCCGAGTCCGCGAGGGTACGCCCGAGGGCGGCGAGGGCGCTCACGAGTGCACCTTGCCGTTCTCGATCGTGAAGCCGATCTCGCGGGACTCGTCCCGGTCGCGCTCGACGAGCACGGTGTACCCGCGCTCCTCGGCGACCTCACGGATACCGGAGAGGGAGTCGGCGTCGAGGAGGTCGCCGTCCTTAACGATCACGAGGCGCAGCTTCGGGTCACCCGCAGTCGCGATCGCGAACGCGACACGGCGGCGCATGGCCGAGTTGACCTGCCCGAACGGGATGCCGTCGAACGTGACGCCGACCTCGTCGACCGAGAGTCCGTCGACCGGGAACGTCGCACCTGCGAGCGCTGCCCGCTTCTCCGACTCGATCCGGTCGACATCGGCCTGCGCCGCGGCGTGCGCCTCAGCGGCAGCCGACAGGGCGGCCTCGGTGGAGGCGTACTCCTTCGCCGCGCGCACGGCCGCGTTCGTCTCGTCGACGGCCGCGAGACGAGCATGGATGGGCTCGACGTCGATGCGCGGCTCAGCGGCGGAGTGCACAGCGGCCTCGACGCGGCGGTCGATTTGCAGTGCACGCTCCACGAGCTCGTTCATCTCGTCGCGGATCTGCTGCTGGCGTCGCGCGATGCTCTCCAGCTCCTTCTTGAGCTCGGTAGCGAGATCCTCGGCACGGTCGATCCGCGCGTTGTGCTCCTGCGCCTCCGCGAGGTCGGTGAGCACCTCCTGCGCGGATACCTCCGTGGGCGGCGTCTCCGGGCCCGGCGCGGTGAGCGTCGAGAGCGCGCCCTGCAGCCGCTTCACCTCTCGTCCGGCGTCCAGGCGTCGCGTCTCCGCGCCGGCCTTCTCACGGGCGACCGCTTCGAGGTCGATGGACAGGTCGACCTTCGCGAGGAGCGCGTCGCGCTGGCGCTTCTCGTCGAGGTTCAGGAACGCGACGGGGTCGAAGATCAGGCCGCCCGTGAGTGACGCGACGACCTCGGTCGGCTTGGAGTACTTCGCGCCGTCGAGCGCGAAGACCTCGAGCTTCCCGGCGTCGTCCTTCTTCCACGTGCGCACGATGCGCACGCCGAGGTCGGTGTCGGTGAACTCGGCCCGAGCCTCCGTCTCGCCGTGGCGGATCGGCTTCGGCGTCAGGCGGGTGCCCTTCGGGTCGAACAGCTCGACGAACGCGTCGATGAAGCTGGACTTCCCGGCGCCGTTGCCGCCGGCGATGATGACGAGCGAGCCGGTGGGCGAGAGGGTGATCTCGCGGATGCCCTTGTAGTTCTCCACGGCGAATGTCTGGCTCATTCGGGGTGCCTTTCGTTGTCGGTGATGCGGTCGATGAAGTCGGGGTGCTTGGGGTCGTCGCGCTCGTACGCGCCCGGATCGAACTCGGCCATCACAGGCCCAGCCCGTCGCGGATCATCTGGAACCAGTCGTCGACCTTCGCCCGCTCGGTGTCGTAGTCGGCGTCTTCGGTGACACCCCTCCATGCGTTCCGGCTCAGCGCGTCGTCGTTCCGTGTCGCGACGGCGATGAGGTTCGCGAGGCGCTGCTGCTCGACGAGCGCGAGCGTGGCCTCAGCGACGGCCAGCGTCGCGTTGTGCTGCACGGTCTCGTCGAACCGGCCTTCCTCGCCCTGCTGCTCGTGCGCCCAGTCGATGTGCTTGCGCGCCTCGGCCGCGTGGTCGACGCGTTCCGGCGCCGGCCGCTCGCGCACCGGCTCGGGTGCGGGGAGTCCGACGATCGCGGAGACGGCCTCCATCGTCGGGTTCGTGACATCGAACGCCGCCTTCATCGCGGGGAACTGGAACGGGTGATGCGAGGCGAGGCCCGCTTGCGAGCTGTGGTCGGTCATCGGTCATGCCTTTCGGACATCACGGACGCGAGGCGAACCGTGAAGAGGAGGAAGAGGAGTGCGGCGCCGATCGCCGCGAGGTGGAGGCTGCCGCCCAAGAGGCCGATCAGGATGAACGCGAGCGCGAGCATCCGGAGGATGAGCAGGATCGTCGTGGACCCGACCTCGGCGGCGAGCTCGGCGCGCTCCGCGGTGGTGCGGATGTCGTGCTCGATCTCCTTTCCGCAGTGGCACGTGTACCCCCACACGCCCGCCTCGGTGTCCTCCCACGTCTCGACGACGCCCTCGAGGGCTTCGCCGTCGTGCAGGCAGAGGATGTCCATCGGCTCGCCGTCACGGACGAAGACGCCCGACGAGCGGCTCACAACACGCCGCCTGCGCGGAGCGCCATGAAAACGGCGGCAAGGACGGTGAGGATGCCGGCCTCGACAACGATCACGACGAACGCCGCCGAGATCGCGTTCGTGCCGCGACGGTCGGCCGCACGGTGACGGACGGGCAGCACGGACGGGATGGAGCCGGTGACCGTGGCCGCAGCGACCGGTGTCGAGGGCAGGATGTGCACGTCGTCGACGACGCCAGCGGACTCCGCGCGCTCGATGAACGGCGACGGCGTGCGCGACTCGTGGTCCTGCGGGTTCATGCTGCGACCGCCTCGGTGAGGCGCATCACGCGCTGGCCGTCACGGGCCATGAACTGCGGCTTGCCGCTGCGGAACGAGCCCACACGGATCGGCTCGATGCGGCCGTCCTGCTGCAGCTCCGTCATGCGCCGGCGGATGTCGTACACGTCGACGGCGGGCAGCCAGGCGATGCCCTCGCGCGGGTGGTCGAGGTAGCGCTCGAGCACCTCCGACGGGGTGCCGGGGCCGTCGGCGAGCACGGCGAGGATCGCGCCGTAGAGGAGTTCGCGCTTCGCGCCGGACGCTGCCTTCTCCGCGGCCTCGTGCGACGTGTGCGGGTCGTCGCGGTGCGACATCCGCTGGAGGTCCAGCGGTGTTGGTGTAGCGTGTGTCGTGTTCAAGGGACTTCGTTCCTTTCTCTGATTCGCCCCGGTTGCCCCCGGGGCGTTTCTCATTTGCCTGTCATGCCGCCACACGGATGCGTGTGCGGCGCTTCTCCGCGATGCGGTCGCGGACTTCTTCGAATGACGGGCCGCCTGGACGCATCGCGCGCCGTGCGGCCTCGTCGAGCGGGAACGTGAACAGCACCCGGTAGCCCTCCGACGCGACAACCGCGGCGGCCCGAATGCACTCATCGCGAGTCGGCATCAGGCAGCCCGTCTCACGGCTTGCGCATCGGGGACGACCTCGAAGGCCTCACCGAGGCCGAGGCCGAAGGCTTCGCAGACGCCGGCCATGAATGAGCCGGACGGCTGTGCGCCCTTGTCGATACGGCGAAGAGTCGCGCGGTCCACGCCGATGAGGCGCGCCTGGTGCTCTTCCGAGGGGATGTTCCGCAGTTCCCGCAGTCGAAGGAGCAAGCCGGGCTTGATCTGGAGAGTAGCCAACTCCGCCTCCTTTGGTGTCGATCTGCAACGTGTTGGTGCAAAGTTACACCATCAGGGCTAGCACTGGTGCGGAATTGATCCACTTGTGGCATTGATGCACTTCGGGGCCTGTGAGTTGGTGCGAATTCAAGACACGCGTGTTGCAAAACTGCTACATTCGCGGCATGACGAAAGAGCTGGAGACGTACGTCCTGAACGCCACACAGCAGCGGAGCATCCGCGCAATAGCGGCTGCGATCGGTATGACGCACACCACGGTCGCGACGCATCTCCGCGCCGACGTGCCAGACATCGGAACTGTGCTCAAGGTGGCTCGCCACTTCCACCTCGACCTGTTGCCGCTCTTCCTCCAAGCTGGCTACATCACGGAGGCCGAAGCCACGCAGTTCAGGGGTGACTTCGACCTCAGCAGCGTGAGCGACCTCGAACTCTCGAAGGAAATGCTCCGCCGCGTCGCGGCCGGCAGCGCGAGTTCGGAGATCACCCAATCGCCGACAGACGAGCTCATCGACGATGTCCTACGTGAAGTGGAGAATGCTCGCGAGCGGGGCCAGCACACAGGCTGGGACCTCGCGGCTGATGAACGACCAGATCGAACCCCGAAGGAATTTGACGACGATGCCGATGACCAGGACCGGGCGTGACTATGACCCACACGAACACGCAGCGGCCCTCGGACTGAACGTGGTCTACAAGCGCCTCCGCACAGGCAACGGGCTCTGGATTCCGGACGTGCGCACGATCTTCCTCCAGCGGCGAATGCGCACATTGCATGAGCGGTCGGTGCTCGCGCACGAACTCGGCCACGCGATCCTCGGGCACCGCGAAACGACGCCGAAGAACGAGCTCATGGCCGACCGGTGGGCGGCCGGCCGCCTCATCGAACCGCGTGAGCTCCGCGCGGCCGCATCCGTGACCGCCGATATCGGTCAGTGGTGCCACGAGCTCAACGTCTCGGCCGACATACTCGAGCGCTACCTACGAGATCACCGGAGGTTGGCATGAATCGACTCCGCCCCGTACCGGAGACGCCGCCACGCGCGGTGCTCTATCTTCGGCAATCGACGCATCGCGACGACTCGATCAGCATCGAGCTGCAAGAAACCGCTGGGCGCGAGTACTGCGCACGCATGGGCTACGTCGTCACCGACGTGAAATCCGACCCTGGGCTCTCCGGCCGAAAGTGGGACAACCGGCCTGCCGTCCAGGAGGTCATGTCCATGGTGGACTCCGGCGACGCCGACGTCATCGTGCTCTGGAAGTGGTCCAGGCTCTCCCGCTCGCGCCTCCACTGGGCGCTCGCCTCCGACCGGGTCGCGGCAGCCGGCGGACGCATCGAGTCCGCAACCGAGCCGATCGACACGAGCACCGCAAGCGGCCGCTTCGCGCGCGGCGTCATGACCGAGTACGCCGCCTTCCAGTCCGAGCAGATCGGGGAGACATGGGAAGAGGTACGCCAGCGACGCCTACGGCTCGGCCTCCCCGCCTCCGGTCGTCTTCCATGGGGCTGGGAATGGGTCGGCGATGGCACGATTCGCGCGACCGAGGAACACATCGAGACGATCCGTGAGATGTACCGCCGGTACCTCGCCGGCCAAGGGTCCTCGAGCATCAGCCGCTGGCTGAACGCCAACCAGATCGCGGCGCCCAACGGCGGGATCTGGAATCGAGCTCGCCCGTTCACCGTCATGGATTCACCGATCCACGCGGGCCTCGTGCCCTACCGCGGCGAGGAGTACCCAGGCGCGCACAACGCGATCATCGATGCCGACACGTGGGCGGAGTACAAAGCCACCCGCACACGCCGACGAGTGGGGCACGACAAACCGCGGCCGTCGAAGTACCTGCTCTCGGGCCTCGTGAGATGCGGATGCGGATTGAAGATGAACGGCAAAGGCGCCGTCACTGGAGGCATCTGGTACTCCGGGTACCTGTGCGTCTCGATGGACCCCGAGCACGGGGCGTCGTACATCAGCTCGAAGAAGCTCGATCCGGTTGTCGACGCGTGGATTGCGTCGCTGGCGACCGACATCGACATCGAGGTCGACATGACACCGCGCATCGAGGACGAGGGCCGTGTCGAGCGACTGCGGGCAGAATGGAACGCCTACCAGGCGCGCCTCGACAAGCTCACTCGCCTCTTGGTCGACGAGGTCGTGTCCGAGGCGTCCTACCGTGCGACACGGACGGAGATCGAAGCACAGCAATCCGCCATCGCCGCCGAACTGGACGCCGCGGAAGGGCGGCTCGCCGCGGCCTCTGGGCCATCCGTGGAGTGGCTCCGCGATCTCGCCGAAGACTGGGCGGACATGCCGGACGACACGCGTCACAGCCTGATTCGCACCGTCCTCGCCGAGGTGACCATCCGGCCGACTGAGTCAGCTATATTCGTGCCGAAATGGGGCGAGCGGTACTCGTCTGTGATGCCTCTGTAATGGTCATCCTTCGAGGAGAGGAGGTGCGCGGCATCCTCACCGACCTCGTGCGCAACGCGCTCACGGTCGGCTGAGCGTGAACGCGGCAGCGTGACGGCCGAGTTCGCCGTCGCGCTGCCCGCGATCATGCTCGTGCTCGCGATCTGCCTCGCGGCCGTGCACCTCGTCACCCTCGAGGTGCGCTTGACGGATGCCGCCGCGGCCTCCGCACGTGCGCTCGGTCGCGGCGAGTCGGTCGACGAGGCCGCCCGCATCGCGCAGCGCATCGCGGGGCCCGCCTCGTTCGAGAGCACCGACGACGGCACGTTCGTCTGCGTCGCGCTCGGCGCATCGGGCGGCGGGCTGCTCGCCCCGGTGCGGCTGAGCGGTCAGTCGTGTGCCATGTCGGGTGGGCGTTGATGGCGTGCGAGGCTCAGGCTCGCCTGCGGGCGCGCTCACACGTTCCCATGGTCGGGCGGGGCGGTCGGGCGCTCGCGACAGATCGCGGTGCGGCGAGCGTCGTCGCGATCGGTCTGCTGTCGGCGGTCGTGCTGCTCACGACCCTCACGCTCGGCGTCGCGTCGTCGTACGTCGATGCCCGCCGTGCCGCCGCGTCCGCGGATGCCGCCGCGCTCGCCGCGGCCGACGCCGTATCGGGTGCGATCACGGGAGTCGCGTGCGAGGTCGCCGAGCGCGTCGCCGCCCGAAACGGCGCCCGACTGGTCTCATGCTCGATCGACGGCGCCGTCAGCGAGGTCACGGTCGTCGTGCCCGGCCCGTTGCCGGGCCTCGAGCCCGTGGCATCCGCTCGCGCCGGGCCGCCGGGCACCGAGGAATGATCGAGGCGACGCGTCAGCCGCGCCGCCCGCGGATCACTCGAAGACGGTCTCGATGAAGCGGTACTCGACCGCCGTGGGGCGATCGTCGTCGTCGGCGCTGAACTCGAGTCCGGCGCCCCGACTGTAGACGTAGTGCTTGCCCTGCTCGACGTTGAGCTCGAGTCTCGGCCGGGGGTCGCCCGAATCGAGGAAGGCGGTCGCGACCGTCTTGCCCTCGAGCGGACCGTCGATCAGCTTGGCGGTGTAGGTGCTCGTGGAAGAGGTGTCCATGGTGTCGATTCTCCTCCGCTCCGAGCGGAAAGCAAGGGCTTGCGATGCGTGCTTCCGCGTGTCGCCGCGCATCGCTCGGCGGCCGGGGAATGGGTGGGCTCACGGTCAATATGTGTATGGTGTGGCTTGTCGGGCGCATTCGGTCTCCCGGCGGCACACCGCTCGGGGGCGCGGTCCGCGTGCGATCTCCATTACGGAATACAGAGGAGTCTGGTGTCAGGCGCGAAGAAACTGGTCATCGTCGAGTCGCCGACCAAGATGAAGTCGATCGCCCAATATCTGGGCGACGGCTACGAGGTGCTCTCGTCGGTCGGTCACATCCGCGACCTCATCGAGCCCAAGAACCTGCCGCCCGAGCTGAAGAAGGGCGGACTCGGCAAGTTCTCCGTCGACGTCGACAACGGCTTCGAGCCGTACTACGTGGTCTCGGACTCGAAGAAGAAGACCGTCGCCGAACTCAAGCGCGCGCTGAAGAACGCCGACGAACTCCTGCTCGCAACCGATGAGGACCGCGAGGGCGAGGCCATCGCGTGGCACCTCCTGCAGGAGCTGAAGCCCAAGGTGCCCGTGCGCCGAATGGTCTTCCACGAGATCACGAAGGACGCGATCCAGCGCGCGAAGGACAACACCCGCGAACTCGACACCGCGCTCGTCGACGCACAGGAGACCCGCCGCATCCTCGACCGCCTCTACGGCTACGAGGTCTCGCCGGTGCTCTGGCGCAAGGTCGGCCCCGGCCTCTCCGCCGGTCGCGTGCAGTCCGCCGCCACGCGGCTCGTCGTCGACCGCGAGCGCGAACGACTCGCGTTCGTGTCGGCCGAGTACTGGGACCTCATCGGCCGGTTCGCGCCCGACACCGCCGCGGCATCCGCCTTCGACGCGAAGCTCGTGCGCCTCGCGGGCCAGCGCATCGCCGCAGGCCGCGACTTCGACGACCTCGGCCGGCTCAAGGGCAGCGCGGCCGTGCTCGACGAGGCGACCGCGCAGGCGCTCGCCGAGGCCCTCCGCGCTCCCGGCGTGCGGCGCAAGGTCTCGAAGATCGAGCAGAAGCCGTGGACCCGCCGCCCCGCCGCGCCGTTCACCACCTCGACGCTGCAGCAGGAGGCCGGCCGCAAGCTGCGCCTCTCGGCGCGCGACACCATGCGCGTCGCGCAGTCGCTCTACGAGAACGGCTACATCACCTATATGCGAACCGACTCGGTCTCGCTCTCGAAGCAGGCGATCGACGCCGCACGCGCCCAGGCGACCGCGCTCTACGGGGCGGGTTCGATCCCGGCGGCGCCCCGCGTCTACACGGGCAAGTCGAAGAACGCGCAGGAGGCGCACGAGGCCATCCGTCCGTCGGGCGAGGTCTTCCGCACGCCGTCCGAGCTCGCGAGCGTGCTGCGCGGCAGCGAGTTCAAGCTCTACGACCTCATCTGGAAGCGCACGGTCGCCTCGCAGATGGCCGACGCCAAGGGGCAGACGGCGACCGTGACCATCGAGGTCGGGCCGACCGCGACCGACGCCGCGTCACCCGAGGCCGCGACCGCCGTCATCGGCGGCACGATCGCCGAGTTCACCGCGAGCGGCACCGTCATCACGTTCCCCGGCTTCCGTTCCGCCTATGAAGAGGGGCGCGACGAGGAGCGCAACGCCGAAGACGCCTCGGGCGAGGCCAAGCTGCCGCCGTTGAAAGAGGGCCAGGAGATCGCCCTCGAGCACGTCGAGGCCAAGGGGCACGAGACCAGCCCGCTGCCGCGCTACACCGAGGCGAGCCTCGTCAAGCGGCTCGAGGAGCTCGGCATCGGACGCCCGTCGACCTTCGCGTCGATCATCTCGACCATCATCGACCGCGGCTACGTCACGCAGCGCGGTCAGGCCCTCGTGCCCAGCTGGATCGCGTTCTCGGTCGTGCGCCTGCTCGAGGAGCACTTCGCCGACCTCGTCGAGTACGACTTCACCGCAGAGATGGAGGACGACCTCGACCGCATCGCCTCGGGCGAGGCTGACCGTGTCGACTGGCTGAACGGGTTCTACTTCGGCAGCGACACGCACCGGGGCCTGCGTCAGGTCGTCGACAACCTCGGCGACATCGACGCGCGCGAGATCAATTCCATCAAGATCTCCGACGGCATCACGCTGCGCATCGGCAAGTACGGGCCGTACCTCGAGACCATCGACCCCGATGCCGCAGCCGACGCCACCCCGCGCCGCGTCAACCTGCCGCTCGACCTCGCGCCCGACGAGCTCACCGCCGCCAAGGCGCAGGAGCTCATCGACGCCCCCGTGCAGACCGACCGCGTGCTCGGCGCCAACCCCGAGAACGGCAAGCAGGTCGTCGTGAAGGACGGCCGGTTCGGCCCGTACGTCACCGAACTCGAGCCCGAGGCGGATGCCGCGACCGTCGACCCGGCGACCGGCGAGGTCGTCGAGGCGGTGAAGCCGAAGCGCGGCGCCAAGAAGCCCGTCGCGGTGAAGCCCCGCACGGCGTCGCTGTTCAAGAGCATGCAGATTGAAGAGGTCGACCTCGACACCGCGCTGAAGCTGCTCGACCTGCCGCGCGTCGTCGGCCTCGACCCCGAGTCGGGTGAAGAGATCACCGCGCAGAACGGCCGCTACGGTCCGTACCTGAAGAAGGCGGTCGAGACGCGCACCCTCCCGAGCGAAGACGCGATCTTCGACATCGACCTCGCCGGAGCCCTCGAACTGCTCGCGCAGCCGAAGTACGGTGCACGCCGGGCGTCGAGCGCGCTGAAGGAGTTCGCCGAAGACCCGGTGAGCGGCAAGCCGATCAAGGTCAAGGACGGCCGGTTCGGCCCGTACGTCACCGACGGCACGACGAACGCGACCATTCCGCGCTCGGAGTCGGTTGAAGAGATCACCTTCGAGCGCGCGGTCGAACTGCTGCAGATCAAGCGCGACAAGGGCCCCGCCGCTCCTCGCGCCAAGAAGGCGCCCGCGGCGAAGAAGCCGGCCGCGAAGAAGCCCGCGGCCAAGAAGGCAGCCCCGAAGACCACTGCCGCGGCGGCCAAGAGCACCACGGCCGCCGCCAAGCCGGCCGCCGCGAAGCCCGCTGCGAAGAAGCCCGCCGCCAGGAAGGCGCCGACGAAGCCGAGCGACGCGTGAGCCGTGGCGTCTTCATCACCCTCGAGGGCGGTGACGGCACCGGCAAGACCACGCAGGCCGAGCTGCTCGAGTCCTGGCTGACCGGCCGGGGCCGGGCGGTCGTGCGCACGCGCGAGCCCGGCGGCACCGAGGTCGGCGTCGAGGTGCGCGAGATCGTGCTGCATCATCGCGGCGACATCGCGCCGCGCGCCGAGGCGCTGCTCTACGCCGCCGATCGCGCGCACCACGTCGCGACGCTCGTGCGTCCGGCGCTCGAACGCGGCGAGGTGGTCATTCAAGACCGCTACATCGATTCGTCGGTCGCCTACCAGGGCGCGGGCCGCGTGCTCGACCCCGAGGCGGTGCGCGGCCTGTCCGAGTGGGCGACCGAGGGGCTGCGTCCCGACCTGACCGTGCTGCTCGACCTCGATGCGGCTTCGGCGCGCGCGAGGCTCGACGGTGCCCGCACCCGCTACGACCGGCTCGAAGCCGAGGCATCCGAATTCCACGACCGCGTGCGTTCGGCCTTCCTCGCGCTGGCCGCGGCCGAACCCGAGCGGTTCCTCGTCATCGACGCGGCCCTGCCGGTCGAGGACATCGCCGAGGCGATCCGCGCCCGAGTCGCCGCACTGCTCTGACCGTGCACGAACGGGTGAGCACCGGGGGAGCGCAGCCGCCCGCGGTGTCGGCGCCGGAAGGTAGCGTTGGACCGTGAGCGTGTGGAACGAGTTGACCGGGCAGGAAGCCGCGATCGCGGTGTTCCGTGCGGCGGCCGAGGCGGCGGGCAGGCCAAGCGGCGAGGCATCCGCCGGCCAGAGCGCGTCGCAGCAGATGACGCATTCCTGGCTCATCACGGGGCCGCCCGGTTCCGGCCGGTCGAACCTCGCCTACGCCTTCGCGGTCGCGCTCATCTCGGGCCGCCCCGACGGCGATGAGACGACGCGCATCCAGGTCGAGGCGCGCAGCCACCCCGACCTGCACGTGCTCGCCACCGAGGGCGTCATCATCAAGCGCGACGACGTTCGCGAGATCGTCAAGCGGTCGCATTACGCGCCCTCGATCGGCCGGCACCGCGTGATCATCGTCGAAGACGCCGACCGCATGACCGAGCAGACGTCGAACTTCCTGCTGAAAGAGCTCGAGGAGCCGCCCGAGCGCACCGTGTGGATCCTGTGCGCCCCGAGCGAGGCCGACCTCATCCCGACCATCCGCTCCCGGGTGCGCTCGGTGCGACTGCTCATGCCGAGCGTCGCCGACGTGGCTGCGCTGCTCGTGCGGCGCGACGGCATCGAGCCCGAGCTGGCCGAGCGGTGCGCGCGCGAGGCGCAGAGCCACATCGGCATGGCGCACCGGCTCGCCACGAGCGACGAGGCCCGCCAGCGTCGCGCAGAGACGCTGCGGCTCGCGCTCGAGGTGCGCTCCGCCGCCACGGCCGTGTCGACGGCCGCGCGATTCCTCGAGATCGCCGGCGACGACGCCAAGGCGATCACCGCCCTGCGTGACGCCGAAGAGCGCGAGCACACCCTGCACTCGCTCGGCGTCGCGCCCGGGCAGGCCGTGCCCTCCGCCCTGCGCCCGCAGATCAAGGCGCTCGAAGACGACCAGAAACGCCGCGCCACGCGCAGCCTGCGCGACGGCATCGACCGCATCCTCGTCGACCTCGCGACGCTCTACCGCGACGTGCTGCTCCTGCAGCTCGACGCCGAGGTCGACCTCGTCAACAGAGAGATGCTCGACGCACTGCGGCGGGCCGCGGCATCCGCAGCACCGGCGAAGACCCTCGCGACGCTCGACGCGATCCAAGAGGCGCGCGAGCGCATCGAGGGCAACGTCGCACCCGCGCTCGCGCTCGAGGCCATGCTGGTCTCCGCCATCCGACGACCCGACACCGAACGAGGGGCCGCATGACCGAGACATCCCACCGCAGGTCGCGTGTTGCGGCACACCCCGAGCGGATGTCGCGGGGCGGCCGGTCGCGCAGGGTGCGCGCTGCCGCGCTCGCCGCCTCGCTGTCGGTGCTGCTCGTGCTCACCGCCTGCGTGCCGTCGTTCCTGCAGCCCGAGAAGTCGGAGTCGACCCCCACGGGCGAGCAGGTCGACGCGGAGCTCGAGCCGTTCTACGGCCAGGTCCTCACCTGGCAGGGCTGCGGCGACGAGCTCGACTGCGCCACGGCGACCGCGCCGCTCGACTGGAGCGACCCGGCGGCGGGCTCGATCGATCTCGCGCTCGTGCGGCACCGTGCCACCGGCGATCGGCTCGGGTCGCTGCTCGTGAACCCCGGCGGCCCCGGCGGCTCCGGCTACGACTTCATCGCCGACTCGCTCGACTACGCCGTCGGCCAGCCGCTGCAGGAGCACTACGACGTCATCGGGTTCGACCCGCGCGGAGTCGGCAGGTCGTCGGCCGTCGCCTGCTACGACGCCGCCGGCATGGACTCGTACCTCTTCGACATCGTGCCCGGCGAGCGGGGCAGCGACGAGTGGATCCAGAACACGTTGAACGTCAAGACCGACTTCGGCGCCGTCTGCGGCGACAACACCGGCGACCTGCTCGGCGAGATCGACACGCAGAGCGCGGCGCGCGATCTCGACATGCTGCGCGCAGCGCTCGGCGACGAGGCACTCAACCTCCTCGGCTACTCCTACGGCACGTTCCTCGGGGCCACGTACGCGGGCCTGTTCCCCGACCGGGTCGGGCGGCTCGTGCTCGACGGCGCGATCGACCCGCAGGCGAGCGAAGAAGACGTCTCACGCGAACAGGCCAAGGGGTTCGAGTCCGCGCTCCGCGCCTACCTCGCCGACTGCCTCGCCGGAACCGATTGCCTGTTCAGCGGCACCGTCGACGATTCGATGAGCGAGATCAGCCGGCTCCTGGCCTCGGTCGACGCGAGCCCCATGCGCGGCAGCGACGGCCGCGAGGTCGGCGCCGACACGCTCGTGACGGCCATCGTCTACCCGCTCTACAGCGCGCAGTCGTGGCCGTACCTCAGTCAGATGTTCGAGGCAGTCATGCTCGGCGACGCCGATGCGGCGCTGTCGTTCGCCGACGGCTACTACGGCCGCAACGCCGACGGCACGTACAACGACAACTCGACCGAGGCGTTCCTCGCCATCAACTGCCTCGACTACACCTACCAGTCCGACGTTGCGGTCATGCGCGAGAAGGCGGCGAACATCACGGCCGCAGCGCCCGTGATCGGCCCGTACTTCTCGTTCGGCGACCTCATGTGCATCCAGTGGCCGGTCGCGTCGACGGCCGAGCGCACGGCGATCCACGCCGAGGGGGCCGCGCCCATCGTCGTGATCGGCACGACCAACGACCCCGCGACGCCCTACACCTGGGCGGTCGCGCTCGCCGACCAACTCGACAGCGGCGTGCTCGTCACGTACGAGGGCGAGGGTCACACCGCCTACAACAAGTCGAACGACTGCGTCGACGACGCCGTCGAGGCGTACTTCGTCGACGGCACCGTGCCGGCCGACGGCCTCACCTGCTGAGGACGGTCGACCCCGGTTCGCTAGAAGGTGGTCAACGCAGCCTTCGGGATCCGGTAACATGGTCTCTCGTGCCGATCGGTGCTTCCGAGCATCGAGCTTGCACGCCGCCTTAGCTCAGTCGGCAGAGCGTCTCACTCGTAATGAGAAGGTCGTGGGTTCGATTCCCACAGGCGGCTCCACATTCATGAGGGCCTCGGAGATCCGAGGCCCTCGATGCTTTTCGCCGCACCTCGTGGTGCGCCCTCTGGTTCGTTTCCTGATCGATTTCGGTTGTCGGTCGGACTTGCCGTGCAGATGGGATCACCGTCAATGCGGACGCGAATGCCTGGCCATTCGGCGGCGGCCGGCTTGACACCGACCATCGGCGCGCTCGTCCTCGTCGCGCCCGGCTTCTTCGCCGAGTCCAGTCGAGCCGACGAGCCGAGGCCCGCGGTTCCTGTGGACACCATGAACACCGTCGACCTGTCGGCCGTCCCGTGCACAAACGGACTCGCCGCAGAGCAGGAGGCCGAAGCCGCCGCTCCGGAACCGGCTCACAGGGACGCCGAGGTCGCCGCGGAGGCGGTGCGAGTGGCCGCTGAAGGTCGCGCGGTCGTGCGGCCGCCGGTCGCGCGGTCACGCCGCCATGGCCGCGAACACGGTCGCCGTGATCGTGGCCGGGGCATCCCGTACGTCGAGTCGGCCGGCCGATACTTCGACGGATGCGCCGTGCATGACCATGTGCACGACGCCGACCAGCCACGACTCGGGCAGGTCGGTGCGGAAGACGCCCTCGCGCCGCCCGCGCTGGATGAGCGACTGGACGCGAGCCGCCGGGGCGTCGTGCAGCTCGCGGAATTCGCCCGGGTCGAGCACTTGGGTCGCTGCGGTCGCCAGCGCGCCGGTGCGCACGATCTGCTGCCAGCTCGATTCGATGAGCCTGCCGAGCGCGTCGCGCACGTCGCCGCTCAGGTCGACGGTCGCGTGCGTCAGCTCGCCCTCGGCGATCACCTCTCGAACCGCCTGGCGGATCAGGTCCTCGCGAGAAGCGAAGTGCGCATAGACCGTGACCCGGCCGACGCCGGCTGCCGCGGCGATCTGCGCCATGCTCGCGTCGGGCGCCGTCGCAAGCATGCGGATGGCGGCCGCGAGGATCGCATCGACGTTGCGCTGCGCGTCGGCCCGCTTCGGCCGCGTCACGGATTCCGACGTCACCCGAACTCCCTCTTGTCGTACATCAGTGTACGAGTTATTATCGGCAATAACTCGAACACTCGTGTACATGTTAGGAGCGACATCGATGCCCGGGAGTCCGCTCGCCGCTGACCTTCTCCAGCAGGACGTGCCCCACTCTCGAGATCCCGTCGGATGACCCGAACTGAACCGACGACCGGATGGTGGCCGATCGCGCTCGGTGTGGGCTCGGCCGCGGGAGTCGCCTTCATCGGCGACGCGCCGGCCGTCATCCTCGTCTGCGCCGCGATCTACCTGCTCGCGGCGGTGACCGGACGCGCCGGGTCGGCCTGGCTCGGATTCGCGGCGTCGATTCCCATGATCGGCGCCGGATACCTGCTGGATTCGCCGTGGGTGGCGCTCGCCCTCGTCGGCCTCGCGTGCGCGGTGCTCATCGTGCTCGGCACGATCCGGGGAACATGGCATGCGCCGCATGCCCCTCGCCAACTCATCGCGGTGTTCGTGTTCGCGGCGGTCGCGGTCGCCGCCGCGGTCGTGCATCAGCCCGTGCTCGCCACGCTGGTCGCTGCGGGGGGACTCGTGGCGCACGGGGCCTGGGATGTCCGGCACCACCGTCGCGACATCGTCGTCTCCCGGCAGTACTCGGCGTTCTGCGCCGTCCTCGATTTCGTGCTCGCCGGAGTGCTCCTGGTGAGCCTTGTCGTCAACCATTCGGCACGGTGAACAGCGAAGGCGGCGGTGCGTATCAGGGATGCCCCTGATCCGACCCCGAATCATCCTCACGACGGATGGCCACGAGTGTCGCCGCGCCGATATGCTCGCTCGAAGTGCCGTCCCTAGCGGCGCGTTCGTCTGCGCCGGCGCGCGTCCCTGCGCCCGAATCGAAGGAGTTCCTCCGTGCCCACTCGTCGATCCCTCTCAGGCCTCGTCGGCGCAGCCGCGGTGGCCGCCCTCGTGCTCACGGGCTGCGCCGGCGGCCCCACCGGCGACGCAGGCAAGCTCGAGTACAAGGACAGCCCGCTCTCGAAGTACCTCGATGCCGTGTACGGCTCGTGGGACGAGGAGAAGATGGCCGCCGACTCGAAGAAGGCCGAGGAGTTCAAGGCCGAGTGCATGGCCGAGGAGGGCTTCGACTACACCCCGGTCGACCAGTCGCAGGGCATGGTCTTCACCGAAGAGGACATGGCCGAGCGCGAGACCGAGGAGTGGGTCGCCTCCAACGGCTGGGGCTTCGTGCAGACGCAGGAGGAGATCGAGGAGCAGCAGAAGGAGTACGAGGAGTTCGTCGACCCGAACCAGCCGTACGTCGAGTCGCTCTCGCCGAGCGAGCAGGAGGCGTACTCCGCCACGCTCTACGGCGTGCCGCCCGCTGAAGAGGAGCTCGCCGAAGACGGCTCCTACGAGTGGAACTGGGAGACCGCCGGTTGCGAGGGCGCCGCGCAGCACGAGGTGCAGGGCGAGAACTACTGGGAGGACGAGAAGTTCAGCGACCTCAACGAGTCGATGAGCACGATGTGGGAGACCCTCGCGAAGCAGCCCGAGATGGTCGCGCTCGACGAGAAGTGGTCGGCCTGCATGGCCGACGCCCAGTTCCCCGACCTCAAGACCCGCGGCGACGCGCAGAACACGATCATGGAGGCGCAGAACGCGTTCTGGGAGGGCGACAACCCCGAGGGCCCCAGCGAGGAGCAGGTGAAGGAGCTCAAGCAGCAGGAGATCGACATCGCGCTCGCCGACTTCCGTTGCGGCGAGAAGCTCGATTACCAGAATGAGCAGCTGAAGGCGCAGTTCGCGCTCGAGGAGCAGTTCATCGAAGACCACAAGGCCGAGCTCGACGAACTCGTCGCCGCATACGGCAAGGGCGAGGAGTGATCCGCAGGCGCCGCGGGGTGTCGCAGGACGGCGCGGCTGAGGGCGCTGCCGAGAACGCTCACGCAGGCGATGGCTCTGTCGACGACACGACGGCTGAACCGACGGATGCCTCGGGCGTCGGCTTCGACGAACTCGTCGGCGCCGAGGCATCCGCACCGGCAGCGGGCGCGGGTGCGTCTGCCGCGACGCCGGTCGATCCCGCGGTGCAGGGCTGGCGCCGCGTGCTGCGCGGCAATCGCGTCATCTGGGTGCTCGCGGGCGTCGCCGTGGTCTCGCTCGTCGCCGGCGTCGGTCTGAGCTTCGTGATCGTGAGCCCCGGACAGGCGGCCGCCGATGCGGCGGCGCCCGACGCAGGACCGATCACCGTGCCGGTCGAGTCGCGCGCGCTGTCGAACGACGTCACGATCCGCGGCGACGCCGCGTACGCCGACTCGGTGGAGGTCAAGCTCGAGACCGGCGACCTGGGCGGCCCCGCCGTCGTCACGGGGCGTGTGCCCGAGGTCGGCACGACGCTCGACCCGGCCTCGATCGCGCTCGAGGTGACCGGTCGGCCCGTGATCGTGCTGCCGGGCGAGCTTCCGGCGTACCGCACCCTGCGAGCGGGCCTGTCGGGCCCCGACGTCACCCAGCTGAAGCAGGCGTTGCAGGCCATCGGCATCGATCCGGGCGACGCCGGCTCCGACGTCTACGACGCGGCGACCGCCGCCGCGGTCGCCGCGCTCTACGACCGGGTGGGCTACCCGCTCCCCGAGTCGCCAGAGGGCACCGCCGACGCCGTGCGCTCGGCGCGCGAGGGCGTCACGGCCGCCGAAGAGGCCGTCGGTGCCGCCGAGCGTGCGGTCGCCGCGGCCGGTTCGGGACCGAGCGCGGTCGAACGCGTGCAGCTCGACAACGCGGTCCGCGCGGCCGAGCGGGAGTTCGCCGCAGCGAAGGCCAAAGGAGACGATGGGGCGGTCGCCGCGGCCGAAGACGCGCTGAACCTCGCGCGCGTCGAACGCGACGCCGCACTCGCGCCGAGCGACACGAGCAGCGAACAGTCCTCGCTCGACGCCGCCAGGTCGCAGCGCGACGCCGCGTACGAACTGCTGGCCGAGGCCGAGACCGGCACGCTCGCCTTCCTGCCCGTGAGCGAGGTGCTCTACCTCCAGGACCTGCCCCGACGGGTCGACGAGGTCATGGTCGAGCGCGGCAGCATCGTCGAGTCCGCGGCGATGCTCGTCTCGGGCGCCACCCTCGCGATCAACGCCTCCGCGGCCGAGAGCGACGCGAAACTGCTGACGGTCGGCGACCTCGCCGACCTCGCGATGCCCGACGGGTCCTCGTTGCAGGCCACGATCACCTCGGTCGAGCCTCGCAAGGCCGCCGGCGGCGAATCGGCCGAGGCCGGTCCGCGCTACGACGTCGTGCTCGCGCCGGTGAAGCCGACCGACGCGCAGGTCGAGGCGCTCCGCGGGCAGAACGTGCGCGTGCAGATCGCGATCGGCGCGACCGACGGCGAGGTGCTCGCGGTGCCGCTCGCCGCCCTGACCGCCGGCCCAGGCGGGGAGTCGCGGGTCGAGGTCGTCGGCGACGACGACGAGACCCGGCTCGTCGAGGTCGAGACCGGCCTCGCGGCCGAGGGCTTCGTCGAGATCACCGGCGACGTCGCCGAGGGGGACCTGGTCGTGGTGGGCGAATGAGCGAGGCCCCCGTGGTCGAGCTCATCGACGTGACCCGGTCCTTTCCCGGGCCTCCCGAGGTGCAGGCGCTCAAGGGCGTCAACCTCACGATCGAGCGCGGCGACTACCTCTCCATCGTCGGGCCGAGCGGCTCGGGCAAGTCGACGCTGCTCAACGTGCTGGGCCTGCTCGACCGACCCACGGTCGGCGAGTACCGGCTCGGCGGCGTGCTGACCGGCGCCCTCGACGAGGAGGAGCGCGCGAACCTCAGGGCTCGCACGATCGGCTTCGTGTTCCAGGCGTTCCACCTGCTGCCGCGTCGCACGGTGCTCGACAACGTGCTGCTCGCGACCCTCTACAGCGGGGTTCCCCGAAGCGAGCGGATGCCTCGTGCCCGGGCCGCCCTCGAACGCGTCGGCCTCGCGCACCGCATGGACTTCCTGCCGACGACCCTCTCGGGCGGCGAACGCCAACGCGTCGCCGTCGCCAGGGCGGTGATGGCCTCGCCCGAGCTGATCCTCGCCGACGAGCCCACCGGAAACCTCGACCAGAAGACCTCCGGCGAGGTCATGGACCTCTTCGAGGAGCTCAACGCCGAGGGCCTCAGCCTCGTCGTCATCACGCATGACCAGCATGTCGCCGACCGCGCGGCACGAAGCATCCACATCGGCGACGGACGGGTGAGCGAACGATGAGCATCGCACTGCCGAGATGGCTGCGGCCCGGTCGTGAGCGCATCTCCGACGAGCCGGCGGGCGAGACCGTGGGCGACGTTCGGCCGGGCGGCCCCGGCGAGCCGGCAGGCGACGGGCGGCAGGGCGAGCCCGGCGAACCGGGCGCGACCGGCGGAGCCGCGGCATCCGCTCGCTCGGCGAGCCTTCCGGCGACCGCGCGTGCCGACCGGTTCACGACGCAAGACCTTCTCGTCGAGGTGAGCCACGGCATCGGCGGCCACACCGGGCGTCTCGTCATGACGACGCTCGGCACCGTGCTCGGCATCGCGTCGCTCGTGGTCACCATCGGCTTCGCGCAGACGGCGGCCGGGCAGATCAGCCGGCAGTTCGACGCGGTGGCGGCGACCCAGGCGATCATCACGCCCGGCTCGACCTCGAGCAATGGCACCGAGATCGCGACGACGACCCTGCCGTGGGACGCGCCCGAACGGGTCGAGCGGCTGAACGGGGTCGAACGCGCCGGACTCGTGGGCGACGTGCCGATCGGCGACCTGCAGATCACGGCGGTGCCGATCAACGACCCGTCGGCACCCGAGGTGCTGAGCCCCGCACTGCTCGCGGGGTCGGCGGGGCTGCTCGAGGCCGTGCGCGGGAAGGTGAGCGCCGGTCGCTTCTTCGATGCCGGGCACGATGCGCGGGCCGACCGGGTCGCCGTCCTCGGCGCGCGCGCCGCCGAGAAGCTCGGCATCAACCGCGTCGACAGCCAGCCGTCGATCTTCATCGGCGAACGCCCGTACACGGTCATCGGCATCATCGACGGCATGGAACGCCGGCCCGACCTGCTCGACTCGGTCGTGCTGCCGCTCGGCACCGCACGGGCCGACTTCGGCATGCGGAGCGCGACGGAACTGCAGTTGCGCATCGCGCCGGGCGCCGGCCAGCTCGTCGCGAAGCAGGCGCCCATCGCCCTCGACCCCAACGCGCCCGAGAACTTCGACGTGCAGGCGCCCCGCAGCGGTTCGCAGCTGCAGGAGCAGGTGCAGGCCGACATCAACGTGGTCTTCCTGATCCTCGGCGTGATCGCCCTGCTGGCCGGCGGGCTCGGCATCGCGAACGTCACCCTGCTGTCGGTCTCCGAACGCACCGGCGAGATCGGCCTGCGTCGCGCCCTCGGGGCGACCCGTCGCCAGATCGCCCGCCAGTTCATGGTCGAATCCGTCGTCATCGGCCTGCTCGGCGGGCTCATCGGCGCGGCCGTCGGCGTCTTCGCCGTGGTCGCCGTCGCGCTCGTGCAGCAGTGGACGCCGATCATCGACCTGCCGATGGTGTTCGGGGCCGCGGTGCTCGGTGCTCTCGTCGGGCTCGCCGCAGGCGCATACCCCGCACGCAAGGCCGCGCGCATCGAGCCGATCGCCGCGCTGCGCGCCGGACTCTGAGGGCGGCGGGCGGCGCGCGCCAGAGGTCGGCGCCCGCCAGAGGTCAGTGCCCGCCGCACGCCCGAGAGGTCGGCGCGCGCCGCGCCTAGGCCGAAGCCGACGGCGCGGGGATCTCCCCGGACCCGCGGAGGATCAGCCGGGTCTCGAGCTGGACGTGCTGGGTCGGGCGGTCGTCACCGGAGACCCGGCGCAGCAGGAGCTCGGCGGCGAGCTGGCCCATCGCGGCCGGATCCTGCGCGATCACGGTGATGCCGGGATCGAGCACGTCGCTCAGCTCGAAGTCGTCGAAGCCGATGAAGGCCGGAAGCGGGCGCGTGCCGCGCTCCTTGAGGTATCGCAGCAGGACGACGCTCCAGCGGTTGTTGCCGGCGAGGATCGCGGTGGGCGGTTCATCGAGGCCGAGCACGGCATCGATCCGTGCCGCGGCCGCGTCGGCGTGCGGGGGCGCCATCACGACCAGCTCGTCGTCCTGATCGAGGCCCGCGGCGGTCAGGGCGTCGCGATACCCCGCGACCCGCTCGCTCGCCGTGTAGACGGAGGCCGAATCGCCGAAGAACGCGATGCGGCGGTGACCGTGCGCGATGAGGTGCTCGGTGCCGACCGCGGTTCCCCCGCGATTGTCGGCGAGCACGGTGTCGGCGCGGATGCCGGGCACCGGCCGGTCGACGAAGACCATCGAGCAGCCGGCGTCGAGTTCGGCGCGGAGGAACGCCGGGTCGGTGCCCTGGGCGGGGGCGATGATGAGGCCGGCGGCGCCTCTCGACGAGAACGACTCGATGATGCGTCGCGAGCGTGCCGGATCTTCGGCGGAGGAGGCGGAGAGCAGGAGGTGATCCTGCGCGAGCGCGACGTCTTCGACGGCGCGGGTGAGCACGGAGTAGAACGGATCGGCGACGTCTTCGAGGACGAGCCCGATCGTGGCGGTGGTGCCCTGCCGGAGTTGGCGCGCGAACTCGTTGCGCCGAAACCCGAGCTGGTCGATCGCGGCGCGCACAGCCTCCAATGTTTCGGCACTGACGTATCCGACGCCGTTCACGACCCGCGACACGGTCTTCGGGCTCACGCCCGATGCCGCGGCGACGTCGCTCATGGTCGCTCGGGCGCGAGGAGGCGTGGACGTCATGTCGACAGGATAGCGGGCGATGCGTTCGATAGGTCATCGATGACATGCGCCGGCCCGATATCTCGGCAGGGTTCGAGGCCCTCGCTGCGCGGTCGCCGGAAGGAACGGCCTGACTTTCGGGATGCCCGATAGGTCAACGTTGACATATCGAACGCTTTCTCGCTAGGTTTACGCGGGGATGCCTCCAGCGCATCCGATTTCCCAGCCGTTCAGTGTCGAGAGGCCCCGCATGCCGGAGCGCACCACCCGCAGCATCACCGCTGCGATCAGCACCACTGCCACCACCCGTCGCCCGATTCCGGCCTTCCTCCGCCGAATCACCGCGCCGCTGCTCGCCGGGGCGCTCGTCGCCGCGGCCATCCCGTTGTCCGTCGGGTCGCCCGCGTTCGCGGCGACCGGTACAGCGGTGCCCGGCGAGCACGACTGGTCGACCTCCTTCGAGTCCGACGAGGCGATCGCGCCGTTCGCGAACCGCGTCGAGCTCGACGTCGCCGACGGCGGTGGCGAGGGCGCCCCCTTGCAGCAGAACGTGCACGGCACCAGCGGCGGCAGCCTGCTGGCGAGCGTGACGGCGGTCACGGCCAGCGGTGAGAACGCGCCCGGCGAAGCCGCCGTGTGGGCCGCCGACGGCGATGCCAACACGAAGTGGCTCGTGTTCTCGACCACCGGGTGGCTGCAGTACCGGCTGGCCGCGGCGTCGACCGCGGTCACCTACACGCTCACCTCCGGTGGTGACGCTCCCGCCCGCGACCCGAAGAACTGGGTGCTCAAGGGCTCGAACGACGGAACGACCTGGACCAGCCTCGACACCCAGACGAACCAGACCTGGTCGGATGCCGATCGCAAGGTGAAGAAGACGTACACCGTCGCGACGCCGGGTGCGTACAGCCACTACCGCCTCGACGGCATCGTGAACCAGTCGGGCGACATCATCCAGCTCGCCGACTGGGATCTCATCGCCGCCGTCGATCCCGATGCCCCTGCGGCGCCCATCACCACGACGATCGGCACCGGTCCGACCTCGGGCTACAACATGAAGGCACGGGTGGGCTGGACCGGCACGCACTCGCTGCGCTTCGGCGGCGAGCACAGCGGCGACGGAGCGGCATCCGTCACCAATCGGCTGTTCGACGTCGAGATCCCGGTGGGGCAGCGCACCCGCCTGTCGTACATGATCTTCCCCGACCTCACGGCCAACGACCTGCAGTACCCCTCGACGTATTCGGCCGTGAACCTGCGCTTCAGCGACGGCACCGAGTTGAGCGAGCTCGCCCCGACCGACGTCTACGGCATCGATGCGACCGCGCACGGCCAGGGCGCGGGCAAGGTGCTCTACCCCAACCAGTGGAACCAGGTCGAGATCGACCTCGGCCCGGTCGCCGCGGGCAAGACGATCACCGCCGTGCAGTTCTCCTACGACAACCCGGGTGGAGCGGATGCCACCGCCTTCGGCGGCTACGTCGATGACATCGCGATCGAGGCGGAGCCCGCCACGATCGACGACTCGAGCCTGACGCACTTCGTCGACACGCGACGCGGCACCAACTCCTCGAGTGCCTTCTCGCGCGGCTCGAACGAGGCGATCACCGCGATTCCGAACGGCTTCAACTTCCTCGTGCCCGTCACGAACGCCAGCGCCACCTCACGCGAGTACTCGTGGCAGCAGGACAACACCGACGCGAACCGCACGCGCTTCGAGGGCCTCGGCATCTCGCACGAGCCGAGCCCGTGGATGGGCGACCGCAACCTGTTCTCGGTCATGCCCGTCGCGGGCGGCTCGGCGCCGAGCGGCAACTGGCACACGCGAGCGGCGACGTTCGGACACGACAACGAGACCGCGCAGCCCGACTACTACGGCGTCGAGCTCGACAACGGCGTCACGGCCGAGATGACCCCGACCGATCACGCGGCCCTCATGCGCTTCACGTTCACGGGATCCGCCAACAGCGTGGTGATCGACGGACCGAACAACGACGGCGACTTCTCCATCGCCGCCGACGGCACCGTCACGGGCTGGGTCGAGAATGGCGCCGCGGGCGGCACCGGACGCACCCGCATGTTCGTCTCGGGTAGCTTCGATGCGACGCCCACCGCCACCGGAACCGCATCCGGCGGCCGTGCGCTCACGAAGTACGCGAGCTTCGACACCTCGGGCGACAAGACCGTCGAGCTGCGATTCGCGACCTCGCTGATCAGCCTCGAGCAGGCCGCGAAGAACCTCGCCCTGGAGGTCGGCGGCGACGGCTTCGACGAGATCCGCGAGACCGCGCGCACCGCGTGGAACGACCGCCTCGGCGTCATCGAGGTCGAGGGCGCCTCCGAGACCGAGCTGCGCACGCTCTACAGCAACCTCTACCGCCTGAACGTCTACCCGAACTCGCAGTTCGAGAACACCGGCACGGTCGACGAGCCCGTGTACCGGTACGCCAGCCCCGTGTCGGCGCAGGTCGGCACGAGCACGGCGACCACGACCGGCGCGAAGATCGTCGACGGCAAGATGTACGTCAACAACGGCTTCTGGGACACGTACCGCACGACCTGGCCGGCCTATTCGATGCTCTACCCCGAGCTCGCCGGCGAACTGGTCGACGGCTTCACGCAGCAGTACCGTGACGGCGGATGGATCGCCCGCTGGTCCTCGCCCGGCTACGCGAACATCATGACGGGCACCAGCTCGGATGTCGCCTTCGCCGACGCGTACCTGCGCGACGTCGCGCTGCCCGACGCCCTCGCCACCTACGACGCCGCGGTCAAGAACGCGAACACGCCGTCGAGCAACGACAGCGTCGGCCGCAAGAGCCTCGCCACGTCGACGTTCCTCGGCTACACGCCCGCCTCGCAGGGCGAGAGCGTCTCGTGGGGCACCGAGGGGTACATCAACGACTTCGGCATCGGCAACATGGCCGCGGCCCTGGCCGAGGACCCGAACACGCCCGCCGATCGCGTCGCCCAGCTGCGTGAAGAGAGCGAGTACTACCTCGACCGGGCGACGGCCTACGTGCACCTGTTCGATCCGGAGATCGGCTTCTTCCAGGCACGCAACGCCGACGGCGGCTTCGCCACCGCGGCGGCGCAGTACAACCCGAAGGCGTGGTGGGGTCCGTACACCGAGACGAACGGTTGGAACTTCGCGTTCCACGCCCCGCAGGATCCCCAGGGTCTCGCCAACCTCTACGGCGGCGACCAGGGCCTGGAGGACAAGCTCGACGAGTTCTTCGCGACCCCCGAGACCTCCCTCGGCACGATCCACGAGGAGGCCGAGGCCCGCGACGGTCGCTACGGCCAGTGGGGCGTGAGCAACCAGGTCAGCCACCACATCCCCTTCATGTACAACGAGGCGGGCGCGCCCGCCAAGGCGCAGGCGATCGTGCGCGAGGCCCTGCAGCGGTCCTACGCGGGCGGCGCCATCGGCCAGGGATATGCCGGCGACGAGGACAACGGCGAGATGAGCGCGTGGTACCTCTTCAACGCGCTCGGCTTCTACCCGATGCAGGTGGGCTCCACGCAGCTCGTGCTCGGCTCGCCGCTGTTCACGAAGGCGACGGTGAAGCTCGCCGACGGCAAGTCGCTCGTCATCAACGCCCCCGAGAACAGCACCGAGAACATCTACGTGCAGTCGTTGCGCGTCAACGGCGAGGAGCACACGTCCACGTCGATCGACTCGCGGATCCTCAGCGCCGGCGCGACCCTGGACTTCACGATGGGCTCCGAGCCGAGCGACTGGGGCACCGGTGAGGACGACGGCCTGCCGTCGCTCACCGCGGGCACCGAGGTCGCGAACCCGCTCGTCGACGCGACCGCGCCGTCGCTCGCGGCGGTCTCGAGTGCGGGCGGCGAGAACGTCTCGGCGCTCGTCGACGACACGTCGCGCACGCAGGTGACGTTCGCGGGCGCCACGCCCGCGGTCACCGTCGCCTACAAGGGCGCCAAGCAGAAGCCCACCTTCTACACGATCACGTCGGGCTCGACTCCAGGCGCCGACCCGTCGGCCTGGACGCTCGAGGGCAGCAACGACGGAACGACGTGGACCGAGGTCGACTCCCGAGCGGACCGCGAGTTCTCGAACCGGTCCGAGACCGTGCCGTTCAAGATCGCGAACCCCGCCGCCTTCCAGCAGTTCCGGTTGTCGGTGACCGCCGGCGGCGCCGCGATCTCGCTCGCCGAGTTCGAACTGCTGACCGACGGCAGCGATGCCGAGGCGAACACCCTCACCTTCAGCCCCAGCGACGGCCTCACCGCCACCTCGGGCGTGGCGGGCGCCTTCGATCTCGGCATCCTGTCGGGCGGCATCGCCGAGGGCTACGCCGCCACGGTCGACTGGGGCGACGGCACCGTCGCGGATGCGGCGACCATCGGGGCCGCGGCACTGGGCAACCACCCCGTCTCCGCCGGTCACGCCTATGCAGAGCCCGGGGTCTACCAGGCCACGATCACGGCGACCGACGGCGTCTCCACCTTCGCCGGGATCGTTCCGATCACGGTCGACTACGTCGAACCGGGCGGACTGCGCGCGGCGTTCGACAGCGTGTGCATCGCCGATGACGGCGTGGGCGGCAACTGCGACGCGAAGGGCATCTCATTCCCCCGCAAGGGCCTGGCCGATGGCGGTCTGACCGCCGGGGTCGAGCACGACGTGCCGGGAACCGATCTGACCTTCACGATGCCGGTCGTCCCCGTCGGCGCTCCCGACAACGCGACGGGTGCGGGCCAGACCATCGCGATCGACCTCGGCGACGACGCGACGAAGCTCTCCTTCATCGGAGCGGCGACCGAGCGCAACCAGGACACGACGGCGACGGTGAACTTCACCGATGGCACCTCGGCGACCATCCCGCTGCAGCTGTCCGACTGGACGAAGGGCGGCAACGCGAGCGCGACGCCGCTCTACGGCAACCTCGAGGTCGTGAAGTCGGCATACCGTCTCGTCGGCGCGACGCCGTCGAACACCGCGTCGTTCTTCTTCTCCACGGTTCCCTACGAGATCCCCGAGGGGCTCACGGTCGAGAGCATCACGATGCCGACGCAGCCGGGCGAGCCCGGGGTGACCGGTCGCGTGCACGTCTTCGCGATCGCGTCGAACGGGACCTCGCCCGACCTCGACTTCGAGGCGACGGCCGGCGAGGACCTCACCGGAACGGCGGGGGAGCCCCTCGAGGCCACGCTCGCGAGCGTCACGCAGGCGGATGCCTCCGCTGACGCGCCGGTCGTGCGCGTGCAGTGGGGCGACGGCACCGTGACCGAGAACGCCGAGGTCGAGGCATCCGACGACGGACTGACCGTCACCGGCGGCCACACCTATGCGGCAGCGGGCACGTACACGGTCTCGGTGACCGTCGCGACGAGTGCACGCACGACGCATCTCGCGCTCAGCGCCGAGATCGCGGCGGCGCCGGTCTACGAGACCACGCTGACGGTCGACCCGGCCGACGAGGTGCTCGCGGGCACCGAGCTGGCCGTGGCCGGTGACGGGTTCAAGGCCGGCGAGTCCGTCGAGGTCGTGCTGCAGACGCCGACCCCGGTGAGCACGACCGTCGACGCCGATGCCGAGGGTCACGTCGCCACGACGGTGACGGTGCCGACGGATGCCGCTCCCGGCGTCTACGCGATCGTCGCCACCGGCGCCGAGTCGGCGATGCCCGCGACGGCGACGGTGAACGTCGTGCCCGAGCAGGTCGAGCCGGTCTACACGCCGCAGGTGCACTCCGACGCGACCTCCGGCCGCCCGGGCGACCTGGTGACGGTCTTCGGCGAGGGCTTCGCCCCCGGCGAGGAGATCACCGTCGAGCTGCACTCCGACCCGGTCACGGTCGGTACCGCGACGGCCACGGACGACGGGGCCTTCAGCCTCACGTTCACCCTGCCCGAGGTTCCCGTCGGCGAGCACACCGTGGTCGTGACCGGGGAGGTCTCGGCGGTTCCCGTGTCGTTCGACTTCACGGTGCTGGCACCCCAGGTGCCCGGCGACGGAAGCACCGGCACGGCGGGTCCGACCGAGCCCTCGGTCGCAGCCCTGAGCAGCACCGGCGTCGACGGGGTGCTCATGGCGACGCTGGGCGGATTCGCGGTGCTCCTCGTGCTCGCGGGCGGGGTGCTGATGCTCCTGCGCCGTCGCGCGGCGAGGCGCATCGAGAGCGGGGCGTAGTCCGACGGCGCCGCCCATCGCGCGCAGCCGGCGTCGACCCTCGAAGGGTCGGCGCCGGTTCGCCGGTGGTCGCGGCGCCGGCATCCGCTCCTGATCGTGAGGAGCGGATGCCGCGGCCGGAGCCCGTGGCGTGTGCACTCACGCCACGGGTTCCGTCTGCGGCATCCGCGGGTCCGGAGGTGCCCGCCGTGTTCCACGGAACGCCCCGCGGCGGGTAGCATTCCACGGCAGCCCAAGACAGGAACGACGAGCATGATGGGAGTCGAAGCGATGGCATCCGACGAGGGTGACCGCAGCGGGCGACGCCTGCTGGCGGTCGACGCCGGCCAGTCCGGCATCAAGGTCCGGTACCACGGGGTCGACACGCGCGAGGAGTGGTCGGGTCCAGGCATCCGCACCCACCTGCCGCTGCAGCCGCAGCTCGCCGACGTGATCCGCGATGCGATCCAGCGCGGATGCCGCCCGACGAGCGTCGGCTTCGGCGTCTCGGGTCTCACCCGCCGCGAGGCCGACGCCGGAGCCCTGTTCGAGTCCGGTGTCCGTGAGCTCGGCGTCGAGTCGGTCACGCTCGCGCACGACTCCGTCACCGCCTACCTCGGCGCGCTCGGCGAGCAGCGCGGCGTGGTCGTCGCCGCGGGCACCGGCACCGTCGCCTTCGCGGTCGGCGCCGCCGACGTCGCCCGCATCGACGGCTGGGGCAACATCATGGGCGACGCCGGCAGCGGATACTGGCTTGGCCGCGAGGCGCTCGACGCCGCGATGCGCGCCCACGACGGACGCGGCCCGCAGACCCTCCTGCTCGACCTCGTCAGCGGCGACTTCCCCGACGTGGAGGCCGCGTACATCGAGCTGCAGGCCGACCCGAACCGCGTGGAGCGCATCGGACGGTACGCCCGGCACGTCGCCGCATTGGCCGACGAGGACGCGGTGGCCCGCAACATCCTCGCCGACGGCGCACGCGAGCTCGCGCTCACCGCGTTCACCGGGCTCCGCCGCGTCGGCGAGCATCGCTCGGCCGAGCCCACGGTGCGGGCGGTGGGCGGCATCTTCCGGAGCGAGCACGTGGTGGCCGACTTCGTGGCAGGGATCCACTCCCAGCTCTCCGGCGCGGATGTCCGCGTCGCCGACACCGACCCGCTCGACGGCGCAGAGCGCCTCGCCCAGGTCTCGGACACGAGCGTGCTCGCCCCGCTCCTCTCCCGCGCGCACGCCTGATCGCCCTCAGCCCGCCCGACCGCTCTTCTCAGAAGTTTTTCGGCGCTCGGCATTCGGCCCCGGTTTCTCCTGAGAAGGGCCGCATTTCGGGCGGGTGCTCCTGGGAAAAGCGAAGGGGTACGGGGTCGATAGGCTGAGCGCATGACCGAACGACTGCGCTGGGGCATCCTCGCCACCGGCTGGATCTCCCACCTGTTCACGAGCGATCTCAAGGCGAACGGCTTCGACGTGCGCGCGGTCGGCTCCAGGTCGCAGGCCGGCGCCGACGCGTTCGCGGCGGAGTTCGGCATCCCGAACGCGCATGCGAGCTACGAGGCCCTCGTCGCCGACCCCGAGGTCGACGTCATCTACATCGGCACGCCGCATCCGATGCACGCCGCCAACGCCAGGCTCGCGCTCGAGGCCGGCAAGCACGTGCTCGTCGAGAAGTCGTTCACCGTCAACGCGCGCGAAGCGCGGGAGATCGCCGAGCTCGCGGCATCCGAGGGCCTGCTCGTGCTCGAGGCCATGTGGACCAGGTACCTGCCGCACATGGCGCGCATCCGCGAGATCATCGAGGCCGGCACGCTCGGCGACGTGCGCTCGCTCATCGCCGACCACACGCAGAAGCTCTCCGAAGACCCCGCGCACCGCATCAACGCGCTCGAGCTCGGCGGCGGCGCGCTGCTCGACCTCGGCATCTACCCGATCTCGTTCGCGTGGGACCTGTTCGGTGAGCCCGCGACCATCCAGAGCACGGCCACCTACAAGACCACCGGCGCCGACGCGCAGATCGTCGTCGTGCTCGGCTACGACGGCGGGCGCATCGCCACCACCGTCTCGGCGAGCGACCTCAAGGGGCCGAACGTCGCGACCGTGCTCGGCACCGAGGCGCGCATCGAGATCGACGGCGTCTGGTACACGCCGACGTCGTTCCGCGTGATCGACCACGAGGGCACCGTGCTCGAGACCTACGAGTCCGAGGTCGTCGGGCGCGGCATGCACTTCCAGGCCGAGGCGGTCGAGCGGCTCGTCGCGGCCGGCACGCTCACGGGCGACCTGCTCACGATCGACGAGACGGTCGCGATCATGGGCACGCTCGACACCGTTCGCGAGCAGATCGGGCTGCGCTACCCGGGCGAGTGACGCGGGCGGATGCCGCGGGCCTGCGGATGCCGCGAGCTCGGCGGATGCCTCCGATTCGGCGTGCCCGTGGTCGTCGGGCACCTCGCGTGCAGGGGTTTTTCGGCCTGTGATCAGGCTTCGCTCTGGTGCGGACCGTAGAATCCCCGGATGACCGACGAGACGGATGCCACGGGCGAGCCCGATTCCACGCGTCATCCGGTCGACCCCGAGGGTGCCGCCGAGGCCGTCGCGGGGGAGCCGGTCGAGGGCCTCGATGCCGCGCCCGAGAGGCCCGAGCCCGCATCGGCCGACGCCACCGAGGTGCTCGATGAGGCCGGCCCCGAGGCGGCCGTCGGCCCCCCGGCATCCGCTCGCCCCGATGACGCGACCGAGTTGATCGCCGTGGCCGACGCCGACGATGCCGCCGACGATGCCGCATCCGCTCTTCCCGCGGCATCCGTCGGCCCCGCGGCATCCGCACCCTCGTTCCTCCGTCGCCACCGCCGTGCCCTCGCCGTGACGGCGGGTGTGGTCGCCTTCGCGTTGCTCGGCGTCGGCGCCGTGTTCGCCGGCACGGCCGCGAGCACGCGCGAGGCCGCCCCCGTCGCGATGGTCACCGAGACGTCGACCCCCACGCCGACCGTCGACGCCGGGCGGCCCTCGCCCGAGGCGGTCGCGGCGCCGAGCGCGATCGACACGAGGATCCGCACCTGCTCGGTGGCCGACCGCGCGGCCGACCCTCGCCTCGCGAACCTGCAGGCGCAGGTCGTGAACGCCGCGACCGGCGAGGTGCTCTACGACCGCGGCGGCGACACCCCGTCGCGCACCGCGAGCGTCATGAAGGTGCTCACGACGGCGGCCGCCCTGAACGTGCTCGGGCCCGAGTACCGGGCCACGACCACGGTCGTGAAGGGTTCCGAGCCCGGTTCGGCGGTGCTCGTCGGCGGCGGCGACGTGACCCTGTCGCGCACGCCGAGCGGCACCGAGACGGTGTATCCGGGCGCCGCGCACCTCGACGACCTCGCCGCGCAGGTGCAGACGGCGTGGGCGGCCGACCCGTCGAACCCGCCGCTGACCAAGCTCATCCTCGACGCGAGCTACTTCGGCGGCGACGAGTACCAGGCGAGCTGGGACACCGTCGAGCGCGACGACGGCTACATGTCGAACATCACGGCCCTGCAGGTCGACGGCGACCGCGACGATCCGTCTGCGAACACCTCGTGGCGCAGCACCGACCCGATCGGCCGGGCGGGGCAGGCCTTCGCCGATCAGCTCGGCGGCATCGTCGCGATCGACCGCGGCACCGCACCGGCCGACGCCCAGCAGCTCGGCGCCGTGAGCTCGCCGACCGTCGCGCAGCTCGTCGACAAGGCCCTCGTCGTGTCCGACAACACGGTGGCCGAGATGCTCGCGCGGCTCGTCGCGATCCAGACCGGGTCGGGCAACACCTTCGACGCGATCAACGCGGGCGTGCTGCAGGGCCTCGCCGACTACGGCGTCGACACGACGGGCATCTCGATCGTCGACGGATCGGGCCTCAGCGACGACAACGCCGTGCCGCCGTCGTACCTGACGCAGCTCTTCATCAAGATCAACGCCCGCGAGGGAAACCTCGGCGTGCTCATGGACGGGCTGCCGGTCTCGAACCAGCGCGGGTCGCTCTCGTACAGCGACCGGTTCGCGGGCGACAACTCGGTCGCGGCCGGCGCCGTCTCGGCGAAGACCGGCTGGATCAACTCGGGCTACACGCTCGCCGGCGTCGTGCTCGCCCAAGACGGCTCGACGCTCACGTTCGCAATCTACGCGCTCGGCGACGTGACCGACGAGGCGAAGCAGGCGATCGACACGCTCACGACGGGCTTCTACCTCTGCGGCGACGAGCTGTCGAACGAGTAGTGCGTGCGCGGTTTCGCGAGCAGCGGATGCCGCGACCGGGCGTCACTGGGAGAATGGATGCATCTGCGGCATCCGGTGGCTGCGGCATCCGCTCGTGCCCTGGCCCGGAGCCCCGACCAGCGGGAGGACGCCATGACCCGGGCCCTGTTCATCATCGACGTGCAGAACGACTTCACCGAGGGCGGCGCGCTCGGCGTCGACGGCGGGGCGGCGGTGGCCGCGGGCATCACCCGCCACCTCGGGGCGCATCGGGGCGACTACGCCCTCGTCGTGGCATCCCGCGACTGGCACTCGGGCGAGAACGACAACGGCGGGCATTTCGCGGTCGACGCGGCGCCCGATTTCGTCGACACCTGGCCGGCGCATTGCGTCGCCGGCACGCCCGGCGCCGAGTACCACCCCGCGCTCGCGACCGACGGCATCGACGTGCACATCCGCAAGGGGCAGGGCGTGCCCGCCTACTCGATCTTCGAGGGAACGGATGACTCGGGCGCGTCCATCGGCGAGGTGCTGACCGCGCACGGCATCACCGAGGTCGACGTGGTCGGCATCGCGACCGACTACTGCGTGCGCGCGAGCGCCCTCGACGCGCTCGAGCACGGCCAGCACGTGCGCGTGCTCACCGCGCTGGTCGCCGGGGTCGCGGCGGCGTCGTCGTCGGCCGCGCTCGCGGAGCTCGGGCACGCGGGCGCCGAGATCGTCGGGGCGGATGCCGCGGTTGCCGCGGGGTCGGCGGATGCCGCGGATGCGGCGGGGTCGGCGGATGCCGCGGATGCGGCGGGGGAGTCCGCGTGATCCCGCCCTCGTCGCGGGACGCGTTGCTCTACGCCGAGGCCGAAGACGGCGAGCTCATCGGCTATCGCGTCGCCGGCGTCGAGTCGTCCGCGCCGAGCGGATCCGAACCGGCCGGCGGTGCCGGCGAGGCATCCGCCCTGCCGCCCGTGCTGCTCGTGCACGGGTTCGCCTCCGACGCCGAGGTCACGTGGGTGCGCACGGGCTGGGTGCGCGCCCTGACCGATGCCGGCCGCAGCGTCATCACGCTCGATCTGCGTGGCCACGGCGCGAGCGACAAGCCCGTCGAAGCGGCGGCGTACGCGCCCGAGATGTTCGGAGCCGACCTCGTCGCCGTGCTCGAGACGGCCGGCGTCGATCTGGTCGACGCCGTCGGGTACTCGATGGGCAACCGCGTGATCTCGGCGTTCGCCGGACTCGCGCCCGACCGACTCCGGCGCGTGGTCATCGGCGGCGCCGGACCGAACGAGCTCTTCGCGTCATGGAGTCTCGGCGAGGTGCGCGCGCTGCTCCTCCGCGACGAGCCGACGGGGCATCCGCTCATCGAGCAAGTGCTGCGGCCCGCGATCGCCGCCGGCGCCGACCGCGAGGCGCTGCTCGGCGTCGTCGAGGGGTTCGCCGGTGCGAAGCTCGACCTGCCACGCGGCATCCGCTCGCTCTTCGTCGTCGGCGAAGACGACCCGGTGCCCGTCGGTGCGCGCGAACTGGCGGCCGAATGGGGCAGCGACGTGGTGACGATCCCGGGGCGCGACCACGTGTCGACGCTCACCGCGCGCGCGTTCAAGGACGCCGCGGTCGCGTTCCTCGCCGCCCCCTGACCTGCCGCGTTCTGCCGGATTCGAGTAGACGCGCGCGCGTGGTGCGTGCGCGTGGTGCGTGCGCGTGGTGCGTGCGCGTGGGTACCGCTCCCCATGGCGTGGGGTCGGGGCGAGAACCTAGCGTGGTGCGCAATCCACCTCGCGAACGTGCCGATCTCTCGTGCCCGGCGAGCGTGGGATATCGCGGCCGTGAGGGGCTCGGCCGCTCGATGAGGAGAAGCATGCTGAAGAAATCCATCGCGTTCGCCGCGCTCGCCGCAGTGTCGCTCGCGCTGACCGCCTGCACCACGGCACCCGACACGTCGAACGAGAAGGCGGCCGACACGGCGGTCGAGGAGTCCGCAGGCGCCGAACCGGTCGAGCAGGCCGAGGGGTCCGAGGGGTCCGACGCGGGCTCCGCCGGCGACGCCGTCGAGGGCGAACTCCTGCAGCCGGGGCAGACCGTCGCGCTGGGCGACTGGGGCACCTACGAGTTCGTCAACTACGACGACAAGAAGGCCGTGCTGAACACGAAGCTCGTGAGCATCGAGCCGGCGACCGAGGCGCAGACGGCCACCCTGGTCGCCGAGATCCCCGAGCTCAAGGGCTGGAAGATCTCGCTCATCCGCTACCAGCAGCAGAAGGTCTCGGGCGACGAGATCGCCTACAGCGCGAACTACACCGACTTCCGCCCCGCCGATGCGACCGGTGCGAAAGCGCAGGAGGTCAGCGTCATCGGCTGGGACGAGTGCGAGAGCGAATCGTTCACCAAGGAGTTCGACGCCGGAACGGCCGTGCTCGACCAGTGCATGGTCGGGGCTTCGGTCGAGGGCGGCGAGCCGATCGCCGGCATGATCTGGACGGGCAACAGCTCGGCCGACGAGAACCCGTTCAGCAACTACGAGGGCGAGCCGGTCTTCTTCAAGAACTGAGTCGCTTCGCGTGCTGACGACGCCGTCCGGCGGGTCCCGAGGTTCGGGCCGCCGGGCGGCGTTCGTCGTCGCGGTGTCTGCCGGATTCGGAGCCGGTGGTGCCTGCCGGATCGTCGTCTCGATGCACTGCCCCGGATCGAGTGCTGGCAACTCAGGACATCGGGGCGGTTGCGGGCGTGTCGCCCGTTAGATCACGGCGTGTCGTTCGAGCGTCCTGAGTTGTCGACATGCGCCCGCTGAGGCCGGGTGCAGCTAACTCAGGACATCGGGGCGGTCGCCGGCGTGTCGCCCGCTTGATCACGGCGTGTCGGGCGAGCGTCCTGAGTTGTCGACGTGTGCCCGCCGGGGCCCGACGGGCCACCTGTCCTCGACAGGGCGCACGGCGTCGTCATCGTCCACACACCACGGAAACCGCGGGCACACGTGCGGTTTCCGCGGCCAGGATGTCGCGATGGGTAAGTTCCGCGATCTGATCGGCCAAACCGGTGGCGTCGGTACGACGGCTGAATTCCGAGCGGCCGGCTACTCCGATCGGCAGATCGCCCGCGCCGTCGCGCGCCGTGAGATCGAACGACTGCGGCGCGGTGTCTTCGGCGACCCGGGCATGGCGGATGACCTCAAGCGTGCCGTGCGTGTCGGCGGCAGGGCGACGTGCGTTTCGGCGGCTCGCCTGCACGGTCTCAGGGTGCTGAACGATCCATCGGAGCTGCACGTCGAGGTCGCCTCCAACGCCGCCCGCCTGCGACATCCGGATTCCGGAGCGCGGATCGTCCTCGCCGTCGGCGCGGATGCCGCGGACACTGCGGATGCCGCCGGCCCTGCGCGCGCCGTCGGCCACGCGGATGCCGCCGGCCCGAGGCATCCGGAATCCGCATCGCCGACCAGCGACGAATCCGCGCCGGTGCGCGTGCACTGGGGCGTCGATGAAGAAGATCGCGCGGGCGCGATCGTTCCGCTTGCACGGTGTCTCGAGCACGTGCTCTCGTGCCTGCCCGTCGAGGACGCGCTCTGCATCCTCGACTCCGCGCGAGAAGTCGTCGGCTGGCGCCCGGAGCAGCCCCCGTTGCTCGATGGCGACGCGTTCCAGTCGCTCCTCGGGTCGTTGAGCGGCCCGGCGCGCGCCATCGCGGCTCGGTCGAGCACCGGCAGCCAAGCCGTGGGCGAGACGATCGCGCGCGAGCGGTTCACCAAAGCCGGCATTCCGGTCAGGGCACAGGTGCGCCTTCGCGGCGGGTACTGGGCCGACCTGCTCATCGGCGAGCGGCTCGTCTTCGAAGTCGACGGCGAGGGCCCGCACATGCTGCCGGGCCAGTTCGATCGAGACCGCGAACGGTGGGCGTGGCTGAAGGCGATCGGATACGGGCACCTGTCGTTCAGTCACAGCCAGGTGCTCGACGATTGGGAGGGCATCCTCGACGTCGTGCGGATGCATCTTCGGCGCGGCGACCACCTCTGGACTGCTCAGAACCGGCCTTGACGGTGGCGAGTTCAGGATGCTGCGGCGACACGCCGAGAAGCCGTCCACGAGCGTCGGCGAGTCGCCGAGGCCTCCTGAATTGGGCACACGACGCCGCGCGCACGCGATGCGCTTGGCCTGGACGCGACGCGCTGCGGGGGACGCGACGCCCGACCGCGCGCAAGCGCCGCGACGCGCCGCGCCGCGCGCCGGCGCTACAGCGTGTTGCCGAGCTTGAAACCCTGCTCGACGTCGCCCGCGCGGGTGTACGAGAAGCCGTCGGCGCCGATGGTGACCTCCATCTCGGAGTCGTCGGTGCGGGCCGCCACGGGCTTCGGCTCACCGTCGAGGTCGAGCACGAGCGAGGCCTCCGTGTACCAGGAGGGCACGACGGGGTTGCCCCACCAGTCGCGGCGCTGGTTGTCGTGCACGTCCCACGTGACGACGGGGTTGTCGGGGTCGCCGGTGTAGTAGTCCTGCGTGTAGATCTCGACGCGGTGGCCGTCGGGGTCGCGCAGGTAGAGGTAGAACGCGTTCGAGACGCCGTGGCGTCCGGGGCCGCGCTCGATCGCGTCGGAGCGGCGCAGGGCGCCGAGCTTGTCGCAGATCGCGAGGATGTTGTGCTTCTCGTGCGTGGCGAACGCGACGTGGTGCATGCGGGGTCCGTCGCCGCCGGTCATCGCGGTGTCGTGCACGGTGGGCTTGCGGCGCATCCATGCCGCGTAGACCGTGCCCTCCTCGTCTTGGATGTCCTCCGTCACGCGGAACCCGAGCGACTGCATGAAGTTCACGGCGCGGGGCACGTCGGGGGTGACCTGGTTGAAGTGGTCGAGGCGCACGAGCTCGCCGGGCGTGTGCAGGTCGTACCGCCACGACAGCCGCTCGACGTGCTCGGTCTGGTGGAAGAACTCGTACGGGAATCCGAGCGGGTCCTCGACGCGCACCGAGTCGCCGATGCCCTTGGTGAAGCCATCGGGGCGGCGCTCCACGCGGCATCCGAGTTCCGTGTAGAAGGCGACCGCCCGGTCGAGGTCCTCGGGGGTGCGCACGCGGTACGAGAACGCGGCGACGGCCGCGACCGGGCCCTGGCGCAGCACGAGGTTGTGGTGGATGAACTCCTCGGTCGAGCGCAGGTAGATCGCCTCGTCGTCCTCCTCGGTGACGTAGAGCCCGAGCACGTCGACGTAGAACACGCGCGAGGCGGCGAGGTCGGTGACGACGAGCTCCATGTACGCGCAGCGCAGGATGTCGGGCGCGGGCGCCGTCGGCGTCGGCACCGGGTTGTCGGAGTGGATCGGGGCTTCCTGCGACACGTAGAAGCCGGACGAGGTGAGGGTCATGTTGTCGCGGTGCGATGGTTCAGTGCGGTGGGTCATGTCAGCGTCCTTGCTGTGTGCGGGCGGCGGTCGAGCGAGCGGATGCCGCGGCTCACGCCTTGCCGAAGGTCGGGTTGTGGGGTGCGCCGAGCGTGATGTGCACGGCCTGCTGGTCGGTGTAGAAGTCGATCGAGCGGTATCCGCCCTCGTGCCCGAGGCCCGAGGCCTTGACGCCGCCGAACGGAGTGCGGAGGTCGCGCACGTTGTTCGAGTTCAGCCACACCATGCCGGCCTCGACCGACTGGGCGAAGTTGTGGGCGCGCCTGAGGTCGTTCGTCCAGATGTACGCCGCCAACCCGTACTTCGTGTCGTTCGCGAGGGCGAGCGCCTCCGCCTCGGTGTCGAACGGGGTGATCGCGACGACGGGTCCGAAGATCTCCTCCTGGAAGATGCGGGCGTCGGGGGCGACATCCGCGAATACGGTGGGGGCGACGTAGTTGCCGGTCGGAAAGCCCTCCGGCCGTCCGCCGCCGGCGACCAGGCGCCCCTCGGTCTTGCCGAGTTCGACGTAGCCCATGACCTTCTCGTAGTGCTCGGGGTGCACGAGCGCGCCGACCTCGGTGTCGGGGTCGTGCGGCAGGCCGACCTTGACGCGCGAGGCCTGGGCGGCGTACCGCTCGACGAACTCGTCGTAGATCGGCCGTTCGACGAGGATGCGCGAGCCCGCGGTGCAGCGTTCGCCGTTGAGCGAGAACACGCCGAAGATGGTCGCGTCGATCGCGGTGTCGAGGTCGGCGTCGGCGAAGACGACGGCGGGGGACTTGCCGCCGAGCTCCATCGAGAGGCCCTTGAGGAACGGCGCGGCGTTGCCGAAGATCAGTTGCCCGGTCGAGCTCTCGCCCGTGAACGAGATGAGCGGCACGTCGGGGTGCTTCACGAGTGCGTCGCCGGCATCCTCGCCGAGGCCGTTGACGAGGTTGAACACGCCCTTGGGCAGGCCCGCCTCCTCGAAGATGCCGGCCCAGAGCGACGCCGACAGCGGCGTGAACTCGGCGGGCTTCAGCACGACCGTGTTGCCGGTGGCGAGCGCGGGCGCGAGCTTCCACGACTCGAGCATGAATGGCGTGTTCCACGGCGTGATGAGGCCGGCGACGCCGATCGGCTTGCGGTTGACGTAGTTGATCTGGCGGCCGGGGACCTTGTAGGTGTCGTCGGCCTGGGCGACGATCAGGTCGGCGAAGAAGCGGAAGTTCTCGGCGGCGCGGCGGGCCTGGCCGAGCGCCTGCGTGATCGGCAGCCCCGAGTCGAAGCTCTCGAGCTCGGCGAGCCGGGCGTCGCGCGACTCGACGAGGTCGGCGATGCGGTGCAGCACGCGCGAGCGCTCGCGGGGGACCATGCGCGGCCACGGGCCCTCGGTGAACGCCCGGCGCGCGGCGGCCACGGCACGGTCGACGTCGGCCTTCTTGCCCGCGGCGGTGTGCACGTAGGTCTCGTTCGTGACGGGGTTCAGCACCTCGAAGGTGTCGCCGTCGAGCGAGTCGACGGCCTCGCCGTCGATGTAGTGGCGGATGCGATCGGGCAGCCCCTCGGGGGTGTACTCGGTCATGCGATCTCCTCCTGCTGGTCGGTGGGCGTGGGCGCGGACGCGGGCGCTGCGGGCGCTGCGGGCGCTGCGGGCGCTGCGGGCGCTGCGGGCTTGGCGGGCGCTGCGTCGGCCGGCGACGCGGCGTGCGGTCGGTGCTCGGACTGGTACGCGATGACGGCGTCGAGCGTCGCAGTGCGGTGGCCGCGGGCGGCGAGCTCGATCTCGAGCGCGTCGGCGCCCTCCGCGATGAGATCGAGGATGCGCGAGTGCTCCTCGACCGAGGCGTGGGCGCGGCCGGGCACGAAGCTGAACGACGAGTCGCGCAGCATCTTCATGCGGTTCCAGCCCCGGTGCACGAGATCGAGGACGTGCGGATTCGGACATTCCTCGAACAGCACCGCGTGGAACTCGAGGTTCAGCGCCGTGAAGCGGAGCGGGTCGAAGTCCTCGAGGCTGCGCCGCATGCGGTCGTTGATCGCACGCGCCCTGGCGAGGTGGTCGGGGGTGAGCGTCGGCGCCGACAGGGCGGTCGCGTACCCCTCGACGAGCGCGAGCGTCTGCATGGTGTGCAGGTACTCGGCCTCCTTGATGAGCGCGACCTGGGCGCCGACGTTGCGTTCGAAGGTGACGAGCCCCTCGGCCTCGAGTCGGCGGATCGCCTCGCGGACGGGCACGACGCTGATGTCGAGCTCGCCGGCGATCTGCGCGAGCACGAGCCGGTAGCCGGGAACGTAGCGTCCGTCCTCGATGCGCTCGCGGATGAACGCGTACGCGAGTTGCGACTTCGATTCGGCGCTCATCGGCCGCTCGGATCCTGCGTCGGCTGCGGCTGCGGCGTCTGCTGGTGCTTCGCCGGTCGAGCAGCGGATGCCTCGACCCGCGCCCGCTCGTAGCGGGCACGCCATTCGGCGTTCATGGGGAACAACCCGTCGACGGGTTCGCCCTCGGCGACCCGCTCGGCGACCCAGGCGTCGGCCTCGTCCTGTGCGGCGGCCTCGGCGGCGACCTCGGCGACGAGGTGCGGCGGGATGACGATGACGCCGTCGCCGTCGCCCACGATGACGTCGCCCGGCTGCACGGCCGCGCCGCCGCAGGCGATGGTCGTGTCGACCTCCCACGGCACGTGACGGCGGCCGAGCACGCTCGGGTGCGGGCCCTGAGAGAAGACGGGGATGCCGATCTCGGCGACGGCGTCGAAGTCGCGCACGCCGCCGTCGGTCACGATTCCGGCGGCGCCGCGCACCTTCGCGCGCAGTGCGAGCACGTCGCCGACGGTGCCGGTTCCGCGCTCGCCGCGGGCGTCGACCACGAGCACCTCGCCCGGGCCGACCGTGTCGAAGGCGCGCTTCTGCGCGTTGTAGCCGCCGCCGTGCTGCTCGAAGAGGTCGGGGCGCGCCGGGATGAATCGGAGCGTGCGCGCCCGCCCGACGATGCGGTCGCCGGCGTGGTTCGCGAAGACGCCCTCGATGAAGGTGTCGTGGTAGCCCCGCTTGCGGAGCGCGACCGAGAGGGTCGCGACGGCGACGCTCGAGAGTTGCGCGCGCAGCTCCTCGGTGAGCTCGAAGGCGGGAGCGGCCGAATCGGCGGCATTCGCCGGGCCCGCGGCATCCTGCGTCTGCGTCTGCGCCGAGTCGAGCGCTGACGCGCGCCCGGCGGCGACCGCGGCGGCGTGTGCGGCCTCGGAGCCCCAGGCCTCGATGCGCTGCAGGTCGTCGGCGGCCGGCTTCGTGCCGAAGTCGCCGAACGCGACGTCGCCCTGGACGACGGTCGTCACGAGGTGTCCGGTCGCGGGTGCGCCGGGTGCGCCGGGCGCGTCGACCTCGACCTCGACGACATCACCGGGCAGGACGACCGACGAGCCCGCGGGGGTGCCGGTGAGGATGACGTCGCCCGTCTCGAGCGTGAAGTGCTGGGAGAGGTCGGCGACGAGGCGTCCGAACGGGAAGAGCAGGGTGTCGCTCGTGTCCTCCTGCGCGAGCTGCCCGTTGACCCACGTGCGCACGCGCCAGTCGCCCTCGCCGATGCCGGCGGTGGGGATCGCGACGGGCCCGAGCGGGGTGAAGCCGTCGCCGCCCTTCGAGCGGACGTTCGACCCCTTGTCGGCGGCACGCAGGTCGTAGAGTCCGAAGTCGTTCGCGGCGGTGACGGATGCCACGTGCGTCCAGCCGTCGGCCGGGGAGACGCGTCGGGCGGGCGCGCCGATGACGAGCGCGATCTCGCCCTCGAAGGCGAGCAGTTCGGTGCCGGCCGGGCGTTCGATGACGCCGCCGGTGCCGGCGACCGAGCTCTGCGGCTTGAGGAAGTAGCTCGGCTGGGCCGGCGTGCGTCCCCGCTGGGCGGCCCGCGACGGGTAGCTGAGATGCACGGCGATGATCTTGCCGGGGGTTTCGATGCTGGTCATGGACGTCCTCGTCTGCTGATATTTGAAATGATATACGATCTGTCGGCCAGTGTCGACGGTGTCGGCTCAGGTCGAGGCTGCGAGATCAGTCGGATGGCTCGGATTCAGGACGATTCGGGCGGAAACGTCCTGAATCCGGGCCTTCGTCCTGAATCGCATGGGCCGTCGGCGTTCTAGTAGCTCGGGCGCTCGCCCGCGGTCGGCGGCTCGGGCGCCGCATCGGGTTCCGGCGAGGCATCCGTCGCGCCCGCGGCATTCGCTCGGCTCGCGGCATCGGCCCGCCCCGCAGCATCCGCTCGCCCCGCGGCATCGGCCGGCCCCGCGGCATCCGCCCCGGCCCTCGGGATGAACCGGTCGGCGAGAGCCTCGGTCGCGCGGGCGAGGAGGGCGACATCGGCCCCGACGGCGACGAAGGCCGCCCCGGCGGCGAGGTAGCGGTCGGCGTCGGCGGGCACGAACGCGTTGACGCCCGCGGGCTTGCCGGCCGCGACGGCCGCCGCGATCGAGCGTTCGACGGCGGCCGCGACCTGCGCGTGGCTCTGCTGCCCGAGCAGTCCCATCGAGGCGGCGAGGTCGGACGGCCCGATGAAGACGCCGTCGACGCCGTCGACCGCGAGGATCTCGTCGACCGCTGCGACGGCGGCCGCCGACTCGATCTGCACGAAGAGGCTGATCGTCGACGAGGCATCCGCGAGGTAGTGCTCGACGCGGTTCCAGCGGGACGCGCGCGCAAGCGCCGAGCCGACGCCGCGCACACCGCCGCTCGGGTATCGCACCGCGCGCACCATGGCCTCGGCCTGTTCGGCGGAGTCGACCATCGGCACGAGCAGGTTCGCCGCGCCGAGGTCGAGAACCTGCTTGATCAGCACGGTGTCGCCGACCGGCACGCGCACGACGGGCGCGACCGGGTACGCGGCCACGGCCTGGAGCTGCGCGAGGATCGACTCGAGCCCGATGGGCGAGTGCTCGCCGTCGATGAGCACCCAGTCGACGCCGGATCCGGCGACGATCTCGGCCACGAGCGGGCTGCCGGAGCAGACCCACGCGCCGACCTGCGGGCGGTCGGATGCCGCGATGCGGGCCGCGAACGTCGGGGGCAGGGTCAGATGAATCGGCACGAGATGCTCCCGAGGTCGTGGTAGTCGGCGTGCACGGTGTCGCCGCGCTCGACCCACATGGGGCGCGTGAACGAACCGGCGAGCACGATCTCGCCCGCGCCCAGCGACTGCCCGTGCTGCGCGAGCTTGTTCGCGAGCCAGGCGACGCCCATGGCGGGGTGCCCGAGCACGGCGCCGGCGACGCCGGACTCCTCGATCGTCTCGTTGCGCGAGAGCAGCGCGCCGACCCAGCGCAGGTCGACCGCGTCGACCTTCACGGGGCGGCCGCCGATGACCATGGCCCCCATCGCGGCGTTGTCGCTGATCGTGTCGACGATCGTGCGGCCCTCGAGCTCGATGTGCGAGTTCAGGATCTCGAGCGCGGGCACGACGTAGTCGGTCGCGCGCAGCACGTCGAAGATCGTCGTGCCCGGCCCCTCGAGCGGGCTGCCGAGCACGAACGCGAGCTCGACCTCGATGCGCACGTTCGAGAAGCGGTCGAACTCGACCGTCGACCCCGACTCGATGACCATGTCGTCGAAGATGACGCCGTAGTCGGGCTCGGTGATGCCCGTCGCGACCTGCATCACCTTCGAGGTGAGGCCGATCTTGTGGCCGACGACCCGGTGGCCGGCGGCCGCGCGGCGCTCGGCCCAGAGCCTCTGCACCGCATACGAGTCCTCGACGGTCATGTCGGGGTGGCGGGCGGTGAGTCGCGGCACGATCGCGCGGTCGCGATCGGCGACGAGGAGTTCGTCGGCGATCGCCTCGATGGTGGGCTGGTCCAGCACGCGGGCTCCACTTCGTCGGGGTTCTGCTGTGATCGTATACGATCGGGCGCGCGGGCGCACCGTCTCGTCGTCGCAGATTCAGGAGGGTTCGCCGACTCGCCGCGCGAGCAGGGGGCCGACGCGGCGCGTCGCTCGGCCGTCCTGAGTCGGCGACGGCCCGCGCGTCGGTGACGGCTTTGAGTCGGCGACGGCAGGCGCGTCGGTGACAGCGTGCGGGCGCGCGGTCGGATGAACGCGAGCGGATGCCGCGGGGCCGGCCCCGCGGCATCCGTCAGCGGTTCACGCGGATGATCTCCTCCTGGTACGGCGCGACGACCGTGCCCGAGATGCGGCAGTCGAGCAGCAGGAACGGGCGCTCGGCGGCGGGGCGCTCGGCCCAGCGGGCCAGCACGTCGAGGTCGGCGAGCGAGCGCACGACCACGCCCTCGGCGCCGACGGCCGCGGCCAGCCCGGCGAACGAGGCCTCGGGAATGAGCATCGGCGCGGGCGCGAGGCCCTTGAGCCCGTAGAGGTTGACCTCGGCGCCGTAGGCGGCGTCGTTCCAGACGACGGCGATGCCGCGCCCGCCGGCCGAGCGCACGGCCGATTCGAGGTCGGCGAGCGCCATGAGCCCGCCGCCGTCGCCCGTCGTGAGCACGATCGTCGACTCGGGCTTCGCGGCGGCGGCGCCCGGCACGCTCGGGAATCCGAGGCCGATCGACTGGAACGCCGTGCCGACCATGATCATGCGGTCGGGCGAGGCGACGGGCCAGTACATGTTCGCCCAGCCGATGAAGTGGCCGCCGTCGGAGACGACGACGCGGTCCTCGGGCAGCAGCTCGGCGATGCGGTGCGCGACCGCACGCGGGTCGAGGCGGCCGTCGTCGGCGAGGCCGTCGGCGCGCGGGGCCGCGGGCTGCGCGCGCAGGGCCTCGAGATCGAGCGATTCGCGCCATGCGGATGTCTCGGCGTCGAGCTCCTCGAGCGCCGCCGTGATCGCCCGCGCCACGACCGCGGCGTCGCCGCGGACGTACCCGCCGACGTTCGGATGCGTCGCGGCCGGCGCGACGTCGACCTGGAACACCCGGGTGCCGGGGGCGAACAGCTCGCCGAAGCGCATCGTGAACTGGTTGAGCGAGGCGCCGAAGACGACGGCCACGTCGGCCTCGCGCACGAGCCGCATCGCGCCCTCGGCGCCGAACCCGCCGGTGACGCCGAGGTCGAACCGGCCGTCGGGGAAGACGCCGCGCCCGAGCGCGGTCGAGGCCGTGACGGCGCCCGTCGCGTCGGCGAGCTCGCCGAGCGCCTCGCCCGCGCCGGCGAGCCAGGCCCCGCGTCCCGCGAGCAGGAAGGGCCGGCTCGCGTCCGCGAGGGCGTCCGCGATCTCGGCGACGACGGCGGCGCCGAACGGGCCTGCCGGCTGCAGCGGCGACGGCAGGTGCAGGGTGGGGGCGACCGGGATCTCGCCCGCCTCGCGGGCGGCGACGTCGTACGGGATCGCGAGCACGACGGGCACGCGGTAGGCGAGCGCGTGCTCGATCGCGAGCACGGTCGTGGCCGCGGCATCCGTTCGCCCGACCGTGTAGGTGCGGGCGCCGACAGCGGAGGCGAGCGCGATCTGGTCGACGTCCCACGGGCGGCGGCCCGAGGTGGGCTCGTCGCCGACCACGAGCACGAGCGGCACGCGCGCCTGCGCGGCCTCGGCGAGGGCGGTGAGCGTGTTCGTGAATCCGGCGCCGTAGGTCGCAGTCGCCGCCGCGATGCGCCCCGAGGCGCGGAAGTGCGCGTCGGCCGCGACGACGCCGCCGGCCTCGTGCCGCACCGCGGTGAAGGTCACCGACGTCTCGCGCTCGAGCGCGTCGAGGAAGTACGCGTTGCCGTTGCCCATGAGCCCGAACACGTGGTCGAGATGGGCGGCGAGGGTGTGCGCGACGTGCGCGGAGACGGTGGTGGTCGGGTGCGTGGGCATGGCGAAGCCTTTCGAGACGATGACGGAGATGGCAGTTCCGTATGTGTCTCGCGCGACCCGCAGGCCCGCTTCGTGCCCTTTTTTCGAGCACCGGCACCGGCCGGATCGACCGAGGCGCCTGGACGGGTCGAGTATACGTCCCGCGGCCCCGGTCTGGTCGGCCGGGCGCCCGGCGGCCTAGTCTGGCGACATGCTCTCGTCCCCGCACGAGTGGTTCGCTGCCGTGTGCGCAGCCGCGGCCCTGGCGTCGAGTGCGGCCGCCGTGGTCTGCGTGGTCGCCGGGCTGCGTCGTCGAGGTCGGTCCTGGTCGGGGCTCGTCGCCGCCCCGGTCATGATGGTCGGCACCGTGGCGATGGTCGTCACGGGCGCCAGGATGCTGCATCCGCTCGCCTGGGCCGCACTGACGCTGCTCGGGGCGTTCGCCCTCCTCGCCATGCCCGGCCCGCGCGGCGAACGCGGCCGCCACGCCATCGGCCTGGTCGTGATGGCCGTGATGTGGTGCGCGATGGCCGGGACTCCGGATGCCGCGGGCACGGGCCTCGACGAGGCATCGGCCGTGCTCGGCCACGCCGCTCCTGCCGCGCATTCCGCCCTGCCGCTCGCCTGGGCGGCGCTCGGTGCGGCGGTCCTGCTGACGGCGCTGGCCGCCCGTCGCGCGCTGCGGTCCGTCGAGGCGGGCGAGCACCGAGGCCCGGCCTGGGCCAGGTGGGGGCATCCGCTCATGGCCGTCGGCATGGTCTGCATGGCGCTCGCCATGCCGCTCGGCTGAGGACGCGGGCGACCGGTTCGGCGTCGCGCGCGGCCGGCCGACGACAGGGGCGGCCGGTCTACGGCAGGATGGACGGGTGAAGACCATCCAGCTGCGCCGGTACACGCTCGTCGACGGGGAATACGACGCCTTCCTCGAATGGTGGAAGGTCGCGATGCCCGTCGTCCGCCCGGCGGCCGGGTTCGCGATCGAGTACGCCTACGGCATCCGCGAGTCCAACGAGTTCGTCTGGGCCGTGAGCGCCGAGGGCGACCGCGAGGCGTTCCTCGCCCTCGAGCAGACGTACATGGCGTCCGACGCGCGCGCCGCCGTGTTCGAGGGCGTGCCGCAGCGCGTGGCCGTGCACGACATCCGCTTCGTCGACGACGCGCCGGCCGGCTGAGGCATCCGCCGAGGTCGCACCGAGGCATCCGCTCGCCTCGCGCTGTACGGCATGTCGGCGCGCCCAGGCGCGGGTTGACGACGTGTACAGCCCGTGTTCGGTGAGAAGACCGTACGATCGAGGCATCCCCTTGAAGTGAACGTGGCCGATGCCGCCCACCCGCTCGCGCGGCCGCGCCTGACCCTGGTCGATGACGCCTGCCCGCGCTCACGGCCGAGAAGGAAGATCGTGAGTCTCGAGTTCGACGCAAGCCGTGCCCAGTGGATCGCCCGAGAAGAGCTCGCCGAGCGGATGATCCCGCTCATCGGCGGCCTCTATCGCGACTTCGGGGTGGTGACCTCCATCCACGGCCGTCGTCTCATCAACCGGTCGCCGATCGAACTGCTGAAGGCCCACCGCTTCGCCCGCCAGGCCGGCGACGTCGAGCTCGACCCCGCCGACACCATGCGCGTGCTCGAGGCGCTGCGCGAGATCGCTCCCGGCCCCGCGTCGGTCGACATCGCTCGGCTCGTGGCCCGCCACGCGGCATCCGCCCCTGAAGGCGAGCGGATGCCGCTGCCCGACTTCCTGCGTCTCGAGCTCGCTCCCGTGGTCGCCGCCGACGGCGACGAACGGACGACGCGCGAGGGCACCGACGTCGTGCTCTACGGATTCGGCCGCATCGGACGCCTGCTCGCCCGCATCCTCATCGCCCACGCCGGCGACGCGACGGGCCTGCGCCTGCGGGCGATCGTCGTGCGCAAGGGGTCGGCGAACGACCTCGTCAAGCGCGCGAGCCTGCTGCGCCGCGACTCGGTGCACGGCTCGTTCGCCGGCACGATCGAGGTCGATGAGGAGGCGAACACGATCCTCGCGAACGGCACGCTGATCCAGGTGATCCACGCGAACGACCCGGCCGCGATCGACTACACCGCCTACGGCATCCACGACGCGATCGTCGTCGACAACACCGGCCGTTGGCGCGATGAAGAGGGGCTCTCGCAGCACCTGCGCTCGACCGGCGTCGCCCGCGTGCTGCTCACGGCGCCCGGCAAGGGCGCGATCAAGAACATCGTGCACGGCATCAACCACGACTCGATCGACGCCTCCGACCGCATCCTCTCGGCGGCCTCGTGCACGACGAACGCGATCACGCCGGTACTCAAGGCCGTCGAAGACGCCTACGGCGTGGAGCGCGGCCACGTCGAGACCGTGCACTCGTTCACGAACGACCAGAACCTCATCGACAACTTCCACGCGGGCGACCGGCGAGGCCGCTCGGCGGCGCTCAACATGGTCATCACCGAGACCGGTGCCGCCAAGGCCGTCGCGAAGGCGCTGCCCTCGTTCGCCGGCAAGCTCACCGGCAGCGCGATCCGCGTGCCCACGCCCGACGTGTCGCTCGCGATCCTGAACCTGCGGCTCGAGCAACCCGCCGCCAAGGCCTCGCTCAACGCGTACCTTCGCCAGGTCTCGCTCACCTCGCCGCTGCGCCAGCAGGTCGACTACATCGAGTCGCCAGAGGTCGTCTCGACGGACTTCGTCGGCTCGAGCCGCGCCGGCATCGTCGACGGGCTCGCCACGATCGCCGACGGCACCGACGTCGTGCTCTACGTCTGGTACGACAACGAGTACGGCTACTCCTGCCAGGTGGTGCGCGTCATCGAGGCCATGGCCGGCACGCACCCCGTGGTCTTCCCGGCGCGCGAGCCGGTGGTGCTCGCCGCCGTCTGAACTCCGAGCGCGAGCGGATGCCGCGTGCCGATGTCCTGATCCGTGGTGGTGCGACGGCCCCGCGCGATGGGCGGGGCCGCCGCCCGGCTCAGTGGCCGCAGGCGCAGGCGTCGCCCCCGCCGCATCCGCCGCTCGAGCCGCCGGAGAGCAGGTCGCCGGCCGCCTCAGGAGCGTGTGCTCCCGCGCGACTCGCGTCGGGCAGGTCGAGCGCGGGGTTGCGGTCGAGGAAGCCGTACGGCTTCATCCAGAAGCCCGAGTAGTCGACGGGCATGATGGGCCAGTCCTCGGTGCGCGGGACGTGCGTCGGCCCGAACACGTGCCACAGCACGAGATCGGTGCCGTCGAGATCGCGGTCGGCCCGCTGCCAGGTCGGGAGGCCCGCCCAGCCCTCGTGGGCGTTGGGATAGGGGCCCGCCGGGTAGAGCTCGTCGGGGGCGTACGCGGTCGCCCACAGGTGCTTCGTCGCGAAGTTCGCGCGCGCCCACACCGTCGAGTCGGGCTGCGCCAGGAGCGTCGACTTGCCCTCCGGCATGAGGTGGAACGCCGTGGGCCGGCCGACCGCGTTGCGGCGGCTCGCGCTCGCGACCTCCCACACGCGGTTCGCGGGCCCGTTCGCCATGCGACCGGCCTCCGACTCGCGCGTGATGGGCGTCACCTGCCACGTGAACGCGTTGCCGTGCGGATTCGACGGCCCCGTCGGCACGCCGACGACGTCGACCTCGGCGAGCGTGTTGTCCTCGCCGTCGACCGCCATGTCGAGCCGCGCGCAGAAGAGGTGCTGGTGCACCGGTGCGTAGAGGCCCGGTGCGATCTCGTTCGCGTGCGGGTCGTCCTCGCCGGGCAGGCCCGCACCCGCGAACACGATGCCCGTGGCCTTGGCCTCCATCTGGATCGACCCGTCGAGGTAGAGGTACCAGAAGAACCCGTAGTCGTAGTTGCCGACCGTCGCGAAGTAGCTGATCACGAGCCGGCGGCTTCGGCGGACCTCGGGCCGCTCGCCGAACTCGGAGTGCTTCCAGAGGATGCCGTAGTCCTCCTCGTGCATGCACACGACGTTCGGCATGTGCACCGCGTGGCCGTCGTCGCCCGCGACATGCGCGTCGAAGTAGCGGATGACGCCGAGGCAGTCGCAGCCGAGCTGCAGGGCGTTCGCGTTCTTGCCGAGCAGGTACTCGCCCGCGTCGAAGTAGCTGATCCAGAACCGGGTCGGGGTCGTGTCGCCGTAGGGCACGACCATCTCGGGCACGCTCGCGCGATGGATGACCGAGCGGTGCTCGTCGCCATCGCGGAACGAGAGTTGGTTCAGCACGAGGCCCTCGCGCGCGTTGAACCCGATGCGGAAGCGCCAGTTCTCCCACTCGACGAGGTTGCCGTCGACCGCGAAGCTCGGGCCCTCGGGCTGGGTGATCTCGATGGGCTTGAGGCTCGTACGTGCGGGGCCGACCGACTCGGCGTCGTAGCGGCCGTCGAGGTCGGGCAGCGGCGCGTCGCCGACGTCCTCGACGCGGATGACGCGGCGCTCGGTGAGGTCGATGTGCACGATGAGGCCCTCGACGGGATGCGACCAGTGGTTGTCGTCCGGCGCGTTCTTCACGAACGTGAGCGAGCGGATGACCCGCCGGCCGACCTCGTCGGCCCGGTTGAAGAACCCGGGGGCGAGGGGGCCGCAGAACGCGAGGTCGATCCGATCGCCGAGCCCGCGGCGCTCCATCGCCGCGCGCCACTCGGGCGATGCCTTGACGATGGCCTCGGCGGCCTCGTACTCCTCGTAGAGGTACGACGGCTGCCCGTAGGGCGCGTTCCGCGAGTCGAGCACGGTGCGCACCTCGACCTCGCCCGCCGTGAGGTTCACGACGACTTCGGATGCCGCGCCCGAGTCGATCTCGAGCAGCGTGTAGCGCAGGCGGCGCACGACGGGGTCGCCGTCGGCGAAGGCCGCGAGCACGGCCTTCGCCGGCTCGACCGGCATGGCGTTCGGGAAGCGCGTGTGCTCGCCGACGAGGCCCGCCTCGACGAGGATCTCGCGGCCGCGTTCGAGTTCCTCGGCGGTGGTGAGGTCGAGGGGGTGGCGCACCTCGGCGGGGGCGACGGTGAGCAGTTCGTGGTGGTGCATGGGAGTCCTTCTCGGTGGTTCTCGTGGGGGCTCGGCGGTCGGTCAGCCGTTGATGACCTGGGGCACGGCGACCGACTTCAGGCCCTCGACGCCGAACTCGAGGCCGAAGCCCGACTGCTTGACGCCGCCGAACGGGATGGCGGGGTGCACGACGCCGTGCGCGTTGATCCACACGGTGCCGGCTTCGAGGCGGGCCGCGATCTCGCGGGCCTTCGCGCGGTCGCTCGACCACACCGAGGCGCCGAGGCCGACCTCGACGGCGTTGGCCATGCGGATCGCGTCCTCGACGTCGGAGTAGCGGATGATCGGCAGCGCGGGCCCGAACTGCTCCTCCTGCACGAGGGGGTTCTCGTTCTCGATGTCGGCGACGAGGGTCGTCGGGTAGAAGTGGCCGGATCTCTCTGGATCGGGCGTTCCGCCGAGGAGCACACGAGCGCCCGACGCCTTCGCGGCGTCGACGAGGCGGTTCACGACCTCCCACTGCATGCGGTTCTGGAGCGGGCCGAGCACGTTCTGCTCGTCGAGGCCCCGGCCCATCGGCATCTGGGATGCGACGGCGGTGAGCGCCTCGCAGACGGCGTCGTAGACGTCGTCGTGCACGTAGAGGCGCTTCATGGCGGCACAGGTCTGGCCCGTGTTGATGAAGGCGCCCCAGAAGAGGCCCTCGGCGATGGCCTGGGGGTCGGCGTCGGGCAGCACGATGCCGGCGTCGTTGCCGCCGAGCTCGAGCGTGAGGCGGGCGAGGTTCTCGGCCGAGGACGCCATGATCCTCTTGCCCGTCGCGGTCGATCCCGTGAACATGATCTTGCCGAAGTCGGGGCGCTTCACGAGCTCGGCGCCGATCGAACCGTCGCCCGTGACGATCTCGAGCAGGCCCTCGGGCAGCACCTGGTTGATGACCGCGGCGAGGGCGAGGCCCGAGAGCGTGGTGTACTCCGAGGGCTTGGCCACGACCGCGTTGCCCATGCGCAGGGCGGGCGCGATCTGCCAGATCGCGATCATCATGGGCCAGTTCCACGGGGTGATGACGCCGACGAGGCCGACGGGGCGATAGTGGAGCTCGGCGTAGGTCTCGCCGTCGTCGACGACGGTCTCGACGGGCAGCGGCGTCGCCGCGGTGGCGCGGAGCCAGGCGACGCAGGCCCCGACCTCGAAGCGAGCGTTGGGGCCGTTCAGGGGCTTGCCCTGCTCGCGCGAGAGCAGCTCCGCGAGGGCCTCGCTCGAGCGTTCGATCGCGTCGGCCACCCGGTTCAGCACGGCGACGCGATCCTCATCGGCCGTCGCGGCCCATGCGGGCTGGGCGGCGCGGGCGCGCTCGATGGCACGATCGAGTTCGGCGACGCCGTCGACGCGGACGACGCCGATCTGCTCGCCCGTCGCGGGGTCGAAGACGTCGCGCGTGGCACCCGTGTCGGCGGTGATCGCGGCGTGCAGGCTCTCGTAGGTTTCCATGGGTCCTCCAGGGTCGATGGTCCAGTGTGCGCGGCGAAGGGCGGGGCGGTCTTGTCTCCAAGCGACGGGGACTTGACCGCGAGCGAACGCCCGCGGCGAGGCATCCGCGCATGACGGGGCGGCGCGAGGACGGGCCGGCCGGGCATCCGATCCGATGTGGCGCAGACCCGCTCGGCGCTCCCCGCTCGGAGCTCGGCGCTCGGCACTCAGCGTTCGGCGCGCACCTCGCGCGCCGAACGGCCGAACTCGCCACGGAAGACGCGGCTGAAGTGCGCGGCGTCGGCGAAGCCCCACTCGGCGGCGATCGACGAGATCGAGCGCTCGGCGAAGACGGGGTCGGTGAGGCGCAGGCGGCACTCCTCGAGGCGGCGGCGCCTGATCCACGTCGAGACGGTCGTGCCGTGCTCGTGGAAGAGCGCGTGCAGGTGCCGCGGCGAGATGAAGTGCGCGGCCGCGATCGTGGCGGGGTCGAGGTCGGTCGTGCGAAGCTGCTCGTCGATGAAGCGCGTGAGGTCGGCGAAGAGCCGCTCGCGCGGGTCGACCTCGATGGCGCCACTCGCGAGCTCGTTCGAGAGCATCGTGACGACGAGTTCGACCGCATTGCGTGCGAGGCGCTCGCCGGCCGGACCCGCGACGAGCTCGAGCCGGTCGGCGATGCCGGCGAGGTGCGCGCCGACGAGTTCGCCGAGGCCGCCCGCGGTGCCGAGCGGGGTCGCCGTGAGCTCGGACATGGCACGTGGCGGCAGGTCGGCGAGTCGGCTCGGGAACATCATGACGAACGTGCGGAAGTCGTCGTCGAAGGCGAGCGTGTACGGGCGGTCGGTCGAGTAGATCGCGATCGCGCCCGGTTCGAGCAGGGTCTCGCGGCCGTCCTGCACGAGGAAGCCCGTGCCGGAGAGCTGCAGTCCGAGCTTGAAGTAGGGGCGATCGGCGCCTGCGGCGATGAGCGCCGGGGTGCGTTCGACGACCTGTTCGGAGGCCGTGACGATCGAGAAGTGCGCGGCGTCGGTCTCGACGTGGCGGATGGAGCCCGCGAACGGGTCGGGGCGGTCGGTCGTGACCCTGAGCGGCACGAACGACTCGCTCACGGCTGTGCGGAACGCCGGGAAGTCGAGTGCGGGCGCGCCCGGTGCGGGCGCGGTCTCGAGCGTCGTCGAACGGGTCACGTGATCCTCCTTGCGTCGGTGCAAGCTTCGGACCACCGTACGACTATCCAGATGGATAGTCAATACCGAACGATCGGTCGGTCATGGTGCTCAGCCGGCGGCTCGGCGCGCGGCGGCGACGGATGCCTCGGCCGCGACGAGCTCGCGGATGCGCGCGATCACGCGCGTGCTCTCGCCGGTCGAGCCCAACACGAGATGCTTGAAGACGAGCCCGTCGAGCGCGAACCACACGGCCTCGATGAAGTCCTCGTCGTCGATGCCGAGCGCCCGCAACTGCGCCGCGGTCGCGTGTTCGTACGTCGCGTAGTACCGCTCGACGTGCTCGCGCAGCTCGGGCCGGCGCCTCGACTCGAGCAGCAGCTCGTACTGGAACGCCTGCATGTCGGTGCTGCGATCCACGAGCGACTCGATGCCCGCCGCGAAGCTCGCCGCATCCGCAGACGGCGGCCCCGGGGCATCCGCCATGCTCGTCTCCCGCAGGCTCTCGGCGACGGCGTACTCGAGCGCTTCGGCGATGAGCCGGTCGCGCGAACCGAAGTGATGGCGCACGAGCCCGTGCGAGACGCCCGCCTCGGCCGCGACCGCGCGATAGGTGAGCGCGCGCAGCCCCGACGTCGCGACCACGTGGATCGTCGCCTGCAGGAGCGCGGTGCGCCCCGAGGCATCCTTCGCCCCGGATGTCCCGGTGTCGGCCGGTGCCGCCTCGTCGATGCTCACCCTCCGACCCTACGAGCCACGCACCCGCCGTGCTCGCAGCGACAAGGTCCGTGCCCGAACCGACAAGACCGCGAGGCATCCGCCCGGGCACGATTCGAGACACCCCCGACCACCGAACGCAGGAGTTCGCATGAGCGTCACGACCGTTCCAGAGACCGCCCGACCCGAGACCCGGCAGCATCGCCGCCTCGGCGTGCCGGCGATCACCGTCCTCATCATCGCCGCCTCGGCGCCGCTCACCGTCATCGCGGGCGGCGCGACGACGGCCTACTCGGTCACGGGCTCGATCGCCGTGCCGATCGGCTACATCGTGCTCGCGATCATGCTCGCGCTCTTCTCGGTCGGCTACGCCGCGATGAGTCGCTTCATCACGAACGCGGGCGCGTTCGCGGCCTACGCCGCCCAGGGCCTCGGCCGGCCCGTCGGCCTCGGCGTCTCCCTCATCGCGCTCGTCGCGTACAACGCCATGCAGGTGGGCATCTGGGGGATGTTCGGCTTCCAGGTGTCGATGCTCATCTCCGAGAAGTTCGGCATCGACCTGCCCTGGTGGGTCGGCGTCGTCGTCTTCATCGTCATCGTCGGTGCGCTCGGCGTGAACCGCGTCGACCTCTCGGCCAAGGTGCTCGGCGCGATCGTCGTGCTCGAGTTCGTCGTCGTCGCGGTCTTCGACGTCATCGCGTTCGCGAACCCCGCCGAGGGCTTCACGGCCGCGCCGATGTCGCCCGCCGCGCTGCTCCTGCCCGGCATCGGCGCCGTGCTCGTCTTCGGCATCGCCGCGTTCATGGGCTTCGAATCCGCCGCGATCTACAGCGAGGAGGCGAAGGACCCCAAGCGCACGGTCGCGCGTGCGACCTTCACCGCGGTGATCATCATCGGGCTGTTCTACGCCGTCTCATCGTGGGCGCTCGCCCTCGCGGTCGGCCCCGAGAAGATCTCCTCGGGCGGCATCACGCCCGAGGAGGCCGGCCCGCCGCTCTTCTTCGGCTTCGTCGCGCAGTACTTCGGCACGATCTGGGTGGACTTCATGTCGATCCTGTTCATCACGAGCCTCTTCGCCGCGCTCGTGAGCTTCCACAACGCGGTCGCCCGCTACCTGTTCTCGCTCGGCCGCGACGGCGTGCTGCCCTCGGGCCTCGCGAGCGTGCGCGAGCGCACGGGTGCGCCGTGGGCCGGCTCGATCACGCAGAGCGTCATCGCCCTCGTCGTCGTCGCCGTGTTCGCGATCGCGGGCACCGGGTCCGAGCTCGGCCCACTGTTCCCCGTCGTCACGCTCTTCACGTGGCTGACGACGACCGGCGCGCTGGGGCTCGTGCTGCTCATGGCGATCGTGTCGCTCTCGGTCATCGGCTACTTCCGCCGCGACCGCCGCGATGTCGGACTCTGGTCGCGGGTCATCGCGCCCCTCGTGTCGTTCGCGGCGCTCGCGTTCACGCTCGTGCTCATCGTCGAGAACTTCAACGTGCTCCTCGGGCAGACCGAGACGACCGCGACGACCTTCGTGCTGCCCGGCCTCATCGTCATCGCGGGCGTCGTCGGAATCGTGTGGGCCCGGCTGCTGCGCACGCGCAGGCCCGAGGTCTACGCGCGCATCGGCCACGGAGCCGAGTCGGCGGCCGCCGAGCATCTCGGCTGACTGCGAAGCGAGACGCACGGATGCCTCCCGCTGTCGCCTGGGCCGCGTTCGCGCTGACGCTCGCCTCGCTCGCCTGCACCGTCGTGCCCCACCGGCACGGCGGTGCGGCCGGGCTGCGGGAGCGAGCGGGTGCGGCGCTCATGGCGGTCTCGGCGGCCGACATGCTCGTGCCGGGCGTCGACCTGCTCGGGCCGGATGAGGCGGGGTCCGTCGCGTGGGGAGCGCTCCTGCTCGTCGCGGGGCTCGCGGCCCTCGCTCCGTGGCCCTGGCTCGCGGTCGGGTGCGCCCGTGCGGCGGGGTCCGCCGCACGGCCGACACGCCGCGAACGCGCCCGGCATGCGGGATCGCTCGTCGCGATGGCGGGCATGTGGTTCGCGATGGCCGGGCCGGATGCCTCGCCCTCGATCGCCGGCGGCGCTCACACGTCGCACGACGGGTTGCCGCTCGACTGGGCGGTCGTCGCCGCGATCGCGGCGCTCGCGACCGCGGCATCGCTCGCGTTCGCCCGCGCGGTGCGGGGGAGTGCCGCGCGGCCGACGAGCGTCGCGACGGGCAGCGCGGTCGTCGCGGACATGGCCGCGGCGAGGCATCCGCTCATGGCCGCGGGCATGCTGCTCATGGCCCTCGCGATGCTGCTCGGCTGACGGCATCCGCTGACGGCTGTCGGCATCCGCTGCTCGGGGCCGGCCTGCGAGCTCGGGGTCAGCGGTCGAACTTCGGCACGTCGAACCTGAGGTCCTTGACCTTGTCGAACGTCGTCGCCTTCTTGAGCGTCTCGGCCGCCTTGAGCGACTCGGCGAGCTTGAGCGTCTCGGCCTGCTTGAGCGATTCCGCGACCTTGAGCGTCTCGGCCGCCTTGAGCGACTCGGCGACCTTGAGCGTCTCGGCCTGCTGCAGCAGCTCGGTCTGCCGCAACGCCTCGGCCGCCTGCGCGCGCTCGAGCACCACGCTCTGCGTGAACTCGATCTGCAGGCGCGCGATCTCCCGCGGATCGAACGTCGGATCCGGCGTCGGCTTCACGAACTCGCCGGGCTTCACCCGGATGTCGAGGTCCTTGATGCGACGGGTCCAGCAGGCGATCACCGTCGGCAGGTCCTCGGGGTTGAACCCCTCGAACCATCCCTCGGCCTCGAAGCGCACTCCGGCCGAGCCCGAGCCGGTCTGGTCGCTCACGGTGCAGACGAGGTCGGCACCGAGCCGGATGCCGCCGGGCGAGGTCAGCCCGAGCTCGAAGGTGACCGGGTCGATCGTGTAGTCGACGCCGAACGTGGATCCGTCGAACGGCACCTGCACGGTGCCGCTCGCGCCGGCGATGGGCACGCCTCCGACCGTCCAGCGCGCGGTGGGCGCCGTCGCGGTCGGGGCGCCGACGCCGCCGAAGCCGGTCGTGCTGATCGTGAAGATCTCCAGCGTCGACGTCGCGTACGTGCCGCGCCGCACGGTGTCGCCGCACGGCGTCTGCTCGGTGGTCTCCGCGCCCACGAGCCCGAGCACGTCCTCGCTGCGGAGCCGTGAGGCGAGCTTCACCGATCGCGCGGCCGCGCCGGCCGTCACGCGCAGGTCCACCCACTCGTGCTTCGGGTCGACGCCGGCGATCGAGACGGTCAGCGGAATCCCGTCGAGCGCGACGTCGGTGTCGATCGAGTTCAGCGGCACCATGCCGCGGTACCAGACCCGAACCCCGTCGCCAGGGACATCCGTCAGCGAATGCACGACGAGGCCCTCGCGGGAGAGGTCGGGGCCGACCGGGTCGAGGCCGGCGTCCCACCCGGTCGCGGTGCGGAACTCGACGTACACGCGTCCGACGCCCGTGCCGGGCTCGCCGGCCGGGTGCAGGATGAGCAGCGTCGGCTGACGGCCGGAGCCCGTGCCCGCGACATCCGCCGATGCGCTGCGAAGTCGCAGCGAGACCGGTCCGCCCGTCGGGAAGGGCCGCTCGACGATGGAGCCCGTCATGGCGTCCGGCCACTGCTGGTGCAGATGCGCTCGGGAGACGTTCGGACCGGCCGAGCCGAAGGCGCCGGCATTGGGCCAGCCCGCGACGGCCGTGATGCTGCGCGTCGGCGACGAGTTCCACATGGGGCCGCTGCCCAGCCAACGCGAGCCGAACGACCCCGACGACATGATGTCGAACGGCGAGCCGTAGACCGCCTCGGCGATGACGGTCGCATCGTTCGGATCCCAGTCGGCGCCGTTGTTCAGCAGGCCGTAGCTGTGCTTGAAGCCGAGCACGTGCCCGACCTCGTGCGTCATGAAGGTGTGGTCGCCCGTCGCGACGGCGATCACGGCCGTGCTGAAGCCGCGTGCGGTCGTCGTTCCGGCGTCGAAGTCCTGGGTGATCGTGGCCGGCTCGCCGGCCTGCCCGGCCTTCGGGTTCGGGATCTGGCGTCGTCCGGGGTACATGACGACCACGACGCCGTCGAAGCCGGCCAGCGGGTCCCGGCCGGGGAACTTCGCGCGCAGGGCGTCGATCGCGAGTTCCGCCTGGGTGCGGCGGGAGACGTCGTCGCCGAGGCTCACGAGCACCCACGGCATGAGCGAGGAGTCGAGGAAGTCGAGGTGGCCGCGGGTGGTCTCCTCCCAGTACCGCAGCACCGAGGAGGGGCCGACCATGAAGAGGTCGAGGAAGGGGCGGTCCGCCACCGGGGGCGCGGCACTCTCGTGTCTGGCGCGGATGACGGCGAGTTTCGTGGGCTTGGTCATGCGTCGATCATTCGCCCGGCCGCATGCGGCGGAATCAGGACCAGCACTGACCGCCCGCTCGGTGGCCGTCCCGAGGCGGCGGCCCGCGACATCCGCCGGTCGTAGGCTTGAGCGCATGAGCACTGAAGCCGTCATCGTCGACGTCATCCGCACCCCGGTCGGCCGGGGCAAGCCCGGTGGCATGCTCTCGGGCGTGCACCCGGTCGACCTGCTCGCGGGCGTGCTCGACACGCTCGTGAACCGCAACGACCTCGACCCGGGGCTGGTCGACGACGTGATCGGCGGATGCGTCAGCCAGGTCGCCGAGCAGAGCTACAACGTCACCCGCAACGCGGTGCTGGCCGCGGGGTTCCCCGAGCACGTGCCAGGCACGACGATCGACCGCCAGTGCGGATCGAGCCAGCAGGCGGCGACCTTCGCGGCGCAGGCCGTGCTGGCCGGCCAGGCCGACATCGTCATCGCCTGCGGCGTCGAGTCGATGAGCCGCGTGCCGCTCGGCTCCTCGGCGCAGGGCGCCGACCCCTACGGCTCGCGCATCGCCGCGCGCTACCCCGACGGGCTCGTGAACCAGGGCGTCTCGGCCGAGCTCATCGCCGCCAAGTGGAGTCTCACCCGCGATGACCTCGACGCGTACGCCGCCCGCTCGCACGAACTCGCCGCCGCGGCCGGGCAGTCGGGCGCCTTCGCGACCGAGGTCGTGCCCGTTCCCGGCGTCGAGGGCCTCGCCGACGAGACCGTGCGGCCCGCGACATCCGCCGCCTCGCTCGCGGGGCTCAACCCGGCGTTCCGCACCGACGTGCTCGCCGAGCGGTTCCCCGAGCTCGACTGGCGCATCACGCCGGGCAACTCGTCGCCGCTGACCGACGGGGCCTCGGCCGCGCTCATCATGAGCGCCGATGCCGCGTCGAAGCTGGGGCTGACGCCGCGCGCGAGGTTCCGGTCGTTCGCCGTCGTGGGCAGCGACCCGTTGTACATGCTGACCGGCGTGATCCCGGCCACCGAGCGCGTGCTGGCACGCGCCGGTCTCGGCCACGACGACATCGACGCCTACGAGGTCAACGAGGCGTTCGCGTCCGTGCCGCTCGCCTGGCTCGCCGAGACCGGGGCCGATGCCGCGAAGCTGAACCCGCGCGGCGGCGCGATCGCCCTCGGCCACGCGCTCGGCTCGAGCGGCACGCGCCTGCTCACGACGCTCGTCAACCAGCTCGAGGCGACCGGCGGCCGCTACGGGCTGCAGACCATGTGCGAGGGCGGCGGCATGGCCAACGCCACGATCATCGAACGACTCTGACCCACCACGAGAGGACCGAATCCATGCAGCTGAACGGAACAGGCGCGATCGTCACGGGCGGCGCCTCGGGGCTCGGGCGCGGCACGGCCGCCGTGCTCGCCGCCGCCGGGGCGGAGGTCGTCATCCTCGACCTCCCAGGCTCACCCGGCGAGCAGACCGCGGCCGAGCTGTCGGCCGCATCGGTCGGCGCGGGCAGCGTGCGCTTCGCACCGGCGGATGTCACGGACGAAGCCTCGGTGCAGGCCGCGATCGACCTCGTGCAGGAGCGCGCCCCGCTCCGCGTCGCGGTGAGTTGCGCGGGCATCGCGACCGCCGGGCGCACGGTCGGCCGCGAGGGGCCGCTCGCGCTCGACGCGTTCGAGCGCACGATCCGCATCAATCTCATCGGCACGTTCAACGTCGCCAGGCTCGCGGCCGCGGCGATGGCGGCGAACGAGCCCGTCACGGCGCAGTCGCTGCCGGGCGTGCCCGAGACCGCCGAGCGCGGCGTCATCGTGAACACCGCCTCGGTCGCCGCGTTCGACGGCCAGATCGGGCAGGCCGCCTACTCTGCCTCGAAGGGCGGCGTCGCCGCGATGACCCTGCCGCTCGCCCGCGACCTCTCGAAGCTGCTCGTGCGGGTCGTCACGATCGCACCCGGCATCATGCAGACGCCCATGATGGCGGGCATGCCGGCCGAGGTGCAGGCCTCGCTCGAAGAGCAGATCCCGCACCCATCGCGCATGGGCACGCCCGCCGAGTACGCCGCCCTCGTGCGGCACATCGTCGAGAACCCGCTGCTGAACGGCGAGACGATCCGACTCGACGGCGCGATCCGCATGCAGCCGAAGTAGCGGCATCCGCTGCGTCTGCAGGTCGGCTCGAGGGGTGGATGCCGCGACGCCGGCATGACGCGTCGAGCGAGCGGATGCCGCGACATCCGCTCGCTCGAGCCGTGCCGTTCAGTCCTGCGCGGGCGCCCCCGTGCGAGCGAGGCCGAGTTCCCGCCGTCGACCGGCGCGACCCGCGTGCACCACGCCGAGGATCGCGTCGGTGAGCGCCCCGGCGACGATGCCCGCGACGAGCAGGATCGGCAGCACCTGTTGCGCGTCGGCGTCGAGGTTCGCCTCGAACAGCTCGACGAATCCGGGCGCGAATAGCTGCCCCGTGACGATCAGCCAGATCGACGGAACCGCCCAGGCGAGGTCGAGCACGACATTCGCGGCCGCGGCGGGCCAGGTCCAGTCCGCACGGAAGATCCATACGGCCATGCCCGCCTCGAGCGCGACGAGCACGAGGAAGTACGGCAGCCAGAACGACCACAGCGACGGATCGAGCACCGGCAGGATGCCGTCGGTGTCACCCCAGCGGCTCGGACCGAACTGCTGCCAGAGCAGGAGCACGACGATGACAGCGAGCCACGCGAGCGCGGAGATCAGGCCGATGCGCCGCTCGTAACGAGTGGGCTCCGAGACCGCCGGCAGGCTCGCCGGCGACCACTCGGCCTCCTCGACCTGCTCGGCGGGGGCGCGATCGATCGCGGCGAAGACCACGGTCGTGAAGAAGGCGATGTAGATGCCGGTGGTGAGCAGCACGAACCACGTGCGGCCGATGAGGCCGGGGTCGGTCTCGCCCTCGATGAACTGGGCGAGCAGGAATGCGCCGGTGACCGCGGGCACGACGCTCCACTCGACGATGGTGAGCACGCGCTTCCACGCGGCGTACCAGCGCGGGCCGATGAGCATCGGCGGGCGGTCCGCGTAGCGGGCCGCGAGCCTGGCCGGGTCGCCGAGTGCGGCCAGCGCGTCGAACTCGGCCGCCTGCGGGGTCGAGGCGCCCGAGGCGACGCGAGCCCCGATGTCGTCGCGGATGCGCTCCTCGAGTTCGCGGGCGAACTCGCGTCCGTGCCGTCGGGGCAGGCTGCGCGACGCCGCGATGACGTAGCGGTCGGTGAGCTCGGTCATGGGGGCCATCTCGTGCACCTTCCTGCCGTCGTTCATGCCGTCGCACCCGAGGTCGTCGTGGCCGTGGCCGCGGGGGCCGTGCGCCCTGCCCGATACGCCTTGACGCCGCCGTCGATGACGTCCCACGCGGATGCCGCGACCACGACGGTCACGATGATGGCGACGATGATCGGGCCGGCGTCGCCCCACGGCCACTGCATCGCCTCGAGCGCAGCCGGGTTGATGAGCTGCCCGGTGAGGAACAGCCAGAGCGCCGGCACCGTGAACGCGATGTTCAGCGCGAGGTTGGCGGCGGCGAGCCACCAGTTCCACCCCCGGGCGTAGAGCAGGATCGCGAAGAGGATCTCGGCGACGATGAGCACGAGGAAGTACGGCAGCCAGAAGCTCCAGAGCGCGGGGTCCAGGATCGGGATCGAGACGAGCGGGTCGACCCACGGGATGCCGAACTGCTGCGCCACGAGCACGACGGCGAAGAGCACGAGGAACACGAGCGACGCGATGAGCTCGCCTCGCCGCGACGACTTCGCCGGCTCCGGGAGAGCCGGGAGCATGTCGAGGGTCCAGGCCGCGTCGATGCCCCGTTGCCCCGCGGCGACGGGGTTGCGCTCGAGGATCGCGAAGACGAGCGTCGTCCAGAAGACGAGGTGCACGCCGACCGAGATGACGATGCCGATCGAGGCGCCGATGATGCCGCCGATGTTCGCCCCGTCGATGACCTGGGCGATCGTGACGCCGAGCACGGCGCACGGCAGCACGATGGCGAGCAGCAGTTTCAGCAGGCGCAGCCAGGTCAGGTAGTACTTCGGCCCGATCAGCTGCAGCGGGCGATCGACGTACTGCGCGGCGAGCACCGCCGGGTCGCCCAGCTCGGTGAGCGCCGCGCGCTCGGCATCGGCGGGCGCGACGCCCGTCTCGATCATCGCGTCGGTCGCGTCGCCGATGCGCTCGCGCAGTTCGCGGTCGAGGTCGTCGCGCTGGCTCACGGGCACGGTGCGGGCGGCGGCCCACACGTACCGGTCGGTCAGGGTGGTCATGATTCGTCTCCAGAGGTGATCGCGCCGAGGGCGTCGTCGATGCGTCGCCAGTCGGCCATGAGGGCGATCGCGAGGGCGTCGCCGGTGGGGCTCGTGCGGTAGAACTTGCGGGGGCGGGCCTCGTCGGTGTTCCACTCGCTCGTGAGCAGCCCCTGCTTCTCGAGTCGTCGAAGCAGGGGGTAGAGCGTGTTCGCGTCGACCAGGATGCCGAGGCCGTTCAGCGACTCGAGCAGGGCGTAGCCGTAGTCGGGCGTGCGCAGGCGCACCAGGCACGCGAGCACGACGGTGCCGCGGCGCAGCTCCTGCAGGTGCGCGACGGTCGTCTCGTCGGGGTTCATGCGTCACACGATACTGTGTGACTCACACTATTGCAACAGAGACTTCATGGTGCGACGGATATCACCGTGTGAGCAGGGTTCGTAATTCAGGAACGGATGCCGCGGAAATACGGTCCGACCATGTTTCCGCCGCCACGCACGCCCGCATAATCCGCTATGTTCCTGAATTCTGAAGAATGGGGCTACTGGACGGCGTGCGCTCGGGCTCGGGCTCGTGCGTCGATCACAATTCAGGACCGGATGCCGCAGGGCGGACGTGCGTTGACCATGATTCAGGACCGGATGCCGCGGAAATACGGTCCGACCATGTTTCCGGCCCGACATGCACCCGCATAATGCGGGATGTTCCTGAATTGTGAAATGGCGCTACTGGTCGGCGTGCGCCTCGAGGAACTCGTACACCTCGGCGTCGTCGACACCCGGGAACGTGCCCGACGGCAGCGGCGAGAGCACATGCGCGTGCAGGCGCGCGCTCGGCCAGGCGCGTCCGGCCCAGCGCTCGGCGAGCCCGCCCGGCGCCCGACGGCAGCAGGCCTCGTCGGGGCAGGTCGACACGGCCCGCAGCGTCGTCTCGCGCCCGCGGAACCACTTCGCCTGGGCGAACGGCACGCCGACCGAGATCGAGAACTCCGCGGCATCCGTTCGCCCGGTCTGGGTCGCGCACCAGAAGGTGCCGGCCGGGGTGTCGGTGTACTGGTAGTTCTCGGTCGTGCGGTTCGTGTGCTCGAACGCGGTGCGGGCGCTCCACTTCTTGCACACCCACTGGCCCTCGATCGAGCCGGTGACGTCGGTCGGCAGCGGCAGCCCGTCGTTCTCGTAGCCCTTGAGCAGCGCGCCGTCGCCGGCGACCCGCAGGAAGTGCACGGTCATGTCGAGATGCGAGGTGCCGAGGTTCGTGAAGCGCAGCGCCGCGGCCTCATGCGTGACGCCGAACGCGTCGCGGAAGTCCTCGATGGCGAGCCGCTTCTCTTTCTTGGCCTGCTGCAGGAAGGCGACGGATGCCTCGCGCGGCATCAGGCACGCGGCGGCGAAGTAGTTGATCTCGAGGCGCTGCCAGAGGAACTCGTCGTAGCTGGCGGGCGGCTGGTGCCCGAGCAGCCGGTGCGCCATGGCCTGCAGTGCCATCGAGCGCAGGCCGTGGCCGCCGGGGATCGACGCCGGCGGCAGGTAGATGCGCCCGTTCTCGAGGTCGGTGATCGAGCGGGTGGAATCTGGCAGGTCGTTGACGTAGATGAGCTGGAAGCCGAGCCGCTCGGCCATGACGCTCACCTCGCGGTGGGTCACGGCGCCCGTGCGGTGGCCCGCGGCGCGCACCTGGTCTTCGGCGAGCTGCTCGATGTCGGGCAGGTAATTGGCCTGGGCGCGCATGCGCTCGCGCAGGTCGGTGTTGGCGCGCCGCGCCTCCTCTGGCGTGGCGATCGCCTCGCTCGCGCGCCGCTGCAGCTCGCGATGCAGGCCGACGATGGCCTCGAGCGCCTCGTCGGAGATGCCGCGGCCCGGCCGGATCGGCGGCAGCCCGAGGCTCGCGTACAACGGACTCGTCTGCGCGCGGCCCAACTCGAGCTCGAGTGCGGCTCGGGCGCTCGGCGCCTCGGGGGAGAGCAGGTCGCCGAGCCCGATGCCGAACGCGGTCGCGAGCGCGTCGAGCGTGGAGAGCTTGGGCTCGCGCTTGCCGTTCTCGATGAGCGAGAGCTGCGAGCCGGCGAGGCCGACCGCCTCTCCGGTCTGGTCGAGCGTCATGCCGCGCTCGCCGCGGAAATGGCGGATGCGCTGACCGAGGGTCGCGAGATCGGGGGTGCCGGCCTTCATGCCTTAAGCCTATCGAAAGAAGAGCGATTCTTAACGCTCGATTTGGTCATCCAGATGTCGTGTTTCGACGCATTCTGGAAACACGAACCCATTCCGGGGCTCGCACATCGCGAGAGCCGGACCCACAGAAGGGACGACGATGACCATCTCCGAGTTCGCCGGCACCGAGGCATCCGTCGCGGCATCCGTCACCGGCACTGACGCCCGCGCCACCGATGTCGTCCCCGCGCACGGCACGACCGACCCCGACCTGCGCGCCTGGGTCGCCGAGATCGCCGCGCTCACCAAGCCCGATGCGATCGTCTGGTGCGACGGCTCGAAGCACGAGGCCGACGTGCTCACCAAGCAGATGGTCGCCGACGGCAGCCTCATCAAGCTGAACCCCGAGTGGCGTCCGAACAGCTACCTCGCGCGCACCGACCCGCGCGACGTGGCCCGGGTCGAGGACCGCACGTTCATCTGCTCCACGTACGAGGAGGACGCCGGCCCCACGAACAACTGGCGCGACCCGAAGGCCATGCGCGGCGAGCTCGACGACGTGTTCGACGGCTCGATGAAGGGGCGCACGATGTACGTCGTGCCGTTCTCGATGGGTCCGCTCGGCGGGCCGATCAGCCAGCTCGGCGTCGAGATCACCGACTCGCCCTACGTCGTGCTCTCGATGGGCATCATGACGCGCATGGGCGAGCAGGTCTACCGGCTCATCGAGGCCGGCGACCCGTGGGTGCGCACCGTGCACTCGGTCGGCCACCCGCTCGTCGACGGCGTCGGCCACCGCGTCGCCGAGGTCGACTGGCCCTGCAACGAGACGAAGTACATCGTGCAGTTCCCCGACTCGCGCGAGATCTGGTCGTACGGCTCGGGCTACGGCGGCAACGCCCTGCTCGCCAAGAAGTGCTTCGCGCTGCGCATCGCCAGCGTCATGGCGCGCGACGAGGGCTGGCTCGCCGAGCACATGCTGCTCATCAAGATCACCTCGCCCGAGGGGCGCGCCTACCACGTGGCCGCGGCGTTCCCGTCGGCGTGCGGCAAGACGAACCTCGCGATGCTGCAGCCGACGATCCCCGGATGGCGCGTCGAGACCATCGGCGACGACATCGCCTGGATGCGCCCCGGCGCCGACGGCCGCCTCTATGCGATCAACCCCGAGGCCGGCTTCTTCGGCGTCGCCCCCGGAACCGGTGCGTCGACCAACCCGACCGCGGTCGCGACGCTCTGGGGCAACACGATCTTCACGAACGTGGCCCTGCGCCCCGACGGCGACGTCTGGTGGGAGGGGCTCACCGACGATGCGCCCGCCGAGCTGACCGACTGGGAGGGCAACCCCTGGACGCCGGCATCGGGCCGCCCCGCGGCGCACCCGAACTCGCGCTTCACGGTCGCCGCCGACCAGTGCCCGCAGATCTCCGACGACTGGGACGCCCACGACGGCGTGCCCATCGACGCGATCCTCTTCGGCGGTCGTCGCGCGACGAACGTGCCGCTCGTGGCCGAGGCCCGCAGTTGGAAGCACGGCGTGTTCATGGGCGCGACCATCTCGTCCGAGAAGACGGCCGCGGCCGAGGGCACCGTCGGCGAGCTCCGCCGCGACCCGTTCGCCATGCTCCCGTTCTGCGGGTACAACATGGCCGACTACTGGAGCCACTGGGTCAAGATGGGCCGCCTGCTCGGCACGAACGCCCCGAAGATCTTCCAGGTGAACTGGTTCCGCAAGGGCGACGACGGCTCGTTCCTGTGGCCCGGGTTCGGCGAGAACTCGCGCGTGCTCGAGTGGATCGTCGGTCGCGTCGAAGGCACCGCGGAGGTCTCCGAGACGCCGATCGGCCTGCTCCCGGCATCCGGTTCACTCGATCTCGACGGGCTCGAGATCACGGATGCCGCGCTCGAGCAGCTCTTCGACGTCGACCGCGCCTCGTGGCTGGCCGAGTGCGACCTCACCGACGAGTACTTCGCGCAGTTCGGCGACCGGGTGCCGGCCGCCCTGCGCGCGGAGCTCGCAAGCCTGCGCTACCACCTGGAACACCAGGAGTAGCGCACGGGGGTCGGGCGACGCTCCAAGCCGCTCGATCCCTCGTTGGGATGCCCCGGAGGGCGCGTACGGGAATGCGCGCTCGTCCGGGGCATCCGTCTGCCTGCCGGCGCCCGCTCCGGCGCCCGTCAGCCCGCGAGCCGGTGCCGACCGAGCGGCACGACCATCGGCGTGCCGCTGCGGGGATCTGGGACGACCTCGCAGGAGAGGTCGAACACGTCCTCGATGACGGCCTGGTCGATGACGTCGCAGGGGCGCCCTTCGACCGCGATGCGCCCGTGCTTCATCGCGATGACATGGTCGGCGTACCGGCAGGCCAGGTTCAGTTCGTGCAGCACCATCACGATCGTCGTGCCGCGTTCGCGGTTCAGGTCGACGAGCAGGTCGAGCACCTCGATCTGGTGGTTGAGGTCGAGGAAGGTCGTCGGCTCGTCGAGCAGGAGCACGTCGGTCTCCTGCGCGAGGGCCATCGCGATCCAGACGCGCTGGCGCTGGCCGCCCGACAGCTCGGAGAGACGACGGCCGACGAGCTCGGTCGTACCCGTGGCCGCGAGCGCCGAGTCGACCGCGCGCTCGTCGGCGTCGTTCCAACGGCGGAACCACCCCTGGTGCGGATAGCGGCCGCGGCCGACGAGGTCGCCGACCGTGATGCCGTCGGGCGCGGCGGGCGACTGCGGCAGCAGGCCGATGAGGCGTGCCGCCGTCGAGGGCGCGAGCCGCTCGACCGGCTGCCCGTCGAGCAGCACGGCGCCCGACCTCGGGCGCAGCAGGCGCGCGACCCCGCGGAGCAGCGTCGACTTGCCCGAGGCGTTCGCGCCGATCACGGCCGTGATGCGCCCGGCCGGGATCGACGTGGTGACGCGCTCGACGACGAGGCGCTCGCCGTAGCCCAGCGAGAGATCGTCGATCTCGAGTGCGTGGTGCGGCTCGGGTCGCCTCTGCGGCTCGGGTCGTTCGTCGTGCGGCGCGGGTGGTGGGGAGGTCATCCTGCGCTCTCCTTCCGATTGCCGCTCACGATGAGCCAGACGATGTACGGTGCGCCGATGAACCCGGTCACGACGCCGGTCGAGATCGGCACGGGCATGAGGTGCTGAGCGGCGAGGTCGGAGACCTGCACGACCAGCGCGCCGACGAGGCCCGCCGCGATCAGGCTCTGCCCGCCGCGTCCGAGCACCGCGGCGGCGATGGGGCCGGCCATGAGCGCGACGAACGCGATGGGGCCCGCCGCGGCGGTCGCGAGCGCGACGAGCACGGTGCCGACCGCCATGACGACGAACCGGTCGGGTCCGAGCCGGGATCCGAGCGATCTCGCGGTGTCGCCGCCGAGCTCGAGCGCGTGCAGAAGACGCGCGACGAGGGGAGCCGCGGGCACGAAGAGCGCGATCGCGATGGCGAGGGCGGCGAGGTCGGAGCCGTCGGCCATGCCGACCGATCCGATGAGCCAGGTGGTCGCCTCGCGGGCGTCGGTCACCTCGGCGCGGGAGAGGAGCCAGGTCGTCACCGAGGTCATCATCGCGGCGATGCCGATGCCCACGAGGATGAACCGGTAGCCGCTGAGCCCGCCCTTGGCGGCCAGCAGCATCATCGCGGCGGCCGTGACGAGCGCGCCGACGACCGACAGGATCGACAGCGTCGGCCCGGACACGCCCCACAGCACGATGCCGGCGACGGCCGCACCACTCGCGCCAGACGAGACGCCGAGGAAGTCGGGCGAGGCGAGCGGGTTTCCGAGCACGCGCTGGAACATCGTTCCGGAGAGCCCGAGCGCGATGCCCACGAGCACCGCGGCGGTCGCGCGCGGGAGGCGGAGCTCCTGCACGATGAACGTCGCCGATCCGTCTTCGCCGATGCCGAGTGCTCCCGAGACCACCTGCCATGGGCTGAGCACGAAGCTGCCGAGCATCATCGACACGACGAACAGCAGGGCGACGAGCACGCCGAGCAGGGTGCACGTCCACACCACCCGGCGGCGGCGCGAGCGCCGATCGCGGCCCCATGCGCCGCCACCGGCGTCGGTGCCTGGCGTCGGCATGGGGGCGGCCTCCTCGAGGTGCGTCGTCGAGGTCACAGTTCCACCACCCGGCGCAGGCGCACGAGCGCGACGAAGACCGGTGCGCCGACGACACCGAGCACGACGCCCACGGCGACCTCGCCGGGGCCGGCGACGAGACGACCGAGGAGGTCGCAGGCGAGCAGCACGATCGGGCCGAGGACGAGCGAGTAGACGAGGATCCAGCGATAGTCGGGCCCGCAGATGAGACGCGCGAGGTGGGGGACCATGAGGCCGAGGAACACGATCGGCCCGCAGGCCGCCGTCGCGACGCCGCAGAGCACGGTCACGACGACGAAGACGAGGGCCCGCGTGCGTCCGACGCGCATGCCGAGCGCGTGGGCGAGATCGTCGCCCATCGCGAGCGTGTTGAGGGCCCGACCGAGTGCGAGGGCCGCGAGGATGCCGACGGCGAAGAACGGCGCGAGCTGCAGGAGCACCGGCCAGTACCGACCGGCGAGCGCGCCGACCTGCCAGACGCGCAGCTCATTCAGCGCGTCGATGTTCGAGAGCACGAGGGCGGAGGTCACCGACGTGAAGCAGGCGGTCACCGCGGCGCCCGCGAGTGCGAGCTTGACCGGGGTCGCCCCGTCGCGCCCGACGGCGGCGATCGCGTAGACGAGCACGGTCGCGACGCCCGCGCCGAGGAACGCGAACCAGACGTACGACGACGCCGCGGCCTGCGTGCCGGACAGGACGACCGCGACGACGATCGCCGCGGCGGCCCCCGCGTTGATGCCCATGACGCCGGGATCCGCGAGGGGATTGCGGGCGACGCCCTGCAGGAGCACGCCGCCCAGTGCGAGCGCGGCTCCGGCCGCGATGCCGAGCAGCGTGCGCGGCACGCGCATCTCGCGGATCACCGTGAGGTCGGTCGACCCTGGGCCGTCGCCGAAGAGCTGGGAGAACACGTCGAGGCCGATCGACCGGGAGCCGAGCACGACGCTCGCCGCGCTCAGCACGGCGAGCCCGAGCAGCGCCGCGACGAGGCCGCCGACCAGGCCCGCTCGCCGGACGCCCGTCGCGCGCGCCCGGCCGGCGTCGAGCGTCGTCGTCACTCGGAGCCGACGTTCTCGTCTGCCCCCTCGATCACGTCGGCGAGGCGGTCGAGCTCTGCGGCGTAGTCCGAGTAGGTGTGCAGCCAGTAGGCCGGCCAGGTCGTCGTCGCGCCGGCCGCGAAGGCGGCGATGTCCTTCGCGATCGGCTGCGCCGCGAGGGTCTCGAGGCCACCCGGGTGGTTGCGGTCGTCGAAGAGCAGGAGGTCGGGCTGGTAGGTGTCGGCGTTCTCGAAGCTCAGCGACTGCCAGTACGGGAAGTCGGGGTCGGGGGTCTCGGGCACGATCACGTCGAGGCCCCATCGCTGGAAGTCGAGCAGCTCGGGAGCGTACTCGGGCACGGCGACCGCGTAGGTCGTGTCGTAGGGGCTGATCGCGAGTGCGGTGAGCCCCGGCTTGGCTGCGGTCGCCGCTTCGAAGCGGTCGACGGATGCCTCGAACTCGGCCTGCGCCTCGTCGATGACCTCGGGGTCGGCACCGAGCGATTCGGCGAGATCGGCGTACCCCTCGATGAGGCCGACGATGGAGTCGCCCTGCGAGGAGCCGACGACGGGCGCGAGATCGCCGAGCTTCTTGCTCGCCTCCTCGACCCCGCCCTCGAGGCCGCTGTAGGCCTCTTCGGCGGGCCACCAGTCGCCGACGATCAGGTCGGGTGCGAGCGACGCGGCCTGCTCGACGTCGATCTTGCCCCACTCCTCGCCGAGGATCTCGATGCCGTCGAAGTCGGCGCCCTGGAGCCCGACGTCTGCGCTGATCGGACCGTCGGCGTAGATGCCGACGGGGGTGATGCCGAATTCCATCAGCGCCTTGGCGGCGTACGCGTGCGCGATGATGCGGGTGGGAACGGCATCGGCCGTGTACGTCTCGCCGTCACCGGACACGTACGACCAGGCTTCGTCGCCGCCGCTTCCGCCGCCTTCGGCGGTCGCGCCGGCGGCGCAGCCGGTGAGGAGGATCGTGCCTGCTGCGATGGCGGCGAGGGAGGGAAGACGGCGTCGGCGCATGGGGGAACCCTTCGGAATTCGGTGAGGTTAGCCTTAGCTTACTCATGCCGATGCTCCGTGTGACGTTCGCATGCGGGTCGACGGGCGCGCCCGCGGGCGCGCGGCCGAGGGCAGGGCCGGCCCGCGGCATCCGCTCGCTCAGACGGGTGCGACGGGCGCGCTCAGACGAGCAGCTGGTGCTCGGCGAGCTCCCGGTACAGCGGCACGGATGCCACGAGCTCGGCGTGCGTGCCCTCGCCGATGACGCGCCCGTCGTCGAGCACGACGATGCGGTCGGAGTCGATGACGGTCGAGAGGCGGTGCGCGATGACGATGAGCGTGCGCCCGGCGGAGACCTGGTCGATCGCCTCGCGCATCATGCGCTCGTTGACGCCGTCGAGCGAGGAGGTCGACTCGTCGAGCAGCAGGATCGGCGGTGCCGCGAGCAGCGCCCGAGCGATGGCGAGGCGCTGGCGCTCGCCGCCCGAGAGCATGATGCCGTCGTCGCCGACGGCTGCCGAGAGCCCGGCGGGGTCGCGATCGAGCACCGCGCCGAGGTTCACGGCGCGCAGCACGTGCTCGCACTCCTCGTCGGTGGCGTCGGGGCTGCCGAGCAGGAGGTTCTCGCGCAGGGTTCCGGCGAGCACGGGGGCGTCCTGCTCGACGTAGCCGATCTGCGCGCGCAGCTCGGTGCGGTCGAGCGAGCGCAGGTCGAGGCCGCCCATGCGCACCGCGCCGACCGAGGGGTCGTAGAAGCGCTCGATGAGGGCGAGGATCGTCGACTTGCCCGCGCCCGAGGGGCCGACGAGGGCGACGCGCTGCCCGCGCGGCACCTCGAACGAGACCCCGCGCAGCACCGGCTGCCGATCGGTGACCGAGGGCTCGGGCAGGTGCTCGTCGGCCGAGTCGTTGTCGGGGTCGGCGGGGTCGCTGCGCGTGGCCGCGTACGCGAAGTGCACGTCGTCGAGCGAGATCGCCGCGGCCTCGGGCATGACGCCCGCGTTCGCGTCGCCGACCATGAGCGCGAGCGGCGCGAGGTCGCGGTCGTGCTCGTCTTCATCGGGCAGGTCGAGGATCTCCTGGATGCGGCCGAGGGCGCCGAGCGCCTGGTTGACCGAGGTGATCGCGCCGAAGAACAGGCCGAGCGGCATGATCATCATGAACAGGAAGAGGATGAACGCCACGAGGTTCGCGACCGTGATGGCGCCGGATGCCACGCGGAAACCGCCCACGCCGAGCACGACGAGGAACGAGACCTGCATGGCGATGCCCGCGACCGGCACGATGAGCGCCGAGATCTTCGCGACGTTGACGCCCATCTGCCAGGCGCCCTCGGCCTCGCCGTCGATGGTGCGCGTCTCGCGCTCGGTCGCCCCGGCGGCGCGGATCGTGCGCACGGCGCCGATGGCGCGCTCGACGGAGGCCGCGACGTCGCCGACCTTCTCCTGCGCGGCCTGCGAGGCGCTGCGCACGCGCTGCGAGAGCAGCACGACGGTGACGACGGCCACGGCGATCACGAGCACGGTGAGCCCGAGCAGCACGGGGTCGATGACGAGCATGGCGATGAGCGCGCCGATGAACGTGACCGTGCCGCCGATGGCCTCGACGAGGCCCTGCGTGAGCACGGCGCGGAGCATCGTGGTGTCGCTGCCGACCCGCGACACGAGGTCGCCGGTGCGGCGCGTGTCGAACTCGGAGATGGGCAGGTGCAGGAGCTTGGCGACGAGGCGCTTGCGGCTGGAGAGCACGATGCCCTCGCCGGTGCGCTGCAGCAGGTAGTGCTGGTACCCCGAGATCACGCCGCTCACGATGACGAGCACGATGAGCGCCCAGACGATCCAGCCGAGCGGCTCGGCGGCCTCGACCGTCGTGATGACCTGGCTGACGAGCAGCGGTTGGGCGAGGCTCGTGAGCGCGCCGACGATCGACAGCGCGGCCACCCAGATCAGCACCGGGCGGTGCTCGAAGATGAACGGCAGCAGCTGCGAGAACGACGCACGGGGTCCGTCGGTCTTCACGGGGCGTGAGAAGGGGCTGCGTCGAGGAGTGGCGCCGGCGGTGCCGGCGGTGCGGTTCTGCGTCTGGCTCATCGTCTCTTCCTGGGCGGTGCGGCGGCCGTCGTTCCGACCGGGTCCCGCGTGCGCCCCGAACAGCCTACGTCGCTCAGCTGCGACCGTACTTCTTGTGCACCGCCTGCTTGGAGACCTCGAGCGCGAGGGCGATGAGCTGCCAGCTCGAGCCCGCGGCGCGCGCCCGCCGCACGGCGATGGCCTCGGCGCGGTCGAGCTCGCGGTTCACCTCGAGGCGCGCATGGTGCAGGTCGCGGAGCGCCCGATACGGGTCGTCGCCGTCGGCCGCGGCGATCGCGGTGCGGAGGGTCGTGTCGTCCATGTCGTCAACCGTAATTGACGCGCGCCGCGACGTCAACTCAGATTGACGAAGCGGGCGCGCACACGCGGCACCCACGTCGCGTGACGACCTTTCGTCGCGTGATGACGTTTGGCGCGGCCCGTCGAAGCGCCGTCGGCCGGGAAAAGGTCGTCACGAGTCGCCCGGGCCGGCCGTGGCGGCCGCGTGCGCCCCCGGATTCCTCAGCACGGATGCCGCGGAGCGATGCCCGGCGAGGCACGCCGCCTCCGCGTCCCCACCGCGCAGGCTCGCCGCGAGGTACCCGGCCGCGAACGCGTCGCCCGCGCCGGTGAGATCGCGGATGCCCGTGACGGGCGCCACGTCGACGCGCGCCGCGAGCGCGCCGTCGACGATGACATCGGTGGGCAGTGCGCCGTGCTTGATCACGACGGTCGGGGCGACGGATGCCGCGACCCGGCCGCCGCCCGTCAGCCCGAGCAGCGCCGCCTCGTCTTCGTTGGCGAAGAGCACGTCGGGCCGGATGCCGCGCATGAGGTCGAGGGCGAACCCGACGCCGAGCCCCTCGAGGAGCCCGGTCGACGAGGCGTCGATCGAGACGCGGGCGCCGTTCGCGCGGCCGAGCGCCGCGAGTCGGGCGAGTTCGCCGCGCATGGGCTCGCGCTCGAACCCGTAGGCGGGCAGGTGCAGCAGGCCGACGCCGTCGAGCCACGCGGCATCCGTCGCCTCGAGTTCGGCGGAGGCGCCGCGGTCGGGATACATCGTGCGTTCGCCGTCGACGTCGACGAGCAGCACGACCGTGCCCGTGCGCCCGGAGTGCTGGGTGCGCACGTCGACCCCGGCGGAGGCGAGCGCGTCGACGAGCGCATCGCCCGCGGCATCCGCTCCGACCCGGCCGATGAAGCGCGTGGGAACCAGCCCGGCCGCGAGCGCCGCGACGTTCGCCGCGCTGCCGCCCCTGGCGCGGAACACCCGCGCGGCCGTGTCGGTGGCCCGGTGCACGGGCTCGCTCGCCCAGACCACGACGTCTTCGACGAGGTCGCCGGCCACGGCGAGCACGCCGGCGCCCGTCGTCCCGGCAGGGCCCGCCGCAACAGGGCCCGCCGCAACCGGGCCGGCCACAGCCCCGTCCGCCTCAGCCGGCGAGGGCACGCGCGATCTCCGCCCCGAGCGCGACGTTGCCGCGGTACACCTCGAGGTTGACCTCGAGGCTCGCGCCGCCGGTCGCGCGCTGCACGTACTCGAGCAGGAAGGGTGTCGTGTCGTGCCCGACGATGCCCCGAGCGGATGCCGCGGCCAACGCCTCACCGAGCACGCGATCGTGGAACACGGGGTCGAGCTGCTTCGCCCGATCGACCGGATTCGCCACGAGCACGGCCTGCGGCAGTCCGAGCCCGTCGCGCGCGAGCGCCAGCGCCGCGACCTCGGCCGGGGACTCGACGCGGTAGTCGAGTGCGAACCCCGAATCGGTCACGTAGAACGCCGGGTACCGGTCGGTACGGTAGCCGACGACCGGGACGTTCAGCGTCTCGAGGCGCTCGAGCGTCGCGCCGATGTCGAGGATCGACTTCACGCCGGCGCTCACGAGCGTGATGGGCGTCGTGGCGAGCGTGCCGAGGTCGGCGGACTCGTCGAACGTCTCGCTCGCGCCGCGGTGCACGCCGCCGAGGCCCCCGGTCGACATCACGCGGATGCCGGCGCGATGCGCGAGCCACGCCGTCGCCGCGACCGTGGTGCCGGCGTGAAGCCCCTTCGCTCGGGCGATCGGCAGGTCGCGCACGCTCGCCTTCACGACGCCCTCGGCCGTGCAGAGCCGCTCGATCTCGTCGGGGGACAGGCCGACGACCGGAACTCCGTCGACCACGCCGATCGTGGCGGGCATCACGCCGAGGTCGCGCACCTGCTGCTCGGAGGCGATGCCGACCTCGAGGTTGCGCGGCGCCGGGAGCCCGTGCGTGAGGATGGTCGACTCGAGGGCGAGCACCGCCTCGCCGTCTTCGAGCGCGTCGCGCACCTCGTCGGACACTCGGATGGCGGATGCGTCACCTGGCTGCGTCTGCATGCCCGTCATCGTAGGAGCCGCGTCCGACGCGCGGGCGTCGGACGCGCGGCCCGTCCGTTCGCGGCCACGCGGCGCGGCGCGGCGACCCGGCGCCCGGCGTCTGTTTCCGCGTGTGACGTCGGCCCGCGACATCCGCGGATCGCGAGCGTATCGTCGCCTGCACCGCATCAACCCCGAGGAGCCCTCATGTCGCACCGCGAGCCGCACGCCGCCACCACGCCCGTCACGGGCATGCGCGGCTGCGAGTACGCGGCCGAGTGCACGAGCGAGCGTGCGGGCCACGGCCTGAACGCCGTGCAGGAGCGCCTCGCCGCGGTCACCGCGAGCAAGTGGATCGATGCGATCGTCACCTCCGTCGACCAGACGACCGGGTTCGCCTGGCTCGCGACGCTCGACGGCGGCATCCGGCGCGTGTGGCAGCACGACGCGTTCGAGGGCGCGCTCGCGGTCGGCGACCCGATCGCGCTGCACGGCGTCTACGGCGTGCTCGTCGCCGGCGCGCAGCGCTTCAGCGTCGCCGACGCCTGAGACCGAAGCCCCGTCGCGAACGCCTGACGCGCTCGCGCCGACGGCTCGACGGCCTGACGGGCCTCACGCCATCGGCATGGCCTCGCTCATCATGCCCATCATCTTCTCCATGGCCATGACGAGCTGATCGCAGGCCATCGCGCACATGCGGCAGTGCTCGCTCATCTCGGCGTGCATCATGCACTCGGCCGAGCAGGCGCGAGCCATCATCGTGGTCGACTGCATCATCGACATCATCACGGCCATGTCCCAGCCGTGCATGCGCAGCATCATCCGCATCATCGTGTCGCACATGTCGGCGCAGTTCGAGCACATCGAGGCGCAGCGGCCCATGCCCTCAGCGGCGTCGGCGTCGGCGCACATCACGCACGCCTGCATGCAGGCCGAGAGGGCCTCCATGCATTCCTGCATCATCATCGGATCCATGCCGCTCATCGGCATCTCCGACGACGACATCGCGCCCTTCATCATGTCCATCGTCATGTTCATCGCACGCTCGCTCTTCCGGGCCGCGAGTGCCGACCCGGTGACGGCGGATGTCTCGGCTGCCCTGTTACGGAATGTTACGTCGCCCCGGGCCGGGCGTGAAGGGCTCGGCGTGACGTTCATGTGAACGCTCGCCCACGGTGCCCACGGTGCCCACGGTGCCCGGCCGAGTTGCAGGAAGAACGAGTGACACACCGCGTCGCCGACCGCCGTACCCCGGGAGTGTCGGCGAATCTTCCTGCAATGCCGGGAACAGACCCCGAGAACCGACGAAGGCGGGGCGGATGCCGCAGCACCCGTCCCGCCTCGTGACGACGGATGCCGCGACATCCGCTCGATCGTGATGTCTAGGCGTCGATGTCGACGTCCTTCGTCTCCTTCGAGAGCAGCAGGGCGATGAGCGTGAGCACCGCCATGACCGAGAGGTAGATGCCGACCCAGAACGGGCTGCCGTCGCCGGCCTGCCAGAGGGCGACCGCGATGAAGGGCGCGACCGCGGCGCCGAGGATCGACGAGACGTTGTACGAGATGCCGGATCCGGTGTAGCGCACGTTCGTCGGGAACAGCTCGGGCAGCAGCGCGCCCATCGGGCCGAACGTCAGGCCCATGAGAGAGAAGCCGACGACGAGCCAGATCATGACGCCCGCGAAGCCCGCATCGAGCAGCGGAACCCAGAGCAGGCCGAACACGATGATGCCGAGCGTGACCCAGATGAGCGTCTTGCGACGACCCCAGCGGTCGGCGAGCGGGCCCGAGATCAGGGTGAACGCGCCGAAGAACAGCACGCCGCCGATGAGCATGAGCACGAAGGTGCTGTAGGAGTAGCCGAGGCCGGGCAGGGCGCCGTCGGCGGCCTCGACCGGGGCGCGGCCGTAGCTCAGCGAGAACGTGGTCATCAGGTAGAAGAGCACGTAGGTCGCGAGCATGAAGAACGTGCCGAGGATGAGCTGCTTCCAGTAGCTCCTGAACACGGTCGCGAGCGGCAGCTTCTTCAGCTTGCCCTGCGTGGACGCCTTCGTGAACGCCGTCGACTCGACGAGGCGCAGCCGAACCCAGAGACCGACGATGACCATGACGACCGAGAACAGGAACGGGATGCGCCAGCCCCAGTCGAGGAACGCCTGCGAGGGCATCGACGGGTCGTCGCTCGGCAGCACCGCGGCGATGACGAGGAACAGGCCGTTCGCGATGATGAAGCCGATGGGCGCGCCGAGCTGCGGGAAGGTGCCGTACCAGGCCCGCTTGCCCTTCGGCGCGTTCTCGGTGGCCACGAGCGCGGCACCCGACCACTCGCCGCCGAGCGCGAAGCCCTGTGCGATGCGGAGGATCACGAGCAGCAGCGGGGCCAGCCAGCCGACGAGGGCGTAGGTCGGCAGCAGGCCGATGAGGAACGTCGCGATGCCCATCGTGAGCAGCGCGCCGACGAGCGTGGCCTTGCGGCCGTGCTTGTCGCCGAGGTGTCCGAAGACGATGGCGCCGAGCGGGCGGGCGACCATGGCGGCGCCGAAGACGGCGAACGAGGAGAGCAGTGCCGTGGTGGCGTCGCCCGTCGGGAAGAACAGGTGCGGGAAGACGAGCACCGCCGCCGTGGCGTAGACGTAGAAGTCGTAGAACTCGATCGTCGTGCCGATGAGGCTCGCGAGCACCACGCGACTGCGCGGGTTGGCGGGGGTGGTCGGTGCTGGGGATGCGGTCGTGGCCGCTGGGCTTGCAGACATTGCTGGCGAGGACTCCGGAGATGGTGAACGAGCCTGCATCCGTGGCGGTCGGTCTGGCTGTGCACGGAGAGGCTGGGGAATCGTCGCTTGTGGCAACCGCGAAAGCCTACGTCGGTCGGCGGCGCGCGAGTGCCGGATCGGGCCTTCGAAGCGGTGAACGGCGGTCACCGTGCGACGAACGGCGGATGCCTCGGCGCGGGAACGCGCCCGGGGCATCCGCCGTTCGGGACTTCGGAGGGTTGGTCGGGTCGGACCGATCAGCGCCAGATGACGGCGATCGCCGCGTTCAGCGCCGTGAGCACGCCGATCGACCAGAAGATCGCGGGCGGGACCGACCCGTTGCGGCGCTGGCGCGCCGAACCGATGCCGATGAGCGCCCCGATCGCGACCAGCACGACGAGCTTGACGCCGATCTTGACGTAGTTCAGGTCGTACTCGATGCCCCACGGAGCCGCGAGGGCGAGGCCGGCGACACCCGCGATCAGCAGGCCCCAGTTCATGAGCCGGGTCACGCCGTAGCGTCGGTTCACCGCCTCGACCGCCCAGGCGCCGAAGAGCAGCGCGAAGCCGATGAGGTGCACGAACAGGACGATGTGGCGCAGGGTCTCCATAGGGCCGAGTCTAGGTTCTACGGCTTGTCGAAGTCGACCATCGAACGATTGAGTTCGGGCGCCCGCGTGCGACTCGCCGGTCGAGTGGCGCAGCGTATCGAGACCTGCTCGTGGAGGTCTCGATACGCTCCTCCGTCGCTACTCGATCGGCGAGCGGTCTGAACCGTCGCTACGCGACCGGCGGAGGCCTCAGCTCCAGACGGCTCGCAGTGCACGTGCCGTCGCGATGGCCGCCTCGGCCGCCTCGCGGCCCTTGTCCTCCTTCGAGCCGGGCAGTCCGGCCCGGTCGAGGCCCTGCTGCTCGTCGTCGAGGGTGAGCACGCCGAAGCCGACGGGCTTGCCGGTGTCGAGGGCGACGCGCGTAAGCCCGTCGGTCGCTGCCGCCGAGACGTATTCGAAGTGGGGCGTTCCGCCGCGGATGATCACGCCGAGGGCGACCACCGCGTCGGCGCCGGCCTCGAGCGCGGCCTTCGAGACGACGGGCAGCTCGAAGCTGCCCGGCACCCGCACGAGCGAGAACGAGGCACCGGATGCCTCGAGCGTGCGCGTCGCGCCGGCGATGAGTGCGTCGGTGATGACGTCGTGCCAGCTGCCGGCGACGATGACGATGTCGAGGCCGGAGCCGTCGACGTCGAGGGTGGGGGAGCCTGCTCCGCTCATGATGCGTGTCCTTCCAGAAGGGCCTCGGCCGCGGCATCCGCGAGCTGGGCGTCGTCGATCGCGTGGCCCATGCGGCGACGCTTGGTCTCGAGGTAGGCGCTGTTGATCGCGCCCACGCCGACGACGAGCGGGAGCCGCTCGTCGACCCGGATGCCGTGAGCCTCGAGCTGGCTCACCTTCTCGGGGTTGTTCGTGAGCAGCCGCACGTGGTCGACGCCGAGGTCGGCGAGGATCGCGCTGGCCGCACGGTAGTCGCGCGCGTCGGCCGGCAGGCCGAGGGCGACGTTGGCGTCGAGGGTGTCGAGCCCGTCCTCCTGCAGGCGGTAGGCGCGCAGCTTGTTGATGAGGCCGATGCCCCGGCCCTCGTGCCCGCGCAGGTAGATGACGACGCCGCCGTGCTCGCGGATCTCGCCGAGCGCGGCGTCGAGCTGCGGCCCGCACTCGCATTTCAGCGAGCCGAAGGCCTCGCCGGTCAGGCACTCGGAGTGCACGCGCACGATCGCGCCCGCGGAATCGGCCGCCGGATCGCCCGCGATGATGGCCACGTGGTCGGCGCCGGTCTCCTGGTCGCGGTAGGCGCGCACCCGGAACTCGCCGTGCACGGTCGGCAGCGTCGTCTCGACCTCGAAGAGCACGCGCGAGGACTCGGGCACGCCGGTGATCACGCCGCCGAGCGTGCCGAGCGTGCTCTCGAGCGCGCTGCCGAGCACCGTGCCGTCGGGGAGCCCGCTGCCGGCCTGCTGGTCGCGCAGCCACTCCACGAGCGCCGCGACCGTCGTGACCGGCAGCCCCTCGCGGGCGCCGAACTCGATGAGGCCGGGCAGGCGCATCATGTCGCCGTCGTCGGTCACGATCTCGCCGATGACGCCGACCGGGGCGAGCCCGGCGAGGCGGAGCAGATCGACCGCCGCCTCGGTGTGGCCGCCGCGCTCGCGCACGCCGCCGTCGACGGCGCGCAGCGGGATCACGTGCCCCGGCCGGATCAGCCGGTCGGGCGTGGACTCGGGGTCGGCCAGCACGCGCAGGGTGTGCGCGCGGTCGGAGGCGCTGATGCCGGTGGACGTGCGGTCCGAGGCATCCACCGTGATCGTGTAGGCCGTGCCGCGCTGGTCTTCGCTGCGCTCGACCATGAGCGGCAGCTCGAGGCGGTCGGCGTAGTCGTTGGGCATGGGCGCGCAGAGGTAGCCGCTCGTGTGGCGCACCATCCACGCGATCCACTCGCGCGTGGCGAACTCGGCGGCCATGATCGCGTCGCCCTCGTTCTCGCGGCCCTCGTCGTCGGCCACGATGACGGGCTTGCCCGCGCGCAGTGCGTCGAGCACCTCGGGGATCGTCGCGAGGCTCATCGTGCGCCTCCGACCGATGAGGTCTCGGGTTCGCCGGCAGCCGACCCGACGCCGACCCCGAGCGACGACGGCAGCGTGCGATGCGCGTCGAGGCGCAGCATCCGCTCGACATGCCTGGCCAGGATGTCGGTCTCGATGTTGACCCGATCGCCGACCTCGAGTGCGCCGAGGGTCGTCGCCGTGAGCGTCTCGGGGATGAGCGAGACCTCGAACCATGAGCCGACGGCCTCGTCGCCGAGGCCGCTGACCGTGAGCGAGACGCCGTCGACCGCGATCGACCCCTTGTCGACCACGAGCGGTGCATGCGCCGCGTCGAGCGAGAAGCGGATGACGCGCCACGCGTCGCCCGGGCGGATCTCGAGCACCGTCGCGGTGCCGTCGATGTGGCCCTGCACGATGTGCCCGCCGAGGCGGTCGCCGACGAGGGCGGCGCGTTCGAGGTTGACGGCCCGCCCCGCGACCACGGCGTCGAGGGTCGACATCGCGAGCGTCTGCGCCATGACGTCGGCGGTGAAGCGCTCGTCGTCGAAGTCGACGACCGTGAGGCACACGCCCGACACCGAGATCGAGTCGCCGTGCTTCGCGCCCTCGACGGCCTGCGGGCCGCGCACGGTGATGCGCGCGGCGTCGCTCGTGTGCTCGACGCGCTCGATGGTGCCGAGCTCTTCGATGATTCCGGTGAACATGTCAGTTCCCTTCCGTGGGCCTGGGGTGCGCGACGAGCAGCACGTCGTCGCCGAGCCGCTCGATGGCGGCGAAGTCGTAGCGGCGGGCTTCGCCGATGGTCGAGACGCCGAGGTCGCCGAGGGCGAGCCGGTCCCCGCCGAGCAGGGCGGGCGCGAGGTAGACGAGCACCTCGTCGGCGTACCCGGCCGCGATGAACGCGCTCGCGAGCGTGGGCCCGCCCTCGACGAAGAGCGAGCGGATGCCGCGCTTCGCGAGTTCGCGCAGGTCGGCGGCCAGGTCTTCGCCGGCGAGGCTGATGAGGGCATGCGGATGCCGCGTGAGTGCCGCATCGGCGGGCACTCGTCGCCGTCCGAAGACGACGGGCACGGGCTGATCGGCGAGCAATTCGCCGTCGGTGCCGCGAGCGGTGAGCGAGGGGTCGTCGGCGAGCACGGTGCCCGAGCCCACCGCGATGGCGTCGCGCGCGGCGCGACGGCGGTGCACGTCTGTGCGTGCCACGGGCCCGGTGATCCACTGGCTCGTGCCGTCTGCGGCGGCCGCGCGGCCGTCGAGGCTCGACGCCCACTTGACCGTGACGGCGGGCCTGTGGTTCCGGGCGGCGAACAGCCAGTCGCCGAGGAACGCCTCGGCGTCGGCCGCGAGCAGGCCGCCGGCCACGTCGACGCCGCCGGCGCGAAGCCGGTCGGCACCGCCGGAGGAGTGCTCGCCCGGGTCGGCGACCGCGTAGACGACGCGGGCGATGCCGGCGGCGCGCAGCGCCTCGGCGCAGGGCCCGGTGCGGCCGGTGTGGTTGCAGGGCTCGAGGGTCACGACCGCGGTGGCGCCGACGGCGGACGGCGTCGCCGAGCTGTCGGGGTCGAGTCGGCTGAGCGCGTCGACCTCGGCGTGGGCCGTGCCGGCGCCGCGGTGCCAGCCCTCGGCGAGCACCTCGCCCGAGGCGGAGAGGATGACGCAGCCGACGCGCGGGTTCACGCCGCGTGCGGGGCCGTTCGCGGCGAGCTCGAGCGCGCGCCGCATGGCCGCGGTCTCGACCGCGGTGCGATCGGTGTCGCCCACCGTGCTCATCCGTCGTCCTGTCGTCAGGCTCCGGGAATGGACGGCGTGCGCCGAATTCGTCGACCGTGCACGGCACGGCCGACACGTGCCGCCTCCCATCCGGACTTTCACCGTCGGTTCCGGAATTCCACCGGATCAACCACCGGCAGACGATCGGAGATCGCTGTCGGAAGTTCGCGGACTGTCACCGCCGGCTCGGAATTACACCGACCCCGGAGCACGTTTGTCGTGTCGATTCTACTCAACGCGTCGAGGAGCGCCGTATTCCCCCGTCATCTCGCGACGCAGCGGTGCGCCCACGGCCCGAGCAGCGAGCTCACAACTCGAGCAGCGCGCTCACAATTCCAGCAGCGCGCGGGCCGTGCCCTCGTCGACGATGAGGTCGGTGATGAGGTCGGCGGCGAGCGCACCGGCGAGGCTCGCGAGCTTCGCCCGGCCCGAGACCACGCAGATCCGGCGGGGGGCGCGGCGCAGCACCGCGAAGTCGGGTCCGGTGGCGCGCTCGTTCAGGGCGATACCGTCGGTACTGCCGTCGGCGCGATAGAACACGGTCGCGACGTCGCCGACCGCCCCGTCGCGGCTCAGCGCGTCGTAGTCGGCCCGGTCGAGGTATCCGCCCTGGTAGACGTGGCTCGGCACCTCGGCGAACGGCGACCCGATGCCGAAGATGGCGACGTCCATGCCGGCCTGCAGGTCGAGCAGGCGCTGCGTGCTGCGCTCGCGCCAGAAGGCCCTGCGGGTCGCGGGGTCGTCGAAGAACGCCGGAACGGGGAACTGCTGCACGCGCGCGCCGAACGCATCGCCGAACCGTCGCAGCAGTTCGCTCGCATAGACGATGCCCGTGGTGCGTCCGTTGCCCGCGCCGTTCAACTGCACGATCTCGGTGTTGTGGGTCGCCTTCGGCACGAGGTGCCGGCTCATCGCGCTCATCGTGGATCCCCAGGCGACGCCGATCGTCTGGTTGGAGTCGACGAACCGGCCGAGAATCCGTGCAGCCGAGAGCGCCACCCGGTCGAGCCGGTCGACGTCGGTCGCGTGGTCGGGCACCGGCACGACATGCGCGACGATCGCGAACCTGGCGAGGATCTCCTGCTCGATGCGGCTCGGCAGGTCGAGCGGCGAGTGGATCGAGATCTCGACGAGACCACTGGCCCGCGCATGGCTCAACAGGCGTGAGACCGAGGATCGCGAGGTGTGCAGCTCCTGCGCGATGGCATCCATCGTCAGGTCCTGCATGTAGTAGAGGTGGGCGGCGCGCAGGGCCTCGCGCGTCTTGCCCGTGACCGTGTCGGCCCCCTCCGCGGCGTTCGCAGCGTCCCGTTCGTTCATGTTCCCACCCTTGCACGTTTGTGCACGCGGCTTGCAACAGCGTGCGGTCGAGTTCACGCTGTATTCATCCACACCGGACGCCCGTCGCGCAAGCCGCGCTCGTCCACGTACACATCCGAGAGGACAGCGATGTCATCGCACCCGACGAATCGGCAGGACGCCGCACCGCACGCCACGCACGGCAGCCCCGACCCGAGCCGCACCGCCGCGCCCGGAACCAGGCCGGAGGTCGCGGCCCTCCGCGCACGTCCGACCGCCGAGGTCGTCATCATCGGCGGAGGCATCAACGGCATCGCGACCTTCCGAGACCTGGCGTTGCAGGGCGTCGACGTCGTGCTCGTCGAGCAGGGCGACTTCGTGTCGGGGGCCTCGAGCGCATCGAGCCACATGATCCACGGCGGCATCCGCTACCTCGAGAACGGCGAGTTCCGACTCGTGAAGGAGTCGGTCACCGAGCGCAACGCGCTCATCCGCATCGCGCCGCACTACGTGAAGCCGCTCGAGACCACCGTGCCGATCTACTCGACCTTCTCGGGCATCCTCTCGGCGCCGCTGCGCTTCCTCACGCATCGGTCGGGCAAGCCCACCGAGCGCGGCGCGGCGCTCATCAAGACCGGCCTCACGATCTACGACGCGTTCTCGCGCGACGGCCGCTCGGTGCCGCGGCACCGCTTCCACGGGCGCAAGCGCTCGCTCGCCGAGCTGCCGGCGCTCGACCCGGCCATCAAGTACACGGCCACGTACTTCGACGCGAGCATGCACGACCCCGAGCGGCTCGCGCTCGACGTGCTCTTCGACGGCCTCGCCGCCGGACCGCACGCGCGGGCCGTGAACCACCTCGCCGCGGTCGGCCTCGGCGCCGACGGCGTCCGCGTGCGCGATGCGCTGACGGGCGCCGAGTTCGACCTCGCCGCCGACGTCGTCGTCAACACGAGCGGACCGTGGACCGACCTCACGAACGCGGGCCTCGGTCGCACCACGAACTACATGGGCGGCACCAAGGGCTCGCACATCGTGCTCGACCACCCCGAGCTGCTCGCCGCGACCGGCGGCCGCGAGATCTTCTTCGAGCATGAAGACGGTCGCATCGTGTTGATCTACCCGCTCAAGGGCCGGGTCATGGTCGGCACGACCGACCTCGAGCACGACATGCGCGAGCCCGCGATCTGCACCGAGGCCGAGGTCGACTACTTCTTCGAACTCATCGCGCACGTTTTCCCAGCCATCTCCGTCGACCGCACGCAGATCGTCTACCGCTTCTCGGGCGTGCGCCCGCTGCCGCGCCACGACGACACCCAGCCCGGCTTCGTGAGTCGCGACTATCGCATCGAGCGAGCGGATGTCGCGGAGCGGCCGGGCACGACCCTGCTGAGCCTCGTCGGGGGCAAGTGGACCACCTTCCGCGCGCTCGCCGAGCACCTCTCGAACGAGGTGCTGGGGCTCCTCGCGCGGGATCGGGTTCGCTCGACGGAGGGCCTCGCGATCGGCGGTGGCAAGGGGTACCCGACCACCGCGGACGCCCGTCTCGTGTGGCTCGTCTCCCACGAGGACGAGATCGGCCGCGACCGCGCCGAGACGCTGCTCGAGCGCTACGGCACGCGGGCCGAGGCGTTCCTCGACCTCTTCGACCCGGCGACGGATGCCGCCCTCGTGCACCACGACGACTACACGCGCTGCGAGATCACCTGGCTCGTGCGCGCCGAGCGCGTCGTGCACCTCGACGACCTCCTCCTGCGGCGCACGAGCATTGCGTTCACCGGCACGCTCACGGCGCCGCTGCTCGACGAGCTCGCCGAGCTCGCAGGCGACGAACTCGGGTGGGATGCCGAGCGCCGCCACGAGGAGATCGCCGCGGCGCGCGAGCTGCTCGCGACCCGCCACGGCGTGCTGCTGGGAGAGCTCCTGCCGGTCGAGTAGCGCCCGACGCGGGAGGGCGCGTATCGAGACCGGCCGGTGGCCTCGATACGTTCGCCGGCGCTCGCTGCTCGACCAGCGGCGCGGCGCACATCTGCACGGATGTGCACCCGAATCGGCGTCTGATCGGCCTCGCGGCTGGATACGTTACCTCGGGGCCACTCGCCCAGCGCATCGAACGGGACCCACAGCATCGCGGGTCCGACACACAGGAAGGTCAACGTGGACAATCTCGGAATCGTGTTCCTCTCGGAGCTCGTCGGCACGGCACTGCTCGTGCTCCTCGGCTGCGGCGTGGTCGCCAACGTCATCCTCGCCAAGACGAAGGGCTTCGGCGGCGGAACCCTCATGATCAACATCGGCTGGGGCCTCGCGGTCTTCTCCGGCGTCATCGTCTCGTACGCCTCGGGGGCGCACCTGAACCCGGCCGTCACGCTCGGCCTCGTCGCGAACGGCGCGACCGAGTTCGGCCAGGGCGTCCCGGTCGACGGCCTCTCGGTGCTCGTCTACATCTCGGCGCAGATGGTCGGCGCGTTCATCGGCGCCGTCTTCTGCTGGCTCGCCTACAAGCAGCACTTCGATGCCGAGCCGGATGCCGCGACCAAGCTCGGCGTCTTCTCGACCGGCCCCGCCATCCGCTCGTACGGCTGGAACCTCGTCACCGAGATCATCGGCACCTTCGTGCTCGTCTTCGTCATCATCGGCTTCACGAACGGCGGCACCCCGTCGGAGCTCGGCGCCATCCCGGTCGCCTTCCTCGTGATCGCGATCGGCGCCTCGCTCGGTGGCCCCACGGGCTACGCCATCAACCCTGCCCGTGACCTCGGTCCCCGCATCGCCCACGCCCTACTGCCCATCAAGGGCAAGGGCGGCAGCGACTGGTCCTACTCGTGGGTGCCGGTCGTCGGTCCGATCATCGGCGGTGTGCTGGCCGGCCTCGCCGCCATCCCGCTGCTGCCGATCCTCGGCTGACCCGCGGCATCCGCCCCTCTCACGCACACCCACCCATTCACTGACAGCAACGGAGTTCTCAGATGAGCGACTACATCCTCGCGATCGACCAGGGCACGACCTCGTCGCGCGCGATCATCTTCGACAGGGCCGGATCGATCGTCTCGACCGGGCAGCTCGAGCACGAGCAGATCTTCCCGAAGGCCGGCTGGGTCGAGCACGACCCCGCCGAGATCTGGCGCAATACGGGCGAGGTGATCGGCCAGGCCCTCGGCAAGGCGAACCTGACCCGGCACGACATCGCCGCCGTCGGCATCACCAACCAGCGCGAGACCGCCGTGGTGTGGGACAGGAACACCGGCGAGCCCGTCTACAACGCGATCGTCTGGCAGGACACGCGAACCCAGTCGATCGTCGACCGGCTCGCGGCCGACGGCGGCGTCGAGCGCTTCAAGCCGAAGGTCGGCCTGCCGCTGGCGACCTACTTCTCGGGCACGAAGATCGTGTGGATCCTCGAGAACGTGCCCGGCGCGCGGGAGAAGGCCGAGGCGGGCGACCTGCTGTTCGGCACGACCGACACCTGGGTGCTCTGGAACCTCACGGGCGGCGTCGACGGCGGCGTGCACGCCACCGACGTCACGAACGCCTCGCGCACCATGTTCATGGACCTCGAGACCCTGCAGTGGGACGACGAGATCCTCGCCGCGTTCGACGTGCCGAAGTCGATGCTGCCCGAGATCCGCTCCTCCTCCGAGGTCTACGGCATCGCGAACGAGCACTCGCTGCTGCGCGAGACGCCGATCGCCGGCATCCTCGGCGACCAGCAGGCCGCGACGTTCGGCCAGGCCGCCTTCGAGGCCGGCGAGGCGAAGAACACCTACGGCACCGGCAACTTCCTCATCTTCAACACGGGTGAGGAGATCGTGCACTCCAAGAACGGGCTTCTGACGACCGTCGGGTACAAGCTCGGCGACCAGCCCGTGCACTACGCGCTCGAGGGGTCGATCGCCGTCACCGGGTCGCTGATCCAGTGGCTGCGCGACAACCTCGGCCTCATCTCCTCGGCCGCCGAGGTCGAGGAGCTCGCGAAGAGCGTCGACGACAACGGCGGGGCGTACTTCGTGCCGGCATTCTCGGGGCTGTTCGCGCCATACTGGCGACCCGATGCGCGCGGCGCGCTCGTGGGCCTGACCCGCTACGTGAACAAGGGACACATCGCGCGGGCGGCCCTCGAGGCGATCGCGTTCCAGACGCGCGACGTCGTCGAGGCCGTGAACGCCGACGCGGGGCTCGACCTGACCGAGCTGCGCGTCGACGGCGGAGCGACCGCCAACGACACGCTGCTGCAGTTCCAGGCCGACATCCTCGGCGTGCCGGTCGTGCGTCCGGTCGTCGCGGAGACCACCGCGCTCGGCGCCGCCTACGCGGCCGGCCTCGCGGTCGGATTCTGGTCTGGTCTCGACGACCTGGCCAAGAACTGGCAGGAGGACAGGCGCTGGACGCCGTCGATGGACGACGCCGAGCGCGAGCGCCTCGACCGCAGTTGGAAGAAGGCCGTCACGAAGACCCTCGATTGGGTCGACGCCGACGTGGAGTAGAACCCGCCTCGACGATGAGAGTGGAAGTCTGCCTCGGCGATTAGAGTAGTTGCGGAGGGCCGGTCGCATGGGGGTGCGGCCGGCCCGATCTCATCTCTGCTGCGGCGTCGGAGGTTGCCGCCAGCGCTCGCTGAGCCGTGGCGCGACCTCGTCGAGGCCGCTGACGACGATGACTCCGGCGTCGGTGATCGCCGCCGCCTCGACGGACTCGAGCAGCGTCGACCAGCGGTCGAGCCAGACGCCGTCGAGTCCGGCCTCGGCGGCGCCGAGTGCATCGGTGCGCAGACGGTCGCCGACGTACGCGATGCGCGAGACCGGGGCGGATGCCTCGAAGCGGGCGACGGCGGCGTCGAAGATGCGCCGATCGGGCTTGGTCACGCCGAGGGCTCCTGACGCGACGACGTGCTCGAAGCGGTCGAGGATGCCGAGCCGCTCGAGCTTCGTGCGCTGGAAGTCGGGCTCGCCGTTCGTGATGATGCCCAGCCGCACGCCGGGCATCGACGCCTCGATCGCGTCAAGGGCGGGCAGCGCGTCGTCGTGCAGGGTCCACGCGTCACGGTACCGCTCGAAGTAGGCATCGAACCAGGCGCCCGACGAGGGGTCGTCGAGCTCTTCGCCGTGCGCTCGGGCGAAGTCTCGGGCACGTGCCCGACGCTGGCCCTCGTAGCTCAGTCGCCCGTCGAGGTAGGAGTGGTAGTGCTCTTCTTCGAGCTCATGCCAGAGCCGCTGAGCCGCCTCGAGGTCGCCCTCGTATGCGCGTTCGTGCATGTGCACTGCAATGCCGCTCGCGACCGCGGCGCGGTGCGCCATGAGCGTGTCGTCGAGATCGAACAGCACGACGGGCGCGGGCCCCGTCGAGCGGGGCGCGGGCCGGGTCATGCGGTGCGCCGGGGCGGCAGCAGGTCGCGCCAGCTGAGCTCGGCCCGGGGGTCGATCTCGGCCTCGCGCACGGCATACCAGGCGGGCAGGGTGTGCTCGCCGTCGCGGGTCGGCACGGTCGGGTTCTCGGGGCGGATGCGCCGGAATCCCGCGGCACGCGCCACCTGTGCCGAGGCGAGGTTGCCCTCGACGGCGCGCCAGAACACGGTCGTGGCTCCGGCGATGCCGCCGGCGAGCGCCCACTCCGAGACGGCCGTCGCGGCCTCGCTCATGAGGCCGGCGCCACGGTGTTCGGCGCCCATCCAGAAGCCGATCTCGTTCTGCGCCTCTCGCACGCTCACGACGCCGAGCAGCGGCCCGCCCTCGTGGTGCCGAATGGCCCACGTGAGCTCGCTGCCGCTCTGCCAGGAGCGCGGCACATGCGCTGTGAGGAATGCATCGGCGTCGGCGCGTGTGTACGGCCACGGCGTGGTCAGCCAGCGCTCGAAGACGGGGTCTTGGCAATAGGCGGTCACGGCCTCGGCGTCACCCGGCACGGGCAGGTCGAGGTGGAGCCGCGGGGTTCGGATGACGACCGGTCGCATGGGGCCCTACGCTCGACTCAGCCGCGCCGCACGAAGCCGATGCGGTCGTAGACCTCGCGCAGCTTGACCTCGGCGCGAGCCGCAGCTTTGTCGGCGCCGATCGCGAGCAGGCGATCGAGCTCGGCCGGGTCGGCCAGCAGTTCGAGCGCGTGGTCGCGGATGGGGCCGAGCCGATCGACCGCGACCTCGGCGAGATCCTTCTTGAAGTCGCCGTACCCGTGGCCGTCGTACTCGGCCTCGAGTTCGGTCACCGTGCGGCCCGAGAGCGCCGCATAGATGTCGAGCAGGTTCGAGATGCCCGGCTTCTCGGCGCGGTCGTGTCGCACCTCGCGCCCGGTGTCGGTCATCGCGCTCTTGAACTTCTTGGCGGTGATCTTGGGGTCGTCGAGCAGGTTCACGAGGCCGGCCTGGCTCGCGGCGGACTTCGACATCTTCGACGTCGGATCTTGCAGGTCGTAGATGCGGGCAGACGCCTTCGGAATGAGCGCCTCGGGCACGGTGAACGTGTCGCCGTAGCGTGTGTTGAACCGTGCCGCGAGATCGCGGGTGAGCTCGAGGTGCTGCCGCTGGTCGTCGCCGACGGGCACCGCGTCGGTGCCGTAGAGCAGGATGTCGGCCGCCATGAGCACGGGGTAGGTGAAGAGGCCGACCGTGGTGGCGTCGGCGCCCTGCTTGGCCGACTTGTCCTTGAACTGCGTCATTCGGCTCGCCTCGCCGAAGCCCGTGATGGTGCTGAGCACCCAGGCGAGTTCGGCGTGGGCGGGCACATGGGACTGCACGAACAGTGTCGAGCGCTCGAGGTCGACACCCGCGGCGAGGTACTGCGCGGCGGTGCGGCGCACGTTCTCGCGGAGCTGCTCGGGCTCTTGGGTCACGGTGATGGCGTGCAGGTCGACGACGCAGTAGATGGGGTCGTATTCGTCTTGCAGGGCGACCCAGTTGACGAGCGCACCGAGGTAGTTGCCGAGGTGCAGCGACTCGCCGGAGGGCTGCATGCCGGAGAAGATGACGGGACGGGCGGTGTTCATGTTCGGAGGGTACTTTCTCAGATCGCGTAGTCGACGACCACGGGGGAGTGGTCGGAGAAGCGGGCGTCGTAGGTGGCGGCACGGTCGACCGTGTAGTCGGTGACGAGCTCGGCGAGCGCGGGCGTCGCGAGCTGGTAGTCGATGCGCCAGCCGGTGTCGTTGTCGAACGCCTTGCCGCGGAACGACCACCACGTGTAGGGGCCGTCGACCTCGCCGGCGAAGCGGCGGCCGATGTCGACCCAGCCGAGCCCGTGGTCGTCGGAGCCCTCGGCGGCGACGAAGCGGTCGAAGTACGCGCGCTCTTCGGGCAGGAAGCCGGCACGCTTGACGTTGCCCCGCCAGTTCTTGATGTCGAGCGTGCGGTGGCCGACGTTGAGGTCGCCGACGACGAGCGCGAGCTCGGAGTGCGCGGCGAGCTCTGGCAGCCGCGCCTGCATGGCGTCGAGGAACTTGTACTTCTCCACCTGCTTCGGGGTGTCGGCCTCGCCCGAGTGCACGTAGGCGCTCACGACGGTGATGATGCGGTCGCCCACCTCGTAGTCGGCCTCGAGCCAGCGGCCCGCGCTGTCGAAGTCGGGCGCGCCGAGTTCGACCCGGTGGATGCTCGCGCGACGGCGGCTCGCGATGGCGACGCCCGCACGGCCCTTGGCCGTGGCCGGATCGTGCAGGATGCTCCACTCGTCGCCCAGGAGGCCCTGCAGGTCTTCGGTCGACGCGCGCACCTCTTGGAGGGCGAGCAGGTCGACGTCGCGCGAGGCGAGCCACTCGCCCATGCCGCGACGATACGCGGCTCGCACTCCGTTGACATTGACGCTGGCGACACGGAGACGAGAGGTCGAAGGCATGCCCTCGATCCTATTCGAGGCGACCGACATCACTCGTTCGCCGGGTGCCCTGCACGCGGGCCGCGGCCGCCTCGGCCTCGTCGAGATCGAGTTGCGCCCTGGCGACCCGTCGCCGGGCGCTGAAGCCGCCGATCCAGTTCGCGCTCGCGGCATCCGACCGCGCCTCCCGCAGCCGCACCCTGGCGACGGTCACCGCGGCCTCGGCCTCGCGCCGTCGGCGCTCCGCCTCGATCTGCTCGGGGCTCAGCGAGAGGAGGGTCTCGTGGGAGTCGGAGGCCTCGACCGCGATCCAGCTCGCCGCCACGAGGATCACGATGCTCGTGATGCGGAACCAGAACAGCAGGGCGATGAACACCGCGAACGTCGCCAGCAGCGGGTTGCTGCTCGCGAAGTTGATGAGCACGCCGCCGAGGAGTTGCATGACCGACAGGGCCGCCGACCCGAGCACCGAGCCGATGACCATGCGGCGCCACGGCATCTCGGCGCCCGAGAGATAGCGGAAGAGCACGGCGAGGGCGATGGTGTCGATGACGAACACCACGAGCACCGCGCCGACCTGGATCACGGCCGTCGACGTGCCCGAGTCGGGGTCGATGCCCATGAGCGACACGAGCCACGACACGAACCCGGTGGTCACGACCGAGAGCACCGAGGCGACGATGAGCACCGCGCCGAACATGAGGCCGGCGACGAAGTCGCGCGCCTTCAACAGCACGTACGAGCGCGAGTCCTTCGGCAGCCCGAACGTGCTGCGCACGCCGATGCGGGTGTAGGTGACCCAGCCGATCGCGGTCCAGATGAAGCCGATGAGGGCGACGGCACCCGTCAGGCCGAGGGTTCCCGTGCTCGATGAGGCGATCGCGGTGATCTCCTCGTTCGTGATGATGCCGTCGGGGCCGATGAGGCCGGGCGCATACGTGTTGATCAGCAGCTGGAAGGCCTCCATCGCGGCCTCGTTGCCCGTGAACCAGATGCCGAACACGGCGAACACCACGTACACGGCCGCGAAGACGCCGAACAGCGCCTGGTAGCTCATGCCAGACGAGAGGATGAACCCGTTCTGCGCCAGGAAGTACCGCCACACGCGCACCGGGAACAGCGCCATGGTCTTGTTCGTGATCGAGGTGACCCGGTTGATCGGCTCCTCGAAGCGCTCGCGCAGCGGCTCGCTGAGTTCGGTGAGGCGTTCACGTGCCGTTCGCGCGGCCGGTTCGTCGACGGATGCCGCGAGCTCGGCGTCGTCGGCGGCCTTGGGGTCGGTGCGCGTCGACGTGGATCGTCGCGCAGGCCCTCGGGGCTCGGTCGACGCTCGCTCGCTCACGCTCCAAGAGTACTGAGCGGGAGGTCGCGGTCGTGCGAGGCGGGCTGGCGCCGGGTCGTGGCATCCGCCCGTGCACTCGAGATCGGCCGCGAGAGCGCCCCCGGAGCAGACCCCCCATCGTGGTTACAGTGCACGAAAACCCCTGAATTACCGGGGAATCTGCACAAAGTGCCCCCCGTATTGGTCACGCGCGTGCCCTGTCGGTGCATCCCTCGCGAGTGGTTGACTCGGCTCACCTGCGTAATCCTCACATTCCGCAGTATGACCCGACGCGAAGGTTGAACGACGATGAGCAACTGGTTCGGTACCCGACACGATGACTCCGCACAGCGTCCCCGGAGGGAGCGGCGTCGACGAGAAGCCAACCGTGCTCGATCCCTTCGCGCGCTGATCGCCTCGATCGCCGTCGGCGGCCTGCTGGTGGTCGGCCTGCCGACCATGGCCTTCGCCGACGCGACCGACACGCCGACCGACCCTACGGTCAGCGAGTCGACGGATGCCGCGAAGTCGGGTGAATCCGCGAAGTCGAGCGAGGAGTCGACTGAGGAGACGCCGAGCGACGAGCCGACGGACACGCCGTCGGAGACGCCGAGCGACACGCCCAGCGAGGAGCCGTCGGAGCAGCCGTCGGAAGAACCCACCGAGGAACCTTCGGACGAACCGACCGAACAGCCCTCCGACGAGCCGACCGAGGAGCCGACGGACGAACCGAAGGCACCAGAGAAGGCCGCGAGGTCGCTCCTTGCCGTGCCCGATTTCGAGGCGCTGACCGAGGTGCTCCCGCCGGCCACGAACTGGGGCAAAGGCCAGGGCGTTGCGAAGGCTGACACCTCGACGATCACCGTGCGCAAGGGCGGCGACCGCGACGGCGACAGCTCGATCGCCCCGCTCAAGGATGCGATCTTCGACTTCTATCAGAACGTGAACAACGCCCCGGGTGGTGCCGTTGTGAATTCGTGTCAGACCGGAGACGACGGCCGCTGTTGGGTCGACGTCCCAGCCCGCAATCCCTCGGGTACGAACAACGACGGCTATTGGGCGGTCGAACGCACGGCCCCCGACGGCTGGCAGAAGATCGACAACCTGCGCATCGGCTCGTACGGCGGCACTTTCACGACTACGCCGTACCAGTTCCAAGGAGGCGGGACGGGCGACAACCAGAACACGAACACCCCGCCGACCGGAAGCGGCCTCCGCACGTCCAGTGGGCAGTGGATGAACGCCCGAGAGAACCCGGCCGTTCCCCAGCAGTGCGGCATCGACGTCGGCCTGCTCGTCGACCTCTCGGCTTCCATCAATGCCGAGAACAATGCTCAGACGAATCTGCGGACCGCGGCGACCGGATTCATCGACGCGCTCACGGGCACGGCGTCTAGGGTCGCGCTCCGCACGTTCGGCACTGACAGCCCCGCACCGAACACCACCGGCATGAACAACGCGCCGGTCGGACTCACCTCGGTGGTCGATGCAACTGCCGCAGCGCCGGTTCGCAACCGCGCCGCAGGGCTCACGACGAATATCAACCCGACGCAGTACACGAACTGGGATGAGGGGCTCTGGGGCTACAAGGCACTCGCCGACGCCGGGCTCGATATCGTGCTCGTGCTCACCGACGGCGACCCCACGCGATACGGCGCCCCTGCCCAGGGCAACAGCGGCGACACGCGATTCATCGAACTCGAGAACGCGATCGCCTCGGCCAATTACCTGAAGTCCAAGGGTACGCGCATCATCAATGTCGGCATCGGTGCGGGTGCGAGCGGCAACGCCGCATTGAACCTCGCGGCGGTCTCAGGGCCGACTCCCAACTCGGACTTCTTCCAGGTCACGAACTACGCGGCGCTGAACGCGTTCCTGCAGAGCCTCGCGAAGGCGAACTGCGCCGGCACCGTGAGTGTCACGAAGCAGGTGCTGCCCGTCGGCGGTGGAGCCGGCGTGCCGACCCCGGGATGGAACATCACCGCGACAGCGGCGAACCCGATCGTCAAGATCGATGACGGCAGCAGCGATCCTTATACGACCTCGGCGTCGCAGCCCACCGGCCCGACCGGTGTCGCCGGTTTCAAGGTCGACTTCACGGACCTCACGGGCTCGAAAGTGATCACCTTCAGGGAGCAGCAGCAGGACGGGTTCCAATTCGCGCCCTTCCCGAGCGGCGCCTACGCGCAGTGCGCCACGACGAGCGCCCCGGGAACGCCCCTGGCGGTGACCAACCTCCCGAGTGAGACCAACCCCGGCTTCTCGGTCTCCGCGATCAACGGTGAGACGGTCACCTGCACTATCCGCAACCAGGCGCTTGACCAGAGTGCGCAACTGCGGGTGCTCAAGGAATGGAAGTTCGACTCCGACGGTGACGGCACGCTCGAGACCTTCTCGAACGACAACCCGCCGCTGGGACTGAGCGCGACGCTCCAGCTCACGGACAACGCGAGCCTTCCTCCGGGACCGGCCGCTTTCGGCACGCTCTACTCGGGGCTGACGCACAACTCCACGGTGGGGGTCTCCGAGACGATCTCGAACCCCCGTCCGCTCTGTACGGTGACCATGTCCAGCGCCCCGGCGCTCGTCGACGGCAAGATCACGCTCTCGAAGACGAGCTCCGAGGGGGTGAACGAGGTCACCCTGACGAACACGGTCGTCTGCGAGACCAAGCTCACTCTCGAGAAGTCCGTCCTCGGGGGCAACGCTCTCCCGACCGAGTGGACCCTCGACGCCATCGCACCAACGGGGGCCGTTGCCGGCCCCTCGGGTGTCACCGGAACATCGGCGGCGACCGCACCCGTGACTCCTGGCGTCGTCTACCCGCTCGCTGAGGACGCGACGACCGCTGCAGCCGAGAAGTACGTGCAGTCGTTCGATCCCACGCTGCAGTCGCAATGGGGGCCGAATGCGGCCGCAGGTGCGACGGGTTCCTGGTTCTGCGTCATCGCGACGAGTGTCAACGAGCAGGGCGTTCCCACATGGAGCGGCTCGCAGTTCGACGGTCGCAACGGTGGGGTCACTGTGCTCGACGGCCAGTGGGCGAAGTGCACGGCGACCAACCAACCGATGCCCACGCTCGAACTCGTCAAGAAGGTGTCGATCAACGGCGTCCTCACCGACGAAGGCATCAACCAGTGGACGCTGAACGCCGCGTGGACCGCGCCGGCAGTACCGAACGACATCACCCCGTACCCCGGAACCCAGGCTCCGGTCAGCGCAGCGGGACACGTCGTTCCGACCGCGGTGCTTCCCGGCTCCTACGCGCTGAGCGAGTCCGGCGCTGTACCGGGCTACACGAACGGCACCACCTTCTCGTGTGTCGTGAACGGCGGCACGCCGATCACGATCGGCGCGGCCGACAAGCTCCCGCTCGCGGTGAACGACGTCGCGACGTGCACGATCGTGAACGTTCAGACGCAGCCGCAGTTGCGTCTGCTCAAGGACGTCGCCGGCAGCGATGTCTCCGACGCGAACTGGGTCCTCTCAGGTCTTGGAGCGAACGGTTCGCCGACGGTGACGAACCCCGCCGGTGGCGACACCGCATACGTCCAGGTCAATGCCGGCGCGGCATACACGCTGTCCGAGACACCGAAGCCCGACTTCTCTGGAGCGAACGAGTTCACTCCCAGTGCGTGGCAGTGCGTGGTCACGAACGGCATCGGCGCCGCCCCGACCGTGACCGGCACTGGCGCGGGTGCCGCGTCGATCACCGGCCTCACCGCAGGCCAGCAGGTAGCCTGCACGATCACGAACACGCTCAAGCCGATCACGCCTTCGATCACGAAGACCGCGGCGACTCCGACGCCGAACAGCGACGGTTCGTGGACGATCTCGTACGACATCGTCGCGACCAACCCGAGCGCGGTCGGCTCGATCTCGTACATCCTCTCCGACCTGCTCGAGTTCGGCAGCGAAGTCACGGTGAACAGTGCGAACTACCAGCGGCTGACTCCAGAACCCGCGGGTGCCGTGACCCCTTGGACCGCCGCCTTCGACGCGGTACAGGCGTTTGACGATGAGCCGGCACTCCTGCCCGGCGCAACGCACACCTGGCGTGTGACGGTCAACGCGACGGTCGATGAGGACGCCGATTTCGACGGCTCCACAATTGCCGAGTGCACGGCTCCGGAGCCCGATCCGGGTACGGTTGGCTTCCTCAACACGGCGACGATGTATGTCGGGCAGACCTCGTACGAGGCATCCGACTGCGAGCTGCCGGTGAAGCCGACCATCACGAAGCTCGGCGGCACGGCCGTCGACAATGGTGACGGAACGTGGACCCTGCCGTACACGATCACGGTCACCAACCCGTCGGCGACGACCAGTCTGATCTACGACCTCGAGGACGAGCTCGAATACCCGAGCGGTGCGACGGTGCTCTCGGCGAGCGTGTCTGGGCCGGTCGCGACGAACCCTGCCTGGGATGGGGCGGCCGACACGACCGTTGTGTCGGGTGTGACGCTTCCCGGAACGGCGGGTGTCGACCAGCACCTCTATGACGTCTCGGTCGTCGTGCGCGTCGGTTCCGATGCTCCGGCATACGAATGCCCGAGCGAGGTCGGCCTGAACAATACAGCGACGGTTTCCTCGGGTAACCAGAGCGACGATGACACCGGCTGTGTCACGGTCAACCCGCCGACGATCACGCACACCAAGGTGGTCGTGCCCGGCTCGGTCGTGCAGGCGTCCGACGGCACGTGGAGCATCGCGTACGACATCGTGGTCACGAACACCGGCCCCGTCGGCGGCGTCTACGACCTCGCGGACTCGACGCACTTCGGCACCGGCATCACGGGAGGCACGTACTCGGCGACGAAGAACGGCACCCCGATCGACGGCTGGACGAACGGGAGCGACCTCGCGACCGGCGCCTACCTCGCGGCGGGCGACCCCGACCCGACCGACACGTATCGAGTCTCCGTGACCGGCATCTCGGTCGCCGGACCCGAACTCACTCCGGCGCAGTCGGCATGTCAGACCGGCCAGGGAACGGGAGCATTCCTGAACACGGCGACCCTCACGGTCGCGGGTGTGGATGTCGACCAGTCCGCCTGTGACGCGCCGAGCGCCCCGAAGATCGTGAAGTCGGGCGGCACGGTGACCCAGCAGGCCGATTCCACCTGGAACGTGACCTACACGCTCACGGTGTCGAACACGGATCCGGGCGCGAAGCCGTCGTACTACACGCTGACCGACCAGCCGGCCTACCCGGTCGGGGTCGAGTACCTCAGCTACTCGATCGACGGCGGCGCTCCGGTGAGCCCGTACGACGGTTCGGAGTTCACGATCGTGGCGAACCAGGCCATCGCGGCCGGCGAGACCGACGTCTACGTGATCACGCTGAACGTCGACGTGCACGAAGACCTCGTCGATCCGGTGCAGCTCGAGTGCAAGACCGACAACAACCCGGGCGGCGTCGGATTCCTCAACACGGGAATCCTGACGTCCGGTGAGATCGTGCGCACCGACGACGACTGCCCGAACATCGTGCGCGGCGGCGAGCCGAGCGTCGAGAAGGACGACCCGACCGTCACCCAGGACGGCGACGGACTCTGGACGATCGTCTACGACGTCACGGTCACCGGAAACCCCGAGTACATCTCGCGGTACACGCTCTCCGACACGCTCCGCTTCGGGCCCGAGATCGACATCGAGTCGGCCTCCTGGCAGAACGCCGACGACCCGAGCGACAACGGCACGTGGGCCGATCCCTCGGCCGACCCGACGACCGCCATCGTGCCGTCGCTTCGGATCATCGGCATCGACGCGGTCCACACGTACACCGTGACCGTCACGGCGAACGTGGACGCTGCGGCATTCGGCGACCCGACGACCAACACCTGCAGCCCGACCGAAGGTGAGCCGAACGTCGGCTTCCTCAACGAGGTCGCGATGACCAAGGGCAGCGGGAGCACGAGCTACGACACCGGTTGCGGCCTTCCGGCCCAGCCCGAGATCAACAAGACCTTCAACGGTCCGGTCACGGGTGACGCGAGCGGGTGGACGGCGAGCTACACCATCACCGTGCACAACACGAGCGATGACCAGGAGCTGGTCTACGACCTGAACGACACGCCCGACTTCGCGGACGGCGTGACGATCACCGGTCAAGAGGTCACCAGCGCGGATGTCACGGTCAACCCCGCTTGGGACGGCGCAGCCGATACCGAAGTGGTGGAGGACCAGGCACTCGCCGGCGGTGCGACGCACACCTTCACGGTGACGATCACGTTCACGGTCGACGCGGATGCCCCGGCCGAAGGCCTGATCTGCGCCGGTGACGGGGTCGAGGGCCACGGCCTGCTCAACGGTGCGGTCGTCACCTCCGGTGACGAGTACACCGACGAGGACTGCGGTGACGTGCCCGTCACGGTCGAGGTCACGAAGCTCTGGGTGATCAACGGCGGCGACCCGATCGCGTGGGACAGCGACGAGCTGCCCGACGGGTTCGACGCGACGCTGCTGCTCGACGCCGCCGAGTCCGAGTGGGACACGGTCTACGGGCCGTACACGGTCGGTGACTCCGTGACCATCGGCGAGGCGGATGTCACGACGCCCGACGGTCTCGCTTGCGAGGTCGACACCGACGCGACCACGGGTCTCGGTGACGAGGTGCTCGAGGGCGCCGTCAACGAGTTCACCGTCACCAACCACGTCGACTGCATCCAGACGGTGACGCTCACGAAGGTCGTCGACAACCAGCACGGCGGCGACGGTGTCGCGGCCGACTGGACGTTGAGCGGCACGAGCCTCGGCGACGAGGACGACAACTTCAGCGGAGCCGGAACGGCGAGCGGCGAAGTCGGGCTCGACGTCGGCTACACGCTCAACGAGGTCTCGACCAAGTGGGAGAACGGCGTCGAGTACGAGGTCTCCTCGACGTGGACCTGTGAGTCCGACAGCGGCGAGGACGCGTTCACCCTGGTGAGCACGCCCGGTTCGCAGAACGCGACCCTGACGGTGAAGGGGCTCGGCGCGAGCGTCGACTGCGAGATCACGAACACCGACATCGCACCGACGCTCACGCTCAACAAGGTTGTGCTGCCTGAGGAAGTCGCCGAGAATTTCCCGGCCGACCTCTGGCACCTGACCGCCAGCAACGGTGACACAGTGGTGGTCGAGGGAGATGGCACCGCGACCGGCGACGTCGACTCGAACACGGCGTACGGTCTTGAGGAGGTTGCGAGCGACTTCGAGGGCAACGACGAGTTCACGCCGAGCGACTGGACCTGTCTGGTGACGAGCAACGATCCGGCCACCCCGGTGACGCTCGTCGAAGGTGCGGTCACGCTCCTGTCCGGTCAGCATGTCGAGTGTGAGATCACGAACACGGCGAAGCCAGGAACGCTCGACTTCGCGAAGGTGGTCTCGACTCCTTCGGCACAGCAGCCCGACGGCAGCTGGGTGACCGAGTACGAGGTCACGGTGACGAACAAGAGCGTCGTTTCTCCGGTGCAGTACGACCTGTACGACACCTTGGAGAACTTCGGGGCCGGAATCGTCGTCGACACGGCGAGTTGGACCGGACCGCAGAGCGGTTCCTGGCCCGAGAACCCGCTCGACGAGCCGACGCAGCTGCTCGCACTCGATCAGGTCATCGCTCCAGCAACGACTGACACCTATACGGTGACGGTGACGGCGAGCGTCCCGGCGAGCGCCTGGGAAGGCGGGTCGACGCAGTGTGTGTCGGATGAGGAATCCCCTGATCTCCCGATCGCCGGCGGCTTCCGAAACGCTGCAACGGTGGAGTACGGCGAGACGACCATCACCAAGACCGACTGCGACGAGCCCGGCACCTCGACGGCTGAGAAGTACGTCCTGGCTGACCCCGTCTACAACGGAGACGGCACGTTCGACGTCTCGTACGAGATCGCGGTGACCAACGACAGCGACAAGGACCAGTACTACGACCTGAGCGACACCCCGGCCTTCCCGGCCGGCACGACGTTCACGGCCGAGGCTTTCGATCCCGATGGCAACGCGGTCGAAAGCTGGACTGGTGTGGCCGGCGGCGATCCCGATGGCACCGTGCTCGCCGATGGCCGCGCGTTGCCGGCAGCGACGACGGAGTACTGGACCATCACCGCGACGGTCGACGTCACCACCATCACGGACAAAGATGACGCGAAGTGCCTCGAGAACACGAGCGGCCACGGCTTCTACAACGGCGGCGAGTTCACCACCGGCACGATCACCACGCCGATCAGCGACTGCGTCGACATCCCGATCGTCGACGTCGGCATCGAGAAGACGGCCGTCCTTCCCGACGGGGTGACCGCGGTGGACGACACCGAGGACAACACCTTCGACTGGGTGCTCACGGTCACGAACCACGGAAAGGACGTGCAGGACCTCGAGGTGACGGACCTCATCGATCCGTCGCTCGAGATCACCGGCCCGGCCACGTTCGAGGCTCCCGAGAACTGGACGGAGTCGACCGAGGACAACCAGTTCACGGCGACGTACACCGGAACCTTCGTCGAAGGCCAGGTCACGACGATCACGATCCCGGTACGGGTGCTCCCGGCCGAGGTCGAGGCGCCGGCGGCCGTCGGTCCGGACGACCCCGCTCCGGTGCTGCCTCCGTTCCCCGAGAACCAGGTGATCCCGAACACGGCGTGCGTGTCCACGAGCGGCTACGAGCCGCCGCGGCCGACGGCGGAGCGGGTCGCCGCACTGGCACTCGTGGTGCCCGAGGGCAACATCCCGGACATCTTCCCCGACAACGACTGTGCTGACGCAGACGTGCCGGTCAAGAAGGTCGATGCCGGAGTGTACGTGCGATGCGTGGCGGATGTCCCGTGGCTGTACTACGACGTGCGGGCGACCGAGAACGTCGAACCCGGTGACATCACCGTGACGTGGACCTCGGCCGACGGCACGCAGACCAAGGTGCAGACGATCCCGTGGGACGACCGTGAGGGCCGGCTCCTGTGGCCGGGCGCCGCGCTCGGCGAGGATGGCTTGCCGATCGAGTTCCCGGGCTGGCGTCCGATCACCGAGGAGGACCTCACGAACCCGCCGACTCCCGGCACCCGGTTCCTGGACCTCATCCTCGATGACAGCCTGCCCAGCTACGCCTGGCGCGACATGGAGAACCCGGCGAGCGTCGTGTTCTCGGTGAACCCGAGCCAGACCGTGCTCGCGGTGTACCCGCAGGCGCTGCCGACCTGTGCGGTCGACCGTCCGGCCGAGCTCGAGATCGAGAAGACGGCCAGCGTCACCAGCACCAAGGCGGACGGCGACTTCAGCTACTCGCTGCAGGTGACGTCGGTCGGCACGGGTGCGACGGACCCGACCGAGGTGTTCGACGACATCCCGGCCAACCTCCGGGTCGACACGATCACCACCGCACCGGCTCCCGCGTTCCCCCGCTGGGAGAACTGCGAGGTGACCGGCAAGGATGCGAGCGGTTACGGTGGCACGCTGCACTGCGACCTGCTCGGCCAACTCGGGCCGAACTTCACGACGGCGCCGGTCATCGACCTGGCGGTGCACGTGAAGCCGGGCACCACGGTCTCGACGATCGACAACACCGGTGAGGTCTGCTGGCAGACGGTCGACGATCCCGATCCGGTCACGGAGTGCGCTGAGGACACCGTCACGGTGACCCTCCTCGGCGGCACCGCGGTCACCGGGTTCGCGGGCGGCCCGTGGATCTGGGGCGCAGCGGGTCTGCTGCTCCTCGGCGGGATGACCGTGGTCTGGGTCATGGTCCGGCGCCGCCGGGAGAACGCCACCGAATGATCCATGGCGACCCGGTGGTGGGTGAACCCACCGGGTCGCCGTGATCGACACCCGGGAGCGAGGGGGAACGCGACCGGGAACGAAGAAGGGCCGATGCGAATCGCATCGGCCCTTCTTCAGTGCGACGGGGTCGCCGAGGTCATCGTCAGGGCTTGCCCCGCATGATGGCCTGCTTGACCTCGGCGATGGCCTTGGTCACCTCGATGCCGCGCGGGCAGGCATCGGTGCAGTTGAAGGTCGTGCGGCAGCGCCACACGCCCTCCTTGTCGTTCAGGATGTCGAGACGAACGGATGCCGCGTCGTCACGGTCGTCGAAGATGAACCGGTGCGCGTTCACGATGGCCGCGGGGCCGAAGTACTGGCCGTCGGTCCAGAACACGGGGCAGGACGAGGTGCACGCGGCGCAGAGGATGCACTTGGTGGTGTCGTCGAAGATCTCGCGCTTGGCGATCGACTGCACGCGCTCCTTGCCCGCTTCGGGCGTCGAGTTGGCGATGAGGAAGGGCTGCACCTCGCGGTAGCTCGCGAAGAACGGCTCCATGTCGACGATGAGGTCCTTCTCGAGCGGCAGGCCCTTGATGGCCTCCACGTAGATGGGCTTCGAGATGTCGAGGTCCTTGATGAGGGTCTTGCACGCGAGCCGGTTGCGGCCGTTGATGCGCATCGCGTCGGACCCGCAGATGCCGTGCGCGCAGGAGCGACGGAACGTGAGCGAGCCGTCCTGCTCCCACTTGATCTTGTGCAGGGCGTCGAGCACGCGGTCGGTCGCGTACATCTCGACGTCGAAGTCCTGCCAGCGCGGCTCGGTGTCGACATCGGGGTCGAAGCGGCGGATCAGGAACGTCACGGTGAACGACTGGATGGCGGCCTCAGCGGCGGGCGGCTGCTCGAGCGTGGTGGTGCTCACGATCAGTACTTCCTCTCCATCGGCTGGTAGCGGGTGATGGTCACGGGTTTCCAGTCGAGCCGGATGTGGTCGGCGGCATCTGACGAGTGCGCGTCGCCCGAGAGGTAGGCCATCGTGTGCTGCATGAAGTTCTCGTCGTCGCGCTTCGGGAAGTCGTCGCGCATGTGGCCGCCGCGACTCTCTTGACGGTTGCGTGCGGAGTAGACGACGACCTCGGCGAGGTCGAGCAGGAAGCCGAGCTCGACGGCCTCGAGCAGGTCGGTGTTGAACCGCTTGCCCTTGTCTTGCACGGCGATGTTCTTGTAGCGCTCGCGGAGGCCGGCGATGACGTTGGTGACATGCGCGAGGGACTCGTCGGTGCGGAACACCTGGGCGTTCTTGTCCATTTCGTCCTGCAGCTCCTTGCGGATCGCCGCGATGCGCTCGGTGCCGTCGGAATCGCGCAGCGACTGCAGCATGTCGCGGATCGCCGCGGCCGGGTCCTCGGGCAGCGGCGTGAAGTCGACGCCCGAGTTCACGTACTCGACCGCGTTGCGCCCGGCGCGCTTGCCGAAGACGTTGATGTCGAGCAGCGAGTTGGTGCCGAGACGGTTGGAGCCGTGCACGGAGACGCAGGCGCACTCGCCGGCGGCGTAGAGGCCGGGCACGACGGTGTCGTTGTCGCGCAGCACCTCGGCGGCGACGTTGGTGGGGATGCCGCCCATGGCGTAGTGCGCGGTCGGCATCACGGGGACGGGCTCGTACACCGGGTCGACGCCCAGGTACGTGCGCGCGAACTCCGTGATGTCGGGGAGCTTGGTCTCGAGCACCTCGGCACCGAGGTGGGTGCAGTCGAGCAGCACGTAGTCCTTGTGGGGGCCCGCACCGCGGCCCTCGGCGACCTCCTGCACCATGCAGCGCGCGACGATGTCGCGGGGTGCGAGGTCTTTGATCGTGGGGGCGTAGCGCTCCATGAAGCGCTCGCCGCTCGCGTTGCGGAGGATGGCTCCCTCGCCGCGGGCGCCCTCGGTGAGGAGGATGCCGAGGCCGGCGAGGCCGGTCGGGTGGAACTGGAAGAACTCCATGTCTTCGAGCGGCAGGCCCTTGCGCCAGATGATGCCGACGCCGTCGCCCGTGAGGGTGTGCGCGTTGGAGGTGGTCTTGTAGATCTTGCCGAAGCCGCCGGTGGCGAAGATGATCGCCTTGGCCTGGAAGACGTGCAGCTCGCCCGTCGCGAGTTCGTACGCGACGACGCCAGAGGGCTGCTCGACGCCGTCGACCTCGGTCATGATGACGTCGAGGGCGTAGTACTCGTTGTAGAACTCGATGCCGAGCCTGACGCAGTTCTGGAACAGCGTCTGCAGGATCATGTGACCCGTGCGGTCGGCCGCGTAGCAGGCCCGGCGCACGGGCGCCTTGCCGTGGTCGCGCGTGTGCCCGCCGAAGCGGCGCTGGTCGATCTTGCCCTCTGGCGTGCGGTTGAACGGCAGGCCCATGTTCTCGAGGTCGATGACCGCGTCGATCGCCTCTTTCGCGAGGATCTCGGCCGCGTCCTGGTCGACGAGGTAGTCGCCGCCCTTGACCGTGTCGAAGGTGTGCCACTCCCAGCTGTCTTCTTCGACGTTCGCGAGCGCGGCGGCCATGCCGCCCTGCGCCGCGCCCGTGTGGGAGCGCGTCGGGTAGAGCTTGGAGATGACGGCCGTCTTCGCACCGGGCCCGGCCTCGATCGCGGCCCGCATGCCGGCGCCTCCGGCGCCGACGATGACGATGTCGTACTGGTGGTAGTGGACGCCGTCGACGACCTTCGTCTCGACGTGTGCGCTCTGGTCGGTCACGGTTCTCCTAGACAGCGGGGCAGAACGAGGGGAGCAGGTCTGCGGGGGAGCCGGCGGGGCACGGGTCGAAGGTGAAGACCACGAGCGTGCCGAGCACGATGAGTACGGCCGCGGAGGCGAAGAGCGCGCCCTTCAGCACCTTCTGCGTCGTGCCGGGATTGGTGTAGTCGTTCACGATCGTGCGCATGCCGTTGGCGCCGTGGATCAGCGCGAGCCACAGCATCGTGACGTCCCACCACTGCCAGAACGGGTCGGCCCACTTGCCGCCGACGAACCCGAAGTCGATGGCCTTGACGCCCTCGCCGACCAGGAGGTTGACGAAGAGGTGGCCGAAGATGAGCACGAGCAGCACGACGCCGCTGGCTCGCATGTAGATCCAGCCCCATTTTTCGAGGTTCACGCCGCGCTTGCGCGCGGGTGCCTTGCTGCGAGGCGCTTCGATGACGGACATGCCTGCGCTCCTTAGTGGCTGAAGACGTTGATGAGGTGGCGGGGAGTGAAGCCGAGCATCGTGATGACCCAGAGGGCGATGACGATGTAGAACAGCAGCTTCTGGTGGCGCGTGGCCCAGGCCCAGAGGTCGACCAGGATGATGCGCAGGCCGTTGAACGCGTGGAACACGATCGCGCCGACCAGGGCGACCTCGCCGAGGCCCATGATGGGCGTCTGGTACGTGCCGATGACGGCGTTGTACGCCTCGGGGCTCACCCGTACGAGCGCGGTGTCGAGGATGTGCACCAAGAGGAAGAAGAAGATGGCGACGCCCGTGATGCGGTGCAATACCCACGACCACATTCCCTCGCGGCCGCGGTACAGCGTGCCACCAGGCTTCTGCTTCGCCGGCTTCGCGGGTGCGGTCAGGGTTCCTGCCGGATTCTCTGGCATGAACAACCCTCCCTGGCTGCTGAAGGCCCTCGATTCAGGGCGCGAACGGGCCGAACGACCCGATGCGATTGTAGTCCCGGGGTTGTCGCGCCGCCGCTAAGGGCTGCCTAACTCTCTCGATGTCGAGATATCTCCGTCGATTCGAACGAGCCGAGCGGATGCCTCGTGCCGCGGTTTCCGCACCGATGACGGGGCACCCGGCTATCCTCGGACTCATGTCTGCGCACTCCGTCCCGTTCGACGGGTTCTACAGCGTCATCCCGGCCGGCGGCGTCGGCTCCCGCCTCTGGCCGCTCTCCCGCGCCGACGCCCCGAAGTTCCTGCACGATCTGACCGGTTCCGGCCAGACGCTGCTGAAGGACACGTGGGATCGCCTCGCCCCGTTGTCGGGCGAGCAGCGCATCATGGTCGTCACCGGCCGTGCGCATCGCGCGGCGGTCGAGGCGCAGCTGCCCGAGCTCAGCGACGTGAACGTCGTGCTCGAGTCCGAGCCCCGCGACTCGACGGCCGCCATCGGCCTCGCCGCGGCCATCCTCGAGCTGCGCGAGCCGGGCGTGATCATCGGCTCGTTCGCCGCCGACCACGTGATCTCCGGCGACGCGCTGTTCCGCTCGGCCGTGGCCGACGCCGTCACGGCGGCGCGCGCGGGGTACATCGCGACCATCGGCATCACGCCCACCGAGCCGGCGGTCGGCTTCGGCTACATCGAATGCGGCTCGCAGCTCGAGATCCCGGGCGCGGGCAAGGTCGAACTCGTCGCGAACTTCGTCGAGAAGCCAGACCTCGACACCGCGCGGCGCTACGTCGACGGCGGTGCCCACCTCTGGAACGCGGGCATGTTCATCGCCAAGGCGTCGACGCTGCTCGAGGAGCTGGCTCGCACGAAGCCCGAGCTGCACGCGGGGCTCGTCGAGCTCGCTGCGGCGTGGGACGACCCCGGCACGCGCGGCCCCGCGGTCGACCGCATCTGGCCGAAGCTCGAGAAGATCGCGATCGACTACTCGGTCGCCGAGCCGGCGGCCGATGCCGGGCGCCTCGCCGTCGTGCGCGGCCACTTCCAGTGGGACGACGTCGGCGACTTCGCCTCGCTCGCCAAGCTCAACTCCTCTGGCCGCTCCGGTGAGCTGGCGATCCTCGGCGAGCACGCGCGCGTGCTCGCCGACGCATCCAGCGGCATCGTCATCAGCCGCTCGAAGCGCGTCATCAGCCTCATCGGCGTGCAGGACATCGTGGTGGTCGACACGCCAGACGCCCTGCTCGTGACCACGAGCGAGCACGCGCAGCGCGTGAAGGCGGTCGTCGACGCGCTCCGCCTCGGCGGCTCGGGCGACGTGCTCTGACGCGTCGCACTTCGAGAGCACGACCGGTACCAGACTTCGACGGTTCGACACGGGAGGAACGGATGTCGCGCAGGGTGATGTCTCGCAAGGCAACGTCGCGCAGGGCGATGGGGTTCGGCATCGCGCTCGTCGCGGCATCCGTCGTGCTCATGGGGTGCCAGGCGGCGCCGGAGGGCGACGCCGACAATGCAGACGACGCGGGCTGCGTGCGCATGGTCACCAACTCGGGCGGCCTCGAGGACCGCTCGTTCAACCAGTCGAGCTGGGAGGGCCTGCAGCAGGCCGAAGACGAGCTCGGCGTCGAGGCCGAGGCGATCGTCTCGACCGGTGAGACCGACCTCGCGCCCAACGTCGAGCAGGCCGTGCAGTCCGGATGCGGGCTCATCGTGACGGTCGGATGGGAGCTCGCCGACCCGACGCTCGAGCAGGCCGGGGCGAACCCCGACATCGCCTTCGCGATCGTCGACGAGACCGTCGACGCGCCGAACGTCAAGCCCGTCGTGTTCGACACGGCGCAGGCCTCCTACCTCGCCGGCTACCTCGCCGCGGGCGTGACGAAGACGGGCGTGGTGGCGACGTTCGGCGGCGGCAACCAGCCGCCAGTGACGCTGTTCATGGACGGCTTCGTCGACGGCGTCGCGAAGTACAACGAGGTGCACGGCACGGCCGTGCAGGCGCTCGGCTGGAACAAGTCCGCGCAGGACGGCGCGTTCACGGGCGACTTCGAAGACGTCAACAAGGGCAAGACGCTCACCGCCGGGTTCATCGACCAGGGCGCCGACGTGATCCTCCCGGTCGCCGGGCAGGTCGGCGAGGGCGCCGCCGCCGCGGCGCTCGAGCACGACGGCGTCTCGATCGTCTGGGTCGACAGCGACGGCTACGAGACCCTGCCCGCGCAGTACCGCCCGGTGATCCTCACGAGCGTGCTGAAGAACACGCAGGACGCGATGGTGCAGATCGTCGGCGACGTGCAGAGCGGCGCGTTCACGAACGAGCCCTACGTCGGCACGCTCGAGAACGCCGGCGTCGAGATCGCGCCGTACCACGACCTCGAGTCGCTCGTCACGCCCGAACTCGACGGCGAGATCGAGGGCCTGCGCCAGGCGATCATCGCGGGCGAGATCGTCGTGGAGTCGCCGAGCAGGCCCTGAGGCTGCCGTTCGAGTCGCCGAGCGCTCGCTGCGGCCGCCGGTCGAGTTGGCGAGCGCTCCCTGCGGCCGCCGGTCGAGCAACGAGCGCCGGCGAGCGTATCGAGACCCTGCCGACGGCGGGTCTCGATACGGCTGCTCCTGCGTCGCGGCCTACTCGACCGCCGGAGCGCCCTGCTCATATGAGCAGAATGTCGCGTCTTCATAACCATTGGATGTCGCGCCCGCAAACCACGATGGCGGCGCGCGCAACATTCGGTAACGTGTCCGCACGGCCCCTGCTCACGGTTCGGGGCGCACGATTTGGAGGACACAGTGAAGGTCACGACCAAGAAGGCCGGTCTCGCCGGTCTCGCGATGTTCGGTGCAGCCGCGCTGCTCGCCGGTTGCGCATCGGCCCCCGACGACTCGGGTGACGGCGGCACCGATACCGCCAGCGACTTCCTGCCCTGCATGGTGTCCGACGCGGGTGGATTCGACGACAAGTCCTTCAACCAGCTCGGCTACGAGGGCATCATGAAGGCCGGCGACGAGCTCGGCGTGACGCCGAAGACCGTCGAGTCGAAGGACGAGACCGAGTACGCCCCCAACCTGACGAGCCTCGTCGACCAGGGCTGCAACCTCATCGTGACCGTCGGCTTCGCCCTCTCGGCCGCGACGGTCGAGTCGGCCATCGCCAACCCCGACGTCGAGTACGTCATCATCGACGACGCGGCCGACAACGACTTCGACGGCAACGTCGACGCCGAGAACATCAAGCCGATCCTCTTCGACACCGCGCAGGCGGCCTTCCTCGCGGGCTACGCGGCGGCCGACTTCACCACCACGAACGTCGTCGGCACCTTCGGCGGCATGAACTTCCCGACCGTCTCGATCTTCATGGACGGCTTCAAGCAGGGCGTCGACTACTACGCCTCCGAGAACGGAAAAGACGTCAAGGTCGTCGGCTGGGACGGCACCGACGGTTCGTTCACCGGCGGCTTCGAGGCCAACGACCAGGCGCGCCAGACCGCGCAGGCCCTGATCGACCAGAACATCGACGTGCTGCTGCCCGTCGGCGGCCCGATCTACCAGTCGGGTGCCGCGGCGATCCGCGACTCCGGGCGTGACATCGCGCTCATCGGCGTGGACGCCGACGTGTTCGTGACCGACCCGAGCGTCGGCGACCTGCTGCTCACGTCCATCCTCAAGGGCATCGACGTCGGCACGTACGAGGCCGTGCTCGCTGCGGGCAACGGCGAGTTCGACCCGACCCCCTTCATCGGCACGCTCGAGAACGAGGGCGTCGGCCTGGCCTCGTTCCACGACTTCGAGTCGAAGATCTCCGACACGCTCCCCGACGCGCTCGATGCCCTCAAGGCCTCGATCATCTCGGGTGACGTCGTCGTGAAGTCCTACCTCTCGGAGTAGATCCCGGAGAACAGATCGGGGAGGTCGGTGCCGCCGACCTCCCCGATCTGCGTTCAGGCCGACGGGCTGAGGCGCCACGTCGGCGCACCGCGCGCAACATCTGAGCGCATCTGCGGCATCCGCCTCAACATCGGTGCAGGATCTGCTGCAGATGCTGCCTTCTCTTCTAGGATCGGGGACATGAAGCTCGAACTTCGCGGAATCACGAAGCGGTTCGGCAGCCTGGTCGCGAACGACCACATCGACCTCACCGTGGAGGCCGGCGAGATCCATTGCCTGCTCGGTGAGAACGGTGCAGGCAAGTCGACGCTGATGAACGTGCTCTACGGCCTGTACCAGGCCGACGACGGCGAGATCCTCCTCGACGACCAGGTGCAGCACTACTCCGGCCCCGGCGACGCCATGGCGGCCGGCATCGGCATGGTGCACCAGCACTTCATGCTCATCCCCGTCTTCACGGTCGCCGAGAACGTCATGCTCGGCCACGAGTCCACCAAGGGCGGCGGATTCCTCGACCTGAACGCCGCGCGCGCCCGCGTGCGCGAGATCTCCGCGCGATTCGGGTTCGACGTCGACCCCGACGCGCTGGTCGAGAACCTGCCCGTCGGCGTGCAGCAGCGCGTCGAGATCATCAAGGCGCTCTCGCGCGACGCGAAGGTGCTCGTGTTCGACGAGCCCACCGCCGTGCTCACGCCCCAAGAGACCGACGAGCTCATGCAGATCATGCGACAGCTGAAAGAGGCCGGCACCTCGATCGTGTTCATCACGCACAAGCTGCGCGAGGTGCGCGAGGTCGCCGACCGCATCACGGTGATCCGGCTGGGCAAGGTCGTCGGCGAGGCCGCCCCCACCGCCTCGAACACCGAGCTCGCCTCGCTCATGGTCGGCCGCGCCGTCGAGCTGACGGTGCACAAGAACCCGCCCGAGCTCGGCGACGCGGCCCTCGTGGTCGAGGGGCTCACGGTCATCGACCACATCGGCCAGCTCGTCGTCAACGACGTGAGCTTCGAGGTGCGCAAGGGCGAGATCCTCGCGATCGCCGGCGTCCAGGGCAACGGGCAGACCGAGCTCACCGAGGCGCTCGTGGGCCTTGCGCTGCGCGTCCGCGGCTCGGTGGTGCTCGACGGCGTCGAGCTCATGGGCCAGAGCGTGCAGAAGATCCTCTCCGCCGGCGTCGGCTTCGTGCCCGAAGACCGCAACGAAGACGGCCTCGTCGGCGAGTTCACGATCGCCGAGAACCTCATGCTCGACCGCACCGACGGCCCGCCCTTCGTCAAGGCCGCCAACATCCAGCGCGCGGCGCTCGCCGACTTCGCCCGCGAGAAGGTGAAGGAGTTCGACGTCCGCACGCAGGGCATCGACGAGAAGGTCGGCCGCCTGTCCGGTGGCAACGCGCAGAAGGTCGTGCTCGCGCGCGAGCTCAGCCGCGACCTGCGACTGCTCGTGGCCGCGCAGCCCACGCGCGGCGTCGACGTCGGCTCCATCGAGTTCATCCACAAGCGCATCGTCGAGACCCGCGACGCCGGCGTTCCCGTCGTCGTCGTGTCCACCGAACTCGACGAGGTCGCCGCGCTCGCCGACCGCATCATGGTGATGTACCGCGGCAAGGTCGTCGGCATCGTGCCCGGCGACACCCCGCGCGACGTGCTCGGCCTCATGATGGCCGGCGAACCCGCAGAAGGAGCCGCAGCATGAGCGACCCCCAGAACCCGAACGGGTCGTCCGAGCCCGTCGAGCCGGCCGCCGCCCCCGCCGGAGAGCCCCCCGTGACCGAGGCGCCCGAATCGGCGCCCGCGGCCGCGGCGCCGACCAGGCCCGCGGATGCCGCGGTGCCGCCGCCCTCGCGCTGGCACACCATGTGGCAGCAGATCGTGACGGGCAACGCCCTCATCTCGGTGCTCTCCGTCGTGCTCGCGCTCATCGTCGGCGCGATCATGATCGCCTTCACCGACGAGAACGTGCAGAAGGCCAGCGGGTACTTCTTCGCCCGCCCCGGCGACACCATCGTCGCCGTCTGGGACTCGGTCTCGGGTGCCTACGTCGCGCTGTTCCAGGGGTCGGTCTACAACTTCCGCCGCGATTCGTTCGCCGACGGCATCAAGCCGCTGACCGACACGCTCACCTTCGCGACTCCGCTCATCGCCGGCGGTCTCGGCGTGGGCCTCGCGTTCCGCGTCGGCATGTTCAACATCGGCGGTCGCGGACAGATGCTCATCGCGGCATCCGTCGCCGGCTGGATCGCCTTCGGGTTCGACCTGCCGTTCGGGCTGCACATGTTCGTCGCCCTCATCGGCGGCCTGCTCGGCGGCGCCCTCTGGGGCGGCCTGGCCGGCCTCCTGAAGGCCCGTACGGGCGCGCACGAGGTCATCGTCACCATCATGCTCAACTACGTCGCGTTCTACCTCGTGTCGTGGATGCTTCGCACGCCCGGCCTCCTGCAGGCGCCCGGGTCGTCGAACCCGAAGACGCCGCCCATGAAGGACACCGCGATCTTCTTCGACCTGCTGGGGCCGCGGTACAACCTGCACTTCGGCTTCGTGCTCGCGGTCGCGGCCACGGTGCTCGTCTGGTGGATCCTCAGCCGCTCGAGCCTCGGCTTCCGCTTCCGCGCCGTCGGCGAGAACCCCAACGCGGCTCGGGTCGCCGGCATCAACGTGCCGTCGATGTACGTCTACGCGATGCTCATCTCGGGTGCGCTGCTCGGTCTCGCGGGCGTCAGCCAGGTGCTCGGCACGGTGACCACCGGCTTCACCGCCGGCATCGACGCCGGCGTGGGCTTCGACGCCATCACGGTGGCCCTGCTCGGCCGCTCGACCCCGTGGGGCATCTTCCTCGCCGGCATCCTCTTCGGTGCGTTCAAGGCCGGCGGGTACTCGATGCAGGCCGCCGAGGGCGTCCCGATCGACATCGTGCTCGTCGTGCAGTCGCTCATCGTGCTCTTCATCGCGGCGCCGCCGCTCGTGCGCACGATCTTCCGCCTGCCCGACCCCGCGAAGGGGCCGAAGCGACCCCGCCCGATCGTCACGAAGGAGGTGCAGGCCAAGTGAGCACCGCAACCGAGTCCGCGGCCCCGACGCCGCAGGTCGTCGAGCTCGACACGACCGTCGTCACGAGCTGGAAGGCGCCCATCGCCTTCGCCGTCTTCACCATCGTCACGCTCGCGCTCGCGGTGTTCGCGCCGCGGCACGGCGACACGACGTACCGCCTGAACGCCTCCGAGAAAGACGCGATCCTCGTGCCCGACCTCGTCGTGCCGGCGATGCCGGCGCTGTGGACGGTGGTCGTGCTGCTCGCCCTGATCACGGCCTACTCGGCGTGGCTCGTGCGCTCGAAGAGGCGCGTGCCGCTCTGGCTCATCGTCGTGTACGCCGTGGTCTTCCTGTTCGGGTTCCTCACCTGGGCGGGCGCCGGCGCAACGCTGCCGATGATCGGCCTGCTGTTCGGCTCGTTGAGCCTCGCCGTGCCGCTCATCTTCGGATCGCTCGCCGGCGTCATCGGCGAACGCGTCGGCGTCATCAACATCGCGATCGAGGGCCAGCTGCTCGCCGGCGCGTTCACATCGGCGGTCGTGGCCTCCGTCGTCGCGTCCACGACCGGCTCGATCTGGGTCGGGCTCTTCTCGGGCGTCGTCGGCGCCATGGTGGCTGGCCTGCTCGTCGGCATGGTGCTCGCCGCGTTCTCGATCAAGTACTTCGTCGACCAGGTCATCGTCGGCGTCGTGCTGAACGTGCTCGTCACCGGGCTCACGAGCTTCTTCTTCTCGCAGGTGCTCGCCCCGAACGCGGCGGTGCTGAACTCGCCGCCGCGGTTCCCGCGCATGCCGATCCCGCTGCTGAGCGACATCCCGATCATCGGACCGGTCTTCTTCCGCCAGACGATCATCGTGTACATCATGTACATCGCGGTCGCGGCCGTGTACATCGGGCTCTTCCACACGCGCTGGGGCCTGCGGGTCCGCGCCGTCGGCGAGCACCCGCAGGCGGCCGACACGGTCGGCATCAACGTGAACCGCACGCGCTTCTGGAACGTGGCGTTGGCCGGTGCCATCGCGGGCCTCGGCGGCACCTTCTTCACCATCGGCTCCGGCATCGCCTTCAACAAAGAGATGACGGCGGGAGCGGGCTTCATCGCCCTGGCCGCCGTGATCTTCGGCCAGTGGGACCCGATCAAGGCGACGCTCGCCGCACTGCTCTTCGGCTTCGCGTCCAACCTGCAGAACACGCTCTCGGTCATCGGCTCGCCGGTGCCGAGCGAGTTCATGCTCATGCTGCCCTACGTCGTGACGATCATCGCGGTGGCCGGCCTCGTGGGCAAGGTCCGAGGGCCTGCCGCGGCGGGCAAACCGTACATCAAGGCCTGACCGGATGCCTCGGGGTCGAGCCCGCGACATCCGCCGCCCATCTCGAACGAGAGAAACACCATGACCGCAACGGATGCGATCGACTGGGCCGACCTGCGCGAGCGCGCACGGGAGGCCATGGCCAAGGCCTACGTGCCGTACTCGGAGTTCCCGGTCGGCGCGGCCGCCGTCGTCGACGACGGCCGCATCGTGAGCGGATGCAACGTCGAGAACGCCTCCTACGGCGTCACCCTCTGCGCCGAGTGCTCCCTCGTGTCGGCGCTCGCGATGTCGGGCGGCGGCAAGCTCGTCGCCTTCACCTGCGTCGACGGGCACGGCAACGTGCTCATGCCCTGCGGCCGGTGCCGGCAGCTGCTCTTCGAGCACTCCGCCGAGGGCATGGTGCTCGAGACGGTCTCGGGGTTCAAGACGATCGACGAGGTGCTGCCCGACGCCTTCGGCCCGCGCCAGCTCGCCGAGTACCGGGGGGCCGACGCATGAGCGCCGTCGAGGCCTTCGACGCGGTCGACCTGATCCGCGCCAAGCGCGACGGGCACGAGCTCGAGACGGCCGAGATCGACTGGCTGATCGACGCCTACACGCGCGGCTATGTCGCCGACGAGCAGATGTCGGCCATGACCATGGCGATCTTCCTCAACGGCATGGCCCGCCGCGAGATCCGCGACCTCACCATGGCGATGATCGCCTCGGGCGAGCGCATGGACTTCAGCGGGCTCGGCAAGCCGACCACCGACAAGCACTCCACCGGCGGCGTCGGCGACAAGATCACGCTGCCGCTCATGCCGCTCGTCGCCTCGTTCGGGGTGGCGGTGCCGCAGCTCTCGGGGCGTGGGCTCGGGCACACCGGCGGGACGCTCGACAAGCTCGAGTCGATTCCCGGCTGGCGCGCCGACCTCACGAACGACGAGATGTTCGCGCAGCTGCGCGACATGGGCGGCGTCATCTGCGCCGCCGGCAGCGGCCTCGCGCCCGCCGACAAGAAGCTCTACGCGCTGCGCGACATCACCGGCACGGTCGAGGCGATCCCGCTCATCGCCTCGTCGATCATGTCGAAGAAGATCGCCGAGGGCACGGGCGCGCTCGTGCTCGACGTGAAGTTCGGCTCCGGCGCTTTTCTGCAAGACATCGAGCGCTCGCGCGAACTCGCCCGCACCATGGTCGAACTCGGTGAAGACGCCGGGGTCGCGACATCCGCCCTCATCACCAACATGAACGTGCCGCTCGGCCTCACCATCGGCAACGCCAACGAGGTGCGCGAGTCGATCGAGGTGCTCGCCGGCGGCGGGCCGGCCGACGTGCGCGAGCTCACCATCGCGCTCGCCCGCGAGATGCTCGAACTCGCCGGCGTGCACGACCCCGACGTCGAGGCGGCGCTCGACGACGGCCGGGCCATGGACAGCTGGCGGGCGTTCGTCGTCGCGCAGGACGGCGACCCCGACGCCCCGATGCCCGTCGCCCGCGAGACGCACACCGTGCTCGCCGAGCGCGACGGCGTGCTCGTCGAGCAGCAGGCGCTGCCCTTCGGCATCGCCGCGTGGCGCCTCGGCGCCGGTCGCGCGCGCAAGGAGGATCCCGTGCACCACGCCGCCGGCATCGACCTGCACGCCAAGCCCGGCGACGCCGTGCGAAAGGGCGAGCCGTTGTTCACGCTGCTCGCCGACGAGCCCGCCCGCTTCGCGCGGGCGCTCGACGCGGTCGAGGGCGCCTACCGCATCGGCGAGGCGGGCGACCCGGTGCTCGACGGCGGCCCCCTCATCGCCGACCGCATCGGTCGCTGACCCTCGCACCGCCTTTCCACTTCAGAATTCAGGAACGCCCGTCACGGCTCTCCCGCGAATCCGCGGAGGAGCCGTGGGGCGTCCGTGCATAACCCCCACATGTTCCTGAATTCTGCACAGGAGAGGCGCCTGGCGGCATTGCTCTGAGATTGCCGAGACTTCGCGGGGGCCTCGCCGGTATCGTTGAGCCGTGAACACGAATGCGACGCAGTACCGGCTCGAGGGCGATGGCGCGAACATCCAGGCGCTCCCGAAGATCTCGCTGCACGACCACCTCGACGGAGGGCTGCGTCCGCAGACCATCATCGAGCTCGCCGACGCCACCGGTGTCGACGTGCCCACGCGCGATGCCGACGAGCTCGGCGCGTGGTTCGCCGAGAAGGCCGACTCGGGTTCGCTCGTCGAATACCTCAAGACGTTCGACCTCACGACCGCGGTCATGCAGACGCGCGAGGGGCTCACCCGGGTCGCCCGCGAGTTCGTGCAAGACCTCGCGGCCGACGGCGTCATCTACGGCGAGGTCCGGTGGGCGCCCGAGCAGCACCTGGGCGGCGGGCTCGACCTCGACGAGGTCGTCGTCGCCGTGCAGGAGGGCCTCGACCAGGGCATCGACGACGCGCGCGATGCCGGTCACGGCATCCGCACGGGGCAGCTCGTCACCGCCATGCGGCACGCCGATCGCGGTCTCGAGATCGCCGAGCTGGCAGTGCGCCACCGCGACCGGGGCGTCGTCGGCTTCGACATCGCGGGCGCCGAGGCCGGGTTCCCGGCGAGCCGGCACCGCACCGCGTTCGACTTCCTCGCGGGCCAGTACCTGCCCGTCACCGTGCACGCCGGCGAGGCCGACGGGCTCGAGTCGATCCGCAGCGCTCTCTTCGACGGGCGCGCCCTGCGGCTCGGCCACGGCGTGCGCCTGGCCGAAGACCTCGTCATCGAGCGACAGGACGACGAGAACACCTACGTCTCGCTCGGCCCGATCGCGCAGTGGGTGCGCGACCGCGAGATCGCGCTCGAGCTCAGCCCGTCGTCGAACCTGCAGACCGGCGCGATCCAGGCGTGGGGCGACGAGCTCGTCGACCACCCGTTCGACCTGCTCTACCAGCTCGGCTTCCGCGTCACCGTCAACCCCGACAACCGCCTGCAGAGCTCCACGAGCATCACGCGCGAGCTCGCACTGCTCAGCGACGCGTTCGGCTACGACCTCGACGACCTCGAGACGTTCCAGCTCAATGCGGTCGCCGCCACGTTCCTTCCGCTCGACGACCGCGACGAGCTCGCCGAACTCGTCTCCGAGGGCTTCGACGAGGCCTGAGCGGATGCCGCGACCAGGCCTCCCGGGTCGCCGCGACGCCGAACCGGCCGAGGCCGCCGACCCGACCGGCATCCACGACTCGACCCATGACACGACCACGCACGACCCCAGTGCTGAACGGATCCACCCATGACGACGACACCGTCGCTTCCCGACGAAGCCGTGCTCCTCGGCGCGCGCGTCGACGACTGGCGGCAGGCGGTCCGCGAGTCCGGGCGGGCGCTCACCCGGGCCGGCGCGACGCGTGACACGTACACCGAGCGCATGATCGGCGCCATCGAGGAGTTCGGCGCCTACGTCGTGATCGCCCCCGGACTCGCGCTGGCCCACGCCCGCCCCGGCCCCGACGTGCTCCACGAGGGGCTCTCGGTCGTCACGCTCGCGACGCCGGTCGAGTTCGGCCACCCGCACAACGATCCGGTGAGCGTCATCATCGGCCTCGCCGTCGTGAACGCCGAGGAGCACGTCGCCTCGGTCGCACGCCTCGCGAACGTCTTCAACGATCAGCGGGTCATCGCCCGCATCGCCGCTGCCACCACGGCCGACGAGGTGCGCGAGCTGCTGCGTCTCGGGGGCGCGGGCGACGGGCCCATCCGCGACGATGAGTCCGACGGGCCCGATGGCCCCGATGAGGTCGACCAGTCCGACGGGCCCGAGGGGGCCGGCGCATGAGGATCATCGCGGTCTGCGGTTCGGGCATCGGCACCTCCGCCATCCTCAAGCTGAACGCCGAGCGCGCGCTCGGGCGCCTCGGCATCTCGGCGGCCGTCGACGCCAGCGATCTCGAGTCCGTCGCGGCCGCGGCATCCGACGCCCAGGTCGTGCTGACCTCGACCGAGCTCGCCGATGCCGTGCGCGCCGCGCTCGGTCGCAGCCACGCCGAGATCATCGAGGTCGTGAACTACTTCGACGTCGAGGAGATCGGCGGCAAGCTCGAGGCATCGCTGGGCTGACGCTCGCCGCCCGACCGCCGGCGCAGTCTGCGGGTGAGGCCTGTGCAGTCGGCGGGTGAGGCTGGGCTCGCGCGCATGTTCTGCTCGTTTCGGAGATTCGGCGACACGCCGGGGGTGTCGCCCGTTGGCGTCGGCGTGTCGCAGAAAGTCCGAATCCGGCAGAACCCCGAGCCGAGCCCCTGCCGCGCCCCCGCCGCGCCGCCGACCGCGCCGCGGCAGGCACCCCGAGCCGCCCCCGGCCGCGGGTCAGGCGATGAGCTCGCGCATGCCCTCCTCGAGCGTCGCGAGGGTCGCGGATGCCGCGGCTCGGCGCTCGGCGACGGTGCCGTCGTGCGCGGCGGCGTCGAGGTAGACCTTGAGCTTCGGCTCGGTGCCGCTGGGGCGCACCATGACGCGTGCGCCGCCCTCGATGACGAAGCGCAGCACGTCGCTGGGCGCGAGCGGGCCGAAGCCGTGCGAGAGGTCTTCGATGCGCTCGACGCGGATGCCGCCGACCGACGCGGGCGGGTCGGCCCTGAGCCGGGCCATGACGGCGGCGATGCGGCTGAGATCGGTGACGCGGATCGAGATCTGGCTCGAGACGTGGCATCCGAAGCGCTCGACGAACTCGTCGAGGTGATCGGCGACGGTGCGCCCCGTGGCGCGCAGTTCGGCGGCGAGCGAGAGGAATGCGACGGCCGCGGAGATGCCGTCTTTGTCGCGGACCGTGCCGGGGTTGACGAGGTAGCCGAGCGCCTCTTCGAAGCCGAAGGCGAGGTTCGGTGCGCGGGAGATCCACTTGAAGCCCGTGAGCGTCGCCTCGAAGTCGAGCTCGTAGGCGTCGGCGATCTCGGCCAGACCGGGGGAGGACACGATCGAGCACGCGAGCGTGCCGTCGGGTCCGCCGTCGCCCGAGGCGCCCGCGGCGTGACGTGCGGCCCGCCAGCCGAGCAGCAGGCCGACCTCGTTGCCGGTGAGCCGCCGGAACCCCTCGGCGGCCGTGGCGTCGGGGATCGCGATCGCGAGCCGGTCGGCGTCGGGGTCGTTCGCGACGATGAGGTCGGCGCCCACCTCGCGCGCCCGCGCAAAGGAGAGGTCCATCGCGCCGGGTTCTTCGGGGTTCGGGAACGCGACGGTCGGGAATGCGGCGTCGGGTGCGATCTGCTCCTCGACGAGCGTGGGCGCGTCGAAGCCGGCGTCTGAGAGCACCCGGGCGGCGGTCTCCCAGCCGACCCCGTGCATGGCCGTGTAGACCACCTTCGGCTGGGCGGCCGGGGCATGCCCGGCCTCGTGAGCGGTCTGGCGCACGTAGGCGTCGACGACCGACTCCTCGGCGGTCTCGAACCCGCCGCGGGGAAGCTCCGTGACGGTCGCCGTGGCCGCGACGCCCGTGATGTGCGCCGCGATCTCGGCATCGGCGGGCGACACGATCTGCGAGCCGTGGTCGGGCCCGCCGAGGTACACCTTGTAGCCGTTGTCGTTCGGCGGGTTGTGCGAGGCGGTGACCATGACGCCGGCCGAGGTGTCGAGGTGCCGCACGGCGAACGCGAGCACCGGCGTCGGCAGCAGGCGAGGCAGCAGGATCGCCCGCACGCCCGCGCCCGCGAGGATCTCAGCGGTGTCGCGCGCGAACACGGCGGAGTTGCGGCGCCCGTCGTAGCCGATGACGGCCGACGGCGCCTCGTCGGTCGCCCGCTCGAGCAGGTACGCCGCGAGGCCGGCGGCGGCCTGCGAGACCAGCACCCGGTTCATGCGGTTCGGGCCGGCCGCGATCTCGCCGCGCAGGCCCGCCGTGCCGAACGCGAGCCGTTGGTCGAAGCGGTCTGCGAGATCTGCGGATGCCTCGGGGTCGCCGCCCTGCACCCGGGCGATGAGCTGCTCGAGCTCGGCGCGCGTCTCGGGGTCGGGGTCCTGTGCGATCCAGGCCTCGGCGAGGGCGATGCGCTCGGCGTCGGACGGGGCGGGAGCCTCGGACGGGGCGTTCGTCGAGGCGTCTGGCTGCGACATCCGGAATCTCCTAGAGCTCTGCGACGATCTTCGCCAGCAGCGACGAGATCACGGGTTCGGCGAGGCGGCCGGCCTCGATGACCTCTTCGTGGCTCAGCGGCGTCTGCTGGATGCCCGCGGCGAGGTTGGTGATCAGTGACATGCCGAGCACCTCCATGCCGGCCTGGCGGGCGGCGATGGCCTCGAGCGCGGTGGACATGCCGACGATGTGGCCGCCGACGGCCTTGGCCATCTGCACCTCGGCGGGCGTCTCGTAGTGCGGCCCGCGGAACTGGCAGTAGACGCCCTCGTCGAGGTCGGGGTCGATGGTGCGCGCGAGGTCGCGGAGCCGCTTCGAGTAGAGGTCGGTGAGGTCGATGAACGTGGCGCCCTCGAGCGGCGAGTCGGCCGTGAGGTTGATGTGGTCGCTGATGAGCACGGGCGTGCCGGGCTTCCAATGCGACTTGATGCCGCCGGCGCCGTTCGTGAGGATCATCGTGGTCGCGCCCGTGGCCGCCGCCGTGCGCACCGAGTGCACGACCCGGCGTACGCCGTGGCCCTCGTAGTAGTGCGTGCGCGCGCCGATGACGAGCGCGCGCTTGCCGCTCGGCAGCAGCACCGAGCGCAGGGTGCCGACGTGGCCCTCGAGCGCCGGCTTGGAGAAGCCGGGAACCTCGGTGGCCGCGATGGTGTGCGTCGTCTCGCCGATGAGCTCTGCCGCACGGCCCCAGCCGCTGCCCAGGGTGAGGGCGATGTCGTGGCGTTCGACCCCGGTGAGCTCCGCGATGCGGGCGGCCGCGTCGGCCGCGATCGCGAAGGGGTCTGCGGCGGGGTCGTCGAGCACGTTTGCATCCGTCATCCCACCACTCTAATGAGCGAGCGGATGCCACGACCGGTCGATGCTCGTGTGAGGCCGTGCACGGCGGTACTGGCAGAATATGAGCATGGCCTACGAGTTCGAGCGCACCCAACGCATCGCCGTCCTCGGGGGCGGGCCGGGCGGCTACGAGGCCGCACTCGCGGGCGCCCAGCTCGGCGCCGAGGTCACCCTCATCGAACGCGCCGGCGTCGGCGGCTCGGCGGTGCTCACCGACGTGGTGCCCTCCAAGTCCCTCATCGCCACGGCCGAGGCCTCCAACGCCGTGAAGGAGGCGGCCGACCTCGGCGTGCAGTTCTACGCGAAGGGCGACTCCGAGAAGGCCGTCAAGCCCAACGTCGCCATCAACCTCGCGGCGGTCAACAAGCGGCTGCTCGGCCTCGCCGCGCAGCAGTCCGACGACATGCGGTCGAACCTCATCGACGCGGGCGTCAACCTCGTGCACGGCGAGGGGCGTCTCGACGGGCCGAACGCCGTCATCGTCGCGACCGCCAAGGGCGGCACCGACTTCGACCGCATCGAGGCCGACACGCTCGTCGTCTCGGTCGGCGCGACCCCGCGCGTGCTCGCCTCGGCCGTGCCCGACGGTCAGCGCATCCTGACCTGGACCCAGCTCTACCACCTGCAGCAGGTGCCCGAGCACCTCATCGTCGTCGGATCCGGCGTCACCGGCGCCGAGTTCGCCTCCGCCTACCGGGCGCTGGGCGCGAAGGTCACGCTCATCTCGAGCCGCGACCAGGTGCTTCCGGGCGAAGATGCCGACGCGGCATCCGTCATCGAGAAGGTCTTCAAGCGCAACGGCATGAAGGTCATGAACAAGTCCCGCGCCGAGTCCGTGGTGCGCGACGGCGACGAGGTCGTGGCGACGCTCTCCGACGGGCGCGAGGTGCGCGGCTCGCACTGCCTCATGGCGGTCGGCTCGGTGCCGAACACGGGCGACCTCGGGCTCGAGCAGGCCGGCGTGCAGCTGTCGAATTCGGGCCACATCCGCGTCAACCGCGTGGCGCGCACCTCGATGCCGAACATCTACGCCGCGGGCGACTGCACGACGTTCCCGCCGCTCGCCTCGGTCGCGTCGATGCAGGGGCGCACCGCGGTGTTCCACGCCATGGGCGACATCGTGAACCCGCCCGAGCTGCGCAACATCACCTCGAACATCTTCACGCAGCCCGAGATCGCCACCGTCGGCTGGACCCAGCGCGAGATCGAAGAGGGCGTGGTGCCCGGCGTCGTCTACAAGCTGCCGCTCGCCTCGAACCCGCGGGCCAAGATGATGGGAATCCGCGACGGCTTCGTCAAGCTCTTCGCGTCGAGCGGGTCGGGCGCCATCATCGGCGGCGTCATCGTCGCCCCCAAGGCGTCCGAGCTCATCTTCCCGCTCGCGCTCGCCGTCGAGCACCGCCTCACGGTCGACCAGTTCGCCGAGGCGTTCCCGGTGTATCCCTCGCTCAGCGGTTCGCTGACGGATGCCGCGCGGGCGATGCACGTCGTACGCTGACGCGCGGGCGATGCACGTCGTACGCTGACGCGCGGGCGATGCACGTCGTACGCTGAGGTGGCGCAGCGCCGCGGGGGCGGCGGCGTGCACTGGGGGGCAACGATGAACCTGCGCGTGAAATCGGTCGAGTCCTCGATCGCCGACTCGCACGACGAGGAGCGGAGCCTCAAACGCTCGCTCGGCACGTGGGACCTCGCGCTCATGGGCATCGCGGTCGCGGTCGGCGCCGGCATCTTCTCGGTGGGCGCGCAGGCGGCGGCCAACTTCGCGGGGCCTTCGGTGATCCTGTCGTTCATCCTCGCCGCCGTCACGTGCGGGCTCGCGATCATGTGCTACGCCGAATTCGCCTCGACCGTGCCCGTGGCCGGTAGCGCCTACACCTTCACCTACGCGACCATGGGCGAGCTGCTCGCGTGGATCATCGGCTGGGACCTCATCCTCGAGCTCTTCACCGCCGCAGCCGTGCTCGCGAAGTACTGGGGCGTCTACCTCGGCGAGGCGCTGCTGGCGTTCGGCCTGCCGTTCCCGGCCACGTTCGAGCTGTGGGGCCTCGAGGTGAGCTGGCCGGCGTTCCTCATCGTCGCGGTGTTCACGGCGCTGCTCGTCGCCGGCACGAAGCTCACGGCACGCATCGGCGCCGTGTTCACGATCATCAAGGTCGCGATCGTGCTCTTCGTCATCGTCGTCGGGTTCTTCTTCGTGAAGGCGGCGAACTTCTCGCCGTTCATCCCCGAGGCGGTGCCCACCGAGGGTGGCGCGACGGATGTCTGGACCCAGTCGCTCTTCTCCTGGGCGACGGGTGCCGCACCGGCGCAGTACGGCGTCTTCGGCATGCTCTCGGCTGCCGCGCTCGTCTTCTTCGCCTTCATCGGGTTCGATGTCGTGGCGACCAGCGCCGAGGAGGTTCGCGAGCCGCAGAAGCGCCTGCCGCGCGGCATCTTCCTCGGACTGGGCATCGTGACCCTGCTCTACGTACTCGTCTCGATCGTCATGACGGGCATGGTCTCGTACACCGAGCTGGCCGAGGAGGACACGCCCTCGCTCGCGACCGCGTTCCGGCTCGTCGGCCAGGACTGGGCGTCCGCCGTGATCTCCCTCGGCGCGCTCGCCGGACTCACGACGGTGATCATGATCATCCTGCTCGGGCTCTCGCGCATCGTCTTCGCGCTCAGCCGCGACGGGCTGCTGCCGCGGTGGCTGTCGAAGACGACGGAGCGCACGAAGACGCCGGCGCGCATCCAGATCATCGCCGGATCCGTCGTCGCCATCGTCGCTGCGTTCACCGACGTCGGCCTGCTCGAGGAGATGATCAACATCGGCACGCTCTCGGCCTTCGTGCTCGTGAGCGTCGGCATCGTCGTGCTCCGGCGCACGCGCCCCGACCTGCCGCGGGGATTCAGGGTGCCGTGGTCGCCCGTGCTGCCGATCCTCTCGGCGGTGCTCTGCGTCTGGCTCATGCTGAACCTGACGACGCTCACCTGGGTGCGGTTCCTCGTCTGGCTCGCGATCGGCCTCGTGATCTACCTGCTCTACGGGCGCCGGCGGTCCCGGCTCGGGCTCGGACAGGTCAGCGAGGTCGAGCTGCCGAGCCCGCAGGGCACCCCCTAACCCTTGGGCAGTCAGAATTCAGGAACATCCCGCGGTTATGCGCCGGGGTCATTGCGACTACCCCCCGAAACAGTGGGAAGTCCACGGGCCTGCTCCTGAATTCTGCAAGGCTGAAGGCGCTGCACATCGGGCGCGTCCCGTCCCCAACAGCCTCGTCCGCGAGGCATCCGCTCACATCTACGGTCTTCGGGTGCCGCCACGCCCGGGAGACGATGACGCTCGATGAGTGATCCGTCTCGCCAAGGTGCTCAAGGAATTCGGTGGCATCGCAACCCGCCGCCAGCTGCTCGCGCGGGGACTGACCGGCGGCCAGCTCACCGTGGGCGTTCGCACCGGTGCGGTGCGCCGCATCCGCCAAGGGCACTATGCGCTCGCCGAGGTGGGGGTTGAAGCGTATGCCGCGGTGCGTATCGGTGGGCGGCTCGGATGTCTCAGCGCGCTGCGCTCCCACGGTCTCTGGGGCGGGACCTGCCGGGAGGTGCACGTGACGCTGCCCCGGAACGCAGCCCGCCTCCGCGTGCGCCGAGACGCGAGCGGCGAGGCGGTCGACGCAGGCGGCGATGCAGGCGGCGTCACGGTCGTGACCCCTGACCGCGCGGGGACGCGCTGCGTGCTGCATTGGCGCGACCCGAAGGTCGGGTCGCGTGATGACGAAGCGTCGGCTTGGCGCGTGGCCTTGCCCCAGGCGTTGACCGATGTCGTCGCCTGCGCCCCGCGGGCGGATGTGCGCGCGGCGTTCGAGTCGGTGGTCGCGAGCGGCGCGCTCACGCTCAAGGCCGCGCAGCGGCTGCTCGACTCTGTGGCTCCACTGGACTTCAGGCCGATGACGCTCAGTCGTGACTCGGGCTCAGGGGCGGAGTCGCATCTCATCGAAGTGCTGGACGATCTTGGGATCAGCTTCGTGCAGCAGGTTGAATTCGATTCGATCGGTCGAGTCGACTTCGTCCTCGGTGCCCGTCTCGTCGTGGAGGTCGATGGGTACGAGTTCCACAAGACGAAGGAGCAGTTCGAGCGCGATCGTGCTCGCGACGTCGCGTTGCTCGGGCTCGGGTACGTCACGGTGCGAATTCCCGCGCGGGTCGTGCTCGAGCAGCCGGCGGTCGCGGCAAGCACGGTTCGCGCCGCGCTCGAGGCACTCGGCGGGTTTCGGCTGTGTTCGAGAGCGGCCTGATCGGCGGCATCCTCGTGCGCGCACCTGCGTCAGGTGACGTGCGCCTCGTCGAGCGGGTCAGCCGACACGCTGGCCTGGCCGTGACGTGTCTTGCTCAGAATTCAGGAGCCGGCGCGCTCTCGCCCGCACAAACTCGCGGATGTCGTCGCGAGCCCAGACGCATAACCGCCAGATGTTCCTGAATTCTGCACAGAATCCAGAAGTCAGGCGGCGGGCGCGTCGGCGATCGAGAGCAGCAGGTGCCCGCTCGAGACGGTCGCGCCGGCCTCGGCGTTGACGAGCCCGATGACCCCGTCTTTGTGGGCGACGATCGGCTGCTCCATCTTCATGGCCTCGAGCACGAGCACGAGGTCGCCCTTGACGACCTTGTCGCCCTCGGCGACGGCCACCTTGACGACGGTCGCCTGCATGGGCGCCTTGACGGCATCGCCGGTCGCGGTGCCCGCGGCGTGCGAGGCGGTGCGACGGCGGGGTGCGGCGCCGGCCGTCGCCGTGGAGCCGGCCGAGCCCGATCCGGAGCCGGCGCCCGCGAGCTTCGCGGGAAGCGTGACCTCGATGCGCCGTCCGCCGACCTCGACCACGAGGTTGGTGCGCGCGGCTGCGGGGGCGGCTTCGGCGAGCTCGCCGGTCCAGGGCTCGAGCCGGTTGTCGTACTCGGTCTCGATCCAGCGGGTGTAGATCGAGAAGGGCTCGTCGCCGGCGGGGGCGAAGGCCTCGTTGCGCACGATGTCGCGGTGGAACGGCAGCACGGTCGGCAGGCCGTTGACCTCGAACTCGTCGAGGGCGCGGCGGGCGCGCTCGATGGCGTCGTGGCGGGTCGCGCCCGTGACGATGAGCTTCGCGAGCAGCGAGTCGAACGCGCCGGAGATGACGTCGCCCGACGTGACGCCGGAGTCGATGCGGATGCCGGGACCGCCCGGGAAGCGCAGCTGGTGCACCGGGCCGGGGGCGGGCAGGAAGCCCCGCCCGGGGTCTTCGCCGTTGATGCGGAACTCGATCGAGTGCCCGACGGCCACGGGGTCGGCGTAGTCGAGCACGCCGCCCTCGGCGATGCGGAACTGCTCGCGCACGAGGTCGATGCCGGTGACCTCTTCTGAGACGGGGTGCTCGACCTGCAGGCGCGTGTTCACCTCGAGGAAGGACACCGTGCCGTCTTGACCGATGAGGAACTCGCACGTGCCGGCGCCGACGTACCCGACCTCGCGGAGGATCGCCTTCGACGACTCGTAGAGCAGCGCCGTCTGCGCCTCGGTGAGGAAGGGCGCGGGCGCCTCTTCGACGAGCTTCTGGTGGCGGCGCTGCAGCGAGCAGTCGCGGGTCGAGATGACGACGACGTTGCCGTGCGCGTCGGCGAGGCACTGGGTCTCGACGTGGCGCGGCTTGTCGAGGTACTTCTCGACGAAGCACTCTCCGCGGCCGAATGCGGCGACGGCCTCACGGGTGGCCGAGTCGAAGAGCTCGGGCACCTCTTCGCGGGTGCGGGCGACCTTGAGGCCGCGTCCGCCGCCGCCGAAGGCCGCCTTGATGGCCACCGGCAGTCCGTGCACGTCGACGAAGTCGAGCACTTCGGAGGCATCGGCCACGGGGTTGAGGGTGCCGGGTGCGAGCGGCGCGCCGACCTTCTCGGCCACGTGCCGCGCGGAGACCTTGTCGCCGAGGCGCTCGATGGCCTCGGGCGACGGGCCGATCCAGATGAGGCCGGCGGCGATGACGGCGCGGGCGAAGTCGGGGTTCTCGGCGAGGAAGCCGTAGCCGGGGTGCACCGCGTCGGCGCCGGAGCGGCGCGCGATCGAGAGCAGCTTGTCGATGACGAGGTAGGTCTCGGCGCTCGTGGAACCCTCGAGGGCGTAGGCCTCGTCGGCGAGCTTGGAGTGGCGCGCGTCGCGGTCCTGGTCGGCGTAGACCGCGACCGACGCGATTCCGGCGTCGCGGGCGGCCCGGATGATGCGGACGGCGATCTCTCCGCGGTTGGCGATGAGGACCTTCGTGATACGCGGCATGACATTCAGCCTATTCAGCGATCGCGCATTGCCTTTGGGTCGAGTCCACAAGAAAGGGGCTCGACCCTTTCGGGTGTCGACAAAGACCGTGAGCCGAGCGGATGCCGCGACCTGCCAGGCCGGCCCGTCAGCCCCGATTCCAGAGTGACGGCCACGCCACCCCGAGCTCGCGCACGAGGTCGCGCAGTGTCGAGAGCGAGAGGCCGACGACGGTCGACGGGTCACCCTCGACCCGGCGGATGAAGGGCCCGCCGAGGCTGTCGACGGTGAACGCCCCGGCGACGAGCAGCGGTTCGCCCGAGGCGACGTAGGCGTCGATCTCGGCCTCGTCGAGGGCCGCGAAACGCACGGTCGCGACATCCGCTCGCCCGACCGCGCCGTGCACGCGTCCGCCGCGGTGGTCGATGAGCCAGTGGCCCGACCAGAGGTCGCCGTGGGCGCCGTTCTGCTCGAGCCAGCGCGCCTTCGCGACCTCGGGGAGGTGCGGCTTGCCGTGGATGCGCCCGCCGACGAGGAAGGCCGAGTCGCCGCCCAGGATGAGCCCGTCGATGGGCTCGCCGTCGACGGAGGCTCCGACGACGGCCTCGGCCTTGGCCTGCGCCAGCAGCTGCACCAGCGCGGATGCCTCGAGTGGGCCGTGCTCGCGCTCGCGCGCGGCGACCACCGCGTCTTCGTCGACCCCAGGCGAGATCGCGACCGGCTCGATGCCGGCGGCGCGCAGGGTCGCGAGTCGTGCGGGGGAGGTCGAGGCGAGGTAGAGGCGCATGCGACCATCCTGCCGCTCACAGGCGGGCTGTGGAATGCTCGAGGCATGCCCCGACCGCAGCGCCCCGACCGTTCGAACTCCGCCAGACGGGGCGGGCGACCCGCCCAGCGCTCCCCGAAGCAGGCGAGCGCGCAGCCGGCCGAGCGCGGCGCGCGCCCCGAGCGCAAGACCACCCGCGGTCGCACGCCCGCGCCCGTCCGCACCGACGGCCCCGTGCTCGACCTCGAGGTCGAGCGCATCGCGCACGGCGGCATCGCCGTCGCCCACCACGAGGGCCGGGTCGTCTTCGTCGCCGACGCGATCCCGGGCGAGCGCGTGAAGGCCAGGGTCGCGGATGCCTCGCACGAACGCTTCTGGCGCGCCGACACGGTCGAGGTGCTCGAGGCCTCGCCCGACCGGGTGCCGCATGTGTGGGCCGAGGCATCGGTCGACCGCGCTCCCGAGCGTCGCGCCGGAGGCGCCGAGTTCGGCCATATCGCCCCCGAGCGGCAGCGGGCACTGAAGGCCGAGGTGCTGCGCGATGCGCTGGCGCGCTTCGGCGGCGTCGAACGCGAGGTCGTGGTGCAGGCCGTCGATCCCGCCCTCGCGCCGGGCGTGCGCGCCGACGGCACCGGGTGGCGCACGCGGGTGCGCCTGCACGTCGCCGAGGACGGCACCGTGGGGCCCTACGCCGCGCGCAGCCACACGGTCGTGCCCGTGGCATCCGTGCCCCTCGCGGTCGACGCGCTCGCCGCGCTCGCACCGCTGGCCGAGCGCTTCCCGGGGGCCGTCTCGATCGACCTCGTCGCCCCGAGCGGCGCCGACGCGCAACTCGTCGTCGGCGACGGCGAGCGGATGCCGCGTGGCGAGCGCCCGGTCACGACCGAGATCGTGGGCGACCGTCGCTTCGCCGTCGACCGCGACGGGTTCTGGCAGGTGCACCGCGGAGCCGCCGCGACGCTGACGCGCGCCGTGCAGGCCGCCGTCGACGGCGACCGCTTCGACCCGCGCGCCGCGAACCTCGACCTCTACGGCGGGGTGGGCCTGCTCGCCGCCGCCGTCGGCGACCGATTCGGCGACACCGTGCGCATCACGAGCGTCGAGTCCGACGAACGCGCGACCGGGCACGCGGGCGCGAACCTCGCCGACTGGATCGGCGCGCGCGCCGTGACCGCGCGGGTCGACCGCTTCCTCGCCGAGCTCGAGGCCGAGGTCGAGGGCGCCGCGGGCGCGGGGGAGCGCGCCCGACTGCGCGAGGCGACCGTCGTGCTCGATCCGCCGCGGTCGGGCGCCGGCCGTGAGGTCGTCGATCGGCTCGCCGCGCTCAGACCGGCCCAGCTCGTGTACGTCGCCTGCGACCCCGTCGCGCTCGCCCGCGACGTGGGACTGCTGCGCGAGCGCGGCTACGAACTCGAGCACCTCGAGGCGTTCGACCTCTTCCCGAACACGCACCATGTCGAGGCCGTGGCCCGACTGGCCGCTATCGTGTGACTGACGGAAGGGGGTGCCGTGCCGGGCCCAGAAGCAGATGCGGTCGCAACGGTCGCGATCGTCGATGACCACGAAGCGGTCCGACTCGGACTCCGCGCGGCGTGCCGCGACGCCGGCTACGCCGTCGTCGCCGACACCGCCGACGTGCCGGAGCTGCTGACCGCGCTCGCCGCGCTCGACCGCGGTCGCTGCGACGTGGTCGTGCTCGACCTCTCGCTCGGCGACGGGTCCAGCGTGACCGACAACGTGCGCTCGGTGCTCGCGACCGGCAGCGCCGTGCTCGTGCACAGCATCGCCGACCGGGTCGCCGCCGTGCGCGAGGCGCTCGCCGCCGGCGCCGCCGGGGTGATCCCGAAGGCGTCGCCCATGTCGTCGGTCATCGCGGCCATCGCCACGGTCGCGCGCGGCGACGTGCTGAACAACGTCGAGTGGGCCAGCGCCATCGAGGCCGACCGCGAGTTCGCGAAGGCGCAGCTCGGGCGGCGCGAGCACGACGTGCTGCACCTCTACGCGTCGGGGCTGCCGTTGAAGGCGGTCGCGATGCAGCTCGGCATCGCGCACTCCACGGCGAGGGAGTACCTCGACCGCATCCGCGCCAAGTACGTCGAGGTCGGCCGCCCGGCCCCGACCAAGGTCGACCTGCTGCGTCGGGCCGTCGAAGACGGCATCCTCCCCGGGCTCGACGGTGACGGCGGGGATGCCCGCCGCTGAGACGCGCATCGCGCGTGCGAGCACCCGACGCCGCACCGCGGTCACCCGCGAACAGGTCGAGACCGTCGCGGCCCGCGCCCTCGGCATCTTCGGCATCGTGTTCGGCGCGCAGGCGCTCCCGCTCGCGCTGACGCAGAGCGAGGGGCTGCGCCCGGGCGCAGGGGTCGCGCTCGTCGCCGTGCTGTACGGCTCCATCATCGCGGTGGCGCTCGCGGCGGTCACCAAGGTCGCGGTGCGCAGCGCCGCCCTCATCTTCGCGGTGCTCTACGCCGGGGCGATCCTCGCGTGGCCGTTGATCGTCGTCGACCTCGCGGTGGTCGCCGACTCGCCGCCCTGGTTGTACTTCCTGTGCACCGTGGCGACGACGGCGGCCGTCGTCGCCCTGCCCACCCCCTGGGCGATCGCCTACACGGTGCTCGTCCCGGCCATGTACGGCGTCGTGCGGCTCCTGCCGGCCGGCGGCGGGGCGGAGGTCCAGCTCGCGATCCTCGACGCCGTGTACGCCCTCATCCTCGGCGCCGTGGTGCTGATCATCGTGACGATGCTCCGCAATGCCGCGAGGGCCGTCGACGTCGCCCAGGAGGCCGCCCTCGAGCGCTACGAGTCGGCGGTGCGGCTGCACGCCTCCGAGCTCGAGCGGGCGAAGGTCGACGCGCTCGTGCACGACAGCGTGCTGACGACGCTGCTCTCCGCGGCCGCCGCCGGCACGCCCGACGAGCAGGCGCTGGCGGCGCGCATGGCACGTGACGCGGTGCGCCGCCTCGACGAGGCGGGCGTCGGCTGGCCGCAGGTCGACGACCGGGTGGGACTGCCGCATCTCGTGCGACGGCTGCGCGCCGCGCTCGCGACGTTCGCGGTGGCGTTCACCGTGCGGGTCGTGAACACGGGCGGCGTCGAGATCCCGGTCGAGGCGGCCGATGCCCTCTCCACGGCCGCCGTGCAGGCCATGGTCAACAGCATGCAGCACGCCGAGGGCGGGGGGCACGTCGTGCGCCGCGAGGTGCGGGTGCGAGGCATCCGGGCCGGCGGATGCATCATCGAGGTCGCCGACACCGGCATCGGGTTCGACGTGGACCGCATCCCGGTCGAACGGCTCGGCGTGCGCGTCTCGATCATGGAGCGCATGGCGAATGCCGGAGGAGCCGCCCGCATCGACTCGGCCGAGGGCCACGGCACGACCGTGACCCTGCTCTGGCCCGCGGGCGTGGAGGCGGGCCGATGATCGCGATCCCGCGCTGGTTGCTGCTGGTGCTCGCGGCGCTGTTCTCGGCGTACCACGTGATGCTCGCCATCACCTCGATCGAGGTTCCGGCCAGTCCGTGGCCGACGGTCGCCGCCCTCGCGCTGTACGTGATCGCGACGGTCGCGAGCCTGACGGTGGGCTCGCGGGCACGCATGCCCGACTGGCTGGCGGCGTTCGACCTCGCCGTCAGCATCGTGCTGCCGCTGCTCGTGACGAGCCAGCTCGACCCGGCGGAGTCCAACGGCTACGCGACCTGGTACGTGGCCGCCGTCGGCACGCTCATGACGATCGCGGCGGCGCGACGGCAGATCCTGGCCGCGTGGCTCGGCGTCATCGCCCTCGCGGTGCAGACCGTCGTCTGGTCCGGGCCGTTCGCACTCGGAGAGCTCGGCGTCATCGGCAGCATCGCGTGGGTCGCGATCGCGCACATGCTCGCCGCGGCGCTCGGCACCGCCGCGAGGGAGACCCGGCGCTACGCCCAGGCCGAACGCGAGGCCGCCGAGTGGCAGGCCGCACAGGACGCGCACCTGTTCGAGGGGCGTGCGCGACTCGCGCAGACGAACCGCATCGCGGCACCGATGCTGCGCCGCATCGCCGATCGCGGCGGCGTGCTCACGCCCTCGCAACGCCAGGAGTGCCGCATCCTCGAGGCGGCCATCCGCGACGAGATCCGAGGGCGGATGCTGCTGACCGACGACGTGCGCACGCAGGTGCAGCGGGCGCGCGAACGCGGTGCGACGGTCACCCTGCTCGACGAGGGCGGCATCGACGAACTCGCCGACGACGACCGCGAGCGCGTGCTCGGCCGGCTCGCGGAGGCGATCGCCATGTCGAGGGCCGATCGCATCATCGCCCGCACTGCCGCGGAGACCTCGACCGCCGCGGTGACGGTGGTCGGCCTCGTCGAGCCCGTGCCCGGTGCGCAGCTCGAGGATCCCGACGACCTCGACGTGGAGTTCTGGCTCGAGATCCCGCGCGACGCCTGACCACCGGCCGATCGAGCGCGCCCGGAGGCCGGCGTGCTCCAGGAGATCAAGCCTCATCCCTCGTGTGGTGGGGATGGGGCTTCATGAAGGTGGGGGGCCGATCGATGATCGACCCCCCATCAAGCCCGAGTCACGGCGACAACCCGAATATCGCCCTGACTCGCCCCCAACCACTCGTCGGTTACCCGACCGACGAGGGTGGCAGCTCCCTGAGGGAGCCTGCATGACTATCGTCACCCAGACCGCGCACGCGGCATAGTCAGCATTTCGGGGGACACCGGCGGGGGACACGGTCGACCATGCTGCCCGATTCGGAGTCTCGGCGACACGCTCTTCGTCGGCGGTCTGCATGTGCGTGCCGTCGACGACTCAGGTCGCACGTGCGACACGCCGCCCCCGGCCGGGCCGACACGCCGAGGAAGTCGTCGCAGTCCTGAATTCGTGACGCGAATGGGCGGGCGGATGCCGCGGGGTGGCGGATGCCGCGGGGTGGCGGATGCCGCGGGCGGGCGGATGCCGCTGGCGTCCGGATGCCGCAGCCCGCGCGGATGCCGCGGGGTTACGCCCGCTCGCGGTCCCAGCGTGCGCCGCGGGGGTCGAACGCGCTGAGGGATCCGGAGCTGCGCACCCACGCGCCGCGTCGCGGGTCGGCGGGCGCTGCCGTGGACGCGGCCCGGGCGTCGAGCGCCGCGACGAGCACCGCGGTGACGGCCGCGGCCTCTTCGTCGGTGACGTCGCGCGTGACGAACCGGATGGCGGCGGCCTTCGCCGCGGCATCCGCTTCGGGGTTGGGTTCTTCTCGTGTCGTCATCGAGGGCCTACAGGGGGATGTTGCCGTGCTTCTTGGGCGGCAGGCTCGCGCGCTTCGTGCGGAGCGAGCGGAGCGCCTTGAGGATCGCGACGCGCGTGGCCGCCGGCTCGATGACGCCGTCGAGCTCGCCGCGCTCGGCCGCGAGGAACGGCGACGCGACGTTGTAGGTGTACTCGTTCGCGAGCTTCGTGCGCACCGCGGCGACGTCTTCGCCGGCGTTCTCGGCGGCCTTGATCTCGGCGCGGTAGAGGATGTTGACGGCGCCCTGGCCGCCCATGACGGCGATCTCGGCCGTGGGCCAGGCGAGGTTGATGTCGGCGCCGAGCTGCTTGGAGCCCATGACGATGTAGGCGCCGCCGTAGGCCTTGCGCGTGATGACGGTGATGAGCGGCACGGTCGCCTCGGCGTAGGCGTAGAGCAGCTTCGCGCCGCGGCGGATGACTCCGGTCCACTCCTGCTCGGTGCCCGGCAGGTACCCGGGCACGTCGACCAGCGTGATGATCGGGATCGAGAACGCGTCGCAGAAGCGAACGAACCGCGAGGCCTTCTCGCCTGCGGCGATGTTCAGCGTTCCGGCCATCTGGCTGGGCTGGTTGGCGATGATGCCGACCGAGCGACCCTCGACGCGGGCGAACCCGATGACGATGTTGGGCGCGAACAGCGGCTGCACCTCGAGGAAGTCGCCGTGGTCGACGACGCCCTCGATGACGGTGTGCATGTCGTACGGCTGGTTCGGCGAGTCGGGGATGACCGTGTTCAGGCGCTGGTCCTCGTCGGTGATCTCGAGTTCGGCCTCGGTGTCGTAGACGGGGGCATCCGTCATGTTGTTGTCGGGCAGGAACGAGATGAGCGTGCGCGCGTAGTCGAGCGCGTCGGACTCGTCGCTCGCGAGGTAGTGCGCGACGCCCGAGACCGAGTTGTGGGTGAGCGCGCCGCCGAGCTCCTCCATGCCGACGTCTTCGCCGGTGACGGTCTTGATCACGTCGGGGCCGGTGACGAACATCTGGCTGGTCTTGTCGACCATGATGACGAAGTCGGTGAGGGCGGGGGAGTACACCGCGCCGCCCGCGGCCGGGCCGCAGACGATCGAGATCTGGGGGATGACGCCGGAGGCCGCGGTGTTGCGGCGGAAGATCTCGCCGTACTTGCCGAGCGCGACCACGCCCTCTTGGATGCGGGCGCCGCCCGAGTCGAGGATGCCGATGATCGGCACGCCCGTCTTGATGGCGAGCTCCATGACCTTGATGATCTTCTCGCCGGCGACCTCGCCGAGCGAACCGCCGAAGATGGTGAAGTCCTGCGAGTACACGGCGACCTGGCGCCCGTGGATCGTGCCGGTGCCCGTGACGACTGCGTCGCCGTAGGGGCGCTTGGCCTCCATGCCGAACGCGTGCGTGCGGTGCCGCACGAACTCGTCGAGCTCGACGAACGAGCCGGGGTCGAGCAGCTCGGCGATGCGCTCGCGGGCGGTCATCTTGCCCTTGGCATGCTGCTTCTCGATCGCCGCCTCGCCACTGGCCGTCACGGCCTCGTGGTAGCGCAGCTTGAGGTCGGCGAGCTTGCCCGCCGTGGTGGACAGGTCGGGGCCGTCAGTCGCATCGGTCACGCGATTCACTCTACCGGCGAGCATCCGGCCCACTTCGTTGACGGATTCCTACAAATCATGCCCGCGCAATGGTGTCTTCCCCCGGGTCGCCTTTGGGAGACTGTCGGCATGGACCTTCCGAAGTCTCGCGCCGTCGCGCCCCGCCTCGAGTTCCTCGACACCGCGACCTCGACGAACGACCTGCTCCGCGAGGCCTCGACGGGGGCGGATGCCTCGGGCTGGCCGCACGGCTCCGTCATCGTCACCGACGACCAGACGAGCGGCCGAGGGCGGCTCGGCCGCACCTGGCTCGCACCGACCGGCAAGACCCTCGCGATCTCGGTGCTGCTGCGTCCGGGCGGCCACGGCGGCCCGGGCGACGCCGGCGACGGGGGCGTGCCCGCGCTGCCGACCGACGCCTACGGGTGGATCCCGCTCATCGCCGGCGCCGCCATGACCGAGGCCGTGACGCGTGCGGTCGACGCGGCGCGCCCGGCCGAGCCCGAGGACCCCGACGACCTCACGGGCGGCGTCGACGTGCGCCTGAAGTGGCCGAACGACGTGCTCGTGTCGGGATACAAGGTGTGCGGCATCCTCTCGGAGCTGCTGCCCGAGACGGGGGCCGTCATCGTCGGCGCCGGTCTCAACCTCACGCTCGACGAGCACGACCTGCCGACGCTCACCTCGACCTCGTTGCTGCTCGCAACAGGGGTGCGGCCCGACGCCGACGCCGTGCTCGCCGACTACCTCGAGACGTTCGAGCGGCGGTTCGCGGCGTTCGCCGCGAGCGGGGGCGATGCGGATGCCTCCGGCATCGCCGCCGTGGTCTCCTCGCTCTGCGGCACGCTCGGTTCCGATGTGCGCGTCGAGCTCCCGGGCGACCGGGAGCTCGTCGGCACCGCCGAGCGCATCGACGCCGATGGCCGGCTCGTCGTGCGAGACCGGGAGAACGGCGAGGAGCAGGCTGTCGCCGCCGGAGATGTGACGCACCTGCGGTATTAATGGGCGTATGACGAAGGGCGCCGAGACGCGCGCGGCCAAGCGGGCCGCGAAGTCCGGAGTGCCCGCTCCCGCCAGGGCGCAACCGCCGTCGGCCAGGCCGGGGCAGGCGCCCTCCGGCGGCGTCGCCCCGCTGCCGGGCGGCGCGACGGGAGGGCTCGGGTACACCGGTTCCGCCGCCCTCGCCTCCGCGACGCCCGAGCGGGTCATCGCCCGTGTCCGCCGGCACGCGAGGGTGCTCACGCTGCCGGCGCTGCTGCTCATCGCGGTCGCCGGCGGCGTCACGTACGCGCTCGGTGTGCTCGACGAGTCGTGGCGGATCGCGGCGCTCGTCGGCGGCGCCCTGCTCGTCGTGGTCGGCTGCCTGCTCCCGTTCCTCGCGTGGCTCACGCGTCGCGCGACCATCACCACGAGGCGGGTGGTGCTGCGGCACGGCGTGTTCTCCCGCACGCGGCAGGAGCTGCTGAACAGCCGCGGCACCGACGTCGAGGTGCGCGCGAACTGGGTGCAGTCGATGTTCGGCTCCGGCGACGTGCGCATCAACACCGGGCACGACCGCGTGCTCGTCATCAAGGACGCGCCGAAGGCCGAACTCGTGCAGGCCGCGCTGCAGGAGCTCATGGATCCGGCGAGCCCCGCCGCGCAGGAGCACCGGCGCGCGATGCGCGAGGCGCCCGAGGGCGACACGGTCGCCTGGGGCGGTCGCTGACCCGGGCGAGCCGAGGCCGTCATCGGCCCTGCGCCGAACCGCCCCCGGTCGGCGGTCACCCGGTCGCGACATCCGCTCGCGATGGTGCTCGAGACGGTGCTCGCGATGCCGTCCGCGAGATCGGTTCGGACACCGCACTCGGTTTCGGGGCGTAACGTAGAACGTCTGACTCGCGCGCCCCCGAGTGCGAGCGGCCCTATGGAGGTTTCCCGTGGACGAATGCAGGCACGGTTTCGAAGCTGGGATGTGCGCCACGTGCTTCCCGCCGCCCGAGCCCGCACCCAAGCCGGTGGTCGCCGCGGTGCGCACGCCGCGCTCGTCGATCGGCATCGGCGGCACCGTCACCCGCACCCGCCGCGCCCCGGCGCGCGTGGCCGGAACCCGCGGCGGCGTGCAGGCCGAGCTCGCACCGATCGACCCGAAGACCGTGCGCATCTACCACGTGACGCATATCGAGAACCTCGCGTCGATCCTCGGCGAGGGTGCGATCCTCGCGGATGCCGCGGGCGCGAAGCCCGAGGTCGACGTGGCCGCGCCCGCCGCGAGGGAGTACCGCCGCACGGCGCCCGTCGAGGGCACCGACGAGGTCGTCGCCGACTACGTGCCGTTCCTGCTCTCGACCGACGCGCACTTCTGGGAGGCCCTGCGCACCGGTTCACCCGATCCGCGGCTGGCCGACGAGGCCGTCGCACGCCCGGCATCCGACCACGTGCTCTTCGTGACCGACATCGCCGCCGCGGTCGGCGCGCGCACTGAAGACGTCGGCGCCGTCGCGATCACCGAGAAGGACGTCGCGGCCGTCGGGTCGGTCTCGGCCTCGGAATGGTCCGACGTGCTGCGCTCGCTGCGACGGCTGCACCGCGAAGACGAGGGCGCGCAGCTGCTCGCCGCGGAGTTCCTCGTGCGCGAATGCCTGCCGATCGAACGGGTGCGCCTCGTCGCCGTCGCCAACGACCGCGTGCGCGACCGGGTCAAGGCCGCGCTCGACGCCGTCGGGCTCACGACGCGCGTCGCGGTGTATCCGCCGTGGTTCCAGCCCGCCGGCGGTCAGGTCGTCGAGGACTGATCGGTCGAGGCATCCGCCTCACCGGGTTCCGGGTTCTCGGGGCCGGATGCCTCGGCACCGGGTTCTTCGAAGAGCGTTCGCTGCGCCTCCTCGACCCTGGCGAGGTTCGAGAGCCCGTCTGAACGGTGGTGCCCGAACACCCAGTACCGGTACAGGATGAACCGGAACGCGGTGCCGAGTGCGAGCCCCACGACGTTCGTGGCGATGTTGTCGGCGACGAGGCTCGTGTAGCCGAGCCAGTGGTGGCTGATCCACAGGCAGCCGAGGGCGATGAGCATGCCGCCGATGGAGACGACGACGTACTCGCCGAACTCGCGCAGGTAATTGCGCCTGCGGTGGTTGCGGAAGGTCCAGTACCGGTTGCCGAGCCAGTTGAAGATGATCGCGACGCTCGTCGAGATCGTCTTCGCGCCGATGGCGGACTGCGCCCAGTGGTCGTCGCCGAACACGCCGAGACGCAGCAGGTTGAAGAGCAGGACGTCGATCACGAGGCCGATGAGGCCGACCACGCCGAACTTCAGCGCGTAGGCGAGCAGTCCGTCCCAGAGCCGAGACAGGATGCCGCCTCCGGTGGCCTTGCTCGTGCCGCCGGCGTCGGCGGCGTCGGCGCCGCTCGCGCCGCCCTCGCCGCGTGCGCCGCCCGATCGGGAGGGGCTCGGCGTTCGGCTGGACACCGGCACATCCTATGCCGTGGCTTGCCGCCTAGACTGAACGGATGAGTGCCGCGTCGGCGGCCCGGCTCTCCTCAGGGCCGAATCGATCGTGATCAGAAGGAGCGGCCGCGTGCGAGTCGGAGTGATCGGCGGCGGACAGCTCGCCCGGATGATGATCCCCGCGGCCATCGAGCTCGGTGTCGACATCCGCGTGCTCGCCGAGGCCGAGGGCATGTCCGCGGCCATCGCCGCCGACCGCGTCGGCGACTACACCGACCTCGACACCGTGCTCGCGTTCGCGCGCGAGGTCGACGTCATCACCTTCGACCACGAGCATGTGCCCCAAGACGTGCTGCGCGGCCTCGTCGACGCCGGTGTCGCCGTGCACCCCGGCCCCGACCCGCTGCGCTTCGCGCAGGACAAGCTGCTCATGCGCGAGCGGCTCTCCGAGCTCGGCCTGCCCGTGCCCGACTGGGCCAGGGTCGAGAGCGCGGCCGACCTCGACGCCTTCATCGAGGCGCACGGCGGGCGGGCGGTCGTGAAGACGCCGCGCGGCGGTTACGACGGCAAGGGCGTGCGGGTGGTGCGCAACGCCGCCGAGGTGCACGAGTGGTTCGCCACGGTCGCCGAAGACGGCCGAGGGGGAGCGCTGCTCGTCGAGGAGCTCGTCGACTTCCGCCGCGAGCTCGCGCAGCTCGTCGCCCGTCGTCCGTCGGGTGAGACGGTCGCGTGGCCGCTCGTCGAGACCGTGCAGGTCGGCGGCGTCTGCAGCGAGGTCATCGCCCCGGCGCCGCACTCCGCCGGGCGAATGTCCGAGGTCGCCGCCGAGATCGCGTTCGCGGTCGCCGAGGGCGTCGGCGTCACCGGCGTCATGGCGGTCGAGCTCTTCGAGACGACCGACGAGCGCATCCTCGTCAACGAGCTCGCGATGCGCCCGCACAACAGCGGCCACTGGTCCATGGACGGGTCCACGACCGGCCAGTTCGAGCAGCACCTGCGGGCCGTGCTCGACCTGCCGCTCGGCGGCACCGGCACGCACGCCGACTGGTCGGTCATGGTCAACGTGCTCGGCGGGCCGGTCGAGGGAACGCTCGCCGACCGCTACGAGCGCGCCCTCGCCGAGCACCCCACGGCCAAGCTGCACAACTACGGCAAGGCGCCGCGCCCCGGCCGCAAGGTCGGACACGTCACCGTCGTCGGCGACGACCTCGACCAGGTCGTCTACGAGGCCCGCGCGGCCGCGGCGGCGTTCCAAGACTGAGCCCGCCCCGCCCGCACCGCCCCGCCCCGCCGTCGCCGTCGCCGGGCTGCGCCGCACGCACGGTGCTCCGCGCCGCCGGCTGCCCGCTGTGCCGCACGCACTGTGCCGCACGCATGGTGCCGGCCGCGCCGACGGTTGGCCGCTGCGCCGCACGCACGGTGCCGGCCGCACTGCCGGTTGGCCACTTCCCTGGTGCATTTGCGGCGACGCACCCAAGTTCCGACCCGCGCCGTCCGGGCGTCGTTCACCGGACACGGGCGGCTCCACGGTGAGAGGGATCCACTCTGAGAATCGTTGGCACTTTGGCACTTTGGCACTTTGGCACTTTGGCACTTTGGCACGTTGGCACCGGTTCTGAGAACCGAACCCTCCGGTGCGGCCAGCCTCCCGTCGGCCCCGCCGGGCAGGGGAGTCACGCTGAGAGCTGTCGGCACTTCGCGACTTTGGCACTTTGGCACTTTGGCACCGAGATTCAGACTGGGATCCCCTTTCGACCCGCGTGACTTCTCCTCCCCAGCCGCCACGACCTCGGGGTTCTGCACCGCGGGGGACGAAAGCGCATCGCGCGACGTCGGCGAAGGCAGAGTTGTCGTCAGAACAGCCGAGGCTCCACGGCCGGCCCTCGGCACTTCGGCACCGTGTTTCGGAACGAACCCCCGCCCGCTCCCTCATCCAGTCCAGTCCAGTCCAGTTCAGTTCAGTCCAGTCCAGTCCAGTCCAGTCCAGTCCGGTCCCGTCTCGTCCGTCCCGACCCGCCCGTCCGTCCGTCCCGACCCGCCGTCCGTCCCGACCCGCCCGCCGGTCCGGCCAGCCCAGCCCCGCGCACGCCGCACGCATCTGTGCCCCGCTTGTACCGCACGTGGACACCAGCCGGCGGGCGCGCGCCGCGTCGAATGTGCGCCGTGTCGAACGCGCACCGCAACAATCCGCACAGCATCGATCCGCACAGTATGAGGAGGAGACGAGATGAACGAACGCTCGATCAAGGTCGACGCGGAGACCGGCAGGTTGGTGAGCGACCTGGCATACCTGCTCGGCACGACGAAGAAACAGGTGCTCGCGTCGGCGGTCGCCGCGTACGCGGCGACCCGGATGCCGCCGCGCGGCAGCGAGCGGCGGCCGTACCTCGAGCTCCCGGTGCGTCAGCGCATCACGTTGCGGCGTGACGACCTGTTGCGGGTGTTCGAGCGCCATGGGGCATCCGATGTCCGACTCATCGGAGCCGTGGCGAAGGGCGATGGCCGCGGCGATGCCGATCACGCCGGTGATGGCGGCGACGCGGACGACCTCGAGCTCGTCGAGATGCTCGCCGAGACCGACATCATCATGGGCGGCGGGGCCGCGCCGTTGCTCGCCGATCTTGCGCGCGAGATCCTGGGCGTGCGCGTCGAGGTCGTCTCGGCGACCGGGCTCGCCTTCTCGAACCCCGAGGGGCTGGCGCTTCTGCGCGCTGAGTCCGTTCCGCTCCGAAGCGCGGGCGGTCGCGACGCGCGCGGGTGTGGCTTGCGGCGGGGCGCGATGCGCTCGGGTGCGGCATGCGGGCGGGTCGGCGCATGCGCGCGGTTCGGGCGGGTCGCGCGGCCCGTGCGCGCCCTGCGGCGATCTGCCAGCCGGGCATCCTAAGATCGTCGGGTGACTGCAGCAACCGGCCCGCTCGTGGGCGTCGTGATGGGTTCCGACTCCGACTGGAACGTGATGCGCGAGGCATCCGCCGTGCTCGACGAGTTCGGCGTCGCGCACGAGGTCGAGGTGCTCTCGGCGCACCGCACGCCCGAGAAGATGATCGCCTACGGCAAGCAGGCGGCCGCTCGCGGCATCAAGGTCATCATCGCCGGCGCCGGCGGTGCGGCGCACCTGCCCGGCATGCTCGCGTCGGTCACGACGCTTCCCGTCATCGGCGTGCCGGTGCCGTTGTCGCGACTCGACGGGCTCGACTCGCTGCTCTCCATCGTGCAGATGCCCGGCGGCATCCCCGTCGCGACCATGGCCATCGGCGGGGCGAAGAACGCCGGCCTCTACGCGGTGCGCGTGCTCGGGGCATCCGACCCCGCACTCGCCGACGCGCTCGCCGCATACGCCGAGGCGCTCGCCGCACTGGTCGAAGAGAAGAACGAACGGTTGAAGTCGACCCGATGACCCTCGCCGCAAGCCCGATCCGGTTCCCCGATGCCGCCTCGCGCACGGTCATGACCCGTCGTGCCTGGTGGCTCGTCGCACTGAACCTGCTCATCCCGGGGTCGGTGCAGGTGCTCGCCGGCGACCGCCGACTGGGCCGGTTCGGCCTCGGTGCGACGCTGACGCTCTGGGCGCTCGCGGTGCTCGCCCTCGTCACGTGGCTCCTGTGGCCGACCGTGCTGTACACGGTGATCTCCAACAGCATCGCGCTGTGGGTCCTGGCCGCGATGCTCGTGTTCTACGCCGTGCTCTGGGTCGTGCTCACCCTCGACACGCTGCGGCTCGTTCGCCTGATCAAGACCGCACCGACGGCGCGCCCCTGGGTCGCACTGCTGTCGGTGGCCGTGATGGTCGTGCTCTCGGGCACTGCAGCATACGGTGCGTACTTCGCGACGACCGCGAGCGGCCTGATCTCGTCGGTCTTCGCGAGCGGGCCGAGCGTACCGCCCGTCGACGGCCGGTACAACATCCTCCTGCTCGGCGGTGATGCGGGCCCCGACCGCGACGGCATGCGCCCAGACAGCATGAGCGTCGTCAGCATCGACGCCGAGACCGGCCAGGCCGTCACCATCGGGTTGCCGCGCGACTTCGTCGACGTGCCCTTCCCAGAGGACTCGCCCCTGTACCAGGTGTACCCAGAGGGCTACGGCGCCATCGACGGCTGCGAGGTCGACGTGTGCCAGCTCAACTCGATCTACACCGAGGTCGAGCTGAAGTCGCCCGAGATGTACCCCGACGCCGTCGACCGGAACAGCGAACCTGGCATCGAGGGCATGCGCGATGCCGCCGAGGGCATCACCGGCCTCACGATCCAGTACTACGTGCTCATCGACATGCAGGGCTTCGAGCAACTCATCGACGCACTCGGCGGCATCGACATCAACGTCGAGACGCGCATCCCGATCGGCGGCGACGAAGACAACAACGGCGTCGACGGCTGGATCGAGCCCGGCCAGCAGCACCTCAACGGCTACCACGCGCTCTGGTACGGGCGGGCACGATACGGCGTCGCCGGCGGCGATTACGAGCGGATGCAGCGACAGCACAACCTCGAGGCGGCGATCCTGCAGCAGTTCACGCCCGCGAACGTGCTCACGCAGTTCCAGGGCGTCGCGGCGGCCGGAGCCGACACCGTGAAGACCGACATCCCGCAGTCGATGCTCGGCTACTTCGTGAACCTCGGCATGAAGACGAAGGACCTGCCGGTCATCACGGTGCCGCTGACGCCCGACAACGGCGTCGACTCGGCTGAAGATCCCGACTACGAGTACGTGCGTCAGCTCATCGACGAGGCGCTCACGCCGCCGACGGCGGAGCCCGAAGAAGGCTGACCGTTCGGGCCGAGCGTCGCCTGCTCAGGGCCGGCGTGCGGCGTGCGTCGGGTCGAGGCGAACCGGGCGTGCAGGCGCACGCGGCGCGTCGGCCGCGCAGGCGCGCCGCCCGCTCAGAGGTCGGCGTGCAGCTGCCAGACCCGCTCGGCCGAGTCGCGCCAGCTGAACGCGCGGGAGCGGTCGGTCGAGGTGACCGACATGCGCTCGGCGACGGCGGGCTGCTCGACGACGGAGGTCACGGCGGCCGCGAGCCGGTCGGCGTACCCGCCGGATCCGACCGTGACGGCGATGCCGGACTCGGCCGCGACCTCGAGATGCGTCGCGGTGGTCGAGTGGATGACGGGCACGCCGAGGCTGAACGCCTCGATGAGGCCGGTCGCGGGCACGTCGTCGTGCGCCGGGGCGATGGCCGCGGTCGCGCCCGAGAGCACGACGGCGAGGTCGACGGGGTCGTCGCATTCGATCGCCCGCACCAGACGGGGGTCCACTCCGGACTCGGCGGCGACGTTCGCGAGGTGCACCTCGCCCCAGGTGGCGGGGCCCAGCACCACGAGGGGGATCTCGGGCACGCCCGGCCGCCCGAGCGCCTCGAGCAGGTCGATGATGCCGGTGCGCGGCTCGAGGGTGCCGCCGGCCACGAGGTACTGCGCCGGCAGGCCGAGCCGGGTCGCGCGCAGCGACGCCTCGAGCGCGGAGGGCCGCACGAGTCCGGGGCGGGGCGCGGTGCCGATGACGCGGACGCGGTCGCCGAAGTCGGCGAGCCCTCCCAGCCGCTCCGCGAGCGCGTGCGTGGGCACGACGATCGCATCGGCGTGGCGGCGCGCACGCTTCAGCATCGACTTCGACCAGGCCACCTGCGAAGGGGTGAGCGACTCGGGATGCAGCCACGGGGAGAGATCGTGCACGGTCACCACCACCTGGTCGCCGCTCACGGCGCGGTCGTGTCGGCGGAGCGGGGCGAACAGGCTCGGCGCGTGGATCATGCCGCCGCCGGGGGAGGTGGTCAGGCCGAGCTGCCAGGCCGCCGTGAGCTCGCGTCGTGCGAGCGACGTCTTGTAGAGGCCGGCCATGCCGGGGAACATCGCCTCGATGCGCTCGATCTCGGGGGCGGACGGCGAGGAGACGACGCCCTCGACCTGGCAGCCGGCCGGTGCGTTCGCGATGAGGGCCGAGGTGAGCGCCTGCGTGTACACGCCGAGCGGCCCGGGCACGGGCGCGATCACCTGGTCGACGATCATCCGGAGGGTGATGGCCATGCAGCTCCTTCGTCGGTGGGCGAGTCGGTGGCGACAACCCTGCAAATCTACCCGTCGCACCCCTGCGAATCCGACGGGAAGCGGTGCCCATGGTCGGCACGGCACGCGCGAGCAGGGCAAGATGGAATGTCACCCCCGAATCCCAGAGAGTCAGATGAGTCCGAACCGGCAGAATGCGCGCGTCGTCGCGGTCGTCGTCGCCTACAACCGCCGAGACCTGCTCATCGAGGTGCTCGACGCCCTCGCGGCCCAGCGCGCGCCCGTCGCCAGGGTCGTCGTCGTCGACAACGCCTCGACCGATGACACGGCGGATGTCGCCCGCTCCGCGGGAGAGCTCGTCGATCTCGTCAGCCTCGCGCGCAACACGGGCGGCGCCGGCGGGTTCGCCGCGGGCATGGCGGTCGCGCTCGAGCGGCACGACGCCGACTGGCTCTGGCTCATGGACGACGACACCGTGCCGACCGAAGGCGCGCTCGAGGCGCTGCTCGAGGCCGTCGTCGGCACCGACATCGCGGCCGCCGGCTCGCGGGTGATCTGGACCGACGGCACCGAGCACCCGATGAACACACCGCGTGCCAAGCCGTTCGTCGGCAAGGCCGAGCGGGTCGCGGCGGCCCGGGCCGGCGGCATCGCCGTGCGCAGCACCTCGTTCGTCTCGATGCTCGTGCGCGCCGACGTGGTGCGCGAGGTCGGTCTGCCCATCGCCGACTACTTCATCTGGAACGACGACTTCGAGTACTCCACGCGCGTGCTGCGCGGGCGCCGGGGCCTGCACGTGCCGGCATCCGTCGTCGTGCACAAGACGAAGGTGCTGGGCTCGACCGACGCCGATCCGGGCCCCCGGTTCTACTACGAGGTCCGCAACAAGCTCTGGATGTTCCGTCGATCGCAGAGCCTGTCGGGCTTCGAGAAGGCGATCTACGGCGGCTCCAGCATCCGTCGGTGGATCAAGACCTTCCTCCGTTCCTCCGATCGCGCGGTGCTCCGCGACGGGTGGAACCGCGGCTACCGCGACGGCACCCGCACCCGTCCGCGGCCGAACAGCTCGGCGCTCGCCGGGCTCGGCGAGGTCAGCGAGGCCGTGCGCGCGGTGGAGGGGTGATGGCCGAGCCGTTCGCGCTGCTCATGCCCGTCTACGGCCGTGACGACGCAGCGCATTTCACCAAGGCGTTCACGTCCAGCGTCGCGCAGCAGACGCGGCGGCCCGACCAGGTCGTGCTCGTGCAGGACGGACCGGTGCCCGACGAGCTCGCCGCGGCGATCGAAGGCGCGGTCGCGGCATCCGAGGTGCCGGTCGTGCACCACGTCATCCCCGAGAACGTCGGCCTCACACGCGCCCTGACCGAGGGGCTCGCGCTGAGCGCCCACGACATCGTGGCGCGCATGGACGCCGACGACATCTCGCTGCCCGAGCGTTTCGCGAAGCAGGTTCCCCTCATCGAGGGGGGCCTCGACCTCGTCGGCACCGGCATGCTCGAGTTCCTCGACGACGACGGCTCCATCGTCGGCAAGCGGGTGCCCCGCACCGATGCCGCCGAGATCGCCGCGTACGCGCGGTTCCACGATCCGTTCAGCCATCCGACGGTCGTCTACCGGCGTTCGGTCGTCGACCGGGTCGGCGGCTACCAGCCGATGGGCCTCATGGAGGACTACTGGCTGTTCGCCCGCATGATCGAGGGCGGCGCGGCCGTCGGCAACCTCGCCGAGCCGCTCGTCATGTACCGCGTCGGCGCCGGCGCCTACGCGCGTCGGGGCGGGCGTGCGCAATGGCGCAGCGAACGCGATCTGCAGCGCGCACTCCGAGGCATCCGCTTCACGACCAGGGGCCAGTACCTGCGCAACGTGAGCATCCGCGGGGTGTACCGCTTCGTGCCCGAGCCCGTGCGCAGGCGGCTCTACGGCCGCTTCATCGCGAACGGCGACGCGGTGGCGGGCACCGAGCACTGAGTCGGCCGGTGCGCCGGTCATCGGCTCGGTCGCTCGATCGGTGGCGGTCTCGCGTGCTCGGCCGGCGGCGGGTCGTCGGCAGGCGGTTCAGGATGCCGCGGCGATGCCGGATGCCGTCAGCGCCTCGCGCCAGTCGCGCATGGGCGGCAGGCCCGCGGCCTTCCAGCCGCCATGCGCGAGCACGCTGAACGCGGGCCGCGGCGCAGGGCGCACGAACTCGGCGCTCGTGGTCGGCTGGATGCGCTCGGGGTCGAGGCCCGCCTCGGCGAGCACGGCGCGGGCGAACCCGAACCAGCTCGTGCGCCCCGAGTTCGTGCCGTGGTAGACGCCGGCAGGGGCGTCGGCGTCGACGAGGTCGCGGATGCGGGTCGCGAGGTCGAGGGTCCACGTGGGCTGGCCGACCTGGTCGTCGACGACGGTCCACGTCTCGCGCTGCGCCGCGAGGCGGAGCATGGTCGTGGCGAAGTTCGGCCCGTGCTCGCCGTAGAGCCAGGCGGTGCGCACGACGTACGTGCCCTCGGGGTGGGCCGCGAGCGCGAGCTCTTCGCCGGCGGCCTTCGTGCGGCCGTACGCGTTGATCGGATCGCGCGGACGGTCTTCGGCGTACGGCTCGGTCGCGAACCCGTCGAAGACGTAGTCGGTCGAGACCGTGACGAGCTTCGAACCGTGTTCGCGGGCGGCGGCCGCCAGGTTGGCGGGGCCGGTGGCGTTCACGGCGTAGGCGGCGTCTTCGTGCGCCTCGGCGTCGTCGACCTTGGTATAGGCGGCGGCGTTGACCACGACGTCGTGACCGGCGACGGCTTCGCGCACCGCCGAGGCATCCGTCACATCGAGGTCGCCGCGACCCAGGGCGGTGATCTCACGACCCTCGAACGCACGCTGCAGGTCGTGGCCGAGCATGCCGGACGCGCCGGTGATGAGCACGCGCATCGCCTACTGCCCCTGCGCCAGGTAGCGGGCCTCGGTGGCGTCCTTCTGCGGGGCCCACCAGTGCTCGTGGTCGCGGTACCAGGCGATCGTGTCGGCGAGGCCCGCCGCGAAGTCGGAGAACTCGGGCGTCCAGCCGAGCTCGGTGCGCAGCTTCGTCGAGTCGATCGCGTAGCGGAGGTCGTGGCCGGGGCGGTCGGTCACCAGGTCGTAGGCGTCGGCCGGCTGCCCGAGTTCGGTCAGGATCAGCTCGACGACCTGCTTGTTGTTCTTCTCGCCGTCGGCGCCGATGAGGTAGGTCTCGCCGATGCGGCCGTGCTCGAGGATCGTCAGCACCGCCGAAGAGTGGTCGTTCGCGTGGATCCAGTCGCGCACGTTCTCGCCCGTGCCGTAGAGCTTGGGCCGTTCGCCGCGGAGCACGTTGGTGATCTGGCGGGGGATGAACTTCTCGACGTGCTGATACGGGCCGTAGTTGTTCGAGCAGTTGGAGATCGTCGCCTGCAGTCCGAACGAACGCACCCAGGCGCGAACGAGCAGGTCGCTGCCGGCCTTCGTCGACGAGTACGGGCTCGACGGGTTGTACGGCGTCTGCTCGGTGAACCGGGCGGGGTCGTCGAGCTCGAGGTCGCCGTAGACCTCGTCGGTCGAGATGTGGTGGAAGCGCACGCCGTGCCGGCGCGCCGCCTCGATCAGCGTGTACGTGCCGATGATGTTGGTGTCGAGGAACGGCCGGGGGTCGTTCAGCGAGTTGTCGTTGTGGCTCTCGGCCGCGTAGTGCACGACCGCGTCGTGCGCCCGCACGAGCTCGTCGACGACGACGGCGTCGGCGATGTCGCCCCGCACGAAGTCGAAGCGGTCTTCGGGAAGGCCCTCGAGCGACGCGAGGTTTCCGGCGTAGGTGAGCTTGTCGAGGACGGTCACCGAGTGGTCGGTGTTCGCCAGCAGGAAGTGCACGAAGTTCGAGCCGATGAAGCCGGCGCCTCCGGTGACGAGGATCTTCATGAATGCCTTCCTTGTGATCGACCGCTGACTGCGAGAGTCTACCGTGAGCGCTTCCGCAGCCATGTGGGAGCGGACGAGACCGAGGAGGGCCGCGTGCGAGAACACCCGTGGATCAGCGCCGCGTCGTATTGGGAGCCCGAGCACTTCGTCGGTTCCGCGTGGTACCAGCACGCGCCGTTCGCGTTCTGGCTCGTCGACGCGCTCGAGCCGCGCACGATCGTCGAACTCGGCACGCACCGCGGCTTCTCGTTCTTCGCGTTCTGCGAGGCGGTCAAGCGGCTCGGACTCGACACGGTCGTCACCGCGACCGACGGCTGGATGGGCGACGAGCACGCCGGGTTCTACGGCCAGGCCGTCTACGACGCCGTCGCGGCCACGACGGCCGAGCTCTACCCGGGCATCGGCGAACTGCATCGCGGCTACTTCGACGAGTTCGCCCCGACCACGGCCGACGGCAGCGTCGACGTGCTCCACATCGACGGCCGGCATCGCTATGAAGACGTGTGGCACGACTTCGAGTCGTGGCTGCCGAACGTCTCCGACCGCGGCGTCGTGCTCTTCCACGACACGACCGAGCGCAAGCGCGACTTCGGGGTCTGGAAGTTCTGGGACGAGGTGCGCGAGCGCTACCCCTCATTCGGCTTCGAGCACGGTCATGGGCTCGGCGTGCTCGCGGTCGGCAGCGCGCCTCCACCGCGGCTCGAGGCCTTCCTGGCGGCCGGGCGGGTCGAGGGAGCGGCGATCCGTGCCTTCTACCACGAGCGCGGCCGGCGGATCAGCGCATCCGCGCTCGCCAGGGCGGATGCCGCCCGCTACGTTGCGGCAGCTGGCAAACTCGCCGCCGCCGAGCAGCGCGTGCGCGACCTGGAGTCCAGCACCAGCTGGAAGATCACCGCGCCCGTGCGCCGGCTGGGTTCCGCGATTCGGCCGCACGATCGCGGGTGAGCCCGGATGCGCCTGGTTGGTAGACTCCTGCGGTGCAGATCCGCGAACTGAAGATCCCCGACAGCTACGAGATCACCCCCCGGCAATTCGGCGACGACCGGGGCGTCTTCCTCGAGTGGTTCCGGGCCGACCAGCTGGAGCAGGCCATCGGGCGTCGGTTCCCGATCCTCCAGTCGAACACCTCCGTCTCCAAGCGCGGCGTCGTACGCGGCATCCACTTCGCCGACATCGCGCCGAGCCAGGCGAAGTACGTCACGGCCACGCACGGCGCGGTCCTCGACTTCGTGATCGACATCCGCGTCGGCTCGCCGACGTTCGGCCAGTGGGACTCGGTGCTGCTCGACGACGTCGACCGCCGGGCGATCTTCATCTCAGAGGGCCTCGGACACTGCTTCGTCGCCCTGACCGACGATGCGACGGTGAGCTACCTGGTCAGCGCGCCGTTCAACGCCGAGCGCGAGCACGGCATCGACCCGCTCGACTCGTCGGTCGCCCTGGAGTTCCCGGCCGAGGCCGGAACGCCGCTGCTCTCCCCGAAGGACACCGACGCCCCCACGCTCGAAGAGGCCGCGGCGGCGGGACTGCTGCCGACCTGGGACGAGGCGAAGGCGTTCTACGCGACCCTCGAGGGCACGAGCTGATGCGCGGCATCATCCTCGCCGGCGGTTCGGGCACGCGCCTGTGGCCGATCACGAAGGGCATCTCGAAGCAGCTGATGCCGATCTTCGACAAGCCGATGATCTACTACCCGCTGTCGACGCTCATGATGGCCGGCATCGACGAGGTGCTGATCATCACGACGCCCGAGTACTCCGACCAGTTCCAAGCGCTCCTCGGCGACGGGTCGAGCCTCGGCATGCGGCTCGAGTACGCCGTGCAGCCCTCGCCCGACGGGCTGGCGCAGGCCTTCATCATCGGCGAGGAGTTCATCGGCGACGAGTCCGTCGCGCTCGTGCTCGGCGACAACATCTTCCACGGCGCCGGCCTCGGCACGGCGCTGCGGGGCAACACCGACGTCGACGGCGCCCTCATCTTCGCCTACCACGTGAGCAACCCGCGCGCCTACGGCGTGGTCGAGTTCGACGACGGGTTCCGCGCGGTCTCGATCGAGGAGAAGCCCGAGCAGCCGAAGAGCAACTACGCGGTGCCCGGCCTCTACTTCTACGACAACGACGTCGTGGCCATCGCGAAGGCCGTCGAGCCGAGTCCTCGCGGCGAGCTCGAGATCAGCACCGTCAACGAGCGCTACCTCGAGCGGGGCCGCCTGCAGGTGCAGGTGCTCGATCGCGGCACCGCGTGGCTGGACACCGGCACGTTCGAGTCGATGATGCAGGCGAGCGACTACGTGCGCGTCATCGAGGAGCGCCAGGGCTTCAAGATCGGCTGCATCGAGGAGATCGCCTGGCGGGCCGGGTGGATCGACGATGCCCAGCTCGAGGCGCTCGCGGCCCCGCTGGTCAAGAGCGGCTACGGCACCTACCTCACGCGGCTGCTCGCCGAGCGCTGACCCGCATCGCGGCGGTCGATTCCGCTGCGGGTCCGCAGCCCCTCGGGCGCCGAGACCGGTGGGCCGGGTGTCGTGCGGCGGGCCGGGTACAATCGAAGGTCGGCCGCGCCCGCGCGGCCGACGCAGATGAATGGGAGAAACCGTGACGACTGACGTCGATCTCGTAGTGGTCGGGTCCGGCTTCTTCGGCCTGACCGTGGCCGAGCGCTGCGCCGCCGAACTGGGCAAGCGCGTACTGGTCATCGACCGCCGCGATCACATCGGCGGCAACGCCTACAGCGAAGCCGACCCCGAGACGGGCATCGAGGTGCACCGCTACGGCGCCCACCTCTTCCACACCTCGAACCCGAGCGTCTGGGAGTACGTCAATCGGTTCACCGCCTTCACCGACTACGTGCACAAGGTCTACACGACGCACGGCGGCGAGGTGTTCCCGCTGCCGATCAACCTCGGCACGATCAACCAGTTCTTCCGCTCCGCCCATGGTCCGGCCGCCGCGCGCGAGCTCGTGGCCTCCCAGGCCGCCGAGGTGGACTCCTCCGACGTCGCGAACCTCGAGGAGAAGGCGATCTCGCTCATCGGGCGACCGCTCTACGAGGCGTTCATCCGCGACTACACGGCCAAGCAGTGGCAGACCTCGCCGAGCGAGCTGCCCGCCGAGATCATCTCGCGCCTCCCCGTGCGCTACACGTACGACAACCGCTACTTCAACGACGACCACGAGGGTCTGCCCGTCGACGGCTACACCGCGTGGATCGAGCGCATGGCCGATCACCCGCTCATCGAGGTGCGACTCTCGACCGACTTCTTCGACGAGTCGCAGCCGATCAACAAGTCGGCGCTCGTCGGCAAGGTTCCGATCGTCTACACGGGCCCCGTCGACCGGTACTTCGACTACGCCGAGGGCGAGCTCGCCTGGCGCACGCTCGACTTCGAACGCGAGGTGCTGCCGACGGGCGACTTCCAGGGCACCTCGGTCATGAACTACGCCGACGAAGAGACGCCGTACACGCGCATCCACGAGTTCCGGCACTTCCACCCCGAGCGCGAGTACCCGGCCGACAAGACCATCATCATGCGCGAGTACTCGCGGTTCGCCGAGCGCGACGACGAGCCCTACTACCCCGTGAACACCCCGGCCGACCGTGAGAAGCTCCTCGCCTACCGCGAGTTGGCCAAGACCGAGGCCGACGTCTACTTCGGCGGCCGTCTCGGCACCTACCAGTACCTCGACATGCACATGGCCATCGGCTCCGCGCTGTCGATGTACGAGAACAAGCTGAAGCCCGCGTTCGGCTGAGCCGGTGGTCGTGCGTGGCACGACCGCTGACCCCGCCGCATCTCGAGATCGAAGGAAACCCCATGACGACCGAGCCCCTCGTGCTGCAGCGCGTGATCTTCCCCGAGCACGGCGACCCGCAGGCTCTGCCGCTGTACCTCGACGCCGAGACCTGGTCGTGGTCGTACTCGGGCGACACCGACGACAACCTGCTCGCGAAGGCGCGAGGCCTGTTCCTCGAGGGCCACGACCGGCGCCCGTCGCGCGTCACGAGCCGCAACGGGCTGAGCTGGCTGAGCGGTCGACGCGGCCTGCAGTTGCCCGCGTCCGAGACGGTCTCGCTCGCGTCGTACTTCAACGCCTTCCCGGCGAGCTACTGGAATGCGTGGACCGCGCTCACCGGCACACGCCTCCGCGTGCAGACCGAGGGGCCCGGTCGGGTCGTGGTGTTCCGCTCCAACGCGCGCGGCGTGATCCAGCGCGTCGACGGCGTCGAGGTCTCGGGCAGCACCACGAGCGAGTTCGTGCTCCCGTTCAACTCCTTCCTCGACGGCGGATGGCTGTGGTTCGACCTCATCGCCGGCGATGAGCCGCTCTCCCTCGTGCAGGCCGACTGGCTCGCGCTCGACGGCGAGGGGCCCGTGACCGACGGCAGCGCCACGGTCTCGATCACGACGCTGAACCGCGGTGCGTACTGCACGAAGCTCATCGCCGAGATCGGCGGCGACGACGACGCCATGGCGTTCATCGACCGGGTGCTGGTGGTCGATCAGGGCAGCGAGCGCATCGTCGAGAACGAGGGCTTCCCGCTCGCCTCCGAGCGGCTCGGCGACCGGCTCCGCGTCATCGAACAGGCGAACGTCGGCGGGTCGGGCGGCTTCTCGCGCGGCATGCTCGAGACGAGCGAAGCCGGCGTGTCCGACTACATCATCCTGCTCGACGACGATGTCGAGATCGAGCCCGAGAGCCTGCGCCGGGCGGTGCTCTTCGCGAACCACTGCACGAAGCCCACCATCGTGGGCGGGCACATGTTCGACATGTACGACAAGTCGAAGCTGCACGCCTACGCCGAGGGCATCCACTGGGGCCCGTTCATGTGGGGGCCGTTCACGCCGTCTCGCCACGACCTCGCCGAGTCGAACCTCCGTCAGACCAACTGGCTGCACCGCCGCTTCGACGTCGACTACAACGGCTGGTGGATGTCGCTGATCCCGATCTCGATCGTGAAGGAGATCGGGCTCTCGATCCCGGTCTTCATCAAGTGGGACGACGCCGAGTACGCCCTGCGCGCGCGAGCTCACGGGCACTCGACGGTGAGCCTGCCGGGCGCCGCGGTGTGGCACGTGTCCTGGGTCGACAAAGACGATTCGCACGACTGGCAGGCGTTCTTCCATGCCCGCAACCGACTCGTCGCCGGGCTGCTGCATTCGCCGTTCGGGCGGGGCGGCAAGCTCTGGCGCGCGAACCTCGCGATCGACGTGAAGAACCTGTTCACGATGGACTACTACACGGTCGCCATGCGCCACGAGGCGATCCGCAACGTGCTCGAGGGGCCCGGGCAGCTGCACACCGACATGCTCGACCGCCTTCCGCGCGTCCGGGCGCTCGGTGCGCAGTTCCGCGAGTCGAAGCTCCTGCGCGACCCGAGCGAGATGCCGAAGTTCGCCGCGCGCGACATCCCCGAGGTCGTGACCGGTCGACAGAATCCCGGCCCGCGAGGCCTGAAGTTCATCTCGTGGCTGCTGAGCACGACCTGGCGCCACGCCGTGCGCCGTCCGTCGGGCGACGCCTCGCGGCATCCGTCGGCCCACCTGCCGTACCAGGATGCCAGGTGGTTCGAGGTGAGCCGCTACGACAGCGTGCTCATCAGCAACGCCGAGGGGTCGGGTGCGACGTGGCACCTGCGCGACCCGCGCAGGTTCCGCAAGCAGCTCGTCGACGCCGTGCGTCTGAACCTGCGCGTGCGCAAGCAGTGGGCCGAGCTCTCGAAGCAGTACCGCGACGCCCTGCCCGAGATCACGTCGGCCGAGGCGTGGGACGCCTCGCTCCGCGGCACCGCCGACTGACGCTCGGCGCCGGCGGCCGTGTCGGGCCGAGGGCTCCGAGCGGCGGTGCCCGGTCGGCCCGCCCCGGCCGGGCGCGGTTCAGTCGGCGCGAGCGGGACCGAACGTGTGGCGGGCGAGGCTGCGGAACCCCTTCGCGTCGCGCGCGAGCACGGCCTTGGGCAGGTCGGCCGCCGCGTGCAGGCGCGAGGTGAGGTGCAGGCGTGCCGCGCGAGCGGCGTGCGTCCAGCCGAGGGCCGAGAGGTCGCGTGCGGCCTCGCCGAACACGACGCGCTCCTGCGCGAACTTCGACCCGTCGGGCGCCGTCACGGCCGACACGCTCTCGGCATGGCGTCGGTACTGGAACACGACCTCGTCGTCGACCACGAGCGCCCCGCCGTCCTTGGCGAGTTCGAGGAGCATCGCCAGATCCTGCACGACATCGAGGTCGAGGCGGAACTCGTGCCGACGCAGGCGTTCGACGTTCCACGCGAGCGACGGGAAGTAGGTCCAGTTGCCCCTCAGGAGGCTCTTGGCCATCGACTGCCCCTCGAGCAGGCGCACTCCGGAGCCCCGCGGCTCGTACATCGCCTTCACGCGGTCGGCGAGCGGGCGGTGCAGGGCGCCGTCGGAATCGATCACCTCGACGCCCGGCTGGATCACCGCCGCGTTCGGGAAGCGTTCGGCGAGCGAGCTCACGCGGGCGACGTAGCCGGGGAGCATGATGTCGTCGCAGCCCATGATGACCGCGAACGGATTCTGCATGAGGCCCACGCATTTGCGGTAGTTGCGACTTGGGCGCAGGTTCGTCTCATTGCGGAGGTAGGTGACCCGGGGGTCATCGATCGCGGACGCCCACTCGCCCGCGCTCAGGTCGGGGTACACGTCGTCGACGATCACGAGACGCCAGTCGGGATCGGTCTGGGCGAGTACGCTCCGGACCGCGAGCTTGAAGTGGTCGATGCGACCGTAGAACGGCATCATGATGTCGAGAGTCACCCTCCCATCGTCCCATGGCGGCCGCCGTGCGCCCGACCGATGCCCCCTCGCGGGCTCACAGCACGGTGACAGTGCAGCCCTCGGCACGGACGGTATCCTTGGACACCGACGCCGCCGATCTCCGGAAGCGTGTGAAGGGATGCGACCTGAGATGACGTGGTTCGATCTTGCGTGGGCTTCGACGCTCGCCGCGGCGATCATCGTCCTGCCCGGATTGCTCCTCGCTCGCGTCGTCGGGCTCCGCGGCGTCTGGATGTGGGGGCTCTCCGCGCCGTTCTCAGTGACCGCCGTCGCCCTCGCGGCGCTCGTCGCGCCGTTCCTCGGGCTGACCTGGTCGTGGATCCCCGCCGTCGTCCTCACCGTGGCGCTCGCGGCGGTGCTCGCGCTCGTGCGGTGGCTCACCCGGCGAGGCCGCGCCGAGGCCGAGCGGGCCGTCCGGGTGCCGACCGCGGGGTCGTGGGCCTTCGGGGTGGGCGTCGCCCTCGCGGTCGCCCTGATCGTGTTCCGTTCGGTCCAGATCGTGGGGGAGCCCGGCGCGATCTCCCAGACGTTCGACAACATCTACCACCTGAACGCGGTGCGCTACATCCTCGACACCGGCAGCGGATCCCCGCTCGACGTCGGGGCGATGACCTCCGCGGGCCTCTGGTTCTACCCGGTCGGATGGCACGACGTCGCCACCCTCGTGGTGCAGCTCACCGGCGTGAGCATCCCGGTCGCCGTGAACGCCACCTGGATCGTCTTCTCCGCGGTCGCCTGGCCGCTCGGCATCGTGCTGCTCGCACGCGTGCTCGGCGGTTCCCGCCCGGCCGTCGCGCTGACCGCCGGCCTCGCGGCCGCGTCGGTCCCGGCGTTCCCGTACCTCATGGTCGACTACGGCGTGCTCTACCCGTACCACGCCGGCGTCGCCCTGGTGCCGGCGGCCGTCGCCGCGACGGTCGCGCTGTTCCGCCTCGGTCGCGAGACGACCGGACTCGACCCGGTCTGGTCGGCCGTCGTCGTCGCCGGGGCGCTTCCGGCACTCGCCCTGACCCACCCGGGCGCCTTCATGGCGTGGCTCGCGTTCTCATTGCCGATCGTCGTGATCGCCCTGATCCGATACCTGCGGTCGGGCGTCGCGGCGAGGTCCAGGATCATCGTCCTCGCCGGGTTCGCCGCCTACCTCGTCATCGGCTTCGTGGCGATCCGCGTGCTGCGGCCGCCGCTCGAGGCGACGCTGTGGCCGGCGATCGGACTCGCCGGACAGGCGCTCGGCGAGGTCATCACCGTGTCGATGTACCACACGCCGATCGCCGAGGTCGTCGCGATCGCGATGATCACGGGTGTCGTGTTCGCCGCGATCCGCAGGCGCTCCGCCGACTGGGTCGCCATGTCGCTGCTGGTCGTCGCCGGGTCGCTGTACATCGTCGTCGCCGGCGTCTCGAGCGCGACGATCCGCAATCTCATCACGGCCTCCTGGTACAACAACACTCCCCGCCTGGCGGCCCTCGTGGTCATCGCCGTCGTCCCGCTCGCCGCCATCGGCGTCGCGAGCCTCTGGCAGAAGCTCGTCGAGACGCGTGTGTACACGCGGATGGTGGCCGGCCGCGGACGTGTGCTGCAGGTCTGCGTCGCGGTGCTCGCCGTCGTGCTGCTGGGGCTCTCGATGCAGGGCAGGAGCATCGACGGCGCCGTCGACGGCGCGGCCAAGGGGTACCGCTTCACCGAGAATGCGCCGCTGCTCAGCCCCGATGAGCTGCAGCTGCTCGAGGAGCTCCCCGACCTCGTGCCGCCCGATGTGGCCGTCGCCGGCAGCCCGTGGACGGGCGCCGGACTCGCGTACGCCATCAGCGACCGGCGGGTGCTCATGCCGCACACGCTCATGGACATCTCCGACGAGACCGCGATCATCAACGACGAGCTCGACGAGGCCGACGCCGGTGCCGAGCTCTGCGCGGCCCTCGATGCCGAGAACGTCGGCTTCGTGCTCGACTTCGGCTCGCGCGAGGTGCACGGCGGCGAGCACGACTACCAGGGCTTCGACGATCTCGCCTCCTCCGATTCCGTCGAACTCGTGCGCGAGATCGGCGATGCGCGCCTGTACGAGATCACGGCGTGCGGAGGCCTCGAATGAGCGTCGACGCCCGAGACGAGACCGGCCCCGTTGCTATGCTCGAACCCATCATGGACAACTCGCCCGGGCGTGTACTGGTCATCGTCCCGGCGTGGAACGAGCAGGCCAACGTCGGCAACACGGTTCGCGAGATCGTCAGCCGCACGAGCGGCTTCGACGTCGTCGTCGTCGACGACGGATCTACCGATGAGACCGCGTCGGTGGCGCGCGCCGCTGGCGCGACCGTCATCGCCCTGCCGTTCAACCTCGGCGTCGGCGGCGCGATGCGCGCCGGCTTCACCTACGCTCACCGCCACGGCTACGAGGCCGCCATCCAGGTCGACGCCGACGGCCAGCACGACCCGGCCGAGATCGGCCGCGTGCTCGAGGGCCTGCGCACCGCCGACATCTCGATCGGCGCCCGGTTCGCCGACAAGGGCGACTACTCGGTCAGGGGCCCGCGCCGCTGGGCCATGCTCTTCCTGGCCGGCGTCATGTCGAGAGTCGCCCACACGCGCCTGACCGACGTGACGTCGGGCTTCCGTGCCGCGAATCAGCGCGCCATCGCGCAGTACGTGCGCTACTACCCGGCCGAGTACCTCGGCGACACGATCGACTCGCTGGTGGCGGCGGTGCACGCCGGCCTCACGGTCACGCAGATCCCCGTCGCCATGCGCCCGCGTCAGCACGGCAACCCGAGCCAGAACCCGCTCGGTGCGAGCGTCTACCTGCTGCGTTCGATCTTCGCGCTCGGACTCGCCCTGATGAGGCCCGGCCGGGCCACTGGAGGTCAGACCGCGTGATCGTCTTCCTCGGCATCGCCCTGGCGTTGGTGCTCGTCTGCATCGTCGTGTACATGCTCCTGACGCGCAAGCTCCGCGAGAAGTACGCGGTCTTCTGGATCGTCATCGGCCTCGTGGTGCTCGTGCTCGGCCTGTTCCCGCAGCTGCTCGAGGGCCTCACCCTCGCGCTCGGCGTGCAGGTGCCGTCGAACCTGCTGTTCTCGCTCGCGATCGTGCTGCTGCTCGGTGTGAGCCTGCACCTGTCGTGGGAGATCTCCCAAGCCGAAGACGAGATCCGCCGCGTGGCCGAAGAGACCGCACTGCTGAACGCCGAGGTCGAGCGGCTCTCGGCGCGCCTCGACATGCTCGAGGGCCGCACGGGCGGGCCCCGCCCGGCCACGCCGCCGACCGCAGAGGCATCGGTGCAAGACCCAGATACCGGCGCACCCGCCGCCCATGACCGCGAGGCCCGCGAGGGCGAATCACGGTGAGCCCCGAACAGCCGGGAGACGCCGCCGTCCACGTGGTGATCTCGGCGTTCCGGCCCGAGTCCGACCTCGTCGACAGCGTGACGCACCTGCGCGGGCACGTCGACGAGATCGTCGTCGTCGACGACGGCAGCGGCCCCGAGGCCGACGGCGTGCTCGGCGAGATCGAACGAGCCGGCGCCACCGTCCTGCGCTCGGCGACGAACGCCGGCATCGCGGCGGCCCTGAACGCCGGCATCGAGCACGCCCGTGCCCGCGGCGCGAGCCACGTGCTGACGCTCGACCAGGATTCACGACTGCCCGCGGCATCCGTTCGCGAACTGGTGTCCGCGATCGAACTCGCCGAGCAGCGCGGTCATGCGGTGGCGTTCGCGGTGCCGGAGCGGTTCGCCTCGGTGAGCCAGGTCGCCGAGCGCCACGACGACGGCACGCTGTTCGCACGGCACGCGATCCAGTCCGGCATGCTCGTACCGGTGGCGACCTTCGAGCGGGTGGGTGTGCTGCGCGCCGACCTCTTCATCGATCTCGTCGACACCGAGTTCGAGCTGCGCTGCACGAGCGCGGGCCTCCGCGGCGTCGCCGCGCCGGGCACGAGGTTCCCGCATTCGCTGGGCGCGGCCTACGAGCTGCCGGGCTGGCTGCGCCTGGTCAGCCTCGGCGTCCTGCCGAAGGTCCTCACGCTCAGCACGCCGTTCCGCTACTACTACCGGGTGCGCAACCGTCTCGTGGTCAACCGCGAGTTCCGCAGGGCGCAACCCGCCCGCATCGCAGTCGACACGGTGCTCGACGTGCTCCACTTCGCGGTCGCGGCGACCCTGGCGCGCCCGAGGGCCGCACTCTGGCGGGTCTACCGAACGGCGATCGCCGACGCCAGGGCGAAGCGCATGGGGCGCTGCGACGAGGCGACGCTGCGTGATGCGGGGCGCATCCGCTGGGCGGCGGAGCGCATCGAGCGCTCCGACGACGCCGCAGGCGCCTGAGCCCGCGCTCGCAGGCGCGAGCGAGCGACGGCGATCGACCGGGCTGCGGCCACCGGGCGAGTGGCTGCAGCTCAACCGGCGTCACCAGCTGCTGGGTGTGCCTTCGACCTCGGCGGTCGAGACCGTGACCGGGTGCGGCGTCGGCGTGTTGATCAGCCGCAGCGCCGGGATCGCCAGGATGAGGAGCGAGGTCGCCTCGGCGGCGGCCATGCCGGCCGCGACGACGGCCTCGTGCCCGTTCACGGAGCCGACCGTCATGATCGTCACGCCGACGACCGAGGCGGTCAGCGTGGTGGCGAGCACGAACCGGTACCGGCCGTGGGGGATCAGGATGTTGCGGATGAACGGCGTCGCGGTCGAGATGCAGAAGAACGCCACGCCGAACAGGACGCAGGTCAGGCTGTTCGCCGCGACCTCCGCGCCGAAGATGAAGCCCGAGGCCCAGGGGCCGAGCGTGGCGAGGCCGACCGCGCCGAACACGCCGAGCGCGAGATGCGCGAGGATCGCGGCACGATGGCGGCGAGCAGGGCTCGTCGCGTCCGGCTCGAGCACCCACGCCTGGAAGGCGTTGCCGAGCGCGACGACCGCGAGCACTCCGACGCGGTAGAGCCGGTCGGCCGAGGCGAACGAGCTGGCCTCCGCGGGGGGCAGGCCCGCCGTGGCGATCGGCACGGGCGTGGTGCCGTAGGCGTTGCCGGCGGCGTCGATCGCGGCGGTCGGCAGCAGCGCCCTGAGCACGCGGAAGCCGTCGATGAGCCCGACGTGCGGAGCCGAGGAGCCGCGGAGGTTCACGACCGCGTGTGCGGCGGCGGCCCCCAGCGTGGCCACGCCGAGCACGATCGGGTAGAAGAGCACGGGGCCGCCGAGGAGCAGGACCGGCATCGCGATGATGGCGCTCAGCAGCTTGGGCCCCGAGTCGTAGATCATGAGGTCGATCGGTCGCGCGGAGCCGATGCAGAACCACGACGGCGAGAGCCCGGCGAGCGTCATCGCCACGGCGATGCCGACCGACTCGACCTTGAAGTCGGGGCCGGTGATGAGGGCCGTGGCGACGATGACGAGCGGGATCGCGACGAGCGCCGTGATGGCTCGGGAGACGAGGCTCTCACGGAGGATTCGGGCCCGCCCCGTGGCATCCGTCGTCCGTGCGATGCGGACCGGACCGACCACGCTCCAACCGAAGAAGACCACGACCATGCCGAGGATGCCGATGGACTGGCCCGCGGAGAAGTCCGCCCAGCCCTGGGCGCCGGTGACGCGGGAGATGATCGGCAGGAGGAGGAACGGGGCGAGGGCCGACAGGATCGGTGCTCCCGTGAATCCGGCTAACCTCAAGAGGACAGATCTCATCGACCGACAGTCTATGTCGCTCGATCCATTGCGATTCACCGGGAGCAGGTTCGGCGTGGAGCATTCGAGACCACGTGTGAGCGTGTGCATGGCGACCTACAACGGCGCCGCGTACGTGCGCGAGCAGATCGCCTCGATCCTCGACCAGCTCACCGGCGACGACGAGCTCGTCGTCGTCGACGACGCGAGCCGCGACGACACCGCGGACGTCGTCGCGGCGATCGGCGACCCGCGCATCCGGCTCGAGCGCGCCGCCGTCAACGCCGGCTACGTGCGCACCTTCGAAGCGGCCCTCGGGCTCGCGAGCGGCGACGTCGTGCTGCTCGCCGATCAAGACGACGTGTGGATGCCCGGACGCGTCGACGCGATGCTCGACGCGCTCGAGGAGTCGGGCGCGCAGGTCGTGGCCTCGAACCTCGTGGTGCTCGGCACCGACGAGCCGCTGCCGTCGCCGATCACGGGGCGGCCGTGGCGGCTCCTGCGGTCGCAGTCGCGCGAGCACCGCCGCAACGTGCTGCGCATCCTCGCCGGCGACGCGCCCTACTTCGGCTGCACGATGGGCGCGCGCCGCGAGGCGCTCGGGCTCGTGACGCCGTTCCCCGCGTTCCTCACCGAGTCGCACGATCTCTGGATCGCGATCGCCGCCAACGAGGCGAGGTCGATCGTGCACGTCGAGGAGCCCACCCTGCGTCGACGCGTGCACGAGTCGAACGCGTCGACCCCTCGACCCCGCGGCATCCGCGCGGCCCTCGCCTCCCGGTGGATGCTGGTGCGTGCGCGTTCGGAGGCCAGGCGCCGGCTGCGTCGGGCCCGACCCGCCACGCGCACCGCCGCGTCAGACCGCCGCGCCGACCGGTGAGGGTTTCGCCGGTCGCCGACCGCGCGCGAGCCGCATGACCGGCCGCTCGACGAGCAGCCAGCTCGCCGTCGCGAAGATCGTCGTGAGCACGATCGTCGCCGCGAGGTAGACGGCCATGCCGTACTGCGCGAGGGCGGGCAGCATGAGCAGTTGCTGCATGGGCCAGGCGTAGATGTAGAACCCGTACGACACGTCGTTCTTCGCGATGAGCCTGGGCTGCGGGATCACCGTCGACAGGTACAGCAGGCCGTAGGCCATGAACGGGGCCGAGAGCTGACCGCCCCAGCGGGGGATGATCGCGATCAGCGCGACGGCGATCACGAGCGAGGCGATGCCGACCGTCGGGCTCAGGCCGAACCTGGAGATCACGTAGTAGACGATCGCACCGCCCATGAAGAACGGCAGGAGCCGCATGAACAGGGCGAAGTCCTCGTTGAGGCCCAAGCGCCGGGCGAGGTCGATGTTCGCGTAGGCCACGACGCTCAGCGCGAAGACGGCCGTGACGATCACCGGCGAGCGTCGCACCACGGCGAGCGAGCCGAGCAGCCAGATCGTGAGGTAGCAGAGGAACTCGTAGTGGAGGGTCCAGAGCGAGCCGTTCCACGCGCCGGGGTACGGCACGGTCGACAGCGTGCCGGCGATGTCGTAGTGCTGCATCTTCAGTCCGGCGTTCGCCCAGATGAAGTTCAGCGGCGTCGTCGGCGTGCTGAAGAACCCGGCCAGCGTGCCGCGTTCCCACAGGGCCGCGATGGGGGCGAACACGAGCGCCGTGATCACGAGACAGACGATGAAGGCCGGGAAGATGCGGGCGATGCGGTGCACGAGGAAGTCGCCCGCGGAGTTCGTGAACCGGCTCGTGGTGATGAGGAAGCCGCTGATCACGAAGAACCCGGCGACCGCCCAGCCGCCGAGGTTCTCGCCCTGCACGCTCGGGCCGCCGCCCTCGCCGGCGGTGTGCCAGGAGTGCGCGAACAGCACGAGCGCGGCCAGCACGAGCCGGAACAGGTTGAGGCTGTTGGCCCGCGCGGGGAACGGATTCCCGGTGAGCAGTCGGGGAACGCTCACTTCAGGAGGTTCCTGGCGGCCATCTCGTCGAGCGAACGCTGGTAGTTGTCGCCCTCGACCGGCTCGGTGAGCACCCACTCGACGAAGCGCCGGACGCCCTCGCGGAAGTCGACGGTCGCCTCGATGCCGAGCACCTCGGTGAGCAGCGTCGTGTCGGCATAGTTGTGACGGATGTCTCCGAGCCGGTAGTTGCCCGAGACGGTGGTCGGCACCTCGGTGCCGAAGGCGTCGAAGAGCGCGGCGACGACCTCGGAGACGGTCGTCGCGACGCCGCTGCCGACGTTGATGATGCGCGCGGCGGCGTCGGGCACGGTCGACGCGAGGAAGGTGGCGTTCACGATGTCGTCGATGTAGACGAAGTCGCGGCTCTCTTCGCCGTCTTCGAAGATGTTGATCGCCTTGCCCTGACGGATCAGCGTCGAGAAGATCGAGAGGATGCCCGTGTACGGGTTCTTCAGCGACTGCCCGGGGCCGTACACGTTCTGGTAGCGCAGGGCGACCGGCTCGATGCCGATCGTGGGCGCCACGGTCATGATGAGCGATTCCTGCACGTGCTTGGTGATGCCGTAGACGGACGACGGATGGATCGTCGCGGCCTCCGTCGTCGCGACGAGTTCGAGCGGCCCGTCGACGCCGGGCTCGTGCACGTCGAAGTCGCCGGCGGCCATCGCGGCGTCGTCGCGGTGCGACGGGTAGACGAGGTCGCCCTCGGGCGTGCGGTACGCGCCCTCGCCGTAGATCGAGCGCGACGAGGCCACGACCATGCGCCGCACGTGGTGCGGCCCGTTCGCGAGCGCGTCGAGGATCTTCGCGGTGCCGCCGACGTTCGCCTCGACGTACCGGTCGATCTCGTACATCGACTGGCCGGTGCCGGTCTCGGCGGCGAGGTGCACGATGATGTCCTGGTCGACGAGTGCCCGCGCGACGTCGTCGGGATTCGTGACGGTGCCGCGGATCACGGTCGCGATGTCGCGGATCGACGCGAGCAGCGGCGAGGTGGTGTCGGGGTCGTCGCCGTGCACCTGCGGGATGAGGCTGTCGAGCACGGTCACCCGGTAGCCCTCGTCGACGAAGCGGCGCGCGAGGCGGCTTCCGATGAAGCCGGCGCCGCCGGTGATCAGGACGTTGCCTTGCATGATGTCGGTGCTCCGGAATCGGTCTGGTGGGGGCGGAGATTCGTGCCCGCATCCGCGCCGGTGACACCGAGATCGCCGTCGGTTCGGATGGGCCCCGCACAGTCTATCCGGGACGTGCGGCGACCCCTCATCCTCGCGGCGACCAAGCTCATCCTCGCGCCGGGGTGCTCTCTGGCCGTAGCATGGCAGGAGCCGTCGCCCATATGGGGGGTGCGATGGTCGCAACGGGGGTTGTGCAATGGGGTGGAACCGTCTGGCGGGGATCCTCGCTTCGCTGAGCCTGCTGATCGGTCTGCTCGTGGCACTGCCGGCCGTCTCCGAGATGGGTTCGCAGCCGGCGGTGGCAGCATCCGGCGCGGACTTCGACCCGGGCGACATCATCAGCGACGGCGTGTTCTACGACAGCAGCACGATGAACGCCTCGCAGGTGCAGACCTTCCTGAACGCGCGCGTACCGTCGTGCCGGTCTGGGTACACCTGCCTCAAGTCCTACCGGCAGAGCACGGCTGCGCAGCCGGCCCGGTCGGAGGGGTGCGCGGCGATGGGCGCCACGTCCAACGAGACCGCTGCCTCGATCATCGTGCGCGTCGCCAAGGCCTGCGGCATCAACCCGCGCGTGATCATCGTGCTGCTCGAGAAGGAGCAGGGCCTGGTGAGCGACACGTGGCCGGTCGCGAGGCAGTACCGTTCGGCCACGGGCTACGGATGCCCCGACACGGCCGATTGCGACGCGAACTACTACGGCTTCTTCAACCAGGTGTACAACGCCGCGTGGCAGTTCAAGAAGTACCGTGCACGGCCGGACCGCAACTACGTCGCCGGCCGATGGAACACGATCCTGTGGCATCCGAACGCGGCCTGCGGCTCGTCGAGCGTCTACATCAGGAACCAGGCGACCGCCGGGCTCTACCTGTACACGCCGTACCGCCCGAACGCGGCCGCGCTCGCGAACCTCTACGGCACCGGCGACGGCTGCTCGTCGTACGGCAACCGCAACTTCTGGCGGATCTTCACCGACTGGTTCGCGAGCACGCACGGCACCGAGCCCGTGCTCATCAAGGGGGAGACCACCCCCGAGGTGTACCTCGTCTCGGCCGGGGTGAAGCACCACATCACGACCGCGGCCGACTACGCCGAGTTCCAGCGCGGGCTGGGCACCCGCATCGTCGTCAGCCAGGCGTACCTGAACTCGATCCCGACCGGCCGCACGGCCACGCTCTTCGTGAGGAACACGAAGTCGGGGGAGCTCGCGTTGATCCAGGACGGCACGACCCACTGGTTCTCGAACTGCACGCTCGTGGTCGCCTGGGGATCGAACTGCAGCGACGGATACCTGGACGTCACCGATGCCATCTTCACGCGGTTCAAGGCCGGGAGCGCGATGACGAAGTTCGGAACGGGTCCCGACGGGGTCGCCCGCATGCTCGAACGGCCGACGGCGATGAAGCTCGTCGGCGGTGCGCCGGCGGCGTTCAACGGCGGCAAGGCGCCGTTCCTCGCCCGCATCTCGGCGTCGCTGCTCGGCACGTACAAGAACGGGCGCACGCTCGCCGCCCCGCATTCCTACATCAAGTCCAAGACGACCGGGAACGTCTTCTACGTCGACGGTCGCGACCGCGTGCAGAACCTGCGCGACTGGACGTATGCCGGCGAGTACGGACTCGCCAAGACCGCCGTGGCGGTCGACGACGCCGTGATCGCCGGGTACAAGACCGCCGGCGACGTGGGGCTCATCGTGTCGTGCGATTCGACCGTGTACGCGGCGTCGAGCGGGGCGTTCGTGCAGCTCAAGGGCGGCGCGGGCGGACTCAAGGCGGCGCCGCTCGCCGGGGAGACGTGCAAGCTGCTGAAGAAGTCGGCCTCGGTGGTCAAGGGCCCGCTCTTCCTGCAGGCGAACGGCAAGCCCGAGGTCTACCTGGTGCGATACGGGAAGCTGCGGCACATAACGTCGCCGGCACAGCTCACCGCGCAGAACTACGGCACGTGGCCGACGATCGTGAAGGTCGCACCGACGACCCTCGCCAAGACGCCGACCGGTGGCGCCGCCATCGACATCGGCACGCTCGTCGGGTTCTCGGGAGATGCCAAGGCGTATCTCGTCAACGGCTGGCAGCTCGTGCATGTGCCCGACCTCGCGCTCGCCGACGAGTACCGGGTGCCTCGCAAGGTCCTGATGCTGCCCGCCGCGAGGCGCGACGGCTACATCGATGCCGCGCAACCGCTCGGGACCTTCTCGAAGTGCGGGTCGACCGATGTCTTCGCCGTCACCGGCGGGCAGCGCCAGAACGTCGGCGTGGTCGCCCTCGCGGCGAACCCGTTCACGACGCTGCACGCGTCGATCTGCGCCAAGATCCCGGTACGCACGCCGGCCATCGGCGGGCCGCTCTTCCTCGCGTCGGGCTCGAACTTCCGGGTGGCGGTCGCGGGCGGGTTCGCGCCCATCTCCTCGGCCGCGATGAAGGAGGCGAACGCGGGAGTCGCGCCGACGCCGTTGAAGGTGCCCGCCGGCGCGCTGTCCGCGCTCCCGGCACGCGGCAAGGCACCGGCGCCGGGAACGCTCATCAGGGGATCCAACTCGTCGGCCGTGGTGTTCGTCGACGGCACGGCCAAGCACGCGCTGCCGAACTGGGGTGTCGCCGCGGATCTCGGCATCGCCGGCCGGTACTCGATCGTGCATCCGGCCGAGCCCGCGCTCCTGAAGACGGAGACGCCGCCCCTCGGCATCTTCGTGCAGTGCGGCGGCCAGGCGTACGTGGCATCCGCCGGCGTGCTCAATCGCGCCACGCCCGAACTGGTCGCGGGCTTCGCCGTCACGGGCCTGTCGGATGCCGCGTGCAAGACGCTGAAGCTCACCGGAGCCGATATCCGCAAGGACCTCTACCTGAAGGATGCCTCGACCGGCATCGTCTACCGGCCGACGGCGGGCCGGCTCGTCGTGGTCGCGAAGGGAATCGTGCCGACAGGGGCGACCGTGCTGGGCATCGACACCCGCACGATCGCCGGGATGCCCAAGGGGTGAACGCGGGCGGAAGGCCCGGCATCGCGCCTTGGAGGCGGCTCTGCGACCGGCCGTGAGCTGTGGTCGGGCGGTAAGGTTTCTCGGCTAGTATGCCGTGGGGCTTCGGAGCAATCGAAGCCTTTTTCACATTCGGAGATCACGATCACATGACATCTGTCGATTTGACGGGGTTCCAGACCCCCGGTCGCGGTCGCGGCATCCTCGACGTCTTCAATCACGGCTATCTGCTGCGGTTGCTGATCCGCAAGGGCACCGCCACGCGCTACCGCAACTCGGTGCTCGGGTGGACCTGGTCGTACGTGAAGCCCGCGGCGCAGTTCTTCATCTACTACTTCGTCATGGGCGTGGTGCTGCAGTTCCACCGGGACGTCGAGAACTTCGCCATCTACCTCTTCGCCGGTGTGGTGGCCATCAACCTCTTCAACGAGGCCTTCGGCAACGCGACGCATTCGATCGTCGACAACCGGGCGCTCGTGCGCAAGATCTACCTGCCCCGAGAGCTCTTCCCGATCTCGACGATCATCATCGCCCTGATCCACTTCCTGCCTCAGGTCGCGATCCTCCTCCTCGCGTGCATCCTCGTCGGGTGGACCCCGACGTTCCTCTCGCTCGCGGCCTTCGTCATCGGGCTGGTCATCGTGCTCATGATCAGCCTCGGCCTGGGCCTGCTGTTCGGGGCCCTCAACGTGCGCTACCGCGATGCGCAGAACTTCGTCGAGATCATCCGGATGCTCTCCACCTGGGCTTCACCGGTGCTCTACACGATCGCGATGGTCGAGGAGGCGCTGAAGGGAACGTGGTTCCTGAGCGTCTACATGCTGAACCCGCTCACCACCGCGGTCGAGCTCTTCCACTACGCGTTCTGGGCGCCGACCACGAGCGGTGCGTCCGAGACGCTCTCCCCGGGGATCGTCAGCAACATCTTCATCTCTCTCGGCATCTGCGCGGTCCTGATCGTGATCGGGCAGCTCGTGTTCCGCCGGTTCGAACGGAGCTTCGCACAAGACCTATGAGCGAGACATTGACGCAGAAGCGCCCGAGCATCATCGTCGAGGGCGTGCGCAAGACATTCCAGATCCGGCACACGCACTCCATGAAGGAGGCGTTCATCTCGCGCATCCAGCGCAAGAAGGTCGGCGCCACGCCGTACAACGCGCTCGATGACGTGAGCTTCACGGTCGCCGAGGGCGAGTCGGTCGCCATCCTCGGGTTCAACGGGTCGGGCAAGTCGACGCTGCTGAAGCTCGTCTCCGGCGTGCTCGAACCCGATGCCGGCCGTGTTCTGACGCGCGGGCGCGTCGCGGGCCTCATCGAGGTCGGCGCCGGATTCCACCCCGAGCTCTCCGGCCGTGAGAACGTCTACCTCAACGCCGCCATCCTCGGCATGAACAAGGCCGAGATCGACGAGCGATTCGACGCGATCGTCGAGTTCTCCGAGATCGGCGAGTTCATCGACCAAGAGGTCAAGCACTACTCGTCGGGCATGTTCCTGCGCCTGGCCTTCTCGGTCGCGATCCACGTCGAACTCGACGTGCTGCTCGTCGACGAGATCCTCTCGGTCGGCGACGCGCCGTTCCGAAAGAAGTGCACCGAGAAGATCAACGAGCTCGCCCAGGCCGGCAAGACGATGCTCATCGTCAGCCACAACATGGCCATGGTGAAGGAGCTCTGCGAGCGCGGCGTCGTCATCAAGCGGGGCAGGAAGGTGTTCGACGGCCCGATCAACGAGGCCGTCGAGGCGATGAACGCGAAATGACCTCCCGCACCGCGGTGAACCTCGAACCGAGCTGGTTCGACGGGATCAACGCGGTGGACGTGCACTTCGACGGACGTCGCGTGTGGTCGGTCGCCACGGGATCCATCACCGCGGGGCGCCTGCGCTGGCCGAGTGCACTGCGTCCCCACCTCGTCGGTCGCACCACGATGACCCTGCACGACGCGGCCACCGGCCGAGAACTCGGCTCGGTGGATCTCCGCTTCGGGCGATCGCATGATCGCATCGAGCTCCGGGACTCCGTCGGTCGCCCGCTCGCGATGAACAAGTGGGACCGTCTCGGGCCGGTGTTCGAGGACGGCGACGTGGCGCTGCGCGAGCGGCTGCTGCAGAACTCGCGCCGCATCGTCGAGGTGCTCGAGGCCGGGGACTTCGACGTGTACATCGTCGGAGGCAGCCTGCTCGGGTACATGCGCAGCGGCGGACTCATGGCCCACGACGACGACGTCGACCTCGCGTTCCTCAGCGAGCACTCGAATCCGGCCGACATCGGCCTCGACGGCTTCCGCATGCAGCGGCTGCTCGAGGCTGCCGGGTACACCGTGGTGCGGCACAGCCTCACCCATGTCGAGGTCGACTTCTTCGACGCGGCCGGCCACGTCGAGCACTACGTGGACATCTTCACGGGGTACTTCCGTGACGGCCTCTACTGCCAGCCCTTCGCCCTGCGCGGCCCCGAGGTCGTGCGCGAAGACCTGCTGCCGGTGCAGCGGGTGGAAGTCGACGGGGTCGTGCTCCCGGCGCCGGCCCGCCCAGAGGCCTGGCTCGAATACGCCTACGGCCCGAACTGGCCGGTGCCCGATCCGTCGTTCGTGTTCGAGACCTCGCGGTGGACCAGTCGCCGCTTCGAGAACAGCTTCGGCGTGTTCAATCGAGGTCGGGTATTCTGGGAGAAGCACTACCTCTCGCTCGGCGGTCGGGTCAGGGCCGACGCCGACCGCTTCGATCGCGAGGCGGTCAGGGCCTGGGCGGACGCGCTGCCTGCCGATGCGCACGTGCTCGACGTCGGCTGCGGCACCGGCGAGGCGACCAATCTGATCGCCGAAGCGGGCCATGAGGTGATCGGCATCGACTTCAGCCACGAGGCGCTTTCGATCGCCGCTGCGCATGCGGCGTCGGGGGCGCGGTTCGCGTACGTGAATCTCAACGACCGACGCGACCTGCTCTCCCTCGGCGCCCGCCTCCTGGCTTCCGGAGACGTCTGGTACGTCCGCATCGAGGATGTGCTCCACGGGCTGACGAAGACCAACCGGCACTCGCTCTTCCACCTGCTCGAACTCGTGCTCCGGGGCGGCGCGGTGGCGACCGGCACCGTGCCGACCGTCCTCCCGTCCGACTATCGTCGCGGTGACCCGACGAGCTGGCACTATCCCGAGGAGTGGTTCCGCACGGAGCTCTCCAAGCATGCGCTCCAGGTCGAGTTCGGAGCGATGACCAGGCGCCACACGCCGCACGGCATCCGGGATGTGATCGCCTTCGTGATCCGCCCGGTGGCTGCAGCCCAGACCGTACCGTCGACGAGAGAGGACGATTCAGCATGAAGCGAATGCTCGGCAGCATCGCCGCACGAGTGATGCCCCGCACCTACCACAACCTCCAGGTGCTCTCCACGGTCGACCTGGCGAACGACTCGATGCTCGAACGCATGATCTCGTACGAGACCGAGGTACGCGAGCTCCGCGCCGAGCTCAACGAGGTGCGCCGCGACAACCGTCGGGTCGTCGAGCTCTACGACCTGGTCTTCGCACGACTCCAGGAGGACATGCCACTGCGCGCCAAGCCGGTGCCGGACGCGCCTCGGTGATCGGTCAGCGCACGTGCAGGCTCAGGTTCGCGTGGATGTTCGCGTAGACGTGCAGGCGCCGCCCCTCCGGGTTGGGATCGAAGCGGCCGACCGCCCGCAACGCCCGTTGGTTGACCACTCCGAAGAGCTCGTTCCTCGCATTGAAGTCCCATCGCCCCCGTGACATCGGCCGCCCGTGCCGCAGTGTCCCGGGCGTGAGCACGGCGATCGACGTGGCGGTGACGTCGGGATAGCCGGGCTGATCATCGACGGTCACCGTGGTCGCGGTCGGCACGAGCCAGGTCATCTTCGTCTCGCGTGATCGGAGGCCGATGCGCGTCGTCGCAGCTGCGATGTCGGCGTCGAGGTCGAGCAGCTCGGGTCCGAGTGCATCGGCGATCGGCGCAGGCAGGGCGCGCCGCACGCGGCCGTCCTCGACGGCGAGATCGAGGAACCCGCCGTGGTTCGCCGTCCAGAGCGTCTTGGTCTCGAGCCTGATGGCATCGCCTTCTTCGCGGGCGCCGAGCGCGAAGGTGACGCCCACGATGTCGTCGTCGAACCCGGCGAGCGTCTGGACGAGGTCGACCCTCCCGAGCCGGAGCAGGCGGGCCCTCGCCGCGAGGTGACGCGTGAGGCGGGCCTGCAGTCGCGGGTCGAGGAACTCGTCGACCAGGGCGCGGGAGCGGGTGAGCACCAGGGCGCGGTCTTCGAGCGGGCGTCGGAGCAGGCCGGGACCGACCGCGGGCAGCACCCGTTCGCGGAACTGGTGCAGCAGCAGCCGGTCGTGCTGATCACGGTGCTCGGGCGCGCCCAACGCCGTGTCGATGTGGCGCACGACGCGTTCGAGGGCGCTCCACCATTCGTCGAGGTCGCGACCGAAGCCGGTCGATGTCGTGTGCCCGGCGCGAACCCAGTGATAGAACGGCTCGTCGGAGCGGATGCTGACGCCGTGCATATGACGGGCGACGTCGATGTTGAAGCTGACGTCCTCCCAGAGCTGTCGGCCACCCTCGGGGAACCGGATGCCGAACTGCCGCAGGAGCGAGGTGCGGTAGAGCTTGTGCGGGTTGGTCGGGATGAGCGGATGGACGCCCCGGCGCTGCGTCGCGTCGTCGTGGTCGCCGTCGAAGGCGTCGAGCGCCCACTTCGCCTGATCGGTGCGAGCCTCCTTGCCCGCGAAGACGTCGACACCGGTGCGTTCGAGGGTGCTGACCGCCGTCTCGAGGGAGCGGGGGTAGAGCTCGTCGTCGTGGTCGGCGAAGAGCACGTACTCGCCACGGGCGAGATCGATGCCGACGTTGCGAGGCCGGCTGGGCCAGCCGGAATGCTCGATGCGGTGGAATCGCGCGTTCGGATGGTCGCGCACGCGCCCCGCGATGTCGGCGGCTTCGGAAGCGGGAGATCCGTCGTCGATGACGAGCACCTCGAACCGGTCGGACGGCAGCGTCTGCGCGCGCAGCGAGGCGAGCAGCCGTTCGAACCCGGGTCCCGGCCGATAGGTCGGGATCACGACGGTGACGAAGAGCCGTGGCGCGGTCGGGGATTCAGGCACGGGCGATCACCAGCTCCGCGGCATCCGCTCGAGCATGGAGGCTCCACGCGGGCAGGTCGGTGCCCCGTTCCGACGGCCTCCAGTGATACCTCCCGGGCCCGGGCAGCTCGAGGGCGGCGGTGACACCCGGCGTGCCGCGACCCGGGCCTGCCGCCCGGTCCGATGCCTCCGCGGCGGAGAAGCGCACCGGGAATCGCACGGGCGGGTGCTCCTTGCGGAGGAGGAGTCGTGCGACGCCCCTGAGTCGTGACGGCAGGCCGGCACGCCGATAGGACAGGAGGATCCAGCCGCGCCCCCCGGCGTCGCCGCTGACCGGGACCCCCGGCAGGCTCAGGGTCACGGTGACCCCGCCGGCCGTCGTCGTGGTCATGCGAACCGAGGCCGGTGTGGCGCCGTCGAAGATCGAGGCGACGTGCCCGCCGAGATCGACGCTGAGATGACCGTCGCGGTTCGTGTAGGCGACGGCCGTGCGCCCGTCGACGAGCGCGGGCAACGCGCCGGCCGTCGAGCGCACGCGCGGATGCTGGAGTCGGCCGACGCGATCGATGCGGAGGAAGACATCCCAGACCTGGTCGTCGAGCGCGGGCATCGCGGTCGCCCGCGCATCGAGTTCGCCGTCGACGCCGAACGTGAAGCGCGCCTCGGCGCCGTCGGGCGTCGGCACGAGCGCGCGGTCGGTGATCGTGCTCGGCACGGCCCACCCGATGCGCGACGTGCGCCCCCGCACGGTGAACGTCGCGGTCGTGGCGTCGAGCTCGGAGGCGACGTCCGCATCGAGTTCGGATGCCTCGCCGTCGACCTCGCCGTCGATCTCGACCTCGCTCTCGACCTCACCCTCGTGATCGAGACGGTCGAGCGCCGACAGGAGGTCTGCGGATGCCGCGAGCACGCGTTCGCCCTCGAGGCGGAAGGTGCCGCCGCCCGGGAGCCTCGGAACGGTGTCGCCGGTCACGTGCAGCACGAGGCGCCCGTCGTTCCAGTGCGCCCGGTCGAGGACCGGGACGGCGAACCGGTCGGTTCCGGCCGTGGAGGCCGCGAGGGCGAGCACGTCGGCGTCGCCGGAACGCAGGGCGGCGGCGACGAGTCGCGCGCCACGGTCGAGGGCGCGGTCGTCGTCGGCATCGGCGAACCGGGCCTGGAGGGCTCGCGCGCGCTGCTCGATCAGCTCGCGTTCGCTCTGCGGCCGCTTCAGGAACTCCGGCCCGAACGATCCGAGAATGCGGCTGCGGTACTGGTGACGCCGGAGCTGCGTGCCCTGCAGCGTGTCGTGGCCGAGCTGCTCGACGATGGCGTCGAGTACCCGCTCGAGATGCCGCCACCAGTCCGGGTCCGAGCGACGGAACGTGCTCGACCCGCTGCCGCCCGTCTGCACCCAGTGGTAGAAGGGCACCGATGAGAGCGTCGCGATGGTGCTCGCATGCGCCGCGACCTGCACGTTGAAGACGATGTCCTCCCAGAGCACGCGGCGCCCCTCCGGGAAGCGGATGCCGTGCTCGCGCAGGAACGCCGTGCGGTAGAGCTTGTGGGGGTTCATCGGCACGAGCGGATGCGCGTCGAGCCTGCCGACGTCTTGCGCGGAGTCGGCTCGGTACGTGTCGAGCGCCCAGCCGGCGTCCTGCGTGCGGGCCTCCTTGCCGTTCAGCACATCGGCGCCGTGGTCACGGGCGTACGAGGCGGCGGCGCGCAGGGCGTCGGGGTAGAGCTCGTCGTCGTGGTCCAGGTAGAGCACGTACTCGCCGACGGCGAGGTCGGTTCCGACATTGCGCGGTCGGGAGGCCCAGCCCGAGTTCTCGATGCGTTGGACCCGTACGTTCGGCCGTGTCGAGGCGATGCGCTGCAACCGCTCGACCGTGTGGTCGGGCGACCCGTCGTCGACGAAGATCACCTCGAACCGGTCGGCCGGCAACGTCTGGGCATCGAGCGAGCGCACGAGGCGGTCGAGCCCGTCGCCGGGGGAGTACGTCGCCACGACGACGCTGACCTCGGGCGTGCGCCCGCCCTCCTCGGGGCCGCTGCGGGGTTCGTGCATCATGACCGGTCAGTCGGATCCGACCAGGTGCTCGGCGATGAGCCGGGCGGTGCCGAGGTCTTGCGGCGTCGTGATCTTGATGTTGTTCACGTGACCTTCGACGATGCGCACGGACGTGCCGCAGAACTCGGCCACGAGGTCGGCGTCGTCGCTCACGCGGTCGTAGTCGGACTCGACGGCAGCGGAATAGGCCGCTTCGAGCAGGTGTCGGCGGAACGCCTGCGGTGTCTGGCCGAGCCACGAGCGCGCGCGATCGAGCGACCCGTCGATGAAGCCGTCGTCGTTGACGAGCTTCACCTGCACCGTGCTCGGCAGGCCGAGCATCGCCGCGCCGTGCTCGGCAGCAGCCGCCACCACCTGATCGATGAGATCGGGCGTCGGGAACGGACGTACCCCGTCGTGGGTCAGCACGATGTCTCCGGTCGTCGCGGCGAGTCCGCGCATCGCGGAGAGGTGGCGCTCGGCGCCGCCCTCGACGAGCACGACATCCAGTCGGGCCGTCTCGACGAGGATGCGACGGTACTCGGGTTCGTGCTCCCGACTCACCGCGACCACGACTTCGTCGACGATCGGCGTCATGATCGCCCTGACGGTGCGCTCGATCACCGTCACGCCGTCGATCGTGGCCAGGAGCTTGTTCGAACCGAACCTGGTGCCCTTGCCGGCGCAGGTGACGATCGCCGAGACCCGGTCATCGCCGTGCATCAGCGGGCCCTTCGCAGTTGCGCCGCGAAGCTGCGGATGCCGTCGAGCTCGGCCTCGGCATCGAGCAGGTAGTGCCCGGAGGCTCCGAACAGATGCGCGTGCTCGGTGCGCATGTCGCGCGTGTACATCGCGGCGAACGGGTCGGGCGGGCCGGGGTCGTTGGCCGACACGTCGATGCCGAACGCCTGCTCGGCGACGTCTCGGTTTCGCAGCGGGGGGGTCGCGAGGTTCACCGCATCGAGTCCCGCGTCGAGCGCGACGCCGATGTCGCTCCAGAGGCGGCGGACGTCGTAGTACTGGAACTCGGCTTCGGGCCGGATGAACTCGACGCGGTAGTCGTTGGCGAGGTCGTGCACGATGCCCTTCTTCAGGCCGTCGCCGTAGAGCTGCGGAAGCCGCATGACGAGCGTGTCGTGCTCGGCGACGAGCCGGCGCTCCTGGTGCAGGCGGTTCGCTCCGTACGGCGTCAGACCCGAAGGGTCGGTCGGCGTCGACTCGCTCGGGCTCGAGCCGCCCGGGTAGACGCAGACCGTCGAGATGACGACCAGCCTGCCGATCTCGACCCGGCCGAGCCGATCGGCGAGCCCCTCGACCTCGGCCAGGTCGTGCTCGCCTTCGCGGTTGATGCGGTGGGAGTCCGCCCGGTTGCCCGCGGTCACGACGAGGTCGAACGATTCGCCCTCGATCTCGTCGATGTTGCTCGTGTTGTAGACCGCGTCGAATGCGTGCCGTGACGCCACGTTCGAGCCGACGAAGCCGGTGTGGCCGATGAGAGCACTGCGCACGGATGCCTTTCGTTCGACGCGAACGTGACAGGCGATCGGCCCGCGCCGGGTGTCTCGGGTTCCGGTCGAGCCGAAGCCGGCTCGTGCTCAGCCTACGCGGGCAGCCGCCATCGCGTCACGCCAACTCATGTCCCTCGCGGACTTCACGGCGCAGACCACGAGCAGCATCCAGCCGCCCTCGACGATGGCGAAGCTCTCGGCGAAGCTCGTCACGGCGATGATGACGAGCATGAGGGCCGGCCACAGGTAGACGACGCTGCGTCGGCCGGTCGCGAGCAGCCAGGCGCGCACGAGGGCGACGCCGATGAGCCCGGCGAAGAGCAGCACGCCGATGACCCCGACCTGGAAGTACACGTCGACGTAGGCGCTCAGTGCGGAGGCCTGCGGCCGGCCGATGGCGGCCTCGATCCAGACGTAGGGGCGGGCATCGGGCCAGGATCCCACCCAACCCCAGCCCTGCAGCGGGTTCAGTGCGAGGTAACGGGATGCCTCGCGCCACAGGTCGAGCCGCACGTCGAACTCCGCCCGCGCGTCGAGCAACTCGATGATGCGGAGGCGGAAGAGCCACACCGTGACGAGCACCGCGACGGCGGTGGCGAGTAGCCCGATCTGCCACCGCCAGCGTGTCGCGGGGGCCACACGGCGCAGCCCGTAGATCGCCGCCAGCGCGACGAGCGCGACCGCGAGCGCGATCCACGCGGTGGGGGAGCCCGAGAACACGATGCAGACGGCGGCCAGCACGATCGAGGCGATCGATCGGCCCCTCGAGAGGATGTGCGTGCGCCACTCGACGACGAACGTCAGCAGTCCGATGACCGCGATGAAGCCGAGCAGGTTGCGCGAGCCGAAGATGCCCTGGATGGGTCCGAGCAGGGCGATGTCGCCCTGTACGCCGATGAGCGGGATGGGCGTGTCGATGAGGATGCCCGACACGACCTCGATGAGCAGCGATGCCCCGAGGAGCACCCGGGCGACGCCGCCGAACGCCCGGACGATCTGGATCGTGTCGCGCATGAGGGCGACGTAGACGCCGAGGACGGCGAACAGCACGAGGTAGGCGACCCGCACGAGACTCATGACCCAGTCGTCGCTCCACAGCACGGAGGCCGCGCACCACCCGACGAACACGAGGATCGTGAGCGGCAGGATGCCGTACCACTCGACCGCCCGCCAGCGGGCGACGAGCGAGAGCGCGCAGAGCACGAGCAGCACGCCGAGCATCGCGAGCAGGCCCGGCCAGCCGATGAGGCTGCGGATGAGATGCGTCGTGAACGCCGTGCCGATGGCCGCCACCGAGAGGGCCTGGGCGAATCGCGCGGATCCGGCGAACTCGCGCAACTGCGTGAGCACGGGCGAGTCGGTCATGCGTCGGCGGGCGGAGTCGCGGAAGCGGGCGGTGTCGCGGAGGCCGGCGGCGCGTCCAGCGCCACGGCGCTCGAGCGCGCGGGTCGCGGCTGGGCGGGCAACGGGTCGTTCGACCACTGCCGGCGCTTGGTCGACCACGCGATCGCGATGAGCAGCAGCCACCCGGCCTCGATGAGGATGCGGCTCTCGGCGAGGCTCTGGCCGAGCAGCGCGACGAGCACGAGCAGCGGCAGCAGCGAGGCCGCCGAGTACGGGATCGGCCGCCCCGCGACATCCCGCGGCTGATCGACGGCGAGGAACCACGAACGCCAGAGTGCGCCGATGACGATGGAGGCGAACGCGATGATGCCGATGACGCCGAGCTGCATCCACATGTCGAGCCACGCGTTGTGCGCCTGCAGGTACATGACGCCCTTGCGCACCGCGAGGCCGTTGAACGGCTCGACCCACGGCACCCAGTAGCCGACCCAACCCCACCCGGCCACGGGCCGCTGCTGCGCCAGGTCGATGACGGCGTTCCAGATGTCGGTGCGGCCCGTGAGGTCTTCGCTCTTGCCGAAGAGCGAGAGCAGCCACCCCCAGGCGAACGCGAGCAGAGCGACGGATGCCGCGAGCACGGCCGCCGCCGTGATGTAGACGTGTCTGCGGCGCTCGGCTCCGACCCGGCGCGTCCAGAGCGCGAACCCGAGGGCAACGGCCACCACGACCGCGACGAGGATGACGGTGGAGGAGCGGGTCAGTACGAAGACGAGGCCGGCCGTCACGAGCCAGCCGATGCCGGGGCCGCGGCGCATGCTGCCCGCCGCGAGCAGGCAGCCGAACACGATGAGGCCGATGAGGGCGATCATGCCGAGCAGGTTGCGGCTTGCGACGATGCCCTCGACGGGGCCGCCCTGGAAGAGCAGGCCGCGCGACCAGTAGAAGGCCATCGGCAGTTTCTCGCCGGTGACCTCGAAGTCGGGGAAGTTCGGCAGCAGCGGCTCGCGGATGAAGATCGCGACCCAGAGCTCGAACGCGATCGAGAGCGCGAGGATCCACTTGATCGCCGACGCGAGCGAGGCGACGATGCGCGGCCAGGGCAGGCAGAGCACGAGGGCGACGGCGGCGAAGGTCGTGACGAAGCTGATCGCGAGTCCGAGCGCGGTCGCACCGGGGTAGAACGACCACGCGAGCGACAGCGCCGCGATGAGCAGGAACGCGAACGTCGACTTGGGCACGCGCCGCCAGGTCCACGTCGGACGGGTGTCGACGATGAGCAGGATGCCGCCCACGACGACGATCGCGACCGCGGCGCCGAAGCCCCACCAGCCCAGCAGGTTGCGCCAGAACTGCCCGGCGAACGCGGTGAACAGCACGAACGTCGCGTACCCGCCCGCGAGGGCGTGTCGGCGATCCGGGCTCATGCGCTCAAGGCTATCGCGTGCCGTGTCGCCGGCCGGTGACGACCGCGCAAGCCGGTGCGACGGATCCCGCCGTAGAATGACCCGAGTGTCCATTCGAGGAGCTGGTGAGGCCGTGAACCGAGCCGCTGAAGCAAGCGCGAGCATTCCCGAGGCACGGGTGAGCAAGGCCGGCATCGTGTGGTCGGCCGGTTCGAGCGACGCAGGTGTCGCCATCGACATCGAGATCGACGGGGCCAGGCTCTGGTCCGAGTACCTGCCCGAGCCGATCGCGGACGAGCACCGCCTCGAGTGGCCGCGTGCACTCGGCCCGTACCTCCGCGGCACCGGCGCGGTCACCGTTCGGGTGGCCGCCGACGGCTCTGCGATCGCCGCAGGACCGTACCGCCTCCAGTCGGGTCGCTCCGTCCGGAGCCTGCGGAGCCTCGCCGCATCGGGGACGATCGTCGACAAGTGGGGCAAGCTGGTCAGCGTCGCCAACCTGGAACTCCACCGCGTGCTGCTCGACGGAGCAGAGCGCGTCATCGCGGAACTGCGCGACGGCGGATACACCGTCGCGATCACCGGGGGCACGCTGCTCGGAGCTGTGCGGGTCGGCACGATCCTCGACCGCGACGACGACGCGGACCTCCTCCTCTATCTCGGCGAGGCGACCCCGACCGACGTCTCGATCGCGTCGTATCGGGTCGAGCGACTGCTCGCCGCACACGGTCACCAGATCATCCGCCACAGCGATGCGCACCTGCAGGTGATGCTCGCGCAGACCGAATCCGGCATCAGCGCGCATGTCGACGTGTTCTTCGGCTACCACGATCGCGGCGTCTACAGCCAGCCGATCCATGTGCGTGCCGACCTCCCCGTCGAGGCCCTGCTCCCGCTGACCGAGATCGAACTCGGCGGCCGCATGTTCCCTTCCGTCGCCGACCCCGAGGCCTGGCTCGCGGCGTGCTACGGGCCGGGCTGGCGCGTGCCAGACCCGGCGTTCTCCTTCGAGACGCCCATCGCCACGCGCCGCCGCTTCGAGAACTGGTTCGGCACCTACGACTTCACGCGCCACTTCTGGGAGGCGCAGGCGCGCACCGCCGGTATGCGGCCGACGGCGCGCGGCAAGGCCGACGTGCGCCTCATGCTGCGCCGCACCCGCCGCGGCGACGCGGTGCTCGACCTCGGTGCGGGCATCGGCGCGCAGTCGCGCGCGCTCGCGAAGCACGGGCGGGTCGTCACCGCCGTCGACTTCGCGTCGACCGCCGTCGAAGCCGCACGCGCGTCATCCGCCAGCCGCTTCAGTGTCGAGCGCGTCAACTTGGCCGACGGCCATGCCGTGCTCGAGCTGATCGAGCGTCACGGTGGTCAGGGCGACCTCAACGTGCTGCTCGGCGACGTGCTCGCCTACCTGCCGAAGGACTCCCGAGCGAACGTGTTCCGCTTGGTGCACGCGCTGATCGGCGCCACCGGAACCGTGGTGGCGTCGTTCCCCGATCGTGTCTCCACGAGGTACGAGCACCTGCGACCAGACACGTGGCATCTGCCGCTGTCGTGGCTGCAGGACGAACTCGCGCCGTTCGGCCTCGAACACATCCTGGTTCGGCGGGCGGTGCGCCGCACGCCCGTCGGCCCGCGCCGAATCGTCCAGGTGGGCATTCGGGCCGCCGCACCGCACCGACGACAGGAGAAGACCCTCATGACCCGCATCCGCAAGGCCGTCGGCGCACGCCGCACCGAGGCGACCGAGATCGTCGCCGAGCCCGATCGGGTCGCCGACCTCGAGGCGGCCGTGCTCGAACTGCGTGGCGAGATCGATGAGCTCCGCAAGGACTCCCGCCGCATCGCCGAGCTCTACGACCTCGTCGTCGAGCACCTCGGCACGTCTCGCCCGCGCGACTGACCGAAGGTCGCGGCGGCCGGGGCGACGGCTTGGAGTCTCGGGCCCGACTCCGGGTCAGGCCTTCGGGCCGGTGACCCGCACGTCGACGATCTGACCCGTGATGTCGGCTTCGAGCACGCGTAGCGAGGTGAGCGCGACGGCTTCGGGGTCGAGCAGGGTGCCGTCGGGTTCTTCGCCGAACGCGGCGGTGCGCATGGGTGTCTTGGTGCGCTGCGGGTTCAGGCAGTTGACGCGGATGCCGCTCTCGGCCCATTCGTCGGCGAGAGCCTGCGTGAGGTTGACGACGCCGGCCTTGGTCGCGGAGTAGAGGCTGTACCCGGCGCGGCCGCGGGTGTATGAGCTCGAGGTGAAGAAGAGCAGTTGGCCCTTGGTCTCGGCGAGGTAGCGGTGGGATTCCTGTGCGACCTTCGCCGGGGCGATGAGGTTCACCTCGATCGTGCGGCGGAGTCCTCGCTTCGAGGTGCCCACGAGGTGCGAGATGGAGAGCACTCCTGCGGTCAGCACCACGTAGTCGATCGGGCCGTGGCTCGCGGCATCCGCCAGCGCTGCTCGGATCTGCGTGCGCGACGTGACGTCGGTGCCGGTGGTGGTTCGGCTGTAGTTGTGCACGGTGGCTCCCGCGGCACGGGCCTGTTCGGCGATGCTCGCGCCGATGCCGTACGAGCCGCCGAAGACCACGATCGAGCGCCCGCTGAGGTCGAGTTGGTCGAGGTCGCCGGTGCTCAGCGCTGCTGACTGGAGCTGGAAGATCTTGTCGGCGATGTGGATGTCGAGCGGTTCGGTGACCTTCATGTTCTCGGGGGTGCCGAGCACGACCTTGATCGGCACGTCGGGGAGGTACGCGAAGACGACACCGCAGTCATCGGTCGCCGCGAAATCGGGGTCGCCGGCCGCGAGCTCGTACGCCCGGCGGATGGTGCCGAGCCGAAAGCCCTGCGGCGTCTGTCCGCGGCGAAGCTTCGAGCGCGCGGGGATGCCCGTGATCACGTTGTTCTCGTCGATCTCGATGATGGTGTCGGCCGACGGGATCGCCGTGTCGACGGCGTCGTAGTCGTCGAGGGCGGCGATGCATTCGCTGATGATGCGCTCGTCGACGAACGGGCGGACCGCGTCGTGGAAGAGCACCTTGACGTCGTCGTCGTCACCGAGTGCCGCGAGGGCGAGTTGCGTCGTCTCGTTGCGGGTGTCGCCGCCGGGCAGGATCGAACTGAGCTTGGGGAATCGTTCGGCGTCCTTGAGGTAGTCGAGTTCACGCACCGTCGCGGCGTTCATCATCACGATGATCTCGTCGATCCCGGGATGTTCCTGGAGGGCCTCGAGGGTGTGCTCGACGATCGCCTTGCCCGCGATGCGGATCAATTGCTTCGGCATGCCGAGGCCGACGCGGGTACCGACACCCCCGGCGAGGATGACAGCGATCGTTCGAACGTCGGAACTCAAGATTTCTCCTTCAGATAGCGCAACCTCGAAAGTCTACGTCGACCGGCGGGGGCGGTCCGTTTCATGCGTCACCGCGCGGTGCGAACACCGCATCGACGAAGCGGGCCGATGCGTGTCCGTCGTCGAGTTCCATGAACTCGCTGCGGAACCGGCGGATCGGGTCTTCGTACTTCGCCCGGACGCTCGGGAGACGCTGCAGCTCCGCGATGACCTCCGCGGTGGTCTCGAGCCACGGACCGGGGGCCGTGCCCTCGAACGGGATCATCGGTTCGCGACTCTCGAAGTAGCGATCCCGGTCGGGAACGAAGAAGAGCATCGGGTTGCCGGTGAGCGCGTAGTCGAAGCGCAGCGACGAGTAGTCGAGGATCGCGACGTCGGATGCGAGCGAGAGCTCCACGATCGACGGGTGGTCGGTCACGTCGAGCAGGTTCGCCCCGACGACGTTGTAGCCGACGCGGGAGTTCATCACGTGCCCGCGCACGAGGATGGTGTGGCTCGGCCCGAGCGCCTTCGCGATGGCGTCGAGATCGAGATCCTCCATCGGGCGGGCCCGGAACTCGTCGATCGACAGGTAGTCCCGATACGTCGGCGCGTACAGCACGACCGTGTGGTCGTCGGGAACCCCGAGCCGCCGGCGGGCGTCGGCCCGAACGGCGTGACGTTCGGGGGAGAGCAGCGCGTCGTTGCGCGGGTAGCCCAGCTCGAGCATCTTGCCCGACCATGGCCGGTCCTCCGGCAGGAACTCCTGGAGCAGCGGCGTCGCGTAGCGGGCGGGTGAGAGCAGGTAGTCCCAGTCGAGGGCGCGCTGCTCGAACGAGGCGATGCGCGCGGGCTGCAGCCGGCTGGCAGCCCAATGGCGTCGCCCGGCGAGCTTGAACGGATAGCCGTGGAAGGTCTGGATGAGCACCTGGCCCGGCTTCTTCTCGAACCAGTCGGGCTGGTGCACGTTCACCATGACGTACTTCGACTCGCCCAACGCCCTGAAGTGGTCTGCAGACTCCTCGAGGACCCGTTCACCGCCATCGGGGATGCGGACGGAATGATCCTTCACGGACCAGATCAGGCGGAGGGGGCTGTTGCGCCGGCGGAGCTCTTCGTGGACCGCAGCGGCGCTGTCGTTCGCGACTTCGCCGTAGAGGCATCGGAAGACGATCGCCCGCTCGCCGGGAGTTTCGTTCACCGTGAGCGCGGAAGCGGCTTCGCGGTGGCGCGCGACATTGTAGGAGCCGCGCTCGTCACCGGCCAGCGGGGCCGACACGTCGATGGCGAGGCGCCCGTCGGCGGTGAGCTGGATCCAGAGCCGAACGTGCTCGAGCAGACTGCTCAGCGGCATGACCTTCGAGAGGTCGCCCGAGACGGTCGGGCTGACGGTCGCGTGCGCATCCGCCACGCTGATCTTGTAGCTGTCGCTCGGCAGCGGCGCCGAAGGCTGTCCCCATGTCGAGGCCTGGAGCGGGAACCGCGCGTCGAACACGCCGTCTGCCACTTCGTGGACCGCGGCTTCGAATACGTGCTTCGAGCTCTCCATGCGCACGCTGAGACTGTCGCGTTCCAGTCCGGAGACGCGGACGCGGACGCGGATCGCCTCCTGGTCGATGTCGACCTCGATCACGTCGGCGCACAGGACGCGCTCCACCAGCAGGGCCGCCGCACCGGGCAGGTACCTGAGGCGGCCGCGGCCGATGTCCTTGCGGTCGACGGTGAGGAACCCGCCGACGCGCCGCTCGAGCGCCAGTGCCTGGTCCGAGGCCTGAGCGGCGCCGCGCAGTGGCACGTCCGTCGGAGCGGCGACCGGGACCCATCGTCCGTCTGCGCCTCGCGCCTCGATCTGCCAGACCCGTTGGGTGTAGCTCCCGCCCAGCGCGGCAGGCGGCTCGGCCGGGACGGTGATCGTCGCACGACAGACCCCCTTGGAATCCGGCTGGAGCGCGGTGACCGCCAAGGGGACCGTGAACCGGTCGTCGGTGCGGACGAGGGCGACGGCGTCGAGGCCCTCGCCGCGGATGCCCACCGTGACCCGGCGACGCGCGACCGTCGAATCGACAAGGACCGCCGGCGATTGCACCTGGACCGTCAGGAAGTCCAGGCGATCCGAGATGAGGTCGACGAGCACGCCGACCCGGGTCAGGCGGGCTTCGCTCTCGCTGCCCTTGCGATAGTCGTGAAGCCATCGCGAGCGCTCGACGCCATCGACGGTCAGCGTGAGCTCGACGTGATACGCGGCGGTGGTCTCCGGGAGATCATCGACACCGATCACCGCTCGGAAGTGGGCGCTTCGGCCGTCGACGTTCGCTGACGAGAGCCCGACGGTGTCGAGCGGGTCCGGTGCGAACCCGATCGTGACCGGGAGGCGTTCGCTCGTCTCCTCGCACACGAGTGCGGCCCGGATGCCGACCTCGTCGGCGGACGGGTCGACGCCGCTGATGACCGCGGATCCGTGGATCTCGATCTCCGTGTCGGAGGTCCACTGCACGCTGTCGACCCGTGATCGGATGCGGGTCTCGAAGTCGCTGAGCTCGAGCGTCGAGTCGTCGATGCCGACCAGGTGGGACCGCTGCGGGTACTGCACGAGCACCCGATCGCCGTCGACCCGCGTGGGGTACACATCGAGACGGTACCCGCCCTCGAGCAGGAAGCCTTCCAGGTCGGCGCGCCGACCGGCGGCGACGAGCGCGTACGCCACCTTGTTGCGGGACGAGACCTGCTTCCAGATGCCCGGATAGTGTTCGGCCTCGTCGAGGAAGTACCGCACGGCGTCGGCGTAGGCCTGCCATTCCTCGTCGGTGGAGGCGGGGAGCAACGGCACCATGTGCGAATAGTCGTTCGCGAGCAACTGGGTCAGACGAACGCGCCGGGCCTCTTCGAGCCCGGCATCGGCGAGGGTCTTCAGCGATGTCGAGGCGGCAAGCAGGTGATCGTCGGCATTTCGGACCGCGAGCGCGGCCTGCGAGATCGAGGAGCCGTCGTCGCGGACGCGCCAGTTCACCGTCGGCTCGGTGAGGACGTCGATGCCCGAGGCGAGCGTGTAGGCCTTGGTCGACACGGCCTGGTCCTCGTAGAGGACGCCCTCGGGAAAGGCGAATCCATTGCGCTCCCAGAAGTCCCGTCGATAGACCTTGCTCCAGGCGACCGCGTTCACCTGGATCTCGGGGAAATCGGAGAGCAGGATGCCGAGCCGCTCGGTCTCGTGCGCCCGGTAGATCCACGGACCCGCCGGATGCTCGAGGTTGCGCACCAGGCGTCGGTACGGCGAGACGGACATGTCGGAATGCGACTCGCGCATGGCGTCGATGACCGGGCGGAACGAGTGGCGCGCAACGGTGTCGTCGCTGTCGATGAAGGCGATGAACTCCCCGCGTGCCAGGCGTGCACCCGCGTTGCGTGCGGCTCCGAGCCCTCGGTTCTCCTGCCGGATGAGTCGGACCCGCGGGTCGCGGCGGGCGATCGACCTGGCGATGCGGCCGCTGTCGTCGGTGCTGCCGTCATCGATGACGATGACCTCGATGTTGCGATACGTCTGCCGCTGGATCGACCCGACGGCCTCCTTGAGGTACGGGGCGACGTTGTACGTCGGCACGACGATGGAGAGCAAGCCGGAATGCTTCGATCCCGGGGTCAGCGACAGCGCTGCCCGGCGAATGCCGCCCTCGAGCCACGAGCGGGCGGCACGCGCGGATTCGCGTGCCGGGAACAGTCGTTCGCTGCCGAGCAACTGCAGCATCGAGTACTTGAGATCCAAACGGAAGTCCTTAAAGGGGTGGAACCGCGCAGGAGCGCATCTGGTCATCTTCAGATACGGATTCGAGGACCGCAACTGCGGGCTCGATCGATCTCGTCGATTCGGCAGGGTGCCGAGGAACGGGCCCGGTCACCGGCTACTGGGACATCCAGCGGACCTCGTCGACCCAGTGGGTGCCGCCGAGCTCGAGGGCCTTCACATCGCTGTCGACCATGATCTGGGCCAGTTCGGGAGTCTTGACCTGCGGCTCCCAGCCGAGCTCGCGCTGTGCGAGCCCGAAATCGCCGATGAGGGCGTCGACCTCGGTCGGGCGGAGGTAACGCTCATCGAACTTCACGTACTTCTGCCATTCCAGTCCGAGGCGGCCGAACGAGAACTCGAGGAAGTCCCGCACCGTGTACGCGGTGTTCGTCGCGACGACGTAGTCCTGGGGCGTGTCGTGCTGGAGCATGCGCCACATGGCCTCCACGTACTCGGGCGCATAACCCCAGTCGCGCACGGCGTCGAGATTCCCCATGTACAGCTCGGACTGCACGCCGGCGGCGATCCGCGCGGCGGCCCGGGTGATCTTGCGGGTCACGAACGTCTCGCCACGCCGGGGGGACTCGTGGTTGAACAGGATGCCGTTCACGGCGAACAGGCCGAAGGCCTCGCGGTAGTTCTTCGTGATCCAGTACGAGTAGACCTTGGCCGCGCCATAGGGCGAACGCGGGTAGAACGGCGTCGACTCGTTCTGCGGCGGCGGCGTGGCTCCGAACATCTCCGAGCTGCTCGCCTGGTAGTAACGACAGTCCAAGCCGGCGAGCCGAACCGCCTCGAGGAGTCGGACCGAGCCGAGACCCGTCGTATCGCCGGTGAACTCGGGCTCGTCGAAGCTCACACGCACGTGCGACTGCGCCGCGAGGTTGTAGACCTCATGCGGCTGGATCGCATCGAGGAGCGTGACGAGACGCGAACCGTCGGTCAGGTCGCCGTAGTGGAGGGTCAGGCGGACATCGGGCGAGTGCGGGTCGGCGAACAGGTGGTCGATCCGAGTCGTGTTGAAGGTCGACGCACGACGGATCAGCCCGTGGACCTCGTAGCCCTTGGCGAGGAGGAGCTCCGCGAGGTAGCTTCCGTCCTGGCCCGTGATCCCGGTGATGAATGCGCGCTTTGCGGCTTGTTCGGTCATGTCGACCTCGTGCTTTCTACTTGGAGGTTGCGTTCCACGGGATCAGCCCATGAGCGGGCGTCGGTGCTCGGCGCCGACGGAGCTCATGGGCGCTCAGAGTGCGGCGAGCGCGGAGTCGAGCAGTTCGAGCTCACGCTCGATCGGGTAGTGGTGGTTGCCGACGAAGAGCCCGTCGTCGTGCACCTTGTCGGCGGCCGGCAGCGAGTCGGGCACCACCGCATCGAAGTACCGCATCACCGGATTGCGGGTGAAGTTGCCGGCGACGATCGGGCGGGACTCGATGCCCTGTGCCGTCAACGCCCGGACCACATCGGAGCGACGCCCCGCGAGTCGGCCCTCGAGGATGAATGAGAAGCCGAACCAGCTGCTCTCGCCGTTCTCACGCTGGATTCGGAGGTCTTCGCGGCCGCCGAACCGGTCGGTGAAGACGGCTGCATTCCCGCGGCGACCCTCGACGATCGAATCCAGCTTCGCGAGTTGCTTGCGGCCGAGGGCGCCGGACATCTCGAGCGGGCGCACGTTGTAGCCGGGCAGCACGAATCGGAACAGGTCGTCGAAGTGGTCGCCGCTCTTGGGATGGATCAGGTTGTCGGCCGGGAGCTCTCGCGTCCAGCCGTGCGCCCGAAGCGAGATCATCGCCTGGTACATGTACTCGTCGTCGGTGGTGATGAGGCCACCCTCCATCGTCGAGATGTGGTGCGAGAAGAACGAACTGTAGGTTCCGGCGAGGCCGAAGGTGCCGGCGTGCCGGCCGTCGATCGCTGCGCCCAACGCCTCGCAGTTGTCCTCGAGCAGCACGATGCCACGCGCATCGGCGAGGGCGCGCAACCCCACGAGATCCGCCGGATTGCCCAGGAGGTTGACCGCGAAGATCGCCTTCGTCGACGGCGTGAGGGCTTCGGTGACCGCGTCCAGGCCCATGTTGAGGGTGTCGATGTCGATGTCGACGAACTTCAGTCGCAGGCCGAGCTGGTGGATCGGATAGTAGGTGGTCGCCCACGACACGGCGGGCACGATCACCTCGTCGCCCGGGCCGAGATCGACTTCGGGATCGAGGACCGCTGCGGTCAGGGCGATGAGGTTCGCGCTGCTGCCCGAATTGACCATCACCGAGTACCGAGCGCCCAGTGCTGCGGCGAACTCCTCCTCGAACGCCCGGACCTCGGGCCCCATCGTGAAGCGCCCGCTGTCGATCACCTTGTGGAGGGCGTCGTATTCGGCCTCATCCCAGGTCGACGTCGCCAGGGGGAAGTTGGTCTTGGTCATTGCGTCGTCCGTGCTTTCAGTCCGTGAGCGAGTCGAGGTATCCGCGGTAGGTCTTCGCCATGCCCTCGGCCAAGGTGGTGCTGGGCGCCCAACCGAAGCCGGCGGCCAACGAGGAATCCATCAACTTCTGGTGCATGCCGGCGGGCTTCGACGGATCGGTGATGAGTTCGGCGTCGTGGCCGACCGTCTCCAATGCCGCGCGATAGTAGTCGGCGACGCTGTGATCGTCACCTTGACCGACGTTCATGAGCGCGGGCCAGTCAGCCATCTCGTCGAGCGCCGAGACCACCCATGCGGCGAGATCGCCGACGTACGTGAACTCGCGGCGCGCCTTGCCGTCTCCCCAGACGTCGATCGTGTCGAGACCGCCGATCTTCGCGGCATGCGCCTTCGCGATCGTCGCCGCGACGAGGTGGCTGCGCTGGGGAGAGAAGTCGTCACCGGGGCCGTAGAGGTTCGAGGGGATCACGACCCGGTAGTCCCAGCCGAGCTGCTGTGCGACGTACTCGCAGTACCTCGACGCCGCGATCTTGGAGATCGCGTAGCCCTCGTTCGTCGGCTCGAGCGGGGCGGCGAGCACATCGGACTCGACGAGGGGCTGGCGGTAGTCCTTCGGGTACATGCACGAGCTGCCGAAATAGAGGAACCGCTCGATGCCGGAATCGTGTGCGGCAGAGAGGACGTTCGCGTCCAGGCGCAGGTTGTCCATCAGGAATCCGGAGGGATCCGCGACGTTCGCGGCGATCCCGCCGACGCGGGCCGCCGTATGGATGACGAGGTCGGGCTGCACGTCGCGCATGATGCGATCGACGGCGCTGCGGTCGCGGAGGTCTCCGTCGGCGCGAGCGACCGGCACCAGCTCGTCACGGCGTCCGGCGGCACGCCACTCGTTCGCAATGGCCTTGGCGAGCATGCCGTTGCCGCCGGTCAGAAGTACGCGCATCACGATTCTCCAGTTTCAGGTACGTGCCGACTGTCGTTCCGCGGGCACCGGCGGGCTGCCGTGACGAGTGTAGTGGAACCTCATCGGAGAGCCCCGTGGATCCACGGGCCCGATGCGCTCGTGTCGGAACGGCGGCCTTCTCTGCCGGCCTCCTCCGCTCGAGTCGGGGTTCAGTACGATTGCCAGATGAGCGCTCGCCCTGCTGCGCCCCGAGGAGGAGCCATGGTGCCCACTGATCTGACCGTCGCGATGGCCGGCCCCGGTGAGGTCGTCGAAGGCGGGCGCCGCATCGAGGGCATCACGCTCCAGCTCTTCGGCGGCGGCCTCGTCCCGGTCATCGACCTCAACCTCGAACGCGACTTCTCCGTCGTCTCGCGAGTCACCGGCATCTCGCCCCTGACGGCGGCCGCGCCGCGCGACCCGGCGATCGCGTCGTACGCGGAGGCCGGCCACGCCGCCACGCCAACGCGGCTCGACGTGCTGAAGGGTCTTTCGGCCGAGTTCGAACGCGCGCAGGCCGACTACCTCATCATCGACAATTCGGCGGCTGCGAGGGGCATCGTCGAAAGCGGTGGCAGCTGGTACACGACGGGCATCGATCAGAACTCCCGATTCGCCAAGGAGATCCTCGCACCGCTCGAGGCACGGGGGCGGGAGATCCGGCCCTACGACCCGTCCGCGCCGAAACGCCTGTTCGAGGCGTACGAGCGATTCATCGACGAGGTCCTGGCGCGCTACCCGAGCGATCGGATCATTCTCGTCACCGCGCACGTCTCCGATTTCTTCTGGGACGGGCTCGCCGTTCGACCACGCGCCGGTCGGCGCGAGCTGCGATCGGTTCGGACCCTGCTCGAGCGCCTCGACGCACGGTTCGCGGAGCGCACGGGTTGCCGTCGCGTCACGCTCGCCGCCGAGTTCCTGCCGCATCGCGACGGCGCGACGACCGATCTCGCCCTCGGAGCGGACTTCGGCGCGGCTCTCGAGGGCGCGGTCGCGGTCATGTGCAGGGGCGACCGCGCGGGCGACTCGACCGAAGAAGATTCGATCGGGTCCGGCGGCGACTCGTCCGCGTTCACGGAGTGGGCGCATCGCGTGCTCGCACGAGGCAGGAGGCCGAGGCCCAGTAGTGCGCAACGCCGCCTCGCGGCGCTGGGCGACGACGTCTCCATCGCCGACCTGGTCGCGATCGCCGGACTCGTCGGTGCGGCTCCCGACCTCGATTGGTCGGATGTCGCAAGCACCATCGTGACCGGTGCGAACGCCGGCGTTCGCGGTACGCACCGCCGCTTCGAGCAGAACAGGTTCACGCTGACCGGGCATCGTCACGTGTTCGGCGCAGACCTCGAACGGCTGGAGACCCCGAACAGGGTCGTGCTCCGCCTCGCCGACCGCTGGTATCTCGATGTCGATCCCGCTGCCGAGACGCCGATACGCGTGCGCCAGTACGGCCACTCGTCCGGGTGGGACGCGCGACGCTACGTCGACGACGGCTACGTCTGCTCGATCCACGAGATCGAGCATGCGCTCGAGAGCTGGTGGATGTATTTCGAGCGGGCGCGTCGAGGCGACTCCGCCCCGTTCCGACTCGATTTCGCCGAACGTGGTGCATTCGCCGAGTCCATGCTCTTCGCCGACTATGCCGACCTCCTCGCCGATGAGCAGGTCGTGATCACCGTGGAATCCGAGCTGCCCTCCGATCTGGAATGGAAGGCGAAGGTCGACGCGGCCTTCCTCTTCGATCCGAGCGCGCGGGTGTGCTGCCTCCGCAGCGGGTTCGGCGACCAGCTCTTCTACTACGTGTACGCGCGTGATCTCGCAGATCGGCTGGGGCTGCGACTGTACGTCGACGACCTTCTGTTCGACAACGACGAGATGCTTCCGACGACCCCGCACCTGCGCCCCGACATCCTGCCGATGGTCCGGGCGGAGGGCGTCTTCTCGGAGCTGTTCTCGCACCGCCTCCGGCGCGCTCGGCGACGCGACAACCGGCACCGCAGAGACAACCGCAGCGAGTACCACGACTTCGGCCTCGAGGAGATGATCCTCGCGACCGACCGTATGCACTTCAAGTGCTGCGTGGACCGCAACGACCTCCCGACGAGCCTGGCGGTTCAGGTCGTCGACCTCCCGGGCATGGAGCGGATCATGGCGAACCCTCCGGGAATCCTCTTCCTCGACGTGCTCGCGAAGGGCGGGTTGCTCGGCTACCAGTTGCTCCAGCAGAAGCCGCTCTGGGAGACGGCGATCAACCTGCCGCAGCTCACGTCGCAGACCTCGGAGTCGATCGCGGCTCGAATGCTGGAGACCGACGCGATCGTCGTCCACATCCGACGCGGTGACCGGGTCGCACTCGGCATCGCCGACGGCGACCAGTACTATCGGGACTTCGTCGTCCGGGCGGCGGCGCTCGACGAGTACACCGACAAGCACTGGTTCGTCTTCTCCGACGACCTCGACTACTGCCGTGCCCACTTGACCGAACTGGGACTCGACCTGGCCGGCACGGACATCACGTTCGTCGAAGGCAACGACCACTTCGCCTCGGTCGACGACTTCCAGCTCATGTCGCTCGGAAAGGTCGTCGTCTGCGGCAAGAGCGGCTTCTCGGCGTGCGCGGCGATGATCAGCACGCGGGTCGAGCACATCTTCGGCACCGGCTATTCGCTCGAGCGCGGCGGCGACTCCTGGCGGCGCGAAGTCGGCGCCGCCGGGTAGGCGAGCAACGCAGGGCGTCTTTCGGTCATGAGCGGTGATCGCGGCGATCTTCGGCGACCCCCGAAGGGCTGGTCAAGGTGAATGACTGATGAACACTCTCCCTTAGAATTGGCCAGTTCCCTCCCCAAGTTCGGAGTCTTTCTCAATGCCGTTGTCCCATCGCGACCGACGTATCTGGCTTTTCAACGCCGCAGACTACTCCGGGAATCCAAAGTGGCTGCTCGAGTACGTGATGAAGTATCGCAAGGACATCACGGCCTACTGGGTCACCAACGATGCGCCGACGCGAGCGCGGCTCAAGCAGCTCGGCGTCAATGTGATTCCGTTCAGTGGTGAGGCGAGCGCCCGCATTCAACGGCGCGCCGGCGTCTTCGTTGTGAACCAGGTGAAAGAGAAGATCCCGACTGCGATGACGGGCATCGTTCTGCTGAATCTCTGGCACGGAGTCGGCGTGAAGAGCGTCGAGCGCCGCATGACGGACGGCTTTCTCCTGCCGAGGATTGCGACGAAGTACATTCGGAACAACAAGGCGTACCGCGATACTCAGCTCCTCCTCGTGTCCTCGCCGGCCATGGAGGCGCACTTTGCGACCCAGATCGGCTTCACTGAAGACCAAGTGATCCGCGCGGGGTACCCACAGAACACCTATCGCCGAGTGCACGGTGCGATGAAGACGTACGAGCACGATGTGCGTTCCGGACAGGGTGTGTCGAGCGACACGAGGGTGCTGCTGTACGCCCCGACATATCGACTTGCAGACAACGCCCAGTTCATTGCTCGCGCGCTTCCCGACATGCCTGCCCTTCTGGAGCGGCTCGAGTCGAATGACCAAGTCCTGATCCTGAAGATGCACCCTCAACTGGAGCAGGACCGCGCGTACCAGGAGTTGAAGGCGCGATACAGTACCCACCCGCGACTGATCTTCTGGGAGCCCGGTCGCGACGTCTACGAGGTGTTCGGTCAGGTTGATACCGCGATCGTCGACTACTCGTCAATCCACTACGACCTCCTCGCGGCAGGCGTCACCTCATTCATTCGGTATGCATTCGACCTGGACGAGCCGACGGCGCTCGAGCCGAGCCTGAATTACCTGGACTACTCTTGCGGCGCGATCGCTGCGGACTTCGACGCACTGCTGGAAAGACTCGGCACCGACAACACGGTCGAGCCAGCGGAGCTCGAACGACTCCGTGAGTTCTTCTGGGCGTACGACGATGATGAGTCACTCGAACGCATCGTGCAGCACGCACTCGAGTACGAGGTGAAAGACGTCGCCCTCCCGACGCTCTACTCGTTCGACATCTTCGATACGCTCATCCACCGACGATCCGTGACACCCGGTTCGATCCACGCTGCAGTACGCCAAGAGGCCGAGCGATCTGTCATACGTTTCCCGGCGACCCTGCTCAGTCGGTATGTCGAGATCCGTATGAACGCGGAGCGCGCCGTTCGTGAGAGCCGACGTAAAGACCCCGCGAACGAGCGGGCGAAAACCTTCGAGATCACATTCAACGACATCTTCGCGCGCCTGGCGGTGCAGTTCGACCTCTCGGAAGCACAGGTCGAGCAGCTCCAGGCGTGGGAACTGCAGTACGAGTACGCAGCCTGCATACCCGACGACGAGAACGTGGCTCGCGCGCTCGAGTTGCTGGAAGCGGGCGAGACGGTCGTCCTCATCAGTGACATGTATTTGCCGAAGGACGTCATCCGCAGCCTCCTCGCCAAGGCTGACGAGCGACTCTCGAAGCTGCCGATGTACCTTTCCAGTGACTTCGGAGTGCAGAAGTCGACGAAGGAACTCTACGTTCGCGTGTTCGTGGACCTCAGTTACGATTTCGCCGAGTGGATCCATACCGGTGACAACGGGCACGCAGATGTGGCCATGGCAGGGCAACTCGGAATCACGACGAACGCGTTGGAGACGCCATCCTTCTATCCGTACGAGAAGCACCTGCTATCGGAGGCGCGGTCGTACGATGCTCATCTCTTGGCGGGCCTGATCCGGGAAGTTCGACTTTCGGGAGCATCCGAAGTCGAACTGTTCGCATACCGAACAGTCAGCCTCTACCTGGTCCCGTACGTCAACTGGCTGCTCGATGATGCTGTCGCTCGTGGATACGAGATGCTCTACTTCATTTCGCGAGACGGTCATCACCTCAAGCGGATCGCTGACGTCATCATCGAGACGCGTGGGCTCCAGCTCGAGACGGCGTACATCTTCGGTTCACGCCGTGCCTGGCGGCTCGCCTCGCAGTCGGGTGGAATCGACGACGACACATTCGCTCCGCACGGGAGTTTCGGTGGCATTCGAACGTTCGCGAGTCTTGTCGAGACGAGTCGGCTGGGCGAAGAGGAGCTTCTGCTGCTCTTTCCGGAGTTCGAATCCCTTCGGTCGGTGGAGCGCTTCGATGCACAGACCGCGGGCCAGGCGGTGCAAACCCTCTCCAGCTCAGCGGAATATCGTGCGAGGCTGGCAGCTATCGCCGAAACGGATCGCGAGATTACGGTCGAGTACCTGCGCCAGGAGATCGCGCTGGATCGCAAGATCGCATTCGCGGAGTACTGGGGGCGCGGTTATACGCAGGACTGTCTGGTGACACTCCTTGCAGATGCGAACGGTTCGGCGCTCGATGTGCCGTTCTACTATGCGCGCAGCATCTATCCGAGCCGCGGCGCTTCGATCCGTCACAACTTCACTTCGGCGTCGTACTCGTTGCTCCTCATCGAGGCGATCTTCGCGAACCTTCCGTACGGCACGACGACCGGATATCGGCGAGACGACGACGATCGTGTCGTGCCCGTTTCGGCGGCGCGCGAGTACTCACACGAATTGCTGGAGGCGATGGAGAAGATGCTTCCGAAGTTCGCTGCCGAGTATGTCGGCCTCGACTTCATTGATCCTGATCGGATGAATCGCGATGCGTTCCGATTCGGGTTCGAGCACTTCCGGGCGCATCCGACCAACCCGCAGTACGTGAACTTCCTCGCGCCACTGCGTGATGCAGTGGAGCTCGGTAGCGTCGAACGAGAGTTCGCACCCAAGTATCGAGTCGTCGATTTCATCGCATACCTCCGAGGGAAGCCCGTCGGAGAGATCACGAGATCACTTCCGCTCAGCCTCGCGCGCGCGACCGGACCCGCCCCCACGCTACTGAAGATGCAGATGCGCATCGGGTTCCGTCGTGTCTTCAAGCGGATTGGTCGGTGGCTCTCCGCACGAGTCCCGGAACCTCGTGCGGCGATCGTCCAGCCGCCATCGAGCAATCCTCCGATTCGCGCCGAATCCGAGATCCGGGCGCTGAGCGCGATTCATTGAACTGGTGAGCTCGCTTCGCGACCGCTCTGCACGAGCGCAGACCTGACATCGATGCTCGCTTAAGATCGAGGGATGGTCGTTGTCGATGTTCTCCGCCCCTATCACGATGAGCGTGGAAACCGCATCGAGTACGGCGGCCCCGAGCGCACGAACGTCAAGATCGTCTTCAAGGGTGAGAACAACGTGCTCACGGTCGAGGACGGCGCGAAGCTCGGCAGACTTGCCATCGAGTTCGATTGCAACAACGGGCTGGCGCACATCGGTGCGAGCTCGGGAGTTCCGGCATTCTCGGCGACGATCCGCATCGGCGAAGACGCGAGCGTGATCATCGGTCGCAACGTGTCCACCACGGCCACGTGCGGCATCTCGTCGGTTGAAGGAACGCGTGTCGTGATCGGCGACGATACGATGATCGCCTCCGGCGTCCAGTTGCGTGCAGACGACGGTCATCCGATCTTCGACGTTCACAGTGGGCGGCGCGTCAATGTCTCGCGCGACATCGTCGTCGGGCGACACGTCTGGCTCGGGTTGAACTCGATGCTCCTCGGCGGCGCGCGAATCGGCGACGGGTCCGTTATCGGCCTCGGCAGCGTGGTGAAGCGACGCATCCCGAACAACTGCGTCGCAGCCGGGTCACCCGCGAAGGTGGTACGCCGAGACATCGCGTGGGAGCGTCCCCACCTCTCACTGGTCCGGCCGTTCTACAAGCCGGATGCCACCACCGTGAGCCGCTCCGAGTACTGGAACCCGACCCGTGATGATGCCGCGGACACGGAGCAGGCGCCACAAAGCGTGCGCAGGAACGCGGGCCGGATCGGGCGGAGTCTCGCTCGAGTCGGCAGGGTCTCGAAGGGCGTGGCCCTGCGCGCCGTGCCAGGGCGCCGGCATCCGCTCGTGAGCGTCGTCGTTCCCTTCCACGACGTGGAAGGCTACTTGGGCGATGCGATCGAATCCTTGACCGCGCAGACGCTTCGTGACATCGAGATCATCCTCGTCGACGACGGGTCCACTGACCGGTCCTCGACGATCGCGAAGCGGCGCGCGTTGACAGACCATCGCATCACGGTCCTTCGCCAGGACAATCTCGGTGTCGGGCCCGCGCGCGAGGCAGGTATTGCACGTGCTCGCGGTGAGTACCTCGCCTTCCTCGACTCCGATGACGTGATGCCCCGCGAGGCGCTGGAGCTTCTGGTCGCATCGGCTGAGGGCAACGCTGCTGAGATCGCTGTCGGAGCCTTCCGGCGATTCGACAGCAGGCACGTATGGGTCGCCCCATGGGTCGGCGACGTTCATCGCGCACCGCTCGAGGGGACGACGCTGCGAGAGCACCCGGAACTGCTCCGGAACAACTATCCGTGCGGCAAGATCTTCAGACGCGGTTTCTGGAAGGAACAGGGACTCCACTTCAGAAGCGACGCCATCTACGAAGATCAGCCATTGATCGCCCAGATGCTCATGAGGGCCGCCCGCATCAACGTCCTGACCGAGATCTGCTACGACTATCGGGCCCGCGACGATCGTTCGTCGATCAGCCAGCGGCCAGAGGAGATCCGCGATCTCCAGGACCGCGTCGAAGCATGGCGCCTGAGCCTGGCCGCGCTCGAGGCTGAGAAAGCGCCGATCGAGGTTCTGCGTGGCTGGTATTGGACCATCTATGCCACCCACATGCACTGGTATCTCGACAACGATGCGGTCGTCGACGAGGCATATTGGTCGACGCTGCGTGATGCGGCGCAGTATCTGCGCTCGCACGCGCCCGAGGGAGCATCCGAGCGCGTTCCTGCGGAGCGTCGTGCAGCCCTGGCCCTGCTCGAGGCGGATCGAAGAGAGGACCTGATCGACTTCCGGCGCCGCGGTGCGTACTCGGATTCCTCGCAGTTCTTCGAATCTGCTTCGCCTTCCGGCCTGAGATACGACTTTCGCGTCGACGTACCCGAACGCGCCGCGACGACCGAACCCCCCGGCGTTCGGCTCATTCAGCATGTGGAGGGCGGTCGAGTCGCAGACGCTCCGAATGGCGCACGGATCCAGCTGCGCGGAGATGTTCGGTTCGCCGGCGTCCCGACCGGTGCCGAGGGCACCATCACGATTTCGGTCGTGGGCGTCGACGGGATGATTCTGGCGAGCACGTCACCGGATCGTCATCCTGAAACGGGGGTGTACACCGCTTCCCTCGATCTCGACCTGCAACGGCAGGCGACGTTCACGCTTCAGATCACACTGGAGTCGAACGGCCTCCTCCGCCGCGAACCGATCGGGCATGCGGCGCTCGAATGGCTGAATGCCGGATCGCGCACGTACACGTTGGCCGGTGGCGCGAGGGTCGAGCTTCGTGCCGACCCGAATCCATATGTTCCGCTCGCGATCGAGGTCACGCCGGCCGGCCGGGGTTGACCACCACCGGCCAAGCGTCGGATGCGGCCCGAACGCCGACGTCCACGGTCGGAACTCTCGTGCCTGCCGCGACGACGGCATCATAGACACGCTCGGCATTCCGTCCATCGCGTACAGGGAACGTGGACCGGGCACGCTCGGCATACTGGGGGAGTGCGCCGTCCAGCACGGCAGCCAAGGCGGACACGGTCGCGTCGGCGTCCTCGGTGACCGGACCGAATCCGTGGGTTTCGTAGTCGAAGTATCCGGGTCGTTCGGTGTGTTCGACCCAGTACGTCGATCGGTCGAACTGCATGTAGACGACAGGTCGCTCGAGGAACGCGAGGTTGAAGGCGATCGACGAGTAGTCGGTGACCAGCACTGCGGCCCCGGCGACGACCTCTTGGACGTCGTCTTCGCCGTACCGGACGATGCGGACTTCCTCGGGAAGGTCGAACTCCTCGAGGTAGTGCTGGATGTTCGGGTGGGGCATGAAGACGAGTCGCAGTCCACGGCTTCGTGCGAGTTCGTGGAGTGCCGGGTCCGTCACGAACGCCTTCCACGTGCGGGCGAACTCGCTCTCCATGAACGTCGAGCTGTGGGCGTGTCGTTGGGATCGCACCGCGAGGCTGGTCGAGAGCGACTTGCGCCACGTCGGCGCGATCACGATGTCACGGGGCTCGCCTGACTGCGCAGATGCCTTGCGGAGAAGTGCGTCGAACCGCGGCAGACCGGCGAGCCTCACCTCGCGTTTGGAGAACTTGTAAGGACCGTCTCCGCCGATGTACTCGTACTCGTCGGGCGTGGACGTGATGAACGTGTCGATCCGCTTGCCGTTGAGCCAGCTCGACAGGTCTCCCTTGATGACGCCGTGCTGGAGGAACGTGAATCGCCAGGGTTCCCGGCCGTACCGACGGCGGAATGGATTGACGATGGGGGCGTCGACATGACTCGAGATGAGTTCTGACGCGAGCAGCATCAGCACGCGATACTGTCTCGAGCCGTAGGCGACGAGTCGGAAGCCATCTTTCGAGAGACGCTGCCAATCGGGGGAGGTCTCGCTGAGCACGAACCAGGCGTTGGTGTTCGGTCGGTTGGCGCGTATCCAGCGGTAGAGCTCTTCGCCGCTGTCATTGGCATCCCACTCGCGATCCATGATCGCCCACGCATCCAGGTAGCGCTTGCGATTGCGCGGCAGCCGGAGTTCGATGGCGACGGCGAGGTCGGCGAGCGCCCACTTGACGCCGTGATGGCGAAGGCCTCGAAGCGTGTGGCCGCCGAGAGAGCGGAGCAGCCGCAAGAGCTTCACGCGAGGACGGAACAGCGGTGGCGTCGCCTTCGCCGCGGCGACACGGATCGCATCGACCGTCTCCGGCAGGATCGCGTCGCACGTCGACCCGTCCAACTGCGAGACCACCGGGGCGTGCACCCCGTCCAACATGAACGAGACCGTGCCGTCTGCGGGTACCCAGGCCAGGTACTCGGCGACTCCGGGTCGGCCGAAGATGGTGCGCGAAACGACCACCTCGAATCGAGGATCGATCGGAGCGCCATCGTGTCGAACTGCGATGTCTGGCCGGTCTCCCGTGAAGATGAATCGGACACGGACCAACCCTCGGGCTTCGTCGACTTCATCGATGTTGATCGGGAGGTGAGCGTTGATCGAGCCGATGCGGTGTGCGAGTGAGAAGCGCAGGAAGAGCGGGAACTTCATCAGATCGAACTCGAGGATCGCGTCGGGGTCGAGCGCGGCGACGACGCGGTCGACGTCGGCCGTGAACGCCGCGAGCGTCGGGACGGGAACGCGCGCCGACGCGCTCAGGTCTCGTTCGTCGACCAGCATGAGCCACAGGAGGTCGTAGACGATCAGCGTCTGGAGCCACCTGGGGACGGAACCGAGGACGGTCAGCGCCCGCTCCACGAGCGGCAGGTATCCGTGGGTGGCGACTGATGCGTACGTGCGGGAATCACTTCGAGCTTGTTGCACGCTCGATGAACCGTCCGCGCGGCGGCGATAGTAGTAGCGTGCATCCACCGCGAGTCCGATGACGGCGCGTCCGGCTGACAACAAGTAGTCGCAGACGAACTTGCCGTCTTCGAAGCGGGTGCGGAGTCGATCGTCGAAGCGAAGACCATGCTCGCGAACGATGTCGGCCCTGAAGAACGACAGCGGTGCCTGCCCGCTGATGAAGTTCGGCTGCTCATCGAGATCCACGACGACGTCGCCACTGCGGAACCGGAATGCCGTGGGGTGCGTGTCGGTGCGCGAACCCGTCGTCTCGTTCCACATGATCGTGTGACCACCGAACATCGTCGGCGCGACATCGCGCGAGGCGTCCATCAGGTTCGAGATCGAAGCGAAGTACGCAGGGTCGAGCACGTCGTCGGGATCGACGAACGTGAGCCATTCGCCGGTCGCCGCATCGATGCCGGCATTTCGTGCCGACCCTTGCCCGGCGTTCGCCTGGGTCAGGACGCGGACGTTGGGAAGCGCGGCGCCGAACTCTCGGCACAATTCGAGGGACTCGTCCGTCGACCCGTCGTCAACGAGGATGACCTCGATGCGCTCGAACCCGTACTCCTGTGCGAGCAAGGAGTCGAAGAACTCCGGCAGATACCGCGCCACATCGTACACAGCGGAGACGAGCGTGAAAGTGAATGGCATCCGACTGATTATAGGTTGGAGCCAGGGCCGATGCTGAAGCTCCGCGTCGGGTCGCCCCGTGATCGCAGCCGCGGAGGTACACGGTCACGCACTACCGACCAGCACCGAGCACCTCCGTCACGGCAGCCTCGAACGCCCGGACCGCGTCGACGGGCAGCGGCCCGAGGACGTAGGCCCGGCGACGGAGCCGATCCCCGCGCAGAGGGTCCAGCCGCAAGGCGTCGATGACGGCCTCGATGCTCGTGGGCGAGGAATCGAACGGATATCCGCCGGAGACGAGGTCGTTCGGCGGGCTCGCTCGCAACGTGTCCGATCGGACCTGGGAGACGGCGAAGGGCTTGCCCGAGGCGAGGAAGTCCGCGGCGACGCTCGAGACATCGGAGATCAGCGCATCGGCGGCATTGAAGCAGTCGGTGATGGACATTTCGATCTCGGCGATCGATCCGAAGAGGTGGGGGCGACCCGATGCGGATCGGTCAGCCGCCAAGAGTTCGCGAACGCGCACCGCATGCTCACGCAGCTGTGGGTTCATGTCGTTGTGCGGGTGAGGGCGGAACACGACCGTGAGACCGCGAGCAAGGAGTCGCTCGACGATCCTTTCGCCGAATGCGAGCGAACTGTATGCGGAATCGGCGTGGAATCCGGCCCAAGTCGGTGCGTAGAGCACCACGCTGACGTCTGGGATGCTGTCGACTGTCGAGATTGCGATATCGACCGCCTGCGGCCGTCCGACGACCCTGAAGAAGTCATCGTGAGTCGGAACGCCGTGGGCGGCGAAACGATCGATCGCGGCCTGCCCTGCGACGAAGTTCCGATCGTACGCGCGCAGGGATGGACTGTAGCTCGGCGCCTTCTCGCTCTCACCGTGGTTCAGCTGCACATGCTGGAGATCGGCGAACCTGATGAGCTGCACGTTGCGTGTCGCATTGTTGACGTAGAACGCCGCCCGCAGCGTCGGCAGGACCACGTCTTCGAGGTCCTCGAGCTCCGGCCGGTACACCACGGGATGGGAGGTGTTCGCGACGGCCTCGGGGTAGCTGTCGGGATTTCGGGCGATCACGAAGAACCGCCGGCCCGTCCTTTCCAGTTGCGGCAGCCACATTCGAAGTTGGTAGGCCGTGCCCGGCAGGGCATCCCAGTGCACGACGAACTCCGGCGCGTAGGCGGTGAGGGCTGATGCCATGCGTGACACGTCGTTCCGCCGGGAGCGGATTCGATGGATTCCACGTGCGGCGATCACGACCGCCGTCGACAGCGGAACGGCAGCGACGACAGCACCGATCCACCACGATACGGGCGTCCACGTGAGCCAGACGACGAGTACGAGAGCGAGCAGCGATTCGAAGACGATGAACCCGCCCGCGATCCGCTTCGGTTCTGCGATGCGGCATCCGGGCAGGTTGCTGGAGACCGGTGCCTGTGCCCGCAGGATGCGTCGGCAGGCCGATTCTGCGATCAGCCCGAGAATGAGCAGAGCGAAGGCGAGCGGGGCCTCAATCGGAAGCAGGACACCGGCGAGGAGAACGCGGGTGAGCGTGAATCGACCGAGGTCGTCGGTCGTGCCGTTTCGCATCGCGGCCATGAGCGCGATCGCGATGAGCGTGAGAACGGCGAGTGCGAACGGAAGCATCGAACGTGAGGACACCGAAACGGCGAGCAAGCAGGCGAGTGCGGCGATACCCGAAAGGACTTCGCCCGCGCGACCCGCCCGGAGGTTCCTGAGGATCGAGCCTCGGGAGGTGTCGTCGATCCTGTCGTTCTGCAGCGTCACTCATGCCTCTCTGTGAAATGAAGACCGCGGTGTGCATCCTCGCACACCCGGATTCGTCCCTCGAAGCGCGAGCCCGCGTCGGGAGCCCTACAAGAGGACGCGCCTGAGCGGTGTTCGTGCGATCAGCAGGCCGATGCCGACCGTGATCAGGTAGGCGAGCAGGAAGGTCCACTTCGAGGGTTCCATGCCTGCCTGAGCAGTGAACCAGAGGACGAGTGTGTGTCCCAGGATGACGGGCATCGCCACCGCGGCCACGGCGGCGATCGGTCGAGCCGACCACCGTGGCAGGATGCGATCCGCCGCCTCTGCGAGCAGGATCAGTCCGCAGGAGATGGAGGCGGCCGCGACCACGCTCACGAGCGGATCTCCGAGGACGCCGTACTTGAGGTCGAGTGGAGCGACGAACCCGAATCCGCCGAGGAGGATGGCCGGGACTGCGAGCACGCCGCCCATGATGAGCGGGTGACGGATGCGCTCTCGGTTTCTCCGGAGCACGCGGCCGACGGCGATGAAGCCCATGGCGGGCAACGCGAGCCCGAGACCTTCGGGGATGGCGATCATCGACTCGGGACGGACGGCGCACCAGAGGAGGCCGACGGCGGCGACGACCCAGACGAGGAGGTCTGAGAATCTCGAGAGCCAGCGCATCAGCACGATGGCGAAGAACAGTGTGGTGATGAACCAGAACGGCGAGTACGGGCGCCACGGGTACGACCCGCCCGCCGCCGCGCGGATGAGCCAGCCGAGATCAGGCTCGCCGTGTTGCACGGTGAGCCTGATCTGGAAGATCACGGTGACGATGACGAGCCAGGACAGGTACGGAACCAGGAGGGTGCGAGTGCGACGGCGCACTTCGTCGCGGAGCGTGCGATCGTCCTTCCAGAAGTATCCGGTGAGGACGAAGAAGATCAGGGTGTGCCACGTCGAGAACCACGCGGATGCCCACGGTTCCTGCCAATTATGGGTCAGGACGATGGAGGCGACCGTCACGACCCGGAGCAGGTCGAGCCCGGAGCTTCGCCGCCGCTTGGGCAGGAGGCCGGGCGCGGTGCGGAGCTCGCCCGCGACCGGCGTCGCATCACCGGAACTCTCCGGGGGGAGCGGATCGATCATGTCATGTCAGTCATCGAAGAGATACGGGGCGCCTGCGCGCAGGCGCTCGTCGAGAAGTGGGACGAGCGTACGCGAATAGGTCGCCGTCATGTGGTCGTCGTCGCGATACGCCGTGACATTGCCGACGATCGGCTCGCACCGATCCGTGCAGAACCCGTCGGTGAGGTCGAGTTCGACGAAGCTGCCCGGCACGCCCGGCGCGGTCGAGGCCGGCGAGACATCTGAGAAGAGGGCAGCTCGATCGAACCCGCACTGCTCGGGACTCTCGTCGTGCTGTTCGAGGCACTCCGGCACGCGCCATGGGAATCGTGGGGTGTCTCGGAGACCGATGACCGGGATGCCGGCCTGGTCGAGAACCTGCCAGGCTTCGACCTCGCCGGGGTTGAGGGCCTCGTCCTTTTCGGTCGACGTCCTGGAGGAGAGCGTGATCACGGCGGCGGGTTGCAGTGCGATCATCTGTTCGATGGCACTCGTGTTCCAGTCCAGGCAAGCCGCGTTCGCTGCGGATTGACTCCGTGTCAGGCGGCAGCCGTCCTTGTCGATGATCGTGAGGCGCCAGCCGTGTCGCTCGGCGAGCGTCGTCACCGCGTCCGACCACTGCTGGGCATGGGAACCGCCGGTGAGGACGATCGTCGTCGAGGAATCAGGCTCTCCGCGCGGTGCACAGGTGAGAACCTCGGCGAACTCCGGCTGATCGCGGTAGTTCTGGATGCACTTCTCGGCGTAGACCGACGGGAGATCGTCGAACGCGATCGAGGAGTCCGGCACCGGCTCGACCCCGTCCGGCGTGTCGACGCCGGCTGTGAGGCTCACTGCTCCGGGGTAGTCGGTGCTTTCGCCCGCCGCGACATCGAGGCTCGCGCTCCTGGACTGTTCGGCCGCGGCGGCACCTGTGCTGACCACCAGCGTCAATGCGGCGGCCGCCGCGAGCGCGGCGATCGGGTAGCGCCTGCGGGGAGTGCGGGTCGCGCCGGCCATGATCGGTTCGGAGACGAATCGCTGGGTCAGCCAGGCGAGCGTCCCGGCGACGATGAGGACGAATGCTCCTCCGAGCAGGCCGACGCCGTCGAATCCGCGGATCGCGAGGTAGGCGATCAGCACCGGCCAATGCCAGAGGTAGAGCGGATAGGAGATCCGCGCGACGAAGCGCGTGGGTGCCGTGGCGAGCGCGCGGTCGACGCCGAACCTCGTGGGTTCACCCGAGCAGGCGATGATGAGCGCGGCGCCGATGACCGGAACGAGTGCAGCAGGGCCGGGGAACTGCGTGGCACCGTCGAGGACGAATCCGGACCCCACGATGAGTGCGGCCCCGGTCCAACCGAGGATCATCCGCGCGAGCGCGGGGAATCGATTGACCGCCGTGAAGAAGATCGCGAGCATCGCACCCGCGCCGATCTCCCAGAACCGGGTGAACGAGTCGAAGTACGCGACAGCCGGTTCCTGCGCGTTGAACGACCACGCGTAGATGAACGACGCCGTCGTCGCGGCACCCACCGTCGTCGCCACGACGGCGGTCGTCCACGCCCTCCGGCGTGCGAGCAGCAGGAGCAGCGCGATCAGTGCCGGCCAGACCAGGAAGAACTGCCCCTGGACCGAGAGCGACCAGAAGTGCTGCACCGGGCTCGTCGTCGGTCCCGCGGCGCCATAGGCCAGTTGCGACCCGATGAGCTCCCAGTTCTCGTAGTAGAGGGCGGAGGCGACGATCTCATGCGCCGTCTGCGTCCACGTCGATTCCGGGAGCACCGCGATCGTCATCACGGTCGTCGCCGCCAGCACGAGGAGTGCCGCGGGCGTCAGCCTCAGCACCATGCGCGAGTATCGCCGGGGCAGGTTCAGCGGCCGGTGCGCCGACCAGCTCCGGAGCATGGTCAGGGTCAGGAGGAATCCGGAGACGAAGAGGAACACGTCGACGCCGCCGGAGACGCGCCCGTGGCCGAACAGGTGGAACAGGACCACCAGAGTCAGGGCGAGTCCGCGGAGCCCTTCGATCTCATCGATTCGACGATGGGAAGACGTCATGGCGGGAAGGGACTCTCTCGGGCGCAGGCAAGGGGGCACTCAAGTGTAGACGGCGGTGCGAAATCGGCTGCTCGGTGGCGGTGACGGTCTGCGCGCGGGCGGTCGCCCGTCGCTCAGCGGCCCGCCGAGCCCGACACGGCCGCGTCGAAGCGATCGAAGAACGCCGGCGCGGTCGAGCCCAGGTAGGTCGCGGTGGCGTGGTGCTGGTCGCGGTAGACGATGACGGAACCGGCGACGGCCGGGCAGCGGTCGTCGACGCAGTACAGGTCGAGGGTCGGCACGACGGGTGCGCCGATGAGTCGTGCCGCGTCGGCGTAGCGGTCGGCGATCGCCGTGGCATCCGCCTCGGGCACGTCGCAGGCGCCGGCCCGCAGGTCTGCTTCCGACGCCTCGATCACGCAGGTCGCCCCGGCATCGCCGATGCGGGGATTGTCCTCGATGACGATGACGCGGCTGCCCGCATCGACCAGGCGACCCCAGTTCTCGGCGATCTGGGCGGGCTCGGCGGGGACGTCGATGGCGCCCCGTCCGCCGGCGTACACGACCAGGTCGAACGGCTCGGCCTCGAACAGCGACTCCTCGGTCTGTTCGAGGCGCCCACGACATCGCTCCGTGACATCCGCATCGGCCGAGGTCTGCGGGCCCCAGACGCAGCCGTTGCCGACCATGGTGGTGACCGTCCAGCCGGCCCCGGCGGCCTCGGAGTCGAAGAGCGATCGGTACATCGCCGCATGCGAGTTGCCGATGAGCGCGATGTGCGTAGCACCTTCGCCCGAGGTGCAGGACGTGAGGACAGCGGCATCCGCCTGGGTGTAGCAGTCGTACGCACCGCCCGTGTCGTCGAGCAGGGCCGCCCGTTCGGGCACGAGCGGCCGGCCGGCGAGCATCTCGGCGCATTCCGCGTCGCGCCCGAGGGCACCAGCGCCGAAGCAGTCGCCGACGGCGTCCTGAGCGGATGCCGCATCCCGATCGAGCTGGGAGGCGGTGGCCGTGCCCGCGGCGATGCCGAGCCCGGCGCCGGCCACGACGGCGATCCACGCGCCGATGAGGAGCACCGCGACGAGCGGGCGGCGTGCGGGCACGGGCCAGGAGGCCGAGACCGGGCGCTCGACGAGGCGGTTGCCGAGCACCGCGAGCCCGATCGCCAGGGCGATGACCAGCGAGCCCTGCCAGAGGTCCGGCGTCGCGTGCTGCCCGAACGCGTAGCGGTACGAGACGAGGAGCGGCCAGTGCCAGAGGTAGATGCCGAACGCGACGCCGCCCAGCCAGACGAGCGGCCGGCTCGCGAGCACCCGGGTCGCGGCCCACGGACGCTCGTCCTGTCGCGTGGCGACGAGCAGGAGGGCGGCGCAGCTCACCGGCCAGAGCGCCGCGAGGCCGGGGAAGCTGCTCGAGACCGGCAGCACCATGCCGCAGACGACGAGGCCGATGAGCCCGACCCACGAGGCGATCGCCGACGCCGTGCCGCGGAGCGTCAGGCGCGTGCCCGCGAGCGCGATGAGACCTCCGACGCCGAACTCCCAGAGCCGGGTGGTCGTGCTGAAGTACGCCGTGGGCTGGGCCACCGAGGTCTGCCAGAGCGACCACGCGAACGATGCCGCCGCGACGAGCGCGATGGCTCCGGCGAACATGGCCCGGAATCGCGCGGTCGCGTCGACGGCCTCGGGCCCGGTTCCGGCCCTGGCGACGGCGCGCCGCGGGCGCAGGGCGAACCACAGTGCGCCGAGCGCGACCAGCAGCCAGATCACGTAGAACTGGCCCTGCAGCGTCATCGCCCAGAAGTGCTGCACGATCGTGTGCGGGTCCTCGGCGTTGAGGTAGTCGACCGCCTCGGCAGCGAGGAACTCGTTCTCGACGTACAGGGCCGAGGCGAGGATCTCGGTGAAGTTCCGCGTCCGGAGCACCTCGGGCGCGAGCGTGACCGTGATCGCGAGTGCGGCGACGAGCACGACCGCGGCCATCGGCCAGACGCGGCGTGCCAGGCGCCCGAGGTACTGCAGCGGACGGATGCGACCCTGGCGCCGAACATGCCCCACGAGCGTGAGCGTGATCAGGAACCCCGTGATCACGAAGAAGACGTCGACGCCGCCCGAGACCTTGTCGAACCAGATGTGGTAGGTCGCGACCAGCAGTGCGGCGACGGTGCGAAGGCCCTCGATCTCGAGTCGCCTCGTCGACGCGGGCACGGCGGCCGCGGAATCGGGCGGGATGCGCCCACCCGTGGAATCCGACGTCGGGGCCGTCGAGGCCCTCGAGGGCGCCGAGGAAGTCGAGGCCATCGGAGCGGTCGGTGCGGTCACGGGGCGCGAGCGTACCGATCGCCGGTGAACGGAAGGAGAACGACGGATGCCCCGGGCGAAGGTTCGCCCGAGGCATCCGCTCGGTCTGTGGTTCAGGTCACGCAGGTGACGCGACCGACGCGCGTCACACGAACGCGGCGCTGCCCGTGATCTTGCGGCCGACGATGAGGGTGTTCATCTCACGCGTGCCCTCGTAGGAGTAGAGCGCCTCGGCGTCGGCGAAGAAGCGCGCGACGTCGTACTCGAGCGTGATGCCGTTGCCGCCGCAGGCCTCGCGCGCCCAGGCGACGGTCTCGCGCATGCAGGCGGTCGTGTAGGCCTTGGCGAGGGCGGAGTGCTCGTCGCGCTGCTCGCCGCGGTCGAGCATCTCGGAGACGCGCACGACCATGCCGAGCGAGGCCGTGATGTTGCCGAGGCTCTTCACGAGCAGGTCCTGCACGAGCTGGTGCGAGCCGATGGTCTTGCCGAACTGCACGCGCTCGCCGGCGTACTTGACCGCAGCCTCGTACGCGCCGATCGAGGTGCCGACCGCGGCCCACGCGACCTCGGCGCGGGTCAGGCGCAGCACGCTCGCGGTGTCGCGGAACGAGTTGGCGTTCTGCAGGCGCAGCGACTCGGGCACGACGACGTCCTCGAGCGTGATGTCGGCGTTCTGCACCGCGCGCAGGCTGATCTTGCCTTGGATCTTCGTCGCCGTGTAGCCGGGCGTCGAGGTGGGCACGATGAAGCCCTTGACCTGGTTGTCGTCGACGTCCTTCGCCCAGATGATCGTGATGTCGCTGAAGGTGGCGTTGCCGATCCAGCGCTTGGCGCCGTTGATGACCCAGTTGTCGCCGTCGCGCTTCGCGGTCGTGCGCAGGCCCTGTGCCGAGTCCGAACCCGACAGCGGCTCGGTCAGGCCGAACGCGCCCAGCACCTCGCCGCTCGCGAGCTTGGGGATCCACTCGTCGCGCTGCTCCTTCGAGCCGCACACGCTGATGCTGCCGGTCGCGAGACCGTTCTGCACGCCCACGAAGGTGGCGACGGATGCATCGACCCTGGCCAGTTCCATCGCGACGAAGCCGCGGAACACGGCCGAGTTCTCGAACGGCTTCGTCTCGTCCCACCCGAAGGAGAGCACGCCGTGCTCGGCGAGCGGCTTCACGACCTGCATGGGGAACTCGGCACGCTCCCAGTAGTCGCCCACGATGGGCTTCACGTCGGCCTCGAGCCAGGCGCGCAGTTCGGCGATGGCCTGCTTCTCGCGGTCGGTGAGCAGGGATTCGTACGAGTAGAAGTCGCTCGCGAGCGGCTCGAAGGTCATGACAGCTCCAATACGTCGTCGTCGGATGCCTCGAGCCTACGTCCGTGATCTGAACGGACTCCGGCCGTTGGTAGCTTTGAGGGAAATCTCGGAAGGGGCCCTCAGGAATGTTTGTGTCGATCGGCAACACCCCGCGCGACTACGCGTGGGGCTCGACCTCGGCCATCGCGGGCTTCCGCGGCGTCGCCCCATCGGGTGCCCCCGAGGCCGAACTCTGGCTCGGCGCGCACGCCGGCTCGCCGGCGCGCATCGTCGACGCGGCATCCGTCGGTGCGGCGTCCCTCCCGTTCGGCGACCTGGCGCAGTGGATCGCGGCCGACCCCGAGGCGTCCCTCGGCGCCGACCTCGCCGCGCAGGGCGCCCGGCTGCCGTTCCTGCTGAAGGTGCTGGCCGCGGCCGAGCCGCTCTCGCTGCAGGCGCACCCGACGCCCGAGCAGGCCCGCGCCGGCTTCGCGCGCGAAGAGGCCGACGGCCCCGCGATCACCGCCTACGACCGCAACTACAAAGACGGGTTCCACAAGCCCGAGCTCATCGTCGCCGTCAGCGAGACCTTCGATGCGCTCTCGGGGTTCCGGCCGCTCGACGAGGTCGCGGGCGTGCTGCGCACGCTTCGGGCGGCAGATGCCGCGAGCGAAGACCCCCAGCCGGTCGCCCTCGACCTGCTCGAGGCGCACCTCGTCTCGCAGCAGCCCCTGCGCGACACCGTCGAGTGGCTGCTCCGCGACGGACGCGGCGGCGACACGGGCGAGGTCTCGTGGGTCGTCGAGCGCGTGACCGCCCTCGCCGCATCGGCCATCGCCCTCGAGTCGGAGTACGCGCTGTCGTTCGAGACCGTCGGCGCGCTCGCCGAGGCGTATCCCGGCGACCCCGGCATCGTGATCTCGCTGCTCCTGAACCGCGTGCGCCTGCGCCGCGGCGAGTCGCTCTACCTCGCCGCCGGCAACATCCACGCCTACCTCGAGGGCCTCGGCATCGAGCTCATGGCCGCGAGCGACAACGTGCTGCGCGGCGGGCTCACGCCCAAGCACATCGACGTCACCGAACTGCTCGAGGTGCTCGACTTCACGCCCATCGCCCCGCCGCGGCTGGAGCCCGAGCAACTCGGCGCGGGCGTCGAGGTGTTCCGCCCCGACGTGCCCGACTTCGTGCTCTACCGCGTCGAGCGGCCGTCGGCCTCGTCGGCGCCGGCTCCGGATGTCTCGGGCTCGGTCTCCATCGCACTCGACGGGCCCGCGATCGTGGTCGCCGAGGGCGGCGACATCACGGTGCGAGGAGCCTCGGGCGAGGCATCCGTCGCCCGTGGTGAAGCCCTCTACGTCACGCCCGACGAGTCCCCGCTCGCGGTCACGGGCGAGGGCATCGGCTGGATCGCGACCACCGGGCGCTGAGGCGCCCGGCGGGCGCGGACGGCGCCGGTGGGCGCGGGCGTCAGCCGATGACGCGGTCGAGCAGGTCCACGTAGGCGAGCGACATCGCCGCCGGAAGGTGCTCGCGCGAGTACGTCAGGGCTGACGCGCGCACCTCGGGCTCGAGGTACCACTCGTCGGCCAGCAGTTCCGCGATGGACTCGGCGGGCCGCTCGACGTCGAAGAACCGCACCCACGGCTCGTCACGGTACGGAGCCGTGAGGGCGTGCACGCCCGGGAGGATGCACGGCACCCCGAAGGTCGCCGAGAGGTGCATCGTGCCCGAGTTCAGCACGTTCTGGTACGGCAGCACCGTCACGTCGGCCGCCGAGAACCAGCTCGCCACCTCGTCGTCCTCGATGAAGCGCAGGGCCTTGGCGACCGAGGTCGCTGAGCGGTCGAGCTCGTCGAGCGTGCGTCGCATCGTCGGCGCGGGGTTGCCGGCGAGCAGCAGCTGGAATCGCGTGCCGCCCGGATCGACGAGCGAGAGCCCCTCGATGAGGTGCTCGACGCCCTTGTACGGTCGCACCTGCCCGAAGAAGAGTACGGTCGTGGCCTCGGCGTCGGCGCCGATCGACTCCGCGGCATCCGCTCTGGGAAGTCGTGCGCCGTAGATGCCGTGGTAGCTCGAATGCGGGATGACCGTGACGCGGTGGTCGTGGAGCTCGTAGGCCTCTTCGACGGCGTCGGCCGTGGCCGCCGTGAGCACGTGGATCGCATCGGCTGCATTCGCGATGTCGGCGTGCAGGCGGGTCGCCGCGGATGAATACTTCGTGTCGTGCGGGAGAACATTGTGCACGGTCCAGATGAGGCGCCCGCCGCGCGTCCGGTAGTCCCGGATCGCCTCGATGAATCGCGTCCTGCGCCCCTCCGCATCGCCGGAATTCGCGGCACGCTCGGTGATCGGGCTCGGCCAGTGCAGGTGGAAGACGTCGGGTGCGTCGGGGGAGCGGAGCACGGCGAGGGCCTCGGCGTAGTCGGTCGTGCCATCGACCCGATACCCGCGGGCGAGCGGCTGCAGCTTCAACATGTTCAGGAACGGATTTCCGCTCCAATCAGGGAATACGAAGACTCGGGGCGTTCGCGCCGACGTGCTGCCGACCGCTGCGGTCGGTTGGTGGAGCTGCACTGCGGTGGGATTCGGCAAGGACACGACGGCTCATTTCGGGGTGCGATGATGATGGCCCGCCGAGTGTAGGAGTTGAAGGTGAACGATCTGTTGACGCGCCGTGACGCCGTCGCCGAGGCTGAGGAATCGACGTCGCCCGCGGTGTCGGTGATCGTCGCGGCCCGGGACGTCGAGGACTGGATCAGCGAGACCCTCTGGTCGATCCTGAACCAGACGCTCGCCTCGCTCGAGGTGATCGTCGTCGACGACGGCTCGACCGACGGCACCCGCGAGATCGTCTCGGCCTTCGCCGCCGCCGACCCGCGGGTGCGGCTCGTGCCGAACACGACACGCGGCGGCGCCGCGGCACGCAACCTCGGCATCACCCTCGCCACGGGCGAGTACCTGGCCTTCGCCGACGGCGACGACATCGTGCCCGCCGACGCCTACGAACGCCTGGTGGCGCAGGCGCGGAGCACCGGCGCCCGGATGGTCATCGGCAATCACCTCGTGCTCGAGCCGCAGCGCACGACCTCGCGCAACCAGAGCCTGCCGATCTACGGCAGCACCCGCGTCGGCATCACCATCGCCGACGAGCCGCGGTTCCTGCGCGATCGCGTCTGCTGGAACCGGATCGTGCACCGGCCGGCGTGGAACGCGCACGGCATCCGATTCGCCGAGTCGCGCCGGTCGAACGACATCCACGCCATGGTGCAGTGCTACTGCGCCCTCCCGTTCGACGTGATCGCGTCGCCGGTGTACGCGTATCGGCGCCGGGTCGGGGCGACCTCGATGACCTCGGCGAAACTGCAGCCCGACTCGCTCGAGCAGCACTTCACGCAGGAACTGGCGTGCATGCGGGACATCCGCCGGCTCGATGACCCGCTCGTGCTCGAGGCGTACTACCGCGGCATCCTCGAGCACGACATCTGGGCCCACGGTCGGGCGCTCATGTTCTCGGAATCCCGTCGGGACGCCCGATTCGACCCGGCGCGCGCGGTCATGCTCGAACTGCTCGCGTGCGCGCCCGACGCAGCGCTGGCGACCATCGCGGATTCGAAGGCGGCCGCGTATCGGCTCGCCGCGGCGGGCGAATGGGACGCCGCGGGCGTCGTCGCCGCGCTCGGCGACGGGCCCCGGCTCAGGACCGAGCTGGCCGACGTCGGCCTCGGCAGGGTCATCACCCGACTCCGCGACACCACCGAGCCTCCGGCCCTGATGACGCGGATCGTGCGCGGCGGCCCACTCGCCTCGATCGGATCCGATGCGATCGAGACCGTCGGCGACGCGGAGTTCGAGGGGGCTGCAGGTCAGCTCCGCGACATCCGCTCGCTCGGAACGACCTCGCTGGGACTCTCGCTCCAGGAGCGTTCGCGCGTGGCCATCGTGGCGATCAGCGGGCGGAATGCGCGTCGCACCCTCTCGCTCGCCGACCGCGGATACCGGTTCTCGCGGCGCTCGGCCGGAAGAGTTCTCCGGCTGGTCAGACTGCGTTAACCATGCGGGCCGCGACGACATCGCGCTCGGGTAGCATGTGCCCTCGTCCGGGCCGCAGTCGCCCGCCTTCACCCAGCAGCCGACGCGCGATGCGGCGAGCACATGAACGGAGCCTGCCCTGAATCACAGTGCGACCAAGTCCTCGATCTCGCCCGAGCCGGTCGTGTCGGTGATCGTTCCCGTCTTCGATTCCGAGGAGTGGCTCCCCGCGCTCATCGGTTCGCTCCGCGAGCAGACGCTCGAGCGCTGGGAGGCGATCCTCGTGCTCGACGGTCCGACCGACGGCTCTGCCGAGATCTCGACGGCCGCAGCCCGTGAGGATGCCAGGTTCGTCGTGGTCGAGACCGAGAACGGCGGAGCCGGGAGGGCCCGCAACATCGGCCTGGAGCGGGCGAGCGCCGAGTACATCGCCTTCTTCGACTCCGACGACATCGTGCCGCCCAATGCGCTCGAGCTCCTCGTCGACTCGCTGCGGGCCTCCGGCTCGGACCTCGCGACCGGCGTCGCCCTGCAGTCGCGCGGCGGCACGAGCGGTACCTGGCCGTACTGGACCATGACGGGCGGCGCCCACGCGCGTCCGGCGCTCGGCACCGACCTCGCCGCGCGACCCGAGCTCATCTTCGATCACACCGTCTGGAACAAGGCCTACCGGGCCGACTTCCTGCGTGCGAACTCGATCGGCTTCCCCGAGGGGACGACCTGCGAGGACCTGTTGTTCTGCGCGCGGGCCTTCGCGGCCGCGAAACGGGTCGACGTGCTCGCCTCGACGGTGTACGTGCACCGACGCCGGCCCGGGTCGGTCACGACGTCGGGGCATTTCAACGCGGTGGCCCTCACCGACTGGATGACCCAGATCGAGGCCTGCGCCCGGCTCGTCGACGAGATCGGGTCTCCGCAGCTCTCAGCGGTCTTCGCCCAGCGACTGCTGCACGACGAGGCCTGGACGAGGGCGTCGCAGTGGGCCGACATGCCCGAAGGGCCCCTCGCCGAGCGGCTCGCGGCGGCGTGCGGGCGGTTCCTCGAGCGCGCCCCGCGGTCGGTCGTCGACCGGCTCCCGGCGTCCAAGCGCGCCACGTACCTGCTGATGGCGCGCGGCGCGCACGACCTCGCCGACCTCGTCTGCGGCACGGTCGATCCGCGAGGGCTCACGACGGCACGCCTCGAGGCGCTCTGCGAGGTGATCGGCGCGGCCGACTTCCGCGCGCTCGCCACCGCGCTCGTGAAGCACAACCTCGTGGATCCGGTGTTCGACCTCGACGTGTCGATCTTCGACGAGGTCGCGCTCCGCGACGCGCGCACGTTCCTGCGCGCGTTGCCCGAACTCGACCGGGTCGACCTGCTGCACCGTCGTCAGCAGAGCGAGGCGGTGCTCGCGGCGATCGGGTCGGGCGATCGAGGCACGCTCTCGCGCATCCGCTTCGGTGCAGCCGCCCCCATCGAGTTCCGGGCGGCGCGGTGGGTTCCCGGGGCGAATGCGATCGAGCTGTGGGGGCCGTGGGCGCAGGTCGCGGAGTCGGCGACGTGGGTCTCATCCGACGGCGTGCGACTCGTCGTGCCGGTGGTGCTCGACCACCACCGGGTGCGCATCGCCCTGCCGTCGGAGGCCCGGCCGGGCGCGGGCGCGGGCGCAGAACTCGGGCTCCTCGTGCGGAGGCCGGCCCCGGCCGACGTGGACGTCCTCGTCCGCATCGCCGCCCCGCCGCGGTCGAGCAGGTTCGACCGGTTCTCGGCGACCCGGGCGAGCGACGGCCTGCTCGTCATCCGCGATCGCGGATCCTTCGGGCCGAGGATCGGGCGGGCACTGCGGCGCCGGGCCGGTGCATGGCGGGCGAGGGTCATCCGACGGCGCACGCCCGAGTGACTCGGATGACGCGGGCGGGCCGCGCGAGGCGCCGGTCCGGCGACGCACCGCGACCTCGGTGACGCGTCAGGCCGGGCTCTGCGCGGCTCGGCCGAGGCCATCGAGCAGCTCGAACGAGGCGGCTTCCTGCTGGGTCGTGCGACCGACCCGATCCCGAAGCTCCCGTGCGGCGCGCGCCGACGTCCGGGGCGAGGGCGCCCCGCTCGCCCGGCGCGGCGCCGCGTACTCGCCGGCGGTCCAGAGGTCGCCGGGGAACGCGCGCGTCAGCGCATCGAGATCGATGCGGGGCGCAGCGACGGGGCCGAGCTCGAGCGCATGCTCGAAGCTTGTCGCGAACTCGACGTTGAAGCGCCCGGTGGAGGCGTAGTAGTCGACGTACTTGAAGGGGTGCTCGACCTCGGAGGCCATGGGGCGCGCGGGCACGCCGAACGCATCGGCCAGGATCAGGCCGTGCAACGAGGTTCCCGTCACGAACCCCGCCCTCGCGATCTCTCGCATGACCTCGAACGGGTCGCCGATCGGGGAGACCCGCACGCGCTCGTCGAACCTCTCGATCTCATGCAGGTTCGGGACCGCGATCGAGCGTCGTTGCGAGGCATCCGCGGTGGGGCCCAGCTCGGGCCAGATGCGCGCGGCGAGCAGCGCGGGATCGCCGTAGACCCTTGGGGCCCGGATGCCGGAGGCGAGCACGGCGCACCGCGTGAACGGCCCCCGCAGGGCTCGGATGTCGAGCTGACGCGGCAGCGCGGGCGGCTCCTTCCCGTTGATGCCCGCACCCCAGACGACGTCGCCCGTCGTCGCGAAATGCAGCACCGAGCCGACGGTGAGCAGGCGGCCGGGGAACACCGCGCGCGGCGATCCGGGGGGCCGGCGAACGAGCCGATCCACGAGGCGCTCCACGATCAGCGGGCCGAGCAGGTCGCCGAAGTTCGAGACGCGTGCGCCGTCGCGGTCGGGGTTCCAGCGCACGCACGCCACGCCAGCGATGTCCTCGACGAGATCGGTCTGCACGCGCTCAGCATAGGCGGGCGGAACGTCGCGGACCGTGGTCGATCGTGCACGCGGCCGGGCGGTACGCGACCCCGCGACGCAGCGTATTCCTGCTGTTCACCTGGGCGTCGTCCGGCGTCGCCGACGCGACATGTTCGAGTTGTACGTTGCGGCCGTGATGTCGATGAGCGGTCGAGTACGAGGTGCCCTGCGGCGAGTCGCAGGCCCGGGTCTGCAGGTCTCCCGCGCGGTGGCGCTCCGCCGGCGGATGTCGCGGGGCAGGGCCTTCGCGGCCCGGGTCGCTCCCGCCGACCGCCGGGCCGGCTGGATCTCCGTGATCATGCCGACGAAGGACGTCGTCGGCTACATCGACGCGAGCCTGGCGTCGGTGCTCGGGCAGGACCACCAGCAGGTCGAGGTCGTCGTCGTCGACGATCACTCGATCGACGGGACGCGCGAACGGCTCGCGGAATGGGAGCGACGGGACTCGCGCGTGCGGGTGTTCGACGTCGACGTCTCGGACCCGAACGCGGCCCGCAACCACGGCATCCGGCGAACAGCAGGTGAATTCCTGACCTTCCTCGACGGCGACGACGTGCTGCTCCCCGGGGCGTACCGGGACCTAGTGGGCAGCCTCGAGCGCACCCGGTCCGACTTCGTCGTCGCCGGATACGATCGCCTCTCGGGTCGGCGGCGGCATCCGGCGGCATTCTGGATCGACGAGGCGCATGCGACGCGACGCGAGCGCACGACCCTCGCGGAGCATCCGGACATCATGGTCAACGCGGTGCAGTGGAGCAAGGTGTACCGCAGGTCGTTCTGGGACGGCGCGGGTCTGTCCTTCCCCGAAGGAGGCCACTTCCAGGACCAGGTGCTGAGCGCGACCGCGTTCTCGCGGGCGCGGGCGTTCGACGTGCTCGACCGGAAGACCGTGTCGTGGCGGATCCGGGAGGCGGGCACGTCGATGACGCAGCAGTCCGCGTCGACACGGCAGATCGCGGACCGGTTCTCGACGTCCGTCTCGGCGCTCGAGGTGCTCGACTGGGAGGCGGGCGCCGATCTCGCGCGCCGACGCCTCGTGCAGTACCTCTCGAACGACATCGCCATCGCCGCGTCGAGACTGCCCGACATGGACGACGAGGCCTACGACGTGTTCGCGTCGGGCCTCGCCCGACTCGCACCGTCGGCCGACCGGTGGGACGTCTGGAACGAGGTCCCGGCGGCGCCGAAGGTGCTGTACGCGCTGATCCTCGCCGACGACGAGGCGAAGGCCAGGGCGTTCGTGCGACGCGGCGGGCTGGACCTGCTGCGGCACCGCGTCGTCGGACTCGGCGGGGCCGCGTACGTCTGCCTGCCGTTCTGGGGCGACTCGGATCCGCTCGTCGGGCTCGAGTGGTTCCGGGCCTCGCCGCGCGACCTGCAGGTGCTCGCCGATCACGGGCGGCCGTTCGTGGCGGGGTCGCCCGCGACGCGCGAGGCCGAGGTCGCGCCGGTCGCAGCGCTCGACGAGCTGGAGTTCGCCGACACGCTGCTCGACGGTGCCGGGTTCGAGGAGGAGCTGCTCGACGCGGCGACCGCGGCGGCGTCAGGCGCCCGCGGCGACGAGCTCGCGCGCGGGCTCGGCGCGCACGCCGAAGAGGCGTCGGTACGCGGTGGGCGTGGTCTGCAGGACCTTGACGAAGTGGTGGCGCATCACCGCGGCGGCGCCGAAGCCCGTCTCGCGGGCGATCTCCTCGAGTGAGAGCGACGTCTCTTCGAGCAGCTGCTGGGCTCGGAGCAGGCGCTGGCGGTTGAGCCACGCATTCGGCGTTGTGCCGGTCTCGGCGCGGAAGCGGCGGGCGAACGTGCGCGGCGACATGAGCGCCTTGCGCGCGAGCAGGTCGACCGTGAGGTCTTCGTCGAGGTGCTCGAGCATCCACGCGGTCACCGTGGCGAAGGAGTCGCTGCGGCACTCGGGCACCGGCGTCTGGATGAACTGCGACTGCCCGCCGTCGCGCTGCGGCGGCACGACCATGCGCCGGGCGACGATGTTGGCGGCGGCGGCGCCGAGCTCGGTGCGCACGATGTGCAGTGCGGCATCGATGCCGGCCGCGGTGCCCGCGCCCGTGACGATGCGACCGTCTTGCACGAAGAGCACGTCGGGGTCGACCTCGGTGTCGGGGAACATCTCGGCCATCTGGTCGGTGTACATCCAGTGCGTGGTCGCCCTGCGGCCCGCGAGCACGCCCGCGTGCCCGAGCGTGAACGCGCCGGAGCAGACCGAGAGCACCCAGGCGCCGCGATCGACGGCCTTGCGGATGACGTCGAGCACGCGCTCGTCGGGCTCTGCGCCGATGAGCGATGCGGGCACGGCGACGAGATCGGCCTCGTAGGCGAAGTCGAGGTTCTCGTGCACGACGACGTCGAACCCCAGCTTCGTCGAGATGGGGCCGGGCTCGGCGGCGACGACGTGGAAGTCGAACGTCGGACCGCCCTGCGCCGAGCGGTCGATGCCGAAGACCTCGCAGACGACCCCGAACTCGAACGGGGCCATCTGTGGGAGCGCGATGCAGGCGACGGAGGTGAGCACGGTTTCTCCTTGGCAGGAAATGGTTGATTGTTGTCAAGCCTGCCAGTCGCGGCAGGATATGGCAAGAGGAAGACTTTCTGCCATGACCACGATCCTTCTCATCATCATCGTCTCGCTCGTCGTGTGGGCGCTCGTCGGCACGATCGTCGTCGCGGGCCGCGACGGCTTCCACCGCATCCCCGCCCGCAGCACGTACCGGCGCACCCCCGTTAGCATCGACTGAGGCTGCCGACCGGGTGCGGCCCGGAAAGGCAGGACATGAGCTGGCTCGTCACCGGAGGCGCCGGATACATCGGCGCCCACGTCGTCCGCGCATTCGCGGAGCAGGGCATCGACGCGGTCGTGTTCGACGACCTCTCCTCGGGCAAGCGCGACTTCGTCGCCGGCACCACCCCGTTCGTGCAGGGGTCGATCCTCGACGGCGAACTGCTCGAGTCCACGTTCGAGCGGTACGGCGTGCAGGGCGTCGTGCACCTCGCCGGCTTCAAGTACGCGGGCGTCTCGGTCACGAGGCCGCTGCACACCTACCAGCAGAACGTCACCGGCACGGCGACCCTCCTCGCGGCCATGGAACGCGCGGGCGTCGACCGCATCGTCTTCTCCTCGAGCGCGGCCGTCTACGGCACGCCCGACGTCGACCTCGTCACCGAGTCCACGCCGAAGCATCCCGAATCCCCGTACGGCGAGTCCAAGCTCATCGGCGAATGGCTGCTCGCCGACCAGGCGAAGGCCGCGGGGCTCCGCCACACGAGCCTGCGCTACTTCAACGTCGTCGGCTCCGGCACGCCCGACATCTACGACGCGAGCCCGCACAACCTCTTCCCGCTCGTCTTCGACGCCCTGCTCGACGGTCGCACGCCTCGCATCAACGGCACCGACTACCCGACCCCCGACGGCACCTGCGTGCGCGACTACATCCACGTCGCCGACCTCGCCGCCGCGCATGTGGTCGCCGCGAAGCGCCTCGACGCCGGCGAACCCCTCGAGCCCGTCTACAACCTGGGCTCCGGCGACGGCGTCTCGGTCGGCGAGATCATGCAGGCCGTCGCGGCCGGCACCGGCATCGCCTTCGAGCCCGAGCGGGCCGAGCGCCGCGCCGGCGACCCGGCCCGCATCGTCGCCTCCGGAGAGCTCGCCGCGCGCGACCTCGACTGGCGCATGCGGCACTCCCTCGCCGACATGGTCGCCAGCGCGTGGAGCGCGCGGCAGGCCGCCGCGACCTCCTGAGACGGTCCCGGCCGGTCCGCGGCATCCGCTCAGATCACAACTCGTCAACACCCTCGGCGTGTCGAGCGCGTGGTGAAGCCTCGAGGGCATGTCGAGGGTTTACGATCTGCGACTTGACTCTCGCGAATTACACCGGTGTAATTGGTCAAGACACACCCTTCGGGTGGTCGGTACAACTGGGTGGGAGACGATATGAGCAATCCTGAATATCGTTCTGGAGTACCTGACGATTGGTTCATCGATCCGGTTCGGCTCGGCGTTCCTGGGGTTCGTCCGGGGGCCGGCGACGACAATCCGCTGGCATGGCAGAGCGACGCGCTGTGCGCGCAAACCGATCCGGAGGCGTTCTTCCCTGAGAAGGGCGGCTCCACACGCGATGCGAAGAAGATCTGCACGGGCTGCGAGGTGCGGGCGCAATGCCTCGAATACGCACTCGGCAACGACGAGCGCTTCGGCATCTGGGGAGGGCTGTCCGAACGCGAACGCCGCAAGCTCCGCAAACGCGCGGTCTGACCGACCGGGCTGATCGAATGGGCGCCACCCCTCGGGGTCGGCGCCCGTTCGCGTCCCATGCCTCCCCCGACCCTTTGCGGACTGGAGGACCCCTGCTCCCTTGCCTCCACCCCGCAAACGCTCGCAGGAGCGCTGATCTCTGAGAACGGCCGGGTTTCGAGGCACGCCCACGCGGTTCCGGATGCCGCGCTGACCGACGCCTAGGCTTGCCCCGATGTTCCCCAGAGTCACCGCCGTCCTCGTCGCTCGTCACGGCGGCGACCGCCTCCGGCACACGTTGGAGGCCATCGGCGCGCAGCGGCGTTCGCCCGACGTGTTCGTCATCGTGCTGAGCCACGCCGAGGGCGACGCCCGAGAACTCGCGGCCGGCGCCGGCGCGACGCACATCGTCGAGACCGGCGAGGCGCTCTCGTTCGGCGATGCCGTCAAGGCGGGCGAGCGCGTGCTCGACGCGCCGACCGACGAATCCGACGCGCTGTGGCTGCTCGCCGAGGACTCCGCACCCGAACCCGACGCGCTCGAGCGCCAGCTCGCGACGCTCGTGAACGGGCGCACCGTCGCGATCGCCGGGCCCAAGCTCGTGCGGTGGGACGAACCCGACCAGCTCGTCGGGCTCGGACGCACGATGACGAGGCTCGGCCGTTCGGTGCCCGTCGTGCCCGAAGAGCTCGACCAGGGGCAGCACGACCACCAGAGCGACGTGCTCGGCATCGACCCGGCGGGCGTGCTCGTGCGACACACCGTGTGGCAGGCGCTCGGCGGGTTCGACCCCGCGCTTCCGAGCCTCGACGACGGACTCGACCTCGGCGTGCGCGCCAGGCTCGCCGGCCACCGCGTGATCGTCGAGCCCGACGCGCGCGTGCGATTCGCGGGCGTCGGCGTCGCCGGGCCCCAGCTCGGCCACCGCGGGTCCGTGCGCCGCCGCCGCGACCGACTCGCCAGGGCGGCGACCCTGCATCGGCGGCTGGTCTATGCGCCGGCGGCCGTGGTGCCCCTGCACTGGCTCACGTTCCTCCCGCTCGCGATCCTGCGATCGATCGTCATGCTCCTCGGCAAGAAACCCGGCGCGATCCTCGGCGAGTTCGGCGCGGCGCTCGGCGTGATGTTCGCCGGCGCTCGCGTGGCCCGCGCGCGGCGCGTGCTCGCCTCCGCACGCACCACCGGTTGGTCGGCCGTCGCCCCGCTCCGGCTGCAGCCCGACGAGGCGAGGCGCCGTCGCGAGGCCGCGGCGGAGGCCAGGCGCATCCGCGCCAGAGGGCGTGCCGACGACGTCGCGTTCATCGGCACGGGCGGCGGCTGGGTGCTGCTCGTCTCGGTCGTGGCATCCGTCGTGCTCTTCTCCTGGATGCTCGGCGCCGGCGGACTCGGCGGCGGGGGACTCCTCCCGCTCTCGAACGGGCTGGGCGAGCTCTGGCGCAACGCCGCATACGGCTGGCGCGACATCGGGGCCGGCTTCACGGGAGCCGCCGACCCGTTCGCCGCAGTGCTCGCCCTGCTCGGATCGATCGCGTTCTGGGCGCCCTCGTTCGCGATGGTCCTGCTCTGGCTGCTCGCGCTCCCGGCCGCGGCCCTCGGCGCCTGGATCGCCGCTTCGCGACTGAGCGAACGCGGGTCGGTGCGCGCGGTCGTCGCCCTGCTCTGGATGTTCGGCCCGATGTTCCTCGCGGCCCTCGCCGACGGCCGCCCGGGCGCCGTGCTCGCCCACGTGCTGCTCGGCTGGCTCGCCTACGCCGCGCTCGGCGCCGCCCGCTCGTGGTCCTCGTCGGCGACGGCCGCCCTGCTCTTCGCCGCGGTGATCGCGGCCGCACCGAGCCTCGCACCCGTGCTCGTGATCGGCTGGCTCGTCGCACTCGCGGTCAGCGGCCGGGCCGCCGTGCGGCTCGCCTGGCTGCCCGTGCCGGCCCTCGCGCTCGCGCTGCCGCTCATCGTCGAGCAGATCGCCGGCGGCACGCCGCTCGCGCTCGCCGCGGATCCCGGCCTCCCGCTCGGCAGCGCGACGCCCACGGCGTGGGAGCTCGCGCTCGGACTCCCGCAAGCCGGCTGGGGAGGCTGGCCCGACGCGGTCGCCGCGATCCCCGCGCTCGCCGGGCTCGACGCGTTCACGATCATGCTCGTGCTCACCGGCCTCATGGTGCCGCTCGCGCTCGTCGCCCTCGGCGCGTTCCTCGGGCGCGGCATCCGCGTGGTGCTGCTCGCCGCGGCCGTCGTGATCGGCGGGTTCGTCACGGCCTTCGCCGCCACGCAGATCTCGGTCGCCGTCGCCGGCGACGACGCGATCGCGGTCTGGGCCGGCGCCGGCCTCAGCTTCGCCTGGCTCGGCGTGCTCATCGCGGCCGCGGTCGGCGTCGACGCGCTTCCGCGCTTCCGCGCAGGCCTCGGCGCCGTGCTCATCGTCTGCGCGGTGTTCGCCGTGATGCCGACGCTCGGCGCGCTCGCGACCGGATCCGCCACGGTCTCACCGGCGTCCATCCGCTCGGTGCCCGCCTTCGTCGAGGCCGAGGCCGAGGTCGACCCCAGGGTCGCGACCCTGCGCATGGAGCCGCTGCCGGGCGGCGGGCTTCGCGCCACCCTCGTGCACGGCACCGGCGAGACGCTCGACGACCAGTCCACGCTCGCCCAGACGCGAACCGAGCTCACCGACGACGAGCGCGAGCTCGCGACCATCGCCGGCAACCTCGCGAGCCGCAGCGGATTCGATGCGGATGCCGCGGTGCGCGAGTTCGGCGTCTCCTTCGTGCTGCTCGGCCAGGCGCCCGACGACGCCTCCTCGCTCGGCACGGCCGAACGCGCGCGGGTCGCGCTCGACGGCAACCCCGCGCTCATCTCGGTCGGCGAGACCGACTTCGGCACGCTCTGGCGCTTCGTCGACGCCGAGGCGGATGCCGCGGCCGCACAGATCCCGGCGGTCACGGGTTGGCCCGCCGGCCTGATCACCTGGGTGCAGCTGCTCGTGCTGCTCGCGACGCTGCTGCTGTCCATCCCCACCGGGGCCGGGCGCGAGGCGGACCGCCGACCCGTGCGGCCGAAGCGCGTGCGCGCCGAGAAGCCGATCGCCGCGCTGCCGTCCGAGGTTGCGGAGGCCGAGGCGAGTGAGGCCGAGGTCGCAGAGGTCGCAGAGGCCGAGGCTGACGAGCCGCAGCGCGAGGCCGTCGAGCCGGTCGAGGCAGCGCAGCCGGTCGAACCGACCGAATACGACGACGCCGCCGATGACGCCCTGCCCGAGGCATCCGCTTCGCCTGGCGAGCCAGCCGAGCCGGAAGAGCCCGCCGCACCCGCGGAGCCGACCGACCGCCCAGAGACCGGGGAGGCCCCCGATGCCCGTTGAGCGTCGCCGCATCATCCGCACGGGCGTGCGCGTCGTCGTCGCGCTGGCCGTCGGAGCCGTCGCGGTCGCCGTGGTGGGCGCCGCGGCCGTCGTGCCATGGCCCGAGCATCGCGCCGAGCCGGGGTCCGTCGTCGTGGCCCCCGCCGAGGCGGTCCAGCAGCGCGTGTGCCCGGGGCCCCTGCTCTCGATCGGCGACGACGCGACGGCCGCGACCGCCCTCGAATCCTTCGGGTCGACCTCGGTCGTGACCGCGACGGTGCCCGACGACGCCGAGATCGAGAAGATCTCGCTCGAGGCCCCCGAGAACGCGCAGGCGGGCAACGACGGGTCGCCCGTCGTGCTCGACGCCCAGCCCGGAACCGTCGACTCCGGCATGCTCGCCGGCGCCCAGTCGCAGACCGCGAACACCGACCTGCTCAGGGGCTTCGCCGCGGCATCCTGCACCGAGGCGACCTCCGAGTCGTGGCTCGTCGCCGGGTCGACGACACTCGGACGCAGCAGCCTCGTCCTGCTCGCCAACCCCACCGACGTGGCCGCCACGGTCGACGTGCGGGTGAGCGGCGAATCGGGCCCGGTCGAGGCGCGCTCGGCGCTCGGCATCACCGTCGCGCCCCGCACGCAGCGGGTGCTCTCGCTCGCGGGCCTCGCGCCGAACCTCGCTTCGCCGGTCGTGCACGTCACGAGCACGGGCGGTGCGATCGCGGCTTCCCTCCAGCAGTCGGCGATCGCGGGACTGGCTCCCGCCGGAATCGAGCTCACCGGGCCGACGGCCGCGCCGGCGACCTCGCTCGTCATCCCGGGCGTCGTCATCGGCGCGTCGGGCGGCGTCGACGCCGACGAGGATCACGCCGAGGGCGACGCGTTCCCGGCCGTGCGGCTGCTCGCACCGGGCGATGACGCGGTCGAGGTGACGATCGGCATCGCCCAGGCGGGCGGCGGCGACGGCGACTCGATCGACGTCGAACTGCAGCCGGGCGGCGTCAGCGACATCCCGCTCGGCGACCTCGCCGCCGGCACCTACACCGTGCGCATCGAGGCGGACGCGCCCGTCGTCGCGTCCGCGCGGTCAACGGTCGGCAGCGCCGAGTCGGCGACGGATGCCGCGGCCCCGGCCGATCTCGCCTGGTTCGTCGCCGCGCAGCCGCTGCTCGAGAACGCCGTGGTCGCCGTCGCGAGCGGACCGTCGGCCACACTGCAGCTCGCCGGCGGCGAGGAGGGCCCGGTCGAGGCATCCGTCACCGTCGATGGGCGGAGGACCGAGGTCGAGGTGCCCGCCATGGGCGCGGTGTCGGTGCCGATCCGCGGACGGGTCGTCGTGCTCGAGGGCGTCGAGGGCGTGTCGGCGGCGGTCACGTACCGCAGCGACACGGCGCTCGCGGCGTTCGCCCTGCAGCCGCCGGGGCCGCTGGACACGCCGATCCGGGTGTATCCGCGCTGACCCGTGGCCGGGGGCCGGCGCTCGGCTCCGCAGGTCAGAGGTGCCGGTAGCGCCCGGGCGCGAGCTCCCACGGATCCTTGTCGAGGAACTCGGCCACGGCCCGGAACACGCAGCTCTCGATGAGGAGCTTCTCGTCGCGCTCCTCGCCCTCCTGCAGGCGCAGGAAGCGCACGATCGGCAGCCGGTGGAAGGTGATGCGGCGCTCGTCGTGCGCGACCTTCCATCGGTCGATGTGGTCGACGTGGATCGCCTCGGCCGGAGCCTGGGTCACCTCGAAGACGACGCCCTCGAGTTCGGGCCAGAGCCCGCGCAGGTACGCGGCAGTGCCGGCGACCGTGGTGTCGAACTCCTCGATGCGGGTGCTGAGCGGCTCGAGGTGCGGGCCGGTGACGGCCGAGCGCATGCCGCGCCCGTGACGGTCGCGGGCGAGTCGCCTCGGCGAACGCGGACTTGCGACACGACGTGATCGAGGCATGCCTCCATCGTAATGTCCGCGCGCGTCGGTACGCTGGTCGAGCCATGAAGAGACGTTGTTCGCGAACCGCGTGCCCCGCCGAGGCGGTCGCGACGCTCACGTTCGACTATGCGGATTCGATGGCCGTCCTCGGCCCGCTGTCCGCCGCATCCGAGCCGCACGGGTACGACCTCTGCGCGCGGCACGCGCAGCGCACCTCGGCACCCGTCGGCTGGCAGATCGTTCGATACGCCTCACCGGGTCGGGTAGATTTCACGGCATGACTTCTGCCGTTCCCCCCGTCGACCGTGAGCTCCTGAACTCGATCGTCAAGGCCTACGACGTGCGCGGCATCGTCGGCGAGGCGCTGACCGAGCAGTCGGTCGAGGCGCTCGGCGCAGCGTTCGTCGACGAGGTCGAGGCGACCGGCGCCCGCATCGTGGTCGGCCACGACATGCGCGACTCCTCGCCCGGGTTCGCCGACGCCTTCGCGCGCGGCGCCACGAGCCGCGGCGCCGACGTCGTCGCCATCGGCCTCTGCTCCACCGACGAGAGCTACTACGCGTCGGGCACGCTGCAGGCGCCCGCCGCCATGTTCACGGCGAGCCACAACCCCGCCGCCTACAACGGCATCAAGTTCTCGCGGGCCGGCGCTCAGGGCATCTCGCTCGACACCGGACTCGCGGGCATCCGCGATCGGGCGGGCGACTATCTCGAGCAGGGCGTGGAGGCCGTCGCCTCGCCGGGCACCGTGCAGCGGGTCGACGTGCTCGCCGAGTACGCCGCCTACCTCCGCGAACTCGTCGACCTCAGCGGCATCCGCCCCCTGAAGGTCGTCGTCGACGCGGGCAACGGCATGGGAGGCCTCACGGTTCCCGCCGTGCTCGGCACCGCCGCCGGCCTGCCCGAGCTGCCGCTCGAGATCGTGCCGCTCTACTTCGAGCTCGACGGCACGTTCCCCAACCACGAGGCCAACCCGCTCGAGCCCGCCAACCTCGTCGACCTGCAGCGCGCCGTGGTCGAGCACGGCGCCGATCTCGGCCTCGCCTTCGACGGCGACGCCGACCGCTGCTTCGTCGTCGACGAGCAGGGCGGGGCCGTCACGCCGTCGGCGGTCGCCGCGATCGTCGCCGTGCGCGAGATCGCCAGGGTCGCCGCGCTCGGCGAGACCGATGTCAACGTGATCCACAACCTCATCACCTCGCGCTTCGTGCCCGAGACCATCGAGGCGTCCGGCGCGGTCCCCGTGCGCACGCGGGTCGGGCACTCGCTCATCAAGGACCGCATGGCCGAGACCGGGGCGGTGTTCGGCGGCGAGCACTCCGCGCACTACTACTTCCGCGACTTCTGGGGCGCCGACAACGGCATGCTCGCGGCGATGCACGTGCTCGCCGAGTTCGGCTCGGGCCGCGACGCGCGGGCGCTCTCCGAGCTCGCCGCGCGCTACACGCCGTATGCGCTCTCGGGCGAGATCAACTCCATCGTCGACGACGTGCCCTCGGCCTACACCCGCGTCGTCGAGGCGTTCACGGGGCGAGGCGAGTTCGACGAGCTCGACGGCCTCACGGTGTTCGGCACCACCGCCGAAGACAAGCCGTTCTGGTGGTTCAACGTGCGGCCCTCGAACACCGAGCCGCTGCTGCGCCTCAACGTCGAAGGCGAAGATGCCGCGACCATGGCGGTCGTGCGCGACGAGGTGCTCGCGCTCATCCGCGCCTGACCGGGGTCTCCTGTCTTCAGAATTCAGGAACATCCCATGGTTATGCGCGCGACGCCCGTTGCGAATCGGCGTGATCCCGCGGTGCCCGGGGGCACCCGTCCTGAATTCTGCAATGAAGGTTGTGCACCGCCGGTTTGGTGCCACGGTTCCTGAGAAAGCAATGGAGGGGCCGAGCCTGCGAGAATGGTGCCATGACGCTCGCCGAGACATCCGCCCTCCCGTTCAAGGTCGCCGACCTCTCCCTCGCCGAAGCCGGCCGCCATCAGCTGCGGCTCGCCGAGAACGAGATGCCCGGCCTCATGGCCCTTCGCGCGGAGTTCGGCGCGTCCAAGCCGCTCGCGGGCGCGCGCATCGCCGGCAGCCTGCACATGACCGTACAGACGGCCGTGCTCATCGAGACCCTCGTCGCGCTCGGCGCGCAGGTGCGCTGGGCGAGCTGCAACATCTTCTCGACGCAGAACGAGGCTGCCGCAGCGGTCGCGGTCGGCCCCGACGGCACCCCCGAGGCGCCCGCGGGCGTGCCGGTGTTCGCGTGGAAGGGCGAGACCCTCGAAGAGTACTGGTGGTGCACCGACCGCATCTTCGACTGGACGGCTGAAGCGGCAGCGGCAGGCGCCGACTGGATCGGCCCGAACATGATCCTCGACGACGGCGGCGACGCAACCCTGCTCGTGCACGACGGTCGCACGTTCGAGCTCGCGGGCGCCGTTCCCGCGACGGCCGATGACGCGAGCCACGAGTACCGCGTCGTGCTCGACACGCTGCGCCGCTCGCTCGAGGTGAGCCCCGACCGGTGGACCCGCATCGCCGACGAGCTCAAGGGCGTCACCGAAGAGACCACCACGGGCGTGCACCGCCTCTACGAGCTGCACGCCAAGGGCGAGCTGCGCTTCCCGGCGATCAACGTCAACGACTCGGTCACGAAGTCGAAGTTCGACAACAAGTACGGCATCCGCCACTCGCTGCCCGACGGCCTGAACCGCGCCACCGACGTGCTCATGGGCGGCAAGGTCGCGTTCGTCGCGGGCTACGGCGACGTCGGCAAGGGTGCGGCCGAGGCCCTTCGCGGCCAGGGCGCGCGCGTCATCGTCTCCGAGGTCGACCCGATCAATGCGCTGCAGGCCGCCATGGACGGCTACCAGGTCGCCAAGCTCGAGAGCGTCATCGGCGACATCGACATCCTCGTCACGGGCACCGGCAACAAAGATGTCGTGCGTCTCGAGCACATCCTCGGCCTCAAGCACCTCGCCGTCATCGCCAACGTCGGCCACTTCGACAACGAGATCGACATGGCCGCCCTCGAGACGCTCGACGGCGCCGAGAAGGTCGAGATCAAGCCGCAGGTGCACGAGTGGCGCCTGCCCACCGGCCGCAGCGTGCTCGTGCTCAGCGAGGGGCGCCTGATGAACCTCGGCAACGCCACGGGGCATCCGTCGTTCGTCATGTCGAACTCGTTCACGAACCAGGTGCTCGCCCAGATCGAGCTGTGGACCAAGCCCGAGGCCTACCCGGTCGGCGTCTACGTGCTGCCGAAGCACCTCGACGAGAAGGTCGCGCGCCTGCACCTCGACGCGCTCGGCGTCGAGCTGCACGGTGCTCACGCCCGAGCAGGCGGCCTACATCGGCGTGCCGGTCGAGGGCCCCTACAAGGTCGACCACTACCGCTACTGATCCACGAGCGGATGCCGCGCCTCGGCGTTCTCCGACTCCTGCGACGCTTTCCGGGGTGGAGGTCGTTCAGCAGCGTGCCTCTGACGCGGGAAGCGTCGCGGGAAGCAGCTTGCGGGACCGACGCGAGAACGAGCGCGTCAGCGCCGGGGGAACCCCACCGGCGTCTCGGTCAGCACGGGCTCGAGCGTCGCGAGGCGCGCCTGCTCCAGCTCGAGGGCGCGCGCGTCACGGCCGCGGCGCAGGGCGACGACGCCGGCGAGGAATCGCTCGGGCGCGGCATCCGGAACCGGCGACACGTAGGGCGCGACCTCGGCCGCGAGCGATGCCGCCAGGCGGGTGCGGCTCGCGGGGGAGAGCTGCCGGATCTGCTCGAAGTACGCGGCGACCCGGCGGGCGAGCGGGTCGGGCAGGCGCGCGACGTCGGCGATGCCCGCCCATGACGCGAGCTCGGGCGGCACGTCGAACGCGTTCGAGACGGGCCTCGGCACGCGCTCGACCTGCGCATGCGTGCCGGCCAGGAGGTCGCCTAGCCGCTTGGACGACGGGTTGAGGAAGCCGACGAGCACGGCCAGCCCGCCGAACGTGAGGTAGATCTCGAGCACGCCGGTGAGCGCGCGGATGAACGCGTGCCGGAACCCGATGGATCCGCCGTCGTCGCGCACGACCCGCAGGCCGAGGGCGAGCTTGCCGAGCGAGCGCCCGCGCGAGGCGGTCTCGACCGCGGTGGGCACGACGACGATGATGACCACGACGCCGCCGATCAGCAGGGCGCGGAACGCGGCGCCGTCGACCGTGAGGCCTGCGCCGGCGGCGAGGAGCAGCACGCCGAGCAGCAGCACGATCGAGACGAGCACGTCGATGATGGTGCCGCCGGCGCGGATGAGGGCGCTCGCCGGCCGGAGTTCGAGCGTGACGGCCTCGCCGATGACGATGCCCTCGTCGTCGTGCAGGGCGGGTCGCGAGGGGGCGTGCGAGGCGTCGGCCATGGCTAGTATTCAAGCAGATGGACCTCGATGCGCTCGCCTCCGCCCGCCACGACGAATGGCAGCGTCTCGACGCGCTCTCGCGCGGCGGCCGGCTCGACGGCCGCGAGGCCGACGAACTCATCGAGCGCTACCAGGGCGCGGCATCCGACCTCTCGCTGGTGCAGGCCACGGTCGGCTCGACCGCGCTCGGCGACCGCCTCTCGGTGGGGCTGGCCAGGGCGCGCGTGCGCTTCACCGGCACCCCCGAGAACCCGCTGAAGATCTTCACGCGCTTCGCCGTCGTCGACCTTCCCGCGGCGCTCTACCGCATTCGATGGCTCACCCTCGTGGTCGCCGTGGTCACGGTCGTCGTCGCCGGCCTCTACGCCTGGTGGATCGGCTCCGACCCGCGCGTGCTCGCCGGTCTCGGCGACGAGGCCGAGCTGCAGCAGCTCGCCGACGAGGGTTTCGTGGCGTACTACTCCGAGAATCCGGCGGCCTCGTTCGCCGGCTCGGTGTGGACGAACAACGCGTGGATCGCCGCCCAGTGCGTCGCGTTCGGCATCACCGGGCTCTGGGTGCCGGTCGTCATCCTGCAGAACGCCCAGAACCTCGGCATCACGGCGGCCATCATGTTCGCCTACGACGAGGCCGACACGTTCTTCCTCTACATCACGCCGCACGGGCTGCTCGAGCTCACCTGCATCTTCGTCGCCGCCGCCGCGGGCCTGCGCATCTTCTGGGCCTGGGTCGCGCCCGGGCCGAGATCGCGGGGCGTCGCACTCGCGCAGGATGCCAGAGCCCTCTTCACGGTCGCGATCGGGCTCGTCTTCTTCCTCTTCGTCTCGGGCCTCATCGAGGGCTTCGTGACGCCGGCGCCGTGGCCGTGGCCGATCAAGATCGGCATCGGCGTGCTGGCGTTCGCGGGGTTCCTGGCGTACATGCTCGTGCTCGGGCGCCGCGCGTACCGGGCGGGCGCCACGGGCGACGTCGCAGCGTTCGACGCGGGCGCGACGCGCATCGTGGCCGGCTGATCCGCTGAGCCTGCCGGCACCGCGGCAGAGTTGAGTCCCGCCGGCATTCCTGCGGGAGATGAGGCGCCATCCCCGGCCACAGCGAAGATGGCGCCTCATCTCTCCTGCGACTGATCACGAGCGTCGGTCCCCATCGGGCACGGGCCGCAGACACGGAACGGCGGATGCCTCGTGCGAGACATCCGCCGTTCGTGTGAACCGGCGAACCGGCGAACCGGCGAGCAGCCGAACCGGCGAGCAGCCGAACCGGCGAGCGGCTACGCGGTGAGCTTCGCCGGGCGGTCGAAGACCGCCTTGTAGACGATGCCGGCGAGCAGCGCGCCGATGATCGGGGCGACGATCGACGCCCAGAGCTGGGTCAGGGCGATCTGGCCGCCGAAGACCGCGGTCGCGATCGAGCGCGCCGGGTTGAACGAGCCGTTCGACACGTTGCCGGCGACGAGCAGCACGACGGTGAGGGTGAGGCCGATCGCGAGCGGTGCGAGGTTCGAGGCGGCACGGCCGGCCGAGGTCACGCCGAGGATCACGAACAGGAACACGGCCGTCGAGACGATCTCGACGATGAAGAACGAGCCGAGGCCGAAGCCGCCGGGCGACAGTTCGTCGTAACCGGTCGACGCCTTCGTGAACACCGCCGCGTCGAATCCGGGACCGGTCGACAGGACGCCGAGCAGCACGACGGAGGCGAGGATGCCGCCGACGATCTGCGCGACGATGTAGCCGATCGTCTCGCGCCAGGCGAAGCGGCCCGCGATCGCGAGCCCGAGCGTGACGGCCGGATTGAAGTGGCCGCCCGAGATCGGACCGAACGCGTAGGCGCCGACCACGACGGAGAGGCCGAGCGCGAAGGCGACGCCCAGCAGGCCCGTGCCCGCCGAGGAGAAGATCACGGTGCCGACGACGGCGAGGACGAGGATGAACGTGCCGATGAGCTCGGCGGTGAGTTTCTGGGCCGTCGACGGGGCGGCGGCGGGGGTCGTGTCGGACATGACCGTTCCTTTCGTTGGACTGAACAGGGCATTCGCGCGGAAGTGCAGGGATCGGTGTGCCCCCATGCCGATCGTTGCGAACATAGCGACTGGTGCGCCTCGAACGGGGGAACTTCGCCGCGTATGACGAAATCGGTACCGGATCGACGCGGCATGACGGATGCCGCGAGTCGGGCGTGGCGGGGCCGCAGCAGGCCCCGGATGCCTCGGGCACGGCGGATGCCGCCGAGTCGGACGGCCCGACGATGCGGCCGGCCGAACGGGTCTCAGAGCTGCCCGGTGGCCTTCAGGTCGAGGTACCGGTCGGCCAGCGCGGGCGGAAGCTCGTGCGGGACGGCCGAGACGGTGTGCGCCCCCGAACGCCGGATCGCGGCGGCGACACGATCGCCGTCGAGGCCCGACCGCTCGGACGCGGCGGCGAGGTAGAGCTCGTCGACGCCGTCGCGATGGGCGGCGTCGGCGACCGTCTCGGGGTCGAGCACCGACGCCACGATGACGGTGTGCCTCGACGCGAGCTGCGGCAGCACCGAGAGCAGTCCGCGAGCGGTTCCGGGCGAATCGGCGGTGGTCAGCAGCACGACGAGCGCGCGCCGGCTCGTGATGCGGCGGATCTGGGCGGGCAGCCCGGTCCAGTCGGCCTCGATGAGCTCGGCCTCGACGTCGGCCATCGCGTCGACGAGCTGTGCGAGCAGGTGGGGACCGGTCGCGCCGGTGACCCTGGCTCGGGCGCGGCGGTCCCAGGCGAGGAAGTCGACGCGGTCGCCGGCGTGGGTCGCGAGCGCCGAGAGCAGCAGCGTCGACTCCCAGGCGGTGTCGAGGCGCGGCTCGTCGGCGATGCGTGCGGCGGCGGTGCGCGAGGTGTCGGCGACGATGACGATGCGGCGGTCGCGTTCGGGCCGCCAGGTGCGCACCATGAGCTTCGCGCTGCCATTGCGGCCGCCGCGCCCGCCGGGGGCGACATGCCTCGCCGTGGCGCGCCAGTCGATCGAGCGCACGTCGTCGCCGCGCACGTACTCGCGGATCGAGTCGAACTCGGTGCCCTGCCCGCGCACGAGCAGCGGCGTGCGGCCGTCGAGCTCGCGCAGCCGGGTGAGCCTGGCCGGCAGGTGCACGCGCGAGTGGAACGGCGGCAGCACGCGCAGCAGCCCTGGTGCGAGAAGGCTCGCCTGCCGCGACCAGAGGCCGAGCGGGCCGGCCGCGCGGATGCTCGCATGCTCGCTCCGGCGATCGCCGCGGCGCCACGGCTGCAACTGCAGGCGGATGCTTCGACGCTCACCCGCCGGTACGGCGACGCGCGTGCGGTTCGCCCCGGCGACCCCGGCCGAGGGCTCCCAGCCGTCACGAACGGTGGCTCGCAGCATCCGCTCGCCCGTGTTCGTGATGCTCAGCGTCGAGACGACCGACTCGCCGAGCCGCACCCGCGGCGGCAGGTCGCGGGCGAGCACCACCCGGCGAGGGGATGCCGCGAGCGAGAGGTCGATCGCGCCCAGCCCGATCGACAGCGCGAGCCAGCCGAGGAGCGCGAGCCACGCGGCGTCCGCCCCTGAGAGGCCCGCGATGACGACGGGCACGACGCCGAGGGCGACGAGCAGCACGAACCGACCGGTGATCGCCATGTCAGAGCGGCACCTGCACCTGCTGCATGATCGCCTGCAGCACGGCGTCGACCGAGACGCCCTCGAGCTCGGCCTCCGGCCGCAGCTGCACGCGGTGGCGCCACACGGGCAGCAGCATCGCCTGGATGTGGTCGGGCGTGACCGAGTCGTAGGCCGTGAGCCAGGCCCACGCCTTGGCGGCGGCGAGCAGGCCGGTCGTCGCGCGCGGGCTCACGCCGAGGCGCAGCGACGGCGAGCGGCGGCTCGCGCGGGCGAGGTCGACGAGGTACGCCAGCACGTCGTCGGAGACCCGCACGGATGCCGCGGCCCGGCGTGCCGCGTCGAGCTCGTCGGCGCCCAGCACGGGCTCGACCCCCGCCGCGGCCAGGTCGTGCGGATCGAAGCCGTCGGCGTGACGGCGCAGGATCGCGAACTCGGCGTCGCGCTCCGGCACGTCGAGCACGAGCTTGAGCAGGAACCGGTCGAGCTGCGCCTCTGGCAGCGAGTACGTGCCCTCGTACTCGATGGGGTTCTGCGTCGCCGCGACGAGGAACGGCTCGGGCAGCGGCCGGGTCGTGCCGTCGGCCGACACCTGCCGCTCCTCCATGGCCTCGAGCAGCGCCGACTGCGTCTTCGGCGGCGTGCGGTTGATCTCGTCGGCGAGCAGGATGTTCGTGAACACCGGCCCCTCGCGGAAGTCGAATTCGCCCGTGCGCGGGTCGAACGCGAGCGAGCCGGTCACGTCGCCCGGCATCAGGTCGGGCGTGAACTGCAGGCGCCTGGTCTCCAAGTGCAGCGTGCGGCTGAGCGTGCGCACGAGCAGTGTCTTCGCGACGCCGGGCACGCCCTCGAGCAGCACGTGGCCGCGCGTCAGCAGGGCGATGATGAGGCCGGTGACGGCGCCGTCCTGTGCGACGACGGCCTTGCCGACCTCGGTGCGCACGCGGTTCAGCGCCGCGCGGAGTTCGTCGTCGGTGCGATACGGCTGCGTCGTGTCGGTCATGGCTGCCTTCCTGGCTGGTCGTCGTGCGTGCGGTGCTGCAGGTCTTCGGGGGCGGATGCCGCCGGGCGAGCGGATGCCACGGGGCCGGCGGATGTCGTGGGGTCGGCGGATGCCGGCGGCTCGCCTGAGGCACCGTGGCTGGGTTCGTCGGGTCGGAGCGCCAGCGCGACGTCGCGCTCGAGGACCGCGAGGTCGCCGCCGAGGCGCACGAACGCGGCGTCGTCGGCCGGCACCTCGTCGACGAGCAGGCGTCCGACGGAGGCCGCGTCGCGACCCGTCGCCTGCGCGACCGCGTCGACGATGACCGAGACCTCGGTCGAACGGGGGAGTCGGAGTGCCGCCGCGAGGCGCCAGACGGCGGCGATGCGCAACTGGTCGAGCGCATATCCCCGCTGCGATGACCGTGCGTAGAGGCGCGCGCGCCCCTGCCGCGTCTCGCGGGCGGGCACCGTCACGGGCAGCCGCTCGACGACGAGCGGACCGAGCCGTCGCCCGCGCCAGAGACCCGCGACGAGGGCCACGACGAGGCCGAGCGCCAGGACCGGGCTCACCCAGCCGGGCGTCAGCTCGCCGAGCGTCGGGGCGGACGCGGCATCTGCGTCGGAGGGCCCGGGCAAGTACCAGACGACCTCGTCGGTGGCGCCGAGCAGGCCGATGGCGAGCGCCGCGTTGCCGCGTTCGTCGATGCGGTCGTTGGTGAACACGGTCGCCGCGCCCACGAGCGAGATGCGATCGGATGCCGCGCCGCCGGCGCCCGCCTGCGCGTCGGAGCCGCCCGGGGCGGGCCCGACCGCCACGGCGTATCCGGCGCTGTCGCCGTCGCCGTCGCTCTCGCCGTCGCCGTCGCGGAAGCAGCCCCGCCAGCCGGACTCCCGGGCCTCGTCGTCGATCGTGAGCAGCCGCTGCCCGTCGGAGAGCTCACCGGCCTGCGTCGCCGCGCGCATGTCGCAGGAGACGTCGTCGATCGGGCCCGAGGCGGAGCCCGCGAGCCGCACGCCGGGGGCGAACGCCTCGAGCGCCCGGAATCCGGGCTCGGTGACGACGAGGCGCGCCCCCTCGTCGGCGAGGTCGGCGAGTTCGAGCATGCGCGAGCGGTCGAGCGTGCCGTACTCGTCGTAGAGCAATACGGTCGCGTCGCCGCCGGACGCGTCGACGGCGTCGAGCGTCGCCTCGAGCGACCTCGTCGACGTGACCGCGACGCCGTGGTCGCGAAGCACCTCGACGAGCGCGCCCGAGCCCGTCTGGCCGGGGTCGTCGGGACCCAACGTCTCGCCCTGCGAACGGATGCCGCCCTGGATCGCGAGCACCGCCACGGCGCCCACGAGGAGCACGGCGGCCAGCACGATCCACGTGCGACCGCGGCGCAGGAGTGCCCGCGTGGTCGGGGTGAGTGCGGCCGTGTCGGCCGGGCCGTGAGCCGCGTCGCCGCTCGCCGTGGAGGCAGACGAGGGCGCGGGTGCCGGCGCGGTCGTCGTCAACGTCGGGCCTCCGTGGCGTCGGTCCCGTCGACGCGCGTCGCCCCGACGAGCGCCGCATCGGCGAGCGTGGCTCCGACCAGTGCGGGGCGCGCCGACCGCAGCTCGGCGTCCAGCCCGGCGATCCTGGCGTACGCATCGGCATCGCCCGGCTGGTCGAGGTAGCGCACCGCGTCGAAATCGACGGCGGCGCTCGCCAGTTGCGATGCGAATGCGGGGAACGGCCGTGCCGCGGCATCCGCCAGTGCCCGTGCCGTGCTGCCGGGGTGCACCTGCACCAGCTCGCGCACGACGAGATCGCGCACGAGGGCGCGGAACCGCTCCTCGATCGCCAGTGTCCAGGCGCCCGCGCGCGCGGCGGTCTCGGCGGAGCGGCGGATGGTGGCGGCGTCGCGGCGGTCGTCTTCGAAGGAGGCGAGCTCGATGCCGCGCCGGCGTCGGCGGAGCCGGGGAATCCCGAAGACGAGGAGGCCGATCACCACGAGCACGACGACACCGAGCACGATGAGCAGGGCCACCACCTCGCCGGACACCGCGCCCGCGCCGTCGAGCAGCCCGAGGAACCAGTCGCGCACGGCCTGCATCGCGCGGTCGAAGGCGTTCGGTTCGCCGGCGCGGTAGCGGGGGTTCGAGAGCTCGTCCTGCAGCCACCGGCGCGCGTCGGGCGCGTCGGGGTCGAGCGGGTCGAATCGCACGATCGCCGCGGCAGCCGCGAGCCCGATCATGCCGTTGGGCCGCCCTGCGTCTGGGCCGGAGGCGTCGGCGGCGCCGGGTACGTCGTCGGCGGCGATGCGGGGTACGGCGATGCCGGGTACGTCGCGGCGGCGGGAGGTGCCGTCGGATACGGGACCGATGCGGCCGGCGCGGCCGCGGGCGGTGCCCACGGGTCGCCGACCGTGAAGCCCGCGTCGCGCTGCTCGACATGGCGCTGCAGTTCGAGGTCGAGGCCCTCGGAGCGCATGCGCAGGTCGATGTACACGACGCCGATCACCGCCGCCTGCACGACCGTCGTGATCGCGCCGATCACGATGGAGATCAGCATCGTCACCACGAACAGCGCGATCATGACGGGGATCGCCGCACCCGTGCCGGTCGGATCGATGATCGCCGGGAGGAGGCCGCCGATGAGCGAGATCGGCTGCACGACGATCTGGGACGCGATGTTCAGGATGACGCCGACGAGCAGGATGATGCCGAGCGTGCGCCAGAAGAAGCCGGTCGTCAGGCGCCACGACCGGCGCACGGCCGTCGCGATGCCGGCCCGTTCGAGCACGATGATGCTCGGCACGAGCGACACGCGGATGCCGAGCCAGAACCCGAGCACGGCGAGACCGAGGCAGGCGATGACGACCACGATGATGCCCACCGCGAGCCCGATCGGGGAGGTCAGCGCGCCCAGCACGATGATGCCGGTCAGCATGGCGATCACGATGAGCACGGCCAGCGCGACCAGCAGGGTCCACGCGATGAGCGGGCCGAGGCGGGGGAGCGTGCGTCGCCAGAGCGCGCCGAGGCCGAGCTTCTCGCCGAGCGTGCCGGAGGCGACCTCTTCGACCATGACCCCCTGGAGGAATGCGCTCGCGACGACCGAGACGGCGATCGCGACGAGCATGACGAGCACCAGGACGCCGATCGAGCCGGGCAGCAGGGCGTCGATCTCGTCGGGCTGCGCGGAGTCGATCCGGCCGAAGACGTAGAAGAACGCGGGCAGCATCACGGCCGTGGTGATCACGAGCGCCGCGAGCTGTACGATCAGGCCGCTGCCGAACGTCGCCGCGGGGTTGCGACGCAGCGTGCGGAACGGCGCCCAGAGCAGCGTGCCGAACCCCATGGGCCGCAACGGCAGGAGCCCCGGCTTCGGCGGCGGCGTCCACCCCGGTTGCGCGCCGTACGGTGCTTGCGGAGCCCCGTAGGGGGCCGGCTGCGCGCCGTACGGTGCCTGGGGAGCCCCGTACTGCGGCTGCTGCGGGGCACCTGAGCCGGGCGGCCCCCACTGCGGCGAGGGCGCGGGCGTCGGCGGCTGGGGCGTCGGCGCGCCTGGCGCCTGCCAGTCGTGTTCGGACACCTCGATGCGCTCCTTCCGGCGGGTTGACCCATGCTCGCACATCGCGTGCCGCCGCGCTCGCGGACGGCACGCCGTCCGCGACGTGCAGTGGACGCCGCTTCCGTGTGGAGGAGGGCTCGAGGCATCCGACCGAATGCGGGTGGGGTACGACTACGCTTGAGCCACTGGTTCCGCCCGGCCTCGGCCGGCTGCAGAGGATTGAAACCGCATGACTTCACGCGTACTCGTCGTCGACGACGACACGGCCCTCGCCGAGATGATCGGCATCGTGCTGCGCACCGAGGGCTTCGAACCCGTGTTCTGGGCCGACGGCACGGGTGCGCTCGCGGCGTTCCGCGACACCAAGCCCGACCTCGTGCTGCTCGACCTCATGCTGCCCGGCATCGACGGCATCGAGGTGTGCGGCCGCATCCGCGCCGAATCGGGCACCCCGATCATCATGCTCACGGCCAAGACCGACACGGCCGACGTCGTCAAGGGGCTCGAGTCCGGCGCCGACGACTACATGGTCAAGCCGTTCAACCCCAAGGAGCTCGTCGCCCGCATCCGCACGCGACTGCGACCGACGCCCGAGTCCGCCGTCGAGACCTTCGCCGTCGGCGACCTCACCATCGACGCCGCCGGGCACGAGGTGCGCCGGGGCGACGAGCGCATCTCGCTGACGCCCCTCGAGTTCGACCTCCTGCTCACGCTCGCGTCCAAGCCGCAGCAGGTCTTCACCCGCGAGATGCTGCTCGAGCAGGTGTGGGGCTACCACTACAAGGCCGACACCCGACTCGTGAACGTGCACGTGCAGCGGCTTCGGGCCAAGGTCGAGCACGACCCCGACAACCCGCGCATCGTCATGACGGTCCGCGGCGTCGGCTACCGGGCCGGCGCGACCACCTGAGCGGCGCGTGACCACCGTCGCCGACGACTCGCGCGCCACCGGCTCGTGGCGGGTCTTCCGGCGTCGCCTCGCGGCGGCGTGGCAGCGCTCGCTGCAGGTGCGCACGGTGTTCATCACCATCGGCCTGTCGAGCCTCGCGATCCTCGTGATCGGGCTCTACATCTCGTTCAGCGTCGCGTCGAACCTCTTCCAAGACCAGCGCACGCGCGTGCTCGAGGCCTCGAACAACGCGACCACGGCCGCCCAGCTGATCCTCGACTCGTCCGAGGCCGCCGACCCGGGTTCGCTGCAGCTGCTCATGAAGGCGACGCTCGACACGGTCACGAGCATCGCGGGCACGAACGTCATCGCGCTCTTCCGCGACCCCGAGCTGCCGCCGAACCGCCTCGCCCCGCCCGACCGGCTGAGCCCCGACCTCGCGGGCGTCATCAGCGACGACCTGCGCGCGCAGGTGCGCGAGCATCCCGACGGCCAGTACTGGCAGTCGGTCGCCCTCGAGAACTCGACGGGCGGCACCGACCCGGGCATCGTCGTCGGCAGCGTGCTGCAGGTGCAGGCGGGCGTCGGCAGCTACGAGCTCTACCTCGGCTACAACCTCGCCGAGGCCGAGCAGACCCTCGCCTTCATGCAGGTCACGGGCACGGTCGGCGCGATCGCGCTCATCGCCCTGCTCAGCGCGATCACGCTCGTCGTCGTGCGCGGCGTCATCGAGCCGATCCGCACGACGGCCTCGACCAGCCGGCGCCTCGCGGCCGGCGACCTCGGCGTGCGCATCCCGGTGCGCGGCGAAGACGAGATCGCCTCGCTCGCCGGGTCGTTCAACGTCATGGCCGACAGCCTGCAGGCCCGCATCCGCGAGCTCGCCGAGCTCTCGGTCATGCAGCAGCGCTTCGTGTCCGACGTCTCGCACGAGCTGCGCACGCCGCTCACGACCATTCGCCTGGCCGGCGACGTGCTCTACGGCCAACGCGAGAGCTTCACGGGCCCGACCTCGCGCACCGTCGAGTTGCTGCACACCCAGACCGAGCGGTTCGAACGCCTGCTCGCCGACCTGCTCGAGATCAGCCGCTACGACGCCGGATCCGTCACGCTCGCCACCGAGCCGACCAACCTCGTGCACCTCGCGGGCGACGCCATCGAGTCCATGCACGAACTCGCGCGCGATCGCGGGTCCGAACTGCGCCTCGAGGCGCCGGGCGGCCACCTCGACGCCGAGGTCGACCCCCGCCGCATCCGCCGCATCGTGCGCAACCTGCTCGGCAATGCCATCGAGCACGGCGAGGGCCGCCCCATCGTCGTGGCGGTCGACAGCAACGAGAGCGCCATCGCCCTCTCGGTGCGCGACTTCGGCATGGGCATGTCGCCCGAAGACGCCGAGCGCGTGTTCGACCGGTTCTGGCGGGCCGATCCGAGCCGCATGCGCACCATCGGCGGCACCGGGCTCGGACTCGCGATCTCGCTCGAAGACGCCGTCGCCCACGGCGGCGTGCTCGACGTGTGGTCCCGCCCGGGGCGCGGCAGCGTCTTCCGGCTGACCATCCCTCGAACCGCGGATGTCGCCGCCATCGTCTCGCCGTTGCCCCTCGAGCCCGTCGATCCCGACGCCTCCGGCCCGCCGCCGACCGCCTCGATGAGCGCGGTCGTCTTCGACGAGACCCGCGACGAACCCCGAGAGGACGACCGTGATGCGTAGGCGACTGCTCGTGGCATCCGCCCTGCTGCTCCTCGCGACCGTGCTGACCGGTTGCGTCTCGATCCCGAACTCGGGCAAGGTGCAGCAGGGCGACCCCGCCCCCGTCGACGTCTCGCCCGACCTCGACATCCTCGTCGACCCGCCGAAGGTCGACGGCACCCAGCAGGAGATCCTCGACGGGTTCCTCCTGGCCGCCCTCAGCTCGCAGAACAAGTTCCAGGCCGCATACAGATTCCTCACGCCCGAGTTCGCCGACGAGTGGCAGCCCGACGCGAACACCACCATCGACGTCCTCGCCGACCGCCGCTTCGACGAGGTCTCCGACGACCAGATCGAGCTCGTGGCCACGCCCGCGGCATCACTGCGCAACAACGGGCAGTACGAGGTCGCCCCTTCGGCGACGCCCATCGAGCTGCCCTACAGGTTCGAACAGATCGACGGGCAGTGGCGCATCTCGAGCGCACCGCAGGGCATCGTCATCGACCAGGCGAACTTCACCCAGGTCTACCGCGAGTACACGCTCTACTTCTTCGATCCGAGCTATCGCTACCTGGTGCCCGACTCGCGCTGGTTCGCCGGGCGAGACTCCGCGCAGACGAGCGTCGCGCAGGCGTTGCTCGCGGGCCCGGCCGATTGGCTGAAGCCGGGCGTGCGCACCGCCTTCCCCGAGGGCACCGAGCTCTCGCCGGCGGCCGTTCCGGTCTCGGGCCGGGTGGCCGAGGTGTCGCTCACCGGCGCCGCGTTCGACGACACGCAGAGCGCGCAGCGCATGCAGATCCAGCTCGACGAGAGCCTCGAGGGCGTGCGCAACGTCGACGAGGTCTTGCTCGTGCTGAACGGCGTGGAGTCCGACGCCGGCGAGCCGGCGACGCAGCCCGCCCGAGATCCACGAGTCGATCCGCGACCGGTCGTCTACGACGGCGAGACGTTCGGCTACCTCTCCACCTCGGGCGACGGCATCACGCCGATCGAGGGGATCAGCGAGCAGGTCGCCGCGGCGGATCCCACGGGCGCCGCCCTCGGCCCCGATGCCGAGTCGGCGGCGATACTGACCGACGAGGGCGTCTCCATCGTGACGCTCGGCGAGGAGCCGCTGCCCATCGACCCGCGTGCCGATCTCATCACGCCGGCCGTCGACCGCTTCGGCATCGTCTGGTCGGTGCCCGCCGACGCGCCGTCCGATCTCGCCTGGTTCGGGCCGGACGACACGAACGGGCGCGTCTCGGTGCCGTGGTCGGCCTCGACGATCGCCGCCATCCAGGTCTCCCGCGACGGCACGCGCATCCTCGCCCTGCTCGGCGACGGGTCGAAGACGTACTTCCAGGCGGCGGCGGTCATCCGCAACGAAGACGGCACCCCGACCGAAGAGCTCGGCACGGTCGTCCTGACGCTCGCCGAGGTCGACGGCACGCCGATCGACGTCGCCTGGATCGACAGCCGCACGGTCGCCTCCCTCACGGGCCTCGGCGACGGGACGACCCGGCTCATCACGCAGGATCTCGGCGGCTTCGCGAGCACCCGCGCCGGGCCTCCGAAGGGTCTGCAGCTCGACGCGGGCAACAGCATCCGCGATGTCAGGGCGCGCGACAGCGCGGGCCTGCTGCTCGCGCAGAGCGGCGTCGGCTGGCAGGAGCGCGCGAGCGGCATCCGGTTCACGTCGGTGCAGCTGCCCGGCTGAGTCCTCCGGGCGGTGACGCGACGCGTCCTCCCCAGCGCGGGCGGTCCCCGGCCGTCCACGGCTGAGGTCGAATCGGCGCGGCCGTCGGCGCGTGGGGTCGATACTCGGCGGGTGGTCTCCTCGTCGTCATCGCCGCGCGCGGCCCGGGTCGTGTGGGGCGCTGTCCGCGACGCCGTCGCGACCGTGCTCCCGGTCGCCTGCGCCGGCTGCGGCGCACCCGATCGCTCCGTGTGCGACGGATGCCGCGCCGCGGCGACCGCCCGACCCGTGATGCTCGAGCGGGCCGGGTTCCTGGCCTGGTCGGCGCTCGAGTACGGCGGGGTCGTGGCATCCCTCATCGGTGCCTTCAAGGACGGCGGACGCACGGATGCCGCGCCCGTGCTCGCACGGGCGCTCGGCGCCTCGCTCGCGGCGGCGCTCGGGGCGGCGCCCGGCTCCCCGGCCGACGAGGTGCCGGGTGCGGCGCCCGGGCGCGGGCAGGGGTCGCCGCTCGCCGGGCTCCACGTCGTGACGGTGCCGTCGACGCCGGCCGCGCACCGCGCCCGCGGCTACCGCCCAGTGCCGTTGCTGCTGCGGGCCTGCGGCATCCGCACCTCCCAGGTGCTCGCGCTCGCACGCGAACGAGAGGACCAGGCCGGACTCGACGCCATGGCCAGGCGGGCCAACGCCGAGGGGGGCCTGCGGGCGCGCCGGAGGCTCGATGGAGGCCGCTTCCTGCTCGTCGACGACGTGCTCACGACCGGGTCGACGCTCGTCGAGGCCGAGCGCGCGATCCGGGCCGCGGGCGGGCGCGTCGAGGCGATCGCGGTGCTCGCGCAGACCCCGCTGCGGCTCGGCGGGCGTTCAGGATCCTCACGGTGAACAGTTCGTGACATCCGTGGTCCCGGAGACTACGGTGGCAGGACAGGCGTGGTCGAACCACCCTTCAGAACCGGGTGACACGTCGGTGGATGGAGGTCGTCATGGAACTGAACATCGTCGGACGAAACCTGGGGATCACGGATCGATTCCGCTCGTACGCGACCGAGAAGTCGGAGAAGATCTCCCACCTCGCAGACCGGGCCATCCGGCTCGACGTCAAGCTCTCGCGGCACCACGAGAAGAACGGCGGCTCCGGCCCCGATCGCATCGAACTGACCCTCGTCGGCAAGGGGCCCGTCGTGCGGGCCGAAGCCGACGGCTCCGACAAGTACGCGGCGTTCGACGTCGCGCTCGGCCGCCTCCTCGAACGCATCCGCCGGGCGAAGGACCGGCGCAAGGTGCACCGGGGCCAGCATCGGCCGACGTCGATACGCGAGGCCACCGATCTCGGATTCGCCGAGGTCGGCGTGCAGGCCGCTCGACCCGAGGTCCTCGAGCAGGTGCGCACCGGCAGCATCCCCGTCGTCGAAGACGCCGCGACTCCCGAAGACGACGACGTGTACTGCCCGGTCGTGATCCGGCGCAAGGTGTTCGCCTCCACGCCCATGACCGTCGACGACGCGCTCTCGTTCATGGAGCTCGTCGGCCACGACTTCTACCTCTTCATCGACGCAGAGACGAATCGTCCGAGCGTCGTCTACCGCCGCAAGGGCTGGGACTACGGCCTCATCGGCCTCGACGAGAACGCCGACGAGTTCCCCGACGCCGTCGAGGGGGCTTCGTCACTGCAGCGCGCGAGCGCCTGACCGCGACATCCGTTCATCAACCGTCGGCGCCGTCGCATCGGGGGAGACCCGGTGCGGCGGCGCCGTTCGCGTGGGCGGCCATCGCGGCGCGGCCGCATGCAACGCGGCCGTCTGCGGCGCCGACGGCGAGCCGTTCGCTGCAGGCCGATGGGCGCGTTCGCGACGGGCGAAGTCGGGATGGCCGCGCTCAGCCCCTTCGCCGCAGGCGCTCAGCCCAGTGGCCGCTAGCATGGCTATGATGCCGTCGATACGGCGCAACCGGCGTGCCGCCGACGCTCCACCCGAGGAGCGTTCCACCGAAAGAGATGGCGCGCCGCAATGACAGGAGATCATTCGTGGCTTCGATTCTGGAGAAGGTCCTCCGCGTCGGCGAGGGGCGTACCCTCAAGCGACTGCAGAACTACGCGGCGGCCATCAACGCGCTCGAAGACGACTTCAAGGCCCTCAGCGACGAGGAACTGAAGCACGAGACCGTCGAGTTCCGCGAGCGGTACGCGAGCGGGGAGTCGCTCGACGACCTGCTGCCCGAGGCGTTCGCCGCGGTGCGCGAGGCGAGCCGTCGCACGCTCGGCCTGCGCCACTTCGACGTGCAGCTCATGGGCGGCGCGGCGCTGCACCTCGGCAACATCGCCGAGATGAAGACCGGTGAGGGCAAGACCCTCGTCGCGACCACGGCCGCGTACCTGAACGCGCTCGCGAGCCGTGGCGTGCACATCATCACGGTCAACGACTTCCTCGCGAGCTACCAGTCCGAGCTCATGGGCCGCGTGTTCCGAGCCCTGGGCATGACGACCGGATGCATCGTGGCCGGCCAGACCCCTGCGGTGCGCCGCGAGCAGTACGCGGCCGACATCACGTACGGCACGAACAACGAGTTCGGCTTCGACTACCTGCGCGACAACATGGCGTGGCAGGCGGCCGACATGGTGCAGCGCGGCCACTTCTTCGCCGTCGTCGACGAGGTCGACTCGATCCTCATCGACGAGGCCCGCACGCCGCTCATCATCTCGGGCCCCGCGTCGGGCGAGGCCAACCGCTGGTTCACCGAGTTCGCGAATCTCGCGCGCCGCCTCACCCCGGGCGAGGACTACGAGGTCGACGAGAAGAAGCGCACCGTCGGCGTGCTCGAGTCGGGCATCGAGAAGGTCGAAGACTATCTCGGCATCGACAACCTCTACGAGTCGGCCAACACGCCGCTCATCTCGTTCCTCAACAACTCGATCAAGGCCAAGGCCCTGTTCAAGCGCGACAAGGACTACGTCGTCATGAACGGCGAGGTGCTCATCGTCGACGAGCACACCGGCCGCATCCTCATGGGTCGCCGCTACAACGAGGGCATCCACCAGGCGATCGAGGCGAAGGAGGGCGTGCAGGTCAAGGCCGAGAACCAGACGCTCGCGACCGTCACGCTGCAGAACTACTTCCGCCTCTACGACAAGCTCTCGGGCATGACCGGCACGGCCGAGACCGAGGCCGCCGAGTTCATGTCGACCTACAAGCTCGGCGTCGTCGCGATCCCCACGAACAAGCCGATGCTTCGCATCGACCAGTCCGACCTCGTCTACAAGAACGAAGAGGTCAAGTTCGCGCAGGTCGTCGAAGACATCGTCGAGCGGCACCAGAAGGGCCAGCCCGTGCTCGTCGGCACCACGAGCGTCGAGAAGAGCGAGTACCTCTCGCGACTGCTCGCCAAGAAGGGTGTGCGCCACGAGGTCCTGAACGCCAAGAACCACGCCCGCGAGGCCGCGATCGTCGCGCAGGCCGGCCGCTACGGCGCGGTCACCGTCGCCACGAACATGGCCGGCCGCGGCACCGACGTCATGCTCGGCGGCAACGCCGAGTTCCTGGCCGTGCAGCAGATGCACGAGCGCGGACTCAGCCCCGTCGAGACCCCCGACGAGTACGAGGCCGAGTGGGACGCCGTGTTCGACGCCGTCAAGAAGGAGGTGGGCGTCGAGGCCGAACGCGTGCTCGAGGCCGGCGGCCTCTACGTGCTCGGCACCGAGCGGCACGAATCGCGACGCATCGACAACCAGCTCCGAGGCCGTTCGGGTCGTCAGGGCGACCCCGGCGAGAGCCGGTTCTACCTGTCGCTCACCGACGACCTGATGCGCCTGTTCAACGCCGGCGCGGCCGAGAGCCTCATGGCCAAGGGCGTGCCAGACGACGTGGCCATCGAGTCCAAGGTCGTCTCGCGGGCCATCCGCTCGGCGCAGTCGCAGGTCGAGGCGCGCAATGCCGAGATCCGCAAGAACGTGCTGAAGTACGACGACGTGCTGAACCGCCAGCGCGAGGCGATCTACGGCGACCGTCGTCACGTGCTCGAGGGCGACGACCTGCACGAGCGCACCCAGCGATTCCTCGAAGACGTCATCGACGAGGTGCTCGACGTGCACACCGCCGAGGGCAATCCCGATGAATGGGACTTCGACGCCCTCTGGACCGAGCTCAAGACGCTCTACCCCATCGGCATCACGATCGACGAGGTCGTCGCCGAGGCCGGCGAGAAGGGCCGGGTCAACCGCCAGTTCATCCACCGCGAGATCATCTCCGACGCGAAGCTGGCCTACCGGCGCCGCGAGGAGCAGCTCGGTTCTCCCGCCATGCGCGAGCTCGAGCGCCGCGTGGTGCTCTCGGTCATCGACCGGCGCTGGCGCGACCACCTCTACGAGATGGACTACCTGAAGGACGGCATCGGCCTGCGAGCCATGGCGCAGCGCGACCCGCTGGTCGAGTACCAGCGCGAGGGCTTCGCGATGTTCCAGCAGATGATGGGCTCCATCCGCGAAGAGACGGTCGGCTTCCTCTTCAACCTCGAGGTCGAGGTCGCCCCCCAGGGCGGCGGTGCGTCGATCGAGGCCAAGGGGCTCACCCGTCCCGACGCGCCCGCCGACAAGCTGAGCTACACCGCGCCGAGCGACTCGGGCGGCGTCGAGGTGCGCAACCAGCGCGGCCAGGTGCAGCAGGCGGCGACCCAGCGCGCGCGTCGCGCGGTGGCGCAGTCGCAGGCGCCCGCCGCGGTCCCTGCCGCCGAGCAGCCCCGTGGCGCGTTCGGTCAGCGCGGTGGCGACGGTGATGGCGCCGGCACCCCTGCGCCCCAGAACCGCGCCGAGCGGCGTGCGCAGGAGCGCAACGGTCGCTGATCGGCCGATGACGACGAGAGGGGGCGGCTACGGCCGCCCCCTTCTCTCGTTTCCGTGTGCCTTTCTCAGGATTTTCGCGCCGAGATCGGGGGGGGTGTTCCAGCCGAAATCTCCTGAGAACGGTGTCTTTTCGGAGGCTCGTTCCTGAGAAGAGCGGTTGGAAGCAGCACACGAAGCACACCGGCCCGCGAGGACCTCGCGAGGCGCGGATCGCGCGAGTTTCGTGTCGGGCCATGGAGTAGTCCTCCGTGACACTCGCACGGCCGGTGGGCCGCCGCGGAGCCTCAACCCACGCGTTCTCGCGTTCTCAGAGCACGGCGATCGCGCTCGCGCGCCAGCGCTGGTCGAGTCCTTCGAGGCGGATGGCGACCGAGCGCACGCGGTGCGGCTGGTGCACGAGCACGACGGCCTCGACGATGCCGTCGGCCGGCTCGGTCACGATGACCCGGCCGATGCGGAACGTCGGACGCTGGGGCGAGAGACCCTTGATGCGCCGGGCCCGGTTCGCGAGCACCACCCGCTTCGAGAGCGTGCGGTACACGTCGTCGGTGACCCAGCGCGCGAGTTGCTCCAGGTCGCGGGCGCCGGCCATGACCTCGACGACGCAATGCGTCAGGCTCTGCAGCATGGCCTGCGGGTCGGGCAACTCGCTGCGGCTCGCGGCCTGACGCCCGAAGAACTCGTCATGATCGATGAACGATGCGGAATCACGTGCATCGAGGCGGACGGCAGGGCGTGCGGGCATCTGTGCTCCATCTGGGGACGGCGGGTGGCGCAAACGGATGACGCCCCCGAACGGGGGACATTCGGGCGACCCTGCGATCGAATGTAGGAGGCGGCCCGAACCCGTGTCAAGAGTCTTTCCGCAGCTGTGGATAACGCGGCGTAACACGGGCGGACTCCGGCTAACGTGCCCTCATGCGGTGGGATCTCCTCTTCGACGATGCCAGCTCCGAACCCCACACGTAGGCGGATGGCGCGCCGTCGTGAGTCGTTGGCGGGCGATATGCTCACCGCATGCGCCGTGAAGCCCTCCCTCTTGCACTCGCTGCTGTTGCGCTCGGTGCAGCGCTCACCGGATGCGCGGCAGCCGCGCCCTCTGCAGAGCCGGAGCCCACGCCGGAGCCCCTCGGCAAGATCAGCACCATCGAACAGCTCCGCGACGCGTACATCGGCGCCGGCGGCGTCTGCAACTGGGACCAGACCGACGTCGTGACGGCAGCTGTAGCTTCAGGAACGTGCTCCGATTCCGCTGTACTCATGCTCTTCAACAACACGGCCGACACCGAGGCGGTCGTCAGCACGCTGCGATCCTTCGACCCGGTACTGATTCTCGTCGGCGAGAACTGGATCATCAACGCCTCGGACGCTCCCGAGATGCAGGCCGAGCTCGGCGGCACCGCGTACACCAGCTGATCCGAGCTTTCCCAGGGGTGGACGAGTAGAGTCCCGGCCATGGCGACTGTTCGCATCCTCAAGAACCCCGATCAGGCGTGGCTGAGCATCATGTTCACGGGCAGCCGGATCCGCGAGGCAACCGCGACGCTGAAGGCGACCCTGCCGAACGGCTGCTGGCGCTATGGCGGTGCACCGCTCCACGCCTGGTCGGTTGACCGTTTGTGGTTGCCGGCTCTCACGAAGGCGCTCAAGGCCGACAGACACCGCATCCTCGACGAGCGCTAAGAGCGCTGTCGGCGGGTGCTCGTAGCCTGCCTGCATGGCCCGTGACGCACCCCGGTGGCATCCGTTCTTCGCGACCGTCGAAGGCCCGGTCGGGACGTGGCGGATGCTCGACGCCGACGACCGCGAGTACGGGCTCATCCGCCTCGTGCGCCTCGACTGCGAGCCCCGATACCGCGGCGAGCTGCGCGGCGAACTCATCGGGTACGGGACCACGCTGCGCGGCACCTGCGAACGCGTGCACCACGAGTTCGTTGCATCGCACGGGCCGCGGCCGTTCCAGGGGTATCCGAACTTCCCGGCATGACGAGTATGGTCGTGGTCCATGACTGAGAATGAGCACCCCGAGACGACACCCACCGAGCATGCGCCGGAACGCGCGCGGAAGCCGAAGACGATGTACACCGAGCAGTTGCTCTCCGACGACCACGACTCGATGGGCGACGGCGCCTTCTTCGAGTCGCTCGAATACTGACGCAGGGCATGACGAAAGCGCCCCCGCCCACCCCTCGGAAGGGATGAAGCGGGGGCGCTCGGGTCGTGCAGGATGTCAGGGTGTCGTCGAGGGCTGGTAGTCCTCGGGGATGCCCTTCGACAGGATCGAGAGTGCAGACGCACCGCCGGCGAGGGCGGCGGTCACGATCGCGCCGCCGACGCCGAGAGCGACACCGGTCCAGAACTCACCGGTCAGGCTGATCGCGATCGCCGACGTCGGGATCGCGGCGGCGAGCGACTGGGATGCGGTGCGGATGAAGCCTCGCGCGGCGGCGCGCTTCGTGTCCGCGGGGACGAGGTACTCGTGCTTGCCCATGGGGCTACTCCTTCGGTGCGTGCGGTTGGGTGATCTCGAGCGCTGCGACGTTCTCGTGCAGCTTCCCGATCGCACCGTCGAGGCGCTCGACGACCTTGCGTGAGTGCTCCTCGTGCTCGTCGAGTCGCGCGCGGGTCTTCTCGAGGCCGTCGGTGTTGCGGCCGACGTCGCGGCGGATGCCGCGCATGTCGGAGCGCATGCCGTCGAATTGGCTGTCGGTGTGCCGTCGGAAGTCGCCGAGCACCTCGCGGAACTCGTTGCGGAAGTCGTCGACGTCGACTCTGAAGTTGATCGGCTTGCCGTGCTCGTCGATGTGGTCGTTCGCGACGTGGTCGCGCGCGACCGCGGCATCCTGCTTCGCCTCCGCGGCGTCCTTCTGCGTGCGTCGCAGCAGCGGGAGCACGGCGACCGCGACGAGCCCAGCCGTCGCGATCGTCTGTACGAACGCGGCCCCCGGGGTGTCGAGCAGCGGATCGCCGTTCGCGTCGTCGACGGTGCCGAGCACGACGATGACGGCGAGCATTCCGAGCACTCCGAGCACGGACCAGAGCAGGGTGCGGTTCCGGCGCTGGTGTTCAGGCATCCGTTCCCCTCTCAGGGCTGAGAGGGCGGGTCAGTACCGGATCTTCCCCGTGGGGCGGCCGGTGGCGTCGTAGACGCGGAGGCCGGCCTGCTTGACCAGGCCACGGATCTTCTCGCCCGACCACTCGGCGTACGGCGTCGGCCGGCCGTGCTCGTCGTTGTAGATGTACGCGTTCGTCTCGTCTTCGCCGAGGAGGCGCAGCGGCCCCTCTGCTCCCTGCAGGAAGCTGTCGTTCTTGCGGATGACGCCGTCCTTGGATGCGCTGGTCGCCTTGTATCGCATGATGTCCTCACTCGTGCTCGTGGTGGTGGTGGTGGTCTTGCTGGTGCCGCCCGAGGGCAGGCTGCTGCCTCCGCCGGCGGTGCTGCTGCCGCTCGAGCGGATCGCGGCGGCGATCGTCGGTGCGGGGTCGGTCAGCGGGCGGATGCCCTCGGCGGCGTTGTACGCCGAGATCGCCGACTGGGTGGTGTGGATGTGCGGTCCCGACCACAGGGTGCCGGGTTCGTCGTCCCAGCCCGCGACACCGGCGATCGCGTCGCCCTTGGGGATGCGCGCGCCGACGGGCGGCGGGACGACGGTGTGCGCGTAGCCGGCGAACCCGCCGAGGTTCAGCCGCCGCAGCCCGATCACGGTGCCGAGGCCGCGCGTGAAGGCGACGTACTCGACGACCATGTCGTCGTAGGCGATGATCGCCTGGCCGGCGGTGGCCTTGTAGTCGACGCCGCGATGCCCGGCGCCGTCGTAGAAGCCGCCGCCGGCGCCGAACGGGGTGGTGGGGGTGGCGTAGCAAGCGGTGAGCTCACTCATGAGAGTCCTCTCTCGGAGATGCGAAACGCCCCACCGGCCGGCAGGGCGTCAGGGGGTCGTGCTCGGGGTCAGATCGCGTCGCGCCAGACCCCGTCGCCGGGATCGACCTTCACGATCGCGTCGCGCCACACGCCGTCGCCCGGGTCGACGCGAGTGATGCCGTCGCGCCAGACCCCGTCGCCGGGATCGACACGGCCGCCGGCGGAAACGAGCAGCGACGCCGACGTGCGCGTCGCACCCGAACCGACCGCGTTGGCCGCGTACGCACGGAACAGGTACGTGCCCGACGGGAGGCTCGAGTACGTGTAGGTGCGGAGCGCCGCGGCGACCGCGACCGCCGTCGACCAGGTCGCGCCGGCATCCGAGGAGTACTGCAGCTGGTAGCCGCTGATCGGCTCGCCGCCGTTCGACGGAGGCTCTGCGATCGTGACCGTGACGCTGCGGCCCGTCTTCGCCATCGTCACCGACGCGGGCGCGTCGGGCGCCGCCGGGATCGCGACGTTCCCGGACTCGCGCCACCCGCCCGCACCCATCTCGTTCAGCGCGCGGACCCGCCACCGGTACGTGGCGCCGGACGTGAGGGCGGGGTACGCGCGCGGCGACGCCGAGTCCGCGACAGGCTGCGACCACGACGACCCGTTGTCGGTCGTGTGCGACACCTCGTACCCGGTGATCGATGCGCCACCGTTGCTCGGCGCCGTCCACGCGAGCGACACGTCGCGCACGGTGCGCGTCGCGGTCGCCGAGGGCGGCACACCCGGGGTCGTCGGGATGCTGATCGTCGCCGACAGCTTCCACGGGCCCGCGCCCATCTCGTTGACCGCGCGCACCCGATACCGGTACGTGCCGCCCAACGCGAGGTTCGTGTAGGTGTACGGGGACGCGTTGTCGTCGATGTCGCCGGCCCACGTCGTGCCGCCGTCGGCGGACTGAGCGACCTCGTACCGCGTGATGGATGCGCCGCCGTTCGACGGCGTCGACCAGGACACGGTCACGTCGCGGCCGGAGCGCGCCACGTTCACCGTCGACGGTGCGCTCGGCTTCGACGGGATCGACACCGCGCCGGACGTGCGCGCGGCACCGGAGCCGACCTCGTTGCGCGCGTACACCCGGAACTTGACCGACGAGCCCTCGGCGAAGTTGTTGAACGTGTAGGTGCGCGTGCCGGCGGCCGTGTTCGCGGACCCCTGCCAGGCGCCAGTGCCGATCTGGTACTGCACGGTGTAGCCGGCGAGGGATGCGCCGCCGTCGGACGCGGCACCCCACGACACGGTGACGTCGTCGCCGCTGCGGGACGTGCTGATCGAGGACGGGACGCCCGGCTGGCCGGCGTAGTCGAACTCGCCGCAGAGGTCGCCCTGCCACGTCTGCGAGTCGTAGCTGTTGCCGATGGTGCCGAGACCGCCCGTGTTGCGGCCGAAGTACATCTCGCCGCCGGTGTTGTTCACGGCCATCTGGCGGAACGCGGACCCGGGGGCGTACTGGAACGGGGCTTCCCCGCCGCCGAAGAGGGTGCCGGTGTAGTTGATGCACGCGTACCCGCGGGACTGGTAGTCGTTCCGGACGGCGTAGATCTTCATCCGGTACTTGCCGTCGAGGCCGACGTTGGAGCCCGGCATGCCGTAGCCGTCCATATACGCGAACGAGCCGGCCGTGTCGATGTGGGCGTTGGTGTTGTTCGGGTCGCCGCCGTAGCGGTACGTGATGGCCATGGCCTACACCCCTTCCCGGGTCACCAGGACACCCACACCTGCGGCTGCCCGGCGATCGACGGCGGCTGGGCCTGCTGCACGACCACCGGCCGGCGGACGGTCGTGCGCCGGCTCGTGACGTTCCCGGCGACGATCGAGGAGACGCCCGCGTTCACGCGCACGTCGCAGATCGGCCACTCCCAGATGCCCGTCGGGTTCTGCGTCAGCGTCGGCGCGACCGGCGTGCCCGAAGTCGCGGTGCCGGCGAGCACGGCGAGCTTGATCACCGGCGTGCCCGAGCGGTCGAGTCGGGCCACGACGGTGTCGATGCGGGACGTTCCCGCCGTGCCCGGCGCGGCACCGATCGCCACGGTCTCGACGGCGGTCGACCGCCAGGCGACGGATCGGACGAACCCGAACCCGGCCGCGATCTTCACGTTCATGCCCGACCCGTCACCCGATGGCGCGAAGCTCGCGGGCAGTGATGCGCCGGCCCCGACGAGGTGCTCGAAGAAATCGGACCACTGGTCCTCGGACGTGCCGGTCAGAGCCTTCGGGTACGCGGTGATCGTCATGATGCCTCCTCGGCAGGTTCGGCTGGGGTGAGGGACTGCACGGCTGTCAGGATCTGCGCGTCCGTGATGACGGATTCGTCGCGGCCCGGGCGATCGACGCTCGCGGCCACGGCGTACCCGTACGCATCGCCCCAGCCGGGCTGTGCGGCGAACGCCCACATCCGCTCGTCGACCCATCCCCAGGGCTGCGGGTTGCCCTCGACGGCGGCGCATGCCGCGAGCCGCTTGCGGAGGTCACCGTCCGCCTGCAGGTCAGCGATGTCGTTGTAGGTCATGATGCAGGGCTGCTCCTAATCGGTGAGGTAGTCGATGACGACTCGAATCGAGTCGTTCGTGGGCAGGGTCACGCCGGGCATGCCGCCCACGAGGTTCAGGGCGCCGCTGGTGAGCGCGACGGAGTGCCACATTGAGATGCCCGAACGAGCGCTCACGAGTTGCTTGTCGTAGCCCTCGCCGTTGCGCCAACCGGTCGGCATCGTCGCCATCGGCACGTCGGAGAGGTCACCGTTACCGCTGGCGGCAGTGAGAGCCGCGCCGGTACGGGTGACCGTGACGTGTCCGGTGACGCGGTTTCCGATTTTGCGCAACCGATACCCGTTGAGCGACCAGCCCGTCCCCGCGGTAATTGAGAGGCCGCTCGTGGTCCAGCCCGAGTCGCCGCCGATGACTGCGACCCACGGTGTCCACGTTACGTTGTTCCAGTACCGGGTATAGAGCACCGGGTCTTGATTCGTCCGCGCCTCGCGCAACTCTTGAGTGATGCGGTAGTCCCCGGCGCCCGACCCGGGGTGGTAGCGGACCACCCCCGTCATCCACGCCCCAGAGCCGCCGTCCCACGCCGTCGGGCCGTTCGCGGCGGACCTAGCCCAGTAGAACCCGGACTCGATCGCGCTGTTCCAGTCGGTGACCTGCTGGCCCTCGGCCGACAAGCGCGCAGGGAGCGGGCCGCTGTTGCGCTCGAGGTTGCCGACACGCTGCTCGACACCAGACACGCGGGACTCCATCACCGCATCCGGGTCGTAGCCGGCGATGTTGCCGACCGTCGCGCCCGCCAACCACCCCTCGGGCGTCAGCGAGGCGCGCACCTCGACGACCTCGGCGACGACATCCTGGCCGGCGACGTTCACCGTCACGAGCGAGCCCAACCACCAGTCGACACCGACCTCGTACGAGCCCTGATCCGACGGCGTCACCACGAGCGAACGGATCGTGTCACCGTTCGTCGCGAGCTCGTCATCGGCGGCCTGCTGCAGCTCCGTGACGGAGTCCGTCGAACGTAGGTCGATGACCCGCACCCGGCGCCGGCCCCACAGGGCCGCCGCGGCGAGCGATGCCGTGCTCGTGCGCCGGATCACGGTGCGCTTCGCGTCCAGCCCGCGGCCGAGCACGAGCACCTCGGTCGTCTGCGGTGCCCCGTACGCGGACTCGGTCTCGGCGAGCTCGTCGTTCGCGACGTCCATGCGCACGAGTGTCGAGACGTTCTCCGGCTCCCACACGCGGAACTCGAGGTTCGTGCCGACCTGCACGAGGTCGAAGAGGAGGCCGCGGGCGTTTGCGATCGACTGCAGCAGCTCGAGCAGGTACGTGAACCGCGGCGACCCTTCCGCCGCACCGCCACGGGCGAGGTCGGCGGCCAGCGTCAGCCCGGCGATGCGGCGCGACACGGGCGCGCTCGGGCCGACGTTCGCGTTCACGTACGCGCGCATGATCGTCTCGGCCGCGCCAGCACGATAGTCGGTCTCGACCGTCTGCGTGCCAGGAGAGTCGTTCGACGGCTGCGGATACGCCGGCTCGCGCGCGAGCAGATCCAGATCCGTGACGCCCGTGATGTCCCACGTGCCGCCCGGGTCGTCCGTGTTCTCCCGCAGCAGGGCGAACTCCATCGGGCCCGACACGATCCGGCCGCCCGGGAACGTCGCGATGATGCCCGCACCAGGTGCGCGCAACTGCTCCGCGACCGGGTTCGCGACCGTCGTGCCGTCGTCCTTCAGGATCTCCGCCGGCAACGACACCGACCACACGCCGACGTCGTTCTTCCGCGGCGAGCAGACGAACGTGGTCGCGTCGCCGAGCTGCCCGCGGCGCACACGGGCCGCGTCGCGGATCTCGACGACAGCATCCATCAGTACACGCTCCGAAACTCAGGCTGGAACGAGCACACGACCCGTGACGCCGCGGTCGTGCCCGTCAGCTCGATGGTCATCTGCGACTCCCCAGGCATCAGCAGGGGGAACCGCGGGGCTGGCCCGAGGAGGTCGTACCGGTTCGCGCCGGTCTGGTCGATGATCGTGTACGACTTCGACTCGTCGCGGGCGATCGTGAGCCGGGTGCCGCCGGAGATCGCCGCCAGCGTGAACGCGTCGTCGCCGCCACCGATCGTGGCGCCGCTGAACGGGCCCGTGATGAGCCAGCGCGGCCACACCGGCACCTTGCCCGGGTTCTGCACGTTGATCTGCCCGAACACGCCGGACGGCATCAGGATCATCGCCGAGAGGTCGGCGAGCAGATCCACCGTCGACGGGGCGCCGTCGATCGTGAACGACTCGAACTGCGTCGCCCGCCAATACGGGTGCGGCGCCTGCCACTGCAGCGGCCACACATGCCAGCGGTCCCCGTCGGTGCCGTACGTGTCCTCGAACCCGCCGAGCTGCACGAACGGCAGCTCGAGCACACGGCCCGTGTCGTACGACGCCCGTAGGCGCGGCAGCGGCAGACCCGGGAGGCGGTGGCAGAAGTGCTCGAGCGTCTCCTGCCGCTCCCACATCTGCGTGCGGCCGCTGGCCTGCACGCCGATCGGGACGACCAGGTCGCGCGGCCCCACCCGGAAGTGGCGGGGCCGCGCGCCCGTGCCCGACGACGCCGCATACGAGACCTGCACCGGAGGTGCACCGAACCCGGCGACCCCGTTCATGAGGCGGTAGTCGCCCGCCTCACCCAGCTCGGACGCGAGCCGCAGGGTCTCCCCGTAGGGCGAGACGAGGTCGAAATCGATCTCGGCCACGGGCTACCTCCTGGTTGCTCTGCGTGCAAGCTGCACGGCGCGAGTGAGCTGCCGCTGATCGGACAGCCCCTGCGACGTGGGCGCCGCGTGGTACGTGACGCTCATGTGCTCTGACCGGTCGACCGACCCCGGCCCTGCCGTGGACGACATCGCCGGGATGCCGATGCGGCGCCCCGTCTCCTCCCACAGCGGGATCGAACGGGACCGCATGCGCGGGTCGAGCGGGATGTACGCCTCGTCGCCGGCCTCAGCCCAGAGGATGTTCGACCCGCCCTTCGCGATCATCGGAGGCCGCACACCGCCGCCCGCCATGGCCGTGATCGACCCGAACGCCTTCGGTTTGAACGACAGCGCCCCACCGATCGCGGTGATGATGCGGTCGGTCTCCTTCTTCAGCCGGGCCTCGATCGCGTCCGAGTTCTTCTTCGCCGCCGCGACCTGGTTCTCGGCCGCGGTGATGAGCTTCTTGTAGTTCGCGTCCGCGACGGTCTGCCCGGCGAGGTCGGAGTACTTATCGATCTGCCCATACGAGGCGTTGATCGACTTGAACTCCTCCGCCGTCGCGCCGAGCAATGCGTCGGCGATGGGCTCGCCGGCCTCGACACCGAGCTGCGCGATCTCGGCGAGCAGGGCACCCGTGAGGCCCTTCTTCGTGAGCTTCGCGAGCTTGTCGGCGAACCGCTTGATGCCTGCCGCCTTGGACGCGAACGCCGTCTTCAGCGACGCACCGGTCGGCTTCGTCGTGGTCGTGCGCTCTTCCTCGGCGGTCTCCCAGTACGCGTCGCGCCCGGACCCGACCTGCTTCGTGACCTGCACCTTCTGCGTCTCGGTCGTGACCTTGCCGATCTCGCCGAGGTTGAAGAACCGGCGCACCGCGCCAGCCACGGACGACGCCATCGACGACGCCGCATCCTTCAGTCCCTGCAGCTTCGACGACGCCTTCTCGAGTTGCGCGTCGGCTTTCGCGGACTGCTTCTCGAGAGCCAGGAACGACTTCTCGGACGCCAACGCGACCGCCCGGAGGCGCTTCATCGTGGTGCCGCCGATCTGCTCGGCGACCGTGAACAGTTGGTCGACGAGCGACAGCCCGTTCCCGTTCATCCCGGCAGAGCGGGCCTCGCCGCGACGCAGCGACGTGTTCCAGTCGGTGCGCTGGGACGCGAGCCACTCCCTGAGCTGCTCCTTCTCGCGGGCGAGGCGCTCCGCCCGCTGCTCGGGCGTCTCGGCGATGCCGCCGGAGGCGAACGCCGTGATGCCACCGTTCGCGAACGCCGCGACCCCGCCGAGGCGAGACACGGCCTCAGTCGCGATCGCACGGTTCCTCGACTCCTGGCCCGCCTTGCCCGAGATGTACGCTTCCCAGCGCGTCTCCGGCTCGGCGAACTTGTGGATGCCGCCCGAACGGCCGGCGTAGATGCCCGTCGGGAACCCGCCGTTCGCGAATGGCGTGGGGAACGGGTCGGCGAAGCCGGAATAGAGGTTCCCATCCGCGTTGGGCTTCTTCAGCCACGCGTCGGAAGGGTTGCCCGCCGCGACGACATCGACATGCACCGTCCGGTTCCGGGTGAGGGTCTCGAGCGCTGACTCGAGCGATTCGATGCCATCCGCGGAGATCTGCACCTTCCCGTTGGGCAGCTGCTCGACCTGGAGGCCGAGCAGCTCGAGCGCGCGCTTCACCTCCGGCGTCGTGTCGTCGATCTCGATCGTCTTGTCTGGCGTCGCGAGGATCTGCGTTGCCAGGTCGATCGCACGGAGCCGCGACGCGTCGATCGTGCCGTCATCGGTGAGCGCGAACGCCACCACCGACGGGGTATCGAGCATCGTCTGGACCAGGCCGTCGACCTGCTCCGAGGAGAGGTCAGCATCGGTCGCGATCTGCCGCAGCTTGTCGATGTACGGCTGTGCGGCGGCCTGCGCCTCATCCATCGACGCACCGTGCCGGCCCTGAGCCTTCGCGGCCTCATCAGCCGCGAGGATCGCATCGAGCATCTCGTCGTTCAGACGCTTCGTCTCGTCGTACAGGCCGCGACCAGCGGTCGTCGTCGTGTCGATTGCGCCCGAGGCATCCACGAGCCCGGCGGCGAGCTTGTTGCCGTTCTCGTCGGCCGCGGCGAACGCCTCCGCGAGCCGGTCGCCCTGCTCGTTCAGATCGCGCTGCAGATCGGTCTGCGTCTTCGTGCCGCCATTGAGCTCGTCGAGCGCGCTCTTCAGCGCGTTCAGCCGCTCCGTGGCGTCCTTCGTGACATCGCGCGCGATCGCCAGAGCGTCGTTCATCCGCGCATTCGACCGCTCGAAGTCGGTCATCGCGGCCGCACTCTGCCGCTGCGCCTCCCGGTACTCCTGCGCCGCGATCACGGCATCCTGGTGCGCCGAGATCTGGTCGTCGATGACGTCGACCAGATCCTTGCCGGCCATGGCGGTGCCTTCGAACGCCATCTGCGCGACGCTCTTGCCCGACGTGCCGCCCTCGTTCTCCCACTTGCGCGCCGCGGCCGAGACCTCCGAGTAGGCGTCCGCGCTGCCGAGCGCGGCCGCCGTGACGGTCTCCATCGAGACGCCGATCTCGTCGGCGAACTTCTGCGCATCCCTGGTCTCGAGGTTCTGCCGCACGACCGACTCGCGAGCAGCATCGATAGCGCCGTTCGCCTCGACGTACGCGTCCTTGAGCTGGTTCACGACCTTGCGGTGCTCAGACGCCTCCTCCGACCCCGACGCGAGCGCCGACGTCACCAGAGCCACCGCGCCAGAGATCGCGAGCAGAGCGATGCCGACCGGGTTCGAGATGAACGCGGCCTTGATCGCGTTCCCCGCTCCCGTCGCGGCCTTCCCGACCACGCCGAGAGTGCCCGCGAAACGGCCCGTGGACCCCTCCATGGCCGCGAGGGACGCCTGCACCGCGGCACGCTCCGAGAGAGCCCGGAACGCCGCTTCCACGACGCCCTTGAGTGGCCCGAGGGTGCGCTGCATCAGCACGAACCCGGCGACCGCAGCGAGCACGGGCGTCGGGATCGACGCGATGATGTCGACGAGCGGCTTCGCGGTCTGCGCGACCGTCGTCAGACCTGTCGCAACGACCGGGAGCACCGCGACCAGCCCGGTGGCCGCGACGTCGGCGAGGTCGCCCATGACGGGCAGGAGGGGCTCGAGCGAGCCGAGCACCTCGGCGCCCGCGTCACGTACCTCCTGCGAAGACAAGGCGAACGCCGTGAGGCCGGCGACGAGCGGGTTGATGCCCGCGAGGAACCGGCCGAGCACAGGGACACCCTGCAGGCCGACCGTCGCCCACGCCGTCGCGAACCCAGCCACGACCGGCGCGTAGTCGCCGAGACGGTTCAGGAACCCCTCAAGCCGGGACGAGTCCCACGACTTCACGACGACGCGCGCATGATCCAGCGCCTCGGTGATGCCGGCGAACGCGGGCAGAGCCCGGCCCGTCAGCAGGTTCACGACCGGAGTCGTGTGGCCGAGCACGGCACGCATGATGTCCGCGACCTGGTTGCCCCACGTCACCGCGAGGCCGCCGCCCTGTTGCGACACGAACGGTTCAGCGAGGGCCGCACCGATCTCGCGCGACGCCGCCTTGATGCGGTCCTTCGTACCCTCCCAGGTGCCCTTCACGTTCGCCGCGGCGCCCGCGAACTTCGCCGACATCCCCGCCGTGAGCGCGTCGAGCGCCGCACCCGCGTCGAGCGCACCCTCGGAGATCTCGTCCTTGATCTGCTGCCCGGTCTTGCCCATCTGGGAGCCGATGAGCTCGGCGGCGTTGATGCCGCGCTGGCCGAGCTGCATCAGATCCTGGCCGGTGATCTTCCCGGCCGCCTGGATCTGCGCGAGGATGAACACGATGTCGCCGAGCGACTGCGACGACCCGCCCGTGGCCGCGACGGCCTGCTGAACGGCGTCGAGGGTCGGGATGACCTTCTTCGCCTCCATGCCGAAGCCGATGAGCTGCTGCTGTGCCGTGATGAACACGGACTTCGAGAACGGGCTGTTACGGGCGAACGCGTCGAGCGCCGCCATCTGGTCGTTCGCCTGCTGCGCGCCACCCACCAGAGTCTTCAGCGCCGCGCGCGACGTCTGCTGCAGCGTGTTGTACGCGACACCCGTCTGGAACAGGTTCGCCGTGTACGCCGCCGCAGCGACAGACGCGCCGAGCGTGAGAGTCGCCGCGCCGCGCAGGGCAGCCTTCGCAGCGTCACCGAACCGCGACGCCGTGCTCGCGCCGGCCGCCATCTTCTGCCCGACCCGGTCGACACCACGCTCGACCTGGTCAACCCCTTCGAGTCGGATCGTCGCGACGAGCTCGCCTGCGTTGAACGTCATGCGCCACCTCGAATCGGGTCAGCCCTCAGACGCCTCCCGAAGGACGCGCAGAAGACGGGTGTCTCGGTCGAGCAGCGCGAGGATGCGCGCCCGTGCCCACCACCACGGGCGGGCCATGAACTCGGGGGTCTCGGTGTCGATGCCGAACGTCTCGTGCAGGTCGACCGAGACCGTCGAGTCCCAGCGGTCGAAAGTGACCCGCCACAGGGTGCGCTCGTCGACCTCCGCTACTCGTTCTGGTGGATCGACCTCTTCGACGGCGGGAGCCGGTCGAGCGTGCTCTCGGAGCTGTCGGAGGTACCAGGCTGGGTAGTCGTATCGGGCGTACCGGCCGGTTCGAGGATCAGGTTCCCCGACGCCCCATCGAGCAATGTCTGCAACGCTGAGTGAGCGACCCACAAGCCGTTCGCCTTCAGCAGCGCTTCCTGCGCTTTTGGGTAGCCGTCCTGGAGGAGCTCGTTGACGCGGTCGATGCCGCCGCCCTGCACGTTCCAGAAGAACGCCGCGTTGATGACCTTCTCGGCCTCCGCCCATCGCAGCTCGTCGACCTGTTCGAAGTTCTGTTCCCCGATCGCGATGCGAGAGAACGTCTCCGCATCGATGTCGGGCTGCTCGGTCTGCGCGAACACGATGCCCGCCCACAGGGCGAGGAGTGATGCGCCGACCTTCGTCGAGACCGGGGAGACGGTGAAGACGATCGCGCCCTCACCATCTCCCACGGTCACCACGAGATTGCGCCCCTGCTCAACTGCTGAAATCACTGGCTGTTCCCTTCTCGTGGACGGATTACGCGCGGGTGTACGGGAACGCCGTCGAGGCGCCCGTGGAGTTGGTGACGACGATGTTCGCCGCACCGGCCGAGCCCGCGGGGAGCACGGCGACGATCGTGGTCGAGTCGACGACCGTGTACGACGCCGCGTTCGAGCTGCCGAACTTCACGCCGGCCGCACCGGTCACCGAGGAGAACCCGGTGCCCTTGACCGTGACCTGCGCGGCCGCGGCCGCACCCGACGGCGTCGCCGAGGAGATCGTGGGCACGGTCTCCTCGAGGCCGGGGTTCGAGATCTTCTTGCGGTCGCCCTGACCGGTGAGGTCGAAGCTGAAGAACTCGATGTCGTCGTTGCCGGTGTTCACGCGCGACCACTGCACGGCCGCGGTGCCCTCGTACGCGAGCGACGGGGACGTGGCGTGGTAGTAGCGGTAGCCGAGGATGTTGTCGGCACCGGACGCGTCGGCGGCGTCGATGAGGGCGAGCAGCTCGGGCTGGAACTCGCCCGTGAGATCCTTCACGCCCTTCACCTGCACGGCGAGGGTGAAGTCCTCACCGGTCTTCTGCTGCGACGTCTGGCCCTTGTTGGCGTACGTCGTGCCGTCCTTCATCTTCGGCGGGGCCGCCGGGGTGAGGCCGGTGATGTCGGGCACATTGACCCAGACGGGGGCTTCGGCGGTGCCGGTGTTGATGTCCCACAGCCACTCGAACGAGAGGCCCTGGTCACCCTGCGTCGGCGCCACATTGTCGAATGCGGTCATGATCGCTCCTTCTGAAATGCGAAGACCGCCCACACGATGTGGACGGTCGGGTTGGTGCCGGGCGACGCCGGCTCCCCGTGAGGGGTCTAAAGCCGGGTGCCGCGCATCCCGGTGATCTGGAAGTTCTGCGTGAACTGGTAGCGGCCGTTCCCGTCCTTCGAGAGACGCGCGAACGACCGCATCGAGACCAGGTCGACCCGGTGCCCGCCGAGCGTGATCTGCCGGCGACGGTGCAAGCTGTCGCGGATGTCGTCGGTGATCGCGAGCGACGCGGTGAGTGATGTCGACCCACGGGTGCGGATCTGCACCCAGAGCTCGTTCGATGCGAGCGCGCCGGGCACGTCGAGGTACGGGTTGATCGCGACCGCCTCACCGTCCTTCGGGAGGTCACCGATGACGATCGCACGCACGCCGGGCGGGTAGCCGCCGGCGGCTGAGTAGTGGCCGACGCCGAGGAGCGCGAGCAGCTCGGCGACGCCGCGGAGCACGTCGGCTGTGTACGTCATCCGAACCCCCTCCGGATGTTCGCACCGACGATGCCCATCAGCTCGCCCTCGTGCTCACGCGCGGGTTGCTCGAGGAACTTCGCCTGCGCGTTCGGATTCGGGTCGGTGGTGTGGTTGAACTCGAGGTGCTCGTGCTGATCGACCGCATACACGGTGTCGTACTGCACCTGCGAGCCCTGCTCGACGGTGTCGGGCGTCACCTGGTGGATCTGCTGTGACGCCTCGAGGTCGCCATCGAGGTTCGGGGTGAGAGGCTTCGCGAGCCCCGCGAGGCGCTCGGCAGCCTGGTTCAGCCCCTGGGCGGCGGATGCGCGCGCGATCTGCTTCGCGAGCGGCCCATTCCAGGTGAGGTTCGCTGACTGGCTCATCGGGCCTCCCTACTCGAGGTACAGGCGGACATGCGACGGCATGTCGCGGTCGTCGAAGAACGCCGAGCTGAGCACCTTCGCGCGACGCTGGCGGGGCAGGCCGAGCCAGACCGTGCACATCGACCCGACGGGCAGATCGTCCTCCGGGTCGACCCACACCGACGTGCTCGAGAGCGCCTCCGTGCCGGCGCCGACAGGCACAGTGCGCCGGGTGTCCTCGACGTACGCGCGCACCATCCGCGGGGCGGCGAACGTGTCGCCGTCGGCGGTGATTCCCTCGTACGCCTCGAGCAGCACCCGGTGCTGCATGAACCGGGCCGGGATGCGGCGCCTCAATGGAACACCGCCGCAGTGAGAATGCCGGCTTCCTGTAGCGCGAGCACGGCGTCGGGCGCGTACCGCGACTGATCAGGCGTCCTGGACGACCCGTTCAGCGTCAGGGAGCCGAGAGAGCCGCCGGCGAACCGCTCGGCGGCGCCCGTGTCGTCTCCGATCTCGTCAAACCACTCGGCCTGCGCACACACGGCGTCCCGGAGGGCGTCGGCAACGCGGGCCTCGGTCGGCTTCTCGTCGGCGTTGACCTGGTAGACGGCGCCCAGGATCAGCGAGTCGATCAGGCGGGACGCGCGGGAGAGTCGGCGAGTGACGAGGGGTTCGTCGGTCTCGGTGACGACCTCGGGAGCCACGTGAGTCTTGTACTGGTCGAGCGTGGCGTAGATCGGCTGGGGCATGACTACTCCTCGTCGGGTGTGAGTGGCACGACGTACGCGGGCAGGTACGTCTCGGAGGTCGACTCGGCCTCGGCCCATCGCTCGAACGTGCCCGGAGCGAGAATGCCGCCGGACGCGAGCCCGTCATCCGCGCGCTTACCCGCGTCGTCGAGGACGTCGAGCACGCGACTCGAGAGCAGCGTCGGTGTGGAACCGTCGGGGTCCTCGACCTCGGCGAGCCCCTCGAACGTCGCGCCCCGCATCGCGAAGAACGCGCGAGCGTTCGGGCCGAGCGCTGGCACGTCGGCGACACCCCCTTGGAAGAGGATGCCGCCGACGACCTGCTCACCCGGCTTTCGTGTCGGCAGGGTGATTCGGAGCATGGGCTACGCCTTGCCGCCGTCGCCCTCGGGGGCCTTCTCGCCCTCGGGAGCCTTGCCGCCGTCGCCCGAGGGCGCAGCCGGGGCCTGGGGCGGTGCAGGCGGGGTGGCCGGCGGGGTCGCCGGGGCCGTGACGGCCTCGACCTTGTAGCCGTGACGACGGAAGTACGCGAGCGAGACCTCGTTGTCCGTCGTCGCGACGGAATCCACGAAGTTCACCCCCACGATCTTCTGCGTCAGGCCCTTCACGGGCGCCGTCACCTCGAACGTGGCCGGCGTGGACTTGCTGTTGCGTGCTGCCATGGTGGCCGCCTCCTACTTGACCTTGATGTTGCGGAACACGGCGGCGGCCTTCGTCGCCTTGAGGACAGCGCCCACGGGGCCGAGCTCGACCTCGCCCTTCTTCACCGCACCGGCGGTGGAGAAGTCGGGCAGCCACGCCTGCACGAGCTGCCCGCCGACGGTCGACGCGCCGTGGAAGCCGTCGAGGCCCGCACGGAACGCGTAGAGGTCGGTCAGGCCGGTCTGCGACGTGCCGACGGTGCGCGTCTCCGTCGGGATGATCAGCGAGGACGAGCCCGCCTTCTCCCCGGCGTCGGCGAACACGATGCCGCCGTACTCCTCGCGGGAGATCGGGCGACCGTTCGCACCGATGAGGCCCTCGATCGGGTTGCGGACGTACAGGCCGGTGCGGCGCACGATTGCGCGCACCTTCGCGAGGACTTCCTTGTTGCCGATCAGCACCGTGGGGGTGCCGTCGAGCAGCCCGAGGAACTCGTCGAGGGCGTCGAGCGCGGTGAACTTCACCTTGCCGTCGGTGTCGAGATCCGACCAGTCCGTGACGGACGTGGGGCGGAACTCGGTCGACGAGCCGGTGAGGGCCTTGTCGAGGCCGTCGAAGCCGTTCGCGTCGACCGCGAGGTCGCCGTTGATCACCTCGTCCTGGAACTTCGTCCGGGCCGCCTTGATCTTCTGCGCCATGTTGAGGGTGACGTTCGACGACGCCGCGGCGCCGAGACGCGCGGTCACACGGTCGACGGAGAACGCGCCACCCATCACGGCCAGGGAAGCCGTGTACTTCTGGGTCGTGACGTTCTGCTCGGTGTACTCGCTGTTGATCGCACGAGTCGACGCCGTCGCCTCGGTGATCAGACGGCGGTAGCCGTAGTCGAGCGTGTCGCCGCCGCCGGTCGGGTTGACCACGTCGTCGAACGTGATCGAGTCGAGGATCGTCGACTCCTTGCGGAACTCGTCGATCACCGCCAGATCGAGATCGGTCGTCGCGTTGTTCTTGGACTCTGCGAGCGAAACGGGCATGGTGTTGCTCCTTCGTTACTGGCCGCCGCCCAGGGCCGCCGTGACAGCGGCACCGAGGGACGTCGGCTGGGTGGGAGGGGTGCCGGTGCCCGTGGGGGTTCCGCCGCCCGAGGTGGGCGGCAGGGCCGGGCCGGCCTTGTGCTCCGCGTGGCTGTCGAGCCACGTGGTGATGTGCTGCTTGACCGCGGCGTCGTCGGCGAGGTTCACCCCGTCGAGAGAGGCCGCGAAGCCGGAGGAGTCCAGCAGCAGGGTCGCGTTCGCACCCGCGGTGGGCGCGAGACGAGCGATCGCGCCCGTGCGCTGCGCCTTCGCGAGGTCGGTGCGGGCCTGGTCGCGCTCCTGCTCGAGAGCGGCGGCGCGCTGGCGCTCCGCGTCACGCTCGAGGCGGTAGGCCTTCGCTTCCTCACGGAGGCTCTTCGCGTAGTCCTCATCGGACTGACGCGGCGGCTCCGGCACGGGAGGGGTGGGCTTCGGCGCCGGCGGCACGGGGGCCGGGGGCGCTGCGGGAGGCGTCGGGGTCGGCGCGGGCGGTGCCGGGTCGCCGGCGGGCACGCCTCCTCCTTCACCGTTCTCGAAGCGGATGCCGCGGAGCTCGTGCAGGGTGCGGCCGAGCACGGCCATCCCGTCACGATCACGCACGGCGTGCGCGAGGTGCTGCTGCTTGGACATGTGGTGAGCCTTCCTGCTCGTTCCGCCCGCATTCGTGCGGGACGTGGGGTGCCCGACCGCGCCGGAGCAGGGGCTGCTGCGGGCGGCACGGTCGGGCGGTCTGTGGGCGCCGGTTAGGCGCGAGTGCTGCGCCGTCGGCAGCGGTGGCACGCGAGCACGCAGGCGACCTGCGACACACCGTGCGGGGTCAGGTGCAACAGCGGCACCTCGAATAGCGAGGGCAGGTAGCAGCACGCCGAGAGCCCATCGACGGGCCGCGGTGTGCCCGAGACCAGGTGCACGGTCGTCGAGGCCATCAGGCGGCCTTCCGCCCGTCCGAGAATCGGATCTGCTCACGGTTTCGCTTGCGGGGCAGGTCGTGCTCGGCGATGTGTCCGCGCAGGCCCGCCTGCAGGACCCGGATCTCCGACCGCAGCTCGGCGCGGCGCGGCTCGTTGTCGGCGAGCTCGAGGCGACGCTTCGTGTCGCGGATCTCGCGTTCGATCGCACGCTGCGTGTCCCGTGCGGCCTCTCTGATGGGGTCGTACGTCGTCGCCGACGCCGGGATGGACAGCCCGGGCAGGTACGCGGCCACGTGACAGCGGCAGTTCGGGTGCATGAGCCCTTCGGCGCGTGCATGCTCGAGCGTCGCGGCCACGTTCACGACCACGTCACGGTCTTCGATCGCGTGCAGCACACGCCTGGGGCCCGTGCGGCCGTCGGTGGAGAGCACCTTCCCGATCCACTCCGCGCAGTGCTTGCACGCCGACGCGCCGACGACGATCGTGACGAGGTCGATGCCCGCGGACTGCATGCGGTGCACGCCGGCATCCGTGAACGCCCGCTGCACGGCCGTGCGCGTCGCCATCTCCACGTACGAGCCGACCCGCCAGGGCCGGCCTGCCCGGTCGACGAACCCCTCGATCCCGGACGCCAACCACTTCTCGACCGCGTTGTCGGCCGCCTCGAGCCGCCCCGTCGCGCCGAGGAGGATCCCAGGCACGTGGCCCGCGATCAGACGCTGGTAGGCGTCCTGATCCCATCGCAGGATGCGGAGGTGCAGGGCGCCGTACGTGTTCCGCAGGTCGAGGGCGAGCTGCGCGGTCGCGAGCGCCGACGTGCGCGTGAACGGCACCGTCTGCGCCAGCCTCGGTGCGAGGTTGAGGCGTTCGACGGCGGCCGCGGTGCCCGCCTGCGCGGCGAGACGCATCACGTCTTCGGCGAGCAGCGGGTCGAGGTCGGCGAGCACGCGCGCGGTGTGCTCGCGCAGCATCCGCACCGCGTCCAACCGGGCCGTCAGGTCAGGCCGGTCGCCCAGGGCACGCCGTGCACGCCGTGCGAGCTCCGTCAGGATGCGAGTCTCAGCGTCCGTGTACGCGTCCACCACGATCGCGGCGGTCTCCTCGATGAGGTCGGCGACCTGCAGACCCTCAGTCGGGGTGTAGAGCGGCACGCGATCACCTCTCCTGCGTCGCGGCGATCCTGTCGGCCGCCGCGGCGAGCTCGGCACTCTCCGGTGTCGACCTGTTCAGTAGTGCCGGGTCCGGTACCTGGCGGCCCGTCTCCTGCATGATGCGGCCCACCTCGGTGTCGATGTCCTTCTCTTCGACCTCGCCGGCCATGCGCACAGACGTCTCGATCGAGATCGCCGTCGCGGCACGGAGCTGCTGGATCACGCGTGAACGCTTCTCCGGGTCTTCCTGCGACACCTCGGGGAACTCGACCGTGGGCTCGTCGTACGCGCCACCGCCCTTGCCGGGGAACACGTGCCCGTCGAGCTCGAGCGCGACCGACGCGAGCCGCGAGAGCGTCATCTTCGCCTGCAACGCCTTCCGGTCGCGGGTGCGTTCCTTCGCCCTGGTCTCGTCGAACACGCCAGTGGCCGTCGCCTGCCCGCGATCGCCGTCACGGTCGTCAGGGTCGAGGATTCCGGCCGAGACGAGCATGCGCCGATACAGCGCGGCCGTGGTGCGCTCGTGCTCCGCCACACGAATCTCGAACTGCACCTGCTCGATCTGCAGCTGCCCCGGCGCCATGCCCGACACCTCCACCGGTGTGAAGATCTCGCGGTCCGTGTCGAAGAACGCTCCCTGCCCGCGTCCACCGGTCTCGAGGTACGAGCGGGGAGCGACGAGGCGGGCCTTGCCGAGGTCGAGGTCACGCATCCACGACGTCCACGCCTCATCGAACGAGTCGAACAGGCCCTTCAGCGTGGGCGTGTAGTCCGAACGGCCCATCGGGGCGAGCTCGGCGCGCTTGCGCCACATCTTCGCGGGCGCGTTCAGCATCAGGCCGGCGGTGAGGCGCGCAACCTTCGTGGGGAGGATGCCATCGGAGTTGACCAAGGCGGCGTAGCCCTCGGTCTCGGGGCGCTCGCGGAGGTCGACACGGCGGCCGAGGTGCGTCGCCGTGCCCTTGTAGAGGCCGTGCAGGATCGCGCCGGGCTCGTGGCGCTCGAGGTGCCGCCAGTACACGTGCCCGTCGACCCACTGCGACCACAGGGTGACCGCCCACATGTGCCCGTTGCGGAACTCGGGCACGATGACGTCGGCGCCGGCCTCGCGGAGGAACACCTGGTCGGCGATCGCGGTATCCCACTGCACGGTGAAGCATGCGGCACCGAACGCGGACGCGAGCTCGCCGCCCTGCAGGAGGGTGGCGTGGGCCTGCGGGGCGCCCATGATCGTGTCGAGGCGCCCCTGCGCGGTCTTCCGCTTCTCGTCGTCACCCAGCGAGTACGTCGGGGGCTCCGCGAACAGCAGATCGGCCGAGAGCATCGAAATGTCGGCCGGTGCGCCGGCATGCATGCGGCGGCGGCCTTCACCCTCGGGCACGGGGCGACCCCAGAAGAACCGGGCCACGCCTGCTGCGACACCGGCGACACCGCCCTGCATGGGCTGCCCGCGGTGCTTGTGCGTCGCACGCTGTGCCTCGTCGCGGCCGTAGATCTTGCGGAGCGCGCGAGCGTCGCCGACGTACCAGGCGTCGTTCTCGGCGTACACGTCTTGCGCGTCAGCCCACGGTGCGGGAAGCCAGGGCGTGTCGTTCTGGGGGAGCGGCATCGCGGCCTCCTTCGGGGATCGGCGCAACGAATCGGCTATACCGGTCGGTGCGGGTGGGTCATTCTGTTGCGTCAGGTGCGCGATAGGCGGTGGATCGTTGCGCCGGTGAAAGGATCGGCACTTCGAGTTAGGCGGCGAGGGCGTACGCGGATCGCAGGATCGGCCCCCAGATGCCCTTCGTCGAGCGCACGGCGTACCGCCACGCATCCATGCTGTGGTCGTTCTGCTTCAGGGGCTCGTCGAGACCGTTCTTCGACGCCTTCTCGTCCCAGACGTACCCGGGTGCCTCGGTGATGACGCCCTTGCAACGGTCGGTGACGAGGATGTGGCCCTGCGCGAGCAGGGAGGCGACGTCGCCGATGCCGGCCGAGACGCTGTTGTCCGCGTTCCACGTGGTCACGCCGATCTTTCCGAGCTCCTCACCCAGAGCACCCGCCGAGGGGTCCAGGGAGATGTACTCGGGCCAGAGGTCGAGGTCGAACGGTGTGTGGTCGTCCTCGAGCCACTTCTTCAGGCGTGACGCCTGGTCGGAGGGTGCGAGGCGGCGCTTCTCCTTCCGGGAGTCCCACCGCCACTCGTCGAGCAGGATCAGCCGCGGGCGGGGGCGGCCGTTCGCGTCGTACTCGTCGGTGATGCCGAGCATGACCGCGCTTGTGGCGTTCGTCATGCCGAAGTCGACACCCACACCCAGGACACGCTGCAACGGCGGCATGTCGGCCCAGGGGATGACGTGCTTGGCCTCATCCCAGTCGGGGTAGATCGACCCTTCGGCGGACACCCAACGGCCGAGGATGAAGCGCTGGTACCAGAGGCCTGTGAACTCGCGCTTGATCGATGCCTTGAACTCGGGGTCGAGGGTCCAGTTGTCGTCGATCGTGAAGTGGTAGTACCGCCACGACTTCAGCTCGTCGAGCTTGCCGATGTAGTCGACCATGAGCCAGTGCTGCGGGTTGTCCGGGTTCGTCGTGCCGAACAGCTTCGCCCCCGCGGGGGACATGCGGCCCAGGAGCTGCTTGAAGAACTCCATCGACCAGGTCGTGAGCTCGTCGCCATACGCGCCGGCCACGGTCATGCCTCGGATCTTCGCTTCCGACTTCGAGTCGTTCGCGCCGAGCACGTTGACCCTCGTGCCGAAGATGTGCGCGACGGTGCCGCCCTGCCGGTAGTGCACGAACGGGCGCAGGAACGCGAGCGCGTCATCACGCTCGATCGGTTCGAACACGTTCCGCCACAGCGTGTCCCGCGACTTCCCGATCATCACCATGCTGCCCGGGCCGTCATAGGTCGCGATGAACCCGCAGAAGCGGAGGAACGACACGAACGTCTTCCCCGAACGGATCGACCCATCCCAGATGTTCACACGCCCGTACGAGTCGCCCAGGCTGAACCACTGCTTATCGGACAGCTCGAGCTCAGCCGTGCCCGCCGGCGCCGGAATCGTCGGCATCGGGCACCTCCACCGGTGACGGTGCGGCGACCGTGTCGGCCGCGCGCTGCATCAGGCCGGCGAACGCCGCCTTCACATCCTTGTTCGCGTCGTTCTCCACAGGCATCGTGTACGTGCCCGTGAGCTTCGCCCGCAGATCGATGATCTTCGCCAGACGGTCGATGGCGAACACATCACCGGCACGGACTGCGGCGAAGATCGCGACCTGTGCCTCGTCGAGACGCTGGATCTCGAGGTCACGCAACTCGGTTGCCGCGTCGCGGGGGATCGCGGCGAGCTCCTGCTTCACAGCCCGGAACGCTGACGACTTGTTGGCGTATCCGATCTCGTCGGCGATGTCTTGGTAGTTGAGGCCGGCGATGCGGAGTTGGAGTGCTTCGCGGCGGCGCTCGGCTGCGGTGAGTCTTCGGCGGGTTTCGCCGTCGCCGGTTGCAGTGTCCATGGGGTTGCTCCTGGTCTTCGGGCACCTTCGGGTGCAGGAGACGCCAGTGACCCCCAGGGAGCGGGTGGCTCGACCTGGGGGCCTCTGGGGGTGTCGGGTGGTGCTAGCTGCCGCTGGTGCGGCCTCCGGATGTGGAGGCTGCGGTGCGGGGGCGGGTGGCGCGGGCGATGCCTGCTCGGACTCGGGCGAGGTTGTTGCGGATGGCGTTGCGCATGCTGGTTCACCCCCTCCCGTGGGTCTCACCGCTGGTGCGGGTGTGTTTCCCGGCGGCGGCAGGTCTACCTGCTACCGGAGAGTCGTAGGCGTCGTGAGCAGCCTTCGGTGCCGATGGCGCACCGCTTGACCGCCGCCGGGGAATTTGGGGTCAGCTGCCGGAGGTGCGGGACTGCCGTGCGGACGCGGCGAGGCGGGGTCCGCGGTTGAACCTCGAGTTGAGGTTCGCGAAGCCTTCGGCGGAGCGGATGCCGCCGTTGATGTAGGCGCGGAGGGACTGGTTGCGCATGGTCACCTCCGATCTTCGGGTCAGGGGTGGCGTAGGGCCCGGTCGACCTCGCGGCCGGGAAGGTACTTGTCGCCGAGGTGGTCGAGGCCATGAGCCTGCAGGAACTGTTCCTTCTCGGCCCGGGAGGTGAAGCAGATCGCGACCCAGTACTCGGAGTCGGTGGCCTGGGTGAAGCGGGACTGTTCGGCCTTTGCACGGTCGCGGTACGCGGTCTCGAGTGCGGTGATCTCCGCTGCGGAGTCTTGGGCGAGGTCGCCGGTGTACTCGACGCCGGCGAGAGGGTCGGCGGGTGGCCCCTGGCGGCGGCCGGTGAGGCCGGAGAGGTCGCGGGGCCCGCCGAGGGGTGCACGCTTCCCGGTCAGGCCATCGAGGTTGCGGCGGCCGGAGAGGTTGCTGTGGTCGGTCATGCGCCGGCCTCCATCATGTCGGCGCGGAACAGCGCGAGATCGGCGAGGGGGAACCAGTCGAGGATGCGGTCGAAGTCGCGCGGTGCATGCTCGGCGATCGGGGCGAGGAACCGGTGGTCGATGCCATCGAAGCTGCGACCGAACCACTGGTAGTCGACCGGGAGGGGAATGCCGGCATCGGCGATGCGGTCGAGCACCTCACCCTTCAGCCAGTCGGCGACGGGCGAGACCTTCCGCGCATGCGGCTTCATCACGCCATGGCGGGTGAACGACGCCCGGCGGACGATGCTGTCGGCGGCGCGCACCCCATCGGCGACCCAGGTGTCGGGCGACAGGCTGAGATCGTTCCGGATGAGCCGCCAGATGGTGTCGTAGTCGATGCTGGGGAGCTGCGCGGCCTCGATGATCTGGCACCGCTCCGGCGGCTGGAAGACCAGGTTGTTCAGCCACCGGTAGAACGACGGGTGCGGGTACCGGTGGATCTGCTTCCCGAGACGCTGCTCGAGATCCTCGAGGCCCTGCTCGACGAACTCGAGGGTGCGCCCCGGCTGGCGGCCGGGGATGTAGTACAGGTAGGCGAGCACGGTCGGCACGCCGGCATCCTGCAGGGCGAGCTCGGTCGCGATCGCATCCTTGCCGCCGGAGAACGCGACGAGCACGGTGCGGCCATCGGCGGCGAGCTGCTCGCGCACCTCCTGCGAGGTCGGCTGCCCCTTGATGATGGTCGGCATGCTCACACCCTCCCAGTAGCCGGCGACACCGCGAGCTGCTCGAGGCAGAGGTCGCAGGTGACGGCCTCGGGATTCGAGGTCAGGCACAGGCCGCTCGCATTGGGCCGGCGCCGGGTGCCGCACGGCGCGAGGTCGGTGCGGTCGCACGCGATGTAGTCGGCGGTCGCGGCCGCGGTGGGCGAGTGGTGGAACTTCATGGCCATCACTATATCACTACTAGTTGACATGGTCGCTAGTAGGCTTATAGTGATTCCCATGACGAACACAAACACCTTCTGGGGTGAGGCCATCTACACCCACACGCCCGCCGACGCTGTCGCGGCAGGCGACTTCATCCGCCTGCCCGAGCCCATCACCGACGAAGCCGGCTACGGCCACATCCCGGTGGTCATGACGGCGGCCGCTCACGGCGACGCGGTCGCCTGGACGCGCACCGACACCATGCAGGACGAGTCGGGCCGCGCCTGGGATGTGCTCTGGATGGCGAAGCGCGCCGCACGAGCTGCACTCCGCGAGCCGGGCACCAGGTTCGGATTCGACATCTACCGGATCCCGAACACCACTCGCAGCGGGAAACCCTCGAAGGCGATCGAGGCGGGCCGGCTTCGGCTGCACGCTGTCGCTCAGGGGTACGACATCAGCGGCCGGCCCTGCATCACGATCCTGCTGCCGACGGAGGACTGAGCCATGATGACCTGCGCGAACTGCGGGATGCCGGCCGGCGACGCCTATGTCGCGATGACCGACCAGTGCCCGCGCTGCAAGACCACGCCCTTCATCGAGCTCGACGACGAGCTCGAGTGCGAAGGTCACCCCGACGATGACTGGTCGATCCGGGCAGGGATGCCGAGCGGTGAGACTCACTATTGCGACGGCTCGTGCCGAGGCCGACGATGAGCGCCGATGCGCGGGTCGACGCGCTCATCGGATCCGCGCGGTACTCCGTCGAGTGGATGCCCTCACCCGACCCGCTCAACGTGCTCCTGCGAGACGTCGAGCCCGGCGACGTCGACCGCGTCGAGCAGATCACCGGCGCCAAGATCGAGCGCGGCGGGCCTGGCGATCTCGCGCCGAGGCTCCGCGCCGCGCTGCGCCGGTGGGCGCTCCTGCACCCCATCGGTACGCTGGTCGTCGTGGACAAGACCCTGCTGGACCTCGCGGCCGCCGCCGACGTCGTGCGCGACGCGAACGCGGCGCTCGACGCGGCACGCGAGCGGCGCGACGACCTCGTGGTCGAGGCGATCGCGGCGGGCCACTCCTGGTCGATGGTGCAGGCCAAGGCCGGTCTCAGCTCGCCGACGCAGATCGCGCAGGCGCTGAGGCGTGTCGAGAAGCGACGCGAGTCCGCTCAGGACGCCTGAAGGTGTGAGGGCGGCCGGCGTGTTCTCCCGACCGCCGGCCGCCAAGCCGCTCATCTATCCCCTTGGAACGGCGAATGCCCCGCGTCTGGACAGACTGCGGGGCATGCACCACTCACTTTAATCGATCGAGGCCACGAGCCCGTCGACCATTCGCTGCTCGTCGCGAAGCTCGTGCGCGTGCATCATCTCGCGTGCGCCGTGCTCGCCCGGCCAGACCTTCTCGCAGAACCGGCACCGCACCGACTCGATCTGCTCGGCCTTCGTCTCATGCTCGACGCGGTAGAGCACGACGAGCGCCGACATCACGTTGCCCGAGTGGCGATCCCACGCCTGCTCGTTGTCGCACGCCGGGCACGGCATCTTGAGCTCGGCGGGGATGGGCTGATCGAAGAAGTCTTCGATGCGGCGCACCCAGCCGCGCACGATGCGGACGGTCGCGCCCTGGTGCTCGTCGTCGACCTCGCCCTTTCTGACGGCGTCGAGGTGGGCGCGGTACCACTCGATGAGCGTGCGCTCGAGCTCGAGATACACCGGCTTCGAGGTGGCGGCGACGTAGAGCTCGGTGATCTGCCACTCGATCTGGTCGTAGAGCTCGCGGGCGTCGGCGCTGAACGGGAGTCGTTCGGAGCCGAGGGTGCCGGAGCCGGCGTGCGCGCCGATGCCGGACACGATGGCGTCGCGGAGTTGCTTGAGGAGGCCGTCGTGGCGGGAGTAGCCGACCCAGGCTTGCCCGTCGTCGTTCTTCTGCAGGTGGGGCGTTCTGAACGGTTTCCGGAGCAGGTCGATGTCGGTGAGCATGTCGTGCTCGGGTGCGTACTTCACTGAACCTCCTGGTGTGCGTGGGTGAGACAACGGTGGGTCTCGCCAGTAGAGTCAGGGCCGTGAACTGCTATGGCCCCGACGAAGTGAGCTGCGAGCTCAGGCGAATTGCTGACGAACTCGCCGCGCCGCCGTCGGGGTGGGAGCTGCTGAGTCAGGCTCTGATCATCGGCGGAGCGTTTGCGGCGGCAATCTTCGCCGGCTGGGGCGTCTACCAGAGGTTCCGCTATCAGGAACGGCCCGTTTGGGTTCCAACGGTGATTCGCTTCCGCCCCTCCGAGATACCGAAAGACAAGTACGACGTCGAGTTCGTCATCGCAAACCACGGCGACGGTGCTGCGCTGAACGTCGAGCTTTACATGACGAGAAAGGGTGAGCGGCGAGCGATCAACCGGCAGCATTGGGCGGCGATCGCCCCGGGCGAGAGCATTACATTGCCGCTCAGCTTCCTGACCGCCATTCTGCGTGACACCGATCGGGCTCAGAAGTACTGGAGTGGCGACGCAACCGTGTTCGATTTCGACGGCGATGTGCTTGAGATTGAGTGGTCGCAAGTCCCACGTCGAGCGAAGCGGCGGCGACAGAGTTTCCGACTCGACGACGTTCAGCACATGATGCGTGCCGATACCCTTCCGGCGAAGACTCAGCTGTTCTAGCTGACTATCGGACATCAGAATGGCGTCTCCTCGCCATACGACGGGGCGGACGCAGGGGGAGCAGCGGGTGCCGGCGTGGCCGGTGCCGCTGGCGCCCACGACTCGCCGCCCGACTGCTGTCCGCCACCCTGACCGCCCTGCGCACGCGTGACCGCCGCGGTCGCGTAGCGGAGCGAGGGGCCGATCTCGTCGAGCTCGAGCTCGATCGTCGACCGCTTCTCGCCTTCCTTCGTCTCGTAGCTGCGCTGCTTCAGCCTGCCGGTCGCGATGACGCGGGAGCCCTTGTTCAGCGACCCGGCGACGTGCTCGGCGAAGTCGCCCCACACGGATGCGCGGAGGAACAGGGCTTCGCCGTCCTTCCACTCGTTCGCCTGGCGGTCGAACGTGCGCGGCGTGGACGCGATGGTGAGGTTCGCGACGGGCTTTCCCTGCTGGGTGTAGCGCAGTTCGGGGTCGGCGGTGAGGTTGCCGACGACGGTGATGATCGTTTCGCCTGCCATGGTTCAGTTCTCCTTCGTGGTGATGCTGTCGATGGCGGCCGCGATGAGCGCGCCCGCCTTGGTGAGGTCGCGCACCGGGTCGCCGGTCGGCTTCCAGTGGTGATCCATCCACGGGAATGCGGCCGGGATGTGCTCGGCTCCGAGAGGCGACATGCCCGAGGCGAGGTGGACGATGTCGCTCTCACCGCGCTGTCCATACATCCAGCCCGCCCGGGCGAGTTCGACGGCGTGACCCGCGTCGTGCTCGGCGGTGTAGCCCTCTTCGGCGATCTGGCGCATGCGCTCGGCTGCGATCAGGTCGGCGCCGCTCGCCGCCGACGCCTCGGTGTACGTGGCCTCGAAGATGTCGGGCTTGCACGGGTAGAACTCGCCCTGCACGCCCCGGATGATCCAGTCACCGGGGGTGGCGGTCATCGTGCCTTCGAGGGTGGGGATCAGGATGCGCCGAGCCACGTCGGTCGGGTCGCTGGCCTTCGGCTCTTCCTCGTATCGGCCACCGCACCATCTGGCGATGTCCCTGCCTCCGTCTGCGAGCCCTGTGAATCGCTGGGCCTCGATCTCGACGGGCTTCTTCCTGAACTTCATCTGATCTCCTTCCATCGGGGCGGGCTCAGTTGCCCGCCTGCATTGCACGCCAGTCGGCCGTTCCGACCAGCGGATTCCAGGGCGGCGACACCACCCGGGAGAATTTCGCCTCCCACGCGAGCGACGTGCGCCCCGTCTGCCCCTGACGGTTCTTCGCCACGACGACGTCGAGGTCGTCGGTATAGTTCCCGTCCTTGTCCTTCCGGCGCTGCAGCAGCAGAACCACGTCGGCGTCCTGCTCGATCGACCCCGACTCGCGCAGATCGATGAGCGACGGCAGACGTCGCTGCTGGCCCTCCGACTCACGGTTCAGCTGCACCAGAAGGATCACGGGCACCCGCATCTCGCGGGCCATCGCCTTGATGTCGCGTGTGAGCTCGCCGACGGCTTCCCACCGGGGGGTGCGGCCGGCCTTGTCGGTCTTCACCAGGCCGAGGTAGTCGACGATGATGCCCGAGAGCGGGCCCTTCCGCGACACCGAGCGGGCGAACTGGCGGATCTGCGTGAGCGAGAGGCCCGAGCGGTCATCGACGAAGATCCGCAGCTTCTCGATGTCGGCGCGCGCCGCGGCCACCGCGTGCCAGTCCGCCTCGGCGAGCGTGTGCCGGCTGAGGAGGCCCATCGAGATCGACGCGTGCGACGAGATCAGGCGTTTCGTGAGCTCGTCCTGCCCCATCTCGAGCGAGATGTGCGCGACGTTCCCGTGCGTCGAGAGCGCGGTCGCGGACTGCAACGCCATGATCGACTTGCCCGCGCCCGGGCGAGCCGCGATCACGCACACCGCGCCCGGCTTGAACCCGTGGATGTAGCTGTTGATCTCGCGCCACGGCGTCGGGTAGAAGTGCGGTTCCTCGTCGAGGGAGTCGATGACGTCGTTCAGGGTCGCGCCGATGGGACGCACCTCGTCGGCGGATGCTGTGGAGACCAGGTCGACGATCGCGCGGGCCCGCTCGGCGAGCGCGATCGGGTCGCCCTCCCCGGTGGCCATGTCGACGAGCTGCCCGCCGGCCTCTCGCAGCCTGCGGCGCACGGCGTCGCCCTTGACCAGGTCGGCGTAGTAGCCGGCGTTCGACCAGGTCGACGCGTGCTGCTCGATGCGGAACAGGTCGGCGAGTTCGATGCCGTGGCCGCGGCCCTGCACGCGGAGCTCCTCGGCGACGCACACGGGGTCGGTGGGTGCGTTGCGGTTCGCGAGGGCCAGGATCGCTTCGCCGATGGCCTCGTGCTTGGGCTCGTGGAAGTCGGCGGGGGTGATGGCGGCGAACACGTCGAGCACGGCTCGGGTGTCGCGCATCATGGCCGAGAGCACGTACTGTTCGGCGTCGTATCCGAGGTCGGTCGTCGTCATGCGTTCGTTCCTTCGTGGCCCAAGCAGTGGTGGGCGAGGTCGTCGGTGATGCTGAGTAGGGGTCGGCCGCAGCGTTCGCAGTGACCGCAGGCGGCGAGCCGGTGGACTGTGCCGCCGAGGGCGCACGACTCGACGGCGATCGCACGGCACACGGTCGCCGCGTCGCCGCATGGCCACCCTTCAGGGCGGATCGCGGTGCCGTCGGGCGCGATGCGCCAGCCGAGGTCGATCGCGGACAGGTCGCACACGTCGGGTGTCTCCCGGTTCTGGATGTCGTACGCCAGGTGGTTGAGGCGCAGCGAGAGCGACGTGCACAGCAGCGCATCGTGGCTCCACGAGGAGCCGAGCGACACGATGTGGCTGTTCTCGAACAGCAACCGATTCGGGGAGGTTCCGCCGCACACCATGCACGTGAGCGGCAGGTGCGAGTCGAGGTGGCGCCGCTCGTCGTAGCAGCCAGTGTCGTCGGGGCGGCAGTAGAAGCACTCGACGGCCCATGAGGGCGGTTCGGGTGCGAAGTCGACGAGATCGAACAGCGCAAGGCCGGTCACGATGCGGCTCTCGCGTCTGAGCTGCCATGGGCACGAGAGGCGCTCCTGGCGGATTCCACAGGTATGACAGAAATTGCCTTGGACATCGCCCGCGTCCTCACTACGCTCCGCGCCATGCTCGACATCACAGACCTGGTCTCCTCCGAATCGATCGACGGTGCGCTCGAGGTGCTCCGCTGGGTGCGCGGCATCGCGCGCGCGGTGTTCGTTCTCTGCCGCATCAGAACAGCGCTCCCGCAACCACGGCGTGCTCGAGCACGTGCCACTCGTCGCTTGATCCAGATCGACCGCTCTCCGAGTTCGGACGGTCCGGGTCGGCGAACGAGTACCGCGTCGTCATGCAGGCGTCGCCCTCGGCCTCGCAGACCATGTGGCAGGAGCCGGCGCCGACGTGCGTGATCAGCACGAGCTCGCGGCCGCGGTACGGCTTCACCGAACCGTCGGCGATGCGGTCCGCGACAGGGCGGTGCGGCGCTGGTCCTTCCCAGTCGCCCGTCCAGAGCTGGCGCCACACGAGGTCGCCGACCTCGAACGTGCCGTCCAGAGCGCTCATGCGCTGAGTCGCTTCCCGTACGCGCCCGCCACAGCCGGCAGCCCAAGCCGACGCCGCACCTTCGACACCGTCGCCTGATGCAGACCGAGTTCGGCGGCGATGGCCGTGTCGTTCTGGCGCGCCGTGCTGCGCTCACGAATCGCCTCGACCGTCGCCGCAGGCAGCCGGCGCCGGTCGGGCACCCACCCCTCACGCTCACGCTTTCGCGCGAGGGCTGCCTTCTGGTGTGCGATCGCGACCTCACGGCACGACTTCCCGCCCGCGATCGCCGACGGGCACTCCTTCGGGTCACGGCATCCGAGGAACCGGTACCCGCCACGCGTGCCGTGCTCCGCCCGCTTGGGAGGCTCGATGCCCTTCGCGCGGCGCCGCTCCGTCTCAGCAGCATTCGACGCATCCGTGCAGGTCACGCCGTCGGCGGCGCCCGGGCACAGATCGCGATCCTTGCAGCCGAGCTGGTACCCGTACGGCGTGCCGTGCTGCTCAGCCGGGACAGCCTGCGCGCGGCGCCGAGCCATGTACGCGCGGTGGTAGGCGCGCGACGCTTCGCCGCACGAGATACCGCCGGCCTGCTTCGAGGGGCAGTCGTCGCCGCGGCATCCGCGGGAGTAGCCGCCGACCGTGCCGTGCACGCGCTCGCTCTCCGGCTTCGGCTCCCGGTTCGCGCGCTTCACCGCGCGCCGGTGGCGCGGCAGATCGAGCTCCTTGCGGATGCCCGTGACGTACGAGGCCGAGATCTCGAGACGCTCCGCGATCTCGGCGTCGAGCAGTCCTTCGGCGTAGAGTTCAGCGACACGCACACGGGTACTCCTTGAGCGTCGGTGCGTGAGGCTGGGGCCGGCCGCGAGACGCGCGGCGGCCACGGCGGCACTCTCACCCTCGCGGGCGGCGCGACGCTCGCGGGCTGCAGCGTGAGCGGCACCTTGGGCTGTGCGCAGCTGGGCGCGCTCCTCTTCGCGGGCTTCGCGAGCGATCTGCGCGGCGCGCGCCTTCGCCTCGCGCACGGCGGCCTTCTCGGCCTCGCGAGCGGCGCGACGCTCTGCGGTGGCGGCGTCACGTTCGGCCTTGCGGCGCGCCTTCTCGGCGTCGCTCAGCCGCGTCACCTTCGGCGCTCGAGCAGCCTCCCGTGCAGCGAGGCGTTCGGCGCGCTCGCGCTCGACCTCCGCGGCTGCCGCGGCGCGCTCCTGCTCGAGCAGCTCGTCGACCGTCGCGCCCGCGTCGATCGCCTTCTTGAAACCCCAGTCCGAGATGTACCTGGTGCGCACAGCCGTGCACGAGAGCCCGTGCTCGGCGGCGGGGCAGTGGTTGGTACGGCATCCGCGCTGGTAGCCCTCGACGGTGCCGTGCGGGAAGCCGTCGACGAGCAGCTCGATGGCGCTCACAGTCCCGCCTCGATCTGTCCACGGCGTTCGATCTCGGCCTCGACGGCGGCGCACGCCTCCCACAGGTCCGACGACACCACGAGCGCCTCGAACTGCTCCGGCGTGAGTCCGGCCCTGGCGAGCCAGCGCGCTTTCCGCTCGGCGTCCTCGGCCTCGATTGCGTCGAGCTCGTCGGCGGGCGGCGTGGCGATCGCGCGGATGTGCGCGGGCATCAGGTACGCCGTCGAGGTTCGGAAGTGCTCGGCGACCGCGGCGCGCGCCTGGTCGAAGTCGAGATCTCCGACGACCTCATGCCACGCGAGGATCGTCGCCCGGCCGACCTTGCGGTTGTCGAACTCCTGGATGATCGCGAGGAGCTTGCTCGTTTCGTCGATCGTCATGATGCGATGCCCTTCTGCTCTTGGGCCGCCTGCGCGGCGGCGAGTTCCTGCCCGAGCGCAACCGTCGTCTGGAAGCGCTCATCCTTCGACTGGCTGGTATGCGGCTGGCGCTCGGCCCTCTCCTGATCGGAGAGCAGCCAATTACGCCAGGTGCCGAGCCAGTCGAGTTTCGTGGCGTCGCGGGTCTTCGCGCGCCAGTAGTTCACGAACTTCTCCGTCGACCGATCGACGTTCACGAGAGGTGCCTTCTCTGCCGCCCAAGACCGCATTTCGCTATTGACCAGGAAGGGGTCAGGGATGCGGGTTCCGCGCTTGCGCGGCACCACAGAACCTTTAGGTTCTGTGTTCTGTTCTGTACTGCTCTGTTCTGTTCTGTTCTGAGGGCGGGATTCTGACGGGATGCCGTCAACATTCCTGCCGGAAATTGAGGCAACTTCCCCGGAATCACGAGGCTCCGAACTCACATCGACCGCAGAACTGTTGCGCTGCTTTTCCGTGGTCGTGCCGTCCTTCTGCTGTCTATCTCCGCGCTCCTGCACTCCAACTGCGCTCGTTGTGTCACGAACATGCCGTGCACGGTCGTTTGCGAGGTCTCTGCCGTACTCCTCGACGCTCTTGTTCCACTTCAGCCAGGAACGCGCAACGTACCCGCCCGGTTCTGCGATCAACAGGCCAACCTCGTGCAGCTTCTCGACGCGCTTCCGCCACGAGCGGAGCCCGAACCCGACGATCTGAAGCTGTCGGTCGGTCACGAACCCGTCGCTCGGGATCGATGCCAGGAACGAAAGGATCCGCACCCACATCAGCTCGGCATCCGGGCCGGCCTCGAGGATCGCGTCATCGAGGAAGTACTGCGCGGAGAGCGGCGCGTAGACGCCCTTCCGTCGTGCTCGGCTCGCCATCAGCGGGCCTCGCTCTTCAGGTCGAAGTCGCCGCGCCGGATCCGCGCCGCGAGGCCCGCATAGATCGCGCCGACCAACGGCAGCGAGTGCTTCTCCGCGTGCTCGTCGATCCATGCCAGGAGAGCGTTGGCGTCGATCATGATGCGAGCCCCCACGCCTCCGGGTCGCGGCCCGCCACCGGCACCGCCGTGCCGTCGTCGAGGAGACGACGCCACTCGCGAGCCCATGCGAACCACACCGCGACGTCGTGCGCGGCCTCGCCGGCGAGCAGCCGCCACCCGCACCGGTTCCCCGTCTTTGCGAACGTCGCATCCTGCTCGAGCGCGACGTTGCAGCCGATGCACAGCGTCACCAGATTCGCGTAGCTGTCGGCGACAAGCTCGGCGGCACCCTTCACGCCGCCCATGCCCTTCCGGCGGCGGTGCTGCAGCGACATGCTCACCTCAGCACCGCACGCGGCGCACCGGTGCCCGTCACGGTCGTAGACCGCGAGTCGCTTCGTCTGGGTGATGCTCATGCTTGCTCCCGTGCCATGAAGGCGTCGGCCTGACGGTCGTTCGCCTGGTTCGTCTGCCACGCCCGCAGTCGGGCGTGGAGGATCTGCTGTGCCTGCTTCGCGCTGTCGACCATGCGCTCGGCCTTGCGGTACTCGATCGCCGCGAGGTGCACGCCTGGGTCTTCGGCCTCTGCCTTCATCCCCGCGACCTCGGCCGAGCGTTCGCCCTGCGTGCGGTACCGGATGACGCCGGCGCCCCGCACCCGCTCGTACTCCGTCTTCGCGATCGCGAACGCGGCGACCTGGCGGTCATGCTCGGCGTGGTAGCACCACAGCAGCGCGTTGATCAGCACGTCCTCGGACGTGTTGCCGAGGCGCGTGAAGGTGTCGATGAGGTCGCGGTGCAGCAGCGACTCCGGGTCGACCTCGCGAATGCCGAGATCGCGGAGGCGCTGCTGCACCATCGGGTTGATCGTCATCCGAGTGCCTCACGGATAGCCGCACCGGTGAGCTCGGCGACGTCGTCGAGGACGCTGACACCGAGCTCCTCGACGACGAACGCGGCCGTGCTGTCGGCGAGCGTGTGGTCGACGACCTCGGCCGCGGCGATCTGCGCGTACGCCTCGGACAGGTGAGGGCCGACGACGTCGACACCCTGCTCGACGGTGTACCGCACGGTGATCGTGCCGAGCGTGCTCGAGATGGGCGAGCTCATGCCGCGTCGCCGTCCGGGATGGGCGCCGACTTCCACTCCGTCACCGGCTCCCCGTCGGCGACCTCGCCCGTCGCGACATCCGCGCCGACCGTGGCAGCGGCATCCGCCGCCGAATCCTGGACCGGCTCGACATCGACGGGCGCCTCGTCCGGGAGACCAGGTGCACGCTTCATCAGAAGATCGGCGTACGTGAGCTCCTCATCGGCGTCGACACGCAGCCCGAGCACGCCCGCGTCGCGAGCCTCACGGAACAGCGCGCGGAGCCCCCCGGCGCCGACGACATCGGCACCCTTGAACGACACCGTCGCGGCCCGGTCGAGCCACTCGTCACTGACGAGCGTGGGCGCCTCGGGGGCCGCCGGCAAAGCGGGCTGCTCAGCCTTCGGCGCCGACGACGCGGGCCGGTCAGCCTGCGCCATCTCCTCGGCCGAGTACAGGCCGCTCAGCTCCATCGGGAACGCCTTGCGGAGCGCGAGCATCTCTGCGCACTTCCCCAGCATGAGCGCCGGCATCTTCGACCACATGTTGCCGCCCGCGTTGTACTGCGTCCACGTCGCGACCGCGTACAGCGGCTCGGCGAAGCCCTCACGGTAGACGCCCGCCCTCGCGGCGGCCGGGTTCTCCTTCGAGAGCCACACCTGCACCCACGTCTGGCCATCGGCCGTCCACTCGACAGGGGTCTGCCCGCGGTACTCACCCGAGCGCTGCGCGACCAGGCGGGCACCGTCGATGGAGACCTGCGTGCCCCACTTCCCGCCGCGCTCGATGCAGTAGATCTGCCGCGCGATCGGGTCGAGCCCAGTGCGCATGCAATGCTGCAGGAACGCCTCGACGACCGGGCGCGGCGCGAGCACCGTGTCGCGGCCCTGCTTCTTCGTCAGGCCCGCGGCCTCGACCAGCGCGGACTCCTGGGGCGTCCAGGTGGCCGAGTCGCCGCTCGTCGGCAGCGTTGCGATTGCCGTGTTCATTCGCCGGCTCCTCTCTCCTTGACCGCAGTGACGGTGAGCTTCCCCGCCGCCGTCTTGGTCTCCGTCCTCGTGAACTTCTTCGCGTGCGCGTTCCACCGCTCCGACAGCGCCTGCACCTCGGCGAACAGCGCCGGGTCAGCCTTCTTCGCAGCCTCGGGATCCGGCACGACGACCTCCGTCGTGGTCCCCGGCGTCCACGACACCTGCGCCCGCGCCGAGCGCTGCGAGATCTCCACACCCCGCTCGGCGAGCAGAGCCTGCAGCGACCCCCACGCCTGCTCCTTCGACCGCTTCCCGGCCGCCTCGGCATCGCGGGCGAACAGCACCTGCGCAGCAAGGTCGTCGAGCTCGGCGTCGACAGCCGGCGCCAGCGCGCCATCGGCAGATGCCTCATCGAGGGCGACGAGCGCGAGGTCGGCAACCTCGACCAGGCGGCCGATGCGCTCCTCGTCACGCTCGATCCAGTGCACGCGCGGCTCGAGGTCGAGGGGCAGCGGGTTCGGCCAGTTGTCGTCGTGCTGCTCCCACACGAACAGGCACGCCACGGCGCCCGACACGTGAAGCTGCCACTGCACCTGGTCGTAGTAGCCCGTGCCCCAGAACTTGCCCCGCTTGTTCAGCGGGTCCAGGTCGTACTTCGACGTCTTGATCTCGGCCATGACGAACCGGCCCTCGAACACGCCCACACCATCCGGGGTCGCGAGGTGCCGGCTGTTGTGCGCCGCGTGGAAGAGGATGTCGTTGTGCTCGATACCCGGATACCGGGTCGCGATCCACGCCGCGATCACGGGCTCACGCTCGTTCCCTCGAGCCACGTACCGGTTGCCCGAGAGGTCTTCGCTCTCGCCCGAGGTCTTCGCCTCGACGAGCGCACGCCGAGCGGCCACACCGCCTGCGTTCAGCTTCCCGGCCTCGGTCGCGGTCACGCCGAGACGACGCGATGCCAGCCACGCCTCACGGTCATCCGACGACGACACGGCACGCGACGCGAGATCTTGGAGCACCTCGACGCCCAGGTCGGTGGCGATCACTTCGTCACCGCCGGATCGATCATGCGGCCGAGCAGCTCGATCGCTTCCGAGTTGTTCAGGTCGCGCACCTGGGCGAACTTCGAGCCCTCGAGGCCCGAGCGGTACTCCTTGGCGAGGCGGTCGCGGACTGCCTTGTAGACCGCGTACCAGCGATCGCCCCACGGGCGCCAGCCGTCAGCGGCAGCGGCAGCGGCAGCGTCAGCGGCAGCGGCAGCGGCAGCGGCAGCGTCAGCGTCAGCGGCAGCGACAGCGTCAGCGGCAGCGACAGCGACAGCGACAGCGTCAGCGACAGCGGCAGCGACAGCGGCAGCGGCAGCGTCAGCGGCAGCGGCAGCGACAGCGGCAGCGGCAGCGTCAGCGGCAGCGGCAGCGGGCTTGAAGCTCTGCTTCTCCCACTCCGCGACGATGCGCGCCTTCAGGCTCGCGCTCGACTTCACACGGGCTGCGTACGCCGCGTCCCGCGCCACCCGAGCGGCATCCTGCGCAGCCTGCAGCGTCTCCTTCGACGAGATCGGAGCGAGCGCCCGCAGCGCCTGCGCCTCGGACGTCAGCCCGGCGACGTCGAGCCAGCGCGGGGTCGCGGCCCGGATCGCCCAGTCGGCCGCGAGCCAACGCCGCTGCTCGTCGAGCCCATCGCCCGCGGTGCCGATCATGCCCGGGATGAACGGCTTCAGCTTCTGCCGATCCTCATCCGAGAGGCGGTCATTGAGCCGAATGCCGTACTCAGTCAGCACCGGGCTCACGCACTTCGGGTGATCCGTCCACGGCTCGCCCGCGATGTACGCCGCAGCCTCAAGGAGGCACGCACCCTGGCTGATGTCGGCGGTCTCCGAGTGCCCGCCGGCGGCGAGCTCGAACGTCTCGAGGTCGAGGGTCGTCATTCGTCGTCACCGCCGTCCACGATCTCCGCATCGACCACGTCTTCCGGGTCGGACTCGATGCCCCACTCCGCGAGCAACGCCCGCGCCGCGGGCAGCAGAGCGACCGGCAGAGAGCCGAGCCCGAACGCGCCAACGGCGAACTCGAGACCGTCGAACTCCTCACCGCGGAGCGCGTGCCGCGACCCGATGACCTGCTCCGACGACCGCGACTGCAGCTCGATCGAGAACGAACCGTCGTCCTCGCGGATGACCTTGAAGACGTACCCGCCCTGCTCGCCGAGCTCGAGCGGCTGCTGCTCCGACTTCGGGAAGTCGAGCCCCACACGCCCGGTGCGCTCCTGGTAGAGGCGCATCAGCACGCTCGCGACGGTGTCGGAGAGATCCGCGGACACGATCTCGACGTGCGTCAGCGACACCGTCGGCTCGAGACGCCAGTCGGGCGCCTTCTCCTTCGCACCGGTCGTCTCGAGCACACCGACTATGAGGTACCGGTTGCCCTCATGCCGCTCCTGCATCAGCCGACGCTCGGCCGTCGCGAATCCGTTCAGATCGTCCTTCGGGAGTGACCCCGCCAATGAAACCGTCATGCCCCTGCTACCTTCCGTTCCGGGCCGCCCACATGGCGGCCGCATCCTGATGAAGCGCACTCACAACGACCTCGACTCCGGGGTGCGATGAGTACGTTTCGATCACGTCGAGCGCGATGACCAGGCGGTCGTCGACGAACACGTGAGCGTCTGTGAGCGCGTCGAGCACCGCGCGAATCAACTTGTCGAGATCGGGGGTCGTCGTCGGCCACTCCCTCGTGACCGTCTTGCCCCTCGGCATCCGGAACGCGAGCGCGACCTTCACCGCGCCCTCGAACGGCGGCACCCCGTGCACGCGCATTGCGGTCGACGCGACGCCCGTCACGAGCGACCGCCACGCCTTCAGCTCGGCCTTGTTGTCATCGACGACGACCGCGCGGCGTCCGACGATGAACGCCTTCTTCGAGCCCTGTTGCACCGGAACGCCGGCTACAGCGAACTGGAGCCGGCTCACTGGTCGACACCGCTCTCGCGGCGGATGCCGGCGCGGGCGTCACGCGCCGCAAGAACCGCGACGACCGCCCACAGGAGGCCCGCGAGCGCGAGGGCTGGCCACACCAAGTCAACGAGCCAGGGGAGCGCGGCGAGCACGGCCGCGCAGCCCATGATCGCGAGGTAGAGGCGGGCGCGGCGCATCACGCCGCCGCCTTCACGACCGACGCATACGCACGCTCGAGCACGGGCCGGTCGACCTCGAGGTACGCGTTCACGCGCCGCCACTCGGCGCCGACGAGCATGTGGCGCTTCACCGGCGCAGCACCGTACGTGCGCTCGTACTCGTGAGCGACCTCGAGTGAGAACGCGCCCATGACGTGCACGAGCTGCGGGCCACGGTGCCCGCGAGCTTCGAGGAACGCCGCGAGGTCGAGCGGCTTCAGGGTGGATCGGTCGAGGATCGCGGCCGCTCGGGTGGCGACGGCGTCGGCGCTGAGCGCCGGCGCGATGACCTGCAGCTCGCGGAGAGCAGCGATGGCCTGGGAATCGGAAAGCATTGGGAGAACGCCTTTCGGGGAGAAATGGTCGGGGGAGGTCAGCTCGCCTGGGCGAACTCGGCGGCACGCGCCTCGGCGGCGAGGCGGGCCGAGATCTCGGCGAGCACGGCGCCTGCTTCGGCGATGCACTCCTCGCGTGTGACGGCCATCAGGCGGCCACCCCCGCGAACTGGGGGTGCTTCGCGAACAGGGTGTGGATCGGCACGCCGAAGTGGGCCGCGAGGGCCTCGATCTCGTCGGTGTTGAACGGCAGGTCGCCGCGCATCCGCCGGTAGACCGAGTCCTTCGAGAGCTTGAGGATCGGGGCGAGGTCGGCTCGCGCCATGCCCCGACGCCCGAGTTCGGCGCCGATGTTCTCGACGAGCGGCGATTTCCCGCTGGGCTTATTTACGCTCATGCATAGAGACTATGCACTTATTTAGGATCAGTGCAAGCCCTTAGTGTCACCATGGGCTTATTTGCATAGGATGTGTGCATGGGACGCGCAGCAATACCTCCGCCTGGCCGGTTCTCGCAGCAGATCATCCGGCTCACGAAGCACGAGCTCGCCGATCGCGGGGAGTCGGGTCGATGGCTCGCCGAGCAGACGAGCATGAGCGCGACCTATGTGCGCGAGCGTCTCGACGGCAGCCGGCCCTTCAACACGAACGACCTCGCGGAGATCGCCGAACTCTTCGGCTACACGCCTGACGCGTTCGCTCGAGAAGCGATCGCGCGCGACCGCCCGAGGCTCAGTGTCATACCCGGCGGCAAGACTGTGCCGGTCGAGGTCGTTGACCTCGAGACCGTCGACCTCGACCAGTACGACAAGGCGGCCCACACGAAACCAGACACACCGGAGAACCCAACGCCATGACGCACCACCTGGGGGGATACGACCCGTTCGACCACGCAGAAAGGCTGGGGATAAGCGTGATCTACCGACGGCTCACCACCGCCAACGGGCTCTGGGTGCCTGACCTCCGCGCGATCTTCCTGCAGCCCCGCCTGCGGGCTGTGCACGAGCGCTCCGTGCTCGCGCACGAGCTCGGCCACGCCTGCCTGGGCCACCGCGACGACCGCCCGAAACACGAGCACGCGGCCGACCGGTTCGCCGCCCGCAACCTGATCGACCCGATGCGCCTCGACGACGTGCGCAACACGAGCAACGACCCGAACGTCTGGGCCAACGAGGTCGGCGTGACGTTAGACCTCCTGCAGACCTACCTCCGAGAACTTCTCCCAGTCGCTCGAGCGGTCGCCTGATGGCCGATCGCCACCTCGCTACGGTGCCGGCTCCCGCACCACGGCGTGCGCTTGCACTGATCCGTGTCTCGAAGGAACGCGACGAGATGCTCTCGCCCGACATTCAACGCGCCGCGATCGAGAAGTACTGCAAGGCGAGCGGATACGCGATCGTCGACTGGGTCATCGGCATCGACGAAAGCGGATCGCGCTCGAGCTCGAAGTGGTGGAGAAAGCTCGACGACGCTGTCGAACGCATCGAACGCCGCGAGGCCGACATCGTCGTCGTCTGGAAGTTCTCGCGCACGGCCCGCCACCGGCGCCGCTGGGCGGTCGCTCTCGACCGCATCGAGACCGCCGGCGGCTACCTCGAGTCCACGCTCGAACCGAACGACCGAAACGCCGCCGGCCGATTCACGCGCGGCATGTTCGCCGAGCTCAACGCGTTCAACGCCGAGATGATCGGCGAGCAGTGGAAAGAGGCGCACGCACTCCGGCTGAGTCGCGGGCTCCCTGCAACAGGCGGCGACCGCTTCGGATACACGAGGCCGGCGAAAGACGTCTACGAGCCGGATCCGATCACTGGGCCCATCCTCGCCGAGCTCTACCAGCGCGCCGCCGCAGGCCAGACCGTCTACTCGCTCTCGGTCTGGCTCAACGACCAGGGCATCCTGACGATCGCGGGCAGCGAATGGAGTCGCATGCGGGTGAGGCTCGTGCTCGACTCCGGATTCGGTGCCGGCCTCCTGCTCGTACGGTCTCGAGAGGCATCCTCCGAGCACCTCCCCGGCGTGCACCCGCCTGTCATCAGCCCGGAGCTGTGGGCCGCCTACCAGCGTTCGAAGGTGCGTGACCGCGTGATGCGTCCGGGCGGCAACGCGACGAAGAAACTGCTCACCGGCATCATCGTGTGCGGCGACTGCGGCAACAGCATGTCGGGCACGAGCCGGTCACAACGTGGCGCCATCGAACCTGGGTACGGGTGCAACCGGTACCAGCGGCTGCGTGTGGGCCGGTACGTGTCGACGCAGCGCTCCCGCGTCGAGGGTTGGGTGCGCGACCAGGTGCAGCAGCTCGCCGACGAGATCTCCGAGGCCGCGAAGGACAGGGTGAAGGCGGCCCCGAAGCCCGTCATCCCTATCAACGATGCCGCCGCGATCGCGCGTGAGCTCCACCAAGTCGAGGAGCAGCTTCGCCGGCTCGCGCTCGACTTCTCCCGGCCGGTGGAGGAACGCGTACTCGGCGACGACGAAGCGTATCGTTCGGCCGCCGCGCAGCTCCGTGCGAAGAAGGCAGGCCTGCTCGCTCGCGAGGCCGTGCGCGACGAAGCGGCCGACCGCGGCGGCGACGAGCAGGCCGTGCTCGCCCTCGCCCAGGCGTGGGACATCGCCACACCGGAAGAACTGCGCCGCCTCGTGCACGCCGTCCTCGGCGCCGTCATCGTGTCCTCGCCGCCCGCAGGCAGACGCGGCGCGACATACCGGTTGCTGTGGCGGTGGGAGCTGCGTTGACCCGTGGGATTCGGAGTCGAGATCGGACGATCTCGAAGCGAGGCTCGATCAGGAGCAACGCGACGAGGAGCGCGCGCTCGCGCTCGAGGAGGAACGCCTCCGGCTGGGTCGGCTCGGACTCCGCGACCGCCTCGTCGTGATGACCGGCGCCCTCGAGCACGATCCCGGCGCCGTCGTGCGCATCGAGCTCCGCAGCGGAGAGCCGGTCGCCGTGCGGCCCGCGGCCTTCGGCCGCGACTGGCTGAGCGCCGAGTTGCTCGGCGGCGGGCCCGGTCGGCAGTGCATCCTGCCGTTCGCGGCGATCGGAGCGGTGCTGGCGGGCCCACGGCTGCTCGAGCGCAGCCTCGAGCCGCACGCCGATCCACCCTCACGGCTCACCGAGCGCATGGGGCTCTCGTTCGTGCTGCGCGACCTCAGCCGTCGTCGCACGACCGTGCACCTGCTGGCCGAGAACGGCCGCGTGCACGGCACGATCGACCGGGTCGCCCGGGATCATCTCGACCTGGCCGTGCATCCACCCGGCACTCCGCGACGTGAGCGCGACGTGCAGGGCTACCGCATCGTGCCGTTCGATCGGGTGCTGCTCGTCTCATTCGGTTCGATCGGCTGATCACCGCTGATCGCACCTGATCGCCGCTGATCGAGGCGAGGGCGCGTTGTCGGGCGACGGGCCGCGACCGGAGGCGAATGCCGAACCGCCGCCCACGAGGCATCCGCTCAGGGAAGCAGTCTTCGGGGGCCGAGCGAGGTGACGTTGGAGAAATCGGTGACGTCGGCGAACTCGCCCTGATGCCAGAGCGCCGACCGGCGGGTCTCTTCGAGGCGGAAGTCGATCCAGAACTCGAGCTGGGTGCGCTCGATGCGCCACGGCCCGTTGTCGCCGACGCGGATCGCGGGGAGCTCGCCCGTGCCGATGAGCCCGAGGATCGTCGCGGAGTCGACCTCGAGGATCTGGGCGGCATCGGCGACCGAGAGGAACCGCCCGAGTTCGCCCGCTTCTGATGTGCTCACCATCCGATTATCGACCTGCGGCCGCGACCGCGGCTCGGGTGTGGATAACTTCACGGCGATCCGACAGGGTTGGGCGACGATTGACGACGGTGCGGCGGAGGTCGCCGCCGGGAGGAGCATGATGCCACGTCGATCAGATCGGGGCGCGGTGCGCATCGACCCACGGCTCGTCATCGGCGTCGTGCTCGTGGCGGGGTCGACGGCGGGCGTGTACGCCCTCGTCAGCGGACTCGACGACGCCACCGAGGTCTACACCGCCGTGCAGACGCTGACGCCGGGCGATCGCATCACCGCCGACGACCTCGTCGTCGAGCGCGTGCGCTTCGGCTCGGCGGCGACGCGCTACCTCGAGCCCGACTCGCTCCCCGACGACGGGCTCATCGTGACCTCGACGGTCCGCCAGGGCGAGCTCGTGCCGCTCGCGGCGGTCGACGACACCGATCGAGCCGGTCTCGCGACGGTCGTCGTCACCAGCCGTGCAGCGCTGCCCGGCGATGTCGAGGTCGGTTCGCTGGTCGACATCTGGTCGGCGCACCGCGTCGAACGCGGCGACTACGATCCGCCGGCCGTGCTCGTGCCGGGCGCCGAGGTGGCGGCGATCAGCGAGGGCGGCGGCATCGTGCAGAGCGGCGCGGCATCCGTCGAACTGCTCGTTCCGCGAGACCGGGTCGCCGTGGTGCTCGAGGCGCTCGCCGCCGAAGACGTCATCGACCTGGTTCCGGCCCGCCCGGGCGACGAGTGATGAGCCGCCTCGCGTTCGCCCTCGAGCCGTCGGTCGAAGACCGGCTGCTCGCCGACGCCGTCGAGGCGGGGCACGTCGTGGTCGCGAGGGCGATGGGGCCGGCCGACCTGATCCAGTCGCTCGACATCGTCGCGCCCGACGTCGTCCTGGTCGGCGCGGGCCGTGCGACGCTCGACGCCGAGCTCCTCGAAGCCTGCGACCTGCGCGGCGTTCGTCTCATCGCCCTCGCCGCCACCGATGCCGAGCGCTCCCACGCCCGTAGCATCGGCCTGCATGAGGTGTTCGACCTCGCGTCGAGCTGGGCCGATCTCGAGCCGGTCGTCAGCGGGGGAGTCCCCGTGCCGTCCAGGGTCTCCGCCGAGGGCCGCCGGCGCGGTGAGCCGGCCGCGGCGGCCGTCATCGCCGTCTGGGGCCCAGGAGGCGCGCCAGGGCGCACGACGATCGCGGTCAACGTCGCCGCCGAACTCGCGGCCGCCGGTCATCGGGTCGCGCTCATCGACGCCGATCCATACGGCGGGGCGATCGCGCCGACGCTCGGCCTGCTCGACGAGGCACCCGGCTTCGCCTCGGCCTGTCGTCTCGCCGGTGCCGACGCGCTCGACCGTGCCGAGCTCGAACGCATCGCCCAGCGCTACTCCTCGCCCCGCGCGTCGTTCGACGTGTTCACCGGCCTGGTCGGCCCGAGCCGATGGCCCGAGCTCGCGCGCGACCGCGTGGTCACGGCGATCGAGAAGATCCGCGAATGGGTCGAGTACGTCGTCATCGACACCGGGTTCAGCCTCGAGCACGACGAAGAGCTCACGAGCGACCAGTTCGCTCCGCGTCGCAACGCGGCGACGTTCGCGAGCCTCTCGCTCGCCGACCAGGTCGTGGCGGTCGGGCTCGCCGATCCGGTCGGGCTGTCCCGGCTGCTCCGTGGGCACGCCGAACTCGTCGACCATGTCGATTCCGACCGCATCCGGGTCGTCGTGAACCGGGTGCGCACGAGCGCACTCGGCATCGACGCCTACGGCCAGGTGCGGCAGACGATGCGCCGGTTCTCCGGCCTGTCCGAGGTCACGATGCTGCCGCACGACGGGCGCGCGACCGACGCCGCGATCCTGACGGCGCGCACGCTCCGCGATGCGGCGCCGAAGTCGCCCCTCCGGGTGGCGATGCGCGACTTCGCGCACGAGGCCTTCCTTCCGGTCCCCGCCGCGGCCGAGCGGCGGGGCTTGCGCTTCCCCCGCGGGGCCGTGCGCGCGCCCGCCGTTCGAGCGGGAGCCTGAGCCATACGGGCCGGTCGTGGCGTCGCGTGATGGCGTCGCGCCATGGACTCGTACGTTGCCGCTCGGCCGTGCACGCGGCATCCGACCGCTACGCTGGGGTCTGTGTCGACCCTCAGTGATCTCGTCCTCGCACAGGGCCGCAGCAGTCAGGCCGATGTCGACTGGCTGCACATGCTCGTCGGAGACCTCCAACTGCTCGCCGATCTCGCGTTCGCCGACATCGTGCTCTGGGTGCCCTCGGCCGACGAGGAGTTCGTCGCCGTCGCGCATTCGCGCCCGTCGAGTGCGGCGACCCTCTTCTACCGCGACTTCGTGGGGCAGCCGATCAAGTCGCAGTGGCGCGACCTGGTCGGCGACGCGTTCACCGGCGCGCGCATCGTCGACTCCTCGTCGCCCGACTGGTATGAAGAGATGCCGACCCGTGTGCGGGCCGTTCCGGTCATGCGTCGCCTCAGCTCGGCCGGCACCGAGATCGCGCCGGTTCCGGTCGCGGTGATCACCCGCCACACCAACCTCAGCACCACGCGCACCGCGAGTCGGCAGGAGTTGACGTTCAACGAATGCGCCGTCGAGCTCTTCGAGATGATCGCCTCGGGCGACTTCCCCGACCTCGGTGCGCCGACCGGTCCGCGCCGCGGCGCCCCACGTGCCTCAGACGGGCTGATCCGCCTCGACGTCGACGGCACCACGACGTTCGCGAGCCCGAACGCGCTCTCCGCGTTCAACCGCATGGGGTTCGAGGACGAGCTCGAGGGCGAGCTGCTCGCCGAAGTCACGACGCGCCTGCTCACCGGCAAGCTCGTGGTCGACGAGTCGCTCCCGCTCGTGGTCACCGGCCGGGCGCCGTGGCGCACCGACATCGAGTCGCGAGGGGTCACGGTCTCGTTGCGCGCGATCCCGATCCGACGGCGGGGCGAGCGCACCGGCGCGATCGTGCTGAGCCGCGACGTGACCGAGCTGCGCCACCAGGAGCAGGAGCTCATCACCAAAGACGCGACGATCCGCGAGATCCACCACCGGGTGAAGAACAACCTGCAGACGGTGGCGTCGCTCCTGCGCATCCAGGCGCGCCGTACGCATTCCGACGAGGCGCGCGACGCGCTCACCCAGGCGATGCGCCGGGTCGGCGCGATCGCGGTCGTGCACGACACCCTGTCCGAGGGCCTCACGCAGAACGTCGACTTCGACCAGGTGTTCGACCGCGCGCTGCTGCTCGTCGCCGAGGTCGCCTCGGCGCACAACACCACGGCCCACCCCAAGCGCTCCGGATCGTTCGGGGTGCTGCCGAGCGAATACGCAACCCCTCTCGCCCTGGCCCTCACCGAGCTCGTCACGAACGCCGTCGAGCACGGTCTCGCGGGCCAGGAGGGCGATGTCGAGATCACGGCCGACCGCTCGCAGGAGATGCTCACGGTGCAGGTGCGCGACACCGGCTCCGGCCTGCCCGAGGGCAAGGTCGGCGAAGGCCTCGGCACCCAGATCGTGCGCACGCTCATCCAGGGCGAGCTCGGCGGCACGATCGACTGGCACACCGTCGTCGGTCGAGGCACCGAGGTCACGATCGAGGTCCCGCTGCGCTGGATCACCTCGGCCTGAGTCGCAGCGCCGCTCCGCGGCATCCGTCGCCTGCGCCGCTCCGCGGCATCCGCTCGCTGTTGCCGTTTTCAGGAACGGGCACGCGAAAGAGTGCGCTTCTCAGGAGAAATTCGGCCAGATCGCGGGCGGTCTCAGGTTTCTAGCGCAACGCCGTTGATTAGTTGGTCCAGCTTGTGGGCTGGGCTGCGGAAGTTCAAGGTCTGTCGGGGGCGGATGTTCAAGAGCCGCTGGGCCTCGGCGAGTTCCTCGTCGGTGACGTCATTGAAGTTCGTGCCTTTGGGATAGAAATCGCGGATCAACCCGTTCGTGTTCTCGTTCGTGCCGCGCTGCCAGGGCGAGTGCGGGTCGCAGAAGAACACCGCACAGCCGGTCGCGACCGTGAACATCGAATGTGATGCCATCTCGGAGCCCTGGTCCCACGTGATCGTCTTGGTCAGCGCGGTCGGCAGGTCCTGGATCATGCCCGCGAGGACCCCGGTGACGGTCTCGCTGTCGCGTACCCCGGGGAGCCGGCCTAGCAGCGCGAACCTGGTCTGCCGTTCGACCAGCGTGACGATGCCGGAGTTACCCGGGCCGACCACGAGGTCCCCTTCCCAATGGCCGGGCACGGCCTGGTCATCGACCTCTGCTGGCCGGTCGACCAAGCGCGCCCCGTCCAGCCACGGACGGTTCGTCCGGGTCGGCAGCTTCGACCGCGGGACACGACCCTTCCGGCCTGACCGCAGCGCTTTCTCGACGGTCAGCTCGTGCCGCAGTGCGCCTCTGCCCTGCAGATAGAGCGCCTGATAGATGGTCTCGTGCGACACCCACATCTCCTCACGGCCCGGGAACGCAACCCGCAGCTCACCGGCAACTTGTTGCGGTGAGAACCGCTGGTTCAACCGTGACACGACTTGGGCGCGCAGCGCTGGATCATCCAGTTTCCGGGCCACATGCCGGGCCCGTCTGCTCAGCGCCCCGTGATGGGCCAGCTCGGCCGAGTAACGGCGTTCACCCCAATGGGTGACGAGATTCGCGCGGATCTCTCGCGACACCGTCGACACATCCACACCAAGCCCACCGGCGATCCTCCGCATCGACATCGGCGGACTGAACGACCTTGCTGATTGGATGAACGCCCGATCCGCAAGCGTCAACCGCCGATACGCCCGATCCTCGGACTCGGCGATCACCGCGTCCATCGGCACCGGCACAGCACCACCCGAGGCTCCCAGCTTCTGCTTCATGCCCACGAGCTTCGTCCAATGCCAGATCGTCACATCGTTGACACCCAGACGCTGCGCAACCTGAACAGCCGACACCCCACGAGCGAGCAACCCATACGCTTGCCCGCGTACCTCCCACGGAACCTTCTTCGCCACAGCACACCGCCTCCGCACCGAGGCGTTGCGCTAGAAACCTGAGACCGCCCGCGATCTGGCCGGAATACTCCTGAGAAAGGGTTCAGGGCGAGGGGTAGAGCCAGAGCCAGAGTTCGAAATGTCGGAGATTCGGGCCGATGCGGTCCCACGGGGAGGCGAAGGCACCGAATCTCCGACATTCCGAACGGGCCCGGGGATGGCAACGCCCGAACCGCTCGTCTTGGCCTCTGACCCGCCTCTGACCCCCAGAGCCAGAGCCAGAGCCAGGGCCGGGGCGCACGAAACGACGCCGCGGCCCGAAGGCCACGGCGTCGTGAAGTCGTACTCTGTGTCGGTCTCGGCGACCCGTGTCAGCCGGCGCGACGGGCGCGAGCGGCGCGGCGCTTGAGGGCACGGCGCTCGTCTTCGCTGAGGCCACCCCAGACGCCCGAGTCCTGGCCGGTCTCGAGGGCGTACTGCAGGCAGATCTCGGTGACCGTGCAGCGGGCGCAGACGGCCTTCGCCTTCTCGATCTGATCGACAGCGGGACCGGTGTTGCCGACGGGGAAGAAGAGTTCCGGGTCAGCCGTGAGGCAGGCGGCCTTGTCGCGCCAGTCCATGAAGATGCTCCTTGCAGTGGTGTTTCGTTTGCAGACGCGCACGATTGCGCGAGCCGAATCCGGCTGTGCTGCTGGGGGAAAGCCGAATCTCGGGAAGTAGGATCGGGATCGATCGGCTCACGTCCCTGTGAGCATCAATTCGGCCTCATAAATGGTCGCATAGCAGAGGGATCGAATCAATAGCCGTGAATGGGATAACGCTGTGAATACCGACGACGACCGCCGGAACATTCCGCCCGAGGCATCCGTCGGCGGCGTGCGTGCGGCGCTCGTGACGGTCTCGATCGTGCTCGTGCTCGAGGCGCTCGCGCTCATCGCCGTCGTGGTCTGGCTCGTGGTCGACCTGCTGACGATCGAGCCGTCGTCGTATGCCACCGCGATCGCGCTGCTCGTGCTCGTGCTCGTCGCCGCCATCTGGGTCGTCGCGGTGGCGATCGGCTCGCTGCGGCGGGCATCGTGGGCGCGCGCGTCGGCCATCGTCTGGCAGGTGCTGCAGGTCTCGATCGCCGTCGGCGCGTTCCAAGGTCTGTTCGCACGGCCCGACGTCGGGTGGGTGCTGCTCGTGCCCGCGATCACGGTCATCGGGCTGCTGCTGTGGGCTCCCGTGCGCATCGCGTACGCGGGCCGCGCCGACGAGGAACGGGCACCGCACGGCGCGTGAGCGTCGCGGATGCCCGTCCAGAAGGTCGTGCGGGTCGGCCGTCAGCCGTCGAGGCCGAGGTCGCGCCGAACGCGCGCCACGTGCCCGGTGGCCTTGACGTTGTACCAGGCGCGTTCGATGACGCCGTCGGCGCCGATCACGAAGGTCGAGCGGATGCTGCCCACGATGGTCTTGCCGTAGTTCAGCTTCTCGCCCCAGGTGCCGTAGCGCTCCTGCACGGCGTGGTCCTCGTCGGAGAGCAGGGTGTAGTTCAGGTCGTCGCGCTCGGCGAAGCGCGCGAGCTTCTCGACGGCGTCCTTCGAGACGCCGACGACCTTCACCCCGGCCGAGGCGAAGGAGTTGAGGTTGTCGCGGAAGTCGCAGGCCTCGGTGGTGCAGCCCGGGGTCATCGCCTCGGGGTAGAAGTAGAGCACCACCCGCGAGCCGCGCAGCTGCGAGAGCGTGATCGGCTCGCCGTGCTGGTCGTTCAGGGTGAAGTCGGGTGCGAGGTCGCCGGGGGCGAGTCGTGCATCGGTCATACCTCAATGGTAGGCAGCTTCGATGCACGGATGCCGCGAGCCGGCCGCCCCCGCACGCGGCAGCGCCGACTCAGCGGAAGGTCTCGAGCAGGCGCTGCAGCGAGTCGAGGCGTGCGCGGCCGGTGTCGCCGAGCTCGCCGGCCTGCACGGCCTCGACGATCGCGCAGTCGGGCGCGTCGGGCAGGTGCGTGCAGCCGCGCGGGCAGTTCTCGGCGATGCGCGCGAGGTCGCTGAACGCGCCGAGGATGTTCGCGGGGTCGACGTGCCCGAGTCCGAACGAGCGCACGCCCGGCGTGTCGATGACCCAGCCTCGGCCGGCGGGCGTCTCGAGGCGCAGCGACACCGTCGACGATGAGGTGTGGCGGCCGCGGCCGGTGACGGTGTTCACGACGCCCGTGGCCCGATGGGCGTCGGGCACGAGGGCGTTCACGAGCGTGGACTTGCCGACGCCCGAGTGCCCGACGAACACCGTGCGGTGGCCGATGAGCTCGGCGGTGATCAGGTCGATCGGCATCTCGTCGGAGCGGGAGCGGACGACGGGCAGGTCGAGGCCCGCGAAGTTCTCGAGGAACTCGGACGGGTCGGCGAGGTCGGTCTTCGTGATGCAGAGGATGGGCTGGATGCGCGCATCGAACGCGGCGACGAGGTAGCGGTCGACGAGGCGGATGCGCGGCTCGGGGTTCGCCGCGGCGACGACGATGAGCATCTGGTCGGCGTTGGCGACGATGACGCGCTCGACCTCGTCGGTGTCGTCGGCGCTGCGGCGCAGCAGCGTGCTGCGTTCGCGGACGCGCACGATGCGCGAGAGCGTTCCGGGCTCGCCGGTGGTGTCGCCGACGAGGTCGACGTGGTCGCCCGTGACGACGGACTTGCGGCGCAGTTCGCTCGCCCTGGCGGCCGTGATCGTGTGCTCGTCGTCGCCGTCCTCATCGACGAGCACCGTGTAGCGGCCCCGGTCGACGCCCATGACGACGCCCTCGACGGCATCGGCGTGCTCGGGGCGCACCTTGGTGCGCGGCCGGCTGCCTCGCCGATTGGGACGCACGCGCACACTCGACTCGTCGAACTCGTCTTCGTCGTCTTCGTCGTCGGCGTCCCACCAGGTCATGCGAGCATCTGCTCCCAGAGCGCGGTGAACTGAGGAAGCGTCTTGCTCGTGGAGCCGATGTCGTCGATGACGACACCGTCGACCGCCAGGCCGACGATGGCGCCTGTCGTGGCCATGCGGTGATCGGCGTAGGCCCGCCAGGCGCCGCCGTGCAGCGGCGCGGGCACGACCTGCAGGCCGTCTTCGAGTTCGCGGACGTCGCCGCCGAGCCCGTTGATCTCGGCGACGAGCGCGGCGAGGCGGTCGGTCTCGTGGTGGCGGATGTGGCCGATGCCCGTGAACGTGCTCGGCCCGTCGGCGAACGCCGCGAGCGCGACGAGGTTGGGCACGAGCTCGCCGGCCTCGGAGAGGTCGAGATCTGCACCGCGGATGCCGCGACCGCCGCCTGCCGTCGCCTCGGGTGCGTGCACGGTGAGCCGGTCGCCGTCGCGCTCGACACGGGCTCCGAAGCGGGGGAGCAGCTGCTCGAGCTGTGCGCCGACCTGCGTCGTGGCCTCTGGCCAGCCGGTGATGGTGACCCGCCCGCCTGCGACCACGGCCGCGACGAGGAACGGGGCCGCGTTCGAGAGGTCGGGTTCGACGTGCACGTCGATGGCCCGGATCGGGCCCGGCTCGACCACCCAGCGCCCGACCTCGGGCGAGGAGACCTCGATGCCGCGCTGGCGGAGCGTTTCAATGGTCATCTCGATGTGCGGCAGGCTCGGCAGGCGCTTGCCGGTGTGGCGCAGGTCGAGACCGCGCTCGAAACGGGCGGCCGAGAGCAGCAGGCCCGAGACGAACTGGCTCGAGGCCGAGGCGTCGAGTTCGACGACCCCGCCCTCGACGCGACCGGTGCCGTGCACGGTGAAGGGAAGCGCCCCGCGCCGGTCGTCGTCGAGGTCGACGCCGAGTGCGCGCAGGCCATCGATCGATCCGCCCATGGGGCGGCGTCGTGCCGCCTCGTCGCCGTCGAAGGTCGTCGGCCCGAGCGCGAGCGCCGCGACGGGCGGCACGAAGCGCATGACCGTGCCGGCCAGTCCGCAGTCGATGGTCGTCGAGCCGAGCAGTTCGTCGGCGGGGAGCACACGCAGGTCATCGCCGAAACCGCCCGTTGCCGGCATCCGCTCGAATCGCGTGCCGAGGGCGCGCAGTGCGTCGATCATGAGCTCGCTGTCGCGCGACCAGAGCGGCGCGTGCAGCGTCGACGGCCCGTCGGCGAGCGCTGCGAGCACGAGTTCGCGGTTCGTCAGCGACTTCGAGCCGGGGATCGCGAGCACGGAATCGAGGGGCGCGTCGGCCACGGGCGCACGCCAGCCGGCGTCGGGCTCCGTCTGGCGGTTGTCGCCGTACGGGTCGAACTCGGGCGCGGAATACTTCGAGATCTGCATCGGTTACCAACAGTAGCGTTCGAGAACGCGGAAGGAGTCGATGCGCGTGCCGGTCACCGAGTTGCGTCCCCATACGTCGGGCACCACGACGTCGAGCAGCATCCCATCGAGCAGCAGGGCGGCGAGCATCACCGTACCCCGCCGCCGCCGGGTGGCGTCCAAGGCCGACGGCCTAGGATGGCCACTGATGACTGCCGATGAGATCGCCGCTGCACCCGACGCCGAGCGCACGCAGGGAGAGCTGTTCGAGGAACAGGCGCTGCCCTTCCTCGACCAGCTGTACGCGGCGGCCCTCCGCATGACGAAGAACCCGGCCGACGCGCAAGACCTCGTTCAAGAGACGTTCGCCAAGGCCTACGCGGCATTCGGCCAGTTCACCCAGGGCACGAACCTCAAGGCGTGGCTGTACCGCATCCTCACGAACACCTTCATCAACACGTATCGCAAGAAGCAGCGCGAGCCGTATCAGGGCACGATCGACGAGCTGGAGGACTGGCAGCTCGGCGGGGCCGAGTCGACCACGGCCCGGGCGAGCCGTTCGGCGGAGGCCGAGGCGATCGACCACCTGCCCGACAGCGCCGTGAAGGACGCCTTGCAGGCGCTGCCCGAAGACTTCCGCCTGGCGGTCTACTTCGCCGACGTCGAGGGCTTCTCCTATCAAGAGATCGCCGACATGATGAACACCCCCATCGGGACCGTGATGAGCCGTCTGCACCGTGGCAGGCGGCTGCTCCGCGAGTCCCTCGCCGACTATGCGCGCGAGCAGGGCATCGCCGCAGCGGGGTCGGCATCCACCCCCAAGAGGCAGAAATCGCCGAGGAGCCCCAAATGAACGACTGCGGCTGCGAGAAGGCCCGAGCCGAGCTCGAGGAGTACCTCCACCACGAACTGGCCAGTGCGGATGCCGCAGACATCCGCTCGCATGTCGAGAACTGCGCCGACTGCCAGAACGAGGTGCGCGTCGGCGTCGCGATCACCGAGGTCATGCAGCGCGCCTGCAAGGAGACGGCGCCCGACCAGCTGCGCCTGCTCGTGCTGACCCAGATCCGCACCGTCCAGGCCGGCCACACGACCACGATCGTCTGATCGCGGGTGAGCCGGCGACGGCGCACCTGAGCTTCAACCGTTCGACGGACGCCCGGTCGGCGCCGCGAGCGTAGCGTCGAGACCGATGAACTCCGACGCCCCCACCCCAAGCCCTGCTCGGCACCGCTCCGTTCCCACCTGGCTGCGGGTGCTCATCCCGGCCGCACTGATCCTCGTCTGGTTCGCCGCATTCGGCGCCGGCGGCGCGTCGTTCGGCACGCTCAGCGACGTCGTCGAGAACGACCAGGCGCAGTTCCTGCCGGCCTCGTCGCAGTCGGCCGAGGTGCAGGAGCTGCAGGCCGGGTTCCGCGGCGACGAGTCGATCCCCGCCATCGTGGTCTACGCGCGCGACGGCGGGCTGACCGACGCGGATGTCGCCGCCATCGGCGCCGATGCGGAGGCCTTCGCCGCCGTCGACGGCGTGCTCGCCGACGGGGTGTCGCCCGCGGTCGAATCCGAGGACGGCGAGGCCGCCGAGATCTTCGTGCAGATCGACGCCGACGCCGAGACCAAGGAGGTCGTCGGCGAGCTGCGCGATCGCGTCGCAGAGACCTCCGTCGACGGGCTCGAGGGGGCCGTGACCGGCCCGGCCGGATTCACGACCGATCTCGGGGCGGCCTTCGCGGGCATCGACGGATTGCTGCTGCTCGTCGCGTTCGGTGCCGTGTTCCTGATCCTCGTGATCGTCTACCGCTCGCCGCTGCTGCCGTTCATCGTGCTCGGCACGAGCCTGACGGCGCTGTGCGCCTCGGTGCTCGTGGTGGTCTCGCTCGCGAAGGCCGACGTGCTCGTGCTCAACGGGCAGACGCAGGGGATCCTCTTCATCCTCGTCATCGGCGCCGCGACCGACTACTCGCTGCTGTACATCGCGCGGTATCGGGAGGCGCTGCACGCCAACGAGGGCAAGTGGGATGCCACGTGGGCCGCGCTGCGCGGATCGTGGGAGCCGATCGTGGCCTCCGCCGGCACGGTCATCGCCGGGCTGCTCATGCTGCTCGCGAGCGACCTCGGCTCGAACAAGCTGCTCGGACCGGTCTCGGCGATCGGCATCGTGTTCGCCCTGCTCACCTCGCTGACCCTGCTGCCCGCGCTCATGTTCTGGGCCGGACGGGCGGCGTTCTGGCCCGTGCGCCCGAAGGTCGCCGCGCATGTCGAGGCCGACGACGTCGTCGCGCGGCGCGGCGTCTGGCCCAAGGTCGCGCGGCTCGTCGCCAGGCGGCCGCGCGTCACCTGGATCGTGTCGACCCTGCTCCTGGCCGTCATGGCGCTCGGCATCACGCAGCTGAAGGCCGACGGCGTGCCGTCGAGCGAGTTCGTGCTGGGCCAGTCGCAGGCGCGCGACGGTCAGGCGATGCTGAGCGAGCACTTCCCCGGCGGCTCCGGCACGCCCGCGGTGATCATCGCGCCCGAGCAGGACCTCGACGCGGTCGCCGCCGTGGTGCTCGCCACCGACGGCGTGGACTCGCTCTCGGTCGTCTCGGAGGATTCGCCGAGCGGCTCCCTCCCCGTGACCGACGACGGCATCCAGCCGCTCGGCCCTCCCGGCACGCCGGCGGGCGAGCCGACCGTGGTCGACGGCCTCGTCGAGTTGAACGCCACGCTCGACGCCGCGAGCGACTCCGACGAGGCCGAGGCGGTGATCCTCGACCTGCGCGACGGGCTCGCCAAGGTGTCGACGACCGACCAGCCGGTGCTGGTCGGCGGGGTGACGGCGGTCGCGCTCGACACGAAGGTCGCCTCGATCCACGACCGCAACCTGATCATCCCGCTCGTGCTCGGCGTGATCCTGCTGATCCTGATGCTGCTGCTCCGGGCGATCGTCGCCCCGCTGCTGCTCATCGCCACGGTCGTGCTCTCGTTCGCGGCGGCGCTCGGCGTCTCGGCGATCGTGTTCGACCAGGTGTTCGACTTCGCGGGAGCCGACCCGGTGGTGCCGCTGTTCGGGTTCGTGTTCCTCGTCGCGCTCGGCGTGGACTACAACATCTTCCTCATGACCCGAGTGCGTGAGGAGAGCCTGAAGCACGGCACCCGCGAGGGGGTGCTCCGCGGCCTCGTCGTCACCGGTGGCGTCATCACATCGGCCGGACTGGTGCTCGCTGCGACGTTCGCGGCGCTCGGCGTGCTGCCGATCCTGTTCCTCGCCCAGTTGGCGTTCATCGTGGCGTTCGGCGTGCTGCTCGACACGTTCCTCGTGCGCTCGCTGCTCGTGCCGGCGCTCTCGTACGATCTCGGCCGCGTCATCTGGTGGCCGTCGAAGCTGTGGCGCACGGGCGGCCGGGAGCCGTCGCGCGCGCAGGTCGCGGCCGAGCTCGAGGCGGATGCCGCGACCGACGAGCCCCGTCTCGTGCCCGAGCACCGCGGCTGACCCGCGGCCGGCCCGCCCGAGTGCCGAATCGGCGTCGGAGTGCGCGAACGGTCCCACCGATCCCGCACTCGGGCGCCGATTCGCGGTGGGGGAGGCGCGGTGGGGGAGGCGCGGCAGGCGCGGGCGCTGAGGGCACCGGTGCTGGCGCCGGCGCGGGCGAGAACGACGAAGAGAGCGGATGCCACGTGGCATCCGCTCTCTTCAGTGCTGTTCGGTCGTGACTAGAGCGTCAGCGCGCGGCGTACGAGGTCGGCCTGCTCGGCGGCGTGGCGCTTCGCCGAACCGGTCGCCGGCGAGGCCGACGCGGAGCGGGAGACGACGCGCACCGGGCGATCGCCGAGCTTGTTCGTCTCGACGATGAAGTACGGCCACACGCCCTGGTTCTCGGGCTCGTCCTGAGCCCAGACGAACTCGGCGTTCGGGTAGCTGTAGGCCACGTTCTTCAGCTCTTCGACGGGGAGGGGGTAGAGCTGCTCGAGGCGTACGAGGGCGACCTCGGGGTTCGGGTTCTTGTCGAGCTCGGCGAGCAGGTCGTAGTAGATCTTGCCCGACACGAACACGATGCGCCTCACGGCCGCCTTGTCGGTGATGCGGGCGTCGTCGATGACGGGCTCGAACCGGCCGTTCGTGAAGTCGGCGACCTCGCTGGTCGCACCGCGGAGGCGCAGCATCGCCTTGGGCGTGAAGACCACCAGCGGGCGCCGGGGGCGCGCGTACGCCTGGCGGCGCAGCAGGTGGAAGTACGACGCGGGCGTGGACGGACGCGCGACGGTCATGTTGTTCTCGGCGCACATCTGCAGGTAGCGCTCGATGCGGGCGCTCGAGTGGTCGGGCCCCTGGCCCTCGTAGCCGTGCGGCAGCAGCAGCACGACGCTCGAGCGCTGGCCCCACTTCTGCTCGGCCGAGGAGATGAACTCGTCGATGATGGTCTGCGCGCCGTTGGCGAAATCGCCGAACTGCGCCTCCCAGAGCACGAGCGCGTCGGCGCGTTCGACCGAGTAGCCGTACTCGAAGCCCATCGCCGCGTACTCGGAGAGCAGCGAGTCGTAGATCCAGAAGCGGGCCTGGTTCTCGGAGAGGTTCTGCAGCGGCAGCCATTCCTGGCCGTTCGCGCGGTCGTGCAGCACCGCGTGGCGCTGCACGAAGGTGCCGCGCCGCGCGTCTTGGCCGGCGAAGCGCACCGGGGTGCCCTCGATGAGCAGCGAGCCGAGTGCGAGCAGCTCGCCGAAACCCCAGTCGATCTTGCCGTTGCGGCTCATGTCGACGCGCTTGGTGAGCAGCTGCTGGATCTTCGGGTGCACCGTGAAACCCGACGGCTTGTTGCCGAAGGCGTCGCCGATGGCCTGCACGACCTCGGTGGAGACGCCCGTGACGGCGAGCTCGCCCGTGGCGGGGCCCTCGTGGTCGATCGACTCGGTCGCGCCGACGATCGGGATCGCGCCGGTCTGGGCCGCGTGGGTCTCGGCGAACGCCCGCTCGAGGCGGTCCTGGAAGTCGCGGTGCGACTCCTCGTACTCGGCCTCGGTGATGTCGCCGCGACCGACGAGCGCCTCGGTGTAGAGCTTTCGCACCGAGCGCTTGGCCTCGATGAGGTTGTACATGAGCGGCTGGGTCATCGAGGGGTCGTCGCCCTCGTTGTGCCCGCGCCGGCGGTAGCAGACGAGGTCGATGACCACGTCGCGCTCGAACTCCTGGCGGTACCGGAACGCGAGCTCCGCGACGCGCACCACGGCCTCGGGGTCGTCGCCGTTCACGTGGAAGATGGGCGCCTGGATCGCCTTCGCGACGTCGGTCGAGTAGATCGAGGACCGTGCATCGCCCGGCACGGTGGTGAACCCGACCTGGTTGTTGATGTTGACGTGGATCGTGCCGCCCGTGCGGTAGCCGCGCAGCTGCGACATCTGCATGGTCTCGATCACGACGCCCTGACCGGCCATGGCCGCATCGCCGTGGATGAGGATCGGCAGGGTCGAGAAGGTGCCGATGGGCTTGCGGTCCTGCTTGGCGCGGACGATGCCCTCGAGCACGCCGTCGACGGCCTCGAGGTGCGACGGGTTCGCGGCGAGCGAGACGGGGATCTGTGCTCCGTCGTCGGCCGTGAAGGTGCCCTCGGTGCCGAGGTGGTACTTGACGTCGCCCGATCCCTGGCCCGACGTGGTGCCCTCGAACTCGCGGAAGACCTGACCGTAGGTCTTGCCGGCGATGTTCGTGAGCACGTTGAGACGACCGCGGTGGGCCATGCCGATGGCGACCTCGTCGAGGTTCTCCTTCGCGGCGCCCTGCAGGATCTCGTCGAGCAGCGCGATGACGGACTCGCCGCCCTCGAGGCTGAAGCGCTTCTGGCCGACGTACTTGGTCTGCAGGAAGGTCTCGAACGCCTCGGCCTCGTTGAGCTTGCCGAGGATGCGCATCTGCTCGTCGTGGGTCGGCTTCTCGTACTTGCGCTCGACCTGCTCCTGGATCCACCGACGCTGGTCGGGGTCCTGGATGTGCATGTACTCGATGCCGATGGTGCGGCAGTAGGAGTCGCGGAGCACGCCCAGGATGTCGCGGAGCAGCGCGGTGCGGGTGTTGCCGAAGCCGCCCGTGACGAACTCGCGGTCGAGGTCCCAGAACGTGAGCCCGTGGCTCTCGATGTTCAGGTCGGGGTGCGAGCGCTGCTGGTACTCGAGCGGGTCGGTGTCGGCCATCATGTGGCCGCGCACGCGGAAGGAGTTGATCAGCTCTTGCACGCGGGCCGTCTTGTCGATGGCGCTGGCGATGTCGACCGAGATGTCGGGCGACCAGTGGATGGGCTCGTACGGCAGGCGGAGGGCCGCGAACAGGTCTTCGTAGAAGCCGCGCTGGCCGATGAGCAGCTCGTGCACCTTCTTCAGGAACTCGCCGGAGCCTGCGCCCTGGATGACCCGGTGGTCGTAGGTCGAGGTGAGCGTGATCGTCTTGCCGATGGCGAGGTTGGCGAGCGTCTTCTCGGCGGAGCCCTGGAACTCGGCCGGGTACTCGAGGGCGCCGGCGCCGATGATGCAGCCCTGGCCCTTCATGAGGCGCGGCACGGAGTGCACGGTGCCGATGCCGCCGGGGTTCGTGAGCGAGATCGTCGCGCCCGAGAAGTCGTCGGCGGTGAGCTTGTTGTTGCGGGCCCGCCCCACGAGGTCTTCGTAGGCGTTCAGGAACTCGTTGAACGTCATCGTCTCGGCGCGCTTGATGGCGGGCACGAGCAGGGCGCGGCTGCCGTCGGGCTTCGGGATGTCGATCGCGATGCCGAGGCCGATGTGCGCGGGCCGGACGAGGCTCGGCTTGCCGTCGACCTCGCTGTAGAAGACGTTCTGGCTCGGGAATTCCTTCAACGCCTGGATGAGCGCCCACCCGATGAGGTGCGTGAACGACACCTTGCCGCCGCGTGTGCGGCGCAGGTGGTTGTTGATCACGATGCGGTTGTCGATCATGAGCTTCGCCGGCACGGTGCGCACGCTCGTGGCGGTCGGCACGGTGAGCGAGGCGTCCATGTTCGCGGCGAGGGCCTTGGGCATGCCCTTCAACGGCACGACCTCGTCGGTGCGCTCGCCGTCGTCGATGACCTGCTGCGGGCTCGTCACGGGCACGTCGGCCGGGACCGGCGCCGACCGGGGGGCCACGGACGTGGTGCGCGCGGCGGGCGCCTGGCCGATGACCGCGTTCGGGGTCGTCGGCGGGGCGGATGCCGCGGGGGCGGCCGGTGCCGCAGGAGCGGCGGGTGCCGTGGTCGTTGCCGCCGGCGCCGCGGGTGCTTCAGGGGCGGATGCCGCGGGCTGCGCGCTCCCGGACGGGGCCGGGCTCGCGGGCGTGGCGTCTGCTGCCGCGCCGCGGGCGTCGCGATACGACTCGAGCACGGGCCACCACGAACGGTCGACGGAGTCGGGATCGACGACGAACTTCTCGTACATCTCGTCGACGAGCCATTCGTTGGCCCCGTATTCGCCCGCCGTGGTCTCTTCAGACCCTGGCCCGGTCAATTGGCTCGACACAGCCGATCGCCCACTCTCTCCGTTGATACTGGATGTGATTTCTCGGCGATCGCGCTCGTCGCGCACTCGGGGGTATCCGGTCGCCTGTACAAGCCTAAACCCCTTCTCCGAGCGCTTGCCCACAGTCGGCCGGGGTAGCGTGATGACCATGGAGTTCTACCGCACCGAACCCACGCACGATCTCACCTACTCCGACGTCTTCCTCGTCCCGAGCAGGTCGGGGGTCACGAGCCGGCTCGACGTGTCGCTCGCCCCCGATGACGGGTCCGGCGCGTCGGTGCCGATCGTCTCCGCGAACATGAACTCGATCACGGGGCCGAGGCTCGCGTCGACGCTGGCGAGGCGTGGCGGACTCGGCGTCCTGCCGCAGGACCTGCACCTGCAGGACCTCGCCGAGTCCATCCGGTGGACGAAGGCCCAGTCGCCGCGCTTCGACACCCCGCACGTCTTCAGCCCCGATGCCACGGTGAGCGATGCGCTCGCGGTGCTCCCTCCGGTGGCCGGCCACGGCATCGTGCTGCAGGACGCAGCCGGTGAGCTCGTCGGATGCATCGCCGCCGAACGCCTGGCGACGGCATTGGCCGATGCGCGCCTCGGCGACCTCGTGCACGGCGGCCTCGCCTCGATCGACGCCGACGACGTGGACACCCCCCGCCGCGCGTTCGACCTCATGGTCGACGCCGGCCTCGAGTTCGTGCCCGTGCTCGAGCACGGACGCGTGGTCGGCACGCTGAGCCGCCGCAGCGCGCTCCGCGGCACGATCTACCGCCCGAACGTCGACGCCGACGGCCGCCTCCGGGTCGCCGCGGCCGTCGGCATCAACGGCGATGTGGCGGCGAAGGCGCAGGCGCTCGTCGAAGCCGGCGTCGACATGCTCGTCATCGACACCGCCCACGGGCACCAGGAGGGCATGCTCCGCGCCGTGTCCATCGTGCGCGACCTCGACCTCGGCGTGCCGATCGTGGCGGGCAACATCGTCACCGCCGACGCGGTCGCCGACCTCGTCGAGGCGGGCGCCGACGTGCTGAAGGTCGGCGTGGGCCCCGGCGCCATGTGCACGACGCGCATGATGACGGCCGTCGGCCGTCCGCAGTTCTCCGCGGTGCTCGAGACCGCCGAGGCGGCGCGCGAGCTCGGCGCGCGGGTCTGGGCCGACGGCGGCGTGCGGTACCCGCGCGACGTCGCACTCGCACTCGCCGCGGGCGCGGCATCCGTCATGATCGGCTCGTGGTTCGCCGGCACGATCGAGGCCCCGGGCGGACTCGCCCACGATGCCGCCGGCCGCCTCTACAAGGAGAGCTGGGGCATGGCCTCGACCAAGGCCGTGCGCGAGCGGTTCGATCGGCTGTCGCCGTACGAGCTGGCACGCAAGGAGCTGTTCGCGGAGGGCATCTCGTCGTCCAAGATCTACCTCGATCCGCTGCGGCCCTCGCTCGAGGACCTGCTCGACATGATCACGTCGGGGGTGCGCAGTTCGTTCACCTATGCGGGCGCCCGCACGCTCGAGGAGTTCCGCGAGCGCGCTCGGGTCGGCATCCAGTCCGCCGCGGGCTACGAGGAGGGCAAGGCGCTCCCGGTGAGCTGGTGATCTCCGGTCGGTTTCCGGTTGATTGCGGGTCGATCACGCGACCGGGTTCCCGGTCTCCGCGCAGCCTCGCGCCGATATACTGGCGCGCACAATGGATGATCCTCCCTCTGCCAATCCCGGCCACAGACCCTCGCCCGTGATCGACCGGGGAGGCGGCGATGTCTGAGTGGGTTCTCCTCGGCATCGGACTGCTCCTCACGGTCGGCACGGGCTTGTTCGTCGCGAGCGAGTTCGCGCTCGTCAACCTCGATCGCGCCGACGTCGAAGCGCGCCGCGAGCGGGGTGAGACGCGGCTCTCGCTCACCATCGAGGCGCTGAAGATCACCTCGACGCACCTCTCGAGCGCGCAGCTCGGCATCACGCTGACCACGTTGCTCACCGGCTACACGATGGAGCCCGCGATCACCTCGCTCCTGAGCGGGCCGCTCACGGCCCTCGGCCTTGCGGAGTCCGTCGTACGGCCTGTGGGCGCCACGACGGCGATCCTCGTCGCCACGCTGCTGTCGATGGTCATCGGCGAGCTCGTGCCCAAGAACTTCGCGCTCGCGCTGCCGCTGGCGACCGCGAAGCTCGTGATGCCGTTCCAGACCGCGTTCACGTGGGTGTTCCGGCCGGCCATCGCGGTGCTCAACGGCAGCGCGAACGCGCTGCTGCGCGCCATCGGCATCGAGCCGAAGGAGGAGCTCTCGGGCGCACGTTCGGCCGAGGAGCTGAGCTCGCTCGTGCGCCGATCGGCGAGCGCGGGCCTGCTCGAGCAGGACACCGCCACGCTGCTCGGCCGGACCCTGCGGTTCGCCGACCACGATGCATCCGACGTCATGACCCCCCGCCCGGCGGTCTCGGCCGTGCACCGTCAGGACAGCGCCGAGACGGTGCTCGAACTCGCCCGCCAGACGGGTTACTCGAGGTTCCCCGTCTACGACGAGAACCTCGACGACGTCGTCGGCCTCGTGCACGTCAAGCAGGCGGTCGCCGTCCCCCGCGAGCGGCGGGCGGATGTCCCGGCTTCGGCCCTGCAGTCCGAGGCGCTGCGCGTGCCGGAGACCATGACGCTCGACGTGCTGCTCGGCGAGCTGCGCGGCCGCGGGTTCCAGATGGCGGTCGTCGTCGACGAATACGGCGGAACCGCCGGCGTCGCGACCCTCGAAGACCTCGTCGAAGAGCTGGTGGGCGAGGTCGCCGACGAGCACGACCGCACCCGTGCGGGCATCGTGCGCCGTGAGGACTCGGTGGCCTTCCCCGGCATCCTCAGGCCCGACGAGCTCGTCGACCGCACCGGCATCCGCGTTCCCGAGAACGGCGACTACGAGACCGTCGCGGGCTACGTCATCTCCGAGCTCGGCCGGCTGCCGGTCGTCGGCGACGAGGTCGCGATCGAGGGCGGAACACTCGTCGTGCAGCGCCTCGACGGGCGTCGCATCGACCGGCTCCGCTACATGCCCGACCCCGTGCCGGTCGAGGCCGACGACGAGGAGGCGGCCCGATGAACGACTGGATGGGACTCGTCTGGCTCGTCGTGCTGCTGGCCGGCAACGCGTTCTTCGTCGGTGCCGAGTTCGCCGTGATCTCGGCCAGGCGCTCGCAGATCGAGCCGCTCGCCGAGCAGGGCAGCCGCAGCGCGAAGACCGCGCTCTGGGCCATGGAGCACGCGACCCTCATGCTCGCGATGAGCCAGCTCGGCATCACGATCTGCTCGCTGCTGATCCTGAACGTCTCCGAGCCCGCGATCCACCACCTGCTCGAGGTGCCGCTGCACCTCACGGGCTGGCCCGAGGGCGTCATCTCGACGGTCGCGTTCATCGTGACGCTCGTGCTCGTGTCGTACCTGCACGTCGTGTTCGGCGAGATGGTGCCGAAGAACCTCTCGTTCTCGCTGCCCGATCGCGCGGTGCTGCTGCTCGCGCCGCCGCTCGTGTTCATCGCGCGCGTGTTCCGCCCCGTCATCGTGGCGCTGAACGCGATGGCGAACGGCGTGCTGCGCCTGTTCCGCGTCGAGCCCAAGAGCGAGGCGAACTCGACGTACACGCTCGAAGAGGTGCAGACGATCGTCGACCGTTCGCGCGCCGAGGGCGTGCTCGACGACGCCAGCGGCACGCTGAGCGCCGCGTTCGAGTTCACGACCAAGCGGGTGACGGATGTCGCGCTGCCGATGTCGGCTCTCGTGAGCCTGCCGCCCACGGCGACGCCGGCCGACGTCGAGCGCGCGGTCGCCCGCCACGGCTACTCGCGCTACGTCATCCTCGGCGACGACGGCGAACCCGACGGCTACGTGCACCTGAAGGACGTCATCGATCTGCGCGTCGACGAGTTCGACGACCCGATCCCGCCGAAGCGCGTGCGCCGGCTGGTCTCGATCTTCGACGGCACCGATCTCGAGGACGCCCTTGCGACCATGCGTCGCCTCGGCACGCATGTGGCCAGGGCGTTCGACGAGGAGGGCGCCACGACGGGCGTGATCTTCCTCGAGGACATCATCGAGGAGCTCGTCGGCGAGGTGCAGGACGCGACCCGTCGCGGGTGAGCGACGTCGGTCGCGGCATCCGCTCATCGGGTGTCGCGGCCGGGTGTCGCGGCCGGCGTGCCAGTCGTTCCCCGCGCGGGGCCGGCGGTCTCGGGTCGGCGTACACTGACGCCGACCCGAGAACCGAGGAAAGATCATGTTCGAGAAACTCCTGGCGACGGCCGTCCTGCCGGCGTCCGACCTCGACCGGGCGCGCACGTGGTGGCGTGACGTGCTCGGCCGCGAACCCGTGTACGAAGATGTGGAGGGCGTGGGGCTCTTCGACGTCGGCGGCACGATCGTGATGGTGTACCGCACCGACTTCGCGGGCACCGCGAAGAACACGGCGTTCAACCTGATGACCGACGACCTCGACCGGGACATGACCGCGCTGCGCACCCACGGGGTCGTGTTCCACGACTACGACCTGCCGGGGCTCACCACGGTCGACGGGGTCGCCGACCTCGGCGACGAGCGCAGCGCGTGGTTCAGCGACAGCGAGGGCAACATCTTCGCGATCGGCCAGCTCTCACGGCAGATGATGGAGCGGGCCGCGCAGATGCGGTCGCACGCGTCGGGGTCGGCGTAGCGGCTCGACCGCAGCACGGCGTCGGCGGCCCGCCTCGCCGGTCGACCGCGACCTGCCTCGCCGGTCGACCGCGACCCGCCTCCCCGGTCGCCCGTGACCCGCCTCGCACGTCGCCGCCGCGCACGCTCCGCCTCGCGTGGGTTGCGCACGCCCCACCTCGCCTGGATCGCACGTGCCGGGTCTCGTCTCAAATGGCGCATTCCGTGTCTCGTGAGACGAATACGTTCCGGCTCGCCCCAGACGGTCGCCCCGGTCGTGGGGTAACACCCGGGGGAGACGTGTTCCGAAACCGTGTAGCCGTGTAGCCGTGTAGCCGTGTAGCCGTGTAGAGGTGCAGCCGTGCAGCCGTGCAGCCGTGCAGCCGGTGTCCTCGGAGCGGACCTCCGCCGGGAACACCGGCGCTGCGAGTGCGGAGCGCAGCGGATGCAGTGCACAGCCGATGCAGAACCGAGCGATACAACGGCGGCGGACGAGGCGCCTCGTCAGGAGACGGTGACGGTGCGCCCGTGCAGGCCGGCGGCGCCGTCGGGCAGCCCCCGCCGGCGAGACCTCCACCTGGCCGACGGCCCCCGGTCGCCCGCACGCGCAGCGAGTGCGAGCCCACCGCGGCATCCCCTCGAAACGCCGCTGTACCCAGGTGTCGTCCGAGATCGGGATGGTGAGCGAGGCGGGCCGCCGCGCACCGCGGTCGACCTGCACGTCGACGGCCGCGACCCCGACGACGCGGCCCGCGGGGTCGGTGGCGGTGACGACGCCGGGTCGACGGCCGCGACCCCGACGACGCGGCCCGCGGGGTCGGTGGCGGTGACGACGCCGGGTCGACGGCCGCGAGCCCGACGACGCGGCCCGCGGGGTCGGCGCCCGTCAAGACACCGATCCGCCGGTCACCACTCGCCGTCGTTGACCTCTGGCCTCGCCCGCAGGTACTGCACGGGCCACATCGACGTGCCCGCGCCGAGTTGGTCTGCCGCGCGCAGCGCGAAATGCGGGTCGCGCAGCATGGCCTTGCCGAACATGACGGCGTCGGCACCGCCCGAGGCGACGAGGTCGTCGGCGTGACGGGCGTTCGTGATGCGTCCGACCGCCGACACCGGCACCTCGCCGTGCTCGCCGACGTAGGCCGCATGCCCGGTCTGGTAGCCGGGGAACACCGGGATGTGCGCATTCGCCACGAGGCCGCCCGTCGAGACGTCGAAGAAGTCGGCGCCGGCGTCGTGGCACCAGCGGGCGACGGTCGCGGTCTGCGCCTCGTCCCAGCCGCCCTCGACCCAGTCGGTCGCCGAGAACCGTACGAGCACGGGCACCTCCTCGCCGACCTCGGCCCGCACGGCGCGCACGATCTCGAGCAGCAGGCGCGCGCGCCCCTCGAGATCGCCGCCCCAGGCGTCGTCGCGCAGGTTCGACAACGGCGACAGGAACTGGTGCACGAGGTATCCGTGCGCCGCATGCACCTCGACGAGGTCGAAGCCCGCCTCGATCGCGCGCCCGGCGGCGGCGCGGAAGTCCTCGATGACCTGACGGATGCCGCGCTCGTCGAGCGCCATGGGTTCGCGGAGCCCCTCGAACGACTGCGCCGAAGCCGATACCGTCTTCCACCCGCCCTCGTCGAGCGGCTGCGAGCCCGAACGGCGCAGGGCATCGGCCCAGACCGAGGCCTTGCGACCGGCGTGCGCGAGCTGGATGCCGGCCGCGGCGCCCTGCGAGCGGATGAACCGGGTGATGCGCGACCAGCCCTCGACCTGCGCGTCGTTCCAGATGCCCGTGTCGTGGTCGGAGATGCGGCCCTCGGGGTTCACCGCGGTGGCCTCGGCGATGACGAGCCCCGCGCCGCCCGCGGCCATCGAGCCCAGGTGCACGAGATGCCAGTCGTGCGGCACGCCGTCGAGCTGCGTCACGGAGTACTGGCACATCGGCGGAACCCACACGCGATTGCGGATCGTGAGGCCGCGGATCGTGATCGGGCGGAACAGCGCGGGCACGGACGCCGCCGTGGGCTGGGCGTCGGGCGCGGCGGCGTCGTTCACGAGGCGCGCCCGTTCACGAGGCACGCTGGCGCAGCCAGGACTCGAGGGACGCGGCATCCGTGAACACATGCCCGTCGCCGCCGACCGCGACGGCACCCTCGACGTTCTCGGCCTTGTTGTCGATGAAGACGAAGCGCGCCGGGTCGATGCCGAGCTCGGCGATGACGTGCTCGTAGATCGCGGCGTCGGGCTTCACGAGGTTCAGCTCACCGCTGACGAACACCTGCTCGAACAGCGGTGCGAACGAGCCGGAGCGGAGCCAGCCCGAGTAGTCGGCGCCGGCGTTCGAGAGGAGCGCGAGGCGCGTTCCGCCGTCGCGGAGCGCGTGCAGCACGCGCAGGGTGCCCGGGTCGACACTGAGCCACCCTCGGTGGTCGATCGCCCAGAGCTCGTGCACGTCGATCGGGTTCCAATCGGCACCGATCTCGCCCGCGACATCCGCCCAGTACCGGGCGATCGAACTGGTGCCCTGGTCGAGCGCCGCGCGATGCCGCCAGTAGGCGGCCCAGAAGCCCTCCTCGGCGTCGGCGTCGCCCGACACGCCGGCGCGATCCAGGAGCGCCGCGCGATCGGCGTCGGTCGGGGCGCGGGAGATGACCTCGCCGTAGTCGAAGACGACGACGCGCGGAGACAGACTGATGGGATCGAGGGCTGTTGCTGGCATCGCCTCCAACCTATCGTTGGAGCATGGCCACCGAATGGCACACCTGGGGCATCGACGACGCCCGCCGTTGGATCCGCGCCCCGCGGGCCGACGACGACAAGTACACCAGGGGGGTGCTCGGCATCGTCACCGGCTCGATCGAGTACCCCGGCGCCGCCGTGCTCGGCGTCTCGGCCGCGCACCGCACCGGCGTGGGTCTCGTGCGCTACATCGGCCCGCGCTCCGTGCGCCGTGCCGTGCTCGAGCGGCGCCCCGAGACCGTCACCGGTCGTGGGCGCGTGCAGGCCTGGCTGCTCGGGTCGGGCATCGAACCGACCCGCCGTTCCTTCGTGCTGCTCGGCGACCTGCAGCACGCACTCGCCGACCAGGTGCCCGTCGTGCTCGACTCCGGCGCCCTCGACCTCGCCGGCACGCACAGCGCGCCGACCGTGATCACCCCGCACCTGCGCGAACTCGTCCGGCTGCTGAACGCCCGCGAGATCCGCTCGACCGTCGACGAGGTCCGCGCCGACCCCGGCGAATGGGCCAGGCGAGCGGCCGGCGAGCTCGGCGTCGCCGTGCTCCTGAAGGGCGCGACCACCTACGTCTGCGACCCGAGCGGCAACCACCGAACCGTCACCGCTCCCACCCACTGGCTCGCCACGGCCGGCACCGGCGACGTGCTCGGCGGCGTGCTCGGCGCACTCGTCGCGACCCACCACCACGAACTCGCGCGCAATGCCGAGTCGCTCACCGACCTCGCGGCCACCGCGGCCTGGGTGCAGGGCGAGGCGGCGGCCAGGGCGAGTGCGGCATACGGCGGCGGACCCGTGACGGCGCTCGACATCGCCGACGCCGTGCCCTCGGTCGTCGGCGGGCTGCTCGCCGGCTGAGGCCGCCTACTCGCGGAGGAACCGCGCCAGGAATTCGCGCGTGCGCGCCTCGCGCGGCGCCGTGAAGAACTCCAGCGGGGGCGCCGACTCGATGATGCGGCCCGCGTCGAGGAAGACCACTCGGTCGGCGACCTCGCGCGCGAACGCCATCTCGTGCGTCGCCATGACGATCGTCGTGCCGCCCTCGGCGAGGGAGCGCACGAGCGCGAGCACCTCGCCGACGAGCTCGGGGTCGAGTGCGCTCGTGACCTCGTCGAGCAGCAGCAGTTCGGGCTCGGTCGCGATGGCCCGCACGATCGCCACGCGCTGCTGCTGGCCGCCCGAGAGGCGGTCGGGGAACGCCTTGGCGAACTCCGCGAGGCCCACCGAGTCGAGCAGCTCGAGCGCCCGCCGTTCGGCGTCTGCCCGCGGCATCCGGTGCACGAGTCTCGCGGCGAGCGTGACGTTGTCGAGCACGCTGAGGTGCGGGAACAGGTTGTAGTGCTGGAAGACGACGCCGATGCGGGCGCGCACCGCGTCGGCGTCGACGCGGGGGTCGCTGATCTCGTCGCCGTCGAGCAGGATCTCGCCGTCGTCGATGGTCTCGAGCAGGTTGATGGTGCGCAGCAGCGTGGACTTGCCCGAGCCCGAGGCGCCGACGAGGGCGACGACCTCGTGCGCGTCGACGTCGAGGTCGACGCCGTCGAGCACGAGCTTGTCGCCGAACGAGCGACGGATGCCGCGGAGCCGGAGCAGCCCGGGCGTGGTGGTCTTCTCGCTCATACGATGCTCCCGGCCTGCTCTCGGTCGCGCATGCGCGCCGAGACCCAGTCGGTGAGGCGGATCATCGGCCAGGCCAGCAGTACGAACAGCAGGCCCGCGACGACGTAGGGCGTGAAGTTGTAGTAATGCGCCTGCTCGATCTGCGCGGCACGCACCGCGTCGATGGCCCCGAGCACCGAGATGAGCCCGACGTCCTTCTGCATGGCGACGAAGTCGTTCATGAGCGCGGGCGTCACCTTGCGCAGCGCCTGCGGCATGATGACCCGCCGCATGGTCTGCCCGTGCCCGAGTCCGAGCGAGCGGGCCGCGAGGCGCTGCGAGGGATGCACCGCCTCGATGCCCGCGCGGAACACCTCGGACACGTAGGCCGAGTAGGTGAGGATCAGGGCGACCGTGCCCCAGACCGCGACGGGCACCCGTGGGAAGAAGTCGAGCCCTGGCACGCCGTACCCGACGAGGTAGAGCACGATGATGAGCGGCATGCCGCGGAAGAGGTCGGTGTACCCGGCCGCGAGCGCCCGGAGCGGGAAGGACACCGGCCCGCGCAAGGTGCGCATGGTCGCGAGCAGCAGCGCGACGAGCACGACGCCGATGCTCGCGAAGAACAGCACCTGGATGTTCAGCCACAGCCCCTGCAGGATGCGCGGGAGCGAGGCGATCGCCACCTCGGGGTCGAAGAACGAGGCCTGCACCTTCGCCCAGCCCGGCGAGCCCACGAGCCCCCACACGAGCAGCGCGGCGAACACGAGCGTCGAGCCCGCGCTGATGAGCACGGAACGCCGGGTCTGCTTGCGGCGGAACGCGCGCCGTGCGAGTTCGCGATCGCTCGGCCGCCAGGTCGCGTCGTCGTCGCCGCCGCTCGTGCCGTCGCCGGGCGCCCCGTGGTCGCCGAGGGCGCGCGGCAAGGTCGAATCAGGCACGATGCAACGTTAGCCGTGCATGCACGGGCGCTGCGTCACTCGAGCACGGGGGCCGCGTCGCCGCCGAGCCACTCGGTGGCGAGCGCGTCGAGGGTGCCGTCTTCGCGGAGGGCGTCGACGGCGGCCGTGACCTGCTCGGTGAGCGGGGAGTCCTTCGCGAGCACGAGTCCGAACTCGTCGCCGCCGCCGGTCGTCGGCAGCTGGCCGACGATGACACCGCCGTCGAGCTCGGCTCCCGTCAGGTAGAACGCGGTGGGCAGGTCGACGACGATCGCGTCGACCGTGCCGCTCTGCAGGGCCAGCTTGGCGTCGTCGTTCGTATTGAACACCTGGGCGCCCGCGGTCGGCTGGATGCTCTCTTCGATGGCCTCGAAGCTCGTCGTGCCGACCTGGGCGCCGATGAGCAGGCCCTTCAGGTCGGCGAGCGAGCCCGCGGATGCCGCGGGGGAGCCCTCGACCGTGACGACGACCTGCGTCGTCTCGTAGTAGGGCGACGAGAAGTCGACGTTCTCGGCGCGCTCGGGCGTGATGGAGAACTGCTGGAGGTTGATGTCGAAGTCCTTGGGGCCGGGCGCGATGGCCTGGTCGAACGTGGAGCGCACCCACACGACGTCGTCTTCGGCGAAGCCGAGCTGCTCGGCGACCGCGTAGGCGACCGCCGACTCGAAGCCCTCGCCCGACTCGGGGGCGTCGTCGATGATCCACGGGTAGTAGGCGGGCTCGCCGGTGGCGACCGTGAACTTGCCCGGCGTGAGGTAGCCGTCGCCCGCGTCGTCGGTCGACGCGTCGTCGCCGCCGGAGCAGCCGGCGAGGACGAGTGCGGCGGATGTCGCGAGGAGCAGCGCGGCGGTGATGCGTCGGGTCATGTCAGTGCCTCCGGGTGTCGTCATCCCAGCTTGGCCGATCCGGCGGGCGGGCGGTGGCGGCGTGGCGGATTGTGACACTCGGATAGGCTCGCTGACATGACGGACGGGGGCGGTGCCGAGACATCCGCCCGGCCGTTCAGGCGGTTCCTCGCCGGCCGTGGAGCGCTCTGGGTCGCGTTCCTGCTCGTGCACGGCGCGCTCGCCTGGCTGAACCTCAACGCCCCCGGGCTGCCGCTCGGCGACGTCACGGGCGTCTACGTGCACTGGGCCGAGAACGCGGCGAACGGCTGGGTGCGCATGGGCATCGACACGCCGTGGGTGTACCCGATCCTCGCGTTCGCCCCGATGGCCGCGGCGCTCGCGTTCGGCGTGGCCTCGTACGCCCAGACCTGGCTGCTCATGGTCACGGTGCTCGACGCCGTCGCGTTCTCGATGCTGCTCGGCAGGGCACGTCTCTCGCGCACGCGCCGCATCGCCGCCTGGTGGTGGCTGGCCTTCCTCGCGCTGCTCGGGCCGATCGCGCTCGGCCGTATCGACGCGATCACGGTGCCGTTCGCGATCGCCGGGCTCCTGATGGCCGCCGGGCATCCGCGCGTGGCCGCCGTGCTGCTCACCATCGGCGCGTGGATCAAGGTGTGGCCCGCCGCGTTGCTCGCCGCCCTCGTCATCGCCGCCCGTCGGCGCCGCGAGGTCGCCGGCATCGCGTTCGCCCTCAGCATCGGCATCCTGGGCGTGAGCCTCTTCGCCGGCGCGGGCCTGAACGCGTTCGGCTTCATCGAGGAGCAGGCCGGCCGCGGCCTGCAGATCGAGGCGCCGCTCGCCGTGGCGTGGCTCTGGCAGATCGTCGCGGGCGCCGAGGACGTGCGCATCGTCTACTCGCGCGACATCCTCACGTTCCAGATCCAGGGGCCGGGGGCGGATGTCGCGGCCGCACTCACGACACCGGCGATGGCCGTCGGCGTGCTCGCCGTCGTGCTCCTCGGGGTGCGGGCCGTGCGTCGCGGCGCGGTGTTCGCCCGCGTACTGCCGCCGCTCGCGCTCAGCTTCCTCGTCGTGCTCATGCTGGCGAACAAGGTCGGCTCCCCGCAGTTCGTGACCTGGCTGGCCGCGCCGATCGTGCTCGGCCTCGTCTACCGCCCGGCGCGGTTCGCGGTGCCGGCCCTCGTCGCTGCGGCGATCGCCCTGTTCACGCACATCATCTACCCGTACTGGTACGGGTGGCTTCTCGTCGCGGATCCGGCGTTCGTGTTCCTGCTCACCGTGAAGGTCATGCTGCTGGTCGTGCTGCTCGTCTGGGGCGTGCGGGCGCTGTGGCAGGCTGGAACGCGACGGGATCCTGCGCCCCAGCCCGAGTGACGCGCCCGCCGCGAGGAGGAATCATGCTGGTCGCATTCTCGGTCGCACCGAGCGGCACCGGACGCTCCGACGGGTCCGTGCACGACGCAGTCGCCGCGGCCGTGAAGATCGTGCGCGAGTCAGGTCTGCCGAACCGCACCGACTCGATGTTCACGACCATCGAGGGCGACTGGAACGAGGTGTTCGAGGTCGTGCGCCGCGCGACCGAGGCCGTCGGCGAGTACGGGTCGCGCGTGTCGCTCGTGCTGAAGGCCGACATCCGCCCTGGTTTCACTGGCGAGCTCGAGGGCAAGCTCGAGCGGCTCGAGGCGGCGATCGACGCGGACTGAGGCGATCGGCCGTTCAGGGCCGGATGCCGCGGGGCGGGCATTCGGCCGCGCATCGCAGGCGGTCTCCGAACGTTCAGCCGAATGCAACAGTCCCGTTGCGCGGCCGAAATCGAATCGATTCGATTCCTGTGCGAGAATCGACGGATGACCCACTTCGACGGCGGGCGCGCGGTGCTCTCGCCCGCCCGCATCCGGTTCGCCCTGCTCGCCCTCGCGCTGGGCGGCTTCGGCATCGGATCGACCGAGTTCGTCGCCATGGGGCTGCTGCCCGAGATCGCCCGCGACCTGCTGCCCGGCCTCGCGGCGGCCTCGCCCGACGAGGCGAACGCCCACGCCGGATGGGTCATCTTCGCATACGCCCTCGGCGTCGTCGTCGGCGCGCCGACCATCGCGGCAGCCGCCGCGAAGTGGCCGCGCAAGCGCCTGCTGCTCGTGCTGCTCACGGCGTTCACGCTCGGCACGATCGCCTCGGCCGTGCTGCCGACCTTCGGCCTCGTGCTCGTCGCCCGGTTCGTCTCCGCGCTGCCGCACGGCGCGTACTTCGGCATCGCCTCGCTCGTCGCGGCGAGCCTCATGGGCCCGGGCAAGCGCGCCCGCGGCGTCGCCCTCGTGCTCTCCGGCCTGACGATCGCGAACGTCATCGGCGTGCCAGCCATCACCTGGCTCGGGCAGGCCGCGGGCTGGCGAACCGCGTACCTCGCGGTCGCCGCCATCTTCGCCCTGACCTTCGTCGCCGTCGCGTTCGCGGTGCCGTACCAGCCTGGCGATCCCGGGGCGACCATCCGGCGCGAGCTCGGCGCGTTCCGCCGTTCGCAGGTCTGGTTCGCGCTGGGCATCGGCGCGATCGGCTTCGGCGGGCTCTTCGCCGTGTACACCTACGTGGCCCCGCTCGCGGTCGAGGTCACCGGGCTGCCCGCTTCGCTCGTGCCGATCGTGCTCGTCGCCTTCGGCATCGGCATGACCCTCGGCAACCTCATCGGCGGGCGCCTGGCCGACTGGAGCGTGCGGCGCAGCATGTACCTGTTCTTCGCCGTGCTCGCCGCCTCGCTGCTCGTGCTCGGCTTCACCGCCTCGAGCCCGGTCGGGCTCTTCGTCGGCGTGTTCCTGATCGGCGGGTCGTCGGCCGCGCTCTCGCCCACCATCCAGGCCAGGCTCATGGACGTCGCCCGCGACAGCCAGTCGATCGCCGCGGCGCTGAACCACTCGGCCCTGAACATCGGCAACAGCCTCGGGGCGCTGTTCGGCGGCATGGCCATCGCCGCGGGCCTCGGCTACGTCGCCCCGATCTGGATCGGGTTCGCGCTCACGCTCGCCGGCATCGCGCTCGCCCTCGCCTCGTTCGCGCTCGACCGGTCACGCGGCCGTCGCGGCGTGGTCGTGCCCTACGCGACCGGAGCGGTCGAGGTCGTCGACGCCTGAGCGTCGGGCGCCGCGGGTTCGTGCCCACGGTGCGGTTCCTGCCGCGCCGGATGTTTCCGTTTGCGCGCGGTGCCGCGTTCGGTGTTTCCGTTCGCGCCGGGTGTTTCCGTTGAAAGGGGAACACGGTGCGCGAACGGAAACGCCCACGACCGAGGGATCTGGAGAGGTGCGTGACATCGTGCGCGCCGCCAACCGTGCGGGTGCGCGCCGCGCGCGCGATGCGCTGACGGGCGGATGCAACGCCGCGTCGCGGCATCCGCTCGCTCGAAGCCGCGGCTCAGTCGGACTGCAGCAGGATGCCGTCGAGGATCGCGCGCTTGCGGAGCGCGACCTTGGTGCCCACGTCGAAGCCCGAGAGCCGGTACTTCTCGCGGATGCGCTTGAGGTAGCTCTTGGCCGTCTCTTCGGAGATGCCGAGCTGGAACGCGACCGCCTTGACCGGCTGCCCGGCGCCGTAGAGGGCCATGACCCGGCGCTCCTGGGCGGAGAGCTTGGGCACCTCGCCCTCGGCCGCGAGCGCGACCTCGAGCTCGGGCGTGAGGTAGGTCTCGCCGAGCCGCGCCGCCCGGATGGCCTCGACGATGTTCTCGACCGGCTCGGACTTGACCAGGTAGCCGAGCGCGCCCGACCCGAGCGCCTCGCGCACCACGGCCGGCTCGGAGTAGGTGCTCATGAGCATGGTCTGCACGCCCGCCGACTTCAGCATCGACAGCTTGAGCGAGACCGGGATGTTGTCGCGGAGGTCGAGGTCGAGCAGCACCACGTCGACCGGGAACTGGGGATGCGCGAGCAGCTCGGACCACGACGGCACGGCCACCACGAGATCGATGTCGGACGCACTGCCGCGCAGCCACTCGGACAGCGCGCCCAGCAGCATGCGGTGGTCGTCGACGATGGCCAGCCTGATCGGCGCCTCGGTGTCAACCATTCGACTTCTCCTCCATCGGGTGGCCGGTGCTTCTCTGGCCTGGTGCGTGTGCCTCTGGTTCGATGCGGCAGACGATCTCGATGCGGAAGCCTACTGCGGTCGCGATCATCTGATGCACTCCGACACTATCGACTGCCTCCCAGGTTGCGGGATCGACGCGGCGTCGAGTGACGCCCTCGACCTCGATCGTGATGTCGACGGCGGTCGCATCGGGGCCCGCCGAGAGGTCGTGGGCGTCGTGCTCGTCGTCGTGCTCGCGGCAGACGATGCGGACCGAGGCCGGGGCCGCGGACGGCTTCGCCGGGTCGGCCACGAGCAGCCACAGGGCGAGCAGGAGCCCCTCGCGCTGCGCGGGGGAGAGCGGCCCCGCCAGGCCGGTCGGGTCGTCGACGCTCACGCGCCCGCTGAGGTACTTGGACTCGGCCACGGCGTGCCGGAGCCAGGTGTCGTTGCGGCCCTCGATGAGCCGGATGCGCAGCCTCGCGGCCAGGGAGCCCGCGCGCTCGGCGTCGGCCGGCGGCAGGGGGAGGCCGATTCGGCCAGCGCTCACGTCTTCGAGCAGCGTCTCGGCGTCGAAGTCGAGCTGCGCGAGCTCTTCGGAGGCGCGCATGCCGACCGCGGACCTCGCGGTGCCCACCGTGCTCTGCACGAGCGAGAGGTCGAGCTCGTGCCGCACGAGGCGGCTGAACCCCTCGAGCAGCACCTTCGTGAGCACCACCGGCAGCACGGTGGCCGCGGCGATCGCGACCGCAGGCACGACCACGGCCCCCGCCGAGCCGATCTGGGTGAGCGCCTCGACGGCCAGCACGGCGGCGATGCCGCCCGCGGCCATGAGGGAGACGCGCATCGGACGGATCGCCGCGACGGGCATCAGGATCGCCCCGACCGCGGGCGCCGCCGAGGGTGTGAGCCCGAGTGCGAGCGTGCCGATCGTGGCCTGCACGTCGAGCCAGACCGGCACGACGAGGGCGAGCATCAGCGTGACGTAGAGCCAGTCGGGCAGGCCGCCCACGATCAGGCGCGCGGCGACGCCCGCGGCGATGATCGCGGCGAGCGCGATCCACGCCGGCCACGGGCCGAGGCCCGGCGGGAAGTACGGCGTCATCGCGACGGCGTGCACGAGGTGGGCGATCACGATGAGGCCCGCGGCGATGGTCACGCCGATCGTCGGGCGGCGACCGCCGTGGCTCGAGCGGATGTCGCTCGCCGCCCTGGCGGACCGGCTCGGACGGAGGAAGGAGTGCTCGAGCAGCGAGGCCGTCGTGACGGCGCCGGGGGTCGCTGCTCGCGTGCGCCTGCTCATGCCTTGGGCACCTCGAGCATCACGGTCGTGCCCGACCCCGGGGAGGAGAAGATGCGTGCCCGCCCGCCGACCGCGTTCAGCCGGCCCACGACCGACTCCGCGAACCCGAGCCGAGCGGGGTCGATGCCGGCCGGCTCGAACCCGTCGCCGGCGTCGGTCACCATGGCGCGCACGGTGAGGTCGTCGTCGGTGATGGTCACGTCGGCCTCGAAGACGCCGGAGTGGCGGCGCACGTTCTCGAGGCATTCGCCCAGCGCGCCGACGAGCGCGTCGAGGTGCTCCCGCGGCAGGGCGAGCTGGCCCGCACCGTGCCAGCTCACGTCGAGGCCCATGCGCGCGAACCGCTGCCGCACGGACTCGAACGTCGTGCTCAGCAGGTCGTCGTCGGATCCGGGGGAGAAGATGGCGTTCGAGCCGGCGTCGAGCGGCACGCCGAGTCGCAGCTGGCGCAGCAGCCGCGCATCGTCGCCCGCCTGGTCGCGCAGGGCGTTGGCCCCCACGCCGACGCCCGAGTGGGCGAGCAGCGAGAGCGTGGCGAGCACGGTGTCGTGCAGCACCCGGGCGTCCTGTCGCTGCTGTGCCTCGAGTTCGCTCGCGAGTCGTTCGGCCTCGTGCGCCCGCCCGACCTCGGCGATGCGCGACGCGGCGACTCCGACGCCGTTGTCGAGCCACGCGGCGAGCACGCCGAGCACCCCCCAGCCCACGGCCGTCACGATCGCGACGGACACGAGGGAGTGCCCGAACCAGGCTGCGGCGATCCACTCGACGACGAGCAGCACGGCGGCGAGCCCGCTCACGAGCAGTGCACCGCGCGGTCGCACCACGAGCGTCGCCGCGATCGAGGCCGAGGTCACGCCGCCCGTGATCGCGAGCGCGGTCGTCGCGCCCGGGCCGAGCACGTTCGCCGAGCCCAGCACGAACACGAGCACCGCGGATGCCGCGACCAGGGCGAGTGCGGCCGGCAACGATCCGCGCACCGCGTGCACGACGGCGAGCGCGGCGATGCCGATCGACAGCGCGGTCGCGACGGCGAGCTCGGAGGAGTCGGTCGTGCCCGGAACGAGCAGGCACGCGAAGGCGCCGACGGATCCGACGATCGCGGTCGTGCGCGCGAGACGCCGGAGGAGACGGTCGCGTTCCTTGTGGATGCGCTTCACGTCACCCCCTCGTCGTCGTACGGGCCCGGGCCGCGGTCGAACCGCGAACCCCGTGGACGGCGTCACCGCACGGCGGTTCGGCGACGGCGCCGTTCATCCGAACACTACTACCGGAGCGCACGCGTCATGACGCGAGGAGCGTCGCGAGCGCCTCGCCGACCGCGTCGTGCTCGATGAGGAAGGCGTCGTGCCCGTACTCGGAGTGCACGATGATCGGCTCGGCGCCGTGGACGCTGTTCGGCAGCCCTGCGGCGAGTTCGACCTGGCCGGCGAGCGGGAAGTACCGGTCGCTGTCGATGCCGAGCACGAGGCTCTTGGCGGTGACCCGGGCGAGCGCGCCCGCGACGGTGCCACGGCCGCGTGCGAGGTCGTGCGAGTTCATGGCCTCGGTGAGCACGAGGTAGCTGTTCGCGTCGAAGCGTCGGGTGAACTTGTTGCCGTGGAAGTCGAGGTAGGACTCGACGGCGAAGCGCCCGCCGCCGCCGAGCGGGTCGATCTCGCTCTGCCAGCCGCGCTCGAATCGCGCGTTCAGCTCGGACGCCGTGCGGTAGTTCAGCATCGCCATGCGACGCGCGAGCGAGAGCCCGCGCGTCGGGCCGTCGCCGGCGGGTGCGTCGTAGAAGTCGCCGTCGCGGAAGGCGGGGTCGGAGCGCACCGCCTCGATCTGCACCGAGTTGAGGGCGATCTGGTCGGCCGTGGTCGCCGCCGGGGCCGCGAGCACCGCGATGCGCTCGACCGCGTCGGGTGCCATGATCGCCCACTCGAGCACGTGCATGGCCCCCATCGACCCGCCCACGACGGCCGCGAAGCGCTCGATGCCGAGCTGCCTGGCGAACTCGATCTGCGCGCGCACCTGGTCGCGGATCGTGAGGAAGGGGAACCTGGAGCCCCACTCGGTGCCGTCGGGCGCGAACGAGGCCGGACCGGTCGAGCCCTGGCAGCCGCCGAGCACGTTCGGCGCGAGCACGAACCAGCGGTCGGTGTCGATCGCGAGACCCGGGCCCACGACGCCGGGCCACCAACCGGCACTCGCGTGCGCGGGGCCGGCCGGTCCGACGACGTGGCTGTCGCCCGTGAGGGCGTGCAGCACGAGCACGGCGTTGTCGCGCGCGGGGGAGAGCTCGCCCCACGACTCGTAGGCGATGCGGGCGCCGGGCAGCGTGCGACCGGACTCGAGGTGCACGTCGCCGATGGCGACGAACCGGCGATCGCCGACGGGGTCGCCCTCGCGCCACGCGCCCGTGACGGGTGCCCGGGCCGCGAGCGCGACCGTGCTCGCCTGCGGCACGATGGCCGCCGGCACCGCATCGGTCGTCGTCTGCCAGTCCATGCTCTCGATTCTCCCGGACTCGGCATGCGCCCGCGGCATTGTTACGGTGCCGGCGATGCAGCGGGCCGAAACGACTCGCGATGTCATCTCCGCCCTGTCGGCAGCCCTCGCCTGCCGACGCCAAGGACGGACCGCGTCGAGACGGAGACGGCGGATGCCGCGGGCCCGATCAGCCCGCGGCATCCGCCGTGCTCGTGTTGGAGGCCTGCTCAGACGCGGGCCGCAGCGGTCGCCGTGCGCGCCGCCGCGAAGCCGGCCTCGAGGTCGGCCTTGAGGTCGTCGATGTTCTCGATGCCCACCGAGAGCCGCACGAGCCCGGGCGTGACGCCGGTCGTGAGCTGCTGCTCGGGCGTGAGCTGCGAGTGCGTCGTCGACGCCGGGTGGATGACGAGCGAGCGCACGTCGCCGATGTTCGCGAGGTGCGAGAACAGCGACAGGCTGTCGACGAGCGCACGGCCGGCGTCGACGCCGCCCTTGAGCTCGAACGAGAGCACCGCGCCGACGCCCTTGGGGGCGTAGCGGTTGGCCGTCGCATACCAGGGGCTCGACGGCAGCCCGGAGTAGTTAACGCTCGCGACGTCGGGGTGGCCGTCGAGCCACTCCGCGATCTCTTGCGCATTCTGCACGTGGCGCTCGATGCGGAGCGACAGCGTCTCGATGCCCTGGATCAGCTGCCATGCGCTCGCCGGGGCGATCGAGGCGCCGAGGTCGCGCAGCAACTGCACGCGGGCCTTGATGATGTAGGCGAGCGGGTCGCCGACCGCGGCCGTGTAGCTGGCGCCGTGGTACGACGGGTCGGGCTCGGTGAGGCCCGGGAACTTGTCGACGTTCTTCGACCACTCGAACGAGCCGCCGTCGACGATGACGCCGCCGATGACGGTGCCGTGGCCGCCGAGGAACTTCGTCGCCGAGTGCACGATGATGTCGGCGCCGTGCTCGAACGGGCGGATGAGGTACGGCGTCGCGATCGTGTTGTCGACGATGAGCGGGATGCCGGACTCGTGCGCGACGTCGGCGACGAGGCGGATGTCGAGCACGTTGATCTTCGGGTTGCCGATGGTCTCGGCGAAGAAGAGCTTGGTGTTCGGTCGCACCGCGCGGCGCCATTCCTCGGCGTCGTCCTGGTTCTCGACGAACGTGGTCTCGATGCCGAGCTTGGCGAGGGTGTACTTGAAGAGGTTGTACGTGCCGCCGTAGATCGAGGAGGAGGAGACGATGTGGTCGCCGGCCTGCGCGATGTTCAGCACGGCGAAGGTCGAGGCCGACTGGCCCGAGGCGACGAGGAGGGCGCCGCTGCCCCCTTCGAGCGCGGCGAGGCGCTCCTCGACGACGGCCTGCGTCGGGTTCTGGATACGGGTGTAGATGTTGCCGAACTCGGCCAGCGCGAAGAGGTTCTGCGCGTGCTGGGCGTTGTCGAAGACGTAGGACGTGGTCTGGTAGATCGGCGTCGCACGCGCGTGGGTGACCGGGTCGGGTGCTGCCCCGGCGTGCACCTGCTTCGTCTCGAAGCGCCAGTCGGCGGTGTTCTCGCTCATGTGCTCTCCTTCTCGGATCGTGGCGCGGGCTCGCCGCGATGAGGCCACGCTACGTTCGCCGCGGGCGCGCGGCAACGACGGTCGACACACGGCGTCACGGCCCTTCGCGCGGCGTCAGGCGGCGTCGCGCGCCGTCACGGGCGCTCTTGCGGGGGCAGCACGATGGTGCCGGTGGCCGTGGCCGGCTCGGGGCGGAACAGCCAGCGGGCACGCGGCTCGACGAGCGGCCGGAACACCCGCCGCACCGGTTTCAGCGAGAGCACGATCGAGAGGCCGACGCAGAAGACCATCATGGCGGGCAGCACCCAGAACGGCTGGTCTCCGGCGAGCACGCCGGTCTCGCGGAAGGGGTAGAGCACGAACGAGTGCAGCAGGTAGATGTACATCGTCGCCTGCCCGAACGGCGTGAACCAGTGCGCGCCACGCGGCATGAGGGTCAGGAACGCGACGGCGAGCAGCATCGCGAGCAGGAGCAGCACGAGGCGGATGCCGCCCGACCACGGCTCGTCGTAGCCGATGGCCTGGTACGACTCGTCGTAGAGCATGAAGCGTCGCAGCTTCAGGTCGCGCAGCGTCTCGATGGTCATCGGCATGATCGCGAGGACGGTGCCGAGCAGGGCGATCGCGCCAGCGCGCCAACGCCACGCGACGGCCGGTCGCAGGTCGAGCCACCGGTCGGTGATCTGCCACTGGCGCAGCTTCCAGCCGAACACGAAGAACGGGAGCATGCCGAGCGTGCGCGAGAGCGCGAGCGTCGAGTCGATGGTCTCGGTGTACCCGGCGCCGAGCGAGACGAGGATCGCGATGATGAGCGGGTACCGGAGCAGCACGAGGTAGGGCAGCACGATGCGCCAGACGGCGAGGGCGATGAGGAACCACAGCGTCCACGAGGCGGTCGTGTAGTCGAGGCTGAGCTCGCCGCCGAGCAGCCACTTGAGCACGGCCCAGATGGTCTCGAAGATGAAGAACGGGAACACCACGTCGGTGAGGATCTGGCGCAGTGCCTTCGCGCTCGGCGGACCCGACTTCGCGAAGTACCCGCTCACGGTCACGAACACCGCGACATGGAACGAGTAGATGAAGAGGTAGACGCTGTACGCGCTGTCGGACTCGGCGATGAGCGGGAGGATGCCGTGGCCGATCACGACGAGCGTGATCGCGATCCAGCGCGCGTTGTCCCAGAGCGGCACCCGTCGCCGTGCGCCGTGCTTCGTCGTCGCGGTTCGGTGCATCGCTCCATTCAATCGCAGTCGGGCGGATGCCGCAGCGCGGCCGGTCCCGTGCGCCGCTGCGCCTTCGCGGGCCGGGGCACGGCAGAATGGGCCGCATGAGTGAACTTCGCGTGGTCGTGACCGGTGCGAGCTCGGGCATCGGCGCCGCCACGGTGCGCGCCTTCCGTGCCGCAGGATGGAACGTGCTCGGCGTCGCCCGCCGTGAGGACCGGCTGCGCGAGCTCGCCGATGAGACGGGGGCATCGGTCTTCGTCGCCGACCTGACGGTGCAGGCCGACGTCGATGCGCTGCGCGAGCACGTCGAGGCCACCGGCCCGGTGCACGCGCTCGTGAACAATGCGGGCGGCGCGAAGGGCCTCGCGAGCGTCGAGGCGTCGTCGGTCGAGGACTGGGCGTGGATGTTCGAGGTCAACGTGCTCGCGCTCAAGCGCGTGACATCCGCCCTGCTCCCCCTGCTGCGCCGCGGCGCGGCCGAGCGCGGCGTCGGCGACATCGTGAACGTCACCTCGATCGCCGGGCACACGGCCTACGTCGGCGGCGGCGGGTACAACGCGGCGAAGTTCGCGGCGCACGCGCTCACCGCGGTTCTGCGCCTCGAGCTGAACGGCGAACCGTTGCGCGTCATCGAGGTCGCCCCCGGCATGGTCAAGACCGAGGAGTTCGCGCTCGTGCGCTTCGGCGGCGACCGGGCGCGGGCCGACGCGGTCTACGACGACGTGCCAGAGCCGCTCGTCGCCGAAGACGTCGCCGACGTCATCGTCGACGCGGTGACGAAGCCGCGCCATGTCGACCTCGACCTCATCGTCGTGAAGCCCGTGGCGCAGTCCGCCCCGCATCTCGTGGCCAAGGGGCCGTTGACCGTGCGGACCGAGGGCTGACGTGACGGGCCGGCCGGCGATCCCGGCTCCGCGACGCGACGTCTGGGAGCGGCGCACGTCGACGCCGCTCGTGGTGCTCGGCATCGGGTTCATCGTCGTGTACTCGATCTACGTGCTCGCACCGTGGATCCCGCGCGGACCCGACTCCGTGCTGTTCTGGTCGCTCATCACGGCCTGGCTCGTCTTCGTCGTCGACATCGTCGCGCGCATCTCGCTCACGCCGCGCGGCGGTCGGTGGGCCTTCATCCGGTCGCATCCGATCGACGTGCTGTCGGCGATCCTTCCGGTCTTCCGCGCGTTCCGCGTGCTCGGCCTGCTGCACGCCGTGCCGTACCTGCAGCGCCGCAGCGGGGCGGCGGTGCGCGCGAACATCATCATCTACGGCGCGAGCTACGCCGTCGTCTTCGTCTACTTCATCGCGCTCGCGACCCTGCAGGCCGAGCGCAAGTCGACCGAGGCGACGATCACGACGTTCGGCGACGCGATCTGGTGGGCGATCGTGACCATCGCGACGGTCGGCTACGGCGACATGTACCCGGTCACGGCCGAGGGGCGCTTCTACGCGGTGTTCCTCATGGCGGGCGGCGTCGCGATCGTCGGCACGGCGTCGGCGACGATCATCTCGTACATCGGCGATCGCGTGAGCCAGGCGCATGCGCACCACGATCACGATCCCGCGACCGGATTGCCGAGGGCGGATGCCGCGGGGTCGGGGGCGTCGGGTTCGGCGCCGGCGGCGGCGTCGGCGGCGGAGTCCGGTTCCGGCTCGGTCGCGGGCACCGCTGACCCGACGACGGATGCCGCGGGCGAGCCGCCCGTCGACGGTTCGGCCTGACGCCGCCGACTACCCTTGGGGCATGACCTTCGATGCGAATGACGGCGCCGCGACCGATGACGGCATCCGTCGCGAGATCCTGACCTGGGACGACTTCGCGCAGGCCTCGCGCAGTGTCGCGGCCGAGGTGCTCGGCTCCGGGTTCCGGCCCGACGTGGTGATCGCGATCGCGCGCGGCGGACTGCTGTTCGCGGGCGCCATCGCGTACGCGCTTGGCACCAAGGCCTGCGGCTCGATCAACGTGGAGTTCTACTCCGGCGTCGACGAACGCCTGCCCGAGCCGATCCTGCACCCGCCCATGCTCGATGCCCCGGCGCTCGACGGCAAGCGCGTGCTGCTCGTCGACGACGTCTCCGACTCGGGCCGCACGCTCGCCAAGGTCGTCGGCATCCTCGGCGATGCCGGGGCCGACGTGCGCAGCGCGACGCTCTACACGAAGTCGCACACCGTGCTCGAGCCCGACTTCGACTACCGTCGCACCGACGACTGGATCGTGTTCCCCTGGTCGGCGCTGCCGCCCGTCGAGGCTGCGGATGCCTCGGGCACGGACGCCGCCGGGCCGGTCGCGGGGTCCGTCGCATGAGCGTGCATCTCGTGGGCGGCGGCGCGCTCGGCGCCGAACACGCGCCGCTGTATGCGCCGTTCTTCGCCGAGGCGACCGCTCGCGCTCGCACGGCCGGCCGGGAGCGACCTCGGGTCGCCGTGGTCTCGGTGCATCCGGCCGGGGTGCCGCAGGCCGACGTCCTGGTCGAAGTGCTCTCGAGCGCCGGCACGTTCGACCCGCAGGTGACCGTCGCACTGGCGGGCGCGCACGTCGAGCCGGCGGCGATCGCCGATGTGGACGGCATCGTGGTGGGCGGCGGCATCGTCGAAGAGGTCCGCGCCGCCGTCGAGCCGATCTTCGGCGAGCTCCGACGACAGGTCGCGACCGGGACGCCGTATCTCGGCATCTCGGCCGGGGCGATGATCGCCGCGGAGGTCTCGCTGGGCGGGGGCACGCGCATCGACGGCGTGGTCGTCTCGCCCGAGGACCCCACCGAAGGCGGCGTCGAGTTCGAGGTCGAGCCCGGCATCGGGCTCGTCGACGTCGCGGTCGACGCGCATGTCGCCCAACGCGGAAACCTCTCGCGCCTCGTCGCGGCCGTCGAGTCCGAACTCATCGAGAGCGCCCTCGGCATCGACGAGCGCACCGCGCTGATCGTCGGCGAAGGCGGGCTGCGGGTCGTGGGCTCCGGCAGCGTCTGGCGCGTGCTCTCCACCGAGGGCGGCGTGCTCGTCTCGACGCTCGGCGCCTGACGTGGCGAAGACGCTCGACGAGCTCGCCGCCGACGGGCTCCTCGATTCGGGCTGGGCGGCGGCGCTACAGCCCGTGTCCGGCGACATCGCCGCGCTCGGCGAGTTCCTCCGCGCCGAGACGGCGGCCGGCCGCGGCTACCTGCCGGCCGGCGATCGTGTGCTCCGCGCGTTCGCCGCGCCCCTCGACGACGTGCGGGTGCTCATCGTCGGCCAGGACCCGTACCCGACCCCTGGGCATCCGATCGGCCTGTCCTTCGCCGTCGAGCGCCACATTCGCCCGCTGCCGCGCAGCCTCGGCAACATCTACGCGGAGCTCACCACCGACCTCGACGTCGTGCCGCCCGCGCACGGCGACCTCTCGGCGTGGACCGGCAACGGCGTCATGCTGCTGAACCGCGTGCTCACCGTCGAACCGGGCGATGCCGGCTCGCACCGCGGCAAGGGCTGGGAACGGGTCACCGACCACGCGATCCGCACGCTCGTCGCGCGTGGCACGCCGCTCGTGGCCATCCTCTGGGGGCGCGACGCGCAGCAGTTGAAGCCGCTCCTCGGGTCGACGCCGGTCATCGAGTCCGCGCATCCGAGCCCGCTGTCGGCGCGGCGCGGCTTCTTCGGATCCCGGCCGTTCAGCCGCGCGAACGAACTCCTCGCCGCACAGGGCGGGGACCCCGTCGACTGGTCGCTCCCGCCGGCCGAGCCGCCGTCGGCGGTCGAGTAGCGACGCAGGAGCGTATCGCGACCTCCTCTTCCTCCTCCTCCTCGTCAACGAGTTGCAGGAAGAATGTCCGACACGCCGACCGTCCGGGCGGGCCCGGCCGCGTGTCGGCCGGCTTCTTCCTGCAACTCGTTCCGTGACTGGTCTCGATACGGCGCGGGGGCATCTACTCGACCGACTCGATGTCGCGCGCCAGGGCCAAGTTGCAGGAACAATGTCCGACACGCCGATGGACCGAGCGGGCCCGACCGGCGCGTCGGCCGATTTCTTCCTGCAACTCGTTCCGTGACGCCTCTTCGACGAGACGACGCCCGCTCGCGACATCCGCTCGCAACACGCCGGGCGTAAGGTGGTCGCCATGCTCGAGGAGGAATACCAGCAGCGCCGCACCCTGCCGCCGCACCTGCGCAAGTCCCCGCCGCCCGAGACGCCGTTCGCCTACCGGCTGCGCGACGCCGTTCCGGCCGACCTCCCGGCCGTGCGCGAGATCTACAACTACTACGTCGCGAACTCCACGGTCACGTTCGACGAGGATGCGATGACGCTCAAGGAGTGGAAGGCGAAGTTCGCCTACCTGCGCAAGCTCGGCATGCCCTTCCTCGTCGCCGAGGCGCCGTCGGGGCAGCTGCTCGGCTACGCGCTCGTCTCGCCGTGGAAGCAGAAGCGCGCCTACCGCTTCACCGTCGAGAACTCGATCTACCTCGGCCCGGCGGCATCCGGCAAGGGACTCGGGCGCGCCCTGCTCGCCGAGCTCATCGACCGGTCGAAGGCCGCCGGACTCAAGGAGATGATCGCCGTCATCGCCGACCAGGGCGCCGAGGCGTCGATCGCGCTGCACGAGAAGTTCGGCTTCGTCGAGATCGGGCGCATGGGCCGCGTCGGCTTCAAGTTCGAGCGCTGGCTCGGCACGGTGCTGCTGCAGAAGACGCTCAAGTAATCGAGCGGATGCCACGACGCGGGCGGTTCCGGATGCCGCGACGCGGGCGGTTCCGGATGCCACGACGCGGGCTCAGAGCGCGAGCTCGGCCGCTCCTCCGGCGAACGGCACCGCGACGGCGACGACGAGGCCCGACACGGCGAACAGCGCCGGATGCGCGAGGCCGACGACGACCCGCCGCAGCGCCGGCCGCGCTTCGAGCAGGCGCTCGGGCGTGGCATCCGCCCTGGGAACCTCGGCCCAGCCGCGCACACGGGCGAGGAACCACGCGCAGCGCAGCACGAAGGCCGCCCAGAGCACGGCCGCGACGGCGGGCACGATGACCGCCATGATCTCGAAGCCGATGCCGACGATGTCCTCCTCGCGCCCCTCGGCGGCGAGCTGGATCGTCTGCGAGATCGCCGCGCCGACCACGACCGACGCGCTCCACGCGGCGACGCCGATGACGAGGGCGAGGTAGCGCACGAAGAAATGCGAGAAGACCGAGGCCATCGCCTCGAAATGCGCGCGCGGCGTGGCCGAGAGCACCACGACCGTCGCGATCGTCGACGGCAGTGCGAGCGCGACGATGAGGGCCCAGTCGAGCAGTCCGGGGGAGTCGAGCACCACGGCGACGACGAGCGCGGCACCGAACACGAGGCTCCACCCGACGCCCCACACGAGCGGATGCCGCGTGATCGAGGTCGTGACCGGGTTGCTGCCCACGAGCGCCATGCTAGCGGCCGGGCACGGGGCGGGGTCGTAGGCTCGGATGGTGGAACTGCACGAGCACACGGCCCTCGAACTGCACCAGCTGCTCCAGCGCGGGGAGGTGACGCCCGTCGAGGTCGCGGCGCACTACCTCGGGCGCATCGAGCGCATCGACCCCGAGATCGGCGCCTTCGCCGCGGTCACGCCCGGGCGGGCGCTCGAGCGCGCCGCGTTCGTCGCCGCGAACACGCCGAAGCCGGCGCCGCTCTGGGGCATGCCGCTCGCCGACAAGGACCTGCATCCGCGTGCGGGCGTCGCGACGGTGTTCGGCTCGCGCGCGTTCGAGGGCTTCGTGCCGGATGCCTCCGACGAGACCGTGCAGGCCGTCGACGACGCGGGCGCCGTGAGCCTCGGCAAGACCGCGACGCCCGAGTTCGGGCTGCCCTCGTACACCGAGGCGCTCGTCGGCCGGCCCACCCGAAACCCGTGGGATCCGGCGCTCGGCGCGGGCGGGTCGAGCGGGGGAGCGGCCGCGGCCGTGGCATCCGGAATGCTGCCCTTCGCGCCGGGTTCCGACGGCGGCGGCTCGATCCGCATCCCGGCGGCGGCCTGCGGCCTCGTTGGCGTCAAGCCATCGCGCGGGCGCGTGCCGAGCGGCTCGGGGCTCACGAGCCTCGCCGGCCTCGGCGTGGTCGGCGCGATCGGCCGCACCGTGGCCGATGCGGCGCTGCTGCTCGACGGGCTCATCGCGCCGACGGGGTATCCGGCACGGCATCGGTCCGCGGTGCGCGCACCCGGCGACGACGGCCCGTACCTCGGGGCCGCGATCCGCGGCGAGGGGCGGTTCCAGGTCGGCGTGCTCACCGATTCGCCGTGGGACGACGCGTACGACATCGAGGTCGCGCCCGAGGCGCGATCGGCACTCGACCGGGCCATCGCGGTGTTCGATGCGGCCCGCAACGGCATCGAGCAGATCGCGCCCGCGCCCGAGCCCGGATACGCCCCGGCGTTCCGCACGATCTGGCAGGCGGGGGCCGGCACCATTCCTGTCGAGGGCGATCGACTCGAGCTGCTCGAGCCCCTCACGCAGTGGCTGCTCGAACGCGGGCGCGCCCTGCCCGCGAGGCGGCTCGCCGAATCGTTGGGCTGGCTCGCCGAGTTCGAGGGGCGCACGATCGCGAGGTTCGCGCCGTACGACGTCGTGCTGTCGCCCGCGCTGGCGATGACGCCGCGCCCGGTCGGCTGGTACGACGCCGAGGACGGCGAGCGCAACTTCGCGCAGCAGGTGCAGTACACGCCGTTCACCTCCTTCGTGAACGTCTCGGGGCTGCCCGCGATCACGGTGCCCGTGGAGTTCACGGACGACGGCGTGCCGATGGGCGTGCAGCTCATCGGCCGCCCCGGCGGCGAAGAGGCGTTGTTCTCCGTCGCCGCGCAGCTCGAGCGGCGGTTGCGGCGGGAGCCGCGGCATCCGGCCGTGTGGTGAGGCCCGTTCGTCTGGTGAAGTGCGGCGGCGCTCGAACCCGCCCCCTGATTCGAGCCGCCCGCGGGCGTGTGTCAGACTTAGGTAATGCTCACCTCACCCGCGGAAGCCGACTCGCGCGTGCGCTCTGCGTATCGCAACTTCCGCGTCGAGGTCGCCCGCGTCGAACGGCTCTCGCCCACGTTCACGAGCATCACCTTCACGGGCGATGACCTCGCCGACTTCGGCACCGCGGGGCTCGACCAGCGCGTGAAGGTGGTGCTGCCGCTCGAGGCCGACGGCTTCGACTCCTTCCCCGACGGCGAGCAGTGGTACTCGAGCTGGCGTGAACTCCCCGCCGATCAGCGCAACCCCTTCCGCACCTACACGGTGCGGGCCGTGCGCCCCGATGTACGCGAGGTCGACCTCGTCTTCGCCGGTCACGGCGACGGCGGTCCCGCGTCGGCGTGGGCCGGACGCGCCCGCCCCGGCGACGAGATCGTCATCATCGGACCCGACGAGTTCGGCCCCGGCCGCACGACCGGCATCGACTGGCGTCCCGGCGAGGTCGACGCGCTCCTGCTCGCGGGCGACGAGACCGCGGTGCCCGCGATCTGCGCGATCCTCGAGTCCCTTCCGGCGGATGCCTCGGGCGCCGCGTTCCTCGAGGTGCCCACCGGGGGCGACCGGCTCGACGTCCGGGCACCCGCCGGGGTCCGCGTGACCTGGCTCGCCCGGGGCGGCGAGCACGACGCGCAGTCCGTCGCCCACGGGGAGCTCCTCGCACCCGCAGTGCGCGACTGGGTCGTGCGGCACCTCGCCGACCTCGGCGTCACCCGCGCGGCCGGCGACGCCGCCGCGGCCGCACTCGCGGCGGCCGAGCGCGCCGACCTGCCCGACACCGCCCTCTGGGATGTGCCAGAGGGGCAGAGCCTCGACGGCGCCTGCTACGCGTGGCTGGCCGGCGAGGCATCCGTCATCACCGGGCTCCGACGCTTCCTCGTGCGCGAGGCCGGCCTCGACCGCCGCCAGGTCGCGTTCATGGGCTATTGGCGCCGCGGCCGAGCCGAACTCGAGTGAGCGGGCCTCACCCCGTGACGGGCAGTGAGGCGCCGCAGGTTGCGGGCACGATCGTCGGCGCCGCCCCCGTGATCGGCACAGCTGCACGACGGCGCCCCCGGCGCATCGGCACGGGCCGGGCCCTCGCCGTGCTGGCCGCCTGCACCCTCGCCCTGCTCGCGATCGTGGCCGCGAGCCTCGTGTTCGGCGTGCGGCCCATCGACCCGGGCGTCGTCTGGCAGGCCGTCATCGGGCCCGACCCCGCGAACGCCGACCACAACGTCGTCTGGCAGCTGCGCGTGCCGCGCACCGTCATCGGCCTGCTCGCGGGCGTCGCGCTCGGGCTCGCCGGAACCCTCATCCAGGGCGTCACCCGCAACCCCATCGCCGACCCCGGCCTGCTCGGCCTGAACTCCGGCGCCTCGCTCGCCGTCGTGCTCGCGATCGCGATCCTCGGGGTGAGCTCGCCGCTGCAGTACATCTGGTTCGCGTTCGGCGGCGCGGCGGCCGCGGCCGCGATCGTCTTCTCGATCGGCCGCGGGCAGCCCGTGCGGCTCGCGCTCGTGGGCGCCGCCGTGACCGCGTTCATCACGCCGCTCATCGCGCTCGTGCTGCTCCGCGACGCCGACACCTTCAACCAGTACCGGTTCTGGGCCGTCGGCTCGCTCACGGGGCGCGGCCTCGACGTCGCCGCCGTGCTCTGGCCGTTCATCCTCGTCGGCGCGATCGTCGCGTTCGTGCTCGCGAACCGGCTCAACCTCATCGCGCTCGGCGACGACGTCGCGAACTCGCTCGGGCAGCGGGTCGGCACGACGCGCGCAGTGGCGGGCATCGCGCTCGTGCTCCTCTGCGGCACCGCGACCGCGCTCGCGGGCCCGATCGCGCTCGTCGGCCTCGTGGTGCCGCACGCGGCCCGTCGCCTCGTGGGCACCGATTACCGCTGGATCATGCCGACCGCCCTGCTGCTCGGGCCCGTCATGCTGCTCGCGGCCGATGTCATCGGGCGCCTCATCGTGCCGAACTCCGAGCTCGAGGCCGGCGTGGTCGCGGCCTTCCTCGGCGCACCCGTGCTCATCGCGATCGCGCGCAGTCGCAACGTGGCGGGGCTCTGATGGCCATGACGACGGATGCCACGACCCGGCCGCCCGCGACCGTCGACGACGTGCGCCTCGCCGTCGCGGCGGTGCGGCACCGCAACCGTCGACGCCTCGTCATCACGCTCGCGGTCGGCGCTGCGCTCGCGCTCGTCTTCGCCGTGATCGCCCTCTCATCGGGGGCCGCGAGCCTGACGCCCGATCGCGTGCTCGCGACCCTGTTCGGGCAGGGCGACCGCACCGAGCAGCTCGTGGTGTTCACCCTGAGGCTTCCGCGCATCCTCGCCGCGGTGTTCGTCGGCGCGGCGTTCGGGCTCGCCGGCGCGGTCTTCCAGGCCGTGCTGCGAAACCCGCTCGCGAGCCCCGACATCCTCGGCGTCTCGGCCGGCGCGAGCCTCGGCGCCGTGTGGGCGATCCTCGGCCTCGGCCTCGCCGGTGCCGTGGTGTCGGGCTTCGCGCTCGCCGGGGGGCTCGCGGTCGCCGTGGTCATCTGGGCGACCGCGTGGCGACAGGGCCTGCACGGCATCCGCTTCGTGCTCGTCGGCGTCGGCCTCGCGTACGTCTGCGGCTCGCTCATCGCCTGGCTGCTCGCCCGCTCCGAGATCCGGCAGGCGCAGTCCGCCCTGCTCTGGACCGTCGGCAGCGTCTCCGACGTGCGCGGCGATGCGCTCGTGCTGCTCATGATCGGCGTGGCGATCGGATGCCTCCTCGTCGCGATCGTCGCCCGGGGGCTCTCGGTGCTCGCGCTCGGCGACGACCACGCGATCTCCCTCGGCGTGCGAACGGACCTCCGCCGCGGCATCCTGCTGCTCGTCGCCGTGCTGCTCATCGCGATCGCGACCTCGGTCGCCGGTCCTATCGCGTTCGTCGCGCTCATCGCTCCCGCCATCGCGCGCCGGCTCGTCGACGACGGGAGCGCCGCGCTCACGGCCTCGGTCATGACCGGCGCCGTGCTCACGCTCGGCTCCGACGTGCTCGGCCAGTTCGCGCTGCCGCAGTTCACCGCGCCCGTCGGCATCGTGACCGGGCTCATCGGCGCACCGTACCTGCTGTGGCTGCTCGCCCGCACCGAGCGCCGCGGCACCACGAGAAAGGCCGGCGCATGACCGCCCAGGCACCCGCATCCCCGTCGACCGCGGTCGGCCTCGCCGCCGAGGGCGTCAGCCTCGGCTACGACGGGCGACGCGTCATCGACGGGCTCGACCTCGTGATCCCGAGCGGGCGCATCACGGTCATCGTCGGCCCGAACGCCTGCGGCAAGTCCACCCTGCTGCGCGGGTTCGCGCGCCTGCACCAGCTCGACGGCGGTCGGGTCACGCTCGACGGCGTCGACGTCGCCGGGATGCCGCGGCGCGACCTCGCTCGTCGCGTCGGCGTGCTTCCGCAGTCCTCGATCGCGCCCGACGGCGTGCGGGTCGCCGAACTCGTCGGCCGGGGCCGCTACCCGCACCAGGGCTGGTTCGGGCGTCATTCCAGCGATGACGACCGGTTCGTGGCCGAGGCGCTCGCGGCGACCGGCATCGCCGACCTGGCGGACCGGAGGCTCGAGGAGCTCTCCGGCGGCCAGCGCCAACGCGTGTGGATCGCCATGGTGCTCGCCCAGCAGACCGACATCGTGCTGCTCGACGAGCCCACGACCTACCTCGACGTCACCCACCAGCTCGAACTGCTCGACCTGCTCACCGAGCTGAACCGCGAGCGCGGCACGACCGTCGTCATGGTGCTGCACGAGCTGAACCTCGCCGCCCGCTACGCCGACCACCTCGTCGTCATGTCGGCCGGCGCGATCATCGCCGAGGGCCGGCCCGGCGACATCCTCACGCCCGAGACCGTGCGGAACGCGTTCGCGCTCGAGGCATCCGTCATTCCCGATCCCGTCGCGGGTTCGCCGATGATCGTGCCGGTCGGCCGGTTCCACACGGCCGCGCGCGACGGCGCGGAGCAGGCCGGATCGTGACGCGTCCGTGACCGGCCGCGTTTCGCCGTTGGGAGTGCTTAGGTTAGCCTTGCCTTATCCCCACCATCGAACCGAGGAGTTTCCCGTGCGTCTTCGACGTCCGCTCATCGCCCTGGCCGGCCTCGCCGCCACCGCCCTGACCCTGACCGCCTGCGCATCGGGCACGACCGACGAATCCACGGCGGCTCCCGACTCGGCCGTCGGCACGGGGTTCCCGGTCACGATCGAGCACGCGTTCGGCGAGACCGTCGTCGAAGCGGCCCCTGCGCGCGTCGCCACGTGGGGCTGGGGCTCCACCGAGGCCGCGATCTCGGTCGGCGTCTACCCGGTGGCCGTCGCCGAGCAGAGCTGGACCGTCGGCGAGGGCAACCTGCTGCCCTGGGTCGAGAATGCGTACGACGAGGCCGGCGTCGATCACCCCGTCGTGCTGAACGACGACGAGGGCGGCGCGAGCGTGCCCTACGAGGAGTTCATCGAGGCCGCGCCCGACCTCATCCTCGCGCCGTACTCGGGCCTCACCGAGGAGCAGTACGACACCCTGAGCGACATCGCGCCCGTCGTCGCATACCCCGACGCCCCGTGGTCGACCCCGTGGGACGAGAACATCGAGATCACGGCGCGCGCGCTCGGCCTCGAGGCCGAGGGCGAGGCCGTGCTCGACGACATCCACGCGTACCTCGCCGACGAGGCCGCCGCGCACCCCGAATTCGAGGGCAAGACGTTCGCCGGCATCTGGGACGGCGACGGCGTCGTGTCCGTGTACACCGGCGCCGACCCGCGCATCCAGGTGCTGACCGAACTCGGCCTCGAGGTCGCCCCGAGCGTGGCAGAGCTCGACACGAGCGACGGCGGCTTCTACTTCGACCTGAGCTATGAGCAGCTCGACAAGCTCGACAGCGACTTCGTCGTGAACTACTCGAGCTCGAAGGAGGCGGCCGAGGCCGTGCTCACCAAGCCCGAGACGCAGGCGATCCCGGCCGTCGCCGCGGGTCGGGTCGCGCAGGTCTACGACCCGATCACGGTCTCGTCGGTCTCGCCGCCCACTGCGCTCAGCTTCTCGTGGAAGGACGGCATGCCCGCCCTCGTCGAGTCCATCGCGGGCGCGCTGGCCGAGTAGTCCGATCACGCACGACCGAACGGCCGGTGCCTTCCGAGCGGAGCCACCGGCCGTTCGCGGTCGTCGGGCTCAGCTCTCGGCGCGAGGCGAAGCGGCGGGGCGGCGGGGCGTGCGCAGGTAGCCGCCCGCCTCGAGGCCGGCCTCGATCTCGAAGCGGTTCTTCAGGGGGTCGCGTCCGGCGAAGAGGTAGAGCAGGGGCAGCAGCATGCCGTACTTGGCCCACTGCTGCTCGTGCACGGCCTCGTGCCCCAGCACGGTGTCGGAGTCGTTGCGGTCGGTGAGGTAGCAGCGGCCGACGCAGGAGCCGCCGCGGCCGAACGTCCACTTCGGCATGCCGGTGAACACGAACAGGCCGTTGCGGCGCTCCACGCGGCCCGTGCTCCAGATGAACCCCCACGTGAAGCCGACGAGCGTCGCCCACCAGTAGCCGACGCGGCTGATGGGGGAGTCCGTCAGCCGGATCGTGACCCGGCTCACTCGTGGGACCCGTCGCGGTCGGCGGCATCCGGCCGGCCGAGGGCTTCGAGCAGTCGCAGCCAGACCTCGCTCATCGTCGGGAACGAGGGCACGGCGTGCCAGAGCCGATCGACCGGCACCTCGCCGACGATCGCGACGGTCGCCGCATGCAGGAGCTCTGCGACGTCCTGGCCGACGAACGTGGCGCCGACGATCGTGCCGAGCCGCTCGTCGATCACGAGCTTCGCGCGCCCCTCGGCTCCGTCGGCGTTGATGCCCGTGCCGCTCGCCGACTCGAGGGCGACCTCGGCCACGCGGATGTCGCGGCCGGCCTTGCGCGCCTCGGCCTCGGTCGCGCCGACCTGCACCGCCTCGGGCTCGGCGAACACGACCTGCGGCACGGCCGAGTGGTCGGCCGTCGCGACATGCGCGCCCCAGGGCTGCGTGTCGAGCGGATGCCCCGCGGCCCGCGCCGCGACGAGGTCGCCGACCGCGCGCGCCTGGTACTTGCCCTGGTGGGTCAGCAGGGCGCGATGGTTGACGTCGCCTGCGGCGTAGAGCCAGGGAAGGTCGTCGGCGCCCTCGACGCCGGCCACGCGCAACGTGTCGTCGACGTCGAGCCAGTCGCCCGGCTGGAGTCCCACGGTCTCGAGCCCCGCGGCATCCGTTCGCGGCTTGCGGCCCGTGGCGACGAGCACCTCGTCGGCCGTCACCGTCGAGCCGTCGTCGAGGGTCAGCACGACCTCGCCCGACCCGGTGCGCTCGACGCCGACGGGCGATGCCCCGGTGCGCACCGTCGCGCCGAGCCCGCGCAGCCCCGCGACGACCGCGTCGCCGACGAACGGCTCCATGCGGCCGAGCAGCCCGCTGCGCGCGAGCACGGTGACCTCGGTGCCGAAACCGGCGTACGCCGTCGCCATCTCGCAGGCGACGACCCCGCCGCCGATGATCGCGAGCCGCGCCGGCACCTGCTGCACGCTCGTCGCCTCCCGGCTCGTCCACGGCGCCGCTTCGGCGAGACCTGGGATGGGCGGGATCACGGGGTCGGAGCCCGTCGCGACGACGACCGCGTGCCTCGCGACGAGCGTCACCGCCTCGGCGTCGTCGCGCTCGACGACGACGCGCCGCGGGCCGTCGAGGCGGCCGTGTCCTCGCTCGAGCTGGATGCCCGCGCCGTCGAGCCACTCCATCGCACCGTCGTCGCTCCAATCGGAGACCCAGTAGTCGCGGCGGCGCAGCACGGCGGCGACATCGAGCTCGCCGGTGACGGCCTCGGCCGCGCCGGGCACGCGCCGGGCGGCCCGCAGCGCCGCGGCACTGCGGAGCAGCACCTTCGAGGGAACGCATGCCCAGTAGGAGCATTCGCCGCCCACGAGTTCGTGTTCGACGACCACCACCTCGAGACCCGCGGCCCGCACGCGGTCGGCGACGTTCTCGCCGACCGGCCCGGCTCCGAGGACGATCACGTCGACTTCGCGCTGCATGCGTCTCCCCTCGTGCCCGGCGAACCGGGCGTCGGCCCAAGCCTAGGCACGACGTGGCCGTGAACACACCCCTTGACGGGTCAGGACGGCCGGATCGGTCGTGGCGGCCGCTGCCGTCGACCCGACCGGCTCAGCTCGCGACGGCCGCCGAGGCCGGGCGCTGGCCGCTCGCCCCGCTGGCGAGCGCGCCGACGAGCCGCAGGATGGTGGGCAGGTCGTCGTCGGCCGATTCGGGCGAACCCGGGGCGAAGCCGGCGATCGCGGCCCCGGCCAACGGGAAGCGCGCGACCACGGCCTTCACGAGGTCGACGAGCACGGGTGCGCTCACGCCGAACGGCATCGGGTACGACAGGCCGGCCATGGCCGACGGGTCGAGCACGTCGAGGTCGATGTGCACGAACACCTGCGATGCCCCCGTGGCCTCGAGCGCGGCGATGACGACCGCCGGGTCGGCGAGGTCGTCGACGGTCAGCACGTCGATGCCGTGCTCCTCGATGAAGCGGTGCTCCTCGGCATCGATGGCGCGGATGCCGCCGAGCACGAGCCGTGCGGGATCGACGCGCGTCTCGGGGTCGAGCGCGAGTCCGTCGACGCCGTCGCCCGTGACGTGCCGGAGGGTCATGCCGCCGAAGCCGCCGGAGGGCGAGGAGTCGGGCGTGTTCAGGTCGGGATGCGCGTCGAGCCACAGCACGGCCATGCCGCCGTCGGCGTGCCGCGAGGCATGGGCGACGCCGGCCAGTGCCACGCCGCAGTCGCCGCCGATGGTGATCGCGGGGGCCGCCGTGGTGGCGAGGAGCTCATCGGTGCGCTCGCGCACGCGCCGCAGCGCGCTGTAGCGGCGGATGCCGGTGCCGAGCGATTCTCCGGCCTCGGCCGGCACGTCGACGGTCACGGTGGCCGCCGACGGGAGGTCGCCGCGGATCGCGGCGGCACCGTCGGCCAGGCTCATCGCGCGCGAGGAGATCGAGCCCTGCCAGAGCGGGACGACGATGAAGGTTGCGGGCATGTGCCAAGTATCGCGCGATCGGGTCGGCCGGTGCCAGCCGACCCGATCGCGGATGCGGTCGCGCGTCAGCCCGAGATCTGGCCCTGGGCGCCGCCGGACTTCAACGCGGCGAGCCTCGCGTCGACCTCGGTGAGCTCCCCGAGGTCGTCGAGCTCGTTGAACTGGGCGTCGAGGCTCGACGCGGCGAGCTCCGACTGACCGCGCACGACGGCCTCCTCGCGCCGGATCTTCTCCTCGAAGCGGCCGAGCTCGCTCGTGGGATCGAGCACGTCGATCGACTTGACGGCGTCGTTGACCTGGCGCTGGGCGTCGGCGGTCTTGGCCCTGGCGAGCAGCTCGGACCGCTTGTTCTTCAGCTGGACCAGCTTCTCCTTCATGCCGTTCAGCCCGGACTTGAGCTGGTCGACCACCTGGGTCTGGGCCGCGATCTGCGGTTCGGACGCCTTGGCCTCGTTCTCGGAGGAGATCTGGCGCCCGAGCGCGACCTTCGCGAGGTTGTCGAACTTGTCGGCGCCGGCCGTGTCACCGGCGGCGCGCAGCTCGTCGCCCTTGCGGCTGGCCGCGATGGCCTTCTCGCCCCAGGTGCGGGCCGCCTCGACGTCTTCGCGGTGGTCGTCCTCGAGCAGGCGCAGATTGCCGATGGTCTCGGCGATGGCCGCCTCGGCGTCGGCGATGCTGTTCGTGAAGTCGCGCACCATCTGGTCGAGCATCTTCTGCGGGTCTTCAGCCTGGTCGATGAGCGCGTTGACGTTCGCGCGCAGGAGGGTGGAGATCCTCCCGAAGATGGACTGCTTGGTCATGCTGGTTTCCTTTCGTCGGTTCGTGGGTCCCGTCGCCGGATGCGGGCGCCGGCGTCGTGGGTCGGGCGCTCGAGGGCGGGCGGATCTCGGGTCGGCATCGGCTCGTTCAGAAGCGGCCTCCGCTTCCGCGGCGCCCTCGGGTGGCGCCGCCGCCGAAGCTCCCGGCGGATCGACCGGAACCGCCGCGGGAGCTGCCGCCGACCCCGCCGCCGCGCGAGGTGCCGCCGCCGAAGCCGCCGAAGCCGCCGGACCTGCCGGACCTGCCGCCGCGGGAGCCGCCGCCGAGCATCGACTCGATGAGGATGCCGCCGAGCACGGCGCCCATGACGTTGCCGCCCTGGCCGCCGAAGCCGCCGCCCTGGCCTGCTCCGCCGCCGGAGCCGCCGCCGAATCCCTCGACGTCGCGCCGGGCGAGCGAGAGCGCCTCGGCGGCGAGCCGCTCGGACTGCTGCGCGGCCTGCAGTGCTGCGGCCGGGTCGGAGCTCGTCTGGGCCTGCTGCAGCAACTGCGCGGCGGTGGCGAGCCTGGTGCGGGCCTCCGTGCCGACCGCGCCGCGCCGGGCCGTGAGGTATTGCTCGGCCGTCTGCACCTGCACGCGCGCCCCGTCGACGGAGCGCTGCAGCAGCGCCTGCGCCCTCGCCGCCTGTTCGGCGGCGTCGCGGGCGCTCGCGATGGCCGCGTCGATCTCGGTGTTCGCCTGCGCGAGGCGCGCCGTCGCGGTGAGCGGATCGCGGCCCGCGACGCCGAGCCCTGCGCGGAGCTCGGCGGCGACGGTCGCCGTGCGATCGGCGAGCGGCGAGGCCGCCCCGCCGAGGGCCCGTGCGGTCTCGACATCGTGCTCGAGGTCGGCGACGCCGTCGGCGAGCGTTCGATCGGCTGCCGTGAGGTCGTCGGCCAGCCGGGTCACGGCCGCGGTGAGCAGGCCGGCCTGGTCGACGGCCTCTTCAGCGGCCCGGATCGCGACCGCGGCCTCGGCCGACTGCGCGCCGGCGATCGAGGCCTCGGCCCGGGCGAGCGCCTCGTCGGCGAACGCGAGGCGGGACGCGGCCTGGGCCGTGTTGTCGGCCACGGCGGCCAGTGCGGATGCCGCGTACTCGGCGCCGAGCGTGTGCAGACGCTCGTCGGCGGGCGCCGTCGCGGACCGCGCCGCGGTCGCTTCGGCGCGGACGCGTTCGAGCTCGGCCGGCGCGTTGCGCTCGAGGTCGCGCAGCGCGTCGAACGCCTCGGCCTGCTCGTCGAGCAGCGCGTCGGCCGCGCCGGTGGCCGCGAGGATGCCCTCGTAGTACTCGCGCTTCTGCGCGTCGGTGTCGGGCACGTCGTCGTCGAGGAGCTGTTGCAGTCCGAACGCCTCGGCGACCTTCGCCTTCGCCTGCTCGAGCGCCGTGCGGAAGGCGTCGGTCGCGTCGTCGCCGTAGGAGGCGACGGCGAAGCCGAGCTCCTCCTCGCTCGTCTTCACGGCGTCGTCGGCCGCGACGAGCGCCGAGCCCGCGCGGCGGCGCAGCTCCTCGAGCGGCACCGGCGGTGACGTGCCCGGACCGCCCGAGGCATCCGCGGGACCCTGGCCCTTGCCGCCCTTGCGGCGGCGCGACAGCACGATCGCGATGACGGCGACCACGGCGGCCGCGATGACGAGGAACCAGACCCACCCCCAGCCGGAACCGCCGGAACCGCCGCCCAGCGCCTCGGCCGCGGCGATGGCGGCACCCGACCAGTCGCGATCGCGGAGCTCGGGCTCGATGACCTCGAGGCTGATGCGGTCGAGTTCGTCGGCGGAGACGGAGGCGTTGTCGGCGGCGGAGAGGTAGTAGGCCCGCCCGTCGACGGCGACCGCGAGCAGGTAGTCTTCGGCGCCCATGTTGTTCGCGACCGCGGTGTCGTTGGCCCAGGTGTCGGCCTGCTCGGGGTTCGTGAACTCGCCCACGTAGGCGACGAACAGCTGGCGCCCGGTGTCGTCGGCGGTCTTCTCGATGGCCGAGAGCACGTCGTCGGTGTCGCCGCCGAGCGCTCCGACGGTGTCGACGATGGGGCTCGAGCCGAAGTCGACGGGGTCTTCGGCCCAGGCGGGCGACCCCCCGAAGAGCACGAGCGCGGCCGCGACGGCCGCCGTGACCCCGAACCGACCGCCACGTGACGACGCCATGCACCCCTGCCCATTCTCCGCGTCAGCACGGATGCCTCGAGTCTACGGGGAGCCGCCGTCACCGTCCACGGCGCGTGGGCGGCTCCGCCCGACCGGGGCGGCCGGGTCCTCAGCCGACCGGGACGGATGCCGCGGGGGAGACGATGAGCCCCTCGGCCGTTCCGGCCGAGGACGTGAACGCGATCGCGGCCGAGAGCCCGTACGCCCCGGGGGCGAGGTGCTCGAGCGCGGGGCCGCCGAGCGCCTCCTCGCCGCCGCCGACGCACGAGGAGGCGGTGAACACGCCGCTCAGCACGACCGATTCACCGGGCGCCAGGCCGATCGCGACGGCCTCCGAGCCGCCCTCGGCGCCGCTTCCGAGCCGCGGATGCCACACGGTCGTGCCCGCGTCGGAGACCGTGATCGCGGGTGCGCTCAGCAGCCCTTCGACCGTGGTCGTGCCCACGTTCGTGACACGCACCTCGACCGTGGACTCCGAACCCGGGGCCACCGCGGTCGCGGACGGCTCGACCTCCGCCGTGAGCGGCAGGCTCGCGGCATCCGTCGCCGGTGCGATCGGGGCGCCGCAGGTGTTCAGGGTCTCGGGCGCGAGGAGGCGCAGGTCCTCGCCGAACTGCGCCCCGTCCTGCGGGGCGATCGGTGAGCCGCCGGCGTCCGCGCCGCTCTCGGCGGACTCGGCCCCGACCGGGCCGTCGGCCGTCGAGGAGGCGAGGCGCGGGCCCATCGCCCCGACGGCGAAGACGAGCCCGCCGACGGCGAGCAGCCCGGCGATCGAGGCCGTCGCCCCGACGACCGCCCTGCGGCGGCCGCGGCGGCGCGCACGGCTGCCGCGCAGCACGGCATCGAGGTCGACGGGGCGGGCGGACGCGGCATCCGCCTCATGCGACAGCGCCGCCGAGAGGTCGCGGGGTTCAGGCGACATGGTCACCCTCCGTTCGGGTCGAGCCGGCAGTGGCGGGCGGGCCGTCGGATGCCTCGATCGAGGAGGAGAGCGCCCGCAGGCCGTCGCTCAGGTACCGCTTGACGGCACCCGAGCTCAGCCCGAGCGTGTGCGCGACCTGGTCGACGGTGAGGTCGTCGTAGTAGCGCAGCACGATGCACGCGGCCTGTCGGGGCGCGAGCGAGCGCACGCGGCGCATGAGGTCGATGCGCGCGTCGCTCCGGTCCTGCGGCACGTCGGCGACGGCCGGGGCCACGGCGAGGTGGCGCACCCGGCGCCACGTGGCGCCACGGCGGGACCGGTCGATGACCGCGTTCAGGATCGCGCGTCGCACGTAGGCCTCCGCCCGCGGGAGCGTGAGCTGGAATCGCGGGCTGCCGAACGTGCGCACCAGGGCGTCCTGCACGAGGTCGGCGGCGTCGTCGGCGTCGCCCGTGAGCAGGTACGCGTAGCGCGTGAGCGCATCGCCGCGTTCCGCGACGAGCTGCGTCGCGACGTCATCCCATGACCGGGCCAAGCGCGGCTCCTCCCGACGGCGGTCGGTCCGCCGTCATAGGAAGAGACGAACGGGCGTCGCGTTTCGTTGGGGTGTCGCCACCTGGGGGTATCGGCACCGGGCCGCCGCGAACGGCCGCCCGGCAGTCGTCGCCGACTGGATTCTGTGCCCCCGGAGGGATTCGAACCCCCGACCTACGGTACCGGAAACCGGCGCTCTATCCCCTGAGCTACGGAGGCGCACAGCCAGCAACGATAGCACCGATCGCGGTGTCGTTCCGACCCCGGGAGGCCGGAACCCCGGCCCCGGCGGGCCGGAACCAGACCCCGGGAGGCGGGCACCGCCCGTCAGGCCCGCCCGACGGCGGCGACCGAATCGAGCAGTTCCTCGCGCACCCGATTGGCGAGCAGGCTCCTCGCCCCGCGGAGCACGGCGTCGCCGTGCACCGAGGTGGCCAGCACCTCGGGATACCAGCGGCTGATGCGACGGATGCCGGAGCCGACCGCCTGCGCGAACTCCGGTCCGCCGAGGTCGGCGGTGGGCCCCGCGAGCACCACGAGGCCCGGGTCGAGCGTCGCGATCACGGGCAGGGCGATATGCGCGACGCGCTCGGCGAGGTCCTCGAACACGCGTCGTCGGGCGCCCTCTGCCGCCGGCCCGGCCAGCGCGGCGCGCGCGGTGTGGAATCCGTCGGCGTCGATGCCGTGCCGTCGGGCGAGGAGCGCGACCGCGCGGCCGCCCACCAGGTCTTGTACGGTGCGCGCCGCCGGATCGATCGCGTTCGCCTCGCTCGAGACCGGCAGGAAGCCGATCTCGCCCGCGCCGCCGAACGAGCCGCGGTGCAGGTCGCCTGCGACGTCGAACGAGGCGCCGACGCCGTTGCCGAGCCAGAGCAGGGCGAACACGTCGCGCCCCACGGCGGCGCCGCCCTCGCGCTCGGCGAGCGCGGCGAGGTTCACGTCGTTCTCGATGAGCACCGTGCGGCCGAGGTCGTCCTCGAGGATCGTGCGCAGGTGCCGCACCGGCCAGCCGGGCAGCGTCTCGCTGAAGAGCTCGCCGCTCGCACCCGGGTCGACGTAGCCCGGGATGCCGAGGCACACCGTGCGCACCGCGTCGGCCTCGGTGCCGGCGGCCGCGCTCGCCTCGTCGATGGCGCGACGCACCTCTTCGACGGCCGAGCGGGCGGTGGGGTCGCGCGGCAGCGTGAGGCGCACGACCGGCCGATCGGTGCTCGCGGCGTCGACGACCGTGGCCCTGAGCTCGAACGCGTCGAGGTCGAGTGCGACGCCCACGCGGCGGTCGACCCGGGCCGCGTACACGACCGCCGCCCGCCCGGCCGCCCCGGCCAGCAGGCCCTGCTCCTCGATGAACCCGGCCTGGAGCAGGCGGCTCATCATCTGCGACGCGGTTGGCTTGGACACGCCGACGAGCTCGCAGATGCGGTTCCGCGTCAGCGGTCCGTGATCGAGCAGCACGGCGAGCCCGGCGCGATCGTTGACCGCGCCGAGCCACGACGGTGTGCCCGGGGTGTTGGTCGCCGCCATGGTGATCTCCTCGTCAGCTCGCGGGCAGGTTGGCGAGCACGTCGGCGACGAGGGTCTGCGCGTCGCCCGGCTCGAAGATCACGGTGGAATCGATGACGACCCAGTAGGGGCCGGAGAAGACCTGCACCTGGCCGTGCTCGCCGGAGCGCGTGAAGTAGCCGCTGACCTCCGGCGGCGTGCCGTACGTCGGCACCGCGGTGCTCGTGGACGCCGCCTCGTTGGCGAGGGTCGTGCCGGCCGCCTCGGTCGGCGTCGCGACGCCGATCTCGATGACCTCGCCGCTCGTCTGGTTGAGGTAGCCGCACGACGTGCCCTCGTGCTCGTCGACGAGGGCGACGACGGTGCGCGCGGCGGGTTCGTACGCGGGGTCCGCGCCGAAGTTCGGGTTGAAGGCGTAGGCCTGGTCGGCTGTGAGGAGGGCGTCGCATGCGATCTCGAACGGGATCGGCGGTTCGGCGGACTCGCTCGGCTCGGGCTCCTCGCCCTCGGAACCGCCCCCCGATGCGCCATCGGTCGCGCCGGGCGCCGTCGCGCCGGGGGTGCCCGACGCAGGCGTGGTCGAGGTCGCCTGCGGGTCGCCCGCGCTGCATGCGCTCAGCAGGACGGCGGATGCCGCGACGAGGAGCACGGAGGCGAGGACGGGGCGGAACGGGCGGCCGGTGCCGGGCATCACGGGGCGGGACATGGACAGACCCTATCAACGTCGAACGATAGGATCTGTGGGTGACTCCCGACGATCTCTCCCGCGCTCTGTTCGACCTCGTGACCGCCATGGTCGAGCGACGTCGACGCGCCGGCGACGAGGTCTCGCTCGAACTCGCCCCCGAGCAGATCGTGCTCGAGCGGCCGAAGAACCGCGACCACGGCGACTGGGCCTCGAACATCGCGATGCGCCTGGCCAAGCCGCTCGGCTCGAACCCCCGCGCCATCGCGACCGAGCTCGCCGAGGGCCTTGCCGCGGTCGCCGGCGTCACGAGCGCCGAGGTCGCCGGCCCCGGCTTCATCAACGTGCGGCTCGACGCCGCCGCGGCGGGCGCGCTCGCGAAGGCCATCGTCGACGCCGGCGCGGCGTACGGTCGCAGCGACAAGCTCGCCGGCGAGCACATCAACCTCGAGTTCGTGTCGGCCAACCCCACCGGCCCGCTGCACATCGGGCACACGCGGTGGGCGGCGCTCGGCGACGCCATCTCGAGGGTGCTCCGCGCCGCGGGCGCCGACGTCGCGAACGAGTACTACATCAACGACGCCGGCAACCAGATGGACAACTTCGGCCTCTCGGTGCTCGCCGCGGCCAAGGGAGAGCCCACGCCAGAGGGCGGCTACCCCGGCAGCTACATCGCCGACCTCGCGACGCGCGTGCTCGAGCGCGAGCCCAACCTGCTCGCGCTCGCCGACGACATCGCGCTGCACACCGCGAAGGAGATCGCCTACGAGCTGCAGCTCGGCGAGATCCGCGACTCGCTCGAGCGCTTCAACGTGCACTTCGACGTCTGGACCAGCGAGCGCCGCCTGCACGCGAAGAACGACGACGGGCTCTCCGACGTCGACACGGCCGTCGAGCGCCTGCGCGCGCAGGGGCACGTCTACGACGAAGACGACGCGGTGTGGGTGCGCACGACCGACTTCGGCGACGACAAGGACCGGGTCATCCGTCGCGGCAACGGCGTCTACACGTACTTCGCGGCCGACGCCGCCTACTACCTCGACAAGGGCGATCGCGGCTTCGGCCACAAGATCTACCTGCTCGGCGCCGACCACCACGGCTACGTGCACCGCCTCAGGGCGCTCGCGGGTGCGGCGGGCGACGACCCCGAGCGCGACATCGAGGTGCTCATCGGCCAGCTCGTGTCGATCAACGGCGCGAAGCTCTCCAAGCGCGCCGGCAACATCATCGAGCTCGACGACCTGCAGGCCTGGCTCGGCACCGACGCGCTGCGGTACACGCTGGCGCGCTACCCGGCCGACTCGCCGCTCACGATCGACCCAGAGATCCTCACGCGTCGCACGAACGACAACCCCGTCTTCTACGTGCAGTACGCGCATGCCCGCACCTGCGCCGTCGACCGCAACGCGGCATCCGTCGGCGTCGACCGCTCGGGCTTCGCACCCGAGCTGCTGGTGCACGAGACCGAGTCGGCGCTGCTCGGCGCGCTGCAGGAGTTCCCGCGCATCGTGGCCCAGTCCGCCGAGCTGCGCGAGCCGCACCGCGTCGCGCGCTACATCGAAGAGCTCGCGGGCCTCTACCACCGCTGGTACGACAACTGCCGGGTGCTGCCGCTCGGCGAGGAGCCCGTCGGCGACCTGCACCGCACGCGCCTGCACCTGAACGACGCCACCGGTCAGGTGCTGCGCAACGGCCTCGACCTGCTCGGCGTCTCGGCGCCCGAGCGCATGTGACCCGAGCCGCGGCCACCGGCAGGGCGAGCACCGCGACCACGACAGCACGGAGGCATCAGTGAGCACACCGCCCGACGAGAACCGCGATGAGCGCACGGATGCCGCAGAGCAGACTCCGCCCGAGCCGTCGACCCCGTCCGAGGCGACCGAGCCGACCGACCGGGTGCCCGACGAGGAGCTCGCGCAGACGGCCGTGCTCGACGACGTCCGTGGCACCGAGGTGATCGAGCCGCTCCCCGGCGAACCGGTCGCGCCCGTCGTGGGCGAGGAGCCCCGCAAGCGGCGCCGCGCGGCGCCGTGGATCATCGTGCTCACCTGCGCGGTCGCGCTGGCCGCCGTGCTCGTCGTCGCCGACCTCGTCACGAGGTCGCTGCTCGAGCAGCACATCGTCGAGCAGACCGAGCAGAACCTGCCCGACCGCGTCGACGGCGAGGTCACCGTGCACATCGGCGGGTTCTCGGTGCTCGCGCAGCTCGTCACCGGTTCGCTGAAGGAGGTCTCCCTCGACGCGCCGGCGCTCGAGGTCGACGGCAACCCCCTCGACGTGCACCTGCTCGCCCAGGGCGTTCCCGTGCAGCAGGGCGGCACGATCGACCGCGTCACCGGCACGGTCGACATCGACGAGGCATCCCTCAACGCGCTCGTCGACGTGCCCGGCGTGGACGGTGCGATCACGCTCGGCGACGGCACGCTCGGCTACCGCATGCCGTTCGAGTTGCTCGGCCTCCAACTGAGCGCATCCATCACGGCATCGGCCGAGGCCGCCGGCACGAGCGTGCTGCTGACGCCGGTCGGCGTCGAGCTCTCGGCGGGCGGCAACGACCTCGACCTCGGCGGGCTCGCGCAGCAGGTGCTCGGCGACGCGCAGGTCGAGGTCTGCGTGGCGAAGTACCTGCCGCAAGGGCTGCTGGTCGACGACATCGCCGTCACGTCGGGTCACGCGCAGGTCGCGTTCGTGGCGACCGACGTGCCGTTCGACGAGGCGTCGCTGCGCACGCTCGGCACCTGCGACGCGCAGTAGCGACCCGTCGTCGCGTGCGACGTCATCGATTCGGCCACCGCGATCCCGCTCGGTAGACTCGCGGGCAGGCCGCCCCACAAGGGCTGCGCGCTGCAGGCTCCACCGAATCGCATCCGGATTCGCTCGCCGTGAGCGAAGCTCGAGATCCGCCCCGTCCCCAGAGGTTCCCCGTGGCAACGACCACCGCCGTCCCCTCGTGGCTGCACGCGCCCGCCGACGCCAACGCCCTCGCCGAGCAGGTCTGGCCCGCTGGCGCCCGCCGCGACGAGGTCGGGGCCATCGAGATCGGCGGACTCGCCCTCACGGCACTCGCCGAGCGGTTCGGCACCCCGCTCTACGTGGTCGACGAGGCCGACGTCCGTGCCCGCGCCCGACGATTCCTGGCCGCATTCGAGGCGGCCGCGGCATCCGCGGGAACCTCGGTCACCGTGTACTACGCCGGCAAGGCCTTCCTCTCCACCGAGATCGTGCGCTGGGTCACCGCGGAGGGGCTCGCGGTCGACGTCTGCAGCGGCGGCGAACTCGCGATCGCGCTCGCCGCCGGAGCCGATCCCGCACGGCTCGGGTTCCACGGCAACAACAAGTCGGTCGACGAGATCGAGCGGGCCGTGCAGGCCGGCGTCGGGGCGATCATCATCGACTCCGAGATCGAGATCGAGCGCGTCGCGCAGGCCGCGGCCCGGGCGGGCCGCGTGCAGCGCGTGCGCCTCAGGGTCAACAGCGGCGTGCACGCCTCGACGCACGAGTTCCTCGCCACCGCCCACGAAGACCAGAAGTTCGGCGTCTCGCTCGACCGTGCCGTCGAACTCGGCACGCGCATCCGCTCGCACGCCTCGCTCGAGTTCCTCGGGCTGCACTGCCACATCGGCTCGCAGATCTTCGACTCCGCCGGGTTCGCCGAATCGGCCGAGCGCCTGCTGGCCGCCCACGCCGAACTCGCGCGCACGGCGCCCGTGCCCGAACTCAACCTCGGCGGCGGGTTCGGCATCGCCTACACCTCGGTCGACGAGCCGGCTCCCATCGAGCAGATCTCGCTGGGCATCGCCGACGCCGTCGCGCGCGCCTGCCGCGATCACGGCGTGCCGGTGCCCAAGCTCGCGTTCGAACCCGGCCGCTCGATCGTCGGCCCGGCGGGGGTGACCCTCTACACCGTCGGCACCGTCAAGCCCGTGCCGACCGAGTGGGGCTGGCGGCATTACGTCTCCGTCGACGGCGGCATGAGCGACAACGCGCGAACGGCGCTGTACGGCGCCGACTACACCGTGCGACTCGCGGGCCGCGTCTCCGACGAGCCCGCGGCGCTCGTGCGGGTCGCCGGCAAACACTGCGAGTCCGGCGACATCGTCGTCGACGCCGACTACCTGCCGCACGACGTCGCCCCGGGCGACCTCGTCGCCGTCGCGGCCACCGGCGCGTACTGCTGGTCGCTCGCGAGCAACTACAACCACGTGCCCCGCCCGGCCGTCGTCGCGGTCCGCGACGGCGCCGCCCGGGTCATCGTGCACGGCGAGACCATCGACGACCTGCTCGCCCGCGACGCCGGCGTCCGGCCGCGCGCCGCAACCAACCCCTCCGGAGGAACCACCGAATGATCGAGTACCGCTCCATCCGGGTCGGCCTGCTCGGGGCCGGGTCCGTCGGCTCCCAGGTCGCCCGGCTCCTGCTCGAGCACGGCGACGAGCTCGCCCAGCGCATCGGCGCCCGCATCGAACTCGTGGGCATCGCCGTCCGCGACCTCGACGCGAAGCGCGACGTCGACCTGCCGCGCGAACTGCTGACGACCGACGCCGACGAGCTCATCATCGGCTCCGACATCGTGATCGAGCTCATGGGCGGCCTCGAACCCGCGCGCACGCTCGTGCTGAAGGCCATCGCCGCCGGCGCCGACGTCGTCACCGGCAACAAGGCGCTGCTCGCCACGCACGGGCCCGAGCTCTACGCCGCCGCCGAGCAGGTGGGCGCTCAACTCTCCTACGAGGCCGCGGTCGCCGGCGCCATCCCGATCATCCGGCCCTTGCGCGAGAGCCTCGCGGGCGACCGCATCGAGCGCATCCTCGGCATCGTGAACGGCACGACGAACTTCATCCTCGACCGCATGGACACCACAGGGGCCTCGCTCGAGGACGCCCTCGCCACCGCGACCGAGCTCGGCTACGCCGAGGCCGACCCGACGGCCGACATCGGCGGCTACGACGCCGCGCAGAAGGCCGCCATCCTCGCGAGCATCGCCTTCCACACGAGCGTCCCGGTCGAGGCCGTGCACCGCGAGGGCATCACCTCGGTCACCGCCGAGCAGGTCGAGTCCGCGCGTCGCGCCGGCTTCGTCGTGAAGCTCCTCGCCATCTGCGAGCGGCTCGTCGACCGCGAGACCGGGGAAGAGGGCGTGTCCGCCCGCGTCTACCCGGCGCTCGTCCCGCGGGAGCACCCGCTGGGCGCCGTGCGCGGCGCGAACAACGCCGTCTTCGTCGAGGCATCCGCCGCCGGCCCGCTGATGTTCTACGGCGCCGGCGCCGGGGGAGTGCAGACCGCCTCGGCCGTGCTCGGCGACCTCGTCGCCATCGCGCGCCGCCACGTCGTCGGCGGACCCGGAACCGCCGAGTCCACCCACGCCGAGCTGCCGATGCTCGAGATCGGCCGCATCACCACGCGGTACGCGATCACGCTCGAGGTCGCCGACGAACCCGGCGTGCTCGAGCGCATCGCGCATGTGTTCGCCGAGCACGACGTCTCGGTCGAGCGTCTTCAGCAGACCGTGAGCGAGCAGTCCCGGCGGGCTACGCTGGTGATCGGAACGCACGAGGCGACGGAGTCCGCGCTCGCCGCGACCGTCGCCTCCCTCGCCGAGAACCCCGTCGTCGTATCCGTCGCGTCCGTCCTCCGATTCGAAGGAGCAATGTGAACCAGCCCACCCCCAAGGCCACGTCCCGCCAATGGCGGGGCGTCATCCGCGAATACGCCGACCGGCTCGACGTCACCGACGCCACGCCGGTCGTCACGCTCGGCGAGGGTGGCACGCCGCTCCTGCCCGCACCGGCGCTCTCGCGCCGGACGGGCGCCGACGTGTGGGTGAAGTACGAGGGCATGAACCCGACCGGCTCCTTCAAGGACCGCGGCATGACCATGGCCGTGACGAAGGCCGTCGAGCGCGGCGCGAAGGTCGTCATCTGCGCGTCGACCGGCAACACGTCGGCCTCGGCCGCCGCCTACGCGACCCACGCCGGCATCAAGGCCGCCGTGCTCGTGCCAGAGGGCAAGATCGCCATGGGCAAGCTGAGCCAGGCGATCGCCCACAACGGCGAGCTGATCCAGGTGCAGGGCAACTTCGACGACTGCCTCGACATCGCGCGCGACCTCGCCGAGAACTACGCGGTGCACCTCGTGAACTCGGTCAACAACGACCGCATCGAGGGGCAGAAGACCGCGGCGTTCGAGATCGTCGAGGCGCACGGCGACGCACCCGACTTCCACTTCATCCCGGTCGGCAACGCCGGCAACTACACCGCGTACACGCGCGGCTACCGCGAAGACCTCGCGGCGGGCAACAGCACGCGCATCCCCCGCATGTTCGGGTTCCAGGCCTCCGGGTCGGCGCCCATCGTGCGCGGCGAGCCGGTGAAGAACCCCGAGACCATCGCGAGCGCCATCCGCATCGGCAACCCGGCCTCGTGGCAGCTGGCGCTCGAGGCGCGCGACGAGACCGACGGCTACTTCGGCGCGATCGACGACGGCTTGATCCTCGAGGCGCAGCGCATCCTGTCGGCCGAGGTCGGCATCTTCGTGGAGCCGGCGTCGGCCATCTCGGTCGCCGGGCTCCTCGAGCGATCCGAGGCCGGCGCGATCCCGGCGGGCGCCCGCGTCGTGCTCACGGTCACCGGCCACGGCCTGAAGGACCCCCAGTGGGCGCTCCGCACGGCCGACGGCTCCGACGTGCAGCCGACGATCGTCCCCGTCGACACGGCCCAGATCGCCGCGGTGCTCGGGCTCACCTCATGAACGACGCCGCTCTCGCGCCCGACGAGGGCGTGCGCACCGTCGTCGGTCGTCGCGTGCACGTCAAGGTGCCCGCGACCAGTGCGAACCTCGGCCCCGGCTTCGACACGCTCGGCCTCGCGCTCGCGCTCTACGACGACCTCGAGGTCGAGGCGACCGATGCCGCGGCTCACGAGATCACGGTGCACGGCGTCGGCGAGGGCGAGGTGCCGCTCGACGCATCGCATCTCGTCGTGCGCGCCATGGCGCACACGTTCGCGCACGCGGGCGTCGACCTGCCCTCGATCCGGCTCGTCGCCCGCAACAGCATCCCGCACGGTCGCGGCCTCGGTTCCTCCGGCGCCGCGATCGTCGCCGGCGTCATCGCGGCAGCCGGGCTGCTCGAGGGCATCGTCGACTTCAGCGCCGACGAGCTGCTCGAGCTCGCCACCGAGCTCGAGGGGCATCCCGACAACGTCGCCCCAGCGCTGTTCGGCGGGCTGACGATCGCGTGGGTCACGCCCGAGGGCCCCCGGCACAAGAAGCTCATCGTGCACCGGGGTGTGTCGCCGCTCGTGCTCGTGCCCGAGCATGAGATGTCGACGGCCCTGGCGAGATCGCTGCAGCCCGAGTCGGTGCCGCATGAAGACGCGGTCTTCAACGTCTCCCGCTCCGCCCTGCTCGTCGCGGCGCTCATCCAGAGCCCCGAGCTGCTGCTGCAGGCCACCGAAGACAAGCTGCACCAGAACTACCGCGCGCAGGCCATGCCCGAGACCGACCGTCTCATCCGCGAACTGCGCGCGGCGGGGCATCCGGCCGTCGTCTCGGGCGCGGGCCCGTCGATCCTCGTGCTCTCGAGCGACCCGAGCGAGCGGGCCGAGGCCATCCGCCTCGTCGAGCGCGCGGCCGAGACCGCGTGGCAGCCGTTGCCGCTCGCGGTCGACTTCCTGGGCGCGACGGTCACCCCCGTGGCCGACTGACCGATGCCGGGCGCGACCCATTCTCCACAGGGCGGGTCGCGAATCGGCGCATGGCCCTTCGGGTGATAGCATTGAAGGGCACCCGACGAGTGACGCACTGTTCGCGTCCATCGTCGCATCGTGCAATTCCCAGCAATCCCTTGCTCTCGTTCTCGCGCACGTCTGCGCTCCGCGCATGACCTGCGACGTGTCAACGACCAGCTCTCCTGGGTCGGCAGCTCTTGCCACCGGGGGAAAGGAACATACCCAAGTGACCAACGCAACCGACCACGCCGAAGCAGGCGTGGCGAACCGCACCCGACTCTCGACCCTGAAGGTCGCCGAGCTCCAGGAGCTCGCCGCCTCGCTCGGCATCCCCGGCGGCTCCAAGCGCCGCAAGGGCGAGCTCGTCGACCTGATCTCGGCCCACCAGGAGGGCCTGAACGCCGAGGCCGCCGCCGGCGACGCCCCGGCCGACGCGGCCGAGGCATCCGTCGTCGCTCCTGAGGCGCCCGCCGTCGAGGCCGAGGCGCCCGTCGCCGAGCAGCCTGCCGAGCCCGTCGTCGCCGAGCCCGCGGCCGAGGCGCCCGCTGCCCCGGCGCGTCAGCGTCGCCAGCCGCGTCGCGCCACGAGCGCGAGCACGACCGCCACCCTGCACGCCAACGGCGCCGCAAGCGGCATCGACCTCGTGCCCGCGGCCGAGGCGCCCGCGGCCGAGGCGCCCGCGGCCGAGGCCCCCGCGGTCGAGGCGTCCACCGTGGCGCCCGTCGAGTCCGACGACGCCCGCGAGGCGGCCCGTGCCGCCGTGCGCGAAGAGCTCGCGGCCGCGACCGGCGAGGCCGGTCGCACCCCGAAGACCGCCGAAGGCGAGTCCGACGGCGACGCGTCCGCCGAGCAGCCCCGCCAGGGCCGCAGCCGCAACCGCGGTCGCCGTGGCGGCGAGCGCGAGCGCGCAGAGCGCTCGGCCGACGACCAGAAGTCCGGCGACGCCCAGGGCGCGCAGGCCGGCGGCAACGCCGAGCGTGCACCCAAGGGCGAGGCCCGCAAGGGCGACGACCAGGCAGCACGCCAAGGCCGCGAGCGCCAGAACGGCGACCGCCAGAACGCCGAGCGCGGCGACCGCCAGGCCGATGGCGCCGAGCCCAAGCAGCAGGGCGAGGGCAACCGCCAGAACCGTGATCAGAACCGCGACCGCGCCGAGCAGCAGCTCGTCGACGGCGAGGGCGGGCGTCGCAACCGCTACCGCGACCGCAAGCGCCGCGGCCAGACGGGCGGCGACGAGCTCGAGCCCGAGATCCTCGACGACGACGTGCTCATCCCCATCGCGGGCATCCTCGACGTGCTCGACAACTACGCCTTCGTGCGCACCACTGGCTACCTCCCGGGCCCGAGCGACGTCTACGTCTCGCTCGGCCAGGTGAAGAAGTACCACCTGCGCAAGGGCGACGCGGTCGTCGGCTCGATCAAGCAGCCGCGCGACTCCGAGTCGAACAGCCGTCAGAAGTACAACGCCCTCGTCAAGGTCGACTCCGTCAACGGCCAGACCATCGAGGAGTCGGGCGCGCGCGTCGAGTTCCAGAAGCTCACGCCGCTCTACCCGCAGGAGCGCCTGCGCCTCGAGACCGAGCCCACCAAGCTCACGCAGCGCATCATCGACCTCGTCGCGCCCATCGGCAAGGGCCAGCGCGGCCTCATCGTCGCGCCCCCGAAGGCGGGCAAGACGATCGTGCTGCAGCAGATCGCGAACGCCATCTCGATCAACAACCCCGAGGTCCACCTCATGGTCGTGCTCGTCGACGAGCGCCCCGAAGAGGTCACCGACATGCAGCGCACGGTGAAGGGCGAGGTCATCGCCTCGACCTTCGACCGTCCGGCCGAAGACCACACGACGGTCGCCGAGCTCGCCATCGAGCGCGCGAAGCGCCTCGTCGAGCTCGGCCACGACGTCGTCGTGCTGCTCGACTCGATCACCCGCCTCGGCCGTGCGTACAACCTCGCCGCGCCGACCTCGGGTCGCATCCTCTCGGGCGGTGTCGATGCCTCGGCGCTCTACCCGCCGAAGCGCTTCTTCGGCGCCGCGCGCAACATCGAGAACGGCGGCTCGCTCACGATCCTCGCGACCGCGCTCGTCGAGACCGGGTCCAAGATGGACGAGGTCATCTTCGAGGAGTTCAAGGGCACCGGCAACTCCGAGCTGCGCCTCTCCCGCCAGCTCGCCGACAAGCGCATCTTCCCGGCGGTCGACGTCAACGCGTCGTCGACGCGTCGCGAAGAGATGCTGCTCTCGCCCGACGAGGTCAAGATCACCTGGAAGCTGCGTCGTGCCCTTGCGGGCCTCGACCAGCAGCCGGCGCTCGAGGCCGTGCTGGGTCGCTTGAAAGAGACGCAGTCCAACGTCGAGTTCCTGATGCTCATGCAGAAGTCGATGCCGGTGGGTGCGAACGGCCACGGCTCGTCGCACGCGCACGACAACGACCACCGCTGAGGTTCGCGTGTTCGAATCCGTCCAGGCCATGCTCGTCGAGCACGGCGAGCTCCAGGAGGCGCTCGCCGACCCGGCGCTGCACGCCGACGCCGCGCGCGCGAAGAAGGTGAACCGGCGCTACGCCGAGCTCAGCCGCATCGTCGCCGCGAACGCGGCCTGGCACGAGGCGCAGGACGACCTGGCGGCGGCCCGTGAGCTGGCGAAGGAGGACGCGGCGTTCGCCGAGGAGGTCCCCTCACTCGAGGAGGGGCTCGCGCAGGCGCAGGAGAAGCTCCGACGGCTCCTGATCCCGCGCGACCCCGACGACGGCCGCGACGTGATCATGGAGATCAAGGGCGGCGAGGGCGGCGCCGAGAGCGCGCTCTTCGCCGGCGATCTCCTGCGCATGTACATGCAGTACGCGCAGTCCAAGGGTTGGAAGGTCGAGCTCCTCGACCAGAACGAGTCCGACCTGGGCGGCTACAAAGACGTGCAGGTGGCGATCAAGTCCAATGCGACCGACCCCTCGCAGGGCGTCTGGGCGCATCTGAAGTACGAGGGCGGCGTGCACCGCGTGCAGCGCGTGCCGGTGACCGAGACGCAGGGGCGCATCCACACCTCCACGACGGGCGTGCTCGTCTTCCCCGAGGTCGACGAGCCCGAAGAGGTCGACATCAACCAGAACGACCTCAAGATCGACGTCTACCGCTCCTCGGGGCCCGGCGGCCAGTCGGTCAACACGACCGACTCCGCGGTGCGCATCACCCACCTGCCCACGGGCATCGTGGTGTCGATGCAGAACGAGAAGTCGCAGCTGCAGAACCGCGAGGCGGCGATGCGCGTGCTCCGCGCCCGCATCCTCGCGCGCCAGCAGGAGGAGCTCGACGCCGCGGCATCCGACGCCCGCAAGTCGCAGATCCGGTCGATGGACCGCTCCGAGCGCATCCGAACGTACAACTTCCCCGAGAACCGCATCGCCGATCACCGCACCGGCTACAAGGCGTACAACCTCGACCAGGTCATGAACGGCGCGCTCGACCCGCTCATCGAGTCCGCGATCCAGGCCGACGAAGAGGCGCAGCTCGCCGGCCACGGCGACGCCTGAGCAGACGACGGGGCGCGGGCGGCCAAGCCGAAGCGACGCGGACACGAGAAGAGCGGATGCCGCGGCATCCGCTCTTCTTGCATGTCGGCGATGACCGATGACCGCGCCGCCTGCTCAGATGTGCCAGTCGTGGATGCCGCGCGAGGCGTCGGCCGCCGCGTCGGACAGCGGCCGCGGCGTGGCCGGCACGCCGACGAGCAGGGAATGCGCCGGCGCGCTCTTCGTGACGACGGCGTTGGCGCCGACGGCGCTCCCGGCGCCGATCGTGATGTCGCCGAGCACCTTGGCGCCCGCACCGATCGTGACGCCGTCGCCGAGGGTCGGGTGCCGCTTGGTGCCCGGCGGCGTGTGCCGCGGCGCCTTTCCGCCGAGGGTGACGCCGTGGTAGAGCATGACGTCGTCGCCGATGACGGCGGTCTCGCCGATGACCACGCCCATGCCGTGGTCGATGAAGAAGCGCCGGCCGATCGTGGCGCCGGGGTGGATCTCGATGCCGGTCAGGAACCTCGTCAGCTGCGAGATCACGCGGGCGGGGAACCGGAGCCCGGCGACCCAGAGGCGGTGCGTGAGCCGCGAGGCCCAGACCGCGTGCAGGCCCGAGTACACGAGGAAGACCTCGAGATCGCTGCGTGCGGCTGGGTCGTGCGCACGGGCGGTCGCGAGGTCTTCCTTCAGGCGGGAGAAGATGCTCACCCGGTCAGTCAAGCAGACCTTCGTACAGCACCGTCGACAGGTAGCGCTCGCCGTAGCTGGCGACGATGACGACGATGGTCTTGCCGGCGTTCTCGGGGCGCTTGGCGACCTCGAGCGCGGCGTACACGGTGGCGCCCGACGAGATGCCGCCGAGAACGCCCTCTTCGGTGCCGAGGCGGCGTGCCGTGGCGACCGCCTGGTCGATGTTGACGTCGATGACCTCGTCGTAGACGTCGCGGTCGAGCACGTCGGGCACGAAGTTCGCCCCGATGCCCTGGATCTTGTGGGGGCCGGGGGCCCCGCCGTTGAGGATCGGCGACTCGGCGGGCTCGACGGCGATGACCTGCACCTCGGGCTTGCGCTCCTTGAGCACCTGGCCGACGCCCGAGATGGTGCCGCCCGTGCCGATGCCGGCGATGAAGATGTCGACGCCGCCGTCGGTGTCGGCCCAGACCTCTTCGGCGGTGGTGCGGCGGTGGATCTCGACGTTGGCCTGGTTCTCGAACTGGCGGGCGAGCACCGCGCCGGGGGTCGTGGCCGCGATCTCCGCGGCCTTGGCGACGGCGCCCTTCATGCCCTCGGAGCCGGGCGTGAGCACGAGCTCGGCGCCGTAGGCCTTCAGCAGCGACTTGCGCTCCTTCGACATGGTCTCGGGCATCGCGAGGATCACCTTGTAGCCGCGTGCGGCGCCGATGAGCGCGAGCGCGATGCCGGTGTTGCCGCTGGTGCCCTCGACGATGGTGCCGCCCGGCTGGAGGGCGCCCGACGCCTCGGCGGCGTCGACGATGCCGACGCCGAGGCGGTCCTTGACGCTCGCGGAGGGGTTGTAGAACTCGAGCTTCGCGAGCACGGTGGCGCCCGCACCCTCGGTGATGCGGTTCAGGCGCACGAGGGGCGTGCGACCGAAGGCCTCGGTGATGTTGTCGAAGATCTGGGCCATGGGGCTTCCTCTCGGGATGCGGGTACAGGGGCGGGGTGCCCCGGCCAGCCTATGACCGGGCGTCTTCCCGGTCACGTGCATTACATTCCATTTCATGGATGCACGGATGCCGCGGGCCGACGCCGATCGATCGATCAGGGCGGTCAGGGGTGAGGCGGTCTCCCGGCTGGCTCAGGCGGGCGTCCCCGACGCCGAGGTCGACGCCGACCTGCTCCTCGGACACGTGCTCGGACTCTCGCGAGGCGGTGTGCAGGCCAGGGTCGTCATGGGCGACGAGGTCACCGAGGCGGATGCCGCGGAGCTGGCCTCGCTCGTCACCCGAAGGGTCGCGCGGGAGCCCCTGCAGCACATCACGGGGCGCGCGCCGTTCCGCAACCTCGAGCTGCTCGTGGGGCCGGGCGTGCTCGTGCCGCGGCCCGAGACCGAGGGGGTCGCCGAACTCGCGATCGAGGCGCTGCGCGCGATGCCCGATGCGGAGCCGATCGCGGTCGACCTCGGCACGGGCAGCGGCGCGATCGCGCTCGCCCTGGCGACCGAGGTGCCGCATGCGCGGGTGTACGGGGTCGAGCTCTCGCCCGAGGCGATGGCGTGGGCCCGCCGCAACGTCGAGCAGACCGGCGCAGAGGTGACGCTCGTCGAGGGCGACCTGGCCGATGCGCTGCCCGAGCTCGACGGGCGGGTCTCGGTTGTCGTGTCGAATCCGCCGTACGTGCCGGCGTCGGCCATTCCGGCGGACCCCGAGGTGCACCTGCACGACCCGGTCGTGGCGCTCTACGGCGGCGACGACGGCCTCGACGTGATCCGGGCGCTCTCGACGAGGGCGCTCGCGCTGCTGCGACCGGGCGGCACGCTCGTGATCGAACATTTCGAGACCCAGTCGGCGCAGGTCGCCGAGCTGCTGGCGGCCGACGGGTGGCGCACCGTGGCGCACCACCGCGACCTGACGATGCGGGATCGGGCGACGACCGCGGTGCGCTGAGCTGAGCGCCGGGCTCGGCATCGAGCGTGCGGCGCGCGCTGAGCGACCGGTCTACTTCGCGCGTGCGGCCTTCTCCCGTGCGAGCCGTGCCTTCTCGAGCGCGAGCTCGGCCTTCTCGTGCGCGGCCCGCTCCTTCTCCTTGGCGTGCTTCTCGCGCTCGAGCGCCTGCTTGATCGCCTCGCGTTCGCGCTTCTGCGCCTCGCGCAGGGCCTTCTCGGCCTCGCGCCTGGCCTTGGCGGCCTCGCGCACCTTCGCGTCGCGGGGGAGTTCGAGCGCGGGCGCCAGCGCAGGCGGGACGGCCGCAGCGAGCTCGCCCTGCTGCTCGGCGTGCTGCGCGACGTACGTCTGGATGCCGTCGAGCATGCGCTGCAGACCGAAGACGAAGTCGTCCTCGGTCTGCGGTCCGGGCGGGGCGTCGGCACTGCTCTCCTCGACGTAGCCGCCCCCGAGGAAGAGCGGCGCGAGGTGCGGGAAGCGCTCGGGGGTGACGAACTCCATGAGCGCGCCGAGGTAGCGCTCGCCGGTGACCTCTGCGGGGTCGGTGGCGGCGGACGCCCTCGCGATGTCGCGGTCCTGGGCGCTCGTCGCCCGCGCGTAGCTCGTGAACATGAGCAGGGTCGACATCTTCTCGCCGTCGCTCAGGGGGAGCTCGCGCACCTCGCGCAGGAACCAGTCGACGATCATGAGCGCGTTCGGCGTGATCGGCGCCCCAGAGACGGGGATGTCCACCAGCCACGGGTGCGCCTCGTATCCGGCCCTGAGACCGTGCACCCATGCCGTGACGCCGTCGCGCCAGCCGCGTTCGACCGACTCGTCGGGCACCGGCATGTCGCTCGCGGCCTCCTGCATGAGCAGGATCAGGTCGTCCTTGCTGGTGACGTAGCGGTAGAGCGACATGGTCGTGAAGCCGAGCGCGCTCGCGACCCGGCTCATCGACACCGCCGCAAGGCCCTCGGCATCGGCGATCTCGATCGCCGTGTCGACGATGCGCTCGATCGACAGTTCGCGTTTCGGGCCGCGCTGCGGGTTGGCGGCGACGCCCCAGGCGAGCGCGACGCCGCGCGGCAGTTCGGGGTCGGGGCTCTGCTCGCTCATCGGCATCCGTTCATTCGGTGTTGACCTCAGTCTAGAACTGTGTATTACTTAAACAACCGTAGACGCACTACACAGTTTACAAGATACGCAGAACTGGAATGAATGGAGCGAACCATGCAACTCGCCATCGACGCTCGCGGCCTCCGCAAGCGCTTCGGTCGCGCCGACGTGCTCGCGGGGCTCGACCTCGCCGTGCAGGCCGGCACGATCTTCGCCCTGCTCGGGCCGAACGGCGCGGGCAAGACCACGACGATCAACATCCTCACGACGCTCGTGCGGCCCGATGAGGGCACCGCGCTCGTCGCCGGACTCGACGTCGTCGCGAAGCCCGAGGAGGTGAAGCGGCGCATCAGCCTCACCGGCCAGGCCGCGGCGGTCGACGAGGTCTTGACCGGCTTCGAGAACCTCGTCATGTTCGGCCGCCTCTCTGGACTGTCGACGCGCGCGGCCAAGCGCAGGGCCGACGAGCTCCTGCAGCGCTTCGAGGCTCGCGGATGCCGCGGGGCGGCGCCTGAGCACGTACTCGGGCGGCATGCGACGTCGCCTCGACCTCGCGCTGAGCCTCGTCGTCGAGGTGCCGGTGGTCTTCCTCGACGAGCCCACGACCGGGCTGGACACCCGAAGCCGGCAGGAGCTCTGGCGGGTCATCCGTTCGCTCGCCGACGGCGGCGCGACCGTCTTCCTCACCACGCAGTACCTCGAGGAGGCCGATCTGCTCGCCGACCGCATCGCGGTGCTCGACCACGGGCGCATCGTCGCGCAGGGCACCGCCGACGAGCTCAAGTCCCTCGTCGGCGGCGAGGTCGTCGAACTCCGCGGCGGCGAGGGCGAGCTGCTCGCCGAGCTCCCGACCGACGGCACCGTGCACGGACTGCGGCGCGCGGTCGAGCAGATCGACCGGCTCTCCGCGGCATCCGCCGACGGTGCGACCGTCGCCATCCGTCGTCCGAGCCTCGACGACGTGTTCCTCCAGATCACCGGGCACCAGGACGCCCCAGAACTCCAGGAGTCGAGATGACCACCACGACCACCCACGCGACCGACCTCGCGGGCGGAACTGCCCGGCACGGGCGAGCGGATGCCGCGCCCGCCCTCCGGCCCCGGCTCGGCGCCCTCACCGCCGAACGCGTCTTCATCGGCCGCAGCTTCACCCATTCGGTGCGCGACGTCGAGACCATGCTCATGGCGGTGCTGCTGCCCGTGATGCTCATGCTGATGTTCACGTGGATCTTCGGCAACGCCATCGACCCGTCGGGCGGCTACGTCGACTACGTCGTGCCCGGCATCATCCTGCTCTGCGCGGGGTTCGGCTCGGCCTCCACGGCCGTCTCGGTCTCGCGCGACATGACCAACGGGGTCATCGACCGGTTCCGCACGATGCCGATCCGCAGCGGCGCCGTGCTCACCGGGCACGTCGTCGCGAGCCTCGTGCGCAACCTCGTCGCGACCGCCGTGGTCATCGTGGTCGGCCTGCTCGTGGGCTTCCGCGCCTCGGCCACGCCGCTCGAGTGGCTCGGCGTCTTCGCGATCGTCGCGCTCTACATCCTCGCGATCACCTACCTGTTCGCGGCGATCGGGCTCGCGGCCAAGACGCCGGAGGCGGCGAGCGGCTACGGCTTCATCCTGCTGTTCCTGCCCTACGTGTCGAGTGCGTTCGTGCCGGTCTCCACGATGCCCGAGTGGCTGCAGCCGGTCGCCGAGCATCAGCCGATCACGCCCGTCATCGAGACGATCCGCGCCCTGCTCACCGACGCTCCGCTCGGCGACCAGGCCTGGTGGGCCCTCGGGTGGTGCGTCGCGATCATCGTCGTGGCCGCGGTCTGGGGCGCCTGGCTCTTCCGCCGCAAGGCCGGTCGCCGCTGAGGCGGCGGGTTCCCGCCTCGAGCGGAGTCCTCGAGCGGAGTCCTCGAGCGGATGCCTCGGGCAGGCGTCTCGCCCGAGGAATCCGCCCGCCCGAGGCATCCGCTCGCCTCGACCGGCCCGGAACGGCCGGGTTCGCTGGTCTAGAATCGAGCGGTCATGACTGCCATCTACGACTGTTCGGTCGAATCCCAGCTGCTCACGGGCATGCGCCTCGCGCGCGGAGCGATCGGCCGCGGCCAGCTCGTGGTGCTGCCGACCGACACCGTGTACGGCCTCGCCGCCGATGCGTTCGATGCCGCGGCGGTCGCGCGACTGCTCGAGGCCAAGGGGCGCGAGCGCACGTCGCCTCCGCCCGTGCTGATCCCCGGCATCCCCACGCTCGACGCGCTCGCCCGCGAGGTGCCCGAGCCCGTGCGCAAGCTCGTGGCCGCCTTCTGGCCCGGCGGGCTCACGGTGATCCTGCATGCGCAGCCCTCGCTCACCTGGGACCTCGGCGAGACCCGCGGCACCGTCGCGCTGCGCATGCCCGACAACCGGTTCGCGCTCGAGCTGCTCTCCGAGACCGGCCCGCTCGCCGTCTCCTCCGCCAACCTCAGCGGCATGCCGTCGGCCACCAGCGCGGCCGAGGCTTCCGAGATGCTCGGCGATGCGGTCGCCGTCTACCTCGACGGCGGCCCGGCCGGCACGGGCTACGAGGCCATCGGCGAACGACCGGGCGACACCTCGTCGACCATCGTCGACGCGACCTCGCTCACCGCCGACGGGGGAGTGCTCCGCATCGTGCGCCCCGGCGTCATCTCTCGCGAGCGCATCGCCGAGGTCGTCGGCGAGGAGCTGCTCGCGCCGGTCGCCGTCGACGTGACGCCGGCTGCCGAGCCCGAGGCATCCGCTTCGACCTCCGGCACGGCCGAGCCCGAGGCATCCGCTTCGACCGCCGATGACGCGACGGACGCCGCCGCCTCATGACCCTCTTCCTCGCGCTCGCCATCGTGGCCGCGCTCGTGACCCTCGTGGGCTCGTATCTCGTCTGGAAGTTCAGCCTCAAGTACCGGCTGTACCCCAAGATCCGCGAGCGCGACGTGCACACCCGGCCGACCCCCCGGCTCGGCGGCGTGGCGATGTTCGTCGGCATCCTCGTGGCGTTCGGCGCCGCATGGTTCGTCTCGAGCCTCGGCCCCACGCGGTTCGCGAACGTCGCGATCATCTTCCAGGACCCGACGCAGGTGCTCTCGATCCTCGGCGCGGCACTGCTCATCGTGCTCATCGGCGTCGCCGACGACATCTGGGACCTCGACTGGACCACGAAGCTCGCGGGCCAGTTCATCGCGGCCGGCCTCATCGCCTGGCAGGGCGTCTCCATCGTGTCGCTGCCGATCGGCGGCATCCTCGTGGGTTCCTCGTGGATGTTCGCGACGCTCACGGTCTTCGTGATCGTGCTCGTGATGAACGCGGTCAACTTCATCGACGGGCTCGACGGCCTCGTCGCGGGGGTCTCGCTCATCTCCAACGGCGTGTTCTTCGTCTACACCTACCTGCTCGTGCAGCAGACCTCGCCGACGAACTACTTCAACCTCGCCTCGATGATCGCGATCATCCTCGTCGGCGCCTGCGCCGGATTCCTGCCGCTCAACTGGCGGCCCGCGAAGCTCTTCATGGGCGACGCGGGGGCGCTGCTCGTCGGCCTGCTCATGGCGACGTCGGCCATCGCGGTGACGGGCCAGCTCAACCCCGCCGGGGTGGGCTTCAACCAGCTCTTCGCGGCGTTCATCCCGATCATCCTGCCGGTGGTCGTGCTGCTCATTCCGCTGCTCGACTTCGGCCTCGCCGTGGTGCGCCGCCTGCGCGCCGGCAAGTCGCCGTTCGCGGCCGACCGCAAGCACCTGCACCACCGCCTGCTCGACATGGGGCACTCGCACCTGAACGCCGTGCTCATCTTCTACGGGTGGACCGCGGTGGCCTCCATCGGATGCCTCATGACGTATGTGTTCCCGGTGTACCTCGGCATCAGCGCGCGCTGGGCCTTCCTCCTGCTCGGCGTCGGATTCGTCGTCTGCGCGATCGTGACGCTCGCGCCGCTCGGGCGCCGCAAGCGCCTCACCGTCGCGGCCGAGGCGACGCCCGTGGCAGACGAGGTCGTGCGCGCCGACGAGCTCGACCGGCAACCGCTCAGCGAGCCGTCGGTAGAATCGGGCGACCCCACGACTGGAGCCTGATGACCGACGCACGACCTGATTCCGCCGATCGCACGCCGACCTCGAACCCGGTGCTGCGGCGCGCCCTCACCCTCGGCGGCATCGTGGCCGCCGCGCTGTTCGTGGTCACGGCGGTGCTCGGGTTCGTCTTCGCCGGCGGCGAGGGCCTCGCCGGTGCGCTCGTCGGCACGGCGATGGCGGTCGTGTTCATGGGCATCACCGCGGCGAGCATCCTCATCGCCAACCGGTTCGCCTCGAGCGACCTGTTCGTCGGCGCGTTCTTCGGCATCGTGCTCGGCGGGTGGCTGCTGAAGTTCGTCGTCTTCATCGTGCTCGTGGTGCTGCTGCGCGACGCCGCATGGCTCGACACGACCGTGCTGTTCCTCAGCCTCGTCGCGGGCGTCATCGCCTCGCTCGTCGTCGACGTGATCGTGATCACGACCTCGCGCATGCCGCATGTCAGCGACGTCGAACTGCCTCCGGCACCGACCGACGACTGATATTCGACAAGGTGTCGAAGTCGTCTCGGCGCGATTTTCGACATCGTGTCGAAGTCGACTCGGACGAACTTCGACGGCGATTCGTCCGATGCCCGAAGTATTGCTAGAGTAATGGAGATCCCCCCGGTAAACGCCTGCTTCGGCATGTGCGTGAAACCGATCCGATGTTCGTCGTCGCGAGAGCCGAGCTCCACGCCCCGAAACAGGAGATAGCGCTGCTAGCTAACGCTCTGAACCTTCTGGTTCCGATGTCAACCAACGATGGTGAATTCCACGGGCCGTCGATCGACGAATTCTTCCCTGGAGCGCTGTTCTTCGAGGGTACGCCGTTCGAGATCAACCGCATCATGCTCGTCCGCTACGTCGCGGTCATCGCACTGCTGCTGGTCTTCTGGCTCGGCACGCGCCGCATGCGCATGGTGCCCGGCCGATTCCAGAGCCTCGTCGAGATGGGTCTCGACCTGGTGCGCGTCAATATCGCCGAAGACCTCCTCGGCAAGAAGGACGGCAAGCGATTCCTGCCGATCCTCACGACGATGTTCTTCATGATCCTGTTCATGAACCTGACGGGCATCATCCCCGGCCTGAACATCGCCGGCACCTCGGTCATCGGCGTGCCGCTGGTGCTCGCGATCGTCGCCTACGTCACCTTCATCTACGCGGGCGTCAAGAAGAGCCCCAAGAACTTCTTCAAGAACTCCCTCTTCCCCTCGGGTGTCCCGTGGCCGGTGTACATCATCGTCACGCCGATCGAGCTGATCTCGACCTTCATCATCCGCCCGATCACGCTGACCCTGCGACTCATGATGAACATGATCGTCGGTCACCTCCTGCTCGTGCTCTTCTTCGCGGCGACGCAGTTCTTCGTCTTCTCGCTCGGCGGTTGGTGGACCCTCCTCGGTGCCGGAACCCTGGCCTTCGGCCTCGTGTTCACGCTGTTCGAGATCCTCGTCGCCGTCCTGCAGGCGTACGTCTTCGCCCTTCTCACCGCGGTCTACATCCAGCTCGCGGTCGCCGAAGAGCACTGAGCCCGGGCACCCGCCCAGAAACATCCCTAGGAAAGGAAACCCAACGTGGACGCAACCACCGTTCTCGCTGAGATCAACGGCAACATCGCGACGGTCGGCTACGGCCTCGCAGCCATCGGCCCGGCCATCGGCGTGGGCATCGTCGTCGGCAAGACCATCGAGGGCGTGGCTCGCCAGCCCGAACTCGCCGGTCGCCTCCAGGTCCTGATGTGGATCGGTATCGCCTTCACCGAGGCGCTCGCCTTCATCGGCATCGCGACCTACTTCATCTTCGTCTGATCCACCCGCCGCAACTGAGGAGGCCAACGTGCTTCATGCAGTACTGAGCGCTGCAACCGAGGGTGGCGAGACCCACAGCCCGGTCATTCCCGAGCTGTACGACATCCTCTGGTCGTCGGTCTGCTTCGTCATCATCCTGATCTTCTTCTGGAAGTACGTGCTGCCGCGCGTCCAGAAGATGCTCGATGAGCGTGGCGAGGCGATCGAGGGCAACATCGCGAAGGCCGACGAGGCCCAGCGCAAGGCCGAGGCCGCCCTCGAGGAGTACACCGCACAGCTCGCCGACGCGCGTGCCGAAGCCGGTGCGATCCGCGAGACCGCGCGCGAAGACGGCAAGAAGATCGTCGCCGAGGCGAAGGAGACCGCCGTGGCCGAGGCCACGCGCGTCACCACGAGCGCCCAGGCGCAGATCGAGGCCGAGCGCCAGTCCGCGCTCGTCTCGCTCCGCTCCGAGGTCGGCACGATCGCGATCGACCTGGCGTCCGGCGTCATCGGCGAGTCGCTCACCGACGACCAGAAGGCCCAGGCCGTGGTCGACCGGTTCCTCGCCGACCTCGAGGCGTCCGAGAAGGCCGCCGCAGGGGAGACGAAGTAACCCATGGGCAGTGCTACGAGAGAAGCCCTGGCCTCGACGCGAGCCTCGCTCGCGTCGTTCGGCCGGGCCGACCTGCAGGTGGCAGAAGACGTGCTCGCCGCCGGTCGACTCATCGCCGGTTCTGCGCAGCTGCGCAGCGCACTCACCGACAACGAGGCCGATGAGGCCCAGAAGCGGCAGCTCGTCACCTCGGTGTTCGGCAGCCGCCTCGTGCCCGGCGCGGTGAGCCTGCTCACCGCGGCCGCGTCGAACCGGTGGTCGAGCCAGGCGGACTTCCTCGACGGCATCGAAGAGATCGGCTTCCGTGTCGCGGCCGATTCCGCGGGCGAGGGCGTCGAGCTCGATGCCGAACTGTTCGCGTTCGAGCGCACGGTCGCATCCGACGCCGAGCTCGAGCTCGCGCTCGGGTCCAAGCTCGGCGAGAACGACGCCAAGGCGAGGCTCGTCGAGCGCCTGCTCGGCACCGGCCCCGTCTCCCCGGCGACACTCGTCGTGGTTCGGCACCTGGTGCTCTCGCCCAGGGGCCGGCGCATCGGTGCGATGCTGCGCGGCGCGGCATCCGTTGTCGCCGACCAGCGCGGCTTCGCGGTCGCGACGGTCACGACGGCCGTGCCGCTGAACGACGCCCAGCTCGCACGCCTCGAGCAACGTCTCGCCGCACAGGCGGGCCGCCGCATCCGATTCGACACGATCATCGATCCCGCCGTGCTCGGCGGCGTTCGCGTGCAGATCGGCGACGACGTCATCGACGGCAGCGTCGCCTCGCGCCTCAGCTCGCTGAGGCAGAAGCTTGCCGGCTGACGCCGGACGACAACGACCGGCGTCTCGCGCCGCGACAGACCAGTAGCTGTACAACCGGTACAGAAAAGGGAAAGACAATGGCAGAACTCTCCATCAGCCCCGATGAGATCCGCTCGGCTCTCACGGAGTTCGCCTCGGCCTACGAGCCGGGCGCGGCGCAGAAGACCGAGGTCGGATACGTCACCGATGCCGGCGACGGCATCGCGCACGTCGAGGGCCTCCCCTCGGTCATGGCCAACGAGCTCATCCGCTTCGCGGACGGCACGCTCGGCCTCGCGCTGAACCTCGACGAAGACAAGATCGGCGTCGTCGTGCTCGGCGAGTTCACCGGCATCGAGGAGGGCATGGAGGTGACCCGCACCGGCGAGGTCCTCTCCGTCCCCGTCGGCGAGGGCTACCTCGGCCGCGTCGTCGACCCGCTGGGCAACCCGATCGACGGCCTCGGTGAGATCACCGGCCTCGAGGGTCGTCGCGCGCTCGAGCTGCAGGCCCCCGGCGTCATGCAGCGCAAGTCGGTGCACGAGCCCCTGCAGACCGGCATCAAGGCCATCGACGCCATGATCCCCGTCGGCCGCGGTCAGCGTCAGCTGATCATCGGCGACCGCCAGACCGGCAAGACGGCCATCGCGATCGACACGATCATCAACCAGAAGGCCAACTGGGAGTCGGGCGACGTCAACAAGCAGGTCCGCTGCATCTACGTCGCGATCGGCCAGAAGGGCTCGACCATCGCCTCGGTGAAGGGCGCGCTCGAAGACGCCGGAGCCATGGAGTACACGACGATCGTCGCCGCTCCGGCCTCCGACCCGGCCGGCTTCAAGTACCTCGCACCGTACACCGGCTCGGCCATCGGCCAGCACTGGATGTACGACTCCAAGCACGTGCTCATCATCTTCGACGACCTGTCGAAGCAGGCCGAGGCCTACCGTGCCGTGTCGCTGCTGCTGCGTCGTCCCCCGGGACGCGAGGCGTACCCCGGCGACGTCTTCTACCTGCACTCGCGTCTGCTCGAGCGTTGCGCGAAGCTCTCCGACGAGCTGGGCGCCGGCTCGATGACCGGCCTGCCGATCATCGAGACCAAGGCCAACGACGTCTCGGCATACATCCCGACCAACGTGATCTCGATCACCGACGGCCAGATCTTCCTCCAGTCCGACCTCTTCAACGCCAACCAGCGTCCGGCGGTCGACGTGGGCATCTCGGTCTCGCGTGTCGGTGGCGACGCGCAGGTCAAGTCCATCAAGAAGGTCTCGGGCACGCTGAAGCTCGAGCTCGCGCAGTACCGCTCGCTCGAGGCGTTCGCGATGTTCGCGTCCGACCTCGACGCGGCGAGCCGTCGCCAGCTCGCGCGAGGCGCACGTCTCACCGAGCTCCTCAAGCAGCCGCAGTACTCGCCGTACCCCGTCGAGGAGCAGGTCGTCTCGATCTGGGCCGGCACGAACGGCAAGCTCGACGAGGTCCCGGTCGAGGACATCCTGCGCTTCGAGCGCGAGTTGCTCGACTTCCTCGGCCGCAACACCTCGGTGCTGAGCGACCTCCGCGAGACGAACGTGCTCACCGACGAGACCGTCGCGACGCTCGAGTCCTCGGTCGACAAGTTCAAGCTCGAGTTCCAGACCGGCGAGGGCAAGCCGCTCGCCTCGGTCGGCTCCGAGCAGTTCGAGCCCATCGACGCCGAGCACGTCGACCAGGAGCAGGTCGTCAAGACGCGGCGCTGAGCCTCGCACGACTGATCGATCGACTCTAAGAATTCAGGAGAGACATGGGAGCGCAACTTCGGGTCTACCGGCAGAAGATCAAGTCTGCCCAGACGACGAAGAAGATCACCAAGGCGATGGAGCTCATCGCCGCGTCGCGCATCCAGAAGGCGCAGGCGCGGGTGGCGGCTTCGACGCCGTATTCGCGGGCGATCACGCGCGCCGTGTCGGCCGTGGCGACGCACTCGAACGTGGCCCACGTGCTGACGACGGAGCCCGAGCGCATCGAGCGCGCCGCGGTCGTGATCCTCACGTCCGACCGTGGCCTCGCCGGCGCGTTCAACTCGCAGGTCCTCCGCGAGGCCGAGCAGCTCAGCGAGCTGCTCCGGTCCGAGGGCAAGGAAGTCAACTACTTCCTCGTCGGCCGCAAGGCGGTCGGGTACTTCGCCTTCCGTCGTCGTGAGTCCGAGCAGCAGTGGGTCGGCAGTTCCGAGAACCCCGACTTCGAGCTCGCGAAGGACATCTCCGACACGGTGCTCGAGGCGTTCCTGCGCGATGCGTCCGACGGCGGCGTCGACGAGATCTACGTCGTCTACAACCGCTTCGTGAGCATGATGACGCAGACCCCCTCGGTTGTGCGTCTCCTGCCGCTCGAGGTCGTCGAGGGCGTCGCCGAACCCAGCACCGAGGTCGAACCGCTGTACGAGTTCGAGCCCGATGCCGAGACCGTGCTCGACTCGCTGCTTCCGGTCTACATCGAGAGCCGCATCTTCAATGCGCTGCTCCAGTCCTCCGCCGCGAAGCACGCGGCGACCCAGAAGGCGATGAAGTCGGCGAGCGACAATGCCGACAACCTCATCACCGACTACACCCGCCTCGCGAACAACGCGCGTCAGGCCGAGATCACGCAGCAGATCTCCGAGATCGTGGGCGGCGCCGATGCGCTCGTCGCCGCCAAGTAGCAACTCAGAAAAGAGAGAGCAGAATGACTGACACCGCAACCGCGCCGGTCGCCGAGCGTGCCGCCGGCGCCGTCGGACGCATCGCCCGCGTCACCGGCCCCGTCGTCGACATCGAGTTCCCGCACGACTCGATTCCCGAGATCTACAACGCGCTGAAGACCGAGATCACGATCGAAGACGTGACGACGGTGCTGACCCTCGAGGTCGCCCAGCACCTCGGCGACGACCTCGTTCGCGCCATCGCCCTGAAGCCCACCGACGGTCTCGTCCGCGGCCAGGAGGTCACCGACACCGGCGAGGCGATCTCGGTTCCGGTCGGCGATGTCACCAAGGGCAAGGTCTTCAACGTCATCGGCGAGGTGCTGAACGGCGCGCCCGGCGAGCAGATCGAGATCACCGAGCGCTGGCCGATCCACCGCAAGCCCCCGGCATTCGACCAGCTCGAGTCGAAGACGCAGCTCTTCGAGACCGGCATCAAGTCGATCGACCTCCTCACCCCCTACGTGCAGGGTGGAAAGATCGGCCTGTTCGGCGGTGCCGGCGTCGGCAAGACCGTCCTCATCCAGGAGATGATCCAGCGCGTCGCGCAGGACCACGGCGGTGTGTCCGTGTTCGCCGGTGTCGGTGAGCGCACCCGTGAGGGCAACGACCTCATCCACGAGATGGAGGAGGCGGGCGTCTTCGACAAGACCGCCCTCGTCTTCGGCCAGATGGACGAGCCGCCGGGAACGCGTCTTCGCGTCGCCCTCTCCGCGCTCACGATGGCGGAGTACTTCCGCGACGTGCAGAAGCAGGACGTGCTGCTCTTCATCGACAACATCTTCCGCTTCACGCAGGCCGGCTCCGAGGTCTCCACGCTGCTCGGCCGCATGCCCTCCGCCGTGGGCTACCAGCCCAACCTCGCAGACGAGATGGGTGTGCTCCAGGAGCGCATCACCTCGACGCGTGGTCACTCGATCACCTCGCTGCAGGCGATCTACGTGCCGGCCGACGACTACACCGACCCGGCCCCCGCGACCACCTTCGCCCACCTCGACGCGACGACCGAGCTCTCGCGCGAGATCGCGTCGAAGGGTCTGTACCCCGCCATCGACCCGCTGACCTCCACGTCGCGCATCATGGACCCCCGGTACCTGGGCGCCGACCACTACCGCGTGGCGACCACGGTCAAGCAGATCCTCCAGAAGAACAAGGAACTGCAGGAGATCATCGCCATCCTCGGTGTCGACGAGCTCTCCGAAGAGGACAAGATCACGGTGTCGCGCGCGCGCCGCATCCAGCAGTTCCTCTCGCAGAACACCTACATGGCCAAGAAGTTCACGGGCGTCGAGGGTTCCACGGTTCCGCTGAAGGACACGATCGAGTCGTTCGACGCGATCGCCCGCGGCGACTTCGACCACGTGGCCGAGCAGGCGTTCTTCAACGTCGGCCCGATCACCGACGTCGAAGAGAACTGGGCTCGCATCCAGAAGGAGAACGGCTGAGCATGGCCGCACTCAACGTGAGCGTCGTCTCGGCCGACCGGGAGATCTGGTCGGGCGAGGCGTCCATGGTCGTCGCACGCACGGTCGAGGGTCAGATCGGCATCCTGCCGGGCCACGAGCCGATGCTCGCGGTCCTCGCCAGTGGTGAGGTGCGGGTGTCGTTGCCCGGCGGCGAAAAGGTCACGGCGAACGCCGAAGACGGCTTCCTCTCCGTCCAGTCCAACGTGGTGCAGATCGTCGCCTCGCGCGCGAGCCTGAACTGAGGCGTCGCGGATGCAGGGGGAGCAGCCGCTGGACCGCCAGTTCGGTGAACTGGCGGTCACGCAACTCGTCGTGATGGCGGGTCTGCCCGGAGCGGGCAAGTCGACGATCGCGGAGATCGTCGGCGCCCGGCTCGGGGCGACCGTCGTCTCGGTCGACCCGATCGAGTCGGCGATCCTTCGTGCCGGCATCGACGCCGATGAGCCCACTGGCCTCGCGGCGTACCTCGTCGCCGAGGAGATCGCCGAGAAGGAGCTCGCCTCCGGGCGGACCGTCATCGTCGATGCCGTGAATGCGGCCGAGGCCGCCCGACTCCAGTGGCGTGACCTGGCTGTGCGCAACGAGGTGCGACTCCGCGTGGTCGAGGTGTTCTGCTCCGATGAGGCCGTGCATCGTGCACGGCTCGAGAAGCGCGAGCGCGGGCTCCCGCATCTCGAGGAGACCACCTGGCGCGCCGTCGAGCAGAGCCTCGAGGGCTATGCGCCCTGGACCGGTCCGTCGTCGGCGCTGCCGCGCGTGAGCATCGACAGTGTCGAGTCCCTCGGCGCGAACGTCGAGGCGACGCTCGCGTTCCTCGCGTCGTAGATGCTGCTGCTCCTGCCGCCTTCGGAGACGAAGCGCGAGGGCGGCGACGGCGCGCCCCTCGACGTCACGAGGCTGTCGTACCCACAGCTCGGCGACCTTCGTTCCGAGCTGGTCGACCGCGTGATCGACCTCTGTTCCGACGAGCCGGCTGCGCTGCGCGCCTTGAAGCTCGGTCCGAGGCTCGTGACCGAGGTGGAGCACGATCGTCGGCTGCGCACCTCGCCGACGATGCCCGCCCTGGACCGCTTCACAGGGGTGCTCTTCGACGCCCTCGACGCCGGTTCGCTCGATGATGCGGCACGCCGCTTCGCGGCCGAGACGACGTTCGTGCATTCGGCCCTCTTCGGCCTGCTCGGCGCGCTCGATCCGATTCCGGCGTACCGGCTGTCGCATGACTCCCGCGTGCCGGGCATCACCCTGCGCCGGTTCTGGCGCGCGGCCGTTTCGGCGCTGATCGATGCGCACTCCGGCGTCATCGTCGACCTGCGCTCGGAGGCGTACGCAGACCTCGGCCCGGCGCCGATCCGTGAGAACAGTGTGTTCGTGCGCGTGGTGTCGATCGACGGCGATGGGCGGCGACGAGCGCTGAACCACTTCAACAAGCAGGCGAAGGGACGCTTCACCAGGCGCTTCCTCGAGACCCGGCCCGAGATCGAGTCGGTCGACGACCTCATCGAGTGGGCGGCCGGCGAAGACGTCGTGCTCGGTCTCGGCTCGGCGGCATCTGCACGCTCGCCGCTGGAGCTCGAGCTCGTCGCCTGACGAGCGCAGGCGTCTCGACTCGTTCGGATTCAGCTCGCGGCCGCGTTCGGCACCGGCTCCGCGGCCGACCGGTAGCAACCGGAGAGATGGTCGTCGACCAGGCCGGCGGCCTGCATGAGCGCGTACATCGTCGTCGGGCCGACGAACCGGAATCCGCGCGTGCGGAGCTCGCGACTGAGGGCACTCGACTCCGGAGTGATCGCCGGCACCTCCGCATAGGATGCGGGCGGTCTGCGGGGCGTGTCGGGCGCGAAGCTCCAGATGAACTCGTCGATCGGGAGATCGAGCTCGAGGGTGGCACGCGCGTTGCCGATGGTCGCCTCGATCTTGCCGCGGTGACGGATGATGCGCTCGTCGGCGAGCAGGCGCTGCACGTCGGCCTCGTCCATGGCCGCGACGCGTTCGACGTCGAACCCGTGGAAGACCTCGCGGAAGGCCGGTCGACGACGCAGGATGGTGATCCACGACAGGCCGGCCTGGAAGCCCTCGAGGCAGACCTTCTCGAAGAGCCGCGTCGGATCGTGCTGCGGACGGCCCCACTCCTCGTCGTGGTAGCGGCGGTATTCGTCGTCGCCGGCGCTCCAGCCGCAGCGGTGCAGGCCGTCGTCGCCGAGCACGAGTTCAGGACGGGGGATCACGCTCACGCTGCGAACCCGATCTTCTCGTGGCCGAGCAGCCAGAGCTTGGTCGGCACGCCTTGGCCGCCCGAGTAGCCGGTGATGCGACCGTCGGATGCGAGCACGCGATGGCAGCCCACGATGATGGGCACCGGGTTCGCCCCGACGGCGCCGCCGATCGCCCGTGCGGAGCCCGGCCTGCCGACGGCGTCGGCGAGAGCGCCGTAGGAGGTGGCATCGCCGTGGTGGAGCTGCTGGAGGCGTTGCCAGACGGCCCGCTGGAACTCGGTGCCGTGCAGGCGCACGGGCAGGTCGAAGTCGGTGCGTTCGCCCGCGAAGTACTCGGCGAGCTGGGCCTTCGCGGTCTCGAGCACGGCGTTGGCGTGCTCGGGTTCGGCGTCGTGGGGGAGGGTGCCGTCGCGCTCGATCGACAGCGCGGTGATGGCGTCGTCGTCGGCGACGATCTCGATGCGCCCGATGGGGCTGTCGATGCGGACGAGGTGCAGTTCGGTCATGGTTCGAGACTAGCCACGGGCACCGACATCCACTCGCGGGAATCGGACATCGCGGACGTGCCGACGTTCTCGGGAGATGTGGAGGACGAGTGCCTCACCCCTCCCTAACAGGTGGCCTGCGCGCGCGAGCATCGGCCCGGCCGTGGGGATCATGGATTCCGTCGTCCGCCTCGCCCAGCATGTGGCGTATGACCGCCATCATCCGCGCCGCGTCGGCGCACGATCTCCTCGCCCTCGTGCCGGCGCTCGCCGGCTTCAACCCTCGTCGCTCGCTCGTGTGCGTCGTCTTCATCGGCAATCGCACGGCAGGGGTCCTCCGCCATGACCTGCCCCGAGACGTCGGCGATCACGACGCACTCGTCGCCGCCGTCGTCGGCACGGTCTGCCGCATGCCCGACGTCGACTCGCTCGTGCCGATCGTCTACACCGACGAGACGTTCCGGCAGCATGGCGGCCTGCCCGAGCGGGCCTTGCTGGAGTTGCTCGTCGACCGTGCCGAGCAGGCCGGCTTCCAGATCCGCGACGCGCTCTGCCACGCGGGCGACGCGTGGGCATCGGCGCTCGAGGCGAACGGGCCGGAGTCGGGGCATCCGCTCTCGCTCATCGCGACGAGCCGGGCGGCCCATGACGCGTCGGGCGCAGCGGCCGCACCGCGAGGCATGGCGCCCGATCAGGCCGGTGCGATGCCTGCCGCCGACGCCGAAATCGCAGATGCGATCGCGGCAGCCTACGAGCAGATCGGTGCGATCGGCAGCGCGGAGTCGGCCATCGCCGGGCTGGGGCGCTTCGCCGACCCCATGGAGCTCGTCGAGTCGCTGCTGACCCGTTCGCGGCGTGCGCCCGATCCCGGGCTGCTCGGCTGGTTCCTGCATCTGGCCGCGCGGCCGGCGATCCGCGATGCGATGATGCTGCAGATCGCCTTCGGGCGGGTGATCGCCGAGCTCTCGCTGGACGCCTCCGACGCCGCCGACGAACGCGAGGCCGCGATGGATTCCGGAGCCGGGACCGACGGAGCGGCGCCGAGAGCGTTCGCGTTCGAGACGCGCACCGAGATCGACGACCTGCTCGGCCGGATCGTCATGGGCCGTACGATGCTGAGGCCCGATCGCCGCCGCCTCGAATCGGGGCTCGAGGCGATGCGGCACCTCATCGCGAACGCGCCGGAGGCGGCGCGACCGGGAGCCTGCTGCATCGCCGCCTGGACGGCGTGGGCGCTCGGACGGGGGTCGATGGCCGGAGCATTCCTCGACGCGGCACTGGAGATCGACGCCGATCATGCGATGGCGCGACTGCTCGACGGATTCATCGGCTCGGGGGCGCTGCCCGACTGGGCGTTCGCCCGGGCAGACGGATGAGCTCGCCGCAGGCTGGGCTGCGGCGAGCCCACCCACGTCGGTCAGAGGCGGTTCGAGGCCTCCGTGAGCACGCTCCGCAGGATCTGCTCGATCTCCTGGAACTCCGGCACGCCGATGGTGAGCGGCGGCGAGAGCTGGATGACCGGGTCGCCGCGGTCGTCGGCCCGGCAGTAGAGCCCGGCGTCGTAGAGCGCCGTGGAGAGGAACCCGCGGAGCAGGCGCTCGGACTCCTCCTCGTTGAAGGTCTCGCGCGTCGCCTTGTCCTTCACGAGTTCGACGGCGAAGAAGTAGCCCGCGCCGCGCACGTCGCCGACGATCGGCAGGTCGTTGAGCTTCTCGAGCTCGGAGCGGAACAGCGGCGAGTTCTCGCGCACGTGCTCGAACAGGTGCTCCTCCTCGAAGATGTCGAGATTCTCGAGGGCGACGGCCGCCGAGACCGGGTGCCCGGCCCAGGTGTAGCCGTGGTAGAACGTGGTGTCCCCGTGCTTGAACGGCTCGTAGATGCGATCGCTGATGATGGTCGCGCCCATCGGCGCGTACCCCGAGGTCATGGCCTTGGCACAGGTGATCATGTCGGGCACGTACCCGTACTCCTCGCAGGCGAACATGTGGCCGATGCGGCCGAACGCGCAGATGACCTCGTCGGAGACGAGCAGCACGTCGTACTGGTCGCAGATCTCGCGCACGCGCTGGAAGTAGCCGGGGGGCGGGGGGAAGCATCCGCCCGAGTTCTGCACCGGCTCGAGGAACACGGCCGCGACGGTGTCGGGGTCCTCCATGAGGATCTGCTCCTCGATGCGGTTCGCCGCCCAGATGCCGAAGGCCTCCTCGTCTTCGGTCGGCGCGCCCATCTCGGCTGCACGGTAGAAGTTCGTGTTCGGCACGCGCAGTCCGCCGGGCGTGATCGGTTCGAACGGCGCCTTGATCGGCAGGCCGGTGACGGCGAGGGCGCCCTGCGGGGTGCCGTGGTAGGCCAACGCGCGGGAGATCACCTTGTACTTGGACGGGCGGCCCATGAGCTTCCAGTAGTTCTTCGCCAGCTTGTACGCGGTCTCGACCGCCTCGCCGCCGCCGGTCGAGAAGAAGACGCGATTGAGGTCGCCCGGCGCGTGCTGGGCCAGGCGGTCGGCCAGTTCGATCGCCTTCGGGTGGGCGTACGACCAGATCGGGAAGAACGCGAGCTGCTCCGCCTGCTTGGCGGCGACCTCGGCGAGGCGCCTGCGGCCGTGGCCGGCGTTCACGACGAAGAGTCCGGCGAGGCCGTCGATGTAGCTCTTGCCCTGGATGTCGTAGATGCGGTGGCCTTCGCCCCTGGTGATGATCGGCACGCCCGACGTCTCCATGGTGGACTGCCGGGCGAAGTGCATCCAGAGGTGGTCCTTCGCCATCGCCTGCAATGTCGCGTTGTCTTCTACTCGATCGGTCATGATCGATCCCTTCTAGCGAGTGCCCCAGTTGTAGAACTGCTTCTGGAGTTTGAGGTAGACGAACGTCTCGGTCGAGCGCACGCCCGGCAGATTGCGGATGCGGGTGTTCAGCAACGAGATGAGCTCGTCGTCGTTCTCGCACACGACCTCGGCGAGCACGTCGAAGCTGCCGGCGGTGAGCACGACGTAGTCGATCTCGGGGATCTCGGCGAGGCTCGCCGCGAGCTCCCTCGTGTCGCCCGACGCACGGATGCCGATCATCGCCTGGCGCGTGAAGCCGAGCTGCATCGGGTCGGTCACGGCGACGATCTGCATGACGCCCGACTCGGTGAGCCGCTGCACGCGCTGCCGCACCGCGGCCTCGGAGAGCCCGACCGCCTTGCCGATGTCGGCATAGGAGCGTCGGCCGTCGGCCTGCAACTGCTCGATGATCGCCTTGGACACGTCGTCGAGGTGCACGGCCCGCGGCTGGCCCGTTCGCGCCGTGTTCGTCATGCAGCCGATTGTTACAGCAGCCACGGGCGCATGCAAGGGATTCCGTTGAATTCCGTACACAATGCAACGAATTCCCATGCAATAGCTCGCGTCGACCCACTGGATCCGATTACGATGGCGCACACATCCCCGGCTTCCCACCACGGATGCCGCAGCCGACGACGATGCCGCGGGCGCCGAAGCCCGTGGCTCGCGACGAGGAGAGCAGCATGACCGCAGCACCCATCCGGAACTTCATCGGCGGCGACTACATCGATGCCCGCGGCGATCAGGGCATCGACCTCGTCGACCCTGCGACCGAGGAGGTCTACGGCACGTCGCCCGTCTCGAATCTCGAGGACGTCGCGGCGGCCTACCGCGCGGCATCCGACGCCTTCGAGGTCTGGGGCGAGACGACGCCCGCCGAACGCCAGCTCGCACTGTTCCGCATCGCCGACGCGATGGCCGACCGCGCCGAGGAGTTCGCCGACCTCGAGTCGCAGGACACGGGCAAGCCGCGCGCGACGCTCGTGCAGGACGAGATCCTGCAGTCCGTCGACCAGCTGCGCTTCTTCGCGGGGGCCGCGCGCAACCTCGAGGGCCGAGCTGCGGCCGAGTACCTCGCCGGCCACACGTCGTTCGTCCGTCGCGAGCCCATCGGCGTCATCGGCCAGGTGACGCCGTGGAACTACCCGCTCAACATGGCCGTGTGGAAGGTCGCGCCGGCGATCGCTGCCGGCAACACCGTCGTGCTGAAGCCCTCCGACACGACCCCGCTGTCGACGCTGCTGCTCGGCGAGGTCGCGGCCCAGTTCCTGCCCGCGGGCGTGCTCAACGTCGTGACCGGCGATCGCACGACCGGCGCCGCCGTGCTCGGGCACGAGCGAGCGCAGATGGTCGCCATCACGGGCTCGGTGCGAGCCGGCATGGAGGTCGCCCGCGCTGCGGCATCCGATCTCAAGCGCGTGCACCTCGAGCTCGGCGGCAAGGCGCCGGCCATCGTGTTCGCCGACGCCGACCTCGACGCCGCCGCCGCCGGCATCGTCGCCGCCGCGTACTTCAACGGCGGGCAGGACTGCACCGCCGCGACACGAGTGCTCGTGCACGAGTCCGCGCACGATCGGTTCGTCGAACTCCTCGTCGCGCACGCGGCATCCGACGCCCGCACCGGCGGCCCCCGCGAAGACGGCGTGCTCTACGGCCCGCTGAACAACGCGAACCAGCTCGCCCAGGTCGCCGGCTTCATCGACCGGCTGCCCGCGCACGCCGAGATCGTCGCCGGCGGTCGCCGCCAGGGCGAGGTCGGCTACTTCTGGGAGGCCACGATCGTGACGGGCGTCCGTCAGGACGACGAGGTCGTGCAGCGGGAGATCTTCGGCCCGGTGCTGACCGTGCAGCCGTTCGCCGACGACGCCGACGCGCTCGCGAAGGCGAACGGGGTCGACTACGCGCTCGCCGCCTCGGTGTGGACGAGCGAGCACACCCGTGCGATGCGGTTCGCGAAGCACCTCGACTTCGGATGCGTGTGGATCAACACGCACATCCCGTTCGTCTCCGACATGCCGCACGGCGGATTCAAGCACTCCGGCTACGGCAAGGACCTCTCGAACTACGGCTTCGAGGACTACACCCGCATCAAGCACGTGATGAGCGCGATCGGCTGACCGCGATCGCGACTGGTGCGAGACTGAAGCCATGGTTGCTGGAACGGTGAGGAGCGCGACGCATGCGGGGCGCGCCGCCTGGGACGTCGTGATCGGCGATCGCTTCATCGCCGCGCTCGGCGCCCCCGCCGACGACCGGGCCGTCTCGGTGCTCGCCGAGGCCGCGGCCGATGCCGCAGTCGGCATCGAGCGACTGGTGCAGGCGATCCCGGCGCCCACATCCGACCGCGACCCCGGATTCGCCATCGTGTGGTGGCCCGACGACGGCAGCGAGACCGTGACGGCCGTGGTGCGCGGCGGCGCGATCGTCGACCTCGAATCGCCCGGCGGCTCGCGCCGGTTCGATGCGCGGGGCATCCGACCATGGCACCTCGCGGAGTTCCGCGATGTCACCGGTGTGCGCGTCACGGGTGCGGACGCCCCGCTCGACCGGCTCGGCGCGGCCACCGAACGCGTCAGGCACGCCAGGGCGAGCCTGCGCGCATCCACGATCGAGTGGAGCCCGGTCGCGACGGTGCCCGAAGACACCGAGCGAGCGGATGCCGCGGAGCCGGCTCCGGACGACGACGACACGGTGCTGCGCCCGGTCGGCCCTGCGCCCGGCCCGGCGGCACCCGTCCAGACCGCGGCACCGGCACCCGAACCGGCATGCGCGCCGCCCCCGGCCCCAGTGCCGATGGTGCGGATCGGCCGGGGCGACGCCCGCGAGGTCGCCGCCCCGATCATCATCGGGCGCCGCCCGCGCGCCCCGCGCACCCCCTTCGGACGGGCCGGGGTTCCCGAACTCGTGGCCGTGCGTTCACCGACGGGCGTGGTCTCCGGCACCCATCTCGAGCTCCGTGTCGAGGGATCCAGGCTCGTCGCCACCGACCTCCGTTCGACGAACGGCACGTTCCTGCGCACGCCGGGCGGCGAGCGCCGACTGCGCGCGGGCGAGTCCGTCGTCGTGGTCGAGGGGAGCCTGCTCGACCTCGGAGACGATACGATCGTCGAGGTCCTCCCCGCCCGAGAGGACGCCACCAGCCAGAACCGAGACGACAGGCCCCCCTCGTGACGCAGATCGGACACGGCAACTCCCGGCATCCGATCGCGCTGCCCGACGGGACGAAGATCACGATCGCCTGGGCCGCGGCCACCGACACCGGGCACCGGCGCCAGGTGAATGAAGACAGCTTCGTCGCCCAGGCTCCCGTCTTCGCGGTCGCCGACGGCATGGGCGGGCACGCCGCGGGTGATTTCGCCAGCGCCGCGGTCGTCACGCGCCTCGCCGAATACGGCGGCCGGCTCACCATGGGCACGGCCGAGATCGACCACGCACTCGAGCTCGCCGTACAAGACATGGTGCACGGCCGCGGCGTGACCGATGAGGGCAGCGGCACGACCGTCACGGGGGTCGCGCTCGGCGTCATCTCCGACGAGCCCGCGTGGATCGTGTTCAACATCGGCGACTCGCGCGTCTACCGCCTCGTCGGCGGCGTACTCGAACAGCTCACGGTCGATCACTCGATCGTGCAGGAGCTCGTGGACTCGGGCCAGATCACGCGCGACGAGGCCGACACCCACCCGCACTCGAACGTGATCACGCGCGCCGTCGGCTTCCACGAGACGCCGATCCCCGACTACCGGGCCATCGCGATCGAGCCGGGCATGCGGCTGCTGGTCTGCTCCGACGGGCTGACGAAGGAGCTCACCTCCTACGGCATCCGGCATTTCCTCATGGCCGACCGCGCGCCGGAGCGTGCCGCGTCGCACCTGCTCGAGGCCGCGCTCGGCAACGGCGGTCGCGACAACGTCACGGTGCTCATCGTCGACGTGCTCGAGGTCACCCCGCCCACGAGCGGCGAGCACGCGGCATCCGCCTGACGAGGCCGACGCCGAAGGTCTCGGCGACGTGCGACGACCCTAGAATGGGGCTGTCCGTGGCCCACGGGTCGCGAGCATTCGCGATCCGACAGGCCCCGAGATCAGGGAGGATCGTGTCGAGACGTCTGCCGTCCACGCCCCCGACGCTGCCGGGCTTCGTGTTCGTGCGCGTGCTCGGGTCGGGCGGGTTCGCCGACGTGTTCCTGTACGAGCAGAACATGCCGAGGCGCCTCGTCGCCGTCAAGGTGCTGCTCGCCGAGGTCGTCAACGACGAGCTCCGGCAGATGTTCCAGGCCGAGGCGAACGTCATGGCGCAGCTCTCCTCGCACCCCTCGATCCTCACGGTCTACCAGGCCGGCGTCGCCGCCGACGGTCGGCCGTACCTCGTCATGGAGTACTGCCCGACCGGCCTCGGACAGCGGTACCGCGCCGCGCCGATCCCGCTGTCGGAGGTGCTCGCGACGGGCGTGCGCATCGCCAGCGCCGTCGAGACCGCCCACCGCAGCAACGTGCTGCACCGCGACATCAAGCCCTCGAACATCCTCACGACGGCATACGGGCACCCCGTGCTCTCCGACTTCGGCATCGCCGCCACGATCGGCGGGGTCGAGGCGGCCGACGGGGCCGAGACGGTCGACGCGATCGGCATGTCCATCCCGTGGTCGGCGCCCGAGGTCCTGCACGAGGATGTCGGCGGCACGGTGCACAGCGAGGTCTGGTCGCTCGGCGCCACGGTCTACTCGCTGCTCGCGGGGCGCAGCCCGTTCGAGGCGCCGGGCGGTGACAACACGCCCGACCAGGTGGCGGCTCGCATCCGTCGAGCCGGGCTGCGCCCGACCGATCGCCCCGACGTGCCCGCGTCGCTCGAGGCGATCCTGGCTCGGGCGATGTCGAGGCGTCCGCAGGATCGCCAGCGCAGCGCGTTGGAGTTCGGCCGCGACCTGCAATCGGTCGAGGCGGAGCTCGGCCTGTCCCAGACCCCGCTCGAGGTCGCGACCGAGGATTGGCAGGCCATCGCCCTCGACGTCGACGACCGCACGAGTCTCACGGCCGCGGCCGGCACCGAACGACGCCCCGGCACGCGCCGCCGACGGTCGCACGAGGCGATGACGGCGACCACGCTCCGCGGCGACTCCCGATCCGGCGCCACGGCCACCGCGGCGGCGGGCGATGCACGGGCGGCCAGGCGGTCGCGCCGCCTGGCATGGACGATCGGGGCGGCGTGCGTCGCCGTCGTCGTCGCCGTCTCGACGGCCGTCGTGCTCCTCACCACGACGACGGCATCCATCCCCGTCGTCACCGACGTGCGGGGCTCGGTCGACGGCCGCACGGTGAGCTTCACGTGGGACGATCCCGGGCTCCGCGCCGACGACGCCTACATCGTCGTGGTCGACGGCGAGTCGTATCCCGCGCAACGCGACGCGCACGTCGAGGTCGCGGCATCCGAAGGCGACCGCCTCTGCGCCAGCGTGACCGTGACGCGCGACGGCAAGTCCGGCAGGGCCAGCGAGCAGCGCTGCGTCGACGTGGAGCCGTGATGCGACTTCCCGAAGCCCTCGGCAGGCATCGTTCGGCGGTGATCGCCTCGGCGGTCAGCGGGGGAGTGGTCGCCGTCATCGTGGCCGTGGCCGTGGCATCCGGCGGATACTCCGCGCAGCGGGTCGACCTCGGAGACGCCGCCGTCTGGGTCGCGAACGGCGATCTGGAGTCGATCGGCCGTGCCAATACCGCCGTGCACGAACTGAACTCCGTCGTCGAGACGGGCGGCGCGACCGGCGAGATCATCCAGCGGGGGCACACCGTGCTCGCGCTCGATCCCGACCGGGCGACGGTCGCGATCATCGACCCGACGACGTCCGTGATCCAGGATACGGTCGCCGTGCCGCCGGGCAGCACCGTCGCGCTCGCCGGATCGCGCGTGGTCGTCGCCGCCGACGGTCAGGTGTGGACCGCGCGGAGCGATCAGTTCGCCGACCTGGCGACCGACGCCGACCCGACGCTGAGCTTCGGCAAGGGCACGGTGGTCTCGGTCGACCCCGACGGCGTGCTCTTCGCCTACACGCCGTCGACCGGAGACGTCAAGCGAGTCGACGCGGCCGACTCCGAATCCGTCGGCGGACAGTGGACGACCGAGAAGACGGATGCCGACGCTCGGCTGCAGATCACCTCGGTCGGCGAACGATGGGTCGTCTACGACGAGGCGACGAGGACCCTGATGACCGAGCGACGCGAGATCGAACTGGACTCCGTCATCGGCGTGTCCGACGCACCCCTGCTGCAGCAGCCCTCCGCCGACGGCCGGGTCCTCGCGATCGCGAGCCGGTCGGGGCTGGTGCTCGTCGACCTCGAGACCGGGGTGATCACCGACGACGTCGTGCCCGGTGCGAACGGCGACGCGGCCGCTCCGATCCGTCACGCCGGATGCCTGAACGCGGCCTGGGCGGGCGGCACGGCCTGGCGATCCTGCGGAGGCGGATCCGGCACCGCCCATCCGCTCGAGGGGCTGCGGGGCGGGGCCGATCTCGCGTACTTCGCGAACGGCGACGCGCTCGTGCTCAACGACCGGGCGTCCGGCACGGCGTGGGCGGCCGGCACCGACTACGGCCTCATCGACAACTGGGCGGCGCTGCTGGCGACCAGGCCCGATGACGAGACGATCGAGTCCGACGATTCCGACACCGATGCGCCGATCGAGCGCAGCCAGGTCGCACCGGTCGCCGTCGACGACGAGTTCGGCGCCCGACCGAACCGTTCCTCCATCCTGCCGGTGCTCATGAACGACTCCGACTCGAACGGCGACGTGCTCGCACTCGACCGGGTCGACGGTGCACTGCCCGACGGGGTGCGGCTGGACATCGTCGCCGACCGCCAGCAGGTGCAGGTGACCCTCGACGCGTCGGTCGTCGAAGGATTCGCGTTCGAGTACACGGTCGACGACGGCCGCGGCGCGAGCGACACCGCCTCCGTGAGCGTCGCGATCCGAGCCGACGACGAGAACTCCCCGCCCCGGCAGGTGCGCGATCGCGAGGCCGCCGTCGCCGAGAAGGGCCGGGCCACGACCGCCGTCCTCGGGGACTGGATCGACCCTGACGGCGACCCGTTCTTCCTCCGCTCCGCGACGACGGATCGCCCGGACGACGTCTCGTACACGGCCGACGGCGTCGTGGTCTTCGACGAGGACGGCGGCGTCGGCTCGACGAGGCGCGTCGCGCTCGTGGCATCCGATGGGCGCGACGACGGCGGCGGGGAGCTCACGATCGAGGTGCGCTCCGACGTCCCGCTCGTGGCCGAGCCGTTCGTCGTGCTCGCGACGACCGGCGAGGAGGTCAGGGTCGATCCGCTGCGGCATGTGCACGGCGGCACGGGGCGCATCACGCTCAGCTCGGTGCCCGCCAAGGAGGATGCGCAGATCACCCCCGACTACGACGGCGGCTCCTTCCGGTTCCGCAGCACCGCGGAACGCACGCACTACCTCCAGTACGTCGTGACCGACGGGAGCGTGACGGCCACCGGCCTCATCCGCGTCGAGGTCGAGGCGCCGCCCGAGCGGGACACCACGCCGATCACGGTTCCGCACACGGCGTTCCTGCGCATGGGCACGCCCATGGACGTGGACGTGCTCGCGACCGACATCGACCCGACCGGCGGCGTGCTCGTGCTGACGGGCATCGACGGCCTCGACGACGCCCCGCTCACCGTGGAGGTGATCGAGCATCGGATCCTGCGCGTGGACCTCCTCGGACCGTTGCCGCTCGGATCGGCCTCGTTCCGGTATCGGGTGAGCAACGGCCTCGGGGAGGCCGACGGCGTCGTCACGGTGGTGCACGTGCCGGATCCGCCGCGAACCCAGCCGCCCGTGGCGAACGCCGACTCCGCCACGGCGCGCGTCGGCGACGTCGTCGACATCCCGGTGCTCGCGAACGACGAGCACCCCGATGCGCTGACGTTCGAGCTCGCGCCCGAGCTCGACCAGAAGCCCGAGCAGGGCCTGCTCTTCCCGAGCGGCGATCGTCTGCGGTTCTTCGCTCCCGACGAGCCGGGCGAGTTCGAGGCGGTGTACCGCATCGTCGCCTCCGACGGCCAGTCCGCGACGGCCACGCTCCGACTGACCGTCCGCGACGCGGACCCGACCACGAACTCGCCGCCCGTCCCGCCGACCATCACGGCACGGGCGCTCGCCGGCGACACGGTGCGCATCCCGATCCCGCTCACCGCGACCGATCCCGACGGCGACTCCGTGCAACTCGTGGGCCAGGAGTCCAACCCCGACCTCGGCGTCGTGCTGCAGACCGGCCCGGGATGGCTCGAATACGAGGCGGGCCCCTACGCGACGGGCACCGACACGTTCCAGTACTCGGTGATCGACGCGCTCGGTGCGCGCGGGACCGGGACGATCCGGGTCGGCATCGCGACGAGGCCCGATTCGGCACGAAACCCGGTGGCCGTGCAGGACCGCGTGGTCGTGCGGCCCGGGAGAACCGTCTCGGTGCGCGTCCTCGCCAACGACAGCGACCCCGACGGCGGCACGCTGGAGGTGGTCGACGTGGTGCCGAACGACAATCCGGCCACGGTCGCGTTCTCGAAGGACCAGGTCGACGTCACCCTGCCCGACGAGGAGGGCGAGTACGGGTTCCGCTACACCGTGGCGAACCGGCACAACGGCACGGCGACGGCCTTCCTCGTCATCATCGCGACCGAGGACGCGCCGCTCGCCCGGCCCGAGGTGGAGGACACCGTCCTGACCCTGAGCGACATCCTGGATCGCGACGTCGTCGACGTCGACGTCCTCGCGAAGGCGTTCCTCGCCGACGGCGACACGGCGGCGCTCCGGGTCGACCTGCTCGACGGCTTCCGCAGGGGGGTCGAGACGCTGCCCGACGGCCGCATCCGGGTCGAGGTCGAGGACCAGCGCCGGATCATCCCGTTCCGCGTCACCCATCCCGAGGATCCGAAGGTGCTGACCTACGCGTTCATCTGGGTCCCTGGGCGCGACGACGCCGTGCCCCAGTTGCGAGCCGACGCGCCGCTCGTCTCGGTGGACAGCGGCGAGACCGTGCAACTGGACCTCGAGGACTTCGTGATCGCGGCGTCGGGGCGGCCGGTGCGGATCACGGATGCCGCGAGCGTGCGCGTCGCGCACGGCGACGGCGAGGACCCATGGGTCGACGAGCACACCCTCCGGTTCCGGAGCGAGGAGGGCTATTTCGGGCCGGCGTCGATCTCGTTCACCGTCACCGACGGCGAGTCGGCGCAGGACCCCACCGGGAGGACCGGCACGATCGTGATCCCGATCAAGGTGCTCTCGACCGAGGACCAGCCGCCGGTCTTCGCGGGCGGCTCGATCGACTTCCAGCCGGGCGAGTCGAAGTCCATCGAGCTGGAGAGGCTCACGACCTACCCCGATCAGGTCGGCGACCTGCGGTACCGCATCCTCGACCCCCGGCCGACGGGCTTCGAGTTCGACCTCGTCGGCGACGTGCTCAAGATCACGGCCTCGCCGTCGACGCCGATCGGCACGACCGGGTCCGTGACGATCTCGGTGCTGGATGCCTCGGGCGACGGCACGCCGGGCCGGATCACGCTCGGCGTGGTGCCCTCGACCCAGCCGATCGCGCGTCCGGCCGCCGACACGGCGATCGCGCCGCGCGGGCGCACGACGGTCGTCGACGTGCTCGCGAACGACGGCCCGACGAACCCGTTCCCCGACGTCCCCCTTCGCGTGCGGACGGTTCGGGGGCTCGGCGCCGCGCTGCCCGACGGCATCACGATCGTGCCGAGCGGCGACCGATCGTCGCTCTCCGTCACGGTCTCCGACGATGCCGAGCCCGTCAACACCACCCTGCAGTACCAGGTCGCGGATGCCACGGACGACCCGAGCCGGTTCGCGTGGGGCACGGTGACGATCTCGGTCCAGGATCGTCCGGAGTCGGTCACGGCCCCGGCGGTCACCGGGTTCGGCGACGGCACGCTCGACGTCGTGTTCGGCGCCGGGGGGTTCAACAACTCCCCGATCACGGGGTATCGCATCGGCCTGCTCGACCCCGTCTCGGGCGCCGAGGTCGCGTCCTCCGAATGCGAGGCGACGACGTGCCGGGTGCCGACCACCGGCAACGGCCGCGCCAATGCGGTCACGGTGCAGATCCAGGCCCGCAACGCGATCGGCCTGTCCGACCCGGCGGCGGCGCCCGGCCCGATCTGGTCGGACGTGGTGCCGGGTGCGCCGGGCGGACTCGGATCCAGCCCGCTCGACGGTCGGCTCCGCATCCAATGGGCGCCGGTCCCGGTCGGCAACGGCAGCCCCGTGCACTCGTACGTCGTGGTGGTCGGCGGGGTGCCGATGGAGGTCGATGCCGGCTCGGTGTGCACGGCCTCGCGTTGCACCGTGGATTCCCCGCCCCAGCAGAACGGCAGCCTCGTCGAGTTCTCGGTCAGCGCCCGCAACGAGGCGTACCCCGCGATGGCGACTTGGGCCGATGCCAGGTCGTCGGGCACGCCGTTCGGCCCGCCGGTGGCGGGCTCCATCGTGGTGAGCGGCGACGCCATGGCCGGTGCGGTCACGGTCAGCTGGTCGCCGTTCAGCGGCAACGGCGATCCGATCGGCGGGTACTTCGTGCAGCGCCTCTCCGACGGGGGCGCGTCGGCGCCGACGGGTCCGCAGGCCTGCGCCGTCACCTCGCCCGCACCGGGTTCCGTCGTCGCCCCGTCTCGCGGCGGCGGTGTCGCCGAGGTCATCCAGGTCGGTCCGGATGCCTCGAGCGCGACGTTCACCGGAACGGTGTCGGACTCCGTGAAGTACTCCTTCGTGGTGTGGGGGTACAACCGCTCGGCCTGCGTGAGCACCGATGTCGCCGGGCTCGTCGTCAGACCGGCGCCGGGCGGCATCGATTCGGTGCGCAGCGGCATGGACTGGATGAACGCCGACACCTGGGACCGCTACATCGCGGAGGTCCGGCCGTCGTCGTCGCGGCTGCAGATCATCGCGGTCGACGCCAACGGCCTGCGGATCGGCGATCCGCGCGACTTCCCGGGCTCGGGCTGGCTCAGGGCCCTGCTGAACCGCCCGTTCGGCGAGGCGGCGCGATTCCAGGTGAGATCCTGCTCGGCATGGGGCACCTGCGGGCCGTGGTCGGCCGTGCTCCCCGTGAACGCCCAGCCCTCGCTCACCTTCGCGCTGCCGTCGAGGGTGTGGGATCCGGCGCTCGCCACGTGGTCCTGGACGAGCGAACCCCCCAATTCGGGGATCCCCGCGAGCTTCCGATGCGGGATCGTCGGCGACGACACGGGCGTCGCCGCGCAGAACCCGACGAGTTGCCAGGTCCCCGAGGCGAAGCCCGAGGACCGCGTCTGGTTGGATGTTGAGGTCGCCGGCGTGAAAGTGAGGTACACGAACTCGTGACTGCCGATGGAGCCCGTATGACGATGACACCCGAAGAGGCGTCGCGGTTCGCCGCGAACCTCGACCGACTCGTGGGCGCGGTCGAAGAGGTGCTGCTCGGAAAGAACCGCGTGGTCCGCCTCGCGTTCACCGCCCTGCTGAGCGAGGGCCACCTGCTGCTCGACGACGTGCCGGGCACCGGCAAGACCTCGCTCGCGCGGGCCATGGCCCAGTCCGTGCACGGCACGAGCAACCGCGTGCAGTTCACGCCCGACCTGCTGCCAGGCGACATCACGGGCGTCACGGTCTACGACCAGCGCAGCGGCCGGTTCGAGTTCCACCCGGGTCCGGTGTTCTCCAGCATCGTGCTCGCCGACGAGATCAACCGAGCGAGCCCGAAGACGCAGTCGGCGCTCCTCGAGGTCATGGAGGAGGGCCAGGTCACCGTCGACGGGCAGACGCATGCCGTGGGGCATCCGTTCATGGTCATCGCCACGCAGAACCCGGTCGAGCAGGCCGGCACCTACCGGCTCCCCGAAGCCCAGCTCGACCGGTTCCTCATGCGGACCTCCATCGGCTACCCCGACCACGCGTCGACGATCCGCATCCTCGAGGGCGCCGACCAGCGCGCGCACGGGCACCAGATCCAGGCGCAGCTCGATGCCGAGGAGATCGTCGCGATGGCGGCATCCGCCCGCACCGTCTACGTCGACCCGACGATCCACGACTACGTCGCGCGCCTCGTCGACGCGACCCGCACGACGCGCGAGGTGCGCCTCGGCGTGAGCGTCCGTGGAGCACTGGCGCTGATCCGGGCCGCGAAGACGCATGCCGCGGGTCGCGGCAGGCACTACGTCGTGCCCGATGACGTGAAGGCGCTCGCCGAGCCCGTGCTCGCGCACCGGCTGATCCTCGACGCCGAGGCGGAGTTCGACGGCGTCACGGCCTCCAACCTCATCTCGCAGGTGCTCATCGAGACCCCGCCGCCGTCCACGAGGCAAGCGGTGTGAGCCTCACGCCGACCCGCACCTCGATGCCCGAGGACGCTCGGCGCGAGGGGGTGCTCGCCGCGCTCATCGCGCATCTCGTTCGCGCGGTCGCCCGCGCGGCTTCGGTGCTCCGCGAGTGGCAGGCCCAGATCGGCTCGGTCGTCACCGCCCGCGGCTGGGCGATGATCATCGGGGCGGGGTTCGCGCTCGCGATCGGGTACGCATGGGGGTGGGTCGAGGCGATCGCCGTCGGATGGGGCCTGCTCATCGTCACGGTCCTCGCGTCGGCGTGGCTCGTCGGTCGGGGCGCCTCCAGCGTCGAGCTCTCGCTTCCGGTCGCCAGGGTCGTCGTCGGCGAACCGGCGAGGGCCAGGCTGGTCGCCTCCAACCCTGGCCCTCGTCGCTGGGGCGGCATCCGGCTCGAACTGCCGGTCGGGCGCCGGACCATGGAGTGGGTGCTGCCCGCGATCCCGCGGGGCGCCGCGTTCGACCGCGCCTTCCGGGTGCCGACCGAGCGACGGGGCATCGTGCAGGTGGGGCCGACGCGCACGGTCAGGGCCGATCCGCTCGGGCTCGTGCGACGAGAGATCGTCTGGTCCCAGATGGTCGAGCTGCACGTGCACCCGCGCACGATCGCGATCGCCGCGCTGAGCTCCGGGTTCATCCGCGATCTCGAGGGTTCGCCCACGAGGGACCTGACCGCGAGCGACATCGCGTTCCATGCGCTGCGCGAGTACCTGCCCGGGGACGACCGGCGGTTCATCCACTGGAAGAGCTCGGCGAAGACCGGCACCTTCATGGTCCGTCAGTTCGAGGAGACCCGCCGGAGCCGGCTCATGGTCGTGCTCGACCTGGACCCGGCCTCCTACGTCGACGACGCGGAGTTCGAGCTCGCGGTGAGCGCCGCCGCCTCCGTCGGTGCGCGGGCCATCCGGGACGCCAGGACCGTGTCCTTCGTCGTGTCGGGGGTCCGCGGCGGCAACCCCGTCGGCAGCGCAGGCGCAGGCGCCGGCGGCAGTGCCGGCGGGGGCGCAGCCAGGCGGGCGGATGCCGGTGCGCCGGTCATGCGCGAACTGCCGACGGTGTCGCGCGACCGGCTCCTCGACGCGCTCTGCCTGATCGAGCGCGACGAGCGGGCCGCGCAGCTCCCCGATGTCGCCAGGGCGGCCGCCGACGGGCTGCCCGGCGTGTCCCTGGCCTTCCTCGTGACGGGAACGGCGCGCGGCGTCGGCCAACTCCGCGCCGCCACGTCGAAGCTGCCGGCCGGGGTGGAGACCGTCGCCGTCCAGTGCTCGCCCGAGGGCGAGGCGACCGCACGCACGGTCGCCGGGCTCACCGTGTTCGGCATCGGATACCTCGAGGACCTCCGGGCCATGCTCGCGCGATCGGCGTCCGTCGCATGAGCCGCCCCGCCACGCCCACAGGTCGACGCAGCGGCGCGGTCGTCGGCGGCTCCCCGCTGCGGAACACGGTCACGGTGCTCGTGCTCGCCTTCGTGCTCGGTGCGGCGATGGTGCCGTGGTGGCCCGTGTACGAGAGCTGGGGCTTCATCGTCGCCGCGACCGTCGCGATCGTCGCCGGCATCGCCATCGCGCTCATCGGCGCACGGCGCGCGTGGCCGACCTGGGCCGTGCTCGTCGCGGTCGCCGTCGGCTTCCTCGTGCTGGGAGTGCCGGCCGCGGTCCCGTCCCGCGCGGTCGCGGGCGTGCTGCCGACGCCGCAGGGCGTGCTCGACCTGATCGCGGCGACGGCGCTGTCCTGGAAGCAGCTCGTGACGATCAGCGTGCCGGTCGGCTCGTACCAGACCCTGCTCGTGCCGCCGTTCCTGCTCGGCCTGCTCGCCGCGACGGCCGCGGTGACGATCGCGTTCCGCTCGCGGCATCCGGTGGCGGCCATCCTCCCCGCCGCAGTGCTCATGGCGGCCGGCATCCTCCTCGGCGTCGTGCACGGCACGTTCGCACTGGCGGGCGGCCTCGCCTTCCTCGTCGCGGTCGTGGCGTGGATGGTGCTCGTGGCCATCGCCGACCGCCGGGCCGTGACCGGGCACGGCACGGTCGAGAACGCCCTCGCCAACGCACGGCGCGTGCTCGGGGCATCCGCGATCCTGGCCGTCGCGCTCGTCGGGGCGACGGCGGCCGTGTCGCTCTCGCCGATGCAGGCGCGCACGGTCGTCAGGTCCGAGGTGCAGCCGCCGTTCGAGCCGCGCGATCACGAGAGCCCGCTGGCCGGGTACCGCGCCGCCTTCGCACCGGCCCTCGCCGACGACGTGATGCTCGAGGTGACGGGCCTTCCACCGGGATCCGGGCTCCGCGTGGCGACGATGGACACCTACGACGGCGTCGTGTACTCGGTCGGCGGCGCCGACGGCACCTCGGTGTCGGGCACGTTCACCCGCGTGCCCTACCGGGTCGACCAGACGGGTTCGTCCGGCGGGCAGGTGCAGCTGCGCGTGCGGGTGCGCGCCTACGACGACGTGTGGGTGCCCGGGGTCGGCAAGCTCGAGCGCATCGAGTTCGGCGGCCCGCGCGCCGAGACGCTCGCCGACGGGTTCTTCTACAACGACACCACGGGCACGGCCGCGGTGTCCACGGGCCTCGAGCGGGGCGACCTGTACAGCGCCTGGTCGGTCGCGGTCGCCGAGCCCGACAGTGTGCGGGCGATGAGTCCTGGCACGAGCGTGCTCCCCGCCGCGCCCGACCTGCCGGTCGAGCTCGCGAGCCTGCTCGACCAGTGGGCCCCCGCGTCCGAGCCCGAGGGCGATCGGCTCGCGGACGTGGTCGAGGCGCTGCGTCGCGTCGGCTACGTCAGCCACGGCACCGAGGTCGAGGTGCCGAGCCGGTCCGGGCACGCACTGGACCGGCTGGGCCAACTGGCGACCGACGTGCCGATGCTGGGCGACGGCGAGCAGTACGCGGTCGCCGCGGCGATGATGGCGCGCAAGATCGGCTTCCCGGCACGCGTGGTCGTCGGGTATCGGGCGACGGATGCCGCGACGGCCGCCTCGTCCGGATCCTCAGCGGGCGCCGACCTGCCCATGCTCCTCCGGCGCAGCGACCTGCAGGCCTGGATCGAGGTGGAGCGGGCGAACGGCACCTGGGTCGCCCTGGACCCGAACCCCGTGCCGAGGGCGATCCCCGAGCGGGAGCCCGACCAGCCGATGGCGGTCTCCCGTCCGCAGTCCGCGCTCCCGCCCCCGCCCGAACGCACCCGCATCGACATCGGCGACGATGCCGCGGAGCGCGCCGACGAGCGCCCGAACGACGAGCCCGATCAGTGGGTGGCGGTGCTGCGCAACGTGCTCACCGTGGGCGGCATCGTGGTGCTCGCGGCGGCGCTGATCGCGAGCCCGTTCCTCGCGGTGATCGTCGCGAAGCTCCGGCGGCGGCGGCTTCGTCGTCGGGCCGGCTCCGAGGTCGAGCGCATCGAGGGCGGCTGGTTCGAGTTCGCCGACACCGCGGCCGACTACGGCTACCCCATCCGGGCCGGCGCGACGAGGGCCGAGCAGGCGTCCACGGTGGGCGGGCTCGGTCCGCTCGTGCTCGCGTCGGTCGTCGACCGTGCGGTGTTCGCCCCGGGCGGCCCCGAGCCGGGCGACGACGACCAGGTCTGGCGATCCGTCGACGAGCTGCAGCAGCGACTGGCCGCGCCGCGCACCAGGCGGCAGAGGTGGCGGGCGGCCGTCTCGCTGACCTCGCTCGGCGGGTACGCTGGCAGCCGGAGAGGTGGTCGCGCATGAGATGTCGCATCTGCGGTGCCGCGCTGCCCGACGGCGCGATGTTCTGCGGACACTGCGGCAGTTCCACGAGCGCCACGCCCGAGTCCCGTCGCCGACCCGATTCGAGGCCGGGCGACACGATGTCGCTCGGGCGGGGGTTCCGGCACAGCGGCGTGGTCAGCGTGTCGGTCGAGGCCCCCGTCCAGGTCGAGCCGGCGTCGGGTGCCCCGGCGTCCGGCGCTCGGCCCACGTCCGAGGCGTCCACGCCTGCCGAGACGTCGTCGCCTCGCTTCGTGCTCCGGTTCGGCTCCGGCGAGATCCGCGTCGTGTTCGGCACGGGGCTCATCGGCCGCCGGCCGCTGCCGCAGCCGGGCGAGGCGTTCGACCACCTCGTGCATGTGGCCGATCCCGAGCGGTCCGTCTCCAAGACGCACCTCGAGTTCGGCGTGCACGACGACTCGCTCTGGATCGCCGATCGGTTCTCGGGCAACGGCACGACCCTGCGCCGCGTCGACGAGATCGCCCTGCGCTGCGAGCCCGGGCGCCGTTACCTCGTGCCGCGGGGCACGGTCGTCGAGATGGCCGGGCAGTCCTTCACGGTGGGCTGAGCGCACCCGTCCTCCACATCGACGACGGATGCCGCGGGCGCACCGTTCGGGAGCCGGCAGTCGTTCGGGCGACCCTGCTCTGATGTCATGGCCCGGTGACCACGCGCCTGTTCGCCCCGCCGGAGCCCACCCGACTCCCGCTGTCCCTGCCTCCGGTCGCACCGGCGCCGACGCGACCCGGATTCCCGTTCCTCGCGGCGATCGCACCCGTCGCGGCCTCGCTCGTGTTGTGGTTCGCCACGGGCTCGGTCGTCTCGCTCGCCTTCGCGGCGCTCGGGCCGCTCCTCGCCGTCGCGACGATGCTCGATTCGAGACGGCAGATGCGGCGCGGCGTACGCCTCGCCGAGGCCGAACGGGCGGCAGCCCTCGAACGTCTGCACCGGCAGATCGCGCTTCGGCACGTCGACGAGGCGGCCGAGCTCTGGTCGAGGCATCCGCCCGCCCGATCCCTGGCGCAGGGCGGAGCGCCCGTCTGGGGCCGTGATCCGTGTGCGCCCATCGTCGTGGGCAGCGCGACCGTCGAGAGCGCGATCCGCATCGAGGGCAGCGCCGCCGACGAACGGGACCGCGAGGCGCTCGACACCGCGCGACGACTCGAGCGTGCCCCGGTCGTGGTCGAGGTCCGCGAGGGCATCGGGCTCGCGGGCCCGCCTCATCTCGTGCGGGCGGCGGCGCGTGCGATGCTCGTGCAGTGCGCGCATGCCGTCGCGCCCGACGTCATCGGGTTCGCGGTCCCGTCGACCGAGGCATGGTCGTGGGTGCACGCCTTGCCGCATGCCGGGGCGGCCACGATCGAGGTCGTCGAGGTGGGGCCCGCACCGGGTGTCTCCCCGTTCTCGCCGCCGCCGTCTTCGCCCACGCCCTCGCCTTCGGGTGCGTCGACCGAGGTCACGATCGCACTGGCGTCGGAGGTCTCGCAGCTGCCGCCGGGGCTCGGCATCGTGTTCCGCATCCGAGGGCCGCGAACGGGCCATCTGCTCCGGGCGGGCGACGCCCGCAGTGCAGACGACGTCGTGCCCGACATGCTCGGCCTCGAGGAGGCCGCGGCGTGGGCGGCGGGCGCGGCCGCGTTCGCGGCGCGCAGCGGCATCGTCGCCGGTGCCGGCGCGCTTCCCGATCTCGTGCCGGTCGGCGACCTGCCCGACCCCGCCGCGCCGGTGCGCGACCGGTCGACGTTGCGAGCCGTGCTCGGTGCGACCAGGGGCGGCCGGCTCGAACTCGACCTCGTCGGCGACGGGCCGCACGCGATCGTCGCCGGAACGACGGGCAGCGGCAAGAGCGAGTTCCTCCTCGCCTGGATCCGGCAGCTCGCGGCCGCCCATCCTCCCGAACGGGTCGCCTTCCTGCTCGTCGACTTCAAGGGGGGCGCGGCCTTCGAACCCGTCGCGGCGCTGCCCCACGTCGCCGGCATCGTGACCGACCTCGAGGAGTCGGAGGCGGAGCGGGCGGTGCTGAGCCTGCGCGCCGAGCTCCGCCACCGTGAGCGCGTGCTTCGCGACGCCGGGGTCCGAGACATCTCGCAGCTCGACGACGCCGCGCAGCTCGGCCGACTGGTCGTGGTGATCGACGAGTTCCAGGCCATGGTCCAGCGCTTCCGCGAGCTCGGCGCGGTCGTCGCGGACATCGCCTCCCGTGGCCGCTCGCTGGGCGTGCACCTGGTGCTCGCCTCGCAGCGGCCGAACGGCGTGCTCGGCGACCAGGTCACCGCGAACGCCCCCATCCGCGTCTCGCTCCGGGTCATGACCCGTGCCGACAGCGTCGCCGTCGTCGGCACCGACGAGGCCGCGCAGATCCCGGTCGACCGGCCGGGGCGCGGCATCGTCGATCGCGGCGACGGCACGCCCGTGCCGTTCCAGTCCGCGCTCGTCGACCCGGCATCGATCGAGTCGGTGCGGCGCAGGTTCGCGACCTCGCCACCCGTTCGGCGACCATGGCTGGATCCGCTGCCGCACCGCCTCGGCGCCGATGCGCTGGCCGTGGCCGTGGCCGCGTCCGCGTCCGCGGCGACCGCACGGCCGACGGACGCCGTCGCCTTCGGCCTGCTCGACGAACCCGACCTGCAGCGCCGTTCGGTCGCCGCCTGGTCGCCGACCGCCGACGGTCCGCTGCTCGTGCTCGGCGCTCCCGGCAGCGGGCGATCCACGGCGCTCGCCGCGATCGAGGCCGCCATGCGGGTCCGCTCGGGTGCCGAGGTCACCAGGCTGGGAAGGGGCCGAGGCGAGGACTGGGCCGCCCTGGTCGGGCTCGCCGATCCGGATCGCGATCGCGCAGGCCGAGGCGATGCCCTCCGGCCGCGGCTGTTGCTCGTCGACGATGTCGACGCCTGCTTCGGAGGCTGGCCGGAGGAGTACCGGCACGCCGCCGTCGGCGTCCTCGAGCGGCTGCTCCGCGAGGGGCGCGGCACGGGACTCGCGGTCGCGGCCTCCGCCGCCCTCGGACACCGGCTGGGCGGGGGCCTGCGCGACCTGTTCGGCTCCGTCCTCCACCTGCGGCACGCCTCGCGATCCGACTTGGCGCATGCCGGCGGCACCGCCGACCTGTGGCAGCGCGACGACGTGCCGGGAGCCGGGCAGTGGCGCGGCCGCAGGCTCCAGGTCGTGCACGCGCCGCCGTCGATCGCGGAGGCGGTGTCACCGCCGGCCGAGGTCGATCTCGACGCGGCATCCGTCGCCGTGGTGTCGGCGACCGCGCAACGCGACCTCGCCGATCTGAGGGTCGCCGGCCTCGACCCGATCGTGCTCGTCTCGGGCGGCGAGCGCGAGACGGCGGCGGCGATGGCGGCCAGAGACCTGCCGATCGTCGTCGGAGACGCCGAGGCGTGGATGTCGGCCTACTCGCTGACCGCCCGCATGCGCGACTCGGCCCGACTCGTGGTGCGCGGCGGCCTCCGGGAGTTCCGGGCGCTCGCCCCGGCATCCGCGGGTCGCACGGGCCCAGTCGCGCTGCCGCCGCTGCTCGAGGACGCCGACCGGGAATGCTGGCAGATCGACCCGGGCCGCGCCGCGACACGGCGAAGGTGGAAAACGACGGAAACCGCTCCGAATGTCCAATTCGGGTACTGAATCCGAATGAGAAGTTCGCAGAAATTAACGATTCGGACATCAACGCGTGAATTGAGCACCGCAGTGTGTCAGTATCGACGCACCCCATGGCAACGTCGCTGACCCGAATGGAGCACCCGTGACCTCTCGGCCCCTTCCCCAGGATCCGATGATCCGTTCGCTCATCGCCCGCGCCCGGGCGTCGCAGATGAGCCGCCGCACGATGCTCGCCGGCGCCGGTGCGGGCGCGTCCGCCCTCGCCCTCGCGGCCTGTTCGACCGGCGGCGGCGCGACCAAGCCCACGCCCGCGGCCGACAAGTCCGCGACCGACAAGACGCTGAACTGGGCCAACTGGGCCGCCTACATCGACGAAGACGACGCCGGCAACTACCCCACGCTGCAGGCCTTCGAGGAGCAGACCGGCATCAAGGTCGACTACGAGGTCGCCGTCGACGACAACAACACCTACTACGGCAAGGTCAAGGACCAGCTCGCGCTCGGCCAGGACATCGGTGCCGACGTGGTGTGCCTGACCGACTGGATGGTCGGCCGCTGGATCCGCTTCGGCTACACGCAGGAGCTGAACCACGACAACATCCCGAACCTCGCGAATCTCACGCCGGCCCTCGCCGATCCCGACTTCGACCCCGGTCGCAAGTTCTCGGTGCCGTGGCAGGGCGGCTTCGCCGGCATCGCCTGGAACAAGGAGGCCTTCCCCGGCGGGCTGTCGAGTGTCTCCGATCTCTGGGACTCCTCGTTGAAGGGACGCGTGGGCGTGCTCTCCGAGATGCGCGACACGATGGGGTGCATCATGCTCGACATGGGCGTCGACATCGCCGGCGACTGGGGCGACGAAGAGTACAGCGCGGCGATCGACGTCCTGCGTCAGCAGGTGGACGACGGCCAGGTCCGCAACATCAAGGGCAACTCCTACCTCGAAGACCTGAAGAGCGAGGACACGCTGGCCGCGATCGTGTGGTCGGGCGACATCACGGTGCTGAACGCGGAGGCAGGCGACAAGTGGGAGTTCGCGCTGCCCTCCGCCGGCGGCACGCTGTGGAACGACAACTTCCTCGTCCCGGTCGGATCGTCTCGCAAGACGAACGCCGAGACGCTCATCAACTACTACTACGAGCCCGAGGTCGCCGCCGAGGTCGCGGCCTGGGTGAACTTCATCACCCCGGTCGTCGGCGCCCAAGAGGCTGCGGCGGCCATCGACCCCGAGCTCGCCGACAACCAGCTCATCTTCCCCAACGAGCAGACACTCTCGCAGGCGCACATCTTCCGCACGCTCTCGGGCGCCGAAGAGCAGAAGTACCAGGCCGAGTTCCAGTCCATCCTGCTCGGCGCCTGAGAGAGACCGGCATCATGGCTGTACGCGAATTCGCCGAGCGGGGCGCCGACCTCGAGCTCGTCGGCATCCAGAAGCGCTTCCCGGGCTTCACGGCGATCCAGGACCTCGACCTCACGATCCCGGCCGGCTCCTTCTTCGCCCTGCTCGGCCCCTCGGGCTGCGGCAAGACCACGACCCTCCGGCTCGTGGCCGGGCTCGAGGAGCCCACGCAGGGCCGCATCCTCATCGGCGGAAAAGACGTGACGTCGACGAGGTCGCACGAGCGACCGGTCAACACCGTGTTCCAGAGCTACGCGCTCTTCCCGCATATGAGCATCATCGAGAACGTGGCGTTCGGGCTCAAGCGCCGCCGCATGAGCGACCCGCTCGGCAAGGCGCACGAGGCGCTGAAGCTGGTCGAGCTCGACCACCTCGCGCAGCGTCGCCCGCAGCAGCTCTCGGGCGGGCAGCAGCAGCGCGTCGCGCTGGCGCGGGCCATCGTGAACCGGCCCGCGCTCCTGCTGCTCGACGAGCCCCTCGGCGCGCTCGACCTGAAGCTGCGGCGGCAGATGCAGCTCGAACTGAAGACGATCCAAGAAGAGGTCGGCCTCACGTTCCTGCACGTCACGCACGACCAGGAGGAGGCCATGACCATGGCCGACACCGTGGCGGTCATGAACAAGGGCGCAATCGAGCAGATGGGCGCGCCCGAGGTGCTCTACGAACTGCCGCGAACCGTCTTCGTGGCGAACTTCCTCGGGCAGTCGAACCTCTTCACCGGCGAGGTGGCCGCCGCGACCGACACGGCGATCACGATCGATGCGGCCGGCGCGCGCATCATCGTTCCGAAATCGCGGGCGGCGCTGCACAACGGCACGGTGACGGTCGGCGTCCGCCCCGAGAAGGTCACGTTGCACGCCGAGGCCCCCACAACCTCGCCCGAGCGCAACGTGCTCGGCCCCGGCCGGGTGCTCGACGTCTCGTTCTCGGGTGTGAGCACGCAGTACCTCATCGGCATCCCCGGGCACGGCCCGGTCCGCGTCTTCTCGCAGAACACGGGTGCAGGGCCGAACGTCGGAGTCGGCGCCGAGGTCTGGACGAGCTGGCTCGTCGAGCACGGCTTCGGGCTCGTCGACGGCCCGGTCGAGGCCGAGCGGTTCCCGGCCGACGACTCGACCACGTCGATCGCCGCGCAGCGTCGCGACGCCCTCGTCACCGAGCTCGAGGAGGGCTGAGCATGGCCTTCGCCGCGTTCTCGACCGCGGAGGCCCCGACCCAGCAGGCGCCGCGCAAGAAGAGCCGCATCGCACTGTTCCTCCTGTTGCCGGGCATCGCCTACCTGGTCCTGTTCTTCCTCACGCCGCTCGTCTCGCTGCTGCTGACGTCGCTGCAGGCGCCGCTCGAGTACGGCGACATCGGCCAGTACCAGTACGCCTTCAACTGGCAGAACTACGTCGACGTGATGACGGCGTACTGGCCGCACATCCTGCGCTCGTTCGGCTACGCGCTCGCGGCGACCGTGTTCGCGCTGCTGTTCAGCTATCCGCTGGCGTACTTCATCGGCGTCACGGCCAGGCGCTGGCCGCTGCTGCAGAGCCTCATGCTCGTGCTCGTCATCGCACCGTTCTTCATCAGCTTCCTGCTGCGCACGCTCGCCTGGAAGCAGATCCTCTCCGACGAGTCGTTCATCATCACCTCGCTCAAGGCGCTCTCGCTCCTCGGGCCCGACGCCCACTTCACCGGCACGCCGTTCGCGGTCATCTTCGGCCTCACGTACAACTTCATCCCGTTCATGACACTGCCCCTGTACACCACGCTCGAGCGGCTCGACCTGCGCTACCTCGAGGCGGGCAGCGACCTCTACGCCAACCCGTTCACGGTGTTCCGCAAGATCACCCTTCCGCTCTCGATGCCGGGCATCGTGGCGGGCACGCTGCTCACGTTCATCCCGGCCGCGGGCGACTACATCAACGCCAGTCGCGACTTCCTCGGCGGGCCCGACACGCAGATGATGGGCAACGTGATCGAGGCGAACTTCCTCGTGCTGCTGAACTATCCGGCGGCCGCGGCGCTGTCGATCATCCTGATGGCCGCGATCCTCGTGCTCGTGGGCGTCTACGTCAAGCGTTCGGGAACGGAGGACCTGCTGTGAGCGGAGAAGTCCAGGCCGCGGCCGTCATCGGCGGGCTCGCCGAGAGCGAGCAGACCGAGCCGCGACGCGGGCCGCAGCGCTCGCGGCGCATCGGGCTCGGCACCTGGCTGCTGCCCGTGTACGCCGTCATCGCCTTCACGTTCCTGCTCATCCCGATCGTCTACACGTTCGTGTTCTCGTTCAACGACTCGATCAAGTCCAACATCGCGTGGCGCGGGTTCACGTTCGACAAGTGGGTGAACGTCTGCAACGTCGAGGGCGGTGCCGTCTGTCAGGCCTTCGCGAACAGCGTGGTCATCGGCGTGGTCGCCACGATCATCGCCACGACCCTCGGCACGATGATCGCCATCGCCCTCGTGCGCTACCGGTTCCGGGCGCGCTCGGTCATCAGCCTGCTGCTGTTCCTGCCGATGGCCACGCCCGAGGTCGTGCTGGGCGCAGGCCTCGCCGCCCAGTTCCTCGCGGTGGGCGTGCCGAAGGACATGACGACGATCATCCTGGCGCACACGATGTTCTGCATCAGCTTCGTCGTCGTCACGGTCAAGGCGCGCGTCGCGAGCCTCGATCCGGCGCTCGAGGAGGCCGGACGCGATCTCTACGGGTCGCCGGCCCAGGTGTTCTGGCGGGTCACGTTCCCGCTGCTCCTGCCCGGCATCGTGGCGGCGGCGCTGCTCTCGTTCGCGCTGAGCTTCGACGACTTCATCATCACGAACTTCAACTCGGGTTCGGTCTCGACCTTCCCGAAGTACGTCTACATCTCGGCGTCGCGCGGCATCCCCGCCGAGGCCAACGTCATCGCCTCGGCGGTGTTCCTCTTCGCGATCGTGCTCGTGATCGGCGCACAGGTCTCCCGTGCGGCGCGCGCGAAACGGCTCGCGAAGCTCGGCTGACCCGAACCGAGCAGCAGGGCGGATGCCGCGACCGGAACCCGATCCGGTGCGGCATCCGCTCGGCGAACCATGGCGCTCGTCCGAGCGAGGCGTTCGACCGACCCGCTTCGACCGAGCCGCGCAGACCGAGCCGCGCAGAACGAGTCGCGCAGAACGAGCGGCGCAGACCGAGCGGCGCAGACCGAGCGGCGCAGACCGAGCGGCGCAGACCGAGCCGCTCAGACCGTCGCGCGGATCTCGCCGACGCGGCGATCGCCGCCCATGATCCACAGATCGAGCTCTGTGGCCACCCGGTCGACCGCGCCGTCGTCGATCGCCCCGGCGTTCGCGAGCAGGCGCAGGGCGATGATGGTCGAGGCGCGCGACGAGCCGTCGAGCACCTTGAGCGCCGTGGTCGTGCCGTTCGGCGCGGTCATGACCATGACGCCCTCGGCGCCGAACTTGGCGAACACGCCGAGGCGCTCGATCGCGACGGTGTCGGGCTGGCCGGGGCCGGCGATCGCCCAGGCGTTCTCGCGAACCCCCTCGGTGAGCGCGGCGGCCTCGCGGAAGAGTGCGAACGGCGAGGACGGCGCCGCGGTCGTGATCTTCTGGATGCCGCGGGCGAGGCCGGTGAGGCTGACCGCGTGCACGGGTGCGCCGCAGCCGTCGGGCGCGGTCGCCGCCGGGCGCTCGCCCGTGAGGCGCTCGAGCACGTCGAGGATGCGCTTCTGCAGCGGATGCGCCGGGTCGAGGTATCCGTCGAGCGGCCAGCCGTTGGCCGAGCAGGCCAGCAGCATCGCGGCATGCTTGCCGGAGCAGGTCATGTAGACGCGTTCGCGGGGGCCGCCCGAGCGCGCGAGCTCTTCGCGTGCGGTCTGGTCGAGGGGCGCCGAGGGCGGGCAGCCGAGCGCGGACTCGGGGATCGAGGCGCGCGAGAGCAGGCCGCGCACGAGGGCGACGTGCGCGGCGGTGCCCGAGTGGCTGGCGGTCGCGATGGCGGCGTCTTCACCCCTGAGGGTGACGCCAGAGGCCATGACGGCCACGGCCTGGAACGGCTTCATTGCCGAGCGGGGGAAGACGGGCGTCGCCACGTCGCCGAGGGCGCGCAGCTGCTCGCCCTCGGGGGAGAGCACGACGGCGGAGCCGGCGTGCCTGGACTCGGTGAAACCACTGCGTTCGACCACGGCGAGTTGGACGGCGTCGGAGATGGAGAAGGTCTCGGTCACCGGATCAACCGAGTGCCGCGAAGCCGTCGTCGAGCACGTGCAGGGCGTCGTCGATGAGCTCGTCGCTCACCGCGAGGCTCGGCAGGAACCGCAGGACGTTGCCGTAGGTGCCGGCGCTGAGCAAGAGCACGCCCTGCTGCGCGGCGTACGCGACGAGCGAGCTCACGGCCTCGGGGTTCGGTGCCTTCGTGGTCGTGGCGGTGCCGGGCTGCACGAGCTCGATCGCGATCATGGCGCCGAGTCCGCGGACGTCGCCGATGATGTCGTAGCGCCGCCGCAGGCGGTCGAGGCCGGCGGTGAGCGTCTCGCCGATGCGCGTCGCCTCGGCGAGCAGGTCGTTCGCCTCGATCGACTCGAACACGGCCACGGCCGCCGCGCAGGCGACCGGGTTGCCGCCGAACGTGCCGCCGAGGCCGCCGGCGTGCGCGGCGTCCATGATCTCGGCGCGGCCGGTGACGCCCGCGAGGGGGAGGCCGCCCGCGATGCCCTTGGCGGAGAGCACGAGGTCGGGCACCCAGCCGAAGTGCTCGCTCGCGAACCAGCGGCCGGTGCGCGCCATGCCCGACTGGATCTCATCGGCGATCATGACCACGCCGTGCTCGGTGCACCAGGTCTGCAGCGTGGTGAGGAAGCCCTCGGCCGGCACCATGAAGCCGCCCTCGCCCTGGACCGGCTCGACGACGAGGCAGGCGAGGTCGCTCGCCCCGACGACCTTCTCGAGGTAGGCGATGGTGCGGGCCGCGGCATCCGCGCCGGTGAGTCCGTCGCGGTAGGGGTACGAGCTCGGCGCGTGGTAGACGTCGCCGGCGAACGGGCCGAAGCCGGTCGCGTACGGGTGGGCCTTGTAGTTCATGGCCATCGTGAGGTTGGTGCGACCGTGGTACGCGTGGTCGAGCACGGCGACGGCGCGGCGGCCGGTGTGCTTGCGCGCGATCTTGACGCCGTTCTCGACGGCCTCGGCGCCGGAGTTCACGAGCACGCTGCGCTTCTCGTGGGTGCCGGGCGTGTGCTCGGCGAGCAGCTCGGCGACGCGGACGTACTCTTCGTAGGGCGTGATCGTGAACAGCGTGTGGATCACGTCCTGCAGCTGCGCCGCGGCCGCCTCGACGACGGATGCCTCGGTGTGGCCGATGGTCGTGACGCCGATGCCCGCGCCGAAGTCGATGAACTGGTTGCCGTCGACGTCGACGAGCACGGCGCCGTTCGCGCGCTCGATGTAGACGGGCAGCGCCGATGAGACCCCGGCGGAGACGACCTTCGCACGTCGCGCGTGCAGTTCTTGCGACTTCGGGCCGGGGACCGCCGTGACGATGCGGCGCTCCTGCGGCACCGAGTAGACGGGTGCGGCCTTGGTGTCTGCGGGTGTCTGGATGTCAGTCATGATGCCTTCCAGACTAGCGCCGAGCCGTCGCCGCCCGCGGTCGATCAGCGGGTGATCGAGGGCCTTCGCCCGCGACATCCGGATGCCTCGGGCTAGCGTGGACCCCGCCGGGAATCGTCTCGGCCACGCAGCGCGAAGCACGAGAACGGAGCCGCAAGATGATCGGTGAGCACGCCTACGCCGTCGACCTGGAGTGGACCGGCGCCCGGGAGGGCGGCACCACGGGATACCGCGCCTACGGCCGCGACCACCTGCTGCGCGCCGCCGGCAAGTCGCAGGTCATCGAGGGCTCGAGCGACCGGGTGTTCCACGGCGACGCCGAGCGCTGGAACCCCGAGGAACTGCTGCTCGGCGCGCTCAGTCAGTGCCATATGCTCTCGTACCTGCATGTCGCGACCCTGCACGGCGTGGTCGTGGTCGGGTACGCGGATGCCGCGACCGGCGTGATGGTCGAGGACGGGCGCGGCGGCGGTGCGTTCCGCGAGGTGACGTTGCGTCCGCGCGTGGTCGTCGCCGAGGCGGCGATGCTCGACCTCGCCCACGAGATCCACGCGGAGGCGGCCGCGAAATGCTTCATCGCGGCATCCGTCGCCTTCCCGGTCGGGCACGAGCCCGAGGCATCCGTCGCCGGCTGAGGCGACGAAGCGCCGAGGCACGCGCGTCAGGGGGTGTCGACGACCGCGGGCAGCGTGGGCTCGACCGGGCAGGCGTGCCCTCCGACGAGCCGTGTGCATGGTGCGAAGAACGCGGGGTAGCGCTCGGCCGTGGGGTCGCCGAACCAGCGGTGCCAGAGGCGCCAGAAGTTGAGGTTGCCGTAGGCGCCGCAGTCGTCGCCGCCCTCGGGGTTCGCCAGCGTGGCCGCGTTCGGCTGGTACGGCGTGTAGTTGTAGAGGTTGGCCGTGGCCTGGTTGCGGATCTCGACGGTGCTCGCCCCGCATGCGGCATCGGGGTTGTACCCGACCTCGGTCGCGCCGATCATGTACCGGCGATCGGGGTGCTCGGTGTACTGCCGGAACTGCCAGGCCGCGTTGTACACCTGGTTGAAGAACCCGAAGTACTCCTGGTCGCAGTCGGCCGTGTCGGGGCAGGCGTAGCCCGTGGCGCGCAGGTAGCCGTCGGCGGTCGGCCGGGTGAGCAGCGACTGCTCCTTCTGCAGCAGCACGAGCAGCGTGCGCGGGCTGATGCCGCAGGCCTCGGCCACCTTCTCGAGGATGCGGCTCGCGGGCTCGTCGACCCCGCCGCGGTACTCGGCGCAGTGCGTGCCGCCGACGGCGGGCTGGGTGGTCGTGGTCTCGGTGTACTCGGCGAGGCAGTCGATGCCGATGTCGGCCCGGCACGGAACCCGCTCGAGGAACGCCTGGATCCCGCGCTCGTCCATGGCGTCGCTGTTGTAGAACGCGTCGTCGCTCACGATGAGCCCGGGGGAGAACTCGGTCGCGGGCGGCTCGGGCAGCGTGCGGTCGACCTGCACCGGCTTCGCGGGCGCCATGACGCAGCCGGCGAGTACGAGCGCGGCGGCCACGGCCGTGGCGAGGCGTGCGAGGCGGCCGGCGGTGGTCATCCGGACGACCCTATCGCGACCGGCGAACCGGGGGCTGTGAATCGGGCGGATGTCGCGGGTCGGGCCCCCGACGACCTTGCAGGAACTCTCGACCTGCCGTGGGCATGTCGGAGCCGGACACGCCGAGGGGGGCGCAGAAGTTCCTGCACTTCAGGTGAGGTCGCGGGGCGCGCTGCTGCGATGATCCCGCCGGATGCCGCGGGGCGGCGCCGGCCGATCAGAGCCGCTCGCGCGGCACGACCTTGTCGGCGAACTTCGCGAGCGCGCCCTGCGGGGGCGTCTCGTTGTAGACGCCGGCGAGCTCCTGCTCGGAGAGTGCGTGGATGCCGGCCATGATCTCGTCGGTCGCGCCGCGCCTGGCGCGCCCCGAGGTCGCGGCGCCGTGGCCCGAGACGTCGATCGGCGCGCCGAAGCGCACGGTGACCGGACGCACGCGGGGCAGCTTCGCGCCGACGGGCTGGATCTCCTGCGTGCCGACGAGCCCGACCGGCACGACGAGGGCGCCCGTCTGCAGCGCGAGCCAGGCGACGCCCGTGCGGCCGCGATAGAGGCGTCCGTCGAGCGAACGGGTGCCCTCGGGGTAGATGGCGAAGGCGTTGCCGGCCTCGAGGATGCCGCGGCCGGCGTCGAGCGCGGCCTGCGCGTCGGCTCCGGCGCCGCGCTTGACGCCGACGGCGCCGATCGCCGTGAAGAAGGTGCGCGAGACCCAGCCGCGGAATCCGGTGCCCGTGAAGTAGTCGTCCTTCGCGAGGAACTGCACGGGCCGAGGCGAGGCGAGGGGGATCACGACACTGTCGATGAACGACAGGTGATTGCTCGCGAGGATGACCGGGCCGCTCGCGGGGATGTGCTCGGTGCCGGTGATCTTCGGGCGGTAGATGCCCAGTGCGATCGGACGCAGGATGCCGCGGATGATGCGGTACGCCGGACCCTGCCGCACGGGGCCGGTGGCGACCTCGCCCGCGTTCTCGCCGGTGTCGCGATCGGTTCTGCCCTCGTCGTGCTCTGTCACCCTCCGACCCTAGGCGTCGCACCATTCCGGGGCGGGCATATGGAACGGCGGTTCGATCGGCGCCGTGCGCGCACCGTGCGCGCGCCGTGCGCGAAGATGGGGGAGTGGACGCGCCCCTGCACGATGAGCCGATCGAGCTCGGCGGCACCGGCGTGCGCGTGCGCGTCGTGGCGGGCCCGCGCCGGCAGCCGGGCCCCGACGCACTGCTCCGATCCCTCATCGCCGAGGCGGCCTCCGTGCCCGCCGGCGATGTCGAACTCGTGCACGAGTGCGAGCAGTGCGGCGCCAGGCACGGCCGGATCACGGTCGCCTACCCGCTCACGGCGTCGGGCACGCCGAGGTACGCGGATGTCGCGATCGAGGGCGACGCGATCGTCGCGGCGACGGGCACGAGGCATCCGCTCGGGGTCGCCGTCGAGCCGGTCGCGCTCGCCGCGGGCGCGGTCATCGACGAGGCCGCGCTGCACCCCGACGAACGCGCGGCGCTGCAGGAGCTCGAGGCCGAGGATGCCTCGCTCGCGAGGGCGACGCTGTGGGCGCGCAAGACCGCGCTGCTGCGGGCCCTGGGCCACAACGACTTCATCGAGCCCTCGCGCCTCGCGCTCTCGGCGCCGCACCTCGACGGCGGAGTCGGGCGCATCGAACGCGGGGTCCCCGAGTTCGGGTCGTTCTGGCGCGAGGTCGTCTTCCACGACGTGCCGGTGCCCGGCCGGCGGGCGGCGTCGGTCGCGGTCATCGGCTGACGCGGGGCTCGATACGGCGCCGGCGCGCCTGCTCGACCGGCGCTGGGTCCCGTCTCGCCGGTCGAGGAGCGGAGCGTATCGAGACCGCGCCCGTACAGTGGTGACGTGCGTTCAGTCATCATCCTCGGCTCCACCGGTTCGATCGGCACCCAGGCCCTCGACGTCATCCGCGCCAATCCACGTCGTTTCGAGGTGGTCGGCCTCGCGGTCGGCTCGAATCGCGCGGCGCTCGAGGCGCAGGCCGCCGAGTTCGGCGTGGAGCACACCGCGGTCGGCATCGACGAGGCCGTGCAGCTCGTGCGCGACGTCGACGCCGACGTCGTGCTGAACGGCATCACCGGCTCGGTCGGCCTCGGCCCGACGCTCGCGACGCTCGAACGCGGCATGACCCTCGCGCTGGCCAACAAGGAGTCGCTCATCGTCGGCGGCGACCTCGTGACCCGGCTCGCGAAGCCGGGTCAGATCGTGCCCGTCGACTCGGAGCACTCGGCGCTCGCGCAGGCGCTGCGCTCGGGCACCGACGACGAGGTGCGCCGGCTCGTGCTCACCGCGTCCGGCGGCCCGTTCCGCGGGCGGCGCCGCGACGAGCTGGCCGACGTCACACCCGCCGAGGCGCTCGCGCACCCGACGTGGGACATGGGCCTCGTCGTCACGACGAACTCCGCGACGCTCGTGAACAAGGGCCTCGAGGTCATCGAGGCGCACCTGCTCTTCGATGTGCCATACGACCGCATCGACGTGACCGTGCACCCGCAGTCGATCGTGCACTCGATGGTCGAGTTCGTCGACGGCTCCACGATCGCGCAGGCCTCGCCGCCCGACATGCGACTGCCCATCTCGCTCGGGCTCGACTGGCCCAACCGAGTCGCCGCCGTGGGCCGCCCGCTCGACTGGACCGTCGCCTCGTCGTGGACCTTCGAGCCGCTCGACCATGAGGCGTTCCCCGCCGTGGCGCTCGCCAAGGAGGTCGGCCGCGCCGGCGGCGACTACCCGGCGGTCTTCAACGCCGCCAATGAAGAGGCCGTCGCCGCGTTCCACGCCGGCCGCATCGGGTTCCTCGACATCGTCGACACGGTGCGCGCGGTCGTCGAGGCGCATGAGTCCCCCGAGGGCAAGGTCACGGTGGCCTCGCTGGCGGAGTCGGAGCGGGTCGCGCGGGCGGCCGCGAACGCGCGCATCGCTCGCGCGTAGCGGAGGCATCCGCTCTCCCAGCAGAGCGTCAGCAGACGTGAAGACTTCGGCAGTACGCTCATCGGGTGGATTCCGTGCTGCCGTTCCTCCTCGGCGTTCTCGTCATCGTTCTCGGCCTCGCCGTGTCCATCGCGCTGCACGAGATCGGGCACCTGGTTCCCGCGAAGCTCTTCGGGGTCAAGGTCACGCAGTACATGATCGGCTTCGGCCCGACGCTGTGGTCCAAGCGCCGCGGCGAGACGGAGTACGGGGTCAAGGCCATTCCGCTCGGCGGCTACATCTCGATGATCGGCATGTTCCCACCGGCCAAGGGCGAGCAGGTGCACGCCGACTCCACGGGGTTCTTCAAGGGCCTCGTGCAGGATGCGCGCGACTCCAGCCAGGAGTCGATCACGCCGGGCGACGAGCAGAGGGCCTTCTACCTGCTTCCCGTCTGGAAGCGCATCATCATCATGTTCGGCGGCCCGTTCATGAACCTCGTGCTGGCCGTCGTGATCTTCGGCGTGCTGCTCATGGGGTTCGGCATCCCGCAGTCGACGACGACCGTCGCCTCGGTGAGCGCCTGCGTGCTGCCGGCCACGAGCGAGCGGCAGACCTGCGAGCCCGGCGACCCGGCGGCTCCGGGCGCCGCGGCCGGCCTGCAGCCCGGGGACACGCTCGTCTCGATCGACGGCGAGCCGCTCACCTCGTGGGAGCAGTCCACCGCGATCATCCGCGCCAACCCCGGTGAAGACCTCGCGGTCGTCATCGTGCGCGACGGCGCCGAGCAGACGCTCACGGTCACGCCCTCCCTCAGCGAGCGGTACGTCGTCGGCGACGACGGCAAGGTCGTGACGGACGACGCGGGCGAGCCGGTGACCGTCGAGGTCGGCTTCGTCGGCATGGGCCCGACCAGCGCGCGCATGCAGCAGCCCGTCACCGAGGTGCTGCCCGCCGTGGGCGAGAACATCGCCGGCGTCGCCGGCATCATCGTGAACCTGCCCCAGCGCATGATCGACGTGGCGAACGCCGCGTTCGGCCCGGAGGAGCGCGACCCGAACGGACCGCTCAGCGTCGTCGGCGTCGGTCGCGTCGCGGGCGAGGTCGCCGCGAGCGACCAGATCGCGAGCGTCGACAAGGTCGCGGGCCTGCTCGGCATCCTCGGCTCGCTGAACATCGCCCTCTTCGTGTTCAACCTCATCCCGTTGCTCCCGCTCGACGGCGGGCACATCGCCGGCGCGCTCTTCGAGGGCATCCGCCGCGCGTTCGCGAAGCTGTTCCGCCGCCCCGACCCGGGGCCCGTCGACATGGCCAAGCTCATGCCGCTCACCCTCGGCGTCGTCGTGGTGCTCGGTGCCATGAGCGCGCTGCTCATCTACGCCGACCTCGTGAAGCCGGTGCAGCTGTTCTGATCGTGTCGAACCGCTCCGCCTTCGTCGCAACCGCTGCGACGCCGTACTCCGACGGGAGTACGCGATGAGGCGCCCCGCGGAGGATTCGCGGCCGGCCGCCCCTCGATACGATCCTGGGATGCCCTTGCCACCATGGGAGACCCGATCCGGCTGGGACGGCCCGCCCTCGATGGGCGGCAGCCCGGGCGGGGATCCGAGCGGCCGATGGAACGGCGACGGGGCGGGCCGGCGATTCCGCCCTCCCGCGACGTTCCGCCTGCTCGCGCCCGTCGTCGTCAGCCTGCTCGTGCAGGTGCCCGCCGCGATCGGCATCGCCGCGTGGATGAACGTCGGCTGGGCGGCCGGCCTCGGCCAGGTGCTGCTCGCCGCGATCGGCCCGATCGCACTGCTCGCCGTGCGCCGGTGGCCCGGCCCGACGGTCGCCTTCGTCGCGCTCGCCGGGCTCGCCGACCTGCTGCTGACGCCCGACGCGGGCCCGCCCTACATCGCCCTCGCGTTCGCGATCGTCATCGCCGTCTCCCGTGGCGCCGTCGTCTGGGCGGCCGGCGCGGTGGTCACCGCGTGGGTCGCGGCGATCGTGCTCATCACGGCGTGGGGTCAGTCGTGGCATCCGTTCCGCGCGGCGATCACGACGCTCGCGCTCGCCGCCTGCTTCGGCATCGGGGCGTTCGTGCGCACCAGGTCGGAGCGCATGCAGCGGTATCGGGCCGAGGCGATGGCACGCCGCCAGAGCGCCGAGGAGCGCGAGCGCGTGCGCATCGCGCGCGAACTGCACGACGTCATCGGGCACGCGCTGTCGCAGATCAACGTGCAGGCCAGCGTCGGCCTGCACCTCATGGACCGCGATGCGGAGCAGGCGCGCACCGCCCTCGCGAACATCAAGACCACCTCGAAGACCGCGCTCGAGGAGGTGCGCAGCGTGCTGGGCGCCATCCGCACCGACGCCGACGCCCCGCTCACGCCGCAGGCGGAGCTCGCGGAGCTGCCGCGCCTCGTCGCAGGCGTCGGCTCGCCCGACCTCGATGCGCGCCTCGACGACCGTCTCGAGGGCGATGCGCCCGGCCGCGCCGCGCAGTTCGCGGCCTACCGCATCGTGCAGGAGGCGCTCACGAACGTCGTGCGCCATGCCGAGGCCTCCCACGCCGTGGTCACCGTCGCGCGCGAGGGCGACGTGCTGCGCCTCACGGTCGACGACGACGGCATCGGCCCGGTCGAGGCATCCGTCGACGGCAGCGGCATCCTCGGCATGCGCGAGCGTGCGGCGCTGCTCGGCGGATCGGTGCACGTCGAGGCCTCGCCCGAGGGCGGCACGAGGGTGGACGCCCGGCTGCCGTGGACGGCGACGCCGTGATCCGCGTCGCGCTGGCCGACGACCAGCTGCTCGTGCGCGCGGGGTTCCGTGCGCTGCTCGACGCCGAGCCCGACGTCGAGGTCGTCGGCGAGGCGTCCACCGGTTCGGAACTGCTCGAGCTCGTGCGCCGGCAGCCGGTCGACGTGGTGCTCATGGACATCCGCATGCCGGGCGGCGACGGGCTCTGGGCCACCGAGCAGATCGCGGCCGACCCGGCCCTCGTCGGCGTGCGCGTCGTGATCGTGACCACGTTCGAGCTCGACGAGTACGTGGCCCGCGCGGTGCGGGCGGGGGCGAGCGGCTTCCTCGTGAAGGACACCGAGCCCGTCGACCTGATCCGCGCCGTGCGCGTGGTCGCGAGCGGCGAGGCGCTGCTCTCACCCGGCATCACGAAGCGCCTGCTCGAGCGCATGGCCACGGGCCTGCGCGACGCACCCGACGCCGAGCGGCTCGCCGCCCTCACCGACCGCGAGCGCGAGGTCCTGCGACTCGTCGGACAGGGGCTCACGAACGACGAGATCGCCGCCCGGCTCGTGCTCTCCCCGCTCACCGCGAAGACGCATGTGTCGCGCATCATGGCCAAGCTGCATGCGCGCGACCGGGTGCATCTCGTGGTCGTCGCCTACGAGTCGGGGCTCGTGGCGCCCGGCTGGCAGTAGCGGCGCACCCCACGGACTGCTCCCGGGGGAGCAGGCGAAGTGCCTCCCACGGGCGGATTCGCGGATGCCGCGAGCTGACGAGACTCGAATCGACGACCTGAAGCGCAGGTCGCACGATCAAGGGAACACACCATGCTCACCACCCTCGCCACCACCGCAACCGTGGCCGCGCACGCCGGACCCTGGGCGGCCGGCTTCGGCTGGGTCTTCTTCCTCATCCCGCTGTTCTGGCTGCTCGTCATCGGCCTCATCATCTTCGGCGTGAGCCGTCGTCGCCGCGCGTGGGCGGCCGAGGGCTACGGTCCGGGTGCGCCGTGGATGCGCGGCGCGAGCGCGGAGTCCACGCTCGCCGAGCGGTTCGCCAAGGGCGACATCGACGAGGTCGAGTACCGCGCCCGCCTCGAGGTGCTGCGGGCGAACCGGCCGAACGCCTGACCCGACGGGGTCGACGCGCGAGGGGCGGATGTCGCGGCATCCGCTCTTCGTCCTGTCAGGTCGATGCCGACTCAGTCGCCGAGGGCCCGGTGCAGGGCCGCGGCCTGGTGTCGGTGCCCGACGGTCTCGTAGCCGACGACGATGACGAACGGCGAGGTGGCGGTGATGAGCAGGCCGATTCCGAAGCTCGCGCCGGCGGCGACCGTCACGACGGCGAGCAGGAGCGCGGCGATCGACCCCAGGAAGAGCCACAGCTGGAACGGGTCGAACTGCCGCAGCAGGAACGAGTACACCGTGAAGAGCGCCACGAGGAAGATCCCGACCGGCACGACGACCGTGAGCAGCGCCGGAACGATCCCGATGTGGGCGACGCCCTCGGTGACGTAGGCGGCGACGTGCAGCCCGGCGCCGGTGGCCGCGAGGCTGAAGAAGATGAAGTAGTGCAGGTAGCCCCACACGAATCCGCGTTCACGGAATCGCGCGAGCACTTTTCCCGAGGGCATGCTGAAGTACGCCCACCAGAGGCCGAAGACGAGCGCGGTCCCGGCGAACGCGAGGGTCACGGCCTCGATCGACCATCCCTGCTCCTCGATCACCGCCGAGACGGCGAGGATGGTGCCGAGCACGATCTCGCCGAGCGTGATGATCACGAGCAGTCCGTAGCGTTCGGCGATGTGGTGGGCATGCCACGGCGTGCCGCCCTGCGGGCCGTGCTCGGCGACGTACGGGCCGACGAGCTCGAGAAGCACGAGCATCGCCGTGAACGCGAGCGTCGGCGCGAGCGGCAGGTTGACGAAGAGGAGCGCGAGCCAGCCCACCTGCGTGATCGAGACGAACCACACGTAGGTGAGCGCCGTGCGCCGTCGTGCCGGGTCGTGCCTCGCCGCCCGCAGCCAGAGCGCGATCGTGGCGGCACGCATGACCACGTAGCCCGCGATCACGACCGCGTTGTCGACATGCTCGCCGGCATCGAGCGAGTGGAACAGCTGCGGCAGCCCGAGGGCGAGCACGAGCACGCCGAGCATCTCGACCATGGTGGCGACGCGGAAGAAGACGTCGTCGTTGTCGTAGGCCGACGAGAGCCACGAGAAGTTGAGCCACGCCCACCAGATCGCGAACACGGCGAACACGAATCCCGCCAACGCCGGCCACCAGTGCCCGAGCTCGAGCAGATGCGCCGTCTGGGAGCCCGCCTGGCTGAACGCGACGACGAACATGAGGTCGAAGAGCAGCTCGAGCGGTGTGGACGCACGATGGGCCTCGTTCGGGTCGCGACCGGTCATGCGTCGGAGCCGGTGATCGAGCGGCGGGTGCGCTGACGTGCTCATGGCGCAATCGTGACATGACCCGTGCGCAGGGCATAGACCCGTGCGCAGGGCATAGACCCGTGCGCAGGGCATAGACCCGCGCGCACGATGCCCGGCGTCAGCGCGAGAGCAGCAGCGCCTCGCCCTGACCGCCGCCGCCGCAGAGTGCGACCGCTGCCCGGCCGCCGCCTCGGCGCGAGAGTTCGAGCGCGGCGTGCAGCGCGAGGCGCGCGCCGGACGCGCCGATGGGGTGTCCGAGGGCGATGGCCCCGCCGTGCACGTTGACCTTCTCGGCGTCGAGGTCGAGGTCGTGCATCGACTGCAGCGAGACCGCCGCGAACGCCTCGTTGATCTCGACGAGGTCGAGGTCGGATGCCGCGAGCCCGGCCTTCTCGAGGGCGGCGGCGATCGCGTTCGAGGGCTGCGAGTGCAGCGAGTTGTCGGGGCCCGCGACCTGGCCGGCCTCGCCGACGAGCGCGAGCCAGGGGAGTCCGCGCGACTCGGCCCACTCGCGGCTCGCGACCACGACCGCGGCGGCGCCGTCGGAGATGGGCGAGGAGTTGCCCGCCGTGATCGTGCCGCCCTCGCTGAAGGCGGGGCGGAGCCGGCCGAGCACCTCGGCGGTCGAGTCGGGCCGAACGCCCTCGTCGGTCGAGACGACGACCGGGTCGCCCTTGCGCTGCGGCACCTCGACGGGCACGATCTCGTCGTCGAAGAGCCCCTCGGCTGCCGCAGCACCCGCACGCACGTGCGAGGCCGCCGCGATCTCGTCCTGCGCGGCTCGCGTGAGTCCGAGCCGGCCGTTGAACCGCTCGGTCGACGCGCCCATCGACTCGCGGTCGAACGCGTCGGTGAGGCCGTCGTTCGCGGCGTGGTCGAGCATCTCGACGCTGCCGTAGGTCCAGCCCTTGCGCGAACCGGGCAACAGCAGCGGAGCCTGCGTCATCGACTCCTGGCCGCCGGCCACGACGACGGATGCCTCGCCGAGGCGGATCAGCCGCGCGGCATCGGTGATGGCGGCGAGGCCCGACAGGCAGACCTTGTTGATCGTGATCGCGGGCACGCGCCACGGGATGCCGGCCGCGACCGCGGTCTGCTTGGCGGGATTCTGACCGGCGCCGGCCTGCAGCACCTGGCCCATGATGACCTGGTCGACGTCGTCGGGGGAGACCCCGGCCTTCGCGAGCGCACCGCGCACGGCGACGGCTCCGAGATCGACCGCCGACCGGGTCGCGAGGTTGCCGCTGATGCGGCCGAACGGCGTGCGGGCGCCGGCGATGATGACGACATCGGTGCTGGGCATCGGGGAGACTCCTTCGTCGGGGGTTGGTTGTGCGCTGGTTCCATCCTACGATTCGGTTAGGGAGCATTCACCGGATTCACGAAGTCCGGGCTGGGGCATCCGTCATCGAGTCGACGAGGAGGTCGTGACATGGCACTCGACAAGGTCGTGCAGAGCGCCGCGGAGGCGGTCGCCGACATCCCGGCGGGCGCGAGTCTCGCGGTCGGGGGTTTCGGGCTCTGCGGCATCCCGATGGTGCTCATCGACGCGCTGCTCGCGAGCGGCGTCGACGAGCTCAGCGTCGTGAGCAACAACTGCGGGGTCGACGACTGGGGACTCGGCGTGCTGCTCGCCGCGGGCCGCATCCGCAAGATGACCTCGTCGTACGTCGGCGAGAACCGCGAGTTCGCGAGGCAGTACCTCTCGGGCGAGCTCGAGCTCGAGCTCACCCCGCAGGGCACGCTCGCCGAGAAGCTCCGCGCGGGCGGCAGCGGCATCGCCGCGTTCTTCACGCAGACCGGCGTCGGCACCCAGGTCGCCGAGGGCGGTCTGCCGCAGCGGTACGCGGCCGACGGGTCGGTCGCGGTCGCGAGCGCGGCGAAGCCCGTGCAGAGCTTCCGCGTCGCCGGGCGCGAGCGGGAGTTCGTGCTCGAGGAGGCCATCACGACCGACTTCGCCCTCGTGCACGCACTGGTCGGCGACCGCCACGGCAACCTCGTGTTCGACAAGTCGGCCCGCAACTTCTCCCCGCTCGCCGCGATGGCCGGGCGGCTGTGCATCGCGCAGGTCGAGCGGCTCGTCGAACCGGGCGGGCTCGACCCCGACGCCGTGCACCTGCCCGGCGTGTTCGTCGACCGGGTCGTCGTGGTCGGGCCCGACATCGAGAAGCGCATCGAACGCCGCTTCGTGAGCGAGGAGGCCTGAGATGGCGCTGACCAGGGTCGAGATGGCCGCCCGCGCTGCGAAGGAACTGAACGACGGGGCCTACGTGAACCTCGGCATCGGCCTGCCGACGCTCGTGCCCAACCACGTGCCGGCCGGCGTCACGGTCGTGCTGCAGTCCGAGAACGGCATCCTCGGCGTCGGTCCGTACCCCCGCGAGGCCGACGTGGATCCAGACCTCATCAACGCGGGCAAGGAGACGGTCACGGTGCTGCCGGGCGCCGCCTACTTCGACTCCGCGACGAGTTTCGGCATGATCCGGGGCGGCAAGATCGACGCCGCGATCCTCGGCGCGATGCAGGTCTCCGCGGCCGGCGACCTCGCGAACTGGATGATCCCCGGCAAGATGGTCAAGGGTCCGGGCGGGGCGATGGACCTCGTGCACGGTGCACGCCGCGTCATCGTGCTCATGGAGCACGTCGCGAAGGACGGCTCGCCGAAGATCGTGCGCGAATGCTCGCTACCGCTGACGGGAAAGGCCGTCGTGGACCGCATCATCACCGATCTCGCCGTCATCGACGTGACGCCCGACGGGCTGCGACTCGTCGAGTGCGCCCCCGGCGTGAGCGTGGACGAGGTCGTCGCCGCGACCGAGCCGCCGCTCGACGTCGCGCACGTGGTCGACTAGCCCGTCGCCCTCCGGCGGTTCGAATCGTTATCGACGGCACCGTCGAGCAGCGGATGCCTCGTGCAGAATGTTCCTCGCGAGCGTTCCACGCTCGGATAGGGATGGTGCGCCGTGCGTCGATCGATTCGTTCGCTTGTGGGGTTCGCGGTGCTCGGCGTGCTCCTCACAGGGTGTGCACCCACATCCTCGGCGGCACCGTCGCCGTCGCCGACGGTGAGCACGACATCGACCCCCACGCCGACCCCGACCCCGACGCCGACGTCGGTCGCAGACCCCCTCGAGTCGGTGGAGTCGATCGTCATCGCCGCCGATGCGGTGTCGTTCGTCGACGGCAACGGAACCGAGGTCGCCGAGTTCGGCTATCTCGACGATCCGGCGCCGATCATCGAGGCCTTCACGGCCGTCTTCGGTGCACCGCCGACGAGTGAGCCCTACGACGGCACCAACCATGCTCCGCCTGGCGTTCGCCACGGGTGGGGCGACGCCCTCGAGGTGGACGAGCGCTTCTACGATGAGGCCCGCCGCGCCGAGTCGGATCCCGGACTCGCGTGGCCGAGGTTCGCCGTCTACGTCGACGAACCCGCCTTCGTCGGCGTCGCCCTCACCACGCCGTCGGGCGCGGTCGCCGGCATGACCTGGCCCGAATTCGACGCGATCGGCATCCCGAACCCCGGCTGGTCGTGCGCAGGTCCGCTCGTCGACATGATCGCGATCGACGGGTCCGACGCGAGGGGGCCGCGCGTGTTCGGGGTCGCCCTCGGCCCGTGGTGGTACGACGCACCCGAAACGGACACCGTCGAGTGGGTGGGCGCCCCGTCCGAGCAAGCCGAGGGCTGCGCCTGAGGCGCGCAGTCGGGACATCCGCCGCTCGCAGCCGTCGTCCACCCAGCCGGAACTAGACTGATCGACGTGCCTGCAGTGAATCTCGGAATGCCGAAAATCCCCGAAGTCCTGGCCCCGCGACGCAAGTCCCGCCAGATCAAGGTGGGCAAGGTGCTCGTCGGCGGCGACGCCCAGGTGAGCGTGCAGTCGATGACGACGACCCCCACGACGAACATCAACGCGACCCTGCAGCAGATCGCCGAGCTCACGGCCTCGGGCTGCGACATCGTGCGCGTCGCCGTGCCGAGCCGCGACGACGCCGAGGCGTTGCCGATCATCGCGAAGAAGAGCCAGATCCCGGTCATCGCCGACATCCACTTCCAGCCCAACTACGTGTTCGCCGCGATCGACGCGGGCTGCGCGGCGGTGCGCGTGAACCCCGGCAACATCCGCAAGTTCGACGACAAGGTCGGCGAGATCGCCGCAGCTGCCAAGGCGGCGGGCGTCTCGCTCCGCATCGGCGTCAACGCCGGTTCGCTCGACCCGCGCCTGCTCCAGAAATACGGCAAGGCGACGCCCGAGGCGCTCGTCGAGTCCGCCGTCTGGGAGGCGAGCCTCTTCGAGGAGCACGACTTCCACGACTTCAAGATCTCGGTCAAGCACAACGACCCGATCGTCATGGTCAAGGCCTACCGGCTGCTCGCCGAGCGCGGCGATTGGCCCCTGCACCTCGGCGTCACCGAGGCGGGCCCCGAGTTCCAGGGCACGATCAAGAGCGCGACCGCGTTCGGCATCCTCCTCGGCGAGGGCATCGGCGACACCATCCGCGTGTCGCTCTCGGCCCCGCCCGCGCAGGAGGTGAAGGTCGGCCTGCAGATCCTGCAGTCGCTGAACCTGCGCGAGCGCAAGCTCGAGATCGTCTCCTGCCCGTCATGCGGTCGCGCGCAGGTCGACGTCTACAAGCTCGCCAACGACGTCACCGACGGCCTCGAGGGCATGACCGTTCCCCTGCGCGTGGCGGTCATGGGCTGCGTCGTCAACGGACCGGGCGAGGCCCGCGAGGCCGATCTCGGTGTGGCATCCGGCAACGGCAAGGGCCAGATCTTCGTCAAGGGCGAGGTCATCAAGACCGTGCCCGAGTCCGAGATCGTCGAGACGCTCATCGCCGAGGCCAACCGCATCGCCGACGAGATGGGCGCCGACGCGCCGGTCGGCAGCCCGCAGGTGGTCACGCCGTAGCGCGCGGTCGGCGCAGAACCCGGGTTCGTCATGAGGCGTACTCCGGGCACGCACTGACGTGAGGATGTCTCGTCTCTCCTAGGTTGTGGCCGTGCGAGGCCGATGCCCGAGTTCCGCGGAGGCGGAACCGTCGACCCCGGGCATCACCTGAAACGGAGTGCGTCCCATGTCCGATCGAAATCCACTGCGTGCGCGGCTCGGGCTCGGCCTGAGCGGCGGCGTCATCGTCGCGACCGCGTCCCTGTTGTTCTCGCCCCTCGTCGCCAGCGCCGAGGAACCCCCACCGCCGGCCGCGGTCGAGTCCGCGGCATCCGAGTCCCCGGCGCCCGAGCCGGTTGCCGAACCGGCACCCGCGCCCGAGTCCGTCGCCGAGCCCGCGCCTGAGCCGGCGCCCGCACCCGAGCCGGCGCCCGAGCCTGCCCCTGCTCCCGAACCCGCTCCCGAGCCGCCGACCGTCGTGGTCGCCGAGCCCGGTGCGACCGTCGAGGAGACGCTCGACGAGGAGGTGGACACGCCCACCGTCACGCTCTTCACCGCGGAGGGCCCTGCGTCGACTCCCTCGGCGGCACGTGCGTCGACGCTCGCTGCGCCGGCCGCGGCGCCCGTCGTGGCCGCGGCTCCCGCACCGGGCGACCCCTGCTACCCGGCCGTCTGCATCACGAACGGCACGGTGCTGCTCGCCGTCAATCCCACGGGCGAGCTGAACGCCACCGACGGGACCGGCTCGGCCGCCGGACCCGGCGACGTCGGCCTCATGTACGTGCCGACGGGCAACGACTCGACCTCGCCCGGCTGCCTCTGCGAGGGCTGGGGCGTCGCCGACCCGGCGAGCGGTGTCTGGGGCGGGGCGAACCTCGACACGTTCGGCCCGGGAGGGCGGAACCTGACCGTCGAGTCCTTCGAGCACACGGGTTCGACCGCCACGTCCGTGACGGTCGTGAACGACGACGACAGCAAGCCGGTGTTCCGGGTGACGCATGAGTACAGGCCGTCGCCGGCGACGAAGAACCTCTACCAGGTGACGGTCACCATCGAGAACCTCTCGGGGGCGCCGATCGCGACGGTGCAGTATCGACGCGTCATGGACTGGGACATCGAGCCCACGGCGTTCAGCGAGCACGTCACGATCGACGGCGGCAGCGCGAGCGCGCTGATCTACTCGAGCGACAACGGCTTCGCCAGCCCGAACCCGCTCGCCGGGCCGTCGTCCATCCTCTTCGAGGGGAACGCGGTCGACAGCGGTCCAGCCGACCACGGCGCGCTGTTCGACTTCGCGTTCGGACCCCTCGGCGTCGGCGGCAAGCTCAGCTTCGTGATCTTCTACGGAGCGGCCGCATCCGAGGCCGAGGCGGAGGCCGCGCTCGCCGCGGTCGGCGCAGAGGTGTACTCGTTCGGCCAGAGTTCGCTCGACCCGACCGGCGGTTCGCCGAACACGTTCATCTTCGCGTTCGGCAAGGTCGGCGGTGCGCCGCTGTTCACGCCGCCGCCCGTCGAGGAGCCGAACCCCGCGCCGAACCCGGCACCCGAGCCGGCTCCGGTCGATGCCGCGCCCGTCGCGCCCGTCGCAGTGTCCGCGGTCGCCGAGGTCGCGGTCTCGGAGACGGCCACGACGGACGATGTCGCACTCGCGGCGACGGGCGTCGAGACCGCCTCCGCGCTGTGGATGGCCTTCGCGATGCTCCTCGCCGGAGCGGCCGCGTTCGCCCTGACGGCGCTCGGTCGTCGTCGCGCCTGACGACGCCCGATCGGCGGATGCCGGCACCCGTCACGGGTGCCGGCATCCGCCGTCAGTCGGTGCCGAGCAGGCGGCGGAGGCGCGGTGACTTCGGCGCGAGCGCCTCGGCCACGGTCATCGCCGACCGCACGGCGCTCTCGTGGGAGTCGGCGTCGTGGGTCGCGAGCCCCGCGAGCCAGAGCCCGTCCATGCCCTGCAGCGGGCGCAGGCGCGCCTGAGCGTCGAAGTAGTCGGGCGTGATCCTGCCGTGCTCGTAGGTCACGCGGGCGTAGAGCGGCTCGGGCATGCGCTCGTCGAAGCTCACCCAGCTCTTGAACACGGGCACGCCGAGCCGGGGGTTCCACACGGTCAACGAGCTGTGGCGGCCGTCCGTCCTGGCATTCACGACCGACCAGGATGCCTCGTGCTCGGGCATCAACCGTCGGTCGCCGTGGATGGCGATCGTCGTCTCGAACGTCTCGAACCTCGCGAGCTCGCGGGTGAGGGGATCGTGCGTCGGGATGCCGTCGAGGAGTGCGTGCGCGCGTCGCGGGTTGCACGCCAGCACCAGCCGTTCGAACGAGCCCGTCCGGCCCGAGGCATCCGTCACCTGCCAGGCGTCGCGTCGGCGCTCGACGCGCACGACCTCGGCGGCGAGGCGGATCTCGGTGGTCTCGAGCGAGTCGGCGATCGCGTCGACGTAGACGCGCATGCCGCCGACGATCTCGCTCTGCACCGGCGCGCGGAGCCCGGCGGCGGCGTTCGCGCCGAGGTAGTGGAGCGCGTTGTACGCCGTGAATCCGAGGAACTCGGCGCGGTCGACGCACCAGAACGCGACGAGGAGGGGCAGGAGGAAGTGGTCGACGAAGGGCTTCGGCAGTCGTGCGGCCTCGAGGTACTCGGCGATCGTGATCGTGGTGTCGCGCCGCGCGAGGAACGCGGGCAGGTCGTCGAGGAACCGCCGGAATCGCAGGAGCGTTCGCAGCGAGCCCGGCGCGAACGATCGAGGGATCGGCCACCCTCCGCGCATCGGCGGCATCGCGATCGGGCGCTGCCCCCGCGTGTCGTACACGGTCAGCGTGGCGTCGTAGTCGACCCGGGCCACGCCGAGGGCGTCGAGGAGGCGGTTGAAGCTCGCATACGCCGCACCGGGGGAGAAGAACTGGAATCCGGCGTCCACCCGGAGCGGGCGGCCGTACGCCTCGATGTCGACGGTGTGGGCATGTCCGCCGAGCCGCGGCTCGCGCTCGAAGACGGTGACCTCGTGCTGCTGATCGAGGAGCCAGGCGGTCGTCAGGCCCGCTGCGCCGCCGCCGACGACGCCGATCCTCACGACGCTGCCGGAGTCGAGGTCTGCACGAAGCGTGTGCCCATTCGCTCACCATACGGGCGATCGGCGGCTCGCGGTCCGGACGTGATTCTGCGTTCGACCTCGATCGACTTGACAACGATGCTTCACCGATATATCGTTAACCCATCGCAGACATTCTGCGAATGCTCTTTCATCAGGGCAGGACGAAAGGAGTCCGCGCTCATGACACGCGAACACTTCACTGAAAGCGACATCCGCCGTTCCGCAGATCGGCACGCTCGGATGTACCGCAGCCACACCCGCGGCGAAGGCCGCTTCCACCACGACCCCGGCCACGGGTTCCCGCATCGCGGCCCCGGCGGCTGGGACGACGCCGCATTCGCCGGCGGTCCCGGGTTCGGCCCTGGCTTCGGCGGCCGAGGCCCGCGCCGCCGCTCCAAGGGCGACGTGCGCGCGGCGATCCTCTCGCTGCTCGCCGAGAACCCGAGCAACGGGTACGCCATCATCAAGGCGGTCGGCGAGAAGACCGACGGCGCCTGGCGTCCGAGCCCCGGCTCGGTCTACCCGACGCTGCAGCAGCTCGTCGACGAAGACCTCATCGTCGCCGTCGGCGAGGGTCGCAAGACCGAGTTCCAGCTCACCGACGAGGGTCGCGCCTACGTGGCCGACCACGAGGCCGAGCTCGCCGGCGCCTGGGCGTCCGTGCCCAAGCCCAGCGAGTCGGCGACCGAGCTCTTCCAGGCGCTCGGCAAGCTCATGGGCGTCGCGGGGCAGTTCCGCCACGCGGCCACCGACGAGCAGCGTGCCGCCGCCGCCGCGAAGATCGACGAGACGCGCAAGGCGCTCTACCTGATCCTCGCCGAGTAGCACCCCGCAGCACCCACCGAGCACGCTCGGCACCATGGGCATCCGACCGGCTTCTAGACTGGTCGGGTGCCCACACGCCTTTCCAACTACTTCCTCCGCACGCTCCGTGAAGATCCCGCCGACGCCGAGGTGACCAGCCACCGCCTGCTCGTGCGCGCGGGGTACATCCGCCGACAGGCTCCGGGCGTGTTCGCCTGGCTGCCGCTCGGCCTTCGCGTCAAGGCCAAGATCGAGGCGATCATCCGCGACGAGATGACGAACGCGGGTGCCCACGAGGTGCACTTCCCGGCGCTGCTGCCGCGCGAACCCTACGAGGTGACCAACCGCTGGACCGAGTACGGCGACGGCCTCTTCCGCCTGCAAGACCGAAAGGGCGCCGACTACCTGCTCGCGCCCACGCACGAAGAGGTCTTCACGCTGCTCGTGAAAGACCTGTACAACTCGTACAAGGACCTGCCGCTCTCGATCTACCAGATCCAAGACAAGTACCGCGACGAGGCGCGTCCCCGCGCCGGACTCCTGCGCGGGCGCGAGTTCACCATGAAGGACGCGTACTCGTTCGACGTCTCCGACGAGGGCCTCGACGCCAGCTACCAGGCGCAGCGCGACGCCTACGAGCGCATCTTCACGCGGCTCGGCCTCGAGTACGTCATCGTCAAGGCGGATGCCGGCGCGATGGGCGGCTCGAAGAGCGAGGAGTTCCTGCACCCGACCCCCGTCGGCGAAGACACCTTCGTGCGGTCGGCCGGCGGCTACGCGGCGAACGTCGAGGCGTTCACCACGGTCGTGCCCGAGCCCACGTCGATCGAGGGACTGCCGGCCGCCGAGGTGTTCGACTCGCCGAACACGCCCACCATCGCGACCCTCGTCGACCTCGCGAACGCGAACCACCCGCGCCCCGACGGCCGCGACTGGACCGCGGCCGACACCCTCAAGAACGTCGTGCTCGCGCTGAAGAACCTCGACGGCACCCGTGAGATCGTCGTCATCGGCCTCCCGGGCGACCGCGACGTCGAGATGAAGCGCGTCGAGGTCGCCTTCGCCCCCGCCGAGGTCGAGCCCGCGACCGAGGCCGACTTCGCGAAGCACCCCGGACTCGTCAAGGGCTACATCGGCCCCTGGTCGCCCGAGGGCGCGGTGCTCGGCGAGACCTCGAGCACCGGCATCCGCTACCTCGTCGACCCCCGCGTCGTCGACGGCACCGAGTGGATCACGGGGGCGAACCTCGACCAGAAGCACGTCTTCGGCCTCGTCGCCGGTCGCGATTTCGTCGCCGACGGCACCGTCGAGGCGTCGAACGTGCGCGCCGGCGACCCCGCTCCCGACGGCTCCGGCCCGGTCGAGCTCGCGCGCGGCATGGAGATCGGCCACGTCTTCCAGCTCGGCCGCAAGTACGCCGAAGTGCTGGGGCTCAAGGTGCTCGACGAGAACGGCAAGCTCGTCACCGTCACCATGGGCTCGTACGGCATCGGCGTCACCCGCATCCTCGCGATCATCGCCGAGGGCAACAACGACGAGAAGGGCCTCGTCTGGCCCGCCTCGGTCGCGCCGTTCGACGTGCACGTGGTCGCCACCGGTCGCGACGCCGTGGCGTTCGACCTCGCCGAGCAGCTCTCGGGCGAACTCGAGCGCGCCGGCCTCGACGTGCTCTACGACGACCGCCCCAAGGTGTCGCCCGGCGTGAAGTTCGGCGACGCCGAGCTCATCGGCGTGCCGCGCATCCTCATCGTGGGCCGTGGCGCCGCCGAGGGCCAGGTCGAGCTCTGGGACCGCCGCACCGGCGAACGCGAGACGCTCGCGGCCGCCGACGCGGTGGCCGCGCTCCGCGGCTAGGGGCACGACCGCGTTCGGGCGGCAGGACATCCGGCGGCGCCGGCACGAGGCATCCGCTCGCTTCCATGCAAGGCTGGAGGCATGAGCCAGCACTCCGGCGTCGGCGAGACGCTTCCGCCCGAACTGCTGGCAGACGTGGATGCGCTCCTCGACGATGCCGGCGTCGTCGTCGATCGCGCGCTGGTGGCCCGCATCGTGCGGTCAGGGCTCAGGCTCGGCGCCGACGGCACCCGGCGGCTCGACCTGAAGATCACCGCGGCCGCGCTCGAGGAGATGCGCGACGCGTTCCGCCTGTTCGCGCCGTACGCATCGGTGCCGAAGGTCACCGTGTTCGGCTCGGCGCGCACGTCGCCGAACGACCCGCTCTACGGCCAGGCGCACGAGCTCGCGGCCGCGCTCGCCGACGACGGCTGGATGGTCGTCACCGGCGCGGGGCCCGGCATCATGGAGGCGGCGAGCACGGGCGCGGGGCGCGGCCGGGCGCTCGGGGTCTCGATCCGGCTGCCGTTCGAAGAGGAGCCGAACGCCGCGATCGAGGCGGGCAGCAACGTCGCGATGAAGTACTTCTTCACCCGCAAGCTCATGCTCGTGAAGGAATCGCGCGGCTTCGTCTGCCTGCCCGGCGGCTTCGGCACGCTCGACGAGACCTTCGAACTGCTCACACTGCAGCAGACCGGCAAGGCCGAGCCGACGCCGATCGTGCTGCTCGACGCACCCGGCGGCGGCTATTGGCACGGGCTCCGCGCATTCATCGAGAGCCAGCTCGTGCCGCTCGGCCTCATCTCCGCCGACGACCTCGACCGCGTGCTCATCACCGACAGCGTGTCGGCGGCTGCACGCGAGATCACGGGCTTCTGGCGCAACTACGACTCGCTTCGCTGGGTCGGGGGCCGCCTCGTGCTGCGGCTCAACGCACCGCCGACCGACGACGAGCTCGACGAGCTGAACGCCCGCTTCGGCGGGCTGCTCGCCGAGGGACGCATCGAGCGCGCCGAGCCGTTCCGCGTCGAACGGGCCGACGACGACGCGGTCGACCTGCCGCGCATCGCGTTCGCGCTCGACCAGCGTCGGGTGGGCGAGCTGCATCGCATCATCCGCGCCGTGAACGCCTTCGGATCCGCGCCCGACGCGGCGACGCCGCCCGTGGTTCCCACCGCGACCGAGCGCTGAGCCCGTCGGCCCGCGTTCAGTCCTCGCGGTGCAGGTGGTCGCGGTGCTTGTCGGCCTGGTGATGCGCGACCGACACCCCGATCGGGCCGGTGACCGAGCGCTCGTCGACCCAGCACTCGATGCCCGGGACATCCGGCAGCAGATCGCGCGTGAACACCGGATCCCGCCCCTGCCGTCGCTGATGCGTGTAGTCGCGCAGGAGCCGGAACGCGATGCCCGACAACAGGCCGATGGCCACGAGGTTGACGATGGCCATGAGACCCATCATGCCGTCGGCGAAGTTCCAGATCAGGTCGGCCCCGGCGATCGAGCCGACGAAGATCGCGACGACGACGAGCACGCGGTACCCGGTGAGCACGGCCCGCCGACCCGTGATGAACTCGATGTTCGACTCGCCGTAGTAGTAGTTGCCGAGGATCGAGCTGAACGCCAGCAGGAAGATCACGATCGAGAGCAGGATGCTGGCCCACCCACCGAGGTTGCTCACGATCGCGTTCTGCGTGAGGCCGATGCCGCGGGTGGCGCTGCCGAGATCGGGGTTCGAGACGAGGATGATGAACGCCGTGATCGAGCAGACGAGGAACGTGTCGAAGTAGACGCCGAGCGTCTGCACGAGCCCCTGCTTGACCGGGTGCGTGACCGCCGCGCTGGCGCCGGCGTTCGGCGCTGATCCGAGACCGGCCTCGTTCGAGAACATGCCGCGCTTGACGCCCGTCATGACGATCGTGCCGAGGGTGGCCCCGACGACCTCGTTGAACCCGAACGCCTCGGTGAAGATCGAGCCGAAGACCTCGGGGAACCTCGTGATGTTCATCGCCACGATGACGAGCCCGATGAGCAGGTAGAGCAGCGCCATGAGCGGCACGACGGCCTGCGTGACCGAGGCGATGCGCCGCACGCCGCCGAACACGACGAGCGCGGTCAGCACGGCGAGGCCGGCCCCGACCGCCCAGGGGATCCAGTCGGCGCCGCCGTCGGGCGCGACCGTGGAGGAGACCGTCGCGCTGATGGTGTTGGCCTGCAACGACGAGAAGGCGAACGGGAAGCAGACGATGAGGATGACCGCGAAGAGGATGCCGGCCCATCGGGCCTTGAGGCCGCGCTCGATGTAGTACGCCGGACCGCCGCGGAACCCGTCGGTGTCGCGCACCTTGAAGAGCTGGCCCAGCGTCGACTCGACGAAGCTCGACGCGCCGCCGACGAACGCCATGAGCCACATCCAGAAGATCGCGCCGGGTCCGCCGATCGCGATCGCAGTTCCGACGCCCGCGATGTTGCCGACGCCCACGCGGGACGCGGCCGAGATCGTGAACGCCTGGAAGGCCGAGACCGACTGCGGCTCACCCGACTCGTCGCGTGGCGTCTTGTCGGTGAGCGTTCGGAACATCTCGGGGATGAGCCGGAACTGCACGACCCCCGAACGCGCCGTGAAGTAGAGGCCGAGCAGCACCACCACGGGCAGCACGATCCAGGTCCAGAGCAGGTCGCCTGCGGAGAGCACGAAGTCGTTGACGGCATCCATGCGCCCAGCATGTCAGCGCGAACGCGAGGGATGCTCGCCATATCCGGCGGTTCGCAGAGCGGATGCCGCGGGCCTGGCGAGCGTCGGACGGGCGTCGCCGGTGGCTCCCGGTCGTCCGAGACATCCGCTAACCTAGAGAGTCGTCCGCACGGTGGACGACGTCTTGAGAGTTGAATAGAGGAGGCCGGGTTCATGGATATCGACCTCAGCGTGCTGCGGATGATGGAGCGCGAGAAGGAGATCCCGTTCGATGAGCTGGTGCAGATCATCGAACAGGCCATTCTCATGGCCTACCTGAAGCACACGCATCCCGACCAGCACGGCCACGCGAACCCCGACGGTGCGCGGGCCCACCTCGACCGGAAGACCGGCCACGTCTCGGTGTTCGTTCCCGAACTCGATGAAGAGGGCAACGTCATCGGCGAGGCCGAGGACAGCCCGAGCGACTTCGGTCGCATCGCGGCGTTCGCAGCGAAGCAGGTCATCAACCAGCGACTGCGCGACCTGGCCGACGACGCCGTTCTCGGCGAGTTCCGCGGGCGCGAGGGCGACATCGTCGCCGGCGTCATCCAGCAGGGCCCCAACCCGCGGATGATCCACATCGACCTCGGCACCGTCGAGGCGATCCTCCCGCCCGAGGAGCAGGTGCCCGGCGAGGAGTATCCGCACGGGCAGCGCATCCGCGTCTACGTCACGAGCGTGGCCAAGGGCACCAAGGGGCCCTCGATCACGGTCTCGCGCACGCACCCGGCACTCGTGCGCAAGCTGTTCGCGCTCGAGGTGCCCGAGATCGCGTCGGGCGTCGTCGAGATCGTCTCGCTCGCCCGCGAGGCCGGTCACCGCACCAAGATCGCGGTGCGCGCGACCCAGCCGGGCATCAACGCCAAGGGCGCGGCCATCGGCGAACTCGGCCAGCGCGTGCGCGCGGTCACCGCCGAGCTCGGTGCCGAGAAGATCGACATCGTCGATTACTCAGACGACCTCTCCACGTTCGTGGCGAGCGCGCTGTCGCCCGCGAAGGTCACGAGCGCGTTCGTCATCGACGAGTCGACCAAGGCGGTTCGCGCACTGGTGCCCGACTACCAGCTCTCGCTGGCGATCGGCAAGGAGGGGCAGAACGCCCGCCTCGCCGCCAAGCTGACGGGCGCGAAGATCGACATCCAGCCCGACTCGGTGCTCGAGTCGAACTGACCAGGCCTGGCCGTCATCGGGCGCCCAGACTCGGAGGTGTAGGATGGATCCCGTCAGAACGTGCATCGGGTGCCGTTCGCGCGCTCCACGATCCTCACTTCTGAGGGTCGTCTCCCAGAATTCCCTTGTCGTGGCAGACGCTTCGGCGGTGCTTCCGGGCAGGGGTGCGTGGCTGCATCCGACACTCGAGTGCTACCGGCTCGCCGTTCGGAAGCGTGCCTTCGGGCGCGCACTCCGCATTCGCGGCGAGGTGGACACCGGCAACGTAGAGAACAGGCTGAACACACAAGTGATGACCAATGAGTGACAACTAATGAGCGGCTCGAAATGAGTCCCGTCCGCCATTGATGGTCTGCCCCTGTCCGGGGTCAGGCCCGGAACAGGAGAGAAGTGGCTGCCAAACCACGCGTACACGAGATCGCATCCGAACTCGGTGTCGACAGCAAGATCGCCCTTGAGAAGCTCAAGGAGATGGGCGAGTACGTCAAGGGACCCTCGTCGTCCATCGAACCCCCCGTCGCGCGCCGCCTGAAGGCTGCGCTCGAAGCCGCAGGCGCTGCGGCGAACGCCGCCGCCCCGGCAGCGACCGCTCCCGCGGTACCGGCACGTCCGGCCGCGGTCAAGCCCGGCCCCAAGCCGGCGCCGAAGCCCGTCGCCGCGCCCGAGGCGCCGGCCGAGGCCCCCGCTGCCGCGGTGCCCGCCGACGTCCCGCTGACCGTGGCCGAGCGCCAGGCTCAGGCCGAAGAGCGCGCAGCCCAGGCCGCCGCCGAGAAGGCCGCCGCCGAGAAGACCGGCGATGCCCCCGCGGCCGCCGAGGCCTCCGATGCCGTGAAGCCCGGCGCGCCCAAGCCCGGCGGCTCCGCGCCGCGTCCGGGTGCTCCGCGCCCGAGCTCTTCGCGGCCCGGCAACAACCCGTTCTCGAGTGCACAGGGCATGGGCCAGCGCCCCGCCCAGCCGCGCCCGGGCAACAATCCGTTCTCGAGCGCGCAGGGCATGGGCCAGCGGCCCAGCCCGGGCAACATCCCGCGCCCGCAGGCACCTCGTCCCGGTTCGCCCCGGCCCGGTGCTCCCCGTCCGGCAGGCGCCGGCGGTCGTCCCGGCGGCGGTTTCCAGCGCCCCGGCGGCGCGGGTGCCGGCGCTCGCCCAGGCGGCGGCGGCGGTTTCCAGCGCCCCGGTGGCGGCGCTCCCGGTGCGGGCGGCTTCGGCGGTCCGCGGCCGGCGGGTGGCGGCGGCCGTGGCCGTGGCCCCGGCGGTGGCACGGCGGGTGCGTTCGGCCGCGGTGGCGGCAAGAGCAAGGCCCGCAAGTCCAAGCGCACGAAGCGTCAAGAGTTCGAGATGCGGGAGGCCCCGTCGCTCGGCGGCGTGAGCGTTCCCCGCGGCGACGGCAACACCGTCATCCGCCTGCGTCGCGGTTCCTCGATCTCCGACTTCGCCGACAAGATCGACGCGAACCCCGGTTCGCTCGTGACGGTGCTGTTCCACCTCGGTGAGATGGCGACCGCGACGGAGTCGCTCGACGAGGCCACCTTCGAGGTGCTCGGCGCCGAGCTCGGCTACAAGATCCAGGTCGTCTCGCCCGAAGACGAGGACAAGGAGCTCCTCGAGGGCTTCGACATCGACCTCGATGCCGAGCTCGAAGACGAGGGCGACGACGTGCTCGAGCAGCGTCCGCCGGTCGTGACCGTCATGGGTCACGTCGACCACGGTAAGACGCGCCTGCTCGACGCGATCCGCAACGCCAACGTCGTCGCAGGCGAGGCCGGCGGCATCACGCAGCACATCGGTGCCTACCAGGTGCACACCACCCACGAGGGCATCGAACGCGCCATCACCTTCATCGACACCCCCGGTCACGAGGCGTTCACCGCCATGCGTGCCCGTGGTGCGCAGGTCACCGACATCGCGATCCTCGTGGTCGCGGCCGATGACGGCATCATGCCGCAGACGATCGAGGCGCTGAACCACGCGCAGTCGGCGAACGTGCCGATCGTCGTGGCGGTCAACAAGATCGACAAGGAAGACGCCAACCCGCAGAAGGTGCGCCAGCAGCTCACCGAGTTCGGCCTGGTCGCCGAGGAGTACGGCGGCGACGTCATGTTCGTCGACGTGTCGGCCCGCAACGACATCGGCATCCAGGACCTGCTCGACGCGGTGCTCCTGACCGCCGACGCCGGCCTCGACCTGCGCGCGAACCCCAACAAGGACGCTCGCGGCGTCGCCATCGAGGCGAAGCTCGACAAGGGCCGCGGTGCGGTTGCGACCGTGCTCATCCAGTCGGGAACGCTGCGCGTCGGCGATGCGATCGTCGCCGGCACGGCCTACGGCCGCGTGCGTGCCATGACCGACGAGAACGGCGACGCCGTGCTGGCCGCGACCCCGTCGCGCCCCGTGCAGGTGCAGGGCCTCTCGAGCGTCCCGCGCGCCGGCGACACCTTCCTCGTCACCGAAGAGGACCGCACCGCGCGTCAGATCGCCGAGAAGCGCGAAGCCGCCGAGCGCAACGCCCAGCTGGCCAAGGCCCGCAAGCGCATCTCGCTCGAGGACTTCACCCGTGCACTCGAAGAGGGCAAGGTCGAGTCGCTCAACCTCATCATCAAGGGTGACGTCTCGGGTGCCGTCGAGGCGCTCGAGGAGTCGCTCCTCAAGATCGAGGTCGACGACTCGGTGCAGCTGCGCATCCTCCACCGCGGTGTGGGTGCGATCACCGAGAGCGACGTCAACCTCGCGACGATCGACAACGCGATCATCGTGGGCTTCAACGTGCGCCCCGACACGAAGGCGCGCGAGCGCGCCGCTCGCGAGGGTGTCGACATCCGCTTCTACTCGGTCATCTACAACGCGATCGACGAGATCGAGGACTCGCTGAAGGGCATGCTCAAGCCCGAGTTCGAAGAGGTCCAGTCTGGTGTCGCCGAGATCCGCGAGGTGTTCCGCTCCTCGAAGTTCGGCAACATCGCCGGTGTCATCGTGCGGTCGGGAACGATCACGCGAAACGCCAAGGCGCGCGTCATCCGCGATGGCGTCGTCGTCGGCGACAACCTCGCCATCGAGTCGCTGCGTCGGTTCAAGGACGACGTCACCGAGGTGCGCACGGACTTCGAAGCCGGTATCGGCCTCGGCAAGTTCAACGACATCCAGGTCGGCGACGAGATCGAGACCACCGAGATGCGGGAGAAGCCCCGCGCGTAAGTCGTGGTCACGGGTCCCCGTTCCTCACTCCGGTGACGAACGGGGGCCCCTACCCCGATTCACGTCGAGGCGGTCGGGGCGGCGAAGCCGAACCGACCTTGCCACGAAAGGAAGCACTGCAATGGCAGATCCGGCACGCGCCAGGAAGATGGCCGACCGCATCAAGGAGATCGTCGCCCGACGACTCGACAAGGGCCTTCGCGACCCCCGACTCGGCTTCGTGACGATCACCGACGTGCGCGTCACGGGCGACCTGCAGCACGCGAGCATCTTCTACACGGTGTACGGCACCGATGAGGAGCGCCGTGACTCGGCACTCGCGCTGAAGGCCGCGACCGGCATGCTCCGCACCGAGGTCGGCCGCAACATCACCGCCCGACTCACGCCGTCGCTCGAGTTCATCCTCGACGCGATCCCCGAGAACGCCGACCACATCGCCGCGCTGCTCCGCGAGGCGCGCGCACGCGATGCCGAGACCGAGGCCGCCGCGAGCACCGCCGAGTACGCCGGCGACGCCGACCCGTACGTCAAGCCGCGCGAGTTCGACGAGGGCGACGACCTCGACGAAGGCGACGACCTCGACGAAGACGAGTCGATCGCCCGCTGACTTCGGGGTTCACGCCTCGGGGAGCGTCAGCCCGTCGTCCTCGGGCACGGCGAGCCCGTCGCGCACGAGCGTCTCGACGGCGCGATCGAGTTGCGCGGCATCCGCCCACACGGGCGCGAGTTCGGCACGCGACACGGGCCGGTGCGCGGCACGCAGTTCGCGCATGACGAGTCCTCGAACCTGCCGGTCGGACCCCTCGAAGCGCGCCTGCCGCGCCGCGCGGGGGCCGTCGTACTCGGGGTGTCCGGCGAGGCGCCACGCGCACTGCGCCGCGATCGGACATCGGTCGCATTCGGGCGCGCGCGCCGTGCAGACGGTGGCTCCGAGCTCCATCGCGGCGGCGTTGAACATGCGCGCCGAGGCATCCGCCACCGGAAGCAGTGCCGCCATCGCGGCCAGATCGCGGTTCGTCGACGGCGGGCCGGGGTGCCCCTGTCCGAGCACGGCCCGGGCGATGACCCGTCGCGTGTTGGTGTCGACCACCGGATGCCGCGTGCCGAACGCGAACGCCGCGACGGCTCGCGCGGTGTAGGGGCCGACGCCCGGCAGCGCGAGCAGGTCGTCGAGCTCGCGCGGCACCTCGCCGTCGTGCCGCTCGACCATCGTGGACGCGGCCCGGTGCAGCCAGAGTGCGCGTCGGGGGTACCCCAGCCGATCCCAGGCGCGCACGGCCTCCGATGGGGGAGCGGCCGCGAGGTCGGCGGGGGTGGGCCAGCGTTCGATCCACGCCTGCCAGCGCGGGATCACGCGCGCGACCTGCGTCTGCTGCAGCATGAACTCGCTGACCAGCACCGCCCAGGGGGAGACCTCGGCCGCGCGCCACGGCAACGGCCTCGCAGCATGCGCGAACCAGGCGTTCACGGCCTCGGCGAGGTCGGGCGCGGTGGCGTCTGCGGGCATCCTCCAAGCCTACGAGCACGGATGCCGCGACCGGGCCGCACGGCTAGCATGAGCGCATGGAACTGGTGACGACGCCGCGCGTGAGCTTCCTCCGCGAACTCGCCGACGAGATCCTGCGGCAGTACGGCCTGGGCCGCATGATCGTCGCGATCGACGGACCGTTGCAGAGCGGCAAGACCGCGTTCGGCGACGATCTCGCGGACGTGCTGCGCGAGCGCGGGCACCGCGTGTTCCGGGCGAGCATGGAGGACTTCCATCGGTCGCGCGAGGCGCAGGACGTGTACGGGCCCGACACCGCCGAACGCTACTTCCGCTACGGCTTCGACGAGTCGGCGCTGCGCCGGGTGCTCGTCGAGCCCTTCCGCATGGGCGGCTCGACGGCGTTCGTGACCGCGGTGTTCGACCCGGCGCGCGACGCGTGGGTGCAGCCGAAGTGGATCACCGGTCCGGCCGACGCGATCCTCGTGCTCGACGGGCGCTTCGTGCTGCGGCCGCGCCTCGCGGAACTCTGGGACGTGCGCATCGCGCTCGAGGGCGAGCCGGTCGACGCGGCGGACCGCATCGCCTACGCCGAGAGCGACCCCAGGCACGCGGCATCCGTCGTCGTCGACAATCGCGAGCCGACCAGGCCGCGGTTCGGAGCCGTCGGTCGCGCCGGGTCGCGCCGGTCGTAGGGTCTGGATCGGTCGTCGCCGACCGGCTTCGTCGGACGAAATGTCCCCAATTCGGGGGACAGATCGTACCTGTGGTCGAAACGGGTGGACGGGCCTCGGCGGCGGGGCCATACTGAAGGTTCACAGCCCTTTGCCCCCGGCCGTGCGAACCCCCCCCAGCCCCACCCGAAGACCCGAACTTCGATGCGCCCACCCCGGCGCTTCGACCGGTCGCGCATGCGCGACGCCGGCTTCAGCAGGTTCGCCGCCATCCGATCGATGGAGAACCCCGAATGCCCAACCCCAGTGGTTCGGTGCGCGCTGCCCAGCGCCTGCGGCGTGCGCACGCGAAATCCGATTCCCCGAGCCTGTGGCGTCGTGCCGCGGCCATCCTGACGACCCTGGCGCTCGCCGGCGGCCTCGCCGTCGTCGGCGCCGCGGCCCCCGCGAGTGCGCACACCGGCGACCTGAAGGCCGTCGCGGAGTGCAACACCGAGACCGGCATGTACGACGTCACCTACACGCTCAAGCTCACCCAGGTCGGCAACCTGAAGGGCTCGACCATGTGGAAGGTCGGGACCACCGAGTTCAAGGGCACCCCCTCGAACGCCAACGGCATGGATCGCGGCCCGATCTCGTCGACGGGTGACGTGACGCTGACGCTCGGCAAGGAGTCCATCCCGGGCACGACCAAGGGCGGCGGTCCATGGGTGTACGCGTTCACCACCTGGAGCGACGACTACACGAAGGGTTCCGACGGTCGTGTCGAGAACCTCAAGGGCGACTGCAAGGACGATTCCGACAAGATCGCCTACTGTCATGCGACGGGGAGCGAGTCCAACCCGTACACCCGCGTGGAGACATCGGTGAACGCGTTCTACAAGTCGGGTCACATCGACCACCAGGGCGACATCTGGCCGGCATTCAGCTACAAGAAGAACGGCAGCACCATCAAGGTCGCGGCTCAAGGCGACCAGTCGCTGCTGCAGTATCCCGACTGTTCGCGGCCGCCGACCGAGATCCTCTCCGTACCCACGTTCAGCGACACGTGCGGTCCGGGCAACGAGGTCCTCGAGATTCCTGAAGACGTAGACGGCTACGTGTGGTCCGACTCGCGCGAAGGGGCGGTCATCACGGTGACCGCGACGGCCGAGCCCGGTTATTCCTTCAAACCCGGTACTCAGACCTCGTGGACCTTCACGGTGGACGACGAACCGTGCGAGATCGGCCTGCAGGGTGTGCCCGCCTTCTCGGACATCTGCGGCCCCGACAACGAGGAACTGTTCGTTCCCACCAGCACCGACACTGTGCTGTGGGCCTCGACGCGTGAGGGCTCGACCGTCACGGTGACGGCGACACCGAAGGGCGACGTCGTCTTCACGCCCGGCACGCGCACGTCGTGGACCTTCACGGTGGACGACGAGCCGTGCATCGTCGGTATCGAGTTCCTGCCGTCGTTCCGAGACGTTTGCGGACCAGGCAATGAAGAGCTCGAGATCCCCGAGGACGAAGACGGCTATGTGTGGTCCTCTTCGCGTGAGGGTTCGGTCATCACGGTCACGGCCACGGCAGAGCCCAACTTCGCCTTCGCTCCTGGCACCAAGACGGTCTGGACCTTCGATGTCATCGACGAGCCCTGCGTCATCGATCTCGTCGGTGAGCCGAAGTTCGTCGACACCTGCGGACCCGACAACGAGCAGCTCACCCTGCCGGAGAGCACCGAGACGATCGAGTGGACCTCGTCCGAGGTCGACGGCGTGATCACCGTCACGGCCACGGCCAAGGCGGGTTCCAAGTTCGGCGAGGACACGCAGGCCACGTGGGTCTACACGATCGACGATGCCCCGTGCATCACCGAGTTGGTCGGTGAGCCGTCGTTCGCCGACGTCTGCGGTCCAGACAACGAGCAACTCGTCGTCCCGGCGGACACCGAGACAGTGACGTGGAGCCAAGTCGAGACCGAGGGCGTCGTCACGGTCGTGGCCGTGCCGAAGAACGGTTTCGCCTTCGCCGACGGTGTGAAGAGCGAATGGTCGTATGCGATCGATGACGCGGCATGCGTCCAGCCGACCCTCGACGGTTCGCTCGCCACCGGCGTCTGCGAGGCCGACGTGCCGTGGATCAGTTACGCGGTCGCGCTGACCGACCCCGACAACCAGGCGACGAGCGATCTCGTCACGCTCACCCTCGGCGACGGCACGAACTCCGAGGTCATCGAGCTCGGCGAACTCGGCGCTGACGGCACGCTGTCCGGCAAGACGCTCTGGCCCGGTGCCGCGGTCGACGACGAGGGCAACGCCGCCGGATGGCCGGGCTGGGAGCAGCTCGCCGACGGCACCTGGCAGGAGACCGACGACAACTTCGCGTGGACGCGTTCGATCACCACCGCGGTGATCCACGTGAACCCCGAACTGTCGGTCGCACTCAGCTACCCGCCGGCCACGCCGGACTGCGCCGACGGTCCGACCATCGTGCCCACCGATGACGGCGGCAACGGCGACGGCGACACCACGGTGATCGCCGAGACCGAGCAGTCCGGGCTCGCGAGCACCGGTTTCGCCGGCACCACGATCGCGATCGTCGCGGGCATCATCGTGCTCGCAGGCGCCGCCTTCCTGGTGATCGCCCGCGTGCGCCGCAAGCGCGCGTAGCGACATCCGCTGAACGATGAGGGGGTCCGGTTCGCCGGGCCCCCTCATTCGCGTGCCGGCGAAGACCGGGCGCTCAGGCCACCACGAGCACGCGCTCGACGGGCAGCGGCCGGCCGAGCGTCTCGACCTCGTGCACGAGCGCGGTGAGCGCGGCGTTCACGGGTGCGTCGATGCCGGCGACGGATGCCTCGCGCACGACGGCGCCGTTCAGGAAGTCGACCTCGGTGGGCTGGCCGCGGCGCAGGCTCTGCTGCGTCGAGCCCAGGTTGGTCTGCCAGCCCATGCGCTGCACGAGCCCTGCGGGCACCTGCACTCCATCGGAGAGCGGCATTCGGGCGAACCCTCGGAGTCCCTCGTCGTCGAGTCCGTTCAGCGCGCCGAAGTGCACGCCGCGCGCGATGCCCACCCGCACGCACTCGCGCATCGAAGCCGTCATGACCCGGAGCAGCGCGGGGTCGGCGGCAACGGCCCCCAGGTCGCGCCCGACGATCGCCGGCACCGCGTTGACCATGTTCACGACGAGCTTGGTCCACTGCGCGCCCCGGAAGTCGTCGATCGCGCTGACCGGCACCGCATGCGAGAGCAGGCCGGCGATGCGTCGAGCGGTGTCGTCGGCCGGGCCGTCGCCGCGCCCGAGGTAGCTCTCGGCGGTCGCGGTCACCCGGACGCGACCCGGCTCGGTGTAGTTCGCGGCGATCATCGAGAGCAGGCCGACGCATGAGGATCGGGGGAGCAGGCGCGCGGCCGTGTCGACGCCCTCGAGTCCGTTCTGCACGACGACCACGGGCGCGCCGTGGATCGCGGCGCGGTTCGCGGTGATCGCGGCCTCGGCGTCCTGGGCCTTCGTGCAGACGAGCACGAGGTCGAAGGCGACGTCGCCCGAGAGTCGCTCGGCGACGGCGACGCGCGCATGCACCTCGCCGTACCCGCCGCTCAGGTGGATGCCGTCGGCGCGGAGCACCTCGAGACCGCTGCCGCGCGCGGTGACCTCGACCTCGTGTCCGGCCCGGGTCAGCAGGGCCGCGAGCGTTCCGCCGAGCGCGCCAGCGCCGATGATGCCGATCCTCACCATCCCAGCGTAGGGCGGCCGGGCGGGCGGAGCGTCGGCGACTGTTAGCCTGTACCGCGTGAACAGCGGCATCCTCCTCGTCGACAAGCCGCAGGGGATCACCAGCCACGACGTGGTCGCTCGCACGCGACGCCTCGCGGGCACGCGCAAGGTCGGCCACGCCGGCACGCTCGATCCCATGGCCACCGGTCTGCTGGTGCTCGGCGTGAACTCGGCGACCAGGCTCCTGACCTACCTCGTCGGGCTCGACAAGGAGTACGTCGCGACGATCCGCCTGGGCGCCGCCACGACGACCGACGACGCCGAGGGCGAACCGCTCGTCGAGGCATCCGCCGCCTCCGCTGCGCTCGTCGAAGGCGTCGACGACGCCCGCATCGCGGCCGGCATCGCGAAGCTGACGGGCGAGATCGAGCAGGTCCCGAGCACGGTCAGCGCGATCAAGGTCGACGGCAAGCGCGCCTACCAGCGCGTGCGCGACGGCGAGCAGGTCGAGTTGAAGAGCCGCGCGGTGACGATCTCGGCGTTCGAGGTGCTCGAGACGCGACGCGTGCCCGCGACCGATGCGGCAGGCGCAGCCGACGGCCACGGCTTCGTCGACGTCGACGTGCGCGTCGAGTGCTCCTCGGGCACCTACATCCGGGCCCTCGCGCGCGATCTCGGCGCCGACCTGGGCGTCGGCGGCCATCTCACCGCCCTGCGTCGCACGCGCATCGGCCGGTTCACGGTGGCCGAGGCATCCGTGCTCGAAGACCTCGACGTCGGGTCCGCGCTCATCGGCGCCGCGGATGCCGCGGGGCGGGCCATGCCCGTCGTGCACCTCACCGAGCAGCAGGCGATCGACCTCGGGCACGGCAAGCGCATCACTGCCGACGCGGCCCCCGAGAGCGCGAAGGGCGAGCCGATCGCGGCCGTCGCGGCATCGGAGGTCCGCGCCGCACCCGGCACGGCGCCCCGCCTGGTCGCGATCGTCGAGCGCCGGGGCGACACGCTCAAGGTCGTCGCGGGCTTCCCGGCCGACGAGGCCGTCTCGTGATCGAGTGGTTCATGTGGGTGCAGCTCGGCGTCGCGGTCGCGGCCGGCCTGCTGTGCCTCGGCCTGGGGTTCGCGGGCCGGGTTCCGAGCGACCTGTCGAACGGGGCGCTCGCGCTCGTCGAGCTGCTGCTCGTGGCGCAGGTCGTCGTCTCGATCGCGGCGCCGGCCTTCGGCAACACGCCGACCGGCAACCCGCTCGAGTTCGGCATCTACCTGTTCGCGGCCCTGCTCATCCCGCCGGCGGCGATCTTCTGGGCGCTGCTCGAGCGCAGCCGGTGGAGCACGGTCGTGCTCGGCGTCGGCGCGCTGGCCGTGGCGGTCATGCTCTACCGCATGTTCCAGATCTGGACCGTGCAGGTCGGCTGAGCACCGGCCGAGACACCGAGCACGGTCTGAGAGAATCGATCGAGATGTCCGAATCGCTTGAGCAGCCCGCACGTACCGACGCGGCCAACAACCCCTCCTCGGCCCGACCCCGCATGAGCGGCGTCGGGCGCGTGCTCGTCGCCGTCTACGCCGTGCTCGCGGTCGCCGCGACGGGGCGTTCGTTCTACCAGATCGCGACGAAGTTCGACGAGGCGCCGGTCGCGTACGCGCTGTCGGCGCTCGCCGCCGTGGTCTACATCGTCGCGACGATCGCCCTCGTGCGGCGCGGGCGCGTCTGGTACCGCATCGCGTGGGCGACGCTCGTGTTCGAGCTGACCGGCGTGCTCGTCGTGGGCGTGCTCAGCCTGCTCGATCCGGCCCTGTTCCCGCATGACACGGTCTGGTCGTACTTCGGCCGCGGCTACGCGTTCATCCCGCTCGTGCTGCCGATCCTCGGCATGTGGTGGCTGGCCGGGCACCACCCGACCGAAGCCGCGACCGCCGACAACCCAGCCGCCGAGACCGAGACCGAGGCGGATGCCGCGTGAAGACCTTCAAGGGCCTCGCGGCCGTTCCCGAGGCGTTCGGACCGAGCGTGGTGACCATCGGCAAGTTCGACGGCGTGCATCAGGGCCACAGGGCCCTCATCGAGCGCATCCGCACGATCGCCGACGAGCGCGCACTCACGACCGCCGTCGTGACCTTCGATCGCAACCCGCTCGCGCTGCTCGCCCCCGACAAGTGCCCCGACCCGCTCGTGAGCATGCGGCAGAAGCTCGAGCTGCTCGCGACGACCGGCGTCGACGTCACGCTCATGCTGCCGTTCGACCGGGCGCTCGCGTCGGTGCCGGCGACCGAGTTCGTCGAGCGCGTGCTCGTCGACGCGCTGCATGCGAGGGTCGTGCTCGTGGGGCGCGACTTCCGCTACGGCGCCCGCGGTGCCGGCGACGTCGACCTGCTCATCGACCTGGGCCGAACGTTCGGCTTCGAGGTCGAGGTCGTCGACGACGTGCGCCCAGGGGGCGAGCGGCGGGCCTCGTCCACGTGGATCCGCGAGCTCCTCGCAGACGGCGACGTGCGGCACGCCACGAAGCTGCTGGGGCACACGCCGACGGTGTCCGGCATCGTCGTGCACGGCGCCAAGCGCGGTCGCGAGCTCGGGTTCCCGACGGCCAACCTCACGCCGGAGTCCGAGGGCCTCATCCCCGCCGACGGCGTCTACGCCGGCTGGCTGACCGACGCGGGCACGCGGTATCCGGCGGCGATCTCGGTCGGCGACAACCCGACGTTCGAGGGCGTGGCGGCCAAGCAGGTCGAGGCGTACGTGCTCGACCGCGAGCTCGACCTGTACGACCACGTCGTCGACGTCGAGTTCGTCGATCGCATCCGAGGCATGGTCGCGTTCACCTCGATCCCCGATCTCATCGAGACCATGCGCGGCGACGTCGTGCGGGCCAGGCAGATCCTGACCGGCGACGACAACACCTAGACTCGATCGGGTGACTTCCGACGCGCCCCGTTCCCTGTGGGCCGGTCGAACCCTCGCCCTCGTGGGCATCATCCTCGTCGCGTTCAACCTGCGCACGGCGGTGGCCTCGCTGTCGCCGATCATGACGCAACTCGAGGTCGACATCCCGCTGAGCCCGACGCTCGTCGGGTTCCTCGGCATGCTGCCGCCGCTCTGCTACGCGGTGTTCGGCATCGTCACGCCGCTGTTCGCGAAGCGGCTCGGCCTCGAGCCGACGCTCATCATCGCGCTCGGCGCGCTCGCCGTCGGACTCCTCGGTCGAGGACTCGCGCCCGACGCGCTCTGGCTGGTCGCCGCGAGCTCGCTCACGTTCGCGGCCATCGGCGTCGGCAACGTGCTGCTGCCGCCGCTCGTCAAGCGCTACTTCCCCGACCGCATCGGGGTCATGACGACGATCTACGTCACCGCCATGTCGATCAGCACCTTCGTGCCGCCGCTGATCGCGGTTCCGGTGGCGGATGCCGCGGGCTGGCGCGTGTCGCTGGGGCAGTGGGCGTTCATCGCGGCGCTCGCGCTCGTGCCGTGGATCGCGCTGCTCGTGCACCCGCGACGTCAGGCGCCGGCGGTGCTTCCCGAGGAGGCGGAGCGCGGCCTGCTGCGGTATGCCGTGCGCTCGCCGCTGGCCTGGGCGCTCACGGTCACGTTCACCGTGTCGGGCTTCAACGCCTACGCGCTCTTCGCCTGGCTGCCGGCGATGCTGCCCGACCTCGCGGGCGTCACGCCGGCCGAAGCGGGCGCACTGCTCTCGTTGTACGCCGCCATGGGCCTGCCGGCCGGCCTGCTCGTGCCCGTGCTCGCGGCCAGGTACGGACGGGTTCGCCTGCTCGTCGGCGTCTCGGTGTTCTCGCTCGTCGCCGGATACCTCGGGCTGCTGCTCGTGCCGTCGGTCGCGACGTGGCTCTGGGTGGCGCTCGCCGGCCTCGGTCCGCTGCTCTTCCCGCTCTCGCTCGTGCTCATCAACCTGCGCACCAGGACCCACTCGGGTTCGGTCGCGCTGTCGGGGTTCGTGCAGTCCGTCGGTTACCTCATCGTGGCGGTCGGCCCCCTGCTCGTGGGCCTCGTGCACGACGTCAGCGGCGGCTGGGTCTGGCCGCTCGCGATCCTGCTGGCGACCGCGGCGCCCGCCGCGATCGCCGGGGCGGTCGTGTCGCGTCCGCGACTGTTCGAGGACGAGCGCGTCGCGCGCACGGGCGACTGACCGACTCCCCGCCACGACCTCTCATCGGCCGACGTCGCGTTCGCGGCGCGAACGAACCGTCGTCGACCCGCGAAACGTCGTCACGCGGCGTTCGAGCGGTCCCGCGAGCGGTCGGGCACGCGCGCGGGGTGCGCGCGAACGGATGGATGCTGCTCATCTGAGCACGATCCGCCGCGAGTGTTGCCGATGAGCGGGCACGTGCCTACGCTGGGAACGGCGGAAGGACAGGTGTGGACGAGATCGACGAACTCCTCTCGATCCGAGCGGCCGAGCTCTACTACGAGGAGAACAAGACGCAGGACGAGATCGGGCAGGCGCTGCGTCTGACCCGGTGGAAGGTCGGCCGACTCCTCGCCCAGGCGAAGCAGCAGGGCTTCATCCGCATCGAGATCCTGCATCCGCGCGCCAGGCGCCTGCCCATCGAACGCCGCCTCCGCGACGAGCGCGGCCTGGCCGACGCCGTCGTGGTCTCCTCCGCAGGGGTCACCTCCGCCGAAGAGCTGCAGGCGCGCACCGCGCAGGCCGCGGCCGACTACCTCACCTCGCTCCGGCCCGTGCCGCGCACGCTCGGCGTGAGCTGGGGGCGCACCCTCTTCGAGATCTCGCAGTACCTGCGCAACGGCTGGGCCTCAGGGGTCAACGTCGTGCAGATCAACGGCGGCGTGAGCCTGAACCGCAGGCCGGGCACGGCCGCGGCCACCGCGGTCGGCATCGCGCAGAAGGCCGGCGGCAGCGCCACGCTGCTGCCGAGCCCCGCAATCCTCGAGCGACTCGAGACCAAGCACGCGATCGAGGCCGACCGGGTCGTCGCCGGCGTCATCGACCTCGCACGCTCGGCCGACGCGTACCTCTTCAGTGCGGGCGCGGCCGATCACACCTCGGTGCACGTCGAGAGCGGCTACCTCTCCGAGTCCGACGTCGACCTGCTCGTGGCGAAGGGCGCCGTCGGCGACGTCGTCGGCCGCTACATCGACTCCGACGGCAACATCGTCGACCCGGCGCTCGATGCCAGAACCGTCGGGCTGACGCTCGACGAACTGCGCGCGGCATCCCACGGCATCGCCGTCATCGCGGGCCGTGCCAAGCACGCCGTCGCCGACGCGGTCGTGCGCAGCGGGCTCTGCTCGGTGCTCGTCACCGACGAGGCGACCGCCCTCCACCTCCTCGACGGCTGACGCCCGCCGGCGCCACCGACTCGAACGCCAGAACCGACTCGAAAGCCAGGTCGATCCCATGACAGGAACCTCCCTCATCACCGCCAGGGAGCGCGCACTCGCCGTGCTCGGCGGCGAGCCCGACGACGCGACGCTGCGCAGGTACCTGCACGGCATCCCGGGTGTCGACGCGGTCGGCCTCGAACAACGCGCCGCCGGCCTCGGCACTCGCAGCATCAAGACCACCTCCAAGGCGTGGGCGCTCGACCGCATCATCTCGCTCATCGACCTCACGACGCTCGAGGGCGCCGACACCCCCGGCAAGGTGCGCTCGCTCGCCGCGAAGGCGCTGAACCCCGACCCGGCGGATGCCACGACTCCGCGGGTCGCGGCCGTCTGCGTCTACGGCGACATGGTGCCCTTCGCGGTCGACGCCCTCGGCGCCGCGCACGGCGACCCCGACGACGGCCTCGTCTCGGTCGCGGCGGTCGCCACCGCGTTCCCGAGTGGCCGGGCCTCGCTCGAGATCAAGCTCGCCGACACCGCCGAGGCCGTCGCGGCCGGCGCCGACGAGATCGACATGGTCATCGACCGCGGCGCGTTCCTGGCGGGGCGCTACGGCCTGGTCTTCGACCAGATCGCCGCCGTCAAAGAGGCCTGCCGCCGCGCCGACGGCACGAGCGCGAGCCTCAAGGTGATCCTCGAGACCGGCGAGCTCGTCACCTACGACAACGTGCGTCGCGCATCGTGGCTCTCGATCCTCGCGGGCGGCGACTTCATCAAGACCTCCACCGGCAAGGTGCCGTCGGCCGCGACGCTGCCCGTCACGCTCCTCATGCTCGAGGTCGTGCGCGACTGGCACCTGGCCACCGGCCAGCGCATCGGGGTCAAGCCCGCGGGCGGCATCCGAACGTCCAAAGACGCGATCAAGTACCTCGTGACCGTCGCCGAGACCGTCGGCGAGGCGTGGCTCGTGCCGCACCTGTTCCGCTTCGGCGCCTCGAGCCTGCTCAACGACGTGCTGCTGCAGCGCCAGAAGCTCGCGAGCTCGCACTACTCCGGCCCCGACTACGTCACGATCGACTGAGACGAGAGCACGACACATGAACTTCCTCGAATACGCCCCCGCTCCCGAGTCGACGGCGATCCTGAACCTGCGCGACCAGTACGGCCTCTTCGTCGACGGCGAGTTCGTCGACGGCCGCGGCGAGCCGTTCCAGACGATCTCCCCGGCGACCGAGGCCCGCATCGCGACCATCTCGAACGCGAACGAGGCGGATGTCTCCGACGCGGTCGCCGCCGCCCGTCGCGCCTACGACCGCACCTGGTCCCGCATGAGCGGCCGCGACCGGGGCAAGTACCTCTTCCGCATCGCCCGTCTCGTGCAGGAGCGCGCCCGCGAGCTCGCGGTGGCCGAGTCGCTCGACAACGGCAAGCCCATCAAGGAGTCGCGCGACGTCGACGTGCCGCTCGTGGCGGCATGGTTCTTCTACTACGCGGGCTGGGCCGACAAGCTCGATCACGCGGGGCTCGGGGCCGACCCGCGGGCGCTGGGCGTCGCCGCCCAGGTGATCCCGTGGAACTTCCCGCTGCTCATGCTGGCGTGGAAGATCGCACCCGCGCTCGCCGCCGGCAACACCGTCGTGCTGAAGCCGGCCGAGACCACGCCGCTCACGGCGCTCATCTTCGCCGAGATCCTGCAGCAGGCCGACCTGCCGCCCGGCGTCGTGAACATCATCACCGGCGCGGGCGAGACCGGAGCCGCGCTCGTGTCGCACGAGGGCGTCGACAAGGTCGCCTTCACCGGCTCGACCGCCGTCGGCCGTGCGATCGCGAAGCAGGTCGCCGGAACCGACAAGAAGCTCACCCTCGAACTCGGCGGCAAGGCCGCGAACATCGTGTTCGACGATGCGCCCGTCGACCAGGCGATCGAGGGCATCGTCAACGGCATCTTCTTCAACCAGGGCCACGTCTGCTGTGCAGGGTCGCGCCTGCTCGTGCAGGAGAACATCCACGACGAGGTCGTCGACCGGCTCAAGAACCGCCTTTCGACCCTGCGTCTCGGCGACCCGCTCGACAAGAACACCGACATCGGCGCGATCAACTCGCGCGAGCAGCTCGAGCGCATCCGCGAGCTCTCCGACATCGGCGTGGCCGAGGGCGCCGAGCGCTGGAGCGCACCGTGCGAGATTCCCGAGAACGGGTTCTGGTACGCGCCGACCATCTTCACCGGCGTGCAGACCTCGAGCCGCATCGCCCGTGAAGAGATCTTCGGTCCGGTGCTCTCGGTGCTCACGTTCCGCACGCCCGCCGAAGCCATAGCCAAGGCGAACAACACGCCCTACGGGCTCTCCGCCGGCATCTGGACCGACAAGGGCAGCCGCATCCTCGCGGTCGCCGACCAGCTGCGTGCGGGCGTGATCTGGGCGAACACGTTCAACCGCTTCGACCCGGCCTCGCCGTTCGGCGGCTACAAGGAGTCCGGCTACGGCCGCGAGGGCGGGCGCCACGGGCTCGCCGCCTACCTCGCGCCGGCGAGCGCCGTCGCCGGTCCGGTCGCGGCGAAGCCGCTGAAGTCAGCAACGAAGGGATCGAAGCGATGAGCCGCCTCGCCGTGCCGAAGACCTACAAGCTCTACATCGGGGGAGCGTTCCCGCGCAGCGAGTCCGGCCGCACCTACGAGGTGCTCGGGGCGTCGGGCGCCTTCCTGGCGAACGCGGCCAAGGCCTCTCGCAAAGACGCCCGCGACGCGGTCGTCGCCGCGCGCGCCGCCGTCGGCGGATGGTCGGGCGCCACCGCCTACAACCGCGGGCAGGTGCTCTACCGCATCGCCGAACTCCTCGAGGGCCGTCGCGCCCAGTTCATCGCCGAGATCGAGGAGGCCGAGGGCGCGACCCGCGCCGTGGCATCCGCCCAGGTCGACGAGGCCATCGACCGCTGGGTCTGGTACGCCGGGTGGGCCGACAAGTTCGCCCAGGTCGCGGGGGGCGCCAACCCGGTCGCCGGTCCGTACTTCAACATCTCGGTGCCCGAGCCCACCGGCGTCGTCGCGATCGTCGCGCCGCAGGGCTCCTCGCTCCTCGGCCTCGTCTCCGCCGTGGCCCCCGCGCTCGTGGCGGGCAACGCCGTCGTCGTGGTCGCGAGCGAACGCTTCCCGCTCTCGGCGATCAGCCTCGCCGAGGTGCTCGCCACGAGCGACGTGCCGAAGGGCGTCGTCAACGTGCTCACCGGGTCGCCGGCCGAGATCGCGCCGTGGCTCGCGAGCCACGCCGACGTGAACGCGATCGATCTCGTCGGCGCGGGCGACCTCGACTGGATCGACCTCGAGATCGCGGCCGCCGACACGCTGAAGCGCGTGCTGCGGCCCGAGCAGGGGGCGGATCCCGCGGCGCCGGCGCTCGGCCGCATCGCGGCGTTCACCGAGACGAAGACGGTCTGGCACACCAAGAGCATGAAGTAGGGGCACGATGTCCGGACGCAATGGCGCATCCGACGAGCGGGGCCGACTCGAAGCCGACCCGTTCGACTACCGGCTGACGGGCCGCGGCGGCGTGATCGTGTACCGCGGCGGCCGGCCGGTGATGACGGTCGGCGGCAAGGACGCTGCTCGCCTCATCGACGCCCTCCAACGTGCGGATGATTCACAGGCGCAGCACCTGCTGGCGCGGGCCAGCGGCAACTATCGTCGAGGCAACGAACGGGCCTGACGTCGCGCGTCGGTCCCGGGAGGGGACTCGCATGCGCGTGCTCGTGACCGGGGCGACCGGATACATCGGCGGCAGACTCGTACCGCGCCTGCTCGCAGCAGGTCATGAGGTTCGCGTCCTCGTCCGTCGCCCCGACCGGCTGCGCGACGTTCCATGGGCGGAATCGGTCGAGGTCGTCACGGGCGACCTGGCCGATGCGGCATCCGTCGACGATGCCGTCGACGACATGGACGCGGTGTACTACCTCGTGCACTCGATGGGCGGCCGTGGCGACTTCGAGGCGACCGAGCTCGCGATCGCGCGCAACGTCGCGGATGCCGCGTTCCGTCGCGGTGTGGGACGCATCGTGTATCTCGGCGGGCTGCATCCCGAGGGGGAGCGCCTCTCGCGGCACCTCCGGTCGCGAACGCACGTCGGCGAGGTCCTGCTGGCCTCCGGCGTTCCGACCATCGTGTTCCAGGCGGGGGTCGTGATCGGTTCGGGGTCGACCTCGTTCGAGATGATCCGCCATCTCACCGAGGTGCTGCCGTACATGCCTGCGCCGCGCTGGGTGCGCAGCTTCATCCAGCCGATCGCGGTGCGCGACGTGCTGCACTACCTGGTCGCCGCCGTGGACGTGCCGTCCCGCGTGAACCGGGCGTTCGACATCGGCGGGCCCGACGTGCACCGTTACGGGCAGCTCATGAACGGCTATGCCGTCGAAGCCGGTCTTCCGCAGCGACCGATCGCCGCGCTCCCGGTGCTGACGCCGTGGCTCGCCGGCCAGTGGGTGAACCTCGTCACGCCGATCCCGCGACGGCTCGCGGTGCCGATCATCGAGTCGCTGCAGTTCGACTGCGTCGTGCACGACCACGACATCGACGACGTGATCCCGCCGCCGGTCGAGGGACTGCTGCCGTATCGCACGGCCGTGCGCCTGGCGCTCGAGCGGGAGCGCGCCGGCGAGGTCGAGACGAGCTGGCGCAACGCCGAGGTGGTCGGCGCGCCGAGCGATCCGCTGCCGAGCGACCCCGATTGGGCGGGCCACACCGTCTACGTCGATGAGCGCCGGCGAGACTCGCCCGCGGGCCGGGCATCGCTCTGGCGTGTGATCGAAGGAGTGGGCGGCGAGAACGGCTGGTACTCCTTCCCGCTCGCCTGGGCGTTGCGAGGGTGGGTCGACAAGCTCACCGGCGGCGTCGGGCTGCGTCGCGGACGGCTCGACCCCGAGCGGCTGCGCATCGGCGACGCCGTGGACTTCTGGCGCGTCGAGAGCATCGACCGCGGTTCCTTCCTGCGATTGCGCGCCGAGATGCGCGTGCCGGGGCGGGCATGGCTCGAGCTCTCGGCAGCGGATGCGGGCGACGAGGCACCGGGCGGGTCGAGGTACCGTCAACGGGCGGTCTTCTTCCCGAAGGGGCTTCCCGGGCGCCTGTACTGGTTCGCCATCCTGCCGTTCCACGGCGTGATCTTCGCGGGAATGGCGAACCGGATCACCGCGGAGGCGGAGGCCGCGCAGCGCCCCTCGAAAGAGGTAACGAAACGGTAACGCTCGTTTGCTAGAGTGACGGGAACCATCGCGCAAGGAGGCGCGATCGGTGGAAAGGCCCGAACCCGTGACCCGTACTCCAGGCGCGATCGACCCGACGATCGCACCACTCGACGCCCACCCGCCCGCTCATCCGATCACCGGCACCCGTGCCCGTACCCGAACTCGTCTCCGTGTCCGCATCCGTGCCCGGTTCGCCTTCGACCCGCCCCGCCGCACCGTCCGCGTGCTCGCGGGCGCCGTGGGCGTCGCGGCGGTCTCGACCCTGATCTTCGTGCTCGGCACGCCCACGAGCGCCACGGCGATCGACGTGTTCGGCGCGTTGCGCGGCCCGGGTGAACCGGCCCTGATCATCGGCCACCGCGGCGACCGGGCCGAGGCCCCCGAGAACACGATGCCCTCGCTCGAGCTCGCCATGGACCGGCTCGCCTACGTCGAGACCGACGTGCAGCTCAGTCGCGACGGCGTGCCGATGCTCTTCCACGACACCGACCTGGAGCGCATCACCGGCGACCCGCGCTCGGTCGGCGACCTCGACGTCGAAGAGCTCGGGCGCCTCGACGTCGGCGCCTGGTACGGCGCGGACTTCGCGGGCGAGCGGATGCCGACGCTCGAGCAGTTCCTCGAGGCGCTCGCCGAGCGCCCCGACGCGCGGGCCCTCGTCGAGCTCAAGGCCGACTGGACGAACGAGGAGGTGCTCACGGTCGTCGGCCTCATCGAACGCCACGGCCTGCGCGGACGCGTCGTGCTCGAGAGCTTCAGCCTCGAGACGCTCTTCGCCGTGCAGCGGGTCTCGCCGACGACCCCGCGCATCATGCTCATCCGCGAGCTCCCGGCCGATCCCGTGCCGATGGCGGAGCGGCTCGGGCTCGTCGGCTTCGGCACGACCGCGAGGTCGGTGACCGCCCAGCCGCAGGCGCTCGAGGCGCTGCACGAGGCGGGGGTCGCGGTGCTCTGCTACACCCTGAACACCGAGGACCGGTGGGAGGAGGTCGGCGCGCTCGGGGTCGACGGCATCATCACCGACGAGCCGAGCGAGCTCGACGAGTGGCTCGCCGTGACCGCGCCGGGCACCTGACCGGGGCGCGGCCGGTCAGCCACGGTTGTTCGACAGCTCGAAGATGCGCAGCAGCTCGGCGACCGCGGCGTCGCGCTGCTCCCCGCCGGCCTCGTACATCTCGCTCACATGCGTGCGCAGGTGGTTCTCGACGAGCAGCTTGTTCAGCGATGCGAGGGACTTCTGCACCGCGAGCGACAGGGTGATGATGTCGACGCAGTAGTCCTCGTTCTCGATCATCTTCTCGATGCCGCGCAGCTGGCCCTCGATGATCTTGGTGCGGTGCAGGGAGCGCTTCTTGATGTCGTCGATCACCACACCATCGTACGCCCGCGAGGCTGTACCCCCGGGGGTACTGCCCGCGCACGTCGGCGGAACGATAGCCTGATTCGGTGAGTGCGTTCCCGATCAGGAGGTCGTGGTTCGCCGCCGTCATCGTCGCGGGGGCGCTCGCGCTCGCGCCGGGCGCTGCGGCGTCAGCCGTGACATCCGCCGCCCGAAGCGACCTGTCGTCGGCCGCCGACGCGGTGACGGCGGTTCCCGCCGGTGTCGACGACTTCACCTTCGCGTCCTTCGACGCCGTCTACGAGCTCGGTCGCGATGCCGACGGCCGATCGGTGCTCGAGACCACCGAGACGCTCGTCGCGCAGTTCCCCGAGTACGACCAGAACCGCGGCATCCGGCGGGCGATCCCGCTCGACTACGACGGACACCCGGTCGACGTGCAGGTCGAGTCGGTGACGGATGCCTCGGGTCAGCCGCGCCGCTACGAGACCGAGACCGACGAGGACGACGAGTTCCTGCTCGTCACCGTCGCGGGTTCGGCCTACGTGCACGGCGAGCAGACGTACGTCATCACCTACCGCCAGCGCAACGTGACGTTCCAGCCCGACGACGCGAGCATCGACGAGTTCTACTGGGACGTCAACGGCACCGGCTGGGCGCAGCCGTTCGGCACGGTGCGCGCCGAACTCCGCGTCGACGGGTCCCTCGCGGCCGCGTTCACGGGGGATGCCGCGTGCTATCGCGGCGGCGCCGGGTCGGGCATGCCGTGCGAGACGCTGGAGTACGGCGGCGATCCGCTGCTCGTCGCCGAGGCGGCCGGCATCGGACCCTACGAGAACCTCACGATCGCGGCCGCGTTCGAACCCGGCACCTTCGTGCCGCGCGACGAGTCGTTCGGCTCGTCCGTGGCGGCGGTCACGAGCGCCGTGTCGGCCGTCGTCGCGCTCGCGATGTTCGTGCTCGCGCTCGTGCTGCGCCTCACCAGCTGGCGGCCAGCACGGCGCGGCACGATCATCGCCCAGTACGAGCCGCCGCCCGGCGTCAGCGCGCTCCTGGCGGCCGAGCTCGTCGACCAGCCGTCGCGCGGGGTGACCGCCACGATCCTCGAACGCGCGGTCGCGGGCGAGCTGCGCATCCTCGATCGGGGCGGCAAGGCGTACTCGGTGCAGTTCGTGGGCGGGCCGCTCGGCGACCCCGACGCCCAGTCCGTCGTGCGGGCCCTGTTCAGCGACCGCCCGGCGGTGGGGCAGGAGCGGCCGCTCAGCGCGTCGACCGGCCTCGGTCTGCTGTTGGTCGACGTGCGCAAGGCCGTGGCCCGGCGCACGATCGCATCTGGCCTGCGGCGCAGTCCCGCCGTAGGGGCGCGCGTCGTGATCGCGGCCGTCGCCTTCGCGGCGGCCCTGCTCGCGTTCATCATGGCGGTCGTCGCCCTCGACTCGGTCATGGGCGGACTCTGGCCGCTGCTCCCGATGTTCGCGGGGCCGGTCTTCGCAGTCGCCGCAGGCATCGCCGTCGTCGGCGTGCGCCCGCTGACCGCCGAGGGGCGCCGCATCCGCGACCACCTCGAGGGGCTGCGGCTGTTCATCCGCCTGGCCGAGGCCGACCGCATCCGCATGCTGCAGAGCCCCGACGGAGCGCTGCGCGATCGCCTCGGCGCCGATCCGGCGGCCCACCCGGCGCCCGATCCGGCCGAGGTGCTCCGCCTCACCGAACGGCTGCTGCCCTACGCGGCGTTGTTCGGCCTCGAGCGCGAATGGCTCCGCGAGCTCGCGGACCTCTACGAGGTCAACGGGCGCGAACCCGGCTGGTACGCGGGCACCACCGCATTCGACGCGGCCCGGTTCTCGGTCGCGGTGGCCTCGTTCACCTCGACGTCGAGCACGTCGTGGTCGGGCTCATCGTCGAGCTCGTCGTCGTCGGGTTCGAGCGGCGGCGGCTCATCCGGTGGCGGCGGCGGCGGCGGCGGAGGCGGCGGCGTCTGACCCCGCCGCATCCGCATCGCCCGGCCCGCGTTCCTCGCCCAGGTCGACGCGTCTCTCGGCGTCGATGCCCGGCACCTCGTCGTCGAGATCGTCGTCGAGCGCGCGATGCTCGTCGTCGATCGCGGGTTCGACCTCGTCGAACTCGGTGTCCTGCGCCACGGTGAACTCGTCGTCTCGGGGCTCCGCGGCCGCCCCCGCCAGCTCGTCCATGCCAGCAGTGTAGGCCCGTGCGGGCAGCGCCGCACGGGATCGAGGACAGGTGCACGGGGCATCCGCGAGCCGCCCGCACCCGCGCCACATGGAGGCCTAGGCTCCCGAGCATGGCGGACTGGATCTGGGCGGCGCTCGCCGGCCTCGTGGCGGGCGGCGCGCTCGTCGTCGGCGCGGTCATCGCGTGGAAGGTCCGGGTGCCGCAGAAGGTCGTCGCCTCGGTCATGGCCTTCGGCGCCGGCGTGCTCATCTCGGCGCTCGCCTACGACCTCGTGCTCGAAGCGCAGGCGGAGGGCGGGTTCTGGCCGACGGTCGGCGGGTTCGCGACGGGCGCGATCGTCTACGTCGCGGCGAACACCCTGCTCGACCGGCTCGACCAGCGCAATCCGCGCGGCAAGGGCGAGGACTCGGGCACCGGCGTCGGCATCGCGCTCGGCGCACTGCTCGACGGCATCCCCGAGTCCGCGGTGCTCGGGCTCAGCATGGTCGGCGGCACGGGGGTCAGCGTCCCGGTGCTGCTCGCGATCGTGATCTCCAACGTGCCGGAGGGGCTCTCGAGCACCGCCGCGCTGAAGGACGAGGGTCGCTCGGCGCGCTACGTCTTCATCCTGTGGATCGGCATCGCACTCGCGAGCGCGGTCGCGGCGCTGCTCGGGTTCGTGCTGCTCGACGGCGCGAGCGGATCGACGACGGCGTTCATCACCGCGCTCGCCGCGGGCGCGATCCTCGCCATGATCTGCGACACGATGATCCCCGAGGCGTTCCGCACGGCGCATTCGTTCACCGGCCTGCTCGCGACGTCGGGCTTCCTCCTGAGCTACGCGGTGCACTCGGCGGGCTGACGGCTGCGCGGGCTGGAGCACGCGGCATCCGCCCGCCCTCGCGCGCCATCTCGCGGCATCCGTGCGTCTACGGCTAGACTGGACCCTGCGCCCAGGCGAATCCGTTCTTCGTCCGACCATGCGAGTTCCGCCCGCATGCTGCTCGGCAGTTCATCGCGAACAGGGATTCGCCCGAACCGCTCTCGTTCGCATCCAGGTGCGGCGTGCGGTCCCGGCCATCGCGATCGGTGACGGGCAGGCGCCCAGGAGACGAGCCCCGATACCCGGAGGATCATGGCCCAGACGAGGCAGCGTCAGCGAACGCGTTCGCGAGACGACGACGCACCCATCATCCCGATCCTCGCGCGCAAGGTGCGCGAGGTCGAGCAGAAGGCGCAGAAGGGCAAGCTGGGCCCGACGAACCGCACCAAGTTCCAGGTCATCGCGCTGCTCATGCGCGAGGAGCGCGCCAGGGTGAAGTCCGACGCCGAGGTGCCCGACGCCGCCCGCCCCGAACTGCTGAAGCGCCTCGACGGCATCGCGCAGATCCTCGCGAAGACCGCGGCGCGCGACACGAGCCTCATCGCCCTGCTCGAGCCCGATGCCTCGATCTCCACGGTCGCGCAGCGGTTCCGCCGCGACTGGCTGCTCGAGTCCGGCGCCGAGCTCAGCCCCGACGAACTCATCATCACGCGCGAGGCCGAGGTCAAGCCCGTGCTCGCCGAGAACCAGGTGATCCCGGCGTCGGTGCGGTCGCGACAGCTCGCGAACCCGTTCCTCGCCCCCGACTTCTCCAAGCCGACGGCGCCGCCCGTTCCGGTGCGCCGGCTCGCGAACTGGGAGCTGCTCGGCCCGCTGTTCAAGGCGTTCGAGCAGGGCTCGGGCGGCCAGGCGGCCAGCATGGAACTGCCCGAGGCGCCGAAGATCGACCGCCTCGCGCCGCGCGGGCTCGAACTCATGATGCACCAGGCGCGCTTCATCGAGGCCGCGCGCGAGGGGCACCGCACGTTCCTGCTCGCCGACGAGCCCGGACTCGGCAAGACGGCGCAGTCGGTGCTCGCGGCGTCCGTCGCCGACGCCTACCCGCTGCTCGCGGTCGTTCCCAACGTCGTGAAGATGAACTGGGCCCGCGAGGTCGAGCGCTGGACCCCGCATCGCCGGGCCACCGTCATCCACGGCGACGGCGACACGCTCGACGCGTTCGCCGACGTGGTCGTCGTCAACTACGACGTGCTCGACCGGCACATGGCCTGGCTCTCGACCCTCGGGTTCAAGGGCATGGTCGTCGACGAGGCCCACTTCATCAAGAACCTGCAATCGCAGCGTTCGAAGAACGTGCTCGCGCTCGCCGACCGCATCCGTCGCGCCGCGCCGGGCAACGACCCGCTCCTGCTCGCGCTCACGGGCACGCCGCTCATCAACGACGTCGACGACTTCCGTGCGATCTGGCAGTTCCTCGGCTGGATCGACGGCGACAAGCCGTCGCCGCGCCTGCTCGGCCTCCTCGAGGAGAACGGGCTCACGCCCGCCGAGCCCGGCTTCTACGCCGAGGCCCGCCGCACGGTCATCGACCTCGGCATCGTGCGTCGCCGCAAGGTCGACGTCGCTGCAGACCTGCCGGCCAAGCGCATCGCCGACCTGCCCGTCGAGCTCGACGACGAACTGGGCCGTTCGGTGCGCGCCGCCGAGCGCGAACTCGGCAACCGCCTGCTGAGCCGGTTCCGGGCGCTCGTCGAGGCCCGTCACCTGCGCATCGGCGACCTCGACGACGACCAGCGCGACCAGTTCATCCGCGCGGTCGCGAGCGCCGAGCTCGAGGAGTCGAAGTCGGCCAAGACCGGCGAGAACGTCTTCACGATGGTGCGTCGCATCGGCCAGGCGAAGGCCGGGCTCGCGGCCGACTACGCCGCGCAGCTCGCCCGCTCGGTGGGCAAGGTCGTCTTCTTCGCCAAGCACATCGACGTCATGGACCAGGCCGAGTCCGCACTCGCCGCGCGCGACCTGCGCACGGTGTCGCTCCGAGGCGACCAGACCGCCCTGCAGCGCCAGGCCGCGATCGACGCGTTCAACAACGACCCGGAGGTCGCCGTGGCCGTGTGCTCGCTCACGGCCGCCGGCGTCGGCGTGAACCTGCAGGCCGCGTCGAACGTCGTGCTCGCCGAGCTCAGCTGGACCGCGGCCGAGCAGACGCAGGCGATCGACCGCGTGCACCGCATCGGCCAGGACGAGCCCGTCACCGCGTGGCGCATCATCGCCGCGCACACGATCGACGCGCGCATCGCCGAGCTCATCGACTCCAAGCAGGGCCTCGCGGCACGCGCCCTCGACGGCCAGGACGTCGAGCCCGGCTCGGCCGACTCGGTGCAGCTCGACGCGCTGCAGCACCTGCTGCGCGCAGCGCTCGACGGCGCCCTCTGACCCGGGCGTCGCGCCGGCCCGAGGCGGCCGACGCGTACTCGTTGATGGAAAGCTATAGACTGCCGCAGTCGACCAGCCCCGCCGTTGTGGCATCCGGCACATCACTTGTTCAGACGAGCACTTTGGAGTCGTCCACACCATGAAGATCGGCATTCTCACCAGCGGCGGCGACTGCCCCGGACTGAACGCGGTCATCCGCGGCTCGGTCCTGAAGGGGGTCATCTCGTACGACACCGAGTTCGTCGGATTCCGCAACGGCTGGCGCGGCGTCGTCGAAGAGGACCTGGTGCCGATCGTGCGTCACGACGTCAGGGGCCTCGCCAAGCAGGGCGGCACGATCCTCGGGTCGAGTCGCACCAACCCGTTCGAGGGCGAGGGCGGCGGGCCCGAGAACATCCAGCGCATGCTCGACCGCAACGGCATCGACGCGATCGTCGCGATCGGCGGCGAGGGCACGCTCACCGCCGCGCGTCGCCTCTACGACGAGGGCGGCATCAAGGTCATCGGCGTGCCGAAGACCATCGACAACGACCTCGCGGCCACCGACTACTCGTTCGGCTTCGACACGGCCGTGCAGATCGCGACCGAGGCGATCGACCGCCTGCGCACCACGGCCGATTCGCACGGGCGCTGCATGGTGCTCGAGGTCATGGGCCGTCACGTCGGCTGGATCGCCCTGCACTCGGGCATGGCCGGCGGAGCGCACGCGATCCTCATCCCCGAGCAGCCGCAGACCATCGAGCAGATCGCCGAGTGGGTCGAGTCGGTCCGCGATCGCGGGCGTGCGCCGCTGGTCGTCGTCGCCGAGGGCTTCAAGTTCGCCGGCATGACCGAGGCGCACTCGCACAAGGGCCTCGACGCGTTCAACCGCCCGCGCCTCGGCGGCATCGCCGAGCTCATCGCGCCCATGATCGAGGAGCGCACGGGCATCGAGTCGCGCGCGACCGTGCTCGGTCACATCCAGCGCGGCGGCGAGCCCACGGCGTTCGACCGGGTGCTCGCCACCCGCCTCGGCATGGCCGCCGTCGATGCCGTGTACAACGGCGCATGGGGCTCGATGGTGACGCTGAACGGCACGAGCATCGACACCGTCTCCATCGCCGATGCGGTCGGCACGCTGAACCGCGTCCCCGAAGACCGCTACGACGAGGCGCGCATCCTGTTCGGCTGATCATGCCGCCGCCGTCTCCGCTGCCGCAGGTCTGCGTCTGCTACCTCCTCCGCGAGCACGGCGGGCGCACCGAGGTGCTCCTCGGGCGCAAGAAGCACGGGCTCGGCGTGGGCAACCTCGTCGGCCCCGGCGGCAAGCTCGAACCGGGCGAGACGGCGACGGATGCCGCGGTGCGCGAGGTGCTCGAGGAGACGGGCCTGCGCGTGCAGGCGTCCGACCTCGACCCGCGCGGACTCCTGACGTACCTGTTCCCGCACCGCGAGGCATGGAGCCAGGAGTCCAGCGTGTTCGTCTGCCGTTCGTGGACCGGCGAGCCCGAGGCATCCGACGAGCTCGAACCGGAGTGGTTCGCGATCGACGAGGTGCCGTACGAGCGCATGTGGCACGACGCCGGGTTCTGGCTGCCCGGCGTGCTCGCGGGCGGCTCCGTGCGCCGCACGTTCACCTTCGGGCGCGACCTCGCGACCGTCGTGGACGCGAATCAGCACGTGGTGGATCAGTCCGGGAGCGTCGCGTAGGATTTACGCGGCGTTCGTCTCCGGTCCACGCGGCCTTCGTCGCCAGTTCATCCGGTGAGTTTCCGCACCGTCCCAGACCGAACCAAGAAAGACGCCGGTGGATCTCACCCTCATCGTCGTGCTGGTCATCGCACTGGCGCTCTTCTTCGACTTCACCAACGGGTTCCACGACACCGCGAACGCGATGGCCACGCCCATCGCCACGGGCGCGCTGCGGCCCAAGGTGGCGGTCGGCCTCGCGGCGATCCTCAATCTCGTCGGCGCGTTCCTGTCGACCGAGGTGGCCAAGACCATCTCGGGCGGCATCATCAAGGAGGGCGACGGGGGAGTCCTGATCACGCCCACGCTCATCTTCGCGGGCCTCATCGGCGCCATCGTGTGGAACATGGTCACCTGGCTGCTCGGGCTCCCGTCCTCGTCGAGCCACGCCCTGTTCGGCGGGCTCATCGGCGCGGCTCTCGTCGGCGCCGCCCTGTCGGGCGCGGGCGAGAACCCGGTCGACTTCGCCGTCGTGGTCTCGAAGGTCGTGCTGCCCGCGATCCTCGCACCGCTCACCGCGGGCCTCGTCGCCTACCTCGCGACCAAGCTCGCCTACGCGATCACCCGGCGCTACGACGGCAAGCCCGACGGGCGCGACGGGTTCCGGCACGCGCAGATCTTCTCCTCCTCGCTCGTGGCGCTCGCGCACGGCACCAACGACGCGCAGAAGACGATGGGCGTCATCACGCTGACGCTCGTCGCCGCCGGCCTGCAGACCTCCGGCAGCGACGTGCAGTGGTGGGTCATCGTCACCTGCGCGGTCGCGATCGCCCTCGGCACGTACATGGGCGGGTGGCGCATCATCCGCACGCTCGGCACCGGGCTCACCGACGTCAAGCCCGCACAGGGCTTCGCCGCAGAGACGGCGACCGCCGCGACGATCCTCGCCTCCAGCCACGTGGGCTTCGCGCTCTCGACGACGCAGGTGGCGTCGGGCTCGGTCATCGGCTCAGGGCTCGGGCGACGCGGGTCCAAGGTGCGCTGGCGCACCGCAGGGCGCATCGGCGTCGGCTGGCTGCTGACCCTGCCGGCCGCGGCCGCGGTCGGCGCGATCGCCGCGCTCATCGCGAGCTTCGGCCTCGTCGGCGTGGTCATCGACGCGATCCTCGGCACCGGCGTCATCATCGCGATCTTCCTGCTGTCCCAGCGCAGCGAGGTCTCCGCAGGCAACGTCGTCAGCGAGGTCGCGGACTCCGGTCGCGCGGTCAAGATCAAGCGCAACCCCAAGCCGAAGAAGGGCAAGGTCGCCAAGTGATCGACTGGCTCTCGTTCCTGCTCGTGCTCGTGGCCGCGCTCGTGAGCGCCTGCGTGGTCGTCTCGGCGTACGCACTCGGCATCCGCCTGCTCACGGTCTCGGGCCGAACGCCCATCGTCACGCCGGCCGAGTTCACCGACGCGATCACCATCGTCTCCCCGGCCGAGATCCGCCAGGCCGAGAAGCGGGCGGCGAAGGCCGCACGCAAGAGCCCGCTGACCGACGGGCAGAAGCGCGCCGCGCTCGTCGGCGCCTGGGCGTGCTTCGCGGTCAGCGCCATCGCCGTGCTCGTGGGCGTCTACCTCATCATCGGCGAGCACCTGTTCGAGATCTTCAGCTGACCCGCCCTTTGCTGCTATAACTCAATCGCGGCCCTCGCTCGAACACGCCGCATTCGCTCCACCGCACTCGCTCCATCACACACAGTCCAACCGTCGGGCGCACCCGAATGCGCCCGTCCCTCATCGAAGGTTCCCGGATGACCACTGAAACCGCCCAGAGCACTCGACCCGACGGCGAGAAGCCCGTCGGCGCGTTCGACCGCTTCTTCCAGATCTCCGAACGCGGCTCGACGGTCGGCACCGAGGTGCGCGGCGGCCTCGTGACGTTCATCACGATGGCGTACATCGTGGTGCTGAACCCGATCATCCTCTCGTCGGGCGTCGACGTCGCGGGCGACACCCTCGCGTTCCCGGCGGTCGCGGCCGTGACCGCGCTCACCGCCGGCGTGATGACGATCCTCTTCGGACTGGTCGCGCGGCTCCCGTTCGCGTTCGCCGCGGGGCTCGGCATCAACTCCTTCCTCGCGTTCAGCGTCGTCGGGCAGGTCACCTGGCCCGAGGCGATGGGCCTCGTGGTCATCAACGGCCTCGTCATCGTGCTGCTCGCCGCGACCGGCCTGCGCCGCCTGATCTTCGACGCCGTGCCCTACGAGCTGAAGATCGCGATCACGGTCGGCATCGGCCTGTTCATCGCGTTCATCGGCTTCGTCGACGCGGGCCTCGTGACCGCGACGGGCCAGAACTCGCCGCCCGTCGGCCTCGGCATCGACGGGTCGATCGCGACCGTGCCGACGCTCGTCTTCATCGTCACCCTGCTGCTGACCGGTGTGCTCGTCGCCCGCAAGGTCAAGGGCGCGCTGCTCATCGGCCTCGTCTCGGGCACCGTGCTCGCGGTCGTCATCGAGGCGATCTGGCACCTCGGCTCGAGTGTCGACAACCCCGGCGGCTGGGGCCTCTCGGTGCCCGCGCTGAACGGGAGCCTGTTCGCGGTGCCCGACCTCAGCCTGGTCGGCGATGTCAGCTTCGACTTCGGCAAGGTCGGCTTCCTCACCGTCGTCATGCTCGTCTTCACGCTCGTCTTCACGAACTTCTTCGACGCGATGGGCACCATGACCGGCCTGTCGAAGGAGGCCGGACTGGCCGACGCGAAGGGCAACTTCCCGCGGCTGAAGAGCGCGCTCATCGTCGAGGGCGTCGGCGCCGTCGCCGGCGGCCTCACGTCGGGTTCCTCGAACACCGTCTTCATCGAGTCGGGCTCCGGCATCGGCGAGGGCGCGCGCACCGGCTTCGCGAACATCGTCACCGGCGTGCTGTTCCTGCTCGCGATGTTCCTCACGCCGCTCGCGCAGATCGTGCCGAGCGAGGTGGCCGCGGCCGCGCTGGTCATCGTCGGTGCCATGATGATGGCGCAGATCCGCGACCTCGACCTGAGCAGCTTCTCGGTGCTGCTGCCGGTGTTCCTCACGGTCGTCGTGATGCCGCTCACCTACTCGATCGCGAACGGCATCGGTGCGGGCTTCATCGCCTGGGTCGTGGTCCGGTCGCTCTCGGGCAAGGCGAAGACCATCAGCCCGCTCCTCTGGATCGTCGCCGCGGGCTTCGTGCTGTACTTCGCGCGCGGTCCGATCGAGGCGCTGTTCGGCGCCTGAGTTCCGAACCGGTCGAGCACGACCCGGAACGGCGGATGCCACGGGGCCGGCCCCGCGGCATCCGCCGTGCTCGTTCCGCCCGGTCGGGGGCCGGGTCAGTTCGTGCCGCGCGCCCGCCCGATGGCGGTCATGACGTGGTAGATCACGATCGCGGCGATCGTGCCGAGCGCGATGCCGTTGAACGAGACGCCGCCGACGGCGAACGTGAAGTCGGCGATGCCGATGATGAGCGCCGTCGCGGCCGTGAACTGGTTCGCGGGCCGTGAGAAGTCGACCTTGTTGTCGACCCAGATCTTGACGCCGATGATGCCGATGAGGCCGTAGAGCGCGGTCGTGACGCCGCCGAGCACACCGGGCGGGATCGTGTTGATGACGGCGCCGAACTTGGGGGAGAGGCCGAGCAGCACGGCGACGATGCCCGCGACCCAGTACGCGGCCGTCGAGTAGACGCGGGTCGCGGCCATGACGCCGATGTTCTCGCCGTAGGTCGTCGTGCCCGAGCCTCCGAAGAAGCCCGCGACGGTCGTGGCGAGCCCGTCGGCGAGCAGCGCGCGTCCGGTCGAACGGTTGATCGAGGCATCCGTCATCTGGGCGACGCCCTTGATGTGGCCGACGTTCTCGGCGACGAGCACCAGCACGACCGGCAGGAACGCGGGGAGGTAGCCCCACACCGCGGCATCCGCGAACGGATTCGCCGGGAGGTGGAAGGTGGGCAGGCCGACCCACGCGGCCGCCTCGATCGGTGCGACGTCGATCTGGCCGAGCAGGGCCGCGGTGGCGTACCCGATGACGACGCCGACGAGGATCGACATGCGCCCGAGCAGGCCGCGGAACGCGACGCTCGAGATGATCACCGCGGTGAGCGTGACGAACGCCGTGAACGGTTCCTGCATGAAGTTCTCGCGCGCGGCCGGAGCGAGGTTGAAGCCGATGAGCGCGACGATCGAGCCGGCCACCACCGGGGGCATGAGCGCGTCGATCCACCGGGTGCCGAGCCACTGCACGATGACGCCGACGAGGGCGAGCAGCACGCCGACGACGACGATGCCGAAGAGCGCGGCGCCCATCGGGTCCGCGACGTCGCCCGCGGCCAGGGCCGCCGTGATCGGGGCGATGAACGCGAACGAGGAGCCGAGGTAGCTCGGAACGCGGTTGCGCGTGATGAGCAGGAAGCCGATCGTGCCGATTCCGGAGAAGAACACGGTCGTCGCGGGCGGGAACCCCGTGAGGATCGGCACGAGGAAGGTCGCGCCGAACATGGCGACGACGTGCTGTGCGCCGAGGCCGATCGTGCGCGGCCAGCTGAGGCGCTCGCCGGGCGCGACCACCTCGCCGGGGCGGACGTGCCTGCCGTCGCCGTGGATCGTCCATGGCAGGTTCATGCGGCTCCGATCATTCGCATCTTCGGGGAACCCTGAGAGCGTATCCGGGGGTTCACCGGATGTCGCGGAGCCAGCGGCGTCCGTAGCGTGGAATCACCACCACGAACAGGAGTTGGTTTCCATGACCACCGCAACCGCCACCACGCCGAACGTCGCACCCGTGGCCGCCTCGACCCAGACGAACGGGTTCAGCATCTCGAGCCTGGTGCTCGGCATCGTGTCGATCTTCGCGAGCTTCACGTTCTTCGTGCCCGCCGCCGGCCTCGTGCTCGGCATCATGGCACTGAAGCGCGAGCCGGCCTCGCGCACCATGGCGATCTGGGGCATCGTGCTCAACGCCGTGATGCTCGCGGGCACCGTGCTCGCCACGCTCGGAGCCCTCGTCTTCGGGCTCGTGATGCTGCCGTTCGCATTCATCTGAGCATGACGCGCGAGGCGGGTGCTCCTCGGGGCGCCCGCCTCAGGCGTAGAACCCGCGCAGCAGCGCCTCGGTGCCGCCGACGTGCTCGGCCATGGCCGCGGCGGCCTCGTCGGGGTTGCCGCGCAGGATCGCCGTGACGATCGCACGGTGCTGATCGTTCGCATGCGCGATGTTCGGCGCGAGCAGCGGGATGCCGTCGAGCAGCTCGTTCACGCGCATGCGCACGTCGGCGACGAGCGGAATCACGCTCGGCACGCCGAGCAACTCGGCGATGAGCAGGTGCAGGCGCGAGTCCGCAGTGCGGTACTGGTCTGCGGATGCCTCGCCGCACGCCTCGTACGCCTGCCAGAGCCGTTCACGGTCGGCCCCGCTCAGCTCGCTCTCGGCGGCCCGTCGTGCGGTGCCGACCTCGACCACGGCCCGGAGGCCCAGCGTGTCCTCGAGACGCGCCGCGTGCCTGCTGCGCTCTTCGTCGGTCACGGCGCCGGCCACGACGGGAGTGGGCGTCGGCAGCACGTCGGAGACGAACGTGCCGCCGTTGCGCCCGCGGCGCGCGACGAGCCAGCCGGCTTCGGAGAGTGAGGCGATCGCCTCGCGCAGCGTGTCACGGCTCACCTCGAGCATGCCCGCGAGCTCGCGTTCGGGCGGCAGCCGGTCGCCGGGGCCGATGAGCCCGAGGCGCACCGACTGCAGCAGGCGCTGCACCGTCTCCTCGAAGGCGTTCGCGGTGCGCGCCGGCGTGAACAGCAGCGCCGCGCTCGCGGTGCCGGTCGCAGCCTCGATCACCGGGTCGGATGCGGCATCCGGACCATGGTGCGACGCGGAACTGACGGTCATGCGCTCAAGCCTAGGCGGGAGGAACGCCTAGAGCGGCGTCACGTACGCGGAGCTGATGCCGCCGTCGACGAGGAACGTCGACCCCGTGATGAAGGACGCGTCGTCGCTCGCGAGGAACGCGACCGCGGCGGCGAGCTCCTCCGGTTCGGCGAAGCGGCCGAGGGGGATGTGCACGAGCCGGCGCTGCGCGCGCTCGGGGTCCTTCGCGAACAACTCCTGCAGGAGCGGGGTGTTGACGGGGCCGGGGCAGAGGGCGTTCACGCGGATGCCCTGGCGGGCGAACTGCACGCCGAGTTCCCGGCTCATCGCGAGCACGCCCCCCTTCGAGGCCGTGTACGAGATCTGCGAGGTCGCCGACCCCAGGACCGCGACGAAGGACGCCGTGTTGATGATCGAGCCGCGCCCCTGCACGACCATGTGGCGGAGGGCGGCGCGCGAGCACAGGTAGACCGACTTCAGGTTGACGTCCTGCACCTTCTGCCACGCCGGCAGCTCGGTGGTCTCGATCGAGTCGTCGTCGGGCGGGGAGATGCCGGCGTTGTTGAACGCGATGTCGACGGAGCCGTACGCGTCGGCCGCCGAGTCGAAGAGGCGGTCGACCTGCACCTGGTCGGTCACGTCGACCGGTACGAACAGGCCGCCCACGAGCTCGGCCGCGGCCGGGCCGTTGACGGCGTCCATGTCGCCGATGACGACCTTCGCGCCCTCGGCGGCGAGCCGCTTCGCGGTGGCGAGTCCGATGCCGGATGCGCCGCCGGTGATGACGGCCGTTCGGCCGGCCAGCCGCTGCGTGAGGTCGATGCGGGGGAGGTCGGTCATGGTGCTCCTGTCGTGGGATTCGGCGATGGGATTCGAAGGTCGGTCGGCCGCGATCGGTCAGTCGGCCGCGATGAAGACGTTCTTCGTCTCGGTGAAGGCGAGCGGCGCGTCGGGCCCGAGTTCTCGGCCGAGGCCCGACTGCTTGAACCCGCCGAACGGCGTGGCGTAGCGCACCGACGAATGCGAGTTCACGCTCAGGTTGCCGGCTTCGACGGCACGGGCGACGCGGATGCCGCGGCTGAGGTCGCGCGTCCAGATCGAGCCCGACAGGCCGTACCGACTCGCGTTGGCGAAGCCGATCGCGTCGGCCTCGTCGTCGAACGGGAAGACGGAGACCACGGGACCGAAGATCTCCTCGCGTGCGGCCCTGGCGTCCCTGGCGGGCGTCAGCACGGTCGGCGCGAACCAGAAGCCCTCGCCCTCCGGCGCCGTGCCGCGGAAGGCCACGTCGCGGTCGTCGGGCACGAACGAGCGCACGCGTTCGAGGTGCTCGCGGGCCACGAGCGGGCCCATCTCGGTCGTGACATCCGTCGGGTCGCCGACCTTCACCCCCGCGACCGCGGGCTCGAGCAACTCCATGAACCGGTCGTGGACGCGGCGATCGACGAGGATGCGGCTTCGCGCGCAGCAGTCCTGACCGGCGTTCTCGAAGACGCCGTACGGCGCGGTCGCGGCGGCCTTCTCGAGGTCGGCGTCGGCGAAGACGATGTTGGCGCTCTTGCCGCCGAGTTCGAGGGTCACGCGCTTCACCTGGTCGGCGCAGCCGGCCATGATGTGCTTGCCGACCTCGGTGGAACCCGTGAAGACCACCTTGCGCACGGTCTCGTTCGTGACGAACCGCTCGCCGACGACGGATCCCCGGCCCGGCACGACCTGGAAGAGTCCGTCGGGCAGCCCCGCCTCGAGGCCGAGCTCGGCCAGGCGCAGGCTCGTGAGCGGCGTCCACTCGGCGGGCTTCAGCACGACCGCGTTGCCGGCCGCGAGCGCCGGGGCGAACCCCCACGACGCGATCGTCATCGGGAAGTTCCACGGCGTGATCACGCCCACGACCCCGAGGGGCTCCTGGAAGGTGACGTCGAGTCCGCCGCCGACCGGGATCTGCCGGCCGAAGAGTCGTTCGGGCGACGCCGAGAAGTACTCGAGCACGTCGCGGACGTGTGCGGCCTCCCACCTGGCCTGCGAGATCGGATGCCCCGAGTTGCGCACCTCGAGCGCCGCGAGCTCCTCGACGGCGCCGTCGACCGCGTCGGCGAAGCGGCGGAGCAGGCGCCCGCGATCCGCGGGTGCGAGCTCGCTCCAGCCGCGCTGCGCGGCGGCGGCCCGGGCGATCGCGGCATCCGTCTGCTCGAGCGTCGAGGAGGCGACCGTCGCGACGACCTGCCCGTCGGCGGGGTTGACGATGGTGTGGGTCATGCGGTGCTCCTGTCGGCGCGGTCGGTGGATCGGGCGGCGCGGTGCGCGCGGGCGGCGTCGACGAGCCCGGCGAACAGGCGGCGGTCGGCGGCATCCTCCTCGGGGTGCCACTGCACGGCGAGTCCGAAGGGCACGGCGTCGACCTCGACGGCCTCGATGACGCCGTCGTCGCTGCGCGCGGTGACCGTGAGTCCGTCGGCGACGCGGTCGAGGGCCTGGTGGTGGTAGAGGTGCACGGGCAGTCGATCGCGGCCGATGAGCTCCCCGAGCAATGACTCGCGCTCGATGTCGACCTCGCCGTCGCCGAAGACGGCGGGGGCCGGTTGGTAGCGTTCGGAGCCCACGACGTCTGGCAGGTGCTGCACGAGCGTTCCGCCGAGCGACACGTTGAGCATCTGCGCCCCGCGGCAGATGCCGAGGAACGGCGTCTCCGAGGCGATCGCCTCGGTGAGCAGCGCGTGCTCCCATTCGTCGCGGTCGGTGCGGGGCGCCCCGGTGCGCGGATGCCGCTCCTGCCCGTAGCGTGCGGGGTCGACGTCGGCGCCGCCCGCGACGATGAGCCCGTCGAGCCCAGCCAGCACAGTGCGCGCGATCTCGGGGGAGGCGGGCTGCGGCGGCAGCAGCACGGCGATGCCGCCCGCGCCGGTCACCGCGTCGAGGTAGACCTTGGGCAGGAACGACGCCGGGACGTCCCACACGCCGGTGCTCGACCGCTCGAGGTAGGTCGTCACGCCGATGAGGGGTGCGGATGCCGCGGACGGGCCGCTTCGAAGGTCAGAGTCGTTCGAAGCCACGCACTCGCTCCCAGTCCGTCACGGCCGCGTCGTATGCCGCGAGCTCGACGTGCGCGTTGTTGAGGTAGTGGTCGACGACCTCGTCGCCGAACGCCTCGCGGGCGAGGGCCGAGGAGGCGAACAGCTCGGCCGACTCCCGCAGCGTGGCCGGCACCCGGGCCACGTCGCTCTCGTACGCGTTGCCGAGGAAGACCTCGCCCGGCTCGATCTCGTGGTCGATGCCGTGCAGGCCGGCGGCGATGAGCGCCGCGACCGCGAGGTACTGGTTGACGTCGCCTCCGGGCACTCGGTTCTCGACGCGCATGCCGAGCCCGTGGCCGACGACGCGCAGCGCGCAGGTGCGGTTGTCGAGCCCCCAGGCGATGGCGGTCGGTGCGAACGAGCCCGCGACGTAGCGCTTGTAGGAGTTGATGTTCGGCGCGGAGAAGAGCGTGAGCTCGCGCATCGCCGCGAGCTGGCCGCCCAGGAAGTGCCGGAAGAGCGTGGACATGCCGTGCGGAGCGTCGTCGTCGGCGAAGACCGCCTCGCCGCCCGTGCCGCGGAGCGAGATGTGGATGTGGCAGCTGTTGCCCTCGCGCTCGTTGAACTTGGCCATGAAGGTGAGGGCCTTGCCGTGGCGGTCGGCGATCTCCTTCGCGCCGTTCTTGTAGATCGAGTGGTTGTCGCAGGTGCCGAGGGCGTCGGTGTAGCGGAACGCGATCTCCTGCTGCCCGAGGTTGCACTCGCCCTTCACGCCCTCGCAGTACATGCCCGCACCGTCCATCGAGTTGCGGATGTCGCGGAGCAGCGGCTCCATGCGCGTCGACGCGAGCAGCGCGTAGTCGATGTTGTAGTCGCTCGCCGGCGTGAGATCGCGGTAGCCCTTGCGCCAGGCCTCGCGGAACGAGTCGTCGAACACGATGAACTCGAGCTCGGTGCCCACGAACGCGCTGAGGCCGCGTTCGGCGAGCCGCTCGAGCTGGCGCTGCAGGATGCGGCGCGGGGAGGCCTCGACGGCCGTGCCGTCGAGCCACTGCAGGTCGGCGGTCACGAGGGCCGTCGCCTCGAGCCAGGGTGCGGCGCGGAGCGTGGACAGGTCGGGCACGAGGGCCATGTCGCCGTAGCCGCGCTCCCAGCCCGACATCGCGTAGCCGCCGACCGTGTTCATCTCGACGTCGACGGCGAGCAGGTAGTTGCAGGCCTCGGCGCCGTGCCGGGCGACCTCCTCGACGAAGAGCCGGGCCGACACGCGCTTGCCCACGAGTCGGCCCTGCATGTCGGTGAAGGCGACGATGACGGTGTCGACCAGCCCCTCGGTCACCGCCCCCTGCAGGGCGTCGAGGCTCAGGAATCCCTCTGGTCGCGGCATCCGATGCTCCTCGTCGAACGTAATGGTCGGGGTGTCCGACCATTAGAGCACAGGAGGCGCCGCGGCGGTAGGAGGTCGTCAGCCCATCGAAGGGGCGTGCTTTCGGAGGTTCGGTGAAAAAGGTCTGGACGAGCTACCATTCCGCCCCCTACAGTCGGGTCCAAGCATCGCACCCCCCGCGCCGGCCGTCGGCTCGCGCGACGAGCACAAGGGAGCCGTCATGGCGAAAGACACCCTCAAGGTCTCGGGCGTGAAGTACACGACCGCAGAGCAGGGCTACTTCGAGAAGCGCAGACTCACGCGAACCGCGGGCGTCTGGGGCCTGTGGGGGCTCGCGGTCGCGGCCGTCATCTCGGGCGACTTCTCCGGCTGGAACTTCGGCATCGACTTCGCGGGCTTCGGCGGCATGCTGATCGCCTTCGCGGTGCTCGTCGTCATGTACTACGGGCTCATCTTCTCGATCGGCGAGATGGCCTCGGCGATGCCGCACACCGGCGGCGCCTACTCGTTCTCGCGAGCGGCAATGGGGCCGTGGGGCGGCTTCGTCACGGGCCTCGCCGAGACGATCGAGTACGTGGCCACCACCGCGGTGATCGTCTACTTCTCGGCCGCGTACGCCGACAGCATCACGACCGAGCTGCTCGGCTTCTCGATGCCCGCGTGGATCTGGTGGGTCATCCTCTACCTCGTGTTCATCGCGCTCAACTCCGCGGGGGCGAGCATCTCCTTCAAGTTCGCGATCGTGGTCTCGATCATCTCCATCGGGATCATCCTCGTGTTCAGCGCGATGGCCGTCTTCTCGGGGCAGTTCTCATGGGACAAGCTCTTCGACATCGCGCCCGACGCCGGTGCCACGGCGTTCCTGCCGCACGGCGTCTTCCCGATCCTCTTCGCGCTGCCGTTCGCGATGTGGTTCTTCCTCGGCATCGAGGAGCTGCCGCTGGCCGCGGAGGAATCGCACAACCCGGTCCGCGACATCCCCCGCGCCGGCCTCTGGGCCCGCGGCACGCTCATCGTCACCGGCGTGCTCGTGCTCGTGCTGAACACCGGGGTCATCGGAGCGGAGGCCACCGGGGTCGCCGGTGAGCCGCTGCTCGACGGCTTCCGTGCGATCGTCGGCGACGGCGTGGCCGCAGTGCTCGCGCTCTTCGCGCTGATCGGACTGCTGGCATCGCTGCAGGGCATCATGTTCGCGTACGGACGCAACATGTACTCGCTCTCGCGAGCGGGATACTACCCGCGGTTCCTCTCGCTCACCGGCAAGCGGCAGACGCCGTACGTGGCGCTCTTCGCCGGCGGACTCATCGGGTTCATCGCCCTCGTGATCGTCGACGCGGCCGGTGGCGCCGATGGCGTCGCCGGAGCGATCGTGCTCAACATCGCCGTGTGGGGCGCCGTGCTCGCCTACCTGCTGCAGATGGTCTCGTTCCTCATCCTGCGACGCAAGTACCCGAACGCGAAGCGCCCGTACCGCAGCCCCTGGGGCGTCGGCGGGGCCGTGGCCGCGGCGATCATCGCCGCGCTGATCTTCGTCGGCTTCCTGCTCAACCCCACCTTCCTGCCGGCCATCATCGCGATCATCGTGGTCTACGCCGTCATGCTCGCGATCTTCGCGCTCTGGGGGCGACACCGGCTGGTGCTCTCGCCGGAGGAGGAGTACGCGGTCTCCGGCGGCCTGCACGGCGACCCGCAGACCGAGGGCTACGGCGGCGCCGTGGAGCAGGAGCTGCTCGCCGCCGACGGCGTCGACGGGGCCGTTCGTGCAGACGACGAGGACGGCGTGCGCGACCCGGCGGGCGGCCCGACGCGGAGCTGATCACCGGCAGGCGGTCTCGGTGCGGCGGTAGGCTCGAAGGGGCCCATCGATCCGGAGGTGTTCGTGACGACGACGTCCGCAATCCCCATCCCCACCCGCACCGAGACCGACTCGCTCGGGTCGGTCGAGATCCCGGCCGATGCCTACTGGGGCGTGCACACGATGCGCGCCCTCGAGAACTTCCCGATCTCCAAGCGGCCGATCTCGGTCTACCCCGAGCTGGTCGTCGCCCTCGCCTCCGTCAAGCAGGCCGCGGCCCGCGCCAATCACGACGTCGGCGTGCTGAGCGAGCACAAGGCGGCCTGGATCGACGAGGCGTGCCAGCGCATCGTCGACGGCGCGCACCACGAGCAGTTCGTCGTCGGCGTGATCCAGGGCGGCGCCGGAACGTCGACCAACATGAACGCCAACGAGGTCATCGCCAACGTCGCACTCGAGATCGCCGGGTACCCCAAGGGTCGCTACGACGTGCTGCATCCGATCGACGACGTCAACCGCAGCCAGTCGACGAACGACACGTACCCGACGGCGCTGAAGCTCGCGATGACCTTCTCGCTCACGACCATGCTCGACGAGCTCGAACTGCTGCGGCGCTCCTTCAGCGAGAAGGGGCGCGAGTTCCACAGCGTGCTGAAGGTCGGGCGCACGCAGCTGCAGGACGCCGTGCCCATGACGCTCGGCCAGGAGTTCCACGGGTTCGCCACGACCCTCGGCGAAGACCTCGAGCGGCTGCGCGAGACCATCAAGCTGCTCGGCGAGGTCAACCTCGGAGCAACGGCCATCGGCACGGGCATCACGGCCGACCCCGGTTACGCGGGTCGAGCCGTCGCGCATCTCAGTGCGATCACCGGCCGGCACCTCGTGACCGCGCCCGATCTCATCGAGGCCACGAGCGACACCGGCGTGTTCATGACCTTCTCGAGCGCGCTCAAGCGCAGCGCCATCAAGCTCTCCAAGATCTGCAACGACCTGCGGCTGCTCTCATCCGGCCCGCAGGCCGGATTCGGCGAGATCAACCTGCCCCCGCGCCAGGCGGGGTCGAGCATCATGCCCGGCAAGGTGAACCCGGTCATCCCCGAGGCCGTGAGCCAGGTCGCCTACGCCATCGCGGGCGCCGACCTGACCGTCACCATGGCGGCCGAGAGCGGCCAGCTGCAGCTGAACGCCTTCGAGCCGGTCATCGCGCACTCGCTGCTGCAGTCGATCACGTGGATGCGGCAGGCCTGCTGGACCCTCCGCGTGAACTGCGTCGACGGCATCACGGCGAACACCGCGCACCTCGCGCTGATGGTCGGGTCGAGCGTCGGCATGATCACGGCCCTCATTCCGTTCATCGGCTACTCCGAGGCATCCGCCCTGGCCAAGCTCGCGCTCGCCACCGGGCGTCCGGTGGCCGATCTCGTGGTCGAGGCGGGCCTCATGACCCGGGAGTCGGTCGAGGCCCAGCTCGAGCCGTCGAAGCTCTCGGGCATCACGCCGATCACGCAGGCGATCCCGGTGATCGACCTGCAGGGAGAGCCGTCGGAGTGATCCGCGCTAGATGACGCGGCAGTGGGTCGTGAGCGACCCGATGCCCTCGATGCTCACCGTGACCGTCGAGCCGTCGCGCATGAACACCGGCGGCTTGCGCGAGTAGCCGGCACCGCCGGGGCTTCCGGTCGAGATGAGGGTACCGGGCGGGATCGTCGCGGACCGCGAGAGCAGCGAGATGATCTCGGCGACGCTGCGCACCATCTCGGCCGTGGAGGCGTCCTGCATGATGCTGCCGTCGAGGTTGGTCGTGAGCCAGAGATTCTGCGGATCGGGGATCTCGTCGGCGGTGACGACGACCGGGCCCGTGGGAGTGAAGCCGTCGAAGGACTTGCAGCGCGACCACTGCGCCTCGCTGAACTGGATGTTGCGGGCCGTGATGTCGTTGACGACGGTGTAGCCCCACACGTGGTCGAGGGCGTCGCGCGCGTGCACGCCGCGTGCCGGTCGGCCGATGATCACGCCGAGCTCGGCCTCGTAGTCGACCTGCGTCGAGAGATCTTCGGGCCACGTCGTGGTGGCCTCGTGGCCGGTGAGCGAGTTGGGCCACAGGGAGAAGATCGTCATCGCCGTCTCGGAGCGCAGCTTCAGCTCGGAGGCGTGGGCGGCGTAGTTCGCGCCGATCGCGATGACCTGCGCCGGGCGCAGCACCGCCGAGGAGTGGCGGAGGTCGGCGACCGCATGCCGGGAGAGGGCTCCAGGCACGTCGGGGCCGGTCTCGGGCTCGGGGGCGCCGACGGCGGCACGCACCCGGGCCAGGCCCTCCTGCCCCTGTTCGATGAGGTCCTGCAGGTCGCGGGGCGCACGTCGCATCACCTCGTCGAGGAAGATCGCGGACTCGCCTTCGACCACCGCGAGTCGGGGGGTCGTCTGGCCTTCGACTCTGAGGTGCGCAAATCTCACCTGTCCAGACTATCCGCGGGTTCGGCCGATCGGCTGTGCACAACGTACAAGATCGGCTGCGGCATACGACATGGTGTCGACGGGGTGGCAGACGGTGCGGGTCGTTCAGCCCAGCCTGGAGAGCAGCTCCACGACGGGCAGGAAGCGCACTCGCGAGCGCTCGATGTGCTCGCGCATGAGCCGCGACGCCTCGTCACCGTCGCCCGCGATGACGGCATCGGCGATGGCCGCGTGGTTGTCGACGGTGTGGGAGACCTGACCCGAGCGGTCGTACTCCTCGAGCACCTCGTGCAGGTTCGCGTCGTCGGGGAGGTCCGCCGAATGCGACGCGAGGTAGAGGCGCAGGAAGTGCAGGTGGAAATGCGTGCGCTCGAACGACTGCGCGACGAGGTCGTTGCCGGCCGTCGTCGCGATCAGCGCGTGGAATCGAGCGTCGTGCTCGGTCAGCGCCCGGAACGCCTCGGAGCCACCCCCGTGGGCGTCGGTCAGCTCTCGCCCGATGGCGATCTCGGCGCGCAGCGATTGCGCCACGGTCGGATCGACCGACCTGGAGGCCTGGGAGGCGGTCCACTGCTCGATGAGCACGCGGAACTGCGAGAGCTCGACGAATTCCCGGACGCTCAGGAGCGGTGTGGTCGAATACCCGCGCAGCGGGACCTTCACGACGAGGCCGTCGGACTCGAGGCGGGCCAGCGCCTCTCGGACGGGCGTCGGCGAGACGCCGAGGTCGGCGGAGAGCGAGTCGATGTTCACGCGATTGCCGGGCGCGATGCGGTGCTCGAGCACCATGTCCCGGATCACCGTATAGGTCTCGTCGGACAGCACGGAACGGGCGATGCGAGACGGGGCCGGCTGCGCGGATGACCGTTCGACGTGCATCAACCCTCCACCACGTCGATCCGCTCCTCATGGATGAGCCGGATGACCGATTTGCTCATTTCATCGTAATCGTGGGTGTTCGCCACGCTTCCGGTCACCTCGAAGTCTTGCATGACCACGATCCGGTCGACCAGGGTGACCATCTCGGCCAGGTCGCTCGAGATCACCAGCACCGCCTTGCCCTGCTCGGCCAGGTTCCAGATGAGCTGGTAGAACGCACCCTTGGTGCGCACGTCGATGCCGACGGTCGGCTCGTCGATGATGAGGATGTCGGTATCGGCCGCGAGCCACTTGCCGAGCGAGACCTTCTGCTGGTTACCGCCGGAGAGCTGTCCGACGAGCTGGTCGCGGTCGGAGACCTTGATGTCGAGGGACGCGATGTAGTCGTCGGCGGTCGCCCGGGCGGCACGCTCGCGCACGAACCCGAACGCGTTCGACAGGCGCTTCAGCACGGTCACCGTCAGGTTGCGGGCGACGGTCTGATCGAGGAAGAGCCCCTCGGCCTTGCGGTCCTCGGTCACGTAGCCGATGCCGTACCGCGCGAGCGCGTCGCCCACGGAGCGGATCTGCGCGGGCGCGCCGTCGACGAGCACCTCGCCCGACGTGATGCGGTCCAGGCCGAGCACCGCCTTCGCGAGCTCGGAGCGGCCGGCACCCACGAGCCCGTAGATGCCGAGGATCTGACCGGGATGCACGGCGAACGACACGTCGCGGTGGCCGCCGAGGGTCGAGACCTGGCGCAATTCGAGCGCGGGCGTGCCGACTTCGGAGGGCGCCCGATCGGGGACCTCCAGCTTCGCCAGCGTCCGGCCGACGAGAAGGTCGACGATGGTGTCCTTCGAGTAGTCCGCGAGCGGCTCGGACTCGGCCACGGATCGGCCGTCACGGAAGACCGTGACGGTGTCGCAGTGCGCGAAGACCTCTTCGAGCTTGTGGCTGACGAACAGGATCGCGCGCCCCTGGGCGGAGAGCCGGTGCACGACGTCGAACAGGAGCTTCGACTCGGTCTCGCTGATCGAGGCGGTCGGCTCGTCGAGCAGCAGCACCGCGCTCTCGGTGTAGAGACCGCGGGCGATCTCGACGAGCTGCGTCTGCGCGGGCGAGAGCAGGCTCGTGGGCGTCGCGGGATCGATCGGGAACTCGAGCAGGTCGAGCACGCGCTTCGCGCCCTCTCGCACCTCGCGCCACTGCACGCGACCGCTCCGCACGGGCGTGTTGCCCAGCACGATGTTCTCGGCGACCGTGAAGTCGGTGATCACGTTGCGTTCCTGGTGCACCACGCCGATGCCGGCACGCGTCGCCTCATGCGCCGAGCGGAACTTCTGCTCCACGCCGTTGACGAGGAGCCCTCCGGAGTCCTGCGGCTGGATGCCGGTGATGATCTTGATGAGCGTGGACTTGCCCGCGCCGTTCTCGCCGAGCAGGGCGTGGACCTCTCCGGGCTTCAGGCGGAGGTTGACCTCGTCGAGCGCGCGCACTCCCGGGAAGGTCTTGGTGATGCCGCGCACTTCGAGCGCGAAGGCGGTGCCGGTCATGCCGTTGCTCCAGGGTCGATGGCTCGAGCGGCCGCCGTCGGCGGCGCATCGGGCGGGGTGGGGCGGCTGCGCCGGCGAGTCGCCGGGCGACGCGAGCGCACCCGGTCGAGGGCGACGGTGCCGAGCACGACCGCGCCGATGACGAAGTTCACCCAGCTGGGCTCGAGCTGGAACTGGGCGCGTGCACTGTCGACGAGGCGGACGATCGTCGCGGCGAGCACGGTCCCGAGCACGGCGACCGTGCCGCCGGTCAGGGAGACGCCGCCGATGATCGGGGCGGCGAAGCTCGACAGCAGCCAGTCCTCGCCGATGCTCTTGTTCGCACCGGGCAACGACGCCAGCACCAGGAACGCGGCGACGCCGCAGAGGAGGCCGGAGAGACCGTGGGCCGTGACGAGGCTGCGGTTGTTCGAGATGCCCGAGAGCGTGGCGGCGAGGGGGTTGCCGCCGCTGGCGAGCATGTTCCTCGCGACGAGGGTCTGGCGGTACCCGACCGCGAGCAGGATCGCGATCGCGATCGCGATCCAGAAGATGAGCGGGATGCCGAGCGGCCGTGCGGTGCCGATGGCAGCGAGCTCGGGCCACGAGGCGGACGTGATCGTGCGGGTGCCCACGATCGCGTACTGGGCGCCCGAGAGGATCGTCATCGTCGCGAGGGTCACGATGAAGCCGTTGATCTGCGTCAGGACCACGATGAGGCCGTTGAGGATGCCGGCGGCGAGGCCGATGAGGATCGCGATGACGCCCCCGAGCCAGGCGGGCACGCCGACGTCCGCGATCAGCACGGCCGCGGAGCAGGCCGCGAAGCCGCCGATCGCACCGACGGCGAGGTTCATCTGGCCGACCGCGAGCGCGGCCATCTGGGCGAGGCCGATCACGATCGGGATCGCGAGGAACTGGAAGAACGTCTCGATCGAGATCGGGGAGAGGAACCCGCCGCTCGAGCTGATCGTCAGGACGATGACGCCGGCCAGGATCACGGCCGCGAGGATCGTGTTCTGGTCCCGGAGCAGTCGTGCGACGCGCGTGCTCATGACACCACCGCCTTCTCGCCCTTGCGAGCGGGTCTCGCTGCGTTCGAGGCTCGCAGCCGGGTCCGGGCTCCGGCGACCGAGCGGATTCGTTCGGCGGAGAGGGCGATCAGGAGGATGGTGCCGAGCAGGATGTTGAGTCCTTCGATGCCGACTCCGAACAGCAGCAGACCCTGGCGGATCACGACGGTGAGTGCGATGCCGAGGAAGGTGCCGATCACCGAGACGTATCCGCCGGCGAGCAGCGTGCCGCCGAGGATCGGCCCGAGGAAGGACTGCAGCATGAACTCCTGGCCGATGCCCGGAGTGAAGGAACCGGTGCTCGCTCCGAGCATGAATCCGGCCAGCGCCGCGAGCGCGCCGGAGAGCGTGTGCACGGTGATGATGCGTCGCGGCACGGGAATGGCGGAGAGCAGGGCCGCTCGGTCGTTCGAGCCGGTCAGCAGGATCTCGCGCCCGACCCTGGACCTGGAGAAGAGCAGGCCGATCACGAGCATCGCCGCGAGGGCGACGAACAGGATGAGGGGCACGCCGTCGGGGCCGCACGCGTCGCCGAGGCAGAGGTCGGAGAGCTTCGCTCGGCCGAGTTCTGCCAGCCCCGGCGTCTGCACGGTGATCGCGTTGCCGGTGCTGACCCGGGAGTACACGGCGGGCACGAGGCCGAGGAGCGCGAAGCTCATGGCGAGCGTGACCACGAAGGAGTTGACTCCGGCGTAGGCGATCAGCACTCCGCAGAGCGCTCCGACGGCGCCGCCGAACGCGAGGCCGACCACGATGCCGACGAGCAGGGGCACATCGAAGGCCTGGAAGACCATCGCCGAGCCCATCGCGCCGATCGCGGCCATGCCGCCGACGGCCAGGTTCATCTGACCGACCGAGAGTACGACCATCTGCGCCAGCCCGACGACCGTGAAGATGGCGATGCTCGTGAGCATCGGACCGATCACGAATGCAGGGGAGAAGAACATCGGCTTGAGGCTGCCGATCATGGCGACGAGGACGATGATGAGCAGCAGGAGCCCGACGCGGTTGTCGGCGAGCACGCCGGCCGTCCGCTTGGAGCGGCTCATGCGATCCGCCTCCGATCGATCTCGCCGGCATCCCATTCGATGCCGAGCCCGGGCTCGGATGGTGCGACGGCCCAGCCCTCGTCGACCGCGAGCTCGGTCTTCGTGATACCTCGCAGTTGGGGGATGTGCTCGACGTAGGCGCCGTTGGGCACCGCGGCGACGAGGCTCACATGCAACTCCATCAGGAAGTGCGGGCAGACCGAGACGTTGTACGCCTCGGCGAGGTGGGCCACCTTGAGCCACGGCGTCACGCCGCCGATGCGGGCGACATCCACCTGCACGATGCCGGCCGCCCCCCGGTGCAGGTAGTCGCGGAACTGGCCGATCGAGTACATGGACTCGCCCACCGCGATGGGGATGCTCGTCGACTCGGCGAGGCGCGCGTGTCCGCTGACGTCGTCGGCCGGGAGCGGTTCCTCGAACCAGGAGAGGTCGGCATCCTCGAACGCGGCGGCACGGCGGATCGCCTCGGCGGCCGTCATCGACTGGTTCGCGTCGACCATGATGTGCAGGTCGTCGCCGACCGCGTCGCGCACGGCGAGCAGGCGCTCGCGATCCTCGCGGACCGAGGGCTTGCCGACCTTCAGCTTCACGCCGCGGAGGCCCTTCGCCTGCGAGGCGAGTGCGCCGGCCACGAGGTCTTCGGTCGGCAGGTGGAGCCAGCCGCCCTCGGTGTCGTAGAGGGGGACCCGGTCGCGATAGCCGCCGGCGATCTGCCAGAGCGGCTGGTCGGCGCGTCGGGAACGGAGATCCCAGAGCGCCGTGTCGACGGCAGCGAGCGCGAGCGAGGTGATCGCGCCGACGGTCGTGGCCCTGGTCGAACGGAAGAGCTCCGACCAGATGCCCTCGACGTTCCGGCTGTCGAGGCTGGGGAGGAGCGGCACGAGGTGGTCGCGCAGCATCGAGAGCACTGCGCGACCACCCGTCCCGATCGTGTAGGAGTATCCGATACCCGTGAGTCCGTCGGCAGTGTCGATCTCGAGGAAGATCGTCTCCTGCTTGAGGAAGCTCTGGACGGCGTCGGTGCGCACGGTCTCGACCTCGAGATCGATCAGAGAAGCGCGTGCCGCGGTGATGGTGGTCATGTGTCGATCTACTCCGTCGCGCTTCCCGTTACTTGCAGTCGAGCAGATCGCTCGTGAACTGGTCGACGATCCTGTCGGACTCGGCGTCCTGCTCGTCGGTGTACGAGTCGACGTTGTCGGCCGTGACGACGAAGGAGCCGGAGTCCACGATCACGCCGGGCTCCTTCACCGTGCAGGCGCCGGACTGCAACTGGGCGAGCACCCACGAGCCGACGTACGCCTGCCCGGTCGGGTTCTGCACGACCGTCGCCGAGACGGACCCGTCGGCGATGCCGTCGAGGATCACCTGGTCGTCGTCGATCGCGACGACCTTGATCGGCAGTCCGGATTCCTTCACCCCCGAGGCCGAGGCGACCGCGGGGTTGTACGCCGTCGACACGAAGCCGTTGATCTCGGAGCCCTTGGCCGCGAGCAGGTCGGCCACGGCCTTCTGCGCGGTGCCGAGGTCGACGTCGATGTCGGTGACGGTCGTGAGCAGCGTCACCGCACCGTTCGTCTCGTCGACCGCCTTCTCGACCCCCGCGATGCGGCGCTGGGTGTTGGAGTCGACGTTGTTGCCCGTGAGGTGCACCAGGTTGCCCTTGCCCCCCATCGCCTCGATCGCGGCCTGCGCCGCCTTGTACGCGGCGACCTCGGTGTCGGTCGAGAGGCAGAAGTCCGCCTCGTTGACGTCGCCGGCGGGGCACGACCCGAGGGAGCCGACGGCGAAGCCCTGCTCCTTGAGCGTCTTGAAGGTCGTGTTGATGTCGGTCGGCGAGACGCCGAAGATGCCGAATGCGTTGACATCCTGTGCGGCGAGCGAGTTGATCGCCTCGTTCTGCTTCGCCTGGTCCCACTCGGCCGTCTCGTTGAAGACCACCGAGCCGAGGCCGAAGTCGGCCGCGGCCTTCTCGCCCGCGGCCTTCCACGGCTGGAAGTACGGGTGCGAGCCGCCGGAGACGAGGGCCACGTCGACGGATGCGAGGTCGCCTGCCTCGGCCGAAGCCTCGGTGCCGGCGGCCTTGCTGGTGCAGGCGGCGGTGCTCAGGGCCAGGGCGATCGCCGCGGCCGCCATCAGGCCGCGGGCGGCCTTGCTGCGAACAGCCATGTGTGTTCCTCCACGTTGAGAAATGAAATATCCAATAGGATCCGCGACCACATTGGGCCAAAGTCGCGCGGAAGTCAAGCCGGCCGCGACGACCTCGGCGTCGAATACGCCCGCCCATCTGGCGATTTCGCCTTGAACATCCGAAGTATCAGGGCGTCGTCGCCGGAATCATCGGCGAATCGTCATGCGAATCACCGCTTGACGGAACAGACATCGGATGTTTATGCTCGTGATGCCCACGAAAGGACCTCATGAGCACCATCGTCGCCGTTGACACCACGGACATCCGTTTCCCGACCTCCCTCCAGCTCGACGGCTCGGACGCGATGAACCCCGACCCCGACTACTCGGCGGCCTACATCACCGTGGCCACCGACGCGGACGACGGCCTCAGCGGCCACGCCTTCGTGTTCACGATCGGCCGGGGGAACGACGTCGAGGTGGCCGCGCTCGATGCGCTCAGGGGGCACCTGCTCGGGCAGGACGTCGAGGCGCTTCTCGACGACATGGGGGCGACCTGGCGCCTGCTCGCCCATGACTCCCAGCTCCGCTGGCTCGGTCCTGAGAAGGGCGTCATGCACATGGCGATCGGCGCCGCGATCGATGCGCTCTGGGACCTCAAGGCCAAGCGGGCCGGCCTGCCGCTCTGGCGCCTCCTCGCGCGCATGTCGCCCGAGCAGCTCGTCGACGTGGTCGACTTCCGGTACCTCTCCGACGCGCTCACCCGTGACGAGGCCCTCGAGATCCTTCGCGCCGCCGAACCGAACCGGGCCGAACGCGAGGCCGAGCTGCTCGCCGTCGGGTATCCCGCCTACACCACGACGCCCGGATGGCTCGGCTACTCGGACGAGAAGCTCGAGCGGCTCTGCCGCGAGGCGGTCGCCGACGGCTTCCCGCAGATCAAGCTCAAGGTCGGCAACGACCTCGACGACGACCGTCGCCGCCTCGCGATCGCGCGTGCCGCCGTCGGCCCGGGCTTCCCGATCGCCATCGACGCGAACCAGCGATGGGATGTCTCCGACGCGATCGCCTGGGTCAACGCGCTCGCCGAATACGACGTGGCCTGGATCGAGGAGCCCACGAGCCCCGACGACGTGCTCGGCCACGCGGCGATCGCCAGGGGCGTCGCCCCCATCCGCGTGGCGACGGGGGAGCACGTGCAGAACCGGGTGGTCTTCAAGCAGCTGCTCCAGGCGGACGGCATGCAGGTGATGCAGATCGACGCGACCCGCGTCGGCGGCGTCAACGAGAACATCGCGAACCTCCTGCTCGCGGCGAAGTTCGGCGTGCCGGTGTGCCCGCACGCCGGCGGCGTCGGGCTCTGCGAGGCCGTGCAGCATCTCTCGATGTTCGACTTCGTCGCCGTCTCCGGCAGCATGGACGGTCGCATGATCGAGTTCGTCGACCACCTGCACGAGCATTTCGTGACCCCGGCCGTCGTCGAGCGCGGCCGCTACCTCGTGCCCGAGGCGCCCGGCGCCGGCACCGAGATGCATCCCGTCTCGATCGCGGAGTACACCTGGCGCGGCGTCCGCGTCGGCGAGGTGCCGGCATGACCGAGGCATCCGCCCGGCCCGAGGCATCCGCACCGCTGCTCGACCTGCGCGGCGTGAGCAAGGGATTCCCCGGCGTGCAGGCCCTCGACGACGTGAGCCTCGAACTGCACCACGGCGAGGTGCTCGCGCTCGTCGGCGAGAACGGCGCGGGCAAGTCGACGCTCATGAAGCTGCTCGCGGGCATCTACACCCCCGATGCCGGCACCTTCCGCCTCAACGGCGAGGAACTCACGATCGAGGGCCCCAAGCACGCACAGGAGCTCGGCATCTCGATCATCCACCAGGAGTTCAACCTCATGCCCGACCTCACGGTCGCGCAGAACATCTTCATCGGCCGCGAGCAGCGCGCCGCCGGGTTCTTCCTCGACGAGCGCAGCCTGAATCGCCGGGCGCGCAAGCTCTTCGAGGGCCTCGGACTCGCGCTGGACCCGACCGAACGCATCGAGAACCTCACCGTCGCGAAGCAGCAGATGGTCGAGATCGCGAAGGCGCTCTCGTTCGAGGCCAAGGTGCTCATCATGGACGAGCCGACCGCCGCCCTCAACGACGCCGAGGTCGACGTGCTCTTCGAGCTCATCGGCCGCTTCCGGCGGCCGGACACGGGCGTCATCTACATCTCGCACCGCATGGAGGAGCTCACCCGCATCTCGGATCGCATCACGGTGCTCCGCGACGGCCGCAACGTCGGCAGCCGGGTGACCGCCGCGACCGATCAGCGCGAGGTCATCTCGCTCATGGTCGGCCGGGAGATCTCGGGCGAGCAGCGGCCCGCCGCGCGCGAGGTGCACGGCGAGCCCGTGCTCTCGGTCGAGCACCTCTCGACGAGGTCGCTGCTGCGCGACGTGAGCTTCGACCTGCGCGCCGGCGAGATCCTCGGCTTCGCCGGCCTCATGGGTGCCGGGCGCACCGAGGTCGCCCGGGCGATCGTGGGCGCGGACCCGAAGGAGTCCGGCGAGATCCGCGTGCACGGCCGGCCGGTCTCCATCGGCAACCCCGCCGAGGCGTCCCGTCACGGCATCGGCTACCTCTCCGAGGACCGCAAGCGCCTCGGCGTGCTGCTCGAGCGCAGCGTGCGCGAGAACATCGTGCTCTCGGCGCTGCGCGACTACACCTCGGCGCTCGGATTCGTCGACGACGGCCGCATCGAGAAGACCGGCCGCGAGTACATCGACCGGCTCCGCATCAAGACGCCCTCGAGCGCGCAGCTCGTGCAGAACCTCTCCGGCGGCAACCAGCAGAAGGTCGTCATCGCGAAGTGGCTCGCGAAGGACTGCGACGTGCTGATCTTCGACGAGCCCACCCGCGGCATCGACGTCGGTGCGAAAGAGGAGATCTACGCGCTGCTGAAGGGTCTGGCCGAGCAGGGCAAGGCCATCATCATGATCTCCTCCGAGCTGCCGGAGGTGCTGCGCCTCTCCGACCGCATCGCCGTCATGGCCGAAGGACGCCTCACGGCGATCCTCGACAACGCGGATGCCACGCAGGAGAACCTCATGGACTACGCAACCCGATTCTCGAGCGAAGGAACCATCGCATGACGAGCCCAACCGTGACGCCGCCGAAGCCGGACCGGGACCCCTCCACCACGGCGTTCGCCGCGATCGACCGTGGTGCGCCGCGGTTCGCGCGCCTGCGCGGATCGCTGCAGCAACTGCTGGCCTTCGCGAGCCTCATCCTCATCGTCATCGTGTTCTCGTTGGCCAGCCCCCACTTCTTCACGGCCAACAACCTGGTGTCCATCCTCACGGCGGCCACGGTGACCGGGATCCTCGCCCTCGGAACGACGTTCGTGATCATCACGGGCGGCATCGACCTCTCGATCGGCACGGGCATGGTGCTCTCGGGCGTCATGGCCGGCGTCTTCCTCACCTACCTCGGCTGGCCGCTCTGGGCCGGTGTGCTCGCGACGATCCTGTTCGGCGGGCTCATCGGCCTCATCAACGGCGTGAACGTCTCGGTGCTCGGCATCCCGCCGTTCATCGCGACGCTCGGCATGATGCTCATCGCCGCCGGACTCTCCCTGGTGATCTCGGGCACGAAGCCGATCTACTTCAACGACACCCCCGAGTTCCAGCAGATCATGAACCTGTCGATCATCCCCGGCATCCGGTTCCCGATGGGTGTCGCGATCTTCATCGTGATGATCGCGGTCGCCGCGGTGCTGTTGTCCAAGACGATCCTCGGCCGGTACACGTTCTCGATCGGCTCGAACGAGGCCGCCACCGCGCTCTCGGGCGTGAACGTTCGCCGGTGGAAGATCATCATCTACACGCTCTCCGGGCTCTTCGTCGGCCTCGCCGGCGTGCTGAGCGCCTCGCGACTCTCGTCGGCCCAGCCGACCGGCGGCATGGGCCTCGAACTCGAGGCGATCGCCGCGGTCGTCATCGGCGGCACCTCGCTGCAGGGCGGCAAGGGGTCGATCATCGGCACCGTGATCGGCGCGCTCATCATGGCCGTGCTGACCAACGGGCTGCGCATCATCTCCGTGCCGCAGGAGTGGCAGTCGGTCGCGGTCGGCGTCGTGATCCTCGTCGCCGTCTACCTCGACATGCTGCGCCGCCGAAGGGCCTGAATTCCGTACCGCACCACCCGAAACACACACAGCAACACAGACACAAAGGAGTGAACATGTTCAAGAAGCGCATGGTCGGCGCCGTCGTCGGCGCCGCCATCACCGCACTCGTCCTCGCGGGCTGCGCGAGCGACGGGGCTGACAGCGGATCCGGCTCGGACGAGGGCAGCGGCGACAAGCCGTACATCGCCCTCGTCTCGAAGGGCTTCCAGCACCAGTTCTGGCAGGCCGTGAAGTCGGGCGCGGAGCAGGCCGCCGAGGAGTTCGACGTCGAGATCACCTTCGAGGGCCCCGACACCGAGGCCGACGTCGACCAGCAGATCCAGATGCTGCAGACCGCCCTCGACAAGAACCCCGCCGCGATCGGCTTCGCGGCCCTCGACAGCCAGGCGGCCGGCCCGCTGCTGCAGCAGGCCAAGGACTCGGACATCCCCGTCATCGCGTTCGACTCCGGCGTCGAGAGCGACATCCCGCTGACGACGGCGGCGACCGACAACCTCGCCGCCGCGGCCGAGGCGGCCAAGCACATGGCCGACGCCGTCGGGCACGAGGGCAAGGTCGCGATGGTCGTGCACGACCAGACCTCGGTCACGGGCCAGCAGCGCCGTGACGGCTTCGTCTCGTACATGGAGGAGAACGAGCCCAAGATCGAGATCGTCGACATCCAGTACGGCGGCGGCGACCAGGCCAAGTCGGCCGACCTCGCCAAGGCCATGATCGCCGCGAACCCCGACCTCAAGGGCATCTACGGCTCGAACGAGGGCTCGGCGATCGGCGTCGTGCAGGCGGTCAAGGAGCTCGGTCTCGACGCGTCGTCCCTCGCGGTCGTCGGCTTCGACTCGGGCAAGGCCCAGATGGACGCGATCCGCGACGGTCTCATGACCGGCGCGATCACGCAGAACCCGGTCGGCATCGGCTACGAGACGGTCAAGGCGGCCGTCGAGGCGATCGACGGCAAGGAACTGCCGCTGACCATCGACACCGGCTTCTACTGGTACGACGCGACCAACATCGACGACGAGGAGATCCAGGCCGTCCTCTACGAGTAGGGCAGGCAGAGGCGGGGCGTCGACGGCGCCCCGCCTTCCTCGTCCGGGGCTCACGCCCCACCCCGCACGGCGGCTCGGATGCCCGCCCGTCGCGATGCACGATCCGTTCGTGCCCGGCACCATCGCATCCGCTCAGTTGGGAACACCACCCGGCGTGCTTCGGCGCGCCCGATCGATGGAGAGTGAACTGTGTCAGGCCCCGATCAGCACCACACGACGGACCGATCCGCTCGTGCCGGAACGAGACGACATGTGAGGAGGTGGGTCTCCGGTTCGCTCGCCTTCGCGCTGGGTGCGGGCGCCGTCGTCGCCCTGAGCACTCCTGCAGGCGCGGCGGAGCCGGAGGCGTTCGGTGAGCAGCCCGTGCTCAAGACCTGGTACTCGGCTCCCGCCGGCCCCGCGAACGACAAGGCGGGCGCGTGGGAGAAGGAGAGCATCCCGCTCGGCAACGGTTTCCTCGGCGCCAGCATCCTCGGCGGCGTCGACAAAGACGAGATCATCATCAACGACCACACCTACTGGACCGGCGGGCCCGGGCAGAATCCCGCCTACGACGGCGGGTTCAGCGCGAAGACGTCGGAGGAGAACGCCGCCAACGTCAAGAAGGCGCAGGAGCTGCTGCAGGCGGCGTGGGACGAGACCTCGCCCGCGACGGTCGACGATTCGGGCAGGATCACGCCGGCGACGACGCCGAGCTCGGCGAAGATGAACGAGATCACGAACACCGTGAACCAGCTCATCGGCAGCAAGCAGGACTTCGGCAGCTACCGGCAGATCAGCTCCATCCTCATGAGCGCCGACCCGATCGTCGCGCTCACCGGTTACTCGTCGAACTACACGAACCCGAACAACGCCAACGAGGGCACCGGGGCGCTGTTCGACGGCGCGACGAACAGCAAGATGTTCGCCGACAAGTTCGGCCGCCCGACCGCGGAGCGGCCGTACCAGGTGCAGTGGACCTACTCGAGCCCGTTCGCGGCCTCGGGCTACCGCCTCGCGACGGGCAACGACAGCCCGCCGCGCGACTTCCAGAGCTGGAACCTCTACGCGCGCGCCGACGGCGGTGAGTGGGTGCTGGTCGACACGGTCGGCACTGCGGCGTTCGGCGCCGAGCGACAGGCCTACAAGTCGTTCGACCTCGACGTGCCCGGCTCGTACGACGAGTACCGCATGGACGTGACCGCGACCGCCGGCGGCGCCGACCCGCAGATGTCCGAGCTCGAGGTCACGGCCGCGGCATCCGGCGCACCGGAGTTCGTCGGTTCGACCGCGAGCAGCGAGCATCCGAACAACGCGCAGGAGCGCTCCCCGGCCCTCTTCGACGGCGACACCGGCACGAAGATGTACGCCGATGCGGCGGGGCAGATCACCGAGGCCAACCCCTACACGGTCGAGTGGTCGTACACGAAGCCGTTCGAGGTGGCGACCTATCGCCTGGCCACGGGCAACGACGTGCCCGGACGCGACTTCAAGACCTGGAAGCTCTTCGCCAAGTCGGGCACCGGCGAGTGGACGCTCATCGACACGGTCGACGACGCGGCGTTCGGCGATGCGCGCAAGGCGTACAAGTCCTTCGACGTCGACGTGCCCGGCTCGTACGACTCGTTCAAGATGACGGTCACGGCCCTGGCGCAGCTCAGCCAGAAGCCGCAGATGTCCGAGATCGAGATGCCGCTGCCGTCCTCGGAGCAGCCAGAGGAGCCGGTCACCGACTACCGTCGCGAACTGGACCTCGACGGCAGCAAGGCCTCCGTCTCGTACACGCGCGACGGGGTCGACTTCACCCGCGAGTACTTCGTCTCGAATCCCGACGACATCATGGCGATCCGTCTCAGCGCCTCCGAAGCCGGGAAGATCACCCAGTCCTTCTCGCTCAAGCCCATCGACCCGCAGTCGATCGTGGTCGAGGGCGACACCGTCACCGCCACCGGATGGGTCAACGGACACGACCAGGGCGCGGACGACGTGAACCGCTTCAACGACGCCCTGCACTACGCGCAGCAGCTCAAGGTCATCCCCGTGGGCGAGGACGCCGAGCTGGTCGCGAACGACAGCGCCATCACCGTCACGAACGCCGACGCCGTGGTGCTGCTCACGACGACGGGCACGAACTACCAGGAGGACATCACCGCCGACGAGCCCTACCCGGGTGAGGACCCGCTGAACAACTACTTCGACGGGCGGGACCCGCTGATCGACGTGCAGCAGCGCATCGACGCGGCATCCGGACGCACCTTCGACGAGCTGTACGCGACGCACCTGGCCGACTACAAGGAGCTCTACGACCGGGTCCGGCTGAACCTCGGCAACGTGGCCGCCGTCACCGACAAGACGACGCCGCAGCTGCTCGAGGGATACCGCGAGGGCACGAACACCGCGGACGAGAACCTCTACCTCGAGACGCTGTACTACCAGTTCGGCCGCTACCTGCTCATCTCCTCGTCACGGGAGGGCTCGCTTCCGGCCAATCTGCAGGGGATCTGGGCGTACGGCACGAACCCGCCGTGGGCCGCCGACTACCACGCGAACATCAACCTGCAGATGAACTACTGGCTCGCGGAGCAGACGAACCTCTCCGAGCTCACCGAGCCGCTGATCAGCTACATCGACGCACTCGTGCCGCGGGGCGCGCAGGGCGCCGAGCGGGTCTTCGGTGAGGGAACCCGTGGCTGGACCACGTGGCACGAGAACAACATCTGGGGCAACACCGCTCCGGCCGTCTCGGGCGCGTTCTTCAGTCCCGAGGACGGCGCCTGGCTCGCACAGCACGTGTGGGAGCACTACCAGTACACGCAGGACGTCGAGTTCCTCGCGGAGCACTACGACCTGCTGCGTGATGCGGCGCTGTTCTGGGTCGACACGCTCGTGCTCGACACGAAGAGCGGCAAGCTCGTCGTGAGCCCGTCGTACTCGCCCGAGCACGGTCCGTACTCGCTGGGAGCCACGGAGCCGCAGTCGGTCGTGAGCGGACTCTTCGAGGACGTGATCGAGGCGCACCAGGTGCTCGCCGATCGCCTCGACGAGGCCGACGAGGCCAACGGCCTCGAGGGACGCGCGGCCGAGGACGGATACCTCGACGAGATCTCGACGGCCGCGTCGGGCATGCTCGGACTGCAGATCGCGCCGAAGGGCACGTACACGCAGGGCGGCCGGGCGTACCCGGGCGGGCAGCTCCAGGAGTGGCAGAACCCCATCGCCATCGACTTCACCGGCGACGGGAGCCACCGTCACACCAACCACCTGTACGCGCTGCACCCGGGCGACCAGGTCGTCGCGGGCCGCAGTGCCGAGGAGGATGCGCTCGTCGACGCGATGAAGGTGACGCTCGATACGCGCGGCGACTCCTCGACCGGATGGTCGATGGCCTGGAAGCTCAACTTCTGGGCTCGGGTCCGCGACGGCGACCGAGCGCACACCCTCTACGGCAACCTCCTCAAGCAGGGCACGTACGACAACCTCTGGGACGCGCACCCGCCGTTCCAGATCGACGGCAACTTCGGTGGCACGGCCGGGGCGACGGAGATGCTCCTGCAGTCCCAGGGCGACGCCATCGAACTCCTTCCGGCGATGCCCGAAGTCTGGGCGACCGGGTCGGTCACGGGCCTCCGAGCCCGCGGCAATGTCGGGGTCGACATCGCCTGGGCCGACCAGGCGCTCACCGAGGCCGTGCTGACCCCGGATGTCTCGCAGGAGCTCACGGTGGTCGGAACCGACCTCGCCGAGCGGACGGTCACGGACTCCGAGGGCCGCGTGGTGCGGTTCGAGGAGGTCGAGAACTCCGCGGGCGAGCGCGACGGACGCACGATCCGATTCGACGCGAAGGCGGGAGAGACCTACCGGATCGCCCTCGCGGCGCCCGACGAGACGCGCCCCGAGGTCACGTTGGCGTCGCCGACCGCCGCCGGCCCGTTCGGTGCGCTCGCCGTCGAGGTGGACGCGTCCGATGACGGCGGCCTGCAGCGGATCGTCGCGAACATCTACCAGGACGGCAAGCTCGTCAAGAGCACGCAGTCCGCGATGAAGGGGTCGACGAGCGGAACGCACACCGCTACGGTGAAGCTGCCCTCGGGGAACTACACGGTGAAGTACAACGCGCAGGACCTGGCGGGCAACATCTCCAAGACCGGGACGTTCGCGTTCACGATCGATGCGGATGCGCCGAAGGCGACGGTGAAGGACGGCGCCTCGTTCACGGTCGGCTCGGACGGCGTGTACGAGCTCGTCAGCTTCAAGCTGTACGACGCGGGCAAGATCGACAAGGTCACGCTCAACGGGGTCGTGAAGGACCTGTCGGACAACGCGTGGTCCGACGTGAACTTCGTGAAGCCCGGCGTGTTCGGCGCGGTCCGCGGCCAGAACACCCTGATCGTGTTCGACGTGGCCGGCAACACGACGACGCTGACCTTCACGCTCCAGTAGCGGGGCCCGGTTCCGGCGGGCGGGGCGGATGCATCGGCATCGGCCCCGCCCGTCGGCGTGCCGTTCGCGCCGCCGTGCTCGACGGCGCGCCGCTCAGAGCGCCGAGCGCAGCCAGTGCTCGACGCCGCTCACATGGGTCAGGGTGAGCGCGTGGGCGAGTTCGGCGTCGCCGATCGAGATCGCGTCGAGGATCGCGTGGTGCTCGTGGAGCGTGCGATCGACCGCGTTCTCCTGCGTGATGCCGCGCCACACGCGCGCGCGCACCGTGTGGCCCGAGATCGAGTCGATGAGGCTCGCGAGGTAGGCGTTGCCGGTGGCCTCGGCGATGCCGCGGTGGAACTCGAGGTCGTGCGTCACGAGCCCCTCGACATCGGTCGCGTCATCGACGCTGGCGACGACCGTGCGCAGGCGCTCGACGGTCTCGGCGTCGACGTTGCGCGCCGCGAGCGATGCGGCAGCGGGTTCGAGGATGCGCCGGACGGCGAAGATCTCGAGCACCGACTGATCGTCGTGCAGGTCGACGACGAACGACATCGCCTCGAGCAGGAGCCGGGGCTCGAGGCTCGTGACGTAGGTGCCGTCGCCGCGCCGCACGTCGAGCACGCGGATGACCTCCAGCGCCTTGACCGCCTCGCGGAGCGAGGAACGCGAGAGCCCGAGCCGGTCGCTGAGCTCCTTCTCGGGCGGGAGGCGATCGCCGGGCGCGAGCTCGCCGGTCAGGATCATCTCTTTGATCTTCAGGATCGCTTCGTCGGTGACGGCCATAGGGGAATGCTAGCGCGCAGCGTCGCAGACATCAGACCTTTCAGGCCGCGCGCCAGAGGTGCATGGACGCGTAGCTTCGCCACGGCGCCCAGCGCAGCCCGGTCGCGGCGAGTTCGCGCGGGGCGTGCGGGAGCCCGAGGTTCGCGGCGCCGTTGCGGAGCGCGAGGTCGCCGGTGAGCAGCACGTCGGGCGCGCCGGTGACCCGCATGGCGACGTACCCGGCCGTCCATGGACCGATGCCGGGGACCTCGAGCAGCTGCGACTCGAGGTCGTGACGCTCGCGATCGGCGGCGACCGCGAGCTCGCCGGCGGCGAGCCGGTTCGCCACGTCGACGATCGTGCGGATGCGCGCGGCGGGACCGCGCAGCACCTCGGCACCGTGCTCGGCGATCGCCGCGGCCGTCGGGAAGAGCACCGACGGAGCGGTCGGGTCGGGAAGCGGAACGTGCTCGCCGAGGTGGTGCGCGAGGCGCCCGAGCGCGGTGCGGGCGGCGGCGACCGAGATCTGCTGCCCGATGAGGGCTCGGAAGACGAGTTCGTGCGGGTCGAGGCATCCGGGCACCCGCATGCCGGGTACCTCGGCGACCGAGGCCGCGAGCGCCGGATCGGCGGCCAGTGCGGCATCTATGGCGATCGCATCGGCATCGAGGTCGAAGAGCCGCCGCACGCGCGCCACGAGTGGAGGGAGATCGGCGAGACCCGCGAGTCGTGCGGTCACGTGGATGCCGGGGTTGCGGTTGCCGAGGGCGTCGTCGTCGGTCGGTGCGAGCTCGATGAGCGCCGGGCCGCCCGGAAGCCGCAGCGTGCGGCGGAATCGGGGTCGGCCGTCTGGCGTCGACCAGGCCTGCTCGACCCCGGCCACGGTGCGCGCGGCGAGCCAGGCGAAGACGCCGTCGGCGTCGAAGGGAGGCCGCGCGGGAAGGCGCAGGTGCACCACGCCGGAATCGGGCAGGCCGGTCGGCGCGGGCGCCCCGCGCTCTCGTGCACGGGCCGAAGCGCGCACCTCGAGCGGGCTGCGCTCGTAGACCTCGCGGATCGTGTCGTTGAACTGCCGGATGCTGCCGAACCCCGAGGCGAAGGCCACGTCGGCGACGGGCAGCGTCGTCGAGGTGAGCAGCGTGCGGGCGGTCTGCGCGCGGTGGGCGCGGGCGAGTGCGAGCGGCCCGGCGCCGAGTTCGGCCGTGAGCACGCGCGTGAGATGCCGAGGGGTGTACCCGAGTCGCGCGGCGAGCCCCGGCACGCCCTCGCGCTCGACGAGTCCGTCGGCGATGAGGCGCATGGCGCGCGCGGCGAGGTCGTCGCGCAGATTCCATTCGGGGGAGCCGGGCACCGCATCGGGCAGGCAGCGTTTGCACGCCCGCAGCCCCGCCTCGTGCGCGGCGGCGGCGGTGAGGTAGAAGGTCACGTTCGACGGTTTCGGCGAGACCGCAGGGCAGCTCGGCCGGCAGTAGATGCCCGTCGAGTGCACGCCCGTGATGAACTGCCCGTCGAACCGCGCGTCGCGAGCCTGCATGGCGCGGTAGCGCTCGTCGAAGGCGGGGTCGGCGACGGCTGCTGCGGCGCGGGTGTCGAGGACTGGCATGCCTCAACCCTCGCACGCGCCACCGACACCCACTCGCGGAAATCGGACATCACCCGGGCCGCCTATGCTGGCGGCATGCCGCACGCCGTCCTCGCCCAGCTCATCGCCGACCTCGGGTCCGCCGTCGCCACCGAGCCGGCCGTGCTCGACGCGACCCGCGAGGACCGATCCGGGTGGAGGAGCGCCGCCGCACCGCTCGCACTCGTGCACGTGGCATCCGTCGCCGACGTCCAGGCGGTCATGCGCATCGCGCACGCCACCGGCACGCCGGTCGTCCCACGGGGCGCGGGCACGGGCCTCGCGGGCGGCGCCATCGCGAGCGCGGGGGCCATCGTGCTCGATGTCTCGCGCATGAACCGGGTGCTCGAGATCAGCGAGGCCGACGAGCTCGCGGTCGTCGAGCCGGGCGTGCTCAACGGCGACCTCAACGACCTGCTCGCGCCACGAGGCCTCTGGTTCGCGCCCGACCCGGCCAGCCGCGCGATCTCCTCGATCGGCGGCAACATCGCCACGAACGCCGGCGGCCTGCTGTGCGCGAAGTACGGCGTGACGCGCGAGTCGGTGCTCGGCCTGGCGGTCGTGCTCGCCGACGGGCGTCTGCTGCGCACCGGCCACCGCACGGTCAAGGGCGTCACCGGCTACGACCTCACCGCGCTCATGACCGGATCCGAGGGCACGCTCGGCGTCATCGTCGAGGCGACCGTGCGCCTGCGGCCGGCGGTCACCGGCGAGGTCGTCACCGTCGCGGCGATGTTCCCCGACGTCGAGGCGGCGGCCGCGGCATCCGCTGCGGTCACGGCCGCCAGGCTTCGCCCCGCGATGCTCGAGCTCATCGATGCCGCCGGGCTCGCGCGGGTCGCCGAGTACCTCGGTGCGGCGGCGCTCGAGGGCACGCCGCTCGCGACGCTCGCCCCCGGCGAGACCTTCCTGCTGGCCCAGACGGATGCCGCCGGCGCGGCCGCCGAGGCCGTCGTCATCGCCGCGATCTTCGAGCGCGCCGGCGGCCGGGTCACGACGTCGACGGACACGGCATCCGGCGACCGACTCGTCGCGATCCGCCGCACGATGCACACGGCGCTCGCCTCGCGCGGGCAGGTGCTCATCGAGGACGTGGCGGTGCCGCGGTCGCGCCTGCCCGAGATGTTCCGCGCGATCGAGCGCATCGCGGCCTCGCACGACCTCGAGATCCCGACGCTCGCGCACGCGGGCGACGGCAACCTGCACCCGAACTTCGTCTTCGACGGCGAGCCGGGCGAGGTGCCCGAGCACGTCTGGGCGGCGGCGGACGAGATGTTCCGCGAGGCCGTCGCCCTCGGCGGCACGCTCACGGGCGAGCACGGCGTCGGCGTGCTGAAGCGACGTTGGCTCGCCGACGAGCTCGGCGAGGACTCGTTCGAGCTGCAGCGCGGCATCAAGGCGCTGTTCGACCCGACCGGCATCCTGAATCCCGGCGTCATGTTCGAGGCGGCGCAGTGAGCACTCCCTTCCCGGCCCCCGCCGCATCGCCCGAGCAGCGCCCGCGCCGGCGCATCTCCAGCGAGGCCGTCTTCGGCCCGATCGGCATCGTCGTGGCCGCGCTCGTCGGCGCGGCCGTGCTCGCCTACCTCGCGTGGGCGCTCGGAACCTCGACGCTCGTCGTCGGTTCCCTGCTCGCCCTCGTACCGCTCACGATCGTGCTGCTCGCGGTGCGCTGGATCGACCGCTGGGAGCCAGAGCCGCGGTGGGCGCTCTGGTTCGCGTTCCTCTGGGGCGCCGCGGTGTCGGTCGCGATCGCGCTCGTCGTCGACACGGGCGTGCAGCTGGCGATGGCGTTCGCGATCGCGGCCGGGCCCGACGACGCCATGCAGGCCGTCGTGCAGGCGCCGCTCGTCGAGGAGGTCGCCAAGGGCCTCGGCGTGCTGCTGCTGTTCACGTTCTCGCGCAGCCACTTCGACGGCCCGGTCGACGGGCTCGTCTACGCGGCGACCGTCGCGGCCGGGTTCGCGTTCACCGAGAACATCCTCTACTTCGGCTCCTCGCTCATCGAGGGCGGCGGCGCGGCGCTCGGTGCGACCTTCGTCGTGCGGGGCCTCTTCTCGCCGTTCGCGCATGTGCTGTTCACGGCATGCACCGGCGTGGCGGTCGGCCTCGGCGCGCGTCGCACGCGGGGACCGGGCATCATCGGGTTCTTCCTCGGCGGGCTCGCCTGCGCGGTCGCGCTGCACGCGCTCTGGAACGGGTCGCTCACCTTCGCCTCCGACGCGGTCGTGCTGTACCTGCTCGTGCAGGTGCCGATCTTCATCGGCGCGATCGTGATCACGGTGCTGCTGCGTCGACAGGAGCGCATGATCACGCGCGATCGACTGCTCGAGTACGCGGCCGCAGGCTGGTTCAACCCCGACGAGGTCGAGGGCCTCGCGACCTCGGCGGGCCGCAACGCCGCGATCGCCTGGGGCAGGTCGCAGCATCCGCCCCGTACAGCGCAGGTCAGGCGATTCATCGCGGATGCCACGCGGCTGGCGTTCACCCGGCAGGCGATCATCACCGGGCGGGCCGGTCACGATGCCGCCCTCGCGCGCCGTCTCGCCGATGAGCGCGAACTGCTCGAGCGGGTGGCGGCCGACCGACGGGCGATCGCGGGCTGACGCGGCACTGCCGGACGCGCCGTCGCCCCTGCCGGATCCCGAGCGCTCGACGTAGGATTGCCGCATCCTGATTGACGGCGATCGGAGTCGGCATGCCCGTGCCGCGGTACCCGCACACGTCCGGGCTGCGTCCCGAGGCGTCCCTGCGCGATCTGCTCGAACTCGCGCAGGCGACCGCCATCGCCACCGGCACCGCGCCGCCGTCGCTCCGCCCGGTCGTGCGCGAATCGTGGGAGCGGGCGATCCGCGGCTCGATCGATCCCGATCACGCGCTGCCGCGCATCGACCTCGACGAGTTCGCGTTCCGCGACTACCGGGACTCGCATGCGCTCACGCCGGTGCTGCCCGTCATCCGGCGCCTGCTCGTCGACGGCACGGAGGACTCCGGTCTCGTCGTCGCCATCGGCGACGCGCACGGCAGGCTGCTCTGGGTCGACGGCGACGCCGCCCTCCGCCGACGCGCCGAGGACATGCTCTTCGTCGCGGGTGCCGACTGGTCGGAGGCGAGCGTCGGCACGAGCGCTCCCGGCACCGCGCTGGCCCTCGACCGCGCCGTGCAGATCCGCGGCGCCGAGCACTACAACCGCATCGTGCATCCGTGGAGCTGCACGGCGGCGCCGGTGCACGACCCCGCGACGGGCGAACTGCTCGGCGTCATCGACATCACCGGCACCGACCTCGCGGTCGCCCCGCATGCGCTCTCGCTCGTCTCGGCGACGGTCGCCGCGGTCGAGGCCGAGCTCCGCATCGCCCGCCTCGAGACGGCGGTCAAGGCGACGGTGCGTCGCGCACGGGTGCGCGCCGTCCCGACCGAGCCGGTGCCGCGCACCCGGCTGACGGTGCTCGGCGTGCGACGGCCGACGCTCGGCGCGGTCGAGTTGAGCCCGAGGCACGCCGAGATCCTCACGCTGCTCGCCTGGCATCCGGCCGGCCTCAGTGCGGCGCGGCTGGCGATCCTCCTCTCGGAGCGGGAGGTCTCGCCGGTCACCGTTCGCGCCGAGCTCGTCCGGCTCCGCCGCGTGCTCGACGCGGTCGGCGAACCGCCGATGCAATCGCGCCCGTACCGGCTCGCCCGCGAGGTCGACCTCGATGCGGCATCCGTCGCGAAGCTGCTCGCCCGCGGCTCGATCCGCCGTGCGGCCGAGCACTACGCCGGGCCGGTGCTGCCGGGCTCGGTCGCGCCGGGCATCGTCGAGATCCGCGAGGAGCTCGCGGGCAGGTTGCGGGAGTCGATGCTGTCGGATGCCGCTCCCGACCTGCTGGCTTGGTATGCCGAGCGCGATGAGAACCTCTCCGACACCGAGGTGTGGCGGGCGCTCCTGGCCGCGTTGCCGCGGCGGTCGCCCCGCCGTGCGACGGTCGTCGCCCACCTCGAGCGCCTCGAGAGAGCGCAAGGCTGAAGCACGTCGGACCATACCGCTGCAACGCACCTGCAACCCCCGCACGCGTAGCGTCACGCGTGCCCCGCAGAACCACCCGGCGGGGCGCCATGACAACGACATGACAACGACGTCACGAGGAGACACGATGACCGTGTACGCCGCGCCAGGCACCGCCGGCGCTTTGATCGAGTTCAAGCCGCGCTACGAGCACTTCATCGGCGGCGAGTGGGTGAAGCCGAAGGAGGGCGCCTACTTCGAGAACATCTCGCCCGTGAACGGACGCCCGTTCACCGAGGTCGCCCGCGGCACCGCCGCCGACATCGACGCGGCACTGGACGCCGCGCACAAGGCCGCGCCCGCGTGGGGCCGCACGAGCGCGACGAAGCGCGCCGCCGTGCTGAACGCCATCGCCGATCGCATCGACGCGAACCTGGAACTGCTCGCCGTCGCCGAGACGTGGGACAACGGCAAGTCGATCCGCGAGCCGCTGAACGCCGACCTGCCGCTCGCGAGCGACCACTTCCGGTACTTCGCGAGCCTGATCCGTGCGCAGGAGGGCAGCTTCACGCAGCTCGACGAGGACACGGTCGCGTACCACTTCCACGAGCCGCTCGGCGTGGTCGGGCAGATCATCCCGTGGAACTTCCCGCTGCTCATGGCCGTGTGGAAGCTCGCGCCGGCGCTCGCCGCGGGCAACGCCGTCGTGCTGAAGCCGGCGGAGCAGACGCCGACCTCGATCCTCGTGCTCATGGAGCTCATCGCCGACATCCTGCCGCCCGGCGTCGTGAACGTCGTCAACGGCTTCGGCGTCGAGGCGGGCAAGCCGCTCGCCTCGTCGAACCGGATCCGCAAGATCGCGTTCACGGGGGAGACCACGACCGGCCGGCTCATCCTGCAGTACGCGTCGAACAACATCATCCCCTCGACCGTGGAGCTCGGCGGCAAGAGCCCGAACCTCGTCTTCGAGTCCGTCGCCGACAAGCGCGACACGTTCTACGACAAGGCGCTCGAGGGCTTCAGCCTGTTCGCGTTCAACCAGGGCGAGGTGTGCACCTGCCCGAGCCGGTCGCTCATCCAGAAGTCGATCTACGACTCGTTCCTCGACGACGCGATCGAGCGCACGAAGCTCGCGAAGCAGGGCAACCCGCTCGACACCGAGACGCAGGTCGGCGCGCAGGCCTCGAACGACCAGCTCGAGAAGATCCTGAGCTACATCGACATCGGCAAGCAGGAGGGCGCGAAGCTGCTGCTCGGCGGCGAGCGGGCCCATCTCGGCGGCGACCTCAGCGAGGGCTACTACGTGCAGCCCACGATCTTCGAGGGGCAGAACCGCATGCGGCTCTTCCAGGAGGAGATCTTCGGTCCGGTCGTCGCCGTGACGAGCTTCACCGATTACGACGACGCGATCTCGATCGCGAACGACACCCTCTACGGGCTCGGCGCCGGCGTCTGGAGCCGCAACGGCAATGAGGCGTACCGGGCGGGCCGCGACATCCAGGCCGGTCGCGTGTGGGTCAACAATTACCACGCCTACCCCGCGGGTGCGGCGTTCGGCGGCTACAAGTCCTCCGGCATCGGACGCGAGAACAACAAGGCCGCACTCGACCACTACCAGCAGACGAAGAACCTGCTGGTCAGCTACAACGAGAACCCGCTCGGGTTCTTCTGATCCGGGTGCCGTGATGAGCGCCGATGCGCCGTTGAATGCTGATGCGCCAGGGCTCGCGTCCCTCGGCAGGATCGTCGCCTCCATCACCGTCGCGGGGGAGCGGATGCCGCGGGTGGAACTCACGCCCGCGGCATCCGACCTGCTCGCGATGCTCTGGGGCAAGTACGGTCCCCTCATGTTCCACCAGTCGGGCGGATGCTGCGACGGGAGCTCGCCCATGTGCTATCCGGCGGGCGACTTCATCACCAGCGACGCCGACGTGCTGCTGGGCGAACTGGACATCGGTGCGGATGCCGCGGGGGCGGATGCTGCGGCGCCGCGCGTCGTGCCGTTCTGGATGTCGACCGAGCAGTTCGCCTACTGGCGTCACACCTATCTCACCGTCGACGTCGTGAAGGGGCGCGGCAGCGGGTTCTCGGTGGAGGCGCCGGAGGGCGTGCGGTTCCTGATCCGCTCGCGGCTCATGGACGCGTGACCCGCGTCTCGGGCCGGCAGACGAAGAAACTCGCCGCCCTGCGGTGTGGCATTGCCGACGACTCTGCGGGACGACGAGTTTCTTAGGAGACCAGCGTGCGTCATGTTCGCAGTCAGCGCAAGAGGGGGGTGGACGCTTGTCCGGGGCGGCCGGCTCATATTGGATGGAGGACATGACTGACACGAACAGCAAGCCCGAGGTCGACGCTCCCGAGGGCCCGGCCCCCGCAGATCTCGTCATCGAGGACATCGTGGTGGGCGACGGCGCCGAGGCGACGCCCGGCTCGACGGTCGACGTGCACTACCTCGGCGTCGAGTACGACACCGGCGACGAGTTCGACTCCTCGTGGAGCCGCAACCAGTCCATCAACTTCCCGCTGCAAGCGCTCATCGCCGGCTGGCAGGAGGGCATCCCCGGCATGAAGGTCGGCGGGCGCCGCAAGCTCATCGTTCCGCCGCACAAGGCCTACGGCCCCGCCGGCGGCGGGCACCGCCTCTCGGGCCAGACCCTGATCTTCGTGATCGACCTGCTCGGCGTGAGCTGAACGACGCTGCACCGCATCACCTGAACGAGACGAAGGCCGCCGGCGGACGCCGGCGGCCTTCGTCGTGCACGCATCATCCGCTCGGCTACGATCGGCGGGTGCCGAAGACGTCCACGACCCTGCTCATGCTGAGCCCGTACCTAGCGCTCAGCGCCATCCACCTCGTGCTCCTCGAGACGGGGCCCGGCTGGGCGGTGACCGGCACGAAGGCGCTGCTCATGCCGCTGCTCGCGCTGGGCGTCGTGCTGGCATCGCGATCGGCCGGAGCGAGGGCCCCGTGGCTGCTGCTCGTGGCCCTCGGATTCTCCTGGGCGGGCGATGTCGCCCTGTCGTTCGACGGCATGTTCGTGGTGGGGCTCTGCGGGTTCCTGCTCGCGCATCTCGCGTACATCACGTTGTTCCTGCGCATGCCGCGTGATCGGAATCCGGGAGCGCGTCGCCGACCGCCGCTCTGGACGCTCGTCTACGTCGTCTGGTTCGCCGGCTTCCTCGCCCTGCTCGGCCCGCACACTGGCGTGCTGTTCGTGCCCGACGCGGTCTACGGACTCGTGCTCGGACTCATGGCGGCGTTCGCCGCCGCCCGCGGCAGGATCATGGCGATCGGCGGCGCGCTCTTCGTGGTCTCGGACTCGGTGCTCGGCCTCGGCAGATTCCTGCCGGGGTACGAGAACCCCCTGCACGACCTGACCGTGATGTCGACCTATCTCGCGGCGCAGCTGCTCATCTCGCTCGGGGTGCTCATCTCGCTCCGGGTGCCTGCCTCGCCTCGCGCTTCGGATCCGCCGTCTCCTGCACCCGATCGACCAGCTCCCGCCACGGCCCCGTGAGCTGGCGCTCGGCGAGCGTGACCTCCTCTGCCGGCTCACCCTCTGCGGGCTCGCCTTCGCACCGGATGTCCCAGGTGAACCGGTCGGGTTCCGGCGGCGCGGGTGGCACCTCGTTCCAGGGGATCTCCTCGATGAGCAGGATCCACTCGTCGGCGTCGGGCTGCTCGTCGACGCGCACGTGCCAGGTCAGCCGGATGCCGGCGATGCCGCCGCTGCGTGAGACGAAGACGTCCATAGGACGCAGGCTACTCCGATGCCCTCGTCACCGCCCCGGCACGCCGACCTCTCGCCAGCCCTCGCGCACCGCCTCGGCCTCGCGCGAACCCGTGCCGAAGCGGGTCTCGGCCTGTCGAATCGTCTCGTCGGCGAACTGCTCGAACGTGGCGTTCGGCTCCAGTCGGCCGGAGGTGAGCGTGTCGTACCAGATGCGCCCCACGCTCTCCCAGGCGAAGCCGTCGATCTGCCGGGCGGCGAGCGCGAACGCACGGTTCGGGATGCCGGAGTTCAGGTGCACGCCGCCGTTGTCTTCGACGGTCTCGATGTAGTCGCGCATGTGGGCGGGCTGCGGGTCGCGGCCCAGCACGTCGTCGTCGTAGGCGGTGCCCGGTTCGAGCATGGAACGCAGCGCGCGGCCCTCGACCTCGTCGGTGAAGATGCCCTCGCCGATGAGCCAGGTCGCAGCCCGCGCGTCCTGGCCGAGGGCGTACTGCTCGACGAGTGCTCCGAAGGCGTCGGAGACGTGCTCGTTGAGTGCGCCCGACTGGCCCTGGTAGCGCAGCCGTGCGGTGTGCTCGGTGACGCCGTGGGCCAGCTCGTGTCCGATGACGCTGAGCGAGTCGGTGAACCCGCGGAAGATCTCGCCGTCGCCGTCGCCGAACACCATGCGCTCGCCGTCCCAGAACGCGTTGTCGTAGGCCCGGCCGAAGTGCACCGTGGCCTCGAGGGGCATGCCGGCGCCGTCGATCGAGTCGCGCCCGAACACCCGGTCGAAGAGGCGGTGCGTGTCGCCGAGCCCGTCGTAGGCGTCGTCGACGGCCTCGTCGCCCGTGGCGCGTTCGCCCTCGCGCCGCACGAGCCGGCCCGGCAGCACCTCGCGGCCCTCGGCGTCGGAGATGCGGCGGTCGGGCTGCGACGGCGCGTCGGGCAGGACGCTCGGCTGATCGGGCACGTCGGGCACGATGAGCGGCAGGCGCGCCGGCGGCTCGCGGAGCAGGGCGCGCCTGGCCGCCTCGGCGGCGAGCGGGAACCGCGGTTCTGCGGCCTCGGCGATGCGGTCGAGCAGGTAGGGCGGAACGATCGTCGGCATGCGTCGATGCTCGCACCCGCCGCCGACATCTCCACGGACGGCGGGCGGCGCGGCGCGCGGACTGCGATGGCCCGAATAGGCTGGCATCGTGACATCCGCCCCTCTGCTCGGCCTCCTGCTCGACGTCGACGGCCCCATCGCGAGCCCGGTCAGCCGGTCGATCGCGATTCCGTCGATCGCCCGCGACCTCGCCGCGCTCGCGAACTCGGGCAATCCGGTGATCTTCAACACGGGTCGTTCCGACGCGTTCATCGCCGAGCAGGTCGTGCCGCCGCTGCTCGCAGCCGGCCTCGAACCCGGCGCTCCGGTGTGGGCGATCTGCGAGAAGGGCGCCGTGTGGGCCGCGATCGACCAGCGCGGCCTCGGCGAGGTCTTCGTCGACCTCGACCTCGCGATGCCCGCCGACTTCGCCGCCGACATGCGCGCCTACGTCGAGGATCATTTCGACGAGTTCGCGTTCTTCGACGACACCAAGCGTGCGATGGTCTCGGTCGAGCAGCATGTGCACGTGGCATCCGTCGACTACCTCGAGGCCCAGCCGCGCTTCGACGCCCACGCCCACGATCGTCTCGCCGCGCGTGGATTCGGCACGGTGCGGGGCGGCGACGAGCGACCGGATGCCGCGGGGCGGGTGCATTGGCGCATCGATCCCACGATCATCTCGACCGACATCGAGTCGGTGCGGCTCGGAAAAGACCTCGGCGCCGAACGCGCGGTGGCACTGCTCGACGAGCGAGGCATCCGCCCGCAGCACTGGCGCACCATGGGAGACTCGCGCGGCGACTACCGCATGGCCGACTGGCTGCACGAGCGCGGCGAACGGGTGCGGCACGTCGACGTGCGCCCCGCCGAGGGCATCCCGGCGACCGAGTACCCCGTGCTGACCGCGGGCGAGCTCATCCACGACGAGGCCGGTGCGGTGTTCCTCTCCCGCTGGGTCGAGGCCTCACGGCGCGGCTCGCTCCGCGAAGACGAGTAAGCGGTGTCCGTTCCGAGCGACGCTCTCGCGCTGCGGACGCATCCGATCGCCCTGCTGCCCGCCCTGCTCGTCTGCGGTGCCGCGGTGCTGCTGTTCGGGTTCATGATGCCGATCGCGGGGTACGCGATGCTCGCGGTCGGGCTCGTCGTCGCGTGGCTCTGCGACCGCTCGGGGCGCACCGAACGGCTACTCGCCGACCTCGCGCTCATCGCCGTGGGTCAGGTCATCATCTCGACGGTGTCGCTGAAGGCCGACCTCAGCGACGAGGGCATGGTGCGCTTCGCCGTCGTGCTCGGGCTCGCCGTGATCGTGCCGTACGTCATCTCGCGGTTCGTGTATCGCGAGCACGTGATCCGCTTTCCGTGGCGCACCGGTCGCCGTTGGAATCGCACCCAGTGGCTCTACCTGATCTTCGTCACGCTCGCGGGCTGGCTCATTCTGCCGTTCTACTTCATCACGTCTGGCGTCTACCAGAACTGGCCGACCGTGACCGAGCCCGACACGATCGCGCGCCTGTTCGTCGGCGTCGCCGCGGTCGGCACCTGGGACGAGCTCTTCTTCATCTGCACGGTCTTCGTGCTGCTGCGTCGGCATTTTCCGTCGTGGCAGGCGAACCTGCTGCAGTCGATCGTGTTCGTGTCGTTCCTGTGGGAGCTCGGCTACCAGTCGTGGGGGCCGCTGCTGACGATTCCGTTCGCGCTCATCCAGGGCTACACGTTCAAGCTCACGAAGTCGCTGCTCTACGTCTTCGTCGTGCACATGCTCTTCGACGCGGTCGTGTTCGCGGTCATCGTGTACGCGCACACGGGGTGGCCGGCGATCTTTTTGCTGGCGCCGTAGGGGCGGCCGGTTCGGCGGTCGGGCGAGCGGATGTCGCGGCATCAGCCGTGGGTCTCGTCACCGGTCAGTGTGCACAACTGCTCGGGTCATCTGCTGCTCGAGTCTCTCCTGATCAGTTCGTCACCGTCCACGCCGGGAGCAGCCGTGAGCAGTGCCGCGGTGAGTTCGATGTCGATTTCGTCGTCGGGAGCCGAATCGAGGTCGAAGCCGATATCGGGAAGGATCATGTCGTCGAGCCTGCCGTTCCGGGTCTCAGGAGCGATTCGGGGCGAAGTCTTCGGTGCGCACGATCGACGCGACCAGTGCCTCGAACTCGGCATCGACCAGCTCAGCGACCGCGAGCGGGTCAGTCGGCACCGAACCTGCCTGCACCGAATCTGCCGGGACCGAGTCTGCCGGGACCGAATCTGCCGGGAACGAATCAGTCGGCACCGAACCTGCCGGGGCCGAATAGCGCTGGATGAGTTCTGGATAACGCTGGATGAGCTCTGGCGAGGCCGGGTCGAGTGGGAGGCGATCCTCCGCTGCGCTCGGCCGAGTGGGCGGCGGCTCCGAACCTCCACCCCGCGCAACCGGTATGAACGGCCGTTCGGGCAGTGTTCGAAGGAGATGACCCGCCGGAGAGGTCCATCGCATGACACCTCCTGTTTCGTGTCGCACGCGCCATCCGCTCTCGTGTTTGAGGCGATGGTGGTGTCGGCACAAGGCGGCGAGGTTGGCGGCGTCGGTGTGGCCGCCGTGCTGCCAGGCGGTGGTGTGGTCGAGATCGGCGAGATCGGCGCGGCGTGAACAGCCCGGGAAGCGGCAGCGGCCATCGCGGACGCGGACGAATCCGGCGAGGTCGGCCGGGGCGCGGTAGGTCTCGCGGCCGTAACTGAGGATGGCGCCGGTCTCGGGGTGCACGAGCATGCGGCGCATCGAGGGTGCGTGCGCGGCGAGTCTGCGGGCGGTGTCAGCGTCGATGGGGCCGTAGCCCTCGAGCTCGGCCGGCTCGTCGGAGACGCCGAGCAGGGTCAGCACCGGCACGGTCACGTTGATGCGCGGCTGCACGGTACCGAGGAAACCGGTGGTGGTCTCGGTCGCTGGTGTTGCCGAATGCCCGGCGCCTGAACCGGCCGTCGAACCGGTGGCCGAACCGGTGGCGCGGCCGGCGGCCGAACCGGTGGCGGGGCCGGCGGCAGAGTTCGCGACTGAACCACTCGCGGAGCCGGGCGTGGTGAGCACGCCGCCGAGGAGCAGGTCGCCGGCCACGTCGACGGCGCGTTGCGGAAGGGTGCGCGCATCACCGGCCGCCGGCTCGCGTCGGGCGAGGGCGTGGAGCCGGTGCTCGATCGCGACGGCACGTTCGGCTTCGAGGAACAGGCTCAGCCAGGCCATGCCGTCGGGTGCCGGCTCGAGGCACACACGCCGCTCAGCGATCGCCCGCTCACGCCGGTCGGCGAGAGGCTCGGGGTGCAGGCGTTCACGCACCCGCCGCATGCGACGCCGCAGCTCGGCATTCGTGGACACGACGCCATCAGCAACCGCGGCCGCGGCGGCATCGAGGGCGACACGTTCGACGGCGTCGGAGACCTCGACCGGCAGCCCCTGCGTGAGTTCGAGCACGGATCGCACCTGGGCGAGCGAGAGCTGCCCGGCCTCGAGCGCGGCCAGGGTGCCCGCCCGCGCACCGGTCAGTCGTTCGGCCTCGGCGACCAGACGCGAAGCGGATGTCTCGTGCAGACCCAGCATCGTCGCGAGCTCCGCGATGAACGACCGGGTTGCGAGATCGCGCTCGGCGGGACTGCTCGCGTCGGTCACGCCCTCGACCACGGCCGCGGCCTCACGGGCGAGCTGGACATGCCGGTACTGATCGGCCTGCGCCCGCCGAATGATGCCGTCGTAGGCCGAGATCGCCTCCAGCCTGAACTGCAACACCGTGAGCGGCGGGGCGTCGATGATTGCTGGCATGTCTTCATCCAAACAGCACCCACCGACATTCCGGCCCGCATGCCCCTGCTCCGGAATCCCAGATCAATCGACGAATCTCGCACGCTTTCGCACAGCGGCGATGTCGACCCTCGGCACGATCGTGATGCCGCTGAGGCTCCAGCCCCGTACCCGGTGGACGGGGCGAACGGCGGGTCGCGACATCGACTCGCTCGGCTGCTCGAACCACTCGAGAAGTCGCGGAGCGCGTGAGCGCGTGAGGCGTGAGCGCCTGGGCGCCTGAGCGTCCCTACTCCAGGCGCTCGACCGCCGCACCGTGCTCGGCGAGCCACTCGAGCAGCACCGCCGCGTGGTTCACGTGCTCGTCGCGCGCGCCGAAGAGGAGGGTCACGCGGCCGTGCTCGCGTTCCTGCTCGTCGCCGAACGCCAGCAGCGCCTCGGCCGCCGGATTCGCGTCGAGCTCAGTGCGATATCGAGCGGCGAACTCGTCGAACCGCGACGGGTCGTGGTGCCACTCGGTGCGCAGCTCGGGCGAGGGCGCGACGTCCTTGTTCCAGGCGTCGAGCTCGGCCCACTGCCGGCTCACCCCGCGCGGCCACAACCGGTCGACGAGCATCCTGAACCCGTCGGATGCCTCTGGCTCGGCGTAGACGCGCCTGATGACGAAGGCCATGGCACGAGTCTCGTCTACCTGACTGCGGAGTGGAACTCGATCTGCCAGCCGACCGTGACGGCCCAGGTTCCGCCCTCGATCTGGTCGTCGGGGATGATGAACGCCATATTGCCGGTCGCGCTCTCGCCTGGCTGCAGGTCGGGAAGGTCGAAGAACGGCTCGGGGATCACGGCGAACTCCTCGTCGATCACCTCGGCGTCGGCCGTCTCGAACGAGACGTAGACGTCTTCCCATGGCGAGCCGGTCTCACCGGGGTCGGCAGCGTCGCCGTGGAACTCGACCGTGACCGGAAGCAGGATGTACGACGACCCGTCGGGAGCCGTCTCGTTGTACTCGTTCTCGGCCGCGATGACCGCATCGGCGTCGAGGTCGGGGGTGCCGAGGGTGATCGAATAGTAGGGCTCGCCGAGGTTCGCGACCTCGACGGTCTCGCCGATCGGGAACGGATCGGTGCGGTCGCCCGTGGCCGAACCGCCCACGATCTCGAGATCGAGGGGGGCTTCGTCATATGAGTCGTCGTACTCGTCAGAGGAGTCGTCGAAGTCATAGGCGCCGGCGGAGTCCCTGATGGCGTCCATGGACGCGGTCGTGACCAGGATCACGGACACGACGCTCATGATGATCGCGAGGACCAGTGCGAGCGCGCCGAGGATCAGGCCGGCGATGCCCTGGCCCCTGCGCCGCGAGCGCTTGGTGACGAGCGCCGCGATGCCGAGGCCGATCGCGACGAGCGCAGGGAGCCACGCGACGAAGGCCAGGAACGGGATCGCCGCGAGCACGATCGAGACGATGCCGACGATCAGGGCGGCGAGACCGAGCGCGTTGCGCGCGTCGGCCGCCGACGCCGCGGGGGTGCCGTATGGCGGGGGAGTCGCAGGGGTGCCGTATGGCGGGGGCGCTGCGGGGGCCCCGTATGGCGGAGGAGCCGCGGGGGTGCCGTATGGCGGGGGCGCCGCGGGGGCGGCGTACGCCGGAACGACCGGAGTTGCGCCCTCCGGCGACACGGTCGGCGCGGGACCGTACGGCGACGGCGACGGCGACGGCGTCGGCGCGTGGCCGTATGGCAGCTCGGTCGGCGTCCAGTAGGCGGCCGGCGGTTCGGGAACGGCCGGCGGTTCGGGAAAGGTCGGCTCGGCCGCGACCGGCTGCTCGGCCGCGCCCGGCTGTTCGGACGCGGTCGGCTCGGATGCCGTCGGCTCGGGTGCCGTCGGCTCCTCGGCGACGCCGAGCTCGGCGGGGGTCGGGATGGGCGGCGGCCCGGCGGGGTCGTTGCTGCCCTGGCCGGGCTCCTTCGGTGAATCGGACACGACGGGGTTCCCTCTCGGATGGGCGGCGGATGCTGCGACGGTATCGTATGCGGAACCTCGGCGACTCGACGGCGTCATCCACAGGCCGAGTTCGAGAACGGCCGACGCGTGCAGGGCCGGGGTTCCGCACAGGGCCGTGGCGCGGCATCCGCTCTGGTAGACTCTTCAGGTTGCCGTGAAACGGCCGCGCATCAAGAGAGCCCAGGCATCAGGCCCCGGGCAGCGCGCAACGAAGAGAAAGGGGATCCCATCTATGGCACTCGAAGCAGACGTCAAGAAGGCGATCATCGAAGAGTACGCGACCCACCCCGGTGACACTGGATCCCCCGAAGTCCAGATCGCGCTCCTCACGAAGCGAATCAAGGACCTCACCGAGCACCTGAAGGAGCACAAGCACGACCACCACTCGCGTCGTGGCCTGCTCCTCCTCGTCGGTCAGCGCCGTCGTCTCCTCGGCTACCTCGCCGATGTCGACATCAACCGCTACCGCAAGCTCATCGAGCGTCTCGGCCTGCGCCGCTAAGCGTCTTCACAGACGCGGCTCTCGAAGATTCCGCGAGCTTCTTGCGAAAGCCCCCCGCCACCCAGTGGCCGGGGGCTTTCGTCATGCCCGGGCTGTGCTCATGCGTGCGCTGTGCTCATGCCCGCGCTGTGATCATTCCCGGCCCAGTTCCTCGCGCACCTCCTCGGGCGTCCGTCCGCGGCGCGTGAGGATCAGCGCGGCGATGACCGCGACGATCGCGGCGAGCAGGGGCAGCCCGAGCGCGGGCAGCACGGGGTGATCGGGCACCATGTCGCCGCAGAGCCAGAAGAATCCGACCGTCGAGGTGAGCGCTGCGGCGGGCGCGAACCAGACGACGAGGTCGCGGAACACGCCGGGCCGGAAGGCCGCCGGAATGCGCGCGAGGCCGGCGAGGACGCCGAGCCCGCCGATGAGGATCGCGAGCAGTTCGAGCGTGAGCGTCACCGCGAAGGGCAGCGCTGCCGAGACCTGCCACGAGCGACGGACGTCCTGATCGGGGCCGACGAACGTGCCGGCCGGGAAGTCGAGCCGCACGCCGAGGTCGTCGACCGAGAGTGCGAGCGGCACGCCGTAGTCGGTGTCCTCGAACGTGACCGCGGCGACGAAGGTGCTGCCCGAGGCATCCGTCGCCTGCTCGATCGTCTCCTCGGTGCCGTGCAGATCGAGGTCCGTCACGGTCTCGTCGACCTCGCCGAACGGCACGACCGTCTCGGGCCAGTCCCGCGGCTCGTCGGCAGCCCGGGAGTCGCGCGTGATCCAACCGGCCTCGGTCGTGAGGGCCAACAGGTCGTCGGCCACGCGGAACTCGACCCTGGTCGGTGCGAACCGCATCGAGTCGAGGTCGCGCCACGACGAGGCGTAGTCCCAGTCCTCGATGAGTGCCGCCCAGCGCACGCGATCGACGATGGACCCCTGGCCGTACCCGCCCTCATCGCCCGTCGCCGCGACCGCGGCCGAACCCAGCGTGTACTCGACCACGACCTCGCGCGTACCCGACAGCACGTCGGTCAGCTTCGTATGCATGAGCAGGGTGTCGCGCACCTGCTCGGTCGCGAACGGCACGTCGTCGCCGTCGATGCGCACCGCGTCGACATGGAGGTCGAGCGACTGGCCCTCGACCTCGTTGCGCCACTGGTCGGCGAACTGCGGCACGCGGCTGCCCGAGTCGTCGAAGGCGACGTCGAACCGTTCGGTGACACGCAGCACCGCCAGGCCGTCGTCGGCGCGCGAGAGTTCGCCGACGATGTCGGCGGACTCGACGGTCGTCCAGAGCGTGCCGGGCAGGTCCTGGTCGTAGGCGGCCGTGCGGATGCCTCGTTCGTACGGGTTCGGCACGAGTGCGATCATCGCGATCATGCCGGGAAGCAGCAGCAGGGATGCCCCGATCACGAGCAGGCGGGGCCAGGTGAGGTACCCGGGGGAGCGCCACCTGCGAGCGGCGGATGCGTCGCCGAGCTCGCCGTCGAGCATCGTCGCCACGCGTCGCCCGGTCGGCCTCGGCTCGGCGCCGAGCACGGCATAGGCGAGTGCCGCGTCGTTCGACGGGCCGCGTTCGAACAGAAGGGTGCGCTCGGCGAAGACCTCGACGCCGAGCAGGTGCTGCTTCAGCAACGCTCCCCGGCGGGTGAGCGGGCGCGACGACCAGGCGATCCACATGACGATCGCGGCGATCACCGTCGAGGCGAGGACGAAGGCGACGGGCCACCACACGATCGCGAGCTTCGCCTGGTGCGAGAGTTGGCGCACGAGCCCCCACTGCACGAGCACGAGGGCGGGGGAACCGGCGAGGAAGGCGTCGCGGACGAACCCGGCCGGCACACGGCGCAGGCCGTCGGCCACGACCGTGCGTCGATCGGCGCCGAACCAGTACCGCGAGAGGGCGCGGGGGAGGTCGCCGCCCCGGCCGGCGCGGCGCGCGACCCGGCCGGCGCGCACCCGGGCCGCGCGGGCGTCGGCGGCGCGAGCCTTCCACCGGGGGATGCCGGCGAGCGCCTCGCCGAGCTCGAGGGTGCGCGGCGCCCCGAGCACGTGCGCGGCGATGCCGGGTGTCACGTCGGGCGGGTCGTTCCTGGCGATGAACCATGGCCGGCCGCGGGCGTCGGCCCAGGCCACGGTGCGGGCGGCGAACGCGAACAGCAGCGCGATCGCGAGCAGCACGAGCGGAACCAGCGGCCCGAAGGACTGCAGAACGAACAGCGGCGAGGGCTGCGGCATCGCGAACGTGCCGGAATCGAAGCTCATCGTGAACCAGGCCTGCGCGTGCGGCGGGATGTTCTGGTCGTTCGTCATGCGGTAGGTGGACTCGCCCGGCGCACCGTCGGCCTCGGGCTCGAGCCATTCGCCGCCGCCGACGAGCGTCCACGCGATGCTGCCGCGGGGCTGGCGGATGAGCCGGTCGGCCAGGTCGTCGGGCAGCGTGATCGCGACGTCGAGCCCGGTGAAGGCCTGGGGCCACGACGGGCCGAAGACGTCCCACTGGAGGAGGTCGACGGTGGCGCCGGTCGCCTCGTCGACCGTGACGTAGGCGAGGTCCTGCATGCGATACCGCAGCTCGAACCCGTGATCGCCGGTGAGCGGCTCGCCGGCGTCGATCGTGACCGTCAGCTGCGTCGCACTGCGACTCGTGCGAACCTCGACTGGCTCCCCGTCGAGCGTCGCCGAGATCGCCGAAGGGTCGAGCGAATGCCCTTCGTACTCGGTCGCGAGCACCCGCTGGATTCCGGTCGCGTCGACGTCGTCGGGGAAGTACGCGTCGATCCGCTCCTCGACCTCGGCGCGGAGCCGACCAGGCCTGTCGCCGTCGGCGTCCCGCTCGATGCGGTACTCGGCGGCGAACCGCTTCGCGATCCAGTCGTCGGTCGCGTGCGAGGCCGACGACGTGATGTCGTCGAGCGTCATCGGCGGATTGATCACCGGTCCCACGAGCAGGAACACGCCGCCCGCGGCGACCACGGCCCAGAACAGTCGGATGCCGCGACGCAGCCCCCTGCCCCCGTGCGAGCGCAGCCACGCCTCGAGCCCGAGCAGCCACCCCGAGAGCAGCGACCACAGGGGGGTGTGCCGCGGGCGGTCGTCGCGGATCGCGTCGTCGGGCAGGGCGGTCGGTTCGACGCCGGTGACGGACTGCTCGTCTCGGCTGCGGCGGCGGGTCACCCGCCTGATTCTAGAGGCGGGCCGCGGTCATCCGGTGCGCGCGGCGCACGAGAGAATGAGCGGATGCCCCGTCGCCGACGTTCCCGCCGCGTCTCCCTGCCCGTGCTGCTCCTGATCGTCCTCGCGGCCGCCGCCTGGGTGTACGTGTACGGGCCGGAGGGCGACGGGTGGACGGCCGACGGGGCACCGGCCGAGCCCGCGGCATCCGGCCCCGTGGCACCCCTCGACCCCGACCTCGCGCGTCTCGTGGTCGCCGGGCCGTCGTCGAAACCGACGTACGACCGCGACCTGTTCGGCGAGGCGTGGCTCGATGTCGACCGCAACGGATGCGACACCCGCAACGACGTGCTCATCCGCGACCTCGTCGATGTGCGGTTCCGCGCCGACAGCGCGAGCTGCATCGTGCGCACGGGAACGCTGCACGATCCGTACACGGACACGGTCATCTCGTTCGTGCGCGGGCCCGACACCTCGCAGGCCGTGCAGATCGACCACGTCGTTCCGCTGTCGTACGCGTGGCGGCACGGGGCGTCGACGTGGTCGACCGACGAGCGCGAGGCGTTCGCGAACGACCCCGCCAACCTGTCGGCGGTCGACGGCCCCGCGAACCAGGCGAAGTCGGACTCCGGCCCCGCCGGGTGGATGCCTCCGGCCGACGCATACGCCTGCACGTACGTCGACCGGTTCGCGGCCGTGCTCCTCGACTACGGGCTCACGGTCTCGCCGGAGGACTTCGAGGTCATCGCCCGGGTCGACGCGGACTGCGGCTGAGCGAGGCGCGTCGGTCGACGGCCCGGCTACTCCGCGTCGACGCGCGCCCGGTACGCCCGCACGGCCATGCGGTTGCCGCATCGCGTCGTGCAGAACCGGCGCGAGCCGTTCTTCGAGAGGTCGACGTAGAGGCTCTCGCAGTCGTCGGCGTCGCAGACGCGCAGGCGGTCGGTCTGGTCGGCGCGGATGACGTCGACGAAGGCCATCGCCGCCTCGACGAGGATGCGCGTGGCGAGCGGCTCGTCGTTCGCGGTCGCGTGGATATGCCAGTCGAGGTCGTCGTGGCGCACGAGCCGGGGGAGCGCCTCGGCGTCGGCGAGGAGCTCGTTGACGGCGTCGGCGGCCTCGTCGCGGTCGAGCATCCAGAGCGTACGGAGCCGTTCGCGAGCGTCACGCACCTCGGCGAGTTCGCGGGCATCGCGGTCGTGCCGCCCCGAGTAGCGCCAGTGGCTGATCAGGGCGTTCAGCTGGGCGATCGTGGCCAGCTCGTCCTCGCCCGAGTCCGAGGCTTCGGGCACCGTGTCGGTGAGCGCCGCGACGAAGGCGAGCGCGGACTCCGTGTCATGGGTGAAAAACATTTGACTCCTGACCGATCCCACGAGTACTGTCACGAGCATAACGAGTTTCGGGCATGACGGGGTTCCGACTCGCGAGCAGACGGAACGGTGTCGGAATGCGGGCTTCACGCGGCATCCTCGGAATCATGCTGGGCCTCGGGTCCGGTCTCGCGTTCGGCGCGGGCGGCGCGATCGTGAAGCCCCTGCTCGAGTCGGGCTGGTCGCCGGGTGCCGCCGTGTTCTTCCGCGTGCTCGTCGGTGCGCTCCTGCTGCTCGTACCCGGACTCATGGCCCTGAAGTTCGACCTGCGTCCGCTCTGGCGCGCGAAGTGGACCGTGCTCGTCTACTCGGTCATCGCGGTCGCGGGCGTGCAGCTGGCGTTCTACATGTCGATCGCCCGAATCCCCGTGAGCACGGCGCTGCTCATCGAGTACCTCGCGCCGGTCGCGCTCGTCGCCTTCGCGTGGACGCGCACCCGGCACATGCCGCAGATCGTCGTGCTCGCCGGTTCGGTCGTGGCCGTCACGGGCCTCGTGCTCGTCATCGGGCCCGCAGGCGGCGGCGCGCTGGACCCGGTCGGCATCGCCTTCGCCGCGGTGGCGATGATCGGCGTCGCCGTCTACTACGTGCTCGGCGAGAGGACCGACACGGGCATTCCGCCGATCGCGCTCGCCGCGGTCGGACTGTTCATCGGATGCCTCGTGCTCGGCCTCTCGCTCGTCATCGGCGTCGTGCCGTTCGAGGCCCACTTCGGCGAGGTCGCGTTCTTCGGCACCATGGCGCCGTGGTGGCTGCCGGTGCTCACGGTCGGCGCGCTCTCGACGGCGTTCGCCTACGTCTCGGGCATCATGGCGATCCAGATCCTCGGCACGCGGCTGGCCTCGTTCCTCGGGCTCTCGGAGGTGGTCTTCGCGGGCATCGTCGCGTGGGTGCTGCTCGGCGAGGCCATCGGCCCGGTGCAGCTGCTCGGCGGCCTGCTGATCCTCGGCGGCATCGTGCTCGTGCGCTTCGAGCGACCGGCGGCGGGGGTCGAACCGCTCGTGGAGCGCGACGCGCAGTTCGGCGCCGAGCCGATACCGGCGGAACTGCAGCAGGACCGATCCCCGATCTAGACTCGCGACCATGCGCTTCGGAATCTGCATCCTCCCCCAGGCCGACTGGCCGCAGGCCGCCGAGCTCTGGCGCGGTGCCGAGCAGTACGGGTTCGACCACGCCTGGACCTACGACCACCTCTCGTGGCGCGACCTCGCCGGCGAACGCTGGCACGCGACCGTGCCGACGCTCACCGCCGCCGCCATGGTCACCGAGCGCATCCGGCTCGGCACCTTCGTCGCCTCGCCGAACTACCGTCATCCGGTGCCGTTCGCGAAGGACATCGCGACCGTCGACCAGATCGCCGGCGGGCGCGTGCTGCTCGGCATCGGCTCGGGCGGCACCGGGTGGGATGCGACCGTGCTCGGCGAGCGCGAGCTGTCGCCCCGCGAGCGCTTCGAGCGGTTCGCCGAGTTCACCGAGGCCCTCGATGAGCTGCTGCGGTTCGAGGATCCATCGCTCGCGGCATCCGAGGCTCCCGGCATCTCCTACGACGGCGAGTGGTACCGGGCGGTGAACGCCCGCATGGTCGGCGCCCCGGCACAGGCCCCGCGGATGCCGCTGCACATCGCCGCCGACGGCCCCAAGGCCATGGCGCTCGCCGTGCGCCTCGGCGACGGCTGGGTGACCACGGCCGGGTCCGTCGACGACACCGAGGAGTGGTGGGCGTACGCGGACGAGCTGTCGCGCCGCTTCGAAGACGCCTGCGCCGTAGCCGGACGCGACGCCGCGGCCGTGCCGCGCACGCTGCTGCTCGACTCGTCGGCGCGATACTCGCTCACGAGCGTCGGAGCCTTCGAGGACGCGGTCGGCCGCGCGGCCGAGCTCGGCTTCACCGACGTCGTCGCGCACTGGCCGCGCGAGCACGGCATCTACGCGGGCGACCGTGCGGTGCTCGACGAGGTCGCGTCGCGGCTTCCGGCGCTGCGCTGAGCCTGTGTCGCTGCGCTAGCCTGATCCGATGCCCGCACCTCGCTCCAAGCCGCTCCTCGCCTGGGAACCGCTGCCCTACCTCGTGCTCATCGGGCTGCTGATGTTCACCGGGCTGGTGCGCCCGACCTCGTCGCCGTGGATCTTCTGGCCGTTCACCGCGCTGCTCGTGGCGACGCTCGCATGGCTCGTCGTGGGGCTCATGCGCGGCCGCCGCGACGCATCGAACCCCGATCGGTGGGGCGACCTGTCGAGCCTCGACGGCATCGAGGTGCTCGACGCGCCGCGGCGCGCCCGCGAGGTGCGCACGGTGCTGCCGGTGGCCGACGTGCGGCGGCATCAGACGGCCATCGACCTCGCCCGCATCCATGGCGGCGCCGAGCAGCACGCGGTGCTCGTGCCGAGGGCGAGCCGGTGGCTCTCGCGCCGGTACCGGGTGGGCGTGCAGCTGGTCGGCGGCGATCGCCCGCGTCACGCGGGATTCATCGCGGATGCCGCGACCGAGCCGTGGCTCGAGCGGCTCGACCGGCTTCGGGGCGACGGCGTCTACGTGCGCGTGCCGGCGCTCATCACGGGCGAGTCGCGCCCGTTCGGCGTCGACCTCGACGTGAGCGGCCTCGAAGCCGCCCTGTCGGCGTCTTAGGAGTCCACCGACGCGGTCGCCTGCTCGGCCGCGATCTGCTCGCGCACCTTCTGCATGTCGAGGTCGCGCACCTGCGAGACGAGGTCGTCGAAGACGGGGCGGGGCAGAGCGCCGGCCTGCGCGAACACGCCGATGCCGTCCTTGAAGGCCATGATCGTGGGGATCGACGTGATGTTCATCGCGGCGGCGAGCTGCTGCTGGTCCTCGGTGTCGACCTTGGCGAAGACGAGGTCGGGGTTCGCCTCGGACGCGGCTTCGTAGTTGGGCGCGAACTGCATGCACGGGCCGCACCAGCCGGCCCAGAAGTCGACGAAGACGGTGCCGCCCTCGAGGATCGTCTTCTCGAAGGTCTCCAGGGTCAGTGCGACGGTAGCCATGGTTCCAGCGTACGGTCTCGTGCTCCACACGCGCCCCGTGTTCGCCCTGAGCGACCTGTGCGGCGCGTTATCGTGAACGGGTGACGGGAATCGACGATCGGCGCGGGGTGTTCCGTCGGCGCCCGGGCGACGCGACATTCCGTGCCACGCCGGCGGGGATCGTCGGCCCGCCGCCCCCCGACTGGCAGCGCGACGCCGAGTCGCTCGATGCGGCCATCCCCGACATCGACTGGCAGCGCCTGCCGGAGGGTGCCGAGCGCAGCGTGTTCGACGCGCCGAGCGGGCCCATCGCCACCATCGCCATGGGGCCGGCCGACGGTCAGCGCGTCGTGCTCATCCCGGGGGCCACGGGGTCGAAGGAGGACTTCGTGCTCATGCTGCCGCTGCTCGCCGATGCGGGCTACCGGGTCGAGTCGTTCGACCTGGCCGGCCAGTACGAGTCCAGCGAAGCCGGCCCGTGGCGACTCGATCCGCCTCGGGCGCGGTACGACGAGCGGCTCTTCCTCGACGACGTGCTCTCGGTGCTCGACTCGGGTTCGGGCCGCGCGCATGTGCTCGGCTACAGCTTCGCGGGCACGGTCGCCCAACTCGCGCTCATCGCGCGGCCCGACCGGTTCGCGAGCCTCGCACTGCTGAGCTGCCCGCCCGAGGTCGGGCAGGCGTTCCGCACCGTGAAGCGCATCGGGCCGCTGTCCGGCTACACGAACCCGCGCCAGGGCGCGGCGCTCATGCTGTGGGGCATCCGCAACAACCTGAACCGGGTGCCGCCCGGCCGGCTCGCGTTCGTGCGCGAGCGGTTCGCGCTCACCCGACGCCAGAGCGTCGACGACATCATCGCGCTCATGATGAAGACGCCCGACCTGCGCGCCGAGGTGGCCGCCTCGCCCGTGCCGAAGCTCGTCGCGGTCGGCGCGCACGACCTCTGGCCGCTCGAGCGCCACGAGGCATTCGGGCGGGCGATCGGCGCCGAGGTCGCGGTGTACTCGACCGGGCACTCGCCGTGCGAGACGGCGCCGCACCAGCTCGTGCGCGACCTGCTCGCGCTCTACGCGCGGAGCTGAGCACGAACGGGCCGGCCGCGGCTCAGGCGATGCGCGGCAGGTCGGCTTCGGGGTCGTGGGGTTCGGCGTCGATCCCGGCCGGTCGCGCCGGCACTCCCGGCACTCCTGCTCGCCGATCGGCGCGCCGTTCGAGCGGCGGCCAGGCGCGCATCTCCACGGCGAGGGTGTGGAAGGCCATGCGGATGCGTCGGATGAAGCCCGGCCAATGGTCGAACGGCCGTGCCGAGACGCCGACCACCAGGGTCCTGTCGAGCACGACCGTCATGCCGGGCTGCATCCACCACGCCAGGTCGAAGTCGTCGTGCAGGTCGGGGCGGTCGCGGTGCACGATCGAGCGCAGCGCCTGCCACGCGTCGGCGCGGATCGCGTAGTTCGAGCCGAAGATCGGCGGATGTCCGAGCACGAGCCCGATGAACCAGAAGTAACCGGCGATGTAGACGTGTCGCCCGGCCCAGCGCGTGAACCGCCCGCCGCCGTAGAACTCGCCCGGTCCGGTCACGACGGTGGGGTGATCGGGCGCGGACATTCGCTGTTCGAGCCGTTCGAGCCAGTCGGGCGGCGGCACCGAGTCGGCATCGAGCCGGGTGATGAGGTCGCCGGATGCCGCGTCGAACCCCGCGGCGGTCGCCGGCCAGATGCCGCGCACGGGTTCACGCACGAGCGTTGCGCCCGCGGCGAGGGCGACGCCTGCCGAGTCGTCGGAGGAGCCGTTGTCGACGACGACGACCTCGTCGGGAACCCGGGTCTGCGCCGCGAGCGCATCGAGGCACGCCGCGAGGAGGACCGCGTCGTCCAGACACGGGATGACCACCGAGATCCTGCCCATGGGATGCGAGTCTAGAGCGATGCGCGTACTCGTGAACGTGGCGGGAATAGTCTGCACGCGGCATCCGTTGGACCCGATGTATGCAAACGCATAGACTTGCAGGAACAGAGGTCCTGCAGGATCAGCAGCACCACCCAGGAGGGCGCCATGCAGTTCGGAATCTTCACCGTCAGCGACATCACCCAGGACCCGACGACCGGCCGCACCCCGACCGAGGCCGAGCGCATCCAGGCGACGTTGACGATCGCCAAGCACGCCGAAGAGGTCGGGCTCGACGTCTTCGCGCTCGGCGAGCACCACAACCCGCCGTTCTGGTCGAGTTCGCCCACGACGACGCTCGCGTACATCGCGGGGCAGACCTCGACGCTGCAGCTGACCACCGCGACCACGCTCATCACGACGAACGACCCCGTGAAGATCGCCGAGGACTTCGCGATGCTCCAGCACGTGTCGGGCGGTCGCGTCGACCTCATGCTCGGCCGAGGCAACACCGGACCGGTCTACCCGTGGTTCGGCAAGGACATCCGCCAGGGCCTGCCGCTCGCGCAGGAGAACTACGAGCTGCTGCACCGCCTCTGGCGCGAAGACGTCGTCGACTGGCAGGGCCGGTTCCGCACGCCGCTGCAGGGCTTCACCTCGACGCCGCGCCCGCTCGACGGCGTGCCCCCGTTCGTCTGGCACGGCTCGATCCGCACGCCGGAGGTCGCCGAGCAGGCCGCCTCGTACGGCGACGGCTTCTTCGCCAACCACATCTTCTGGCCGGCATCGCACACCCAGCGCATGATCGCCCTCTACCGCCAGCGCTTCGAGCACCACGGCCACGGCACCGCCGCGCAGGCGATCGTCGGCCTCGGCGGCCAGGTCTTCATGCGCAGGAACTCGCAGGACGCCGTGCGCGACTTCCGCCCGTACTTCGACAACGCACCCGTCTACGGCCACGGCCCCAGCCTCGAGGACTTCACGCAGCAGACCCCGCTCACCGTGGGCAGCCCGCAGGAGGTCATCGACCGCACCCTCGGATTCCGCGACTACGTCGGCGACTACCAGCGCCAGCTGTGGCTGCTCGACCACGCCGGCCTGCCGCTGAAGACCGTGCTCGAGCAGCTCGACCTGCTCGGTGAGGAGGTCGTGCCGGTGCTGCGCCGCGAGTTCGCGAAGAACCGCCCCGCCGAGGTTCCGGATGCCCCGACGCACGCCTCGCTCGTCGCCGCGACCTACGGCGACGAGGCGCCGCGCCAGGCGACCCCGAACGCGAACCGCGGCGACAACCTCGCAGGACCCTCGCCGTACCAGGACGCGCAGGCCGCGCCCGCGGCGCCCGCACCCGTCAAGACCGGCTCGGCCTTCGGCCCCGCCGCCACGCGATAGGAATTCCGCACATGACCGAGAACACCAAGCGCATCGTCGTTATCTCGTCCGGACTGTCGACCCCGAGCTCGACGCGCCAGCTGGCCGACCGCCTCGCCGCCGACGCCGCGGACATCCTCGGTGAGCGCGGCGTCGAGGTCGAGGTGCAGACGTTCGAGCTGCGCGACCTCGCCCACGACATCACGAACAACCTGTTGCTGGGTTTCGCACCGCCGAAGCTCGAGCAGGCGCTCGAGGCGGTCGCGACGGCCGACGGCCTCATCGCCGTCACGCCCATCTTCACGACGAGCTACGCGGGCCTGTTCAAGTCGTTCATCGACGTGATCGACTCGCAGGCGCTGACCGACCTGCCCGTGCTCATCGGCGCGACCGGCGGCACGCCGCGGCACTCGCTCGCGATCGACTACGCGATCCGCCCGTTGTTCACGTACCTGCACGCGATCCCCGTGCCGACCGGCGTGTACGCCGCCACGAGCGACTGGGGCGACGGCGGCGACGGCGTGCGGTCGCTGCCGGACCGCATCTTCCGCGGCGCGAGGGAGTTCGCCGACCTCGTCGAGCGGAGCGACCGTTCGCACCTCGTGAACGACCCGTTCGCCCTCGACCGGCCCACGGGGCACCTCATCGGCGGACTCGCGGGGGAGTAGCCGCCCCTCGTCTCGCATCGAGCGCGCCCACCAGCCGATCGACGACGAGGCCGAGCACGATGGCGACCGGAACCGAGATCGCCATCGCGACGAGCGGCCGGTCGCCCACGACCGATCCGATCAGCGCGCCCACCGCGACGTTGTAGCAGGCCCACGCCGTTCCGGCCGCGAGCGAGAGCGGCAGGTACCTCCGCAGCGGCACCCGGCCTGCGCCCGCCGCGAGGTTCACGGCGATGCGCGCGAACGGCACGTACCTGGCCGTGAAGACGAGCACCGCGGTGCGCCGGTGCACGGTTCGGCGGGCGCGGTCGAGCGCGCGGGCGACCCGGCCGCGCCGCTGCCACGCCCACCGCTCGAGCCCGACCCGTCGGCCGATGAGGTAGCAGAGCAGGTCGCCGATCACGGCGCCCGCCGCCGCGACCGGGATCACCGCGACGAGCGGCGGCGATCCCGTGCTCGCGGCGAGCGCGCCGAGGGCGACGACGAGGGTCTCGCTCGGCAGCACCACGAGGAAGGCATCGCCCACGACGAATGCGAACAGCACGGGCAGCACCCACGGCGAGGCGGCGATCTCGTCGAGCGCGGCAAGGTCCACGCGGCGATTCTCACCGTTCGAGGTGAACGGCAGGCTCGCCGAGGTGAACGAGCAGGGCGGATGCCGCGAACCGTCGTCAGTGCTCCGTCGATCGTTCCCGCACGAGCGAACCCGGCTCGAGGTCGTGCACCGTGTCGGCCGGCATGCCCTTCGGCCCGGTGCCGTCGCCGCGGAACCACGGGGCCCACCAGAGCACCGTTCCGGCGACCCACGCGGTCACGGCGAACGCGATCCACGCCTGCACGCCCGTGATGCCCGATTGGATGACCACCGCCGTCGTGTCGCCGCTGGGCGCGGTCGCGTCGTCGAGGGACGCGAGCCAGGTGGTCAGCGCGACGGCGACGAGGGTCGCGGCGATCGTCACGAGGGTCACGAGGATGAGGCGCGCCGGCCGCAACGCGCGGGAGAGCAGCGTGAGCGAGAGCGCGCCCACGACGAGCGCGGAGGCGAGCGAGCGCCAGAGCATCGAGCCCCACGGCGAGGGGAGGTCGGCCGTCAGCGGGTCGAACGCGAGCATCGGGAGGAACGCGGTCGCGACCACCGTGAGCACGCCGAGCAGTCCGAGCAGGATCCACCGGCCGGGACGCGACCTCCTGGCCGACGCGACCGTCTGCAGCTGATAGTGGGTGATCTCGGTGACGACGACGAGTGCCGCGAGCGCGACCCAGAACGGCAGCGTCCAGAGTCCGAACACGAGGGCCGCGAGCCCGAACACGACCACGAGCACGATCGTGAGCGCGACGAGGATGAGCCGAGGCGTGCGCGCACGGCGCTCGGCGACCCGGATGATCCTGCGCGCGCGCGTGCCCTCGACCGTGGTGTCGTCGACCGCGGCTCGCCGCTCACGTCGCGCCTTTCGGGCGCCGAGCAGCCGGATGCCGGCGATGAGCGCCGCGACCAGCGCCGCGATCAGGGCGCCGAGCCAGCTCCGGTCCAGCGCCGAGGCGGAGCTGAGGTCGCCGGTCATCTCGCGCAGCGCGAGCATGAGCCCGCACGCGAGGATGACCGCCGCGAGCATCAGGCGCGGCGGTGAGAGCAGGGCGGGGGCGAGCACGAGCAGCGGTCGCAGCATCCACTGCGCGATGCGGCTGGGCGAGAGCGCGCCGGTGCCGCGCACGAGCGCGGACGACGCGACGCGCACGACGCGAGAGGCCAGTGCCACCCGGTAGCCGGAACCGAGGGACTCCAGGTCCTGCGCGCCGCGCACGAGTTGCGCCCGGATCTCGTCGACCCCCTCGGGGCCGGCATCCGGGGCGACCGGTGCCCGGTAGGGACGCTGGTCGCTCGCGTCCATCTCTCGGAGCAGCGCCGCGTGCACGGCGTCGAGGCTCGTCTCGGTGGTGGGCGCCACCCCTGGTGCCGGTTCCATGCTCTCGAGCAGCTCGACGGCGCCCGCCGCGGCATCCAGCCGGCCCCACCACCAGTCGTTGCGCCGCCACGCGGCGCTCAGGAAGCCGGCGAAGTTCGCGATGCGCAGCCCAGCGAGCTTCGACGACGAGCGCAGCTGCCGGTCGTCGAGCAGCCGGGCCACGGTCTCGTGGTCGAGCTCGTCGACGGGCTTGGCCAGCGCCGCCCGATAGCCGTCGAGGATCTGCGCGTCGAGGAGGGTGCGGTACCCGTCGACCGACGCGGGTTGGGTGTCCGAGCCGATGCGGTGGAAGCGGATCGTCGAGGACGCGGTCGGGATCCCGCTGCCGGCGAAGATGAGCGGCAGGTCGCTCGCCGGGAGGCGGGTGCCGACCCCCGGCATGCGGTGCCACGGCGTCTCCAGCCATCGGCCCTTCGCATCGCCCGCCGCGACGACCGTGCTCGCGTGCTGCAGCCAGACGACGATCTCGTCGAGCTGGGCCCAGAGGTCTCTGCGGGTGCGGGGCGCGTCGGCGTTCGCCTTCAGCCAGGTCGTGACGATCGCGTCGATGCGATGCCCGTCGAGCGGCGATTCGAGCGAGGGGGCGTCGTCGATCACGTCGAGCGCCTGTTCGACCGCGCGATCGCGAAGGTCGCGAGCGCGCGACATGACCGCGTAGAGCCGCTCGCGGAGCACTGCGCGCGTCGTCGTGCGCGTGGCGTCGGTGCGCTCGAGGCCCGCGTCGAGGGCGTGCAGCGAGCTGCCGCGGAAGCTCTGGTCCTCGATCGCCCGAACCCAGGCCAGCGTGCAGAACGCCGCATCGACGAGGGTCTGCGAGCCGGTCGAGATCACGTCGGCGGGGAGGTCGTCGACATCCTCGCCGCGACTGACCCGGTCGAGCACGCCGCGGAGGGACTTCTCGAACAGCCCGATGCTCGCGCGGTCGAGGGCTCGCCTGGGCGGGCGCCGATCGAGGTTGGTGCCGAGCGTCCACTCACCCGGGCGACTGAACACCATGCGGAGGAACTCGGCGTCGGTCGTCGATCGCAGGCGGGCGAAGGCCGACGCCGAGTTCAGGGCCGAATCCGGATCCTCTCCGGCGGTCGGGGCGGCGTTCATGCGCACCGCGAGCATCTCGTCGCGGCCCTTGCGCACGAGCGACGCGGTGCGTTCGTCGTACACCGCGTCGATCTCGTCCTCGCCGGACTCGCCGCCGGCGCGCTTGCGGACGCCGGCGATGACGGCGAAGAGGAACCGTGAGAGCGGATCGCGTCGCGTCGTGGACGGGTCGGGCGGCAGCTCGGGCGCCGGACCGCGGTACGCGGTCGCCCGGAGCAGCCAGCGCGAGCTCTCCTTGGGCGACGGGTCGAGGTAGACGAGCGCGCGGTTGACGTGGTCGTTGGCGGGGATGTTGCGCACCGCCCGCAGTGCGCGGTCGATCGGGATGTTGTCGAGCACCCCGCCGTCGACGACCCGGAACGGGTGCGACCGCCCGTCGTGACGGTGGGCGCTGAACACGTTGCGCATGTCGGGCGGACTCGAGGTCGAGGCCTGATCGAAGGCCTCGTCGCCCGAGTAGATGAGCGCGGGCTCGAACGCGCCGGGGAACGACGAGGTCGACCTGGCGGCGTAGGCGAGCCGGGCGTAGGCGGTGCGGCGGGCCTGCGGGTCGGCGCCGCGTCCCGGGATTCCGCGGTCCTCGACGCTGTCGCGCTCGGCCCCGACGAACCGGAAATGCGCGTGGCCCTCCGCGGCACTGCGCTCGGTCGTGTCCTTCGCGTCGATGAGGGTCGCCGACAGGTCGACGACCACATGCGGCGCACTGAGCGCGGGATGCGGCGGGTTCACGATGACGGGCCGATCGGATCCGCCGCGTGCCGCGTCCCCGCGCACGTCGCCGGTCGCGATGCGCTCGAGCGCCTGCTCGAGCTCGACCCAGAAGTATTCGTCGCCGCGCAGCACCGAGTCGAATGCCGCGGGCCTGCCCGTCTGCAGCAGGCCCCAGGCCGACCCGGTCGTGATCCAGGTGCCGAGGATGCCCTCGAGGCCGACGCCGGCGCGTTGCGCGACGGCGTACATCACGGCGTTCAGCCCGCCCGCGCTCGCCCCCGCGAGCACGTCGAACTCCACCCGGTCGTAGCCGCGTTCGTACAGGAGGCGCGCGTACCGGTCGGCGCGCTCGAGCAGGTCGCCGTCGGAGGCTGCGGCCGATGCGGCGGCGGCGCTCGTGCGCGAGCCCTTCACGGTCGACGGGTGGATGAGCAGCGCCTGCGGGCGTTCGTCGCCCTCGACGCGGAAGATGCGGATGCGCCGGAGGATGTCGAGCTCGGCGATCGCGCCGCCGATCCAGACCGCGAGGCTCACCCCGCCCTTCATGGCGAGCGCGACGCGCAGGCCCCTGGCGTGGAACGGCGAGGCGCCGCGCGGTAGGAAGACCCGCGGGTTCAGGTCGGTCGCGGCATCCGGATCGCCCGTGAACTCCTCGACCGTCTCATCGGGTGCGAGATCGCGCCCGTGCCGATCGGGGAACCGGCCGTAGGTGCGCCCGGCTGCGGCGGGCGACGTCGGATCGAGGCGCAGCGACACGTAGTCGTGCGGCGACTCGGTCGGCGGCGACTCGGGCGGTGTCGACTCGGGCGACGGTTCGGGCGACGGTGACGCAGACATCGGCGGCTCCTGTGGAGACCTGGGGCGGTCGGCCACATGCTAGCGAGTCGGATGTCGCGGCGTCATCAGTGTTCGCCCTGATGGGTGCGGCGACCAGCCTCGCTCAGCCGCCGCTCTTGCGGCGGAACTCCTGCTTGGTCGCGGCGTTGCCCTGCGCGTGGTCGACCGCTCCGCGGCCGTCGAGGTGGGCCTCGCCGCGGTGCTGCTGCTTGTTCTTGCGCTCGAGCGCCTCGCGGAACTTTCGCTTGACGTCGTCGGAGGGACCGGTGGTGTTCTGGTCGCTGTTCGTCTTGTCGTCGTCGGAAGTCATGTCCCCAGTCTAGGGGCGGCCGGTGCGCGGGCTCCGCTCAGCCGGCCTCGGTCAGGCTTGCGTGAGGTCGCGTGCCCGGAACCGCATGAGCCCGAGCGCCCAGAGCGCGAGCGCCACGAGCGAGAGCACGACGAGCGGCAGCGCCTCGAACGGCACGCCCGGAACCCGAGGCGTCGCGGCGAACGGCGTCGCCTCGATCGCCTCCTCGGAGAGCGAGAACAGCGGACCGAACATGGCGATGACGGCACTCGCGCCGTAGACGATCCACGAGACGAGCACGGTCGACCGCGGCAGCCACCCGGTGAGGAACACGGCGACGCCCGTGAGCACGAACAGGGTCGGGATGTACGCGAGCGACGCGGAGAAGATGCGCCAGAGCTGATCGGGGTCGGAGGAGGTCGCGGCATACGAGATGCCGAAGACGAGGCCGGATGCCGCGAGGATCACGACGCCCCACCCGACGGCGAGCAGGTGATGCGCGAGCGCCCACCTGGTGCGGGAGACCGCCCCGGCCAGCTGCGGCTCGAGGCGCCCTGCGGCCTCCTCGAGACGCACCGTGGTCGCCGACTGCACGGCGAACCCGGCGGCGACCATGGCCGCGGCCATGACGAACAGGCCCACGATGCCGTCGAGCATCGAGTCCGCGGTGCCGGCGAACGCCTCGGCGAAGGCGTTGCCGGGCTCGAGCAGGTCGGCCATGGCGTTCGCGACCCCGCCGGAGAACGCGCCGCCGACCATGCCGCCGATGAGCCAGCCGATCATGGGTCCGCGCTGCAGGCGCACGGCGAGGCCGAGCGTGCTCGTGAGCGACCGGCTCGCCCGTGCGGGCCCCGGACGGTCGGGCAGCACGCCCGCGCCGACGTCGCGTCGCGACTCGACGGCGCCGGCCACGAGGCATCCGCCGACGCCGAGGCCGACGAGCAGCAGCAGCGGCCACCAGGTGTTCTCGCCGAACGAGCGCATGTTCTGCGCCCAGCCGATGGGCGAGGCCCAGCTCAGCGGACTCGGGGTGTCGCCCTCGGCCTGCACGTCGGCGACCGCGCGCAGGAGGTACGAGACCCCGAGCACGATCGCGGCGAGCGAGTTGGCCGCGCGGCTCGTCGAGGTGAGCTGGCCCGCGACCGCGGCGATGCCGAGGAACGCGATGCCGACGCCCGCGATCGAGGCGCCCATGGCGAGCGATCCCTCGGCGGGCAGGCCGAGCGCGATGCAGGTGAGGCCGATGAGCAGGCCGATCACGACGCTGAGCCCGCCGACGACGAGCTGGTTCGCCAGGCTGTAGGCGTGGTGGCCGACGGCGCCGGCGCGCACGAGCTCGGTGCGGCCGTTCTCCTCCTCGGCGCGACCGTTGCGGGTCACGAGGAAGATCGAGGCGAAGCCGATCGACACGGCGAGCGTCATCCAGATCTTGATGTTCAGGATGCCGCCGAGCGTGCCGGCGCCGTAGGGCAGGCCGGTGAGCGCCGCGACCGCCGGCGTGTTCGCGACGGCCGCGTACGCGTCGCGGGACTCCTGCGTCGGGAACGCGACGCGCTGCGACTCGAAGACCATCGCGACCATGGCGACGAGCACCACGACCCAGAGCGTGAGGCGCAGCCAGTTGCGGCGGAGCACGAAGGCGGTGAGGTCGGGGAAACCGGCGAACGAGGCGACCGGTGCGGTGCGCCCCGGCGTCGACGCCGTGGGGCGCGCGGGCGCGAGCGTCGTCATGAGGCGCTCACCGCCTCGTCGGCGGGCAGGTCGATGCCGTAGTGGCGCAGGAAGAGGTCTTCCAGCGAGGGCGGGGTCGAGACGAGTGATCGGGGCGAGCGCGCCGCGAGCTCGACCAGCACGGGGCCGAGGTCGGCGTCGTCGACCGTGAAGCTCACATGCTCGCCGTCGGCCGCGAGGTCGTGCAGGTCGGTGCGCTCGGCGAGCGTGCCGGCGCCGCCGGGCAGCACGACCGAGACCGAGGTGCGGTGCAGGTGACGCAGGTCGGCGAGCGACCCCGCCTCGACCGTGCGGCCGGCGCGGATGATCGTGACCTGGTCGCAGAGCTTCTCGACCTCGGCGAAGATGTGGCTCGACAGCAGCACGCTGCGCCCCTCGTGCGTGAGGTCGCGCACGGTGTCGGTGAACACGCCCTCCATGAGGGGGTCGAGGCCCGACGTGGGCTCGTCGAGGATGAGCAGCTCGGCGTCGGAGGCCAGGGCGGCCACGAGCGCGACCTTCTGCCGGTTGCCCTTCGAGTAGGTTCGCGCCTTCTTGGAGGGGTCGAGGTCGAAGCGCTCGACGAGGGCGTCGCGCCGGGCGCGGTCGACTCCGCCGCGCAGGCGCGACAGGACGTCGATGGCCTGACCGCCGGTGAGGTTCGGCCAGAGGTTCACGTCGCCCGGCACGTAGGCGATGCGCCGGTGCAGTTCGACGGCGTCGCGCCACGGATCGCCGCCGAGCAGGCGCGCGCTGCCGGCATCCGCCCTGGCGATGCCGAGCAGGATGCGGATCGTCGTGGACTTGCCCGAGCCGTTCGGCCCGAGGAAGCCCATGACCTGGCCCTGCTCGACGCGGAGGTCGAGCCCGTCGAGGGCGGTGACGGCGCCGAAGCGCTTGACGAGGCCGACGACCTCGATCGCCGGGGTGGATGGTGCGTTCATGTCACTCTCTTCCTGACTGATCCCCGATGAATTCCAGGTACTCCTCGAGGTAGGTGCCGTCGGCGAAGACGCCGTACGTGTAGAGCTCGATCGACGGCAGGGCGATCGCGTCGAACGTCGTCTGGAGCACGGCCTTGAAGTCGGTGAGCGAGATCTCGGGATGCATCGAGAGCTGCACGATGAGCCCGCCGATCGAATTGGTCACGAGTAGTCGTGCGCGGCCTTCGGGATCGAGGCTCGGTCGAAGGATGCCGGCGGCGACCGCGTTCTCGGAGTAGGCGAGCGCGTCGGCGATCATGCGCTCGATGAAGGCGGTGCCCGCAGCGCTGCCGTCCTGCACGCTGCGCAGGATGTAGACGAGCAGCGCACCGTGCTCGTCGGCCTCGGCGAGTTGGGCCATCGCGGTCGCCGGGGCGCCGATGCCGTCGACCTTGAGGGCGCGGTGCCGCGCGAGCACGACCTCGTCGCATTCGGCGCGCAACGCGTCCTTCGAGCCGAAGTGGTGGCGGATGAGGCCGGCGCTGACTCCGGCGCGGGCGGCGATGGAGCGCACCGATGCGGTGAAGCCCTCTGCCGCGAAGCACTCGATCGCGGCATCGCGCAGGCGCGCGCGGGTCGTGAGGTCGTTCGGCGGAGCCTCGGCTATACGCATGTATCGGATGTTACACACGTGTATAGCCATCGTCCAGACGTCGCGTTCGCCAACCGATCGCGACCGGCAGGTGAACGTTGGGCGATGCCGCCCCGGATCGCGGAGATCCCGTCCGACCAGCCGTCACGCTGGGAGCGTGAAGGTCGCACTCCTCGCAGAATCGTTCCTCCCGCACATGAACGGCGTGACGCACTCCCTGCTGCAGGTGCTGCGCCACCTCGAGCGGCGCGGGCACGACGCGCTCGTGATCGCGCCCCGCTCGGGCATCGCCGATCCCGGTCGGGGAGGCGGGCTCGACGCGGCGCTGCACGGCGCCCGCACGGCGTTCGTGCCGTCGGTTCCGCTGCCGAGCTACCCCGATGTGCGCGTCGCGCTCGCCGGGGCCCACCGGTTGACCGGCCTGCTGCGCGAGCACGGCACCGAGGTGGTGCACCTCGCGAGCCCGTTCGTGCTCGGATGGCGCGGCATCGCCGCCGCCGAGGCGCTCGGGGTGCCCTCTGTCGCCGTCTACCAGACCGACGTGCCGGGCTACGCCGAGCGCTACGGCATTCCGGGGGCCGCGCCGGCGCTCGCCAGGCACCTCTCGCGGCTGCATCAGCGCGCCACCGTCACGCTCGCACCCTCGACGTCGGCGATCGAGCGCCTCATCTCGCTCGACGTCGACCCCGCCCGCATCGAACTCTGGCGCAGGGGCGTGGACACCGAGCGGTTCGCCCCTGCACGTCGCACCGAACGCTGGCGGCGCGAGGTGGCCGGTGCGGCACCCGGCGAGGTCGTCGTCGGCTACGTCGGCAGGCTCGCCCCCGAGAAGCAGGTCGAGGACCTCAGGGCGCTGGCCGGCCTGCCGCGCACGCGGCTCGTCATCGTCGGCGACGGTCCGTCGCGCCCCGTGCTCGAGCGGATGCTGCCGAACGCGACGTTCACCGGATTCCTGGGCGGTGACGCGCTCGCCGAGGCCATGGCCGGCTTCGACGTGTTCGTGCACCCCGGCGAGAACGAGACCTTCTGCCAGACCGTGCAGGAGGCGCTCGCGAGCGGCGTGCCGGTCGTCGCCGTGGGGCGGGGCGGCCCGCTCGACCTCGTCGAGAGCAGCATCGACGGCTGGCTGTACCGGCCGGGCGACCTGGCCGAGTTCCGTGCCCGCGTGACCGACCTCGTCGGCGACGACGCCAAGCGGCGCGCCTTCGCCGAACGCGCCCGCGAGGCCGTCGCCGGGCGCGGCTGGGACGTGCTCGGCGACGAGCTGCTCGGCCACTACGAGCGGGCGGTCGAGGGCACCGGGCCGACCGGTCGACCGGTCGGGCATCGCCCGCCCGCGGCATCCGCCCCGCTCGCCCCGCCGCGCTGGCAGCGGTACGTCGCCGTCGGCGACTCGCTGAGCGAGGGCCTCTGCGACACCTCGCGCATGGCCGCGGGGGAGTACCGCGGCTGGGCCGACCGGCTCGCGATGCTGCTCGCCCTCGCGAGTCCGCACGGCGACCGGGTCTCGTACGCGAACGTCGCCGTGCGCAGCCGCAAGGTGGCCGATGCCGTCGAGACGCAGATGCCGCTGGCCGCCGCCATGGGCGCCGACCTCGTGAGCGTGTTCATCGGCGCCAACGACCTCGTGGGCGCGCACCCCGACGTGCACGGGCTCGCCGACCGGCTCGCGGCGTCCGTCGCGGCCCTGCGCGCGGCCGGCGCCGACGTGCTGCTCGTGACGCCGTTCATGCCGAAGCGGCCCGCGTCCCGGCTGTACGCGTCGCGGTTCGCGGCCTTCGCCGATCGCCTGCGCGGCATCGCGCAGGACACCGGCGCGATCCTGCTCGACGTCGGGGAGCTGCCGGAGCTCACGGCCAAGGCCATGTGGGCCGAGGACCGCGTGCACCTGAACTCCGCCGGCCACCGCGCGCTCGCCTACGCCGCGGCGCGCGTGCTGGGGGTCCCGGATGCCGCCGCGCTCGGCGCGCTCGAGCAGTCCGCGCACGACGAGCCGGACGAGGCGCTCGACCGTCAGGTCGGCGACCTGGCGTGGATCGCGCGCCACGCCACGCCCTGGATCGCCAGGCGGCTGCGCGGGCGCACCGCGGGCGACGGGCGCGAGCCGAAGCGACCGGAGCTGCGTCCGGTGCTGCGCCCTGAGCCCGCGTCGACCGGGAGCGCCGACGGCGCGACATCCGCTGTTCACAGGCGAAAAACACGGCCTCTGCTAGGCTGAGCGAGGTTGCCGACGGGCTGCCGCGCAGGTGCGCGGCGAACATCGGCCGCCGATGGAGCAGGCCGGCAGGAAGCTGGTCCCCTGTGGTGGATCACCAATCGAGCGAGAAGTGCCCGATTCGAATGGTGGACTTCTACTGGTGGCCAGCGTGAATGCATCGTCCTGATGCGATTCGTATTGCCTGTTCCTGCTCCGATGTACGAGTCGCGCCCATACGGGGTGCGACGAAAAACAAAGGAGAGAGACCTCTTGGAAGGTCCTGAAATCACGTTCGCCGAAGCCGTCATCGACAATGGCAAGTTCGGCACCCGCACCATCCGGTTCGAAACCGGCCGTCTTGCGCAGCAGGCGCAGGGCTCGGCCGTCGCCTACATCGACGAAGAGACCATGCTGCTCTCGGCGACGTCCGTCTCCAAGCAGCCGAAGGACCACTTCGACTTCTTCCCGCTCACGATCGACGTCGAAGAGCGCATGTACGCCGCGGGCCGCATCCCGGGCTCGTTCTTCCGTCGCGAGGGCCGCCCCTCGACCGAGGCGATCCTCACCTGCCGTCTCATCGACCGCCCCCTGCGCCCCTCGTTCGTCGAGGGCCTGCGCAACGAGGTCCAGGTCGTCGTGACCGTGCTCGCCATCGAGCCCGACGAGCTCTACGACGTGCTCGCCATCAACGCCGCGTCGCTCTCGACGCAGCTCTCGGGCCTGCCCTTCTCGGGCCCGGTCGCGGGTGTGCGCGTCGCGCTCATCGACGGCCAGTGGGTCGCGTTCCCGAAGCACTCGCAGCTCGAAGACGCCGTGTTCAGCATGGTCGTCGCCGGTCGCGTCGTGACCGAGGACGACGGCTCGCAGGATGTCGCGATCATGATGATCGAGGCCGAGGCGACCGACAACGCCTGGAACCTCATCCAGGCCGGCGCGGTCAAGCCCGACGAGGCCGTCATCGCGCAGGGCATCGAGGCCTCGAAGCCCTTCATCAAGCAGCTCGTCGAGGCGCAGGAGAAGGTCGCGGCCACCGCGGCCAAGCCCACCGCCGACTACCCGACGTTCCCGCCCTACCAGCCCGCCACCAAGGACGTCGTCGAGGCGTTCGCCGGTGAAGAGCTCAAGGACGTCTACAAGATCGCCGGCAAGGTCGAGCGCCAAGACGCCGACGACGCCCTCAAGGCGCGCGTGAAGGAGCACGTCATCGCGAAGATCGAGGCCGGGGAGCTCCCCGAGTCCGCGATCGCCGAGGTGTCGGCCGCCTACAAGTCGGCCACCAAGCACGTCGTGCGCTCGCGCGTCCTCGAAGAGGGCGTTCGCATCGACGGCCGCGGCCTGGCCGACATCCGCCCGCTCGACGCCGAGGTGCAGGTCGTGCCCCGCGTGCACGGCTCGGCCATCTTCCAGCGCGGCGAGACCCAGATCCTGGGCATCACCACGCTGAACATGCTGAAGCTCGAGCAGTCGATCGACTCGCTGAGCCCGGTCACCAAGAAGCGCTACATGCACAACTACAACTTCCCGCCCTACTCGACCGGTGAGACCGGCCGCGTGGGGTCGCCGAAGCGTCGCGAGATCGGGCACGGCGCACTCGCCGAGCGCGCCCTCGTGCCGGTGCTGCCCACGCGCGACGAGTTCCCCTACGCGATCCGCCAGGTCTCCGAGGCGCTCGGCTCCAACGGCTCCACGTCGATGGGCTCGGTCTGCGCCTCGACGCTGTCGCTGCTCAACGCCGGTGTGCCGCTGCGCGCTCCCGTCGCGGGCATCGCGATGGGCCTGATCTCCGACACCGTGAACGGCGAGACGCGCTACGCGGCCCTCACCGACATCCTCGGTGCCGAAGACGCGCTCGGCGACATGGACTTCAAGGTCGCCGGCACGAGCGAGTTCGTCACGGCGATCCAGCTCGACACCAAGCTCGACGGCATCCCCGCTTCGGTGCTCGCCGGCGCGCTGACGCAGGCGAAGGAGGCGCGCACGACGATCCTCGCCGTGCTGAACGCCGCCATCGACGCGCCCGACGAGATGGCCCCGACCGCGCCCCGCGTGATCTCGGTGCAGATCCCCGTCGACAAGATCGGCGAGCTGATCGGCCCGAAGGGCAAGACGATCAACGCCATCCAGGACGAGACCGGCGCCGACATCTCGATCGAAGAGGACGGCACCGTCTACATCGGCGCGGTCGACGGTCCGTCGGCCGAGGCCGCTCGCGCCCAGGTCAACGCGATCGCGAACCCGACCAACCCCGAGGTCGGCGAGCAGTTCCTCGGAACCGTCGTCAAGATCGCGGCGTTCGGTGCGTTCGTCTCGCTGCTCCCGGGCAAGGACGGCCTGCTGCACATCAGCGAGGTGCGCAAGCTCGCCGGTGGCAAGCGCGTCGAGAACGTCGAAGACGTGCTCGGCGTCGGCCAGAAGATCCTCGTCGAGATCACGAAGATCGACGACCGCGGCAAGCTCTCGCTCGCCCCGGTCATCGCCGACGAGGCCGACACCGAGGGTCGCGAGACCTCCGGCACGCACACGGAGGAGCCCGCAGAGGGCGCCGACGCGTAGTCACCCTGTCGCAACGCGGATGCCCCGCCCGAATTCGTTCGGGCGGGGCATCCGTCGTTCCGCCTGACGCGGCGCCCTGAAGTGGGGGATGGCCGGGCCCGGAGTTCGGGCGTACGGTGCGCCCATGATGAAGAATGCTCACCTTAGAGGAGGGCTCCCGTTTCGTCTCGGCGCCCTCGCGTTGATCTCGACCGCACTCGTCGCCGGCATCGCCGCGACACCCGCGTCGGCGCTGCCGACCGCGGCCACGTCGGGCGCCGCATCCGGCGGCGCGACCGGCTGGTCGCCGCCCGCGCGCGGCTACGTCGCCCTCGGCGATTCGTTCACCGCCGGTCAGGGCGCACCGCCGTACCGGTCCGATGCCTGCAAGCAGAGTCGCTACACGGGGTATCCGACCCTCGCCGCGGTGGTCAGCCTCTACCGTCTCACCGAGAACAGGGCGTGCTCCGGCGCCACCGTCGCCGCCACCGCGGCCCAGTTGGCGGGCGTGAGCCCCCAGACGAAGCTCGTCACCCTCACGGTCGGCGGCATCGACGCCGGCTCCAACGACGTGCTCGCCGCATGCGCGGTGAATCCCGACCCGGCCGTCGACCCGTGCAGGTCCGCCCTCGCGGTGAGCGCGGCCAAGCTCGCGGCGCTCGGTCCGCAACTCGTCGGGCTGTATTCGACGATCGCCGCCACGCTCCCGAACGCGAAGGTCGTCGTGCTGAACTACCCGCGCCTCTTCAATCCGGGTGCCGCCCCGCTCGGCGACCTCGTCAACACCGCGAGCGACGGGCTGAACGCCGTGATCGCGGGGGCGGTGGCGGCGACCGGGAACCCGCGCGTCACCCTCGTCGACGTCACGCAGGAGTTCGCCGGCCACGGCATCGGCTCGCGCCTGCCCTACATCGCCTTCGATCCGTCGAACCTGCTCGCGGCGGCGAACTTCCATCCGAATGCGCTCGGCAACGCCCTCGGGTACGCGCGCGCACTCGCGAACGATCGGGTGCTCAGCCGCTGAGCCTGCGCTGAGGGCGTCAGTACAGCTGGGTGGAACTGCTGCGGATCATCGCGTCGCGTTCGGCCAGGGCCGCCTCGGCGAGGGCGTGGGCCTCGACCCGGCGCTGCAGGCGGTCGCGGTCGGTGCGGCGGTTCGCCCGGCGCAGGCCCCATTCGGCGACCTTGAGGCCGCTTCGCACGGCGAACGCGGCGAGCGCTCCGGATGCGGGGGAGAGCGTCATGCTGGTCATGTCACGGCTCCTTCGTGTCTCGTTCCGATGATGCTTCGGTCGCCTCGCCCCGCACGAGCGGGAAGGCGTTGACGTGGATCTGCACCGGCCATGAGCCGGGCGAAGGTGTGCGCTTGTGCGCGTCGATGTACTTCTTGAGCACCACGTCGATGTCGGCCACGAGCCCGGCGAGCTGGTCTGGCGTCAGGCGCAGGTTGATGGTGTCGCTCGTGGCGATGTCGAGCCAGTCCTCGCCGAACACATGCTCGCCCTCGGCGACGTACTCGCGGAAGTTCTGCTCGCGGGTGCGGAACCACTCGTCTTCGACGAGCTTGACCGCGAGTCGGTCGGCGCTGCCCGGCGGCAGCGAACGCGCATCGGGGATCGCGATCGACCCCGGCGTGCGCTCCCACCAGCGCTCGCGGCCCTTGCCGCGCGTGGTGTCCTCACGCACGAAGCCGGCTCGCTCGAGCTGGCGCAGGTGGTAGCTCGTCGAGCCGCTGGATTCGCCCAGTCGCTCGCCGAGCCCGCTCGCGGTGAGCGGCCCGTAGGCCGACAGCTCGTCGTAGATGCGCACGCGGAGCGGGTGCGCGAGCGACTTCAGGCTCGCCGACGGCAGCACGTGGTCGATGCCGGGGTGCCGCGTGCTGCTCGGCTCCTTCGAGAGGTCTCGGGGTTCGTTCGCTGACATGATGCAAAGGTACTGCTGCAAAGAGAGGTTTGCAAGTGTTTCTTTGCAACATGTTCTTTGCATGCTGCGGCAGAGTCTTCCCAGAGCCTGCCCAGAGCGTGCCCAGAGCCTGCCCAGAGCGTGCCCAGAGCAGGTCCATGACGAATGTCACGGGCAGGTCGTGACGCGGGTGTGAGGGCCCGGCGGAGCATCGCGCCGAGCATGGAGACATGCCAACGACAGAACCCATCACCACCGCGACCGCGCAGCCCGCGGCATCCGCCCCCTCGACCGACCTGCTCGCGATCGACGTGCGCGGCATCACGAAGCGCTTCGGCCGGGTGCAGGCCGTGGACGGCGTCGACCTGCAGGTCGCGCCCGGCGAGATCGTGGCCTTCCTCGGTCCGAACGGCGCCGGCAAGACCTCGACGATCGACCTCATCCTCGGCCTCTCCTCGCCCGATGCCGGCAGCGTGGAGGTCTTCGGCCGCAGCCCGCGTGCCGCCGTGGCGCAGGGCTTCGTGTCGGCCGTGCTGCAGACCGGCGGCCTGCTGAAGGACCTCACCGTGCGCGAGACCCTCGCGCTCACCGCGAGCCTCTTCGCCGACACCCGCCCGGTCGACGAGGTGCTCGAGCGCGCCGGCATCCGCGAGATCGGCGACCGCATGGTCGGCCTCTGCTCCGGCGGCCAGCAGCAGCGCCTGCGATTCGCGATGGCGCTGCTGAGCGACCCCGGCCTGCTCATCCTCGACGAGCCCACCACGGGCATGGACGTCGAGGGCCGCCGCGACTTCTGGAACGCGATCCGAGCGGATGCCGCGCGCGGGCGCACCGTGCTCTTCGCCACGCACTACCTCGACGAGGCCGACGCCTACGCCGACCGCATCGTGCTCATGCGCCAGGGGAGCATCGTCGCCGACGGCACCGCCGCCGAGATCAAGAACCTCGCGGCCGGTCGAACCGTGCATGCCACGATCCCGGGCGCCGACGCCGTCGCCCTCGCCGCCCTGCCCGGCGTCGACTCCGTCGAGGCGCAGGGGGAGCGGTACGCGCTCGTCACCCGCGACTCCGACGCCGTCGCCCGCCACCTGCTGACCACGACGGACGCGCGCGACGTCGAGATCACCGGCCAGAACCTCGAGAACGCCTTCATCGCCCTCACCTCCGAAGGGAAGCACTGACCATGAGCACCACCACCGGCACCACCACCGGCACCATGACCCCGACCGGCACGACCGGCGCCCGCACCGACCGGGTCAGCCTCGAACGGCGCGTGCCGCCGTTCGGCGGCTTCAACCTGACGTTCCTCGGCATCGAGCTCAAGCGCAAGCTCCGCAACCGGCGCACCCTGTTCTTCACCGTGCTCTTCCCGGTCGCGATGTACCTGCTCATCGGGTACCCGAACCGCGACATCGCCCTGACCGACGTTCCGGTCGCCGACGGCGGCCTCTCGGTCGCGGCGTACCTCATGGTGTCGATGGCGGTCTACGGCGCGATCATGTCGGCGACGGCGGCGGGCAGTGCGGTCTCGATCGAGCGCGCGCAGGGGTGGAGCCGCCAGTTGCGGCTGACCCCGCTGCATCCGATCGCGGGCGTGGCCACGAAGGTGATCGCCGGTATGGTGCTCGGCCTCCTCGCCGTCGGTGCGACGTTCATCGCGGGGGCGCTCACCGGCATCCGCATGTCGCCGGAGCAGTGGATCCTCTCGGGCCTCGCCGCCTGGCTGCTCGGCTCCGCCATCTTCACCGCGCTCGGCCTGCTCGTCGGCTACCTCGTGCCCGGCGAGAACACCGCGCAGGTCACCAGCCTGGTCGTCGTGTTCCTGAGCTTCATCGGCGGGCTCTTCTACCCGATCGACTCGATGGCGCCCGTGCTGCAGGACATCGCCGCATTCACGCCCGTGTACGGCATCGGCCAGATCGCCCGAGCCCCGCTGACCGGGGAGGGCGTCGACCTGCTCTGGTTCGCCAACGCGATCGCCTGGCTCGCGATCTTCATCGTCGGCACCGCGTGGGCGTTCCGACGGGACACCAAGCGGGTCTGATCCCCGCCGATGAGTCCGAGTCGAGCGGATGTCCCGGCCCGCCCCCGTTCTAAGGTGAGACACGTGCACGACACGAGCATCGACATGCCCCTCTCCGGCCCGAGATGGCCGATCATGCCCGCCTCCGCCGACGGGCCGCTCGTGAGCTTCCCGTCGGTGCTCGTCTCGCGCGGCGCGCGGAGCTGGTACTTCGGAGCCGGGATCTCGCTGCTCTGGCTGATCAGCGTCGGCGAGTCCGTGCTCGAGACGGCGACGTCCACGTTCTCCGCCGTGACCGGCCTCGCGCTCGTGGTCGTCTTCGGGGCCGCGTTCATGGTGGCGCCGCCGATCGCCTGGACCCTCAGGCTCCGGCGGCGCCTCCTGCTCGTCGCGGCGCTGTTCGCGCTCTCGTTCACGCTCGCGCCGTGGCTCGGCTGGGATGTCTACGTCACCTGGACCTACGTCGGCGTGCTCATCGCGATGAGCGTGCTGCCGTGGCGCGAGACCTGGACCACCATCGTCGCGCTCGGCGCCCTCGCCCTGCTGCTCGCCTACCTCGCCGACGGCTGGCACGACTTCATCCTCACGACGCCCGCGATCATCGTCTCGATCTCGCTCATGATGGCGGCGTTCGCCCGCACGCTCGCCGCCATGAACCAGCTGCGGGCCACCCAGGCGCAGCTCGAGACGATGGCCGTCGAGCGCGAGCGCGGTCGGGTCGCCCGCGACCTGCACGACATCCTCGGCCACTCGCTCACGGTCATCACGGTGAAGGCCGAGCTCGCCGGTCGACTCGTCGAGGCGGATCCGGTGCGGGCGCGGGCCGAGATCGGCGAGGTGGAGCAGCTGGCGCGCGGTGCGATGGCCGACGTGCGCGCGACGGTCGCGGGGTTCCGCGGGGTCAACGTGAGCACCGAACTCGTCGCCGCCAGGTCGGCGCTGGACGCCGCAGGCATCGTCGCCGAACTGCCGCAGTCGACGGATGCCGTGCCCGAACGTCGTCGCGAGCTCGCCGGCTGGGTCGTGCGCGAGGGGGTCACGAACGTGATCCGCCATTCGGGGGCGGCCAGGTGCCGGGTGCTGCTGGCGCCGGGCATCGTCGAGATCGCCGACGACGGGCGGGGTCCGACGGCGGCGGCCGGCGACTCGAGCGGCCTGGCCGGACTTCGCGAACGCGTCGAGGCGGCGGGCGGCACGATGTCGATCGGACGCAGCGAGCTCGGCGGCTTCGCGCTGAAGGTGACGCTGTGATCCGCCTGCTCATCGCCGACGACCAGGCGCTCGTGCGCGGGGCCCTGTCGGCCCTGCTCGGGCTGGAGCCCGACATCGAGGTCGTCGCCGAGGTCGGGCGCGGCGACGAGGTCGTCGCGGCAGCGCAGACATCCGCTCCCGACGTGGCCATGCTCGACATCGAGATGCCCGGCATCGACGGCATCGCCGCGGCGGCCGAACTGCGACGGGCGATGCCGGCCTGCCGCGTCATCATCGTGACCACGTTCGGCCGGCCGGGCTACCTCAAGCGCGCGATGCAGGCGGGTGCGGCCGGCTTCGTCGTGAAGGACACGCCCGCCGCGCAGCTGGCCGATGCCGTGCGCCGGGTGTCGCAGGGACTGCGCGTCGTCGACCCCGCGCTCGCAGCCGAGTCGCTCGCGCAGGGCGACTCACCGCTCACCGAGCGCGAGACCGACGTGCTCTCGGTGGCACGCACGGGCGGCTCGATCGCCGACATCGCCCGCATGCTGCACCTCTCGGAGGGCACCGTGCGCAACCACCTCTCGAGCGCGATCGGCAAGACCGAGGGGCGCAACCGGGCGGATGCCGCGCGCATCGCCGAGGACAACGGCTGGCTCTGACCGGCGCGGGGCAGTCGGCTGCTCAGTCCTCGAGCAGCGGCCCGAGCCGATACGGGATGAGCTCGCCCATCGCGAGCGAGGTCTCGGTGCGCTCGACGCCGTCGATGGCGAGGATCTCGCCGTCGATGCGGAACAGGTCGTGCGCGTCGCGGCAGACGACCCGCACGAGCAGGTCGACCGCGCCCGAGAGGCCGTGTGCCTGGATGACCTCTGGGATTCCGCGGAGCTCCTCGACGACTTCGCCCAGCTGCCGCTGCCGCACGTGCACCGAGATGAACGCCTCGAGCGGGAACCCGAGCGGCGTCGGATCGATGCTGCGCTCGAACGAGAGGAAGGCGCCGGATGCCTCGAGCCGGGCCATGCGCGCCTGCACGGTGTTGCGCGAGAGGCGGAGGCGATCGGCGAGGGCCACGACGGTCGCGCGCGGATCCGTGCCGAGGGCGAGCAGGAGGGCGCGGTCCACGTCGTCGTAGGCGGTCATACCGCCACACGATAGCACCAGAACAGGCGACCTGATTGAGCAACATGCTCAACACATTCGTCGATGCTTGAGCGCTGTGCGTTCTCGACGTAGTCTCCGGGTATCCGGCAACGCCGCCGGGTGCGGCTGCTCACGAGGCGGCCGCCGAGCGCGAGGATCCTGCGATGACCACATCCGACCGACATGCCACCGGGCTCCTGACCCGGCCCGACGAGTTCGTGCAGCTCATCGGCTCCACGGGCGAGCGACGCCACGACCCCGAGCTCGACCGCTGGGTCGCCGACATCGACCTCGACGCCCTCGCGGCGCTCCACCTCGACATGTCCGTCGTGCGCCGCCTCGACACCGAGGCGACCGCGCTGCAGCGGCAGGGCGAACTCGGCCTCTGGCCGCCGCTCGCCGGCCAGGAGGCCGCGCAGATCGGCTCCGCCCGCGCCCTCCGTGACGACGACTTCGCGTTCACGAGCTACCGCGAGCACGCCGTGGCGTGGGTTCGCGGCGTCGGCCCGGCCGACCTGCTGCGCGTCTGGCGCGGGGCCGCGGCATCCGGCTGGAACCCGTACGAGCACGGCATGGCCGTGCCCCAGATCATCATCGGCGCCCAGGCGCTGCACGCGACCGGCTGGGCCATGGGCGCCAGGTGGGACGGCACGGATGCCGCGGCCGTGGCCTACTTCGGCGACGGGGCCACGAGCGAGGGCGACGTCAACGAGGCCCTCGTGTTCGCGGCGAGCTTCGACGCGCCCGTCGTCTTCTTCTGCCAGAACAACCAGTGGGCCATCTCCGAGCCCGTCGGCCTGCAGTCCAAGCAGCCGCTTGCACGGCGCGCCGACGGATTCGGCATCCCGGGCGTGCGCGTCGACGGCAACGACGTGCTCGCGGTCATGGCGACCACGCGCATGGCGCTCGACCGCGCCCGCCGCGGCGAGGGGCCGACCTTCATCGAGGCCGTCACCTACCGCATGGGGCCGCACACGACGGCCGACGACCCCAAGCGCTACCGCGGTGAGGACGAGCTCGCGGCCTGGCGCGATCGGGACCCGATCGCGAGGGTCAGGGCGTTGCTCGCGGCATCCGGAGCCGATGTCGAGGCGCTCGAACGCGAGGCGACCGAGCAGGCAGACCGCATGGCCGCCGACCTGCGCGCGGCGATCACCTCGATCGCCGACCCCGAGCCCCTGACCGTGTTCGACCACGTCTACGCCGAGCCGAACGCGCACCTCGACCGCCAGCGCGAGCACTACACGCGCTACCTCGCGCAGTTCGAGGATGCGGATCCGTCGGCCGAGGGAGGCGCGCGATGACCACGCTCACCCTCGGAGGCGCCCTGAACGCCGGCCTCCGCCGCTCGCTCGCCGGCGACGACAAGGTCGTGCTCATGGGCGAGGACATCGGCACGCTCGGCGGCGTGTTCCGCATCACCGACGGCCTCAAGGCCGAGTTCGGGGCGCACCGCGTCGTCGACACGCCGCTCTCGGAGGCGGGCATCGTCGGCACGGCGGTCGGGCTCGCGTACCGCGGCTACCGGCCGGTCGTCGAGATCCAGTTCGACGGGTTCATCTACCCCGGCTTCGACCAGATCGTCGCCCAGGTCGCGAAGCTGCACTACCGCTCGCGCGGCAACGTGCGCATGCCGATCACCATCCGGGTGCCGTTCGGCGGCGGCATCGGCGCGGCCGAGCACCACTCCGAGTCGCCAGAGGCGTACTTCGCGCACACGGCCGGCCTGCGCGTCGTCGCCTGCTCCGATGCGGCCGACGCGTACGTCATGATCCAGCAGGCCATCGCGAGCGACGACCCGGTGCTCTTCTTCGAGCCCAAGCGCCGCTACCACGTGAAGGGCGAGGTCGACGAGACCGCCAGCCTCGCCGACGCGAAGCCGCTCGGGGTCGCCTCGGTCGTGGCATCCGGAACCGACGTCACGCTCGTGACCTACGGTGCGCTCGTGCAGACCGCGCGCGACGCCGCCATCGCCGCCGAGGAGGACGGCGTCTCGATCGAGGTCATCGACCTGCGATCGCTTTCACCCATGGATCTCACCACCGTCGCGGCGTCGGTGCGCAGAACCGGGCGGCTGGTGATCACGCACGAGGCCGGGCAGCAGGTCGGACTCGGCGCCGAGATCGCGGCGAGCATCACCGAGCGCTGCTTCGAGTTCCTCGAGGCCGCGCCCGTGCGCATCACGGGCCACGACATCCCGTACCCGCCGGCCAAGCTCGAACGGCACCACCTGCCCGACCTCGACCGCATCCTCGACGGGGTCGACCGTGCGCTCGGTCGCCCCAACTCGCTGAGCGGGGTGGAGGCGTGAGCATGATCCGCGAGTTCCCGCTGCCCGACCTCGGCGAGGGCCTGACCGAGTCCGAGATCGTCGCCTGGCGCGTCGCCGTCGGCGACCGTGTCGAGCTGAACCAGATCATCGCCGACGTCGAGACCGCCAAGGCCGTCGTCGAGCTCCCGTCGCCGTACGCGGGCGTCATCACGGCGCTGCACGCCGGCGAGGGCGAGACGGTCAACGTCGGCGAGCCGCTGTTCTCGTGCGACACGGGCGAGGGTGCAGGGGCGGATGCCGCGGGGCCGGCGGATGCCGCCCATGCCGCGCCGCCCGCCGCATCCGCTCCGAGTGCCGGGTCGGATGCCGCGCCCGGCCCGAACCTCGTCGGGTACGGCGCCCGCGACGAGGGCGGTCCGAAGCGTCGCGCCCGGCGGTCGCCCGAGCGTTCCGACGGTCGAGGAGCGCCCGACGAAGGAGGGCGCGTATCGAGACCCGCCGCCACTGCTTCCGACGCGTCGCCCGAACGCCCCCGCTCGACCCCTCCCGTGCGCAAGCTCGCGCACGACCTCGGCGTCGACCTCGATGCCGTGCAGGGCACGGGGGAGCGCGGGCTCATCACGCGCGCCGACGTCGAGGCGGCGGCCGGCGGCCGGGTCGCGGCATCCGCTCGTGATGCCGAGGTCGCGACCGGGGAGTCGGCGCCCGCCGCGACCGGTGACACCCGCATCCCCATTCGCGGCGTGCGCAAGCACACGGCCGCGGCGATGGTGCGCAGCGCCTTCACCGCGCCGCACGTCACCGAGTTCCTCACGATCGACGTCACCGCGAGCATGGACCTCGTGCGGAGCCTCCGCGAGGACCGGGCGTTCGCCGGCCACCGCATCACGCCGCTCGCGGTCGTCGCGAAGGCTGTGTGCCTCGCCGTGCGCCGCACGCCGGAGGTCAACGCGCGATGGGACGAGGACGCCCAGGAGATCGTGCAGTTCGCCGGGCTCAACCTCGGCATCGCGGCGGCGACCGAGCGCGGGCTCGTCGTGCCGAACGTGAAGGGCGCCGAGCGCCTGACCCTCGTCGAGCTCGCCGACGCGATCGGCGCACTGGCGGCCACCGCCCGCGAGGGGCGCACCCCTCCGGCTGACCTCTCGGGCGGCACTCTCTCGATCACGAACGTCGGGGTGTTCGGCATCGACGCGGGCACGCCGATCCTGAATCCCGGCGAGGCGGCGATCCTCGCGATGGGGGCCGTGCGCCGGCAGCCGTGGGAGCACCGGGGCGAGATCGCCCTGCGCGAGGTCATGACGCTGAGCCTCTCGTTCGACCACCGGCTGGTCGACGGCGAGCAGGGCGCCAGGTTCCTGACCGACGTCGGGGCGATCCTGCGCGATCCGGCCCGGGCGATCACGATGATCTGAGGCTGCAGGAAGAACTGGCGACACGCCGATCGGGACGGCCGGGCTGAGGCGGCGTGTCGATCATTCTTCCTGCAGTTCCCTCCCGGAGGAGGAGGATGTGAGCATGAACGCAAAGCGCACGCTCGCCCCGGCCGACACGGCGGCCGACCTCGCCCCGACCGGGTTCACGCACGCCGACGACCGGCTCGTCGCGACCTTCGCGACGGCGGACTTCGCGAGCGCCGTCCGGCTCCTCGACGCGGTCGCGATCGTCGCCGACGAGCTGGACCACCACCCCGACGTGCAGCTCGGCTGGGGACGCGTCGCCTTCGAACTCTCGTCGCACGACGCGGGTGGCGTCACCGGGCGCGATATCGATCTCGCGCGCCTCATCCGCGAGATCGCCGACGACCAGGGCGCCGGCGTCCGGGCGCCCGGGTCGGCCGACGCGGGCTGATCGCTCAGTCGAGCCGGTAGAGGCCGTCGTCGACGCGCCGGAAGCCGCAGCGTTCGAGCACGGCGACGGATGCCTCGTCGCCCACGGCGACCCGGGCGTGCAGGGGTCGGGGCAAGGTGTCGGCGAGCAGGCGCAGCGCGCGCACGCGCACGGCGTCGCCCGCGGAGGGCGGGAGCGCCTCGACGGCGACGAACGCGTCATCGCCCTCGCGCCGGCTCGTGATCTGGCCGACGATCGCACCGTCGGCCCGCACGGTGCGGCGTTCGAGGTCGGGTGCGTCGGGGTCGTCGTCGTGGTCGTGCGTGATTCGGTGCAGGGTGTCGAGATCCGTGTCGCGGGTCGCGCGCAGGGTCACGACATGAGGCTCGCCCATGCCATCTCCTCGAGGATGCCGCGGACGGTGCCGTCGGCGGGTCTGCGCCCGGGGGTGGGGGCGCTGTGGGGTGTGGAGTTGAGCAGTCCGAAGGCGGCGTGTGCCCGGAACCGCAGCTCCACCTCGGCCCGGTCGGGCCTGAGCTCTGCGAGGGTGGCGACCCAGTGCTCGACGTAGCGGCGTTGCAGCGAGCGCACCTCATGGCGCACGCCGGGGTCGAGCTGTTCGAGTTCGCGATCCTGTACGACGATGACGTCGGCGTCGGCGAGGGCGAAGTCCACGTGGAAGGCGATGAGCGAGCGCAGGGCGGATGCCGCGTCGGGCGCCTCGGCGAGCACGCGGTCGGCGCCGTCGAGGAGCGACCTGCTGGCGCCCTCGAGGATCGCGGCGAGCACGGCGGACTTGCCCGGGAAATGGCGGTAGACGGCGGGGCCGCTCACGCCGACGGCGGCGCCGAGGTCTTCGATCGTGACGCCCGCGTAGCCGCGTTCGGCGAAGAGCCGGGCAGCGGCGGCGAGGATCGCGGCGCGCCGGTCGGCCTTCTGCCGGCCGCGCTCGGTGAGCGGCTCGGACGGTCGCTCGGACGGCTGCTCGCCGGTGAGCCCGATCGGTGCCGTCGATGCCGGTGTGCTTGCCATTCGCCTGCCTGCTCGTTACGCTCGGGAAATCGAGTTAGTGAACACTAACCGAAAATCGCGACGACGCACAAGGGGCGCGCCGCGCGGACGCGGAGGGCCGATGCCGACACTCACGACCAGGGTCGATCCCACGGGCGATGCCGCTCGAGGCAACGTCGCCGCGCACGGCGCGCTCGTCGCCGAGCTGCGCGAACGCCTCGCCGTCGCCGCACTCGGCGGCCCCGAGGCATCCCGCGACCGGCACGTCGCACGCGGCAAACTGCTGCCGCGCGACCGCGTCGATCGCCTGCTCGACGAGGGCAGTCCGTTCCTCGAGCTCTCGCCGCTCGCGGCCGACGGCATGTACGACGGTCAGACGCCGGGCGCGGGCATCATCACGGGTGTCGGACTCGTGCACGGCAGGCCCGTCGTGGTGGTCTGCAACGACGCGACCGTCAAGGGCGGCACGTACTACCCGATGACGGTCAAGAAGCACCTGCGCGCGCAGGAGGTCGCCCGCGAGCACCGCCTGCCCTGCGTCTACCTCGTCGACTCGGGCGGCGCGTTCCTGCCCATGCAGGACGACGTGTTCCCCGACCGCGAGCACTTCGGCCGCATCTTCTTCAACCAGGCGCAGCTCTCGTCGCTGCGCATCCCGCAGCTCGCGGCCGTGCTCGGCTCGTGCACGGCGGGCGGCGCCTACGTGCCGGCCATGAGCGACGAGTCGGTGATCGTGCGCGACCAGGGCACGATCTTCCTCGGCGGTCCGCCGCTCGTGAAGGCCGCCATCGGCGAGGTCGTGACGCCCGAGGAGCTCGGCGGCGGCGACCTGCACTCGCGGGTCTCCGGCGTGACCGACCATCTCGCCGACGACGACGAGCACGCCCTCGAGCTCGTGCGCGACATGGTCGCGACGCTGCCCGCACCCGGTGAGCGGGCCTGGGCCGTGCGCGCGCCGCGGCCGCCGGTCGTGGATCCGGCCGGGCTCACGGCGGCGGTGCCGGTCGACGTGCAGCAGCCCTACGACGTGCACGAGGTCATCGCCCGGCTCGTCGACGCGAGCGAGTTCAGCGAGTTCAAGCCCGAGTACGGCGACACCCTCGTCACGGGCTTCGCGCACCTCGACGGCCATCCGGTCGGCATCGTCGCGAACAACGGCGTCCTCTTCAGCGAGTCGGCCATGAAGGGCGCCCACTTCATCGAGCTCTGCGACCAGCGCGGCATCCCGCTCGTGTTCCTGCAGAACATCTCGGGCTTCATGGTCGGCCGCGACGCCGAGGCCGGGGGCATCGCCAAGCACGGCGCGAAGATGGTCACCGCCGTCGCCACCACCCGCGTGCCGAAGCTCACCGTCGTGATCGGCGGCTCGTTCGGCGCGGGCAACTACTCCATGTGCGGGCGCGCGTACTCGCCGAGGTTCCTCTGGATGTGGCCGAACGCACGCATCTCCGTGATGGGCGGCGAGCAGGCGGCATCCGTGCTCTCGACCGTGAAGGGCGACCAGCTCGCGATCAAGGGCGAACCCTGGTCGGATGCCGCCGCCGAGGCGTTCAAGGCCCCAATCCGCGAGCAGTACGAGGCGCAGGGCAGCCCCTACCACTCGACCGCGCGCCTCTGGGACGACGGCATCATCGACCCCGCCGACACGCGCACGGTGCTCGCCATGGCGCTCGAGCTGGCGAGCCGCACGCCGCTGCCCGAACCGCGATTCGGCCTGTTCCGCATGTGACGGCTGTTCCGCACGTGACGGCCGTTCCGCATGTGACGGGAGGGCGTGTTCCTCTCGGCTGCGCGGGCATGCCAGAGTGTTCCCGTACGCGATCGTGGATGGGGGCGGCATGCAGCGACCACTGGCCGGATTGACGAGGAAGAACCTCGTCACCGAGCTCACGGCGGGCGTGACCCTGATCGCGATCGCCATCCCGCTGAACATCGGCTACGCGCAGATCGCCGGCCTGCCTCCGACCGCCGGTCTCTACGCACTGATCGTGCCGACCGTCGTCTACGCGCTGGTCGTCTCGTCGCGGCAGCTGGTGGCGTCACCGGATGCCGCGGCCGCGGCGCTCGTGGCTTCGTCGATCGGCGGCCTCGCCGCGGCGGGCAGCGAGGACTACGCGACCCTCGCGCTCGCGCAGGCCGTCATCTGCGGTGTCATGTTCGTGCTGCTCTCGGTCTTCAAGCTCGGATTCCTCGCGAACTTCCTCTCCAAGCCGATCCTGATCGGGTTCGTCGGCGGACTCGCCCTCGACATCATGGTCAGCCAGATCGCCAAGATGCTCGGCGTCAAGATCGACTCCGGCGGCGAGTTCGTCGACAAGGTCGCCGGCCTCGTGAGCGGCCTCGGCACCACGAACCTCTGGTCGCTCGCGATCTCGGTCGTCTCGGTCGCCGTGCTGCTGCTCGGCAAGCGATTCCTCGGTGCCGTGCCGTGGGCGCTCGTGGTGCTCGTGCTCACGACCGTGCTCGTGGTCGTCGCGAGCCTCGACGACGCGGGGGTCGACGTGCTCGGCGACGTGCCCGCCGGCCCGCCCGCGTTGACCTGGCCGATGCTCGACTGGACGACCTGGCTCCTCCTCATCCCCTCGGCCATGGCCCTGACGCTCGTCACGACCGCCGAGGGCCTGCTCGTCTCGCGGTCGTACTCCGAGAAGCACCGCTACCCGTTCCACGCCAACCGCGACCTCATGGCCTTCGGCCTCTCGAACATCGCGGCGGGTGCGCAGGGCAGCTTCGCCGTCGGATCCTCGACGTCGCGCACCGCCGCGATGGACCAGGCGCGCTCGCGCACGCAGCTGCCGTCGCTCGTGCTCGCCGTCGGCACGCTGCTCCTCCTGCTCTTCGGCACCGCGCTGCTCGCCGACATCCCTTCGCCCGCGATCGGCGCGGTCGTGGGCGTCGCGATCATCCCGCTGCTCGGCATCCGCGAGTTCGCCGACCTCTGGAGGAAGGACCGCTTCGAGTTCGTGATCGGTGCCGTCTGCTTCCTCGTGACCCTGTTCGTCGGGTCCATCCCGGGCATCATCGTCGCCTTCACGCTCGCGCTCATCAACCTCGCCAAGCGGGCCGCGAACCCCGCGATCGACGTGCTCGAGAGCTCGGGCGACCCGGGCGAGTCCCTGCTCGAAGACGCTCCGGCCGGTACGACGACGGCCCCGGGCGTCGTCGTCATCCGGCTCGCGGCCCCGCTGTTCTTCGCGAACGGCAGCATCTTCACCTCCGCGGTCAAGCGCGCGATCTCCTCGGTCGACGGCGACCCGGTGCACGACCTGGTCATCGACATGGAGGCCGTCACCGACGTCGACGTCACGGGCGCAGAGGCGTTCGAGGCGCTCAAGGTGTGGCTCGCTCGCGGCAACGTGGCGCTGTCGTTCAGCCGCATGCGCGAGCCGGCCAGGCTCCGCCTCGTGCAGCTCGGGCTCCTCGGCGACGAGCGCATCTTCGACACCAACCGCGCGGCGATCACGGCGCTCGCATCGACCACATCGCCGGCACCCGGCGACCCGACAGCATCCAACCCGACAGAGAAGAGCTCTTCATGAACGGCGCCATCGGCGGAATCCTCCCACTCGCCCTCGGCGTGGCGATCAGCCCGATCCCGATCATCGCGGCGATCCTCATGCTGCTCTCGCCGAAGGCGCGGGTCACCAGCGTGGGCTTCCTGCTCGGCTGGCTCATCGGCATCGTCATCGCCGTCAGCGTGTTCACCGCGCTGGCATCGGTGCTGCCCGAGGAGGATCCCGATGCGTCCAAGCCGATCCAGGGCGTCATCCAGCTCGTCCTGGGCGTGCTGCTGCTCCTGCTCGCCGTCGGGCAGTGGCGCAAGCGGCCGAAGAAGGGCGAGGAGCCCGTGCTGCCCAAGTGGATGCAGGCGATCGACAAGATCAGCTTCTTCGGTGCGTTCGGGCTCGGGTTCCTGCTCTCGGCGCTGAACCCGAAGAACCTCATCATGGCCGCCGGAGCCGGCACGGCGATCGGCGCGGCCCAGCTGGCCGGGGGCGAGATCGTGCTCGTCATCGCGATCTACGTGATCATCGCGGCCTGCACCGTGGCCATCCCCGTGATCGCGTATCTCATCGCGGCCGACCGGCTGCGCGGACCGCTCGACGCGCTGCGCGAATGGCTCGCCCGCGAGAACGCGATCATCATGGCCGTGCTGCTGCTCGTGATCGGCATCTCGATGCTCGGCAAGGGCATCGGCAGCTTCTGACGTCGCGCGGGCCCGCCTCGGCTTCAGGCTCCGGATGCCGCGGCCGCGCGTTCGACCTCGGTGATCGCCTGCTCGACTCCGCCGTGCCACGGCGTGCCGTGGCCGGGAAGCACCCAGGTGGCGCCGAGGCCGGCGATGCGGTGCAGTGAGGCGAGCGCCTCGGCGGGGTCGTCGGTGAACGGCGCGGGCTGCGGGCCTTCGGCGCCCGTGAGCACGTGCCGCGTCGTGAGCCCGTCGCCCACGAACACCGCGTCGACCGACGGCACGTGGATCGCGATGCTGCCGGGGGAGTGGCCGGGCAGGCCGATGATCTCGGGCGCGCCGGGCAGGTCGAGCACGTCACCGTCGTGCACGGCGACGACCTCGGTGAGCGGGGTCGTGCGCAGGCCGTCCTTGCGCAACGCGTACCAGAGGAACTTCGCCGTCGCGCCGAGCTTCATGCCGCCCCACTCGGGTTTGCTCGACTCCTCGCCGCGGGCGCGCGCGGCATCGGCCTCGTGCACGTACACGGGCACGCCGTGGTCGCGGCGCAGACGTTCGGCGAAGCCGATGTGATCGCCGTCGCCGTGCGTGAGCACGACGCCCCGCACGTCGTCGATCGTGCGACCCATGGCGTCGAGTTCGGCGAGCAGCTCCTTCCACTGCCCGGCGAGGCCCGCGTCGATGAGCGTGACGCCGTCGGACGAGTCGACGAGGTAGACGGCGACGATGTCGTTGCCGACGCGGTGGAGCGAGGGTGCGAGTTGCATGGGGTGCCCTGGTCTTTCGTCTTCGAGGTTCATGTTCGTGCTGGCGATGGCTACGATACATAGCTATGATGGCTAAGGTCAATAGCTTTCATGGATTCGAGGAACACATGCCGACACCCGATCGAACCTCCCTCGCCGAGATCGTCGGCGCCGGGCGAGCACTGCTCGAGCTCGACGGCCTCGACGGGCTCACCATGCAGGCCGTCGCCACGCGTGTGGGCGTGCGGGCGCCATCGCTCTACAAGCGCGTGAGCAACCGCGACGCGCTCATCGCCCTCGTCGCCGACGAGACGCTCCGCGACCTCGGCGATGCCGCTGAGCGGGCCGCGATCGGGGCCGGTGCCGATCCGCGCGATCGCCTGCGCGCGCTCGCGCACGCCGTGCGCGGGTTCGCGCGGGCCCGTCCGGTCGCGTTCGGTCTGGTCTTCAGTCCGGGGTCCGACCTCCGCCTCGAGCCCGAGCACCTGGAGGCTGCTGCCGCGCCCGTGCTCGCCGCGGCGGCCGATCTCGCGGGCGAGCGGCACGCGCTCGATGCGGCGCGCACCTTCACGGCCTGGGCGCACGGCTTCATCGGCATGGAGCTCTCCGGCGCCTTCCGTCTCGGCGGCGACGTCGATCGTGCCTTCGAATACGGGGTCGAGGCGATCGTCGGGGCCGTCTCCTCGGCGGTGACGACCGGCACCGTGGCATCCGCTCGTGAATCGGACGCCGAGGCGTGAACGGCTGATGGTGCTCGTCGCGCGCGGGCATCGCCGCGGCGCACCGCCCGCTGACATTCGAGAGGGCCCGACCGTCGTCGCTGCGCCGGGCGCATGAGCCGCCTCGAGCATGAGGTCGGCGCACCGGCCCAGCGGCATCCTTGCGATTTCAGTTAATCCTCACTAACATCGGATTCAGTTAGTGCGCGTTAACCGAGGTGGTGCGCGCGGAACCCGCAGAGAGGCGGATGACGCGAGAGATGGGCACGATCGACGCCGGCAGCCGACCCTTCGAGCGCGTGCTCGTCGCCAACCGCGGCGAGATCGCCGTGCGGGTCATCCGCACGCTGCGTGGTCTCGGCATCCGCTCGATCGCGGTCTTCTCCGACGCCGACGCCGATGCCCCGCACGTGCAGCTGGCCGACGAGGCCGTGCGCATCGGACCGGCGCCCGCCGCACAGAGCTACCTCGACCCGGCGAAGCTGGTCGCCGCCGCACTCGAGACCGGCGCGCAGGCCGTGCACCCGGGCTACGGATTCCTCTCCGAGCACGCCGGGTTCGCCGAGGCCTGCCGAGCGGCCGGCATCGTCTTCATCGGGCCGGGCGATGAGGCGCTCGCCGTCATGGGCGACAAGATCCGGGCGAAGCGGCATGTCGCGGCATCCGGCGTCCCGGTCGTGCCCGGCGTCTCCGACCCCGACTTCGATGACGCGGCGCTGCTCGCCGCGGGGGAGCAGGTCGGCTTCCCGCTGCTCGTGAAGCCCTCGGCGGGCGGCGGCGGCAAGGGCATGCAGATCGCGCGCGACGCCGCCGAGCTCGCCGAGGCCATCCCGGCGGCCCGCCGCGTCGCCCGCACCTCGTTCGGCGACGACACGCTGCTGCTCGAGCGCCTCATCGAGCGGCCGCGGCACATCGAGGTGCAGGTGCTCGCCGATGCCCACGGCTCCGTCATCCACCTCGGCGAGCGCGAGTGCTCGCTGCAGCGTCGCCACCAGAAGGTCGTCGAGGAGGCGCCGTCGCCGCTCCTCGACGAGGCGACGCGCGAGCGCATCGGGCAGGCCGCCTGCGACGCCGCCCGCAGCGTCGCCTACCTGGGGGCGGGCACCGTCGAGTTCCTCGTGTCCGATGCCGCGCCCGACGAGTTCTTCTTCATCGAGATGAACACCCGCCTGCAGGTCGAGCACCCCGTGACCGAGTTCGTGACGGGCGTCGACCTCGTCGAGCAGCAGCTGCGCATCGCGGCCGGGGAGCCGCTCACCATCGCCCAGGCCGACGTGCGGCTCACGGGTCACGCCATCGAGGCGCGCGTCTACGCCGAGTCGCCCGAGCGCGGCTTCCTGCCGTCCGTCGGCGAACTGCTCGAGTGGCGGGCACCTGCCGGCGAGGGCGTGCGCGTCGACGCGGGCATCCGCACCGGGCAGCACATCACCGCCGACTACGACCCCATGCTCGCGAAGGTCATCGCGTACGGCGCCGACCGGGCCGAGGCCCTCGACCGACTCGACGCGGCGCTCGCCGAGACCGTCGTGCTCGGCGTCGACACGAACCTCGCGTTCGTGCGGCGGCTGCTCGCCGAGCCTGCCGTGCGCGACGGCGCGCTCGACACGAACCTCATCGATCGGCTCCCGGCACCGGTCGCCGAACCGCCTGGCGACGAGCAGCTCGCCGCCGCGGCATCCGCGGTGCTCGCCGAGGCGGAGCGCGGGCGGTCCGCCGGTTCCTCCGCCGGGCCCACGACGTGGGCGGATGCCGCGGGCTGGCGTGTCGGCGCACACCGGGCGCAGGCCGTCCTGCTCGCCCCGCGCGACGCACCCGACGCGGTCGTGGCGGCCGTGGCCGGGCCCCTGGCGACCGGTGACGACACCGACGACGCCGTCGTGCGCATCGCCGCCGACGGCACGATCTGGGTGCACGACGCGAGCGGCATCACGGCGTTCGTGCGGCACCACCGCCGCGAGCTCGCCGCGGTCCGTCGCGCGGCCGCCGAGCGGGGCGACCTCGCCGCCGACCCCGAACTCCGGGCCCCGATGCCCGGAACCGTGACCGCGGTCTTCGTCGCCGACGGCGACCACGTCGACGAGGGTGCCGCCGTCATGGCCATCGAGGCCATGAAGATGGAGCACCGCATCACGGCGACGACCGCCGGAACCGTGCGGCTCGAGGCATCCGTCGGCGATCTCGTCTCGCGCGACCAGGCGGTCGCCCGCATCGAACCCGCCCGCATCGAGCCCGTCGGGGCCACCGCCGACGCGGCATCCGCATCCCACGCATCCCACGCATCCCACGAGGAACAGGAGCCCCCGAATGCAGTATGACCTGAGCGCCGACGAGCAGCGCCTGTACGACGACGTCGCCGACTTCGCCGACCGCGTCGTCGCGCCCGCCGCGTACGAGTACGACACCGCGCGACGCCTGCCGATGGAGATCATCGCGCAGATGGGCGACATGGGCCTGTTCGGGCTGCCGTTCCCGAAGGAGGTCGGCGGCCAGGGCCGCAGCTACTTCGAGCTCTGCCTCGCGGTCGAGGCGCTCGGCCGCGTCGACCAGTCGATCGGCGTGACGCTCGAGGCGGGCGTCGGGCTCGGCATCATGCCGGTCTACCGGCACGGCACGCCCGAGCAGCAGGCCGAGTACCTGCCCGACCTCGTCGCGGGTCGCGCGCTCGCCGGGTTCGGGCTCACCGAGGCCGGTGCGGGCAGCGACGCGGGAGCGACGGCGACCACCGCGGAGCTCGAGGGCGGCGAGTGGGTCGTCAACGGGTCGAAGCAGTTCATCACCAACTCGGGCACGCCCATCACGCGGTTTGTCACGATCACCGCGGTCACCGGGCAGCGCACGGGCGCCGACGGGCGCACCAAGCCCGAGCTCTCGACGATCATCGTGCCGAACGACACCCCCGGGTTCACGGTCGAACCGGCGTACGACAAGGTCGGCTGGCACACCTCCGACACGCATCCGCTCACGCTCCGCGATGTGCGCGTGCCCGAGGCGAACTTGCTCGGCGAGCGCGGTCGCGGCTACGCGAACTTCCTGCGCACGCTCAACGAGGGCCGGGTCGCGTTCGCCGCGCTCGCCACCGGCGCGGCGCAGGGCTGCCTCGAGGAGGCGCTGCGGTACGCGAAGGAGCGCAAGGTGTTCGGCGCGAGCATCGGCTCGAACCAGCACATCGCGTTCAAGATCGCGAAGATGCAGGCCCGCGTGCACCAGGCCCGGCTCGCGTGGCACGACGCCGCGCGCAAGCTCGATGCGGGCAAGCCCTTCACACTCGAGGCATCCATCGCGAAGATGGTCTCGGGGGAGGCGGCCATGGACAACGCACGCGACGCCACGCAGATCTTCGGCGGCTACGGCTTCATGAACGAGAACGCCGTCGCCCGCCACTACCGCGACTCGAAGATCCTCGAGATCGGCGAGGGCACGACCGAGGTGCAGCTCATGATCATCACGCGCGAGCTCGGGCTCGTCGCGTAGCAGGGCGCCCAGGAGGAGCAGCAGATGACGGATGCCACGAGCCGAGCGGATGCCTCGGGCGGGCCGGGCGGGCTCCGCGAGGTCGTGCAGCGCGGCCTCTGGTTCGAGGAGTTCGAGCAGGGCGTGCGCTACCTGCACCGCCCCGGCCGCACCGTGACCGAGGCCGACAACGTGCTCTTCACGACGCTCACGATGAACCCGCAGCCGCTGCACCTCGACGCGGCGTTCGCGGCGACGCAGCCGTTCGGAAAGATCCTCGTGAACTCGCTCTTCACGCTGTCGACCCTCGTCGGCCAGTCGGTCGGCCAGCTCACGCAGGGCACGCTCGTGGCCAACCTCGGGTTCGGCGAGGTGGCGTTCCCGAACCCGGTGTTCGTCGGAGACACGCTCTACGGCGAGAGCGTCGTGGAGTCCAAGCGCCTCTCGTCGTCGCGCCCGGGCGAGGGCGTCGTCGTGCTCGCGCACACCGCGCGCAACCAGCGCGGCGTCGTCGTCGCCACGGCGTCGCGCACGATGCTCGTGCACACGCGGGAGGCGGGGGAGCGTGCGGCGGCCGGGCGACGCGCCGACGGCGGGGCGAGCGGATGACGCATCCCACGTTCCGCTTCGGACCGGCGCTGCTCTTCTGCCCGGCCGACCGACCCGACCGGTTCGCCAAGGCGCTCGAGCGCGCCGACGCCGTCATCCTCGACCTCGAGGACGCCGTGGCCCCCGACGCGAAGGCCGACGCACGGCGCGCGGTCGCGGCATCCGCCCTCGGTCCACATGCCGGCGGTGCCGCGGCCCTCGACCCCGAGCGCGTGATCGTGCGGGTGAACCCCGCCGGCTCGCCGGAGTTCGCCGCCGACGTGGCGATGCTCGCCGAGACGCCGTACCGCACCGTCATTCTCGCCAAATGCGAGGGCACGGCCGACCTGGTCGATCTCGTCGACTTCGAGGTCATCGCGCTCTGCGAGACCGCGCGCGGGGTGCTCGCGGCCGAGCAGGTCGCGGCGATCCCGAACGTCTCGGCGCTCATGTGGGGCGCCGAGGACCTCGTCGCCTCGCTCGGCGGCTCGTCGAGCCGCCACGACGACGGCGGCTATCGGGGCGTCGCCGCATACGCACGGGCGCAGGTGCAGATCGCGGCGGCCGCCCACGGCATCGCCGCGATCGACACGGTCCACCTGGACATCGCCGACCTCGCGGGCCAGTCCGACGAGGCCCGCGATGCCGCGGCGATCGGCTTCGCGGCCACCGCGTGCATCCACCCGTCGCAGGTCGACGCCGTGCGCGAGGCGTACCGGCCCACCGAAGAGCAGCTGGAGTGGGCCGGCGCCGTGCTCGCCGCGGCCGCCGATCAGGCAGGGGTCTTCGCGTTCCGCGGACGCATGATCGACGCACCGCTGCTCCGCCAGGCCGAGGCGATCGTGCGGCGGGGCTGAGCGGCTGAGCGGCTGATCGGCTGAGCTGAGTCCGAGTCGGACCGAGCCCGAGCGCATCCGCTTCCACATGGCGCCATCCGATTCGCCGTGCGCTCCGAACCACTTCCGAATGCGAGATCAGCCCTCATTTCGGGGGACATGTCGAAACGATTCGGTAACAGTTCACGTGGAATTCCCGTGGCGGCATCTGTCGACCATCGGGCACGACGTATTCTCGATGCATCCTGGGGAGGAGGAACGCACGTGGCACGACGGCACATGGCAGGTGTTCGCGAGACGCGAGGTTCGGGGGTCGCGCTCGCCGAACGCGATGACGAACGCGACGAGAACGATGCATACCCCGGCGCGGATGCAGCGTCCACGGTCGAGCGTGCCGTGCGCCGCACTCCCGCCCATCTGGCCGAGACCATTCCGTCGAACACGTTCTCCGGACCGATCCTCGTGCCGCTGCGGTCGAGGCTCGGCGACACCGACATGGTCGTGCACCCGCTCGCGCTCGGCACGAGCACGTTCGGCTGGACGCTCGGCAACGACGACGCGTTCGCCGTGCTCGATCGCTTCGCCGGCACGGGGGGCGATCTCATCGACACCGCCGACAGCTACGCGGCCGGTCGCAGCGAATCGATCATCGGCGCCTGGATGGCCTCGCGCAAGGTCCGCGACCGCGTGCACGTCATGACCAAGGTCGGCCGCTCGTCCGAGAACCCCGGGCTCTCGCCCGACGCGATCCGCGCCGCGGTCGACGACAGCCTGGCGCGCCTGCAGACGGAGCGCATCGACATGCTCCTCCTCCACGGCGAGGACGCCGAGGTGCCGCTCGAGGAATCGCTCGGCGCGGTCGGCGCGCTCGTCGACGTCGGCAAGGTCCGCGCGGTCGGCGCGAGCGACTTCGGGCCGGAGCGGCTCATCGAGGCCCGCGTGCTCGCGGCGAACGGGCTTCCCCGGTTCCAGGCGCTGACCACCAGGTACAACCTCATGGAGCGCAGCGGCTTCGAGGGCGCCACCGAGCTCGTCGCGCACGCGCAGGGGCTCGCCGTGCTGCCGTACTTCCCGCTCGCCAACGGCTTCCTCGGCGGCGGCGTCCGCAAGCGCACCGACGTGCGCCACGATGCCAGGGGCGAACGCGCCGCCGCGCACCTCGGTCGCCGCGGCACCAGGGTGCTCGCCGCGATCGACGAGATCGCCCGCGCGCACGAGGTCGCCCCGGCAACGGTCGCCCTCGCCTGGCTCCTCGCGAAGCCCTCGGTCATCGCGCCGGTCGCGAGCGCGTCCACCCCCGAGCAGCTCGACGCGCTCATCGCCGCCGCCGCGCTCGATCTGCATCGCTCCGAGCTCGTCGAACTCGACCGCGCCTCGAACTGAGGCGGCCGGCGCCTCAGCCACGCGGCATCCGCCCCCATTCCTCGAGCCTCGTGGCATAGGGTGGTCAGGATGAACGGTGCCGTCGAACTTCCCCTCGGCACTGCCGACCTCTCCTTCACCGCAGCCGGCGAGGCCCGCGTGCGACGCAGCATCCTCCCCTCGGGGGTGCGGGTGCTCACCGAGCAGGTGCCCGGCAGTCGCAGCGCGACCGTCGGCTTCTGGGTCGCGGTCGGCTCGCGCGACGAGACGGCGGCCGAGGCGGGGCATCCGGCCACCTTCGGCTCCACCCACTTCCTCGAGCACCTGCTCTTCAAGGGCACGCCGATGCGCACGGCGCTCGACATCGCGATCTCGTTCGACGCGGTGGGCGGCGAGCACAACGCCCTCACGGCCAAGGAGTACACCTGCTACTACGCCAAGGTGCAGGATCGCGACCTGCCCATGGCCGTCGAGGTGCTCGCCGACATGTTCACGTCGTCGCTGCTCGACCCCGTCGAGTTCGACAACGAGCGCGGCGTGATCCTCGAAGAACTCTCGATGGCGGGCGACGACCCCGGCGACGTCGCCAACGAGCGCTTCTTCGAGGCGATCCTCGGCGAGCATCCGCTCGGCCGACCCATCGGCGGCAGCGCCGACACCATCAACCAGGCCACGCGCGAGGCCGTGCACGAGCACTACGTCGCCAACTACCGCCCGAACGACCTCGTCGTCACCGCGGCGGGGGCGGTCGACCACGACGAACTCGTCGCCGGACTCGAACGCGCCCTCATGGCGGGCGGGTGGAACCTCGCCGTCGAGGCCGCCCCGGTCGAACGACGCCCGAACACGCCGGTCGTGCTCGCACCGTCGCGCGAGCTCACGGTCGTGCAGCGCCCGATCGAGCAGGTCAACCTGCTGCTCGGGGTCCCGGGCCTCGTGGCGACCGACGAACGCCGCTCGACCATGAGCGTGCTGAACACCGTCTTCGGCTCCGGCATGTCGTCGCGCCTGTTCCAAGAGGTGCGCGAGCGCCGCGGGCTCGCCTACGCCGTCTACTCGTTCTCGCCCTCGTACTCCGATGCGGGCCTGTTCGGCATGTACGCCGGCTGCGCGCCCGCGAAGGCGCCGACGGTCGCCGAGCTCATGCGCGCCGAGCTCGACCGCGTCGCCCAAGACGGCGTCACCGACGAAGAGCTGCGACGCGCCACCGGGCAGCTCGCCGGGGCATCCGCCCTCGCCCTCGAAGACTCCGACACGCGCATGTCCCGCCTCGGCCGCGCCGAACTCACGCTCGGTGAGTTCGTCGACCTCGACGAGGCCCTGCGACGCATCGCCCGCGTCACCGTCGACGACGTGCGCGCGCTCGCCGCAGACCTCATCGCCCGCCCGTTCTCACTCGTCGCCGTCGGCGCGAGCGAGGAATCCGACTTCGAGGGCCTCGTGAACGGCCCGCCCCGCTCCGACGCGGCCTGACGTCTCGTCGCCCACCCGATCCGATCCTCCGAGGGAAGCGCACCGTGCCACATCACCTCTACCTCGTACGCCACGGCGAACAGCTCGACGCCGAGCACGGCATGGGCGACGGCCCGCTGTCGCCCCGCGGCAGACGGCAGGCCGAACTGCTCGGCGAGCGCCTGGGCGGCATCCCCTTCGACAACGCCTGGCATTCGCCGCTGCAGCGTGCGACCGAGACGGCCGAGATCATCGCGGCGAAGATGCCGTCGCTCTCGCCCGAGCCCTCGGCGCTGCTCTTCGACTGCATCCCCTCTGGGCCGGCGCCCGCGACGCCCAAGGCCTTCGACGCCTTCTTCGGCTCCGTGACCGAGGCCGAGATCGAAGCCGGCACTGCGCAGATGGAGGACGCCGCCACGGAGTTCCTGCGCTCGCACCGCGACGACCGCCACGACCTGCTCATCACGCACAACTTCGTGATCGGCTGGTTCGTGCGCGAGGTGCTCGGCGCCCCCGACTGGCGGTGGGTCTCGATCAACCAGGCCAACTGCGGGCTCACCGTGCTCACGCAGAAGTCCGGCCGGCCCTGGAACCTCGTCGTGCACAACGACCTCGCGCACCTGCCGTTCGAGCTGCGCACCGGGCTGCCCGAGCCGTACGCGGTCTGAGCTGCGGATGTCGCGGAGCAGCGTCTGAGCCGACCTCAGGCGTCGAGGCGCTTGGCGAACCAGGTGGTCGCGTTCGGGTTGTCGTTGTACGGCGCGATCTCGACGAAGCCGCTCGACCGGTAGAGCCCGCCCGCGGCGGCGAGGCTCGCGTTCGTGTCGAGCACGAGTTCTTCGGCACCGAACTCCCGTGCGCGCCGTTCGAGCTCGACGAGAAGTGCGCGACCGGCACCGCGCCCGCGCGCGGCATCGGTGAGCCACAGATGCTTGACCTCGTAGCGCACGCGACCCGTCTCGGGGTCGGGATCGATGCGGCGGATGCCTCCGCAGCCGATCGCCGTCGGAACGGAGGCCGGCACCGCGGCATCCGCTCGGTCGCTCGTCTCGTCGCTCGCGGCGCCGATCGTCGCGACGTGGGCCGTCTCGTCGTCGACGATGAGGAAGACGCCGGCGGGCGGAGCGAACGCCGCATCGGTGGGGAACGTCGGCCGGTACTCGCCCTGCTCGGGCGGAAACCCCGCCGCGCGTTCGGCGAAGTACGCCGTGAGCATGCCGTGCGCCTCGGCGCCGGTGACCTGTGCCGTCCTGAACCGCATGGCTCCAAGCCTAAACGGGGCTTGCTAGGGTGAATCCCGTGACGATACGGGTCGCCGTGGCCGGGGCCACCGGCAAGATGGGCAGGCTGGCACTCGACCTCATCGAGGCATCCGACGACCTCGAGCTGCACGCCGCACTCTCCTCGAAGTCCGAGCTCGACGAGATGCTCGGAGCGGATGTCGCGCTCGACGTCTCGCACCCCGCGGCCAGCCTCGGCATCGTCGAGTTCGCCACGGGAGCCGGCATCCCCATCGTCGTCGGCACCTCCGGATGGTCGGCCGACCGCATCGGCGAGATCGAGCGGTTCGTGCGCGACCACGACGAGGCCGGCGCCGTGCTCTTCATCCCGAACTTCTCCATCGGCAGCGTGCTGGGCACGGCCTTCGCCGCGCTCGCGGCGCCGTGGTTCGACTCCATCGAGATCGTCGAGGCGCATCACGCCGGCAAGGTCGACTCGCCGTCGGGCACGTCGGTGCGCACCGCCGAGCTCATCGGCGAGGCACGCGCCGGCAAGGGTCCGGTGGCGGCGCCGCACGCCGACCAGCGCGCTCGCGGGCAGCTCGTCTCGGGCATCCCGGTGCACAGCCTGCGCCTGTCGGGCCTGCTCGCCGAGCAGCGGGTCGTGCTCGGCGGCGACGGCGAGACATTGACCATCGCGCATTCCACGCTCTCGCCGAGCTCCTACGAGGCCGGCATCCTGCTCGCGCTCCGGCATGCGCCCGAGGCCGTCGGCGTCACGGTCGGGCTCGGCACGCTCATCGGGCTCGACCTGCCGGTCGCCGGTGCCGACGAGTGAGGTCGGTCGCCTCGATGTCCGTCGCGCTTCGCGGAGGCATCCGATGAGCGCGAAGCTCGGCGCCCTCGCCATGGCCGTGCTGCTCGTCATCTACGTCGCGCTCGTCGGGTGGCGCGCGGTGCAGTTCGTCGGCACGGGCCAACCGGTGGCCATCGGCATCGGCATCGCCCTGCTCGTGATGCCGGTCATCGCCGCATGGGCCATCTGGCGCGAGCTCGCCTTCGGCATCCGCTCGCAGGCGCTCGTCAAGCGCCTCGAGGCCGAGGGCGGCACCGACCTCGGCATCCAGACGCGCGAGAGCGGCCGCGCCGACCGAGCCTCGGCCGACGCCGAGTTCGCGAGGTTCCGCGCCGCGGCCGAAGCCGAACCCGACTCGTGGCGAGCCTGGCTCCGCCTCGGCATGGCCTACGACGCCGCGGGCGATCGCCGGCGCGCCCGCTCGGCCGTGCGCCGCGCTATCGAACTGGAGCGGGCCGGCTGAGCATCGCGTCGAGCGCCGACTCGACGCTCTCGTGCTCGAACACGTACCCGTCGTCGACGAGTCGTTGCGAGGTCACCTTCTGGCTTGCGAGCAGCAGTTCGTCGGCGGCCTGGCCGAGGGCCAGCCCGAGCACGCGCTCCGGCACCGCGAGTGCGTAGGGTCGATGCATCCGCTCGGCCATCGCAGCCATGACGCGGTCGGCGGTCGCCGGCGTGGGGCCGACGAGATTCACCGGGCCCGAGAGATCGGAGTCGAGCAGGTGCACGATCGCGCCGACCTCGTCGTCGAGTGCGATCCACGGCCAGTGCTGGCCGCCCGTGCCGAGCCTCGCCGAGACGCCGAGCTTCGTGAGGGTGCCGACCCGCTTCATCGCGCCGCCGTCGCCGATCACGAGCCCGGTGCGGAACGTGACCGTGCGGGTCTCGGAGGGCGCGAGCCTCGCCGCGCTCTCCCACCTGGCCACCACATCGGCGAGGAACCCCGAACCCACCGGCGACGCCTCGGCGAGCAGCTCGCCCGGCCGGTTGCCGTAGTAGCCCACGGCCGATCCGCTGAGGAACACCGCCGGAGGTGTGCGCGCCTTGCGCATGGCATCGGCGAGGGTGCGCGTGGCACTCACGCGCGACTCGAGGATCTCGGTGCGGTACCCCTTCGTCCACGGCAGGCGGGCGAGCGAGGCGCCGGAGAGGTTCACGACCGCGTCGACGCGATCCATGACCGTGAAGTCGATGATGCCCGCGGCGGGCGACCACGCGACCTCTTCGGGCGATTCGGCGCGCCGGCGCACGAGCTTCAGCACCTCGTGCCCGTCGCGCGTCAGACGCTCGACGAGCGCGGTGCCGATGAAGCCGGATGCCCCGGCGATGAGCACCCGCACGTCAGGCGAGTTCGGCTTCGATCGTGATCGGGATGCCGGCGAGGGCCTGCGAGATCGGGCAGTTCGCCTTCGCGTCCTCAGCGAACACCTCGAACTGCTCCTCGGTGAGGCCCGGCACGCGGGCGCTCACGAGGAGGTGGCTGCCGAGCACCCCGCGCCCGGCCTCGAACGTGATCGCCGCCGTGGTCTGGATCGACTCCGGTGCGTGCCCGGCGCCCGTGAGGGCATGCGCGAGCGCCATCGAGTAGCACGCCGAATGCGACGCGCCGAGCAGCTCTTCGGGATTCGTCGTGCCGGCCTCGCCCTCGGAGCGGGCCTTCCAGTTCACGGGGAACTCGGCGACGCCCGACGAGTCGAGCCTCGTCGTGCCCGAACCACCCGCCAGGGTGCCGGTCCAGACGGTGGTCGATTCACTCGTGACAGCCATGGGTCCTCCTCGTCGAGCCGGATTTCCAGCCTAGCCGCGAGGGGCGTCGGCTGTCAGGCGTGTCGTCGGGTCGATCGGGCTTCGTGCTCGGGATCGGGTCGCTCGGCCCCGCCGCATGAGCAGGCCTCCCGCATGATCAGGCCTGCCGCATGATCAGGCCTGCCGCAGGATCAGGCCTGCCGCATGATCAGGCCTGCCGCATGATCAGGCCCGCTGCACGAGGCGCGCGCGAACCAGCAGCAGGTAGATCTGGCATCCGAGGCAGTAGTCGAACACGGCGTTCAGGAACGCCGCGATGAAGGCGAAGGCCGCCGCGATCGGCACGGCGTACTCGAAGCCGAAGAGCGCGAGCACGACGCCGACGAAGGTCACGATGAAGCCGACGAGCTGGGCGAACGTCGGCGGACGAGGATCCTCGAGCTCTGCCGGGGGAGCCAGGCGCGGGCGCACGAGCTTGCGGAAGATCGCCCCGAACGGATGCCGCCGAACGCCGGCGATCGCTCCCCAGAGGAAGAGCGCCGTGATCGCGGCGAGCAGCACCCAGGCGGCGAGCGCGGCGCCCGCGACCGAGAGCACGACGACGACGAGGAGCAGCACCGCCGTGATCGCCGCGGCGAACCGCGGAGCTCGCGGGTCGATGCCCGCCGGCTGCGTGGCCGAGCCGGTGGTCGGTGCGGTGGAGCCGGCGGTCGGTGCGGTGGAGCCGGCGGACGGGATGGAGCCGGTGGTCGCGTTCGCGACGGGATCAGGATGCGACATGGTGTCTCCGGGTGAGGGTCTCGAGGTGGGATCGGACGGCGTCGAGCCTGGGCACGCCGCCGATGCGGGCGGTGGTGGCGCCGTCGGCCGCGAGCACGAGCGTCGTCGGCGTCTGACGCACGTGGAACCGGTCGGCGAGGTCCGCCCGGTGGGTGAGGTCGATCTCGACGTGGCGGACGCCCTCGTAGTCGCCCGCGAGCTCGGCGAGCTGCCGTGCGGTCGCGGGGCAGCGGCTGCAGTACTCGGTCGAGAACTGCACGAGGGTGGCCGACGCGCCCAGCGCCGGTTCGTCGAGGTCGAGGGCGGCGGCGGCCGTGGCGCGCGGGTCCTCGGTCGCCGAGCGCGGCGCCGCGGCATCCGTTGCTGCATGCTCTGCGGCGGCGGGTGCGGGTGCGGTGGCGGTGGCGGTGGCGGGTGCGGCGACGCGGTGCAGGCGGCCGGTGCGCGAGCGCCAGGCGAGGCCGAGCACGGTGGCCAGCGCGGGCAGGCCGAGGCCCGCGATGAGCGCCGCCTGCCAATCCATGGGCACAGGCTACGAGCCGGATGCCGCGGCCGGTCGAGTGTGACGACGGATGACGCGGGGCGCCATGGCCCCGATGTCGCACGGCGGGGTTAGCATCGATGCGATGTCCGAGACGATTGCGACCCCCTACGAAGACCTGCTGCGCGACGTGCTCGAGCACGGCACGCGCAAGACCGACCGCACCGGCACGGGCACCACGAGCGTGTTCGGCCGCCAGTTGCGGTTCGACCTGGCCCACGGGTTCCCGCTGGTCACCACCAAGCGCGTGCACTTCAAGTCGATCGCCTACGAGCTGCTGTGGTTCCTGCAGGGCTCGTCGAACGTCGGCTGGCTGCGCGAGCACGGTGTCACCATCTGGGACGAATGGGCCGATGCCGACGGCGACCTCGGGCCCGTCTACGGCGTGCAGTGGCGCTCGTGGCCGATGCCGAACGGCGAGACGATCGACCAGATCGCCGACGTCGTCGACCAGATCCGCACGAACCCCGACTCGCGCCGGCTCATCGTCTCGGCCTGGAACCCGGCCGACATCCCCGACATGGCGCTCGCGCCGTGCCACGCGCTCTTCCAGTTCTACGTCGCCGACGGCAAGCTGTCGTGCCAGCTCTACCAGCGCAGCGCCGACCTCTTCCTCGGGGTGCCGTTCAACATCGCCTCCTACGCGCTGCTCACCCACATGATCGCCGCGCAGACCGGGCTCGAGGTCGGCGACTTCGTCTGGACGGGCGGCGACTGCCACATCTACGACAACCACGTCGAGCAGGTGCGCACGCAGCTCGAGCGCGAGCCCTTCGCACCGCCGACGCTGCGGTTCGCCCGCACACCCGACTCGATCTTCGACTACGAGTACGACGACTTCGTGATCGAGGGCTACCAGCATCACCCGGCCATCCGCGCGGCCGTCGCCGTATGAGCGGGCGGTCCTCGTGAGCTGGGTCGCTGCATGAGCGGGTTCGCCTGCCGTGCGAGCGTGGTCGGCTCGCCGGAGAGCGTGGTCGGCACGCCGGAGAGTGTGGTCGGCACGCCGGAGAGCGTGGTCGCCTCGTGACCCGAGCGGATGCCGCGGGCCGACCGCAACCCGCCGGCTCGCCGGTTGCGGGGGGCGCTTCGCGCCCGGCTGTCCCGGAGGGCGCTGCGCGCCCGGCTGATGCGTCGGCCTCGCTCGGCGCCTCCGCGTCCGCGTCCGCCTCCGCAGTTGCTTCGCGCCCGGCGATCGGGCTCATCTGGGCCGAGGCCGAGGGCGGCGTCATCGGCCGCGACGGCGGCATGCCCTGGCATGTGCCAGAAGACCTCGCCCACTTCAAGCAGGCCACGCTCGGCGCGCCCGTCATCATGGGCCGCAAGACGTGGGACTCGCTCAACCCGCGCTTCCGGCCGCTGCCCGGCCGGCGCAACATCGTCGTCACGCGCCAGGCCGGCTGGTGGGCCGACGGGGCCGAGGTCGCGGCATCCGCCGAGGCGGCGCTCGCACTCGCGACCGTCGTCGACGAGACGGTGCCCGCAGGCCACGGGGCATCCGACCGTGTCGCGGGTACGGTGCCCCCGCACACCGAGACGACCGACATGGCGGCACCGGCGTCGCCGGGCTCCGCCGACGGCGTCGATCGGGTGTGGGTCATCGGCGGTGCAGAACTCTTCCGCGCGGTCATCGGGCTCGCCGATCGTCTCGAGGTCACCGAGCTCCGGCACGTCGACGGTCCCTTCACCCCGGCCGCGGGCGACGTGCTCGCGCCGGCGATCCCGGCCGGCTTCGAGGCGACGCCCGGCGACGAGCACACCTCGGTGAGCGGCATCCGCTACCGCTTCGTCACCTACCGCCGCCGCTGACCCGGCGGGGCATCGCCCGTCTGTCTCGCTCGGGCCTTCGCCCGTCTGTCTCGCTCGGGCCTTCGCCTGTCCATCCCACCCTGGCCTTCGCCCGTCCGTCCCGCGCGGGCCTTCGCCTGTCCATCCCACCCTGGCCTTCGCCCGTCCGTCCCGCGCGGGCCTTCGCCCGTCCATCTCACCCTGGCGTTCGCCCGTCCGACCTGCCCGGCATGCGCCGAAATGTCGGAGGATTCACGCGAACGTGACGCCCAGGGCGGCCTGCACGTGTTTCCTCCGACATCTCGGCCGTGCTCGCCGTACCGGGGCGGCCGAAATGTCGGAGCATCAGCCACGAGGGTGCCGCAGGCCGCCCCGACGCACGGATCCTCCGACATTCCGGTCGTGCCCCACTCGCCCTCCACAGCGGCTCGCCCTGCCGAACGATGCACCGGCGTCGCCCCACGAGCCGGCCGGGCTTCGACCGGAGGGCACTCTCGCTGCATGCCCACCGACACGTCCGAAGTCGAGCAGTGGTGCGACCGGCTCGGGGGCGTCGCGCGCACCTCCGACCTGCTCGCGGCCGGCGTCGACGCCAAGTCCATCGCCCGGGCGCGGCGCGACGGCGGCATCGAACGGGTTCGATCGGGTGTGTACGCCAGCCCGACCGCGTCGGCCGACGCGGTGACCGCCGCCCGACACGGCGGGATGCTCGGCTGCGCCTCGCGCCTGCGGCGCGCCGGTGTGTGGTTGCTCGACGACGATGATCGCGTGCACGTCGCGATGGCGAAGCACGGACGTGGTCACCCGCATGACGATTGCACCTGCGTGCCGCACTGGACCGGCAGTGCATCGGCACTCGGCGAGAGCACGATCGTCGATGCGCTCGCACAACTGTTGGGATGCCGCGGCGTCGAGGCCTTCTTCGCCGCACTCGAGTCGGCGATGCGCAAGCGATTGATCGACGAGGCGGGCATGGGGCGTCTGCGCGCGAAGATACCCGCGACGCATCGCCGATTCGTCGACTTCGCCCGTTGGAACGCCGACAGCGGCCTGGAGTCGCTGCTGCGGCTGCGTCTTCGGCGCCACCGCATCGAACTGCGCTCCCAGGTCACGATCGACGGGGTCGGCCGGGTCGACTTCGTGCTCGGCGACCGCCTCATCCTCGAGGCGGACGGCAAGGCGAACCACGTGGACGGGTTCGACGGCCTGCCCTCGCAGGACGATTCCGACACGGCGACGGCCGCGGCGTCGAAACGGCACAAGGACCTCGTGCGAGACGCGGCGGCGGCCGAACGAGGGTACGTCACCCTGAGATTCGACTATGCCCAGATCGTCCACGACTGGCCCCGCGTCGAGGCTGCCATCCTCGCGTGCGTGGCGCACCGACGACACCGTGCGTCCACGCCCGTTCGCCCGTCCCGCAATCGTCGAGCCCCATGATGGCGCCACGGGCGCAGCGTGGGTGCCCGCGGCGCCCAGAACGACGGGCGCGCAGCGCGCGACATCCGCCCGACCCGATAGCCTTGAGGGCGTGACTCAGGAAAACCCCTTCGGACAGGTACTCGTCGCGCTCGTCACCCCGTTCACGGCTGACGGCGAAGTCGACTGGCCAGGGGTCGAGAAGCACATCGACCACCTCATCGAGGGCGGCGCCGACGGCATCGTCGTCACGGGCACCACCGGCGAGACGAGCACGCTCACCGACCCCGAGAAGATCCGCCTCGTCGAGGTCGGCAAAGACGTGGCCGCGGGGCGCGCGAAGATCATCACGGGCGGCGGCTCGAACGAGACCGCGCACGCGATCGAGCTCTACAAGCACTCCGAGCAGGCCGGCGCCGACGGCATCATGATCGTCACGCCGTACTACAACAAGCCGACGCAGGCGGGCATCCTCACGCATTTCCGCATGGTGGCCGATGCGACCGACCTGCCCGTCATCCTCTACGACATCCCGGGCCGCACGGGCGTGCCCATCAAGTACGAGACGATCCTGCGGCTCGCGAAGCACCCGAACATCCTCGCGGTCAAAGACGCCAAGGGCGACTTCTCCGAGGTGAGCCGGGTGCTGAACCAGACCGACCTCATGTACTTCTCGGGCGATGACGCGAACGCGCTGCCGCACCTCTCGATCGGGGCGACCGGGCTCATCGGCGTGACCGCGAACATCGCGCCCGCGCCGTACCGCACCATCGTCGACGCCGTGAACCGCGGCGACCTGGCCGCGGCCACGGCCGCCCACCAGCAGCTCGAGCCGCTCGTGCGCGCCGTCATGACGCATGTGCCCGGCACGGTCGCGGCGAAGTACATCCTGCACGGCCTCGGCCGCATCTCGAGCCCGCGCGTGCGCCTGCCGCTCGTGGGCCCCGAGGAGTGGGAGGCCGCCCTCATCGAAGACGAGATCGACCACGTGCGGGGCATCCCGGGCGTCGACTTCGGCAACTTCCGCCCCGACCGCAACGCCGCCGCCGGCGGCGCCCTGCCCAAGGTCGCCGGCACCACGCGCTGAGCGCGCCGGCCGAGCGCACCGACCACAGACCACTCAGAACCCACAGAACTGCGGATGCCGCGACGAGCACGTCCTCGCCCCGACATCCGCCCGAGACATCCGCCGGTCACAGGGCCGGCACCGAACTGAACACCGAAATCTAAGGAGGGCCCATGCCCGACGCCATCATCGATCCTGCCCCGCTGACCCCCGGAACGCTCCGCATCATCCCGATCGGCGGCCTCGGCGAGGTCGGCCGCAACATGACGAGCTACGAGATCGACGGCAAGATCCTCATCGTCGACTGCGGCGTGCTCTTCCCCGAGGAGCACCAGCCGGGCGTCGACCTGATCCTGCCCGACTTCGGGTTCCTGCGCGACCGCATCGACGACGTGGTCGGCGTCGTGCTCACGCACGGCCACGAAGACCACATCGGCGGCGTGCCGTACCTGCTGCGCCTGCGCGCCGACATCCCGCTGATCGGCTCGCAACTGACGCTCGCGCTCGTCGAGGCGAAGCTCAAGGAACACCGCATCGCGCCCTACAGCCTCACGGTGAAAGAGGGTCAAGATGAAGAGATCGGCCCGTTCGACCTGGAGTTCATCGCGGTCAACCACTCGATCCCCGACGCGCTCGCCGTCGCGATCCACACCGACGCCGGCACGGTGCTCGCCACGGGCGACTTCAAGATGGACCAGCTGCCGCTCGACGGCCGCCTGACCGACCTGCGCGAGTTCGCCCGCCTCGGTGAAGAGGGCGTCGACCTGTTCATGGTCGATTCCACCAACGCGGATGTCCCTGGCTTCACGCCGCTCGAACGCACGATCGGTCCCGTGCTCGACGAGGTCATCGCCCGCGCCCCGCGTCGCGTCATCGTGGCGAGCTTCTCGAGCCACGTGCACCGCGTGCAGCAGGTGCTCGACGCCGCGCACCAGAACGGGCGCCGGGTGGCGCTGCTCGGCCGCAGCATGGTGCGCAACATGACCATCGCGGCCGACCTCGGCTACCTCAAGGTGCCGGCGGGCGTGCTCGTCGACTACAAGAAGGCGGGCGACATCCCCGACGACAAGATCGTCTACATGTCGACCGGTTCGCAGGGCGAGCCGATGGCCGTGCTCAGCCGCATGGCCAACCGCGACCACCAGATCGAGGTCGGCGAGGGCGACACGGTGATCCTCGCGTCGAGCCTGATCCCGGGCAACGAGAACGCGGTCTACCGCGTCATCGACGGGCTGACGAAGCTCGGCGCCAACGTCGTGCACAAGGGCAACGCGAAGGTGCACGTCTCTGGCCACGCGGCCGCGGGCGAGCTGCTCTACTGCTACAACATCCTGAAGCCGAAGAACGTGCTCCCGATCCACGGCGAGTACCGGCACCTGTTCGCGAACGCGAAGCTCGCGCGCGACACCGGCATCCCCGAGCGCAACACCTTCATCGGCGAGAACGGCACGGTCTACGACCTGCTCGACGGCGACATGAAGGTCGCGGGCCAGCTCGACCTCGGGTTCGTCTACGTCGACGGCTCGACGGTCGGCGAGATCACCGACGCCGACCTCAAGGACCGCCGCATCCTCGGCGAAGAGGGCTTCATCTCCGTCATCATCGTGGTGGATGCCTCGACCGGGCGCATCATCGTCGGGCCCGAGATCCACGCGCGCGGGTTCGCCGAAGACGACTCGGTCTTCGAGGACGTGAAGCCCAAGATCTCGGCGGCGCTCATCGAGGCCGCGAAGAACGGCACCCGCGACTCCCACACGCTGCAGCAGATCGTGCGTCGCACGGTCGGCACGTGGGTCAGCCGTCGTCTTCGCCGTCGCCCGATGCTCGTGCCGCTCGTCATCGAGGCGTAGGCGCCGGGGTCCCGTAGGCGCCGCCGTCGAGGCGCCGCCGTCGAGGCGCCGCCGTCGAGGCGGCGCGCTCCGGCGTGCCCGGGTCGTCCCCGATCCGGACCCTGAATCATCCCCGAGACGTATTCCGCTCCCGGCATCCGAGCCACTAGCGTGGGGCGACCCCTTTCGACCCCTACACGATGGAGGCCCGGCCGTGAGCGTCTGGCGCAAGTGGATCTTCCCGATCATCCGCATGGTGCTGGTGGCGGCGATCGCCGTCGCACTCGTCAAGCTGGCGTTCTTCTCCGATGCACCGCAGGCCGACGCGGCACTACAGCCGACGGGAACGATCACCGAGCCGCAGGTGCAGGTGTCGCGGGCGTCGATCCAGAACGACGTGGTGCTCGCGGGAACGGTCGCAGCAGATCCGGCCGTGGTCGTCAAGGCGATCGCGAACGGCACGGTCGACGAGGTGTTCGCGAAGTCCGGCCAGACGGTGGCGTCGGGCGACGTGCTCTTCGACATCAAGGTCGTCGACGAACCGGTCGAGACGACCACGACCGGGCCCGACGGCAAGCCGATGGTGACCCCCGGCGAGCCCGGCCACCACTTCGAGCAGGTGCTCGCGCCGATCTCGGGGGTGCTGTCGGCGTTCGACGTGCTTCCCGAGCAGGCGGTCGCGGTCGGGCAGGACTCGGGCCGGGTGGCGCCGCCGTCGTACCGGGTGTCCGCGACGCTCAGTCCCGAGCAGCAGTACCGGCTCGCGCAGATCCCCGCCGAGGCGCAGGTCGCGATCACCGGCGGGCCTGCGCCGTTCGCCTGCACCGCGCTGAAGATCCAGGTGTCGGATGCCGCGGCCGAGACTCCGGTCGAGGGTGCGGGCGCCGGGGGCGGCACCACGACCGTGTACTGCTCGGTTCCGGGCGACGTGAAGGTGTTCCCGGGGCTCGCCGCGCAGCTGACGATCGCGGCCGGCGCGGCCGACGACGTGCTCGTGGTTCCGACGACGGCGGTCGAGGGCGGCGCAGAGACCGGCGTGGTCTGGCTCGTCGGCCCCGACGGCCAGGGCGTGGAGCACCCGGTGACGCTGGGACTCACCGACGGCGAGAACGTGCAGATCCTCGACGGGCTCGCCGAGGGCGACAGCGTGCTCCAGTTCGTTCCGGGGGCCGCGGCCGAACCCGACTGCTCGATCGATCCGATGGCCTGCGAGGGTGTGGTCATGGGCCTCGGCGCGTGAGCATCATCAGCCTCGAAGGCGTCGGCCGCACGGTCGAGCTGCCCGACGCGCCGCCGCTCACGATCCTCTCGTCCGTCGACCTCGAGATCGCCGACGGCGACCGGGTCTCGGTGGTCGGCCGGTCGGGCTCCGGCAAGTCGACGCTGTTGAACCTGCTCGGGCTCCTCGACCGGCCGACGCACGGCGTGATCCGCTTCGACGGGGCCGACGTCCGACGCCTGTCCGACGCGCGACTCGCGCGCCTGCGCGGCGCGTCGATCGGGTTCGTGTTCCAGCAGTTCAACCTGCTGCCGGGGCGCACGGCGATCGAGAACGTGATGACCCCGCTGCTCTACGATCGCGGAACCGCATTCTGGCGTCGCGAACGCCTCGCGACCGAGATGCTCGAACGGGTGGGCCTCGGCGAGCGCCTCACCTCGATGCCCGACCGCATGTCGGGCGGCGAGCAGCAGCGCGTCGCGATCGCGAGGGCGCTCGTGCGGCGCCCGCGGCTGATCCTCGCCGACGAGCCCACCGGCGCCCTCGACCTCGAGACGGGCGGCACGGTCATGGCGCTCATGGAGCAGGTCGCTCGCGAGACCGGGGCGGCGCTCGTCACCATCACGCACGACCCGGCGATCGCGCGTCGTGCCGTGCGTCACCTGCGGCTCGACGCCGGGCGGCTCGGTCCGCTCGACGGCACGCCGGAAGATGCGACGGATGCCGCGAGCGTGACGCATGCCGCGAGCGCGACGGATGCCTCAGACCTGACCGATGCCCGCGACGTCGAGCACGCGGCATCCGACCCCGACACGATCGCCGAACCCGACGAGGTGCTCGCATGATCGGCTGGCTCGGCCGCACGGCCACGGGTGTGGTCTCCACGTTCGTCGAGTCCGCTGAAGAGCTCCGCATCCACCGCACCAGGGTGCTGCTCTCGCTCATCGGCGTCGCGATCGCAGTCTTCGCGCTCACGACCGTGCTCGGTGCCGCGGCCGTCGCGGAGCAGGCGCTCAACGAGGGCAACGAGCGCAACTCGGGGCGGCCGGCGATGCTCTCCGCGAACCTGTACCTGCCCTCTGGCGAGGACCTCGATGCCGATGCCGCGACCGAGGCCTGGCGCGCAGCCGTCGAACGGCACGAGATCGAGTACGAGTCCCGCGTGCTGTACGGCGCGATGTCGGCGCAGTTCGTCGACGGGCTCTCGAGCGTCGATGCCACCGTCGTCGACGTCGACTACGGGGTCATGCACCGAACGGCCATGCAGGAGGGCGCCTGGTTCACGGAGCGCGACGGGCAGCGGCTCGCGCCCGCCCTCGTCGTCAACCGGCCGTTCTGGGAACGGCTCGGCAGCCCGGCGATGGCGGCCCACCCGACCGTGGAGCTGCGCGGTGCCGATGGCGCCGTCACCGCCGTCGTGGTCGGCGTCGTGCGCACCTCCGACTACGAGACGTATCCGCGTGCGTTCGCCCTGGCCGACTCGGTCGACCGGTTCGCGCTCATGCCCGAGGCATACGGCCCGGGCGCCTACGAGGCCTGGGTGCCGACCGACACGGCCGACGAACTCGCCCTGCGGCTGACGGCCGAGCTCCGCGGGGCGGTGCCGGGGGCCGAGGCATCCGTGAATCGACAGGACTACCTCGCGTGGGGCGGCGGCGACCCGCTGCTCGTGCTGAAGTACGTGGTCGCCGGCGTCGCGGTGGTGATCCTGCTGCTCGGCGCGCTGGGCCTCGTGACGATCTCGCTGGTCACCGTGAAGTACCGCATCCGAGAGATCGGCATCCGGCGCAGTTTCGGCGCCACGAGCGGGCGGGTCTTCTTCTCCGTGCTCATGGAGAGCGTCGTCGGCACCGCGCTCGCGGGCGCCATCGGCGTGGCACTCGCGATCGTGGCCGTGAAGAGTCCGATGTTCGAGCAACTCGTGGGCCAGGGCATGGTCGAGGACTTCCCGCCGTTCCCGATCGATGCGGCGCTCATCGGCATCGGCGCATCCGTGCTCGTCGGCGCGCTCGCCGGGCTGCTTCCCGCGATCACGGCCGTGCGCGTGCGGGTCATCGACGCGATCCGGTTCTGAGTCGCCGAACGCCCGGGCCGCCTGCGCCGATCGCGCGTGCCGCGCGAAACATGCGCGAAACGGCCGTGGCGTAGCATCCGGCCATGGCGGACTTCACGATCCGCCCGGCCGGCGTCGGCGACGGGTCATTCCTCGCCGACATGGTGGTCGAGGCGGCGAACTGGCGCACGGACGCGACGCGTCCGAGGCCCGCGGTGCTGAGCGACCCGGTCTACCGCAACTACGTCACCGGGTGGCAGCGCCCGGCCGATCGCGGGTTCATCGCCGACGACGCCCAGCAGCGGCCCGTGGGGGCCGCGTGGTACCGGCTGCTCGCGGCCGACGTGCCGGCGCACGGGTTCGTCGCGGCCGGCGTGCCGGAGCTCATCATCGGGGTCAGGCCGGTCTGGCGGGCGCAGGGCGTGGGCCGTGCGCTGCTGCAGGCGCTGACGGATGCCGCGCGCTCGGCCGGGTTCGCACGCCTGGCGTTGAGCGTGGAGCACGGCAACCACGCAGAGGCGCTCTACCGCAGCGAGGGGTTCGCCGTGGTCGCCTCGCGCGGCGGCCGCGACACCATGGTTCGGCTGCTCGGGTGAGCGGCGGTCGCGCGGGCATCTGCGGCGTCGATCACGGACACTCGCGGCGGCCTGACGGCCGGCGTCGGCGGTCGGCCGTAACGTAGGGCGTATGGCTACGAGCACCAGGTCGAACGGGCGCGCCCCGAGCGCGTCCGCGCGTTCGGGCTCGAAGGCGTCCGGTGCGAAGACGACGACGTCCAAGACCGCCCCGACGAAGAAGCTCCCGGCGACCACGACGAGGGGCGCCGCCGCCAAGACGGCGGCCGCGACATCCGATCGTCCGAACGTGCTCGTCCGCATGTGGATGGGCATGGCCCATGTCACGGGCGGTGCTGCGCGCGCGCTCGGGCCCGAGACGCTCTCGAAAGAGGAGCGCCGCGACGGGCTGCCGTTCTTCCTCGTGCTCCTCGCCATCGCAGGGGCGGTCGTCGAATGGTTCTTCATCAACGAGCCGGTCGCGCAGAACCTCGACTCCTGGACCTTCGGCCTGCTCGTCGGTCGCGTCGCGTTCGCGCTGCCCGTCATCATGGTGCTGTTCGCGGTCTGGCTGTTCCGCCACCCGAGCTCAGTGCACGACAACACGCGCATCGGCATCGGGCTGGCGATCCTGCTCCTCACCGTCTCCGGGCTCTGCCACCTCTTCGGCGGTCGTCCCGAGCCGAGCGAGGGCATGCCCGTGCTGGCCCGCGCGGGCGGCATCCTCGGGTGGATGCTCGCCGAACCGCTCGCCCTGCTCATCACGCCGATCGGGGCGACGGCGGTCGTCATCCTGCTCCTGCTGCTGTCGGTGCTCATCATCACCAAGACCCCGCCGAACCGCATCCCGGCGCGGTTCCGCGAGCTGTACGCGTGGCTGTTCGGCGAGCCCGAGACCGCAGACGAGCCCGTCGCCGCGCCGAAGGCCGAGAAGCCGAAGCGCGGGCGCAAGGCCGTGCCCGTCGAGCTCGACGGCATCGACGCGCTCGATGCGCTCGGCGCCGACGATGACGACGAACCGTCGGGCAAGGGCGGCATGCTGCCCTGGTGGCGGCGCAACGACTCGAACCGCGAGGTCGATCCCGACTTCGCCGCCCCGGGTGCCGACGGCCTCACCGCCGTCTTCGGTGCAGGGTCCGCCGAGGGCAGCTTCGAATCCCCGATCGAGGGTGTCGGCGGCGCGGCGGGCTACGGCACCGAGATCGTCGGAGACCTCGAGCGGGCCGAGTCGGCCCTGCAGCAGTTCACCGGCGACGTGCCGCACGGCGGCACCGGCCTCCGCGGCGACGACGCCGGCGCGACCGGCATGCTCGCCGTGTTCGACGAGCCCGCCGTCGGCGCGGCCGCCGCGGGCACGGCCACGGGCGGCGCACCGCTCGCCGGGGCGGGTCAGTCGGCCGAACCCGAGCCCGACCGCCCGTACAACCTCCCCGCGTCGTCGACGCTCGCCGCGGGCGCTCCCGCCAAGTCGCGTTCGGCCGCCAATGACGAGGTCGTGCGCCAGATCACGGGCGTGCTCGACCAGTTCGGCGTCGACGCCAGGGTCACCGGGTTCTCCCGTGGGCCGACCGTCACGCAGTACGAGATCGAGCTCGGGCCGGGTGTCAAGGTCGAGCGCGTCATCGCCCTGTCGAAGAACCTCGCCTACGCCGTGGCCTCCAACGAGGTGCGCATCCTCTCGCCGATCCCCGGCAAGAGCGCCATCGGCGTCGAGATCCCCAACGCCGACCGCGAGATCGTGACCCTCGGCGACATCCTCCGCTCGACGGCGGCCGTGAACGCGAAGCACCCCATGACCATCGGCGTCGGCAAAGACGTCGGCGGCGGGCACGTCGTGGCCAACCTCGCGAAGATGCCGCACCTCCTGGTGGCCGGTTCCACGGGTTCCGGCAAGTCGAGCTTCGTGAACTCGATGATCACCTCGCTGCTCATGCGTGCCAAGCCGGCCGATGTGCGCATGGTGCTCATCGACCCCAAGCGTGTGGAGCTCGCTCCGTACGCCGGCGTCCCGCACCTGATCACGCCCATCATCACGAACCCAAAGAAGGCCGCCGAGGCGCTGCAGTGGGTCGTCAAAGAGATGGACATGCGCTACGATGACCTCGCGTCGTTCGGGTTCCGGCACATCGACGACTTCAACAAGGCCGTCGTGGGCAACGAGATCGTGCTGCCGCCAGGCAGCGAGCGCCAGCTCAAGCCGTATCCGTACCTGCTCGTCGTCGTCGACGAGCTCGCCGACCTCATGATGGTCGCGCCCCGTGACGTCGAGGACTCGATCGTCCGCATCACGCAGCTCGCACGCGCGTCGGGCATCCACCTCGTGCTCGCCACGCAGCGGCCGTCCGTCGACGTCGTCACGGGCCTCATCAAGGCCAACGTGCCGTCGCGCCTCGCGTTCGCGGTCACGAGCGTCACCGACTCCCGCGTCATCCTCGATCAGCCGGGCGCCGACAAGCTCATCGGCCAGGGCGACGGCCTGTTCCTGCCGATGGGCGCCTCCAAGCCCGTGCGCGTGCAGGGTGCGTGGGTCAGCGAGGCCGAGATCGAGAAGGTCGTCAAGCACGTCACCCGTCAGGCGCGGCCCGAGTACCGGCAGGACGTCGCGGCGTCCGTCGAGAAGAAGGAGATCGACGCCGACATCGGAGACGACCTCGAGCTGCTGCTCGCGGCGGCCGAACTCGTGGTGTCGACCCAGTTCGGCTCGACGTCGATGCTGCAGCGCAAGCTCCGCGTCGGATTCGCGAAGGCGGGTCGCCTCATGGACCTGCTCGAGTCGCGCGAGATCGTCGGCCCGTCCGAGGGTTCCAAGGCGCGCGATGTGCTCGTCACGGCCGAGCAGCTGCCCGGGGTGCTCGCGCGGCTGCGCGGGGAGCCGGCCGCACCTGTTCCGCAGGCGTCGGCGCCCCAGGCGGCTTCGGCCGCCGCGCCCGTCACGCCGCAGGCCCGACCTGCTCAGGCCGAGGGATACGGCGCGCCAGACGACCGCTACGATGACGACCCGGTGGCGCGGTCCACGCATGGGCTGCCAGAGGTCGAGGGCGACGACGACGAAGACGCCTGGGGCCTCACGGGGCGCGACTGACCTCTTCGGTCGTCGAGTCGCCGAAGTTCGCTGAGGCGCGCGCCCGATCACGACGTCCCGGCCGCGGCCGGCCGGTATCCTGTCGACTATGACCTCCTCCGCCGCAAGCCCCGGGCGATCGGCGAACTGGAACCTCCCGAACGCGATCACCGTCGTGCGCATCCTGCTCGCACCGATCTTCTTCTGGATGCTGCTCGTCGACGACGGTGCCGACGGCTGGCTGCGCTGGGCCGCCGCGGCGCTGTTCATCATCGCGATCGCGACCGACGGCATCGACGGCCACATCGCGCGCTCGCGCGGCCTCGTCACCGATCTCGGCAAGATCCTCGACCCCATCGCCGACAAGCTCCTCACGAGCGGCGCCCTGGTGTGCCTCTCGATCCTCGGCGAACTGCCCTGGTGGGTCACGGCCGTCATCGTCGTGCGCGAGGTCGGCATCACGGTCTGGCGTCTCGTCGAACTGCGCCGGGGCAACGTCGTGCCCGCGTCATCCGGCGGCAAGTTGAAGACCGTCGTGCAGGCCGTCGCGATCTCCTTCGCCCTCGTCCCGCTCTGGACCGTGTTCGGCGAGTGGATCCACTGGGTCAACGGCGTGCTCATGACGGCGGCCGTGGTGCTGACGCTCTGGTCGGGCCTGCTCTACGTTCGCGACGCCGTGCACCTGGCCCGCAGCGGGCGCAGCGCGTCCTGACATGGGCGAGCGGATGCCGCAGCCCGGCGCCGAGGCGTCGGCGGCCTCTCGGCTGGTCGCCGAGCTCACCCGTCGCGGGCTGCGCATCGCGGTCGCGGAGTCGCTCACCGGTGGGCTCGTGGTCGCGGAGCTCACGAGCGTTCCCGGCGCGTCCGTCGTCGTCAACGGGGGAGTGGTGGCATACGACACGGCGGTGAAGCATTCATTGCTCGGGGTCTCCGCCGAGCTGCTCGCGCGCGAGGGCGCGGTGCATCCCGAGGTCGCCCGCCAGATGGCCGTCGGCGCACGACGGGCTCTCGCGGTCGGCGGGCTGCGGGCCGATCTCGGCGTCGCCACCACGGGCGTCGCCGGCCCCGACCCCCAGGACGGCAAGGCGCCCGGCCTGGTCTACGTCGCGGTCGCGCTCGGCGACCGGGTGGAGGCGGTCGAGCTCTCGCTGCATGGAGATCGTGCCGAGATCCGGTGGGCGACGGTGGCCGCGGCCGTCGACGCGGCGCTCAGCGCGGTGCGCGCGCAGCATTGACGCGGTCGGCCCGAACGGCTCCGATCGCACGGATTCCCGTGGCATCCGATCGATCTCGCCGCGTACGGAATACCGATCGTGAAGACCCTGTTACATCTCGCAGGTTCACACGAAAGCCCCAGTGTGCGACGCTAGGTTGGAAGCACAGAGTTTCAGGTAAACTGACGCTCCCGTTTCTGGCTCCAGCGGAGTCGTAGGCAGTACGAAGGAGGTTCCCGATGGTTCTGGTTCGACAGGAGATCGGCGATGTTCTGAGGGACTTCCGACTGCAGAAGGGTCGGACCCTTCGTCAGGTCGCGTCCAAGGCGAGTGTCGCACTCGGCTACCTGAGCGAGGTGGAGCGCGGCCAGAAGGAGGCCTCCTCCGAGATCCTCGCCTCGGTCGCCGAAGCACTCGACACGCCCATCTCGGTGATCATGCACGAGGTCGGAGACCGCCTCGCGGTGCTCGAGAGCCTCTCGGTCGTGCCCGACAGCCTTCCCGACGAGCTCGTCGCAGAGTTCGACGCCGGCATGATGGTGCGCTGACCCACCCACGTTCTCGATCTCGATCGGCCGGTCCTCGGACCGGCCGATCGTTCGTTCACCCCGTCCGTTCGCCGTTGTTGCAGGAGCACCTTGTGAAGTTGAGCGAGTTCCAGTTCGCGGTCGACCATGAGTTCGGGGCTGCGTACGGCGCCGTCGTCGTCACCGATCTCGCCCTCGCCGGCGTCGGCGGACGCACCGCGCGCGAGGCGCTCGCCGCCGGGGTGCCGGCCCGCACGGTCTGGTTCGCGCTCTGCGACGCGGCCGACGTGCCAGATGAGCGCAGGCACGGCGTCGGCCGCCCGGCGCCCGGCGATTCCGGTTCGCACGGCGGTCGCTGACGCGCCTCCCGCGGCTCTCGCGCCACCGGTCGGCCGGATGCCCATTCACGTCGCGACAGGTCGAACATGTCTTCGGCGCGTCGTTCGAACGTCTGTTCGGTTCCTCGGGTAGGCTCCTCAACAGCAGGAGCTTCGACACGGCTCTCCACATCCAGACGGTTCGCCCCACGGATGTCGGTGGCCGGCCATACGGTTTCAGACGTCGGAACACACCGCAACCGCCTTGTCGCCAGACGAGCGGGTCACGGCCCGCACGAGCAACGACAGCCTAGAGGCAGCCGCACACCACGAAGGAGCCCACCATGCCATCAGCAGTAGACCGCGAGAAAGCCCTCGAGACCGCACTCGCCCAGATCGACCGCCAATTCGGCAAGGGCTCGGTGATGCGCCTCGGCAGCGAAGACCGCGCCCCCGTCGAGGTGATCCCCACCGGTTCCATCGCGCTCGACGTCGCGCTCGGCGTCGGGGGGCTGCCGCGCGGGCGCATCATCGAGATCTACGGCCCCGAGTCCTCGGGCAAGACCACGCTCACGCTGCACGCGATCGCGAACGCGCAGCGCGCGGGCGGCATCGCCGCCTTCGTCGATGCCGAGCACGCGCTCGACCCCGAGTACGCCAAGAAGCTCGGCGTCGACATCGACGCCCTGCTCGTGTCGCAGCCCGACACCGGTGAGCAGGCGCTCGAGATCGCCGACATGCTCGTGCGTTCGGGGTCGATCGATCTCATCGTCATCGACTCCGTCGCGGCGCTCGTGCCTCGTGCCGAGATCGAGGGCGAGATGGGCGACTCCCATGTCGGCCTCCAGGCGCGCCTCATGTCGCAGGCCCTCCGCAAGCTCACGGGTGGCCTCAACCAGACCAACACGACGATGATCTTCATCAACCAGTTGCGCGAGAAGATCGGCGTCTTCTTCGGCAGCCCCGAGACCACCGCGGGCGGCAAGGCGCTCAAGTTCTACGCCTCGGTGCGCCTCGACATCCGTCGCATCGAGACCCTGAAAGACGGCACCGAGGCGGTCGGCAACCGCACCCGCGTCAAGGTCGTCAAGAACAAGATGGCCCCGCCGTTCAAGCAGGCCGAGTTCGACATCCTCTACGGCGTCGGCATCTCGCGAGAGGGCAGTCTCATCGACTACGGCGTCGATCAGGGCATCGTCAAGAAGTCGGGTGCCTGGTACACCTACGACGGCGATCAGCTGGGGCAGGGCAAAGAGAACGCCCGCAACTTCCTGCTGTCCAACCCCGACATCGCGGCCGACATCGAGACGAAGATCCTCGTCAAGCTGGGCATCGGCGCCGCCGGCGCGGCCGGGGCCGCTGCGGCACCCGCCAACGTCGAGCCGATCGCACCCAAGCTCGGGCGCAAGGGCGCCTGAGCGGGCCGCCCGCGGCGCGGGAGGCCACCACGCACGATCGCACGGCTGCGTTGCACCACTGCATGACTGCACCGCTGCGCAGCACGGCACGAGACCGGGGGAGAACCCATGAGCGACGCATCAGAGCACCTCGCCCCGGTCTCGTACCTGCCGTGGGCGAAGCCCGAGCAGGAGCGTGAGCGCGACTCGGTCGAGTCGGCAGGGCGCGACGAAGAGCACGCGCCGCAACCCGGTCCCACGACCGATGCCAGTCGCTCGGTCGGGGCGAACAGCTCGATCCAGTCGACCGGCTTCTCGCGTTCCAAGAACTCACGGGGGTCGCGTTCCTTCGCACGAACGGCTCGGCCCTTCTCCGCGGTCGAGGTCGAGTCCGGCGCCGAGCCCGACGGCGACGACGTCGCGCCCGAGACCGGGCCCGAGCGCGATGACCGCATCGACCGCATCATCGTGGCGCGCCTTCGCCGCTCCTCGCTGTCCGTGGCCGAGGTGCGCTCGGCGCTCGTCGAGCACGGACTCGATGCCGGCGAGATCGAGGAGTGGATCGAACGGTACGAGCGATTCGGCTACCTCGACGACGCCAGGCTCGCCGAGCAGCTCGTGCATGTGAACGCGGGGCGGCGGGGCAAGGGCAGCGGGGCGATCCTCCAAGAGCTCACGCGCCGCGGCGTCGATGCCGAGGCGGCGCGCGCCGCGATCGACGGCCTCGATCCCGAGACCGAGTTCGAGAACGCGCTCACGGTCGCAGAGCGTCGTGTGCGGCAGCTGCGGGGCCTCGATCGCCACGTTGCCGAGCGGCGCCTTTCGGCGTTCCTGCAGCGGCGTGGGTACTCGGGCGAGGTCGTGCGTCAGGTGGTGACGCAGGTGCTCGCAGCCGAGGGCTCGTAAACTGGGCTCATCATGAGCATCATTGACGACGTCTCGGTCGCCGAGGCCCCCGACGCTGCGCCCGCGCCGCGCACCTACGAGGTGCGCACGTTCGGCTGCCAGATGAACGTGCACGACTCCGAGCGGCTCTCCGGGTCGCTCGAGGCTGCCGGATACGTCCCCGCCGACGGCGCCGAACCAGACATCGTGGTCATCAACACCTGCGCGGTGCGCGAGAACGCCGACAACAAGCTCTACGGCAACCTCGGGCACCTCGCCGGGGTCAAGCGACGCCACGCCGGCATGCAGATCGCCGTGGGCGGCTGCCTCGCCCAGAAGGACAAGAACGTCATCCTCGAGAAGGCGCCGTGGGTCGACGTCGTCTTCGGCACGCACAACATGGGGTCGTTGCCGAGCCTGCTCGAACGCGCGCGGCACAACGACGAGGCCCAACTCGAGATCCTCGACGCGCTCGAGGTCTTCCCGTCGACACTGCCGACCAAGCGCGACTCCACGTACAGCGGCTGGGTCTCGATCTCGGTCGGGTGCAACAACACCTGCACCTTCTGCATCGTGCCGGCGCTCCGCGGCAAGGAGAAGGACCGCCGCCCCGGCGAGGTCCTCGCCGAGGTGCAGGCGCTCGTCGACGACGGCGCCATGGAGGTCACGCTCCTCGGCCAGAACGTCAACTCCTACGGCGTCGAGTTCGGCGACCGCCAGGCGTTCGGCAAGCTCCTCCGCGCGGCCGGGCAGATCGACGGGCTCGAGCGCATCCGCTTCACGAGCCCGCATCCGGCCGCGTTCACCGACGACGTCATCGACGCGATGGCCGAGACGCCCGCGGTCATGCCGCAGCTGCACATGCCCCTGCAGTCGGGCTCCGACCGCGTGCTCAAGGCGATGCGGCGCTCGTACCGATCCGAGAAGTTCCTCGGCATCCTCGATCGCGTCCGCGCGAAGATCCCGAACGCGGCGATCTCGACCGACATCATCGTCGGCTTCCCGGGCGAGACCGAAGAGGACTTCCTCGAGACCATGCGCGTGGTCGAGGCGGCCCGATTCGCGTCGGCCTTCACGTTCCAGTACTCCATCCGCCCGGGAACCCCCGCCGCGACCATGGCCGATCAGGTGCCGAAAGAGGTCGTCCAAGAGCGCTACGAACGCCTCACCGCACTGCAGGAGCGCATCTCCTGGGAGGAGAACCAGAAGCTCATCGGCCGTGCCGTCGAGGTGCTCGTGTCCACGGGCGAGGGCAAGAAGGACGCCGAGACGCACCGCCTCAGCGGTCGCGCCGAAGACAGCCGACTCGTGCACTTCGAGGTGCCCGAGGGCTCCGAGGTCCCGCGTCCCGGCGATGTCGTGTCGGTCACGATCACCCAGGCGGCCCCGTTCCACCTCATCGCCGACGCGCCCGACGGTTCGCCGCTCGAGATCCGTCGCACGCGTTCCGGCGACGCCTGGGATCGCTCGCTGGCCGAGAGCTGCGGGGTACCGGCGGTGCCCGGCGGCGCATCCGGCGGCGGCGCGGCGCGCGTCTCGCTCGGCCTGCCGACCGTGCGGGTGCTGCCGTCCACGCAGACCGGGGCAGCGGCGGCCGAGCCGCTCATCAAGCCCGGCTTCGGCACGTTCCCGATCTACGACCCCGACGACGACCTCCGCTGAGCGCGGCGGACAACGCGCATGCTCATCGCGATCGTCGGCGCCACCGGCACCGGCAAGTCCGACTTCGCACTCGACCTCGCCGAATCCCTCGGACGAACGGGCCGAACGGCCGAGGTGGTCAACGCCGACGCCATGCAGCTCTATCGGGGCATGGACATCGGCACGGCCAAGCTCTCGCCCGCCGAGCGGCGCGGCGTGCCGCATCACCTGCTCGACGTGCTCGAGGTCACCGACGAGGCATCCGTCGCCGCCTACCAGCGCGACGCACGGCAGGCGATCGACCGGATCCTCGAGCGCGGCGACGTCGCGCTGCTCGTGGGCGGCTCGGGGCTGTACGTGTCGTCGGTGATCCACGACTTCCGGTTCCCGGGAACCGATGCCGCGGTGCGAGCGCGGCTCGAGGACGACCTCGCCCAACTGGGCCCCGGCCTGCTGCACGCGCGCCTGCGTGAGATCGACGCCGAGACGGCACGCGCCGTCGACCCGGCGAACGGGCGGCGCATCGTGCGGGCGCTCGAGGTGATCGAGCTCACGGGCGAGCCGAAGGCCGCGCGCCTGCCCGACGAGCCGGTGTCGTGGCGTGCGCACCGCATCGTGCACCTGCGCAGCGAGCGCGCCGATCTGGTCGCGCGCCTCGACGCCCGCGCCGCCCGCATGTTCGACGACGGCCTCGTCGACGAGGTGCGCGCCCTGATCCCGCGGGGCATCGAACGCGGCGTGACGGCCCGGCGGGCCATCGGGTACGCCCAGGCGCTCGCCGAGATCGAGGGGCGCATGGCGCGGGCCGAGGCCGTCGCCGAGACCCAGCAGCTCACGCGCACCTACGCCAGACGGCAGGTCGGATGGTTCCGGCGCTACCGCGATGCGGTCGAGATCGACGCCGCCGACGTCGCCGCGCGCGACCGGGAGTTGGCCCGGCAGTCCGCCATAGACTGAGCAGATGTCCTTCGACCTCCGCTTCACCAAGGGCCACGGCACCGGCAACGACTTCGTGCTGTTCGCCGACCCCGACGGTGACACCGAGCTGACGCCGACCCAGATCGCCGCCGTCTGCGATCGGCATTTCGGCGTCGGTGCCGACGGGTTCATCCGCGCCGTGCGCTCGACGAACCTCGCCGCGGGCGCCGCCACGGTGGCCGAAGACCCCGAGGCCGTCTGGTTCATGGACTACTGGAACGCCGACGGCTCGGAATCCGAGATGTGCGGCAACGGGGTCCGGGTGTTCACGCGGTTCCTGCTCGATCAGGGCCTCGTCGACCTCGCCGCCGCAGAGTCGATCGCCATCGGCACTCGAGCGGGCATTCGCCGGGTGAGCCGTTCCGAGCACGGCTTCGAGGTCGACATGGGCACCTGGCGTCTCGACGGGGCTGACCCGCTCGTGCGCGCCAAGGGTCTTCCGGTCGCCCGGCCGGGGCTCGGCATCGACGTCGGCAACCCGCATGTCGTCGTGGCCCTCGCCGACGATGACGAACTCGCGGGCCTCGACCTCGGCTACCTCCCGATCCTCGACCCGGCGCCCGCCGCGGGGGCGAACGTCGAGTTCGTGGTGCCGGCCGAGCCGCTCGTCGAGGCCGGCATCGGCCGCATCCGCATGCGCGTCCACGAACGGGGCTCCGGCGAGACGCTCTCCTGCGGCACCGGCGCCGTCGCATCGGCGCTCGCCGTGCGGCACTGGGCGGGCGCGGGCGCACCGAACGAGTGGCGGGTGCAGGTTCCCGGCGGCCTCGTCGGCGTGCGCATGTTCGAGGGCCCCGACGGCGAGCATGTGACGCTCTCGGGTCCGGCCGAGCTCGTGTTCGACGGGGTGCTCGCGCTCGCCTGAGCGTGCGCTCCAGCTCGCTCGCGCTCAGGTGAGCGCGAGCCGCGGTACGTCGCGATCAGGTCGTCAGCCGAGCGGACGGCCCGCGGCGAGCACGCGGAAGCCCTTCGAGGTCTCCGCGCGCTCGACCTCGAGGCCGAGCTCGTCGCCGAGCCACCGCTGCAGCGATTCCGCGCCGAGGTGCTTGGCGACGACGAGCCAGGCGGTCGCGTCCTCGTCGAGGCGCGGCAGCCACGTCGAGAGCATCGCGTGCAGTTCCTGCTTGCCGACGCGGATCGGCGGGTTCGACCAGATCGTCGCGAACCGGATGTCGTCGGGAACATCCGAGGGCAGCACGGCGTTGACATTCACGAGGCCGAGGCGGGCCGCGTTCGCACGCACCAGGTCGAGGGCGCGTTCGTTGACGTCGACGGCCCACACCGTGGCATCCGGAGACTGCAGCGCGAGCGCGAGGCCGATGGGGCCCCAGCCGGCGCCGAGGTCGAGCAGGTGGCCCGTGGCGGGTGCAGCGGGCACGGTGTCCAGGAGCACCGAGGTGCCCTGGTCGAGGTGCTCGGGGCTGAACACGCCGGCCGCGGTCACGAGATCGACGTCTCGCCCGGCGAGGTGCACGCGGATCGTCCGGGTGCGCGAATCGCTGCGGGGGGAGGCGGAGAAGTAGTGGTCGGAGCCCATCCCAGCACGGTAGCGCACCGCGATGCACGTCCCCCGCACAGCCCATCCGCAGATCACGACCGACCGAAGACCGAGAGCGAAGTAGGGTTGAGAGAATGAACGAAGCCGAAGACCGCCCCACCGACGACGCCGTCGACCGGGTGCTGCGCAACGCGGAACCGTCCGCGAACGTGGCGCGCTTCGGCGCGGGCGAGGCGACCGCCATCATGCGAGCGGATGCCTCGAGCCGGTCCACGACCGACGGCGACCAGTTCGAGCGCGAAGACCGCGCCGCGCTGCGACGCGTGGCGGGGCTCTCGACCGAGCTCGAAGACGTCACCGAGGTCGAGTACCGGCAGCTGCGGCTCGAGAACGTCGTGCTCATCGGCGTGTACTCGCAGGGCTCCCAAGACGACGCCGAGAACTCGATGCGCGAGCTCGCGGCCCTGGCCGAGACGGCCGGTGCGCGCGTGCTCGACGGACTCCTGCAGCGCAGGCCGCATCCCGATCCCAGCACCTACCTCGGCCGAGGCAAGGCCGAAGAACTGCGCCACGTGGTCGCGGCGGTCGGCGCCGACACCGTCATCGCCGACACCGAGCTCGCCCCGAGCCAACGGCGTGCGCTCGAAGACGTGGTCAAGGTCAAGGTCATCGACCGCACGGCCGTCATCCTCGACATCTTCAGCCAGCACGCGAAGAGCCGCGAGGGCAAGGCCCAGGTCGAGCTCGCGCAGCTCGAGTACCTGCTGCCGCGACTGCGCGGCTGGGGTGAGTCGATGTCCCGCCAGGCCGGTGGCCAGGTCGGCGGCGCGGGTGCCGGCATGGGCTCCCGCGGCCCCGGTGAGACGAAGATCGAGCTCGATCGCCGCCGCATCCACTCGCGCATGGCGAAGCTGCGCAAGCAGATCGTGGGCATGAAGCCCGCACGCGATGCGAAGCGCGCCAACCGGCGCCGCAACGCGGTGCCCTCCGTTGCCATCGCCGGCTATACGAATGCGGGCAAGTCGAGCCTGCTCAACCGCATCACAGGTGCGGGGCTGCTCGTCGAGAACGCGCTGTTCGCGACCCTCGACGCGACCGTGCGGCGCAACACGACCGCCGACGGCCGCGTCTACACGATCGCCGACACGGTCGGGTTCGTGCGCAACCTGCCGCATCAGCTGGTCGAGGCGTTCCGTTCGACGCTCGAAGAGGTCGGCGACGCCGACCTGATCGTGCACGTCGTCGACGCCGCCCACCCCGACCCCGCCGGGCAGATCGCGACCGTTCGCGACGTCATCGGCGACGTCGGTGCGCGCAGCATCCCCGAGCTGATCGTGTTCAACAAGGCCGACCTCGTCGGCCCCGAAGAGCGTCTCGTGCTGCGCGGGCTCGCCCCCGATGCGGTCTTCGCCTCCGCACGCACGGGCGAGGGCGTCGACGAGGTGCTCGCCGCGATCACGCGCATGCTGCCCGACCCGTCGGTCGAGATCGACCTGCTCGTGCCCTACGATCGCGGCGACGTCGTGTCGACGCTGCACGAGTCGGCCCGGGTGCTGTCGGTCGAGTACGACGAGGGCGGCACGAGGGTGCGGGCGCTCGTCTCACCCGAGCAGGCCGCCCAGCTCGACGTCTTCTCGGCGGCCGCCGCCGCGTCCTGACGCAGTCGGGCCCGTCGGGCTCCGACGCCGGTGGGTCGGTTCGCGTGAGACTCGCCCGACGTTCGATGACGTTCTGCGTCGAAGAACGTCGCAACCCGTGGCGGAATGCCGCGACATCCGCGTATGGTCTGATCTTGATCGAAACGTGCCGGGCCAGACGTCCGGCACTTGGAGCGACAGCCGAGCCCGGCACCCGCCCGCGAGACCACCAGCCGTGACGGCCGGGGTACGCGGCCTGTGTGCCCGCCCCGCCCCACGGTGTCCACCGGGGAGCAGAGCATGGTGCAGCACGGCGACGAGACGAACGCAACGGGCGGTGGCTCCGCGACGCCGCTGTCGTTCGAGCTCTACCCACCGCGCACGGATGCCGCGGCGATCGCGCTCGGGCGCACCATCGACCGCCTGGCGCAGGTCGATCCGGCGTTCATCTCGGTCACGTTCGGCGCCGGAGGCTCGTCGCGCGACCGTTCGCTGACGGTGCTCCGGTACATCCTCGAGAACACCGACGTCGAGCCGATGGCGCACCTCACCTGCGTCGGTTCCTCTCACGCCGAGGCCAACGATCTCGTGCGACGGTTCCTCGATGCCGGCATCCGCAGCTTCCTCGCGCTCAGGGGCGACCCGCCGGCCGGCGCCGAGCAGGACGCCTCGCTCGGCGACCTGGCGACGGCGGCCGAGCTGGTGCAGCTCATCCACCGGGTGCAGCAGGAGCGCGAGCCGTTCGCCCAGGTCGCGGTTCCGGGCAATCCGGGAGCGCGGCGCATCCATGCGCGAGCCGATCGCACCCGCGTCGCCGTGGCCGCGTTCCCGACCGGACATCCTCGGTCCAAGGACCCCTCGCGTGACGTCGACGTGCTGCTCGCGAAGGAGGTCGCCGGCGCGAACCTCGCGATCACCCAGTTGTTCTGGCTCGCCGATGACTACCTGACGTTCGTCGAGCGCGCCAGGGCCGCCGGCGTGACCATTCCGATCCTGCCCGGCATCATGCCGACGACGACCCCGGCGAGGCTGGCGAAGCTCACCGAGCTCACCGGCGTCGAGCCGCCCGCCGAGTACTCGATCGCGCTCGAGATCGAACCGGATGCCACCGGCCAGACCGACATCGGCATCACCTTCGCGGCCGAGCTCGCTGCCGAGGTGCTCGCCGGCGGCGCGCCGGGGCTGCACCTCTACACGTACAACCGCCACGAGGCCGTGCTCGAGCTCATCGACCGACTCGGGCTGACGCCGAAGACCACGACCGCCGACGCGCCCAAGACCGCCGACGCACCCAAGACCGCCAACGAGAGGAACGTCACGAGACGATGACCGCACGCACCTTCCCCACCGGAACGATCATCGGCTATCCGCGCATCGGACGCCGCCGAGAACTCAAGCGCGCCGTCGAGGCCTTCTGGGCCGGACGCATCGACGCCGATGAGCTCGAGACCGCCGCGGCGGAGCTCCGGGCCGCCACGCGCGACCGTCTCGCGGGCCTCGGCCTCGGGCGCGAGGACTCGTCGATCCCCGAGTCGTTCTCGTTCTACGACCAGGTGCTCGACGCGGCGGTGGCCGTTGGCGCCGTTCCCGCCCGGTTCGCCCATCTCGTCGACGACGAGGGCAGCGTCGACCTCGCCGGGCTCTTCACGATCGCGCGCGGCCAGGGCGAGCACGCGCCGCTCGAGATGACGAAGTGGTTCGACTCGAACTACCACTACCTCGTGCCCGAGATCTCGCCGACGACCGCCTTCTCGCTGCACGCCGAGCGCATTCTCGCGAGCTTCGTCGAGGCGCGCGCCGCCGGCTACCTCACGCGTCCCGTCATCGTCGGACCGATCACGTTCCTCGCACTCGCGAAGGCGGCGGATGACGCGCCGGACGGATTCCGTCCGCTCGATCGCCTCGACGACCTCGTGCCCGTCTACGCGCAGCTCCTCGAGCGTCTCGCCGAGGCCGGGGCCGAGTGGGTGCAGCTCGACGAGCCCGCCCTCGTCAGCGAGAGCCTCGACGAGTCCCGCGCGCGCATTCTCGGCGCGATCGGCGCGACCTACGACGTGCTCGGCGCTGTCTCGGCGCGGCCGTCGATCTTCGTCGCCGCGCCGTACGGCTCGCTCGACGAGGCACTGCCCGCCCTGGCGGCCACGCCCGTCGAGGCCATCGGGCTCGACCTCGTGCGCGGTGCCCTGCCCGACGCGCTCGACCCCGCGACCGCCGAGTCGCTCGCGGCCAAGACGCTCGTCGCCGGCGTCGTCGACGGCCACAACATCTGGCGCGGCGACCTCGCCGCGGCATTCGCGCGCGTCGAGGCGGTCCAGGCGCTCTCGGGCTCGGTCGCGGTCTCCACCTCGACCTCGCTGCTGCACGTGCCGCACGACGTCGCCGACGAGCCCCACCTCGACCCCCGACTCGCGAGCTGGCTCGCCTTCGCCGACCAGAAGGTGGCCCAGGTCGCCGTGCTCGCGCGCGGCCTCGCCGAGGGGCGTGGCGCCATCGAGGGTGATCTCGACGAGGCATCCGCAGCCCTGGCCGATCGCGCGGGCGCACCCGGCGTGCGCGTGCCGGCCGTGCGCGACCGACTCTCGGCGCTCGGCGACCGCGACTTCTCGCGCGACTCGTACGACGAGCGGGTCGCGGCGCAGGCCTCGCTCGACCTGCCGGAGCTGCCCACCACGACCATCGGGTCGTTCCCGCAGACCGGCGAGATCCGGCGCGCCCGGGCGGGCCTCGTGAGCGGCGCCCTGTCGGCCGAGGCGTACACCGCGCAGATGCGCGAGGAGATCGAACGCGTCATCCGGCTGCAGGAGCGCATCGGCCTCGACGTGCTCGTGCACGGCGAACCCGAGCGCAACGACATGGTGCAGTACTTCGCCGAGCTCCTCGACGGCTTCGCCGTGACGGTGAACGGCTGGGTGCAGTCGTACGGTTCGCGGTGCACGCGTCCGTCGATCCTCTGGGGCGACGTCTCGCGGCCCGAGCCGATGACGGTCGAGTGGTCGGCGTACGCGCAGTCGCTCAGCGAGAAGCCCGTCAAGGGCATGCTCACCGGCCCGGTGACGATCCTCGCCTGGTCGTTCGTGCGCGACGACCAGCCGCTCGGCGACACGGCGCGCCAGGTCGCGCTCGCCCTGAGGGACGAGATCACCGACCTCGAGTCGGCCGGCATCCGCATCATCCAGGTCGACGAGCCCGCGCTGCGCGAGCTCCTGCCGCTGAAGCGCGCCGACCAGCCGGCGTACCTCGACTGGTCGGTCGGCTCGTTCCGCCTCGCGACGGCGGGAGCGGCATCCGCGACTCAGGTGCACACGCACCTCTGCTACTCGGAGTTCGGCGTCGTGATCGACGCGATCAAGAACCTCGACGCGGATGTCACCTCGATCGAAGCCGCCCGCAGCCGCATGGAGGTCGTCGACGACCTCGCGACGAGCGGGTTCGACCACGGCATCGGGCCGGGCGTCTACGACATCCACTCGCCGCGCGTGCCGAGCGTCGAGGAGGTCACCGCGCTGCTCGAGCGCGCGGTCGGCGAGATCCCGGCGACTCGGCTCTGGGTCAACCCCGACTGCGGCCTGAAGACGCGTGGGTACGACGAGACCGTGGCCTCGCTCGAGAACCTCGTCGCCGCGACGAACGAGGTGCGTGCACTCGCCGGTCGGGAGCCGGCCGCGGTCTAGCACCTTCACCCCGAAGAACGGCGGGCGACGCATCGGGTGTCGCCCGCCGTTCGCGGTTTCGGAGTGGCCGCGTGATCGGCTCGGGCCGGCCCACTCGGGACCGACCGGCTCAGACCGACCGGCTCAGAGCTCCCGGCTCAGACCGACCTGAGCACCGCGACGATCTTGCCGAGCACCTCGGCGGCGTCGCCGAGGATGGGCTCGAACGCACTGTTGCGCGGGAGCAGCCACGTGTGTCCGTCGCGCTGCCGGAACACCTTGACGGTCGCCTCGCCGTCGAGCATGGCCGCGACGATCTCGCCGTTCTCCGCGGTGCGCTGCGAGCGCACGACGACCCAGTCGCCGTCGCAGATCGCCGCATCGATCATGGAGTCGCCGACGACCTTCAGCATGAACAGCTCGCCCTTGCCGACGAGTTGCCTCGGCAGCGGGAAGACCTCGTCGATCTGCTGCTCGGCCGTGATGGGCACACCCGCGGCGATGCGGCCGACGAGCGGGACCATCGCGGCGTCGCCGACCGGGGTCGGGTCGCCGACGGACGGCGCCCGGGTGTCGAGACCGGGGAGCTCGATGAGCACCTCGAGGGCACGGGGCCGGTTCGGGTCGCGCCGGAGGTAGCCGGCGAGCTCGAGCTGATTGAGCTGATGGGTGACGCTCGACAGTGAGGACAACCCCACCGCATCGCCGATCTCGCGCATGCTCGGCGGGTAGCCGCGGTCGGCGACCGACCGCTGGATCGCCTCGAGGATCGAGATCTGCTTCGCGCTGAGGCTCTTGCGGCGTCGGCTGCGGCCGGACTCGCGCTGGTCGTCGAGTTCGGTGCTCATCGTCGCTCCTCTGGGTTGATGCACCGAACGGATGTCGGTGGTGTCTGTTCGAATGTCCTCGGACATTCGAAACTGTATCCGCCCCGCACTGGTGCGGCAAACATCCGTTCGAGTGTGTCGTGAGATCCGGCGTCGAATTCCATTCGAACGAGATCCTTGCGATGTTCGAAGTTCGAAGATATATTCGGAACAGAGTTTCGCATCCGGTCCTCCCGGCCGAGGGCCGGATGCGACTCGCTACAGGAGGTGCGAGATGAGCGCAGTGATGGTCGAAGCTGTTTCGGGCAGTGCCGTAGTGGGCGGTGCCGTGATGGGCGGCGGTTCGTACGCCGGCAACTCCGTCTCCGGCGGGTTCGATGCGTACGCCCTCAGCGGTGCCGTACGCAGCCGGCTCCGCCTCACCCGGCGTGGGCGGGTCGTGCTGACCACGCTCGCCGCGATCCCGGTCGCGGTGTTCGCCATCTCAATCGTGCTCGGCAGCGGGGGAGCCGCGGCCGACGTCGATGGGCCGTCGAACGTGGGCCTCTCCTACCTCACCGTCGCCGATGGCGAATCGCTCTGGCGCATCGCCGAGTCGATCGCTCCCGCCAGCGATCCGCGAGAGATCATCGACGAGATCATGCGCCTCAACGGGCTCGAGAGTTCGACCGTCCAGCCCGGCCAGCGACTCGCGCTGCCGGTCGCGCCGTAGGCGGTTTCGCCCGGTGTCGCGACGGTGACGGGCGATGCGGCCTGCTCGCTAGCATTGATCGGGTGACCACTCTCGACGACCTGCCCATCCGCGATGACCTTCGCGGCCGAAGCCCGTACGGAGCCCCGCAGAAGGCGGTCCCCGTCGCGCTCAACGTCAACGAGAACACGCATCCGATTCCCGAGGCCGTCGCCCACGACATCGTCGCTCGTGTCGCGGCCGCCATCCTCCACCTGAACCGGTATCCCGACCGCGAATTCTCCGAACTCCGGGCGGCATTCGCCTGCTACCTCGGTCACGGCCTCGACGCCGACCAGATCTGGGCCGCCAACGGTTCGAACGAAGTGCTGCAGCATGTGCTGCAGGCCTTCGGCGGTCCGGGGCGCACGGCGCTCGGCTTCGCGCCGACGTACTCGATGTACGGGCTGCTCTCCGCGGGCACCGGCACCGGCTGGGTCGAGGGCGGCCGTGACGCCGAGTTCGAGCTGAGCCCCGAAACCGCGGTCGCGGCCATCCGCGAGCACGACCCCGACATCGTGCTGCTCTGCTCGCCGAACAACCCCACGGGCACGCCGCTCCCGCACGAGACGATCACCGCCGTCGTCGATGCCGCGCGAGGCATCGTGGTGGTCGACGAGGCCTATCACGAGTTCGCCGATCCGGGCACGCCGAGCGCCCTCGACCTGCTCGAGGGCCGCCCTCGGCTCATCGTGTCGCGCACGATGAGCAAGGCGTTCGCCTTCGCGGGCGCGAGGGTCGGCTACCTCGCCGCCGACCCGGCGGTCGTCGATGCGCTCCGCCTCGTGCGACTGCCGTACCACCTCTCCGCGCTCACGCAGGCGGCCGCGCTGGCGGCCCTCTCGCACAGCGACGAGATGCTCGCGATGGTCGACGACATCCGCGGCCAGCGCGAACGCATCGTCGACGAGCTCGGGCGGCTCGGGTTCCACCCGTACCGCAGCGGCGCGAACTTCGTGCTCTTCGGCGGTGTCGATGACCCCCACGGCGTCTTCGAGGCGCTGCTCGCACGAGGCATCCTCATCCGAGACATCGGCCTGCCGGGGTGCCTGCGCGTGACGGCGGGCACCGAGACCGAGACCACGGCGTTCCTCGAGGCGATCGCCGAGTTCGCGCCGAACGTGGCGGCCGATCCAGGCTCGAACGCCGGCAACGGCGCCGTGAATAGGATGGACGCATGACCACTTCGAACGCGCCGCGCACGGCGCGGGTGCAGCGCGAGACGAGCGAGTCGAGCATCGATCTCTCGATCGACCTCGACGGCACCGGTGCGAGCGACATCGAGACCTCGGTGCCGTTCTACGACCACCTGCTCACGGCGTTCGCGAAGCACTCCCTCACCGACCTCACCGTGCGGGCCACGGGCGACACGCACATCGACGTGCACCACACGGTCGAAGACGTGGGCATCGTGCTCGGTCAGGCGATCCGCCAGGCGCTCGGCGACAAGCGCGGCATCTCGCGCTACGGCGACGCCCTCGTGCCGCTCGACGAGGCGCTCGTGCAGGCCGTGGTCGATATCTCGGGGCGTCCGTACCTCGTGCACACGGGCGAGCCGGCCGGCTTCGAGTACCACCTCATCGGCGGCCACTTCACGGGGTCGATGGTGCGTCACGTCTTCGAGGCGATCACGTTCAACGCCGGCCTCACGGTGCACGTGAACGTGCTCGGCGGGCGCGACGCGCACCACATCGCCGAGGCCGAGTTCAAGGCGTTCGCACGGGCGTTCCGCCAGGCGAAGGCGTTCGATCCGCTGGTGTCGGGCATCCCGTCGACCAAGGGCGCCCTGTGACCCGTACGCGGCGCGTCGTGGTGCTCGACTACGGCTCGGGCAACGTGCACTCCGCGGCCAAGGCACTCGAGCGTGCCGGCGCAGAGGTCGAGGTCACGTCCGATCGCACGGCGGCGCTCGAGGCCGATGGACTGCTCGTGCCCGGCGTGGGCGCGTTCAAGGCCGTCGTCGAGCAGCTCGAGGCGGTGCGCGGCGACGAGATCATCGACCGGCGGCTGGCCGGCGGCCGGCACGTGCTCGGCATCTGCGTGGGCATGCAGGTGCTCTTCGAGCACGGCGTCGAGCGCGGCAACGACACCGAGGGCCTCGGCGAGTGGCCGGGCACCGTCACCGAGCTCCCGGCCGAGGTGCTGCCGCACATGGGGTGGAACACGGTGCGGCCCGACGAGGGTTCCGTGCTCTTCGACGGCATCGCCGACGAGCGGTTCTACTTCGTGCACTCGTTCGCGGCGCAGCAGTGGACCCTCGACGTCATGCCGCCGTTCCCGAAGCCCCGGCTCACGTGGGCCGAGCACGGCGGCCCGTTCCTCGCCGCGGTCGAGAACGGACCGCTGTCGGCCACCCAGTTCCACCCCGAGAAGTCGGCCGACGCCGGCATCCGCCTGCTCTCGAACTGGATCCGCTCGCTCGAGTGAGCGACCCGACGCGTCACACGATCCGAGCGCCACGCCGACCGGCGACTAGGATGCTGTGACTGTGCCGATGCCGCGGTTCTGCGGCGTCTGAAATTCTCCTAGGACAGTGATGAGTGAGTTCAACAAGACCCCCCGCCTCGTGCTGCTTCCCGCGGTCGACGTGGCGGGCGGCAAGGCCGTTCGCCTGACCAAGGGCGAAGCCGGTACCGAGACCAACTACGGCGACCCGATCGACGCGGCGGTCGACTGGGCCGACCAGGGCGCCGAGTGGATCCACCTCGTCGACCTCGACGCGGCGTTCGGCCGTGGCTCGAACGGTTCCATCCTCAAGAAGGCGATCCGCCAGGTGCGCGGCCGCGTGAACGTCGAGCTCTCGGGCGGCATCCGCGACGACGCCTCGCTCGAGCACGCGCTCGAGATCGGCGCCAAGCGCATCAACCTCGGCACCGCGGCGCTCGAGAACCCCGAGTGGGCCGCCTCGGTCATCGCCCAGTACGGCGAGGCCATCGCGGTCGGCCTCGACGTGCGCGGCACGACGCTCGCCGCCCGCGGCTGGACGAAGGACGGCGGCGACCTGTGGCAGGTCATGGACCGCCTCGAAGAGGCCGGCGCCGCGCGCTACGTCGTCACCGACGTCACGAAGGACGGCACGCTGCAGGGCCCCAACCTCGACCTGCTGCGCCAGGTCATGGACCGCACGCACCGTCCGGTCGTGGCATCCGGCGGCATCTCGAACCTCGACGACATCGTCGCCCTCCGCGAACTCGTGCCGCTCGGCCTCGAGGGCGCGATCGTGGGCAAGGCCCTCTACGCGGGCGCGTTCACGCTGCCCGAGGCGCTGGATGTCGCGTCCCACTGAGTCCGGCGACGGCGTCGAACCGGTCGATCCGCCCAGACCTGCGGATGCCGCGGGCGGGCGTGCGACCGGCGGCGCCGCGGGTCGGGTGCACGACCACCACGCCGACCCCGGCGGATCGACCGATTCGGCCGGCGTTCCTTGGGCCGGCCGATCGCTCGCCCCGAACCCGCACGCGGCCGACGACGGACGGGCTCCGCAGGCGCTCGCTGCGGCGCTCACGGCATTCCGCGACGGTGACGGAAGCCAGGCCGACGTCGTCGCCGCATTCGGCGGATCCCGGCTGCTCATCCCGCTGCTCGCCGAGCTCGGCGACGGCGGCACCGAGATCGGTGAGCACGGGCTCGCGATCGAGAAGAGCCAGGAGCTGTCGATCGTGACGGTCGAGGGCCCGGACGGGCGCCGGGTGCTGCCCGTGTTCGCCTCGGTCGACGCGATGTCGCGGTGGAACCCGGTCGCACGGCCGGTGCCGGCCGACGGCATCCGGGTCGCGCTCGCGGCGGCCGACGACGGCACTGATCTCGTGGTGCTCGACCCCGGATCGCCGACGGAGTTCGTGCTGCGCCGCCCCGCGGTCTGGTCCGTCGCCCAGTCCCAGTCGTGGCATCCGTCGTTCGAATCGGCCGAGGTGCGCATGGCGTTCGCTCGATCCGTGTCGACCGAGCTCGCGGTGCTCGGCTTCGAGCTCGAGGCGGGCGATCCCGACGCACGGCTCGCGGGCCCAGAACTCATCGTCGAGCTCTCGTTGGTGGCGGGGCTCGAACGTTCAGAGCTCGACATCGTGCTCGGGCGACTCGCGCAGCGCTGGGCGGCCGATGACGTGATCGCCACGGGCGTCGACTCGCTCAAGGTGCGCCTCCGGGCCGCGCCGGCCTCGGCCTGACGCGGGCCCGCCCGCCCGGCCGGCGTTCGACCCGCCATCCTCGTCGCCGAGGGTTGCCGCGCCTCGTTCACGGGTGCAGACTCACGTGCGGGGGACCGCATGGGCGCAGCATCCGAATCCGAAGACGAGTTCCGTGCGCCGCTCGAGGCCGCCGCGCGCATCGCGGGCACCTGGCTCGAAGGGCTCGCTTCGCGCGAGATCGTGCCGCGCACGGGCATCGAGTCCGTGAAGGATGCGCTCGGGCGCGATCTGCCCGTCGCGGGTTCCGATGCCGCCGAGGTCGTCGAAGCCCTCGCCGAGGCCGTCGAGCCTGGTCTGATGGCGATGCAGTCGGCCCGCTTCTTCGGCTGGGTCATCGGCGGCACGGCGCCCGCCGCGCTCGCGGCGGACTGGCTCGTGAGCGCGTGGGACCAGAATGCCGCCCTCCGCGAGGTGACCCCGGGCGTGAACGCCGCAGAGGAACTCGCCGCGGACTGGATCTGCGACCTGCTCGGCCTGCCGGGCGGCACCGTCGCGGGATTCACGACCGGCGCGACCACCGCGAACCTCGTGGCACTCGCGGCGGCGCGCCACGCCGTGCTCGACCGCGTCGGGTGGGACGACGCCGTCCACGGCATCCAGGGCGCGCCGCGCATCCGGGTGATCGCGGGCGACGAGCACCATCCGTCGGTGGACGTGGCGCTGCGCGTGCTCGGCCTGGGGCGGCCGACCGACGTGGCGTCCGACGCCGAGGGCCGCATCCGTCCCGAGGCGCTCGAGGCCGCGCTCGCCGCAGGGGAGGGCCCCGCGATCGTGTGCCTCCAGGCGGGCAACATCCACTCCGGGGCATCCGACCCGTTCGCGGCATCCGTCGCCATCGCCCGTGCCGCGGGCGCCTGGGTGCACGTGGACGGCGCGTTCGGCCTGTGGGCGGCGGCGAGCCCGCGGTTGCGCCACCTCGTCGCGGGCGTCGAGCTCGGCGACTCGTGGGCGACCGACGCGCACAAGACGTTGAACGTGCCGTACGACGCCGGCATCGTCGCGGTGGCCGAGCCCGCGCATCTCGTGGCGGCGATGACGATGCACGCCGCCTACCTGCCGGCGGCCGCGTCGGGCATCGACCCGGCCGATCGGGTGCTCGAGCTCTCGCGGCGTGCGCGGGGCGTGCCGACGTACGCCGCGCTGCGGGTGCTGGGGCGCGAGGGCGTCGTCGAGCTGGTCGACGGGCTCGCGGCCGCGGCGACCGCCCTGGCCGACGGGCTGCGGTCCATGCCGGGCGTCGAGGTGATGAACGAGGTCTGCTTCACCCAGGTGTGCGCGGCGCTCGACGGGCACGACGTCGCCGCGGTGGCGCGGGCGCTCGACGCCGACGGCGCGGCGCTGGCGCACCCCTCGCGCTGGCGCGGCCGAGAGGTGCTGCGCTTCTCGGTCAGCAACCGGTCGACGGATGCCGCGGCCGTCGAGACGGCCCTCGAGGCCGTGCGCCGGGCGCTCGCCTGAGCTCGCACCTCCCGTGCGGTTGCGAGCATCCTGCCCGGATGTCGGTCGGTGGCGGCAGGATGGAGGGGTGGTCGCGCTCGACGCCTTCTCCGAAGCCACGCGAACCTGGTTCGCGGAGTCGTTCCGCGCGCCCACCGCGGTTCAGGATGCCGCGTGGCAGGCCATCGGGCGCGGCGCGCACGCCCTCGTCGTGGCGCCGACCGGCTCGGGCAAGACGCTCTCCGCATTCCTCTCCGCGATCGACCGGCTGCACGCGGAGCCGCCGCCGGCCGAACCCGGGACCCGTGTCTTGTACCTCTCGCCGCTGAAGGCGCTCGGCGTCGACGTCGAACGCAACCTCCGGGCACCGCTCACGGGCATCGCGCGCGTCTCCGAGCGACTCGGTGTCGAGCCGCCGCATGTCAGCGTGGGCGTACGGTCGGGCGACACGCCGGCGTCCGACCGCCGCGCGCTGCTGCGCACGCCGCCCGACATCCTCATCACGACGCCCGAGTCGCTCTTCCTCATGCTCACCTCGCAGGCGCGCGACACGCTCCGCACCGTCGAGACGGTCATCGTCGACGAGATCCACGCCGTCGCGGCGACCAAGCGCGGGGCGCACCTGGCACTCTCGCTCGAGCGGCTCGACGCGCTGCTGCCGAAGCCCGCCCAGCGCATCGGCCTCTCGGCCACCGTCCGCCCGGTCGAAGAGGTGGCGCGCTTCCTCTGTGCGAGCGCCCCCGTCGAGATCGTCGCACCGCCGAGCGAGAAGCGCTTCGACCTGCGCGTGGTGGTGCCGGTCGAAGACATGGCGCAACTGCCCGCGAGCGACGATGCGACCGGGTCGATCTGGCCGCATGTCGAAGAGGCGATCCTCGACCAGGTGCTCGCGCATCGCTCGTCCATCGTGTTCGCGAACTCGAGGCGCCTCGCCGAGCGGCTGACGGCGCGGCTCAACGAGCTCTCGCTCGAGGCATCCGAACGCGAGGCGCTCGTCGTGGCGGCGACCGCGAGCGGCCCGCCGGCCGCCGTGATGGCGCAATCGGGGCAGACCTCGGGCGCACCGCCGTTGCTCGCGCGCGCCCACCACGGGTCGGTCAGCAAAGAACAGCGCGCCGAGATCGAAGACGACCTGAAGAGCGGCCGCCTCCGCTGCGTCGTGGCGACCTCGAGCCTCGAGCTCGGCATCGACATGGGCGCCGTCGACCTCGTGGTGCAGGTCGAGTCGCCGCCGTCGGTCTCGAGCGGGCTGCAACGTCTGGGCCGGGCCGGGCACCAGGTGGGCGAGGTGTCCCGCGGCGTGATCTTCCCGAAGCAGCGCGCCGACCTCGTGCACGCTGCCGTCACGAGCGAGCGCATGCTCGCCGGCGCCATCGAGACCATGCGCGTGCCCGCGAACCCGCTCGACATCCTCGCGCAGCAGACCATCGCCGCGGCGGCGCTCGAACCCCTCGACGTCGACGGCTGGTTCGACGCGGTGCGGCGTTCGGCTCCCTTCGGGAGCCTGCCGCGTTCGGCCTACGAGGCCACCCTCGACCTGCTCGCCGGGCGGTATCCGTCCGATCGGTTCGGCGAGCTGCGGCCGCGCGTCGTGTGGGACCGTGAGGCGGGCACGCTCGTCGGCCGCCCGGGCGCCCAGCGGCTCGCCGTCACGAGCGGCGGCACCATCCCCGACCGCGGCATGTTCGGGGTCTTCCTCGTGGGCGACGAGGCCGGCGGGCGGCGCGTCGGCGAGCTCGACGAAGAGATGGTCTACGAGTCGCGCGTCGGCGACGTGTTCGCCCTCGGCGCCACGAGCTGGCGCATCCAGGAGATCACGTTCGACCGGGTCAACGTCGTGCCGGCGTTCGGCCAGCCCGGCCGTGTGCCCTTCTGGAAGGGCGACGGCCTCGGCCGCCCCGCCGAGCTCGGCCGTGCCCTCGGCGCGTTCATGCGCGAGGTGGCGGCGGCGCCCGAGTCCGACGCGCGCACGCGCATCACCGAGGCGGGCCTCGACGCGTTCGCGGCGAACAACCTCATCGCCTTCCTCGCAGACCAGGCGAAGGCCACGGGGCATGTGCCCTCCGACCGCACGCTCGTCGTCGAACGCACGCGCGACGAGCTCGGCGACTGGCGGGTCATCCTGCACTCGCCGTTCGGCATGCCGGTGCACGCGCCGTGGGCGCTCGCCGTGGCTGCACGGGTGCGTGAGCGGCACGGCGTCGACGGTGCGGCCGTCGCCGCCGACGACGGCATCATCGTGCGCATCCCCGACACCGGGGTCGACCCGCCCGGTGCCGACCTCTTCGTCTTCGAGGCCGATGAGCTCGAACAGCTCGTGACCGACGAGGTCGGCGGCTCCGCGCTCTTCGCGAGCCGATTCCGCGAATGCGCGGCGCGCGCCCTGCTCCTGCCGAACTACCAGCCGGGGCGGCGTTCGCCGTTGTGGCAGCAGCGCCAGCGATCGGCGCAGCTGCTCGAGGTCGCGAGTGCGTTCCCGACCTTCCCGATCATCCTCGAGACGCTGCGCGAGGTGCTCCAAGACGTCTACGACGTGCCCGCGCTCGTCGAGCTCTCCCGTGACGTCGCCGCCCGGCGGGTCCGCCTCGTCGAGACGACGACCGAGGTGCCCAGCCCGTTCGCGAGTTCGCTGCTCTTCGGCTACGTCGGCGCGTTCATGTACGAGGGCGATTCACCGCTCGCCGAGCGCCGTGCCGCTGCGCTCGCGATCGATGCGACGCTGCTCGGCGAGCTGCTCGGACGGGTCGAGCTGCGAGAGCTCCTCGACCCCGGCGTCATCGAGACGACCGAGCGCGAGTTGCAGCGCCTGGCCGACGACTGGAAGGCGCGCGGCGTCGAGGGCGTCGCCGACCTCCTGCGGCTGCTCGGACCGCTCACCGACGACGAGCTGGCCGCGCGGGTCGCCGAGGGCACCGACCCGGCCACGGCGGCCGAGGAGCTCATCGCCGCCCGGCGTGCGGTGCGGCTCACGTTCGCCGGCAGAGCCCACCTCGCCGCGGTCGAAGACGTCGGGCGACTCCGCGATGCGCTCGGCGTCCCCGTGCCGCCGGGCGTCGCCGTCGCGTTCGCCGAGCACGTCGGCGACCCGCTCGGCGACCTCGTCGGGCGATACGCACGCACCCACGGGCCGTTCGCCGCCGACGAGGTCGCCGCGCGGTTCGGCATCGGCGTCGCGGTCGCGAAGGCCGCGCTGCGCCGCCTCGCCGACGAGCGACGGGTCGTCGAGGGGGAGTTCCGGCCCAACGGCACCTCCACCGAATGGTGCGACGCCGAGGTGCTGCGGCGGCTTCGCCGGCGCTCGCTCGCCGCGCTCCGCCACGAGGTCGAACCCGTGCCCCAGCTCGCCTACGCGCGGTTCCTGCCCGAGTGGCAGCATGTCGGCCGGCCGTTGCGCGGCATCGACGGCGTGCTCTCCGCGGTCGAACAGCTCGAGGGAGCGCGCATCCCGGCCTCCGCCTGGGAATCGCTCGTGCTGCCCGCGCGGGTCGCCGACTACAGCCCGGCCATGCTCGACGAGCTGATGGCGACCGGCGAGGTCGTCTGGTCGGGGTCTGCGTCGTTGGCGGGCGACGACGGGTGGATCACCCTGCACCTCAGCGATTCCGCACCGCTCACCCTCGACCCGCCCATCGGCGTCGAGACGATGCCGCTCCAGCGCGAGGTGCTCGTCGCCCTCGGCTCCGGCGGTGCGTTCTTCTTCCGGCAGCTCTCCGACGCCATCGGTCGGTTCGGCGAGCTCGAGCAGCCGGTCACCGATGACGAACTCGTCGAGGCGCTCTGGGGGCTCGTGTGGGCAGGCCTCGTCACGAACGACACCTTCGCCCCGGTTCGGGCCCTGCTGGCCGGGGGGCGCAGTGCGCACAAGGCCCAGCGATCCACTCCGAGATCGCGCATGATGCGGGGCCGGGCGGCATTGCCCCGCGCATCGTCGGCCGTGCTGCGATCGGGCCCGCCCTCGGTCGCGGGGCGGTGGTCGATCCTTCCCGTGCCCGACGACGACGCCACCCGGCGTGCGCACGCGCTCGGCGAGACCCTGCTCGATCGGTACGGCGTGGTCACCCGCGGCACGGCGGTCGCCGAGGGCGTGGTCGGCGGCTTCGCCCTCGTCTATCGCACGCTCCGCGGCTTCGAGGACTCGGGTCGCTCACGTCGCGGCTACTTCGTCGAGCGGCTCGGCGCCGCACAGTTCGCCGGCCCGGGGGCGGTCGACCGCCTGCGCGGGTACGCCGACCGCGCCGACCGGGCCGACGGCGTCGGTGCCGGCAGCGGCGCCGGCGCGTCCGCCGCCGAGCCGTCGATGCTCGCGCTCGCGGCGACCGATCCGGCGAACGCGTACGGCGCTGCGCTCCCATGGCCCGAGCCGCCGGGCGCGAGCTCGCACCGGGCCGCGCGCAAGGCCGGCGCCATCGTCGTGCTCGTCGACGGGCACCTCGTGCTCTACGTCGAGCGCGGCGGCAAGACGATGCTCGCCTACGTCGACGACGAGGCCGTGCTCGCGAGGGCGGCCGAAGCCATCGCGGCGCTCGTGCGCACGGGACGCGTCCGGCGCCTCGCGGTCGAGACCGTCAACGCCGCGTTCGTGCTCGGCTCGCCGCTCGGTGCGGCGCTGAAGGCGGCCGGGTTCGGCGAGACGCCGAAGGGACTCCGGCTCGATGCCAGGGGCTGACGATTGCAGGGGCTGACGATGCCGGGGGCTGACGATGCCAGAGGGTGACGATGCCAGAGGGTGACACCGTCTTCCAGACCGCCGTGCGTCTGCGCGGGGCGCTCGAGGGCGAGTCCCTCACCCGCACCGACTTCCGCGTGCCGGCGTTCGCAACACTCGACCTCAGCGGTCGCACGGTCGACGAGGTCGCCTCGCGGGGAAAGCATCTGCTGATCCGGGTCGGCGAAACCACGATCCACTCCCACCTCAAGATGGAGGGCAGCTGGCGGGTGTTCCGGCCGGGGGAGCGGTGGAACCGGCCGGCGCATCTCGCCCGTGCCGTGCTCGAGACGCCGCGATCGGTCGCGGTCGGATTCGAGCTCGGCCTGCTCGAGGTGATCCCGCGAACCGCCGAAGACGAGGCCGTCGGGCATCTCGGCCCAGATCTTCTCGGGCCCGACTGGCATGCCGGCGAGGCGGTCGCGCGTGTCATCGCGGCAGCCGAGACGCCGATCGCCGTGGCCCTGCTCGATCAGCGCAACCTCGCCGGGCTCGGCAACGTCTACGTCAACGAGCTGTGCTTCCTCCGCGGCATCCGCCCGCAGCGACCGGTCGGCGAGGTGGCCGACGTCGAGGCCGCGGTCGACCTCGGTCGTCGGCTCATCGTCGCGAACCGCGACCGCATCGCCCGAGTGACCACGGGCGTCGATCGGCGCGGACAGCGGCTGTGGGTCTACGGGCGCGCGGGGGAGCCGTGCCGGCGCTGCGACACTCGCATCGAGCGCGGCCGGCTCGGCCCGACCGACCTCGAGGAGCGGGTCACGTTCTGGTGTCCGAACTGCCAGCGCTGAGCCGGAGCCCGGCGAGCAGCGGATGCCGCGGGGCCCGCGCCGCCCGAACCGCGATCAGTTGACCGGGCCGGTCCACTTCTCGCCAGGGCCCTGGCCGATCGGGTCGGGAATGACGGACGCCTCGCGGAACGCGAGCTGGAGCGAGCGGAGCCCGTCGCGCAGCGAACGCGCGTGCATGTCGCTGATCTCGGGCGCACCGGCCGTGATGAGGCCCGCGAGGGCGTTGATGAGCTTGCGCGCCTCGTCGAGGTCGATCTGCTGCTCGGGGTCGTCGGCGAGGCCGACCTTCACCGCCGCCGCGCTCATGAGGTGCACCGACGCGGTCGTGATGATCTCGACGGCGGGCACCTCCGCGATGTCGCGGGTCGCGTCGTCGACCGCGCCATGCGACGCGTCGTGCTCGCCCGCCTGGTCGTGGGTCGGGGTGGGCTCGCCTGAATTGTTGCTCACAGACATCCTCTGCTAGACTCGTTCGGTCCGGGGCTATGCCTCGGTGTGCCGGGATTCGTTCCGGCAACGAAAGTGGAGATTCTCCCACCCGCGCTGACCGCTTCATCAAGGTTACCGGGTTGATTGCCCTCCGCCTCATCGCCCGCAAGGGCCGCGAGGCAGTCAGGGGGCCGCAGAGCAGCACGGTGTGATTCCGTGCGGCGTGCGTGGATCTTCGCTCTCGAACGATGGGCGGCATCCGGTCTCCCGTCGAGTGAAGAAGCTTGAGTAGAGGAGTACCCGCATCAGCGATCCCCGTACCAATGACCGTATCCGCGTTCCCGAGGTCCGCCTCGTGGGTCCTGGCGGAGAGCAGGTCGGCGTCGTGAAGATCGAGGTGGCCCTGCGGCTCGCGCAGGAAGCCGATCTCGACCTCGTCGAGGTCGCACCGAACTCCAAGCCGCCGGTCGCCAAGATCATGGATTACGGCAAGTTCAAGTACGAGGCTGCGCAGAAGGCGAAAGAGGCCCGGCGCAACCAGGCGAACACGATCCTCAAAGAGGTCCGGTTCCGTCTCAAGATCGACAAGCACGACTACGAGACCAAGATGAAGCGCGCGATCGGCTTCCTGAAGACCGGCGACAAGGTCAAGGCGATGATCCTCTTCCGCGGCCGCGAGCAGTCGCGCCCCGAGATGGGCGTGCGCCTCCTCCGCCGCTTCGCCGAAGACGTCGCCGAGTTCGGCACGGTCGAGCACAACCCCACCATCGACGGTCGCAACATGGTCATGGTGATCGCCCCTCTCAAGAACAAGTCCGAGGCCAAGGCCGAGGCGAATGCACAGCGTGCTGCGTCCAAGGCGCGTCCTGCGGCCGATGCCGCGGACGAGTCCGAGACGCAGACGGCCGACGCCGCAGAGGCGTAGGCCAGACCCCCACGTCCGCCACGAGTTGGCGGCAGAACCAAGGAGACACACGAGATGCCGAAGCAGAAGACCCACTCCGGGTCCAAGAAGCGCTTCAAGATCACCGGCAGCGGCAAGATCAAGAAGCAGCAGGCCGGAATGCGCCACAACCTCGAGGTCAAGGCCTCCAAGCGCAAGGCCCGTCTGAACCAGGACAAGGTCGTGTCGGCCCCCGACGCCAAGGTCATCAAGAAGCTTCTCGGCCACTGAGCCGCGGACCCGTTAGGAAGAAACAGTCATGGCAAGAGTGAAGCGGGCGGTCAACGCCCACAAGAAGCGCCGGGTCATCCTCGAGCGCGCCGAGGGTTACCGCGGCCAGCGTTCGCGTCTGTACCGCAAGGCCAAGGAGCAGGTCACCCACTCCCTCGTCTACTCGTACAACGACCGCCGCAAGAAGAAGGGCGACTTCCGTCGTCTCTGGATCCAGCGCATCAACGCGGCCTCGCGTGCGAACGGCCTCACCTACAACCGCCTGATCCAGGGTCTCGGCCTTGCGGGCATCGAGGTCGACCGTCGCATCCTCGCGGAGCTCGCGGTCAACGAGCCCGCGACGTTCGCGGCGCTCGTCGAGTCCGCCAAGAAGGCGCTCCCGGCCGACACCTCGGCCCCGAAGACCGCCGCGTAAGCAGCCTCTTCCGCTTCCGAACGGCCCGGCACCCCTGTGGTGCCGGGCCGTTCCGCGTTCGGCGACCCATCCCGTCGCGCCCGTAGACTTGCGGCATGCTCGAGAACCCCCGTTCCCCCCGTGTGCGCGCCGTCGCGAAGCTCGCGAAGAAGGCGTCGCGCTCCGAGAGCGGGCTGTTCCTGCTCGAGGGGCCGCAGGCCGTCTCCGAGGCGCTGCGCTTCCGGCCCGAGCTCGTCCTCGAGCTGTTCGGCACGCCGACGGCGCTCGAGCGCCACCCCGAGATCGTCGAGGCGGCCGCGGGCGCCGAGGTCGAGATCGAGTACGTCACCGAAGAGGTGCTCGACTCCATGGCCGACACGGTCACGCCGCAGGGCTTCGTGGCGGTCTGCCGGCAGTTCCCGACCGCGGTGAAAGACGTCTTCGCGGCATCCCCGAGGCTCATCGCGATCCTCGAGGAGGTGCGCGACCCGGGCAACGCGGGCACCATCGTCAGGGCGGCCGATGCCGCGGGCGCAGACGCCGTCGTCTTCACCGGTCGCGCCGTCGACCTCTACAACCCCAAGGTCGTGCGCAGTTCGACCGGGTCGATCTTCCACGTGCCGGTCGCGGTCGGCGCCGACCTCGACGACGTGCTCCGGCGCGCGAGGGCCGCCGGCCTCACCGTGCTCGCGGCCGACGTCAAGGGCGACGACCTGCTGTCGGTGCGTGCCGACGGCGTGCTTGCGAATCCGACCGCCTGGCTGTTCGGCAACGAGGCGCACGGCCTGCTCGACGAGCAGCTCGAACTGGCCGACCGCGTGGTCACCGTGCCGATCTACGGACATGCCGAATCGATGAACCTCGCGACCGCGGCATCCGTGTGCCTGTACGAGAGCGCGTTCGCCCAGCGCAGCAGCTGAGCCCTCCTCGCGGGTCACGAAACGGTAACCAACGCGTCGCGCCCCACGCGCGCCACGCATGGCACACCCTAGTTTTGGGGGTATGGAGCCCACCCAGCCAGCACCCGCGACGTCGAACATCTCGGTGCGTCGGGGCGAACCGCTCGTCGTCATCGATCATGTCGAGAAGCATTTCGGCGAGCTGCACGTGCTGAACGACATCAATACGGTGGTCAATCGGGGCGAGGTCGTCGTCGTCATCGGGCCCAGCGGCTCGGGCAAGTCCACGCTCTGCCGCGCGATCAACCGGCTCGAGACCATCGACTCGGGTTCCATCAGCATCGACGGCCAGCGGCTGCCCGAAGAGGGCGCTGCTCTCGCGAGGCTCCGTGCCGACGTCGGCATGGTCTTCCAGTCGTTCAACCTGTTCGCCCACAAGACCGTGCTCGAGAACATCACGCTCGCGCCCATCAGGGTCAAGCGCATGCCGCGCAAGAAGGCCGAGGCCGAGGCGATGACGCTGCTCGAACGCGTCGGGGTGGCCAACCAGGCGAAGAAGCTCCCGGCCCAGCTCTCCGGCGGACAGCAGCAGCGCGTCGCGATCGCGAGGTCGCTCGCCATGAACCCCAAGCTCATCCTCATGGACGAGCCGACGAGCGCACTCGACCCCGAGATGATCAACGAGGTGCTCGACGTCATGGTCGGCCTCGCGAAGGACGGCATGACGATGATCGTCGTGACCCACGAGATGGGCTTCGCACGCAAGGCGGCCGACCGGGTGCTGTTCATGGCCGACGGCAAGATCGTCGAGGAGGCCACGCCAGCCGACTTCTTCGACCACCCGAAGTCCGAGCGCGCCAAGGACTTCCTCTCCAAGATCCTCGACCACTGACCAGGGTCGCCACGAGCAGGCCCGGACCACAAGAGAAAGAGGCAGGAACATGACACGCAGGAGAATCGCGCTCGTCGCCGCAGCGGCGGCGACCGTGCTCGCACTCGCCGGCTGCACCAGCGACGGCGGCACCGACGACGCGTCCGACGAGCCCGCGGCCAGCTTCGAGGCCGGCACGACCATGGCCAGGCTGCAGGAGGCCGGCGAGATCACGATCGGCACGAAGTTCGACCAGCCGCTGTTCGGCCTGAAGGGGCCGTCGGGCGACCCCGAGGGCTTCGACGTCGAGATCGGCAAGATCATCGCCGATGAGCTCGGCATCGACAAGATCAACTGGGTGGAGACCGTCTCGGCCAACCGCGAGCCCTTCATCGAGAACGGCCAGGTCGACCTCGTCGTCGCCACGTACACGATCAACGACGAGCGCAAGAAGGTCATCTCGTTCGCCGGCCCGTACTACATGGCCGGCCAGTCGATCCTCGTGCTCGCCGACAACGACGACATCACGAGCGAAGACGACCTCGTCGGCCAGAAGGTGTGCTCGGTGACCGGGTCCACTCCGGCCGAGAAACTCGCCGAGATCGGGGCCGAGCCGGTGCTGACCGACACGTACACGAACTGCCTCGAGCCGCTGCGCGCGGGCGAGGTCGTCGCGGTGTCGACCGACAACGTCATCCTCGCGGGTCTCGCGGCCCAGAACGAGGGCGAGTTCAAGGTCGTGGGCGAGCCCTTCACGCAGGAGCCCTACGGCATCGGCGTGCAGCTCGACGACACCGACTTCCGCATGTTCATCAACGACGTGCTCGAGAAGTCCTACGATGACGGGCGCTACGAGGAGGCCTGGAACTCCACGGCCGGCACGGTGCTGCCGTTCGTCGACCCGCCCGCGGTCGACCGCTACTGATCCGCACGCGACCCGGGCCCCCGACGGGGCCCGGGTCGCGCAGCGGTGACCTGCGGAGCGATCCGCGACTGACGAAAGGAACGGTGTGGACGTCGTCTTCGACAACCTGCCGCGCTACCTCGAGGGCTTCGGCATGACGGTGCTGCTGCTCGTGGTGAGCGGGCTCGCGGCGCTCGTGCTCGGTACGATCGTCGCCGCGATGCGCATCTCGCCGGTGGCCACGCTCCGCGGCTTCGCCACGGTCTACACCGAGATCGTGCGCAACACGCCGCTCACGCTGGTGCTCTTCTTCTGCGCGCTGGTCCTGCCCTACCTCGGCCCGCGGCTCCCGTACACGATCTCGGCGATGGTGGCCCTCGCGGTGTACACCTCGCCGTTCGTCGCCGAGGCCCTGCGGTCCGGCATCAACGGCGTGCCCGTCGGGCAGGCCGAGGCCGCACGCAGCCTCGGATTCGGCTTCGGCCAGTCGGTGACGCTCGTCATCTTCCCGCAGGCGTTCCGCATGACCATCCCGCCGCTCATCAACGTGTTCATCGCCCTGACGAAGAACACGTCGGTGGCCAGCGGATTCTTCGTGGTCGAACTCTTCACGGTGGGCAAGGAACTGGCGAACGCGAATGGCGACGCGGTCATCGCCGTACTGCTCGGGGTCGCCACGTTCTACCTGCTCATCACGGTGCCGCTGGGCCTGTTCGCGACCCAGCTCGAACGCAAGTGGGTGGTGCAGCGATGACCGGTGCGAACGTGCTCTTCGATGCGCCGGGTCCCAAGGCCAGGCGCCGCTCGCTCATCCTGTCCGTCGTCGCGGGCCTGCTCGTCGCGGCCGGCCTGGTCTGGATGATCCTCACGCTGAGCGCGCCGCGCGAATCGGGCGGCATCACGCTGCCGGGCATGTTCGACCCGAGCCGCTGGGACATCTACGCCGATCCCGAGGTGTGGAGCTTCATCATCTTCGACGGCGTCTGGGGCACCCTCAGGGCGGCGCTCGTGGCCGCGGTGCTGGCCATCATCCTCGGCATCGTGTTCTCGTTGCTCCGAAGCGCCGAGACCGCGTGGATCCGCATTCCGACGGCCGTGGTGATCGAATTCTTCCGCGGCATGCCCGTGCTGCTGATGATGCTCTTCATCCTCCTCGTCGGTTCGACTGGGCAGTACTGGGCCGTCGTCTGGGCGCTCGCCGTCTACAACGGCGCGCTCATCGGCGAGGCGCTCCGGGCCGGCCTCGCGTCACTGCCTCGAGGCCAGCGCGAGGCCGGGCTCAGCCTCGGCATGCGCCCCCTGCAGTCGAAGCTGCTCGTGGAGTTCCCGCAGGCCTTCCGGCAGATGCTGCCGATCATCGTCGCCCAGCTCGTGGTGCTGCTGAAGGACACCTCGCTCGGCTACATCGTGGGCTACCAGGAGCTGCTGCGCGTCACGCTCAACAACCTCTCGAGCTTCTTCGGCAACCGCTACCTGTTCTCGCTGTTCATCGTCACCTGGGCGCTGTACCTGATCATGAACCTCTCGCTGTCGTGGTTCGCGCGGTGGCTCTCGAAGCGCACCGCGTCCAAGACGAGCGCGACGCGTCTTCCGCCCGACGACCCCAACCAGGGGCTGCTGGTCGCGCAGGCGTCGGCGTCGGCGCGGCAGTCGGAGAGTCAGGCGCCGCGGTAACGAGCGGCGGGCGGCGACGCCGCGCCCCGGTAGACTCGGTTCTCGTGTCCGAGCCCCGTGAAATCACCGAGCAGTCCGTCGAGTCCGCGGTCGCCGCGGCGCTCGCCGCGATCGCCTCGGCCGGCGATTCCGCCGCGCTGAAGGTCGTCCGCGCCGAGCACACCGGCGAGAAGAGCGAACTCGCGCAGCTGAACGCAGAGCTGCGCAACGTCCCCAACGATCAGAAGGCCGCCCTCGGCAAGCTCGTGGGCGGCGCCCGCGGTCGCGTCAACCAGGCGTTCGCGGCGCGCGAGGCCGAGATCGTCGCCGCCGAGGCGGCGGCGCAGCTCGATGCCGAGGCGCTCGACGTCACGGCGTTGCCGTCGCGCGCCGCGGTCGGGTCGCGGCATCCGCTCGCCCTGCTCGAAGACCGCGTCTGCGACGTGTTCACCGGCATGGGTTGGGAGATCGCCGAGGGGCCGGAGGTCGAGAGCGAGTGGTTCAACTTCGACGCGCTGAACTTCGACGCCGACCACCCCGCGCGCGCGATGCAGGACACCTTCTTCGTCGACCCGCCAGAGGCGCACCTCGTGATGCGCACGCACACGAGCCCCGTGCAGGTGCGCTCGATGCTCGAGCGCGACGTGCCGATCTACGTGCTCGCGCCGGGCCGCGTGTACCGCACCGACGAGTTCGACGCCACCCACCTGCCCGTGTTCATGCAGTTCGAGGGCCTCGCCGTCGACAAGGGCCTGACCATGGCGCATCTCAAAGGCACGCTCGACCACTTCGTGAAGTCGATCTTCGGCGACGAGGCGAAGGTGCGCCTGCGGCCGAGCTACTTCCCGTTCACCGAGCCGTCGGCCGAACTCGACTTCTGGCACCCGACCTTCAAGACGGGGCCGCGCTGGATCGAGTGGGGCGGCTGCGGCATGGTGCACCCGAACGTGCTGCGTTCGGCGGGCATCGATCCCGACGTCTACACGGGCTTCGCGTTCGGCATGGGCATAGAGCGCGGCCTGATGCTCCGCAACGACGTGCAGGACATGCGCGAAATGGTCGAGGGAGACATCCGCTTCTCCCAGCAGTTCGGAATGGTGGTCTGAAGACATGCGAGTGCCGCTGAGTTGGCTCGCCGAGTACGTCGAGCTCGTCCCCGGAACCACGCCCGAGCAGGTGCACGCCGCCCTCGTCGAGATCGGCCTCGAAGAAGAAGACGTGCACACGTTCGACCTCGTCGGCCCGATCGTCGTGGGTGAGGTGCTCGAGTTCGTCGAGGAGCCGCAGACGAACGGCAAGACCATCCGCTGGTGCCAGGTGCGCGTCGCGCCCGACGGCGAGACGGCAGCCGATGGCGGCGACGCCGTGCACGGCATCGTCTGCGGCGCCCGCAACTTCTTCGTCGGCGACAAGGTCGTGGTGACCCTGCCCGGCGCCGTGCTGCCCGGCCCCTTCCCGATCGCGGCCCGAAAGACCTACGGGCACGTCTCCGACGGCATGATCGCCTCGGCGCGCGAACTGGGCCTCGGCGAAGACCACGACGGCATCCTGCGGCTGTCGACGCTCGGCATCGACGCGCCCGTCGGCACCGACGCCATCAAGCTGCTCGGCCTCGATGACACGGCCGTCGAGCTGAACGTCACGCCCGACCGCGGGTACGCGTTCTCGATCCGCGGCGTCGCCCGCGAGTACGCGCACGCCACGGGGGCGGCCTTCCGCGACCCGGCCGGCCAGATCGAGCCGACGGATGTCGCGGCCGACGGCTTCCCCGTCGTCATCGACGATCGGGCGCCGATCCGCGGCAACATCGCCTCCCAGGCGTTCTCGACCCGCATCGTCCGCGGCGTCGACCCCTCGCGCCCGACGCCCGCCTGGATGGTCGCACGGCTCAAGCTCGCCGGCATCCGCTCGCTCTCGCTGCTCGTCGACATCACGAACTACGTCATGCTCGAGTTCGGCCAGCCGGTGCACGGCTACGACCTCGACGCGCTGCGCGGCGGCATCGTCGTGCGTCGTGCAGAGGCCGGGGAGCCCTTCACGACGCTCGACGGCAAGGCGCGCACGCTGCACGCCGAAGACATCGTCGTCGCCGACGACCGCGGGCCGATCGGCCTCGCCGGCGTCATGGGCGGCGCCGAGACCGAGATGGGCGAGACGACCACGAACGTGCTCATCGAGGCGGCGCACTGGGACCCGGTGTCGATCGCCCGCAGCGCGCGCCGCCACAAGCTCCCGAGCGAGGCCGCCAAGCGCTACGAGCGCGGCGTCGATCCCACCATCGGCCCGGTCGCCGTCGCACGCGTGGCGCAGCTCATGGTCGACCTGGCGGGCGGCACGGCCGACGCCGGCGGCTCGATCATCCAGACCGCGCCCGAGCGGCAGTCGATCCTGCTTCCCGACGGCTACGTCTCAAAGGTCATCGGCGTCGAGTACTCCGATGCCGAGGTGCACGACGCGCTCGCCGAGATCGGCGGCGTCGTCACCCGCGTCGACGGCGGATTCTCCGTGGTCCCGCCGGCCTGGCGCCCCGACCTCACCGGTCGCGAGGAGCTCGTCGAAGAGGTCGCCAGGCTCGGGGGCTACGAGCGCATCCCGTCGGTGCTGCCCGTCGCGCCTCCCGGACGCGGGCTCACGCGGTCGCAGCGCATCCGTCGCCGCGTGGCCGAGGTGCTCGCCGCAGGCGGTGCGACCGAGGTGCTCTCGTTCCCCTTCGCGAACGCCGACGATAACGCGCTGTACGGCAGCGCCGACGGCAGCCCCGTGGCTTCCGTGAAGCTCGCGAACGCGCTCGACGCGTCGAACGCGCTGCTCCGGCGCTCGCTGCTGCCCGGCCTGATCGGTGCGGCCAAGCGCAACCGCTCGCGCGGGCTCGTCGATCTCGCGCTGTTCGAGCAGGGCCTCGTGTTCCTGCCCGAGACGGGTCGCGTCCACGGTTCGAGCGAGCTCCCCGCCGGCGCTGCGCTACCGAGCGACGATGAGCTCGCCGCCCTGAACGCGGGCATCCCGCCGCAGCCGCGTCACGTCGCCGCGCTCTTCGTGGGCGACGCGATCACGAAGCAGCCGGGGCAGGCCGCCGTTCCCGCCGGCATCATCGACGCGCTCGACGCCGTTCGCCGCATCGGCCTGGCGACCGGCGCCGAGTTCGAGCTCGTGCAGGGCTCGCACCACGCGCTGCACCCCGGCCGCACCGCCGAGCTGCGTGTCAAGGGGCGGGCCGTCGGGTTCGCGGGCGAACTGCTGCCCTCGATCGCCGAAGAGGCCGACTTGCCCCGCGTCGTGGCCGTGCTCGAGCTCGATCTCGATGCCGTCATCGAGCTCGCCGACGCGCAGCCCGAGGCGAGGGCCATCGGCACGTTCCCCGCGGCGACGCAGGATCTCTCGCTCGTGGTCGGCGCCGACGTGCCCGCCGCGGTCGTCGCCGGTGCCGTGCGCGAGGGCGCCGGGGATCTGCTCGAAGAGCTGCACCTCGTCGACGACTATCGCGGCCAGGGCGTGCCCGATGGGTCGAAGAGCCTCACGTTCGCGCTGCGCTTCCGCGCGGCCGATCGCACGCTCACCGCGGCCGAGGCCAGCGAGGCCAAGCTCGCAGGCGCCGCCCTCGCCGGGGAGCGTACGGGCGCCGCGATCCGCGAGTAGTGCGCTTCGGTCGGACCGGAGGCCGTTTCGGTCGATCGCCGGGTCGGGGCTGTCGGATGCCTCGACCCGGCGATACCCTGAACCATGGCCGAGCCGAAGACCGTTCCGACCGGGGCATCCGTCGCCGAGTTCCTCGATGCGGTCGAGCCGGCGGGGCGGCGCGAAGACGGCTTCGCGCTGCGCGAGCTCTTCGACCGGGTGACCGACACCGACGCGGTCATGTGGGGTCCGTCGATCGTGGGGTACGGCGTGGAGCACTACCGCTACGAGACGGGCCGCGAGGGCGACTGGCCGATCGTCGGCTTCTCGCCGCGCAAGGCGAACGTGGCGCTCTACGGCCTGCAGCTGCCGGGAGGCGAGGCCCTCGTCGAACGCCTGGGCAAGGTCAAGCTGGGCGCCGGATGCCTCTGGGTCGGCCGGCTGGCGAACGTGGACCTCGACGTGCTCGCCTCGCTCGTCGACCGTTCGTGGATCCACGCGCGAGGCTGAGGCGGGGCATCCGCCGTTCGCCGACTCAGCCCGGTGCGGCGGCCGTGCGTTCGGCCGACTGGATCACGGCTTCGACGCCGAGGACGAAGAGATCGCGGTCCTCGAGCGCCGCCATCTTCACCCCGAGCTCGGCGACGCGCGGATGCGTTCGCGGATCGGCGAGGATCGGCCCTTCGAACCAGGGACTGGGTTCGTCTTCGCTCGCGACCCGACCGCTGCGGCCGCGCGCGATGCCGGCGGCGGTCGACAGCACGTACGAGGCCATGAGGGCGTAGTGGCGCACGAGCTCGTCGTCGACGAGCCCCGCCCTGGCGAACGCGTCGAGCATCAGCTCGACGGCGTCGAGTTCGCCCGGACCGTGGGTGGTGAGCACGGTGGCCTCGACGGCGATCGCGGGATGCGCACTGAATGAGGAGAGGGTTGCGGCCGCCAGTTGTCTGAGCCGATCGCGCCACTCCTCGGGGGCCGCCGTGACCGCGGCGACGGAACGCGCATTGAGCTCGTCGAGCAGGGCCTGCATGAGCGCTTCCTTGTTGCGGAAATGCCGGTAGATCGCGGTCGGGTCAGCCCCGAGCCGTGCCCCGAGCTCGCGCACGGAGATGGTCGTCGCCCCCGTGTCGGCGGCGAGCTCGAGGCCGGTGGACACGATCGTCGCCCGGTCGAGCCGCACCTTGCCGGTGCCGGGCGCGTCATCGGCACGGCTGCGTCCGGTCGCGGTCGTCATCGTCACTGTCCTCGTTCTTCTCGGTCGCCAGTCATCCTGCCACGCACGGACGATGCCGCTCGGCGTTGCAGCGCGTGGCCAGCATAACGAATTGGACAACAGCGATGTCAACACTGTTGACGTCTGGCGATCCGCTCGCTACTGTCGCCTGCACACCCAACGAGGAATCGAGGCGACGTGGCAGTCGACATCCTGTTCACCGGCGGAACCGTCTTCACCGGAAGCGGTTCGCCCCTGCACGGCCGAGCGGTCGGCGTGTCCGGCGGTCGCATCGCGGCCATCGTTCCCGAAGGCGAGGCGGCCGCCCTCGTCGGCGCCGCGACCCGTGTCGTCGAGCTCGATGGCGCGCTGCTCTCCCCGGGCTTCCAGGACGCGCACATCCATCCCGTCGGCGGCGGCGTCGAACTGCTGCAATGCGACCTCTCCGAGGCGACGGATGCCGCCGACGCGGTCGCGAGGGTGGCCGCGTATGCCGCCGCGAACCCCGATGAGCCCTGGATCCTCGGGGGCGGTTGGTCCATGGACCACTTCCCCGGCGGCGCGCCCACCCGCGCCCTGCTCGACGAGGTCGTGCCCGACCGGCCGGTGCTGCTCATGAGCCGCGACCACCACAGCGCCTGGGCGAACAGCACCGCAATCGGCCTCGCCGGCATCGATGCCGGGACCCCGGACCCCGCCGACGGTCGCATCGAGCGCGAGGACGACGGATGCCCCGCAGGCACGTTCCACGAGGGGTCGAGCGAACTCTTCGCCGGCGTCCGACCAGCCGGGAGCGACGAGCTGTCGTACCGTGGCCTGCTCCGGGCGCAGGAGCTGCTGCTCTCGCTCGGCGTCACCGGCTGGCAGGACGCCCTCGTCGCCGGTTCCTCTGCGGGCGTGTCCGACCCCACCGGCGCCTACCTGCGTGCGGTCGACGAGGGCACGCTGCGCGCCCATGTCGTCGGCGCGCAATGGTGGGAGCGCTCGGGCGACCTGGATCAGGTCGAGCGCATGGTGCGGCTGCGTGACGAGATCGCGGCGCGCGGACACGATGACCGGATCTCGTTCGGCACGACGAAGATCATGGTTGACGGCGTCGCCGAGAACCAGACGGCGGCGATGCTCATGCCCTATCGCGACGCGCACGGCCACGACACGGCGAACCGCGGCATCTCGTTCGTCGCCCCGACGCTGCTGCGCCGCGCGGTCGAGGCACTCGACGCGGCCGGCATGCAGGTGCATTTCCACGCGCTCGGCGACCGCGCCGTGCGCGAGGCGCTCGACGCACTCGAGTCGGCCCGAGCGGCCAACGGCGTGAGCGACGGCCGGCATCACCTCGCCCACCTGCAGGTCGTCGCCGAGGCCGACGCGGAGCGTTTCGCCGAGCTCGATGCGGTCGCGAACCTGCAGGCGCTGTGGGCGACCCACGAGGACCAGATCGACGTGCTCACGCTGCCGTTCCTGCAGGACGGTGCCGAGGCGAGGCAGTACCCGTTCGGCGACCTCGTTCGCGGCGGAGCCCGGCTCGCGGCCGGCAGCGACTGGCCGGTCTCCTCGGCCGACCCGCTGGCCGCGATCCACATCGCGGTCACCAGGGTCGCCCCGGGTGTCGACGCGGAGCCGCTCGGCGGCGCGCACCAGCGCCTCGACCTCGCGACGGCCATGGCGGCCTACACCTCCGGCAGCGCCTACGTGAACCACCGCGACCACGACACCGGGTACGTGCGCGAGGGCCACCTCGCGAACCTCGTCGTCATCGAGCCCGATCCCTTCACCCTCCCCGACGAGGAGCTGCATCTTGCGACGGTGACCTCCACCTGGATCGAGGGCGAGCCCGTCTACGTGCGCGACGTCGAAGACCGCGGCGCCGAACGCGCCGCGACCGCCGCAATTCCGACCCCCACCCTCTGAGGAGCCCCAAATGTCCACATTCCGATCCCGCGTCGGCCGACGACGCGGCATCCTGCTCGTCGCAGGCCTCGCGGCGGGAGCGCTGGCGCTCACGGCGTGCACGCCGCAGCAGACGCCGAAGCCCACGGCCCCCGAGTGGGAGCTCACCGCGCAGACCGCGGATCCGTCGGGTGACCTCGACTCGTTCACCTGGGCGAACTACGGCGAGCCGTACTCCCTCGACTACGCGTACGCGTTCGACTACGCCGACAACATGGTGCTCTCGAACGTCTGCGAATCCCTGTTGCGGCTGAACCCCGACTACACCCTCACGCCCGGCCTCGCCGAGTCGTACGAGCAGACGAGCCCCACGACGTGGGTCTACGAGATCCGCGACGGCGTGAGCTTCCACGACGGAACGCCGCTCACCGCGGCCGACGTGGTCGCCTCGATGAGCCGTCATCTCGACCCCGCCGTGGGGTCGTCGTGGTACTCCGTCTACCAGAACGTGACGTCGATCGAGCAGACGGGCGACCGCGAGGTGACGGTCACCACGGCGATCCCCGACTCCCAGTTCAACCAGGGCATGGGCGGCGCGGCCGGCGTCGTCGAGTCCGCCGCGACGCTCGAGGCGAAGGGCGCCGACTACGGCAACTCGAGCGGACTGGTCAACTGCACCGGACCGTTCGAGCTGACCGAGTGGAAGTCGGGGGAGTCGATCACGCTCACGCGATTCGACGACTACTGGGACGAGAGCCTGAAGGCGCGGTCCGGGCAGGTGCGGTTCGTCTTCATGAACGACGCCAACGCCCGCATCAACGCGTTGAAGTCCGGCGACGTCGACGGCAGCTGGATGCTCCCGAGCGAGGGCATCGCGCAGCTCCAGGCGTCGGGCGCCGGCGACGTCGTGTTCGGCCTCAGCACCGCCACCTCGAACCTCATCGTCTCCGACACCGACGGGCCGCTCAGCGATCCCCGGGTGCGACAGGCGCTCATGATGGCGCTCGACCGCGAGGGCATCCTCGAGGCCGCGGCGAAGGGGTACGGCGAGGTGACGAACGCGCTGACGACCCCGTCCGTCTGGGGCGAGGCATCCGAGCAGACCCGCACCGACGCGTTCAGCGGCCTCGAGGAGTACCCCAACGACCTCGATGCGGCCAAGCAGCTCGTCGAGGAGGCCGGCGCGACCGGCGCGAAGGTCGTGTTCGCGACCGCGCCGATCAGCAACGACTTCGCCGTCGTGTCCCAGGCGACCGTGGCCGCCGCACAGTCGATCGGCCTCGACGCCGAGATCAAGACCGTCACGCCGAACGCGTACACGGCACTGTTCTCCGACCCGAGCGCACGAGAGGGCGTCGACCTCTTCTTCACCGTGTGGTACCTCTCCAGCCCCGACCCGCTCGAGATGTACGCGGTCCTGCGAACCGGCGAGTTCAGCAACTACGGCGAGTGGAGCGACCCAGACTTCGACGAGATCGTGACCGAGGCGGTCGGCACGGCCGACGCCGAGGCCAGGGCGAAGCTCACGAGCGAGCTGCAGCACATCGCCAACGAGCAGGTGCCGTGGCTGCCGCTGTACACGACGCCGATGACGGCGTTCGTCGGCGAACGCATCACGGGGGTCGCACCGTCGATCGCCTTCCTGTATTACCCGTGGGCGGCGACCATTGGCGCTCGATAGGTCCGCGATCCCGGTCGCCGCGACTCCCGCGGCGACCGGGCCGGGCGGGACTGCCGACCCTGGGACGACCGACGTCCCGGCCGCGCCGAGTGCGGCGGGCGCACCCGGCCGGTTCAGCGGCGGCATCCGCCGGATCGCCGGCAAGCTGGGCGGGCTCGCGCTGACGCTCTTCCTCGCGTCGCTGCTCGTCTTCTTCTCCCGATTCATCGTCCCCGGCGATCCCGTGACCTTCCTGCTCCGCGGCCGCAAGCCGAGCCCGGAGGCGATCGCCCAGGTGACCGAGCAGTACGGACTCGACCTGCCGCCGTGGCAGCAGTACCTGAACTGGCTCATGGGTGCCCTGCAGGGCGACTTCGGCCGATCGCTGCAGTACCGGCAGGACGTCTCGACCGTCATCGCCGACCGACTGCCGGTGACGTTCATGCTCGTCGTCATGGCGGGCGCGATCATCGCCGTGGTCGGGGTCTCGGCGGGCATCGTCGCGGCGCTGAACCGCGGACGTGCGCTCGATCGCGCGACGCTCGTCGGCCTGACGGTGCTGAGCGCGATCCCGTCGTTCGTCGGGTCGATCGTGCTCATCTCGATCTTCGCGGTGCAGCTCGGGTGGTTCCCGACCTTCGGATCCGGCGAGGGCTTCGCGGACATGGCCTACCATCTCGTCCTGCCCTCGGTCGCCCTCGCGATCGTGTTCGTCGTGCTCGTCGGAAAGGTGACGCGATCGTCGATGGTCGAACAGCTCGGCCGCGAGCACGTCGAGGTCGCGACGAGCCGCGGGCTCGGGCGCGGCACGGTGGTGCGCAGGCATGTCATCCGCAATGCGCTCGGACCGATCCTCACGGTGAGCGGGGTGCTGGTCGCCGGGCTGCTCGTCGCGAGCACCATCGTCGAGGCGGCGTTCGGAATCTCGGGCATCGGCTCGTTGCTCGTGCAGTCGGTCGACCGACTGGACTTCCCGGTCGTGCAGGCCATCGTGATGCTCATCGTCACCGCGTTCGTCATCGTGAATGCGCTCGTGGACCTCGCCGAACCGTGGATCGATCCGCGTTCCGCGGCCGGGGCGGGTGCACGATGACCATCCCCACGACCCCTCCACCCGCCGCTGACGCGTCGCGCGGAGCCTCTGGTCGCGTGGGCCCACCCACGACCCCTCCGCCCGCCGCTGACGCGTCGCGCGGAGCCTCTGGTCGCGTGGGCCCACCCACGACCCCTCCGCCCGCCGCTGACGCGTCGCGCGGAGCCTCTGGTCGCGTGGGCCCACCCACGACCCTCGCCGTCCAGGTGCTGCGCTCGCCGCGCGTGCGCCGCCCCGACCTCTCGTTCGTGCTCGCGGTCGCCGTCATCGGCGCGATGACGCTCGCGGCGATCTTCGCACCGTTCGTGGCCCCCTACCCGCCCGACGCGATCGACCTCCTCGCCGTGAACGCGCCGCCCAGCGCCGCGCATTGGCTCGGCACCGACGGGCTCGGCCGCGACCTGCTCAGCCGGCTCGTCTTCGGCGCGCGCACGGCCCTGCTCGGCCCCCTGCTCGTGGTGATCGGGTCGACGATCATCGGCATGCTCCTCGGGCTCCTCGCCGGTTGGCGCGGCGGATGGATCGACGCGGTGCTGGGGCGGGTCTTCGACGTGCTGTTCGCCTTCCCGTCGCTCCTGCTCGCGATCATGGCCGTCGCCCTCTTCGGCAAGGGGCTCGTGGCACCGGTGATCGCGATGAGCATCGCGTACGCGCCGTTCGTCGCGCGCCTCACCAGGTCGCTCGTGAAGGCCGAGGCGACGAGGCCGTACGTGGCCGCGTATCGCGTGCAGGGCTTCGGCGCACCGTGGATCGCGTTCCGCAGGGTGCTGCCGAACGTGACCCCGATCGTGGGCGCCCAGTCCACCCTGAACTTCGGCTACGTGCTCGCCGAGCTCGCGGGCCTCTCATTCCTGGGCCTCGGCGTGCAACCGCCCACGCCCGACTGGGGCGCGATGATCAACGAGGCGCAGTCCGGCATCCTCGCCGGCGCCTTCCTGCCGGCCCTCGCACCCGCGGTCGCCGTCGTCATCGCGGTCGTGGCCGTCAACATCATCGGGGACGAGCTCTCCGACCGCATCGGCGGAGGGACCCCCGCATGAGCCTGCTCGAGATCTCGGACCTGACGCTCGACCTCCCGAACGGCACCCGGCTGCTGCACGGCATCTCGCTCGCCGTCGCGGCCGGGGAGACCGTCGGACTCGTCGGCGAGTCGGGCTCCGGCAAGTCGCTGACCGCCCGCTCCGTCATCGGGCTCACCCCCGACCGGGCTCGGCCGGGCGGCCGCATCGAGCTCGACGGGCAGCAGGTCATCGGCGCCGGCGCCGGCGACATCCTCGACCTTCGCCGGCATTTGGCCGCGATGATCTTCCAGGACCCGCGGTCGGGCATCAACCCGATGCGCACCCTCGGCGATCACATGACCGAGACGCTCCGACTGTGCGAGGGGCTCTCGTCGAAGCAGGCGACCGCGCGCGCGATCGAGCTGCTGGCCGCCGTGCAACTGCCGCGCCCCGAGGAGCACCTGCGGCAGTATCCCCACGAGTTCTCCGGCGGCATGCTGCAGCGCGTCATGATCGCCGGCGCGCTCACGAGCTCCCCGAAGCTGCTCGTGTGCGATGAGCCCACCACGGCGCTGGACGTCACGACGCAGGCCGAGATCATCCGCGTGCTCGCGGACCAGCGCGACGCCCGCGGCATGGGCATGCTCTTCATCACGCACGACCTCAACCTCGCCGCGTCGATCTGCGACCGGGTGGTCGTCATGAGCGCGGGCCGTGTCGAGGAGGAGGGGCCTGCGCTCCGCGTGTTCACGGCTCCGCAGGCCGAGTACACGGCTCGTCTGGTCGCGGCCACGCCCACGCTGGTCGCGAGCGGTCACGGGCAGGCGGAGACCGGGGCGGATGCCACGACCGGCGTGGCATCGGCTCCCGATGCCTCGGCGGGGGAGCCCGAGGCATCCGCTCGCACCTCGTCCGTCGGCGCAGGGAGCGCCGCCGGCCCGTTGCTCTCGGCCGGGGGACTCTCGAAGACCTACCATCGGCGCGGGAAGCCGCCGGTGCAGGCGGTCGTCGAGGCGTCGTTCGAACTTGACCGCGGCGACGCGCTCGCCGTCGTCGGCGAATCCGGGTCGGGCAAGTCGACGCTCGCCCGCATGATCGTCGGCCTCGAGCCGAGCGACGGCGGCGAGCTCGTCATCGCCGGCCGCGACCGGGCGGCGGTCCCGCGGGGCAGGCCGGCGCGCCTCGCGCACGCCCGCAGCGTGCAGATGGTCTTCCAGGACCCGTACCTCTCGCTGGATCCGCGCATCACTGCTGGACGCGCCATCGAGGACGCGCTGCGCCTGCACGCGCCCCTGGATCGGGCCTCGGCCCGTTCGCGCACCGTCGACCTGCTCGAACAGGTCGGACTCACGGCCGCGCATGCCGACGCCAGACCGCGCACGCTGTCGGGCGGCCAGCGCCAGCGGGTGGCGATCGCGCGTGCGCTCGCGATCGAGCCCGACGTGCTCGTCATGGACGAGGCGACGAGCGCGCTCGACGTGTCCGTGCAGGCCCAGGTGCTCGACCTCGTCACCGAGCTCCGTCGCGAGCGGGGGCTGACGCTGCTCTTCATCAGCCACGACCTCGCGGTCGTGCGACGGGTGTGCGAGCAGACGCTCGTGATGCGGCGCGGCGAGATCGTCGAGCGCGGTGCCACCGCCGAACTGCTCGACGCTCCGCGGCATCCGTATACGCGGTTGCTCCTCGACTCGGTCCCGAAGCCCGCGGTCGAAGCTGCGCCCGCAGTCGAAGCCGAAGCCGAAGCCGAAGCCGAAGCGAGCATCATCCCCGCGTCCTGACCGGAGCGGCGAGCGGCGGCCCGGTTTGCGGCCGCGCTCGCCGCGCCGGTAGGGTCGACGCATGTCCGCCCCCCGGCTCACCCGCATCGCACGCCTCGCGCGTGTCGAGGTCTCGGGCAGCCGGCGTCGTGGCGAGCGCCGAATCTCGGCGACCCCTGCGGCAGGCTGAGGTCTGACGCGGGGCGTCGCCGGAACATCGCCCCGCTCGTTCAGACCATAAGGTGGATTCCATGACGTACTCCGTCGCCGTTTCCGGCGCGTCCGGCTATGCCGGAGGAGAGATCCTTCGGCTGCTCGCCGATCATCCCGAGTTCGAGGTGCGCACGGTCACGGCGCATTCGAGCGCCGGCCAATCGCTCGTCTCGGTGCAGCCGCACCTGCGCTCGTACACGCATCTCACGCTGCGCGAGACGAACGCCGAGACGCTCGCCGGCCACGACCTCGTCTTCCTCGCCCTGCCGCACGGCACGTCGGGCGCGATCGCGGCCGAGCTCTCGCCCGACACGCTCGTGATCGACTGCGGCGCCGACCATCGGCTCGAGTCACCCGACGCGTGGGCGAGCTTCTACGGCGGCGACCACCACGGCGCCTGGGCCTACGGCGTGCCCGAGCTGCCACGGCTCTCGGGCACCCAGCGCGAGCGGCTCACGGGCGCTCGCCGCATCGCTGCTCCGGGGTGCAATGCCTCGACCGTCGCGCTCTCGCTCGCGCCCGGCATCCGTGCGGGCGTCATCGACGACCACGACCTCGTCTCGGTGCTCGCGGTCGGCCCCTCGGGGGCGGGCAAGAGCCTCAAGACGAACCTGCTCGCGGCCGAGATCCTCGGCTCGGCGAACCCGTATGCCGTCGGCGGCACGCATCGCCACATCCCTGAGATCCAGCAGGCCCTGCGCTGGGCCGGCGCCGCGGCACCGACGATCTCGTTCACCCCGGTGCTCGTTCCCATGAGCCGCGGCATCCTGGCCACGTCCACCGCCCGCATCGTGCCCGGCACGGATGCCGCGACCGTGCGTGCGGCCTGGGAGGACGCCTACGCGGGCGAGCTGTTCGTGCAGCTGCTGCCCGAGGGGCAGTTCCCGCGCACGGCCGACGTGCAGGGCGCGAACACCGCGCTCATCGGACTCGCGATCGACGAGGCCGCCGGCCGCGTGGTCGTGGTCGCCGCGGTCGACAACCTCGTCAAGGGCACCGCGGGGGCCGCGATCCAGTCCGCGAACATCGCCCTCGGCCTCGCCGAATCCACCGGCCTTCCCCTGAACGGAGTCGCCCCGTGACCGTCACCTCTCCCGCCGGCTTCGACGCCGCCGGCATCGCCGCGGGCATCAAGCGCTCGGGCGCGCTCGACCTCGCCGTGGTCGTCAATCGGGGTCCGTCCGCGGCCGCGGCGGCGGTGTTCACCTCCAACCGTGCCAAGGCGAACCCGATCATCTGGTCGCAGCAGGTCATCCTCGACGGCGTGGTCTCGGCGATCGTGCTGAACTCGGGCGGCGCCAACTGCTTCACCGGCCCAGAGGGCTTCCAGGTCACGCATCGCACGGCGGAGGCCGCGGCATCCGCCCTGGGCATCGCCGCGGGCGACGTGCTCGTCTGCTCGACCGGGCTCATCGGCGACCAGCTCGACGGCGAGGTGCTCGAAGAGGGCGTGCTCTCCGCGGCGGCGCGGCTGTCGGCCGACGGCGGCGACGACGCCGCTCGGGCGATCATGACGACCGACACGAAGCCGAAGACCGTGGTGATCGAGGGCGACGGCTGGAGCGTGGGCGGCATGGCCAAGGGGGCGGGCATGCTCGCTCCCGGCCTCGCGACCATGCTCGTCGTGCTCACGACCGACGCCGACCTGTCGAGCGAAGTGCTCGACTCCACGCTCCGCGAGGCGACCCGGGTCACGTTCGACCGGCTCGACTCCGACGGCTGCATGTCGACGAACGACCAGGTGACGCTGCTGGCGTCGGGTGCGTCGGGCGTGGTTCCCGATCTCGCCGCGTTCCGCGCCGCCGTGATCGACGCGTGCCGCTCGCTCGCCGAGCAGCTGCAGGCCGACGCCGAGGGCGCGAGCCACGACATCGCGATCGAGGTGCGCGGGGCCGAGACCGAAGACGACGCGGTCGAGGTGGGCCGCTCGGTCGCCCGCAACAACCTCTTCAAGGCGGCGATCTTCGGCAACGACCCCAACTGGGGCCGCGTGCTCGCCGCGATCGGCACCACGAAGGCGCCCTTCGACCCGTACCTCGTCGACGTCTCGATGAACGGGGTCCGTGTGTGCCACGCCGGCCGGCCCGATGCACCGCGCGAGTCGGTCGACCTCGAGCCGCGCGCGACGCACGTGCTCATCGAGCTGCACGCGGGCGAGGCATCCGCCACCATCCTCACCAACGACCTCACGCACGACTACGTGCACGAGAACAGCGCGTACGCGAGCTGATGATGCAGACACGCGCTCAGACGGATGCCGCCGACGCCGAAGCCTCCGCGTCGGCCAAGGCCCACGTGCTCATCGACGCCCTGCCGTGGCTCAAGCGCTTCCACGGCGAGACCGTGGTCGTGAAGTTCGGCGGCAACGCGATGGTCAGCCCCGAACTGCAGCGGGCGTTCGCCGAGGACATGGTCTACCTCCGCTACGCGGGCATCAAGCCCGTCGTCGTGCACGGCGGCGGCCCGCAGATCTCCTCGATGCTCGACCGCCTCGGCATCGAGAGCGAGTTCCGTGGCGGCTATCGCGTGACCACCCCCGAGGCGATGGACGTGGTCCGCATGGTGCTCTCCGGGCAGGTGAACCGCGAGCTCGTCTCGCTCGTCAACGAGCACGGGCCGCTCGCGATCGGCCTCTCGGGTGAGGATGCGGGGCTGTTCCGCGGTCGGCGCCGTGGTGTCGTCGTCGACGGCGTCGAGGTCGACCTCGGCCAGGTCGGCGACGTCGTCGAGGTCGACCCCGCCGCCGTCATCGCGCAGCTCGAGGCGGGGCGCATCCCCGTCGTGTCCTCGATCGCACCCGACGCCGACCATTCCGGACAGTCGCTCAACGTGAACGCCGACTCGGCCGCCGCCGCGCTCGCGGTCGCGCTCGGCGCCGCGAAGCTCGTCGTGTTGACGGATGTCGCGGGCCTGTACCGCGACTGGCCGAACCGCGACTCCCTCGTCTCGCAGATCGATTCGGCCGAGCTCGCCGACCTGCTGCCCACGCTCGAGTCCGGCATGATCCCGAAGATGACCGCATGCCTCGAGGCCGTCGAGGGCGGCGTCGCCAAGGCGGCCATCATCGACGGTCGGGTGCCGCACTCGATCCTGCTCGAGATCTTCACGCCGGCCGGCATCGGCACCGAGGTGGTGGCCGCATGAGCGCCTGGCAGCAGCGGTTCGAGACCCGCATCATGCGCTCCATCGGCATGCCCCTCCTCAAGCTCGAACGCGGTGAGGGCGCGCTCGTCTGGGACGACGAGGGGCGCGAGTACCTCGACTTCCTCGCCGGCATCGCCGTCAACTCGCTCGGCCACGCGCACCCGGTGTTCGTCGAGGCGGTGAGCCGCCAGGCGGCGACGCTCGCGCATGTGTCCAACTACTTCACGACCGAGCCCGCGCTCGAGCTCGCCGAGCGCCTCGTGCGCCTCGCCGGGGCGGGCGCGCACGGCCGGGCATGGTTCGGCAACTCCGGAGCCGAGGCCAATGAGGCCGCGTTCAAGCTCGCCCGACTCAACAACTCGGGCGGCGCGCGCACCCGCGTGCTCGCGCTCGTCGACGCGTTCCATGGCCGCACCATGGGTTCGCTCGCGCTCACCGGCAAGCCGCACATGCGCGAGGCCTTCGAGCCGCTCGCCGGCGGCGTCGAGCACATCCCGGCGACGGTCGAGGCGCTCGAGGCCGCGCTCGACGACGCGGTCGCGGCGCTCATCGTGGAGCCGATCCAGGGCGAAGCCGGGGTGGTCGAGCTGCCCGCCGGATATCTCGAGGCGGCCCGGGAGCTGACCCGCCGCCACGGCGCGCTGCTCATCGTCGACGAGATCCAGACCGGCGCCGGACGCACCGGCGCCTGGTTCGGATTCCAGCACGCCGGCATCACCCCCGATGCGATCACGGTCGCGAAGGGCATCGGCGGCGGCATCCCCATCGGCGGGCTCGTGACGTTCGGCGCGGCATCCGACCTGTACTCCAAGGGGCAGCACGGCTCGACCTTCGGCGGCAACCCGCTCGCGACGGCCGTGGCCAACGCGGTGCTCGGCGAGATCGAACGTGCCGACCTCGTCGGCAACGCCGCCCGCCGCGGCCCGCAGGTGCGCGAGCGCATCGAGGCGATCGGCTCGCCGCTCGTCGCGGGCACGCGCGGGCGCGGCCTGCTCATCGGGGTGGGGCTCACCGAGCCCGTCGCCGGAAGAGTCGTCGACGCCGCCCTCGCGCACGGGCTCATCGTGAACGCCGCCAACGACGTGACGATCCGGCTCGCGCCGCCGCTCATCATCGGCGACGCCGAGATCGACCTCTTCGCCGACCGATTCGCCGCCGCGCTCGACGACGTCTCGCGCGCCACCTCCTGACCTGAACCGACGCGTCGGCTCCGCCGACCCACCGAACGGAAACCACGTATGACCCGCCATTTCCTCCGCGACGACGACCTGTCGCCCTCCGAACAGGCCGAGGTGCTCGACCTCGCGCTCAGGCTCAAGGCCGACCGTTTCTCCGAACGCCCGCTCGAGGGCCCGCAGACGGTCGCGGTCTTCTTCGACAAGACCTCCACCCGCACCAGGGTCTCGTTCTCGGTCGGCATCGCCGATCTCGGCGGGGTGCCGCTGATCACGGCCTCGGGCGACAGCCAGCTCGGCGCCAAGGAGTCGATCGCCGATACCGCCCGCGTGCTCGAGCGCATGGTCGCCGCCATCGTGTGGCGCACCTTCGCCCAGTCCGGTCTCGAGGAGATGGCCGAGGGCACCACGATCCCCGTCGTCAACGCGCTCTCCGACGACTTCCACCCGTGCCAGCTGCTCGCCGACCTGCTCACCGTGAAAGAGCGCTTCGGCGACCTCGCAGGCCGCTCGCTCGTCTACGTGGGCGACGGCGCGAACAACATGGCGCACTCCTACCTGCTCGCGGGCGCGACCGCCGGCATGCATGTGCGCATCGGATCGCCGGCCGACTACGCGCCGCGTGCCGACATCGTCGCAGACGCGCAGCGCATCGCGGCCGAGACCGGCGGGTCCGTGCTCGTCACGACCGACCCCCGCGAGGCGGCGCGCGGCGCCGACGTCGTCGTGACCGACACCTGGATCTCCATGGGTCAAGAGGCCGAGAAGGCCGAGCGCATCGCCGTGTTCGGCGGCTTCGGCGTCGACGACGCGCTCATGGCCGAGGCATCCGCCGATGCGATCTTCCTGCATTGCCTGCCCGCCTACCGCGGCTACGAGGTCGAGGCCTCCGTCATCGACGGCCCGCAGTCGGTCGTCTGGGATGAGGCCGAGAACCGCCTCCACGCCCAGAAGGCCCTGCTCGTCTGGCTGCTCGCCCACAAGGAGGACGCACGATGACCGACGACACCACGGACACCGGCCTGCCCGAGCAGACCGGCGCCGATCACGTCGACGCGGAGCCCCACGGCACGAACGAGGGCTCGCTCTGGGGCGCCCGCTTCGCGAGCGGCCCGTCGCCCGAGCTGGCACTGCTCTCGAAGTCCACGCATTTCGACTGGCAGCTGGCGCCGTACGACATCGCGGGCTCGCGCGCGCATGCCCGGGCGCTCTCGGCGGCCGGGTACCTCGACGCCGACGAGCTCGCCGCGATGCTCGCCGGCCTCGACACGCTCGAGTCGCGCGTCGCGAGCGGCGAGATCGTCGCGGCCGACACCGACGAAGACGTGCACGGCGCGCTCGAGGCCGCCCTCATCGGCATCGTCGGTGCCGAGCTCGGCGGCAAGCTCCGCGCCGGCCGCAGCCGCAACGACCAGATCGCCACGCTCGTGCGCCTCTACCTGAAAGACCACGCCGCGAGCATCGGGCAGTTGCTCGTGCACCTCATCGACGCGTTGTCCGCGCAGGCCGACGCGCATCGCACCGCGATCATGCCAGGCCGCACGCACCTCCAGCACGCCCAGCCGGTGCTGCTCGCCCACCACCTGCTCGCGCACGCCTGGGCGCTCTCACGCGACCTCGACCGACTCGTCGACTGGACGAAGCGAGCGGATGTCTCGCCCTACGGCGGCGGTGCCCTCGCCGGATCGACGCTCGGCCTCGACGCGGCATCCGTGGCCCGTGATCTCGGACTCGCCTCGCCCTCCGAGAACTCGATCGACGGCACCGCGAGCCGCGACGTCGTCGCCGAGTTCGCGTTCGTGACCGCGATGATCGGCATCGACCTCTCGCGCATCGCCGAAGAGGTCATCCTCTGGAACACCCGCGAGTTCGGCTTCGTCACGCTGCACGACGGCTACTCGACCGGGTCGTCGATCATGCCGCAGAAGAAGAACCCCGACATCGCCGAGCTCGCTCGCGGCAAGTCGGGCCGGCTCATCGGCAACCTCACGGGCCTGCTCGCGACGCTCAAGGCGCTGCCGCTCGCCTACAACCGCGACCTCCAAGAAGACAAGGAGCCCGTCTTCGACTCGGTCGAGACCCTCGAGGTCCTGCTGCCGGCCTTCACCGGCATGATCGCGACGCTCACCTTCCACACCGAGCGCATGGCCGCCCTCGCGCCCGCCGGCTTCTCGTTGGCGACCGACGTCGCCGAGTGGCTCGTGAAGCGCCACGTGCCGTTCCGCGACGCGCATGAGATCACCGGTGCGCTCGTGCGCTACGCCGAGGAGCATGCGCTCGAGCTCGACGAGGTCGACGACGCCGCACTCGTCGCGATCTCGCCGCACCTCACGCCCGACGTGCGCGAGGTACTCACGGTCGAGGGCTCGGTCTCGAGCCGCGACGGGGTGAGCGGCACGGCGCCCGACCGCGTCGCCGAGCAGTTCTCGAAGCTCGCCGACCGCGTGCGGCACCTCGTCGCCGGGCTGCCCACGACCGCGAGCTGACCGAGCGGATGCCGCGACCCGACGTCGACGACGGCCCGCCGCGCGGCGGGCCGGGTCGCGGCATGCCGCGCATCGACAGACCGGGTGCGCCCGACTCGGGGCTCGTCGCCGTCGGCCGGGAGTTCTTCGCCCGCGACCCCGTCGAGCTGGCGCCGCTGCTGCTCGGAGCCGTGCTCTCGTACGAGGCGCCCGACGGCCGCGTCGCCGTGCGGCTCTCGGAGGTCGAGGCCTATCGCGGCGTCGGCGAAGACCCGGGCTCGCACGCCTTCCGCGGACGGACACCGCGCACGTCGGTGATGTTCGGCGAGGCGGCGCACCTCTACGCGTACTTCACCTACGGCATGCACACGTGCATCAACATCGTCGCCGGGCACGAGGGCGCCGCGTCGGGGGTGCTGCTCCGCGGGGGCGTCGTCGTCGAGGGGCTCGAACTCGCGCGCGAGCGCCGCGCCGCGGCATCCGACCGTGATCTCGCCCGTGGCCCGGCCCGTCTCGCGCTCGCCCTCGGGGTGCCGCTCGCGGCGAGCGGTGCCGACGTGCTGGCGGCCCCGTTCTCGGTGCGCGTTCCCGAGCTGGCGGTGCCGTTCGCGTCCGGCCCGCGCACGGGCATCAGCGGGCCCGGTGGGGGAGCGGAGTTCCCGTGGCGCTTCTGGATTCCGGGTGATCCCGGCGTCTCGCCGTATCGCCGCCACGCGCGGTCGCACGACTGAATCGACGGCATGGCGCCGGTCTCCGGGAACGGCCGCTCAGCGAACCGCGAGGTGCACGATCAGGCCGGCCGCGCAGGCCCAGATGAGGCTCGCCAGCGTGCCGATGATGAATCGCTCCCGCGCCTCGGCGGCCTCGAGCTCGGTGAATCGGCCGACGCCCTTGACGGCCACGATGATGGCGATCGCCTCGGGGAATCCGGCGACGATCGCGCCGGTCGTGGCGATGCGTTCGAGGATGCCGATGACCAACCCGCCGCGCAGCACCTCCTGCTTCGGCGCGGCGACGAGGCCCTGCCGTTCGGCGTCGGTGACGGGCTTCGACGTGATGAGGATGCCGCCGTGCAGGCCTGGCGAGACGCTCGCGCCCATCGCGAGCTGCAGCGCGGTGCCGGCGGCCGGACTGCCGCCGAAGACCGCCACCGTCAGCGCGAGGGCGGTCAGGAGCGGTGCGAACCCCCAGGCGACGGGCGCGGAGAGTGCGGAGGCGCACATGAGCGCGATCGCGACGGCGCCCGTGGCGATCCAGACGAACACGGCCCGCGGCCGCAGGTAGGCGATGACCGACATCGCCGCCGCACCCGCGAGCGAGATGAGCAGCGCGGTCGACGCGATCGTGTCGGCGACGGCGGTGAGATCGAACACGGGGCTCCTTCGCGAGGCCGGCAGGGCGGACCCGATCAGCGTAGCGAGCACGACCGACGTGCGGGGGTCAGGCCGGTTCGGCGCGTCCGCTGCCGGAGTCGAGATCTGCCAGCAGGCGCTCGAGCGCGGGCAGGGCGTCGGCCTCCGCCCGCCACATCGCGGCCTTCAGCCTGGCGCTGACCGCGGCGGCGCTCACGCCGAGCATGGCGGCGATGTCCTTCTGCAGGTGACCCGCCCGGGCGAGGTCCGCGACCTCCCATCCGGGATCGGTGCGCCGCTCGCGCACGAGCACGAGCAGGCGGATGAGCGCCTCGACCCCGCTCGCGTCGAGGCCGCCATGCGGCGAGGCATCCGTGCGACCCGCGGATGCCTCGCGCAACGCGAATCGTCCGTCGGCGCGCTTGGCGGCCTCGACCGCCTCGCGGGCGGCGATGAACGCCGTTCCGCTCGCCTTGCGCGCGGCATCCGGAAGCGGGGTGCGGACCTCGCCGACGCCGAGCCCGACGCTCCAGTGGCCGTCGCGCGTGGCGTCGAGCACGATCTCGAGTGCGGCCGGCGCCGACTCGGTGATGAGCTGCACCTCGTCGCCCGCCGTCTGGTCGGCGGGCAGCGCCAGCGCGCCGCGGTGCCGTGATGCGAGGGCGCCGATGAGCGTGGCGGCGCGGTCGGGCTGGTGCCGGCTCGCGACCTGGTCTGCCGTGATGACGTACATCGCACCTCCGCTGATGAAGTCCCTGAGCTTGATCTCTAGAAATCAATGCTACAGGATGAATCGGTGACGATCAATGCTTCATCATTGAACGCAGGGCGTCGGAGCGCTGATACCCTTGCTCCCGTGTCAGACCCCGTGATCCTCGCATCCCAGCACAACGACGACTCGTTCGCAGACGTCTGGGAGGAGCTCCGCTGGCGCGGCCTCGTGCACGTCTCCACCGACGAGTCCGCGTTGAAAGACCTCCTCGCCGGCGATCCGATCACGTACTACTGCGGGTTCGACCCGACCGCGCCGAGCCTGCACCTGGGCAACCTCGTGCAGCTCCTCGTCATGCGCCGGCTGCAGCTGGCGGGGCATCATCCGCTCGGCCTCGTCGGCGGGTCGACCGGTCTCATCGGCGATCCGCGGCCCACGGCCGAGCGCACGCTCAACACGAAGGAGACCGTGGTCGAGTGGGTCGGCCGGCTCCAGGGGCAGGTGAGCCGGTTCCTCTCGGTCGAGGGCGAGAACGCCATGCGCCTCGTCAACAACCTCGACTGGACGGGCGATCTCAGCGCCATCGACTTCCTTCGCGAGATCGGCAAGCACTACCGCGTCGGCACGATGCTGAAGAAGGACGCGGTCGCCTCGCGCCTCAACTCCGACGCCGGCATCAGCTACACCGAGTTCAGCTACCAGATCCTGCAGGGCTTCGACTACCTCGAGCTCTTCCGCCAGTACGGCTGCGTGCTGCAGACCGGCGGCAGCGACCAGTGGGGCAACCTCACGAGCGGCACCGACCTGATCCACCGGGTCGAGGGCCGCAGCGTGCACGCCATCGGAACGCCGCTCATCACGAACTCCGACGGCACGAAGTTCGGCAAGAGCGAGGGCAACGCCATCTGGCTCGATGCCGAGATGTGCAGCCCCTACCGCTTCTACCAGTTCTGGCTCAACACCGACGATGCCGACGTGATCCCGCGGCTCAAGGTGTTCACGTTCCTCTCGCGCGAGCGCATCGAGCAGCTCGAGGCGCTCGTCGAGAGCGAGCCGTTCCGCCGAGAGGCGCAGCGCACGCTCGCGAACGAGGTCACCACCCTGGTGCACGGGCCGGATGCCACGGCCGCCGTCATCGCGGCCTCCGAGGCGCTCTTCGGGCAGGGCGACATGTCGGCGCTCGACGAGGCGATGCTCGAGTCGGCGCTGCGCGAACTGCCGAACACCACGACATCACCCGATGCGCCGGTCGCCCAGCTGCTCGTCGACACCGGGCTCGTCAAGTCCGTGAGCGAGGGCCGCCGTGCCATCGCCCAGGGCGGCGTCTCACTCGACAACGTCAAGATCGAAGACGAGACCGCGACCATCGAGGGCCGTGTGCCCCGAGGCGGCATGGCCGTGCTCCGTCGCGGCAAGAAGACCCTCGCCGGCGTCTTCGTCGAGTAGCCGGCGACTTCCGTCTGAAACGGCCCCGCTCACCTGCGTCCGCAGGGGAGCGGGGCCGTTTCGCGTCACCTTTTCGCGTCTGAAAGCCGTGATCGGCGCCTCTGGAGCTCGCCGGCCCTCACGAGTGAATCGGCTTCGGGGACGCCCTCGTACAACGCCGCGGAGCGGATCTGTATCGACCGATTCGCGGCCCGAAGGGCTGATGGCCAAATCCCCGGTTCGCCGCAGACAGGGCGCTTTTCAACCGTGGTCTGGGTTTTGTGGTGGTGGGGTTGGTGCGACACGCCCGGGATGTGGGTTGGATTTGTGTGGGTGGGGTGGGGGCTTGTAGATTCATACATGTCGCCGCGGCGGTCAGGGAGAAGCGGAAAGCTTCGGTCTGGTTGCTGGGTGAAGATTCTAGCCAAATAACCTCGTAGGCGCGTTTGCGACTCGGTGATTTCAAGTCTAGGATTGAACTTCTCACCTTCCTTGTTTGTCTGGCCTTTTGGGTTGGGTTTTCGGGGTGCTGTTCTTGCAGGGCCGGTTGGTTTTGTTTGGGTGGTTGTGGTGGTATGGTTGACAGGTTGCCCTGAAGGTCGGGCCCGCGGTTGGCGGGTTGTCTGTGTCGGGTGCGTCCGTTTCTTGAGAACTCAACAGCGTGCACTATGTTCAATGCCAATTTATTGAACCCCAGCCTGTCCCTTTTTTGGGGTGGGTATGGATTCCTTTGATTGATGGACAATTTGATTTTTAGAAGTCAGTTGTTTCTCTGTCAGTGAACAAACTCCTCGATGCCCTTTGGGGTGTTGGGAACCATTTTTTTTGGAGAGTTTGATCCTGGCTCAGGACGAACGCTGGCGGCGTGCTTAACACATGCAAGTCGAACGATGAACTTGGAGCTTGCTCTGGGGGATTAGTGGCGAACGGGTGAGTAACACGTGAGTAACCTGCCCTGGACTCTGGGATAAGCGTTGGAAACGACGTCTAATACCGGATAGGACCTCGAACCGCATGGTTTGGGGTGGAAAGTTTTTCGGTCTGGGATGGACTCGCGGCCTATCAGCTTGTTGGTGAGGTAATGGCTCACCAAGGCGTCGACGGGTAGCCGGCCTGAGAGGGTGACCGGCCACACTGGGACTGAGACACGGCCCAGACTCCTACGGGAGGCAGCAGTGGGGAATATTGCACAATGGGCGCAAGCCTGATGCAGCAACGCCGCGTGCGGGATGACGGCCTTCGGGTTGTAAACCGCTTTTAGTAGGGAAGAAGGGCTTCGGCTTGACGGTACCTGCAGAAAAAGGACCGGCTAACTACGTGCCAGCAGCCGCGGTAATACGTAGGGTCCGAGCGTTGTCCGGAATTATTGGGCGTAAAGAGCTCGTAGGCGGTTTGTCGCGTCTGCTGTGAAATCTGGAGGCTCAACCTCCAGCCTGCAGTGGGTACGGGCAGACTAGAGTGCGGTAGGGGAGAATGGAATTCCTGGTGTAGCGGTGGAATGCGCAGATATCAGGAGGAACACCGATGGCGAAGGCAGTTCTCTGGGCCGTAACTGACGCTGAGGAGCGAAAGCGTGGGGAGCGAACAGGATTAGATACCCTGGTAGTCCACGCCGTAAACGTTGGGCGCTAGATGTGGGGACCTTTCCACGGTTTCCGTGTCGTAGCTAACGCATTAAGCGCCCCGCCTGGGGAGTACGGCCGCAAGGCTAAAACTCAAAGGAATTGACGGGGGCCCGCACAAGCGGCGGAGCATGCGGATTAATTCGATGCAACGCGAAGAACCTTACCAAGGCTTGACATGACCGAGAACGCCGCAGAAATGTGGAACTCTTTGGACACTCGGTTACAGGTGGTGCATGGTTGTCGTCAGCTCGTGTCGTGAGATGTTGGGTTAAGTCCCGCAACGAGCGCAACCCTCGTCGCATGTTGCCAGCACGTAATGGTGGGAACTCATGTGAGACTGCCGGGGTCAACTCGGAGGAAGGTGGGGATGACGTCAAATCATCATGCCCCTTATGTCTTGGGCTTCACGCATGCTACAATGGCCGGTACAAAGGGCTGCGATGTCGTAAGGCGGAGCGAATCCCAAAAAGCCGGTCTCAGTTCGGATTGAGGTCTGCAACTCGACCTCATGAAGTCGGAGTCGCTAGTAATCGCAGATCAGCAACGCTGCGGTGAATACGTTCCCGGGCCTTGTACACACCGCCCGTCAAGTCATGAAAGTCGGTAACACCCGAAGCCGGTGGCCTAACCCTTGTGGAGGGAGCCGTCGAAGGTGGGATCGGTGATTAGGACTAAGTCGTAACAAGGTAGCCGTACCGGAAGGTGCGGCTGGATCACCTCCTTTCTAAGGAGCAACTCAGAGGCTTTCGGGTTTCTGCAGTGCAGACCAGATCAGGTCCTTTGTGGCTTGCTGGTTGCTCATGGGTGGAACATTGACATAGGTGCTCGTTTGAATGGTTTCGGATCTAGTACGCCTCGCTTTTGTGGGGTTGGAATGGTTTGGTGCCGGCCGGGCGGGTGCATGCACGCTGTTGGGTCCTGAGGGACCGGACGAATCCTGGTGCTTCTTCGGAAGTGTTGGGGGTGATGGTTTCTTCAGACCTTCGCCGAGATCAGCTGTGTGCTGGTGGGTGTGGGGGTTCTGGCCGTCTGTTGAGAACTACATAGTGGACGCGAGCATCTTAGAAGCAGGACTTCGGTTCTGTTTCACAAAAGGTGAAGCGTTGGAGAGCATGCCTTCGGGTGTGTTGTTCGGCGTATTCACTGGTCAATTTCTCCGGCACTTCGGTGTCGGATACGAATTCGATCGAACTCATGTGATTTCAAGTTTCTAAGAGCAAACGGTGGATGCCTTGGCATCTGGAGCCGAAGAAGGACGTCGTAATCTGCGATAAGCCTCGGGGAGCTGATAAACGAGCTGTGATCCGAGGATTTCCGAATGGGGAAACCCCGCCAGGCCCTTTGGGTGACCTGGTGACTCCCGCCTGAATATATAGGGCGGGTAGAGGGAACGTGGGGAAGTGAAACATCTCAGTACCCACAGGAAGAGAAAACAACCGTGATTCCGTAAGTAGTGGCGAGCGAACGCGGAAGAGGCTAAACCGGTCATGTGTGATACCCGGCAGGGGTTGCATGGTCGGGGTTGTGGGACCTTTCGGGCTGATCTGCCGATCAGTCACGGTGACGCGTCAGGTATAGACGAACCGCATTGAAAGGCGGACCGGAGTGGGTGTGAGTCCCGTAGTCGAAATGCCTGGCCGGCCGGAGAGGTATCCCAAGTAGCGCGGGGCCCGAGAAATCCCGCGTGAATCTGTCAGGACCACCTGATAAGCCTAAATACTCCCAGATGACCGATAGCGGACAAGTACCGTGAGGGAAAGGTGAAAAGTACCCCGGGAGGGGAGTGAAATAGTACCTGAAACCGTTTGCTTACAAACCGTTGGAGCACCCTTGTTGGTGTGACAGCGTGCCTTTTGAAGAATGAGCCTGCGAGTTAGTGATATGTGGCGAGGTTAACCCGTGTGGGGCAGCCGTAGCGAAAGCGAGTCTGAATAGGGCGATTCAGTCGCATGTCCTAGACCCGAAGCGAAGTGATCTATCCATGGCCAGGTTGAAGCGACGGTAAGACGTCGTGGAGGACCGAACCCACTTCAGTTGAAAATGGAGGGGATGAGCTGTGGATAGGGGTGAAAGGCCAATCAAACTTCGTGATAGCTGGTTCTCTCCGAAATGCATTTAGGTGCAGCGTTGCGTGTTTCTTGCCGGAGGTAGAGCTACTGGATGGCCGATGGGCCTCAACAGGTTACTGACGTCAGCCAAACTCCGAATGCCGGTAAGTGAGAGCGCAGCAGTGAGACGGTGGGGGATAAGCTTCATCGTCGAGAGGGAAACAACCCAGACCACCAACTAAGGTCCCTAAGCGCGTGCTAAGTGGGAAAGGATGTGGAGTTGCACAGACAACCAGGAGGTTGGCTTAGAAGCAGCCACCCTTGAAAGAGTGCGTAATAGCTCACTGGTCAAGTGATTCCGCGCCGACAATGTAACGGGGCTCAAGCACGCCACCGAAGTTGTGGCATTGACATTGATGGTAGGCCTTCGTGGTCCAGCCGTGTTGATGGGTAGGAGAGCGTCGTGTGGGCAGTGAAGCGGCGGTGTAAACCAGCCGTGGAGGCCACACGAGTGAGAATGCAGGCATGAGTAGCGAAAGACGGGTGAGAAACCCGTCCTCCGGAAGACCAAGGGTTCCAGGGTCAAGCTAATCTGCCCTGGGTAAGTCGGGACCTAAGGCGAGGCCGACAGGCGTAGTCGATGGACAACGGGTTGATATTCCCGTACCGGCGAAGAACCGCCCACATGAAATCAGGAGTGCTAAGCATCCCAAGACGCGTGGATCCCTTCGGGGACGATCGTGAGGCGGCATGCGACCCCATCTGGTGGAGTGAGCGTATTAACAGGTGTGACGCAGGAAGGTAGCCCAACCCGGGCGATGGTTGACCCGGGGCAAGTGCGTAGGCCGAGCGATAGGCAAATCCGTCGCTCATGATGGCTGAGACACGATGCGGATAAAAAGTGGGTGATCCTATGCTGCCGAGAAAAGCATCGACGCGAGGTTCTAGCCGCCCGTACCCCAAACCGACTCAGGTGGTCAGGTAGAGAATACTCAGGAGATCGAGAGAATCGTGGTTAAGGAACTCGGCAAAATGCCCCCGTAACTTCGGGAGAAGGGGGGCCTAAGGCGTGAACCAACTTGCTTGGGGAAGCGCTGCAGGGCCGCAGAGACCAGTGGGAAGCGACTGTTTACTAAAAACACAGGTCCGTGCTAAGTCGCAAGACGATGTATACGGACTGACGCCTGCCCGGTGCTGGAAGGTTAAGAGGACCGGTTAGCCGCAAGGCGAAGCTGAGAATTTAAGCCCCAGTAAACGGCGGTGGTAACTATAACCATCCTAAGGTAGCGAAATTCCTTGTCGGGTAAGTTCCGACCTGCACGAATGGCGTAACGACTTCCCAGCTGTCTCAACCGCGAACTCGGCGAAATTGCAGTACGAGTAAAGATGCTCGTTACGCGCAGAAGGACGGAAAGACCCCGTGACCTTTACTACAGCTTGGTATTGGTGTTCGGTGTGGCTTGTGTAGGATAGGTGGGAGACTGTGAAGCTGGCACGCTAGTGTCGGTGGAGTCATTGTTGAAATACCACTCTGGTCACTCTGGATATCTAACTTCGAACCGTGATCCGGTTCAGGGACAGTGCCTGGTGGGTAGTTTAACTGGGGCGGTTGCCTCCCAAAAAGTAACGGAGGCGCCCAAAGGTTCCCTCAACCTGGTTGGCAATCAGGTGGCGAGTGTAAGTGCACAAGGGAGCTTGACTGTGAGACTGACAGGTCGAGCAGGGACGAAAGTCGGGACTAGTGATCCGGCAGTGGCTTGTGGAAGCGCTGTCGCTCAACGGATAAAAGGTACCTCGGGGATAACAGGCTGATCTTGCCCAAGAGTCCATATCGACGGCATGGTTTGGCACCTCGATGTCGGCTCGTCGCATCCTGGGGCTGGAGTAGGTCCCAAGGGTTGGGCTGTTCGCCCATTAAAGCGGTACGCGAGCTGGGTTTAGAACGTCGTGAGACAGTTCGGTCCCTATCCTCTGCGCGCGCAGGAAATTTGAGAGGATCTGACCCTAGTACGAGAGGACCGGGTTGGACGAACCTCTGGTGTGCCAGTTGTTCCGCCAGGAGCACCGCTGGTTAGCTACGTTCGGGATGGATAACCGCTGAAAGCATCTAAGCGGGAAGCCGGCCTCGAGATGAGATTTCCATCCCCATTGGGGGAGAGGCTCCCAGCCAGACGACTGGGTTGATAGGCCGGATGTGGAAGACAGGACTAACGACTGTCGGAGCTGACCGGTACTAATAAGCCGATAACTTGAAAACTCACTACACACACACGAAAGTGCATTCACGTAAAAGGCGTGTGTGTGGCCTGATGACTCGCGTCCACTCTGTGGTTCCCAACAGACGGAAACACATGTTCTAAATTCAATACAGAACAACACCCGAACACACGCCGGCACCGATACAGGTCACCCGGCAGGTGCGCGGGGGTTCACGAAACTACACACCCACCACCCCACAACACGGGTTGGTGCAGGATGTGGCAAGAGTTTCGGCGGCCATAGCGTCAGGGAAACGCCCGGACACATTCCGAACCCGGAAGCTAAGACTGACAGCGCCGATGGTACTGCAGGGGGGACCCTGTGGGAGAGTAGGACACCGCCGGACAACCATTACCAGGAAGGCCACCCCAACGGGGTGGCCTTCCTGCATTTAACAGGCTTCCTCCGGACGACCGCAGTACGGTGGTTCGGAACCAACTTCACAGACGACGGGAACATCGTGAGCGACACGAACGACGACACGAACAGGGGCGAGCAGCGCAACCGCGCACCCCGAGGCGAGGGGCGACCGCAGAGCAGCGGACGTGGAGCGAACGATGGCAAGGGTTCCCGATCGAGCGGCGACCGGGACAACAAGCGTCCGTATGAGAAGCGTGACGGTGCCCCGCGGTCGTACGGCGACCGGGACAGCAAGCGTCCGTATGAGAAGCGCGATGGCGACAAGCGTCCGTATGAGAAGCGCGACGGTGCCCCGCGGTCCTACGGCGACCGGGACAACAAGCGTCCGTATGAGAAGAGTGACGGTGCGCCGCGGCCCTACGGCGACCGGGACAACAAGCGTCCGTATGAGAAGCGCGACGGTGCTCCGCGGTCGTATGGCGACCGCGACAACAAGCGCCCCTACGAGAAGCGTGACGGTGGTTCCTCGCGTCCGTATGAGAAGCGCGATGGCGGTGCTCCGCGGTCGTATGGCGACCGCGACAACAAGCGCCCCTACGAGAAGCGCGATGGCGGTTCTTCCCGTCCGTATGAGAAGCGCGATGGCGGTGCTCCGCGGTCGTACGGTGATCGGGACAACAAGCGTCCGTATGAGAAGCGTGACGGTGGTTCCTCGCGTCCGTATGAGAAGCGTGACGGTGCTCCGCGTTCCTACGACAACAAGCGGCCGTCCGGCGATCGCCGTGACTCGAATGAGCCTCGCGACTTCCGTCGCGATTCGCCCGGCGCGGCCAGCCTGCCGGTGCGTGCGCATCATGACGACCCGTTCATCCCCGAGACGATCGAGGCGCGCGACCTCGACAAGGGCGCCCGAGCCGAGCTCAAGACGCTCAGCAAGGAGAATGCCGACTGGGTCGCGCGGCACCTCGTCGCGGCATCCATGTACCTCGATGACGACCCCGAGCTGGCGCACCAGCACGCCCAGTCGGCCGGACGGCGCGCCGGCCGCGTCGCGGTCGTGCGTGAGACGCTCGCGATCACGGCGTACGCGACCGGTGATTTCGCGCTCGCGCTGCGCGAGTTGCGCACCTACCGCCGCATCTCGGGCAGCAACGACCAGCTTCCGCTGATGGTCGACAGCGAACGGGGCGTCGGACGCCCCGACCGGGCGCTCGAGGTGGGCCGTGCCGTCGACCGCGGCGAGCTGCCGGCCGCCGTGCAGGTCGGCCTGGCCATCGCGATGTCGGGTGCACGTCTCGACCTCGACCAGGCGGAGCTCGCACTGGCCGAGCTCGAGATCCCGCAGCTCGATCCCGATCGGGCCTTCAGCTACAGCCCGGCCCTCTTCTCCGCGTACGCGGAGGTGCTCGAGGAGCTCGGACGCACCGACGAAGCCGCCGCTTGGCGCGCTCGTTCGGCTCGTGCAGACGCCGCGCTCGGCGGCCCGGAACTCGACCTCGTCGAGATCTACGAGGTCGAGCTCGAACCGGAGCTCGAAGGCGGGTCGGCCATCGACTCCTCCGAAGACGTGACCGAGACCGAGACCGAGACCGTCGACGACGTTCCGAGCGAGACCGAAGCGGACGGCGAACCCGAGAACGAGGCATCCGCTTCGGATCAGGGCGACGTCGAGGACGAGGCATCCGCCTCGGACACCGTCGAGGACGCCGACGCCGACGCCGACGAACTCGGTGACCCGGGCGACGTGCTCGAGGACGACGTGCGCGCCGTGCTCGCCGAGGGCGACGACGAGGATCAGGCGTAGCGGGTGGGACTCTTCCGCTCGAAGCCCATCGGATCGGCGCCGCTCGACGGCGCCGATGCCGTGCTCGCCGACCTCGACGGCGTCGTCTACGCCGGCGCCGGCGCGATTCCGCATGCCATCGAGAGCCTCTCTCTGGCGAAGCAGCGCATGGCCGTCGGGTACATCACGAACAACGCGTCGCGAAGCGATGCATCCGTGGCCCGTCACCTCTCGGAACTCGGCCTCGACGTCGCGCCGGCCGATGTCGTCACTTCGCCGCAGGCCGCGATGCGCCTGCTCGACGAGCAGGTCTCGCCCGGCGCGCTCGTCCTGGTCGTCGGCGGCGAGGGCATCGTCGTCGAACTCGAGAAACGCGGCTATCGCGTGACGCGGTCGGCTGATGACGCGCCCGACGCGGTCGTGCAGGGCTTCACACCCGAGGTCGGGTGGAAGGATCTCGCCGAGGCCTCGTTCGCCCTGAACGCCGCGGGCGGTCCCGGGTCGGACGCGCCCGGCATCCCGTGGATCGCGACGAACACCGACTGGACGATCCCGGTCGCGCGCGGCATCGCCCCGGGCAACGGCACGCTCGTCTCGGCGGTGCACACGGCCGTCGGACGGCTGCCCCTCGTGGCCGGCAAGCCCGAGACGCCGATCTTCGACGAGGCCAGGCGCCGCTTCGGCGCGGAGCGGCCGCTCGTGGTGGGCGACCGCCTCGACACCGACATCCTCGGGGCGAACCGCGCCGGCATGACCAGCGTGCTCGTGCTCACCGGCATCGATCGGGCCAAGCAGGTGCTGGCCGCGGATGCCGCGAGCCGGCCGGACTTCATCCTCGGCGACCTGCGCGGGCTGCATGAGCCCTACCCCGAGACCGAGGAGGCGCGCGGCGTGCTTCGGGTCGGTCGTGCGCGTGTGCGAGTCGACGGGCGACGCGTGGTCATCGAAGCCGAGGGGGACGACGAGCTCGACCTGCTCCGTGCGGCCTGCGCGGCGATCTGGCGCTCGGGTCAGGCGATCCACGTGCTCGACGTTCCGGCGTCGCTGTACTCCTGACGTGCTGGGGTGCGCCTCGGGTCGTGTTCGCGCTCGGCGTTCGCGCATCGGCCGTGCCATCCGCTTCGGCGTCGGGGGCCTCGGGTAGCGTGGTGGCGTGAGCATTGACGACGCGCCGTTCGAGGCATCCGACGAGGCACGCGCGGCCATCGCCGCGATCGAGGCGCTTCCGCTCGAGGAGCGCGCACCCGCGTACCTCGCCCTCGCCGAACGGCTGCGGGCCGAGCTCGAGCACTCCGATCCCGCACGGCAGTCCGACTGACGATGCCCGATCAGCGTCTGGACGCCGTGCTCGCGGAGCGCGGGCTCGCCCGCTCTCGAACGCACGCCGCGACCCTCATCGCCGCGGGCCTCGTGAGCGTCGACGGGCGGCCGGCGGTCAAGCCGTCGCTCAAGGTCGACGAGAGCCGTGAGCTCACGGTCGCGGCATCCGACCACTACGTCTCGAGGGCGGCGCACAAGCTGATCGCCGCGCTCGACGGGTTCGGCGTCGACCCTTCCGGCCGGGTGGCGCTCGACGCGGGCGCCTCGACGGGCGGGTTCAGCCAGGTGCTGCTCGAACGCGGTGCGCGCACCGTGCTCGCGGTCGACGTCGGGCACGGGCAGCTCGCCGCCGAGCTCTTCGGCGCGCCCGGTCTCGTGCTCGTCGAGGGGTGCAACGTCCGGTCACTCGACCGTGCGACGTTGGCCTCGCTCACCGGCACCGCCGAACCGCCGTCGCTCGTGACGGCCGACCTCTCGTTCATCTCGCTCACCACGGTGCTGCCCGCGCTGGTCGCCACGGCCGAAGACGGCGCCGACTTCGTGCTGCTCGTGAAGCCGCAGTTCGAGGTCGGTCGCTCCGGAGTCCGCGAGGGCATCGTGCACTCGGCCCCGCTCCGTTCGGAGGCGGTCGCGAACGTGCTCTGGGCGGCTCACGACCTCGGCGTCGGCACCTGCGGCGTCATGTCCTCCCCAATCGCCGGAACGCGCGGAAATCACGAGTACCTCGTGCATCTCGCCGCCGGGCGGGGAACGAATCCGACAGAATGGATGCGTCGGGTCGAGCAGATGACGGGAGGCGTCGCCGAGTGAACGAAGCACGGCACTTCCTGGTGGTCTCGCACACCGGTCGACCCACGGCACTCGAAGCGACCGGCGAGGTCTGCGCCCAGCTCATCGCGGCCGGCGCCGTTCCCGTCATCGCCGACGAACAGTGGAACGACGTGCACGAGTTCGTGCCCGAGCTGAACGGCGCGGTGCGAAGGCTCGAGGAGACCGATCCCGAGCTCATCGAACTGGTCATCGTGCTCGGCGGCGACGGCACGATCCTCCGAGCCGCAGAGCTCGTGCGCGACCATCCCGTCGCACTGCTCGGCGTGAACCTCGGCCACGTCGGATTCCTCGCCGAGAGCGAGCGCGACGACCTCGGCTACACCGTGCAGCGGGCGCTGGCGCGCGACTACGTCGTCGAAGAGCGCATGACGCTGTCGGTGCGCGCGAAGCTCGGCGAGCAGATCGTGTACGAGAGCTGGGCGCTGAACGAGGTCACGGTCGAGAAGGCCGAGCGCGAGCGCATGATCGAGGTCGTCATCGAGGTCGATCGCCGGCCGCTCTCGTCGTTCGGGTGCGACGGGGTCGTCATGTCGACTCCGACGGGCTCGACCGCGTACGCGTTCTCCGCCGGCGGTCCCGTCGTGTGGCCCGGACTCGAGGCGCTGCTGCTCGTGCCGCTCAGCGCGCACGCCCTGTTCGCCAGGCCGCTCGTGGTCGCCGCCGACTCGTCGCTCGCCGTCGAGGTCCTGCAGCGCACCGAGACCTCGGCGGTCATCTGGTGCGACGGGCGGCGCACGTTCGATCTTCCGGCCGGTGCGCGCGTCGTCGTGCGCCGCTCGCCGGTGCCGGTGCGCCTCGCGAGGCTGCACGAGGCGCCGTTCACCGATCGGCTCGTGAACAAGTTCCAGTTGCCCGTCAGCGGGTGGCGAGGGCCGGTGGGTCGTGATTGACGAACTCGGAATCCGCGACCTCGGCGTGATCGCCGAGGCGACGCTGCCGCTCGGGCCGGGCTTCACCGCCGTGACCGGCGAGACCGGCGCGGGCAAGACCATGGTCGTCACGGCGCTCGGGCTCCTGCTCGGCGCCAGGGCCGATGCCGGCGCCGTGCGGTCCGGCGCGAAGCAGGCGTGGGTCGAGGGGCGCTGGTTCGTGCCCGACGACGGCGTCGTCGCCGAACGCGTCGCCGAGACCGGCGGCGAGATCGAGTCGGGCGAACTGCTGCTCGGTCGCTCGGTGTCCTCCGAAGGGCGCAGCCGGGCCGTCGTCGGCGGCCGCAGCGCGCCCATCGGCGTGCTCACCGAACTCGGCGACGAACTCGTCGTCGTGCACGGGCAGGCCGACCAGCAGCGGCTCCGGTCCGCCGTGGCCCAGCGCGAGGCACTCGACCGCTTCGCCGGCGCCGGCCTTCAGACCGTGCTCGCCGAGTACCGCGCCGCCTACGCGAAGTGGCACGCCGACGCGGCCGAGCTCGACGGGCTCACGACCGCGCACGACGCACGACTGCGCGAGGCGGCCGAACTGCGCGAGGCGCTCGACGAGGTCGAGGCCGTCGACCCGCAGCCGGGCGAAGACGTCGAGCTCGGCGAACGTTCCGACCGGCTGTCGAACCTCGAAGAGCTCCGGCTCGCCGCGGCGCAGGCGCACGCGCTCATCTCGGCCGACGAGGTCGTCGACGACGCACCCGACGCGGTCGCCCTCGTCGACGGGGCCAAACGGCAGCTCGAGCGCGTGCTCGAACACGACTCCGGGCTCGCCCCGATCGCCGAGGTGCTGCAGAACGCGGGCTTCCTGCTGGCTGACGCGGCGGCCGAACTCGCCGGCTACATCGCCGGGCTCGACGCCGACGGCGCGCGCGAACTCGAGATCGTGCAGGAGCGCCGCGCGCAGTTGACCTCGCTCATCCGCCGACACGGAACCACGCTCGACGAGGTGCTCGAGTTCCGCCGCACCGGCGGGCTGCGGCTCGTCGAGCTCGACGGCGACGACGAGCGCATCGAGCAGCTCGCGGCCTCGGTCGAGGCCAGTGCGGCCGACGTCGACCGGCTGGCGAGTGCCGTGACCGACCTGCGCACCGAGGCGGCGGGTCGTCTCGCGGCCGCCGTGACCGTCGAGCTCGCCGCCCTGGCGATGCCGGATGCGCGACTGTCCGTCGTGGTCGACCCCGACCACGAGCCGGCCGTGCACGGGCGCGATCAGGTCTCGATCCTGCTGCAGCCGCATCCGGGCGCCGAGCCGCGGTCGGTCTCGAAGGGGGCGTCGGGCGGCGAGCTCTCGCGCGTCATGCTCGCGATCGAGGTCGTCATCGCCGGCACCGATCCCGTGCCCACGTTCGTCTTCGACGAGGTCGATGCGGGCGTCGGCGGCGCCGCAGCCATCGAGATCGGTCGACGACTGGCACGACTGGCCGAACGCTCGCAGGTCATCGTCGTGACCCACCTCGCCCAGGTCGCGGCCTTCGCGACGAACCACCTGAGCGTCATCAAGGGCACCGACGGCAGGGTGACCGAGTCGAGCGTGCGTCGACTCGAGGGCGCCGAACGCGAGGCCGAGATGGCGCGCCTGCTCTCAGGACTCGCCGAGTCCGAGAGCGGCATCGCCCACGCGAGAGAACTGCTCGAACTCGCGTCCGAACGGGCGAGAACCGGCTGATCAGCGAGTGGAACACCGCACGGCGCATTCGCCGTGCGCACGATGAAGGGGGAGCGTGTGCAGCAGGTCGAGCCCAGTCACAGCAAACGTGGCTTAGACTATAAGCCCGTGGTGGAAGAACGCGGAACAGCGCAGTCAGGCGCACAGAACTCAGACGACACGACCAAGCACATCTTCGTGACCGGTGGTGTCGTTTCTTCGTTGGGCAAGGGGCTCACAGCAGCCAGTCTCGGCAACCTTCTCACCTCGCGCGGTCTCCGTGTCGTGATGCAGAAGCTCGACCCCTACCTGAACGTGGATCCCGGAACGATGAACCCGTTCCAGCACGGCGAGGTCTTCGTGACCGACGACGGCGCAGAGACCGACCTCGACATCGGCCACTACGAGCGATTCCTCGACATCGACCTCAGCCAGGCCGCGAACGTCACGACCGGCCAGATCTACTCGACGGTCATCGCAAAGGAACGGCGCGGCGAGTACCTCGGCGACACGGTGCAGGTCATCCCGCACATCACCGACGAGATCAAGCGTCGCATGCGCCTGCAGGCGACCGAGTCGCCCAAGCCCGACGTGATCATCACCGAGATCGGCGGCACGGTCGGCGACATCGAGTCGCAGCCGTTCATCGAGTCGGCGCGCCAGGTGCGGCACGAGCTCGGACGCAAGAACGTCTTCTTCGTGCACGTCTCCCTCGTGCCGTACATGGGTGCCTCGGGCGAGCAGAAGACGAAGCCCACGCAGCACTCGGTCGCGGCCCTGCGCTCGATCGGCATCCAGCCCGACGCGCTCGTGCTGCGCAGCGACCGGCCGGTCACCGAGTCCAACAAGCGCAAGATCGCCCTCATGTGCGACGTCGACGAGGCCGCGGTCGTGAACGCCGTCGACGTGCCTTCGATCTACGACATCCCGACGATGCTGCACGACCAGGGGCTCGACGCCTACATCATCGATTCCCTGGGTCTCGACCGCAAGGCCGACGACGTCGACTGGTCGGGCTGGAGCAGCCTGCTCGAGGTCGTGCACGATCCCAAGCACGAGGTCACGATCGGACTGGTCGGCAAGTACATCGACCTGCCCGACGCGTACCTCTCGGTCACCGAGGCGCTGCGTGCCGGCGGGTTCGCCAACGACGCCAAGGTCAAGATCGAGTGGATCCCGTCCGACGAGTGCCAGACGCCCGAGGGCGCGCACAAGCACCTCTCGGGGCTCGACGGCATCTGCGTGCCCGGCGGCTTCGGCGTGCGCGGCATCGAGGGCAAGCTCGGGGCGCTGCGCTACGCGCGCGAGAACGGCATCCCGACGCTCGGCCTCTGCCTCGGCCTGCAGTGCATGGTCATCGAGTACTCGCGCAACGTGGTCGGACTCGAGGGGGCGTCATCGAGCGAGTTCGACCCCGACACCGAGTTCCCGGTCATCGCGACCATGGAGGAGCAGGTCGAGATCATCGCCGGCGGCGACCTCGGCGGCACCATGCGCCTCGGGCTCTATCCGGCGGCCCTCGCCGAGGGCTCGATCGCGGCAGAGGTGTACGGCTCGACGCTCGTCTCCGAGCGCCACCGCCACCGCTACGAGGTGAACAACGCCTACCGCGACCGCATCGCGGAGGCCGGGCTCGTCTTCTCGGGCACGTCGCCCGACCGCCACCTCGTCGAGTTCGTCGAGTTGCCGCGCGAGGTGCACCCGTACTACGTCGCGACGCAGGCGCACCCCGAGCTGCGCAGCCGCCCGAACCACGCGCACCCCCTGTTCCGCGGACTCGTCGCCGCGTCGCTCGACCGGCAGCGGTCGAGCCTGCTCTTCGACGACGCGAATGCCTGAGTCGATCGCAGACGAACCGATCGAGGTCGAGCCGCTCGCCGACGAACGGGTCTCCGTGCCCGTCTCGGCGAGCGAGCTCGAGTTCGAGGGTCGGGTCTGGGACATCCGTCGTGACACGTTCGACCTCGGCAGCGGCCCCATCGTGCGCGACTACATGGACCACCCCGGCGCCGTCGCCGTGCTCGCGCTCGACGACGACGACCGTGCGTTCCTGATCCGCCAGTACCGGCATCCGGTGCGCACGCGCGGGTGGGAGATCCCGGCGGGCCTGCTCGACATCGCGGGTGAAGACCCGCTCGAGGCGGCCAAGCGCGAGCTCGCCGAGGAGGGCGACCTCGCGGCATCCGAGTGGTCGGTGCTCTCCGACTTCTTCACCTCGCCGGGCGGCAGCGACGAGGCGCTGCGCATCTACCTCGCCCGTGGCCTCACCGCCACCGACGAGGTGTTCGCCCGTGAAGACGAAGAGGCGCATATCGAGATGCGCTGGGTTCCACTCGACGACTGCGTCGACGCCGTGCTCGCGCGGCGGGTGCAGAACCCGTCGCTGGTCATCGCGATCCTCGCCGCGCAGGTGTCCCGCTCGCGCGGCTGGCAGAGCCTCGGCGAAGCGCATGCCGCGTGGCCGGGGCGTTCGACCCCGCGCATCGCGCGCGGGCACGCCGCGACATCCGACCGGGTGCCGACGGCGCGAGACTGAGCGGGGTCGCCGTGCCGGGGCCGAGCGACGTCGAGACCTACCTCAGGCACCTCGCGGTCGAGCGGGGGCTCGCGCGCAACACGGTCGCGTCGTACCGGCGCGATCTCGAGATCTACGCGGCCTGGCTCGCTGCCGAGGGCCTCGACGGGCCGGCGGCCGTCGGCGAGCAGGACCTCTCGCGCTTCATCCGCTTCCTCGGGACCGAACGCGTGCCTCCGCTGGCGGCCTCGTCGATCGCGCGCGTCATCTCGACCGTGCGGGGCCTGCACCGCTTCCTCGCCGACGAGGGGGTCATCGAGGCGGATGTCTCGCGTGAACTGCGCCCGCCGAAGCTGCCGATGCGGCTGCCGAAGGCGATCTCCGTCGAAGACGTCGAGGCGCTCCTCGCCGCGGCCGGGGGCGAAGAGGTCGTCGAGCTGCGCGACACCGCCCTGCTCGAGGTGCTCTACGCGACGGGCGCCCGTGTGTCGGAGGCGATCGGCCTGAACGTCGACGACCTCGTCGACGGCGACGTGGTGCGGTTGTTCGGCAAGGGCGGCAAGCAGCGCATCGTGCCGCTCGGCTCCTATGCGCGAGCCGCGCTCGACGCGTACCTCGTGCGCGGCCGGCCGATGCTCTCGGTGCGGGGCGCGGCGACGCCGGCGCTGTTCCTCGGGGTGCGTGGCCGGCGGATGTCGCGCCAGGCCGCGTGGGAGGTCATCCGCGACGCCGCCGAACGGGCCGGGCTCAGCGGGCACGTCTCACCGCACACCCTGCGGCACTCGTTCGCGACGCACCTGCTCGAGGGCGGAGCCGACGTGCGCGTCGTGCAGGAACTGCTCGGCCACGCCTCGGTCGCGACCACGCAGATCTACACACTCGTCACGGCTGACACACTCCGGGAGATGTACACGTCGGCCCACCCGCGCGCTCGCTAGAATCGACCAAGCAACTCGCACGACGAGCGGCCGGCAGGCGGCAGGAGAGAGACCACACGTGACCAACCAGACGCGCGACGCTGCGGACGGAATCGCTTCGCCTGCGCAGGAGCTCGGTCCGACCGGTCGCCCGCACCGCGAATTCCCCGAGCCGAAGCCGCTGCGTTCGCACGGGCCCGCCCGAATCATCGCCCTGTGCAACCAGAAGGGCGGCGTCGGCAAGACGACGACGACCATCAACCTCGGGGCCACCCTCGCCGAGTACGGCCGACGCGTGCTCGCCGTCGACTTCGACCCGCAGGGCGCGCTCTCGGCTGGGCTCGGCGTGCAGACGCACGACGTGCCCACGATCTACGACCTGCTGCTCTCGCGCACGATCGAGCCGAAAGACGCGATCCAGCACACGAGCGTCGACGGCCTCGACGTGATCCCGGGCAACATCGACCTCTCGGCCGCCGAGATCAACCTGGTCAACGAGGTCGCGCGCGAGCAGATCCTCGCCGGCGTGCTGCGCAAGGTCTCCGCCGACTACGACGTGATCCTCATCGACTGCCAGCCCTCGCTGGGCCTGCTCACGGTCAACGCGCTCACCGCGGCGCACGGTGTCGTCATCCCGCTCGAATGCGAGTACTTCGCCCTGCGCGGCGTCGCGCTGCTCATCGAGACCATCGACAAGGTGCGCGACCGGTTGAACCCGGCGATCACGCTCGACGGCATCCTCGCGACCATGTACGACTCGCGCACGCTGCACTCGCGCGAGGTGCTCGAGCGCGTGGTCGACGCCTTCGGCGACGACGTGCTCGAGACGGTCATCACGCGCACGGTGAAGTTCCCCGACGCGACGGTCGCGGCGACGCCCATCACCGAGTTCGCACCAGAGCACCAGGCGTCCAAGTCGTACCGTCAGCTCGCGAGGGAGCTGGTCTTCCGTGGCGCGGTCGCCTGAGGCCGTTCCGGTCTCGGGGGGGCACGCGCCCGGCGGCGGGGCCGGACGAATCGACGAGCCCGCGGTCGGGGCGACGGGCTCGGCCGACGCATCCGAGGGCGACCGGCACGAGGCATCCGACGTTCAAGGTGCCGGGTTCCGCGTCGCGCTGACGAACTTCGAGGGCCCGTTCGACCTGCTGCTCTCGCTCATCGCGAAGCACGAGCTCGACATCACCGAGGTGTCGCTCTCGGCCGTGACCGACGAGTTCATCTCCTACCTGCGCGGCGTCGACTCGGCTGAGGAGCTCGACCGCGCGTCGGAGTTCCTCGTGGTGGCGGCGACGTTGCTCGACCTCAAGGTCGCGGGGCTCCTGCCGCAGGGCGAGCTCGTCGACGCTGAAGACGTGGCCCTCCTCGAGGCCCGCGACCTGCTCTTCGCGCGCCTGCTGCAGTACCGGGCGTTCAAGGAGGCGGCCCGCTGGTTCCAGGGCCGGCTCGACGCCGAGGGCTCGCGGCACGCGCGCACGGTGCGGCTCGAGGAGAAGTTCCGCCAGCGCGCCCCCGAGTTGCGCTGGACCCTGAGCGCCGAGGACTTCGCCGCCCTCGCCACGCTCGCGCTCACGCCGCGCGAGATCCCGGTCGTCGGGCTCACGCACCTGCACGCGCCGCTCGTCTCGATCCGCGAGCAGGCCGCGCACGTCGTCTCGGTGCTGCGCCGCGGTGAACCGGTCAGCTTCCGCGAACTCATCGCCGGGGTCACCCGGCCCGGCGTCGTGGTCGCCCGATTCCTCGCCGTGCTCGAGCTCTACCGACACGCCGCGATCGGCTTCGACCAGATCGAGCCGCTCGGCGAACTGACCCTGCACTGGGCCGCCGAGACGTGGTCCGACGCCAACCTCGAGACCCTGGGGGCCGACTATGACGAGTGAGATCGACGAGACGGATGTCGCGACGAACGCGGTCGACGAGCGGGGTGCTGGTCTCGATACGGGCGCTGAGCGCCCTACTCGACCGGCTGACGACGGCCCCGAGCTCTCGATCGTCACCCCGCTCGACGTGCCGGGCCAACCGCACCTCGACCTCGACCGCGCGCTCGAGGCGATCCTGTTCATCGCCGACGAGCCGCAGAGCGTCGTGCACCTCGCCGCGGCCGTGCAGCGTCCGGTCGCCGAGATCCGTGCCGCGATCGCACGCCTGCGGGCCGACTACGACGGCACGGGGGGCTCGGGGGAGCCGCGCACCGATGTCGCCGAGGACGAGCATGCGGCACGAGGCATCCGCCGCGCCTTCGAACTGCGCGAGGTCGGCGGCGGCTGGCGGTTCTACGTGCGAACCGAGTACGACCAGCTCGTCTCGGATTTCGTGATCGCGCAGACGTCGACGAGACTTTCGCAGGCGGCACTGGAGACGCTCTCGGTGATCGCCTACAAGCAACCGATCTCCCGATCGCAGATCGCGTCGATCCGTGCGGTGAACGTCGACTCGGTCGTGCGCACGCTGCTCGGCCGCGGACTCGTCACCGAGGTCGACACCGACGCCGAGACGGGCGCGATCCTCTACGGCACCACCGAGCTGCTGCTCACCAACCTCGGCATCAACTCGCTCGACGAGCTGCCCCACATCTCCCCGTTGCTCGACGACGGCCAGGAAGGATTCGACCGTGACTGACACGAACGGCACCGACGCAGGCGAGGCCGGCGACGGCGGCCGCACCACCGACGACTGGGCCGCCCCCGCCGAGGGCGTGCGTCTGCAGAAGGTGCTCGCCGCCGCGGGTGTGGCGAGCCGCCGCGTCGTCGAGCAGTACATCGTCGAGGGGCGCATCGAGGTCAACGGCGAGGTCGTGACCGAGCTCGGCCGCCGCGTCGACCCCGAGGCCGACCTCGTCGCCGTCGACGGCGTCGCGATCCAGCTCGACCCCGACAAGCGCTACTACATGCTGAACAAGCCGCGCGGCGTCGTCTCGTCGATGCGCGACGAGCAGGGACGCGCAGACCTGCGGCAGTTCACCGACGAGATCGAGGAGCGCATCTACAACGTGGGCCGTCTCGACGGCGAGACGAGCGGACTGCTGCTGCTCACGAACGACGGCGACCTGGCGCATGTGCTCGCGCACCCCTCGTTCGGCGTCGAGAAGACCTACATCGCCAAGGTGAAGGGTCGGGTCACGCCGCAGACCATCCAGCGGCTCAAGCAGGGCATCGAGCTCGACGACGGCCCCATCAAGGTCGATCGTGCGAAGGTTCGCCAGCACCAGGGCGACGACCGCCACTCGATCGTCGAGCTCACGCTGCACTCGGGTCGCAACCGCATCGTGCGTCGCATGCTGGCCGAGGTGGGGCATCCGGTCGTCGACCTCGTTCGCCGCAGCTTCGGGCCGTTGCATCTCGGCACCCTCCGGGTCGGGGTCATGCGCGAACTCACCGACAGCGAGCGCGGGCTGCTGCTGACCATCTCGAGGGATGCGGATGCCGCGCGCCGGGCCAGTGGCGACGGCGAGGCGGCCGCAGAGGGGGAGTCGTGAGCGAATCCCGCCTCGTCGGGCCCGTGCGCGTCGTGGGCGTGGGCCTGCTCGGCGCGAGCATCGGGCTCGGGCTGCGTGCCAAGGGCGTCGAGGTGATCCTCGCCGACGCGTCGCCGACCCACCTCGCGATCGCCGCCGACTACGGCGCCGGGCGCCCGGCCGCTCCCGGCGACGAGCCGCAGCTCGTGGTCGTGTGCGTTCCGCCCGACGTGACCGCCGACGTCGTGGCATCCGAACTCGCGGCGTTCCCGAACGCGATCGTGACGGATGTCGCGAGCGTGAAGTCGGCCATCTTCGACGACCTCGTGGCGCGCGGCGCCGACGTCTCGCGCTACCTCGGCTCGCACCCGTTGGCCGGGCGCGAGGTGGGCGGACCCATGTCGGGCCGGGCCGACCTCTTCGTCGGACGCCCGTGGGTCGTGGCCGGGCACGACGGCATCACGTACCGCGAGGCCTCCGTCATCGACGATCTCATCCTCGACCTCGGGGCGACGCTCGTCGAGCTCACCCCCGAGCAGCACGACCGCGCCGTCGCGCTCGTCTCGCATGTGCCGCAGGTCGTGTCGAGCCTCATGGCGCGTCGGCTCATCGACGCCCCGCACGCGTCGGTCAACCTGGCCGGGCAGGGCATCCGCGACGTCACGCGCGTCGCCGCGAGCGACCCCGAGCTGTGGGTGCAGATCCTCGGGCAGAACGCCGCGCCCGTCATCGAGATCCTCCGTGGGTACCGCGACGACCTCGACCGCTTCATCGACGCGCTCGGCGACCTCGAGGCACCAGGCGCTCGCCGCCGCATCGCCGAGGAGCTCTTCGGCGGCAACACGGGCGTCGAACGGCTGCCGGGCAAGCACGGCGTCGACCGTCGCTACGCGAGCCTCATCGTGATGGTCGACGACCGCCCCGGCCAGCTCGCGCGGCTCTTCAACGACGTCGGCGACGCCGGCGTCAACCTCGAGGACCTGCGCCTCGAGCACTCGCCGGGCGCCCAGGTGGGTCTCGCTGAGATCTTCGTGCTCCCCGAGGTGCAGGAGCGCCTCACCGACGAGCTGGCCGCGCGCGGCTGGCGGATTGCAGGTTGAACGTGTCTTCCCCCGACATCCCCGTCGTCGTCGCGATCGACGGCCCCGCCGGCAGCGGCAAGTCGAGCGTGTCCAAGGCGGTCGCACGGCGACTCGGGTACGGGTTCCTCGACACCGGCGCGGCGTACCGGGCCCTCGCCTGGCACGTCGAGGCATCCGGAATCGACACCGAACACGCGGCATCCGTCGTCGCCACGCTCGCGAGCTTCGACTACCGCATCGGCACCGACCCCGCCGGATACGCCGTGCACGTGGGCGACGTCGACGTGACGACCGCGATCCGCGACCCCGAGATCTCGGCGGTCGTGAGCCGCGTCGCCCGCGTGCCAGAGGTTCGTACGCACCTCATCGAGCTGTTCCGCAGCAGCATGGCGTCTGAGGCACGGCCCGGCATCGTCGTCGAGGGCCGGGACATCACGACCGTCGTCGCTCCCGACGCCCCCGTTCGAATCCTGCTGACGGCCTCGCCCGAGGTGCGCGCGGCGCGCCGCTCGGCCGAGCTCGCGGGGTCGTCGGCGGCCAACGTCGGCGACGCGTTGCGGCAGCGCGACGAGGCCGATTCGAAGGTCGTCGAGTTCATGTCGGCCGCCGAGGGCGTGACCACGGTCGACTCCACCGAGCTCGATTTCGACCAGACGGTCGATGCCGTGATCGCCGTCATCGCCGAACATTCAGCCGGTCACTGATTGAATAGAGCGGGGCGCATCTCGATCAGACGCGCCCGAAGACTTGAGGAGACACCCATGACCGACCAGCGCGACGAGTACGACGACGATTCCGTCGTCGATGAAGGGCTCGCCGACCGCCTCGCCGACGTCGACGACGAGCTGGCCGATCAGCGTGCCGCGGCGCTGCGATCGGGGCTCTCGGCCTACGACCTCGACGACGACGACCTCGACGTGCTCGAGCACTCCGAAGAGGGCGAAGCGGGCATCCGCTACCTCCCGGCTCTGCCCGTGGTCGCGATCGTCGGCCGCCCGAACGTCGGCAAGTCGGCACTCGTGAACCGCATCCTCGGTCGCCGCGAGGCCGTCGTCGAAGACACCCCCGGCGTCACGCGCGACCGCGTCGCGTACAAGGGCGAGTGGCTCGACCGCCGCTTCACCCTCGTCGACACCGGCGGTTGGGAGCCCGACGCGAAGGGCATCGACGCATCCGTGGCCGCGCAGGCCGAGGTCGCGATCGACCTCTGCGACGTCGTACTCTTCGTCGTCGACGCCACGGTCGGCGCGACCTCGACCGACGAGCACGTCGTGCGCCTGCTCCGCAAGACGAAGAAGCCCGTGTTCCTCGTCGCCAACAAGGTCGACGACGCGCGTCAGGAATCCGAGGCCGCCGCGCTCTGGAATCTCGGACTCGGAGAGCCGCACCCCGTCTCGGCGCTGCACGGGCGCGGTGTCGCCGACATGCTCGAGGCCGTCTTCAAGGTGCTGCCGCAGGTCTCCGCCGTCGCGAAGGACGAGTTCGGCGGGCCGCGTCGTGTCGCGATCCTCGGCCGCCCGAACGTCGGCAAGAGTTCGCTGCTGAACAAGGCCGCGGGCGAAGAGCGCGTCGTCGTGAACGAACTCGCCGGCACGACCCGCGACCCCGTCGACGAGCAGATCGAACTCGGCGGCAAGATCTGGCGCTTCGTCGACACCGCCGGCATCCGGCGTCGCGTGCACCTGCAACAGGGCGCCGACTTCTACGCGTCGCTGCGCACCCAGGCCGCGCTCGAGAAGGCCGAGGTCGCCGTCGTGCTCCTCGACGTCTCGCAGCCGATCTCCGAGCAGGACGTGCGCATCATCGACCTCGTGCTCGAGTCCGGCCGCGCGCTCGTGCTCGCCTACAACAAGTGGGACCTGCTCGACGACGAGCGGCGCCGCTACCTCGAGCGCGAGATCGAGGAGGACCTGCACCACGTGGCCTGGGCACCGCGCGTGAACATCTCGGCGCGCACCGGCCGCCACCTCGAGAAGCTCGTGCCCGCTCTCGAGACCGCCCTCGAGTCGTGGGACACCCGCATCGCGACGGGCAAGTTCAACGCCTTCCTCACCGAGCTCACGCAGGAGACGCCGCACCCCGTGCGCGGCGGCAAGCAGCCCCGAGTCCTGTTCGGCACGCAGGCCGCGAGCCGCCCGCCGACATTCGTGCTCTTCACGACCGGGTTCCTCGACCCGGGTTACCGCCGGTTCATCCAGCGGCGCCTGCGCGAGATCTACGGCTTCGTCGGTTCGCCGATCGTCATCAACATGCGCGTGCGCGAGAAGCGCCAGCGCTAGCGCCGTTCTCGGTCGAACAGCAGGACCGGGTGCTTCGGCATCCGGTCCCGCCGTCGTTCGTTTCCGCGTTCGTTCCCGCGTCGTTCCGGGCATCGGGCGACGGATGCCGCGTGCGCGGCGTGTGCCGGGCGCGTCAGCCTGCGTCGTCGAATCGGATCTGCATGACGGCGCGGCTCGGCGTCGGCCGTGCCACCTCGTGGAAGCCCGCGCGCTCGTACATGCCCACGGTGCCGGGGAAGAGGTCGGCCGCCGGCACCTTGGCCAGCGCCGTCGGATCGACGCCGTAGGCCTCGACGACCCTGGCACCGTGTTCGCGCGCGTAGGCGACGGCCGCCTCGGCGAGCACGCCGCCGACGCCGCGCTTGCGATGCGCGCGCGGCACGACGAAGCAGGTGACCGCCCAGATGCTCGGGTCGGCGAAGTCCTGGTCGGGGGAGCCCTCGGCCACGATGCGCTTGCGCGGCAGGCCCGGCAGCGCCGATCGCGGCTCGACCGCGCACCAGCCGACCGGCGTCTCGCCGTCGTAGGCGATGAGGCCGGGCCCGAACTCGTCTTCGGAGATCTGCTGCTCGAGGAGGTGCGCGAGCTCGGCGTCGCTCATGGTCCACTCGCTGCGCGGCAGCTTGTACCACTGGCACCAGCAGTGCGCCGCATCACCCTTCGTGCCGAACACGGCCTCGACGTCGGCGAACGGCACCTGCTGCGCCGGGACGACGCGCAGTTCGGGTGGATTGGTGTCGGCGATGACCTGGGAGGGCATGCCGACACGATAGTGCGCGGGTGCGACATCCGCTCGGGTTCGTGGGATGGCTCTCTCGCGAGCCCTGCACGGCGGTCGACGTCGGGCTGGGGGGAGTGTTGCTCTCAGAGTGCCCGGTACTCCGGTACCTCGGTACCGGCTCGTGGTCGTGACCGCCGGCGGTCGCGCCGAAGGGCGGTGATCAGGAGATCACCGCCCTTCGGCCGCGTGGTGCGCGAGCGCGTCAGTTCTTGGGTGCCTCGGGGGTGCTCGGCGCTTCGGGTGCGGCGGGCGCTTCGGGTGCGGCGGGCGCCTCGGGTGCGGCGGGTGCGGGTGCCTCTGCGGCAGCGGCGGGCGCGGGGGCGTCGACGGGGATCTCGACGTCGGCCTCGTCGATGACGAGGTCGAGCTCCTCGAAGTCGTCGTCGTCGAGGTCGCCGAACACGGCCTCGAACTCGGCCGCGGCGGTCTGCGCCTGGATCGCGGCGGCGCGGGTGCGCGCGTGCGTCGCGAGGGCGATGATGATGCCCACGACGCCGGCCGCGAGCAGGAGGCCGCCGATGGTCGACTGCGAGACGTTGTTGAGGTACGCCGCGTAATCGGAGCCCTGCTCGGTGTAGAAGTCGACCTGCGCCTTGTTGCCGAGGATCAGGAGGATGGCGCCGACGGCGGTCACGACGACCGCGACGACCCAGAGCAGGATGGCGGGCAGGTTCAGCGTGGACGGCTTGGGGGCGGTGGCGTTGTTCGACACGAGATTCCTTCGGAGAGGGGGCAGGGACGGTTGCCGACTGGCGGGCACGCCGCCGTCGAAGGCGACTCCGACGAGCCTAGGGGAGATGTCTATGAATCGGTTATGTTCGGGTGCCGTGCGTCTCGCGTGCTTCTCGCGTGCTTCTCCGCGCATTCGGTGCCGTGCGGCACCGCCACGTGTTCGAGCACCCCCTCGGATGCCGCTATGATGGTCAAGTTGCCTCCGACGAGTTCGGGAGCATCGGGCTGTGGCGCAGCTTGGTAGCGCACCTGACTGGGGGTCAAGGGGTTTACCCCGCTCTGGTCGGCCCGAATAACTGAAAATCGATGCCACGGGATGTGGCGCAGCTTGGTAGCGCACCTGACTGGGGGTCAGGGGGTCGCAGGTTCAAATCCTGTCATCCCGACAGAAAAGCCCCGATGAGAAGCCATTTTCATCGGGGCTTCGTCATGTCTGGCGACGGGTTTTTGTTGGTCCCCCTCTGGTCCCCTCGCCACCGCATCGTTGCCGGCTCACAGACGTCGGAGACCGTATCTGGCTCTCTGGAGGTCGTTGCCTGTGGATAAGGGGACCAAAAGGGGACCAGAGCCTCCGATCGTGGCTCCCGGCTCCCCGTCACAGTGACCTCGAGGCCTCGCGCCGGCTCGGTCTGCTGGCCTTGGCGGATCGGGCAAGGAAAGCGTTGGCCTGCTCCGCGGCAGATGCGAGGTGGCGGTCGTCGGGGTGCAGGTATCCGCGGGTGGTCTCGACGGAGGCGTGGCCGAGGATGTCCTGGAGGACGTGGAGCGGGATGCCGGCGTCTGCCATCCAGGTCGCGCCGGTGTGCCGGAGGCCGTGTCGGGTGAGGTCGGGCAGGCCGAGGTCGCTGACGATCTGGTCCCAGTTCGTCGCGTCCCGCACGGTCGCGGTCGTGAGAGCGCCGCCCTTCGGGCCGACCAGCAGCCGATCCTCGGGCTCTTTCCCCTCCGTGAGCCGCTCAAGAACCGGTCGTAGCGGGTCGAGGATCGGGACGCGGCGTTCTCTGCGGCCTTTGGTCTGCTTCGTGATGAGCCCGCCTTTGCCGGGGTAGGTCTGCCGCGCGATGACCACGATGTTCTTGTCGAACCGGACGTCACCGGCCTGAAGGCCCGAAACCTCGGAGGAGCGCGCGGCGAGGAGGGCGGCGAGCATGACGAAGTCGGAGTACGACTGGTGGACCTTCCCGCAGGCTTCAGCGAGCTTCGTCAGTGTTCCCATGTCGGGGATCGCATGGGCGCGCGGGGAAGCATCCTCCGCAGGCTGGAGACGGAAGGCATTGCGGTTCAGGCTGCGCTTGGCACGGTTTTTCGCCGGGTTGATCGGGATGAGCCCGTCGCGCACTGCTTCGTCGAGGACCCGCACGAGCGGGGCGATGGAGTTCTTGATCGTTGACGCCCCATGCCGTTTCTCCCAGGCATCGATGGTGCGGTCGATGATCCCGGCGGTGATCTGCGTGACGGGCAGGTGCCCGAGGGCAGGTAGCACCCGGAGCTTGAGCCCGTACCCGTAGGTCTCCCCGGTGGAGGTGGGGTCGAGGCCGCGCGCCCATCGGTCGCCGATCGTGGTGACGAACTCGGTGAGCGTCATGGACACGTCCATGCCCTTGGCCGATGACTGCCGCAGCGAGTCGAAGAACTCGTGCGCTGCCGCCTCGTCGGCGACGATCTCGGAGCGGATGATGCGGCGTTTGCTGATCGGGTCCGTCCAGCGGGCACGGGCGCGGATGCCGTAGGAGCGACGTTCCAGGTCGGTGGAGATCCTCACGCCGACCGGAGGCACCGGCTTCGGCTGCGCGTGCGGGAGCGGCTCAGCCTTCCGGGGCATGGCTGTGCTCCAGCCCCGCCAGCCAGGCGTCGACCGCGTCGATGCGGTACCGGGCGATCCCGCCCAGCCGCAGGAACGGCGGCCCCTGACCGGCGGAACGCCACCTCGACAAGGTCGACTCGGACACCTTGAGATAGGCGGCGATCTCGCGACTGTCCATCAGAGGCGAGACCACGATCGTGCCGCCGGTATCGCTCATGCGACTTCTCCAGTGTTCGGGTCGAGCCCGGCATAGAAGTCGTCCTCGGCCTGGCGGCGCGCGGCGACATCGTCGAGGACGAACTGCACGAAGTCCTGATCCCGGTGAGCGATGATCGTGTCCTCGACCGGGCCTGCCGGGTCCTCGCCGGGCCAGGTGGTCTGCCGTGTCGGGCGGTCTCGGTCGAGACGGGTTCCGGAAGCGGCGACCCAGTCGCGGAGCCGCTGGCGGGCGTCGGCGAAGTCGCGATGCCAGCCCAGCGGCGCGGAGCCGTTCTGCTCCGGGTCGTAGGCGGACAGCCAATGCAAGTGCAGAGCGCTCAGCTCCCACAACAGCTCCGGGTGGCGGTACCAGAACGGCGGAACCACCGAAGCAGGCAGCCCGTAGGTGCGGCGCAGCCAGTCGACCCAGCGGTTCAGCTCCAGCCACTCGGCCTCGGCCTCCTCGCTGGTCAGGAGGTTCCAGTTGATCGGGTGCGGAGGCTCCGGGATCAGCGGCCCGTCGAACTCCTCGGACTCCTCGTCCAGGTCCGGCTCGTCGGTCTCGGGGGTGGTGTCGTTCTCGTTCATCGCGGTCACCGCCGGTCAGAGCCCGAGCGCCGGGGCGGCGCCCGAGCTCTCTCGATGAGCTGCGCCGGCCGCCTGTCCCACAGGCTCCTGCGTCGTGGCGGGCTGGCGGCGGGTGCGGTCGACCTCGTAGCTCGTGCGGGCGAGGTCGTGGCCGAGCTTCTTCGCCACGAACTCCTCGGCCTTGACCACCTCGCCTTCCGGCGTGGCGCGGTCGTACTCGCGGCTGTAGCCCTCGGCGACGAACTTGTCTCCCTTGGCGAGCCGGTCGTGAGCGCGCTCGGCGGTCTTCTTGAACGCCACGAGGTCATGGAAGGTTGTCTCGGTCTGCGTGAACGACCCGTCCGGCTCCTTGCGATAGTGCTCCTGCCCGATCTTGGCGTAGAACCGGGCATCGCCCCGCTCCGTGTAGGTGAGCTGCGGATCGGAGGCGATGAACCCCGAGACGGACTCCTGCGTGTGGAGAGCCATCGGACTGCCCCGCTTTCTGACATCGGCGGCGACCCCACGACGGGGCCGCTCTGTCAGGCAGGTGCGCCCGGCGGCTCCTCCGAGCGGCGCTGCAACGTCGCCTCGATGTCGGCCCGGTCAGCGCGCAGCTCTTTCTCGTCGGGCCGGTCGGTCCAGGTCCGCATCCGGGTGAGGATGGGCGGCGCGGAGCGCAACAGCACCAGCGCAGTCCCGAACGGGAGGGTGCGGATCGTGTCGGGCGGCATGATCGGCACACGGCGGATGGAGCGCTGCGCGGAGCGGGAGCCGTGGTCTCCGACCGTGGTGGAGTCGGTCACCTCGTCGCGCTCGCCGATGAGCGTGGTCAGGTCGTGCAGGTCCTTGGAGTTCGACGCTCCGCCCAGGACGATCTTGACGATGGAGGCATCCCAGATCGCGCCGGCAGCGTTGTCCGACCACTTCTCCCGCGCCTGCGCGAGGCTTTGGAGGACGGGCATCGTCGTGATCCCGGTTCCTCCGCCCTCGGCCATGAGCGTCGGCAGCGACGGCAGCGGGGCGAGGTTGCCGACCTCATCGAGCGCGAGCAGCAGTGGCGGGTCGAGGCGGGCGCCTGGGCTGGTGGCGGCCAGGCGGCGGGCAGCTTCCACGACGTCTTCCACGAACGCCGCCACCAACGCAGCGGAGTTGTTGGCGCCGGCTCCGGTGGCCAGCAGGTAGAGGGTTCCTCGGTCGCGGAGGAACGCTTCGGGGTCGAAGTCCTCGTCCTCGCGCGGCGATACGGCGTCGAGCACGCGCGGATCTGCCAGCGCGGCGAGGGCGAGGGAGACGCCTTGCCAGATGGAGTCGCGCGTGCGGGGGTCGGAATCGATCATCCCCTGCAACGAGTCCGCCCACCCCGTCGCGGCTCGCGGGTTCGCGGTGAGGATCGCCACCGCGTCCGCGGCGGCGGATGGGTCGAGAGTCCACCGGAACAGCTCCGAGGGCGGCCGGTGATCGAGGGCGGCGGCATGGAGTAGCGCTTGGAGCGCGGTCCTCGTCTTGCCCTCCCAGAACCCGCCGCCCTCGACCCCGCCGGCCGAGAGACCGGTACCGGCGGCAAGGCCGGTCGCCCGGATCATCGCCGTCAGCGGGTCCTCACACCCGCGGATGGGTGACCACCTGAGCCCGGCGGGTAGGCCTTCGGCGAGGTGCTGGGGGTCGAACACCGCGAAAGGGCCGATTTTCTGCCGGGCGCGAAGGGTCGCGGTCAGGTTGTCCGGCCGCGTCGATGTGGTGACGACCGCGCCAGGGGCGTCCACGATGGCGTTGATGACGATGTGGGCGCCCTTGCCGGATCGGGGTGGGCCGATCAGCAGGATGGAGTCCTCGACGGACGCCCACACGCTCGTGCCCCGTGAGGCGCCGATCCGGTAGCCGACATCCTTCGGCCGCGGCTGGTGGAGCGAGGGCCGCAGGTGACCGGCCCGGCGCAGCAGCGCCGCCTCGGACGCGGCCTTAGCGACTTCGCTGCGGGTGGCGATCCCGGCGATGCGGTACGGGTCCGTCTTCACTTGGCGGCCGTGCTCGCGGAAGAATCGCCATGCCCACCAGCCGGCCACTCCGGCGCCGAGGACCAGCAGACCGGCGGTGATCCAGTACGCCACGGCGCTCAGGCCCGGTGCGCCGAGCGCGGTCGCTGGGTCACCGGGGTCCAGCAGCACACCCAGGCCCGCCTCGATCCCGCCGGTGGGCTGGCCGGTCCCGGTGATCCAGGCGGCGACGGACCCGGCGCCGCGGAGGATGGCGGCGAGGACCGCGGCACCGATGAGGATGCCGATGCCGAGGCTGCTCAGCTCGTCCCCGAGCGCTCCCGCAGGCCGGGGCGTGCTCATTCGGGGTGGCCGATCGTGAGGGTGCCGGAGACGCGGCCGAGCAGGATGACCTCGCGGGTCGGGCTCCCGGCGAGCTGGCGGGCTTCGACGAGGCCGCGCATGGTGCCGTCCAGGGCGGCATCGCCGTGGGCGATGACGACGGCGATCGCGACGTCCTCCCCGGGCACGAACCCTTCCCCGTGCAGCACGACGAGTTCCGCCGCCGGTCGGCGGGCCGGTTCTTCCGATGCCAGCTCTGGATCGGGTTCGGTGCGGCGGCGTCGGCTCGGAGTGATGATGTCGGTGAACACGGTTCCGTCCGCTTCGCGCATCTCGACCCGCACCGGCGAGCGGCGCAGGTCGGTGAGCTGGTCGAGGACGCGGGCGAAGTCCTCCCGCCGCCACGGCGGCGCGAACGGCTCCGGCTCGAACGCCGCCCCGTCGACAGTGACGGTCATGCGGCCGTCCTCGGCGATGGCGATGGCGACGAGCGGGAGCACGACCGGCACGGGCTCGACACTCCCGTTTCGGGATGCGGGTTCGCCCCAGGATCGCTTGTAGCGGGGCCGGGGCATCAGGGATCCTGCCGATCGTTCGGGATTCCTGAAGGCACGTCGAGATTCCTGAACTCGTGGGAATCGCCCGTCATGCGGCCGGTGGTGTCGAACGCGGCGAGCTCGGCGGGGTGGAGCTGATGCTGGACGACGAAGGAGCGGTCCTTGATCCGCCAGAGCCCCTGCCCGGTCCCCAGGCCGGGGAGCAGCTTCTGCTCGGTGCCGGTGAGCCCGAGCGCGAGGGCGGTGGAGCCGAGCTGGTCCGGCTCCTGCCGGTACACGATCCTGGTCTCCGCATTTGCCAGCAATGACGAGGCGAGGGCGCGCATCGCGGTCCCGGCATCGCCGACGTTGTCGAGGTCGGAGAGCTTGTGGAAGATCAGCATGTTCGCGATCCCGAAGTGCCGCGCCAGCCTCCACTGGGCGTCCATGCGGCGAAGCAGCGCCGGGTACTGCATGAGCCGCCACGCCTCGTCGTAGATCACCCATCGCTGCCCGCCCGCCGGGTCGGACAGAGCGGACTCCATCCATGCGGACGAGCAGGTCATCAGCACCGAGATCAGCGTGCTGTTCTCCGCGACCCGCGACAGGTCGAGCGACACCATCGGCAGCGACGGGTCGAACCTGACCGTGGAGGGGCCGTCGAACAGACCTTGGAGGTCTCCAGCGACGAGCCGACGTAGCGCGTGACCGACAAGACGACCGTCTTCCGCGAGCCGCCCGTCCTCATCGTCCGCCGCACTGGGGGTGAGGATGCGGTCGACGACCATCGGCAGGATCGGCACCTCGGCGCTACGGACGGCGTCTCGGAGAGCGAGGTCGATGGCGGTGTGCTCCAACGGCGACAACGGACGGTCCAGCACGGTCTCTGCGAGGGCGCCGATGAGGTCGCGGCGGCGGGAGGCGACCTGCATCGCCCACTCCGTATCCGACACCGCAGACGGCCGGTGGCCCTCATCGAGCGGGTTGAGCCTGTTGCGCAGGCCATGGCCGAGGATGATCGCCCGCCCGCCGACCGCCTCCGCGACAGCCGTGTGTTCGCCCTTGGGGTCGCCGGGGACGTAGACCCTGCGTCCGAACGGCAGGCTGCGCGTGTACAGCGACTTCGCCAGGGATGACTTGCCGGAGCCGACGATCCCGGCGAGCACGACGTTCGGTGCCGTGATGAGGCCTCGCTGATAGAGCACCCAGGGGTCGAACACGAACGATCCGCCGCTGTAGAGGTCCTGGCCGACGAAGACGCCCTGGCTGCCGAGGCCGGCTTCGGCCAGGAAGGGGTACTGGCCGGCGAGCGTCGCGGAGGTGTCTTGGTGCTTGGGGAGCCGGAACCGGCCCGGCGTCCGCAACGCCGCAGGTCCCGCCTCGCCGGAGGCGGGCAGGTAGCTCGTGTTGCGGCGTTCAGTCTGCTCCGCCTCCCACTTCGCCCTCGCTTCTGCCTTGCGATGCCGGCGGGCATCGGTCTCGACCTTCGCCGCCGCCTGCCGGCGGGCCTTGCGTTCCCGGCGCCGTTCACCTTCGGGCCCGACGAGCACAGCGGTGTGCAGGCGGCTGTCGTCCTGCCCGGTCACAGCGCCAGCCCCCGGCCCTGCGCGGAGGCGGCGCCGGGGCGGCGGGTGAACCAGTCGGCCCCGTCTCGCGCCCGGCTGACAGCGGGGCCGACTGCACGCGTGGACTTGTGCGCGGCGCGTTCCGCTTCCCGCCTCGACTCCGATGCGGGTGCGGAGGCCGGGGTGTCGATGGGGAGGAGTGCCGGGTCGGGCACGGTGTCGTGCAGGCGCAGCAGCGAGACGTGCCCGAGGAAGGGGTTGTAGGTGAGCGTGTAGACGTCTCTGGTCGCCAGCTTGTCGAGCACACCTGACGGGGGCTCGTCGTAGACGTATCCGTTCTCGAGCGCGGCCTGGGTGGTGTCCGCCCCGTAGTCGTGCTCGGCCAGGTGCTCGATCGCTGCATCCGTCCCGTCGCGGTCGATCAGCTCCAGCACCTCGTCGGCCTCGGAGCCTTCCAGGAACACGACGCTGACCCACCGCCTCGCCGGGCCTTCCTCGACGGCAGGTGCGGGGTGCCAGGCGATGCGGCCGGAGTGCTGGGAGGCGGCGTCCAGGCCCCATTCCACGGTGTCCAGCAGGGTGCCGGCCTGGTGCAGCTCGTCGGCAGCCGCGAGGGCCGAGGTTGCGCCGGCGGCCTGGTTCCCGGCGTCGTCGTGCGCCCTGGCGCGGGCGTTGATATGGGCGGCGGCGAGCTGGTCGAGCACTTGCCGCAGTGACCTGACGCCGGCGAGCAGCTCTCCGATCACCGGGTAAGTGTCGGCGGGGCTCTCGAACGTCCGGGTCGCGTGGGCCAGGGCCCGCAACGCCGCGGACGCCTCAGCGGCGTCCGCGAGCGGGGCATCGAAGGTCGGCATGATCAGGACTCCTCACAAGAAGGGCGTGACGGTTGGTCAGCAGGTGCGCCGAGTCAGACCGACCGGCACAACGGCAGCGCGGCAGCGGTGAACGCCTGCGCCTGCTGACCGATGAGCCGCCTGGTCTCGCAGGACGCTTGGATCGCCGCCTGCTCGACCGCGGCCACCGCGGCATCGAGCTCGTCCACGGTCGGTGCGGAGACGGAGACGAGGCCGGAGACGCGCAGGACGCCGTGCCCGGCAGTCAGGTCGGCCTCCTGCTGGAGCACGTCGTCCAGCTCGGCGCTGCTAGCCGCGTCGTCGATCTGCCCGATCTTGCGCCGCTGGGCGGCATCGGAGATGAGTTCGGTCTTCTTCTTCCGTAGGTCCCGGGCGGCCTGGTCGGCGCGGACCGGGGTGTAGTGCAGGGCGAGTGTGCGCAGGATGCCGTTGGACAGCACGAGCGGGGCGAGGAAGCCGGGATACACCTGCGAGCGAGGCCACTCGGTGATCCACAGCACCGCATGGTGCGCGGAGTCCGACCGCAGCCGGTCCCAGGTCTCCGTGACCGCGACCGGTCCGGCCGTCGCCAGGTCACGGCCGAGGTCTCCGTGCCGCTCCAAGGCGGGGGCGGCGGCGGGGTCGTAGGCCGAGCGCAGGATGACGGCGACCTCGCCCGGTGTCAGCCACCCGGTCGAGGCGAGCTCGGCCGCGCGCAGCGCCGTGGTGAGGGTGCTCATCTCCTGCCGCAGCACGGCCGCGGCGCCGCGCATCCCGCCGCCGGAAGTGCGTATCTGCCGGGCGGCGGCCTTCATGTCGAGCGCGAGGCTGATCGTGGTGGCGTGGCGTTCTCCGGCGGGGCCGGCACGCTCGATGAGCTCGGCGTAGGTGGTCGCGGCCCAGGATCCGTCATCAGTGCCGTGCGTGCGCCACCACTCCGCCAGCCCCGTGCCCGAGTCCGGCAGGGTCCGCTCGGACACCTGAATCCGCGCGATCCGTCCGGAACGGCACGCGGCGGCCAGCACGCGGCCCCACCCGGAGACCCGGCGCTGCTGCTCACCCGGATCAAGCAAGACGAAGGCGGGGTGGGAGACGCCGAGGATCGCGGTGAGGGTCTGCGCGTGCGGGTCGTGGACCATCGCCGCGCCGGTCTCGGGGTCCTCCCACTCCCGCAGCGGTGCCGCGTCCCCGGGCAGGGCGAGGGTCCCGGCGGGGCGGGGCTTGATGACGCGGCGCCGGTAGATGAGCTGCCCGAGATAGGTCCGGGCGGCCCAGCGGGCGAGGATCGGCACCCACTCGATCACCTTCCGGCCCCCAGCAGGGATCACCGCGAGCAGGGCGCAGGTGCCCCAGACGGGTGCGGTCCAGGCGAAGCCCATCCCGCCGGCGGTGTAGAGGGAGAAGACGACCGTGAGCACCGCGATGCCGAGGACGATGAGCTGCGGCAGGGACAGGCCGAGCATGATGCCGCGCTTGGCGAGCCGGGAGAACTGCACCGGCGCCAGCGGGTAGTCGCTGTTCGAGTTCGTGACCATCAGGGGTTACTCCTTCTCGGCCGGTGTGGACGATGGCGGAGGCGGCGGGTCCTGCCGGCGCCGAGGCGCGGGCGAGGACTCTGCAGTCCCGGGAGAGGGCGGCGTGGCCGGAGGCGGCGTTGACGGTGCGGGACGCGGCGGGGTGCCCTGCGACGGCGGCGGGGATGTCTGTTCGGCCGCCGCGCCGGCCTGGCTGTCCGCCGCGCCGCCTACCGCTTTGCCTGCCTTCGGGCCGGCGGTCGCTGCGGCCTTGACCACGGCGGCTCCGACGACCACCGCGGCACCGACAGGCCCCGCGGCCGCACCGGCACCAGCCGCGCCAGCGCCGGCAGCTCCGGCGCCCGCTCCAGCCCCAGCTCCGGCTCCGGCTCCGGCGGATGCGGCGGCGCCGGTGCCCGCCGTGCCGGCTCCTGCGCTGGCCGGGGCCGCGGCCGACGCACCGGGAGGAGGAGGTGGGGGCGGTGTCGAGCCTCCGCCCGCGCCGCCGCCACCGCTCGGGGGCTTGCTGCCGGGGTCGGTGCCGGCGTCGAGCACTTTCTTGGCCGTGTCGGCCTGCGGGGCGGACGGCACCGGCACGGGCCGGTTCAGCGCGGACTTCGCCTCCTGCTCGGACGACATCGCGTGGTACATGTCGAAGCCCACGAACGACAGGAACTTGTAGGTGATGTAGGGCGCGAACGCGGCGATGAACATCAGCACGACGCCCGCGATCGGGTCGGAGATGGAGGCCAGGTCGGCCTCGATCGGGGCCGAGACCTGCCCGATCGCGACGAGGAAGATCACGACGAGGACGAGCTTGGAGAAGATCAGGGCGATCACGAAGGCCGCCCACTTGGCGAACCAGCCCTTCGTCGCATCCCACGTCGCCCCGGCCAGGGCGACCGGGCCGAACACGATCGCCACCAGCAGCAGCGCCTTGCGGATCAGCAGGGAGAACCACACGATCGCCGCCGCCGAGATGGCCAGGCCGGCGAGGAAGATCGTGATGATCGCCCCGGTGCCAGGGGCCGTGAGGTTGATGCCTGCGAGCCCGACGGCGAGGAGCCCGATCTGGGTCCCCATCCCTTCCATCGTGTTCCCGGTGGCCTGCACGATCCCGACCGCGAGCTGATCGGTCACTTCCAGTAGCAGCGCCGTGAGGGTGATGACGAGAAACGACCCGAGGACGGACTTGGCGAGGCCGAGCGCGGCGCGGGACAGGGCGGTGGGGTCGCGGTGGATCAGGCCGGTGATGAGCTGGAGGCAGAAGAAGATCAGCATCACGAACACGGCGACACCGAAGAGGACGTTGTAGACGCCGACGTACTCGGCGCTCGTGACGTCGACGAGGGTCGTGGTGTCGAACACCCACCACACGGCCTCGAACAGCCACGCCGCAGCCCCGGCCATCGCCTGGGCGAGCCAGTCGAACGGGGCCGCGATCAGGGAGGCGGTGCCCTCGCCGACGGCGTCACAGACGGAGGAGATGACCGGGACGTCGCAAACGCTCACCGCGCCCACCCCCGCCGTCGGAAGTCATGTCGGGTCGTCATTAGACGGCCTGCCCGACGCCCCAGAAGAAGTTCACCAGCGTCACCGCGGCGCCGCAGATGATCGCCGCCCCGCAGCTCACGAGGACGCCGACCTTGCCGCGGCTGGCGAGGTGGGGGTTGCTGCTGTTCGATCCGAGACCCCAGACGATCGCGGAGACGATCAGGGCGAGGACGGAGAGGATCAGGCCCACCGTCATCACGGCGCCGACGATGATGCGCAGCTGCTCGATGCCCGGAAGGCCCGAGCTGTTGGGGTCGATGTCGATCACGGTTGTGCTCCCTTGACTGGTCGAGACGGGGTTCTCGACGGTCAGGTGCGCACTCGCCCCCAGCCGCACAGGCAAGGACGGTCAGAGCCGGGTGCCGACGTCCAGCAGGAAGTTGAGCCAGGCAACGCCGGCACCGGATAGCGCGGCGGCGCCGACCGCGACAAGCAGGCCGGTGCGGGCCTTGGTCGCTGCCTGGTAGTTGCCGGAGGCTCCGCTGATCGCCCAGATGATGGCGCAGACGATGAGCATGAGCACCGCGGTGACGAGCACGAACATCAGCAGCGCGCCGACGATGGAGCGCAGGTCTGCGGCGCCGCCCACTCCGCCGAAGTCGGGGAACACGTCCATCACGCACCCCCGGCAGTGCACAGGGCGGGGGCGGCATCGCCGCCCGCAATCCCTTCGGCGCCGTGTTCGGTGAGCCAGGCGTCGGAGTCCACGGGGTCGGCGCCTGCGCCGCCGGGGTGGATTTGCAGGTGGAGGTGCGGGCCGGTCGAGTGGCCGGAGGAGCCGACGTCCCCGATGTGCTGGCCCGCGGTCACGGTGTCGCCTTCGGCGACGTGGATGCCGTGCTGCCACATGTGCACATACATCGACGCGACCCGCTGCCCGCCGACGGTGTGCTCGATGACGATGACCCCGCCGCCTGCGTCGGTGTAGTTCGCGCGCACCACGACGCCATCGGCGACGGCATAGATCGGGGTGCCGTCGGGGGCGGCGAAGTCCGAGCCTGCGTGGAAGCGTCGTTCCCCGGTGATCGGGTCGTTGCGCCACCCGAACGGGCTCGTCCGCACCCAGGTTCCCTCGGGAAGCGGGAACACGATCCTGGTCGTCTCGGGCACGACCGGTGCCTCATCCCCGCCCCCGTTGCCAGAGGGCGCGGGGCGGGTGAGCGCGGCGAGGATCGCCTGCGCAACCGGCTGGTAGTTCTGATACCTGTCCGGATAAGCGCTGACCTCGACGGCCTGCGCGGCCTCGCCGGGATCGAGCCGCTGCCAGCCCGGGATGTCGAGCAGCCCCCGCGGGGACGGGTAGTTCGGCCCGGACTCGCCGCCGTAGAAGGCTCGAGCCTGGTAAGCCGAGTCCATGAGTTCCGCGACCGTGCCCCAGCCGCTGGCGGGCCGCATCTGGAACAGGCCGAGCGAGTCATGATCCGACCCGTCGCCATCGTGCGGATAGTCCGCGGACTCCGGGTAGGCGCTGGTGTTGGCGAGCATCCGCAAGGTGGATTCGGTGAGCGCGGCCATGAGCGCGATCAGCACACCGTCGCGTCCGACGCCGGCGGTCTGCCCGCCGACCGTGATGATCGTCGCCGCGTGCGTGAGCTGTTGCCGGTTCAGCGTGACCGTCTCCCCGTTGCGGGTCGTCGCGGTCAGCGAGTCCGGGATCGGACCGACCGCGAGTGAGCCGGGCGTGCAGACGGCGGCGGTCGCGGCGGAGGTGCCGCCGAGCGCGGCGACCCCCAGCAGGGCGGTGGAGGGCCCGATGAGCAGCAGGGTGAGGGCGAGGACGGCGAGCTTCTTCATCACGACGCTCCCGGCTCAGTGCAGCGGGTTGTCGAGCTCGGACAGCCGCAGCACCTCGCACGACCCCGATGCCGCGCCGCGGCCGGGCGTGGGCGGGGTGCAGACGAGGAACACGGTGAACGCGACCGGGCGGGACGCCTCCACCGGGGCCGTGCCCCAGGTGCCGTCACGGTGCCTCGTGCCCTCGATCGTGTAGGCGATCGCCCCGGCCGGGATCTGGCCGGGCGCGGCCTGGTCGACGGCGGTCTCCCACGCCTCCGGGATGAACACCTCGTCGATGGTGAGCCACTGGCGCGTCGCATACTGGCGCAGCTGCGCCCACGCCTCCACAGAAGGCAGGTAGGCGCGCACGTCGCCCACGAACGCATCCGCCTCGGAGCCGTGGGCGGCATCCGCGAGCACCTGCGCATAGTCCGAGGGCATGTGCCCGGTCGTGGTGTCCCAGGTGAACAGCGCGGTCGCGACCGCGCGGGCGACTGCTTCCGGGCCGAGGTTCTGCCGCAGCGGCTCGAGCTCACCGCCCGGCGTCGGGCCAGCCGTCACAGGCCCCGCCGTGGTGGAGGGTCGTTCGCTCGGCGGCGGGTCGGCAGGGGCGGCGGGGCCTCGGACGAGTCCGTAGATGCCGACGCCGATGAGGATCAGCAGGGCGAGGCCTGCGGCGGTGGCGGCGATCAGCAGGCGGCGACGGCGACGGTCATCGGGGGCGGCGGGGTCCATGAACAGGGGTCCTTCCCGGGCGGCAATAGGGATGCGTGGTTGCCAGGGAGGTGCGTCACCGACCCCCGGCCTGTTCAGGCGGTCTGCTCGGCCCGGTCCTGCCGTGAGGCACGGGCGGCGTCGGCGAACGCGACGGTGCCGGTGATCGTCTGCTCGAACCGTGCCCATTGCTCGGTGGTCAGTGCGGGGCCGACCTCGGCGGGGTTGTAGTGCTCCCACCACGAGGCCATGTCGTCCCACGTCGCGGTGAACACGCTCAGCGGGAACGGCACCGGGAGGCCCGGCTTCACCGCCGTCAGCGCGGGCCGCTTCGCCTTCCTGCCGGTCATCTTGGCGGCCTTGACGCGGGCGAGCGCGGCCTGCGCCAACTGCTCCAGCTCCGCGGCCTTCGCCTCCCGCTCCGCGGCCCGCACCGCATCCGCTTCGGTGCGGGCCTGCTCGCGCAGCTCGGCGGGCTGGGCCGGGTCGGCGGCGAGCTGGTCGAGCTCCGCCAGCGACAGCTCCGCGTTCACGCGCAGATGCGAGGGATAGACGCTGCCGCCGATCTTGATCCGCTCGACCTCCCGCGCGGCGCGCGCCCGCACCGCCTCGGGCTGGGACTCGTCCGCGGCGAGGTCTTCCAGCCGGCCGATGCGCTCCAACGTCGTGTAGGAGGCGCGGCCAGTGACCATCCGAGCGGCCTGCGCGCGGGTCTTGCCCTGCTCGATCTGCGGTGGTGCCAAATTGGCACCACCGTCTTCTGCGTCGTCGGCGGACGCTTGGAACCGGGTGGCCTCCTGGCGGCGGGCGGCGTCCTCGGCCAGCAGGGTCTTCAGTTCGCGGTAGAGGGCGGCGGCTTCGAGCTGGGTGAGGGGTTTGTGGAGCTGGTTGTCGTCCTGCTCCGCGAGGAGCTGCCCGAGCCGGTCGGAGACCCCGGAGCGCACCCAGACGTTGACGGTCTTGATGCCGAGCATTTTTATCGCGGCGAGCCGTCGGGCGCCGCAGATCAGGTGCCCGTCGAGGGTGACCGTGATCGGCTGGAGCAGCCCGTGGCGGCGGATCGATTCGACCAGCGGGGTCAGGTCGCCGTGGTCGTGCCGGTGCCGCGCGCCGACGATGATCGAATCGACGGCGCGCTCCAGCTCGATGCGTCCTTCCAACGGCGTGCTCATGATCCGTCGGTCCCGATGCGTGGGGCGGCGAGCCCGGCGGTGATCACGAGGTCGTCGTCTGTGAGGAGTGCGCGCAGCGGCTGGCCGATCAGCAGGCGGCGGAGCATTCCGCGGCCGGCGTTCGTGTGCGCGAGGGCCGGGTCGGGAACACCGAGCACGACCCGCAGCAGCGCCGTCCAGGATGCGCCGGGGAGGTCGAGGAGGGCGCGGGCCTGCCGGTCGCGGCGCAGCACCTCGAACGCCGACGCCCGCGAGGACGCCTCCGTGAGCCGGGCAGTGACGTACTCGACCGCGGCCCGCGCGGTCTCTGGCTCCCACCCGACCCGGGTCAGGAACGCGATGGTGTCCTCGATGGCGGTGGCGACGTTCACCGCCCGCTCGGGCACCGGGTCCTCGTCGTCGGGCTCATCGTCGGTGAAGGGGTCGAACCGGAACGCGGGGTGGTAATCGGGCAGCGGGTTCTCACGGTCGCTGAACCGCTCCGCATCGTGGAACACCGAGTAGCGGGGACGGCGGGCCTGGTGGACGGAACACAGCAGCCCGTTGCCGCGCTCCTCGCCGATGCAGGTCACCTGCACCGCCCGCGTGATCACCGCCCACGGGTCCTCCGCCCGGCGGGTCGCGGCACCGCGCATCGCCTCGAATGCCGCCGACGCCGCCTCCCACGGGTCCAGCCCGTGCTTGCGGGCCAGCGCCGCGTACTTGCTCGCCGCATGCTCCATGAGCGCAGCGGCCTCGGGGTCATGGCGCCACGCCCCGCGCCCCGCCTCGTGGAGGCGGGTGAGCAGGGCGCGCAGCGCCTCCGAGTCCTCGAATCGTTCCCGCCGGTCGCGGGCCGTGGCAGTCTCCATGACGGCACCTCCTGACAGGCAGGTGCGCACACGGCCCCCAGCGGCCTGGCTTCGCGCCGTCGCGCTGGGGGCGAACATGGTTACCCCAGCCCGATCCCGGAGCGCGACACCCAGGAGTAGTGCTCCCCGGACCCGCGGCCGAACGCCGTCACGGGCGGCAGCTTCCGGGCACGCTCGCTCACGAACCGGACACCAGTGCGTACCCCGGTGCGCGTCGCCCGGTACGCCTGGCCGGGAACCCGGCGGGAGCGGCGGGCGAGCTCAGCCTGGAAGTCGATACCCCGCCCGGCGATCCGGGCCGAGCGTGACGCGATCAGGTCGGTCGGGCGCACCCACTCCACGCCCGGCCGCTGCTTTTTTGCCGCCTCCGTGGCGCCTTCGGTCAGCGACGGGTCGCGGTGCCGGGCGAGCACCGAGGCCTCGCTCTCCCGCGACGTTCCGTCGCGCTCCGGCTGGTCGGGTTCGCGTTCGATGCGCTCGTGCAGGGCGGTCGTGTGCTGGCCGTCGTTCATGGCGTCTCCTTCTCCTCATCCGTCGTCGGTGCGGGCGGGGCGAACCAGCGGCCCACGGTGGAGGGGTGCACGCCCAGGCGCCTGGCGATGGCCTTGTTGGACCAGCCCTCCTCCTCCCGCAGGCGCGCCGCGAGCTCCCGGCTCGCTTGGCGCACCGGCACGACCGCCAGCGGCGACGGCGCAGCATCAGGCACACGCTCATCAGGCGCAGACTCCTCGGCGGGCTCGATACTCGCGGGGACCGGGCGAGTGAGGATCACGGTGAGATGCGTGATCGCCAGCAGCACCAGCGGCGGCACCGCCGCCACACACGCGGCGAGCACGCTGGGCACGTCGGCGTCGGCCGCGACGACGGCGTGGATCGCGTTCGCCGTCACCGACACCAGCGCACCGGCCGCGAGCAGCAGCCACGGGTACCAAGCCGACCGCTGGCCCGCGAGGGCGACGACAGCGACCGTCGCGACGACGATGATCCCGTCAACGATGAGCGGCCAGGCCCACGCCTGCCCGGCATCCACGCCCGAGCGGCGAGCGAGGTCCGCGAGGGCGGTGAACGAGAGCCAGAACGCGCCGGCCGCGATGAACACCGTCCCGGCCACGGCCGTCACGACCGCGAGCCGGCCGCCCCGCGTCCGCACCGCGGAACTCATGAGAGCACCTGCCCCGTGAGTCGCACCGGCCGGCTCGCCGCCTCCTCCTGCCCGACGACAGATGCGGGCTGGGCGTGCGCGGCGCGGTACGCAGAGCGAATCGTGGTCTCGACCTCCCGCGGCGCAAGGCCCATTCGTTCACCCGCCGGGGCGAGCGCGTCGACCATCTCGGGCAGCGACAGACCCGCCTCCGCGAGACGGCACGACGCCCAGAACAGGCCGCGATTGCGCTCACCCTCGGCGCGCATCCCGACCCATGCGGCCAGCCGTGCTGCATCCTCCGAACGGATTGGGCCGCGCACGCGGTGCGGGGCAGGCTCCGGGCGCGGGTCTAGGAAGTCCCGCAGCCGAGCCGCATCCACGGGTCCCGGCACACGGTCGGCGCCAGCAACGAACTCGTAGGAACCGGAGTCGGTTACGGTCGAGGGTGGGGCGATGATGTAGCCGCCGTCGCCGCGGAAATCCACATGAGCCCTCGCCGCCTGCCACGACCGCTGCGGCCGGTCCGGATCAACCGGGAAGTAGAAGTGCGCCCCGCCCGACGCTGACCTGACCACGGCCAGACAGCCCGGCACCAGGCCGGCACGGCGAGCGCGCTCGAGCGCCTCGAACCCGTCACCTCCGGGCTTGCGGTCCACATCGATGACCACGACCCCGGAGACAGCGCCGGTCGGGATGCCGATATTCGCGGACGGCCACCGCCGCCACCACGCCGCCACCTGACGGGCATCGATGGTCGCCGAGTGGAACCCACCAGGCTGCGCCTGCGGGTGCTCCTTGTCCGGCTTCAACAGCGGGTTCTTCGCGCCGGGCACGCACGGGAACACCGGCACCCCGGCGGAAGCAAACAGCACAGCGGCCTGCGACAGCGGAAGGGCCGACATCGAGGAGAGGGCGCTGGCGACGCTCATCACAGGCTCCCCACCGTGACGTCCGCAGGACGCGACGAACGCGCCGACTTGACCGGCACTGGCTGGGGCGCGATCCGCTCCGGGCCAGCCACACGTGAAGTCCCAGCCGGCTCACGGGCTAGGTCGGGCGGGTCGCCGGTGCCGACCTGGACGGTGGGCAGCGCGTCGAGAATCGTCACCGCGACCTTGCGCACTCGCTCGCCTGTCGCCTGCACGACCTCGGCCGGGTGCTTGTCCTTGACCGTGCCCGCCCAGCCTGAGACATACGGGATCGCGTAGGCGGTGGTGTCCATGTCATGCGCGGCGCCGATCATCAACGCCACGGACTCTGCCTCGACCTCGCCGATACCGCGATGCCCGGTCGCGTCCGGATTGTCGGGGCCGTGCAGCATCACATGCGCGAGCTCGTGCGCGAGGGTCTTCACCTGCGCGGCGTCGTCCATGTTCGTCCGCACCGCGACGGTGCGCGCCTGGAAGTCGGTCAGGCCGTTCGCGCCGTGGATCATCCCCTCGTGCTCGACCCGCAGTACCGAGAAGCCCTCGGCCACCACCAGCGCCGAAAGCCCTTCCCACAAGCCGTCCGGTGCCTGGCCTTCCAGCAGCGTCGGCGCCGGGCGTTCAGGGATCGGCGGGCCGTCGGTCATTGAGACATCCCAGACACGCACCGGGATCGCGCGGACCATCTTCGACCGGACCGTTTCGCCGGGCTTCGGCTTCTCGTACCTGTCCAGCCGGCGCCATGACTCGGGGTTCTGCGGTGTCGAGGACGCGAACCGCGCCATCAGCGGCGCGAAGATCTGCATCGACCCACCCGCCAGCGGAGAGCGGCCCAGCGCCTTCCACTGCTTGTACCCGGCCACGAATGTCGGCTCCGGCACGCTCGTGCGCCCTGCCTCGTAGAGATCGAGGTGCTGCGCCCAGATCAGCAGCGTGTTGTTGAATGACTTCGCTCGGAACCGGGCCGCGAACTCCAGCGCACGCTTCCAGTCCTCACCCGAGACGAGTTGATCGACCGCAGTCGTCAACCGTTCATGGAGCTGTTCGAGCCGCGCATCCCGCGCCGCTCGCGCCTCCTCGTCCGTCGCCATCCGTGACCTCCTCCCGGTAAGGGCTGAAGGCATGTGCCGGTGGCCCTTGCGACCATGAGGTGCGTCGGGAGGATCAGGAGACTGAGACGGACGGAACTGACGAGGCGACCGTCAGGCTCCGATGAACCCGACGAATCCCATCTGGACTACCAGCAATCGAGGCTGTGCTTGTTCGATGACGTCCTTTGGTGCGTAAATCCGCGTCAAAACTGAGCAGATCCGGTGCACCTGACGTCAGGTGCTCCTGCCCTCGCGAAGAGTCCGATACCGACGGGGCGTGACGCCGACATACTGCCGGAAGAGGCGAGCAACGTGACCTCGATTGGTCCATCCAACTTGTCGGGCGGCGGCGTCGATGGTGAGGTCGGTCTCGCGGAGCAGCTGGGCCATCTGCTCGACGCGCAGCATGGTGAGGTAGGCCAGTGGCGTCTTGCCGTAGGCGTCGACGAACACGCGGCTCAGTTGTGACCTCGATAGATGCACTTCGCGAGCGAGGGCGTCCAGCGTCCAGCGTTGTGATGAAGCATTCCGCAGTAGTTCGGCAGTTCGTCGCGCCTCAGCTCGCAGAGGCTGAAACGCGCGGCGACGAGGAAGAGTCGGCCGGACCTTCATCCTCTGCGTTCGGGACTGCCGCGTCAGGGTGATCTCGATGGACGGCGCCACGACGTCCATCACAGCGAACAGGATGGATTGCATTCTGTAGTAGCGGTCGACAAAGTCGCCTTCCCTGCTGAGTGCGACCAGCTCATCGAGCAACGGCATCAGGGTCTCGATGCGGTCTTCTCCGAGGTGAAACACTTGCGCGGGCTCTGCATATCGGTCGTCCATGCACGCGCGGGCGTCGAGCCGGTCCGTGAATATCGCCGCGTGTTGCCAGAACACCTGATCCGCCACGTAGTCGACGTCGAGATAGAGCGTGGTGATGGTCATCCAGCCCTCGGGCTCGCTGCCGCACAAGGTGTTCGTGCCCAGCAGGATCACGTCGCCAGCCTTGACCACCCTCTCGCCGAACTCGCTGAACACGATTGCCGAGCCGGACCGGACGAAGCTCAGCTTCACACAGTCGTACGCGACCGGGCAGGCCGCTTGACGTGTTGTGATCGATCGGGCGTCAATCGGGACGTAGACATTTGCTGGTTGGTCGGGTACCGACGTGAGCGGCTCGTCGTGAGTCAGGGCGGCGGTCTCTCTAGGTGGCGACCGTGAAGAGCTGGTTGAGGTGCCGTCGTTGTTCGACCTCGTCGATCATGGCGATGGCGTAGTCCGCGTAGCTGATCTGACTGCGCCCTTGTGCGTCGCGGAGCACGACGTTGTCGCCGGCTCTGTATGTGCCGGTTCGCGGGCCGTTGGGCTGGAACTCGATAGCGGGGGCGAGATACGTCCAGGTGACTTCGGGGCAGGCGGCGAGCATGTCGGTGACCTGCCGGAGGACGGCAGAGCCGTCTCGCAGTGGTCCGGGTTTCAGCTCGGTCTCGTAGTAGCGGGACGTGCGGGCCGGGGAGGTGAAGAGGTGTCCGGCACTGCCGACGACGATGAGTCGGGTCGAGGTGCCGCGGAGGATATCGAGGAGGTGCCGGGTGACGTCTAGGTGCTCGTGTTCTCGCCCGAGTGGCACGCCGTAGGCGGAGACGAGTACGTCGAGTCCCTGGATGTCTGACCGATCGAGCTCCAGTACGGGTTTCTCGATGTAGGCCGTTGTCGAGGTGAGCTTCCGCCGATCCCGCACGAAAGCGATGACCTCGTGTCCGCGTTGTTCAGCTTCGGCGAGGATGAGGGAGCCGGCTCGTCCTGTCGCGCCGATGATTCCGAGTTTCACAGTGTCCTCCGTGTTCGTATGGTCGTCCGCATCGATCAGCTCGCCTCGGGAAGGTTGACGCCAGTGAGCTCGGTGCTGAGCGTCCAGAGCCGACGTGCGGACTCGGGATCCACGGCATAGGGCATGACACCTTGCGCGAAGGAGCCGACGGTGAGGGTGGCGCTGTCTCGCTCCGCGGTCGAGAGCGGCGCGATGTCAGCGTTCTCGCAGTACACGCCACCGATCCCGTCGAGTTGCGGGCTGGTGGCGCACCAGATCGAGGTCGCGGCGCCCTGCTCGGGAGTCTTCATGTTCCGGGACGGGTCAAGGATGGGCTCACCGTTCTCGTCGAGAACCCCCATGTCGATGAGCGCTTCGGTGGTGGTGTGCCGGGCGAGCCGGGTGACGATGCTGCCGGGGTGCAGTGCGAACGCGCGGACTCCGCGGTCTCGACCGAGGCGATCCAGTTCGAGCGCGAAGAGCACGTTGGCGGTTTTGGATTGCCCGTAGCCCCGCATCGGCGTGTATTCGGTGTGGGTGAAGTTCGGGTCGTCCCAGATGATGTCGGACTGCCGGTGCCCCCAGGACGACACGGAAACGACCCGGGCGCCGCCGTCCCGGGCGAGGAGTGGCCAGAGTCTGGCGGTGAGTTGGAAGTGTCCGAGGTGGTTGGTCGCGAAGTGGGACTCGTAGCCGCGAGCGTCGCGTTCGAGGGGTGCCGCCATGATGCCGGCGCTGTTGATCAGGATGTCGATGGCACGGTCGTCCGCGAGGACGGTCCCCGCGAACGAGTCGATGGATGCGGGGTCGGTGAGGTCCATCGGTCGGATGTCGACCCGTTCGATGCCGGCGAGTGCTTCGGCGGCGCGGGACGTGTCGCGGGCGGGAACGATGACGTCGCTGCCTGCTGTGCTGAGGGCGCGGACGGTCTCGACGCCGATCCCGGAGCCGCCACCGGTGACGACGGCGAGCTTTCCGGTGAGGTCGACGCCCGCCAGGACGTCGGTGGTGGTGCTCGCGGCGCCGAACCCGGAGTTCAACGGTGTCTGGCGTGTGGGTGTCTGGGGTGTGGGGGTTGTCATGATGTCGCTTTCGATGAGAACGGGGCAGTGCGGGATGTGAGTGCGGCGAGGAGGGATGCGCCGAGGAGAGCGTGGCCGAGGTAGGCGCCGTAGACGGCGCCGCGCTCGAACAGGCCGAGATTCCATTCGGTGCCGCTCTGGTAGTCGGTCATGAACACGACGAAGCTGATCAACCCGACGATCCCGATGATCAAGCTGGCAGTTCCGATGCCCCGACTGATTCCGAGACGGCGCTGGAAGGTGCCGACGAGGACTGCGGAGAGGTTCCCGGCGATGATCGCCGCTTGCGCGCCCAGCAAATGCAGGACGATGAGCCCGTTGTCGACGTTCTCCTGAGAGCCGTGGACGAGGGCGACAAGGACGATGCCGATGCCGGCGACCAGTCCGAGCGCTCCGATAAGAATCGGCCGGATGCCGGTTCGGAACTGCAGCACGAGGATCAGCCCGGTGGTCGCGAGGACCCCGTAGAGAATCCAGCCGGTGTTCATGACCCACGCGAGCGGCGAGTTGATGACCTGCCCGAAGGCTTCCTGGGGCGGGCCGGGCACGCCGAGGTGGCTGACCCAGTTGTACAGCGGAGCGTATGGCGGGTCCTGCCACGCGGCTGCCGTGACCAGTTCAGCGAGCCACGCGATCAGAGGAGCTGCGAGCAGAAGCGAGGCCCCCACGACCCCGATGCGGGTCCGACGAACCATGAGAGCGTGCCCATCCGGGCGGGTTCGACTGGTCATCAGGCGGCAGGGGTGAAGCCGGGCAGGCGCGCCATGATGGCCTGCAGCTCGGCGTCGTCGGAAATGCCCTGGAAGTCGTAGCGGGGCGTGTACGGGTTCTCCAGAGTGCGGATCTCGTCGTCGGTGAGCGTGATGTCGAGCGAGGCGATGGCGTCATCGATCTGCTGGGTGCTGCTGGCGCCGACCAGCGGTGCGGTGACGACAGGGTTGCTGCGTAGCCAGGCCAGGGCGATCTGAGCGCGCGTAACCCCGCGAGACTCGGCGACCTGGCCGACAGCGTCGATGATCGCCCGGTCGGACTGCTCGGTGAGCGGTGTGTAGAGCATGTCGGCGAAGCCGTCGTTGCCGCTGCGGGCGGTGGCTTTCGCGTCGTCCCAGGCGCGGGCGAGACGTCCTCGGGCGAGCGGCGACCAGATTACGGTGCCGACACCTTCGTCGAGGGCGAGGGGGATCATCTCGCGCTCCTCTTCGCGGGCGAGCAGGTTGTAGTGGTGCTGCATCGACACGAACCGTGCCCAGCCGTTGGCCTTCTGCAGGTGCAGTGCCTTGGCGAACTCCCAAGCGTGCATCGAGGAGGCGCCGAGGTAGCGGACCTTTCCGGCCTTCACGAGATCGTGGAGGGCTTCGAGGGTCTCTTCCAGCGGGGTCGTGTGGTCGTTGCGGTGGATCTGATACAGATCGATGTAGTCGGTGCCGAGACGGGTGAGCGAATGGTCGACCTCGGTCATGATCGCCTTACGGGACAGGCCCTTCCCGTTCGGGCCGGACCGCATGGGGTGGCGCAGCTTGGTCGCGATCACCACGTCGTCGCGGTCGGCGAAGTCGTGCAGGGCTCGGCCGAGGATCTCCTCGCTGGAGCCCTGGGAGTACATGTTCGCGGTGTCGAAGAAGTTGATGCCCGCCTCCAGGGCGTGCTTGATGAGCGGGCGACTGGCCTCCTCGCCGAGGGACCAGACGGGATGGCCGCGGTCGGGTTCGCCGTAGGTCATCGCGCCGATCGCGATGGGAGAGACGTCGAGGCCGGTGCTACCGAGCTTGATGTACTGCAAGGGTTCTCCTATGCTTGAGACCAAGAACGGAGAACTCTCCGCTACTGAGATCGACCGTACCGGAGAGTTCTCCGTTTGGCAAGCGGGCGGTCGCGACACCCTGGAGGCACCGTGATGGAGGGCACAGACTGTGGCTGAGCCCCGGAATGAACCTGTGCGCGCCGATGCGCTGCGCAATCGCGAGCACATCCTGCGGGTCGCCCATGATGCCTTCGCCGAGGACGGTGCGACCTCGCTGAACGTGATCGCCAAACGCGCCGGTGTCGGCGCTGGCACGCTGTACCGGCATTTCCCGACTCGTGAGGATTTGATCCTCGCCGTGTACCAGCACGACGTGCAGGGACTCGTCGATCAGGTCGATGACGTGCTCGCCGAGCATGCGCCGTTGGATGCGTTCCGGGTCTGGTTCGAGAAGCTGGCCGACTACGTGCGCCTCAAGCACGGTCTGGGCGAGGCGCTGCACACGGTCGCCGCGCAGAACGTCATCAACGACACCTACGCCCCGGTGACCGCTGCCGTGGGCGTGCTCCTCGATGCCTGCGTGAAGGACGGCAGCGTGCGGCCCGGCCTGAACCCGGCGGACGTGCTGCTGCTGATGGGATTCCTGTGGCGCGTCGGGACCGATGACACTGGACGAGCCCAAGCTGCCCGGGTCATGGAGCTCTCCATCGATGGATTCCGCGCGCACAATTGAGCTTGTGACCCGCCTCCAGCACCCCATCGCTCAGCCCTCGCGACCTACACGAGCAGGCTCTCGCTGAGGCTCCACAGTCGGTCGGCGGCGTCCGGGTCGATGGCGTGCGGGACGACCCCGACCGGGGTGCTTCCCGCGGCCATCTGCGCCTGCAGGGCGTCCGGATCGGGCAGGGCGATGATCGGCGATACCTCGTTGTTCTCGGCGTAGACCCCGCCAAGTCCAGCGAGCCGGGGCTCGGTGGCTGCCCAGACGCTGGTGGAGGCTCCCTGCTCGGCGGTCTTCTTGCCGTTCTCGGGATCGATGACGGGCTGGTCGTTCTCGTCGACGTTGCCCATGGCGCGGTGCGTCTCGATGCTCGCCCAAGGGGAGAGATTCGTGGTGATGATGCTGCCCGGGTGCACCGAGAACGCTTCGATGCCGTCGTCGGCCCCGCGCGCGGTGATGCCGATCGCGTGCAGGATGTTCGCCGTCTTGGACTGTCCGTATCCGGAGAACGGCTCGTACTCCCGGCTCTCGAAGTTCGGGTCGTCGAACACGACCGGGGAGAGCCGATGCGCCCACGCGGAGACGTTCACGACGCGCGCACCGTTCGCACGACTCAGGGCCGGCCACAGCTGTTGCACCAGTCGGAAGTGGCCGAGGTGGTTGGTGGCCAGGTGCAGTTCGTTGCCGCGGGAGTCGCGCGACAACGGGACGGCCATGATGCCCGCGCTGTTGACCAGGATGTCCAGGGCGCGCCCGGAGGCGAGGAACCGGTCCGCGAAGGCGTCGACGGAGTCGCGGTTCGCGAGGTCGAGCTGCTCGACCTCGATGTCGTCGATGTCGCTCACGCGGGCGCGACCCTTCTCGGGATCGCGCACCGGCACCACGACGGCGGCTCCGGCGGCACGCAGCGCGCGCGTCGTCTCCAGGCCGACTCCGGAGTGGCCTCCGGTGACGATGGCGACCCTGCCGGTCAGGTCGATGCCGGCGACCACGGCGAGGGCGGTGCTCGCGGCGGTGAATCGGGAGCCGATCGGGTGCTGTCTGGTCGTTGATGACATGCGTGGTTGCGCCTTCCATGATCGTGACGGAGAGGTCTCCGTCATGCATGGGCTAGGCTAACGGAGAACTCTCCGTCAAGCAATCGAAGGACTCATGACCGTGACCTCCAAACGGGTTGAGCAACTCCAGGAGCAGGCCGCCCGCACCCGGGAGAAGCTCTTGGAGGTCGCTCGAGGTGCGTTCGCGGAGTCCAGCGACGTCTCGCTCAACTCGATCGCGAAGACCGCCGGCGTGGGTATCGGCACCCTGTACCGGCACTTCCCCGGCCGGGAGGACCTGGTGTTCGCTGTCTATCGCGATGAGGTGCAGCAGCTGTGCGATGCGGCTGCGGAGTTGCTGGCCGCGAACGAGCCGATCGTCGCGTTCCGCGTTTGGCTTGATCGCCTCGCCCAGTACGCCATGACGAAGGCGGGTCTCGTCGATGCACTCCGGACCTCAGGAGGCCATGCCCGCTTCGCCAGCGAGGCATACGGCCCGGTGGTCGAAGCGATCGGTCTTCTTCTTGCCGCCAACGAACAGGCCGGAACCCTCCAAGCCGGCGTCACCGCGGACGACGTCATCCTCGCCGTAGCGGGCCTCTATCAACTCGACCCCGCCGGCGACTGGCAGCCGCAAGCCGCGCGCCTTCTGGACTTCGTCGTCGCAGGGATGGCCCCGCGAGGCTGATGACGCGACATGACGCGCTCAGTTGAGCGTGTGGTTCTAGCGCTCCTGCTTGTCCAGTCGTAGGCCGTCGACGATGAGGTCGGCGACGAACTCGGCGTGGGCGGCGATCTCCCACGGCCTCGTCGCGTCGTCTGGTTCGACGAGTTGGGCGAGAGCCTCGTTGCTGAAGACCGCGGTGCCTCCGGCCGTGATCATGAAGAACAGGCTTCGCCAGGGCACGGGCCGAATCTGCCCTGTTCCGCTCAGGTCATCCACGATGGGGCGGATGACCTGTTCCATCGCGACGAGATGGTTTGAGTAGAGGTAATCGAGGCGGTCGCTGGGCCTGCTGCCTTCGGCGTTGACCAGACGCAGCAGATCGGGGCGGCGGCCATTGGCGAGGATGAACTCGCGGACGATGTTGCGGAGCCGGTCTAGCGGGGGTCGGGTTTCATCGTCGGTGGCGGCGATCTCCTCGATCAGCCCCCCGAAGCCGCAGTCCACTGCGGCGCGCCAGAGGTCGGCCTTGGTTCCGAAGCGCTGGTGCACGACATTGTGGCTCACCCCGAGCTCGGCGTTGAGCGTGCGCAACGAAATGCCCTCGTATCCGTAGACCGCGAACGCATGCAGCGCTGCGGCGAGGATGCCCTCCTGGGAGACGGGCTCATCCTCCTTGCGCGGGCGACCGCGCTTTCGCGCGGGCTCATTCGTCATAGCAGTCACCCTTTGATCGTACGAGCCGGGGTGGGCGTCGCCGGTCTGGTGCGTGTCCTCGTGCATCATCCATCACTCCGACCTGCGGTCGGTCGGGGATGACCGGCCGTGTTGACCTGACCTTCTTCGATGAGTGTATATTGTCACGTGACAATATAAGGAGTTGGGATGCAGTTCGGGATCTTCAGCATCGGGGACGTCACGTCGGACGCGATGACGGGCCAGGCGCCGAGTGAGCATGAGCGGATCACCGCGATCGCGCAGCTCGCGGTCACGGCGGAGGAAGCAGGCCTCGACGTGTTCGCGACGGGCGAGCATCACAACCGGCCGTTCGTGCCGTCGAGCCCGACGACGCTGCTGGGCTTCGTCGCGGCGCGCACGGAGCGGATCATCCTGTCGACGGCGACGACGCTGATCACGACGAACGACCCGGTGAAGATCGCCGAGGACTACGCCTTCCTGCAGCATCTCGCGAACGGCCGTGTCGACCTGATGATGGGCCGCGGCAACACCGGCCCCGTCTACCCCTGGTTCGGCAAAGACATCCGCCAAGGCGTGGAGCTCGCCGTCGAGAACTTCGCCCTGCTGCGCCGCCTCTGGCGCGAGGACGTCGTCGACTGGGAAGGGAAGTTCCGCACACCGCTCCAGGGCTTCACCTCGACCCCGCGCCCGCTCGGCGGGGTACCGCCGTTCGTGTGGCACGGGTCAGTGCGGACCCCGGAGATAGCCGAGCAGGCGGCGTACTACGGCGACGGGTTCTTCGCCAACAACCTCTTCGCCCCGTCCTCCTACTTCGCCCGGCTGGTGAACCTGTACCGGGAGCGATTCGAGCACTATGGGCACGGCCCGGCACGGCGCGCGATCGTCGGCGCCGGCGGCGCGACCTTCATCCGCCCCCGCTCGCAGGACGCACTCGCCGAGTACCGCCCCTACTTCGACCGATCGCCGATCACCGGCGGTGGCCCCTCACTCGAGGAATACATCGCCGCGACACCCCTCGCAGTGGGGTCGCCACAGCAGGTGATCGACAAGGTGCTCGGCTTCCGGGAGCAGTTCGGCGACTACCAGCGGCAGTTGTTCAACATCGATGGCGGCGGCCTGCCGCAGAAGACGGTGCTGGAGCAGCTCGGCCTGCTCACCGAGCATGTCATCCCGGTGCTGCGGCGTGAGTTTGACAAGGGCCGGCCCGCCGATGTGCCCGAAGCCCCGATCCATCCTGCCGTCGTTCCGGTCACGCGTTGATGAGCTCGCGGCCGAACAAGACACGTCCACGAGAAGAGGAATCCCGTATGATCACCGCCACCCGTCCCGTTCGATCCGCGAACGATGCGCAGCCCGGCAATCGCCATCACCCGCGACGCACCACGCTCGGGCCGGGCATCAGCACGATCCTGACGATCGTCATCGCGGCCTACGCGATCGTGACGTTCCTCAATGGAGCGGCACCGGACAGCGCGCTCGCGCAGTTCGCGCCCGTCATCACGATCGGCACCGTGACGGCGATCTCCTTTATCCACGGCATCCGCCGATACGGCCTGTGGCGGATGCTGGTGTTCTTCGCGTTCGCGTTCGCGATCAGCTGGACGTACGAGACGATCAGCATTGCGACGGGGTTCCCGTTCGGGAACTACACCTACTCCGAGGTGCTCGGCCCGCAGTTGGGCGTCGTGCCGCTGCTGATCATGCCGGCCTATTTCGCGATGGCCTACCTGTCGTGGATCATCGCCCACGCACTGCTGCGCAAGACGACCGCTGCGTTCCGCGGGACCGAGACCGTCACCGTCCCGCTCGTCGCGGCCTTCGTCATGGTGATGTGGGACTTCGCGATGGACCCCACTCGCGCCACTGTCGACCAGACCTGGGTGTGGGAGGACGGCGGCGGCTACTTCGGCGTGCCGGTCTCGAACTACCTCGGCTGGTACCTGTGCGTGTGGACGATCTTCCAGCTCTTTGCCCTGTACCTGCGAGCGCTGCGTGCTCGACACCCCGAGGACGAGGCCGAGATCACCCAGACGAGCCACTGGCTCATCCCGATCGCTCTCTACGCCGCAGTCGCGACCGAGTTCATCGCCCGGATGATCTTCGGCGGTGGCGAGGAGATTACGACGCCGGACGGCGTGACCTGGACCACCGAGGCGATCTTCCAGTCCCAGGGCCTCGTCACCATCACGACCATGCTTTTCGTCGCCCTGCTCGCGACATTCGTCGTCATCCGGCGCCCGGCCGCGAACGCGGTCGACGAGCGCTGACCAACGCTCGCTCACCCGAGAGACCCATAAGGAGAAAAACAGACATGCATGCCAACGTCTTCACCGCAGAGAACGCAGCGATGCTGCTCATTGACCACCAGATCGGCACCATCTCGTGGACCACCTCCCACCGGCGCGGTGACATCAAGCGCAACGCCATATCGCTCGCGAAGATCGCCAAGGCCTTCGACATGCCGCTGCTGCTCACCTCCAGCCAGGAGGAGAACATCCAGGGCCCACTCATCCCCGAACTGGAGAAGGCCGCTCCCGTCGAGTTCGAGAACCGCATCAGGCGAAGCGGCATCGTCAACGCGATGCACGACGAGAACTTCAACGCCGCCGTTCGCGCGACAGGTCGCAAGAAAATCATCGTCGCCGGAATCACGAGCGAGGTCTGCGTCGTCTTCCCCGTGCTGCAGTTGCTGGACGAGGGCTATGAGGTGCAGGTCGTCGCCGACGCCTCCGCAGGCTTCACGAGGTCCGGTCACGATTCGTCGCTGCGCCGTGTCGAGCAGGCCGGGGCCGTCATAGTCGTCACTCCGCAGATCATTTCCGAACTCGCCATCGACTGGACCACCCCGCAGGGACAGGAACTCCAGAAGGTGCTCCTGTCCGGGCAGTCCTTCTCAGCGATCCTCGGCACCGGGTGGCGTTGGCTCACGGCGATGGGGCCAGCCCGCGTGACGCGCGCGCTGCGCAGGTAGCGGGGCACACGCTTGAGCCAGATCTCCAACGCGAAGTCGTCGGATCGCCCCGAGATCATTCCTCCGTGAGGAGCGACCTGATCGCGGCGACCGCCTGCGCGGGGGCAACCCCATTTCCGAGGGCACTGAGTTGCTGAGCGTGCGTCAGGCCCAGTGCCGAGTCGGTCACCCACCCCTCGTCCAGGCCCATGAGCCACTCCACGAAGGCCGGCGCGGGCCTTGGTCCGGCGCCCTCGTTCACGATGGCGGGCGCTGGTGCCGGTCGCCCGGTGATGCGTTCCCATCGAGCGACGGCCGCGGCGTAGCGTCCCCAGCGGCGAAGAACTCCTCGATCAGTGCGAACGTCTCCTCCGGCCTGCGCCGCCGACCCTTCTTCGTCACGAGGTCGATGATCTGGTGGCTGAGAGCGATCGTTCCTCGCCTTGCCTTCACACGGTCCAACGTCTCCCCGCCCCTCGCGGAGTCCGAGGCCAACGGCGTTCGGAACAGCGCGGTGGGCGAGGATGAAGATGCGGAACCGTGGATGCGGAGCGCCGACTGCGGAAGCGGGTAGGCCGATCCACCTCGCGTCGTACCGGAGGTCGGCCAGATCTCCGAGTACGGCGCCAAGCGCCCGTAGAGGTCGGGCTGACTGGTCTCCCAGACCCCACGGGTCGGGTTCCACACCGCGAAGGGTTGCGACCTCGGGGGTTGCGGGTTCGGGGTTGCATCGTTCATCGTCGTCTCCTTCCGGGGCGGGGCGGATCGCGAATGCGGAGAGCAGCCCGCGGACGTTCTCGATGACGACCCACCCGGGTTGCAGCTCCGAGATAGCCATCGCCATGTGCGCCCAGAGACCGGAGCGGGTGCCGGGGGCGAGGCCGGCCATTTTTCCGACGGTGGAGACATCCTGACAGGGGAAGCCGCCGCAGAGTACGTCGACCGGCTCAACCGTGCTCCAGTCGATGGTGGTGATGTCGCCGAGGTTCGGGGCGTCCGGCCAGTGGCGGGCGAAGACTCGGGCGACTGGCTCGTTGATTTCCGAGAACCACACGGTGCGGGCATCGAATACCTTCTCGACGGCGAGGTCGAGGCCGCCATAGCCGGAGAACAGGGAGCCAACCCGTAGTCGAGGCTCGTGGCTCTCGTCGTACGGCTCGCGCATGAGGACTCCGCAGGTCGTTGATCCCCGGTCGTCGCCGCTGCTGTTCCCGACCGGGGCTGGTCACCTGCCAGGTGCACGAGCCGTCTCCCGCCCGCCTCACGCCGACCGCTCCGGCAGTGCCTCGCTTGACGACTCGCCCACCTCGTCTCAGAACCACCACGCCTCTTGCAGATCGAGGTTGAGCCCGCCGTCAGCGGGCCGTCTGCTCACCTTGTGAGCAGACGGGGAAGGGCGGCCGGTGTGACGGTGTCGATGCGCGTGATGTCGGCGGGCGACGGTTACAAGTACCTGCTGCGCACAGTCGCGGCCAGTGACGGCGACAGGTCGTTGTCCACCCCGCTGACGCGTTACTACAACGCCGAGGGCACCCCGCCGGGCCGATGGCTCGGCGCCGGGATCGCCACGCTCGACAGTGGGCGGATCAGCGCAGGCGATCACGTCTCCGAAGCCCAACTCCAGCTCCTAGTCGGCATGGGCCGTGACCCGATCACCGGGGAACCGCTTGGCCGTGCATACCCCGAGTACCGAACCGTGGCCGAGCGGATTGAGGCGCGCAGCGGGGCGCTTGATCCATCCCTCGGGCCGGCGTCACGTGCGGAGGCGGTCGTGGCGATCGAAGGGGAGGAGGCCGAGCGTGGGACACGGCGGGCTGTTGCGGGGTTCGATTTCACGTTCTCGATCCCGAAGTCCGCGAGCGTGCTGTGGGCGGTTTCGGATGCTGGGACGCAGATGTTGATCGCGGATGCGCATTATGCGGCGGTTGCGGAGGTGGTTGCGTTCATGGAGCGGGAAGTTGCAGCCACGCGCACGGGCGCAAGCGGCCGCGACGGCGCGGTTGCGCAGGTCGACGTCGCCGGTCTGATCGCCACCGCGTTCGACCACTACGACAGCCGGGCGGGCGACCCCCATCTGCACACGCACGTCGTCATCAGTAACAAGGTCCAGGCCGTCCTTGACGGGAAATGGCGGAGCCTGGATGGGCGGCCGATGCACGCGGCTGTCGTCGCGCTCTCCGAACTGCACGAGGCGGTCTTCGCGGACCACCTCACCCGAATGCTCGGCGTCTCTTGGGAGGCGCGGGATAGAGGCCGCGACCGGAACCCCGCCTGGGCGGTCACCGGGGTGCCGGAGGCACTGGTCAAGGAGTTCTCCACTCGTGCCCGGCACATCGACGCAGAGACCGATCGCCTTATCGAGCGTTACGTCGAGACGCATGGGCGGCGGCCGTCGCCGGCGACGATCATGAAGCTCCGCGCCCAGGCCACGCTCTCCACTCGCCCGGAGAAGGAGGTGCGGTCGCTGGCCGCCCTCACGGCTTCGTGGCGGGAACGGGCCGGGAGGGTGCTCGGGTCGGATGCGACCTCGTGGGCGCGCGGCGTGACGGCGAACGAGGAGCCGTTGCTGTTGCGCGCCGACGACGTGCCTTTGGACGTGATCGACTCGCTCGGGGCAGACGTCGTGGCCGCGGTCGGTGAGAAGCGCTCCACTTGGCATCGCTGGAACCTCACCGCCGAGGCCGCTCGGCAGACAATGGCCTACCGGTTCGCGTCGACCGAGGATCGCGAAGCCATCGCCGGAATGGTCGTTGACGCTGCCGAGGCGGCCTCGCTGCGCCTGACCCCGCCGGAGCTCGCATCCAGCCCGGCGGCGTTCCGCCGACCGGACGGCACGAGTGTGTTCCGTCCGAAGCACTCCGCGCTGTTCTCCTCCGAGGCGCTGCTGGTCGCCGAAGACCGCCTCCTCGAGCGCGCCCGCACCACGACGGCGCCGACGGTGCCGCTGAGCACCGTCGAACGAATCACGAAACGCCCCGACAGCAAGGGCCGGATGCTCGGTGACGACCAGGCAGTCGCGCTGACGAAGATCGCGCTCTCCGGCCGGATGGTCGATGTACTGGTCGGCCCGGCCGGGGCGGGGAAGACAACCGCGATGTCGGCGTTGCGGCGGGCGTGGGAGCGCGAGCACGGGCGCGGCAGCGTGGTCGGGCTCGCGCCGTCAGCGGTCGCCGCGCAGGTCCTGGCCGATGACCTCGGCATCCCCACCGAGAACACCGCGAAGTGGCTCGACACCCACGACCGCACAGGCGCGACGTTCGCGAAGGGGCACCTCGTCATCGTCGATGAGGCGTCGCTGGCGGGCACGCTCTCCCTTGACCGCATCACGGCCCTTGCCGCGGCGGCCGGGGCGAAGATACTGCTGGTCGGGGATCACGCCCAACTCCAGTCCGTCACCGCCGGAGGCGCGTTCTCACTACTCGTTCACGACCATGACGATGCCCCGGAGCTGGTCGACGTGCACCGGTTCGTCAACCCGTGGGAGAAGACCGCATCCCTCGCGCTGCGGCACGGCCGCACCGACGTCATCGACACCTACGCCGAGCACAGCCGCGTGATCGGCGGGGAGACCGAGGAGATGATCGACGCCGCCTACACCGCCTGGCGCTCCGACACGCTTGCCGGGCGGGCGAGCGTCCTGGTGACCGACTCGAACGAGTCCGTCCAGGCGCTCAACAACCGGGCGCGGGCCGATCTCATCCTCGACGGCACCGTGAACGCCCGCCGCGAGGTCGAGCTGCACGACGGCACCCGTGCCGCTGCCGGGGACACCGTCATCACTCGCCGCAACGACCGCCGCCTCCGCGCCGGACGGTCCTGGGTCCGCAACGGCGACAGATGGACGGTCACCGAGGTCCGCGACGACGGCGCCCTCAGCCTCCGCCGCGCCGGGCGCACGTGGGGCGCCTCGGTCGTCGTCCCGGCCGAGTACGCGGCCGAACATCTCGACCTCGGCTACGCCGTCACGTCCTACCGGGCACAGGGCATCACCGTGGACTCCTCGCACGTCCTGGCGGATGCGTCGATGACCAGAGAGACGTTCTACGTCGCCATGACACGAGGTCGTGAGGAGAACATCGCCTACGTCGCCGTCGACAAGCCCGACCCCGCCCACGACGGCCCGCACCCCGGCGACAACGAGGATGCGTCCGCCCGGTCGGTGTTGTTCGGAGTGCTGCAGCACGTCGGCGCTGAACTCTCCGCGCACGAGACGATCGCTGCCGAGCAGGAAGCCTGGGCCTCGATCGCGCAGCTCGCCGCCGAGTACGAGACCCTGGCCGCCGCCGCACAACACGACCGCTGGGCCGCACTCATCCGCTCCTGTGGCCTCAGCGACGAGGACGCAGACGACGCGATCGCCTCACCCGCATTCGGAGCACTGACCGCCGAGCTCCGCCGGGCCGAGGCGAACCAGCACGACGTCGAGACCCTGCTGCCGCGCCTTGTGCGAACGCGCGGGTTCGGGGACGCCGACGACATCGCCGCGGTCCTGCACTACCGCGTCGCTAAGGCGACCGTGCGGCCATCAGGGTCGGGGCGCGCGCGGAAGGCGCCACGCTTGATCGCCGGCCTCATCCCCGAAGCCGTCGGCACCGTGCCGTCCGAGATGCGGCAGGCGCTGACCGAGCGACGCGACCTCATCGAGACCCGGGCCGATGCCCTCCTCGACACCGCGCTCACCGAGAAGCACGAGTGGATCACGAAGCTCGGCATCCAACCGAAGCAGGCACGAGCGTCCCAGGCATGGCGGAACGCCGCTCGCACCATCGCTGCCTACCGAGACCGCTACGGCATCACTGGGCCTGCGCCGCTCGGAGCACCCGCCGAGGCCGAGACGCAGAAGCTCGACGCCGCCCGTGCCCGAGCCGCGTTCGACCGGGCACAGAACCTCGCCCAGGCCGAGCAGCCAGAGCAGGAACACGCCCGGCGCACCAGGCCGCAGCGCGTCAGACCGTCGCTGTAGGCGATACTGGCGACGACCTCGGGCTCGGCCCACGTGGTGATCTCATGCTCGATGGCTCTAGGCGAGCGGCTCACGCAGTTGATGGGGCGCGGAACTAGCCGGTATAGAAGCCTCCAAATGCCCAGTTGGGCGTGGTGGGGTCACCCTGAGCGATGGTCCATCCCTCCTCCACCACCCACGGCGGCGACACGGGTTTCGCCGGGCTGTCCCAGGTCCATCGTTGGTCAGGAATGGGGCGGCTGATGATGTCGGGCATGGCCAGAGCCGAGCCGAGGAACTGCCCGCCCGGAGATCGGAATGTCCACATCACACGGTCATGCTCAACTACGCGCAGATCGAAGTTTCTACGGGACAGACGTCGCTCTTCCAGGAGGGCATGAGCTCGCTCGACGGCGGCTCGGTGTTCGAGACTCCGCTCGAAAGCGATCTGGTTGTAAACCCAGGTTTCGAAGTCAGCACGGAACATGTAGAGCTCCTCCAGGCCGCGGTCGTCTAGCAAGCGGCCGTTCGCGTCATGTCCCGACCGGCCGCTCTTCTCACGATCGCGAACTCGACGCCACCTTCGTGCTCGGTCCTCCGCACGCGACTCAAGATGCTCTGCCAGTGCTCCGACCAGGACCAGAGTCTTGGTCGAGTTCACCTTGGTCGCGAACGAGAGATCCTGACCGTGGATTACTCCATGACGAGAGACGAGCCCGTACCTGCCCACCTTGTCGACGGGTTGACTGAACGCCCGACGCACCGCCGGCAGGTTCCCTTCGATGCCAGCAAGAGTGGAATCGTCGGTGTAGTCCGCCTCGGTTGGCGCCGCGTTTGCTTTGAAGAAGGTGGTCCCCACCACCTCTCTTGTGATCCCATCGATCTGAGTAAGCGTCAACGTGATGGCTGCTGCGAAGCGACCCTCCTGGTGGCACTGGATGGCCTCGTTGATAAGAGTTTGGCGTTGCTGACTGCGCCGCTGGAACTCGAGATCGATGCCCCGTCCGAATCGGCCCAACGGCATCGCGATGTTCCTGAGAAGAGTCGGTTGCTCGATATTCCATACGTCAGTGATGGCCTGATCGATCTCCTGCTGAGAGGTTCCCTCTCGCGAGAGAGCGAGAATTCGCCGCGACTGCTCCAGGTGCCAGTGCCCGAAGAACGCCCATCCTGCCGGTGCGAATGCCGTAGCCATCTCGCGCGCTTCGTCGGCGAATGGCGACTCTCGAACGTCCATGCTTCGATTCTGCCCTTCGGCAGCCGTGGAGCTGTGTCCGCAGCGATGAGCATGTCCGTGAGGGAGTGGTCGGGGTCCAATGCTGCGGCAAGGGCGACGGGCGCGGAGCGCTCACCCTTTCCAAGAGAAACGACCGTGACGACCTTGCCCGGCTCTCATCAGACTGCGCCAGCCAAGCGCATAGCCTCAGCCGGGCGCGAAGCGCGCACCTCTTACGAATGTCACGCGACGGTCGTACCCTGAAAGGGAGGCAGATTCCTCCTTGATATGGCGTCCCTCGTGGACAGGCCCTCGGGTCACTCTCTACGCACTGTCTCAGTCGATCGACAGTGCTACGAGAGGGAACGCCATGATCCGGCTGCTCTGGGCGCTCAGCGCCCACGTCCGCTACTACCTGCGGTGCTACATGCCCACCAACATCGCGCTCGATGTAATCCGCACCCGCCGCGGCCTGAAGTGGGGCATCCCCGCGATGCTTCTCGCTGTGCCGTACTTCCTGGCAGCGAACTACTGCCTCACGCTGATCGAGGACAGTGGCCCCGGGTGGCTGAACCTCCTCGTGCTCCTGTTCTGCTGGAACGCGCTCAAGTTCCTCATCATGGGCCCGGTCAGCGTCGTGCTCCTCATCCGCGCTCGCATGGAGGAGTGGGCGGTCCGGCGCCGCGCCCGCCGGCGCGTGTCGGCCGATCGAGCCTGCTGAACCGACAACGGCGCGCATGCCATAGGAATGGCATCGCGACCTCGGCCGCGCCCTTGAGCGGCGAAGTCGTCGCGGCACGCGGCGATCCGCGTGCCCGGCGACGGTCAACTCCACAGGGGAGCAGGGCGGAGGAACAGACTCGCTCGCCTGTCCTTCGAGACTGGAGGGATGAATCAACACCAGTCCAGCCCGCACGGCCTGGAACCGCTCCTGAACATCGACGAACTCGCCGGCTACCTCGGCGTCCCCGTCTCCACCATCTACGACTGGCGCACCAACGGCAAAGGTCCGCGCGCCTATCGCTTCGGCAAGCGCATCATGTTCGGTATCAACGACATCCGCGCCTGGATGGACACCATGCGCGAGCCCGCCGCCTCTACCGGTGCGGCCACCTTTCCCGGAGCGGGGGAGGGCACGCGTGGGTAGGCCCCGCACACCGATCGGCACCTTCGGAGTCATCGCCACCCGCGCCCAGCCGAACGGCAACCATGTGGCCCGCGCCCGGTACCGGGGCTGGGACGGCAGCAACCGGCTCGTGCAAGCCACCGGCCCGTCACGGGCCGCCGCGGAGCGCAAGCTCAAGCAGAAGCTCGCCGAACGTTCCCTCTGCCAGCCCGGATTCAACGGGATGAGCGCCGACAGTTCGTTCCCGGAGCTCGTCGCGTACTGGCTGGAAGACATGGAGATCGAAGACCGACTCTCCCGAACTACGAGGAACCTCTACGAGCGAGACATGCGATCCCTCGTGCTCCCGGCTTTCAAGGACCTCACGCTCCGGGAGATCGGGGTCGCCCGGTGCGACTACTTCCTCAAGCAACTCGCCAGACGCAGCTACAGCCGGGCCAAGCACGCCCGCGTCGTCCTCCGCCTCGCGCTCGCGCTCGCGGTCCGTCACGAGATCCTGCCTCGCAATCCGATGGATCACGTTTCCCGGCTGCACCGGAAGAAGAGCATCCCGGAGGCGTTCACGATCGGCGAGGTGCAGGAGGTCCGGGCAGCGATCAAGGCTTGGGAGTCCCGGCGGATACTGGCGGGACCGAAGCCGGATCGGCAGCTCGGGCAGATCGTCGAGGTCATGCTCGGCACCTCCGCCCGCATCGGGGAGGTGCTCGCCATTCGACTCCAGGACCTCGATCTGGACGGGCCGATCCCGACGGCACGGATTGCCGGGACGATCATCAGCCGTAAGAGTGAGCCGACGCACCGGCAGGATCATCCGAAGACGGATCGCTCGGTTCGCCGCGTCGCACTGCCGTCGTTCGCGCTGCAGGCGATCCGCTCGCGCCTGCTGCGTAGCGGCGACACCGAACCGGGTGACCTCCTGTTCAGCACGCGGGTCGGGACGCCGCACACGACGAACAACATCCGCCGGCTCCTGCGCGACGTGATGGAAGCGGCCGGGATCGAGAACGTCACCCCGCACCGCTTCCGCCGCACCGTCGCGACTGTCATCAACGACGCGCAAGGTGCGCTCCTCGCCTCCGAGCTCCTCGGGCACACCGACCCGCGGATCACGATGCAGCACTATATCCAGCGCAACGAGACCGTGGACCCTGTCACGGCGCAGCTGCTTGACGAGGTATTTACCCGAGCAAGCTGAGCGTGGATCGACAGCGCCGTGTACTTGGGCCAACTGATCTGCGGCAGATCGTTGCTCTTGGAGGCATGCCGAGAACTTCCGCTGTCGGCTTCACACACTCTCAAGCAACGCGTTGAACAGTTTGATCGGTGTGCGGTCTAGGACATAGGTGTCGGAAACCGTGACGTGTGACAGGCCGCGGCCCCGCAGTTCAGTCACGGCTCGTCTCACGTTCGGATTCCAATGCGCGTCCTCGTGCCGCCAGAGCGGGTGGCCAATGACGACAGCGGCACCTTGACCCTCTGGTGAAACGAGTGTCGGTAGTCCGTTGACCACATGTTGCTCGATTCGGAGGTGCGGGCCGTAGCCGTCAGTGAAGCTCTGCATCAACGCAGCGGTTCGATCAGTCCAATGGGACAGGTCGAGCCTTCTTCCGAGAACAAGATCTACGACGTCAAGCCCAAGTCGCCAGTCCAGCGCCCAGTGATTGAAGCGATTCTCGTAGTTGCGGAGGCAGCCCGGGCATGAGGAGGTGCAGGCTGTGCCATGTGGGTCTTCACGGAGTCGTCGACCCGTTTCTTCTCGGACCGAGGTGAGGAGCTTCTCGAACGTCGCCGGCTCGCCGAGTTCCAACGCATACCCAGCGCCGTTGTCGAGCGCATCGGCAAGGAACACCCGCGCCGAGACGGTGGTGCCGTTGCGTGTGGGCTGAAGCCCGACCTCGAGTTCCGACTGCTCAATATCTAGGTATTCCTTGGCAGCGTTGCGGAGCAACTCAGCAAAGGAAAGCAACGCGCCCTTACCTGCCGGACACGCCCAGGGCAGGGTGGCGACCGCGCCCTCTGGCAGTGCCAGATCATCGAGGCCAAGCAGGAGCACATCGGTCCGACGGACTTCGCCGATCGCTGCTGGGTCGAGGGCTTGTCCGCCAGTCCGCATGAAATCGGGAAGCGGGCGACGATAGAGATCGCGATTCTGAGCAATCACCGACCCGTCCGACTGCCGGCTCAGATCGAAGAGCTTGCGGTTGTTGTCGTTCACGGCCACGACTTCCGCCTGCTCGAGTAGTCGAAGTGAAACGCCGTGGAGTCTCACTTCCTGCCCGAGTTCAGTGTTGGTCGAAAGCTCGGAGTAGCCGGCGTACATCGGCGTGATGTGTGAGTCGTCATAGTCCGGCTGGCTATAGATCGTCCGGTAGCCTTCAGGCTGATAGAGCGAGAACGCCCTCATTTCCTCGCCGCAGACTGAGCACCTGAGTGACTCGTTCATTGGCCGCGTGTCGAGGCTGCCACACTGTGCGCAACGATGAACCGGGAAGGGTGCCCCGAGAGGATCTTTTGCTCGTGTACTTTTCCCGATGATGTTGTAGGCCGCAAAGCCCACCGCGAGGTGCTCTGCACCATCCTTTACGACGACGGCTCCGGGAGCGAATGCCGTGATGGACATTCGGAGATCGCGATCGGCGACTGTATGCCTTTCTACGTCGCCAACACCGCGGAGCTGCTTTGAATAGAGCGGCCGCACCCGCGTCGGGAAACCAAACATCGGGAGCACCCCGGCGTTTGCGAGCAACTCGCTGAGCTCAGTGTGCTGGAAGTATGGGTTCCCGACAGCTTCGTCGATGTCGTTGGCGAGACCATTTCGCGCCCAGTCATTGAGTTCGTCTACATCGAGAGCCGTATAAGCGCTGAACCGTGCGCAGACGACGGGGACGTCATTGGACGCCTCAAGCCACGCCGCCACGTCGGCTCTTCGTTGTGGCCAATCCTGGGTTAAGCCGAACGTTCCGTGGATGCTGTCACCAGTTCGCCTCGGCGGATTGCGGACGGAGAGGAACGCCCTGCGGAGCAGTTCTGCCGCGATCACTCGACGGACAATCCGGGGCCGGGACAAGTCGATGAACGGCGGCGGAGGATCGGCTGCGGTCATCTTCTCCGGTGCCTGGAAGTAGTAATCATCGTGGGCACGGTCCCGCGAGACGGTGACCGCGAACGAGAACGGTTGACCTGAACGTCCAGCTCGACCGACACGCTGTTGATAGTTGAACCGTTGAGGCGGCATGTTCGCCATTGCTACGGCCCTGAGCGATCCGATATCGACGCCGACCTCCATCGTGGTTGTCACCGAAAGCAGATCAAGGGGGTCAGCCAAAGCGCTCTCGGCGGGGGCAGGAAGCGTTGCGCCCTTGAATAGCCGTTGCCGGGTTCGTTGGTCGCTGAGCCTGGTCTGGCCGGTAAGCTCAGCGACCCTCATACGTCGAAGCGGTTGCGAGGCGAGCCACCCGTAGTAGTCGAACTCTTCGGACCATTCCTCCTCGTGGAGCACCCCGTTCGGGCATTCCTCATTGGTGCAGACGCCGGCAGAGGGATGCAGGTGGGTGGTTCCGCAGTTCTCGCAAACCCAGACCTTGTCGCCGGGCGTCCTGAGTTCGAGAGCGTCTTGACCGGTCTGGGTCTTCAGCGCCCAGGTCTCATCAACGATGCTGCTCGTGCGCAAGAACTCGCCGGTGTCCGACACCAGGGTCTGCCAATCGATCTGATACCTCGCGGCGACGCGCTTCAAGTAAGTGACGACAACCTTCGGCGCCGAATTTGACTGGGCGGCATACCCGCCCTCGAACCGCTTTGCAATCCCGAGGAGACGAATCACACTGGCCAGGACATCGCTAGCGGTCTCCTCCGTGATGCCCCAGCTATTGGGCGCGGACGGCCGCGCTCGAACTACGCCCAGTCGAGTGGATTCGAGGTCTCGTGAGGCTCGGTCGAAAACTGCTTCGGCAACAGCCTTAGCCGTGAGGCGGTAGCGATCTTGGCGGATTGGACGTGCCACGGCATCAGCCAGTGGCTCCCAAGCGTAGCGGACCGGAGGTTCATAAGCGCGGTACCAAGGGGCATCGCCCTCGCTTTCAGCAACGGACGGCCCTGGTCCGGCCGGGTTCACGCCGACTTCGAGCATCACCCGCTCGGCATCGTGGATGAGTGTCGACCACGGCAGGGATTCGGCTTCTCGCTCCGCAGCGGCGATCGTCTCTTCGTCCGCTGTATCGGCTGCACCGAGACTCTCGAGCCGGAGCTTGTCGAAGAGCTCGCGGCGGCTGGAGCGCAATTGCTCGGCCCGCCGGAGGGCATCGTCAGCGAGTTCACCATTGAGGAGCGCTCGTAGCATCGGCACTGGGTTCTCGCGGCCATGCAGAAGTTGTCGGACGACTTGCCGCACTTGGTCACGGAAGTTGTTGAGCGCAATCCCGGCGGCGATTCGTGCAGAGTCGTCCCTGCTGTCGGTGAAGACGATCGTCCTCGATTCCGCCGCCTCAGACCCCAGGCTGCGGAAAAGCTGGGACACCGCCATTTGGTTGAGCTGTGCGCGACCTGAAGTGTGTGCACGGATTGGCGACCGGACGTTTCCGGCGAAGTAAACAGATGCATCGCGGTTGTCTTGACTCCCACCGCAGCGAGGGCAGGCTTCCGGAAGCGCCGGCAGGGCCAGCCCACTGTCATCGCCCGCATTGTGGCTAAGAACCACCGCTGGGATGCCGTCAGGAAAGTTACCAAGAGTGAGCGAACCGAGTTTCGGATTCCAGGTTGCGGCACCGAAGTTCGTCTCGATCGTGGCCTGATTCTCGTCTATGTCGGCAGGGAGCTTGTGCCGGTTGGGGGCGTCGGGAACGGGCGAGCCGAGCCAGAGCCATCTGTACTCGTCATCGTTCCTTCGGTACACGAAGTCACCGGAATTCTCACCGGGTATGACTGGAGTGGTGGAAAGCACCACCGCGCCGCGATCGGGCCGATCGACGACGTACCCGCCGAGGCTCACGTCGCCACACTCGAAGCAGTACAGGAGTTCAAGTACGCGTGCGCCACACTCAGTGCACGTGGACCGTGGGGTGTCATACATTCGACCGACTCGCCGTGGCTCTGAAGCGGTGCCACCAGGGCAGCTGGGATCAGAGCAGGCCCAGAGGCCACGCATCCCTCGCATCATCACATGACCGCGGAACGGGATTGCGGGCTTGGCGACGTCGGCGAGGCCGCCGAGCATCGTCGCCAGCGCCGTCTGCGCGAGTGGGTCGTCCCCGAAGAGGCGGGTCGCCACTGTCTCGATACGCGTGGCCTTCGGACGGCTATCGTCCGGGTCGCTGCACGCTGCCGCGATGGTCTCCGCCCACCGATCCCTTGTTGCGACGTCTCCAAGTTCGTGCGGTGAGATGCTCAACACCTCGGCCGCAGTTGGCTGCTCGCCAGAAACGAGTGATCGGGGCTGCCCCGGTTCGATAAGGAAGGACGTACGGTCGACGCCGAAGAAGCGCTCTAGATACTCCAGACCCGAGTCGTCCCCGGGGAGTGAGGCGCTCGTTGCAATGATTCTGAATTGATCGGACGACGGTTCGAGCCCAAGGCGCGATGCCAGGTTTCTGACGACCATTCCGACTTCGGCGCCGGTGCTCCCGCGGTACAGGTGCAGTTCATCGACGACGAGAGTGAAAATATGATCGGACGATTGCTGGAGCCAAAGTCTCGTGGACTCAAAGATTGGCTCCTCGACGTCGCGCATCAGCATCACGTTGAGCATCGAATAGTTCGTTACCAGAACGTCGGGCGGAGTGGCGATCATGTCCCAGCGGGTGATGAGCTCGCCGGCATAGGGATCCTGGAATTGAGCAATGAGGTCTGGGTCGTTGAGTTCAGCAAGCTTGGCGTTCAAACGCGATAGATCGCGCATATCTCGGGCCGCGTCTGCGGTCGTCGGCCCAGATACCTTTCCAGTCGGGACTCCGCCCGAACCGGGTGTCGCACCCGTGTAGCGACCGAACCATAGGTCAATCGGTGATTCCTGATTCCGGAGACCTCGGACAGCCCGTCGAAGCCGGGCAACTTGGTCTTCGACCAGCGCGTTGGTCGGGTAGAGGATCACCGATCGGACCGCCGCCGGGCTCACGCCGACGGTTCGTGTCGGTCGCCAGTTGTCGGTCTGTCGCTTCAGATCCCACCACTCGTGAATTGGCGCTAGCGAGGTCCCCGACCGCTTCTCAGCAACAATTCGGGTCAGGAGCGGAATCAGGAAGGACTCTGTCTTTCCAGAGCCAGTGCCCGATGTCACAACGGGGTTGTGAGAGATGCTCGGCGCGAAATGCGTCGTGAGCGCGGCTGCCTGATGTTTGCGTAGCTTCACGTCCGAGAGCACGTCAGGTGTCACGCTAAAGACTGCCCGGAGTACATCACCGAGATCGCGGGCGTCGACTCTCGCCTGCCTCGCGGCCTCCTCCACAGACGCAACCCCGTCGTAGGGAAGCACGGGCTCAAGCATGAGCGGCGCGAACAGGTTCCCTTGGCCCTCGAGTAGAAGACGTCGTCGCTCGTTGCTGAGCGTCTGGTCTCGAAGTGCGTATGCAGTATCGATATAGCGAAGGAACGCGTCTCGGAGGTCGTCGGCGATCTTCACTGGAGTTGGGAACGGCATGGCTTTCACTGACTCACACGGTCGTAGATGATGTCCGCGATTTCTCGCGGTACTGATGGGTACTGAAGCATCCTGTGATTGACGATCTCTCGCGGCGCGCGCCCTGAGCAGAGAGCGAGTGCGCGCCCGTACAGCGCTGGCAGGTCTGCACCCAAGGGTGTAACTACCGAGCCGCTGCGCGAGTTGTAGCCGATCAAGGGATCGCCGGCCCACAAGTTCGCGATGTGTTTCACGATCTGTGCGTTGCCAAGCCCGATGGTTCCGTTCGCGATGTCTTCCGCTGTGCGAATCGCGTAAGTCGAACCGAAGTCTTTGAGCCGGTACGCGCCGACCTTGATGAGTGACTCTGTCTGGCGCCACGAGGCGGCGGATGTATCCCAGACCTCCGCCGATCTGTGAGTCGGCACGATGACGCGCTTGAGTGATTTCGCCACATCGCTAAGTGCAGGGAGCGCCTCGGCGATATCCTTCGCTGGCGAAGCGTCAAGCACGGTGAACCCCGCTTCCATCAGGGTTGAGACCGGCAACTCGCCTGAGACCTCGACACGGGAAAGTTCAGCGTCAACAGTCGCCGTGACTTCGGCGTAGCCGTCGATTAATCCCCTGAGCCGATCCAACAGCGCGCCAGAACGAGAGCCGATGAGAACCCACCGACCGTCACCGGTCGGGACAAGGGTTGAGGTGTTGACGGCCCACTCCGTCACCTGGAGATAGTCGTCTCTGGCCACGTCGACGTGCCCGACGACCTCAAGCCGTCGGAGGAAAGAGTCGGCGAACAAACCAGAGCCTTCGATCTGGGCAGCGATCCGCTCGAATATCCCGAACGAACCGGTCCCGACGTGGTTTAGCGCGTCAAACGCGACCTCGAAGTCCGGCTCGTCCGACTCGATCACCGGAGGGATCTCCGGAAGAACGATGGCTTTAGCGGTGGCATCCTTCTTCTTCGCGGCCCAGGGAGTGCCGGCGAAACGGCGCACGAGCCCGCAGGTTGTGCACTCGCCCTCGATACTCCGCGTGGGTGTTTGGCTCGCGAGTACTGGCGGAAGGAGGAAGCGGTGCATCCCAGTGACGAGACAAGAATCGCTCGTCATCGGAATGCCCACGCGAGTTCTCCCGGCCACCACGGGGGAGGAGCTTCTTTCCCGGGGCACGAACTCCGGCATCGGCGTTGTGGCTTCAACAACGAGCGAATCGAGGCCCACGATCCTCGCACCATTCACATGACTCGGCCATTCAGGCGCGCCAGCAGTTAGAGGCCAGCGCAACGAGGAGTCAGGCGAGTAGACCAGGCGGATATCGACATCCTCGACCCTGAACTGCGGAGTGTTCGCGGACCGCAGGCGGAGGAGCGCCGTCGACGAGGGCTTGCTTGCGTCGTCAACGAACATTGCGACGACATATTCGCCGTCAGATAGGTCACGATCCACGAGCGGAAGAACTGCGAGCTCGCCAGGCTGAACAGACTCAGCGACAAGCATGGCAGGGTCGACTCGTGCGCCGCGGTACACGCGGACATCGACCGAGGACGCCCCAGCGGCGAGAGCGACCGCTTCAGGCGGATCTAACGCCGACCACTTACGAAGCAGACCCGGAAGTACGAAGCCCCCTCGCATCGTCAGGCTCGTCCGAGCGCGCGGGGCGAGCGGCAGGAGATCGAAATGCACCTGACCTGTGGGCGCGGAGACGATCTGGACGTGCTGATAGACCAGCCATCCTTCCGGGTTGCCGGGCAGATCAGCGAGTTCATGCCAGCCCGGCCGGGCGTGGGTATCGAGGTGTGCCTCCACGCGCTGGCGTGCATCTGACCTCGCCAGGACGACGCTGTCCTCACCGAGAGAGATGCGTTCGATCTCGACAAACGCCCCCTGGAGGTCATCCCATCGGAGCGGAGTCACCCGCTTCGGACGGCGACCGAATGGACGGCTGTCGTCGTTCCCGAACTCTCCCGCGAGTTGTTCCCCTACGAGCGAAGCCGCACTAACCCCCTCCACTCCTGAGAGCCGTGTGGAACCGCCTGGCCCGGAGATGGTCGGAACGGTCGACTCCCCGTCCACGAGCTGAAACCGTGCGATGTCCGGCCCTTCCGAGCGGTACGGAAGCATCAGGTTGAACTCGATCGACTTGCGTGGGAACGTCCGCAGGAATGCCAGCAGACGCGTCGTGACAGCGGGCCGCGCAGAAGCGACCGCCTCGATCCCGGACCCGTCCCACGCCTCCAGTTCGAGACAAGCGGCATCGACGATTCGCTCCCTGGCGGCCGGGACGCGCCAGAGGCGCGCAAGGTGCGAACTGAGGGGCAAGCTCGGAGTGGCCGATGCATATGGGTCCATCGCGAGGCTCATGTCGTCTGGCGAGATACGCAGACCTGGGGTCATGCCCTCGAGCGCGAAGAGTTCGTGGAGGCCGGCGCGATCGTGCTGTCGGACAACCGCTTGGGACATTGGTAGCCCGATGAAGGCATGGCCTCCGACGGCGTAGGCCGTCGGGATTCCGCGCTCGCCCTCCCATGCCTCAAGCCACGAATTCAGTGATCCCCACAGCAGGTCGGCGGTGCGGCGGTAGTCGTTCTCGACCCTCTGGTACTCGCCCGTCGGGACATGGAGCATCCGATGCAATCGCGAGTAGTAGTTGTGTGCGGCAAGGTCACCGTCCGCCTGCATCTGCTCTGCGGCGATCGACAGTGCGACCAAGAGCGGGAGCGCAGGTGGCGTTTCGAGCGGCTGGCGTCGATGACGTCGCGCAGCCTCCGCCTGCCAATGGAACGGGGCAACGCCAGGCTCATCCACTTGAAGCGATGACCTGACGATGGACGCTAGCTTGGTCACCGTCCGGTCCTCAATCTCTGCGGCTTCGAGCAGGTTACGAACCGTATCGGCCTCCGCGAGCGAATAGACGGGTCGGCCAGCCTGCGATGAGCCGAACATGACGTCAGCGATCGCCTCGCTCACGCGCTCGTACTCGGAACCCACGGCCAGCCTCCCTCGCACCACGTTGTCTATCCCAACCTAGCGAGGGGTTCCGACATCGGGGCCTCGGTAAAGGTCTGAAGCAGAGGTGGCCGATTACGCGGCAGCGTGCTGTTCGTCCTCCGAAACCACTGACGTCTGGTGAAGGCCGCGCAGGAGTGGCTCGGCGATCGCGCGTACCACGTCGGCATTGACGGCGTTCCCCAGCGCCTTATATGCGCGCAGATCACCATCGGGAAGCGAGATCGAGCCGAGGCTCTGAAGCGCGGCGCATTCCGCCGGAGTCATGTAGCGACGAACACCGACGATGTCTTTACCGAGGATCGGAACCTGCGTGTGCGTCATCGCGATGAGACTCGGAGCGGTCGAAGTGCGCTTCACCCGGAGGCCCGAGGCGCGCACTTGCAGGACGTACTCGTCAATGCGTCGTCCACCACCTTGCACGTTCCACTCGAACTTCTGAAGGCTGGAGGAGAGCTTCCACGGCTTCCACTTGTCAAGCCACGGGTCGATCCACTTTTGATTCGCCCAGTAGAACTGCCGGTTCTGTCGGATGAAGGTTTGCTTCCACGAGGGGAACTTGAGATCGGTCGGTCGGCGAGCGTGGCTTGGCAAGAGCTCGAACTGCTCGGACTGCTCCAGCCCTTTCAACTCGAACCCGAAGCTGCCAAGGGCATGATCCAGGTCGCGCGGGCCGAGTTCCTTCCAGATCGCCGGGGGCGTGGCGTCTTCGTAGGGATACGTTGCTCGGAACTCCATCGACCAGATCGGAAAGGACGGTAGTTTCAGCGCCTCTGGAGCGCGCTTGAGGAAGTCGTCCCACATGTCGATCGCCTGCAACGTCTGAGCCGAGATTGCGCGGGTCGGTGCTGCCTGCTTATCCAACACGCTGCTGATGTCTGTCGTTGGCCGAGACGGGCTCGGCCACTTGAATCCGTCGAGTCCATCGAGCGATCCGACGAAGTACGCCCGTTCCCGAATCTGCGGCACGCCGAATTCGTGAGGCGAGAACTTGTGCACGTCGACCGCGTAGCCGAGGTCTTCAAGCTCCTTGCGAATGGTGGCAAGCGTCTCGCCGTTCTGGTGGCGCAGGATGTTTGGCACGTTCTCGAGGATGAACCGCCGCGGACGCTTCTCTTTGAGAATCGCGAGCACCTTGAAGAACAGCTTGCCCTGAAGTGTATGGCTGAATCCGAGTTGCTCACCGGCCTTCGAGAATGGCTGGCAAGGGAAGCCTGCCGTTAGGACGTCATGCTCGGGAACCTCCCGAGCGATCATTGCTTCGTCCTCCAGGTCGTCGATGTCGGCCCAAGGCTGGATATCGAAATTTACCTTGTAGAGCTCGTTCAACGTCGCATCCCATTCGGCCGCGAACACGCCCTCGCCACCGAGCTGTTGCAGCGCGACGTGGAAGCCCCCGAGTCCCGCGAAGAGATCGATGAACCGGAAGGCTGTACCCTCATTGGCCATACGGGACCCCTCTCGTCAGACGGTTCAACGATACCGGCACCCACCCACACCGGATCGGAAGCTCGGCGGCCACCCGCGAGTGCGCTGGAGAGTTCCGGCCGACGAAGCTCTTCGCCGTGCCCACTCGCAGCTCTCACCGTGAGCCGCGGTCCGCTATGGCCTGAACGCAAAAGGCCTGAGCGCAAAAGGCCTGAGCGCGTCGATGCCCATAGGACGGGTTCGTCTGCGATTCTGAGTAAACCTGCGTGGAAGGAGGGCCGGTGCCTATGCTGTCGATGCTGCCGTCTGACGCACGCCGCCGTGGCGGATCAACGAGCCAGACCGCGACACGAGTCCTGGTGCTGCTTGATGTTCTGGGGACGCCCGTCGGTGCATCCTGCGACGTAGAGGGTGCGGTCGCAGTCGTCTCGTCGCTCATACGCTTACAGAAACTTGACTTCTGGCTCCGTAATCCCGACTATCTTGCGGATGAACTGCTCACCGAGTTCGAGCAGGACCGCGTGTCTCTTGATGAGGTGCGGCCGCACGTTCAGCGAATGTTGAACGGTGATGCACCCCAGCTCCACACCTATCCTATGGAGCGCTACATCTACGGGGCGTATGAGTTCATCGACGACGCCCTTGCGGTGCTCAAGCTTTATGAACAGATTGAGCACCGGCGTGCTGCTGACTCGGGCGCTCTCTCGCGTCGGGATTATTTCCTGCTGCAGAAGGGGCGAGACACTGTCGCCGCAATGCGGGCGGAGATCCCCGAGCTTGAGTGGTATGTACAGCAGGCGATCGCCATTGGGCTCATCGCCGACGCTGCCAAGGGGCTGGCAGCCAAGCGCCGACAGTATTTGCAGGCCGAGTACGCGGATACCGCTCACGGGGATGTCATCCCCTCGATTCTCGAACGAGTACGCGAGCGCGCTGTTGCGCTGAAGGTGATGGAGAACTGATGATGGCGACTGTCGTGGACTGGGTGGGAACCGTCGCGGAGCGCGCAGATGTAGACCGTGAGGTCGTTACGGACGTGCTCACACGATACGGGGTCGTCGGTCCCAAGCCGGTTCCAACAAGGCGCCTACTGCGGGTCGCGGCGGTTCATTTCGCCGGCGTCAAGAACCTCGCTGCCGATGACGACGCCGAGACACGTCGGTTCGTGCCTTTCTCCTTCCACCGCGCTTTCACCACCTCCGTGACCGCCTTCGTGAGCGATGGGAAGAATGACGCTGGGAAGAGTTCAACCCTCGACATCCTCAAGTGGGGCTTGCGCGGCTCATCGAAGGTGGCCGGGGATGTGCAGAAGTGGTTACGGCAGGTGTGTCTGCTACTGACTATCAGCGGCGAGCGGATCCTTGTGGCGTGGCGTGTGAATGACGGTGCGCCGAGCGGACATGTCATCGTCCTCCCCGACACAGTGGGACTGGCGCTTGACGAATTCAGTGTGGCGACGGCAGAGGTGATGGCCGAGCACAGTCAGGAAGCCGCCGCGGCAAGTGAGCCTATCTTCACGCTCGACGTTCCGGTCGACGGCCTGGTTGAGAGGCTTCTCCGCGAAGGCGCGTTTGTCATCGGGAGCTTCGATGGGGACGAAGAAATGGCGACGGTCGTGGGCGAGTTCATGCTGCAGCGCCTCGGTCTCGACGCTCTCACGCAGTGGACCCGCGTCGCTGGAGCAACAGACGCGGATGATGGCAACCTGGTTGGCCATGGTTGGCCCCTCTGGTCGCAGGCCCTTGCCATCACCAAACCGAGCGACACCGCCGCCATCGGGGAGACACCGTTCCAGGCCCAGAACGTCCTAAACACATTCCTCGCAACAGAGTGGAGCGCGACGAGGCTCGCGGCGCGAGCGCACAAGAAAGCCTTGGACGGGCAGCTTGCCGGTATCGCGCGACGTCGGGCTCGCGACTCCGAGTCGCGAGAAGCCAGCACGCAGGCGCTTCGTGCAGAACGAGCCGAGGCTGAGACAGAACTCAACTCCATCCCCGTGTCGGGCATGTCGGCCGAGGACCTGGAGGCGGCAATGAAGGACGTCACCACTGCGACGGCCAACATCACCCGAACGCAGCGTGCCGTGGCGGAGGCTGCGCTCGCGTACGGGTCTGCGGAACGTGAGTTGGATGCGGCGGAGCAGGATCTCGTTGCATTCAAGGAAGCGGCAGTCACGAAACGGTTCTGGCACGCGCTCAAGCCATCATGCTGCCCGCGATGCGACGCGAAAGTTCAGCCCGAGCAATGGCAGCGGGAACAGGAAGGTTCCTGTTCCTTGTGCAACAACCCGATAGACGAAGCCGACGCAGCTCCCGGTGGGGCGGAGGACGACGAAGACGCCGACGACAACTTCGACCCCGTCACGATGGCAGAACAGCGCGTCGCCCAGCTCACCGCCCATGCAGAACGGCTTTCGGCGCTTCACGACGATGCGATGGACCACGCGAGTGCTGCCCAATTGGAGTTTGAGCGCGCATCGGAGGTCATCCGTAACGTCCATGGGGACCCCATCGAACGACGTGCCCTCGAGCGCCGCATCGCGATACTCGACGGACGAATCCAGGAACGCGCGCAACCATCTGAGGCCGAACCGGAGGAGGCCACCTTGACCAACGACGCGCACATTCTCGGCGCCGTCGAGGTTTTCGCTGGGGCATCCGCTAAGAGCGATTTCTCGGAGGCGCTCGCGTCGGTGAGCACGCAGATAACGACCCTCGGAAAGACCCTCGGCATCAGTAACCTCGAAAAAGCCACTCTTCAGGCCAACGCCCACCTCCCCGTCGTGAAGGGCGGTGACAAGACCCCCTTCGGGAAGCTCACGGACGGAGAGAAACTGCGTCTGAAGATCGCTCTCGTCGTATCGCTCCTAGACGTTGGAACGACATCGGGCCTGGGTCGCCACCCCGGGCTGCTCATCGTCGACTCCCTCGCGACCGAGGAACTCAACCGCGAAAACGGCGAGCTGCTGCTGCGTGAGTTGAACCGAGTGGCAGAGGCATACGGGCTCCAGGTCATCACGAGCACGGCGCACAGTGAGCTAGTGACGGCCGTCCTTCCAGCCGAAGCCGTGCAACGACCAACCTCGGAAGACCTGATGTGGTGAGGAGCCCGTCACAGTGACACAAACGGTGTTCGACTTCCTTGACACGCTCGATGGAGCCCCATCCGTCGCCGGCCTCGGCGGCGAACAGACGATCTACGCCTCTTCTCATGAGTTGGCCCGCGATACTCGGGTCGTCGAAGTCGCTGCCGCCCTTTGCAACGAATGGGTGGATCTCGAAGACCAGGCGGCGGCAGGCGCATTGCTTGTCGGAGCCGCCAACGCGATCCCAGTGCTCGCGGCGCGTGACCTCTACGATGTGTTGCTCTGCGCTGAGGAGACACTTCCCCGGATAGCGCTGGGCCTCGAAGCCGCATTCAAAGCCCGTGCCGGCACGCAAGGATACGAGAGAGACACTGCCTTGGAGGGGTGGACGCGGCTCGCACTCGGACACTGGACCAAGAACACGCTCCAACTGCGCGGTCTGTTGCACGAAGGTAGCGGGACTCCCGATGCCACAGAGCCGCTGGTTCGCGCCCTCGGCGCCGCCTGCTCGATGTGGGATGACTCTGAACTCGTTGACGCGTTGATGGTGCTTGCAACGCACCATTCACTTGAAGCAGATGCTGCGATGGAGCTTGGCTTCCAGAAGGTTGCGTCGGCGGTTGCATGCACTGATCTCAACGCATCGCGCGGCGACCTCGATGACGCACTACGGTGGTTCGACACCGCGTACCTCGATGACGCTCGGCCGGATGCCTCAGCGTTCCGCGCCGTACTCACGGGTGTCACTGAGCAGGCGACTGGTCATGCTGTCGACGACGCCCGGTTCGACGCGATCGCCGACGCGGTCTACGAGTATCTCGATGGATACCGTGGCGCCCAGCCGAGCTGGAGGGGTGCACGCGCCGGCACGACGAGTGCATGGCTAGATCTCCTCACACAGCTCCGGGCCGCCGAGTCCGACCGATGGTTCGACACCGAGATCACGCTTCGCGCGCTCGCGCATGCGTTCGCTGCCGAACAGACCATGGTCCTAGTCGTCAACCCGGGCATGAACAAGTCCGCGTCACAGGCCGGGGTTCGCGAACTGATATGGCCCCGCATCGAGGAAATCGCGCGCGGAAACGCCTCGGTTGTCACTCATATCCACCGGTGGTTGACAGCGAGCGCTGAGCCGGCAGACTCGGCCACCCGCCTCGCGGTGGAAGCGCTCCTTGCTCGACTGGAGGAGTCGCCATCAAAAAAAGCAAGTAGCGAGTCGGTCCGTCTTCCGGATGCGATTCGCGAGAACCTACACCTTACAGACGACGGATTTTCCGAACTCGAGCGCGCCGCGGCATCCGAACCGTCCCTGATCCCAGTCCTCGAACAGATCGCACTTCAGATCCCGTCGCTGAACCTCGCCGAAAATGCGCTGCTCTCCAGCTTGCTGGAACGCTGCGACGAGCACGCCGAGGGAGGAATAGGCGGCTATCGCACCGAGCTGACAGTGCTCCTAACCGATGTCATTCGGTACACCGCCACGCACCTCAACGTCAGTCAGGCACCCAGCCGGTTGCCGCCATGGATGTCTCACGGCCAGCCATGGCCAGAAGAGCACGAGCTCGCGGACGACCTGAACACTGCGCTCCTAATGGCGGGCCGCGATTCCGCCGTCGAATTGCCCAACGTCGCGGGCGGCCGGGTGGACATCGCTGTGAGGTTCGACAGGCGATGCACCCTCTACATCGAGGTGAAAACGGTTGACCGAGATCGCTCGGACGATGATCTCGTCAATGACTTTGGTACGCAGGCGGTCCAGTACGCCGTGACCAACATCCCTGTGGCGATCCTGGTCGTGGCCGACTACGTCCCGCGACGCGCCCGAAGAGACCTCACCGGGGCATTCCATGTCACTTCGGCGAGACTCGATTCGGTTTCACGACAGCACGCCCTCATTACGGTTCGACTTCAAGCGAACGTAGCTCCACCATCCGCTACCTCGGCGAAGCGGATCAAACGCACGAAACCGAAACGCTCATAGTTTCTAAGCGACCGATGTCGTCAGCAAATCGGTACACAATCGAGTGGAGTGATGCATGTCATGAACGAGGATGAGATCGAAGAATGGCTTAGTCGCTTCCTAGAAGCTCTAGAAGTCCCCACAGCTGCCGACTGGATAGGCGCGATCTCGGCGGCACTGACGTTTGTGATTGCTGGCATCGCGCTTCTTTACGCTCGCGGCCAGGTATCTGAAGCGCGCGCCAGCCGGAAGCTCGCGCAAGAACTCGAAGTTGAACGCGCACAGCCCTATGTCGTTGCCTACTCAGAGCCAAGCAAAGCAACACAAGTCATCATCGACCTGGTCGTAAGAAACTACGGGGAGACGGCGGCTACCGACGTGCGGATCACCCTCGATCCATGGCCAATGCGAAGCGTTGCTGGAGGGCAACCGGAGAGAGTCGCGATCCCCGAGATCATCCCGGTGCTCGCACCGGGGCAGGAGTGGCGCACCATGTGGGACTCTGGGATCACGCGGTCAGATTCGGATCTCCCTGACCGTCACGAAGGAAAAGTGACATTCCGAGGGATCAAGAACGCCGCACGCGAGTCCGACGTGGTGCTCGACTGGACGATCTACAAGACTCGGCGATGGGTTGAAGTTCGCGGTATCCACGACGCCGCCGTCGCGCTTCGCGAGATGAAGACAATCATGAAGAAGTGGAACGAAAACGTTCACGGTGCGCTCCGCGTGTACGTCCGCGACGGTAACGAGAAGGATCGTGAAGATGCTGCGCAATACCGAGCGTGGCTCAGCGACAGGCGAGATAGTCAAGAACAAGCCGATACCGAGATGGGAGAACCGGACTCCGCGCCGAAGGTCGACCCCGCCACACATCGAGCACCGGAGAATCCCGAGACTGTGGATGAATAGTTGCGGCGACATAGTGCTGTCTAGGATTCCGTCAGTCCTTCTGGGCTTTTAGGTGTCCGCAGGTGTGGGGGGACCAGAAGGGGACCAGAACCATGCAAACCATGAACCTCGTGACGTGCCCTGCATGATCTGACGTCCGGAATCACGCGGAATCCGGCCTCGTCGGAGCCGTCTGGACGCCTGGGGGTCAAGTGCGATCGCGGCTGTTTCAGCCTGAAAAGTGAACAACGGGATGTGGCGCAGCTTGGTAGCGCACCTGACTGGGGGTCAGGGGGTCGCAGGTTCAAATCCTGTCATCCCGACAGAAAAGCCCTGATGAGAAGACATTTTCATCAGGGCTTTATCATGTCTGCCGACGGGTTCGTGTTGGTCCCCCTCTGGTCCCCTCGCCGAGGTGCTGATGCCGGCTGCGAGGTGCCGAAGGGTGGGTCTTGCTCTCTGGAGTCCGTCGCCTGCGGATCAGGGGACCAAAAGGGGACCAGAGCGCCCGACCCTGACTCCGGGCTCCCTGTCACAGGGACCTCGACGCGTCGCGCCGGTTCGGCCTGCTGGCCTTGGCGGATCGGACGAGGAAGGCGTTGGCCTGCTCAGCGGCGGAGGCCAGGTGCCGGTCGTCGGGGTGCAGGTATCCGCGCGTCGTCTCGACGGAGGCGTGGCCGAGGATGTCCTGGAGGACGTGGAGCGGGATGCCCGCATCGCCACCCGCTTGGCCGACGTTCTCGTCGTGCAAGCAATCCGGGGCTGGCTCACGACCACCGACGGCGCAACCACCGGCTGGCTCCGCGCTCTCCAGGATGAACGAATCGGCCGCTCACTCGAAGCAATCCACGACAACCCCGGACTCGACTGGAGTCTCGACCGGCTCGCTCGGCACGCGACCATGTCCAGATCCTCATTCAGCGCCCGCTTCTCCGAACTCGTCGGAGAAGCACCCATCGCATATCTCACCCGCTGGCGCATGAACATCGCCCGATCCCGGCTCGCCGAAGAGAGCATCACCGTTGGCGCACTCGCTGCCGAACTCGGCTACCAATCCGAAGCCGCATTCAATCGGGCCTTTGCTCGCATCACCGGACGCACTCCGGGATCGATCCGCAAACTACAGCAGTAGCAGCGGTTACGCGCGTCTGCTGATTCAAGTCGCCCCGGAATCGTCTGCTCACCCTTGTGCTCTCGCCTGTCCATCTGCGACAAGAGTGTTCTGGCGACGCAGGATCCACCAGCGGCCCTCACGGCGCACGAAAGTGTAGTGGGCGTTCATCTCGGGCGACGCCCCTCGGCGGGCATCCTCGGCGCTCGACCATGCACTCTTGTGCGCGACGATCACATCCGAGGCGACGAGTGCGATGTCGCTCAGGCGGTAATGGGCCGTCGCGGTCCGGAGCGGACCTCGGGCAAGCCCTTCTCGCGTGGCGGACTCGACGGCGTCGCGCCCTCGAAGGACGATGCCGACCGCGTTCACGATCACCGCATCCGGCGCGACATGACGTACGAGGAGATCCGCATCGTTCGTGTTGAATCCGAGTTCGACGTCCGATATCACGAGGCGGATCGCCTCCTCGTCCCTCAGAGTCAATTCCGCTTGCCCGAGGTCGTCTGTGGGTTCTGGGGAAGGCATCGTCTTATTGGTCATAGGATGAAGTTCACTTCATGAAGTGCACTTGATGTCAAGGGGTGGCATGAGCGAGATACCCGGCGACGCAACCTGGTTGAAGCCCGGGCAGGTCGCCCGGCGCGCGGGTGTCGCGGTGTCGACCCTGCACTACTACGAGCAGATCGGGCTCATCCGCAGCCGGCGCACAGCCGGGGATCGTCGCGAGTTCCGTCGCGACACCCTTCGACTGGTGGCCTTCATCAGGGCTTCGCAGACCCTGGGTATCCCGCTGGCACGGATAAAGCAGGCACTCGATGACCTTCCGCACGACGATCCGCCGACGAAACGGGATTGGGCACGTCTCGCGCGGCACTGGCGGACCGATCTCGATACTCGGATCGCGCGACTCACCGCCCTGCGGGACAACCTCGCCAATTGCATCGGCTGCGGCTGCTTGTCCCTGACCGCGTGTCCTTACACGAACCCGGACGACGCCCTCGCTCTCGAGGGGCCGGGAGCGCGTCGTCTGATCCCGGTGCCGGCGAAGGACAGATCCGATCTGAGCGGAACCCTGGACGCGGAGTGACCCGCGAGGATCCGAGACCCAGGTCGCGCTTCTCGCGACCTGGGGAGGATCCCGGCGGCCCGTCCGATCGGCAGGGTCTAGGTATGACCACCACAGACACAACACAGGAGTCACCCGTCCGCCCCCTCCCCGGGGGTTCGCTCCTGAGCATCGCGCCGGTGACTGCCACAATGTCTGCGACCATCGTCGCGGCCGCCACCGTGTCGGCGATGTTGATCGGCCCCGGGGCGGACTACTCCGCGATCTTCCCACCTCGGTGGTTCGGCCTGCCCGGCGCCGGCCTGCTCGGGGCGGCCGTTCTCCTGCACTCGGCGTCGCCGGGGCGGCTCGCCCAGATGACGGCGTGGCTCGCATCCGTCGTCTTGCTCGGTGCCTCCGGTGGGGTTCTGCTCGATGGCTTCCGTGCCTTCTTCGCCGTCACCGGGATCCCGGCCGGTGGCTTCTCAGAAGTGGACGTCGCCGGAGCCGTCGCGCGGGCGAGCGCACTGGGCGCGTCCTTCTGCGCCGTCCTGTTGGCACGGCGGATCAGGATTGAGGCCGGCCCTGCACGCAGGGTTGTCTCCGACCGGAGCCGTCGGATCGTGGGACTGCTCGGAGTTCTCCTCTGCGTCCCGTACCCTCTCCTGAAACTGGTGTGGTGGCTCCAAGGTGAGGACGGCTCCTTCGCCGTGGGCTTCCCCGGGATGGAGCTCGTACTGTTCGCCGTCGCCGCGGCCGTGCTCATCGGACTGACCGTGAAGCGCACGCCTGTCGCGGTCCGCGTACCGCTCCTGATCGCGGGATGGGGCGGCGGGTTCGCGCTGTTGAGCATGGGGGCGCTGATGGTGTTCGGCCTCCTGGCGCAGATGACCGGTCTCGCCGAGTCGCCGCTCGCGCTCGGGGATCCGTCTCGCATCGCACTGGTGACCGCGGTCTACGGCACATGGCTGCTACTGGGTGTGGCGCTTGCTGCGGCTACGGTGCTGTACGGGGAGGCCCGCCCGGTTCGGAGGCCGCGAGGTCAACACGATGAGTGAGCAGAGGCGCAGAGTGACGGAGATCGGAATGCACCCCCGCGTCCTCGTCCTGCTCGTCGGGGGCTCCGCGGTACTCCTGCTTCCGCCGACGATCCTCATTGCACTCGTCTCGCTCCCCGCCCTCGGTGGCATCACGGTCTCGCTCGCTGCGGTCGCAGCTCACGCGTCTCTGCTGGTGCTGCGCCGTGCGCCGACCGCCGCATTGCTGCTCATCACCGCAGCGACCGCCGTCCAGGCCGTGGTGACTGGACTGTTCGTGTTGCTGCCCTCCACGCTTCTCGTCCTCGTCGGCCTGCACGCGGCGGCCTCGCGCGGCGACCGCAGAGTGGCCATCGCGGTCGGGATCGTCGGCCCGCTCGCTGCGATGGGTCGCTACACCATCGACCCCTCTGTCACACGCAGCCCGTTCGGCCCCGCGCCGTGGCTGATGGCGATCCTCCTGTTGGCCGTCTGCACGGTGGCGATCACGCTCGGGCTTCTCCGGCGCTCCGAGCTGCGCGCCGCCCGCCTCGACGAGGCTCGACGTGAAGGGGAGGAGCGGAGCCGCGTCCATCGAGATGAGGCCGCCGCCGCGGCCGAGCGTGCCCGTATCTCGCGCGAACTGCACGACGTGCTCGCCCACTCCCTCACCGCGATCGTCGGGCAGACGCGCGTCGCCCGCTTCGCTCCGGCGGACGCGCCCGATGCGTTGGACGTCATCGAGGAGACCGCGCGCGATTCCCTGAACGACCTCCGGGCGACCCTGCGCATGCTGCGAGACGGAGAATCCGGCGCCGCCACGCACCCCGCCGCCACCCTCACCGACAGGGACGCTCTCTCCACGCGGATGCAAGCCCTCGGACTGCACATCCGGCGACGGACGACCGGCACGCCGCTGGGCCTCGGCTCTGCCGCAGAGCTCGCAGTGCATCGATTCGCACAGGAAGGACTCACCAATGCACTGCGCTACGGCGACGGTGCGCTCGACTGGGAGGAGCACTGGGGAGAGGATCGTCTCGTGATCATCCTGCGCAACGCCGTCCCCTCCGCTCCACGCGCCGCGGTCGGATCCGGGCTGGGCCTGCTCGGGATGCGGGAACGGCTCGATGCCGTCGGAGGCTCCGTCTCGATAGATGTCGCGAATGGTTTCACGGTGACCGCGTCCGTCCCGATCCCCTCTGCCGCATCAGACGGCCATGCATCGCCGCGTCGTGGAGCGTCGTCGTGATCCGCGTGCTCGTCGCCGATGATCAGGATCTCGTTCGCGCAGGGATCGTCGCGACCGTCGACGCCCAGGAAGGTATGGAAGTCGTGGGTGAGGCCGCGGACGGCGCAGCTGCGCTCCGTGCCGTCGACGTGTGCGCTCCGGACGTGATCCTGATGGACATCCGGATGCCGAGGACGGACGGCATCGAGGCCACGCGACGCATCCTCGCCGCCGAGCCGCGGGCGCGCGTCATCGTGCTGACGACCTTCGACGCGGACGACCTCGTGCACGCCGCTCTCGGTGCGGGCGCTTGCGGCTACCTCGTCAAGGACGCGCCGATCGCGGAGCTCGCCACAGCGATCCGTGCCGCCGCACGCGGAGACGCCGTGCTCTCTCCCGCCATCACGTCCCGCGTCGTCGAACGACTCCTCGCGCATCCTCCGGCCGGGTCCGCCGCCGCGGTCCCACCGGCCGCAGAGTCGCTCACAGACCGGGAACTCGAGGTCGTGCGCCTCGTCGCCGATGGTCTGAGCAATCTGGAGATCGCCCGCATCGTCCACCTGTCCGAGGCCACGGTGAAGACGCACGTCGGTCGGGTGCTCACGAAACTCGCCCTCCGTGACCGTGTCCAGGTCGCGGTGTGGGCGCATCGTCATGGTGTCGCGCGACCGCCCGCCTAGCGTTCGAGCCGGAGCGCTCCTCGGTTCCGCTCGATCGCCACACCGTCTCGGGTGAGAGCGCGACGATATCGCACTCGCAGTCGTTCCGCCGACTAAGCCAGGCCCGGTGGTGATGATCGAGCTCGACGCGGCGCAGCTCTCCCGGGTGAGGTTCGCGGTGTCGCCGCTGTGGGAGGTCGGACTCGCCGCGCTGGTGCTGCGCCGTGCCGACCCTGGCGTCCTCTTCCGGCGCTGGGCCGAGCAGTCGCGCCGAGATGTCGACGCGATCGCACTCGACCGCGTGATGGCGTTGACCGCTGGTCGCGACTTCGTGCCCGACGTCTTCAGCGCCCGGTCCTGGGAGGACCAGCCGGAAATCTCCGAGGTGCCGGATCATCTGCGGGGGATGCCCGATGAGCTGCTGGCGCGTGATCTCACCCGACTCGCCCGGGCGCATCGCGGCGGACACGGCTGGATCCAGTCGCTGATGGGCGACCATGCTCGTGCGCGCGAAGAGATCGCCGATGTCGTCGCCGAGTTCTGGCGCGGGGCGATCGCACCGCACTGGCAGGCGTTCCGGAGGCTCGCGCGCGCCGACATCGCGCGCCATGCGCTCAGCGCCGCGGACGACGGACAAGGGGCCATGCTCGATGGACTGCACCCGGGGGTGCTCTGGACCGGTGAGGCGCTGGACATCACCGGAGCGTGCGAGACGACCTTCGGACCGACGCCGGCGGAGGATGGCGTCCTGCTGACGCCGTCGGCGTTCGCCTGGCCGCACGTGCACGTCATGTCGAACGCGCCGTTCCAGCCGGCCATCGCCTACGGGGTGCGGGGATTCGCCACGCTGTGGGAGCGTTCGAACGAGGAGGGACCGTCTCCCGCGGTGGAGAGGCTGGTCGGCGCGGGCCGCGCGCGTGTGGCGGGTGCGATCGTGACGCCGGCCACGACGACAGAGCTCGCTCACGCGCTGGGCATCGCCCCGGCGACGGTCAGCGAACACCTGCGCACGCTGACGGACGCTCGGCTCGCGAGCGCTCTGCGAGACGGGCGCTCCGTCGTGTACTCGTTGACCGAGCTCGGGAGCGAGTTGCTGGTCGCAGGCTCTTCCTAACCGGTGGATTCGGCGGCGGCCGAATCCACCGCGCCACCTGCTCTGCGGGTCGAGACTGGACCCGTCCCCGAGGAGGCCCCATGTCCGCACGTTCCTGTCAGCTTCATCTCGTCCGCCGGCCCCAGGGGCTGCCTGTGCCGCAGGACTTCGACATCGTCGAGGTCCCGCTCGCCGCCCCGGAGCCGGGTGAGGTTCTGGTGGAGAACCTCTGGGTCTCCGTCGATCCGTATCACCGTGAGGTCTTCGACAGCGTTGCACTCGGCACGGCGTTGGAGGGGCGCGCGCTGGGTCGCGTGCTTGCCTCTCGGGATCCCGAGATCGACGTGGATGACCTGGTGATCCACCGTGACGGGTTGCGCACGTGCACGGTCACTTCGCAGGCGCGCGTCATCCGTCCGCCCGCGGGCGTGCCGATCGAGGCCTACCTCGGAATCTTGGGTGGCACTGGGCTGAGCGCCTGGGTCGGGTTGACCACGATCGGCGGGCTCGAAGCCGGTGAGTCGGTGCTGATCACCGCTGCAGGCGGAGGCGTGGGTACCGCGGCGGGTCACATCGCCAAGGCATTGGGCGCCGCTTCGATCATCGGCGTGACCGGCAGCCGGGCCAAGGCGGACCGTCTCCTCGCCGGGCCGTTCGACGAGGTGATCGTCTACCGCGACACCGCACTGGCCGACCGCCTCGCCGGGCGCGAGATCCGGCTCGCGCTGGACGGCGTCGGTGGTACCCAGCTGGAGGCGGTCATCGGCGGGATGGCAGAGGGCGGGCGAATCGCCTGGGTCGGCGGCATCTCCGGATACAACACGCTGACGCCACCGAGCGCACCCCGGAACCTCTTCGACCTGGTGCACCGCGAGATCGCACTGCGCGGTTACCTCGTGCGCAACCACATGGACGAGCGTGAGCGCTACGAGGCGTTCATGACGCCTCTCGTGACTGACGGAACTGTGCCCGTGGAGCAGACCGTCGTCGACGGCCTCGACGCCGCCCCGTCTGCACTCATCGGTGTGCTCTCCGGTGCGAACTTCGGCAAGTACCTCGTACGCCTCGCCGAGTAGAACCGCTTTGGCGGACATGCTGCGATCACTCGCTGCAACGGTTGATGCCTCGGCCCGCCGCAGCGCACGTTGCGGAGTCCGCCGACGACGTGAAAAGAGTCGCTATTGGTGAGCGCGGTGGTGACATCGCCCTGGGGCGTGCAAGCGTAAGACGTCTTCACCGCCGGGACAGTTCAGCGTCATCGTCGGTGACCCGAGCGACGGGTTCATTGAAGCGATTCACAGAACCTGCCGCAAGGCCCTATCTGTGGAAAAAGGGACCGAGAGGGACCAGAACCGTTCGTGGCAGGTCCATCAGGCACTGTCAGGGATCGCTTGCGCTCGTGGGGAGGTACCGTTTGCGGCTCGCCAATGGATCCGCCGATCCAGCGCCCACCACCGGTGGGTCACTGGCGCACTCGTGGTCATCTATTCAACCGTGAGGATGAGCTTGCCGCGAACTGTGCCGGACTCTCCGACCCGGTGCGCTTCCGCGATGTCCTCGAGCGGGAACGTCTGCCCGACCGGAATGCGAAACGCGCCCTCGTCGATCAGCTGCATCGCCTGGGCGATCGCGTACTCGGCGCGGCCATCGTTTCCTCGGCTGAACCGGACCCCGTACTGTCGCGCTCCCGGGAAGTCGGCGATCGTGATCACGTTGTCCGCGCCACCGGCGAGGTCGATCAGCTCCGGCAGCACACCACTGCCGGCGACATCGAGGGCAAGATCCACCCCGTCCGGAGCGATCACGCGCACCCGATCGGTCATGCCTTCGCCGTAGGCGACAGGCTCTGCCCCGAGGGCGCGCAGGTAGTCGTGCGTCGCCGGGCTTCCCGTGCCGATCACACGGGCACCCCGATGCACGGCGAACTGCACGGCTGCGCTGCCGATGCTTCCGGAGGCGCCGTTGATCAGCACCGTGCTTCCGGCGGTGACGCCCAGCTGGTCCAAGGTGCGCGCGGCTGTCTCCACTGTCGACGGCAGTGCGGCGGCACCGACGAAGTCCAGCGACTTCGGGATCCGGGCCCATGTCGACAGCACGGCGTACTCGGCCTGCGCCGTCCCGCCACCACCGATGCCGACGACCGGGTCGCCCAGCTGCACCCCGGTGACATCCTCGCCGATCTCGTCGACGACTCCTGCTGCCTCATAGCCCAGCGTCTGCGGCAGCTCCTGATCCATCTGGCCCGACCGCTTCTTCCAGTCGCTGGCATTCACCCCCGCGGCCCGCACGCGGATACGCACTTCACCGGAACCCGGGTGCGGTTCGGGCAGGTCCACGATCTCGAGAACCTCCGGTCCGCCGAACCTGCTGAACTGTGCTGCCTTCATCGTGATGCTCCATCTCATTCGCGTCGCCCGGTGTGGACGAGACTGCAACCGATGATCCCCGCCGTGGACATCGTGGCCGTTAAAGGGTGACGACGATTTTCTGCGACGAGACGCCTCGCCGCTGAAGATCCAGGGCCTTCTGGATCGAGGCCAGCCCGTGGCCGACGATGCTTGGTCGCGGGGTGATGGCGTAACTCCCGTCAGCGAGAGCCGCAGGCAAGAAATCGCGGTAAATGGCCTGACTCACCTCGGTGTGTTTAAGAGCAGTACCAAAGATGTACTTGACCTTTACCCCTGTACGCCGAGCCGTAAACTGGAGAGCAATGTTCGACGCGATCAACTGGGCCGTGACTCGGATGCGCGTGTTGAGTCTGTTGTCGGCCAATGCCGCGAACGACACTGGTGGTGTGCCGACTGCCACGAACCGGTTACCCTTTGAGGCTCCCGCGATGCGAACACAGGCCGGGGCCCCGGTCGTTCCGAACGAGACGGCTCCTGCCAGGATGCGACTTGACAGGGCAGCGATAATTTCGTGCTCAGCTTCGGGGCTGTGGTAGTCGAACACAAGAGTGGCGCCGAGAGCTTTGAGGGTGTCGAAATTACGCGGAGACGCGGTAGTGATGACGTCGTAACCGGCGGCGACAGCCAGCTGGATCGCCTGGCTGCCGACGCTGGTCGAGCCGCCCCAGATCAGTACGGTCTGACCGGTCGTCTTCGGGTTGTGAGTTGGAAGCTGTAGCGCCAGCCAATCCGATTCGAATAAGGCGCAGGATGCTGTCGACACCGCGAGTGGAAGGGTCGCGGCTTCTTCGAACGTCAGCGTTCCCGGAATAGGGGACGCCAGGCGCTCCAGCACGACGGTGTACTCCTGAAAAGCTCCTTCGGTACCCGTATTGGCGTCCTTATCGGTGCCAACGGCATGCCCGAGTACCCGATCACCGACTCGGAACCGAGTAACCGCGGAGCCAACCTCGACGACTTCGCCGGCTGCATCCGACCCGAGCACCGTCGGGTATTTCAGCCAGCCGTAGGTGAGGTTGCCCTCGACCTGGATTATCCACTCCAGGGGATTCATCGCGACGGCCCGGTTGCGGATGATGATCTGATCAGCGGCGGGCGTCGGGTATGGAGCTTCCCCTGTCGCGAAGCGGCCATGCTTCTCGGTCAGCCAGGCGGCGGTATTGACGGGCATGAAGACTCCTCAAACTGATTGCACTTAGTGCAGTTCAGCTTGCATGGTCCCACGTAATTGCACCGAATGCAATAGGTGCGTAGGGTCGGTCTATGACGAGATGGAGGCCAGACGGTCGCGAGAGGCTTCAGGAGGCTGCCGTCGAACTGTTCTTCGAGCGTGGCTACGAGGCCGTGACCGTGGCGGAGATTGCCGAACGGGCCGGGCTCACGAAGCGCTCCTTCTTCAATCACTTCGCTGACAAGCGCGAGGTGCTCTTCGCCGGTGCGGTCGACTTCGAAGCCAAAGTCCTCGGTTGCCTACGCGGGGCCGATCGCACCTTGCCCCCGTTCGAAGCCGCGGTCTTCGCGCTGGGCGAAGCAGGGCGCACCCTCGCCGACCTGGCACCGTATGCGTCGATCCGTCAGGGCCTGATCGAATCGTCTGTCGAACTCCGCGAGCGTGCCCTCATCAAGTCGGCATCGCTTTCGGCCGTGATCGCCGAGGCGCTCGTCGACCGCGGAGCCTCCGCCTGTACAGCGCGATTCGCGGCCGGGGCTGCGGTGGCGGCGTTCAGCGCGGCGTACGACGACTGGGGTCGGACCCCCAACTCTGATTTCGCCGAACTGATGGACGCGTTCGCAGGGGCGTTGCGTTCTGCGCTCTCGCAGGGCGGGTTGGCCGCTCCCGACTAAGAGGTTGCGCGGATAGGTGGGGTGTGGCGCTCCAATAGGGCAGGCACGAGGCCTGTTGAACACGGTTTCGATCAAGATTCCGTTGTTTGCCAGAAGCGCTCGCGCCTGCCGTTCCATCTTCCGTCATCGAGCCCGTATGGACCCAGTTCCCTCGCGAACGCGATCATCATCGTCAGACGCTTCATCCGCGAAGCCTGGACACGCCACCGATGGGACACGCGCCCACCCCCGCCCGACCATGACCTATCCGCGCGACCTCTAAAGTCGCACTCGTCACAGGTGCGGGCTCCGGCATGGGGCGGTCTACCGCTGTGTTGCTCGCAAGCCAAGGTGCTGCGGTCACAGTGGTGGGCCGGCGTGAGTCTAAGCTCGCCGATCTCGTCACGGAGATCGCCATCGCCGGCGGTCGCGCTCTCGCGGTGCAAGGCGACGTGAGCACGCCCGACCTCGAACGAGCGGTCGCCCGTACGGTCGACGGGTTCGGGGCTCTGCACTATATGCGGTGAACAATGCGGGAGTCTCTGGCGTCTTCGCTCCGCTGCACGAGGAGACCATCGAGGATTGGGGCCATGTAGTTAAGATCGACTTTTCGAGCATCTTCGACGGTCTCAAGTACGAGATTCCCGCAATTCTCGCCGCGTACGAGTACGGCAATCAGGGCATCCGAATCAACGAGCTCCAGCTCGGGGTCAGAGGCGCGCGTCTGCTCGAGAGTGGCGTCCGCAGCCTCACGCAACAGCCATGCCTGGGCGATGCCCGCCACGATCGGGGAGAACGGCGCGGTGTTCGGCGTCTCGATGCGTGCTTCCAGCTTCTCGTCGGTGCCGCCGAACTCGGCCGCGAGAGCGTTCGCCCACTCAGCATATTTCGTGTAGGCGTCGAGCACGTTGTAGGTGTGGGTCGCGTGGATTCCACCATCTGCCAACGTTCGGATGATCTTCGACTCCTTCGACTCCTTCGACTCCTTCGGCCCCAAGGGCGTCAGCATTGATCTCAGCCTTGTCAGTCGTGTTGAAGCGGTCGATACGCGGTAAGCCGATGGGGGTCCACTCGTAGCCATCCGCCATCCGGATCGCACCCTCGTAGAGAAGATGCTCGCCCGTGGGCGATGCTGTGCAACTGGCGCGTCGCTCGTCTGAGGGGAGGACCGTTTGCCGTAGGACTGACGCTCCGAGGACAAGAGGTTTCCTGCCGGGGAGCGCCCGCGTATCGTGGACAGGTGGACCGAACGCAGCTCGCGGATTTCCTCCGCCACCGGAGGGATGCTCTGCGCGTCACGGACGTGGGGTTGAAGGCAGGGCCGCGCCGTCGCATTGCGGGGCTTCGCCGGGAAGAGGTCGCTGCCCTCGCTGGGATGTCCACGGACTACTACACCCGGCTGGAGCAGGCACGCAGTCCGCAACCGTCCGAGCAGCTGCTCGGCGCGCTGGCACGCGCGCTACGGCTCACCGTGGACGAACGCGATCACCTCTACAGATTGGCGGGCCACCACGCTCCGGCTCGCCATAGCCTGGACCGACATGTGGCACCGGCGCTGCAACGCGTGCTGGACCGGCTCGACGACACCCCTGCGCTGATCTTGTCGAGTCTTGGTGAGACACTGCTGCAGAACAAGCTCTCGGAAGCGATCTTCGGAGATCACTCCGATCGCACCGGGTTCGACCGTTCCGCCATCTACCGGTGGTTCACCGACCCTGCCGAACGTGCCTGCTACCTGCCCGACGACTACGCCCATCAGAGCCGCGCGCAGGTCGCGAACCTTCGGGTTGCGTTCGGTATCGCGGGGACGACCGCGCAGGCGGGAAGAATCGTGCAGGCGCTGCAGAAAATCAGTCCCGAGTTCGCCGAGCTGTGGGAACGACACGAAGTCGTCACCCGGTTCGAGGACCACAAGATACTCCGGCATCCCGAGGTCGGTGAGATGGAGCTCGACTGCCAGGCGCTGTTCACCGAAGACCAGTCGCAGGCGCTCCTCGTGCTCACAGCCGCGCCACGCTCGGACAGCGCCGAGAAGCTGGAACTCCTCGGTGTTCTCGGGCGCGAACAATTCAGCGACTGATCCCGTCCGCTCGACACTCGTGAACGAACGGAGGACGCTCGAGGCGCTGAGGTCCATGCTGGACAAGTGACCGACGCGATCGTCAACGAGTCATCCGCTCGCGCCTGAACGGCCACCTGTTCTCACGTTCGATCTCGGAAGGAAACTCAATGCTCATCGATCTACACGGCCGCACGGCACTGGTGACCGGCTCGACCCAGGGCATCGGGCGCGCCATCGCCACCGCCCTTGCCGACGCCGGCGCACGCGTGGCCGTCAACGGCCGCAACCCCGAGAGCGTGGACACGGCCCTCGCCGACCTGCGCGCGGAGTCCAACGAGCGCGACCTCGTCGCCGCCCCGGGCGACATCACCGACGAGCATGGCGCTGCTGCGGTGCTCACCGCGACCGGCGAGGTGGACATCCTCGTGAACAACCTGGGTATCTTCGGCGCCACTCCGGCGCTGGAGATCACAGATGAGGAGTGGCGGCGCTACTTCGACGTCAACGTGCTCACCGCCGTACGCTTCATCCGCGCCACTCTTCCCCGAATGACGGAGCGCGGCTGGGGTCGGGTGCTGAACATCGCGAGCGACTCCGCGATCGTCATCCCGGCCGAGATGATCCACTACGGCATGTCGAAAACTGCCCTGCTCGCCGTCTCCCGCGGGTTCGCGAAAGAAGCCGCAGGCACCGGCGTCACGGTGAACTCGGTCATCGCCGGCCCCACCCACACCGGGGGAGTGGAGAGCTTCGTGTATGAGCTCGTCGACCCCGCACTGCCCTGGGACGAAGCACAGCGCGAGTTCATGCGGGTGCACCGCCCGCAGTCACTGTTGCAGCGACTCATCGAGCCGGAGGAGATCGCGAACCTGGTGGCCTACCTCGCGTCGCCCCTCGCCTCAGCCACGACAGGAGCTGCGGTGCGCGTGGACGGTGGGTATGTGGACTCCATCATCCCGTAGCGCCGGGTTCCACCTTTGTTGTCTGCTGCTGATCGGAGAGAAATGCTCACGGGAGTGCCAGACGGTGCTCGTGCGCCCTCGGCTGGGTGGCCTTGCCTTTGAGCCCGGCGAGCACGCAACTGGCGAGGGCGTCAGCGACCGCTGCACGGGCCTCGTCAGGGCCGGTCGCTGATGTGGTGCGCCCGAGTCTGCGGGCAAGGGGTTCCTGCACGATGCCGGAGATCGCGCCGGTGAGTATGAAGTAGAGCAGGTCGACGGGAATGCCGGCGCCCTCGGGAGCGGCGCGTTCGACAGCGGGGAGGGTCTCGTCGACGGCGGGCCGCAGGTGGCGTTCGAAGAGGTAGTCGAGCTCGGCGAACGCGTCGAGGCCCCGGTCGTAGGATCTCGTCTTCGCTCAATCGAATGGTCATCGCCATCTCCACGTCTCAGCATCCCGCATCGGCCGCGTCCCCGAGCGGAGCGGACCGCGTGCGCTGCGGCTGTGGCGTTCTCGACATGCGGGCGGGGTTCGGTTCCGGGGTGTGGCGGGATGCGTCTTCGACGTCGGGGTCGGCGAGGACATGGTCGAGCCACCTGGGCGGCCACCACGCGGCCCGGCCCCGCCCGCGAGCGACACCAGGGTCGCGGCGAGGAGGAGGCGGTCGAGGAACGCGTCGGCGAGGACGCCGGGTGGCGAGTTCGATGCCGACAGCCCGGACGACATGGATCCCGTCACGGGAGCCTTTCTCGGTACAGCGGTTCGGATGGTCTCGAGTGAGTGCTCAACGTGGATCGGCGGTGAGTGCCGTGGCGATGCCCAACCCGATGATGCTGACACCCCCTGTTTGCCCGATGCGCCGGAGTCTCACCGGTGAGGACGCGAACCAGCCCCTCACCGCGCTCGCCGCGAGCGCCCAGGTCATGTCGGTGATGAGGCCGACCGTCACTGGGACGAGCGCGAGGACCAGCATCTGGGCGGTCGTGTTCCCGACTGCGGGGGCAACGAACTGGGGCAGGATCGCCGCATAGAGCACGAACACCTTGGGGTTGCTGACGCCGACGACCAGGCCCTGTTTTGCCACGGTAAGCCAGGACACTCGTGTCTCGGCGCCGGTCGCTCGTACGTGAGCGCGGGATCGATGCGCGAGAAGGGCCTGTAGGCCGAGAAAGATCAAGTACGCGGCGCCCGCGTATTTGATCACGTGGAACAGTATCTCCGAGCGAGAGAGCAACTCGCCAAGGCCGACCGCGACGACCACACCGGCGATGAGGCTGCCGGCCGCGTTCCCGATCACGGTCGCCACGGCCAGTCGTCTGCCCTGCGCGAGTGCCCGACCGACAATGAACAGGACGCTGGGGCCGGGCACGGCGATGATCAGCAGGCTCGCCAGCGCGAGGCCCGTCAGCTGCCCGATTCCGATCACGTTGCAGCGCCCCTCCAGACGACGTGCGCTCGGCCTTCTGCGGCCGGCCGGTGTGGTCGATCTGCTACTGCGTAGAGACGATGGCGATGGCCGCCTCCGGGGTGTTGACACGGAAGGTGAGCGTCTCTTCGAGGTAGAGGTGGATGTCGGTGGCGTCGTGGCGGGAGTAGCCGAGGGAGATGTCTTCGCCGAGTTCGAGGACGAAGTCGTCGCCCCGGGTGCTGAGGACGATGGCGCCCTCGATTCCGGGTGTCCATTCGATAGGACCGCCGAGAATGGACTCCAGATGTCGAAGCACGGGGTAGCCGTCGTCTCCCGCTTCGATCACGGCCACCCAATCCTCGGGGCCGACGGCGAGCGCGTATGGCCCGCCGATCCCGCTGCGCTTCAGAACCGCTATCGCCTGGGCGACCTGCTCCAGATAGTGCGCCGGGCTGCCGTTGTGCACCAGCGCGCGGTGCGGGGAGGCCTCGGCGATCCCGGTGATGCCGGCGCTTTCCCACCCGGAGAACACCGCGCGGTTCTCCACACCGGCCAGGCGCAGCGCTGCCGCGTCCAGAGCGCCGAGATCGACGTCTTCGGCGCCGCGGGAGTTGCTCTCGAGTTCGAGTCGTTCGAGGCTGAAATCGGCGCGCACCTCGGTCATCGGCAGCACTCTGCGGGTGCGGGCGGTGACCGACTCCGCCGGCGCATCGATCACCGGTCCGACGCGACCCAGGTTGGTCGCCGAGTACGACCACCCGAACGGACCGCGCACATCGACGAGTCGGCGCGCGGCGAGGCTGACACGCAACCGGCCGGAGGCTTCTTCGTCGAGCAGCGCCCAGTCGTCGGGTGAGATCGGCGCGAGGTCGCGCAGGAGGTGGTTCATGGGCGGTATCCTTCCGGCCGGGGTGTCTTCAACGATCCGATCCGCAGTGAGGTGTCCTCGCCGGCGGGCATCGGCGCGAGTGTTGCGGTCTGTGCGACCGGCGCTGGCGGAGCGGTGGTCGTGGGTGTGCTCGGCGTCGCCTCGCCGAGGGCGGCCAGACGCTGCCTCGACGGCGCGAAGAAGGTCGCACCCGTGACGGCGGTCGAGAAGTCGAGGATGCGATCGTAGGAGCCGACCGGGTCGCCGAGGAACATGTTCTGCAACATCTTCTCAGTGACCCAGAGTCGCCGGGAGTAGCCGATGAAGTAGGTGCCGAACTCCCCTCGGCCCGGCCGACCGAACGGCATGTTGTCGCGGAGGATGTCCAACTCGTTGCCGTCGTCGTCGAGGATTGTGGACAGCGACTTGTGCGATTTTCGAGTCTCGGTCGCGCCGTCGCGCTCGACGTTGTCGATCTTGGAGCGACCGATGATCTCCTCCTGCACCGCCGTGCTGAGCCCGCCCCAGCCTGCGAGGTCGTGCAGGTACTTCTGCACGACGATGTAGCTGCCGCCCGCGAACTCGGGGTCCTCGTCGCCGACGAGGGCGGAGTCGACCAGATTGTCTGCGATCGGGTTGGCGGTGCCGTCGACGAAGCCGAGCAGGTCACGGGAGTCGAAATAGCGGAAGCCGGCTACCTCGTCGACCACGGTCACGCTCTCGCCGAGAGTGTCGAGCAGGAGCCGTTCGAACTCGAAGCACAGATCGGCGCGTTCGGAGCGGATATGGAACAGCAGATCGCCGGGGGTTGAAGGAGCCTGGTGTGCTCCGCCGTCGATCTCCGCGAATGTGTGCAGCTCCGCCGGGCGCGCCCGCGGTGAGAGTCGGTCCCATGCCGCGCTGCCGATCGCGACCACGCATGAGAGTCGACCCTCCAGGTCGCGGAATCCGACCGTCTTGACCACATCGTCGATGCCGGCGATCACCGAGCGTGCCACGTCGAGCGCGGCATCCGTCGGCCCGATCGTCGTCGTGAGGAACACGGCGGAACGTGACAGCGGAGCATCGACGCTCTGCGCATCGATCCCGACCCTGTCCCACGAAGGATGCGACATGACCTGCCTTTCCGGTGACGGCGCCTACTGCCTACGTCTCACAACATACTCGGGGCCGCGAGCCGGCCGTGTTCGTGGTCCGCTCCGAGTCCAGGTGGTGACATCACGGATTCGGTGGATAGGCGATCGTCCGGTCCAGAGACGCCCGACGTCATGGCGCAGGATCGGCGAGAGCGATCGTGCGGTTCCGTCCACGTCGGATGCGTGCGATGGTGACGGCACCTCCCCAGGCGACGATGAAGAGTCCGACGATGCCGAAGCCGAGGGTGTTGAAGTCGATCTGCTCGAACCAGCTGAATGCGCCGCCGAGGCTGAACCGGTCTCCGAAGAGCGCGAGGACTTCGATGGTTCCGACGATGACCGCGACGGCGACCGACAGGGCGGTCACGGCGATGTTGTACGTCATCCGTCGGCGTGGCCTGCCGAACGCCCACCCGTAGGCGTAGCGCATCACGAGCCCGTCGGCGGTGTCCAGCAGCGACATGCCCGCCGCGAACAGCAGCGGCAAGGACAGCAGCGCATACCAGGGGACGCCGGCGGCGATGCTGGTGGCCGCCAGCACGAGCAGGCCGATCTCGGTGGCCGTGTCGAACCCGAACCCGAACAGCACCCCGATGGGATACATCTGCCAGGGCTTGCGGATGCTGCGGAACAACCCGGCGAATATGAGGATGAGAGGTCCTTTCGGGGCTGCCTGAGCCGCTGCTTCGTCCTCGCTGAGGTCTCCGGAGCGCACCCGCCGGTAGGCGCGGATCGCGGCGATCAGCAAGGCGAGGTTGATGCCGGCGATCACATACAGGAACACGCTCGAGACACCGGTGCCGATGATCCCGGTGACCTGATGGAGGGTCGAGTCCTCCTCCTCGAGCGGACCGATCAGTGCCCGCGCTCCGAGCGCGAGCGCCAGGGTCAGCGCGAACACGATCGTGGAGTGCCCGAGGGAGAACCAGAACCCTACCGAGACGGGCTTGCCGCCGTCGCCGACGATCTTCCGGGTGGTGTTGTCGATCGCGGCGATGTGGTCGGCGTCGAACGCGTGCCGCAACCCCAGCGTGTACGCGGTCACCCCGATCCCGACACTGAGCGCGGCGCCGCGCGCGGCCGGTTCGCCGGCGACGACGAGCAGCGACCAGCCGGAGACGTGCAGGCCGATGATGACCGCGGCCATGCCGGCGATCGCCGAGGACCACCTCGGTCGTCGTCGACCCACTGCGACCGCATCCGATCCCGGTGCGAGCGTCGTGTTCACCATCCAGCCTTCAGCTGGCGACGGGAACGTAGGGGAACGCGTCGCGCGGTGTGGAGGTGACGGATTCCTTCCCGATGCCCAGGGCCACCGGGGTGTTCGCGGCGAGGGAGAACATGACATCGGGGGCGTTGTCGATCAGCGATCGGCCATTGAATCCGGAGAACCCGAACACCGCGGGGGTTCCGACGACGTAGGGCAGGATGTTCGGCAGGAACCGGTGTGCGATCGTCTGTCCGTACGCGGCGGGGTCGGTGGCGGTGCCGTAGGCGCGGACGATGCCCTCGATCTCGGAGCTGATGAGCGCGCCCCAGGTGGCGAAGTCGTCCAGCGGACGGCCGGCATTGAGGTCGTCGCCGAGCTGCTCGTTGTACTGGGTGAACAGCGGGTGGATCATCGGCAGCCCGATCCGGTTGATGGACCGCCACCCGCCGGCGTCGGTCTGCAGGCTCGCGACCGCCCACACCCCGATCGGGGTGCCCGAACCGCCCAGAACCGCATCCGCCAGTTCGAGGACGATCGAGTAGACCGTGTGGCCGGCGAACAGGTTGGTCGCCTTGTCGGGCGTCCACGAGCCCAGGTCGACGGTGGTGCCGTCCTGCACGGCGTGGCCGACGGCGTGCAGCACGTCCGGTTCGATCCAGAACGGGTCGCCCGCCTTCCCCGTCCACACCCGAATGCCGTCGGTGCCTTGGATCTCCTCGCTCATGGCGCCCTGGGCGACCAGGTCGCCACCCGCGAAGGGGTCGGTCGCGGCCGACCCCTCGATCTTCCACAGGGCGAAGCGCTGCTTCCCGTCGGCATCGCGGTCATCGAAGACGAATCGGTAGGTGACATCTTCGACGTCGTCGCCGTCGAGATCGATCTTGAACTCGTACATCCCCTCGGGGTGATACCCCGGGACGGGAACGTCGCCGGCGATGGAGTGGCACACGTTGATCGCGAGCACGGTGCCGGTCTCGCCGCGGAATGCGTAGAGGTCGGTGATGTCGAGCCGGACGTCCTGTCGGGCGATCGGGGAATCGAGGTGGTGGGACATGATCTTCGCTTCCTGTTGGGGCGACACCCCGACGCGTCGCTTCGGAGGGTGCCGCGGATTGCGGCCGAGGTGGGTTGGTCGTCAGTCGGTGATGAAGGTGAGGATGTCCTTGTCGAGCGCGGCCTGATAGTCGCCGTAGATCCCGTGCGGGGCCCCCGGATACACCTTGAGGGTGCCGTTCTTCACCAGGCCGATCGACTTCTCCGCAGCGGCGGCGATGGGCACGATCTGGTCGTCATCGCCCTGCGCGATCAGGATCGGGACCTCGAGTGCCCGGAGGTCGTCGCTCTGGTCGGTCTCGCTGAACGCCTTGACGCAGTCGTAGGCGGCGGCGAGGTTGACCAGCATCCCCTGACGCCAGAAGTCGTCCTTCGCACCCTGGGAGACCTGCGAGCCGGGCCGGTTCGCGCCGAAGAACGGCTCGGCCAGGTCCTGGTAGAACTGCGAGCGGTCCTTCAGCACACTCTCGCGAATGCCGTCGAGCGCCTCGATCGGGGTGCCTTCCGGGTTCGTGGCGGACTGCAGCATGATCGGCGGCACCGCCCCGGCCGTGACGACCTTCGCCACCCGGCCCGCACCGTGCTGTGCCGCGTAGCGGACAACCTCGCCACCGCCGGTGGAGTGGCCGACGAGGACCATGTCGTGCAGGTCGAGGGAGTCGATCAGCTCGGCGAGGTCGCTGGCGTAGGTGTCCATGTCGTTGCCGGTATAGGTCGCCGCGGAACGGCCGTGGCCGCGACGGTCATGCGCGATCGTACGGTAGCCGGCATCCGCGAAGAACTTCAGTTCGACCTGCCACGCATCCGAGCTCAACGGCCACCCGTGGCTGAACACGATCGGCCGGCCGCTGCCCTGATCGGTGTAGTACAGCTCGACGCCCGCGGAAGTGGTGAAAAACGGCATCAACGTCCTCGCTTCATCTCAAGTTCCCTGCCGCTGTTCGCGGAGGATCACGCTCGCCCGGTCGCCCCGACGCGGAGCCGGAACGTCGACCCGTATGTGAATTGTCCGGTACTGCCGAGCTGGTACGGGGAGGACCGCTTGTCATAGGACTGACGCTCTCCCCATCGGTGCTTCTGCGGTGATTAGGTCGCCTCGTATCGTCATTGGGCAGTCCGAAATCCGGTTCAGAGTCCCGTCTGCCGAATGGGAGATCGCCAAGGACGAGCCTGCCCCGGTGCGATGCACACCCAGACGAGCAGGATGTCGCGTCCGGCGACCCTCAGCTCATCGCGTCGTTCCGCGCGCACGCGGACGACCATGATCCGACCAGCGGATGGCCGGCTGCAGTCTCGTATGGAATCCTGCGTTCGCCGCACGCGCAGAAGAACCGGACGGCCGGGAGGGACCGGCAATCCCGGGATATCCGCTCCTCTCGTGCCCACACCCGCCCGCTTCTACGGTGAGGAATTGAGCGGCGGACATTCCCGGCAATCCGCCGGTTGTGCCGCTCATCACGAAAGGAATCCCCATGACTGACATGACCGGCAAGGTTGTCCTGATCACCGGCGGCACGCGAGGAATCGGCCGCTCCGTCGGCCTTGCGTTCGCCCGCGAAGGCGCCACGATCGTCGCCTCTTACATCTCCAACGAAGCCGCCGCCGCCGAGTACGGCGCCGAGCTCGAAGCACTCGGCGTCGAATACCTCACGGTCCACAGCGACTCGTCCCACCCTGAGCAGATCCGCAGCCTGTTCGCGACGGCGAAGGAGACCTTCGGTCGGATCGATGTGGTGTTCTCCAACGCAGGCATCGAGTTGATCGACACCCCCATCCTCGAGACCACTGACGCGCAGGTCGAGCTGCTGCTGAACGTGAACATCCGCGGCACCTACTACACCCTCCAGGAGGCGGCGAAGGCGGTCGAGGACGGCGGCAGGATCATCTCGACCGGGTCGACGATCGCCCTCAACGCGCCCAACGGTGCGTCGCTCTACGCCGCAACCAAGGGCGCGCTCAAGCCCATGGTCCAGGCCGTCGCCCGTGAGGTGGCCGCGCGCGGCATCACCGCGAACCTCATCACCCCCGGTGTGGTCGAAGGCGCCGGGGTCATCCGCGACCTGCCCCAGGAGACGATCGACGGCTACGCCGCCCTCAACCCCTTCGGCCGGCAGGCCCGCCCCGACGACATCGGCCCCCTCGCCGTGTTCCTCGCCTCCCCCGGAGCGGGGTTCATCAACGGACAGGCGATCGCCGTCGACGGCGGCTCCTTCATGTGACCACCCAGCCGAAGGTGCCGGGCCGCCATGCATCGGCGGGTTCGCGGCCCGGGTGGCCGCCGAACCCGTAGCGCGGCAGCCCGGACTCGTCTCAGCGAAGCCGATGCAATCGGGGGCGATGTTCCTGTCCCGGGGCGGGACAACCAGTCCCGAAGACGCCCGCGAGGGAGGGACCGGCGATCCCTCGATAACCGCTCCTCTCCCGCTGCCACAGCATCGACTGCACACTCAACAGGTATCCATCAACGAAAGGACTCGCCCGTGAACATCACCGGCAACACGATCTTCATCCCCGGCGGCGCCTCCGGCATCGGCTTGGCGCTCGCCCAGCGTCTCCAGGCCGCCGGCAACACCCTCATCATCGGCGGACGCCGCACCGCTGTCCTCGACCAGCTGAAGGCCGAACACGGCTTCGACACGGTCACCATCGACACCACCGACAGCACCTCGGTGCTCGCCGCCCGCGATGCTGTACTGGCGGCACACCCGGACCTGAACGTCGTCATCACGATGGCCGGCATCATGGTCGCTGAGGATACCCACGTCGCCGGGTTCCTCGAGGCCGCCGAGCGCACGGTCGAGACGAACGTGCTCGGACCGCTGCGGCTCATCTCCGCGTTCATCGAGCACCTGCAGGCTCGCCCTGATGCCACGATCATGACGGTTTCCTCCGGGCTCGCGCATCTGCCGCTGACGATCACGCCGAGCTACAACGGCAGCAAGGCGTTCATCCACCGCTTCACCGAGACGCTGCGCCTGCAGCTCGCCGGCTCTACGGTCAAGGTCGTCGAGCTGACCCCGCCCGGGCTGCGTACCGAGCTGATGCCCGGTCAGTCGCAGGTCGAGATCTTCCTGCCGCTGAACGACTACATCGACGAGGTCATGACCATCCTCGAATCCCAGCCCGACGTCACCGAGGTTCTCGTCGAGGGTGTCAAGTGGATGCGCTACGCCGAGGTCAACGGCAACTACGACGAGCTCGTCACCACCATGAACGCGAATTAACAACCTCCGCCGAGTGCGGGGAGGCACCCCTTCTGGACGATCAGGTCGCATGGAAGAACGGGTACAGCACCAGGCGGCCGCGCAGGCCGCGGCGGTGCGTCGTACCGACCTGCAACTGGCCGAGCTCACGCAGCTGCAGCGGGAGGTACGGCTCGAGGAAGACCCGGCCGTCGCCCGCCGGCTGCACGCCCGCTGGCACGAACTCCTCTGGGCCGCGTCGGAGAACACGACCCTCATCACCATGCTGCAGGGCCTCATCGTGCGGCTGCGCATCTTCGACCAGGATGCGTTCCACCGACAGGACGTGCACGAATCCATGCTCGAGCATGATGCGGTGCTCGACGGGATCCGCAATCGCGACCCCGTCGCGGCCCGCGAGGCGATCGCGGCGCACCTCATCAGAACCAAGCGCGAGCGCCTCGACACCTTCGCGCGCCGCAGGATCGGCGCCGACACGGTGTGACGCGATCAGCGGTGGAGCGCATGATCGTGCCGATCAGGCGAACGGGTCGACGAGCGCCGAGTAGCCGCAGACGAGGCAGCGCAGCGTGATGGTGAGGGAGTTGTCGTCTGGCGCGAGCACGCCGCCGTCGAGCACGTCGCCGCACTGCGGGCATGGATCGGGGCTCCGGAACCGCGGCTCGTCGCCCTCGTCGATCTGCATGTCGTCGTCTCCTCTCGAGCGCTCGCGTGCTCGCGTCAGCGCCCCACGTACACCCACGCGGCGAGGCCCGACTCGAGGGCGACCGCGACCCGCGTGTAGTCCTCGACCTCGTAGCGATCGGCCGCCGCGAGTTGCGCGGGGGCCAGCTCGAGCACCGCGCCCTCGACGCGGTCGGCGGGGTCGCCCGTGTGCTCGAGGATGGGGTGCTCGGCCGCTCCGCTCAGGGCCAGCACCGCGGCATCCGTGATTCGCAGGGTTGCGAGCCGCCAGCCGACCAGCGCGTCGGGGGTCGTCGGCAACTCCGCGCCGAACGTCTCGCGCTGCACCTGGGGCAGTCGCAACGTGCCATATGAGAAGAGGCGCTCGGGCGCGGTCATGTCAGCCCCAGAATCCGTCGTGGACGGCGGATGCCTCGGGAAGGTCGGCGGGCCCCGTGACCGAGACCGGCCGGCCGCCGTGGGCGAAGACCTCGCGACAGGGCAGGGCCATGGTGGGCACGCCCTCCTGCTCGGCGACGAGATCGCGCAGCCCGTCTTCGCCGAGTGCGTAGACGACGCGCGGGATGCCGCTCCAGTAGATGGCCCCCGAGCACATCGCGCACGGCTCGGTGCTCGTGTAGAGGGTGCTGGTCGCGAGCTCCTCGGCGGACAGCACCGCGGCGGCCGCGCGGACGACGTTCGTCTCGGCGTGACCCGTCGGATCGTGCTGGGTGACCACGCTGTTCATGGCCTCGATCGGGCGGCCGTCGGCGGTGACGACGAGCGATCCGAACGGGTGGTCGCCGCGGGCCCTCGCCTCGGCGGCGATGCGGATGCAGCGGCGCAGCCGATCGAGGTCGGCATCGGTCATGGGCGTCTCGTCGGTCATGCGGCTCCTCGGTTCCGTCCCATCATCGCCGATCCTCCCGACGTCGCGACGAGCGGATGCCTCACCGATCGCACAGCTCGAAGACGTGGGCGTCATCGCCCGGCACGGTCAGGTCGCGATCGCGCAGCACGAGCGAGGCCGGGGCGTCGGGTTCCGCGCAGAGCTCGGCGAACGGCCGGGGGAGGGCGTCGGCGTACTCGATCGCGATGACGTGCACGCCGTACACGTCGGCGTAGGCGCCGCATTCGGCGTAGGCCATGCACTCCTCGACGACCGCGAAGTCGAACCCCGCCTCGTCGTGCAGCCGCTCGGTCGCCTCGGCGGCGTTCTTCTGCCCGGCCGCGAGCCCGTTCGAGTGGGCGACCTCGACGAGCATCGCCGCGAGGGCGAGGTTGTCGTCGAGGCTCATCGCGCCGTCCGACCGCGTGTACGAGTCGAGGTTGTCGAACTCGACGGCGTCGAAGCCGGATTCGGCGCAACCCTTGATCCACGGCCCGACGATCTCCGCGATGCGGGAGCGCTGCTCCGCCGTCGAGGTGTCGAGCAGCGACTCGTCGGGCCAGTCGGGATCGACCACGTCTGCGCCCTCGCGCGTGAGCACGAGGGCGTCGGGCCAGTCGTCGCGCTCGCCGGGTTGGGTCTGGAACCCGTTGACGTAGCAGATGGAGTACCGGCCGGGGGCGGGCGCATCGGCGCGGTCGCGCGCGACGATGCCGACCGCCGGGCCGGGTTCGTACGCCCCGCCGAGCTGGTAGTCGGGGGCGGCGCCGGCGGGCGGCAGTTGGACCGTCGTCGCCTCGGGAGCGGCCTGCGCCGCGCATCCGGAGGTGAACAGGACGGCCAGCGCGAGCACGCACAGGGAGACACGGCCCACGGGTCGATGGGTCATCGTGCGCCGTGCTCGGCCGTGAGCACGGGCTCGAGGAGTTCGAGCAGGTGCGCCGCCGCGGCATCCGCTCGTCGTGCCGTGACCGCCGAGACGATCCACTGCGGAACGGATGCATCGGGGAGCTGGATCGTCGTGAGGCCGGCCGCCTGCGGCTTCTCGGCCACGTGCGCCGGCACGAGCGCGATGCCGAGCCCGCGGTGGATCAGGTCGAGCAACGTGTGCACCTCGTCGACGGTGCACCGGATGCGTCGTGCGACGCCGTGCGCCGCGCAGGCGGCGTCGTTCAGCGAGCGGACGCCCCACGCCTCGCGGAAGTCGATGAACTCGTGGCCGCTCAGGTCGGCCCACTCCACGCCCGATGCGGCCGCGAGCGCGTGATCGGGCGGCACGAGCAGCACGATCGGCCGACGCCCGAGCTCCGCGCTGCGGGCGGCCGACGGCGGACCCGTGGTCGCGACGAACGCGATGTCGAGCTCCTCGGCCCGAACCTGCGTGAGCAGGTCGTGCGAGCCCGCCTGCGTGAAGGAGATGTCGACGAGCGGGAAGCGTCGATGGAACCGCTCGAGCAGCGGCGGAACGTCCACCACTCCCAGGCATTGCTCGGACCCGACCCGCAGCCGCCCCGAGAGCTCGTGCGTGGCGCGCACCACGGCGTCGCGCCCCGCGGCCGCCTGGGCGAGCGTCGCACGCGCGAACGGCAGCAGTGCGAGCCCGCTGTTCGTGAGGTCGACCCGGCGGGTGGTGCGGGTGAAGAGCGGCGAGCCGAGTTCGCTCTCGAGCGTGCGGATCGCGGCCGAGAGCCCCGATTGCGAGACGCGGCAGACCGCGGCCGCGCGCGTGAACTGCTGCTCGTCGGCGAGCGCGACGAAGTACTCCAACTGCCGAAGTTCCATTGATCGACGCTCTTTCTCAATCGAATCAGATCTTGTTGTTTTACTTCTACTCTCGCGCTGCCTAGCGTGGATGTGCAACCCGAAGACACGAAGAACCCTGTGAAAGGACCGTCTGTTGAAGACCTTCACGCTGACCGGAACCGAGATCGTCGTCCCCAACGTCGTGCTCGGCATGATGCGCATCGCCGACAAGACCGACGACGAGGTGCGCGAGCTCGTCGGCGCCGCACGTGACGCCGGCATCGACTTCCTCGACCACGCCGACGTCTACGGCAAGGACCTCCACGGATGCGAGCGTCGATTCGCCGAGGCGCTGGCGCTGACCCCGTCGCAGCGAGACGAGATCACCATCCAGACCAAGGCGGGCATCGTGCGCGACGGCCCCTACTTCGACTTCTCGTACGAGCACATCATCGAGTCGGTCGAGGGCTCGCTCGCGGCGCTGCAGACCGATCGCATCGACATCCTGCTGCTGCACCGCCCCGACGCGCTCGTCGAGCCGGAGGAGGTCGCGCGCGCCTTCGACGAACTCGAGGCGGCGGGCAAGGTGCGCGCCTTCGGCGTCTCCAACCACACGCCGCGCCAGATCGACCTCCTGCGCCAGGTCGTGCGGCAGCCGATCGTCGCCAACCAACTGCAGCTGTCGATCACCCACGAGCCGATCATCGCCCAGGGCGTCGCCGCGAACATGCTCGACGAGCCGCAGTCGGTCATGCGCGACGGCGGCGGCATCGTCGACTACTGCCGCCTGCACGGCATCACGATCCAGGCGTGGTCGCCGTTCCAGGCCGGCTTCTTCAACGGGGTGTTCCTCGGTTCGCCCGACTACCCCGAGCTCAACGCCGTCATCGACCGGCTCGCGGCGAAGTACGACGTGCCGCCCATCGCGATCGCGACCGCGTGGATCACCCGTCACCCTGCCCGCATGCAGGTCGTGCTCGGCACGACGAGCCCCGAGCGCGTGGCCGGTGCGGCACAGGGCTCCGAGATCCCGCTCACGCGCGCCGAGTGGTACCAGCTCTTCCGCACGTCGGGGCACCTCGTGCCCTGAGCACGGCTCGGCGCATCCGCGTTCAGAACGCGCTGAACGATCCCGCGAGGCACTGCTGGGCGCGCGACACGCGGTCTGGAAGGCCGGCCACGCTCGCGTCCCCACCGGCGCCCGGCGCCCCGCGCGTCGGGACCCGGACGTCGGGCTGCGGCCCGTAGCTCAGCGGCGAGGCCACGAAGATGACGGTCAGCAGCAGCGCGAGTACGGTGAACACCGAGCAGACCCGAGCCATGACGAGCTCGGTCCGCACTCCCAGCCGGCGGCGCACGAGAACGAGCAACCCGAGGCCGAGAAGGCCGCCCGCCGTGTTCGTGATGACGTCGGTGATGTCGGAGCTGCCCACCGCCAGCACGTACTGGGCGACCTCGAGCGCGATGCTCGCGCCGGCGACCGTGGCCACGACCCTCCACCACGGCCACGCCGGCGCGAGCAGGCCGAGGTAGAGGCCGAACGGGACGAAGATCAGCACGTTCGCGATGACCTCGGAGGGCGCACTGGCGCCGTTGCAGGCGTCGGCGATGAACGGGACGAGCTTGACCTGGCGCAGCCCGCCGGTGCCGAACGACGCGAGCTCGAGCTTGAAGAGCACGAGCCAGGCGAGCAGCACGAGGTACAGCGTGAACAGCGCGGCCAGCAGCGCGTGGCGGCTCGGGCGCCGCGACCCGCCGGCGCCACCCGCCGATGTGCCCGCCGATGCCTGCGCCGACGCCGAGTCCCGTGGCCGTTCCTCGACGCTCATCGGGCGGCGTCCGATGCCGATGCCGACGCGGCCGGGAGCCGCACGGTCACGCGCAGCCCGCCCTCGGGCGCGCCCGTGATCGAGAGCGTTCCGTCGTGCGCCTGCGCGATGCTCTTGACGATCGCGAGGCCGAGGCCGACCCCGCCGTGATCGCCGCGGATGCGCTCGGTGCCCCGCTGGAACGGCTCCGTGAGCGTGGCCGCCACGTGCGGCGGGAGGTGCTCGCCCGTGTTCTCGACCCTGAGCGTGACGGCGCCGCCGTCGACCGCGGTGGCGACGTGCACGGTGCCGTCGTCGGGCAGGTTGTGCACGATGGCGTTGTGCACGAGGTTCGTGGTCAGCTGCAGCAGCAGGGCGGACGAGCCGAGCGCGAGCGCGACGTCGCCGGAGGTCTCGATCGCGACGCCGCGCTGCTCGGCGAGCGGAAGCAGGGTCTCCGCGGCCTGCTCGGCGAGCAGTGACAGGTCGACCCGCTCGCGGGTGAATGACCGCTGATCTGCGCGGCTGAGCACCAGCAGCGCCTCGGTGAGGTCGATCGCCCTGGCGTTGACGGCGATGAGGCGGTCGATGAGCTCGCCGTGGTCGCTGGCCGGATCGTTGCGGGCGACCTCGAGCAGCGTCTGCGTGATCGCGAGCGGCGTGCGCAGCTCATGCGAGGCGTTCGCCGCGAACCTCCGCTGTTCGGCGACGTGCGCCTCGAGCCTTGCGAGCATCGCGTCGAAGCTGTCGGCGAGCTCGCGGAACTCGTCGTTGCTGCCCTCCAATTCGATTCGATACGACAGGGTTCCGTTCGCAGCCCGGCGCGTGGCATCCGTGATCCGTGCGAGGGGCACGAGCATGCGCCCGGCGAGGAACCAGCCGCCGCCGAGCCCGATGACGAGCAGGAACAGGATGACCCACCCGACCGCGGGGCCGAATGCGCGCACGAGGTCGTCGCGCCCTGGCACGAATCCCTCGATCGTCTGGATCGCCTCGCCGGGCACGTACCGCAGCAGGAAGAGCCACACCGCAGCCAGCAGCAGGACGCTCGCCACGAGCAGGAACCCCGCATAGCTGAGGGCGAGCTTCAGGCGCACGCTCAGGCCCGGCGTCCTCCTACCCACGATCGAGGCCCTCGGGGCGAGCGGATGCCTCGGGGCGAGCGGATGCCTCGGGGCGAGCGGATGCCTCGGGGCGAGCGGATGCCTCGGGGGCGATGTCCGGCGCACCGGTGTCGATGCGGTAGCCGACGCCGGGAACGGTCGCGATCAGCCACGGCTCGCCGAGTCGCTTGCGCAGGGCGGAGACCGTGATGCGCACGGCGTTCGTGAACGGATCGGCGTTCTCGTCCCAGGCCCGCTCGAGGAGCTCCTCGGCGCTGATGACGCCGCCCTCGGCGGCGACGAGCACCTCCAGCACGGCGAACTGCTTGCGGGTGAGCGCGACGTAGCGGCCGTCGCGGAAGACCTCCCGGCGGAACGGGTCCAGTCGGAGGCCGGCGATCTCGCGCACGGGCGGCCGATTGTGCGCACGTCGTCGGTCGAGCGCCCGAAGCCGGAGCACGAGCTCCTGGAGTTCGAACGGCTTGGTCAGGTAGTCGTCGGCGCCGAGCCCGAAGCCCGAGGCCTTGTCGTCGAGGCGGTCGGCGGCGGTGAGCATGAGGATCGGCATGCCGCTTCCGGAGGCCACGATGCTGGCGGCGACCTCGTCGCCGGACGGTCCGGGAATGTCCCGGTCGAGGACCGCGAGGTCGTAGGTGTTGATGCTCAGCAGTTCGAGTGCGGTGTCGCCGTCGCCCGCGATGTCGGCCGCGATCGCCTCGAGGCGCAGCCCATCGCGGATGGCCTCCGCCATGAACGGTTCGTCCTCCACCACCAGTACTCGCATGCTGGCCATGCTAGGAGCCGGTGCATATCGTCGGCGTATCCGAATCCCGATACGGGCTCGCAACGCGTCGCCGCGTTGGCTGGCGGGATGAGTCACCATGCACCAGCTCGAACCCGTTCTCACGCTCGCACGCCCAGGATCCTCCGGTTCGCCGCTGCGGGTCTAGGCATCGTCATCGCGATCACGCTGATCGGCACCGTCGTGCATCAGGCGGCCTCGTCCGCGGACTCGCGCGGCGACCGTTCGCCCGGCGCGCGCGGTGTGGTGCTGCTCCCGAACGATGGCGCGGCCACCGAGGCCGACGGCGTCCTGCCCGACGGCGTCTCCGTCTTCGACGAGCAGTACGCCGGCGTCGTGAACCTCGATCCCGACCTGCTGCGGGCCGTTCGCGAGGCGGCGACGGATGCCGCGGACGACGGCATCGAGTTCGTCGTCAACAGCGGCTGGCGCTCGCCGGAGTACCAGGAGCAACTGCTCGACGAGGCCGTCGGCGAGTACGGCTCGCGCGAGGAGGCGGTCAGGTGGGTCGCCACGGCCGACACGTCCGCCCACGTCTCGGGGGATGCCGTCGACCTCGGCTCGTACGATGCCGACGCCTGGCTGGCGGAGCACGGCGCCGACTACGGGCTGTGCCCGATCTACGACAACGAGCCCTGGCATTTCGAGTTGCACCCCGACGCGATCGACGCGGGTTGCCCCGACACGTACCGCGACCCCACGCAGGACCCGAGGATGCAGCCGTGATCACCCGGGCGGCGCCGGGCACGGGGCCGGCGCGGAGCGCCCGGAATCACTCGGTCTCTGCGGCGCCGAGGATGAGCGCGTCCCGGTCGTCGTCGAACCTCGTCCGGGCGACGAGCACCTCTTCGACATGAGCCTCGGCCCAGACCTGCAGCGCCACCAGGGGCTCATGGAGGGTGCGACCGAGCGTCGTCAATCGATAGCGTGCCGGAGCGCCGGGGTCCGTGACGTGCTCGATCATGCCGTCGCGTTCCAGGGCGCGCAGGGTGTCGGTGAGCACCTTCTTCGTGATGCCCTCCACCCGCGTGTGGAGTTCGCCGAAGCGCATCGGCTCGTCGTGCAGGAGGATCACGATCATCGCCGTCCACTTGTTCGCGATGCGGGCGAGCGACTCGCGTGACGGGCACCTGGCCGAGAAGACGGTCCATTCTCGTGTCATGTCGTTCCCCCGGTCACGTTGAAGTAACCTCGCTCCGTTTGCCATCGTGGCTCCCACAGTACCGATGAGAGAAGGAGCAACGCATGTCTGCAGCCGAAGCCGTTGGACGTTACGGAGCCGCCGCCGCGACCGGGGACATGGTGGCCCTCGCGGCGACCCTGAGCCCCGATGCCGTCTGGCACCAACCGGGCCGCAACCCGCTGTCGGGCGACCATGTGGGTCCCGACGCGATCGTGGCGCACCTCGGCCGCTTCATGGAACTCAGCGGCGGCTCGTTCGCCCTGTCGACGGAGTCCGTGACGGAGGCGGGCGCACTGGTGGCCACCACCGTCAGGTTCACCGCATCGCGCCCAGGGCGCGTCGACCTCGACCAGCGCGGTGTCGACGTGTTCCGCGTCGAGGGCGAGAGGATCGCCGAGATCTGGTTGATCAGCGAGGACCAGGACGAGGAGGACGCGTTCTGGAGCTGAAGGCGTGGCCCGGCCGCCGGGTGATCGGGTGGGCGACGCCGTCGCAGCCCGACGCTCGCCGCAGCTAGTCGCGCATCCAGTCCCGCAACCGATGTGCGAGCCACTCGGGCCGCTGCAGCGGGATGCCGTGACCGCAGCCGTCGACGATCTCGACGGAGCTGTCGGGGAGTCCCGCGTGCAGCGACTCGGCCGACGCCCGCATGAACGCCCGCTCACCCGCCCCGGCGAAGATCAGCGCCTCGCCGGGGAACGCGGCCCAGCCGGTCGGGATCGTGAACCGGATGTTCTCGCCGACGGCCGCGAGCAGGGACGGCCTCGACATGGACGACGAGGTTCGAAGGTAGTCGGGGAGCAGATGCTCCGGCACGAAGAGCTCCTTCGCCTGCAGCCTCGCGAACCGCTCGTTCCTCGCCAGGCCCGCGGTGGCTCCGAGCAGCGCGAGTGTCAGCCGCGGCGCGGGCGTGGGTCTCGTCTGCGCGCTGATGATCACGACCCGGTCGACGAGGTCGGGCCGACGGGACGCGAGCATGATCGCCAGCTGGGCTCCGAGCGAGAACCCGACGACGGTCGCGGGCGTGCTCGCCTGCTCGAGCAGGGTCTCGAGTTCGGCGACGGTGCGGTCGTGCGACCGGTAGTCCTCGTCGGAGCTGCGGTCGTGTCCGGGAAGGTCGGGCACGACGAGGTGCAGGCCCGGGTCGAGGTGCGCGATCAGCGGCTCCCACATCCACCCCGCGACACCGCCGCCGTGCAACAGCATCACCGTTCGCCCGCGCTCGTCTCCGACCGTGTGCACGTGCATCCGTCCTCCTTCGATCTGCGGTTCGAACGACTCGGCCCGTCGCGTCACGGCTCGAACGTCGAGACCATGCGGGCGAGCGACTCGATGGCGCCCTCGAGCTGTGCGGACGTCATCGGCCCGATGATCCTGCTCGCCGAAAGCAGGCCGATCGTCGCGCTCGAGAGCGCGAGGGCGAGATGCTCGGGATCGAGGTCGGCGGCGAGACTGCCGCGGGCCTGCAGGTCGCGCAGCCACATGACGACACCCGCGTGGCGCGCCCGGTACCGGCCGTCGGTGACGGTGTCGACGTGGCTGCCGAGCACGCTCCGATCGTCGAGCAGGGCGGCGGTCATCAGCCGGTCGTCGAGCAGGGCCCGCAGGGCGGCGCGGTAGGACTCGCTCAGCGGTGGGTGCTCGCCGAGCTCGGCGTCGACGCGGTTGCGCATGCGGTCGTTCGCGCGGAGCAGCAGCGCGTCGAGGAGATCGTGCTTGCCCGCGAACTCGAGGTAGACCGCGCCCTTGCCGATGCCGGCCTGTTCGGCGACGGCGGCGACGCTCATCGCGTCGAAGCCGCGGGCGAGCACCAGGTGCTCGGCCGCATCGAGGATGCGTTCGCGTCGGTCGGGGATGCGCGGTCTCGGCATCAGTCGCGGCCCCCGCGTGCGAGTTCGTTCAGGAACGCCGACATGGCCGGGATGACGACATCGGGTCGATCGCGTTGCACCCAGTGCCCGGCGTCGGGGATCGCCAGCAGTTGGCCGTGGGGCAGGAGTTCTGCCGCCGCCCGCGCGCGGGCGAGCGGGACGCCGCTGTCGCGCTCGCCGTGGATGAAGAGGACCGGGGTCGCGATGGTCGGGAGTCGTTGCGTGTAGTCGGTGCGGAGGCGGCTCCAGAGCACCTGGTCGCGCTGCCATTCGCCGAACACCTCGAGCCCCTCGCTCGCGGCGGTCTCGTCGATGACGGCCCGCACGAGCTCCGGCGTTCGCGCGTCGGGGTTCCGCACGATGTCGCGCAGTCCGCGTTCCATCGCCGCGGCGTTGCGTGCGTACGACCGGGTCATGGCCGTGAGGATGCCCGTGCGTACCATGGCGCAGATGAGGAGCTGGTTCGGTCGGCCGAGGATTCCGTCGGTGAGGCGCGGCATGATGCCGTAGCTGCCGAGCAGCAGTGCGCCTCGGGCACGGCCCGGTCGGTCGAGGAGATGCCCGAGGGTCAGGCCGCCGCCGAGGGAGAGCCCGCCGACGACGTAGTCGTCGAGTTCGAGGGCGTCGACGAGCTCGCCGACGTAGGCGACGAGGCGCTCCTGCGTGAGCGGCCACGCGGCCCGTGGGCTCCGGCCGAAGCCCGGATGGTCGGGCGCGACGACTCGGTGCCCGGCCTCGGCCAGCGCCGGGCCGACCTCGCCCCACGACAGTTCGGCACTGTCGGTGCCACCGCCGTGCAGCAGCAGGACGGTCGGGCCGGCCGGCGCTGCCGGCGCCCACTCCAGCACGGAGACCATCGCACCCGTCACCGTGATCGTCGTTCGTCGCGCCGTGGCCATCGCGGACACCCTCCAGTCGTTGTGACCAGAATAGCGCATCTGGTCACAACGAAGGTCGGCGGATGCCTCGAGCGGGGCGTTCAGTCGGACCAGATCGTCTCGAGCGGCAGGTCGCGCTGCAGGATGTTCGATGCCGCACGGTGGCCGGAGAGCATGGCCGCCGGAACCGTCGCGGGGTCGTCCGTCCAGGTCGCCTCGCCCGCGAGGTGCAGCACCCCGCCGACCGGAGTGGCGAGGTCGTCGTGATCGGCCGTCGTGGAGCCGACCGTCATGTAGGCGTACGAGCCGTGGCTGAACGGGTCGTCCTGCCAGGCCGTGACGTGCACGTGGTCGGGCTGCTCGACGCGGTCGCCGTAGAGGCGGCGCAGCTGTGCGAGCACCGACTCGACGACCCGCGCCTCGTCCCAGTCGCGGATCGCCACGGCCGCGGGCCCGGCCGCGAAGGTGAGCAGTGTGGGGGTGCCGTGCAGCGGTGAGAGGTCGTACCAGGAGTGCCACCAGCGGCTCTCGGCGCCCTGCTGCCGGATCGCATAGACCCCGTCGTCCCAGAACCTCGTCGGGAAGCGCAGCACGATCTTCTCGAACGCGTTCATGCGAAGCCGGGACAGTGCGCCCGCGATCGGCTCGGGAAGCGCCGGCTCGATGGCGAACGCGCCGGACTGGAGCACGCCGACCGGCACCGTCACGACGACGCCGTCGGCGGTCAGCTCGCCGCGCTGCGTCGTGACGGTCACGCCGTCGGCAGACCACCTCACGCGGGAGACGACCTGCTCGAGCCGCACGTCGAGACCCTCCGCGAGGCGCGACGGCAGCCGGTCGTAGCCGTCGGGGAAGACCACCTCGTCGCCCTCGACCACGTCATCGTCGAGGCCGTGCGCGGCCAGGTCCTCGATCCAGGCGCCGTACTGCTCCTCCGATCGGTGCTCGAGGTACTCGCGCACGCGCTGGGTGCGCTCGGCGTCCCAGTCCTGCCGGGCGAGTGCCTCCTCCGTCACGTCGCGGTACGAGGCATCCGCAGCGGATCCCGCGACGACGTCGAGCAGGGTCGCGTCGACGGCGTGGACGTCAGCGGCGAAGCGCTGCGCCGAGGCATCCGGGAGTCGTGCTCCGTCGGGTCCGTAGTACGCGATCGGTCGGCTGTCGGGCTGGTAGCCGCCGACCGTGAACTCGACGGTGCGCATGCCGAACGCCTCGGCCGCGGCGGCGACCGGGCTGTCGGTGATGCCGTGGATCCACGAGGCGCCGAGGTCGGTGACGAGTCCGTCGCCGCGATCGGAGACGACCCTGCCGCCGACCCGGTCGCGGGCCTCGAGCACGACCACGCGGCGGCCGGCCCTCGCCAGCAGTCGTGCCGCGGTCAGGCCCGCGACCCCCGCGCCGATCACGATCGTGTCGTAGTGCTCCATCGCCGTCTGCCTCCGTCGCATCGTGCCCACTCGTACTCCGACGCTATCGCTCGGTCGTGTCCTGCACCGACCTCCGTTGCCGAGCGGATGCCGCGTGCACGGCGTCCCCCTATCGCTCGCGCTCGTTCCGCTATATCGTTGAGTATCGTTCATCGAGGGAAGAGGTTGTCATGAGTGGATCGTTCCCAACCGGCGGGTTCCCGGCCGGCGGGTTCGCCGGCCCCCGCGCCGAGGGCATCTGGCAGGCCATGGAGCAGCTGCGCTCGACCTTCGAGAAGCGCGCGGGCAGCCGTGTCGCGCGGGGCGACGTGCGGGCCGCGGTGCTCGCGCTGCTCGCCGAGCAGCCCATGCACGGCTACCAGATCATCCGCGAGATCGAGGAGCGCAGCGGCGGCAGCTGGAAACCCAGCGCCGGATCGGTCTACCCCACCCTGCAGCTGCTCGCCGACGAGGGCCTCATCAGCGCCGAGGAGTCGAACGGCCGCAAGACCTTCTCGCTCACCGACGCCGGGCACGAGGCCGTCGCGCACTCCGCCGGCGCCGCGCCGTGGAGCCCGCAGGGGGCGACCGACGCCGCAGGGGCGTCCGCGCTGCCCAAGGCGGGCTTCGAGCTCGCCCAGGCCGCCGCCCAGGTCGGGCGCACCGGCACCCCCGAGCAGGTGCAGCAGGCCGTGACCGCGCTCGACGAGACGAGACGACGGCTCTACGCGATCCTCGCCCAGGACTGACGCGGGTGGCATCCGTTCCCGGTGCCGGCGACACGCGCGCCAGGTACCGCCGCATCCTGCGCTTCGCCGGCTGGAACCTCTCGGTGACGTGGTGGTACGAGCTGTTCCTGCCGCGCATCGGGCTCGCCAAGTTCGCCGAACGCAGCCGATCGAAGCGCATGCGACGCTTCGCACAGCGCTTCCACGTGCTCGCGGTCGACCTCGGCGGACTCATGATCAAGGTCGGGCAGTTCATGTCGTCGCGCCTCGACGTGCTGCCGCCCGAGATCACGGCCGAGCTCGCCGGCCTGCAGGACGAAGTGCCGCCGGTGCCCTTCGAGGCGATCCGCGCGCTCGCCGAGGCCGAGCTGGAGCTGCCGCTCGAACGGGCCTTCGCCTCGATCGAGCAGGCGCCCATCGCCGCGGCCTCGCTCGGCCAGGCGCATCGGGCCAGGCTCGGCCCGGCCGATGCCGCCGATACCGGCCTCGAGGGCGTCGTCGTCAAGGTGCAGCGGCCCGGCATCGACCGCATCGTCGACGTCGACCTGGCCGCCCTCCGCAAGGTGGCCGGGTGGCTCAGCCATGTGCGGCTCGTCTCCGACCGCGTGAACACGCACGCACTCGTCGAGGAGTTCGCCCAGACGAGCCTCGAAGAGATCGACTACGTGCACGAGGCGGCGAGCGCTGAGCGGTTCGCCGCGGACTTCGCCGACGACGACCGCGTGAGCGTGCCGGGCATCGTCTGGGAGCGCACGACGCGGCGCGTGCTCACCCTCGAGGACGTGACGGCGATCAAGGTCACGGATGTCTCGGGCCTCGCGGCCGCCGGCATCGATCCGGCCGAGGTGGCGCCGGTGTTCGCGGCGGTCATGTTCGACCAGCTCTTCACGAACGGCTTCTTCCACGCCGATCCGCACCCGGGCAACATCTTCGTCACGCCGCTCGGGGCCGACGCGGTCGGCGCCGGGGCGGGCGCCGGCCGGGAGACCGCCGTCGAGCCGTCGGCGCAGCCGTGGAAGCTGACCTTCATCGACTTCGGCATGATGGGCGAGGTCCCGGCGGGCACGCGGAGCGGTCTGCGCAAGCTCCTGATCGCGGCGGCCACTCGCGACGGCAAGGGCCTCGTCGACGCGGTGCGCGAGGTCGGCGTGCTGCTGCCCTCGGCGGACACCGGTGAGCTCGAGCGCGCGATGACGCAGCTGTTCGCCCGGTTCGGCGGCATGGGCTTCGCCGAGCTGCGCGAGGTCGATCCGCGCGAGTTCCGCGACTTCGCCGAGGAGTTCGGCCACGTGGTGCGCTCCCTGCCGTTCCAGCTGCCCGAGCATTTCCTGCTCATCGTCCGGGCGATGTCGCTCACCTCCGGCGTGTGCAGCGCGCTGGACCCCGGGTTCAACCTGTGGGACTCCATCGAGCCGTACGCGACCAAGCTCATCCGCGACGAGCGCGGCAACGTCGTGCAGGACCTCGCGAAGCAGGCGGTCGAGATCGCCGGCATCGCCCTCGCGCTGCCGAAGCGGCTCGACGGACTCGTCACGCGCATCGAGCAGGGATCCGTCGCGGTGACGAACCCGACCCTCGAGCGGCGGGTGGCCCGGCTGGAGCGCACCGCTCGCCGCGTGGTGTCCGCCGTGCTGTTCGGGGCGCTCCTCGTCGCGGGTGCGGTGCTGCGTGCCGACGACGTGGTCCTCGGAACGGTGCTCATGGCGGCGTCGGTGCTCCCGTTGCTGCACGCCCTGTTCGCGGGTCGCAACGGTCGCTGAGCCGGCGGCGCGTCGCCGCCCGCGGGCGAGTGGGCTCGTGCCTACTTCTTGCCCAGGGCCTCGCGCGCGATGACCTGGCCCACGGTCGGAGCGCCGGCCGAGGTCGACACCGCGACGACCTTGCGCGCGAACTCGTCTTCGGTCGCCTGCCGCAGCAGCACGTTCGCCAGGTCGGCGCGAGAGGTGAAGGGCCCCGGCGTGTAGCGCTCGGCGCAGTCGTAGTCGCTCACGCCCGTCGCGTCGAACAGGCCCGACGGACGAACGATCGTCCAGTCGACGTCGCTGGCCGTGACGATCGCCTCCATGCGGCGCATGTCGGCGTAGAGCTGGCGGCCGAACACGTTGACGATCAACGGCTGGAGCAGCTTCTCGAAGAAGAACCCGCCGTGCGGGCCGGCTTCGGGGTCGAGGGCACTCGAGCTCACGCAGGCGAAGCGACGGACCCCGTGCATGCGCATCGCCGTGAGGATGTTCGTCGCGCCGTCGGAGTAGACGCTGATCGGCTGCCGGCCGTAGGGCACCCCGAGCGCGGAGAGCACGGCATCCGCACCGTCGACGACCGAGGCGACCGCGACGGCATCGTGCACGTCGGTCGCGACGACGCGCAGCGCATCGCCGGTCAGCGGGAATTCCGCGGGGGAGCGCGTGACGGCCGTCACGGCATGACCCGCCGCCAGGGACTGTTCGACGAGGAGTCGGCCGGTCGGCCCGTTGGCGCCGAAGATGACGAGGTTCATGGGATGTCTCCGCTACTCTGTATTCAGGAACCGATATAATACGGAAACGATAACATATGAATGAAGAACCAGTGGCGGCATCCGATCGCCGACGGCAACGCCGCGCGGCCGCGGAGCTGAAGAACACCCTGCGCGGCCTGCGGGTGCAGTTGTCCGTGCTCAACCACCAGGTCGGCGTGGCCGCAGAGCTGCGCGACGTCGACCTCGACTGCCTCGACCTCATCGCGGCGAACGGACCGACCAGCCCGAGCACGCTGGCCCGACTCGCCGGCCTGCACCCCGCGACGCTCACCGGCATCCTCGACCGTCTCGAGAAGGGCGGATGGATCGCCCGCGATCGCGACACCGCCGACCGGCGCTCGGTGCTCGTGCGGGCGCTGCCCGAGCGCACGCGCGACATGTTCCGCCTCTACGGGGGCATGAACGACCGCATGGACGACCTCTGCGCCGGCTACGACGTCGAGCAGCTCGAGCTCATCCGCGGGTTCCTGCACCGGGCGACGCTCGCCGGACAGGAGGCGACCGAGCAGTTCGGAGTCGCCTGAGTCACGCGCCTTCCCCGCACCCGGGTCCCGTAGCATCGCTCGGGTGACCGGAACCGCCCCAGGCCTCGCCGTCGACCCCCGTACACCCGTCCTGCGCCTCGACGGGGTCACGTTCGCGCGCGACGAGCGGACGATCCTCGACCGCATCGACCTCACCGTGCATGCGGGGGAGCACTGGGCGCTCCTCGGACCGAACGGCGCGGGAAAGAGCACGATCCTCGGGTTCTGCGGCGCCGTGACGCACCCCACCGCCGGCACGGTCGAGGTGCTCGGCGGCCGGCTCGGGCGCGTGGAGCTCCAGGCGTTGCGCCGCCATATCGGACACGTGAATCCGAGGCATCCGCTGCGCTCGCCGGCGACCGTGCGCGAGGTCGTGCTCACCGGCCTCACGGGCACCGTCGAGACCGCGATGCGCTGGGAGGCCGCCGCGGCCGACCTGGAGCGGGCCGACTCGCTCATCGAGCTCATGGGCCTCGCCGATCGAGCGGATGCACGGTGGCCGACGCTCTCGCAGGGCGAACGGGGTCGCACGCTCATCGCGAGGGCGCTCATCGCGGAGCCCCGACTGCTACTGCTCGACGAACCGTCGACCGGACTCGACGTCGCCGCCCGCGAGCAACTGCTCGAGACCGTCGACGCGCTCGAGCGGTCGCATCCCGAGGTCGCCTCGATCCTCGTCACCCATCACCTCGAGGAACTGCCGACCACCACCACCAACGCGCTGCTCATCGCGCACGGCCGCACGGTCGCGATCGGTCCGGCATCCGAGGTGATCACCGGTGACCTCGTGTCGGTCGCGTTCGAGCACCCGATCGACGTGGAGTACCGCGACGGCAGATGGGGCGCTCGTGCCCGACGCGCCTCGACGCGAACCCTCGCATGAACACGCGGGGCGCGCCTCTTCCGCGGCCGCCCGCGCACCGATAGGTTGAGCGCCAGACGGCCTCGACAGCATCGCGGCCACCGATTTCGAAAGGATGCCGCCCATGGGCTTCTTCGCCACCGTCTGGGACTGGTTCTGGTTCAGCTTCTGGATCTTCGCGTACATCGCGTACCTGTTCACGCTGATCTACATCGCCATCGACATCTTCCGGTCGCGCGACCTCAACGGCTGGCTGAAGGCCCTCTGGGTGGTCCTGCTCGTCTTCTTCCCGTTCATCACCGGCCTCGTGTACCTGATCGTGCGCGGCCAGGGCATGGCCGAGCGCTCGGCGGGCACCAGGCCCGAGATCGTCGAGTACTCCGACGACGAGGTGCGCCAGGTCTCGTTCGCCAATCCGACCGACGAGATCGCGAAGGCCGCGGCGCTGCGCGACCAGGGCGTCATCAGCGAGGGCGAGTTCCAGGCCCTCAAGAACAAGGCGCTGGGCAACAAGTTCTGAGCCCGGATGCCGCGGCGCGGCCCAGCTCCGCGGAGTAGCCTCGGCACATGAACGACACGAACGGCGCCGTCCGGATCCCGGCTTCGGGATCCGGACCGGCGCCGTTCGCCGTCCGCGCCTTCGCGCGCACGGCGCACGGCAGCCTGCGCGACGAGGTCGACCTCGACGCCGTCGCGCGCGCCGGCCTGTCGCCCGAGTCGTTGCGCACCGTGGCGAGTCTCGCCGCGCTCGAGGGCGCGACCATGGCGCACCTGCGCAACGTGCTCGTGACGCCGACGCACAAGGACGCGAGGGTCACCGCCTTCCTCGTGTCGTGGGCGTATGAGAAGTACTGGATCGCCGACGCCCTTCGGCAGGTCGCGGATGCCGCGGGCACGGCCGGAACGTGCGGTCCGGCGCTCCCGTCCGCACCGGGCGACTCCGCCCGGGTGCGCGGTCGCGGCCCGATCCGGCGCGCGCTCGCGGGCTTCGGCCAGGGCTGGGACGTGATCGGCGCGCATCTCGCGCTCGGCCGCATCGACGACCTCGTGCTCGATCTCGCGTATGCCCGGCTCGAGGCCGTCGCGACCGCGGAGGCGAACCCCGCCATGGTCGTGCTCGTCGACCGCATCCGGGAGATCAAGCGTCGCCACACGTCGTTCTTCGAGGGCGAAGCCGCACGGCGGCTCGCCGCCTCGCCGAGGGCCGCTCGGCTCGCCAGGCGGGAGCTCTCGCGCACGACCTGGCCGCTCGGCAGCGCGTCGATCCCGGCCTCCGACCGTCGCGCGTTCGTCCGGTTCGCCCTGAGCGGGCCCGACGACGCCGAGATGCGGCTCGCAGGAGGCATCCGCTCGCTCCCCGGGATCGACGAGCGCGCCGCGACCCGCATCGTGCGACGGTTCGCGCACTGATCGACAGGGGAGACGAGCATGGCCTTCGACATCGACCGGTACACCGCGACCTCCGTCAGCGTGGACTGGAGCGACCTCGACCTCGAGGTGTTCCGCCGCGAGCCGTTGCCCGCGTCGTCGCTGCGGACCCTGCGGTACATGGCCGACGTCGAGTACCACACGGTCTGCTACACCCGCGACCTGCTCACCACGCCCTCGCACCGCGAGGCCGACGTCAGCGCGTTCATGACCATGTGGAACCGCGAGGAGTTCTGGCACGGCGAGGCGCTCGCGGCGGTGCTCGCGATGCACGACATCACGGTCGACTACGACCAGCTGAAGGCGAGCCGGCTGAAGCTCGGCTGGAAGGACCGGCTCGACCCGATCAAGCAGTCGGTGCTCGGCGGGCTCGTCGGACAGGACTTCGTGGCCGTGCACATGTCGTGGGGCGCCGCCAACGAGTGGTCGGCGATCACCGCATACCAGCGCATGGCCGAGCTCGAGGAGCATCCGGTGCTCGCCGAGCTGCTCCGTCGCATCGCGAAGCAGGAGGCGCGGCACGTCGCCTTCTACACCTCGCAGGCGCGGGAGCGACTGGCGGCGAGCACGAAGGCGCAGAAGGTCACGCGATTCGCGCTCAGCCGCTTCTGGGCGCCCGTCGGGTCGAGCATCATGCAACCTGACGAGGTGCGTCACGTCATGGGGCACCTCATGAGCGGGCCCGAGGGGCGGCGCGCGGCCCGCAAGGTCGACGACAGCATCAGCGGCATGCCGGGCCTCGGCGGCCTCACGATCGTGCAGGACGCCCTCGACCGGCTCGGCGTCGCGGCCTGAGGCCGGTCGGCTCGCGGGGTGCTGGCGTGCCCCCGGGCGCTACCGCGTGGTCAGCGCCGCGATCAGCGCGCCGATCGCCGTCAACGCGATGAGTCCGGCCAGCCCCCAACGACGCAGCTGCACCGCGAGCAGCGCGTACGAGAGGCGCCGGCGACGCCGACGTCGCCGCGGGGCGGGCTGGGACATCGGAGGGATCCTCTCGGGCGACGGCGGGCGCCGGCGTGAACGGGGTGCGGCGGGGGAGCGCGTCGGCCGCGGCTCAGACCTGCGGCGACTCGTCGTCGAGGGCGTGGAAGCGGCGGTCGCGGTACACGAGCGACGGCGCGCGTTCGCCGAGCCGCACGTCGAGCACCTCCGCGACCACGAGCGACGAACCGCCGACGGGCACCGTGTGGATGATGCGCGCCCGGAGCGCGACCGGGGCGGCGACGAGCCAGGGCTCGCCCGTCGGCAGCGAGGACCAGCCCTGCTCGGGCGTGAACCGTGGAGCGCCCGATCGCGCGAACGCCCTGGCCACCTCGACCTGGCCCGCGGCCAGCAGGTGCACGACGATGGTCTCGGCCGCGAGCAGGCCGCCGGCCGAGCCGGTGGCGCGCGTGACCGAGAACGAGAGCGCGGCGGGGTCGGCCGAGACCGACGCCACGCTCGAGGCCGTGAGCCCGACGGGGCCGAGCGGGGTCATGCCCGTGACGAGGGCGACGCCCGCCGGGTGGTCGCGGAACGCGGCCTTGAACGCCTCGATCGTGGCCGGCACGAGGGTCGGCGATGCGGCCGCATTCGCGAGGCCGTCGGCGATCGGATCCGGATTCAGCACACCCATGCCTCCAGCCTACGGTCGCCTCGCTGCGAGTCGGCCGCATGGCGGCGGCGGCGGGTGCCCCGAGCGCGGCGGATGCCCCGTCGGAACAGGTCCGACGAGGCATCCGCTCGCACTGCTCGGCTCGAGCGGGGCACGACCGCTACGCGAGCGCGGAGGCGTCGCGCTTCGGCAGCTTCCACCCCGGACGCACGAAGTGGCACGTGTACCCGTTGGGGTACTTCTCGAGGTAGTCCTGGTGCTCGGGCTCGGCCTCCCAGAACGGGCCGGCCTCCTCGATCGTGGTGACGACCTTCGCGGGCCACAGGCCCGACGCGTCGACGTCGGCGATCGTGTCGAGCGCGACCTCCTGCTGCTCTGGGCTCTGCGGGAAGATCGCCGACCGGTAGCTCGTGCCGATGTCGTTGCCCTGACGGTTCAGGGTCGACGGGTCGTGCACCTGGAAGAAGAACTCCAGCAGCTCGCGGTAGCTCGTCACGCTCGGGTCGAAGACGATCTCGATCGCCTCGGCGTGGCCGGGGTGATTGCGGTACGTCGGCTCGGCGTTGCTGCCGCCCGTGTAGCCCACGCGCGTGGACTCGACGCCCGGGCGCTTGCGGATCAGGTCCTGCATGCCCCAGAAGCATCCGCCCGCGAGGACTGCGGTCTCGGTCTGGTTCGTCATGATGCGTCCTCCTTCTCAGACGCCGTGGTCGCGGCATCCGTCGTCGTGAACAGGCTGCGGAAGTCTCCGTAGCCCTGCTCCTCGAGCTCGGCCACCGGCACGAAGCGCAGCGCCGCCGAGTTCATGCAGTACCGGAGCCCGCCGGCCTCGACCGGCCCGTCGTCGAAGACGTGGCCGAGGTGGCTGTCGGCACCCGACGAGCGTACCTCCACGCGCTTCATCCAGAGCTTGCCGTCGACATGCTCGGTCACGGCGGTGGCCTCGAGCGGCCTCGTGAAGCTCGGCCAGCCCGAGCGGCTGTCGTACTTGTCGGTCGAGGAGAAGAGCGGCTGCCCCGAGACCACGTCGACGTAGATGCCATCCTCGTGGTTGTCCCAGTACTCGTTGCGGAAGGCCGGCTCGGTGCCGTCGTCCTGGGTGACGCTGCGCTGGAGCGGTGTGAGGCGGGCGAGCGCCTCCGGAGTGCTGCGGTAGTCGTTCGACATGTCGTTCCTCCTTCATGGGGCGGCGCTGGCTGCGGCACCCTCTCGGTCGCGTTCCGCCTGTGCGGCGCGACATCAGGGAAAACCATCGAACGCCCCCGGCTGTTCCGGATGCTGCGCGCCCACGCTGTGAGTTCGCCGTGAGGTGCGTCCGTGACACGTCGCGCCCCGTGCGACAGACTTTCCCCAACGCCGTCGGCCGGATGCCGCGACCGACGGCAGGTCCGAGAGGGAATGTGCATGGAACTGCTCGTCGTCGTCGTGCTCGGACTGCTCGGCATCGCCGCGGCGACGGCGTTCGGACCGCGCCTCGGGGTCGCCGCCCCGCTGCTGCTCGTGATCGTCGGCATCGGCGCGAGCCTGCTGCCCTTCGTGCCCGACCTCGAGGTCGACCCGGAGTGGATCCTCGCCGGCGTGCTGCCGCCGCTGCTCTACTCGGCCTCGGTGGCGATGCCGGCGATGGAGTTCCGGCGCGAGTTCAGCGCGATCGGCGGGCTCTCGGTCGGCCTCGTCCTCGTGAGCTCGATCGCGCTCGGCATCCTGTTCTCCTGGTTGATCCCCGATCTCGGCCTCGCCGGCGGCATCGCGCTCGGCGCGATCGTGAGCCCGACCGACGCGGTGGCGACCTCGATCGTGAAGCGCATCGGGGTGACACCGCGCATCGTGACCGTGCTCGAGGGCGAGAGCCTGCTGAACGATGCCACCGCGCTCGTGCTGCTGCGCTCGGCGATCGTCGCGACCGCGGCATCCGTCTCGTTCTGGGACGTGATCGGCGACTTCGTGTTCGCCGTCGTCGTCGCCGTGCTGATCGGATTCGTGGTCGGAAAGCTGAACCTCTGGGTGCGCGAGCGCGTGACCGACCCGACGGTGAACACCGTCATCTCGTTCACCGTGCCGTTCCTCGCCTCCGTGCCGAGCGAGGCGCTCGGGGCCTCGGGCCTCGTCGCGGCGGTGGTCGCCGGCCTCGTCACCGGACGTGGTGCGATCAAGCGCCTCTCGCCGCAGCACCGCGCCTCCGACACCCAGGCGTGGCGCACGGTCGAGCTGATCCTCGAGGGCACGGTCTTCCTCGTCATGGGACTCGAGATGTCGGCCATCGTCTCCGACGTGCAGGGCGGGCGTTCGGGCCTCGTCGCGGGACTGATGCTCGCCGGCATCGCGCTCGCGGCGGTCATCGTGGTGCGCGCCGCCTTCGTCTTCCCGACGCTGGGCTTGCAGCGTCGCAGCGCTCGCCGCAGTGTGCGCCTGCGCGATCAACTCGCGGGCATGCAGGATCGGCTCGACGGCGCGGATGCGGCCGATCCGTTCCGGCTCGCCCGTGGTGGCGGCCCGCAGGGCGGGAAGGCCGCACCACCGGTCTCGAAGGATCGGCTCGCGATGTTCCGGCGCAGGATCAACCGCAAGGTGGCCGACATCGACTACTTCACGGCCGAGCCGCTCGGGTGGCGCGAAGGCGTGGTCATCGTCTGGGCCGGCATGCGGGGCGCCATCACGCTCGCCGCGGCGCAGACGCTTCCCGCCGACATCCCCGAGCGTTCGCTGCTCGTGTTCGTCGCGTTCGTCGTGGCGGCGGCATCGCTCCTCGTCCAGGGCGGCACGCTGCCGATGCTCGTGCGCTGGGTGAAGCCGGCTCGGCTCGACCAGGCGGCGATCGATGCGGACCGGGAGGAGCTGGACCGCATGCTCCGCGAGATCGCCCGCACGCGCATCGAGGCGGCGAAGGCGGCCTCTCCCGACCCCCGAACGGCGGCGCGCGGGTACGCGTTCCGCCTCGGCATCATCGACGAGCAGCGGCGCGCCCTGTGGGCGCAGCGTGACGAGGGGCGCTTCAGCTCGGCCGCGCTCACCGAGGCCCTCGCCGCGCTCGATGCGACCCAGATCAGCCTCGAACTCCACGTGCGCCCGGGCGATCAGGTGGAGCAGGAACCCGAGCGCTGAATATGAGCAATCGTCAATATTCGGATGACATTCACAGGAAAAGGTGAGGGGTTGTCCAGAACCTCTCGGCAGACTGGCGACTTCGCCCGGCCGCCCCCGCGTCCGTGGAACGCCAAGTCAGGTCCGACGCACCCCCGTGCGCCGTTCCGCCCATGTGAAAGACATGCAGAACCAGACTCACTCCACTCCTCCGACCGAACCGAAGCGCGAGATCGCGACCCGTCGCACCCGCAAGCTGGCCACCCCCTCGCACCGCTTCCGCACCCCGCTCATCACCGCAGGCGCCATCGTCGCCGTCGGCGCCCTCGTCGGCTCCGGCTACGCCGTGCAGAGCAACGCCGACGCCGCCGCCGCGCGAGTCGCCGAGACGCGTGCGCTCGCGCTCGCCGCCGAGCGCGACTCCGTGCAGAACCGCGAGGTCGACTACGGCTCCGTGCTCGACGTCCGCGCCGAGAAGGTGGCGAAGGACACGCTCAGCGTGGCCAACGGCGCCATCGCCGCGGCCGAGGGCAAGGCCGACGCCTCCGCGCTCGCGACCTCGGTGGCCGCCCTCGACGCCTACGACCTGCTCAGCCCGCGCAAGGTCTTCGAACTCGCCGACAAGGCGAAGGCGCAGACCGGCGACGTCAAGAAGGCCGTCGCCGAGGCCGACCGCATCGCCGCCGAGCAGAAGGCCAAGGCCGAAGCAGAGGCCAAGGCGAAGGCCGAGGCCGAGGCCGCCGCTCGCGAGGCCGAAGAGGCCGAGGCGAGCTCGGGCTCCGGCGGCGGCGGTGGCGGCGCGATCGCCGCACCGAGCGCCCCGTCCAACCCGAGCGAGGCCCAGGCCATCGCCCGCGACATGATGGCCGCCCAGTACGGCTGGGGCGAAGACCAGTTCGGCTGCCTCGTCGCGCTCTGGAACAAGGAGTCGGGCTGGAACGTGTACGCCTCCAACCCGAGCGGCGCCTACGGCATCCCGCAGGCCCTGCCCGGCAGCAAGATGTCCTCCGCGGGCGCCGACTGGGCGTCCAACCCGGCCACGCAGATCTCGTGGGGCCTCGGCTACATCGCCGGCCGCTACGGCAGCGCCTGCGGTGCATGGAGCACCTCCGAATCGCAGGGCTGGTACTGAGCCGACCGGTCCACCACCCAGGCTCGAACGAAGGCGTCCCGGCATCGGCCGGGGCGCCTTCGCCGTCGTCCGGCGCTTCGCTGCCAGAACGCGATGATGCTGTCAAGCGCCTGCACGCGGCATCCGCCCTCGATACGCTGACCGCATGGGCGACGACGAGACCGAGCGGCCCACCGCCGCTGCGACCGGGACTTCCGTGCCGTTCGGCGAGCGCGTGCGTCGCATCACCGCCTGGGCGCTCGCGCTGAAGCCCGTTCGCGCCTACCTGCTCTACATGGAGCACCACGGCGCCGTCCTCGCCGACAGCGTCACCTACCGAACGCTGTTCTCCGTGTTCGCGGGCGTCTTCCTGGGCTTCGCCATCGCGGGCATCTGGCTCGCCGGCAACCAGGACGCCATGGACGCGCTGGTCCAGACCGTCGACCAGGCCATCCCGGGCCTCGTCGGCGAGGGCGCCCTCATCGACCCCGACGACCTCGTGCAGCCGATCACGCTCAGCATCGCCGGCGCGATCGCCCTCATCGGCCTCGTCACCGCGGCGATCGGCGCCATCGGCTCCCTGCGCGTCGCCCTCCGCAACCTCGGCGACCAGCCCGACTCCCAGACGTTCTTCCTGTGGGTCCTCCTGCGCGACCTCGCGCTCGCGATCGGATTCGGCGCCGCGCTCGCCGCGGCCGCGGCGGTGACCTTCTTCAGCACGACCGCGATCGAGAGCCTGTTCGGCTGGATCGGCCTGTCCACCGCCGACGGCGGGTACGAGCTGACGACGAGACTCGTCTCGGTGCTCGTGATCTTCGCGATCGACACGCTCGTGGTCGCGGCGATGTTCCGGCTGCTCTCCGGCCTTCGCCCGAGTGCTCGCTCGCTCTGGGGCGGGGCGCTCATCGGCGGGCTGGGGCTCACCGTGCTGCAGCAACTGTCGAGCCTGTTCATCGGCGGGGCGACGAGCAACCCGCTGCTGGCCTCGTTCGGCTCGCTGATCGCGCTGCTGCTCTGGCTGAACCTGTCGAGCCAGGTGATCCTCATCGCCGCCGCGTACATCATCACCGGGGTCGACGAGGAGCACGACCGGGTGCGCGCACGGCATGGAGCCCCGACGGTCGCGATCCGGCGCCTGCGACGGGCCGAGCGGCGTGCCGCGGATGCCTCGACCGAACTCGTCGCGGCCCGAGAGGCCGTCGAGGCGGAACGCGCAGCGGCCACGGGCGGGCCCGGCGACGGGGGCCGCCCATGACGTCCGTGCTCGCATTCGTGCGATCGACGGTCGCCCCGCTGACGCGGACGCGGCTCTTCCGCGCCCTCGGGCCCGTACTGCTGCCGCCCCTCGAACGCCTCGTGCGCGCGGTCTCCGGCGGTCGCGTGCAGCTCAGCGGACTGCTGGTGCCGTCGCTCGTGCTGCACACGACGGGCGCGAAGACGGGGGAGCCGCGCGACAGCTACCTCATGTACACGCCAGACGGTCGAGGACGCGCGATCGTCGCGGGCACGACGTTCGCGCAGGAACGGCATCCGGGCTGGACCTACAACCTGCTTCGACATCCGGATGCCTCGATCACCGTGCGGGGGCGCGAGCTGCGCGTGCGTGCCGAGCTCATCGCCGACCCCGACGAACGCGAGCTCGCCTGGTCGAGGATCGAGTCGCAATGGCCCGGGTACCGCGGCTACGAGCGCGACTCGGGCCGGACGGTGCGGCTGTTCCGGCTCCGGCCCGTCGTTCACGACGCGTCGTCGAGATCATGACATCGCACAGTCGCTCCACAGTGGCCGGCCGTACGCTGTTCCCATGACCCGACGACGTGCCAGCGAACCGATCTACAGCACGGCCATCGTCGCCGGTCGCGGTCTCTTCGGGTTCCTGGGTCTCAAGCGCCGCGTCATCGGCGTGGAGCATGTGCCCGTCACGGGCGGCGCGGTGCTCGCGATGACGCATTTCGGATACCTCGAGTTCGCCCTCGTCGAATGGGTCACGTGGCTCGCGAACCGACGGCGCATCCGCTTCATGGCCAAGCAGAGCGTCTTCGACTCGGCCGTCACCGGTCCGCTCATGCGCGGCATGCGCCACATCGCCGTCGACATGAAGGCCGGCGCCGCCGCCTACGCGAAGGCCGTCGAGGCGCTGCGCGACGGCGAACTGCTCGGCGTGTTCCCCGAGGCGGGCGTGAGCGCGTCGTACACGGTTCGCGAGTTGAAGACGGGTGCCGTGCGCCTGGCCGCCGAGGCCGGCGTGCCGATCATCCCGGTCGCGGTCTGGGGCGGTCATCGCCTGCTGACGAAGGGCCACCGGGTCGGTTTCTTCGAGCGCTTCGGCGTGCCGGTGAGCTTCGCCTTCGGATCGCCGCTCACGGTCGGCGCCGATGAAGACGTGCGCACGGTGACCGAGCGCCTGCGCGAGCGCCTGCAGGGCCTCGTCGACCGCCTGCAGCGCGAGTACCCCGTCGACGGCACCGGCACCTGGTGGCAGCCGAGGAGCCTCGGCGGCACGGCGCCCACGCCCGAGGAGGCCGCGGTGGCCGACGCGGCCCGCGACGCCGCTCGCGAGGCGGCCCGGGCGGCGCGCAAGTCCGAGGGGTAGCCGCGCGCGACACGTCGGCACCGCGGCTCGATCGGCACGACCGGTCGGCCCTCGCGACGCGTCGGCGGCGTGGAGTAGCGTCGCTGGCATGGCAGGCGACGCGGCACAGCTCACGGTTCCCGCACCCGACGGCGAGCGGCAGGTGCGCATCTCGTCACCCGGGCGAGTGCTCTGGCCCGAGGTCGGCATCACCAAGCTCGAGCTCGCCGAGTACCTCGTCGCGGTCGGCCCCGCGTTCATCGAGGCCAACGGCGGCCGGCCGGTCTCGCTCCAGCGGTTCCCCGAGGGCGTCGACGGCGAGCAGTTCTTCTCGAAGAACCCGCCGCGCGGTGCGCCCGAATGGGTGCGATCGGTCACGGTCACGTATCCCAGCGGGCGGCGGCATCCGCAGCTCGTGCTCGACGAGCCCGCAGGGGCCGTGTGGGCGGCGCAGATGAACACGGTCGTGTTCCACCCGTGGGCGTCGCGGGCCGAGAACACCGACAACCCCGATCAGCTGCGCATCGACCTCGACCCCCAACCCGGCACCGGGTTCGCCGAGGCGGTGCCGATCGCGCTCGAACTGCGCGACCTGCTCGGCGAGGTCGGGCTCACGGCCTTCGTGAAGAGTTCCGGCAGCCGCGGCATCCACGTCTTCGCCCCCATCGAGCCCGATCACGAGTTCCTCGACGTGCGCCACGCCGTGATCGCGCTCGGCCGCGAGCTCGAACCTCGCCTGCCCGAGCAGGTCACCACGAACTGGTGGAAGGAGGAGCGCGGCGACCGCATCTTCATCGACTACAACCAGGCGAACCGCGATCGCACCATGGCGGGTGCGTACAGCCCGCGGCCGCTCCCGCACGCCTCCGTGTCCTGCCCGCTCGAGTGGAGCGAGCTCGAGTCCACCGATCCGACGCGGCACACGATCCGCACGGTGCCGCAACGGCTGGCCGAGCAGGGCGACCCATGGCACGGCATGCACGAGCATCCCGGCCGCATCACGACGCTGCTCGAGTGGTGGCAGCGCGGCCTCGACGACGGGCTGGGCGAGTTGCCGTTCCCGCCCGACTTCCCGAAGATGCCGGGCGAGCCGATGCGCGTGCAGCCGAGTCGCGCGCGCAAGGACGGCGGCGACGCCGCTGCCGCCGACTGAGCCGGGCCCGCGGCACCTCACGAGAGGTCGGCGACCTCCCCGTACGACGGGATGGTCGACGGCGCGGACACCGACGGGTCGCGCACCCGGGCGAGGGCATCCTCGATCGCGCCGAGCGTGCTGCGGAAGAGCAGCGAACCGGTGCTGACCCTTGCCACGCGCGCGCCCGCGAGGTCCTCGAGCGCGACGCCCGGCTGCACGAGCACGTTCAGGGGCGCGCCCGCACGCTCCGCCAGCCGCGCGATGAGATCCAGCGGCATCACGCCCGGCACGAACACGCCGGAGGCACCCGCGGCGATGTACCGAGCCGATCGTGCGACGGTGATCTCCTCGCGCTCGGGTGCCGAGCCGCCGTGGTCGATCCAGAATGCGTCCGTGCGGGCGTTCACGAACAGCCCGGGTGCGGCGACCACGATCGCCTCCACCTTCGCGGCCGTCAGCAGCGGATCACCGAGCCGGCCCGTCGCATCGGAGTCCTCGAGGTTCACGCCGAGCACGCCGAGCCGGTGCAACCGCCGTGCGTACCCGGCGACGGTCGCGGGGTCGTCGGAGAAGCCGGATTCGATGTCGACGGTGACGCCGAGGCCCGCGCCGGTCAGCTCCGCGGCCAGTCTCAGCGTGGCGTCCGCGGTGCGACCTGCGCCGTCGGGCAGCCCGGCCTCGACCGCGACGCCGAGGCTCGTCGTGCCGACGACCTCGTGGCCCCTCGCGGCGAGCCAGCGGGCGGATGCGAGGTCCCACACGTTCGGCAGGAGGAAGGGGCGTCCAGGGCGGTGCAGCGCGGCGAACGCGTCGGGCGTCATCATCGGGCATCCCGCGAACGGAGCGCGTCGACGACGGCCGACGCGATCGCCAGCGCGTGCTGCGGGGCCGGACATGCTCGGGGGCCGGCGCCGAACGCGAGCGTCGACCGGGCGGCATCCGCGTCCGAGATGACGTCCGCGCCCTGGTCGGCGCCGGTGTCGGCGAGGCCCACGACCACGATGTCGCCGTCGGGGCGCAGGCGCCTGGTCGACGGCACGGGCGGTTCGCGTCGCAGCGTGTGCAGCAGTGCGGCCCTCGTGCCGAGGCCGGGATGCTCGGCGATCGCCCGCAGGGCGCCGTCGATGAGCGCCGCCGTCGCGAGGTGCGCCTGCACGAGCAGCTGCACGGCGAGCTCGGGATCGCGGATCGGGGCGAGGTCGATCGCGCGCGTCGTGGCGTCGTCGGCGGCCTCCGACGCAGCACCGGATGCGTAGATCGCGGCGACCTCGGCGACGAGCGCGGGGAGCTCGCCGGGGCTCGCGAAGCCGAGGTGCTCGGCGAGGCACGCGACCGGCACGGTGCGTGCGACCAGCTGCGGCGGAGTCTCCCGGGCGGCCGCCGTTCGACGCGCGGCGGTTCGCGCCAGGGCCTGGGGATCCAGCGCCGCGAGCCGCTGCTCGATCAGGGCGCGACGCTCGTCGTGCCGGTCTCCGTCGACGAACCGCGAGGTCGCGGCGCGGAACCGTTCGGCGGCATGCTCGGACCCGGCATCCGCCTCGGGAACGCGGTGTCCGGGATCGGCGAGGATGCGTCGCACGTCGGAGGGATCGGTGATCGTGTCGGCCATGCTCCGACGCTATGCCCGTGAAGGTTCGCCCTGGAACGAATCGTCGTCGGCGTACGCTGGCACGGTGGACGGCGATGCAGACCTCTCGTACCCGGCACGGCTCATGGGCGAGCCGGCGCGCGCGGCGATGCTGGTGGCGCTGCTCGACGGGGGTTCTCGCCCGGCGAGCGAGCTCGCGGCGATCGCCGGCGTGCGACCGCCGACCGCGAGCGCGCATCTCGCGCAACTCGTCGAGGGCGGACTGCTCGTCGACCGCCGCATCGGACGGCACCGCTACTTCACCCTGGCCGATGCGAGCGTGGCCGACGCGGTCGAGGCGCTGCAGCGCCTCGCGCCTCGGCAGCGGGTGACCTCGTTCACCCAGTCCTCGACGGCCGCGCGGCTCGCCGAGCTGCGATCGTGCTACGACCACCTCGCCGGGCGAGTGGCGCTCGTGATCACCGACGCCCTCGTCGCCGAGGGATCGATCGCGCCGCTCGTCGCGGGCGGCGTGGGCGAGGTCACCGCGCACGGGCCGGTCGCGCGCCGCCTCGGGCTCGACGTGCAGAGCGATGCGGGGCATGCGACGAGCCGTCGCCCATCGGTGCGCGGATGCCTCGACTGGACCGAGCGGCGCCCGCATGTCGCCGGAGCGCTCGGCGCCCGGATCCGCACGACGTTCCTCGAGCGTGGCTGGGCGACCGCGCTCCCGAACGATCGCTCGCTCAAACTCACCGACGCCGGACGGGAGCTGCTCGCCGAGATCGTCTGAATGCTCACCTGGAAAGGGTGCGCGCTCGCGCCGGCCCGATGGTGCGACTCAGACCGCGATCGGCCGGTTCATCCCGGTGCGGGCCGGGCCGCCGCCGTGCAGTTCTCGGTGCAGTCGCTCCATGCGCGCATCGAGCTCCGCCGCCGTGTGCGCGGCATCCGTCAGGTCCTCGAGCAGCTCGGCCGGCACCTGGCGATCGTACTTGTAGTAGATCTTGTGCTCGAGGCTCGCCCAGAAGTCCATGGCGATCGTGCGCACCTGCACCTCGACGGGCACGTGATGCGTGCCGGTCGAGAGGAAGACCGGCACCTCGACGATGAGGTGCAGGCTCTGGTATCCGTTCGCCTTCGGCTCCGAGATGTAGTCCTTCTGCTTCAGCACCCGGATGTCGCCCTGGGCGGTGAGCAGTTCGGCGACGCGGTACACGTCGGACACGAAGCTGCACGTCACCCGCACGCCGGCGATGTCGGTGATGGTCTCGCGGATCGCGTCGAACGTCGGCTCGATGCCCTTGCGGTCCATCTTCTCGATGACGCTGTCGAGGCTCTTCAACCGGCTCGAGATGTGCTCGATCGGGTTGTACGCGTGCGTCTGCCCGAACTCCTCACGCAGGATCGAGAGCTTGGTGATCACCTCGTCCATGCCGAACTTGTACCGCAGCATGAACCGCTCGGTCTCGTCGCGGAGGCTGCGCATCTCGTCGAGCGTGCCGCCGTCGATGGCCTCGAGCGCCCGCTGGGCCCGTTCGGTCAGGGCATGCGGTGCCAGGTCGCGGGCGGCGGCGTCGTCGTTCGAACTCACGTCAGTCACCGTACGCGGACAACCTCTGCATTCCCTTTGACCGCCCGCGCGGGCCGATCCGGTCGCGGCCGCTCGACCGAAGGCGGCTAGGCTCGGCGGCATGTCGACCTGGTCCTTGATCGCGCCCGGCGTGCACCAGCGACGCGGGGGCGCGTTCGATCTCTCGGTCGTCGTCATCGAGGGCGACGACGGGCTGCTCGTGGTCGACTCGGGCGCAGACCCCCACGAGGCCGAGGCGATCCTCGCCGACCTCCGCGATCGGTTCCGCGCTCCGGTCGTCGGCCTGGTGAACACGCATGCGCATTTCGACCACACGTTCGGCAACCAGGTGTTCGGGCCGGGTTCGGCGACGGATGCCGCGATCCACGGCCACGCCGCGATCGCGGAGCACTTCGCGGCGTACGAGGGCCCGCGACTGGCCGCCTGGCGCGATGATCGCTCCCGTGAGCCCGAGCGGCGATGGGAGTCGGTCGAACTCGTGGCCCCGACGCATCCGGTCGACGTGCCCACGAGGCTCGACCTCGGCGGCCGCGCCGTCGAGCTGCGTCCGCAGCTCGAGGCGCACACCGACACCGACCTGGTGGTGTTCCTCCCGGCCGAGCGCGTGTGGATCCTGGGCGACCTCGTCGAGGAGTCCGGGCCGCCGATGTACGGCTCCGGCAGCTACCCGCTCGGCTGGCCCGACGTGCTCGATGCGCTCCTGGCCCAGATGCGCCCCGGCGACCTCGTCGTGCCGGGCCACGGCGGCGTGGTCGACCCCGGGTTCGTCGCGCGGCAGGCGGCCGACCTGCGCCGCATCGCCGACCGGCTCGCGGCCGCGCACGCCGCGGGACTGAGCGAGGCCGAGGCACTCGAGCGGCACGACGAGTGGCCGTTCCCGGTCGCGGGGCTCGTCGGTGCGGCCGAACGCGTGTACGCGGCACTCGACGGGCGTCCGCTCGAGCAGGGGAGCATCGAGGACGCCTGAGCCCGGCTCAGCCGATCGCGCCCACGTAGAACCACTGCCCGCCCTCGCGGGTGAACGTGCTGACCTCGTGCTGCTCGCCGCGCTCGCCGTCGTGCCGGTAGACCGCGGTGAACTCCACGACGCCCTCGCGGTCGAACGGGCCGCCCGCCTCGGTGCGCTCGACGTCGAGGCGCTGCCACCGAACGGTCGCATCGAGCTCCAGCTCGGCGGGCCGGGTCGACGGATGCCACGTCGCGAGCAGGTAGCCCGCGTCGCCGACGGCGAACGCCGTGAAGCGCGAGCGCATGAGCTGTGCGGCGGTCGGCGCGACGGCGGACCCGACGAGCCATCGGCCGCAGCATTCCCCGAACGTGAGGCCGCTCGTACACGGACAACGGTTGCCGGAGGCCGGGAACTCAGAGGATTCGGAGGTTTGCGCCATGCCCCCAGTATTCCGGGGCGCGAGAGGTCTCGGTCATGCTCCGCACAGGCAGAAGTGAGGATCTGTACAGAAACACTCGGCAGAGTCTCTGTCTTGTGCCCGCGCTCGGCGGCGCCCACCCCCGTTTCCCCCCATCCCCGAGCAACAGGATTCATGCGCCCCACCACGAACTCACCGTCAGAAGAACGCTCGAATACCACCGCAGACTCGCACCCCCGCCGCAGCATCCGCTCGCGCCGCGTCGGCCGCCGCCGCTTCATCGCCGCGGGCGCCGTGCTCGCCGTCGGCCTCGTCGCCGGCACCGGCTTCGCCGTGCAGAACGCCTTCGAGGCGGATGCTCGCGCCCAGGCGACCGCCCAGCTCACCAACGCGAGCGGGCTCAGCACCGACTACCTCGGCGTCTACAGCGGCATCGCCGCCGCCAAGGTGAAGGCCCAGGCCGCGGACACCATCACGATGGCGAACGAGACCCTCGCGAAGGCCGACGGCAAGGTCGACGCGTCCGCGCTCGCGGCCTCCGTCGCCTCGCTGAGCGACTACGAGGACATCCCGACCGACGCGGTGGCCGACCTCACCAAGGAGACGAAGGCGGCGGCCGCCAAGACCGCGGCCGACATGTCGGCGTACGAGAAGGCCGAGGCGGCCGCGGCCGCCCAGGCCGCCGCCGAGGCCGCGGAGGCGCTCGCGAACGCGAACACGCCCGACGGCGCCCGCGCCAGCGCGCGTTCGCTCGCGGCATCGATGTACGGCTGGGGCGACGACCAGTTCCAGTGCCTCGACAGCCTCTGGGCGAAGGAGTCCGGCTGGTCGTACACGGCCTACAACGGCTCGAGCGGTGCGACCGGCATCCCGCAGTCGCTGCCCGGCAGCAAGATGGCCTCGGCCGGCGCCGACTGGGAGACCAACGCCGCGACGCAGATCAAGTGGGGCCTCGGCTACATCGCCGGCTCCTACGGATCGCCCTGCAGCGCGTGGTCGCACTCGCAGTCGGTCAACTGGTACTGATTCGGACCTGAATCGGACTCGCGGGCTCGTCCTGCTCCGCCAGTCGCCGCCGCTCAGGCCGTGCGCGGGCGGAGCAGTGCTGCGCGTTCGGGATGCCGGTCGAACCACTCGGCCACGTACCAGCAGCTCGGCACGACATGCCGTGACGAATTCGCCTCGACATCGTCGACGGCGAACGCCACGAGCTCGCCCGCGTACCCGGATCCGCGATACGGCGGGTTCGTGAAGGCCCGGGTCATGGCGACGGCGTCGCCGAGCACGCGGTAGTCGAGCACGCTCGCGATCTCGTCGTTCAACCGCAGCACGTAGCGGTCGGCATCCGGTTCGTGGGTGAACGATCTCTCCATGGCCTCAGGCTACGCCGTCGTCCCATCGGCCGTCGCGGTGTCGACTCGCGGCGTCAGCCGTCGCGCCCGCGCAGGCGCTCCAGGTCTCGCCGCTCGCGCTTCGTCGGCCGGCCGGCACCACGGTCTCGCACCGGCACGACTGGCACGCTCTCGCGGGGCGGCGGCGGGGGAGTGCGGTCCTCGACCGCGGTCGCGGCGACGGTGGCCGACACGCGCTTCACGAGCGTCAGCCGCACCATGAGGTGACGGTCGAAGCCCTCGACGCGCACGCGCACCTCGTCGCCCGGGCGCACGGTCTGGGCGGCCTTCGCCCGCTCGCCGTTGACGCGCACATGTCCGGCACGGCATGCGGCCGTCGCGGCCGAACGCGTCTTGAACTGCCGCACGGCCCACAGCCACGCGTCGATGCGCACGGGGGAGTCTCCTGGCGCGGGCATGCGCTCAGCCTACGCGCGCACGGCCGCCCACCAGATGAGCAGCATCGTCACGAGGAATCCGACCGCGTAGTTCAGCGCGATGAAGTGCCGCCATCCGCGATTCGCCTCGCCGGAACGCGCGTCGGAGATCGATCGGTACGGCCAGGCCGCGACGAGGTAGGGCAGCACGAGCAGCGCGCCGAGTGGCCCCGGCCACGCGGTCGCGAGCATGAGCATCCCCGCTGCAGCCCAGAGACCGAGCGCGACGCGCACGGTCGCGCGGGCGCCGAACGCCGTGGCGATCGAGTCGATGCCGGCCTCGCGGTCGGGCACGACGTCCTGCACGGCGCCGAAGGCGTGGCTGGCCATGCCCCAGCAGAAGAAGGCGACGAGCAGGGCGCCGAGCTGCGGCGTCATGACCGCCCCGGCCACGGCGAGCCCGTAGAGGGCGGGGCTCACGAAGTGGAAGCTCGAGGTCGCCGAGTCGAGCACGGGCCGCTCCTTGAAGCGCAGCCCGGGCACGGAGTACGCGAACACCGCGAACAGGCTCGCCGCGAGCACGACCCACGAGAGCGGATGCCGCGTGCCGGCCGACCACACGAGCACGACGAGGCACGGGGTCGCCGTGAGAACCCCCGCCCAGACGACGGCCCGGTGCAGCGACGGATCCAGCACGGCGCCCTCGGCCCCGCCCTTACGCGGATTGCGCAGGTCGGACTCGTAGTCGAAGACGTCGTTCACGCCGTACATGAGCAGGTTGTACGGGATCAGGAAGAACAGCGTGCCGATCACGAAGGTCAGGCCGACCGTTCCCGTCGTCAACAGGTACGCGGCCGCGAACGGGAACGCGGTGTTGATCCAGCTGACCGGCCGGCTCGAGAGCAGGACCCTGCCGAGGCGCGTGGCCGGGGCGGTGCGGGCCGGGCCGGTCATCGGGTCGGCTCCCCGACGGTCGGGGTGCCCGTCTCGACGCCCGTCTCGATGCGTCGCCTCGCGAGCGAGAAGACCGCCGGTACGAGCAGCACCGTCGCGAGCGGGTAGGCGAAGTCCTCGACGGGGGCGAGCCACACCGTCGTGCCGAGCCTCGTGCCGTCGGCATAGCCGAAGAGCCCGGCGGCGATCATCACCGAGTCGAACACCGCCGTGAGCGCCACGAGCAGCACGGCGGCGATGCCGAGCGCGGACCACCGGCGACGGCGGGCGGCCCGCGGCATCCGCCCCGTCGCGACGACCGCGACGAGGGCCGACACCGCGAGGAACGGCAGGCAGATGAGCAGGTAGGTCATGAGCGCACCCCCGAATCGGATGCCGCGACGACGGCTGCCCCGCCCCCGTCCGCCCGCGCACGGCGTTCGAGCAGCCGCTCGACGCCGAGCACCGAGACGAGCGCGAGTTGGCAGAGGAAGAGGAGGAAGACGGGTTCCTCGATCGGCAGCTCGGGCGCGAGCAGCAGCCCGGTCGCGAACGCCGATTCCCCGCGGAAGAACACGCCGAAGCCGATGCCGGCGAGGTCCCACGCCAGGAGCAGCGCGGTGCCGCAGGCGACGGCGATCGTCGAGGCCAGCGGCGCGCGCCGGAACGCGAGTCGCCAGCGCACGTCGATCGCCGCGATCGCCGCGATCGAGACGAGCAGCAGGGTGAGGTAGGTGAAGCCGATCACGCGCCCTCCCTCGAGCGGATGCCTCGCACGCGGGCGTCGGCGCGAAGGCCGACCCCGGCCCCGGCGCCCGCCCCGGGATCCGGCGGCCCCGGTTCCGGCAACGGCCCCGACGATCGGTCGCCGCGCACGCGCTTCACGACGTTCTCCGCGCTGATCAGGCACATCGGCAGGCCGATTCCCGGAACGCTCGTGCCACCCGCGTAGAGCAGGCCGCGCACCCGGCGGGATCGGTTCGAGCCGCGCAGGAACGCACTCTGCCGCAGTGTGTGCGCGGGCCCGAGCGCCCCGCCGCGCCACGAGTTCAGCTCGGTCGCGAAGTCGGCCGGACCGACCGTGCGCCGCACGACGACGCGCTCGCCGAGATCCGGGACGCCCGTCGCCACCGCGATGCGGGCGATCGCGCGATCGGCCGTCGCCTCGACGAGCGCATCGCCGCGACCGTCCTCGCCGCCGCGGCCGATGCCGACGTCGGCCGGCACGGGCACGAGCACGAACAGGTTCGTGTCGCCGGGCGGTGCGACCGAGGCATCCGTCGCGCTGGGCCGGCAGACGTAGAACGATGCGGGGTCGGGAATGGACGGTTCCGCACCGAAGATGCGGCCGAAGTTCTCGCGCCAGTCCTCGGTGAAGAAGAGCGTGTGATGCGCGAGCCCCGGCACCTCGCCGCGCACGCCGAGCATCGCCAGCACGGCGCCGGGCCCCGACGTGCGGCGGCGCCACCACGACTCGGGGTGGGTGCGCGCATGCGGGGGCAGCAGGGCGGTCTCGGTGTGATGCAGGTCGGCGGCGGAGACCACGCGGTGCGCGGGCACGCGGTGCACGGCGCCTCCCGCGTCGTGGAAGCGCACGCCCGTGACCGCCGGCTCCGCATCGTCGGTGAGTTCGATCGCGTCCACCCGCGCCCCGGTCACGAGATCGACACCGGCCTCGGCGGCGATCGCGGCGATGGCGTCGATCACGGCCGCGAAGCCGCCCTGGGGGTAGAACACGCCCTGCTCGAGGTCGAGGTGGCTCATGAGGTGGTACATCGCGGGGGTCGCCGACGGCGACGACCCGAGGAACACGGCGGGGTACCCGAGCACCTGGCGGAGGCGGCGATCCTGCACCGAGTGCGCCGCGAAGCGCTCGAGCGAGGTCGTCAGGAGGTGCGCGAGCCGTCCCGTACCGCGCAGCACCTCGGGAGCGAGCAGGCCGCGAACGCCGTCGAAGTTCGTGTACAGGAACCTCCGCATGGCGATGTCGTACGTCGACGACGCCGAATCCAGGTAGCGTCCCAGCGCCGCGCCGGCACCCGGCTCGATCGACTCGAACAGCTCGACGTTCTCGCGCCGCGAGCCCCGCAGGTCGATCGCGTCGTCGTACCCGTCGGCGTAGACCCGGTAGCCGGGGTCGAGCCGCGTGAGGTCGAGCTGCTCGGCGGCGCTCGTGCCGAAGAGCCGGAAGAAGTGCTCGAAGGCCTCGGGCATCAGGTACCACGACGGCCCGGTGTCGAACCGGAACCCGTCGCGCGACCACGACCCCGCCCGCCCGCCGAGCTCGTCCCGTGCCTCGAGCAGCGTCACGCGATGCCCGTCGCGGGCCAGCAGGGCGGATGCCGCGAGCCCGGCGATGCCGCCGCCGATGACCACGATCCGTTCCGAACCGTCGATCATCGCGCACGACCCCTCGTGACGGGCATGGAGCCGGCCACCGACCGCAGGACGATCACGAGCTTGACGGTGTCGGGAACCCGGATGCGGGTCGTCATGAGCCGAGCGGCCGGGGTGTCCCTGCAGCGCAGCGAGAGCTCGGCGAACAGGCCGTGCGCCGTCTGCACGGCGACCCGCGCGCGCCGCGGCAGCTCGGGCATCGACGCGGCCGCGAGATCGAGGTCGTGATCGATGTCGTCGAGGATGCGTGCCTTGTCGGCCTCGGTGAAGCCCTCGGGGTCGCACCACGGGAAGTAGTTCCGGCCGAGCGTTCGCCAGTCCGTGTCGAGGTCGCGCAGGAAGTTGATCTTCTGGAACGCGGCACCGAGGTGCACCGCACCGGCCTCCAGTCGCCTCCGTCGGGCGGGATCGCGGGGCTCGGCCGCCAGGAAGACCGCGAGGCACATGAGCCCGACGACCTCGGCCGAGCCGTGGATGTACGCGGCGACCTCCCCCTCGCGGATCGGCGAGGGGTCCAGGTCGCGGCGCATCGATGCGAAGAACGGGCGGGTGAGCGTCAGGTCGATGCCCGAGGCCCGCGCAACGCGCGCGAATGCGTGCACGACGAGGTTCGTCGAGTACCCGCAGAGCATGGCCGCCTCGGTCTCCGACTCGAGCTCGTCGAGCAGGCACCGCTGCTCGGGCGGCGTCAGCCCCGCGGCATCCGCCGTTCCGTCCACGAGTTCGTCGGCGACGCGCACGAGCGCGTAGATCGAGCGGATGCCCCGCCTCGTCGCCGGATCGAGCATGCGGGCCGCGGCGCCGAACGACGTCGAGTAGCGGCCGATGACCGTCGCGGCGCTCGCGACCGCGGTCTCGTCGTAGCGTTCGAGCAGGCTCGGTCCGGCCCTCATCGCGCACGCTCCACGGCGCGCCGCGCGATCGCCCCGAGCCCGCCCGCGAGGTCGCCGGGCAGGTCGGCCGCCTCGAGCTCGTACATGGCGAGCGTGACCTGCTCTTCAGCGAGCCGAACCGCGGCGTCGAGGGCGCCGCAGTCGCGGAGGGCCGAGCGCATGCGCTCGGCGTCGGCCTCCTCGAGCGACGGGTCGCCGAGGCCCGCCGCGATCAGGGGCCACTCGGCGGTCGTCGCCGCATGTGCGATGAGCGCGGTGCGCTTGCCCTCCCGGAGATCGGAGGAGGCGGACTTGCCGGTGACGGCCGGGTCGCCGAAGACGCCGAGCACGTCGTCGGTGATCTGGAAGGCCACGCCGACGAACCGCCCGAATCGTTCGAGGGCCGCGATCGCCGCGGGTGGCGCATCGGCGAGCACCGCACCGGCGGCGAGCGGGCACTCGAACGAGTACACCGCGGTCTTCTGCTCGAGCGTCGCGAGCACGCGCGACATGCTCGTCGGCCCGACCCCGCCCGCGTTGACGACGTCGGCGAGCTCGCCGGCGGCCGACACGAACACCGCTCGGTCGAGGATGTCGAGCAGCCGTGCCCGACGCTGCGCGTCGACGGGCAGCAGTGCGATCTCGCGGTGGGCGCGACTGAGCGCGAGGTCGCCGGCGAGCACCGCCGCCGTCTCGCCCCAGATGCCGCTCATGCGTTCGTCGGCGCCGTGCCGGATGGCGCGTGCGGCGAAGTCCGCGGCGATGTTCGGGTCGCCGCGACGAACGGTGTCGCGGTCGATGACGTCGTCGTGGATCAGGAAGGCCGTGTGCAGCAGCTCGAAGGCGACGGCCACCCGCGTCGCCAGTGCGTCGTCATCGCCGCCGAAGCCGGTGTAGGCCAGGCGCACGAGCTGCGGTCGGATGCGCTTGCCGCCCGAGCTCTGATCGGCGAGCGAGCGCCAGAGCGCCGCGTAGTGGGGGTCGAGGTCGCCGGCACGTCTGCCGGCGTCGGCGAAGATCGCGCCGAGTTCGACCTCGATGGCCGCGTCGATGACGTCAGGCACGGTAGAGCTCCAGCTGGTCGGCCTGGAGCGCGAGCCAGGGGCTGAACGCCCATGGGGCGGCGTCGATGGCACGGCGGAGCTCGTCGGGGCGCACCCAGACGTGGTCGACGACCTCGCGCGGGTTCGGCTCGGGCTCGCCGGAGGCGGTCGCGAGGTAGACCGGGCAGATCTCGTTCTCGACCGTGCCGTCGGCGTCGACCGCGCGGTAGCGGAAGGTGGGCAGGGCGAGTTCGATCGAGTCGAGTTCGAGGCCGAGTTCGAACTCCGCCCGCCGCCGCACGGCCGCGAGCAGCGGTTCCGACGGGCGAGGATGCCCGCAGAACGAGTTGGTCCACACGCCCGCCCATGCCTGCTTGGTCAGGGCCCGCCGGGTGACGAGCACCTCGCCCGCCGCGTTCAGCACGTGGCAGGAGAAGGCGAGGTGCAGGGCGGTGTCGGGGCCGTGGGCGGCGCTCTTCGCCACCCGGCCGATCGGCTCGCCCGCCTCGTCGAGGAGGACGACGTCATCGTCGACGAATTCCCTGAGATCGATCGTGTCGGTCATGCTCACTCCCAGATATCGCTAACTTGGTTAGTGACATGAACGCTAGCATTGGCGCGTGCCCACCGGAACCACCGAAAGTTCGAACGCCGATCGCTACTGGTTCGCGACGGCGGATGCCTCGACCGTGGCGGTCCTCGAGGCGGTGCGCCGCCATCGCGCGGCCGAAGCCGAGATGCGCCGGCGCCTCCGGATCGACATGGACATGGGCGACACCGACGTCGCCGCCCTGCGCTGGATCATCGGCGAGGAGCGGTCGGGGCGGTCGGCCACGAGCGCGGGCCTCGCCCGAGAGCTCGGCATCACGACCGCGGCGACCGTCAAGCTCGTCGCGCGCCTCGTGGGCAGCGGCGACCTCACGCGGATCCCGCACCCCACCGACCGCCGGATCCTGCTCCTGCAGACGCTCCCGGGAGCGCATGACCGCATCAGGCGGACGCTCGGCCGCATGCACGAACGGCTGCAGCGCGTCGCCGACTCCTACGACGAGGCCCAGCAGGCCGTGATCATCCGATTCCTCGACGACCTCGCCGATGCGGTCGCCCCGCCCGAAGACGCTCCGTGACGACCCGCCGGGGCGCGTACGTCATGCTGGAGGCATGAGCGGAACGAGCGGCGACGGCTGGGTCGAAGGGCCCGACGGTGCACGGTACTGGGGGCGATTCGGTGCGGCCGGGCTCCTCGTCGTGAGCCCCCAGGGCGAGGTCCTGCTGCAGCACCGGGCGGTCTGGAGCCACTTCGGCGGCACCTGGGGCATGCCGGGCGGCGCGCGCCACGAAGGCGAGACCCCGCTCGAGGCGGCCGTACGCGAAGCCGGCGAGGAGGCCGGGGTCCCGCCCGACACGCTCGCAGTGCGCTACACGAGCGTGCTCGACCTCGGCTACTGGTCGTACACGACGGTCGTCGCCGACGCCGATCGCCGGTTCGAGCCCGTCGTGAGCGACCCGGAATCGATCGCGCTGGCGTGGGTGCCCGTCGACGAGGTCGAGGCGCTGCCGCTGCATCCGCGGTTCGCCGAGGCCTGGCCCGCGCTCCGCGAGCGTCTCTGAACCGAAGGCTCAGCCGCGTGCGGCGGTCGCCGTCTCGTCGGCGTGCACGGCGTGCGGGAACCACGGCACGATGGGGGAGGTGCGCGCCCGGTACGCGTCGTACTCGGGGTACCTGCCGCGCGAGATCGACTCGGTGAACACGGTCGACCCGATGAACAGCAGCGTGAGCAGCACCGCGCCGGCGATGCTCCACTGCAGCCACACGCCCGTGGCGACCACGGCGAAGCCGTAGAACGCCCACCACTGCGCCTGTTCGAAGAAGAAGTTCGGATGCCGCGACACGGCGAACAGGCCCGTCTGCAGGAACCCCGGGGCCGGTGTGCGGCCTGCGGCCCGCTCGGCCGCCTTCCACTGATGGAATCGCCACTGCTGCTGGTCGGCGACCGTCTCGCCGACCAGGAAGGCGAGGAACACGGCCGCGACGACGAGGTCCCACGCGCCGAGCGCCGGTCGAGCGGACTCGTACACCGTCAGCGCCGGGAGGCAGAACAGCAGGATCAGCGCGTTCTGGTAGATCGAGATGAAGAACAGGTTGAACGCCGCGAACGCCGGTCGAGGCATCCGCTCGCGCAGGATCGCCCAGCGGTAGTCCTCGCCGCCCGGACGATACCCGCCCTTGCGCGCGAAGTTGAACGTCAGGCGGGCGCCCCACGCGGTGACCAGCACGGCCATCAGCACGAGTCGCGCGTCGAATCCGCCCGCGACGGCGAACACCCAGACGTAGGCGACCGGCACGATCGACCAGATGCGATCGACCCACGAGTACTCGTGCGTGATGACCGACATGATCCAGGTTCCGGCGGTCACGAGGGCGAAGAGCACCAGACACACGGCGAGGGGAGTCATGGCGCGATTCTACGGGTCGATAGGATCGAATCGTGGCTGGGCGGAGCGCGGGGGCGGTCGGAACGGAGATCTGGACGATCCCGAACCTCCTCAGCATGCTCCGGCTCGTGCTCGTGCCCTTCTTCCTGTGGGCGGTCATCGACGGCTCGTACGTCGCCGCGCTGGTCATCCTGGTCGCCGCGAGCCTCAGCGACCTGCTCGACGGATACCTCGCGCGGCGCCTGAACCAGATCACGAGGCTGGGGCAGCTCCTCGACCCCGCGGCCGACCGCCTGTACATCTTCGCCGCGCTCGTCGGCCTCGCCGCGAACTCACTCGTGCCCTGGTGGATCGTGGTCGTCATCGTCGCGCGCGACGTCTTCCTGCTCATCCTCGGCGTGGTCCTGGCCAACCACGGCTACGGCCCGCTGCCGGTGCATCAGCTCGGCAAGGTCGCCACGTTCGCCCTGTTCTTCGGGCTGCCCGTCATCATGCTCGGCCTCGCGTTCCCGGCAGTGCAGCCGGTGAGCGCCCCGATCGGCTGGGCCATCACGATCTGGGGCGCCTTCCTCTACTGGTGGGCGGGCATCATCTATGCGATCGAGACGGCACGAGTCATCCGCATTCCACTGGTGTCGGATGAGTCCCGATCGGATACGCTTGAACAGGGAGGCTAGCGTGGCGGATACCGACATGACACAGGCAGGCGGCGCTGAGGGCGACCGCACGACATCGAACGGCGAGTTCGGCGACAGCAACACGGCCGGCACGACGATCGGCTTCAGCCGCGAGGCTGCCGCGCAGCTCTCCCTGGTCGACGCCGACATCACGGCCGAAGAGCAGGAGGCGATCGCGGCGCTGCCGTCCGGGTCGGCGCTGCTCATCGTGCGCCGCGGGCCCAACAGCGGTGCTCGCTTCCTCCTCGACACCGACGTGACGACCGTCGGCCGGCACCCCGACGCCGACATCTTCCTCGACGACGTCACCGTGTCCCGGCGTCACGCCGAGTTCCACCGGCATCGCACCGCGTTCGAGGTGAAAGACCTCTCCTCGCTGAACGGCACCTACTTCGACGGCGTCCGCATCGAGACCGCGCTGCTGAGCGACGGCGCCGAGGTGCAGATCGGCAAGTTCCGGCTCACGTTCTACGCATCGCGTCGCGACCTGGCACCGCTGGCGAGCAGCTAGTGTCGGGCCACGCCGCCCCTGCGCACGCGAGCGGCCAGGCCCCACTGCTCGGCATCGGTCAGGTCCTCGCGCGGCTGCAGCCGGAGTTCCCCGACCTGACCCCGTCGAAGCTCCGATTCCTCGAGGAGCAGCGCCTCGTCTTCCCCGCACGCACCGCGGCGGGGTATCGCAAGTTCTCGACGGCCGACGTCGATCGCATCACGCTCGTGCTGTCGATGCAACGCGACCACTACCTCCCGCTGAAGGTCATCCGCGCGCATCTCGAGGCGATCGACGCAGGCGAGACGCCGGCGCTGCCCGGCGCGACCGACGCGCGCGGATTCCTCGGCGCCCGTCGATTCGCGCGCGACGAGCTCATCGCGGCCGCGCGCGCGCCGCGCGGCCTGCTCGACGAGGCCGTTTCCGCATCGCTCATCTCGCCGGCCGAGCCCTACGACGAAGAGGCGCTCGGCGTGCTCAAGGCGCTCACGACGCTTCGCGAGGTGGGCATCGAACCGCGGCACCTGCGCGGCCTGCGGGCCGCCGCCGAGCGCGACGCGGCCCTCATCGAGCGGGCGCTCGCGCCATCGCGTCGCCCCGACGCCGCCGGCAAGGCGCGCGTCTCCGAACGGGCGGCCGAGCTCGCGTCGCAGCTCGAGACCGTGCGGGCGGAGGCCGTGCGTTCCGCGCTCGCGAGGCTCGCGCACTGAGCATCTGCCGAAGACCCTCGCGACACGCCGTGACGTTCGGCCCGATGTGTTTGGTTCGGCCCTCTCCGCTCGGTAGCGTGGACGATGCCCCGACGGGGTGAGAGGCCGAGAGTGAGGGGATCGCATGAGTGAGCTCGACCGGAGCGAGCGCGACCGCTACGACCTCGGACTCCTCTTCACCGACGGCATGCCCGAACACGACGACGGCACCGGGTATCGCGGCGCGGTCGCCGCACGCGCGGCCGGCATCAGCTACCGTCAGCTCGACTACTGGGCTCGCACGCAGCTCGTCGAGCCCACCGTGCGCGGAGCGGCCGGGTCCGGGTCGCAGCGGCTCTACGGGTTCCGCGACATCCTCGTGCTGAAGCTCGTCAAGCGACTGCTCGACACCGGCATCTCGTTGCAGCAGATCCGCACGGCCGTCACGCAGCTCCGCGAGTCCGGCATCCAGGACCTCGCGCAGACGACGCTCATGAGCGACGGCGCCAGCGTCTACCTCTGCACCTCCGACGACGAGGTCATCGACCTCGTCAATCGCGGCCAGGGCGTCTTCGGCATCGCCGTCGGCAAGGTGCTGCGCGAGGTCGAGAACTCGCTCGTCGAGCTCGACACGCAGCCGGCCGACCCCATGGACGAGCTCGCCGCGCGCCGCGGCGCGAAGTCGCGCCGCATCTCCTAGCGGTCCACGTCCGCACGCACGACCCCGCTGAGGCGGAGCCCGTCATTCGAGGTCGCGCCTCGGTGCGTTCGCGGCATCCGATCGTGGCGACCGATCGTGCGCGGAGCGTCGAGTCCGGGCATCCGAGTGGGATGCGGATCGGCTCGACCGGGTCAGTGCGCGGGCGTCTCGAGTTCGAGCGGGGCGTTGGAGTAGTCGCCGATGCGGGCGGTGCGCAGCACCCGCTCGAGCAACTGGTCGAAGTTCGACGACATCTCTTCTGCACTCTCGCCCGGCCACATGTGCAGCGGCTTCGCCGCGCCCTGCGCCTGCTGGAGCGAGGTGCGCTCGGGCAGCTGCGGAGACAGCACGAGCGGGCCGAACATGTCGCGCAGCTCCTTGATGCGGAACTGGTGCTCGAGGGACTGCACGCGTGCGCGGTTGACGATGATGCCGAGCGGCTGCAGGCGAGGGGAGAGACCCCGGCGGATCTCCTCGATCGCGCGGAGCGCGCGGTCGGCGGCGGCCACCGAGAAGAGGCCGGGTTCGGTCACCACCGCGACGCGGTCGCTCGCGGCCCACGCGGTGCGCGTGAGCGCGTTCAGCGAGGGCGCGCAGTCGATGAGCACGAGCTCGTAGTCGGCCTCGACGTTGGCGAGGGCCTCCTCGAGCTTCCAGATGTCGCGGATCGAGGGATGCGGCCCGTCGAAGTTGATCGCCGACGGGCTGCCGATCATGACGTCGATGGTCGACTGCGGGTTCGAGCGGGCCCAACCGCTCGGCGCGATCGCCGAGCGGACGATCTTCTCCTTGGGGGAGGCGAGCACGTCGGCCACGTTGAGGTGGCCGCCGACCTGGATGTCCATGCCGGTGGAGACGTCGGACTGCGGATCGAGGTCGACGACGAGGGTTCGGACGCCGCGGGCGAACGCCGCCGACGCCAGTCCGAGGGTGACGGTCGTCTTGCCGACACCGCCCTTGAGGGAACTGACGCTGAGTACGTGCACGAACAGATACGCTACCTCTATTGCTTGGGCGAAACCTAAACGTTCGCTGTGCGGAAACCCCCACCGAAAGGCCTGCATGTTCTCGAAGATCCTGGTAGCCAACCGCGGAGAGATCGCCATCAGGGCGTTCCGGGCGGCCGTCGAACTCGGTGCGAAGACCGTTGCGGTGTATCCCTTCGAGGATCGCAATTCGCTGCACCGCCTGAAGGCCGACGAGGCGTACCAGATCGGTGAGCCGGGTCATCCGGTGCGTGCCTATCTCGACGTGTCCGAGATCATCCGCGTCGCGAAGGAGTCCGGCGCCGACGCGATCTACCCGGGCTACGGATTCCTCTCCGAGAACCCCGAACTCGCCCAGGCCTCGGCCGAGGCCGGCATCACCTTCATCGGCCCTCCGACCCGCGTGCTCGAGATGGCCGGCAACAAGGTCACGGCCAAGGAGCACGCCATCGCCGCCGGCGTTCCCGTGCTGAAGTCCACGCCGCCCTCGCGCGACGTCGAGGCGCTCGTCGCCCAGGCCGATGACATCGGATTCCCGATCTTCGCCAAGGCCGTCGCCGGCGGCGGCGGTCGCGGCATGCGCCGTGTGAACACGAAGGACGACCTGCGCGGCTCGCTCGAAGAGGCGATGCGCGAGGCCGACAGCGCATTCGGCGACCCCACCATGTTCCTCGAGCAGGCGGTGCTGCGCCCGCGCCACATCGAGGTGCAGATCCTGGCCGACGCCACGGGCGAGACCGTGCACCTCTTCGAGCGCGACTGCTCGGTGCAGCGTCGTCACCAGAAGGTCATCGAGATCGCCCCGGCGCCGAACCTCTCCGACGAGATCCGCCAGTCGCTCTACCGCGACGCGATCGCGTTCGCCAAGTCCATCGGCTACGTGAACGCCGGCACGGTCGAGTTCCTGCTCGACACCGCGGGCGAGCGAGCGGGCGAACACGTCTTCATCGAGATGAACCCGCGCATCCAGGTCGAGCACACGGTCACCGAAGAGGTCACCGACGTCGACCTCGTGGTCTCGCAGATGCGCATCGCCGCAGGCGAGACGCTCGCCGAGCTCGGGCTCGAGCAGGGCGACATCCGGCTGCGCGGCGCCGCACTGCAGACCCGCATCACGACCGAAGACCCCACCGCGGGCTTCCGCCCCGACACCGGCAAGATCACGACCTACCGCTCGCCGGGCGGCGCGGGCATCCGCCTCGACGGCGGCACCATCAACCCCGGTGCGCAGATCAGCCCGCACTTCGACTCGATGCTCGCGAAGCTCACCTGCCGTGCCCGCGACTACCCGTCGGCCGTCGCCCGCTCGAAGCGCGCCCTGGCCGAGTTCCGCATCCGCGGCGTCTCGACGAACATCTCCTTCCTGCAGGCCGTGCTCGAGGACCCGGCGTTCGTCGCCGGCGATCTCAGCACGTCCTTCATCGACGAGCGCCCTCAGCTCGTGCGCGGGCGCGTGTCGAAGGACCGCGGCACGAAGATCCTGAACTGGCTCGCCGACGTCACCGTGAACCAGCCCAACGGCGCCGCGCCGACGACGGTGAGCCCCACCGAGAAGCTCCCGAAGATCGACCTCGCCGCGGCCGCCCCGGCGGGCTCGCGTCAGCGCCTGCTCGAGGTCGGCCCCGCGGCGTTCGCCGCTGAGCTGCGCGCGCAGACCCCGCTCGCGGTCACCGACACGACCTTCCGCGACGCGCACCAGTCGCTGCTCGCGACGCGCGTGCGCACGAAAGACCTGGTGGCCGTCGCACCGTACGTCGCCCGCATGACGCCGCAGCTGCTCTCGGTCGAGGCCTGGGGCGGTGCGACCTACGACGTCGCGCTCCGCTTCCTCGGTGAAGACCCGTGGGAACGTCTCGCCTCGCTCCGCGCGGCGCTGCCGAACGTCGCGATCCAGATGCTCCTCCGCGGCCGCAACACCGTCGGCTACACGCCGTACCCGACCGAGGTCACCGACGCGTTCGTCCGCGAGGCGGCCGCCACCGGTGTCGACATCTTCCGCATCTTCGACGCGCTCAACGACGTGAACCAGATGCGCCCGGCGATCGACGCCGTGCTCGCGACCGGCACCGCGGTCGCCGAGGTCGCCCTCTGCTACACCGGCGACCTGCTCGACCCGGCCGAAGACCTGTACACGCTCGACTACTACCTGGGCCTCGCCGACGAGATCGTCGCCGCGGGCGCGCACATCCTCGCGATCAAGGACATGGCCGGGCTCCTCCGGCCGGCCGCCGCCGAGAAGCTCGTCGCGGCCCTCCGCGAGCGGTTCGACGTGCCGGTGCACCTGCACACGCACGACACCGCCGGTGGCCAGCTCGCCACGCTGCTCGCGGCGAGCCGCGCCGGCGTCGACGCCGTCGACGTCGCGAGCGCGCCCATGGCGGGCACCACGAGCCAGCCGTCGGCGTCCTCGCTCGTCGCGGCGCTCGCGCACACCGAGCGCGACACGGGCATCTCGCTGCAGTCGGTCGCCGACCTCGAGCCCTACTGGGAGGCCGTGCGCCGCATCTACAAGCCGTTCGAGTCGGGCCTGCCGGGCCCGACCGGACGCGTCTACCACCACGAGATCCCCGGCGGTCAGCTCTCGAACCTGCGTCAGCAGGCCATCGCGCTCGGACTCGCCGACGATTTCGAACTCATCGAGGACATGTACGCCGCGGCGAACGACATCCTCGGGCGCGTGCCCAAGGTCACGCCCTCGTCCAAGGTGGTCGGCGACCTCGCGCTGCACCTGGCGGCCGTCAAGGCCGACCCGGCCGACTTCGCCGCCAACCCCGAGAAGTACGACGTGCCCGATTCGGTCGTCGGCTTCATGGCCGGCGAGCTGGGCGACCTCCCGGGCGGCTGGCCCGAGCCCTTCCGCACGAAAGTCCTCGCGGGCCGCGACGTGCGCATCGGCGTCACCGAGCTCACGTCCGAGCAGCGCGCCGCCCTCGAGGGCGAGGGCATCGAGCGTCGCGCGATGCTGAACAACCTGCTGTTCCCGGCGCCGACGCGCCAGTTCGAGCAGATCAGGGAGCTGTTCGGCGACCTCTCGGCGGTCGACACCCTCGACTACCTCTACGGCCTGCGGCAGGGCTCCGAGCATGTCGTCGAGATCGACCGCGGCGTGCGCCTGTACGCCGGACTCGAGGCCATCGGCGAGGCCGACGACAAGGGCATGCGCACCGTCATGACCATCCTCAACGGCCAGTTGCGTCCCGTCTTCGTGCGCGACCGCAGCATCGAGGTCGACTCGCGAACGGCCGAGAAGGCGGATGCCTCGCAGCCGGGTCATGTCGCCGCCCCGTTCTCCGGCGTGGTCACGCTGCAGGTCGAGCCGGGTGCCGAGATCGCCGTCGGCCAGAGCGTGGCGAGCATCGAGGCCATGAAGATGGAGGCCGCGATCACCTCGCCCGTCGCCGGAGCCATCGAGCGCGTCGCGATCCCGAAGACCCAGCAGGTGGAGGCCGGCGACCTCCTCGTGGTGGTCCGTCCACTGTAGGCTGGGCGTGGGTTCGCGGCGACGCGCGCTCGTGTTCGCACTGAGGAGGGGATTCGGTGGCTGACAATTCCGGAGAAGACCGCACGGGGGTTCGGCGTTCGGGGCGCACGACGGCGACGGAGACATCCGACGCACGAGGCGCGCATACCGCGGGCGCGATTCCCGACAGCCTGAACATCCACGTCGACCTTCCGCCGGCCCCACGGCCGGTCATGCCCGACGACGAGGTCGCCGTCGCGATCGACGACGTGGCCGTCGACCCCGGCGGGCTCGCGGGCGGGCCCACGACGACCTCGGTCGACGTGATGACCCCGGCCCTGGCCGGCGCCTACCGCGGGGGAGCGCACGCCGATGCATCGCCCTACGGGGCACTGCTCGCCGCCGATGCGTCCAAGACCCGTCGGGAGCGCGTGAGCACCGACACGGGCAGTCACGTGGCGATCGTCGACGTCCCGTCCGATGCCGGCCCGGCCGAGGTCCCCGAGACCTCCGAGTCGCTCACGGCCGATCGGCTGATCGACCTGAACCGCACGACGCGACCGGCGCCGCACGGCGGCTTCAACCGTTTCGTCTACGAGGCGTCGCTGCATCTCGTGAACCTCGGCGATTCGGCGAAGGCCCGTGCCTACAAAGAGCTCAGCGCCCGCATCCAACGTCGCTTCGACGGCGGAGCGCGGTTCGTCCCGGTGCTCACCCGCAAGGGCGGGGTCGGCAAGACGACGATCACGACCCTGCTCGGCATGGCCATGGCCGACGCGCGCGACGACCGCATCATCGCGATCGACGCCAATCCCGACCGCGGCACCCTGGCCGAACGCGTCGACCGGCAGACGCGCGAGACGGTCCGCGACGTCGTCACGAAGGCGCCGTCCATCGGCGGCTACACCGACTTCTCGGCCTTCGTCTCCCGAGACGAGACCCGCCTCGACATCCTCGCCTCCGACACCGACCCGACGCTCTCCGAGGCGTTCGACGACGACGACTACAACGTCGTGGCCGGACTCGCGGCCCGCTACTACTCGATCGTACTCACCGACTGCGGAACGGGCATCGTCCACTCCGTCATGCGTGCGACGCTGCAGCGCGCCGATTCGATCGTGATCGTCTCGGGCGGCAGCGTCGACGAGGCGCGGCTCGCCTCCGAGACGCTCACGTGGCTCGAGGCGAACGGCTTCGGCGACCTGGTGCGCAACGCCGTCGTCGCGATCAACCTCGCGACCCAGGGCACGCACCTCGTCAAGGTCGACGAGATCGAAGCCCATTTCCAGTCCAGGGTGCGCGAGATCGTGCGCATCCCCTACGACCCCCAACTGGCCGCCGGTTCCGTGGTGCACTGGGACGAACTGCGTCCCATCACGCGCCACGCCGCACGCGAGCTCGCCGCGCTCGTCGTGGAGGGGCTGCCGGTCGACCGCGGCGGCCATTGAAAGAGAGCGGCATTGCCGGAACGACCCATTCGCCTGTTCGGCGACCCAGTCCTGAAGACCGTCTCCGCCCCCGTCGAACAGATCGATGACGGCGTTCGCGCGCTCGTCGCCGACCTCGTCGACAGCGTCCGCATCCCGGGCCGGGCCGGGGTGGCGGCCTCGCAGATCGGGGTGAACCTCCGGGCGTTCAGCTACAACGTCGACGGCGAGGTCGGCTACATCCTGAATCCCGTGATCGTCGAGACATCCGGCGACCTCGAACTGCTCGACGAGGGATGCCTCTCGGTGCCGGGTCTCTGGCAGAAGACGCCGCGGTACCCGTTCGCCAGGGTGCGGGGCATCGACCTCGACGGCAATGAGATCGAACTCTCGGGCACCGGGCTCATGGCACAGGCGCTGCAGCACGAGACCGACCACCTCGACGGGCTGCTCTACCTCGACCGCCTCGAGAAGGACGAGCGCCGGGCGGCGATGCGCGCCGTGCGGGAGTCGGATTGGTTCTGACCGGCATTCGGATTCCGGCCCGGACCGCGAAGACCGCCTGAACGACGAAACGGGCCCCGCACGAGATGCGGGGCCCGTTTCGGGGTTCGGATCAGCGGATGATCGAGTGCCCCTCGGTCGCCGGAGCTCCCGAGTACATGCCTTCGATCTCGGTCGCGAAGTCCTCGAGGATCACGTTGCGCTTGATGCTGAGCTTCGGGGTCAGGTGCCCGCTGGCCTCGGTGAGGTCGGTCGTCAGGATCGCGAACTTGCGGATCGACTCGGCCCGCGACACGTTCTCGTTCGCCGTGTCGATCGCCCGCTGCACCTCGGCGAGGACCGCCGGGTTCACGGCGGCCTCCTCGACGCTCATGCCGGCGTCCTCGCCGTTGTTGTTCAGCCAGACCGGGAGCATCTCGGGGTCGAGCGTGATGAGTGCCGAGATGAACGGCTTCTGGTCGCCGACCGCGACGACCTGGCCGATGAGCGGGTTCGCCCGGATCGGATCTTCGAGCGCGGCGGGCGCCACGTTCTTGCCGCCCGCGGTGACGATGATCTCCTTCTTGCGACCGGTGATCGTGAGGAAGCCCTCGTCGTCGAACGAGCCGAGGTCGCCGGTCTTGAACCACTCGCCGTCGAACGCGTCTGCGGTCGCCTCGGGGTTGTTCCAGTACTCCGTGAAGACGTCGACGCCCTTGACCTGGATCTCGCCGTCGTCGGCGATGCGCACCGAGACGCCCGGCAGTGCGGGGCCGACCGTGCCGATCTTCGAACGCGTGGTGAGGTTCACCGTCGCGGGTGCGGTGGTCTCGGTGAGGCCGTAGCCCTCGAGGATCGTGATGCCGAGCGCGTGGTAGAAGTGCCCGAGGCGCGGGCCGAGCGGCGCCGAACCCGACACGGCGTACTTGACGTTGCCACCCATGGCCGTGCGCAGCTTGGAGAAGACGAGGGTGTCGTAGAGCTTGAACTTGAGCTTCATGCCGAGCGAGATGGGCGAGCCCGCCTCTTTCGCCGTGGAGTAGGCCACGGCGGTCTCGGCGGCGGCGCGGAAGATCTTGCCCTTGCCGCCGGCCTCGGCCTTCTGCTCGGAGACGTTGTAGACCTTCTCGAACACGCGCGGCACGGCCAGGAGGAAGGTCGGCTTGAAGCTCGCGAGCGAGGGGAGGAGCTGCTTGGTGTCGGCCTGGTGGCCGACGCGGACGCCGGCGTGCACGCTCAGCACGGCGATGAAGCGGGCGAACACGTGCGCGGTCGTGATGAACAGCAGGGTCGACGCGCCGTTGGGGTCGAGCACGACGTCTTTCAGCGCGACCGCGGCGTTGCGGGAGAGCTCGACGAAGTTCGAGTGCGTGAGCACGCAACCCTTGGGCTTGCCGGTGGAACCCGAGGTGTAGATGAGGGTCGCGATGTCGGAGCCGCGGGCGAGGTTGCGCCGGCGCTCGATCTCGTCGTCGGCGACACCGGTGCCGGCGGCCGCGATCTTGTCGAGGTCGCCGAGGTCGATCTGCCACACCTTGCCGATGGCCGGGAGGTCGGGGTGCACCTCGTCGAACCGTGCGAAGTGGTCGGCGGTCTCGAGGATGACGGCGACGGCGCCCGAGTCGCTGAGGCTCCACTGCACCTGCGTCGGCGAGTTGGTCTCGTAGACGGGCACGAGGATGCCGCCGGCGAACCACATGGCGAAGTCGATGAGGGTCCACTCGTAGCGGACCTTGCTCATGAGGCCGACCTTGTCGCCGGGCTGGATGCCGGCCGCGACGAAGCCCTTGGCGAGGGCGATCACCTGGTCGTAGAACTCGCGGGTCGTCACGGGCGACCAGCCGCCGTCGGCGGTCGGAAGCGAGAAGAGCACGGAGTCGGGGGTCGCCGCGACACGGTCGACCAGCAGGTCGGTCGTGTTCGCTTCGGGGTCGGCGGGGACGACGGCGGGGGTATCGAACTGGATCACGGTAGCTCCTTCGGCACCGGTAAGTCATACAGGGGGCGACGGTCGGTGTAGGGGTTGACCGGTCTACTACACTCTAGTGGTTGCCCCGCCGCGGGCCCCGCCCGCTGGGCGGCCTGCAGGGCGATTCGACAGCTCCCACCCACGAAAGGCGATCCACCGTGCACGCGATCGGCATCGACATCGGCGGAACCAAGATCGCGGGGGCGGTCGTCGACGAGGCGGGCGCGATCGTCCGGCACGAGCGGGTGCCGACCCCGGCCGGCGATGCCGCGCTCCTCGAGGACGCGGTCGTCGAGATGATCCGCGCCCTGTCCGACGGCGCCGACGAGTCCGAACTCGCCGTCGGCGTCGCCGCCGCCGGATTCATCGACGCGGCCCAGTCGACCGTGTACTACGCGCCGAACATCGACTGGCGCAACGAGCCCTTCCGCGCGAAGCTCGAGGCGCGCGTTGGCGGCACGGTCGTCGTCGACAACGACGCGAACGCGGCGGGCTGGGCGGAGTTCCGGTTCGGCGCAGGCCGGCTCGTGAGCGACATGGTCATGCTCACCATCGGCACCGGCGTGGGCGGTGCGATCGTGACCGGCGACCGGCTGTTCCGCGGCGGGTTCGGCGCCGGCGCGGAGCTCGGCCACCTCCGGGTCGTCCCCGGCGGCCTCCCCTGCGGATGCGGGCAGCGCGGATGCCTCGAGATGTACGGTTCAGGACGCGCGCTGCTGCGCCTCGCGAACGAGATCGCCGACGCGGGCGGCATCGGGCTGCAGCTGGCCCGCGCCCGCGACCTGCACGGCGCGCTCGACGGCAAGATTGTCGGCGCGATGATCGAGACCGAGGACCCGGGCGCGATCGCGGCCCTGCGTCAGCTCGGCCACTGGCTGGGCGAGGCCGCGGCGTCGCTGTCGGCGGTGCTCGACCCCCAGCGCTTCGTCTTCGGCGGCGGCGTGGCCTCGGCGGGCGAACTGCTGCTCGGCCCGATCCGCGAGGCGTACATCGAGCACCTGCCGGCGCGCGGGTACCACCCCGAGCCCGACTTCGTGATCGCCGAGCTCGTCAACGACGCCGGCGTCGTCGGCGCGGCCGACCTCGCACGCGTCTGGGTGGCCGAGCACGCCTGAGCCGCTGCGGCGGTAGGGTTCAAACGGCGGGAGAGGCAGTCGATGTTCTACTGGATCATGAAGCACATCGTGGTGGGGCCGATCCTGCTCGCGATCTTCCGGCCCTGGATCGTCGGCCTCGAGAACGTCCCGAAGACGGGCCCGGTGGTGCTCGCGAGCAATCACCTCTCGTTCATCGACTCGATCTTCCTCCCGCTCGTCGTCGACCGGCCGGTCGTGTTCCTCGCGAAGAGCGAGTACTTCACGGGCAAGGGCCTCAAGGGCTGGGCCACGAAGATGTTCTTCCAGGCGGCCGGTCAGCTGCCCATCGACCGCTCCGGCGGCAAGGCGTCCGAGGCGTCGCTCGAGACGGGGCTCAGGGTGCTCGGCGGTGGCGGCATCCTCGGCATCTACCCCGAGGGCACCCGCAGCCCCGATGCGCGGCTCTACCGGGGCCGCACGGGCGTGGCGCGCATGGTGCTCGAGGCCGGCGTCCCGGTGATCCCGGTCGCGATGATCGGCACCGAGACCGTCATGCCCATCGGCACGCGGCTGCCGAAGGTGCGCCGCATCGGCCTCATCATCGGCGAGCCGATCGACTTCACGAGGTTCGACGGTCTCGAGGGCGATCGCTTCGTGTTGCGCTCCGTGACCGATGAGCTCGTGCACTCGCTCCGCGGGCTGAGCGGGCAGGAGTACGTCGACGTATACGCGAGCTCGGTGCGGGAGCAGCGCGCTCCGCAATCGCGGTAGGCTCGAGAAGCGGTGGCGCGATCGCGCCGCCGATTTCTCATCCCGGCGCATCGCGCCCCGAAACCCTCAGGACATATCCGTGGTACAGCTCGTCGAGCCCGTCGTCAATGCAGATCCCTCCGTGATCGACGGCCTCGACTATTGGCGCACGCTGCCGATCAAGCAGCAGCCTGTGTGGCCCGACGCCGTGGCCGCGGCCGCGGCATCCGCCGAGCTCGCCTCGCTGCCTCCGCTGGTGTTCGCCGGCGAGGTCGACAACCTCCGCGACCGCCTCGCGGCCGCGTCCAGGGGCGAGGCGTTCCTCCTGCAGGGCGGCGACTGCGCCGAGACCTTCGCCGGGGCGACGGCCGACCAGATCCGCAACCGCGTGAAGACGGTGCTGCAGATGGCCGTCGTGCTCACGTACGGCGCGTCCATGCCGGTCGTCAAGATGGGGCGCATGGCCGGGCAGTTCGCCAAGCCCCGCTCGAGCGACACCGAGACGCGCGGCGACGTCACGCTCCCGGCGTACCGCGGCGACATCGTCAACGGCTACGACTTCACGCCCGAGTCCCGTCAGGCCGACCCTGCGCGACTGGTGCGCGGGTACCACATGGCCGCGTCGACGCTGAACCTCATCCGCGCCTTCACGCAGGGCGGGTTCGCCGACCTCCGCCAGGTGCACTCCTGGAACCAGGGCTTCGCCGCGAACCCCGCCAACGCGCGCTACGAGATCATGGCGCGCGACATCGACCGCGCGGTGAAGTTCATGGACGCCTGCGGCGCCGACTTCGAGGCGCTGCGGCACACGGAGTTCTTCACCGGGCACGAGGGCCTGCTCATGGACTACGAGCGGCCGATGACGCGCATCGACTCGCGTACGGGCACGCCCTACGACACGTCGGCGCACTTCATCTGGATCGGCGAGCGCACACGCGAGCTCGACGGCGCGCATGTCGACTTCCTCTCGCGGGTGCGCAACCCGATCGGCGTGAAGCTCGGCCCGACCACGTCGCCCGAGACCATGCTCGAGCTCATCGACAAGCTCGACCCGAACCGCGAGCCGGGTCGCCTCACCTTCATCACGCGCATGGGCGCAGGCAAGATCCGCGACGGACTGCCGCCGCTGCTCGAGGCCGTGAAGGCGAGCGACGCCACGCCGCTCTGGGTCACCGACCCGATGCACGGCAACGGCATCACGACGCCGAACGGCTACAAGACCCGTCGTTTCGACGACGTGGTCGACGAGGTCAAGGGCTTCTTCGAGGCGCACCGCGCGGCGGGCACGTTCCCCGGCGGCATCCACGTCGAGCTGCACGGGCGACGACGTCACCGAGTGCCTCGGCGGGTCCGAGCACATCGACGAGGCGACGCTCGCCACGCGCTACGAGTCGCTCTGCGACCCGCGCCTGAACCACATGCAGTCGCTCGAGCTCGCGTTCCTGGTCGCCGAGGAGCTCTCGGCGCGCTGATCGGCCACGGCGCGGCATCCGCTCCGCTTTCGAGAGAAGGCGAGCGGATGCCGCGCCTCGTCGTCTGCCCTGATGTCGCCGACGCGGCACGGCACGGCGACGAGATGGCGCGTCGACGCCGGCGGTTCAGAGCGTGAGCTGGCCGGTGATGGTCACAGTGGACCCGCGAACGGCCTGTTCTCCGGCCGGCGGATCGGTCGAGGTGACCTTCGCCAGGTCGAGGAACAGGTCGGGCAGGCTGTAGCTGACCGCGAATCCGGCCTCTTCGAGCTCGCTCTTCGCGTCGCTCATGGTCTTGCCGACGACGTCGGGCACGGCCACGAGGTCCGGCCCCTTCGAGACCGTGAGCTCCACCGTGGACCCGGGCACCATGGGGTCTGCGGTCCAGTCGGCCGTCTTCACGTGGTCCGCGGGCACGTCGGGGTCGAAGACCGGGTCCTTGTAGGTCACGGTGAGCCCGGCGTCGGTGAGCTTCGCCTCGGCCTCGTCGGCGGGAAGACCCTCGACGGGCGGAACCGCGCCGACCGAGACGACGAGGGTCAGCTTGCCGCGTTCCGCGTACGTCTCGCCGACGGGAGCGCCGTCGGCGTCGAGCACGGCGATGACCGAGCCGTTCTCGACGTCGCCGGAGAACTGCTCGACGGCGTCCTTCGCGACGGTGAAGTCCGACAGTTGGTCGCGGGCGTCGGCCTCTGGCGTTCCGACGACCTGGGGCACGTCGAGGATCTGCGGCCCGGTGGAGACGTAGAGCGTGACCTTCGAGCCGCGGTTCACCTGCTCGCCCCCGCCGGGATCGGTGCCGGCGACCGCTCCGGCGGGGATCTCGGGATCGGTGCGCTCGGCGTCGACGACCTCGAAGCCCGCGTCGACCAGCAGGGCGTGCGCCTCGCCGGGCGTCTGGCCGACGGTCTGCGGAACGGAGACGTACGAGCCCGGCCCGCTGCCGAAGTACCACCCGGTGCCGGCGGCGAGGCCGGTGAGCAGCAGCACGAGCGCGAGGATCCAGTAGCCGCGGCGGCGGCGGCGCGCCGACACCTCGGTGAGCGCGGCGGCATCTGGCCCGCCGCCGTCGGCGTCGGACAGCGGCGGGGTCGACGGGGCCGCGAGCGCGCCGGCCGCGACGGCGCCGGTCAGGACGGTCGTCGCGGCGGTCGGGGTCGTGAGGCGCGCGGGAACGTTCGAGAGCACCATCGTCGCGGTCGGATCGATGCCGTGGCGGATGGCGGGCTCGACCTCGCGCAACCGGTCGAGCATCTCGCGTGCGTCGCGCGGACGCGCCTCGGGGTCGCGGGTCGTCGCCCAGAGCACGAGCTCGTCGAGTTCGGCGGGAACCGAGGGGTTCTTCGTGCTCGGCATCGGCACCTGGTCGTTCGCGTGCTGGTACGCGATCTGCATGGGCGCCTCGCCCACGTACGGCTGTTCGCCGGTGAGCATCTCGTACATCATGATGCCGACCGCGTAGATGTCGCTGCGGGCATCGGCGACGCCGCGCGTCACGAGCTCGGGGGAGAGGTACGCGATGGTGCCGAGCAGGGCCTGGCCGGTCGCCGTGTTCGCGCTGGCGGCACGGGCGAGACCGAAGTCGCCGAGCTTGATGCGGCCGTCGTCGGCGAGCAGCACGTTCTCGGGCTTCAGGTCGCGGTGCACGATGCCGGCCTTGTGCGCGGCGGCGAGGCCGGCGAGCACCGCGTCCATGATGTCGACGGTCTGCTCGGGCGTGAGCTTCTTGTAGTCCTTCAGGAGGTCGCGCAGCGTGATGCCGGGCAGGTACTCCATGACCATGTACGCCATGTCGGCGTCTTGACCCTGGTCGAACACGTTCACGACGTTGGGGTGCGCGAGGCGTGCGGCCGAGCGCGCCTCCTGCACGAACCGGCTCTTGAACGTGTTGTCGTCGGCGAGGTGGCCGTGCATGACCTTGATCGCGACGCGGCGTTCGAGCCGCAGGTCGGTGGCGAGGTAGACCGTGGCCATGCCGCCCCGCGCGATGCGCGAGCGCACCTGGTACCGGCCGTCGATGAGACGGCCGATCATCGGGTCGACGGGCGCGGTGGTCACCAGAGAAGTGTACGAACTCCCGCATGCCGCGAGCCGACTACACACCGATGGCGGCGCGATCGAAACGGCTTCGTGATGCTTTGCGATCCTTCACGGCCCGGATGCCGCGGGCTCGACGACGCCGTGAGGTCGTGCCGTGTCGGCCGGTGACTCAGCCGAGTTCGGCGAGCCACGTGCGTGCGGCGTTCACCCACTTGGCGTAGTGCTCGGGATGCGCCGACTTCTGCACGGCCTGGGCCGCGACATCCGCCGGCATGTCGGCCCAGCCGCGGAGGTCGAGCAGTCCTGGCGCGCGGCCGACGTTGGGTCCGTCGGATCCGCCGTAGAACGCGCGTGCCGCGCGGGCGGGGTCGAGCACCTGCTCGGGCGTGCCCCATCCCTGGCTCGGTCGCTGCTGGAACAGGCCGAGCGAGTCGCGATCGCCGGCGGGCACGTTTCTCAGCCCCGACTCCTGCGCCGCTGCGACGAGCGCCGCGACGATGCCGCCGTCGGGCACGTCGAGCTGACGGCCGACGTCGATGATGAGCTGCGCGTTCGCCCGCATCTCGTCGCTGAGGGTCGCCGGCCGATCCGGCTGAGGCTCGGCCGGTGCCGCGGGTGCCGCGGGTGCGGTGTCGGCGACCGGGGTGGCGACGACGGGCTCCGGTGCCGGCCCGGGCTGCGCGGCCGGCGCAGATGCACCGCCGACCGGCGGAAGCACGATGGACTCGCCCGGGAAGATCAGGCTCGACCGCCCGAGCCCGTTGGCGCTCAGGACCTGGGCGACATCCAGCCCGTACCGTTCGGCGATGCCGATGATCGTGTCGCCCGCGACGACCGTGTGCCGTGCCAGATCGGGCGCCGGAGGGGGCTCTTCCGCCTCGGGCGCGGACCCGCCGGGCAGCGCCAGCCGCTGGCCGGGGAAGATGAGGCTCGACCAGCCGAGGCCGTTCGCGGCGAGCACCTCCGCCGTGGCGAGGCCGTAGCGCTCGGCGATGCCGCTGACGGTGTCTCCAGCGGCGACGGTGACCTCCGCCGGTGCGGCGACCGCCGCGACCGCAGCCGCGCGCTCGGCACCGGCCGTGCTCGCCTTCGCCTTCGCCTGCCGTTTCGAGGTCTGCGGTGCGGCCTCGGCCGGCTGGGCGATGCCGAGGGTCACGGCGATGGCCCCGACCATCGCGATCGGCAGGGTGAGGACCCGGCGGATGCCACGTGCCCGGCGCCGTGGCCGCAGCGGTTCGGGTCGCGGGTCGACGCCGGCACCCGGGTCGGGCGGACGGTCTTCGCGCACGTCGGAACTCCGGCGTTCATCGGCCCGGTTCGCCATCCTGCCCCCATCGGCCGACCCCCATCGGCGTTGGACGCCACGGTTTCACAGCGCAGGCGGAGAGTCAACGTCCTCGGCGCGTGTCCCGGGAGTCGCGCGAACCGGTGATCGGGCCGCCACCCGCCCGCGCGCGGCGCCGCGGCGGCTCGAAGAGACGGTTCCGGCGGAGGCGTCGCGCTGGCTAGGCTTGAACCGTGACCGATCCGACTGCGCCAGACGCCGCCGCCACCGAATGGCTGACCGTGCCCGACCTCGTCGAGCTCCTCGACTCGACCCCGAGTCGGGTGCGCCGCATGATCGACGACCGTCATCTGCTCGCGGCGCGCATCGACGGCGTGCTGAAGGTGCCGGCGGACTTCATCCGCGACGGCGCCCCGCTTCCCGAACTGCTCGGCACGGCGATCGTGCTGGGCGACAACGGATTCAGCGACGCCGATGCGCTCGACTGGCTGCTGAACGACGACGACAGTCTCGGCACGACGCCGATCGCCGCGCTCCGCGCGGGTCGCAAGGCCGAGGTCCGACGGGTGGCCCAGGCGCTCGCCTGATCCCTCGGCCCCGCTGAACGCACCCGCTCGATCGGGGGCGCCGCCGCGGCATCCGCTCGACCGTCGGTGCGGTGCGGTGCGCGTGAGCCTCAGCTCGTGCGGCGGCTCACGGTCGTGGCGAGCGACCCGAGCTCGGTGCGGGCCACTTCGCTGAGGGGGGCGTCGACGAGCGCCGCACGTGCGCGGGCGACCTCGTCGGCGATCATGCCCTCGATCTCGTCGACGGCACCGCAGTCGACGATGGTGCGCTGCAGCGTGCGGATCTGGGAATCGTCGAGTTCGGGGTCGCCGAGCAGTTCGTCGAGGAGTGCCCGTGCGCCGGGCGCGAGCCGCTCGCGCGCGGCGGCGACGAGCATCGTGCGCTTGCCCTCGCGGAGATCGTCGCCGCTCGGCTTGCCGGTGATCTCGGGGTCGCCGAACACCCCGAGCAGGTCGTCGCGCAGCTGGTAGGCGATGCCCAGCGGCAGGCCGAACTCGCGCAGCGCACGGATCTGCGCTGCCTGGCCGCCGGCGATGAGCCCGCCGAGCGCGAGCGGCGCCTCGACGGAGTACTTCGCCGCCTTGAACGTGATGACGCGTTCGGCGATCTCGCGCTGCTCGTCGTCGCCGCGCCGGTGCCAGGACTGCTCGGCGAGGATGTCGAGGTACTGCCCCGCGGTCACCTCGGTGCGCATGCGGACGAACTCGGCCCTGGCCGCACGTGCCGCCGAGCGATCGGCGAGCGGGTCGAGCGCCTCGTCGAGCAGTTCGTCGCTCCAGCCCAGGACGAGGTCGCCGAGGAGGATCGCCGACGAGGTGCCGAACTCGTCGCTGCGCCGCAGCCATCCGGCCTCGTCGTGCATGCGCTCGAAGAGCCGGTGCGCCGACGGGGCCCCGCGTCGCGTGTCGGACCGGTCGATGATGTCGTCGTGGATGAGCGCGGCGGCGTGGAAGAGCTCCAGCGCGGAGGCGGCCGTGACGATGGGGGAGAGGTCGCGCTCGTCTGCGTCGGCGAACGGGTCGAACCCGCTGCCGCTCACCGCCTCCCAGCCCCAATAGCAGAAGAGCGCCCGGAAGCGTTTGCCGCCGCTGAGAAACCGCCTTGAGAACTCGTCGAGCGGTTCGAGGTCGGGGCTGACGGAGCGGAGAATGGAGGTGCGCTCGTCGAGGAACGAGTCGATGCGCGTTTGAACCAGATCGACAAGTCGAGAACCGTGAGCCACCCGCCTAGCCTAGCGAGGCCGGGCAGCGCTAGAATGTCCCCGGATGCGTCGGTCCCGAGCCTGAGGGGAAAGAGATGCCGCTTTCAGAGCAGGAGCAACGTCTTCTCGAGGAGATGGAGCGGAACCTCTACCGCAACGATGCGGATTTCGTCCATGCGGTCGGAGGGGTACGCGGTCGTCGCCCGAACTACCGGGCCATCGTGCTCGGCGTGCTGCTCGCGGTCGCGGGCGCAGGAGCACTCATCGCGGGGGTGGCCCTGCAGGTGCTCGTCGTCGGCGTCGTCGGCTTCGCGCTCATGTTCGCGGGCGTCCTCGTCGCGATCACGCCCTCGAAGCGAGGCGCGGCCACGCCGGCGCCCACCGAGCACGGGCCGGCCGGCAGCGCGAAGGGCCAGCAGTCCGCCGGATTCATGGATCGCCTCAACGATCGCTGGGACCGCCGCCAGGAGCGCGGCGACTGAGCCCTCCACCTTCCTCCACACCTGAACGGGTCGATCCTCGGATCGGCCCGTTTCGTCGTGTCCGGGCGATTGCGGCCCGACCGTCGGAAGGTCGCGACCGGCACTGATCGCAGCCGCTCGGCGCGCTGACGTCGGGACGAGGCATCCGCAGGCTCCCGACACTCCCGATTCGGCGACTTTTCCTCCACCATCCTCCACCGCGATGTTCCGCGTGTTTCCGGGGATGCTGGGCGATCGGACGAGTCGAAGCATCCGGATGCCGTTGATCGGTGGATGGGAGTGGAGTAAAGTGGGGCTACCTGGATCCTGGTCGGAGGAAAGGGGGTGGTGCGGTGTTCCTCGGGACCTACGAGCCGAAGCTCGACGAGAAGGGCCGCGTCATTCTTCCGGCCAAATTCCGGGACGAGCTCTCGACCGGACTCGTGCTCACGCGCGGTCAGGAGCGCTGCATCTACGTGTTCAGCGCCCGGGAGTTCGAGCAGATGAACGAGAAGATCCGCCAAGCCCCGGTGACGAGCAAGCAGGCGCGCGACTACATGCGCGTCTTCCTCTCGGGGGCGTCCGCGGAGACCCCCGACAAGCAGCACCGGATCACCGTCCCCGCGACGCTTCGCAGCTACGCGGGCCTCGACCGAGACCTCACGGTCATCGGCGCGGGCAGCCGGGTGGAGATCTGGGATGCCACGGCATGGCAGACGTACCTCGCCGAGCAGGAGGCGGCCTTCGCAGACACGGCGGAGGAGGTGATTCCCGGGCTCTTCTAGCCCGCGGGTTGCGACTCCCAGCCGTACGCGCCTGCTGCACTTCCCCGCAACAGGACGAACGGATGGGGATCGGAATCCGTCGGACACGATCCGGAGACATCATGGACATCGAACGCATCCACACCCCGGTCATGCTCGAGCGCACGCTCGCGCTGCTCGAACCGGCCCTCGGCCGCGACGGCGCCGTGGCCGTCGACGCGACCCTCGGCATGGGCGGTCACACGGCGGCCATGCTCGAACGCTTCCCGGCGCTCACCGTCATCGGTCTCGACCGCGACACCGACGCGCTCGCGATCGCCCGCGAGCGGCTCGCCCGGTTCGGCGACCGTGCGCGCTTCGTGCACACCGTGTACGACGGCATCGCCGACGCGGTGGGCTCCGAGGGGTTCGACGAGGTCGACGCGGTGCTCTTCGACCTCGGCGTCTCCTCGCTGCAGCTCGACCGGGCCGAGCGCGGCTTCGCGTACTCGAAGGACGCCCCGCTCGACATGCGCATGGACGGCACCACGGGCCGTACCGCCGCCGACATCATCGCGACGTACTCCGAGGTCGAGCTCCGCCACATCTTCCAGGACTTCGGCGAGGAGAAGCTCTCGGGGCGCTATGCGAAGGCGATCGTGCAGGCCCGCGAGACGAGTCCGATCACGCGTTCGGCCGAACTCGTCGCGATCATCACCGCGGCCACGCCGGTCGCCGTGCAGCGCCAGGGCCACCCGGCCAAGCGGGTGTTCCAGGCGCTTCGCATCGAGGTGAACGAAGAGCTCTCCGTGCTGCAGCGGGCGATGCCCGCCGCGCTCGAGACGCTGAACCTCGGCGGGCGCATCGTCGTGCTGGCCTACCAGTCGCTCGAGGACCGCATCGTCAAGCGCGTGCTGCAGGCGGCCACCACCTCGTCGGCGCCGGCGGGCCTGCCGATGGAGCTGCCCGAGCACGCCCCGCAGTTCAAGCTCCTCGTGCGCGGCGCCGAACTCGCGAGCGAGGCCGAGCAGGCCGAGAACCCGCGCGCCAAGCCCGTGCGCCTGCGTGCGGCCGAGCGTGTGAGGAGGGCGTCATGACCGCTCTTCCGGCTCCTGGCGCGCCGAGCCCGTCCCGACGCCGCAACTGGGTCCCCGAGATCCTCCGGCCCGTGCCCGACGCGGCGGGCCGGCCCAAGCCGCGCCTGGCGTACGCCGTGATCGCGATCAGCGGCGTCGTCGTCATCGCCCTCGCCCAACTGCTGCTCTCCATCGCCGTCACGCAGGGCGCCTACGAGGTCGACGGATACGAGACCAGCCAGGCGAAGCTCTCGCGCGAGCAGCAGAAGCTCGCCGAAGACCTCGATCGCGTGCAGTCCCCGCAGTACCTCGCGCAGAATGCCGAGGCGCTCGGCATGGTGCCGAACACCAACCCGGTCCTCCTGCGTCTCAGCGACGGCGCCGTGCTCGGCCAGCCGACCGTTGCCGTCGGCGGCAGCACGGCATCCGCGGCCCTCGTGCCGAATGCGCTGATCGTCGGCGTGCCGCTCGTGACCGAGCAGGCCGCGGGAGAGACTGCACCCGTGGGGGGTCACGGCGCAGCGGTCGGTGCAGCGGCACCGGAGGCGGTGACGCCGGAAGCGCCGCCGCCGGCCGTCGGCGACTCGCTGCCCACGCCCAGCACGCACTGACCATCCGAACCGATCCACCGCACCACCCGAGAGGCCGCAGATGAATCGCATCAGCAGACATCCGATGCGGCGCATCCTCGCCGCCGGCGTGGTCCTGGTGCTGCTCGTCATCGTGTTCGTCGTGCGCCTGGTCGACATCCAGGTGGTGCGGGCCGCAGCCCTGAACGAGCAGGCCGAGGAGGTGCGCTCGACAGTGCCGATCCCCGTGTTCGGCACCCGTGGCAAGATCGTCGATCGCAACGGCACCGTGCTCGCCGACAGCGTGATGCGCTACGACATCGCCCTCTCGCCGAAGAACGCGAAGAAGGGACCGGTCGCCCGGGATGAGCCCGACCCCGCCGACCCGTCCAAGACGAAGCGGGTCGACGTGCCGCTCGAGCAGATCGCGGCCGAGCTCGGCGAGGTCGTCGGCCTCACCCAGAACCAGGTGCTCGGCATCATCACCGCCGCGCTGGCCGACAACCCGGACTCCGACTTCGCCTACGTGGCGAAGCTCGTCGATGTCGACACCTACGAGAAGGTCCAGGCGCTCGACATCCCGTGGGTGGTTCCGCACCCGCATCCGAGCCGCAACTACCCCAACGGCGCGGTGGCCGGCAACCTCCTCGGCTGGGTCAACAGCGACGGTGAGGCCGACGCCGGCCTCGAGCTCGGAGAAGACCAGTGCCTCGCGAGCGAGGACGGCGAGGTCACGTACATCCCGAGCCTGCGGGACTGGGTCGAGATCCCGGGCACCCAGGTCGTGCACAAGCAGGCGAAGGACGGCGGCACGCTGCAGCTCACGATCGACTCCGACCTGCAGTGGGAGGTGCAGCGCATCGCCGAGGAGCAGCGACTCGCGGTCCAGGCCGAGTGGGCGACCGTCACGGTCATGGAGGCCAAGACCGGCAAGCTCCTCGCCGTGGCCGACGTGCCGACCGTCGACCCGAACAACCCCTCGGCCACCGACGAGTCCGACCGCGGCTCGCGCACGTTCACCGCGCCGTTCGAGCCCGGCTCGACGTTCAAGGCCGTGACCGCGGCATCCCTCATCGACGCCGGCGTCGCGAACCCGCTGAGCCAGGTCATCGCGCCCTATGTCTACGACGCGCCGAACGGGGCGAACTTCCGCGACAGCTTCGCCCACGAGGACACGCCGTACACGCTGACGGGTGCGCTCATCGACTCCTCGAACACCGCCACCGCGAAGTTCGGCGAGCAGATGTCCGACCAGGCGCGCTTCGAGTACATGCAGAAGTTCGGCTTCGGCCGGGTGAGCGAGGTCGGGTTCCCCGGCGAGGAGTCGGGCGACCTGCACGGCGAGAGCCCCGACGACTGGGACAACCAGACCAAGTACACGACGATGTTCGGCCAGGGCCTCACGACCACGGCCGTGCAGGTCGCGAGCGCCTACCAGACCATCGCGAACGGCGGCGTGCGCATGCCCGTGCAACTCGTCGAGAGCTGCACCGACCCCGACGGCAAGGTCACGAAGACGACCTCGAAGGGCACTCGCGTCATCAGCGAGAAGGCGGCGAAAGAGACGAGCGAGATGCTCGAGAACGTCTACACGCAGGGCTGGCTCGCCGACCAGTGGAACATCCCCGGCTACCGCGTCGCGACCAAGACCGGAACCGCGCAGGTGCCCGACGGCAACGGCGGGTACCGCACCGAATACCTCGTCTCGGTCTCGGGCTTCGCCCCGGCCGACGACCCCGAGTTCGTCGTTTCGGTCAGCTACATGAATGCCGTTAAGATGAATTCGTCCGCCGCATCCGCTCCCGTGTTCCAGAAGGTCATGAGCCAGGTGCTGACGAAGTATCGGACGATTCCATCCGGCGCTCCGGCGCCTGACCTGCCAGCCACCTGGTGAGAAAGTTGGGTTCGTGACCGGATCGCCTCCCACGGCCCTCCGGCCGCAGCATCCCGAGCCTCGATCGCTCCCGGCGCTGGCCGAGCGATTCGGGTTCGAGGTGCGCGGCGATCTCGGCGACCTCGAGGCCACGGGCGTCGTGCTGTCCTCGAACACCGTGCAGGCCGGCGACCTCTACGTCGGCGTTCCCGGGCGCAATGCGCACGGCGCCCAGTACGCCGCGGCGGCGCGCGACGCCGGTGCGGTCGCGGTGCTGACCGATTCCGCGGGCGTCGATCTCGCCGCCGAGTCGGGGCTGCCCGTGCTCGTCGCCGATGACGCGCGCGCCGCGCTCGGCGCGGTCGCCTCATGGATCCACGAGACCGACGAGAACCCGGCGACGATGTTCGCGGTCACCGGCACCAACGGCAAGACGAGCGTCGTCTACCTCCTGTACGGCATCCTCCGCCAGCTCGGCGTGACGGCCGGGCTCACCTCGACCGCCGAGCGGCGCATCGGCGACGAGGCCGTCACGAGCTCGCTGACGACGCCCGAGGCGAGCGAGCTACACGCCCTGCTCGCCCGCATGCGCGAGGTCGACGTGCGCGCCGTCGGCATCGAGGTCTCCGCGCAGGCCCTGTCGCGGCACCGGGTCGACGGCCTCGTCTTCGACGTCGCCGGCTTCACGAACCTCACGCACGACCACCTCGACGACTACCCGTCGATGCAGGTCTACTACGAGGCCAAGCGCGAGCTGTTCCAGCCCGAGCGGTCCCGCCGCGCCGTCGTCACGGTGGACTCCGACTGGGGCAGGCGCCTGGCGGCGGAGGCCGGCATTCCCGTCACGGCCCTGACGACCGAGCCCGAGGTCGAGGCCGACTGGCGCATCACCGTGCTCGACGAGCAGCCGGCCCACACGTCGTTCCTGCTCGAGGGCCCGGGCGGCCGCCGGCTCGAGACGCGCGTGCCGCTGCTCGGCTGGTACATGGCGGCCAACGCGGCGCTCGCGATCGTCATGCTCGTCGAGGCCGGATACGATCTCGCGCGCATCGAGGCGGCGCTCTCGCGCGACGGCGGCATCGAGGCCTATATCCCCGGTCGCGCCGAGCGCATCTCGGGCGATCACGGCCCGATCGTCTACATCGACTACGGGCACAGCCCCGATGCGTTCCTGCAGACGCTCGACGCCATCCGGCGCACGACGACCGGGCGCCTCATCATGGTGTTCGGCGCCGACGGCGACCGCGACACCACGAAGCGCGCCGATATGGGCGCCATCGCCGCCCGCGGCGCCGACGTCGTGGTCATCACCGACTTCCACCCCCGATGGGAGGACCCCGCGGCCATCCGCGCGGCGCTCATCGAGGGTGCGCGCGCCGCGGTCCCCGACCGCGAGATCCACGAGATCGCCGACCCCCGCGCGGCCTTCCGTGCCGCGCTCGCGCTCGCGGGCGACGGCGACGCGATCCTCTACGCCGGCCCGGGCCACGAGGACTACCACGAAGTGAAAGGCGTCAAGATCCCGTATTCAGCCAGAGACGACGCGAGAAGCGCGCTCCGCGAGGCGGGCTGGCCCGCATGATCGCCCTGACCCTTCGCGAGATCGCCGACGCCGTCGGCGGCACGCTCGAGCCGCGCGGCACCGATACCTCGCCCGAGACGGTGATCGAGGGCACCGTCACGACCGATTCGCGTGAGATCGTGCCCGGCGACGTGTTCTTCGCCAAGCGCGGCGAGTTCGACGACGGCCACCGCTTCGCACCTGCCGCAGCGCAGCAGGGCGCGGCGCTGCTCGTCGTCGAGCACGAACTCGACCTCGACGTGCCGCAGATCGTGGTCGCCGACTCCGTGGTCGCCCTCGGCGACCTGGCGACCTCCGTCGTCGCGCGCGTGCGCGAGGCCGGCGACCTGAAGATCGTCGGCGTCACCGGCTCCAACGGCAAGACCACGACCAAGAACCTGCTGCGCGCCGTGCTCGAACGCGTCGGGCCAACGGTCGCGGCCCGCGCCTCGTACAACAACGAGGTCGGCGCGCCGATCACGATGCTCTCGCTCGAGGCCGACACGAGGTTCCTCGTCGCCGAGATGGGCGCCTCGGGCGTCGGCGAGATCGCCCGACTCGTGCGCATGGCGCGGCCCGACATCGGCATCGTGCTGAAGGTCGGCCTCGCGCACGCCGGCGAGTTCGGCGGCATCGAGCAGACGGTGCGCGCGAAGTCCGAGATGGTCACCGACCTGCTCCCGACGGATGTCGCGGTGCTGAACCTCGACGACCCGCGGGTCGCCTCCATGGCCGGGCTCACGAAGGCCGGGGTCGTCACGTTCGGGCTCGGCGCGAACGCCGACGTGCGCGCGACCGACGTCGTCGTGCACGCCCGCGGAACCGAGTTCACCGTGCACGTCCCCGGCGGCGAGTCCGCCTCGGTGCGGTTCGGCGTGCTCGGCGAGCACCACGTCATGAACGCGCTCGCGACGGTCGCGGCATCCGTCGAACTGGGCGTCGGGCTCGCCGACGTGGTCGCGGCGCTCGAGTCGGTGACCCTGGCCGAACAGTGGCGCATGCAGGTCATGGGCGGCCGCGACGGCATCACCGTCATCAACGATGCGTACAACGCGAGTCCCGACTCCATGAGCGCGGCGCTCAAGACGCTGGCCCAGGTCAAGGCGCCGGGCACCCGCACGATCGCCGTCCTCGGCGAGATGAGCGAGCTGGGCGAGTTCTCGGGCGAGGAGCACGACCGCATCGGCCTGCTCGCGGTTCGCCTCGGCGTCTCGCAGCTCGTCGTGGTGGGCGAGGGCGCGAGGCGTCTGCACATCACGGCCATCAACGAGGGATCGTGGGACGGCGAGTCCGCCTACGTGAAGACGGCCGACGAGGCGTACGACCTCGTCGTCGCCGCAGCCCGGCCCGGTGACACCGTGCTGGTGAAATCGTCGAACGCGGCGGGCCTCCGCCACCTCGGCGACCGACTGGGAGAATGGTTCTCGTGAGAGCACTGCTGAGCGCCGGAGCCTTGTCGCTCGCCTTCACGCTGTTTCTGACCCCCCTGTTCATCAAGCTCTTCGTGCGGCTCGGGTGGGGTCAGTTCATCCGTGACGACGGGCCGCAGAGCCACCACGTCAAGCGCGGCACGCCCACGATGGGCGGCATCGTCTTCATCCTCGGAACCGTCCTCAGCTACTTCGCGGCGACCCTGCTCATCAGCAATGAGAAGCCGACGGCCAGCGGCCTGCTGGTGCTGTTCATGATGGTCGGGCTCGGGCTCGTCGGCTTCCTCGACGACTTCCTGAAGACGCGCAAGAAGCAGAGCCTCGGACTCGGCGGATGGGCGAAGGTCGCCGGGCAGACGGCCGTCGCGGCGGCGTTCGCGCTGCTCGCGATCAACTTCCCGAACAGCGAGGGCGTCACGCCGGCGACGACGAACATCTCGTTCATCCGCGATCTGCCGCTCGACTTCATGGTCTTCGGCACGATCGCAGGCACCATCGTCTACGTCGTCTGGATCTGCCTCATCGCGGCCGCCACCTCGAACGGCGTGAACGTGACCGACGGCCTCGACGGCCTCGCCGGCGGCGCCTCGGCGCTCGCGATCGGGTCCTTCATCTTCATCGGGTTCTGGCAGTTCAACCAGTCGATCTTCAGCCCGAACCTCAACATGGCCGACGCGTATCGCGCGTACGACGTGCGCGACCCGCTCGACATCGCGATCGTGGCTTCGGCCATCGTCGGCGGGCTCATCGGGTTCCTCTGGTGGAACACGAACCCCGCGAAGATCTACATGGGCGACACCGGCTCACTCGCCCTCGGCGGCGCGCTGGCGGCCCTCGCGATCCTCAGCCACACCGAACTGCTGCTCGTGCTCATCGGCGGCATCTTCGTCATCGAGGCCGGCTCGGTCATCGTGCAGCGCGCGTACTTCAAGGTCACCGGCGGCAAACGCATCTTCCTCATGAGCCCGATCCACCATCACTTCGAGTTGAAGGGCTGGGCCGAGGTCACGATCGTCGTGCGCTTCTGGCTCATCGCCGGCATGTTCGTCGCCGCCGGCGTCGGCAGCTTCTACTTCGAGTGGCTGCAGCGATGACGGCTGCGGATGCCGCGACCGGGCGTCTCGACGGGTTGACGAGCTGGCACGCGGAGTGGAAGGGACTCCGGGTCGTCGTGCTCGGTGCGGGCGTCACGGGATTCGCCGCGGCCGACACGCTCTCCGAGCTCGGCGCCGAGGTCCTCCTCGCCGCCTCGAGCGTCGATGACGATCGGGCGAGGATCCTCGACGTCATCGGGGTGCGCGTGCTGCGGCATCCGCTCGACGTCGTTCCCAACGAGGTGGTCGCGTTCGCTCCCGACGTCGTCGTCGTCTCGCCGGGATTCCACCCCGACCACGCCGTGCTCGAATGGGCGGGCGCAGCGGGCGTCGCGATCTGGGGCGACATCGAGCTCGCCTGGCGCGTGCGCGACAAGGTGAACGCCGCCGACTGGATCCTCGTCACCGGCACGAACGGCAAGACCACGACGACCCAACTGGCCGCGACGCTGCTCGCGGCGAACGGGCTGCGGGCCGCCCCCTGCGGCAACATCGGGGTACCGGTGCTCGACGCCGTGCGCGACCCGAGCGGCTTCGACGTGCTCGTGGTCGAGCTCTCGAGCTACCAGTTGCACACCCTGCCGACCGAGGGGCCGGGCGCGCTGCACCCGGTCGCGAGCGTGTGCCTGAACGTCGCCGACGACCACCTCGACTGGCACGGCGGCGCCGAGGCGTACCGTGCAGCGAAGGGCAAGGTGTACGCGAACACGCGTGTCGCCTGCGTCTACAACCGGGCCGACGAGGCGACCAGGCGCATGGTCGAGGACGCCGACGTCGAAGCGGGCGCGCGCGCCATCGGCTTCGGCCTCGACGTGCCGGGCCCGAGCGACTTCGGCGTCGTCGAGGGCATCCTCTGCGATCGCGCCTTCCTCGAGGAGCGGCACTCGTCGGCACTCGAGATCATCACGGTCGACGAGCTCGAGCCTCGCGGCCTCGCGGTGCCCCACATCGTGGCGAACATCCTCGCCGCCTCGGCGCTCGTGCGCGCCGTCGGCGTCCCGGTCGGCGTCATCCACGACGCGCTGGGGGAGTTCCGACTCGACCACCACCGCATCGAGACCGTCGAGCTCGCCGGGGGCATCCGCTGGGTCGACGACTCCAAGGCGACGAACCCGCATGCGGCCGAGGCCTCGTTGCGCGCCTACCCGAGCGTGGTGTGGATCGTCGGCGGCCTCCTCAAGGGCGTCGACGTCGACGACCTGGTCGCCACGCACGCCGCCCGCCTGCGCGCGGCGATCGTGATCGGGGTCGAGCGCGCCGCACTCGTCGCCGCGTTCGCCCGACACGCGCCCGACGTGCCGCTGTTCGAGATCGACGACGCCGACACTGGAACGGTGATGTCGCAGGCGGTGGCGTTCGCCGAGTCGAAGGCGCAGGCCGGCGACACGGTGCTGCTGGCCCCCGCCGCCGCATCGATGGACCAGTTCGCCGACTACGCCGATCGCGGGCGGTCCTTCCAGCAGGCGGTTCGGGAGCGAGCAGGAGGTGGTGCCGATGGCGACCCCGCAGCAGACGCCCCCGGCGCCGGGGTCTGAGGGCAGGGGCGTCGCCGCCCGCATCCGCATCGGACGCGTGTTCCGCGTCGAATCGAAGGATTACGTCCTGCTCCTGAGCACGACCGTCTTCCTCGTGCTCTTCGGCCTCGTGATGGTGCTCTCCTCGTCGACGGTCGAGTCGCGCATCGAAGACGGCGACTTCTTCGTCCAGGCCGCCCGTCAGGGCATGTTCGCCGTCATCGGCCTTCCGGTGATGCTCATCGCGAGCCGGTTCCCCGAGCGGTTCTGGATGCGCATCGCGTGGCCTCTGCTGATCGTGTCCTGCGCTCTGCAGGCGCTGGTGGTGGCCACGCCGCTCGGCGTCAGGATCGGCGGCAACACGAACTGGCTCGCGATCGGCCCCGTGCAGTTCCAGCCGTCCGAGCTCATCAAGGTGGCGCTCGTGCTCTGGCTCGGCCTCATCGTCACGAAGAAGCAGGCGCACCTCGGCGACTTCCGGCAGGGCATCCTCCCGATCCTGCTCGTGGGCGGCGGGGCGATCGGACTGGTGCTCCTCGGCGGCGACCTCGGAACGGTCATGGTGATGGGGCTCATGCTCCTCGGTGCGCTGTTCCTCATCGGGGTGCGCTTCCGGCTGCTGCTGCCGCCCGTGCTGCTGAGCGCGGCGCTCTTCGTGATCGTCGCGGTCACCAGCGACAGCCGCATGCGCCGCATCAGCGCGTTCCTGCAGGAGACCTGCGAGAACCCCGACGACTGCTGGCAGACCGAGCACGGCCGGTTCGCCCTGGCGAACGGCGGGGTCTTCGGGGTCGGCCTCGGCAACTCGACGGCCAAGTGGTCGTGGCTGCCGGCGGCCGACAACGACTTCATCTTCGCGATCATCGGCGAGGAACTGGGGCTGATCGGGGCGATCGTCGTCATCGCGTTGTTCGCCCTGCTCGCGTTCGCGTTCGCTCGCGTGCTCCGCTCGGCGCAGACGCCGTTCGCGAAGGCCGTCACGGCATCGGTCATGGTGTGGGTGATCGGCCAGGCATGTGTCAACATCGGAGTCGTGCTCGGTGTCTTCCCCGTCCTCGGTGTCCCGCTTCCGCTCGTCTCCGCCGGAGGCACGGCGCTCGTGACCACGCTCTTCGCCATCGGCATCGTGCTCTCGGTCGCGCGTGACCCAGAGGCGACCGCGCGTGCCGCTGCTCGGGCTGCGGCGCGCCTCGCCCCCCGCTCTGCAGCCGGTCGCACCCGATGACCGTGCACCTGCTGGCCGGCGGCGGAACGGCCGGCCATGTCAACCCGCTGCTCGCGGTCGCCGATCATCTGCGCGAGCGCGATCCGCGCGCCGAGGTCCTCGTGCTCGGCACCGCCGAGGGGCTCGAGTCCCGTCTGGTGCCCGCGCGGGGCTACGAGTTGCTCACCATCGCGAAGGTGCCGTTCCCGCGGCGGCCCGACGGGGCGGCGGTCCGGTTCCCGAAGCGGTTCTGGCAATCGGTCTCCGACGTGCGCACCATCATCTCCGAGCGAGAGGTCGACGTGGTCGTCGGCTTCGGCGGGTACGTCTCGACGCCCGCCTACCTCGCCGCACGCCGGCTCGGCGTTCCGATCGCGATCCACGAGGCCAATGCGAGGCCGGGCCTCGCGAACCGTCTCGGAGCCCGGTGGGCCGAGACCGTCGGCGTCGCTTTCACCGGCACACCGCTGCGGCACGCCGAGGTCGTCGGCATGCCGCTCCGGCGCGAGATCGCCGACCTCGACCGGGTGGCCGGGCGCCGAGCCGCCGCCGAGTCCTTCGGCCTCGACCCCGACCGGCCGGTGCTGCTCGGGACCGGCGGCTCCCTCGGCGCTCGTCGCATCAACCGCACGATGGTCGATTCGGCCGAAGCGATCACCGGTGCGGGCTGGCAGGTGCTGCACATCACCGGCGCGAACTCCGAGGTCTCCGACCCCGGCGTGGCCGACTACCATCTGCTCGAGTACGCCGACCGCATGGATCTCGCGCTCTCCGTCGCCGATTTCGCGGTCTCGCGCGCCGGTGCCGCGACCGTCTGCGAACTCGCGGCACTCGGCATCCCGTCGCTCCTCGTGCCGTACCCGGTGGGCAACGGCGAGCAGCGGTTCAACGCGGCCGAGGTGGTCGAGGCCGGCGGCGCGATCCTCGTCGACGATGCGGCGTTCCTACCCGACCTCGTGCGTGCGACGCTGCTCCCGTTGCTCGCCGAACCGCATCGCGTGGCCGACATGGCCGCGGCCGCGGCATCGGTCGGGCACCGCGACGGGACGGAGCGCATGGTCGGCCTCGTCGACGCCGCGCTCGGCGCGGATGCCGCCGACGCCCGGTCCGGCGCGTAACGTGGAGACGACGGATGCCGCGGCATCCGCCCCAGTGAGCTGTGGCATGCTCGATGCCGCACCCAGCGCCCCGCACCCCGAACCCCGAGCCGGAAGAAAAGCATCGTCGTGACCATCAAGCCCGATCTGTCCATCCCGATCCCGACCAGCCTCGGAGCCGTGCACTTCGTGGGCATCGGCGGCTCGGGCATGAGCGGCATCGCGCGGCTCCTCATCGGCGAGGGGCATCGGGTGACCGGCTCCGACGTGCGCGACTCGGCGAACATCGCCGCCCTCCGCGAGCTCGGCGCCGACATCGCCATCGGCCACGCGGCGGCCAACCTCGGCGACGACGTCGACACGGTCGTGGTCACCGGTGCGCTCTGGCAGGACAACCCCGAGTACCGACTGGCCCTCGAACGCGGCCTGCCCGTGCTGCACCGCTCGCACGCCCTCGCGGCCCTGATCGCGGGCCGCCGGCTCGTGTCGGTCGCGGGCGCGCACGGCAAGACCACCTCGACGGGCATGATCGTGACTGCCCTCCGGGCGCTCGGCGCCGACCCGAGCTTCGTCAACGGCGGCGTGCTCGCCGACCTGGGCGTGAGTTCGGCCGCGGGCGCCGGCGAACTCTTCGTCGTCGAGGCCGACGAGTCCGACGGCTCGTTCCTGCTCTACGACACGGCCGTCGCGCTCATCACCAACGTCGATCCCGATCACCTCGACCACTACGGCTCCCGCGAGGCGTTCGAGCAGGCGTTCGTCGAGTTCGCCGACCGAGCGAGCGAGCTCGTCGTGATCTCGAGCGACGATGCCGGCGCGGTGCGCGTGTCAGAGCGGCTGTCGAACGAGCACGTCATCACGTTCGGCGAGGCATCCGATGCCACGGTGCGGTTGCATTCCGTCGTCACCGACGGCCCCGTGGCCTTCAGCGTCTCGTACGAGGGCGTCGACCACACCGCCCGACTTCGCGTGCCAGGCCGCCACAACGCGATCAACGCGGCAGGCGCGTTCGCGGTGCTCGTCGGGCTCGGATTCGATCCGGCCGCCTCGTTGGCCGGCATCGAGGCGTTCTCGGGCACGGGGCGCCGCTTCGAACTGCACGGCATCGTCGGCGGCGTGAGCGTCTACGACGACTACGCCCACCACCCCACCGAGGTCGCGGCCGCGCTGTCGGCTGCGCGCACGGTCGTGGGCGAGGGTCGCATCATCGCCGTGCACCAGCCGCACACGTACAGCCGCACGCAGGCCTTCGCCAAGGAGTTCGCCGAGGTGCTCGAGCAGTACGCCGACGAGACCGTCGTGCTCGACGTGTACGGCGCGCGTGAAGACCCCGTGCCCGGGGTGACCGGTGCGCTCGTCAGCGAACGATTCGCGGATGCCTCGCATGTGGCCTTCCTCGCGGACTGGCAGCAGGCCGCCGACCACACGGCGCGCATCGCGCGGCCGGGCGACTACGTGATCACCCTCGGCTGCGGTGACGTCTACCGCATCGTGCCGCAGCTGCTCGGCTCGCTCGAGCGGGAGCGCGGGTGAGGGTGCACGCCGCGTGAAGCGGCCGCAGGGATTCGAACGGCCGGCGCAGACGCGACCGGCCGCGAAGCCGAGTGCCTCCGAATCCGCGCGATCCACCGCGCGGACGAACCGATCCGCACGGTCCGGCGACGCGGTGCCGAAGCCGGCACCGACCGCCGACGCGCGGAGCGCCCGCCCGGCCCCGGCGCCGCAGCGTGCACCGAGCGCCGCGGATCAGGCGCACACGGAACCGATCGAGGTCGACGTCGAACGACTCGCAGGCGAACGGACGGGCGCGTCGTCCGAGGCATCCGACGCTCCTCGCGCCGAGCCGGTGACGACGGCACGCAGCCGTTGGGCCGCCCGCCGTGACGTCGCCGCGGCGACTCGGGCGCGCAAGCGCTACGAGCGGGCCGAGGTGCGCCGGTTCACCGTGCGTTCGAGGCGGCGACGGCTGGCATGGGGCGTCTCGCTCGGCACGCTGGCGCTGCTCGTCGCCGTGGTCGTGGTCGGCGCCTACTCACCGCTCATGGCGTTGCGCGAGGTGCGCGTCGAGGGCGCCTCGCGGGTGCCCGCCGAGGGCGTCGTGAGCGCGTTCGACCCGATGCTCGGCACGCCGCTGACCCTGATCGATCGCGATGAGGTGCAGGCGGCGCTCTCGGAGTTCCCGCTCATCGAGACGTACCAGCTCGAGGCCGTTCCGCCGGGAACGCTCGTCGTGCGGCTCGTCGAGCGCACGCCGGTCGGCGTGATCGAGACCTCCGAGGGCCTGGCCCTCGTCGATGCCGCCGGCGTCGTCATCGAACGACCGGAGTCCAGGCCCGACGGGCAGCCGTTGATCAGCGTCGACGGGGGAGTGACCAGCGACGGCTTCCGTGCGGTCGCCGCCGTCGTGCGCAGCCTTCCGGCCGACGTGCGCCCGCTCGTGACGGGTGCGAGCGCCGAGACGGCCGACGACGTCGAACTCGAGCTCGGCGACGCGCGCGTCGTGTGGGGCAGTGCCGAGGAGTCCTCCCTGAAGGCCGCGGTGCTCGCCGGCCTCATGCGCGCGGCGCCGCCCGAGACGGTCTCGCAGTACGACGTGTCGGCACCGATGAGCCCCGTCACGCAGTGAGGGCAGCGACGGTGAGCGTCGGCTCGGCCCGGGTCCGGGCAACCGATCGAACCTTCTCGCGACACGCCCGCGTGCCTTGCAGTGCGGTGCTCCGCCTCCGCTTACCTTCGAACACAGGAATTGCATACTCGGCAAGACTTTAACCCTCGACTTGAGGTTCAAAGTTCAGAGTTCGCACGAAGGGCCGGAGATGTCGACTAACCAGAACTACCTCGCCGTCATCAAGGTCGTCGGTATCGGCGGCGGCGGCGTCAACGCGGTCAACCGCATGATCGAACTCGGCCTCCGCGGTGTCGAGTTCATCGCGATCAACACCGACGCCCAGGCGCTGCTCATGAGCGACGCCGACGTCAAGCTCGACGTCGGCCGCGACCTCACGCGCGGGCTCGGCGCCGGCGCCGACCCCGAGGTCGGACGGCGAGCGGCCGAAGACCACGCAGAAGAGATCGAGGAGGCGCTCGCGGGCGCCGACATGGTGTTCGTCACCGCCGGAGAGGGCGGCGGAACCGGCACCGGTGGCGCTCCCGTCGTCGCGCGCATCGCGAAGTCGATCGGCGCGCTCACCATCGGTGTCGTCACCAAGCCTTTCGGCTTCGAGGGCAAGCGCCGTCAGACGCAGGCCGAGCAGGGCGTCGCGCGCCTGAAGGAAGAGGTCGACACCCTCATCGTGGTGCCGAACGACCGGCTGCTCGAGATCAGCGACCGCGGCATCTCCATGCTCGAGGCGTTCGCCACGGCCGACCAGGTGCTGCTCGCCGGCGTGCAGGGCATCACCGACCTCATCACGACCCCTGGCCTCATCAACCTCGACTTCGCCGACGTCAAGTCGGTCATGCAGGGCGCCGGTTCCGCCCTCATGGGCATCGGGTCCTCGCGGGGGGCCGATCGAGCCATCAAGGCCGCCGAGCTCGCCGTCGCGAGCCCGCTGCTCGAGGCCTCCATCGACGGCGCGCACGGTGTGCTGCTCTCGATCCAGGGCGGGTCGAACCTCGGCATCTTCGAGATCAACGATGCCGCCAGGCTCGTGCAGGAGGCCGTGCACCCCGAGGCGAACATCATCTTCGGCGCGGTCATCGACGACACGCTCGGCGACGAGGTGCGCGTCACCGTCATCGCGGCCGGCTTCGACGGCGGCGAGCCCGGTTCGAAGCCCGTCGAGGCGAGGCGCGAGCAGCTCGTGCCCGCGGCCGTCGGTGCGGGCATCGGCGGGGCGGCCTCGTCGAGCGCGGACTCGGCCGACGTCATCGGCGAGATCGACATCGACGAGCTCGTCGAGACGGCGAACTGGGGCGGGCCCGAGACCTCGACGGCCGACCAGATCGTGAGCGATCCCGCCTTCGACGCCGCAGACGACGACCTCGACATCCCCGACTTCCTGAAGTGAGCTCCGAGCACGCCGGTCATGACGTCGATCGTCTCCGCGAGCGACTGCTCGCGGTGCGTGATCGCGTCGACTCGGCCGCGAGGCTCGCAGAGCGCGACCCGGATGGGATCACGACGATCGTCGTGACGAAGTTCCACCCGGCGTCGCTCGTGCGCGACCTGGCGTCGCTCGGCGTGCGCGATGTCGGCGAGAACCGGCATCAGGAGGCGCAGGCCAAGCAGCGCGAGCTCGCCGACCTCGAGCTGCGCTGGCATTTCATCGGCCAGCTGCAGAGCAAGAAGGCCAGGCAGGTGCGCGCCTATGCCGGGGCGATCCACTCGATCGATCGCCCGGCGCTCGTGGACGCGCTCCGCTCGGACGAGACGTCCGTCGACGCCTTCGTGCAGGTCAACCTCACCGATGACCCCGGTCGAGGCGGTGTCGCGGCATCCGACCTCGGCGCGCTCGTCGAGCACGTGCTCGCGACCCCCGGCCTCCGCCTGCGGGGCCTGATGGCGGTCGCACCGCTCGAGGAGCCCGCACGGCCCGCGTTCGCGCGGGTGCGCGAGCTCTCCGAGCGGGTGGTGCGCCCCCTCGCCCCCGCAGCGGCCGACCTCTCGATGGGCATGAGCCACGACCTCGAGGAGGCCGTGGCCGAGGGCGCGACACACCTACGGATCGGCACCGCAATCACCGGCAATCGTCCGGTCGCCGGTTAGCCTCGAAGAGACGGAACCTAGACGGAGGCAGCGATGTCCAACCCGCTCAAGAAGACCATGGTCTACCTCGGCCTCGCGGACGAGGAGTTCGAGACCGAGCCCCGAGAAGCGTCGGCCCCCGCGCCGGCATCGCCGGTCGTGCACGCCGCGCCGGCACCCAAGGCCGGGGCGGCCGTCACGCCGCTCCGCAGCAAGCACCCTGTCCAACCGAGCACCCCGCAGGCGGAGATGAACGAGATCCTCACCGTGCACCCGCGTCAATACCGCGACGCGCAGGTCATCGCCGAGTCCTTCCGCGAGGGAGTCCCGGTCATCATCAACCTCTCGCAGATGTCCGACGGCGACGCCCGTCGCCTCATCGACTTCGCCAGCGGCCTCTCGCAGGGCCTGCACGGCAAGATCGAGCGGGTCACGAGCAAGGTGTTCCTGCTGTCGCCGTCGCATGTGGTGGTCTCCGGTGAGACCGGCGACGCCGACGGCGATGTCGACGCGTCGTTCTTCACGCACGCGTAGCGGCGGGTGGGTGCGCTGTCCGTCGTCTGGAGCATTCTCTACACACTGCTCGTCATCTATTTCTTCGTGATGTGGGCGCGCTTCGTGCTCGACCTCATCCGGACGTTCAACCGATCCTGGCGTCCTCAGGGTGCCTGGCTCGTCGTCGTCGAGATCGTGTACTCGATCACCGACCCCCTCGTGCGGTTCTTCCGGCGGCTCATCCCGCCCATCCGCATCGGGCAGGTCGCGCTCGATCTGGGCTGGTCTCTGGCCATGCTCGTCGTGATCATGGCGATGACCGTCGTATCGTGGCTTGCGGCGATCGCCTGACGATCTCCTGCGAACACGACGCACTGCATGACCCCGGCACTGGGGGAACCGAGTGGACTTTGCTACCGTTTAGCAGAACGCAACGAACAGTTCGAAGATGTGAGGGTGAGAAGCCATGGCGCTAACTCCGGAAGATGTGGTCAACAAGCGCTTCCAGGCGACGAAGTTCCGCGAGGGGTACGACCAGGATGAGGTCGACGACTTCCTCGACGAGGTCGTCGTCGAGCTTCGTCGACTGAATCAGGAGAACGAGGAGCTGCGTCAGCGCGTGTCCGCCGCCGAGGCGCGGGCCGCCGAGGCCGCGAAGTCGGCCGCCGCCGCTCCCGTGGCGTCCGCCCCCGTCTACGCGGAGCCGACGCCCCAGCCCGCGACGGTCGCCGTGACGGTGCCCGCCCCGGCCCCTCAGTCGGACTTCGACGAGCAGGCCAGCACCACGAACCTGCTGCAGCTCGCTCGTCGCCTGCACGAGGAGCACGTGCGCGAGGGCATCGAGAAGCGCGACGCGCTCATCGCCGAGGGCCACGCCACCGCGGCACGCGTCGTCGCCGAGGCCGAGGCCAAGCAGCGCGCCCAGATCGGCGTCCTCGATCAGGAGCGCCAGGCGCTCGAGAAGCGCGTCGACGGCCTGCGTCTGTTCGAGCGCGAGTACCGCCAGAAGCTCAAGAGCTACATCGAGGGCCAGCTGCGCGACCTCGACACCGCCGCACCCGTCTCGGTGCCCGACAACCAGGGCTACCACGCCCCGGTGACCGGTGTGACGAACGAGCAGGCCCCCGCACCCACCTTCCAGGGCTTTGGAGCCTGAGCGGGGCGCGAAGGCCGGAACTGCAACCGCCCTCGTCGTCCTCGTCCTCGGCGCGCTCGCGGTCTACGGACTCGATCAGCTGAGCAAGTTCCTCGTCGTCTCCAACCTCACCGAGGGCGAGACGGTGCCGGTGCTCGGCAACGTGCTCCAGTGGCACTTCGTGCGGAACCCGGGGGCGGCCTTCTCGCTCGCGAGCGGCATGACCTGGATCTTCACGATCCTGGCCGCCGCGGTCATCACTTTCATCATCTGGTTCGCCAGGCGCATCCGGTCCGTCGCGTGGGGGCTCGTCTTCGGGCTCCTGCTCGGCGGAGTGCTGGGCAACCTCACCGACCGGCTGCTCCGGGAGCCGAGCTTCGGCCTCGGGCACGTGGTCGACTTCGTCTCGACTCCGTGGCTGATCCCGGCGATCTACAACGTCGCCGACATGGCGATCGTGTCCAGCATGGTGCTGTTCATGATCCTCACGATTCGCGGCGTCGGGCTCGACGGGTCGCGTGAGACCAAGCGTTCGGCCAGTGCCGACGAGCAGACCACCGAGTCGGTCGAGCCCGCCGAGGGCGAACCCGGAGCAGCGCCGGGCGGCGTCGCGCCGGTCGTCCGCGAGGCCTAGCACCGCATGGAGCATCGTTCCCTCCCGGTCCCCGACGGGCTCGAGGGCATCCGCGTCGATCAGGGGCTCGCGAAGCTCCTCGGCTTCTCGCGCACCCACGCGGCCGAGGTCGCGGCATCCGGCGGCGTGGTCATCGACGGTCGTACCGCCGACAAGTCCGATCGGCTGCGCGCCGGCAGTTGGCTCGAGGTGAGCTGGGAACCGCCGCGCATGGTCGAGGTCGTCGCGATCGCGGTGCCCGACCTCGGCATCGTCCACGACGACGACGACCTCGTGGTCGTCGACAAGCCGGCCGGCGTCGCGGCGCATCCGTCGCTCGGCTGGCAGGGGCCGACCGTGGTCGGCGCCCTCGCCGCGGCAGGCTTTCGCATCTCGACCTCCGGCGCCCCCGAGCGGCAGGGCATCGTGCACCGGCTCGATGCCGGTACGAGCGGGCTCATGGTCGTGGCCAAGTCCGAGCGCGCCTACACCGAGCTCAAGCGGCAGTTCCACGATCGCGAGGTCGACAAGGTCTACCACACGGTCGTGCAGGGCCATCCCGACCCCCTCGCGGGCACGATCGACGCGCCCGTGGGGCGCCACCCGCGCTCCGAGTGGAAGTTCGCGGTCGTCACCGACGGCAAGCACGCGGTGACCCACTACGAGACGCTCGAGGCGTTCCCGTACGCCTCGCTGCTCGAGGTGCACCTCGAGACCGGCCGCACGCACCAGATCCGAGTGCACATGGCCGCCCAGCGGCATCCCTGCGTCGGCGACGCCATGTACGGCGCCGACCCCACGATCTCGGCCCGGCTCGGGCTCACGCGGCAGTGGCTTCACGCGCATCGGCTCTCGCTCACGCACCCCGCGACCGGCGACCGGGTCACGTTCGAGTCCGAGTACCCCGCCGACCTCGCCGCGGCGCTCGAATCGCTCCGCGCCGACTGAACGGGCGGCACTGACGCCGGGTCGCCGTAGACTCGAGTGACCCCCGAGAACCACCCCGCAGCATCCGAAGAGGAGCCCAGTGGCCGCCGATTCCTTCGTCCATCTGCACGTGCACAGCGAGTACTCGATGCTCGACGGTGCGGCCCGGGTCGGTGAGCTCGTCACCGCCGCGGCGGAGCAGGGCATGCCGGCCGTCGCCGTCACCGACCACGGCAACGTGTTCGGCGCCTACGACTTCTGGAAGCAGGCGACCGACGCCGGCATCAAGCCGATCATCGGCACCGAGGCGTACGTCACGCCGGGCACGCATCGCGGCGACAAGACGCGCATCCGCTGGGGCAACGGCGGCGGCGACGACGTCTCGGGCTCGGGCGCCTACACGCACATGACCCTGCTCTCGCAGAGCACCGAGGGCATGCACAACCTCTTCCGGCTCTCGAGCCGGGCCTCGCTCGAGGGCTACTACTTCAAGCCGCGCATGGACCGCGAACTCCTGTCGACGTATTCGTCGGGGCTCATCGCGACCACCGGGTGCCCGTCGGGCGAGGTGCAGACCCGCCTCAGGCTCGGCCAGTACGACGAGGCGCTGAAGGCGGCATCCGACTTCCGCGACATCTTCGGCAAAGAGAACTACTTCGCCGAGATCATGGATCACGGCCTCGGCATCGAACGCCGCATCATGAGCGACCTGCACCGCCTGGCGAAGGAGCTCGACCTGCCGCTCGTCGCCACGAACGACCTGCACTACACGCATTCGCACGACGCCAAGAGCCACGCGGCCCTGCTCTGCGTGCAGTCGGGCTCGACGCTCGATGACCCGAACCGGTTCAAGTTCGACGCCGACGAGTTCTACCTGAAGACCGCCGCCGAGATGCGACAGGTGTTCCGCGACTACCCCGAGGCGTGCGACAACACGCTGCTCATCGCCGAGCGTTGCGACGTGAAGTTCAACACGAGCGCCAACTACATGCCGCGCTTCCCGGTGCCCGAGGGCGAAGACGAGCAGAGCTGGTTCGTGAAGGAGGTCGAGCGGGGCCTGCACGTGCGCTACCCCGACGGCATCCCCGACGCGGTGCGCAAGCAGGCCGACTACGAGGTCGGGGTCATCTCGCAGATGGGCTTCCCGGGCTACTTCCTCGTCGTCGCCGACTTCATCAACTGGTCGAAGAACAACGGCATCCGCGTCGGCCCCGGCCGCGGTTCGGGTGCGGGGTCGATGGCCGCGTACGCGATGCGCATCACCGACCTCGACCCGCTGCAGCACGGCCTCATCTTCGAGCGGTTCCTGAACCCCGACCGTGTCTCCATGCCCGACTTCGACGTCGACTTCGACGAGCGTCGTCGCGGCGAGGTCATCAAGTACGTCACCGAGAAGTACGGCGACGAGCGCGTCGCGCAGATCGTGACCTACGGCACCATCAAGGCGAAGCAGGCGCTGAAGGACTCCGGCCGGGTGCTCGGATTCCCGTTCTCGATGGGCGAGAAGCTCACGAAGGCGATGCCGCCTCCCGTCATGGGAAAAGACATCCCGCTCACGGGCATCTTCGACAAGAACCACCCTCGCTACAAGGAGGCCGCCGACATCCGGGCGATCGTCGAGACCGACGCCGAGGCGAAGACGGTCTTCGAGACGGCGCTCGGGCTCGAGAACCTGAAGCGGCAGTGGGGCGTGCACGCTGCCGGCGTGATCATGTCGAGCGACCCGCTCATCGACATCATCCCGATCATGAAGCGCGAACAGGACGGCCAGATCGTCACGCAGTTCGACTACCCCGCCTGCGAGTCGCTCGGCCTGATCAAGATGGACTTCCTCGGGCTGCGCAACCTGACGATCATCGACGATGCGCTCGACAACATCGAGGCGAACCGCGGGTTCCGCCCGGTGCTCGAAGACCTCGCGCTCGACGACGCCGGGGCCTACGAACTGCTCGGCAAGGGCGACACGCTCGGCGTCTTCCAGCTCGACGGCGGGCCCATGCGGTCGCTCCTGCGCCAGATGAAGCCCGACAACTTCGAGGACATCTCGGCCGTCATCGCGCTGTACCGACCGGGTCCGATGGGTGCGAACTCGCACATCAACTACGCGCTCCGCAAGAACGGCCTGCAGGAGATCACCCCGATCCACCCGGAGTTCGAGGAGTCCCTGAGAGAGATCCTCGACACGAGCTACGGCCTGATCATCTACCAGGAGCAGGTCATGGCGATCGCGCAGAAGGTCGCCGGGTTCAGCCTCGGCCAGGCCGACATCCTGCGGCGCGCAATGGGCAAGAAGAAGAAGTCCGAGCTCGACAAGCAGTACGAGGGCTTCTCGGGCGGCATGAAGGCCAACGGATATTCGGATGCCGCGATCCAGAAGCTCTGGGAGATCCTGCTGCCGTTCTCCGACTACGCCTTCAACAAGGCGCACTCGGCCGCCTACGGCGTACTCAGCTACTGGACGGCCTACCTCAAGGCCCATTACCCGGCCGAGTACATGGCCGCGCTGCTCACGAGCGTCGGCGACGCGCGCGACAAGCTCGCGCTGTACCTCAACGAGTGCCGCCGCATGGGCATCAAGGTGCTGCCGCCCGACGTGAACGAGTCCATCGGGTACTTCGCGGCCGTCGGCGAAGACATCCGCTTCGGCATGGGCGCGGTGCGCAACGTCGGGTTCAACGTCGTCGACGCGATCCGCGCGGCCCGCGACGAGAAGGGGCGGTTCGAGTCCTTCCACGACTTCCTGAAGAAGTGCCCGCTGCCGGTCGCGAACAAGCGCACCGTCGAGTCGCTGGTCAAGGCAGGCGCGTTCGACTCCCTCGGGCACACGCGACGGTCGCTCGTCGAGATCCACGAGGGGGCGGTGGAGTCGGTCGTCAAGGAGAAACGAGCCGAAGAGGTCGGCGACATCGGGTTCGACTTCGACAGCCTGTTCGACGACCACGAGCGCGACTCCGTGCCCTCGCTCGTGCCCGACCGGCCCGAGTGGCCGAAGAAGCAGAAGCTCGCGTTCGAGCGCGAGATGCTCGGCCTGTACGTGTCGGAGCACCCCCTCGACGGACTCGAGGTGCCGCTGGCGAAGCACGCCTCGAGCTCGATCCTCGATCTCACCACGTCGGACTCGACGCAGGACGGCGAGACCGTCGTCGTGGCCGGGCTCGTGACCAGCGTGCAGCACCGCATCGCCAAGTCGTCGGGCAACCAGTACGGCATGATCACCGTTGAGGACTTCTCGGGCGAGATCACGGTCATGTTCATGGGCAAGGCGTACCAGGAGTTCGCACCCGGCCTGCAGTCGGACTCGATCGCCGTCGTGCGCGGGCGGGTCAGCATGCGCGACGACGGCATGAACCTGCACGCGTTCAGCGTGTTCTCGCCCGACCTCGGGCAAGACGACGATTCGGGCATCGTGAAGATCACGATCCCCGACCATCGGGCGACGCACGAGACGACGGAGGCGCTTCGAGAGGTGCTCGGGCGTCATCGAGGCGAGACCGAGGTGCGCATCACGCTGACGAAGGGCGGTGTCGGTCGGGTCTTCGAGGTGGCGCAGTACCCGGTCAAGGTCAGCGCGGACTTCTACGGCGAGCTGAAGAGCCTCCTCGGTCCCAACTGCCTCGTGTGACGGCTCGGGCGAACGGCGCGTGCACCGGTCGGTACGCTTGATGATCATGCTGCGCACACTCGACCTCCGCGGTTCCCGCCCGACCCCGTCCGAACTGCTCGCGCTCGTGCCGCGCGCCGAGACGGACGTCACTGCGGCGCTCGCGCCGGCCGGCCGCATCATCGACGAGGTGCGCGAGCATGGGGAGCAGGCGCTGCTCGACCAGGCCGAGCGGTTCGACGGCGTGCGGCCCGCGGCGGTGCGCGTGCCGGCCGAGCAGCTCGCGGCCGCGCTCGACGCACTCGCCCCCGAGGTGCGCGCCGCCGTGGAGTCGACGATCGCCCGCGTCCGCGAGGCGAGTGCGGCCCAGGTGCCGGTGCCGGTCACGACCGTGCTCGCGCCCGGCGCCGTCGTCGAGCAGCGCTGGCAGCCGGTCGAACGCGTCGGACTGTACGTTCCGGGTGGCAAGGCCGTCTACCCCTCGAGCGTGGTCATGAACGTCGTGCCGGCCCAGGTCGCCGGCGTGCGCTCGATCGCGCTCGCGTCGCCGGCGCAGGCCGAGCACGACGGGCGCATCCACCCCACGATCGCGGCGGTCGCGGCGCTGCTCGGCGTCGACGAGGTCTACGCCATGGGCGGCGCGGGCGCGATCGGCGCGTTCGCATACGGCGTTCCCGGCATCGGCCTCGACCCGGTTCAGCGTGTCACAGGCCCCGGCAACGTGTTCGTCGCGGCGGCGAAGCGACTCGTCGCCGGGGTGACGGGCATCGACGCCGAGGCCGGCCCCACCGACATCCTCGTCATCGCCGACGCGGGCGCCGACCCCGACTTCGTCGCCGCCGATCTCGTCAGCCAGGCCGAGCACGACGAGCTCGCGGCATCCGTGCTCGTGACCGACTCGGCCGAGCTGGCGGGCGCCGTGCTCGCCAGGCTCGAGGCGCGCGTGCCCGCGACCAGGCACTCCGAGCGCGTGCGCGCGGCGATCCAGGGCCCGCAGTCGGCGCTCGTGCTCGTCGACGACCTCGAGCAGGCGGCGGCCTTCACGAACGCGTTCGGACCAGAGCACCTCGAGATCCAGGTCGCCGACCCCGACGCCACGCTCGCGCGCATCGAGAACGCCGGGGCCATCTTCATCGGCCCGCACTCGCCCGTGAGCCTCGGCGACTACGCCGCCGGGTCGAACCACGTGCTGCCCACCGGCGGCACCGCCCGCCACGTCGCGGGCCTGTCGGCCGCGACGTTCCTGCGGCCGCAGCAGGTCGTGCGCTACGACGAGGCCGCCCTCCGCGAGGTCGCCTCGGTCGTCGCGACGCTCTCGGCCGAAGAGGACCTTCCCGCGCACGGCGAGGCGGTCACGGCCCGCTTCGAGGGCTGACCCGGGGGAGCGGAGCCCGCGACGGGCTCCGAGCACCGCAGGCGGTCGAGGCCGAGGCATCCGAGGCGCTCCGCTCACCCCGCTAGGCTTGACGGACCATGTACTGTCCGTTCTGCCGTCATTCGGATTCCCGCGTCATCGATTCCCGCACGAGTGACGACGGGCTCTCGATCCGTCGCCGCCGGCAGTGCCCGCAATGCGGTGGGCGCTTCTCCACGACCGAGACGGCCAGCCTCTCGGTCATCAAGCGCAGCGGGGTGACCGAACCGTTCAGCCGCGAGAAGGTCGTGCTCGGCGTGAAGAAGGCCTGCCAGGGGCGCCCGGTCACCGACTCGGATCTCGCGATGCTCGCGCAGACCGTCGAGGAGACGATCCGCTCGACCGGAGCCTCGCAGATCGAGGCCAACGACATCGGGCTCGCGATCCTGCCGCCGCTGCGCGAGCTCGACGAGGTCGCCTACCTGCGATTCGCGAGCGTCTACCAGGCGTTCGAGTCGCTCGACGACTTCGAGACGGCGATCGCGCGGCTCCGCGAGGTGCACGGCCGTCTGCCCGCCCGACCCGTCGAGTGACACGGGCGCCGGCCGTCCTGCCCGCTCCGCTACCCTGAAAGACGGCATGTATCCTCTCCTCTTCTCCCTCGTCTTCTCGCGCATGGACCCTGAGTACGCGCACCACTTCGCGTTCCGGTTCATCCGCCTGTTGCCGACCCTCGGCCTCGGTCGGTTCGTGGAGTCGTTCACGAGGCCCGACGACGCGCTCGCGGTCGAGGCGCTCGGCCTGCGCTTCCCGTCGCCGTTCGGCGTCGCCGCTGGGTTCGACAAGGACGGCTTCGCGGTGCGCGGCCTCGGCAATCTGGGCTTCGGTCACGTCGAGGTCGGCACGATCACGGCGATCGCGCAGCCCGGCAACGAGCGCCCGCGACTGTTCCGCCTCGTCGCCGACCGGGCGCTGGTCAACCGCATGGGCTTCAACAACGGCGGGGCGGATGCCGCGGTGGGGCGTCTCTCGCGGCTGTCACGTCGTCGGCACCGACCCGTGCTGGGCGTCAACATCGGCAAGAGCCGGGTCACGGCCGTCGAGGATGCCGTGCCCGACTACGAGCGCAGCACGCGCGTGCTCGCGCCCTACGCCGACTACCTCGTGGTGAACGTCAGTTCGCCGAACACGCCGGGCCTGCGCGGCCTGCAGGAGCTCGACGCGCTCGCGCCGCTGCTCGAGGCCGTGCGGGCGGCCGCCGGCCGCACGCCGCTGCTCGTGAAGATCGCGCCAGACCTGGCCGACGACGAGGTCGTGCGCATCTGCGAACTCGCGACGCGGCTCGGACTCGACGGCATCATCGCCACGAACACGACCATCGCCCGCTCCGGCCTCACGGCGTCGGCCGCCGAGGTCGAGCGCATCGGCGCCGGCGGTCTTTCGGGGGCGCCGCTCGCGGCGCGATCGCTCGAGGTGCTCCGGCTCGTGCGCGAGCACGTTCCTGCCGAGCTCTGCATCATCTCCGTCGGCGGCGTCGAGACCGCCGAAGACGTGCAGCGACGCCTCGACGCCGGCGCCACGCTCGTGCAGGGGTACTCCGCGTTCATCTACCGCGGGCCCACCTGGGCCAGGCAGGTCAACCGCGGGCTCGTCGAGTTGCGACGGCGTCGCGCTCGCGACGAGGCATCCGTCGACGCCTGACGCGTCGGACGCGAGGCATCCGCCGTTGCCCGAATGTCGGCCGCGAGGCATCCGCCGTCGACCGACCGACCGACGGGGAGTCGGCTCAGAGCACGCCGGCGTCGGCCAGGAGGTCGGCGAGCATCGACCCGTCGCTGGCCGAGACCCACGGCGCGCGCACGGCGTGCTGATCGGCCTTGCCGCGACCTCCGGCGAGCACCGCCTCGCCCTTGGAGAGCGTGCGGATCGCGATCGCCGCGACCGAGTCGGGATGCTCGGCCGCGAAGTCCGCGTAGATCTCCTCGTCGTGCTGTCCGTCGTCGCCGACGAGCAGCCACCGGATGCCGGGGAACTCGCTCGCGAGGCGGCGCAGGTTCTCTTCCTTGTGGGCACGTCCGCTGCGGAACCAACGATCGTGCGTCGGCCCCCAGTCGGTCAGGAGCAGCGGCCCCGACGGATAGAGGTTGCGCGAGAGGAAGCGCGTGAGCGTGGGGGCGACGTTCCAGGCGCCCGTGGAGAGGTAGATGACCGGCACGCCGGGGTGCGCGCGCACGAGCCGCTCGTAGAGCACGGCCATGCCCTGCGTCGGCATGCGGGCGTGCTCGTCGAGCACGAACGTGTTCCAGAACGCGACGAAGGGACGTGGCAGCGCGGTCACCATGACGGTGTCGTCGACGTCGGAGACGATGCCGAACGAGACCTCGGGCGACAGCACCTGGATGGGCGCCTCGACGGGCTCCGCGCCGGCCGTGCTGAGCGTGGCCTGGTGCCAACCGGGTGGCAATGCGACGGGCACGCGCGTGTCGACCACGCCGCCGCGGTCGGCGAGCACCTCGATGCGCTGCCCCGCGATGTCGATGACGACGGGCACGTCGCCGACCGGAGCACTGGTGAAACTGCGCCATCCGCGGATGCCCTGCTCGCGCCGTCGTCGACGCCGGGGGGAGGGCTCGTCTTCGGCGATGGGACGGCTGAGCAGCACTCGGCAGAAGACCCGGACCCACTCGGTGGAGCCGTAGCCGGTGTAGGGCACGACGGTGGGGACCTGCCCGCGCCAGGTGGCCCACCGCACGTGGAGGTCGTGCACCCAGTCCTCGATGCGCGCGGCACGATGCCGGACCTCGCGCTCTCGGGATCCGGCCGGATCAGGGGGGCTCGCCGGCATCCACTCAGTCTGTCATGCCGGGATGCCCCGAAACGAAACGGGCCGGCGTGCGTGGTCGGGAGCACGTTCGACGCCGGGTAGAGTAGAGCCCGCAATCTGAGGAGGTTCCGTGCCGAATGTCGACCTGATCCTCGGGGCCGATTCGAGCAGGAGACGCTCCGTCCGCACCGAGCCCACGCAGCGACGCAGTTCGCAGCGACTCGACGCGCTGCTCGACGCCGCCGCCGACATCGTCGACGAGTCCGGTTTCGAGCGTCTCACCACGCAGATGGTCGCCGAGCGTGCCGGCGCCTCGATCGGCACCGTCTACCGGTACTTCCCCGATCGCGTGGCGGTCGTGAACGCGCTTCGCGAGCGCGCCATCCGCCGGTATCGCGAACGCGTGGTCGACGAGGTCGAGCGCACGGCGCCCGCCACCTGGTGGAACCTGGTCGACCTCGCGCTCGACGCCTGCATCGCGTTGTACCGCGATGAGCCCGGTTTCGCGGTCGTGCACGCCGGTCGTCGCGATCGCGCCGAAGACGACGAGCCCGAGTTCGCCGCGCGCATGGCGCAGCTGATCGCGGCCGAATTCGAGGTCGAGGTCGAGGCCGAGGAGCTCAGGTTCCGCCTGGGCATCGCACTCGAGGTCGGTCACGCATTGATCAACCGCGCATTCGAACGCTCGATCGACGGCGAGGAGGTCTACCTCGCCGAGGCGAGGAGCCTCGTGCGCAGCTACCTCTTCGAGCACGTGGGCGCACCCGTCGCCGCGAGCAACGCGGCCTGACCCGCCTCCTCCAGCGTTTCGCGACGGATGCCTCGTCGCCGTCGCTCGGCCGCGCCCTTCGCGCTACCGGAAATGACGCCCCGTGCCAACCGGATTGCCTCGTCGTGCAATTGGTGTTTGGCTGGAGAACTGCGACCGGACGTCCGTCCGTTCCAGGGTGAGGGGCACCGATGATCGAGTTCCGCGACGTCACGAAGCGATACCCCGATGGCACGGTCGCCGTGGCCGGCGTCGACATCGTCATCGAACCGCACACCACGACCGTGCTCGTCGGTTCGTCGGGCTCCGGTAAGACGACGCTGCTCCGCATGATCAACCGCATGGTCGATCCGACCGGCGGACAGGTGCTCATCGACGGCACCGACGTCGCGGCCGTCGATCCGGTCCAACTGCGACGCGGCATCGGGTACGTGATGCAGAACTCCGGTCTGCTGCCGCACCGCAAGGTCATCGACAACGTGGCGACGGTGCCGCTGCTCCGCGGCGAGAAGCGGCGGGCGGCATACGACCGGGCGAAGGAACTGCTCGACACGGTCGGCCTCGACCGTTCCCTCGCCGACAAGTACCCGAGCCAACTCTCCGGCGGCCAGCAGCAGCGCGTCGGCGTGGCGCGCGGGCTCGCGGTCGACCCCAACATCCTGCTCATGGACGAACCGTTCGGCGCCGTCGATCCGATCGTGCGAGCGGAACTCCAACAGGAGCTGCTGCGCCTGCAGGGCGAGCTCGGCAAGACCGTCGTGTTCGTGACCCACGACATCGATGAGGCGTTCCTGCTCGGCGACCAGGTCGTCATCATGCAGCAGGGCGGCAAGATCTCCCAGGCCGCCTCGCCGGCCGAGATCCTCGCGAACCCGGCCGACGAGTTCGTCGCGGACTTCGTGGGAGCCGACCGCGGCAAGCGTGCGCTCCACATCGCCGAAGTCGACGGTCGACGACTCGTCATCGACGCCGACGGGCGGCCCGCGGGGGTCCTCGCGTCGTGAACTGGCTCTGGTCGAATCTCGACCGGGTCGGCGAGCTCATGCTCGTCCACCTGGCGTTGTCGGTGCCCGCGATCATACTGAGTTTCGTGATCTCCGTACCGATCGGCTGGATCGCGCATCGCTACCGGTGGAGCCGCGGTGTGCTGCTCTCGCTGTGCGCACTGCTCTACGCGATCCCGTCGCTCGCGCTGTTCATCGCGCTTCCGGTGATCACCGGCCTCGGGCTCCGTTCGCCGCTGAACCTCGTGATCGCGCTCACGCTCTACGGCATCGCGGTCATCGTGCGCACCGCGACCGACGCGTTCGACTCGGTCGACCGCGACGTCCGGCAGTCCGCCACCGCGATCGGCTACTCCGCGGCCGGTCGCTTCTGGGCGGTCGAGTTCCCGCTCGCCGGCCCCGTGCTGCTCTCGGGGCTGCGCGTCGTCATCGTGAGCACGGTCAGCCTCGCGACGGTCGGCGCGGTGATCGGCGTGCCGAGCCTCGGCAGCCTGTTCACCGACGGCTTCCAGCGCGGCATCCAGGTCGAGATCATCACGGGCATCGTCGCGACGATCGTGCTCGCCCTCGTGCTCGACTGGCTCTGCGTCGTGGTCGGCCGCCTGCTCATGCCGTGGTCCCGGCCGAAGGCGGCGAGGGCGCGCGCCCAGTCGACCACGCTCGTGAAGCAGGCGGATTCCGCATGAACCTCTTCGCCGACGCCTTCGCGTGGATCCTCGACCCCGTGCACTGGAGCGGTGCGGGCAGCATCCCGCAGCGCATCTGGGAACACGTCTGGGTCTCGGCCGTCGTGCTGCTCCTCGCCTCGGCCATCGCGCTGCCGGTCGGCGCCGTCATCGGCCACACCGGGCGCGGGCGCGAGCTCGCGGTGCGCGTTTCGGGCGGGCTCCGAGCCCTGCCGACCCTCGGCGTGCTCACTCTCTTCGGACTCTGGCTGGGCATCGGCCTCGCCGCGCCCGTCATCGCGCTCGTGATCCTCGCCATCCCGCCGCTCCTCGCCGGCGCGTACGCGGGCTTCGAGTCCGTCGACCGCCGCACGGTCGACGCGGCGCGGGCGGTGGGCATGCGCGAGGCGCAGATCGTCGGCAAGGTCGAGGTGCCGCTCGGACTCCCGATCATCGTGGGCGGCATCCGCTCGGCGACCCTGCAGATCATCGCGACGGCGACGCTGGCCGCCTACATCGCCGACGACGGGCTCGGCCGCATCATCTTCGAGGGGTTGAAGACCCGTGACTACCCGATGATGCTCGGCGGCTCCATCCTCGTGATCGCGCTCGCCCTCGTCGTCGACGGCGCCATCGCGATCACGCAACGACTCGTCGTGCCCGCCGGCGTGCGGGCGACGCGAACGAGAGAGCTCCGCTCGAGGCCGACCCGGCCGCGGGCGGCCGTGGGGCAACCCATCACCGAAGGGAATCGAGAATGATCACAGCAGGAAGAGGCCGGCTCGTTGCGCTCGCAGCGGTCGCGGTCGGGGCGACAGTGGCCCTGGCAGGGTGTTCGTCAGGCGATCCGCTCGACAGCGGATCGGGTGGCGGCGACACGGATTCGCCCACCATCGTCGTCGGCTCGCAGGACTACTACTCGAACGCCATCATCGCCGAGATCTACGCCCAGGCGCTCGAGGCGAACGACATCACGGTCGACCGTCAGTTCCGCATCGGCCAGCGCGAGGTCTACATCCCCGAGATCGAGAGCGGGGAGATCGACCTGTTCCCCGAGTACACGGGAAACCTCCTCCAGTTCTACGTGCCCGACACGACGGCCACGACGAGCGACGACGTGTACGCCGAACTGACCGACGCGCTGCCCGAGGGGCTTCGGGTGCTCGACCAGTCTCCGGCGACCGACCAGGATTCGTACAACGTGACCAAGGAGTTCTCCGAGGCCAACGGCGTCACGAGCCTCGCCGATCTCGCGGGCGTCTCGACGCCGCTCACGCTCGGCGGCAACTCCGAGCTCGCGACCCGTCCCTACGGGCCCGAAGGGCTGAAGTCGGTGTATGGCGTCGACGTGGCGTTCACCCCCATCGAGGACAGCGGCGGACCCCTGACGTTGAAGGCGCTCCTCGACGACCAGGTGCAGCTCGTGAACATCTACAGCGCCGACCCGAACATCGGGGCGAACGACCTGGTCACCCTCGACGACCCCGAGGGCCTGTTCCTCGCGTCGAACGTGGTGCCCGTGGTCAGCGACAAGGTGACCGACGAGATCGCCGACGTCATCAACACCGTCAGCGCCGCGCTCACGGCCGACGAGCTCGTGCGGCTCAACGGGCTGAGCGTCAACGAGCAGCAGTCCGAGGACCAGATCGCCACCGACTGGCTCGCCGAGAAGGCGCTGTTCTAGCGGCGGCGCCTACGCGCTGAGCGTGGGGTTCGAAGGGTCGGATGCCTCGGCGTCCGGCCCTTCGTCTTCGGTCGCGGCATCCGCCCGCAACTCGTCGGTCGCGGCATCCGTCGTGTCATGCGTCGGGGCCGCGGCGGTGGCATCCGTCATGTGGGCGGCCTCGGAGCGGAAGATCCAGCGCTTGGCGAGCCACACGATGACGAGGAACACCACGATCACGGCGACGAAGAGGTAGCCGGCCCAGTGCAGGTCGCGGCTGAGCTCGCGGTAGCCGCCGGCGGCCGCCGACCCGACCGAGACGTAGGCGAAGGTCCAGATCACGCATGCGGGCAGGGTCCAGGCGATGAACCGGCGGTAGCTCATCGTGCTCATGCCGACCGTGAGCGGGATCAGCGAGTGCAGCACCGGCAGGAACCGCGAGATGAACACGGCCGGTCCGCCGCGGCGATCGAGGTAGCGTTGCGCCCGGTGCCAGTTCTGCTCGCCCATGCGGCGCCCGAGCCGGGAGTGCTGGATGTGCGGGCCGAACCAGCGGCCGAGCGCGAAGCCGATGCTCTCGCCGATGAGCGCGCCGGTGATGACGGCCGCGACGAGCGAGAAGTACTCGAGCGGGCCGTCGACGGCGGTCGAGGCGACCAGAACGATGGTGTCGCCCGGCACGATGAGTCCGATGAGCACCGACGTCTCGAGCAGGATGCCGAGCCCGGCGAGCAGGGTGCGCGCCACGGGGTCGACGTTCTGAACGGTGTTCAGGATCCAGTCGAGGATCTCGTTCATCGTTCGAGCGTAACCGCGGCGTCTGGGCCGCGCGTCACACTAGAGGCTGATTCCAAGGCGGGCGAGGCGCGCGTCGAGCATCGCCCGATCGGGGGAGACGCCGCCCGATTCCGCGTACGCACCCGGTTCGCCCGAGCTGCCCACGAGCACCATCGCGGTGCCGAGCGGGGCGTCGCCGACCTCGCGCCTCGCCGTGTCGTCGGCCAGCATCTCGGTCAGCAGCGCGACTGCCCGCTCGGCCCGGTTCGCGATGGGGAACCAGGGGAGCGCGCTGTGCCAGGCGCGGAACGAGAGCAGCACGAGATGGTGGAACTGGTCGAGGTGCGCGCGCTCGTGCGCGATGACCGCCGCGAGCTCGTCGGGCCTGAGCGCATCGACCAGGCCGTCGGTGAGCACCGTGGCCGTGCGGAGGCCGGGCACGCAGTACGCGAGCGGTTCGGGGTGCGCGAGCACGAGCGTGCGAGGACTGCCGGGCATCGGATCGCCCAGGATGGCGATGAGCTCGTGCTGTCGACGTCGTTCTCGCTCGGCACGCACCGCGGTCTGGCCGAGGTTCAGGGCGAGGTGGACCGCGAGCCCGATGGCGAGCGTGAGCGCGGCGAGGTGGATGACCGCATACTCGGGCGGGATCGCCCCGTGCAGCAGGGCCGGCAGCAGGTGCTCGGCGAGCGCGGGAAGCGACCCGGCGGGGATCGCGGCGAAGGCGAGCAGCGCGCCGATCATCGAGAACGCGCCGCCGAGGGCGATGCCCTGCCAGAGCACGAGCGCTCGACCGGGGGCGCGCGCCGGCCATTCGGCCGTGGAGAGTGCCATGGGCACGGGCCAGGCGAGGGCTCCGGCGATGACGCCGAGCATGACGGCGGTGGCGAGCATGGTCAGCGGTGCGCGAGCTCGTCGAGGAGCCTGCGGAGCGTGGCGGCCTCGCCGGCGCTCACGGTGCCCACGAAGCGGGCGAGGGCGGCGTCGCGGTCGCTCGAACGGTCGAGCACCTCGTGCATGAGCTCGGCCGTGTGCTCCTCGCGGGAGAGCAGTGCGCGGTAGCGGTGCGGGCGCTGCTCGCGCGTGCGGGAGACGAATCCCTTGCGCTCGAGGCGCGAGAGCACCGTGAGCACGGTGGTGGTCGCCACCGCGCGGCCGCCCGACTCGTCGCGCAGCGCGAGGGCATCGCGCAGTTCGTTCGCCGAGAGGGCGGCGTCGTTGCGCCAGAGCACCTCCATCACGGAGCGCTCGAGTTCTCCGAGACTCGCCATGCCCTAAGAGTACCGCTGGCAGCCTGAATGTTCTACGCTCTGTAGAAGAACGTCCGGTATGCGACACCACGCGTGCGAAAGGGGCAACCGTGAACGACCTGCTCGACCCGCTGCTGCTGGGCAGATGGCAGTTCGGTCTGACGACCGTCTACCACTTCCTGTTCGTGCCGATCACGATCGGCCTGGCCACGAGCACCGCGGTCTTCCAGACGGCGTGGTTCCGCACGGGCAAGACCGAGTACCTGCGCATCACGCGGTTCTTCGGCAACATCTTCCTGATCAACTTCGCCATGGGCGTCGTCACCGGCATCGTGCAGGAGTTCCAGTTCGGCATGAACTGGTCGGAGTACTCCCGCTTCGTCGGCGACGTCTTCGGTGCCCCGCTCGCGATGGAGGGCCTGCTCGCCTTCTTCTTCGAGGCGACGATGATCGGCCTCTGGATCTTCGGCTGGGACAAGCTGCCACGCGGCATCCACCTCGCCACGATCTGGGCGACGGCGGTCGGCACCATCCTGTCGGCGTACTTCATCCTCGCGGCGAACGCGTTCATGCAGAACCCCGTGGGCTACGAGATGAGCGGCGAGGGGGGCCGTGCCGAGCTCGTCGACATCGGCGCGCTGCTCACGAACAGGGTCGTGCTCGCGGCCTTCCCGCACACGATCGCCGCGAGCTTCATGGTCGCGGCCGGGCTCATCATCAGCGCCGCCGCCTGGCACCTCGCACGCAATCGCAACCTCGAGACGATGCGCCCCGCGCTCAAGTACGGCCTCTGGCTCATGATCGGCTCCGGGATCCTCACGACGCTCTTCGGCGACCAGCTGAGCCTCGCGATGGTCGCGACGCAGCCCATGAAGATGGCCGCGGCCGAGGCGACGTTCGACACCGTCTGCGGGGCGGATGCCTCGTTCTCGATCTTCACCCTCGGCACGCCGGACGGCTCGAGCGAGCTGTTCTCGATCCGCATCCCGTACCTGCTCTCGTTTCTGTCGACGCACACGTTCGACGGATGCGTCGAGGGCATCAACGACCTGCAGGCCCAGTACACCGAGCAGTTCGGCCCCGGCGACTATGCGCCGATCCTGTGGGTCACCTACTGGGCGTTCCGCTGGATGATCGGCCTCGGCCTGCTGCACGTGGTCATCGCGGTCGTCGGCCTCTGGGTCACCCGCAAGGGCCGGCTGCCGAAGCAGAAGTGGATCTGGAAGGTCGCGATCTGGAGCTTCCCGCTGTCGCTGCTCGCGATGAGCGTCGGCTGGGTCTTCACCGAGATGGGGCGCCAACCCTGGATCGTCTTCAGCCTCATGAAGACGGAGTCGGGCGTCTCGCCCTATGTGACCGGACTCGACGTGCTCATCTCGCTCGTCGCGTTCACGCTCATCTACGGCATCCTCGCCGTGGTCGAGGTGCGCCTGATCATCCAGGCCATCCGCAAGGGCCCACCCGAGGTCGGCGACCCGGACCCCGAGACCGGCAAGATCGAACCCGCGACGACGGTGTACTAGGAGGCGATGGAGATGGATCTCGCAACACTCTGGTTCTGGATCGTCGCGTTCCTCTTCGTGGGGTACTTCGTGCTCGACGGATTCGACTTCGGCGTCGGCATGTCCCTGCCCTTCCTCGGCAGGGACGACACCGACCGACGCGTGCTCATCAACACGATCGGCCCCGTGTGGGACCTCAACGAGACCTGGGTGATCGTCGCGGGTGCGGCGCTGTTCGCGTCGTTCCCCGAGTGGTACGCGACGCTCTTCTCCGGGTTCTACCTGGCGCTGCTGCTCATCCTGCTCGCGCTCATCGCGCGCGGCGTCTCGTTCGAGTACCGGCACAAGCGGCCCGACTCGAAGTGGAAGGCGTGGTTCGACGGCATGATCATCGTCGGCTCGGCCGTGCCTGCGCTGCTCTGGGGCGTCGCGTTCGCGAACATCGTGGCGGGCGTGCCGCTCGATGCCGACCACAACTTCACGGGCAACCTGTTCACGCTGCTGAACCCGTACGCCCTGCTCGGCGGACTCACGACCCTGCTGCTCTTCTTCACGCACGGCGTGGTCTTCGCGTCACTCAAGACCGACGGCGAACTGCGCGAACGCGCTCGGCGCCTCGCGACGAAGTCGGGCCTGGTCACGATCGTCGTCGCGGCGTCGTTCCTGCTCTGGACCGGGCTCGCGTTCGGCACGCTCTGGTTCTGGATCTTCGCCGCCATCGCGGCCTTCGCACTCATCGGCGGGTGGCTCATGAACCTGCGCGGGTCGGAGGGCATCGCGTTCACGCTGCTCGCGGTGACCGTCGCCACGGCCGTGCTGGCGCTGTTCTCGGCGCTGTTCCCCGACGTCATGCCGGCCTCGAACGATCCGGCGAACAGCCTCACGATCGAGAACGCCTCGAGCACCGAGTACACGCTCACGGTCATGACCTGGGTCGCGGTGTTCACGCTGCCGATCGTGCTGCTCTACCAGGGCTGGACGTACTGGGTCTTCCGCAAGCGCATCACCCGATCCTCGATCGAGGCCGCCGCGCACTGACGTGAAACCACTCGACCCGAGACTCATCCGTCGTTCGCGAGCGGCTCGCCGCTTCCTGATGCTCGGCGGGCTGCTCGCCCTCGTGCAGGCCGCCGCGATCATCGGCTTCGCGTACGCGCTCTCGACACTGGTGGTCGCGCTCATCGACGGCGGGCGGATGTCGCAGAGCTGGCCGTGGCTCGTCGGGGTCGTCGTCGCGGCATCCGTTCGTGCCCTCGCCGCGTGGCTCTGGGACGTCGTCGGGTCGGCCGGCGCGATGCGCGTGAAGCAGGAACTGCGGGGCGACGTGCTGCATGCGCTCGAGTCGGCTCCGGGCGGCGTGCCCGGCTTCCCGAGCGCGCGCACCGCGACCCTGCTCGGGCCGGGGCTCGACGCCCTCGACGCGTACTTCGGCTCCTACCTGCCGCAACTCGTGCTCACGGTCGTGGCCACGCCGCTCCTCGTGGCGACGGCCTGGATCGCGGACCCGCTGTCGGGGCTCGTGCTGGTCATCGTGCTGCCGCTGATCCCGCTCTTCATGGCGCTCATCGGCATGGCGACCGCGAGCGTGCAACGCCGGCAGTACGAGAGCCTCACGACCCTGTCGCGCGGGTTCCTCGAGGTCGTCGGCGGGCTCTCCACGCTCATGGCGTTCGGGCGCGCGCAACGTCAGGTCGGGCGCATCCGCGATGTCACGGAAGGCTTCCGCAAGCGCACGATGAGCGTGCTGCGGGTCACGTTCCTCTCCGGGTTCACGCTCGAATTCGCCGCGAGCCTGTCGGTCGCGATCGTGGCCGTCTCGATCGGATTCCGGCTCGTCTGGGGCGAGATGGGGCTGCTTCCCGGGCTCTTCGTGCTACTGCTCGCACCCGAGGTGTTCCTCCCGGTGCGCAACGTCGGCGCCGCGTTCCACGCGTCCTCGGCGGGGGTCACGGCGTCGGGCGACGCGTTCGACCTGTTCGAGGCGGCCGAGCGGGCCCCGAGCGGGTCGGCCGGGCCGGGCGGCGAGGGCTCGGACTCCGGCGCTGCGGGCGCCGAGCAGACGACGGATGTCGCGCACGGCCTCGTCATGACGGGCGTCGGTGTGCGGCGCGGCGATCGCGCGGTCGTCGAACGCCTCGACCTCGACGCGCGACCGGGCGAACTCGTCGCGATCATCGGGCCCAGCGGCGTCGGCAAGTCGAGCCTGTTCGGCGCGATCCTCGGCTTCGTGCCGTTCGAGGGGCACATCCGCGTCGCCGGTGCGCGTCCAGGACCCGCATCGCGGTCGGCCGTCGCATGGTCGCCGCAGACGCCCACGCTCTTCCCCGGCACGGTCGCCTCCAATGTGCGGCTCGGCCTCGAGACCGCCGACCCCGAGTTCGGGCGACGGGCGATGCGCCTGGCCGCGGTCGGCCTCGACGCCTCGACGCCCATCGGGCAGGGCGGCGTCGGGCTCTCGGGCGGACAGGCGCAGCGCGTGGCCACGGCTCGCGCCATCCATCGCGTGCTCGCCGGCCGTGCGAGCCTGCTCCTGCTCGACGAGCCGACCTCGGCGCAGGATCCCGACCGCGAGGCCGCGCTGGCCGACGGACTGCGCGAGCTCGCAGACGAAGGCGCCGTCGTGCTCGTCGCCACCCACCGCGCCGCGCTCGCGGCGGCATCCGATCGGGTGCTCGACCTGGAGGCCGCCCGTGTCTGAGCGATCCGCGAGCGTGCTGCGGGCCGCGCTGCCGTCGGCCGGGCGGCTCCTGCCGTCGATCCTCTCGGGCATCGGGTCCGCCGCCTCGGCGATCGCGCTGCTCGTCTGCTCGGCCTGGCTCATCGCGCGCGCGGCCGAGCAGCCGCCGGTGCTCTACCTCTCGGTCGCGGTCGTCGGCGTGCGCGCCTTCGCCCTCGGACGTGCCGTCTTCCGCTACCTCGAACGGCTCACGGGGCACGACGCGTCGTTCCGCCAGCTCGCGAGCATCCGCACCGGGGTCTTCGAGCGGATGCTGCCGGTGGCTCCCGACGGGCTCGCGGGCGTTCGCCGCGGCGACCTGCTCGCCCGTTTCGTCGACGACGTCGACGATCTGCAGAATGTGGCGCTGCGCGTCGTGCAGCCGCTCGTGAGCGCCGTCGTCGTGCTGCTCGCCGCGGTCGTCGGCGTGGCGGTGCTCGCTCCGGGTTCGGCGCTCGCGATCCTCTCGATCCTCGTCGCCGGCATCGGCTTGACGCTGCTCGCCCAGCGCGCCGCCGCGAAGCGCGCCGACCGTGAGTTGGCTCCGCTGCGTGGCGAGATGCAGGCCGCGGTGCTCGAGCACGTGCAGGCCGTCGACGTGCTCGTCGCCTTCGACGCCGCTGACGCGAGCCGCGCCCGCATCGACGGCATCGGCGCCAGGCTGGCCAGGGCGACCCGCGCACGGGTGGCCGTCGCCGGTGCGGCATCCGCGTCGATGACCGCGATCGGCGGCATCGCCGTGGCGGCGAGCCTCGCCGCGGCCGCGCCGCTGCTCGTCGACGGGCGCATCGACGGACCGACGTTCGCCGTGCTCTGCCTCGTGCCGCTCGCCATCGCCGAGGTCGCGGGCGCGATCCCGCTCGCCGCGACGTCGTGGCGCATCGCCCGGGCGAGTGCCGAGCGGGTCGAACGGGCCGTGCCGGCCGAGGTGCCGGCGGGCATCCCCGTCGCTCCCGCGGTTCCGGCCTCGCTGCCCGGCGGTGACGGGCCTCCGCCGGTGCGGCTGCGCGGCGTTCGGGCGGCCTGGCCCGAGACCGCCGTCGACGGACCGACGGACGCCGCGCACGAGGCATCCGCGGCGCTCTCGAACGTCGACCTCGACCTCGCACCGGGGGAGTGCGTGCTGCTCCGTGGGCCTTCGGGCGCAGGCAAGACCACGCTCGCGCATGTGCTCGTGCGGTTCCTCGACTACGAGGGCTCCTATCGCCTCGGCGAGGTCGAGGCCTCAGCCCTCGAGCCCGACGCGCTCCGCACCGTCGTCGGCATCGTCGAGCAGCGCCCGTGGCTCTTCGACGAGTCCGTTCGGCAGAACCTGCTCTTCGCGCGCGAGGGCGCGAGCGACGTCGACCTGTTCGAGGCCCTCGATCGCGTGGGCCTTCGCGACTGGGTGCTCGAACGCGGCGGGCTCGATGCCGCCGTCGGCGAGCGCGGCTCGCTCGTGTCGGGCGGGCAGGCGCAGCGCATCGCCCTCGCACGGGCGACCCTCGCCGGGTTCCCGGTACTCGTGCTCGACGAGCCCACGGCGAACGTCGACGCGGTGCAGGCCGAGGCCCTCATGCGCGACCTCATGGCCGCCGCACGCCGCGACGGCCGTACGGTGCTGGTCATCTCGCACGCACCCGTCGACGACCGACTCGTCGACCGGGAGCTCACCATGGTCGACGGGCGCCTCGCGGGTTCGATGACGTCGTAGTCTGAAGGGATGCCGCGCCGAATCCGACGCCGCCGGCTCGACGGGTGGATCGCTCCGCACCTGCTCTTCCGTGCGCTGTACTCCGAAGCCGCCTTCGCGGTCTGGCTCGACGGGGGGCGCGACGCCGTCGCCGGGCTCAGCATCCTGGCCGCCGCGCACGCCGGCAGCGAGTTCATCACGGCGGATGTCGCGGCGGGCACGATCTCGCGAGGCCGGCCCGCGGCATCCGATCGCCCGACCCTGACCGGGCCCGCCACGGTCGACGACGTGTTCGCCGCGCTCGGCGATCGGCTCGACGGCGGGATCCTGCGCGACTCCGACCTTCGCGACTCAGGCCTCCGCGACGCCGACGCCTCCGACGAGGATGCGGCCGGCGCGCTCCTGGGCTGGTTCGGCTGGTTCGGCTACGAGCTCGGCGCGCGCGTCGTCGGGGTCCCCGCCGCTGCGACCGACGCGCCGGATGCCGCATTCCTCTGGGTCGATCGTGCGGTCGTGTTCGACCATGCCGAGCGCTCGGCCGAACTGGTGTGGCTCGACGGCGGCGGCGGCGGCGGCGAGGGCGAGGGCGACGGCGGCGCGTCGGTCGAGGCGTGGTCACGCGAGGTGCTCGCGGCCTGGACCCGACTGCGTTCGGAGGCGGACCCCGGCGCGGAGCACGGGCCCGTGCCGCAGCCGGTGGCCGCTCCGGCGCAGGAGCCCGCAGCGACGGCAGCGCCCGCACCGCGCTGGCGCCACTCGCCAGAGCAGTACGCCGCCCTCATCGCCGAATGCCAGCGCGCGATCCACCGCGGCGATGCATACCAGCTGTGCCTCACGAACCGCATCGACGTCGACGTCTCGCCCGATCCCGCGGCGACCTACCTCGCACTGCGCGCAACGAGCCCCAGCCACCACGGCGGCTACCTGCGCTTCGGCGAGCACGCACTGCTCAGCGCCTCGCCCGAACTGTTCCTGCATGTCACGCCCGAGGGCGTCGTCTCGACGAAGCCCATGAAGGGCACGCGACCGCGGCACGTCGACGTCGAGCACGATCGACGCCTGCGCCGTGAACTCCTCGAGAGCGACAAGGAGCGCGCCGAGAACCTCATGATCGTCGACCTCATGCGCAACGACCTCGGCCGCGTCGCCGAGCTGGGCACCGTCGAGGTGCCGAGCCTGCTCGCGGTGGAGGAGTACCCCCACGTGCACCAGCTCGTCTCGACGGTGCGCGCCAGGCTGCGGCATCCGCTCACCTCGCTCGACGCCGTGAAGGCGTCGTTCCCCGCCGGATCGATGACGGGTGCGCCCAAGCACAGCGCCATGCGCATCCTGCACGAGCTCGAAGGCGGGCCGCGGGGCGTGTACTCGGGTGCGTTCGGATACCTCGCCGTCGACGGCGGCGTCGACCTCGCGATGGTGATCCGCTCGATCGTGCTCGGACCGGACGGCGCCTCGATCGGCACAGGAGGCGGCATCACGGCGCTCTCGGTCGCCGACGAGGAGATCGAGGAGACCCGCGTCAAGGCGCGTGCGTTGCTCGCGGTTCTGGGCGCGGCGGGCGCACAGCCCGAGTGAGTAGGCTTGTCTCTCGGTGCGTCGACGTCTGGCGTGCCCAGAAGCTTCGCGGGCAACCGCATCGACACGATTGAGAGTCACGTGGCACACGATCAGCACGAGGTCGACCCGAACGCATACGACTTCGCCGCCATCCAGGCGAAGTGGCTTCCCGTCTGGGACGAGGCGAAGCCGTTCGAGGCCGGCCGCCCCGGTGACACGAAGCCGCGCAAGTACATCCTCGACATGTTCCCGTACCCGTCGGGCGACCTGCACATGGGTCACGCCGAGGCGTTCGGCTACGGTGACACGGTCGCGCGCTACTGGCGCCACCAGGGCTTCGACGTGCTGCACCCGATCGGCTGGGACTCCTTCGGCCTGCCGGCCGAGAACGCCGCCATCAAGCGAGGGGTCGACCCCCGCGCCTGGACCTACGAGAACATCGAGCAGCAGAAGCGCTCGTTCCGGCAGTACGCGCCGTCGTTCGACTGGTCGCGCGAGCTGCACACGAGCGACCCCGAGTACTACCGCTGGAACCAGTGGCTGTTCCTGAAGCTCTACGAGAAGGGCATCGCCTACCGCAAGGCGGGCCAGGTCAATTGGTGTCCCAACGACCAGACCGTGCTCGCGAACGAGCAGGTCATCGACGGCCACTGCGAGCGCTGCGGCGCCGTCGTCACGAAGAAGGCCCTCACGCAGTGGTACTTCCGCGTGACCGACTACGCCGACCGCCTCATCGACGACCTCAACCAGCTCGAGGGCGCGTGGCCGTCGAAGGTCATCTCGATGCAGCGCAACTGGATCGGCCGTTCGGCCGGTGCCGACGTCGAGTTCGAGATCGAGGGCCGCGAGGCCCGGGTGCCCGTGTTCACGACGCGTCCCGACACGCTGTTCGGCGCGACGTTCATGGTCGTGGCGCCCGACTCCGAGCTCGCCGCCGAGCTCGCGGCCGGGGCGTCCGACGAGGTGAGGGCGAGGTTCGAGGGCTACCTCGAGTCGGTGCGCGCCGAGAGCGACATCGACCGCCTCGCGACCGACCGCCCCAAGTCGGGCGTGTTCCTCGAGCGCTACGCGATCAACCCCGTCAACGGCGAGCGCCTGCCCATCTGGGCGGCCGACTACGTGCTGGCCGACTACGGCCACGGCGCGATCATGGCCGTGCCCGCGCACGACCAGCGCGACCTCGACTTCGCGCGCGCGTTCGACCTGCCCGTGCGGGTCGTCGTCGACACGAACCAGCCCGTGACGGGCGTGATCCCCGTGATCCCGCTCGACGAGAACGGCGTTCCGTACCTGCCCGACGACCTGCCGTCGCTGAACCCCGCCGAGACGGGCGAGGCACTCACGGGCGAGGGCCGGCTCATCAACTCGGGTCCCCTCGACGGGCTCTCCAAGTCGAACGCGATCCGCCGCGTCATCGACCTGCTCGAGCAGCGCGGCCTCGGTCGTGCGGCCAAGAACTACCGCCTGCGCGACTGGCTCATCTCGCGCCAGCGCTACTGGGGCACGCCCATCCCGATCATCCACTGCGCCGACTGCGGCGAGGTGCCGGTTCCCGACAGCGAGCTCCCGGTGCGACTGCCGGATGCCGCGGGGCTCGACTTGAAGCCCAAGGGTTCGAGCCCGCTCGGCGCGGCCGAAGAGTGGGTCAACGTCGCCTGCCCGAAGTGCGGCGCCCCGGCCCGTCGAGACTCCGACACCATGGACACGTTCGTCGACAGCTCCTGGTACTACCTGCGCTACCTCAACCCGAACGACGAGGGCGTGGCGTTCGACCCGGCCCAGGCCGAGAAGTGGGCGCCCGTCGACCAGTACGTCGGCGGCGTCGAGCACGCGATCCTGCACCTGTTGTACTCCCGCTTCATCACGAAGGTGCTCTTCGACGAGGGCTACCTGAGCTTCACCGAGCCGTTCACCTCGCTGCTGAACCAGGGCATGGTCATCATGGACGGCACCAAGATGAGCAAGTCCAAGGGCAACCTCGTCGAGTTCGCGAGCGAGCTCGGCGCGCACGGCGCCGACGCGCTGCGCGTGACGCTCGCGTTCGCGGGTCCGCCCGAAGACGACATCGACTGGGCCGATGTCTCGCCCGTCGGTGCCGCGAAGTTCCTGGCCCGTGCGTGGCGCATCTCGGGCGAGGTCACCTCGAGCCCCGACGTCGAGTGGAAGACGGGTGACGCGGCCCTGCGGCGCATCACGCACCGGCTGCTCGCCGATGCGCCCGGCCTCGTCGAGGCGTTCAAGTTCAACGTCGTCGTCGCCCGGCTCATGGAGCTCGTCAACGCCACGCGCAAGACGATCGACTCGGGCGCCGGTGCCGGCGACGCCGCCGTCCGCGAGGCCGCCGAGGTCACCGCGATGATCCTCGACCTGTTCGCGCCGTACACGGCCGAAGACATGTGGGAGCGCCTCGGGTACCAGCCGACGGTCGCCCTCGTGCCGTGGCGCAAGGCCGACCCGGCGCTGCTCATCGAGGAGTCGGTCACGGCCGTCGTGCAGGTCGACGGCAAGGTGCGCGACCGTCTCGATGTCTCGCCGAAGATCTCGGGCGACGAGCTCGAGGCCATGGCCCGTGCTTCGGCCGCCGTGGCCCGCTCGATCGGCGAGCGCGAGATCGTGAACGTGATCGTGCGCGCGCCGCGCCTCGTGAACATCGCCACGAAGGGCTGAGCGCTCCTCCACAGCGCAGCATCGGCGACGGCCGTCCGGGTTCCAGACCCGGGCGGCCGTTTCCTGTTCCGGCGGGCCGTAGCGTGCGGGCATGCCCGCACGTGCCGAACCCGATCCGAACGTCGATCCGTTCGATGCGCTCGACCCTTCGGCGCGCCGCTCGACGCCGCGGGTGCGCATCGCGGTCGGTGCCGCGGTCGTGCTCTTCGTCGGTGCGGTCGCGGTGGCCGCCGTCATGTCCTTCTTCGCCGGCGGGGGCGGGGAGCAGGCGGCGATCGGGGCACCGTCCTCCGCGCACGGCGGCGCCTCGACCGATACCGGTGATGGCGCTGCGGGCGTCGGCACCGCTGAGGTGACGACGACGCCGCTGCTCGTGCACGTGCTCGGTGCGGTCGCGCAGCCGGGGCTCGTCGAGCTCGCACCCGGCGCACGCGTGGTCGACGCCGTCGCGGCGGCCGGGGGATTCACGGCCGAGGGCGATCCGGCGGGCGTCAACCTCGCGCGTCCGGTGGTCGACGGCGAGCAGCTCGTCGTGTTCGCGATCGGCGAGGTGCCGGCAGCGGCCGGCCCCGCGGGCGGAGGCGGCGGCGCGAGCGGCGGTGCCGCGGCATCCGACGGGCTCGTGCACCTGAACACTGCCGGCGTCGCCGAGCTCGACACGCTGCCCCGCATCGGGCCGGCGCTGGCGCAGCGCATCCTCGACTACCGCGAGGCGAACGGCCCGTTCACCAGCGTCGACCAACTGCTCGATGTCACGGGCATCGGCGACGCCGTCTTCGCGGGGCTCGCCGAGCTCGTGGCGCTCTGAGTGCGCGACCTCCGACTGCTGGCTCCGGCCTGCGTCGCGTGGGCGGCGGCGTGGATCGCGGTGGCCGCACCCGACCTCGGCATCGACCCCGCCGTGCTGCCGGTCGTGCTCTGGGGCGCCGCCGGCTTCGCGCTCGCGGTCGTGGTGGTACTCATGCTGCGTTCGCGTCCGTCATCGAGGATGGCGGATGCCTCGTCGAGCGCGACCGGGGCGCGGCATCCGCTGCTCGTGGCCGTTGCCGCGACCCTGCTCGTCGTGCTCGCCTGCGCGGCCCTCGTCGTGACGGCCGCCTCGCTCGCGCTCGCGACCAGGGCGGCCTCGCCGCTCGCCGAGGCTGCGGTCTCGCGCGGAACGGTCGAGGTCGTGCTCGAGGTGACGAGTCCGCCGCGTCCGATGCGCGCGGCGGTGTGGGCCGACGAGACCCCGCAGCTGCGCGTCGACGGAACGGTCGTGGTCGTCGACGGCGCGGCCGTTGCGGGCGTGCCGGTGACGGTGGGGCTCGGTGCATCCGAGGGCGTCGAGTGGGGCTCTCGCATCGCATTCGCGGCGCGGGTGCAGCCGTTGCCCGCGGCGGAGCCGAACGCGTTCCGGCTCGCGAGTCCAGGCGAGGTCGTCGTCGTCGCGTCGCCGCCGCCCTGGCTCGACTGGGCCGGCGAGCTCCGTCACCGCTTCAACACGGCCGCGGGCGCACTCGGCGGCGACGGCGGCGCGCTCGTGCCCGGACTCGCGATCGGCGACACCTCAGCGGTCGGAACCGAACTCGACGCGGCCATGAAGACGAGCTCGCTGAGCCACCTCACCGCGGTCTCCGGGGCGAACTGCGCCATCGTCACGGCCGCCGCATTCGGGCTGGCGGCGCTGTGCGGGCTCGGCCGCGGCATGCGCATCGTGATCGCGCTGACGGCGCTCGCGGGCTTCGTCGTGCTCGTGACACCGCAGGCCAGCGTCATCCGTGCGGCGGCGATGGCGGTGGTGATCCTGATCGGGCTCGCGCTGGCCCGCGGCGGAGGAGGCGTCTCGGCGCTGTCGCTCGCCGTCGTGATCCTCCTCGCGCAGAACCCGTGGCTGGCGCGCGACTACGGGTTCGCGCTCTCGGCGGCGGCCACGGCCGGGCTGCTGATGCTCGCGGCGCCGCTGGCGCGCCGGCTCGCCGACGTCATGCCGGCTCCCCTCGCGGTCGTGTTGGCGGTGCCGATCGCCGCGCAGCTCGCGTGCCAGCCCGTGCTCGTGCTGCTCGACCCGTCGATCGCCCTCTACGGGGTTCCCGCGAACCTGCTCGCCGCGCCGGCCGCGCCCGTCGGCACCGTCGTCGGCATGATCGGATGCCTCGTGCTGCCGGTGCTGCCCTCGGTCGGCTACGCGCTCATGCAGGTCGCGTGGGTGCCCGCGACGTGGATCGCACTCCTCGCCCACGGCGCATCGGCGCTGCCTGGAGCACGCCTGCCGTGGCCTGCCGACGGGGTCGGGGCACTCCTGCTCGTCGTCGTGACGGCCGCGGCGCTCTGGCTCGCGCTCTCACGGACGCGAGCCGGCCCAGCCCGACGGATCGTCGCGGTGCTCCTGGTGCTGCTCGTCGCGGTGCCGACCGGCATCGCGATCGGACCGGGCGTCATCTCCCGGGCGAAGCATCCGACCGACTGGGATGTCGCGGACTGCGACGTCGGCCAGGGCGATGCGGTGCTCGTGCGATCGGAGGGCGCGACCGCCCTCATCGACACCGGGCCCGACCCGGCGGCGCTCGCGCGATGCCTCGCGCTGCTCGGCGTCGAGCACATCGACCTGCTCGTGCTGACGCACTGGGACGCCGATCACGTCGGCGGCAGCAGTGCCGTGTTCGGCATGGTCGACACCGTGATCCACGGGCCGCTCGACGGCGAGCGCTCGGCGAAGGTGCTCGACCCGCTCGCGGAGTCCGGCGCCGACGCGATCCAGGTCGTCGCGGGTCGGCGCGGCTCGCTCGGGGAGTCGCGTTGGCGCGTGCTCTGGCCGCCTCCGAAGACGCAGCCGGGCAACGACGCGAGTGTCGTGCTCCAGCTCGACGGTGCGCTCGGGCGCGCGATCTTCCTCGGCGACCTCGGCGAGCAGGCGCAGGCGCGCATGGCCGCGTCGACGGAACTCGGCCGGGTCGACCTCGTCAAGGTCGCCCACCACGGCTCGGCCGACCAGAGCGAGCGGCTCTACGAGACGCTCGACGCCACGGTCGGCATCATCGGCGTGGGTGCAGACAACGGCTACGGCCACCCGACGGATCGTCTGCTCGACCTGCTCGAGCGCGTCGGCACGACGCCCGTGCGGAGCGACCGCACGGGCACCTCGCTCCTCACCGCCGACGAGGACGGCGGCTACCGGCTCTGGGTCGAACGGGGCGCGGGCGATGTCGCACCCCGACCGTAGACTGGATGCGAACAGGAGGTGCCGTGGCGGCTCGAACCGGTGCACGTGGCGGTACGCGTGCGAGCGCGGCGGCGATTCCGCAGCTCCCGTACAACCAGGTGCGACCGGCACCGGTCGTGCTCATCTCGGGCCCAGAAGACGTGCTCGCCGATCGGGCGTCCGGTATGTTGCGCGATCAGCTCCGCGCCGAAGACCCCGAGCTCGAGGTCAGCGAGATCTCGGGCGACGCGTATCAGCGCGGCGAGCTCATCACGCTCGCGAGCCCGTCGCTCTTCGGCGAGGCGCGCCTCATCCGCATCGATGGGGCCGAGAAGGCCACCGACGCGCTGATCCTCGACGTGCTCGATTACCTCGGGCAGACCGCGGAGTCGACGACCGTGGTCATCCGCCATCGCAGCGGCGTCCGCGGCAAGAAGATGCTCGACGCCATCCGCTCGGGTCAGGGCGGTGCCATCGAGATCGTCTGCGCCGAGCTCAAGCGCGAGTCCGACAAGCAAGAATTCGTGCAGGCCGAGATCCGCGCGGCCGGCCGCAAGATCGCCCCGAAGGCGCTGCGGTCTCTCGTGGCCGCCTTCAGCGACGACCTCGGCGAGCTCTCCGCGGCATGCCGGCAGTTGCTCGCCGACACTCCCGGCGACATCACCGAGGCGGTTGTCGCGAAGTACTACGGCGGCCGCGTCGAGACGAATGCGTTCGAGGTCGCCGACGCCGCCATCGCCGGGCGGCACGGCGAGGCGCTCGTGGCCCTGCGTCACGCACTCGACAGCGGCGCCGATCCTGTGCCGATGGTCGCGGCATTCGCCATGAAGATCCGCACCATGGCGAAGGTCTCGGGGGTTCGCGGGGGAGGCCAGGCGGCCTCGTCCCTCGGGCTCGCCCCGTGGCAGGTCGATCGGGCCCGCCGCGATCTCGCCGGCTGGAGCGACGAGGGCCTGCAGCGGGCCATCGTCGCGCTCGCCCGCACCGACGCCGCGGTCAAGGGCGCCGAGCGCGACCCCGTGTTCGCGCTCGAGCGGCTCATCGGCGTCATCGCCGCGCGCGGCCGCGACCTCGCCTCGTAGGCTCCCGCCCTTCGGGCGTGACCACGCACACCCCACGACGTTTCGCCGGCCGGAAGTCGACTGATGGCCGCTCCCAGTCAGCTTCCAGCCCGCGAAAGGTCGTGGCGGGCCGCGAGAGCGGACCCTGCGAGGTTGCGGGGGAGCGGCGCTCGCCCGAAATGTCGGAGATTCGAGCCCATGCGGTCCCACGGGGAGGCGAAGGGATGGAATCTCCGACATTCCGCACGGGCCCGGGGCTGACACGCCCGGCCCGATCCGCTCTTTTCGCCTGGAACCTCGCCCGATCCCGTGAAACGACGAACGCCCCGCACTCTCGTGCGGGGCGTTCGATCAGACGGTGTGCGTCAGAGCGCAGCAGCCTGCTTCGCGATGGCCGACTTGCGGTTCGCGGCCTGGTTCTTGTGGATGACGCCCTTGCTGGCGGCCTTGTCGAGCTTGCGACCGGCGACCTGGACGGCGGCGATGGCCTTGTCCTTGTCACCGGTGGCGATGGCCTCGCGAGCGGCGCGGACGGCGCTCTTGACCTGGCTCTTCACGGCCTTGTTGCGCTCCTGCGCCTTGAGGTTCGTCTTGATGCGCTTGATCTGCGACTTGATGTTTGCCACGTGGTTCGTCTTTCGTTCTTGTGCGGGTACCGGATGTGCCGAGCGAAGGTAGAGGGGCCTCGCGCGGCGAATCGTGCGGGGTGGGACCCACACGCAAGCCAACAGGCAACGATACCAGCAACGCGCGTGCGGCACCAATGCGGTGGATCGCGGCCGTGCCACGGCGACTCGCCCTGCCACTGATACCGGATTCGTATCAGTGGCAGAGCGCCCGCGAACCGATACCGGTCCCGGTCGGCAGCGCGCCGGGTCGAGGCATCCGTCAGCTGGAGCGGATGAGTCCGAGCGTGCGCGCCCGTGCCACCGCGGCCGTGCGGGAGCCGACCTCGAGCTTGGCGAAGATGTGCACGAGATGCGACTTCACGGTCGCCTCGCTGAGGAAGAGGGCCTTGCCGATGTCGCGGTTCGAGTTTCCGCCCGCGACGAGCTGGAGCACCTCGACCTCGCGGCCGGTGAGTCGTTCGAGTCCCGAGTTCGCCTCGAGGCGGGAGGACACGCCGGGGGCGAACGCGGGTTCGCCGCCCGCCGCCGTGCGGATCGCCTCGACGAGTTCTGCGGGCGGGGCGTCCTTCAGCAGGTATCCGCTCGCGCCGGCCTCGATGGCGCCCAGGATGTCGGCGTCGGTGTCGTAGTTCGTGAGCACGAGCACGCGGGGCGCGCCCGGCGCCGAGCGGATGTGCCGGGTCGCCTCCGCGCCCTGCATGCGCGTCGGGAACTGCAGGTCCATGAGCACGACGTCCACGTCGCCGTCGCCCGCACGTCGCACCGCGGCATCCGCCGTGTCGACCTCGCCGACGACCTCGAGGTCGGGCTCGGACTCGAGCATCGCCCGCACGCCGGCGCGCACGACCGGATGGTCGTCGGCGAGCAGGAGGCGGATCATGCCCCGCGCCGCGCTCATGCCGCGCCCACCGGGATGCGCACCGAGATCGCCGTGCCGTCGCCCGGCGCCGACTCGAGCTCGATCGTGCCGCCCTCGCGTTCGGCACGTTCGCGCATGGCGCGCAGCCCGAAGCGGATGCCGGCGCCGTCGGCGGCGACCTCCGCCGGATCGAAGCCGACGCCGTCGTCGACGATGTCGAGCGCGACCTCGTCGCCGAGGTAGCTGAGCGTGAGCTCAGCACGCGTCGCGCGGGCGTGCCGCAGCACGTTCGCGAGGGCGCCCTGCGCGATGCGGAGGAGTGTCGCGTCGATCGCCATCGGCAGTGGCACGGGCGTGCCGCTCGTCGAGTACGAGACCCTGGTGGCGGACCCGGCCTGGGCGGCCTGCTCGTCGACGGTCGCGGCGAGACGGCGCAGCGCGGCGGGCAGCGTCTGCTCGTCGAGCGATGGCGGGCTGAGCTCGCGGATGAACCGCCGGGTCTCCGCGAGGTTGTCGGAGGCGGTCGCGCGCGCGAGCTCGAGCTTCTGGCGCGTGCCCTGGTCGGCGACGTCGCGTTCGGCGGCGTGCAGCAGCATCTGGATGCTCGACAGGCCCTGCGCGACGGTGTCGTGGATCTCGCGGGCGATGCGCTGCCGTTCGGCGAGGGTGCCCGCCTCCCGGCTCGCGCTCGCGAGCTCCTCGCGCGTGGCGATGAGGTCGAGGATCAGCGCCTGGCGGTCCTTCGTCTCCTGGGCCATCGCCCGGTAGCCGAGGCCGATGACGATCGCGACGCCGGCGCTGATGAGCGGACCGAGCACGCTTCCGACGCCGAACCCGAGGTGCGTCACGGTGCCCCAGACCGAGAGGCCGAACGTCACGGCCACGAGCGGCACGGCGAGCGGGGCGGCGAGCACGTGCAACTCGAGGAAGAAGAGGGGGAACGCCAGGAACGCGGCATCCGGGGTCAGTGCCGACATGCCGACCCAGAGCGCGAGCAGCGCGGTGAGCCAGAGCACGCGCGCCCACTGCGGGAGGTTGCGATGGGCGGTCGCGACGCCCGCGCCGTAGCAGGCGAGGAAGGCGATCGTGAGCACCGTCAGCGGCACCTCGGTCGCGTCGTCGTCGAGCAACGCGCGGATCATGACGAAGAGGGCGAGGCCGATCACGAGCACGTGCAGCCCGAAGCGCAGCGTGATGAAGACGGGCCGCAGGGCGGACGGGGACACCCGGCCGACGTCGAGGGCGGGCAACGGCGACGGGAGGGCTGGCGCGGTCATGATGCGAGCCAGCGTAGCCCTCGGCCCCTGCGTGCGGCATCCGTCGAAAGTGCGAACCCCCAAGTCGTGGGAGAATCGACAGGATGTCTCCGAGAGCCTTGACCCCGCCGGTGCCCGCCGCCACCGATCCCGCGCTGATCCGCAACTTCTGCATCATCGCGCACATCGACCACGGCAAGTCGACGCTCGCCGACCGCATGCTCGGCATCACGGGGGTGGTGAGCGACCGGGACATGCGCGCGCAGTACCTCGACCGCATGGACATCGAGCGCGAGCGCGGCATCACGATCAAGAGCCAGGCCGTGCGCATGCCGTGGCAGGTCGGCGACACGTCGTACGCCCTGAACATGATCGACACACCGGGCCACGTCGACTTCAGCTACGAGGTCTCCCGCTCGCTCGCGGCCTGCGAGGGCGCGATCCTGCTCGTCGACGCCGCACAGGGCATCGAGGCCCAGACTCTCGCGAACCTCTACCTCGCCCTCGAGAACGACCTCGAGATCATCCCGGTGCTGAACAAGATCGACCTCCCCGCGGCCGAGCCCGAGAAGTACGCCCGCGAGCTCGCCGAGCTCATCGGCGGCGACCCCGCCGACGTGCTCAAGGTCTCGGGCAAAACGGGGCTCGGCGTCGAAGACCTCCTCGACCGCGTGGTCGAGCGCATCCCGGCGCCGGTCGGCGACGCCGACGCTCCGCCGCGCGCGATGATCTTCGACTCCGTCTACGACAGCTACCGCGGCGTCGTCACCTACGTGCGCATGGTCGACGGCCACCTCAACCCGCGCGAGCGCATCCAGATGATGTCCACGCGCGCCACCCACGAGATCCTCGAGATCGGCGTGAGCGCGCCCGAGCCCACGCCCACGAAGGGGCTCGGCGTCGGCGAGGTCGGCTACCTCATCACCGGCGTGAAGGACGTGCGCCAGTCCAAGGTCGGCGACACCGTCACGACGGCCGCGAAGTCGGCCACCGAGGCGCTCGCGGGCTACACCGAGCCGCTGCCCATGGTCTTCTCGGGCCTGTACCCGATCGACGGCAGCGACTACCCCGAGCTGCGCGAGGCCCTCGACAAGCTCAAGCTCTCGGATGCCGCGCTCGTGTACGAGCCCGAGACCTCGGTCGCCCTCGGCTTCGGGTTCCGTGCCGGATTCCTCGGCCTGCTGCACCTCGAGATCATCACCGAGCGCCTGCAGCGCGAGTTCGGGCTCGACATCATCGCGACCGCGCCGAGCGTGGTCTACGAGGTCACGACCGAAGACAAGAAGACCGTCACGGTCACCAACCCGAGCGAGTTCCCGACCGGGGCGAAGATCTCCGAGGTGCGCGAGCCCATGGTGCGTGCGGCGATCCTCGCGCCGAAGGACTACGTCGGCACCATCATGGAGCTCTGCCAGTCGCGCCGCGGCGCGCTGCTCGGCATGGACTACCTCGGCGAAGACCGGGTCGAGATCCGATACACGATCCCGCTCGGCGAGATCGTCTTCGACTTCTTCGACCAGCTGAAGTCGAAGACCGCCGGCTACGCCTCGCTCGACTACGAGCCCGTGGGCGATCAGGCCGCCGACCTCGTCAAGGTCGACATCCTGCTCCAGGGCGAGCAGGTCGACGCGTTCAGCGCCATCGTGCACCGCGACAAGGCCTACGCCTACGGCGTGCTCATGACGGGCCGCCTCCGCGAGCTCATCCCTCGCCAGCAGTTCGAGGTGCCGATCCAGGCCGCGATCGGCGCGCGCATCATCGCCCGAGAGTCCATCCGCGCCATGCGCAAAGACGTGCTCGCCAAGTGCTACGGCGGTGACATCAGCCGCAAGCGCAAGCTCCTCGAGAAGCAGAAGGAGGGCAAGAAGCGCATGAAGATGGTCGGCCGCGTCGAGGTTCCCCAAGAGGCGTTCATCGCCGCACTCAGCGGTGACGTCGAGAAGAAGGACGCGAAGAAGTAGGGGGTTCGCACATGACCCGACGCAGCACGTTCACCGATCAGTCCGTCACGTACGGCTCCATCGGGGCCACCCTCGACCCCGATCTGCTCAGGTACCCGCCGGCCGGGTACCTTCCCGTCGAAGACCGCGTGCGCATCGGCAGCGGCATCGAGCGCTTCGACCGCGCGGCCGAGTCGCTCATGACCTGGGGCATCCAGCGCGGCGCGGGCTTCGAGGTGACGGATGTCTCCGCCGGAACCGGCGCCCAGTATCCCGGCATCGTGTACGACGTCGACGGTTCGCCGCTCACCGAGCAGCCGGGGCCGCGCACCGAGGACCGGTTCGGCGCCGACGGCACGCCCTACATCGCGGCGGGGATGCAGGCGACCCTCGTGCGCCACGACCACCTCGGCGCGAAGCGCACGCCGGTGCTCGTCGTCTACGTGATCGACGAGCCGGGCCGGGTCGGATACGCCTTCGGCACGACGGGCGACGGACACGAGAGCGGCGAGGAGTCGTTCGTGCTCGAGCACCTCGACGACGACACCGTCTGGCTCACGATCCGGTCGTTCCGCGAGATCCCGACGGGCGTCACGCGTGCGATCGCGCCGCGCATCCGTCGTCGCCGCCGCGAACTGACCCGCCTGCAGCTGCGCGCCCTGCATCCCGCCGGCGGCGTGTAGGCGTGGGTTCGGCGCTCCCGCTCGGCGACCCCGCGCCGCTCGACGGACTGCTCCCGGCGACGGCCGCCGTGGGCGCCGTGGATCGTGCCCTCGGCGTCTACGTGCACGTGCCGTTCTGCCGGGTGCGCTGCGGGTACTGCGACTTCAACACGTACACGGCGAGCGAGCTCCGCGGCGCCCGGCAGGTCGACTACGCCGACCACGCGATCGACGAGATCCGCATGGCACGGCGTGTGCTCGAGGCATCCGCGGTGCCCTCGCGCGAAGCCGAGACGGTCTTCTTCGGCGGGGGCACGCCGACCCTGCTGCCGGCCGACGACCTCGTGCGAATGCTCGCCGCGGTGCGGGACGAGTTCGGCTTCGCCGACGGCGCCGAGGTCACGACCGAGGCCAACCCCGACTCGGTCGGCCCCGAAGACCTCGTTCGCCTGGCCGAGGGCGGGTTCACGCGCGTCTCGTTCGGCATGCAGTCGGCGGTGCCGCATGTGCTCGCGGCGCTCGATCGCACGCACGACCCGGCCCGGGTGCCGCTCGTGGTGCGCTGGGCGCGCGACGCGGGCCTCGACGTGAGCCTCGACCTCATCTACGGCACGCCCGGGGAGTCGCTCGACGACTGGCGGCGCAGCGTCGATGCGGTCGTCGCCGAGCGGCCCGACCACGTGAGCGCCTACGCCCTCATCGTCGAGGAGGGCACGAAGCTCGCACGGCAGATCCGCCGAGGCGAGCTCGCGCAGCCCGATGACGACCTCGAGGCCGACATGTACGAGCTCGCCGACGAGGCGTTCGCCGCCGCCGGGTTCGAATGGTACGAGGTCAGCAACTGGGCGACCGACTCCGCCCATCGTTCGAGGCACAACCTCGGGTACTGGCGCGGTGACGACTGGTGGGGTGTCGGGCCCGGGGCCCACAGCCACGTCGGCGGTGTGCGCTGGTGGAACGCGAAGCATCCGGCGGCCTATGCCGAACGTCTCGCTGCCGGGCACTCGCCCGCGGTCGGTCGCGAGGTGCTCGACGCCCCGACCCGCGAGACCGAGCGCGTGCTGCTGCTCACGCGCATCCGCGAGGGCATCGACATCGCCTCGCTCCACGCGGGCGGTCGCCACGCCGTCGCCGGGCTCATCGCCGACGGGCTCGTCGACGCGAAAGCCGCCCTCGCCGGCGGGTTGACGCTCACCAGGCGAGGACGGCTGCTCGCGGACGCCGTCGTCAGGCGCCTGCTCGAGGACTGACTCCGATCAGCTCACGAACTTGATCGAGAGCGGGTACGTGTAGGGCTGGCCCTGGTTGGCCTTGACCGCGGCGATGATGCTGAAGACGATCACCACGATGCCGACGGCGATCGTGAGCAGGATGCCGATGAAGACGATCCAGAGGATCGCACTGACGATCGCCGCGATCGTCATGGTGATCTGGAAGTTCAGTGCGGTGGCGGTGTGCGCCCGCACGAAGGGCCCCTTGTCCTTGAGGACCAGGTAGCCGATGAGGGCCGGGATGAACCCGAAGAAGATGCCGCCGACGTGGATCAGCGTCGCCCAGAGCTTCTCGTCGCTCGGGCTGAGCTGGGGGCTCTGCTGGTAGGGGTTCTGGGGCGGGGGAGGAGGGGGCAGGTCGGACATTCGTGAACTCCTGTTCGGGGCGCTGGGCCGCGGGACTGCGGACGCCCACCATGCTGGCACAGCGACGCCCGCCGCGGGAGGGTGACGCTCCTACGGCGGGCGAATCGCGAGTCGGCTACTTGATGAGACGGATGGCGAACGGGTAGCGGTAGTGGTTGCCGTCCTTGGCCTGGAGGAACGCGATGATCGAGAAGACCACGCCGACGATCCAGATGGCCCAGGAGAGCAGGCCGAGCACGCTGCCGAGGCCGAACGTGACGATCGTGATGATCATGGTGAGGATGAACAGCGCGATCTGGGCGAAGACGAGCGTGATCTGGAAGTTCAGCGCCTCCTTCGCCTCGGTGTTCGTGAACTGGCCGCGATCCTTGAAGACGAGCCAGATGATCAGCGCCGGCAGGAATCCGAGGATTCCGCCGAGGTGGGCGAACGAGCCCCACTGCACGTCCTGCTCCTGCGAGAGCGGGGCTGCGGGTGCGGCGGGCTGCCCGGCGGCCGGCTGCTGCGGCGGTGTCGGGGGCACGTTCGGATCGGACGGACCTGCATTGGGATCTGACATGATGCGTGCCTTTCGGGGTTCGGGGAGTGAACCGCTGCTGCGAGGGAGTGGGCGGTCGCAGCCTTGGTGACTCGCGGATCACGCCCACGGTAGCGCCGGGCGGGAGTGTCGGCAATGGGGTTTACCCTGAGTTGCGCGGTATGATTGGCACTCGCATCGAACGAGTGCTAAAGGGTAGGCGAAAGCGAGGAACATGGTCTCCGAACGCAGCCTCGCCGTCCTCAGGGCGATCGTGCAGGACTACGTCGCCTCCCGCGAGCCCGTCGGCTCGAAGGCGATCGTCGAGCGGCACGCGTTCGGGGTCTCGGCGGCGACGATCCGCAACGACATGGCCCTGCTCGAAGAAGAGGAACTGATCGCGGCCCCGCACACCTCGTCGGGCCGCATCCCCACCGACAAGGGCTATCGCGTGTTCGTCGACCAGCTCACCGAGGTGCGTCCGATGACCCGCGCCCAGCGGCACGCGATCGAGACGTTCCTCGGCGAGTCCAGCGACCTCGACGAGCTGCTCGCGCGCACGGTCCGGCTGATCGCACAGCTGACCAGGCAGCTCGCGGTCGTGCAGTACCCGAGCTTCGGCAGCGCGCGCGTGCGTCACGTCGAACTCGTCTCCCTCGCGCCCGACCGGGTGCTCTGCATCCTCATCACCGATTCCGGCCAGGTCGAGCAGCGCGTCACCGAACTCCCGCACCCCATCGACGACGAGACCCTCTCGCTGCTCCGTGCACGCCTCAACGAGGTCGTGGGCGGCAAGGCCATGGCGGATGCCGCGGACGCGCTCTCCGGCGCATTCGACGACGTCGCCCGGGTCGATGCCGAGGTGCTCCGCACCCTCGCGACCACCCTCGCCGAGCAGGCGCGCGCGCAGCGGCAGGATCGCCTGGTCGTCGCGGGCGCCGCGAACCTCGTGCGCACCGAACAGGACTTCGCCGGATCGATCCTCGGCGTCATCGAGGCCATCGAGGAGCAGGTCGTGCTGCTGCGCCTCTTCGGCGAGATGGCTGCCGACGAGCATCCCGTGGCCGTGCGCATCGGTCGCGAGAACGCCTCGTTCGGCCTCGGCGATGCATCCGTGCTCTCGAGCGCCTTCGAGATCCCGGGCCGCGACGTCTCGCGGCTCGGTGTCGTGGGGCCCACCCGCATGGACTATTCGCACAGCATCGCGGCCGTTCGCGCGGTCGCCCGATACCTCTCCCGCACGCTCGGCGAGAACTGAGCAGGCCGGCCCCCACCGGCTTTTCGCAATCGAAAGGACACGCCCTCCGTGGCAGACCACTACGAGGTCCTCGGCGTCTCACGCGAGGCCACCCCAGACGAGATCAAGAAGGCCTACCGCCGTCTCGCCCGAGAACTGCACCCCGACGTGAATCCGGGTGCCGAGGCATCCGAACGCTTCAAGTCCGTCACGCATGCATACGACGTGCTCTCCGACCCGAAGCAGCGCCAGCAGTACGACCTGGGCGATCAGGGTGGGTTCGGCGGCGCGCAGGGCTTCGGCGGGTTCGGCGACATCTTCGAGACGTTCTTCGGGGCCGGGCAGCAGACCCGCGGGCCGAGGTCGCGCCGCGAGCGGGGTCAAGACGCGCTCATCCGCGTCGAGGTCGGCCTCGACGAGGTCGTCTTCGGCACGCACCGCGAGATCGAGGTCGACACGGCCGTCGTCTGCCAGACGTGCAACGGGTCGTGCTGCCAGCCCGGCACGGCCCCCGTCACCTGCGACATGTGCCACGGCACCGGCTCGATCCAGCGCGCCGTTCGCTCGCTGCTCGGCAACGTCATGACCTCGAGCCCCTGCGGCACCTGCCGCGGCTACGGCACGGTCATCGCGACGCCCTGCGTGACGTGCCAGGGCCAGGGCCGCGTTCGCTCCCGCCGCACCGTGCCGGTCGACATCCCCGCGGGCGTCGACACGGGCGTGCGCCTGCAGATGCCCGGCTCGGGCGAGGCCGGCCCCGCCGGCGGCCCCAACGGCGACCTCTACCTCGAGATCAAGGTCAAGAACCACGACGTCTTCAGCCGCAACGGCGACGACCTGCTGGCGACGCTCGAGATCTCGATGACCGACGCGATCCTCGGCACCACGGCGAAGATCGAGGCGCTCGACGGCGACGTCGACGTCGAGATCAGGGCCGGCCTGCAGAGCGGCGAGATCCTCACGGTCAAGGACCGCGGCGTCACGAAGCTCCGCGGCAACGGCCGCGGCGACCTCAAGGTCGGAGTGCAGGTCCTGACCCCGACCAAGCTCTCCTCGAAGGAGCGCGACCTCGTGCAGCAGTTCGCGGCCTCGAAGAAGGCGCCCGCACCGGCGCTCAGCCACTTCCAGCAGGGCCTGTTCGCACGCCTGCGCGACCGGTTCCTCGGCTAGAGCACCGCGATGAGCCACCTGTACCTCGACGAGTCGCTCGACCTCGCCGCCGTGACTGCCGGCGACGAGGTGCGCCTCACCGGCGACGAGGCCAGGCACGCCGTGACGGTGTCTCGGCTGCGTTCGGGCGAGCGGGTCGCGGTCGGCGACGGGCGGGGAACACTCGCGCAGTGCACGGTCGTCGAGGCGGCGCCACGCGAACTCGTGCTCGAGGTCGTCTCGGTCGAGGCGACGCCCGCGTCGAGCCCCCGGATCACGCTCGTGCAGGCGCTCGCCAAGGGCGACCGTGACGAACTGGCGGTGCAGGCGGCCACCGAACTCGGGGTCGACGCCATCGTGCCGTGGTCGGCGAGTCGTTCGGTCTCGCGCTGGGAGGGCCCGAAGGCCGAGAAGGGTCGCGCCCGCTGGGCGAGCATCGTGCGCGAGGCGACCAAGCAGTCCATCCGCGCGTGGATGCCGCAGGTCGCACCGCTCACCACGACCGCGGGCCTCGCGGCCCTGGCCGACGGCGCCCGCGTGCTCCTGCTCGAGCCCACCGCCGAGACGCCGCTCACGGGCATCCGCCACGACGGCCGTGATCTCGTGCTCGTCGTCGGGCCCGAGGGCGGCATCGCACCCGCCGAGATCGAGCGGCTCGTCGCCGCCGGCGCCGAAGCCGTGCGGCTCGGCGCGTCGGTGCTGCGCGCCTCGACGGCGGGCCCGGCGGCGATCGCCGTGCTGAACGCCGAACTCGGGCGGTGGTGAGACATCCGTCGGTACGATGGAGTCATGACCGCAGCCGAGGCCGAGCCGACCATCTTCGAGCGCATCGTCGCGCGTGAGATCCCCGCGAACATCGTCGCCGAGACCTCGCGCGTGATCGCGTTCCACGACATCGCCCCCAAGGCGCCGGTGCACGTGGTCGTCACGACGAAGGTCGGCACCTACCGCGACGTCGTCGAACTCGCGGCGGGCGACCCCGGGCTGCTGGCCGAGCTCGTCGGCGTCGCACGCGACATCGCGGCCGACCTCGCCGACGGCGACTTCCGCCTCGTGTTCAACACGGGCGCCGGGGCAGGCCAGACCGTCTTCCACGTGCACGCCCACGTGTTGGCCGGCGGCCTCGAGGAGGCCTCGCTTGGCGGATGACCCGCAGCACGAGATCGTGTCCTCCGGCGCTGAGTCGGCGCCCGCTGAGGCCGCGCGCGACGACGAGGAGCGCCTGCGCATCGACGGCATCGCGATGGTGCGGCTCCTCGGACCCCAAGACCGCCTGCTCACCACGGTGCAGCGCGAGTACCCGGGCGTCGAGGTGCACGTGCGCGGCAACGAGATCGGCATCCGCGGCGAGGCCGACGAACGACGCAAGGTCCGCCGGCTCATCGAAGAGCTGCTCGAGCTCGTGCGAGCCGGTCAAGACCCGACACCCACCGAAGTGAGGAGCTCGGCCCGCATGATCGACGCCGATCCCGATTCCCGTCCGTCCGAGCTGCTCGGGCAGGTCATCGTCTCGTCGCGAGGCAAGACGATCCGGCCCAAGACCGAGGGCCAGCGCGCCTACGTCGACGCCATCGACGAGCACACGATCGTGTTCGGCATCGGCCCGGCCGGCACCGGCAAGACCTACCTCGCCATGGCGAAGGCCGTGCAGGCCCTGCAGCGCAAGGAGGTCAGCCGCATCATCCTGACCAGGCCGGCGGTCGAGGCCGGTGAGCGGCTCGGGTTCCTGCCGGGCACGCTGACCGACAAGATCGACCCCTACCTGCGCCCGCTCTACGACGCGCTCAACGAGATGATGGACCCCGAGATGGTCCCGAAGCTCCTCGCCTCGGGCACGGTCGAGGTCGCCCCACTCGCGTACATGCGCGGCCGAACGCTGAACGACTCGTTCGTCGTGCTCGACGAGGCGCAGAACACGACGCCCGAGCAGATGAAGATGTTCCTCACGCGACTCGGGTTCGGCTCGAAGATGGTCGTCACGGGCGACATCACGCAGATCGACCTGCCCGGCGGCGCGAGCGGCCTGCGAACCGTCACGCGCATCCTCGACCACGTCGAGGACATCCACTTCTCGCGGCTCACGAGCGACGACGTGGTACGGCACACGCTCGTCGGGCGCATCGTCGACGCCTACACCGAGTACGACCAGCGCGCACAGGCGCAGCGGTTCGAGCGCGACCAGGCGCGCGAGTTCGCGAACCGCGCCGAACGACGCGGGCATGCCGCCCCGCGCGACCACCTCCCTCGAAGGGGCAGCAACTCGTGAGCATCGAGGTCAACAACGAATCCGCGATCGAGGTCGACGAGACCGTGCTGCAGCGGCTCGCCGTGTACGTCCTCGACGCGCTGCACGTGCACCAGGACGCCGAGCTCGCGATCGTGCTCGTCGACGAGGGAGCGATGGAGCAGCTCCACGTGCAGTGGATGGACGAGCCCGGCCCGACCGACGTGCTGAGCTTCCCCATGGACGAGCTGCGCCCGGGCAGCGACGAGAACCCGACGCCGCCCGGACTGCTCGGCGACGTCGTGCTGTGCCCGCAGGTCGCCGAGACCCAGGCGCGCGCGGCGGGGCATCCGCTCGTCGATGAGCTCACCCTGCTGACGACGCACGGCATGCTGCACCTGCTCGGGTTCGACCACGCCGAGCCCGAAGACGAGAAGGAGATGTTCGGGCTGCAGCGCGACCTGCTCGTGGGCTTCACGATGCAGGAACGCCGCCGCTGACCATGCAACCCTGGCTCTTCCTCGGCGCGGCCCTCGTGCTCGTCGCGTTCGGCGGCCTGATGGCCGCGGTCGACTCCGCACTCGGGGCCACGAGCCGAGCGGATGTCTCCGACCTCGCGGTCGGCTCGCGTTCGCGTCGATCACTGCTGGCCATCGCCGACGACACGGGCGCGCACATCAACGCCGTGAACTTCGTGCGCATCATCGCCGAGACCACGGCGGCCGTGCTCGTGACGCTCGCGTTCGTGTCGTTCCTCGACAACGTGTGGTGGGTGCTGCTCTGGTCGGCGCTCATCATGACGGCCGTGTCGTTCGTGCTCGTCGGGGCGAGCCCCCGCAGCGTCGGTCGGGCGCACGCCGAGGTCGTGCTCCGGCTCACCGCCCCGCTCGTGCACTTCCTGCGCGTCCTGCTCGGACCGCTCGCCAACGCCCTCGTCTCGCTCGGCAACCGGGTGACGCCCGGCCGCATCCGGTTCGCGGGCGTGTCCAGCGAAGAGCAGCTGTTGAGCATGGTCGACGAGGCCACCGAGCTCGACGTGCTCGAAGAGAACGACCGCGAGCTCATCCACTCCATCTTCGAGTTCAACGACACGGTCGCGCGCGAGGTCATGATCCCGCGCACCGACATGGTGACGATCGACGCCACCGCCCATCTCGCGCAGGCCATGGCGCTCTTCCTGAACGCCGGCTATTCGCGCATCCCCGTCATCGAGAACGATGCCGACGACGTCGCCGGCATCCTGTACCTGCGCGACCTGGCGCGACTCGGGTTCGAGCGCCCGCTCGATGCCGGCGACCTGACCGTCGGTGAGCTCGTGCGCCCCGCCGTCTTCGTGCCCGACTCGATGAAGGCCGATGCGCTGCTGCGTCAGATGCAGCTCGACAAGAACCACCTCGCGATGGTCGTCGACGAGTACGGCGGCATCGCCGGTCTCGTGACGCTCGAAGACGTCATCGAGGAGCTCGTCGGCGACATCTCCGACGAGTACGACCGCGAGGCCGTGCAGGTCGAGGACCTCGGCGGCGGGCGCTACCGCGTCAGCGCGCGACTGCCGGTCGACGAGCTCGGCGAGGTGTTCGGCCTCGAGCTCGACGACGAAGACGTCGACTCGGCCGGCGGCCTGCTCGCGAAGGGGCTCGGCCGGCTCGCGCAGCCCGGCGAGCGCGCCATGGTGTCGGGGCTCGTCCTCGAGGCCGAGCGCACCGAAGGACGCAGGAAGCGCATCTCGACGATCCTCGTCGAGCGCGATCAGGCCCTCATCGACGCGCAGACCGCGTTCGAGCCAGGGGACCCCGATGGAAGGAAGCACCGTGGCTGAATACCGCGCCGGATTCGTCTCGTTCGTGGGGCGGCCGAACGTCGGCAAGTCGACGCTCACGAACGCCCTCGTCGGCGAGAAGGTGGCGATCACGAGCTCGAAGCCGCAGACCACGCGCCGGGCGATCCGCGGCATCGTGCACCGCGAGAACGGCCAGCTCATCCTCGTCGACACCCCTGGGCTGCACCGACCGCGCACCCTGCTCGGCGAACGGCTGAACTCGCTCGTGCAGTCCACGCTCGGCGATGTCGATGTCATCGCGTTCTGCGCGCCCGCGAACGAGCCGATCGGTCCCGGCGACCGGTTCATCAACGAGCAGCTCGACCAGTACCCGCGGGCCAAGAAGGTCGCGATCGTCACCAAGACCGATGCCGCGTCGAAGTCGAAGATCGCCGAGCAGCTGCTCGCCGTCTCCGAACTGCGCGAGTGGGACGCGATCGTGCCGGTCTCGGCGCCCGAGGGCGACCAGCTCGAGGTGCTCGTCGACGAGCTGCTGACGCTGCTGCCCGAGTCGAGCCAGCCGCTGTACCCCGCCGAGACGCTCACCGACGAAGACACCTCCGAGCGCATCGCCGAGTTCATCCGCGAGGCCGCGCTCGAGGGCGTGACCGACGAGCTGCCGCACTCGATCGCCGTGATCGTCGACGACATGGTCGAGCGCGAAGACAAGGACCTGCTCGAGATCTACGCCAACCTCTACGTCGAGCGCGACAGCCAGAAGGGCATCATCATCGGCAAGGGCGGCTCGCGGTTGCGCGAGGTCGGCGCCACCGCGCGTGCGCAGATCGAGGGCCTGCTCGGCCGCAAGGTCTACCTGGCGCTGCACATCAAGGTCGCGAAGGACTGGCAGCGCGACCCCAAGCAGCTCGGGCGCCTCGGGTTCTGAGTCGGCCGCAGTCGCCGACCCGGCACGGCATGGCCCGGCACGGCGCTGGAGCGCGACGGCCCGCCGCAGCCGGCGCCCGTACGACTCGAGGATGATTTCGGGCGTGGAACAGGGCGGCCGGCAACGGTGACGCGTACGGTGGATCGGTGACCGACACCCCGATCAGCCGCGCGCAGTTGAGGACCGACATCGTCCTCGCCGTCGTCTTCGCGCTCATCGCGCTGCCGTTCGCCCTGCTCGGCAACGCCGCCGACTTCTTCGCGCTCGCGATGTTCGCCGGCGCACTGGCCGTGCGGCGGTTCGCACCGCCATGGTCGCTCGGCGTCGCGTGGGCCGCCGCCACGGTGCAGATGGCCGCCCTGCGCGACCTGCAGTTCTACGACTTCGCGGTGCTCGGCGTGCTCTACTCCTGCGCGGCGCACGGGGGCCGGCTCGTCAAGTGGCTGGGCCTCGCCTCGGCGATCGGCGGTGCGCTCATCGCCACGGCGTACCTGCAGTTCGTGAAGCCGCTCGCCGACGGCGTCACCGGGCTCGGCGCCAACGTCTTCATCGGTGCGGGGTTCGTGTTCGTCGCCTCGGTCGCGCTGCTCGTGCTCGCGTGGACGGCCGGACTGCTCGCACGTTCGGTGCGCGACGGACGCGAGGTGCGGCGCCGTGAAGAGGTCGCGAATCGCGAGCGGTCGCTCGCCGAGTACCGGTACTCGGTCGAGCAGGAGCGCAATCGCATCGCCCGAGACATGCACGATGTCGTCGCGCATTCGCTCGCGGTCGTGATCGCCCAGGCCGACGGGGCCCGCTTCGCGGCCAAGACCCGACCCGACGCGGCATCCGAGGCACTCTCGACCATCTCGGGCGTGGCTCGCGGCGCGCTGGGCGATGTGCGGGTGCTGCTCGCGGAGCTCCGCCACCATGAGGGCGGGGCGCCGCAGCCCGTGCTCGACGACCTGAGCGGACTCGTCGAGGGCGTGACGGGTGCCGGGCTCGATGTCGTCTTCGAGGAGCACGGCGTGCGGCGCGAGCTCGGCACCGGGCACCAGATCGCCGTCTACCGCATCGTGCAGGAGGGGCTGACGAACGCGCTGCGCCACGGCGACACGACGCGGCCGGTCGCGCTGCGCCTCACCTGGCACGATGGCGGCGTCGATCTCGAGGTCTCCAACTACCTGAGGGCGGATGCCGCGGGGCCGGCCCCGACGACGGCCCCCATCTCGGCACGACACGGACTCACGGGCATGCGCGAGCGTGCGCAGCTCGTGGGCGGAACGCTGCTCGCGCAACCGGTCGACGGCGTGTTCCGCGTGCTCGCGCGGATCCCCGCGCAGCCGGGGGTGCCCGCATGACCGCCGGCCGCACCGGTGTCGTGCGCGTCGTCCTCGTCGACGACCAGGCGTTGTTCCGCGCCGGCGTGCGCATGCTCGTGGAGTCGCAGCCCGACCTCGAGGTCGTCGGCGAGGCCGGCGACGGCGTCGCCGCGGCATCCCTGCTCGCCTCGACTGCGGCCGACGTGGTGCTCATGGACGTGCGGATGCCGCTGCTCGACGGGATCCAGGCGACCGAACGCATCCTCGCGGAGGCCGATCGCGACGGACGCAGCGCGCCCCGCATCCTCGTGCTGACCACCTTCGACCTCGACGAGAACGCGGCGCGGGCGATCCGGGCGGGTGCGAGCGGGTTCGTGCTGAAGGATGCCGACCCCGAGTTCCTGCTCGCGGCGATCCGCACCGTGCACCAGGGCAACCAGGTCATCGCGGCGAGCGCGACGCGTGCCCTGTTCGAGCATGTCGCGCGGGGGAGCGGCCGTCGCCCGGCGCCTGCGTCGTGGACGGAGCTCACGCCGCGCGAGCGGGAGATCTTCGGGCTCGCGGCGCGCGGGCTCTCGAACGGCGAGATCGCGGCCTCCGAGTTCCTCTCGGAGGCGACCGTGAAGACGCATGTGAGCCGCATCCTCGCGAAGCTCGGGCTCCGCGACCGCGTCCAGCTCGTCGTCTTCGCCTACGAGCACGACCTCCCCGACGCCTGACCCTTCGCTTTTCTCAGGAGTTTTTCCCCGCGGGGCGGCATCCGGGCGCGATTCCTCCTGAGAAGCGGTCGGTTCGGCGGGGTGGCTCCTGAGAAACGTCATCCGCTGGGATGACGCGCGACCATCCCGCCGTCCGATGACCCGGCGCCCCGGCGTCCGTAACGTCGAAGACATGCAGATCACTCCCACCGACCTCGGCCTCATCGCCCGCGTCGTCTCGCTCGGCAAGCAGTACGGATCCGGCTCCAGTGCGGTCACCGCGCTCGACGACGTCTCGATCGGCCTCCGTCGCGGCGAGTTCACCGCCATCATGGGCCCGTCGGGCTCGGGCAAGTCGACGCTCATGCACATCATGGCGGGGCTCGATTCGCCGACGTCGGGTCGCGTGTGGCTGGGCGACACGGATGTCACGGAGCTGTCGGATTCCGCACTGACCGTCCTCCGTCGCCGCCGCGTCGGCTTCGTCTTCCAGTCGTTCAACCTGGTGCCGACGCTCGACGTCCGGGCGAACGTCGCGCTGCCCTTCGATCTCGACGGACGCCGCCCGAGCAAGGACGAGCAGGCCTGGATCGACGAGCTCCTCGACACGCTCGGCCTGAACTCGCGCCTGCGCCACCGCCCGCATGAGCTCTCGGGCGGCCAGCAGCAGCGGGTGGCCATCGCCCGCGCGCTCGCGACCCGGCCCGATCTCGTCTTCGCCGACGAGCCGACGGGCAACCTCGACTCGCGCACCGGGCGCGAGGTGCTCGGGCTGCTCGCCTCGGCATCCTCTCGCTACGGGCAGTCGATCGCGATGGTCACGCACGACCCGGTCGCCGCGAGCCACGCGGATCGCATCCTGTACCTCGCCGACGGCCGCATCGTGCGCGACATGGGCCGCTCGACGCCCGAGGAGATCAGCTCGTACATGCTCGCCATGGAGCAGGCGGCATGACGCGCCTGCGGGACCAGGGCCCGACCCTGCTCGTGGCGACGCTCGCGGCCGCCTTCGGCGTCGCGCTGCTGCAGATCACGGGCATCCTCGCGGCCGTCATCGAGGAGTCCGGCGCCGCGGAGTCGGGAACCGTACGGCTCATGCTCGGACTCGTCGCGGGCGTCTTCATCACGATCGCCGTGTACGTCAGCGCCGTGGTCACCGCCAACACCGTCGCCACCGTCGTCGCCGGTCGGACCCGCCTGATCGCCCTCTACCGGCTCATCGGCTCGAGCGCCCGCGCGCAGCGCGCCGCGATCGCCCGGGAGGGCCTGCTCGTCGGCATCGCCGGTGCGGTGCTCGGCGGCGTGGTCGGCACCGGGGCGGCCTGGGCGCTCGGCGAGATCGGCGTCGCGCAGGGGAGCATCCCCGCGTTCGATCGCTCGGTGCTGGATCCCAGCGTGCTGCTGCCGATGCTCGCCGTCGTCGTGACGACCTGGCTCGCGGCGTGGGCGGGTTCGCGTCACGTGCTGAGCGTGCGTCCGTCGCAGGCGCTCGGCAACTCGGCGGAGGTCGATCTCGAGACGGTCTCCAAGCGAACCGGACTTGCCGTCGCCGCGTGGGTGCTCGGCGTGCTCGGCGCCGCCCTGCTCGTGCTCGGCGTGCTCGTGGGGCTCGTGCGGCCCGAGGGCGTGCTCCTCGGTCTCCTCGGCGGCATCCTCTCGTTCACCGCGATCGTGCTCGCCGCGCACCGCATCATGCCGCCCGTGCTGCGTGCCGTCGGCCGCCTGTTCGGCGACGGCCCCGTGGCGCGCCTCGCCGCTGAGAACGCGGTGCGTCACCCCGAGCGCTCGGCGCGCATGACGGTCGGCCTCGTGATCGGAGTGACGCTCGTCACGACGTTCGCCGTCACGATGGAGTCCTACCGCACCATGGTGCTCGCCGCGACGGCCGCGCAGCCCGAGATGCAGGACGAACTCGGTCCGCTGATCGACGGCACGGTCGCCGTGTTCTCGACGCTCATCGGCTTCAGTGCCGTCATCGCGGCCGTCGGGCTCGTCAACACGCTCTCGATCAGCATCCTGCAGCGCACGCGCGAGCTCGGCCTGCTGCGCGCACTCGGCTTCGACCGGTGGCAGATCCGCGTGATGGTCATGCTCGAGGCCGCGGCGCTCACCGTGGCGGCGACGCTCACGGGTCTCGTGCTCGGCACCGCCTACGGCTGGGCGGGCGCCCAGTCGATGCTCGGATCCGCGGGCGGCGCACCGGGCCTGGTGGCACCGACCATCCCGTGGCCGATCATCGCGATCGTGGTCGGCGCGGCGATCGTGCTCACGCTCGTGGCATCCGTCGCCCCGATGCGCCGCGCGGCGCGCGTGTCGCCGGTGGTCGCGCTCGCGGTGCAGTAGCTCCGGTTCGGCGACTCGCGGCGCTCGTGTCGCGCTCAGGTCTCGCACGGGGGTGCGAGAGGGGGAACGTGCGGGCGGATGTCTCGGGGGAGGCGTCCGCCCGCACCATCGCGCAACGTGGTCGGGCAACCAGATTGCGCACCACGTCGTGAAACCGCGTTGTGCAACTCAGTTGCATCAGGTGTTAGCCTAAGTGCGTGTCTTACGGCCTGCTTCTCCTTAGCTGCCGCAGCGAGTCCTAGTTCTCAGGCCTCCCTCGCTGCGGAGTTCGTCGTCGGCTGAATCACCGCGAAGCGAGAGAAGCACCTCATGAAGAACACTCAGAAGCCGTCCGCGATGCCCGTGCATCGGTACCGCCCGTTCCACGAGCAGATCGTCGTCGACCTGCCCGATCGCACCTGGCCGTCCAAGCGCATCGAGGTCGCACCGCGCTGGTGCGCCGTCGACCTGCGAGACGGCAACCAGGCGCTCATCGACCCGATGAGCCCCGAGCGCAAGCGCATCATGTTCGACCTGCTCGTGAAGATGGGCTACAAGGAGATCGAGGTCGGGTTCCCGAGCGCGAGCCAGACCGACTTCGACTTCGTGCGCAGCCTCATCGAAGAGGGCGCGGTCCCCGACGACGTCACCATCCAGGTGCTGACGCAGGCGCGCGACCACCTCATCGAGCGCACCTACGAGTCGATCAGGGGCGCCAAGCAGGCGATCGTGCACCTGTACAACTCGACGAGCATCCTGCAGCGCGAGGTCGTCTTCCGCACCGACCGGCAGGGCATCGTCGACATCGCCCTGCACGGCGCCCGCAAGTGCCGCGAGATGGAGGCGACGGTTCCCGGAACCGCGGTGTACTACGAGTACTCGCCCGAGAGCTACACGGGCACCGAGCTCGAGTTCGCCGTCGACGTGTGCAACCGGGTCATCGAGATCTTCGAGCCCACGCCCGAGCGCAAGGTCATCATCAACCTGCCGGCGACGGTCGAGATGGCGACCCCCAACGTCTACGCCGACTCGATCGAGTGGATGGGCCGTCACCTCGCGCACCGCGAGAACGTGATCCTGTCGCTGCACCCGCACAACGACCGCGGCACCGCGATCGCGGCGGCCGAGCTCGGCTACCTCGCCGGCGCCGATCGCATCGAGGGATGCCTGTTCGGCAACGGCGAGCGCACGGGCAACGTCGACCTCGTCGCGCTCGGCGTCAACCTGTTCACGCAGGGCATCGACCCGCAGATCGACTTCTCCGACATCGACGAGGTCAAGCGCACGGTCGAGTACTGCAACCAGCTGCGGGTGCCCGAGCGCCACCCGTGGGCGGGCGACCTCGTCTACACGGCGTTCTCCGGTTCGCATCAAGACGCGATCAAGAAGGGCTTCGAGACCATGGCCGCCGACGCCGAGGTCCGTGGCATCCACGTCGACGACCTCGAGTGGGCCGTGCCCTACCTGCCGGTCGACCCGCGCGACCTGGGTCGCAGCTACGAGGCCGTCATCCGCGTCAACTCGCAGTCGGGCAAGGGCGGCGTCGCCTACCTGCTGAAGAACGACCACGCGCTCGACCTGCCGCGCCGCCTGCAGATCGAGTTCTCGGGCGTCGTGCAGGCCAAGACCGACGAAGAGGGCGGCGAGGTCTCCAGCGACGAGATCTGGCGCGTCTTCAACGACGAGTACCTGCCGGCTCCGGCCGAGCGTCCCGACGAGAAGTGGGGCCGCTTCGAGCTGCTCTCGCTCCGCACCGAGAGCGAGCTCACCGGCGAGGTGCGCGTGCGCTGCGGCCTGCGCGACGGCGACGAGCGCGTCGAGGCCGACGGCAGCGGCAACGGACCGGTCGCGGCATTCCTCTCGGTACTCGGCGCCGAGGGCGTCGACGTGCGCGTGCTCGACTACAGCGAGCACGCCATGTCCTCGGGCGGCGACGCCGTCGCGGCCGCCTACGTCGAGTGCCAGGTCGACGGTCGCACCCTCTGGGGCGTCGGCATCGACGCCGACATCGCCACCGCGTCGCTGAAGGCGGTCGTCTCCGCCGTCAACCGGGCGATCCGCACGGACGTCGCCGTCGGCGAACGCGAGGCCGTCGCCGTCTGACCCTGCGCGAGCTTCGAGCCTGCGCCGGCGCTGACCACGCCTGATCACGGGCGGATGCCGCGTGCCGAACCCTCGGCACGCGGCATCCGTCGTCTCAGTCGGCCTCCGGTCTCGTTGCCGGTCGGATGATCGGCAGCATGCCCGTCTCGGTGGCGACCTTGCGTCGGTAGAGCATGCGCTGCTCGGGCAGCGACACATCGAAGATCACGGCGAGCCAGCGGATGACGGCGGTCACCACGACGCAGACGATGCCGCCGATGAGCAGCGGCACGCCGAACAGGTGCAGCACCACGAGAACGATCGATCCGGCGCCTGCGGCGACTGCGTAGAGCGAGCCGACGTGCATGATCGAGATGGGCAGGCCCATCAGCATGTCCCGGAGCACGCCACCGCCGACCGCCGCTGCCACGCCCACGAACACGGCGGGCAGGATCGGCAGGCCGAGCCCGAGGGCCTTGGACGTGCCGAACGCGCCGAACATGCCGATGACGATGGCGTCGAGGCCCACGATGACGGCGTTGACGCGCACGAGCGGACCGGCCAGGAGCATGCCGAGCAGTGCGGCCGCGACGGCGACGATGAGGTACCAGTTGCTCTGCAGCGCCCGCAGCGGCTCGTTGAGCAGCAGGTCGCGGATCACGCCGCCGCCGAACCCCATGACGATGCCGACCAGGGCGACGCCGAGCAGATCGAGTCGGCGTTGGCCCTGGAAGCCGGAGGCGAACATGGCGCCTTGCACGCCGCCGAGGCCGACGGCGGTGAGATCGAGCCACAGGGGGATGAAGAACTGCTGGGATTCCACGAGGCAAGTGAACCAGATGGATGCCGCCTTTGCGGCGTCCGGCCTGCCGTGCGAGCGCGGGGCGTCAGCCCGGGGCATCCGTCGGCGGCCTGCGAGGGCGGGGCCGGATGTCGGAATCGGGTGGGATGATGAAGGGTGCCCGTGTACCGAGATGAAGCCGTCGTGCTCCGCACCCACAAGCTGGGCGAAGCCGACCGCATCCTCACGTTGCTCACTAGGCGCCACGGCAAGGTGCGCGCCGTCGCGAAGGGCGTGCGGCGCACCGGCTCGAAGTTCGGGGCCAGGCTCGAGCCGTTCATGGTCGCCGACCTGCAGCTCTACGAGGGCCGCACGCTCGACGTCGTGACCCAGGCCGAGTCGCTCGGTTCCTACGGCGCAGAGATCAGCGCCGACTACGCCGCCTACACCGCGGCCAGCGCCATGGTCGAGGCCGCCGACAAGCTCACCGAGTCCGAGGGCTCGCTGCAGCAGTACCTGCTGCTCGTCGGCGCGCTGCGCTCGCTCGCGCGCGGCGAGCACGGGGCCACGCTCACGCTCGACTCCTACCTGCTGCGCGCGCTCGCCCTCGCGGGCTGGGCGCCGAGCTTCGAGGACTGCTCCCGATGCGGCCGCCCGGGCGAGCACACGGCCGTGGTCGTGCAGCTCGGCGGCGTGGTCTGCGATGAGGAATGCGCGCCTCCCGGCACCCCGCGCATCGCCAGATCGACCGTGGCGCTGCTCGGCGCCCTGCTCGCGGGCGACTGGGCGTTCGTCGACGCGTCCGCGTCCGGCGACCGCAACCAGGCCAGCGGCATCGTCGCCGCGTACACCCAGTGGCACCTCGAGCGGGGCCTCCGCTCGCTGCCGCACGTCTCGAGAGAAACCACCGCACCGTGACCCCGAAGCCCTACACGCACCGCGACGCCGTTCCCTTCCGCCCGCTCGACTGGACGGGCGTGCACCCGCCGGCGTTCCCGAAGGGCTCGGTGCCGAACCATGTCGCGATCGTCATGGACGGCAACGGGCGCTGGGCGAACCGCCGCGGTCTCACCCGCATCGAGGGCCACAAGGCGGGCGAGGCGGCCCTGCTCGACGTCGTCGCCGGGGCGATCCAGGCGGGCGTCAAGCACCTCTCGGTCTACGCGTTCTCGACCGAGAACTGGAAGCGCAGCCCCGAAGAGGTGCGCTTCCTCATGGGCTACAACCGCGACGTGCTGCACCGCAGGCGCGACCAGCTCAACGAGTGGGGCGTGCGCATCCGCTGGGCCGGGCGCCGGCCGAGGCTCTGGGCGTCGGTCATCAACGAGCTGCAGTTCGCCGAGCGGCTCACCGCCGGCAACGACACCCTCACCCTCACGATGTGCGTGAACTACGGCGGCCGCAACGAGATCACCGATGCGGTGCGATCGATCGCCGACGACGTGGCATCCGGTCGCCTGAAGCCGTCGGCCGTGTCCGAGAAGCTCATCGCGAAGCGGCTCTACGTGCCCGAGCTGCCCGACGTCGACCTGTTCGTGCGCAGTTCGGGCGAGCAGCGCACCTCGAACTTCATGCTCTGGCAGTCGGCCTACGCCGAGATGGTGTTCCTCGACACGCTCTGGCCCGACTTCTCGCGAGCCGACCTGTGGCAGGCCATCGAGCTCTACGCGTCGCGCAACCGCCGCTTCGGCGGTGCGGTCGACACGCCGACCGCCTCGGCGTAGCGGGCGAGCCAACGCTCGGTCTCGCGTGGGGTCGCGAGGCGCACGACCTCGAGTGCGGGGTGGCGCGCGGCCGCGTCGTCGACCTGCGCACGCCAGGTCGAGTGCGTGCGCCACGCCCAGCGGATGATGTGGTCGCGATCGCCGAAGATCGTGCCGAGCGGCGCCTCGCGGTTGCCGTTCCAGAGTTCGACGCGGCGTAGGCGGCGGCGGATGGTGCGCCGCACCACCCTGGCCATCACGATGCGTCGCGGGTAGTCGAGGAAGACGAGCGTCGTCGCACGCTCGGCGAGCATCGATTTCGCCTCGGTGTACTGCCACTCGATGACCCACTCGGGCTGTCGGGTGAACGCGTCGACCTCGTCGAGGAACGACGGCCGCGGCTGCCAGCCGGCACCATGCTTGAGTGCGTCGATCTCCTGATACGGCAGGGCGGATGCCGCGGCGATGCGCCGTGCGAGCGTGGACTTGCCCGACCCGCTCGTGCCGGCGACGAGGATGCGGCGCGACGCCTGCGTCGGCGCACCGCTCATCGCGGCATCCATGCAGCCCGGACCTGATCGTGCAGCAGGCGGGCCGCATGCCCGAGGGCCTGTTCGGCGCCGGGCTGGATCCTCGCCGGCACGGAGGACTCGCTGAGGACCGCGATCGCGAACCGCGCGCCGTCGGCGTGCTCGAGCACGCCGACCTCATGTCGGAGATGCAGGAAGGTGCCCGTCTTGGAGTACCACGCCGCGTCGTCGGACTCGAGGTCGGGGGCGAGCCGGTGACGCATGAGGTTCATTCCGAGGAGGCGCCTGATCGAGGCCTGCTCGGCCGCGAGGCCGGGATCGGTCCAGAGCCGTTCGAGGAGGTCGACGAGCGCTCGCGATGTGCCGGCATTGGCATGCGTGACGTCGAGCTGCGGGATGAGATGGCCGCCTCCGCGCGTCGACGCCTGGATCGCGAGGGCCAGCGCCTGCGGCACCTCGTCGGGCTCGAGTCGGCTCGCGAGGGTTTCGTGCAGCTCCTGGATGGAGTGCCGCACGGTGATCTCCATGACGTCGAGCTCGCGAAGCAGGGTGGTCACGTGTGCAGGCGGGAAACGCCGGAAGAGGGCATCGGCGGCCGTGTCGTCGCTCACGCAGATCGCGAGGTAGAGCAGATCCCCGATGGCCACGGTCGCCGGGTGTTCGAAGCGGCAGAGGCCCGTGAGGCCCGGGGTCCGGGATGCCGGATCGATCGGCACCGGTTCGCCGAGGTCGATCGCGCCGTCTCGGGCCGCGCGGAGGACGGCGAGTGCGAGCGGCAGCTTGACGACCGAGGCGAGCGGGTACGCGGCATCCGGGTCGAGGGAGAGCTCGCGCCCGCTGTCGAGGTCGCGCACCGAGATCGACGCGGTGAGGCCGGCTTCGGCGAGCGCGTCGGAGGCGTCGCGCAGCACGAGGCGGTCAGGTCGCATCGGTCGCCCTCGTGCCGAGCAGGTCGGGCAGCAGGGGGCCCGTCGCGTCGAGGAACCGCTCGGCGAGGTCGGCGTCGCGATGCACGAGCGTGTAGCCGCGTACGAGGTGCAGGTCCCCGAGCGGATGCCACGCCAGGTCGGCTTCGCTCGCCTCGGTGCGCGTGCAGAGCACGAGGTCGCCGTCGGCGATGGCGCGGGCGATCGCGGTGACGAGCGAGGTCGCCTGGCGAAGGTGCCCGGCCGCGAGGCCGGCGCCGTTGCGCACGCGCTCGAGCCGGTCGCGAACGTTCGGCACGTCGTCCTCGGGTGCGAGCCAGAGGCGCCGACGTTCCGGCGTGCCGCGCCGTGGTCGGAGCTCGGCGAGGTAGAACGGCTCCTCGCCGGAATCCGCGCTGCCGCCCCCGCCGGCGAATCCGACGCCGAGAGGCGTCGACCAGTCGGCCCGGTCGGGCTCGACATGCTGCAGCGCGAGTTGGGCGCGCCCGGTGCTCATCCACTCGGTGCGTTCGCGGGGGGCGCCCTCGAACAGCTCGACCGTGAGCGAACGGTCGGCCGCGGCGGCGCAGACCCGAGCGGCCGACGAGGGGGAGAGGTGCCGCGGCACCGCCAGGGTGACCGGAAGCGCCCTGGCGTGATCGGCGTCGTCGGCGAACTCCTGCGAGGCGACCACGAGCCGGATCGCGCCGGGCAGCACGCTGCGTCCGAAGGCGGTGAGGGCGACGCGACGCGAGGTTCGCTCGAACAACCGGGCGCCGAGGTGGTCTTCGAGCGCCGCGATCCGTCGACTGGCAACGGATTGCGTCACTCCGACGCCCGTCGCGCCCGCGGTGAAGCTCTCCCGTTCGGCGACGGAGACGAAGGCCTCGCAGGCCGAGAGCAGATCGAAGTTGCGGGGCATGCATGCGATCTTGGCATGGATGGGGGCGTTGTGTGCTTTGACCGCATCGATGTCGTCTCGGAAGACTTCCGGCATGACTTCGACGCATGAATCCTCCGCCGTCTCCCGCCGTTCCCTGCTCGCCTTCGGAGGTGCCGCGACGGCCGGCATCGCCGCGGCGGCCCTCACCCCGACTCCGGCCCGGGCGGTCGGCGTCGGTGCCGGTGGAGGCCTCGGCTCGGGCGACCGTTCCCGGATCTCGCGCGACCTGCGTGCCCTCGAACAGGAGGCGGACGTCCGCATCGGCGTCCACGCCGTCACCCGTGGCGGGCGGCGTGCCTTCCGCCACCGCGCCGACGAGCGGTTCCCGATGTGCTCGCTCTTCAAGCCGATCGCGGCGGCCGCGCTCGTGCAGGCGCGCGGGTACGACGACGCGTACTGGGGAACGCCGATCCCGTTCACGGACGCCGACGTCGTTCGGGACTCGATCGTGCTCGACAAGCTCGAACCGCAGGAGGCCACCCCCGAGCAACTGGCGGATGCCGCGATCCGGTTCAGCGACAACACCGCGGGCAACCTGCTCCTCCGGGAGCTCGGCGGGCCATCGGCGATCACCTCGTTCGCGGCGTCGTTGGGCGCGACCGAGACGCGGCTCGATCGCTGGGAGCCCGACCTCAACGAGGCCGTCCCCGGCGATCCGCGCGACACGACGACCCCCGACGACATCGCGCTCCTGTACTCGTCGCTCATCCTCGAGGACGCCGCGGGCGTGCTCGCCTCCTCGAGGTTGCGCGAGTGGATGCTGCGCACGCAGACCTCCGGGAAGCGCATGCGCGCGGGGCTCACCCCGCCCTACGAGCTGGCCGACAAGACCGGCGGCGGCGAATACGGCGTCGTGAACGACGCCGGCGTGCTCTGGCGGCCGCGGCGCGAACCGCTCACACTCGTGATCCTGACGCACGCCGACCGCTCCGAGGCGGTGCGGAACGACGCGGTGGTGGCCGAGGCGACGAGGATCGTGGTGGGCGGCTGAGGGGGCGGCCGACGCACCGAAGCAGTCGGATGCCGCGGTGCGGTCCGGACGGCCGATGGCTGGGAATACCGATGCGCCTGCATGCGTTGCATTCCGTCGTGAGTGAACCCATCAAGATCGACATCTGGTCCGACATCGCCTGCCCCTGGTGCTACATCGGCAAGCGCCACCTCGAAGCCGGCATCGACGCCCTGGGCGCCGACGCCCCCGATGTCGAGATCGAGTACCACTCGTTCGAGCTCTCGCCCGACACCCCGCTCGATTTCGAGGGCTCGACGGTCGAGTACCTCTCGGAGCGCAAGGGCATGCCCGTCGAGCGCGTCGAGCAGATGCTCGAGCACGTCACCGGCGTCGCCGCGAACGCGGGCCTCGAGTACCACTTCGAGAAGGTCGCGCACACCAAGACCCTGAAGGCGCACGAACTGCTGCACTTCGCCAAGGCGAACGGCAAGCAGCTCGAGCTGAAGGAGCGCCTGCTCAAGGCGTACTTCGTCGAGGGCGGCCGCGTGAACCGCATCGATGAGCTCATCGCCTACGCCGAAGAGGTGGGGCTCGACGGCGCCGCCGCGCGCGAGGCGCTCGAATCCGGTCGCTACGCCGAGGGCGTGCAGGCCGACATCGCCCAGGCCGGCGCCTACGGCATCAACGGCGTGCCGTTCTTCGTGATCGACGGCAGGTACGGCATCTCGGGCGCGCAGCCCGCCGAGGTCTTCTCGCAGGCGATCTCGCAGGTCGCCGGGGAGCGTGCAGCGTGACCGAGTCGATCATCGAGACGACCGTGACGGATGCCGCGGCGCAGCCGCTCACGGACGCCGCGGCGTCGCCCTTCATGATGGTGGCGGGCGACCCGTCGGCCATGGTCTGCGAGGGCGACGTCTGCTTCGTGCCTGGCGCAGACGCGGCCGAGTAGCCGCTACTCGGGGTCGCTGAGGTCGGCGACCGTCGCGCCGAACGCCTCGATGAGGCGGTCGGCGTCGACGAACAGGCTGTGGCCGTGCTCGCCCGCGCCCATCGAGACGCGGCGCCCGACGACGGACTCGTCGATGAACACGGGCCACGCCGTGGTCGATCCGAGCGGGGTGATCGTGCCGCGCTCGTAGCCGGTCGCGGCCAGCGCGAGCGACGCATCCGGCAGTTGCAGCTTGTTGACGCCGACGAGCGCGCGCAGCTTCGGCCAGGAGATCTTGCGCCCGCCGGGCACGAGCGCGAACAGGTAGGTGTCGTCGCTGCGCTTGACGACGAGCGACTTGACGATGTCACCGGGGGAGATGCCGAGCAGTTCTGCAGCCTCGTCGAGACTGCGTGCCGCCGGACGCTCGATGATCTCGACGTCGAGACCGCGCGCCGCGGCATCCGCTCGCACGCGTTCAGAACCGGTCAGGGCCTCGCCCATGTCGTCCTCCCCAGGTCGCCTGAGGGAGATCCTAGGCGCGCGATTCGCGCCGTGGGCCGGATGCCGCAGGATTCTGGGAGAATCGAACGTGATGCCACTCACCACCACGACGCCCACCGGCCCGCTGACCATCGGCGGCCTCGAACTCGACGTGCCCGTCGTGCTCGCCCCCATGGCGGGCATCACGAACACGGCGTTCCGCAGGCTCTGCCGCGAGTTCGGCGCCGGCCTCTACGTCTCCGAGATGATCACGAGTCGTGCGCTCGTCGAGCGCACGCCCGAGTCGATGCGCCTCATCACGCACCACGAGTCCGAGACGCCGCGCTCCATCCAGCTCTACGGGGTCGACCCGAAGACGGTCTCCGAGGCGGTCACGATGCTCGTCGCCGAAGATCGCGCCGATCACATCGACCTGAACTTCGGATGCCCCGTGCCCAAGGTCACCCGCAAGGGCGGCGGTGCGGCGCTGCCATGGAAGAGCGGGTTGTTCCGAGACATCGTCGAGGGTGCGGTGCAGGCCGCGGGCGACATCCCGCTCACGATCAAGATGCGCAAGGGCATCGACGCCGACCACCTCACCTACCTCGAGGCGGGTCGCATCGCCGAGGGAGCAGGCGTCGCCTCGATCGCGCTGCACGCCCGCACGGCGGCCGAGTTCTACTCGGGTCATGCCGACTGGTCGGCCATCGCCCGGCTCAAAGAGACGGTCACCGGTGTTCCGGTGCTCGGCAACGGCGACATCTGGTCGGCCGACGACGCGCTGCGCATGGTCGCCGAGACCGGGTGCGACGGCGTCGTCGTCGGTCGCGGATGCCTCGGGCGGCCGTGGCTCTTCGGCGATCTGGCGGCGGCGTTCCGCGGTGAGACCCAGAACTTCCACCCGTCGCTCGGTCAGGTCGCGCAGACCTTCCGCCGTCACGCCGAGTTGTTGACGGAGTTCTTCGACTCCGAAGAACGCGGTTGTCGAGACATCCGCAAGCATGTCGCCTGGTACTTCAAGGGCTACCCGGTGGGCGGCGACCTGCGGGCGCGGCTCGCGACGGTCGAGTCGCTCGCGATGCTCGACGACCTGCTCGGCACGCTCGACTGGTCGATGCCGTACCCGGGCGAGGGCGCCGAGGGGCCGCGCGGGCGCGCAGGCACCCCGAAGAACCCCTCGCTGCCTGACGGCTGGCTCGACTCGCAAGAGCTCGTGGGCCACGATCGCACGACGCTCGTCGACGCCGAACTCGACACGAGCGGCGGCTGAGGGTGGCATCCGAACGACTCTTCGGCGGGTACCACGACGCCGACACCGAACGCCTGCTGCCAGAAGAGCACACCAACCGCCGCAGCGACTTCGCGCGCGACCGGGCGCGGCTGCTGCACTCGAGTGCGCTCCGGCGCCTCGCGGCGAAGACCCAGGTGCTGAGCCCGACCGCGGGACTCGACTTCGCCCGCAACCGGCTCACGCATTCGCTCGAGGTCGCCCAGGTCGGGCGCGAGCTCGCCGAGTCGCTCGGGCTCGACCCAGACGTCGTCGACACGGCCTGCCTCGCGCACGACCTCGGGCACCCGCCGTTCGGGCACAACGGCGAGAAGGCGCTCAACGTCTGGGCGGCCGACATCGGCGGGTTCGAGGGCAACGCGCAGACCCTGCGCATCCTGAGCCGCCTCGAGCCGAAGGTCTTCGGAGCCGACGGCCGCGGCTACGGACTCAACCTCACGAGGGCGAGCCTCGACGCGAGCTGCAAGTACCCGTGGCCAGAGGCCACGTCGGTCGCCGATCCGAGCGGTCGCGCGAAGTTCGGGTTCTACCGCGACGACCTCGACGTGTTCACCTGGCTCCGCCGCGGGGCGCCGGAGCGGCGCCTCTGCATCGAGGCGCAGGTCATGGACCTCTCCGACGACATCGCGTACTCGGTGCACGACTTCGAAGACGCCGTGGTCAACGGCTACATCGATGTCGAGAGCCTCGGTGCGCGCGTCGACCACGACGCGCTCGTCTCCTCGATGTACGAGTGGATCGGCGGCACGTTCTCGCACGACGAGCTGATCGCGGCGTTCGACCGCCTCGACTCGCTCGACGGCTGGATGGACTCCTACGACGCCGGCCGGCGCGACCAGGCGCACCTGAAGAACCTCACGAGCCAGCTCATCGGCCGCTTCGCCCGCGCGGCGACCGAGGCGACGCGCTCGGCGTTCCCGCTGGCGAGCCTCATCCGCTTCGACGCCGACGTCGTCGTGCCGCGAGAGGTGCAGGCCGAGATCGCGGTGCTGAAGGGCATCGTCGCGGCATTCGTGATGTCGCGCAACAGCCGCCAGCCCATCTACGTGCAGCAGCGCGAAGTGCTCGTCGAGCTGGCCGACGCCCTGCTCGCGACGGGGGAGCGCGACCTCGACCCCGGCTTCGCCGAGGACTGGGCGGCCGCCGGCGACGATGCGGCCCGCACGCGGGTCGTGGTCGACCAGGTCGCGAGCCTCACCGATCAGTCCGCGCTGGCGTGGCATGAGCGCCTCGTGCGCCGCTGAGACGACCCTGAAGTCGCGGCCGACCGGCCGTGGCACCGCGCGCGCGATCTAGGATGAGAGCCATGGCAGGCCGAATTCGACAGAGCGACGTCGATGAGGTGAAGGCCCGCACGAACATCGCCGATATCGTCGGCGACCACGTGAGCCTGAAGTCGGCAGGCGTCGGTTCCCTGAAGGGCCTCTGCCCCTTCCACGACGAGCGCAGCCCGAGCTTCCACGTGCGCCCCGCGCTCGGCTACTACCACTGCTTCGGCTGCGGCGAGTCGGGCGACGCCTACACCTTCCTGCAGCGCATGGACCACGTCTCGTTCACCGAGGCCGTCGAGCGGCTCGCCGGTCGCCTCGGCTACGAGCTGCACTACGAAGACGGTGGCCAGGCGAGCGACCACGGCAATCGGGCCCGGCTCCTCGCCGCGAACCAGGTGGCCGCGGAGTTCTTCATCGAGAAGCTCGGGTCCCCAGAGGCCGAGGTCGGCCGCCGCTTCCTCGGCGAGCGCGGCTTCGACGCCGAGGCCGCGAGGCGGTTCGGCGTCGGCTTCGCGCCCAAGAGCTGGGACGCCCTCACCGACCACCTCAAGGGTCGTGGCTTCAGCACCGAAGAGCTCTCGGCGTCGGGCCTCGTCTCCCAGGGCGATCGCGGGGTCTACGACCGGTTCCGCGGCCGACTCGTGTGGCCCATCCGCGACGTCACCGGCCAGACGGTCGGCTTCGGCGCCCGGCGCCTGCTCGACGACGACAAGGGCCCGAAGTACCTGAACACCCCCGAGACGGCCGTCTATCACAAGGCGCAGGTGCTCTACGGGCTCGACCTCGCCAAGCGCGACATCTCCAAGACCCACCGGGTGGTCGTCGTCGAGGGGTACACCGACGTCATGGCCTGCCACCTCGCGGGCGTCACCACGGCCATCGCGACGTGCGGCACCTCGTTCGGCGTCGACCACATCAAGGTGCTGCGGCGCGTGCTCGGCGACGACTCGGGCGGGGGCGAGGTGGTCTTCACCTTCGATGGCGATGCGGCCGGCCAGCAGGCCGCGATGCGCGCCTTCGGTGAGGAGCAGCGCTTCGCCGCGCAGACCTTCGTGGCGGTCGCGCCCGACGGACTCGACCCGTGCGACCTGCGGCTCTCGAAGGGCGACGCCGCCGTGCGCAGCCTCGTCGAGTCGCGCACCCCGCTGTTCGAGTTCGTGCTCCGGCACACCATCGAGCGCTACGACCTCGAGACCGTCGAGGGCCGCGTCGGCGCCCTGCGCGCGGCGGCTCCCGTCATCGCCGAGATCCGCGACCCCGCACTGCGGCCCGGCTACACGCGCGAGCTCGCGCGCATGCTCGGCGTCGAACTCGGCGAGGCGACCCGCGCGGTGCGGCAGGCGAGCTCGCAGGGCCAGCGCGGCGGTGCGGGCCAGCGCGGCGACTCGGGTTCGGCGCGTCAGTCGGCGGGGCAGCACGGCGCACCGGGGCAGGGCGCAGGTGTCGCCACGGCGACGGATGCCCCGGCCCGGCCGTTCTCGATCGCCGATCTCCCGAACGACCCGGCCACGCGCCTCGAACGCGACGCGCTGCAGGCGATGCTGCAGTACCCCGACGAGGTCGGGCTCGACCTGCTGCGGCACGCCGTGGACTGCCGGTTCACGAACCCGTCGCTGTCAGTGGTCCGTGATGGCGTGGCATCCGTGCTCGCGGCCGGTGCCGACGCCGTGCGGGTCGACCGCGTCGTCGACGAGGTGCCGCAGCCGTTCGCCGGCGTCGTGCGGCAGTTGGCCGTCGCCCCGATCCCGCAGCGCGGCAACGCCGAGCTCTCCGTCTATGTGCGCGGTGTCGTGAGCGCGCTCGTCGATCGCGAGCTGCTCCGGCAGAAGTCCGAGCTGCTCGGTCGCCTCCAGCGCACCGATCGCACCGACACCGAGACCTACGCGTCCCTGCAGCGGGGGCTCGTCGAACTCGAGCGCGAGCGACGCGACCTGCGCGGCGACTGATCCTCAGCCGCTCAGCCGCTCAGCCGCTCAGCCGCCCGCGCGCTGCACGATGCGATCGAGCTCGGCCCGGAGCTTCGCATCGTCGGCACCGCCGGGCCAGAGTTTCACGAGGCGGCCGTCGGCGTCCACGAGCGCGGTCATCGGCGCTTCGTCGACGGCGTACGAGCGCCACACCCGCAGATCGGGGTCGGTGATCACCGGCTGGGTGACCCCGAGGTCGTCGAGATGCTCGAGGAGCGCGTCCTGGCCGTCGGCGGGATCACCGGCCACGAGCGCGACGGTGACCGCATCGCCGTAGTCGCGCGTGATGCCGTCGATCACCGGCTGCTGGTCGTCGCAGCGCGAGCACCAGGAGGTCGTGAACTGCAGAACGGCGGGCCGATCGCCCCAGAGCTCCTCGTTGCCGACGGGCGAGCCGTCGACGAGTTCCGCGTCGATGGTCGGCGCGTTCGGCGAGCCGGGGTTCTCGGCGAACGTCACGCCGGCGGGCAGCTCGCCGGGGAGCCGGTCGGCTCCGCCTCGGGCTTCGGAGGTGCATCCGGTGAGGAGGAAGGCCGTCAGTGCGACGGCCGCCAGGAGCGAGGCACGCTGGACGAGCGACATCAGTGGTCTCCGGTTTCGAGGATCGCGCCGGGATCGGCGAGCGGCGGAACTGCGATGGGTGCGGCGTCGGCGGGCGAGTACCGGTAGCCGCCTGCGTCGCGGCCGTCGATCGTCACGGCGTAGTCGACGTCGGGCGCGATCCCGGGCACGGCGACGCGGAAGCGGCACGCGGTGGGAATCCGCGGCGCGGCGCCGTAGTCGAGGTCGTCGATGCGCACGGCCTCGCCGTCGGGGAGCTCGACCGCCAGACGAACGGACTCGTGTTCGAGCACGAGTTCGGCACCGCGGTGGATGTGCTCGTCGGGTCGAGCGCCTGAGCACGCCTCGCCCTCGACCCGCAGGTTCGAATCGCGCACGAGCACATCGATCGTCGCAGCATCCGACCCGGCCTGCGTGGCGCAGCCGGCGAGGAACACCGCGGCGATGGCGATGGCGATGGAAGCGATGCGGGGGACTCCGGTCATGCTCTGGCTCCGCTCGATGGATGTGGCCGGCTGGATCACGATGCCGTGACGGGTGCCTCCCCGCAGGAGCGGGGAGGCACCCGCCTCAGTGGTTCGACGTCAGTTCAGGGTGAACGTGATCGTCGTCGCGTTGCCCGCGACGTCGGAGACGACGAGCGTGTTCTCGCCGACCACCCCGCCGAAGGCGCCGGGCTTGACGAAGTTGAGGTCGGACCACGCGTTGTTCGTGAGGTCCTTCACCACCCCGTTGAGCGTCAGCGTGTCGATCATGCCGGCGTCGTAGAGCTTGAAGCTCACGAGCGAGTAGACGCCGTCGGCTCCCACCGTCTCATTCGCACCCGTCTTGACCGTGACCGTCGGAACCGTCGCATCGATCGTGAACGCGAACGTCCCGGTCTTGGCGATGTTGCCGTTGAGGTCCTCGGCGTTGTACTTCACCGTGTAGTTGCCGTCGGGCAGGGTGACCGTGGCATTGTGCGTGGCGCTCGTCGCGCCGTTCGCGGCGGTCTGGGTGCTCTTGACGAGCGTCGTGCCGCTGTACACGTTCGCCACGATCCGCTTCAGGCCGTGATTGTCGGTCGCATCGACCTGTACGGTCAGCTCCTTTGCCGGTCCGGCGGTGGTCGGCGAGACCAGGGTCGCCACGGGCTTGACGGTGTCGACGACCGAGGTCTTGGCCGTCGCGGTCGCCGCCGGGTCGTTCTCGGACGTGACCGTGACCGAGACCGAAGGCACGACCGTCGGCACGCCGTCGCCCTCGTATGCGAGGTAGACCGGCACCTCCTCCGTCGCACCGGTGCCGACCGTCAGGATCTCGTTCGGGATGCGCACGGTCCAGCCGGCCGCCTCACCCTCGATCGTTGCGGCGACGCGGTAGATGTCGACGTCGGCGATCGGGTCGGATGCCGCGGCTCCGGTGTTGGTCACCGGAACCGTGAGGCCGAGCAGACCGCTCTCTAGCGAGCCCGAGTTCGCGACCGCGCCGAGGGCGACGCCGCGTGCCTGGGCCGACGTCGACGTGAGCGAGCGGATCGCCACGTCGTAGGCGAGCAGGCCTTCGTCGTCGCGCTCCATGTCCGTGATGTAGAAGTGAAGCCCGTTCGCCTCGTCGACGTACTCGTACTCGGATCCGGAGTCGGTTCCGGCATGGAAGAGCGCGTCGTTCAACTGGCGCTGGTCGCCTCGCGTGATCATCACCGGCGTGCCGTCGGGGCGGACGTAGTCCACCGTGTCGATGTTCTGCGGGTTGGCGTCGATCGTCCAGATGAACGGGTTCGAATCGCGATTCTTCGTCTTCGCGATCATCACGCCGCTGTCGGGTTGGAACGAGTCGGTGCCCATGCGGTCGATCACCTCGAGCGTGTAGTTGTCGAAGTTGCCGCCGTCGCAGTCCCAGGTGGCATTGCCCTCCGCGTCCCTGCCCTGGCGGGTGCACGAGCCGGTCGAGTTGTCGGCGGGAGCCGAGTCGGGCTTGTCGAGCACGAGGTTGACGCCCGTGAGCAGGCCTTCGCCCATCACCGCGCGCGAGGTGATGCGCGTGCTGACGGCTCCGACCTGGTCGAGGGTCGTCTCGGGCAGGTTCAGGTACTCCGACTCGTCGATGATCCCGAGGTTGATGCGGTTGCGCAGTCCGACGCCCGCGGGCTGGGATCCGCCGGCGATCGACGGAACGCTCCAGCGCTGGTGGGTGCCACCGGGGCCGTTGAACGAGCCGCGTGCCAGCACGTCGAACGGACCGCTGGTATCACGCAGCGGGCCGCCGTCGGCGCCTTCGGTGCCGTACGGGTTGCCGTAGTTGTCGGAGATGCCGAGGATGTGGCTGAACTCGTGCGCGAAGGTGCCCATGCCGGACGACTCCGCCTGGGTCGAGTTGCCCGCCCGCCCGCCGGACGCGAAGTTCGCGTTCGGCCAGTGGTTGATGGCAGCCTGCCACGACGTCCACGGGATGTACCGGGTCTTCGCCCAGTTCTTCATCGGCTGGCCGTTCTGATCGAGGGCCACGCCGTTCTCGTCACGCGGCGGTCCGAAGTCATCGGTGACGTCCTCGGGGTTCTCGAACAGCATCTGGCCGAACTCCTCCCACGTCGAGGACTCGTCGTGGCCGGCCGTGATGTAGAACACCTGGTCGAACTCGCGCAGCGGGTCGGCCGAGCCGATGTCCGCGCCCCACAGCGGCAGTGCGTCGGTGCGGATGTTCTTGTCGCACCTGAGTCCCTGCGGGCAGTACGCGCGGTTGCCCGCGGCACCCGGGTCCTTGTTGAACGAGTCGTTGAGGCCGTACTCCTCGATGTTGCCGGGGAGCTTGTACGGCCCGAACGCCTCCATCTGCACGCTGAGCCGGCCGCCCGACTGCTCCATCCAGTACTCGTTGATGGTGCGGCCGTGGTTCAGCTCGTTCGGTGTGTTCAGCAGATCGAGGTAAAACTGCGGCACGTCCTCGCGGTCGAGGCCGTTCGCGATCGACGACGGGTCGCCGAACGGGTGGGCGCCCTCCTCCTCGGTCACGAGGAACGGCTGGTTCTCGAAATCCAGCAGCACGATGGCGCCGTTGAACTGCCGGTCGGTGCCTTCGTCGTCGTTGGCCCAGTCGGTGCCGGGGACGGGGACGTAGTCGTCCCACGTCATGTCGTCCATGTTCTCCCAGTTCTGGGGGTCGATGGGGTTGAGGACGGCCGGGTCGATCGCTGCCGGCGGCGCCGCGAACGCGGTGCCGCTCGACACCGTCGCAAGGGTCATCACGCCCACCGTGACGATGGCGGCCAACCCCGCTCGCCTCATTTCAGTTCTGGATCTGTGTTCACGCAGTGCCACTTCAACCTCCTGATCGTGGTGGACGAGTCCCTGCGACTCGTTGTTGTGCATCACATGTGATGTGGTACGAAACTCGACAAAGATGTGATGTTTCCGGAATCCTTCCACCGTCGGAATGCCGAGCAACAGGCCTTCGGCGGGTCTCATATGTGGGTACTTCCGACGGGTACCCTTCGGGATTTTCGACCATTACGGTCCGATAACGTTGACGAATGCTTCATGGTCGAGGTGCTAACTCTTGAAGTGTTCTCCCGCACACTGCTGAACGGAGAGGGTTGCTCGTTCGCATCAGAAGGTGCCGACGTGCGGTCCGATTCGCACCGCACCTGGAATGCCAGGGTGTCGGAATCACCAGACTCGGAGGTCGCCTTCGCGGCCGAGCCGATACCCAAAGGAAGAGGTAGACGGATATGACATCCGCATCCACGAACCGGCGCCGCATGCTCACCGCGGCCGCCGGTGTCTCGGTCGCCGCGCTCGCGCTGGCCGGTTGCTCCGCAGGCGGCACCGACGACGCGGGCGCAGGCACGCTGACGATCGGCACCACTGAGCAGGTCACCGCGCTCGACCCGGCCGGCTCGTACGACAACGGCTCGTTCGCCGTGATGAACCAGGTGTACCCGTTCCTGATGAACTCGCCGTACGGCAGCCCCGATGTCGAGCCCGACATCGCGGAGTCCGCGGAGTTCACGGCGCCGACCGAGTACACGGTCAAGCTCAAGTCCGGCCTGAAGTTCGCGAACGGCAACGACCTCACGGCCTCCGACGTGAAGTTCACGTTCGACCGCCAGACGGCGATCGCCGACGAGAACGGCCCGTCGTCGCTGCTCTACAACCTCGACTCGACCGAGGTCGTCGACGACACCACCGTCGTCTTCCACCTGATCAGCGAGAACGACCAGATCTTCCCGCAGATCCTGTCGAGCCCGGTGGGCCCGATCGTCGACGAAGAGGTCTTCGCGGCCGACGCGCTCACCTCCGACGACGACATCGTCGCGGGCAACGCGTTCGCCGGCCAGTACGTCATCTCGAGCTTCGACTTCAACAACCTGATCTCGTACAAGGCGAACGCCGACTACCAGGGTCTGCTCGGTGCACCGAAGACCGACACGGTCAACGTGAAGTACTACACGGATGCCTCGAACCTGAAGCTCGACGTGCAGGAGGGCAACATCGACGTCGCGCAGCGCACCCTCAGCGCCACCGACATCGAGGACCTCCGCGGCAACGACAACGTGAAGGTCGTCGACGGCCCGGGCGGCGAGATCCGCTACCTGGTCTTCAACTTCGACACGATGCCGTTCGGCGCGACGACCGCCGAGGCCGACCCGGCCAAGGCCCTCGCCGTCCGCCAGGCGATCGCCGACCTCATCGATCGCGACGCGATCTCCGAGGACGTGTACAAGGGCACCTTCACCCCGCTGTACTCGATGGTGCCCGAGGGCCTGACCGGCGCGAATGACGCGCTCAAGGGTCTGTACGGCGACGGCAACGGCGCGCCCGACGCCGACAAGGCGGCCGCCCGCCTGAAGGACGCCGGCATCACGGCTCCGGTCGAGATCGCGATCCAGTACGTCGCCGAGCGCTACGGACCGAGCTCGAGCGACGAGTACGCGATCATCAAGGAGAACCTCGAGGAGAGCGGCCTGTTCACGGTCGACCTGCAGTCCACCGAATGGGTGCAGTACTCCAAGGACCGCGTCGCCGACCTCTACCCGGCATACCAGCTGGGCTGGTTCCCCGACTACTCCGACGCCGACAACTACCTGTCGCCGTTCTTCCTGCCGGGCAACTTCCTCGCGAACCACTACGAGAACCCCGAGGTCAGCGACCTGATCCTCGAGCAGGCGGTCACGACCGACCCCGAGGAGCGGGCGACCATCATCGACGAGATCCAGGACAAGCTCGCGGTCGACCTGTCCACGATCCCGTACATGCAGGGCGCGCAGGTCGCGGTCGTCGGTTCCGACGTCGAGGGCACCGAAGACACGCTCGACGCGTCGTTCAAGTTCCGCTACGCGGCGCTCTCCAAGGGCTAGTCACTCCGACTAGAGTCGATCCAGTTCGACCGACGGGGGCGACCCGCATCCTGCGGGTCGCCCCCGTTCCATGTTTCACAGTGAGGAATCCATGTCCGCTGTCGATCTGACGCCGAGTGCCGGCGTCGCGACCCCCGGCGCCAAGCCCAAGTCCCAGGGCGGAGGATTCGCACGCTACCTGCTCGTGCGATTCCTGCTGATCTTCCCGACGATCTTCATCCTCGTCACGCTCGTGTTCTTCCTGATGCGCACGACGGGCGACCCCATCACGGCCGCGCAGGGCGGCCGCCTGAGTCCGGAGGCCCTCGCAGCGTTGCGTGAGGCCGCGGGCTACGACCGGCCGCTGCTCGTGCAATACCTCGAGTACCTCGGGCGCATCGTGGTCTTCGACTTCGGCACGACGATCACGACGAACCGTCCCGTGATCGACGTGCTCACCACGTATGGCCCTGCGACGTTCGAGCTCGTCTTCTACTCGCTCATCATCGCGTTCGCGGTCGGCATCCCGCTGGGCCTTCTCGCCGCGTACTTCCGCGACAAGGCTCCCGACGCCTTCTTCCGGGTGCTGGCCATCTTCTGGTACGCCGTGCCGATCTTCTTCGCCGGACTGCTGCTCAAGCTCGTCTTCGCCGTCTGGCTGAAGTGGCTCCCGGTCGCGGGGCGCGCGAGCGTCGGCGCCGAACTGCAGTTGCAGACGGTGCCCAACAAGACGGGGTTCTACACGATCGACGCCCTGATGACCGGCAATCCCGCGGTGCTCGGCGACGTGCTCGCACACGCCGTGCTGCCCTCGATCGCGCTCGGCCTGCTCACGGCGGGCATCTTCCTGCGCCTCGTGCGCACGAACGTCATCGGCACGTTGTCGACCGACTACGTCGACGCGGCCAGGTCGCGCGGCGTCGCCGAGTCGCGGCTGCTGCGCAAGCACGCGTACCGGCCCGCCCTCATCCCGATCGTCACGGTCATCGGCCTGCAGATCGCCCTGCTGCTCGCGGGCGCAGTGCTCACCGAGACCACGTTCGAGTGGAAGGGCCTCGGCTTCATCCTCGCCGAGTTCCTCGAGTCGAGGGACTTCGTCGCGGTGCAGGGCATCGTCGTGCTCCTCGCGATCATCGTCGCCCTCACCAACTTCATCGTGGACATCATCGCCGCGTTCATCGACCCGCGAGTGAGGTACTGACATGACCGCGGCATCCGCACCCCTCGCACCGCCGAAGCGGCGACTGCGCGACCGTCTGCCCGTCGTGCACCAGGTCCGGCAGAGCGTCGGCCTGCAGCGCGGCATGCTCGTCGCCGGACTCGTCATGGTGGGCGTGTTCATCCTGACGTCGCTGCTCGCGCCGGTGCTCGCGCCGTACGGGTTCGCCCAGCGCAAGGACGACGGCGTCGCCTTCGGCACGCAGCGTCCGCCCTCGATCGAGCATCCGTTCGGCACCACGGTCGGCGGCTACGACGTGTTCTCCCGGGTCATCTGGGGCACCCAGACCGCGATCGTCGTCATCATCGTCGCCGTGCTGCTCTCGATCTTCATCGGCGTCGCGCTCGGCCTCTACTCCGGGTACTTCGGCGGATGGCTCGACCGCGTGCTCGTCGTCGTCTGCGACGCGATCTACGCGTTCCCGTCGCTGCTGCTCGCGATCGTGCTCTCGATCGTGATCTCCGGCGGTCAGTCCGGCCTGTGGGGCGGCGTGCTCGCGGCGGCCGGCTCGATCACGGTGGTGTTCATCCCGCAGTACTTCCGCGTGATCCGCGCCGAGACGGTGCGCATCAAGGCCGAGGCCTACGTCGAGTCGGCCAAGGTGCTCGGCGCGTCGAACTCCCGCATCGTGTTCAAGCACGTGCTGCGCAACGCCACCCGCACGCTGCCGCTCATCATCACGCTGAACTCCTCCGAGGCCATCCTCACGATGGCCGCCCTCGGCTTCCTCGGCTTCGGCATCGAGCCGACGGCCGCGGCCGAGTGGGGCTACGACCTCAACAAGGCGCAGTCCGACGTCACGAGCGGCATCTGGTGGACGGCGGTCTTCCCGGGCCTCGCGATCGTGTTCACGGTGCTCGGCATCACGCTCGTCGGCGAGAGCCTGAACGACCTCGCCGACCCGCGCCTGCGCGGTCGTCGCCGGGTCGCGAAGGCGGCCGGCCAGGTCGCCGAGACGTCGGTCGTGCCCGGTGGCACGCTGACCGCCGGGCCCGGAGGTCTCGCCGGCCTCGAAGACGGGGAAACATTCGACGAGCACGGAATCGAGGTCAAGCCATGAGCACGGTGGTCGACATCAGGAACCTCGGGGTCTCGTTCGCGACCGACGCCGGTGCGGTGAAGGCCGTCGACGACGTGTCGCTCACGGTGCAGCGCGGCGAGGTGCTCGCGATCGTCGGCGAGTCCGGCAGCGGCAAGACCGTCACGGCGAAGACGATCCTCGGGCTCCTGCCCGAGACGGCGACGACGAGCGGTGCGGTGGTGCTCTCCAACCGCGCCGGAACCCGCGAGAACGACGTGATCTCATTGTCGAAGCAGCGGCTCCGCGACATCCGCGGCACCGATGTGGCGATGGTCTTCCAGGAGCCGTCGACGGCGCTCAACCCCGTCTACACCGTCGGGTGGCAGATCATCGAGGGCCTGCGCGCGCACGGCGAGATCTCCAAGAAGGAGGCCCGCGCGAAGGCCATCGAGATGCTCGGGCGCGTCGGCATCCCCGACCCCGAGCAGCGCATCGACCACTTCCCGCACCAGTTCTCGGGCGGGCAGAAGCAGCGCATCGTCATCGCGATGGCGCTCGTGCTCGAGCCGGGGCTCATCGTCGCCGACGAGCCGACGACCGCGCTCGACGTCACCGTGCAGGCCGAGATCCTCGACCTGCTGCGGCGGTGCCGCGACGAGTTCGGTGCGGCGATCGTGCTCATCACCCACAACATGGGCGTCGTCGCGGACCTCGCCGACCGGGTCGCCGTGATGTACCAGGGCAACCTCGTCGAGCAGGCCGACGTCGAACAGCTGTTCGCCACGCCGCAGCACGAGTACACGAAGAAGCTGCTCGCGGCGGTGCCCTTCGTCGGCCATGGCACCGTTCACGCCCAGGAGCGTGCGGCGGCTCGCGCCGACGACTGGGCAGACCAGACGCCCGTGGTTCGGGCGAAGGGCCTCGAGATCGAGTACCCGGGCCGGTTCGGCAGCTCGGGCTTCAAGGCCGTGCGCGGGGTCGACCTGGTCATCCGACCGGGTGAGGTGCTGGGCCTCGTCGGCGAGTCCGGCTCCGGCAAGACCACGATCGGCCGTGCGATCGCCGGGCTCACGAAGGTCACGGGCGGCTCGCTGAACGTGCTCGGTGCCGAGATGAACGGCATCCGCGAGCGCGACTTCCGGCCGCTGCGCAGCCGCATCGGATTCGTCTTCCAGGACCCGGCGTCGAGCTTCAACCCGCTCCTGACGATCGCGGAGTGCGTGGCCGAGCCGCTCATCATCCACGGCCGGGCCCGCGATGCCAGAACCGCCCGTCCGCGCGTCGACGAACTGCTCGAGGCCGTGCAGCTGCCGAAGGCCTACGGCGACCGCTACCCGCACGAGTTGAGCGGCGGGCAGCGCCAGCGCGCGAGCCTCGCCCGCTCGCTCGCGCTCGAACCCGAGCTGCTCATCGCCGACGAGCCCACCTCGGCGCTCGACGTGTCGGTGCAGGCCCGCGTGCTCGAGCTCTTCGCCGAGCTGCAGCGCGAGTTCGGGTTCGCCTCGCTGTTCATCAGCCACGACCTCGCGGTCGTGGACATCCTCGCCGACCGCATCGCGGTGCTGTACCACGGCGAGCTCGTCGAGGAGGGCACCGGAACCGAGGTGCTCGGTTCGCCGCAGCAGGCGTACACGCAGCGCCTGCTCGCATCGCTGCCGGTGCCCGACCCGATCGTGCAGGCCGAGCGTCGCGAGCAGCTCCGGCGACTGCGGGAGGCCGACTGATGGCTCCGACCGAGCACGGGTACCCGATCGTCATCAGCGATCTGACGCTGGAGTACCCGGCCAAGGGCCCGAGCCCCGCCCATGTCGCGCTGCACGGGCTGAGCCTCACGATCGCACCGGGCGAGGTCGTCGGCCTGCTCGGCAGCGCGGGCAGCGGCAAGAGCACGCTCGCGAAGCTGCTCTCGGGGGTCGCCCTCGACCCGAAGTCGGGCGACTCGCGGCCGGTCATCACGGGCGGCGAGGCATCCGTGCTCGGTCATCGGTTGCGCGGTCTGCCGAAGCGACGCATCCCCGAACTGCGCTTCCACGTCGGCTACCTCGCGCAGGACGCCGGATCCAGGCTCCCGGCCGACCGCAGCGTGGCGGAGATCATCGCCGAGCCGATCCTCGAGCGCGATCGACGCTACAACCAGCGGGCACTGGCGACCCGGGTCGCGACGATGCTCGACAGCGTGCGCCTGCCGCTCGGCCACCTCGAGAAGTACCCCTACGAGCTGAGCGGCGGCCAGCGCCAGCGCGTCGCGCTCGCCCAGGCGCTCGTGCTCGGCCCGTCGGTGCTCATCGCCGACGAGCCGACGGCCGGCATCGACCTCACGGTGCGCGACGCGGTCGCCCAGCTCATCGGCGAACTGCGCGAGCGCCAGCGGTTCTCCGCGCTGCTCATCAGCCACGACCTGCCGGTGCTACGACGCACCGCCGATCGCATCGCCGTGCTCGACCGCGGCAACCTGGCGGCGCTCGGCACCATCGAGGAGGTCTTCCACGATCCGAGCCACCCGTACGTGGCCGCGCTCGCGGGTGCGCTCGACGACGGTCACGCGATCATCGACGAGGTCGACGAGGGCATCAGCACGTGACCGATTCCGCGACGCGGCCGTTCGCGTCCGGTGCCGTCTCGGTGCTGCCGAACGCCGATCCGACCGTGGTCGACGCCGTGCGTCGCGCCGGCGGCACGGTCGTGCCGCTCGGAGCGGCCACGCGCGGCATCGTCTGGGTGGCGAACGGGGGCTCGGCCGAGCTGACGGACGCACTGGAGCGGCATCCCGATGTCTCGTGGGTGCAGCTTCCGTGGGCGGGCGTCGATGCGTTCGCCGGCACGCTCGAGCGGTTCCGCGACGACGGCCGGGTCTGGACGAGTGCCAAGGGGTCGTACGCACGCCCCGTGGCCGAGCACGCGCTCATGCTCGCCCTGAGCGTGCTGCGCGAGGTTCCCCGCCGGGCGCGCGCCGTGACGTGGGAGGCCGACGAGCGCGGACGCTCGCTGCTCGGCGCGCGCGTCGTGGTGCTCGGCGGCGGCGGCATCACCGAGGAACTGCTGCGGCTGCTCGAGCCGTTCGGCGTGCACGCGACCGTCATCCGTCGCCGAGAGGCCCCCGTCGCGGGTGCGGCGCGTACGGTGACCGACGCCGCACTGCACGAGGTGCTCGCCGACGCCGACGTCGTGTTCCTCGCTGCGGCGCTCACCGAGCGCACGCGCGGCATGATCGGCGCGGCCGAACTCGCGCTGCTGCCCGACGGCGCCGTGCTCGTCAACGTGGCGCGCGGCGCGCTCGTCGACACCGACGCACTCGTCGCCGAACTCGCGAGCGGCCGGCTCGGCGGGGCCGGGCTCGACGTCACCGAGCCCGAACCGCTGCCGGCGGGGCATCCGCTCTGGCAGCTCGACAACGCCCTCGTCACGCCGCATGTCGCCGACACCGAGGCGATGACCGTGCCGCTCTTCGCGGCGCGCGTGGAGGCCGACACCGCCGCGTTCCTCGGTCGCGGCGAGTGGGTCGGACGCATCGACCTGCACGCCGGATACTGACTTCCGGCTCTCATTCAGGTGCCGTCGGTACCCTGAAATCGCATCTGGTCGGGGCGTCCTCCACGACGCCGCGGCCGGCTGTTTGTCGAGGGTCGCTCGAATTGGTCAGACGCGCACGTTTTGCTAGAGTGAATCCGCTGCAACACGCATGATCCTCCATAGCTCAATTGGCAGAGCAATCGGCTGTTAACCGATAGGTTCTTGGTTCGAGTCCAAGTGGGGGAGCAACCGAAGCCCCGCATCCAGACGGATGCGGGGCTTTCTGCACCGGCGGGGTCCTGTCGACAGCGCCACGAAGAGCAAGTCGATCCGAGGGTGCGCGCATGGACGAGGTGACCGAGGCCGCTGCCGGCCGCAGCGCCGCCGTGCGCGCCTCGCTCTCGGTCGGGCTCGCGACGGCCGCCTACGGCATCTCGTTCGGTGCGCTCTCGGTCGCGTCGGGTCTCGACGTGTGGCAGACGATGTTCCTCAGCCTCGTGATGTTCACCGGCGGCTCGCAGTTCGCCCTCATCGGGGTCCTCGCCGGCGGCGGGGCGGCCGCCGCAGGGCCGGCCATCGCCGCGGCCGCGCTGCTCGGCGTGCGCAACGTCGTCTACGGCATGCGCATGAAGCCGCTCGTCGACCGCGGCGGCCCGGTGAAGCGCGTGGGTGCGGCCTGGCTCACGATCGACGAGTCCACCGCCGTCGCGCTCGCGCAGTCCGACGAGAAGTCGGCCCGACTCGGTTTCTGGCTCACGGGCGCCATCGTCTTCGTCGGCTGGAGCCTCACCACGCTGCTCGGCGCGCTCATCGGCGACGCGCTCGGCGACACGAAGGCCTGGGGGCTCGATGCCGCGGCCGCGGCCGCGTTCCTCGGGCTGCTCTGGCCGCGCCTGAAGCGCGTGCAGGCGGGTGCCGTCGCCGTCGGCGCGGCGGTCGTCGCGGCGCTGACCACGCCCGTGCTCGTACCGGGCCTGCCCGTGCTCGTCGCGGCATCCGTCGCCCTCGTCATCGGGTGGTTCGACTGGTTCGACCGCAAGAGGCCGGCGGCATGACGACCTGGCACGTGATCCTCATCGCCTCCGCGGCGACGCTCGCCCTGAAGCTCGGCGGGTACGTCGTGCCGGCGGGGTTCCTCGAGCGCGAGCGCCCGGCGCGCATCGCCGACCTGCTCACGGTCGCGCTGCTCTCCGCGCTCATCGTCGTGCAGACGCTCGGCGCCGGGCAGGCGATCGTGCTCGACGCGCGCGTGCCCGCGGTCATCGTCGCGGCGGCCCTCTACGCCCTGCGGGTGCCGTTCGTCGTCGTGGTCATCGTGGCCGCGGGCGTCGCCGCCGCCATCCGTGCGTTCACCTGAGCGGATGTCGCGACACGGCCGCTCGGGATCGGGTCAGGCCTCGAGGTCGTCGACGCCGGGCATCCACGAGACACCGGGCTCGCCCCAACCGACCTTGCGGCAGATCTTCGCGACGATGCGCTGTTCGCGATCGGTCAGCCGGTCGGTGTAGAGCGTGCCGTCGAGGTGGTCGAACTCGTGTTGGAAGATGCGGGCGAGCCATCCGTCGGCCTCGATCTCGAAGCGCTCGCCCTCGAGGTCCGTCGCACGCAGCAGCGCACGCTCGGCGCGACGCAGCGGGAACCGCTCGCCCGGGAACGAGAGGCAGCCCTCGGACTCGAGGTCGGGGTCGGGGTGCCCGGGCACGGCCGGCGTGATCCAGAGCTCGGGGTTGATCGCGACGCCGCGCCATTCGCGGTCGGACTCGTCGGTCCAGCCGTAGGTGAACAGGCGCAGCGCGACGCCGACCTGCGGCCCCGCGAGCCCCACGCCGGGTGCGGCATCCATCGTGTCGAACATGTCGCGCACCAACTCGCGGATGCCGTCGTCGATGGTCTCGACGGGGAGGGCGGGGGAGTGGAGCACCGGGTCGCCGGTGATGCGAATGGGAAGCACGGCCATTCGCCAAGGATATCGGCGCGGGAGAGGTAGGGTCGTTGCGTGGATCCGAACCTGAGCGACCTCACAGAGCAGATCGCCCTCGACCCCACCCAGTTCATCGGCATTCCCCTGGCCCTGGTCGGCGCGGTCTTCCTGTCGCTCGGCGCCCAGTTCCAGCACCGCGGCGTGACCAAGGTCGAGGCGCACACCCGTGACTCGCTCGGCACCGGCCTCGGGCTCGGACAGCTCTGGTTGCTGCTGTCGCGCCCGTCGTGGGTCATCGGCACGGTCATGCTCGGCCTCGCCATCGTCTTCCAGCTCGCGAGCCTCTCGTTCGCGCCGCTCATCGTGGTGCAGCCGCTCGGCGCGATCGCGCTCGTGATCACGTCGATCCTCAACTCGCGCGTCAACAAGGTGAAGCTGAACTCCAAGTCGATCACCGCGATCGTCATGTGCGTCGGTGGCGTGTTCCTCTTCGTCGGCGTCGCGGCGTTCACGGCCGTCGACAAGCCCGTCACCGACCGCCAGCTCATCGTCATCCTCTCGCTGCTCGCGGTCGTGCTGATCGCTGCCGGCCTCGCCTTCTGGTTCTTCCGCAGCCGCATCCGTGCCGTGTTCTACGTCATCATGGCCGGTGTGCTCTACGGCTTCGTCGCCACGCTCGCCAAGGTCGTCATCGGCCGCGTGCAGCAGGGCGAGTTCGAGTGGCTGACGCTCACCTGCGTCATCGGCCTGCTCGCCGCGACCGCCCTCGGAGCGTACTTCGTTCAGAACGCCTACGCGTCGGGACCGCCCGACCTCGTGATCGCCGGCCTCACGGTCGTCGACCCCATCGTCGCCGTCGTCATCGGCATCGTCGTGCTCGGCGAGGCCTCGCAGGCCGGCCTCTGGGCGAACATCGTCTTCGTGATCGCCGGAGCGATCGCCGTGTGGGGCGTGTTCCTGCTCGCTCGCAACCACCCGCAGACCCGGCTCTGAGGCGCGGGCCGTCAGGGGCGCCCGGCGCCTCTCGGCCGCGCCTTCCGATCGGCGTGCGGCTCGCGGCATCCGGCTCGCGACATGCTGGTCCCGGCCCGCCCCCGGGGCGCCACGTAGACTACTATTCTTCGAAGTCACCGCTCGCGCCCGAACGGCGCCGTGACGACCCAGGCCGATCGGGCCGCCCCAGAATTGTGAGGAACTTCACCACGTGTCTGACACTCCCGGTGCGACATCCCCCAGTGCCGCCGACCGCGCAGAGCCGGAACGCCCGCTTCGCATCCTGATCGGCGCCGACACGTTCGCGCCCAACGTCAACGGTGCGGCCAGGTTCGCCGAGCGGCTCGCCGCCGGCCTCGTCGAGCGCGGTCACGAGGTGCACGTCGTCGCGCCCGCCGCGAACCGCAAGCACGGCACGTGGCCCGAGGTGCACGAGGGGCAGGAGATCACCGCGCACCGGCTGCGCAGCTGGCGCTGGTACCCCCACGACTGGCTGCGATTCGCGCTTCCGTGGCGCATCAAGCAGAACAGCGCCCGCATCATCGACGCCGTGCAGCCCGACGTCGTGCACTTCCAGTCGCACATCATCGTGGGCCGGGGCCTCTCACTCGAGGCTGCGAAGCGCGGCATCCGCATCGTCGGCACGAACCACTTCATGCCCGAGAACATGCTCGAGTTCACGCTCCTGCCCAAGGCCTGGCAGGACTGGGCCGTCGGCCTCGCCTGGAAGGCGGCGGGGCGCACGTTCGGCCGCGCCGAGTCGGTCACCACTCCCACGCTCAAGGCCGCGCAGTTCCTCGAGAAGCACACCGGCCTCAACGGCGTGCACGCCATCTCCTGCGGCATCGACGCCCACAAGTACTCGCCCAACTGGGAGCCCCGCACCGAGAACCGCATCCTCTTCGTCGGGCGGGTCACGGGCGAGAAGCAGATCGACGTGCTGCTGCGGGCCCTCACCATGCTGCCCGCCTCGCTCGACGCCAAGGTCGAGATCGTCGGCGGCGGCGACCAGAAGCGCAACCTCGAGGCGCTGGCGGTCGAACTGGGCATCGCCGACCGCGTCACCTTCACGGGCTACGTGACCGACGAAGAGCTGCGCGAGGCCTACCACCGCGCCTCCGTGCTGGCGATGCCGTCGATCGCCGAGCTCCAGAGCATCGTGACGATGGAGGCCATGGCCTCGGCGCTGCCCGTCGTCGCGGCCAACGCCATGGCGCTGCCGCACCTCGTGCACGATGGCGAGAACGGCTACCTCTTCGAGCCGAGCAACCCCGAAGATCTCGCAGCCAAGCTCCGCACCGTGCTCGAGGCCTCGCCCGACGAGTACCACGCGCTGAAGGCGGCGTCGATCAAGCTCATCAAGGCCCACGACATCACCCGCACGCTCGACACGTTCGAGAGTCTGTATCGTGGTGAGCGCGTGACCGATCCGGTCACCGAGTCGATACCGGTCATCCTTCCCGACTGATGTCGCTCACGGGGCGGTAGCTCAGCCGGTTAGAGCAGTGGACTCATAATCCATCGGTCACGGGTTCAAGTCCCGTCCGCCCTACAGATAGCAGCTGATCAGGGGTTCTTTTCGTTCGCGATACGACCGCACGATGTCAGGACTCGGCCTTGATGTGCGGCGGCACGGCCGACCGCCTCGTGGCGTGCCCATCGGCGAGGCGGGCACCGTTGCCGAGCCGTCGGGTTCTCGGGTGACGAGCAGTCCGCGCGAGCTATTGGCGGAGTCGAGCAGTTCGAGCACCCAGGCTTCGTTGATCGAGGGATGCCGCTCCGCCGAAGAACTGTAGACGCCCTGCCGAGTCTGCCGACGAGCGCGCTGCGTGTGCGCGTCTGGGGGTCTTACCTCTCTGAGTGCATGCAGTCCAGCCCCTTGAGCGCGGTTCGAGGTTCGGCGAGGGTGAGGGCATGAGAGCACTCACCTGGCAGTCCACCGGCAGCGTCAGCGTCGAAACGGGTCCCGACCCGCGCATCGAGGAACCGACCGACGCGGTCGTCCGCATCACCTCGACCGCGATCTGCGGCTCCGACCTGCACCTCTACAACGTGCTCGGGCCGTTCCTCGCGAAGGGCGACATCCTCGGTCACGAGCCGATGGGGGTCATCGAGGAGGTCGGGGCGGATGTCGCGGGCCTCGCGGTCGGCGATCGCGTCGTGGTGCCCTTCGTGATCGCCTGCGGTGCGTGCTACATGTGCCTGCGCGGGCTGACGACGCAGTGCGAGACGACGCAGAACCGGGACACCGGCACCGGAGCCGACCTCTACGGTTACACCGAGCTGTACGGATCGATACCCGGCGGGCAGGCCGAGTACCTGCGGGTGCGACGGGCCGACGCCAACGCCTACAGGGTCGGGCACGAGTTGTCCGACGACCGGTACCTGTTCCTCAGCGACATCCTGCCGACCGCCTGGCAGGGCGTGCAGTACGCGAACGTGCCCGCGGGCGGCACCCTCGCGGTGCTCGGCCTCGGGCCGGTCGGTCAGTTCGCCGCGCGCATCGGGCGGCACTTCGGCCAGCGCGTGCTCGCCGTCGACCCGGTGCCCGAGCGGCGGGCGATGGCCGAGCGGCACGGCATCGAGACGTTCGACCTCGACGATGATCTCGTCGATCTGCTCCGCGACGAGACCGATGGGCGCGGACCCGACAGCGTCGTCGACGCCGTCGGCATGGAGGCGCACGGCAATCCCGGCGTCGAGTTCGTGCAGAAGGCGGTCGGCATCCTGCCCGACGGGCTCGCGAAGCCGATGATGCAGAAGGCGGGCGTGGACCGGCTCGCGGCCCTGCACCTCGCGCTCGAACTCGTGCAGCGCGGCGGCACCGTGTCGCTCAGCGGCGTGTACGCCGGTGCGGCCGACCCGATGCCGTTCATCTCGATGTTCGACAAGCAGATCGCCCTGCGCATGGGCCAGTGCAACGTGCACCGCTGGCGCGACGACCTGCTGCCGCTCGTCGAGGAAGCGGCCGACCCGCTCGGAGTCGAGGACCTCGTCACGCACCGGGTGCCGCTCGAGCGCGCCCCCGAGATGTACGAGACCTTCATGAAGAAGGAGGACGGATGCATCAAGGTCGTGCTCGAGCCGTGAGCACGACGCGGTCCGCCCTCGCGTGAGCGCGGCATCCGCTCGCTCGATAGCGGGGAGAAGCGCAGCGCGCAAGGCCCTGCCGTCGCTTCGCGAGGCCGCGTAGATTCGCCGCATGAGCGAGCAGACGCGAGACCAGTCCACGCGGGATCAGTACACGTTCGGCGACCCGTCGAAGCTCTACGCCGAGTACGACCCGAAGGCGCAGCACCAGCCCGAACCCGGACTCGACGCGAAGCTCGACCCGAAACCCGATCTGGGCGAGAACTCCTACCGCGGCAGCGGGCGCCTGCAGGGGCGCAAGGCGCTCGTCACGGGCGCCGATTCGGGCATCGGAGCGGCCACCGTCATCGCGTTCGCCCGTGAGGGCGCCGACGTCGTCATGGCGTACCTGCCCGAGGAGGAGGCCGATGCGCAACGCGTCGCGGCGATCGCGCAGGATGCCGGCGTGCGGGTGTTCACGATTCCGGGCGACCTGCGTGACGCCGGGTACTGCCGCGATCTCGTCGATCGTTCGGCGGATTCGCTCGGCGGCCTCGACCTCGTCGTGAACAACGGGGGCAAGCAGGTGTACGTCGAGGACCTCGTCGACCTCTCCGACGATCAGTTCGACGACACGTTCAAGACCAACGTGTACGCGATGTTCTGGATCACCAAGGCGGCGGTGCCGCACCTGACGCCGGGCTCGACGATCATCAACACGACCTCGATCCAGGCCTACGAGCCCTCGCCGATCCTGATCGACTACGCGTCGACGAAGGCGACGATCAACGCGTTCACGAAGGCGATCGCCCAGCAGCTCGCGCCGAAGGGAATCCGGGTGAACGCGGTCGCGCCGGGCCCCGTCTGGACCGTCCTGCAGGTGACCGACGGGCAGCCGCCCGAGAAGCTCGCGGAGTTCGGCGAGAACACGCCGCTCGGCCGCATGGGCCAGCCCGCCGAACTCGCGCCCGCGTTCGTGTTCCTCGCATCGGCGGAATCGAGCTATGTCATCGGCGAGACGCTCGGCGTCACCGGCGGCAAGCCGACCCCGTGATCTGCGCGTGGCGCCCCGGGTGCTCCGACCTGGCGCGGTGATCGTGGATCTCGCGTGAGCGCGGCCGGCCGGTACGCGGGAGACCCCTTCCGCCGCACGTCAAGCTCCTCCCGCCTCGCGAATGGTCGATCTCACGTCATGGCACCGGGCTCGTGATCGATCCCGGCAGCAAGGAGCACCTGATGACCCGTTCAGCCCGTCGGAGCACTTCGACCCCTCCGAGACCCTCGATCGAGCACCGCCCGCCTCAGGAGGTGGTGGCATGAGCACGATCGCCGATCTTGCGCAAGTCGGGGACAGCCCTCGGCGGCGACATGGACTTCCGCCGATCGGCCTCTGGTGGCCGAGGCTGGAGCATCCGCTCCAGCGCGAGCTGCTCGAGAACCTCGATGCACCGTTGCGTCCCGTGCTCGTTCGGCGGATATTCGACCTCTGCGATCTCGAGGATCGGCCGCTGCCGTTCGGCGTCGTTCGTCTCGCCCTCGACGAACGTGCCTACATCGCCGGCTGGGCGCACACGCTCTCGTGGGAATGACGCTCGATCCCGTGAGGGGATCGAGGCGCGGCGACGCGTGCGTCGCGTCGGTCGGTTGGCTGTTGAAGACGAGTCTGCGTCCGGGGGAGCAGCCCGGTTGAGTCCACCGACCCCGGACTCACGCGCGTCGCCTCGGAATGAGCATCGAACGGAGTCTCACATCTGTCGTGCTCGCCGCCACACGATGACAGCGCCGAGCCAAACGACGATCAGGCCACCGGCGATCCCGAAGCCGATCGCATTGAGGTTCACACCGGCTGCGAACTGCCACACGCCACCGTCGAGACCGAGTTCTTCACCGAGAAGTGCGACAAGCTCCGTGGTTCCGACTGCGACGGCGACCATGACGGAGATCGCGGTGATGGTGAGGTTGTATCCAAGCCTGCGCGGGCCGTCGGTGAACGCCCAACCGTAGGCGTAGCGCATCACCAGTCCGTCGGCAGTGTCGAGAAGGGACATGCCTGCGGCGAAGAGCAGGGGCAGTGACAGCAGGGTGTACCACGCGATTCCCGACGCGGTGCTGGTTGCAGCAAGGACCAGCAGGCCGACCTCGGTGGCGGTGTCGAATCCGAAGCCGAAGAGCACGCCGAGCGGATACATCTGCCATGGTGCACGGATGGTGCGCATGACGGGTGCGAAGAGACGGGCCAGGGGGCCGCGTGTCGTCGCCTGCTCCTCGATCTGGGTCATCGTGACCTCACCTGAGCGCACCTGCCGATACGTTCGCCACGTCGATGCCAACAGGGCGACGTTGATCGCGGCGATGACGCCCAGGAACAGGGCCGACACGGTCGTGCCGACGGTGCCCGTGACCCGGTGGAGCACGGACCCGTCGTCTTGGAGTGGACCAGCGATGGCGCCCACGCCGAGCGCGAGCAGCAGTACGAGCGCCAGCACGACGGAGGAATGACCGAGGGAGAACCAGAACCCGACTGACACGGGCTTCTTGCCGTCACTGATCAGCTTCCGCGTGGTGTTGTCGATCGCAGCGATGTGGTCGGCGTCGAACGCGTGCCGGAGACCCAGAACGTAGGCCGTCAGCCCCACCCCGACGCTGAGGACGGCGCCCGCGCCCGATCCGCCGCCGCCTTGTGTCAGAAGCAGACCGAACCCCGCGACATGGAGGGCGAGAATGACTCCGAACATACCCAGGAGCGGCAGGCGTGCGCGGTGGTGAGGAGAGCGCGTTGCCGGGGGGAGGGTGCTGATCTTCGAGGATGCCGGGCGCAGAGCCTCCGCGCCCATGGAACCGAGGTTCACTCGATCGCCCCGACCGAGTCGATCGCTCGAGGCGTCGACGAGGCTCCTGCCGGGATCGGCACGGCAGCGGTTGCGACGGACGCGGCGGTTGACGTGGCTTGCTCCGCCCATTCCGCCCACACGCGGTCCAATGGCGAGTCGTGCGTGTGATGGCCCAGATGCCTTGCCACCGCGCCGGGCTGGTCGAGCAGCAATGCGCCGGGCTCATGGTCGGGGCGGAAGCCGATTGCGATGATCGCGTCCAGCACCCGATCCGAGCTCAATATCCCCGGTTCGGGAAAGCGCCCGTCGAGGTCGAGGTCCTCGGTGAGTACTGGGCCGTCGGGATCCGTGATCGAGAGGTGGGACGAGAGGCTCCCACCCGCCTCGCCCTGCCGACCCAGCACGACGGTCTCCCGGATGACAGTGCATCCGCCCGTGTCGAGGTCGATCTGCGTGCGGCGATCGACGCTTGCGCCCTCCGCGACGACCAGCGGCAGGGCACGCCAGAGCAGGGTGCCGCCTGATCCCACCCGCGCAGCGAAGGTCACCTGAGCTGCGGAGGTCAGGGCACGGTAGGCGACCATGCCGCCGACGTCTTCGAGCTCGAGGGTGCAGTCGGGCCCCACGTCCACCTCGACGTCGACGAGGTCGCCGCCGAGGAGGAGCATGCCCGCGGCGGTGAGCGCGACGTGCGCGGTGCAGGAGGTGCGTCCGACGAGTCTCGGAGCCAGTGCGCCGACGACCAGGTCGACCTGCGCACGAGGATGGCCCGCCCGCACCGCGATCCGTGTCGTCGTCATTTCAGAGCATCGGAGAGCGAAGGAACGTGATCTGGCGCGCTCGAGTGGTGCTCGTCCGCGCCCTCCTCATCGTGACGGTGCACGAAGCCGCCGTCGGGGTGTTCTTCATCGGCGTGGAAGTGCGGTGCCATCGGCCCCGGGTCCTGAGGCACGTGCGTGCCGCGGCGGTGGCTCTCGAGAACGCCGAGCACCCAGGCGCGCAGCGCAGCGACGGATGCGGCATCCGAGCGCGACAGCGCGAGGACGGCCCGGCCCTCGCGTGCCTGCGACGCATCCGCCACCATCTGCGGCACATCGACGCCGACGTGGGGTGCGAGGTCCGTCTTGTTGACCACCAGCAGGTCGGCTCGCCCGATGCCCGGACCGCCCTTGCGGGCGACGTCGCCGCCGCCTGCGACGTCGAGCACGAAGATCTGCGCGTCGACGAGTGCCGGTGAGAACGTCGCGGTCAGGTTGTCGCCCCCGGATTCGATGAGCACGACATCGAGGGGAGCGAAATCACGCTCGAGGTCTTCGGCGGCGATGAGATTCATGGTGATGTCATCTCGGATCGCGGTGTGCGGGCACGCGCCGGTCTCGACGGCACGGATGCGATCGGGTTCGAGCACTCCGGCCGAACGGAGGAATCGAGCGTCTTCGTCGGTGTAGATGTCGTTCGTGATCACTCCGAGTCGAAGTTCGTCGGCGAGGGAACGGCACACGGTCGCGATGAGCGAGGACTTGCCGGTACCCACGGGTCCGGCAATGCCGAGACGCAGGGCGCGGGTGGGGGTGTTCTCAGGCACGGAAGAGCCTCCTGGTGGTCAGGGCATGAGCTTCCGCCCATGCCTCGCTTTGCGGCGCACTCGCCGCGGGGATCTGGTGGGTGGATGTGATGCTCGACACGGCGGCGACGTTCGGCTCGATCGATGAACAGGCGTCGAGCACCATCGCGACACCCTGCGCGGGATCGCCGGGCTCGAGCTTGAGGAGCGCGGCCACGGCGCATGCCATGTCGTCGTAGACGATGAGCCGAACAAGGCTCTCGGCATCGAGCCCCGCGTGTGCGGCGATCGCGCCGAGCACGAGCGGTCTCGGCGGGGACTCATCGAGGTCGCCGAGCGAGTTTCGCACTGCGGGCCAGATCTGCACGGCCAGCCGATTGAGGCCACGTCCGAGATCCTTCGCGGCATCACGGATCGCGCGGCTCGGCGTGCGCGCGGCCCATGCCCGCTCGATCGGTGCCATCGGGACGCAGTCGAGCGCCGCGTGCCGGGCGAGCACAGCGGTGCCGGCATCCACCATGCCCGTCGTCCGGGCTCTGGCACGCAGGAATGCGGGGACGTCCGCGACCGGCATCCCTGCCAGCAGTGCAGGCTCCACTCCCGACGACTGCGCATGGCCGCCGCTGGGGAGGCGCGCATCCGCCAACAGCAGGCTGATCGTGTGCGGTGACGGCTTCATCAGAAGAGGTTGTACAGCTGCGCGAGGGGGAGGGATGCCGCGGGCGCCGGTTCGACGTCCTCGCCGTCGATCGCGATCTCGAACGTGTCGGGACGAATGCGGATCGACGGCAGGACGTCGTTGTTCTTCATGTCGACTTTGCCGATATGGCGCGTGGGCTCGACCCCTGCGAGTCGACGACGAAGTCCGAGCGTCTCGGCGAGACCGGCATCGAGTGCCGCAGGCGAGACGTACGTCACCGACACGTCCGCCCCGATCGCGTCGCCGAAGGACGGTCGCATCATCACGGGCTGCGGCGTCGGGATGGAGGCGTTCGGGTCGCCGAGCGCGGCCCACGCGATTGCGCCGCCCTTGACGACGACGGCGGGTCGGACACCGAAGAATTTCGGGTCCCACACCACGAGGTCGGCCAGACGGCCGACCTCGATCGACCCCACGTCGTATGCGATCCCGTGGGCGATCGCGGGGTTGATGGTGTACTTCGCCACGTAGCGACGCGCTCGTTCGTTGTCTGCCGGCATCCCGCCGTCCAACGGGCCGCGACGGTGTTTCATGACGTGTGCGACCTGCCAGGTGCGCGTGATCACTTCGCCGATCCGGCCCATGGCCTGCGCGTCCGACGAGGTCACGGACAGGGCGCCGATGTCGTGAAGGATGTCCTCCGCCGCGATCGTGGTGGCCCGGATGCGCGACTCGGCGAATGCGAGGTCCTCCGGAACCGCAGGGTTGAGATGATGGCAGACCATCAGCATGTCGAGGTGCTCGGCGACCGTGTTGACCGTGTGAGGGAGCGTCGGGTTCGTGGAACCCGGGATCACGTGGGGCAGCCCGGCGATCGAGAGGATGTCTGGAGCGTGACCGCCGCCGGCGCCTTCTACGTGGAACGCGTGGATGGATCGGCCGCCCATCGCCGCGATCGTCGACTCGACGAATCCCGCCTCGTTCAGAGAGTCCGAGTGCAGCGCGACCTGCAGGCCCCAATCCTCGGCCGCACGCAACGACGCGTCGATCGCCGCGGGGGAGGAGCCCCAGTCCTCGTGCACCTTGTAGCCGGCGGCGCCGGCGAGAGCCTGCTCCTTCAGGGCGGCCATCGACACCGTGTTGCCCTTGCCGAGCAGCAGGATGTTGACCGGCAGCCGATCCAGCGCACGGTGCATGGCGGACAGATGCCACGCACCCGGGGTGACCGTCGTCGCCTTGGACCCCTCCGATGGTCCGGTGCCACCGCCCACGATCGTCGTGATGCCGGTGGCGAGTGCCTCGTGGATCTGCGAGGGCGAGAGCAGGTGGACGTGCGAGTCGATGGCGCCCGCGGTGACGATGCGTCCCTCACCGGAGATGACATCCGTGGACGGGCCGATGATCATGTCGATGCCGTCGCTGATGTCGGGATTGCCCGCGTGCCCGATGCCGACGATCCGACCGTCGCGGATGCCGATATCGGCGCGGATGATGCCCCACCAGTCCAGGATGATCGCGTTCGTGATGACCGTGTCGAGGGCGCCGTCCGCTCGCGTCGTCGTCGCCTGCGCCATGGACTCGCGGATCGACTTGCCGCCACCGAACACGGCCTCCTCGCCGCCGATGGTGAGATCGCGCTCGATCTGGATCCAAAGGTCGGTGTCGCCGAGCCGCACCTCGTCTCCGACCGTCGGCCCGTAGATCGCTGCGTATCGTGAACGGTCAAGCCAGACCATCGAGCACCTCCTGTCCCTCGGTCTTGATCTGGATGCCGGGAACCCGGCGCGCACCGCGCAATGCCACGGCGTCGAGCGCCCGCGATGCGCCCGGCTCGAAGCGCTGAGAGGTCCCGGAGGGGATGTCGAGCCGGAATCCCTGCGCGGCGGCCCGGTCGAACTCGAGGGCTCCGTTCACGTCGGGAAGGTGGATGTGCGAGCCGATCTGGATCGGGCGGTCGCCCGTGTTCACGAACACGAGCCGGATGCGCTCCGCGTCGCTGCGATCGGCGTTGAGCTCGATGCGCCCCGGCTGGATCCGGTAGGCGCCAGGGCCATGCGATGAAGGTGATGCCACGGCGACTCCTCAGTCGATCGGGTGGTGGACGGTGACGAGCTTGCGGCCATCCGGGAACGTCGCTTCGACCTGCACGTCGGCGAGCATCTCGGGAACGCCCGGCATCACCTGATCACGGCGGAGTACGGTGCGGCCCTCCTGCATCAATTCAGAGACGCCGCGACCGTCTCTGGCCCGTTCGATGACCCAACTCGAGAGCAGAGCGACGGTCTCGGGGTGGTTGAGCAGGATGCCCCGCTCGAGTCGGTCGCGCGCGACCATCGCTGCGACCGACAGCAGGAGCTTCTCGGTTTCGGCGGGAGTGAAGTGCATGTAGGCCTCCGACGGGTGATGTCAGAAGTGTGCCATATCGAATTCTTTCGCTGAGGTGCTCGCCTGAGCTGATTCCGAGATATGGGTCAAGAATGCCCGGAATCACGGCGTTCTTACCGGGAGTCTCCGCCGATGGTTAACCAGATCGGAACATCAGAGAAATGTCAAAGTAATGCCACAGTCCCATGCTGGCACTACCGCAACGGTCGGCGATCACCTTTCGCCGGTCCGAACCGGCATGCGAGGCCCGGCACCATCCGGCATCCAGACGCAAGGCACCGCCGGCTCAACGTCCTGCTCCGCGCCGTGATTCACAGATCAGCCTGTTCCGTCATCTCCTCGACGCCCGCCCGCACCGTGTCCCGTCGTCCGCCGTCCCCGAAATGACGTCGGCGCGACCGGGTCATGCGGCGCGCCGGCCAGGCCCAGCACCGAACCCGAGAACGCATCACCCCTGCATCACACAGAAATGGAGTTCCATATGAACGCGACACGAACTCGAAGGGCGCGCCGCATGCTGGCCGTCCCCGCCCTCGCGACCGCAGCGGTCCTCATGCTCGCCGGCTGCGGTTCCCGCGCCGGTGACACCGCAGAGGCGGATTCCGCCGCAGCGGCGGCCGAAAGCTGCATCGACACGTCCGGCGACACGATCAAGCTCGGCTTCCTCAACTCACTGACCGGTGGGATGGCAATCTCGGAGCAGACCGTCTCCAACGTCCTGCACATGGCCGCGGACGAGATCAACGCCGACGGAGGCATCCTCGGCAAGCAGATCGAGTACATCCAGGAAGATGGGGCCACCGACTGGCCGACCTTCGCGGAGAAGACCGAGAAGCTCCTCACGCAGGACTGCGTCGCCGCGATCTTCGGCGGTTGGACCTCGTCGTCCCGCAAGGCGGTCAAGCCGGTCGTCGAAGAGAACAACGGCCTGTTCTTCTACCCGGTGCAGTACGAGGGCCTCGAGTCGTCGCCGAACATCTACTACACCGGCGCGACCACGAACCAGCAGATCATCCCCGCGATGGACTATCTCGCTTCCCAGGGCGTGAAGACCCTGTTCCTGGCGGGTTCCGACTACGTGTTCCCGCGCACCGCGAACGCGATCATCAAGCTCTACGCCGCCGAACTCGGGATCGAGATCGTCGGCGAGGAATACGTGCCGCTCGACAAGGACGACTGGACGACCCAGGTTTCGAAGATCGTCGCCGCGGACCCGGACTTCGTCTTCAACACGATCAACGGCTCGTCGAACGTCGGCTTCATCAAGGCGTACTACGACGCCGGTCTCACCCCGGAGACGACGCCGATCATCTCGGTGTCGATCGCCGAGGAGGAGGCGCCGGCCATGGGCCACGAGGTCACCGGCAACTATGCGTCGTGGAACTACTTCCAGTCGCTCCAGACGCCGAACAACCCCGGCTTCATCGAGCGCTGGCAGGCCTACCCGGACAGCAGCGGGGTGACTTCCGACCCGATGGAGGCCGCGTACATCTCGCTCTACCTCTACAAGGCCCTGGCCGAAGCGGCCGGTTCGTTCGACGTCGACGAGATCAATGCCGCCGCCGCGGAAGGCGGAATCACCGTCGACGCGCCAGAGGGCGTCATCACCCTCGACGGCGAGAACCACCACATCTCCAAGCCGGGCAACATCGGCAGGATCAACGCCGACAACCAGTTCGACATCGTCTGGTCGTCCGACGGCTTCATCGACCCCGACCCGTACCTCGAAGGGTACGACTGGTTCCCCGCCGACGTCCGCGATGCTCTGGTAGCCGCCGCGGGCTGATCCTCGCCGGATGCGGGGTCCCGCGTCCCGGCGGGCACGGGACCCCGCATCATCACCGCTCCGGAACGACGACTGAACAGAGAGCGAACGCACGTGGATGCACTCATACCGCCGTTGTTGAACGGCACCGCGCTGGGCGCGCTGCTGCTGCTCGCAGCGCTCGGGCTCACCCTCACCTTCGGCCAGATGGGGGTGATCAACATGGCGCACGGCGAGTTCATCATGGCCGGTGCGTTCATCGCGTACCTGACCCAACTGGTCGTCATCTCCAGCAACGTCTCGATCCTGCTCGCGCTGCCGCTGGCCTTCATCGGAGCGGGACTCCTCGGCCTCCTTCTCGAGATCGGCATCATCCAGTGGATGTATCGACGACCTCTCGACACCCTCCTGGTCACGGTCGGTGTGGCTCTGATCCTGCAGCAGGTCGCACTGCAGATCTTCCCTGCACAGGGCGTGCCCGTGCAGGCCCCCGACTGGCTCAGCGGGCAGATCGCCGTCTTCGGCTACGCGTGGCCCCTCCGGCAGTTGTTCACCATCGTGCTCGCGGCCCTGTGCCTGATCGCGCTGGCGGCATGGCTCAAGTACTCGTCCTTCGGGCGCCGGATCAGGGCGACCGTCCAGAACCGGGACCTCGCCGAGACCAGCGGCATCCGCACCCGCAACATCGACCGCATCACGTTCTTCGTGGGTTCGGGCCTGGCAGGCGTCGCCGGAGTCGCAGCGTCGCTCATCGGCGGCACGAACTCCCAGATGGGCACGCAGTACATCATTCCCGCGTTCCTCGTCGTCGTCGCCGGCGGTGTCGGCCAGATCAAGGGGACCGTGATCGCCGCGTGGGCGCTGGGCATCGCCCTGTCGTTCTTCGCGGACTGGACCACCGGAAGCATGGCCCAGGTGCTCGCCTTCGTTCTGCTCGTCGTGTTCCTGCAGTTCCGTCCACAGGGCCTGTTCACGGTCCGCACCCGGGGGTTGACATGACCAAACTCAAGCCGTGGCTTCCAGTGATCGGCATCGCGGTGTTCGCCGTGCTGCTCCTGGTCGTCGCCCCAGCCGTGCTGTCCATGCACTGGCTCAACAACCTCGGAAAGTACTGCTGCTGGGCGATCGCCGCGGTGGGGATCGGCCTCGCCTGGGGTCGTGGAGGCATGCTGGTCCTCGGGCAGGGAGTCTTCTTCGGGCTCGGTGCCTACGCGATGGCGATGCACCTCACGCTGGAGAGCACGGTCGCCGGCAGCCTTCCCGTCTTCATGATCCTGTACGACCCGCTGGCATCGCTTCCCGCCTTCTGGGAGCCGTTCCGCAGCGACGTCTTCACGCTGGCGGCCATCGTGCTGCTGCCGGTGATCGTGGCCGGGGTGCTCGGATACGCCCTGTTCAAGCGCAGGATCAAGGGGGCGTACTTCGCGATCCTCTCCCAGGCGCTCGCCGTGGCGCTCGCCGTCCTGATCAGTTCGACGATCCGCGAGACCGGTGGCGACACCGGGCTCAGCGACTTCAAGTACTTCTTCGGGTTCGTCTTGAACGACGATGCGAACAAGGTCATGGTCTTCATGATCGCGGCCGCGTTGCTCATCGTGTGCCTTCTGGTGGTGTGGCAGCTCAACCGCAGCCGGTTCGGTGAACTGCTGATCGCCACGCGCGATGCCGAAGAGCGCGTTCGCTTCCTCGGCTACGACCCCGCCAACATCAAGCTGGTCGCCTATGTGGTCGCCGCGCTGATGGCGAGCATCGCGGGAGCCATGTTCGTCCCCATCGTCGGCATCATCACACCGGCAGAGATCGGCGCTTCCGCCTCGATCCTGATGATCGCCGGTGTGGCGCTCGGTGGCCGCGCCTCGCTGTTCGGCCCGGCTCTCGGGGCGATGGCGATCGGATGGGGGCAGTCGAGCCTCGGATCCAGCTGGCCCAGTGGGTGGATCTACATCCTGGGACTCGTCTTCATCCTCGTGACCCTCTTCCTCCCGATGGGATTGTCCTCGCTGTCGCGTAAGGCGAAGAGCTTGGTGTGGCGCTCGCGCCCAGCGCCATCCGCGCCATCCGCGCCATCCGCGCCATCCGCGCCATCCGCGCTCACCGTCGCTGAAGCACCCGTGCTCGAGGAGGCGAAGAAGTGAACACGTCCGATTCGCTCGTCGTCTCAGACCTGCACGTCGAGTTCGATGGCTTCGTCGCCGTCGGCGGCGTCTCCTTCGACGCCCACCCCGGCGAGGTGCGCTTCCTCATCGGCCCGAACGGGGCCGGCAAGACGACCTGCATCGACGCCATCACCGGCATGTCCAAGGGCTCCGGATCGGTGAAGCTCGGCGATCAGGAGCTCCTGGGCAAGCCGGTCAACAAGATCGTGCGCCTCGGGGTCGGGCGGACGTTCCAGACCGCAAGCGTGTTCGAGCAGCTCTCGGTCCTGCAGAACCTCGACATCGCGGCAGGGCTCCACCGCTCGTCGCTCTCGTTGTTGCGTGCTCGGCGCGGCATCGAACCCGCGATCGAACTGGCGTTGGAGGAGACGGGGCTGGGTGCGGAGCGCGAGACGCCGGCCGGCATCCTGTCCCACGGCCAGAAGCAGTGGTTGGAGATCGGGATGATGCTCGTGCAGGAGCCGCGCGCGCTCCTGCTCGACGAGCCCGTCGCCGGGATGAGTCAGGACGAGCGGTCCGCGACCGGCGAGCTCCTGCAGCGCATCGCCCAGCGCCGCATCGTGCTGGTCGTCGAGCACGACATGGATTTCATGCGCCGGTACGCGTCGCGCGTCACGGTGCTGCACCAGGGCAAGGTGCTCTCGGAGGGCGCGGTCGCGCAGGTCCAGGCCGACCCCAACGTGCAGGAGGTCTACCTCGGCACAGCCGGGGTCGCGACCACGACCGCCATGCTGGCCGTGGCTGACACGACGACCGCGGTGACGGATGCCGCGACGCGAGGGGAGGGGGTCTGACATGCTCGAGCTGAACGACATCCGGGCCGGCTACGGCCGCACACTCGTACTGCACGGCGTGACGCTGCCGAGTTCCGACGGGGTGGTGGCCGTGCTCGGTCACAACGGGGCCGGAAAATCGACGCTGTTGCGCGTCGCGATCGGACTCATCAAGCCGCTCAGCGGCAAGGTGATCTTCGACGGCGAGGACGTCACGTCGCTCCCGCCCAACAAGCGCGTCGCGCGCGGCATGGCCTACGTTCCGCAGGGCCAGCAGTCGTTCTCGCAACTCACGACGATGGAGAACCTGCAGCTCGTCGCCGACGGCCGCAAGCGCGGCAAGTCGCTCATCGAGCAACAGCTTTCGCGCTTCCCCGCCCTGGGGAAGTTCGCCACCCGCAAGGCCGGCCTGCTCTCGGGCGGTCAGCGTCAGCAGCTCGCGATCGCCCGGGCGCTCATCACCGAGCCGAAGACGCTCATCCTCGACGAGCCGACGGAGGGCATCCAGCCGACGATCGTCGCCGAGATCGAGCACACGGTGATGCAGCTCGCGAGCGAGGGCCTCTCCGTGCTGCTCGTGGAGCAGCACATCGGCTTCGCGCTCGAGGCCGCGGACAAGTACCTCGTGCTCGCGAGCGGGTTCGTGTCGAGCACCGGTGACGGCGGGGCATCTGCTGCCGAGGGTGTGCGCGCGGCCATGGCGATCTAGCGCGCAATGCGGCTGTAATACGCGAACCGGGAAGATGAGCCCCACTGACGAGGCGCAAGGAGAGCGAACGTGGCGGCGAGGGCAGACAACGCGCGGGCAGCCGCCGATGACAGTCTCGAGGACTATGCCTTCCGCTATGTTCCGCGGTCGTTCCGACGCTGGAGCGCCGGCTCGATCGGCGTCACGGCTCTCGGCTCGATCGCCTTCCTCGCCGATTTCTCGATCGGGGCCAGTGTGGGGGTCGAGCACGGAACGAACAACGCCGTGCTCGGCATCCTGTTCGCGTCGGTCATCATCTTCATCGTCGGCCTGCCCATCGCGTACTACGCAGCTCGCTACAACCTCGATCTGGATCTGATCGCCCGCGGGTCGGGGTTCGGATACTACGGCTCGTCGATCACGACCGTGATCTTCGCCGTGTTCACGTGCATCTTCTTCGCCCTCGAGGGGGCGATCATGGCGCAGGGACTCCATATCGCGGTCGCGATCCCGCTCCCGATCGGTTACCTCATCTCCACCGTGGTGGTGGTCCCGATCGTGATCTATGGGATGCGCGCGCTCGAACGCCTGCAGTTCTGGACCACACCGCTCTGGCTCGCGCTCGCGCTGCTGCCCCTGCTCTGGGTGATCGTGTCCGACCCCGAGGCGGTGCGGGCGTTCGTCGCGTTCACGGGGGAGACCGACGGTGCCGTCAGCCTCGAAGCCATCGTCGCGAGTGCCGCCGTCTGCTTCGCGCTGACGCCGCAGTTGGCCGAGCAGATCGACGTGATCCGGGCGATGCCGCCGCGCACGCGCGTGAACCGACGGTCGTGGTGGGCCTCGCTCGTGTTCGCGGGGCCCGGATGGGTGCTGTTCAGCGGCATCAAGCAGGTCATCGGCGTCTTCCTCGCGGTCTACCTCATCACGCGCGTGGACCCGGATCTCGGCCAACAGGCCGCCGAGCCGGTGCGGCAGTTCATCGCCCTCTACGAATCGATCATGCCGGAGTGGCTGGCGATCGGCCTGGCGCTCGTTCTCGTCGTCGTCGCCCAGGTCAAGATCAATGTCACGAACGCATACTCCGGGTCGCTGGCATGGTCGAACGTCTACACCCGGCTCACCAAGAACTACCCTGGCCGGTCGATCTTCATCTTCTTCAACCTCGCCATCGCCCTCGCCCTGATGTGGATGGACGTCTTCAGCCTCATCAGCTTCGTGCTCAGCCTCTACGCGAACGTCGTGATGGCGTGGCTGGTCACGATCGCCAGCGACATCGCGATCAACAAGCACGTGCTGCACATCTCGCCGGTCTACCCCGAGTTCCGGCGCGGCATGCTGCGGGACTGGAATCCGGTCGGTCTGGTGTCGGTCGGCCTGGCCTCGCTCCTGTCGCTGGCGGCGTTCGGGGGTCTGTTCGGCGATGGGTTGCGGCCGTTCTCGGTGCTGATCGCGATCGGCGTCGCCGCGTTCACGACCCCGCTCATGGCGCTGGTCACGCGCGGCAGGTACTACCTGCGGCGCGAGACGGACGGCATCGGCTCGCCGATGCTCGATGCCGACGGCAACCCGTCGGGTGACCGACTGCGCTGCCATGTCACCGGCTACACGTTCGAGCGGCCGGATATGCTGGCATCGGCGGAACGAGGGGCTCATGGCGAGACGCAGTACGTGTCGTCACTGGCGCTGACGCTCGACGACTCGGACCGGTATCTGCTGCCGGTCGAGCCGACATCGCGGGGGGAACCTCCGCGAGGGCGAACGGCCGAGGAGACCAGACGGCTGAAGAAGGGGGGCGGATGATGGCGGAGGCGATGGACACCCCGACTGCGATTCTCGCCAACACCGCTGCGGCCCTGCGCGAGATTCCGTTCGACGACATCTCGTACGGCGCCCTCGGCGACGCGGTCGGCGTGTCGGAGCGGACGGTCTACCGTCACTTCCCGACGAGATCGCACCTCCTGGAGGGCGTCGCCGGGTGGATCGAGTCCACCGAGTTCCCGTTGCCGCCGTTCATCACGATCCCTGAGTTCGAGGCGGCGTCCCGCGCCCGCTTCGTGGCGTTCGATTCGTCGCCGGCGTTCGCGTTCGTGTGTGCGCGCGCTGCATCGATCTCACCGACCGGCGAACCGGAGGCCACGTTCCTCACCCGCGCCCTCGTGGCGATGCTCGCGACGAATCATCCTTCGGTGAATGAACGTGACCTGCGCCGGGTGGCGGCCACGCTGCGCTACTTCGCGTCGGCGCAGTTCTGGGCGCGCATGCGAACGGGCTTCGACTTGAGCGCGCCCGAGATCTCGGATGTCTTCGACCGATCCGTCGCCCAAGTCCTGAGCGGCCTTCCCACCCTGTCTCGGACCTCGAGATGATTCGCTCCTTCGTGCGAGCACGGGCGTGACGGTGCCAGCGGCCGGCGAACCCGAGGACCGATCGGCTCGCGGCGTCAACCGCACCCAGGAGGCGATCCTCGCCGCCTACGCCGAGTTGATCGAAGAGCTCGGCACCGACGACGTGTCGTTCCGGCTGATCGCCCGACGTGCGGGAGTCGGCGAGCGCACGATCTTCCGAAACTATGCAACGCGGGTCGACCTGCTGCTCGCTGCGGCCGCATGGATCGAGCGTCGGATCTTCCCGCGCGAAGACGCTCCCAGCATCTTCGACATGCCGCTCACGATCCGTGCGGCGATGGAGTCGTACGACCGTCGACCGGAACTGACGCACGTCGTGGCCGAGACCGCGATGCGGGGGATCAGCGGCGCGACGCCGAGCCCGCGAAGGGGCATGCTCGAGGAGATGATCGACGCCGAGGTTCCTTCGCTCGGAGCGGCTGAGCGCAGGGCGATCGTCGCGGCCTTGGCTCACCTCGATTCGGCGGCGACGTGGGTCACCTTCCGTCGGGAGTTCGGCATGACCCGCAGTGATATCGCCGACGCCGCGGCCTGGGCGGCGGAGGCGGTGCTCGATCCGATACGCTCGCGCGTCGGCTGAGGCAGCAACCGATCGGCGGTCCTCGCTCGAGCGACAGGACGGATGTTCGCTCGACCACGGTGACGCGTGTCGGCGAGCCGTTGCGAGAACTCCATGCCTCGAGAGCGGCGCTACGGCGCGCTCCGCTGCTCCTCAAGATGACGGCTGAGAGCTTCGAGGAGGCCGCGGGTGCCCGCTTCGCGGTTCGCGCCGTCGGCCCAGAACCGGTCGAAGAAGACGCCGTGCTCGGCATGCGTGAACCGGGTGCCCTCGGCGACCTGCTCGAACTCGAAGGAGGCCACCGAGGTCGACATGTGGGCGCCGTCGAGCCACATGTCGTAGGTCGTGACGATGCGGACGTGCTCGACGATGTCGGTGTAGACGGCCTCGTACCGCGACAGCGGTCCGTCGTGGAACTTCGCCTCGTCGATGTCGCGTCCGCCGACGCGGAAGTCGAACGCCCACTCGCGGGCGTCGAACGTGTCGGCGTCGCCGAACCAGCTTCGCTTCTGCTCCTCGTCGGCGAACGCCCGCCAGACGTTCTCGACCGGCACGGGATAGTCCCGCGAGAGGGTGAATCCGGCGTGCGCGAGTCGGCGCTCGATCGTCATCGCTGCGCCTCTCTCGTGAAGGTGACGTGGATGGTGCCGCTCTCGGCGACCTCCGTGGTCACCCGATGGGTGTGCTCGAGGCCCCGAAGGTCCTCCCACACGCGGTTGCCCCTGGCGAGCACGATCGGCGCGATGCCGACGTGCAGATCGTCGACGAGCCCGGCGCGCAGGAATTCGCGCGCGGTGCGCACGCCGCCCCCGACCCGGACGTCGAGGCCGCCGGCGGCGGTGGTGGCCTCCGCGAGCACCTCCTCGATCGAGCCGGTGCGGAAGTGGAAGGTCGTGCCGCCCTCCATCGCGATCGACGGGCGAGGCGCGGCGTGGGTGAGCACGTACACCGGGCAACCGAACGGCGGCCGCTCACCCCACCATCCCTTCCATTCCGGGTCGTCGGGAAACGCGTGCAGGCCGAACATGGCCGCGCCCATGATCTCGGCACCGACGCCGGTGAAGAACGACGTGGCGTAGGCGTCGTCGATGCCGGTGGTTCCCGCGCCGCTCGTGTCGCCGAACACCTTCTGCCGGAACGTGCGTGTGGCAGCGTAGGCCGCGGTGAGCGGCCCCCAGTCCTCGCCCATCGGGTTGTCCGCCGAGGGATCGGGCGCGGCGGTGTACCCATCGAGCGACGAGAACAGGTCGATGCGAACTCGGGTCATGCTAGCTCTCCTTGATCGTGCGGGTCAGGTGGATGCCGAGGCGGTCCGCCTGGCGTTCGGCGGAGGTGCGCTGCACGCCGAGCCAGAGGTGGAGGACGTCGAACGCGCCCGGCCGGAGGCTCACGGTGCGTACGCGCCCCTGCTTGGTCGAGGTGATCACCCCCGCGTCCTCGAGGATCCGCAGATGCTGCAGCAGCGACGGCAGCGTCATCGAGAACAGGGTCAGAAGGTCGGACACGACCGCCGGAGACATGGACAGCCTCTCGACGACCATCCGCCGAGTCGGGTCCGCGAGTGCTCGGAGCACCGCGTCCAGCTCCTGCGAATAGTTAGGCATATGCCTAACTATTGCGCACGCGCCATGGCACGTCAACCGACACGGGCCCGCAATGGCGATCATCGGTCGAGCTGCAGGTCGACCGGTGGTCGCTCCGGACGCTCGCCGAGCGGGAGTCACTAGGCTGGCCGCACATTCGATTGATCCGAAGGTGCGCACCGTGTCCGATCGTTCCCCGGCAGCCCTCCCAGGCGGCCCGAGCGAGGTCGACCATGCCCCGCGGTGACGACGGCCGCAGCGTGGCCGAGAAGCTGTTCGCCATCGCCGACGCCTTCGAGCGCGGTGACGAACTCACGCTGAGCGAGATCGCCGAACGCGCCGGGTTGCCGTTGTCGACCGCGCACCGCCTGCTCGGCGAGTGGGTCGCGTGGGGCGGCATCACCCGCTCGGGCGACGGGCGGTATCGCGTGGGCATCAAGCTCTGGCGGCTCGCCGTACGGCAGCCGTCGTCGCGGCGGCTGCGCATCGCGGCGAGGCCCTACCTCGAGGACCTCTTCGAGTCCACGGGGGAGCATGTGCACCTCGCGGTGCGCGAGGGACTCGGTGCGGTCTACCTCGAGCGGATGTCGGGGGTCAACGCCGTGCCCTCGATCACCGAGGTCGGCTCGCGCCTGCCCCTGCATGCGACGGGTGTCGGCCAAGCACTGCTGGCGTTCGCGCCGACCGGCGTCTTCGAGGACGTCATCGCGGCGGGCCCGCGCAGGTTCCTGCCGGGCACGATCGTCGATGAGGCCGCACTGCGCGAGCGGATGGCGCAGATCCGGGCGGCGGGCATCGCCACGTCGGTCGAGGCGTTGACCAAGGGCGCGTTCTCGGTGGCCGCGCCCGTGCGGGATGCCACGGGTGACGTGGTCGCCGCGGTCTCGATCATCGCGCATGCCGAACGGCGCGACGAGCCGCAGTTCGCACTCGGCGTGCGCATCGCCGGGCGCGGCATCTCGGCCGCGCTCGGCCATCGGCCGTAGGGCGCGGCATCCGCTCGTCGGCGTGATCGTCGTCGTGATCTCGCGGCGCCGTCGACGCGCGCGCTTCCATCAGATGGGATTGAGGATGCACGCGAGGGGCGCCGCAGCGCACGATGGTGCCATCTTCCACCGACGCGAGAGGACGCAGCGTTGCGAACCCAGGTGATCATCATCGGAGCCGGCCCCGCCGGACTCCTGCTCGGGCACATCCTGCACCGAGCGGGCATCGCCTCCACCATCCTCGAGGCCCGATCGCGCGAGCACGTGCTCGGCCGAATCCGCGCCGGCGTGCTCGAGCAGGGCTCGGTCGACGCACTCGCCGAACTCGGCCTGGACGCCGACCTGCGCGAACGCGGGCTGACCCACCACGGCATCCACCTGCAGTTCGAGGGCACCCGCCACCACGTGGACTTCGTCGACCTCGTCGGCCGCACGGTCACGGTCTACGGGCAGCAGGCGCTCGTGCGCCACCTGCTCGCCGAGCACGAGCGGCTCGGCAGCGACATCCGCTTCGAGGTCTCCGACGTGACCCCGACCGGACTCGACGGATCCAGCCCGAGCGTGAGCTTCGCGGATGCCGGTGCCACGACGTCGATCGACGGCGAGATCGTCGTCGGGGCCGACGGCTTCCATGGCGTCTGCCGCCCGGCGATCCCCGGCATCCGCTCGCTCGAGCGTTCGTACCCGTTCGGATGGCTCGGCATCCTCGCCGACGTGCCGCCGTCGACCGACGACCTCGTCTACGCGCTGCACCCCGACGGCTTCGCGATGCACTCGATGCGCTCGCCAGAGGTCTCGCGCCTGTACCTGCAGGTCGGCCACGACGCGTCGATCGAGGACTGGTCCGACGCCCGGATCTGGGATGCGCTGCAGACCAGGCTCGGCGTCGACGGCTGGACGCTGCACGAGGGCGAGGTGCTCGAGAAGTCGATCACGCCGATGCGCTCGTTCGTCGCCTCGACGATGGCGCACGGCCGCCTCTTCCTCGTGGGCGACGCCGGGCACATCGTGCCCCCGACGGGGGCGAAGGGCCTGAACTCCGCCATCGCCGACGTCGTGCTGCTCGGTCGGGCGCTCATCGCGAGCCTGCACCGGGGCGACGAGCGCGGTCTCGCGGGCTACAGCACCGCGGCGCTGGCCAGGCAGTGGAAGGTGCAGCAGTTCTCCGAGTGGATGACCGACCTCCTGCACGTGCACGACGCGACGGATGCCTCGACCCGCGCCTTCGCGTACCGCAGCCAGGTCGGCCGGCTCGAGTACGTCACCGGGTCGCGCGCCGCGCGCCGGAGCCTCGCCGAGCAGTACGCCGGCCTTCCCTTCCTCCCCTCGACGACGGAGTGAGCATGACCCGCCTCGCAACCCCACCCGAGCTGTCGCAGCAGCGCATCAGCAATGAGATCGCCGAACGCCGTACCGCAGAACGCGATGCCGCGACATCCGCCGGCCGTGGGCTCACCGCGCACCCCCGACGCGACTTCGCGCCGTACCGGTCGACCGTGCTGCGGCATCCGACCCACGCGCTCGTGCGAGCCGACCCCGAGGAGATCGAGCTCGTGTCGCCGGCGTTCGGCCATACGGATGTCGCGCAGGAGGAGTCCGACCTCACGATCCAGCACGCGGGCGAGCCACTCGGCGAGCGCATCATCGTCACGGGTCGCGTGCTCGACGGCGAGGGGCGGCCGGTACGAAACCAGCTCGTCGAGGTCTGGCAGGCCAACGCGTCGGGGCGGTACGTGCACAAGCGCGACCAGCATCCGGCCCCGCTCGACCCGAACTTCACCGGCGTCGGCCGCATGATCACGGGCGATGACGGCTCCTACCGCCTGACGACGATCAAGCCCGGCGCCTATCCGTGGAAGAACCACCGCAACGCCTGGCGACCGGCGCACATCCACTTCTCGTTCTTCGGCTCGGCGTTCACGCAGCGGCTGATCACGCAGATGTACTTCCCGGGCGACCCGCTCTTCGCGCTCGACCCGATCTACCAGTCGATCGCGGATCCGACCGCGCGCGAGCGGCTCGTCGCCGACTACGACCACGACGTGAGCGAGCCCGAGTGGGCCATCGGCTACCGGTGGGACGTCGTGCTCACCGGCCCGACGTCGACCTGGATGGAGCCGGAGGACGCCGACCATGCCTGAGCTCCGAACGCGCGAGGTGGCCGTGCCGCTCGGCCAGACCCCGTCGCAGACCGTCGGCCCCTTCTTCGGCTACGCCCTGCCGTACGTCGGCGGGCCCGACGTGCGTGCGCCGTGGCAACCCGACGCGATCCGCCTGCACGGCACCGTGTTCGACGGCGTCGGCGAGCCGATCCCCGACGCCGTCGTCGAGATCTGGGGGGCGGATGCCTCGGGCCGGCCGTCGATCGAACGCGGATCGCTCACCCGCGACGAGCGCGGCTTCACCGGGTTCGGCCGGGCCGCGGTCGACCGCGACGGCCACTACTCCTTCACGACGATCAAGCCGGGGGCGATGCGCGAGAGGTCGGCGCCGTACCTGCTCGTGACGGTCTTCGCGCGCGGCGTGCTGCAGCATCTCTTCACGCGGGCGTACTTCGGCGACGAGTCGGCGGCGAACGCGGCGGATCCGCTGCTCGCCCGCGTCGAGGCCTCCCGCCGGCCCACGCTCGTGGCCGCCGCCGATGCGCCGCGGTCGTATCGCTTCGATGTGCGGCTGCAGGGTGAGGGCGAGACGGTGTTCCTCGACTACGGCACCGAGCTGTGACGGGAGCGCGGCGATGACGGACTGGGGACTGCTCGATCCAGGAGCGACCGACACCGCGGGCACAGACGACGACGCCGTGCTCGCGGCGATGGTCGACGTCGAGCGGGCGTTGCTGCGGGCGTGGGGGAGCGAGCTCGATGAGTTCCTCGACGCGCAGGCCGATGCGCTCGACGCCGCAGCGCTCGATCGCGTCTCGCTCGTGGAGGGCGTGGCGCGCGACGCCGTTCCCGTGGTCGCGCTCGTGCCGGCCCTTCGGGCGCAGGTCGAAGCCGCGGGCCTCGATGCGGGCCGCCTGCACCTCGGCGCGACGAGCCAGGACGTGCTCGACACGGCGCTGGTGCTCGTGGCGCGCGACGCCCTGCGCGCGACCCGGGCGTCGCTCGTCGAGGCCGGCGCACGGCTGGCCGCCATCGCCGACGCCGAGCGCCGCAGCCCGCGCATCGCCCGCTCGGTCGCCCGACACGCCGAGGCGAACACGCTCGGCGTGCTCGCCGCCGGGTGGCTCGACGGCGTCGCCTCCGCGATCGAGGCGATCGACGCCCCGACGTTCCCCGTGCAGTTCGGCGGCGCCGTCGGCACCGGAACGGCGGCGGATGCCGCGGCCGAGCGCGCCGGCGCGGTCGAGGCCGTGCGGGCAGGCCTTGCCGCCCGGCTCGGGCTCGCGGACCCCGGCCGCTCCTGGCACACCGAGCGCACGCCCGTGCTCGTGGTCGCCTCGGCGGCCGCCACCGTGGTCGCCGCGCTCGGCCGCATCGCGGGCGACGCGACCTTGCTCTCGCGCGAGGAGCTCGGCGAGGTGCGCCTCGCGGGCGGCGGCGGATCCTCGGCCATGCCGCACAAGCGCAATCCGGTCGACGCCGTCGCGATCACCACGGCGGCCGTCGAGGCGCCCGGTCTGCTGCAGGTCGTCGCCTCGGCCGTGATCGCCGGTGACGAACGGTCCGCCGGCCGCTGGCATGCCGAGTGGTCCGCCCTTCGGCGGCTCATGCGCCTCGCACGATCCGCCGCGGTCAGTGCCGTTCGGCTCGTCGAGGGGCTCTCGTTCGATCGCGACCGTGCTGCGCAGCTCCTGGCGGCGTCGGGCCCCGCGGGCGCGAACCCCGACCGGGACGTGCTCGTCGCGGCATCCGACCGCATCGTCGACCGGGCCATCGCTCGATTCCGCACCGTGTCCGAAAGGGGCCTTCGCCCATGACCGTTCCACGCCTGCTCGGCTCGTTCGCCCCCGGCACCGCGCCGGCCGCATCGAACCCGCTCCTCGTGCTGCTGCCCTCGCTCGGCACCACGACCCTGCTCTGGGAGGGCGTCGTCGACGCGCTCCGCGCGGATCCGCGCACCGGTTCGCTCCGGATCCTCCGCATCGACCTGCCCGGTCACGGCGCGAGTCCGGCGGCCGCCGAGCCGTTCACGGTCGACGAGCTCGCCGCCGGTGTGCTCGCCGTGGTCGACGAGGCGGGCGGCGGTGCGTTCCACGTCGCGGGGGTCTCGCTCGGCGGCGCCGTCGCGCTCGAGCTCGCCGTCGCGCACCCCGAACGCGTGCAGGGGCTCGTGATGAGCTGCAGCGGCGCCCGCATCGGCACGCCCCAGAGCTGGGCCGCGCGGGCGGCCGCGGTGCGCTCCGGCGGCACCGCGTCGCTCGTCACCGGGAGCGCCGCACGGTGGTTCGCCCCCGGGTTCCTCGATCGCGACGCCGGCGGGCCGGGCGCGAGCGCGCTCGGCGCGCTCGTCGACGTCGACGACGAGTCGTACGCCAGGTGCGCCGAGGCGCTCGGCGGCTTCGACCGCTCGCGCGACCTCGCGACGCTCGCGGCGCCGACGTTGGCACTCAGCGGCGAGCACGACGCGGTGACGACGCCCGCCTCGATGCAGGACCTCGCCGACGACATCCCGGGGGCCCGGCATGTCGCGCTCGACGGCGCCTCGCACCTCGCCGTGCTCGAGGAGCCGCAAGCGGTGGCCGAGCTCATCGCCGAGCATCTCGCGTCGATCGAACGTACGGCCGAGGCATCCGTCGCCCGTGATCGCGGCATGCGCGTGCGTCGGGAGGTGCTCGGCGAAGCGCACGTCGATCGAGCCGTCGCCGCCACCACCGCCGAGACCGAGGCGTTCCAGGACTTCCTGACGCGGTACGCGTGGGGCGAGGTGTGGGCTCGGCCGGGCCTCACCCGCCGCGATCGCTCCATCGCGACGCTCGCGAGCCTGACGACCGGCGGTCACGAGCAGGAGATCGCCATGCACGTACGCGCCGCGCTCGGCAACGGCCTCACCCGCGCGGAGGTCGCCGAGGTGCTGCTGCACACCGCGCTCTACGCGGGGCTGCCGGCGGCGAACTGCGCCTTCGCGGTCGCGCGTGCGATCTTCGCCGAGGCGGATGCCGAAGCCGAAGCCGAGACCGAGGCCGAAGCCGCTGAAGCAGCACCTCCGACCCCGACCACGAACGACTGAACCCGGAGCACCATGGACAAGACCTTCGCGACCGCGGCCGACGCGGTCGCAGACATCCCATCGGGCGCGTCGCTCGCCGTCGGCGGCTTCGGCCTCTCGGGCGTGCCGATCGTGACCATCCGCGCGCTGCTCGCCCGGGGCATCGGCGATCTCGAGGTCGTGTCGAACAACTGCGGTGTCGACGGGTGGGGCCTCGGTGAGCTGCTGGCCGCCGGACGCATTCGGCGGGTGGTCGCGAGCTACATCGGGGAGAACCGGGAGTTCGCCCGCCAGTACCTCGGCGGCGAGGTCGAGGTCGAGCTGAGCCCGCAGGGCACGCTCGCCGAACGACTGCGGGCCGGCGGCGTCGGCATCCCCGCGTTCTACACGGCGACCGGTGCGGGCACGGTCGTGTCGGACGGTGGGATGCCGCTGCGGTACGCCGCCGACGGGTCGGTCGCCCTCGCGTCGGAGCCGAAGGAGTTGCGTCCGTTCGACGCGTTCGGCCGCACCCGCGAGTACGTGCTCGAGCAGGCGATCAGCACCGATTACGGGCTCGTGCGCGCCGCGGTCGGCGATCGGCACGGCAACCTGCGGTTCGAGAAGTCGACCCGCAACTTCAATCCGCTCGCGGGCATGGCCGGGCGCATCACCATCGCCGAGGTCGATGAGCTCGTCGAGCCGGGCGTGCTCGGCCCGGACGACATCCACCTGCCCGGCATCCACGTCGACCGGGTCGTCGTGCTCACCCCGGGGGAGGCGGCAGAGCTGCCGATCGAGAAGGTGACGGTGCGCGCCCGGCCCGCGGCATCCGGAACCGAAGCCCAGAACGAGGAGGCCCGCTGATGCCGCGCACGCGTGAGGAGATGGCCGCCCGTGCGGCCCGCGAACTCGTGGACGGCAGCTACGTGAACCTCGGCATCGGGCTGCCGACGCTGATCCCGAACCACCTGCCCGAGGGCGTCGAGGTCGTGCTGCACTCCGAGAACGGGATCCTCGGCGTCGGCCCCTACCCGTGGGAGGGCGAGGCCGACCCGAAGCTGATCAACGCCGGCAAGGAGACCGTGACCGTGCTGCCAGGCGCGGCCTACTTCGACTCGGCGGCCAGCTTCGGCATGATCCGCGGCGGCCGCATCGGCACGGCCGTGCTCGGCGCGATGCAGGTCTCGCAGGGCGGGGACATCGCGAACTGGGCGGTGCCCGGCAAGATGGTCAAGGGCATGGGCGGGGCGATGGACCTGGTCAACGGCGCCGAACGCGTCATCGTCGTCATGGAGCACGTCGCGAAGGACGGCACCGCGAAACTCGTCGAGGCGTGCACCCTGCCGCTGACGGGCCGGGCCTGCGTGGACCGCGTCATCACCGACCTCGCCGTGTTCGACGTCACCGATCACGGGTTCGTGCTCGTCGAACTCGCCCCTGGTGTGCGCCTCGAGCAGGTGACGGATGCCACGGGCGCGACCTTCACCGTTGCCGAAGCGCTGACCGTGGCCGGCCGATGAGCGAACTCCGCGACGTCGTCGTCTGCGCGCCGCTGCGTACGCCGGTCGGACGCATGGGTGGCATGCTCGCGCCCGTCAGCGCGCTCGAACTCGCCACGACGGTGCTGCGCGCGCTCGTCGAACGCACGGGCCTCGACCCGGCCGCCGTCGACGGCGTCATCGGCGCCCAGGGCTACCCGACCATGGAGGCTCCGGCGCTCGGCCGCGTCGCCGCGCTCGACGCCGGATTCCCGGTCGAGACGACGGGCTACCAGCTCGACCGTCGCTGCGGCTCCGGACTCCAGGCCGTGCTGAACGCCGCGATGGAGGTGCAGACCGGCGTCGCCGACACGGTGATCGCGCTCGGCGTGGAGTCGATGTCGAATGCGCCGCTCTACACCGCGGAGGGTCGCCGTGGCCCGACGGGCGCAGGCCTCCTGCTGCGCGACGCGCTCGCGCGCGGGCGGGAGACCGTGGGCGGCAGCAGGTTCCCGACCCCCGACGGCAACGTCGGATCGGCCGAACTGCTGCGCGCCGAATACGGCATCTCGCGCGAGGCTCAGGATGCCTTCGCGCTCCGGTCGCATCAGCGCGCCGTCGCCGCGCAGCAGGCGGGCAGGTTCGACGCCGAACTCGTGCCCGTCGCCGTGCCCTCGCGTCGCGGAACCGTGCTCGTCGACCGCGACGAGCACCCGCGGGCCGACAGCAGCCTGGAGGCGCTTGCCGGGCTGCGGCCGATCCTGCGACGCGACCCCGACGCGACCGTCACCGCCGGCAACTCGAGCGGGCAGAACGACGCCGCGGCCGCGTGCATCGTCACGACCCCGGCACGCGCCGCCGAGCTCGGCCTCGACCCGACGCTCCGACTCGTCTCCTGGGCCGCCGCGGGCAACGACCCGCTCCGCTTCGGCGTCGCGCCCGTTCCGGCGACGAACCTCGCGCTCGCGCGCGCCGGCATCCGGCTCGAGGATCTCGACGTGATCGAGCTCAACGAGGCCTTCGCGGTGCAGGTGCTCGCCTGCCTCGCCGACTGGAGCCTCGACCCCGAGGACCCGCGACTGAACCCGCGAGGCAGCGGCATCTCGATCGGACACCCGATCGGCGCCACCGGCATCCGCATGCTCGCCACGCTCGCGCACGAGATGGCCGAGCTCGACCGCGAGCTGGCGGTCGAGACGATGTGCATCGGGGGAGGGCAGGCCCTCGCGGCGGTGTTCGAACGGATGTGAGCGCGCCGCGTAGAATCGGACATCCGACCCTCAGGGCAGCGTTCCGTGCAACCCGATGAGCCGTCGGACCGAATTCGAGGAGTCCAGCACCATGAGCCGAACCGTCTGGACCGTGCTCGGCGTCATCGCCGCCGTCATCATCGCGTGGGTGCTCGTCGACGTCGTGTTCAGCGTGGTGTGGTTCCTCGTCAAGGCGGTCATCGTGCTGATCGTCGCCGCCGTGGTGTTCCTCGTGCTCCGGGCGATGGTGCGCCCTTCGGGGCGCGATTCCGTCGACCGCTGACGGGACCTCGGCTCTCCGCGTTCAGCGGAGAGCCGAGACCGGTTCAGGCCGTGGCCTGCGCGTCTGCGTCGCGTTTGATCGCGGAGAGCTCGAACTCGAGCGTGATCTTCTCGGACACGAGCACGCCGCCGGTGTCGAGCGGCACGTTCCACTCGAGGCCGAACTCGCGGCGATCGATGCGACGTGTTCCCTGGAACCCGGCCCGGAGCGCACCGGTCGCGTCGGTGTGTGCGCCGACGAATTCGATCGGGATGGTGATGGCCTTCGTCACATCGCGGATCGTCAGATCGCCGGACACGACGAGCGCGTTGTCGCCGACCTCTTCGATGCGGGAGCTGCGGAAGATGATCTCGGGCCACTCCTCGACGTTGAAGAAATCGCCGCTCCGCAAGTGCTCGTCGCGCTGCGCATTGCGAGTGTCGACGCTGTCGACGCGGCAGACGATCTCGGCGAACGAGGCGTCGGGGTCGTCGAGATCGGCGTGCAGGGTGCCGGTCACGTCGGTGAAGGCGCCGCGAACCGTCGCCACCATCGCGTGCTTCGCCGAGAAGCCGATACGCGAATGGTCGGGATCGATATCCCAGTCACCGCTCAGATCAGAACTCTGGTTGGTCATGGTCTCTCCAGTGTCGTTGCACGAACTCGTCAAGTCTCTCATCCATCCGATGCCGATCCGCACACCCGTGTCGTGCGACGGCCGGCGCGGTCAGTCGGACTTGGTTCCGCGCATCTCGATCGCGATCTGCGACGCGTCCAGGTTCGCGAGTTCCCGCGCGAGCACGTCGGCGTCGAAGGTGCCGTTGTCGCGCGCGTCGAGCAGGGCGGATCGCTGCGCCTCGAGCACCTGGAGCCGGTACGCCACCTCGATGTCGATCTGCTCGGCACGGTCCCCGTCCCGGTCGCGTTCCGGCTTCGGCACGGATTCCGCCTTCGCTCGAAGGAGTTCGAGGATCTGCGTGCGCTCCGCCTCCATCGTCGTGTCGGCCTCGGCCGGATCGGCGGCCTTCGGGGCGATGCGGCGGATCAGCAGGCCGATCGTGCCGCCCTGCACGAGCAGCGAGAGCGCTGCGACCGCGAACGCGATCAGCACGAGCACGGAGCGCTGCGGCGTGTCCTCCGGCAGCGTCTGGGCGGCCGCGACGGTCACGGCACCCCGCATGCCCGCCCAGACGACGATGACCCCCTCGCGCCAGCCGAGCGGTTGTCGAAGGAAGTACTTGATGTCGGCGAGGCTCTGCGTGACGCGGCGCACGAACTGCTCGGCCTGCCGCTCCGAGGGCCGACGCCGGCCGCGGTTCACCTCGCCGAACGTCTCCTGCACGCCCTTTGGCGTGGCCAGGCGTTCCTGCATCTGCTCCAGCCGCGGTTTCATCTTCTCGATGCGGTGCGCACGGCGGGCGAGCACGCCGAGCAGCGGGGCCACGTACGCCGCCCGCACGAGGATGGTCAACGCCAGCGCCCCGATCGCGATCAGGATCGCCGTGCCCACTCCCGCGTGGTCCCGTTGCACATCGGCCACGATCGACGAGATCTGCAGCCCCATGGTGAGGAACACGAAGCCCTCGAGCACGAGTTCGACGGTGCGCCAGTTCTGCGAGTCCGACAGGCGGTTCTGCGGCGAGAGCTCACGAGGGGCGCGGATGCCGGTGACGAGGCCCGCGACGACGGCGGCGACGAGACCTGACGCGCCGAACAGCTCAGCCGGGATCGCGGCGGCGAACGGCACGGTGAACGAGATGACGGTGTTGACCGTCGGGTCGGTGACGCGCCGGCGTGCAGCCAGGTTCAGCCACCCGACGAGGCCGCCGATCACGACGGCCACCACGACGGAGTACGCGAAGGTGCCGACCGTGCCCCAGAACGAGAAGGCGGCGGCGGTCGCGACGATCGCGGTGCGGAGCAGCACGAGCGCGGTCGCGTCGTTCAGCAGGCTCTCGCCCTCGAGCATGGCGACGACGCGCTTGGACACCGGGGCCCGCTTGACGATCGAGGTCGCGACGGCGTCGGTCGGGCTCACGATCGCTCCGAGGGCCACGCCCCAGGCGAAGCCGAGGCCCGGGATCACGAGCATGAAGAACAGGCCGAGCAGCAGTGCCGTGCCGATCACGAGCAGCACCGACAGCCCGCTGATCGCACCGAACTCGCGGCGGAAGTTCATCGCCGGGATCGAGACGGCGGCCGAGTAGAGCAGTGGCGGCAGAACGCCGAGGAGGATCAGTTCGGGCTCGACGTGCACGGACGCGAACACCGGGAGGAAGCTCGCCGCGATGCCGACCGCCACCAGGATCAGGGGCGAGGCGATGCCCAGGCGCGGCCCGACCAGCGTGGCGAGGGCGATCACCGCGAACGCGCCGACCATGACGAGGAGAGTTTCGACCATGCGTCCAGACTGGCAGGAACCGCCTCCGCGCGCGCGTCGGACGAGGCCGCACATGCGGGAAACAGGCCCGATCCGGGTGCTAGTCTGGCCCGGCAGTGCGCACAGCGAGGCCTCGCGTCCGATTCCGGACACGCCTGCGATTCCGTTATCCGAGGAGTCGCGCATGACGGCTCCCGCTCGAAGGAGCACCGCATGGTCACCGTCACCAACGCCCACTTCGTCGGCAGCATCAACCAGCCCGACGCCGAATCCGTCTTCCGCATCGTCGCGGCGCACCTCGGTGATCGCGCCGGCCGCATCCCCGATGGGGAGGTCGGCGAGCGGTTCTACTGGATCCAGTTCCAGACGTTCCGCCTCGACGAGACCCCCGGCCTGCGTCGGGTCGGCGCGGAGCTGCCGTTCAAGCTCCGAGGCATGTTCGACCTTCGCCCGTTCGAACTCGACGGCAGCGTCGCTCCCGGCGATCTGCGGTTCCCGAACCTCGGGTATGCGGCTGCCGCGATCGAGTCGTACTCGACGTTCGTCGCTCTTCGCGATGAAGGGGTCATTCCGGCCGGCGTCCGCTTCCAGGTCTCGATCCCGACGCCGGTCGGCGTCGTCGGTGCCTTCGTCGTGCCGCAGGACCGCGCCGCGGTGGAGCCGGCCTACGAGAGCGCCCTGTTCGCCGAGGTCGCCCGGATCGCCGCCGCGATCCCGCATGAGGATCTGGCGATCCAGTGGGATGCCGCGGTCGAGTTCGGCATCCTCGATCGCGCCGAGGTCGGCGGCGTGCCGCTCAGCGCCGGGTGGGGCGACGACCTGCTCGCCGGGGTCGTCGACCGGGCCGTGCGTCAGATCGCTGCGGTTCCCGACGACGTGCACGTGGGATTCCACCTCTGCTACGGCGACGTCGAGGAGGCGCACTTCGTGCAGCCGAAGGACGCGGGCACCCTCGCATCCGTGATCCGCGGCGTCATCGAGGCATCCCCGCGCCCGGTGGACTGGTTCCACATCCCGGTGCCGATCGAGCGCGACGACGAGGCGTACTTCGCGCCGCTCGCGGATCTCGCGCTTCCGGCCGAGACCGAGCTCGACCTCGGGCTCCTGCATCACGAAGACGGCGTCGAGGGTGCCGAGCGCCGCATCGTCGCGGCCTCGAGCGTGCTCGATCGCTTCGGCGTCGCGACCGAGTGCGGGTTCGGTCGTGGTCCTGCCGAACGCACCGCGCCGCTGCTCGAACTGCACGCCGCGATCGTGGACGCCCACAGCTGACCGAGCGGGCGTCGCCGCACGGCGACGCCCGCTCGGTCACGACGAAGCGCCGGATGCGCGGCATCCGGCGCTTCGCCCATCTGTACCCAGTTACTTCGCGGTGGACTCGCCGCCCTTGGCGAGGTTTGCTCCGGCGAACCCCGAGAGGATCGTGCTGAGGTCGAGGCCGGTGAGCGACTTCACGACCTCGGTGCCCTCGCCGAGCACCTGACCGACCGTCTTGGTGACGGCGCTCGCGCCGTCGGTCGAGACGACCGTGAGCGTGTCGATGTTCGAGATCGGCTCGGCCGCGGCACGGACGATCTCTGGCAGACGCGAGATGATCTCTTGGGCGAGGGCGGCCTCGCCGTACTTCTTGAGCGCCTCGGCCTTGGCATCGATGGCCGTCGCCTCGGCGAGACCCTCGGCCTGCACGGCTGCGGCGCGCGCCTCACCGTCGGCACGGATACCGGCCGCAAGGGCGACCTGACGGTCGCGCTCGGCCTCACCGGCGAACCGCACGGCGGTGGCGCTGGCCTCGGCGTCTTGCACGGCGGCCACCTTGTTGGCCTCGGCGATCTTCGTGCGCTTGAACGCCTCGGCCTCGGTCGAGGCGTTCGTGGCGTCACGCTGGGCCGTGGCCCGCTGCACTTCGGCGTACGCCTCGGCCTCCGCGGGCTTGCGGATCTCGATGTCGAGCCGCTCCTGCGTGACGAGCGCCTGCTCGGAGAGGGCGTCGCGTTCCTGCACGGCGACGAGCTTGTCCTGCTCGGCCTTGGCGAGCTGGCCGGCGGCTGCGGCGTTCTCGTTCGCGCGGTCGGTCTCGGCCTTGATGTTGGCCTGTCGGAGGCTCAGCGCCTTCTGGCGCTCGGCGACCTGCTCGGCGGCGTCGATGCGGGCGAATTCGCTCACACGCGCGGCCTCGGCCTCGCTGACCTCGGCGACCTGGCGGGCACGGGCGGCCTCGGCGCGGCCGAGGTTCGCGAGGTAGTCGCTGCCGGGGGTCGAGATGTCGGAGATGTTCAGCAGGTCGACCTGCAGGCCCTGTTCGACGAGGTCGGTCTTCGTCTCGGCGACGACACGGTCGGAGAGGCTCTTGCGGTCGGAGATGATCTGCTCGATGGTCATGTCGCCGACGATCGAGCGCAGCGAGCCCTCGAGCGACTCGCGGATGATGTCGGTCAGCGTGCCCTGCTGCGAGAGGAAGCGCTGGGCGGCCCGCCGCACGCCGTCTTCGGTGCCGCTGACCTTGAAGTTGATCGAGGCCTTGATCGCGATCTTGATGCGGTGCTTGTCGACGCCCTCGACGGTGATGCCGATCTGGCGCTGCTCGAGCGAGATCGAGAAGCCCTGCTGCAGGATGGGCCAGACGAACGTGCGCCCGCCGATCACCACGCGCTGCCCCGACGAGGTGTCGGGGTCGCGGCGACCGGCGCCGCGCCCGACGATCACGAGCGCCTCGTTCGGCGGGACCCGGCGGATGCGACGGGCGATGAAGACGAGGAGGGCGAGCAGGGCGATGACGATCGCGATGATCGAGATCACCTGGATCGTGGTCGAGTCCAGCAACATGATGCCTTTCGGGTTGGGGTCGTGATGCCCGCCGGGTGCGGGAACGAGCGTTGTGGGCGGCGGGGTCGCCGTCAGCCGGCGACGACCTTGACGCGGCTGCCGGCGTGCTCGACGACCACGATGCGCGTGCCCTCGGGGATCGGCTCGTCGGAGAACGCGAGGCGACGCTCGATCTCGCCCGGGCCGTCGAGGCTCACCTCGCCGCCGGCGGGCGAGATGTCGGACCGGGCCACGCCCGTGAGGCCGAGCGCGGAGGCGGGCACCCCGTCGGAGCTGTTCGTGAGGTTGCGCACGACGAGGGCCGAGAACACGTAGGCGACGATGCCGAGCACGATCGCGAGCACGTACGCCCAGACGATGTCGAGTCCGGAGGTGGCCGTGAGCGCGCCGGACGCGCCGAACACCACGAGGCCGACCGAGAGCGCCGTTCCGGAGATCGCCCCGTCGCCGACGTCGAAGTGGTCGAGGATGTCCCCGAGGATCAACGAGATGAGCAGCAGCACGAGGCCGATACCGCCGACGATGAGGAACGGGAGGAGCATCCACAGGCCTTTCTGCGCGCAGGGGCTCGTGCGGGGGCGTGCACGGGTTCAGCAACTCTACCGGGCCGCGTGCGCTCGGGAGGCCGTTCTCCACAGGTGCGGGGCGGGGTCAGGAGGCTTCGGATGCCGCGACGGTGACCGCCTCGACCGCGGCATCGCCGCGCAGTTCGCGCATGCGGTCGACGACGGCATCGACGACCGCGGCGGTGAGCGAACGGCACACGATGCTGTTCGCGCCGAGCGACTCCAGTCCGCCGGCACGGATTCGGATGACCTCCCAGCCGACCTCGTTGAGCGCCTCGTCCTTCTCGAGGTCGGACGCCTCCTTGAGTCCGAGATGCGCGCGCCGTGATCGGCCGGCGTCGTCGTACTCGACGGCGATGCGCAGCTGCGGCACCAGGATGTCGGGCCAGACCTCCCGACGCCCGTAGAACGTGCGGGCGATGTGCACGGCGTTCACCCGATGGTGCAGGCGGACGCGTTCGCCGAGCATCGCGCGCAGGCGCTGCTCGGTCATCGACGTGCCCGTGCGCAGGCCCGGCTTCATGAAGGCGACGCCCGCTTCGCGCAGGGGCGCGGGAGCCACGGCGCCGGCGCGGCACTTGGCGCAGCCGGTCGAGGTGAGCACCTCGCTCACCGTGGCGCGGTAGCGGTCGTGCCCTCGCGTGCAGCGCCAGTCGTATTCGGCGCCGATGCGCGTCTCGCCCGCCAGCCTGGCGCGCTGGGCCGGCGCGACCCTGCGGAGCAGTTCGGCGCGCGAGCGCTGCGTCTCGCCGATGAGCATGCAGAGCGGACAGGGGCGGCGCATGGCGAGCACCCCGGGTTCGTCGCGCACTGCGCCGTGCCCGCACCGGAAGTTCACCGTGACCATCGGCCGTCCATCTGCTCGTGCATGCGTCCGATCCTGCCCTCGCCCACCGACATCCGCTCGTCAAGCCCGGCGTGGTCGCCGGCGATGCCCATGTCGGTGCCGCCGAGGAGAATGGGGGCATGCAGATCGCCGTGGGCGTCGGCGGCGACGGTCGCGTGCAGTTCGTCGACGCGGCGCACCCCGACGACGTGCTGGCTGCGGCGCGACCCGAGGCTGCTGCGGCGGAGTTCCGCCGTCTCGAGTCCGAGTCCGCTCCACGCTGGGTCTGGTCCGACACCCGCCGGTGGTACCCGGCGCTCCTCGCGAGCGGGGTGCGGCTCGCACGGTGCCACGACCTCCGGCTCGCCGGGGCCATCCTCGATCATTCGACGTTCACCGCAGACGTCCGCGCTCGCGGTGCGCAGCCGGCCCCGTCCTGGCTCCCGCCGGGCCCGACGGTCGCAACCGACGTCACGCCGGTCGCGACCGGGTCGGCCCACGAGACCCTCTTCGACCTCGACGACTTCGACGCCGGTGGGCGAGCGGCGAGCGTGGGGACGGCGAGCGCCGAGACGAGCGGCGGCGCCGGTGAGCCCGGCACCTCGACCCCGCGCGAGCACGCACTCGGCGATCGAGACCGCGATCCCTCCGCGGCATCCGTCGTCGAAGAACACCGCAGGCAGACGGCGCTCGTCGAGGCGAGCACGGCGCCGGCGGCGCTCAGGCTCCTCGTCGCAGCCGAATCCGCCGGGGCGCTCATCGGCGCAGAGCTCAGCGCGGCCGGCCTGCCGTGGAGTCGCCGGGTGCACGAGTCGGTGCTCGAGGGCGAGCTCGGCGCGCGCCCGTCACCCGGGCGCAAGCCCGCGCGCATGGAGCAGGTGGCCGACGTCGTGCGAACGGCGCTCGACGCCCCCGCGCTGAACCTCGACTCCCAGGTCGACGTGCTGCGGGCGCTCCGTTCGGCGGGCGTGCCGACGAACTCGACCTCCAGATGGGAACTGCGCGAGCACGACCACCCGGCGATCGAGCCCCTCATGGCCTACAAGAAGCTCGCGAGGCTGCTGAGCGCCAATGGCTGGACCTGGCTCGACGAGTGGGTGCGCGACGATCGCTTCCGCCCCGAGTACGTGCCGGGCGGCACGGCCACCGGGCGCTGGGCGACGTCGGGCGGCGGCGCGCTCCAACTGCCGAAGCTCGTGCGCGGCGCGGTCGTCGCCGACCCCGGATGGACCTTGGTCGTCGCCGACGCGGCGCAGCTCGAGCCGCGCGTGCTCACCGGCATGGCGCGCGACGAGGCGATGGAGCGCGCCGGCCACGGGCGCGACCTCTACCGCGGCCTCGTCGACGCCGGAGTCGTCGGCACGCGCGACGAGGCCAAGATCGCGATCCTGGGCGCGATGTACGGCGCGACCACCGGCGACAGCGGGCGCCTCGTGCCACGACTCGCCCGCGCCTTCCCGAAGGCGATGCACCTCGTCGACGCTGCAGCGCGCGACGGCGAACGCGGCCTGCCGGTCACGACGCTGCTCGGCCGGTCCTCGCCGCTGCCACCGGCGGAATGGCGGCAGACCCAGTCGCGCGCGAGCCAGCCGGAGGCGACCGCGGCCGACGAGCGGCGGGCCAGGTCCTCGGCCCGCGACTGGGGGCGGTTCACGCGCAACTTCGTCGTGCAGGGCAGCGCGGCCGAGTGGGCCCTCTGCTGGATGGCCGACCTCAGGGCCAAGCTGCACGACCTGGGTGAACGTCGCGTCGCCGAGATCGCCCCGGCTGCGGCATCCGGCCCGGTGTTCGAGGCCGCACCGCATCTCGTGTACTTCCTCCATGACGAGATCATCGTGCACACGCCGAAGGCGCTGGCCGACGAGGTGGCCGAGGCCGTGCGCACGTCGGCGGTGACGGCCGGCCGGCTGCTGTTCGGCGGCTTCCCGGTCGGCTTCCCGCTCGACCTCGAGGTCGTCGACAGCTACGGTGCGGCCGAGTCCTGAAGCGAGAGATCGGCGGATGCCTCGGCGTCGACGGATGCCTCTGCCGCGGCCCTGCCCGGTCGACGTCCGCGCCTCGGGCGCTCCGTGCTCGGCTCGAATGCGAGTGCGGCCGAAGCCGAGCCCTCGCGAACGGCCTCGAGCCAGGCGATGGCGCTCTCGGCGCGGGCGACCTCGGCGCGGGCTGCGAGCGCGACGAGCCGGTGCTCCGGGCCGGAGCCGCCCGCATCGGCCTCTGCCGCGTGCGCCGCGGCGACGGCCGACTCGGCGCGCGACGCCGCGTCATCGCGCCGGATCCGCCACCGGTCGAGCTCGGCCTCGACGACGGAGTCCGCGTCGAACCGGGGGAGCGAGCAGGAGATGAGCACGCGATCCACGCTCTCGTCCCACGGGTCTGCGCCCGAGGCATCCGCGCCGTTCAGCCAGGCAGCCGAGGCGGCGCGACCCGACGACGTGAGGCGGTGCAGCGGCAGCCCGTCGTCGGTGCTGCCGGCCGGTTCGATGAGGCCCTGCTTGGTGAGGCGCTCGAGCGTGGCGTAGGTCTGGCCGACGTTGACCGACCGCCGCGCCCCGGTCCGCTCGGTCAGCCCGCCGTGCAGGGCGAACCCGTATGCCGGGCCCATCGACAACAGCACGAGCAGCGCGTCGCGAACGGCCATGGCGCCTCCTTCAGGATGCTTGCGGAACGGATGTCGCAGCGCAACGCGGAACGGATCCGGAACTCTTCACCGAGCATACGGTTCTCGCCCGGTGCGAGGCGATCATCCCGACCGGTGCGGCGAACCTTGTCAGATCGGCCGATCCGGGGCATAATCGCGGATGACGGCTCGCCGTCCACAATCGAACACATACCGCCATCCGCAGGTTCCGAGGTCGTAGGGGAAGACGCACCTCGAGAACGGAGACGGAGATGGCAGAGACGTTGTCGCGGGTCGTGCGCCCCGCGCAAGGAGTGCTGTTCGTGCACTCTGCACCGCGCGCGCTGTGCCCGCATGTCGAGTGGGCCGCTGGTCGAGCCCTCGGCACGGCGGTGAACTTCGACTGGAGCGAGCAGCCCGTCTATCGCGGCCTCATGCGTGCGGAGTTCCACTGGGAGGGCGACGCCGGCAGCGGCGCGCGCATCGCATCCGCCCTCCGCGGGTGGGAGCAGCTGCGCTACGAGGTGAGTGAGGACCCCACGCCCGGCTCCGACGGTGCACGCTGGATGCACACCCCCGAGCTCGGCGTGTACTTCGCCCAGACGGATGTCGCAGGCAACACCGTCATCGGCGAGGATCGCATCCGCTACGCCATGGAGATCGCCGGCGCCGACCCGGTCGAGCTCCACCGCGAACTCCGGCTCGCCCTCGGACAGGCCTGGGACGATGAGCTCGAGCCCTTCCGCCATGCGAGCGACTTCGCTCCCGTCGTCTGGTTGCACCAGGTGGGGTGAGCAGAGCCTCGGCCCGCGTGCTGGCGTCCCGCGCCGTCGGATGAGAGCTTCCCGGTGAGCGCACGAACGAAACCCGCGGACCGTCGACGAGAAGACCCCGGTGTCGGATGACACCGGGGTCTTCGCCTGCAGCGGATGCCGCGGCATCCGCTCGTGGGTCGTGCGTTACACCGAGCGGAACACGGCGACCGCGTTGTGCCCGCCGAAGCCGAACGAGTTCGAGATGGCGAGCTGCGGGCCATCGCCGAGCGGCTGCGCCTCGCCGGAGACGAGCAGCGGGATCGCCGGGTCCTGCTCGGTGAGGTTGATCGTCGGCGGCGCGAGGCGATCCTGCAGCGCGAGCACCGTGAAGACGGCCTCGAGCGCACCGGTGCCGCCGAGCAGGTGGCCGGTCGACGCCTTGGTCGCCGAGACGGGGATCTCGTGCACCCGGTCGCCGAACACGCTGTGCAGCGCGGTGTACTCGGCGATGTCGCCGACGGGCGTGCTCGTCGCGTGCGCGTTGATGTGGGTGACCTCGTCGGGCGTCGCACCTGCCTGCGCGAGCGCGTCGAGCACGGCACGGCTCGCGCCGCGCCCCTCGGGGTCATTGGCGGTGATGTGGTACGAGTCCGCGCTCACGGCACCGCCGGCGAGCTCGGCGTAGATGTGCGCGCCGCGGGCGAGTGCGTGTTCCTCGGTCTCGATGACGAGGCTCGCCGCCCCCTCGCCCATGACGAAGCCGTCGCGGTCGACGCTGTAGGGGCGCGATGCGTGCTCGGGGTCGTCGTTGCGCTTGGAGAGCGCCTGCATCGACGAGAACGAGGCGAGCGTGATCGGGTGCACCGCGGATTCGGAGCCGCCCGCGATGACGACGTCGGCGAGCCCGAGCTGCAGGTGCTCGTAGGCGTTCGCGATGGACTCGGTGCTCGAGGCGCAGGCCGAGGCGACCGTGCGCGCGAAGGCGCGCGCGTGGAAGTGCATCGAGATGGCCGCGGATGCCGCGTTGGGCATGAGCATCGGCACGGTCATGGGCAGCACGCGGCGGGGACCGCGCTCGCGCAGGGTGTCCCACGCGTCGAGCAGGGTCCAGATGCCGCCGATGCCGGTGGCGTAGTCGACGCCGAGCCGCTCGGGGGCGACCTCGGGGGCACCCGCGTCGGCCCAGGCCTCCATGGCGGAGATGAGGGCGAACTGGCTCGACGGGTCGAGCCGCTTCGCGACGGGACGCTCGAGCACCGTTTCGGGGCGCACCTTCGCCTCGGCGGCGAACCGCACGGGCAGGTCGTACTGCTCGACCCAGTCGTGCTCGAGGCTGTGGGTGCCGGACTCGCCGGCGAGCAGGGCTTTCCAACTGTCACGGGCGGTGCCGCCGAGCGGCGAGGTCGCGCCGATGCCCGTGATCACGATCTTCTTGGTCATACGAGAAACACTCCGATGGGAGGAACGGGCGAACTGATCGAGCGGGCCGGGCGATGCCGCGGCCCGCTCCACGCAGCGACTAGGCCTGGGCCTTGACGATGAAGTCGACGGCGTCGCCGACGGTCTTGAGGTTCTTGACCTCTTCGTCGGGGATCTTGACGTCGAACTTCTCTTCGGCGTTGACCACGATGGTCATCATCGAGATCGAGTCGATGTCGAGGTCGTCGGTGAACGACTTGCCCAGCTCAACCGTGTCGGTCGCGATGCCGGTCTCGTCGTTGATGAGCTCGGCCAGGCCGGCAAGCACTTCTTCGGTGGACAATGCCATGGGTTCTTCTCCTTGATGGGTGTCTCGTTTTGACCGAGAGCCAGTCTAGATGGACAGGGGTCGGCGGTTCAGGGCAGAACCACCACTTGGGCGCCGAACACGAGGCCGGCGCCGAAGCCGATCTGGAGGGCGAGGCCCCCGGAAAGCTCAGGGTGCTCGTCGAGCAGACGGTGCGTCGCGAGCGGGATGGATGCGGCCGAGGTGTTGCCGGTCGTGGCGATGTCGCGCGCGATGACGACCGACTCGGGCAGCTTCAGCTGCTTCGCGAACTCGTCGATGATGCGCATGTTCGCCTGGTGCGGGATGAACGCGGCGAGGTCGGCCGCCGTGACGCCGGCCGCGTCGAGCGCCTGCTTGGCGACCTTCGCCATGTCCCAGACCGCCCAGCGGAAGACCGTCTGGCCCTCCTGGCGGAGCGTCGGCCATTCGGCCGCGCCGTCGCGGAACTCGGTGAGGGTGGCGTTCATGCCGACCGCGCCGGCCTTCGACCCGTCGGAGCCCCAGATCGTGCGGGCGATGCCGGGGAAGTCGCTCGGGCCGATGACCACGGCGCCCGCGCCGTCGCCGAGGAGGAACGAGATCGAGCGGTCGGTCGGGTCGACCACGTCGGAGAGCTTCTCGGCGCCGATCACGAGCGCGTAGTGCGCGACGCCGGTGCGAATGAGGGCGTCGGCCTGGGCGACCGCGTAGGCGTAGCCGGCGCAGGCCGCGTTCGTGTCGTAGGCCGCGGCCGGGTTCGAGCCGACCCGATCGGCGACGACGGCCGCCATCGACGGCGTCTGCCGCACGTTCGAGATCGTCGCGATGATCACGAGGTCGATGAGCTCGGGAGCGACGCCCGACTTCTCGATCGCCTCGCGTGCGGCGTCGGTCGCGAGGTCGAGCGCCGAGACCTCGGCGCCGGCACGCGTTCGCGTGATGATGCCGGTGCGCTGCTGGATCCACTCGTCTGAGGAGTCGATCGGCCCGACGAGGTCGTCGTTGGGCACGGCATTCTCGCCGCGGGCGGCGCCGACGGCGTAGATGCGGGTGTAGGCGGGGCCGTGCGACTGCTGCAGGGTGGGCTTGGTCATGTTCGACATTCTCTCGTGGACGGCGCCGCGTCAGGCGGCCTGCTCGATGAGCTCGATGGCGGCCGGCAGGTCGTCGGGTGTCTTCACCGCGACGGTCGGCACGCCCTTCAGCGCACGCTTGGCGAGGCCGACGAGGGCGCCGGCCGGCGCGAGTTCGATGATGCCGGTCACGCCCGCCTCGGCGAACGAGCCCATGCAGAGGTCCCAGCGCACCGGCGAGGAGACCTGGCCGACGAGCAGGTCGACGAACGCCGACCCGGATGCCACGGTGCTGCCGTCGCGGTTCGTCCAGAGCGTCTGCGCGGGGTCCGCGGGAGCCAGCGTCGCGGCGACCGACGTGAGGTGCTCGACCGCTGGGCGCATGTAGCGCGTGTGGAAGGCCCCAGCGACCTGCAGGGGGATCACGCGCGAGCCGGCCGGGGGCTCGGCCTTCAGCGTGTCGAGCGCGTCGACGGCGCCGGCGACCACGATCTGGCCGCCGCCGTTGAAGTTCGCGGGCTCGAGCCCGAGCTCCTCGAATCGGGCGAGCAGCGCGGTCTCGTCGCCGCCGAGCACGGCGCTCATGCCGGTCGGGGTCTGCGCCGCCGCATGCGCCATGGCCCGGCCGCGCTCGCCCACGAAGCGCATGGCGTCGGTGGCGCTGAGCACGCCCGCACCGGCGGCGGCCGTGATCTCGCCGACGGAGTGTCCGGCGATGCCGCCGATGCGCGCATCGCGGCCGTCGGCCAGGAGCGCGTCGAGCGTGAGCAGGCCCGCCGCGACGATGAGCGGCTGCGCGACGGCCGTGTCGCGGATGGTCTCGGCGTCGCTCTCGGTGCCGTGCAGCGCGAGGTCGACACCGGCCGCCTCGGAGTAGGCCGCCAGACGCTCGGCCCGCGAGGGGTCGACGATCCAGGGGGAGAGGAATCCGGGGGTCTGCGAGCCCTGACCAGGGCAGACGACGACGATCACGTCCCCTAGTCTGCCAACGACCGGTGGCCGACGTGTGTGTCGATGCGACAAGCTCTTCGAAGAAGCTTTGTGCGCGTCACACAGCATGGGGGGCGGCCGAAGTTCGGAGCGAACGACGGCGGCGGCGGCGAGGCGTCAGTTCGTGCGTCGTCGCGGGGGGTGCTCGTGGTCGCTCATCGACCCGATGATGAGCGCCGACTGGAGGATCAGCGCTTCGCGAGCGCCGGTGGCGTCCCAGCCGATCACGTCGGAGACGCGCTTCAGGCGATAGCGCACCGTGTTCGGGTGCACGAAGAGTTCGCGGGCGGTGGCCTCGAGCGAGCGGCCGTTGTCGAGGTAGCTCCAGAGCGTGGTCAGCAGCTCGGTCGAGTGCGCCTGGAGCGGACGGTAGATGCGGTGCACGAGCGTCGCCCTGGCCAACGGGTCGCCGGCGAGCGCGCGCTCGGGCAGCAGATCGTCGGCGTGCACCGGCCGCGGCGCGTGCCGCCAGGAGCGGGCGACGGCGAACCCCGCGAGGGCCGCCTTCGCGCTCTTGGATGCGTCGACGAGGTTCGGCACCTCGTGGCCGAGCACGAGGTGACCCGGGCCGAAGTGTCCCTCGAGCTGCGTGGCGAACTCCATGAAGGACATCGCGGGGGAGGTGCCGACCTCGTCGGGCTGCCGGCCGAGATGCTCGGAGCGGCCGATGACGAGCACGAGGCGATTGCCCTGCACGCCGATGAGCACGTCGGCCTGCATGTGCCGGGCGACCCGTCGCACGTGGTCGACGTCGAGCTGCTTGGGCGCCGTGCCGACGAGCACCGCGACCTCGCCGTGCCCGTGCCAGCCCAGAGCCGCGATGCGGCTCGGGAGCTCGTCGTCGTACTCGCCCGAGAGGATCGAGTCGACGACGAGCGCCTCGAGGCGCGCATCCCACAGTCCACGGGCCTCGGCGGCACGCGCGTAGACGTCGGCCGCGGCGAACGCGATCTCGCGGGAGTAGAGGAGGATCGCCTCGCGCAACGGCTCGCCGCCGTCCTTCACGCGGTCCTCGACGACCTCGACGGTGACGCGGATGAGCTGCAGCGTCTGCTGCAGGCTCACTGAGCGCAGCAGTTCGCGTGGGGCCGCGCCGAACACGTCGGCCGCGATCCACGGTGTCGACTGAGGATCTTCGAACCAGGCGATGAACGACGAGATGCCGGCCTGGGCCACGAGGCCCACGGCCGAGCGTCGGCTCGGGGGCATGTCCCCGTACCAGGACAGGTTGTCCTCCAGGCGCTTCAGCGTCTGGGTCGACAGTTCACCCGCGATGGTTCGCAACCACGCGAGGGTCTCGTCCTTGGTACGGGGCTTCGCCACCTTCTGCTAGCTCTCGCCGCCGGCGGAGCCGGTCGTGCCGGCGTTGACGTCGTGCAGGCGGTACTTCTCGATTGCCTGCGCCGGAACCGAGGTGTCGAGCTCACCGCGCGCGACGAGCTGCTCGAGGGCGCGGACCACGACCGACGGTCCGTCGATCTTGAAGAACCGGCGGGCCGCGGCGCGCGTGTCGGAGAAGCCGAAGTCGTCGGCGCCGAGCGTCGCGAAGTCGCCGGGCACGTAGGCGCGGATCTGATCGGGGACGGCGTGCATGTAATCGGACACCGCGACGAACGGACCCGCTGCGCCCGAGAGCTTCGACGTCACGTAGGGCACGCGCGGCTCGGCATCGGGGTTCAGGAAGTTGTGCTCGTCGGCGGCGATGCCGTCGCGTCGCAGCTCGGCCCAGCTCGTGACGGACCAGACGTCGGCCGAGACGCCCCAGTCCTCGGCGAGGAGCTGCTGGGCCTCGAGCGCCCAGGGCACCGCGACACCGGATGCGAGGATCTGCGCGGTCGGGCCGTTGCCGTTGCCGGCGGCGACCCTGTGGATGCCGCGGAGGATGCCGTCGACGTCGACGCCCTCGGGCTCGGCGGGCTGAACGATCGGCTCGTTGTACACCGTCAGGTAGTACATGACGTTCGGGTCGGCGTGCGAGCCGCCGTACATGCGCTCGAGGCCGGCGCGCATGATGTGCCCGATCTCGTAGCCGTACGCCGGGTCGTAGCTGACGACGGCCGGGTTGGTCGAGGCCAGGAGCGGCGAGTGGCCGTCGGCGTGCTGCAGGCCCTCACCGGTGAGCGTGGTGCGGCCGGCGGTCGCGCCGATGATGAAGCCGCGCGCCATCTGGTCGCCCGCGGCCCACATGGCGTCGCCCGTGCGCTGGAAGCCGAACATCGAGTAGAAGACGTAGACCGGGATGAGCGGTTCGCCCTGCGTCGCGTACGACGTGCCGATGTTCGTGAACGCCGCGAACGCGCCCGCCTCATTGATGCCGACGTGCACGATCTGGCCCTGCGGGCTCTCCTTGTAGGCGAGCAGCAGTTCACGGTCGACCGAGGTGTAGTGCTGGCCGTTCGGGTTGTAGATCTTCGCCGTCGGGAAGAAGGCGTCGATGCCGAACGTGCGGGCCTCGTCGGGGATGATCGGCACGATGCGGTGGCCGAAGTCCTTCGAGCGGATGAGGTCCTTCAGCAGCCGGACGAACGCCATGGTCGTGGCGATCTCCTGCGTGCCGGAGCCCTTCTTCGAGATCGCGTAGGCCGAGTCGTCGGGCAGCGAGATCTCGACGTGCTTCGTGCGGCGCTCGGGGACATACCCGCCGAGGGCGCGGCGACGCTCCTGGAGGTACTGGATCGCCTCGTCGTCCTGGCCCGGGTGATAGTACGGCGGCAGGTACGGGTTCTCCTCGAGCTGCGCGTCGGAGATGGGGATGCGCATCTCGTCGCGGAAGCCCTTGAGGTTGTCGAGGGTCATCTTCTTCATCTGGTGCGTCGCGTTGCGCCCCTCGAAGGACTTGCCGAGGCCGTAGCCCTTGATGGTCTTCGCGAGGATGACCGTGGGCTGGCCCTTGTGCTCGGTGGCCGCCTTGAACGCCGCGTAGATCTTGCGGTAGTCGTGGCCACCGCGCTTGAGGCCCCAGACCTCGTCGTCGCTGAGGTGCGACACGAGCTCGAGTGCGCGCGGGTCGCGACCGAAGAAGTTCTCGCGCACGTACGCGCCGGATTCGGTCTTGTACGTCTGGTAGTCGCCGTCGGGCGTGACGTTCATGAGGTTGCGCAGCGCGCCGTCGTGGTCGCGGGCGAGCAGGTCGTCCCACTCACGGCCCCAGACGACCTTGATGACGTTCCAGCCCGCGCCGCGGAAGTAGCTCTCGAGCTCCTGGATGATCTTGCCGTTGCCGCGCACCGGTCCGTCGAGGCGCTGCAGGTTGCAGTTGATCACGAAGTTGAGGTTGTCGAGACCCTCGTTCGCGGCGACCTGGAGCTGACCGCGGCTCTCGACCTCGTCCATCTCGCCGTCGCCGAGGAACGCCCAGACCTGCTGGTCGGAGGCGTCCTTGATGCCGCGGTTGGTGAGGTAGCGGTTCAGCTGCGCCTGGTAGATCGCGTTGATCGGGCCGAGGCCCATCGACACGGTCGGGAACTGCCAGAACTCGGGCATGAGACGCGGGTGCGGGTAGGAGGAGAGCCCGTGCGGGGCCCGGGACTTCTCTTGACGGAAGCCGTCGAGGTCGGTGTCGCTGAGACGCCCCTCGAGGAACGCGCGGGCGTACATGCCGGGGGAGGCGTGACCCTGGAAGAAGACCTGGTCGCCGCCGCCGGGGTGGTCTTGACCGCGGAAGAAGTGGTTGAGGCCGACCTCGTAGAGCGATGCGGCGCCCGCGTAGGTGGAGATGTGACCGCCGACGGCGATGTCGGGGCGCTGGGCACGGTGCACGAGCACCGCGGCGTTCCAGCGCAGCCAGGCGCGGTACCGGCGCTCGATGTCCTCGTCGCCGGGGAACTCGGGCTCGTTCTCGGGCGCGATGGTGTTCAGGTAGTCGGTCGTGGGAACCATGGGCACGCCGAGGTGCAGTTCCTTCGAACGCTTGAGCAGGCTCAGCATGATCTCGCGGCCACGCTGATGTCCCTTCTGCGCGACGAGGGCGTCAAGGGACTCCGCCCACTCGGATGTCTCATCCGGGTCGGAGTCCAATGCCTCGACGGAGTAGGGGTCCTGGTCGTTGACAGTCACACTCGACCTCTCTCTTCTGCGGCTCGTGACCGCTGGGGTGTGGGGGTGCTCACGTCGAGGCGGACCGCCTCGCGGTCGCATGGCACCACGCCATCCTAGTGATTCTACGACCGTATCGCGGGGGATAGGCTGGCGCCGCACACCCGCGGCGCACGCCCCGCGGCCGCCGATCCGAACCGGGATGCGACACCATGACGATTCTTCCCCAGGGCACGCCCGCCCCTCCCTTCAGCCTGCAGGACCAGCACGGGGGCACGGTCTCGCTCGACGCCTTCCGCGGCGTGTCGCCCGTGGTGCTCGTCTTCTTCCCGCTCGCCTTCTCGCGCACGTGCCAGGGCGAACTCTGCGCGCTCCGCGACGACCTCGGCCTCTTCGAGGAGCGCGGCGTGCAGTTGCTCGGCGTCTCGGTCGATTCGAAGTTCGCCCTGCGCGCGTGGGCCGAGGAGCAGGGGTACGCCTTCCCGCTGCTCGCGGACTTCTGGCCGCACGGCGAGGTCGCCCGGGCCTACGGCGCGTTCCTCGAGGAGCGCGGGCACGCGGCGCGAGCCACCTTCGTCATCGACGCCGCCGGCCTGATCCGGGCGAGCTTCGCCACGGCGCCCGGCGAGCCGCGCAGCATCGAGCAGTACCGCGAGGCTCTCGCGACGCTCGGCTCGAACTGATGTCATCGGCCGGTTGCGGCCGCGTCGCGGCATCCGCGGCTCGCGATAGCATGGCGGATGCGTCGCTCGCGCGACGGGCCTTTAGCTCAGTTGGTAGAGCGCCACGTTTACACCGTGGATGTCGTCGGTTCGAGCCCGGCAGGGCCCACCGAAGGCCGTCGCGGTTCCCGTGGCCTGTGTGGGCCGTACCTCAGCCGGGCCGCCGAGTGCCCGTGAGCTCCTCGGCGGCGGCCCACAGCCGGCTCGCCACGTCGAGGTCGCGTGCCGTGCGCGGGAAGCGCGTGAGCTTGGTCGGCCCGACGAGTCCGAGCGCCCCGCCGGGGCCGTAGTACGCGCCTTGGCGCGCGTCGGGGTCCGTGGCCGCGAAGAGCAGCGGCTCGGCGCCCGTCTCGACGGTCTGCGAGGGCAGGATGGTGCGCTGGATCGGCGGCAGTTCCTCGGTGCGATCGAGGTTGCGCCCGGCGGTCTGCAGGTTCGTGCGGGTGTAGCCCGGGTGCGCGATCGCCGACAGCAACCCCCAACCGCGGGCGTCGGATGCCGCGGCGAGATGCCGGCCCATGAACATGTCTGCGAGCTTCGACTGCGCGTACGCCTGCTGCGGGCGATAGCGGCGCGCCGACTGCAGGTCGTCGAAGCGGATGCGGCCCCAGTTCGCGGTGCCGCTCGACATGGTGGCCACGCGCGGCGAGGGCGCCTCGAGCAGCTTCGGCAGCAGCAGGTTCGTCAGCGCGAACGGCCCGAGGAAGTTCGTGCCGAACTGCAGTTCGAACCCGTCGGCGGTCTCGAGTCGCCGCGGCGGCACCATGACGCCGGCGTTGTTGACGAGCACGTGCAGGGGCTTGTCGTCGGCGAGGATGCCGTCGCCGAAGGCGCGCACGCTCGCGAGGTCGGCGAGGTCGAGGGGGCGCACCTCGAGGAGGGCGTCGGGGTGCGAACGCAGGATCTCGTCGCGCGCCGCCTCGCCCTTCGCGGGGGAGCGAACGGCCATGACGACCTCAGCGCCCGAGCCGGCGAGTCGCTTCGCGGCTTCGCGACCGGTGCCGCTGTTCGCGCCCGTGACGACGAATCGCCGTCCGGTCTGGTCGGGGACGTTGTACATGGGAGGCCCTTCGGGGATAATAGAACCGGTGGTCTGTTGTTCTCCGAACATAACAGACCGCCGGTCTATTACGCAAGAAGGGATTCCGTGACGACTCAGCCGACCTTCGCCAGGGCGAGGAGCGAGCAGCAGCGAGCCGAGCGACGGGCCGCGATCCTCGACACCGCGGCATCGCTGCTGGCCACATCCCGCGTCGCGGAGCTCAGCCTCAACGAGCTCGCGCGACGAGTGGGGCTCGCGAAGTCCAACGTGCTGCGCTACTTCGAGTCGCGCGAGGCCGTGCTGCTCGAGCTGCTCGGACGCGAGTACGACGATTGGCTCGTCGCGATCGAGGCCGGACTCGCCGACGACGCCGAGCCCGATGCCGTCGAACGCGTCGCGGGCGTCGTCGCCGGCACGGCCGCCGCACGGCCGCTGCTCTGCGAACTGCTCTCCAACGCGGCGAACGTGCTCGAGCACAACGTGTCGGCCGACGTCGCGGCCGAGTACAAGCGCGGTGCGCTCCGGCGCGCGGTCCGCCTCGGCACACTCCTCACCGAGGGCCTCGTGACCGCCGACGACGGCAGCCGGGCGTACCTCGCCGGAGCGGTCAACACCGCGGTCGGCGGCACCTGGGCCGCATGCCGCCCGTCGGTGGGCATGCTCGCCGCCTACGAGAAGTACCCCGACCTCGCGGCGTTCCGCATCGAGGTCGAACCGATGCTGCGCGAGTACGTCGCCGTGCTGCTCACGGGCTTCCGCGCGCGCGCCGCGCAGGCGTGATCGCGCGGCATCCGAACCGCAGCGCCTCGTCCACGCTCGCCGCCCGTACCCGCTCGCCGGCGGCGGCACGGCGGTAGGCTTGGCCCGTGCCCGCCGACCTCGCCGATGTCCTCACCACGATCGAGCGACTCTGGCCGGTCGCCGGCGCCGAGCAATGGGATTCGGTGGGCCTCGTCACCGGAGCTCCGGATGCCACGGTGCAGCGCGTGCTCCTCACGGTCGACGCCGTCGGCGAGACCGTCGACGAAGCCCTCGAGTGGGGCGCCGATCTCGTGATCGCGCACCATCCGCTGCTGCTGCGCGGCGTCACCACGATCGCCGAAGACCGCTACAAGGGCTCGCTCATCGCCAGGCTCATCCGCGGCGACTGCGCCCTCGTCGCCGCGCACACCAACGCCGACGTGGTCGAGCGCGGCACCTCCGCGGTGCTCGCCGAGCGCCTCGGTCTCATCGAGTCCGCACCCATCGTGCCGGGCAACGGTCCGGGCGCCGATCTCGGCCACGGGCTGGGCCGAGTCGGTCGGCTGGTCGAGCCGACGACGCTGGGCCGCCTCGCGCGCCGACTCGCCGAACTCCTTCCCCCGACCGCCACCGGCGTCCGCGTCGCGGGCGGATTCGACGATGTCGTCGAGACGGTCGCCGTCTGCGGGGGAGCGGGCGATTCCCTGCTCGGCGACCCCGCCGTGCGTGCCGCCGACGTCTACATCACCGCCGACCTGCGCCACCATCCGGCGTCGGAGTCCCGCGAGCAGTCCAAGCTCGGCGGCGGGCCCGCCCTCATCGACGTCTCGCACTGGGCGAGCGAGTGGCTCTGGCTCGACGCGGCCGCCGCCCAACTCGCCGAGGCGCACCCCGAACTCGAGATCCGGGTCAGCGAACTGCGCACCGACCCCTGGGACTTCCAGGTCGTGCAATGATGACCATTCCCACCGCGAATCCCACAAGGAGCACCACGTGAAGGCAAGCCCGGCCGACCAGCAGCAACTTCTGCGCCTCCAGGCGGTCGACACCCGCCTGCAGCAGATCGCGCATCGGCTCGGCAGCCTGCCGCAGACGGCTCCGATCGCCGAACTCGCCACGCGCGACACCGCCGTGCGCTCGCGTCGCGCCGAGGCGCTCGGCACCTTCGAAGACGCCCGCACCGAGCTCAAGCGCATCGAGTCCGACGTCGAGGTCGTCGAGGCCCGCATCGCGCGCGACGGCGAGCGGCTGCAGCACACCTCCTCCACGAAGGACGTCGCGGCGCTGGAGTCCGAGCTCGTCTCGCTCAAGAAGCGGCTCTCCGACCTCGAAGACCAAGAGCTCGTGGTCATGGAACGCGTCGAGGAGGCCGAGCGCGCGGTCGCGGCCATCGACGCCGAGCGGGCTGTCATCGCCGAGGAGACCGCGACGCTCGAGGCCGCCCGCGACGAGGCATCCGCCGGCTTCGTGGTCGAGCGCGACGGTGCCGAGCGCGACCGCGCCGTCGTGGCCGGCGAGATCCCGGCCGAGCTCCTCGCCCTCTACGAGCAGCGCCGCGCCCGAGGTGCCGGCGTCGGCGCCGCGCTGCTGCGCCAGCGCACCTGCGGCGGCTGCACGATCACGCTCACGGGGTCCGACCTCGACCAGGTGCGCCGCGCCGCGCCCGACGAGGTGCTGCTCTGCCCCGAATGCGACCGCATCCTCGTGCGCACCGAGGAATCCGGCATCTGACCGGAAATCCGAGCTGCGGCGTCGGGATGCCGAACCCCGGCGCCGAGGCCCGGCCTCGTCGCACCCCGACGCCGGGTTCGGTCAGCTTCGCCCTGTAGGCTGCATCCGTGAGCGGGTCGGCAAGACGACCGCGTCATCCGAGCGATCGGATGCCGAGGAACGTCCGGGCTCCGCAGGGCAGGACGGTGGGTAACGCCCACCCGGGGCAACCCGCGAGACAGTGCCACAGAAAGCAGACCGCCCCGAGCGTCAGTTCGGGGTAAGGGTGAAACGGTGGGGTAAGAGCCCACCAGCGGCCGCGGTGACGCGGCCGGCTCGGTAAACCTCGTCCGGAGCAAGGTCAGACAGGGAACGATGGGGCTGCCCGTCCCGTTCCCGGGTAGGCCGCTGGAGGGGCACGGCAACGTGTCTCCGAGAGAGATGGTCGTCCAGCCGGTGTCGCGCAAGCGCCCGGTGAACAGAACCCGGCGTATCAGCCGGCCCGCTCACATCCACGCCCGTGCGGGGCGCGCGCCTCGCCGCGACTACCCGATGGCGAGCGCCGCCGCGCCGATGATGCCCGCGTTGTTGCGGTGCACGGCGGGCACGATCGGCGTCTTCAGGTCGAGCAGCGGCAGGAAGTGCTCCTGGTGCTTGGAGACGCCGCCGCCGACGATGAAGAGGTCGGGCGAGAAGATGAATTCGACATGGGCGTAGTAGCGCTGCAGGCGCTTCGCCCACTGCTCCCAGCTGAGGTCTTCGCGCTCCATCGCCGAGTACGCGGCGCGGTGCTCCGCATCGTCGTCGTCGAGCTCGAGGTGACCGAGCTCGGTGTTCGGGATGAGCACGCCGTCGTAGAGGAACGCCGACCCGATGCCCGTGCCGAGCGTCGTGAGGATCACGAGTCCGTCGACGTCGGCCGCCGCGCCGAAACGCAGTTCGGCGACGCCGGCGGCATCCGCGTCGTTGATGAAGTGGATGTCGCGGCCGAGCGCCTGCTCGAAGCGCTCTTCGGCGGCGAGGCCGATCCACTTGTCGGAGACGTTCGCGGCCGAGAGCGTTCGCCCGCGCTTCACGATCGCCGGGAAGCACACGCCGAGCGCGAGCCCGTCGATGTCGCCGTCGGCCCCGATCGTCTCGAGGAGCTCGGTCGTCGCCTCGATGATGCCGTCGGGTTCACCGCCTTCGGGGGTGCGCACCTTGCGGCGTTCGCTGACGAGCGCGCCGGTCTCGAGATCGACGATCGCCCCCTTGATGCCCGTTCCGCCGATGTCGATGCCGATCGCGTGCTTGGTCGCCATGCCGACACACTATCGCGGCCGCTTCGACGGGCCGTTCAGGGGAGCGTCAGGATCTCCGCGCCGCGCTCGGTGACGACGAGCGTGTGCTCGAACTGCGCCGTGAGCGAGCGGTCGCGTGTGACGACGGTCCAGTCGTCGGCCCACACGTCCCATTCGACCCCGCCGATCGTGAGCATCGGCTCGATCGTGAAGATCATGCCCGGCTCGATGACCGTGTCGAACTGCGGGGCGTCGTAGTGGGGAATGACGAGGCCGGTGTGGAACGCGCGCCCGACGCCGTGTCCGGTGTAGTCGCGCACGACGCCGTAGCCGAAGCGCTTCGCGTACGCCTCGATCGCCCGGCCGATCACGTTGACCTGCCGGCCGGGGGCGACCGCGCGGATGCCTCGTGTGAGCGCTTCCCGGGTGCGTTCGACGAGGAGCGACGCCTGTTCGCTCGCCTCGCCGACGAGGAAGGTGTGGTTGAGGTCGCCGTGGTAGCCGTCGAGGTACGCCGTCACGTCGAGGTTCACGAGATCGCCGTCTTCGAGCACCGTGTCGTCGGGGATGCCGTGGCAGATGACCTCGTTGACCGAGGTGCACGAGGACTTCGGGTACCCGCGGTAGCCGAGGGTCGACGGGTACGCCCCGTGGCCCACGACGTAGTCGTGCACGATGCGGTCCAACTCGTCGGTCGTCACGCCGGGCCGGATCGCGGATGCCGCGGCCTCGATCGCCTGCGCGGCGATGCGACCGGCGGCGCGCACGCGTTCGACCTCGTCGGGGGTGTACCGGTCGCCGGCGGTGTTCGGCGCGGGCGCCGTGCGACCGACGTACTCGGGACGGGGGATGGAGGCGGGAACCCGGCGCATCGGCGACAGGCGTCCGGGGATCAGGTGGCCAGCGGCGTCCTTCGGCATAGGATCAGCCTATGTCCGAGGATATCGAGCACCGGTTCTGGTACAACCTCAAGACGGGCGCCGTCGAGCAGGGCTTCCAATCGCCCTCCGTCGATCGCGTCGGCCCGTTCGATACGCGCGAAGAGGCGGCGCGAGCCCTCGAGATCCTTCGCGCCAACAGCGCGAAGTGGTCGGAGGAAGAGGCCGCAGAAGACTGAGCTTCGCGGCATCCGGTCACTCGTAGCTGTGCTCGGGCCCCGGATACTGGCCGTTCGCGACGTCTTCGCGCCACTCGACGGCCGCCTTGCCGAGGATGCCCGCGAGGTCGGCGTACTGCTTGACGAACTTCGGCACGCGCCCGGTCGTGAGCCCGGCCCAGTCGGTCCAGACGAGCAGCTGCCCGTCGGTGTCGGGGCCCGCGCCGACGCTGATGGTCGGGATGTCGAGTCGCTCGGTCACCTGCCGCGCGGCGTCGGAGGGCACCATCTCGAGCACCACCGCGAAGGCGCCCGCGTCCTGCACGGCCTCGGCGTCGGCGAGCAACTGCTGCACGCCCTCGCCACGCCCCTGGATGATGTGCCCGCCGAGGCCGTGCTCGCTCTGCGGCGTGTACCCGATGTGGGCCATGACCGGGATGCCGGCCTGCACGACGCGGCGGATCTGCTCGGCGCTGCGCACGCCGCCCTCGAGCTTGACGGCGTGGGCGCCGGTCTCCTTCATGAAGCGGATCGCGGTGTGCAGCGCCTCTTCGCCACCGACCTCGTAGGAGCCGAACGGCATGTCGGCCACGACGAACGCGCGCTTGACCGCTCCGGCGACGGCCCTCGTGAGCGGGATGAGCTCGTCGACCGTGACCGGCAGCGTGGTCTCGTAGCCGAACACGTTGTTGCCCGAGGAGTCGCCGACGAGGAGGAAGTCGACGCCGGCCTCGTCGAAGATGCGGGCCGTCAGCTGGTCGTAGCTCGTGAGACCCGTGATCTTGATGCCGTCGCGCTTCGCATTCTGGAAGTGGCGCGTTCGCACCCGCCTCGGGCCGCCGGATGCCGCGGCACCGCCATACGGCGTCGTCTCGACGCCCGACTCGCCTGCGGGTGACGAGGCACCGGTCGACGTTGCGGCGGCGGATGAGGTCTCGGGCTGGTCGGACATGTCGCAAGTCTTCCACACGCGCAGGATGAAGCGGCGGCCGGGGACACGTGGAACCGCTACCCTGAGAGATGCGAGAGAGGGTGTGGATGGATAAGCAGCGCGACTTCGTACTTCGCACGATCGAGGAGCGGGGGGTCAAGTTCGTCAGGCTGTGGTTCACCGACGTCGTCGGCACCCTGAAGTCGGTGGCGATCGCCCCGGCCGAGGTCGAGGGAGCCTTCACCGAGGGCATCGGCTTCGACGGCTCCGCCATCGAGGGGCTCAGCCGCACGTACGAGTCCGACCTGCTGGCCTATCCCGATCCGACGACCTTCCAGACGCTGCCGTGGCGTGGTGACATCGATCCCACCGGGCGCATGTTCTGCGACATCACGACGCCCGACGGCGAGCCGGCGGTCGCCGACCCCCGCAACGTGCTGAAGCGCACGCTCGCGCGCGCCGCCGACAAGGGCTTCACGTTCTACACGCACCCCGAGATCGAGTTCTACCTGCTCAAGTCGTCGAAGTTCGGGCCCGAGGGGCCCCAGCCGGTGGATTCCGCGGGCTACTTCGACAACGTGCCGGGCGGCACGGCGCACGACTTCCGGCGCCGCTCCGTGCGCATGCTCGAAGACCTCGGCATCTCGGTCGAGTTCAGCCACCACGAAGCCGGCCCCGGGCAGAACGAGATCGACCTGCGGTACGCCGACGCACTCACCACGGCCGACAACATCATGACCTTCCGCACGGTCATCAAAGAGGTCGCGATCGAGCAGGGCGTCTACGCGACGTTCATGCCGAAGCCCTTCTCGCAGTTCCCCGGCAGCGGCATGCACACCCACCTCTCCCTCTTCGAGGGCGACGCGAACGCGTTCTACGAGGCCGGGTCGCAGTACCAGCTCTCGAAGATCGGCCGCCACTTCATCGCCGGACTGCTGCGGCATGCGCACGAGATCTCCGCCGTCACGAACCAGTTCGTGAACTCCTACAAGCGACTCTGGGGCGGCGACGAGGCGCCGAGCTTTGTCTGCTGGGGGCACAACAACCGCTCCGCGCTCGTTCGGGTGCCGCTCTACAAGCCCAACAAGGGCCAGAGCGCGCGCGTCGAGTACCGCGCCATCGATTCGGCCGCGAACCCCTACCTGGCGTTCTCGCTGCTCCTCGCCGCGGGGATGAAGGGCATCGAAGAGGGCTACGAACTGCCCGCCGAGGCCGAAGACGACGTCTGGGCCCTCACCGACAGCGAGCGGCGCGCGCTCGGGTACAGCCCGCTCCCGGCGAGCCTCGACCACGCGATCGAGTACATGGAGAGCTCCGAGCTCGTCGCCGAGACGCTCGGCGAGCAGGTGTACAACTACGTACTGGCGAACAAGCGGGCCGAATGGCGCGACTACCGCACGCAGGTGACGCCGTTCGAGCTGCAGCGCAACCTCGAGATCCTCTGACCCGCACCGGATGTCACGCCAGGCACCGACGCTCGCACGGCTCGCGCGAGCCGGGTTCGACGAGCTGTCGGCGTCCTCGGCGCGCCTCGGCACCCTCGCCGAGGCGGCCTCGCTCGACGAGGAGCACCTGCTCGCCGCGTTCGCGAACGCCGCCGATCCAGACGAAGCGCTGATCGCGACCGAACGGCTCCACGCCCGCGCGCCGCAGGAGGTCACCTCGGTGCTCGAGCAGGCCGCCTCGGCCGAGCGCTTCGCCCGACTCGTCGGAGCCTCCCGTGGGTTCGCGGACTTCCTGCTGCGGCATCCGACAGAGCTCGCGCTCCTGCACGAGGTGCCGGCCCCGCCGTTCACCGTGGTCGAGGCGCGCGAGCTGCTTCTCGACGCGGTCACGAGCGCATGGGCGGCACCGGGGTCCTCGCTCGAGTCGGCGTCGGCCGCGCTGCGCATCCGGTATCGGAGCCTGCTCGCCCGCATCGCGGTGTACGACCTGACCCGCATCGACGCCGTCGACGCGGTCGAGACGGTCGCGGCGGGCCTCGCCGACCTCGCGGGTGCGACGCTCGACGCCGCACTGAAGCTCGCCCGGCTCGCGAGTTCGCGGGCCGACGGTGCTCCAGCCGCACCCGGCCAGTATCCGGCGGCCGAGGTCGAGGCGACGAGGCTGGCGATCATCGGCATGGGCAAGGCCGGCGCCAGGGAGCTCAACTACGTGAGCGACGTCGACGTGATCTACGTGGGGGAGTCCGCCGATGACTCCGTCGTGTCCGATGCCCGTGCGCTCGAGATCGCGACGCGCCTCGCGATGGTCCTCATGCGCGTCATCATGGAGCCCGGCATCGAGCCGCTGCTCTGGGAGGTCGATCCGAACCTTCGTCCCGAAGGCAAAGACGGCGCCCTCGTGCGCACGCTCGACTCGCATCTGCAGTACTACGACCGGTGGGCCAAGAGCTGGGAGTTCCAGGCCCTGCTGAAGGCACGCCCGCTCGCCGGTGACGCAGAACTCGGTGCCCGGTATGCGGCGGGCGTGGGCCCCAAGGTCTGGACCAGTTCGAGCCGCGACGGGTTCGTCGAGTCCGTGCAGCGCATGCGCGAACGCGTGACCGACTTCATCCCGGCCGACGAGGTCGCGTACCAGGTGAAGCTCGGGCCGGGCGGCCTGCGCGACATCGAGTTCACCGTGCAGCTGCTGCAGCTCGTGCACGGGGCGAGCGACGACGCGATCCACCAGAAGGGCACGCTGCCGGCGCTCGAGTCCCTCGCCGACAACGGATACGTCGGGCGTGAAGAGGCGGCCGAGTTCTCGCGTGACTACCGCCTGCTGCGCGTGCTCGAGCACCGACTGCAGCTCGAACGGCTGCGACGAACCCACCTCATGCCGCGCGACGCGGCCGGCATGCGACGCATCGCTCGTGCCTCGGGGCTCGCGCCCGACGCCGAACGTCTCGGCGAGATCTGGCAGAGCGTGCGACAGCGCGTGCGGGGCCTGCACGAGCGACTGTTCTACCGGCCGCTGCTGTCGGCGGTCGCCGCCCTGCCGGCGTCCGGGCTCGAGCTCACGAGTGCGCAGGCCGAGGCGCGCCTGGCCGCCATCGGGTTCCGCGACCCGCGCGGAGCGCTCGCGCATATCGCCGCACTCACGGCGGGTGTCTCGCGCCGGGCGCAGATCCAGCGCAACCTCATGCCCGTGCTCATCTCGTGGTTCGCAGACGGCACCGATCCCGACTTCGGCCTGCTCTCCTTCCGCCGGCTGAGCGACACCCTCGGCACGACCCACTGGTATCTCCGGTTGTTGCGCGACAGTTCCGATGCCGCGCTGAACCTCACGAGGGTCCTCTCGGGCTCCCGGTACGCGGCCGCGCTGCTCGAGCACAGCCCCGAGGCGGTGGCCTGGCTCGAAGACCTCGCCGAGCTGCGCCCGCGCACGATCGACGCCCTCGAGGCCGAGGGCCGCGCCGTCATGGCGCGCCACGGCGACGCCGAGGCCGCGGCCAAGATCTTCCGCGCCATCCGTCGCCGCGAGGTGCTGCGCCTCGCCATGGCCGCGATCCTCGATGTCGTCACGGTCGAAGACCTCGGCCGGGCGCTCAGCGACGTGACCGAGAACCACATCGCGGCCATGCTCGCGGCGATCCGGCGGTCGACACCCGACGGCATCGAGTTCGCGGTCATCGGCATGGGCCGATTCGGCGGGCGCGAGCTCGGCATCAGCAGCGACGCCGACATCATCTACGTCTATCGGCCAGCGGATGCCGCACCCGACGCCGCCCATTCGCAGGCGCTGCGCATCGTCGCCGAGCTCGTGCGCCTGACTGAAGATGCCCGGCTCCCGTTCGAACTCGATGCCGATCTGCGCCCCGAGGGTCGCAACGGGGTCGTCGTGCGATCCCTCGACGCCTACCGCGCCTACTACGCCCGCTGGTCGCTCACCTGGGAGGCGCAGGCGCTCCTGCGGGCGCGCGGCGTCGCCGGCGATCGCGCGCTCATCGAGGACTTCACGGCCCTCGCCGACACGGTTCGGTATCCCGCGCAGATCTCCGATCGCGACATCCGCGAGGTCAAGCGCATCAAGGCGCGCGTCGAGAACGAGCGGCTCCCGCAGGGGGCCGACCCCACTCGACACCTGAAGCTCGGGCGCGGGTCGCTGAGCGACGTCGAATGGTACGTGCAGCTCATCCAGCTCGAGCACGGCGCCGAGGTGCCCGCGCTCCGCACGACGTCGACGCTCGACGCCCTCGCGGCGAGCGTCGAGCACGGGCTCGTCGCCGAGGCCGATGCCGAGACGCTGCGCACCGCGTGGATCCTGGCGTCCCGTGCTCGCTCCTCGCTCACGCTCTGGCTCCAGCGCACCACCGACGTGCTGCCGGTCGAGCGCACGCAGCTCGAAGGCGTCGCACGCATCATGGGGTACCTGCCGGGCTCGGCGACCCAGCTCGAACACGACTACCTGGCGGTCACGCGTCGAGCCCGCGCCGTCTTCGAGCGTGGCTTCTACGGAGAAGAGGAGCGGCGCGAGCCGTCGACGCACTGAGTCGGCATCGCATCCGCTGCTCCTGATCCTCGCATCGATCGATGCTGCCGGCGCGCTGCGTCGCAGCCGATCCGCACTCCGACTCGTGCTGCCGCTCACGCGGGAAGGGCCCGCGCCGCCGAAGCGGTGCGGGCCCTTCCGGGAATGCAGGGGGTGTTCGGCTCAGACGCCGTAGTACAGCTCGAACTCGAACGGGTGCGGGCGCTGGGCCAGGGGCTTCAGCTCCTTCTCGCGCTTGTAGTCGATCCAGGTCTCGATGAGCTCCTTGGTGAACACGTTGCCCTCGAGGAGGAAGTCGTGGTCGGCCTCGAGCGCGTCGAGCGCCTCGCCGAGCGAGCCGGGAACCTGGGGGATCGACTTTGCCTCCTCGGGCGGGAGCTCGTAGAGGTCCTTGTCGACGGGCTCGTGCGGCTCGATGCGGTTCTTGATGCCGTCGAGGCCCGCCATGAGCTGCGCGGCGAACGCGAGGTACGGGTTGCCCGAGGCATCCGGCGCACGGAACTCGATGCGCTTGGCCTTGGGGTTGGTGCCCGTGATCGGGATGCGGATCGACGCCGAACGGTTGCCCGCCGAGTAGACGAGGTTGACGGGGGCCTCGAAGCCGGGAACGAGGCGGTGGTACGAGTTCACCGTCGGGTTCGTGAAGGCGAGCACGGCCGGGGCGTGCTTGAGGAGACCGCCGATGTACCAGCGGGCGAGGTCCGAGAGACCGCCGTAGCCGGCCTCGTCGTAGAACAGCGGGGTGCCGTCGTTCCACAGCGACTGGTGCGTGTGCATGCCCGAACCGTTGTCGCCGAAGAGCGGCTTCGGCATGAACGTGGCGGACTTGCCCCACTGCTCGGCCGTGTTCTTGACGATGTACTTGAACTTCAGGATGTCGTCGGCCGCGTGCACCATGGTGTCGAAGCGGTAGTTGATCTCCTGCTGGCCGCCCGTGCCGACCTCGTGGTGCGAGCGCTCGAGCGTGAAGCCGGCCTCGATCAGGTTGAGCGTGATGTCGTCGCGCAGGTCGGCCGTCTTGTCGACCGGGGCGACCGGGAAGTAGCCGCCCTTGTACGGTGTCTTGTTCGCGAGGTTGCCGCCCTCTTCGGTGCGGCCCGAGTTCCAGGCGCCCTCGTCGGAGTCGACCGAGTAGAAGCTCGAGTGCTGGTTGACCTCGTAGCGCACGTCGTCGAAGATGTAGAACTCGGCCTCGGGGGCGAAGAACGCGGTGTCGGCGATGCCGGTGGAGGCGAGGTACTTCTCGGCCTTCTTGGCGACCTGGCGCGGGTCCTTCGAGTAGATCTCGCCGTTGCGCGGGTTGTAGATGTCGAAGACCATGACGAGCGTGCGCGCCGTGCGGAACTGGTCGACGTAGGCGGTCGTCACATCGGGGATGAGCTGCATGTCGGACTCGTGGATGTTCGCGAACCCACGGATCGAGGAGCCGTCGAACAGCTGCCCGACCGTGAAGAACTCCTCGTCGACGGTCGACGCCGGGATGTTGAAGTGCTGCTGCACGCCCGGGAGGTCGGTGAAGCGGATGTCGAGGAACTTGACATCCGTCTCCTTGATGAACTTGAGGACTTCAGAGGAATCACTGAACATGGGTTGGAATCTCCAAGGGGGCGAGTTGAACCGGCGAGGCCGGACGGACGTGCACAGCCACTGTCGACCGTACAGAGGGAGGGTTTCTCTACCGTGACGCGTTTGTTTCCGGCATGTTACGCAGGGAGCCGCCGGTAGAATCCATGGATGCCTGACTCTACACCGACGACGTTCGGCCGACTCGAACCCAGCCGGTGGCCAGGGCAGCGGCTCGGACTCCCCGACGAAGGGCGCGGGTCGGTCGCCCGCATCGGTCGCCGCTTCCTCGCGATCGCCATCGACTGGGCGGCGGCCATCGTCATCGCCCTCGCGTTCGCCCCGTACAGTTCCGCGCTGCACTCCTGGCTCACGCTCGGCATCTTCGTGCTGATGCAGGTCGTCTTCATCCCGACCATCGGCGGCAGCGTCGGCCACCGCCTCGCCGGCCTGCGCGTCGTGCCGATCGCCGGCGGATGGGTCGGGCTCTGGCGGCCCATCGTGCGCACCCTGCTCCTGGCGATCGTCGTGCCCGTGCTCGTCTGGGACTCCGACCAGCGCGGGTTCCACGACAAGGTCGCCGGAACGGTGCTCATCAGGGCCTGACCGGCCTCGGTTCCGATCGGCGCGCCGCTTGACGGACCGCGCGCCGGCACCGGGGTCGCCCGGACACCGCGCCGAGTAGCGCCGACCTCCGCGACATCCGACGACGAAGCGGCATCCGACCTGGATCGGATGCCGCTTCTCGTGGTGCGTGGAGCCGGACTCAGCGCATCTTGCCGCGCTGGGGGCGCGCCTTCATCGGGTCGATGCCCTTCGGGATCGGCAGCGGATTCTGCAGCGAGTTGAGGCGGTTCGAGACCGCGAGGACCTCGGGCTTGGTGAGCGTGCGCTTGATCTTGCGCAGCGTCGCCGGCAGACGATGCAGCTCGATGGAGTCCTTGTCGGCGCCGACCGAGATGAGGGTGACCGGCACGTTCGGGAGGATGCGCGCGACCTTGCGCTTCTCGTCGTCGAGCATGCGCTGGGTGCGCGAGACGGGGCCCTCGCTGATGAGGGCGACGCCGCCGCGCCCGACGGATCGGTAGATGGCGTCCTGCGTCTTGCCGTTGACGGCGACCGGCATCTCGTTGCCGATCCATCCGCCGCGCAGGCCGCTGCGGAGCACCGCGCCGACCGCGCCGGGCTGGCCCTCGATCTGCGAGTACGCGGCGCGCTCGGCGCGCCGTCCGAGCACGATCATGGCGAGCAGCAGGCCCGCGAGCACGCCCGCGACGATCCAGAGGGCGATGGTGAAGCCGTTGCCCTCGCTGAGCCACAGCGCCAGGCCGAGGCCGACGATCACGGGTGCGAGGAACACCAGCAGCATGAACCACTGTGCCGTCGGGTCGTAGCGACGGGTCATCTGGAAGACCTGCCACATCTGCTTCAGACGGCCGGGTTCCTTCGGAGCAGACGACGAGTCCTTGGTGCGTGCCATGCTGACAAGGATACCGGCGCGCGGCGCCGCCTCCGACCGTGTTCTCGACGGGCGAAGGCGGCGGGCGGATGCCTCAGCCGACCGCCTGCGCGAAGCCCAGCGTCGCGTCGGCGAGATGCGCCAATTGCGGCGGCAGTTCGCGTCCCTTCGCGTGCATCGACTGCGCCCAGAGACGGCCCGCGCGGTACGAGGATCGCACGAGCGGACCGGCGAGCACGCCGAGGAAGCCGATCTGCTCGGCCTCCTCCTTGAACGCGACGAACTCCTCGGGCCTGACCCAGCGATCGACCGGCAAGTGACGCGGGCTCGGCCGCAGGTACTGCGTGACGGTGATGATGTCGGTGCCCGCGTCGTGAAGGTCGTGCAGGGCCCGGGTGACCTCGGCCGGTTCTTCGCCCATGCCGAGGATCAGGTTCGACTTCGTGATGAGGCCGGCCGCACGGGCCTGCGTGATCACGTCGAGCGAGCGCTCGTACCGGAACGCTGGCCGGATGCGCTTGAAGATGCGCGGCACGGTCTCGACGTTGTGGGCGAACACCTCGGGGCGGGCCGAGAACACCTCGCCGAGCAGTTCGGGCTCGCCGTTGAAGTCGGGCACGAGGATCTCGACACCGGTGCCGGGGGACTGCTCGTGGATCTGCCGGATCGTCTCGGCGTAGAGCCACGCGCCGCCGTCGGGAAGGTCGTCGCGCGCGACGCCCGTGACGGTCGAGTAGCGCAGTTGCATGCGCACGACCGACTCCGCGACGCGACGCGGCTCGTCGACGTCGTAGTCGGCCGGCTTGCCGGTGTCGATCTGGCAGAAGTCGCAGCGCCTCGTGCACTGCGAACCGCCGATGAGGAAGGTCGCCTCGCGATCCTCCCAGCACTCGTAGATGTTCGGACAGCCGGCCTCCTGGCACACGGTGTGCAGGTCTTCGCTCTTCACGAGGCTCTGGAGCTGTCGGTACTCGGGGCCCATCTTGGCCCGGGTCTTGATCCACTCGGGCTTGCGTTCGATCGGTGTCTGGGCATTGCGGACTTCGAGGCGCAGCATCCGGCGCCCCTCGGGTACCGCGCTCACGCGGCGACCACGCCCTCGAACTCGGCGCGGAACTGCGCGGTCACGGCGTCGACCACGTGGCCGGGGGTCGTCTCGATGCCGGACTCCCGCGAGATCGTGGTGACGCCGGCATCGCGGATGCCGCAGGCGACGATCTTCTCGTACGGCTCGAGCGCGTTCGAGCAGTTCAGGGCGAACCCGTGCATCGTGACGCCGTCGGCGACGCGGATGCCGATCGCGGCGATCTTGTTCTCGAGGCCGGTTGGGCCGACCCAGACGCCCGAGCGGCCGTCGACGCGACGGCCCTCGACGCCGAGCCCGCTGAGCACGTCGATGAGGATGCCCTCGAGGCGGCGCACGTAGGCGACGACGTCGACGGGTTCGGCAAGCCGGATGATCGGGTAGCCGACGAGCTGCCCCGGACCGTGCCAGGTGATCTTGCCGCCCCGATCGACGTCGATGACCGGGGTTCCGTCGGTGGGCCGCTCGTCGGGCGCAGTGCGCTTTCCGGCGGTGTAGACGGAGGGGTGCTCCAGGAGGAGGACGGTGTCAGGGCGTTCGCCGCTGACGACCGCGCGATGGACGGCGCGCTGAAGGTCGAGACCCTCGATGTACGGCACGGAGTTGGCGCTTAGCCCCGCGACGACGAAGTCGAGCATGCCGTCCAGTCTAGACAGCGGATGCCGCGTCGCGACGCTCCCCGGTCGGTGCGTGTGTCCGACTCGTCCTCGACAGGGGCGATCCCGCTCGCGTCGTGCGGCAAGCCCCGGAGCCGGTCGCCGGGGGGTGCGCCGCACGGGACGATGTGCGGATGAAGCGACGTATGCGACGACGGACCCACTCCGAGCTCGACGCGACTCCGCAACCGTCGGGCACGGGCACGGGCACGGGCACAGGCATCGCGGGCTATCGCGTGGTGCGTCGCATCGCCTCGGGCCGGCGCGCCGACGTCCTCCTCGCCGTGGCGGCGCGCGGCGAGTCGTCCGTTTCCGTGCCCGGCGGCGCCGCTGCCGGTGAGTCGGCGCCCCTCGTCGTCCTGCGGGTCTATCGCGACGAGGTCGACGACCACGGCATCGCGACCGAACTCGAGGTCATGGAGCGCGCGCCGGCCGGGTCACCGCCCATGCTGATCGACGTGGCGACCGCCTCCGACGGAGCGCGGGTCCTCGTCGTCGAACGCATCGCGGGCACGACGGTCGGCCAATTGCTCATCGATCGCGCGCTCGATCCCGGGGAGGCCGTCACGCTCATCGCGCCGATCGCCGACGCGGTCGCGCGATCGGCCGAGCAGGGCTTCGTGCACCTGCGCCTCTCGCCGTCCGACGTCCGCCTCGACGACACGGGCAGGCCACGTCTGCTCGGCCTCGGCGGCGTGCAACGCCTGCCCCAGGACGGCGCGCAGCGGACCGCGCTCCGTCGTGAGGGCCTCTGCGCACTGGTCGACTACGTCGAAGCCGTCGTCGGGGCGGTCCGGCCCGGTGGCGTCTTCGACGAGGTGCGCGTGCTGATGGCACGCGCCCTCGAACAACGCCCGTTGGTGCCGTTCGAACGCGAGATCGAACGGGCGTTGTTCGCCGCGGCCGCACCGACGGCGATCAGCGGGGCGGCCTCGGCGCACGTCTCGCGGGTGCCGGCACGACTGATCTCACCGCAGCCGGTCGCCGACGCGAGCATCGATCAGCCCGTGGGCCTTCGCGAAGCTCGACCCGTCCGACGGGCGGGGGTCCCATCGGTGGCGACCGGTCTGCTGGAGGTCGCCGAGGTGCCGGAGCCGATCGTCGAACGACTCGTGGACTCGATCGAGGGTGATCGGCTCACGGCACTGCGCCTCGCCGTTCGACGCTGGACGGCCGGGCGAAAGCGGCAGATCGCCGTGGCCGCCCTCGTCGGAGGCGCCGCGCTCGTGGTCCTGTTGACCGCGGTCCCGCCTGCGTCGGCGGGCGCCGGTGGTGGCGACGACGGGGCGGTCTCGTCCCAGTCGTCGAGCAGCACGCCCGCAGAGTCCGAGCAGTCGGCGGCCTCGATCGACGCCGACGGCGCGGCATCGTCCGATTCGGCGACGGCCGACGGCGCGGCATCGTCCGATTCGGCGACGGCCGACGAGTCGGCGACCGATCCCGCTGCGACCGGGATGGCGGGCGAGGGTGCGCTCTCCGCCTCGACCGAGCCGGATGCCGCCGCCACGGAGCTCATCCGTCGACGGGCGGCGTGCTTCTCGGCGCTGGACCTGGACTGTCTGCGTCCGATCGTGCAGCCCGGCTCGCCCATCGAGGAGTCGGACTGGAACCTGATGCTCGCCGCCCGCGACGGCGGCCCTGGTGCGCTCGCGCTGGACGCTGATCGCGTCGAGGTCGTCGCCGAGATGGGTGCCGCCGTGCTGGTGCGAGTGCCGGTCGACGGCGAAACGGAACCGGCCTCGCTCCTCATCGTGAGGAGCGAGGCCGGTTGGCGCCTTCGAGAGGTCTTCGACTAGATGCCGAGGTCCGCCTCGAATTCGCCCGACTCGAGGCGGTCCTTGACGGCCGTCAGGAAGCGGGCGGCGTCGGCGCCGTCGATGATGCGGTGGTCGTACGACAGGGCGAGGTAGACCATCGAGCGAACCGCGATCGCCTCGGAGCCGTCGGTGGTCACGACGACCGGACGCTTCACGACGATGCCGGTGCCGAGGATCGCCGACTGCGGCAGGAAGACCACCGGCGTGTCGAAGAGCGCACCACGCGAACCCGTGTTCGTCAGCGTGAACGTGCCGCCCGAGAGCTCGTCGGGCTTCAGCTGGTTGTTGCGCGTGCGGTCTGCGAGGTCGGCGATCTGGGCCGCGAGGCCGGCGATGTCGAGTTCGCCCGCGTTGCGGATGACCGGCGTGAGCAGGCCACGCTCGGTGTCGACCGCGATGCTCACGTTCTCCTGGGCCGGGTAGACGATGGTGTCGCCGTCGACCGTGGAGTTGATGATCGGGTACGCGCGGAGCGCCTCGGCCGTCGCCAGCGCGAAGAACGGCAGGAAGCTCAGCTTGTTGCCGGTCTTCTCGAGGAACGCGCCCTTCACCTTGTCGCGCAGACGGGCGACCTTGGTGACGTCGACCTCGACCACCGAGGTGAGCTGGGCGGTCGACTGCATGGACACGACGGCACGCTCGGCGACGACCTTGCGCAGGCGCGTCATGGGAACGGTCGTGCCGCGCAGGGGCGAGGTCTCGAGCGGCGTGCGCGCCGGGGCGGCCGCAGCCGCGGGTGCGGACTGGGCCGAGATGACATCCTGCTTGCGGATTCGACCGCCGACGCCGGTGCCCGTGACGCTGGCGAGGTCGACGCCCTGGTCGTTGGCGAGCTTGCGGACGATCGGGGTCACGTAGCCGGGAGCGCCGGCGTGCGAGCCGGTGGCCGCGGGTGCGGCGGGAGCAGCCGGCGCCGCGGCGGGAGCCGGGGCCGTGGGGGCTGCAGGAGCCTCGGCGACGGGTGCCGGAGCGGCCGGCGCTGCAGGAGCCTCGGCTGCAGGTGCCGGTGCGGCCGGCGCTGCGGGTGCCTCTGCGACGGGCGCGGGAGCCGCGGGTGCCTCGGCTGCGGGTGCCGGAGCGGCCGGGGCCGCGGGTGCCTCCGCGACCGGGGCGGGTGCAGCGGGTGCCTCCGCGACGGGCGCAGCTGCGGCCGGAGCCTCGGCTGCGGGAGCCGCCTCGGCCGGCGCGGCCGAACCGTCGCCGATCGTCACGAGTGCAGTGCCGACCTCGACGGTCTCGTCCTCCTGGACGAGGATCGCCTCGATGACACCCGCCACGGGCGACGGGATCTCGGTGTCGACCTTGTCGGTCGAGACCTCGAGCAGCGGCTCGTCGACCTCGACACGGTCGCCCACGTTCTTCAGCCAGCGGGTGACCGTGCCCTCTGTGACACTCTCACCGAGTGCCGGGAGGCTGACGGATTCGCTCATGCGCTTGTCTCCTTCACAGCGTTGGGACGCTTTCTAGCTTATTGCAGTCGTATGGGGGATGAATGGATCAGAGCGCGTGCAGCGGCTTGCCGGCGAGCTTGAGGAACGCCTCGCCGAGCGCCTCGTTCTGCGTCGGGTGCGCGTGGATGAACGGCGCGATGTCTTCGGGGTAGGCCTCCCAGTTCACCGCGAGCTGCGCCTCGCCGATGAGCTCGCCGACGCGCCCGCCGATCATGTGCACGCCGATGACGGGGCCGTCGTTGACCCGGACGACCTTGATCGAGCCGCTGGTCTCGAGGATGTGGCTCTTGCCGTTGCCCGCGAGGTTGTACTCGTAGGAGGAGACCTGGTCGGCGCCGAACTTCTCGGCCGCCTTCGCCTCGGTGTAGCCGATCGAGGCGATCTCGGGCTCGCAGTAGGTGATCTTCGGGATGTTCACGTCTTCGACGACGATCGGGTTCAGGCCCGCGATCTCTTCTGCGACGAAGATGCCCTGCTGGAAGCCGCGGTGCGCGAGCTGCAGGCCCGGGACGATATCGCCGACGGCGTAGAGTCCGGGGACGCCGGTCGAGAGGCGCTCGTCGGTGATGACGAAGCCGCGGTCGATAGTGACACCCGCCTCCTCGTAGCCGAGACCCTGGGTGACCGGGCCACGGCCGACGGCGACGAGCAGGAGCTCGGCCTCGATGGTCTCGCCGTTCTCGAGCGTGACGACCACGCCGTTCTCGTGCTGGGTGACCGACTGGAAGCGCACGCCGATCTTGTAGTCGATGCCCCGCTTGCGGAAGGCGCGCTCGAGCTGCTTCGAGATCGACTCCTCCTCGTTCGGAACGAGGTGGGGGAGCGCCTCGATGACGGTGACCTCGGAGCCGAACGACTTCCAGACGCTCGCGAACTCGACGCCGATGACGCCGCCGCCGAGGATGGCGACCTTGCCGGGCACGAAGTCGAGTTCGAGGGCCTGCTCGCTCGTGATGACGCGGCCGCCGATCTCGAGGCCGGGCAGCGAGCGCGAGTAGGAGCCGGTGGCGAGGATGACGTTCTTGCCCACGATGCGCTGGTCGCCCACCTGCACGGCGTTGGGGGCGACGAGACGACCCTCGCCCTCGATGACGGTGATGCCGCGGGCCTTGATGAGGCCCTGGAGGCCCTTGTACTTGCTCGAGATGATGCCCTCGCGGTACGCGGTGACCGCGGGGACGTCGATGCCCTCGAAGGTCGCGCGCACGCCGAACTTGGCGGAGTCGCGGGCGTTCTCGGCGATCTCGGCGGCGTGGAGCAGTGCCTTGGTCGGGATGCAGCCGCGGTGCAGACATGTGCCGCCGAGCTTGTCCTTCTCGACGAGGCCGACGGTGAAGCCGAGCTGGACGGCCCGCAGCGCTGCTGCATAGCCTCCGCTGCCGCCACCGAGGATGACAATGTCAAAGTTCTGCTCGGACAACCGGAATCTCCCTTGCGCAACTGTTCTGCAGCACGAACCGCCTCGGGTGGGTCACCGTGAGCGGAGTGATGGGCGAAGAACTCGCCCCTAAGACCCTACTACTCTGCGGCGAGGTCCTCGCTCAGGCCGATCAGCGTGCGCACGGCCATCGCGGTGCCCCCGGTGCCGGTGAATCCCCACGGGGCGCTGCTGTTGTATCCGGGCCCCGCGATGTCCAGGTGAGCCCACGCGATGCGGTCGTCGGAGTCGGGGCGTGTGCCGACGAACTCGCGCAGGAACACGCCGGCCACGAGCATGCCGGGGATCGTCGTGCCGAGCTTCGCGTTCGTGAGGTCGGCGACGTCGGACTTGAGGTAGGTCTTCAGGTCGCCGGGGAGCGGCATCGGCCAGAACGCCTCGTCCGCGGCATCCGCGGCCCTTCTGACGCGTTCGACGAGTGCGTCCTCGCCCATGAGTCCGCCGATGCGGTGTCCGAGCGCGACGACCTGCGCGCCCGTGAGCGTTGCGACGTCGACGATCGCGTCGGGCTGCTCCTCGCTCGCGGCGACGAGCCCGTCGGCCAGCACGAGCCGGCCCTCGGCGTCGGTGTTGATGACCTCGACGGTCTTGCCGCCGCGCATGCGCAGCACGTCGTTCGGGCGCATCGCGGTGCCGGAGGGCATGTTCTCGGCGAGGCAGAGCCATCCGGTGACGCGGATCGGCACTTCGAGCGCCGCGAGCGCGAGCATCGCGGAGAGCACGGTCGCGGCCCCGGCCATGTCCGACTTCATGCCGACCATCGAGCCCGCGGGCTTCAGCGACAGTCCGCCGGTGTCGAACGTGATGCCCTTGCCGACGAGTGCGAGGTGCGTGCTCGCCGATTCGGGCGCGTACTCAAGGCGCACGAGCCGGGGCCCGCGCACCGATCCCTGACCCACGCCGAGGATGCCGCCGAACCCGTCGGACTCGAGCGCCTCCTCGTCCCAGACCGTCGAGGTGACGCCGACGGCATCGGCCGCGTTCACGGCGATCTCGGCGAATCGCGCGGGGGAGAGGTCGCCGGGAGGGGTGTTCACGAGATCCTTCGTTCGGCGAACGGCATCCGCGACCGCACGCACGCGGTCGAGCCGCACGGCCGCCGCCGATTCCGGTGCGCCGGCGTGCAGGGTGATGCGCGACACCGCCGGCTTGGGGTCGGAGCGGTAGGCGGTGAACGCGTACGCGCCGAGGGCGGCGCCCTCGAGCATCGCCTCAGCCGCGTCTGCGTGGGCCTCGGGGACCGCGATCGCCACGTGGGCCGTACCGGCGAGACGCCGCAGGGCGCTGCCGAGCGCGAGGCGCATGGCCGCGGCATCCGCTCGTGAACCGAGTCCTGCGACGGCGATGACGGCCGGCCCGTCGACCTGCGAGGGGAGCCGCACGAGCTCGTCGGCCGCCCCCGTCGCGCCGAGCGGGGCGAGCAGCGGCGCCACCCAGTCGTAGCCGGCGACCTCGAGGAGGACCGGGCCGTCGTCGCCGGTCGTCGCGGTGAGGACGAGGACGTCGGCATCGGAGGCTGCGGGCGGCTGATCGCTGAGGTGGAGTTCGGGGGAGCTCATGCAGCGAATGCTACGTGTTCGCTCTGAGCATCTGGTGGTTGCGGCGTTCGCGGCGAAGGGTGCGACCGCGCTCAGTAGGCTGGAAGCATGCGCGATCCACGTTCCCTGTACGAGTTGAGCTCCGAGGTCGAGGTGCCTCGGGGGCTGCCGCTCGTCGCCGGGCTGACCGGCTTCGCCGATGCCGGTGCCGCGGTCGCGCAGACCACCGACTACTTGCTCGCCACGCTCGAGAACGTGGTCGTCGCGACCTTCGACGCCGACGAGCTGCTCGACTACCGCGCACGGCGCCCGATCATCCTCTTCGAAGAGGACCACATCACCGAGTACCGCCCGCCGCGCCTGATGCTCTCGCTCGCGCGCGACGAGATCGGCCAGCAGTTCCTGCTCCTCACGGGGTACGAGCCCGACTTCCAGTGGGAGCGCTTCAGCGCGGCCGTGCTGCAGCTCATCGACCGGCTCGGCGTCTCCTCGACCACGTGGATCAACGCCATCCCGATGCCGGTTCCGCACACGCGCCCGGTCAGCATGACCGTGAGCGGCAATCGCGGCGAGCTCGTCGAGGCCATGTCGGTGTGGCGTCCGACCACCGAGGCGCCGGCGAACGCGCTGCACCTGGTCGAGGTCCGCCTGCAGGAGTCGGGCCGGCCCGTCACCGGCTTCGTGCTGCTCATCCCGCACTACCTGAGCGACACCGAGTACCCGGCCGCGGCCGTGGCGTCCCTCGAGGCCGTGAGCAAGGCCACCGGCCGCATCTTCCCGACCGACAGCCTCCGCGACCAGAACCGGGACTTCGTCGCCCGCATCGACGAGCAGGTTGCGGGCAACGGCGAGCTCGCCAAGCTCGTGGGCACGCTCGAGCAGCGCCACGACACCTATATGGAGGAGACGACGCTCCGCTCACCGCTCACCGACGATGAGGGCGATGTCCCCTCCGCCGATGAGATCGCGGCCGAGCTCGAGAAGTTCCTCGCGGTGCGCCGTAGGCACGACGACGAGTCGCCGCTCGGCAGCTGAGCGAGCGCACCGGGCGAGTCGCTCGGGCGGGCGCGTCGGCCGCACGAGGCCGGCCGGCACGGCAGGGCGAGCGGATGCCGCGTGCACGACGATGCCGGCACCGGGAATGTCTGCACGGGAACGGTCGTTGCATCAGACAGGTCGGTGAGCGCGTGCGGGTCGGGCACGGGCGACGCGCTGCCGGGCGTGTACGGCAGCGATGCGCTGCGCCTGTATAATGGGGGAAGGACCCGTTCTGGTCCGCGGGCACGATTTCGTGCGAGCACGTCGCGGACTTGACATGGGTCCTCATAGTGTCCGAAAACGTTCGGGCCACCACGATCCGCACTCCCGAGGGGTGCGCCGTGCGATGTAGGAGAGGTTCACCAATGGCAACGACGAAGGCTGCGACGCCCGCGAAGGCCGAGGCGGAGACGCCCGCCGGTCGCGCGACGGCCGCGAAGTCGACCACCAAGGCGGCCGCGACGAAGGCCGCCGCGAAGACCACCACGGCGAGCAAGACGCCGCGCAAGACCACCGCCAAGGCGACGACGAAGCCCCGCGGAGCCGCGAAGGCCGGCGACGATGAAGACGAGGCCGAAGAGGTCGAGGTCGATGCGGTCGTCGACGAGACCGATGCCGCGGCATCCGACGGCGACGATGACGAGAAGCCCGTCGCGGTCGAGCCGCACCCCACCGGGGCGCTCGTGCTCCGCGCGGTCGACGACGAAGACGACGTCCCGGTCTACTCGAGCGCCATCACCGGTGCCACGGCCGACCCGGTCAAGGACTACCTGAAGCAGATCGGAAAGGTCGCGCTGCTGAACGCGGCCGAAGAGGTCGAGCTCGCGATGCGCATCGAGGCGGGCCTGTTCGCCGAAGAGAAGCTCTCGCACATGACCGACGCCGAGAAGCGCTCGCAGCTCGGCCGTGAGCTGCAGTGGGTCGCGAAAGACGGCCAGCGTGCCAAGAGCCACCTGCTCGGCGCGAACCTGCGTCTCGTGGTCTCGCTCGCCAAGCGCTACACCGGTCGCGGCATGCAGTTCCTCGACCTCATCCAAGAGGGCAACCTGGGCCTCATCCGTGCGGTCGAGAAGTTCGACTACACCAAGGGCTTCAAGTTCTCGACCTATGCGACGTGGTGGATCCGCCAGGCGATCACCCGCGCCATGGCCGACCAGGCCCGCACCATCCGCATCCCGGTGCACATGGTCGAGGTCATCAACAAGCTCGCCCGCGTGCAGCGCCAGATGCTCCAAGACCTCGGTCGCGAGCCCACGCCCGAAGAGCTGAGCCGCGAGCTCGACATGACCCCCGAGAAGGTCATCGAGGTGCAGAAGTACGGCCGCGAGCCCATCTCGCTGCACACCCCGCTCGGCGAAGACGGCGACAGCGAGTTCGGCGACCTGATCGAAGACACCGAAGCGGTCGTGCCGGCCGACGCGGTGGGCTTCACGATGCTGCAGAAGCAGCTCGAGTCGCTGCTCGACTCGCTGAGCGAGCGCGAGGCGGGCGTCATCCGCATGCGCTTCGGCCTCGGCGACGGCATGCCGAAGACCCTCGACCAGATCGGCGACACGTTCGGCGTCACGCGCGAGCGCATCCGCCAGATCGAGTCGAAGACCATGGCGAAGCTGCGCCACCCGTCGCGGTCGCAGTCGCTGCGCGACTACCTCGAGTAGGCCGGCGGTGCCAGCTGGAACCCTGCGTTATGCGCCGGCGATCCTCGTCGGCAGGCTCACCCGAATCGCCGCCCGGCTGCGCAAGCCGGGCGGCGGTTCCGCGGTGCCCGGCCTCGTGGTCAACCGCATCGCCCCGAACTACCTGAAGCGCACGCTCTCCGGCTTCCCGCAGGGCCTCGTTATCGTGACCGGATCGAGCGGCAAGTCGACGACCACCAAGATGCTCGTCGCGATCCTGCGCGCCCACCATGTTGACGTGTTCACGAACCCGTCGACGGCGAACATCAGCCAGGGCCTCACCTCGGCGCTGCTCGAGCGCGCCGACTGGCGGGGCCGCGTGCCCGGTGAGATGGCCGTGCTCGAGATGGACGAAGGGCATGGCGCCCTCGTCATGCAGGGTGTCGACGCGCGCGTCGTCACGCTCATGAACGTCATGGTCGACCAGATCGACCGGTTCCACGACTCCGAGATGGTCGCCGGCATGCTCGCGCGCATCGCCGCGCGGGCGAACGAGGCCGTCGTCGTGAACGGCGACGACGCCTATCTGGCTCGTCTCGCCGAGAAGGTGCGGCCGGATGTCGCGGTGCACCGCTTCGGCGTCTCGCAGGCGGTGCTCGACGCCTCACCGCGAGGCCTCGGCTACACCGAGACGTCGCGCGATCGTATCGAGCCGGGCGACGGGGTCATCGTCGGGGGCGTCGACGGCCGTACAGCCCTGCTCAACGACGGACGCACGTTCATCACGACGACCCTGCCCGCACGTGGAGTGCACTATGCCGTCGACGCGGCCGCCGCCTATGTCACGGCGAAGTCGGTACTCGGCGAGGGATTCTCCGCTCGCACCGCGAACGAGGCACTGGCGTCCATCCCCGCAGTGTTCGGTCGCGGAGAACGCGTTCGGGTGCGCGACCAAGACGTCGACTTCGTGCTCGTGCAGAACCCCGCGAGCTACCAGCTCAACGTCGACAGCATCGAGGACGGCACGAGCGACATCCTCTTCGCGATCGGCTCCGATGTGCGCGATCCCTCATATTTCTGGCCGACGGATGCCTCGTCCCTCGGCCGTGTGTCGATCGTGTCCGGTTCCAAGGCGGCCGAGGCCGCACTGATGCTCGCCTACGACGGCGTCGAGATCGATCGCGTCGAGCCTGACCTCGGCCGCGCCCTCGACGACTTCCTCGCGGCGCCCGCGCCGGCATCCGGCACGAAGACGATCGTCTTCTCGGCCGATTCGATGCGGCGCACCCGCGCCCACCTCGGACTCACGGGAGCGGAATGACCCTCACGATCGTGGCGCTCCTGCCGTCGCTGCAGAACACCAACGGCGACGCCGAGAACGCGGCCGTGCTCGCACGCCGCGCTGCATGGGCCGGACTCGAGGCGCGTGTCGTCGCCGTCGAGTCCCGTGCCGAACTGCCCGATCAGGTCGACGCCATCGTGCTCGGCTCGGGCAGCGACGCGTCGCTGGAACGCAGCCGCGAGCTTCTGCTCGACCTTCACGACGAGCTTCGCCGCTGGGGCACCGAGGGGGTTCCGATCCTCGCCGTCGGCACCGGGTGGGAACTGCTCTCCTGGGGCGTCGAGCGGCCCGACGGCACCGTCGTCGAGGGCCTCGGCATCCTCCCCGGTCGGGCCGTGCCGCGCCCCGGCCCCCGCGTGACCGAAGACCTCGTGGTCACCGAACGTGGCACCGGCCGCACGCTCATCGGCTTCGAGAACCACGCTCGCGACTACATCGGCGCCGAGGGCTCACCGCTCGGCCGAGTGCGTGCCGGGCAGGGCAACGGGCGCGCATCGGGTCAAGAGGGTGTGGTCATGGGCGAGGTCATCGGCACGCACCTGCACGGGCCGGTGCTCGCCAAGAACCCCGACCTCGCCGATCGCATCCTCGCCACGATGGCCGGGCGTGCAGGCCTCGACTACGAGGCGGGCGAGCAGGCTCGTGTCGTCGACGCGTACGCGGATGCCGCGCGCCGGGCGATCCTCGCCGCGTCAGGCGTCACCGACGCCACCGCCTGACGGCTCAGGGCCTACCCCGACCTGCGACGATCGGCGCCCGATCGAGGCATCCGCTCGGGCCGTGGAACCGTGCTGCGTTCCGGCGCGCACCGGAGACGTCGAACGCCCCGAGATCCGATCTCGGGGCGTTCGATGTCGGTGGCGGCTCTGCGAGCCGTCACGAGCGTCAGGTCAGGGGCGCTCGTTGAGGCGCGAGGACTCGTCGTGCCAGCTGTGGGCGATCTGCGAGAGCTTCTCCTGGTGCTTGCGACCGTGGTGGGCGCAGAACAGGAGCTCGCCGCTGCCGACGACCACGCGGATGTACGCCTGGGCGCCGCATGCGTCGCAACGATCGAGCGCGGTGAGCTCGTACGGGGTCTCGAGTTCCTCGACCGCACCGTTGGTTTCGATGTGCTGGGTCATGGCTCCTCCTCCTGGCTCACGTTCGCGAAATCCGTTCATCAATGTAAACACGCCGGAGGCCCCAGCCCTTCCGTTGGGCCGGGCATTTCGCTCAGCGCGTAGCGCCTGTGCTCGAGCGTCGGCGGTGCTCAGTAGGCTTGGTCGACGTGAGCTCCGACTATTCCGCCCGCCATCTCTCCGTGCTCGAGGGCCTCGAGGCCGTGCGCAAGCGACCCGGCATGTACATCGGGTCGACCGATTCCAGAGGTCTCATGCACTGCCTCTGGGAGATCATCGACAACTCGGTCGACGAGGCGCTCGCCGGTCATGGCAGCGAGATCGGTGTCACGCTGCATCCCGACGGCAGCGTCGAGGTGCGCGACCGCGCACGCGGCATCCCCGTCGACATCGAACCCAAGACGGGTCTCTCCGGGGTCGAGGTCGTCTTCACCAAGCTGCACGCCGGCGGCAAGTTCGGCTCCGGCTCCTACGCGGCCTCCGGCGGCCTGCACGGTGTCGGCGCCTCCGTCGTGAACGCGCTGTCCGAGCGCCTCGACGTCGAGGTCGATCGTGACGGCAAGACCTGGGCCATGTCCTTCCACCGCGGCGAGCCCGGCATCTTCGCCGACACGGGTGCGCCGTCGCCCGACGCCGCCTTCACGCCGTTCGAGCAGCGCAGCGAGCTCCGGGTCGTGGGCAAGGTCGCCAAGGGCGTCACCGGCACGCGCATCCGCTACTGGGCAGACCGTCAGATCTTCACCAAGGGCGCCGAGTTCCAGTCCGACGAGCTCGTCGGCCGCGCTCGTCAGACCGCGTTCCTCGTGCCGGGGCTCGCCATCGACGTCACCGACGAGCGCGGCGAGGTGCCGCACACGACGTCGTTCCAGTTCGAGGGCGGCATCTCCGAGTTCGTCGAGCACCTCTCGGTCGATTCGGCGCTGACCGACGTCTGGCGCCTCACGGGCACCGGCACGTTCTCCGAGACGGTGCCCGTGCTCACCGACGGCGGCGCGATGGTGCCCACCGAGCTCAAGCGCGAATGCGTCGTCGACATCGCGCTGCGCTGGGGCACCGGCTACGACACGATCGTGAAGTCGTTCGTCAACATCATCGCCACGCCCAAGGGCGGCACGCACCAGACCGGGTTCGACCAGGGGCTGCTCAAGTTCCTCCGCCAGCAGGTCGAGCAGAATGCGCGCCGATTGAAGGCGGGCAACGACAAGCTCGAGAAGGACGACGTGCTGGCCGGCCTCACCGCCGTCATCACCGTTCGCCTTCCCGAGCCGCAGTTCGAGGGGCAGACCAAAGAGGTGCTCGGCACCCCGGCCGTACGCGCCATCGTCTCGAACGTGCTCACCAAAGAGCTCGGGGCGAGGTTCTCCTCGACCAAGCGCGATGACAAGGCGCAGTCGGCGTTGCTGCTCGACAAGGTCGTCGCCGAGATGAAGTCGCGCATCTCGGCCAGGGCCCACAAAGAGACCCAGCGTCGCAAGAACGCGCTCGAGAGCTCGTCGCTGCCCGCCAAGCTCGTCGACTGCCGGTCGACCGATGTCGCGCACAGCGAGCTGTTCATCGTCGAGGGCGATTCGGCGCTCGGCACGGCCAAGCTCGCCCGCGACAGCGAGCACCAGGCGCTGCTGCCCATCCGCGGCAAGATCCTGAACGTGCAGAAGGCCAGCGTCGCCGACATGCTCGGCAATGCCGAATGCGCGTCGATCATCCAGGTGATCGGGGCCGGCTCCGGGCGCAGCTTCGACATCGCGACCGCGCGCTACGGCAAGGTCATCATCATGAGCGACGCCGACGTCGACGGCGCCCACATCCGCACGCTGCTGCTCACGCTGTTCTTCCGTTACATGCGCCCCATGATCGAAGAGGGGCGGGTGTTCGCCGCCGTGCCGCCGCTGCACCGCGTCGTCGTCATGAATCCGGGCTCCAAGCCCAACGAGACGATCTACACCTACTCCGAGGCCGAGCTCGCGGGCGTGCTCGCGACGCTGAAGAAGCAGGGCAAGAAGTATCAGGATCCGATCCAGCGATACAAGGGACTCGGCGAGATGGACGCCGACCAGCTCGCGACCACGACCATGGACCGTCGTCAGCGCACCCTGCGCCGTGTCGGCCTCGGCGATGCCGAGAACGCCGGGCGCGTCTTCGAGCTGCTCATGGGCAACGAGGTCGCACCGCGCAAGGAGTTCATCGTCGAGAGCGCCGACGGCCTCGAGCGCGAGCGCATCGACGCCTGACGCAGCACCCGAGAGATGCAGAACGCGGCGGCCGATCGGCCGCCGCGTGCTGCATTTCGCCGCCTGCTCGGCGGCGCGATGGAGTCAGGAGACGCGTGTGCCGATCGCCGCGACATGCGCCTCGAGCGGCTGACCCGACGCATCGCGCTTGGCGCCCGTGTCGGGCAGCTGGCGGGCTGCGCCGTCGGCTGCGACCGCAAGCGCCGGCGATGGACCGGCCCAGGCGAGGCGCAGCGCGTCTTCGCCCTTGAGGAACCGCTGCGCCCGAACGCCGCCGGTCGCACGCCCCTTGGCGGGGAACTCCGAGAACTCGCTCACCTTCGCGCTGCCGGCGTCGACGCCGAGCAGCGTGTCGCTGCCGGCCGCGATCGTGACGACCACGGTGTTCTCGAGCGCCTCGGCCGGAAGGCTCGTGAAGTGGATGACGTGTGCACCCGCGCCGAGCTTGATGCCCGCCATGCCACCCGCCGGGCTGCCCTGCGGGCGTACCGTCGCCGCCGGGAAATGCAGGAGCTGCGCGTCGGATGCGACGAAGACGAGCTCGTCGCCCTCACCGCCCTGGACCGCACCGACCACCTCGTCGCCGGCCTTCAGCCCGATGACCTCGAACTCGGGCTTGTTCGGATATGCCCCGGTCGAGACCCGCTTGACCACGCCCTGGCGGGTGCCGAGCGCGATCGAGCGGTCGGCGCTGAGCGAGACCAGTGCGAGCACCTTCTCGTCGCGGTTGGGCAGGCCGAGGTAGTCGCCGATCTTCACGCCGGCACCGAGTTGCACGGAACTCGGCGGCAGCATGGGCACGTCGACCGCGGTGAAGCGAATGAGGCGGCCGAGGTTCGTGACGGCGCCGATCTCTGCGCGGCTCGACGTGTCGAGGATCGAGAGGATCGCATCGTGCTTGCTGCGGCGGGAAGGCACCGTGATGCTCGGGGTGCCGGCCTCGCCGGGCTGCAGGTCGACCCTGGCGATGCGGCCCGTCGACGAGAGGAACACCCGGCACGGGACATCCGCCACCTCGAGGATCGCGGCGGCACGCTTGGCCGCGGCCCCCGTGGCGACCGGACGCGCATCGGTGAGGAGCGTGCGGCGAGGCGTGCCGTACTTCTCGGCGATCTCGGCGAGCTCGTCGGAGACGAGTGCCTCGATGCGGTGCCGACTGGCGAGGATCGCCTCGAGCTCCTCGATCTCGGCGCGCAGCTTGTCGCGCTCGGCCTCGAGCTCGATGCGCGAGAACTTCGTGAGGCGCCGCAGCTGGAGCTCGAGGATGTAGTCGGTCTGCACGACACTGAGGTCGAAGACCTCCATGAGCCGCGTGCGGGCCGCCGCCGTGTCGTCGCTCGAGCGGATGACCTGGATGACCTCGTCGATGTCGAGGATCGCGATGAGCAGGCCGTCGACCAGGTGCAGGCGTTCCTTGCGTCGTGCGAGGCGGTACTGCGAGCGACGCGTGACGACCGAGATGCGGTGGTCGACGTAGACCTGCAGCAGTTCGCGCAGGCCGAGGGTCTGCGGCCCGCCGTTGACGAGGGCGACGTTGTTGATGTTGAACGAGTCCTCGAGCGGGGTGAGCCGGTAGAGCTGCTCGAGCACGGCGTCGGGGCTGAAGCCGGTCTTGATGCCGATGACCAGGCGCAGTCCGTTCGTGCGGTCGGTGAGGTCGGTGACGTCGGAGATGCCGCTGAGCTTCTTGGAGTTGACGCCGTCCTTGATCTTCTCGATGACCTTCTCGGGGCCGACGAGATAGGGGAGCTCGGTGACCACGAGTCCGGTCTTGCGCGCGGTGATGGGCTCGATGCGCACCTTGGCGCGGGTCTTGAAGCTGCCGCGGCCGGTGGCGTAGGCGTCGCGGATGCCGGCGAGGCCGACGATCGTGCCGCCGGAGGGCAGGTCGGGCGCCGGCACGAACTCCATGAGGTCGTCGAGCGTGGCGTCGGGGTGGGCGATCAGGTGTCGCGCAGCGGCGACGACCTCGATGAGGTTGTGCGGCGCCATGTTCGTCGCCATGCCGACCGCGATGCCGCTCGCTCCGTTCACGAGCAGGTTCGGGTAGGCGGAGGGCAGCACGGCGGGCTGCATGAACTGGTTGTCGTAGTTCGGCACGAAGTCGACGACGTCTTCGTCGAGGCCGTCGTTCATGGCGATGGCCGCGGCGGTGAGCCGGGCCTCGGTGTACCGGGATGCCGCGGGGCCGTCGTCGAGCGAACCGAAGTTGCCGTGCCCGTCGACGAGCGGCACGCGTAGCGTGAACGCCTGCGCCATGCGGACGAGGGTGTCGTAGATGGCCGTGTCGCCGTGCGGGTGGTACTTGCCCATGACCTCGCCGACGACGCGCGAGGACTTGACGTGGCCGCGATCGGGGCGCAGGCCCATCTCGTTCATGCCGAAGAGGATGCGCCGCTGCACGGGCTTCAGGCCGTCACGGGCATCGGGCAGGGCGCGCGAGTAGATGACGGAGTACGCGTACTCGAGGAACGAGCCCTGCATCTCGGTGGCGACGTCGACGTCTTCGATGCGCTCGACGATCGGTTCTTCAGCGGGCGGGTTCTTGGCTCGGGTCATCCGTGTTCTCTGCTGCTGGTGGGCTCACGCCGGGAATGAAGGGCGCGCCCTGCCTGTGCGAGACTGGGCGCGATGCCTGCCATGCTACCGGTGCCCACCGACGCCGTTCCGCGCCTCACCGACGTCCTTGGCAGTTCGATCGCGAGCCTCGGGGGTCATGACAACGCATTCGGCCTGCCCGCGGCATCCGGCGTCGTCGTCGTGCTCGTCGACGGGCTCGGCGCGGCCAACCTCCAGGCGCGCGCCGGCCATGCGCGCTTCCTCTCCGGTCGCACGGCCAAGCGCGACGTCATCCGCACCGTGCTGCCGTCGACGACGGCCGCGGCGCTCGCGAGCCTGACCACAGGTCGGCTGCCGGGCGAGCACGGCCTGGTCGGCTATCGCGCGCTCGACGCCGCGAACGACCGGCTCGTCAACCAGCTGAGCGGATGGGACGCCGCGATGGTGCCCGAGACCTGGCAGCGTTGCGAGACGGCGTTCGAGCGGGCGGAGCGCATCGACATCGACCCGATCGCGATCGGCGCCGCGCGGTACGCCGATTCGGGGTTCACGCGGGCGGTGCTGCGCGGAGCCGAGTACCGTGCGGCGGCCTCGATCTCGGACCGCTTCGCCACGGCCCTCGAGCTGCTGCACTCGCGCACGGCGCCGCTCATCTACCTCTACGTGCCCGAGCTCGACCAGGCGTCGCACGCCCACGGCTGGGAATCCGATCGATGGCTCGGCCTGCTCGAGCAGCTCGACGCCGAGGTCGCCTCCTTCGAGCAGCGGATGCCGCGTGGCGCGGGCCTGCTCGTGACCGCCGACCACGGCGTGGTCGACGTCCCATCGCACCGCCACGTGTTCGTCGACGCGAAGCCCGAGCTCGTCGCGGGCGTGCGACACGTCGGCGGAGAGCCGCGGTTCCTGTCGCTGTACCTCGAACCCCGGCTCGACGCGGGGGAGCGCGACGCCCTCCTGACGCGGTGGCGCGGCGCCGAGGGACACCGCTCGTGGGTGCTCTCCCGCGACGAGGCGATCGACGCCGGCCTCTACGGCCCGGTCGCCGACGACGTGCGCCCGCGCATCGGCGACATCCTCGTCGCAGCCCGTGCCGGCATCGCGTACTACGACCGACGCGAGGCGAACCGGCAGGCCGAGGGCATGATCGGGCAGCACGGGTCGCTCACCGATGAGGAGACGCGCGTGCCGCTCATTCGCGGCGGGGCGTTCCGCCGGGCCTGAGTCCCGGATCCCGTTCGCTCCCGGCTGCCGCCGCGGCCGGTGCACGAGCCGCACCCGCGGGCGTCCCGCTCACGCGGAGACGACGACGGCCGGGGCATCCGCCGCCGGCCGTCGTCTGTGCTGTCGCGTGCGCGTCAGCTCGGGTACTGACCGCGCTTGACCTGCGGCTTGGGCAGGCGGAGCATGCGCAGCTGGAGCGCGCGCATGGCCGCATACCAGCGCACGCGCTCGGCCTTGTCGCCGTACTTCGCGCGAAGCTTGCGCGTGAGCAGCTGCCCGAGCACGATCACGTCGACGATCGCGATGAGGAAGAACGACCAGAGCGCGAGGATGCCGATCGCCTGCACCTGCGCGTCGGGGATGAACGTGAGGATGATCACGGCGAACATCACCGGGATCAGGATCTCGCCGATGCTGAAGCGCGCGTCGACGTAGTCGCGCACGAACTTCTTCTGCGGGCCGCGGTCGCGCATCGGGAGGTAGCGCTCGTCGCCGGCGGCCATGCCGACTCGGGCGCGCTCGCGGGCCTCGGCCTCCTTCGCCTTCGCCGCCTTGGCCGCCTCCTTGCGGTCGTTCGGCACGAGCGGGCGCTTGCGGGCGGCCTCCTGCTCGGCGCGGCTCGGCGTGGGAACGCCCTTGCCGGCCTTCAGACGGGCCTGGGTCTCTTCGAGCGTCTCGGCGCTCGGGTCATCGCTGTTGGTGGGTTGCTTTGCCACGGGGGTCCCTCGAATCGGTTCCCTTAAGATTACCGGCATGACCGAGCCCACACCCACCGGCCCCGCATCCGCTCCGAATCCAGACGTCGTCGACGCGATCCGCGACGCCGTCGACGTCGGATTCCCTTCGACCGTCGCCGACCTCGCGAACCTCGTCCGCATCCCGTCCGTCTCCTGGCCCGCCTTCGACCCGGCCCATGTGGCGCAGAGCGCCGAGGCGGTCGCCGGGCTGCTCCAGGACACCGGCGTCTTCGAGCTCGTCGAGGTGCGCCGGGCACTCGTCGACGACGGCTCCGAGCTCGGCCGGCCCGCGGTCGTCGCGAGCCGGCCGGCGCGCAACGGGCGGCCGACCGTGCTGCTCTACGCGCACCACGACGTGCAGCCGCCCGGCAAGGACGAGGACTGGGAGACCGCGCCGTTCGAGCCCACGCAGCGCGGCGACCGCCTCTATGGGCGAGGCGCCGCAGACGACAAGGCCGGCGTCATGGCGCATGTCGGCGCCATCCGCGCCTTCGCCGAGGCCGCCGGCGACTTCGACCTCGGCCTGGCCGTGTTCATCGAGGGCGAGGAGGAGTGGGCGTCGCGCTCGTTCGCGAACTTCCTGCGCGAGAACCGTGAGCTCCTCGCCGCCGACGCGATCATCGTCGCCGACTCGGGCAACTGGGACCTCGACACCCCGGCGATCACGGTGGCGCTCCGCGGCGCCGTGGCGTTCAACGTGCGCATCTGCACGCTCTCGCACGCCTCCCACTCGGGCATGTACGGGGGAGCGGTGCCCGATGCGATGCTCGCCGCGATCCGCGTGCTCGACACCATGTGGAACGCCGACGGATCCGTGGCCATCTCCGGGCTCTCCAGCGCCGACCTCGAGCCGCCGGCCTTCGACGAGGCGCAGCTCCGTGCCGAGACGGGGCTCGTCGACGGCGTGACCCCCATCGGCACGGGGTCGATCCTCTCCCGCATCTGGGCGCAGCCGGCGGTCACGGTCACGGGCATCGACGCGCCGGATGTCGCGAACGCGTCGAACACCCTCGTGCCCGAGGTGCGCGTGCGCATCAGCGCGCGCATCGCACCCGGGCAGGACGCGGGCGAGGCGTACGAGGCGATCCGAACGCATCTCGAGGCGAACGCGCCGTTCGGTGTGCAGCTGGGCTTCGAGGACGTCGACCGCGGCCAGGCCTTCCTCGTCGACACGAGCGGCTGGGCCGTCGAGGAGACGCGTGCCGCGATGACGGATGCCTGGGGCAGGGCCCCGATCGACATCGGCGTCGGCGGGTCGATCCCGTTCATCGCCGAACTCGTCGAGGAGTTCCCCGAGGCGCAGATCCTCGTGACCGGCGTCGAGGATCCCGATTCGCGCGCGCACAGCCCGAACGAGTCGCTGCACCTCGGTGTCTTCAAGCGGGCGCTGCTGAGCGAGGCGCTCCTGTTCGCGCGACTCGACGCGCGGGGCGCGACGCAATCCTGAACTCAGGCCGTATCCGCAGCCGGAGCGGGTAGAATCCGATCAGACATCAGGCGTTCTTCGACGCACCGAGGAGAGACATGAGCGACACCATCACCGACACCGAACACGGTGTGAAGCTGAGCGACACGGCGGCCGACAAGGTCCGCAGCCTTCTCGAACAGGAGGGCCGCGACGACCTGCGCCTGCGTGTCGCCGTGCAGCCGGGCGGCTGCTCGGGCCTCATCTACCAGCTCTACTTCGACGAGCGAATGCTCGACGGCGACGCCGTCGTGGACTTCTCGGGCGTCGAGGTCGTCGTCGACAAGATGAGCGTCCCCTATCTCGACGGCGCCTCGATCGACTTCGAGGACACCATCCAGAAGCAGGGCTTCACGATCGACAACCCCAATGCACAGGGAAGCTGTGCATGTGGTGACTCGTTCCACTGAAACACCGCATTCGACTCCGCGAAGGGAGGCTGCCGATGGCAGCCTCCCTTTCTCTTTGCGCCGATGATCGCGGAAATCGACGCGCGGATGCCCGGAAAACGAGGGTCCCTTGCACGCCAGCCCGGTCGAGTCGGAGTAGGCTATCCATCGATCATGCGCTTCGCTGTGAAGCGCCTTCGAGTCTCCCGAAAGGTCACCGGTGCGCCACAATCGCCGTCTCCGATGGGCTGCTATCCCGATCGCAGCGTCGCTCAGCCTCGTCCTCGCAGGGTGCACGACCGCTCAGCTGAACGGGTTCCTGCCGGGCTTCGAGGAGGGGCAGCCTCCCGTCACGAACCACACCGAGCGCGTCTCGGGCCTGTGGGTCACGTCGTGGATCGTGCTGCTCGTCGTCGGTGTCATCACCTGGGGCCTGACGATCTGGGCCGTCATCGCCTACCGTCGCCGCAAGGGGCAGACCGGCCTCCCGGTCCAGCTCCGGTACAACATGCCGATCGAGGTGTTCTACACGATCGTCCCCCTCATCCTGGTGCTGGGCTTCTTCGCCTTCACGGCCCGCGACCAGGAGGCCATCGAGCAGCGCTTCGCCGATGACCAGATCGACGTCAAGGTCGAGGTCATCGCCAAGCAGTGGGCGTGGGACTTCAACTACGTGAACGAAGACGTCTACTCGCCCGGCATCCAGGGCCAGCTCTCCGACGAGGGTCCCGACGGCTCGCTCGTCGAGTCCGAGGTGCCCACGCTGTACCTGCCCGTCGGCAAGAACGTCGAGATCGAGCTCGAGTCGCGCGACGTCATCCACTCGTTCTGGGTCGTGGACTTCCTCTACAAGAAGGACATGTTCCCGGGCAAGACCAACTACATGTCGTTCGTGCCCGAGCGCGAGGGCACGTACGAGGGCAAGTGCGCCGAGCTCTGCGGCGAGTACCACTCGTTGATGCTCTTCAACGTGAAGGTCGTCTCCGACGCCGAGTACGAGCAGTACATCGACTCCCTGCGCGACCTCGGCCAGGAGGGGCAGCTCTCCAACGAGTACGACCGCAACCAGAACCTGCCCGGCACGGGCGCGCCCGAACTGAAGGAGCACGAAGGCGAATGACCACCACGACCGCACCGGCTCGGCCGCAGTCGAGCAGCCTTCCCTTCGGCGCGTCGAAGGTCGAGCGCAAGGGCAATGTCCTCGTGCGGTGGATCACCTCCACCGACCACAAGGTCATCGGGTACATGTACCTGATCACGTCGTTCGTCTTCTTCTGCATCGCCGGCGTGATGGCGCTGATCATCCGCGCCCAGCTCTTCGAGCCCGGCCTCGAGATCGTGCAGACGCGCGAGCAGTACAACCAGCTCTTCACGATGCACGGCACGATCATGCTGCTCATGTTCGCGACGCCGCTGTTCGCCGGGTTCGCCAACGTGCTCATGCCCCTGCAGATCGGTGCGCCCGACGTCGCCTTCCCGCGTCTGAACGCGTTCGCGTTCTGGCTCTTCGGCTTCGGCTCGCTCATGGCGGTCTCGGGCTTCTTCACGCCGCAGGGCGCGGCCTCCTTCGGATGGTTCGCCTACCAGCCGCTGGCATCCACGACCTTCTCGCCCGGCGTCGGGGGCAACCTCTGGATGCTCGGCCTCGGTCTCTCCGGCTTCGGCACCATCCTCGGCGCGGTGAACTTCATCACCACGATCATCACGATGCGCGCGCCCGGCATGACGATGTTCCGCATGCCGATCTTCACCTGGAACACGCTGGTCACCTCGATCCTCGTGCTCATGGCCTTCCCGGTGCTCGCGGCCGCGATCCTCGCCGCCGGCGCCGACCGCGTGTTCGGCGCGCACATCTACGACCCCGCCAACGGCGGAGTCATCCTCTGGCAGCACCTGTTCTGGTTCTTCGGCCACCCCGAGGTCTACATCATCGCGCTGCCGTTCTTCGGCATCGTCTCCGAGATCCTCCCGGTCTTCAGCCGCAAGCCGATCTTCGGCTACTCGACCCTCGTCTACGCGACGATCGCGATCGCGGCGCTCTCGATCACGGTGTGGGCGCACCACATGTACGTCACCGGGTCGGTGCTACTGCCGTTCTTCTCCGTGATGACGATGCTCATCGCCGTTCCAACGGGTGTGAAGATCTTCAACTGGATCGGCACGATGTGGCGCGGCTCGATCACGTTCGAGACGCCGCTCGTCTGGACGATCGGCTTCCTCATCACATTCGTCTTCGGTGGCCTCACCGGTGTCATCCTCGCCTCGCCGCCGCTGGACTTCGCGGTGTCCGACACGTACTTCGTCGTCGCCCACTTCCACTACGTCGTCTTCGGCACCGTCGTGTTCGCCATGTTCGCCGGGTTCTACTTCTGGTGGCCGAAGTGGACCGGCAAGATGCTCAACGAGACGCTGGGCAAGTGGCACTTCTGGCTGCTCTTCATCGGCTTCCACACGACGTTCCTCATCCAGCACTGGCTGGGCGTGGTCGCGATGCCGCGTCGGTACTACTCGTACCTGCCCGAAGACAACATCACGTGGATGAACCAGCTCTCGACGATCGGTTCGGCGATCCTCGCGATCTCGATGATCCCGTTCTTCCTGAACGTCTACATCACGGCCCGCCGCGCCCCCAAGGTGACGGTGAACGACCCGTGGGGTTACGGCCGCTCGCTCGAGTGGGCGACCAGCTGCCCGCCCCCGCGCCACAACTTCACCTCGATCCCGCGCATCCGTTCGGAGTCCCCGGCATTCGACCTGAACCACCCCGAGGCCGGCATCCCCGTCGGCATCGGTGCGGGCAAGGATGCTCCTGATGCGCCCGTGTTCGACGTCGAGACGAAGGAAGTCAAGTAAGTGCGCGCGAATGTGATTCTCTTCTGGATCCTGGCGGGATTCTTCGCGATCGCCGCGGCGATCTACATCGCCTGGAGCGCGATCGACGAGGTGGAACCCGGTGTCGAGTGGGTCGGTCTCGTTGCGATCTCGCTGAGCGCGGTGCTCGCGGCGTTCATCGCCTTCTATCTCGGACGGGTCCACAAGGCGCAGGGCGCCGAGCTCCCTGAGGACCGTCTCGACGCGAACATCGACGACGGCGACCCCGAGCTCGGGTTCTTCAGCCCCTGGAGCTGGTGGCCTATCATGCTCGCGGGTTCCGCGGCACTGCTCTTCCTCGGCCTCGCGGTCGGGTTCTGGATCAGCTTCATCGCGGTCGGCCTCGGCGTCATCAGCCTCGTGGGCTGGGTCTACGAGTACTACCGGGGCAACTTCGCCCGCTGACCTCCAGCACGCTCGGAACGGCCCCCACAACGCGTTGTGGGGGCCGTTCCGCATCACTCGGGGCCTCTCCCTCGTCTTCTCGGCGCTTCGACACCCGCTCGGGCAGAAACCGAGGGGGAGTTCACCTGCCGCCTCAGATCGATCGACGCCGTACGCGGTAGCGCAGGTGGAGCACTCGATTGCCCTGAATCACCACGTCGGGATCCTCGAGGACGTGCTGGGTGTCGAGCGAACCGAAGTAGCGCTTGCCGGACCCGAACACCACGGGTGCGATGTCCATGCGCACCTCGTCGATCAGCCCCGCGGCGAATGCCTGGCCGCCGACGTCGCCGGCGGCGAATTCGATGATGCGGTCACCTGCGAGCTCCCGCGCCCTGGCCACGGCCGCCGCGATGCCGTCGACGAAGTGGAACGGCGCGTCAGGGTCCCAGCCCTCGGGCGCCGGCCGGTGCGTCACGACGACCACGTGATCGACCCCGCTCGGAGGAGTGCCGTCCCAGCCGTCCGTCAGGTCGAAGACGTGTCGGCCGGCGATGGTCACGCCGACCTGGTCCCAGTAGGGCCGCACGTGATCGTACGATGCCTGCGACACCCTCAACACGCCGCTCTCGTCCAATGGCACATCACCGCTGACCAACCACTCGAACAGCGGACCCGGATCGTCCTTCTCGTCAGCGATGAAGCCATCCACCGATACCGCGGCATTCATGACGACGTTGCCCATGAGCTCTCCTCTGATTGGAATGCCTTCAGGTTAGGATCTGCGTGCGCCGTGGCTCTTGTAGGAAATCAATCGACTGGCAGCGGCCAGCTGTCCAGTTCGTTGCCGGGATGCTCGCGCGAGAACCGTCGCCGAACGTCGATGTACTCGGTCGGCGTGAGCCCGGTGAACGAACGGAAGTCGTGGCTGAAGTGGGACTGGTCGAAGTACCCGGCTCCAGCAGCGACGTCGCCCCAGTTGATCGGTTCGGCAGGGTTGATCGCCAATGCGGTCATGGCGAAGCGGTAGCTGCGGGCCAGCCGCTTCGGCGTGATGCCGACGAACTCCTTGAACCGCTGTGCGAGATAGGTGCTGCTGACACCGGCCTCCCGCCTCAGCTCGTCGACCGTCACCGCCCCGTTGGTCGCCGCGATGCGTCGGCACGAACGGCTGACCAGTCCCAGTCCGGGGGTGTCACGCAACCGTGCCAGCAGCGCCTTCTCGAGCAACGTGAGCATCTCGTTCGGCCCGTCCGCCGACTTCAACCGCTCATGCAGCGCGACGACGGCGGGCCGGCCCCACAACAGCTCGACCGTCACCGGTCGGTTGCACAGTTCGCTTGCCGGCATCGGCAGGAATGGCGCCAGCCCCCACGGCTTGAAGTGAACGCCGACGGACAGGGTCGGAGTGGGGTATCCGAACTCGAACGCACGGGTGGGCGGAGTGACCGCGCATCCGTCGGCGTACTCGGACGTGCCGGTATCGCCGCCGCCCCGAATCCGGAACGGCGCTCCGAGGTTCACGATGAGGAATGCTGCCGGCGAGGCCGGCAGCATGAACCGGCGATACGGCGGCGTGCCCTGCAGGTAGTAGACGTCGTCGATGAGCTCGTCCAACGGGGATCGCGGCGCTCTGGACACGTACTCCACGCCCACAGTATCGCCGACGTTTCGACCCGAGGTACACCGTTCAGTGTGAACCGCCCGAATCAATGGCCCCGATCAGGCGTTGTCGTCTTCCGTGGCTCGACGGAACGTGATGACATCGACGGCGACGGTGACCCTGGTCTCGTGAGGGCGATGAACGGCCGTCTGCGACGCTGCGGCGTCGCGATGGTGCGCGGTCGGGCCCATCGCCGTGAGCAGCTCGCGCTGTGCGGCGTCGATCGAGGCCTCGTACTCGACGTGCGTGCGAGACCCGGCGACGAAGCCGTTCCGGGCCAGTGCGGCAGCGACCTGGCCCTGCTTGTCGTCGGCGATCGAGAGCATCGCCCCGTCGTGTTGCAGCTCGACGAGATGGTTCTCTCTCGGTACCACCACGATGAGGATGCCGGTTGGGCGGATGACCCGCGCGTACTCCGGTGGATTGCGAGGGGCGAAAATGTTGAGCGCGATGTCGACGATGTCGTCGCGCAGGGGGAGCGGGCGCCAGATGTCGAGCACGACGCCGGTGGCGCCGGCGATCGCGCGTGCGGACAACCGTGCAGCGACCGGTGAGCGATCCGCGACGAGCACGGGCGAGTCCGGGTTGGCCTGCGCCACCGCACTCGAGTAGTAGCCGGTGCCGCTGCCGAAGTCGGCGATGCGCGGCGGCGCCGACGTGCCGTCGCGTGTGGTCGTCGACCAGAGCAGGCTCGCGCTGCTCACGGCCTCGGCGATCGGCCCGTAGAGGGCGCTGTCGAGCAGTGCCGCTCGAGCGGAGAGCATCTCACGGTCGTCGCCGATCGTACGCGGCGCCCTGGGCGGCAACAGCGTGACCGTGCGATGCTTCGAGACATCGAAACGATGCCCGTTCTCGCAGCCGATGACGAGGCGGTCGACGGGCATGAGATCGTGAATGCAGTTCGGGCACCGGAACCAGGTCGTGTCGAACGACGTGGATCCGGTGCCCGAATCGGTGTTGCGCTTCAGCGGGTCGGCCGTCAGTGGTGCTCGCCGTGACCGGACTCGAGTTCGCCCTTGGTGACGGGAGCGATGCGGTCCTCGAAGAACCACCGTGAGAGCGAAGCGCGGAAGCGCTGGCCCGCTGTGATCTTGCCGCGCGCGTTGGGGCGGATCATGAGCGGTGTGTAGCTCTCGAAGCTCACCAGGCGCCAGCGGTCGTACTCGTCGAGGGGCTCGTGCACCTCGATGTACTCGCCACCGGGGAGGCGGACGATGCGGCCGGACTCGAAGCCGTGCAGGACGATCTCGCGGTCCTTCTTCTGGAGCGCGATGCAGACGCGCTTCGTGATGAAGAACGCGATGAAGGGACCGATGATGACGACGGCCTGGATCGCGTGGATGACGCCCTCCATGGTCAGCCAGAAGTGCGTCGCCAGGATGTCCGAGCTCGCAGCGGCCCAGAGGCCCGCGTAGAACGTGACACCGGCGGCGCCGATCGCAGTGCGGGTCGGTGCGTTGCGGGGACGATCGGCGATGTGGTGCTCGCGCTTGTCGCCCGTGATCCACGCCTCGATGAACGGGTACAGGAGGACGAGCACGATGAAGATGCCGATGGCGATCAGCGGCACGATGATGTTGAACGACCAGGTGCGGTCGAGCCATACGAACTCCCAGCCCGGCGGGATGAGGCGGAGCGCGCCATCGGCGAAGCCGATGTACCAGTCGGGCTGCGTTCCGGCGGAGACCGGCGACGGGTCGTATGGGCCGTAGTTCCAGATCGGGTTGATCGTGAACAGCGCCGCGATGAGAGCGATGACACCGAAGATGATGAAGAAGAAGCCACCCGCCTTCGCCGCATAGATCGGCAGGATGGGCGGACCGACGGCGTTCTGCTGGGTCTTGCCGGGGCCGGCGTACTGCGTGTGCTTGTGGACGACCACGAACACGAGGTGCAGCGCGATGAAGGCGATCACGAGCGCCGGCAGCAGCATGATGTGCAGCGAGTAGAGGCGGCCCACCACCTGGTTTCCGGGGAACTCGCCCCCGAAGATGAGGAACGAGGTCCACGTGCCGATGACCGGGATTCCCTTGACGAGACCGTCGATGATGCGGAGGCCGTTGCCCGAGAGCAGGTCGTCGGGGAGCGAGTAGCCGGTGAAGCCCTCGGCCATCGCGAGGATGAAGAGCGTGAAGCCGATCACCCAGTTGAACTCGCGAGGCTTGCGGAACGCACCCGTGAAGTAGATGCGCAGCATGTGCAGGCCGATGGCGGCCACGAACAGCAGTGCCGCCCAGTGGTGCATCTGACGCACGAACAGGCCGCCGCGGATGTCGAACGAGATGTCGAGGGTCGACGCCATGGCGGCGGACATCTCGACGCCCTTGAGCGGCACGTACGAGCCGTCGTAGTGCAGCTCGGTCATCGACGCGTGGAAGAAGAACGTCAGGAACGTGCCGGAGATGAGGATGACGACGAACGAGAAGAGCGCGACCTCGCCGAGCAGGAACGACCAGTGGTCGGGAAACGCCTTGCGGCCGAGCTCCTTGATGAAGCCCGCGATGCTCGTGCGTTCGTTCACGTAGACGGCCGCAGAGGTCGTGAACGACCGCTTCTGCGTGTCAGTGGTGGGCGATGCGGTGCTCAATGGCGCTCCCAGAAGCTCGGGCCGACGGGTTCGGTGAAGTCGCTCTGCGCGATGAGGTAGCCCTCGTCATCGACGGCGATGGGCAACTGGGGCAACGGCCGCTTGGCCGGCCCGAAGATAACCGCTGCCTCGTGCTTGATGTCGAACTGCGACTGGTGGCACGGGCAGAGCAGGTGGTGCGTGTGCTGTTCGTACAGCGCGACAGGACAACCGACGTGCGTGCAGATCTTCGAGTAGGCGACGATGCCGTCGTACGCCCAGCCCTCGCGACCGGGGCTCGGGTGGAGATCAGCCGGGTCGAGGCGCATGAGCAGGACCGCGGCCTTCGCCTTCTCGTCGAGCTTGCCGTGCTCGAGGTCGTTGAGTCCCTCGGGAATGACGTGGAATGCGCTGCCCATGGTGACGTCGGACGCCTTGATCGGAGCACCGCTCGGGTCGAGCGCGAGTCGAGTGCCCTTGCGCCACATCGTGTGGCTGAGCAGGGGAACCGGAAGCTGGTCCTGCGGTGCGAGCCCGCGGAATGCGACCACCGCGGGAAGCGGGAAGACCACGATCGCGGCGATGAGGCTGTTGCGGATGACCGATCGCCGGGTGAATCCGGACTCCTTGTCGGCGTCGGTGAAGACCTTCACCGCGGCAGCCTGCGTCTCGGCGGAGCCGCCCTGCGGGTGCCGTTCGTCGACGAGTTCGACGTCTTGCATGACCGACTTGCCCCAGTGCACGATGCCGATGCCGAGTGCGAGGAGTGCGAGCGCCGCTCCGAGACCGAAGTAGAGATTGTTCAGGCGCACATCGCCCGGATTGTGCGACTCCATCGGGAACAGCATGTAGGCGGCGACCGCCCACAGGCTCCCGACGATCGAGAGGTAGAAGAGCGTGTAGACCGTGCGCTGCGCGCGCTTCTCGCGCTTCGGGTTCTCATCCGTCACACGAGGGCGGTGCGCCGGGAAGCCCGGGTTCTCGAACGCGTCCTGAACGATCAGCGCGGTGCCGGGTGAGGCATCGGATTCGTGCGCGGCATGCGACGAGTCGGCAGCGGCGAGTTCAGCTCCGCTGTTGTCGTCCTGGGCCATGGTTCTCCTTCTTCAGGTACTTCGGTACCGGCGTGCGCTAGTTGGACTTCGCCGTGATCCACACGGTGATCGCGACGATCGCGCCGAGACCGAAGATCCAGATGAACAGACCCTCGGCGACGGGACCGAGCGAACCGAGCTCGAATCCGCCGGGGGACCGGTTGTCCTGCACGTACTTGAGGTACGTGATGATGTCGCGCTTGTCTTCGGGCGAGATGTTCAGGTCGTTGAACACGGGCATGTTCTGCGGCCCGGTGACCATCGCCTCGTAGATGTGGACGCCCGAGACCTCGGTCAGCGGGGGAGCGAACTTGCCCTCGGTGAGAGCGCCGCCCGCACCGGCGACGTTGTGGCACATGGCGCAGTTGATGCGGAAGAGCTCGGCACCGTTGGCGGCGTCGCCACCACCGTTGACGAGGTGGTCGGAGGGGATGTCGGGGCCGGGGCCGAGCGAGGCGACGTAGTACGCCAGCTGCTTGACCTGCTCGTCGGTGAACTGGACCGGCTTCGCTTGAGCCTGCGGACCCTGCATCTGCATGGGCATGCGACCGGTGCCGACCTGGAAGTCGACCGCCGCGGCGCCGACGCCGATGAGGCTGGGGCCGTTGTCGGTGCCCTGCGCGGAGAGACCGTGGCAGGTCGCGCAGTTGGCCTGGAAGAGCTTCTTGCCCTCATCGATGGTCTGCTGCGACGTGGCGGACGACTCGGCCTGCGCGGTCGTGCCCGCGCTCAGCGCGGCGTACGCGCCACCGGTGAAGACGAGGCCGATCGCGAGCAATGCGACCGTTGCGAGCGGGTGCCGGCGGCCGGTGCGTCGCTTCTGGCGGTTCATGGGGTTCTTCCTGTTCACGGGCATGCTGGGTCGGCGCTCCTGCTTGCGACTATTTGAGGACGTAGATGACAAGGAAGAGCCCGATCCACACGACGTCGACGAAGTGCCAGTAGTACGACACGACGATCGCGCTCGTCGCCTCCTTGTGGCCGAAGTTCTTGACCGCGAAGACGCGGCCGATGACCAGGAGGAAGGCGATGAGGCCGCCGGTCACGTGCAGGCCGTGGAAGCCGGTCGTGAGGTAGAAGGCCGAGCCGTAGGAGTTCGAGTCGAGCGCGATGCCCTCGGAGACGAGGGTCGCGTACTCCCAGACCTGACCCGACACGAAGACGGCGCCCATGGCGAAGGTGAGGAAGAACCACTCGACCATGCCCCAGTCCCACGGCTTCCAGCCGGTCGCGTAGGGCTTCATCTTCTCGGCTGCGAACACGCCGAACTGGCAGGTCACCGAGGAGAGCACGAGGATGATCGTGTTCGTCAGGGAGAACGGGAAGTTCAGGACGCCGGATTCTGCGGCCCACAGCTCGGGCGACGTCGACCTGAGCGTGAAGTAGATCGCGAACAGGCCGGCGAAGAACATGACCTCGCTCCCGAGCCAGACGATCGTGCCCACCGCAACGGTGTTCGGTCGCTTGATCACGGGCGCGCTCGCCTGGAAAGTCAAAGAGGTGCTCGTCACGAAGACCATTATGGCCGAAATCAAGGCTGAGTTTTCGTCATAGTCGTTGCCCGTGTCGGATGCCGCGGGGTAAGGTTCCCCTTACTTTCGGTGTGGAAGACCCGTGAATCAGCCGTGAATCGGCTCGCTAGGATCGTCTTCATGCCCGTGGAATCGAATTGGCCAGACATCCTCACCGCCCTGCTCGACGGAGAGGATCTCAGTGTCTCCGAGGCCGCCTGGTGCATGGAGCAAGTCATGACGGGCACGGCCACCCACGCCCAGCTCGCGGGGTTCCTCGTCGCGTTGCGCGTGAAGGGCGAGACGGTCGACGAGGTCGTCGGCTTCCGCGATGCGGTGCTCGAACATGCCGTCCCGTTGCCCGTGGACCCCATGGCGCTCGACATCGTCGGCACCGGTGGCGACCGATTCGGCACGGTCAACGTCTCGACCATGGCCTCGGTCGTGGCCGCGGCATCCGGCGTTCCCGTGATCAAGCACGGCAATCGGGCGGCGAGTTCGGCTTCGGGGTCCTCCGACGTGCTCGCGGCGCTCGGCATCGACCTGACGATGTCGGCCGATCGCGTGGCGGCCGTGCTCGACGAGGCCGGCATCACCTTCGCCTTCGCCTCCGCGTTCCACCCTGGCTTCCGGCATGCGGGCGCCGTGCGCGCCGAGCTCGGGGTTCCGACGGTGTTCAACATCCTGGGTCCGCTCTGCAATCCGGCCCGGCCGGAGGCATCCGCCGTCGGGGTCGCGCACCTCGATCGCGTGCCGCTCATCGTCGGCGTCTTCCAGACGCGCGGCGCGACCGCCCTGGTCTTCAGGGGCGATGACGGGCTCGACGAACTGACGACGACCGGCCACAGCCATGTGTGGGAGATCTCGCGCGGCACGGTCAAGGAGCACGACCTCGATCCGCGCGATCTCGGCATCGCGCGGGCGAGGATCGACCAGCTCGCGGGCGGCGACGCCGCACACAACGCCGAGGTCGTCCATCGCGTGTTCGCCGGCGAGACCGGGCCGGTGCGCGACATCGTCGTGCTGAACGCGGCCGCGGGGCTCGTCTCGTTCGAACTCGCGAAGGACCCGTCGCAGGTGCAGCGCGCCATCCTCGACCGGTTCGCCGAGCAGATGGTCGTCGCCTCGGAGGCGATCGACAGCGGCGCGGCCGCACGCAAGCTCGAGCACTGGGTCGCGGCGACCAAGCGCTGACGCACGTACGCGTCGGGCCCCGCGGCATCCGCAGGGCCCGACGCGTCGTTTGCGTTCGGAGGCTCAGTTCACGTCGTCATCGACCCAGTCGAACGTCTTCGTGACGGCCTTCTTCCAGAGCCTGATCTGGCGATCGCGCTCGTCGGGGTCCATCTTCGGCTCCCAGCGCGAGTCCTCCTGCCAGTTGGCCCGCAGCTCGTCGAGGTCGGACCAGAAGCCGACCGCGAGCCCGGCCGCGTAGGCGGCGCCGAGCGCCGTGGTCTCGGCCACGACCGGCCGCACCACGGGCACGCCGAGGATGTCGGCCTGGAACTGCATGAGCGTGTTGTTCGCGATCATGCCGCCATCGACCTTCAGCTCCGTGAGATCGACCCCGGAGTCGGCGTTGACGGCGTCGAGCACCTCCCGCGTCTGGAACGCGGTCGCCTCGAGGGCCGCCCGCGCGATGTGCCCCTTGTTCACGTAGCGGGTCAGCCCCACGAGGGCCCCACGAGCGTCGGGCCGCCAATACGGTGCGAAGAGCCCCGAGAACGCCGGCACGAAGTACGCACCGCCATTGTCGTCGACCGACTTCGCCAGCTCCTCGACCTCTGGCGCAGACGAGATGAGCCCGAGATTGTCGCGCAGCCACTGGATGAGCGACCCGGTGACCGCGATCGACCCCTCGAGCGCGTAGTGGGCGGGCGCGTCGCCGAGCTTGTAGCCCAGCGTGGTGAGCAATCCGTTCTTCGAGTGGATGATCTCGGTGTCGGTGTTGAAGATGAGGAAGTTGCCGGTGCCGTACGTGTTCTTGGACTCGCCGGCGTCGAACGCGGCCTGGCCGAAGGTCGCGGCCTGCTGGTCGCCGAGGATGCCGGCGACCGGCACCTCGCGGAGCAGGCTCGACGGCTCGACCGTGCCGTAGACCTCGGAGGAGGAGCGGATCTCGGGGAGCATCGACTTCGGCACGCCGAACGCCTCGAGGATGTCGTCGCGCCAGGAGAGCGTCTCGAGGTCCATGAAGAGGGTGCGGCTCGCGTTGGTGACGTCGGTGGCGTGCACGCCGCCTTCGGCGCCGCCGGTGAGGTTCCAGAGCACCCAGGTGTCGGTCGTGCCGAACAGCAGGTCGCCGGCCTCGGCCTTCTCGCGGGCGCCCTCGACGTTCTCGAGGATCCACACGATCTTCGTGCCCGAGAAGTACGTCGCGAGCGGCAGCCCCACGATCGGCTTGAATCGCTCGACGCCGCCGTCGGCGGCGAGGCGGTCGACGATCGACTGGGTGCGCGTGTCCTGCCAGACGATCGCGTTGTAGACCGGTTCGCCCGTGTTCTTGTCCCAGACCACGGCGGTCTCGCGCTGGTTGGTGATGCCGACCGCGGCGATGTCGTGGCGGGTGATGTCGGCCTTGCCGAGGGCCTGGCCGATCACCTCGCGGGTGTTGTGCCAGATCTCCATGGGGTCGTGTTCGACCCAGCCGGCCTTCGGGAAGATCTGCTCGTGTTCGAGCTGCCCCGTCGCGACGATCGACCCCTTCTTGTCGAAGATGATCGAGCGGGTGCTCGTCGTTCCCTGGTCGATCGCCAGGATGTAGTCGGCCATGACTTCCTCTCATTGCTCCGCGCCCCGATCGCCGAGGCACGCGATTCAGTGATGTACGGGGCCGCCCGGCCGTCGGGCCGGGCGGCGGGGTCGGCTACCCGAGCACGGGCAGGAGGGCGAGCGCCGCCCAGCCGGCCAGGAGGCCTCCGGCGATCGGACCGACGATCGGCACCCACGAGTACGACCAGTCGCTGCTGCCCTTGCCCTTGATGGGCAGGATCGCGTGGGCGATGCGGGGACCGAGGTCGCGGGCGGGGTTGATGGCGTAGCCGGTCGGGCCACCGAGCGAGGCGCCGATCGCGATCACGAGGAACGCCACGGGAATCGCGCCGAGTTCGGCCGGGGTGCCGCCGTAGGAGAAGCCCAGGATCACGAAGACCAGCACGAAGGTGCCGATGATCTCGGTGACGAGGTTCCAGCCGTACGAGCGGATGGCGGGGCCGGTCGAGAAGACGCCGAGCTTGTTCGCCGGGTCGGGCTCGTCGTCGAAGTGCTGCTTGTAGGCGAGCCAGCAGAAGACGGCGCCGATGATCGCGCCGACGAGCTGCGCGCCGATGTAGGTGAAGATGGATGCCCCGTCGATGGGGATTCCGGGCACGAACTCCGTCTCGCCCTTGCCGAGGAAGTTCGCCGCGAGCCCGAGCGTGACCGCCGGGTTGATGTGGGCACCCGAGGCGTACGAGACGATCACGCCGGCGAAGACCGCGAGGCCCCAGCCGATGTTCACCATCAGGAATCCGCCGTTGAAGCCCTTGGTCTTCACGAGTGCGACGTTGGCGACGACGCCGCAACCGAGCAAGACCAGCATCGCCGTGCCGACCATCTCCGAAAGGAAGATGACTCCGAGATTCATTGCTACCCCCTTCGCGTGCGCCGCCCCGTTGCGGTCGCACACTCACACTATCCCCGTGCCCCGCGTGCGGGGAATGGCTGCGCGCGACATCCGCCGAACCCCTTCCACGCCGACCGGATGCTGGCGTAGGTTTGCCGAGGGAGTGCTGCGTCGGCGTCGATGCACGGTCGCTCGGCATCTCGCAGCCCGGGGGAGAGGACGAGCGTGAAGAAGATCATCAACGACCCGAAGCGGGTCGTCGAAGAATCAGTCGCAGGATTCGGACGAGCGCACGCGGACATCGTGCGGGTCGAACTCGACCCGGTGCACGTGGTCAGGGCGGATGCGCCGATCGCGGGCAAGGTCGGCATCGTGAGCGGCGGCGGCAGCGGCCACGAGCCGCTTCACGCCGGGTACGTCGGCTTCGGCATGCTCGACGCCGCCGTGCCCGGTGCGGTGTTCACCTCGCCGACGCCCGACCCGATCCTCGCGGCGACGAAAGCGGTCGACGGCGGGGCCGGCGTGCTCCACATCGTGAAGAACTACACCGGCGACGTGCTGAACTTCGAGACCGCGGCCGAGCTCGCGGCCATGGACGGCATCACCGTGCGGGCGGTCGTCACCGACGACGACGTCGCGGTCAAGGACTCGCTCTACACGGCCGGGCGTCGAGGCGTCGCCGGCACCGTGCTGGTCGAGAAGATCGCCGGGGCGGCCGCGGAGCGCGGCGACTCGCTCGACGAGGTCGCCGCCGTCGCGGAGCGGGTCAACGCGAATGCGCGTTCGATGGGCCTCGCGCTCACGGCGTGCATCGTGCCGCATGCCGGTGAGCCGAGCTTCGACATCGGCGAGGACGAGATCGAGATCGGCATCGGCATCCACGGCGAGCCCGGGCGCGAGCGCGTGGGTCTCGAACCTGCGGACCGCCTCGTGGACCGGCTCCTCGAGCCGATCATCGAGGACCTCCCGTTCGGCGAGGGCGATCGCGTGCTGCTCTTCGTGAACGGCATGGGCGGCACGCCGCAGATCGAGCTCTACATCGCCTACCGCCGTGCGGCGGAGGCCCTCGGCGAGCGCGGCATCGAGATCTCTCGCTCGCTCGTCGGCAATTACATCACCGCGCTCGAGATGCAGGGGATGTCGATCACGCTCCTGAAGCTCGATGACGAGATGATCGAACTCTGGGACGCGCCCGTGCAGACCGCGGCGCTCCGATGGGGTCGTTAGGAGAACGCACGTGGGATTGGACATCACCTGGGCCGTCGACTGGGTCAGACGAAGTGCCGAAGTCGTCGCGGAGCATCGCGTCGAGCTCATCCGACTGGATCGCGACATCGGCGACGGCGACCACGGCGAGAACCTCGATCGCGGGTTCGAGGCCGTGATCCCGAAGCTCGACGACCTGGCCGCGGGATCGACGCCCGGGGACGTGTTGAAGCTCGTCGCGATGACGCTGATCTCCACCGTGGGCGGGGCGGCCGGGCCGCTGTACGGCACGGCCTACCTCAAGGCCGCTGCGGCGGCCGGCTCCGAGGCCTCGCTCGACGGACCCGCGGTCGCGCGCATGCTCGAGGCGGCACGAGACGGCATCGTCTCGCGCGGCAAGGCCGAGACCGGCGACAAGACGATGATCGACGCCTGGACGCCGGCGGTCGACGCGGCGGCCGCGGCGGCGGAGTCGGGCGCCGATGCGTCGGCCGTGCTCGCGGCGGCGGCGAAGGCGGCGGCGGCGGGGGCCGAGGCGACCGAACCGCTCGTGGCGCGCAAGGGCCGTGCCAGCTACCTCGGTGAGCGTTCGGTCGGTCATCGCGATCCAGGTGCCCAGTCGAGCGCCCTGCTGCTGCAGGCCGCAGCCGATGCGGCGTCCGAGTCGACGGGTGCCTGACGTGGCGGAGGGCGGCCGGGTCGGCGTCGTCTTCGTCTCGCACTCGTCGAAGATCGCCGAAGGGCTGGTCGAACTCGCGGGTCAGATGGCACCGTCCGTCGCGCTCGTCGCGGCCGGCGGCACCGACGACGGCCGGATCGGCACGAGCTTCGACCGGGTGATGTCGGCGATCGGCGAGGCCGACTCCGGCACGGGCGTCGCCGTGCTCTGCGACCTCGGTTCGGCGATCCTGACCACGGAGACGGCACTCGACTTCCTCGACGATGACCTTCGGGCGCGCGTCGAGGTCGTCGATGCCCCGCTCGTCGAGGGCGGGGTCGCGGCGGCGGTCGCCGCCGAATCGGGCGAGCCGCTCGAATCCGTGGTGCGCGCGGCGCAGTCGGCGGGCGGCGCCGACGCACCGAGTGGGGCGGATGCCGCGGGGTCGGCGCCCGGCGCCGCGACGACGCCGATCGGGCAGGGCCGCGACGCGGCATCCGGCGGTGTGGTTCGCACGGTCACGCTCGTGAACGACGACGGATTGCATGCGCGCCCGGCGGCCGAGCTCGTGAAGCTCGCGAGCTCCTTCGCGCAGAAGGTCACCGTCAACGGCATCGACGCGCGGAGCCTGCTCGCGATCATGTCGCTCGGGCTCACGAAGGGTGCCTCGCTCGAGATCGCGAGCGACGACCCCGCGGCCGCGGACGCGGTCGACTCGATAGCCGAGCTCGTCGAGTCCGGATTCGGCGAGGCCTGAGCGCTCGACCGCCGGGTGGCCGCGGAGGGCTGCGAGCGATCCTCAGTTGCCCCCGGCGACCCTGATGTCGGCGCCCGTGGTGTACGAGGCATCCGCCGACATCAGGTAGACGACGGCGCCGGCGATCTCGTGCACCTCGCCCGGCCTGCGCATGGGGATGCCGGGCGCGCGCTCGTCTGGCGCGTTCGGGCGCCCGGCCGCGGCATGGATCTCGGTTCGCGTCGTGCCGGGCGACACCGTGTTCACGCGCACGCCCGCCGGGCCGAACTCCTTCGACGCGCCCGTCGTCAGCGCGTTCAGCGCCGCCTTGCTCATGGCGTAGGTGATGTACGTATTGGGCGAGCCGCTCTTCGCCGCGCCTGAGGAGATGTTCACGACGCTGCCGCCTGCGCCGCCGAGGTCGGTCGACATGTGGGCGATCGCGGCTTGGGTCACCACGATGGGCGCGAGCACGTTGACGCGGAAGACGAGCTCGGTCTCTTCGAGCGGTGCGTCGAGGAACGGCCCGATGCGCCCGGTGATGCCGGCGTTGTTCACGAGCCCGGTCACGGTGCCGAACTCGGCGATCGCCTGCGGCACGACGCCCGCGGCCGCCTCGAGATCGGCCATGTCGACCTGCAGCAGCAGCACGCGGGCGCCGGATGCCTCGCACTCGGCCTTCACGCGCTCGGCATCGTCGAGGCGATCGCGGTAGGTCAGCACGAGATCGTGGCCGACCGCCGCGAGACGACGGGCGATCTCGGCACCGATGCCACGGCTGGCGCCGGTGATGACGGTGACGGGTCGGGTCGTGGCATCCGTGGTCATGCGACCAGCCTATGACGGCATCCGATACGGCAGACGACGGGGTCTCGGGTACGGAATCGGATGCTGGCGGCGACGGGCGTCGAGGCGTAGCATCCGCTCATGGCACGCGCGGCGGCGAGCCCGTCTGAGGGCATGGAGCGCGACACACCGACGCGTCTTTCAAGAGAGTCGAGTTGGAGATGACACCCGCATTCGGACAGGAACGGCTCACCGAGGATCGTCCGGAGGACTCCACGCCGATCGCCGATCGTCCCTGTCCGCTCTGCGGACACGCGATGGGGGAGCACGTGCTCGACCATTCCACTCCGGAGTCGATTCTGGTGTGCCCGACGAACGAACGCCTGCCAGAGCGGCCGATCGACCGCCCGCTCAATGAGTTCGGCATGACGCTCGACGAACCATGAGCGGCGCCCGGCGCGCCCGTCAGTAGCGCGCGGAGAACGCCCCGTCGGCCTTGAGCAGCTGGCCCGACACCCAGCGCCCCGCCGGGGAGACCAGGAACGCGACGAACTCGGCGATGTCGCGGGGTGTTCCGAGCCGGCCGAGCGGATGCTGCGCCTCGAGCTCGCGCGCGAAGTCGGCGGTGATCCAGCCGGTGTCGATCGGCCCCGGGTTCAGCACGTTCGCCGAGATGCCGCGTGGCCCGAGTTCGCGCGCCGCGGAGATGACGATGCGATCGAGCGCGCCCTTCGACGCCCCGTACGGGAGATTGCCGGTCGTGTGATCGCTCGTCAGCGCCACGATCGCACCGCCGTCGGCAGGAGCCTGCCGGGCGAACGCCGCGATCAGAAGCAGGCCGGCGCGTGCGTTGACCGCGACGTGGCGGTCGAAGCTCTCGGCCGTGGTGTCGAGGATGCCGGATTCGACGTCGTGCGCGTGGCTGAGCACGAGCGCGGTGATGGGGCCGCGATCGCGCTGCACCGCCTCGATCAGGTCGGCGGGTGCCTCGGGCTGCGACAGGTCGCACGGGAAGTCGGCGTCGAGCAGGTCGCTCGTCGCGACATCCCACCCGTCGTCGATCAATCGGGGAACGATGCCGGCGGCGATGCTGTTCGCGCGCGCGGCGCCGGTGACGAGAGCGAGGGGCATGCCGTCACGCTATCGTGCGGACGCTGCGCGTGCCGCTACGGCTTCTTCAGCTCTTCGGCGAGCATCACGAGGATGCCGCTCGGCCCGCGCAGGTAGGTGAGCTTGTAGACGTCTTGGTACGTCGCCACTCCGCGGAGCGGGTGACATCCGTGCTTCGCGGCGATCTCGAGGGCCGCGTCGATGTCGTCGACCGAGAAGGCGACCCGGTGCATGCCGATCTCGTTGGGAAGCGTCGGCTCGGTCTCGATCGCATCGGGGTGGATGTACTCGAAGAGTTCGAGCTGACCGTGCCCGTCGGGCGTCTGGAGCATCGCGATCTTGGCGTGGTTGCCGTCGAGGCCGACGGCGGTGTCGGTCCACTCGCCGCTGACGGTGTCGCGGCCGATGACGCTGAGACCGAGATCGGTGAAGAACGAGATCGTCGCCTCGAGGTCGCGAACGGCGATGCCGACATTCTCAAGTTTGATGGCCATGCGTGCATGCTACCGAGCGGCACCGACGTCGCACCCACGCGACGTTCTCCGTCTCACGGGGGAGGCGGACCGCGGCTCGACGCTGCAGACTCCACGTATGAGCGAGACGATCTTCACCCCCGGTGCCGCGGTCATCACCACGCGCGGACGCGGCGCGATCATCGATGTGCGGGCCAGTCCCGCCGGCAAGTTCATCTTCGGGGTCGAGGATGCCGATGGCGAGGTGACCTACTTCACCGAGAAGGCGATCCGGCTCGCGCAGAACTAGAGCATGAAGGACTCCATTGACGTGAGGGTCAAGCACCCGATCGATGACGAGGTGCTGACAACTCTTCATGCCCGCGCCTTCGGCACCACGCCCACGAGAATCGAACCATGGGCGGAACGTCTCGCGCGCGTCAGTGTCAGCTGGATCGGGGTCTTCGATGCCGACCGCCTCGTCGGTTTCGTGCATGCCTGTGGCGACGGCGGGGCGCACGCCTTCGTCCTGGACGCCATCGTCGATCCGGCCTACCAGCGTCGCGGCATAGGGCGGGCCCTCATTTCGGCCCTGCAGGTCGAGGTTGCAGCTGCCGGCTGCGAATGGCTGCATGTCGACTACGAACCGCACTTGGCGGCGTTCTATGAGGTGTGCGGCTTCCGGCCTTCGGCAGCGGGGTTGATGCGCCTCACCTGAGCCGCGCGCAGTGCGAGGATGTTCAGGTGATGAACAGCCGCAAGCCCCGCCGACCGGATGTCACGACCCTGGAACTCGTCGGGGGCCCCGAGCCGCTCGAGGTCGAACTGCACGACTACGACGAGCGGTGGCCGGCCGTTTACCGCGAGCACCGGCGCCGGATCGAGGGCGCGCTCGCAACAGCGGACGTCGAGATCGAACACATCGGGTCGACATCGGTTCCCGGGCTGGCGGCGAAACCGATCATCGACATCGTGGTGACAGTGAATGACATCACTGCTGAAGAGGACTACCTCGACCCGCTCCTGGCCGCCGGATACGTCCTGCGGGTTCGTGAGCCGGGGCATCGGCTGGTGCGCACACCCGCGCGCGACGTGCACGTGCACATCTACGAACGAAACGCACCCGCGGTGGGGGAGTACCTCCTCCTTCGCGATCACCTTCGCTCCGATGCCGATGATCGTGCACTCTACGAGCGCACCAAGCGGGCCCTGCTCAGCACGCGGTGGGACGACATGAACGACTACGCCGACGCCAAGACCGACGTCATCGTCGAGATCAAGGCGCGGGCGCGGGCGGCGCGTCAACTGAGCGTGCAGCGTTCCCGGTAGGGGACAGGTCGCGATCGAGCGGATGCCGCGGCTGAACGCATTCGGCGGTACCCGATGTGCGTGGTCGACGACGACGGAGATATGTTTGCCCGCTCTGTATCCGGGAAAGAGTCAGGATTCCTGCAGGACTTGCAACGGGCCAGTTGGAAACGCCGGATCAACGCCGGATCAGGCAAGGCGCGTCGTCGGTGCGAACCCGTGTCGCTAGACGAACGACTGGAGTATCGCAGGGCAATTCCCGGATCAGGCGTACGTTCGTTGGCCAAGGAGGGGACTATCCGAACTTGGTGGTGCTGCAAATTCATGCAGCTTGTGGATGTACGACTGGATATCCGGCTTATCGCTGCGAGGACTATTCGCCCTCAATCGCCCGCGGTGGTGTGCGTTGAGGGCTGAGGTCCTTCAGGATCGACGTCACGAGATCTTCGGTCGAAACGTCGCCGCCTACGCGTGTTTCGTCGTGCCAGGGGAGCGGTTGCCACCCGTCGTACCAGTCGCGGATCTTGTCCTCGCCGAACTCCTTCGACAGTGGCCGTCCTGCGTGGCGTCGGATCGTCTCGTCGAGTCCGACATCGAACTGGTAGATCCGGGTCTGCCCGCGGTGGTCGTCGTGCAGGCACCTGAACAGCGCTGAGTAGTCGCGCAGATTGAAGATTCCGTCCATGATGACGTCGTATCCGAGGTTCAGAGCGTCGCGCGCAGCGCCGACAATCAGGATGCCCGCGTCGCGGGAGCGCTGTGGCCTGTCGTCGTTGCTCAAGATCTCGCGGCGGAAGTAGTCCTGGTGGATGAGGGCGACCTTCGGCCCGAGCTTCTCGCGTAGCGCCAGCGCTGTCGTTGTTTTTCCTGAGGCAGAGTCTCCTCGAAGAATCACGAGACAAGTGGATTCGTTGCCGACGGATGTCACGCCTTCATCTTGTCAGCTCACGGGATAGTCAAGACCCTATGTATCGGTGACGTGGCCAGGCACGACGAAGGTGTTCGTCCTGTTCTGCCCCCGAAGGGCGGCCGTCCCTGAGCTGATGCTGTTTGGTGGCGGGGCAACTGCCCATGATGTTGCCGCTCCGGGCGGCATGGGCCGCCATTATCTGAGCCGAGTATCCAAGCAGCGCGCCGAGGGTGGCTGCGTCGAGCTCTTTCGGCGGTGCGAGCACTCGCTTTGAGCGAGCGATGTCGTCCGGTCAGTTTCCTCTGTTGCAGGAAGGCCCGAACGTGTTTCCGGGTCGAAGGTCCTTCAGACCCTTAAAGGTCGATCTGCTCCTGCCGAAGGTCGTCGACCTTCGTGTGCTGTTCCTCATCAAGGGCGTCAGACCGGATACCGGAGGAGGACATCTGCATAAAACGCAAGTCATCCTCTTACGTTCGGACATAATGTGCATTATCGGCGCAATGGCGATTCACGCCTCAGGAGGGGTTTCAGCGGTCTCTTCCGGCATCGACGCCCGCGTCAGGATCGACCTCAGCATGCCGAGGTCGTCAGTGTCGACTGCGTGGAACACGCTGTTCGCCACGCGTTGCGTGTGTTGCTGTGCCGTTCGCAGGGCGACGTCGCCATCTGCCGTAAGCTCGAGGATCGTGACGCGACGATCGTTCGCCGACGGTGTTCGTGACACGTAACCGAGACGATCGAGATCGTCGATCACCCGGACCATTCCGGTCTTGTCGGTGCTCAGCCGCACCACGAGATCCCGTTGGGTCTGCACGCCGTCTCGGATCAGGAACATCACCGAGACGTGTCGACTCGTCAGGTTCATGGGCTGCAAGGCCGTGTTCAGGCGCTGCGTGGCGAGTGAATGCACCTGGTTGAGCAGTAGTCCGACCTCGATCGAGATCCGGCTCCGGTCTTCTTCGCTCATGCTCCGATTCTCCCCCATTTAGATCCAAATGCAATTGATCCATTTGGATCTAATGTGTTACGCTCCCCTCATGGCTTCCCCCACCGAAGCGACGACTCACGACGCCCCGGCGAGAGCATCCGACCTGCGCCGGTGGCCCGGATGGCTCCTGCGCATCGCGCTGACGGCGACGGCGGTGCTCATGTTCGCCCAATCCGTGTCGGCCGGCCTGTTCATGGGCGGCCTGCATCCGGCCTTCGCGGTGCATCGCGAGATGGCGACCGTCGCCGGCATCGCCGTGATGGTCGGCATCGTGGCCGCGGTGCTCGCGCGCCGGTTCGGGCGTGCGCCGCGCTGGCCGATCACCGCCACGATCGCGCTGCTGGCCCTGATGTCGCTGCAGGCGTTCGCCGGCTTCCGTTCCCTGGTCGCGCTCCACGTCCCGTTGGGCGTGATCGTGATCCTGCTCACCCTGGCTCTCGCCGCGTGGTCGTGGTGGTATAGACCGGCGTCGCCACGAGGGCCGGAGCACGTTCTCGCCGAGGCCGCCGAGTCGAGCCGACCTGACGAGCTGACCTGACGCGCTCAGGAACGCTCCGACGCGTCATCCGGCCATCGCCACGGCCTCGTTCAGAACGCCCGCGTCGCGACGCCCGCCGTGTGTGCGGCCGCGATCGCCTCGCTGTGGGACCGCTCCCCTGCGATCGATGCGTCGTCGTCGCCTGGGCGGCGCTGTGCGCGACGCTCGCGAACGACGAGGAGCGCAGTGGATGCAACCACGACGGTGCCGATGCCGATCAACCAGAACAGCAGTTCCATGATGAACCTCCTCGTCGGATGGCTCACGTTACTCCACAGCCGGGCGCTTCCGCCGGAATCGCCGCATGCGGGATTCGAATCGATGCGTTGCGCTCATGGGTGCTTCGAGACGGCGGCGATTCCGGAATGCATGGGGTGACGAGACCCCGTCATCCTGCTGCGCGTGCGACCAGTTCGGTGATGAGCTTCTCGTCGGCGGCGGTGAGCTTCGTGACGGCGAACGACGTCGGCCACATGGTGCCCTCGTCGAGCGCCGCGCCGTCGTTGAAGCCGAGGGTCGCGTAGCGGGCCTTGAACTTGCCGGCCGGCTGGAAGAACACCACCGCCTTGCCGTCGGCTCCCGCGTAGGCCGGCATGCCGTACCAGGTGCGGGGGCTGAGCCCGGGCGCGTGCTCGAGCACGATCGCGTGGATCGTCTCGGCCGCAGCGCGGTCGTCGCCGTCCATCGCCTCGATGCTGGCGAGGCAGTCGGCCAGCGCCTCGGCGGCCTTCTCCTCGGCGGACGCCTTGCGCGCCGCCTTCTTCGCCTCGGCGGCGGCCGCCTTCATCGCCGCCTTCTCCTCGGCGCTGAACGCCTGGTGCGACGGTTCCTTCTTGGTCGTCTTCGTCTCGGTCATGATGTTCCTCGGTCTCCTCGTCACGTGAATTCACTGAGCGGATGTCGCAGCTGCGACATCCTCGGATCAATTGGGCTGCTGGATGCGGACCATGTTGCCCGCGGGGTCGCGGAACGCGCAGTCGCGGACGCCGTAGGGTTGGTCGATCGGCTCCTGGGCGACCTCCGCGCCGCTCGCGGCGACCTGCTCGAACGTGCTGTCGACATCGCTCGTCGACAGCACGATGCTCGCGTAGGTGCCCTTCGCCATCATCTCGGCGACCGTGCGGCGCTCCTCGTCGGTCGTTCCGGGGTCGGGCGTCGGCGGCGTGAGCACGATCGAGGTCTCGGGTTGGCCGACCGGTCCGACGGTGATCCACCGCATCTGCTCGTAGCCGACGTCGTTGCGCACTTCGAACCCCAGCGTGTCCCGATAGAAGCTCAGGGACTCCTCGGCATCCGTGTGCGGAAGGAAGGTGTACTGAATCGTGATGTCCATGACGCCACGCTACTTGCGGCGCGCCGGCGTCGCTTCTCGATTCCTGATCGGTCTCGCGACCCGCTTCGCGAGCACCGACGGCACCGCCTCGAAGATGCCGTCGGGCTGCTGCCGGTACACGCTCGGCGGCACCCCGACGAGTTCGGTGAACCGGGTGCTGAACGTGCCGAGCGACGAGCAGCCGACCGCGAAGCAGACCTCGGTGACGCTCAGCTCGCCGAGACGCAGCAGCGCCATCGCGCGTTCGATACGACGCGTCATGAGGTAGCTGTACACGGACTCGCCGTACGCGAGCTTGAACTGCCGGCTGAAGTGCCCGGCCGACATGTTGACGCCGCGCGCGAGTTCGTCGACGTTCAGCGGCTTCGCGTACTCCCGGTCGATGCGATCGTGTGCGCGCCTCAGCAACGCGAGATCTCGCAGCCGCTGCTCATCGCCCGAAGTGCCGGTCACCCATCGATTCTGACATGCGGATGCCGCGACGCGCCGTCTCGCGTCACGGCCGCGTGCGCGCGGGTCCGGCGCGCGCGTCCGCGGGCGGGATCGGGTGACTCGCGGAGACATCCACGGCATTCGGCCTGATCTGGGAATAGCCTGAGAGTCGCTCAGAATACGTCGCACACCGAAAGGACCCTCCCCATGTCTTCGTCACAGCAACCCGCCGTGTTCGCGGCCTTCACGCTGAACTCCGAGAACCTGTCGAAGTCGGCCATCAACACGGTGCGCACGGCGCTCGGCGTCTCGGGCGTGGTCGCGCTCATCATCGGCATCTTCATCACGTTCTGGCCCAAGAGCGCCGCCGACGTGCTCACCGTGCTGCTCGCGATCTACTTCCTCATCGCGGGCCTCGCCTACGTCGGCATCGGCATCTTCTCGAAGGGCATCTCGGGCGGCGCCAGGGCCCTCGACATCATCCTCGGCGTCGTGTTCGTGATCGCCTCGGTCATCGCCTTCGCGAACATCCAGGCCACCGCCGCGGTGCTCGCCGCGCTGCTCGGCATCATCGTCGGCATCGTGTGGATCATCGAGGGCATCGTCGCACTCGTGCAGTCGGGCGACGCGCCCTCCCGCGGATGGGCGGTCTTCTTCGGCATCCTGAGCCTGATCGCCGGCATCGTGCTGCTCTTCTCGCCGATCTGGGGCTTCGTCGTGCTCTTCATCATCACGGGAATCAGCCTGATCATCCTCGGCATCGTGCAGATCGTGCGCGCCTTCACGTTCGGCAAGGGTGCGACCGCAGCCTGATCGAACGCGCGAACGCCGCGGGCCGGCCGGGAGGAATCCCGGCCGGCCCGCGGCGTTCTCGGGGCGCCGTGTTCATCGGCGCTGGTGCGTTCAGCCCTCGGGCGTGAACCCCGAGACATCGCCCACGTACCGCGTGTGGTCGGCGGGAATCGGGTCCACCGCGGCGGCGGCGACCTCTGCGGCGAACTCCGACACGTTGTAGAGGCGGCCGGCGTCGACCTTGCGCGCCTCGATCGCACCGGGGTTCGCCCGCTCGAGCAGCGTCGCGGTGATGGTGCCCTCGATCATGTCGCCGGAGACGGTGACGAACTCGACGCCCGCGGCATCGAGTTCGGGCAGCTTCGCGCGGAGCGCGTCTTCGCCGGCCCGCTTGGAGAGCGCGACGGGCTCGTACTCGGGCATGGTCGGCGTGGTGCGGATGAAATGCGCCTGGTGGCTCGTCACGAACACGATGCGGGCGCCGTCGGCGAGGTGCGGCAGCGCATTGTCGACCACGTTGACCTGCGCGTCGCGATTCAGGCGCATCGCGTAGTCCTCGCCCATGCCGGTCTCCATGCCGCCGGAGGCATTCAGCACGAGCACGTCGACGGGCCCGAACGCGGCGACGGCCTGCTCGAACATGGAGGTGACGGATGCCGCGTCGGTGAGGTCGGCCCCGACGGCGACGGCCCGGCCGCCGGCCGCCTCGATCGCGGCGACGACCTTGTCGGCGCGCGGCGCCTTGCTGCGGTAGTTGACGACGACGGCCGCGCCCGCCCCGGCGAGGTACGCGGCGGTGTCGGCGCCGATGCCGCGCGAGGAACCCGTGACGACGGCCACCTTTCCGGTCAGCGATCCAGGTGCGAGTGGGTTGGTCACGTGCGAGTCTCCTCGAGGTGGTCGGATCGGACCGGACGGCCCTGGCGATGCGCCGCACCGAGGATATCAACCCCCCGCGGCATCCGTCGCCCTGCTAGTTTCGGTAGTGGGGCCCGTGCGAAGGAGAACGAATTGGATGTGCTCACCCAGTACGCGTGGATCGCCTGGTTGGTCCTCATCCTGGTGTTCGCCACCATCGAGGTGTTCACGCTCGAGATGACGTTCCTGATGCTCGCGCTCGGCAGCGTCGCCGGCCTCCTCTCCGGCCTCTTCGGCATTCCCTGGTGGGCCCAGTTCGTCGTGGCCGCCATCGTCTCGGTCGCCCTGATCCTCACGCTGCGGCCGTCGCTGCTGCGAGCACTCCGGCGCGGAGCGGATCCGGCGCGCAGCAACATCGACGCCCTCATCGGCGCCGACGGGCGCGTCGTGCGCACCGTCTCGGGCGCCGGCGGCCAGGTCCGTCTGCAGAACGGCGAGGTGTGGACGGCACGCCTCTCCCCCATCACCGAACAGTCCGATGTCGCGGTCGGCGAGCGTGTGCTCGTCACGGGCATCGACGGTGCGACCGCCGTCGTCGTACCGGTCGAGAGGAGCACTCCCCAGTGAATGTCGGAACGGTGATCGCGACCGTCGTCGTCATCGCGATCGTCATCTTCGTGATCGTCGTCCTTGCGCGGTCGATCCGGATCATCCCCCAGGCGTATGCCGGCGTCGTCGAGCGACTCGGCCGCTACCACAAGACGCTCATGCCGGGGCTGAACATCCTCATCCCGTTCATCGACCGGCTGAGGCCGCTCGTCGACATGCGCGAGACGGTCGTCTCCTTCCCGCCGCAGCCGGTGATCACCGAAGACAACCTGGTGGTCTCGATCGACACGGTCGTCTACTTCCAGGTGACCGACGCCCGCGCCGCCACCTACGAGATCGCGAACTACCTCGGCGCGGTCGAGCAGCTGACGACCACCACGCTTCGAAACGTGGTCGGCGGGCTCAACCTCGAAGAGGCGCTCACGAGCCGTGACAACATCAACGGCCAGCTGCGCATCGTGCTCGACGAGGCCACCGGCAAGTGGGGCATCCGCGTCTCCCGCGTCGAGCTCAAGGCGATCGACCCGCCCCTCTCCATCCAGGACTCGATGGAGAAGCAGATGCGCGCCGAGCGAGACCGTCGCGCCCTCATCCTGACCGCCGAGGGCACCAAGCAGTCCGCGATCCTCACCGCCGAGGGCCAGCGACAGGCTGCGATCCTCCAGGCCGAGGGTGACGCGAAGGCCGCCGTGCTGCGCGCGCAGGGTGAAGCCGAGGCGATCACGACGGTGTTCAAGGCGATCCACGACGGCGACCCCGACCCCAAGCTGCTCGCGTACCAGTACCTGCAGACGCTCCCCGAGATCGCACAGGGCCCGGCGTCCAAGCTCTGGATCGTGCCGAGCGAGCTCACCGAAGCGCTGAAGGGCATCGGAACCGCGTTCCGTCTGCCGACGACGCCAGGTGCTCCCGGCACGGGCGTTTCGGGTACGAACCCGCCCGGCAACGCCTGAGCGCGTGGCCTCGACCTACCTCGATGCGCCGAGGCCGCGAGTCCTCGCGCATCGAGGGCTCGCGGTCGAGGCGCCCGAGAACACCCCCCTCGCGTTCGAGCACGCCCTGGCGGTGGGTGCCGGATACCTCGAGACCGACGTGCGCCTCACGCGAGACGGCGTGGTGGTCATCGCCCACGACGACACGATCGAACGCATCGCGGCCGGTCGCAGCGAGGCCGTCGCCGCACTGACGATCGACGAGCTCCGTGAGATCGACTTGGGGTCCGGGCAGACCTTCGCCACGCTCGCCGAGGCGTTGGCGGCGTTCCCCGAGGCGCGATTCAACATCGACGTGAAGGTCGCCGACGCGGTCGAACCGGTCGTCGAGGTGATCCGTGCCGCCGCGGCATCCGATCGGGTGCTGCTCACGAGCTTCTCGGATGCGCGACGGCGACGGCTCGCCGAACTCGTGCCCGGCGTCGTCACGTCGACGGGCCAGGCGGGCGTGATCCGCGTGCTGCTCGCATCGTGGCTCGGCTCCCCCGGGCTGGTTCGGCGCGGCCTGCGCGGTGCCGCCGCCCTCCAGGTGCCCGAGCGGTTCGGGCCGCTGCGCATCGTCTCCCGCCGGTTCGTCGACGTCGTGCACCGCGCCGGCGCGGAGGTGCACGTCTGGACCGTGAACGACCCGAGCGACATGGCACGGCTGCTCGCGATCGGCGTCGACGGACTCGTCACCGATCGCGCCGACCGCGCCCTGGCGCTGATCTCGGGCGAAAACTGAGAATTCCCCGGCAATCACCCAGCCCGCGGAAGGGGAATGCCCAGCTTGATCGTTTATACCTAGAGACGATCGAGAGGAGCTCGCCATGGCAGACCGGAGCCTACGAGGCATGCGCATCGGCGCTCAGAGCCTGCAGAGCGAAGACGGAGTGATCTTCGCCGAGCGTGCTGAATTCAGGTACCGCTGTGCGGCCTGCAACCACGAGACGGTCATGATCTTCTCGGCCGAAGCCGAAACCCCCGAGGAGTGGGAGTGCCGCAACTGCGGTGCACCCGCCACGCTCCTCGTGGATTCGAAGCCGGTCGAGATCGACCGTTCGGGCGAGAAGGTCGCCCGCACCCACTGGGACATGCTGCTCGAGCGCCGTACGCGCGCCGAGCTCGAGGAACTGCTCGAAGAGCGACTCGCCTTCCTCCGCGCCCGTCGCGGTCAGAAGCAGAGCGCCTGAGCCGTTCCGCCCGTCGACGCCGCCTCCGTTCGGAGGCGGCGTTCGTCGTTTCCGGGCACACGTCTTCAGTGCACCTTCGCGTCGGTGCCCTACGCGTCAGGGGGTCTTCGCGTCGGGATCCGCGACCCCGGCCGAATCCGTTGCCAGGTCGGTGCGTCCGCGACGCCGCGCGAGCACGCCTGCGGCGATCAGTCCGAGCGCGGCACCCCAGACGAGCACCGACGGCAGCCAGACGCCCATGCTCACGGCGGGCGTGGAGCCATCGCGCAGCGCGACATCCGTCACCATCGCGCCCGGCTCGTAGGCCGGCAGCGAATCGATCGTGCGCCCCGACGGATCGATCACCTGGCTCGTGCCGACGGTCGAGATGTTGACCACGGATCGGCCGGTCTCGATCGCGCGGAGCCGAGCGATGGCCAACTGCTGCTCGTTCTCGTCGGTGCCGCGGAAATCGGCGTTGTTCGTCTGGAACATGAACACCTGGGCGCCGTCGTTCACGCCCTCCCAGATGAGGTCGTCGTAGATGACGTCGAAGCAGATGGCGAGGCCGGTGACCGCGTCGCCGAGGTCGAAGACCGGCGGGTTCGTTCCGGGCGTGTAGCCGCGCTGCACGAGCCCGATGAGATCGGGTGCGAGCGAGTACCAGAAGTCGCGGTCGGGGATGTACTCGCCGAACGGCACCGGATGCCGCTTGTCGTACGTGGCGACGGCGCCCTCGCCGTCGCGCCACAGCATCGACGTGTTGAAGTACTGTGCGCTCGCCTCGTCGTCGCCCTCGACCGTCACCGTGTTCAGGAGCACGGGCGCGCCCATGCGCTCGCTCAGGCGGTCGAAGACGTCGGCGACGCGGTCGGATCGCGTCGGATCGATGTCGGAGCCGCCCTCGGGCCACAGGAGCACGTCGACGTCGGGTTCGTCGAGCACCGGCTGGGTGGCATCCAGCTGCGACAGCAGCACGTCGCCCGACTCGCGCTCGTCGAAGTACCCGGCCGGCCCGTTGCCCTGCACGCTCGCCACGCGGAGCGTGCCGGCATCCGTCGTCTGCCAGGCGGGCACGAGCATCGCGACGACGGCGACCACGACGACCGGAACGGCGGAGCGGATGCCCCGGCGCGAACCCAGGCGGACCCACTCGATGGTGCCCGCCACGATGAAGACCATGACGAAGCCGAGGCCGGTGCTGCCGGCCCAGGAGACCACGTCGGCGAACGGGCTCTCCGACTGGCTCAGCGCCGCGCGGCCCCAGGGGAACCCGCCGTACGGGAAGGTGCCGACGACGGACTCACGCAGGCACCAGAGGCCTGCCACGAGCGCCGGGAGCACGAGCACGCGCACCCAGGTCGCATCGCTCGCGCGCGGCACCCATCGGTACGCGAGTGCGATGAGCACGCCGCCGCCGGCGACGAACAGCGATTCGAGGATCGAGAGCGCCAGCCACGGCACCGGTCCGAGGTAGAGCGCGGTCCACGAGACCTGCTGCAGGTAGAAGGCGAGGCCGAACGCGAGCCCGACGAGCGCCGCGCCCCATGCGGAGCGGCCGATGAGGCTGACCAGCGCGAACGCGATGCCGACGAAGGCGAGCGGCCACCAGGAGACGCCCGGGAATCCGAGGTCGTAGACGAGTCCTCCGGCGACCGCCGCGAGGACAGCCGCCCAGAGGGGCAGCACGGGTCTCGGGAGGGGCACCCGATCAGCCTAGGCGACCCCGGGGCGTGCTCCGGAACGCGCTGGAGAGCCGGTCCTTCGTGCGCCGCGGTGCTGATCGAACCGGTCGAGCCGGTCGGTCAGCCGGCCGCATCGTATGCGACCACGCCGCGTCGCACCTGGTCGATCGCGGCGCGCGCGGTCGCCCCGAGCTCGGCGTCGGCCACGATCGAGATCTGGTCGAGCAGGTCGACCACCTGCTTCGCGACGCGCACGAAGTCGCCCGCGGCGAGATCGGTGTCGCCCAGCACCGCACCGAGGCCGGCGCCGCTCGCCCAGGCGTGCATGGCCGTCGCGAGGGCCGGTGACGGCACCTCGCTGCCCGCGAGCCGGTGGTCGCGCTCGAGGTCGTCGAGGTTCGCCCAGACGTCGGTGGTGCGATCGAACGCGTCGCGGAACCGCCCACGCGGCAACCGGAACTGCTCACCGCGGTCGTCGCGCCTCGGCTCGTAGACGAGCGAGACGGCCATGGCGGCCATCGACGGCGCATCGAGGCCGTTCCAGTGACCCTGCCGCAGGCATTCCGCCACGAGCAGGTCGCGTTCGCCGTAGATGCGCTTCAGGATGCGGCCGGCCGACGTGGACACGAGCGATCCGTCGGCGGCGCGCTCGAAGTAGCCGAGGATCTCGAGCACCTCGGCGACCCGGTCGAACCGCTTGGCGATCGCCCCCGTGCGACTGTGGATCTGTCGCGAGAGCTGCTCGTGCTCGCGGTGCAGGCGCCACCAGCGCTCGGCCCAACGGGCGTGCTGCTCGCGCTCGGCGCAGCCGTGGCACGGGTGGGCGCGCATCTGCTTGCGCGCCGCGACGAGGTCGCGCTGCATGCGCTCGCGCTGGGCATGCGTCGAGTTGCCCTTCGAGGCCTGGCGCTCCAGGTCGCCGATGCGGCGCCGGATGGCCGCGTACTCGGCGAAGTCCCCGAGGTGGCACTGCATCGCCTGTTCGTAGCCGGACATCGACTCCTCCTGCTTGCGGAGGGTGCGCGCGAGGTCGACGACGGCGCGATCGGCCTGGAACTGGGCGAACGAGAGCTCGAGGATCTGCCTGGTGCGCTCACGGCCGAACTGGTCGACGAGGTTGACCGCCATGTTGTACGTCGGCTTGAAGCTCGAGTTCATCGGGTAGCTGCGGCGGGAGGCCAGCGCCGCGACCGACTCGGGATCGAGCCCGTCGACCCACTGGATCACGGAGTGGCCCTCGACGTCGATGCCGCGTCGGCCGGCGCGGCCGGTGAGCTGCGTGTACTCCCCCGGCGTGATGGGCACGCGCGCCTCGCCGTTGAACTTCTCGAGCTTCTCGAGCACGACCGACCGCGCCGGCATGTTGACGCCGAGCGCGAGCGTCTCGGTCGCGAAGACGGCCTTGACGAGCTTCTTCTGGAACAGCTCCTCGACGACCTCCTTGAAGGCCGGGAGCATGCCGGCGTGGTGGGCGGCGACCCCGCGCTGCAGCCCCTCGAGCCAGTCCCAGTAGCCCAGCACCGCGAGGTCTTCGTCGCGCAGCATCTGCACGCGCGACTCCACGATGCTTCGGATCTCATCCCGCTCGGATGTCTCGGTGAGACGGATGCCGGAGCGCAGCACCTGGCGCACGGCCTGGTCGCAGCCCGCTCTCGAGAAGATGAAGAAGATCGCGGGAAGCAGGTGCTTGCCGTGCAGGAGCTCCGCGACGTCTGGGCGATCGATGCGTCCGGTGCCCTGCCCGCCGCCCTGGTGGTAGCGACCGCGATCGCCGCCACGGCGTCCGCGAGCCGAGCGCGAGGAGATCGAACGGCCGCCCGCGCGCGCGAGCTGCATGAGCTCGGGGTTGACGCGGTTCGTCGCGGCCTGTCCCGAGGAGTCGAACAGGTCGACAAGCTTCGCCTTGACCAGCACGTGCTGCTCGAGCGGCACCGGGCGGTCCTCGGAGACGATCACGTCGGTGTCGCCGCGCACCGCCTGCAGCCAGTCGCCGAACTCCTCGGCGTTGGACACCGTCGCGCTCAGGGAGACCAGCCGCACCGCCTCGGGGAGGTGGATGATGACCTCCTCCCAGACCGCGCCCCGGAACCGGTCGGCCAGGTAATGCACCTCGTCCATGACCACGTAGGCGAGCCGGTCGAGCGTCGGCGACTCGGCGTAGAGCATGTTGCGCAGCACCTCGGTCGTCATGACCACGATGCGCGCGTTCGAGTTCACGTTCGTGTCGCCGGTCAGCAGGCCGACGTCGTCGGCGCCCCATGCCTCGACGAGCTCCTGGTACTTCTGGTTCGAGAGGGCCTTGATCGGGGTCGTGTAGAAGACCTTCGAACCCGGGTCCTGCATGGCGAGGTACACCGCGAACTCGGCGACCACGGTCTTGCCCGCGCCCGTCGGGGCGGCGACGAGCACGCTGCGACCCTCGTCGAGGGCACCGCAAGCCGCGCGCTGGAAGGGGTCGAGATCGAACCGCTGCGCGGCGGCGAAGTCCTGCAGTCTTGGGCGTCGGCGCTGCTCGCGCGAGAGGGCGTACCGTTCGGCCGGCGAGAGGCTCATCACCCCCTCAGCCTAGACAGGCGCGCCGAACTCCTCGCTGTTTCGGCGCTCGACACGGCGATCGTGCAGGTAGGCGATGAACCAGGCCAGGAAGTAGAGCCCGATCATAGGGATCGCGAGCATGAACATCGAGACCACGTCGGCCGACGGGGTCGCGATGGCGGTGAACAGCACGATGACGAGGATCGCGATGCGCCAGGACTTGATGATCGACGCGGCGCCGACGACTCCCGCGAAGTTCAGCAGCACGATGAAGACCGGCAGCACGAAGGCGATGCCGATCGCGATGACGAGCTTCTGCACGAAGTCGAGGTATTCCTTCGCCGTCAGGAACGTCTCGGCACCTTCGGGCACGAAGCTCGTCATGAGCTTCACGATGTTCGGCAGGACGAACCACCCGGCGGCGCAGCCCGCGAGGAACAGCGGGATCGCCGAGAGGAAGAAGCCGAGGGTGAACCTGCGCTCGCGCGTGTTGAGCCCGGGGACGAGGAACGCGAAGATCTGGTAGAGCCAGACGGGGCTCGAGATGACCAGGCCGATCGTGAACGCCAGTTGCAGGCGGAGGTCGAACCCGCTGGAGATCGTCGGGAAGACGATCGTCGCCGTGTCGGGGATCTTCTCGCCCGGGTGCGCGGCCGCGTACGCCTCGGCCTGAGCCTTCGCCACGTTCTGCACCGGCTCCTGGATCGCATTCCAGACGAACAGGTCGTTCAGCACCCAGCCGATGATGGCGCCGACCACGATCGCGATCGCCGCGATGAAGAGACGTTTGCGGAGTTCGATCAGATGCGCGCCGAGCGACATGCGGCGCTCACGGTTCTTCTCTCCGCGAGCCGTCGTCGCGGACATGGGGTCAGGCGCCCGACGGGGAATCGGGCTTCTTCGGGCCGTCGTCGCCGGATTCGGGTTCCGTGCCCGGCTTGGCGTCGGCTTCGGGGTCGCGCACCTCGGACTTGAGGATCTTCATCGACTGCCCGAGGCTCCGCGCGAGCGCCGGAAGCTTGGGCGCGCCGAAGAGCAGCAGGATGATGACCAGGATGATCAGGAAGTGCCATCCGGTGAGGTTTGCGAACATGCGGCGTCCAATTCTGACGGGGATGTGGCTGCGAGTCTACCTGTTCGGGCGACCCGCCCCTCACGGCTCGGGGACGGATGCCTCCTCGTAGCCGCGAAGCCCGGCCGATGCCCAGTCGGCGACGGCGCTGCGCGCCTCGGCGGGGGCGACCACGGTCACGAGCCCCGGAAGCCCGGCGACCAGGCGCTTGAGCCCGTGGACGTGCGCGAGCCGGAGCGTGACGCGAAGCCGGTCGCCCACGTGCTGCGAGGACGAATCGGCGAGGTAGTCGGCGAGCAGCGGCAGGGCCTCGGCTGCGACGTCGACGACGACGTCGAGGTCGGACGACGAACCCTGGAAGAGCGTCTCGGGCACCTCGAGACCTGCGTGGTCGGCGACCGGCTCGTCGGTGACGACCAGTGCGCTCATGCGGTCGACCCGGAAGTTGCGCACGTCTTCACGCGTGTGGCAGTAGGCCTGCAGGTACCAGTCCGCGTCCTGGGAGAGGATGCGCAGCGGATCTGCGCGACGCCGGCCGCCCTGGCCGAGCGCGTTCAGGTAGTCGAACTCGAGTTGGCGGCCGCCCGTGATCGCCTCGCGGATGCGGGTGAGCGAGGCATCGGCCGCGGGTTCGGCGATCGCGAGGCCCGACGGAGTGGCGGACGCGCCCGCCCTGAGCTTGGCCATGAGCGAGGAGAGGGCGCTGCTGTCGGCGTTCTCGGGCAGTGCGGCGAGGTACTGCAGCCCCGCGATGAGTGCGGCCGCCTCGCGCGCGGCGAGGCGCGGGGCCTCGTCGATCGCGACGTGGTGCACGATGACGATCTCGTCGTCGTCTTCGAATGCGTCCCAGTCGATGTCGAAGAGGTCGTTGGACTGGTACGTGCCCGTGTCGCCCGGCAGACCCGACATGGCGATGAGGCGCACCGCCTCGCGGATCTGCTCCTCTGGCACGCCGAAGTGGGCGGCCGCCTCGTCGACGCCGACCACCTGCTGCTCGATGAGGTACGGCACGAGCGAGAGCAGGAAGACGAGCTTGTCGGGCGCGCGGAGCGCCTGCCGCTTGGGGCTCATCGGCCTGCCTCCTGCTCGGATGCGCCGTGGGCCTCGGCGACGACGCGGAGCCGATGGCGTACCGCGGCGCGGAGCGAGTCGGGCGCGAGCACCCGCACCTCGGGGCCGAACGCGGCCAGTTCGTCGGCGAACGCGTCGACGTCGGTGAAGTGCAGGCGGATGACTCCGGCGTCTTCATCGCCCTGCACGGCGCGCTTGCCGAGGCGAACCTCGGCGTCGCTGCCGGCCGTGACGGCCAGGTCGGCGGCGTTGCTCAGGCGGAGCTCGTCGAGTTCGGCCAGGATTCGGTCCTGCACGCCCTCGGGCGGAGCCTCGAACGTCTGGTTGGCGAGCACCTCGACGGGCCCGACGATGCGCGACAGCAGGAACGTGCGGAGCCCGTCGGCGTCGACGTCGAGGCCGTGCAGGTGCCAGCGCCCCTCGTGCAGCACGACGGCGTACGGGTTCACGCGCCGCTTGCGGGGCGCCAGTTCCCCCGGCTTCAGGTACTGGAACCGCACCTGCTGGTGGCGGTCGAGGGCCACGCGCAGCGGCTCGAATGCGGCGTCGCGCACCCTGAGCCTCGGCGCGTAGCCGATCACGGGCTCGCGCGGCTCGATGCCGAGTCCGCGGATCTTGGTGAGCGCGCGCCGGGAGTCTTCGGAGAGGGAGACGCCGCGCCAGACCTCGCCCGCCAGGCCGAGCAGCGCGAGCTCGTCGGGCGTGAAGCGCACCTCGTCTGGCAGGTCGTACTGGCCCTTGGGGATGCGATAGCGCAGCGCCTGATTGTCGCCGGGGCGGTCGGGCGACTCGACGGTCTCGAGCGGGATGCCGAGCTCGCGGATCTCGTCTTTGTCGCGCTCGAACTGGCGTTCGAGGTTGGCGTTGCCGCCGTGCTTCTCGTAGCGCTCGGCGTACCCGCGCACGGTCGAGAGGATCTCGGCCTTGAGGAGCCCGGTCTCGGTCGCGAGCAGCGCGAGGACGAGCGAGAACAGGCGGTCCTCGACCGGGATCTTCACGTCTGGCCTTGCTCGGGAACCGGTCACAGGTGCGATCTTACCGACGCCTGCGCGGCCGGTCGCCCGGCCGCGCGAACGAACGTGATCAGATCACGCCCAGGATGTCGACGACGAAGAAGAGCGTCGAGCCCGCGGGCACCTTGGCGTTGCCCTGGTCGCCGTAGCCCTCGGACGGCGGGATGATCACGCCGACCTGCGAGCCGACCTTCTGGCCGACGATCGCCTTCGAGAAGCCGGGGATGACCTGGGCATCGGTGCCGACCGCGAACGTGACGGGCGCGCCGTTCTCCCAGCTCGAGTCGAACACCGTGCCGTCGTCCCACAGGACGCCGGTGTAGTTGACGACCACCGTGTCGCCGTCTTCGACGACCTGGCCCGAGCCGCCGAGGAGGGTCTCCTGCTGGAGGGACTTCGGCGGGTCCTGCTTGGGGACCGTGATGCCGGGGCGGCCGTCGGGTGCCAGCACCACGGCCGGGAAGCCGTCGCGCGTGAGCTGCGGCGTGCCGTCGGCCCGCGCCGGGAAGGCGCGTTCGACGTCCATGACGAGCACGAGGCTGTCGGTCGGCTCGACCTGGAGCGACGGGTTGCCGTTCGGGCCGAAGCCGTCTTTCGGGGGGATGACGACCGCGACCCGCGAGCCCTCGCGGGCGCAGGTGAGCCCCTTGGTGAAGCCGACCATCGGCTGGTCGTTCGTCGCGAGCGGCACGGCCTCGTCGAAGCCCTGTGCGACGAGCTGGTCGCCGGTGGCCCCGTTGTAGACCGCGAACCCGACGAGTGCCAACTGACCGGCCTCGATCAGCGGACCGTTGCCCTCGACGATCTCGGTGCACTGCGTCTCGGTCGGCTCGAGCGGCGTCGGGAACGAGACCTTCGGCTCGTCGCCGAACTTGCCGGTGACGGTGACCGCCGCGGAGGAGTCGCCGGGCGACGCCTCGGGGGCGGGCGCGGTGGCGCAGCCGGTGAGGGCGACGGCGACGAGGCCGGCCGTGGCGATGAGTGCGAGAGACGAGCGCACTGATCCTCGATTCTTCGTGGGTCGCGTTGGGGGTGGTCCGATTCGGGACGGGAGAAGCCTACTCGGCTTCGCCCGAGGGTTCGGTGGGGCCGTCCACAGCCGGCTCGTCGATCGCATCGGCACGAGCGGGTTCTCCGTCGCGCGAACGCGTGGCCGCGGCATCCGCCGCCCTGACCCGCCGGCGCAGCGCCTTGTCGCTGACCTGGCGTTCGCCGAGGGCGCCGGGGGTCCAGGCCTCGACGTCTTCGTCGCTGAACTCCGTCTTCGACGGGCGGCGCTTGAGCTCGGGGAGGATCGTGTCGGGCGCGAGCCGGCGAGCCGTGAGCAGGAACCCCGTGTGGGCGATCATGCGGTGGTCGGGGCGCACGGCGAGACCCTGCACGTGCCAGCCGCGCACCATGGTCTCGGAGGACTGCGGTTCGGTGTACTCCCCCGTCGCGCGGATCGCCTCGGCGACGCGAGAGAGCTGCGTGACCGTGGCGATGTAGCAGAGCAGCACGCCGCCGGGCTTCAGCGCGGTGCCCACCGCATCGAGGCACTCCCACGGTGCGAGCATGTCGAGCACGACGCGGTCGACGGATGCCTCGGGCGCGACCTCTGGCAACGCCTCGGCGAGATCGCCGAGTGTGATCGACCAGTTCTCGGGGTCGGCGCCGTGGAACGTCGCAACGTTGCCGCGCGCGACGCTCGCGAAGTCTTCACGACGTTCGAAGGACATGAGCCGACCCGCCGGGCCGATCGCGCGGAGCAGCCAGAGCGAGAGCGCACCCGAGCCGACGCCGGCCTCGACGACGCTCGCGCCCGGGAAGATGTCGGCCTGCGCGAGGATCTGCGCGGCGTCCTTCGGGTAGACGATCGCGGCCCCGCGCGGCATCGACATGACGAAGTCGCTGAGCAGCGGCCGCAGGGCGAGGTACTCGATGCCGACCTGGTTCTTCACGACCGAGCCGTCTGGCCGGCCGATGAGGTCGTCGTGGGCCAGGAGTCCCTTGTGGGAGTGGAACATCTTGCCCGGTTCGAGGGTGATGGTGTGCATGCGGCCCTTGGGGCCGGTCAACTGCACGCGATCGCCGACGAGGAAGGGGCCGCTGCGCTCGCCCCGGCTCTGCTCGGTCATGCGCTTGCCTTTCGAAGATCGGTCAGTGCGGCGACATCCGCCACCGTGCGCCCCGCGAGGCTCGACCAGAGCACCGTCGCCGGCGAGTCGTCGAGGGGGAGGATGTTCGGGACGCCGACCGTGACGGCGCCCGAGGCCGCCGCCGATTCGACGCCGGGGGGCGAGTCCTCGAACGCGACGCAGTCGGCGATGTCGACGCCGAGCTCGGCCGCGGCGACCAGGTAGGGCTCTGGGTGCGGCTTCGCGTTCGTCACGGAGTCGCCAGTGACGATCGCGTCGAACGCGTGGAAGGGGATCTGCGAGATGACGTCGTCGGCCATCGAACGCACCGACATGGTCACGAGCGCCATCGGCACGGATGCCTCGCGCAGCGCCTCGAGGATCTCGCGGGCGCCCGGCCGCCACGGAACGCCGAACTCGTTCAGCAGTTGCTGCACCCGGTCGGTGAGCCGGGACACGATGGCATCGGCGTCGAGTGAGACGCCGTGGCGCTGGAAGACCGCCGCGGACTCCCAGAGGCCGCTGCCGACGAGTTGGAGGGCGTCGTCATGCGTCCAGGAGCCGCCGAACGACCCGACGAGCTCCTCCTCGGCGGCCATCCAGTACGGTTCGGTGTCGACGAGGGTGCCGTCCATGTCCCAGAGGACGGCGGCGGGGAGTCGTGTGGTCACAACCGTCAAGTCTACGGGCACGGCCTATTCTGGAGACGACCCGGTCTGCACCGGGCGGAGAGTGGGGCATCAGGCGTGGATCAAGCGGCCGGATTCGAGGGTGGACGACTGCTCGTGGTCGCATTCGAGGGGTGGAACGACGCCGGCGAGGCGGCGACCGGCGCGGCGAAGCTGCTCTCCGAGCGCCTCGCGCTCGTCGAGATCGCCGCGGTCGACCCCGAGCTCTACTTCGACTACCAGTTCACCCGGCCCACGGTCGTGCAGACCGACGACGGCTCGCGTCGCATCGAATGGCCGGGCGCCGCGCTCTACGGGCCGGCCGGTGCGCGCCCTGCCGCCTTCGGCCCGGTCCACGACCAGCCGTCGCCCGACGACGACGCCGATGACGAGCGCGTGACCGGTCCGGGTGCCGCGACCCTGCACGTGCTGCTCGGCGCCGAACCCGCCCGCAGCTGGAAGGGCTTCGCGGCCGAGCTCGTCGACCAGGCGCTCGCCGCCGACATCGAGGGCGTGATCCTGCTCGGGGCGATGCTCGCCGACGCCCCGCACACCCGCCCACTCTCGGTCTTCGCCTCGAGCGACAACCGCGAGGTGCGCGAGCGTCTCTCGCTCGAACGCTCGAGCTACGAGGGTCCCGTCGGCATCCTCAGCATCATCGCCGACCAGGCCGAGCGCGCGGGCATCCCGACGGTCTCGCTCTGGGCGTCGGTGCCGCACTACGTGCACAACGCGCCCTCCCCCAAGGCGGTGCTCGCCCTGCTCGGCAAGATCGAGGAGCTCACCGGCCTCAGCATCCCCCGCGGAACCCTCGAGGACGAGGCGAAGGCGTGGGAGTCGGGGGTCGACGCGCTCGCCGCCGACGACGAGGACATGGCCGGCTACATCACCCAGCTCGAGCAGGCGCGCGACGCGGTCGACGCGCCCGAGGCGAGCGGCGAGGCGATCGCCCAGGAGTTCGAGCGGTACCTGCGTCGTCGCGGCGATGGACCCGATGGCCCGAGCGGGCCGGGCGGGCCGGGCACGCCGCCGCGCGGCGAAGGTCCGCGCGACGACCCCAGGCGTCCGCGCGACGCCTGAGCGCGGCAACCGTTCGGGTTCTGCGCGGCCGATCGTGGTGCGACGCCACGGCGGCGGGATCGGCCGAGTCGCGGCATCCGCTCGGGTCTCGCGAGGTTCAGGGCTGGATGGCGCCCGTGCCGAGCAGCACGAAGAGCGTGCCGCCGAGCAGCACCCGGTAGATCACGAACGGCAGGAAGCTGCGCTTCGAGATGTAGCTCATGAAGAACGCGATCACGAGCAGGCCGACCACGAACGCGACGAGGGTCGCCGCCGCCGTCTCGACGAGGTTGTAGACCGACGGCTCGCCCCAGCTCTTGGCGAGCTGGTAGAGGCCGCTGCCGAAGACCGCGGGGATGGCGAGCAGGAACGCGTACCGTGCGGCCGCCCCGCGTTCGTAGCCGAGGAACAGGCCGGCGGTGATCGACCCGCCCGAGCGCGAGACGCCCGGGATGAGCGCGAGCGCCTGGGCGAACCCGTAGACGATGCCGTGGCCGACCGTGAGGTCTTCGAGCTTGCGGCGCTTGGCACCCGCCCAGTCGGCGAGGCCGAGGATCAGGCCGAAGACCACGAGCATGGTCGCGACGATCCACAGCGAGCGGAACGTCGTCTCGATCGCGTCCTGGAAGAGCAGGCCGAGCACGACGATCGGGAGCGAGCCGATGATGATGAGCCAGCCCATGCGCGCGTCGGGGTCGTTGCGGGGCACGCGCCCGGTGAACGAGCCGAACCAGTGCGAGATGATGCGCACGATGTCGCGCCAGAAGAACACGATGACGGCCGTCTCGGTGCCGAGCTGCGTGATGGCGGTGAACGCTGCTCCGGGGTCTTGGGCGCCGGGCAGGAACTCGCCGAGGATGCGCAGGTGCGCGCTCGAGGAGATCGGGAGGAACTCGGTGAGTCCCTGGACGAAACCGAGGATGAGCGCTTCGATCACGCGGGGCCGCCTTGTCTCTCCGGCTACCCGGAGTTCAGACCGTCAGTAGTCGAGGAGCAGGTCGCGGAGGACCTGCCTACCGAAGACTAGTGCGTCCAGCGGAACGCGTTCGTCGACCCCGTGGAACATCGCCGGGAAGTCGAGCCCCTCCGGCAGGCGCAGCGGGGCGAAGCCGTAGCCGGTGATGCCGAGGCGGCTGAGCGACTTGTTGTCGGTGCCGCCCGAGAGCAGGTACGGGAACACGGGTGCGCCGGGATCGTGCAGGTGGATCGCCCGGTGCACGGCCTCGACGAGGGCGCCCGAGGTCGGCGACTCGAGGCCGACGTCGCGGTGCACGATCTGGATCTCGATGTCGTCGCCCGCGATGCGCGCGATCTCGGCGAGCACGGCATCCTCTTCGCCCGGCAGGGTGCGGATGTCGACGAGCGCCTCGGCCCGGTCGGGGATGACGTTGTGCTTGTAGCCGGCGTCGAGGCCCGTCGGGTTCGAGGTCGTGCGGAGCGTCGCCGTGATGAACCCCGACGCGGAGCCGGTGGCGAGGGCGAGCTCGTCTGGCGAGACTTGTTCGGGGTCGACGCCGAGCACGTTCGCGACCTCGCCGAGGAGCTCGCGCGTCGTGTCGGTCAATCGCACGGGCCACTCGGTGCCGCCGATGCGGGCGATGGCGCCGGCGAGCTTCGTGATCGCGTTGTCTCGGATCAGGCGCGACCCGTGCGCGGCCGTGCCGCGGGCGACGAGGCGAACCCAGAGCAGGGACTTCTCGCCGGTCTGCAGCAGGTAGGCGCGCGTGCCGCCGACCGTGATCGAGTAGCCGCCGACCTCGCTGATCGCCTCGGTCGCGCCGGCGAAGAGCTCGGGGTGGTCGTCGACGAGCCGGCTCGCCCCGACTCCCCCGCCGGCCTCCTCGTCGGCGAAGTACGCGACGACGATCTCGCGCTCCGGCAGGCGGCCGGAGCCGAGGATGTCGCCGAGCGCCGTGAGCATCATGGCGTCCATGTCCTTCATGTCGACCGCCCCGCGGCCCCACAGCATGCCGTCGCGGATCTCGCCCGCGAACGGGTCGACGCTCCAGTTGCGCGCGTCGGCCGGCACGACGTCGAGGTGGCCGTGCAGCACGAGCGCGGGCTTGTCGGGGTTGCGGCCGGGCACGCGCGCCACGACGCTCGTGCGCCGCGGCTCGGGCTCGAACAGCTGCGGCGCCAGGCCCAGGGCCCTGAGGTGCGCCTCGACGTATTCGGCCGCCTCGCGCTCGCCCTTCGCCTTGCCCTCGCCGTAGTTCGACGTGTCGAACCGGATCAGGTCGCGCGCGATGACCGCGGTCTCCTCCAGTTCGGCCTCGGGTTCGGACAGCGGTGCGGATGTCTCGGCCATGCCCTTCACCGTAGCCGCCGTGGGCGATCGGAGCGACGGATGCCGCGACACGGCGTCATCCGTCGTGGCATCCGTCTGGTGGTCGCCGTGGTCGAAAGCACCTTCAGAACCGTGCTAATGTCTTATCTCGTGCCCGGCGAGAGATCGCGGGGCAGACACAACGCGCGGGTGGCGGAAATGGCAGACGCGCTAGCTTGAGGTGCTAGTGCCCTAACGGGCGTGGGGGTTCAAGTCCCCCCTCGCGCACGCGATGTGTCGAGAAGGCCCGGATCGGTTTCGATCCGGGCCTTCTTGCGTTTCCGGGTGGTCGGATCCGGGGTTGTGGCCCGTAGGCCAAAAGAGTGGATGGCGTTCGGAATGTCGGAGATTCGGCGCCTTCGCCTCCCCGTGGGGCGCGTGGGCCCGAATCTCCGACATTTCGTGCTCGCAGGCCGGATCCGGGTCGATCGCAGAGCCGAAGGCGCGACGCTGGCATTTCTCGTTTAGGGCATCTAAAGTAGAAGTTCCACGCGGTCAGGAGGCTTCTATGGCCGAATACGTCGAACGTCTGTGGCACCCAGAGGACGCGGGCGGCCTGAGTCGCAGGGATCGGGCGCCGGGTCGGTACCTCGCGTACGTGCCAGATGAGCTCGGCGACCGCCTTCCAACCCTCGGGGCGCGGGCGCAGGCCGCTGCCGAGGACGCGCTGGCGGTGCTCGCGCGCGCGGACGAGCGGATCGGCACGCGGGGCCGATATCTGAACCACCTGCTCATCCGCTCGGAGTCCATCTCCTCATCGTGGATCGAGGGCAACCGGGTCACCCCGAAGCGCCTGGCGGTCGCCGAGCTGCTGCACCGCGGTCCAGGGCAGGCGCTCGACGTGGTGGCCAACGTCCGGGCGACGGAGGAGGCGATCGCCGGCCTCGCGGATCGGGAGCGGGCGATCACGGTGGAGGACGTCGTCGATCTCCAGCACGTCATCGAGCCGCGCCTGGTGCGCGGGCTCAGGCAGGAGCAGAACTGGGTCGGCGGCCCCGGCTGGAGCCCGCTCAGGGCCGCGTTCGTGCCGCCGCCCGAGACCGAGGTGCCGCGCCTGGTCTCCGACCTCGCCCGCTTCGCGACCGACACGACCGGCAATCCGGTGGTGCGGGCCGCGATCGTGCACGCGCAGTTCGAGACGATCCACCCGTTCATCGACGGCAACGGCCGCACCGGGCGCGCCCTGATCCACACCGTCCTGCGCCGCGCCGACGCACTGCGGAACACGCTCATCCCGATCAGCACCGTGTTCGCCGGCGATACCGACGCCTACATCGCCGGACTCACCGACTATCGCGCGGACCCGTCGCGGCTGGACGAGTGGGTGAGCGGCTTCGCACTGGCCGCGGAGCGCGCGGCGGGCAATGCGGTCCGGCTCGCCGAGGACATCGCGGCGCTCGACGAGCGGGTGCGCGAGGAACTGGTGGACTTCCGTCGCGGTCGCGGACTGAGCCCAGCCGTGCCCCGTCGCGATGCGGTGGTGCTGCGCATCCTCGACGCCCTCGCCTCCGACCCGGTGCTCACCGCCGAGTCCGTCAGCACGCGGCTGGGTGCGTCGCCCGCGGCCGCGCACCGCGCCTTGACCGAACTGGCCGACGCGGGCATCCTCGGGCGGGCGAAGGAAGGCGGCCGGCTCATCTGCTGGACCGCCGACCGTCATCTCGCGCTCGTCGCACTGACCGAGCGCAGCAACCGCGTCGGCGGCGGCGACACGAAGGACCGCACGCCGAGGCTCGGTCCGGCACGGCCGGCCCCCGGCCGGTAGTCCGGTCTCCTGCGGCACGTCCAGACGCACGGACGTTCGGTGCGCCCGACTTGCCGTATTCGAACATGTGTTCGAAACTGGTGGCGTGACCATGACCGCTCCCCTCGACGCCCCCGCACCCCGTGCGGCGCGCGTCGACGAGCTGCAGGCGCGCATCCGCGGCATGCAGAGCACGCGCCTCGAGACGAAGGCCGTGCCGACGCATCCGGTCTTCGCGGGCGTCCTGCCCGGTGGCACGCTGCGCGAGGGCACGGTCGTGCAGGTCGAGGGATCGATGACACTGCTCATGGCACTGCTCGCGGGGCCGAGCGCCGGCGGCGGCTGGGTCGCCGTGGTCGGCATGCCCGAGTTCGGCATCGAGGCGGCCTCCCGCTTCGGCATCGCCCTCGAACGGCTCGCGCTCGTGCCCGACCCCGGCGTCCAGTGGCTCGCGGTCGCGGCGGCGCTCGCCGATGTCATGCCGGTGGTGGCCGTGCGGCCTGCCACACGCGTCTCGCCCGCCGAGGCGAGCCGGTTGCAGGCCCGGCTGCGGCAGCGCGGCACGACGCTGCTCGTCGCCGGCGCCTGGCCGGGCAGTGACGCCAGGCTGGGGCTCGAGGCCAGCGAATGGCACGGCCTCGAGCGCGGGCACGGGCATCTCGTCGACCGCGAGGTCGTCGTGAGCACGGCCGGCCGCGGCGAGTTCGTGCGCCACGCCCGGTCGCGCCTGCGACTGCCCGGGAGCTCGCTGGAGTTCGCGCCCGTGCCCCCGCCTGCCATACCGTCGCGGGTCGGCCAGATGCCGAACGGCCGGATGCCGGGCGTGCCACGGCCCGCCGCGATCGGGCTCGTCGGCGAAGCGCGCCGGAGGGTCGGATGAACCTCGACCCCGGTCGCACGATCGTGCTCTGGTGCCCCGACTGGCCGGTGCACGCGGTGCGTCACGAGCTCGGCGTCGACCCGGGCGCGGCGATCGCGCTCATCGACGGCGGGTTCGTGTTCGCCTGCTCCGAGGCGGCGCGCCGACAGGGCGTGCAGCGCGGCCTGAAGCTCCGCGAGGCGCAGTTGCGCTCCCCCGGTCTGCTCGTGCACGACTACGACGCCGAACTCGACGTGCGGGTGTTCGAACCCGTCGTGCGTCGCATCGAGCAGACGATCCCCGGCGTGCAGGTGGTGCGCCCAGGCACGTTGGCCATGCGTGCTCGGGGGCCGGCCAGGTACTACGGGAGCGAGCGGGCCGCGGCATCCGCCCTGCTCGAGACGACCGCAGAGCTGGGGCTCCTCGAGACGCGCATCGGCGTGGCCGACGGGCCGTTCGCGGCCGAGCAGGCGGCACGGGCGACGGCGGGCCCTGGTGCCGGTGCCGGCGCCGGCGAGCCTTCAGCGCAGTCGGAGCAGCTGCGGACGACGGGTTCTGCAGACGCAGCCCGCTGGGCCTCATCGGTGAAGATCGTCGAGCACGGGGCATCCGCCGCGTTCATCGCTCCCCTGCCCGTGGCCCTCGTGACCGACCCGCGCACCACGACGCTGCTGAACCGACTCGGCGTGCACACGCTCGGCGATCTCGCGGCGCTGCCCGAAGCCGATGTGCGCCGCCGGTTCGGGGCGGCCGGTGCCTTCGCGCACGACCGCGCCTCGGGGCGCGAGCAGGCCAGGGTGCTGGCCCGAACTCCCCCGCCCGAGTTCGAGGTCGAGCAGCACTTCGAACCCCCGCTCGACCGCATCGACCAGCTCGCGTTCGCGTTCCGGGTGGGCGCCGACGAGTTCATCGGGCGCATGCGCGCCGTGCGGCTCGTGTGCACGGGCCTGCGCGTCGAGATCGACGACGAGCGCGGCGGGCATTCGAGCCGCAGCTGGCTGCACCCCCGCTGGTTCACGCCCGCCGACGTCATCGACCGGGTGCGCTGGCAGCTGCAGGGCGCGGGCACCGCCGACACGGGGCTCGCCTCGCCGATCGTGCGGCTGCGCGTGATCCCCGAGCGCATCGACTCCACCGGCAACCATGAAGAGGGGCTCTGGGGCGGCGGGCCCGACGAACGCGTGCACCACGGGCTCACGCGCGTGCAGAGCATGCTCGGCCACGATGCGGTCGTCACCGCGACCGTCGGCGGCGGCCGCATGCTGACCGACCGGCAGGTGCTCGTGCCATGGGGCGACCGGGCGCCCGAGCAGGTCTCCGGTGGGGGCTCCGGGCGGAGCGCCGGCCGTGCCCCGGGCCGTGACGGCGATGCACCCTGGCCGGGCAGCCTCCCGACCCTGGCGCCCGCGAGCGTGTTCCGCGAACGCGTTCCGGTGACCCTGCTCGACGCGCGCGGCGGTGTCGTCATGATCGACGAACGCGGGGCGATCTCGTCGACGCCCGAGCGGTTCGCGGTCGGCGCGGGCCTCGCCGCGCCGGCACACGCCACGCCAGCACCCGCTGCGAGCTCGGCGACGCGACCCCTCGACGGGTTCGGCACGGCTCCCGTGCGCGCCTGGGCCGGCCCGTGGCCGGTCGTCGAGCGCTGGTGGGACCCAGCGCACGCCAAGCGCGTGCATCGCTTCCAGATCGTCGACGACGACGGCTGCGCGTGGCTGCTGGTGCGCGACGCCGAGGGCTGGTGGGCCGAAGCGAGGTACGACTGATGGGCAGGTGGGTCTGATGGGCTGGAACAACCCCGGCATCCCGTGGTCCGAACTCGAGCGCAAGCTCTCCGACCGGCAGCGGCCGGGCGCTCCGAAGCTCATCGCCGACGGCGGCGACGGCCCGGCGTTCAGTCGCAAGCGGCGTCCGTACCGTCCGTCGGACGACCTCGAGGCACCGACCGGCCCGGTCGTGCCGTACGCCGAACTGCATGCGCATTCCACGTACAGCTTCCTCGACGGCGCATCGCCGCCCGAGCAGCTCGTCGAGGAGGCGCACCGGCTGGGGCTCACGGGCCTCGCGCTCACCGACCACGACGGCTTCTACGGGGTCGTGCGCTTCGCCGAGGCGGCCGAGAGCTTTCCCGAGCTCGAGACCGTGTTCGGTGCGGAGCTCTCGCTCGGGCTCTCCGCGCCGCAGATGGGCGCGGCCGACCCCGAGGGCGAGCACCTGCTCGTGCTGGCCAGGCAGCAGGAGGGCTATCACCGGCTCGCGAGCGCGATCACTGCCGGGCAGCTCGCCGGGGGCGAGAAGGGCCGCCCCGCGTACTCGCTCGAAGCCCTCGCCGAGCATTCCGGCAATGAATGGATCATCCCCACCGGCTGCCGTAAGGGAATGGTTCGGCACGCGCTCGCGACCGAGGGGCCGGATGCCGCGTGGCGCGAGCTCGACCGGCTGGTGGCCCTGTTCGGCCGCGACCACGTCGTCGTCGAACTCTTCGATCACGGGCATCCGCTCGACCAGGCGAACAACGACGTGCTCGCCGAGCTCGCCGCGCGTGCCCGCCTGCCGCTGCTGGCCACGAACGCCGTGCACTACGCCACGCCGGGCGAGCACCGGCTCGCCTCGGCGCTCGCCGCCGTGCGCGCCAGGCGCAGTCTCGACGAGCTCGACGGCTGGCTGCCGTCGTCCGACGGACTGCACCTGCGCTCGGGCGCCGAGATGGCCGAACGGTTCGCGCGCTACCCGGGCGCCGTCGCGAGGTCGGCGACGCTCGCGGCCGAGCTCGGGTTCACGCTGCGGAGCGCCAGGCCGCGGCTGCCCAGGCAACAGGTGCCCGAGGGGCACACGCCCATGAGCTGGCTCCGCGAGCTCGTGTGGGCGGGCGCCGAGCAGCGCTACCCGGGGGTGCCCGAGCATGTTCGCGATCGGCTCGCCCGCGAGCTCGACGTCATCGAGTCGAAGGACTTCCCGGGGTACTTCCTCATCGTGCACGACATCGTGCGCGAGGCCCGCAGTCGCGGCATCCTGTGCCAGGGGCGAGGGTCGGCGGCGAACTCGGCGGTCTGCTTCGTGCTGGACATCACGGCGGTCGACTCGATCTTCTACGACCTGCCGTTCGAACGCTTCCTCTCGGCCCTGCGCGACGAGGAGCCCGACATCGACGTGGACTTCGACTCCGACCGGCGCGAAGAGATCATCCAGTACGTCTACGGCAAGTACGGGCGCATGAACGCGGCCCAGGTCGCGAACGTCATCAGCTACCGCCCCAAGGTCGCGGTGCGCGACATGGCCAAGGCCCTCGGGTACTCGACCGGGCAACAAGACGCCTGGAGTCGGCAGGTCGAACGCTGGGGCGCGGTCGTGAGCACCGACGACCACGACATCCCGGCGCCCGTGGTCGAGCTCGCCGAGCAGCTGCTGACCTTCCCGCGGCACCTCGGCATCCACTCGGGCGGCATGGTGCTCACCGACCGGCCCGTGGGCGAGGTCTGTCCCATCGAGCATGCCCGCATGGAGAACCGCACGGTGCTGCAGTGGGACAAAGACGACTGCGCGTGGATGGGCCTCGTGAAGTTCGACCTGCTCGGCCTCGGCATGCTGGCCGCGCTGCAGTACACGTTCGACCTCGTGCGCGAGCACACCGGCGAGACGTGGGAGCTCGCGACCCTGCCCAAAGAGGAGGCGGCGGTCTACGACATGCTCTGCCGCGCCGATTCGATCGGCGTGTTCCAGGTCGAGTCGCGCGCGCAGATGGGCACGCTCCCCCGGTTGAAGCCCCGGTGCTTCTACGACCTCGTCGTCGAGATCGCGCTCATCCGCCCTGGCCCGGTGCAGGGCGGTGCGGTGCACCCCTACATCCGTCGCCGTACCGAGGAGGAGAAGGTCACCTACCTGCATCCGAAGCTGAAGCCCGTGCTCGAGCGCACGCTCGGGGTTCCGCTCTTCCAGGAGCAGCTCATGCAGATGGCCGTCGCCGTCGGCAACTGCAGCGCCGCCGACGCCGACCTGCTGCGCCGGGCCATGGGCTCCAAGCGCGGCGTCGAGAAGATCGACCGGCTCCGAGAGAAGCTCTACGCGGGCATGGCCGAGAACGGCATCGCCCCCGACGTGGCCGACTCCATCTACGAGAAGATCGAGGCCTTCGCGAACTTCGGCTTCGCCGAGAGCCATGCGCTGAGCTTCGGGCTGCTCGTGTACGCGAGCTCGTGGTTGAAGCTGCACTACCCCGCCGCGTTCCTCGCGGCGCTGCTGCGCGCCCAACCCATGGGGTTCTACTCGCCGCAGACCCTCACGGCCGATGCCCGCCGGCACGGGGTGCAGACGTTGCGGCCCGACATCTTCCGCTCGGGGGTGCATGCCGGTCTCGAGGCGCTCGACGCGGCCTCTTCAGACGCGACTGATGCAGACGACGGATGCCGCGAGCCGACCGGCACGGCCTCCTGCATCGATCCCGTGCAGCCGCCCGTCGGCGAGTTCGTCAGGGAGTCCCCCGACCGCTCGGCCGAGCATCGCCGCGACGGCGCGTTCGCGGTTCGCATGGGACTCGCCGACGTCTCGTCGATCGGCCTCGCCGTCGCCGAGCGCATCGTCGCCGAGCGCGACGCCCGCGGGCCGTACCGCGACATGGCCGACGTCTCCCGCCGCGCCGGGCTGTCCGCCGAGCAGCTCGAGGCGCTCGCCGCGGCCGGGGCGTTCGCGGGCTTCGACCTCGGACGGCGCGAGGCGTTGTGGCTCGCGGGCGAGGCCGCGCAGGACCGCGAGGAGTACCTCCCCGGTTCGGTCGTCGTGGTGCAGCCGCCCCTGCTGCCGATCCTCTCCCCCGCCGAGCAGGTGGTCTACGACCTGTGGGCCACGGGCATCTCGCCCGACGACCACCCGATGCGCCACATGCGCGAAGGGCTCGACGCCAGGGGCGTGCTGCGCGTCGACCGGCTCGCCGTCGCCGAGAGCGGGCGGCGCTTCGAGGTGGCCGGCGTGGTCACCCATCGCCAACGACCGGCGACGGCGAGCGGCATCACCTTCATGAACCTCGAAGACGAATCCGGCACGGTCAACGTGATCGCCGGGGTCGGCGTGTGGCAGCGCTACCGCCGAATCGCGCGAGAGGCGCCGGCGATGATCATCCGCGGCATCCTCGAACGCTCCGACGAGGGCGTCGTGAACCTCGTGGCCGACCGGTTCGAACGGCTCACCGTGTCGGCGCCGTTGCGCTCGCGCGACTTCCGTTAGCCTCATCCGGTGCCTGCCTCGACCCACACCTCGAACGGATCCGACCGCTACGGCGACGACGTGCTCGCCGGCGACTGGCGTGCGCGCGGTCGCCGCGTGATCCCGACCGTCGAGGCCGAGCGCGACCTCGTCGTCGAGCTCGCCGCCGACGGGTACTGCGGTGCGGTGGTCGGCACGGACTCGCAGTACGTGACGCTCGAAGACTGCTTCGGCAGGACCCGCATGTTCCCGCTCGGGCACGGGTTCCTCGTCGACGGCGAGGCCGTGCAGCTCGTACGCCCGAAGCCCAAGGCGCCCGCCGGGCGGCTGCGCACCGCCTCAGGTTCGTTCGCCGTCGATTCGGCACAGGCGAAGGCACGGGTCGCGCTGCCCAGCCGCATCTTCGTCGAGGGCCGTCACGACGCCGAACTCGTCGAGAAGGTGTGGGGTGCCGACCTGCGCGTCGAGGGCGTCGTCGTCGAGTACCTCGAGGGCGTCGACGTGCTCGCCGAACACCTCGACGAGTTCCAGCCCGGCCCGGGGCGCCGTGCCGGCATCCTCGTCGACCACCTCGTGCCCGGATCGAAGGAGCAGCGCATCGCCGAATCCGTCATGCGGGGCCCGCACCGCGCGAACGTCCTCGTCGTGGGGCATCCGTACGTCGACGTCTGGCAGGCCGTGAAGCCCGCCCGGGTCGGCCGCGAGGCCTGGCCGGTCATCCCCCGCGACGTCGAGTGGAAGCACGGCATCTGCGAGGCGTTCGGCTGGCCGCACGCCGAACAGGCCGACATCGCGCGCGCGTGGCAGCGGATCCTCGCACAGGTGCGCGGGTACGGCGACCTCGAGCCGGCGCTGCTCGCCCGCGTCGAGGAGCTCATCGACTTCGTGACGGCGCCGACCGACTGAATCCGCTGAGGGCGCGCGAACTCGCGTGCGAGCGGCGCGATGCCGCATCGTGCTTCGGCGATCCGAAATGCTGCCAATCACGCGGAATCGAACGGATGCCGCGTCCGCCGTCGCTATCGTGAATGAGGCCGCAGGAGCGGCCCGACGACGTGATGAAGCGGGAGCGCGCCGCGAACGGTCCTCCCGAGAGGCGGAACCGATGAGCGAGACCACGACCCCGGGCGCGCAGGGCAGTCCCGCAGACCGCGCGCGCTGGCGACGCTACCTGGCCGACGAACGTGCGGAGGCGGTCGTCTACCGGGAACTCGCGGGTCGGCGAACGGGCGAGGAGCGCGAGATCCTGCTCGCGCTCGCCGCCGCCGAGGGCCGTCACGAGGCGCACTGGCTCCGGCTGCTCGACGGCGACGAGACCGGCATACCCCGTGCCGACCTGCGCACGCGCATGCTCGGCTGGTTCGCCCGACGCTTCGGATCGATCTTCGTGCTGGCCCTCGCCCAGCAGGCCGAGGGGCGCTCGCCGTACAGCACCGACCCGGACGCGACCCCCGCGATGGCGGCCGACGAACGCATCCACGGCGAGGTCGTGCGCGGACTCGCGGCCCGCGGCCGGCGCAGCCTCGCCGGCACGTTCCGCGCCGCGGTCTTCGGCGCCAACGACGGACTCGTCTCGAACCTCGCCCTGGTGCTCGGCATCGGCGCGACTGGGGTCCCCGCCTCGGTCGTGCTGTTCACCGGTGTCGCGGGCCTGCTGGCCGGTGCCCTCTCGATGGGCGCCGGCGAGTACGTCTCGGTGCGATCCCAGCGCGAACTGCTCGAGGCATCCGCCCCCGACCCCACCGCGCGCGAGGCGCTCATCGACCTCGACATCGACGCGAACGAACTCGCGCTCGTCTACCGCGCTCGCGGCATGAACGACGCGGAGGCGCAGGAGCAGGCTGCGCGGGTCGTCGCCCGGGTGCAGGCTGCGGGCGCGCTCGCCGCAGCGCCGTCCGACGCGCTCGCGGTCGTCGAGGACGACGACGAGGCCATCGGCACGGGCCTCGCGGCGGCGATCTCGAGCTTCTGCTTCTTCGCCTCGGGCGCGCTCATCCCGGTGCTGCCGTGGATCTTCGGCATGAGCGGCCTCCCGGCCACGATCCTCGCGACCGTGCTCGTGAGCATCGCCCTCGTCATCACCGGTGCGACGGTCGGCGTGCTCTCGGGCGCATCGCCCGTGAAGCGGGCCCTGCGTCAGCTCGGCATCGGCCTGGGCGCGGCGGCGGTCACCTACGCGTTGGGCCTGGCCTTCGGCACGACGATCGGCTGAATCCGCCCCGCGATCGGCTGACTCGGCCCCGCGATCGGGCGCCCGCCGAGATCGGCACGACCGGGGCGGCCCGGCTCAACCGACGAGCTTGTCCCAGCCGTCGCCGTCGACGTGCTCGAAGATGAGGTTCGTCTCGGTGTGCGCGACCGCGGGGTGGCCGGTGAGGTGCGCGAGCACGAACTCGCGCAGCTCTTCAGCGTCGCGCGCGGCGACGTGCAGCAGGTAGTCCTCTGCGCCGGCCATGTGGTACACGGAGATCACGCCGGGAAGATGCGGGACCTGCGAGCGGAACGCGTCGATCTCGGAACGGTCGTGCTTGACGAGCCGGATCGCGATGAGCGCCTGCAGCGACACCCCGAGCGAGGCGAGATCGACCTCGACGCGGTAGCCGCGCACGGTCCCGAGCGCCTGCAACCGCCGCAGCCGCAGCGAGACCGTGGATTCGGCGACGCCGACCTCGGCGGCCAGCGCGGCCCCTGACGCACGGGCATTGCCCGAGAGGGCTCGCAGGAGCGCCCGGTCGACGCGGTCCAGTTCGGGCTTCTCGGCCATGGGGGTGCCTCCAACGAGTCGGGTTGCCGGACTCCGTGAGAGTCGCTCAGTGACGAGCATACGAGGCGAACCGCATGCCGACCGTCTTCGTGACGGCCCGGGCGCCACGCCAGAGAGGTCACGCGGATGTCTCGTGTTCGGCGACCCATCGCGGATTGCGGATGCCGAACCACGAGACCAGTCCGCCGATGACGAGCACGATCGCGACGAAGAGGGCCGCTCGGCGGTATCCGTCGACGTCGAGCTGCGTGCCCGCGATGACGCTGATGCTCGCGATGGCCACGAGCCCCGCGATGCGCGCCACGGCATTGTTGACGGCGGAGCCGATGCCCGCCCGCGACGGCTCCACCGCACCGAGGATGGCCGCCGTCAGCGGCGCCACCGTCACCGCCATGCCCAGGCCGATGACGAGGATGCCCGGCAGGAACTGCCACCAGTAGACGAAGTCCTCGTTCACCGTGAGCGTGAGGAGGTAGCCCGCGCCGACGAGCATGGGCCCGGCCGTCATGAACAGGCGCGGCCCGAACCGGCTCGAGAGATCGCCGAAGCGCGAGCCGAGCAGCACGAGCATGATCGTGGGCGGGAGGGTTGCGAGCCCCGCCATGGTCGCGCTCAGGCCGCCCGTCTCCTGGAGGAAGATCGTCATCGCGAACGGCCCGAGGGTGAAGGCCGCGTAGATGAACACGGTCGCCAGGTTGCCCATCGCGAAGTTGCGTGCCCGGAAGAGCGAGAGCGGGAGCATCGGCTGCGGGGTCCGGCGTTCCTGGAGGACGAACAGGATGAGTGCGACCACGCCGACGACGAGCGGGATGTACACGACCGGCGAAGACCAGCCGTATCGGCTCTCCTCGATGAGGGCGAAGACCGTGCCCGCGAGCCCCACGATGCCCAGGCCGGCGCCCAGCCAGTCGATGCGCTCGTGATCGGGGTTCGGCTCGTCGCGACCGAGCCGGCGCATGAGCACGAGGGCGACCGCGATCGGGAGCAGGTTGATCCAGAACACGAGGCGCCACGACAGCAGGTCGACGAGCAGGCCGCCGAAGAGCGGCCCGAGGAGGAACGCGCTGGTCGTCCATGCCGTCCAGCGCCCGATGGCTCGGCCCTGCTCGGCGGGGGCGAACGTGGCGATGATGAGGGCGAGCGAACTCGGCACGAGCAGGGCGCCGGCCGCGCCCTGGAATGCCCGCGCGACGACGAAGAACACCCCGGTGGGCGCGATGGCGCAGAGCACCGACGTCACGGCGAAGCCGTAGAGCCCGATGCGGATGATCCGCAGTCGGCCGTACGAGTCCGAGAGCGAACCCGCGAGCAGGATCAGCGACCCGAGCGTGAGGAGGTAGGCGTCGACGGCCCACTGCTGCAGCGCCAGGCCGCCGCCGAGGTCCGCCGCGAGCGACGGCAGTGCGACGTTGATCACCGCGCCGTCGAGGAACGCGATGAACGAGACGATGATCGCGACGACGAGAACTCGGGCCTGGCGATCCATACGGGTCATGCTGGCACAGCCAGGAGACATCCGCTCGGCTTCGAGGTGGTGACGCCGGTCAGCGGCTGCCGAGCCGCTTGCGCAGGTAGTCGATGCGCGACTGCAGCTGGGTCACGGTCGCCTGGGCGACCGCGGGCCCGCCGCAGACGCGCCGGAGCTCGGCGTGCACCATGGAGTGGGCCTCGCCGGTGTGCCGTGCCCAGAGCCCGACCAGGCTGTTGAGCAGGGTGCGCTGTTCCTTCAGCGTGCGGTACAGGGCGACCGGCTCGGCGTTCTCGGCGGGATCGGCCTGCTGCTTGCGCCGCTCGCCCGCACGGCGAGCCTGGCGCGACTGCCGGTGGCGGAGCAGTTCGGAGACCTGCTCGGGCTCGAGCAGGCCGGGGATGCCGATGAAGTCGAACTCCTCGTCGCTGCCGGGCTCGGCGAGCGTGCCGAACTCGGTGCCGTCGTAGAGCACGCGATCGAAGGATGCATCGGAGGCGATGGCCTCCCAGGTGCCGAACTCGAGTTCTTCGGAGGCGCGCTCCTCGCGATTCGCCGACTCGAGCAGGCTGTCGTCGAGCCCGTCGTCGTCTGCGTCGTCGCCGCCGCGACGATCGAGCGCGTGGTCTCGCTCGAGCTCCATCTGCGAGCCCAGCGCCATGAGGATCGGCACGTTCGGGAGGAACACGGACGCGGTCTCGCCGCGCCGCCTCGCCCGCACGAAGCGCCCGATCGCCTGCGCGAAGAACAGCGGGGTCGAGGCGCTCGTCGCGTAGACGCCGACTGCGAGCCTCGGCACGTCGACGCCCTCGGACACCATGCGCACGGCGACCATCCATCGGCTCGTGCCCTCGGAGAACTCCTCGATGCGCGCGCTCGCCTCCTTCTCGTCGGAGAGCACGACGGTGACCTTCTCTCCGCAGACGTCCTCGAGGATCTGCGCGTAGGCGCGAGCCATCGACTGGTCGGTCGCGATGACCAGGCCCCCCGCGTCGGGGATGCCGTGCCGCACCTCGGTGAGTCGCCGATCGGCGGCGGCGAGCACCGCCGGGATCCACTCGCCCTTCGGCTCGAGGGCGGTGCGCCACGCGGCGGAGGTGATGTCCTTCGTGTTGTCTTCGCCGAGTCGGGCCTCCATCTCGTCGCCGGCCCGCGTCTTCCAGCGCATGTGGCCGGCGTAGACCATGAAGAGCACGGGTCGCACGACGCCGTCGGCCAGCGCCCGGCCGTAGCCGTAGGCGTAGTCGGTCTGCGAGAGGCGCACGCCGTGGGCGTCGGCCTCGTACTGCACGAACGGGATCGGCGCGGTGTCGGAGCGGAACGGGGTGCCGGTGAGCGAGAGCCGCTTGGTCGCCGGCTCGAACGCCTCGCGGATGGCGTCGCCCCACGAGAGCGCGTCGCCGCCGTGGTGCACCTCGTCGAGGATGACGAGTGTGCGGCCCGAGACGGTGAGCTCGCGGTGCAGCGCGGGTCGCATCGCGACCTGCGCGTACGTGACGGCCACGCCGTGGAAGTGGCGGGCGATGCTGCCGTGCGCGTTGCGGAACCCCGGATCGAGCCGGATGCCGGCGCGGGCCGCGGCATCGGCCCACTGCCGCTTGAGGTGGTCGGTGGGGGCCACCACGGTGATGCGGTCGATGATGCGGCGGGCGCGCAACTCGGCGGCCAGACGCAACGCGAAGGTGGTCTTTCCCGCGCCGGGCGTGGCGGCGGCGAGGAAGTCGCGCGGCATGTCGGCGAGGTACTGCTCGAGGGCCTCGGCCTGCCAGGCCCGAAGCTTGCTCGCCGTGCCCCACGCGGCGCGTTCGGGGAAGGACGGAGAGAGGTGCTCGGCGGCCGAGGTGCCCGGCTGGGTGCCGGAAGGGGTCGCTGTGCTCACTGAATCCGAGGGTAGTCCAGCCCGCCGACATCCTCGAACCGACATGGCGGCCCCCATGCTCCCGGTCTTGCGGAATCGAGGGCGGACCCGGCCTTTGGCAGAATGGGTGGCATGGTCACCCAGCAGCACCCATGGTCACGCTACGTCGCGCTCGGCGACTCGTTCACCGAAGGCATCGGCGACCCCGAGCCCACGGTTCCCGGCGGACACCGGGGCTGGGCCGATCGCGTTGCAGAGGTGCTCGGCCAGAGCAGCGACGATTTCGCGTACGCGAACCTCGCCGTGCGCGGCAAGCTGATCCGCCAGATCATCGACGAGCAGATCGAGCCCGCGCTCGCGCTGCGCCCCGACCTCATCACGATCTCGGCCGGTGGCAACGACGTCATCCGCCCGGGCACGGATCCCGACGAGATCGCCGCGCGGTTCGAGTACGCGATCGAGCGGCTCTCCCGCGACCACGCCACGATCGTGATCTTCACGGGCGTCGATGTCGGGTTCTCGAACGTGTTCCGCGGCATCCGGGGCAAGGTCGCGATCTACAACGAGAACCTCCGCATCGTCGCGAAGAAGTACGACTGCATCGTCGCCGACCAGTGGGCCCTCACCGAGATCCAGGACCAGCGCATGTGGGCGCCCGACCGCCTCCACCTGAACTCGCTCGGCCACCACACGGTGGCGCGCATGGTGCTCGAGGCGCTGAACGTCGAGAACGACCTCGAGCCGTTGAAGCCCGAGCCGCTGCCCTCGAGCACCTGGCGGCAGGCCCGCGTCGAAGACCTCTCCTGGGCGCGCGAGTACCTCGTGCCGTGGGTGCTGCGCCGGGTGCGGCACCAGTCCTCGGGCGACCACATCCAGGCCAAGCGCCCGGATGCCGCGCCCTACTCGCTGCCCGACTGAAGGGTCGGCTCGTCGAGGGCGCCCGGATTCGCGAGGCGCCACCACGCACCGGGATCGGTCAGCGACGCATCGAGCACGAGCGGCACGGTGATCTCCTGCGTTCCGGCCCGCACCACGGCCGTGCCGACCTCGTCGCCCCGGCTGGCGAGCGTGACGGGGTCGGCATGCACCTCGACGTCGACGGGCGTGTCATTCCACACCACGACGGTGGCGCCGTCGGCGGATCGCGCACGTGCCGTCTCGCCCCATGGCGTGTCGTACTCGGCGAGCACCTGGTTCGCCTCGAGCGGCGAGACCTCGTGGAATCCGGGGGCCACCGAGTCGAGCATCGCGGCGATCGCCTCGTCGATGATGTCGTGCGTCTCGCCCCCGAGCAGAACGCCGACCACCGTGACGGAGGACGATCCGACGGCGTAGTCGGCCGTGAACAGGAGGTTGGCCGCGTCATCCGTCGTGCCGGTCTTCATGCCGTCGACGCCGTGCGTGCCGAGGAGCTTGTTCGAGTTCGTCAGGGTTCCGAGCTCGGGGATCTCGACGCTCTTGGAGGCGACGATGGCGGCGATCGTCGGGTCCTCGAGCGCGATCTCGCCGAGCGCGACCATGTCGGCCGCGGTGCCGACGTTGTCATCGGACATCCCGCTCGAGTCGACCACATGGGTGTTCGCGAGGCCGTTGGCCGAGAGCCAGGCGTTGGCCTTCTCGACGAGCGCCTGCTCGGACCCGAAGGCCCAGTTCGAGATGGAGATGCCGTAGTTGTTGCCCGATGGGATGAGCAGCGCCTCGAGGCTCTCCTTCAGGGTCAGGGTGGCGCCCGCCTCGACCGGGGCGACCGATCCGCCCTGGGCGACCATGTCCCAGTAGATGTCGACGTCGGCATCGGTGTACGCCACGTCGGGGCCGCTCTCGCCGGCAGGGATCGGGTGTTCGGAGAGCACCGTGAGCGCCGTGATGACCTTCGTGATGCTCGCCATCGCCATCGGGGTCTGCTCGTTGCCCGACGCGAGGAGGCCGTCGAAGCCGACCGCGCCGACGGCGAAGGCGCCGAATCCGGGCAACGAGAGCTGCTGCGGCGCGGCGACCACCGGTTCGGGGTCGGTCACGGCGGGTGCGGCGGCCGGGATGGGCGCCCCGAGCGCGTTCGCGGTGTAGATGCCGGCTCCCGTGAGCAGGGCCACGACGACGGCGAGGGACGTGAACACGACGATGCGACGTCGCCGGTACACGCGCGCGGTGGGCTCGGAATCGCTCATCGGGTCGCTCCGGATGCGTCTTCAGCGGGATCGACCTGCAGCGCGTACAGCACGACGGCGGCCGCCGCGGCGACGTTCAGCGAGTCGACGCCGTGCGCCATCGGGATGCGCACGACCTGATCGGCCGCCTCGAGCGCGGTGCGGCTGAGTCCGTCGCCCTCGGCGCCGAACACGAGGGCGAGGCGGTCGGGGGCCCCGGCCGCGAGCTCGCGCAGGCCGATGGAGCGCTCGGAGAGGGCGAGCGCCGCGATCGAGAACCCGGCGCCGTGGAGCAGGTCGACGGCCTGGGGCCACTCGGGCAGCCGGGTCCACGGCACCTGGAACACGGTGCCCATGCTGACCCTGACGCTGCGCCGGTAGAGCGGATCCGCGCAGCGCGGGCTCACGAGCACGGCGTCGGCGCCGAGCGCCGCGACCGAGCGGAAGATCGCGCCCACGTTGGTGTGGTCGACGATGTCCTCGAGCACGACGACGCGTCGTGCGCCCGCGAGCAGGGTCGTCGGATCGGCGAGGTCGGGGCGCTCGAACGCGGCGAGGGCGCCTCGGTGCACGCGGTACCCCGTGATCGCCTCGAGCTGGTCGGCGTCGGCCAGGTGCACGGGCACGTCGAAGGGTGCGAGTTCGGCCTCGAGGCCCGGCAGCCACTTCTCCTCCATGAGCACGGACCGCGGTCGGTGGCCGGCCCGGAGCGCTCGCCTGATGACCTTGGCCGACTCGGCGATGTAGAGCCCGTTCGCGGGTTCGTGCGCGCTGCGGAGTGAGACATCCGTGAGCCCCGCGTAATCGGCGACGGCGTCGGATGCCGCATCGCGGACTCGTTCGATGTGCATGTTCCTCCTGAGTCCAGACTGCCAGTCCCGAAACAATCCGGAAAACCGACGCGTCTAGAATCAGACGATTCGAAGGGAGCAACCGGTGACATCCGACCTCGAAGTACCCGTCCGCGGTGATGCGGCGCTCGATCAGGCGATCGACCTGCTGCGCGGGGCGCGCGTCGCGGTGCTCACCGGCGCCGGCGTCAGCACCGACTCCGGCATCCCCGACTACCGCGGCGAGGGCGCACCCGTGCGCACGCCGATGACCTTCCAGGCCTTCCTCGCCTCCGAGTCCGCGCGCAAGCGGTACTGGGCCGGCAGCCACCTCGGGTGGCGCGCGTTCGGCGCCGCGCAGCCCAACGTCGGTCACCGTGCGCTCGCGCTCCTCGAGGCCGCAGGCGTCGTCGGCGGACTCGTCACGCAGAACGTCGACGGACTGCACCGCCGCGCGGGCAGCCGTCACGTCGTCGAACTGCACGGCGGCATGGATCGCGTGCTCTGCCTGACCTGCGGCCAGCAGTTCGCCAGGCAGGCGGTCGCCGACCGCCTGGCCGTGCTGAATCCGCGCATCGAGCTCGACGGCGAATTCGCGGTGAACCCCGACGGCGACGTCGATGTCGACGATGCCGCCTCGCTCGTCGTGCCCGACTGCACCGTGTGCGGCGGCATCCTGAAGCCCGACGTCGTGTTCTTCGGCGAGTTCGTTCCGCCAGAGGTGTTCGAGACGGCGGCCTCCATCGTGCGCGGTTCCGACGTGCTGCTCGTGGCCGGCTCCTCCCTCGTCGTGAACTCGGGCATGCGGCTCATCGAGCTCGCGCGTCGACGCCGCATGCCGATCGTGGTCGTCAACCGCGGCATCACCAGGGGCGACAGCCGAGCGGCCGTCAAGGTCGACGCCGGCACGAGCGAGACCCTCGCGGTGTTCGCGGCGGCCCTCGCGTCCTGACCCGAACGGGTCTGCGTTCGTCGTCCGAACGGGCCGCCGCGTCCGGCGTGCATCGAGCACCCGTTGGTCTGCCAGAGTGGAGCGATGACCGATGCCACTTCCCCAGCCGGCCTCCCGGCCACGCGGTTCGCGATCGTGCGTCACGGTGAGACCGACTGGAACGTGCAGCGCCGCATCCAGGGCGCGACCGACATCCCCTTGAACGACACCGGCCGCGCACAGGCCGTCGAGACGGCCGCGACGCTCGCCGGAGCATCGTGGAACGCGATCGTCACGAGCCCCCTGTCGAGGGCCTCCGCGACGGCCGCCCTCATCGCCGCGGCACTCGACCTCGACGAGCCCGCGATCATCCCGGCGCTCGCCGAACGCAGCCATGGCGTGCTCGAGGGCCTCGATCACGGCGGACGGGCCGCGGTCGAGGCCCAAGCCGCGACCATCGAGGGGCTCGAACCGCGATCGGCCGTCATCGAACGTGCGCGCGCCGCCCTGCTCGAACTCGCGGCAGCGCACCCCGACGAGGACGTGATCGTCGTCACCCACGGCGGCGTCATCCACGCGCTCATGCTCGACCTCAGCGACTGGACGTTCCCGACGGTCGGCTACGCGATCGAGAACGGCTCCGTGCACGAGGTGATCGCCAGCGACGGCGAACTGGTGCTCACTCTGCCCGAGGTCGCGACCGGCACCGACGGCTGAACCGAGGCCGCGTCGGGGTCGGCATCGCCCTCAGCGACGGCGCGGGTCAGCGCCGACGACGCGAACGACGGCGCTGGCCCGGCGCGACCGTGCGCCGCATGAGGTCGAGCAGCACGTCGGCCGATGCGGACCACGTGTACTTCTCCGCGACGTCGACGGATGCCGCGGAGCGGCGTTCCCACTCATCGCCGCGTTCGAGCGACCAGAGCGCCGCGACGAGCGACTCGGGGTTCTCGGAGTCGAAGTACATGGCCGCGTCGCCGCCGATCTCGCGGAAGATCGGGATGTCGCTCACCACGACGGGCGTGCCGAGGCGCATCGCCTCGACGAGCGGGATGCCGAACCCCTCGGCCTTGGACGCATGCACGAGCGCGGTCGCGCCGGCGAGCAGCTCGGCGTATGCGGCATCCGAGACGCCGTCGTGGAACACGAGCCTCGCTTGCGGAGCGAGGCGCGTGAGGCGGGTGCGCTCGTCGCGACTGATCTTGCTCAGCAGGTGCAGTTCGTGGTCGGGCAGCGCGCCCACGGCGCGGACGAGCGTGTCGACGTTCTTGTAGGGCATGTACGAGCCCATGTAGACGAGGCGGTGGCCGTCGGGTCGCATGCGCGGCAGCACCGGCACGGCGAGGTCGTCGGCGGCGTTCGGCACGACCGTGACCGGCCGATGGGTGAGTTCGTGCTCTCGGATGAGGTCGGCCGTCGTCTCGGACACCGTGACGACCGCGTCGGCTCGGTTCAGGAGCAGGCGCTGCGGCCACCAGGCGAGGTGGTAGAGCCGCCAGAGCAGGCGCACGGGCGCCGGCAGGTCGCGCGGCGGCGTGGGGTTCTCGTAGTAGATGAGGTCGTGCAGGGTGAGCAGCAGCTTGTAGGTGCGGCCCCACGATCCCATGGTCTGCATGGGCGAGAACACGAGGTCGGGGCGCAGCCGGCGCACCTGCAGGGCGACGAACGGTTCGCGCACGCTCGTGGGCGAGCTGACGAGTTGCCAGGGCAGGTCGGGCAGCATCTCGAGCTGGCGATGGTCGCTGATGAGCATGGTGAGCGGATGCCGCCGCGCGAGCTCGGTGACGATGCCCGCGGTGAAGCGGCTGATGCCGTCATGTCGCCCGATGCGGGTGTAGCGGCAGTCGACGACGATCCTCACGCGCGCGCCCCTGATCCGCGGGCCTCTGAGCCGAGGAAGCCGAGGATGTGGCGTGCGGCGACGCCGGGCGTCTCGTAGTGGATCAGGTGACCGACCTCGGGGATCACCTCGAGGCGGGCGTCGGGGAACAGCGTCGCCAAGCGCCGTTCGGCCTCGATGGGCGTGACGTCGTCGCGCTCGGCGGCGATGAGCAGGGTCGGCACGGCGATGTCGCCGGCGACCTCGCTCACGTCGTGGCCGACCGACGTGGTGAAGGACTCGAGCACCGAGGCCCGGCTGCCGAACGCCGAGAAGTACCGGTCGTGCTCCTCGTGGATCCACCGGCGCAGCGGCTTGGAGTGCGTCTTGGCCATGGTCACGCTCATGACGCGCACGATCGCGCGGTTGCGGAGCAGGGCGAATCCGGGACGCTCGGGCAGCGCGGCGGCCACGCGGTAGTAGAGCACCGCGAGCCTGGTCATGACCCCGCGCGGGCCTTCGAGCGCCGGCGCGCCGATCGGGTTCACGAGGATGAGTCGCTCGGGCGCGAGCCCGCGCGCCACGGCGGCCGAGGCGACGATCGAGCCGAACGAGTGGCCGAGCAGCGTGTAGGGGCCGGCGATGCCGACCGCCGGAATGAACGCGGCGAGCCACTCGGTGTAGGCGTCGAGGTCGTGCGGTCGGTCGCCGAACGTCGCCGACGAGCCGAAGCCCGGAAGGTCGGGCGAGATGATGCGGAACCCCGGCAGCTGGGCGACCACGGGTTCGAGCCCGTGGTGGTCGCCGCGGAAGCCGTGCACGAGCACGATCACGGGTGCGTCGGCGGGGCCGTACTCCCACCAGGCGGTCTCGGTGCCGAGGACGTCGAGCCGGTGCTCGCGGACGGGGATGCGCGCGAGTTGCTCGGCGTACGGGGAAGGGATCATCCCCGTCATTCTAGGGCGCGGCACCTGGGCGACGGCCGCTGTCCACAGGCGGATGCCACGACCGGGCCGCCGCCCACGGGCGACCGGATCTGACGGACACGCGTGGCACTCCCCCGACGATGTCGGTGCCCGACCGTAGCCTTCGAGCATGGAACCCGAGAACATCGCCAGCTGGGCCGACACCCTCGCCGTCTTCGACCTCGAGACGACGGGCATCGACGTCGACACCTGCCGCATCGTGACCGCGCATGTCGGCGTCATCGGCGTCGACGGCGGGGTGCTCGAGCGTCGCGAGTGGCTGGTCGACCCGGGCGTCGAGATCCCCACGGCCGCCTCGCTCATCCACGGCGTGAGCACCGAGCGCGCCAGGGCCGAGGGCGCGGCCGCGCCGACTGCGGTGGCCGAGATCATCTCCGCCCTCGCGAGCGCGGCCGCTCGCGGGCTGCCGATCGTGGCCTACAACGCCGCCTACGACCTCACCGTGCTCGCGCGCGAGGCCGAGCGATACGGCCTGCTCGGGCTCCCCGGCCCCGACGCCGTCATCGACCCCCTCGTCATCGACAAGGCCGTCGACCGGTACCGCCGCGGCAAGCGCACGCTCACGGCGACCGCCGAGCACTACGGTGTGCGGCTCGATGACGCGCACGATGCGGGCGCAGACGCCGTCGCCGCGGGCCGTGTCGCCCAGGCCATCGCCCGTGCGTACCCCGAGCTCGCCGCGTTCGCGGTCGGCGACCTGCACGCACGGCAGGTCGAGTGGTGCCGCGATCAGGCCGAGAGCTACCAGGCCTGGCGCCGCAAGAACGGCGAGCCCGAGTTCACGACCTCAGGTGCCTGGCCCGTTCGCTGAGAAGTCGCCGGCGACGCGACCGCCGGTTCCGCGTGCCGTGAGAGTTCCGGGCACGACGAAGGGGCGGCCGACCCTGTCGACCGCCCCTTCGTTCGGCTGCGTTCCTGCTGGAACTACTTGCCGAAGCTCTTGAAGCGCTGGTTGAACTTCTCGACGCGGCCGGCCGAGTCCATGATGCGCTGCTTGCCCGTGTAGAACGGGTGCGACTCCGACGAGATCTCGACGTCGATGACCGGGTAGGTCTCGCCGTCGAGCTCGATGGTCTTGTCGCTCGACACCGTCGAACGGGTGAGGAACGTGGCGCCCGAGGCGAGGTCGCGGAAGACGACGGCGGCGTACTCGGGGTGGATGTCGGTCTTCATGGTGACTTCCTTGCTGATCGGATGATTTCTACAGAATCCCGCCGGCGACGTGTGCAGCACAGCGGGAAAGCATGAATGGCCCGGGGGCCAGCTATCGATTCTAGCAGAATCGACGGCGTTCGCTCGTCAGTTGGCGCGCGCGGCGTATCGCCCGTCGTGCTCGGTGAGTTCGATCGGGATGCCGAACGCCTCGGTCAGCGACTCCGACGTGAGCGCCTCGGCGAGCGGGCCGGCCTTGACGACGCCGCCCTTGGCGAGCAGCAGCGCGTGCGTGAAGCCCTTGGGGATCTCTTCGACGTGGTGCGTGACCATGACGATCGCCGGAGATGCGGGCGAGGCCGCGTAGCCGCCCAGGAGCCCGACGAGCTCTTCGCGCGCGCCGAGGTCGAGGCTCGCGGCGGGCTCGTCGAGGAGGAGCAGTTCGGGGTCGGTCATGACCGACCGGGCGATCTGCACGCGCTTCTGCTCGCCGTCGGAGAGGCTGCCGAACCGGCGGTCGGCGAAGCCGTCGAGGCCCCATTCGGAGAGCACGCGCTGCGCGCGACGGGTGTCGATCTCCTCGTACTCCTCGTTCCAGCGGCCCGTCACGGAGTACGCGGCGGTCAGCACGGTGTCGATGACGGTCTCGTTGCGCGGGATCTTGCGCGCCATCGCGGTGGAGGCGAAGCCGATCATCGGTCGCAGTTCGAAGACGTCGGTCTTGCCGAGCTTCTCTTCGAGCACGGATGCCTCGCCCTTGGTGGGGTGCATCGCCGCGGCCGCGATCTGCAGCAGGGTGGTCTTGCCGGCGCCGTTCGGGCCGAGCACGACCCAGCGTTCGTCGGATGCGACGCTCCAGTTCACGTCGTCGAGAATCGAATTCCCGTCGCGAACCACCGAAACATCCCGGAACTGCAGCACCGTACTCGCCATGCCTCCCATGCTATCTGGAGCATGGACCCCCGAATGCGCGCGAGGGCCTCCGGTGACGCGACGAGACCGCGCGAGCGACTGCTCAGCCTGCGAGCACGCGCGCGTAGAGCTCGCGGGTGCGCCCGGCGATCGCATCCCACGCGAAGTGCTCTTCGGCGCGCCGCCGCCCGGCCGCGCCCATCTCGGCCGCGCGCACCGGATCCTGCACGACCCGCGTGAGCGCGGCGGCGAGGTCTGCCACGAAGCGGTCGGGATCGAGCGGCGTGCCCGTGCCGTCGTCGGACTGCTCGATCGGCACGAGCACCCCGGTGACGCCGTCGTCGACGACCTCGGGGATTCCGCCGGTCGCCGTGCCGACGACGGGCGCCCCGCAGGCCATGGCCTCGAGGTTCACGATGCCGAGCGGTTCGTACACCGACGGGCAGACGAACGCCGTCGCCGCGGTGAGCAGGGCGGTCAGCTCGGCACGCGGGAGGTGCCGGTCGATCCAGACGACGCCGTCGCGCTCGGCGCGGAGCTCGTCGACGAGGCCGGTGACCTCGGCCATGATCTCCTCGGTGTCGGGTGCGCCCGCGCAGAGCACGAGCTGCACCTCGGGCGGCAGCAGGCGTGCGGCGCGGAGCAGGTACGGGAGCCCCTTCTGCCGGGTGATGCGGCCGACGAAGATCACGGAGGGTCGGTCGGGATCGACACCCAGGGCTCGCGCGAGATCGCCGTCGTCGTTGGGTCGCCAGTCGACGAGGTCGATGCCGTTGTAGACGACCTCGACCTTCGCCGGGTCGATCGACGGGTAGGAGCGCAGGATGTCGCGCCGCATGCCCTCGCTCACGGCCACGACCGCGTCGGCGTCCTCGAACGCGGTGCGCTCGACCCACGACGAGAGCCGGTAGCCGCCGCCGAGCTGCTCGGCCTTCCACGGGCGCAGCGGTTCGAGGCTGTGGGCCGTCACCACGTGGGGGATGCCGTGCAGGCGCTTCGCCGTGAAGCCGGCGAAGTTCGCGTACCAGGTGTGCGAGTGAACGAGATCGGCCCCGGCGGCATCGGCCGCCATGAGCAGGTCGACGCCCATGGTGCCGACCGCGGCGTTGCGTCCGGCGAACGAGTCGGGTGTGGCATAACTGAACGTGCCCGCTTCGTCGCGCGGGGCGCCGAAGGCCCGCACGACCACCTCGATGTCGTGCCGCAGCGCTCGGACGAGCTCGGCGACGTGCACGCCGGCTCCCCCGTAGACCTCGGGCGGATATTCACGGGTGAGCAGGTCGACGCGCATGGGGAAACGCTAGCGCAGCGGCATCCGTCACGTCTCGACTTCGGGCACCGCAAGGCCGCCCGCGCTGACTACGCTGGGGGCATGGCCACGCGCAAGGTATTCGGCATCGTGCTCGCAGGCGGTGAGGGCAAGCGACTCATGCCCCTCACCGAGGATCGGGCGAAGCCCGCCGTGCCCTTCGGCGGGCAATACCGATTGATCGACTTCGCCCTGTCGAACCTGCTCAATTCGGGCCTGCGCCAGATCGTCGTGCTGACCCAGTACAAGTCGCACAGCCTCGACCGCCACGTCTCGCAGACCTGGCGCATGAGCGGCCTGCTCAACTCGTACGTCGCCTCGGTGCCGGCGCAGCAGCGCCTGGGCAAGCGCTGGTTCTCGGGCTCGGCCGACGCGATCCTGCAGAGCCTCAACCTCATCTACGACGAGCAGCCCGACATCATCGTCGTCGTCGGCGCCGATCACGTCTACCGCATGGACTTCGACCAGATGATCGAGGCGCACATCGCCTCCGGTGCCGCGGCGACGGTCGCCGCCATCCGCCAGCCCATCGGACTCGCCGACCAGTTCGGCGTCATCGAGGTCGACCCCGCGAACCCCGAGCACATCCACCGGTTCCTCGAGAAGCCGAGCGATCCGGTGGGCCTTCCCGACTCCCCCGGCGAGGTGCTCGCGTCCATGGGCAACTACGTGTTCAACGCCGACGCCCTCATCGACGCGGTGCTGCGCGACGGCGAACGCACCGATTCGAGCCACGACATGGGCGGCGACATCATCCCGGCGTTCGTCTCGCAGGGCGCCGCGGGCGTCTACGACCTGCAGCGCAACGACGTGCCGGGTTCGACCGATCGCGACCGGTACTACTGGCGCGACGTCGGAACGATCGACTCCTTCTTCGAGGCCCATCAAGACCTCATCTCGGTCATGCCGATCTTCAACCTCTACAACCGCGAATGGCCGATCTTCAGCCAGCAGCTGAACTCGCCGCCGGCCAAGTTCACGCGCGATGCGCGGGGCACGCTCGGCACGGTCATCGATTCGATCGTCTCGCTCGGCTCGGTCATCTCGGGCGCGCATGTCGAGCGCAGTGTGCTCGGCCCGTGGGCGGTCGTCGGTTCGGGCGCACATGTGTCCGACTCGATCCTCTTCGATCGGGCGCGCATCGATGCCGGGGCGACCGTGCAACGGGCGATCCTCGACAAAGAGGTGGTCGTCGAGGCCGGCGCCCGCATCGGCGTCGATCGCGGCGAAGACGTCGCCAGGGGCTTCATCGTCACCGACAGCGGCATCACGGTCGTCGGCAAGGGGTCGCGAGTCCGGGCGTCGCACGCGTGAGCACGGCGTTCACCGGCCGCACGAGCGGGCCTTTGGTCGTGCTCGACGCCGACTCGACGCTCATCCGCGAAGAGGCGATCGAGCTGCTCGCCGAGGCCGCGGGCAGCCTCACCCTCGTGGCCGAGGTCACCGAGCGGGCGATGCGCGGCGAACTCGACTTCGCCGCGAGCCTGCGCGAACGCGTCGCGACGCTCGCCGGGCTGGGCGAGGCCGACCTCGCACACGCTCGTACGCGCATGACGCCGACGCCCGGCATCCACGAACTCGTCGCGGGCGTGCACGCGGCCGGCGGCGTCGTCGGGGTCGTGTCGGGCGGTTTCCACGAGCTGCTCGATCCGCTCGCGGCCTCGCTCGAGCTCGACTTCTGCCGGGCCAATCGCCTCGAGGTCGTCGATGGGCGGCTCACGGGCCGGGTCGACGGGCCGATCATCGACGCCGAGGCCAAGGCGGTGGCGCTCGCCGAGTGGGCGGCCGAGGCATCCGTGCCCCTGCGCTGCACGGTCGCCGTGGGCGACGGGGCCAACGACCTGCGCATGCTCGATCGCGCCGGCCTCGGCGTCGCGTTCTGCGCGAAGCCCGTCGTGCGCGAGCAGGCGGATGTCGCGATCACGACGCCCGACCTGAGCCAGGTGCTCGCCCTGCTCGGCCTTCGCGGCTGAACCGGGAACGCCGGGTCAGTGCCCCATGCCCAGACCGCCGTCGACGGGGATGACGGCGCCCGAGATGTACCCGGCGTCGTCGCCGGCGAGCCAGGCCACGACGCGGGCGACCTCGTCGGGTGAGGCGAAGCGGCCGAGCGGGATGCTCTTCTTGTACTCGGCCTGCTGCGCCTCGGGCAGTTCGTCGGTCATGTCTGTCTCGATGAAGCCGGGGGCGACGACGTTGGCCGTGATGTTGCGGGCGCCGAGCTCGCGCGTCAGCGAACGGGCCATGCCGACGAGGCCGGCCTTCGATGCCGAGTAGTTGATCTGGCCGGGCGACCCGTAGAGCCCGACGACGCTCGAGATCAGCACGACGCGGCCGAAGCGCGCCTTGAGCATGCCCTTCGAGGCGCGCTTGACCACCCGGAAGGCGCCCGTGAGGTTCGTGTCGATGACGCTCGTGAAGTCCTCTTCGGCCATGCGCAGCAGCAGCGTGTCGCGGGTGATGCCGGCGTTCGCGATGAGCACCTCGACCGGGCCGAGCTCGGCCTCGATCTCGGTGAAGGCACGGTCGACGGATGCCGCGTCCGTGACATCCGCTCGAACGGTCAGCGTGCCCTCCGGGCCTTCGCCCGACCGCGCGGTGACGGCGACCCGGTGCCCCTGGGCGACGAATTCGCGCGCGATGGCATAGCCGATGCCGCGGTTGCCGCCGGTGACGAGGACGGTTCGGGGCGTGGTCATGCGTGGACTCCATTCCGGTGGGGTGCTGCGGCCCGAGGCGAGCCTGTCTCAGCATAGTGATCGTGATGCCAGTGGCATCCGTCCCGCCCGGTCCGCCGCGCGAGCCGAGGCGACGTAGGCTTGGAGGGAGGAGCGCCGCACCGGACTGCGACGACGAGATGAAGCAGCAATCGATCACGAGTCTGCCGCCCTCACCCGAGGCCGAGCAGCGTTCGCGCATGATCAAGTACTCCGTGGCCATGGGAGTGCGCATCGTGTGCATCATCGCGATGCTCTTCGTGCGCGACTGGTGGCTCGTGGTGTGCGCGGTCGGCGCCATCGCACTGCCGTACTTCGCGGTCGTGATCGCGAACGTCGGCTCCCCGGTCCGCCGCAGCGAGGTCGAGCGCCCGGGCAGCATCCTTCCCGTGCGGCCCCGAGCGGATGCCTCGGGCGAGCCGGCCGGTAAGGCGTCGGCCGATGCCGATCCGAACGCCGACCCAGGGCACCGCGACGAGACGCCGCCCGACGGCCCGGCGGCATCCGCACCCTCCGGTGAGACCCGTGACGACGAGGACGCCCGATGATCGGCGGCATCGGCGGCGCACCCGACGACATCTGCTCGCGCGCCTCGTGCCGTGAGCCCGCCAGGTGGCGCATCGACTGGCAGAACCCGCGCATCCACACGGGCGACCGGTGGAAGACCTGGCTCGCCTGCGACGAGCACGTCGACTACCTGCGCGGCTTCCTCGAGGCGCGCTCGTTCCCCGTGCGCGTCGTGGAGTTCTCGGGCGCGCTCGACGAGTCGGCCGAGGTCGATTCGTGAACGAGTGGGCCTTCCTGAGGTCGCGCCGGTGGGCGGGGTACCTCGCGCTCGTCGTCGTGTTCGCGATCGTCTGCTGCGCGCTCGGCATGTGGCAGTTCGCGAGGCGCGCCGAGGCGCGTGCCGAGATCGCCCGAATCGACGCGAACTACGACTCGCAGGCGATCCCGGTCGACGAGGCGCTGCCCGATCCGGCCGGTTTCGGCATCGACCAGCGGTGGCAGGTCGTCGCGCTCTCCGGGCAGTACCTCGACGACGAGGAGGTCGTCGTGCGCAACAGGCCCGGCCAGGGCGGGTCCGGGTTCGAGGTGCTCACCCCGTTCCTCCTCGATGACGGCTCCGTGTTCGTGGTCGACCGCGGCTGGGTCGCGCAGGACTCCGAGGGGCGGCCGAGCGGGTACGCGGCTCCCCCGGCCGGTCACGTCGAGGTCGAGGCGCGGCTCAAGGCTGGTGAAGGGCAGATCGACGGGCGCACGTCGGCCGGCGACGAGTTCGCCACGATCGACCTCGAGGAGCTCGCACAGCGCGTCGACGAGCCCGCCTACACCGGTGCATACGGCCTGCTCGTGCAATCGGGCGCCGAAGCCGACGACCCGCCGATCGCTGCGAGCCGGCCGCTCCGCGACGAGGGCCCGCACCTCTCGTACGCCCTGCAGTGGTTCGTCTTCGCCATCATGGGCTTCATCGGCCTCGGCTGGGCGGCCAGCCAGGAGCGCAAGGGCCGTGCCGAGGCATCCGGAATCGACGGCGGCGTCGGTGCCGCCGTGAAGGCGACCCGACCCGAGCCGCGCAAGGTCAACCGCACGCAGCGCAAGGACGCCGACGCCGACCTCGAAGACGGCGTGCTCGACCGGCGGTAGGTCGCTCGGAGCGAGCATCAAGCCAGCTCGATGAGCTCCTGGTAATCGCGGCTCCAGTGGTCTTCGGTGCCGTCGGGCATGATGAGCACGCGCTCGGGGTTCAACGCCTCGACGGCGCCCGGGTCGTGCGAGACGAGCACGACCGAGCCCTCGTAGTGCGCGAGCGCGTCGAGGATCTCGGCGCGGCTCGCGGGGTCGAGGTTGTTCGTGGGCTCGTCGAGGAGCAGCACGTTCGCGCCCGAGACCACGATCATCGCGAGGGCGAGTCGGGTCTTCTCGCCGCCCGAGAGCACGCCCGCGGGCTTGTGCACGTCGTCGCCCGTGAAGAGGAACGAGCCGAGCACCTTGCGCGCCTCGGTCTCGGTGAGGTTCGGCGACGCGCTGACCATGTTCTCGAGCACGCTGCGCTTGACCTCGATGGTCTCGTGCTCCTGCGCGTAGTAGCCGACGCGCAGACCGTGCCCGGCCTCGACGATGCCGGTGTCGGGCGCGTCGACGCCCGCGAGGATGCGGAGCAGCGTGGTCTTGCCCGCGCCGTTCAGGCCGATGATGACGACCTTCGAGCCGCGGTCGATCGCGAGGTCGACGGCGGTGAAGATCTCGAGGGAGCCGTAGCTCTTCGACAGGTCGCTCGCGGTGATGGGCGTGCGACCGCAGGGTGCGGGCGTCGGGAAGCGCAGCTTCGCGACGCGGTCGACGGCGCGCACCTCGTCGAGGCCGGCGAGCAGCTTCTCGGCGCGGGCGACCATCTGGTGCGCAGCGGCGGCCTTGGACGCCTTGGCGCCGAACCTCGCGGCCTGCATCTGCAGCACGCCCGCCTTCTTCTCGGCGTTCGCGCGCTCCTTCTTGCGGCGCTCCTCGTCGGCGGCGCGCTGGCGCTGGTAGTGCTTCCAGCCCATGTTGTAGACGTCGATGCTCGACCGGTTCGCGTCGAGGTAGAACACGCGGTTGACGACCTCGTCGACGAGCACCACGTCGTGCGAGATCACGATGACGCCGCCCTTGTACCCCTTGAGGAACTCGCGGAGCCAGATGACCGAGTCGGCGTCGAGGTGGTTCGTGGGCTCGTCGAGGATCATGGTCTGCGCGTCGGAGAACAGGATGCGCGCGAGCTCGATGCGTCGACGCTGACCGCCCGAGAGCGTCTTCAGCGGCTGGTCGAGGATGCGGTCGGGCAGGTTGAGATTCGACGCGATCGACGCGGCCTCGGCCTCGGCCGAGTATCCGCCGAGCGCCGTGAAGCGGTCGGTGAGGTTGCCGTACTTCTTCATGGCCCGTTCGGCGACCTCGGGGTCGTCGCTGCCCATCTGCATGGACGCCTCGTGCATGCCGAGCACGAGCGTGCCGAGTCCGCGCGCGTCGAGGATGCGCGTGCGCGCGAGCATCTCGGGGTCGCCGGAGCGCGGGTCCTGCGGCAGGTAGCCGATCTCGCCGGAGCGGTCGATGCGCCCGCCCGTGGGCAGGGTCTCGCCGGCGAGGGTCTTCGTGAGCGTGGTCTTGCCCGCGCCGTTGCGGCCCACGAGGCCAACCTTGTCGCCCGCGGAGACGCGGAAGTCGACGTGCTCCATGAGCACGCGTGCGCCGACGCGGATCTCGAGATCGTGTACGGCGAGCACAGGGAGCCTCCGGCAGGTGTGGGGTGGGATCGTGCCGACGTGGCACAGCCGCCCAGTCTATCCCGAGCGGATGCGTCGGAGCTGAGCGTCGCCGGGCGTCGGCGCGTATTCGGGGTCGGCGTCGCATTCCGGGCACGAGAATCTCGCCGTCTGTCGGTGGGTTCCGGCAGACTCGCACCATGACGACGGATGCCGCGACCGACGCCGCGACGACGACGCTGCGGGCTTCGCGGCTGGCCGCCCAAGGGCTGGGCGACGGCTTCGCCTCACCGGCCGCGGCGGTCGATCGGCTCCTGTGCGTGCAGGCGCAAGACCTCGCGGCCGCGAAATGGGTGCTCGGCGCTCGCGTTGCGGGTTCGAGCGAGGCGAGCGTCGACGCCGCGATCGACGCCGGCGAGCTGCTCCGCACCTGGCCGATGCGCGGCACGCTGCACTTCGTCGCTCCGGCCATGCTCCGGCCGATCCTGCGTCTCACGGCCGAGCGGTTGATGCAGCGCGCCGCCAAGACCCACCGTGACGAGGGCATCGACGACGAGGTGCACGCGGCGGCCCGACGTGTCGCCGTGCGCGAGCTCGAGGGCGGGCGCAGCCTTTCGCGCGACGAACTGCAGTCGGCCTGGGCGGCCTCGGGCATCCCGATCGCCGGCCAGCGCGGGTACCACCTCATCTGGCGTCTCGCCAACGAGGGGCTGCTCTGCTGCGGTCCCGTCGACACGCGTGCACGTCAGCGGTTCGTGCTGCTCGACGAGTGGTCGCCGAGCTCGGCCGGAGAACCCGGCGACGACGAGACGCTCGCCCTCCTCTTCACCGGGTACGCCCGCGGCCACGGTCCGATCACGGTTCGCGACTTCGCGTGGTGGACGGGATCGACCCTCACGACCGCGCGCGCGGCCCTCGCGGCGGCCGGTGATGCGGTGGCGCCCTACGACGACGAGCGGTTCGTCGCGGTCGATGCTCCCCCGCACCCCGGTGGGCCCCTGTCGGGGCGCCAGGTGCTGGCCCCGTTCGACGAGTACTTCCTCGGCTACGGTGATCGCACCGCGTTCTGCTCGCCAGACGACGCCCTACGCGTCGTGCCGGGCAAGAACGGCATGTTCCTGCCGATCCTGGTCGCCGACGGCGAGGTGGTCGGCACGTGGCGGCGGTCGCCCGAGCGTCGCGGGGCGACGCCGATCGAGCTCACGTCGTTCCGGGGCGACGACCTCGCCGACGAGTTCCGGCCGGCCCTCGAGCGATGGGCGGCCTTCTGGTCGACGACCCTCGGCGACGTGTCGGCAGCACTTGCGGCATGAACCTCGCCACGACGACGCTCCACATGACGAGGGCCGGATGCCACGCGGCATCCGGCCCTCAGCTTGCGTGCGGTGCCTACTGGTCGAGCGCCGCCTGCAGCTCGATGGTGATGGTCACCTTGTCGCCGAGCAGCACGCCGCCGGTCTCGAGGGCCGCGTTGTAGGTGAGGCCGAAGTCCTCGCGGTTGATCACGGTCTTGGCCGTGGCGCCGGCCTTGTAGTTGCCGTAGGGGTCGCCGCCGAAGCCGCCGAACTCGAAGTCGAAGGTCACGGGCTTCGTGATGCCGCGGATCGTCAGGTCACCGTCGACCTTGAAGTCGCCGTCGTCGACGCGAACGCCGGTCGAGACGAAGTCGATGGTCGGGTAGGTCTCGACCTCGAAGAAGTCGCCGGTGCGCAGGTGCCCGTCGCGGTTGGGCTCGTTCGTGTTGACCGAGGCGACCTCGGCCGAGGCCGTGACGCTCGAGTCGAGCGGGTTCTCGCCGGTCACGAACGTGGCGTTGAAGCGCTCGAACTTGCCCTTGACCTTGCTGATCATGATGTGGCGGATGCTGAAGGCGACCTCGCTGTGCGTGGGGTCGATCGTCCACGTGCCTGCGCGGTAGCCGGGGATCTCGATGCCGGTTGCGGTGTTCGTCATGGGTCGGTGTCTCCGTGTTTCGATGTCGTCGTGACCCGTCTCGGCCACACACATGCAAACGTATCGAAACGCCGCTCGTATTCCCCGGTTCGCGAAATACTTCGTACGTCAGGAGATCGAGGTGCGCCGCAGGGTCAGCACGCGCTCGACCGCGTCGTCGAGCCTCGCTTCTGGAATGCGCCCGTCGGAGACTGCGTCGGCGATGGCCCCGACGAGCCCGTCGACCGAGATGCCGACGTCTGCGGGGTCGGCCGGCAGCACATACAGGAGCAGGTCGGCCCCTGAGGCGATCGCGCGGATCGCGTTCTCGTACGGGTCGGCGTACTCGGCCAGACCGTTGTCCTGCAGCATGAGCATGTCGTCGGTGACGACGACGCCGTCGAAGCCGAGGTCCTCCCGCAGGATGCGGTGCCACTCGGTCGACAGGGACGCCGGGGCGGCGTCGACCGAGGGGTAGGCGAGATGCCCGGTCATCACGAGCTCGGCGCCGGCAGCGATGCCCTGCTCGAACGGGATCGCGGGCCCCGCGCGCCATTCGTCGAGCGTGAGCGGGGCGGTCGGAATGCTCGAATGCGAGTCGCCGGGCGCCTGGCCATGCCCCGGGAAGTGCTTGAGCGTGCTGAAGACCGTGCCGTGCTCGCCGGTCACGGCGGCGGCGACCCGCTCGCCCGCCGAGGCCGGGTCGGTGCCGAGCACGCGCGAGGCGATGAACGAGTCGGGGTCGTCGGTCTCGTCGGCGACGATGCCGAAGTTCACGGTGAGGCCGGATGCCGCGAGCGCGGCCGCCCGGTCGGCGAAGGCGCTCGTCGTGGCCGTTGGGGCCTCGGCGCGAAGCAGGTCGGCGCCGGGTGCGTCGTCCCATGGCAGGCGCTGCACGTCGCCGCCCTCCTCGTCGATGGCGATGAGGGCGGGCGCTTCGGGGTCGGCCTGTGCGGCCACGGTGAGGGCGGCGAGCTCCTCGGGCGTCGCCGGAACGTTGTCGCCCATGAGGATGAGGCCCGAGACGCCCTGCTCGACGTAAGCCCGCAGGGGCGCAGGATCGACGCCGGGCGCGTGCAGCATGAGCACGGCCGCCGCCTTCTGCTCGAGGCTCAGCCGCGACATCCGCTCGTCGACGAACTGCGCGACGGGATCGACGGGCGGCGGTGTCGATGTCGGCGTCGCGGAGGGCGTCGAGGCGGTGCCCGGCGTGGTGCGATCGGCCGTCGACGCGGGGGTGGCGCAACCGCTCAGCACGGCGATCGAGAGCACGGCGGCGGTGGTCAGGGCGAGCCGAATGCGCATCCGACCGAGTCTACGCTGCGTGTCCGCCAGCCGATGGCGAGGGTGCTGGGTAGAGTGGCCGGGCTCGGAGGGGGTGTTCGTGCGGGGTCTCATGCGTGGTTGCCTGACGTTGGCGCTCATCGCCGCCCTCGTCGTGCCCGCGACGGCCGCGCACGCCGAGGACTACCCCACCTGGGACGAGGTCGAGGCGGCGAAGGCGAAGGTCGGCGCGAGCGAGGCCGAGGCGGACCGCATCACCGCGTTCGTCGACCAGCTCGAGAGCGAGGCCGGACGCCTGGGCGACGCCGCGGTCGAGGCGGCAGCCGCATCGGCGATCGCCGAGCAGGCGAAGGCGGATGCCGCGGCTCGCGCCGAGACCCTCCGGACGCAGGCGACGGCCGCCGCGGACGCGGCAACCGAGGCCACCGAAGCGCTCGGTCGCACCGCTGCGGTGCTGGCGCGATCCGGCGGCGCCGATGTGGGCCTCCGGCTGCTGCTGGACTCCGACGCCTCGGGGCGACTGCTCAACGGGCTCTCGCGGGCGGCCCAACTGACGAACGTGATCGGCGGCGTCGCGGCGCGCGCCGAGGCGGCCGAAGCGGATGCCGCGTTGCTGCGCGACCAGGCCGACCTCGCCGAGGCGGAACGCGAGCGACTCGCCGCAGAGGCCGCAGACGCCGCGGCGGCGGCCGAGGCCGCTCATGCCGCAGCCGAGGCCCGGGTCGCCGAGCAGCAGTCCGCGCTCGACACGCTCTACGCCCAGCTGGCGAGCCTTCGCGACCGATCGGTCGAGGTCGAGCGTCGTTATCGCATCGGCGAGCAGGAGGCGCGCGAACGTGCCGAACGCGAAGCGGCGGCGGCCGCCGCCGCAGAGGCCGCTGCCGCCGCGAGCGGTGGCGGTGGCGGTGGTGGCGACGGTGACTTCGAGGCTCCTCCGCCCGGCATCGACGTCGACCCCGGCAGCGCCCAGGCGTACGCGGCATCCGCCGTCGCCCGCTACGGCTGGGATGACGGCCAGTTCCAGTGCCTGTACTCGCTGTGGATGCGCGAGTCGAGCTGGCGGGCCGACGCCTACAACGCCTCGAGCGGGGCGTACGGCATCCCGCAGTCGCTGCCGGGCAGCAAGATGGCCAGCGCGGGCGCCGACTGGCGCACGAACGCGGCGACCCAGATCGAGTGGGGCCTGTCGTACATCTCCTCAAGATACGGTTCGCCGTGTGCGGCGTGGGCCCACTCGGAGGCCGTGAACTGGTACTGATGGGGTCATGGACGACCTCGACGAACGTGCGGTGTTCCGGGCGCACGCGGCGGAAGGCGTGCTGCTGCTCGGCGGCGGTGCGGCGATCCTGCTGCAGCTCGCGGACCCGCGGGTCGCGCACGGCGTCGCCCGACACAGCGACTTCGCCGCACGGCCGTTCGACCGGCTCTTCGGCACGCTCGACTACGTCTACGCGGTCGGATTCGGTGACGAGGCGCTCGCCGCCGAGGCCGTCCGCCGGGTGAACGCGCGGCACGTTCCGGTGCGCGGTGTCGCGGCAGGTGCCGGGCGGCCGGATGCCGCGAGCCGGGCGGCTGCCGTGGGCGAAACGGATTCCGCCGAGACGGATGTCGTCGGCATCGAGTACAGCGCGTTCGACGCCGACGCGCAGCGATGGGTCGCCTCGACGCTGCTCGCGGTCGCGCTGGACGTGCACGAGCGGGTCTGGGGCCCGCTCGCCCCGGAGCGCGCCGACGCGATCGTGCGCGGCTACGCCCCGCTCGGGTTCAACCTGCAGGCGACCCGGCAGGGGTGGCCGACGACGCGCGCCGAGTTCGACGCCTGGTGGGTGGCGAGGCTCGCGACCCTGCGCGTGGGCGATGAGGCCCGAGGGGTCGCGCGCACGCTGTTCGGGGCATCCGCCGCCCTGCCGCCGGGTGCCGGCCTCCTGCTGCCGCCGCTGCGCCTGGTGACCGCGGCGCTGCTGCCGCCCGCGATCCGGGACGGCTACGGCTTCCGGTGGACCCCGCGCGCGGCGCGCGTCGCCGAGGCCTGGCTCGCCACCGTGGCCCGGATCTGGCCGCTGCTCCCCCGGCGACTGCGCGATGCGCCCATGCGGGTCTCGCTGGAGCGCGCCCGTCGCCGGTACGCTGAGCAGCGAGGACGATGATGACCGACCACCACCGCAACGCAGATCCGATCGACGGCATCGACCGCCGCATCGTCGCGGAGCTCAGCCGCGACGGGCGCCTCTCCGTGCGCACGCTCGCCGAGCGCGTGCACATCTCGCGCACGGCGGCGCACAATCGCGTGCAGCACCTCATGCAGCGCGGCGTCATCACCGGCTTCGGCGCCCAGATCGATCGCAAGGCGATCGGCCTGAACATCTCGGCGCTCGTCGTCGTGCGCATCGGCGGCGACGCTTCGTGGGAGGCGATCGCGGCCAAGCTCGCGACCCTGCCCTTCGTCGAGAAGGTGCAGGCCGTCTCGGGCGACATCGACATCATGCTGACCGTGAGCGCGCCCGACCACGAGCAGCTCAGCCAGGCGATCCTCCGCGACATCCACGACCTGCCCGGCGTGGTGTCGACGAGGTCGCATCTCATCCTCGCCGAGATCGACGGCAGGCCCCCCGCGCAATCGCTGGACATCTGGCGCGCCTGAGGGCCGCGCGGCGGACGAACGGCCCGCGTTTCGCGGTGGCGGAGCCGATCGTTCACCCTTTGCGCGAACGCCCGCCACGAGGCATCCGCGCGTTCCACGATGGAGCCATGAGCCTCAGCGTCGAGCGACCCGATACCCGCACCCTGCCGTCCCAGAAGCCGATCCGGCTCCTCGACAACGCCGGTCACGCCGTGCGCGGCTCGGCCACGGGCGGGTTCGAGCTGCCCTCCCCCGCGATGCTGCTCGACCTCTACCGACGCATGGTCGTCGCGCGTCGCTTCGACGTGCAGGTCACGGCCCTCACCAGGCAGGGCCGGCTCGCGACCTACCCTTCGGCCCTCGGCCAGGAGGCCTGCGAGATCGGCGCGATCTCGGCGCTCGAGGCGCGCGACTGGTTCTTCCCGACGTATCGCGACAGCGTCGCGCTGCTCACGCGCGGCATCGCGCCGGGCGACATCCTCGCCTCGTTCCGCGGCGACTGGCACAACGGCTACGACCAGCACGCGCACCGATGCGCCTCGCAGGCGACCCCGCTCGCGACGCAGGCGCTGCACGCCGTGGGCCTCGGGCACGCCGCGCGGCTGCGCAGCGACCCGATCGTGGCGCTCACGATGCTCGGCGACGGCGCGACGAGCGAGGGCGACGCGCATGAGGCGTTCAACTTCGCGGCGGTCTGGCAGACGCCGACCGTCTTCGTCGTGCAGAACAACCAGTTCGCGATCTCCACGCCGATCGCGCGCCAGACCCGCGCCGCGACCCTCGCCGACAAGGCCGTCGGCTACGGCATGCCCGGCTTCCACGTCGACGGCAACGACGTCGCCGCGATGTACGCCGTGACGCAGGCGGCCGTCGAGCGCGCGCGTTCCGGCGGCGGACCGACCCTCATCGAGGGGCTCACCTACCGTGTCGAGGCGCACACGAACTCCGACGACCCCACGAGGTACCGCGCCGCGCGCGACGTCGAGCACTGGAAGCGCCGCGATCCCATCGAGCGGCTCGAGCGATACCTCGTCTCCGAGGGGGCGCTGAGCGAGCAGGTGCGCACCGAGATCGCGGATGCCGCGGAGCAGGTCGCCGCCGACACGCGCGAGGTCATGACCGCGGAGGCCGACCTCGATCCGCTCGAGCTCTTCGACCACGTCTACGCCCGGCCGCGTGCCGCCCTCCGCGAGCAGCGGGATCGCCTCGAGGCCGAGCTCGCCGAGGCATCCGCCCAGTCGTCGGCATCCGCCGCGCCCGCCGCACCCGCAGGGGTCGCCCGATGACCGCGACGACGACCGACGCACGACCGGAGCCCGCGGCATCCGCCCCTTCGACGCTGACGATGGCCGGGGCGCTGAACGCCGCACTGCGCGACGCGATGGCGGCCGACGACCGCGTCGTCGTCTACGGCGAGGACGTGGGCCCGCTCGGCGGCGTCTTCCGCGTGACCGACGGCCTGCAAGCGACGTTCGGCGAGGACCGCATCTGGGACTCGCCGCTCGCCGAGTCGGGCATCGTCGGCACCGCGATCGGCATGGCGATGTACGGCCTGCGGCCGGTCGTCGAGATGCAGTTCGACGCCTTCAGCTATCCCGCATTCGAGCAGATGGTCTCGCACGTCGCGAAGATGCGCAATCGCACCAAGGGGCGGATGCCGCTGCCGATGGTGGTGCGCATCCCCTGCGCTGGGGCGATCGGCGGGGTCGAGCACCATTCGGACTCGTCGGAGGCGTACTGGACCGCGACGCCCGGCCTCACCGTGGTGATGCCCTCGAACCCGGCCGACGCGTACTCGATGCTCCGCGAGGCGATCGAGGGCGACGACCCGGTCGTGTTCATGGAGCCGAAGAGCCGCTACTGGGCCAAGGACTCGCTCGAGCTCCCGGTGCGCACGGCTCCGATGGATCGAGCGGTCGTCGTGCGCGAAGGCTCCGACGTGACCCTGCTCGCGTACGGCCCCACCGTGCGCACGGCCCTCGAGGCCGCGGATGCCGCGACGGCCGAGGGGCTCTCGATCGAGGTCGTCGACCTCCGCAGCCTCTCGCCCTTCGACGATGAGACCGTCTCGGCTTCCGTACGCAAGACGTCCCGCGCCGCAGTGATCCACGAGGCGGCGCAGTTCGGCGGCTACGGCGCCGAGGTCGCCGCACGCGTGACCGAGCGCAACTTCCACCACCTCGCCGCTCCGGTGCTGCGCATCACGGGATTCGACATCCCGTACCCGTCGCCGAAGCTCGAGGAGTTCCACCTGCCCACCGCCGACCGGGTGCTCGCCGCACTCGCGACCTGGGAGTGGGACCTCGCATGACCCGCGACTTCATCCTGCCCGACCTCGGCGAGGGCCTGACCGAGGCCGAGGTCGTCGCCTGGCTCGTGCGGCCCGGCGACGAGGTCGCGATCGACCAGCCCGTCGTCGAGCTCGAGTCGGCCAAGTCCGTCGTGCAGCTGCCGACGCCGTTCGCGGGCGTGGTCGCCTCGCTCGGCGGCGAAGTCGGACAGGTGCTGCACGCCGGCCAGGTGCTGCTGAGCCTCGAGCCGCTGGGGGCGTCCGCACCGGGTGTGCCGACGGCGTCGGGCAGTGCTTCGGATGCCGCGACATCCGACGCTGCGGTCGCGCCGACCGCCGCCGCACCGGCCGAACCGGGCGTCGTCGTCGCCGCTTCCGCGCGGGCCGATGAGTCGGGTGCCGTGCTCATCGGCTACGGAACCCGTGCGAGCGCCCCGACCGTGCGCTCCTCCAGTGCGCCGTCGCGGTTCGGCCGCGGACGCGGCTCCTTCGCCGCGCCTCCCACTCGTTCGGCCTCGACGCCCGCGTCGGCGCCCGCGTCGACCGCGATCCTCGAGCTCGACCCCGCCCGGCGCTCCCCCGTGGTGTCGCCGATCGTGCGCAGGCTCGCCCGCGAGCACGGCTTCGACGCGAGCCGGCTCCAGGGAACGGGCCCGCAGCACCTCGTCGTGCGCCGCGACGTCGAGTCGTTCATCGCCGGCCTCGACACGGCGGGCGCGGCCTCGGTCGCGCCGACGCCGATGGTGGGCCACGAGGCATCCGCCCCTCGCGTCGTGGCCAGCCCCGACTCCGCTGCGGGTGCCGGCGAACGCCGGGTCGCCCTCGACCGCGTGCAGAAGGCGGCCGCCGCGCAGTTCATGCGTTCGCGCCGTGAGATCCCGGATGCCACGGTCTGGATGGACGTCGACGCCACCGGCCTGTTCGCGGCGCGCCGCGACCTGCAGGCCGCGACCGGTGAGGGCTTCGGCGTCACCGCGCTCGTGGCCCGCTTCACGGTCGCGGCCCTGCTGCGGCATCCGTCGCTGAACGCGGCCTTCGACGCCGAACGCGAGGAGATCATCTTCCACGACGATGTGCACCTCGGCATGGCTGCGCAGACCCCGCGCGGACTCGTCGTGCCGGTCGTGCACGCCGCCGGGCGGATGTCGCTCCGCGGCCTGCGCGACGCGATCGCCGAGCGCACCGAGCAGGCCTCGTTTGGGCGGTTCCCACCGTCGGCGCTCACCGGCGGCACCTTCACGCTGAACAACTACGGCACCCTGGGCGTGGACGGATCGGCGGCGATCATCAACCACCCGCAGGCGGCGATGCTCGGCATCGGGCGCATCATCGAGCGGCCGTGGGTCGTCGACGGCGCGCTCGCGGTGCGACGGGTCACCGAACTCACGGTCTCGTTCGACCATCGCGTCTGCGACGGTGCGGAGGCCGCGGCCTTCCTCACCGACGTGGCCCGCGCGATCGAGCACCCGGTGTCGCTGCTGGCCGATCTCTGACGGCGGCCCGAACGGCCGAACGGCCCGGCTCCTCGATCGCTCGAGGAGCCGGGCCGTTCAGTCCTTCGCGTGCGTCGTGCGCCGTGTGCGCCTCGTGCGCCTCGCGCCGATCAGAAGAATTCGTCGGGCGTGCCGGCGGCGCGCTCCACGTCGCGCGTGTCGACGGCCGCACCCTTGAGCTTGGCCACCGCGACCCGGAGGCCCGACTCCATCTGTGCGGCCCATGCGTCGGACTCGCGTGCACTCGTCTCCGCGGCACGGGCGCGGGCCTCGGCAGCCTCGGCGGCGTGACGCGCCTCACTCACCTGACGCAGTGCGAGCGAGATGCCGTAGTAGGCGGCCACCATGGTCGCGATGGGGGCGGCGATGATCGCGAGCGCACTGATCGCCTCACCGGTCGGGCTGAAGGCGATGACCAGCGCGAAGGCGAGGAACAGCACCACGATGGCCACGAGTACGACCAGCATGAACCGCAGGTCGCGGCTCCAGACCCGGGGCTTCGCCGCAGGTTCGGCCGTGACCTCGCGCTCGGTCGTGCCGTCCTGCAGCTCGGGGAAGCCGTCGTCGGGCAGGCCCGACTCGGCCTGCGACACCGCCGGCTCGCTCGAAGCTCCTTGGCTGTAGACCGGACGAGTGCTCGCGTCGCTCATGCTCTCCCTGCTTCCCGTGCGTTGCTGACACCCAATTCTGTGCTCCTCCCCGAAGGGGGTCAAGGAACCGCGCCGCGCTGCCGAAAGCCCCCCACGGAGCTATCTGCGAAGCGCCGGGATGCTGCGGCGGAGCACATTCGTCACCGGCGCCGCGGCGAACAGGAGCAGCACCCACAGCATGCCGGCCGAGGGAACGAGCACGGCCAGCACCCCGCAGACGACGAGGATGACGAGCACGCCGAACGCGCGACCGAGGTCGATCTGCTCCCGTGCGCCCTCGGCCAGCAACTCCGGATGCCGGCGCAGTTCGAACTCCATGAGCAGCATCGCCGTCGTCGTGACGAACATCGTCCCGATGTAGACCGCGTCGAAACTGCCGTCGTCGGCCGAACTCGTCGACACGGCGTTCGCCGCGAACGGCAGGAACACGATGCTCGCGAGCCACAGCATGTTCGCCCACATCAGCCGCAGCGAGTAGTCGCGCACGAGTTCGAACACCTGATGGTGGATGACCCAGAACCGGCCGATCACTGCGAAGGTCACGACGAAGGCGACGAATGCGCCGAAATTCTCGGCGACGAATTCCCCGAAGTGCTCGTCGCCGATCTCGCCCGCCAGATCGACGAGCGGCAGGATCAGGAGCGTGATGGCGATCGCCACGGCGGCGTCGGAGAAGTTCACGAGCCGATCGAGGCCGCGCTCGGTGCGTGCCGGTGCCATGCCCACCCCCTCGCGGGCGCGGTGTGCCCGCCGCGCTCCCGAAGGTCACACTACCGCGTGGGCCGCCGATGGACCGAGCGGCATGCGAGACGACCGAGGTGCCCAACGCTTTCGATCAGCCTGGTGTTGCCGAACCATGCGGGGCTGCGGGGCTCGCCGTGGCCGCTCGCGGGGCACATCAACGCTCGCCAACGGCGTTGCCGATGCCATCCACTCGGCCGAGCGCCGCCAGCACGGCGTTCGCGTACGCCGATGGATGGGTCATGTTGCCGTTGTGCCCGCCGGGGAACTCCAGCAGCTGCACGTCGCGGAGTCGCGCCAGACGCTCGGCGCAGAGCCGATCGAAGACGGCCCGGGGCGTCAGGCCGCCTACTGCGGGCATGATGCGTACAGGCGTCTCGCGCAGCTCCGCCGGATCCAGACGATCCGCGGCGATGGCCGAGAAGTCGACTCCCAGGAAGTGCGAGAAGTTCATCGCCCGCCGGTCATCCAAGGCGGGGAGCATGACATCCGGCTCGGTCTGCTGGTTCGAGGGATCGATGCCGAGGGTCTTCGCCATGGGCGCGAGCGCTGCCCGCCAGCCCTGCTCGTGGAAGACGTTCTGGCAGTGCTGCAGCTCGGCGCGGTGCAGCGCCGCCTCCTGCTCTGGGAGCAGCCACGGCGCAACCGGCTCGTGCGCGATCAGCGCGGCGAGCAGATCCGGACGCTCGACCGCGACGTGCAGGCCGATCACCGCTCCGATGCTGCAGCCGAGCATGACCGCGGGTTCCTCGGTCAGCCCGTCGAGCCCGGAGTCGCGCACCGCATCGATCAGGCGGATGGCGTCGTCGGCATGCGTCTCGATGGTCACAGGCCGGTTCTCCAGCGGCATGCTGCGGGAGAGTCCGCGGCGGTCGTATGTGACGACCGTGTAGTAGCGTGCGAGCCGGTCGGCGAGCTGCGCACTGCGATCTGCGTCGCCCTCGCCGCTCTCCGAGATCAGTAGAAGTGGTCCGCTACCACGGGTCTCGTAGTAAAGGTCCATTCCGGACAGTGCCACAGTTGCGGGACGACGGATGAGCGAGTGTTCCTCGATGGGGAAGGTCATGAAGCTCACGATACTCCATCATTCTTGATGCATCAACACTGATGTATCACCTTTGATAGTATTTGAGCATGGACCCCGTGGAACTCTTTCTTCTCGGCAGGCGTTTGATGAAGATCGCGGAGAGCGCGCTTCCGGACCTCGGTACGGGCTCCGTCGGCAACCGCACGACGCTGCTCGCTGCCAGCGAGATCGCAGGGCACCCTGGCAGCACCGTCGGAGAGATCGCAGCGCGATCGGGACTTCCGCAGAGCGCGATCTCGCAAGCCGTCGCCCGCCTGGTGAAGGCGGGCTCCGTCGTCAGCGAGCCCGATCCGGACGACGGCCGGCGCACACTCCTGCGTCACGCCGACGAGACATCGGAGCGGGTGGCCGAGATCCGCGCCACCAGTATCCGCCCTGCACTGGAGACCGCCACCGGTGGGGCGGACGCGGCGTCGCTCGACGTCATCGAGCGCGCACTTCGACAGCTGTCGACGGCGTTGCGCCCGCGCGAAGCCGCCCGGCTCCACCCGGCGGGACGAACGGCAACTGCTGCAGAGAGTTGATTCGACGATCTCGACGCGGGGCGTGTCGAGGTGCTCGTGTGCGTCGGGCAGCTCGCTGTCGACGGGGTCCAGGAGTGCGGCACAGACCCCTGGTACTCCACCCGTGGTCTCACGCAGGGATGGATACCTGTGGAACCTCGTCCGAATCCACAATCCACACAGGACCAAGAGGCCCTACACGCGCTCATTCCACGCAAAAACCCCTGATGAACTTGCGTTCATCAGGGGTTTCGGTGGATCTGAGGGGACTCGAACCCCTGACCCCCTGCATGCCATGCAGGTGCGCTACCAGCTGCGCCACAGACCCGTTCTGCCTCGCTTGAAGCAACGAATTGAGCTTACACCAGCCTCGCGCCCGGAACGAAATCGAGGGAAGCTCGGCTGGCCGCTCTCCTCGTCAGCCGGCGAGGAGGGGTTCCAGAGGCACGGCCGGGCAGTCGAGCCAGAGGCGCTCGAGGCCGTAGTACATGCGGTCTTCGGGATGGAAGACGTGCACGACGAGGTCGCCGAAGTCGAGCAGGATCCAGCGGCCGGTCGAGTGTCCCTCGCGGCGCAGCGTCTTCGAGCCGGCGTCGCGGAGGACGTCTTCGATCTCGTCGGCGATCGCGATGACGTTGCGCTCGCTCGTTCCGGTCACGAGGAGGAACACGTCGGCGAACGGCAGGGGCTGCGAGACGTCGAGTGCGACGAGATCGTCGCCGCCCTTCGAGTCTGCGGCGCGCGCCGCGATGGCGAGCGAGTCGAGGGCGTGGTCGGATGCGGTCATACGCTCGTTTCCGGTCTGGAATGCATGGCTGATGGATCGCGGACTCAGAAGAGTCCGGTGAGGGCCCCGATGACCAGCGTGGCGACGACGCCGAGCGCCAGGACACCGGCGGTGACGGCGAGCACGAGCGGAACGTTCATGCCCTCCTTCGAGGGCGGGGCCATGACGGCCTTCGCTGCGCTCTGCGTGCTGATGGCACGGGTCGCCGACACCGGTGCGCCGGCGGTCGCGCCGTCTTCGACCTGGTCGAAGAGGCGGTCGACGTCTGACGAGTCGATCTGGCTGGGGTGCACGCCGGTCGCTCCGAAGCTGCGAGGCAGGTCGATGGACCCGGTGACGATGATCTCGCCGTTGTCGGCGAGCGGCGCAGGGATGCCGGCGTGGTCGGGAAGCGTCGGGAGGATGAGCGCGTTCGTGGTGGTCGGCACGCCGCGACCGACGCCGCCCCGCGAGAGCACCTGGTCGTACGGCTGCGCCTCGACGGGTGCGTCGAGCTGCGAGGTCCAGTGGCCGACCGGCTTCGCGGCGGCACTGGGCTGCTCGGCCGCGGATGCCGCGACCTCTTGGTGCGGGATCGGCTGGCGCGGCACGGTGTTCGGCGCCGGCGCCGGCGCCGGCGCCGGCGCCGGCGCTGCGGTCGGTGCGGCGGACGAGCCGGCCGGAGGGACAGGTGACGACGCTGCCGGGAACGACGTGGCCGCCGGTGCACGTGGCGCGTCCATGGCGGTTGCGCCCGCGATCTCGTCATCGACGTCGTCGAGATCGTCGGCTTCTGTTGCGGTGCTGCCGAGCATCGCCCGGAGCTCTCGTCGGGTCAGCGTGCGCTCGGGGGTCGGGGCGCTCGGCGCGGCAGGTGCGGGCGCGGCAGGCACGGACGGCGCCGGCGTGATCGGAGCGACCGGCAGTGCCGAGATCGGAGGAACGGGTGCGGGCGGGACGGGAGCGGACGGGGCCGGCCGCGCAGGGGCCGCAGGCGCGAAACTGCTCGGCGGCTGCGCCGTGACCGGCGGGAGCGGCGTCGCGGGTGCCGCCGTCGGATAGGGCGAGGGATGCTGGCCGTAGGGCGCGGCCTGGGGTGCTCGAGTGGCACCGTTCGACGGCGTGCCGTTCGCGGGCGCCGGGGCGGCGTACACGGGCACGGGCGCGGGCTGCGACGCCGGCTGGGGAGCGGCCGGAACGATCGGCGTCGCCCCGCTCGGAGCGGTATTCGGGGTCGGCGAAGCTGCCTGCTCCTGCAGGCGTTCGCGCTCGCGCATCTCGCGGCGCGTCAGCTGTGGTTCCTGCGACGACGTCATTCGACACTCCGATAGAGGTGGTGCTTCGAGATGTACTGGACGACCCCATCGGGCACCAAGTACCACACCGGGAAACCCCGGCGCACCCTGTCTCGGCAGTCGGTCGATGAAATCGCCAATGCCGGGACCTCCAACAAGCTTACGTCCTGCTCCGGCAAACCGTGAATGGAGAGGTCATGTCCCGGTCGACTCACAGCCACGAAGTGGGCGAGCTCCCACAGCTCGGCGACATCCTTCCACGAGAGGATCTGGGCGATCGCGTCGGCGCCGGTGATGAAGAAGAGGTCGGCATCGGCGCGTTCGCGTCGAAGATCGCGCAGCGTGTCGATCGTGAACGTGGGCTTGGCGCGGTCGACGTCGACGCGGCTGACCGTGAAGCGCGGGTTGGACGCCGTCGCGATGACGGTCATCAGGTAGCGGTGCTCGGCCTCGGTGACGTTCGACTTGTAGCTCGGCTGCCCGGTCGGCACGAACACGACCTCGTCGAGGTCGAGCGACTGCGCGACCTCGCTCGCGGCGACGAGGTGACCGTGGTGGATGGGGTCGAACGTGCCGCCCATGACGCCGACCCGTGGTCGACGCGCCTCACCGATGGTCACGGCGCCGAACCGGCTCAGTGGCCGCCGTGCTCGCCGTGCTCGGCTCCGTGGCGGGCGGCGAACGCCTCGGCCTTGGCCCGGTGACGGTTGGCGACGTCGCGGTAGGACGCGGTGACGAACGCGAGCACCGCGAAGATGCAGATGGTGACGAGCCCGTAGACCCACGACTCCATGGGCAGCTCGCGCGCGTTCACCGACTCGGATGCCAGGATGCCGGTCAGGACCGTGCTGGAGAGGCTCATTCGCCGATTCCTTTCGAAGACTTCAGTGGTGCTCGAGACAGTCTAGCGATGTCAGGCGCGCACGTGACCGGCGCCGCGCACGATCCACTTCGTGCTCGTGAGCTCGGGCAGTCCCATGGGGCCGCGGGCGTGCAGCTTCTGCGTCGAGATACCGACCTCGGCACCGAAGCCGAACTCCGCGCCGTCCGTGAACCTCGTCGAGGCATTGACCATGACCGCGGCCGAATCGACCTCGTTGAGGAAGCGCTCGGCGTTGGCGAGGTCGTTCGTGACGATCGATTCGGTGTGCCTGGTCGAGAAGGTCCGGATGTGCGCCAGCGCGTCGTCGATGGAGTCGACGACCGCGACCGAGAGGTCGAGGCTCATGTGCTCGGTCGCGAAGTCCTCATCGGTCACGGGCAGGGCGTCGGGCCTGATGGCCCGCACCCGCTCGTCGGCGTGGATGGTGACTCCGGATGCCTCGAGCCGGTCGAGTACCGCGGGCAGGACGCGGTCGACGGCGTCACGGTGCACGAGCAGCGTCTCGAGGGCGTTGCAGACACTGGGGCGCTGCACCTTGGCGTTGTGGACGAGGGCGACCGCCCACTGCTCGGGCGCGCTCGCGTCGAGGAACATGTGCACGACCCCGGCACCCGTCTCGATGACGGGCACGCGCGCCTCGTCGACGACGGCGCGGATGAGCCCGGCGCTCCCCCGTGGAATGAGCACGTCGACGTAGTCGCGTGCCTGCATCAGGTGGCGTGCGCCCGCGCGCCCGTAGTCGTCGACCGTCTGCACGGCCCCCGCCGGGAGACCGACGGCGTCGAGCGCGCCGCGAAGCACGTCGACGAGCACGCGATTCGTCTGCTCGGCGGCCGTGCCGCCGCGGAGGACCACGGCGTTGCCGCTCTTCAGGGCGAGCACGGCGATGTCGATCGTGACGTTCGGGCGAGCCTCGTAGATGGCCCCGACCACGCCGAGCGGCACCCGGATCTGGTCGATGCGCACCCCGCTCGGCAGCGTGCGGCCGGTCAGGGTCTCGCCGACGGGGTCGGTGAGCGAGATGACGTCGAGCACGGCGTCGGCGAGGGCGTCGATGCGGCGCTCGTCGAGTGCGAGCCGGTCGAGCAGGCCCGTCGTGAGTCCGGCTTCGCGGCCGGCGTCGAGGTCGAGTCGGTTCGCCGTGATGACCTCGGTCGCCCGGGCGCGGAGGTCGCCGGCGATGCGCTCGAGCGCGGCATCCTTCTCGGCCGTCGTCGCGCGTGCGAGACGGTACGACGCCTCTTTCGCCGCGGCGAGCCGGGCGTCGATCACGGTGGGGTCGAAGTCGGGCTGCTCCATGGCCTCAGCCTAGGCGAGCGCCGCCTCTGCCGGGTTCGTATGACGCTCGGGGGCGGCATCGAACCAGGTGCCGATCGAGGCGCCGCTCAGGGCCTCGGCGACGAGCGGCGTCGCCGTGATGAGCACGGCTGCGCCGGCCGCGGCGGCGATGCGCGCCGCGGACACCTTCGTCTCCGCTCCCCCGGTGCCGACGCCCGCGCGACCGACCGAACCGATCTCGACGCCGGTCAGCTCGTCGCCGAAGGGCACATGGGCGATGCGCTCCGCGCCCTCGAGGTGGGGCGGCTTCGTGTAGAGCGCGTCGACGTCGGAGAGCAGCACGAGCAGGTCGGCACCGATCAACTCGGCGACGAGCGCCGCGAGCCGGTCGTTGTCGCCGAACCGGATCTCGTGCGTGGCGACGGTGTCGTTCTCGTTGACGATGGGCAGGATGCGCAGCGAGAGCAGTCGGTCCATCGCGCGCTGCGCGTTCGAACGCGGCGTCGCGTTCTCGAGGTCACCGGCCGTCAGCAGCACCTGGCCTGCAATGATCGAGAACCGGTCGAGGCTCGTCTGGTAGCGCCACATCAGCACGTTCTGCCCCACCGCGGCGGCGGCCTGCTGGGTCGCGAGGTCGTCGGGGCGTCCGTCGAGGTCGAGGAACGGAATGGCGGTCGCGATTGCCCCCGATGAGACGAGCACGAGCTCGGTGCCGCGGCCGTGAACGGCGGCGAGGGCGTCGACGAGCGGGCCGATCTGCGCGGCGTTGTCGCCGCTGATCGAGGAGGATCCGACCTTCACGACGATGCGCTTCGCGGCGACGATGTCATCGCGGCTGCGCACGGTCATCGCTCGCCCTCGGCCTCCGCCGGCGCGTCGGCCGGTGCCGGCTCTTCGCCGGATTCGTCATCGGACCACATGCCGGCCTCGCGCTCGCGATCGAGTTCGGCGCGGGCCTCGGCCTTCGCGTCCATGCGATCGTGGTACTCGCTGCGGCGCTCGGCACGCGTCTGGCGACGATTCTCGTCGAGGCGCACGTCGGTGCCGCGCGGCGCGGTGATGAGCTCGGCCGTGGAGGTGAGCGTGGGCTCCCAGTCGAACACGACGCCGGTTCCGGGGCCGATGACCACGGTGGAGCCGGCGACGGCGCCGGCGCGCACGAGGGCGTCTTCCACCCCGAGGCGCGCGAGGCGGTCGGCGAGGAAGCCGACGGCCTCGTCGTTGGCGAAGTCGGTCTGCTGCACCCAGCGCTCGGGCTTGCCGCCCAGGATGCGATAGATGGTGCCGTAGCTGCCGCCCTCGGCCTTGACGACGTAGTCGGCCTCGTTGACGGCCTTCGGGCGGATGACGATGCGGGGGCCCGCCTCGATCGCCGCGGCGGCGGCGGCCTTGCGCTCCTCGTCGACGAGCGAGCCGAGGGCGAAGCCGAGCTGTCGGAGGCCTTCGTGGCTGACGGTGGAGATCTCGAAGACCCGGAACCCGCGCGCCTCGAGCTCGGGCTTGACGAGCTCGGCGAGGTCGCGTGCCTCTGGCACGTCGATCTTGTTGAGCGCGATGAGCTGCGGGCGCTCGAGCAGCGGCGTCTGCCCATCGGGCACGGGGTACGCGGCGAGTTCGCCGAGGATGACGTCGAGGTCGCTCAGCGGGTCGCGGCCGGGCTCGAGCGTCGCGCAGTCGAGCACGTGCAGCAGCGCCGAGCAGCGCTCGACGTGCCGGAGGAACTCGAGCCCGAGGCCCTTGCCCTCGCTCGCGCCCTCGATGAGGCCGGGCACGTCGGCGACGGTGAAGCGGTGGTCGCCCGCCTCGACGACCCCGAGATTCGGGTGCAGCGTGGTGAACGGGTAGTCGGCGATCTTCGGCCGCGCCGCGGACATGGCCGCGATCAGGCTCGACTTGCCGGCGGACGGGTAGCCCACGAGCGCGACGTCGGCGATGGACTTCAGCTCGAGCTTGACCTCGCCCTCGTAGCCGAGGGTGCCGAGCAGCGCGAAGCCGGGGGCCTTGCGCTTGGTGGAGGCGAGCGCGGCGTTGCCGAGGCCCCCCTGACCGCCGGGCGCGACGACGTAGCGCATGCCCGGTTCGGTGAGGTCGATGAGCTCGGTGCCGTCGGCGTCCTTGACGACCGTGCCGACCGGCACCGGCAGCTCGAGCGGCTCGCCGGCGGCGCCTGAGCGGTTGTCGCCCATGCCGGGCTGCCCGTTGCCGGAGCTGCGGTGCGGGCGGCCGTGGTACGCGAGCAGCGTGGTGACCTGCGGATCGGCGACGAGCGTGATGTCGCCGCCGCTCCCTCCGTTGCCGCCATCGGGGCCTGCGAGCGGCTTGAACTTCTCGCGGCGCACCGAGACGCACCCGTTGCCCCCGTGCCCGGCGCGCACGAACAGCGTCACCTCGTCGACGAAGCTGACCATGCGCCCTGCCCTTCTCTTCTGAAAACACGTGAGGGCGAGCCGAAGCCCGCCCTCACGAAACCTGTCGGTCGGCTATTCGCCGGCCGCCACGATGTTGACCACCTTGCGGCCGCCCTTGGTGCCGAACTGCACCGAGCCGGCCTCGAGCGCGAACAGCGTGTCGTCGCCACCGCGACCGACACCCGCACCCGGGTGGAAGTGGGTGCCGCGCTGGCGGACGATGATCTCGCCCGCGCTGACGACCTGGCCGCCGAAGCGCTTCACGCCGAGGCGCTGCGCGTTCGAGTCACGACCGTTGCGAGTGGAGCTCGCTCCCTTTTTGTGTGCCATGTCTGATTCTCCTTGCGAGCCGCTGCTGCTACTTGATGCCGGTGACCTTGACGCGCGTGAGCTCCTGACGGTGGCCCTGGCGCTTCTTGTAGCCGGTCTTGTTCTTGAACTTCTGGATCACGATCTTGGGACCGCGGAGGTCGTTGAGGACCTCGGCCGTGACCGTGACCTTCGCGAGCGACTTGGCGTCGGAGGTGATGTTCTCGCCGTCGACGAGGAGGACCGGGACCAGCTGGACGTTGCCGTCCTTGTCGGCCTTGATGCGGTCCATCGTCACGATGGTGCCGACTTCGACCTTCTCCTGCCGACCGCCGGCGCGCACTACTGCGTAAACCACTACTCGTACCTATCTCTGGGGAACCACGGGGATTCCGACTGTCTGATGGGGTGTCACTGCGCGGGACCCCAGCGGGAAGGAGGGTCGTCACTGCCAGAAAACGATGGTGCAGGCGATTCTCGACATGAGGAGCCTGCAGTGGGCACACCGGGATAAGCGGCGGCACCAACGGTCGAGTTTACCGGATGGACCTGAGTGGGTCAAACGCGGGCCGTCGGCGCGTCGCGAACCGCGCGGCCTAGGATCGTGCCATGACCGTGCTCATCGACACGCCGCTCTGGCCGAAGCACGGCACGGTGTGGTCGCACCTCGTGAGCGACGAGTCGATCGCCGAGCTCCGGGCGTTCGCCGATCGTGCCGGCCTGCCGGTCAGGGCGTTCGACCTCGACCACTACGACGTGCCCGTCGAACGCTACGACGAACTCGTCTCCGCGGGCGCCGTTGCGGTCTCCCCGCGCGAACTCGTGCGCCGGCTCGCCGCGAGCGGCCTGCGCATCACGCCGCGCGAGCGACGCGAACGCAGAGGGGGCTCGACCGACTGACGTCGGGCGAGCCCCTCCGCCGTCGAACTCAGTCGACGGATGCCTCGTGATCGGCGTCGTTCGCATCGCCTTCGCCGGCGCGGGTGATCACGGGCGCCCCGCTCGTGGGCGACAGCGCCGCGGTCGACACGCGACGGCTGCGCGAGCGGCCCTCTCCGGCCTTCTTCGGCGCCGGGAGCGCATCGAGCACCGAGTCGAGCAGGTCCGCGGTCGCGGCCGGCTCGGGTCGGTTGCGCGGCGTGGTCACGATCGGGAGGTCGAGGATCGCGGCGACCTCGGGCAGCGTCTCGACCGGCTCCTCGTCAACGGTGTCCGTCGCTTCGGTCGCGTCGGCCGTGGCGGCAGGGCCGTCGGATGCCTCGACCACGGCGGCCTCCGCTGCGACGGCCTGCGCCGACGAGGACTCGTCGGTCGCGGCATCCGTCGTCGGCTCCTCGGCCTGGGACGACTCGGACACGACGGCCGTGACCTCGGCGCCGGGCGCGGTCGCCTGCTCGCGCGAGGCGCGTCGGCCGCGGCCGCGGCGACGACCGGGGCGCGTGCCCTGCTCCTCGGCGGGCTTCTCGCCCGGCTCGGGTGCCGTCACCGCGGTCGCGTCGGCGGATGCCGGGTCGTCGCGGTGCTCGGTGTGCGGAATCGTCGAGGCGGCGATCTGCGCGAGCGCGTGCTTGACGTCTTCGGTGATCGCGTGAGTGCCGGTGTGCGTGCTCGGTTCGGCGACCGCCCGCTGCTGCTGCGTCGCACCGGACGGGTTGCCGCCGCGCCCGCTGCGGCGACGCTCGGGCTGCTGCTGCGGCGCTCGGTGCTTCAGCACGGGCTCGTGGTGCACGATGATGCCGCGGCCGGCGCAGACCTCGCACGGCTCGCTGAAGGTCTCGAGCAGGCCGAGTCCGAGCTTCTTGCGGGTCATCTGCACGAGGCCGAGCGAGGTGACCTCGGCGACCTGGTGCTTCGTGCGGTCGCGTGAGAGGCACTCGATGAGCCGGCGCAGCACGAGGTCGCGGTTGGACTCGAGCACCATGTCGATGAAGTCGACCACGATGATGCCGCCGATGTCGCGCAGGCGCAGCTGGCGCACGATCTCCTCGGCCGCCTCGAGGTTGTTCTTCGTGACGGTCTCTTCGAGGTTGCCGCCGGATCCGACGAACTTGCCGGTGTTGACGTCGACGACGGTCATCGCCTCGGTGCGGTCGATGACGAGCGAACCGCCTGAGGGCAGGAAGACCTTGCGGTCGAGCGCCTTCTCGATCTGTTCGCTGATGCGGAACTCGTCGAAGGAGTCGCGCTCGCCCGTGTAGGCCTCGATGCGCTCGAGCAGGTCGGGCGCGACGGCGCGGAGGTAGCGCTCGATCGTGCCGCGCGCCTCGTCGCCCTCGATGATCATCTTCTGGAAGTCTTCATTGAAGACGTCGCGCACGATCTTGATGAGCAGGTCGGGCTCGGAGTGCAGCAGCGCAGGCGCCTGCACCTTCTCGAGCTGGGTCGAGATGTCGGCCCACTGCGCGATGAGGCGGTTCACGTCGAGCGTGAGCTGTTCCTCGGTCGCGCCCTCGGCCGCGGTGCGCACGATGACGCCCTGATTCTCGGGCAGCACCTCTTTGAGGATCTTCTTCAGGCGCGCGCGCTCGGTGTCTGGGAGCTTGCGGCTGATGCCGTTCATCGAGCCGTTCGGCACGTACACGAGGTAGCGGCCGGGCAGCGAGACCTGGCTGGTCAGGCGTGCGCCCTTGTGGCCCACGGGGTCTTTCGTGACCTGCACGAGCACCCGGTCGCCGGGCTTGAGCGCGAGCTCGATGCGGCGCGGCTGGTTCTTCTCGCCGTTCTCGGCGGCGGCGTCCCAGTCGACCTCGCCCGAGTAGAGCACGGCGTTGCGGCCGCGGCCGATGTCGACGAACGCGGCCTCCATGCTCGGCAGCACGTTCTGCACGCGGCCGAGGTAGACGTTGCCGATGAGCGACGCGTCTTGATTGCGCGCGACGTAGTGCTCGACGAGCACGCCGTCTTCGAGCACGCCGATCTGGATGCGGCCGCCCTTCTCGCGCACGATCATCGAGCGGTCGACGGACTCGCGCCTGGCGAGGAACTCCGACTCGGTGATGATGGTGCGGCGACGGCCGGCGTCGCGGCCGTCGCGTCGACGCTGCTTCTTGGCCTCGAGGCGCGTGGAGCCCTTGACCCGCTGCGGCTCGGTGATGAGCTCGGGCTCGCGCGGCGTGCGCACCTTGACGACGGTGTTCGCGGGCTGGTCGCCGCTCGTGCGCGGCTCCTCGCCGCTGCGGCGACGCGTGCGCCGGCGGATGCTCGAGGCCTCATCGTCGCCCCGGCCGCCGCGGTCGCCGTCGCGCTCACGGTCGCCCCGGTCGCCGCGCTCCTGGTGCGCCGGCTCGTCGGGCACCACGAGCACGGGCGGCGCGTGGAAGATCAGCGACGTCGTCGTGAGGTTCGACGGGATCGGCGAGACGGGTGCCTCGTCGGTCTCTTCGGCGACGTCGGCACCGCCGTCGGATGCCGCGACGTGGCGCCCGTGGTGGGCGTCATCGGTCGCCGGCTCGGCCGGGGCGGTGGCCTCCGTCGCGGCCGACGCCTGCGGTTGCGCCGTCTCATCGGCTGGACTCGTGCCGAAGGGCGCGGCATCCGTCACCGGATCGGCGGGAGCCGCCTCGACGGCCTCCTCGACCTGGGTCGGAGGCGACTGCTGCGCACCTCGACCGCGCCCACGGCGACCGCCGAAGAGGCCGCCACGCCGCTTGGGCGCGCCTTTCGAATCGGGTCGGTTGTTCTGGTTCTCGTTGCCTTCCACCATCTCTGGTGCACTCCTACGCCGGTCGGGATGGCCGCGCCACCCTCTCCGTACTCTCTCGAGCGATTCTGCGTGGTACGCAGGACCGCCAATTCTCACCTACTGCGACCGGCAGGTTTGCCTTGTCGCCACGTCTTGCGGTGTGCTCACCGCCCATTCGGGTGCGGTGCACCCGTGAAGCCTTCGTTGGCGTCGTATCCGGGCGCGGCCCGGTCGACTTCCTCGATTATCGCACGACCGGCGAGGAACCCGCCGATTCCCCATGCCAGAATCGAGACATGTCGGATGCCCCAGCACGTCCGAGGCCCATCGGCCTCGCCATCTCGCTCATCGTCCTCGGCGCGCTCGGCCTGCTGGCCGCATGGGATCTGTCGCTCGAGAAGGTGCTCACGCTGCAGGATTCGACGCATGTGCCGAGCTGCAACGTCGGCGTGCTCGTGGGCTGCAGCACGAACCTCGCGTCCTGGCAGGGTGCGGTCTTCGGGTTCCCGAACCCGTTCCTCGGCCTGATGGCGTGGCCCATCGTGATCACCATCGGCGTGGCGCTGCTCGCCGGCGCGACGTTCGCACGCTGGTTCTGGGCCGGCTTCAACATCGGCGTCGCCGGGGCGCTCGTGTTCGTCGGTTGGCTGATCTACCAGAGCATCTACGTGCTCGACGTGCTCTGCCCCTGGTGCATGCTCACCTGGGCCGTGACCATTCCGCTGTTCTGGATCGTCACCCTGCACGACCTGCGATCCGGACATATTCCCGCGTCGGCACGTGTCCGCCGGCTCGCGGCGGCCTGGTACGGCTGGATCCCGCTCATCACGGTCGTCTGCTACGCCGTGGTCATCCTGCTCGCGCAGGCCCAGATGAACGCGATCCCCCGCGTCATGCTCGACCTCCAGAACCTCTGGCGCTGACGCCTTCGTCGGTCGAGTGGCGAAGCGTATCGAGACCCGATCGAACGGGTCTCGCTACGCGCGCTCCTGCGTCGCTCGCTACTCGACCGACGGGAGCGTCAGGCGAACCAGAGCGCCAGCTCGCGGTCGGCCGACTCGACCGAGTCGGAGCCGTGCACCAGGTTCTGCTGCACCTTGAGACCCCAGTCGCGGCCGAAGTCGCCGCGGATGGTGCCGGGTGCCGCCGTCGTGGGATCGGTCGTGCCGGCGAGCGAGCGGAAGCCCTCGATCACGCGGTTGCCGGCGACGCGGATCGCGACGACCGGGCCCGACTCCATGAACTCCACGAGCGGCTCGTAGAATGGCTTTCCCTCGTGCTCGGCGTAGTGCTTCGCGAGGAGCTCGCGGTCGGCCTGCACCAGGCGGATGTCGACCAGCGAGTACCCCTTGGCCTCGATGCGGCGCAGGATCTCGCCCGTGAGGTTGCGGGCGACGCCGTCGGGCTTGACGAGCACGAGGGTCTCTTCGATTGCGGTGGTCATTCCTGTTCCTTTCGGTAGGCGGCGAGGGCAGCCGCCTTCTCTCGGTCGATGCGTTCGCCCACGATCATGCAGTAGGCCCAGATGCCCCCGAAGAGGGCACCGATGAAGAACATCGCGGGGTTGATGAAGCCGGCGGCGACGATCAGCACCTGCACCGCCCAGCCGAGCGCGTACGCCCAGCGGAAGCGGAGCAGGCCGATGGTCGCGATCATGAGCACGATGACGATGCCGCCCGCGACGAGTGCGGACCACCTCGGCAGTCCGAACGCCCCGCCGTCTTCGGGAGTGAGGCCCCAGATCATGAGCGCCCCGAGGAAGACCACGATGAGCTCGAAGCCGAGCAGGATCGACGCGAGGCTCGCCCGCACCGATCGGGGCGGCGGGGCGGCGGCGGGAGTGCCGGATGCGGCGGCGGCGTCGGGTGCGTCGGTCATCGTGCGCTCCAGCCGCGATCGGCGGCGATGCGCATGGCCTCGCCCGCGAGCAGCACCGAGCCCGTGACGATGACGGCGCGCTTCTCGCCCTCGCCGGCCCACGCCCGCGCCTCGTCGAGCGCGTCGTCGAGGCGCGGTGCGATCGAGACCAGGTCGGCGCCGACCTTGCCCGCGACGAGTTCGGCGAGCTCAGAGGCATCCGTCGCCCGGTCGGACTCGGGAACGGTCACCACGTAGCGCGCGTCGAGGTCGAGCAGGGCGTCGAGGATGCCGGCGGCGTCCTTGTCTCCGAGCACGCCGATGACGATCGCGACCTCGTCGAAGTCGAACGCCTCGCCGAGCGCGACGACCAGCGACCGGGCGCCGTGCGGGTTGTGCGCGGCATCGACGAGCACCGTGGGTTCGGCGCCGATGATCTGCAGGCGCCCGGGCGAGGTGACGGAGCCGAGTCCCTGCTCGACGACCTCGTCGGCCAGTCGCACGCTGCCCGCGCCGATGAACGCCTCGACGGCGGCGACCGCGACGGCGGCGTTCTGCGCCTGGTGGCTGCCGAACAGCGGCAGCGCGACGTCGTGGTACTCCCCCGCCAGCCCGCGGATCGAGACGAGCTGACCGCCGACCGCGACCTTCGTGCTCAGCACGGCGAACGCGTCGTCCTCGACGGCGAGCGTCGACTCGGTGAGGTCCGCGGCGTTCTCGAGCACCTGCAGGACCTCGTCGTGCTGGCGCGCCGAGACGACGGATGCCGCGGGCTTGATGATGCCCGACTTCGTGCGGGCGATCGTGACGATGTCGTCGCCCAGCCGGCTCTGGTGGTCGAGATCCACGGGGGTGATCACGGCGACCTGGCCGTCGGCGACGTTCGTGGAATCCCACTCGCCGCCCATGCCGACCTCGAGCACCATGACGTCGACCGGGGCATCGGCGAAGCACGCGAACGCCAGGGCCGTGAAGGCCTCGAAGAAGGTCAGCGGCGCCTCGCCCGCGCCCTCGAGTTCGGCGTCGACGATCGCGATGAACGGCTCGATCTCGAACCAGTTGCGGGCGACCGCCTCGTCGCTGATCGACGCGCCGTCGATGCGGATGCGCTCGGTGAAGCGTTCGAGGTGCGGGCTCGTGAGCAGGCCGGTGCGCAGGCCGGACGCCCGGAGCAGGCTCTCGATCATGCGGCTCGTCGACGTCTTGCCGTTCGTGCCCGTGAGGTGGATCACGGGCGCCGAGTGGTGCGGGTCGCCGAGCAGTTCGACGGCGCGCCGGGTGGGCGCGAGCCGCGGACGCGGGGAGCCCTCGCCCACGCGCGCCACGAGGGTCGCGTAGACCTCGTCGGCGGCGTCGCGGGCCTCGGCCTCGGCCGCGTCGAAGTCGTCGGGGGTTGCGTCGGGGGCGTCGGTCATGCCTGCTCCAATCCGATGTGCACGCGGGTGCCGCCGGCGAGCGGCTGGGTCGCCTTCGCCGTCTCGGCGTCGAGCTCGCGGACCTCGAGCGAGGTCGCCAGCGTCTCGCCGGTGATGAGGTCGCGGTGCCGCTCTGCGGCCGCAAGGGAGTCGGCGTCGAGCGCGAGCGTCAGGGCGATGCGGTCGCCGACCTCGAGCCCCGCGCCCTTGCGCGCCTCCTGCACGGCCCGCACGAGGTCGCGGGCGACGCCCTCGGCCTCGAGCTCGGGCGTGGTCTCGGTGTCGAGGATGGCGAAGCCGCCGTCGGCCAGCAGCGCGAGCGCGCGCGAACCACCGCCGGCCCCCCCGGCCTCGAGCACGAGGTCGTACTCGCCGGGCTCGAGGGCGATGCCGCCCGCGACGACCGTGTCGCCGTCGAGGCTCCACTCGCCCGATCGTGCGGCCTGGATCGCCTGCTGCACGGTCTTGCCGAGACGGGGACCGGCAGCGCGGGCGTTGACGCTCAGCCGCTTGGTGACGCCGTAGGTCTCGGCACTCGCGGCGTCGAGCTCGACCAGGTCGACGGACTTGACGTTGAGCTCGTCGCGGAGGATGCCCTCGAACGGGGCGAGCGCCGCGGAATCGGTCGTCACGACCGTGAGCGACGCGAGCGGCAGTCGCACGCGACGCCCCGCCTGCTTGCGGAGCGCGAGCACGGAGCCGCTGATCTCGCGCACGGCGTCCATGGCGGCGACGAGCGGCTCGTCGGCCGGGAACTGCGAGGCGTCGGGCCAGTCGGTCAGGTGCACGCTGCGCCCGCCGGTGAGCCCGCGCCAGACCTGCTCGGTCGTGAGCGGGAGAAGCGGCGCCGCGAGCCTGGTGAAGGTCTCGAGCACGGTGTAGAGCGTGTCGAAGGCCTCGCCGCCGGCGCCGTCTTCGGCGACGCCCGCCCAGAACCGGTCGCGCGATCGCCGCACGTACCAGTTGGTGAGCACGTCGGCGAAGTCGCGCAGCTTGGCCGCGGCCAACGTCGAGTCGAGGTGCTCGAGGTCGTCGGTCACGTCATCGACGAGGTCGCGGAGCTTGGCGAAGAGGTAGCGGTCGAGCACGTCGGTCGAATCGGTGCGAGCGGATGCCTCGTACCCGCTCGCGCGCGCCGTGTTGGCGTAGAGCGAGAAGAAGTACCAGGTGCTCCAGAGCGGCAGCATGACCTGCCGAACGCCCTCGCGGATGCCCTCCTCGGTGACGATGAGGTTGCCGCCCCGCAGCACCGGGCTCGCCATGAGGAACCAGCGCATGGCGTCGGCGCCGTCGCGGTCGAAGACCTCGGACACGTCGGGGTAGTTGCGCAGCGACTTCGACATCTTCTGGCCGTCGTTGCCGAGCACGATGCCGTGGCTGATGACGTTCTTGTACGCGGGCCGGTCGAAGAGCGCGGTCGAGAGCACGTGCATCACGTAGAACCATCCGCGGGTCTGCCCGATGTACTCGACGATGAAGTCGGCCGGGTGATGCGTGTCGAACCACTCGCGGTTCTCGAACGGGTAGTGCACCTGCGCGAACGGCATCGAGCCGGAGTCGAACCAGACGTCGAGCACGTCGGGGATGCGGCGCATGGTCGACCGGCCGGTGGGGTCGTCGGGGTTCGGGCGCGTGAGGTCGTCGATGTACGGACGGTGCAGGTCGGGCTCGCCCGCGCCGTTCAGTGGCAGGCGGCCGAAGTCGCGCTCGAGCTCCTCGAGCGAGCCGTAGACGTCGACGCGCGGGTACTCGGGGTCGTCGCTCTTCCAGACCGGGATCGGCGAGCCGAAGTAGCGATTGCGGCTGACCGACCAGTCGCGCGCGCCGGCCACCCACTTGCCGAACTGCCCGTCCTTCACGTTCTCGGGCACCCAGGAGATCTCTTGATTCAACTCGCCCATGCGATCGCGGAACTCGGGCACGCGGATGAACCAGCTCGAGACGGCCTTGTAGATGAGCGGGTTGCGGCAGCGCCAGCAGTGCGGATACGAGTGCTCGTAGCTCGCCTGGCGGAGCAGGCGCCCCTCGGCCTTCAGCAGTTGGGTGAGCGGCTTGTTCGCGTCGCTCCAGAGCAGCCCCGCGACATCCGTCACCTCGGGCTTGAACTTTCCGCCCTCGTCGAGCGAGAGGATCACGGGGATGCCCGCGGCCTCGCCGATCTTCTGGTCTTCTTCACCGTAGGCGGGTGCCTGGTGCACGATGCCGGTGCCGTCTTCGGTCGTGACGTAGTCGGCCACGAGGATCTGCCAGGCGTTCGCCACGTCGTAGGCCTCGACGTCGGCGTAGTAGTCGAACAGGCGGTCGTACGTGACGCCCTCGAGGTCGGCACCGCGCACGGTGCGGGAGACCGCGGCGCGCGCGTCGTCGGCCGACTCGTACCCGAGGTCTTTCGCGTAGCCGCCCAGCAGGTCGATCGCGATGAGGTACTCGCCGCCGAGGACCTCGGTGTCGGATGCCGCGCCGCCGGCCCTCTCGCGGAGCACCGTCGCGTCGGGCGTGCCGTTCGGGCCAGCCGGCACGACCGCGTACTCGATGTCGGGGCCGACCGCGAGGGCGAAGTTCGTGGGCAGGGTCCAGGGCGTCGTCGTCCAGGCGAGCGCGCGCACGGCGGTCAGTCCGAGCGACTCGGCCTTCGCGCCCGTGAGCGGGAAGGTCACCGTGACGGTCTGGTCCTGACGCATCTTGTAGACGTCGTCGTCCATGCGCAGCTCGTGGTTGGACAGGGGCGTCTGGTCGCGCCAGCAGTACGGCAGCACGCGGTGGCCCTCGTAGGCCAGCCCCTTCTCGTGCAGCTGCCTGAAGGCCCAGATGACCGACTCCATGTAGGTGGTGTCGAGCGTCTTGTAGTCGTTCTCGAAGTCGACCCAGCGCGCCATGCGCGTGACGTACTCCTGCCACTCCTTCGTGTACCGCAGCACCGACGAGCGTGCGGCCTCGTTGAAGGCGGCGATGCCCATCTGCTCGATCTGCACCTTGTCGGTGATGCCGAGCTGGCGCTCGGCCTCGAGCTCGGCGGGCAGGCCGTGGGTGTCCCACCCGAAGCGGCGGTGTACCTGCTTGCCGCGCATCGTCTGGAACCGCGGGAAGACGTCTTTCGCGTACCCCGTGAGGAGGTGCCCGTAGTGCGGGAGGCCGTTCGCGAACGGCGGGCCGTCGTAGAACACCCACTCGGGCGAGCCCTCGCGCTGGTCGATCGACGCCTGGAAGGTGCCGTCGGCGTTCCAGTAGGCGAGCACCTGCTCTTCGCCTGCGGGGAAGTCGGGCGACGGCGCGACGCCGTGCTCGTCGGGGGTGCGCGGGTACACGCGGGCTCCTTCGATCAACGGATGCTTCCGCGAGGACGCCGGGGCTCTTCGAGCCGCCGCCGCGGTACCACCTCGCTTGCCGCGCCCGAACGCGCGACCTCTCTTGCACGGCTGTGACGGGCCGGCCCGTTCGGTTCTACTGGCGGACGCCGCCGCGAAGCCTGCACCCGTGTTCTTCCGAAGACTCCCCGGTGATGGCCGGATCGACGTCGTTGCATCGATTGTACGCGTCGAAGGTCCCTCGTCGCGCCTCGGTCAGGCGTGGCTCGCGTCGAGGAGCGGTGCGAACCCGTGGCAGACGGGTGAGACCGCGCGTCGTACGTCGTCGGCGAGGTCGCCGCGCTCGACGCCCGCGAGCGCCCAGGCGCTGGCGCCCGTCACGGCGGCCGCCGTCGCGGCGTTCGCGGCGGCCCGCACGGTCGTGCCGTCGACGCGGCCGCCCGTGCGGCGAGCGAGGAACCCGTCGAGTTGCTCGGCGACCCGCAGGAACCTTCCGAGCCCGGCGGCCAGGAACTCGTCCTGCGTCGCCATCGGCTCGCGCTGGCTGAGCGCGATCGGCACGGCCCGGTGCGGATGCCGCGCCGCGAGCGCGGCGATGACGTCTTCGAGCGCGGCGGAGGGCGCGAGCTCGTCGGGGGCGTCGTCGAGGATCGACGGCAGCGCGGCGAGGGTCTCGTCGACGTCGAGCCAGAGCAGGTCGGACTTCGCGGCGAAGTAGTTGAAGAAGGTGTTGCGGCCGACGCCGGCGCGCTGCGCGATGTGGTCGATCGTGGTCTGCGCGTAGCCCTGCTCGAGGAAGAGCTCGGTCGCGGCATCCTCGAGCGTGCGCCGCGAGGACGCACGGGGCCGCCCGCCGCGCGGTCGTGCCACCTCGCTCGCGGCCGCAGTGCCGCGGGCTTCGGAATCCGTCATAGACTCATTATGGACTGAGTACGAAAACCCGTCCGACTCCCCCACTTCGAACTCAAGAGGAGCACGCCCGCACATGTCGCGTCGCAACTTCCGTTCCCTGCCCATCGCCGCGCTCGCGGCGGCGGGTGCACTCGTGCTCGCGGGCTGCACGCCCGCCGCCGACGCGCCCGAGGCATCCGGCGATCCTGTGACGGGCGGCACGCTCGTCTATGCGTCGGGCGACGCCGAACCCAGCTGCCTCGATCCGCACGTGGGCGGCAACTACCCGCAGGCGCTCATCGCCGGGCAGTTCCTCGAGTCGCTCGTGTCGCTCGACGAGTCGGGTGAGGTCATCCCCTGGCTCGCCACCGAGTGGACTGCGAGCGACGACGGTCTCACCTGGGACTTCACGCTGCGCGACGACGTGAGCTTCACCGACGGCACCCCGTTCGACGCCGAGGCCGTCAAGGTCAACGTCGAGCACGTGAAGGACCCCGAGACGCAGTCCTCGACGGGCTACCTCGCCTTCGGCAAGGTCGACTCCGTCGAGGTCGTGAGCGACACGGTCGCCCGCTTCCATCTCAGCGTGCCCGACAGTGCGCTCCTCGAGTCGCTCTCGCAGCCGTGGAACGCCATGGAGTCGCCCGCCGGCATCGCCCGCGGCATGGACGAGAACTGCCTGGCGCCCATCGGCACGGGTCCGTTCATCGTCGACGAGTGGGTGCCCCAAGACCACGTGTCGCTCGTGCGCAATGACGACTACGTCTCGGGCCCCGCCGACCGGGCGCACGACGGCGCCGCCTACCTCGACGGCATCGAGTGGCGCTTCATCCCCGACTCCGCGTCGCGGTACGCGGCACTGCAGGCGGGCGAGGTCGACATCATCGACAACGCCCAGCCCGACACGCTCGACCAGGCCAAGAAGACCGGCACCCTCGTCGAGATCGATGCCCCGCGGCCCGGTGCCTCCAATCGCATCGAGCTGAACTCGGGGCAGGCGCCGTTCGACGACGTGCACGTGCGCGAGGCGTTCATCCGCGCGGCCGACGTGAACGACGGCATCGACTCGCTCTTCTTCGGCACGGCCGAGCGGTCGCACTCGGTGCTCTCCAGCGTCGAGCCCCTCGCGTACTCCGACGACTCGCTCTTCGGCACCGACCTCGACGCGGCGAACGCCCTGCTCGATGAAGCCGGCTGGACCCAGCGCGACGACCGAGGCATCCGCTCGAAGGACGGCGTGCCGCTCACGCTGCGCTTCCCGGTGTCGACGAACCAGTCGATCCCCGCCGAGCAGTCGCTCTTCGAGCAGGTGCAGGCCACGGCGCTCGAGGCCGGGTTCGACGTACAGCTCGAGCCGGTCGACCTCTCCAGTTGGTACGGCGCCCTGGCCGCGCACGAGTACGAGCTCGTGAGCGCCCCGTACACGAAGGTCGGGCCCGACGTGCTGCGCATCCTCTACCACTCCGACAGCATCACGCCGGCGCCGAGCGGGTACTTCGCGAACCTCGCGCAGCTCGACGACCCCGCCCTCGACGAGTTGCTCACGACCGCCGCATCGGAGTCCGACCCCGACCAACGGGCCTCGCTCTACGAGCAGGCCCAGCAGATCATCCTCGGCGGGTTCTACGCCCTGCCGCTCTACGACCAGCAGAACCACTTCCTGCACTCGCCGAAGCTCCAGGGCGCCCGCGCCATGCCGACGGTGTCGACGCCGACCTTCGCCGACGCCTGGCTGGCAGACTGAGCGGATGCCACGAAGCCGCGTCCTCCGGCGGGTCGCCCTGCGACTCGCCGGAGCGGTGTTCGTGCTGTGGGCGGTCGCCACGCTGACGTTCTTCGCCATCCACCTCGTGCCCGGCGATCCGGCGCAGGCGATCCTCGGCGGACCCGGCTCGCAGGCCTCGCAGCAGGCCCTCGACCAGGTGCGCGCCGACTACGGTCTCGACCAGCCGCTGATCGTGCAGTACGGTGCGATGCTCGGCCGGCTGCTGAGCGGCGACCTGGGTGACTCCTATGCGCTGAAGACGCCCGTGGCTGCGTTGATCGGCGGGCAGATCCTCGGCACCGTCGCGCTCGCCGCGCTGGCCCTGGTCGTCGCCTGGATCCTGGCCGTGGGCCTCGCACTGTGGTCGACCTCGGCGGGCCGGGTCGGCCGCGCGATCGCCGGAGCACTCGAGCTCACCGCGGCCGCGCTCCCCCACTTCTGGCTCGCGACGGTGCTCATCGCGGTGTTCTCGACCTCGCTCGGCTGGCTGCCGCCCGTCTCGAACGACGCCGCGTCGGGCCTCGTGCTGCCGGTGATCACGCTCGCGATCCCGCTGGCGGGCTTCCTCGCGCAGCTCATGCGCGAGCAGATGCTGCAGGCGCTCGAGCAGCCGTTCGCCGTCTCGGCCGCGGCGCGTGGCGAATCCGTGGCGGGCGTGAGACTGCGGCACGCGCTGCGGCACGCGGCACTGCCCGCGATCAACCTGTCGGGCTGGGCGGTCGGATACCTCATCTCGGGCGCCGTCGTCGTCGAGACGATCTTCGCGAGGCCGGGTCTCGGTCGCACCCTGCTGCGCGCGACCGAACTGCGCGATGTGCCCGTCGTCGTGGGCGTCGTGCTCGTCGTCGCGCTCGTCTACGTGCTCATGACCATCGTCACCGACGTGGTCTCGCGGCTCGCGGACCCGAGGCTGCAGCGTGAGGAGGCGGCCGCATGAGCGACCTCGAACTCTCCAACCGCGCCGTCTCGGGGCGTGCGCTGCCCAGGCCGCCGCGGTTCGGCACGATCGTCGCGCTCGTGTTCGTCGGGTTCCTGCTCGTCGCGGCCTTCGCCCCCGGCGTGCTCCAGCCGGTCGATCCGAACGCCATCGCACCGCGTGACGCATTCGAACCGCCCTCATGGGCGCACTGGTTCGGCACCGACGAATCGGGGCGCGATGTGTACAGTCGCGTCGTCGAAGGCACCGCGGCCTCGCTCCTCATCGGCGTGAGCGCGACGGCGATCGGACTCGCACTCGGGCTCCTGCTCGGTGCGCTCGCCGGGCTCGGCGGTCGCGTGCTCGACTTCGCGGTCGGGCGGGTCAACGAGGTGCTCTTCGCATTCCCCGGCATCCTGCTCGCGCTGCTCATCATCGTGCTGTGGGGCCCTGGACCGGTCACCGCGACGATCGCCGTGGGGCTCTCGACCGCGCCCGGGTACGCGCGCATCATCCGCGGCGAGCTCGTGCGCGTGCGCACCTCGTCGTACGTCGAGGCGGCACGGGTGCTCGGGCACGGGCGGGCCCGCGTGCTCGTGCGGCACATCCTGCCGAATGCGCTGGCACCCCTGGTGGTGCTCGCCACGCTCGGCATCGGCCAGGCCGTCGTCTGGGCCTCCGCGCTCAGCTACCTCGGCCTCGGCGCCCAGCCGCCGGCGGCCGAATGGGGTGCGATGCTCTCGGCCGGGCGCATCTACATCACGACCGCGTGGTGGCTGACGGTGTTCCCGGGCCTCATGATCGTGCTGACGACCATCACGACGACGGTGCTCGGCCGTACGCTCGCCGCTCGCGACGGGGCACGGCGATGAGCGTCCGCGAGCCCGTGCGGCCCCTCACCGACGCCGCCGGGCACGAGCCGGTCCTCGACGTGTCCGGCCTGAGCGTCTCATTCCGCGACGGACGGGCCTGGCGCGAGGTCGTGCACGGCATCGACCTCACCGTCGATGCCGGCCGGTGCGTCGCCGTCGTCGGCGAATCCGGATCCGGCAAGTCCGTCACCGCCCGCGCCCTGCTCGGCCTCGCGGGCCGCGACGCGCGAGTGCGCGCCGAACGGCTCACTGTGGCCGGCGCCGACCTGCGCGACGCGAGCGAACGCGAGTGGCGGCGCATCCGCGGCGCGCGCGCCGGGCTCGTGCTCCAGGACGCCCTCGTCTCGCTCGACCCGCTGCGCACCATCGGCCGGGAGATCGCCGACCCGTTCCGCCTGCACCTGCGGATGCCGCCGGCCGAGGCCCGCGCGCGGGCGCTCGAACTCCTCGAACTCGTCGGCATGCCCCACCCCGCGCTGACCATCGACCGTCGCTCGGGCGAGCTGTCGGGCGGCATGCGCCAGCGCGCCCTCATCGCCGCCGCGCTCGCCCTCGATCCGCCGCTGCTCATCGCCGACGAACCCACGACGGCGCTCGACGTCGGGGTGCAGGCCCGCGTGCTCGGCCTCCTCGAGGCCGCACGCGACCGCGGCACGGGCGTGCTCCTCATCAGCCACGACCTGGCCGTCGTCTCGCGTGTCGCCGACCAGGTCGTGGTGCTGCACGACGGGCGCGTCGTCGAGCAGGGGCCGACGGCCGAGATCCTCGGCGAGCCGCGGCATCCGATCACGAGGGCCCTCATCGCCGCCGTGCCGACCGAGGTTCCGCGCGGCACGCCGCTCTCCGCGGCCGACGCCCCTTCGCCAGCCGTCACCGAGCGCCGAGCGGATGCCGCGGGCGCGACCCCTTCCGCGCCGCAGGGTGGGCCGGTGTCGACGCCGATCCTCGAGGGTGTAGGGATCACGAAGACGTTCGGCACCGGCGAGACGGCGGTACTGGCAGTCGACGACGCGTCGTTCCGCGTCGACCGCGGCCGCACGCTCGGGCTCGTCGGCGAATCCGGCTCGGGCAAGAGCACGCTCGCGCGCATGGTGCTCGCGCTCACGACCCCCGACGCCGGCGAGGTGCGCCTCGACGGTGATGCCTGGTCGACGCTCGGGGAGCGCGAGCGGCGCCCGCTCCGCCCGCGCCTCGGCGCCGTCTACCAGGACGCGTTCGGGTCGTTCGATCCGCGGTGGAACGTGCGCCGCATACTCCGCGATGCGCTCGCGGTGGCCCGGGTCGACACGTCGGATGCCGCGGTCGGGGCGCTGCTCGAACAGGTGCACCTCGGGCCCGAGGTCGCGTCGCGGCATCCGCTCGCCCTCTCCGGAGGCCAGCGCCAGCGCGTCGCGATCGCCCGTGCCCTGGCGGGATCCCCCGAAGCGCTGGTCTGCGACGAGCCCGTGTCGGCGCTCGACGCCACAGTGCAGGCACGCGTGCTCGACCTGCTCGACGAGATCCAGCGCGAGCGCGGGCTCGCCCTGCTCCTGATCTCGCATGATCTCGGCGTGATCCGGCACATGAGCGACACGATCGCGGTCATGCGCAGCGGCCGCATCATCGAGCAGGGCGACGCCGAACGGGTATTCCGTGCGCCCGAGCACGAGATCACCGCGGCGCTCATCAGGGACTCCCCTCGCCTCGTCACCCGTGGCCCAGGATCGAACCGCTAGGCTTGAGCGTCAACATTCAGGCACCTCACCACTGACTCGGTGCCGCCGATATCGAACCGGAGCATCATGACCGACACGTCGCGCATCCCCGACAAGCCCGCCCTCGAAGGGCTCGAGACGGTCTGGTCCGAAGCCTGGGAGCGAGACGGCGTCTACACCTTCCCGCGTGAGGCGGCCACGCGCGAGACGATCTACTCGATCGACACTCCCCCGCCCACCGCATCGGGTTCGCTGCACATCGGCCACGTGTTCTCGTACACGCACACCGACGTCATGGCGCGGTTCCAGCGCATGCGCGGGCGCCACGTGTTCTACCCCATGGGCTGGGACGACAACGGCCTGCCCACCGAGCGTCGCGTGCAGAACTACTACGGCGTGCGCTGCGACCCGACCCTGCGCTACGAGCCCGACTTCGTGCCGCCGTTCGAGGGCGGCGACGGCAAGTCGACCAAGGCCGCAGACCAGAAGCCCATCAGCCGCCGCAACTTCATCGAGCTCTGCGAACGCCTCACCGTCGAAGACGAGAAGCAGTTCGAGGCACTCTGGCGCACGCTCGGCCTTTCGGTCGACTGGAAGCAGAGCTACCGCACCATCGCCGACGAGGCCATCTTCACCTCGCAGCTCGCCTTCGTGCGCAACGTCGAGCGCGGCGAGGCCTACCAGGCGCTCGCGCCGACCCTGTGGGACGTGACGTTCCGCACCGCGGTCGCGCAGGCCGAGCTGGAGGACCGCGAGCAGCCCGGACACTACCACCGCGTCTCGTTCCACCGCCCCGACGGCGGCACGATCGAGATCGAGACGAGCCGGCCCGAGCTCATCGCCGCATGCGTCGCGTTGGTGGCGCACCCCGACGACGAGCGGTACCAGCCGCTCTTCGGCACCACGGTCACGAGCCCGGTCTTCGGCGTCGAGGTGCCCGTGCTCGCGCACCATCTCGCCCAGAAGGACAAAGGCACCGGCATCGCGATGGTCTGCACGTTCGGCGACGTGACCGACGTCGTCTGGTGGCGCGAGCTCGACCTGCCCAACCGCGCGATCATCGGCTTCGACGGCCGCATCATCGCCGAGGCGCCAGAGGCGATCACCACCGAGGCCGGCCGCGCCGCGTTCGCGCAGCTCGCGGGCAAGACGACCTTCTCGGCCAAGCAGGCCGTCGTCGACCTGCTGCGCGCCTCCGGCGACCTGCTCGCCGAGCCCAAGGCCATCACGCACCCGGTGAAGTTCTTCGAGAAGGGCGACCGCCCGCTCGAGATCGTCTCGACCCGCCAGTGGTACATCTCGAACGGCGCACGCGACGCCGGCCTGAAAGAGCGCCTGCTCGAGCACGGCCGCTCCATCGACTGGCACCCCGACTTCATGCGCGTGCGCTACGAGAACTGGGTCGGCGGCCTCTCGGGCGACTGGCTCGTCTCGCGTCAGCGCTTCTTCGGCGTGCCCATCCCGGTCTGGTACCCGCTCGACGAGGCCGGCGATCCGAGGTTCGACGAGCCCATCGTCGCCACGCGCGACCTCCTGCCCATCGACCCCTCCTCGGCGCCCGCCCCCGGCTACGACGAGGCCCAGCGCGGCGCGCCGGGCGGCTTCATCGGCGAGCACGACGTCATGGACACCTGGGCGACCTCCTCGCTCACCCCGCAGCTCGCGGGCGGCTGGGAGCGCGACCCCGAGCTCTTCGATCTCGTCTTCCCCTACTCGCTGCGCCCGCAGGGCCAGGACATCATCCGCACCTGGCTCTTCTCCTCGACGCTCCGCGCCGAGCTCGAGCACGGCACCGCACCGTGGAGCGACGCCTCGATCTCGGGCTTCATCGTCGACCCCGACCGCAAGAAGATGTCCAAGTCCAAGGGCAATGTCGTCACGCCCGCTGGCCTGCTCGAGCAGCACGGTTCCGATGCGGTGCGCTACTGGGCGGCATCCTCGCGGCTCGGCACCGACGCGTCGTTCGACCCGCAGAACCCGACCCAGGTCAAGATCGGCCGACGCCTGGCCATCAAGGTGCTGAACGCGGCGAAGTTCATCCTCGGCTTCGAGGGCGCTGCCGACGCCGCGGTCACGGTGGCCGTCGATCGCAGCATGCTCGCCGAACTCGCCGAGGTCGTCGCCAAGGCCACCAAGGCGCTCGAGTCCTACGACCACGCCAGGGCGCTCGAGCTGTCCGAAACATTCTTCTGGACCTTCTGCGACGACTACCTCGAGCTCGTGAAGGAGCGTGCATACGGTGCGCCGAGCTCCGAGCAGGCCTCGGCCGTCGCGGCGCTGAAGACCGCGCTCAGCGTGCTGCTGCGCCTCTTCGCACCGGTCATCCCGTTCGCGACCGAAGAGGTCTGGAGCTGGTCGAACGCCGATTCGGTGCACCACGCGGCCTGGCCGACGCTCGACGAGCTCGCCGCGCGCGGCGAGGCCGGGCCCGAGCTGCTCGAGCTCTCGAGCCTCGCGCTGACCGGCATCCGTCGTGCGAAGACCGGGGCGAAGGCTTCGCAGAAGACGCCGGTGACCCGTGCGGTCATCGCCGCACCTGCCGCGACCATCGCACTGCTCGAGGCCGTGGCATCCGACCTGCGTGCGGTGGGGCGCATCGCCGAGCTCGAATTCGTCGAGGCCGACGACTTCGAGGTCCGTGACATCGAACTGGAAACACCAGAGGCTTAGGGGGGCCCATGACCTACGAGATCCGACGTGCGACCGAAGACGACTTCTTCGGCTGGCTGCCGCTGTTCGCGGCGTACTGCCGCTTCTACGAGACCGAGCTCGACGACGCCAAGGCGCTCATCGTCTGGAACTGGATCAGCGACGAGCACGATCCGCTGCAGGCCGCGCTCGCGGTCGACGAAGATGGCCGGCCCGTCGGGCTCGCCCACTACCGGGTCGTGCCCGACAGCCTGACCGCCGCTCGGGGCATGCACCTCGACGACCTCTACGTCGACGAGGACGTGCGCGGTGGCGGCATCGGCTCGGCGCTCATCGCCTACGTGCACGAGCGGGCGAGCGAGGTCGGCACGGCGGGCGTGTCCTGGATCACGGCCGCCGACAACGAGTCCGCCCAGCGTCTCTACGACTCGCTCGCGACCCGCACGAGCTGGGTCACCTACGAGATGAGCGCCTGATGCAGCTCGGCACGCGCTGGGCGTTCGGCGGTACTCCGCCGGCGTCCGTTCCCGCGGAGTTGGCGGCCCGCCTCGCCGAGGTCGAGGCGGCCCGCGCCGATGGCGCCGGTCACTGGACCCTCACGTGGCTCGAGGGCCGGCCCATCGCCGAGCTCGACGACGGCACACGGGTCACCCTCGAGGGCGCGACGCTCCCGTCGAACGAGCAGGCTCACGACGACGAGTGGTAAGCCTGCCCGCGGTCTGCTTCAGGGCCGCGCGACGATCTCGCCGTGCGGCATGAGCATCCAGCCGTCGGCGGCACGAACCCAGGCGAGCCAGCCGTCGGAGATGCGCTGGAGCTCATCGGGATCGGAGTGACCCGACTCGATCGCGTGCACCGCGAACTGGGACTCCAGGGCCCGCTGCGCCCACGAGGTTCCCCACCACTCGCGCTCGGCGTCGGACGCGAAGACCCAGACCGAGCCGCCGGCCTCGACCTCGCCGAAGCCGGCGGCCAGCACCCAGGCCTTCAGGTGGCGACCGGCGTCGGGCTCGCCCCCGTTCCAGCCGTGCACGTCGTGGTAGAGGTCGAGCCAGCGGGTCAGCTCCGGTGATGCGGGCGCCGTGATGACTCCGCCGTAGTCGACGTCGCGCACCGCGAGCACGCCGCCCGGCTTCAGCACCCGCCGGAACTCGCGGAGGGCGTCGACCGGCCGCTGCAGATGCTGCAGCACCTGGTGGGCGTGCACGATGTCGAACGAGTCGTCGGCGAAGTCGAGCGCGTACGCGTCGCCGACCCGGAACTCGGCATTGTCGACGGCCGAGCTCTGCGCCAGGCCGTTCGCCTCCGCGACGATCTCGGCCGAGGCGTCGATGCCGATGACGCGGCCGGGCCGCACTCGTCGCGCCAGGTCGATCGAGATCGTTCCCGGCCCGCTGCCGACATCGAGGATCCGCAGGCCCGCCGTGAGGTGCGGCTCGAGGTACGCAGCCGAATTGGCGACCGTGCGCCAGGTGTGCGAGGCCAGCACGCTGGGGTGGTGCCCATGCGTGTAGACGTCGCGATCGGGGGTCTGGGACGGGGAGTTCTCGCTCATTCCCCGAGCCTATGCCGATAGGGTCGGCGGATGGACGATGTGACGAACCCGCTGCTCGAGCCGAGTCCGCTCCCCTACGGGTTGCCCCTGTTCGCCCTGGTCCGGCCCGAGCACTACCCCGAGGCCCTCGAGGTCGGCATGCGTCGCCAACGCGAAGCGGTCGAAGCCATCGCGACGGATGACTCGGAGCCGACGTTCGAGAACACAATGCTGGCCCTCGAGCGCTCCGGAGCCCTGCTCGACCGGGTCCTCGCGGTCTTCGAGAATGCGAGTTCGGCCGACCCGAGTCCGCAACTCGACGAGATCGATGCCGCGTTCGCACCGCGGCTGAGCGCCCACGCCGATGCGATCGTGCTCGACCAACGCCTGTTCGCGCGCCTGCACGATCTCTTCGTCCGGCGGGACTCGCTCGGACTCGATCCCGACGCCGTCTACCTCGTCGAACGCGCCCACCACCGCGCCCTGCTCGCCGGCGCCGCGCTCGACGAGCAATCCCGCGAGCGACTCGCCGCGATCAACGGGCGCCTGTCGACCCTGACGACCGGGTTCCAGCAGCACCTGCTGGCCGACACCAACGACCTCGCGCTGCACATGACCGACGAGGGGGCGATCGCCGGACTCGATGACGGAGCACGTTCCGCCGGCCACGAGGCGGCGGCCTCGCGGGGTCTCGACGGGTGGCTGATCACACTCGTGCTGCCGACCATGCAGCCGGCGCTGACGGACCTCGACTCGGCGCAGACGCGCGACGCCCTACTGGCCGCCTCCCGTTCGCGCGGGAGCCGCGGCGGAGCGCACGACACCCGGGCGACGCTCCTCGAGATCGTCCGCCTGCGCGCCGAACGCGCCGCACTCCTGGGGTTCCCGAGCCACGCCGCCGCCGTGACCGCCGGTCAGACCGCGGGCTCGCCCGAGGCCGTGGCCGCCCTCCTCGACGAGCTGAGCGGCGCCGCGATGCGCAATGTGCGGCTCGAGCACGAGGCGCTCGTCGCCGTCGCCGAGTCGGGCGGCGAGCGTGCACCCGTCGCCGCCGACTGGCCACGTCTCGACACGCGCCGACAGGCGGCATCCGGCGCATTCGATGCCGCAGAGGTGCGGCCGTACCTCGAGTTCGAACGCGTACTCGTCGACGGCGTCTTCCACGCCGCCGGGCTGCTCTACGGGCTGACGTTCGTCGCACGGCCCGATCTCGTCGGCTACCACCCCGACGCGCGCGTGTACGAGGTCTTCGAGGACGACGGCGCACCGGTCGGCCTGTACCTGCTCGATCCGTACACCCGCGATTCCAAGCGCGGCGGCGCGTGGATGAACTCCCTCGTCGAACAGTCCGACCTCACCGGTGAGCTGCCCGTCGTGGTGAACAACCTCAACGTCCCGAAGCCCGCGCCCGGCGAGCCGACCCTGCTCACCTTCGACGAGGCCGAGACGCTCTTCCACGAGTTCGGGCATGCACTGCACGGGCTGCTCGCGCGCGTGCGGTTCCCGTCGCAGGCCGGCACGCGGGTGTTCCGCGACTTCGTCGAGCTGCCGAGCCAGGTCAACGAACTGTGGCTCCTCCGGCCCGAGGTGCTCGAGCACTTCGCGGTGCACCACGAGACCGGCGAGCGGATGCCGCGGCAACTCGCCGATCGGCTGATCGCGTCGACCGGCACCGAGACCGGCTTCGCCACGGTGGAGTACCTCGCGGCCGCGGCCCTCGACCTGGCCTGGCACCGCCTCTCCCCCGCCGACGAGGTCGTCGATGCGGCGGCGTTCGAGGCCGCGGCCCTGGTCGCGGCCGGCCTCTCGCACCCGCTCGTGCCCCCTCGCTACGGCAGCGCGTACTTCGCGCACGTGTTCGCGGGCGGATACGACGCCGGCTACTACTCGTACATCTGGAGCGAGGTGCCCGGGGCCGACATCATGTCGTGGTTCGAGCAGCACGACGGCGCGACCCGCGCGAACGGCGAGCGGTTCCGGCGCGAGATCCTCGCGCCCGGCGGCTCACGGGATCCCGGTGACTCGATCCGCGCGTTCCTCGGTCGCGAGCCGTCGATCGACGCCCTGCTCGCACGCCGCGGGCTCGGCTGACCCGCCACGCCGAGACGACGGATGCCCCGTGCAGACGTGCTGCACGGGGCATCCGGTGTTCGTGGTGGGCGTCTCAGATCGCGAAGCCGAGGGCGCGCATCATGTCGCGGCCGTCATCGGTGATGCGCTCTGGGCCCCACGGCGGCATCCACACCCAGTTGATGCGGAACGCCTCGACGACGCCGTCGAGCGCCTCGGCCGTCTGCTCCTCGAGCACGTCGGTGAGCGGGCAGCCGGCGCTCGTGAGCGTCATGTGGATGATGAGCGCGTTGTTCTCGTCATCCCAACCGAGGTCGTAGATGAGTCCGAGGTCGACGACGTTGACGCCGAGCTCGGGGTCGACGACGTCTTTCAGCGCCTCTTCGACCTCGTCGTAGCGCTCAGGAGCGAGTGAGGTGGCCATGTCGAAAGTCTACCCGCGCTACTCGGCTGCCGACTCGGCGACCTGGTAGCGGTCGTAGCCCTCTTCTTCGAGCCGGTCGGCGAGCTCGGGGCCGCCCTGCTCGGCGATGCGGCCGGCGACGAACACGTGCACGAAGTCGGGCTTGATGTAGCGGAGGATGCGCGTGTAGTGCGTGATGAGCAGCACCCCGAGGCCGGTGTTGGCCTTTGCGCGGTTCACGCCCTCGGACACGATCTTCAGCGCGTCGACGTCGAGGCCGGAGTCGGTCTCGTCGAGCACGGCGAACTTCGGCTTGAGCAGCTCGAGCTGGAGGATCTCGTTGCGCTTCTTCTCGCCGCCCGAGAAGCCCTCGTTGACGTTGCGCTCGGCGAAGGCCGAGTCCATCTTGAGGTTCTTCATCGACTCGCGCACGTCCTTGACCCAGGTGCGCACCGAGGGTGCTTCGCCGTCGATCGCGGTCTTCGCGGTGCGGAGGAAGTTGGTGACGGTGACCCCGGGGATCTCGACTGGGTACTGCATGGCGAGGAAGACGCCGGCGCGAGCACGCTCGTCGACGCTCATCTCGAGCACGTTCTCGCCGTCGAGCAGGATCTCGCCCTTGACGACGGTGTACTTCGGGTGACCGGCGATCGTGTAGGCGAGCGTCGACTTGCCGGAGCCGTTGGGGCCCATGATGGCGTGGATCTCGCCCTCGTTGATGACCAGGTCGACACCGCGGAGGATCTCGCGGGTGCCCTGGTCGGTCTCGACGTTGACGTGCAGGTTCTTGATCTCGAGCACGGACATGGTGATGGGGGTTCTCTTTCGATTGTCGGCCGCGAAGGCCGGAAACTGATTCAGACGGCCAGGGTGACCGCGGGGTCGATGTGCACGTCGCCGTCGGTGACCTGCACCTGGTAGGCGGGCACGGGTTCGTAGGCGGGGAGCGTGAGCGGCTTGCCGGTCTTCAGCGAGAACTTCGAGCCGTGAGCCCAGCATTCCAACGTGTCGTCTTCGACGAAGCCCTCGGCGAGCGAGATGTCGCCGTGCGTGCAGGTGTCGCCGATGGCGAACACCTGGCCGGCGGAGTCCTTGACGACCGCGATCGGCACGCCCTCGAGCACGAAGCGCGAGGCCTCGTTCTCGACGAGGTCGGCGACCGAGCAGACACGAACGGATGCCACGTCAGCGACCTTCCAGTTCGGCCTCGATCGCCGCCGTGAGGCGGGCCTCGAGGTCGGCGGAGCCGATCTTCTGCACGATGTCGGTGAGGAAGCCGCGCACGACGAGGCGACGTGCTTCGTCTTCGCGGATGCCGCGGGCCATCAGGTAGAACAACTGCTCGTCGTCGAAGCGACCCGTGGCACTCGCGTGCCCGGCGCCCTCGATGTCGCCGGTCTCGATCTCGAGGTTCGGCACCGAGTCGGCGCGGGTGCCCTCGGTGAGCACGAGGTTGCGGTTCTGCTCGTAGCTGTCGGTGCCGACCGCCTTGTTGCCGATGAGCACGTCGCCGATCCAGACGGTGCGCGCGCCCACGCCCTGCAGCGCGCCCTTGTAGGTCACGCGGCTCTTCGTGTGCGGCGCGTCGTGGTGCACGTAGACCTGCTGCTCGAGGTGCTGGCCGGCGTCGGCGAAGTAGAGGCCGAGCGACTCGATGTCGGCGCCCTGATCGGCGAGGTGGGTCGAGGGGTTCACCCGCACGACCTTGCCGCCGAGCGAGACGACGATGTGCTTGAGGAACGAGTCGCGGCCGAGGCGCGCGAACTGGCTCGAGAGGTGCACGGCCTCGTCGTTCCATTCCTGCAGCGAGACGACCGTGAGCGAGGCTCCGTCGCCGACGAGTATCTCGACGTTCTCGCTGAGACGGGCGGCGCCCGAGCCGGCGAGCACCACGAAGCCGCGGCTGTTCGGTGCGGCCTCGATGACGGTGTGCGCGGCGCGCGGCGCGTCGCCGAGACCCGTGCGGGTCACGAACGCGATCTTCTCGTCTTCGCCGGTGACGGAGACGAGGAGGGCCTCGCCGAACGTCGACCAGGCGTTCGCGCTCGCGCGGTCTTCGGGAGTGCCGGCCGTGCCGATGCGCTCGTCGTCGCGCGGGACGTAGGAGACCGCGACGCCCGCGACATCCGTCGACTCGACCGGAAGTCGCGAACCGTCGAGCTCGCCTGCGGTGAGGTCGGCGAATGCGGCGACCGGGGAGAGCTTCCACTCGTGCTCGCGGCCGTTGACGGGGGCGAAGTCCTCGACGTTCACCGAGCGGAAGCGCTCGGAGCGCGTCTGCACGGGAACGAAGGCGCCGTCGGAATGGGCGACGAGGCCGTGCTGGCCTTCAGTAGGCATGGCGGTGCTGGTCATCTGGGCGGTCACTGCTAGCCCACCGATCCTTCCATGCCCATCTCGATGAGCTTGTTGAGTTCCATCGCGTATTCCATGGGCAGCTCGCGCGCGATCGGCTCGATGAAGCCGCGCACGATCATCGACATGGCCTCGGTCTCGTCGATGCCGCGGCTCATGAGGTAGAAGAGCTGCTCTTCGCTGACCTTGGAGACGGTCGCCTCGTGGCCGAGCTTGACGTCGTCGACGCGGATGTCGATGGCCGGATAGGTGTCGGACCGCGAGATCGTGTCGACGAGCAGGGCGTCGCAGACGACGCTGTTCGCCGAGTGGTGCGCGTTCGCGTCGATGCGGACCTCGCCGCGGTAGCCGGCCCGGCCGCCGCCGCGGGCGATCGACTTCGAGACGATCGAGGACTGCGTGTACGGCGCCATGTGGATCATCTTCGCGCCGGCGTCCTGGTGCTGGCCGGGGCCCGCGAAGGCGACCGAGAGCGTCTCGCCCTTGGCGTGCTCGCCCATGAGGAAGATCGACGGGTACTTCATGGTGACCTTCGAGCCGATGTTGCCGTCGACCCACTCCATGGTGGCGCCCTCGGCTGCGGTGGCCCGCTTGGTGACGAGGTTGTAGACGTTGTTGGACCAGTTCTGGATCGTCGTGTAGCGAACGCGGGCGTTCTTCTTCACGATGATCTCGACGACGGCAGAGTGCAGCGAGTCGCTCTTGTAGATCGGGGCGGTGCAGCCCTCGATGTAGTGCACGTAGCTGTCTTCGTCGGCGATGATCAGCGTGCGCTCGAACTGGCCCATGTTCTCGGTGTTGATGCGGAAGTAGGCCTGCAGCGGGATCTCGACGTGCACGCCGGGCGGCACGTAGACGAAGGAACCGCCCGACCACACCGCCGTGTTCAGGGCGGCGAACTTGTTGTCGCCCGCGGGGATGACGGTGCCGAAGTACTCCTCGAAGAACTCGGGGTGCTCCTTCAGCGCGGTGTCGGTGTCCATGAAGATGACGCCCTGGCGCTCGAGCTCTTCGTTGATCTGGTGGTAGACCACCTCGGACTCGTACTGCGCCGCGACGCCGGCCACGAGGCGCTGGCGCTCGGCCTCGGGGATGCCGAGCTTCTCGTACGTGTTCTTGATGTCGTCGGGCAGGTCCTCCCAGGTCTGGGCCTGCTGCTCGGTCGACCGAACGAAGTACTTGATGTTGTCGAAGTCGATCTCGGAGAGATCGGCGCCCCAGGTCGGCATGGGCTTGCGCTCGAAGAGCTGCAGGGCGCGCTGGCGACGCTGGAGCATCCATTCGGGCTCCGTCTTCAGTGCGGAGATGTCGGCGACGACCTCCGGCGAGATGCCGCGTCGGGCGGAGGCCCCGGCGGCGTCGGAGTCGGCCCAGCCGAACTCGTACGTGCCGAGTCCTTCCAGTTCCGGGCGATCGATCAGTACGTCCGTCATGCTCTCCCTCTTCTCCTCCCGTGCAACCGGCTATCAGGCCGGCCCATCGCCTCCCGTGAGTCGAGGCGCTCTTGGAGATGGTGATGATGTGCGGGTGGCGTCTCTGCGAACCTAAGATGTGTGGGTACCCGCATCGCGCGTTCTCGCGCGCCTCGCGGAATCTCCAACCACACAAGTCTATAGGGTCGCACCGACCACTGGTCCGTACTCCCAGTGCCGTCACAGGCCGACCCGGAGCAGGACCTCCAGCGTGAACCGCTTCACCGCGTGGCTCCCCCAGCACGTCGATCGCCGCATCCGCTTCTTCGCATGGCTCTCGTTCATCGCGCAGACCCTGATCATCGCGACCGGCGGTGCGGTGCGACTGACCGGCTCCGGCCTCGGATGCCCCACCTGGCCGACCTGCACGCCGGGGTCGCTCGTCCCGACCGAAGAGCTCAGCTACCACTCGCTCATCGAGTTCGGCAACCGCCTCATGACGGGCGTGGTCGGCATCGTCGCCCTCATCCTCTTCATCCTCGTCTGGCGCATCCGCGCCGAGCGGCGCGACCTGTTCACGCTCTCGTTCATCGTCGGCGTCGGCATCGTCGCCCAGGCGATCGTCGGCGGCGTGACCGTGTGGACGGGCCTGAACCCGTTCATCGTCGGGTTCCACTACGTGTCGTCGCTGCTGCTCGTCTGCGTGATGGCCGCCTTCCTGGTGCGCATGGACATCGATCCGGGGCCTCGAGAGCGCGCCGTGCCCGGCTGGTACGCCGCGCTCGCGCACGCGACGAGCGCCGTGCTCGCGGTGTCCATCGTCTTCGGCGTGCTCACGACCGGCGCCGGACCCCACTCTGGCGACTCGGCTGCCGGCCGCAACGGCTTCGATGCCCAGCTGCTCGAGCACATCCACGCCTGGCCCGGCTACGCCGTCTTCGCATTCACGATCGTGCTCGTGCTCGGCGCGTGGCGCCTGAGGCTGCCGACCCTGCGATGGACCGTGCTGCTGCTCGCCGTCGAACTCGTGCAGATCGCGGTCGGCCTCTACCAGGCCCGCAACGGTCTGCCGCCGCTCGCCGTCGGCGTGCACATGGTGCTCGCGGCCCTCCTCGCCGCCGCGATGACGGTCGTGATCCTCCACCTCAAGCGCCCGGTGGCGACGGATGCCTCGGAGCGGGCCTCCGCCTCGGTCGAGGCATCCGCCCGCTGATGCTCGTCAGGCACCGCGGTCGTGAGCCGCGCATCTCCCCCGATGCGACGGTCGCGCCCGGCGCCATGATCTCGGGCGACGTGCGCGTCGACGCGGGAGCGCGCATCCTGCACGGCGCCGTGCTCACGGCGGAGGACGGCGAGATCAGAATCGGCGCGGACACGGTCGTCCTCGAGCATGCGCTGGTGCGCGGACGCGCGGGACATCCCGCCCTCATCGGCTCGGGTGTCATGATCGGACCCCATGCGCACGTCAACGGCGCCTCGGTCGCCGACGGGGTCTTCATCGCCACCGGCGCCGCGGTGTTCCCGGGCGCCGTGGTCGGCGCGGGCGCCGAGGTGCGCGTGAACGCGGTCGTCCAGGTGAACACGACGATCGAGCCGGGCGAGGTCGTCCCGATCGGATGGATCGCGGTCGGCACTCCTGCTCGGCTCTTCAGCCCCGATCGGCACGAGGAGATCTGGGCCGTGCAGCGGGAGCTCGACTTCCCGGGCACCGTCTACGGCGTCGACCGGTCGGCGGGCATGGCTGAGACCATGCGGCGGCAGTCGGCGTTCTACGCCGCCCATGACGAGGACGAGATCGTCGGCTGAACGGGATCCGGTCGGACTCGATCCTGTGCCGCCGAGCCGGCAGCCTGCCCATGCGGAGTGACGCCCGGCGGTCGGGCCCGCCTTGCCGGAGTGCCGTCTAGAACGGCAGCAGGGGGTCGACGCCGATCGCGATGAACAGCAGCGACAGGTACGCGATCGAGCCGTGGAACACGCGCATGGGCGAGACGTTCACGTGGCGGATCGCGAGGTTGTAGAGGCGGTGGGTCTCGTAGATGAACCAGACGCCCGTGACGAGCGCGACACTCGAGTACAGCAGTCCCATGTCGGCGATCGGGATGAGCAGCAGCGAGCAGGCCACGGTCGCCCACGCGTAGAGGATGACCTGGAGGCCGACCTGCGCGCGACCGCGCACCACGGCGAGCATCGGCACGCCGGCGGCGGCGTAGTCGTCCTTGTACTTCATCGACAGCGGCCAATAGTGCGGCGGCGTCCAGAGGAAGATGATGAGGAAGAGGATGACCGGCGGCCAGCTGAGGTCGCCGGTGACCGCGGCCCAGCCGATGAGCACGGGCATGCAGCCGGCGACGCCGCCCCAGACGATGTTCTGCGCGGTGCGGCGCTTGAGGATGAGGCTGTAGAAGACGACGTAGAGCAGGATCGCGCCGAGCGAGAGCGCCGCGGCGAGCCAGTTCGTGAAGACGCCGAGCCAGACGATCGAGGCGATGCCGAGTCCGTAGGCGAACACGAGCGCCTCGCGGTCGGTGAGCTCGCCCGTCACGAGCGGTCGGCCCTGGGTGCGCTTCATGAGGCGGTCGATGTCGCGGTCGATGTAGCAGTTGAACGCGCCGGCAGAACCTGCGCTCATCGCGCCGCCGATGAGCGTGGCGATGAGCAGCCACAGGCTCGGGAGCCCGTTCTGCGCGAGGATCATCGTCGGCGCCGTGACGACGAGCAACAGCTCGATCACCCGCGGCTTCGTCAGCGCCAGGTACGCCGCGAGCTTTCGCTTCAGGGTCGACTCCTGGCGGGCCTGCCGCGTCTCAACTGCTGCCTGCATCGCTCCTCTTCCGCGTGGGCGCGCCGAAGAGAACGCAGCCCGTCTGAGATTCTACGTCATGCAACGTCATCGCCTCGGGCGCGACGCCGGCCGCGGTGCCGCGCCGATCCGGCCCCTCACATCGCCGGGAGCTCGCCGTGAACTCGCCGTCACGCCCGTGAAACTGAGCCTTTCCATATACTTTGAGCATGCGGGCCTCCCCGCGTTGTTCGCGATCCACATTCCATGTGATCCGTTCGCGCACGCCGAAGGCAACGTCGCCGCAGTGATTTCCAAGGCCGTCGGACATCGTCACGGCCGCCCTCACCCGGAAGGAACACCCCACTCGTGACTCACCTGAACTGGGAGCCCATCGACGACCGCGCCGTCGACACCGCTCGGATCCTCGCGGCCGACGCCGTCGAGAAGGTCGGCAACGGCCACCCCGGCACCGCCATGAGCCTGGCCCCCGCGGCGTACCTGCTCTTCCAGAAGGTCATGCGCCGCGACCCGGCCGACCACCAGTGGCTCGGCCGCGACCGCTTCATCCTGTCGGCGGGCCACAGCTCGCTCACCCAGTACGTGCAGCTCTTCCTCGCCGGCGACGGCCTCCAGCTCGACGACCTGAAGTCGCTGCGCACCTGGGGCTCGAAGACGCCCGGCCACCCCGAGTACGGCCACACCGACGGCGTCGAGATCACCACCGGGCCCCTCGGCCAGGGCCTCGCATCCGCGGTCGGCTTCGCGTACGCGTCGCGCTTCGAGCGCGGCCTCTTCGATCCGGATGCCGCGGCGGGCACGAGCCCGTTCGACCACTTCGTGTACGTGGTCGCCGGCGACGGCGACCTGCAGGAGGGCGTGACCAGCGAGGCCTCGTCGCTCGCCGGCCACCAGCAGCTCGGCAACCTCGTCGTGATCTACGACTCCAACCAGATCTCGATCGAGGACGACACGAACATCGCCTTCACCGAGAGCGTCGCCGACCGCTACGCGGCCTATGGATGGCACGTGCAGACCGTCGACTGGAAGAAGACCGGCGAGTACGTCGAAGACGTCGCCGAACTGCACCGGGCGATCGAGGCGGCCAAGGGCGAGACGTCGAAGCCCTCGATCATCATCCTGAAGACGATCATCGGATGGCCCAGCCCGAAGAAGCAGAACACGGGCAAGATCCACGGCTCGGCGCTCGGCGCCGAAGAGCTCGCCGGCGTCAAGGAGGTGCTCGGCTTCGACCCCGAGCAGACCTTCGTCGTCGCCGAAGACGTCATCGAGCACACCCGTGGCGCCCTCGAGCGCGGCGCGGCCGCCAAGGCCGAATGGCAGACCTCCTTCGACGCCTGGGCCGCGGCGAACCCCGAGCGCAAGCAGCTGCTCGACCGCCTCGAGGCGGGCGAGCTGCCCGAGGGGCTCGAGTCCGTGCTCCCGGCATTCGACGGCGGCACCGAGGTCTCGACCCGCGCCGCGAGCGGAAAGGTCATCAACGCGCTGGCCGCGCAGCTGCCCGAGTTCTGGGGCGGCTCGGCCGACCTCGCCGAGTCGAACCTGACCACGATCAACGGGGCGGCCTCCTTCATCCCGGCCGAGTGGTCGACGCACGAGTTCTCGGGCAACCCCTACGGGCGCGTGCTGCACTTCGGCATCCGCGAGCACGCGATGGGCGCCATCGTCAACGGCATCGTGCTGCACGGCAAGACGCGCGCGTTCGGCGGCACGTTCCTCATCTTCAGCGACTACATGCGCCCCGCGGTGCGTCTGGCCGCGCTCATGAAGGTGCCCTCGATCTTCGTCTGGACCCACGACTCGGTCGCCCTCGGCGAAGACGGCCCGACGCATCAGCCCATCGAGCAGCTCGCGACGCTCCGCGCCATCCCGGGCTTCACGGTGGTGCGACCCGCCGACGCGAACGAGACCGCGGCCGCGTGGCTCGAGATCCTGAAGCGCCGCGACGCCCCGGTCGGCATCGCGCTCACGCGTCAGAACATCCCGGTGTTCGAGCGCGGCGAAGGCGAGGCATCCGGTGATGCACTCGCCTCGACCGCCGGCGTCGCCAAGGGCGCCTACGTGCTCGCCGACGCCCCGTCGGGCACGCCCGACGTGATCCTCATCGCCACCGGTTCCGAGGTGCAGCTCGCGGTCGCCGCGCGCGAGCAGCTCGCGGCCGAGGGCGTGCAGGCCCGCGTCGTGTCGGCCCCCAGCCTCGAGTGGTTCGAGGAGCAGGATGCCGCGTACCGCGAGTCCGTGCTCCCCGCCGCCGTCACGGCGCGTGTGTCGGTCGAGGCCGGCGTCGCGCTCAGCTGGGGCCGCTACGTCGGCGACCGAGGCCGCAGCGTGTCCATCGAGCACTTCGGCGCATCCGCCGACTACAAGACGCTCTTCCGCGAGTTCGGCATCACGACCGAAGCCGTCGTCGCCGCCGCCAAGGAATCGCTCGCGTCGGCCTGACGCGAACACGAAGGAGATCTGAGAACCATGAGCACCACCACCCCCACCGCCGCGCTCTCCGCTGCCGGCGTCAGCATCTGGCTCGACGACCTGTCGCGCGAGCGCATCGCCTCGGGCGGCCTCGACAAGCTGATCGCCGAGCGCGACGTCGTCGGCGTCACGACCAACCCGACGATCTTCGCCGGGGCCCTCGCGAACGGCGCGGCCTACGCCGACCAGGTCTCGGCCCTCGCCGCGGCCGGCGCCGACGTCGACACCGCGGTCTTCGAGATCACGACCGACGACGTGCGCGCGGCATCCGACATCTTCCGCCCCGTCTACGACGCGAGCAACGGCTACGACGGCCGCGTCTCGATCGAGGTCGCGCCCGACCTCGCGCACGACACCGACGGCACGATCGAGCAGGCCAAGGCGCTGTGGGCCAAGGTCGACCGCCCGAACGCGATGATCAAGATCCCCGCGACCGTCGAGGGCCTTGCCGCCATCACCGCGGCGATCGGCGCCGGCATCAGCGTGAACGTCACCCTGATCTTCAGCCTCGACCGCTACCGCGCGGTCATCGACGCGTACCTCACCGGCCTCGAGCAGGCGAAGGCCGCGGGCATCGACCTCGGCACCATCCACTCGGTCGCCTCGTTCTTCGTCTCGCGCGTCGACACCGAGATCGACAAGCGCCTCACGGCGATCGGCACCGACGAGGCCCTCGCCCTGAAGAGCAAGGCCGGCATCGCCAACGCGCAGCTCGCCTACGAGCTCTTCGAGCAGGAGTTCGGCGGCGCCCGCGCCACGGCGCTCCTCGAGGCGGGGGCCAACCGCCAGCGGCCGCTCTGGGCGTCGACGGGCGTCAAGGATCCGGCCCTGCCCGACACCCTCTACGTGACCGAGCTCGTCGCCCGGGGCGTCGTCAACACGATGCCCGAGAAGACGCTCGAGGCGACCTTCGACCACGGCGACGTCGCCGGCGACACCGTGACCGGGGCGTACGCCTCGGCCGCCGCAGTGCTCGAGGCCCTCGCCGCCGTCGGCGTCGACTACGACGACGTCACCGCGCTCCTCGAGCGCGAGGGCGTCGAGAAGTTCATCGTCTCCTGGAACGAACTGCTCGACACGGTCCGCGCCGCATTGGAGTCCGCACGATGAGCTTCCGCATCGCCGTCAGCGGCGCCGCCGCCGACGCCGTCCGCTCCGCCGTTCCCGCCCTCGTCGCCGACCTCGTCGCCAGCGGCATCACGGCCCAGGACGGCGCCCTGTGGGGTCCCGCCGCCGAAGAGGAGGCGACCAAGCGTCTCGGCTGGACCGAAGCCGTCGCCATCTCCCGTCCGCTCGTGGCCGAGATCGAAGAGCTGCGCGCCGAACTGCAGGCGGCGGGCGTCACGCATATCGCGCTCGCCGGCATGGGCGGCTCGTCTCTCGCGCCCGAGGTCATCACGCGAACCGCCCGTGTGCCCCTGACCGTGCTCGACTCCACCGAGCCCGGCCAGGTGCGTGCGGCCCTTGCCGATCGCCTCACCGAGACCGCGCTCGTCGTCTCGTCGAAGTCGGGGTCGACGGTCGAGACCGACAGCCAGCGCCGCGTCTACGAGCAGGCGTTCCGCGAGGCGGGCATCGACCCCGTGTCGCGCATCGTCATCGTGACCGACCCGGGTTCGCCGCTCGACGAGTCGGCGCGAGCCGCCGGATACCGCGTGTTCAACGCGGATCCGAACGTCGGCGGGCGCTACTCGGCCCTCACCGCGTTCGGACTCGTCCCGTCGGGTCTCGCAGGCGTGGACATCTCCGAGATCCTCGACGAGGCCGAGACCATCGAGCTCTCGCTCGCCGTCGACACCGAACAGAACCCGGGCCTCGTGCTCGGCGCCGCCATCGCCGCGACGAGCCCCCGGCGCGACAAGCTCGCGATCGTCGCCGACGGCACGCACATCGTCGGATTCGCCGACTGGGCCGAGCAGCTCATCGCCGAGTCCACCGGCAAGGAGGGCACCGGCATCCTCCCCGTCGTGCTCGAGAAGGGCGCGCCCGAACTGGGCGCCGACCTGGCCGACCTCCAGGTCGTGCGCGTGGTCGACGACGCGGGCGACGACATCCTCGTCGACGACGGCACCGACGAGATCCGCGTCTCCGGCACGCTCGGCGCGCAGCTGCTCGTGTGGGAGTACGCCACGGCGGTCGCCGGCCGTCTGCTCGGCATCAACCCGTTCGACCAGCCCGACGTGGAATCCGCGAAGATCGCGGCCCGCGGCCTGCTCGACGCCCGCCCCGAGCCGACGCCTGCCGCGTTCGTCGAGGCCGGCATCGAGGTGCGGGGCACGCCGGAGGTCATCGGCGCGTCGAGCGACCTCGCCTCGGCGATCGAGGTGCTCCTCGAGGAACTGCCCGCCGACGGATACCTCTCGGTGCAGGCGTACGTCGATCGCGTCGCCCACCCCGAGGTCGAGCAGATCCGGGCGCGCCTCGCCGAGAAGGCGGGCCGGCCGGTCACCTTCGGTTGGGGCCCCCGGTTCCTCCACTCGACCGGGCAGTTCCACAAGGGCGGGCCGGCGGTCGGCGTGTTCCTGCAGCTCGCGCAGTCCGTTGCAGACGACCTCTCGATCCCCGAGCGGCCGTTCACGTTCGGCGAGCTCATCGCCGCACAGGCCTCCGGCGACTCGAGCGTGCTCGCGGAGCACGGGCGCCCCGTGCTCACGCTCACGCTGACCGACCCCGCGACCGACCTCGCGGCGCTGTTCGACGCCATCGGCTGATCCAGGAAGGGTCCACATGCCTCCGGCACACATCTCCGCAACGGAGAATCCGCTGCGGTCCCCGAAGGACTACCGGCTCAATCGCATCGCCGGCCCTTCGAGCCTCATCATCTTCGGCGTGACGGGCGACCTGTCGCGCAAGAAGCTGATGCCGGCCGTGTACGACCTGGCCAACCGCGGCCTGCTCCCTCCCGGCTTCGCGCTCGTCGGCTTCGCCAGGCGCGCCTGGGACGACGAGGACTTCGAGCGGGTCGTGCACGACTCGGTGCGGCAGTACGCCCGCACCGAGTTCCGTGAAGACGTCTGGAAGCAGCTGGCACGAGGCATCCGCTTCGTGCAGGGCGACTTCGACGACGACGCTGCGTTCGACCGCCTGCGACAGGTCGTCGAGACCCTCGACACCGACCGCGGCACCATGGGCAACCACGCGTTCTACCTCTCGATCCCGCCGAAGTCGTTCCCGCTCGTGACCGAGCAGCTGAAGCGCTCGGGCCTGACCGAGCAGCACGACTCCCAGTGGCGTCGCGTGGTCATCGAGAAGCCGTTCGGCTCCGACCTGCAGACGGCCCGTGAACTCAACGACGTCGTCGCCTCGGTCTTCCCGCCCGACTCGGTGTTCCGCATCGACCACTACCTCGGCAAGGAGACGGTTCAGAACATCCTCGCCCTGCGGTTCGCGAACCAGCTCTACGAGCCGATCTGGAACGCGAACTTCGTCGACCACGTGCAGATCACGATGGCCGAAGACATCGGCGTGGGCGGCCGAGCCGGCTACTACGACGGCATCGGCGCGGCGCGCGACGTCATCCAGAACCACCTGCTCCAGCTCCTCGCGCTCACGGCGATGGAGGAGCCCATCTCCTTCGACGCCGCCGACCTGCGCGCCGAGAAGGAGAAGATCCTGGCTGCCGTCCGCCTGCCCGAGAACCTCGCAGAGGGCACCGCCCGCGGCCAGTACGCGGGCGGATGGCAGGGCGGCGAGGAGGTCGTCGGATTCCTCGACGAAGACGGAATGAACCCCGAATCGCTGACCGAGACCTATGCGGCGATGAAGCTCACCATCGGCACCCGCCGCTGGGCGGGCGTGCCGTTCTACCTTCGAGCAGGCAAGCGGCTCGGCCGTCGCGTCACCGAGATCGCCGTGGTGTTCAAGCGGGCGCCGCAGCAGCTCTTCGCCGACAGCCAGACCTCGCAGCTCGGTGAGAACGCACTCGTGATCCGGGTCCAGCCCGACGAGGGCGTGACGATCCGTTTCGGCTCGAAGGTTCCGGGCGCCGGCATGCAGGTGCGCGACGTCACCATGGACTTCGGCTACGGCCACGCGTTCACCGAGGCGAGCCCCGAGGCCTACGAGCGGCTCATCCTCGACGTGCTCCTCGGCGATCCGCCGCTCTTCCCCCGCCAGGAGGAGGTCGAGCTCTCCTGGAAGATCCTCGACCCGATCGAGGAGTTCTGGTCCACGCAGGGCCAGCCCGAGCAGTACCGACCCGGCACGTGGGGTCCGGCATCCGCCGACGCCCTGCTCGCCCGCGACGGCCGAACCTGGAGGCGCCCGTGATCGTCGACCTTCCCGACACCACGACGAGCAAGGTGTCGAAGTCCCTCGTCAAGATCCGCGAGGAGAACGGCGTCGTCGCGCTCGGTCGCGTGCTGACGCTCGTCATCGCGACGACGCCCGGCATCGAGGAAGAGGCGATCGAGGCCGCGAACGACGCCTCGCGCGAGCACCCGATGCGCGTGATCGTCGTCGCGACCGACCCCGACGAGCCCGCCGACACGGCACCTCGCCTCGATGCGGAGATCCGCGTCGGCGGCGACGCCGGGGCGAGCGAGGTCATCGTGCTCCGTGCGCACGGCGCCGTGGCGCGCGACGAGGAGAGCCTCGTCATGGCGCTTCTCCTGCCCGACGCGCCCGTCGTGACCTGGTGGCCCGGTTCGGCGCCGGCGGTGCCCGGAACCTCGCCGCTCGGGCGCATCGCACAGCGCCGCATCACGGATGCCTCGGCGCAGCCCGATCCGCAGCAGGCCCTGCAGGCCCTCGCCGCCAGTTACACGCCCGGCGATGCGGACTTCGCGTGGACGAGGCTCACGCTGTGGCGTGCGCAGCTCGCCGCCGTGCTCGACCAGCCGCCGTACGAGCCGATCACGAGCGTGAGCGTCACCGGCGCGGTCGACTCCCCCTCGACGACGCTGCTCGCCGCCTGGCTGCGCCTGCAGCTCGACACGGCGACGGCATATGAGCTCACGGGCATCGAACAGGGCTCGCACGGCATCCACGGCGTGCAGCTCGTGCGCCCGAGCGGCATCGTCGAACTCATCCGCGACGTGCCCGGTGTCGCCACCCTGCGTCAGCCGGGCCAGCCGCTGCACGACGTCGCCCTGCCGCGTCGCAACCTCCGCGACTGCCTGGCAGACGAACTGCGCCGCCTCGATCCCGATGAGCTGTACGGTGAGGTGATCAGGAGCGGCCTCGCGCTGCTCGGCACCACCGAGGGCGAAGGAGTCCCCGCATGACCAACGAACGACGCGTCCTCGTCCACCCCGACAAGGGGGCGCTCGCGAGTTCGGTGGCGGCACGGTTCATCACCAAGATGCTCGACATCCTCGACGATCAGCCCGTCGCCCACGTCGTGCTGACCGGCGGCTCGATGGCCGGTGCGGTGCTCGCATCGGTGTCCGCGTCCCCGGCGCGCACCAGCATCGACTGGTCGCGCGTGCATTTCTGGTGGGGCGACGAGCGCTGGCTGCCCGCGGGCGACGCCGAACGCAACGACCGGGTCGCCGACGATGCGCTGCTCGACGACCTCGACCTGCCCGGCGAGAACGTGCACCGCTTCGCGACATCCGATGCCGGCCTGACGCTCGATGAGGCCGCCGAGGCCTATGCGAAGGAGCTCGCCGCCCACGGCGACGGCGCCGACGCACCGGCCTTCGACATCACCTTCCTCGGCGTCGGACCCGACGGGCACATCGCCTCACTGTTCCCGCATCGTTCCGGCATCCAGGTCACCGACCGTCCGGTGATCGCGGTGCGCAACTCCCCCAAGCCGCCGCCCGAGCGGCTGAGCCTCACCCGCCCCGTGATCAACGCGTCCCAGCGCATCTGGCTCGTGCTCGCCGGTGCCGACAAGGCGTCGGCGCTCGGACTCGCCCTGGCCGGCGCGAGCCGTGACGAGGTACCGGTCGCGGGCATCAAGGGCCGCCGGCGCACCGTCTTCTTCGTCGACTCGGATGCCGCAGCCGAGGTTCCCGAAGAGCTCATCGCGCGCGACTACTGAGTCGGCGAGTACGACGAAGGGGGCGAGCCGTCGGCTCGCCCCCTTCGTCACTCCCTCGGCATCCGACATGGATGCCAGGAGGGATCAGTCCTTCGGCGCCTGACCGCGACGCTGGCGCAGCTGCGTGAGCGCGTCGTCGAGCAGTGCTGCGGCCTCTTCGTCGGAGCGACGCTCCTTCACGTATGCGAGGTGCGTCTTGTAGGGCTCGAGCTTCGAGACCGACGGCGGGTTCTCCTTGTCGCGACCGGCGGGCAGGCCGGTGGACGGGCTGTCGATGATCTCGGGAATCTCCTCCTCGGGGAGGTTCGCCGCGAAGTACCGCACCGTCTCATTGCCCTGGGCGTCCCAGTAGCTGATCGCGACGCGATCGGCGTGGAAACCCCGATCCTGCTCGCCCATGGGGCCCGCACCGACGCGCGAGCCACGGATGGCGCTGTTCCCTGAAGCCATGCTGCCGCCCCCGTCAGAGTCCGCTGTCGAACTTGGTGATGAGGCCGAGCACCACGATGCACGTCACCCACACGAGTCCGAGGATCACGGTGATGCGGTTGAGGTTGCGCTCGGCGACCCCCGACGCGCCGAGGCTGGACGTGACGCCGCCGCCGAACATGTCGGACAGACCGCCGCCGCGGCCCTTGTGCAGCAGGATGAGCAGCGTCAGCAGGAGGCTCGTGATACCGAGCAGCACCTGCAGGACGACCTGGAGAATCTCCACGGTGAACCTTTCCGGGCACGACAGAGGGGGTCGGTGCCGACAATCGAGTATAGCCGGACGAACGCGGCGGGGCGGGAAGCACACGCTCCCGGCCCCGCCGTGGTGTTCAGGCGCCGACGTGCTTCTTGAATCGGACGATGCTCGAGAACTCGTCGATGTCGAGGCTCGCACCGCCGACGAGCGCGCCGTCGACGTTCGGCTCGCGCAGGAAGGAGGCGATGTTCGCCGCCTTCACCGAGCCGCCGTAGAGCACGCGCGTCGCTTCGGCGACGTCGTCGCCGAAGAGCTCGCGGAGCACGCCGCGGAGCGCCTCGCAGACCTGTTCGGCCTGTTGCGGCGTCGCGGCCTGACCGGAGCCGATCGCCCAGACCGGCTCGTAGGCGATGACGAGCCCCTTCGAGGCGTCGACGCCGTCGAGGGCGGCCTTCAGCTGGGCGACTGGCACGGCACTCGGGCCGTGGGCCTCGAGGTCCTCGGCCGTCTCGCCCACGCACACGACGGGCACGATGCCGTGCCGGTGCGAGGCGAGGACCTTCGCGTTGATGTCCGCGTCGGTCTCCCCGTGCAGCGTGCGCCGCTCGGAGTGGCCGACGATCACGTACGCGCAGTCGAGCTTCGACAGGAACGCGCCGGAGATCTCACCCGTGTACGCGCCAGAGTCGTGGGCCGAGACATCCTGAGCACCGTAGGCGATCGGCAGCGAGTCGGCCGAGACGAGCGTCTGCACCGAACGGATGTCGGTGAACGGCGGGAACACCGCGACCTCGGCGTCGGCCGGATCGTGCTTCGCGTCGGCCAGCGACCACGCGAGCTTCTGCACGAACGCGATCGACTGCAGGTGGTCGAGGTTCATCTTCCAGTTGCCCGCGATGAACGGGGTACGCTTCACTGCCATCCGAGGACCTCCAGGCCGGGGAGTTTCTTACCCTCGAGGAACTCGAGGCTGGCGCCTCCGCCCGTCGAGATGTGACCGAACTGGTCATCACTGAATCCGAGCTGACGCACGGCTGCGGCGGAATCGCCGCCGCCGACGACGCTGAGGCCGTCGACCTCGGTGAGCGCCTGTGCCACCGCGCGCGTGCCCGCGGCGAACGGCGCGAGCTCGAACACGCCCATGGGCCCGTTCCAGAACACCGTCTTCGAGGAGCGGATGTGCTCGGCGAAGGTCGCTGCGGTCTCGGGTCCGATGTCGAGGCCGAGTCCGGATGCACCGAACGGCGTCTCCTCGATGGCGTCGGCCGCGGCGACCACGTGCTCGGCGTCGGCCGAGAAGGAGGCCGCCACGACGACATCCGTCGGCAGCACGATCGAGACGCCCCGCTCGGCGGCCTCGGCGAGGTAGCCCTTGACCGTCTCGATCTGGTCGGCCTCGAGCAGGCTCGACCCGACCTTGTGGCCCTGGCCCGCGAGGAAGGTGAACAGCATGCCGCCACCGATCAGCAGCGTGTCGACGCGGGGAAGCAGGTGCGCGATGACCCCGAGCTTGTCGGACACCTTCGAACCGCCGAGGACGACCGCGTACGGGCGTTCGGGCGTCTCGGTGAGCCGGTCGAGCACGTCGAGCTCGGAGGCGATGAGCAGGCCCGCGGCGCTCGGACGGAGCTCCTCGAGCTCGAACACGCTCGCCTGCTTGCGGTGCACCACGCCGAAGCCGTCGGAGACGACCTTGTCGGCGAAGGCGGCGAGCTCGCCCGCGAAGGCGGTGCGCTCCGCCTCGTTCTTCGAGGTCTCACCGGGGTTGAACCGCAGGTTCTCGAGCACGAGGAGCTCGCCGTCGCCCAGGGCCTCGACCTTGGCGGTGGCGTCGTCGCCGACGGTGTCGGTCGCGAAGGAGACCGGTACGTCGACGAGCTCGCCGAGGCGGGCGGCGACGGGCGCGAGGCTGTACTTCGCATCGGGTGCGCCGTCGGGGCGGCCGAGGTGCGAGACCACGACCACCCTCGCACCCTGGTCGGTCAGCGCGGTGAGTGTCGGCAGCGACGCCCGAACACGACCGTCGTCCGTGATGATCCCGTCCTTGAGAGGAACGTTGAGGTCACAACGGACGACGATGCGTGTTCCGGCGAGCGAACCGAGGCTTTCGATCGTTCGCAGGGTCACGATTGCTCGATTCAGAGACGTTCGGCGACGTACTCGGTCAGGTCGACGAGGCGGTTGGAGTAGCCCCACTCGTTGTCGTACCAGCTCGAGAGCTTCACCTGGTTGCCGATGACGCGCACGAGGCCGGCGTCGAAGATCGACGAGTGCGGGTCGGTGACGATGTCGCTGGAGACGATGTCGTCTTCGGTGTACTTGAGGATGCCCTTCATGGGGCCCTCGGCGGCAGCCTTGTATGCGGCCTTGATCTCGTCGACGGTGACCGGGTTCTTGGTCGTGACCGTGAGGTCGGTGATCGAGCCGGTGGGAACCGGCACGCGCAGGGCGAAACCGTCGAGCTTGCCGACGAGCTCGGGCAGCACGAGACCGATCGCCTTGGCCGCACCGGTCGAGGTCGGGACGATGTTGATGGCGGCGGCACGCGCGCGACGGAGGTCTTTGTGGGGGCCGTCCTGCAGGTTCTGGTCGGCCGTGTAGGCGTGGACCGTCGTCATGAGGCCGTGCTCGATGCCGAACGTGTCGTTGAACACCTTCGCGAGCGGGGCGAGGCAGTTCGTGGTGCACGACGCGTTCGAGATGATGTGGTGGTTCGCCGGGTCGTACTCGTGTTCGTTGACGCCCATGACGAACGTGGCGTCTTCATCGGTCGCGGGCGCCGAGATGAGGACCTTCTTCGCGCCGGCCTCGATGTGCTTGCGGGCGTCGGCCGCCTTGGTGAAGAAGCCGGTCGACTCGATCACGATGTCGACGCCGAGCTCGCCCCACGGGAGGTTCGCGGGGTCGCGCTCCGCGAACGCCTTGATGGCGGTGCCGTTGACGATGATGTTGTCGTCGTCGTAGTCGACGGTCGCGTCGAGACGGCCCGTGATGGAGTCGTACTTGAGCAGGTGCGCGAGCGTCTTGTTGTCGGTGAGGTCGTTGACCGCGACGATCTCGAGGTCTGCGCCCTGGGCGAGTGCAGCGCGGAAGTAGTTGCGGCCGATGCGGCCGAAGCCGTTGATGCCGATCTTTACAGACACGGATGTCTCCTGAATTGACGGTGCGCACGAGCGCGGTTTTTGGGAATGATCGGACAGCGGTGTCCCCGGGCGGTACCCGAGGACACCGCCGACGACTACGACAGTAGCAGCAGCCCTGAGGTCTTCTCGTTTGCTGCGGCGAAGCGCTTCTGCACGTTGTCCCAGTCGGCGATGGTCCAGAACGCCTTCACGTAATCGGCGCGCACGTTGCGGTAGTCGAGGTAGTACGCGTGCTCCCACACGTCGAGCATGAGCAGCGGCACGATGCCGGCGGGGAGGTTGCCCTGCTGGTCGAAGAACTGCACGATGATCAGGCGCCGCCCGAGCGAGTCCCAGGCGAGCACGGCCCAGCCGGAGCCCTGCACGCCGAGCGCGGTCGCCGTGAAGTGCGCCTGGAACTTCTCGAACGAGCCGAACTCGTCGTCGATGGCCGAGGCGAGCTCGCCCGTGGGCTTGTCGCCGCCGTCGGGCGAGAGGTTCGTCCAGAAGATCGAGTGGTTCACGTGGCCGCCGAGGTTGAACGCGAGGTCCTTCTCGAGCTTGTTCACGTTGGCGAGATTGCCCGTCTCGCGCGCCTCGGCGAGCTGGGCCAGCGCGGTGTTCGCACCCGTCACGTACGCCTGGTGGTGCTTCGAGTGGTGCAGCTCCATGATCGTGCCGCTGATCGCCGGCTCGAGTGCCGCGTAGTCGTAGGCGAGATCGGGGAGGGTGTAGTCAGCCATTGCTTCTCCTTGTCAGATGCCGGGCGTTCCGGGCCTCTGCCCGGTGTTCCGCGGCTGCGCATTCGAGTCTATGCCCGGCACCGATGCTCGCGGCCGGGGGTTGACGCCGGATGACGTCGAGACGAAGGCAGCGCGAAGCGACGGATGCCGCGACATCCGTCGATGCGGTTCGTTCGCCCTTCGGCGACTCAGACGTCGTCGAGGTCCGCCGGAAGGCTCGCCTCGGTGCCCGGCACGCCGAGTGCCGCGGCACGGCTGTCGGCCATGGCCAGCAGCCGGCGGATGCGGCCGGCGACGGCGTCCTTCGTCATGGGGGGCTCGGCGTGGTGGCCGAGCTCGTCGAGGCTCGCGTCACGATGGGCGAGCCGGAGCTCGCCGGCGTACTTCAGGTGCTCGGGGATGTCGTCGCCGAGCAGCTCCATGGCGCGCTGCACGCGCGCGCAGGCCGCGACCGCCGCCTGCGCGGATCGCCGGAGGTTCGCGTCGTCGAAGTTGACGAGTCGGTTGGCCGTGGCCCGGACCTCGCGGCGCTGGCGCAGCTCCTCCCAGTTGCGCACGGTGGACGTGGCGCCCATGAGGGAGAGCATCGCGCTGATCGCCTCGCCGTCGCGGATGACCACCCGATGCACGCCGCGCACCTCCCTCGCCTTGGCGGAGATGCCGAGGCGTCCGGCGGCGCCGACGAGCGCCATCGCGGTCTCGTTGCCGGGGCAGGTGATCTCGAGGGCCGCCGAGCGGCCCGGGTCGGTCAGGCTGCCGTGGGCGAGGAACGCACCGCGCCAGACCGCCGCGACCTCGTCGCGCGAGCCGGTCGTGAGCTTGTTCGGAAGACCCCTCACCGGCCTGCGACGGGCGTCGAGCAGGCCCGTCTGACGCGCGAGCGTCTCGCCGCCGTCGAGCACGCGCAGCAGGAACTGGTTCGTACGCCTCACGCCGGACGGCGCGATGACCGAGACATCCGGTCGCACCCCGTAGAGTTCGCCGAGATCCCTCGTGACGCGCTTCGCGGTCGTCGGGGAGTCGAGCTCGGCCTCGATCGCGATGCGACCCGAGATGATGTGCAGCCCTCCGGCGAAGCGCAGCACCGACGCGAGCTCGGCCGCTCGGACGCTGGTCTTGGACGCCTCGACGCGCGCGAGCTCTTCTTTCACATCCGCGGTCAATGCCACCTCGTGATCCTTCCTGTGGGTGGATGGGGCGTTCGCCCCGGACAACTCTGCTCGGACTCGGCCGAGCTCATTCGCGACCGAGGTCGCGGTGCCGCATGCTCACGGCGATGCCGGGCACGTCGGCGAGACGTTCGGCGAGCTCGCGAACGACGGCGACCGAGCGGTGCTTGCCGCCGGTGCATCCGACCGCGATGGTGGCGTGACCCTTGTTCTCGCGTTGGTATCCGGCGAGCACCGGTTTCAGCGCCGTGACGTACGCGGAGATGAACTCATGAGCCCCCTCCTGCGCCAGGACGAATTCGGACACCGCGGGATCCTCGCCGGTGAGGTTTCGCAGCTCGGTGACCCAGAACGGGTTCGGCAGGAATCGGGCGTCGGCCACCAGGTCGGCGTCGGTGGGCAGCCCGTACTTGAACCCGAAGCTGAGCAGCGTGACCTGCACGCCGGCCCGGCCCGCCTCGGCGAACGTGTCGGTGATGAGGTTCGCGAGCTGGTGGATGTTCAGTTCGGAGGTGTCGACGACGAGATCGGCGGCCTCGCGCAGCTCGGCGAGGCGCGACCGCTCCGCCCCGATGCCGTCGAGGAGCGTGCCCGTGCCCTGCAGCGGATGCGGGCGGCGGACCGCCTCGAAGCGCCGGACGAGCACGGAATCCGTCGCGTCGAGGAACACGACCCGCACGTTCACGCCCGTGCGCAGCGCCTGGATGATCTCGCGCAGTTCGGGGAAGAAGTCGCGACCGCGGATGTCGACGACGGCCGCGATGCGCGGGAGCGAGGCGCCCGCCCGCTCGACGAGCTCGACCAGCGGTCGCAGCATCTGGGGCGGGAGGTTGTCGACCACGTACCAGCCGAGGTCTTCGAGCGCATTGCCGACGGTCGAACGGCCGGCGCCCGACATGCCGGTGACGATCAGCATCTCCTGGTGCTCGAACTCGGTTGCCATCGTCTCGGTTCCCCTTCCGCGCACGTCGACACCCCAGCCTACCCGGCTTGCGACGCCGCTCAGGAGCGGAGATGGCCGTGCACGACCACCGCGAGCGTCGGCCCGAAGCCGTCGACGCCCGAGATCTCGTCGACGGATGCCGCGCGCAGGCGTTTCACGGATCCGAAGTGCCGGAGCAGCACCTTGATGCGTGCCGGCCCGAGGCCCGGGATCTCGGCGAGGACCGAGGAGATGTCGCGCTTGCGGCGTTGACGCTGATGCGTGATCGCGAACCGGTGCGCCTCGTCGCGCACTCGCTGGAAGAGGAACAGCGCATCGCTGTTGCGCGGCAGGATCACGGGGTAGTCGGCGTCAGGGGTCCAGATCTCTTCGAGGCGCTTGGCGATGCCGCACAGGTAGATGCCCTCGACGCCGGACTCCTCGAGCGCACGTGCCGCGGCCTCGACCTGCGGCTGGCCGCCGTCGACGACGAGCAGGTTCGGCCGGTACGAGAACTTCGAGCGCCGCACCGGGCCCTGCTCCGCGGCATCCGCCTCGACCTCATCGGTGGCGGTGCCCGCGAGGTACGCGAGCCGGCGCGTGAGCACCTGGTGGATCGAATCGGTGTCGTCGGTGGACTCCGCGATCGTGAAGCGGCGGTACTCGTCTTTTCGGGGCAGGCCGTCTTCGAACACGACCATGGATGCCACGATGTTGGTGCCGCTCAGGTGCGACACGTCGTAGCACTCGATGCGCAGGGGCGCATCGGCCATGCCGAGCGCCTCCTGGATGTCTTCGAGGGCCCGCGAGCGCGTGGTGAAGTCGGCGCTGCGACGGGTCTTGTAGAGCATGAGCGACTGCTTCGCGTTCTGCGTCGCCGTCGCGAGCAGGGCGGCCTTGTCGCCGCGCTGGGCGGCCTTCAGCCGCACCTTGCGCTCCGCGCGGCCGCTCAGCCAGGCCTGGAGCGCATCGGCGTCGTCTGGCAGTTCGGGCACGACGACCTCGCGGCCCGGGTGCAGGTCTGCACCGTACGCGTTCTGCACGACCGAGTCGACGAGCTCTCCGAGCGGCACGTCGAGCTCCTTGTCGACCGTCCACGAGTGCACGCCGCGCACGCGACCGCCGCGCACGATGAACATCTGCACCGCGGCCGCGAGCTCGTCGTGCTCGATGCCGAACACGTCGACGTCGACGTCGTCGCGCAGCACCACGGCGCTCTTCTCGAAGAACTCCGTCGCGGCCTGCAGTTGGTCGCGACGGCGCGCGGCGGTCTCGAACTCCAGACGAGCGGATGCCTCGAGCATCTGGTGCTGGAGCTCGTCGACGATGCGGCGGTCCTGGTTCGTCATGAACGAGACGAACCGGTCGACGTTCGCGCGGTGCTCCTCGATCGAGACCGTGCCGGAGCAGGGTCCGAAGCAGCGACCGATCTGGCCGGCGAAGCATGGGCGGCCCGAGGCCATCGCCCGCCGGTAGTCGGAATCCTTGCAGGTGCGGATCGGGAACAGCTTCAGCAGCAGCTCGAGCGTCTCGTTGACCGCCCAGACCTTGGGATACGGGCCGAAGTACCGTGCCCCCGGGATGCCGCTGCGGCGCGTGACGATGGCGCGCGGGGCCTCATCGGCGAGGGTGACCGCGAGATACGGGTACGACTTGTCGTCGCGGTACTTGACGTTGAACGGCGGGTCGAACTCCTTGATCCAGGTGTACTCGAGCTGGAGGGCCTCGACGTCGTTGCCCACCACGGTCCACTCGACCGAGGAGGCCGTCGTCACCATGCGCCGGGTGCGTTCGTGGAGCGTGCGCAGCGGGGCGAAGTAGTTCGACAGGCGGGCGCGCAGGTTCTTCGCCTTGCCCACGTAGAGCACGCGGCGATCCGCGTCGCGGAATCGGTAGACCCCCGGCTCGGTCGGGATCTCCCCCGCCTTCGGGCGGTACGGCAGCGCGTCGCTCATCGAGGTCAGCTGGCGACGTCGACTCGTGTCGTCGCCGCGTCGAAGATCTCGCGGAGGAAGGTGCCGGTGTGGCTCTCGCCCACCGCGGCGACGTCTTCGGGCGTGCCCGTGGCGACGATCTGGCCACCGCCGGAACCGCCCTCGGGGCCGAGGTCGATGACCCAGTCGGCGGACTTGATGACGTCGAGGCTGTGCTCGATCACGATGACCGTGTTGCCCTTGTCGACGAGCTTGCCGAGCACCTTCAGGAGCTTGCGCACGTCTTCGAAGTGCAGGCCCGTCGTCGGCTCGTCGAGCACGTAGACGCTGCGGCCGTTCGACCGGCGCTGGAGCTCGGTCGCGAGCTTCACGCGCTGCGCCTCGCCGCCCGAGAGCGTCGTGGCGCTCTGACCGAGCTGGACGTAGCCGAGTCCGACATCGACGAGCGTCTTGAGGTAGCGGTGGATCGCGGAGATCGGCTCGAAGAACTCGGCGGCCTCGCTGATCGGCATCTCGAGCACCTCGGCGATGTTCTTGCCCTTGTAGTGCACCTGGAGCGTCTCGCGGTTGTACCGCTGACCACCGCAGACCTCGCAGGCGACGTACACGTCGGGGAGGAAGTTCATCTCGATCTTGATCGTGCCGTCGCCCGAGCACGCCTCGCAGCGCCCGCCCTTGACGTTGAAGCTGAACCGGCCGGGCAGGTACCCGCGGGCCTTCGCCTCGGTCGTCTCGGAGAACAGCGTGCGGATGCGGTCGAAGACGCCCGTGTAGGTGGCCGGGTTCGAGCGCGGCGTGCGACCGATCGGTGCCTGGTCGACGTGCACGACCTTGTCGAGCTGGTCGAGGCCCGTGACCCGACGGTGCTTGCCGGGCAGCTTGCGCGCGCCGTTGAGCCGGTTCGCGAGCACCCGGTAGACGATGTCGTTCACGAGCGAGGACTTGCCCGAACCGCTGACGCCGGTGACCGCGGTGAACACCCCGAGCGGGAAGTCGACGTCGACGCCGCGGAGGTTGTTGGCTGCGGCGCCGTGCACCGAGATCATGCGTTCGGGGTCGATCGGACGCCGCGTCTCGGGGATCGGGATCTCCTTTCGCCCCGAGAGGTAGTCGCCGGTGAGCGATCGGGTGTTGGCGAGGAGGTCCTCGTAGCTGCCGGAGTGCACGACGGTGCCGCCGTTCACGCCGGCGCCCGGTCCGATGTCGACGATCCAGTCGGCGGTGCGGATGGTGTCTTCGTCGTGCTCGACGACGATCAGCGTGTTGCCGAGATCGCGCAGGGCGACGAGGGTGTCGATGAGCCGGCGGTTGTCGCGCTGGTGGAGGCCGATGCTCGGCTCGTCGAGCACGTAGAGCACGCCGGTGAGCCCGGAGCCGATCTGGGTCGCGAGACGGATGCGCTGCGCCTCGCCGCCCGAGAGGGTGGCCGCGGCCCTCGCGAGGTCGAGATAGCTGAGCCCGACGCGGATGAGGAAGTCGAGCCTGAGCTTGATCTCGCGCAGCACCTGTGCGGCGATGGCCTGTTCGCGATCGGTGAGCTGGAGCCGATCCATGAAGGCGCGGGCGTCGGTGAGGCTCAGGAGGCCCACGTCGGCGATGCTCGCGTCGTGGATGAGCACCGAGAGCACCTCGGGCTTGAGGCGCTTGCCGCCGCAGACCGAGCAGGGCACCTCGCGGAGGTACTCGGACCAGCGCACGCGCTGCGCATCGGTCTCGGCCTGGAGGTACTGCCGCTCGATGTACGGCACGACGCCCTCGAAGCCCGACGTGTAGCTCATCTCGCGGCCGTAACGGTTGCGCCACTTGACCTTGACCTCGAAGTTGTCGCCGCGCAGCACGGCCGCCTGGGCCGAGGCGTCGAGATCTTGCCAGGGTGTGTCGAGCGAGAACCCGAGATCGCGGGCAAGGCCCTTGAGCAGCTTCTCGTAGTAGTTGTAGAGGCTCTTGCCCTGGGAGGTCCAGGGGATGATGACGCCCTCGGCGATGCTGAGCGCCGGGTCGCCGAGCAGCAGGTCTTCGTCGACGGCCATGCGGGTGCCGAGGCCCGAGCACTCGGGGCACGCGCCGAACGGGGCGTTGAACGAGAACGTGCGCGGCTCGATCTCGGTGAGCTGGATCGGGTGCTGGTTCGGGCACGAGAGCTTCTCGGAGAACATCTCCCATGCGTCGTCGCCGGTCTGGTCGACGTAGTTGATCTGCACGAGGCCGTCGGTGAGGCGCAGTGCGGTCTCGAGCGAGTCGGTGAGCCGGCCGAGCACGTCGGGCCCGGCGACGAGCCGGTCGACGACGACGGAGATGTCGTGCTTGACCTGCTTCTTCAGCTTCGGCGGCTCGTCGAGCCGGATGAGCTCGCCGTCGACGACCGCACGAGAGTAGCCGCCTGCTGCGAGCTCTCGGAAGAGGTCGACGAACTCGCCCTTCTTCTGCGACACCACGGGGCTCAGCACCTGGAAACGCGTCGTGGGCTCGAGCTGCATGAGTTGATCGGCGATCTGCTGCACGGTCTGCCGCTGGATGCGCTCACCGCACACCGGGCAGTGCGGCACGCCGATGCGGGCCCAGAGCAGACGCATGTAGTCGTAGATCTCGGTGATCGTGCCGACCGTGGAGCGCGGGTTGCGGTTCGTCGACTTCTGGTCGATCGAGACTGCGGGGCTCAGGCCCTCGATGAAGTCGACGTCTGGGCGATCGACCTGCCCGAGGAACTGGCGGGCGTAGGCCGAGAGGGACTCGACGTAGCGCCGCTGGCCCTCGGCGAAGATCGTGTCGAACGCGAGGGAGGACTTGCCGGAACCGGAGAGCCCCGTGAACACGACCATGGCGTCGCGTGGGATCTCGACGTCGATGTCCCGGAGGTTGTGTACGCGCGCACCGCGGACACTCAGGCGCGAATGGGCATCGAGACGTGAAACTGGCACCCTACGAGTCTAAGGACGACCACCGACACGGATGCCTCGACGGCACGTGCTCTGAGCGAACATACGTTCGATTCGGGGCCGCGCGAGCCATCCGGCCCCGGGCGTCTTCGGTTCAGCCCAGGTGTCCGGCCTTCTCCATCTGCCGCAACTCGCGCTTGAGTTCGGACACCTCGTCGCGGAGCCTGGCCGCGAGCTCGAACTTGAGCTCGCCCGCCGCGATGAGCATCTGATCGTTGAGGTCGCGGATGAGCTCTTCGAGGTCGTTCGCGCCCTCGGCCGCGATGCCCTCGCGCCGGAGGTTCGGCACAGGAGCCTTCTTGCGGGCGTCACGGCCCGCGAGCAGTGCGGCGGTGTCGGCCTCTTCGCGGGCGAGCACATCGGTGATGTCGGCGATGCGCTTGCGCAGCGGTGTCGGATCGATGCCGTTCACGCGGTTGTACTCGAGCTGGCGCTCGCGACGCCGCTCGGTCTCGTCGATGGCGGACTTCATCGAATCGGTCAGCACGTCGGCGTACATGTGCACCTCGCCCGAGACGTTTCGGGCGGCACGGCCGATGGTCTGGATGAGCGAGGTCGACGACCGGAGGAACCCCTCCTTGTCGGCGTCGAGGATCGCCACGAGCGAGACCTCGGGCAGGTCGAGGCCCTCGCGGAGGAGGTTGATGCCGACGAGGACGTCGTAGACCCCGGCCCGGAGTTCGGTCAGCAGTTCGACCCTGCGGAGCGTGTCGACGTCGGAGTGCAGGTAACGCACCCGGACACCGGCTTCGGTGAGGTAGTCGGTGAGCTCTTCGGCCATGCGCTTCGTGAGGGTCGTGACCAGGACGCGCTCGTCGCGCTCGGCCCTGACCCGGATCTCTTCGAGAAGGTCGTCGATCTGACCCTTCGACGGTTTGACGACGATCTGCGGATCGACGAGCCCCGTCGGGCGGATGATCTGCTCGACGACACCGTCGGCGATGCCCATCTCGTATCGGCCGGGCGTGGCCGAGAGGTACACCTTCTGGCCGACGCGGTTCTTGAACTCGTCCCACTTGAGCGGGCGGTTGTCGAGCGCGCTCGGGAGCCGGAACCCGTGCTCGACGAGCGTGCGCTTGCGCGAGGAGTCGCCCTCGTACATCGCCCCGATCTGCGGCACGGTGACATGCGACTCGTCGATGACGACGAGGAAGTCGTCGGCGAAGTAGTCGAGCAGGCAGTGCGGCGCCTCCCCCGGCGCCCGGCCGTCGATGTGCCGCGAGTAGTTCTCGATGCCGGAGCAGAACCCGATCTGCTCCATCATCTCGAGGTCGAACGTGGTGCGCATGCGCAGCCGCTGCGCCTCGAGGAGCTTGCCCTCGCGTTCGAGCTCGGCGAGCCGCTCCTCGAGCTCGATGCGGATGGTGCCGATCGCCCGCTGCATGACATCGGTGCTCGCGACGTAGTGCGAACCCGGGAACACCGGCACGGCATCGAGCTTGGCCACGACCTGACCGGTGAGGGGGTGGAGGCTGTAGAGCGCCTCGATCTCGTCGCCGAACATCTCGATGCGGATCGCCAGCTCCTCGTAGACCGGGATGATCTCGATGGTGTCGCCGCGCACTCGGAAGGTGCCGCGCGAGAACTCGACGTCGTTGCGCTGGTACTGCATCGAGACGAACTTGCGGATGAGCCAGTCACGGTCGACCTGCTGGCCGACCTGCAGCGGCATCATGGCCTTCAGGTACTCTTCTGGCGTGCCGAGGCCGTAGATGCACGAGACCGTGGAGACCACGACGACGTCGCGTCGACTGAGCAGCGAGTTCGTCGTGGAATGCCGGAGCCGTTCGACCTCGGCGTTGACCGAGGAGTCCTTCTCGATGAAGGTGTCGGTCTGGGGCACATAGGCCTCTGGCTGGTAGTAGTCGTAGTACGAGACGAAGTACTCGATCGCGTTGTTCGGCATGAGGTCGCGGAACTCGGTCGCCAGCTGCGCCGCGAGCGTCTTGTTGTGGGCCAGCACCAAGGTCGGGCGCTGGACCTGCTCGATGAGCCATGCGGTCGTGGCCGACTTGCCCGTGCCGGTGGCGCCGAGGAGCACGACATCGGTCTCGCCGGCGTTGATTCGGCCGGCGAGCTCGGCGATCGCCGCCGGCTGATCGCCGCTCGGAACGTATTCGCTGACGACCTCGAACGGTCGGACGGATCGGGTGGCCTGCATGCCATCCAGTCTAGGTTCGACCTCCGACACGACGGCCGGCACCGGCGAATCCACAGACCGGCTCGAGCCCGCCCGGCAGCGTCAGCTCGCGCCCCGGCCGCGTCGCGCGGCGACCTCGTCGACGATTCGGCCCCACAGGGCATCCGCCTGGCTCATGGTGTGCCCGAGCGTGCCGTCGGTGTCGATCACGACATCCGCGATCGCCAGTCGCTGCGTGTTGGCGACCTGCGCGTCGACCCGGGCCTCGGCCTGCACGGGGTCGAGTCCGCGCTCCTCGACCAGGCGCCTGACCTGCGTGCGCCGGGGTGCGCTCGTCACGACGATCAGGTCGAACGGATGGTCGACGGATGCCTCGACGAGCAGCGGCACGTCGTACACGACGACGGCATCGGGGTCGCTCTGCTCGACCTTCGCGAACTGCTTCGCCGCGAGCTCGCGCACCGCGGGGTGCACGATCGCGTTGAGTCGCTCGCGCGCCGGCTCGTCGCTGAAGACGAGCTCGCCGAGCCGCGCGCGGTCGAGGTTGCCGTCGCGTTGCAGCACTCCATCGCCGAATGCGTCGACGATCGCCGCCAGCGCGGGCGTGCCGGGCTCCACCGCGCGACGGGCCAACTGGTCCGCGTCGATGTGCACGGCGCCGTGCTCGTAGAGCCGTCTGGCGACGGTGGACTTTCCGGAGGCGATTCCGCCCGTGAGGCCGATCAGGTACACGCTCTCACTCTAGCGATCCCCCGGCGGGCGCGACGCGTGCCTCTGCGCCGGGATCCGGTTCGAACCGCCCTGGACGCCCAGGGCGAGCAGCGGATGCCTCGGAGACGCCGGAAGGCCGGCCCCCGAGGGGACCGGCCTTCCGTGTGCGGAACGGATCCGAACTAGTTGCTCGAGAGCTTCTCGCGAAGCGCGGCGAGCGATGCGTCGTCTGCGAGCGTGCCGGCACCGGCCGTGTCGCTCGAGTACGAAGCAGCGGCAGCTGCACCGAACGAGTCGTCGGCGGCAGCCGCGACGCTCGCCTGGGCGACCTGCTTCTTGTGGGCTTCCCAACGCTCCTGAGCGGCAGCGTAGTCCTGCTCCCACTTCTCGCGCTGGGCCTCGAAGCCCTCACGCCATTCGTTGGTCTCGGGGTCGAAGCCCTCAGGGTACTTGTAGTTGCCCTGCTCGTCGTACTCGGTGAGCATGCCGTAGAGCGCCGGGTCGAACTCGGTGCCCTCGGGGTCGACGCCCTCGTTCGCCTGCTTCAGCGAGAGGGAGATGCGACGACGCTCCAGGTCGATGTCGATGACCTTGACGAAGACCTCTTCGCCGACCGACACGACCTGCTCTGCGAGCTCGACGTGCTTGCCCGACAGCTCCGAGATGTGCACGAGGCCCTCGATGCCGTCTGCGACGCGAACGAACGCACCGAACGGAACCAGCTTGGTGACCTTGCCCGGAGCGACCTGGCCGATCGCGTGGGTACGGGCGAACACCTGCCACGGGTCTTCCTGCGTCGCCTTGAGCGACAGCGAGACGCGCTCGCGGTCGAGCTCGACGGAGAGCACCTCGACGGTGACCTCCTGGCCGACCTCGACGACCTCGCTGGCGTGCTCGATGTGCTTCCACGAGAGCTCGGAGACGTGGACGAGACCGTCGACGCCGCCGAGGTCGACGAACGCACCGAAGTTGACGATCGACGAGATGACGCCCTTGCGGATCTGGCCCGGGTGCAGGTTGGCGAGGAAGGTCGAACGCGACTCGGACTGCGTCTGCTCGAGGAGCGCGCGGCGCGAGAGCACCACGTTGTTGCGGTTCTTGTCGAGCTCGAGGATCTTCGCCTCGATCTCCTGGCCGAGGTACGGCGTGAGGTCGCGCACGCGGCGGAGCTCGATGAGCGACGCCGGGAGGAAGCCGCGGAGGCCGATGTCGACGATCAGGCCGCCCTTGACGACCTCGATGACCGTACCGGTCACGACGCCGTCGGCTTCCTTGATCTTCTCCACGTCGCCCCACGCGCGCTCGTACTGCGCACGCTTCTTGGACAGGATGAGGCGGCCTTCCTTGTCCTCCTTCTGGAGAACGAGCGCCTCGACGGTGTCGCCGACGCCGACGACCTCGCTGGGGTCGACATCGTGCTTGATGGAAAGCTCACGCGAGGGGATGACGCCCTCGGTCTTGTAGCCGACGTCGAGGAGAACCTCGTCGCGGTCGATCTTCACGACGGTGCCCTCGATGAGGTCGCCGTCGTTGAAGAACTTCAAAGTCTTCTCGACCGCGGCGAGGAAATCGTCAGCAGATCCGATGTCGTTGATCGCGACCTGCTTGGGTGCCTTGGTCGTTGCGGTTGTCATGTAGTGAATGCTCCGTAAAGGACAAAATCGAGCCCATCGCGAGGGAGAGCGATATGTTGGTTCCGCGATGGGCATGCGGACAGGATCGTCACAGAAGTGACATTCAATCCTAGCCGACCGCGGCTCCAGTCGGCAACCCGGGCGTGTCGACGCGATCGAAGGCCTCGTCGCGGCATCCGATGACGGATGTCACGGCTCAGCCGAGCAGGGCCGAACGCAACGTGTCGAGCCCGACGCCGCCGAGATCGAGTGCTCGACGGTGGAACTCCTTGATGTCGAACGCGTCGCCCTCGCGCCGGCGCGCATCGTCGCGGAGCTGCTCCCAGATGCGCTGCCCGACCTTGTACGACGGCGCCTGGCCGGGCCAGCCGAGGTAGCGGTTCACCTCGAAGTCGATGAACCCCTGGTTCATGTTGACGTTCTCGCCGAGGAACTCGAACGCGTACTCCCCCGTCCAGACGCCCTGACCGTCGGGTCGCGGCTTGCCGAGGTGCACGCCGATGTCGAGCACGACGCGGGCCGCTCGCATGCGCTGGCCGTCGAGCATGCCGAGACGGTCGGCGGGGTCGTCGAGGTATCCGAGCTCCTGCATGAGGCGCTCGGCGTACAGCGCCCATCCCTCGGCGTGACCCGACGTGCCGGCCAACTGCCGACGCCACGTGTTGAGGCGGCCCCGGTTCACGACGGCCTGGCCGATCTGCAGGTGATGGCCCGGGACGCCCTCGTGGTAGACGGTCGTGAGCTCGCGCCAGGTGTCGAACTCGGTGACGCCCTCGGGTACCGACCACCACATGCGCCCCGGCCGGCTGAAGTCGTCGGTGGGGCCGGTGTAGTAGATGCCGCCGGACTGCGTCGGCGCGATCATGCACTCGAGCGTGCGGATCTGCTCGGGGATGTCGAACTGCGTGGCGCCGAGCTCGGCGACGGCGCGGTCGCTCACCTCCTGCATCCAGCGCTGCAGCGCGTCGGTGCCGTGGAGCTTGCGTCGCTGGTCGCCGTCGAGGAACGCGATGGCCTCGTGAACGGATGCCCCGGGCAGGATCTCCTGGGCGATGGCCTCCTGTTCGGCGACCATGCGTGCGAGCTCCTCGATGCCCCACTCGTACGTCTCGTCGAGGTCGATCGCGGCGCCGAGGAAGTGACGCGATCGGAGCGCGTAGATCTCGCGGCCGACCGCGTCGGCGCCGCCCGCGGCGGGCAGGAGCTCCTGCTCGAGGAATTCGGCGAGCCGCCCGTAGGCCTCGGCGGCACCGGCGGCGCGGGCGCCGAGGTCTCCGCGCAGCGCGGGCGAGACGGCGTCGGGCGCACCGCCGACGAATTCGCCGAAGAAGCCGTCGGCCTGCTCGAGCTTGCGGGCCTGCTTCGCGACCTCGCGGACCTGTCGCTTCGCGGGCACGGTGCCGCGCTCGATGCCGAGGCGCAGGGTGCTGACGTACCCGTCGAGGGCATCGGGCAGCGCCTTCAGGCGCGTGGAGATGCTCGCCCAGTCGTCTTCGGAATCGGCAGCCATGAGGTCGAACACCTCGCGGATCTCCTGCGCCGGGCTCGCGATCACGTTGAGGTCCCTCAGCGGGAGACCGAGCTGATGCGCCTCGACCTCGAGGGCGAGCTCACTGCGCAGGTCGGCCACCGTCACCGCGTCGACCTCGTCGACCGGTGTGGCGGCGTCGAGCTTCGCGATCACCCGGCGCGCGGCCTCGTCCGCTCGCTCGAGACCCTCGGGCGAGTAGTCGCCGAACCGCGAGTCGGCGTCGGTGCGCCCGATGTACGTGCCGAGCGTCGGTTGGAGCTCGACGAGGGTGTCGACCCACTCCTCTGCGATGCGATCGACGTCGGTCGGGGTGCGTTCACTCGAAGCCATGAGGACGAGCCTACGACAGGCACCGAGTCGGGCGCATGCCGCATCGGGGACGCGACGGGCCTGCTCGGGTGACCGCACTGCTCAGTGCGCGGCGTCCTCCCAGTCGCTGCCGCGGCCGACCGACACGTCGAGCGGCACGAGCAGGTCGGCGGCGTTGGCCATGCGATCGCGGACGACCTCCTCGAGCACCTCCGACTCACCGGGTGCGACCTCGAAGATGAGCTCGTCGTGCACGGTCAGCAGCATTCGGCTCGCCATGCCGCGCGCGGCGATCTCGGTCTCGACCGTGGTCATCGCGAGCTTCATGATGTCGGCGGCAGAGCCTTGGATCGGCGAGTTGAGGGCCGCGCGCTCCGCGTTCTCGCGGTGCACGCGGTTCGGGCTCGTGAGGTCGGGGAATGGTCGACGACGCCCGAAGATCGTCTCGGTGTAGCCGTCGATGCGGGCCTGCTCGACGACGCCGCGGAGGTAGTCGCGCACGGCGCCGAACCGCTCGAAGTACTCCTTCATGAGCTGCGTCGCCTCCGCACGGTCGATGCGCAGCTGCTTCGAGAGGCCGAATGCGCTCAGACCGTAGGCGAGGCCGTAGGACATCGCCTTGACCTTCGTGCGCATGAGCGGCGTCACGTCGGCCGGATCGACCGAGAACACGCGCGCGCCGACGAATCGGTGCAGGTCTTCGCCGGCATTGAAGGCCTCGATGAGTCCGGGGTCGCCCGACAGGTGCGCCATGATGCGCATCTCGATCTGGGAGTAGTCGGCGGTGAGGAGCTCGACGTAGTCGACGCCGTGCCGGAATGCCTTGCGGATGCGCCGGCCGTCTTCGGTGCGGGTCGGGATGTTCTGCAGGTTGGGGTCGTTCGAGGACATGCGGCCCGTCGCCGCGCCGATCTGGCCGTAGGACGTGTGGATGCGCCCGTCGCTCGCGATGGACTTGTCGAGCGACTCGACGATCTGACGGAGCTTCGTGGCGTCGCGGTGCTCGAGCAGGTACCCGAGGAACGGATGCGGGTTCGACTCCTGCAGATCGGCGAGGGCGCTCGCATCGGTCGTGTAGCCGGTCTTCGTCGCCCGCGTCTTCGGCATCGCGAGCTGGTCGAAGAGCACCTCTTGGAGCTGCTTGGGCGACCCGAGGTTCACCTCGCGACCGATCTCGGCGTACGCGGCGGCGGCCAGGGCCGCGGCCCGATCGCCGAGTTCGGAGGACAGGCTCGCCAGTTCGTCGTGATCGACGGTGACGCCGCGCAGCTCCATGGCCGCGAGCACGGGCACGAGCGGCATCTCGACGTCGGCCAGCAGCTGACGCGTGCTCTCGGGCAGCGCGCTCAGCACGACCGGCGCGAGCCGGAGCGTGTACCAGGCGAACTCGGGCGCACCGGCGTCGGAGCCCTCTTCGGGCACGAGCAGGGCGGGGTCGGCCTGCGGGAGCGTCTCGCCGAGGTGCCGGTCGACCAGGTCGGCGAGCGACTTCTCGGTGAGGGTGGGCCGCAGCAGCCACCCGGCCACGAGGGTGTCGAGCACGAGCCCGCCCACCGTGAGCCCCGATCTCGCCGCCGCCTCGAGCTGCGCCTTCGCATCGGTCATGACCTTTGGCGCATCGCTCGCGAGCCACTCGACGAACGGCGCGGACTCGGCGGAACCGGCGCGCCAGCTGTGGCGCAGGGTCGCCGTCGCGGTCGCGAGGCCGGCACCGATCACCCGGCCGTCGAGCACCTCGAGGCTGAGCCCCAGACCGGCGGGCTCCGCCGCCTTCGCCGAGTCGAGCCAGGCCGCGAGCGCATCGCCCGCGAGGTCGACCGGAGCGGGTGCGACGGGTGCGGCCGAGGCAGGCTCCGCGGTGGAGGGGGCGGCACCGACGGCAGGGCCCGCGGTGCCCTCTCCGCCGGCTTCGGCGACGAGTTTGGTCAGGCGCTCGAGGAGCGTGCGGAACTCGAGGCGTTCGAAGATCGGACGCACCTCGTCGAGGTCGATGGCCCGTGCCTCGAGCTGGTCGAGCTCGACGTCGAGCTCGACATCGGTCACGAGGCGGTTGAGCCTGCGGTTGCGGATCGCGTTCTCGCGCTGGTCGCGGAGGTTCTGCCCCACGACGCCCTTGATCTCGTCGGCATGCTCGAGGATGCCGTCGAGATCGCCGTAGAGGCCGAGCCACTTGACGGCGGTCTTCTCGCCGACCTTGGAGATGCCGATGAGGTTGTCGCTCGTCTCGCCGACGAGCGCCGCGATGTCGGGGTACTGCTCGGGGCGGATGCCGTACCGCTCGGTCACGGCGGCGGGGTCGTAGCGCTTGAGCTGCGAGACGCCCTGCGTGTTCGGGTAGAGCAGCGTGACATCGTCGTTGACGAGCTGGATCGTATCGCGGTCACCCGAGACGAGCAGCACCCGGTAGCCGTCTGCGCGCCCGCGTTCGGCGAGGGTGGCGAGGATGTCGTCGGCCTCGAAGTCGTCCTTCTCGAGGGTCACGATGCCCATCGACTTCAGGGCGTCTTGGAGCAGAGGGACCTGGCCCTTGAACTCGACGGGCGTCTCGCCGCGGGTGCCCTTGTACTCGGGGTACTCCCGTGTGCGGAACGAGGCGCGCGACTTGTCGAACGCGACCGCGAGGTGGGACGGCTTCTCGTTGGCGAGCAGCAGGAGCAGCATCGACAGGAAGCCGTGGATGGCGTTCGTGTGCTGCCCGTCGCGGGTCGTGAAGCTGTCGACCGGCAGGGCGTAGAAGGCGCGGAAGGCCAGCGAGTGGCCGTCGATCACGAGAAGGGTGGGCTTGTCAGCGTCTGGCACCCGCCAAGCCTACAAGCGGGCACCGACAGTCGATCACCGCCGGGCGGTCACGACGACTCCGAGGACGACGGATGCCGCGACGAGGGGTCTCGTCGCGGCATCCGTCGTTCGTTCGTGGTGGCTACTTCTTGGCGGCCAGCTGTTCGATGATGGCCTGCGAGACGTCCTTCATGGTGAGGCGACGGTCCATCGAGGCCTTCTGGATCCAGCGGAACGCCTCGGGCTCGGTGAGTCCCATCTTCTCGTTGAGCAGGCCCTTCGCCCGGTCGACGAGCTTGCGCGTCTCGAAGCGCTCGACGAGGTCGCCGACCTCGGCCTCGAGCGCGATGATCTGCGCGTAGCGGGCGAGGGCGATCTCGATCGCCGGGAGAAGGTCGTTGGGCGTGAACGGCTTCACCACGTAGGCGAGCGCACCCGCCTCGCTCGCGCGCTCGACGAGCTCCTTCTGGCTGAAGGCCGTGAGCAGCACCACCGGGGCGATGTGGCCCTTCGAGAGGCGCTCCGCGGCGGAGATGCCGTCGAGCTGCGGCATCTTGACGTCCATGATGACGAGGTCGGGACGCAGCTCGGTGGCCAGCGCGACCGCGGTCTCACCGTCACCCGCCTCTCCGACGACCTCGTAGCCGTTGTCGCGCAGGATCTCGACGATGTCGAGACGGATGAGCGACTCATCCTCCGCCACGACGACGCGGCGCGGTGCCGGCTGGGTAATTTCGGTGTCAGTCACGCTGCAAAGCCTACGGTATTCTGAGCGAGGCCTCTGGCCGGTGTGGCGGAATGGCAGACGCGGAGCACTCAAAATGCTTTGCCCGAGAGGGCGTGTGGGTTCGACCCCCACCACCGGCACCACGATCACGTGGGGTTCGCCGAACCCTGCGTCGCCTCAGTGGCCCACACCGATGCCCTGCCGCGCGACATGACGGCGCTCTTCGCACGGACGCCGAAGGCCCGGTCGATCCCTTGGCGGGATCGACCGGGCCTTCGTCATGCTCGGAGCCGTTCGGCTCGGAGCACCTCGGTTCAGAGCACCTCGCCGACGACGTGCACGCGCACGTCGTTCGTGGTGCCGGGGATCCCAGGAGGGGAACCGGAGATGATGACGACCTTCTCGCCCTTCTCGGCGCGGCCCGTGCGGGCCAGCGCGTCGTCGACCTGGCCGACCATCTGATCGGTGTGGGTGACACGATCGACGACGAACGACTCGACGCCCCAGTTCAGCGCCATGCGGCGACGGATCGCGGGATCGGGCGTGAACGCGAGGATCGGAATGTCGGAACGCAGACGCGACATGCGACGCACGGTCTCACCGGACTCGGTGAACACGCAGAGGTACTTCGCCTCGACGAAGTCCGCGACCTCGACCGCCGCGAGCGTGATGGCGCCGGCCTGGGTGCGCGGCTTCGTGCCGAGCGGCGCGATGCGCTCGAGGCCGTGCTTCTCGGTCGATTCGACGATGCGGGCCATGGTCTGCACCGTGATGACCGGGTACTCCCCCACGCTGGTCTCACCCGAGAGCATGACCGCGTCGGCGCCGTCGAGGATGGCGTTCGCGACGTCCGAGGTCTCGGCGCGCGTGGGAACCGGGCTGTGGATCATCGACTCGAGCATCTGCGTCGCCACGATCACCGGCTTGGCGAGACGACGGGCGATCTCGACCGCGCGCTTCTGCACGATCGGCACGGCTTCGAGCGGCAGTTCGACGCCGAGGTCGCCACGGGCGACCATGATGGCGTCGAAGGCCTCGGCGATCTCCTCGAGCGCGTCGACGGCCTGCGGCTTCTCGACCTTGGCGATGACGGGAACGCGACGACCGACCTCGTCCATGATCTCGTGCACGCGCTCGATGTCGGCCGCATTGCGGACGAACGAGAGCGCGATGAGGTCTGCGCCGAGCTCGAGGCCCCAGCGCAGGTCGGCCTCGTCCTTCTCGGAGAGTGCGGGAACGTTGACCGCGACGCCCGGGAGGTTGATGCCCTTGTTGTTCGAGACCGGGCCGGCGACGATGACCTTCGTGGTGACCACGACGCCGTCGGTCTCGACGACCTCGACACGGACCTTGCCGTCGTCGATGAGGAGGAAGTCACCGGGCTTGACGTCGTGGGGCAGTCCCTTGAACGTCGTGCCGACGAGCTCCTTGGTGCCGACCACGTCTTCGGTCGTGATCTTGAAGATGTCGCCCTCGGCGAGGTCGTGCGGGCCGTCGGCGAACTTGCCGAGGCGGATCTTCGGGCCCTGCAGGTCGACCAGCACGGCGATGGCCTTGCCGCTGTCGTTCGCGGCCTTCCGCACGTTCTGGTACACGCCCTCGTGGACGTCGTAGCTGCCGTGGCTGAGGTTCATCCTCGCCACGTCGACGCCCGCATCGATGATCGCGCGGATCTGTTCGTAGCTCGATGTCGCCGGCCCGAGGGTGGCGACGATCTTCGCTCGTCTCATGTGGTTGTGCTCCAAGCTGTCTCCGCGCGGGAACGCGGGGGTTGTTATCGGGTGGTACGCCGTCGGCGCACCGTGGTCAGATGGCGAACGCGCGTGCCGTCGCCGCCACGGGGCTCGGGAGATCGGTCTCGCCTTCAAGGTACCGGTCGACGGCGGATGCCGCAGCACGGCCCTCTGCGATGGCCCAGACGATGAGCGACTGCCCTCGACCGGCGTCGCCCGCGACGAACACGCCGGGCTGCGAGGTCGCGTAGTCGGCGCCGCGCGCGAAGTTGCCGCGGGCGTCGACCGGGAGGTGGATCTGGTCGTCGACCAGCTCGGTCTCGGGGCCGGTGAATCCGAGGGCCAGGAGCACCAGATCGGCCGGGATCTCCCGCTCGGTTCCGGCCTTGGGCACGCGGCGGCCGTCGAGGAACTCGGTCTCGGCGACGCGGATCGCGCGGAGCTCGCCGTTGTCGTTCGAGAGGAACTCGACCGTCGACACGAGGTACTGGCGCTCGCCCCCCTCTTCGTGGGCGCTCTGCACCTCGAACACGGTGGGGTGCACCGGCCACGGCTGGTGCTCGGGACGCGCCTCGCCGGGCTGCTTGCCGATCGCGAGGTTCGTGACCGAGAGCGCACCCTGGCGGTGCGCCGTGCCGATGCAGTCGGCGCCGGTGTCGCCGCCGCCGAGGACGACGACGTGCTTGCCCTCGGCCGTGATCTGGTCGAAGACCTCGTCGCCCGCCACGTGGTGGTTCGACTGCGTGAGGTACTCCATGGCGAAGTGCACGCCGGGCAGGTCGCGGCCGGGGATCGGCAGGTCGCGGGGCACCATCGCACCCGTCGCGACCACGACGGCGTCGTAGCGCTCCCGCAGCTGATCCCACGTGATGTCCACGCCGATGTCGACGCCCGCCCGGAAGCGGGTGCCCTCGGCGGTCATCTGCGCGATGCGCAGGTCGATGTGCTTCTTCTCCATCTTGAAGTCGGGGATGCCGTAGCGCAGGAGTCCGCCGATGCGGTCGTCGCGCTCGTAGACGGCGACCGTGTGGCCCGCTCGTGTCAGCTGCTGCGCTGCTGCGAGGCCCGCGGGGCCGGAGCCGACGACGGCGACCGTCTTGCCGGTCAGGCGCCCCGGAGGCTGCGGCTGCACCCAACCGCTGCCGAAGGCCTGGTCGATGATCGAGACCTCGACCTGCTTGATGGTGACGGCCGGCTGGTTGATGCCGAGCACGCAGGAGGACTCGCACGGGGCCGGGCAGAGCCGGCCCGTGAACTCCGGGAAGTTGTTCGTCGCGTGGAGGCGGTCGGCGGCGGCGCGGCCCTCGCCTCGGTACATCAGGTCGTTCCACTCGGGGATCAGGTTGCCGAGCGGGCAGCCCTGATGGCAGAACGGGATGCCGCAGTCCATGCAGCGCCCGGCCTGGCGCCGGAGCTGGGCGGGATCGCCCTGCTCGTAGACCTCTTTGAAGTCCATGATGCGCACCGGCACGGGACGCCGCTTCGGCAGCTCGCGCTCGGTGACCTTCAGAAAGCCCTTCGGGTCAGCCACCCGTCACCTCCATGCAGTTCGTGGGAACAGGTCGAGTCGGGACCATCGTCACGTCAGCCACCCGTCACCTCCAGGATTCGGGTCCAGACCACGTCGCCGTCGGGGTCGAGCCCCTCGTCGACCGCGCTCTGGCGGGTGCGGAGCACTGCGGCGTAGTCGCGCGGCAGCACCTTGGTGAAGCGATCGAACGCGGCGTCGCCTGCAGCGAGCAGGTCTGCGGCCACGGTCGAGTCGGTGTTCGCGACGTGCTGTTCGAGCAGGTCGCGCACGATCTCGCGGTCGGCGCTCCCGAGCGGATGCAGCTCGAGCTCTCCCGAGCTCAGCGATTCGCGGTTGACGCGCTCTTCGCGAAGGCCGAGCACATAGGCGGTGCCCCCGGACATGCCGGCTCCGAGGTTGCGGCCGGTCTCGCCGAGGATGAGGGCGAGGCCGCCGGTCATGTACTCGAGCGCGTGGTCGCCGACGCCCTCGACGACTGCCGAGGCACCGGAGTTGCGCACGAGGAACCGCTCGCCGACGATGCCGCGGAGGAACATGCTGCCCCTCGTTGCGCCGTAGCCGATGACGTTGCCGGCGATGACGTTACGCTCGGCGTCGAAGGTGCTGTCGCGCGCCGGGCGCAGCACGATCTGGCCGCCCGAGAGTCCCTTGCCGACGTAGTCGTTGGAGTCGCCCTCGAGCCGGAGCGTGATGCCGCTCGGCAGGAAGGCGCCGAGGCTCTGACCCGCCGACCCGGTGAGGGTGACGTCGATCGAGCCGGCCGGGAGGCCGTGCTCCCCGCGCCGCACGGTCACCTCGTGGCCGAGCATCGTGCCGACGGCGCGCGCGGTGTTCTTGACGGGAAGCTCGATCTCGATCGTGCCGCCCTGCTCGAGCACGACCGCGCTGCGCCGGATGAGCTCGTTGTCGAAGTGCTCCTCCAGCTCGTGGTCCTGCTGGCGCAGGTTGCGGCGGGGCTCGGAGTCGGTGAAGTCGGGTCCGACGAGCACCGGGGTCAGGTCGAGGCCGGACGCCTTCCAGTGGTCGACGGCGCGGGCGATGTCGAGCAGCTCCCGTCGTCCGATGACCTCGTCGAGCGAGCGGTAGCCGAGCTCGGCGAGGTACTCGCGCACCTCCTGCGCGATGAACTCGAAGAAGTTCACGACGAATTCGGGCTTGCCCGTGAACCGCTTGCGCAGCTCGGGGTTCTGGGTGGCGACGCCGACGGGGCAGGTGTCGAGGTGGCAGACGCGCATCATGACGCAGCCCTGCACGACGAGCGGCGCGGTCGCGAAGCCGAACTCCTCGGCACCGAGGAGGGCGCCGATGACGACGTCGCGGCCCGTCTTGAGCTGACCGTCGACCTGCACGACCACACGGTCGCGCATGCCGTTCAGCATGAGCGTCTGCTGCGTCTCGGCCAGGCCGAGCTCCCACGGGGTGCCCGCGTGCTTGAGGGAGTTGAGCGGGCTCGCGCCAGTGCCGCCGTCGTGGCCGGAGACCAGGATGACGTCGGCAAGGGCCTTGGCCGTGCCGGCCGCCACCGCGCCGATGCCCGACTGGCTCACGAGCTTCACGTGCACGCGAGCCTTGGGGTTCGCGCGCTTGAGGTCGAAGATGAGCTGCTTGAGGTCCTCGATCGAGTAGATGTCGTGGTGCGGTGGCGGCGAGATCAGTCCGACGCCGGCCGTCGCATGGCGGGTGCGCGCGACCCACGGGTACACCTTCGTCGGCGGCAGCTGCCCGCCCTCGCCGGGCTTGGCGCCCTGGGCGAGCTTGATCTGGATGTCGTCGGCGTGCGTGAGGTACATGCTCGTCACGCCGAAGCGGCCCGACGCGACCTGCTTGATCGCACTGCGGCGCTCGGGGTCGAGTAGGCGGTCGAGGTCTTCGCCGCCCTCGCCCGTGTTCGACTTGGCGCCGAGGCGGTTCATGGCGATCGCCAGCGACTCGTGCGCCTCCTTCGAGATCGAGCCGTAGCTCATCGCACCGGTCGAGAACCGCTTGACGATCGACTCGACCGATTCGACCTCGTCGAGCGGCACGGCCGGCCGGGTGCCGGTGCGCAGCGTGAAGAGACCTCGCAGCGTCATGAGCTCTTCGGCCTGGGAGTCGACCAGCGACGTGTATTCGCGGAACACGTCGTACCGCCGGTTGCGGGTCGAGTGCTGCAGGCGGAACACCGTCTCGGGGTTGAACAGGTGCGGCGAGCCATCGCGACGCCACTGGTACTCGCCACCCGTCGCGAGTCGTTCGTGCGCGCGCACGGCGACATCCTGCGGGTACGCGAGTCGGTGCCTGCTGACGTTCTCGGCAGCGATCACGTCGATGCCGACGCCGCCGAGCTTCGAGACCGTGCCGGTGAAGTACTCGTCGATGAAGTCCTGCGCGAGGCCGACCGCTTCGAACGCCTGCGCACCGGCGTAGGAGGAGATCGTCGAGATGCCCATCTTGGACATGATCTTCAGCACGCCCTTGCCGAGCGCCTTGATGACGTTGCGCACGGCCTGTTCGGGTGAGATGCCGGTGATGACGCCACTGCGCACGAGGGATTCGCACGTCTCCATGGCGAGGTACGGGTTGACCGCGGAGGCGCCGTAGCCGATGAGGAGCGCCACCTGGTGGACCTCGCGCACGTCGCCGGCCTCGACCACGAGACCGACCTTCATGCGGGTCTCTGAGCGGATCAGGTGGTGGTGCACGGCCGAGAGCATGAGCAGCGACGGGATCGGCGCGAGCTCCGCGGTGGAGTCGCGGTCGCTGAGCACGACGAAGCGCGCCCCCTCCTCGATGGCCTGGTCGACCTCGTCGCACAGCGCGTCGAGCCTGGCGCGCATGGCCTCCGGCCCGTCGTCGACCCGATAGAGGCCCTTGAGCGTCTTCGTCGTGCGGGCGCCGCCGCTGCGCGGATCGATGTGCACGATCTTCGCGAGCTCGTCGTTGTCGATGACCGGGAAGTCGAGTGCGACCTGTCTCGCATGTGCGGGCGACGCTGTGAGCAGGTTGCCCTCTGGGCCGATCGAGGTGCCGAGCGAGGTCACCACGGCTTCGCGGATCGAGTCGAGCGGCGGGTTCGTGACCTGGGCGAACTGCTGCGTGAAGTAGTCGAACAACAGACGCGGGCGCTGCGACAGCACGGCGATCGGGGTGTCGGACCCCATGGCGCCGAGAGGCTCCTGACCCGTGCGCGCCATGGGGGCGAGCAGGATCTTCACCTCTTCCTCGGTGTAGCCGAAGGTGCGCTGGCGCCGGTTGATCGAGGCCGGCGGGTGCACGATGTGCTCGCGCTCGGGCAGTTCGGCGAGGCGGATGCGTCCCTCTTCGAGCCAATCGCCCCATGGCTCGGATGCCGCGAGCTCGGACTTGATCTCGTCATCCTCGATGAGGCGACCCGCTTCGGTGTCGACCAGGAACATGCGACCGGGCTGCAGCCTTCCCTTGCGCACGACGCGCGACGGGGCGACCTCGAGCACGCCGATCTCACTCGCGAGCACGACGAGGCCGTCGTCGGTGATGACGTATCGGCCCGGGCGGAGCCCGTTGCGGTCGAGCGTCGCGCCCACGAGGGAACCGTCGGTGAAGACGATCGCCGCGGGGCCGTCCCACGGCTCCATGATCATCGAGTGGTACTCGTAGAACGCGCGGCGTTCGGGCGTGATCTCGGTCTGGTTCTCCCACGCCTCGGGCACCATCATCATGACGGCATGCGGAAGGCTGCGGCCCGCGAGGGTCAGCAGCTCGACCACCTCGTCGAACGACGCGGAGTCGCTCGCACCCGGGGTGACGATCGGCAGGATCGGGTCGAGGTCGCCGAGCACCTCCGAAGCCAGCTGCGACTGCCGCGCACGCATCCAGTTGCGATTGCCCTGGATCGTGTTGATCTCGCCGTTGTGCGCGATCATGCGGAACGGCTGCGCGAGCGGCCACGACGGGAAGGTGTTCGTCGAGTAGCGGGAATGGACGAGCGCGAGCTTGGAGGCGAACCGCTCGTCGGAGAGGTCGGGGTAGAACGGCTCGAGCTGCAGCGTCGTGACCATGCCCTTGTAGACCATGGTGCGACTGGAGAGCGACATGAAGTACAGCTCGAGTTCACGTTCCGCGCGCTTGCGCAGGCGGAACGTCAGGCGGTCGAGTGCGATGCCCGAGAGGCGTTCGTCGCCGTCGGTCGTGGCGGCCGACTGCACGAAGAGCTGGTGCACCGCCGGCATCGCCGCGCGGGCGAGCGAGCCGAGTTCTTCGGGGCGCACGGGCACCTCGCGCCAGGCGATGACCTCGAGGCCCTCGGAGACCGCGATCTTGCGCAACTGCTGCTTGATCGTGCTGCGCAGGCTCGGGTCGAGCGGGAGGAACGCGTTGCCGACGGCGTACGAGCCTGCGGCGGGGAGTTCGACGTCGACGACCGCGCGCAGGAACTCGTCGGGGATCTGCGTGATGATGCCCGCGCCGTCACCGGTGCCGGCGTCGGAACCGACCGCACCGCGGTGCTCGAGGTGGCGCAGCGCATCGAGCGCGGTGGCGATGATGTCGTGACCGGCGGTGCCTCGAAGGGTCGCGACCATCGCGAGCCCGCAGGCGTCCTTCTCGGCGGCAGGGTCGTAGAGGCCCTGGGCTGCGGGGATCGAACCGAACCTCGCGAAGGGTGGAGTGAGCGACACGTGTGACCGTCCTCATCAACTAGGTGGCAGCGGGGGACGACGTCGGCCCAGCGGAGAGAGTAGCGGTGCGAGGTGCGGCGCCGCGTCGGAGAACGAGGTTGAGGGCCCTATGACGTGGTGGACCCGCGCGAGCTTGTGGCTGCGGTCTCGCCCTCGATGTTCTCACTCCCGACCTCGTTGTCGAGAGAGTCGGAGTCAGACTCATTTTCGTCCGAGTCTAGCGCAGCGTCGGGGCCCTTCCATTCACGCCCGGGGACGTACGGAGTCGGCTCGGCGCCGGTGTGCCGGTGACGCAGGACGAGGAGCATCACGATGCCGACGAGGATGGCGGCGAAGGAGGCCCAGACGTTCACGCGGATGCCCAGGAACATCTCACTCGGGTCGACGCGGATCGACTCGAGGAACGCGCGTCCGGTGCCGTACCAGATGAGGTACACCGCGAAGGCGCGGCCCCAGCGCATGTTGAAGGCGCGCTCGAGCAGCAGGATGGCGACGACGCCCGCGAGGTTCCAGACGATCTCGTAGAGGAACGTCGGGTGGAAGAGCGTGCCGTCGGCCAGCCCCGCAGGGAAGGCGGCGTTGTCGGACGAGATCTCGAGGCCCCACGGAAGGTCGGTCGGGGCGCCGAAGAGCTCGTGGTTGAACCAGTTGCCGAGGCGGCCGGCCGCCTGCGCGAGCAGGAGTCCGGGGGCGAGCGCGTCGGCGAAGGACAGGAAGCGGATGCCGGTGATGCGGCAGCCGATGAGCACACCGACCGCGCCGCCGAGGAGGGCGCCGTAGATGGCGTTGCCACCCTCCCAGATGTTCCAGATGGCGCCGAACTCGAACGGGTTCCAGATGTTGGCGCCCTCGTAGAAGTAGTCGTTCGGGTGCGTGAACACGTGGTAGAACCGGGCGCCGATGATGCCGAGCGGCACCGCCCACAGGGCGATGTCGAGCACGATGCCGGGTTCTGCACCGCGCTTGGTGAGCCGTCGCGACGTGACGATGACCGCCAGGAGGATGCCCACCAGAATGCAGATCGCATACATGTGGATCGTGAACGGTCCCACCTGGAACGACTGCCACTCGGGACTGGGGCTCGGGATGCTCAGCGGTGCGATCACGCGGACTGCTGCCTTTCTTCGGGGGCTTCGGCCACTCGGGCCTCAGTCAGCGTACTTCACTCCGAACGCGTGCCGCGCGCGAGCTCGGCCGCGAGCGACCCCGCTCCGGAGACACCGCCCTCGGCGAGGGCGCGAACGAGCGCCGAGCCGACGATGGCGCCCTGCGCGTACCCGAGCACCTCGGCGACCTGGTCTGCGGTGGAGATGCCGACGCCCACGCAGCTGGCCTCGGCGCCGGCCGCCTGGAGCCGGGCCACCAGCGTGCGGGCCGCCGCATCGACGTCGGCTCGGGCGCCCGTGATGCCCATGGTCGAGACGGCGTAGACGAAGCCGCGGCTCGCCTCGATGGTCTGCACGAGCCGCGGGTCGGTCGAGGTCGGCGCCGCGAGGAAGACGCGGTCCAGACCGGTGCGATCGGATGCCGCGAGCCAGTCGGCCCCCTCGTCGGGGATGAGGTCGGGCGTGATGAGGCCCGCTCCCCCGGCGGCGGCGAGATCGTCCGCGAAGCGCTCGACGCCGTACTGCACGACGGGGTTCCAGTAGGTCATGATCAGCACGGGAGCGTCGACCCGCTCGGTGATGCGGCGCACGGCCTCGAAGCCGTGCGCGAGCCGGAACCCGTTCGCGAGGGCCTGCTGGGTGGCCGCCTGGATGACGGGGCCGTCCATGACGGGGTCGGAGTACGGCAGGCCGAGTTCGAGGACGTCGACGCCGTTCTCGACGAGCGCGACCGCGGCCTCGACGCTCTCATCGAGCGTCGGGAACCCCACGGGGAGGTAGCCGATGAGGGCGCCCTTCGCCTCCTCGTTGCGGCGGGCGATGACGGGCGCGACCGTTCTCACTTGGGGTTCTCCTGGTCGTAGAGCTCGAAGTAGGTCGCGGCGGTGTCCATGTCCTTGTCACCGCGGCCGGACAGGTTGACGAGGATCGTGGCCTCGGGGCCGAGTTCGCGTCCGAGCTCGAGGGCGCCGGCGAGGGCGTGGGCGGACTCGATCGCGGGGATGATGCCCTCGGTGCGGGTGAGCAGGCGCAGGGCCTGCATGGCCGCGTCATCGGTGACCGGACGGTACTCGGCGCGGCCGATGGCGGAGAGCCACGAATGCTCAGGGCCGACGCCCGGGTAGTCGAGACCGGCGGAGATCGAGTGCGACTCGATGGTCTGGCCGTCGTCGTCCTGGAGCATGTAGCTGCGCGCGCCGTGGAGCACGCCGGGGCGCCCCTTGGTGATCGTGGCCGCGTGGCGCGGCGTCTCGACGCCCTCGCCGCCGGCCTCGAAGCCGTAGATCTTGACCTCGGGGTCGTCGAGGAAGGCGTGGAAGAGCCCGATCGCGTTGGAACCGCCGCCGACGCAGGCCGCGATGGCGGTCGGCAGCGCGCCCGTCAGGTCGAGCACCTGCTGGCGTGCCTCCTCGCCGATGATCTTCTGGAAGTCGCGCACCATCTCGGGGAACGGGTGCGGCCCGGCCACGGTGCCGAAGATGTAGTTGGTGGTCTCGACGTTGGTGACCCAGTCGCGCATCGCGTCGTTGATCGCGTCCTTGAGGGTGCGCGATCCGCTCCTGACCGCGATGACCTCGGCGCCCAGCAACCGCATGCGGGCCACGTTCAGGGCCTGACGCTCGGTGTCGACCTCGCCCATGTAGATCGTGCAGTCGAGGTCGAACAGCGCCGCCGCCGTCGCCGTGGCGACGCCGTGCTGGCCCGCACCCGTCTCGGCGATCACGCGCGTCTTGCCGATGCGCTTGGTGAGCAGCGCCTGGCCGAGCACGTTGTTGATCTTGTGCGAGCCGGTGTGGTTCAGGTCTTCCCGCTTGAGGATGATGCGGGCGCCGCCGGCGTGTTTCGCGAACCGCGGCACCTCGGTGATGATCGAGGGCCGGCCGGTGTAGCTGCGGCCGAGCTCGGCGAGCTCCTCGCCGAATGCGGGATCGAGCTTGGCGAGGTCGTAGGCCTCGCCGAGCTCGTCGAGGGCTGCGATCAGGGATTCGGGCACGAAGCGCCCGCCGAAGTCGCCGAAGTACGGACCGGTCTGCGCTCTGAGCGCCATGTCACACCGCCAGGAAAGCTGAGAGGTTGGCCATCGGATCGCCCGTGACGAGCGCTTCGCCGACGAGTACGGCGTCCGCTCCTGCGGCGCGGTAGTGCGCGACGTCAGCAGCGGAGAGCACTGCGGACTCGGCGACGCGGATGGCGTCTGAGGGGAATCGGTCGGCGAGCCGGCCGAAGAGGTCTCGATCGAGTTCGAAGGTCGAGAGGTCGCGGGCGTTCACGCCGATCAGGCGTGCGCCGACGGCGACGGCGCGCTCGAGCTCTTCTGCGGAGTGCGTCTCGACGAGCGGCGTCATGCCGAGCGAGGTGATGAGCTCGAACAGCTCCCGCAGCGTGCGGTCGTCGAGGGCGGCCACGATGAGCAGCACGAGGTCGGCGCCGGCCGCACGGGCTTCGAACACCTGGTACGGCGTCGCGATGAAGTCCTTGCGCAGCACCGGGATCGCCACGGCTGCGCGCACCGCCTCGAGGTCTTCGAGACTGCCCTTGAACCTGCGCGACTCGGTGAGCACGCTGATGGTGCTGGCGCCGCCGAGCTCGTAGAGGCGGGCGAGCGCGGCGGGGTCGTCGATGCTCGCGAGCGGGCCGCGCGAGGGACTCGCCCGCTTGATCTCGGCGATCACCTTGACGTGTCCGGCGGGGCGCAGCGCGAGGAGCGCGTCGAGCGCCGGTGCGCGATCGAGCGCCGCCCGTTCGACCACGTCGAGCGGGCGGACCTCACGGCGCGCGAGAGCGTCGGCGACCGAGTTGGCCGTCAGGTCGGCGAGCACGCGTCAGTGCGCCTTCGCGGCGACCTTGTCGCCGCCGACGCCGTACCCGGCCCGGCCGAGGAGCCAGCCGACCACGAGCCCGATGACGACGATGCCCACCGAGGCCCAGACGAGCCAGGCCAGCTCGAACCAGAAGGCGAACGTGCCCACGGTGAAGCCGACGAGCATGATGATGACGGCCGTCCATGCCGCGGGCGAGTGTCCGTGGCCGGGGTCTGCGGTCTCAGTGCTCATGTTGCTCCTTCGTTGCTTGGGGGTCGCCGCAAGTCTAGCGGCTGGGGTCGTCGTGGCCTTCGCGCGCGGCGCGGGGCTCGTCATCGCCCGATGCGGGCGGCGGGTCGGCAGCAGGCGTCACGCCGTCGCCGTCGGTCGGGTCGTCGCCGCGACTGAGTTCGTCCCATGCGTCGACGGCGCGGTCGGAGGCCTTGCGGCGCGCGTCCGTGAGCGGGAGGGCGACCTCGTCGGGGCTCACCGCGGCGCCGGTCTCGGCGTCGACCAGGCGAGCCGTGGAGTAGCGCCGCGACGACCCGGGCCAGCGACGAGCGGTGACGAGCGCGCCGATTCCGGCGAGCACCACGAGCACGCCGCCGACGACGGCCATCGTCGGCCAGAGCGTGGGGTCTGCGGATGCCACGAGCTCGGCCGTGGGCGCGGAACCGGCCACGCCCGTGGCATCCGTCACGGCCGGCCCGACCGCGCCGACCGGATCGCCGAGCGCGAGCGTGCTCGCCAGGATGATCGACGCGCCGAGCAGGACCTGGATGATCGCGAGCACGACCCGCAGGAGCGGACCGGCGATCGCGAGGGCGGCGACGAGCGCGAGTCCGGCGAGCCCGAGCGCCGACAGTGCGGGCGAGGCCACCGCCCCGCCGACGGCGATGGCGTCGGCATCGGCCTGCGCCGTGAGGTGCAGCTCGAACCAGGTCTGGCTCCAGGCCAGCAGCGCGAGACCGGCGCCGAGGAGGCCGACGACGAGCGCATACGACTTGACCCTCGCGCCGCTCACGGAACCCTCCGCATCGCGTTGGCGATGGCCACGGCGCGCAGCGGCGCAGCGGCCTTGTTCTGGGACTCCTCGAACTCGGACTCGGCGACTGAGTCCGCGACGAGGCCGGCGCCGGCCTGGACCCGGGCGACGCCGCCCGAGATCGTCGCCGTGCGGATCGCGATCGCGAGGTCGGCGTCGCCGCCGAAGCCGAAGTAGCCCACGACGCCGCCGTAGACGCCGCGCTGGGCGGGCTCGAGCTCGTCGATGATCTCGAGTGCCCGCGGCTTCGGCGCCCCCGACAGCGTGCCCGCCGGGAAGGTTGCCCGGAACACGTCGACGGCGTTCGCGCCCGCGGCGAGGTCGCCCTCGACCGAGGAGACGAGGTGCATGATGTGGCTGAACCGCTCGACCCGCATGAACTCGGTCACCTCGACGGAGCCCGCCACGCAGACCTTCGCGAGGTCGTTGCGCGCGAGGTCGACGAGCATGAGGTGCTCGGCCTGCTCCTTCGGGTCGGCGACGAGCTCGGCCTCGAAGTCGGCATCGGCCTCCGGCGTGTCGCCACGCGGCTTCGATCCGGCGATCGGGTGCGTGAACACCCGCCCGTGCTGCACCTTCACGAGCGCCTCGGGAGAGGATCCGACGATGTGGAACGGCTCCCCCGCCGAGTCCGTGAGATGCAGGAAGTACATGTACGGGCTCGGGTTGAGCGTGCGGAGCACCCGGTACACGTCGACGGGATCGGCCGTCGCCTCCTGGTCGAATCGCTGGGACACCACGACCTGGAACACGTCGCCCTCGCGCACGTACTCGCGCGAGCGCTCGACGGCGGCCAGGAAGTCGGCCTTCTCGGTGCGATGCGACGGCGTCGTGGCGGCCTGCAGGTCGATGTCGGCGAGCCACGCCTCGGCCGGGCGTGCGAGGTCGCGCTGCATGCGGTCGAGTCGCTCCTGCGCGGCCACCCACATGGCGTCGGGTTCGTCGACGCCGTCGTTCAGCACGGATGCCACGAGCTGCACGGTTCCGGTGCGGTGGTCGATGACCGCCAATTCGGAGACGAAGCAGAACGCCTGACCCGGCACGTCGAAGTCGGCCGGCGGACGGTTCGGCAGGTACTCGATCTGGCGGATGGCCTCCCACCCGATGAAGCCGACGAGCCCGCCCATGAGAGGCGCGGCCCCCGGCACGTCGTCGGAGCGCCACCGCTCGTACAGCGCCTCGAGGGCGGCGAGCGGTTCGAGCGAGGCGCCTTCGCCGAGCGCCCTCGCCTCATCGAGCCCGTGGTCCTGCCACTGCACGTGCCCGTCACGCTCGGTGAGCACGCCGTAGGAGCCGACGCCGACGAACGAGTACCGCGACCAGATGCCGCCCTGCTCGGCCGACTCGAGGAGGAACGTGCCTGGCTTGCCGTGGGCGAGCTTGCGGTAGATGCCGACCGGCGTCTCGCCGTCGGCGAAGAGTTCCCGCACGACGGGCACGACACGTCGCCCCGGCAGCAGGGCGGTGAAGTCGTCGAAGGTGGTGGTGGCGGGCACGCGCGCTCCTCGTCAGTCGGCGGGCGGGAAGCCCTGGACGACCTCGAGCGGGTCGCCGATGAAACACGTGCGCGTGCCCGTGTGGCAGGCCACGCCGATCTGCTCGACGGTCACGAGCAGCGTGTCGGCGTCGCAGTCGAGCGCCGCCTGCCGCACATACTGCGCGTGGCCAGACGTGTCGCCCTTGCGCCAGTACTCCTGCCGTGAACGCGACCAGAACGTCACGCGTCCCTCGGTGAGCGTGCGACGCATGGCCTCGCGGTCCATCCAGCCGAGCATGAGCACTTCACCGGTGCCCTCCTGCTGGATGATCGCGGGCAGCAGCCCGTCGGCGTTGAACGCGGCGCGATCGAGGGCCGACTCGAGTGCGGCGCTCACCGCACGATCCGTCCGTCGGCGGCCAGCGCGGCCTTCACTTCGGCGATGGTCATCTCCCCATTGTGGAACACGGATGCCGCGAGCACGGCGTCTGCCCCGGCGGCGACGGCCGGCGCGAAGTGCTCGACGGCGCCGGCACCGCCGGAGGCGATGACGGGCACGCTCGAGAGCTCGCGCATGCGCGCGGTGAGCTCGAGGTCGAAGCCGCGCTTGGTGCCGTCGGCGTCGATGGAGTTCACGAGCAGCTCGCCTGCGCCGAGCTCGATCGCCTGCGCCGCCCAGGCGAGGGCGTCGAGGTCGGTCTCGGTGCGACCCCCGTGCGTCGTCACGACGAAGCCCGACGGCATGCGCGGCGATCGCTTGACGTCGAGCGAGAGCACGAGCACCTGGGCGCCGAAGCGGTCGGCGATCTCGCCGATGAGGGCGGGGCGCGCGATGGCGGCGCTGTTCACGCCGACCTTGTCGGCGCCGTGGCCGAGCAGCCGGGCGACGTCGTCGTTCGAACGGACGCCGCCGCCGACCGTCAACGGGATGAACACCTGCTCGGCGACGCGCTGCACCATGTCGTAGGTGGTCGAGCGATCGTCGACGGTCGCAGTGACGTCGAGGAAGGTGAGCTCGTCGGCCCCCTGCTCGCCGTATCGTGCGGCGAGTTCGACGGGGTCGCCTGCGTCACGCAGGTTCTCGAAGTTGACGCCCTTGACGACGCGCCCCGAGGCGACGTCGAGGCACGGGATGACCCGGATCGCGACGGACATGGGCGCCTACAGCCGCGCAGCGTGGATCGCGCTCACGAGGATCGCGCGCGCGCCCAGCGAGTACAGCTCGTCCATGACCTGGTTCATGTCGGAGCGCGGGATCATCACGCGCACCGCGACCCACTCGGGATCGTGCAACGGCGACACCGTCGGCGACTCGAAGCCGGGCGCGGCCGAGGTCGCGGCCTCGAGGTGCGCGACCGGCACGTCGTAGTCGAGCAGCACGTACTGGCGCGCGACGAGCACGCCCTGCAGGCGGCGGAGCAGCGTGTCGGCGCCGGCCCGCTCGACGCCCGAGCCGATGAGCACGGCCTCGGAGTCGAGGATGACGGGGCCGAAGATCTCGAGGCCGGCCTGACGGAGCGTGGCGCCCGTCGAGACGACATCGGCGACCGCGTCGGCCACGCCCAGCCGCACCGCCGATTCGACGGCGCCGTCGAGCTTCACGAGCGAGGTCGTCACGCCGTGGCCGGCGAGGAACGCGCCCACGAGGCCGGGGTAGCTCGTCGCGACGCGCACCCCCTGCAGGTCGGCCAGCTCGGCGAACCGACCGGCGGGCCCGGCGAACCGGAAGGTCGAGTCGCCGAAGCCGAGCGGCGCGATCTCGACCGCGTCGGAGCCGGAGTCGAGCAGGAGGTCACGACCGGTGATGCCGACATCGAGCGCGCCGGAGCCGACATAGGTCGCGATGTCACGCGGACGGAGGTAGAAGAACTCGACCCCGTTGCGGGGGTCGGCGGTGTGCAGGTCGCGCGGATCGCGGCGACCCGTGTACCCGGCCTCCCAGAGCATCTGGGCGGCGGTCTCTGACAGCGAACCCTTGTTGGGCACGGCGATTCGAAGCATTTCGTGACTTTCGTGTGGTCGACGGGTCTGACGGGCGGGAGCGCGATCAGAGATGTCGGTACACGTCGGCCGGGGCGAGCCCCTTTGCCAGCATCAGCACCTGGAGGTGGTAGAGCAGCTGCGAGATCTCTTCGGCAGCCTCGTCGTCGGTCTGGTACTCGGCGGCCATCCACACCTCGGCCGCCTCCTCGACGATCTTCTTTCCGATGGCGTGCACGCCCGCATCGAGCTCGCGCACGGTGCCGGAACCCTCTGGACGGGTGCGGGCCTTCTCGCTGAGCTCGACGAAGAGTTCGTCGAATGTCTTCACGGTTTCAGACTACCGGTGCCGTGCGCGCCGTCGTGCCGGTGCGACGCCGCGAGGTCACGCAGGGCCGCAATGCGCTCGGCCGGCACCTCGGCGCCGAACACCGCCGAACCCGCGACGAACGTGTCGGCCCCGGCCTCGGCCGCGATGCCGATGGTGTCGAGCGAGACGCCGCCGTCGACCTGCAGCCAGACGTCGAGCCCCGCCACTCGCACGGCGTCGGACACGCGGCGCAGCTTCGGCATCGTCTCGTGCATGAACGACTGACCGCCGAATCCGGGCTCGACGGTCATGACGAGCACCTGGTCGAACTCGGCGAGCAGATCGAGGTAGGGCGCGACATCCGTGCCGGGTTTGAGCGCGATGCCGGCACGCGCACCGATCGCGCGCAGCCGCCTCGCGAGGGCCACGGGCTCGTCGGTCGCCTCGGCGTGGAAGGTCACCGAGTACGCACCGAGCTCGGCGTACCCGGGAGCCCAGCGGTCGACGTCGGAGATCATGAGATGCACGTCGAGCGGGATCGGGCTGACGTCCTGGATGCGCCCGACCATCTGCGGCCCGAACGTCAGGTTGGGCACGAAGTGGTTGTCCATGACATCGACGTGCACGAGGTCCGCGGTCGCGATGCGCGCGAGCTCGGACTCGAGGTTCACGAAGTCGGCAGCGAGGATGCTCGGGTTGATCCGCGTCGTCATGGACCCACCCTATCGATCGGCGGTCGGTGGCTGCCGCCGGCCTCTCAGGAGCGCGCGACCCGACGCACGAGCGCGATGAACATCGCATCGGTGCCGTGCCGGTGCGGCCACAGCTGCACGGTCGAGGCATCGGGCCCCAGATCGAGCGGATGCCGCGACACGGCCTGCACGACCGCGGCGGTGTCGAGCGACTCGGCGGCCGACCCCCAGCGACCGAGCGCCGCGCCCAAGGAGCCGTGCGTCTCGGCGGTGTGCGGCGAGCAGGTGATGTACGCCAGGACGCCGCCGGGGGCGAGGGCCGCGAACGCCGCGTCGAGGAGTTCGCCCTGCAGCCGCGTGAGCTCGGCGACGTCTTCGGGGCGCTTGCGCCAGCGCGCCTCCGGCCTGCGGCGGAGCGCTCCGAGACCCGTGCACGGCGCATCGAGGAGGATGCGGTCGAAGCCGCCCGGTGCGCCGAACGCCGCCGGGTCGAGCTCGCGGCCGTCGCCGACGCGCACGTCGACCTCGAGCGGCACGCCCGCGATCGCGGCTCGCACGAGCTCTGCCCTGGCCGGCACCACCTCGTTCGCGGCGAGCACGGCCCCGCCCGCGAGCGCCTCGGCGGCGAGCACGGCGGTCTTGCCGCCCGGCCCCGAGCAGAGGTCGAGCCATCGTTCGCCCGGCCGCACCGGCGTCGCACGGCTGAGTGCGAGGGCGGCGAGCTGCGAGCCCTCGTCCTGCACGCGGATGCGTCCGCCCGCCGCCTCGACGACGGCGATCGGGTTCTCGGCCGTTCCGCCGATCGGCGAGTACCGGTCGGGCGCGAAGCCCTCGATGCCGCTGAGTTCGTCGGGGCCGTCGCCGACACCGGGCAGCACCGCGAGGTTGACGCGCGGCGAGGCGTTGTCGGCCTCGAGCAGCGCCTCGAGCTCGTCGGCCCTGCCCTCGCGGGCGAGGGCGGAGCGCAGGGCGCGCACGACCCACGCCGGGTGGCTCTCGAGTCGCGCGAGCCGATCGTCGTCGCCGGATGCGCCCTCGGCGACGAGATCGCGCCAGGCCGCGGCATCCGTGCGCGAGACGGTGCGGAGCACCGCGTTGACGAAGCCCGCCGCCTTCGGGGCGACCCGGCGCACGAGGTCGACCTGTTCGTTCACCGCGGCGTGGGTCGGCACCCTCGTCGCCAGCAATTGGTGCGCGCCCAGACGCAGCACGTCGAGCACGGCCGGGTCGATCGCCTCGGCCGAGCGCCCGGCCGCGAGCTCGATCACGTGATCGTAGTAGCCCTGGCGGCGAAGGGTTCCGTAGGTCAGTTCGGTCGCGAACGCGGCGTCCGCGGTGCTGAGCCGCGCCCGACGGATGCGCGCGGGCAGCAGCAGGTTGGCATAGGCCTCGTCGCGGCGAACCGCCTCGAGCACGTCGAACGCGACCGTGCGCGCCGGCGAGACCTTCGGCTGGTGTGCTGAGGAAGGGCGGCGAGGTGCGCCGCTGCGGCCTGCGCCGGTACCGCCTCCGCGCTGCGCGTTCATTCGGCCACCGCCCCGCTGCGGCCTGAGCCGCGCCACCAGTCGGGCGCGGACATCGCCGTCTTGCCGGCCGGCTGCACCCGCACCACCTCGACCGGCACGTCGGCCGTGCCGACGACGAGCCGTCGACCGATGGTCGCGAACTCGCCTGGGGCGAGCTCCGGTGCGTCGGCGAGGTCATCGCGATCGACGGTGCCCGCGAGTTCGAGCAGCTTCAGCCTCGCCCCGTCGAGCGTCGTCCACGCGCCGGGCTCGGGCGTGACACCGCGATAGCGCGCGAGCACCCGACGTGCCGGCGCGGTCCAGTCGATGCGGGCGTCGTCGATGCCGAGCTTCGGCGCGAACGAGGGCTCCCCCACCTGCGGGATGGCCTGGGCGGTGCCCTCGGCGATGCCGTCGACGACGTCGGCGAGCAGGGCCGCGCCGCTGACCGCGAGCGCGTCGAGCAGGGTGCCGGCCGTGTCGTGCTCGACGATCGGATGCACGAGGGCGGCGAGGACGTCGCCCGCGTCGAGCTCGGGCACGAGCCGGAACACGGCCGCTCCGGTCTCGGCGTCGTCGGCGATGAGCGCGTGCTGCACGGGCGCCGCGCCACGCCAGGCCGGGAGCAGCGAGAAGTGCAGGTTGATCCACCCGTGCACGGGCGTCGACAGCAGCGGTTCCCGCACGAGCCCGCCGTAGGCCACGATGACCCCGAGATCGGGTTCGGATGCCGCGATGCGGGCCGTGACCGCCTCGTCGAGCCTCGCCGCCTCGATGATCTCGAGGCCGAGGCGCTCGGCCGCCTGGGCGACCGGCGACGGCGTCAGCACGCGCTTGCGGCCGAGCGGAGCCGACGGGCGCGTGACGACCGCGACGATCTCGTGGCCGCTGCCGGCGAGTCGTTCGAGCGAGGGAACGGCGGCGGCCGGCGTACCGGCGAACACGAGACGGAGCTTCTGCACACTCCATTGTCGCCGACGCGACGGCGAGCACCGACGGCTCAGGGCACCTCGGGGTCGTCGAAGCGCACGCGGAGCACGGCCGGGCGGCGCACCGGGCGGCCGCTCACCGGACGCCGGCGTTCGGTCGCCACGCGGATCATCTCGGAACGCAGCTCGCGCGCGACGCGGGCGCCGGCCGCGTAGTCGAAGCGCACGAGCGCCCGCGAGAGGTCGTCGTCGACCGGCGTGGGTCCGAGTACGTCGACCCCCGGAACCGTCTTCGCGGCGGCGACGGCTTTCGCCACGTTCGCAGCCGAAGCGGTGACGCTCGCGACGCGCACCGCGGGCGGGAACCGCAGCGCCCGACGCGACGCCAGCTCGGTCGCCGCCCAGTCTGCCTGGCGCCACGTCGTGAGCGCCGTGGCGAGGGCTCCCCCGACGCCGACGAGGAACACCGGCGATCCGGGAGCCACGAGCGCTGCGGCGTTCGACCACCAGCGCAAGCAGTCTTCAGCGACGCGTAGGGACTCGCGCAGCAGCATCCGCTCGCCGTCGAGCAACAGCACGGCGCGGTAGCCGCCGTCGGCGATGGGCTCCGCACCACGCGTGGCGACGACGAGCGCGGGCTCAGCGCCGACGCGCAGCACCGGCTTCTCGCCGTCGGAGAGCACGACCCGCGTGTTCGGGAACGCGCGGCCGAGTTCATCGGCCGTGCGGCTGGCCCCGATGGTGACCGCCCTGAGCCGGGTGCCCTCGCAGGTCGGGCACGCCCAGCCGGTCGCGGTCGTGCCGCAGAGCACGCAGCGCGCGACCCCGCCCTCGCGGGGAATCGCCAGCCCGCCCCCGCACGCCGCGCACCGCGCCGGCTCACGGCAGCGGTCGCAGGCGAGCAGCGGCGCGTTGCCGGGCCTCGCCACCTGCACGAGCAACGGGCCCTCGCGAGCGGCCTCCTGCGCCTGACGCCAGGCAGCGGACGGGATGCGGGCGGAGCCTGGCTCCTGCGAGGCCTGGTTCTCGGTCGGGATGACCCGGGGTCGCGCCTGCCTGGCACCCGGCACCTCGGCGACCCAGCCGATCTCGACGAGCCTGACGAGCTCGACGCTCGGGGCATGGCCGACGAACAGGAGGGCTGCACCCGACTGCTCTTTGCGAATGAGCGCGGCGTCGCGCGGATGCACGCCGGGCGAAAGCTGCTCGTTCATGAGCGAGTCGCCGTCGTCCCACATGGCGATCAGCCCGAGGCGCGCGGCCGGCGCGTAAACCGTCGACCGGTTGCCGATGACGACGCGGGCGGCGTCGCCGGTGGCGTCGAGGAACGAACGGAACCGGGCTCCCCCGCTCTGACGCGCGTCGGTGCGGACGATGCGCCGGGCGTCGACGGCGGACTCGAGCGCGGCCTGCAACTGCTCCTGATCGCGGTAGTCGGGCACGACCAGCAGGCTCGACCGATCGTCGGTGAGCGTGTGCGCCGCCGCCTGTGCGAGCGTCAACGCCCATGCGCCGACCCAGACGCCGGATGCGAGCTGCACGGGCCTCGGGTCGGCGGCGAACCACATGCGCTCGCCCGCCCGAATCCCCTGCTCGAGTCTGGCGTCGGCCGCGCCGTGGATCGGCGGAGGCGACTCGGGCAACGGGCCGGGGTCTGGCTCCGCCGCCGACCAGGATCGTTCGACGCGCACGTACCGTGACGGCACGGCGAGCCGGAGCACGTCGCTCGCGTTGCCCGCGGCGCGGTCGGCCACGGCGCGAGCCAGCGCCCACACCTCTGGCGTGAGCAGCGGAACCTCGGACACGACGTCTTCGAGGTCGCTCAGTCGGCCCTCGAACTCGCTGGACTCGACGAGCTCGACGAGCCATCCGTTCGCGATGCGCCCTCCGGAGCGCAACGGCACCCGGACCCGAACGCCCGGCTTCGCCTGCTCGCGCAGGCGCTCGGGGACGCGATAGTCGAAGAGCTGATCGAGCTGCGGGAGGGGCGAGTCGACGAGCACCCTGGCGACGGAGCCGCCCGTCACGTCAGAGTCCGGCGGTGGCGCGCAGGTCGTCGACCCGGTCGAGCCGCTCCCACGTGAAGTCGGGAAGTTCTCGGCCGAAGTGCCCGTACGCCGCCGTCTGCGCGTAGATGGGCCGAAGCAGGTCGAGGTCGCGGATGATCGCCGCGGGGCGCAGGTCGAACACCTCGCGGATGGCCCCGATGATGCGGTCTTCAGCCACATGCGCGGTGCCGAACGTCTCGACGTAGAGCCCGACGGGAGCGGCCTTGCCGATGGCGTAGGCGACCTGCACCTCGAGCCGGTCGGCGAGGCCCGCCGCGACCGCGTTCTTCGCGACCCAGCGCATGGCGTAGGCCGCCGAACGGTCGACCTTCGACGGGTCCTTTCCGCTGAAGGCGCCGCCGCCGTGACGGCTCGCGCCGCCGTAGGTGTCGATGATGATCTTGCGGCCGGTGAGGCCGGCGTCGCCCTGAGGGCCGCCGATCTCGAAGCGCCCGGTCGGGTTGATGAGCACCGAGAGCTCGGGCCGCGAGAGCTCGACCAGATCGAGCACGGGGGTGATCACGAGCTCTTCGACCTCGGCGCGCAGCTGGTCGGTCGAGACCTTCGGCGAGTGCTGGGTCGAGAGCACGACGGTCTCGATCGTGCGCGGAACCTGGCCGTCGTAGCCGATCGTGACCTGCGTCTTGCCGTCGGGGCGCAGGTAGTCGAGTTCGCCGGCCTTGCGCACCTCGGTGAGGCGTTCTGCGAGCCGATGCGCGATCCAGATGGGAACGGGCATCAGCTGCGGAGTTTCGCGCGTGGCGTAGCCGAACATGATGCCCTGGTCGCCGGCACCCTGCTTGTCGAGTGCGTCTTCGCTGAAGCTCTCGCGCGACTCGAACGCGTCGTCGACGCCCTGCGCGATGTCGGGCGACTGCCCGCCGATCGAGACCGAGACTCCGCAGGAGCGCCCGTCGAACCACACGTCGGAGGAGTCGTAGCCGATGGAGGTGATGCGTTCGCGCACGATCGCCGGGATCTCGACGTACCCCGACGTGCTGACCTCGCCGGCGACGTGCACGAGACCCGTCGTCACGAGCGTCTCGACCGCGACGCGACTCTTCGGATCTTCGCGGAGCAGGGCGTCGAGGATCGAGTCGGAGACCTGGTCGCAGATCTTGTCGGGGTGGCCCTCGGTCACGGACTCGGAGGTGAAGAGTCGGAGCTGGCTCATGGGCGCGGTCTTCTTTCGTCGGGAGCGTGAACGGATGCGGGCACGAACCGCCTAGGCGGTGGTGACCGGACCCGACGCGCTCAGCGTATCGGCCGTGCCACCCGGTTCGCCGCCCAGATGACGTGTCACGACATCGAGGATGCCCTCTGCCACCGACATCTTGCTGCCGGATCGGCGATCGGCGATGACGCCGCCTCGTTCGAGGATCACGACGCTGTTCTCCTCGCGGGCGAAGCCCTCGGTCCAGCCGACGCGATTGACGACCAGCAGGTCGGCGCCCTTGGCCTCGAGCTTCGCGGTGCCGAGCTCGAGCAACCGGTCGTCCTCCGGCTCGGTCTCGGCCGCGAATCCGACGAGGAGGGTGCCGTCGTGCGGGGCGTGCCCCAACCCGGCGAGGATGTCGGGATTGCGGACGAGCTCCAGCGTGAGTCCGTCGTCGCCCGGTTGCTTCTTGATCTTGGACTCGCTCACCGAGGCCGGGCGGTAGTCGGCCACGGCCGCGGCCATCACGACGACATCGGCGCCGCGCGCGGCCTCGACGACGGCGGCCTGCAGTTCTGCGGCCGTGGAGACCGAGCGGATGTCGCAGCCTGCGGGGTTCGCGACCTCGAGGTTCGCGGCGATGAGCGTGACCTCGGCTCCGCGAGCCCTGGCGGCCTCGGCGATGGCGGCGCCCTGCTTTCCGCTGGACCGGTTGCCGAGGAAGCGCACCGGATCGAGCGGCTCGCGCGTGCCGCCCGCGGTCACCACGACCCGGCGACCGGCGAGATCGCGTCGGGCGGATGCCTCGACCCGGCGGAGTGCGGCCTCGACGATGACGTCGGGCTCCTCCATGCGACCGGGGCCGCTGTCGGCCCCCGTGAGCTGGCCCACCGCGGGACCGACGACCGTTACGCCGCGGTCGCGCAGCGTCTGGATGTTCTGCCGCGTCGCGGCGTTCGACCACATCTCGGTGTGCATCGCCGGGGCGATGACCACCGGAGCCTCGCTCGCGAGGATCGTGTTGCCGAGCAGGTCGTCGGCGAGCCCGGCCGCCAGCTTCGCGATCGAGTTGGCGGTCGCCGGTGCGATCACGATGAGGTCGGCGGCCTGCCCGATCGCGACATGGCGCACCTCGGACACGCCCTCGTAGAGGTCGACGTGCACGGGATTGCGGGAGATCGCCTCCCATGTCGGTCGACCGACGAAGCGCAGCGCGCCCTCGGTCGGCACGACGTGGACGTCATGCCCCGCGAGCACCAGCGCACGTACGACGCCGACGGCCTTGTACGCCGCGATGCCGCCCGTGATGCCGACGACGATGTTGAGCCGCGACATCCGCTTCGTGCTTACTCGCCGATCGGGCGGAGCACCAGCTTGTCTTCGTTGATCTCGTGCATCGCCACCGAAAGCGGCTTGTCGTCGATCGAGGAGTCGACCAGCGGTCCGACGTTGTCGAAGAGGCTGCCCTCGTGCAGGTCGGCGTAGTAGTCGTTGATCTGACGCGCGCGCTTGGAGGCGAAGATCACGAGCTGGTACTTCGAGTCGACCTTGGAAAGCAGGTCGTCGATGGGCGGGTCGATGATGCCGGACAGCTTCTCAGCCATGGAGATACTCCTTCGATACGAACATGCGCACCTCGCGTGCGCCGGAAAACCGTGGCCCGGGCAGCTCAACGCCGCCCTGAACGGGGCCTCATTAAGTCTACGACCTTTTGGGCGGCCTCGGGCACGTCGTGGTTCACGACCTGGTGATCGAACTCGTCGACGGCCGCCAGCTCGACCTTCGCGGTCTCGAGGCGGCGCTGCTGCTCGGCAGGGCTCTCGGTGCCTCGGCCCACGAGTCGGCGCACCAGTTCGTCCCACGACGGCGGCAGCAGGAAGACGAGCGTCGCCTCGGGCATGGCCCGTCGAACGGCGCGTGCGCCCTGGATGTCGATCTCGAGGAGCACGCTGTCGCCCGCGGCGATCGCCTCCTCGACGGGGCCGCGCGGCGTGCCGTAGCGGCTCGCGTTGTGCACGGTGGCCCACTCGAGCAACTCGTCGGCCTCGATGAGGCGATCGAACTCGGCGTCGTCGACGAAGAAGTAGCTCTCCCCCTCGACCTCGCCCGGGCGCGGTGCTCGCGTCGTCGCCGAGACCGAGAGCCGCACCTCGGGATGATGGCGGCGGATGTAGGACGCGACCGTGCCCTTGCCGACCGCGGTCGGACCGGCCAGCACGACGAGCCGGTCGCCGGTGCCGCCGTGCGACGCGATCCACGCGGCGACGAACTCGCGGAGCCGTCGCCGTTGGAGCCGGCCGAGCCCGCCGAGCCGCTTCGCGGTGGAGATCTCGAGGTCCTCGAGGATGCGGGCCGTCTTCGTCACGCCGATGGCCGGGATCGACGTCAGGTACTCGGTCACGCGCAGGCGGCCCTCGGCCGATTCGGCGTCCTCGAACGCGACGCGCAGCACGTCGAGCGGGCTGCGCTCCCCCGCGGCGATGGAGGCCTTGACGGCCGCGCGAGCACGGCGTGCGGCGACGGCCGCTCGGGATGCCGCGACGCGGTCGACCTCTGGCGGTGTCGATCTGCTGACCACCTCAGGCACCGACCGCTCCGTACTCGTCGGCACGGCGCGCGATGGCGTCGGCGATGCCGTCGGGGCCGGCGGAGAGCAGCGAACGGGACTCGTTGGCGATCACGCCCGCCGAGTACGCGCCGAATCGCACGCGCAGGTCGCCGGGCTCGGCGCCCTGGTGCCCGAAGCCCGGTGCGAGCACGGGCAGGCCGGGACGCGGGGGCTCGACGTCGGTGGGAATGCCGGCGGCGCGCAGATCGGTCGTGGCGCCGAAGACGACGCCGATCGACCCCAACGCCCGCCCCGCGGCATCCGCTCGGCCCTGGTTCCAACCGATGACGCCCTGCGTGATCGCACCCGCGACCGTGTGACCGGCGCGGCTCGACTGCTGCAGCACGGCGCGCTGGATGGCGGATGCCTCGGGGTTGGACGTGGCGGCGAGCACGAACAGTCCCTTGCCCGCCGCCTCGGCGGCGAGCATGACCTGCTCGATCGAGCCGAGTCCCTGGTACGCGCTGATCGTCATCGCGTCGGCCTCGAGGCTCGAACCGGGCCGGAGCCAAGCCTCGCCGTAGGCGTCGACCGTCGACCCGATGTCACCGCGCTTGACGTCGGCGATCACGAGAAGTCCCGCGTCGCGCGCCTCGCGGAGGAGGCGCTCGAGCGCGGCGTAGCCGGCCGCGCCGTGACGCTCGAAGAACGCGATCTGCGGCTTCAGGATGCCCACCCTGCCGGCCGCGGCCTCGACGACGCGCAGTCCGAACTCGCGGAGGCCCTCGGCGGAATCGGGCTGACCCCAGACCTCGAGGAGTGCGGCATGCGGGTCGAGCCCGACGCAGAGTCGCCCATAGGAGGCGAGTGCCGCGTCGAGCCGCTCACCGAACGGGATCACGGTGCTCGCCGCGCTCATGCCGTGGCCCCGCGGCGGATCGCGTACTCCTGGAGGCTCGTCACCTCGAACGGTTCGCCGCTCGCGTCGATCGAGGCGACGGCCGCGGCCAGCTCGGCGATCGTCGTGAACAGCGGGATGTCGGCGGAGACAGCCGCAGCACGGATCTCGTAGCCGTCGGCCCGAGCCGAGCGGCCGCTCGGCGTGTTCACGACGAGGGCGACCTCGCCGCGGTGGATGAGTTCGACGACCGAGGTCGCGTCGTCACTGGCCTTCTCGCTGTACTTCGTCACCTCGCGCGCCGCGATGCCGTTGCGGCGGAGCACCTCGGCGGTGCCCTCGGTCGCGGCGATCTCGAACCCGAGCTGGTGCAGGCGCAGGATCGGCAGGATGATCGCGCGCTTGTCGCCGTCGGAGACCGATACGAAGACCGTGCCGCTCGTGGGCATGCCTCCGTAGGCGGCGAGCTGGCTCTTCGCGAACGCGCGCGGGAAGTCGCGGTCGATGCCCATGACCTCGCCGGTGGAGCGCATCTCGGGGCCGAGCACCGAGTCCACGACGAGCCCCTCCTTGGTGCGGAACCGGTGGAAGGGCAGCACGGCCTCCTTGACCGCGACGGGGGCGTCGAGCGGCACGCGGGAGCCGTCGGATGCCGGGAGCAGCCCCTCGGCGATGAGCTCGGCGACACTCGCGCCGACCATGATGCGCGAGGCGGCCTTGGCGAGCGGAATGCCGAGCGCCTTCGAGACGAAGGGCACGGTGCGGCTCGCGCGCGGGTTCGCCTCGAGCACGTAGAGCACCCCTGCGCCGATCGCGAACTGCACGTTCAGCAGGCCCTTGACGCCGATGCCCTCGGCGATGGCCCGCGTCGCCTCGCGCACCCGGTCGATCTCGGCACGGCCGAGCGTGACGGGCGGCAGCGTGCAGCTCGAGTCGCCGGAGTGGATGCCGGCCTCCTCGATGTGCTCCATGACGCCGCCGATGTAGAGGTCGGTGCCGTCGTAGAGCGCGTCGACGTCGATCTCGATCGCGTCGTCGAGGAAGCGATCCACGAGCAGCGGATGCGTCGGGCCGACGATGCCCTGGCCCTCGATGCGCGAGAAGTAGTCGGCGAGCGACGGCGTGTCGTAGACGATCTCCATGCCTCGGCCGCCGAGCACGTAGCTCGGCCGCACGAGCACCGGATAGCCGATGCCCTCGGCGACCTGCACGGCGCCCGCGAGGTCGATCGCGGTGCCGTTGCGGGGTGCGAGCAGCCCAGCGGCGTCGAGGATGCCCGAGAACAGGCCGCGCTCCTCGGCGAGGTCGATGGCGTCGGGGGTCGTGCCGAGGATCGGAACGCCTGCGGCCTCGAGGCCCTTGGCCAGGCCGAGCGCGGTCTGCCCGCCCAGCTGCACGACGACGCCGACGAGCTCGCCCGACTGCGACTCGGCGTGGATGACCTCGAGGACGTCTTCGAGGGTGAGCGGCTCGAAGTAGAGTCGGTCGCTCGTGTCGTAGTCGGTGGACACCGTCTCGGGGTTGCAGTTGATCATGATCGTCTCGAACCCCGCCGCCGACAGCGCGAACGACGCGTGCACGCAGGAGTAGTCGAACTCGACGCCCTGGCCGATGCGGTTCGGGCCGGAGCCGAGGATGACGACCTTGCGGCGATCCGACGGCACGACCTCGGTCTCGAAGTCGTAGCTGGAGTAGTGGTACGGCGTGAGTGCCGGGAACTCCCCCGCGCAGGTGTCGACGGTCTTGAAGACCGGGCGGATGCCGAGGATGTGGCGCACCTCGCGGGCGTCGGCTTCGCCGAAGCCGCGGAGCTGACCGATCTGCGCATCGGAGAAGCCGTGGTCCTTCGCGAGCAGGAGCAGGTCGGTGTCGAGGTTCTCGGCGGCGGCGACCTGCTCGGCCACCTCGTTGATGAGCACGATCTGGTCGAGGAACCACGGGTCGATCTTCGTCGCCTCGAAGGCCTGCTCGATCGACGCGCCCTTGCGCAGCGCCTGCTGCACGAGCACGATACGGCCGTCGGTGGGGGTGCGCGAGGCTTCGAGCAGCTCGTCGACCGTGCGCGCCTCCTCGCCCCAGTGGAACGAGGATCCGCGCTTCTCGAGCGAGCGGAGGGCCTTCTGCAGCGCCGTCGCGTAGTTGCGGCCGATGGCCATCGCCTCGCCGACCGACTTCATGGTGGTCGTGAGCGTCGGGTCGGCGGCCGGGAACTTCTCGAACGCGAACCGCGGCACCTTGACGACGACGTAGTCGAGCGTGGGCTCGAAGCTCGCGGGGGTGACGCGCGTGATGTCGTTCGGGATCTCGTCGAGCCGGTAGCCGATGGCCAGCTTCGCGGCGATCTTCGCGATCGGGAAGCCGGTGGCCTTGGAGGCGAGCGCGCTCGAACGCGAGACGCGCGGGTTCATCTCGATCACGATGATGCGGCCGTCGGTCGGGTCGATCGCGAACTGGATGTTGCAGCCACCCGTGTCGACGCCGACGCGACGGATGATGTCGATGCCGATGTCGCGGAGGTTCTGGTACTCGCGGTCGGTCAGCGTGAGCGCCGGGGCGACCGTGATCGAGTCGCCGGTGTGGACGCCGACGGGGTCGACGTTCTCGATCGAGCAGACGACGACCGTGTTGTCGGCCGTGTCGCGCATGAGCTCGAGCTCGTACTCCTTCCAGCCGAGGATCGACTCCTCGAGGAGGACCTCGGTCGTCGGCGAGTTCTGCAGGCCCTGCGTCACGATGCGCACGAGGTCCTCCTCGGTGTAGGCGAAGCCCGAACCGAGGCCGCCCATCGTGAACGAGGGGCGCACCACCAGCGGGTAGCCGAGGTCGAGGGCGAACTCCTTCGCCTGCTCGAGCGTCTTCGCGACGTGCGAGCGCGCCACGCCGGCACCGGCCTCGATCACGAGGTCCTTGAAGAGCTGACGGTCTTCACCCTTGCGGATGGCCTCGACCTTGGCGCCGATGAGCTCGACGCCGTGCTTCTGCAGGATGCCGGCGTCGTGGAGCGAGATCGCGGCGTTCAGCGCGGTCTGGCCGCCGAGCGTGGGCAGCACCGCGTCGGGCCGCTCCTTGATGATGATGGACTCGATGATCTCGGGCGTGATCGGCTCGATGTAGGTCGCGTCGGCGAAGTCGGGGTCGGTCATGATCGTGGCCGGGTTCGGGTTCACGAGGATGACGCGCACCCCCTCGGCGCGCAGGACGCGGCAGGCCTGGGTGCCGGAGTAGTCGAACTCCGCCGCCTGGCCGATGACGATCGGACCGGATCCGATGACGAGGACGCTGTTGATATCGTCGCGCTTGGGCATCAGGCGTGGTTCTCCTTGCTCGCGATGACCATCTCGCGGAACCGGTCGAAGAGGTAGTTGGCGTCGCGCGGCCCGGCCGCCGACTCCGGGTGGTACTGCACCGAGAAGGCGGGGATGTCGAGGCAGTTGAGGCCCTCGACGACGTTGTCGTTGAGGTCGACATGGCTGACCTCGACGCGGCCGAAGCCCTCGCTCGACTCGCTCACGCGATCGATGGGGGCGTCCACGGCGAAGCCGTGGTTGTGGGCGGTGATCTCCACCCGGCCCGTCGCGCGGTCGACGACGGGCTGGTTGATGCCGCGATGGCCGAACGGCAGCTTGTAGGTTCCGAACCCGAGGGCCCGGCCGAGCAGCTGGTTGCCGAAGCAGATGCCGAAGTAGGGCACGCCGGCACGCAGCGCGCTGCGGAGGATCTCGACATGGCGGTCGGATGCCGCGGGGTCGCCGGGTCCGTTCGAGAAGAACAGGGCGTCTGGCCGGTCGGCGAGCACCTCCTCGGCCGTGATCGACTGCGGCAGGACCTTGACGTCGAACCCGCGTTCGGCGAGGAAGTTCAGCGTCGAGGTCTTCACGCCCAGGTCGAGCACGGCGACCGAGCCGACGCGGTCGCCCTTCGCCGCGAGTTCGTAGGGCTCGCTCGTCGAGACCGAGTCCGAGAGGTTGCGACCCGTCATCTCGGTCGTCCCCTGCACGAGCTCGAGCTGCTCGCCGTGCGTGAGCGTCGCCGCCTCGCCCGAGAAGATGCCGGAGCGCATGGCGCCGGCGGAGCGCAGGTGGCGCGTGAGCGCCCTCGTGTCGATGCCGCTGATGCCGACGACGCCGGCGGACTCGAGGTCGTCGTCGAGGCTGCGCTGCGAGCGGAAGTTCGACACGACGCGCGATGGGTCGCGCACGACGAAGCCGGCGACCCAGATGCGCGCCGACTCCATGTCCTCGTCGTTCATGCCGGTGTTGCCGATGTGCGGCGCCGTCATCATGACGATCTGCCCGGCGTACGACGGGTCGGTCAGCGTCTCCTGATACCCGGTCATGCCGGTCGCGAAGACGGCCTCGCCGAGCGTGCGTCCGCGGGCGCCGTATGCGCGGCCCTCGAACCGGGTGCCGTCTTCGAGCACGAGCACGGCCGGCTCGTGCAGGCGGGTGGTGGTCTCAGTCATCCGAGGCCTCGCTCTCCTTCTGTGGCTGCAGCACTGGACGCGCTGCGGCGATGTCGTTGACGGCGTCGATGATGCGCGCCGAGTCGCCCGGATTGCGGGCTCTGAGGTAGCTGTCGACGTAGGGAGCCACGCGATCGGGCTCGGCGTCGTGGAGGTTCACGATCCAGCTGACGGCGACGAGTCCGCCGGGCTCGACGCCGCGGTCGATGGCGTATGTCGCCTCGCCAGCGGACACGAGCCGGTCGGCCGGGACGAACGAGGGCTGCTCCCCCGCGATGCGGAGCACGAGCCCTTCGCGGAAGACCTCGACACGTCCGGACCCCCGGAACGCGAGGCCCTCGACGGCGAGTCGTTCGAGCGGGGTGCCGATGGGCGTGGTCGCCACGTAGAGCACCTCGGTCTCGAGCAGGGCCGCACCGGCCAGGGCCGGCACCGCGTACGCCGTGAGCTTCTCGTCGCGCGCGACCCGACGCCGCCAGGAACGCCAGGCGAGCCAACCGAGGGCGACGATGACGATGACGGCGACGACGGCGCCGATCCACTTATCCACGGGCACCTCCGGTGGCGAGGATCGCCAGTCGTGCGACCTCGTCGGCGGGCTGCACGACGCCGTCGAGCAGCGTCGCGTAGCCGGCGTGGAAGGTCGCGACGACCCGCCCGGGCAGCGTGCGCCCGAGGTAGGGCGAGTTGACGCTGCGCCCCGCCAGCCGGTCGAGACCGAACTCGGATGCCGCAGCGGGGTCGTAGAGCGTCAGCTCGGGGGCTGCGCCGACGGCGATCGCCTCGCCATGGCCCCGGAGCCGGCCGATGCGGGCCGGCGTCGACGAGAGCACGCGGGCGACGTCGGCCCAGTCGAGCAGTCCGTTCTCGACGACCGAGGCGTGCACCACCGAGAGGGCGGACTCGAGTCCGACCATGCCGTTCGCCGCGGCATCCCACTCGCTCTGCTTGGCCTCGACCGGGTGCGGCGCGTGGTCGGTCGCGACGATGTCGATCGTGCCGTCGGCGAGGGCGGCACGAAGCGCCTCGACGTCTTCGGCGCGGCGCAGCGGCGGGTTGACCTTGTAGCGCGGGTCGTAGCTCGAGACGAGGTCTTCGGTGAGCAGCAGGTGATGCGGCGTGACCTCGGCGGTCACGTCGATGCCGCGGGCCTTGGCCCAGCGGATCACCTCGACCGAACCCGCGGTGGACACGTGGCACACATGCAGGCGGCTGCCGACGTGCTCGGCCAGCAGCACGTCGCGCGCGATGATCGATTCCTCGGCGACCGCGGGCCAGCCGGCGAGCCCGAGCTCGCCAGACAGTGCGCCCTCGTTCATCTGGGCGCCCTGCGTGAGGCGGGGCTCCTGCGCGTGCTGGGCGATGACGCCGTCGAACGCCTTGACGTACTCGAGCGCGCGGCGCATGAGCATCGGGTCGAAGACGCAGAACCCGTCGTCGCTGAAGACGCGAACGTTCGCACGGGAGCGGGCCATGGCTCCGAGCTCCGCGAGCTGCTCGCCCTTGAGCCCGACGGTGACGGCGCCGATCGGCTGCACGGTCGCGTAGCCGGCCGCGAGTCCGAGGCTCGCCTCCTGCTCGACGACGCCGGCCGTGTCGGCCACAGGTGACGTGTTGGCCATGGCGAACACCGCCGTGAAGCCTCCGGCGGCCGCGGCCTGCGTTCCGGTGAGCACGGTCTCGCTCTGCTCGTACCCGGGCTCGCGCAGGTGCGTGTGCAGGTCGACGAGACCGGGAAGGGCGATGAGGCCGTCGGCGTCGACGACCGTCGCGCCCGCGGCATCCGCGATTCGGCCGACCTCGGCGATGATGCCGCCCTCGAGGAGGATGTCGGCGCGCTCACCCGTGGGCAGGGTCGCACCGGTGATGAGGAACGACTCGCGCATCAGGCCTCACCTCGTTCGCCCGAGAGCAGAAGGTACAGGGCGGCCATTCTCACTGATACTCCGTTCGCGACCTGCTCCCTGACCGTGGACTGCGCTGAGTCCGCCGCGAGGGCGGAGATCTCCAGCCCTCGGTTCATCGGCCCGGGATGCATGACCATCGTAGTCGTGGGCAACTGGGAGAACCTGGCATCGTCCAGCCCCCAGGTTCGTGCGTATTCGCGGCTGTTCGGGAAGAACGCCCCGTGCATGCGCTCCGCCTGGATGCGGAGCATCATGACGACATCGGGCTTCGTCGCCAGTGCCTCGTCGAGGTCGAAGAGCACGGTCGCCGGCCACCCGGCCATGTCGACCGGCACGAGCGTCGGCGGGGCCACCAGCGTGACCTCGGCCCCGAGCGTCGTGAGGAGCCACACGTTGGAACGGGCGACGCGCGAGTGCAGGATGTCGCCGACGATCACGACGCGCACGCCGTCGAGGCCCTTGCCGCGGCTCGCCGCGCCGTGCAGCCTGCTGCGCATGGTGAAGGCGTCGAGCAGGGCCTGCGTCGGGTGCTCGTGCGTGCCGTCGCCGGCGTTCACGACGCCGGCATCGATCCACCCGCTCGTCGCGAGCGTGTACGGCGCCCCGGAGGCATGGTGACGGATGACGACCCCGTCGGCGCCCATGGCCTGCAGCGTCTGCGCGGTGTCCTTGAGGCTCTCGCCCTTCGAGACGCTGGAGCCCTTCGCGCTGAAGTTGATGACGTCGGCCGAGAGTCGCTTGGCGGCGGCCTCGAACGAGATGCGCGTGCGGGTCGAGTCCTCGAAGAAGAGGTTCACGACCGTCTTGCCGCGAAGGGTCGGGAGCTTCTTCACCTCGCGGTGCTGCACGGCCGCCATGTCTTCAGCGATGTCGAGCAGGGCGACGGCCTCGTCGCGGCTCAGCTCGCGGGTGCTCAGCAGGTGCCTCATGCGGTGCTCCCCTCGATCGAGACGTGGTCTTCGACGCCGTCGATCTCGGCGAGCCGCACGTTGATGCGCTCGCTCGCGGCGCTCGGCAGGTTCTTGCCGACGAAGTCCGCGCGGATCGGGAACTCGCGGTGGCCGCGGTCGACGAGCACCGCGAGTCGCACGGCGCGGGCGCGGCCGAGATCGCTCAGGGCGTCGAAGGCCGAACGGATCGTGCGGCCCGAGTAGAGCACGTCGTCGACGAGCACCACGGTCCTGCCGTCGATCGAACCGGGGATCTCGGTCGGGGACGGCATGCGGATGCCGGTGCGTGCGAGGTCGTCTCGGTACATCGTCACGTCGAGGGAACCGGCGAGTTGCGCAGGTGCCGACGGCTCGATGCGCTGGATGACGGCGGCGATGCGTTTCGCGAGCACGGTGCCTCGCGTCGGGATGCCGAGGAGGAGGAGATGCTCGGCGCCGCGATTGGACTCGAGGATCTCGTGTGCGATGCGGGTCAGAGCCCGTTGTACGTCAGCTTGGGTGAGCACGATGCGCGCCACGGAAGCGACTCCCTTCTCCGCCTCACGGGACGGTCTTCAAGGTTGCCAGTCCTTCGAGCCTAGCAGGGCGCCCCCGCATGGGCGGCGCACGACGTGCCGCTCGCTGCGGCGCTCGGGCTCGCTCCCGTCTCGATCAGGCCTGCCCGCCGGAGGCGATGAACGAGAGGATCGCATCGCCGTCGGACACGCTGCCCGTGTAGGCGGTGCCGTTCACGACGAGCGTCGGCGTGCCCTGCACCGCGGGGATGTCGGCGCCCTCGATGCCCGCGAGCGCGGCGTCGTTCGACGCCTGGACCCACGCGGTGTACGTCTCGGCCGAGACGCAGTCGCCGACGCCGGTCGCCCCGGACGCCTCGAGCACGGTCGTGATCTCGTCGTTCGTCAGTCCGTCGGAGCCCTCGGCCGGCTGCGCGTCGTAGATCGCCGCGACCGCGTCGAGCAGGGCGTCGGGTCGGCCGACGGCGACGCAGGTCAGCGCCGAACCGGCCCGCGAGGAGTACCGCGTGCCGTTCGAACTGCGGTCGAGGAAGTTCATCGGATGGATCGAGTAGGTGATGCTGCCGTCGTCGACGAGCGCGGCGATGCCGTCGCCCGCTGCAGCCTCGAATCCCTTGCAGATCGGGCAGAGCGGATCGATCCAGACCTGCACGTCGATCGCCCCGTCGCCGGAGATGAGGGCGAAGTCGTCGAAATGCGCCGCACCCTCGACCCCGGTCGGCAACGTGACCGACGCGCCGGGCGACGAGTCGGGGTCGCCCGCGCCGTCGTCGCCTGCCGGCGAGCAGCCGGCGAGCAGCACGAGGGCGAGCAGCGCGCCCACGAGGCCGACGGAACGACGCAGGGCGGGCACGTCAGGCCTTCGAGTGCGAGATGGCTGCGAGGAGGCCGTTGACGAAGCCGGCGGAGTCGTCGGTGGAGAGCACCGTGGCCGCCTCGACGGCCTCGGAGATCGCGACGGGGTCGGGCACCTGGTCGTTGTAGAGGATCTCCCACGCACCGATGCGCAGCAGCGCCCGGTCGACCGCGGGCATGCGCTCGAGGGTCCAGCCACGCGAATGGGTGGTGATCAGTTCGTCGATCTCTTCGCGGTGGTCGACGACGCCGTCGACGATCTCGCGCGCGTAGAGCCAGGACGTCTGACGCTCGGGCTCCCCGGCGGCCCGCTCGGCCTCGACGACGAGCAACTGCTCGACGGGCACCTGCCGCATGTCGGCCGAGTACAGCAGATCGAGGGCGCGCTTGCGCGCCTTCGTACGTGCGCTCACTAGTCGTTCACGCGCCCGAGGTAGGAGCCGTCGCGAGTGTCGACCTTGACCTTGGTGCCGGTCTCGAGGAACAGCGGCACCTGGATCTCGTAGCCGGTCTGGACCGTTGCGGGCTTCGTGCCGCCGGTCGAGCGGTCGCCCTGCAGGCCGGGCTCGGTGTACGTGATCTCGAGCACGACGGATGCCGGCAGCTCGACGTAGAGCGGGTTGCCGTTGTTCAGCGCGACCGTGACCGCCTGGTTCTCGAGCATGAAGTTGGCGGCGTCGCCCACGACCGTGCCGGGCACGGTGATCTGGTCGTAATCGGAGGTGTCCATGAACACGAACCCGTCGCCATCGGCGTAGAGGTAGGTGAAGTCGCGGCGGTCGACGTTCTCGATCTCGATCTTGGCGCCCGCGTTGTACGTGCGGTCGACGACCTTGCCCGACACGACGTTCTTGAGCTTGGTGCGCACGAACGCACCGCCCTTGCCCGGCTTGACGTGCTGGAACTCGATGACGCTCCAGAGCTGGCCGTCGATGGAGAGGACGACGCCGTTCTTGATGTCAGCGGTGCTTGCCATGGAGGTGATTCCGTTCGATTCGAGGAAAGTTGCGGGCGCACGGCGAAGGCATGCGACTGATCGAGTGTAGTCGACTCACCCGAGCGAACGCAGGACGGCGTCGACCGCGAGTCGATACGAGCCGGATCCGAAGCCCGCGATGACGCCGGTCGCGATGCCCGAGATCACGCTCGTGTGCCGGAACGTCTCACGGGCGTGGGGGTTCGAGAGGTGCACCTCGACGAGCGGCACGCCCGCCTGCTTCAGCTGCGCAGCGGCGTCGCGCAGCGCGTAGCTGTAATGCGTGAACGCGGCGGGATTCAGCACGACGGGCAGTCGACGGTCGACCGCTTCGTGGATCCACCCGATGAGCTCGGCCTCGTCGTCGGTCTGCCGCAGGTCGATCTCGACCCCCTCTGGCACGGATGCCGCGAGCTGCGCCTCGACGTCGGCCAGCGTCTCGCTGCCGTAGACCTCGGGTTCGCGGGTGCCCAGTCGCCCGAGGTTCGGGCCGTTCAGCACGAGGATCGTCGTCATCGCCCCAGCCTAGCGGCGCGGCATCCGTCGGCCCTTCGCGAGGTCGCGCGGCGAAGCGCGACCATGGAACGCGGCACCGCGCTCAGGATCCGATCTCCTGGTACGCCGCGAACAGGAGGGACTGGTCGGGCGCCTGCATGACCGTGGGCTTGGCGAGGTCGTCGAGCACGATGAATCGCAGCTGCCCGCCGCGCGACTTCTTGTCGCGCTGCATGGTCGCGAGCAGGGTCGGCCACCGTCCGGCCGGGTAGCTCGTGGGCAGGCCCAGCAGTTCGAGGATGCTGCGGTGCCGGTCGGCGACCTCGTCGGAGAGCCGCCCCGAGAGACGGCCGAGCTCGGCTGCGAACGCCATGCCGACCGAGATGGCCGCGCCGTGACGCCACTGGTAGCGCTCGGCGTGCTCGACCGCATGGCCGAGCGTGTGCCCGTAATTCAGGATCTCGCGCAGGCCCTGTTCGGTCAGGTCCTCTGAGACGACGTCGGCCTTCATCTGGATCGCGAGCTCGACGACGCGGCGGAACTGCGGGCTCGTGGGATCGGTCGCCGCATCGGGATCGGCCTCGATGATGTCGAGGATCTCGGGATAGCGGATGAAGCCGGCCTTCACGATCTCGGCGAACCCGGCGAGCGTCTCGTTGCGCGGCAGCGTGCCCAGCAGGTCGAGGTCGCAGAGCACGGCGGCCGGCGGATGGAACGCCCCGACGAGGTTCTTGCCCTCGTTGGTGTTGATGCCCGTCTTGCCGCCGACCGCGGCATCGACCATGCCGAGCACCGTCGTCGGCACCTGCACGACCCGTACGCCGCGCAGCCAGGTCGCCGCGACGAAGCCCGCGAGGTCGGTGACCGCCCCGCCGCCGATGCCGACCACGGCGTCGGTTCGGGTGAAGTCGGCCTGGCCGAGCACCTGCCAGCAGAACGCCGCGACCTCGATGCGCTTGCCCGCCTCGGCGTCGGGGATCTCGGCGAGCAGCACCTCGAAGCGATCCTGCAGCGACTCGCGCAACGCCGCGGCGCGTGCGCCGAGGGTCGCGGGGTGCACGACGAGCACCTTCTTCACCGCCGGGCCGAGCGCATCGGGAAGGCCCGCGAGCACGCCGTTGCCGATGACGACGTCGTATCCGTCGTCGCCGCCGACGCGGATGCTCGTGCTCGACTCTGGTGCGGTCATCGTGTTCCTCCGAAGTGCTCGGTGATCGTGTCGACGATACGTGCGACCGAGCGGCGCGACGTGTCGATCTCGAGGTCGGCGAGCGAGGCGTAGATCGGCGCCCGCTCGGCCTGGATCGCGATCCAGCGGTCGAGGCCGCCGTCGGCGAGCAGCGGCCGGTTGCCGCCCGCGAGCCGTGACGCCACCGCATCGGCGGAGACCTTCAACCAGACGACCGCGAGCTCGGCGAGGTCGGCACGGGTCTCGGCGTGCAGCACGGATCCGCCGCCGAGCGACACGACCGCCTCCTCGCGGAGCGCCTCGGCGACGAGCTCGCGCTCGACGATGCGGAAGTACTCCTCGCCCTCGCGCGCGAAGATCTGGTCGATGGGGCCGTAGCGCGCCTCGACGAGCGCATCGGTGTCGACGAAGGGCGCACCGACGGATGCCGCGAGCCGGGCTCCGACGCGTGACTTGCCGGCGCCCATCGGACCGATCAGGACGATCGGGAGCCCGATCACCGCGGCCGCACGGGCGGAATCTGTGTCAGCCGTCTCAGGCACGGGCGTCAGCCACGGACGTCGGGCGCCTCCGCCGCGGAGACCTCTGAGCGGAGCGCATCGGGGATCGACGCGAGGTAGCCCTCGAGGTTGCGGCGGGTCTCGCCGATCGAGTCGCCGCCGAACTTCTCGAGCACGGCATTCGCGAGCGTGAGCGCGACCATGGCCTCGGCCACGACGCCGGCCGCGGGAACCGCGCAGACATCCGATCGCTGGTGGTGGGCTGCGGCCGCCTCGCCGGTGGCGACGTCGACCGTCGGGAGCGCGTGCGGAATCGTCGCGATGGGCTTCATGCCTGCGCGCACGCGCAGCACGGTGCCCGTGGACATGCCGCCCTCGGTGCCGCCCGCGCGATCGCTCGCGCGGATGATGCGACCGTCGGCGAGGTGCAGTTCGTCGTGGGCGGCCGAGCCCCGACGGCGCGTGGTCTCGAAGCCGTCGCCGACCTCGACGCCCTTGATGGCCTGGATGCCCATGAGGGCCGCGGCGAGCTGCGAGTCGAGCCGGCGATCCCAGTGCACATGCGAGCCGAGCCCCGGCGGCACGCCGTAGGCGAGCACCTCGACGACGCCGCCGAGCGTGTCGCCGTCCTTGTGGGCCGAATCGACCTCGGCGACCATGAGCGCCGAGGTCTCGGCGTCGAAGCAGCGCAGCGGGTCGGCGTCGAGCGCGTCGACGTCGGCCGGTCGCGGCAGCGGCCGCCCCTCCGGCACGCGCACGGGCCCGATCGCGATGGTGTGGGCGACGAGCTCGATGCCGAGCTCGGAGAGGAAGCTGCGTGCGACGGCGCCGAGGGCGACCCGGGCGGCGGTCTCGCGGGCGCTCGCGCGCTCGAGCACGGGGCGGGCCTCGTCGAAGCCGTACTTCTGCATGCCGACGAGGTCGGCGTGACCCGGGCGGGGGCGCGTGAGCGCGGCGCCGCGGCCACGACCGAGTCGTGCGGGGTCGATGGGCTCGGGGCTCATGACCTCTTGCCACTTCGGCCATTCGGTGTTGCCGATGCGCAGCGCGATCGGCCCGCCGAGGCTCGACCCGTGGCGCACGCCGCCCGAGATCGCGAGCTCGTCCTGCTCGAACTTCATGCGCGCGCCACGGCCGTAGCCGAGTTTGCGGCGCGCCAGGTCGGCACGGATGTCATCGAGTGAAACGGGGATACCGGCGGGAAGACCCTCGAGGATCGCGACGAGCTCAGGGCCGTGCGACTCTCCGGCAGTGAGCCAACGGAGCATGCCGTCTATCCTTCCACAGGGTCAGCGCAGCGATTCGCGCATGACGTCGAGCACGTCACGCTCGTCGGGCAGCACCGCGGACGGATCGCCGCCGACGAAGATGCGCACCTGCAGCAGCGCCTGGTGCAGCAGCATCCCGCTGCCGTCGACGACCCGTGCGCCCCCGGCGATCCACTGCGTCGCGAGCGGGGTCGGCCAGGGCGCGTACGCGACGTCGAGCAGCAGCGCGTTCGACACGAGCGCCGCGGATGCCCCGACCCCGGCGTCCGTTCCGCCGGGCAGCGTGCTGACGACGAGATCGACCGCCTCGGCATGGGCGAGCACGCCGAGGTGCGCGGGTTCGACGACCACCCCGACCGAACGGCCGAGCTCGACGAGCGGCTCCGCCGCCTCCGGCCGCCGCAGCAGCAGGCGCACCCGCGCGACGCCGAGCTCGGCGACGGCGACCAGGGCGGATGCCGCGGTGGCGCCGCCCCCGATGATGATCGCCGTGCGCACGGACTCGAGCCCGGCCTCGGCGAGGGAACGCACGATGCCGCCGACGTCCGTGTTGAAGCCGAGACGCCGACCACCGTCGAAGAGCACGGTGTTCGCCGCGCCCGTGAGGCGCGCGACCACGTCGAGCTCGTCGAGCACGGGGATGACGTCGTACTTCAACGGCATCGTGAGCGAGAGACCGCGCCACGTCGCGTCACGGGTCTGCACGAACTCGCTGAGGCCCGAGCCGTCCATCTCGACGCGCTCGTACGACCAGTCGAGGCCGAGCCGGCGATACGCCGCCAGGTGGAGGCCGGGACTCTTCGAATGGGCGATCGGCTTGCCGAGCACGGCCAGACGTACGCCGTCGAGCGTGCCGTTCGACTCAGCCATACTCGGGGTGCTCGTCCATCCAGGCCAGCCACTTCGCGACCGCGGCGTCGTGCTCTTCGACCGTCGCCGAGAAGATCGTCTCGCCGGTGTCGAGGTTCCACGTCACGAAGAAGAGCCACGGGCCGTCGGCCGGATGCAGCGCGGCATCGATCGCCAGGTCGCCCGGGTTCGAGATCGGTCCGACCGGCAGCCCCGGATGCACGTACGTGTTGTATGCGTTGGATGCGTCGGCACGTTCGTCGTCGGTGGTGGTGACGAGGTGGGTATTGCCCGTGCCGTAGGCGACCGTGGCATCGGACTGCAGCAGCCCGCTCTCCCAGAGATTCGGATCGAGGCGGTTCTGGAAGACGCGCGACACCTTGTAGAAGTCGTCCCGGAGTCCGGCCTCCCGCTGCACGAGCGCGGCCAGCACGATCGTCCTCCAGCGGTCCTCAGGAGCGACGCCCGCCTCGTCGAGGGCTTGGAACTGCCGATCGACGAGGGTCTGCAGCACGTCGTGCGCGCTCAGTCCGGGGTCGAGCGTGTACGTCGCCGGGAAGAGGAAGCCCTCGAGGTTCGTCGCCTCCTTGGGGAGTCCGTAGTTCGCCGGCGGCTCGGCGGCTGCTGCCTGCAGTTCTTCGAGCGGAATACCGCTTCCTTCGGCGATGAGCGGAAGGGCGTCGACCGTCGCCGTGCCTTCGGGGATCACGAACGTGTTCTCGAGCTTGTTCGCCGGGTCCTGGAGGGCAGCCAGCGCCGCCTGCGAGCTCATCTGGCTCGCCAGTCGATACGCGCCGGGCTGGAACTCGGGCTCGGGGCTCTGCGCGAGCAGCAGGTCGTAGAAGGCGTCGTAGGAGGCGACGACGTCGTCGGCGACGAGGTTCTCGGCGATGTCGGACCCGGTGTCGCCGTCGTGGATCATGAAGACGACCTCGCCGGTGCCGGCGCCCTCGTAGTCGGCCGCCGGTGTGAACCGCTCGACGATGGCGCTGATCGGACCCTGCAGGAAGAACGCCGCGCCCGCGACGAGGCCGCCGACGATGAGCAGCCCGATGAGGCATCCCCATGCGCCGCGGCGCTTCTTCTTCGGCTCGTGGTACTCGTCGAAGGCGTTGGCGCGACGGTCGACCCTGGTCGAGACGAACGGGTCGACGGGTGGCTCCGGTTCCGCCTGCGGCTCGGGCGCGGGCGCGGAGACCGCGATGGCCTCGCGCTGCTGCGCCTGTTCGAGTTGCGCTTGCTCTCGCTGCTCGCGTTCTCGCAACTCCCGGCGGGTCAGGGGCTGGTGCTCGTCGGCTCCACCGGTCGCGCCGTCGGGCGCGACCCCGGGCGGCGTCGCCGCCGCGGAGCCGGTCGGGCGAGATGGCTGGGCCGCGGCGGCGGCCTTGCGTGCGGCATCCGCCTGGGCCTCGCCGTTGAGCAGCGCATGCCAGTCGGTGGCAAGGCGGTCAGGGGTGGGGTCTCGGCGCTCTGGGGGGAGCTGAGTCACAGGGTGGAGGGCCCTTCGTCGGTTCGAAGCGCGCGCCCGGGAGGATTGCCGGAGCTGCGCTCGCTGTCGAGTGCGTGTTGCAAAATGATAACGGCTGCGACCTGATCGACCACCGGACGTTGCGTGCGAGTCGAGCGACCCGAGGCCCGCAAGGCGTGTTGCGCGCTCACCGTAGAGAGGCGCTCGTCGACCAGGCGCACGACCGCCCCGGCCACGGCGAGCCGCTCGGCGAAGCCCACCGCGTCGTCGGTCGAGGGCGTGGACGCGCCCGACATCGACAGCGGATGCCCCACCACGAGCTCGAACGCGCCGTACTCCTCGGCCAGCTCGAGCACGCGCCGCACGTCGGCGTCGCCGTCGGCGGCGCGCGCCACCGTCTCGACCGGCACGGCGAGCATGCCGCCCGAATCGCAGCGCGCGACGCCGATACGGGCGCGCCCGACGTCGATGCCGAGCCTCACCCCGGAACGCATCGAACGCCTACGCGAACTGACGCCGCACGGCGTCGAGCGCGGCCGGGATCGCCGAGAGGTCGCTGCCGCCGCCCTGCGCGAGGTCGGGCTTGCCGCCGCCGCCGCCGCCGAGCACGCCGGCCATGGTCTTCGCGAGCGCACCGGCGTTGGCGCCGGCGTCACGTGCGGCCGGCGAGGTGGCGACGATGGCGACGGGCCTGCCGCCGACCTCGGCGGTCAGTGCCACGACGGATGCCGCGTCGCCGAGCTTTCCGCGAACGGCGGTCGCGAGCGAGCGCAGCTCGTCGCCCGAACCCAGTGAGCCGACCGTCTCGGCGACGAGCAGCACGTCGCCGGTGCGCACCGCGTTGGCCGCGAGGGCCGGCACGCGGTCGTTCAGCGCCTTGGCCTCGAACTGCGCGATGCGCTTCTCGGCCGCCTTGAGGCTGGACACGAGATCGCCGACGCGTTCGATGAGCTGATCGGGGCGGGTCTTCAGGTTCGACGTGAGCTCGGAGACGAGCGCGCGTTCGGCGGCGAACCGGCGGAACGCGTCGAGGCCGACGAGCGACTCGACACGACGGTTCGACGCACCGACCGAGGACTCGCCGATGATGTTGATCATGCCGACCTCGGCGCTCGAGCGCACATGCGTTCCGGCACAGAGTTCGCGCGACCACGGACCGCCGATGTCGACCACGCGAACGACGTCGCCGTACTTCTCGCCGAACAGCGCCATGGCCCCGAGCGCCTTCGCCTCGTCGAGCGGCAGCTCGCGGGTGACGACCTCGAGGTTGTCGCGTACGGCATTGTTCGAGATCTCCTCGATCTCGGTGCGGGTCTCGGGCGAGAGCGCCTGGTTCCAGCCGTAGTCGAGGCGCAGGTAGCCGGCCTTGTTGAACGAGCCGGACTGGTGCGCGTTCGGGCCGAGCACCTGGCGCAGCGCCGCGTGCACGAGGTGCGTGCCCGAGTGCGCCTGCGTCGCGCCGCGACGGTACTCCTCGTCGACGACGCTCGTCGCGGGCACGCCGACGCCGACCTCGCCGGTGAGCACCTTCACGGTGTGGCTGATGAGCCCCTTGACTGGCTTCTGCACGTCGAGCACCTCGAGCTCGAAGCCGTCGCCGACGATGCGGCCCTGGTCGGGCGCCTGACCGCCGGACTCCGCGTAGAGCGAGGTCTCGGCGAGGATGACCTCGGCCGTCTGCCCCGCGACCGCGGCCGCGACCGGGAGGCCGTCGACCAGGATGCCGAGCACGCTCGACTCGGTCATCAGGTCGGTGTAGCCCGTGAAGACGGTCTCGCCCTTGGCCCGGAAATCGGTGTAGACCGAGAGGTCGGCGAGCACCTTCTTCTTGGATTTGGCATCGGCCTTCGCCCGGGTGCGCTGCGCGGTCATGAGCTCGTCGAACGCCACGCGGTCGACCGCGATGCCGGCCTCGTCGGCCATCTCGAGCGTGAGCTCGATCGGGAACCCGTAGGTGTCGTGCAGGAGGAACGCCGTGTTGCCGGCCAGTTCCTTCTTGCCCGCGGTCTTCGTCTCGGCGACGGCGACGTCGAGGATCGACGTGCCGGCCTCGAGCGTTCGGAGGAAGGTCTCCTCTTCACCGAGGGCGAGCTGCTCGATGTGCGCGTAGTCGCGCTCGACCTCGGGATACGCGGCCTTCATGGCGTCGCGGGAGGCGGCGAAGAGCTCGCGGAACGTCGGCCCCTCGACCCCGAGCAGTCGCATCGCGCGGATGCTGCGGCGGAGCAGGCGACGCAGGATGTAGCCGCGCCCCTCATTGGACGGGCTGACCCCGTCGCTCATGAGCATGAGCGCGGAGCGCACGTGATCGGCGATGACGCGCATGCGCACGTCGTCATCGTGGTTCGCGCCGTAGGCACGGCCCGAGATCTCGGCGGCGCGGTCGAGTACCGGGCGCACCTGGTCGATCTCGTACATGTTCTCGACGCCCTGCTTGAGGAACGCGACGCGCTCGAGTCCCATGCCGGTGTCGATGTTCTTCTTCGGCAGTTCCTTGACGATGCGGAAGTCGGTCTTCGAGGTCACGTCGTCGATGAGGTACTGCATGAAGACGAGGTTCCAGATCTCGACGTAGCGGTCGTCGTCGGTGGCGGGGCCGCCGTCGATGCCGTACTCGGGGCCTCGGTCGAAGAAGATCTCGGAGCAAGGACCTGCGGGGCCGGGCTGACCGGTGTGCCAGTAGTTCGTGTCCTTGCCGAGGCGCTGGATGCGCTCTTCAGGCAGGCCCGCGACCTTCTTCCAGAGCTCGATCGCCTCGTCGTCCTCTTCGTAGACGGTGACCCAGAGGTCTTCGGGGCGGAACCCGTAGCCGCCATCGTCTTCAGGCGTCGTCAGCAGCTCCCACGCCATCGAGATGGCGCCTTCCTTGAAGTAGTCGCCGAACGAGAAGTTGCCGTTCATCTGGAAGAACGTGCCGTGCCGAGGGGTCTTTCCGACCTCTTCGATGTCGTTCGTGCGAATGCACTTCTGCACGCTCGTCGCGCGCGGATACGGCGCGGGGACGATGCCGGTGAGGTACGGCACGAACGGCACCATTCCGGCCACCGTGAAGAGCAGCGTCGGGTCGTCGGAGACGAGCGAGGCGGACGGCACGACGGTGTGGCCACGGCGTGCGAAGAAGTCCAGCCAGCGCTGGCGGATGTCTGCGGTCTGCATGATTCCGTTCTGGGTTCTGCTGCCGGAGCGGGCTCCGGTTGGGATTCTTTGGTCGGTCGACTCGGTGGACCCGGCCGGGCGTTCGGCCCGGTCCGGTTCAGTCGAGCAGCTCGTCGGCGACCGAGCGCAGCTCGGCCTCGCGCTCGTGGTAGCCGTCGGCGACGGCCCGGCCGAAGGCCTTCGCCTTCGCGTCGACGTTCGAGAAGAACTCGCGACCCTGTGCGGTCTGGTTGACCTGGTGCGCCACCACGAATCCGGCGGCGATTCCAGCTGCGAACCACAGAATGCTCTTCACGAAGTGCTCCCTCTGACCGATCTCGTCGCGCGGCGCACCTGGCGCGCTGCCGCTTGGCTCCGACCAGTCTAGTGGCGACCGAATGCGCCGGATCCGTCGCCGGAGACGGAACAGGGGCCGCGGAGAAACTCCGCGGCCCCTGCCCCTTGAACGCTGTGGATCAGCGAGCGGCGTAGTACTCGACGACGAGCTGCACTTCACAGGTCACGGGGACCTCGGCGCGCTTCGGACGACGGACGAGCTTCGCCTGGAGCTTGTCGAGCTCGACCTCGAGGTAGCCCGGGGTCTTGGGGAGCACGTCGACGTGTCCACCGGCAGCGGCGACCTGGAACGGCTCGGTGCCCTCGCTGCGCGCCTTGACGTGCACGAGCTGGCCGGGCTTCACGCGGAACGAGGGGCGGTCCACGAGCTGGCCGTCGACGAGGATGTGGCGGTGCACGACGAACTGACGGGCCTGCGTGATGGTGCGGGCGAAGCCGGCACGCAGCACGAGGGCGTCGAGGCGCATCTCGAGCAGCTCGACGAGGTTCTCACCGGTCTGGCCCGCGCTGCGCTTGGCCTCGACGTAGGCGATCTTCAGCTGCTTCTCGCGGATGCCGTACTGGGCGCGCAGACGCTGCTTCTCGCGCAGACGCACGGCGTAGTCGCTGTCCTGCTTGCGCTTGGTGCGACCGTGCTCGCCGGGAGCATAGGGGCGCTTCTCCATGTAGCGCGCGGCCTTCGGGGTCAGGGCGACACCGAGGGCGCGGGAGAGGCGGGTCTTGCTACGTGACTGGTTCGACACGAATGTCCTTTCGGAAGAATCTCAAGTGAATTCGCGGCGCGATCGTGCGCCGGGAAACTGTGTCAGAGGGATTCGCCAAGGGTGGATCGGCTACAGATCGCACCCGTTCGCCGGTGACCCTCTCGCAGCCGCGCTCGAGGATCAGGCTTCAGGCCAGAGGACATCGTACCACGGCGGCCCCGAGCGGCCCTGCATGGGCCGAACCGGTCATCACGAGCGGATGCCACGACCCTACGCCGGAGGAACCCCGGTCAGCGCCCGCCTCGCACGATGCGCCGCAGCTTCGAGAGCCGCGCGCCCACCTCGCGCTCGTTGCCGTGCTCGGTCGGCTCGTAGTACACGGCTCCGCGGAGCGACTCGGGCAGGTACTCCTGTGCCACCACCCCGATCGCGTCGTCATGCGGATAGACGTACCCCTTGCCGTGGCCGAGTCGCTTCGCCCCCGGGTAGTGCGCATCGCGCAGGTGCTTCGGCACGCGACCCGCCTTGCCGGCGCGCACGTCGGCGATCGCCTTGTCGATGCCGAGGTACGCCGCGTTCGACTTCGGCGCCGTCGCGAGATGCACGACCGCCTGCGCCAGGGGGATGCGCCCCTCCGGCATGCCGATGAACTGCACGGCGTCGGCCGCGGCCACGGCGACGCCGAGGGCCGTCGGATCGGCGAGGCCGATGTCTTCTGAGGCGAGCACGATGATGCGGCGCGCGATGAAGCGCGGGTCTTCGCCGGCCTCGATCATGCGCGCGAGGTAGTGGAGCGCCGCGTCGACGTCGCTGCCTCGCACCGACTTGATGAACGCGCTGATGACGTCGTAGTGCTCGTCGCCGTTGCGGTCGTAGCGGAGCAGCGCGCGATCGACGGCGCGCGCCACGAGCTCGGCCGTGATGACGGGCTTGGCCGGCTCCGAGGCATCCGCTTCGGCTTCGTCGCCTTCGGTTGCGTCGCCTTCGCCTTCGGCTTCGTCGTCTTCGGTCGCCCCGTCGTCACCTGCCGCGGTCGACTCGTTCGCCACCCCGAACGCCGCGACGGATGCCGCCTCGAGGGCGGTCAGTGCACGCCTCGCGTCTCCGGAGGCCAACCGCACGATCGCCGCTCGCGCCTCGGGCTCGAGCACGACCGCGTCGGCGAGGCCTCGAGGATCGGCCACCGCTCGGTCGACGAGCAGGGCGAGATCTTCGTCGGAGAGCAGCTCGAGGGTCAGCAGGAGCGAGCGCGAGAGCAGCGGCGAGATGACCGAGAACGACGGATTCTCGGTCGTGGCCGCGACGAGGATGACCCAGCCGTTCTCGACGCCGGGCAGCAGTGCGTCCTGCTGGGCCTTCGTGAACCGGTGGATCTCGTCGAGGAAGAGCACCGTCGAGATGCCGTAGAGGTCGCGGCTGGATCGCGCCTCCTCCATGACCTGGCGCACATCGCGCACGCCGGCCGAGACCGCGGAGAGCTCGACGAACTTGCGCCCCGACGAACGCGCGATGGCCTGGGCGAGCGTGGTCTTGCCCGTGCCCGGCGGGCCCCAGAGGATGACCGACACCGAACCGGACTCGCCGGTGCGGTCGCCCGCCAGTGCGACCAGGGGCGAACCCGGCGTCAGCAGATGACGCTGCCCGGCGACCTCGTCGAGGCTCGTCGGGCGCATGCGGACGGCGAGCGGAGTCGCGCCGGAACGCAATCCCTGCGCCGAGTTCACCATGCGCACAAGCGTAGCCGCGACATCCGACACCGCCGCCGTGGAGCCGCGCACGGCCTCATGGACGGCGGGGCGATTGGTGCCGACCCGCGCGCTTGCGTAGAGTCTGCTCGCAGGAGTCCGGCGAGAAGGAGCATGCGTGGTATCGAACGACCGTCAGGCCCGCGAGGAACGAGCGCGGCTTCGCACCTACCAGGCCAGGCAGCAGGTGCACGCAGGCAAGCAGCGCCGCAGATCGCGCGACAACCTGATCGCCGTCATCTCGCTCGTCGTCGTGCTCGCGCTGGCCACGGCCGCGCAGCTGTTCTTCTTCAACGGCGGCCCTGGGACCGTCGAGCCCGTCGCGAGCCCCGAGGCCACGACCGCTCCGCCGACGGATGCCGCGGGCCAGAACACCGGCGACGTGCCATCCGCCGATCTCGCCGAAGCTCGCACCTGGACCGGCACGATGACGCTGAACGACATCCCCGTCGGCTTCGAGCTCGACGGCGCGGCCGCGCCTCAGGCCGTCTCGAGCGAGATCAGCCTGATCCAGTCCGGGTTCTACGACGGCGTCAGCTGCCACCGGCTCACGACCGAGGGCATCTACGTGCTCCAGTGCGGCGACCCGAACGGCGACGGCACCGGCGGACCGGACTACAGCTACGGCCCGGTCGAGAACGACCCCGAAGACGGCGTCTACCCGGCCGGCACGATCGCCATGGCGCGTCAGGGCGGCAACGCCTACAGCCAGGGCAGCCAGTTCTTCATCGTCTACCAGGACACGACCCTGCCCTCCGAGCCCGGCGTCGGCGGATACTCGGTGATCGGCCACGTCACGAGCGGTCTCGACGAACTGCAGGCCGGCGTCATCGACGCGGGCGTCGTCGACGGCGGCACCGACGGAAGCCCCGTGGTGCCGGTCGCGATCACGTCGATCAGCGTCGAGTGACCCCGACGGCACCGGCGCCCGGCGGTGCAATAGGGTTGGAACCGTCAATGCCGCCTTCGGGTGGCTTCCGAGCACGACAGGGTGAGGCCGTGACCGATTCAACACAACAGCCGTGGGGCCGCGTCGACGAGACGGGCACCGTCTTCGTTCGCACGAACGACGGTGAGCGTGAGGTCGGGCAGTACCCCGACGCGACTCCTGAAGAGGCGCTGGCCTACTTCGAGCGCAAGTACGCCGATCTCGCCGGGCAGGTCACCCTCCTCGAGCAGCGCGCACGCCGCGGAGCTCCCGCCGCTGACATCGCCAAGGCCGTGAACACGCTCACCGCATCGATCGCCGACGCGCACGCCGTGGGCGATCTCGAGTCGCTCGCCCGCCGGCTCGAGGCCCTCTCCGGCACGACGAAGGAGCTCACCGAGCAGCAGCAGGCCGAGGCGAAGGCCGCACTGGCCGACGCCCTCGCAGAGCGCACGAAGATCGTCGAGCAGGCCGAGGCGCTCGCTGCGCAAGATCCCGCGAAGACGCAGTGGAAGCAGGCGACCGCCGAGCTCGACGCGCTCTTCACGAACTGGCAGCGACACCAGCAAGACGGCCCGCGTCTTCCCAAGAACGACGCCAACGAGCTCTGGAAGCGGTTCCGCGCCGCCAGGTCCACGGTCGAGACCCATCGCAAGGCGTTCTTCGCCGATCTCGACGCCGCGCACCGCGACGTGCGCGCCCGCAAGCAGCAGCTCATCGAACGCGCCGAGGCCCTCGCGCCCCGTGGCGCCGACGCCATCGGCGACTACCGCGCACTGCTCGACGACTGGAAGCAGGCAGGTCGCGCGGGCAAGAAGCTCGACGACGCGCTCTGGGCCAAGTTCAAGGCGGCCGGCGACGTGCTCTTCCAGGCCAAGGCCGAGATCGATGCCCGCGACGACGAGGAGTACCGCGAGAACCTCACCGCGAAGCTCGCGCTGCTCGAGAGCGCCGACAAGCTCCTCGCCGAGAAGGACCCGAAGGCGGCGCGTTCGGCGCTGAACAAGATCCAGCGCGAATGGGACGAGATCGGTCGCGTTCCGCGCGACCAGGTGCGCCCGGTCGAGGAGCGGCTGCGCAAGGTCGAGAATCACGTCCGTTCACTCGAGGACGAGCGCTGGCAGCGTGAAGACCCCGAGAAGAAGGCCCGTTCCGAGGGCATGCTCGGGCAGCTCCACGACGCGATCGCCAAGCTCGAGGCCGAACTCGCCGCAGCTGAGGCGGCGAACGACACTCGCGCAGCCGCCGAGGCCCGCGATGCGCTCGAGGCCCGGCGTGCCTGGTTGAAGGCCGTCGGCGGCTGATCGACTCGCGCGCCCGGTTCTCCACAGATCGAGCGTTCCCGAGTTCGGCCCGCGCCCGTGACGCCATCATGGGGTGGTGACCAGACTCCCCAGCGTGCTCGGCACCGACGACCTCTCGATCGCCGAGCTCTGCGCGGCCCGGCTCGACGGCGACCTGCATCCGATCGGCGGGGCGTGGGTGCCCATCGACGAACCCGATCTGCCGGCGTTCCGTGCTCAGGTCGTCGCCAAGAGTGCCTCACGATCTCTCGTCGTCGAGCGGATGTCAGCTGCCTGGGTGCACGGCGCCGTGCTCACTCCCCCGCGGCCGGCTCAGTTCTGCGTTCCGATCGATGCGCGGGTCGCGGCCACCGCGAATCCGGCCATCGAGTGCCGGGAGGTGCGACTCGCGCAGAACGAGATCGTCACGATCGGCGGCGTCCGGTGCACGAGTCCCGTGCGAACGGCGTACGACCTGCTCCGCGACACCTCGATGACCGATGCCGAGGTCTCAGCCGTCGTCGCGGTCATGCTCGCTCAACGCCCCGACCTCGAGATGCGACTGCACGACCGGCTCGCCGCGGCCACGCGGCTCCCGCACAAGGCGCGAGCGCACGAGCGGTTGCGATCAGCCGTCGCTGACGCGATAGACGTCGTAGACGGCGTCGATGCGTCGCACCGCGTTGAGCACACGATCCAGGTGGGTCGTGTCGCCCATCTCGAAGACGAATCGACTGATCGCGAGCCGGTCGTTCGAGGTCGACACGTTGGCCGACAGGATGTTCACGTGATGCTCTGAGAGCACGCGCGTCACGTCGGAGAGCAGCCCCGCACGGTCGAGCGCCTCGATCTGGATGTGCACGAGGAAGATGCTCTTCGAACTCGGAGCCCACTCGACGTCGATCATGCGTTCGGGTTCGCGGAGCAGGGACTGCACGTTGTGGCAGGTCGCCTGGTGCACGGACACGCCGGCGCCGCGCGTGACGAACCCGACGATCGCGTCCCCGGGAACCGGGGTGCAGCATCGTGCCAGTTTCACGAGGATGTCGGGAGCACCGCGCACGAGCACACCGGAATCCGAGTGCCGGGCGATCGAGCGCGCGCGGACCGGGATCGGCAGATCGGGCTCATCGCCTTCGTCGACGTCGCGCACGAGCGCGACGACCTTCTCGAGCACCGACTGCGTCGACACGTGGCCTTCGCCGACGGCCGCGTAGAGCGCGGAGACGTCTTCGTACCGGAGCAGGGCAGCGACCTCGGCGAAGGAGTCCTGGCTCATCAGCTTCTGCAACGGGAGGTTCTGCTTGCGCATCGCCCGCGCGATCGCGTCGCGACCCTGCTCGATCGCCTCGTCGCGGCGTTCCTTCGTGAACCACTGCCGGATCTTGTTGCGCGCCCTCGGGCTCTTCACGAAGCCGAGCCAGTCCTGGCTCGGGCCGGAATCCGGGTTCTTCGAGGTGAAGACCTCGACGACGTCACCGCTGGAGAGCTCGCTCTCGAGCGGCACGAGCCGGCCGTTGACCTTGGCGCCCATCGTGCGGTGGCCGACTTCGGTGTGCACCGCGTACGCGAAGTCGACCGGCGTGGCACCGGAGGGCAGGCCGATCACACGGCCCTTCGGCGTGAAGACGTAGACCTCCTTCGCACCGATCTCGAAGCGGAGTGAGTCGAGGAACTCCCCCGGATCCGCCGTCTCCGCCTGCCAGTCCGAGATGTGCGCGAGCCACGCCATATCGGTTTCCTGCGTGTTCGGGGCGTCGTCGGTCGTGCGACCGTTCGCCATCCGCTCCTTGTACTTCCAGTGCGCCGCGACACCGTACTCGGCGCGCTGGTGCATGTCGTGCGTGCGGATCTGGATCTCGACCGCGCGGCCCTTGGGTCCGATCACCGTCGTGTGCAGCGACTGGTACAGGTTGAACTTCGGCGTCGCGATGTAGTCCTTGAACCGGCCGGGCAGCGGGGTCCACCTGGCGTGGATCGACCCGAGCACCGCGTAGCAGTCGCGCACGGAGTTCACCAGCACGCGAATGCCGACGAGGTCGTAGATCTCGTCGAAATCCCGGCCCCGCACGATCATCTTCTGGTAGATCGAGTAGTACTGCTTCGGGCGCCCCATGACCTTGCCGCGGATGCGCGCGCTCTTCAGGTCGTCGTTGACGAGGTCGATGACCTGCTGCACGAACTGTTCGCGCTGCGGCGTGCGCTGGCGCACCAGGCTCTCGATCTCGGCGTAGAGCTTCGGATAGAGCACCGCGAACGAGAGGTCCTCGAGTTCCCACTTGATCGTCTGGATGCCGAGTCGGTGCGCGAGCGGGGCGTAGATCTCGAGCGTCTCGGTGGCCTTGCGCGTCGCCGACGCGGCCGGCACGAATCCCCAGGTACGTGCGTTGTGGAGTCGATCGGCGAGCTTGATGATCAGCACGCGGATGTCCTTCGACATCGCGACGATCATCTTTCGGACGGTCTCCGCCTGGGTGGAGTCGCCGTACTTGACCTTGTCGAGCTTGGTGACGCCGTCGACGAGCATCGCGATCTCGTCGCCGAAGTCCGCACGAACCTGGTCGAGCGTGTAGGCGGTGTCTTCGACGGTGTCGTGCAGCAATGCGGCGGCGACGGTCTTGGAGCCGATTCCGAGGTCGGCCAGGATCTGCGCCACCGCGACCGGATGCGTGATGTACGGCTCGCCGCTCTTGCGCTTCTGCCCCTCGTGGGCGCGCTCGGCAACCGTGTAGGCGCGCTCCACGATGGAGAGATCGGCCTTCGGATGATGCATCCGGACCGTGCGGAGCAGCGTGTCGATCGCACCCGAGGGCTGCGCCTTCGAGAAGATGCGCGGAACGAGGCGGCGCAGCGACGCCGTCGAGTTCGCACCAGCTTCAGTCATGCGCACACCTCCGGGAACTCAATTATCGTCGCTCCGAGACGCTGCACGTGCCGATCTCGCCGAGGGCGGACATCATGCGGTGGGCTGGGCCTCCGCGATGGCAACACCGGCCGCCAGTTCGCGCTCCTTCAGGACCTTCTGGTCGTGACGGCGGATCGCCGGCTCCCGCTCGCGCAGCTGCGAGTACAGCGGGGCCGCGAGGAACACCGTGGACCAGGTGCCGACGAGGATGCCGATGAGCAGCGCGAGCGAGATGTCGCGAAGCGTGTCGGCACCGAGCGCACCCGCGCCGATGAAGAGGATCGAGGCCACCGGCAGCGCGGCGACGACGCTCGTGTTGATCGAGCGCACGAGGGTCTGGTTCACCGCGAGGTTCACCGACTCGGCGAACGTCCGTCGCGAGTCGCCGCTGTCTTGCGCGGTATTCTCCCGAATCTTGTCGAACACCACGACCGTGTCGTACAGCGAGTAACTGAGGATCGTCAGGATGCCGATGGTCGCGGCGGGGCTCACCTCGAATCCGACCGAGATGTAGATGCCGACCGTCAGGATGAGGTCGACGATCAGCGCGAGGATCGCGGCGAGCGACATCTTCCAGGTGCGGAAGTAGATCGCCATGATGATGGCCGCGAGCAGCAGGAACGCTCCGAGACCGAGCAGCGCCTGCCTGGTCACGTCGGCGCCCCAGGTGGGTCCGACGAACGAGGAGGTCACTTCGGACTGCGGTACGTCGTATCCGGCGGCGAGGGACTTGCTGATCGCGAGCGAGTCCGCCTGCGAGAGCTGATCGGTCTGCACGCGGATGCCGTTGCCGCCGACGACGGCCACGGTGACGGTGGCGTCGGGGACGACCTCGGCGACCGCGTCGTGACCGATGGCGGGATCGGGATCGGCCACATCGGCGATCTGGAACTGCGAACCACCGCGGAACTCGATGCTGAAGTGCACCCCGCGAACGGCTGGGATCAGGATGGCCAGGACGACGAGTGCAGCGGCGATGATGTACCAGAGCCTGCGGCCGCCGACGAAATTGAACGAGCGCTTGCCCGTGTAGAGGTCGTTACCGAATGTGGTCAGACGGCTCGCCATCAGGACTCCTTGCCTTCATTCGAACCGGCACCGACGCCGGCGTTCGCCTTGCGCTCGGCGATCGTCTGCCGACGCTGCGCTTCCTTCGAGCTCGACGCGACCTTGCCCGCGGGCACGGCGACCGGCTTGCGGAATTCTGCCCGGCCCCGGTACACCGCGCCCAGCGCGGTCGGGTCGAGGCCCGACCAGGGGTTTCCGCTCGAGAAGAATCGCGTCTGCGCGAGCAACTGCAACATGGGGTGGGTGAAGAGGATCACGACGAGCACGTCGATGATGGTCGTGAGACCCAGGGTGTACGCGAAGCCCTTGACGCTGCCGACGGCGAGCACGAAGAGCACGACCGCTGCGAGCAGGTTGACGCCCTTCGAGGCGAGCACCGTGCGGAAGGCGCGCTTCCAGCCGGCCTCGACCGCGCCCACGAGTGGGCGGCCGTCGCGGAGCTCGTCGCGAACTCGTTCGAAGTACACGATGAACGAGTCGGCCGTGAAGCCGATCGCCACGATCAGACCCGCGATGCCGGCCAGCGACAGTCGATAGCCCTCTCTCCACGAGAGGATCGTGATCATCAAGTAGGTGATGATGCCGGCGATGATGAGCGAGGCGATCGTGACCGAGGCGAGGGCCCTGTACTGGAAGATCGTGTAGATCACGACGAGAATGAGGCCGATGAGGCCGGCGAGCAGACCCGCCTGCAGCTGGGACGTACCGAGCGTCGGCGAGATGGTCTCGGACGACTGCACGCTGAAGCTCAGCGGCAGCGCGCCGAACTTCAGCTGATCGGCGAGGGCCTTCGAGGTCTCCTGTGTGAAGCTGCCCGTGATCTGCGGGCGGCCATCGGTGATCGCCCCGTTCATCGACGGGGCGGTCAGGACCTGCCCGTCGAGGACGAACGCGAACTGGTCGCGAGGAGCCTGGCCCGACATGCCGTAGAGGCGCGTGCTCACGGCCGCGAAGTCCTTGGTGCCCTGGTCGTCGAACTGGATGTTCACGGCCCACGTGCCGGTGCTCGCGCCGGTGGAGGTCGTGACCGTTCCGTTGGTCGCGTCGACGATGTTCTCGCCGCTCGCTTCGACCGGGCCGAGGAGGTACTTCATCGAGAGGGAGCGGTCGCAGGTCACGAGCGGCTCGTCGGCGGGCGCGACCGTGGCCGTGCCCTCGACCAGCGTCGCGCAGTCGAAGGTGTCGAACTGCTCCTGCAGCGCGGGCGTGATCCACGCGGGGTCGCTGCCGTCGGTCGGCTCGGCCGTCGGCGTCGACGACAGCTCTTCTGCCGGGTCCGTCGCGGTCGGATCGTCGCTCGGGCTGATCGAGGAGTTCGCCGCGGCGTCGGTCAGGAGCACCGCGCGGAGCTCGAGCTTCGAGGACTGCTCGATGCGGGCGCGGGTCTGGTCGTCGAGCTCGCCGGGGATGCGCACGACGACGTTCGACCCCTCGGTGTTGATCTCGGGCTCGGCCACGCCGGAGGCGTCGACGCGCTGTCGGATGATCGACACCGCCTGGTCGAGCTGCTCTTGCGTCGCCGTCTGACCGCTCTCGAGCTGGGGCTCGAGGATGATCTGCGTGCCGCCTTCGAGGTCGAGGGCGAGCTTGGGCGACCATGAGCCGCCGCCCCAGATGACGCCGGCGGCGTTGATCGCGAACAGGCCGACGATGATCACGCCGAGCCAGGTCAGCGAGCGCCATGCCTTACGGACGGACGTCGGGCGCGACGACCGCTTGGAGGGTGCAGCCACGGGTTCTGCTTTCTCTGCAGGAGCCCGCGCGCGAAGGCGCGGGCCGAGCCTCGGTTGGGAGTCTTAGTCGTCCGACTTCTTCTTGGAGTCGGATGCGTCGTCGGCTGGAGCGTCGAGCGTGTGGGTCTCGTCGACGCGCTGACCGAACTCGGGCTCGCCATCGAGCTCGGATGCGGCCTCTGCCTCGATCGCGTCGTCGCCGGCGACCGGCTCGACGACGCGTGCGACGGTCTGGCGGTGCACGGCCAGGACGGTGCCCGGGGTGGTCTCGAGGAGGACCACGTTCTCGTCTTCGTCGATCGAGAGGATGGTGCCGTAGACGCCGGAGTTCGTCATCACCTTCGCGCCGGGAACGACGCTCGACTGGAGCTTCTGGGCCTCGGCCTGGCGCTTGCGCGAGTTGCGGAACATGAAGAAGATCAGGACCGCCAGGACGGCGAGCATGATGATGGTGAACGGATCCAGGGTCATGAGGGGGAAGAACCTTCCGGTGTGCGGGGAACCGCACGACGTCGACGGCGGTGAGGACTGAGCCTCAATGGATTATAGGTCATCGATCGGCAGCGCCGTCTCGCCCGACGAAAGGCCGAAGTGGCGCCACGCCGCGGGAGTCGCGACACGGCCGCGCGGCGTTCGCGTGATGAGGCCGATGCGCACCAGGAACGGCTCGACGACCGCCTCGATGGTCTCGGATTCTTCGCCCACCGAGACCGCGAGCGTGTTGAGCCCGACCGGTCCCCCGCCGAACCGGGTCAGGATGATCTGCATCACCGCGCGATCGAGGCGATCGAGGCCGAGCGCGTCGACGTCGTAGAGGTCGAGCGCGGCCCGGACCGCGGTGACGTCGGCTCGTTCGGAATGCACGAGTGCGAAGTCGCGGACGCGACGCAGCAGGCGGTTCGCGATGCGGGGCGTGCCCCGGCATCGCCCGGCGATCTCGGCGATCGCCTCGCGATCGATGTCGAGTCCGAGCATCGTCGCGGCCCGCGCGAGCACCTGCTCGAGCTCGGCCTCGTCGTAGAACTCGAGATGCGCGGTGAACCCGAAGCGGTCGCGCAGGGGGTTCGGCAGCAGGCCCGCCCTGGTCGTGGCGCCGACGAGCGTGAACGGTGCGAGATCGAGCGGGACGGATGTCGCGCCGGCACCCTTGCCGACCATGATGTCGATGCGGAAGTCCTCCATCGCGAGGTACAGCATCTCTTCTGCCGACCGCGCCATGCGGTGGATCTCGTCGATGAAGAGCACCTCGCCCGGCACGAGCGAGCTCAGGATCGCGGCGAGGTCGCCCGCGTGCTGGATCGCCGGCCCGCTCGACATGCGCAGCGGACGACCGCCCTCATGCGCGACGATCATGGCGAGCGTGGTCTTGCCGAGGCCGGGCGGGCCGGCCAGGAGGATGTGATCGGGGGTGCGCTGCTGCAGCATGGCCGCGGTGAGCAGCAACTGCAGCTGGCCTCGCACCTTGGTCTGCCCGACGAACTCGCCGAGGCTCTTCGGGCGCAACGCCCCCTCGAACGCGAGTTCGGCCTCGGACGCGAGCACCGGGTCGGTGAGGTCGACGTGGTCGGCGGCGCCGTCGGTCATCGGGCCCTCCCGGACTGCTGCGCGGGCCCGAGCCGCGCGAGCGACAGCCGCAGCACCGCCGGCACGGATGCCGCCTCGGCCTCGGAGAGCTCGCCGAGGACATCGTCGACGGCCTCGGCCGCCGCACGTTCGCTCCAACCGAGCCCGGTGAGCGCCGCGAGCACGCTGTCGGCGACGCCGCCCGCGCTGACAGGAGCAGTGCCGGGCGCCGATTCGGCGACGCGAGGCGCGATGAGCTTGCCGGCGAGCGAGAGCGTGATGAGCTTCGCGGTCTTCGGGCCGATGCCGCTCACCTTGCGGAACGCCGCGTCGTCGTCGCCGGCGATGGCGGCCGCGATCTGCCCGGGCGCCATCACCGAGAGCACGCCCAGCGCCGACCTGGGCCCGACGCCCGTGACGCCGATCAGCAGCTCGAACACGTCGAGCTCGTCGCGCGTGGCGAACCCGAACAGGGTCAGCGCGTCCTCGCGCACGATGAGGCTCGTGTGCACGTGCACCTCATGACCCTCGCGCGAGGCGAGCACCAGCGCCGGGGTCGTGTTGACCTGGAACCCGACCCCACCGACGTCGATCACGAGCGTTGTTCCGGCGGCGGCGAGCACTGGCCCGCGAAGCGATGAGATCACTTCTTCAGCCTACGGGCGGCCCCCGACACCGCCGCGGATCGCTCTGCGGCGAGCCATGCCTGCTGCGCCGGAGTCGCCGGAGCCGTCGTGCGTCCGGTGGGCGCCGGCGCCGCGGCATCCGTCACGGCAGCGCCCGCGACCCCACCGGTGCGCCACGCGTGGCAGATCGCGAGGGCGAGGGCGTCGGCGGCATCGGCGGGCTTGGGCACCGCATCGAGGCCGAGGATGCGCGCGACCATGGCGCCGACCTGCGCCTTGTCGGCACGACCGTAGCCGGTGATCGCGGCCTTGACCTCGCTCGGCGTGTGCAGCGCGACCGGCAGCCGACGGCGCGCGGCGAGCAGCATCGCCACGCCCGAGATCTGCGCGGTGCCCATGATCGTCGAGACGTCGCTGCGCGCGAACACGCGCTCGAGCGCGACCGCCTGAGGACGGTGCTCGTCGATGATCGCCTCGAGTCCGTCGGCGATGCGCACGAGGCGATTCGGGGTGTCGAGGTCGGCGGGCGACCGCAGCACGACGACGTCGACGAGTCGCGCCGTGCGATTCGGCTCGACGTCGACCACGCCCACGCCACAGCGCGTGAGTCCGGGGTCGATGCCGAGCACTCGCACGGCGATCGGCTACTCCTCGGTCTCGAGCTCGGCCTGGACCTCGGCCGAGAGGTCGAAGTTGCTGTAGATGTTCTGCACGTCGTCGCTGTCTTCGAGCGCGTCGATGAGGCGGAACACCTTGCGCGCCGTCTCGGCGTCGATCTCGACCTTGAGGTTCGGCACGAACGCGGCGTCGGCCGAGTCGTAGTCGATGCCGGCCTCTTGCAGCGCCGTGCGCGCGGCGACCATGTCGGATGCCTCGGTGATGACCTCGAAGGTCTCGCCCTCGTCGGTGACCTCTTCGGCCCCGGCGTCGAGCACCGCGCCGAGCACGTCGTCTTCGGTCAGGCCGTCGGCCTTGCCGACCACGATGACGCCCTTGCGCGCGAAGTTGTAGGCGACCGAACCGGGGTCGGCCATGGTGCCGCCGTTGCGGCTCATGAGCGTGCGGACCTCGGCGGCCGCGCGGTTCTTGTTGTCGGTGAGGCACTCGACGAGCAGCGCCACGCCGTTCGGGCCGTAGCCCTCGTACATGATCGTCGCGTAGTCGACGGACTCACCGGTGAGCCCTGCGCCGCGCTTGATCGCCCGGTCGATGTTGTCGTTGGGGACCGAGGTCTTCTTCGCCTTCTGCACCGCGTCGACGAGCGTCGGGTTGCCCGACAGGTCGGCGCCGCCCATCTTCGCAGCGACCTCGATGTTCTTGATGAGCTTGGCGAACGACTTCGCACGGCGCGAGTCGATGATCGCCTTCTTGTGCTTGGTCGTCGCCCACTTGGAATGCCCGGACATGCGTCTCCTGAATCGATTGCTCGTGCGGCCGCGTCACGGCTCGCGCCTGATCATTCTAAGACAGCGAGGCTTCAGCGGTGGTTCACCCGAGGAGCTTGCGCAGCGTGCGGAGGTTGCGGTTGGTGGTCGTCGGTTTGAAGCGCGCCTTCGCCGTGAGCTTCGCGAATGCGCTGCCGATGCCGCGCTCGCGACGGTTGTGCCAATAGATGACGCCGTTGCCCGGCTCGATCACGTCGTCGGCCGCGTCGAGGCCGACCGCGGCTTCGAGCAGCTCGGTCAGATGCGCGGAATCGGACCCGAAGAGCACATACGGATGCCACCCCTCGAGGTTCTCATCGAAGGGGAACGCCTCGACGACCTTCGCCAGCCGCTCGCGCTCGAGCAGCACGATCCACGCGTCGTACCCGAACCGTTCGCCCAGGGCCGCCTCGATGCGCGCTTTCAGAGGTGCGGATGCCTCGGAGCCGGCGGCTTCGAAGGCGACGTTGCCGCTCGCGACCACGGTGCGCACCGCCGTGAAGCCCAGCGCCTCGAAGAGCGCCTTCAGGTCGGCGGACTTCACCGTGATGCCGCCGACGTTCACGCCGCGGAGCAGCGCCACCCACTTGGTCATGCCGACGACGATACGCGGACCGGCCGACAGGCTGCAGGCCGGACTTCAACCGCCGACGCGCGCGCGGACCTTCTCGAGGAAGTACTCGTGGAAGCGGTGCTCCCCCGTGATCTCGGGGTGGAAGCTGGTGCCGAGCAGGTTGCCCTGCTCGACGGCCACGACGCGCCCGTCGTCGAGGCTCGCCAGGGTGGTCGCGGCCGCGCCGACGGACTCGACGACCGGTCCGCGGATGAAGACGGCATGCACGGGCACGTCGCCGAGGGCCGGGATCGCGAGGTCGGTCTCGAACGACTGGTTCTGGGAGCCGAAGGCGTTGCGCCGCACGACGACGTCGAGTCCGCCGAGCGACTCCTGCCCGTCGATGGCGTCGAGCACGGTGTCGGCGAGCATGATGAGCCCGGCGCAGGTGCCGTAGACGGGCAGGCCCTCGGCGATCGCGGCCTTCAACGGCGCCTGCAGTGCGAACAGGCGGGCGAGCTTGTCCATGACGCTCGACTCGCCGCCGGGGATCACGAGTCCGTCGATCGCCTCGAGCTCTCCCGGCCGACGCACGAGTGAGACCTCGGCCCCGAGGGTCGCGAGCACATGCGCGTGCTCGCGGAAGTCGCCCTGCAGGGCGAGCACCCCGACGCGGGGGCCGGCCGTGGCCGGGCTCCCCGCGTCGAGCGACCCGCTGCGCAGGTTCGTCGTCACCAGCCGCGCTCGGCGAGACGGTGCGGCGCGGCGAGATCGGCCACGTTGATGCCGACCATCGCCTCGCCGAGACCGCGCGAGACCTCGGCGATCACCGACGGGTCGTCGTAGAAGGTCGTCGCCTTGACGACGGCGGCCGCCCGGGCCTCGGGGTTGCCCGACTTGAAGATGCCTGATCCGACGAAGACGCCGTCGGCTCCGAGCTGCATCATCATCGCGGCATCCGCAGGGGTGGCCACGCCGCCCGCGACGAAGAGCACGACCGGGAGCTTGCCCGTCTCGGCGACCTCGAGCACGAGCTCGTACGGCGCCTGCAGCTCCTTGGCCGCGACGTACAGCTCGTCTTTCGTCATGGAGCGGAGCACGTTGATCTCGGAGGAGATCTTGCGGATGTGCTTGGTCGCCTCGGAGACGTCGCCGGTGCCGGCCTCGCCCTTCGAGCGGATCATCGCCGCGCCCTCGTTGATGCGTCGGAGCGCCTCGCCGAGGTTGGTCGCACCGCAGACGAACGGCGTGTTGAAGGCCCACTTGTCGATGTGGTTGACGTAGTCGGCCGGCGAGAGCACCTCGGACTCGTCGATGTAGTCGACGTCGAGCGCCTGCAGCACCTGGGCCTCGACGAAGTGGCCGATGCGGGCCTTCGCCATGACGGGGATCGACACCTCGGCGATGATCGCATCGATGAGGTCGGGGTCGCTCATGCGGGCGACGCCGCCCTGCGAGCGGATGTCGGCGGGCACGCGCTCGAGGGCCATGACGGCGACGGCGCCGGCGTCCTCGGCGATACGCGCCTGCTCGGGGGTGACGACGTCCATGATGACGCCGCCCTTCAGCATCTCGGCGAGGCCTCGCTTGACGCGGCTCGAGCCCGTCTCGGATACGGTCACTGGGGAGTCCTTTCGGGCGGGCGCGCGGTCGTCGCGCATCAGAACAGATCAATGGAACCATTGACCTAGGCCAAAAGATAGCATGGTCGCAGACACGAGGAAGGGCGGTGCCGCGATCATCGACATCGAAGGGCGCTCGGCAGCCGAGATCGCCGACAGCCTGCGCACGTTGGTCGAGCGCGGCGAGCTGCGCGCCGGCGACGCCCTCCCGTCGGTGCGGGCGCTCGCAGAGCAGCTCGGCGTCAACCGCAACACGGTCGTCTCGGCGTATCGACAGCTCACGAACGCGGGGATCGTCGTCACGCGTGGCCGAGGAGGCACGCTCGTGGCCGGGGCGTCCTCGGTCGCTCAGGAGGGCTTCGCCGCCGAGACGGCGCTCCGCGACATCGGCACCGGCAATCCCGACCCGGCACGCATCCCCGACGCCTCGAACGCGCTGGCGAGCATCGCCAGGCGCCCCGTGCTGTACGGCGAGCCGGTCATCGATCCCGACCTGTCGCGCTGGGCGCACGAGTGGATGAGCGCCGACCTGCCGCCGGGAACGCCGATGCGCCTGACCGTGACGAGCGGCGCCGCCGATGCCATGGAACGGCTCCTCGCCCAGGCGCTCACCCGCGACGATGCCGTCGCCCTCGAGGACCCGTGCTTCCTCACGAGCATCCACACCGTGCGGGTGGCCGGCTACCGCCCCGTGCCGGTGCCCGTCGATGAGGAGGGCATGACCGTGGCCGGACTCCGTGCCGCGCTCGAGCAGGGCGTTCGAGCCGTCATCTGCACACCTCGCGCTCAGAACCCCACCGGGGCGAGCCTCACCGCGCGACGCGCCGCCGAATTGCGAGCGGTGCTCCGCGAGCACCCGTACGTCCTCGTCATCGAGGACGACCACTACTCCCTGCTCTCGCAACTGCCGTACCACTCCCTCATCGATGCCGAGCACCGGCGCTGGGCGCTCGTCCGCTCGGTGTCGAAGTTCCTCGGTCCCGACATGTGCCTGGCCGTCACGGCCTCCGACCCCGAGACGGCCGACCGCCTCGCGATGCGGCTGACGCCGGGCACCACCTGGGTCAGCCACCTGTTGCAGCGGCTCGTGCATGCGCTGGCGACCGACCCGACCGTCGCCGCGGACATCCGTGCCGCAGGCGAGCACTACGCCGCGCGGAACTCCGCGTTCACCGAACGGCTGACGGCAGAGGGCGTGCCGACGAGCCCGGGCGACGGGCTGAACGTCTGGGTCCCCCTCGACGCACCCGCCCGCGCGGTCTCGGAGCAGCTCATGCGGCGCGGTTGGCTCGCCCGCCCCGGCGACGAGTTCGCGCTGGGCGACCGCGCACCGTCGCGCCACCTGCGATTGACCGTGCACGACCTCGACGACGCGGCCCTGCAGCAGCTCGCGACCGATCTCGGCGCGTCCGTGCGCGCGGTCCGCGAGCAGACGCGGGCCGCAGGCTGACCGCCGCCGCCGAAGGTGCGATGATCGATCGGTGAAGATTCTCTCGATCCAGTCGGCCGTGGCCTACGGTCACGTCGGCAACTCCGCAGCCGTGTTCCCCCTTCAGCGCATCGGTGTCGAGGTGCTCCCGGTCTACACCGTGAACTTCTCCAATCACACCGGGTACGGCGCCTGGCGCGGCCCGATGATCAGCCCCGACGACGTGCGCGAGGTCATCACCGGCATCGAGGAGCGGGGCGCGTTCCCGCAGATCGACGCCGTGCTCTCCGGCTACCAGGGCGGCGAGGGCATCGCCGACGTCATCCTCGATGCGGTCGCACGAGTGAAGGCCGCGAACCCCGACGCGATCTACGCCTGCGACCCGGTCATGGGCAATGCGAAGTCCGGATGCTTCGTGGCGCCGGCGATCCCGATCCTGCTGCGTGATCGCGTGGTGCCCGCGGCGGATCTGATCACGCCGAACCAGTTCGAGCTCGGTTTCCTCACCGACACGGAACCCGACACGCTCGATTCGACGCTCGCATCGGTCGACCTGATCCGCGCGACGGGCCCGTCGGCCGTGCTCGTGACGAGCGTGGAGCGCCCCGACCGCGAGGTGGGCACGATCGAGATGCTCGCCGTCGACGACGCCGGAGCCTGGATCGTGCAGACCCCCCTGCTCCCGATGAAGGCGAACGGCTCCGGCGATGTGAGTGCGGCGCTGTTCACCGCCCACTACCTGCGCTCGCGCGACGCGGCCGATGCGCTGGCGCGCACGACGTCGAGCGTCTTCGACCTGCTCCAGCGCACCTACGAGTCCGGCGAACGCGAGTTGCAGCTCGTCGAGTCGCAGGAGGCGTACGCGAATCCGCGCATGCAGTTCACCGTGCGACAGGTGCGCTGAGCCCGCCGGGGCTCGCCGCACGCCACGCGCCCGCTCTGCGCTCGCCAGAGGCGCCGTGTCGCGGCATCCGCCCGGTCTGATCAGGCCGGCCAGGCCCCGGCGACGGCCTCGCGAACCTCGCCGAGCAGCTGCGGCAGCGCCTTCGTCCTCGCGATGATCGGGAAGAAGTTCGCGTCGGAAGCCCACCGCGGCACGATGTGCTGGTGGAGGTGCTCGTCGACGCCTGCGCCGGCGACGGCGCCCTGGTTCATGCCGATGTTGAAGCCGTCGCAGCGCGACACCTCGCGCAGCACCCGCATGCCGACCTGGGTCAGCTCGCCGATCTCGGAGACCTCTTCGGCGGTGGCCTGGTCGTACGTCGCGATGTGACGGTACGGGCACACCAGCAGGTGTCCGGAGTTGTACGGGAACAGGTTCAGCAGCACGTACGCGCTGCGCCCGCGGTGCACGATGAGCCCGTCGGCATCCGACTTCTCGGGAGCCGCGCAGAACGGGCACGCCGAACGCATCGCGTCGGCACCGGCGTTGATGTACGCCATGCGGTGCGGGGTCCAGAGTCGCTGGAACGCGTCGGGGACGCCCGCGAGGCTTGCTGCGTCGACGAGCCCGGGCACCGCATCGGTCGCGGCATCCGTGCCCGTCGACGGGTCGGTCACGCCAGGTCCTCGGCCGTGTCGACGAGCTTCTTCGAGGCGATCGCACCGAGGATCAGGGCGACGGCCTCGTCGATGGGCACCCCGTTGGTCTGCGTGCCGTCGCGGAACCGGAACGACACGGTCTCGCCCGATCGGTCCTGCTCGCCCGCGATGAGCTGCACCGGCACCTTCTGGGTCGTGTGCGTGCGGATCTTCTTCTGCATGCGCTCGTCGCTCGAGTCGAGTTCCGCCCGCACGCCCGAGGCGCGCAACTGCGCGATCACGGCGCCGAGGTACGGCGCGAACTCCTCGGCGACGGGGATGCCGACGACCTGCACGGGCGCCAGCCACACCGGGAACGCGCCCGCGTAGTGCTCGAGCAGGATCGCGAAGAAGCGCTCGATCGACCCGAAGAGCGCCCGGTGGATCATGATCGGGCGATGCTTCTCGCCGTCGGGGCCCATGTACTCGAGCTCGAAGCGCTCGGGCAGGTTCGGGTCGACCTGCACGGTCGAGAGCTGCCAGGTGCGGCCGATCGCGTCGCGCGTCTTGAGGTCGATCTTGGGTCCGTAGAACGCGGCCTCGCCCGGCACCTCGGTGAGCTTGAGCCCACTCGCCACGGCGACGTTGCGCAGCGCGTTCGTCGAGTACTCCCAGAACTCCTCGGAACCGATCCACTTCGACTTCTCGTCGTCGCGCATCGAGAGCTCGAGCTCGAAGTCCTCGAGCCCGAAGTCGCGCAGCATCGAGATGACGAACTCGAGCACCCGGGTCGCCTCCTCCTCGAGCTGCTCAGGCGTGACGAAGAGGTGCGAGTCGTCCTGCGTGAAGCCGCGCACGCGGGTCAGGCCGTGCAGCGCACCCGAGAGCTCGTTGCGGTAGACGGTGCCGTTCTCGGCGAGCCGCATGGGAAGGTCGCGATAACTGCGCGCGCGCTCCTTGTAGATGAGGATGTGCATCGGGCAGTTCATGGGCTTCAGGTAGTAGTCCTGGCCCTGCTTGGTGATGTTGCCCTCGGCATCGCGCTCCTCGTCCATGACGATGGGCGGGAACATGCCCTCGCGGTAGGTGACGAGGTGGTTCGAGGTGAGGAACAGGTCCTCCTTCGAGATGTGCGGCGTGTAGACGTAGGTGTAGCCGCCCTCGATGTGCCGCCGACGTGCGTGCTGCTCCATCTCGCCGCGGATGACCCCGCCCTTGGGGTGCCACACCGACAGGCCCGAGCCGATCTCGTCGGGGAACGAGAAGAGGTCGAGGTCCTTGCCGAGCTTGCGGTGATCGCGCTTGGCTGCCTCCTCGAGTCGCTGCTGGTAGGCGCGCAGCTCGTCCTTCGTGGGCCAGGCGGTGCCGTAGATGCGCTGCAGCTGCGGATTCTTCTCGCTGCCGCGCCAGTAGGCGCCGGCGACGCGCTGCAGCGCCCAGCCGTTGCCGATCATGCGGGTGTTCGGCAGGTGCGGGCCGCGGCAGAGGTCCTTCCAGACCACGTCGCCCGTCTTCGGGTCGACGTTGTCGTAGATCGTCAGCTCGCCGCCGCCGACCTCGACGTTCTCATTGTCGCCGCCGGCCGAGGCCGACCCCTTGAGGCCGATGAGCTCGAGCTTGTAGGGCTCGTTCGCGAGCTCGGCACGCGCCTCGTCGTCCGTCACGACCCGGCGCATGAAGCGCTGGCCCTGACGGATGATGCGGGCCATCTCCTTGTCGAGGGCCTTCAGGTCGTCGGTGCTGAACGCCTCGGCGACGTCGAAGTCGTAGTAGAAGCCGTCGGTCACAGGCGGGCCGATGCCGAGCTTGGCCTCCGGGTTGATCGACTGCACGGCCTGCGCGAGTACGTGCGCAGCGGAGTGGCGCAGGATCGAGAGCCCGTCGGGCGAGTCGATCGTGACAGGCTCGACCGTGTCGGAATCCGTCACCGTCGTGGCGAGATCCTTGAGCTCGCCGTTGACGCGCATCGCGACAACGGAACGATCGGTGAAGAGCTCGAAACCGTCGGCCACTGTGAACCACTCCCTGTGAGTTGAGATGAACCCTTCAACTGTAGTGCGGCGTCGACGGTCGGCCTCGCGCGTCCACCGTCACGCCGCGCTCGAGCGTCGGCGCGCGGCATCCGCTCGCTCTCCGCTTGCGTCGCATCTTGCAGCCCGCGGATGTCTCGTGCCGCGTGCTTGCGGTCGATTGCGTGCATCGACGCAAGAACTCGATAATCTCTCGACATTCGGTCATGAACCCTTGTCGGCGTGCTGCACACGGCCATACATTCGCCTCATTCGCCGGGTCGAGGCCCGTGCATCACACGCAATCGAGAGGAACGAGTCGACGATGACCCGTGACATGCTCCATCCCGCGCATCCGCACCCGCCGCTGGAACGCCGCAGGATCCGGCCCCGACGCATCATCGCCGCCCTGACGATCCCCGCGATCGCCCTGGCGGGCGCGCTCTCCGGCCCGATCACGGCCACGGCCGCGACATCCGCACCATCACCGGTCGTCACCCGCGCCGCGATCGACCCGGCCCTCGTCGCCGGTCGAGGCGCCGACGTCGGCTTCATCGAGCAGGAGGCCGAGAACGCGGTGCACACGGGCACCGTGATCGGACCGGGCCGGGACGCCTACACGCTGCCGGCGGAGGCGTCGGGCCGGAGCGCGGTGCAACTCGCGCCCGGGCAGTACGTCGAGTTCACGCTCCCCGCGGCCACGAACGCGATCACCGTCAGGTACAGCATTCCCGACGCGCAGGGAGGCGGCGGCATCAAGGCCCCACTCGCCGTCTCGGTCAACGGCGGCAAGGCGCAGACGATGACGCTCACCTCCGAGTACTCCTGGCTCTACAACCAGTACCCGTTCACCAACGACCCGAACGCCGGGCTCCTGCATCCCGACTGGTGGATCACCGAGTGCGGCTGCGTGCCCGGCGAGGGCTACGAGGTGACGACGCCGTTCCGTCCGATGCACTTCTACGACGAACAGCGGATGCTGCTGCCGAAGACCTACCGGGCCGGAGACGTCATCCGACTGACCGCACCGAAGACCACGAACGCCGCGCTCACGACGATCGACCTGATCGACACGGAACGCGTCGGGCTGCCGCACATCCGCCTGAAGGCCGCGAACGTGCTGCTCTTCGGCGCCGACCCGACCGGGCACCACGACGCCGCGGGCGCGTTCGACCGGGCCATCGCGTTCGCCAAGAAGCACCGCCTGCCGGTCTACGTGCCACCGGGCATCTTCTCCATCAGCCGGCACATCATCGTCGACGACGTCACGATCGAGGGCGCGGGCAACTGGTACACCGTCATCCGCGGGCGAGAGGTGGCACTGGCCCAGCCCGCACCCGACGGCTCGGAGCACACCGGCGTCGGCTTCTACGGCAAGGATGCCGCGAGCGGCGGCAGCTCCAACGTGCACCTCTCGGGCTTCGCGATCGAGGGCGACGTGCGCGAACGCATCGACACCGACCAGGTGAACGGCATCGGCGGTGCGATGAGCGACTCGAGCATCCGCGGCCTGCACATCCGGCACACGAAGGTCGGGCTGTGGTTCGACGGCCCGATGGACGGTCTCGTCGTCGAGGACAACATCGTGGTCGACCAGATGGCCGACGCGTTGAACTTCCACACCGGCGTCACCGGGTCGACCGTGTCGAACAACTTCATCCGCAACACGGGCGACGACGGCCTCGCGATGTGGTCGGAGCATCAGTCGAACTCGGGCAACACGTTCGAGCGGAACACGGTGCAGTCCCCCTCGCTCGCGAACGGCATCGCGATCTACGGCGGCGCCGACACGACCGTCGCCGGCAACCTCGTCGCCGACCCGGTGCGCGAGGGCAGCGGGATCCACGTCGGCTCGAGGTTCGGTGCGGAACCGTTCACCGGGCGACTCGCGATCACCGACAACTCGACCGTGCGCGCAGGCACCTACGAGCTGAACTGGAACATCGGCCTCGGCGCGATCTGGTTCTACGCGCTCGACCGGTCGATCGACGAGGCCGACATCGTGGTGAGCGGCGACCACTTCCTCGACAGCACGTACAGCGCGATGATGCTCGTCACCGAATGGGGCGTCAAGGACCAGTACCGCATCGACGGCGTGCAGTTCCGGGACATCCGCGTGGATGGAACGGGTACGAACGTCATCAGCGCACGAACCGCCGGCTCGGCGAGCTTCGAGAACGTGGATGTCAGAGGCGTCGGGCACTGGGGCGTGAACAACTGCGGAGCGTTCAACTGGGACTGGGACAACGGTTCCGAGTTCTCGCTGGCAGACCTCGGCGGCAACGACGGCGTGGACGCGAACGAGTTCCACCCGGGCACGCCCTGGCTCGCGCCCTACCTGCCGAACCTCATCACGTGCAACGACAACCCGCCGGTGGTCGCTCCCCCGGCGCCGGCGCCGTGGTGACACGCACCGCGTGACCGTGACGTGAGACGCGAACAGCCCCGGCTCGATGAGCCGGGGCTGTTGTTGTGCGCGATACTGGGATCGAACCAGTGACCTCTTCCGTGTCAGGGAAGCGCGCTACCGCTGCGCCAATCGCGCCTGTTCAGGCTATGAAGTTGTGCGTGGAGGTGGATACGGGATTCGAACCCGTGTATACGGCTTTGCAGGCCGCTGCCTCGCCTCTCGGCCAATCCACCGTGTATGGGTTCTCCACCAAAAGAACAGGACCTATGCTTTCGCCCAGATCCTGATCAGAGCGGATGACGAGATTCGAACTCGCGACCCTCACCTTGGCAAGGTGATGCGCTACCACTGCGCCACATCCGCATTCGCTTTCGCATTTCTGCGTGCAGAGAGACTCTAACCGATACTCCGATCGATTCACAAACCGAGCGGCGTCCACCTGATGTTCACCCCGGTCGGGCGCACATTTCGACCGCGATTCCCGGGCGTGTCTCGCCCGAGACCGCGTCCTCGATGTGCATTCGCCGCCGATCGTCCGCTAGTATCGAGTCCGCGGTCACCCCGGTGAGCGTGATTCCCACATGGGCGATTGGCGCAGCTGGTAGCGCGCTTCCTTCACACGGAAGAGGTCGTCGGTTCGAGCCCGGCATCGCCCACGAACGCCCCCACTCCACTGGGGGCGTTCTTCGCATTGACCCGGCGATGTCACAGCCCGACTCGATGTCGCGGCCTGGGCTGAGTCCCTCAACGCACCCGGTGTGGAACCCGTTGGGATCGCTCGCCACGCCGAGGGACGTGCCCCGGAGAGGTGTGTGGATATCGATGTCCTCGAGGGAATGCTGAACGTCGGCGTCTTCGCCGTGTTCGATGGCCGAACGCTGGAGATCTACGGCGATCAGGTCCATGAGGGACGCGTCGGCAACACCATTCGGCTTCACGTGACGCAGATCGCAGGTCTCGACGTGCGACCTGCCGATGGAGGCCCCGAGAACGGGCCGCCGTCTCTGACCTGGGTTCGACGGGACGGCAAGACATTCCCGCTGTCGGTCATCGGCCCGGATCGCACCGCGTTCGCGCAGGAACTGATCCGGTCTGTTCAAGCCTCCACGCGAGATGGTGAGCAATGAGCGGTGAGAGCGGTCGAGCCGGCCATCGGCTCACGACCAGCCGTACCGCGCCGTGAGCGCCTCAGCCAGCCGAAGGTAGCGCGCGGCATCCAGCGAGGCCGCCTCGCGGCGCATGCCGGCCGCGTGCACGACGAAGACCCGATCGATGTTCGCCCAGCTCGGCCGCCCGGCAGAATCCCATGCGCCGGTGCCGAGCGGCACGAAGTCCCGAGAGCCCTCGTGGGCCTTGCTGGTCAACTGCACGGCGAGGAAGGCATCGGTGCCGGATGCCGCGACCACGACCACCGGGCGATCCTTGCCACGTCCGTCCCGCTCCTCGTACGGCACCCAGGTCCACACGATCTCCCCGGGGTCGGGCGCTCCGTCCTTCGACGGCGCATAGGACAGCCGCACTGCGCGGAGTCGGTGCGGATCGATCTCGACGGTTGCAGAAGGCCCGCTCTGCCCCGGTGAGAGCAGATCCGTGGACACGGAGGCGAAGCCCGAGACATCCGCTCGGTTCGTGCTCGTCGGCCTCGCTCGCGTCGATCCGAAGATGCTGCCGAATGCACGACGAAGGGCGGTGAGGAAGCGGCCGGTGTCAGTCACACCCGCACACTACCCCACCGCCCTCGCGGTGATTCAGTGGACTCAGACGGTCTCGAGCTTGTAGCCCTCTTCACCGTGCACGACGGTGTCGATGCCGGCGATCTCGTCCTCGTTCTTCACGCGGAAGCCGATGGTCTTCTCGATCGCGAAGCCCAGGATGAAGGCCACGATGAACGAGTAGAGCAGGACCGCGACGGCCGCGATGGTCTGCACCGCGAGCTGACCGAGGTCGCCTCCGGTGAAGAGGCCGGTCTCGATCGCGAAGAAGCCGAGGTAGAGCGTTCCGATGACGCCGCCGACGAGGTGGATGCCCACGACGTCGAGCGAGTCGTCGAAGCCCAGCTTGAACTTGAGCTCGATCGCGAGGGCGCAGACCGCACCGGCGATGACGCCGAGGAGGAGCGCCCAGCCGGGCTCGAGGTTCGCGCAGGAGGGGGTGATGGCGACGAGGCCGGCGATGGCGCCCGAGCCGGCACCGACCGCGGTGGGCTTGCCGTCCTTGAGCTTCTCGACGATGAGCCAGCCGAGGATGGCCGCAGCGGTCGCGCCGAGCGTGTTCAGCACGATCAGGCCGGCGCCGGCGAGGTCGTTCGCGAACTCGGCACCGGCGTTGAACCCGAACCAGCCGAACCACAGCACCGAGGCGCCGAGCAGCGTCAGCGGCACGTTGTGCGGCTTGTCCATGCCCTTCTGGAATCCGACGCGCTTGCCGAGCACGAGCGCCAGGGCGAGCGCTGCAGCACCCGCGTTGATGTGCACCGCGGTGCCGCCGGCGTAGTCGATGACGGCGGGCAGGCCGAGCGAGTCGCCGAGGTTGAGGATCCAGCCGCCGCCCCACACCCAGGCCGCGACCGGGAAGTAGACGACCGTGGCCCAGAGGCCGGCGAAGATCAGCCACGAGCCGAACTTGGCCCGGTCGGCGATGGCGCCCGAGATGAGCGCGACCGTGATGATCGCGAACGTCGCGCCGAACGCGACGCCGATGAGGTCGGTGTTGGCCGTCTCACCGGTCGCGAGCGCTCCGAGGCCGAAGTCCGAGAACGGGTTGCCCGCGAAGTCCCAGACGCCGCCGACGGCGCTCATGTTGAAGCCGTACAGCACCCAGAGCACGCTGACGAGCCCGAGCGCGCCGAAGCTCATCATCATCATGCTGACGACGCTCTTCGCTTTGACGAGGCCGCCGTAGAAGAAGGCGACGCCCGGCGTCATGAACAGCACGAGCGCTGTGGCCGTGATGGCCCAGGCAATGCTTCCCGTATCCATTGGAATTCCTCACACCTCGGTGAATCTGCAGGGGACATACCGCGAGGATGACGGGGGTGTCGGTCTCGGGTACTGCGATCAGACTGGTGCGAAGAGGTTTCGGGGACGGTGCAAGCGTTGTTTCGCGTCGGTTACGAAGAACGTGCTCGTGTAACGAGCATGTTTCGGGATGCCGCGAGGTCGCCGTCAGTCGTGCGGTGGCAGTTCACCCGTGGTGAGCGCGATCATGCGGCTCATCGCGCGGAGGTACTTCTTGCGGTAGCCGCCCGCCATCATGTCGGCGTCGAAGACCTGGTCGAGCGGCAACCCGCTCGCGATGATCGGCACCTCGGCGTCGTAGACGCGGTCGATGAAGGCGACGAGGCGCAGCGCCGCGTTCTGGTCCGACAACTCGTGCACGCCCTCGAGCGCGATGAACTCGACGTCGGCGAGGAGCTTGACGTACTTCGAGGGATGCACCGTGGCGAGATGTGCGATGAGCTGGTCGAACCCGTCGAGCGAGACGCGGTGACCGCGTTGTGCGAGCGCCGAGGCCGTTCGCTCGACGGCGTCGTCGCCGTCGATGGTCGACGCCCTTCCCTCGGTGTCGCGGCGCCGGTAGTCGAGGCCGTCGATGCGCAGCGTCTCGAAGTTCGCGGAGAGCGCGTGGATCTCGCGGAGGAAGTCCGCCGCGGCGAAGCGTCCTTCGCCGAGCGCGTTCGGCGGGGTGTTCGAGGTCGCCGCGACGCGCGTGCCACCGGCCATGAGTTCGCCGAGGAACCTGGTCATGAGCATCGTGTCGCCCGGGTCGTCGAGTTCGAACTCGTCGATGCAGATGAGTCGGGCACCCGTCAGGAGCTTGACCGCATTCGCGTAGCCGAGCGCGCCGACGAGGGCCGTGTACTCGATGAAGGTGCCGAAGTACTTCGGCCCGGGCGCGATGTGCCACAGGGAGGCGAGGAGGTGGGTCTTTCCGACGCCGAAGCCGCCGTCGAGGTAGACGCCGGGCAGCTCGGCCTTCGGCTTGCGGTTGCGCGAGAAGAAGCCGCCGGGGCGCTGCGCCCGCCATACGCCGGCGAACTCGCCGAGGCGCTCGAGCGCGGCCTGCTGCGACGCGAAATCGGGGTCGGGGCGGTACGACTCGAAGGACGCGTGCTCGAACTGCGGCGGCGGGCTGAGCTCGGAGGCGAGCTCCTCGCCCGAGATCGACGGGTTCCGTTCGACGAGGCGGATGAGGGCATGGCTCGATGCCGTGGTCATGCGTGAATGGCTCCCGTGTTGCACCGGATGACCGGCATGGCGACTCCCGTCGGCACGCCGCGTAGATTCGAGGTGGATCAGGTCACCAGCCTAGACCGCCCGCTTCACGCACCCGTCCGACCGGACGATCACAGGAGGTCCCCATGCCCGCCGAGTTCGACACCGAAGCCAGGTTCGCCCAGTACGCGCACCCCGAACGCCTCGTCAGCACCGAGTGGCTGGCCGCCAACCTCGGCCGGCCGGGCCTCGTCGTCGTCGAGTCCGACGAAGACGTGCTGCTCTACGAGACCGGCCACATCCCCGGCGCCGTGAAGGTCGACTGGCACACCGAGCTCAACGATCCGGTCGTGCGCGACTACGTCGACGGCGAGCGCTTCGCCGCCCTCGTCGGCGCCAAGGGCATCGCGCGCGATTCCACGGTCGTCATCTACGGCGACAAGAGCAACTGGTGGGCGGCCTACGCGCTCTGGGTGTTCACGCTCTTCGGCCATGAAGACGTGCGCCTCCTCGACGGCGGTCGCGACCTCTGGATCGCCGAGGGGCGTGCGATCACGACGGATGCCTCGGTGCCGACGCCCGTCGAGTACCCGGTCGTCGAGCGCGCCGACGCCGCGATCCGCGCGTTCAAGGAGGACGTGCTCGCGCACCTCGGGCAGTCGCCGACCGGCTCGAAGGCGCTCATCGACGTGCGTTCGCCCGAGGAGTACTCCGGGGAGCGCACGAGCGCACCGGCCTACCCTGAAGAGGGTGCGCTCCGTGCGGGCCACATCCCGACCGCGGCATCCGTGCCCTGGGCCCGCGCAGCAGCCGGCGACGGCACGTTCCGCAGTCGCGACGAGCTCGATGCCATCTATCGAGACGAGGTGGGCCTGCAGGACGGCGACGAGGTCATCGCCTACTGCCGCATCGGCGAGCGGTCGAGTCACACGTGGTTCGTGCTCACGCACCTGCTCGGGTTCGAGCACGTGCGCAACTACGACGGCTCGTGGACCGAGTGGGGCAGCGCCGTCCGGGTACCGATCGCGACCGGCGCCGAGCGGGGTGAGGCGCCCGCCCGCGTCTGAGCGATGCGCAGCCCCGCGCGAGGTGCGGGGTGGGAGAATGGAACCGATGGACTCCACGACCCTGCCCCCGCGCCTCGCCGAGACCCGTGACGACTTCCGGGCGCTCGGCATCCCCGATCGGCTGCAGTTGCTGCTCGAGTTCTCGAACGAGCTGCCCGCCCTCCCGCCGCAGTATGCGGATCACCCCGATCTGCTCGAGCGCGTCGTCGAGTGCCAGTCGCCGGTCTTCATCTTCGTCGAGGTGAGCGAGGGCGTCGCGCGCATGTACGCCACGGCACCGGCCGAGGCGCCGACGACGCGCGGCTTCGCCTCGATCCTGGTGCAGGGCATCGACGGGCTCACCCCCGCGGAGGTCCTCGCGATCCCCGACGACTACCCGCAGACGCTCGGACTCGGCGAGGCGGTGTCGCCGCTCCGCGTGCGCGGCATGACGGCCATGCTCGCGCGGGTCAAGCGCCAGTTGCGCGAGCACCTGCCTGCGTAGCGGCCGCGAGGCTCGTCAGGCGATCGCGCACGAGCGCCGACCAGCGCTCCGGGTCGTGATTGGCGAGCTTCGTGTGACGGGCGCCGTCGAAGACCTCGAAGTCGATCAGGTCGGGCCGGGCCGCAGCGAGCCGGCGCGAACCGTCGATCGGCACGAATCCGTCGTCGACGCTGTGCATGAGCAGCATGGGCACCGAGAACTCCTCGGCCCTGGCGATCGGATCGAGCTCGGTCACGTCGACCGGCGCCGCGAGGCCCGTGAGCCCGCCGCTCCAGGGCTCGCCGAGCACATGCGCGACCGCGGATCCGAGGCCATCGGGCAGCCCCATCGCTCGGCCCTGGAATCGCAGGATGTCGACCCAGTCGATGGCCGGCGAGTCGAGGATGACGCCGACGAGCGATTCGCGGACCTCGGCCGAGCGCAACACGGCCTGCAACGAGATCGCCCCGCCCATCGACCAGCCCATGAGCACGATGCGCTGCGCTCCCTGTTCACGGGCGAAGCGGACGGCCGCCGCGACGTCGGCCCACTCGGTGCCGCCGAGGCCGTACCTGCGGTCCGAGCTCGCAGGCGCCTCGCCGTCGTTGCGGAAGCTGATGAGCAGGCTCGTCCACCCGGCCGCGAGTGCCGGCGGCACTGCGCGCAGGCCTTCGTGGCGCTTGGCGCCGCGCCCGTGCACCTGGATCACCCAGTCGCTCGACCGGGCGCCGTCGGGGCCGCCGGGCACCAGCCAGGCCGGCGCCGGCCCGAGGGGGGTGGCGACGACCACGTCGTCGTACGCGTCGGCCACCTCCCAGGGTCCGAGATGCACCCAGCCGCTGATCCGACCCGACGCGGCTCGATCCAGGCGGCCGAAGTCGACCGCCTCGATGCGGCGGGTGACCGTGCGACCGTCATCGTGGAGGATCGCTCCGATGCGGGCGTGACCGGCGTCCTGGTCGAACCAGAGCCCGTACACGCCGACCATGCGAGTCTCATCGGATGCCTCGAGCCGGACCTCCGACCGCAGCAGATCGGCCGACCGGATGCGCACGTCGTCGCGGCGCGCCGGCTCGGGAGTGACGACCCGCCGCGCGAACAGCACGGTGAGGGCCGCGGTCGCCATCGCGATGGACGCCGCGATCACCGCCGTCGCTGCCGCCGCGATGCCGATCGCCGTCGCCGTGCCGGTACGTCCCGCCATGGATGCCTCCGCTCGAAGCCCGAATCGGTGTCACCGGGGGCGGCGTGCCGCCGCGGCGCACTCTGGTCGAGACTCTAGTCTGCACTCGTGCCCGACTCCTCGACGCATCATCCCCCCGAGTTCGAGGCCGCACTCCAGTCTCTGCGTGCGGCATCCCCGCGAGCCGAATTGCGCGTGCAGGAGATTCCCGCGCCCGGTTCGCTCGCCCCGTTCGCGGTGGCGCTCTCGGCGGATGTCGCGCCGTCACCGGGCCCGCACGGCGACGACTCCGAACTCGGCACCGGCAGGTTCGTCCTGCTCTACGACCCGATGGAACCCGAATCGTGGGGCGGTCGGTTCCGCATCGTGTGCTTCGCCCAGGCGCCGCTCGAGACCGACATCGGCCTCGATCCCTTCCTCGCGGATGTCGCGTGGTCGTGGCTCGTCGACGCGCTCGACGCGCGTGGGGCGAACTACGTCGCCGCCTCGGGCACGGCGACGAAGATCCTCTCCACGGGATTCGGTGAGCTGGCGCGTCAGGGCGACGGGGCCCAGATCGAACTGCGCGCCTCGTGGACTCCCCTCGACGCCGGGATCGCCGCGCATGTGGAAGGCTGGAGCGAACTGTTGTGCATGCTGGCAGGGCTGCCTCCCCGATCCGAGGGGGTGACCGCTCTGCCCAGACGGAGGTCGAATCGTGGATGAATTGCGGGTCATCGAGACGCCCGCCGACTTCGACGATGCGGTCCGCCGCATCGCTGAGGGCGAAGGCCCGATCGCCGTCGACGCCGAGCGTGCGAGCGGCTTCAAGTACTCCCAGCGCGCGTACCTGATCCAGATGTATCGGCGCGGAGCTGGCACGTTCCTCTTCGACCCGCCGCAGATCCCCGACTTCTCGACGCTGCAGGCGACGATCGCCGATGAGGAGTGGGTGCTGCACGCCGCGAGCCAGGACCTCGCCTGCCTCCGCGAGGTCGGCCTCGATCCCGACCGCATCTTCGACACCGAGCTGGCGGCACGCCTGCTCGGCATGCCACGGGTCGGCCTCGCCGCCGTCGTCGAAGAGCTGCTCGGCATCCACCTCGCGAAGGAGCATTCGGCGGCCGACTGGTCGACGAGACCCCTGCCGCAGCCCTGGCTCACCTACGCCGCGCTCGACGTCGAACTCCTCGTGGACGTGCGTGATCGACTCGTCGAGCGCCTGGCCGAGACCGAGAAGGCCGGCCTCGCGGCCGAGGAGTTCGACGCGGTCCTCCGACGCGAGCCGAAGCCCATCGGCCCCGAGCCCTGGCGCCGCCTGTCCGGCATCCACGCCGTGCGTTCACCGCGAAACCTCGCGGTCGCCCGCGAGCTCTGGCTCGCGCGCGACGAGTTCGCCTCCTCCTCCGACGTCGCGCCGGGGCGTCTCGTGCCCGATGCCTCCCTCCTCGCCGTCGTGAAGGCGCTCCCCCGCACGCGCAAGGCGCTCTCCGACCTGCGGGCGTTCACCGGTCGTGCAAGCCGTACCGAACTGGATCGATGGTGGGCGGCCGTCGAACGCGGCCTGTCCACCGAGGACCTCCCGGCGGTCCGCGTCCCGAACGATGCGCCGCCTCCTCCACGGGCTTGGGCCATGCGGAACCCCGAGGCCGATGCACGGCTCCGATTCGCCAAGGCCGCCGTGACCGAGATCGCCGAAGCGCTCGACATGCCCGTCGAGAACCTGCTGACCCCCGATCACCTGCGCCGTCTCGCCTGGCATCCACCGGCCGAGCCCGGGGCCGACGCGGTCGCCGAGCAGCTCGAACGGCTCGGCGCGCGGCACTGGCAGATTGACGCTACGGCACAGAAGATCTCCCTCGCCTTTGTGGAGGCGTCACAAGCCGTCCTCGACGCTGAGAAGCCGGTTTCGTAGGAACCGTCAAGCGATTCAGGGCCTCCTCAGGCGCGTTCGTAGGATCGAGTCATCCAGATCGAAAGTGAGCTGCAGCGTGGCACATCAAGCTGATGTCGTGTTCGTCGACGGAGTCCGTACTCCGTTCGGCAAGGCCGGCGAAAAGGGCATGTATTGGAACACCCGAGCCGACGACCTCGTCGTGAAGGCGATCGTCGGGCTCCTCGAGCGCAACCCGAACGTACCCAAGGACCGCATCGACGAGGTGGCGATCGCAGCCACGACCCAGACCGGTGACCAGGGCCTCACGCTCGGTCGCACCGCGGCGATCCTCGCCGGGCTGCCGAAGACGGTTCCCGGCTTCTCCATCGATCGCATGTGCGCCGGCGCGATGACCGCCGCCGCGATGATGGCCGGCTCCATCGGATTCGGCATGTACGACCTCGCCATCGCCGGCGGTGTCGAGCACATGGGACATCACCCCATGGGCTCCGGCGTCGACCCGAACCCGCGGTTCCTGTCCGAGCGCCTCGTCGGCGAGGACGCCCTCGTCATGGGCGCCACGGCGGAGCGGATCCACGACCGGTTCCCGCAGCTCACGAAGGAGCGCAGCGACCGCTACGCCCTCGCCAGCCAGCAGAAGACCGCCGCCGCATACGCCGCCGGCAAGATCCAGCAGGACCTCGTGCCGGTCGCCATCCGCACCGAGCAGGGCTGGGGCCTGGCGACGCAGGACGAGGTCATGCGCCCCGAGACCACGCTCGAGGGCCTCGCCGGCCTCAAGACGCCCTTCCGACCGCACGGTCGCATCACCGCGGGCAATGCGTCGGGCCTCAACGACGGCGCCACCGCGGCACTCCTCGCCTCGAGCGAGACCGCGAAGGAGCTCGGCCTCACGCCGAAGATGAAGCTCGTGAGCTACGCCTTCGCCGGCGTCGACCCCGAGATCATGGGCATCGGCCCGATCCCCGCGACCGAGAAGGCACTCCGCAAGGCCGGCCTCACCATCGACGACATCGACCTCTTCGAGATGAACGAGGCGTTCGCCGTGCAGGTGCTCTCGTTCCTCGACCACTACGGCATCGCCGACGACGACCCCCGTGTGAATCCCTGGGGCGGTGCGATCGCCGTCGGCCACCCGCTCGCCTCCTCGGGCGTGCGCCTCATGAACCAGCTCGCGAGCCAGTTCACCGAACGCCCCGACGTTCGGTACGGCATCACGAGCATGTGCGTCGGCCTCGGCCAGGGCGGCACCATGATCTGGGAGAACCCGAACTTCGACAAGAAGGCGAAGAAGCGCGCATGACCGACTACTCGACCATCGACTTCGACTCGCTCGTCGCCCTCGCGGGCGACGACGAGGTCGTGACCCACTCGTACGTCCGCGACATCCGTCTGGCCTCGGGCAAGACGCTTGCGCTCGTGACGCTCGACAACGGGCGCGACCACACGCGTCCGAACACACTCGGCGCGGCGACGCTGCTCGAGTACGCGGCCACGCTCGACGCGCTGAAGGCCAGGGCGGCCGCCGGCGAGATCGACGCGGTCGCCGTGACCGGCAAGCCGTTCATCCTCGCCGCGGGCGCCGACCTGTCCAAGGTCGCCGAGATCCCCGACAAGGAGACCGCGAAGAAGTTCGTCCAGCTCGGCCACCACGCGCTCAGCAAGCTGTCCGACGTCGGCGTGCCGTCGTTCGTGTTCACGAACGGGCTCGCGCTCGGCGGCGGCCTCGAGATCGGCCTGCACGCCGACTACCGCACGGTCGATGCATCCGCTCCGGCGCTCGCGCTTCCCGAGGTCTTCCTCGGCCTGATCCCCGGGTGGGGCGGCGCGACGATCCTGCCCAATCTCATCGGCATCGAGAACGCCCTCAAGGTGATCATCGAGAACCCGCTGAAGCAGAACCGCACGATGAAGGCGCAGGACGCCTTCGACCTGGGCATCGCCGATGCGATCTTCCCGTCGGTCAGCTACCTCGAGGACTCGCTGAAGTGGGCCGACGGCGTGCTGAACGGCACCATCAAGGTCAAGCGTGCGAACGAGCCCGGCAAGCTCGAGCGGCTCGCCAAGTGGGACATCGCGATCAAGGTCGCGCGCGACATGCTGTCCAAGCGCATCGGCACCGTGCCGCAGGCGCCGTACGCCGCACTCGACCTGATGAAGGCCGCGAAGAGCGGCACCCGTGCCGAGGGCTTCCAGCGCGAGGACGAGGTGCTCGCCGACCTCATCGCCGGCGACCAGCTGCAGGCGTCGATCTACTCCTTCAACCTCGTGCAGAAGCGCGCCAAGCGCCCGGCCGGAGCACCCGACAAGGCGATCGCCAAGAAGGTCACGAAGGTCGGCGTGCTCGGCGCCGGATACATGGCCAGCCAGCTCGCCCTGCTGTTCGTGCGCCGCCTGCGCGTGCCGGTCGTGATCACCGACATCGACCAGGAGCGCGTCGACAAGGGCGTCGCCTACATCGCAGGTGAGATCGACGCCCTGCTCGGCAAGGGCCGCGTCTCCCCCGACGAGGCGAACCGCCTGAAGGCGCTCGTCACGGGCACGACCGACAAGGCGGACTTCGCCGATTGCGACTGGGTCATCGAGGCCGTGTTCGAAGAGCTCGAGATCAAGCAGAACGTGTTCGCCGAGGTGGAGCAGTTCGTCTCCCCCGACGCCGTGCTCGCCACCAACACCTCGTCGCTCTCCGTCGAGCAGATCGGAGCCAAGCTCGCACACCCCGAGCGGCTGGTCGGCTTCCACTTCTTCACTCCGGTCGCCCTGATGCCGCTGATCGAGGTCGTCAAGACCTCGCACACCGACGAGGCGACGCTCTCGACGGCCATGGTCACGGCGAAGAACCTGAAGAAGAACGCGGTCATCACCGCCGACACCCCGGGGTTCGTCGTCAACCGCCTGCTCGCGGTGCTGCTCGGCGAGGCCATGAAGGCCGTCGACGAGGGCACCTCCTTCGAGACCGTCGACACGGCGATCGCACCGCTCGGCCTGCCGATGGCGCCGTCTGCGCTGCTCGACCTCGTGGGCCTCAAGGTCGGCGCCCACGTGCTCGACACGCACCACGCGGCCTTCCCGGACCGGTTCTACCGCAGTGAGAACCTGCACAAGCTCGCCGACTACGGCAAGCTGCTCGACAAGGACGACAAGGGCAAAGTCAAGGGCTTCGACAAGGGCGCCCTCAAGCTCGTCGCCGGCGGCAAGAACCCGCGCAGCGCCGATGACATCCTCGTCTCGCTGCAGGACGGCCTGGCGCGCGAGGTCAAGCTCATGCTCGACGACGACGTCGTCGCCGCTCCTGAAGACATCGACTTGTGCCTGATCCTCGGCGCGGGCTTCCCGTTCCAGATGGGCGGCGTCACGCCGTACCTCGATCGCGTCGGAGCCTCCGAGCGCGTGTTCGGGGCGACCTTCCACAACCCGCCGATCCGCGGGGTCGAGGCGTAACAGCCGACAGATGGGCGAAGGGCTGGATCCGCGTGCGGATCCAGCCCTTCGTTCGTCGGTGCGCCCTCAGCGATCGCCGCCGGCGACGATCGCCGTCGAGCCGGTGTCACTGGAGACACCGCGGGCGTGCGGCAGCTTCGAACCGAGCACCATGCCCGTGACATCGTGGGCGATGTCCTGCGCCGTGAGACGCGTGCGCTCGAGGATCTGCGCGCGCGAGGCGTGGTCGAGGAACTCGTCTGGCAGACCGACCTCGGTGACCGCCGTGTCGACGTTCGCCTCGCGGAGGTCTTGCCGGATGCGCGTGCCGATGCCACCCACCCTGATGCCGTCTTCGATGCACACCACGAGCCGGTGCTCGGCCGCCATGGCCACGACGCTCTGCGGGACGGGGACGACCCAGCGGGGGTCGACGACGGTCGCACCGATGCCCTGAGCTGCGAGTCGCTCGGCGACCTCGAGCCCGGTGCCGGCCATCGGCCCGACGGTCACGATGAGGACGTCCTTTCCCTGACCCTCGTGCAGGACGTCGACCCCGTCTTCGGTGCGCCGCACGGCGTCGTAGAACCGGCCGACGCTGCCCTTCGGGAACCGGATCGCCGTAGGGCCGTCATCGACGGCCACGGCCTCGGCGAGCTCCTCCTCGAGCCGGGCCGAGTCGCGTGGTGCCGCGAGCCTGATGCCGGGGACGACCTGCAGGATCGCGAGATCCCAGACACCGTGGTGGCTCGGCCCGTCGGGACCGGTCACGCCGGCGCGGTCGAGCACGAAGGTCACGCCGGCCTTGTGCAGCGCGACGTCCATGAGCACCTGGTCGAATGCCCGGTTGATGAATGTGGCGTAGATGGCGACCACCGGATGCATGCCGCCGAAGGCGAGCCCGGCCGCGGAGGTCGCGGCGTGCTGTTCGGCGATGCCGACGTCGATGACGCGGTCGGGGAAACGCTCGGCCATCTTGTGCAGGCCCGTGGGGCGGAGCATCGCCGCGGTGATGCCGACGATGCGCTCGTTCTCGGCGGCCAACTCGACGAGCCTGTCGCCGAAGACGCTCGTCCAACTCGCGGCACCGCTCGACTCGAGAGACTCCCCCGTCTCCGGGTCGATCTGGCCGACGGCATGGAACTGATCGGCGACGTCCTTCAGAGCCGGCTCGTAACCGCGGCCCTTCTCGGTGATCGCGTGCACGATGACGGGCGCACCATAGTTCTTCGCCTGCTCGAGCGCCTCGATCATCGCCGACACGTCGTGCCCGTGCACCGGGCCGATGTACTTGATGTCGAGATTGGAGTACAGCGCCTCGTTGTTCGAGAAACGCGCCAGGAAGCCGTGCGTTCCGCCGCGGATGCCGCGATAGATCGCGCGCCCGGGGCTGCCCAGCTTGTCGAAGGCGCGCCTGCTGGTCAGGTAGAGGCTGCGATAGCTGCGGCGTGTGCGCACGCCGTTCAGGAACCGGGCCATGCCGCCGATCGTCGGCGCGTAGGAGCGGCCGTTGTCGTTGACGACGATGATGAGGCGACGGTTGTTGTCGTCGCTGATGTTGTTGAGCGCCTCCCAGGTCATGCCGCCCGTGAGCGCGCCGTCGCCGACCACGGCGACGACGGTGCGGTCGCCCTGGCCCGTCATCGAGAAGGCCCTGGAGATGCCGTCGGCCCACGACAGCGAACTCGAGGCGTGGGAGCTCTCGACGATGTCGTGCTCGGACTCCGAGCGCTGCGGGTAGCCGGCCAGCCCGCCCTGCTGACGCAGCGTCGAGAAGTCCTGCCGGCCGGTGAGGAGCTTGTGCACGTACGACTGGTGGCCGGTGTCGAAGACGATCGCGTCCCTCGGCGAGTCGAACACCCGGTGCATCGCGATCGTCAACTCGACGACGCCGAGGTTCGGCCCGAGATGCCCGCCGGTCTTCGCCACGTTGCGCACGAGGTGTTCTCGGACCTCGACCGCCAGTTGCTCGAGCTGCTCCTTCGAGAGCGCGTCGAGGTCGCGGGGACCTCCGATCGACTCCAGAAGGGACATCGAGACCACCTTTCGTCCATGCCTCGGGGCGGCCGGAACATCACGCCATTCTACGCGGTCGGACTCGACCTGCCCGGTTGCCGGGCCCCGCTGATCGGGTTGAGCACGGCGCGACCATGCCGTTCCTGTCGCACGTCGTCGAAGGATCGGCCCGAGCCACGTACTGTAGAAGAGCCGCTTCACGAGCGGCCGGAGAGAGGCCGTCCATGGAGATCACCCAGCTTCGCCATTTCGTCGCCGTCGCATCGGAACGCCACCTCGGCCGTGCCGCGACGGCGCTCGGCGTGTCCAGGGCGACCCTTCGGGAATCGCTCGATGCGGTCGAGGCCGCCGTAGGAGCGCCGCTCCTCGTGCGCACAGCCGATCAGGTCGAGGTCACCGCAGACGGGCAACGGTTCCTCGTCACCGCACGGGCCGAGATCGCCGCGGCCGAGGCGGCGAACGCACCATCGAAGGTCAACACCGGCGGCAAGGCGAAGGCGTCCAAGGGCAAGGGACGCGCGCCGAAGGTCAAGGGGCAGCCGTTGCCGTACAAGAAGCGCCAGTCCCGCTGAATTCGGCTGCGGCCGCAGGATTCTCACCACGCCGTTGCACCCTCGCACGGCTGCGCCCTTGCACCGCCGTGCCGACCGCGGCCCGTGTCGGCGCTCCGGACGACGCGGAACGCCCGCCCGCCGACCGGACGGATCCGGATCGAGCGAGCGGGCGTTCAGGACGGGTTCGCTCAGACGAGCGAGCGCAGCACGTACTGCAGGATGCCGCCGTTGCGGTAGTAGTCGGCCTCACCCGGCGTGTCGATGCGCACGACGGCGTCGAACTCGACGGTCGCCTTGCCCTCGGGCGAGTGCTCGCTGGGCGCGGCCACCACGCGCACGGTCTTCGGCGTGACGCCGTCGTTCAGTGCCTCGAGACCCGAGATCGAGACGACCTCGGTTCCGTCGAGACCGAGCGACGCCCAGCTCTCGCCGGCCGGGAACTGCAGCGGCACGACGCCCATGCCGATGAGGTTCGAGCGGTGGATGCGCTCGAAGCTCTCGGTGATGACGGCCTTGACCCCGAGGAGGCTGGTGCCCTTCGCGGCCCAGTCGCGCGACGAGCCGGAGCCGTACTCCTTGCCACCGAAGATCACGAGCGGAGTGCCCTGAGCCTGATAGTTCTGGCTGGCATCGTAGATGAACGACTGCGGGGCGTCGGCCTGCGTGAAGTCGCGCGTGTAGCCGCCCTCGACGCCGTCGAGAAGCTGGTTCTTCAGGCGGATGTTCGCGAACGTGCCGCGGATCATGACCTCGTGGTTGCCACGACGCGAGCCGTAGGAGTTGAAGTCCTTGCGCTCGACCCCGTGCTCGGCCAGGTACCGGCCGGCAGGGCTGTCGGCCTTGATGTTGCCGGCAGGCGAGATGTGGTCGGTCGTGACCGAGTCGCCGAGCTTGGCGAGCACGCGGGCCGCGACGATGTCGGTGACCGGGGTCGTCTCCATCGTCATGCCGTCGAAGTACGGGGGCTTGCGCACGTAGGTCGACGCCTCGTTCCACTCGAACGTGGAGCCGGTGGGCGTGTCGAGCCCCCGCCAGCGCTCATCGCCCTCGAACACGCTCGCGTACTGCGTGACGAACATGTCGGTGTTGATCGAGGTGTCGATCGTGTTCTGCACCTCGGCGGCGTCGGGCCAGATGTCTTTCAGGAAGACCTCGTTGCCGTCGTGGTCGGTGCCGAGGGCATCGACCTCGAAGTCGAAGTTCATCGACCCGGCGAGGGCGTACGCGATCACGAGCGGCGGGCTCGCGAGGTAGTTCATCTTCACGTCGGGGTTGATTCGACCCTCGAAGTTGCGGTTGCCCGAGAGCACCGCGGTGACCGCGAGGTCGGAGTCGTTGACCGCGGCAGAGATCTCGTCGAGCAGCGGGCCGGAGTTGCCGATGCAGGTCGTGCAGCCGTAGCCGACCGTGTAGAAGCCGAGCGCCTCGAGGTCGGAGGTGAGACCGGCCTTCTCGTAGTAGTCGGTGACGACCTTCGAGCCCGGCGCCAGCGTGGTCTTGACCCACGGCTTGGCCTTGAGGCCCTTCTTCGCCGCGTTGCGGGCGAGCAGTCCTGCAGCGAGCATGACCGAGGGGTTGGACGTGTTGGTGCACGAGGTGATGGCCGCGATCGCGACCGCACCGTGGTCGAGCACGAAGTTCTCGCCGGAGGCCAGCGTGACATCCGTCGGCTTCGACGCCGTCGCGGGCGCGTGGCTGCGGTGCGTGTGCAGGTGGTGCGAGTACTCGTCTTCGGGCGAATTGCCCGGCGCGTCGGACGCCGGGAAGGACTCGGAGCCCTCGAGGTCGACGAGGTCGTGCTCGACGGTCGCGTAGTCGAGCAGGGCGCTCTCGAACGCCGACTTCGACTCGGAGAGCTCGATGCGGTCCTGGGGGCGCTTCGGACCCGCGATCGAGGGGACGACCGTGGAGAGGTCGAGCTCCATGTACTCGCTGAAGACCGGCTCGTTGTCGGCGTCGTGCCAGAGCTTCTGGACCTTCGCGTACGCCTCGACGAGCGCGAGCTGCTGCTCGCTGCGGCCGGTGAGGCGCAGGTAGTCGATGGTGACGTCGTCGATCGGGAACATCGCGGCGGTCGAGCCGAACTCGGGGCTCATGTTGCCGATGGTCGCGCGGTTCGCCAGCGGCACGGATGCCACGCCCTCGCCGTAGAACTCGACGAACTTGCCGACCACGCCGTGCTTGCGGAGCATGTCGGTGATGGTCAGCACGACGTCGGTCGCGGTGACGCCGGTGGGGATGGCACCCGAGAGCTTGAAGCCGACGACCTTGGGGATGAGCATCGACACGGGCTGGCCGAGCATGGCCGCCTCGGCCTCGATGCCGCCGACGCCCCAGCCGAGCACGCCGAGGCCGTTGACCATGGTCGTGTGCGAGTCGGTGCCGACGCAGGTGTCGGGGTATGCGCGGAGCACGCCGTCGACGGTGCGGTCGTAGATGACCTTGGCGAGGTGCTCGATGTTGACCTGGTGCACGATGCCGGTGCCCGGCGGGACGACCTTGAAGTCGTCGAAGGCCGTCTGGCCCCAGCGGAGGAACTGGTACCGCTCGCCGTTGCGCTCGTACTCGATCTCGACGTTGCGCTCGAGCGCGTTCTCGGTGCCGAAGAGATCGGCGATGACCGAGTGGTCGATGACCATCTCTGCCGGCGAGAGCGGGTTGATCTTGTTCGGGTCGCCGCCGAGGGCGACGACGGCCTCGCGCATGGTGGCGAGGTCGACGATGCAGGGCACGCCGGTGAAGTCCTGCATGACCACGCGGGCAGGCGTGAACTGGATCTCGGTGTCGGGGTCGGCCGTGGGAACCCACGAGCCGAGCGCCTCGATCTGCTGCTTCGTGACGTTCGCGCCGTCTTCGGTGCGGAGCAGGTTCTCGAGCAGCACCTTCAGGCTGAACGGGAGCTTCTCGTGGCCGGGAACCGTGTCCAGCCGATAGATCTCATACGAGGTGTCGCCGACTCGGAGCGTGTCCTTCGCCCCAAAACTGTTCACTGCAGACACGATGTCCTCTCCTTCGCGGGTGCCGCGCGAACGCACGCGCAACACTCCATCTTCACCGTTGGACGCAGGACTGATCCAGCAAGGGTTACCTAAGCGCCCCGATGTCGGACGGGCTCCGCGGGACCGCGAAATTTATCTCGACATCGAGATAACTCTATCACTCGGAGGATCGCTCCGAAGACGGATACACCGCTCGCACGACCAGCCAGGTGAAGACGAGCACGAGGGCGTAGAGCGGCACGCCCATCAGCAGGCGCGAGACACCGAGCGCGGCCACGTTGTCGACGAGGTACAGCGGAACCTGCACGAGCAGGCGCGCAGCGAAGAGTCCGATCCACACGAGGGTGAGGAACTGCGCGACGCGCATCTTGCGTCGGTCGGCTCGCCACGCCGTGCCGTCGCCCATGAGGAACCCGACGATCACGCCGATGACCGGCCACCGCACGAGCATCGACACGAACAGCGCGAGCGCGTACGCGGCGTTGGTGAAGAACCCGAGCACGTAGTTGTCGCGGGCATCGCCCGACCACAGCGACAGGGCCGCGGACGCGATGACGCCGATGAGTCCGGCGATGGCCTGCGTCGGCCGGCCCTTGGTCGCGATGCGGACGACCGTGAAGACCACCGCGAGACCGACGGATGCCGCGAGTGCGGGGACGAGCGCCTCCTGCGTCGGCCATGCGGCGACGCTGGTGAGCATCGCGTAGGCCACGAGGAAGACCAGACCCGGGAGAAGGGCCTCGAGCACGCCGCGGATGCCGCCCACGGCGAGGAGCAGGTCGCGCCCGCTCAGCTTCTCGTCGCGGGCGAGCGCTCCGAGTCCGCTCTTCTCGGCCGCCTCGGCGAACTGCCGGGCGAAGTCGCCGGAAGGCGGCGTTGCGGCGTCCGAGGCATCCGCTCGCTCGTCGCGCTCATCGCGCGGCTGCTGGGACTCGGTCATGCTCACGCGGTGGGCGAACCGGCCGAGGCCGTCGGCATGCGCAGCGGGATGAGGTCGCGCGGAGGCATCGGCGTGGTGCCGCGCACTACGACGATCGAGCGGAACAGGTCTTCGATCTTCGCCGCCGCTGCGGGATCGACCGCGGCCTCGCCGGCGATGACGCCGCGGAGGAACCATCGCGGCCCGTCGACTCCGATGAAGCGCGCGAGGCGCTGGTGTCCGGTCTGCCCCTCGGCGGCCGCGACGGGGATCTGGGCGAGCACCTCGGGACCGAAGGCACCGTCGCGAACCGTGGTGGTGCCGCCCTGGCGTGCGATCTGATCGGCGATCTGCGCGCGGATCTCGTGCCAGAGCCCGCTCTTGCGCGGTGCGGCGAACGGCTGCACCTGCAGCGTCGAATTGGCGTAGTCGAGGCCGATCGCCACCACGCGCTTGGTGCCCTCCTCGACCTCGAGCCGCACGTGCAGCCCTTCGCGGGGAAGCACCTTGACGCCTCCGAGATCGACGTAGGGGCGAACCGGGTTCGCCTCCGACTCGTCGAACGGGCCCGCCTCGGCGCGGTCCTCGGGGGCCGACTTCGGCTGGTCGACGGGGACCTCGTCGATGTTCTCGATATCGCTCACGCGTTCACTCCTGACTTGTGCTCACCGAAACCGGTGGAGCCGAATCCCCCCTCGCCGCGCTGGCTCCCGGGGAGCCGCTCGACTTCGATGAACCGCGCACGGCTCACCGGCATGACCACGAGCTGCGCGATGCGATCGCCCGCCTCGATCGTGTACGACTCGCTCGAGTCGGTGTTCAGCAACGCGACCTTGATCTCGCCTCGGTAGCCCGCGTCGACCGTGCCCGGTGCGTTCACGATCGTGATGCCGTGCTTGAACGCGAGGCCGGACCGGGGCACGACGAAGCCCACGTACCCGTCGGGCAGCGCGATCGCGACACCCGTGGCGACGGTCGCCCGCTCGCCCGGCCCGAGCACCACCGGCTCGGCGGCATGGAGATCAGCCCCGGCGTCGCCGGCATGGGCGTACGAGGGGACGCGGTCAGCGGTGATGAGCACCTCGACGGAATCGGTCACCGTTCGAGGGTAGTGCAGAAGTCTGATCGAATAGAGCCATGCCCGACTACCGTGAACGCCTGTGGCCCAGTGCGTGGATCTACATCGCTCCCCTGCTGCTGATCCCGGCCAGCATCCTCACCCTGGCCCCGGTCTCGCTGCCCGCGGGCATCGTGACCGGCGTGATCCTCTACGGGGCGACGGCCGGTGCCCTGACCATGACGTCGCCGACGATCGAGATCGCCGACGGGATGCTGCGCGCGGGGCGCGCCGAGATCGCCGTCGAGCACACCGGGCATGCCACGGCCGCGTTCGAGGCCGACGCGCGCGCCGAGACCGGGGTGCGCCTGGATGCCCGCGCGTACCTCGTGATCCGCGGCTGGGTGAAGCCCGTCGTGCGGATTCCGATCGTCGACGAGACCGACCCCGTTCCCTACTGGCTCGTCTCGAGCCGCCGGGCGAACGAATTGGCCGCCGCGATCAATGGATCGCGACGGCCTGAGCTCGGGGAGGACGCCGGTTAGGCGGCGCACTCCAGGCAGATCGGCCCGAGCTTGGACTCGTGGTCGATCTGCGAACGGTGCTTCACGAGGAAGCAGTTCACACACGTGAATTCGTCAGCCTGCGGGGGCAGCACGACGACGTCGAGTTCGACGTCCGAGAGGTCGGCACCGGGCAGGTCGAACCCACCGGGGTTGTCGGCGTCTTCGACATCCACAACACCCGACATCTTGTCGGGCACGCGCTCCTTGAGGGCCTCGATCGACTCGGAGTCGTCCTCGGTCTTCCGTGGTGCGTCGTAATCCGTTGCCATTCCCATCCATTTCGTCAGCGCCGAAGATTCGGCGGCCATAGTCTGCATCAAAACGCAGCCATTGGCAAACCATTCAGGCTGGTCTACCATTTGCCCCTCTCAACTTGCGGCGCGCCCGGAGTATTCCCAGAGTCGGCGCGGCCGGCATGGCATCCTTGGGCGGAGACAGAAGCACGGAAGGGCTTGTCGAGATGCAGGAACTCAAAGTAATCGGAGTCGAGAACGGCGCACTGCTGGCCGCATCCGACGATGGCGCGCGATTCCGGATCGAGATCGACGAGGTGCTGCAGTCCCGCATCCGTCAGGCGCAGCCCGACGTGCACACCGGCCCGAAACCCTCGCCACGCGAGATCCAGGCGCTCATCCGATCCGGACTCTCCTCCGAAGACGTCGCGCAGGTGACCGGTGCATCGGTCGACTACGTACGCCGGTTCGAGGGCCCCGTCGTCGCCGAGCGTGAACACGTCGTCACCAGCGCGCTGGCCGTGCCCGTGCACGCCGTGATCGAGACCGACGGAGATGAGCCGGTGACCTTCGGCCTGGCGATCCGCGACCGCCTCGCCAAGCTGGGCGCCGAGGGTGAGCGCTGGGCGAGCTGGAAGGACGAGGAGCGCGGCTGGGTCGTCAAGCTCGAGTTCACCGCCGACGCCATCGACCACGACGCGCGCTGGGGATTCGAACCGCGCAAGCAGTCGCTGCAGCCGCTCAACTCCGAGGCCACGACCCTCTCGCAGCAGGGCGAACTCAAGGGCGGGCTGATGCCGCGCCTTCGCGCCGTCGGCCCCGGCTCCGAGGAGTCCAGATTCGACAGCGGCGCCTTCACCTTCGAGGAGCCGACCGACGCGGTCGCCGATACGGCACCGCACCTCGAGCCGCTCCCCTACGCCCGTTCGACGCCGGCGGTGTCGAGCCCGGCCGTCTCCCGTGCCGCGATCAAGCGCGCCGACGAGCCGGCTCAGGCCATGGGCGAGACCGCAGACCTGCTCGAGGCGCTGCGTCGGCGTCGTGGTGAGCGAGAGGCCTCGGCCGGTGAGACAGAGCAGCCCGAGTTGACGCTGCCCGAGCCCCTCGATGACGTCGCGCCCGAGCCCGACGACGAGGCCGGCCGGGACGAACGATCGTCGAGCCCATCAAGATCGCTCTGGGGCGGAAAGGCCTCCTCCGGCTCGAACGCGTCCAACCGCGCGTCCAAGAAGGGCCGGGCGTCCATGCCGAGCTGGGACGAGATCGTCTTCGGCGCACGCACCGACGACGACCTGGCCTGAGGCTCGGTCGTTCCGGTGCCACGACCTCCCGAATTCTCGAGAGGCCGCGTCGCGCCATCCGCTCATCGCGCTTGCGACGAGACTGCGCGCGTACGCAACCAGGCGAGCATCACTCCCCCGACGACGAGTCCCCAGAACGCCGAGCCGATGCCCACGACGGCGACGCCCGACGCCGTCACGAGGAACGTGCTGATCGCGGGGATGCGCGATGACGACTCTTCAAGAGCGCTCGTGACCGACGTGACGAGCGCACCGAGCAGGGCCAGGCCGGCCACCGCGGTGATGATGATCGGCGGCGAGGCGTGCACGATCGCCGCCGCGAGGCCCGCGCCGACGCCGAGCACCAGGTACGAGGCGCCGGCCGACACCGTCGCGACCCACCTGCGCTTCGGATCGGGGTTCGCCTCGGGACCGGCCATGATCGCCGCGGTGATGGCCGCGAGGTTGATCGCGTGTCCGCCGAACGCGGCCGATGCGACGGTGGCGAGACCAGAGGTGACGAGCACCGGCCGCGGCGGCATGTCGTAGCCGAACGTCTTCATGACGGCGAAGCCGGGCACGTTCTGTCCGGCCATCGTGACGACGAAGAGCGGCAGGCCGAGGCCCACGATCACGGCAGGGTCGAAGACGGGCGACACGAACTCGAGCGACGGCAGCACGGCGGATGTCTCGAGCACGGCCGGACCCGCGAGGATCGCGATGCCGACCACCGCGACCGCCATCGCGGCCGGCACCGCCCAGCGCGGCGCCAGTCTGGCGAGGAGCAGCCACACGAGCACCATCGGGATCGCGATCGCCGGCTGTTCGACGGCCGCCGTCACCGGTGCGATGCAGATCGGGAAGAGGATGCCGGCGAGCATCGCCCCCGCGATCGGCTTGGGGATCGACGTGATGAGGCGTCCGAACGCCGGCCAGAGGCCCGCGATCACGATGAGCGCGCCGCAGACGAGGAAGGCCCCGACGGCCGCACCGAACTGCTGGGTCGTGGCCGCGGCGGAGACGAGCAGTGCGGCTCCCGGCGTGGACCAGGCGAACGAGACCGGGATGCGCAGGGCGATGGGCAGCGCGATGCAGGTGACGCCCGTCGCGAGGCAGAGCGCGAAGAGCCCTGACGCGGCCTGCGCATCGCTCGCCCCGACCGCGGCGAAGCCGGCGATGACCAGCGCGAACGAACTCGCGAACCCCGTGATTGCGGCGATGACGCCCGCGACGACCGTGTGGAAGATGGCCGTGCGCGGTTAGGCGGACTTCTCGGCGCGGCGCGACTTGGCGTGCGGAACGATCGTCGGGGCGGCGTTGTCGAGGACTGCGGCCTTGGTGACCACGACCCGTGCGACGCCGGTGGAGGAGGGCACCTCGAACATGATCGGTCCGAGCACTTCTTCCATGATCGCGCGCAGGCCGCGAGCACCCGTCTGCCGGAGGACCGCGAGATCGGCGATCGCCTGCAGCGCCGCCTCCTCGAAGTCGAGCTCGACGCCGTCGAGTTCGAACATGCGCTGGTACTGCCGCACGAGTGCGTTCTTCGGCACCGTGAGAATCTCCATGAGCGCTTCGCGGTCGAGCGGCGTGACCGTCGCGACGACGGGCAGGCGACCGATGAACTCGGGGATCAGGCCGAACTTGTGCAGGTCTTCGGGGAGCACCTCGCTGAAGAGCTGCGCGTCGCTCTCTTTGTTGTGCAACGGCGCGCCGAAGCCGATGCCGCGCTTGCCTGCACGCGAGGAGATGATGCTCTCGAGCCCGGAGAACGCGCCCGCGACGATGAACAGCACGTTCGTGGTGTCGATCTGGATGAACTCCTGGTGCGGGTGCTTGCGCCCGCCCTGCGGCGGTACGGAGGCCACGGTGCCTTCGAGGATCTTCAGCAGCGCCTGCTGCACGCCTTCGCCCGACACGTCACGGGTGATCGACGGATTCTCGGCCTTGCGCGCGATCTTGTCGACCTCGTCGATGTAGATGATGCCGGTCTCGGCACGCTTCACGTCGTAGTCGGCGGCCTGGATCAGCTTGAGGAGGATGTTCTCGACGTCTTCGCCGACGTAGCCCGCCTCGGTGAGCGCGGTCGCGTCGGCCACCGCGAACGGCACGTTCAGCTGCTTCGCGAGCGTCTGCGCGAGATAGGTCTTGCCGCAGCCCGTGGGGCCGATGAGCAGGATGTTCGACTTGGCGATCTCGACGTCGTCGTGCGCCCGATCGGCCGTCGTGAGCGTGGCCCTGGCGCGCACGCGCTTGTAGTGGTTGTAGACCGCGACGGCGAGGGCCTTCTTGGCGCCCTCCTGCCCGATGACGTATTCCTCGAGGAAGGCGAAGATCTCTTTCGGCTTCGGAAGCTCGAACTCGCCCGTCGGCGTCTCGCCCGCCTCGGCGAGTCGCTCCTCGATGATCTCGTTGCAGAGCTCGACGCACTCATCGCAGATGTAGACGCCGGGTCCGGCGATGAGCTGCTGGACCTGCTTCTGGCTCTTTCCGCAGAACGAGCACTTGAGCAGATCGGCGCTCTCCCCGATGCGTGCCATCGAACCCTCCCTGTCGACGAGTCTGTTCCGAGCCTAGCCCGAGATCGGCGCGCGACGGCCAGACTCGCCCGGATCGGTCGGCGAGCCGGTTCGCGCCGGGCGAACGCGCGAGCCGGTTTCATGCGCCGGCCCGGGATGGGCCCGGACATGACGGATGCCCCGGCGCGTCGCCGAGGCATCCGTCAGATGTTGCGCGCGGTCAGCTCGTGATCGCCGGGAGGGTCTTGCGCGAGGTAAGCACCTGGTCGATGAGTCCGTACTCGAGCGCCTCCTGCGCCGACAGGATCTTGTCGCGATCGATGTCGAGGTTGACCTGCTCTGGCGTGCGGTTCGAGTGACGCGAGAGCGTCGACTCGAGCCACGAGCGCATGCGCAGGATCTCGGCGGCCTGGATCTCGATGTCGGAGGCCTGGCCGTGACCGGCCTCGCCCATCGCGGGCTGGTGGATCAGCACGCGGGCGTTGGGCAGCGCCAGGCGCTTGCCGGGCGTGCCGGCCGCAGCGAGCACCGCCGCAGCCGAGGCCGCCTGACCGAGCACGACCGTCATGACCTCGGGGCGGATGTACTGCATCGTGTCGTAGATCGCCGTCATGGCCGTGAACGAGCCGCCGGGCGAGTTGATGTACATGATGATGTCGCGGTCGGGGTCCATCGACTCGAGCACCAGGAGCTGGGCCATGATGTCGTCGGCCGACGCGTCGTCGACCTGCACGCCGAGGAAGATGATGCGGTCCTCGAACAGCTTCGCGTAGGGGTCCTGGCGCTTGTAGCCGTAGGCCGTGCGCTCTTCGAAGCTCGGCAGGATGTAGCGCGATCCGGGAGCCTGCACGCCGCTGAAGGCGGTGCCACCGAACGCGGGGCCACCGAAGTTGGGTACTGACATTCGCTCGTTCTCTCTTCTCTCGGGTGCCTACGCCTGGGTTCCGCCGCCGCCGGCGACGTCGAGCGCGGATTCGCGGATGTGGTCGACGAAGCCGTACTCGAGCGCCTCCTGCGCCGTGAACCAGCGGTCGCGGTCGCCGTCGGCGTTGATCTGCTCGACCGACTTGCCCGTCTGCGCGGCCGTGATCTCGGCGAGGCGGTTCTTCATCGAGACGATGAGCTGCGCCTGGGTCTGGATGTCGCTCGCCGTGCCGCCGAAGCCGCCGTGCGGCTGGTGCAGGAGCACCCGGGCGTTGGGCGTGATGTAGCGCTTGCCCTTGGTGCCGGCCGTGAGCAGCAGCTGGCCCATCGAGGCCGCCATGCCGATGCCGACGGTCACGATGTCGTTCGGCACGAACTGCATGGTGTCGTAGATGGCCATGCCGGCCGTGATCGAGCCGCCGGGCGAGTTGACGTAGAGGTAGATGTCTTTCTTCGGGTCTTCGGCGGCGAGCAGCAGCAGCTTCGCCGCGATCTCGTTGGCGTTCTCGTCACGCACCTCGGAACCGAGCCAGATGATGCGGTCCTTCAGCAGTCGATCGAAAACTCCGGTGCCGGGTGTCGCTTCGGCCATGTGTCGCTCCTTCTGCGTTGTCGCGTTGTGTCGAATCTATCCGGTGCAACACGCGCGAACGGGGCTGTTCGCCCTCGGCGGATGCCGCGTCGCGCCGGGTTCGCCCACAGCGGATCGGCGCCGACCCCGCGCCAGGTTCGCGACGCGTCAGGCGGTCAGCTCGCGCCAGGTTCGCGACGCGTCAGGCCGTCAGCTCGCGCGCGTAGTTCGTCACCGACCTGGTGTACCTGCGAAGGTGGGGCGCCAGCGCGAGCAGGGCGACGGATGCCGCGCGCTCGGCATGTCCGCAGCTCGTGAGGGCGAGTGCGAGGAACGCGGCGACCTCGTCGCGGTAGGGTGCGTCGGCGTGATCGCGGAGCTCGGCTTCGAGCATGCGGAGCGCCCGGTCGTGCTCACCGAGGTTGCGGATGCTGCTGGCGAGCTGGATCACGGCCTGCGGTCGGTGCTCGTCGTCGAGCCCGAGCTGCAGGGCGCGCTCGTAGAGCGGCACCGCCTCGTCGGGGCGCCCTGCGGAGTCACGTGCTCCCGCACGTTCGTATTCCGCGCGTGCATCGTTCGCGCCGCGTTCCGCGGCGATCGCATCGATGCGTTCGATGACCTCGTCATCGGCCATCGAGCCCGATGCCTGCTCCCAGACCTCGCCGATGCGTCGTTCCCAGTCGTCCATGTGCGTTCCTCTCGTCTGCCTCCCGCGCGGAGTCCTCGTGCCGGTGGGACGACGCAGGGCCGGACGGTTTCCCGTCCGGCCCTGCGCGGCTGCGTTCGCCGGTCCTACTCGGCGTCGGCCTTCTTCGGCGCGCGCTTGCGAGCCGGCTTCTTCTCTTCAGCGGGCGCCTCGGCCTCATCGGCGGCGGCCTCGGCCGGAGCCTCTTCGGCAGCGGTCTCAGCGGCGGGCGCCTCCTCGGCCTCGTCGTCGCCGACCACGGCGGTGAACTCGGAGAGGTCGACGGCGTTGCCCGAGGCATCCGTCACCTTGGCCTTGCCGAGCGCGATCGCGAGCGCCTTGTTGCGCGCGACCTCGCCGACCATGGCGGGGATCTGACCCTGCTGGCTCAGGATCTGCACGAACTCGTTCGGGTCCATGCCGTACTGCGCGGCGCCCTGCACGAGGTACTGCGAGAGCTCCTCCTGGCTGACCTTGACCTGCTCGGCCTCGGCGATCGCGTCGAGCACGATCTGCGTCTGGAAGGCCTTGGTGCTCGCCTCGGTGACCTCGGCGCGGTGCTCGTCGTCTTCGAGGCGGTTCTCGCCCTCGAGGTGACGGTGCACCTCGTCTTCGATGACGGCGTCGGCGACCGGCACCTCGACGAGCTCGAGGAGCTTCTCGACGAGCAGGTCGCGGGCCTGCGAGCCCTGACCGAACGACTTGGTGCGGGCGACCTGCTCGGTGAGGCTCGCGGTGAGCTCCTCGAGCGTGTCGAACTCGCTGGCGATCTGCGCGAAGTCGTCGTCGGCCTCGGGGAGCTCGCGCTCCTTGACGGCGCCGACCGTGACGGTGATCTCGGCGGTCTGGCCCTCGTGCTCGCCGCCGAGGAGCTTCGACGCGAAGGTCGTGGTCTCGCCCGCGGTGAGCGAGTCGAGCGCCTCGTCGATGCCCTCGAGCAGCTCGCCCGAACCGAGCTCGTAGGAGATGCCGTTGGCGGTGTCGACCTCGACGCCCTCGATGGTGGCGACCAGGTCGAGCGTCACGAAGTCGCCCTTGGCAGCCGGCCGGTCGACCGTGACGAGCGTGCCGAAGCGCGTGCGCAGGCGCTCGAGCTCTTCGGTGACCTCGTCTTCGCCGACCTCGACCGAGTCGACGGTGAGCTCGAGGCCCTCGTAGGCGGGAAGCTCGATGTCGGGGCGCACGTCGACCTCGATGGCGAGCAGCAGGTCGCCCGAGAAGTCCTTGTCGCTGGGCCACTCGACGATGTCGGCCTCTGGACGGCCGAGGGGGCGCAGCTCGTGCTCGGTGACCGCGGCGCGGAAGAAGCCGTCGAGACCCTCGTTGACGGCGTGCTCGAGCACGGCACCCTTGCCGACGCGCTGGTCGATGATGGGCGGCGGCACCTTGCCCTTGCGGAAGCCGGGCACGTTGACCTGCTCGGCGATGTGCTCGTACGCGTGGGCGATGCTGGGCTTCAGCTCCTCGGGCGTCACCGAGATGGTGAGCTTGGCGCGAGTGGGGCTCAGCTTCTCAACCGAAGTGGTCGGCATGTGAAGATCTCCTGTTTGGTGGAAGTTCGTGTCGAGTCTCACGACCCGTCGGGGCGACAGGATTCGAACCTGCGACCTCCCGCTCCCAAAGCGGGCGCTCTAGCCAAGCTGAGCTACGCCCCGAGTCGCTGACTCAACTCGTCAGTCACCACGCGCGGGCATGCCGAAGACGGCGTGTGCGCGGGGTTGACCCCGGAAAGTCTACTGCACGGCCGCGGGCGGTTTCTGCGCAGTCGATGCGAGACGAGCGGCGGATGCCTCGAGCCGGTCGCGACGCGCCTGTGGACGGTTGCCCGTGGTCGTGGCCGGCTGCTGCCAAGGTGGTGGCATGAGCGACCACCCAGCCGGCGTGCCGGCGGATCTTCCCCGCTGGCCCGCGGACCCGGCACGGTTCGTCGACACGACGTCGTGCCCGTCCTGCCTGTCGCCGCTCACCTCGGCCCGATGCGCCGTGTGCGGCCTCGACCTCGCCGTGCCCGAGGCCGCCGAACTGCTGGCGAGCGGTCGGCGCATCCACGACGAGGGGGTGCGCCGCTCCGACCTGATCCGGCGCATGTACGCGGCGCAGGCGGCGGCCGCCGCACCCACGACACCCGCGCAGGCGACGCCCGCCGCCGCGCAAGCGCCTGCTCCGAGCACCTGGGTCGCGCCTGCGACGCCCGCCGCAGCGGCGACAGCCTCGGCTCCGGCGGCACCGGTCGGGCCTGCTGCTGCTCCGGCGGCACCGCTCCTGCCCGCCGAACCGGTCGTGCCGACCCCGCCGGCCGTGCCCGCGGCCCCGCTCGCGTCCGCCCCCGCGTTCGCCACCTCCCAGCCCGCCGTCGACGGGGCCGCAGAGGCCACGGCCGCTGCGGGACCACGCCGTTCCGGGGTGCAGGTGTTCCTGCTGACGCTCGGCGTCGTGCTCATCTCGGTCGCCGCGATCGTCTTCCTCTTCGTGGCGTACCTCGTCGCGAGCCTCGAGGTGCGCTCGGTCATCATCGCGCTGGCGAGCGTGCTCGTGCTCGGCGTGGCCTGGCTGCTGCGCAGGCGCCGGCTTCCGGGCACGGCCGAGGGCGTGGCATCCGTCGCCGTCGTGCTGCTGCTCCTCGACGTCTGGATCGTCCGCGCCAACGGGCTGTTCGCCTCCGACCTCGTCGACGGCGCGAGCTACACCGGCGGTGCCTTCCTCGTCGTGGCGGCCCTGCTGGCCGGAACCCGTGCGGTCAGCGGCATCCGCGTCGCCGGGTACGCCGCGGCCGGCCTCGTGCCCGTCGCCGTCTTCCTGCTCGGCATCGGCGCGGCTCCGGCCGGCGAACCCGGCACCGCCGTCTGGATCGGCGGGCTCGCGGCATCCGTCGTCGGCTCGCTGGCCGCCCTGGCTCCGCGCTCGCCGGAACGAACGGTCGTCGTCGCCTCCGGATACCTCGGCGGCGCGCTGGCGCTCTTCGCTGCGCCGCTGGCCCTGGTGAGCCTCGAATGGCACCAACTGTGGGCGTTTATCGGGAGTGCCGCCGCCTGGGCGATCGCCTGCGTCGTCGGCCGTCGCCTGCCGCAGGTCGCCTGGTCGCTCACCGCGGCCGCCGCGGCCGGACTGGCGCTCGCGCTCGCGCCGGGCGTGTCGATGTTCACCGAGCTCGACTTCGAGGTCGCGATCTGGGCCGCGCCGGCCGCGACCGGGCTCGCCGCCGTCGTCCTGGCCGCCTTCGCCGGACGGCGGGCACCGCGGCGCCCATGGGCGTCATGGGCGCTCGGGGCAGCACTGGTGGTGGCCGCACTGACCGCGGGAGTCGGCGCCGTGATCGGCATCGGCTCCGTCGCCGCGCGCATGGCGGGCAGCATCCCCCCATGGGCCGGCGGGGCGGGCGAGTCCGTGCCCGTCGCGACGACGCTGCAGGCGGGGGCGGCGCTCGTGCCGGCGATCGTCGCCGTCGGTGCGGCAGCCGTGCTGCTCCTCATCGGACGACTCGCGTCGCTGCGTGCCGTACCCCTGGCCGCGCTCGGTGTCTCGGTGCTGTTCCTCGGCGTGATCGTCCCGAGCGACATCTGGTCGGCGGTGATCCTGCTCGGTCTGGGCGTCGGCGCACTGGCGTTCGCCGCGTTCGTCCCCATGCCCGGCGGCCCGGATGTCGCGGTGAAGATCGTGCTCGCGGCCGTCGGCGTCTCGGGCGCCGCAGTGGGCTGGGTCGTCGGATTCGCCGACCCCGGGATCTGGCCGTGGACTTCGGCCGTCGCCCTCCTCGCTCTGGTCGGCGGGCGCGTCCTGGCGGCCCGCATCTGGGGCGAGACGCCCGGCCACCCGATCGGGCTCGTGCACTCGACCGCGATCGGCGTACTCGCCGCGACGACGATCGGCGTGTTCGTGCCGTGGCTCGATGCGCTGGGCGTCGCGCTCGCCGAGCCCGTCGCCACCGCCTGGACCTGCCTGGGCACCGGCGCAGCGGTGTTCGTCGGTCTCGCGGCGCTCACGCGCGTCGCGTCCGCGCACGACCGCGTCGCGTTCGTGGTGCCGATGCTGCTCGCCGCGCTCCTCGGGGTGTTCGCGCTCCCCCTGCACCCCGCCGACACCGGCTGGACGTGGCTCGCGTCGGCCGCGCTCGCCGTGGCGGGAGCGCTCTGGCTCCGGCGGTCTGCGCCGCACCCGCTCCGCGTGACCTTCGCCGCCCTCGTACCGCTCGCGACCGGCATGGCGGCCGGCACCGCCACGGTCTCGCTGCTCGATGCCGACGCGCTCGGATACGTGCTGGCGGGCGTCGCGCTCGTCATGGCCGCGCTCGCGCATGTGCTTGCGCGGCCTCGGCCCGACGGGGCCGTCATCGCCTGGATCGCCGCGGTCGTGCTGCTCGGCGGCATCGCACTCTCGGCCGTGGCGTTCACGCCCGGCGAGTCGTGGTTGATCCTCGCCATCCTCGTTCCCGTGCCGATCGTGCTGACCTCGATCGTCGGCGATCCGGTCGCGGGCGATGCACCGACCCGGCACCTGTCGTGGATCAGCGCCGTCCTCGCGATCGCCTCGCTGTATTCGTGGCTCGCGGGCGACGGCGTCGACACGGTCGAGGCGTACACCCTTCCGCTCGCGGCACTGCTGGCTGCGTGCGGCGCCCTCATCACGTGGCGGCGTCGGCCCGCTGCCGAAGCGTCGACCTCGCGCGGTCGCACCGCACTCTTCGCGTCGGCCGCGGCGATCGCCGTGCTGCCGAGCGTCGGTTCGACCGCGGCATCCGAGGTGCGCACGCTCGTGCTCGTCGGCGGCGGCGCCGTCGTGATGCTCGCCGCCATGTTCCTCCCCGAGGGCAGTCGCGGCGTTCCCGCACGCCTGCTCGCCGCGATCACCGGCTGGACCGCGATGTCGGCGGCGGCCGTGGTCCGCGGCACCGCCGTCGCGGCCGGCGCCGACAGTCCCCTACCGGTCGAGTTCTGGCCCGTGCTCGGCCTCCTCGGCTGGCTCGCGATGGCGGTCGCGTGGGCGCGCACCTCGTCCCGACCCACGGTGCTGGCCGAATGGCTGGCCGCGGCATCCGTCGTCCTCGGCGCGGTTCCCACCGTCGCCGCGATCATGGCCGACGACGCCGCCACGCTGCGCACCGCCGCACTCCTCATCCTGCTCGGTGCCGCCGTCGTGGCGGGCGCCGCGACGCGCACTCCCCCGTTCGCCGGGCCCGTCTTCGGGTGGACGACACGCGGCGTCCTCGTGTTCAGCGGCCTCTTCGCCCTCGTCAGCGGCAACGTCGATCCGGCCGACGTGATCACGGCACCGATCGGCCTCGCCCTGATCGCGGTGGGGGCCATCGCCATGGCGCGCAAGCCCGTCGGAAGCTGGCCGGCCCTCGGCGCCGGCATCACCGTGCTCCTGCTGCCGCCGCTCGGCGCCGACTTCACCGATCCGCAGCTGTGGCGCATCGTCGCGCTCGGCATCGCGTCGCTCGCGACCCTCGTCGTCGGCGCCCAGCGGCGGCTGCAGGCCCCGTTCGTGCTCGGCGGTGCGGTGCTGCTGATCCACGCGATCGTGCAACTCTGGCCGGCGATCACGGTCGTGTACGAGGCCGTCTGGTGGTGGCTGTGGCTCGGCATCGCCGGCGTGCTGCTCGTGGTGCTCGCCGCGACGTACGAGCGGCAGCTGCGGCTCGCGCGCAACACGATCCGATCGATCGCGGCCATGCGCTGACCCGCACCGCTGCACGAACCCCCGCGCCGCGTGTACTACGATGATCTGGTGCCCGCGAGCGGGTCACGGGGATGTAGCTCAATGGTAGAGCCTCAGTCTTCCAAACTGATCACGCGGGTTCGATTCCCGTCATCCCCTCCACTTCGAAGCCCCGGCCGAGCACCTCGGCCGGGGCTTCATCCATTCCGCCGACGCTGATACGGCGCGCGCACCCACTCGGGGGTTCTCCCCCGCACCCTTCGGGGGCCTGCAGCCTGACGGCGAAACGGCACCGCTTCATACCGTCTCCCTGTGCCCGGAACTCCGGGCCTCATGCCAGGGGGAGAAGCCATGTCGATCGCCACCGATCTCGACCGTTCCAGCGACGGGCTGCAGCCGCCGAAACGCATCCGATGGCACGGCCCGCTCATGGTGCTCGCGGCCGCGAGCGCCCTCGTGTCGGTGGCCGCGGCGATCGGCCTCGTCGTCGACGACCGCGAGCTCGTCGGCGCGCCGATCTGGGCGAAGGCCCTCAAGTTCGGGCTCTCCATCCTCATCTACGCCGTCACATGGGCCTGGCTCATCGGGCAGCTCCGGCGCTTCCGTCGCACGGCGTGGTGGGCGGGCGCCGCGATCTCGATCACGCTCCTCATCGAACTCGGGATCATCACTCTGCAGGTGATGCGCGGGCATCGCAGCCACTTCAACAACGCCAACCCGTTCGACGAGCTGCTCTGGGACACGATGGCCGTCGCGATCGTGGTGCTCTGGCTGGCGACGCTCGTCGCCGCCATCCTGCTCTGGTTCACCCCCGGATCCGATCGGGCCCGCACGCTCGCGATCCGCGCGGGCTCGATCCTGAGCCTGGTCGGGCTCGGACTCGGCTTCCTGATGACGCTGCCCACCGAGGCCCAGCTCGCGTCGAACGGCGACATCATCGGCGCCCACACCGTCGGCGCCGGCGACGGCGGCCCCGGCATTCCGATCCTCGGCTGGTCGACCGAGTTCGGCGACCTCAGGATCCCCCACTTCGTCGGGATGCACGCGCTGCAACTGATCCCGCTGGCCCTCGTGCTCATCGAACTCGCCTCGCGGCGGATCGTCACGCTCCGCAGCATCCGGGCGCGGGTCGGCCTCGTCTGGACCGTCACCGGCGTCCTCGCCGCGATCGTGGCGCTCGTGACCTGGCAGGCGCTGCGCGGCCAGTCGATCGTCTCCCCCGATGCGCTGACGCTCGGCGCAGCGGCCGCGATCATCCTCGGCGGTACGGCCGGGGTGCTCCTGAGCCTCGCTGCGGGCCGCCGGGCGCTGACGGAAGGCCAGATCAGCCCAGCCTTCCCTTCCTTGAAATAACCAGGATGACGCGTAGCGTTGTACCTGATACAACAGCAGATGCTCCAGGGAAGGTGGACCAGATGACCGACATCCAGACCGCACCGCAGACCGGGTCGACGGCCGATGTGGCCACGGGTGTGGCGCAGTACCTCACGCCGATCGTGCACGAACTCGTCGCGCTCGCCGTGAACGGCAAGCAGGCGCACTGGCACGTCCGCGGAGCGAACTTCATCGCCGTGCACGAGCTCCTCGACACCGTCGTGGACCACGCGCAGGAATGGTCCGACACCGCGGCAGAGCGCGTGGTCGCCCTCGGGCTGCCGATCGATGGCCGCCTCGCGACCGTCGCCGATAAGAGTGGGGCGGCGAACCCCAAGCTCGGCTTCCTGCCCTACGAGGAGGCCATCGCCGACGTCGTCGCGCAGATCGACCTCGCGACCAAGCGCGTGAACGACGCGATCGAGGGGCTCGCAGAGCTCGACCCGGCCAGCCAGGACGTGGCCATCGAGATCCGTCGCGGCCTCGACAAGGACCGATGGTTCCTGTCGTCGCACGTCGCCGTCAAGTAGGCGCCGCCACGTAGCGGCCGAACGACTCCGAGGCCCCGAGCGGGGTGCCCACGCGGCATCCGCTCGGGGCCTTCGTCATCGGCGCCGCAAGCGAAGGCCTGGGGTCGTGAAGGCTCAGCGCTGCAGCCAGGCGAGCACCGCCAGCACTCGGCGGTGATCGGTGCCGGAGTCCTCGAGCGCGAGCTTCTGGAAGATGGACGTCACGTTCTTCTCCACGGCGCCGACGCCGATGAACAGCGCCTTCGCGATGCCGGCGTTCGTGCGCCCCTCGGCCATGAGCGCCATGACCTCGCGCTCGCGCGGCGTGAGCGATGCCAGCGGGTCGCTGCGCCGGCCGAGCAGCTCGCGCACGACCTGCGGGTCGAGCACGGTGCCGCCCTGGCTCACGCGTTCGACGGCGTCGCGCAGTTCGTCGAGTGAGGCGACGCGGTCCTTCAGCAGGTAGCCCATGCCGCCGTCACCCGACGACAACAACTCGTTGGCATAGGTGCCCTCGACGTACTGGCTGAGCAGCAGCACGCCCACCTTCGGCAGGCGGCGACGGATCTCGATCGCCGCCCGCACGCCCTCGTCGCGGAACGTCGGCGGCATGCGCACGTCGAGCACCGCGACATCCGGCGCCGTCTGCTCGAGGGCGTCGAGCAGGGACTCGGCGTCGCCGTAGGCCGCGATCGTGTCGAAGCCGGCCTCGCCGAACAGGCGCACGAGCCCCTCACGGAGCAGCACGGAATCCTCGGCCAGCACGATGCGCAGGGGCGTCTCCGTCGGGTCGGTCATGCCCCAAGCGTATCGATGGGCGGATGCCTCGGGCGGATGCCTCGGGCCCCGCGCCGCGGCGGGGCCGGGGTCTCGACACGGCCCTGAGAGGCCCGCCTCGAGCGCCGCCGCCGACCGGCTGGTCTATGCGGCCGACGCGACCGGGATGAACGGGATGTGCGCGCCGATCGAGGTCGGCCCGCCGACGGGGCTGTCGACCACGAGGATGCCGTCGAGGCCGCGGATGCGCTCCTCGAGCCCGGCGAGACCGTGCCCGGGTGCGAGCGTCGCACCGCCGCGGCCGTTGTCGGTGACCCACAGGTCGATCCACCAGCCGGTGGGGCCGGTGTCGCGCAGCGACGCGCGCAGGCGGATGCCGTCGGCCTCCGCGTGCTTCACGGCGTTGGTGAGCAGCTCGGCGGCGACGAAATACACGTTGCGCTCGATCGAGGCCGGGAGCACGGGCGGCGTGCCGTCGGCCGGCAGCTCGATCTCGAGCGTGACCGGGATGACGCTGCGCGCCCCGAGCGACTCGAGCGCGACCGCGAGGCCACGGTCCTGGAGGATCGGCGGCGCGAACCCGCGCGAGAGCGCGCGCAGCTCGTCGAGCGTCTCGCGCGCCTGATCGCGCGCCTCGCCGAGCATCTCGCGGGCGGCATCGGGGTCGCGCTCGATCGCACGCTCGATGCTCGCGAGGTCCATCTGCAGTCGCACGAGCCGCTGCTGCGGCCCATCGTGGATGTCGCGCTCGAGACGTCGGAGCGAGGCGTCCTCGGCCTGCACGGCGGCACCTCTCGACGCGGCGAGCCGGCTGACCTCGAGCTCGAGCGCCTCGCTGCGCCAGGCGCCGAGCACGCCTCGGGCGATCACCGCATGCAGCGCGGTCAGGCCGAGGAAGACGAACGGCAGGGTCGCGAGGAAGATCACGCCGACGACGAACTCGAAGACGGCCTCGCCCACCTGGGGATCGATCGTGAACGCGTTGCCCGGGAAGACGAAGTCGATGACGACGTCGTGCAGCCAGAACTCCCGGTCGCCCTCCGGGATGTACCGGCGCCAGATCCAGCCGGTCGTGCCCGCGAGCGCGGTGGAGGTCCACGCGATCGTGAGGCTCCACGTGATGACGCTCACGACGGGGTTGATGAGGAAGGTGTGCAGCAGGTAGAGCCAGTAGTGCCCGTCGACGAACGGCGCGAACAGCGAGCGCCAGAAGCCCTCCTCCCGGCCCCCGCGGTTCCATACCGGCTGGGCGATCGGCGGCCGTCCGGCCCACCGCAGCCGCACGAGCTCGAGCACGCCGAACCCGCGCGCCAAGTAGAGCGATGCGACGACGATGAAGATGCCGAAGACGAGCGCGATCGTGCCGAGGCCCGTGAAGAACACGGTCGCCACGAGCACGGTTCCGGTGATCGCGATCGGCATCGTCAGGATGAGGAAGCCGAACTGGCGCGGCACATCGCGCCACAGCGACCAGTACCCTCGGCGCCCGGGCGCGGCATCCGTCGTCGGAATCGGCTGCTCGATGCTCATGTCGGCGCTCACGGTCTCAGTGCTCATGGTGGGTTCCCTCGGTCATCGTCGCACGCTGACCGGGCTCGACGACGGCGAACTGCCCCATCATCCCCTGATCCTCGTGCCACAGCAGGTGGCAGTGGTACATGTACGGCGTGTCGGCGTCGGCGTAGTCGTCGAAGCGCATGAGCAGCTCGTACCGGGTCTCGGGTTCGGTGAAGATCGTGTCCTTCCAGCCCGCGAGCTCGGGCGGCGGCGCCTCGCCGTCGATGGAGGCGACGCGGAACTGCACGTCGTGGACGTGGAAGCTGTGCGGCACGGCGTTCGGGTTCTCGACGACCCACCGCTCGAGTGTGTCCACCGTGACGGTCTCGTCGATGCGGCCCAGGTCCATCGCCTCGCCGTTGATCTCGAAGCTGTCGCCGAGTTCGAAGTGGCGCGTCGTGGCGACGTCGGCCGGGTCGAAGTCGAGGATCTCGGCGAGCTGCTCGGGCACGGATGCCGCGGGGTCGAGTTCGTCGGCAGCGCGGAGCTCGAGCACGTCGAACGCATCGCTGCCGCCGTTCGTCGCCGCGACCGGGGACACGAGGCCGGCGATCTCGGGCGTCATGCGCGACTGCAGCATGACCCGCTCCCCCGGCGCGACGCGCACGAGCACCTCGGCTCGTTCGCCCGGCGAGAGCCGCACGTGATCGAGGGCGACGGATGCCTCGAGCAGGCCGCCGTCGGTCGCGATGAGCTCGATCGGCCGGTCGTCATCCCACGCGAATGCGTAACTCCGCGCCGTCGAGGCGTTCAGGACCCGCAGCCGCACGAGCTCGTCGGAGACGGCGAGATACGGATGCCGGGTGCCGTTCACGAGGAGCTCGTCGCCGAGGCCGCCCGCGTATCCGCGCTGCGCTCCCTCGCGCCGCCCGTCGTCGGAGAAGCCCGTGTCCTGCACGATCACGGGCACGTCGTCGACGCCGTACTCCCCCGGCAGTCCGAGCGAGCGCTCGGCGTCGTCGTGCAGGAGGAACATTCCGGCGAGGCCCATCGCGACCTGCGACTCGGTCTCGCCATGCGGGTGCGGGTGGTACCAGAGCGTCGCCGCGGGCTGGTCGATGCGCCATTCGGGTGACCACGAGGCATCCGGTGCGACCATCTGGTGCGGACCGCCGTCCATCGCGGCCGGCAGGTGCATGCCGTGCCAGTGCACGGTCGTGGGCTCGTCGAGCGCATTGGTGATGTCGACGCGCACGCGTTCGCCGCGGTCGGCGACGAGCGTCGGGCCGAGGTGGCTTTCATTGAAGCCCCAGGTCTCGCTCTCGACGCCGGGCGTGAACTCGGTGCTGCCCGCCTGCGCCTCGAGCGCGAACACGCGGGTGCCGTCCGCGTCGAGATGCGATTCGGCGAGCGGCGGGATCGCGAGCGGCTCGTCGAACGGCGTGTCACCGGTCGTGTCGACCTGGGCCGGACCGACGACGCCGCAGCCGGCGAACGCGAGCGCCACCAGACCTCCGGCGGCGAGCGTCGACAGCGTCGCGAGGGTCGCCTTCGGCCGGCGGATGCGGGGCGGGCGGGTCGCGTCGGGGCGCGCGTCTTGGAGCATGCCTCAAGCCTCGCGAGCGGGCCGCCTCGGCTCCAGCCGGCGGACGCCCGGATGCCGTCGGGGGTTATCCCCCGGATCCTCAGCGCCGGTCAGCCGCCGAGCGCGTCGTGCGTGAACGCGCCCGCGAGCAGGGTCGCCGCGACGGGCATGGTGCGCAACTCGTCGACGGATGCCGCGAACGGGTCGAGCTCGACCACGGCGAGGTCGGCGACCTGTCCGGCGCGAACCGTGTGGCCTGCGCCGCCGGTCGACGCCGCGAGGGCGATGCGCGCTTCGACGGCCTGCTCGGGGTGCCAGGGCTCGCGTCCGTCGCGCGTGCGCCCTACAGCTGCCGCGATCGCCACCCACGGATCGAGGGGTGCCACGGGTGCGTCGGAGCCGAGTGCGAGCTCGACTCCCGCCGCGGCGAGCTCGGCGAGCATGAACGCACGGCCGGTACGCCCCGCCCAGTAGACGTCGGCGACGTCGCGGTCGTCCATGGCGTGCTCGGGCTGCACGCTCGCGATGACGCCGAGACGGGCGAACCGCTCGACGTCCTCGTGTCGCAGCAGCTGCGCGTGCTCGATCGTTCCGCGCCGCGCCCACGAGGCGCTGCCGACGGCCTCGAACGCGTCGAGCACGCGCGAGTTGGCGCGGTCGCCGATGGCGTGCACCGCGGGCACGAGACCAGCACCCACCGCCATGCGCATGAGCGGCACGAGCTCGTCGTACGGCACGGTCGCGAGTCCGAAGGCGTGCTCGCGCCTCTCGAGGCCCGGATACGGGTCGAAACACCACGCCGTGCGGGTGTTGAGCGAGCCGTCGGTGATGACCTTGGCACCGCCGACGCGCACGAGACCACCGGTGCCGTCGACGGCATCGCCCGTGCGGAGCCCCTCGGCGATCGCACGGTCGAGGTGCTGCGGGTACACGCCGAACGAGACCCTGAGCGAGCGGATGCCACGCGCTGCGCGCCGCGCCCAGTCGTCGCGGTTCCAGCGCATCTCGTAGTCGGTGATGCCGACGACGCCGCGCGCGGCCGCACGTTCGGCCGCCTCGCCGACCCACGCGTCGAGCACGTCGTCGGCGAGGTCGTCGAGTTCGCGCACGAGCGCGAAGCAGTCGCCCTCACGGAGCAGCCCGGTGTCGCCGACCAGCTCGAGCACGCCGTGACGCCCCGCGGCGGCGGAGTTCAGCCAGCAGGCGTGCAGGTCGGCGGACACGAGCACGACGGGCACCGCGCCCGAGACGGCGTCGAGCCCGGCGAGCGTCGGCGCATCGGGCCAGAGCCCGTCGCGGTAGCCGAAGCCGATGACCTCGACCTCGCCGCGATCGACGGATGCCGCGACGAGTGCGGCGATCTCGGCGGCCGAGTTCGCGGCGGCCAGATCGAGCCGGCGCGAGACCATCGCCCACTGCGAGGCGTGCACGTGGCGATCGTGGAGGCCGGGCACGACGAAGTGGCCGTCGAGGTCGACGCGGCGCACGGTCGCGAACGGTGCGGCGGCCCCGCTCGGGCTGATCGCGGCGACGGCGCCGCCCTCGAGCAGCAGGTCGTGCAGCCCGCCGACCCCGGGCAGACGCGCGCCGGCGAGGAGCAGGGGCTCGGAGGCATCCGCTCGCTCGGTCATCGCGATCTCGATACGCGCTTCGCGCTACTCGATCGGCGGGCAGGCTTCGCGCCACTCGATCGACGGGCCGGCTTCGCGGCACTCGATCGCCGCTCGGTCATGCCTGGCACCTCGGGCACCAGTAGAGCTTGCGGGCGCCCATCTCCTCGAGCACGATGTTCGTTCCGCAGACGCGGCAGGGCAGGCCCTCGCGCTTGTAGACCCAGTGCCGGTCGTCGCGGCTGGCCATGGCGGCGCGGTAGGCCTCGGGGTCGAGGTCGTCCATGGTCATCATCTGGCCGGTCTCGACGCCGATCGCGAGCAGCTTCGCCCAGTCGCGCCAGAGGTCGCGCACGAGCTCTTCGGGCACGAGCCTTCCGGGGGTGTGCGGGTTCAGGCGCGCCCGGAACAGCAGTTCGGCGCGGTAGACGTTGCCGATGCCGGCGACGGCGTTCTGGTCCATGAGCAGCAGGCCGATGGGCGTCGGCTTGCGACGCACGACGCTCGTGAACCGCTCTTCGGAGGCTGGCCCCGGGTCGAGCAGCGGGTCGGGGCCGAGCTTCGCGACGATCGCCTCGACCTGGGCGGGATCGAGCACCTCGCATGCCGTCGGCCCGCGCAGGTCGGCGCAGACCGTCTCGGTGAGCAGGCGCACGCGTACCTGCCCGATGGGCTCGGGCGGGAAGCTCTCGGGTTCGGCGCCGGCCTTCTCGGACTCGGACATGCGGAGCCTCGTGCGACGCGGCGCGCCGATCGAGGTGATCGAGTTCTCGCCCGCCGAGTCGAAGACGACGGCGTCGGGGTTCGGCCCCTCGAGGAACGTGCCGCGCTGGTTGGTCTGCCCCATGCGACCGTTGGCCGACGCGATCGTGGCGTCCATGAGGATGTCGCCCGCGAAGTCCCACGCGCCGTACATGCCGAGGTGCACGCGCAGCCAACGGTCGCCCTCGAAGCCGAGGAACATCTGCTTGCCCACGGCGCGGGCATCGGTCACGCGTCGCCCGTCGAGGTCGGCCGCGCCCTGCGCGAACCGGCCCTGCGGGCTCGACGCGCGCACGACGTGTCCGACGAAGTTGCGTTCGAACTGCCGCGTGATGCGGTGGACGGAGTGTCCCTCTGGCACGCGGGCTACACCTCGGCCGGGTGGTTCACGCCCTTGCCCGCGATGTCGCCGGTGGTCTCGTACTCGGCGAGCTGCGCGATGCGGCGTGCGTGACGCTCGTCGCCCGAGAACGGCTCGGCGATGAACGCGTCGATGTAGCGGATCGCCTCTTCGACCGTGTGCTGGCGGGCACCGATCGAGATGACGTTGGCGTCGTTGTGCTGGCGCGCGAGGATCGCGGTGTCCATGCTCCACACGAGCGCCGCGCGGATGCCGCGCACCTTGTTGGCCGCGATCTGCTCGCCGTTGCCCGAGCCGCCGAAGACGATGCCGAGCGCGTGCACGCCCGCGGCCTGGTCGGCGGCCACGGCGAGCGCGGCGTTGATGCAGAAGGCCGGGTAGTCGTCGAGGGCGTCGTACTCGGTGGGTCCGTGGTCGAGCACCTCGTGACCGGCGTTGGTCAGGTGGTCGACGAGGGTACGGCTGAACTCGAGGCCGGCGTGGTCGGTCGCGATGTGGATGCGCATGCGCCAAGTCTAGGGATTCGGCGCCCACGTGAGCGCACGTCCGTGGGGTTGCGCCCACGCCTGCTGCACGCCGTCGAGGGCGAGCACGAGGTCGCTCGGTTCGTTCGGCACGTCCTCGCGCAGGCGGATGCCACGGACGACGCGTCGGCCCTCGGCCGAGAGCCAGTGCCCTGGGAGGTCGCGCATCTGCGCGGCGAAGCGTTGGCGCCCCGGCTCGTCGAGGTACATGAGCACCGCGGTGTGGAAGACGACGAGCGTGGCGTCCGGCGGTGCGGCCTCGGCGAGCGCGGCCACCTGCTCGTTGAGGTCGCCGCTGACGAGGTTCGGCGGGTCGCTCGCGGCGATCTCGGCGGCGGCCCGGAGCCTCGCGCGTCGATCGTCGTGTTCGGGCCAGACGAGGGCGTCCAGCCAGGCGACGTCGTCTGGTGAGCGCACGTCGAGCGGGTTCAGGTCGATGCCGGCGCGCCAGACGATCTCGGGCATGCGGGCCGGAACGGGTGCGGGCACGGCACCGCGCAGTTCGCAGTCGAGCACGACGGTGCTCGGGCCGTCGGCGGGGTCGAGCTGCGCAGGGCCGGCGAGGGCTCGGCCCGAGTACCGGTAGCTGTACCGGTCGGGATAGAGGCAGAGCCCGGCGGATGCCCCGACCTCGAGCAGTGCGATGGGGCCCTCGATGCCCGCGAGCACGGGCAGGTGCAGGGCGCAACGTGCGGCCTCGTTCGTCTGCGTGGCATGCGTCAGCGCGACCTCGCGCACCTCGCTCCAGTGGTCATGCAGCCACCCCGCGAAGACGTCGTACGGACCCGGCTCGGCCCCGAGCAGGCGTGCCGACGAGAACACGAGGTTCGGCTGCCGTTTGGGAGCGGGCAGCAGGTCGATGAGGGCCAGCACCGAGGCATCCGTCGCCGCACCGGCCGCCCAGGCCTCGTACGTGGCCGACATGCCGTGGGCTTCGACCTCGGCGAAGGAGCGGTAGCGTTCGGCCGTCGAGGCGGAGGCATCCGTGCTGGTGCTCATGCCGTCACGCTACCTCTGTCGGCCCGTGGTCTCGACACGCTCCTTCGTCGCTACTCGACCGGCCGAGCCCCGTGGATCGGTAGGCACGCCAGTGCCGCATCGAGATCAGCACTCAGGTGATCACGGGGTGGCACGCCGTAGAATTCACGGATGCCCTCCGCCGCCTCAGCCCCCGTCAGCGCGCCGACGATCGACCCCGCAGACCTCGAGACGACGTTGCGCGTGCTGGCGACGCTCAGCGAGCTCGACCAGGACGACCCCGACTTCGAGACCGTGCGTCACGCCACGGCGAAGATGTTCAAGGCGGTCAAGGTCGCCCGGCGTCTCGAGAAGCGGCGCGTCATCCAAGACGCCGACCGCGCGGTCATCGCGGCGACGGCGACGGGCGCGCCGACGCGCATCGACGACGAGACCCGCGGCGCCGACCTCGTCAGCGGCACCGATGCCCGCACGGCCGGCGAGCTGCAGGTCGCGCGCCCCTGCTACATCTGCAAGCAGCGGTACACGCTCGTCGACGCGTTCTACCACCAGCTCTGCCCGACGTGCGCGGCCATGAGCCACGCGAAGCGCGACGCCCGCACCGACCTCACGGGCAAGCGCGCCCTCCTCACCGGCGGTCGCGCGAAGATCGGCATGTACATCGCACTGCGGCTGCTGCGCGACGGCGCGCACACGACGATCACGACCCGGTTCCCCCGGGATGCCGCGCGACGGTTCGCCGCCATGCCCGACGCGGGCGACTGGCTGCACCGGCTGCGCATCGTCGGCATCGACCTGCGCGACCCCGCCCAGGTCATCGCGCTCGCCGACGACGTGGCCGCGCAGGGCCCGCTCGACATCCTCATCAACAACGCCGCGCAGACCGTGCGCCGCTCCCCCGGCTCGTACTCGCCGCTCGTCGAGGCCGAGTCCTCGCCGCTGCCCGACGGCCCGATGCCCGAGCTCGTGAGCTTCGGGCACACGAACGACGCGCACCCGCTCGCGCTCGCCGACTCGGTGTCGAGCCATCCGGTGCTCTCCTCCGGCCTGTTCGCCGGAACCATGACGGCCGACGACCTGACCGCGCTCGCCCTCGCGCCCGGATCGAGCTCGCTCGCCAAGCTCGCCGACCGCACCGCGATCGACGCAGGAGGACTCGTGCCCGACCTGCACCACGAGAACAGCTGGAGCGCCGTCGTGCAGGACGTCGACCCCCTCGAGATGCTCGAGGTGCAGCTCTGCAACACCACGGCGCCGTTCATCCTCGTCAGCCGCCTTCGGCCCTCGCTGGCCGCGTCATCCGCTCGCCGCACCTACGTCGTCAACGTGTCGGCCATGGAGGGCGTGTTCAGTCGCGGATACAAGGGCCCGGGGCACCCGCACACCAACATGGCCAAGGCGGCGATGAACATGCTCACCCGCACGAGCGCGAAGGAGATGCTCGAAGACGGCATCCTCATGACGAGCGTCGACACCGGCTGGATCACCGATGAACGCCCGCACCCCACGAAGGTGCGTCTCGCCGAGGAGGGCTTCCACGCACCCCTCGACCTCGTCGACGGCGCCGCCCGCGTCTACGACCCGATCGTGCGCGGCGAGGCCGGCGAAGACGTCACTGGCGTGTTCCTGAAGGACTACGCGCGCGCCGACTGGTGAGCCGGCTCCCGCGGTCGATCTCACCCTCGAGGGATAGGCTTGTTCGCGTTGCCCGCGGCCACAAGCCGCGTTGATTTCCGCGAAGGAGCCCACGTGCCTGGAGAGAACCTCACCCGATCCGAAGCCGAGGAGCGCGCGGCGCTCGTCACGGTGCACGACTACGACGTCGTGCTCGACGTGACGGTCGGCCCCGAGGTGTTCAAGACGACCACGACGGTGCGCTTCGACGCGACCGCCGGTGCGTCGACGTTCATCGACGCGATCACGGCCGCCGTGCACTCGGTCACGCTGAACGGCGTCCCGCTCGACCCGGCCGAGGTCAGCGACGGCGTGCGCATCCAGCTGCCGAACCTCGCCGCGCAGAACGAGCTCGTCGTCGAAGCCGACGGCCGCTACATGAACACGGGCGAGGGCCTGCACCGCTTCGTCGACCCGGTCGACGGCGAGGTGTACCTCTACACCCAGTTCGAGGTGCCCGACTCGCGCCGCATGTTCGCGGTGTTCGAGCAGCCCGACCTCAAGGCGGCGTTCCGCTTCACCCTCACGGCCCCCTCGCACTGGGAGGTCGTGTCCAACTCCCCCACGCCCGAGCCGGTCGACGCGGGCGAGGGCGCCAGGACCTGGGCGTTCGAGCCCACCCCGCGCATCTCGAGCTACATCACCGCGCTCGTCGCCGGCCCCTACGCGGTCGTGCGCGACGAGCTGACGAGCGCCGACGGCCGGGTCATCCCGCTCGGCGTGTTCAGCCGCAAGAGCCTGTCGCAGCACCTCGACGCCGACTACATCTTCGAGAAGACGAAGCAGGGCTTCGAGTACTTCGAGGCGAAGTTCGGCGTGCCCTACCCGTTCGCCAAGTACGACCAGCTCTTCGTGCCCGAGTACAACGCGGGCGCCATGGAGAACGCGGGCGCCGTGACCTTCACCGAGGTCTACGTGTTCCGCTCCAAGGTCACCGACGCGATCAAGGAGCGCCGCGTCGTCACGATCCTGCACGAGTTGGCGCACATGTGGTTCGGCGACCTCGTCACGATGAAGTGGTGGAACGACCTCTGGCTGAACGAGTCGTTCGCCGAGTGGGCTTCGACCATCGCCACCGCCGAGGCCACCGAGTGGACCGAGGCCTGGACCACGTTCAACTCCATGGAGAAGAGCTGGGCCTACCGTCAAGACCAGCTGCCCTCGACCCACCCGGTCGTCGCCACGATCAACGACCTCGAAGACGTGCTCGTCAACTTCGACGGCATCACCTACGCCAAGGGCGGCTCGGTGCTCAAGCAGCTCGTCGCGTGGGTCGGCATCGACGCGTTCTTCGCGGGCGTCTCGGCCTACTTCACGAAGCACGCGTGGGGCAACACGACCCTCGCCGACCTGCTCGCCGAGCTCGAGGTCGCCAGCGGCCGCGACCTCACCGAATGGTCGAAGCTGTGGCTCGAGACCTCGGGCGTCAACACGCTTCGCCCCGAGATCGAGACCGACGCCTCCGGCGTGATCACCTCGTTCACGGTGCTGCAGTCCGCCGTGGCCGACTACCCCACCATCCGCCCGCACCGCCTCGCGATCGGCTTCTACAACCTCGTCGGCGGCAAGCTCGTGCGCGATCACCGCGTCGAGCTCGACGTCGACGGCGAGCGCACGGATGTCGCGGAGCTGGTCGGACTCGCACGCCCCGACCTCGTGCTGCTGAACGACGACGACCTCGCCTACGCGAAGATCCGTCTCGACGAGGCCTCGCACGGGGTCGCGCTCGGCAACCTCAGCGCCATCGAGGACCCGCTCGCCCGCGCGCTCGTGTGGAGCTCGGTGTGGGACGCCGTTCGCGACGGCGAGACCCGCGCGAGCGACTACCTCGCCCTCGTGCTCGGCAACATCGCCAGCGAGACCGAGTCGACGACGCTCCGCATCGTGCTCGCCAACGCCGTGCTCGCGGCGAGCGCCTACACCGCCCGCGACCGCCGTGCCGACTCGCTGCGCGCCGTGGCCGACGGCTACTGGCGCCTCGCGCAGGAGGCCGCGGCCGGCAGCGACGCGCAGTTCCAGTTCGTGATCAACTTCGCGGGCATCGCCGAGCACGGCTCGCACGTCGACGAGCTCGCCTCGCTGTTCGCCGGCGACCTGGCGCTCGACGGGCTCGAGATCGACACCGACCTCGGCTGGAAGCTGCTCATCGCGCTCGTCGCCGCCGGCCGCGCCGGCGACGCCGAGATCGACGCGCGCCTCGCCGAAGACAACACCGCGACCGGCCAGCAGTCGGCCGCGCACGCACGCGCCGCGATCCAGACCGTCGAGGGCAAGGAGCGCGCCTGGGCGTCGCTCATCGACGTCGACACCGCGACCAACACGGTCGTGCGCGAGACGGCCGCCGGGTTCCTGCGCGCCACCGACCCGGCCCTGCTCGAGGCGTTCGTCGAGCGCTACTTCGGCATGCTCGACGGCATCTGGGAGCGGCGCAGCTACGCCATCGCCGAGAAGCTCGTCGACGGCCTCTACCCGTCGCCGCTCGCGAGCCGCGCCCTCGCCGACGCGAGCCGCGCCTGGCTCGACGCGCACGCCGGGGTTCCGGCGCTCCGACGCCTGATCGTCGAGTCGCTCGCGGGCGTCGACCGAGCGCTCGTCGCGCAGGAGCGCGACGCGCGGTAGGGCGGGCACGACCGCTCGGGGCGGGTCGGCGTGGTACCTCGGTACCACCCCGGCCCGCCCCGAACCATTCCCGCGGCCGATGCGCCCGCGCCGCGGTATCCGTAGCGTCGTAGGCATGATCACCGCAGCAGGGCTCACCAAGCGCTATGGCGCGAAGACCGCCGTCAACGACATCAGCTTCACCGTGCAACCCGGGCTCGTCACCGGGTTCCTCGGCCCCAACGGCGCCGGCAAGTCGACCACGATGCGCATGATCGTCGGACTCGATCGGCCGAGCGCGGGCACCGTGACCGTGAACGGCAGGCCGTACGCCGCCCAGCGCGCGCCGCTCCGCGAGGTCGGGGCGCTGCTCGATGCGAAGGCCGTGCACACCGGCCGCACGGCTGAGAACCACCTGCTCGCCATGGCCGCGACGCACGGCATCGGCAAGCGCCGCGTGCACGAGGTCATCGAGCTGCACGGGCCTCGAGTCCGTCGCCCGCAAACGCGTCGGCGGATTCTCGCTCGGCATGGGCCAGCGACTCGGCATCGCCTCTGCGCTGCTCGGCGACCCCGCGACGCTCCTGCTCGACGAACCCGTCAACGGCCTCGACCCCGAGGGCGTGCTGTGGGTGCGGCAACTCGTGCGCCACCTCGCCGACGAGGGTCGAACGGTGTTCCTCTCCTCGCACCTCATGAGCGAGATGGCGCTCACGGCCGACCACCTCATCGTGCTCGGACGCGGCCAGATCATCGCCGACGCACCGGTCGCCGACGTCATCGCCGGCGGTACTCGCCCCCGTGTCCGCGTCCGATCGCCGCACGCGTCGCGCCTGGCCGACCTGCTCGCCGCGCCCGAGGTCGCGATCGTCCGCTCCGAGGGCGGACTGCTCGAGATCACCGGCCACGAGGCATCCGTCATCGGCGACCTCGCGGCCGCCAACGGCCTCGCCCTGCATGAACTGACCGCCGAGACCGCGTCGCTCGAGGAGGCCTACATGGCCCTCACCGCCGACGCCGTCGAGTACCGAACGGAGGCCGTCCGATGACCGCCGCATCCCTCGCCACCCGCCCGAGCCCGGCCGGCTCGGCGCCAGGAGTACGCCCGCCGAACTTCGCCGGGCTGCTGCACTCGGAGTGGATCAAGCTCCGCAGCCTGCGATCGACGGTCTGGTCGTATGTGATCGTCATCGTCATCGCGGTCGGCATGGCCCTGCTCATGTCGTCCACCTTCGCGGGCGGATCGGCCGGCATCGACGTCTCGGCCATGCCGGCCGAGCAGCAGCTCGGGATCGTCGTGCAGGCCGCGACCTTCGGCGTGCTGTTCGGTCAGCTCGTCGTCGGCGTCCTCGGCGTGCTCTCGATGAGCGGCGAGTACTCGACCGGCATGATCCGCTCGACCCTCGCAGCCACCCCGAAGCGCCTGCCGGTGCTCGCGGCGAAGGCCGTCGTGCTGTTCGTGCCGACCTTCCTCATCGGGCTCGGCTCGCTCGTGGTCGCATTCCTGACCGCGAGCGCGGTGTTCGCAGGAGACGGCGTGACCGTCAGCCTGTTCGACCCCGACGTCGTGCAGCCGCTCCTCCTCGGCGCGCTCTACCTCGGCCTCGTCGCGGTGTTCGCGCTCGGCGTCGGCACGATGCTGCGCTCGAGCGCCGGCGGCATCGCCACCGTGCTCGGCATCCTCCTGCTGCTGCCGACCGTGCTGCAGATGCTGCCCGCCGACTGGGCGCACGACCTCGTGCCGTTCCTGCTGCCGGCCGCCGGAATGGCGATGATCACCCCGCCGGGCAGTGTCGACCCGGCGTCGACCGACCCGAACGCGTGGCAGAGCCTGCTCATCGCCCTCGCCTGGGTCGCGGCGTCGATCGCCGGTGCGGCGACGCTGCTGAAGCGACGCGACGCGTAGCATCCGAAGCATGACCAGCACGCCCGCCCCGCTCGGCGCCGACCAGGCCGCCGAGCGGGGCGTTCGCCTGCCGAAGCCGCCAGGGGTCGTCCGCCAGTTCTGGGCGCGGCACCCGCGCCTGACCGACGGCATCATCGCGGGCGTGTACGTCGTTCCCACGGTGATCATGGCGATCGCCATGTCGTTCGTGCCCGACGCGACCTGGTGGCCGACCATCATCCGGCTCCTGGCCGCCGCGGCCGCCGGAACGGCGCTGTTCCTCGTGCGCCGCACGCGGCCGTGGCTCGTGCTCGCGATCGCCTGGGGCGTGCTGCTCGTGGTCGCGCCGTTCGGCGTCGACGTGCTTCCGGTGCTCCTCGCCCTGTACGCCCTCGGCGCCTATCGATCCACGCGCGACGCGTGGATCGGGTACGGCATCTCGTTCGCCGTCGCGATCGCCGCGGCGTACCTGCAGGACCTCCTCGGCGACACGTTGATCGCCGCCTCCGATCCCGCAGCGACCGCTGCCGCGGGCGGGCCCCTCGCGTCGGCCTCCCAGTACGTGGTGCTGATGCTCGTCGCAACGCTCATGGGCGTGACCGTCGGCAATCGACGCCGCTACCTCGACGCGCTCATCGCCCGCGCGCACGACCTGGCCCGCGAGCGCGACCAGCAGGCGCGCCTCGCCGCCGCCGACGAACGGGCGCGCATCGCCCGCGAGATGCACGACATCGTCTCGCACGGGCTGACGGTCATGATCACGATGGCCGAGGGCTCGGCGGCTGCGGCCCCCCGCGATCCCGCCCAGGCGGCCGACCTCATGCGCGGCGTCGCCGAGACCGGCCGCGAGGCGCTCGGCGAGATGCGGCGCATGCTCGGCGTGCTCACCGATCCGGATGCCCCGGCCGAGCGCCGCCCGCAACCCGACGCCGCCGAGCTGCCCGACCTCGTCGACGGATTCCGCGACGCTGGTCTGCCCGTGCGGCTCACGACCACCGGCGTGCCGCCCACCGATCCGGCGCTCGGGCTCACGGTGTTCCGCATCGTGCAGGAGGGCCTCACGAACGTGCTCCGGCATGCGGCCGGCCCCTCGCGCGTCGACGTGGCGGTGGAGTACACGGCGGCCGGGGTCGACGTCATCGTCGACGACGATGCGCCCGGGCGGCGGGGCGCCCCGGCGACGACCGGCGCCGGGCGGGGCCTCACGGGCATCCGCGAACGCGTGGCGCTCTACGGCGGTACGGTCGAGGCGGGGCCGCGCGCCGGCCACGGATGGCGGCTGCACGCCGGGCTTCACACGAACGAACGGGAGCAGTGATCGTGGATGTCGTCCGCGTCGGCATCGTCGACGATCAGGCGCTCGTGCGCACCGGGTTCCGGCTCGTGCTCGAGGCGTCACCCGGCATCGAGGTCGTCGGCGAGGCATCCGACGGGTTCCGGGCCATCGACCTCGTGCGCGAGACCGCGCCCGACGTGCTGCTCATGGACGTGCGCATGCCCGGCATGGACGGCATCGAGGCGACCGCGCACATCGCGGCCCTCGACGGTGCCCCGCACATCCTCGTGCTCACGACCTTCGACCTCGACGAGTACGCCTTCGCGGCGATCCGCGCCGGCGCGAGCGGGTTCCTCCTGAAGGACGTGCGGCCCGAGGAGCTCGTCTCGGCGATCCGCACCGTGCACGCGGGCGAGGCCGCCCTCTCGCCACGCGTCACGCGCCGCATGCTCGAGCTCTTCGCCGCCGAACTGCCCGCCGGAGCACGCGACGGGAGCGACGGCGCCGACGGCGCGGGCGGATCGGGCTCGGCGTCGCCCGGCCCGCTCGACACCTTGACCCCGCGCGAGCTCGAGATCCTCGTCGCCGTCGCCGAGGGCCTGAACAACACCGAGCTGGCCGCACGGTTCTTCCTCTCGGAGTCGACCGTCAAGACGCATGTCGGCCGTCTGCTCGCGAAGCTCGGGGCTCGCGATCGGGTGCAGCTGGTCATCCTGGCGTACGAGCACGGGCTCCTCGAGCCTCCGAACGGGTCCGGCACGGCTCGCTAGGCTGGCTGGGCGTCATCGCCACCGCGCCCGCGTCACGACCCCGTCATCACGAAGGGACCCCCATGCCTGCAGCCGATCTCACCCGCATAGAAGCCGAGGAGCGCGCGGCGATCATCGCCGACGTGTCGTACGAGGTCGAGCTCGACCTCACGGGCGACGGCGACCTGTTCGCCTCGACCACGCTCGTCCGTTTTCGCGCGGCACCGGGCGCGGCGACGTTCATCGAGGCGACCACGCATGAGGTGCACGAGATCACGCTGAACGGCCGCGTCATCGACCCGATCGCAGCATCCGACGGCCGGCGCATCGTGCTCGACGGCCTCGGGGCCGAGAACGAGCTGCGGGTCGTGTCGACCTGCGCGTACACGAACACGGGCGAGGGCCTGCACCGCTTCGTCGACCCGGTCGACGACGCGGTCTACCTGTACACCGAGTTCGCGGTCGCCGAGGCGAACCGGGTCTACGCCGTCTTCGACCAGCCCGACCTCAAGGCCTCGGTGCGCTTCACGATCACGGCTCCGGCGCACTGGGTCGTGCTGAGCAACGCGCCGACGCCGGAGCCGGTCGCCGCCGCCGCGTCCTCGACCGGCTCGACGGGATCGACGACCTCGACGACGGATGCCGCGACCTGGGCGTTCGAGACCGGCCCGGTGATCTCCAGCTACATCGTCGCGATCGTGGCGGGCGCCTACGCGCAATGGCACGCCGCGGCGAAGAGCAGCGACGGCCGCAACCTCCCCCTCGGCGTGTTCACGCGCGCCTCGCTCGCGCAGCATGCCGAGCCCGAGGTCATGTTCGAGACGGTGCGGGCCGGGCTCGCGTTCTACGAGCAGGCCTTCGGCGTGCCCTACCCGTTCGGCAAGTACGACCAGATCTTCGTGCCCGAGTACAACTGGGGCGCCATGGAGAACGTCGGAGCCGTGACCTTCAACGAGAACTACCTGTTCCGCTCGCGGGTCTCCGATGCACGCCGCGAGCAGCGGGCGATCGTCATCCTGCACGAGCTCTCGCACATGTGGTTCGGCGACTCCGTCACCATGCGCTGGTGGAACGACCTGTGGCTGAACGAGTCGTTCGCCACCTGGGCGTCGACCCTCGCGACCTCGCAGGTCACAGAGTTCACGGGCGTCTGGGCCACCTTCGCGAGCGACGAGAAGACCTACGCCGCCGAGCAGGACCAGCTGCCCTCGACGCACCCGATCGTCGCGCCCATCGAATCGCTCGCCGACGTCGAGGTGAACTTCGACGCCATCACCTACGACAAGGGCGCCTCGGTGCTGAAGCAGCTCGTCGCGTGGGTCGGGCTCGAGGCGTTCCAGCGCGGCGTCGGGGCGTACCTCACGGCGAACGCCGGCGGCAATGCGACGCTCCGCGACCTGCTCGACGAGCTCGAGCGCGCGAGCGGGCGCGACCTGACCCGCTGGTCGGCGCTCTGGCTCGAGACCGCCGGCGTGAACACGCTGCGCGCCGTGCTCGAGACGGATGCCTCGGGCACGATCACGTCGGCGGTCGTCGAGCAGACGGCGGCCCCGACGCATCCGACGCTCCGCCCGCACCGGGTCGCGATCGGCTGCTATGCGAACGACGCCGACGGATGCCTCGTGCGCACGCATCGCATCGAGATCGACGTCGACGGCGCCTCGACCGCCGTGCCCGAGCTCGTCGGCCTCGCCCGCCCCGACCTGCTGCTCGTGAACGACGACGACCTCACCTACGCCAAGGTGCGCCTCGACGAGCCCTCGTTCGCCACCGCTCTCGAGCGCCTCGGCGACCTCGCAGACCCGGTGACCCGCGCCGTCATCCTCGGCTCGGCATGGGACGCCGTGCGCGACGCCGAACTGCCCGCGAGCGCATTCGTGCGGCTCGTGCTCGGCAGCATCGGGCGCGAGAGCCAGTCCTCTGCACGCGGACTCGCCCTGACCCGGCTCGAGACGGCGCTCGAGCGCTATCTCGCCGACGAGCACCGGGAGCGCATCTCGGCCGAGGCCGGCGACGGCGTGTGGGCGCTCGCAGAGCTCGCCGACGCGGGCTCCGATGCGCAACTGCAGTTCGTCAAGGCGTTCACCCGGCTGGCGAGCTCCCAGGCCCACGCCGACGTGCTCGGCAGCCTGCTCGACGGCTCGATCAAGCTGCCCGGCCTCGAGATCGACCTCGACTTGCGCTGGGAGCTCGTGATCGCGCGCGCGGCCCTGCTCGCGGCATCCGATGACGAGATCGATGGCGAGATCGCGACGGCGCTCGCGCTCGACGACACGGCGAAGGGCCGACGCCTCGCCGAGACCGCGCGCGCCGCCCGGCCCGATCAAGACGTGAAGGATGCCGCGTGGCGTCGCGTCGCGACCGACCCGTCGATCTCGAACGACGTCGCGCGCGCCGTCGCCGAGGGCTGGCGCCGCACCTCCGACGCGAGCCTGCTGGCGTCGAGCGTCGACGACTACTTCGCGATCCTCCAGCAGACCTGGGCGGAGCGCAGCTTCACGATGGCCTCGCTCATCGTCAAGCGGCTGTTCCCGGCGCCCCTCGTGAACGCCGAGGTGGCGGATGCCGCGCGCACCTGGCTCGACGCGAATGCGACGCCCGCGCCGCTGCATCGCCTGGTCTCCGAGCAGCTCGACGAGCTCGAGCGGGCGCTGCGGGCCCGTGACGCCGACGCGCTCGGCTGACTCCCACGTGGGCGTCACTAGACTCGCTTCGATGTCAGACCCGACACCGGCCCCTACCCGAACCGACCCACGAGCGGAGGCGACCCCGTGACCGACATCTGGACGCAGTTCATCGAGTGGTGGAACCTCAACTGGCCGATCTTCCTCGGCAACCTCATCGAGGTCGTCGTGATCGTCGTCATCGCCCTGCTGGTGCGATGGATCCTGCTCAGCGTCATCGACCGGGTCGTCGACCAGATCGTCACGGGCGTCAAGCGCAAGCAGGACGTCACCGACACCCAGGCCCTCCAGGCGTCGCCGCTCGCCGCCGTGCGCGTCGTGCAGCGCACCCGCACGTTGGGGTCGGTCTTCCGCAACGTCATCAACGTCACCCTGTTCATCATCGTGACGCTCATGGTCGTGAACGCCATCGACTCGGGCATCCTCGGATCATTCGCGCTCCTCTCGGCCGCGATCGGCGCCGGCCTCGGTTTCGGCGCCCAGAACATCGTGAAGGACGTGCTGAACGGCCTCTTCATGGTCGTCGAAGACCAGGTGGGCGTCGGCGACGTCGTCGACCTGGGGCCCGCCACCGGCATCGTCGAAGAGGTGCAGATCCGCATCACGAAGGTGCGCGACGTCAACGGCACGCTCTGGTTCGTGCGCAACGGCGAGATCCTGCGCGTCGGCAACATGTCGCAGGGGTGGGCGCGCGTGATCGTCGACCTCGCGGTGCCGTACGACGCCGACATCGACGCCGTCGAGGCGCGACTGCTCAGCACCGCGAACGACCTGGCGCACGCGAGCAAGTGGCGCTCGCGCGTGCTCGAGCGGCCCGAGATCTGGGGCCTCGAGTCGATCTCCGACGATGCGATGGTGATCCGCGTGGTGATGAAGGTGCGCACCTCATCGAAGGACGACATCGCGCGCGAGCTCCGCATGCGCCTCAAGCACGCGGTCGACGAGATGGGCGTGAAGATGCCGAGCCTCGGGTCGGTCGTGCTCTCCGGTTTCGACGGCGCAACGCGCGTGAAGGGTGCGAAGCCGCCGAAGACCGCCCCCAGCCGGGTGCTCACGAACGAGGACGCGAAGGCGGCGACCGCCAAGGCGAAGGCCAAGCGCGGTCTCCGCCAGAAGTCGGGCCCCTCGCTCTCATCCGATCCGTCGTCGGCCGAGCGCCCGAAGCAGAACCCCGATTCCGGAGACGTGACATGACCGACGAGACCTCAGCTGCGGCATCCGCCACCGACCGCCCCGCGCCCGCACCGGTCGTCCCGGTGCCGGCCGTGCCGCCGGCATCCGTCCCCCTCCGCGGCAGCGAACACGGTTCGGCGCTCGGCGCCTCGTTCTACGAGACCGTGGGCGGCCGCCCCACGTTCGCGAAGCTCGTGCACGAGTTCTACCGCGGCGTCGCCGATGACCCCGTGCTGCGCCCCATGTACCCCGAAGAAGACCTGGGCCCCGCCGAGGAGCGCCTGCTGCTCTTCCTCGAGCAGTACTGGGGCGGCCCCGGCACCTACAGCGAGCAGCGCGGACACCCCCGCCTGCGCATGCGCCACGCCGGGTTCAAGGTCAACCCCGACGCCCGCGATCGCTGGCTGGCGCATATGCGCACCGCCGTCGACGCGCTCGACCTGCCGCCGCTCGCCGAGGAGACGCTGTGGGATTATCTCCAGCGTGCGGCGTTCGCGATGGTGAACACGTTCGAGGACTGACCCGAACCTCGACGGCCCGAACCGCACGCATCCGAGACGAAGGAGTCCCCCAGTGCCCGCAACCCCCACCGCGCGACCCGAACCCGCCGAACCCGCGGCGATCATCGTCGGCGCCGGCCTCTCCGGCCTCGTGGCCGCTGCAGAGCTCGTCGACGCGGGCAAGCGCGTCGTCATCGTCGACCAGGAGCCCGAGGCGAGCCTCGGCGGCCAGGCGCACTGGTCCTTCGGCGGCCTGTTCCTCATCGACTCACCCGAGCAGCGGCGCATGGGCGTCAAGGACTCGCTCGACCTCGCGCGCCAGGACTGGGACGGCACCGCCGGCTTCGACCGCGACGAGGACGAGTGGGGCCGCAAGTGGGCCGAGGCCTACCTCGAGTTCGCCGCCGGCGAGAAGCGAGCCTGGCTGCACCAGAAGGGCGTTCGATTCTTCCCGATCGTCGGCTGGGCCGAACGCGGCGGGTACAACGCCGTCGGCCACGGCAACTCGGTGCCGCGCTTCCACATCACGTGGGGCACGGGGCCCGGCGTGCTCGAGCCGTTCATCGCGCGCGTGAAGGCGGGCGAGGCCGCAGGGCTCGTCGAGTTCAGGCACCGGCACCGGGTCGACGAGCTCATCGTCGACGACGGCGCGGTCATGGGCGTACGCGGCGCGATCCTCGCTCCGGATGCCGCGGGCCGCGGCGAATCGAGCAACCGCGACGTCGTCGGCGACTTCGACCTGCGCGCCCCCGCGGTCATCGTCGCCTCAGGCGGCATCGGCGGCAACCACGACCTCGTGCGCGCCTCATGGCCCGAACGGCTCGGTACCCCGCCCGAGCACATGCTCTCAGGCGTGCCCGCGCATGTCGACGGCCGCATGCTCGGCATCTCCGAGCAGGCCGGTGCCCGGCTCGTCAACGGCGACCGCATGTGGCACTACACCGAGGGCATCACGAACTGGGATCCGGTGTGGCCGATGCACGGCATCCGCATCCTCCCCGGTCCGTCCTCGCTCTGGTTCGACGCCGAGGGCCGACGCCTGCCGGTGCCGCTGTTCCCCGGATTCGACACGCTCGGCACGCTCGAGCACATCCAGACCACCGGGCACGGGCACACCTGGTTCGTGCTCACCCAGAAGATCATCGAGAAGGAGTTCGCGCTCTCGGGCAGCGAGCAGAACCCCGACCTCACGGGCAAGGACCTGCGGCTCCTCGCCGATCGGCTCGGATCCGGTGCGACCGGCCCCGTCGAGGCCTTCAAGGAGCACGGCGCCGACTTCATCGTCGCCGACACCCTCGACGAATTGCTCTCCGGCATGCGCGAACTCTCCCCCGAGGTGGAGCTCGACACCGCGAACATCGAGAAGGAGATCATCGCGCGCGACCGCGAGGTCGAGAACGAGTTCTCGAAGGACCTCCAGCTCACCGCCGTCCGCGGCGCCCGCAAGTACCGCGGCGACAAGCTCATCCGCGTCGCGACCCCCCATCGCATCCTCGACCCGAAGGCCGGGCCGCTCATCGCGGTGAAGCTGCACATCCTCACGCGAAAGAGCCTCGGCGGCATCCAGACCGACCTCGACGCGCGGGCGCTCGGCGCCGACGGCGCGCCCGTGCCCGGCCTGTACGCCGTCGGCGAGGCCGCCGGCTTCGGCGGTGGCGGCGTGCACGGCTATCGCGCGCTCGAGGGCACGTTCCTCGGCGGATGCCTGTTCACCGGGCGCACGGCGGGGCGCGCCATCGCCAGGGGCTGACGACGCGCCGCCGGTCGAGGAGCTGAGCGCCGGTCGAGCAGCGACGCGTGCCGAGACCTTCACCTCCGGGTCTCGGCACGGCGCTCCGTGCCTGCTCGACCGGCGGAGCGTCTACGCCTTCAGCGTCCAGGGCTTGCGTCGCACGAGCACATGACCGCGGCGAGAACTGAGCCGTGTCCACGGGCCGGTCTCGAAGAGGCGCACGGGGTCGTCGCCCAGGAAGCCCAGGCTGAAAGCTGCGAAGGCCGCACCGGTCGGAACGTACTCGACGCCGTCGACGCCGCGCCCCCAGACCTCGGAGCGCACGCGCTGCACGAGCTGCTCGCCCGTTCCGGCTGGAATCGCTTCTGCGACCTCGTCGATGCCCGCACGGGCGGCGGACTCCAGGGTCGCGGCATCCGTCTCACCCAATGGGCGCCAGCCGCCCCGGGGTGGGGAGATGCCGGCCCAGGTCACGGTGTTGACCTCGGGCGGCCGCGACATCGACACCGGTCGCGACTCCTCGTCTTCGCCGACCTGGCCGCGCGCCCGCACGATGCGCTCGACGAGCGAGCGCATCGGCACCACGGAGTCGAAGTCTTCGGTGTCGTCGAGCGCGAAGGTGCGAAGGCCCAGTACCGTGGGGCTTTCGTCGAGGATGCCGCGGGGATACAGGATCGCGGTGTACACCGCGAGGATTCCGGAGCCGGCGATGAGTCGTACGGACCCGTCTTCGACCCGACCCGCGCGTTGCAGGTAGGTGTGCAGATCGCCGAGCGAAAGGCTGTCGGCAAGCGTGATTTGAGAGACCATCTGCTGTCTAAACTACCAATTGCGCGCCCGCGTGCGGTTCGAACGCGCTCGTCGGATGTCGCGGCCAGCCCCCGAGCGACATCGGAGAGAACATGAACGGACCCATCGACGGCCTGCTGAGCACGCTGCAGCTCACCGACACCGGTGCGCGCACCACTGAAGACATCTTCACCGGCCCGTCGCAGTGGATGCCGCTCGGCCGCGTCTTCGGCGGCCAGGTGCTCGCGCAGTCGCTCATCGCGGCCATGCACACGGTCGACGATGCGCGGGTGCTGCACTCGATGCACGGGTACTTCCTGCGCCCAGGCGATGTCGATCACCCCATCACCTTCTCGGTCGACCGACTCCACGACGGGCGGTCGTTCTCGACGCGGCGCACCCACGCGTACCAGAACGGCGAGCCGATCCTCTCGCTCATCGCGTCGTTCCAGACCGAAGACGAAGGTGTCGAGCATCAGCTCGACATGCCGACCGATCTGCCCGATCCCGAATCGCTGCCGTCGACGGCCGATCTCATCGGCCATCTCGACCACGCGATGGCCCAGTTCTGGTCGAATGCGCGCGCCTTCGACGTGCGCCACATCCCCTCGCCGATCTACCTCAGCGTCGAGGGCGAGCGCGTGCCGCGTCAGGCCGTGTGGATGCGGGCCGTCGGCCGGCTGCCCGACGACCCCAAGCAGCACCGTGCGGCCCTGGCGTACGCGAGCGACTACTCGATCCTCGAGCCCGTGCTCCGGGCTCACGGCGTGCCGTGGGCCACACGCGGGCTGCGGGTCGCGAGCCTCGATCACGCGATGTGGTGGCACCGCGACGCCCGCGTCGACGAGTGGCTGCTCTACGTGCAGGAGTCTCCGTCGGCGCAGGGCGGCCGCGGCCTCTCGATCGGGCGCATCTACACCCGCGAGGGCGTGCTCGTCGCGAGCGTGGCCCAAGAGGGCATGATCCGCGTTCCGGCTCCCTGAACGGCCTCCGCGCCTGAGCAGTTGCCGCGTGGCATCCGCGGCGGGCCCACCACGTCAACCGTGCAGGTCGGGGGCGTGGATCTGCTAGAAATTCGCAATGCCGTCTCAACGCTCGCTGCTTCCGCGTTCAGCGCCTGCCGACTCGGGGATATCCTCCCGTGCGATCTCCGCGATGCTCGACAGGCTCGACACGCGTTCAGGTGAGAGCCACTCCATCATGGTCGTGCACCGCGGTCACGTCGTGGCCGAGGGCTGGTGGGCACCGTACTCGGCCGACCGTACGCACCTGCTCTACTCGCTGACCAAGTCGTTCACGTCGATCGCCGTGGGGCTCGCGATCGACGACGGGCTGCTCTCGCTGGACGACCGCCTGGTGGACGTGCTGCCGGATCGCGTCCCGGCCGACGTCTCGGAGCAGGGGCGCCGCATCACCGTTCACCACCTGCTGTCCATGACGTCGGGGCACGCCACCGACAGCCTCGCCGAAGCGTGGGAGCGGGAGCCCGCCGACTTGGTGAGGGGCTTCCTGAGCCTACCGTTCGCCGCGGAGGCGGGCACGCGTCACGTCTACGACAACTCGACCACCTACATCCTGGCCCGCATGGTGGAGCGGGTCACGGGCCTCGGTCTGCCGGAGTTCCTCGATGCGCGCCTGTTCGAGCCGATGGGCATCGACCACGCCGAGTGGGATCGGGTGGCCGGTGGCGCCGCCTTCGGATTCCATGGACTGCACCTGACGACCGAGGGCGTCGCCGCCTTCGGCGAACTGCTGCGGCGCGGAGGCAGGTGGGGCGACCGACAACTCGTCCCCCGCGGCTGGGTGGACCTCGCGACCAGTCGGCACGTCGACAGCGAGTGGATCCTGGACGGAACGGACCAGGCGGACTTCTCCTACGGCTACGGCTATCAGTTCTGGAGGTCGCGTCACGGCTACCACGGCCACGGCTCCTATGGGCAGCAGTGCGTGGTCGTCCCATCCCACGACCTCGTCGTCGCCGTGACTGCCCAAGGCGAGTCCCAGGAGGTGCTCGACGCGGTTCGGGAATGCCTGCTGCCAGGCGTGGGTCGCCGGGGAAGCGCTCAAGATGACGCGATCCTCGCCGATCGGCTGCAGCGACTGTCGCTGCAGCCGGTGCTGGGTTCGGCCACTCAGTGGCGTGCGGTCCGCGCGAAACTCGACGCCTCGGACGATCGGTCGGCCCTTCCCGACGGCACGACGGTCACGGTCGATCCCACTGACGGCGGATGGCTCGTTCGATTCGAGTCGCTCCTCGAGGTCGAGGTCGGCCACGGCGAATGGCGCGAGAGTGCCCCGCTCGGCCGGCCGATCGTCGCGGTCGGCGCCTGGCACGGCAGCACCTACGTCGCCGATCTCTACGTCATCACCACCCCGCACCGCGTTCGGCTGGTCGTCGATGCCGACTCGGGAATCGCAACGGCGACCTGGAGCACTCTGCCCCTGACCGGCCCAAGCCTGGAACTGCACGTCCGGTCGCCGCTGATGACACGCCCCGACGTCGCGTAGGCCGGCGCTCCAGGAGGCAGGGGTTCAGCGCCGCCGGAACTCGATCGGCGCCTCGAGATAGGGCGTCCACGCCTCGCGTTCGACATCGGTGATGCGCCGCGGTTTCGCGGATGCCGCGTCGACGAGCACGATCGTCGTCGACGCCCGGGTGTGCAGCACCCGCGGCAGGACGCCCTCGGGCGAGTACACCTCGTACGAGACGTCGATGCTCGCACCGCCGAGATGCCCGATCCAGAGCTCGATGTCGAGCGGCTGACGCTGGTACGGGATGGGCGCGAGGTACTCCACCTCTTGGCGCGCGATGAGGGTGAGCGTGCTCGAGCCCGGATTGGCGTCGATCACGGCCGTCGTCGCTCCGACGGCGTGCTCGGCCGTCTCGTCGCTCGTCCAGAATGCCTGGATGCGAGCCTCTTCGAGCAGGCTCAACATGCGAGCGTTGTTGACGTGCCCGTACGCGTCGAGGTCGGACCATCGCAGCGGTGTGGGAACGTGCAGACGCACGACTAGTCCCTGGTCAGCTTGCGGTAGGCCGAGCGATGCGGCTTCGCGGCGTCGGGACCGAGTCGCTCGATCTTGTTCGCCTCGTAGGATTCGAAGTTGCCCTCGAACCAGTGCCAGTACGACGGGTTCTCTTCGGTGCCCTCGTAAGCGAGGATGTGCGTCGCGATGCGGTCGAGGAACCAGCGGTCGTGGGTGATGACCACGGCGCAGCCGGGGAACTCCAACAGCGCGTTCTCGAGGCTCGAGAGGGTCTCGACGTCGAGGTCGTTCGTGGGCTCGTCGAGCAGCAGCAGGTTGCCGCCCTGCTTGAGCGTGAGGGCGAGGTTCAGGCGGTTGCGCTCACCGCCGGAGAGGATGCCCGCGCGCTTCTGCTGATCGGGTCCCTTGAAGCCGAACGTCGAAACGTAGGCGCGGCTGGGCACCTCGGTCTTGCCGACCTGGATGTAGTCGAGTCCGTCGGACACGACCTCCCAGAGCGACTTGTTCGGGTCGATGCCGCCGCGGGTCTGGTCGACGTATGAGATCTTGACGGTCTCGCCGATCTTCACGTCGCCGCCGTCTTTCGGCTCGAGCCCGACGATGGTCTTGAAGAGCGTGGTCTTGCCGACGCCGTTCGGGCCGATGATGCCCACGATGCCGTTGCGCGGCAGCGTGAAGCTCAGGCCGTCGATGAGCGTGCGGTCGCCGAAGCCCTTCTTGAGGTTCTTGACCTCGAGCACGATGTCGCCGAGACGAGGACCCGCGGGGATCTGGATCTCCTCGAAATCGAGCTTGCGCGTGCGCTCGGCCTCGGTCGCCATCTCTTCGTAGCGGGCGAGCCGGGCCTTCGACTTGGCCTGGCGGCCCTTCGCATTCGAGCGCACCCAGTCGAGCTCTTCGGCGAGGCGCTTGGCGAGCTTGGCGTCCTTCTTGCCCTGGACGGTGAGGCGTTCCTGCTTCTTCTCGAGGTAGGTCGAGTAGTTGCCCTCGTACGGGTAGAGGCGACCGCGGTCGACCTCGCAGATCCATTCGGCGACGTGGTCGAGGAAGTACCGGTCGTGGGTGACGGCGAGCACGGCGCCGGGGTACTTGGCGAGGTGCTGCTCGAGCCAGAGCACGCTCTCGGCGTCGAGGTGGTTGGTGGGCTCGTCGAGGAGGAGCAGGTCGGGCTTCTGCAGCAGCAGCTTGCAGAGCGCGACGCGACGCTTCTCACCGCCCGAGAGCACGGAGACCTGCTCATCGCCCGGCGGGCAGCGCAGGGCGTCCATCGCCTGCTCGAGCTGGGAGTCGAGGTCCCATGCATCGGCGGCGTCGATGGCCTCTTGGAGGGTGCCCATCTCGGCGAGCAGCGCGTCGAAGTCGGCGTCGGGCTCGGCCATCGCGAGCGAGATCTCGTTGAACCGGTCGATCTTCGCCTTGATCGGGCCGACGCCCTCTTGCACGTTCTCGAGCACCGTCTTGGTCTCGTCGAGCACGGGCTCCTGCATGAGGATGCCGACCGAGTAGCCGGGGGTGAGCTTGGCCTCGCCGTTGGAGGGCTGATCGAGGCCGGCCATGATCTTCAGGATCGTGGACTTACCGGCACCGTTCGGGCCCACGACGCCGATCTTGGCTCCGGGGAGGAACGCCATCGTGACGTCGTCGAGAATGACCTTGTCGCCGACCGCTTTGCGGGCGCGCACCATCGAGTAAATGTAATCCGCCATGTCGCCTACCAGTCTATGGGTCGCGTCTGCCCGATGAGACAGCCGCCGGTGCCGAGCGCCGGCTGCACGGCTCCGTGGTAGCCGCCGGAGCTCGGCCCGTACTGCCCGACGAGGCATTCGTCGTTGAAGAGCACCGCGAACTGCACGGAATCCGCCGGCTTGCCCTCGGTCGTCTGGTCGCCGGTGACCTGCATGGCCGCCTTGTCGAATCCGGCTGCGACGAGGGCATCGATGAAGTCTCGACCGGCTGCGGCCTCGTTCGCGGCCACGACGGCCTGGTTCACCTGATCGAAGTACGGCAGGTTGTCGGCGGCGGGAAGATCGGGGTGCAGGCCGATGGGCGCCGATTCCTCATCGGTGGGCGTCGGCCGCGACGAGGTCGACGGCGTCGGCTCGGGCGACGTCTGGTCGAACAGCGAGCACCCCGTCAACACCAGCACGGAGAGCGCGGCCCCGGCGATCGCCAGGGCCGCGGACGAACCGTTGTGCCGTGCCATGTGACCCCCGTCCGAGCGCGCCGGATGCGCTTCGAAGCGAGTCTAGGCGCAGGCCGGGGCGCGTCGAGGCTCAGAACGGCACATGAGCCGGTTCGCGGCCGATCTCGATGTCGTCGTCGGCACCGGCATCGACCGATTCGGGGTCGAGCGCCGCCACCCCCGAATCCGCGGGCGACTCGACGCCGAGCGCCGTCGCCCAGCCCGTCGCGGCGGTGTCGTCGGATGCGTGAGGCTCGGTCGCCGCCTCGACGCCCGAGCCGGAGGCGGTTCCCGGCTGATTCTTCGTGAGCGAGGTCGTCGCCCAGTTCAGGTCGTGCCCGACCGAGTCGGCCTCGATCTCGATGGCCGTGCCGCTCTTCTCGCCGCTCTCCCACGCGCGAATGCGCAACCGGCCGTGCACGACGACCCGCTCGCCCCGCCGGATCGACGCCGCGACGTTCTTCGCCAGCTGGCGGAAGGTCGAGATGGTGTACCAGTTGGTCTCGCCGTTCTCCCAGGTGCCCTTCGCCCGGTCGAAGAACCGGCGCGTCGACGCGAGCCGGAACGTCGTGATGGGCAGCCCCTGGTTGGTCGTGTGCACGCGCGGGTCGCCCCCGACGACGCCGATCACCGTGATGTTGTCGGTCATGTCTACTCCAATGCTCGGTATGGTCGCCGCCGCGATCGACGGCCGCGGCATCCGGAGACCGTCGTGCCGTTTCAGGCCCCGGATGCCGCGTGTGCCAAGCCTCGCCGTCCGGTCGACGGATCGGCGCGCATCGTCGTGAACCGTGGAATCCGAGGCCGTGCAGGCACCGGTTGAGGACGAGTCGCGGACGGCACGGGGACGATGCGATCGCGTCGCCGGACCGCCATAGAGTGTTCGCATGAGCTACGAGGCGAACCCGGCACGATACGACACCATGCGCTACAACCGAGTCGGGCGGAGTGGTCTCAAGCTCCCCGCCCTCTCGCTCGGGCTCTGGCACAACTTCGGCCACGAACGCCCGTGGCAGACGCAGCGCGAGATCGTGCGCCGCGCCTTCGACCTCGGCATCACGCATTTCGACCTCGCGAACAACTACGGGCCGCCGTACGGCAGCGCCGAAGAGAACTTCGGCCGCATCCTCGACGCCGACCTGCGCCCGTACCGCGATGAGGTCATCATCTCCTCGAAGGCCGGCTACGACATGTGGCCGGGCCCATACGGCGACTTCGGCTCGCGCAAGTACCTCCTGGCCTCACTCGACCAGAGCCTCGGCCGGCTCGGGCTCGACTACGTCGACATCTTCTATTCGCACCGGCCCGACCCCGAGACCCCGATCGAAGAGACGATGGGCGCGCTGGCGAGCGCGGTCCGCCAGGGAAAGGCACTCTACGTCGGCATCTCGAACTACTCGCCCGAGCAGACCATCGCCGCCGCAGCGGCGCTCGCCGACGAGGGCGTGCCGCTCCTGATCCACCAGCCGCGGTACTCGATGTTCGACCGGCACATCGAGAACGGGCTGTTCCCCGCACTCGAGGAGGTCGGCGCGGCCAGCATCGTGTTCTCGCCGCTCGCACAGGGGCTGCTCACCGATCGGTACCTGTCGGGCGACATCCCGTCGGACTCGCGAGCCGCGACCAGCCGGTTCCTCTCCCCAGACCGCATCAGCGACGAGTACCTCACCCGCATTCGGGGCCTCGCCGAGATCGCCGACTCGCGGGGGCAGAGCATCGCGCAGCTCGCCCTCTCGTGGGTGCTTCGCGAGCGACTCGTCGCCAGTGCCATCATCGGCGCCTCGAGCGTGGCACAGCTCGAGCAGAACGTGGCCGCACTCGATGCGGCGCCGCTCACCGACGACGAGATCGCACGCATCGAGCCGTTCGCAGCCCACGGCACGGCGCTCGGCTGACCCGCTCGGGCGCGCCCGAGCCGGCATCTTCGGGCGCGCCGCGCGGACTGCCGGGGCTCACGCCCTGCACCGAGTACTCTGCGGTGCATGCAGTGGTGGAACGATCTCATCTCCTGGCTGACCTCGAGCGAGGCGCAGTCGACCCTCTTCACGGGCGCGGTGCTCTTCCTGGCGGTGCTCGCCTCCGGGCTGCTCGCCGCATGGATCGCCAGCGCCGCCGTCCGGCGCGTGGTCGATCAGCGCGACCGCGAGTTGAAGACGGCGGCCATCGGCTCCCTGATCGACGCCGCGACCGAGGCATCCGTCTGGAATTCGCTCACGCCCCAGGAGCAGGTGCTCGCCGACCGCACGGTCGGGCAGGCCGACATCCAGGTGCGCCTGCTGCCCATCAGGGGATCCGACGTCGCGGCGAATTGGGCCGCGCACCAACTGCACGAGCTGAAGCGGGCCTCGGCCACGTTCGGATACCAGCTCGACCCCGCCGTCGTGGAGTTCCGCGACCGCATGCTCGACTGGCAGCGGCATCCGTCACGGGCTCGCAAGCAGTTCCAGAACGACCTGCTGCGCTGGCGTGCACAGCGGCAGGAGCCCGAGCAGACCGCGGTCGAAGAGCAGGACGCCTGGGTCGCCGAGCAGCACCACGAGCGCTACCGCGGTGCCACCGAGATCGCCCCGAGTACGACGCCGACGACCGCGCCCACTCCGACGCAGGCGCTGACGGAGCCGCTTCCGCTGAATGACGAGGCGCGCGCCTGACGAACCCCGAGATCAGCAGAGGCCCCATCCGTCTTCCGGGTGGGGCCTCTGCTGATCTCGGGCGCCTGATCACCCGGATCTCGTCACGGGCGTCGCATCACCGACGATGGCCGCGATGCGGCATCCGTCATCGCCACCACTCGTCGAACATCGACACGGGCACCGCTCGCTTGTGCCGGGTCGCCAGGAATCTCGCCTCGATGCGCTCCGCGATGCCGGCGTCGATCTGCTCGCCCTCGAGGAACGCGTCGATGTCGGCGTAGGAGAGCCCGAGGTTCGCCTCGTCGGCCTGCCCGGGGTCGCCGTCGAGCAGGTCGGCCGTCGGCACCTTGAGGGAGAGGCGCTCGGGCGCACCCAGGTGTTCGAGCAGGGCCCGTCCCTGGCGCTTCGTCAGTCCGGTCAGCGGGAGCACGTCGGCGCCGCCGTCGCCGAACTTCGTGAAGAAGCCCGTGACCGCCTCGGCCGCGTGATCGGTGCCGACGACGAGCAGGCCGTGCTCACCGGCCAGCGCGTACTGCGCGACCATGCGCATGCGCGCCTTCACGTTGCCCTTGCCGAAATCGCTGATCGGCGCACCGGTGGCATCGGCGAATTCCTCGGCGAGGCCGTCGACGCCGCGCTTGACGTTGAACTCGACGCGCTCGAGCGGGTCGATGAACTCGAGCGCGACCTCGGCATCGCCCGCATCGTGCTGGACGCCGTAGGGCAGGCGGACGGCGACGAACCGCGACGGATGCCCCTCGGCGACCAGTTCGGCGACCGCGAGCCGGCAGAGGCGCCCGGCGAGCGAGGAGTCCTGACCGCCGGAGATGCCGAGCACGAGGCCGGATGCGCCGGTCGCCCGCACGTAGTCCTTGAGGAAGTCGATGCGCGATCGCACCTCGGCGGCGGGATCGATGACCGACGTGACGTTGAGTTCGGCGATGATGCTCGCCTGGAGGTCTCGCATGCCACGACGATACCGCCCGCGTGTTTCGTCCCGGCTACGTGCCTCCTCCGTTTCGCGGCGCTGGGTTGGATACGATCATGCAGGCGTGCCGCACGCGCGCGGTATGGAGTTGACGTGGAAATCTCGACCGGGACGATGGTCCTCATCCCCCTGATCGCCGTCGCGGCGCCCCTCCTGGTGCGCGCGGTCGGGCACTGGGTCGCCGTGCCCCTCGTGGTGTTCGAGATCGTCCTCGGCATCCTCCTCGGCCCCGACGTGCTCGGCTGGATCCACCCCGACGACTTCGTCGAGGTGCTCTCGGAGCTCGGGCTCGCGATGCTGTTCTTCCTCGCGGGCAACGAGGTCGACTTCCGCGCGATCCGCGGGCGCCCGATGAAGCGCGCCGCCATCGGCTGGATCATCTCACTGGCGGCCGGGTTCGGCATCGCCGTGCTCTTCGCCCCCGACATCCCCGCGGCGGCGTTCATCGGCATCGCCCTGACCTCGACGGCGCTCGGCACGATCATGCCGATCCTGCGCGACTCCGGCGACCTCAAGACGCCGTTCGGCATCGCTGTCGTCGCGCTCGGCGCGATCGGCGAGTTCGGCCCGCTGCTGGCGATCTCGCTCTTCCTGACCGGACGCGCGCCCGGCACCGCCGCCATCGTCCTGCTGGGGTTCGCCGTCATCGCCGGCGTCGCGATCTTCCTCGCCGCGAAGGGGCGCGGCAAGCGCCTGCACGTCGTGATCACCGCGACGATGCACACGAGCGGCCAGTTCGGAGTGCGCCTCGTCGTGCTCATGCTGAGCGCCCTCGTGGCCCTCAGCATCGTGCTCGACCTCGACATGCTGCTCGGCGCGTTCACCGCGGGCGTGCTGTTCCGGGTGCTGCTCTCAGGCGCGCCGAAGCAGGACGTGCACACCCTGGAGACCAAGATCGAGGGCCTCGGTTATGGATTCCTCGTGCCGATCTTCTTCATCACCACGGGCGTCACGTTCGACCTGAAGGCGCTCGCGGAGCCGAGCACGCTCCTGCTCGTCCCGGTGTTCGTCGTGGCGCTGCTGGTCGTGCGCGGCCTCCCCTCGATGCTCGCCGCACCCGTCGGCGCAGACGCGCGAACCAGGATCGCCACCGCCCTCTTCGGCGCGACCGGGCTGCCCATCATCGTCGCCGTCACCGCGATCGGCGTCGACAGCGGCGACCTGACGACGGGCGCGGCGGCCGCGCTCGTGGGGGCCGGCATGATCACCGTGCTCGTGTTCCCGCTCGTCGCGCTCGCCATCCGCAAACGAGGTGCGGATGCCGCGACCCGGACTCACGAGGACACCACGGACGTTCCCATCGAGGGGTGACCCCGCAAAGCCGGTAAGCTTGGCGGGCCGGCCCCCGTAGCTCAGCGGATAGAGCAGCAGCCTTCTAATCTGTCGGTCGCAGGTTCGATTCCTGCCGGGGGCACCACAGATCGATACCACAGACACCGCGAGAAGGCCCCACCGGGTCGGGCAACAGCCTTCTCATCTGTCGGTCGCAGGTTCGATTCCTGCCGGGGGCACCACAGATCGATACCACAGACACCGCGAGAAGGCCCCACCGTATCGGGCAACAGCCTTCTCATCTGTCGGTCGCAGGTTCGATTCCTGCCGGGGGCACCACAGATCGATACCACAGACACCGCGAGAAGGCCCCACCGTATCGGGCAACAGCCTTCTCATCTGTCGGTCGCAGGTTCGATTCCTGCCGGGGGCACCACAGATCCACCCACGGGCCACAGGCCACAGGCCACAGGCCACAGGCCACAGGCCACAGGCCACAGGCCACAGGCCAATTCTGAAGGCCCCTTGTCGACCCGCGGCATCCACCCACCCGCGGGTTTCGCCGACCCCGCGGCATCCGCCCGCCGCACCTGAGCGGTGGGGTGATCGGCGCCGATGGCGACGCTCGTCGACGTGTCAAGCACGTTGCCCTCCATGACGCCGTCGAGCGACGCATGACTCGGGGAGACGATCCGTGACCCCGCGTAAACCGGCGTGACAGGGGGCGTGGCGGCGAGGTTGCGGCGGCGGGTAGCGTCGCCGCTCAACACCTCGCCCGCCATCCCCAGGAGCACGTCACATGACCAGACACCCCCGAGCACTCATCACGCTCGCCGCCGGCACCGCCGCGGTCGCCCTCGCCCTCAGCGGCTGCGCGGCTGCGAGCGAGCCCACCGGAAGCGGTGAGCGCGTCGACGGCGGCACCATCGTCTACGCCCACCAGCAGGAGCCGGCCTGCGTGTTCGGCGGCTGGATCGAGCAGGCCTACCTCAGTTACAACGTGCTCGACAGCCTCGTCTCGCTCGACGACGACCACCAGGTGGTCCCGTGGCTCGCCGAGTCGTGGGGTACCAGCGACGACGGCCTGCAGTGGACGTTCGACCTGAAGCCCGACGTGAAGTTCACCGACGGGTCCGACCTCACGGCCGAGGTCGTCGCATACAACTTCGACTACTGGCTGAACGGCGGCAACAGCACGGCGTTCGCCTGGTTGGGCGGCTACTACGAGTCCGCGACGGCGCTGGACGACCTCACCGTGCAGATCACGCTCTCGAGCCCGTACCCGCGCCTCGCCGACAACCTCACGCAGGGATACTTCGGCATCCAGTCGAAGCAGGCGCTGGAGACCCGCACCGACGAGGAGAACTGCGCCGCTCCGATCGGCTCGGGCGCGTTCGTCGTCGATCACTGGGACCGCGGACAGGAGATCGTCCTCACTCGCAATGAGGACTACACGTCACCGCCCGCGAACGCCGAGCACACCGGCCCCGCCTACGTCGACGAGGTCGTCTGGAAGTTCGTCGCCGACGCGACGACGCGCGTGGCCGCACTGAAGAGCGGAGAGGTCGACGCCGTCTACGACGTGCCCGCCGTGCAATGGAAGGCGACCGGCGACGCCGGGTTCGAACTGCTGAAGTACGTCACCCCCGGCCGTCCGCAGCAGCTCACCTTCAACACCGCGCAGGGCGTCTTCACCGACGAGAAGGTGCGGCAGGCCTTCGCCTACGCCATCGACCGCGAGCAGATCGTCGAGTCCATCGGCCAGGGCGTGATCCCCTACGAGGGCAACGGCGGCGTCAGCCAGACCACTCCCGGCTACAGCCAGAAGGCGGCGGACTGGTACAGCCAGGACGTGGACAAGGCGGCCGAACTGCTCGACGAGGCCGGCTGGACCGGGGAGGACGCCGACGGTACCCGCACGAAGGACGGCGAGCCGCTCCAGGTGACGCTGCCGTACTTCGCCGGCTCTATCATCAACGCCGACGGCGCGTCCATCCTCCAAGGCGTGCAGGAGCAGGCCGCGAAGGCCGGGTTCAAGGTCGACCTCATCCCGGTGCCGCAGGCCGAGGCCTTCTCGGGTGCCTACAGCCAGCCCGACGAGCGCGACATCTACCCCGGATACTGGACTGCGGTCACCAGCGGCATCCTGCAGATCAACTGGGGCGCCGGGACCGACGGCAATCCGAACAACTGGAACGCGTCGTTCACCGACTACCCCGAACTGCAGGCCATCATCCTCGAGGCGAACTCCGAGCCCGATGTCGACGCGCAGAACGCGCTGTACGAGCAGGCGCAGGAGTACATCGCCGAGCACGCGCTCGCCATCGGCGTCTACGACCGGCTCTCCACGCTGGCCGTCTCGCCCGAGCTCCAGGGCGTGTGGCAGGAGAACGCACAGGGAGGACCGACCTTCTATGACGCTCACTTCGTTCAGTGAGACCGATGCCTCGGTGCTCGGCCCCGGGGCCGGCGCACCGGGGCGTGGGCCGGCAACGCTGAGACTCGTCATCGGGAAGGCGATCGGCGCCGTCCTCGTGCTGTTCGGCGCCGCCACCGCGGCCTTCTTCGCCCAGGCATCGCTGCCGGGCGACCGGGCGACGGTGATCCTCAACATCCGCGCCGGGCAGGCGATCGCACGCACGCCCGAGGAGCTCGCGCCGATCAACGCCGAGTACCACCTGCACGATCCGCTCATCGTGCAGTACCTGACCTACCTCAAGGGACTCGTGGTCGGCGACCTCGGCCTGTCGTACCAGCAGCACCGGCCGGTGATCGCGATCATCGCCGACCAGCTGGGGGCGACGATCGTGCTCACGCTCGCGGCGCTCGTGTTCGCGTGGATCATCATGGTGATCTGGGTCACGCTCACAGCCGGTCGCGGTCCCGCGGTGAGCGCCCTCGGCGGCTTCTTCGACACGACCGCGGCGGGCCTCCCCCATTACTGGCTCGGCATCATCCTGCTGCTCGTGTTCGCCCTCACGCTGGGGTGGTTCCCCGTGATCGGCGGCACGGGTCCGGTGGGCATCATCCTGCCGGCCCTGACCCTCGCGATCCCGCTTGCCGGCTTCCTCGGGCAGGCGACGCGCACGGAGTTCGAGCGCGCGCTCGACTCGCCGTTCGTGCTGAGCGCGCGGATGCGGGGCATGGGCGACGTGGCGATCCGCCTGCGGCACGTGCTTCGGCACGCGGTGCTGCCCGCCGTGACGCTCTCGGGATGGGCGCTCGGCGCCACCATCTCGGGCGCGGTCGTGGTCGAGGCGGTGTTCGCTCGCCCCGGAATCGGTCAAGTGCTCGTGACGGCCGTGAGCAGCCAGGACATGCCGGTCGTGATCGGCATCGTCATGCTCGTCGCCGCCTTCTACGTGCTCGCCAACCTGCTCGTCGACATCGCCTACGCACTCATCGACCCGCGCCTGAGGAGGGCATCATGACCGCGACCGATGCACCATCCCTCGCGCAGCCCACGACGTCGGCCAGGCTGCGCAGGCAGCCGTGGGATCTGTACGTCGCGATCGCCGCGACCTCGGTCTTCGCGCTCGCGGCCCTGTGGCCCGACGCGCTGGCGACCCAGGGCGCGTTCAGCATGGATCTGGCGAACACGCTGCAGCCGCCGTCGGCGGCGCACTGGTTCGGCACCGACGAGGCCGGCCGCGACCTCTACTCGCGCGTGATCCACGGAACGGCCGCATCGCTCGGCATCGGCATCGGCGCCGCGGCGGTGAGCCTCACGCTCGCGGTGGTGCTCGGCGCGCTCGCCGCCCTCGGCAACCGCGCCACCTCGGCGGGCGTCGGCTGGCTGCTCGAAGTGGCGTTCGCCTTCCCGGCGCTGCTGCTCTCGCTCCTGCTGATCGCGGTGCTCGGCCCGTCGATCCTCACGCTCATCCTCGCGGTCGGCATCGGCACCGCGCCGGGCTACGCACGCATGGTGCGCGGCCAGATCCTCGGCGCCAAGGACTCGCCGTACGTCGAGGCCGCGATCGCGCTGGGCCATTCGCGCGGCCGCATCCTGCGGCAGCACATCCTGCCGAACTCGCTGCGTCCGCTCGTGGCCGTGTTCGCGCTCTCGATCGGCCAGTCGATCGTGTGGGCGTCGAGCCTGTCGTTCCTGGGCCTCGGCATCGCTCCGCCTGCACCGGAGTGGGGTGCACTGCTCGACGCGGGACGCGCCTACATCACGGTGGCCGGCTGGCTCACGGTGATCCCAGGCGTCGTGATCGTACTGCTCGCGCTGACCACGACGACCCTCGGACGCCACCTGCAGTCGTTCCTCGAGAAGGGGGAGAAATGATGAGCACCATCGAGACGGAGGTCGCCGGCCGCGATCTCGCATCCGCGATCGACGGGCTGCCCGCCTTCCGGCCTCGCCTGACCGTCGAGGGTCTGTCGGTCGGATTCGCCACCGGCGAGGGATACCGGTCGATCGTGCGGGAGGTCTCCTTCGACCTGCATCCCGGTCAGTGCGTGGCGATCGTCGGCGAGTCGGGTTCGGGCAAGTCGGTGACGGCACGCAGCCTCGTCGGGCTCGCCGGGCGCGGCGCACGGGTCGAAGCCGACGCCGTCACCCTGCACGGCCGGGATGTGCGCGCGCTCACGTCGCGGCAGTGGCGCGAGATCCGCGGCAAGGAGGTCGGGTTCATCCTGCAGGACGCCCTCGTCAGCCTCGATCCGCTGCGACCCGTCGGCGCCGAGATCGAGGAGGGCCTGCGCCTGCACGGCTGGGGCAACCGACGAGCGCGCGCGAAGAAGGTCGTCGAACTGCTCGCCTCCGTCGGCGTGCCGAACCCCGAGCTGCGCGCCCGGCAGCGGCCCGACCAGCTCTCGGGCGGGTTGCGCCAGCGTGCCCTGATCGCCTCGGCCATAGCGCTCGACCCCGACGTGATCATCGCCGATGAGCCGACGACGGCGCTCGACGTCACGGTGCAGGCGCAGGTGCTCGAACTACTCGAGGCGTCCAAGCGTCGGGGCGCCTCGATCATCCTCATCAGCCACGATCTCTCGGTGGTCGCGCAATTGGCCGACCACATCCTCGTGATGCAGCACGGACGCGTGGTCGAGCAGGGCGCGGCGGCCCGACTGCTGGGCGATCCGCAAGAGGAGTACACGAGAGCGCTCATCTCGGCGGTGCCGAGCGAGGACACGCGCGGCTCGGCCCTCAGCCTCGGCGGAGAACGCCTGCTGGCCGAGGCCCCGCCCGCGCCCGAGGTGCTCGACGAGGTGGTGATCGAGGCCCGCGACCTCGTCCGGCGCTTCCGCGCGCCCGATGGTTCGGCCACCACGGCCGTGGGCGGCGTCTCCTTCGACCTGCACCGCGGCGAGACCCTTGGCATCGTCGGCGAGTCCGGCTCGGGCAAGAGCACGACCGGGCGCATCGCGCTGGCCCTCGAACGAGCGGATGCGGGCAGCGTCACCCTGCTCGGCCGGCCGTGGTCGGGGATTCCCGAGTCCGAGCGGCGCGGGCTTCGCTCGCGCATCTCCGTGGTGTCGCAGGATCCCCTGTCGAGCTTCGACCCCCGCTGGAACGTCGAGCGCATCCTGCTCGACGCCCTGTCCAGGCGGGCCTTCCCGACGGCAGCCGCTCGTGCAGAGCGCATCCGGGAACTCCTCGACCAGGTCGGCCTGTCGCACGCCGTCCTGGGGCGCTTCCCGCTCCGGCTCTCGGGCGGACAGCGCCAACGGGTCGCCATCGCACGCGCCCTCGCCGAAGCACCCGACATCATCGTGCTCGACGAGGCCGTCTCGGCGCTCGACGTGACCATCCAGGCGCAGATCCTCGACCTGCTCGTCGTCCTGCAGCGACGGTTCGGCCTCAGCTATCTCTTCATCTCGCACGACCTCGGCGTCATCGCGCATCTCTGCCACCGTGTGCTCGTGATGAAGGACGGCGTCGTCGTCGAATCCGGCACACCCGACGAGATCTTCCATCGCCCGCAGCAGCCGTACACCCGTCAACTCATCGAATCCATCCCGGCATTCGAACCGAACCGCATCCAGGAGAAGACCGCATGACCGTCCCGCTGCACTTCAACGCCTTCGTCATGAACACGAACTCGCACATCCATCACGGCCAGTGGCGCCGCCCCGATGCCGGCCAGGTCGACTTCGACGACGTGCAGGTCTGGATCGACCTCGCCAAGAAGCTCGAGGAGGCGAAGTTCGATGCGCTGTTCTTCGCGGACGTCACCGGCGTCTACGGCGACGCCGACGCGGACTTCGACGTCTACATCCGCGAGGGCCTCCAGATCCCCTCGAACGACCCGATCCCGCTCGTCGCGGCCCTGGCCGTGCACACCGAGCGCATCGGGCTGGCGCTGACCTCGAACGTGGCGCAGAGCCACCCCTACCAGTTCGCCCGCCAGGTCTCGACGCTCGACCACATCTCGAAGGGTCGGGTCGCCTGGAACATCGTCACCGGACTGCAGGACAACGGCGCCAGGAACTTCGGGTACCCGCGCCTGACCGATCACACCGAGCGCTACGCATGGGCCGACGAGTACGTCGACGTCGCCTACAAGCTCTGGGAGGGGTCCTGGGACGAGGGCGCGCTCCTGAAGGATCGCGAGCGCGGCCTCTACTCCGACCCGTCGAAGATCCACAAGATCAACCACGTCTCCGAGCGGTACTCGGTGCAGGGACCGCACCTGCCCTCGCCGTCGCCCCAGCGCACCCCGGTGCTCTACCAGGCGGGCTCGTCCTCGTCGGGTCGAGCGTTCGCCGCCAAGCACGCCGAGGCGACCTTCATCATCGCGCCCACCCCTGCGCTCGCGAAGGAGCTCATCGACGACACCCGCCGCCAGGCCGTCGAGGCGGGGCGGCGGCCCGAGGACATCACGTTCTACCAGGGGCTGTCGTTCGTGATCGGCGACACCGAGGAGGAGGCCTGGGCCAAGGCGGCGGAGTACGAGAAGTACGTCTCGATCGACGGATACCTCGCCCACTCCGCCCTCGTCGACAAGACCGGTCGCGCCTACGACCCCGACACCCCGCTCAAGGATGTCGACACGAACACCGCGAAGGGCTTCGGCGAGTGGGTCTCCAAGGCCATCACCGATCGAGAACCGCTCGTGCGCGACGTCGCCCTGCTCATCTCCCGCTCGACCCGCATCGTCGGCACCCCCGAGCAGATCGCGGACGCGCTCGTCGGGTGGCAGGAGGCCGGCGTCGACGGCATCAACGTCATCAACTGGGTGATCCCCGGCTCGTTCATCGAGTTCGCGGAGAAGGTGCTGCCCGTGCTGCGGGCCCGCGGTCTCGCCCAAGAGGACTACGGCCAGGGCGCGACGCTGCGCGAGCGGCTCTTCGGCGCGCCGCGCCTGAACGATCGGCACCCGGCAGCCAAGTACCGCGGCGCGTTCGGCCCTCGAGCGGATGTCGCCTCCGAGGAGTCGACGACGGTCGAGACGGATGCCACGACGCCGGCGGTGATCGGATGAGCGCGTCGCCGACCGCCGTGACGCCCGGCCCAGCACGACCCGGCGCGCGTCTGGGCGGCATCCATGCCGCACGCGCCCGCCTCGCCCCCGTCTTCGCTCGGATCGCCGCGGACGCGCTCGCCCACGAACGGGAGCGCACGCTGCCCTTCGGGCTGACGTCCGAGCTCGCCGCCGCGGGCTTCGGTGCGCTGCGCGTCCCGGCCGACCTCGGCGGCGCCGGCCTGAGCTTCGCCGAGTTCTTCGAGCTGCTCGTCGAGCTCGGCGCCGCGGACTCCAACCAACCGCAGGCATGGCGCAACCACATCGCGTTCGTCGAGGACCGGCTCGCCGGCGAACGCGCGTTCGACCGGCTGTGGCTCGAGCGGATCGCGGCCGGCGCCGTCATCGGCGGCGCGTGGTCGGAGGTCGGCACGACGAACCTGTTGAGCGCCGACACCCGGCTCGAGCGCGTCGACGGTCGGCTGCGGCTGACCGGGGCGAAGTACTACAGCACCGGCTCGATCTTCGCCGACTGGCTGAGCGTGTTCGCGCTGGACGAGCTCGGGGAGGCCGTGCTCGTCGTGGTCGACGCCCGTGCCAGGGGCGTCGAACTCCTCGACGACTGGTCGGGATTCGGCCAGCGCACCACCGGCAGCGGGACGACGAGGTTCCACGCCGTCTCCGTCGACGACGACGATGTGCTGCCGTTCACCGAGCGCTTCGTCTCCCAGGAGGCGGTCTACCAACTGGTGCTGCTCGCGGCGCTCGCGGGCGTCGCCCGCTCGGCACGCGATGAACTCGTGGCAGCCGTGCTGCGCCGCATCCGCTCGTATCCGCATGGACTCGCCGAGCAGCCGCGGGCCGACGCACAGGTGCAGGCCGTCGTCGGGCGCGTCGCGGCACGCGCGGCCTCAGCCGAGGCATCCGTCGCCCGCGCCGCCGCAGTGCTCGATGCCGTGACGGCCGCGACCGAGGACGCGCGCGAGGAGGCCGCGCGACGCGCCGCCATCGCGGTCTACGAGGCGCAGCTGGTGGTGGCCGATGCCGCGCTCGAGGCGTCGACCATCCTCTTCGACGCGCTCGGGTCCTCGGGCGTCGAGCGGGAGGTCGGCCTCGACCGCCATTGGCGCAACGCCCGCACCCTGGTCTCGCACAACCCGCGCATCTACAAGGAGCGCATCATCGGCGACTGGTACCTCAACGGCACCGATCCCCTGCACGTGTTCGCCGGCGCGGATCGCGCCCCCATCGAAGCCGGAGCAACCGCATGACCGACCCGAAGCCGCTGATCCTGAACCTCTTCGAGATGGCCTGCATCAGCCACATCTCGCACGGCTTGTGGCCGCTGCCCGGCAACAACCGGCACCGGTTCGACGAGCTCTCCTACTGGACCGAGCTGGCGGAGATCCTCGAGGACGGCGGGTTCGACGCCGTCTTCCTCGCCGACGTCATCGGCGCCTACGACGTCTTCCGCGACGGGCCCGAGACCGCACTGCGCGAGGGACTGCAGAGCCCGAACCTCGACCCGCTGCTGCTCGTCCCGGCCATGGCCGCCGTCACGAAGCGGCTCGGGTTCGGCGTCACGTTCTCGACCACGTACGAACCGCCGTTCGCGTTCGCCAGGCGCGCGTCGACGCTCGACCACCTCACCAAGGGCCGTTTCGGCTGGAACATCGTCACCAGCTACCTGCCGAACGCCGCACGCAACTTCGGCCTCGAAGGGGAGATCCCGCACGATCGTCGCTACGAGCTCGCCGACGAGTACCTCGACGTGCTCTACAAGCTGTGGGAGGGCTCGTGGGACGACGACGCGCTCGTCTACGACCGCGAACGCCGCATCGCGACCGATCCGGCCAAGGTCAGGTACATCGACCATGTGGGCGAGGCCCATCGCGTCGCGGGCCCGCACATCGTGCACCCGTCGGTGCAGCGCACGCCCGTGCTCTTCCAGGCGACCGGGTCGCCCGCGGGCACCGCCTTCGCCGGCCGGCACGCCGAGCTCGTCTTCACCGGCGGCCGCACGACCGAGGAGTTCCATCGCAACAAGCGTTCGATGCAGGATGCCGCGGTCGCGAACGGGCGGTCCGCCGATGACGTGAAGTTCATCGCGAGCGCCGTCGTCGTGGTGGGCCGCACCGAGGAGGAGGCCGCCGACAAGTGGCGGCTCTACGAGCAGCACGCGAGCATCGACGGATACCTCGCGCATGCGAGCCTCCCGGTCGACCTGACCCGCCTGCCGCGCGACCTCACGGTGCGCGAGGCGATCCAACGCTCCGGCCGGCCGCTCGAGCGCGCGTCCATGCTCCCCCTCGACGTCACGGTGGGAACCCTGCTCGAGAGCCTCCGCGGCGGGCGACGCGAGCGCTTCCACGTCGTCGGCACCCCGACGGTGGTCGCCGACGAGATCGAGCGCTGGCTCGACGAGGACGGCATCGACGGCATCAACCTGCGACAGTTCCACTCCTTCGGCACGGCGCAGGACTTCGCCGAGCTCGTCGTGCCCGAACTGCGCCGCCGCGGCCGGCTGCCCGAGCGCGAGGCGACCTCGCTGCGCGATCGGCTCTTCGGCCGCGGCGACCGGTTGCCCGACACCCACGCGGCGGCGAGGTACCGAGGCGGCGCGAACCTCTCGTCGTCCCCCGAACCGCTGCGGTTCGAGCCTCGGGGCACGGATGCCGCCTAGGGCATGTCTGACAAATGGTCCGAGGTGGATCTGAGATTGTTGGTGTGTGTCGCGGTTTCAGTTGCTTTCGGATCTTCAGTGGTCGTTGATCGAGGAGTTGTTGCCTCGTCCGACGCGGCGGAAGGGGCGGCCGTTCTCGGACGCCCGCTCGATGGTCGAGGGCATCATCTACCGGTACCGGTGCGGGATCGCGTGGCGTGATCTGCCCGAGGTGTTCGGGCCGTGGCAGACCGTGTGGACCTGGCATCGCCGCCTGGCCGGTGACGGGACGTGGGACACGGTCCTGGGCCGTCTGCTGTCGACTGCGGACGCTGTCGGCGCGGTGGACTGGTCGATCTCGGTCGACTCGACCATCGCCCGCGCGCACCAGCACGCGACGAACATCACACGCCTCACAGGGGGCTTCGTCGAATTACACGAATCCCGCCGTCGAGCCGCCTGATCACGCGGTCGGGCGCTCCCGGGGCGGCTTGTCCACGAAGATCCACCAGCTCGTCGACGGCAACGGGCTCCCGCTCGTCGTGCTGTGCACGCCCGGGCAGGCCGGCGACTCGCCCATGCTCGTCCAGCTGCTCGAGCGGCTGCGCATCGATCGGGTTGGGCCGGGCCGGCCGCGCACGACGCCCGACGCGCTGCGCGGTGACAAGGCATACTCCTCACGTGCGACCCGAGCACTCCTGCGATCGCGTGGCATCACCGCGGTCATCCCGGAGCCGGCCGACCAGCAAGGGCATCGGAAACGACGCGGGTCACGAGGCGGCCGACCCCCGCAGTTCGACCCCGTCGATTATCGAGGTCGCAACGTCATCGAGCGCCGCTTCTGCCACGTCAAGCAATGGCGCGGGCTCGCGACGCGCTACGACAAACTCGCCATCGTCTACCGCGCGGCCGCGGTCCTGAACGCCATCATCGCCTGGGCGCGGCATTTGTCAGATCCGCGCACACACGCTACTTCGTCACGGCAGAGGCCAGTGCCTGAGCTCTGTGCGGGCAGTGCCGTTGTTGCCCAGTTGGAACATCGCGATTCCCGTCGGGTGGAAGGTGAATGCTTCAAACGGCTCGGCCTCGAATGACTTCAGATCGTCGAGTTTGCCTTCGCCGATCGTGACGTGGGCAAGATAGTGCTCGCCACTGTGCGCCGGTACGTAGGTCTCGACGTAGTCCAGCGTGTCCTGATTGATGTCGGGCTCGGCATCGGTGGTCACGTAGGCGTCGGCTGTGCCGTGCTCGCCTGTGAACGGACGGATCGCGGTGATGAGTTGGGTCTGGAGGTCGAGCAACGCGGGGCTCGGCTTCACGAGGAGTCCGGCCAGGCCGACTCCGGGGGCTGCAGCCAGTTCCATGTGCGCGATCTTGACGGCGGACAGCTCGAGCGTCGCGACGGAGAGGCCGGCGAGCGACGCTTCGACCGCGGCGGCGACATCGTCGAGGTGATCCGTTTTGACGTATCGCTGCAGGAGTGTGAAATGGGGTGTGTGGTTCGCATCGAGTCTGAAGCCGTCGGGAACGCTCTGGATCAGTCGTGCATTCCATGATGTGGCGTGTGCGGTCATCGTCTCGTCCGGGAGGACGAGGATGTCGATGGCGGTGAGATCGCCCATGGCGAACATCCTCTCGTGTGGGTGGTTGTGGGTCCGTGCGCGACGTGCTCAGTCTCGGCCGAAGACGGTGTTCCAGTCGTTCTTCATGCTGACGATGGTCCAGCCCTGGTCCTTCGCAGCAGCGACCGACCGCTCGGCGGCGGTGTCGTAGCCGAACTCACGGTCGGGGTCGTCGTGGACGACCAGCATTGCGAACGTCGCAGACTCCAGCATCTCGATATCGACATCCGCGTTGCCGCCGGCGAACGCGGGAAGGCGGCCGGTGTGCGCGAAGATGTGCTCAGGCTTGCCGGGGCCCAGAGCCAAACCCCCGAGCGCGGCGTCACCACGTTGGATCTGACCATCCTTGTACTCGTACGTCGGGGCGGTGCCGATCACATGTTCCCGAGGGATGCTCCACGCCGACTCGGCGATCGCCCGCATGAACTCCCGACCGCCGCCTGAGCACACGAACACCCGGAAGTCGTTGGCCTTCAGCAGGTCGAACAGTTCGAGCATCGGCTTGTACACGAGCTCCGGGTACGGCACGCCGAACCGCTCGGACTTCTGCTCGGCGAAGTACTGTCCGACCTCGGCTTCGAACTGCGCCGGAGTCTTCCCCAGCCAGGTCCTCGCGAGTGCCTGCTCGAGGGACTGGATTGCGTCCGGCTGCTGTTGTCCGACCGCCGCGAAGTACGACGAATCGCGTGCGAGGACCGCTTTGTACGGTTCTTCCTGCGCAAGTGCGGGGTCCTCGATCGCGGCCTTCGCGAACGCGCGGAAGATGAAATCGAGCTGGACGGGAAGCGGCTGCTCGATCCAGAGCGTGCCGTCGTTGTCGAACACCGCGATGCGATCGGCCGGGTCGATGAATCCGCCACCCGGCGACACGGCGTCCGCGATGAATCGTTCGACAGCGCGGCGCGCCTCACCGTCGTTCCAACTCGGAAGCTGATCTGACATTGCTGGTCCCCCATCTGGTTTCGTGAGCTGCGCGGTCGCGTGCTCGGTGTGGTCGTGGTCTCCCTCGCGAAAGTCCGGTTCGCCCCCAAAGTCACTCATGCGATGTGGCCTTCTCCGCCTGGAAGGCCTCGACCGCGTCGTCGACCGTCTGGTAGATGTGCGCATTGTCGAAGTGATCGAGCACTCTGAGGGCCTTCAGCACGTGGTTCAGGGTCGGGTCGACGTTGGCGAGTGCGAAGGTCCGCTTCTCGGCGTGGAGGGAGGCGATCAGCCCTTCCAGGTTAACGCTCGCCGAGTAGTCGATGTCTCCGATCGAGGAGCAGTCCAGGACCAGCCACCGGACGGGTGTCGGCGCCGTGTCGATGAGTTCCTGGATGCGGTCCACGAGAGGACTCCGCAGACGAGCGCGACGAGGCTGGTGTAGGCCACCCACTCCGCGGAGTTGGGTGTGAGGCTGGCGATCCCGAGACTGGCGAGTCCGGCTGCCAGGATCGCCGCAGTCGCCGAATCCGCGCCGACCACGAGCAGCCGCGACGAGCCGAGTAGCGCGAACACGAGCGTCGGGAAGATGATCGTGTACAAGCCGGTGATCACCGGCGTCTGCGCGATCGAGGTGTACCCCATCACCTCCGGCACCGCGATCGCCGCGAGGGTGATGCCGGCGATGACATCACCCGACAGCCATGACGGCTTGTAGTGACGGATCCACCGAGGAACAACACGAGAAGCGACCGACATCTCGGCCCCCTTCCTCACCAAACGCACCCCCCGCACCGCCATACGGGGTGCCGCACTCCATCGCAACGCGACGAGATGCTGTGGAACGTATCGGCTTCGCCGCCCGGCGGCATCGCACGAAAGGGGTGATAACGAGGGTGGGCTGCGGCCATACGCCCGACACCTCAACTCTCAAGCTTCATGATGACCTGAGCTTCCTCTGGCCGTGATCCCCAGCCTGCTCACCGTCGCCCGCGTCGAACGAACAAACGGGGACGGATGCCTCGACTTCACGTTGCGGCATCCGCCCCCGTTGTCGTGCCCTGGGCGGGCGCGTGCCCTGCCTGCGGCTTCGCCCTACTGCCGCGCCATGGCGATGCGCATGCGCTCTTCCGGGTCGACGAGGTGGTCGTGATCGTCGTCGCCGAGATCGATCTGCACCCACTGGATCTTGCCGGTGAACCGGCTCGATTCGACGGAGTAGTCGGGACTGACCGGTGTTCCGGACTCGTAGCCCACGTCGGTGGTCTCGTCGGCGGAGAAGACCATTGCCTGGGTGGCACCGACTCGACCCGTGCCGACGGCGGTGCCGTCGTAGTAGAGCGTGACATCCCCGCCCTTGGCGAGCCCGCCGCCGTCGTACGCGAACTCCATGCGCACTTGGTGCGTGCCCGCCGGGATCGCCGTGTCGGCCTCGGTCGCGAACTCCTGGATGCCGAGCACGTTGTAGACGAACTTCGCCTTGCCCCCAGTGACGTAGACGCTCCATCCGCCGAACCGGCCGCCCTGGGCGATGATCACGCCCTCAGCGCCGCCCTCGGGCACCTCGACCTCAGCGGTGACCGAGAACGACTTGTTCTTGATGCTCACGACGCTGTTCTCGGAGAGCCGGCCCATCCCGGCGAAGAACAACTGGGAGTTCCCGTGAATGAGGGTCGGCCGGCCCGCGATGTCGGCGTTGAGGCGGTCGGCAGTGCGGTCGTCGATCGGGAGCACGTTGTACTTGACCGCCTCGATCAGCCAGAGCCGTTGCAGTTCGTGCAAGCGGTCGGGCTGCTCGGCCGAGAGGTCGCGGGCCTGGCTGAAATCGGTGCTGCCGTCGTAGAGCTCCCACACGTCGTCGTCGAACGCGACCATCGTGCCGCCGACCATGACCCAGGGGGTGCGGTGCTTGGTCACCGCGCTCCAGCCCTTGTAGTAGACGCCGCGGTTGCCGAACATCTCGAAGTACTGCAGGTCGTGGCGTTCGGCGGCGCCGGCGTCATCGAACGTGTACAGCATGCTCGTGCCCTCGATGGGCGACTGCTGCACTCCGTTGACCATCGTGGGCTCTGGCAGCCCCGCCGCCTCGAGGATCGTGGGCGCCACATCGATGCAGTGGGTGAACTGTGAGCGCAGTCCGCCTTGCTCCGTGATGCCGTTCGGCCAGTGCACGATCGTGCCGTTGCGGGTGCCGCCCCAGTGCGAGGCGACCTGCTTGGTCCACTGGAACGGGGCATCCATCGCCCACGCCCATCCGACCGCGTAGTGGTTGTACGAGCTCGGCGACCCGAGCTCGTCGAGCTTCGAGAGCATGAATTCGGGCGTCTCGAGCGCGGCCATGCCGTTGAAGTTGGCCATCTCGTTGAAGGCGCCGTTCACAGTGCCCTCGGCCGACGCCCCGTTGTCGCCGATGATGTAGTAGATGATCGTGTTGTCGAGCACCCCGAGGTCTTCGATCGCGTCGATCACGCGCCCGACGTGGTGGTCGGTGTGCTCCAGGAACCCTGCGTACACCTCCATTTGCCGCTCGAGCACGGGCTTGAGCTCGGCGGGCATGTCGTCCCACGCGGGGATTTCGTCGTGCCGCGGGGTCAGCTCGGCGTCGGCCGGAATGGCCCCGAGCTCCTTCTGCCGCGCGAACGTCTTCTCGCGCTGCGCGTCCCAGCCGTCGGCGAACTTGCCGGCGTACTTGTCTGCCCACTCCTTGGGCACGTGGTGCGGCGCATGCGTCGCGCCCGGTGCGAAGTACACGAAGAACGGCTTCTCGGGCATCAGCGCCTTCTGCGTCCGGATCCAGCTGACCGCGTGATCGGCGAGGTCCTCGGTGAGGTGGTAGCCCTCCTCGGCCGTCGCCGGAGGCTCGACCGGCGTCGTGCCGTTGTAGAGCGCGGGCTCCCACTGGTTGTTCTCCCCGCCGATGAAGCCGTAGAACGTCTCGAACCCGCCACCGCCAGACGGCCAGGCGTCGAACGGCCCCATCGGCGACGACTGCCACACCGGAACCTCATGGCACTTGCCGAACTGCGCCGTCGAGTACCCGTTCAGCTTCAGCGTCATCGCAAGCGGCGCCTTCGTGTTCGGCTTCAGCGAGCTGTTGCCCGGTGCCGAGGTAGCCGTCTCGGTGATGCTGCCCATGCCGACCGAGTGATGGTTGCGACCGCTGAGCATCGCCGCTCGCGTCGGCGCGCACAGGGCGGTCGTGTGGAAGCGGTTGTACTTCAGGCCGCCCGCGGCGAGCTTCTCGGCGTTCGGGGTGTTGCATGGGCCGCCGAAGGCGCTCGACGCGCCGAACCCCACATCGTCGAGCAGCACGATCAGCACGTTCGGCGCGCCCTCGGGCGGGAGCAGCGGCTCGATCGGCGGATACGCCGTGTCGGGATCCTTGGCGTCGTAGGTCGTCAGACCCGGCGCCGGCCGGTCGGGAATCGGAAGCATCGTGCGGGCGTGACGGTCAGGTTTCATTGTGGTTCCCCCAGTTTGGACGTTGCTGATCGGCAACCTACTCCCGGAGAGCCCGATACCGCGAGGGTCACATCAGGAGAGCGTGTTCGGCACGCACCGCGATCGCCGGCCTGAGGCAGCCGAAGCCAGCGTGGACGGAGTACGAACCATCGATGCGCCGACCGGGACGGCATCATCGTCTTGGACCGACACGGCGAGAATCAGATCGTGGTCACGCCCGCGCAAACCGACGTGGCGTTTGTCAGACACGCCCTAGCCGCGTTCGCCGTCCGGCGAGGTCCGGCCGCACGGTGAGCCGCGGAACGGCCGCACCCGGTCATGTCCGAGCGCACCGGTAGACTCGCGGGCATGGCAACCGCGAGCGACCGACTGGTCTGGATCGACTGTGAGATGACCGGCCTCGACCTCGAGGTCGACGAACTCGTGGAGATCGCCGTCGTGATCACCGACTACGACCTCAATCCCGTCGACGAGGGTCTCGACATCGTGATCCGGCCCGACGCGAGCGCACTCGAGAACATGGGCGACTTCGTCCGCGGCATGCACACGACGTCTGGCCTGATCGAAGAGATCCCGAACGGCGTGAGCGTCGCCGACGCCGAGTACCAGGTGCTCGAATACGTGCTGAAGCACGTGCCCGACGAGCAGAAGGCCCCGCTCGCGGGCAACTCGATCGGCACCGACCGGGCGTTCCTCGCCAAGTACATGCCGCGCCTCGACGGTCACCTGCACTACCGCAACGTCGACGTGTCCTCCATCAAAGAGCTCGCACGTCGCTGGTACCCGCGTGCGTACTTCCAGTCGCCGGCCAAGAACGGCGGTCACCGGGCCCTCGCCGACATCCTCGAGTCCATTCGCGAGTTGCAGTACTACCGTCGGGCGGTGTTCGTGGCCGACCCCGGCCCCACGAGCGCCGAGCTCCAAGAGATCGCAGCCACCGTGGTGAACGAGTTCGACGCCAAGGTGTAGTAAGCTCTTCGAGTTGCCTGATCACGCAGTGATGGGGCGCATGGTGGGTATAGCTCAGTTGGTAGAGCGCCTGGTTGTGGTCCAGGAGGTCGCGGGTTCAAGCCCCGTTACTCACCCCAAGTCTGGTTCAAATCTCAGGGCCGATCGAAGGTCGGCGCCGTTCGACGTTCAGTCAGGGACACATCGTGCAACTCGACGCCGAAGCCTTCGAAGCCCTGGTCGTCGATGAGCTCGACCGGTTGCCCGACGAGATGATCGACGGCCTCGAGAACGTCGTGTTCGTCGTCGAGGACCGCCCTGAAGACGGATCGCTCGACCTGCTCGGTCTCTACGACGGATTCGCGCTCACCGAACGCGACCGGTACGGCATGGGCGAGATGCCCGACCGCATCATCCTGTACCGCGAGCCGCTGCTGGCGATCTGCGCCGACGAAGACGAGCTCCGCGACGAGGTCCACGTCACGCTCGTGCACGAGATCGCCCACTTCTACGGCATCGACGACGACCGGCTGCACGAGTTGGGCTGGGCGTGACGCGCGCCCGGTTACGCTGATTCCATGCGCTCCCCCGCCCGCGTGATCGGCATCATCGTCGGTTCCCTCGTCATCCTCGGCCTCGGCCTCTACGCCCCCGCGATGCTGCTCGGCCCCCTTCCGGCGGTCACGGTCCGCACGAACCCCGACGCGGTCGCCATGCCCGAGACCGCCCCGCTCGCCCTCCCCGAGCAGGGCTCGAGCGCGCTGGCTCTGGCGGCGGCCGACGGCACGAGCACGGTGCTCGCGACGGCCGGAGCTGCCGAATCCGTCCCCATGGGCGGCGCGGCCAAGCTCGTCACGCTGCTGGTCACGCTCGACTCGCTGCCGTTGCCCGACCCGGGCGACGGGGTCGGCCCGATGATCAAGATCGGCCCCGACGACTACACGAACTACCTGAAGTACGTCGCCGAAGACACCCGCACCCTGCAGGTCTCCCCCGGTGATTCCTGGTCCGAGCGCGACGTGGTGCGCGCCGTGCTGCTGACCTCGAGCAACAACCACGCCGACACGCTCGTGCGCTGGGCCTTCGGCGGCACCGATGCGTACGCCAAGGCGGCCAACGCCTGGCTCGTCGATCACGGGTTCGCCGAGACGCACGTCGACGATGCGACCGGGCTCTCGGGCGACAACGTCAGCACGGCGAGCGAGGTCGCCGCGCTTGCCTCGCTCGCGCTTTCCGACCCCGCCATCGCTGCGATCCTCGACGACCCCGGCAAGGCTCCGCTGGGCGCACACTCGACGCCCGACCTCGTCGACCGCGATTCCGACGACGACGTCCGAGAGGTCACCCGCGGCTACACCGACCAGGCCGGCCTCTCCTCGGTCTTCACGACCGCGATGCCCGATGCCGCCGACGGTGAGGCGCAGCGCCTCGTCGGCGTCATGCTGACGATGCCCGACTACGAGACGCTCGACCCGGCGATCGAGGCCGCGGTGGCGTCCGCCACCGAGGCATCCGCACCGGTGACCGTCATCGCCGAGGGCACGGCGTACGCCGCGGCCGAGTCGGCTTGGGGCGACACCGCCGATGTCGTCGCCACCGTCAGTCGAGCGGATGCCCCGTGGGGTTCGAAGCTCGGCAGCGCCGACGTGAGCGTGGAGCCGTTCAGCACCTCGTCCGATGCGAGGGACGTCGGCCGCGTCACCGTCTCGACCGGTGCGGACACCGTTTCCTCGCCCCTGCGGCTCACGAAGGCCATCAGCGACCCGGGCCCGATCTGGCGCCTCACGCACCCCTTCCCCGTCATCGGCGCCTTCATCGAGGCGCAGGGCGACTGAGCGCGCTGCGCACGGCGGCGCCCGACTGCAGCGCCGACCGAGCGTACGTCAGTCGTTGTCGTTCTCGTCGAACGTGACGGGATCCGAGTCGCCGGCGTCGAACCGGAAGGCCGCGCGGAGTTCGCCGTCGAGCTCGCGACGCTCGACGAGGTCGTACCAGAAGACCGATTCGACCCCGTCGATCGCGGCGATCGCGGCCAGACGCGACTCGGGTTCGCCGGCGACGAGCGAACGATGCTCGACCTGACCTTTGAGCGGTCCGTCGAGGTATTCGACGACATATGAGTCTGAGGTTGCTTCGGCTGCCATGACCCCACGCTAGCCCTCGAGGCCCCGCTCCGCATCGGCCGACGCGCGAACTCGCACGCCCGCCGACCGTCGGGGCTCGCACCGTCGAACGTACGCCCGCCACTGGCGGTCCCAGATCTCCCAGTAGGCGTCGTAGGCCCCGCCGTCGCGATCGAGCGCACGACGCCGCCGCACGTCGTCGGGCGCGTCGACCCAGATCCTGATCGCGGGCACGGTCGGCGGGGCGACGGCGAATGCACCGCAGCCCTCGACGAGCAGCGCGGTTCCGGGCCGCACGGAGGTCTCCGCACCCGGCGCGTCAGCGGCCCAATCCCAACGTCGGTACCACGCGGGCCCACCTCGTCGCCACGGCGCGATGAGCGAATGCGCGAGCACGCGGCCGGCCCGCTCGAGGCCGTACCACCCGGGATACACGTCGTCGAGGCGAACCAGCGTCGGCGGAGGGCCCGGCCACGCGGCCACGAGCGCGTCGGCGAGGGTCGACTTGCCCGCGCCGCTCGGCCCGTCGACGAGCACGAGCGGGCGTCGGATGCCTCGAACCCGCGTGCGGATCTCCGCGGTCGCCGAGGCGTGGCCGATCGAGGCCGGGCACCCGTGCGTCACCGCGCCTGGGGCATCAGGACCAGATGACATTCCAGCTCCCGGTGAGCACCGCGACCGTCGCCGAGAGGACGGCCACGAGGCATCCGACGCCGATCACGATCCACTCCGTGCCGCCGAAGTGCGCCTGCCTCGCCCACGTGCGTTCGCCCTCGGCACCGAAGCCGCGAGCCTCCATCGCCGTCGCGAGGATGCCGCCGCGCCGGATGGAGAGCACGAGCAGCGAGAACGCCTGGCCCAGCGTTCGGCGGATGAGCCCGGTGTCGCCGACGCCGCGCGCACGGCGCGCGAGGTTGAGCGTGCGCCAGTCGTCGATCGCCGATCCGACGAGCCGCAGCGCCGCCAGCGCACCGAGGACGAACCTCGAGGGGAGCTTCAAGGTCTGCGCGAGCCCGTCGGCGAGGTCGGTCGGATCGATCGTCAGGAAGAGCACGACCGCGGGCAGCGCGATCGCGATGACCCGCACGGTCGTCGCGATGCCGATCTGCACCGACCCCTCGGTCACGTGGATGACGCCGAAGTCCCACAGCGTCGCACCCGACGGTGACCCGTAGAGCACCATGCTGATGCCCGTCAGCGGTGCGGCGATCCAGATCGGCAGCGTGCGCGGCGACCAGAGCACACTGCCGAGGCCCACGACCGTGAAGATGAGCAGCTCGCAGGCGATCGCCACGCTCGCCGACACGATGTCGAGCGTGAGGATCAGCACGATGCTGAGCGGAACCGTCGCCGCGACCTTCGCGACGGGGTTCACCTGCGCCAACGGCAGCCCGGGCCGAACGCTCGCGATGCTCATGCGCGTGCACCTCGTGCGCCGCGCTCGGGCGCCGGGCCGTCGGCCGAGTCCGCGTGTGCGAGCTCGAAGCGCTGATCGGCAACGGTCTCGACGAAGGCCTCGTCGTGCGTGACCGCGACGATGCCGACGCCGTCGTCGCGGAGCCCGACGAGCAGTCTCGCGAGCTCGCGCCAGGTCGTGGCATCCTGCCCGAAGGTCGGCTCGTCGAGCACGAGCAGTCGCGGCCGGGTCGCGATGGCCGTCGCCACCGACAGTCGGCGCTTCTCCCCGCCCGAGAGCGTGAACGGGTTGGCGCCCGCGAGGTGCTCGAGCCGGAGCGCGCTCAGCAGCTCGTCGACCCGCGCGCGGCGCTCGGACTCGGAGAGCTTGAGCGCTCGCGGCCCGACCTCGAGCTCGGCCCGCACCGATCCGGTGAGGAACTGGTGCTCGGGACTCTGGAAGACGGTGCCGATGCGCGCCAGCAGGTCGCGCGACCGCCAGCGCCAGGGCTCGGGCCGCAGACCTGAGGCCAGGGTCTCGGATGCCTCGAGCCGGCCGTCGAGCGGAGTCAGGAGGCCCGCCAGGGTCAGCGCCAAGGTCGACTTGCCGACGCCGTTCGGGCCCGAGATCGCGAGGATCCGGCTGGAGTCGGCAGTGAGGTCGATGCCGTCGCGAACCGGTGCGCCAGGGCTGCGCCCGATCGTGAGCGCCTCGCCGGAGAGCAGGGGCGACCCCCCGCTCGTCGGCACCGGTGCGCGCCACGGCAGGTTGTCGGGCAACCAGACGCCGCCGTCGCGGAGCGCCGACCGCTGCGACGCCAGCACCTCGCCGGGGTCCCCGTCGGCGAGCACGCCGCCCGCACCGCCGCCGCCGAGCACCACCACGCGATCGACGACCGGAAGCCACACCGACACACGATGCTCGATGACGACGAGGGTCGCCCCGGTCTCGTCGGCGACGCGGGCGACCGCGTCGCGCACGTCTCGCACGCCCTCGGGGTCGAGGTTCGCGGTCGGCTCGTCGAGCAGGATGAGGCCCGGTCGCATCGCGAGCACGCCCGCGAGCGCGAGCCGCTGACGCTGCCCGCCTGAGAGCTCGGCGGTCGAGTGCTCGAGCGGCAGGTCGAGGCCGACGGCCGCGAGTGCCCGTCTCACGCGCGGCCAGATCTCCTCGCGGCGAACGGCGAGGTTCTCGAGCCCGAAGGCGACGTCGTCGCCGACGCGGGCCATGACGACCTGCGCATCGGGGTCCTGCAGCACGAGGCCCGACCGCCCGCGCGCGGCCGACGGTCGCCCACCGTCGACGAGCAGCTCGCCGAGCGCCTCGCCGTCTTCGTCGCCGCCGAGCACGCCGGCGATGCCGTGCAGCAGGGTCGACTTTCCGGCACCCGAGGCGCCGAGGAGCAGCACGCGCTCCCCGGGACGGATGTCGAGGTCGAGCCCCTGCACCGCGGCCGACCGGCGTCCGGCGTGCCGCCAGCCCCAACCACGGGCCGAGATCGCAGCCGGTGCCGTGCGCGCGATGGATTCGCCGCCCGACACGTCAGACCACCCGGTGCTCGCGCCCGGATGCGAATCGATCGAGCGCCCCTGCGCGTGCCAGACCGCGCACGGCGAGCCACGAGAGGCCGCCGGCGATGACCGCTCCGCCGAGCACCGCGGAGACCGTGTAGACGGTCGCGAACAGCGGTGCGGCGCCCGCGTAGTAGAGCACGAGGTCGTTGATGGCCATCGCGAGCCCGGCGGCGGCACCGGCCAGCAGTGCTGCCGGGAACCGCCAGTAGCGGTAGAGGAAGATCGCGAAGACGAGTTCGGCGCCGAGGCCCTGCACGAGTCCGGACTCGATCGTCAGCAGGCCGCCCCACTGGCTGCCGATGAGCGCCGAGACGATCGCCGCGACGAGCTCGGTGTAGAGCGCGGCACCCGGCTTGCGGATGATGAGGCCGCCGAGCACGCCGGCGATGACCCACAGGGCCGCCGGTGCTGCCTGGAGTCCGGGAAGCAGCGCCTCGATGGGTGCCGAGATCGGCCCCCAGATCACGCCCCAGGCCCAGAAGACCACGCCGACGGCGACGCCGACGACGCTCGCGACGACGATGTCGACGACCCGCCAGCGCAGGTTCGGACGCTCGGGGCGTGCAGAGGTGATGGATGCCGCGGATGCGGCCGGTGACGTTGATGATGCGTGCACGTGTCGTGCCCTCTCTCTCGATGAAAGTGGCACGGGTAATGAGATGCGAATGCCTCCCTGCGCTGGCATGACCCAGATCAGGTTCGACGGTCGAAGGTTGAGGACCTTCCTCTCAGCCCGGCTCACCGGACTCCCGTGTTCGAGATCAGCGTACACGCAGACGATCCCTCACGTTCACCGGAGGCGCAATGAGGCGAGTCGGAGGGAGACGGATGCCCCGGCTCAGCGCTTGAGCGCGCGGATGACCGACTTCAGGGCGTGGCCGACGACGAAGATGAACGGCGTCGCGACGAGGACGAGCCCGATGATGTTCGGCTCGAACCTCACACGCCCCGCTTCGCCGACGTAGGCGCCGAGCGGCACCGAGAGACCTCCTCCGCCGCCACCGCTGCCCTGGAGCTCTTCGCCCGTGCCGCCGCTGCCGGCGCCGAAGCCGTAGTAGCCGAGGGCCACCGGCACGACTTTGACGCCGTCGATGTCGATGGTCTCGCCGTAGGCGGTCTTCACGCCCACGCCGGCGACGGTGTCTGCAAGGTCCAGCACGAGTTCAGCCATGTGGCCACGCTACCCGCGCGGGCCTCGGGCTACCAGCCCCACGCCGCGGCGTTCGGATCGAACGGCTCCTCGGGCTGCGGACCGCGCCGCTGTTCGCGCTGCTCCGCCCGGCGCTGATCGCGGTCGCGCTCGCGCTGCACGAGTGCCGCCGGTCGCACCGCGTCGCGCCCGAACCGGGCCGTCACCTGATCGATCGTGCGCTCGGCGTCGCGCCACTCTTCGTCAGGATCCCAGAGCATCGCGCCCGTGCCGGACTCGCGGAGGTTCTCGGCGCGCACGCCGATGAGTCGCACGCGCGCGCCATCGCCGATGAGGCCCTCGAGCGCCTCGGACGCCTCGTCGTAGATGCGCCGCGCGACATCGGTCGGCTCGGCGAGGGTGCGGGACCGGGTCAGCGTGCGGAAGTCGCCGTACCGGAGCTTCAGCGACACGGTGCGCGCGACGAGCCCGGCCTTGCGCAGGCGCACGGCGACGTTGCCCGAGAGCTGCAGCAGTTCGCGGCGGATCACGATCGGGTCGGTCAGGTCGTGACCGAACGTCTGCTCGTGCCCGATGCTGCGCTCGGTGCGGGTCGTGTGCACCTCGCGCGGATCGTCGCCGGCGGCGAGGCGCGCGAGTCGGCCCGCGAGGGCGGGTCCGACGGCTCGGACCAGGGCGTCGGACGGCATCGACGCGACGTCGCCGATGGTGCGGAGCCCGATGCGCGCCAGCGTCTCTTCGGTGACCCTGCCCACGCCCCAGAGCGCCGAGACCGGGAGCGGATGCAGGAACGCGACCGTCTCGTGCGCCGGAACCACGAGCATGCCGTCGGGCTTGGCCCGGCTCGAGGCGACCTTCGCGACGTACTTGGTGGCGGCGACCCCGATGGAGCAGGTGAGCCCGGTCTCGCGCTGCACGCGGTCGCGGATGGTCCACGCGATCTCGGCGGGCGTGCCGTGCAGTCGCCTGGCGCCCGAGACGTCGAGGAACGCCTCGTCGATCGAGAGCGGCTCGACGAGCGGGGTGATCTGCTCGAAGATGTGCATCACCCGCTTGGAGTACTCGGAGTACGCCGGATAGTTGCCGCGCAGCACGATCGCGTTGGGACACCGCTGCAGCGCGACCGACATGGGCATGGCCGAGTTCACGCCGTAGCGGCGGGCCTCGTAGCTCGCGGCCGCCACGACCCCCCGACCTGCCGTGCCGCCGACGAGCACCGGCTTGCCCCTGAGCTCCGGCCGGGAGAGCAGCTCGACCGAGACGAAGAACGCGTCCATGTCGACGTGCAGGATCGGGGTCGCCGAATCGTCGACCGGCCCCGTGGTGACCTGCCTCGACGAGCCGTCCTGCTTGCTCACGTTGCGACCCTACGCCACGCCACCGTCATCGGTCGCCGCCCCCGAACGCCGCGCAGGACCTCGACGCGGAGTTCGCCGGGCGGATGCCGCGAGCCGGCCCCGAACACGACGCGGGCGGTGCCGGACCGATCGGTCCGGCACCGCCCGCGTCCGGCGCGCGGCTATTCGGCAGCGGTCGCCCGCTCGAGCACGAGCTCGCGCACGCGCGCGGCATCCGCCTTGCCCTGCATGGCCTTCATGACGGCGCCGATGACCGCGCCGGCGGCCTGCACCTTGCCGTCGCGGATCTTCGCGAGCACGTCGGGCTGCGAGGCGAGCGCCTCGTCGATGGCGGCGATGAGCGCGCCGTCGTCGGAGACGACCGCGAGGCCGCGCTCGTCGACGATCTGCTGCGGCGACCCCTCGCCCGCGACGACGCCCTCGAGCACCTGGCGCGCGAGGCGGTCGGTCAGCGTGCCGGCCTCGACGAGCGCGGCGAGCTCGGCGACATGCGCCGGAGACACCAGGCTCGTGGCATCGCGGTCTGCGGCGTTCGCGAGACGCGCGATCTCACCCGTCCACCATTTGCGCGCGGCGGCGGGCGTGGCGCCGGCCGCGACGGTCTCGGCAAGCTCGTTGAGCATGCCCGAGTTCGCCACGATCTGGAACTCGTCGTCGCTGAAGCCCCACTCGGCCTTCAGGCGCCGGCGGCGCGCGGCGGGCGCCTCGGGCAGCGCCGCACGCAGCTCTTCGATCAGCTCGGGCGAGGGCACGACCGGAAGCAGGTCGGGCTCGGGGAAGTACCGGTAGTCGTCGGCATCGGACTTGGGGCGACCGGCGCTCGTGGCCCCGGTGTCCTCATGCCAGTGCCGGGTCTCCTGCGTGATGGTGCCGCCGTCGGCGAGGATCGCCGCCTGACGCTGGATCTCGTAGCGCACGGCGCGCTCGATCGACCGGAACGAGTTGACGTTCTTCGTCTCGGTGCGGGTGCCGAGCTTCTCCTGGCCGCGCGGGCGCAGCGAGACGTTCGCGTCGCAGCGCAGGTTGCCGCGCTCCATGCGCGCCTCGGAGATGCCGAGCGAGATCGCGATGTCGCGGATCGTCGACACGTAGGCGCGCGCGAGCGCGGGGGCATCCGCCTCTGCGCCGAAGATGGGGCGCGTGACGATCTCGACGAGCGGCACGCCGGCGCGGTTGTAGTCGACGAGCGAGTACTCGGCGCCCTGGATGCGACCGGTCGAGCCGCCGACGTGCGTGAGCTTGCCCGCGTCCTCTTCCATGTGCGCGCGCTCGATCGGCACCCGGAAGACCCGGCCGTTCTCGAGCTCGACCTCGACCTCGCCGTCGAAGGCGATGGGCTCGTCGTACTGCGAGATCTGGTAGTTCTTCGCGAGGTCGGGGTAGAAGTAGTTCTTTCGTGCGAAACGGCTCGACGGCGCGATCTCGCAGCCGAGCGCGAGCCCGAGCGAGATCGACTTGCGCACCGCCTCGCCGTTCACGACCGGCAGCGAACCCGGCAGGCCCAGGCAGACCGGCGTGATGAGCGTGTTCGGCTCGGCGACGTGGAACGCCGAGTTCGCCGGGTTCGGCGCCGACGAGAACATCTTCGTCGTGGTGTTCAGCTCGACGTGCACCTCGAGCCCGATGACGGCTTCGAAGAGCTCGAGCGCCTTGTCGAAGTCCATGAGCGCGACGCGGGCCATCAGAGTGCACCTTCCTCGGCCGCAGCCATCTCATGCGAAGACAGGTCGGGCGCGCGGTTCAGCAGCGGCCCGCCCCATTCGGCCTCGAGCAGTCGCTCGAGCGCGCCGCCGACGTTGTAGAGGCGCGCGTCCTGGCGCGCGGGCGCGAGGAACTGGATGCCCACCGGCAACCCGTCTTCGGGCGCGAGACCGGCCGGCAGCGAGATGCCCGGCACGCCGGCGAGGTTCGCCGGGATCGTCGCGACGTCGTTGAGGTACATCGCCAGCGGATCGTCGAGCTTCTCGCCGAGCTTGAACGCCGTGGTCGGCGCCGTGGGCGTGGCGAGCACGTCGACCCTCGCGAAGGCGTTCTCGAAGTCGCGCTGCACGAGCGTGCGCACCTTCTGGGCGCTGCCGTAGTAGGCGTCGTAGTAGCCCGCCGACAGCGCGTAGGTGCCGAGGATGATGCGGCGCTTGACCTCGGGTCCGAAGCCGGCCTCGCGCGTCGCGGCCATGACCTGCTCGACCGTGCCGCCGCCCTCGGGCGTGACCCGCAGGCCGAAGCGCACCGAGTCGAACTTCGCGAGGTTCGACGAGGCCTCGGCCGGGAGGATCAGGTAGTACGCGGCGATGGCGTACTCGAAGTTGGGCGCGTCGATCTCGACGATCTCGGCGCCGTTGCGCTCGAGCAGCGCGAGCGACTCGTGGAAGCGCGAGCGCACGCCCGCCTGCACGCCGTCGGAGTCGAGCTGCTTGACGACGCCGATGCGCACGCCCGAGACATCCGCTCGGCGCACCGCGTCGGCCATCGACGGCCAGGCCTCGGGAATCGAGGTCGAGTCGTGCGGGTCGTGCCCGGCGATCACGTCTTGGAGCAGGGCCGCGTCGAGCACCGTGCGCGTGACCGGGCCGATCTGGTCGAGCGAGGAGGCGAGCGCGATGGAACCGTAACGGCTCACGGCGCCGTAGGTGGGCTTCACGCCGACCGTGCCGGTGACATGCGCGGGCTGGCGGATGGACCCGCCCGTGTCGCTGCCGAGTGCCAACGGCGCCTCGAAGGCGGCCACGGATGCCGCGGAGCCGCCGCCCGATCCGCCGGGGATGCGCTCGAGGTCCCACGGGTTGTGGGTCGGGCCGTAGGCCGAGTGCTCGGTGGAGGAGCCCATGGCGAACTCGTCCATGTTGGTCTTGCCGAGCGGGATCATGCCCGCCTCGCGCACGAGCCGCACGGGGGTGGCGTCGTAGGGTGGGATCCAGCCCTCTAGGATGCGCGAGCCCGCGGTCGAGGGCATGCCCTCGGTGACGAGCACGTCCTTGATGGCGATCGGCACGCCCGCGAGCGGGCCGAAGGACTCGCCGGCCGCGCGGCGACGGTCGACGTCGGCCGCGGCGGCGAGGGCGCCCTCGTCGTTCACGTGGAGGAACGCGTGCACGGCGCCGTCGACCGCGGCGATGCGATCGAGGTGCGCGCGGGTGGCCTCGACCGACGAGACGTCGCCGGCCGCGATCCTCTCGCCGAGCTCGGCGGCCGTCAGGCGGATGATGTCGCTCACTGTTCCTCCCCGAGGATCGCCGAGACCACGAAGCGCGAGCCGTCGGCCTCCGGCGCGCCCGCGACGGCCTGCTCTGCGGTGAGCACGTCGTCGCCGACGACGTCGGCTCGGAACACGTTCTGCATCGGGATCGGGTGGCTCGTGGGCGGCACGTCGGGCGTGGCCACCTCGCTGACCTTCTCGACCGCGTGCATGATCTGGCCGAGCTCCGTCGTGAGATGCGCGATCTCTTCTTCGGTGAGCGCGATGCGGGCGAGGTTCGCGAGATGCGCGACCTGCTCCGCCGTGATTTCGGACATGCTGCTCCGTCGTCTCGTGATGGGGATGCACCGATTCTATCGGGGCGACGGTGTCACGATCTCGCCCCTGCGCGGCTCGACCGGCGAGCACCGACTCGCCGCGTGCGGCGGCCGTGCTACCCCTGCACGCCGAAGAGCCCGTCGCCGTACTCGTGCAGCAGCGCGTACGCCTCGGCATAGGTCTCGGGTTCGGGCTCGTCCTCACGGCCGAAGCGGGCGAGCAGCATGCCGAGCAGGCCGCGCGCCGGCGGGCTGAGCGGCTTGTCCTTGTGGGCGTGGGCCGGATGCGGGGCCTCGGCCTGCGGATTCGGCGGGAGGAACTGCGGCGTGGTCGACGGCCAGGTCGACGGATGCCGCGGAGCATCGAGGTTGACGGCGTTGAAGAGGTTGTTCGCCCCGGCGTCGCGGCGCGTGAGCGGCTTCAGTCCGTGCAGCCGCGAGAGCGTCGCGATCACCGCGGCGTGATGCATCTCGTCGTGCACGATGGTACCGGCGCGCGTGTACGCCGAGACGGCGATGGCCGGCACGCGGCATCCGAGCCGGTCGAACTCGAAGCCCATCTCGCCCGGCTCCTCGTCTTCGTGCGGCGGGATCGCCGCGGGCGGCGGAACGTGGTCGTAGGTGCCGCCGTGCTCGTCGAAGGTGATGAGCAGGAGCGTGTTGAGCGCGTTCGAGCCGGTGGGGCTCGCGCTGGCCCTGACCGCCTCGTAGATGCGATGCACGAGCAGTTCGCCCGCGCGCACGTCGGACACCGCGCTGTCGATGATCTCGGTGCCGTCGAAGTCGGACTCGCGGAGCCTGCCGACCGGCGGATGGAAGTCGTTGTGGTTGTAGACCAGGCGCGGCTCGATGAACGCGTACGCGGGCAGGTCGCCCGTGCGCACATCGTCGTAGAAGCGATCCATCGTCGCGAAGTGGTCGGTGCGCCAGTACCGCTCGAGCGATGGGGCGTGCAGCACCCCCGTGAGCGAGACGAGCTGGAGCTCGTCGAAGTAGATGCGCCAGTTCAGCCCGGCCTCTTCGAGGCGGTTGAAGATCGTCGGGGCGGGCTCCGCGTCGATCCACTTCTCGTAGCCGCCGTCGTGCTTGTTCGTCACGAACCCGTGCGAGGTCGACGCATGGAAGAACGAGCGGTTGCAGAAGGTCTGCGACGGGACGCCGCAGTGCCAGGCGTCGTAGACGGCGAAGTTCTTCGCGAGCGTCGAGAGCACCGGCAGCATCTCGGGCGAGAAGGAGCCCATGATCTGGCCGGCCTCGTCGGCCGTGGGCTGTGCACCCTTCTTCAGCCGCTCGTAGTTGATGACGTAGTCGGTGAGGAAGCCCTCCATGGTCGGCGTGCGACCGGCGGCCGGGGCGTTGTAGGGCGCGTCCATGTCGCCGACCTCCACCTCGGAGTTCGATGCGGGCTCGACGATGCCGAAGAGCTGGGTGTTGACATGGGGGTACTCCTCGCCCGGATCGGGATCGGGCCTGCCCATGATCTCGTCGGTCGTGCCCGTGTACACGTGCACGGGCACTGCGTTGCCGTCGGGACCGGTGTTCGCGTAGTCGCCGAAGGCGAGGCCGTCGAACCGCTGCCCGTCGGGAACGTCTTCGGGCGTGTACAACCAGCCGAGCAGATTGTCGAAGGACCGGTTCTCGCCCATGACGACCACGAGGTGGTCGAAACCCGCCTTCTCGCGCGGGGCGAGGGCCGCGAAGTCGTCGGCCCCCTCGGCGTACCCCCGAGCCTGGCCGACCGCGAGCCCGGCCGCCGTGCCGCCGCCCGCGCCGACCACGGCGCCGGCCGCCGCCGCACCGCCGATCTTCAGGAAATCGCGCCGGGACGCGCCATCGGCCGTGGGACCTCCGCCGCCATCACCACCATCGGTCTGCGGCGCCGTGCGCCTGTCGTCCGCCAATCCGCTCCCCCTCGCGTCAGTCGATCGGTTCTCGCCGGGTCAGCCGTCGAGTGCGGCGGGCCCCTCGCTGACCAGCACCGCGAACTGCGCGGCGTCGAGCACCCGCAGGCCGAGCTCCTCGGCCTTGGCGAGCTTGGAGCCGGCCCCCGGCCCGGCGGCCACGAAGTCGGTCTTCTTCGACACGCTCGAGGCGGCCTTGCCGCCCGCCGCGATGATCGCCTCCTGCGCGCCCTCGCGCGTGAACCCCTCGAGCGACCCGGTGGCGACGACCGTGAGACCTGCGAGCACGCCGCCGGCCTCGGCGGCCGCTCCAGGGCCCGGATGCCCCGGAGTGGAGAACTGCACACCCGCGGCGGCCCACCGATCGACGATGTCGAGATGCCAATCGACCTCGAACCATTCGATGAGCGAGTCGGCGATGATGCCGCCCACGCCGTCGACCTGGGCGAGCTCGTCGCGGGATGCCGCGCGCACGGCGTCGAGCGACCCGAACCAGTCGGCGAGGGCGCGTGCCGCCACGGGGCCGACGTGGCGGATGTTGAGCGAGACCAGCAGACGCCACAACGGCTTGGCCTTCGCCTTCTCGAGTTCGGCGAGCAGCTTCGTCGCGCCCTCGGACGGCCGCACCTCGCGGAAGTCCTTGCGCACGCCCGCCGCCCGTCGTTCGGCCGGGGTCAGCGCTTCGGTGCCGGGCGGATACGTCGCGGGCCCGAGCTTCTGGAACGGCGTGCGCCGCACCGGCAGCCCCGACTCCTCGTCGATCTTCGGCTCGCCGGTCTCGGCGTCGCGCACGACGACCTCGATGGGCACGAGCTCGTCGAGCGAGAGTTCGAACAGGCGCGCCTCGGTCACGAGCGGCGGAACGTCGGGCACGACGGGCTGGGTCAGGGCCGCGGCCGTGACCTCGCCGAGGGCCTCGATGTCGAGTGCGCCACGCGATCCGATGTGCTCGACGCGGCCGCGGACCTGTGCCGGGCAGGCCCTGGCGTTCGGGCAGCGCAGGTCGATGTCGCCCTCTTTCATGGCCCGGAGCGGCGTGCCGCATTCGGGGCAGAGCTCGGGCATCTGCCACTCGACCTCGCTGCCGTTGCGGAGCTGCTCGACCGCACCGAGGATCTCGGGGATGACGTCGCCGGCCTTGCGCAGCACGACGGTGTCGCCGATGCGCACGCCCTTGGCACGCACGACCTGCTGGTTGTGCAGCGTGGCCTGGCGCACCGTGCTGCCGGCGACCTTGACCGGCTCCATCACGGCGTAGGGCGTCGCCCGCCCGGTGCGGCCGACGCCGACGACGATGTCGAGCAGCTTCGTGTGCACCTCTTCGGGTGGGTACTTGTAGGCGATGGCCCACCGCGGGGCGCGGCTGGTGGCGCCCAGCTCGTCGTGCAGCGCGAGCTCGTCGATCTTCACGACGATGCCGTCGATCTCGTGCTCGACGTCGTGGCGGTGCTCGCCGCGGTCGGCGATGTAGTCGGCGACCTCGTCGACGCTGCCGAAGACGCGCGAGTGCGGCGAGACCGGCAGGCCCCACGAGGCGAGCAGCCCGTAGATCTCGGACTGCGCCGTCACGTCGGGATTCGCCCACGCCCCGATGCCGTGCAGGTACATGGAGAGCCGACCGAGACGTTCGCGCATGAGGGCGAGGTCGGTCTCGCTCTTGTTCTCGCGCCGCTGACGCAGGCTGCCGGCGGCGGTGTTGCGGGCGTTCGCGAACTCGGCGTACCGCGTCGGGATCGCATCCGCCGGACGCCCTCTCGCGACCCAGTCGGCCTCGAACGCCGCCTGGAGCTCGTGCTGTCGCTCGTTGAGCGCCTCGAAGTCGGTCGTGCGCAGGAACACCTCGCCGCGCACCTCGAAGAAGTCGGGGTACCCGCCGCCCTCGAGGCGGCGAGGGATCACCGGGATCAGGTCGACGTTCTCGGTGATGTCTTCGCCGACCCTGCCGTCGCCGCGGGTGGTCGCGGTCTCGAGCACGCCGTCGCGGTAGGCGAGGCTGATCGCGAGCCCGTCGATCTTCAGCTCGCTGAGCCAGTGCACGCGTCGGCCCGCGGACGCCTCGGCCTTGGCCGCCCACTCGCGGAACTCCTCGATCGAGAACACGTTGTCGAGGCTGAGCATGCGCTCGGCGTGCTCGTGCTCGGGGAAGCCCGCGGACACGATGGCCGCGCCGACCTGCTGCGTCGGGCTGTCCTGGCCGGCGAGTTCGGGGAACTCGCGCTCGAGGGCCTCGAGACGGTGGAAGGCCTCGTCGTACTCGGCGTCGGAGAGCGGGGACCGCCCGTCGCCGTAATAGGCGAGCCGCGCCTCCTCGATGCGCTCGCGGAGGGCCTCGGACTCGGCGTGGGCAGCTTCGAGGTCTGCTGGGATGTCGCTCACAGCGCCATCCTATGAGCGGCCACCGACGCGTGGAGGCTCGGCCTCGCCGTGACGGTGGCATGCGGGGCGGCGGATGTCGCGAGTCGGCGCGTGTTCGCGCGCTCGATCAGGTCGCGTCCCAGAGTGCGCGGTAGTACCCGATGCGCTCCGCATCGGGTTCGATGCCGTAGGCCTCGAAGTAGGCCGGCTCGTACCCGTCGCCGAAGTTCCACTCGAGGCTCCAGCTCCCGACCGCGAGATCGGCCCACCGGTCGGCCACGCCGAGCCTGGCGAGGTCGACGAGGGCCGCGAAGCCGCCCGCCTCGTCGATGAGCGTGTTCGGCGCGCAGGGGTCGCCGTGGCAGACGACGAGGCGGTCGGCGGGCGGCGGCCGGTGCAGCGCGGCCGGCACCACGATGCCGGCGCGCTCCGCGACGGCGATGCGTGCGCGAACCGACCAGTCGAACGGGCAGTCGGCGGCCTCCACCGTGTCGTGCAGGCGTCGGAGCCCTTCGCCCATGGCCCGCGCCGCGGCATCCGGTCGCGCCCTCCAGCGGTCGGACACCGCGGACTCGGCCGCGATCGCCCCGGTCGCGAGCCATTCGCCCGAGGAATCCGCACCGGATGCGATCACCTGCGGTGCCGGGAACCGGTCGCGCAGCCACGCGAGCCGGTCGGCCTCGGCCGCGAGCGACTCCCCCGACCCGATGGGATCCCACTTCACGAACACGCTCTCGCCGCCCGTTGCGCCGTGGCCGATGCGGAACGTCAGTCCCCCGGCGCTGTTCTCCCAGACGGGCGTCACGGGCGCACCCGCGGCGAGCGCGGCGACCGGTTCGGGCACCGCGGTCTCACCGACCGGCGCCCCCGCGAGCTCCCGCGTCATCGCGGCGCCGCCGAACGACGGGCGACCCCCGGGATCGCCCGTCCGGCGTCGGCGCGGTCTCGGCTCATGCCTCGTCCGCGAACCCCGCACGGTCCACCCGACGGTGGTACCGCGTGCCGCTCATGCCGCCGAGCACCGCGCCGGCGAGGCTCGCGACGAGCACGACGGCCGAGGCGATGAGGCCGGCGACCGTGAACTCCTCGGCGCTCATGCTGAGGCGCGGGTAGAGGTCGGCGTTGGAGAGCACGTCGACCTGGCTGCCGATGATGACGCTCACGAGCGAGACGACGATCGCGATGACGAGCGCCCACACCCACACGGCGAGGCCCTGCAGCGCGCCGTTGAAGCGGGCCATGCGGGCGGCGACGTATCCGCCGCACCAGTACGACGCGAGCAGGATCGCCGCGAACACCGCCACGGCGATCCAGCCGAGGCTCTCGGAGGCGACGCCCGCGATCACGACGGCACGATCGGGCGTGTCGAATCCGAGTACGGCGCCGATGCCCGCCACCGCACCCGTGAGGATCGCGGCCGTACCGGTCGCGGTCAGCCAGCCGAACAGCGCCGAGCCGAGCTTCACCCCGCCGAACGCCTCGCGCTGGCGGGCGACCACGATGCGCCGGGCGGCCGCGCCGCGCAGGGCCGCCTCCTCGTCGTCGATCGGAACGACCTGAGCGGATGCCTCGTCGGCGACGGTCGCGTCGGATCGGACGGGCACGGCGTCGGCCGCGGCCGGCGCGACGGCCGGGTACGCGACCGTGTCGCGCTCGTCGGGCGAGGTCGTGCGGTCGGCGCGCTCGTCGATCACGGTCGCGGTGGTGGTCGCCTGTCGGTCGCCGTCTCGCTCGGCGCCGTCTCGTTCGGCGGGAACTCGGGGGGTGCTCACGTGGTCCTCCTCGGGTGGGGGCGCCGACCTGATGTCGGCGTACGCGCCAATCTATTGGAGGTCGAGACCCCGCCACTGGGCCTTGACACAGGCATCGACGCGCCGGTATTCACGCGCGAACGGTGCTGCCGACAGCGCTGCAGAGCGGATGCCGCGGCTCAGACTCCGACGGGCACCGCGCTGACCGTGCGGTCGATCGTGAACTGCCCGAGCACGCGCGTGCCGACGTAGATCACCGCGGTCTGACCGGGGGCGACCCCGTCGAGCGGGGACTCGGGGGTCACCACGAGTTCGGCCGCGCCCGAGGCATCCGCCATCATCTGCGCGACGGCGGGAACGGGGTCGGCGTGCGCTCGGATCTGCACCTCGCACGCGAACTCGGTCGCCGGGTCTTCGGGCGCGAGCCCGGCCCACGAGAATCGCGATCCGGCGATGACGCCGATGGCCAGGGCCTCTTTCGGGCCGACGACGACCGTGTTCTCTTTCGGGCGCACCTCGAGCACGAAGCGCGGCTTGCCGTCGGCGGCGGGGGTGCCGAGGCGCATGCCGCGGCGCTGGCCGACCGTGAACGCGTGCGCGCCCTCGTGCGAGCCGACCACGGCGCCCGCGCGGTCGACGATGTCGCCCGTCTCGGTGCCGACGCGCTCGGCGAGCCAGCCCTTGGTGTCGCCGTCGGGGATGAAGCAGATGTCGTAGGAGTCGGGCTTCTGCGCGACGCTCAGACCGCGGCGCGCCGCCTCTTCGCGCACGAGCGCCTTGGAGGGCGTGCCGCCGAGCGGGAAGTACGCGTGCGCGAGCTGCTCGGCCGTGAGCACGCCGAGCACGTAGCTCTGGTCCTTCGCCTCGGCGCTCGCCCGGTGCAGCTCGAGCGCACCCGACTCGCCGGGCAGCACCTTGGCGTAGTGCCCGGTGGCGACGGCGTCGAACCCGAGCGCGAGCGCCTTCTCGAGCAGGGCGGCGAACTTGATGCGCTCGTTGCAGCGCATGCAGGGGTTCGGCGTTCGGCCGGCGGAGTACTCGGCGATGAAGTCGTCGACGACGTCGGCCTTGAAGCGCTCGGAGAAGTCCCACACGTAGTACGGGATGCCGAGCACGTTCGCGGCGCGCTGGGCGTCCATGGAGTCCTCGATGGTGCAGCAGCCGCGGCTGCCGGTGCGCAGGGTGCCGGGCATGCGGCTGAGCGCCAGGTGCACGCCGACGACCTCGTGGCCCGCCTCGACGGCGCGCGCGGCCGCGACGGCGCTGTCGACGCCACCGCTCATCGCTGCAAGAACCTTCACCACTCCAGTGTAGGCAGGGTGTCTGAGCGGATGCCCCGTGGCCGACGTCAGCGGTCGAACGACGTGCTGCGGGCCGCGAGCCCGGCCTTGCGCGCCTGGGCGTGCGCCGCGGGCAGGGCGGCGAGGAACGCGTCGACGTCGGCCTCGGTGGAATCGTGTCCGAGCGTGATGCGCAGCGCCCCGCGTGCGTCGGCCTCGCTGCGGCCCATGGCCATGAGCACATGCGAGGGTTCGGGAACGCCGGCCTGGCAGGCCGAGCCCGTCGAGACGGCCACGCCCGCGGCGTCGAGCAGGAACAGCAGCGAGTCGCCCTCGCAGCCGTCGAACGAGAGATGCACGTTGCCCGGCAGGCGTCCGGCCGGGTCGGGGTCGCCCGAGAGCCGCACGCCGTCGACCGCGGCGAGCGCGCCGGCGATGAGCCGGTCGCGCAGCCCCGCCATGCGTTCGGCATCGGCCTCGAGCGAGGCGTGCACGGTCTCGGCGGCGGCCGCGAACCCGACGGCGGCCGCCACGTCCTGCGTGCCGGAGCGCACCTTGCGCTGCTGGCCGCCACCGTGGATGAGCGGTTCGAGCGCGGCGGAGCGGTCGAGCACGAGCGCGCCGACGCCGGCGGGCCCGCCGATCTTGTGCGCCGAGACGCTGAGCGCGACGAGGCCGGCGCCACGGGGAGCCGCGGTCGCCCGGCGGATGCCGCGCACGTCGATCGGCACCTGCCCGTAGGCCGAGATCGCGTCGACGTGCAGCGGCACGCCGACCTCGGCCGTGAGCCGGGCGACCTCGTGCACCGGCTGGATCGTGCCCACCTCGTTGTTGCCCCAGAGCATCGTGACGAGGGCGACGGATGCCGCGTCGCGGCGCAGCATCCGCTCGAATTCGTCGAGGCGCAGACGCCCGACCCCGTCGAGCGGAACCTCCTCGACGACGGCACCCTCGTGGGAGGCGAGCCACTCGACCGTGTCGAGCGTGGCATGGTGCTCGCCGGCGGGGACGAGGATTCGCGCTCGCAGCGCCGACCCGTCGGGCGCCGTCGTCTGCCGGCTCCACCACAGGCCCTTGATCGCGAGGTTGACCGCCTCGGTGCCGCTGCCCGCGAGGATGACCTCGATGCCGTCGACCCCGAGCGTCGCCGCGATGCGCTCGCGGGACTCCTCGAGCACGCGCTTGGCGTTCTGCCCGGCGCTGTGGATCGACGCGGGATTGCCGACGAGTCGCATGGCGTCGACCATCGCCTCGACGGCCTCCGGCCGCATGGGCGTGGTCGCCGCGTGGTCGAGGTAGACCGCCATGCGCATTCCTTCCGTCCGCCGAGAACTACTCTAGATCGCATGTCTTCGAGCGATCCCCTCCGCGATCTGGGCGCGACCGCCGGTGCCGACGGGGGCACGGTGCGGGTGTGGTCCGAACATGCGACCTCGATCGAGCTCGAGGTGTTCGATCGCGCCGACGCCGGCTGGGCCAGCGACCGGGTCGCCCTCGCACGCGACGAGCACGGCGTCTGGCAGGGATCCTCGCCCGCCTTGACGCCCGGCACCCGCTACGGCCTGCGCGTCGACGGCCCGACCGGCGTCGAGCACGCCTTCAACCCGGCGCAGACTCTGCTCGACCCGTACGCCCGCGGTCTCGCCGCGGTCGGCGACGGGTCCTGGCGCGGCGTCGCGCTCGGCCCGCTCGCGAGCGACCTCGCGAGCGGTGGCGATGGCGGCGACGGCGACGGCGGGTCGGCCGGCGACCCCTTCGACTGGGCCGGCGCAGCCAAGCCCCGCGTTCCCCTCGACCACACGGTCGTCTACGAGGCGCATGTGCGCGGGTTCTCCAAGCTCAACCCGGCGGTGCCCGAGGCGCTGCGCGGCACCTACGCGGGGCTCGGCCACGACGCGTCGATCGAGTACCTGACGGGCCTCGGCGTCACGACCGTCGAACTGCTGCCGGTGCACGCCTTCGCCTCCGAGCACCGCCTGAAGCGCCAGGGCCGCGTGAACTACTGGGGCTACAACTCCCTCGCGTTCTTCGCCGTGCACGCGCCGTACGCGACCGCGGCCGCCCGCGCGCAGGGCGCCGTCGCCGTGCGCCGCGAGTTCGCCGACATGGTGCGTCGCCTGCACGGGGCCGGCCTCGAGGTCGTGCTCGACGTCGTCTACAACCACACGGCCGAAGAGGGGCGACAGGGCCCGACCCACTCGTTCCGCGGCATCGACAACGCCGCCTACTACCGGCACGACGCGCACGGGCGCTACGTCGACACCACCGGATGCGGCAACACCCTCGACTTCGGACGCGAGGAGCCCCGGCGCCTCGTGCTGGACTCCATGCGGTACTTCGCCGACGAACTGCAGGTCGACGGATTCCGCCTCGACCTGGCGGCCACGCTCGGCCGCGACGACCACGGCGGCTACACGCCCGACCATCCGCTGCTGCAGGCCATGCTCGCCGACCCGGTGCTCGGCACGACCAAGCTCATCGCCGAGCCGTGGGACGTCGGCCCCGACGGCTGGCAGACCGGCAACTTCCCGCGCGGCTTCATCGAGTGGAACGACCGCTACCGCGACCGCATGCGCGACTTCTGGCTCGGCGACCTGCGCCGCGAACGCGAGACCGGCGACGCGGGCAGCGGCATCGGCCGGTTCGCGACCCGCCTCGCCGGGTCGGCGAACACGTTCACGCGCGAACGCGGCCCGCTCGCGAGCCTCAACTTCATCACCGCGCACGACGGCTTCACCCTCGCCGACCTCACCGCCTACGACGTCAAGCACAACCTCGGCAACGGCGAGGACAACCGCGACGGCACCGACAACAACAACTCGTACAACCACGGCGTCGAGGGCGACACCGACGACGTCTCGGTGCTCGCGGCGCGTCGGCGCAGCATCCGGAACCTGCTCGGCACGTTGCTGCTCTCGGCCGGCGTGCCGATGCTCACCGCGGGCGACGAGTACGGGCGCTCCCAGCGCGGCAACAACAACGCGTACTGCCAGGACTCCGACCTGACCTGGCTCTCGTGGTCCGCCGACGATCGCGACGCCGGGCTCGAGGCGACAGCGAGGCGACTCGTGCACCTTCGCCGCGACAACCCGGCGATCCGCCCGGTGCGCTTCGGCGTCTTCGGCGAGACCACCCCGAGCGCGTCGCAGATGGACTGGTACACCGCCGACGGCGAGACCATGACGATCGACGACTGGAACGACCCCTCGGAGCGCACGCTGCAGTACCTCGCGGCGTCCACGCCCGAGGTCGAGGAGTTCAACCGCATCCTGCTCGTCGTGCACGCCCACGAGGAGCCGACCGAGGTCGTGCTGCCCGCGCACGACGGCGTGACCGGCTACATGCTGCTCTGGGACTCCTCAGACGAGCACCCCGTCACCGAGGCCAGCGAGCACCTTCCGGGCGAGCGCGTCTCCGTTCCCGCGCAGTCGATGCTGCTCTACCGCGCGCTCGGCGACGCGACGAGCGACGCGCCCGCGGCCGTGAGCGGTCGCCTCTGATGAAGAAGCGGGCGGATGCCTCGGCCGGAACGCCGGCGACCGTCGCGCTGACCGGGGCCGGCGTCGCATTCCGCACGCACGCCTACGAGCACGATCCGCGCGCGGCCGCCTACGGGTTGGAGGCCGCCGAGAAGCTCGGCATCGACCCCGACCTCGTCTTCAAGACCCTGCTCGCCTCGGTCGACGGCGCGCTCGCGGTCGCGATCGTTCCGGTCGCGATGCAGCTCGACCTGAAGGCGTTCGCCCACGCGCTCGGCGGCAAGCGCGCCGAGATGGCCGACCCCGCCGTGGCCGAGCGCAAGACGGGCTACGTCGTGGGCGGCATCAGCCCCATCGGGCAGAAGACGCCCCTGCCGACCGTGCTCGACGAATCGGCCATCGTCTGCGAGAGCGTGTTCGTGTCGGGCGGGCGCCGCGGACTCGACCTCGAACTCGCGCCCGACGACCTGCTCGCGGTCACGTCCGGCCGCTACGCGCCCATCGCACGGAGTCGCTGAGTCCTCGAGCCGTCGGCCGCTCAGCCGGCGAGCGCGACCAGCCCGAGCTCGGCGACCGACGCGAGCAGCGGATGCCTCGGCACGACGCGCACCGTGTAGCCGAACGCCCCTGCGCGGTCGAGCACGATCGACCCGGTGAACAGCTGCGGACCGTCGGCCCCGCCCGCGTCGGTGCCCGACACCGCCGGAGCCAGTGCCGTGCGCTGCGCGTGCTCGATGCGCTCGTCGGACCTGCTGCGACCGTGCACCGCCTCGACCACGACATCGTCGGGGGCGAGCCCGCCGAGGTCCACGTGCGCGCGCAGTCGCAGCTCGTCGCCGACGTGCGGCGACTCCACTCCCCCGGACTCGACATGCACGACCTGCACACGCGGCCAGGCCTCCCGCACGCGGTCACGGTACGCGGCGAGCTCCCTCGCACCCCGGTCGTTGTCGGCCGCGACGCGCTCGGCCTGCTCCGCGGCGGGCCGGTAGAGCTCCTCGACGTACTGCTTGACCATGCGGTCGGCGCCGAGTTCGGGGGCGAGCGTGCTGAGCGTCGTGCGCACCCGCCGCACCCACTCGACGGGCACGCCGTCGTCGTCGTGCTCGTAGTAGCGCGTCGCGACCCGGTGCTCGAGCAGGTCGTAGAGCGATGCCGCCTCGAGCGCGTCGCGTTCACCGGCATCGCCGGCGGCATCCGCAGACGGGATGACCCAGCCGAAGTCGTCACCCGCGTACTCGGCCCACCATCCGTCGAGGATCGACAGGTTCAGGGCGCCGTTCATGGCCGCCTTCATGCCGGAGGTGCCGCAGGCCTCGAGCGGACGGAGCGGATTGTTCAGCCAGACGTCGCAGCCGGGGTAGAGCAGCTCGGCCATGCCCATGTCGTAGTCGGGCAGGAAGACGATGCGCTCGCGCAGCTCGGGCTGCGAGGCGAACTGCACGAGCTTCTGGATGAGGCGCTTGCCCTCGTCGTCGGCTGGGTGCGACTTGCCCGCGATCACGAACTGCACCGGCCGAACGGGGTCGGTGAGGATCGCCTTCAGCCGCTCGGGATCCTGCAGCATGAGCGTCAGCCGCTTGTACGTGGGCACCCGGCGAGCGAAGCCGACCGTCAGGGTGTCGGGATCGAGCACGCGGCCGACCCACTTCGGCGGCTGCGCGCCGGCGTGCTGCTCGCTCCAGGCCGTGGCCAGACGACGACGGGCGTCCTCGACGAGCTGGAGGCGCATGGAGCGCTTGACATTCCAGAACTCGGCGTCGGAGACCGCGTCGCTGCGCCAGTCGGCATGCTCGGTGTCGCCGGTGCCGAGGTTGGACTCGGCGAGCGCGAGCAACGCCGGGTCGGTCCACGTCGGCGCGTGCACGCCGTTCGTGATGGACGCGATCGGCACCTCGTCGCGGTCGAAGCCCGGCCAGAGGTCGCCGAACATGCGCCGGCTCACCTCGCCGTGCAGCTTCGAGACGCCGTTCGCGCGCTGCGCGAGGCGCAGGCCCATGACGGCCATGTTGAACGCGCTCGTCGCGGGGTCCGCTCCGGGCTCGACGCCGAGGGCGAGTGCGTCGGCGAGGTCGACGCCCGGCAGCAGCGACGAGGTGAGGTAGCGCTCGACGAGCGCGCGATCGAAGCGGTCGATGCCGGCGGGCACCGGCGTGTGCGTGGTGAACACGGTGCCGGCGCGCACGAGCTGCAGCGCCTCGGCGAACGAGAGCCCCTCGCCGATATGCGTGGAGATGCGCTCGAGCCCGAGGAAGCCGGCGTGACCCTCGTTCATGTGGAACACGTCGGGCAGCGGGCGGCCGGCCAGCTCGGTGTACAGCTTGACCGCGCGCGCACCGCCGACGCCGAGCAGCAGCTCCTGCAGCAGGCGGTGCTCGCCGCCGCCGCCGTAGAGCCGGTCGGTCACCGACCGCAGCGCATCGGTGTTGGCCGGGATGTCGGTGTCGAGCATGAGCAGCGGGATGCGGCCGACGGCGGCCGTCCAGACGCGGGCGTGCAGTTCGGCGTCGTCGGGCAGCGCGAGCGTGACCTGCACCGGGGTGCCGTCGGGGTGGCGCAGCATCGACAGCGGCAGTCCGTCGGGGTCGAGCACCGGATAGCGCTCCTGCTGCCAGCCGTCGTCGGTGATCGACTGCGAGAAGTAGCCGGCCTTGTAGAACAGCCCGACGCCGATGAGCGGCACGCCGAGGTCGGATGCCGCCTTCAGGTGGTCGCCGGCGAGGATGCCGAGACCGCCCGAGTACTGCGGCAGCGCCGCGGTGATGCCGAACTCCGGCGAGAAGTACGCGATGGTGCGCGGCACCTCGGCGCCGAGCGACTGGAACCAGCGCGGCTCGTCGAGGTAGTCCCTGAGGCCTGCGCGCTCGCGCTCGGCCCACTGCACGAAGCCCTCGTCGGCGGCGAGCGCGTCCAGCCGCTCGGGCGCGACCTCGCCGAGCAGCGTGACCGGGTCGCGATTGGACGCGCGCCAGAGCTCGGGATCGATGGCCTCGAACAACCGGCGCGTGGGCTCGTGCCAGGACCACCGCAGGTTCGCGGCGAGCTCCTCGAGTGCGGCCAGCGGGGCGGGGACGACGGCACGGACGGTGAACTTGCGAATGGGCTTCACCCCACCAAACCTACGGCCCGTGCGTGTCGAATGTGTGAACGGCGGGGCACACCCGCGGAGGCATTCCGCGCTACGGTCGATTGCGTGAGCTCCCGTACCGTTCGCGCCGGCCGCATCCCCGTCACCCGGCTCTCCCCCGCGCTGCCCGATCCGCGCTGGCAGCCGAAGGCGTTCGAGGGCGAGGTCGTCCCGTTCCGGGCGAACGTGTTCCGCGAGGGTCACGACCAGGTCGGCGCGATGCTCGTGCTCACGGCGCCCTCCGGCGAGGTGCGCCGCGAGCGCATGCTGCTCACCGCGCCCGGCACCGACCGGTGGGAGGCGAAGGCCCTCCTCGACGAGACCGGCGAGTGGACCTGGCATGTCACCGGCTTCGACGACGAGATCGGCACCTGGCGCCACGATGCCGCGCTGAAGGTCGACGCCGGCGTCGACGTCGAGCTCATGTTCGAGATCGGCGCGCGGCTGCTCGATCGCGCGGTGACCGAGAAGTCCCGCCCCGCACCGGTGCGCAAGCGCCTCGGCGCCGTCGCGACGAGGCTCCGCGACCCCGCGGCATCCGTCGCCGACCGGCGCGCCCTCGTCGACGACCCCGCGCTCGCCGAGTTCGAGACGCGGCCGCTCGCGCTGCTCGCGACCGAGTCCGAGGAGCACGCGATCCGCGTCGAGCGCCGCAGGGCCGGCGTCGGCTCGTGGTACGAGTTCTTCCCGCGGTCCGAGGGCGCGAAGCGGCTGAAGAACGGCACCTGGAGGTCGGGCACCTTCCGCACCGCGATGAAGCGGCTCGACGGCGTCGCCGCCATGGGCTTCGACGTGCTCTACCTGCCGCCCATCCACCCGATCGGCGAGACGAACCGCAAGGGGCCGAACAACACGCTCGACCCGGCGCCCGGCGATCCGGGTTCGCCATGGGCCATCGGCGGGCCCCTCGCCGACGGCACGCCCGGCGGGCACGACGCGATCCATCCAGACCTCGGCACCCTCGCCGACTTCCGCGCCTTCGTGCGCCGCGCGAACGCGCTCGGCATCGAGGTCGCGCTCGACCTCGCCCTGCAGGCGTCGCCCGACCACCCGTGGGTGCACGAGCACCCCGAGTGGTTCACGACCCTGCCCGACGGCAGCATCCGCTACGCGGAGAACCCGCCGAAGAAGTACCAGGACATCTACCCGGTCAACTTCGACCTCGACCCCGACGGCCTCCTCGCCGAGGTCGAGCGCATCGTGCGGCACTGGATGAAGCAGGGCGTGCGAATCTTCCGCGTCGACAACCCGCACACGAAGCCGCTCGCCTTCTGGGAACGCCTCATCGGCGAGATCAACGCGACCGACCCCGACGTCGTCTTCCTCGCCGAGGCCTTCACCCGCCCGGCGATGATGCAGGCGCTCGCGATGGTCGGCTTCCAGCAGTCGTACTCCTACTTCACCTGGCGCAACACGAAGGAGGAGCTCGAGGAGTTCCTCACGAGCGTCTCCCAGCAGACGGCCGACTTCATGCGACCGAACCTGTTCGTGAACACGCCCGACATCCTCACCGAGTACCTCCAGTTCGGCGGTCCCGCCGCCTTCACGGTGCGTGCCACGATCGCGGCGACCGCCGCGCCCAGCTGGGGCGTCTACTCGGGCTTCGAGCTCTTCGAGTCCGTCGCACGCCCGGGTGCCGAAGAGGCCATCGACAACGAGAAGTACGAGTACAAGCCGCGCGACTTCGCCGCAGCGGAGGCCGAGGGGCGCTCGCTCGCGCTCTACCTCGGCATCCTGAACGGCATCCGCTCGGCCCACCCCGCGCTCGGGCAGCTGCGCAACATCCGGTTCCACACGAGCGACGACGATGCCGTGCTCGTGTACTCGAAGCATCTCGAGGGCCGGTTCACCCCCGACGGACTCGACGACACGATCATCGTCGTCGCGAACGTCGACCCCCATTCCGTCAGGGAGACCACCGTGCACCTCGACCTCGCCGCCATCGGCCTCGCGCCCGGCATCCGCTTCACCGTCGAAGACCTGGTCACCGGCCACCGCTGGCAGTGGGGCGATGCGAACTACGTCCGGCTCGACGCCTTCACGCGCCCGGCGCACGTGCTGCACGTGGTCCGTGGTTCCGATGACTGAGCAGACGCCTCCCGCCGGGCCCGCGGTCGCCGACGACGTGCTGCAGGCCGTCGCCGAGGGCCGGCACGCCGACCCGCACTCGGTGCTCGGCCAGCACCCGCTGGCGGCTTCGGCGACGGATGCCGCGGGGTCGGCCGATGCCGGCGAGCTGACGGTCATCCGCACCCGGCGCCCGCTCGCCGACGCCGTCGAGGCCGTGTTCGACGACGGCTCGGCGTTGCCGCTGGAGCACCTCGGCCACGGCATCTGGGGCGGCACGGCACGGGCGGGCCTGCGCGACTACCGCATCGGCGCGCGCTACGGCGACGACTCCTGGACGAGCGACGACCCCTACCGCTTCGCGCCGAGCATCGGCGAACTCGATCTGCACCTCATCGGCGAGGGTCGCCACGAGGAGCTCTGGCGGGTGATCGGCGCCCACCATCGCGCCCACTGGGGCGTCGACGGATCCGTCGACGGCACCTCCTTCACCGTCTGGGCCCCGCGCGCACAGGCGGTGCGCGTGGTCGGCGGCTTCAACCGCTGGGACGGGAGCTCGCATGCCATGCGCAGCATGGGGGCATCCGGCGTCTGGGAGCTCTTCGTGCCCGACGTCGAACCCGGCACCGTCTACAAGTTCGAACTGCTCACGGGCGACGGCTCCTGGCGCATGAAGGCCGACCCGATGGCGCAGCAGGCCGAGGTGGCGCCCGCGACCGGCTCCGTCGTGTCGTCGACCACGCACGAGTGGAGCGACGGCGCCTGGCTGGCGCAGCGCGCCGCGACGAACGCCCACGAGCGTCCGATGAGCATCTACGAGATGCACCTCGGCTCCTGGCGCCCGGGTCGCGGTTACCGCGACGTCGCCGACGAGCTCATCGAGTACCTCGGATGGCTCGGCTACACGCATGTCGAGTTCATGCCGCTGGCGGAGCATCCGTTCGGCGGGTCTTGGGGCTACCAGGTGACCGGCTACTTCGCCGCCACCAGCCGCTTCGGCCCCCCCGACGACCTGAGGTACCTCATCGACCGGCTGCACCAGGCCGGCTACGGCGTGATCATGGACTGGGTGCCGGGGCACTTCCCGAAGGACGAATGGGCGCTTGCACGATTCGACGGCGAGGCCCTCTACGAGCACCCCGATCCGCGCCGCGGCGAGCAGAAGGACTGGGGCACCTACGTCTTCGACTTCGGCAACCCGCGCGTGCGCAACTTCCTCGTCGCGAACGCCCTGTTCTGGCTCGAGGAGATGCACGTCGACGGGCTGCGCGTCGACGCCGTCGCCTCGATGCTCTACCTCGACTACTCGCGCGAAGCCGGCGAGTGGGAGCCGAACATCCATGGCGGACGCGAGAACCTCGAGGCCATCGGGTTCCTGCAGGAGGCCACGGCCACGGCCTACAAGCGCAATCCCGGCATCGTCATGATCGCCGAGGAGTCCACCTCGTTCCCCGGCGTCACCGCCCCGACCTCGGGCGGCGGCCTCGGGTTCGGCTACAAGTGGAACATGGGCTGGATGCACGACACCCTGCAGTACATCGCGAAGGACCCGATGTACCGCTCGCACCACCACCACGACCTCACGTTCTCGTTCCTCTACGCGTTCAGCGAGCATTTCGTGCTGCCGATCAGCCACGACGAGGTCGTGCACGGCAAGGGCTCGCTCATCCGCAAGATGCCGGGCGACCACTGGCAGCAACTCGCCAACGTGCGCGCCTACCTCTCGTTCATGTGGGCGCACCCCGGCAAGCAACTGCTGTTCATGGGCCAGGAGTTCGGCCAGCTCTCCGAGTGGAGCGAGGAGCGCGGACTCGACTGGTGGATCCTCGAGCAGCCGAGCCACAAGGAGCTCGCCGAGTTCGTCGGCGCCCTGAACCGCACGTATCGCGATCATGCAGCGCTCTGGCAGCTCGACGACGACGCGGCGGGCTTCGAGTGGGTCGAGGGCGGCGCCGCCCAGCAGAACGTCGTCGCGTTCCTCCGCTACGACCGCGATCGCCGGCCCCTGCTCTGCATCGTGAACTTCGCCGGCATGCCGCACGAACGATTCCGGCTCGGGTTGCCCTTCGCGGGTCGCTGGCGGGAGGTGCTGAACTCGGATGCCGCGCAGTGGGGCGGCTCGGGAGTCGGCAACCTCGGCGCGGTCGACGCGACCGACACGCCCTGGTCGGAGCGCCCCGCGTCGGCCGAGTTCACGCTTCCGCCGCTCGGCGCGGTCTGGTTCACGTTGGAGTAGACGACGAAAGCCCCGCCGATCGGGCGGGGCCTTCGTCGTGCGAGCGCTGCGCGCGTCTCAGAAGAGCAGGTTCGTGAGCCGTCGCCGCGCGACCGCGACGCGCGGGTCCTCGGTGCCGACGACCTCGAACAGCTCGACCAGGCGCTCGCGCACGAGCTTCTTCTGGTCGGCGTCGAGCTTCGGGAACATCGACAGCAGCCGGTCGAAGGCGTCGTCGACATGCCCGCCCGAGAGGTCGAGGTCGGCGACGTCGAGCTGCGCCTGCAGGTCGTCGGGCCCCGCGGCGGCCGCGTTGCGGATCGAGTCGAGCGTCTTGCCGTTCAGGCGGCCGAGCAGGTTCGCCTGCGCGAGGCCGGCGATGGCCATCTGGTCGCGCGGGTCCTGCGCGATCGCCGTCTTGTAGGCCGAAGCCGCGGCCGCGAAGTCACCGCGCTCGATGGCGTCGTACGCCTCCTGATGCAGGGGCGGCAGCGGGGGCTCGGCGGGCGCCTGCTCGGTGGAATCGGTCTCGCCCTCGGCGGAGGCATCCGGCACCGGAACCGAACCGGTCACGCCGTGCTGCGACGCGAGTTCGAGCAGCTGGTCGAAGACCTGGTCGATGACCTCCTCGGGCTGCACGCCCGCGAAGAGCGGAACGGGCTGGCCCGCGACGACGGCGACGACCGTCGGCACGGACTGCACCTGGAAGGCCTGCACGAGCTGCGGGCTGCGGTCGGCATCGGCCGCGGCGAGCACGAGACGGCCGCCGCGCGCCCTCACGAGGCGCTCGAGGGTCTCGACGAGCCCCGTGGAGGGCTCGCTCCAGGTGGCCCAGACGGCCACGACGACCGGGACGGTGCGCGACAGCTCGAGGGCGGCGCCGAAGCCGGAGTCATCGGTCTGGAAGACGACCTGGTCACCGCCCGCGCCCGCCGGGGGCGCGGCGGCGTTCTGCTGCTGCGGGCGCTGCACGAGCGACGACAGGTCGACCGCGCCGCGAAGCGCGGCGTGCGGGGTGGGGTCGGTCACGGTACCTCCGATGCTCCGATGAGACCCTCGGACCAGCCGAGGAGTCGGATCTTGTCTTCTGAACCGACGGCCGGAACGTAGAACACCATCTGGATGTCGATGATGCGCTGCACGCCCTTGGCGCTCTTGCCGGTGAATCCCGAGAGCGCCGCGCCTGGCGAGCCCTCCTTGAAGCCGATCGTGCCGCCGTCGTTCGGCGTCACGTTCTCGGTCTGCACGATGTCGGCCGTCACGAGGGCGCCCGAGTCGTTCGTCGCGAGCGCGATGGTGGGGCCGTCGCCGACCTTGTTCGAGAAGGCGATGTCGGCCGTCGGCGATTCGGCGTGCAGGTCGTCGCGGGTGGCCTGCTGCCCCTCGACGCCGAGTTGCTGCTGCAGCAGGTCGCCGTCGGAGTCGAACATGTCGGCGTACTCGGAGTCCGCGCCCTTGATGAGCACGTCGGCATACGCGGCACCGACCTGATCGGGCTGCATCACGAGGCCCTTGAACTCGGGCGAGATGAGCGGCGCGCCGATGCTCGCGGGTGCGACCTCCGGCACCTCGGCGTCGGGAGCCAACGCCATGGCGTAGACGGCCCTGTAGTTCTCGCGCGGCGACATCTGCTGCAGGAACAACGCGGTCGGGGCGACCGTCTCGTCGTCGGAGGGCTGCGCGACCACGAGCACCGTGCGCCCCGTCGTCGGCCAGCCCGCGACCTGTTGCGGCAGGATCAGCGTCGGCGTGGTGGCGGGCACCGGCACCGGGCCGGGCTGGTCGGGCAGGCTCGTGCGGATCGCGTAGTTCGCCTTGCGCGCCTCGAGCGCCGGACCGGTGAACCGATCGGCCGCCGCGCCCGCATCGAGCGCGGCATCGGCGTCGGCCGCGGTCGTCGCGACCTCGGTCATGATGCGTTCCATCTGCGGAACGGTCACGGCGGGCACGAGCGGTTCGGCCACGGGCTCGCCGGCGTCCGGCTCCTCGGTCGCGGCGGGGTCGAGCGGCGGCTCGGTCGTCGACGGCGCCGTGGTCGCAGGCGGCTGCTCGAAGCTCGGCCAGTAGTCGGATGAGCACGCGGTGAACGCGAGCACGGGAATGACGAGCACCGGCAGCAGCGCCACCCGCTTCGCCCGCCCGATCGCACGCCGGCCGCCGAGCTGGCTGCGGCGCAACGCAGGGGGCTTCGGGCCGCTCGGGAGCTTCGTGCGACCACCCTGGTTGCGGCGCGGGCCGCGCGAGCGACGGTGGTGCACGAACCCGGAGATCACGAGCGCGATGCCGACGAGGAAGAGCGCGCCGCCGCCGGCGAGCAGCGGACCCGCCCACGGGGTCGCGTTGTCGAGCGGCCAGGTCAGCGAGACCTTCGACGGTGCCGGGTTGGTGCCATCGGATGCGACGAGCACGGCGATGTCCTCAGGTACGTCGATGGTCGTCGTGACCGAGCGCTCGCCCGAGATCTCGTCGAGCCAGAGATCGGAGCCCGCGGGGTTCGCGGCCGGATCGACGACGACCTCGCCATCGGTGTCGGCCTCTTCGGTCGGAGCGGCGGTGGGCTCGGGCGTCGGCGCCGGCGTCGCGGACGGAGCAGGGCGCGACGTCGGCGACGTGGTCTCGTCGGTCTCCGGTTCGTCGGTCTCGGCCTCGCCCTCGGCCGCGGCCGCGGCCGCACGGTCGGCCGCGTCGGTCGTCACGAGCTCGCCCCTCTCGGCGTCGAAGCCGATCGACTCGTAGCCGTCGTCGCCGATCCACGCGACGACATCGCTCATGCGCCCGTACGCGAGGAAGACCAACTCGGACCCCGAGACCGTGAGCGTCTGCTTGCCCTCGTAGGCGTCGAGCGCGCTCGGCTCCACGACGACGTAGGCGACGTCGGACTCGATCGACGACGTCAGCGAGACGCGGTCCGGCTCGAGGAACACCGTGCGCTGCGCGATGCCGAACCCGATCATCACTGCGGCGGCGGCGAAAGCCAGGATGGCGAAGACGAATCGCACGTTACCTCCGGTGCCGCTGGATGCGGCGTTGAACAAAGACAACCAAGCCTACCGGCTCGAGTCTGGGAGTCGCCCCACGCATGGCTGGAGACTCGAATCCACCGTGCATGCCGTGAACGTGCGAACGTGTCGGAACATCCCCGTAGAATCGATGGATTCCCGCATGCGCCCCCACGACGCGGGACAGAGCCCGGAGGAAGAATTGGCCGTCGAAGAGACCGAGTTCACGCAGGTATTCCGTGGATACGACAAAGACGAAGTCGACAAGAGCATCAATGGCCTGCGTCGAGACATCATCACCGCGAACAACCAGCTCGCCGAGCAGACGAAGGAGCAGAAGCGACTCCTCGCCCGCATCGAGGAGTTGAGCGCCGAACTCGAAGAGGTCGGCAGCCCCACCTTCTCGGGCCTCGGCACGAAGCTCGAGAACACGCTCCGTGTCGCCGAGGAGCAGTCCACGCGCCTCATCGCGCAGGCCGACATCGACGCCGAGAAGCTGCGTCGTGCCGCCGAAGACGAGGTGCACCTGCTCCGCTCCGACGCGCACGAGCTCGCCGAGCGCACGCTCAGCGAGGCGAAGGCCCAGGCGGCGCGGGTGCTCGAGAACGCCCGCTCCGAGGCCGACGACATGGTCTCGCGCGCGCACGAGGCGAGCGAGCAGCTCCGCCAGGACGCCGCCCGCGACGCCGCCGCCATCCGCGGCGCCGTGAACACCGAGGCCGCCGAGCTCCGCACGAGCGCCAAGCGCGATGCATCCGCCGCCGTCGCGGGCGCCGAGCGCAAGGCCTCCGAGATCCTCCTCGCCGCGAACACCGAGGCCACCGAGGCCCGTGCGACCGCCGCCGGCCTCGCTCAGGAGACCGAGCAGACCCGCGCCGAGGTCGCGATCGAGCTCGACCGCGCCCGCGCCGAGCTCGCCAAGGAGACCGAGCAGGCCCGCATCGACCTCGCGGCCGAAACCGAGCAGTCCCGCCTCGACCTCGAGCGCGAGGCCGCCGAGGCGCGCGCCGCCATCGAGGCCGAGATCGACGAGCGCCGAGCCGCACTCGTGCACGAGCTCGAGCAGGCCCGCACCGACCTCGACCGCGAGCTCGCGGCGAGCAAGGCCGAACTCGCCCAGCAGCGCGAGCAGACCGAGGTCGACCTCGCCCGCGAGGCCGAGGCCGCACGCCTCAAGCTCCAGCACGAGCTCGAGCGGCTTCGCGCCAAGCACGCCGCCGACCTCGACCAGATGCGCGCCGACCTCGCCCTCGAGCAGGAGCAGGCCCGCGCCGACTTCGACGCCGAGTCCGAACAGTCGCGCATCGACCTCGACAACCAGCTCACCTCCATGCGCAAGAAGACCACGCACGAGGTCAACCGCATGCGTCGTGAGATCGAGAAGGCCCACCTCGACCTCGAGGCCGAGCTGGCCACCAAGCGCGACGAGGCCGAGCAGGAGCTGCTCACCACGCACCAGTCCGCCGTCGCCGAGACCCAGAAGTTCCTCGACGACGCGAACGCAGAACTCGCCGAGGCCGTCGCACGCACGGCCGACAGCCGCGCCGAGGCCGAGCGCCTCGAGACCCAGGTTCGCACCGAGATCGCCGCGGTCCGCGACAAGGCCGACGACGAGGCACGCGACCGCATCGCCGACGCGCATGCGCAGGCCCGCAAGCTCATCGCCGACGCCGAGGAGCGCACCCGTGCACTCGTCGCCGACGCCGAAGACCGCCTCTCGCAGATCAAGATCGAACGCGACGCGGTGGCGGGCTACTTCGAGAGCCTCCGCGGCGTGCTCACCCAGGCCGAGCAGGTCGCCGCGGCGAGCCGCGCGTAGACCGAGCGGCGGGGCCGGTGAAGATCCAGAACGCGTTCCGAATCGGCCTCGCCGGCACGCTCGGCGTCGGCGTGGGCATCCTCATCCTCACGTCGATCGCCAGCCTGTCTACCGTGCTCACATATGTGGGTGCGGCGCTCTTCCTGGCCCTCGGCCTCGAGCCCGCCATCGGGTGGCTCGAGCGCCGGGGGCTTCCCCGTTGGGCGGCGATCCTCATCGTCATGACCGGCGTCGGGCTCATCCTCGCCGCGCTCGTGCTCGCGGTCGTGCCGATCATCGTCGAGCAGGTCAGCCAGCTCGTCGAAGAGGTGCCCTCGATCGTCGAACGCGTGAATTCGACCGACTGGGTCGAGGCACTCTCCCAGCAGTTCCCGCAGGTCAAGATCGAGGAGATCTTCAACCAGGCGACCACGGCCATCACGGACTTCTTCACGAACCCCGAGAAGCTCTCCGAGCTCGCGGGCGGCGTGTTCCAGGTCGCCGTGGCCATCGGCGCCGGCATCTTCGCCGCGATCATCGTCTTCATCCTCACGCTGTACTTCTCGGCGTCGCTCAATGCGATGAAGCACACCGCGTACCAGCTCGTGCCGGCTTCGCGCCGCGCACGGTTCGCCGACCTCACCGAGCAGATCACGCAGTCCGTCGGTCGCTACGTGCTCGGCCAGGCGGGGCTGGCCGCCTGCAACGGCGTGCTGAGCTTCATCTTCCTCTCGATCATCCAGGCGCCCTTCCCCGCCGTGCTGGCCTTCATCGCCTTCATGTTCTCGCTCGTGCCGCTGGTCGGCACGCTTTCGGCGTCGGTCGTCATCGTGCTCGTCTGCCTCATCCCCGGCCTGGGGTCACCGCTCACCGCACTGGTCGCGGCCATCTACTACCTCGTCTACATGCAGGTCGAGGCATACGTGCTGAGCCCGCGCATCATGAACCGCGCCGTCAAGGTCCCCGGCGCCCTCGTGGTCATCGCCGCGCTGGCCGGTGGCACGCTCCTCGGCATCCTCGGCGCGCTCGTCGCCATTCCCGTGGCGGCATCGGTGCTGCTCATCATCAAGCAGGTCGTCATCCCGCGCCAGAACACGCTCTGAGCTTGCCGTCGCGGCGACCGCGCACTCGCCGTGCCGACTCGGCGGACTCGGTCGGCGGCCCGGATCAGCCGGCGGTCGGCGCTGCCACCGGCCACGTCGTCGGCAGCGGGGATGCCGCGGGGTTCACTGCTGCCACGATCTCATCGAGTACCCGCCGGGTCTGCGACTCCCCCACCCAGAGGTGGCGGCCGCCCTCGACGTCGATGCGTCGAATACGTGGAACCACCGCGAATCGCTCGGCCGCGGCATCCGGCCGCAGGTAGTCGTCGAGCTCGGGGATCAGCGCGACCACGGGCACCGACGAGTCGTTCCAGCGCCGCAGTTCGTCATCGGTCGTGCGATGCAGCGGAGGCGAGAGCAGCACGGCCCCCGCGATGTCGTGCTCGAGGCCGTACTTCAGCGCGAGTTCGGTGCCGAACGACCAGCCGACCAGCCACGGGTTCGGAAGCCCGCGCTGCGCGACGAACGCCATCGCGGCCGCGACGTCTTCGCGTTCGGCGACGCCCTCGCCGAACGCGCCGTCACTCGTGCCACGGGGCGAGGTCGTGCCCCGCGTGTTGAAGCGGAGCACGGCGAGGTCGGCAAGCGCCGGGAGCCTCGCCGCGGCCTTGCGCAGGATGTGCGAGTCCATGAATCCGCCCGCCGTGGGCAGCGGATGCAGCGTGACGAGCGTCGCGACCGGTGGTCGGTCGACCGGTGTCGCGAGCTCGCCCAGGAGCGTCAGCCCGTCTGCGGTGTGCAGGCGGACCTCCTCCCGGTTCGCGGGCAGCTCGACGCCCGCGCGGATCTCGATCGGTTCGGTGCTGCTCATCGAGCCCCCATCCTCCAGCAGTGCAGATGCCAGTGACGTCGCGCGGCGAGGTCGGCCGCGTCGCCGAGCACGCCGTCGGCGCGCCACACGACCACATGCGCGACCCCCGTCGCCACCTCGAGCGAACAGCCCGGGCACAGGTAGGTCTTCACCGCCTGCGCCTCGGACACGGGCTGGACGTTCCATTCGCGGCCGGCGCGGACCTCGGTGCGCCGCCAACCCGCGCTCAGGCGCTCGACATCGAGCTCCGGATGCGGCTCGCGAGCCCTGGCCGCGCGCCCATGGGATCGGTTCGAGCGCGGCATGCCTTCGATTCTAGATGCGGATGCGGCATCCGCCGGCCTCGAGCCGATGAGCCGGCACGCTGATGCTCCGGCGCCGATGCGCGCGGGCGCGGTGCGGCTCAGTACCAGCCGGAGGACTCGGAGTGCGACCACGCGCCGCAGGGCGTGCCGTATCGGCCCTGGACGTACCCCAGACCCCACTCGACCTGCGTGGCGGCATTGGTCTCCCAATCGGCGCCGGCGGACGCCATCTTCGAGCCGGGCAGCGCCTGCGGAATGCCATAGGCACCGCTGCCGGCGTTGTAGGCGTTCACGCGCCAGCCGGACTCCTTGTTCCAGAGGGCGACGAGACAGTCGAACTCGGTCGTCGGCCAGCCGCGGGCTGCCACGGCGGTCGCGGCGTACGCCTGCGCGGACCCGGGATCGGGTGTCACGGCGGGCGGGGCCCAACCGGCCTCGGCGCTCGTCGCCGCCGGCTCGACGTACGCCGGCTTCGCCTCGACGTCGTACTGCTCACGCGTCGCATCGAGCGTGTAGTCGCCGTCGACCTCGAGCGCCTGGACCTCGGCGCCGCCGAATCGATCGGAGGCGACACGGTCGGGCGTCGCGGTCGCCAGCGCGGTGGGATCGACCAGGTTCACGGCGACGAACCCGAGCGCGGCGCAGAACGCGAACAGCACGGTCGCAGCCTGCTTGACCGGACCCCGCGTCGTCGACACGGGTCGCGGCACGGCCGGCGTCTCGACGCTTGGTTCGATTCCGTTGTGCCTGCCCACGATGGATCGAGTGTATCCGAGCCGGGGGCCGCTCGGAGACCGGCGACGGCCGGTCGCGCGCCCGCTCAGCGGACGGCCTGCATGACGTCGACGACCGCGTCGAGCACGAGGTCGACCTGCGACTCCCGATACCCGCCGCGCTGGGTCGTGAACACGACGCTGCGCACGTCTTCGACGGAGATCGGCCAGCCGTCGCGGAAGTACCGCGTGAGCTTGTCGGCGAACTTGTCGACGTCGCGAACCCGGTATCCGAGCGCGATCGGACTCACCCGGTCGAATCGGTGCCCCTCATCGCGCGCGAGCCGGTTCGAGACCACCTGGGCCGTCGCCCTGGCCTCGGCGAGCCACACCTCATCGCCGTGCAGGCGTGCGGCGACCTGGCGCTCGTCGGCTGCGAACGCGTCTTCGAGGCGTTCGAGGGCGGCATCGACGTCGGCCGTGACGTAGCCGCCCTTCTGCATGCCGAACGCCGTCAGGCGGATGCGCTCGGAGTTCAGCGGCGGATCGTCGGGCAACGGCGTGCCGTCGTACGCCCGACGCGCGACGTGGAGGAACTCGTCGACCTGGGCCGTGTTGTACCCGCGCTGGGGCTTTCGCGTGCGAGGAAAGGTGGAGTCCACCGACCCATTATCGCCGAGCATCATCCGAAGATGCGGAACGCCACGAACGCGACTGCGGCCGACGGCAGGATCGAGTCGAGCCGATCGAGGAATCCGCCGTGACCCGGGAGCCAGGAGCTCATGTCCTTGATGCCCAGGTCGCGCTTGACCAGCGACTCCGCGAGGTCGCCGAGCGTTGCCGTGAGGAAGATCGCGATGCCGAAGATGAGGCCGAACCACCACGAGTTGTCGAGCAGGAGCACCGACAGCAGCACGCCTGCGACGATGCTCACACCCGCGCCCCCGGCGAAGCCCTCCCACGTCTTCTTGGGACTGATCACCGGCGCCATCGGGTGCTTGCCGAACATCAGGCCGAACGCATAGGCCCCCGTGTCGGCCGAGATCGCCACGATCACGAACGCGAGGGTCCACCACTGCCCGCCGTCGGCGGCGGTCAGCACGACGGCGAACGTCGCGAGGAACGTCACGTACCCCTGCACGAACGCGCCGGCGGCGATGTCGCGCACGAGCGCCCGGCCGGGCGTGCGCGAATGCGACGACACCTGCTCGGCGATCCGCCAGAGCGTCACGAGCACGATGCCGCCGAGCACGGCCAGGAACTGGCCGCCCGCTCCCCCGTAGTAGGCGAACGGCACCGCGAGCACCGCCACGACGACCGACGGGATGCGAGGCACGTCGTAGCCGCCCTTGCGGAGCGCCTGCGCGAGTTCGTAGCTGGCGAACGCGGCGATGACGACCGCGAACACCATGAACAGCTCTTTGATCACGAGCAGGCTCAGCAGGAGGGCGCCGCCGAGGACGAGCCCGATCAGGATCGCACCGATCAGATTGCGACCGGTGCGAGCCTGGATCTTCTCCTGCGCCTGATCGAACTGCGCCTTCGAGGCCTCGAACTGACGCTCGAGGTCGGCCTTCTTCGCGTTGACCTGCGACCGGAATTCATGGCGCGCGTTGCGCTCCCGCCCCCCGGCGTCCGCATCGTCGTGTTCAGGGACGCCCGACATCGTGTTTCCCTCAGACCTCGAGGAGTTCGGCTTCCTTGCGCTTGAACGCGTCGTCGATCGCGTCCACGTTGGACTTCGTGATCTGCTCGAGCTCCTTCTCGCCGCGAGCGACCTCGTCGTCTCCGACCTCGCCCTTGAGCGAGTCGAGGTCGTCCTTCGCCTTGCGGCGGATGTTGCGCACCGAGACGCGAGCGTCTTCGGCCTTCGACTTCACGATCTTGACGTACTCGCGCCGGCGCTCCTCGGTCAGCTCGGGGAGCGTGACGCGCACGATGTTGCCGTCGTTCGAGGGGTTCGCACCCAGGTTCGGGGTGTCGCGGATCGCCTGCTCGATGTCCTTCAGCGCGCTCTTGTCGTAGGGCGTGACGACCAGCGTGCGGGCCTCGGGGTTCGCGAGCGATGCGAGCTGCGCGAGCGGCGTGGGCGTGCCGTAGTAGTTCACCAGGATCTTCTGGAAGAGCTGGGGGTTGGCACGGCCGGTACGCACGGACGAGAAGTCGTCTTTCGCGACCTCGACGGCCTTCTGCATGCGTGCGGTGGCATCGGACAGTACATCCGCGATCACGGTGGCTCCTTCGGTTCGCTGCTCGGGACAGTCTATCGAGTCGGCGAGGACTCGCTGTTGCTGACGATGGTGCCGAGATCGGCACCGAGGATCGCCGCGGTGACGTTGCCGCCCGGCGACATGCCGAACACCTGCATCGGCATGCCGTTGTCCATGCAGAGGCTGAACGCCGTGGAGTCGACGACCTTGAGCCCCCGCTGCAGGGCCTCCTGATAGGTGATGCGGTCGATCTTGTGCGCGTCGGGGTTCGTGCGCGGGTCGTCGGAGTAGACGCCGTCGACGCCGTTCTTCGCGACGAGCACGACGTCGGCGTCGATCTCGAGGGCGCGCTGCGCGGCGACCGTGTCGGTCGAGAAGTAGGGCAGGCCCGCGCCTGCGCCGAAGATGACGACGCGGCCCTTCTCGAGGTGTCGCTCGGCACGACGGGGAATGTACGGCTCGGCGACCTGGGTCATCGAGATCGCGGACTGCACCCGCGTCTCGGCCCCGGCCTGCTCGAGGAAGTCCTGGAGCGCGAGCGAGTTCATCACGGTTCCGAGCATGCCCATGTAGTCCGCTCGGCCGCGGTCCATGCCGCGCTGGGAGAGTTCCGCCCCGCGGAAGAAGTTGCCTCCGCCGACCACGATCGCGATCTCGACCGTGCGAGCGGCGTCCGCGATCTCTCGTGCGAGGGCGCTCACCACATCGGGATTCACGCCGAGCGAGCCTCCGCCGAACGCCTCCCCCGAGAGCTTGAGCATGACCCTGCGTCTACGTTCCGTCATCCCCGACCGTTCCTTCCCCTTGAGAGACAAAGCTAGTGGTTCCCGCCCGCCCGCGCAGTGCGCGGCGTGCAGGGGTTTCCGCGGCCGATCGGCCGGCGGCTGCCCGGTTTCATGCGGACACAGCAAAGGAGTCCGGATCGCCAGGCGATCCGGACTCCTCCACTTCGGCTTACGCCGTGGCCTTGAACCGGGCGAACGCGGTCACGTTGATGCCCGCGTCGGCCAGGACCTTCTGGACCTGCTGCTTGTTGTCGCGGGCGTAGTCCTGCTCGAGCAGGGCGACCTGCTTGAAGAACGAGGTCAGGCGACCCTCGATGATCTTCGGCAGGGCCGCCTCGGGCTTGCCCTCGTTGCGGCTGATCTCGGTGACGATCTCGCGCTCCTTCTCGACGACGTCGGCCGGAACCTCGTCGCGGGTCAGGTACGTGGGGTCGAACATCGCGATGTGCTGGGCGATCGCGCGAGCGGTCTCCTCGTCATCGCCCGAGTAGGACACCACGACGCCGATCTGCGGCGGCAGGTCCTTCGACGTCTTGTGCAGGTACACCGCGAACTTCTCACCCGACAGCGTGACGGCGCGCGTGAGCGCGACCTTCTCGCCGAGGATGGCGGCCTGCTCGTCGATGACCTCGCCGACGGTCTTGCCGTCGAGCGGTGCGGCCAGCGCGGCGTCGACGTCGACGGCGCCGGCAGCGGCGACCGCGTCGAGCACCTTGTCGGCGAGCGTGACGAACTTCTCGTTCTTCGCGACGAAGTCGGTCTCGCACGCCAGCTGGATCAGGGTGTAGCCCGCGGGCGACTCCTTGGCCGCGACGAGGCCCTCGCTCGTGGAGCGGTCGGCACGCTTCGCGTTGCCCTTCGCACCCTTGAGTCGGAGGATCTCAGTTGCCTTCTCGAGGTCGCCGTCGGCCTCCTCGAGCGCCTTCTTGGTGTCGACCATGCCCGTGCCGAGCTGCTCGCGCAGGGCCTTGATGTCGGCGATGCTGATTGCCATTTCCGGCATTCTCCTTTGAGTCTGAGTTGGTCGGCGGAATTACTCTGCTGCGGCCTCGGCAGCGGGCTCAGCGGCCTCGGCAGCTGCCTCGTCGTCGGCCGACTCGGTCGCGGCCTCGTCGACGACCTCGGCGGCCTCGACCTTGGCCTCGGCCTCGGTCTCGGCGACCTTCTCGGTCTCGGCCGACGCCTGCTCGGGGGTGGTCTCGGAGCCTGCCTGGAGCAGTTCCTTCTCCCACTCGGCGAGCGGCTCGACGGCCGAGACGTTGCCGGCCTCTTCGGGCTTCTGGTGGCGCTCGATGAGGCCCTCGGCTGCGGCATCCGCGATGATGCGGGTCAGCAGCGCGACGGAGCGGATGGCGTCGTCGTTGCCCGGGATCGGGTACTGGACCTCGTCGGGGTCGCAGTTGGTGTCGAGGATGCCGATCACGGGGATGCCGAGCTTCTTGGCCTCGTCGATCGCGAGGTGCTCCTTCTTGGTGTCGACCACCCAGAGCGCCGAAGGCGTCTTCGACAGGTTGCGGATGCCGCCGAGCGACTTGTGCAGCTTGTCGAGCTCGCGCTTCTTGATGAGGAGCTCCTTCTTGGTGAAGCCGCTCGTGGTGCCCTCGAAGTCGAGCTCCTCGAGCTCCTTCATGCGCGCGAGGCGCTTGGAGACCGTCTGGAAGTTGGTGAGGAGGCCGCCGAGCCAACGCTGGTTGACGTAGGGCTGGCCGACACGGGTCGCCTGCTCGGCGATGGACTCCTGGGCCTGCTTCTTCGTGCCGACGAAGAGGATGGTGCCGCCGTGGGCGACCGTCTCGCGGACGAAGTCGTACGCCTTGTCGATGAAGGCGAGCGACTGCTGCAGGTCGATGATGTAGATGCCGGAACGCTCGGTGAAGATGAAGCGCTTCATCTTCGGGTTCCAACGGCGGGTCTGGTGCCCGAAGTGCACGCCGCTGTCGAGCAGCTGGCGGATGGTGACGACGGCCATGAGCCGTACTCCTTTGTTCTCAGTTGACGCTCCGACCGGCGGACGGAACCCTGGTGCCCGGCACGGCTCCGCCCGGTGCAGTTCGCGAGAACTGGGTCGAGACTGAATGGAGTCGTTGGCCGAAATGGCACGCGTAGTCACCCCGACGGGCGGGGTGCTCCTGACACTCTACCATCGGCACCTGTCCTCCCCAACCCGGCCGCCCGGTGGAACGTGCCGCAGCGCGGCCGTCGCGCGGTCCCGGATGCCGCGGGCGGGCGAGCATCGCTGCATGATCGTCTCAGCGACCCGACCGCCCCGTCCTCGCCCGGAACGCCGCCGCCCGCGAACGTCTTCCGGCGGAATGCGGCGCGGTTGCACGGCACTCCTGCTCGCCGGCCTCGCCGCCGCCTTCGCTCCAGTCGGACCGGCGGCATCCGCTCCGCCCCCCGCGAAGGCCGCCGTGCTCGTGGAGCGCGGCCCATGGGCCTGGCCGACCGCGCCGCCCATCAGGGTCACGGCTCCGTTCCGGGCCCCGGCGACCCCTTACGCGGCCGGCCATCGCGGCGTCGACCTCGGTGCCGACGTCGGCGAGACGATCGTGGCGCCGGCGGCGGGGGTCGTCTCCTTCGCCGGCATGGTCGCGGGCCGGCCCGTGATCTCGATCGACCATGGCCACGGCGTCATCAGCTCGATGGAGCCCGTGTCGACCGAGCTCTCCGCGGGCGAGGCGGTGTCGGAGGGCGACCCGATCGGCGCCGTCGGCGCGGGCGGTCATTGCGACGGGTGCGTGCACCTGGGCGTGCGCGTCGACGGCGAGTACGTCTCGCCGCTGCTCTTCCTCGGCGGCGTGCCATGGGCCGTGCTGCTGCCGCTCACGTGACGACACGATGCCGGTTCGACCGCTCGCGGCTGCGCCGACGTTCGATGCGTTCCCGCTCACGCCCGTGGATGCGCCGTGCGATAGCTCTGCTTGAGCCGTTCGGCCGAGACGTGGGTGTAGATCTGCGTCGTTCCGAGACTCGCGTGCCCCAGGAATTCCTGCACTGCGCGCAGATCCGCTCCGCCATCGAGCAGGTGGGTCGCGGCCGTGTGCCGCAGGGCGTGCGGCCCGCTCGGCCCGGTGCCCGGCATCTGCTCGAGCAGCGAAGCGACGAGTCGGTACACGCTGCGCACCCCCATGCGGCCCCCGCGCGCGCCGAGGAACACCGGCCCCGCTGCATCCGTCGCCTCGATCCGCGCATGCGGGCTCGACCGCTCGGGCGTCGAGGCGACCTCGGCCGACACGGCCTGCGCGGACGCGAGCATCGACGGTCGCGCCCGCTCGAGATAACGGTCGATCGTCCGCGCAGCCGGGGCACCATAGGGAACCACGCGCTCCTTGCCGCCCTTGCCGACGACCCGCACGGTGCGGCGACGGCGATCGACATGCTCGACGTCGAGGCCGACGAGTTCCGAGACGCGCAGCGCCGAGGCGTACAGCAGTTCGATGATCGCGACGTCCCGCTCGGCCATCGGGTCCTCGCCGGTGCATCGCGCCTCGAGGCGCGCGATGGCCTCCTCCATCGCAGGCTGGGCGACGACCCGCGGCAGGGTTCGCTGCGCGCGAGGCGCCTTGAGGCGGGCCCCCGCATCGATGCCGACCGCCCCGCTGCGGGCGAGCCACGCGGTGAAGCCGCGGGCGGATGCCGCGCGCCTGGCGATGCTCGATCGTGCGAGCCCGCGTTCGGTCGATGCCCAGAGCCAGTCGCGCAGCACCTCGAGGTCGATGCCGGAGACCGAGGTGATGCCCCGCCCCTCGGCGTGGTCGAGCAGGTCGGCGAGATCGGCGCCGTATGCCGCGACCGTGTGCTGCGAGTACCCGCGTTCGGTTCTCACATGCGTCAGGTAGTCGGCCAGCACGGCGTCGAGGTCCACGGCTCCAGCCTGCCGTGCCCCACCGTCACCGGGCCGAGGACGCGCCCGGCCGGCGGATTCCCCGCCGATGCGCTGCCGGTCGTTTCAGTCCGGCTTGCGCGAGAACCGCTCGAGACGCTGCTCGGGTGCGAGGAGCTCGAGCTCCTCGAGAAAGCGGGCGTCGATGCGGGAGACCTCCGCATTCGCCCCGATCGGCACCACCGAGGTCGTCATGGCATCGTCGTAGACGTGCACGAGCGTGAAGGACCTCCCGCCGTCGACGCCGACGAGTGATCGGGTCGAGGCCGAGGCGTCGATCGTGTAGGCGGTCGCGCCCGCCACGGCCACCGGGATGCCGGCGAAGGTGCCGTTGGTCGCGTAGTGGAGGTGCCCGCCGAGGATCATCCGCACGTCGCGGTCGCGCACGATCTCGGCGAACTCGGCCTGATGGCGGAGCTCGAGCACGTCCATGAGCGTCACGGGCGTCGGGATCGGCGCGTGGTGCAGGGCGAGCACGGTGCCGCGCTCGGCCGGTTCGGCCAGCAGCCCGTCGAGCCAGTCGAGGGTTCGCTCGTCGAGATCGCCGTGGTGGTACCCCGGCACGGTCGAGTCGAGCGCCACGATGCGCAGACCGTCGACGTCGACGACGTGGTTCACGGGCGTGTCGTCGGCGGCGCCCTCCACGTCGAGCAGCGCTGCACGGAAGGCGGCACGCTCGTCGTGATTGCCCATCACCCAGACGAGACGGGCCCCGGCGGCGTCGGCGAGCGGCTCGAGCACGGCGCGAACGCGCCCGTACGCGTCGGGCTCGCCGAGGTCGGCCACGTCACCGGTGACGACGATGGCGTCCAGCGCGGATCCCATGCTCGCGAGCCGCTCCGCGGTCTGCGCGAGCGCGATCACGGTGTCGGCGACGCCGCCCAGCCTCCGTCCGCCCGAGAGCAGGTGCGTGTCGCTGAGATGCGCGATCACCTGCTGCGCCGCGGGATACCTGCCGAGCTGAACCGCCATGTCGTGACCTCCCGCCGAAAGCCTACGACCGCCGCCGCCGGATCCACCCGTCGCCCCGCCAGGCGACGACGCCATCGAGTTCGAGTGGACCGAGCACGGACATCACGTCGGTCGCGGGCAGCCCGCTGCGCTGCGCGAGGTCGGCGACCTGACGAGGCGATCGCGTGCTGAGCGCGTCGAGCACGCGGACCGTCTCGGGGCTCTCGCCCTCGACGGTCTCGAACAGCGTCGGTCCATGTCCCTGCCCGGCGGGCGGCGCCCCGCCCGCGAGTTCGAGCACCTGATCGGCGTCGACGACGCAGACGGCGTCGTACTCGCGCAGGAGGCGATGGCACCCGGCCGAGGCGGGGCTCGTCACCTGCCCCGGCAGCGCGCCGAGCGGCCGGCCGAGCGCGGAAGCGTGTCCTGCGGTGTTCAGCGAACCGCTGCGCGTGCCCGCCTCGAGGACGACGGTCGCATCGCTCGCCGCGGCGATCAGCCGATTGCGCTGGAGGAACCGCCATTTCGTCGGCGATGCGCCGCACGGCAGTTCGGAGACCACGGCACCGGTCTCGACGATGCGCTGGAGGAGCGAGTCGTGCCCCATCGGATAGAAGCGGTCGATGCCGCCCGCAAGGTAGGCCACCGTCGTGCCGTGGCTGGCGAGCGCGGCCCGATGGGCCATGCCGTCGATGCCGTAGGCACCGCCGGAGACGATCGTGCAGCCGCGATCGACGAGCCCGGCCGAGATCTCCATGGTCATGTGCTCGCCGTACCCGGTGGCCGCCCGAGCGCCGACGAGGGCGATGGATCGCCCGCCGCTCCAGAGCGCGTCCGGTCGCCCGCGCACCCAGAGCCCGATCGGCGCGTGCACGCCGAGGTCGTCGACGCCGCGCGGCCAGTCCCGGTCGCTCGGCACGAGGAACACCGCACCGACCCGGTGCGCCTGCGCCAGACCGCGCACGAACGCACCCGGCTCGATGCGGGGCGCCCAACGTGCGATGCCGGTCTCGGCCTCCTTGATCGTGATCGCCTCGCCTCCGTCGGCCGCGTCGCCGACGAGTTGCTCGGCGCTCGCACGGCCGAGGATCAGCTCCGCCGCCGGCTCCGCGCCCAGTGCGGCGATCAACCGACCCAGCACACCGTCGCCGGGCTCGGCGAGGGTGCCGAGCACCGCCCTCGCGAGCGCTTCGCTCTGCCGGTCCTCGTCGCCGGCAGGCGCCATGGGAGCGGATGCCGCGGCGTGCGCAGCGGCCGCATCCGCCGCCGTTCGCACGAGCGCGAACTCCCGTCGCCACTGGACGAAGGCTCGTCGGATGAGGCCGCTCATCGCGCGATGCCCTGTCGGAAGTACAGCGCCCGCCCGATGTGGGCGGTGCTCGGCGTCTCGGCACCGGCGAGGTCGGCGAGCGTCCACGCGACCTTCAAGACCTTGTCGTAGCCCCGCATCGTGATGCTGCCGCGCTCGAACGATCGATCGAGATCGGCCGTGATGCGGCCACCCGGGTGCAGGCCGCCTGCCCCGCGCAGCCACGGGCCGGGCACCTCGGCGTTGGTTCTCCACGGCGTGCCTCGCAACCGCTGCGAGGCCCTCGCGCGCGCGGCCACGACCCGACGACGCGCATCGGCCGTCGACAGGCCCGGGCGTTCGCGAGCGACGCGAAGGCTCGCCGGCGAGAGCCTCGGCACCTTCAACTGCAGGTCGATGCGATCGAGCAGCGGCCCTGAGATGCGTGCGAGGTAGCGTCGACGGGAGTTGGGAGGGCAGGTGCACTCGCTCGTGCCCTCGTTGCCGCATGGGCAGGGGTTCGCCGCGATCACGAGTTGGAACCGCGCCGGGAACGAGGCGATCGCGTTCGCGCGGTGGATGCTGATGGTGCCCGATTCGAGTGGCTGCCTGAGCACGTCGAGGACGGCAGCGGGGAACTCCGGCGCCTCGTCGAGGAAGAGCACGCCGTGCGAGGCCCGCGCGGCGGCGCCCGGCCGGATCAGGCGACTGCCGCCGCCGACCATCGCCGCAGCGGTCGCGGTGTGATGCGGGGCCTCGAAGGGCGGCCGGAGCGAGAGCCCGGAGCTCACCGCCCGACCCGCGAGCGAGCGCAGGCAGGACACCTCGAGTGCGGCGTCCGAGTCGAGGTCGGGCAGGATGCCCGGCAGCCGGGAGGCGAGCATCGTCTTGCCTGCGCCGGGCGGCCCGATCATCGAGAGATGGTGCCCGCCCGCGGCGGCCACGAGCAGCGCTTCGACCGCGTCGTCGTTGCCGGCGACGTCGGCGAGGTCGCCGGCCACGACGTCGGCGGCGCCCTGCCCCGCGACCTGCGGGACCGGCTCGACCTCGCGCACCTCGTATCGGCCGCCGTGCCGGATCGCGGCCTCGAGCAGGGAGGCGACGCCGACGACCTCGACGCCGGGCACGAGCGAGGCCTCCCCGGCATTGGCATGCGGGACCATGACCGTGGTGAAGCCCGCCCGCGATGCGGCCAGCACGGCGGGGAGGATGCCGTCGATCGGACGCAGGCGTCCGTCGAGCCCGAGCTCGCCGAGATGCACGACGCTCGCGACCGAGCTGACGGAGAGGTCGCCCGCGGCCGCGAGGCAGGCCATCGCCACGGCCAGGTCGAAGCCGGAACCGTGCTTGGGGAGCGCGGCGGGCGAGAGGTTGACCGTGAGCTTGCGCTGGGGCAACGGACAACCGGCGTTCATGGCGGCGGCCCGAACCCGCTCGCGGGCCTCGGCGAGGGCGGCGTCGGGTAGGCCGATGATCGAGAAGCCCGGAAGCTGCGCCGAGAGGTCGGCCTCGACCTCGACCATCGACCCGGTCAGCCCGAGGAGGGCGACGGCGTACGTTCTCGCGACGGGCATCAGCTGATGCCTTCGAGGTGCTCGATGAGCGCGGGCGCCTCGGTCGGGGCGAGCACGGCGACGGCGTCGATGCGGATGCGCACCGTCGGACTCTCGGTCGCCTCGCACCAGGCGATCGCGAGACGACGCATGCGCGCGAGCTTGATCGGGGTGATCGCCTCGAACGGATGCCCGAAGTCATGCGATGTGCGCGTCTTCACTTCGACGAAGACCGTCGCATCGCCGTCGCGCGCGATGATGTCGATCTCGCCGAGCCGACACCGCCAGTTGCGTTCGATCACGCGCAGTCCGCGGGCTTCGAGATGCTCGACCGCGAGTTCTTCGCCTCGTCGTCCGAGTTCAGCATTGTGGGCCACCAGCACCACCTCCGCGACCAGCGTGCCGGTGCGACGAGGCCGAACCCGGGCTGGAGCGCGAGCGCGGGTCAGTCGCCGCCGGATTCCGTCTGGTGAGGACGAGTCGCGATCGAGACGAGCGGGAGGACCGCCCCGGCGAATGCCGGCTACTCGTCGAGCGCGAGTTCTTTCGGCAGCTCGAACTCGCGCGTGGCGAGCTCTTCGACGTTGACGTCCTTGAAGGTCAGCACGCGGACCGACTTCACGAACCGGTCGGCACGGTAGACGTCCCAGACCCAGACGTCTTTCATCGTCAGCTCGAAGTAGAAGTCGTGCTCGGTGTCGCGACGCACGAGTTCGACCTCGTTCGCGAGGTAGAAGCGGCGTTCCGTCTCGACCACGTACTTGAACTGCGTGACGATGTCGCGGTACTCGCGGTACAGGGCCAGCTCGACCTCGCGGTCGTAGTCTTCGAACTCGTCGTCATCCATCGGATTCATCCTACGCCGAGGTCGAAGAGCGCGGGCATCGGAGCGGCCGGCTGCTTGAGCCAGGTGCGACGGTGCAGGCCGCTCGGGCCGTGCTCGGCGATCGCGGCGAAATGGGCTCGGCTCGAGTACCCCTTGTTCTCGTTCCACGCGTACAGCGGGATCTCGGCGTGGGCGCGGTGCATGCCCCCGTCGCGGTGCACCTTGGCGAGCACGGATGCCGCGGCCACCGAGGCGCAGTCGCGGTCGGCCTTGATGCGCGTGGTGACCCTGACCCGGTTCTCGATCGCGCGGCTCAGCCAATCGTGGTTTCCGTCGAGGAGCAGCGGTGCGTCGACGAGTTCGTGCGAGGTGCCCGCCGCGTCTTCGGCTTCGGAGAGGACGGCGAAGGCGCGGGCGCCGGCGAGCCCGAGACAGGCCATGATGCCGAGTTCGTCGATCTCGGCCGCGCTCGCCTCGCCGACCGCCCAGCGTCGCACCCACGCCCCGGCGCGGGGGGCCATGGCCTCGCGCCTCGGCTCGGTCATGAGCTTGGAGTCGCGAAGCCCGGCGGGCATGCGGCGAACGGATGCATCGATGAGCACGAGTCCGACCGCGACGGGCCCTGCGAGCGCGCCCCGCCCGACCTCGTCGCAGGCGAGGACGACGGATGCGCCGGAGTCGAAGAACTCGCGTTCGACCCGCAGGTTCGGCACGACGGACGGTGCCATCTCAGTCGCCGCCTTCAGCCGCCTCGCCGACGCCCGCGAAGGTGTCGGGGTAGTTGCCGAGCCAGGTCCAGTGCGACACCGGCCAGCTCACCACGAAGGCCCGGCCGACGACGTTCTCGATGGGCACGAAGCCCTTGAGCGGCGTGTCGGCGTTGTAGCGGGAGTCCTTCGAGTTGTATCGGTTGTCGCCCATGACCCAGAGCGACCCGTCGGGGACGACCTCGTCGAAGTCGTCGCGGGACACCTTGGTGTCGCCGGCGGGGAGCACCACGTAGGGCTCGTCGAGCGGAATGCCGTTGACGCTCATCTGACCGAGTGCGTTGCAGCACGTCACGTGGTCGCCCGGCAACCCGATGACCCGCTTCACGAGATGGTCGTTGGAGTCGGGCGCCGAGAGACCGACGAACGCGAGGAACCAGTCGACGGCCGCCACGAGCGGCGGCTGCTGCACCTCGGCGCGCGCGGGGAGCCATCCGCCGGGGTCCTTGAACACGACGACGTCGCCGCGTTCGAGGGGCGTGATCTCGGGCACGAGCTGGTTCACGATGATGCGGTCGTCTTTGACGAGCGTCATCTCCATCGATTCGGACGGGATGAAGAACGACCGGATCAGGAAGGTCTTGATGAGGAACGAGACCAGCACGGCCACCACGAAGATGACGAGCAGATCTCTCAGGAAGAGCAGGGCCCCTCGTTGCCGACGGTTCGCCGATGCACCCTCGCGATCCGTGCGCGTGGTGCCGATGTCTTCTGTCATTTAACCGCCTGAGCTCCTCACCCCAAGTGTAGGGGTGAGGAGCTCAGGTCGATGGCCACGGGTCGTGCGACGCGCGGGCCGCGATGCCGGATCAGGCGTCGCGCTTCTCCTTGATCTTGGCCTTCTTGCCGCGGAGCTTGCGCAGGTAGTAGAGCTTCGCGCGACGCACGTCACCGCGGGTGACGACCTCGATGTGGTCGATGACCGGGGAGTGCACCGGGAACTTGCGCTCGACGCCGACCTGGAAGCTGACCTTGCGGACCGTGAAGGTCTCGCGGACGCCTTCGCCCGAACGGCCGATGACGACGCCCTGGAACACCTGGATACGCGAGCGCGTGCCTTCGATGATGTTGACGTGCACCTTGACGGTGTCGCCCGCGCGGAAGTCGGGGACGTCCGACCGCAGGCTCGCAGCGTCGACGTGGTCGAGGATGTGCATGATGGTTCGCTCTCTGCGCCCGCAACCGGTCGAACGCGGATCTGTGAATGGAAGTGTCTGGTGCCGCCCGCGCGATCACTCGCGCTGTGCATGCTCCCCGGAGGCAGAGTCCCGCGGCGGCACAATCCTCTATTGTGCCATGCCAGGGCCGTCGCGCCAAAGCGACGAGCTCGGGCGACGACCCGGGGCGATGAACCGAGTCGGAACCGGCAGCGCGAGCGGATGTCGCGACCGCGCGTACGCCGGCCTGCGCCACCCGTCCGTCACGGCCGGTCTCGGTGCTCCTCGACGACGATGACCTCGCCGATGTCGAAGGGCGCCTGGGACGACGGCGCCTGCGGCGCGGCGCCCGGCCGGCCGATCGGCGCGCCGGCCTGCGCCGCACGCTCGTACTCGGCCATCGTCTCCTGCATGCGCCTGGCGCCGTCGCGGACGAGCTGCACGATCGCGTACCAGAAGGCGACCAGGGCGAGCGCGATCGACAGGAAGGCGAAGGACGCCATCGAGGGGCCGGAGAACCCGAACCCGATGATCGCGGCGTGCCAGGCGCCGAGCACGCCGACGTCGCCCCAGGAGACGGCGCGCTGCTCGCGCACGCTCGGCCGCATCGAGGTCAGCAGGGCGATGATCGCGAGCGAGATGAAGGTCACCGGCACCGTGATGACCAGGCCCAGCGTGCCCCAGCCGCCGTCGCCGAACACGGCCCAGCCGACCGCCAGCCAGATCGGCAGCACGATCGTGGCCGCCTGGATCCATCGGAAGAAGATGCGCCGGAAGAGCATGTCGACAGCGTAACGCGGCGACCCCGTGCGCGCGCCGGGTGTTCACTCAGGGCTGAGCAGGGAGAATGGACGGTGGAGAGGATGAGCGTGATCGAACTGAGGACCCCCGCCGAGATCGACGAGATGCGGGCAGCCGGGCGATTCGTCGCCGGTGTCATCGAGGCGACGTCGAAGGCCGCGGCCGTCGGCGTGAACCTGTTGGAGCTCGATGCGCTCGCGCACGAGATGATCCGCGAGGCGGGCGCCGAGAGCTGCTACATCGACTACCACCCCTCGTTCGGCGCCAGCCCGTTCGGCAAGGTCATCTGCACCTCGGTCAACGACGCCGTGCTGCACGGGCTCCCCCGCGACTACCGGCTGCGCGACGGCGACCTGCTGAGCCTCGACTTCGCCGCCTCGGTCGACGGCTGGGTCTCCGACTCGGCGATCTCGATCGTGGTCGGCACCCCGCGCGACGAGGACCTGCGGCTCATCGACACCACTCGGCGGGCACTCGACGCCGGCATCGCGGCCGCCCGCCCCGGCAATCGCATCGGCGACATCTCCCGTGCCATCGCGGATGTCGCGAAGGCCGAGGGCTACTCGATCAACACGGACTTCGGGGGCCACGGGGTCGGCCGCACCATGCACGGCGACCCGCACATCCCGAACAACGGCCGCCCGGGGCGCGGACTCCCGCTGAAGCCCGGACTCGTCGTCGCGATCGAGCCGTGGCTGCTCGAGACCACCGACCGCATCTTCACCGATCCCGACGGCTGGACCCTCCGCAGCGCCGACGGCTCGAGGGGTGCGCACTCCGAGCACACCATCGCGGTCACCGACGGCGACCCCATCGTGCTCACGAAGCGCGGCTGAGCCGAGGCATCCGCTCGCTCAGGCGTCGAGGTCGAGCTCGACCTCGACGACCCCGTCGACGACGCGTGCCCGGTACGTGCGCAACGAGAGGGAGCCGTCCGTGAAGCACTCGCCGGTCGCGAGGTCGTAGACCTCCTTGTGCAGGGGCGACGCGATCGTCGGCCGATCACCGCGTGATCCCGTGATGCCCCTGGCCATGACGGGGGCGCGCGCGTGCGGGTCCTCGTGGTCGACGGCGTACACCTCGTCGCCCGCGATGCGCACGAGCGCCACCTGCCGCCCGCCCAGCAGCGCGACCTCGCCCCAGCCCGGCTCGAGGTCGCGCACCTCGCAGGCGCGGATCCAGAGGGTCGTCGTCTCGATGGTCATGCTCATGGCGCACTCCTCGTCTCTGCCTGCTCCGACGCTATGGGCGGGGTGTTTCCCCCGGGGTGCGGCTCGTGTTTCCCGGGCGTGAAACTCCCCTCACACCGCCGATACCAGCGCGTGCGCTCCGGTACAAGTGCGGTTACCCCGACGTAACAGGGTGGAAACGGCCCGGTCGTACGCTCGCAGCAATCGAGCCACGGAGGACCCATGACCGAGACCGACCTCGCCCGCGGTGCGGAACGCCGGATCGTCATCGTCGGCGGTGGCCCGGCGGCCCACCGCCTCGCCGACAGCCTGCACGCCCGCGACGCCGAGCGCACGGTGCACGTCACCGTCGTCGGCGACGAGCCGCACCGACCCTACGACCGCGTCGCGCTCAGCACGCGGCTGGCCGACGGCGACGCCGACCTGACCCTGGAGCCGACCTCGATGTGGGACGAGGGGCGGGTGCGACTGGTCACCGGCGAGCGCGTCACGGCGATCGATGCGACCCGTCGCATCGCGACGACCTCCACGGGCACCGAACTCGTGTGGGACGACCTCGTGCTCGCGACCGGCTCGAGCGCGCCCGTGCCCGACATCCCCGGGGCGGCGAGCGCACGCGTCTACCGCACCATCGAGGACGTCGACAACCTGGTGGCCGAGGCGCGCGGGCTCGCACTCCACCACGGCCGCCCGGCCCGCGTCGTCGTGGCCGGCGGCGGGCTGCTCGGGCTCGAGGCCGCCGGCGGACTCGCGAAGCTCGGCGCGCAGGTCGCGGTCGTGCACTCGGGCGGATGGCTCATGTCGGCGCAGCTCGACGAGGGTGCCGGCCGGGCGCTCGGCCGCATCATCTCGGGCCAGGGCATCGGCCTGCACCTCGGCGCCCGTCCGTCGGCGATCCGCGTCGACGACGACGTCGTCACGGCGGTCGAGCTCACGAACCAGCGGGTCATCGAGGCCGATCTCGTGATCTTCGCGATCGGCATCAGCCCGCGCGACGAACTGGCGCGCGACCTCGGCCTCGAGCTCGGACCGCGCGGCGGCGTGGCGATCGACACGGCCTGCGCGTCGTCGTCGCCGAACATCTGGGCGATCGGCGAGGTGGCCAGCTTCGAGGGCCGGTGCACCGGACTCGTGGCCCCGGCGAACGCGATGGCCGAGGTCGTCGCCGACCGGCTGCTCGGCGGGGCGGCCGAGTTCACGAGCGTCGACGACGCGACCAAGCTGAAGCTCTCGGGTGTCGACGTGGCGAGCTTCGGCGATGCCCTGGCACGCACCGAGCAGGCGCTCGAGATCGTCTACGCCGACCCCGCACGCGGGCTGTACCAGAAGCTCGTCATGACCGATGATGCGAAGACCCTGCTCGGCGGCATCTTCGTCGGCGACGCGTCTCCGTACGCATCGCTTCGCCCGATGCTCGGCATGCAGCTCTCGTCGGAGCCTGCGGCCTACCTCTCGGCGTCGGGCATGGAGGCGCCCGCGGGTGACGAGCTCCCGGCATCCGCCCTGGTGTGCGCCTGCAACAACGTGACGGCCGGCACGATCCGCGAGGCGGTGAACGGCGACGAGCACGCCGAGGGCTGCACCGAGCTCGGCGCGCTGAAGACCTGTACGCGCGCCGGCACGCAGTGCGGGTCGTGCGTGCCGCTCGTGAAGAAGCTCATGGAGACCGAGCTGACCAAGGCCGGCATCACGCCCTCGCGGGCCCTCTGCGAGCATTTCCAACTCTCGCGGCAGGAGCTCTTCGAGTCGATCCGCGTGCTCGAGCTCACCTCGTTCGACGAGATCGTCGCGCGGCTCGGCACGGGCCGCGGATGCGACGTGTGCAAGCCCGTCGTCGGCTCGATCCTCGCGACGCAGCACGGCTCGTACATCCTCGACGGCGGACGCGGCGGCCTCCAGGACACCAACGACCGCGCCATGGCGAACATGCAGAAGGACGGCACCTACTCGGTGGTCCCCCGCATCCCGGCCGGTGAGATCACGCCCGAGAAGCTCGCGGTCATCGCCCAGGTCGCGACCGACTACGGGCTCTACACGAAGATCACGGGCGGGCAGCGCATCGACCTGTTCGGCGCCCGTCTCGACCAGTTGCCCGACATCTGGAAGCGACTCGTCGACGCCGGCTTCGAATCGGGACAGGCGTACGGCAAGGCCCTGCGCAACGTGAAGAGCTGCGTCGGCTCGACGTGGTGCCGCTTCGGCGTGCAGGACTCCGTCGCGATGGCCGTGCAGCTCGAGCTGCGCTACCGCGGCCTGCGCTCGCCGCACAAGCTCAAGTTCGGCGTCTCGGGATGCGCGCGCGAATGCGCGGAGGCGCGGGGCAAGGACGTCGGCGTGATCGCGACCGACCTGGGCTGGAACATGTACGTCGGCGGCAACGGCGGCTTCCAGCCGGCGCATGCCCGGTTGCTCGCGAGCGACCTCGACGACGAGACGCTGCTGAAGTACATCGACCGCTACATCATGTACTACGTGCGCACGGCCGACCGGCTGCAGCGCACGGCCCGGTGGATCGAGGACATCGACGGAGGCCTCGACCACGTGCGCGACGTCGTCGTGCACGACTCGCTCGGCCTCGCCGAGGAGCTCGAACAGGCGGTCGAGCGGCACGTCGGCTCCTACGAGGACGAGTGGGCGGCGACGCTCGCCGACCCCGAGCGGCTGCGACGTTTCCGCTCGTTCGTGAACGCCCCCGACGTGCCCGATCCGTCGGTCGCCCGGGTGCCCGATCAGCGCGGCCAGCTGCGTCCGGCGACGTTCGAGGAGCGCGAGCGCGGCGAAGCGGTGCTCATCTCCGGCGCGTCGATCCCGGTCCGCGGGGTGGACGCATGACCGGCGCTGCGACCGGCCGCGTCACGCTCGTCGGCGGCGGCCCCGGCCGCGAAGACCTGATGACGGTCGCCGCGGTGCGCGCCCTCCGCGAGGCCGACGTCGTGCTCTACGATCGGCTCGCCCCGCACGACCGGCTCGACGAACTCGCACCCGATGCGCTCCTCGTCGATGTCGGCAAGCATCCAGGACACCACGCCATCCCGCAGCACGAGATCGAGGCGCTGCTCGTCGAGCACGCCCTCGAGGGCGACCGGGTCGTGCGGCTCAAGGGCGGCGACCCCTACGTGCTCGGCCGCGGCGGCGAGGAGGTGCTCGCCTGCCACCGGGCAGGCGTGCCGGTCGAGGTCGTCCCGGGCGTGACGAGCGCCATCTCGGTGCCGGCCGCCGCGGGCATCCCGCTCACGCACCGCGGCATCAGCCACCTGTTCACCGTGGTCTCGGGCCACGCTCCGCTCAGCGCGACCGAACTCGAACACCTGGCCGGCCTCGGCGGCACGATCGTGGTGCTCATGGGCGTGAACACGCTCCCGTCGCTCACCGCCGGGCTCGCCCGGGCCGGCATGACCGAGCGGATGCCGGTCGCGATCATCGAGCGCGGATACACGGCCGGCCAGCGCACGACCATCGGCGAGCTCGCCGACATCGTGACGACGGCCGGGCGCGCCCGCGTGTCCTCGCCCGCGGTCGTGGTCATCGGCGAGGTCGTGCGGCTCGCCCACGACGGCGACTCGAGCGCCGCCGAGCTCATGGACCGCGCGGCCGGATTCTCGGCGGTGGCCGGGTGAGCGACCTCCTCGAGTGCGCGCCCGGGTTCCGCGCCGATCAGCTCGCGGGCTTCCGCATCGGCGTCACGAGCGATCGGCGATCGGCCGACCTCATCGACGCCCTCGCCAGGCGCGGCGCGACGGTGATCCACGCCCCGACGCTGCGCATGACGAACGCCCTGTCGGACGATCCCGTCATCGCCGACACCCGTGCGATCATCGACGCCCGCCCCGATGTGCTGCTCGCGACGACCGCCTACGGCATCCGCCGCTGGTTCGAGGTCGCGGATGCCGCGGGGCTCGGTGAAGACCTCGTCGAGGCCCTGGCCGACACGGCGATCCTCGTGCGAGGGCCGAAGGCGCGCGGCGGCATCCGGGCGGCAGGGCTCAACGACGTCGGCATGAGCGCGCAGGAGACGACCGAGTCGCTCATCGACGAGGTACTCGCGAACTACCCCGCCGGGCTCACGGTCGCCGTGCAGCTGCACGGGTTCCTCGAGACCTCCCAGCTCCGACGGCTGAGCGACGCCCACGACCTCGTGCTCACCGTCGCGCCGTACCGCTGGGTCGAGATCGACGAGTCCGACGACCGCGTCGAACGGCTCATCGAGTCGGCATGCACCGGCGGCCTCGACGCCATCACCTTCACGAGCGCCCCGGCCGTGCACGCGCTCTTCGGCGCCGCCGAGGCGATGGGACGCTACGACGACCTCGTCGACGCGATGTGCGGCCCGGTCGTCGCGGCGGCGGTCGGGCCCGTCACGGCGCTCCCGCTCGTCGCGGCGGGCATCGAGCCGATCCAGCCCGAGCGCTACCGCATGGGGGCGCTCATCCGGCTCGTCTGCGAGCATCTCGAGACGAATCGGGTCGTGCGGCTCGAGACGCGCCACGGCCCGCTCGCACTCCGCGGGTCGATCGTCGACGTGGCCGACCGCCGGGTCTCGCTCGCGCCGGTCGCGCTCATGATCCTGCGCTCGCTCGTGCTCGCGCGCGGGTCGGTTGTGGCCCGCGACCGGCTGGCGGCCGGCCTGCCGGGGACGAACGACGAGCATGCGCTCGAGGTCGCCCTCAGTCGCCTCCGCCAGACCCTCGCCGTGCCCGGCCTCATCGCCACGGTCGTGAAGCGGGGGTACCGCATCGACGTGTGAGCACCGCCTCACATCGTCGGCATCGACGGGTGAGCAGGTGGAGACGCAGGGTTTACGGCCGGACCGATCCGCAGAAACACGACCTCAATAGCTTCGATTCGAAGGATCCACTCGTGATCGAACCCCGGAGGCCCCGATGACCCAGACCGTGAGCACCGCTCCCCCCGCGACATCCGACGCACCCGAGACATCCGCAGCATCGACCGCGACGGTGGCGGCGCCGCTCACGATGCGGCCGGGTCGTTGGATCGACGGATGGGACGCCGAGAACGCCGAGCAGTGGCGGGCGCAGGGCCGCGCGATCGCCCGTCGCAACCTCGACTGGTCGATCTTCGCCGAGTTCCTCGGTTTCGTCGTGTGGCAGCTCTGGAGCATCGTCGCGGTCACGCTGCCGGCCGCCGGCTTCGACCTGAGCACGGGCGAGATCTTCTGGCTCATCTCCATCCCGAGCCTGGTCGGCGCGACCCTGCGCATCCCGTACTCGTTCCTCGTGCCGAAGTTCGGCGGGCGCAACTGGACCGTCATCTCCGCGGGTCTGCTTCTGGCACCGACCATCGCGATGGTGCTCTGCGTCGCCAATCCCGAGACGCCGTTCCCGGTGCTGCTCGCCGCGGCGGCGCTCGCGGGCTTCGGCGGCGGCAACTTCGCCAGCTCGATGTCGAACATCACCTTCTTCTATCCCCAGCGCGAGAAGGGCTGGGCGCTCGGCCTGAACGCAGCGGGCGGCAACCTCGGGGCGTCGGTCGCCCAGTTCGTCGTGCCGATCGTGATCACGATCGGCGCGGGCGCGACGCTCAACCTGCCGGTGGCGGGCTGGATCTGGATCCCGTTCATCCTCGTCGCGATGCTCGGCGCAGCCCGCTGCATGAACAACCTCTCCAATGCGAAGGCCGACTTCTCGGGCTCGGCGGCGGCGCTCCGGGAGCCGCATCTCTGGCTGCTCTCGCTGCTCTACATCGGCACCTTCGGCTCGTTCATCGGCTTCGCGAGCGTGTTCCCGAAGCTCATCGCCGACCAGTTCCCCGAGTTCTCCTCGATCGCGGTCGGCGGCGCCTCGGTGTCGCTCGCGTTCCTCGGCGCGCTCGTCGGTTCGCTGGCCCGTCCGTACGGGGGCCGGCTCTCCGACCGCTTCGGCGGAGCCCGCATCACGATGCTCGCCTTCGCATCGATGGCCCTCATCACGGTGGCCGTGCTGCTCACGCTCCAGTTCGGCAGCTTCTGGCTCTTCCTCGGACTCTTCCTCCTGCTCTTCGCCTCGGCCGGCATCGGCAACGGCTCGACGTACCGCATGGTGCCCATCGTGTTCGCGATCCGCGGCGGCGGCACGGGCGACGTCTCGACGCAGCGCAAGGCCGCCGCGGCGCTCGGCCTCATCTCGGCCATCGGCGCCTACGGCGGGTTCCTCATCCCGCAGGCGCTGAACCTCTCCTTCCAGTCAACCGGCACGTACGCCGCCGCGTTCATCGGGTTCATCGCCGCCTACGTCCTGCTGCTCGCGCTCACCTGGGCCGTGTACGTGCGCTCGGGCGAGCTCGGCGCCCACAAGATCTGAATCGAGACCGGCTTGACGCGATCCGCCGACACCCACTGCCCGTACTGCGCACTGCAGTGCGCGATGACCCTGACCCCGACGGATGCCGCGACCGATCGCACGATCGACCGGGCGTACGATCCGGGGGCGGATGCCGCGGGCACGCCCGTGACCGTCACCGGCCGGGACTTCCCGACGAACCGGGGCGGGCTGTGCAAGAAGGGCTGGACGTCGGCGGAGCTGCTGAGGGCGCCGTCCCGTCTCGGCGCCCCGCACGTGCGGGGCGCCGACGGCGCGCTCCACGAGGCCTCGTGGGATGAGGCGCTCGACCTGATCGCGACCTCGCTCCGCGGCATCCGCTCGCAGTACGGCGCCGACGCCGTCGGCGTGTTCGGGGGCGGCGGCCTCACGAACGAGAAGGCCTACCTGCTCGGCAAGTTCGCCAGGCTCGCGCTCGGCACGAGCCGCATCGACTACAACGGCCGGTACTGCATGTCCTCGGCCGCGGCCGCCGGCAACCGGGCGTTCGGCGTCGACCGCGGGCTGCCGTTCCCCCTCGAGGACCTCGACGGCGCCTCGACGATCCTCCTGCTCGGCACGAACGTCGCCGAGACGATGCCGCCGTTCATCGGGCATCTCGCAGGAGCCCAGGCCGCGGGCGGCCTCGTGGTCGTCGACCCGCGCCGCACGGCCACCGCGAGGCTCGCCGACGACGGCAGGGGCCTTCACGTGCAGCCCGTGCCCGGCACGGACCTGCCGTTGCTGCTCGGCCTGATCCACGTCGTCATCGCCGAACGGCTCGTGGACCTCGACTACGTGCAGGCCCGCACGGTCGGGTTCGAGCGGGTGCGCCGCAGCGTCGCCGCCTGGTGGCCCGAGCGCGTGCAGTCGGTCACCGGCGTCGCCGCGCTCACGCTGAAGCGCCTCGCCCGCCGGCTCGCCTCCGGAGACGGCACGTACATCCTCACCGGACGCGGTGTCGAGCAGCACGTGGACGGCACCGACACCGCGACGGCCGCGATCAACCTCGCGCTGCTCCTCGGGCTGCCCGGCCGTGTCGGCAGCGGCTACGGCACGCTCACGGGGCAGGGCAACGGGCAGGGCGGTCGCGAGCACGGGCAGAAATGCGACCAGCTGCCCGGCTACCGCAAGATCGTCGACCCCGAGGCGCGCGCGCACGTCGCCCGGGTATGGGGCGTGCACCCCGACGTCATCCCCGGACCGGGCGTTCCCGCGATCGAGTTGCTGGGCATGCTCGGCGCATCGGGCGGCGTGCGCGCGCTCATGGTGCACGGATCGAACCTCGTGGTCAGCTCCCCCAACGTGCGCGAGGTGCGGGCCGGGCTCGAGCGCCTCGACCTGCTCGTCGTCTGCGACTTCTTCCTCTCCGAGACCGCCGCCCTGGCCGACGTCGTGCTACCGATCACGCAGTGGGCCGAGGAGGAGGGCACGATGACCTCGCTCGAGGGCCGCGTCATCCGCCGCCGACGCGCCCTCACGCCGCCGGCCGGCGTGCGCGACGAGCTCTGGATCCTGCACGAGCTGGCCGAGCGGCTCGGCTGCACGGCCGCCTTCGAGACCGACCCCGAGGCCGTCTTCGAAGAGCTGCGTCTCGCCTCCGAGGGCGGCATCGCCGACTACTCGGGCATCGACTACGCCATGCTCGACCGCGGGGATGCCGCGTACTGGCCGTATCCGCGCGGCAGCGCCGGCACGCCGCGCCTGTTCGCCGACCACTTCGCGCACCCCGACGGGCTCGCACGACTCGTGCCGGTCGCGGTGCGCGAGTCGGCACGCCCCGCGCCCGTCGGCGAGGAGATCACCCTCATCACCGGACGCCTGCTCGAGCATTACCAGAGCGGCGCGCAGACCCGCCGCGTGCCCGAGCTGCTCGCGGCACAGCCCGAGGTCGTCGCCTCGCTGCATCCGGCGACGGGCCTGCGGCTCGGCATCGACGACGGCGACCGGGTCGAGCTCGTCAACCGCCGTGGAACGGTTCGCTGCCGAGCACGACTGAGTCCCGACATCCGCCCCGACGCCGTGTTCCTGCCCTTCCACTACGGCGACGCGCAGGCCGCCAACCTGCTCACCTCCGACGCCGTCGACCCGATCTCGGCGATGCCGGAGTTCAAGACGAACGTGGTCGCCATCCGTCGCGTGCCCGTCACCCCACCGCTGCGCGTCGCAGAGACCGGAGTCCCCGCATGAGCCCGCTGAAGGTCGTCCTCGTGGGATACGGCCCGGTCGGCGCCCGCTTCGTCGAGGAGCTGCTGCCCGGCGTGCGCACCGGTGCCGTCGCGCTCACCGTGCTCGCCGGCGAGGACGTCGAGGCCTACAACCGCGTGCTCGTCGCGGAGTACGCGGTCGGCAACACCGACCTCGAGTCGATGCTCGTCGGCGACCGCGAGTCGGCCGAGGAGGCCGGCGCCCGCGTGCTGCTCGGCGTCGATGTGACCGCGGTCGACCGCGTCGCGCGAACGGTCGCGCTGAGCACGGGCGAATCGCTCCCCTACGACCGGCTGGTGCTCGCCACCGGCTCGCGCGCGAACGCGCCGACCCTCGACGGCATCGAACGCAACCGCCGCGACCTCGCCTCGCTCGAGAAGCACGGCGCACAGCTCATCGCGCGCGACGACCGCCTACCCGCCGGCATCACCGCGCTCCGCGACCTCGCCGACGCCGAACGCGTGCTCGAGGCCGTGCAGGGGCGCAAGCGCATCATCGTGCTCGGCGCCGGCGTGCTGGGTCTCGAACTCGCACTGGCGGCCGCCCACGCGGGCGCGCAGGTCTGCGTCGTGCACCACGGCCCCCACCCGATGCCGCGCAACCTCGATCGAGGCGGCGGGCAGGTGCTGCGCTCCGCACTGCGGCGCACCGGCATCCAGGTCATCGCGCACAGTCGCGCGGAGGCCGTCGCCTTCCGCACGGCCGACGACGGCGATCGCCGCTTCGACATGCTCGTGACCGCTGACGGCAAGCAGATCAGGGGCGACCTGCTCGTGCTCTCCTGCGGCGTGAGTCCGCGGACCGAGCTCGCCCTGCTCGCCGGCCTGCGCACGGCGTCCGGCATCGTCGTGCACCCGACCCTCGCGTCATGGACCGACCCGGCGATCTTCGCCATCGGCGATTGCGCGCAGGTCGTCGAGCGCACGGAGGAACTCGCGGGCCGGCGCACGCTGCCCGGCACGCCCTCGGGGCTCATCGCCCCCGGATGGCGTCAGGCCGCGTGGCTGGCCGGCGCCTTCCTCGACGAAGCGGTCGAGCGCCCGACCACGATGCCGCCGCCCACCGAGCGAGAGGCGCTCGTGATGCTGAAGGCCGAGCACATCGACGTCGTCGCCGTCGGTGACATCTCCGGCGACCCGTTCGACGACGACGCGCTGCACCCTCGGCGCAGGGTCTCGCAGTGGGCGGATCCCGAGCACCTCCGCTACGTCAAGATGGTCACCGAAGACGGCGCGCTGACCGGATTCGTCAGTGTCGGGATGCCCCGCACCGCGGCCGAACTCACGCTGCTGTTCGAGCGGGGCGGCGAGCTGCCCGCCGACCGGTCGCTGCTGCTGCGCTTCGACGGGCCCGACTACGATCCGACCGCCGACGCGGATGCGTTCGCGCCGGCCACGACGGTGTGCTGGTGCAACGCGGTGACCGTCGGCCGCATCGAGGAGTCGGCGGCCTGCGGCAACACGACCGTCGAATGCATCGGGCGCGACACGCGCGCCGGCACGGGGTGCGGCGGATGTCGCGGGCGCATCGCCGAGGTCCTGGCGCGGGTCGCCGACCCGGACGGCGAGCCGACGCTCACGGTGTGAGTGGGGCGGGCTCGCGGCATCCGCCGCACCCTGCTCGGCAAGAGTTGCGTGCGGCGATCAGGCGAAGCGCAGGCGATCGGAGGCGACGGCCGCATAGCGATCGAGCACCACGTCGACCAGCCCCTGCGGCACTGGTCGCCCCTCGGCGATGAGCGGTGCCGCCACGACCTCGGCGCCCACGGCCATCACGGCGTCGTAGAACGCACCGGGTGCCAACAGGTAGGCGGCGATCACGACGCGAGTGCCCGGGTGCACCTCGCGGATCATCTCGATCGCGTCGGGCAGCCGCGGGATCGCCGCCGCGATGAAGCCGACGGTGACCGAACGCCCGAGCCGATGCCCCAGGCGGCGGGCCGTCTCGAAGCATTCGCGCACGGCCCGCGGGTCGTTGGAGCCCGCCGCGGCGAGCAGCACCTGGTCGCCGGGTTCCAGCCCGGCCTCGGCGAGTCGGTCGGCGAGGACGCCGACGATGCGGTCATCGGGGCCGAGCTCCCCCGCGAGGCGCTCGGCCGCGCCGATGCGCTCGAGCCCGAACGAGAGTCCGGTGCGCACGTGGTACCCCGCGGAGAGCGTCAGCGGCACGATCACGCTGTCGACGTCGGCCGCGTCGGCGACGGCGGCCGCGACATCCGCGGTGCTCGCGTCCACGAAGCTGATGGTCACCTCGCGTCCGCCGGCGGACTCGGTCACCCGGTCGACGAGGCGTGCCACCGCCTGCCGATTGGCCGCGGACGGCGCACCGTGCGTCACCGCGACGAGTCGCACGGCAGCGCCGTCGACGAGTTCGGTCGGACGGTTGACGCCACTCGACCCGGCCATGGTGCAACCCGCGCTTCCCGGCGGGTCTCAGCCGCCGGTTTCGACGTTATGCACGGCGTGTTTCGGCATCGGCACCCGACTGTTTCGGGAAGGTGAAGAACACCTCACGCCGAGTGATGCGAAGCGCGGGCCCGGCGTCGGGCGGCTCAGTCGTCGAGCAGCTCGGGGCGCACGCGACGCGTGCGCTCGAGCTGCTGCTCGCGACGCCACGCGGCGACGGCGCCGTGATTGCCCGAGAGCAGCACGGGCGGCACCTCGAGCTCGCGCCACACGGCGGGCTTGGTGTAGCTCGGATACTCGAGCAGGCCGTCTTCGTGCGATTCCTCGACGAGGCTCTCTGGGTTGCCGACGACGCCGGGCACCAGACGCCCCGCCGCCTCGATCATGGCCATGACGGCGACCTCGCCGCCGTTCAGCACGTAGTCGCCGAGGCTGATGAGTCGCACGCGCATGCGCGTGACGTAGTGGTCGGTCACGCGCTGGTCGATGCCCTCGTAGCGCCCGCAGGCGAACACCAGCTGCCGCTCGGCGGCGAGTTCGCGGGCCACGGCCTGCGTGAACGGCTCACCCGCCGGCGAGGGCACCACGAGCAGGGCGCCGGATGCCCCGGGGCCGACGATCGAGTCGATCGCCTCGCCCCAGGGCTCGGGCTTCATGACCATGCCGGCGCCCCCGCCGTACGGGGTGTCGTCGACCGTGCGGTGACGGTCGTGCGTGAAGGTGCGCAGGTCGTGCGTCGCCACCTCGATGATGCCCGCCTGCCTGGCCTTGCCGAGCAGGGAGATGTCGAGCACCGAGAAGAACTCGGGGAAGATCGTGACGATGTCGATGCGCACCGGGTGCTGCCTATTCGTTCGGGGCGTCCGAAGGACGCTCGGCCGCGGCATCCGCCGTCTCGGCCTCGGCGTCGTCGACGTCCTCGAAGAGTCCGGCCGGCGGCGTGACGCGCACGACGCCCGCGGCCACGTCGACCTCCGGCACGATCGCCGACACGAACGGAACCATGACCTCGCGGCCGGCCGACTTCACGATCAGCAGGTCCTGGGCCGGGAAGTGGTCGACCCGCACGACCTCGCCGACCTTCTCGCCGTCGCGGAGGACCGAAAGGCCGACGAGCTGGTGGTCGTACCAGGCATCGGGCTCGGCCTCCTCTTGGTCGACGTTCTCGACCCAGAGGATCGCCTTCAGCAGGCCCTCTGCAGCGGTGCGGTCGTCGACGCCGTCGAAGAACCCGACGGGGATCGCGTTGTACCAGCGCAGTTCGCGGAGCACGAGGTGCCTGCCGTGCCACGGCGACGAGGCCGGAACCTGCAGCGAGAACTCGGCGCCCGGCACGAACCGGCGCTCGGGATCGTCGGTGTAGAGCTCGAGCTTGATGGCGCCCTTGAGGCCGTGCGCCTTCGTGAGGCGACCGACCCGGAGCTGGGTTCTGGGAGCGTCGGACACGTCAGTCGTCGGTGTCGACGACGTCGACGCGAACGCGGCGGCCGTCGGCGAGTGCGGTGACGAGCGTGCGGAGCGCCTTCGCGGTGCGGCCGGCCCGGCCGATCACGCGACCGAGGTCCTCGGGGTTCACATGAACCTCGAGGACCTCGCCGCGTGCGCTCGACGCGGAGACGACCTTCACGTCGTCAGGGTGATCGACGATCCCCTTGACGAGGTGCTCGAGCGCGGACTGGAGCAAGACCTACGCCTCGTCCGTCGACGCCTCGGCGGCCTCGGCCTCTTCGGCCTTCGGCGCGGGCTTCTCGGTCTTGGGCTTCAGCACCGGCTTCTTCTTCTCGTCGGCGACGAAGGCGGCCTTGGGCTCGGCGACCTGCACGGTCGAGACCGCGTCCTTGTCGCCCTTGAACTTGCCCCAGTCACCGGTCAGCTTGAGGATGGCCGCGACCTGCTCGGTCGGCTGCGCGCCGACGGAGAGCCAGTACTGCGCACGCTCGGAGTCGACCTGGATGAACGAGGGGGTCTCGGTGGGGTGGTACTTGCCGATCTCCTCGATGACGCGACCGTCGCGCTTGGTGCGCGAGTCGGCCACGACGATGCGGTAGTACGGCGCACGGATCTTGCCGAGACGCTTGAGACGGATCTTGACAGCCACAATTCTCCTGAAATGTTATGAGGTGGGCGAACTGACAGCCGTGAGCGTGGGGTGCACACTCGGCGGAAGCTCTGAGTGGATCTGTGCGCCGGATAGAGGGTCGGGCGCAACAGAACTCGACTGACCATTCTTGCAGATTCCCCGCAGAAACGGGAATCGTCCTGCTGGTCCGGCTCGAACCTTGCGCCACCGGCGATACGTGACATATTACGCACTACCTCTACGATGTGTTCCATGCGCGGAATCTTCGACACGCTCCGAATCCTCGACGGCCCGGCCATCGCCGAACACGTCACCATGCGCTCGGCCGTCGACGCGCTGCAACGGGTGCTCGTCGACGGCTTCCGCCCCGAGGACGACCCGATGCGGTCGGTCGTCGACGTGCGGCACGGGCAGCTGCTACTCATGCCGTCGGACCTCGGCGTCCTCGCCGGCCAGAAGCTCGCGACGGTCGCACCTGGCAACCCGGCGCGCGGTCTCGAGCGCATCCAGGCCGTCTACATCGTGCTCGACGCGGTGACGCTCGCCCCCGTCGCGCTGCTCGACGGGACGGAGCTGACGAACCTGCGCACCCCGGCGATGTCGGCCGCCGTCGTCGACATGGTCGCCCCTGCGGACGCCACCTCCCTCGTCGTCTTCGGCACGGGACCGCAGGGTGTGCGGCACGTCGAGGCGATGCGCGCCATCCGCCCGGTCGAACGGGTCCGGTTCATCGGCAGGGATCGGGCGAAGGCCGAACGCGTGGCCGAACTCGTCGCCGCGAACGGCGTCGATGCCTCGGTCGGCACGGCGGCGGACGTCTCGCACGCCGACCTCCTCGTCTGCGCCACGACCGCCCGCGAACCGCTGTTCGATGCGTCGCTCGTGCGCGACCGCGCCGTGGTCGTCGCCGTCGGCTCGCACGAGCCGGAGGCCCGCGAGCTGCCGGGGGCGCTCCTCGGTCGTGCGCAGGTGATCGTCGAGTCCGAGCAGGTGGCGCTCACCGAGGCCGGCGACATCATCCTGGCCATCGCCGAGGGGCGTCTCTCCCCCGAGGCGCTCATCCCGATGGCGACGCTGTTCGACGGCGGCCGGCCCGAGGCATCCGGCCGGCCCGTCGTGATCAAGACCTGCGGCATGGGCTGGCAGGACCTGGTCGTCGCCCAGGTCGCCCTGACGAACGAGGTGAGCGCATGATGCGCTGGAAGACCGAGGACTGGCACACGGCGGGCGAGCCGTTCCGGATCGTGCTCGACGCACCGACCCGGGGTGGCACCGTCGCCGACCGACGAGTCGAGGCGATGACCGGACCCGCCGACGCCGTGCGACGCTTCCTCTGCCTGGAGCCCAGGGGTCATGACGACATGTACGGCGGGTTCATCACGCCGCCAGACGACGACGGGGCCGACTTCGGCGTGCTGTTCTGGCACAAGGACGGCTTCTCGACGGCGTGCGGGCACGGCACCATGGCGCTCGGCGCCTGGGCGGTGCAGACGGGCCGCGTCGCCGCACCGGACGACGGCGAGGCGCTCGTCACGATCGACGTGCCGAGCGGACGGGTTCAGGCTCGCGTGCAGCGCACGGGCGGCCGCACGACCGGGGTCGTCTTCCGCAACGTGGAGTCGCGCGTGCTCGCCACGGGCGTCCACCTCTCGACGAGCCGGGGCGACGTCGACGTCGACCTCGTCTTCGGCGGCGCGGTGTACGCGACCCTGTCGGCCGCGTCGCTCGGCCTCGCCGTGACCGCGACCGACACGACCGAGCTCATCCGCATCGGCCGCGAGATCAAGTGGGCACTGAACGACCACCCGGCCGCCCGGCTCTCCGACGACCGCCTGTCGGGCGTCTACGGCACGATCCTCTTCGACGACCTCGGCCGCACCGTCGACGGCCCGCACCAGCGCAACGTGACGGTCTTCGCCGACGGCGAGGTGGACCGCAGCCCGTGCGGCTCCCGCACGGCCTCGCGGGTCGCTCTGCTCGCGCACACGGGCGAGCTCGCCGACGGCGAGGTGCTCACGCACGACTCGATCATCGGCACGACGTTCCTCGCCCGGATCGCCGAGCGCACCGTCGACGGCGTCGTGCCGGAGGTCGCCGGCGAGGCGTACCGCGTCGGCAGTTGCGAGTTCGAACTCGACCCGGGCGACCCGCTCGCCGAGGGGTTCAGCCTGCGGTGAGCCGCGAACGGACGGGGCTCAGTCCTCGTCCTCGCCGCTCCAGAGGCCGCCGACGTGACCGATGTGCCGGGCCATCAGCTCGGCCGCCGCCTCGCCCCGGCCCGCGGTCAGCAGGTCGACGAGCTCGGCGTGCTCGAGTCCGGACTCGGTCAGGGCGCCCCGCTCGGCGAGCTCGACGAGGCCCGTGAGCCGGGTCTGCCGGCGGAGCTCGGCCACGAGTGAGACGAGGACCTGGTTGCCGGTGAGCCCGAGCAGCGTCAGGTGGAACGTAGTGTCGGCCTCGAGGTAGTCCTGGAACCGCCCGTCGTCACCGGCGCGCACGATCTCGGCGGCGAGCGCCCGAAGCTGCTCCGCGGCCGCCTGCGGCACCTGGCCCGCGAGCGGTCGCATCGGCGGCACCTCGAGCAGGAGACGCACCTCGCGCAGCTGACGCAGCTCCGAGAGCGACACCTCGGTGACCCGGAAGCCGCGATTGCGCATGGGGGCCAGGAAGCCCCTCCGGGCCAGGTCGAGCATGGCCTCGCGCACGGGCGTGGCGCTGACGCCGAACTCCAGGGCCATCGTGGGCACGGTGAGCACGGCGCCGGGCTCGTACTCGCCGGCGATGATGCGCGAGGACATCGCGCGTTCGACCTGTTCGCGCAGGCTGACGACCGTCGCCAGCAACGACGAATCACCCATGCATGCTCCCCTGGTCCGTCCTGCCCCAAGCGTAGTCGCGGCGCCACGCGCGCACGGCGCCCCGACGCGCCGCGTGGTTCGCGCCCGCTCATGTCATGATGGGCCGACGGTGGCGCACGCACCGCACGGAAGGGGGTCGGAATGACGATCGAGTTCGCCCGCTCCCCCAGGTCGACGGTCGGCCTCGAATGGGAGATCGCCATCGTCGACCGCGGCACCGGCGAGCTCGCCTCGATCGGCGATCGCGTGCTCGACGTGCTGCACGAGCGCAGCGCGGGCGGGCGGCATCCGTCCATCACCGAGGAGATGCTGACCAACACGGTCGAGCTCGTGAGCGGCGTGCACGTGCGCGTGGCCGACGCCGTGGCCGACCTGCAGGGCCAACTCGACGAGGTGCGCGCCGTGGTCGACGAACTCGGCGACTACGAGCTCATCTGCAGCGGCTCGCATCCGTTCAGCCAGTGGTACGACCAGCACCTGACCGACAAGCCCAGGTACCACAAGCTCGTCGAGCGCACCCGCTGGTGGGGGCGCAACATGATGATCTGGGGCGTGCACGTGCACGTCGGCATCGAGGATCGCGACAAGGCCCTGCCGATCCTCGACGGCCTGCTCACCTACCTGCCGCATCTGCAGGCGCTCTCGGCGTCCAGCCCGTTCTGGGCGGGCGTCGACACCGGGTACGCCTCGAATCGCGCGCTCATGTTCCAGCAGCTGCCGACGGCCGGCCTCCCCTACCACCAGGCCGACTGGGCCGCCTACGAGGCCTACGTCGACGACCTCGTGCGCACGGGCGTCATCGAGGACTACTCCGAGGTGCGCTGGGACATCCGCCCGTCTCCGAAGTGGGGCACGATCGAGGTGCGCGTCTGCGACGGCGTCTCGACCGCCGAGGACCTCGCCGCGATCGGCGCGCTCGTGCAGTGCCTCGTGGAGTGGATGAGCACGCGCCTCGACCACGGCGACGAGCTCACCGTGCTGCAGCCCTGGTACACCCGCGAGAACAAGTGGCGTGCCGCGCGGTACGGCCTCGCGGCCGAGGTCATCACGGATGCCGCGGGCACCGAGCGTCTCGTATCCGATGACCTCCGCGACCTCGTCGTCACGCTCGAGCCGATCGCGCAGCGCCTCGACTGCGCGCACGAGCTCGGGCTCGTGATCGACCTGCTCGATCGCGGCGGCAGCTCGCAGCGCCAGCTCGACGTGGCGGCGGCGAACGACGGCGACCTCACGGCCGTCGTCGCCCACCTGGCGCGCGAGCTCAGGGGCGATGCCTCGGCCGCCGACGAGACCGGCGCCGCCGCGGCATCCGCCTGATCTGCCCGCTCAGGCCGCGGGAACCGGCGCCTCCGGCAGCCGACGCGTGCGGATCAGCTCGGCGTACCAGAGCGCGCTGTCCTTCGGCGTGCGCTCGAAGGTCTCGTAATCGACGCGCACGATGCCGAACCGCTTCGAGTACCCGTAGCCCCACTCGAAGTTGTCCATGAGGGACCACACCTGGTAGCCGCGCAGGTCGACGCCGCGCTGCATGGCACGGTGGGCGGCGGCGAAGTGCCGGCGCAGGTAGTCGGTGCGCTCGACATCGTGCACCGCAGGGCCGTCGGGGCCGTCGACGACCACGTCGGCGAACGCGGCGCCGTTCTCGGTGACCATGAGCGGCAGGTCGGGGTACGCCTCGTGCAGCGTGACGAGCAGGTCTTCGAGTCCGGCCGGGTCGATGTTCCAGCCCATGTCGGTGCGTGGGCCGGGCTGCTCGAGGAACTCGACCATCTCGGACCCGGGCCAGGCCGTGCCGCCCATGTCCTTGTGGCCGTCGGCATTCACGCGCGGGGTCTCGCCGTCCCACATGCGCACGGTCACGGTCGAGTAGTAGTTGACGCCGAGCAGGCTCACGGGCTGGCGGATGAGCTCCGTGTCGCCTGGCTTGACGAACGACCAGTCCGTGACATCCGCGGTGTCGACGATGACGTCGGCGGGGTACTCGCCCTCGAACAGCGGGCCGAGGAACACGCGGTTCGCGAGGCCGTCGATGCGGCGGGCCGCCTCCTGCCCCGTCGGGCCCGACGGGCGGATGACGTGCAGGTTCAGCGTGATCGAGTAGCCGGGGTCGTTCGTCACGACCTCGCGCAGTGCCGAGATGGCGAGCCCGTGCGCGAGGTTCAGGTGGTGCACGGCCGCGAGCGCCTTGGCCCCGTCCATGAGGCCCGGCGCGTGGGCGCCCGAGCCGTAGCCGAGGTAGGCCGCGCACCAGGGCTCGTTGTGCGTGGTCCAGACGGCGACGCGATCACCGAGGCGCTCACCCACGATGCGCGCGTACTCGGCGAAGGCCTCGGCGGTGGCGCGGTTGGTCCAGCCGCCCTCGTCTTCGAGCGCCTGCGGGAGGTCCCAGTGGTAGAGCGTCGCGATCGGTCGGATGCCTCGGGCGATGAGCCCGTCGACGAGTCGTTCGTAGAACGCCAGTCCGGCCTCGTTCGCCTCGCCCCGCCCCGTCGGCTGGATGCGCGGCCAGGCGATCGAGAACCGGTAGGCCTCGAGGCCGAGCCGCTGCATGAGGTCGAGGTCCTCCTCGAGGCGGTGGTAGTGGTCGCAGGCGCGGTCGCCGGTGTCGCCGTTCCAGACCTTGCCGGGGGTGTGGCTGAAGGTGTCCCAGATCGACGGACCGCGGCCGTCTTCGTGCACGGCGCCCTCGATCTGGTACGACGCGGTGGCCGAGCCGAAGAGGAAGTCGTCGCCGAAGGCGAGCCCTGAATCGCGGTAGTCGGGCGAACCGATGCTCATGTGCTGCTCCCGTTGTCGTCGCGGCATCCGTTGCCGCCCGCATCACTGTAGCGCGTTCGCGGACCACTTTGCTTACAGGTCTGTAAGTAAATTCCGACGCCTAGACTCGGCACATGGATGACCGCCGGGTGCTCGCCCTCGACACGGGCGGCCTGCACGCCGAGCTGCTCTCCGGGCGCGGCGCCAACGGCGGCGTCTCGCTCATCGTCGACGGGGTGACCCAGTCCCATGTGAACCCGTCGGATGCGACGGACCTGCAGCTCGAGTACGTCAGGTGCGTGGCCGCGGTGGCCGACGGATGCTTCGAACCCGACCTCCCCCTCAGGGTGCTGCACCTCGGGGCCGGCGCCCTGACGCTCACCAGGTACCTCGGCGCGACGCGCCCGGCATCCGTGCACCACGTCGTGGACCTGCACCGCGGACTCGTCGAGTTCGTGCTCGACGCCCTGCCCCTCGACCCGGCGATCGCCGTGACCTTCGAGTACGACGACGCGCGCGCCGCGGTCGAACGCGCCGCGCGACACGGCGTCGAGTACGACCTCGTCATCGCCGACCTGTTCTCGGGCAGCCGAACGCCGGAGCACCTCTCGACCGTCGGGTTCTTCGAGGCGGCCGCGAGGCTGCTCTCCGACGACGGCGTGCTCGTCGTGAACACGATCGCGACGACCGGACTCGGCATCTCACGCGACGTCGGCGCGACGCTCCGCGACGCCTTCACCGAGGTGGTCGCGCTCGCGGCGCCCACGGTGTTCGCCGAGGCCGGACTCGGCAACGTCGTCTTCGCGGCCGCGCAGCACGAGCTTCCGGTGCGTCGCATCCGTCGTCGCATCGATCACGCGCACCGGCGCATCGACCTGCGCGACGGCGCCGCGCTCACGGACTACCTGGGCCGGGCGACGCCGCGCCACGACTGAGCGGCCGCCGTCGCGGGGGCCGTGACGCTAACGACCGAGGAGCTTCTGCACCTTCGCGAGGTCGTCGGCCGACGGCGTCGGAGCCCCGCCCTTGGTGCCGAGTCCGAAGCCGGCGCCCGCGGCGGCCGACGCACCGGCGACCGGACGGCCGTCGGTGATCGCCTGGTTCTCGGCCGCGCGCTTGGCCGGGTTGCCCGAGCGCGAGCCCGAGCCCTTCTTCTTGCCCTTGGCCGCCTGGCGCTTGCCGCCGCCGTGACCGCCGCCGCCCGGGATCGGCCCCATGCCGGGGATCTGCGGCATGCCGCCGCGGGCCACGGTCTTCATCATCTTCGCGGCCTGCTCGAAGCGCTGCACGAGCTGGTTGACGTCGGTCACGGTCATGCCGGCGCCCTTCGCGATGCGCAATCGCCGCGAGCCGTTGAGCAGCTTCGTGTTCTTGCGCTCGGCGGGGGTCATCGACTGGATGATCGCCTCGGTGCGCACGATCTCGCGCTCGTCGAAGTTCTCGAGCTGCTGCTTCATGCCGCCGGCGCCGGGGAGCATGCCGAGCATCTTCTTGATCGAGCCGGCGCCGCGGAGCTGCTGCATCTGCGCGAGGAAGTCCTCGAGCGTGAACTGCTCGGTCGCGAGCTTCTCGGCGACCTTCATCGCCTCTTCTTCGTCGAAGGCCTGCTGGGCCTGCTCGATGAGGGTCAGGATGTCGCCGAGGTCGAGGATGCGGCTCGCCATGCGGTCGGGGTGGAACGGCTCGAAGTCGTCGAGCCCCTCACCCGTGGAGGCGAAGATGATGGGGCGTCCGGTCACGGATGCCACGCTGAGCGCAGCACCGCCGCGCGCGTCGCCGTCGAGCTTGGAGAGCACGACGCCGGTGAAGTCGACGCCCTCCTGGAAGGCTTTGGCCGTCGTGACGGCGTCTTGACCGATCATCGCGTCGATGACGAACAGCACCTCGTCGGGGTTCGTCGCCTTGCGGATGTTCGCGGCCTGCTTCATCATCTCGGCGTCGACGCCGAGACGGCCGGCCGTGTCGATGATGACGACGTCGTGCAGCGCGCGCGTCGCCTGGGCGACACCGTCCTTCGCGACCTTCACGGGGTCGCCGACGCCGTTGCCGGGCTCGGGCGCGTACACCGGCACGCCGGCCTGGCCGCCGACGACCTGGAGCTGGTTCACGGCGTTGGGTCGCTGCAGGTCGCTCGCGACGAGGAGCGGCGTGTGCCCCTCTTTCACGAGCCACTTCGCGAGCTTGCCCGCGAGCGTGGTCTTGCCGGCGCCCTGGAGGCCGGCGAGCATGATGACCGTCGGCGGGTTCTTCGCGAACTGCAGCCGGCGCTGCTGGCCGCCGAGGATCGCGACGAGTTCTTCGTTGACGATCTGCACGACCTGCTGCGCCGGGTTCAGCGCCTTGTTGACCTCGTCGCCGAGCGCGCGCTCGCGCACATGCGACGTGAACTGCTTGACCACGTCGAGGGCGACGTCGGCGTCGAGCAGTGCGCGGCGGATCTCGCGCACGGTGCCGTCGACGTCGGCCGCAGAGAGCTTGCCCTTGGTGCGGAGATTCTTGAAGGTCTCGGCGAGGCGGTCAGACAGGTTTCCGAAGGTAGCCATGGTGCTTCGATTCTACGGGTCTCTCGGCAGTGCTTTTCTCAGGAAGCAGGAGGCACGCACGGACGATTTCGGCGCCTTCGCTCCTGAGAACGCGGCGTGTCGTGGCATCCGTTCCTGAGAAACGCGAGAACCCGGCTCAGCCCTCGAAGCGCACGTCGACGATCTCGCGCCCGACGTCGATCGACGCGATGAGGCGCTCGTCGGTGTCTTCGGGCGCGAGTCCGAACTCGAACTCCGCGAAGCCCTCGCCCTCGCCGTAGAGCTCGGGCCGCAGGTCGACGCGCACGAGCGTCATCGAGCGCAGCGCGTCGATCTGGCGGTCGCCCGAGTCGCGGCCGATCGCGTCTTCGACCTCTTCGGCGAGCTCGAGCTCGGGGTCGAGCAGCACGTTCAGGAACTTCACCACGGGCGAACTGCCGGAGTCGAGCTGGCTGACGAAGGCGTTGCGCAACTCGTCGTCGACGAGCTCGAGCTCGCTCACGAGCGCGGCCGCGCCGTCGAGGGCGGTGAGCGGCACCTCTTCGTCTTCGGTCTCGAGCACGACCTCGACCCGCTGGTCGGCGTACTCGATCACCTCCGACCAGTAGTCGCCGACGATGCCGAAGTAGTCGTGCTCGGTGGCCATGAGCCGCCCTTTCTGTGAAGTGTCAGCCGACGAGACCGCGAGTCGTCAGCCGACGAGTTTCTGCGCGAAGACGTGCGGCGTGAAGCCGGTGAGGTCGTTGATGCCCTCGCCCTGGCCGATGAGCTTGATCGGCAGGCCGGTCTTCTCCTGTACCGCGAGCACGAACCCGCCCTTGGCGCTGCCGTCGAGCTTGGTGAGCACGAGGCCGGTGACCCCGCCGTGCTCGATGAACGCCTCGGCCTGTGCGAGCCCGTTCTGGCCGGTGGTCGCGTCGAGCACGAGGAGCACCTCGCTGATGGGCGCCTGCTTCTCGATGACGCGCCGGATCTTGCCGAGCTCATCCATGAGTCCGCCCTTGGTGTGCAGGCGGCCGGCGGTGTCGATGATCACGATCTCGATGCCCTCGCGCTTGGCGCGGTCGACGGTCTGGAAGGCGACGGATGCCGGGTCCTGACCCTCGCGCTCGGGTCGCACGATCTCGACGCCGGCGCGGCCGGCCCACGTCGCGAGCTGGTCGACGGCCGCCGCGCGGAAGGTGTCGGCCGCACCGACCACGACGCTGCGGTCGTAGGTGCGCAGGAAGCGGGCGAACTTGCCGATCGTCGTGGTCTTGCCGACGCCGTTGACGCCGACCACGAGCACGACCGCGGGCCGCTCGGTGAGCTTCAGCGTCGGGTCGTACTTGACGAGCCGTTCCTCGACGATCTCGCGCAGCATGCGCTGGACGTCTTTGGGGTCGGTGGTCTTGAACCGCTCGACCTGGGCCTTGATGGCGTCGACGATCTCTTCGGTCACCGCCGGACCGAAGTCCGCGCGGATGAGCGCGGCCTCGAGGTCGTCCCAGGTGTCGTCGTCGATGGTCTTCGCCCCGAAGACCCCGCGGAGAGCCGCGCCGAGCGACCATGATGCGCGTTCTGCCATGCCCCCAGCCTAGGCGAGCGGATGCCTCGGCAAGCGCTCAGCTCGCCTTCGCGGCAGGCTCCTCGCGCACGCGCTGGCCGACCACGGCCGACACGCCGTCCTGGCGCATCGAGACGCCGTAGAGGGCATCGGCGATCTCCATGGTGCGCTTCTGGTGCGTGATGACGATGAGCTGGCTGTTCTCGCGCAGGTCCTCGAGGGTCGTCAGCAGGCGTCCGAGATTGGCGTCGTCGAGCGCGGCCTCGACCTCGTCCATGATGTAGAACGGGCTGGGGCGGGCCTTGAAGATCGCGAGCAGCAGCGCCACCGCGGCGAGCGAGCGCTCACCGCCCGAGAGCAGCGAGAGCCGCTCGATCTTCTTGCCCGCGGGCCGCACGGCCACCTCGATGCCGGTCGTGAGCATGTCGTCGGGGTCGGTCAGCGAGATGCTGCCGGTGCCGCCGGGGAAGAGCACCGGGAACACCTGGGCGAAGGCGGCCTGCGTGTCGTCGAAGGCGTCGCGGAAGATGCTCGACATCTTGCCGTCGATCTCCTCGATGATCGTGAGCAGGTCTTTTCGGGTGTTGGCGAGGTCGGTGAGCTGCTCGGTGAGGAACAGGTGACGCTGCTCGAGCGCCGCGAACTCCTCGAGCGCGAGCGGATTCACGCGTCCGAGCTGGGCGAGCTTGCGCTCGGCGCCGGCGAGGCGGCGCTGCTGCTCCTCGCGACGGTACGGGCGGGTCGCGGCTGGCTCGTCGTCGCCGCCGCCCGCGGCGTCGTCGACGGCGTCGGAGGCATCCGCACCGCCTTCGACGGGGATCGGCACCTCCGGCCCGTACTCGGCGACGAGCACGGCCTCGCCGAGGCCCAGCTCGGACTCGGCGCGCTCGAGCATGCTGCCGACCTGGAGCTTCTTCTCGTAGATGCGCAGTTCGAGCCCGTGCACGTCTTCGGTGACGACGTGCAGCCGCTCGCGAACGGTGCCCTCGTCGCGGCGCAGGGCCTGCAGCTCCTCGTTGCGCGCGGACCGTTCGGCCTCGGCGCGCGCGAGCGCGACGCCGGCCTCGGCCACCGAGGCGTCGACCGAGGCGAGTGCCGCCGGCAACGAGGCCGCGACGGCGGAGGCGGCGGCCAGCTGCGAGCGACGCACGACCGCGCGCCGGGCGGCTTCGGCGGCGGCCTGCCGCTCGGCGTCGTGCTGGGCCTGCATCGCGCGGATGCGGGCCTCTTCGGCGCGCACGCGCTCGCGCGCCGTCTCGAGCCGCAGCTTCGCCTCGACCTCGGCCTCACGTGCAAGATCGAGCCGAGCGGATGCCTCGTCGCGGGCGCTCGGGTCGAGCACGGGCCGGGGCACGGCTCTGGCCGCCTCGAGCGCCTGCTTCGCCTCGGCGGATGCGGACTCGGCGTCGCTCACGCGCTCCTGGGCGTTCGCGGCGGCCTGCCGGAGTCGCTCGGAGTCGGCTTCGGCGGCCTCGGCCTGCACGCGCGCGCGGTTCAGTCGCTCGGTGCGCTGGGCGAGCTGGGCGTCGAACTCCCGCAGCGCGGCGAGCGCGGCCTTCGCGGCCTCCTTCGCCCTCGCGTGCAGCTCGCGCTGCTCGCCGAGCTCGCCTCGACGGATCTCGATCTCGCGACGCACCTCGTCGAGCCTGGCGGCGGCCCGGTCACGCTCGGCCAGCAGTTCGATGCGGCTCTGCTTTCGGCCGGTGCCGCCGCGCACGATGTAGCGCCCCACGAGCGTGCCGTCCCGGGTGATGACCGTGGCCGGCACCGAGCGCGCGGCGAGGGCCGCCTCGGCGGCGCGCACGGCGTCGAGGTCGTCGGCGATGAGCACCTCGGCGAGGATGCCGTGCACCCCGGCGGGCGCGGTGACGACGTCGGATGCCGCGACGAAGCCGTCTGGCAATGCTTCAACACCCGTTCGCACGGACCCCGCCGGCGTCGCGAGCACGAGCGCCACGCGACCCATGTCGCCGCGCTCGGCCTGCACGAGCGCCGCATGCGCGGCGCCGAGGTCGTCGACGAGCACCGCGTCGCTCAACGAGCCGAGCGCGGCGGAGACGGCGGCCTCGTAGCCGGGCTCGACCTGCATCGACTCGGCGAGCAGGCCGTGCACGCCGGCGACGTTCGCGGCGACGAGTGCCGACGAGCCGTCCTTCTGGTCGAGGGCGAGCGAGAGGGCCTGGCTCCTGGCCGCGAGCGCGCCCTGCTCGCGCTCTCGCTCGTGGAGCTCTTCGCGGAGGCGCTCGATCTCGGCCTCGGCCTCGAAGACGGCCGCCTGTGCGAGCTCGTACGCCTCGTCGAGATCGGTCTCGGCCGTCTGCTCGATCTCGGCGTCGCCCTGCGCCTCGGCGAGGGCGGCGGCCGCGACGTCGCGGCGTTGCGACGAGGCCTCGAGCGCGTTCGCGTGCCGCAGCACCTCGCCGCGCACGGCGGCGAGCTTGGAGGCCTCGGAGTCGGCGCGCCCCGAGAGCTTCGAGAGCTCGAGGTCGTAGGCCTGCACCTCGGCGCTGCGACGGGCGATCTCGACGTCGACGGCGTCGAGGTCGAGCCGGGCCCTGCGCGTGGCATCCTGCGCCTCCTCGAGGGCGGATGCCGCGACGTCGATGCCCTCGCGGATGTCGTCGAGTTCGGCCACGGCGTCGTCGATCATCGAGCGGGTGACGGTGGGCGCGGCATCCGTCGTCTCATCGGCCGCCGAGAGCAGGGCGATGCGCTGGTTCGCGAGGGAGTCGAGCGAGCGCAGCGCGGTGCGCGCCTGTTCGAGGGCGAAGTTCGCACTGCGGGCCGTGTCGACGTCGTCGCCGAGGTGCGACTGCTCGAGCGCCGCGACGCGCGCCTGGCGCTGCTCGAGCTGGTCCTGCAGCACGAGTCGCTCGGAGTGCCGCTGCTGCTCGGTGCGACCGTGATCCTCGAGCGCGCGACGCAGGGCGACCACGTCGTCGGCGAGCAGGCGGGCCTTGGCGTCGCGCACGACGGCGGCGATGGTCGCGGCCTCGCGTGCGACCTCGGCCTGGCGGCCCAATGGCTTCAGCTGACGGCGGATCTCGCCGGCGAGGTCGGAGAGGCGGGTGAGGTTCGCCTGCATCGCGTCGAGCTTGCGCAGGGTCTTCTCCTTGCGGCGCCGATGCTTCAGGATGCCCGCGGCCTCCTCGATGAAACCGCGACGATCCTCAGGGGTGGCGCGCAGCACGGCGTCGAGTTGGCCCTGGCCGACGATGACGTGCATCTCACGGCCGAGGCCGGAATCGGAGAGCAGTTCCTGCACGTCGAGCAGGCGGCAGGTCTCGCCGTTGATCGCGTACTCGCTCGAGCCGTTGCGGAACAGCGTGCGCGAGATCGACACCTCGGAGTACTCGATCGGCAGCGCGCCGTCGGCGTTGTCGATCGTGAGGCTCACCTCGGCGCGACCGAGCGGGCCCCTCGTCGAGGTGCCCGCGAAGATGACGTCCTCCATCTTGCCGCCGCGGAGCGTCTTGGCGCCCTGCTCGCCCATGACCCAGGCGAGCGCGTCGACGACGTTGGACTTGCCGGAGCCGTTGGGACCGACGATGCAGGTCACGCCCTGTTCGAAGGCGAACGTCGTCGGCTGCGCGAAGGACTTGAAGCCCTTCAGCGTCAGGCTCTTGAGATACACGCCCCACCCTTCCGACTCGCGAGCACGCTGCCGTCGAGCGTAGCCGAGGTCGGAGCGGCATCCGCTCGCCCTCGCCGCGATGCGCGCGATCGCCCTTTGCCGCGGCGGGCCGCTCGCGATAGCCTGATCGGCTGCGCGGGGCTCGGATGCGCCCGCGGACGACGCGGTGCGAGTGCGCCGACCACTCACCGACGAGGAGGCGACATGTCGATCGAGATCAGGCCGGTGCCCGTGCCCGAGACCCTCGGCACAGCCGATTCGGCCGAGTTCGAGGCGATGGTCGAGGTCTCCGCCCTCGTCGAGGAGTCCGTGTGGGGCCACCGCAGGTTCGCCTGGGACGCGCCGGAACTCCTGCCGCTCTACCGCGACGACGCCTACCAGGGGCGCGCCGCGTTCGCGGCATGGGACGGCGGCCGCTGCGTCGGACGCGTCGAGTGCACGTGGGAGCTCGCCGACACCGCCGAGACCGTCGACCTCGTGCTCGGCGTGCTGCCCGATGCGAGGCGCCGCGGCGTCGCCACCGAACTGCTCGCCGTCGCCCGCCGCCTCGCAGACGACCTCGGGCGCGGCATCCTGGTCGCCATGTCGGATGTCCCGGCCGGGGCGCTCGACGCGCAGGGCGACCGCCTCGAGGCCCGCGACGGCAGCGGGTCGATCCCGACATCCGACGCCGGCGCCGCGTTCGCCCTGCACCACGGGTTCCGGCTCGCCCAACTCGAGCGCGTGAGCGGGCTCACGGTCACCGGGCGCGGCGGGGAGTTCGCCGCGATCTCGGCCCGGCACGAGGCGTCCGCCACCTCCTACCGCCTGCGCTCATGGGTCGACCGCGCCCCCGACGACCTCGCCGACGAGCTCGCGATCGCCCATGCCGCGATGTCGACCGATCCGCCGGCGGGCACCGCCACGTACGACTAGGAGCACTGGGATGCCGCTCGCGTGCGCGCCACCGAGGAGCAGACGATCGCCGGCGGTCGCACGAGCCTCGTCACGGCCGCGATCGACGACGACGGACGTGTGGCCGGGTTCACCGAGCTGCAGCTTCCGACCGGTTCGACGTCGGCGTTCCAGTGGGACACGATCGTGCTGAAGCCGCACCGCGGCCACCGCCTCGGCATGCGCATGAAGGCGGCGAACCTCGTGCTGCTCGCCGGCTCGGCGCCGGAACGCACCGACGTCTACACCTGGAACGCCGACGAGAACGAGCACATGCTCGCCATCAACGTGGCCCTCGGGTTCACCGTGCGCGGACTCAGCGCCCTGTGGCAGCACGACTCCGCCGCAGGCGCTGGCAGCGCGGACACCGGTGCGACGAGCGGTTCATGAACGCCTCGCGCACCATCGGCGTGCCGCAGCGCGGGCACGGCTGCCCGGTGCGCCCGTAGGCGTTCAGCGAATGGGCGAAGTAGCCCGACTGTCCGTTCACGTTCACGTACTGTGCGTCGAAGCTCGTGCCGCCCTCGACGAGCGCCTTGCCGAGCACGTCGCGCACCGCGCGGAGGAGGTCGATGCGGCGCCGGCGCGAAAGGGATGACGATGGCTGCTCTCCGTGCAGCCCCACCGCCCACAGCGATTCGTCGGCGTAGATGTTGCCGATGCCGCTGACGAGCCCCTGATCGAGCAGCACCCGCTTCACGCCAGAGGCGCGCCGCGACATCCGCTCGAAGAAGAGGTCGTCGTCGAACGCGGGGTCGAGCGGATCGCGGGCGATGTGCGCGACCTGCGTGGGGATGGCGCGGGCCCACTCCCCCGTGACGTCGGCGCTGAATCCCGCGATCTCGCCGTCGGATGTCGGCACCATGCGATCGACCGCGAGCGAGCCGAACGTGCGCTGATCGACGAAGTCGACCCGGAGCTCGCCATGCGTCGGATGCTCGAGGTGGATGCGGACCCGGGCGTGCCGGTCGTCGCCCGGGTGCTCGGGGGTGCCCGGCAGCATCTGGCCGCTCATGCCGAGATGGCCGACGATCGCGCGCTGCCCGCGGGCGCCGAAGCCGTCGCGGCCGTCGCCGATCGGCAGCCAGAGGAACTTGCCGCGCCGCACGGCCGCGGCGACGGTCGCGCCCGTCGTCATCGCCTCGAAGTCGCCGGATGCCGCGTCGTGCCGGGTCAGGGCGCGTGCGTCGAGCACGTCGACCGCGACGATGCGGGCACCCGTGACCGCGGGCGCCAGGCCCGCGCGGACGACCTCGACCTCGGGGAGTTCGGGCACGTCAGTTCGCGGTGAGCTTCGTCCAGGCCTCGAGCGCCGCCGCCATCTCGGCCTGCTTCTTGCTCGAGCCCTCACCGGATGCCTCGACCAGCGTGCCGACGACGACCGTCGCGACGAAGTGCTTGTGGTGGTCGGGCCCGCTCTCGGCGACGGTGTAGACCGGCGCGGGCACCCCGCGCTTCGCCGCGATCTCTTGAAGGCTCGTCTTCGGGTCCATGGACGCGCCGAACCGCTCGGGGTCGAGCATGAGCGGCGAGATGAGGCTCAGCACGAACGGCGTCGCGACCTCGCCGCCGCGGTCGAGGTAGACCGCGCCGATGATCGCCTCGACGGTGTCGGCCAGGATCGACGGCTTCGCCGCACCGCCGGTGAGCGTCTCTCCGCGACCGAGCCGGATGTACGGACCCAACCCGATCGAACGGGCGACCTCGGCCAACGCGGCACTCGAGACGAGGCTCGCGCGCCGCTTGGCCAGTTCGCCCTCGTCGAGGTCGGGGTTGTCGCCGAACAGCCGCACGGTGACGGCCTGACCGAGAATCGAGTCGCCGAGGAACTCGAGGCGCTCGTTGGTCGGGATGCCGCCGTTCTCGTACGCGAAAGACCGGTGCGTGAGCGCCAGGAGCAGGAGCTCGGGATCGATCTCGACCTGCAGCTTCTGCTGCAGTTCCTCGAGATTCGGTCTCGCGAGCCCTGTGCGCTCCGTGCGCGTCACGACCGGTCGATGCTGCGGCGGGCGTCGACTAGACGTCGGCGACCTTGCGGCCCTTGTACTCGAGGAACAGCGGGGTGCCCGCCGAGTCCTCGACGACCTTCGCGCGGTGCGGAAGGCTGTACGTGACCTTGCCGTTCTCGACGGTCTTCACCAGCGTGGGGGCCTCAGCCTTCCACTGCGAACGACGCGCGTGGGTGTTTGCTCGCGACTTCTTCCGCTTGGGAACAGCCATGACACTCTCTCAATCTCTCTTCGGGTCGGCGTCGGATGCGACATCCGGGCCCTGGTCTTCGGAAGCTTGGAACCCTGCGAGCGCGGCCCATCGTGGGTCGCGCACATTCGGGGAGTCGAGTTCCGGATGATCAGCCAGTCGCAACCCGGTCTCTGGGTCGAGACCCGGGCAGTCCGGCCGGCAGACCGGCTGGAACGGCAGTGACAACACCACCGCATCTCGGATGAGCGGTTCAAGATCCACGTGGTCGTCTTGAACCTCGAACTCGAAAGCTTCTCCAGAATGATACGCGAAAAGCTCCTGGAACTCGACTTCGACAGGCAGGGCGATGTCGATGAGGCATCGACCGCACTCCCCCTCGGCCACCGCATCGACGCTCGCGCTGGCCAGGATGCCCTCGTGAACGGACTCCAGACGCACGTCGAGATCGAGCTCGGAGCCCTCGCGAACGGCGACGAGCCCCTCGCCGAACTGCTCGCGCGCGGGCACCTGGACGCGGTGCTCGCGCATCTCGCCCGGACGGTTGAGGAGGTCGCGCACATTCATGCGGAACGGCGAATACTGGTTGGCCACGAACGACGAGTCTACGCGCCGCCGCCTGCACGAACGCCGGGTACGGGCGCGACACGCTCGACGAGCGACCGCGGCAGCAGAATGGCGGCCACCTGATCGCTTGCGCCGGCATCGCGCAGCATCGCCGATCGCACCACGGAGAGATCGTGCAGGAGCGCGTGACGCGCCTCATGCGCGGGCGTACCGCCGCCGTCGGGGCCGAACCGCGCTCGCTCGACCGCATCGCGCAGGCGCAGCATCGCCGCGCGCGCATCGGGGTCGTGGAACGCCGGGCGCGCGGCGACCAGCGAGGCGACGGCCCTGGGCGTGCCCGCCTGCACGCCGAGGCCGAGATCGCTCGCCGTGGCGATGAACTCCTGCCACGCGGCATCCGCGGGCCTGTCGCCTCGGCGGACTCGGCGACGGCGCCCGACGCGCTGCAGCGCCCTGACGATCGCGGGGATGGAGAGCAGCAGGACGATCCCGAGCAGGAGCACGCCCAACTGGAGCGGACCGCTGTTCGCGAGCGGGTCGCCCGCCTGCCCGGCGAGGCCGCGGTCGGGATCGAGGTCGGGCCGCCCGCTCGGAACCGACGTCGGCGCCGGCCCGGTCGGCAGCACCGAGGTCGGCGACTGCCCGGCCCCGGGCCGCGAGTACTCGGGAACCGAGCCACGGCCGGGCGTCGGCTCGAACGGCACCCATCCGACGCCGGCGAAGTAGAGTTCGGGCCAGGCGTGCAGGTCGTGCGAATCGACCTGCACCCGCTGCACGCCGTCGACGCGATCGGTGGTCGGCGTGCCGGACGTGTAGCCGATCGAGATGCGCGAGGGGATGCCGACCTCGCGGGCCAGCACCGCCATCGTCGACGCGAAGTGCACGCAGTAGCCCTGCTTCTGCTCGAGGAACGAGGCGATCACCTCGAACCCGCCGCCGTCGTAGCCGCCCTCGACGGGCGCCTCGGTGGAGTAGTGGAACTCGGGCGCGCGCAGGTACGCCTGGATCGCCACGGCGGCGTCGTACGGCGAGGCCGTGCCCGCCGCGAGACCGGCGGCGGTGGTGGAGATGATCTCGGGCATCTCTTCCGGCAGTTCGAGGTACCGCGCGTCGACCGGCGACGCCGGCGACGACGCCGGCACCGGACCCGCCGCACGCAACTGCTCGACCGTGGGCTCGACCGCGAGACGCGTGACCTGATAGCGCTGCCCGGCGGTGTTGGTGTCGGCACTGCGCACCGTGAGCGAATCGTCGTCCCAGAACCACGACCCCTGGAGTCCGTCGATGCGCGTCGACGGATACGGGACGGGCAGCCAGGTGGTGCGCACCTCGTTCACGAGCACGTCGATCGGATGCTCCGACGTCGCGACATCGGGGCCGAGGCCGGCGGGCGTGCCGATCTCGTCGACCGTGTTGTCGCCGTCGACCGGGCGATCGGCGACGGACCAGACGTCGCCCTCGAACCGATCGAGCGTGAGCAGGGTGAAGTAGGGCCGGTCGCCGTCGCGGGCGAGGTAGCGGAACGCCGGCCGCGCCTCTGGACGCCGCAGATCGCGACCCAGGTCGATGAACGGGCTCACGCCGCGCGCGAAGAGCGTGCTCTGCGAGCCGGTGCCGAGCAGCAGGCTCGTCGAAATGCTCGGGGTCGACACGGCCAGCATCGAGGCGACGACGATGCCGACGCCGGCCACGCCGAGCGATGCCCCCAGCGTCGACGCGACCGGCACGCGCCTCGGCGCGGCCACGGTGGCGATGCCGTCGTCGCGGTGCTGCTCGAAGCGCGCCCGACGGCTCACGCGCACGTCGACGCGCAGCAGCAGCAGGTACGAGGCAGCGACGAGCACGAGCACCGGCAGCCCGATGCCCGACTCGACGATGAACCCGGGGATGAGCAGGGGCACGATCACGGGAACGGCGGCGAAGGCGGGCCGCCTCGCGACCTGCACGAGCACGTCGAGCAGGATGGAGAGCACGCCGACGCCGAGCGCGAGCACGAACGAGAGCGCCGGCACGGTCACGGCCGGCACCGACTGCTGGGCGATCGTGCGCTGGGCGCCGGTGAAGAGATCGCCGAACAGCACGAACGTGTCGGGCATCGGGATGACGAAGAGCAGGCTCGTCGAGCCCCCGAAGAGCAGCGTCAGGAGCAGGAGCAGCAGCACGGCCTCGAGCACGGGCACGAGGCCGCCGCGCACGCGCAGTGCGCGCAGCCCGGCGCCGCCGAAGAGCACCCCCGCCGAGACGAACGCGCAGAGCCACCACCATCCGCTGCCCGCGACCAGCGGGCCCAGCGCCATGATCGCCGTCGCCATCAGCGCGAACGACGCCGCCGTCAGTCCGAGTCGCTGCACCGGGGAGAGCACCGCCTGGTCAGGATGCATCGCGCACCACCGTCGAGGCGACGGCCGCCCAGGCGCCGCCGATCTCGGACGCACGACGCACGGTCACGACGTTCCAGTCGGCGTCCTCGAGCATCTGCCGCACGGACGAGGAGACCGAGGTGGTCGCGAAGGCGATGGCCGGCTCGAACCCCGGTCGGAGCGCGACGAGCGCGCCCGCATCGGCCTGGCTGGGGTCGGCGAGCACGGCGAACGCGGGCTCGCGTGCGTCGCGGCCCCTGGTACGGACCTCGGATGCGTGCGCGTCGTCGCGCCGGCGCTGATGCGCGCCCAGGTCGACGCGCGCGAGGTCTTCGAGCAGGAGGTGCTCGCCGCCCGGCATGCGATAGGTGCCGTCGAACGGCGCCGTCGGCCCCAGGCCCCGCTCGTGCTCGGCGATGCTCGTGCACCGCAGGCGGAACCCGTGCTCGAGCAGGTGCACGCCGACCGAGGCCGCCACCTCGATCGCGAGCTCGTACCGCTCGTCGCCGTCGAAGGTGCGCTCGTGGTGCACCGCGAGGCCGGTGCGGCCACCCGACGGCACGTCGAGCAGCACGCGCGCCTCCGGATCGCCGCGCTGCTCCTCTTCACGGACCATGAGCTCGCCTCGGCGCGCGGTCGCCGGCCAGTTCACCCGGCGCAGCGGATCGCCGTAGCGGTACTCGCGGGCGATGAGTTCGTCGGAGTTCGGGTGATTGCGCCGCTGGAGGCCGTGCACCACGCCGTCGATGCTGGCCGCCGTCGCGAGCGCCTCGTGCAGCGGGGTGACCCGCGGCGTCACGACGATCTCGTGCGCCGAACCGGTGTCGCGCTCGATGCCGGCGAGTGCGAAGGGATCGTTCACCCCGATGCGGAGCGGGCCGACCGGGAAGACACCGCGTCGCGGCATGCGCAGACGGTACTCGACCCTGACCCGGTCGTCGCCCGACGGCAGCACCGCCTCATGCGGCCCGAGGGCGGGCAGCAGCGCCTCGGCCGGCCCCACGACGCCCTCGGGCGCGCGGTCGCGCCAGTGGGCCCCGTCGAAGGTGCGGGTGCCGCGGTTCTGCACGACGAGGCTCACTCTGGTGGCCTCGCCGGCCGCGACCACCGCGGGCGCGAAGACGCGCTGCACCGCGAGCCTCGGGCGACGCAGGGCGACGAAGACCGCCGCTACGATCGGCATCGCGATGCCGACGAACGCGAGCACGAGGATGTCTCGCAGGTCGAACCAGAGGGAGATGCCGACGAGGAGCACGCCGACGATCATCAGGGCGGTGCCGCGTCGGGTGAGGCGCGGCCAGGATCTCGGGCGGGGGCGGGGCATGCTCAGTTCCTTCGCGCGCTCCCGACGGGCACTGGCGTGTCGGCGACGATGCGTCGCACGATCGCGTCGATGAGCGGTCCGCTGTCACGGTCGTGGGAGCCGACGGCCCGGCTCGTGGGCACGAGGCGGTGCGCCAGCACGGGCACGGCGAGGGCGTCGACGTCGTCGGGCAGCACGAAATCGCGCCCGTGCATCGCGGCATGCGCCTTCGCGGCCCGGATGAGCTGCAGCGTGGCGCGCGGGCTGGCACCGAGCCGCAGCTGCCGGTCGTCGCGCGTGGCGCGTGCCAGCTCGACCGCGTACTCCTTCACGGGCTGCGAGGTGAACACGTGCTGCACCGCGGTGATCATGCCGCGCAGCTCGTCGACCTCGACGACCTGCTCGAGCCGGTCGAGCGGGCTCGAGGTCTCGCGCGTGGACAGCATCGCGAGCTCGTCGGCCGGGGCCGGGTAGCCCATGGACACCCGGGCCATGAAGCGGTCGCGCTGCGCCTCGGGCAGCGGGTAGGTGCCCTCCATCTCGACCGGGTTCTGCGTCGCGATGACGGTGAACGGCAGCTCGAGCTGGTAGGTCGTGCCGTCGGCCGTGACCTGCCGCTCCTCCATGCACTCGAGCAGGGCGGCCTGGGTCTTGGGGCTGGCCCGGTTGATCTCGTCGCCGATGACGATGTTCGCGAACACCGGACCGCGCTTGAACTCGAAGCGCCGACTCGACTGGTCGAACACGGACACGCCGGTGACGTCGCTCGGCAGGAGGTCGGGCGTGAACTGGATGCGGCTGATGCTGCTGCCGAGCGAACGGGCCAGCGCCTTGGCGAGCATCGTCTTGCCGACGCCGGGCACGTCTTCGATGAGCAGGTGCCCCTCGGCGAGCACGACGGTCAGCGCCGCCGTGACGGCCTCGCGCTTGCCCGCGATGACGGTCTCGACGTTGGCGACGACCCGGGCGGCGAGCGCCCCGACCTCGTCGATGAGCATGACGGATGCCTCGGCCACGGCGCTCGCGGCGCCCGAGCCGGTGTTCGGGGTGGTGTTCACGGGCGACTCGCTCACGGGGTCATCGCCGCCGCGAGGTACTCGGACACCACGGCGGGCACGTACGGGGAGACATCGCCGCCGAGGGCCGAGACCTGGCGCACGAGCGAACTCGAGACGTGGGCGTGCTGCGGGTCTGGGAGCAGGAACACCGTCTCGACGCCGGCGAGGTGGCGGTTGACGATCGCCATCGGCGTCTCGTAGGCGATGTCGAGCTGCGACCGCACGCCCTTGACGAGCACGCTCGCTCCGACGTCGGTGCAGTAGTCGACCAGGAGCCCCATGCTCCACGAGGCGACGATGACGCGGCCCTGGATGCCGGCGTCGGCGATGGCCCGTTCGATGAGCGCGACGCGCTGCGCGATCGGCAGCAGTGCGTTCTTGTCGGGGTTGTGCACGACCACGACGTGGAGTTCGTCGTAGAGGCCGGCGGCCCGTTCGATCACGTCGAGATGCCCCTTGGTGACGGGGTCGAAGGAACCGGGAACGACGGCGATCCGCTGCATACGCACCAGCGTAGTGCGCGGATGCCGCGTCGGAAGGGGTGGGTTGTACTCTCAGCCCTTGCTCAGGAACTCGGTCGAGTCGTCGTCGAGCCGGCGGCGCACCTCGGCCGCGAGCGCCGGATGCCCGGAGAGCTCCGGATCGTCGGCGAGCAGGTCGGAGGCGGCGTCGCGGGCGTCGGCGATGACCTCTCCGTCGCGGACCACGCGCAGGAGCTTGAGCGAGGAGCGGCCGCCGGACTGCATCGCACCGAGCACGTCACCCTCCTGCCTGAGCTCGAGGTCGACCCTGGCGAGCTCGAAGCCGTCGAGGGTCGCCGCCACCGCCTCGACCCGCTGCCGGGCGAGGGACCCCGGGGGCGCTGCGGTGACCAGCAGGCAGAGGCCGGGAACCGTGCCCCGACCCACGCGGCCGCGCAACTGGTGCAGCTGCGAGACGCCGAACCGGTCTGCGTCGGCCACGACCATGACGCTCGCGTTGGGCACGTCGACGCCGACCTCGATGACCGTCGTCGCGACGAGCACGTCGATCTCGCCTGCGGCGAAGGCGCGCATCGTGGCGTCCTTCTCGTCGGAGCCCATGCGCCCGTGCAGCGGCGCGATGCGGATGTCGGCGAACCGCGGGTCGGCGCTCAGCCCCGCGAAGACGGTGGCGACGGATGCCACGGGCGCCGAGGGCGCCCCCTCGGCCGCAGCCGCGTCGGCCTCTTCGACCACCTTCGGTTCGATGGCCGGGCAGACGACGAACCCCTGTCGGCCCTGCTCGACCTCTTCGGCGAGCCGCTCCCAGACGCGCGCGCGCCAGGCGGGCCGCTCGGCGAGCGGGACGACGTGCGACTCTATGCCGGCGCGCCCCGCGGGCAGCTCGCGAATGGTCGAGACGTCGAGGTCTCCGAACACGGTCATGGCCACGGTGCGCGGGATGGGCGTCGCGGTGAGCACGAGGACATGCGGGGGCCGGCGCCCCTTGAGCCGGAGCGCCTCGCGCTGCTCGACGCCGAACCGGTGCTGCTCGTCGACGACCACGAGGCCGAGGTCGGCGAAGGACACCGCGTCGCCGATGAGCGCATGAGTGCCCACGACGATGCGGGACTGGCCCGCCGCCGCGCGCAGGAGGGCCTTGCGCCGCTCGGCCGCGGGCAGCTGCCCGGTGAGCAGCGTCGGCACGAGTTGCGAGGAGAGGTCTGGACCGAGCATGCGCACGATCGAGCGCAGGTGCTGGGCCGCGAGCACCTCGGTGGGCGCGAGCAGTGCCGACTGACCGCCGGAGTCGGCGACGGCGAGCATCGCGCGCAGCGCCACGACGGTCTTGCCCGAGCCGACCTCGCCCTGCACGAGCCGGTTCATGGGCACGGCCGCACCGAGATCGTTGGCGATGTGCACGCCGACCTCGACCTGGTCGCCGGTGAGGTCGAACGGCAGGCTCGCGTCGAAGCGTTCGAGCAGCCCGCCGGGCGTCGGGCGCCGCGCCGTGGCCGTGTGCGTGCGCAGCTCGGCGCGCCTGAGCAGCAGGGTGGCCTGCAGCACGAGGGCCTCGGTGAACCGCAGGGTGCGCCTGGCGGCCTTCCAGTCGCGCTCGGTCTCGGGGCGGTGCACGCGTTCGAGCGCATCGCGATGCGCGAGGAGGCCTCGCGCGGATCGCACGGCCTCGGGGACCGGATCGGCCACGGGATCGAGTCCGTCGAGCAGCAGGGCGACGGCCTTCGCGAGCTGCCAGCTCGCGAGCGTGCTCGTCGCCGGATAGATCGGGATGGGCGCTTCGGCCCAGCGCTTGACCGAGGCATCGGTCGGTGACGTCGACGTCTCCTCGTCGAAGAGCTCGTAGTCTGGATGCGCGAGCTGCCGTGCACCCCGGTAGTCGCCCACCTTGCCGGCGAAGATGCCGCGCACGCCCGGCACGAGCTCGCGGGCCCGCCAGGCCTGGTTGAAGAAGGTGAGGGTGAGGATGCCGGTGCCGTCGGAGATCTTGATCTCGAGGATCGACCCCCGGCGGGTCTGCATCTTGCGCTCGCGCACCTCGATCACCTCGGCGACGATCGTGACGTTCTCATCGAGCGGAAGGCTGGCGAGCGCGGTCAGCTCGCCGCGCAGGGCGTAGCGGCGCGGGTAGTGCGCGAGCAGGTCGCCAACGGTGCGGTACCCGAACGCGCGCTCGAGCGCCGCCGCAGTGCGACCGCCCAATGCCCCTGTCAGGCGGGAGTCGAGCGTGAACCGGCCGACGCCCGCCTCATTCGTCTGCTCGGCCGTCATGCCTCGATCGTAGGCGCGACCACCGTCAACGCCTCGATCTCGGCGAGCACGTACGGGTCGTCGGGCCGGAGCTCCGCGAGCTCGCGCTGCAGCGCGAGCGCCTCGTCGGAGCGGTCGAGGGTGCGCAGGCACCTCGCGACCGACCACCTGGTGACCTGCTGTTGTTCGGCCGAGCCATGGCGGTCGGCGATCTCGACCGCGCGCTCGAACTCCATGAGCGCACCGACGGCGCGCCCCTGATCGTGCTTGGTCCAGCCGAGGTTGTGGTGCAGGGCGATGCCCCAACGCAGCACACGCGGGTCGCGCTGCCCCTCGAGCACGTCGAGCCCCTCGGCGGCCCATTCCTCCTCGTGACCGGGATCGTGCAGCGCGAGCAGGTGCAGCGCGTCGAGCACGAGGAAGGCGGAACCCGCGCGCGCCGCTTCGCGAATGCCGAGCGTGAGTCCGGGCACGGCCGCGGAGGGCTCCTCGCCTGCCGCGATGAGCCTGCCCCGTTCGATCGCGACGCGCGCGCGCAATTCGGCGTCGGCTTCGGCGAGCCCGCGTTCGACGTCGTCGAGCAGCCGGTTCGCCTCATCGGTCGACCCCTGCAATCCGAGGGCACGCGCGAGCTGCGTCGCCATCACGGCACGGATCTCGGACGACGCCTCGTCGTCGTCGGCGGCCGCACGGAACCGTTCGGCGGTCGCCGCCGGATCGGCGAAGTCCCACATGCGGTCGAGGACCGCCTGTTCGACGAGGGCGCGGCGTCTGGCGGCCACGGGAGCGGTAGGGGCATCCACGGTCTGGTCATCCACCCCTCCATCATGTCAGCGCGGCGCGCTCGGCGCCCGGCGATGACGAGGCCACGCCCGCCGCCGTCGGGCCGATAGGCTGCGATGAGCATGACGCGCATCATCGCCGGGGCCGCCGGCTCACTCACCCTCGCCGTGCCGCGTTCCGGCACGCGTCCGACGAGCGACCGCGTTCGGGAGGCGATCTTCTCCGCACTCGAGGCCAGGGACGCCGTCGACGGCGGCGTCGTGCTGGACCTCTACGCCGGATCCGGCGCGCTCGGCCTCGAGGCCGCGAGCCGCGGCGCCGCCGAGGTCGTGCTCGTCGAGCGCGCGAAGCCGGCCGCCGACGTGTGCCGCCGCAACGCCGACGCGATCACGCGGGCCATCGGCCGGGGCGCGGCGCGCATCCGCGTCGTGCCCCGCGCGGTCGCCGCCTACCTCGAGACGGCTCCCGCCGGCGTGGACCTCGCGTTCATCGACCCGCCGTACGACCTCGACGAGGCCGCCCTCGCGCGCGACCTCGAACTGCTCGCCCCGCTGCTGAACGCCGATGCGCTCGTGGTGGTCGAGCGCAGCTCCCGCTCCCCCGAGCCGACCTGGCCGGCCGGCCTCGGGGTCGAGCGCCGCCGCGACTACGGCGAGACGACGCTCTGGTGGGCTGGCGCAGAGCCCGAAGCCGGCACCGGGACCGAGCCGGGCACCGGGGCCGCTCAGCCCGCCCGGCCGTCCCAGCCCGAATAGGGATCCCAGCCGTCGGCGCCGACCTCTCTCCCGTCGAGCAGCACGGTTCCGTCGCCCTCGACCACGCGCCCGAGCAGTTCGAACGGCTCGGGGATCTCGGCGCCCGCGGCGAAGGTCGCCAGGAACCCGTGGTCCTCGCCCCCCGCCAGCGCTCTGCGCACCTGCTCATCGTCGCCGCCGAGCGCGCGCGACGAGAAGTCGAACGAGACGCCGCTGGCCTCGGCCACGCGCCGGGCGTCGCGCGCCAGGCCGTCGGAGACGTCGAGCATCGACGTCGCCCCCGCGAGCGCCGCCGCGACGCCGGCCTGCACGGGCGGCGTCGGTGCCAACTGGGCGCGGACGAGCTCGGGATGCCTCGCACGGAGCGCGGCGGCCAACGTCGAGGACGGTTCGCCCGCGGCATCCGTCGCCTCGGCGAAGAGCAGCGCGAGCCCCCTGGCGGCATCGCCGCGCGCACCGGCGTGGGCGATGACGTCGCCGACCCGGGCTCCGGACCGCAGCACGGGCGCGCGGCCCTCGAGGTCGCCGAAGGCGGTGACCGCGATCGTCAGCACGTCTGAGGCCGACAGGTCGCCGCCGACGACCCCGGCGCCCGGCGCGAGTGCGGCGAGCGCCTCGCGGAGGCCGTCGGCGATGCCCTCGAGCAGCGTCGCCGGCATCGAGGGCGGCGCGGCGATCGCCACGACCAGTGCCGTGGGCCTTGCGCCCATCGCCGCGACGTCGGTGAGGTTCGTCGCGGCCGCCTTCCAGCCGAGCTCGAACGGCGTCGACCACGCGAGGCGGAAGTCGGGTCCGTGCACCAGCAGGTCGGTCGTGACCACGAACCTGCCGTCGGATGCCGCGACGAGCGCTGCGTCGTCGCCCGGGCCGAGCAGCGCCGAATCGCCCGACACGAGCCTGGGCAGGATGCGTCGCAGCGACGCGATCTCGCCGATTCCGCCGATCGTGTCGTCGTCGGATCGAGGCTCGTCCGTGTTCGATGAATCCAGCACGCGCCAAGCCTAGGACAGGCCGTTCATCAGGCCTTCTCCGCCTGTCACCCGTCCGAGGCACATGTCGAGAATGTAACGAATACTTACGTATTGGCCGAACGTGACGTAGGGTGAACTCGCCCCACCAGGCCGCGATACCCGAACCGCGGTGGCTCGAATGTTGCTCACCGTGCAGCAATGGAGCCCAAGTGAATCGACGAAGCGAACGAGCAGAACGCGCACGAGCCCGCGCACGCCGGCGTCGCCGCACGACCGTGATCATCGCCGCCGGAGCCGCGACCGTCGCCCTCGTGGGCATCGCCGGAACGGCCTGGGCCGGCGGATCGCTGAGCGCCTGGCTCGCCGCCGCCCCGGCCTGCGACGAACCCGTCCAGCTCCGCGTGGTCGCCGACACGGCGATCGCCCGCCCCGTGAAAGAGCTCGCGGCCGAGTACGACGCCCGCGAAGACGCCTGCGCCCGCACCGAGGTCGTCGCACAGGACTCGGCCGACACGTCGGCGCTGCTCGCCTCGGGCAACGGCTCCGACATCGACGCGTGGATCCCCGACTCCCCCGTCTGGCTCGTGCGCACCGCCTCGAGCGCCCGCTCGCTCGGGCGCGACGTGCCCGACGTCGCGCTCGAACGCTCGATCGCCTCGAGCCCCGTCGTCTTCGCCGCCCCCGTCACCGGCGCCGACGCGCTCGCCGGTCGCGAACTCGACTGGGGCGACGTGCTCACGGGCGAGCTGCCGGCCCTCCTCGCCGACCCCGAGGCGTCCTCCGCCAGCCTGAACGGCCTGCAGGCCATGGAGCGCGCGACCCCCATCGGGGAGGCGCGCCAGTTCCGCAATGCGATGATCCGTCTGAGCGACGGCGCCCCGACCCGGGTGGACGCCGCGTTCGCCGCGCTGGCCGTGAGCCCGCCCGGCACCGTGGCGATCGCGAGCGAGCAGCAGGTCGCCATGCACAACCACGACGATGCCGCCACGCCGCTCCTCGCCCTCTACCCCGACGACGGCACGCTCGCCCTGCAGTTCCCGTTCCTGCGCATGCTCGACAAGTCCGAGCTCGCCAAGAACCAGCCCGCCGAGGGCGACGAGGCACCGCAGGACGCCGAGCACGAGCACCTCGCCCAGCGAGCCGCGCAGCTGAACGCGCTGAAGATCGCGCTCTGGGACGCCTCCGACCGGTTCGCGGCCGAGGGCTTCCGCGACGGCACCGGCGGCGGCGAGCTCAAACAAGACGGCGTGCTGGCCGACGCGACCGAGGTGGGCTCCGCCGCGGCATCCGCTCAGGTCTCGATCCTGCGCACCTGGGGTGTGCTGAGCCTGCGGTCCCGCATCCTCTCGGTCATCGACGTCTCGGGCTCGATGGAGGAACCCACGGTCACCGGGCTGCGCCGCATCGACCTGCTCACCCAGGCCGCCACCAGTTCCATCTCGCAGCTCTCCGAGGCCGTCGACGTCGGCGTCTGGGCGTTCTCGACGACCCGCATCGGCGATCAGGACTGGGAGCCGCTCTCGCCCATCGAGCCGCTCGCCGACGACGCCCACCGCCAGTCGGTGCTCGACGTCATCGGGTCGTTGCCCGGCAGGCTCGGCGGGGCGACCGGCCTCTACGACACCACCCTCGCGGCGGTGCAGGCCGTGCGCGAGAACTACGACCCGGCCAACGTCAACTCGGTCCTGCTGCTCACCGACGGCAAGAACGAAGACGAGAACGGCATCAGCAGGGACGCCCTCATCGAGCAGCTCAACGCCATCACCGACAGCGACCGGCCGGTGCCGGTCGTGCTCGTCGGCATCGGGCCCGACACCGACCTCGGGTCCATGCGCCTGATCGCCGAGGCGACCGGTGGGGCCGCCTACTCGGCCGAACGCCCCGAAGACCTCAAGACCGTCCTCACCGACGCCCTGTCGCAGCGCTCCTGCCGTCCGAACTGCTGAACCCGACGGGGTAACCTGAAGCGGATGTCTCAGCACCCCGCCATTCCGTCGCGCCGGCACAGCCCGTCACGCCCGCACGGCCCGTGGCGCGGCAGGCTCGTCGGGGTCGCCCTCGCAGCCGTCGTCGCCGCCCTCGCCCTCACGGGCTGCAGCCCGATCGTCAACATGCAGGCCGCACCCGATGCGAGCGACACGGCATGCGCCGACCTCGTCGTGCTCCTGCCCGACACCGTCGCCGATCAGCCCGCCCGTGAGACCGATGCGCAGGGCACGGGTGCCTGGGGCGAGCCGGCGGCCGTGCTGCTGCGCTGCGGCGTGCCCGTGCCGGGGCCCACCACCGACCGGTGCCAGAGCGTCGACGGCATCGACTGGATCGTCGACGAGACGCAGGCGCCGAACTACGTGTTCACCACCTACGGGCGCACGCCCGCCGTCGAGGTCGTCGTCGACTACGACGTCGTCTCGGGTTCGACGGCGCTCGCCGACCTCTCGCGCGCGGTCGGGGTCATCCCGGCCGACGGCGGCTGCACCTCGGTCGAAGACGCGACGCCGGCGGAATGACCCCTCGGTGCCCGCTCAGCGAGCGCCGCGGGCGTACCCGACGTTGATGAGCTCGCCGATCAGCTCGGGGTAGCTGAGCCCGGTGTTCAGCCAGCACGTCGGGAACATCGAGATGGGCGTGAAGCCCGGCATCGTGTTGATCTCGTTGACCACGAAGCCCTCGTCGCCGAGGAACACGTCGACCCGCGCGAGCCCCGAGGCACCGATCGCCTCGAACGCGCGTCGGGCGATGCGCTCGAGCTCGAACGTCTCGCCGTCGCCGAGCTCGGCCGGGCAGACCAGGTCGACACCCGGCGCATCGAGGTACTTCGCCTCGAAGTCGTAGAAGTCGCGGCCGGTGACGACCACCTCGCCGGCGACGCTCACGCGCACGCCGTCTCGGCCCTCGAGCACCGCGATCTCGATCTCACGGCCGGGAACGGCCTGTTCGACGAGCACCGTGCGGTCTTCGGCGAACGCGATCTCGAGCGCGGCGTCGAGCTCGGACCAGTCGGACACCTTCGTGACGCCAACCGACGAACCCGCCCGTGCGGGCTTGACGAACACCGGGAGCCCGAGGCCGCGAACGCGGCGCTGCCAGAGCTCGGCGTCGGCCTCGAGCGCGGCACGCGTGAGCGTGACCCACGGCGCGACCGGGATGCCGGCGGCCTCGAGCGCGGTCTTCGTGAAGTGCTTGTCCATGCCGACGGCCGACGCGAGCACGCCGTTGCCGACGTAGGGCAGTCCGACGAGCTCGAGCAGGCCCTGCACGGTGCCGTCTTCGCCGAAGCGGCCGTGGAGGATCGGGAAGACGACGTCGGCCTCGCCGAGCGAGCGTTCGCCCGAAGCATCCGTCACCCGGATCTCGCGCGAGGCCGAGCTCTCGGGCCAGCGCACGCGCGAGCCGTTGTCGAGCACCTCTGGAAGGTGTCCGGGGTCGAGCGCGAACCGCGCCGGGTCGTCGCTCTCGAGCACGAACGCGCCGTCACGGGTGATGCCGACCGGGATCACCTCGAAGCGGTCACGGTCGATCGCTCCCAGGACCCCGCCCGCCGTTGCGCAGCTGATCGAGTGTTCGCTTGAACGCCCTCCGAAGAGCAGAACCACCCTGAGCTTGTCCATCCATCGTCCTTTCGCCCTGCGGCTCGTCGTCGGTCGTGAGGTGGGGCGCGATGTCGCGCGGCTCGAGCGTTCCGGCGAGCACCTGGCGCACCTGCTCGACGATCGGCATCTCGACGCCCTTGGCGCGGGCGAGCTCGAGGATCGGGCCGACCGAGGCCAGCCCTTCGGTGGTCTGGTTCATCTGGTTCACCACGTCGGCGAGGTGGTACCCCTGACCGAGCAGGCGGCCCGCCGTGTTGTTGCGCGAGAGCGGCGACTGGCTCGTCGCGATGAGGTCGCCGAGACCGGCGAGCCCCGACAGCGTCTCGGGCTGCGCTCCGTAGGCGACCGCGAAGTCCGTCATCTCGACGAGGCCGCGCGTGATGATGGAGGCCTTCGTGTTCTCGCCGTAGCCGACGCCGTCGACGATGCCGATCGCGACGGCGATGAGGTTCTTCAGCACGCCACCGAACTCGGTGCCGATGACGTCGGTGTTCACGAACGAGCGGAAGTACCGGTTGCGCGAGATGGATGCCACGGCCTGGGCGGTCTCGAGGCTCGTCGAGGAGACGACGGCGGCCGTCGGCTGCTCCTTCGCGATCTCGAGGGCGAGGTTCGGCCCCGAGATGACGGCGATCTGCCCCGGATCGATGGGGAGCACATCGGCGATGACCTCGCTCATGCGCAGGCCCGACGACTTCTCGACGCCCTTCATGAGCGAGACGATCGTCGCCTGTGCGTGCAGGTGCGGCTCGGCCGCGACGAGGTTGTCGCGCAACGACTGACTCGGCACCGACATGAAGACGTGCTCGGCACCAGCGAGGGCGAGGTCGAGGCGGCTGGTCGCCCGGAGCCCCAACGGGAGGTTGACACCGGGGAGGTAGTCGCTGTTGCGCTTGCCCTCCTGGATCTCCTTCGCGAGCTCGGGGCGACGGGCCCACAGGACGACGTCGGCGCCGCCGTCGGCGAGGATCTTCGCGAACGTCGTGCCCCAACTGCCCGCGCCCATGACGGCGACGCGCGTGCGGTGGCTCGGTCGGCTCCTAGCCATCGAGACGCCCCGTCTCCTTCTGGCCGTGCTTGGTCGGGTCCCAGCGCTCTTCGGGCGCCGGCTCGCCGCGAAGCTCGGAGAGGAGCGCGGCGATCGCGTCCATGAGTTCGCCCGTCGCCTTCAGCAGGCTCGCCTGGTCGAGCGGCTTGCCGCGGTACGCGGAGAGGTCGAGCGGCTCGCCGATGATCACGTCGATGGTCTTGCGCGGGAACGGGCTCAGCTTCTTGCCGTAGCGGCCCATGAGTTCTTGCGTGCCCCAGTGGGCGGCCGGCACGATCGGGATGTCGCGCTCGAGCGCGATGCGCACGGCCCCCGTCTTGCCGCGCATCGGCCAGAGGTCGGGGTCGCGCGTCAGCGAGCCCTCGGGGTAGACGACGACCATGCGCCCCTTCTCGACGAGCTCTTCGGCCGCGCGCAGGGCCGCGTGGCTCTTGCTCCCGGCACGCTCGACCGGGATCTGCCCGGAGGTGCGCAGGAGCCAGCCGAGCACCGGGTTCTTGAACAGGGACGCCTTCGCCATGAACCGCGGCGCTCGCCCCAGGTGCCAGCTCGCGGCCCCCATCACCACCGGGTCGATCTCGCTGTAGTGATTCGGGGCGAGCACGAACGCCTCCGTCTGCGGCATGCGCTCACGATGGTGGAAGCGGTACTTCACCATCAGGCTCAGGGGCGGCAGGACGATGCCGGCGAGAACCCAGAAGAACGACGGGCGACGGGTCTCCGAACGGGCCTTCACAGGATGATCGGGAGACGCGTCGTCGTGGTGCACTCCCCCATTATGCGTCGAGTTCGAAATCCGCCCCGAGGAGCTCGAGCTTCGTGATGAAGTTCTCGTACCCGCGGGCGATGATGCCGACGTTCGAGACGGTCGAACGGCCGTCGGCGGTGAGCGCCGCGATGAGGTGGCTGAAGCCGCCGCGCAGGTCGGGGACCTCGATGTCGGCGCCCGTGAGCACCGACGGCCCGGAGATCACCGCGGAGTGCTTGAAGTTGCGCTGGCCGAACCGGCAGGCCGCCGAGCCGAGGCACTCCTTGTGCACCTCGATCGATGCGCCCATCTCGACGAGCGCGTCGACGAAGCCGAATCGCTGTTCGTACACGGTCTCGTGCACGATCGAGACGCCCTTGGCCTTGCTGAGGGCGACCACGAGCGGCTGCTGCCAGTCGGTCATGAAGCCGGGGTGCACGTCGGTCTCGATGATCACGGGCTTCAGGTCGCCGCCGGGGTGGAAGAAGCGGATGCCGTCTTCGGCGATGTCGAAGTCGCCGCCGACCTTGCGGAAGACGTTGAGGAAGGTGAGCATCTCGGCCTGGCGGGCACCGCCGACGAAGATGTCCCCCTCGGTCGCGAGCGCCGCAGCGGCCCAGCTCGCGGCCTCGTTGCGGTCGAAGAGCGCGCGGTGCGTGTAGCCGTCGAGCTTGTCGACGCCCTCGATGCGAATGACGCGATCGGTGTCGACCGTGATGATCGCACCCATCTTCTGCAGGATGTTGATGAGATCCATGATCTCGGGCTCGATGGCCGCGCCCGAGAGCTCGGTGATGCCGTCGGCGAGCACCGCGGTCAGCAGCACCTGCTCGGTCGCGCCGACACTGGGGTACGGCAGCGACACCTTCGCGCCGTGCAGGCCGTCGGGTGCCGACATGCGGATGCCGCTCGGGAGCTTCTCGACGATGGCGCCGAAGTTGCGCAGCACCTCGAGGTGGTAGTCGATCGGGCGGTCGCCGATGCGGCACCCGCCGAGGTCGGGGATGAACGCCTCGCCGAGGCGGTGCAGCAGCGGCCCGCAGAACAGGATCGGGATGCGGCTGGACCCGGCGTGGGCGTCGATGTCGGCCATGTGCGCCGTCTCGACGGCGGACGGATCGAGGATGAGTTCGCCCTCGACCGGGCCGTCGGTGACCGTGACGCCGTGCACCTCGAGCAGGCCGCGCACGATGCGCACGTCGCTGATGTTCGGCACGTCCTTCAGCACGCTCGGCGTGTCGCCGAGGATGGCCGCGACCATCGCCTTGGTGACGAGGTTCTTCGCGCCCTTGAGTTCGATGCGACCGACGAGCGGCTTGCCGCCGTTGATCGTGATCTTGTCGACGCTCAAACCGACCGCCGTCCCGTGGTTCTTGGCATCCTGCCCGAGTGTGTTCACAGAGTTCCTGATTCCGCCGGCTCCCGGATGGGGAGCGTCTTCGGCCGCCAGGCCTCTCGGTGCGTCTCGAACTCGGCGATGGCCGGTTCGTCGCGCAGGGTGAGACCGATGTCGTCGAGCCCTTCGAGAAGCCTCCATCGAGTGTAGTCGTCGACGTCGAAGGGCACGGTCAGCGAACCGACGCTGACCGTACGCTCAACCAGATCGACCGTCACCGCTATTCCCGGCTGGGCCTCGACGACCTCCCAGAGCCGCTCGACGTCTTCGTAGGCGACCTGCGCGGCGAGCAGCCCCTGTTTGCCGGAATTGCTGCGGAAGATGTCGCCGAAGCGCGAGCTGATGACCACGTCGAACCCGAAGTCGCGCAGCGCCCACACGGCGTGCTCGCGGCTCGAGCCGGTGCCGAAGTCGGGGCCGGCGATGAGCACGCGCGCACCCTGGTAGGCCTCCTGGTTCAGGATGAACTCGGGGTCTTGGCGCCACGCGTAGAACAGCGCGTCGTCGAAGCCGGTCTTCGTGACCCGCTTGAGGAACACGGCCGGGATGATCTGGTCGGTGTCGACGTTGGACCGGCGCATCGGCACTGCGACGCCCGAGACGGTCGTGAACTTCTCCATGTCAGCGCCCTTCGCCTTCGATGCTCGTCGGGGTCGTCTTGCCGGTTACCAGCGCCGGATCGAGACCAAGATCCCACGGACTGGACAGCGTGCCGCGGATCGCGGTCGCCGCGGCCACGAGCGGGGACACGAGGTGGGTGCGACCGCCCTTGCCCTGACGGCCCTCGAAGTTGCGGTTCGAGGTCGACGCGCAACGCTCGCCCGGAGCCAGCTGGTCGGGGTTCATGCCGAGGCACATGGAGCAGCCGGCGAAGCGCCACTCGGCGCCGAACGCCTCGAACACCTTGTCGAGACCCTCGGCCTCGGCCTCGAGGCGCACGCGGGCCGAACCCGGCACCACCATGACGCGGACGCCGTCGGCCTTCTGCTTGCCCTCGATGATCGAGGCGAAGGCGCGCAGGTCCTCGATGCGGCTGTTCGTGCACGAGCCCATGAAGACCGCATCGACGCGGATGTCCTTCAGCGGTGTTCCGGGCTCGAGGTCCATGTACTCGAGCGCACGCTCGGCGGCGGCGCGCTCGTGCTGGTCGTCGATCGCGGCCGGGTCGGGCACGGTCTCGGAGAGCGAGACCCCCTGCCCCGGGTTCGTGCCCCAGGTGACGAAGGGCTCGAGCGCGTCGGCGTCGATGGACACCTCGGCATCGAACCGCGCGCCCTCGTCGGTGGCCAACGTCTTCCAGTACTCGACGGCGGCCGTCCAGTCCTCGCCCTGCGGCGCGTGGGCCCGGCCCTCGAGGTAGTCGAACGTCGTCTGGTCGGGCGCGACCATGCCGGCCCTCGCGCCCGCCTCGATCGACATGTTGCAGATCGTCATCCGGCCGTCCATCGACAGTGCGCGGATGGCGCTGCCGCGGTACTCGAGCACGTAACCCTGCCCCCCGCCGGTGCCGATCTTCGCGATGACGGCGAGGATGATGTCCTTCGCGGTGACGCCGGGTCGCAGCGTGCCCTCGACGTTGATCGCCATGGTCTTGAACGGCTTCAGCGGCAGGGTCTGCGTTGCCATGACGTGCTCGACCTCGCTCGTGCCGATGCCGAAGGCCATCGCGCCGAACGCGCCGTGCGTCGAGGTGTGCGAGTCGCCGCAGACGACCGTGATGCCGGGTTGCGTGAGGCCGAGCTGCGGCCCGACGACGTGCACGATGCCCTGCTCCTTGTCGCCGAGCGAGTGCAGGCGGATGCCGAACTCGGCGGCGTTGCGACGCAGCGTCTCGATCTGCGTGCGGCTCGTGAGATCGGCGATCGGCTTGTCGATCGCGAGCGTCGGCGTGTTGTGGTCTTCGGTGGCGATCGTGAGATCGGGCCGCCGAACCGGCCGGCCGGCCATGCGCAGGCCGTCGAAGGCCTGCGGGCTCGTGACCTCATGGACGAGGTGCAGGTCGATGTAGATGAGGTCGGGCGTGCCGTCCTCGCCCTTCTTGACCAGGTGGTCGCTCCAGACCTTCTCGGCCAGGGTGCGCGGTCGTGCTTCCGGCGTGATGACGCCGTTGGTCGGTACGTTCATGCGTTCGCTTCCTCAGGAAATATGGACAGCCGACAGCAGACTCCGCGGCGGGATCGGCCTAGAACGAGGCCCCGCCGCGGCAGCGAAGGAGAAGTCGAACTGCGCGCACCATGACAGGCTACACCGTCAATCCGGCGGTACGGCGCAGCGTCAGGGCGAGGTCGCCGAGCCTGAGCACCGACCCGGCGTCGACCGCGGCGGGCGCGCCGGCGTCGAGCACCGTGACCTCGCCGCCGCCCGCCTGGACGGCCACGCCGTTGGTCGAGTGCAGGTCGGTGACGATGACGCGGCCCTCACGCACCTCGATGAGGGCGTGCGTCTTGGACACCGTTCGCGTCGGGTCGACGAGCGCGATGCGGCGGGCGTCGGCGTACACGCCGTCGGCGACCGGATTGCGGCCGAGCACGCAACTGCCGGACACCTCGATCTCGACGCCGTCGCTGCCGACGAGGTGGAACGTCGGCGCTGATGCCGCCGGCAGCACGGGTCGCGGCACGAATGCCGGCGGCATCGTGAGCTCGGTCGGCGAAGCGGTCGGCGTCGGCGACGTCACCGCTGCGGGCGGGGCCGACGTCACGGCCGCCGGCGGGGCCGAGACCGGCGGCGGACCTGCGAGCGCAGAGGGCGGCGCCGTCGGCAACGGCGTGAACGCCGGGAACGGACGAGCGGGAAGCGCCTGCACCGTGCGGTCGGTCGCCCCCGGCACGCTGCCCGTGTGCGGTTGCAGATCGCCGCGACGCGGTGCGCCCGGCCCGGGCTCATTCGATTCGGACTCGTCGGGTTCGGGCGCGTTCGGGATCAGCCCCGGCGGGGGGACGATGAACTCCGGCGCGACCACGAGGGCATTCTACCGACGTCGGCGCAAGCGGTACCTGGCGATGAACCGGCGTGTGCGGCCGACGGCCGCCGAGACCGCGGCGGCCGCGGCATCCGCTTCGTTCCATCGGGTGAGGACGGTCTCGGTCGCGACCTGCTCGCCGTCGAACACGTCCCGGTCGACGCTCGCCGCCAGCGCCATGAGCGCGAGGCCGCCGTCGCCGCCGTCGGGGGCGACGCCCTGCTCGGAGGCCTGCCGTTCGAGGGCGTGGGCGGTCTGCAGTCGCGACGAGCGGGCCGGCGGCTCGAACCCGAGTTCCGCGTAGCGGTCGACGAGTTCGTCCCAGGCGCCGGCGGCGGAGATCTCGTTCGGACTCGATCGACGCGTGTTGCGCCGGCGCGCCTTCGCGAGCGCGACGACGAGCATCGGCAGGAACACGATCGCGAGCGGGATGCCCACCGAGGCGGTCGCCACCCACACCCAGCCGGGGATGCGGAACTCGCGGTCCTTGTCTTCATCGTCGGTGTCGTCGATCTCGACCGTGGAGAGCAGGTCGTCCTCGACCGCTTCGGCGCGCGGGGGCTGGCGCACCTGCGGCTGGGGCTCGGACTTCGGCTTGGGCGTCTGCTCCTGCGGGGCGTCGATCTCGTCGGGCGTGGGGTGGAACGAGACCCAACCGACGCCCTCGAACGGCACCTCGACCCACGCGGTCACGTCTTCGCCGACGACCTCGACGGACTCGTCGTCCTCCCCGACCTCGGGCGCGAATCCCATGACGACCCTGGCCGGGTAGCCGAGTTGGCGGGCCATGAGCGCCATCGCGGCGGCGTACTGCTCCTCGTCGCCGACCATCGAGGAACGAGTGAAGAGCTCGATGAGCCGGTCGGCACCGTGCCCGGCGCGGGAGGCGACCGAGTCGGATGCGCGGCCGTGGCTGAGGAATCCGTTGGTCTTGAGCCCCCGCTCGATGTTGCGGAGCTGTTCGATGGGCGTCGTGGCATCGCCCGCGTACTCCTCGCCCTTCGCGGCGACCACGTCGGGCACGTTCTCGACCGACGGCATCTCGATCGAGGCGACCGGGACGTCGACGAGGGCGTCGTCACTCGGTTCCTGCTGGATCCGGGTCTCCAGGCGGTACCTGGCCCCCTCGGCCACGCCGCTCGTCAGCACGGCCGTGCCCGCGGCGGCGTTGTACCGCAGGTCGCCCGTGCGCGCGGTCGTGCCTGCGTCCTCGAGTTCCAGGTCGGAGCCGTAGCCGACCGTGGGCAGCCACACGTCGTCGTAGCCTGCCACGTCGATCTCGACCGAACGCGAGCTTCCGAGCGTCGCGAGCGGCGGCTGCGGCAGGGTCGGCCCCGTGATCGCGTACCCGCCGTCGGCATCGGAGTCCCCTGGCCCGGCGACGTTCCAGAGCCGGCCCGTGTAGGAGTTCATCGACGCGAGCCGGATGGTGTCGCCCGGCTCGAGCCCGGTGGCGGTGAACAGCGACTCCTCGGCGAGGTCCTTCGTGTAGTTGCGGAACCCGGCGAGCGGACTCGGGAACTCCAGCGGGTCGAACGGCGGCACGATCTCGTCGCGCAGCACGAACCGGTCGGGAGCGATGGGCGCCACCGCGAGCCCGGCGAAGGCGCCGATCGCGACGGCACCGGCGACGACGATCGCCGAGCCGCGCAGCTTCTGCGTCCGGAGCTTCCTGGCGCCGGCCTCGTCGGTCTCGACGTCGGCGCCCCGTCGCCACGCGAGCCAGACGAGCGCGATGACGGCGAACGCGACCCCGCGAACGCCCGCGAAGAACGCCTCGTCGGTTCCGAGCAGGATTCCGGAGACGAACAGCAGCACCGGGCCGATGAGGATCACGGCACTGCGCAGCACGGTGCGGCGGCGCGGCAGCCACCGCAGCACGAGCATCGAGCCGACGAGCGAGACCACCCAGGCCGCGAAGTACGGCACGACCGCGATGTAGTACGGGGCCTCGACCGGCGTGCCGATCGTGAGGATGTCGGCCCAGCCGTACACGGCGCCGATGGCCAGCCCCGCGAGCGAGGTGAGGCTGGGCAGCACGAGGAACAGCGCGGAGTCCGGCATCGTGAACGGCGTGCCGAGCACGAAGTATGCGGCGAGTCCGAGCAGCACCGTGGTGAGCACCCCGAGGCGCAGCATCGTGCCCAGGAGCGCCGCGAGGGTGCCGATGACGAGCCCGGCGGCCGCCGCGAGCAGGAAGTCGAGGTCGCCGAAGCTCGTCTCGTATCCGGCGATGGCGAGCACCGAGAGCACGCCCAGCACGATGAGGTCGGTCACGGCGGACCTGGGGATGTGCGTCACGGGCGGACCCTCCCGACGAGTCCGGCGAGGTCGGCCAGCGAGCCGACCGTGACGACGATGGTGCCGGCGACCTTCGCGATGCGCGACGGCGCGCCCGCCTCGACACGGAACGCGAGCATCTGCGTGTCGGGCCCGAAGACGGTCTCGGCGGCGCGGAACTCGGCCAGCGGCACGGTCGATCCCGCGACGATGATCGCGACGCTCGGCGGGGAGAGCCGCTTCGTGCGCTCGCGCACGAAGGTGCGGAGCGAGTCGTAGGCATCGGATGCCGCGTCGATGCGACTGGTGTCGTCGAGGAGCGCGGTCGGGGTCGCCGTTCGGATCGTCAGCTGCTCGGTCATGATGTCGACGCGCGTCGCGTCGCGCACGACCTGCACTGCGATGGAGGCGAGCACCGAGACGCCGAGCTCGAACTCGTCGTCGGAGGCGTAGTGCGCGCGCTCGGTGCACTGCAGCAGCGCGAGCTGCGACCGCCTCGTCTCCTCGAACTGGCGCACCATGAGCGTGCCCGTGCGCGCCGACGTGCGCCAGTGCACGTTGCGCAGCGGGTCGCCGGGCTGGTACGCCCTGAGCGCGTGGAACGAGATGTCGTTGTCGGTGATCGTCTTCGTGATCTCGCCCTCGAGGTCGCGCACGAGTCCTGCGGCAGACGGCTTCAGCCGCGCGGTCACGGGATGCACGAACAGCTCGACGGGTTCGCTCCAGCGCACGATGCGCCGCAGCAGCCCGAGCTGGTCGCCGCGCACCGAGATGGCCGGGCCCGCGATGATCACGGCGCGGCGCGAGGTCGGCACGGCGAAGAGCTCCTCGTGCTCGGCCGCGGCGGGCAGGCCGGGCACGATGAACTCGGCGAGACCTGCGCCCACCGGCAGTTCCATGCGCGACGGGATCGACGGCTTCTGGCCGACGTTGGTCACCGCGAGTCGCCCGAACGCGCGTTCGCCGGCGACGACGCGCGTGGGCTGCAGCGCGACCTGCACGCGGTAGTGCATGCGCCCGAAGGTGAACGGGATGCTCACGAGCAGCGCTGCGAGCAGCGTCGCGCCGAGGAAGACGAGTTCGATCCAGCCGAGCAGCGCCGCCCCGATGAAGGCGACGAGCGAGGCGAGCAGCACGAACCAGCCCGTCAGCGAGACGACGCCCGTCACGGGCGACGCCCATTGCGCAGCCTGCCGGCCCGCCGACGAGAGCGCGGTCGCGGTCGATCGAGCGGATGCCGCGAGCGAACGCCCGACGGCCCGTGCGGCGATGCGCGCCTGCGACGGGGGTCGGGGCGCGCGCGGCTCCGCGCTCATGCGGCGCGGTAGGCGGGCGGTGCGACGTCGACGAGCACGGAGGAGACGATGTCCTCCGCCTTGGCGCCGGCGAACTCGGCCTCGGGGTCGACGATGATGCGGTGCGCGAGCACCGGGACGGCGAGCTCGCGCACGTCGTCGGGCGTCACGTACGTGCGACCGTGGCCGATCGCCCAGGTCTTCGTCGCGCGCGCCAGGGCGAGCGCGCCGCGCATGCTGACGCCGAGCGCCGAATGCTTGTGCTCGCGCGTGCCGGTGACGATCTCGTTGAGGTAGCCGAGCACGGCCGCGTCGACGTAGACCTCGGAGGCGAGCTGCGCCATGGTCGTGACCGAGCTCGAGGCGATGATCGGCGACACCTTCGACGCCCGCGCACGGTTGGCGGAGTCGAGCAGCAGCGTCACCGCCGTGTCGTGGTCGGGGTAGCCGAGCGAGGTCTTGATGAGGAAGCGGTCGAGCTGCGCCTCGGGCAGCGAGTACGTGCCGGCCTGCTCGACCGGGTTCTGCGTCGCGATGACCATGAACGGGCTGCCGACCTCGTAGCCGACGCCGTCGACCGTGACCCTGCCCTCCTCCATGACCTCGAGGAGCGCCGACTGGGTCTTCGGGCTGGCCCGGTTGATCTCGTCGGCGAGCACGATCGAGGCGAAGATCGGCCCGCGGTGGAACTCGAAGTGCCCCTTGCCCTGATCGAAGATCGTCACGCCCGTGACATCCGACGGCAGCAGGTCGGGGGTGAACTGGATGCGCGAATGCGTGCCGTCGAGGGTGTTCGCGAGCGCCTTCGCGAGCACGGTCTTGCCCGTGCCCGGGAAGTCCTCGAGCAGCACGTGCCCGTCGGACAGCAGCGCGGTCACCACGAGTTCGATCGTCGGCTTCTTGCCGAGGATCGCCTGGTCGATGTTGTCGACGAGTTTCGAGAAGGCGTCCTGGAACCAGGTCGCCTGTTCTTGGGTCACTGCCATGTGTTCGTCTCTTTCCTGTACTCCGACGTGAAGCGTCGCCCGATCACCATGTGTTGTACCCGAGGCTGTTCCACTGGTTGCCGCTGATCGCGCCGAGGCTCTTGGACGTGCCGCCGCTGACGTTCTCGAAGTACACGGCGATCGTCTCGCCGCCCGCCCGGCGCCCGAGGTGGTTCGACAGCTCGAGTCGTCCGTTCGTCGCGACGTCGTAGGTGCCCTTGTAGTTGTCCCAGGAACCGTTGACGGTCACGTACACCCGGTACCGGCCGGCATCCATGTCGCTCCACGTGATGCGAACGTTGCCGCAACCGCTGCCGCCGCTGTCGCAAGACCGGCTCGGGCCCTTGCCGATCGAGCCGGACGCCACCGGCGGCGGCTTCGTCGCAACGCCCACGTTCGTGCTTCCGGCGCTGCCGGTCTTGCCGCTGCCATTGTTCGTCGCGGTGACCTTGACACTGTGGGTTCCCGCACCGACCCCGCCGAACGTCGTCGACGTACCGGAGACGGTCTTCGACGACCCACCGAGCGTCACCGTGTAGGTGACTGCGCCGCCGCCGGTGTCGGCCGGCGCGCTCCAGTTCACGGTGACCGTTGCGGGCGCATAGCCGTCTGCCCCGGCCGTGACGCCGGTCGGCGGACCCGGCGTGCCGTACGGCGTCACTCCCCCGCTCGGCAGCGACCACTCGCCCCAGCCCTTGTGCTGGTTCTCGGCGCGGACGGAGAACGTGTACGTCGTGCCGTTGGTCAGGCCGCCGATCGTCGCGGCGTTGACATCGGCGCCGAACGTCTTCGTTCCGCCTGCCCACTTGACCTCGTACTGGGTGATCGGCGAGTTGTTCGTGGCCGGTGCGACCCAGGTCACCCGCGCCTGAGCGTCACTCGCGGCGGCACCCGGTCGGTTCGGCGCGTCCGGTGGCGCGCGGACGATGACGGTGGCATTGCCGGTGGTGCGCCGCTTCTCGTCCTTCGTGCCGTCCTCGATCGTGTAGATGATCGAGAGCGTGCCCGTGAACGCGGCGCCGGTGCGCACCGTGATGTCCTTCGCCGTGAACGTGACCGAGGCGTTGGACCCGACGTCGGCCTGATTGACCTCGGCGCCCACCACTCGGAGCGGCACGCCGTCTTGCTCGAACGGGTTGAAGTCGTTGGCGAGCACGTCGATGGGCAGCGTCTGGCTCCGCTCCATCTCGGTGCCGAGGTCGTCATTCGCCTTCGGCATGGCCCTCGTCGACGAGACGACCTTCACGTCGACGTACCCCGGAACGGTGAACTCGTTGAAGTTCACGTCGAAGCTCAGCCTGGTCGAGGTTCCGGGCTGCACGCCGAGCGGCGCCGAGATGCGCAGTGTTGCGCCGTCGACGATCTCGGCCTCGATGTCGGCGCTCGTGCCGTCGAGGTTCGTGTAGGTGATGCGCTCGATGTTGTCGGGGTTCGGCTGGTCGCTCGACTGCCGCAGGTCGATCTCGATCGGCTTCTCGCCGGCCTCGATCTGCTCTGCCCGCGGGGTGAAGGTCGGCGGCGAATCGTTGAACTCGGGGTCTCCGACCGTGATCGGCAGCGTGAGGATCGCCGTGCGCCCGATGGGGTCGTCGGCGCTCTCGCCGTCGGTCACCTCGAAGGTGAGCGAGGCCTGACCTCGGTAGTCGGTCTGCGGGATGTACTGCAGATGCGTGCCGTCGACGAACGGATCTTCATCTGTGTTCGTCGCGTTCGCGCTGAGGACGAGGGCGGGGTTGCCCGACGGCACCTCCACGAGGTCGTCGACGCTCCAGGCGATCTCGCCGTTCATGGGCACGACGATGGCCTCGAGGTCCTTCAGGTACGGCGCGGGGAACTTCGCCTTCTCTTCGGCTGCGAGCTGCTCGGGGGTCTTCTGCTCCTCGGGCTTCGGCGTCTCTTGCGGCTTGAGCGTCTCTTCGGTGACGGCCTCGTCGCCGTTCTCGGGGTCGGGCGCGGGCGGCACGATGACGAAGGCCATCGCCGAGAGGTCGTCGAGCTCGTTCGTCAGGCGATAGGCGACGGCGTAGCGCTGGCGGCCGGGCTGCACGGTGATGCGGCCGTCGTCATCGATCTCGGCACGATCGGCGTTGGGGCCCTCGGCCGTGACGACGAGGTCTTCGACGAGCCCGCCGGGGTTGGTCGCATCGGCCAGCGGCGTGACGGTGACCTTCTCGCCGTCGAGGACCTCCTCGGGCTCGATGACCTGGTCTTCGGCGGTCGGAGGCAGGATCACGGCGTCTTCGGTGACCGCGATCTGGAGGAACGCGGCATCCGCGCCGCCGTGCCCGTTCGACATCTCGTACCGGATCGTGTACGCGCCCTCGGCCTCGGGTGCCTCGACGATGACCCTGCGCCGATCACGGACCTCTGCGGTGATGCCCTCGTCGACGTCGGCGAGCTTCGTCACGCTCAGGCTGTAGCCGCTCGGGTCGGAGTCGTTGAGCAGCACCTCGACGGAGGCCGTGCGACCGGGCTTCATCTCGATCGCATCGTCGACGGCCGTCGGCGGCAGCTGCACCGGAGGCCGCGGCACCACGCCGATGCGGATGGTGCCGGTCGCCGTCGCCCCGTAGGTGTCGCGCACCTCGTACTCGAAGGTGTCGGTGCCCGCGGAGCCCGGCATGGCCTCGTAGGTGAGCGTCGTGCTCGTGCGGTCGATGAGTCGGCCGAGCGAGGGTGCCACGGTGATGCCGGTCAGGGTGACCGAATCGCCCTCGGGGTCGAGGCCGTCGAGCGGGATGTCGATCTTGACCGCGGAGCCGGCGAACGTGCGCGAGGTGATCGGCGTGGGCAGCGGCGCGCGGTTGGTGTCGGCGTCGCGGGCGATCACGGTGATGGAGAGCTTCGCCTTCGCCGTCTCTTCGGCATCGTCGCCGATCGTGTACGCGACGCTGTACAAGCCGGGCTCGTCTGGCGCCTGGTACCGCACGGTGTCGTCGTCGACGAATGCGAGCCCCTCGAGATCGCCGACGGCCTCGAGATCGGGGAGCACGTGGAAGGTCGCCGCATCGGGGTGGAAGTCGTTCTTCGTCACGGGCACGGTGACGATGTCGCCGGCGCGCACGATCGCGCGGTCGTCGACCGCGACCGGCGGCTGGTTCTTCACGAGCGGCGGCACCGGCACGACCGTGACGGTCGTGCTCGCCGTGTTGATGCCGTCGGACACGGTGTAGCGGAACTGCAACTGCCGGTCGAGGGCGGCCGAGGCCGTGACGCGAGCGACCGTGTTGGTGAGCAGTTCGACGGAGACGAGCCCGTCGGTGGCGGTGTCGTCGACCGACTGCACGGCGAGCACGCGGCCCGAGGGCGAGACGTCGTTCGCGAGCACGGGAATCGACAGCGGCTCGCCGGGGCGAAGGTAGGCGGTGTCCTTCACGGCGATGGGCGCGAGCGCCTCGGCCGGCTGCTCGACGACCTGCACCCGGATGAGGCCCACGCTGACCGTGGCCTCGGCCCCGAGGTTGTAGATGAAGACGTAGTCGCCCGGCACGCCGCTCTCGAACGTGATCGTGCCGCGCTCGATGTTGGGCGTCACCACGGCGTCGTCCGGCACCTCTTCGACACCGAGCAGCGTCAACGGCGCACCCGAAGGCGAGACGTCGTTCGTCAGCGGCTCGATGAGCGTCGACTCCCCGGCGAAGACGCGCGCGAAGTCGGGCGTGCCGATGGGATTGAGCTTTCCGGAGGGCTTCACGTCGACGGTGAGGGTGCCGGTGGCCGCGGTCTCGCCGTCGGAGACCGTGAACTGCACCTCCTTCTGCCCGATCTCGGCCGACTTGTGCTGGAACGTGAGGTAGCCGTCGGGGCTGAAGCGAACCGAGTCGCCGCCGATCGGAGACGCGTTCACGAGGTAGAGGTCGTCGCCGTCGGGGTCGCGCCAGTCGGCGAGCACGTTGTACGTGACCTGCTGGTCCTGCTCGACGCTGATCGCCCCCGAGCGCATCGAGGTCGGCGCGGTGTTCTCGCTCTCGGGCACGATGCGCACGTTGACGGAGGTCTCGGCGACGCCGCCGCGGCCGTCGTCGACCGAATACCGGAACGAGACGGTGCCCGCGGCCTTCTCGGCGGGCGAGAACTGCAGCGCGCGCCCGCCGTCGATCGGTTCGATGCGACCCATCGACTCGGGGATGCCCGTGGTGGCGGACACGACGAGCACGTCGCCGTCGGGATCGGTGTCGTTCTCGAGCACGTCGAGGATCGTCGTGCGCGACGGGCGCGCACCGTACTCGTCTTCGCGCGCGGTGGGCTGGCGGTTCTGGTCGGTGCGCTCGGCGATGGTGTCTTCGAAGGTCTGCTGCGCGCTCTTCTCGTCGCCCTCGAGCTCGTCGCTCTCTTCGGGCGGCGTGACCTCCTCCCAGTTGTCGACGAGCCGCAACTCGGAGTCGACGAGCCAGGCGTTGCCGTTCGTGAGGTTGTTGAGCGCGATGACGTCGCGATTGATGCGGAACTCCAGGCGGGCCCCGGCGGTCGGCTGGTCGATGGCGATCGTCCGCGGCTTCTCGTCGCCGCAGGCGACGAGGTAGCTGCCCGTCGGCGCCCAGGCCCCATGGACGCAGCCGTCGAGCCATGCCGGCGCCGCGACATCCGCCCGGCCCGCACCGGAGGCCGGCTCGTCGGTGTCGAGCTCGCGCACCTCGCCGTCGTCGAGGCCGACCTCGACCAGGCCCGACGCCGTGGCAACGTAGGCGTGCTCGTTCTCGGCGCTCGACTGCTGCAGGCGGATGCCGGGCTCTGAGAGCTTCGTCTCGCGTCCGTCGACGATGAGCTCGTTCGCCTCTTCGTCGAAGACGACGGCCCGGTCGCCGACCGCGGCGAGCTGGTGGTCGCCGAGCTTCGGCAGCTCGGTGATCTCAGGGTCGTCGGCCGTGCCGCGCACGAAGCGCTGCAGGTTCGCGGATTTCTTCGACGTCGCGAGGATCGTGCCCTCGTCGGTCACGGCGACGCGCGAGCCGTCTCCGAGCTTCGCGAGCGGCTCGGTGCCGCGCCAGTCGAACGAGAGCTCGGCGCCGGCCTGCACGTTCCAGAGCTCGCCCTTGGGCGAGAGCACGGCGATGACGTCGCCGCCGTAGGCGACCTGCGAGGCGGGCGGAACGTCGATGCGCTGCGAGAGCGTCGTGAACGACGGGTCGATGCGCTCGATCGACCCGGCAGCGGGGTCGTAGAGGAACGCGTCGTCGCCGTTCTGGAAGACGTCGGCCTCGTTCGACGCCGTGGAGACGGCCGCATCGAGCTCTTCGATCTGCCGGTTCAGCCGGCCGGCGAGCAGTTCTTCGGCATTCGTCACCCAGACGTCGCGCGCCCGCAGGTCGGGGTCGGTGACGGGAAAACCCTGATGGAGCACTGCGATGGTGAGCGGCACGCCCGCGAGCACCGCGATCGCGACCCCCGAGGCCAGCGTCTTGCGCGCACGCAGCCAAGAGGTGAACGTGCTCACGGTTCGGCTCCTCATGCTGCGGTGATCGGACGCCCCTGGGCTGCGTGTCGGGCGCTCCGGCATAACCTAACACGGGCTCGCGTGTCCCCCGAATGGGGAGCCTTCCCCATGTCTCGGGCCGACATGAACGGATGCCTCGACTCGACGTCGCGGCATCCGCGGGGCTCACTCGGCGGCGTCGGCTCCGGCCGGCTCGGCGCGGTCCAGCAGCGGGAGGTCGTCTGCGCTGACGAGCCGGGTGGCCACGGCGTACTCGACGAGGCGCATGCGCCGGTTCGTCGCGAGCTTGCCGCGGCCGCCGCGGAGGCCGTCGACGCCGAGGCGATCGAGCTTCTCGCACACGTTGTCGAGCTTGCGGTTGAAGGTCGTCATGCTCCACCCGAGGCGTGCCGCCGCCTCGGCCGAAGTCGGCACGGTCGCCCGCCCGGCCGAGGGCTGCAGCAGCACCCGCTCGGCGAGCGAGAGCACGAGCAGGCGCTGCGTCGACGTGAGCGCGACGGGCATGATCGTCGTGCCGCCGTCGGTCGTCGTGGCCGTGAGCGACGTGTTGTAGAAGTCCTCTTCAGCGTGGATCGCGAACTCGTACGTCGTGGCGCCCGCGCTGAAGATGACCTGCACCTGCTGGAACACGAGCGGCAGCTTGGCGCCGGGCGCGACCCAGGCCTGCACGCTGCCCGTCGAATCCGAGACGGTCGCCGCGAGGAGCTGCCCGACGTTCGAGAGCCACCACAGGCCGTACTCGAACGAGAGCGTGAGGAACACGCGGTGCAGGTACGGGTTCTCGTCGATGGTCAGGTCGGCATCGCGGCCGATCGTGAACGTCTGGTCGGTCTCGACGGCGTACCACTCGCCGAGGTACTCGACCTTGAGCGCCTTCACGGCGTGCACCCCGTCGCCGGCTCGGAGGTCTTGCTGCCGCGCTGGGTCTGCACGTCGATGCAGACCCGCTCGCCCGGGTTCACGCCCTCGACGGTGATCGGCGACGCATTCACGACCTCGACCGTGCCGCTGCCGTCGGACCGCTGCCACCGGAAGAGGTCGCCCTCTTCGGCCGCGTCGACCGAGACCTCGAAGGAGACGCTCGTGCCGTCGGCCGAGACGACGCCGGGCTCGACCGTCGGCTTGGGAACGGTCACCTCGGCGACCGCGTCCTGTGCGCTCGTCGAGGCCGGCGCCTCGGCCTCGGGGCCGGGCAGCGACCCCGACATGACGATCGCCGTCACGACGGCGCCGATCACGATCACGCCGGCGACGATCGCCACGACGAGTCCGGTCTTCGAGCGCCGCGCGGCCGGCAGGTCGGCGGCGGATGCCGCGGCGGAGGTCGCGGGTGCCGTGCCCGCCGGGCGCATGATCGTGCCGTCCTCGACCTCGGAGGGTGCGACCGGCACGTCGGACGCGGAGGACGCGGAGGACGCGGTGGACGTCGCACCGCGCACGACCGTGCGGTCCTCGAGGCCGGGATCGGCGGGCACGACCCGGGGTCGGGCCACGGTCGCGTCGCCCGCCGGAGCCTGCGCGGCGACCTGCTGCGGCGCCCTGGCGACCGTCTCGTCGGCGTTCGGTGCGACGACCGGCGTCGCCGCCCCGGCGAGCCCCGCCTGCGCGTCGATCGTGCGGACGGCGCGGGCGCGCGTGGCATCCGCTTCGTCATCGGCATCGTGCGACTCGGCGACGACGAGGTTCGGCACCTCGATCGTCGTCGCCGCGTAGCCGAGCTCGAGTTCGACGCGCTGCAGCGCCCTCGCGAACTCGACCGCGCTCGGGTAGCGGTCTTCGCGACGCACGGCCATGCCCTTCGCGAGCACAGCGGTCAGGCTGCGCGGCACGTCGTCGCGCTGTATGGGCGTGATCGTGCCGCGCTCGATGCGCCCGATGAGGTCGAGCGTGCCGTTCGAGCGACCGGGGATCTCGAACGGCGAACGGCCCGCGAGCAGCGTGTGCACGGTCGCGGCGAGCGAGAACACGTCGCTGCGGGGATCGGGCGTGGGATCGTCCTCGAACATCTCGGCCGGCGACCACGGCACGCTCATGCCCACCGCGGCGGACCCGGTGCCCCCGGTGGCGGATTCGCCAGGACGCACCGTCATCGTGTGCACCGGCAGCTCGCCGTCGAGGTTCGACGAGATGCCGAAGTCCGTCAGGGCCGGCCACCCGTAGTCGTTCGTCAGCACGTTCGCCGGCTTGATGTCACGGTGCAGGATGCCGGCGGCATGCGCCGTCGCGACGGCACCGGAGATGCGGATGCCGGTGCGCAGCGCATCGGCGACGGCGAACGGCGCCCGCTTGTACTGCTCGGACAGGCTCGGACCGGAGCAGTACTCCATGACGAAGTATGGACGGCCGTCGGCCGAGACATCCGCGTGGAAGATCGTCACGATGAACGGGTGCGCCGACAGCTGCGCCATCAGGTTCGCCTCGGCGACGAACTGGGCCCGCGTGTCGCGACCCAGCTGCTCGGTCAGCAGCACCTTGACCGCGACCTTGCGCCGCGGCAGGCGCTGCTCGTAGAGGAAGACGTCGGCGAACCCGCCGGAACCGAGCAGGTTCAGCGCCGTGTACCCGGGCAGCTCGGGAGGCGTTGACGTGGCGCGGCGCATCAGAGCGAGACCACCTGGAGCGTCCAGCCGCCGCCGAGGTCGACGACGGTGCCGGTGAGCACCGGCGTCGGCTCCCCCGCGCGGAGCCGCACCGGGGCCTTGCCCGGCTGCGCGACGTGCGTGCCGTTGCGCGAGTGCAGGTCGGTGACCACGACCGTGTCGCCCTCGACCGTGACGCGCACGTGGTTGCGCGAGATGTCCTGATCGCCCGCTCCGATGGCGACGACCCTCGGCAGGCGTCCTCCGGCGAGCTGGGTGGCGCTCGGCGAGCGGCCGAGCACGACCTCGTGGCTGATGGGCTCGACCGTGCCGTCGGGCATGCGCAGGCCCAGTGCCCTGGTCGGGGTCGACGCCTCGGGCGAGGCCGGTGCGGGGGCCCGATCCGCCCGGCGATCGCGCTGCTCGCGCAGGCGCTGCAGGTCGTGCCCGACGATCGTCATGCCGTCGTGGTCGCCCGCCGGATGCGCCTCGCCCGGGTCGGCCTCGTCGGATTGCGTCTCGGCCGGCGGGATGATGGTCTGCTCGGTGCCGGCGTGCCCGGCGCTCGAGGATGCAGCGCCGAAGCCCGACACCGAGACGACCGTGGCGTCGTCGACGGCTGCGGAGGCGACCGGTTCGGCGGCGGCCGGTGCCGGGGGCGCCGGCGGGTTCGGGAATGCGGGCGCGGTCACCGGCGCGGTCGGAAGCGCGCTCGTGGGCTCAGGGCTCGCCGCAGCGGGCTCCGGTGCCGCTTCGACGGGTTCCGGCTGCGCCGGGCTCGCCTCTGCCACGATCTCGACGGCGGTCGAGGTGACGGATGCCGCGGGCACGACGCCTTCGACGATCGGGAGCGTCTGCGGGCCGCCGGCCGTGGCATCCGTCGCCTTCAGGATGACCGTGCGGCCCCTGACGACGCGCTCGACCCAGGTGGAGACCCCGGCGCCATCGACGAGGTCGAGGTCGACCCGCACCGAGAAGGGGCCGCGCACGACGACGCGCACCTCCGCCCGGCCCTCGCCGCGCACGGCGAGCGCGAACGACGGAGTGTCGGAGAGCCCGTCGGCCGTGAGCCGGTCGAGCACGGCGCGCGTGGGATCGACGTCGGCGAGGTCGTCCCACAGGTCGTTCAGCGCGTCGGCGGCCTCGACGGGCACCAGGAGGACCGTGCCGCCGCGGACCGCGGCGAGCGCGCCGCCCTCGGGATCAGTCGTGTAGGTCGCCACGTGCGCCTTCCTCTCGTCTGGGGGTCGTGTCCTCGGAGACGAACGGCTCGGCGGGCCGGTCCCTGGTGGACGCGTCGTCGGGTGTCGCCAGCGCCGACTCGACGACGACCACGCTCACGTTGTCCCGTCCGCCGTGTTCGAGCGCGAGGTCGACGAGCTCGCCGGCGAGGCCGGCGGCGTGACCGGTGTCGCCCGTGAGCACGCGGGCGATGCTCTCGTCGTCGACCTCCTTGCTCAGGCCGTCGGAGCAGAGCAGGAACACCTGCCGCCCGGAGGCCGGGATGAGCCAGAGATCCGGTTCGACGACGTCGTCGGCGCCGATCGCCCTCGTGATGACGTTGCGGTCGGGGTGGCGCTCGGCGTCCTCGGGCGAGAGCAGGCCGGCGTCCACGAGTTCCTGCACCGCGGAGTGGTCGACGCTGAGCTGCCGGAGCGTGCGGCCGTCCCACGTGTAGATGCGCGAGTCGCCGACGTTGAAGGCCATCCAGTGGAAACCCGCGCCGTCGCCCGCGTCGACGAGCACGACGCCGGTGAGGGTCGTGCCGGCGACGGCCGTGCCCTCGTCGCCCTCCTCGCTCAGGGCGCGCACGGCCTCGTTCGACGAGTGGATCGCGTCGAGCACCTGCTCGGGCGTGGAGGGTGCGCCCACGGCGAGATGACGCCGGAACGTCTCGACGACCGCGCGGCTCGCCGCATCGCCGCGCGCATGGCCGCCCATGCCGTCGGCCACGAGGTAGACGGGCGCCTCGGCGAGGAACGCATCCTCGTTCACGCTGCGCACGCGCCCGACATCGGTTCGTGCGCTGTGGGCGATCACGGCCGAAGCCTGCTCGAGCGCGACGACGTCTTCGCCATCAGGGGACACGGTGCTCCTCGTCGCCGTTCACCACCGGGAGATCCCGGGCGCCGCACCCCGGCGCCGCCACCCCAAACTAGCAAGTCGCGGCGCCCAGGTCGGACGTGCGGTCGGCGGTCGGCCCCGAAGGCCGGGCCGCCGACCGGGCCGCCGCCGGGTCAGGGCGAGGTCAGCGGCGCTCGTCATCGGTGAAGTGCGGCACCTCGTCCATGAGCTTGTGGCCGCGCTGCTTGGCGTCGACGTTCGCCTTGATGACGCTCGCGACCGTGGCCACCGCCATGGCCGCGACGATGACGCCGAGCGACATCCAGGTGGAGATCTCGGGGGCCCACTCGATGTGCTCGCCGCCGTTGATGAACGGCAGTTCGTTGACGTGCATCGCGTGCAGCACGAGCTTCACGCCGATGAAGGCGAGGATGAACGCGATGCCGTACTTGAGGTACTCGAGGCGCTCGAGCAGGCCGCCGAGCAGGAAGTAGAGCTGGCGCAGGCCCATGAGCGCGAACACGTTCGCGGTGAACACGATGAACGGGCTCTGGGTGATGCCGAAGATCGCCGGGATGGAGTCGAGGGCGAAGAGCACGTCGGTCGTGCCGATCGCGATGAAGACGAACAGGATCGGCGTGAACATGCGGTGCCCGCCGACCACCGTGCGGATCTTGATGCCGTCGTAGTCGTCGGAGATCTTGACCCGCTTGCGCAGGACGCGCACGAGGAAGTTGTCCTTGTCGTCGTCGTGCTCGACGAAGGCCTGCTGGTACGCCGTGTAGACGAGCCAGGCGCCGAAGATGTAGAAGATCCAGCTGAAGTTCTCGATGAGCTGCGCGCCGAGCAGGATGAAGATGCCGCGGAAGATCAGCGCGAGGATGATGCCCACCATGAGCACCTCCTGCTGGAGCTTCTTCGGCACGGCGAACCTCGCCATGATGATGACGAAGACGAAGAGGTTGTCGATCGAGAGGCTGTACTCGGTCAGCCAGCCCGCGATGAACTGCCCCGCGTGCTCGGCGTCGCCGAGCAGGAACATGAGCAGCGCGAAGATGAGCGCGAGCGTGACGTAGAAGACGACCCACAGCGTGGACTCGCGGAACGACGGCACATGCGGCCGCTTGAGGACGAGCAGGAGGTCGGCGATCAGGATGAGCGTGAGGACCACGAGGGATCCGGCTTCGAACCAGAGGGGAAGCTGCAGCACGTGCGGCCTTTCGGGAGAAAATGGGTACAGAAGGACCCGAAAGTCTCTCCCGGTCGCACCCTCGGGTGCGCCGCCACGCCCGGAGCGGCGACTTCGGCGCTCGTACTGACGATCGTGGCTCAGGACGCGGACGCCCTGCGGGATACTCCCCTTCGCTCCCGGGAGTCTATCGGGTCACGGTCACAGGTCGAGACCCGACCATCGACTCCTGCGACTGTTTCGGGGACGGAGGCACCCCAGCCGGCGTCCTCCAGCCCGCAAGAGGTCGCGGGATGCGGCGCAGACGAGACGGCCCCGAAACGCCGAATGCCCCCGCCGAAGCGAGGGCATTCCGGGTGTTGTCAGGATGTCACATGGATACGTGACCCCAGCGGGATTTGAACCCGCGCTGCCGCCGTGAGAGGGCGGTGTCCTAGGCCGCTAAACGATGGGGCCGAACTGACAACTTGAAGAGTATGACACACGTTCGCCGCGCCCTCCAAATCGGGCCGGCATCGAGCCCGCGCCGAGCCCGGAACGCCGCGTCGAGGCATCCGCTCGGTGCGCCTTCAGTCGTGGCATCCGCTCGGCTCACACGAAGACGCGGAGCGCGCCGGGGACGATCTCGACCTCGATCGGCAGCGCACCGACCCGCTCGCCGTCGGCGTAGGCGACGACGTCGGGCGCGTCGAGGGTGACGCGCCTCGCCTGGACGAACTCCACCCGCGGGTGCTCGGTGTGCTCGCCCTTGAACACCTTCGGGAAGACGGCCACGAGCCGCGCCCGTGACAGCGGATGCACGATGAACACGTCGAGCAGCCCGTCGGAGAGGTCCGCGTGCGGCACGAGCGTCATGCCGCCGCCGAGCGAGGAGTTGTTCGCGACCGAGACGAGCATCGCGCCCTGCTCTCGCCGCACGCCGTCGATCGTCATCACGTACCGGCGCGGCCGGAAGGTCGCGAGCTCCCGCACGAGCGCGATCGTGTACCGGCTCGGCCCCTTCGGCCGGGTCATGCGGTTCGCGCGCTCGTTCACCAGTGCGTCGAACCCGGCCGAGACGATGCCGGCGAACCAGACCGGAGCGGATGCCTCGCGGCGGATCACGCCCGCGTCGATGACCCTCGGCTCCCGGTCGATCGCGGCGACGAGGGCGTCGACGCCGGCAGCCGGATCGTCGTGGGGCAGCCCGAGGCCGCGAGCGAGGTCGTTGCCCGTGCCGGCGGGCACCACTCCGAACGGCACCCCGGTGCCCGCGACGATGTTGACCGCGAGGGAGACCATGCCGTCGCCGCCGACCACCACGAGGCCGTCGACGCCCCGCGCGAACGCATGCTCGGTCTCGCGTCGGAGGAGTTCGAAGTTCGGCTCCTGCAGCATCGCCACGTCGTGCCCGGCGGCGATCAGGCGACTCGTCGTGGTCGCGCCGACGTCGCGGTGCCGCCCGAACGAGGCCGAAGGATTCACGGCGACGAGCAGTCGCTTGGGGGTGGCGGTCATGCAGCGATTCTGGCATCCGCCGAGGGTTGCATCGCGCGGGCCCGCGGGTGTTGGCTCGGAGCATGCGCCTCACCAAGCTCGAACACGCCGCACTCGTCGTCGACCACTCCGGCGATCGGCTCTTCATCGACCCCGGCTCCTTCACGACGCCGATCACCGACGGCCAGGGCGCCCTCGCGATCGTGATCACGCACGAGCACGCCGACCACTGGACGCCCGAGCAGCTCACGCGCATCCTCGAGGCGAGCCCCGAGGCACGCATCTTCGGCCCTGCGGGCGTCGCCGCCGCGGCATCCGGGTTCGACGTCGAGATCGTGGCGGCCGGCGACGAGATCGAGGTCGGCCCGTTCCGGCTGCGATTCTTCGGCGGGCGCCACGCCGAGATCCACTCGTCGATCCCCCTCATCGACAACGTCGGCGTGCTGGTCGACGACGCGCTCTACTACGCGGGCGATGCGTTCACCGTGCCCGTCGGGGTCGACGTCGACGTGCTCGCCGCACCGGCGAGCGCGCCGTGGATGAAGATCTCCGAGGCGATGGACTACGTGATCGCCGTCGCGCCGCGCCGGGCGTTCCCGACGCACGAGATGCTGCTCTCCCAGGCGGGCAAGGCGCTCTCGAACGCCAGGCTCGCGTGGGCCGTCGAGCAGGGCGGCGGCGAGTACCTCGCCCTCGAACCGGGCGACACGCTCGACTTCTGATCGCTCCGGCCTCCGAGCCGGCCGAGCCGGCCGACGCTACTCGGACTGGTTCGGCCCGTCGCCTCCCTGACCCGGTGGATCGCCGCCCTGATTCGGACTGCCGTCGCGGCCGTCGTCGTCGCGGGGCTCGAGGGTGCGGTCGCCTCGTTGGCCGAGGTCGTCGCCGTCGTCACCGCCACCGCCGGGCGATGGAGCCGGCGCCGGTGCGGGCGCCGGTGCGGGCGGCGGGGGCGGGGGCGGCACGACGGGCGCCAGCGGGACATCGTTGAACGGCGTCGGGGACGTCAACGGCGCGACCGGCCCAGGACCGGCCATCGAGAACTCTCCCCCGCCGTACTTCGCGGCGGCGGCCGACATCACCATCGGCCACATGCGGTGGCGTGCGGTCGCCGCCTCGCCCGAGTCGAAGGATATGGCGCGCTGGTTCGCATCCCCGTTCACGCTCACCACGGCGGCGACCGTCGCGACCGTGGTCGTCGCCCCGACCATCCAGGTGTCCTTCGCGCCGTCGGTCGTTCCGGTCTTGCCGATGACGGGCACCCACGGATCCATCGCACCGCTCGACGACTGTCCAGTGCCGGAGGACATCACCCGCGTCATGGCGTAGTGCATCGCACCGGCGACCTCTGGCGTCACGGCCGCCGCGCACTCCGACTTCGGCGGCGGGATCTCCTCGCCGTCGGGGCCGACGATGCGGTCGATCGCGATGGGCGTGCATGCGACGCCGTCGTTCGCGATGCCCGCGAACGCGACCGCCATGCTGAGCGGCGCCACCTCGTTGGTGCCGAGCACGGCGGACGGATACTGCACGAGCGGATCGCCGTCGGCCCGATGCACGCCGAACGCCCGCGCCTTGTTCGCGATGCCGCATTGATCGATGAGCTTGGCCATGCCGAGGAATCCCGTGTTGATCGACCCGATGGTCGATTCGAGCGCGCTGTACCCCCCGCCCGCCTCGTTGGCGTCGTTGCGCGGGTTCCATCCCGCATCGGCGTACTGGGTGCCGAGGCAGCTGTCGTTGAAGGCGCCCCAGTTGCTCTTGCGGCTCGAGTTCACGCGCTCGTTGAGCCCGTGCCCCTCGGCGAGCCACTCGGCGAGCGTGAAGACCTTGTACGAGGACCCGGGCTGGAAGCCGCTCGAGCCGCCGTAGTCGTAGTCGGTGTTGTAGTTGATGCCCGAGTAGCCCGGATTGCCGTTCACGACCTTCGGGTCCTGGCTGTAGACCTTGTTCTGCGCCATCGCGAGCACGCGCCCGGTGCCCACCTGCACGCTCGAGATGACGCCGCCCACGTCCCACCCTGGATACGTCGACGGCACGTTCTCGGTGAGGGCGCGTTCGGCCCAGTACTGGAGGTCGAGATCCAGCGTCGTGTACACCTGATACCCGCCCCGGCGGAAGTTCAGCATGCGCTCGTCGTCATCGTCGCCGAACGTGGGATCGTTCTGCAGGATGTGCTTGACGTAGTCGCAGAAGTACGCCGAGCCGCCGGCGGTCTGGCATCCGGTGCTGGGTTCCTTGATCACGGGTTCGACCGGGGTCTCGATCGCGGCCTGGTACTGCTCGGGGGTGATCTTCTTCTCGATCATCATCTGGCGGAGCAGGTAGTTGCGCCTGGTCTCGTTCGCGGCGTAGCCGTTCTCGGCGCCGTTGGTCGTGCTCTCGGGCTTGTCGAGCTGGAACTTGACCGGGTTGTTCACGATGGCGACGAGCGATGCGGCCTGCGGCAGCGTGAGCTTCGCCGCCGTCGTGTCGAAGTAGTAGTTCGCCGCCGCCTCGATGCCGTAGACCGTGCCGCCGAAGCCCGCGATGTTGAGGTAGCCGAGCAGGATGTCGTTCTTGGAGTAGCGCTTCTCGACGCCGATCGCGAGGCGCATCTCCTTGAGCTTGCGGTCGATGCTCGTCTCGGTCGCCGAGTCGTAGCAGTCCAGGCGGGCGTCCTCGACGAGGGCGAATCGCTCGTCGCCGGTCAGGGCCGCGACCTCGTCTTCGGTCAGGTCCTCGAGCGCGACCCTGTCGGCGTCGCGCTCGCACTGCTGCACGCGCACGTTCTTCACGTACTGCTGCGCGATCGACGAGCCGCCCTGCGTCTCGCGGCCGGCGGCCGTCGTGAGGGCCGCCCTGAGGGTGCCCTGCAGGTCGACGCCGCCGTGGTCGTAGAACCGCGGGTCCTCGCCGGCCACGGTCGCGTCCTTCACGTAGTCGCTGATCTGGTCCCACCCGACCTCGACGCGGTTCTGGTCGTAGAAGGAGGCGAGCAGCAGGGGCGAGCCGTCGGCCGCGGTCGCGTAGATGTTGCTCTTCTGCGAGAGCTCGCCGATCTTGAGGTAGCCCGGGAGCCGCTCGAACAGGTCGATCGTCCCGGATGCCGCCATGCCGACGGTCGCGAGCGCCGGAGTCACCCCGACGACGATCAGCGCTGCGGCCATCGCGCTCGCCACGATGAGCCCCAGGAACCCGCCGAGCACGCCGATCGGCGTCCGGACCTCGACGAAGTCCCGGTTGCGTTTGTTGCGTTCCATTCCGGCCCACCCCCACAAGCCCTCGACCGTTCGTCCGGTAGGGCGGACGGACTGGTCGCTACCAATGGAACCCCAGCCGGAGGTCCGTGTCCAGTACCGAGGGATCGACGCGCCGCGATCGGCGGTGAACCCCGTTCCAGGTCGACGGCTCGGGTCGCCGCGACTACTGCAGGACAGCCCGGCGGCGTTCCACTGCGCTGAGGCCGCCGGCGATCGCACCGAAGAGCACCGCGGCGATCGGCCAGATGATCCATGATCGGTCCCATGCGTCGCCGATGAGGCTCCACGCGAGGAAGATCGCGACCACGAGGGGCCAGTAGAAGGCTGCCACGACCCCGACGATGCTGTGCCGTTCAGCCTCGGCATCCGCAAGACGGGCCGCAGCACGTCCGGACTTCGTGAGCGTCTCAGCCGCCGACTCGGCCCAACCGCTCCCGATGAAGACGAACAGTCCGACGGCGACCATCACGAGCATGGCGGCGACGGCGACGCCGATCCATGCGTTGGCGATCGCCGGGGGTGCCAACAGGCTCATGGCGAGCACCGGAACGGCGGCCAGGATCCAGAGTCCGATGGCGATCTGCTGCGCGGTCGTGCGCTTCGACGCGACGTCGGCCGCGAGTTGCCCGGCCCACCGGTCGATGCCGGGTGATCGGGTGAACTCGCCGTTGGTCAGACGTGCGAATGGAGCGAGTTCTCCGGAACGCCGAATGATGACGAGCACGCCGATGACGACCACGACCATCAGACAGCCCAACCCGATGAATGCGCTGAGCTGCTGGCCGATGCCGATCACGCCCCCTGCGCTGAGCGTCGAGAGCGCGATCAGCGGTGCCGGAGCGACGACGAACATCGCCGTCGCGAGCGCGAGTCGGGGGTCGGTGCGGCGTCGTGCCGCCGCATACTGCTCGGCCTCCTCCTGCGTGACCGGCGCTGCGGAGAGCGAGCCGACCGCCTCCCTGGACGGCGGGACTTCGCCGACGTGCCCGTCGACCGGTGCGATCTCGGTGGTGATGCCGAGTTGGGGAGCCAGTTCGTCGAGATTGCCGAACTCGGTGATCACCCGACCGACCGCCTCGTTCTCCGAGAGGCCGCGCGCGATGGATTCGCTGTACGCGTCTTCCATCATCGCGTGCAGTTCGGCCTTGGCCTCGAGCATGCGCGGGGTCGGTGGATATGCGCCGAACATCGTCTCGAGGTACGCGGTGATGACGTTCATGCTTCGACTCCTTCGATGAAACGATCGACGACGGACTTCGTGTCGTGCCATTCGGCGACCTTCAGTGCGAGGTGGGCGACACCCTCGGCCGTGATTCGGTAATAGGTGCGTGGTTTGCCGGACTCCGACGCGCCGGCGTACGAGGTCACGAGATTCGCCCCTTCGAGGCGCTTGACCGCCGAGTACAACGTGGTCTGCTTGATCGCGTATTCGGCGCCGGTGACGACATGGATCTGCTTGGCGAGCTCGTATGCGTAGGAGGGGTGTTGTCGCAACAGCGACAGCACCATGAGATCCACGTACCCGCGGATCGCGTCGGCACTGATCATCACGACCTCCGCTCGTTCGCATCGAACGATGCGTTCATGAACGTAGTACGTGTGCCGTAGTACGTCAAGCGTGCTCGTGGCGCCGGAAGCGGTCGCGTGCTCGACGCCGCCTGCGGTGCGGTGCGACCGAACGCGAGCGAACACGGCGAGACCGGGGGTGCGCGCGGCGCACGCTCGTCGTGTTCGCTCGCGTTCGCCCCGCCTTGCCCCGCGCGCCGGCCGAGAACCGACCGAGAAACGCGAAAACCCCCGCCGAAGCGGGGGTCTTTCACTGCTGGGGTACCTGGACTCGAACCAAGAACAACGGAACCAGAAACCGCCGTGTTGCCAATTACACCATACCCCAATGGCTCGAAACCGGAGTTCCGCGCCGACATACGACTCTAGCGTATCGACGGGGCTGGTCCAAACCGAGGCCGGCTCACTCGGCCGCCGCGAGTCGGCCGAGCCGACGAACGACGACGGATGCCGCGGCGCGAGGCCGTGGCATCCGTCGTCGAGGCTCAGCCGACCTGCGCCGCCAGCTTGTCGATGCGCTCGAGCGAGTCGATCTTGCCGAGGATCTGCATGGACTCGAACAGCGGCGGCGAGACGCGACGGCCCGAGATCGCCGTGCGCACGGGCCCGAAGGCGATGCGCGGCTTCAGGCCGAGCCCGTCGATGAGGGCGGCACGCAGCGCCTGCTCGATCTGGTCGTGCGTCCATTCCTCGGCGGGAAGCCGGTCGAGGGCGTCGCGCGACGCCGCGAGCACGGCCGCGGTGTCGGCGGGCAGCCCCTTGAGGGCGTCGTCGTCGTAGGCCAGCCCCGCGGCATCGGTGAACAGGAAGCCGAGCATGCCCGGTGCTTCGCCGAGCAGCCCGATGCGCTCCTGGACGAGCGGCGCGGCCTCGGCGAGGATCGCCTCGTGAGCGGGGGTCAACGGCGCCGTGAGCACCCCGGCCGCCTCGAGGTAGGGCACGGTGCGCGCCGCGAAGTCTGCCGGCTCGAGCAGGCGGATGTGGTCGCCGTTGATCGACTCGGCCTTCTTCTGGTCGAAGCGGGCCGGGTTCGGGTTGACGTTCGCCACGTCGAACGCGGCGACGAATTCGTCGCGACTGAACACGTCGCGGTCGGCCGAGAAGCCCCAGCCGAGCAGCGCGAGGTAGTTGACGAGCCCCTCGGGGATGAACCCGCGGTCGCGGTGGTGGAACAGGTTCGACTCGGGGTCGCGCTTGCTGAGCTTCTTGTTGCCCTCGCCCATGACGTAGGGCAGGTGGCCGAAGCGCGGCACGAACGTGGTCACGCCGATGTCGATGAGCGCGTGGTAGAGCGCGATCTGACGCGGCGTGGAGCTCAGGATGTCTTCGCCGCGGAGCACGTGCGTGATGCCCATGAGGGCGTCGTCGACCGGGTTCACGAGCGTGTACAGCGGCGCGCCGTTGGGGCGCACGAGCACGAAGTCGATGGTCGAGCCGACCGGGAAGTCGATGCGGCCGCGCACGAGGTCGTCGAAGCCGAGGTCGACCTCGGGCACGCGCAGGCGCAGGGCGGGCTCGCGGCCCTCGGCGCGGAAGGCGGCCTTCTGCTCGTCGGTGAGGTCGCGGTCGTAGTTGTCGTAGCCGAGCTGCTTCGGGCGGCCGTTCGCCGCGTTGCGGGCATCGATCTCTTCAGCGGTCGAGAACGACTCGTAGAGGTGCCCGGCGGACTTCAGCCTGGCGATGACGTCTTGGTAGATGTCGCCGCGCTGCGACTGCCGGTAGGGCTCGCTCGGGCCGCCCTTGTGCACGCCCTCGTCCCAGTCGAGTCCGAGCCAGGTGAGCGCGTCGATGATCTGCTCGAAGCTCTCTTCGCTGTCGCGCGCGGCGTCGGTGTCTTCGATGCGGAAGACGAACGTGCCGCCCGTGTGACGGGCGTACGCCCAGTTGAAGAGGGCCGTGCGGACGAGGCCGACGTGCGGCGTGCCGGTGGGCGACGGGCAGAAGCGGACGCGGACGTCGCTGCCGGTGGCCGTGGTCGTGGGGTGCGTGGTGTCAGACATCCCGTCAATCGTACCGAGGGGCCCGCGGCTATCGCGGCGCGAGTTCCTCCAGCACGGCCACGGCCGCGGCCACCGCGGGCACCCGCGCTCCCCCGCGCGCCGTGACGAGGTGCAGCGAGCGCACGTCGGCGCCCGTGGTCGGCCGTGTGACGACGCCCGGATGCCGCGGCGAGGCCGCCAGGGCGAGGTCGGGCAGCAGCGCCACGCCGAGCCCCTGCGCGACCATCGACTCGACGGCGACGAAGTTATCGGTCTCGAAGCCGATGCGCGGGCGGAACCCGGCCTTCGTCGTCAACTCGAGCAGGTGGCCGCGGCAGCGGGGGCACCCGGCGATCCACGCTTCGCCCGCGAGGTCGGCGAGGTCGACGACGTCGGATGCCGCGGCCGTGTGCGCCTGCGGCAGCACGAGCCGGATGCGCTCGGCGCCGATCGAGCGCACGTCGAGGCCCCTGGCGCTCTCGGTGTGCGGGTCGTCGCGGTCGCCCGGATAGCTGAAGGTGATGGCGAGGTCGGCTCGATCGGCGCGCACGGCCGCGACGGCCTCGGGAGGCTCGGCCTCGACGTAGGTCACGGTGACCCCCGGATGCCGCGCCGCGAGGCCCGCGATGAGCTTGGGCACGAGCGTGGCCGACGCCGACGGGAACGCCGCGAGGCGAACGCGCCCGGCCCGGAGACCTCGGATCTCGGAGAGCTCCCCGGCTGCCGCTTCGAGCGTGGTCGCGACGGCGTTCGCGTGCCGTGCCAGCACCCGGCCCGACTCGGTCAGGCGGATGCCGCGTCCGGCCCGTTCGACGAGGGCGATGCCCGTGCGCTGCTCGAAGCGCCGCAACTGCTGGCTCACGGCGGGCTGGCTGTAGCCCAGCGAGGCGGCGGCCGCGGTGAGCGAGCCGTGCTCGCGGATGCGCCCGACGACCCGGACGGTCTGCAGGTCGAGGGCGTCGGCGAAGGCTTCGATCGAGGCGTCGGACATGCCCGAATCATAACGCGTGCGCATGCATTCGATCACATAGTGCCTGTTGTGCAATGTACTGATCCCGCGGAGGCTGGAAGCATGCACCCGGAACGCTCCAGATATTCGGCCGGCCGTGGCTACCTCGCCGCCTGCACGCTCGGCCTGCCGGCCGACGTCACCCGCGAGGCGGTCCGACGCGACCTCGACGCGTGGGCGACCGGAACCGCGACCGCCGCCGACTACTCCGCCTCGCTCGAGCGCGCACGCGGGCACGCCGCGACCCTGCTCGGCGCAAGTCCCTCCCAGGTCGCGACCGGTTCCCAGGCATCGGTGTTCACGGCGCTCGCCGCGGCATCCGCACCGGCCGGCGCCGAGATGCTCTGCGTCGACGGCGACTTCTCCTCGATCGTCGCGCCGTTCATGGCCCGCGGCGACCTGCGCGTGCGTCATGTGCCGCTCGACGCGCTCGCCTCCGAGGTGCGCCGCGACACCTGGCTCGTCTCGGCCTCGCTCGTGCAGTCGGCCACCGGCGAGATCGCGGATGCCTCGGCCATCGCCACGGCCGCGCGCGACGCCGGAGCACTCCTCCTGCTCGACACCACGCAGGCGACCGGCTGGATGCCGACCGACGACCTCGAGGCCGACCTGCTCGTCTGCCACGCCTACAAGTGGCTCGGCGCGCCGCGCGGCGCCGCGTTCGCCGCCTTCTCGGATCGGGCGGTCGCCGAACTCTCGCCGATCACCGCCGGCTGGTACTCGGGCGCCGACCCGTGGGCCTCCTGCTACGGGCCGGGCCTGCACCTGGCGCCGGATGCCACGCGCTTCGACGTCTCTCCGGCCTGGCATGCGTGGGTCGGGGCCGAGGCCGCCCTCGGACTCGCGGCCTCGCTCGATCTGGAGGCCGTGCGACGGCATGACGTCGGACTCGCGAACGCCTTCCGGCAGCAGCTCGGGCTCGCGGCATCCGACAGCGCCATCGTGACGTGGACCGACGCCGACGGATGCGACCTCGGCGCGCTCACGGCCGCCGGCATCACGGCCTCCGGCCGGGCGGGGCGTGCCCGCGTGGCGTTCCACGTCTGGAACGACGAGGAGGATGTCGAGCTCGCGGTCGGCGCGCTGCGCCGAGAGGCCGGCGCGAAGGCGACCACCCTGCGCTGACGGCCGCGCTACATGCGACGCGCGGTGTTCGTCAGGGTGCCGAGGCCCGAGACCTCGACCTCGACGACGTCGCCGTCGACGAGCGGTCCGACGCCGGCCGGAGTGCCGGTGAGGATCACGTCGCCGGGCAGCAGCGTGAACACGCTCGACGCGTAGGCGATGATGGCCGGGATCGAGTGCACCATGTCGGCGAGCTCGCCCTGCTGGCGCACCTCGCCGTTCACGCGCGTCTCGATCGTGCCGTGGTCGAGGTCGAGGTCGGTGTCGATGACCGGGCCGAGCGGGCAGAACGTGTCGAAGCCCTTGGCTCGCGACCACTGCCCGTCGCGGCGCTGCAGGTCGCGGGCCGTGACGTCGTTGGCGATCGTGTAGCCGAAGATCACGCCCGCGGCATCGGCCTCTGCGACGTTCTTCGCGACCCGGCCGATGACGACCGCGACCTCGCCCTCGTGCTCGACCTGCTCGCTCTGCGGCGGAAGCACGATGATGTCGGCCGTGCCGATGACCGAGGTGTTCGGCTTCAGGAACAGCAGCGGCTCGGTCGGCGCCTCGCCGCCCATCTCGGCCGCGTGGTCGCGGTAGTTCTTGCCGACCGCGACGACCTTCGAGCGCGGGATCACGGGGGCGAGCAGCGTCGCATCGGCGAGCGCGACGCGCTGACCCGTGGGCTCGTAGCCCGCGTACATCGGGTCGGCCTTCAGCACGACCAGTTCGCCCTCCTCCTCGTCGAGGACGCCGAACGAGATGGACTCACCGTGTGAGAAGCGCGCGATCTTCATGCCCACCAGCCTACGGCGCCTCGGCCTTCCCGACCCGCCCAGGGTCGGGCGGCAGGGCGGTCCGCACCCTTCGGCGGACGCCGATCGTTTCGAGCATGACCCACGCGCTGCCCGTTGGGGCAGCGCGATCCGTCGGGCCCGGCATACGATCTCAGGGAACGACGATGTCAGGGGGCTCGATGTCCTACGATCTCCAGAACCACCGGAAGCGAAACGACCCGGTGCACACGGCGCCGCCCGTCTCGGGCCGCTCCGCCCCGGCGATGAACGACCTGCAGCGGCTCCAGCGCGATGCCGGCAACTCGGCGGTGTCACAGCACCTCGGCCTGCCCGCGGGCGTCGAGGTCGACGGACCCGATCATGGCGCCGTCGAGGGCGATGGTCCGACGCAGCACTCCGAGGTGATCCGATCGACGGTCTCGGTCGCAATCCCCCGGGCGCCACTGACGGAGCCGGTGCGGGAGCCGGTCGAGGCCCGGGATCGCCCAGCCCCGTCCGATCGCGACGCGGCAGACGAAACGACCGCCGAGGAGGTGGACCCGGCGGCCGTCGATGCAGCGCTCGCGCCGCAGGTCAGGATGCCGGCCGGCGCCGCGCCAGACCAGCCCGTCATGCTGCCCGACCTGGTCGTCCCGGCCGCCCTCATCGTGCCGGAGCAGGACACGATCGCCGCCACCGCGGCCTATGCGGGCACCGTGACCCAGGCCGGGGTGGTGTCGCCGTTCGGCGCGACGGACTGGGCTGCCTTCAGCATCACCGGGATCACGATCACGCCATCGGCGGGCGCCTTCACCACGAGCTTCACCGTCGCGAATCCGATCACCTTCAACGTCGCCTCTCCGAAGCCGGACATCACCTCTGATGCCTCGGCAGCCATCACCCACGCGAACTTCGCGCAGGTCGCGAGCGACCTCACGCCGAACATGGGCGTGGACGGCGGGAAGCCACCGCGCAGGCGATTCTGGGCCAGCGACCTCACCACTCGCCACGAGCGCTTCCACGCGACCGAGCGTCGGGGATTCGCCGCCGCCGGCGTCGCCCAGGCGCAGACGTGGCTGTCGGCACAGACGGCTGCGTCGGCGGCCGACGTGGGCACGTTGATCGCCCGGGTTCCGGGACGCGTCATCGCGTCGTCCACGGCGGCCGCCGGCGATGTCCACACGAAGGAGTCGCGAGCGTACGGCGACGGCGCGCCGCTGTACCTCGCCAGGGCCGACGCGATCCGAGCACGCGGTGCGCTGGGTTCGAGCGGCGGGTACCCCGGCGCCCCGGCCCCGCCCGCCGCACCGGGCGGCACGCCGTGAACGCGGGTCGCCGCCGAGCCGACGAACGGAGTCGACGGTGAGCCAGGACGAGCAGGAGCCGATCCGGATACCGGACATGGAGTTCGGCGTGCCCGACCTGGGCCTTCCCGAGCCGCCCGATGACCTCTCGTACACCGACCTCGAAGACTGGAAGGCCCGATCCATCCTCGCCCGCAACGGCATCGTCGACGACGCCGAGCACCTCGCCGCCGCCCTGGCGTCGGAGCGGACTCCGCTGCTCGGCTTCGCAGTGCACGCGAGCTGGAGGTTCCCCGAACTCGCGGGGGCGTTGCGCGGCCTCCTCGACGACCCGGATGACGCCGTCCAGGTCGAGGCCGCCCACGCATTGGCGCGACAGGGGGATCCCGAGGCGGGGCATCGGTTGCAGGCGGCGCTCGATCGGCCGGTCGGACCGTACCTGAGCCCGCTGACCGCCGCCGGCTACCTGGCGAAGTCCGGGAATCCGGCCGGGTACGCGGTCGTGCGCGACGCGTTGGGCGACGAACTGCGTGCGGTGAACATGCTCGCCACCAAGCAGCTGCTGTTCTTCCTTCCACTCGACGGTCGGGTCGTCGGATCGGACGTGGTCGATGCCCCCGGCCTGTTCCGCCGTGCATTCGACGACCCCGATCCTGACATCGGGGCGCAGGCTCGGGCGGAGCTCGAACGTTCGCCCCTACCGGCTGCCGCCTCGATCCTGGCTTCGGCGGCGGACTGAACGGGCCCGCCGGACACCGCGCCGAGCGGATGCCGCGGGGCGGTCGCTCAGTCTTGCCGCCCGTCGGCGATCAGCCGCTTGCCGAGGCTCGTCACCTCGTCGACCCCGTAGCCGAGGCTGCGGTAGAACGCGACGACCTCGGTGTTCGAGGAGCGCACCTGCAGGTTGAGCTTCGGGCAGCCGAGCTCGGCCAGCAGGCGTTCGGCCTCGGCCATGAGCTGGCGGCCGAGGCCCTCGCCCCGCCGGGTGCCGTCGACCGCGAGGTAGTTGACCCAGCCGCGATGGCCGTCGTAGCCGACCATGGCGGTCGCGACGAGGGCGCCGGCTGACTCCCCCACCAGGAACAGCTCGGGCTGCACCGCGAGCTTGCGTTCGATGTCGCGGTACGGGTCGTTCCACGGCACGACGAGCCCGGCCTGGTGCCAGAGCGCCACGACCTGTTCGGTGTCGGCGGGCACGAACGAGCGGATGCGCACGGCCGAGGCCGAGGCATCCGTCGTCGTGAGGCCTTCGGCCCGGCTCACGCGTCGAGTCGGAGCATCCAACCGTGCCGGTCTTCACGACGGCCGTACTGGATGTCGGTGAGCTCTTCACGCAGCGACAGTGCGAGGTCGGATGCCTCGGAGTGCGCGTGCACGATCTCGAAGTCCTCGGCGAGCAGGCGCCCGATCGGCACCACGACCGCAGCCGTGCCGCAGGCGAAGGCGCCCACGATGTCGCCGGACTCGACGCCCGCGCGCCACTCGTCGATCGGGACGTGACGGCGCTCGACCACGTGACCGCGATCGGCGGCGAGCTGCAGGATCGAGTCGCGCGTGATGCCCTCGAGGATGGAGTCGGACTCGGGCGTGACGAGCGTGCCGTCGCGCTTGACGAGCACGACGTTCATGCCCCCGAGCTCTTCGAGGTTGCCCGCGTCGTCGAGGAACGCGACCTGCTGGCAGCCCTTCTCGTAGGCCTCGGCCTGCGGCAGGAGGCTCGAGGCGTAGTTGCCGCCGGTCTTGGCCGCACCGGTGCCGCCCTTGCCCGCGCGGGCGTAGCTGGTCGACAGCCAGATGTTCACGGGGGCGACGCCGCCCGGGAAGTACGCGGCGGCCGGGCTCGCGATGACGTAGTACGCGACCTTCTTCGCCGGGCGAACGCCGAGGAACGCCTCTTTGGCGAACATGAACGGCCGCAGGTACAGGCTCGTCTCGGGTGCGCCGGGAACCCACTCGGCGTCGACCTCGATGAGCTTCTTCAGCGACTCGATGAAGATCTCGCTCGGCAGCTCGGGCAACGCCAGGCGGCGCGCGGAACGCTGCATGCGCGCGGCGTTCTCGTACGGCCGGAACGTGTGGATCGACCCGTCGGCGTGCCGATAGGCCTTCATGCCCTCGAAGATCTCCTGCGCGTAGTGCAGCACGGCGGCGGCGGGATCGAGCGCGATGGGGCCGTAGGGCGTGACGCGCGGACGGTGCCAGCCGCCCTTCTCGGACCAGCACACGTCGACCATGTGGTCGGTGAAGTGATTGCCGAAGCCGGGGTCGGCGAGGACCGCCTCGCGCTCCTCGGGCGATTTCGCCTGCTCGTTGCGAACGGTCTGCCAGATGAGACCTGCGGGTGACGGAGCCTGGAGCGGAAGGTTGATGGTCATGATGTGTCCTTCGATGCGATGAGTCAGTCGAGTGAGCCGATACGTGCGGCGATCGCGTCGCCGATCTCGGAGGTCGAGCGGTTCGCGTCGCCGCGGGCGGCGATGTCGGCGGCGATCGCCTGCTCGACCCTGGCCGCCGCTTCGGCCTCGCCGAGGTGGCGGAGCAGGAGCGCGACCGAGCCGATGGCGGCGGTCGGGTCGGCGATGCCCTTGCCGGCGATGTCGGGTGCGGAACCGTGAACCGGCTCGAACATGCTGGGGAATCGACCATCGGGGTTGATGTTGCCCGAGGCTGCGAGACCGATGCCGCCGCTGATTGCGCCGGCCAGATCGGTGAGGATGTCGCCGAAGAGGTTGTCCGTGACGATGACATCGAATCTAGCAGGATCCGTCACGAGGAAGATCGTCGCCGCGTCGACGTGCAGGTAATCGACGCTCACGTCGGGGAACTCGGCCGCGACGGCGTCGACCGTGCGCTTCCAGAGCGAACCGGCGAACACGAGCACGTTCGTCTTGTGCACGAGGGTCAGCCTCTTGCGCGGGCGGGCGGATGCCGCGGCGAAGGCGTAGCGCACGACGCGCTCGACGCCGAACGCCGTGTTGACCGACACCTCGTTGGCGACCTCGGCGGGAGTGCCGACGCGGATCGCGCCGCCGTTGCCGACGTACGGCCCCTCGGTGCCCTCTCGCACGACGACGAAGTCGACGTCGCCCGGGCTGGAGAGGGGGCTCGCGACGCCCTGGTGCAGCACCGTCGGCCGCAGGTTGACGTAGTGATCGAGCTCGAAGCGCAGCTTCAGCAGGAGCCCGCGTTCGATGTTCGCGCCCGCGAGGCGCGGATCTCCGGGAACGCCGCCGACGGCGCCCAGGAGGATCGCGTCGTGGCCCTTGATGGCGGCCAGGTCGTCGTCGGTCAGCACGTCGCCGGTCTCGAGGTACCGTGCGGCACCGAGGGAGAACGGCGTCTGCTCGAAGGCCAGGTCGGTGCCGGCCGTGGCCGCGTCGAGCGCCTTCAGCGCCTCGGCGACCACCTCGGGGCCGATTCCGTCACCCGGGATGACCGCGAGCTTGACCGTCTTCACCATGAACTCTCCTTCGTGCGCCAGCCTTCCCAGCGTAGTCGCCGTCGGACCGCCGGCGAAGCCGCGTGACGTGTGGGAGGACGCGGTCGAGAGCCCGCTCAGTCCCCCGCGACGGGCGCGGGGTTTCGGAGCGTCACCGCGGCGACCACGGCGGCGGCGACCATGAGCGCGACGCCGATGAGCGAGGTGAGCACCACGCCTCCGTCGAACGCCGCCGCCGCCGACGCGAGCAGCTGGTCGGCCACGCCGGCGGGCAGCTGGTCGGCCACCGCCGTGGTTCCGGCGAGCGTCTCTCGCGCGGCATCCGCCTGGCTCGCGGTGAGCGACGCGGGCAGCACGATCGCCGAGCGGTAGTGCGCGGCCAGGATGCTGCCGAGCACCGCGGTGCCGAGCACCGCGCCGAGTTCGTACGCCGTCTCGGAGACGGCCGACGCGGCTCCGGCCTTGGCGGGCGGGGCGCTCGAGAGGATGAGCTCGTTCGAGACGGTCTCGGCCGCGCCGATGCCGACGCCGAGCAGCACGAACGCGACCACGATCGGCGCGATCGACTCGGCGTCGGTCATGAGCGCGATGACGAGGTACCCGGCGGCCGAGAGCCCGAGCGCCACGGGCACGAGCACGCGCGGACGCACGCGCCGCGCGATGGGCACGACGACGAGTCCGGCGATGATCATCGCGACGAGCCCCGGCAGCAGGGCGACCCCCGCCTGGACCGGGCTCAGCCCGGCGATGAGCTGCAGGTGCTGCGACACGAAGTAGAGGAAGCCGACGAGCGCGATGACGCTGAACAGGTTCACGATGACGGCGCCGCCGAACGAGCCCTTCGCGAAGAGGCGCACGTCGAGCATGGGCGTCTCGCTGCGGAGCTGCCGACGCACGAACCAGACCGCGCAGAACAGCCCGATCACGATGGCCTGCACGCCGAGGCCGTCGAAGCCCTCGGTCGCGATGGACTTGATGCCGAACACGACCGGCACCATGGCCGCGAGCGAGAGCAGGATGCTCGGCACGTCGATGCGACCGGGCGCCGGATCGCGGCTCTCGGGGATGAGCAGCGGCACGAGCACGATGAGCGGCACCAGCACGGGGACGGCGAGCAGGAACACCGACCCCCACGCGAAGTGCTCGAGCAGCACGCCGCCCACGATCGGACCGAGGGCGCTGCCGGCCGCGAAGCCGGTCGCCCAGATGGCGATGGCGAGCCGGCGCTGCTCGCGGTCGGCGAAGATGGTGCGCAGCAGCGACAGCGTCGAGGGCATGAGCATCGCACCGAAGAAGCCCAGCGCGGCTCGTGCGGCGATGAGGGCCTCGGCCGTGGGCGCGAATGCGGCGCCGATCGAGACGACGGCGAACCCGACGCTGCCGATGAGCAGCATGCGGCGGCGGCCGAAGCGGTCGCCCGCGCTGCCCATGGCGACGAGGAGGCCCGCGAGCACGAGCGGGTAGGCGTCGATGATCCAGAGCTGCTGGGCCGCGGTCGGGCCGAGCGCGAGCGAGATCTCGGGCAGCGCGAAGCTCAGCACCGTGTTGTCGACCGAGACGAGCAGCACGGGCAGCATGAGCACCGCGAGCCCGACCCAGGCCCGTCGTGGCGCGCGTGCGGGCAGCTGCGGCAGTGGTGCGGATGCCGCGGCGGTCGTCTGGGTCGCCGGGTCGGAGATGTGCTCGGTCATGCGTTTCGCTCGTTCTGGTCGGAGGACGGTTACTGTACCGTCCAGTTGGTATAGTAACAGGATGCCGCAACGTCCGCCAACGCCGGAGCCCGCCACGATCGTCGGCCCGACCTCCCGCCTGACCTCCCGCCTGATCTCCGGCCGGATCTCCGCCACAATGGAGTCATGAGCCGACCCCCCGCCGCGCGAGAAGCCGTGCTCGACGCGTTCGAGCGCCTCATCATCGCCGACGGCGAACGCGGCGCGACCATCGACGCCACGGCACGCGCCGCCGGCGTCTCGAAGGGCGGCCTGCTCTACCACTTCGGCACCCGCGACGCCCTCATCGGCGGCCTGCTGGCCCGCCTGCACCGCCTCATCGACGACGATGTCGCCCTCATCGACACCGCGCCCGAAGGCGCCGTCGCCTACTTCGTGCGGTCATCGGTCGAACTCGAGACCCCGCTCGACCGCACCTTCATCGCCACCGTGCGACTCGCGCAGGGCGGCGACCACGCGGCGGCTCGGGCGATCGACGACGTGCGCTCCCGGTGGCTCGAGGTGCTCGGCCGGCACGTCGGCGACCCCACGCTGGCGCTCGCGGTCACCCTCATCGGCGACGGCCTCTACTACCACGCCGCCCTGCGCGCCGAGGCCGACGGCCCCGAACCCGCCGCCGACGACGACGGCACCGCAGTCGTGGCATCCGACCCGCTCGGCCCCGCCGAGATGGACGACCTCATCGCCCTGCTCGAACGCCTCGCAGCCGGCTCGCGCACCTCGCGCGGCACCGATACCGAACTCCCCTGAGACGACGGATGCCGCGACCCCGCCCGTGCTCGGCGGGGTCGCGGCATCCGCCACGGGACGTGCGTTACTCGGTGATGTCGATCTCGACGAAGATCTGCGCGTCGATCGCCTCGCGCACGCGCTCGAGCACCTCGGAGGGCACGGGCGAGTCGACCGTGAGCACGCTGAGCGCCGAGCCGCCGGCCTCGCGACGGGCGATCTGCATGCCCGCGATGTTGATGCCGGCCTCGCCGAACTCCTGGCCGTAGACCGCGACGATGCCGGGGCGGTCGACGTACTCCATGACGATGTGCGTGGTCGCGATGGGCACCTCGAGCTCGTAGCCGTTGATGCCGACGAGCTTCTCGATCTGCTTCGTGCCCGTGAGCGTGCCGGCGACCGACACCTGCGTGCCGTCGGCGAGGGCGCCGCGCAGCGTGATGACGTTGCGGAACTCGGGGCTGTCGGCCTCGGTGATCAGGCGCACCGCGATGCCGCGCTGCTCGGCGAGGAGCGGCGCGTTCACGTAGGAGACGGTCTCGCTCACGACGTTGGTGAAGACGCCCTTCAGCGCGGCGAGCTTCAGGACGCTCACGTCGTAGTCGACGAGCTCGCCGCGGACCTCGACGTCGAGGCTCGTCAGCGGGCCGTTCGCGAGCCCGGAGAAGAGCTGGCCGAGCTTCTCGACGAGCGGGATGCCGGGGCGCACGTACTGGTCGATGACGCCGCCCGCGACGTTGACCGCGTCGGGCACGAGCTCGCCCGCGAGCGCGAGCCGCACGGACTTGGCGACCGAGACGCCCGCCTTCTCTTGAGCGTCGTCGGTGGAGGCGCCGAGGTGGGGCGTCACGATGATGTTCGGCAGGCCGAGGAGCGGGGATTCCTTCGGCGGCTCCTGCACGAACACGTCGAGCGCCGCGCCGGCGATGACGCCGTTCGCAAGCGCGTCGTGCAGCGCCTCTTCGTCGATGAGCCCGCCGCGCGCGACGTTCACCACGTAGGCCGTCTTCTTCATCTTCGCGAGCTGCTCGGTGCTGATCATGCCCAGCGTCTCGGGGGTGCGCGGCATGTGGATCGTGACGAAGTCGCTGCGCTCGAGCAGTTCGTCGAGCGTGACGTTCTGCACGCCCAACTGCTGTGCGCGGGCCGCCGTGATGTAGGGGTCGTACGCGATCACGTTCATGCCGAACGCCTGCAGGCGTGCCGTGATGAGCGCGCCGATGCGGCCGAGGCCGATGATGCCGACGGTCTTCTCGTAGAGCTCGGTGCCGGTGTACGCCGACCGCTTCCACTGCCCGGCGGCGAGCGAGCTGTGCCCGGCCGGGATGTGCCGCGCGAGGCTCAGGATGTGACCGATGGTCAGCTCGGCCGCGGAGATGATGTTCGACGTCGGCGCGTTCACGACCATGACACCGGCGGTCGTGGCCGCCTTGACGTCGACGTTGTCGAGGCCGACCCCAGCACGGGCGACGACCCGGAGCTTCGGCGCCGCCGCGATCGCCTCGGCATCGACCTGGGTCGCGGACCGGATCAGGATCGCCTCGGCGTCGGAGAGCGCGGACAGCAGCGCTGCACGGTCGGTGCCGTCGACGTTGCGGACGTCGAAGTCGGGCCCGAGGGCGTCGACGGTGGCGGGCGAGAGTTCTTCTGCGATCAGCACGACCGGCTTTGACACGAATGGTTCCTTCGGGTCTTGCGCGCACAGGGCGCTGCAGTGTGTGGGTGGGATGCGCCACACGCCGTCGGGGCGCAACCCGCCCAGCCTACTTCAGCCGCGGAGCCGCTCCGTGCGTATGACGGTGCGCGACGACGACGCCGGCCGCGGCCCGGAATCGCTCCGGCTCAGGCGACGACGCCGCCGATCTGGCCGAGCAGCACCGAGAGGCTGAGGAAGAGCACCGCCGAGACGCAGAGACCCGCGAAGTACAGCGCGATGCGGCCGAGCACGCCGGTGCGGCGGCCGAGCGCGAAGGCCGCCCCGAAGCAGACGAGCGGCGCGACGAGCGCCGCGATCATGACGGCCCATCCCCCGCCGCTGAACGTGAGGCCGAGGCCGAGCAGCTGCACGATGCTCTCGACGACCTCCCACACGTCGTAGGCGTAGAAGAGGCCGAAGGCCACCGCGAGCGTCACGTCGAGCCAGGTCGGCAGCGACCTGCCGCCGAGCCGTGCTGCCGTGGCGGATGCCGCGGAGCCGGGCTCGTGGCCCGGAGCGACGGGAGCCGTGCTCATGCGATCGCCCCCAGCACGAACGGCAGCGGCACGAGCACGAGCACGCCCGCGATCAGCCACACGAGCCGGATGCGTCGACCCTGCGCGCGCAGGGCCAGCACGAACCAGCAGGGCGCGGCCAGCACCGCGAGCCAGAGGCCGAGCGAGTACATCGCATCGCTCACGACGCTGATGCCCGGTGACGACGTGCGGAGCGCGGTGATGAGCCACCCGATCGTGTAGAGCAGGTAGACGCCCGCGAGCACGCCGAGCACCACGAGCTCGACCGAGCCGGTCTGCGACGACGTCGCGGCCGCGTCGTCTGCTGCGGCCGGCTCCTCGACGACGGATGCCGCGTCGTCGGCGTCGGCTGCACCTGCGGCCGTCGGCTCGGCGGGGGCCGGGGATCCGACCGCCTTCCAGCCGGGCGCGAGCGTCGGATCGTCGTCGCCCTCCCAGCGCAGCGCGTCGTCGTCGGAGTCTGCTCGCATGTCACCAGCCTAGCCAGCGGCGTCACTCCCCGATGAGGCAGAATCCCTCGACCCGGGGTTGTGCCACGCCGAAGTCGAACGAGATGCGCGCCGACTCGACCGCGCCGAACGAGCCGCGGCCGAGATGCGGTTCGTCGTGCAGCCGCTCGACGCCGCCGAGGCCGACCGCCTGCCATGCCTCCGCGATGCGATCGGCCGCCGCCACGTTGCCGGCGGTCACCTCGCGGTCGTGTTCGTCGCTCGTGGTGTCGGTGATGACCCCGGTCGCGAACTCGCCGTCGATGACGAGGCGAACCCCTTCGTCGCACGGCTCCTCGCGGACCTCGAGCGGTGGCTCGTCCCGCCAGATCGCGCCCTCGCCCGCTGCCGTGAGCGCCGCCTCGGCGAGCTGCGCGAACTGGGCTCGGGCGACGTCGAGCGTTGGGAGCGCACTCGCGTCCGCGGGGGGCGACTCCGCGGCATCCTGGTCCTGCATCGGCGTGCCCGGGATCGGCGTCTGCTCGAGTCCATGGTCCGAGGTCCCGTGGAATCCGCGAATGAGCATCGCCTGGTCGTTCGCGACGAGCGGCAGCGCGACCACGACCGTGGCGATCGCCAGCAGGGCCGCGGTCGAGGCGGACACGACCGCGGCGGCCATCGCCACGCGGCGGCGGCCCACCACCACGAGCAGGGCGCCGATCAGCAGCACGCCCGCGATGACGACACCGCCGATCTGGAGCACCTCGAGCGATTCCGGCGCAAGCGGCGTCTCGGGAGCTGCGGTGCAGGCGACCTGCACCGGAAATGGTCGCACCTCGTACCGGCCGTCGCCGCCGCAGGTGTCGTCGGGGTCGAACCAGGGCCGGCGCGAGTACGCCGTGACCGCCGCGGCCACGACGACGGTCAAGGCCGCGACGGCCGAGGCGAGCAGCCCACGGGAGACGATGCTGCGAGCCTCGAACGGCGCGCGCGGCCGAGTGACCGCCACGCTCAGCACGACGAGCAGACCCGACCCGCCCCAGACCGCGGCCGTGCCGGTCCAGCCGAGGAGGTCGTCGCCCGCGGCCCATGGGCCGATGCCGAGCCGACGGCCGAGCAGCACGACGATCGCGAGCGCCAGCACTGCCCCGACGATCGCTCCCGTGATGCGAGCCGGTTCGGTTCGCCATGCCAGCGACCCGGCCGCGGCGCCCATCGCCGCGGTCCACGCGGCGATCGCGAGACCGAGCGCGATCGGCACGGTGACGAAGAGGAAGATCGGGAACGCGAGCGAGAGCAGCACCAGTCCGCTGCCGACGACGCACGCCCAGAGGGTCGCCCTCGAGACGGACCGCACCGCGTCGAGCACCCGTCGCCGGTTTCCCGGGCGCTCGAGCCGGGGCCCGGTGGCGGAGGCCTCGGGCTCGACCCGCTCGACGTCGAGGGTCATGCGCGCGTGGTCGAACCGGCCTCGGCGCTCACGCCGCCCGCGGCGTGCACGGCCGCCGCGACGAGCGCGGCATCGGTCTCGTCGAATCCGTCGACGCCGCCGCCCGGGCCGCTCGCGCCGCCGCGCAGCGCCCGGCCGCGAGCGGACAGGTGCACGGCGTCGACGCCGGCCGCCGCGAGTGCGGGGATGTCCTCGATCTTCACGCCGCCGCCGGCCATGATCTCGAGGACTCCGGATGCCGCCGCCATGTCCTCGAGCGCCGCGAGTCCGCGGCGGCAGTCGGGCGCTCCGCCCGAGGTGAGCACCCGTCGCACGCCGAGGCCGGCGAGCGCCGCGACGGCACCGCGCGCATCCGCAGAGGCGTCGACGGCACGGTGCACGGTGACGTCGGCATCGCCGGCCGCGTCGACGAACCGGCGCACGGCCTCGAGGTCGAGGAAACCCTGTTCGGTGAGTGCACCGACGACGACGCCGTCGGCGCCTGCGGCGACGGCCGAGCGGATGTCGCGCACGATCGTGTCGAGTTCGTCGGCGTCGTACACGAACCCGCCGCCCCGCGGGCGCACGAGCACGTGCACGAACGACGACGCCCCGGCCGCCGTGGCCACCGACACCGCGAACTCGACGAGACCGATCGAGGGCGTGAGTCCCCCGAGCCCGAGGGCCTGGCAGAGCTCGATGCGCGCGGCGCCGTTCTCGAGGGCGATGCGCGTGCCCGCGGCATCCTGGACGGCGATTTCGACGGGGAGGTTTCGGCTCACCCCGTCACGCTACCCGTTCGGCGTACCGCTGACCGCGCAGCGCACGCGAAACGGCGGGGCCGACCGAGGTCGGCCCCGCCGTGACGGGTGTTCAGTTGTGCGGGCCGCTCGCGTCAGCGAGCGACCTCGCCGTCGCGCCACGCCGACGCAGTCGGCGTGCCATGGGCACAGTGTCTCGCGACTGCGTCGACGCGCGTGGTCGCGAGCGTCAGCGAGCGACCTCGCCGTCGCGCCACGCCGACGCAGTCGGCGTGCCATGGGCACAGTGTCTCTCGCGACTGCGTCGACGCGCGTGGTCGCGAGCGTCAGCGAGCGACCTCGCCGTCGCGCCACGCCGACGCAGTCGGCGTGCCATGGGCACAATGTCTCTCGCGACTGCGTCGACGCGCGTGGTCGCGAGCGTCAGCGAGCGACCTCGCCGTCGACGTAGTCGTCATCGTCGGACGAGTTCCAGGCGAAGAGCGCGCGCAGTTCGCGGCCGGTGACCTCGATGGGGTGCTGCTCGCCCTTGGCGCGCAGTTCGAGGAACTCCTTCTGGCCGTTGTCCTGGTCGTCGATGAAGCGCTTCGCGAAGGTGCCGTCCTGGATGTCGGCGAGGACCGCCTTCATGTTCTCCTTGACGCTCGGGTCGATGACGCGGGGGCCCGACACGTAGTCGCCGTACTCGGCCGTGTCGGAGACCGACCAGCGCTGCTTGGCGATGCCGCCCTCCCACATGAGGTCGACGATGAGCTTGAGCTCGTGGAGCACCTCGAAGTAGGCGATCTGCGGCTGGTAGCCGGCCTCGGTGAGGGTCTCGAAACCGTACTGCACGAGCTGCGAGACGCCGCCGCAGAGCACGGACTGCTCGCCGAACAGGTCGGTCTCGGTCTCTTCGGTGAAGGTCGTCTTGATGACGCCGGCGCGCGTGCCGCCGATGGCCTTGGCGTAGGACTTCGCGAGGTCCCATGCCGAGCCCGAGGCATCCTGCTCGACCGCGATGATGTCGGGGATGCCGCGGCCGGCGACGAACTCGCGGCGCACGGTGTGGCCCGGCGCCTTGGGGGCGACGAGGATCACGTCGACGCCCTCGGGCGCCTCGATGTAGCCGAAGCGGATGTTGAAGCCGTGGCCGAAGACGAGGGTCTTGCCCGCGGCGAGGTTGTCCTTGATGGACTCGGCGTAGATGTGGCGCTGGTACTGGTCGGGAGCGAGGATGACGATCACGTCGGCCCAGGCCGAGGCGTCGGCCACGTTCTTGACCTCGAAGCCGGCCTCCTGCGCCTTGGCGATCGACTTGGAGCCGTCCTTGAGGCCGATGACGACCTCGACGCCCGAGTCGCGGAGGTTCTGCGCGTGCGCGTGGCCCTGCGAGCCGTAGCCGATGACGGCGACCTTCTTCGCCTGGATGAGCGAGAGGTCCGCGTCCTTGTCGTAATAGATCTCAGCCATGTGCTGCTCTTTCTCCTTGTAGTGGGGTTTCGATGACGGATGCCTCGACGGAGGTCTGCGGCATCCGCCGTTCTAGTTCTTGAAGACGCGCTCGGTGATGGACTTGCCGCCGCGGCCGATGGCGAGCAGGCCCGACTGGGCGATCTCGCGGATGCCGTAGGGCTCGAGCACCTTGAGGAACGCGGTGGTCTTGCCCGAGTCGCCGGTGACCTCGATCACGAGCGCATCGGTGGCGACGTCGACCACGCGGGCGCGGAAGAGGTTCACCGCCTCGAGCACCTGCGACCGAGTGGTGTTGTCGACGCGCACCTTGATGAGCAGGTGTTCGCGCTGCACCGACTGCGCCTGGTCGAGCTCGACGATCTTGATGACGTTGACGAGCTTGTTCAGCTGCTTGGTCACCTGCTCGAGCGGGAGGTCTTCGACGTCGACGACGACCGTGATGCGGGAGAGCCCGGGGATCTCGGAGTGGCCGACGGCGAGGGACTCGATGTTGAAGCCGCGGCGCGCGAACAGCCCCGCGACGCGGGTGAGCAGGCCGGGCTTGTCCTCGACGAGGAGCGACAGAACGTGGGTCGACATGCTTAGTCCTCCTCGCTGAAGGCCGGCGCGTGATCGCGGGCGTACTGCACGTAGCTGTTCGAGACGCCCTGCGGCACCATCGGCCACACCATGGCGTCGGCCGAGACGACGAAGTCGATCACGACCGGGCGGTCGTTCGTCTCGAGGGCGAGTTTGATGGCGGCGTCGACCTCGTCTTCCTTCGTGACGCGGATGCCGAGGGCGCCGTACGCCTCGGCCAGCTTCACGAAGTCGGGCACGCGCACGCTGTCGTGCCCCGTATTCAGGTCGGTGTTGGAGTACCGGCCGTCGTAGAAGAGCGTCTGCCACTGGCGCACCATGCCGAGCGACGAGTTGTTGATGATCGCGACCTTGATCGGGATGTCGTTCAGCGTGCAGGTCGCGAGCTCTTGATTCGTCATCTGGAAGCAGCCGTCGCCGTCGATCGCCCACACGACGCGCTGCGGCTCGGCGACCTTCGCGCCCATGGCCGCCGGGACGGCGTAGCCCATGGTGCCCGCGCCGCCGGAGTTCAGCCAGGAGTTCGGACGCTCGTACTTGATGAACTGCGCCGCCCACATCTGGTGCTGGCCGACGCCGGCCGCGTAGATGCCCTCGGGCCCGGTGAGTTCGCCGATGCGCTGGATCACGTGCTGCGGGGCGAGCAGCCCGTCGCTCGGCTGCGTGAAGCCGAGCGGGAACTCGGCGCGGAGGCCGTCGAGCGTGGCCCACCACTCGGCGATGTCGGGCGTGCCAGCCGAGGTCTGCTCGCGGTAGGCGGCGACGAGGTCGCCGAGCACGTCTTTCAGGTCGCCGACGATCGGCACGTCGGCGACGCGGATCTTGGAGATCTCGGCCGGGTCGATGTCGACGTGCACGACCTTGGCGTTCGGCGCGAAGAGCGCCGCCTTGCCGGTCACGCGGTCGTCGAACCTGGCGCCGAGGGCGACCAGCAGGTCGGCCTCTTGCAGGGCGAGCACAGCCGGGACCGTGCCGTGCATGCCGGGCATGCCGAGGTGCTGCTGGTGCGAGTCGGGGAACGCGCCGCGGGCCATGAGCGTCGTCACGACCGGGGCGTTCGTCGTCTCGGCGAGCTCGAGCAGCTCTTCGGAGGCGTTCGAGCGGATCACGCCGCCGCCGACGTAGAGCACGGGGCGCTTGGCCTCGGCGAGCAGCTGCGCCGCCGCCGTGACCTGCTTGCCGTGCGCCTTCGTGATGGGGCGGTAGCCGGGCAGGTCGATCTTCGGCGGCCACGAGAAGGCGAACGAGGCCTGCTGCGCGTCCTTCGTGATGTCGACGAGCACCGGACCGGGGCGGCCTGTGGTCGCGATGTGCACCGCGGCCGCGATGGTCGCCGGGATCTCGCTCGGGTCCTTCACGAGGAAGGAGTGCTTCGTGATCGGCATCGTGATGCCGACGATGTCGGCCTCTTGGAAGGCGTCGGTCCCCATGAGGTTGGAGAAGACCTGGCCGGTGATCGCGAGCAGCGGCACCGAGTCCATGTGGGCGTCGGCGATGGCCGTGACGAGGTTCGTCGCGCCGGGGCCCGAGGTCGCGATCGCGACGCCGAGCTTGCCCGTCGAGGACGCGTAGCCCTGCGCGGCGTGGCCCGCACCCTGCTCGTGCCGCACGAGGATGTGGCGGAGCTTCTTGCTGTCGAGCAGCGGGTCGTAGACGGGGAGGATCGCGCCGCCCGGCAGCCCGAACACGTCGGTGATGCCGAGCATCTCGAGCGAGCGGACGACCGCCTCGGCACCGGTGATCTCAACCGGTGCGTGGGACGGCACGAGGGCGGGCGATGGCACGGGACTGGATTCCGTGGTCATTCGGTTCCTGTTCTGGTGAGCGTGTGTGCGGAGGAACGCGCAGCACTCAGCCCGTCGTGGCGCCTTCAGCGGCCGAGCGCACGAGCTTGGAGTACTTCGCGAGGACGCCTCGGGTGTAGCGCGGGGGAAGCGGAGCCCAGCCTTCACGGCGGGCAGCCAGCTCGGCATCATCGACCAGTAGGTCGATGGAACGAGCTGCGATATCGACCCGTATCAGATCACCATCGCGCACGAAGGCGATGGGACCTGCGTCCACCGCTTCGGGTGCCAGATGGCCGATGCACAGTCCGGTTGTGCCGCCTGAGAATCGACCGTCCGTCAAGAGTAGTACATCTTTGCCGAGCCCGGCGCCCTTGATGGCCGCCGTGATGGCGAGCATCTCGCGCATGCCGGGGCCGCCCTTGGGACCCTCGTAGCGGATGACGACGACGTCGCCGGCCTTGATCTCGCCAGCGGTGAGCGCGTCCATGGCCGCCCGCTCGCGTTCGAACACGCGCGCCGGGCCCTCGAAGGTGGCCGCGTCGAAGCCCGCGGTCTTCACCACGGCGCCCTCGGGGGCGAGCGAGCCGTGCAGGATCGTGAGGCCGCCGGTCTCGTGGATGGGGTTGTCGAGCGTGCGGAGCACCTCGCCGTCGAGCGGCGGGAGGTTCAGTTCCTCGAGGTTCTCGGCCATCGTCTTGCCTGTGACGGTGAGCACGTCGCCGTGCAGCAGGCCCGCGTCGAGCAGCGCCTTCATGAGCACGGGCACGCCGCCTCGGCGGTCGACGTCGTTCATGACGTACTTGCCGAACGGCTTGAGGTCGCCGATGTGCGGCACCTTCGAGCCGATGCGGTTGAAGTCGTCGAGCGTGAGGTCGACCTCGGCCTCGCGGGCGATGGCGAGCAGGTGCAGCACGATGTTCGTGGAGCCGCCGAGCGCCATGCCCACGGCGATGGCGTTCTCGAACGCCTTCTTCGTGAGGATCTGGCGCGCGGTGATGCCCTGCTTCAGCAGGTTGACGACGGCCTCGCCCGAGCGGTGCGCGTAGTAGTCGCGACGGCGGTCGGCCGACGCGGGCGACGCCGAGCCCGGAAGCGAGAGTCCGAGCGCCTCGGCGACCGAGGCCATGGTGTTGGCGGTGTACATGCCGCCGCAGGCACCCTCGCCCGGCGCGAACGCGCACTCGATGCGGTGGGCGTCTTCGGCGCTCATGGTGCCGGCCTTGACCGCGCCGACCGCCTCGAACGAATCGATGATCGTGATGTCCTTCTCGGTGCCGTCGGACAGACGGACCCACCCGGGCGCGATCGAGCCGGCGTAGAGGAAGACCGAGGAGAGGTCGAGTCGTGCGGCCGCCATGAGCATGCCGGGGATCGACTTGTCGCAGCCCGCGAGCAGCACCGAGCCGTCGAGGCGCTCGGCCTGCATGACGACCTCGACCGAGTCGGCGATGACCTCGCGCGAGACGAGCGAGAAGTGCATGCCCTCGTGGCCCATCGAGATGCCGTCGGAGACGGACACCGTGCCGAACTGCAGCGGGTACCCGCCGCCGCCGTGCACGCCCTCCTTCGCGGCCTGCGCGAGGCGGGCGAGCGAGAGGTTGCACGGCGTGATCTCGTTCCACGAGCTGGCAATGCCGATCTGGGGCTTGTCCCAATCGGCATCTCCCATGCCGACCGCACGGAGCATGCCCCTGCTGGTCATGGCCTCGATGCCATCGGTGACGGTGCGACTACGCGGTTTTGGATCGAACTCCGACATGCTGTCGAGTCTATTGCCAGCGGGAGGCGCCGTCGGTCGCCGCCTCCCGCGCCGACGCGAGGCGTTCGAGCAGGTCGGCGACGTCGTCGGGATTGCGCACCCGGTAGGGCGCGATGGACTTGCCCTGGCCGACCTTCACGCCGAGGTCGCCCTCTTCGAGCACCGCGAACGCGTCTTCATCGGTCACGTCGTCGCCGAGGTAGATCGCGGCCGTCGCGCCGGCGTGCTGACGGAGCCGGGTGAACGACTCGCCCTTGTTGGTGGAGCGCACCGAGAACTCGAGCACCGACTTTCCCGCGCGCACCGTGATGCCGCCGAGCTCGGCGGCGACGCGCTCACGGGCCGCGAGCTGCGCGGCGGCGGCCGCACTCGAGGTGAGCCCGCGCGTGTGCAGGGCGAGGCCGGCCGGCTTGTGCTCGACCCCGACGCCCTCATGCGCGGCCGCCACCTCGTCGAGGACGCGGGTCAGCTGCGCGAGCTTCAGCAGCTCGGCGTCGCGCAGGTCGAGCGTGATCGCGCCGGTGTCGAGCTTCAGCTCGACGCCGTGCGAGCCGCTGAGCAGCATGCCCTCCCCGGGCTCGGCGACGGTGCCGAGGCTCTCGAGCGCGCGGCCGGAGACGAGCGCGACCCGCGTGTCGGGCGACGCGAGCAGCCGTGCCATCGCGGCGTTCGCGCGGTCGGTGGCCCTGGCCTCGTCGGGCCGGTCGACGAGCGGGGCGAGCGTGCCGTCGAAGTCGAGCGCGACGAGCAGGCGCTCGGTCGATGCCAGCTCCTCGATCGCCCGCTGCAGCGGATCGGTGATGCCCGCCTTGATGATGCCGGCGCCCGTGAGCGTCTCGAGGAAGTCCGCCGACCACTTGGCGACGTCGTTGTCGATCACGCGGCGCCGCAGGGCGCGCATGCGACGGGCGCGTTCACGCCGCGGCATCCGCACCGCCTCGACGATGGCGTCCTTCAGGCCCTCGATGTCGTGCGGATTGACGAGCACGGCCTGGCGCAGCTCGTCGGACGCCCCGGCGAACTCGCTGAGCACGAGCACGCCGTCGCCGTCGAACCGGCAGGCCACGTACTCTTTCGCCACGAGGTTCATGCCGTCGCGCAGCGCCGTCACGAGCATCACGTCGGCCGCGAGGTAGAGCGCGACCATCTCCTCCCTCGGGTAGCCGTGGTGGAGGTAGGCGATCGCCTGGTGCCCGAGGGTCGCGTAGTCGCCGTTCAGGCGACCGACCGTGAGCTCGATCTCGTCGCGCAGCTGGCGGTAGGTCTCGACGCGCTCACGGGACGGGCTGGCGACCTGCACGAGCGTGACGTCTTCCACCCTCAACCGCTCGTCGCGCAGGAGCTCGCCGAACGCCTTCATGCGGTGCCGGATGCCCTTGGTGTAGTCGAGGCGGTCGACGCCGAGCATGATCGTCTCGGGGTTGCCGAGGCTCTCGCGGATCTCGGCCGCGCGGGCCTGCACCTCTGGCCGCCTCGCGATCTCCTCGAAGCCCTCGGCGTCGATCGAGATCGGGAAGGCACGTGCGACGACGCGTCGCACGTCGCCGTCGCTCGCGGCGGAGTCCGTGCTCGGCACGTCGATGACGGTGCCATGCGTGCGATAGCCGAACAGGCGCCGCACCGCACGCGAGAAGTTGCCGGCGTCGGCGACGCGCTGGAAGCCGATGACGTCGGCGCCGAGCAGTCCGTCGATGACCTGACGCCGCCAGGGCAGCTGCGAGTAGATGCCGTATGCCGGGAACGGAATGTGGTTGAAGAAGCCGATGACGAGGTCGGGTCGCGACTCGCGCAGCATGCGGGGCACGAGCTGCAACTGGTAGTCCTGCACCCACACGACGGCGCCGTCGGATGCCGCGCGCGCGGCGGCCTCGGCGAAGCGGCGATTGACGCGGACGTAGGCGTCCCACCACTCGCGGTGGAACGAGGGCGGCGCGATGACGTCGTGGTAGAGCGGCCAGAGGGTGTCGTTGGAGAACCCCTCGTAGTACTCCTCGAGCTCGGAGGCGCTGAGCGGCACCGGGATGATCGAGATGCCGTCGTGCTCGAACGGGTCGAACTCCCGGTCGGCGACGCCCGCCCACCCGATCCAGGCCCCGTCGGCCGCGCGCATGACCGGTTCGAGCGCGGTCACGAGGCCGCCTGGCGAGCTCTTCCAACCGATGCCGCCGTCTGGCTGCTCCTCGTAGTCGACCGGCAGGCGGTTCGACACGACGATCATGTCGTAGGCGTGATCGACGTACAGGTCGTCGGTGTCCTGGTGAACTGGGTTCATGCGACCGGAGTCCCTCCTCGCGTTCGGATTCAGGCTAACAGCGCACCCGGCGCGAACCTTCGGCAGCGGGATCATTCCTTCACGCGCATCCGGTTGTCAAGGGGCGACGGATGTCTCGCACACGACGTGCCGCGGAGGGTAGCGTTGCTGCATGCGCAAGTACCTCTTCAGCGGAGCCGTCCTCGGTGCGATCCTCAGCGGAGTCGGCGTGGTGCGGGCCACCGCGTCGGGCCCCCGTGACTGGCGACTGCTGCTCATGTGGGTCTCCTGGGCCGCGACCCTCGCCATCGCGATCGGCACGGTCGCCGAAGAGGCGCGCGACGGCGAACTGACGGACTGATCACCCGATAGCATCTGATCACCGCCGTTCCCGGCGTGTTCACCGGCATCCGATCGCTCTTGGGTCGACACTGGATGCAGCTCCGCACGGCCCGAACCGTGCGGTCCGAATCCCACGAGAGGGGCCACCGATGTTCCGCCGTTGGCGCAGAGCGAGGCTTGCCGCACAGGCCTCCGCGCACGCCGCCGCCAAGCCGCCGCGCCCCACCGCGGCCGACCTGCGCGGCGAGCACCTCTTCGAGCTGTTGAACGCGAAGCTGTCGGAGTTCATCGGACCCAACGGCTCCTGGTCGCTCGTGCGCCGGGCTGAGGGCGACACCGATCGCATCTTCGACGCGGTCATCACGCACCAGATCTCGGCCGAGCTGACCCGCGCCGTGCTCGACGAGCGCGACGCCGTCGCGGTCGTCGTGTCGGCCGAGGCGGAGCCGGTCGCCCTCACCTGGGAGCCCGCGCCGCTCGTGGTCTGGGCCGAGCCCGCCGCCGATGAGGCGACGACGGATGCCGCGACCGAGGCCGAGCGCGAGACGCCGATCTACGCCGAGCACGAGTTCGAGGCCCGCGCGGCCTGAGGGCCGGTTTCCAGCCCCGAGCCGGCGCCGTTCCAAAATCCGGACCGGATTCTTGTACGGCGATCCGCGCGGCGCCCTTCCGGTGTTCCCTAGTGTGATGGACGAGCCATCCGGCTCCTCGCCGTCACGATCAGGGGGAACCCGATGACCGCCACCGAGCACGCCGAACGCGACACGACGCCCCGACCGAAGCGTCGCAGCACCGCGACCGACCTCGCCCAGATCGCCGTGTTCGCCGCGCTCATCGCGGCGTTGGGCCTGCCGGGTGCCCTCTCCATCGGCACCACCGGGGTGCCGATCACGTTCCAGACCCTCGGCGTCATGCTCGCCGGGGCGATCCTCGGCGCACGCAAGGGCTTCCTGTCCGTGCTGCTGTTCATCGCGCTCGTCGCGGCGGGCCTGCCCCTGCTCTCGGGCGGTCGTGGCGGGCTGGGCGTCTTCCTGCTGCCCTCGGTCGGCTACCTGCTGGGCTGGCTCCTCGGCGTCGTCGTCATCGGCTGGGCGACCGCCCGCCTCCTGCCGAGGTACCGCGTCGTTCCGGCCCTGGCGTGGACGGCCCTCGGCGGCATCGTCGCGGTCTACCTGATCGGCGTGCCGTTCGTGGCCGTGATGACCGGGATCCCGCTCGGCGCCGCGGCACTGGCCTCGCTCGCGTTCCTGCCCGGCGATCTCGCCAAGGTGGTCGTCACCGTGCTCGTGGCGAAGGGCGTGCATCGCGCCTGGCCAGGCCTGATCACGCCGCGGCCGTGGCCATGGGCGCGCGAGAAGCCGGTGCCCGCATCGGCATGAGCGTCTGGCTCAACGGCTCGCCGCACGAGACCGCCCTCGCATTCGAGGGCGGTGCCGTGCGCTACGACGAGCTCGCACGCGAGGTGGCCGCGACCGAGCTCCCGGTGGGTGACGGCCCGGTGGCCTGTCCGCCCGGGCTCGATGCCGTGAGGCTCGTCGCCCGGGTGCTCGCCGCACTCGATCGGCGTCGGCCCGTGCTCGTCGGCGGCACCCGACGCGACGCCGACATGCTCGCCGCGGACCTCCCCGCCGGGACGGAGCTCGCCCTGCTCACATCCGGGTCCTCCGGCGGATCACCGCGTGTGGTCGCCCGCACGAACCGGTCCTGGCTGGCCTCCGCGGGCCCGCTCGCGGAGGTCGCCGGTCTCACCCCCGCCGATCGCGTCGCCGTCACCGGCCCGCTGCACGTGTCGATGCACCTCTACGCCGTGCTGCACGCCCTCTGGCTCGGCGCGACCGCCAGCGACGCCCTCGAAGGCGCTACGGTGGCCCATGTCACGCCGACCAGGCTCGCCCGCATGCTCGAGGGTGCCGACTGCCCTCCCTCGGCCGTCGTGGCGGGCGCGGTGCTGAGCCCCGACCTGCGATCCCGTGCGCAGGCGCGCGGCATCCGCCTCACCGAGTACTACGGCGCCGCCGAGCTGTCGTTCGTGCTCGCCGGCCAGGCGGGCCCGCTTCGGCCGTTCCCGGGCGTCGAGGTCGAGGCGCGCGCCACCTCGACGACGGATGCCGCGACCGAACTCTGGGCCCGCTCCCCCTACCTCGCCCTCGGCGTGATCGGCGGCGGCATGCTCCGCCGCGACGACGCCGGGTTCGCGACCGTCGGCGACCTCGTGGAGCGCGCATCCGACGGCGGATGGCGCGTGCTCGGCCGGGGCGACGCGGCGATCACCACGGCGGGTACGACCGTGCTGGCCGAGCACGTCGAGGCTCGCATCCTCGAGGGGCCGGGCGTGCTGGCCGTCGCCGTGCTCGGCGAGCCCCACGAGCTGCTGGGCGAACGCGTCGTCGCCGTCGTCGAACTCGACGCCGGCGCCTCGATCGACGACGTCGCCGCGGCCGCACGCTCCCGGTTGAGCGCAGCCGAACTCCCCCGCCGGTGGTTCGCCGCGCCCGTGCCGCGAACGGCGTCGGGCAAGGTCGCGCGCGGTGCGCTCCGCGAGGCGATCGTCTCGGGGCGCCTCGGCTCCTCGGTGCCGATCCCGTCGAATCGGGGCGAGGCGTGACGCCCCGGGCGACCGGCGCGGTCGACCGTGCAGCGGGCGAGAGCGCCGTCATCGTCGCCGCCCGTCGAACGGCGATCGGCACGGCCGGGCGAGCCTTCGCAGCGCACACCGTCGACGCGCTGGCCGCCCCCGTCTTGGCCGAGATCGCCCGGCTGGCGACCCCGCTCGGCGTTCCCGTCGACGACGTCGTGCTCGGCAACTGCATGGGGCCGGGCGGCGACGTCGCCCGCGTGAGCGCGCTGCGGGCCGGACTCGGCTTCGACGTGCCGGGCGTCACGGTCGACCGGCAGTGCGGCTCGGGACTCGACGCCGTGCTCCAGGCGGCATCCCGCGTGAAGGCGGGCGATGCGCGACTCGTGCTCGCCGGCGGCGCGGAATCCGCCTCGACGGCACCGCACCGACATTGGCCGGGCCGCGGCGCCGTCCCGGGCGCCGGCGAGCGCTACACGCGCGCGCCGTTCGCGCCGGCCGGCATCGCGGACCCCGACATGGGGCCCGCGGCCGACGACCTCGCGGTGCGGCTGGGCATCACCCGCACCCGTCAGGACGCCTGGGCGGCGAGATCGCATGCGCTCGCGACATCCGCCCGTGACTCGGGGCGGTTCGACGCCGAGATCGTCGCCGTCGACGGCGTCGACCGAGACGACCGGCCGCGCGCCGGCATGGACCTCGCCCGGCTCGCCCGCTTCGCCCCGGCGTTCTCGACGGGCGCCGACGCGACCGTGACGGCGGGCAACTCGTGCGGGTTCTCCGACGGCGCCGCCGCGATGGCCGTGACCACCGTGCGGCTCGCACGAGAACTCGGCCTGCCCGCCCTGCGCATCCGCGCCGCCGCCGTGGCCGGCACCGATCCCGCGCTGCCCGGTCTCGGAGCGGCGCCGGCGTCCCGCGCGGCGCTCGCCCGGGCCGGGCTCGGCGCCCGCGACCTCGGGTTCGTCGAGATCACGGAGGCGTTCGCCGCGCAGGTGCTCGCCGTGAGCGACGAGCTCGGACTCGACGAAGACCTGATCAGCGCCGACGGCGGAGCCATCGCGCTCGGACACCCATGGGGGGCGTCCGGGGCCGTGCTGCTCGTGCGGCTCGCCGCGCGCATGGCCGCCTCCGACGACCCGCGTCCGGGGCTCGCGGCCTGCTCGATCGGCGGCGGACAGGGCGTGGCGATGATCCTGGAGCGCGTCGGATGAGCAGCGAGGAGCAGCGAGGAGCAGCGATGGACGAGATCGTCTTCGAGGGCGTGAGCCACGACTTCGGCGCAGAGCGGGTCGTCGACGACGTGTCGCTCGTGCTCCGCGAGCGACGCGTCGGGGTCGTCGGGGCGAACGGCTCGGGCAAGTCCACCCTCGCGCGCATGATCAACGGGCTCGTCACGCCCACCGTCGGGCGCGTGCTCGTCGACGGCCTCGACGTGTCGCGCCGCGCCCGCGACGTGCGCCGCCGCGTCGGCTTCGTCTTCACGAACGCCGACAACCAGATCGTCATGCCCACCGTGCGCGAGGACGTCGCCTTCACCCTGCGCCGACACAGACTCGAGAAGGCGGATGCCGCGAGCCGCGTCGACGCGGCCCTCGAACGGTTCGGACTCACCGAGCTCGCCGACCGCCCGGCGCACCGCCTCTCCGGCGGGCAGAAGCAGTTGCTCGCCCTCGCCTCGGTGCTCGTCGCCGAGCCCTCGATCGTCGTCGCCGACGAGCCGACGACCCTGCTCGACGCCCGCAACGCTCGACGCATCGCGCAGGAGTTCGCGTCGCTCGACCAACGACTCGTCGTCGTCAGCCACCAGCTCGAGCTCCTCGAGGACTTCGACCGCGTCATCGTGATGGAGCACGGCCGGGTCGTCGCCGACGGCGCGCCCGACGTCGCCCTCGACGCGTACCGGGCGCTGATCGCATGAGGCGGTCGTCATGATCGGCGTCTTCCACCCGGGCACCTCGTTCGTGCATCGCGCGCCGGCGCTGCTCAAGCTCGCCGTGCTCGCGGTGTTCGTGACCGCCGCGGCGCTCACGGGCTCGCTCATCCTGCTCGGCGCGGCATCCGTGCTCGTGCTCGTCCTCTTCCTCGCGGCGCGGGTGCCCGCGCGCCTCGCGCTCACCCAGATCGTGCCGATCCTCTGGTTGCTCGTGTTCGCCGTTCCCGTGCAGATCCTCTTCGGCGGATGGGAGGCCGCGGCGATCATGGCCGTGCGGCTCGTGCTCGCCGTGGCACTCGCGGCGCTCTACACCCTCACCACTCCGGTCAGCGCGACGCTCGACGCGATGCAGGCGATGCTCCGGCCGTTCCGGCGCTGGATCGACGCCGACCGCATCGGCCTGGCGCTCGCGCTCACCATCCGCTGCGTGCCGCTGCTCGCCGACCTCGTGCGCGAGGTCATGGAGGCCCGCAGGGCGCGCGGGGCCGAGGGGTCGCTGCTCGCCCTCGCTGTGCCCGTGATCGTGCGGTCCCTGCGCATGGCCGAGCACCTCGGCGAGGCCCTCACCGCGCGCGGCTTCGACGACTGACCACGGCCCGGCCTCACGGTTCCCGAGCCGCCCGCACGAGGCATCCGCCCCGCCGTCCACGCGTTGTCGGCGGCACTCGGCAGACTGGTCGACGGCCGATCGGCCGAGCACGCGCCGACCGGAGGAACACCACGCCATGATGGGCATCACGCACGCGACGAGCGGCGCGGCGGCGTGGATCGCCGTCACCAGCACGATGCCCGTCCTCGGCCTCGGGGCGTACCCCCTCGACCCGATCGGCGTGCTCGCCGGCACCGCGGTCGCCGCCGGCGCCGCGCTGCTGCCCGACGCCGATCACCACAGCGCGACCATCGCCCACTCGGTGCCCGTGCTCGGCCGCCTCGTCGCGCGCACGATCGGCACGCTCTCCGGCGGACACCGTCAGGGCGCGCACTCCGCGATCGCCGTGGTCGTCGTCGCGGTCGCCGCATGGGCGCTCACGCTCCTCACCGTCGCGGTCGACGAAGCGGGCGGCACGGTCGCCGTCGGCGCGGGAGTCGGCACGGCCGTGCTCACCTGCTTCGGACTCAAGGCGCGCGGCTTCGTGCGCAGCTGGGCGGCCGCATGGATGTTCGGAGCGGCGACGGGCGCGGCCATCGTGGTCTTCGCGCCCGAACAGGCGGCCTGGTTCCCGCTCGCGGTCACCATCGGGTTCGTCGCCCACCTCGCGGGCGATCTCCTCACGACGGGCGGCGTGCCAGGGGTGCTCTGGCCGCAGGTGCTCCGACCGCCCCGACGACTTCGCGACGTGCCCGTACTCAACCGCGTCTGGCTCGCGAGCGGCCATGTCTCGGTGCCCGTGCTCGGCGACACCGGCTCGTTCCGCGAGACCATCCTGGGCGCCGCGCTCGGGCTCTACTGCTTCGCGAACTTCGCGTACGAGTGCCTTCGGCTGATCGGGTTCGACGGCTTCACGCCCGCGTGATCGTTGCGATCGCACCGCGGCCGACGGTGGTCCGTGGCAGGATCGCCGTGTGACCGAACGCCTGATGCTCCTCGACACCGCCTCGCTCTACTTCCGCGCCTTCTACGGCGTGCCCGACTCGCTCAAGGCGGCCGACGGCACCCCGGTGAACGCCGTGCGCGGCCTCCTCGACATCATCTCCCGCCTCGTCACCGACTACCAGCCGACGCAGCTCGTCGCCTGCTGGGACGACGACTGGCGCCCGGAGTGGCGGGTCGAGCTCATCCCGAGCTACAAGGCGCACCGCGTCGTCGAGGTCGTCGCGGTCGGCCCCGACGTCGAAGAGACGCCCGATCCGCTCGTCGTCCAGATCCCGCTCATCCGCGAGCTGCTCGGCATCCTCGGCATCCCGATCGTCGGGGCCGCCCGGCACGAGGCCGACGACGTCATCGGCAGCCTCGCGACCCAGGCCACCGTGCCGGTCGACGTCGTCACGGGCGACCGCGACCTCTTCCAGCTCGTCGACGACGCGAGCGGCGTGCGCGTCATCTACACGGCGCGCGGCATGAGCAAGCTCGAGGTGCTCACCGACGCATCCGTCGTCGGCAGGTACGGCGTGCTCCCCGAGCAGTACGCCGACTTCGCGGCGCTCCGAGGCGACGCGTCCGATGGGCTGCCGGGCGTCAAGGGCATCGGCGAGAAGACCGCGGCGAGCCTGCTTCGCGACTTCGCCGACCTCGACGGCATCCGCGCCGCCGCGGCAGACCCCGCCGTTCCGCTCTCGGCGACCATGCGCGCACGCATCACCGACGCCGCGGCCTACCTCGACGTCGCCCCGAAGGTCGTCGAAGTCGTGCGCGACCTCGAGTTCCCCGCCTTCGATGCGACGATCCGCCCACTCGACGAGGCTGCGCGCACCGCGTTCGACCGCTTCGCCGAGACCTGGAACCTCGGCGGCGCGGCACCACGCGTGCTCGCCGCGCTCGGCAGCGGCGACTAGCCCGTCGGGCCCCGCGGTCGGGGGCGGCGCGACACGCCCTGCCGATCCGCGCCGCTTCTTGTCTGTCAACCCCTTGCGGCGATACAGTTCAGCCACCGCCAATGCCGGCGGTTTTGTCGGGTCATCGCCGAACTGGGGGGTTGCGATGGACATCGCACTCGTGGTCTTGCAGGGCATTGTCGTCATCGGAGCAATCGCCATGGGCGTGCGCACCGGAGGCCTGGGGTTGGGGCTCTGGGGCGTGGTCGGAACCGTGATCCTGGTCTTCGGTTTCCAGCTCCCGCCGGGTTCCATACCGATCGACGCATTCTTCATCATCATCGCCGTGATCACGGCATCGTCCGCGATGCAGGCGGCCGGAGGCATCGACTACCTGGTCTCGATCGCATCCAAGATCATCCAGCGCAATCCGAAGCGCCTCACCTACGTGGCGCCCATCGTCGCGTTCGTGTTCACGGTGCTCTCGGGCACCTCGAACATCTTCTTCGCCCTCATCCCCGTGATCTACGAGACGTCGTACCGCAACGGGCAACGGCCTGAGCGGGCGCTCGCGGCGTCGACGGTCACCTCTGGACTCGGCATCACGGCGAGCCCGGTCTCCGCCGCGATGGCCGCCTACCTCGTGCTCATGGACGGCACCGGCTTCGGGCTTCCGCAGATCCTCCTGATCACCGTCCCCGCCGCGCTGGTCGCGTGCGTGGTCACGTCACTCGTGCAGCAGCGCCTCGGCAAGGACCTCCTCGACGACCCGGTCTTCCTCGCCCGGGTCGAGGCCGGCACCGTCGAGGTGCCCAAGGTGCTGCGCGCGCGGTACGAGGCGAAGGTCGGCGCCAAGGCGGGCGGGGCATCCGGTCGATCCGACGGCGACGATGCACCGGCCGTCCGCGCAGACCTTATCGAACACCCGGTTCCGCCGGGAGGCGCGATCTCGGCCTACATCTTCGTCGCCGGCACACTGCTCATCGTGCTCTTCGGCCTGTTCCCGTCGCTCCGGCCCGCGTTCCCCGACGAGAGCGGCGAACTCGTTCCCATCGGCATGTCGACCGTCATCGAGATGATCATGTTCACCGTGGCCCTCGTGATCATCCTGGTGCGCAAGGTCAAGCCCGCGAAGGTCGTCGAACAGCCGTTGCTCAAGGCCGGATTCGTCGCCGCGGTGGCGCTCTTCGGCATCGCCTGGATGGCCGACACGTTCATCTCCGCGAACCAGGAGACGATCATCGAACCGCTCGGCGCGATGATCGAGGCGAACCCGCTCCTGCTCGCCGTCGCCCTCTTCATCGTCTGCGGTCTCACGACCAGCCAGTCTGCGACCACGAACACGCTCATCCCGATCGCGCTCGCCGCGGGACTCGCACCGGGCGTGATCACGGCCATGTGGCCTTCGCTCATCGGCGTCTGGCTGTTCCCGGCGAACGGATCCCAGATCGCCTCGGTCGAGACCGACCTGACCGGATCGACCAAGCTGACCCAGATCCCCGTCTGGCACTCGTTCACCATCCCGATGCTGGTCTCGTGGGTCGCGGTCGTCGGGTCCGGCCTCCTGTTCCAGCTCCTCATTCCCGCCTGATCACCTTCGAGATCGTCGCGTGCTCACGGTGAGCCCGCCCGTTTCCCGAATCGTCCGTAGAGGAGAAACCATGTCCGACGCCCAGGAGATCAAGGCGGCCGCCGCGGAGCTCATGCCCGAGGTGATCGAACGACTCGAGACGCTCGTGCGGATCCCCTCGGTCGCGTTCCCGGGATTCGACCCCGAGCCGGTGCATGCGATGGGCGCCGCCGTCGTCGAGCTCTTCGAGGCGGCCGGCGCGCACGGGGTGAAGCTGCTCGACGTGCCCGACGGGTATCCGTGCGTCTACGCGGATCTGCCGGGCCCCGACGGCTCGCCCACGATCCTGCTCTACGCGCACTACGACGTGCAGCCCGCGCCGAAGAGCCAGGGGTGGTCGAGCGAGCCCTTCGAACCCACGACGAAGGACGACGGCCGCATCTACGGTCGCGGCGCCGCCGACGACAAGTCGGGACTCGTGATCCACTACGGCACGCTGAAGCTCCTCGGTCCCGACCGTCCGTGTCACGTGAAGATCCTGGTCGAGGGCGAGGAGGAGACGATCTCGCATCTCGAGGCCTTCGTCGAGGCCAATCCCGAGCTGTTCGCGGCCGACGCGTACGTCATCGGCGACATCGGCCCGCAGCGCGTCGGCCGGCCCGGACTGACCACGGCCCTTCGAGGGGATGTCGCGTGCACGGTCACCGTGCGCACGCTCGCCAATCCCGTGCATTCGGGCATGTTCGGCGGTGCGGCGCCCGATGCGATGACGGCGATGATCCGCATCCTCGACACGCTGCACGACGAGCACGGCGACACGGTCATCCCCGGAGTCGACAGCGGCGCCTGGAGCGGCGCGGACATGGACGAGGAGGTCTACCGCGACGGCTCGTCGATCCTGCCGGGCGTGGAGTTCCTCGGCTCCGGCTCCCTCTCCGATCGGATCTGGATGAAGCCGTCGGTCACCGTGCTCGGCATGGACCTGCCGAACACCGCGGAGGCCTCGAACGTGCTGCTGCCCGAGGTCACCGCCAAGCTGTCCATGCGCATCATCCCCGGCTCCGACGGCGACGCGCAGCTCGAGGCGCTCATGGCCCACCTCCGTGCGCAGCGACCGTGGAACTGCGAGGTCGAGGTCGCGAAGGTGAAGGTCGGCCAGCCGTTCGCCGTCGACGAGAGCCACCCGGCGATCATCGCGGCGAACGACGCCCTCGGCGCTGCGTACGGTGCGCCAGTCGAGTCGATCGGCAGCGGCGCGTCCATCCCGCTCGTGGCGTCGCTCAAGAAGGTCGCCCCCGATGGCGCGATCATCCTGTGGGGTGCAGAGGACACCGCGCAGTCCCGCATCCACGCCTCCGACGAATCCGTCGACCCGGGCGAGATCGAACGCATGATCGCGGCGCAGACGCTCTTCATCCAGGAGCTCGGATCGCGACGGGGCTGACTCGACGGCTCAGCGAGCCTCCGGCGGACGCCGTCCGCCGGATATCAGAAGAGAGCGAACGGAGAGCGATATGAGCGAGGTCAAGGGTTCATCCGGGTGGGTCGGCTGGGTCGCCTTCGCCGCAGCCATCCTCATCCTGAACGGCGTGTTCAGCCTGCTGCAGGGCATCCTCGCGCTGGTGGGATCCAACCTCTACTACGTGGTGGCGAGCGGGAGCCTGTTCCTGTTCGACCTCACGGGCTGGGGGTGGTGGAACCTCATCATCGGCGCGATCCTGCTCCTCGCCGGCCTCGCGCTCCTCTCGGGCGCGACCTGGGCGCGCGTCGTCGCGGTCATCGTGGCCGCACTCAGCGCCATCGGCCAGCTGCTCCTGCTCCCGGCCCAGCCGTGGTGGGCGGTCATCGTGATCGCGATCGACGTGCTGGTCATCTACGCGATCATCGTGCACGGACGGGAACTGCGGCACGAGCGTTGATCGCGGCCGGCACAGTGACGCCGGCATGGTGAAGCCGGCGGTGCGGTGAAGCCGGCACGGCCCCAGACATGAGAAAAGCCCCGAACCTGGCGAGAGGTTCGGGGCTGATCGTGCACCCCCTGGGACTTGAACCCAGAACCCACTGATTAAGAGTCAGTTGCTCTGCCAATTGAGCTAGAGGTGCGTGGCCCCCGGAGATTTTCATCACCTCGGGCCGAGAGACAACGTTAGCAGGAGAGAACGCGTTGCGCGAATCGAGGCCGACAATGAAATGCCGACGGTTCGAACGATAGCCTGAAGCGTGTGACCGTCGACCCATCGCCTCGCGAGAGCACCCACCAGGACCACGCACATCACGACGATCTGGCGCTCGCGCTCGAGCTCGCCGATCTGGCCGACCGCATCGCGCTCGAACGCTTCCGCTCCGCCGACCTCGAGATCGCGACGAAACCCGATCGCACGTTCGTGACGGAATCCGATCTGGCCGTGGAACGCGCACTGCGCGACCGGCTCGCCGAGGCGCGCCCGGCCGACGGCATCCTCGGCGAGGAGTACGGCCGTGATGACCGCGGCTCCCGGCAGTGGATCGTCGACCCGATCGACGGCACGTCGAACTTCCTCCGCGGAGTTCCCGTGTGGGGCGCGCTCATCGCGCTCGCGATCGACGGCGTTCCGGTGGTCGGGGTGGCCTCGATGCCGACGTTCGGTCGCCGCTGGTGGGCCGCCCGCGGGCACGGCGCGTGGACGAACCTTCCGGATGCCACGACCGCCCGCCCCTCGAACGACGACGTCGCACCCGCGGACCCCGAGGCCGCCGCACCCGCCCGACGCATCCGCGTGTCGGGGGTGACCGACCTCGCCGACGCCTCGCTGAGCTTCCAGAGCATCGCGCAGTGGCGCGATGCCGGCCGACTGCCGGCCCTGCTCGCGCTCGGCGAGGCCGTCTGGCGCGACCGGGCGTACGGCGACCTCTGGTCGTACATGCTGCTCGCCGAGGGGCTCGTCGACATCGTCGGCGAGTTCGACGTGAAGGAGTACGACCTCGCCGCGCTCGTGCCGATCGTCGAGGAGGCCGGGGGCAGGTTCACCTCGATCGACGGCGCGTCGGGCCACGCCCACGGCTCGGCGCTCGCGACGAACGGCCTGCTGCACGAGGCCGTGCTGGCCACGATCGCCGGCGCCGCGACATCCGCTCCCGACGACCGGGCGCGCGCATGACCGCCGCCCGCCCGTCGTTCGAGGTCTGCCTCTTCACCGAACCGCAGCAGGGCGCGAGCTACGACGAGCAGCTCGCCCACGCGCAGGCGACCGAGCGGTTCGGGTTCGACGGCTGGTTCCGCTCCGACCACTACCTGCGCATGGGCGGCGGCGACCCGCTGCCGGGCCCGACCGATGCCTGGACCACTCTCGCCGGGCTCGCTCGCGAGACGCGTCGCATCCGCCTCGGCACGCTCGTCTCCTCGGTCACGTACCGCGTGCCCGGCATCCTCGCGATCCAGGTCGCGCAGGTCGACCAGATGTCGGGTGGCCGCGCAGAGCTGGGCCTCGGCACCGGATGGTTCGCCGAAGAGCATCGGGCGTACGGAATCCCGTTCCCCGAGAAGCGATTCGGCATGCTCGAGGAGCAGCTCGCGATCGTCACCGGACTCTGGGGCACCGCCGACGACGAGAGTTTCGACTTCTCGGGCGAGCACTACACGCTCGAGGGTTCACCCGCGCTCCCCCGTCCGGTGCAGCGGCCCGTGCCGGTGATCGTCGGCGGTGGCGGCCCGAGGCGCACGCCGGCGCTGGCCGCGCGGTACGCGACCGAGTTCAACCTCGGATTCCGGGGCGAAGACGACATCGTCGCGAAGTTCGACGGCGTGCGCCGCGCATGCGAGGCGATCGACCGCGACCCCGCGACCCTCAAGCTCTCGGTGGCCCTGCCTGCGGTCGTGGCGACCGACGACGCGACCTACCTGCGCCGCCTCGCCGCGATCGACGCGGACCCCGACACATTCGCCGACGTGAACGTCGCCGGCACGCCGGAGGCCGCGATCGAGAAGATCGAGCGCCTTCGCGAGCTCGGCGCAGATCGCGTCTACCTGCAGACGGTCGACCAGCGCGACCTCGAACATGTCGAACTGCTCGGCACCGCGGTGCTCCCCCACCTCGCCGGGCGCGCATGACCGAGATCACGCCGAACGGGGCACCGGGCGACGCACTCGGCATCGCACCCGGGCTCCACGAGCACTACAAGGGCAACCGGTACGAGGTGCTCGAGCTCGCGCGTCACTCCGAGACCGAGGAGTGGTTCGTGGTCTACCGCGCCCTCTACGGGGAGCGGGGCGTCTGGATCCGCCCCCTCGAGATGTTCGCCGGGCAGGTCGAGGTCGACGGCGTCGAGGTGCCGCGGTTCAGGCGCATCGACCCGGCCTGACCGGCGACGCCCGGTCGCGGCATCCGCTCGGGCTCAGCGTCGCGCCTTCGCCGACCGGCGACTCATCGCGACTCCGATGAGGCAGAGCGCCCCGCCGATCATGCCGAGCAGGGTCGGTAACTCGCCGAGCAGCAGCCAGGAGAGCAGCACGACGATGGCGGGCACGGCGAGCGTCGCCGAGGCGGTGACGCCCGCGGGGCTGCGCTGGAGCACGTAGGCCCACAGCAGGAAGGCCACCGCCGACGGGAACACGCCGAGGTAGACCATGGCCCAGACCGCGGGTGCGGGCGCGCCGCCCACTTCGGCGACCGCCTGCGGCAGGAACGGCAGCAGCACCGCGGCGCCGATGGCGCAGCCCACCCAGGTGGCGCTCAGCGCGTCGGCGGTGCGCAGTGCGACCTTCTGCACGAGCACGCCGAGCGCGTAGAGCACGGCGGCGAGGATGCCGAGGGCGATGCCGAGCGGGTCGCTGTGCGCACCGATGCCGCCGGTGGCGATGATCACGACGCCGACGAAGGCGATGAGCATGCCGATCATGAGCGACCGCGGGAAGCCCTCGCGGAGGAACGCCCCGGCAGCGAGCGCCACCAGCAGGGGCGCGATGTTCACGAGCATCGCCGCGGTGCCGGCGTCGAGGTGGCGCTCGGCGAGATTCAGCACGAGCGTGTAGCCGGCGAACCAGAGCACGCCGTAGAGCGCGACGAGTGCGAGGGTGCGCCCGCGCGGCAGCGGCGGCCGGCGGATCAGGGCGACGACCACGAGCGCGGCCGTGCCGACCAGTTGTCGGCCGAGCGCGAGCGGCCCCGGCGAGATGGCGTCGCCGACGAACCGGATCGCGATGAACGCCGAGGCCCAGAGCACGAGCACCACGGACATGGCCGCGAGCACCCGCCAGCCGGCGACCGGCTTCGGAGCACGCGTGGAATCCTGGGCGGTGGGCGTCGCAGCGGTCGTCATTCCTCGAGCCTGACGCCCGCATCACGTCAGCACAAGCGAACGATCATTGGCATTGCGTAAGCAGAACTGTACGATTGCATCATGGTCGATCCGCAGCGACTCCAGGTGTTCCGCACCGTCGTGCAGACGGGATCCATCAATCGGGCGGCCGCCCGGCTGGGGTACACGGCCTCCGCCGTGAGCCAGCAGGTCAGCGCCCTGCAGCGCGAGACCGGGCTGACGCTCGTCGAGCGACGCGGCCGCGGCATCGTCGCGACGGCCGCGGGCATCGCGGTCGCCGAGCGCGCGACGCGCGTGCTCGATCACCTCGCCGACTTCGACGGCGCCGTCGACGACCTGCGCACGGGGCGCACGGGCACGCTGCGCATCGGCACCTTCATGTCTGCCAACCGCGCGTGGATGCCCCGGGTCGTCGCGGCGCTCACCCGCGAGTTCCCCCAACTGCGGCTCGAGCTCTCGATGATCGAGGTGCGCGGCCAGCTCACCGGCGATCCAGACCTCGAGCTCTACGTCGCCGAGTCCGTGCGCGGCGACCGCGACCCGGCCGTCGCCGACGGCACGAGCGACGCCTACGACCTCGAGGAGCTCCGCACCGAGGACTACGTGGCGGTGCTGCCCGAGGGGCATCGGTTCGCTGGTCGCGAGTCGGTCGGCCTCGACGAGCTCGCCGCCGAGCCCTGGGTCGACAACGACTTCAGCCGTGGCCCCTGCCGCGAGATCGTGATCTCCGGCTGCGCGGCGGCCGGCTTCGTGCCGCGGTTCCGCCTGCAGGCCCCCGACTACACGAGTGCGTTCGACTACGTCGCGCACGGCGTGGGCATCACGGTTCTGCCGCGGCTCGGCGCCATCTGCCTGCCGCCAGGCACCACGATGACCACGATCCGCGATGCGGGCGTGCGTCGCCGCATCATGCTCCGCGTCAAGCGGTCGATGCTCCACAACCCCGCTGCGCAACGCGCCCGGCAACTGCTGCACGAGGCATCCGCACCGATGACCTGAACCGGTGCGAACAAGGACGACGACGTCACTCCGAGCTGATGAGCCGAACGCAGCACCGACCGCGAGAATCGCCGGTGCGGAGAAGAGTCATCGACGAGCACAGCGCTCGTACCCGAAGACCATCCAGGCGTGATCGACCACCGCGCCGGCACTCAGGGGACGTCGACGACGTGCAGAACGGCGTCGGTCTGATCGCGGAACGCCTCGATGTGCTCGGAGCCGGCAGCCGAGTCCACGACGATGTCCTGGAATTCCGACAGCGGAGCGACCTGATAGAGCCCCTGCCCGGTGAAGCGAGTGGCGTCGAGCAGGAGGACCTTGCGGTCGGCGATGCCCAGCAGCACGCGTTTGGTCATGCCGGCCTCGTAGTCGGGGTGGTACAGCTGACCGCCGCGCAACGCCGTGGAGGTGACGAAGACCAGGTCCGCGCGGAGTTCGGCAGCCTGCTGAGCGACACCGTGCCCGAGAAACGAATCCGTCTCGGGGTAGTAGTCGCCGCCGAGGCCGATGAGCGCCGCGTTCAGCCGACGCTCGCTGATCGCGCGCATCAGGAACAGCGAATGCGTCACGACCGTGAGGTCGAGTCGGGAGGCGAGCGGATCGATCATCTCCGACACGGTGGAGGAGTCGTCGAGGGCGAGGATGTCACCGTCGGAGACGAGTGCGGCCGCGCGCGCGGCGAGGGCTCTCTTCGTCGTGGTGCGAACCGACCGACGCAACTGGAAGTCGGTCTCGGTCAGTCGCGGGGCGACTCGACGGATGCCGCCCCGAACGCGCTCGACGAGGCCCCGCTCGACGAGGGAGGCGAGGTCGCGATGCACGGTCATCCGACTCACTCCGAGCATCACGACGAGCTCCTCCACCCGTACCTGCGGACGGGTCTCGGCGAAGTCGAGGATGCGCTCCTGCCGGACCCCGGCCGACCTCGCACGTGGTGCGGACAGTCCGGCCGGGTCGATGCCGTCGTCAGGAGTGGCTGCGTTGCTCACACCTCGATGTTACACCTAGCCGTGCTGATACCAGAGGATTGGGATCTTTGAGATCCTTGTGTGACATTATGGATACGTCTGTTACGTTAACCGTTACATGGATCGGCGATGGATGCAGATCCCCTGGGTGCGAGGACGCACACATGCCCGTTCACACGAACCAGCCCGCGAACATATCCCACGACGGCCGCGACCCGTCGGCATCGCCTTCCGAAGGGGTGCTCGATCGTCTCGGCCTGCCCCGCCATCTCATCTGGGGATTCGTCGGCTTGGCACTGTTCATGATCGGCGACGGTGTCGAGACCAACATCCTCGCGCCCTTCCTCGTCGACGACCACGGCTTCTCGAACGAACGGGTCGGCACGCTCGTGACGGTCTACGGGGTGGTGGTCGCCATCGCGGCATTCTTCTCGGCGGCGCTGTCCGATCTGTGGGGTCCTCGGCGGGTGATGATCATCGGCGCCGTCACCTGGATCGTCTTCGAGGTGCTGTTCCTCCTGGTCGCCCTGAACGGGACCGATCCAGTCCTGGTGTTCGTCCTGTACGGCCTGCGCGGGGTCGGGTATCTATTCTTCGCGTACGGGTTCCTCGTGTGGATCGGAGCGACCACGCAGGCGGAGCGGATGGCGCGGGCCATCGGCTGGTTCTACGTCGCATTCACTGCCGGGCTGCCGACTCTGGGGGCGCTGCTGGCGTCCGCGAGCCTGAACATCTTCCAGTTGAGCTACTACCAGACCCTTTGGGTGTCACTCGGGCTCGTGATCGTCGGCAGCGCCGCGGCGTTCCTCGGCGTGACCGACCGAACGGGACGCCACCCACTCGTGGACGACGCCGGGCAGGTCTTCGGGACGCTCACCTTCGGGCTGCGACTGCTGATGACCAGGCCCAAGTCGCTGCTCGTGATGCTGACCCGCACCATCAACTCGGTTCCCACGTATGGGATGGCGATCTTCTTCCCGGCACTGTTCGTGGACCGATTCGGCTGGTCCGTCGGGCACTTCCTGCTGCTCACCACCGTGATCTACGCCGTGAACATCCCGTTCAACCTCTTCTTCGGCTGGCTGGGCGATCGCATCGGCTGGAGCCGGACCGTGGTGTGGTTCGGAGCCGCACTGTGCGCGGTGTCGATGCTCTCGCTGTACGTGGTTCCCGATTTCGCGACGTCGCATGGCTGGGATTCCGCATACCCGCTCACGCTGCTGTGCGGCGCGGTGTTCGGCATCGGATTGGCCGGGTTCGTCCCGCTCTCGGCGATCGCGGTGTCGCTCGCACCCGCTCACCCGGGTGCCGCGATGAGCGCCTACAACCTCGGCATCGGAGCGGCCGTGTTCGTCGGACCGCTGCTGGTCGCCGTGCTCTACGTGCCGCTCGGCGCCTTCGGGCTCGTCCTGCTGTTCTCGGTCCTCTACCTCGTGGCCGCCGTGATGTCCGCCTTCCTCCGCGGCACCCAGCCTGGTATCGACCGGCGGCCGTCCCGCTCCGCCACCGCCTCCCTCGCGGCAGGCGCGGTCGATTCATAGGCGCAACCCGACGCAACACATCCGCAATCCCCGATGAAAGAGATGACGATCATGGAACTCGACAACGCCCACCTCACCACGCTGCCCGCCGAGATGCAGCGGCCCGCCTATGACCGTGACTCGGTGACCGCTGGCATCGTGCACATCGGAGTCGGCGGTTTCCACCGAGCACATCAGGCGATGTACCTGGACCGTCTCATGAACGACGGTCTCGCCCACGACTGGGGCATCGTCGGCCTCGGAGTCCTGCCATCCGACGAACGCATGCGCGACCTGCTCACCGCCTCCGACGGTCTGTACACGCTCGTGGTGAAGAACCCCGACGGCACACGTGACGTACGCGTGATCGGCTCGATCATCGACTACGTCTTCGCCCCTGACGACCCGGCCGCCGCCGTCGGACGCCTGGCCGATCCGAATGTGCGGATCGTGTCGCTGACCATCACCGAAGGCGGCTACAACTTCCACCAGGTGAGCGGCGCGTTCGACCTGGACAACCCGGACGTGCAAGCGGATCTCGCTCATCCCGACCGTCCAGGAACCGTATTCGGCCTCGTGGTCGCCGCTCTCCGGCTCCGACGCGACCGCGGCATCGCACCGTTCACGGTGATGAGCTGCGACAACGTCCAGGGGAATGGCAACATGGCCCGGCGCAGCTTCACCGCCTACGCGCGTGCCTTCGACCCGACCCTGGCCGACTGGATGGACGAGCACGTCGCGTTCCCGAACTCGATGGTCGACCGGATCACCCCCGCCACCACCGACGCCGACCGCGCCGACGTCGCCGCCCGGTACGGCATCGAAGACGGCTGGCCCGTCGTCTGCGAAGACTTCACGCAGTGGGTCCTCGAGGACTCCTTCACCGCCGGACGCCCGCCATTCGAGCGCGTCGGCGTGCAGATCGTCGACGATGTCGAACCGCATGAGCTCATGAAGCTGCGCCTGCTGAACGCCAGTCATCAAGGCCTGTGCTACTTCGGATACCTCGCCGGGTACCGTGTCGTTCACGACGCCGTCGGCGACCCCCTGATCTCCCGCTTCCTGCTGAGGTACATGGACGAAGAAGCGACCCCGACCCTCGCACCCCTTCCCGGCGTCGATCTCGACGCGTACAAGCATCGCCTGATCGAGCGCTTCACCAACGGGTACGTCGCCGACACCGTCGCCCGCCTGTGCGCGGAGAGCTCCGATCGGATCCCGAAATGGCTCATGCCCGTCGTGCGCGAGAACCTGGCCTCGGATCGCTCCGTCGAGCTCTCGGCCGCCATCGTCGCGAGCTGGGCTCGGTACGCCGAGGGGATCGACGAGCACGGCGGTCCCATCGCCATCGTCGACCGGCTCGAGGATCGCCTCACCTCCGCCGCCGCGCGGTACCCGTCGGAACCGACCGCGTTCATCGCAGACCGGGAGCTCTTCGGCGATGTCGTCGATGACCCGCGCTTCACCGAACCGTACGTTCGCGCACTGCGCTCGCTGCATGAAAGCGGATCACGCGCCACGCTCGAGACGATCCTGGGGCTGCGGGCCGGACTTGCTCGCCAAGCCGGGTGACACGACGAGAGGCCGCCCCGAAGGACGGCCTCTCGCTGAGATTCCACAACGTGCGACAACGGCCGATGGTGGAGATGGGGGGAATTGAACCCCCGTCCATCGCTGTGATTCCACGCCTTCTCCGGGCGCATCCTGTGCAAGCGTTCTACTCGGCCCCGACCTTTGCCACAGGCACCCAAGTCGACAGGCCCAGCCCGAGTGAAGTCCCGTACGGCGCTCAGGCGACGACGTACAGCGAGTTCCCTAAATGACGCCAGCGACCGGGGCGGGAACGAACCCGGGCTGACGGACTATCGAGCTCGCTTAAGCAGCGAGGGCGAAGTCAGACTGCGACTTATTGGCAGTTATTGGTTTCCAGAGATCGTTTACGAGATAACCCTGGATCCTCGGCCCGCTTCTCGTGGGTTCGCAGACGATGTCGAAACCGATCATCCCCATGAACACCGCCCGGTCGTACCGGTTCGGCGAGCCGTTGTCACACGCTGTGGAGTTTCCAATCCGCACGATCTCGAAGATCAGGCGGCCTTACAGACTACAACAGCGCGGGCCCGCTGTCATTCCCTCTCGACCGACATCACCAGCGGATGCCGCATCCCTGCCCCGAGCGGATGCCGCGGGCCGACGCCACCACGCGCCCGCCATCGTTCACGCGACCGTAACCCACCGCGGGCGCCGAGCCCGTAGCGTCCCTGCATGAGCACGATGCGCACGCGATGGGGCCACGCCCGGTGATCCGCCGCGTCGATCCGTTCATCGGCACCGAGGTCACCGACCTTCCGCCGCCCACGGGGCTGGCGGCCACCTGGTGGTGGCCGAAGCCGCAGGTCGGCAACACGCATCCGGGCGCCACGTATCCGCTCGGCATGGTCTCGGCGTGCGCCTATTCCGGCGCCTATCCGACGGGGTACGGCCGCTACGACCTCGGCACCGAGGGCGTGCCCACGAGCATCCACGACCGGCCCGTGGCATCCGGATTCACGCATTTCCAGCAATCGGGCACCGGTGCGATCCGCAAGTACTACAACTACTTCCGCGTGACGCCCATGATCGAGCCCCTCGACGAGCTCGGCCGGCAGTGGGAGATCGGCGAGGAGACCGCGGAGCCCGGGTTCTACGGCGCGACGCTCGAGAACGGCATCCGCGCCGAGCTCACGGTCGGGCCGAAGTCGGCGGTGCACCGGTACACGTTCCCCCGGCATCGCAGCGCGCGCATCGTCATCGACTTCTCGCTCGGCGGCCTCGGCATCCCGTACGGCGAGACCATTCCGCTGCGCGCACGACTCGAGTCGATCGGGCCGGGCATCGCCCAGGGCGAGATCGTCGTCGAGGGCACTCCCCTGGCGGTCTACATCGAATGCGATGCGCATTCGTGGCGCCAGATGCTCTGGTACGACCGTCGGTTGATGCCGGGCGGCACGCGACTCGCGTTCGACCACATCCGCCCGACGACCCTGCGACCGTTCGGGCTCATGTGGGCGGGCCCGAGCGAGCCCGGGCAGTCGGTCGAGGTCCGCATCGGGTTCTCCCTGCGCGGAGTCGAACAGGCGAAGGCGAACCTGCGCGCCGATTGCGGCGAGGGGGCGCCGAAGTTCTCGGCGCGACGCGAGCGCACACGCAAGGCGTGGCGCCGGCAGCTCAAGGCGATCACGGTCGACACGCCCAGCACCGACCGCGACACGGTGTTCTCGACGGCGCTCTACCACTCGCTCATCAAGCCGTGCCTGGCGCCCGATGAGAGCCCGTTCTGGCCGACCGATGGGCCGTTCGTGTTCGACCTGTCGACGATGTGGGACATCTACCGCACCCAGTTGCCGCTCATCACCGCGCTCATGCCCGACCGCGCGGTCGAACTCGGCTCGGCCCTGCTCACCATCTGCGAGGAGGAGGGCAACTTCCCCATCGGCTACCGCATGGCGCGCGGCAGCGACCGGTTCTCCCGGCAGGGCAGCGCGCTCGCGCAGACCTTCCTCGCCGACCTCTGCCAGCTCGGGCTGCCCGGCATCGACTGGGACTGGGCGCTCGTGAACATGAACGCGGACCTCAGGCGCACGTACGGCGAGGACTTCCTGCTGCGTGGCGTGGCGCATCCCATCAGCCACACGCTCGATCTCGCCTACGGCTACTGGTGCACGGCGAAGGTCGCCGAGCGGGTCGGAGACCGCGCGCTCACCCAGCAGTTCACCGAGCTGGCGACCCGCTGGCGCAACGCCTTCGACGAGACGACGGGCCTCCTGCACGACTCGACGTTCTACGAGGGCAGCAAGCACAACTACTCGTTCCGGCTGCTGCACGACATGCGCGGCCGCATCGACCTGGCCGGCGGCGACGAGGCGTTCACCTCGATGCTCGACGCGTTCTTCGGCTACGGCGCGGACCCGGTGCGGCAGCCGGGCATCCGCCCGGGCATCGACGAGATCGCCGCGGGTTACGCGCTCGGCCGCTTCGAGGGCCTGAACAACGAACCCGACATGGAGGCCCCGTGGGCCTACCACTACACCGGGCGCCCCGACCGCACCGCCGAGGTGGTGCACGACGCCGTGCACCAGCAGTTCGGCGTCGGTCGTGGCGGATTGCCCGGCAACGACGACTCGGGCGGGCTCAGCTCCTGGTACGTGTGGGCCTCGCTCGGGCTGTTCCCGGTGGCCGGTCAGAACCTGTTCCTCGTGAACGCACCCTCGTTCGCTGAGAGCGAACTCCGCCTGGGCGACGGCGATCTCACGATCGCGACGCGCGGCTTCGTCGAGCCGCAGGCCGGAGGCCCGCCGCAGTACGTGCAGTCCGCGAGCCTGAACGGAGACCCGCTCGAGCGCACCTGGCTTCGCGGCGGCGAGCTGCACCGCGGCGGCCGACTGCTCATCGAGCTCGGACCAGAACCCGGCGACTGGGGGCGGACCGCCCGCCCGCCCTCCTCGGCACCCAGCACCTGACTCCCCGACACCCGACTCCGCAACTCCGACCGCTCGAATCGAGGAGGCATCATGAACACCATCCCGCGCAACCGTCTCGTGATCGTCAATCGCGCCGATCCCGTGATCTGCGGCCACTCAGTCGAGGGACGCAACCTCGCCGAGGCCGCCCGCCTCCGAGGGTTCGACGAGGTGCGCATCATCACCTGGCCGATCGACCGCCTCGAGGCGACCGGCCTCCCCCTCAAGCCGCTCGACACGATGCTCCCCTACAGCGAGGGCATCCTCGTCGAGCGGCCCGACCCCGTCGGCGACTACAAGGTGCCCGATGGGCGCTACCTCGCGGGCATCACGGGCCGGCTCATCGAGCTCTTCACTGACGGGGTGCCCACGGTCTGCCTCTCGCTCTACCTCAGTCCGCACACGATCGCGGTCGCCGATGCCGTGCGGGCCGCCTGGAACACGGGGCTCCCGGTCAACGTGACGACGATCGCCGAGGCAGTGGGATCGGATGTCACGAACGTCGTGCGTTCCTGCGTCGAGGAGGGGCGCTTCGGTGCCGCCGCCCACGTGCTCTCGAGCTACCTCTCGCAGGACCACTGCGTGGCCGTCTCGGAGTACACACGGGATCTCATCGTGTCGTCGGCGGCCGAGATCGACGCCGTGCACGGAACGCAGTTCGCCGAGCAGTGCCGCGCCCGCATCGCGATCTCCTACCCCGCCATCGACACCTCCGCATACCTCGACCTGGACCCGGCCGTGATCGAGGCGACCCTCGCGATGCGCGGCCTCGAGCGCGACGGGTACGTACTCTTCCTCTCCAGGCTCACCAAGGCGAAGGGCGTCGACGACCTGATCGCGGGCTACGAACGCTCGGCGGCCCGGCACGCACTGCAGCTCGTGATCGTCGGCCGCGGGCCCGAGGAACGGGCGTTGCGGGAGCTCGCGGCGCGGTCGCCGCTCGCCGACCGGATCCGCTTCCTCGACGACGTCGACGACGCGGAGAAGCCGTACCTCATGGCCGGCTGCGCCACGTACGTGCTGCCGAGCAAGCCACGGCCGGAGTTCGTCGAGACGTTCGGCATCGCCCTGGCCGAGCAGATGCTCGCGGGCGGCGGCGCGGTCATCACGACCGACACCGGCGGCATCATCGAGGCCGTCGGCGACCACGCCGCGATCGTGCCCGTCGAGGACCCCGACGCGATCGCCGCCGCGATCGACGCCGCGATCGCGCTCTCGCCCGGCGAGCGGGCGGAACGAGCAGCTGCGGCGCGCGCCTACGCCATGCAGTTCGACCGCGGCATCGTCTTCGAGCGGCTCTTCGACGGGGCGGGGGTGCTGCCGGCGCGCATGCCGGCCTGAGGGCACCGACCGAGGCTCGCAGGCCGGATGTCGGTTCCGCGGCCTAGGCTGGGCGCGACCACGCACCCCGACGAGAGGCCACCATGCCGACCACGATCTCCGTCTCCGGCCACGCCGAGCACCGGGTCCCGCCCGAACTCGCCGCCGTCTCGCTCTCGGCGGGCGCGTCGGGCCCCGACCGTGACGAGATCGCCGCTCGTACCCGTGCCGCGCACGCGCGTCTGCTCGTCGAGGTGCGCGAGCTCGAGGCATCCGGCGCCCTCGAGACCTGGTCGTCCGACCAGTTGCGCGCGTGGTCGCATCGCCCTTGGAACGCCGACGGCAAGCTGCTCCCCCTGGTGCACCAGGCGAGCGCCGACGTCGAGGTCGTCTTCCGCGACCTCGTGCGCCTCGGCGAGTGGGTCGGCGACGCAACCGGGTCGGCCGACCTCACCGTGGGCGGCGTGCAGTGGCGGCTGACGGATGCCACGCGCTCGCGCGTGCAGGAGTCCGCGCAACGGGCGGCCGTCGCCGACGCCGTCGCGAAGGCCCGCGTCTACGCGTCGGCACTGGGGCTGGGCGAACCGGTCGCGATCGAGCTCGCCGACCACGGCCTGCTCACCGCGATCCCCGCCACCGCGCCCAAGGTCATGATGATGCGATCCGTGGCCGATTCGAGCGGCGGGGCGCCGACCGAATTCGCGCCGCAGGACCTCGTGATCGAGGCATCCGTCGAGGCGCGCTTCGCGGCGGAAGTCGCCTGACGAAGGGCATCCTGGGCTCGTCCTGACCGCACGCTGAGCGTGTCACGAGCGTGTCCTAAAACCTTGCGACGTTTGGTATTGTGATCGGCGCACCATCGACACCGCACGCCCGATACGCACGCCCGACACTGCAAAGGAGCAGCATGGTCACGCACGCCACCCCCATGGCCGCCGATCACTCCCCCAAGCCCCGCAAGCGCTCGCGACTGCGACGAGGGCTCATCATCGCCGGCTCGATCGTCGGGGGCCTCGCGCTCGTCGTGGGCGCCCTCGCCGGATGGTTCCTCTACACCCCGACGCCGGCCGAACCCGAGCTGGCCGCGAGCATCGAGCACCGCACGATCACCGTCGACGGGCTCGAGCGCACCTACACCGTGGTGGTGCCCGACGACCTGCCCGCGAATGCCCCGCTCGTGTTCGCCTTCCACGGCTCGAACTCGAACGGCGACCAGATGCGCACCGTCACCGGCTACCGCTTCGACGAACTCGCGATCGAGCGCGGCTTCGTGATGGTCTACCCCGACGGCTACGAGAAGACCTGGCACGACTGCCGCACCTCGACGCCCTACCCGGCGCGCATCGACGACATCGACGACCTGGCGTTCACCGAGGCCATGGTCGTCCAGGCCGCCGACGACTTCGGCATCGACCCCTCGCGCGTGTTCGCGACCGGTCTCTCGAACGGCGGGCACTTCTCGATGCGCCTCGGCGCCGAACGCCCGGATCTCGTCGCCGGCTTCGCCGCGTTCGCGGCCGCGCTGCCGCAGCCCGAGAACTTCGCCTGCGCCGATTCGGGCACCCCCGAGCCGGCGATGTTCGTGCTCGGCACCGCCGACCCCATCAACCCGTTCGAGGGCGGCAAGGCGAGCGCCTTCGGCAGCGACCTCGGCATGGTCGACTCGGCCGCCGATTCCGCGCGGCTCTGGGCCGAGCGCAACGGCGTCACCACTGCAACCGCTCCGGTGAAGGTCGCGAACGGCGTCGAGACCGACGACAGCGACGTGACCGAGACCGTCTACGGTGCGGGTTCGGATGCGCCGGTCGTGCTCTACACCGTCGAGGGCGGCGGGCATGTCGTGCCGAATCCGGTCTACTCGCAGCCGCGCATCATGGGCGGCACGACGCAGGACCTCGACGGACCGCTGGCGGCCGTGGAGTTCTTCCTCGGACTGGGCTGATGTGCGACGACGACGCCCTCGCCGGTGCCGTCAGTCGGCCCGTACGAGCAGCGTCTCGAGGGCCGACAGTTCGGCGAGCGTCAGGCCGGACTCGAGCAGGTACTCGCGCGTCGACCCGTGCGAGCGCTCGATCGTCTCGATGACACCCTCGATCGCCTCACGCGGGCTGCCGCCCATGAGCGTGCGGAGCGCGGGAGTGTCGGGCACGCCGTAGCGGCCGATGAGCTCGATCATCTCTTCGAGCCACTCTCCGGCGAGGTTCGCCTCGGTGCGCGCGTAGTCCTCGATGACCTGCTCGCGGTCGACCCCGACCGCGAGCAGCGTCAGCGCGACGACGACGCCCGTGCGGTCCTTTCCGGCCGTGCAGTGCACGACGACGGCACGTTCGCCCGCGCTCGAGATCTCGCGAACGGCGCTCACGACCACTGACGCGTGCATCGTGACGATGCGCTCGTAGAGCGCCTCGAGCGAGATGCCGGCGGCACCCTGCGACGCGCCGGACCCCTCGAAGACGGGCAGGCGCAGCACCTCGAGGTCGAGCCCCTCGAGATCGTCGGGCATGCGCTCGGCCTCCTGCTCGTCGCGGAGGTCGATGATGATGCCGACGCCCAGCTGCTGCAGCTTCGCCCGGCCGTCTGCACCGATGCGGTAGAGCCCGTCGGAGCGGAAGAGCACGCCGTCGCGCACCGTGCCGGCGCTCGCGGAGAGCCCGCCGACGTCGCGGAAGTTGTAGGTGCCGGGAACCGGAATGCGCGTCGAGGTCTCCATCGCGTCGAGCCTACCTCGCCCTCGCGAGTCGGCGGCTGGGAGCCCGCTCAGAGGTCTTCGCAGGCACCGCGAGGCGTGAGAAGCGAAGCTCCGTCTCGGCCAGCAGCTTCGCCCGTTCGCTCGCGGACCGCTCGGAGACCCGGTCGAAGTTCGTCCACGAGAGATTGCGCACGCCGATCTTGCCGAAGGTGCCCTTGAACATGATCTTGATCACCGGGTTGCCGAACCACCATCGGTAGGCGGCATGCGGCGTGGTCATCACGGTGAGCACGCTCACCCCGGTCAGCCGAGTGAGGAGATTCGTGAACGGGTTGCCCTTGGCCGCGGGGTCCTCGCTGAACACGACGCCCTTCGTGAGCACCTTGTCGAGGAAGCCCTTCGTCGCGGCCGGCATCGCCTCCCACCAGATGGGGAAGACGAACACGAGGTGCTCGGCCGCCATGACCCGCCGCTGGTAGTCCTCGGCCAGCGCATCGGCCGTCGAAGCCAGCCGCCAGGCGACCAGGTCTTCGCGGCGCATGACGGGGTCGAAGCCGTCGGCGACGAGATCCATCACGTCGACCTCGTGCCCCGCGGCCTCGAGTCCGCGGATGGCGGCGACTGCGACGGCGGCCGTGAAGCTGCGTCGATGCGGCACATCCTCGCTCGACGCGAGCGTGTAGGGGTGATCGATGATGAGCGCGACCCTCATGATTTCTCCTTTGGTTTGATGCTCAACCGTTGCATACGCAACGGTTGGCTGTCAAACCATTTGGTACGATGATGCGATGGACGTCACCGATGCCGAGATCGCGAACTTCTGGTTCCTCGTGCGCAAGAGCGCCGCACTGATGGACCGCGCCGGTGAGGAGCTCTTCCGTGAGGGCATCGGCGTCTCGCTCGCGCAGTTCCTGGTCCTGAGCGTGATCGACGCGCGACCGGGCGCCTTCAACCAGCAGACCGTCGCCGACTATCTCGGCCTCACCAAGGGCACCGTCAGTCGACAGATCGAGAATGCCCAGAACGCGGGGCTCCTCACGACCTCGGTCTCGCCGATCTCACGACGCGAGAAGGTCGCCGAACTCACGCCGGAGGGCACCGACATCGTGCGCCTCGGCGACCGACTGCTCGCTCGGTCGCAACTCGCCGCCTTCTCGGGACTCGACGCGGAAGACCTCCGGGCCACCGTCCGCACGCTCAGCCGATTCGTGGAAGGGTTGGGAGGTTCGCCCGCAAGCATGTACGGCACGCCGGCCGACCCGGTGCGCGAACCCTAGTCGCCGAGGTTGCGGCGGCTCGAGATCGCGCGGGCGGCCTCGCGCTTGTCCTGCTTCTCGCGCAGGGCCTGGCGCTTGTCGTACTCGCGCTTGCCCTTGGCGACCGCGATCTCGACCTTCGCGCGCCCGTCGGCGAAGTAGATCTGCAGTGGCACGAGCGTGTACCCGCCCTGCGAGGTGCGGTGGCTGATCTTCACGATCTCCTGCTTGTGCAGCAGGAGCTTGCGCTTGCGCCGCGGCGCGTGGTTGTTCCACGTGCCCTCGGTGTACTCGGGGATGTGCACCGCGTCGAGCCACATCTCGCCGCCGTCGATGAACGCGTACCCGTCGACGAGCGACGCACGACCCTCGCGCAACGACTTCACCTCGGTGCCCGTGAGCACGATGCCGGCCTCGTAGGTGTCCTCGATCGTGTAGTCGTGGCGCGCCTTGCGGTTGGTCGCCACCACCTTCTGACCGCGTTCCCTGGGCACGGCGCACTCCTTCTGTTCTGCTTCGCTGCGGATCGCTCTGATTGCGAACCGCGGATGCCCCGGGGCATCCGGAGCAGCCTTTCACTCTAGTGCACTCGGGGCGGGCGCCGACGCGCGGGCCACACGCGCAGCTCAGACCCGCAGGTACCTCGTGATCGCGATTCCGGCCGAGACCGCGGCGAGCAGCACGCCGACGACGACGAGCAGCGGCACCACGAGCAGGGCGTCGCCGATGTCGACGAACGTGAACGAGAGGTTGTCGGCGAGATAGCCCTGCACGAAGAAGTGCACGATCGCGACCACCGCGCCGCCGGCCAGCAACGATCCGATGAGTCCGGCGAACACCCCTTCGAGCACGAACGGCGTCTGGATGAACCGGTTCGATGCCCCGACGAGGCGCATGATGCCGAGCTCGCGTCGACGCGAGAAGGCCGACAGCCGGATCGTCGTGGCGATCAGGAGCGCGGCCGCGACAAGCATGACCGCGGCCACCGCGATGGCCGTGTAGCTCGCGGCGTTCAGCGCGTCGAAGATCTGGTCGAGGTAGCGACGCTGGTCGACCACCCCCTCGACGCCCGGCATGCCGGCGAGCGACTCGACGAGCACGTCGGACTGCGACGGGTCGACGAGGTTCACCCAGAACGTCTCGTTGAGCACCTCGGGCGTCACGTAGTCGGCGGCGGGCGTGCCCTCGAACTGCTTCTGGAAGTTCTCGTAGGCCTGGTCGTGGTCCTCGAAGTAGAACTCGTCGATGTACGGCGCGAGCGTGTCGGAGTTCAGCTGCGCCTCGATCGCGTCCTTCTGCTCGGGCGTCGCCTCGCCGTCGGCGCAGCCCGCCGTCGACGAGAGGCCGGTGCAGAGGTAGACCGCCACCTGGGCGCGCTCGTACCAGTAGTTCTTCATCTGGCCGATCTGCAACTGCAGCAGCGCGGCAGTGCCGACGAAGGTCAGCGAGATGAACGTCACGAGCACGACGGAGATGACCATCGTGATGTTCCGGCGAAGGCCGTTGCCCGCCTCGGCGAGCACGAGTCCGAACCTCATCGCGTCGGACCCACTTCCTGGTCGTCGTCGCCTTCGCGCGGCCCGCCGGGGGCGCGAAGCCCCAATCGCTCGGCGAGGGTCAGGTGCGCCTTGGCATCGGCCGCGGCATCGGTCGACTCGTCGCCGTCAGCTGCCTCGTCGGTGCCGTCGGCGTCGGCCGGGTCGCCGTCGGTGGCGCTCGACCCCCTCGGGATCTCGATCGACGCCGTGGCCGCGGCCGTGATCTCGGCCGCGGCATCGGTGACCGCGTCGGATGCCTCCGGCTCGACGTAGAGGGGCTGGCTGTGCGCCATCATCTCGGGCGTGACCTTCGGCGCGGCGGCCGTGACCGGCGCCGTGGACTCGGCGGGCTGCGCCTCGCGCATCGCCGTGGCCTCGGCAGGCCGCACCTCGCGCTTCGCCTTGGACCTGGGCTCGCGCTTCGGCTTTCCGGCCGCCGCGGTCGCGACGGCGGTCGCCGAGGCGGCCTCGGCCACATCCGCCCGCTCCTGCGCCTCTGCCGCGGCGAGGTCCTCGTCTTCCGGCAGCGTGCCGGTGACCGTGCCGTACCCGGCCGATCGCTCGTCGCGCACGATGTCGCCGGCGGAGAGCTCGATCACGCGCTTGCGCATCTCGTCGACGATGCCGGCCTCATGCGTGGCCATCACCACGGTCGTGCCGCCCGCGTTGATGCGCTCGAGCAGGGTCATGATGCCCGCGCTCGTGACCGGGTCGAGGTTGCCCGTCGGTTCGTCGGCGAGCAGGATCTGCGGCTTGTTCACGATGGCGCGCGCGATCGCGACGCGCTGCTGCTCACCGCCCGACAGCTCGTGCGGCATGCGCTTGCCCTTGCCGTCGAGCCCGACGAGCTTCAACGTCTCGGGCACGGCGGAGTGGATGTATCCGCGGGACTTGCCGATGACGCGCAACGTGAACGCCACGTTCTCGTAGACGGACTTGTCGTTGAGCAGTCGGAAGTCCTGGAACACGACGCCGAGGTCGCGGCGGAAGTAGGGCACCTTGCGGCTGGAGATCTGGCCGAGGTTCTGCCCGAGCACGTGGATCGTGCCCTTCGACGGCTTCTCCTCCTTGAGGATCAGTCGCAGGAAGCTGGATTTGCCGGAGCCGGAGGCGCCCACGAGGAACACGAACTCGCCGCGGAGGATCTCCACGCCGATCTCGTTCAGCGCGGGCTTCGCCTGCCCGGGGTAGGTCTTGGTGACGGAGTCGAAGCGGATCATCGCGTTCGAGCCTAGACACCGAAGTCGCGGTGACGCTCAGCGACTCGCATTTGCCCCAACTACTCTTCGATCTTGCGCTTGCGCCACTTGATGCCCGCGGCGATGAAGCCGTCGATCTCGCCGTCGAACACCTTCGAGGGGTTGCCCTCCTCGTATTCGGTGCGCAGGTCTTTCACCATCTGGTACGGCGCGAGCACGTAGGAGCGCATCTGGTCTCCCCAGCTCGCGGTGATGTTGCCCGCCAGCTCCTTCTTCTGGGCCGCCTCCTGCTCCTTCTGGAGCAGCAGCAGACGCGCCTGCAGCACGCGCATGGCGGCAGCACGGTTCTGGATCTGCGACTTCTCGTTCTGCATCGAGACGACGAGGCCGGTCGGAAGGTGCGTCAGGCGAACCGCCGAGTCGGTCGTGTTGACCGACTGGCCGCCTGGGCCGCTCGAGCGGAAGACGTCGACGCGGATGTCGTTCTCGGGGATCTCGACCTCTTGGGCCTCTTCCATGAGCGGGATGACCTCGACGGCGGCGAAGCTCGTCTGCCGCTTGCCGGCCGCACCGAACGGGCTCATGCGCACCAGGCGGTGCGTGCCCGCCTCGACGCTGAGCGTGCCGAACGCGTAGGGCGCGTCGATCTCGAACGTCGCGGACTTGATGCCCGCCTCTTCGGCGTAGCTCGTGTCCATGACGGTCGCCTTGTAGTTGTGCTGCTCGGCCCAGCGCAGGTACATGCGCATGAGCATCTCGGCGAAGTCTGCGGCGTCGACGCCGCCGGCGCCCGCGCGGATCGTGATGACGGCGGGCCGGTCGTCCCACTCGCCGTCGAGGAGGATCTGCACCTCGAGGTCGCCGATGGTCTTCTGCAGCGCCACGAGCTCGGTGCGCGCCTCGGCCGCGGAGTCTTCGTCGCCCATCTCGTTGGCGAGCTCGATGAGCACCTCGAGGTCGTCGAGGCGCGAGTCGATGCTCTTCACCCGGGCGAGCTCGGACTGACGATGACTGAGCGCGCTCGTCACCTTCTGCGCGTTCGTCGTGTCGTCCCAGAGGTCGGGCTTGCCGGCCTCTTCGGACAGTCGGACGATGTCGGCCTCGAGGGCTTCGACGTCGATGACGGCGCTGATGTCGCGGAAGGTGGAGCGCAGCGCGGCGATCTCCTGCGTGAGGTCAAGATCCAACATGGCTCCCCCAGCCTAGTCGCGCGAGGCTGCGCCCGCCGCCGAGGTGGGGGCGCGCGCGGTGCAGGTGTAGCGTCGAAGGCGATGACCTCGACCACGACCCCGTTCACCTGGCGCTCGATCATCCTCCCGGCCTACCTGCCGACCCTGCTCTTCTCCATCGGCGAGGGCGCGATCATCCCCGTCATCCCGGTCGTCGCGACCGACCGCGGCGCCTCCATCGCGCTGGCCGGGCTCATCGCCGCGATGATCATGGTCGGCGAGCTCATCGGCGACCTGCCTGCCGGATGGCTCGTGGCCCGCATCGGCGAACGGCTGTCGATGATCGGGGCGTCCGTGCTCGCCGTGATCGGGGTGCTCGTCGCGCTCGTCTCCCCCACGCTTCCGGCGCTCGGCATCGGCGTGCTGCTCGTCGGGCTCGCGACCGCCGTGTTCGGGCTCGCCCGGCACGCGTTCCTCACGAGCTACGTGCCCGAGCCGGTGCGCGCCCGCGCGCTCTCGACGCTCGCGGGGGTGTTCCGCGCCGGTTGGGCCGTCGGACCGTTCATCGCCGCGGCGCTCCTGGCCACGACGGGCTCGAGCGAGCCCGTGCTCTGGGTGCTCGTCGCGGCGTGCCTCGTCGTCGTGGTCGTGCTGCTCGTGCTGCCCGACCCCGAGCGGGTCTTCGGCACGGCCCGCGAGGCGCGCGCCGCAGCCGTGCCGGTCATCGATTCGGCAGCACCGTCACCGGAAGCGGATGCCGCGTCCCACGGCGTGTTCCGTGCGATCGTGACGCACCGCGGCGTGCTCGCCCGCATCGGCACCGGGGTCGGGTTGCTCGCCGCGCTGCGGGCGAGCCGCATGGTGATCCTGCCGCTCTGGGCCGTGTCGATCGGCATGGCCCCCGAGGCCGCGGCACTCATCATCGGCGTCTCAGCGTCGATCGACTTCGCGCTCTTCTACGTGAGCGGCCAGGTCATGGACCGCTTCGGGCGCCTCTGGAGCGCGATCCCGGGCCTGCTCGGGCTCGGCATCGGCCACCTCGTGCTCGCCTTCACGCACGACGTGCCTGGCGCCGAACTCTGGTTCGCCGTCATCGCGGTGCTCTTCGGCATCGCGAACGGCCTGTCGAGCGGTGTCATCCTGACGCTCGGCGCCGACCTCGCCCCGAAGTCGAATCCGGCGCCCTTCCTCGGGGCGTTCCGCACGATCGCGGATGCCGGCCAGGCAGGCGCTCCGCTCGCGCTCGCGGCGATCACCTCGGCCGTGTCGATCATGGCCGCGAGCGCGACGATGGGCCTGCTCGGCTTCATCGGCGCGGCGATCCTCTGGCGCTACGTGCCCAGGTACGTGCCGCACGCCCGCGCCCGCACGGCCGGGCAGCCGGTCAGTGGAACACCGAGCGCGCCGTCGTCGTGACCTCGATGGGCACGCTGAGTGGCAGCAGGTCCGTCGAGATCGGTGCGTGCCATTCGCTGCGCAGGGTCACCGTGGCGCTGCGGCCGTCGTCGGAGACGGCCGCGACCAGCCGGACCCCGCCGGCATCTGCCGCGCCGAGGTACGCCGCGACCGCCGCCTGAACCGCGGCCGACTGCAGTTCGACATCGAGGGCGCCGTCGTCGAGGGAGACCGCGTCGAGGTTCCAGGCCTCGGCGCCCGCGAGCGCGGCCCCGTCGGCCAGGGTGAAGAGCCGCTTGCGCTCGAGGTAGAGCGAGGACGAGGCGACCACGACGAGCACGATCATGATCGCGAGCACCGACAGGAAGATCGCGATGAGCAGCGTCGAGCCCTGCTCGTCGGCGGCCTGGCTCGCCGGCCGGCGGCGTCTCACGGGCCGACCGCGAATCGCGACACGGTCGACGTGGCGGTCGCCTCGACCGGAACGCTCGTCAGCGAGGAACCGAACATCTCGGGCGCGATCGGGAGGGCGATGCGCGCTCGCACCGAGACCGTGACTCGCTCGCCCGCCTGGTCGCAGGCAGGCGTCTCGCAGGCGACGGTGACCGCCGCCGAATCGGCATCGACCCCGTAGTCGTCGAGGATGACGCGCACCGCCTGATCGATCGCGGCCGATCGGGTCGATGAACCGCCGCCGTCGGCGGACATCCGGGCCGCGTGCCGTGCCGCGCCCTCGACCGCGAACGCGCCGGCCTGGATGGCGGACATGCTCAGCACGAGGTAGACGATCGGCACGAACAGGAGGAGGCCGACCGTGAGGAACTCGAGCGATGCCGAGCCCGCGTCGCCGGCCAGGCGACGCCCGAGACCGCGTGCGAGCCGGCGGACCTCAGCCCACTGCTTCGATCGGAGCATGCCCCTCGACCTCCAGTCCGTTCGCGACGCCGATGAGGCCGATGACGGGGAGCGTCGCGCGCACCGTGATCTCGACAGCCTCCATGCCGCCGATCGAGACCGTCGCCGCGGTGACGTCCTCGGCGTAGGCCGAAGAGATCGCCGCGCCGATGAGGTCTCGTGTGCGTTCGGCACCGTCTTCAGGAGATGCGCCGGCGAGCGAGGCGAATCGTGCACCTTCGGCCGCGGCGTCGAGCAGCGTGTTGCGCACGTGCAGGGCGAGCGCGAGTTGCACGACGGCGAGCGCGAGGACGACGAGCAGGATGCCGACGAGGGTGAACTCGGCGACCGCCGAGCCGCGCTCGTCGCGCAGATCTGCTCCGCGCCGCCGGAGCGCGCCGAGGATCGCACGATGGGCGCCGGGCGTCAGATGCCGCTGACCCGATCGATCGCCTGCTCGAAGACGCCCTCGAGCGCCGGCCCGGCGAGGCCCCAGATCAGAAGGACGAGTCCAGCCGTCATCAACGTGATGAGCACCCAGCCCGGAACATCGCCCCGCTCGTCGTCGAGTCGGTTCAGGGTTGCCAACAGCTTGCGCATGGATGTTCCTTTCGAGGGCACTCGATGGGCGCCGCATGGGTGAGGTGGGCGTGTCGTTCATGAGGTCGGTGTGCATCAGAAGTCCGTCTGCAGCACCAGATAGCCGGGCAGCAGTGCGAAGGCGATCGTGATGGGGAGGATCAGGAACACGAGCGGCACGAGCATGGCGATCTCCTTGCGCCCGGCGAGCTCGATGATCGTGCGTTTCGCCTGCTCGCGGGCGTCACCGGCCTGCGAGGCGAGCACCGAGGCGAGCGGGGCTCCGCGATCGAGCGCGCCGAGCACCTGATCGAGGGCACGCGAGAGCGCGGGGTGGTCGAGGTCGTCTCGAAGGGCCCGGATCGCGACCGCCAGGGGCAACCCGGCGCCCACGGCCGCGACCACCCCGGCGAACTCCCGCGAGAGCTCGCCCGATCCGGTGCGGGCGACGCGGCGGATCGCGTCGAGCATGCTCTCGCCCGCTGTCAGGCTGAGCGTCAGGAACTCGAGCACCGTGGGAAGTTCGTCGGAGATGCGCACGAGCCGTTGACTCACGCGACGCTGCAGCATCCACTCGCGCGCGAGCACGCCGCCGACGGCCGCGAGCAGCGGTGTCGCCACGCGCACCGCTGCGGGAAGCATCGCGAACCCGGGCGCCCAGATGGCGAGCGCCGTCGCGACGGCGAACGCGGTCGCGCCCCAGGCGAGCTGCTCCGCCCGGAATCGTTCGACACCGATCGCGGCTCCCGCCTGACGCAGACGGCGCGCGATCACCTCGCCGCCGCCGAACCAGCTCGTCACGACGTCGCGGATGCGCCGCCCCATCGGGCCGAGGACCACCCCGAACACCGGCGAGGGGTCGGCCGGGCGCCTCGCGAGCAGTTCGCGCGCCTCGTCGGAGAAGTCGGCGACGTACGGTGCGACGCGCTCGGCCAGTCGCGGCCTGCCGATGCGCGGGATCGCACTCACGACGAGCCACGCCCCGACCCCGAACAGCACGCCGATGAGCAGCGCGACCGACGCGGTGGCGTTCAGCGGAACCATCGTCGCTCCTCGGGGAGGCGGCCGAGCGCGGTCATCGCGAGGTAGGCGACGACGGTGACGATGACGCCGACCACGATGAGCACGGCGCCGGCAGGCGAGCTGTAGGCCACCAGGGTCTCAGGGCGTGCCGAGAGCACGACGAGCAGCACCCAGGGTGCGGCGACGCCGAGGCGCGCCGCGTTGCGGATCCAGGACTGGCGGGCGACGACCTCTGCGCGCAGCGCCGCATCTTCACGCAGGTAGCCGGCGAGGCTCCTGAGGACGGAGGTCAGCTCGGTGCCGCCGACCTCGCGCGCCATGCGCAGCGTCTCGAGGATGCGGTCGGAGACCGGATCGGCGAGCGTCGCCTTCAACGTGTCGAGGCAGAGTCCGAAGTTGCCCGTTCGGTGGTACTCGGCATCGAACCTGGCGAACGCGGGCCGGGTCGAGGCCGGCCCGAGCACTCCGAGGGCTCCGACGCTCTCGGGCAGCGGCATGCCGGAGCGCACGGAAGCGACGAGGTGGTCGACGACGTCGGGCCAGACGGACCGGTTGGATGCCCGACGCCGGTCGGCTCGGGCCTTGATCGCCAATGGTGCGGCGGCGGCACCGAGGACCGCCGCGACGACGGTGATGGTGGGGACCTGCATGATGGCGTGCGCGACAGCACCGAGCACCGCAGAGATCACGACGCAGACGACCGCGATGACCGGAATGGGCACGTCGGCGAGCCCGGCGAGCGCGAGGTCGTCGCGCAGGCGCCGCCCCATCGCCGACTCGCTCGGAACAGCGGCATCCGCTCTCGACGGCCAGAGGATCGGCGCGAGCGCGAGGAGGACGCCGACGCCGAGCAGCGCTCCGACGACGAGGCTCATGCGCGTGCCTCGCCGAGGAGGCGGTCGAGCTCGATCGCCGCGGCGTCGTACTTCTCGAGACGGCGGGGTCGCAGCCCGGTCGGGCGCAGCACGCCGTCGACGGTGGTGAACAGCCGATCGGCCTCGACCGCGCCCAGTGCCGTGTCGCCCGTCGGCGCCGTGATCTCGACGACCCGACGGCGACCGGCCGAGTCGATGCCGAGGTGCACCACGAGGTCGATGCACGCGGCCACCGTCGGCACGACGAAGGACGCGTCGATATTGCGGCCGGCCAGAAGCGGCAGGGTGCACAGCTTCGCGAGCGCATCGCGGGCGGAGTTCGCGTGGATCGTGCACATGCCTGGAAGCCCCGAGTTCAAGGCGATGAGCAGGTCGAGGCTCTCGGCCTCGCGCACCTCGCCGACGATGAGTCGGTCGGGGCGCATGCGCAGGGACTCCTTGATGAGGCGCCGGAGCGAGATCTCGCCGGTGCCCTCGAGGCTGGGTTGCCGGCATTGCAGTGAGACGAGGTCGCGCACGTCGAGGTCGAGTTCGAAGGTCTCCTCGATCGTGATGACGCGCTCGTCGACCCGCGCAGCCGACATGAGGGCGTTCAGCATCGTGGTCTTGCCCGTGTGCGTGGCACCGGAGACGAGCGTGTTCGCCCCGGCGACGACGCCCGCGCGCAGGAAGGCCGCGGCCGCGGGCGTCAGCGAACCGAGATCGACGAGCGCGTCGAGGGTGCGGATGCGCCGCTGGAACTTGCGGATGTTCACGGCCCAGTGGCTTCTCGCCACATCGGGGATCGCGACATGCAGCCGCGACCCATCGGGCAGCGAGGCATCGACGAACGGGGAGCTCAGGTCGACGCGGCGACCGCTGTGCTGGAGCATGCGCTCGACGAGCTCGCGCACCTCGCGATCGCCGAGCACCACGGTCGTGAGCTCGGCCATGCCGTTGCGGGCGACGAAGACCCGGGTCGGCCCGTTGATCCAGATCTCTTCAACGCTCGGATCGTCGAAGTAGGGCTGCAGCGGCCCGTACCCCGTGATCGCCGCCTCGACGTCGCGCACGGTCGCGAGTTCGTCGATGGGCTGCATCTGCGAGCCGGCGAGCGCGCGTTCGCTGTAGCGGCGCACCTCTTCGCGCGTGAAGCGCGCGGCCGCGGTCGTGTCGCGGGTCAGGTCGACGCCCTCGCGCAGGACTCGGGTGCGCACCCGGTCGGTGATGGTGCGCACGGCGTCGGTCATGTCACCCATCTTGGGGTGACGCCGCACGAGCACCGTGAAGTTATCCACAGACGCCGTGCCTGCTCCGGACGCCGCCCCGCGGCATCCGCTCGGCTCCACCACCCGACCACCGCCAAGACGACCGTTCATCTAACCTACGATCATGGGCAGAGCGAGTTTGCGGGATCAATTGCTCGACGGTGCCGCCAGGGTGCTGCTGGAACGCGGCTACAACGCGGCCAGTGTCAACGACATCGTCGCGGAGGCGCACGTGCCGAAAGGCTCGTTCTACAACCACTTCCGCAGCAAGGAGGACCTGGGCATCGAGGTGCTGCGCCGGTACATCGACGAACTGGCACTGAACGAGCTCTCCACCAGCTCGAAACCGCCCCTCGAAGCGCTGCGGGAGCACGTCGATCGGGTCATCGAGCAGCGGGCGCGAGCCGGGTTGGCGTACGGATGCCTGCTCGGCAATCTCAGCACCGACGTCTCCGCGATCTCGGAGCCGCTGCGGGCCGAGGTCGATCGCGGCTTCGAGCTCTGGACGGGCGCGATCGCCGAGGTCATCGCGCGAGCCCAGCGCGCGGGCGAGATCACCAATGACATGGCCGCGGATGCGCTGGCGCGCTATGTGGTGGCGTCACTGGAGGGTGCCGTCGCGCGCGCGAAGGTGACGCTGACCTCCGAACCGATCTCCGACTTCCTGGCGATCACCTTCGACGCGGTTCTGCGCTGACGGTTCGCTCGCGACCGCACCATGGGGATGCGGTCGCGAGCGGTCGAAGGCGAAGACCGCAGCGCGCGCCGGCATGTCGCTCGGACCGTGGTAGCGTCAATCTAAGACGACCGGTCATATTGGCCGGATCGCGACAGTTCTCAGGAAGGCACAGCCATGTCGAACGAACGTGAAAAGGGCACCTACGGGACGTCCGAGATCCAGACCGTCCTCGCCGCGAACGGCGTCGACTACGCCTACCGCCGGGTCGGCACGCCATCGGCCGACGGCACCCCGCTGGTACTGCTCCAGCACTTCCGCGGAAACCTCGACAACTGGGATCCCTCCCTGATCGACCGGCTCGCCGCCGAGCGCGAGGTCATCGCGGTCGACAACGTCGGCGTCGGCGGCACGAGCGGCACCGCACCCGACACCGTGGAGCAGATGGCGGACGACGCGGTCGCATTCCTCGACGCCCTTCGGCTGCAGGTGGTCGACCTCTTCGGCTTCTCGCTCGGCGGCTTCGTGGCCCAGTCGATCGTGCTGCGTCACCCCGACCGGGTGCGCCGGCTGGTCCTCGCGGGCACCGGCCCCAAAGGCGCCCCGGGCATGGAGCAGTGGGCCGACGACGTGGTCGCGCACGTGGTCTCACCGGACGCCCCTGGAGCCGAAGACGTGCTGTACGTCTTCTACGCCCACACGGAGAGCAGCCAGTCCGCCGGCGGGGCCGCCCTCGGCCGCATCTTCGCGCGCCAGGAGGGCCGGGACGCCGAGACCTCGCTCGAGACGAAGGACACCCAGTACTTCAAGGCGATCCTCGACTGGGGCGTGCGCGACTGGAACGCCGTCGCCCGACTGGCGGACATCGCCCAGCCCACCCTGATCCTCCAGGGAGACGACGACATCATGATCCCGACCCGCGCCAGTCACACGCTGGCCGGCCTGATCCCCGACGCGCGTATCGTGATCTTCCCCGACGCCTCGCACGGGTCGATCTTCCAGCACCCGGACCGGGCCGCCGCGGAGACGCTGGCGTTCCTCAACGGCTGAGCGCACGCAGGAGCGGACCGCACGCCGACCACGCACGCCCGCCCCGCGGCGGCGATGACGGGCGGGACGTCCGAAACCATCGGTTTCGGACGTCCCGCCCGTTCGGTCGTCCGCCGGCCTGCAACGGTCGGGGAGATGGCGTTCATCGCGGCGCAGCGCTGCGCCGCGACATCCGTCGACTTCTGATCTGGTACTTGATCTGGTACAGTACCTTTCATGACCAAGGACAGCGCACCGGGCGCCGCATCCGACTTCGCGCCAGACGACGCCTTCGCCGCCGACCTGCTGCGCGGTCACACCGACACGATCGTGCTCGGCGTGCTCCGCGCGCACGACAGCTACGGCTTCGAGATCTACAAGCTCATCCGCGACGCCACGGGCGGCGCCTACGAGATCAAGGAGGCGACGCTCTACGCGAGCTACCGCCGCCTCCTCCGCGACGGGCTCGCCGAGGCGTACTGGGGCGACGAGTCGCAGGGCGGCCGCCGCAAGTACTACCGCATCACCGACGCCGGCCGGGCCGCGTTCACGCAGAACGTCGCCGCCTGGGTCGCCACCCGCACCATCATCGACTCCCTGCTGGGCACGCCCACCGCGCCCGCAGCCAAGAAGGGCTCCTGACATGACCGACCACCGCTCCTCCGGCGGCGACCTGCACCGACTGCTCGACGAGGCGTTCGCCGGCATCGAGGTCACCCCCGAGATCCAAGACCTGAAAGAAGAGATCCGCGGCAACCTGCTCGCCCGCATGGCCGAGCTCGAGGCATCCGGACTCCCCCAGGGTGACGCCGCGCGCAGGGCCGTCGCCGAACTCGGCGACGTGCGCGAACTCATCGACGGCGAGAGCCCCCAGAGCACCGCGGATGCCGCGAGCGCCGGTTCCTCGGTCGCCGCATCCGCCCGCGGGGCCGGCCGCTCCGAATCGGCCACGGCCGCAGCCCTCCGCAACCGCGTTCGACCCAAGCCCGGATTCGTGGTGCGCACCGTCGTGCTGTCGATCGTCGCGGCGGCCGCGCTGGTGCTGCTCGTGCTCGGCCTCACGCCGCTGCTGTCGCTCGGCGTCGGTGCGCTCATCGGCCTCGCCGCCGTCTTCGGCATCGCGCTCGGCGTGGTCACGGCCGACGCCCTCAGCCAGGAGACCACCACGAACCATCGCATGCCTGCGAGGCGCGCGACGGGCTACGGCGCGGCGACCGGTCTGCTGCTCGCGGGCCTCGCGTTCACGCCCGTCGTCATCCTGCACCTCGAGCTCGGCTGGCTCGTGCTCGCGGGCGCGGCCGTCGTGGCGGCGATCGGCGGCCTGAGTTACCTCGGTGCCACACAGACGAACCGCCACAAGCCGTGGGTCGTGCAGCAGCACCGCGACGCGGCATCCATCGGCACTCGCTTCGAAGACGACCCGGCGTCGGCCGCCCGCTTCGGCATCTACACCGCGGTCATCTGGACCGTCGCGTTCGTGGCGATCCCGGTCATCGGCTTCACCGCCGGTTGGATCTGGGCTCCGCTCGCCTTCGTCGGCGGCTTCGTGGCCATGATGCTCGTGCTCGCGCGCATGCTCTTCGGCGCGAGGGCCGACAAGGCCGACTGACGCGCTGCCGGGTGCCCGTTCGGTCGCGCCTAGACTGAACGGGCACTCGCGGGAGTGGTGAAATCGGCAGACACGCAGGATTTAGGTTCCTGTGCCTTCGGGCGTGAGGGTTCAAGTCCCTCCTTCCGCACTGGATCAGCCGGGCCGCGGCCCTCGCTCAGCCTCGGTCGACGACCGGCGCATGCGGCGCGGTCGGGCTCGACGCGAGCCAGCCCACCTCGGCGCCGCGTTCGAAGAAGTGCCGGAACGCGTCGACGATCGGGTTCCAGACCGTCGGGTCGATGTGCTCGCCCGTGCGGTCGAGGATCGCCGGGTCCGCGTGCACGCGCAGCACCTCGGCCTCCACCATGAGGTAGCTGCCGTCGAGGCCGGGAGTCGCCCGGCGCACGCGGGCCTCGAACTGCAACCGGCACTCGAGCACGCGCGGAGGCGTCACGAGCTCCGACGCCTGCGGCGTCAGCCCGGCCGCGGCGAACTTGTCGGCCTCGAACCGGTATCGGCGCCGCTTGGCCTCGGGCACCGCCGACCCGAATGTGACGGCGCCCCGAGAGCAGCCCGGGCGACCGCCCGAACTCGACCTCGCCGGCGACGCCGTGTGCTGGCTCTCACGGGTCTGCGACGACTGCGGCGCCCTCGTCGAGGGTGTCGGCGCGACCCCCTGCTGGCGATGCGGCACGGTGCTCGCCCGCGACTGACCGTCACACGGCGGCGGCCGCACACGCAGCGCTCACACGACGGGCGGCCCGGCCTCGATGCGGGCCCTGGCCTTCGCCTCGATCTGCTCGGCGGGCACGCTCCAGTCGGATTCGAGCCACCAGGTGACGCCGGCATCGGCCCAGGGCTTGACGGCCGCTGCTGCGGCCGCGGCATCCGTGCTGCTCGTCGTGCCCTCTTGAGTGATCGCATAGGGGCGCTCGGCGACGCCCGCGACCTCGCGTTCGCGACGGATCCAGGCGATGGCCTCGGCCGCGACCTCAGGCGTGTACCCGGATGCCTCGGGCGTGATCTCGGTGCCCGGCGGTGCGAAATTGGGGATCCACCCGTCGGCGAGCGCGGCACGCCGCATCGACTTCGGCCGCGGCCAGACGCCGACGACCCAGGTCGGGATGCGCGGTTGCTGAACGCTCGGCAGCGGCAGCATCTGATCGGTCTTCGTCGCCCGGTAGTGCGACCCTTCGTAGGCGAACGGCTCGCCGCGCCAGAGGTGCCCGAGCATCTCGAGCGACTCGTCGAGCAGCTGCGCCCGCTCGCGCCGGCCGGGGTCGGACTCGAAGATCCAGAAGCGCTGCTCGACCGCCTCGGGCACGCCGAGCCCGGCCGAGAGGATGACGCGCCCTCGTGAGAGCCGATCGACGGTCATGGTCTGCCCCGCGAGCTCCCACGGTCGCCGACGCGGCACGGGGGTCAGCATCGTGCCGAGACGGATGTTCGATGTCATGACGGCCGCCGCAGCAAGGGTCGCCCACGGATCGGTCGCCCAGATGCCCTCCCAGACGAAGAATCCGTGCCAGCCGTGCTGCTCGGCGAGTGCCGCGAGCTCGACGGCGACCTCGGGGTCGCTGCCGGTGTAGATGAACCCGTACTCCATGCCCGAGACGCTAGCCCCGCCCACCGACACACCACGACACCTCGCAGCGCATCGTCTAGGCTGTAAGGTAAGCCTTACTTTTGCACGCTCGATGAAGGATCCGCCCGATGACCATCGCTCCCCCCACCGAGGCCACGGCGGCCACCGAACCGCTCGACGTCGCCGCCCTCGTGCGCGCCGCGACCGCCGAAGACCACCGCAACGCCGAGACGCGCGGCTTCATCACCATGCTCATGGGCGGCGAGCTCTCGCTCGAGGACTACACCCGCTACCTGGCCCAGTTCGCCTGGGTCTACGAGGCCCTCGAGGAGCGCGGCAGCCGGGCCGGCGATCCCGACGTCTTCGACCCGAAGCTCGCGCGCCTGGCCGCGATCGAGTCCGACCTCGCGGCGCTCGGCGCAGCCGACTGGCGCGAGACGCACCCCGCACTGCCCGCGACGGCGGCCTACACGGCACACCTGCGCGCGATCTCCGACGACGACGTGCGCTACCTCGCGCACCACTACACCCGCTACCTCGGCGACCTGTCGGGCGGCCAGGCCATCGCCGCGCTCGTCGGCCGCCACTACGGCGCGACCCCCGAGCAGCTGAGCTTCTACGACTTCGACCTCGGCGACGAGGGCCCCGTGCGCTACAAGCGCCGGTACCGCGAGGCCATGAACGCGCTCGCGCTGCAGCCCGGTCAGGTCGACGTGCTGGTCGACGAGGCGAAGGCCTCCTTCCGCCTCAACGGGGCGATCTTCGAGGCCCTCGCGGCCTGAGCCCCGCTCCGCCCGATCCCTTCGCCGCGGCATCCGTTCAGTTGATGATCGGATGCCGCGGCGCCGTCATACCCGGGGATGATTTCAGGGTTCCCACCCAGTCGGTGCGCACCCCGGCTCGGTAGACTTCAACGACACCCACGCCGCCTGCGATCCGGCATCCGCCGTGTCCGACGACAGGAGCACGTTCCCGTGATCAACACCGCACTGATCCCATGGCTCGACCCCGAGACCATCATCGGCGGCGCCGGCCCGTGGGCACTGCTCGTCGTGTGCGGCATCGTCTTCGCCGAGACCGGCCTCCTCGTGGGCTTCCTGTTGCCCGGTGACACGCTCCTCGTGATCTCGGGCCTGCTCACCCACACCTCGCTCGTCTTCGGCGTCGACATCTGGTGGGTGTGCCTCGCGATCGGCTTCGCGGCGTTCCTCGGCGGCGAGGTCGGCTACCTCATCGGCCACAAGGCCGGGCCGGCGATCTTCGAACGCAAGGAATCCGGCATCTTCAGCGTCAAGAACGTCGAACGCACGAACGCGTTCTTCGAACGCTTCGGCGCCCTGGCCATCATCCTCGCCCGCTTCGTGCCCGTCGTGCGCACCTTCGCACCGGTCGCCGCCGGCGTCGGCCACATGAACTACCGCAAGTACACGCTCTACAACCTCATCGGCGCACTCATCTGGGGCGCGGGGCTCACCTACTTCGGCTTCCTCATCGGCTACATCCCGCCCGTCGCGGACTTCGTCAAGGAGTACATCGACCTCATCCTGCTGGCCGCCGTCGCCGGCACGGCGCTCGTCACGCTCTGGCACTACCTGCGCGAGCGTTCGAAGGCGAAGAAGGCCGAGGCTGCCGGCGAAGACGTCGTCACCGACGAAGACGAGGCCGAGCATCTCGTGCTCGACCCCGAGGTCTTCGAGCGCGGCCCCGAGGACCCTCCGCACGCGCACTGACTCCCGGGCCGAGGGCCGAGACCCCGAGCGAGCGGCTGCGACGACCTAGCGGTGCGAGCCCTGCTCCTGCTCCGCCCGCCCGGCGGGTTCGAGCTGGAACGTCGAATGCTCGACGTCGAAGTGCGCGGTGAGGCATCCGCCCAGCTCATCGAGCAGCGCCCCGGTGCGCCCGGACGCGAACACGTCGGCCTCGACCTCGACATGCGCCGAGAACACCGGCTGGCCCGAGGTGATCTGCCAGACGTGCACGTCGTGCACGGCCACCACGCCGGGCGTTCGCAGCAGGTGCTCGCGGATCTCCGCGACATCCGTGTCGGCGGGGGCCGATTCGAAGAGCACGTGCACCACGTCTCGCAGCAGTGAGATCGCCCGCGGCACGATGAGCACGGCGATGCCGATGGAGGCGATGGGGTCGGCCGCGTCGAAGCCCGTGAGCACGATCACGATCGCGGCGGCGATGACGAGCACCGAGCCGATGAGGTCGCCGAGCACCTCGAGGTACGCGCCGCGGAGGTTGATCGAGTCCTTCGCCCCGCCGCGGAGCACGAGCATCGCGGCGACGTTCGCGAGCAGGCCGACGACGCCGACGACGAGCATGCCGCCGCCCGCGACCTCGTGCGCCTCGCCCGTTGCGCCCTCGACGAGGCGGGAGATCGCCGAGACGGCGACCGTCACGGCGACCCCGGTCAGGATGACGCCGTTCACGAGCGCGCCGAGCACCTCGGCACGCCGATAGCCGTAGGTCTGCCGGTCGGTCGCCGGGCGAGCCGCGATGAACGCCGCGATGAGCGCGACCACGAGCCCGATGAGATCGCTCGACATGTGTCCGGCGTCGGCGAGCAGCGCCAGCGACCCGGTGAGCACCGCACCGACCACCTGCACGAGCAGGAACACGCCGATGATGGCGATCGCGATCCAGAGCCTGGTGCGATTCGCCGCGCCGTGCGCGTCTGCGTGGTCGTGCGAGTGTGCCATCCCCTCCAGCGTAGGCGCGGATGCCGCGACCTGCCCGTGATGGGAATGAGTCGCGTTCTCAGCGCGTGACCTCCCGAGCGCGCGCACGACGTTCCACGACATCCGCTCGACAGCAAGAGTTAGGGACCCTTATCATTCCGAGCATGCTGAGATCCCGCGCCCGGTTCGCGTCCGCCCTCATCCTCGTCGGATGCCTCGCCGTGGGACTCTCGGCATGCGGCGACGCGTCCGGCGACGCCGGCTCAAGCACGGCAGGGGCCGGGGCCGAGGACCGCCCCCAGTCGCCGAGCGAACGCTGCAAGGACACGGGCGTCGAGTCGAGCGCGATGTGGCTGCCCGTCGGCGAGTCGCGCTTCGATGTCGGCGTCGCGGGCTCCGGCACGACCACGGCGATCTTCACGCATCAGAACAACCAGGACGCCTGCGGGTTCTGGCCGTACGCCTCGACCCTCGTCGACGACGGCGTTCAGGTGCTGCTCGTCAACCTCTGCGGCTACGGCGAGACCGACTGCGCCGCGGGCGCCGACGTCGTCGACTCCGGTGCGGACGCGATCCTCGCCGCCGCCGACTGGGCTCGCGATTCGGGCGCCGAACGCGTCGTCTCGGTCGGCGCCTCGATGGGCGGCGCGACGGCGATCGCCGCAGGTGCCCGCGACGGCGCCGACGGCCGGCTGGACGCCGTCGCCGACCTCGCGGGCCCGATCTCCTTCGCGGGTTTCGACACGCTCGCCGTGGCGTCCACGCTCGAGGTGCCGTTGCTGCTCGCGGTATCGCCGCGCGACACGGTCGTGCGGGTCGAGAAGCTCCGGGAGCTCGCCGACGCCACGGCCAGCACCGACGTCACGATCATCAACGAGGGCGCCGGGCACGGCTGGTCACTGCTGCAGGAGGGCGGCGTCGGCGACTTCACCGAGTTCGCCGACACGCTCACCGCGTTCATCACGGGCTGAGCCGGCGAAGGGCTCGGATCCGTCGGTGTCTACATGCCCCGGTCGCCGACCAGCGCCGCGACCCGCTCGAGCTCGGGCAGGAGCTCGACGAAGGCCAGCGCGCGATGGCTCCGCGCGTTCTTCTCCTCTGGCAGCAGCTCGGCGGCCGTGACCTCGAGCCCCTCGGGTTCGAAGACGGGGTCGTAGCCGAACCCGTGCGAACCCCGCGGCTCGTAGCTCACGGTGCCGCGCCAACGGCCCTCGGCGACGAACTCGGATCCGCCGGCGATGAGCGCGTCGGGCACGACGAGGGCGATCGTGCAGCGGAACTCCGCGCCCCGGTTCGGTCGTGCGATGTCGGAGAGCTGGTCGAGCAGCAGGCGGCGGTTCGCCTCGTCGCCTGCGGCGTGACCGGCCCAGCGGGCCGACAGGATGCCGGGCGCCTCGCCCAGCAGGTCGACCACGATGCCCGAATCGTCGGCGAGGGCGATGCGTCCGGTGTGCGCGGCTGCCGCGCGCGCCTTGATGAGCGCGTTCGCGGCGAAGCTCACCCCGTCTTCGACGGGCTCGGGCCCGTCGTACGAGACGACGACGGCCTGCGGCATCCGCTCGCCGATGATGCGCTGGAACTCGGCGACCTTGTGCTGGTTGTGGGTCGCGAGCACGAACTCGAGGCTCACGCGCCCGCCTTCGCCTGGGCGAGCACGGCCTTCTGGATCTCGGTGAGCGAGGCGGTGCCGCCGAGCGCGAGGTCGAGCAGCGCATCGAGCTCGCGGCGGTCGAACGGCGCGCCCTCGGCGGTGCCCTGCACCTCGACGAAGAGGCCGCGGCCGGTGGCGACGACGTTCATGTCGGTCTCGGCGCGCACGTCTTCGACGTAGGCCAGGTCGAGCATGGGAGATCCGTCGATGATGCCGACCGACACGGCGGACACGGTGTCGATGAGCGGCGTCGCCTTCTGGCCGATGAACTTCTTGCCGCGCGCCCATTCGACGGCGTCGGCGAGCGCGACGTAGGCGCCCGTGATCGCGGCGGTGCGGGTGCCTCCGTCGGCCTGCAGCACGTCGCAGTCGATCTGGATCGTGTTCTCGCCGAGTGCCTTCATGTCGACGACGGCGCGCAGGCTCCGGCCGATGAGCCGGCTGATCTCGTGCGTGCGACCGCCGATGCGGCCCTTGACGGCCTCACGGTCGTTGCGCGTGTTCGTGGCCCGCGGCAGCATGGCGTACTCGGCCGTGACCCAGCCCTTGCCCTTGCCGGCCATCCAGCGCGGCACGCCGTTCGTGAAGCTCGCCGTGCAGAGCACCTTGGTGCGGCCGAACGAGATGAGCGCGCTGCCCTCGGCGTGCTCGCTCCAGCCGCGCTCGATGCTCACCTCGCGGAGGTCGTCGGGTGCGCGGCCGTCGGCGCGGACGATGGGGGCGGATGCCTCGGTCATGCGTTCTCCTGTCGAAGTCGGCCGCGGTTCATGGTGAAGCTGCGGTCTGGAATGGTGACCGCGCCCGTCTCGACGAGCTCGACGCTCGGGATCTCGGGGGCGATGAGTCGGTGGGCGAGGTCGAGGAACGCGCTCGTGGAGCCGCCCGTCGCCTCGTATCGGTAGGTCGGCGGCATCGCCGAGCGGCGCTCCATGCCGGTGCCGACGAGCACGCGGTACACGTCGTTCGCGGTCTCGACGTCGCTCGAGACGAGCGAGACGCGCTCCCCCATGACGTACGAGATCGCGCCCTTGAGGAACGGGTAGTGCGTGCAGCCGAGCACGAGCGTGTCGACGTCGGCTTCGCGCAGCGGCGCGAGGTACTGTTCGGCGACCGCGAGCAGTTCGTCGCCGCTCGTGACGCCCGCCTCGACGAACTCGACGAACCGCGGGCAGGCGACGGTGTGCAGGTCGAGGTGCGGCGCCGCGGCGAACGCGTCGTCGTAGGCGCGCGACGAGATCGTGCCCGCGGTGCCGATGACCCCGACGCGGCCGTTTCGGGTCGTGGCGACCGCGCGCCGCACGGCGGGCTGGATCACCTCGACCACGGGCACGTCGTAGCGTTCGCGCGCGTCGCGCAACATGGCCGACGAGGCCGTGTTGCAGGCGATGACGAGCATCTTCACGCCCTGCGCGACGAGGTCGTCGAGCACCGCGAGCGCGTAGCCGCGCACGTCGGCGATGCGCTTCGGCCCGTAGGGCGAGTGCTCGAGGTCGCCGATGTACAGGATCGACTCGTTCGGCAGCTGGTCCTTCACGGCTCGGGCCACCGTGAGCCCGCCGACGCCGGAGTCGAAGATCCCGATCGGTGCATCCGTCACAACTGACCAGCTTAGGCGAGGCCGCGGATGCCTCGCCCACGACCTCGTCCGCAGCGTCGGCCACCGGGCCGGCTCCACGGTGCCACTAGGCTGACCGGGTGACCGGGTCTGCTGCGTTGTTCACCGACCGATACGAGCTCACGATGGTGGATGCCGCGCTTCGCGATGGCACCGCCCACCGTGAGAGCCTCTTCGAGGCGTTCGCGCGCCGCCTGCCCGACGGCCGCCGCTACGGCGTCGTCGCGGGCACCGGGCGCCTGCTCGAGCTGATCGACCGCTTCAGGTTCGACGACGCCGAACTCGAGTGGCTCCGCGAGAACCGGGTCGTGCGACCCGAGACCCTCGACTGGCTCGCCGACTACCGCTTCACCGGCGACATCCACGGCTATCGCGAGGGCGAGGTCTACTTCCCGGGCTCGCCGCTGCTCACCATCCGGGCCAGCTTCGCCGAGGCGGTCGTGCTCGAGACGCTCGTGCTCTCGACGCTCAACTTCGACTCCTCGGTCGCCAGCGCCGCGGCCCGCATGGTCTCCGTCGCCCTCGGCCGCCCGATCGCCGAGATGGGGTCGCGGCGCACCAACGAGCGGTCCGCCGTCGCGGCCGCGCGCGCCGCGTACATCGCCGGGTTCGACGCGACCTCCAACCTCGAGGCCGGCCGCACCTGGGGCATCCCGACCATGGGCACCGCCGCGCACGCGTTCACGCTGCTGCACGATTCCGAGGAGCAGGCGTTCCGGGCGCAGGTCGACGCCTTCGGGCCGAAGACCACCCTGCTCGTCGACACCTACGACATCCGTGAGGGCGTCGAGCTCGCCGTTCGCGTGGCGGGCCCCGAACTCGGCGCCGTGCGCATCGACTCGGGCGACCTGCCCACCGTCGTCGCCGCCGTGCGCGAGCAGCTCGACGAACTGGGCGCCGTGGGCACGAAGATCACGGTGACGAGCGACCTCGACGAGTTCACGATCGCGGGGCTCTCGGGCGCCCCGGTCGACTCGTACGGCGTGGGCACCTCGGTGGTCACCGGGTCGGGCTCCCCCGCAGCCGGCATGGTCTACAAGCTCGTCGCCCGGCGCGACGACGCCGGCGAGTGGGTCTCCGTCGCCAAGGCATCGGCGTCGAAGGCGAGCGTCGGCGGACGCAAGAACGCCGCCCGCCGGCTCGATTCCACGCGCACGGCCCGCGAGGAGCTCGTGTTCATCGGCGACGGCCCCGGCGGCGAGGCCGAGTTCGAGGCGGGTTCACGGCTGCGGCCGCTCCTGGTGCCGCTCATGACCGAGGGCGTCGCGGATGCCGCGTACCTCGGCGCCTCAGGCACCGCGGCCGCGCGGGCGCATCGGGCCGAGGCGATGCAGGAACTGCCGATCGAGGCGTTCCGCCTGGGGCGCGGTGAGGCCGCGATCCCGACGACGTACCGCTGAGCCGGGTTCGGGCCGTGAACGCGGGGCGAGCCTCGCTCAGCCCTTCTTCATGCGCTCGTAGATCTCTTTGCAGGTCGGGCACACCGGGAACTTCTCGGGGTCGCGACCCGGGGTCCACTTCTTGCCGCAGAGCGCCTTGACGGGCTTGCCGGTCATCGCGGACTCGAGGATCTTCTCCTTCTTCACGTAGTGCGAGAAGCGCTCGTGGTCGCCGGGTTCGATCGCCTCGTCCTGCAGGAGCTTCTCGAGCTCGCGATCGAGGACCGACGTGCCCCCGCCCGTGGAGTCGGGGTCGGCGATGCTGGCGGAGACGGGCGCGATCATGACCACGATTCTACGTGCTGCGCGAGCGCGCGCACCCCGAGTCCGACTCCGGCGGAGCGTCAGGCGCGCAGGGCCGCCCCGAGGATCTCGGGCCCGCGGCGGTCGAAGATGCGCCCGCCGGCGAAGATACCGACGATGAGCACGATCACGCCCGCGGCGGTGCCCGCGGTGAACGACAGGGCGTGCCAGCGCACGTCGTCGGTGAGCCCGAGGTAGGCGAACCAGATCGCCGGTGCGGCGATGAGCGCCGAGCCGAGCATCGTGAACGACTGCACGAGCGCGGAGATCGTGCCCGTGGACTGCGGCTGCTGGAACGGCGAGTCCCCCGGCTTCACCGCCGGGTACGGCAGCCACGCCGAGCTGATCGAGCCGATGCCGAGCCCGCCGAAGAGCAGCGCCGTGCTCACGCCGATGAGCGAGGGCAGCACGGTGTCGTCGTCGAGTGCGAGCAGGGTCACTGCGGAGCCCACGCCGATCACGAGGACGCCGCCGATGATGACGGGCACGAGCCGGCCGAGGCGGTCGGCCGAACCGCGCACGCCCGAGACGACGTGCAGCCAGACGGCGGTGCTGTCGTAGGCGGTGTCGTTGTGCAGGGTCCAGCCGAGCAGCAGGCACACGAGCGGAACGGGGATCAGGGCCGTCACGCTCAGCGGGAACCCGGCGAGCGTGAGCGGCACGAGCACGAGCAGCGGCACGAGCGGCAGCATCACGAGCGAGACCCAGTACCTCGCGTCTCGGCCCCAGTAGGTGAAGCTGCGCGCCGCGACGGCACCGGCCGGCGTATGCGGCATCCGATCGAACCAGCCGAGGCCCCGATACTGCTTGGCGGATGCCTCGCGGCCGGGCGTCACGAGCATGCGGGCGACGAGTGCACGCCAGGCCAGCCAGAGCACCCACAGCGTCGCGGCGGCGATGAGGAGCTTCAGGATCGCGGCGCCCCAGGCGCCGGCCGCGGCGTCACCGGGCACGGCGAATGCGGCGCCGAGCGGAGTCCAGCCGAGCACCCCGGCGATGCCCTCGAGCACCAGCAGGCCGCTCGAGGCCCAGTCGAGGGTCGCCAGCACGACGATCACGGGCGAGAGCGCCACGATGACGACGAGGCCGAGCACGCCGCCGATCTCCTTCGCGCGTCTCGTGGAGAGCAGCAGCGAGGCGATCGAGGTGGCCACGCGGCCGACGAGCAGGCAGGTGGCGAAGGCGAGCGCCGCGCCGAGGATCGCGAACAGGATCTCGCCGAACCCGCGTGACCACGTCACCACCGTTCCGAGCAGCACGATGCCGAGCGCCGTGGCCGGGATGCCGATCGCGGCCGCGAAGGCCAGCCCGAGCGCGAGCGTGCGGTCGGGCAGCCCGAAGAGCGCGAACCGTCGCGGATCCATGGTGTCGTCGACGCCGAAGAGCAGCGGGAAGACGATGAACCCGACCACGGTGGCGCTGCCGGCCACGATGAGCCCGTCGCGGATGAGCGTGACGTCCTCGACCGTGCGCAGGCCGACGAGCGCGACGAAGAGCAGTGCCGCGAGGCCGAACCCGTAGAGCAGTCCGAGCGAGACGCCCACGACCTGCCATGGGCTGCGCTGGAAGATGTTGCCGAGCAGGCGCAGTTTCAGTCGGAGAAACTGTGCAACCATTCCATGCCCTCCGCTGCCGTGCGCCCACCGGCGAGTTCGACGAATCGGTCTTCGAGCGTCTGTCCGGCGCGCACCTCGTCGAGGGCTCCGGATGCCAGGACCCGGCCTCCGACGATGATCGCCGCGGAGTCGCAGACGCGTTCGATGAGGTCCATGCCGTGACTGGAGAGCACGACGGTCCCTCCACCCGCGACGTAGCGCTCGAGGATGTCGGTGAGGTTCGCCGCGGACACCGGATCGACCGACTCGAACGGCTCGTCGAGCACGAGCAGTCGCGGAGCGTGGATCATGGCGCAGGCGAGCGCGATCTTCTTCGTCATGCCCGCCGAGTAGTCGGCGACGAGGCGGTCGACCGCGTCGTCGAGTCCGAACGCGGCGATCAGGTCGGCACTGCGCTCGCGGACCGTGCGGTTGTCGAGGCCCCGCAGCGTTCCCGAGTACGAGAGCAGCTGGGCGCCCGTGAGCCGGTCGAAGAGGCGGAGGCGGTCGGGCAGCACGCCCGTGGCGCGCTTGGCCGCGTTCGGATCGGCCCAGGCGTCGATGTCGTTGATGCGCACGCTGCCCGCATCGGGCCGGAGGAGTCCGGTGACCATCGACAGGGTCGTGGTCTTGCCCGCGCCGTTGGGGCCGACGATGCCGTAGAACGACCCGGCCTTGACGTCGAGCGAGATGTGGTCGACCGCGGTGTTGCCGCCGAAGGTCTTGACGAGTCCGTCGATCGCTAGCACGCGCGGAGCGTCGGCCGGAGGTGCCGCTCGCGCGACGCGGAGCGTGCGCTTCTTGCGCGTCGTGGACTTCTGCGGCGCCGCGATCACGGCGACCGCGACGTCGTGCGATCGGTCGGCGTCGCGTTCGACCGACGGTGCCGCGGGCGCCACGGGAGCGGGCGCGGCCGCAGTGACGACCTCCGGTGCCGCCGCCGTGGCGGGCGCCACCGGCTCGGCGGGCGCAGCCTCGGTCGCGACAGGCTCGGGGGCGGGTTCAGGTTCGGGCGCCGTGCGCTCCGGTGCAGGTGCAGGTGCCGGCGCCTGCGCGGGTGCCTCGACCGTCGCATCCGCGGGAGCGGCGCTCGCAGCAGCAGCAGTTGCAGCCGCTGCCGCACGCGAACCCGCCGTGCTTCGCGGTTGCTTCGCCTCGGGCGTCGGGCGTTCGTTCGTCGTCTCGTCGATCGCATCGACGGCCGCCGTGGATTCGACCACGGCCTCGGGGACCACCGGGTCCGGCGTCTTGCGGGCCGGACGCTCCGCGGCCGTCGTCTCGGTGGCCATCGATGCGGCGACCCGCTGGGTCTGCCGCTTCTTCGCCGCTTCGGATGCCGCGCGGCTGCGTGCGCTCGGAGCATCGCTCTTGGCGGTGGTGCGCGTGGTGCGCGCAGACCTCGCGGCCGTGCTGCGGGCCGACGCGGCACCTGCCGACGCCTCGCGCGACGCCGCCGTGCGCTTGGACGCGACCTGTTCGGCGTCGGACCTCGCCGCGGACTCGGCCTCGGCGGCCGCCTTCTTCGCCGCGGCGGCCGCACCGGTTGCGCGCTTCGCGGGCGCCTTCTTCGCGGGCGCCTTGGCCGACGTCGCGGCGGTGGTCTTCGATGCCGGGGTCTTGGCCGAGCCCGCCTCGGCCGAGCCCGCCATCGTCGCGGCCGGCTTCGTGTCCGCGGCATCCGCTGCGGTCTCGGTCCCCTTCGGTGCGGCCTTCTTCGCGGCCGGGCGACGGGCGGCCGGTCGCTTCGCAGACGCGGGCGTGGCCGCATCGCCGGTCGCGCCACTCGAACCCGAGCGCGCGCTGGACGTTCCCCCCTCGGCAGACACCCCCGTGCCCGTGCCTCCGGGAGTTTCGTCGTCGTATTCTGAGCGCGAAACGGAAGTCACCCAGACAACCTACCAACCTCGGTGCTCCCGGCGCGCCTGAGCGGGGCTGCGGCGCGCCCCGGGCGGCTGTGCATTCCCTGTGCGCCGCATCACGATCCGACTACGACCGCGAACTCGTTCAGCGGGATGCAACCCCCGCCCGCTACGCTGGATCACGGCATAACGGTGTGTCTTCAACAGATCTTCCGGGTGAACCGCACGTAAATTCTCGTCACGAACCGATCCTCTTCACGGGCATCGGCTCGAAGCGAGGGTTTCGCGGCATCCGAACCATCGAAGGAGAAGCAATGACCACCCAGATCGTGATTCTGGCGGCCGGCATGGGGAGCCGGCTCGGGCGATCCCTCCCCAAGCCGCTCACCGAGCTCAGCGACGGCCGCACCATCATGGGCCAGCAGTTCGACAACATCGAGCACGCATTCGGCTCCAACGCGAACGTGACCATCGTCGTGGGCTACAAGCTCGAGCACATCATCGAGGCGTTCCCGCAGGCATCGTTCGTCTACAACGAGGAATACGACCAGACGAACACGTCGAAGTCGCTCATGCGCGCCCTGCAGGCGTCGCAGTCGGGCGGCGTCCTCTGGATGAACGGCGACGTCGTGTTCGACCCGCGCATCCTCGACCGTGCGCTGCCCTTCATCGCGCGCGACCAGTCGTTCGTCACGGTGAACCACGCCAAGGTCTCCGACGAAGAGGTCAAGTACACGGTCAGTGCCGAGGGCTACGTGAAAGAGCTCTCGAAGACCGTCAAGGGCGGGCTCGGCGAGGCCGTCGGCATCAACTACATCGCCTCGCGCGACAAGGCCGCGTTCCTCGCGCACCTGCGCCGGGTCGGCGACCAGGACTACTTCGAGCGCGGCCTCGAGCTCGCGATCGAGAAGAACGGCCTGCTCATCGAGCCCATGGACATCTCCGACCTGTACGCGGTCGAGATCGACTTCGCCGAAGACCTCGAGCGGGCCAACCACTTCGTGTAATCACGATCGGTACGAATCACCACACAGCAGTGAAGAGCGGATGCCACGAGGCATCCGCTCTTCGCATGTCGGGCGTTCTCGCGCTCGCGCCTTCTACCGGGCGTCCGCGCCTGCGCCGGCTTGAGCCACGCCCGCCTTGGCGAGCCGGGCGGCGATGAGTCGGCCGATCCACGTGAACAGCACCGGGCTCAGTACCCAGAGCGGCAGGGCGATCGCCCAGGCCCAGAGCGTGTAGTGCTCGGCGCCGAGGGCGAAGAACACGCCGACGGCGAGCACGACGCCCGAGAACACGGCCGCGATGTAGAACATCCACGGCTGCCACCGGCGATACGCGGTGATGAGGAACGGCAGCTCGATGAGCGCGCCGACGAGCAGGCCGGTGCCGACGAAGCGGCCGATCCACCACGGCGCGAACACGGCGCCGACGAGACCCGCGATGACGCCCGCGAGCACCGCGGTGCCCGGGCGCTTCAGCAGCGCGAGCGCCACGATGCTCGGCAGGAAGTGCGCGCCGACGGTCACCCCGTAGAACAGCGGGCCGAATGCCGCGAAGGCCGCGGCGAGGTATCCGGAGGCGCCTGCGACGAGACCGCCGCCGACGCCGATGGCCGCGCAGCTCAGCAGGACCCGGGTCGTTGTACGCCGCACGACGCTCCTCTCAGACGGTGCCCCTGTCGGCACCGCTACAAACCTACCGCCGCGTGGCATCTACGATGAGATCGTGATGAGCACCACCACCTCGGTCGCGTACGGCGACGCCCACCCGTTGCAGCGCACCAGGTGGTCGCGCTACCGGCATTCGCTGTGGCTGCTCACGACCCGCGACCTCAAGGTGCGCTACTCGACGTCGGCACTGGGCTACGTGTGGTCGGTGCTCGACCCGCTCGTGATGGCCGGCATCTACTGGTTCGTGTTCACCCAGGTGTTCCAGCGCCCAGGGCAGCCCCCGTACATCGTGTTCCTGCTGACGGCGCTGCTGCCGTGGATGTGGTTCAACGGCGCCGTGTCGGACTCGACCCGGGCGTTCCTGAAGGATGCCAAGCTCGTGCGGTCGACGATGATCCCGCGCACGATCTGGGTCAACCGCATCGTGCTCTCCAAGGGCATCGAGTTCCTGCTCGCGCTGCCGGTGCTCGCACTGTTCGCGATCGTGTTCGGGGCGCATGTCGGTTGGGAGCTCGCCCTCTTCCCGCTCGCGATCGTGCTGCAGGCCGTGCTGACCGCGGGCGTCTGCCTCATCGTGGCTCCGCTCGTCGTGTTCTTCCGCGACCTCGAGCGCGCGGTCAAGCTCATACTGCGGTTCCTCTTCTACGCGTCGCCGATCATCTACGGCATTTCCGACCTGCCGAGCCAGTTGCACGTGTGGGCCGCGTTCAACCCCCTGTCGGGCATCTTCGGCCTCTACCGCTCGGCGTTCTTCCCGCACGAGCTCAACTGGTTCGACGTCGGCATCGCCGCCCTCATGTCCGCGGCCATCCTCGTGGTCGGGCTGCTCGTCTTCCGTGGCAGCGTGCGCCAGGTGCTGAAGGAGATCTGATGACGGATGCCACGGCCCCCCGCCCTGTTCCCGGACGCGTGCCCGCCCCGGGTACGGCATTGAACGCGCCGTACGCGATCCGCGTCGACGGCCTCGGGATCCGGTTCCGACGCAATCGGCGCGGGCGGCGCTCGTTCAAGGACCTGCTGTCGGGTCGTCGCCGCCGCACGCGGCCCGATGAGTTCTGGGCGCTCCGCGACGTCTCGGTCACCGTGCGCCCCGGTGAGGCGATCGGTGTCGTCGGCCGCAACGGACAGGGCAAGTCGACCCTGCTGAAGCTCGTCGCCGGCGTGATGATCGCCGACGAGGGCACCGTCGAGGTCACGGGCGGTGTCGCGCCGCTCATCGAGATCACCGGCGGATTCGTCGACGATCTCACGGTGCGCGACAACGTCTACCTCACGGCCGGGCTGCACGGCATGACGAATCCGCAGATCGACGCGAAGTTCGACGAGATCGTCGAGTTCTCGGGCGTCGGCGCGTTCCTGGACACGCCGTACAAGCACCTCTCGAGCGGCATGAAGGTACGCATCGCGTTCGCCGTCATCTCGCAGCTCGACGAGCCGATCCTGCTCGTCGACGAGGTGCTCGCCGTCGGCGACAAGGCGTTCCGCGAGAAGTGCTACGCGCGCATCGAGGAGCTGCTCGCCGGCGGACGCACGATGTTCTTCGTCTCCCACAACGAGCGCGACCTGCGTCGGTTCTGCACGCGCGGGCTCTACCTCGACAAGGGGGCGCTGCAGCTCGACGGCCCGATCGACGACGTGCTCGACCGATACAACGCCGATCAGGGCACGGCGTAGGACGCGGGCTCATGCAGGCTCGCCTCTGGAGCGAGCCGCGGCTCACCGAGTGCGGATCGAGGCTCGAGCCCGGCGCAGCGCGCCGTCGACCTCGAGCGATGCGCAGGCATGACGGCTGTCGACCAGCCCGCGGCCGACCATGACGCGGTGGCATTGCTCGGCGAGGCGAAGCTGCGCGCGGAGATCGCTGGTCGGCAGCGCAGGCGATCGGTCGGCGCTGATGAACGACGGCAACGCATAGAGCAGGTCTTCACCGGTCGCGACGCGAAGCAGCGCGCCCGCTGGTTCGAGTTCGCGTTCGACCTCGAGCATCGCGATGCCGGCCTCGAGCAGCATGCGTTCGCCGAGCTCCTCGAGGTGCGCCTCGAGGAGCTCGCGCGCCCGCCCGTAGCGGAGACACGTGGCATGCGCGCGACCGACGATGAGTCGTTCTTCGGCCACGACGATGATCGTCGCCGCCGTGGATACCGGCCGGGGCGTGGGCGGGGCTTCGTGCATGGATGGGCTCGCTTTCAGTTCGGGTCTGATGGAGTCAATCAGCACCCGCCGACATCCATCCGACGACGAAAGAGCAGGTCAGACACGTTTAATCCTGTGGAGAATCCGCCGAACCCGACCCCTGTGGAGGAGGAGTGCCCCGCCGCGTCGTCGAGACCTCACCCGGCCCGCTCGAGGCATCCGCTCTCAGCCCGTTCACGTATCATCGCCGCATGCCCGAGCGCGTGCACAAGATCACCTCGATGGGCGGCTCGGCGCCGAACGAGCCGCCGTTCGACGGTGCGCCGCAGCCTGACGGCGCGCCATCCGACGCGCCCGTGCGCGGCTCCGGCCTCGATCGAGGCATCGACGTCGTGCTGTCGATCCAGCGACCGGTCGTCGTGGCGCATATCCGCAGCATCCGTCGCCGTGTTCCGGATGCCTCGACCGAGCGTCTCGTGCGCATCCTCGAGCGGCGCTACCTGGCCGCCGTGACCACGGGCGGTGCCGCCGTCGGTGCGACCGCGGTGATCCCCGGCATCGGCACCGGGATGACGCTCGCGCTCTCCGGCATCGAGACGGCCGGGTTCCTCGAGGCGACGGCCCTGTTCGCGCAGTCGGTCGCCGAGGTGCACGGCATCGCCATCGACAACCCGGATCGCGCGCGAGCCCTCGTGATGACCCTCATGCTCGGTCGCGAGGGCGTCGATCTCGTGCGCCGGTTCGCCGGCCAGGCGAGCGGTGGCGGCATCGCCCGCGAGGCCTACTGGGGCGAACTCATCACGAACGGACTCCCCCGCGCGCTGGTCGGCCCGGTCGCCGACAGACTGCGGGCCGCGTTCATCAAGCAGTTCGCCGTCAAGGGCGGTGCCGGCATCATCGGCAAGGCGCTGCCGTTCGGCATCGGCGCCGCGATCGGCGGCACCGGCAACCACCTGCTCGGACGCAAGGTGCTGCAGCAGTCCCGCCTCGCATTCGGGCAACCCCCGGTGCTGCTGCCCGCCGAACTCGAGCCCGGCGACTCGCCGACGCTGCTGAACGCGGCCGCTGCGCGCCTGACCCGTGCGGGTGCGGCGGTGGGATCGGTCGCGGTCTCGACCAGTCGCGGCCTGCGCGCCGTGGGGGCGGCGGCGACCAGGCGCGGACGGAAGGGCAGTGACGAGCCCGCGGTCGAAGCGGACCTGCTCGACTCGAGCATCACCGATGCCGACACCGGCACACCGGAGATCGGTCCTGTCGACCCCGACACGATCGGCCCCTGACGCGATCGGTCCCGACGTGCATCGCCTGGGTCGACTCGCCACGCCCAGCACGGTGATGGATTGTCGACGCAGAATGCTGCGGCCCACAGCAGAGGCAGAACGGAAGCGGGCCCGCTACTCCACCTCGAGCTCCTCCTCGACGCGCTCGGCTTCGACGTCGTGGTCGTCGATGTCGCCGTCTTCGGCGTGCAGGGCGGCGAAGCGCTCCCACTCGCCCATGAGATGGTCGACCGCCGCATGGAAACGCTCGGTCGTGACACCCGGGGTCGTGTCGCCGAAGTACCGCTCGACCCAGACCCCGAGGCGCTCGAGCGCGGCCGAATCGTGGGCGACCTCGTCGACGCGAGCGACGAGCGCCGCCGGCGATGTAGGCGACACGGCGTCCCCGGCGTCGAGCCATTCGCAGGCCTGCAGGTAGCCGGCGGTGTCGATCTGGGCCGCCGGATTCACGGGGCGGGTGATGAGCAGGGGCTTTCCGGCCGCCAGTCGGTCGTAGACCATGGCCGAGATGTCGACGATCGCGACATCCGCCGCCGCCAGCTGCCAACCGAGCTTCGGGCCGTCGTCGTAGACGTGCTGCGCCGATGGATCGGCCGCGTTCGCGGCGGCGATGGCCGAGATGACGGCCTGGTTGGCGGACGCGTACGCGGGGTCGACCACGCCCGACCGCGGATGCGGGCGGTAGATGACGCGGTGACGCCCGGTGGCGAGCAGCCCGGTGACGAGTGCGACGCCGTGCGAGGCGATCGAGCCGTAGGCGGCGGCGGCGCGATCGCCCTCCCAGGTCGGCGCGTAGAGCACGACCTCGCGCTCGTCGGGCGTGTACGGCAGCGTCGCGTCGTCGAGGTAGTGGTCGGCCTGGGGTCGCCCGATCGGGATGGCGCGCTTGTCGAAGTCGTAGTCCCAGAGCACCTTCTCGAGGCGGGCACGAGCGGCATCGCCGGCGATGAGGGCGTAGTCGTAGGCCTTGAACTGGTTCGTGGTCATGTACATCTTGTCGGACTCGCCGTGGTTGATGAACACGTGCCAACGCCGCCCGTAGCGCATCATCTGGAAGTTCTTCGCGTTCTGGTTCACGTAGAAGATGACGTGCAGGTCCTGCTCGTGCACCACCCGCTCGAGGTCGGCGACCCGACGCACGTAGGCGACCGGCAGCGGCGACTCGTCGAGCAGCTTCAGTGCGGCGCCCGAGGCACGACTGAGGATGAGCACCGGATGCCGCTCCGCGAGCGTCGCGAGCGGGGCGTACCACTGGCGCAGCTGGTACATGTTGACCTGGCCGTCGGCGAAGTAGACGCCGACCCGGAAGCGGTGCGGCTCGAAGGGCGCCTGCGCGGCGAGCTTGGCGACGAGCGCCCGCTGTGCCCGCCGCGACCACATGATCTCTTTGGCGAGCTTGACGGCCCGGCGTGCATCTCTTCGCAATCCCACCGTTCAAGGGTAGCGACGCGACCCCGAGCGGATGCCTCGGAGCTGCGCCCGCCCGCACACCGATGGCCGATCGTTACGGGCGATCGGGTCTCGATACGCTTCGCCGCTTCGCCGGCGGCAAGCGCGCACGCTCAGACCGCCGCCGTCAGACGATCGGCGGCCGCCCGGCGAGCGTCATGCGCCACACGGTGCGCCAGCTCATTGCGCGCCGCTGCCCCGGGTGTTCGCGCCAGCCCGCCCGCCATCCGGCGAACCAGGCCTTGAGCGCGGCCGGCTGCCGCGCCCAACGCAGCACCTGGATGGCGGTCCACGATCCGACGTAGAACGGCACGAGCACGTACGGCAGGTTGCGCCGTGCGAGCCACACCCGGTTGCGGGCGTTGAGCCGGTAGTAGTACGCGTGCCTGGCGGGGTCGATGACCGGATGCCCCGCCTCGAGGTCGCCCGCATACCAGGCGACGTGCCCGGTGTTCCATACGCGCCACGCGAGCTCGATGCCCTCGTGGGCGTAGAAGAACGGGTCGGCCCAGCCGCCGGCGGCCTCGAACACGCGTCGTGGCATCAGCACGGCCCCCTCCCAGCACGAGAACACGGGGCTGGAGTGCGCCGCATCGCCCTTGCGGATGCGCGGGATCCACCGGCGCGGCGAGACCAGGCCGGTCGGGTCGACGACGCGGGGCTGGATGAGGCCGAGTTCGGGCCGATCGGCCAACATGCGACATCCGTCGTTCAGGAAGGTCTCGCTCGGCAGGAACGCGTCGTCGTCGAGGAAGAAGAGCACGTCGCCGTCGACCTCTGGCACGCCGCGGTTGCGACCGGCCGGGATGCCGAGGTTCTCGGGCAGGTGCAGGGTCTTCACCCCGGCGGGCAGCGCCGGGTCGGATGTCGCGGGGTCCCACCCGTTGCCGACGCAGACGACGTCGACCTCGACGCCCTGCTGGTCGAGCACGCTGCGGATGCCGCGGGCGAGGTCGTCTGGGCGTTTGCCCATGGTGAGCACGACGACGCCGACGCGCGGCGTCGAGACGTCGTGGGGCTCAGGAACGGACACGCCGAGAAGCCATGATCGCGACGAAATGCCCGATGACGGCGAGGATCGCGAGCGGAAGCAGTGCGGCGAGCACGATGCGGTCGACGAGCGGCTGACCGAAGACGAGGCCGACGAGCGCGGCGGCGAACACGATGAGCGTGAGCTCGACCGAGTGGTAGAGGCGGTGGAACGGCAGGAACCTGGCCGCCTTGCGGAGCTTGGCGACGAGGCCGCCGCGCGGCGCGCTCTCGCCATGGGTGTCGGCCAGCTTGGAGAGGCCGGCGTTGGCACGCGCGACGTGCACCATGTCGTTGAGCGCCTTGTTGAGCACGATCACGAGGGCGAGCAGCGCCGCGAGCGTGGTCCAGAGGAAGTCGGCCGGGAACTCGAGCGGATAGGCGGCCGCCCGGATGCCGAGCGCGAGCGGGATGAGCGCCTCGGTCGAGTAGTGGCCGACCTTGTCGAGGAACACCCCCGCGGGCGACGACGTGCGGCGCCACCTGGCGACCTCGCCGTCGCAGCAGTCGACGAGCATCTGCAGCTGCCCGAGCACCACGGCGAGCAGCGCCCCCCAGACACCCGGGATGAGCAGGGCCGCGGCCGTGGACCAGCCCACGAGGATCATGAGGCCGGTGACGCCGTTCGCCGAGATCGGCGTCTTCAGCAGCCACCAGGTGAGGTACGGCGAGAACCGGCGCAGGTACAGCGAGGCCGTCCAGTGCTCGGCGTTGCGGCGGCCGCGCACCTCGGGCGGCTGCGCGACGGCGCGAAGCTCGGCGATGCTCGCCGGCCTCCCGTGCGGGTCGATGCGCGACATCCGTGTCACCTTCCCGTGTGCTCGGCGATGTTGCTCGTCAACGAGAGGTACCCGGGCACGAAGCCGGCCCCCCAGAAGACGTGAATGCATGGCAAGACTACGAGAAACCAGAGCGCCGTGCGCACGCCGTGACCGCGGGCGTAGAGCAGCGTCGCCGCGATCACGAAGAGGAGGTAGACCGCCGGGATCGCGAATCCGATGAGGAGCCACGGCGTCGCGCCGACCGCGGCCTGCACGATGCCGATCACGCCGAGCACGAACCCGAGCAGGGTTCCGACGACCATGGCGGGCGGAATGAAGTAGCGGATGCCGCTGGCACCCGGGAAGCGACGGGCGAGCTCTCCTCGCCAGAGGCCCGTCGAGAACATCTGCCGCGCCAGTCGCTCGAGCGTGGCCCGCGGACGGTAGGTGACCGCGAGGGCGGGCGTGAACCAGACGACGCCGCCGTCGGACCGAAGCCGGTGGTTGAGCTCCCAGTCCTGACCGCGCTTGATGCCCTCGTCGAAGAGCCCGACCCTGAGCAGCGCCTCGCGGCGGAACACGCCGAGGTACACGGTGTCGGCCGGCCCCTCTTCGCCGCCGACGTGGAAGGAGCCGCCGCCGAGGCCGACCTTGGTCGTGTAGGCGAGCGCGACCGCCTGCTGGAACGGCGTGATGCCCTGCGCGTCCATGATGCCGCCGACGTTGTCGGCGCCCGTGCGCTCGAGCACCTCGACCGCGACGCGGGCGTAGTGGGCCGGCAGCTTCGAATGGGAGTCGACCCGCACGATCACGGGATGGACGGCGGCCCGGATGCCGAGGTTGAGCCCCGCCGGCGTCGAGCCGACCTCGTTCTCGAGCACGTGGATGCGATCGTCACGGGCGGCGAGATCGGCGACGAGCTCGTTGGTGCCGTCGATCGACGGCCCGAGGGCGATGAGCACCTCGACCGGCCCCTCGTAGTCCTGCGCGAGGATCGATTCGACCGCCTCGAGCACATGCGAGGCGTCGTTGAGCACGGGCATCACGTAGGACACGCCGACGAGGGGCGATGGGGTCGCCTCGTGGTGCTGCTCGGGCATGTTCCTCACTCGTGATCGGGTCGATCGAGCCTAGCAGTCGGCACCCGACGCTCCGCGGTCGAGGCGGGCGCAGACGCAGACCGCGGTACCGACCCGAGTGTGGGTCGGTACCGCGGTCGATGTGGAACTGCGGGGCTCAGCCCTCGAACGTGCCGAGGGTGACCTCGGCGGTCTTGGACTCGCCGTCACGCGTGTACGTGAGGCTCGCCTTCGCGCCGCCGGGGAGCGCCCGCACCTGCGCGGTGAGGTCGGTCTGGTCGGTGATCGGCACGCCGTTGAACTCGGTGATCACGTCGCCCTGCTGCAGCCCTGCGGCAGCGGCGGCGCCGCCGTCGGCGGGAGCCTCGGCGATGAGCGCGCCGACCGTGTCGCTGCCCTTGGCCGCCTCGGCGGAGGTGACCGAGGCGCCGAGCAGGCCGTGGGTCGCCGCACCGTTGTCGATGATCTCTTCGGCGATGCGCTTCGCGAGGTTCGACGGAACCGCGAAGCCGACGCCGATGTTGCCGGACTCCGACGAGGAGCCGGTCGACAGGATCGCGACGTTGACGCCGATGAGCTTGCCGTCGGAGTCGAGCAGCGCACCACCCGAGTTGCCCGGGTTGATCGCGGCATCCGTCTGGATGACCGGAAGCGAGACCTGGCTCGTCGCGGCCTGCTGCTGCGGCTGCTGCGACTGGCCGCCCTCACCGTCTGGCAGGTCGAAGAAGAAGTCGAACGGGCTGTCGGAGCCGCCCTCGCCCTGATCGCCCTGGCCGCCGTCTTCACCCTGGGTGGAGTCGTCGGGCGTCGTCGGAGCCGCCGAGGAGGCGACGTCGATCGAGCGGTTGAGCGCGCTCACGATGCCGTTGGTCACCGTGCCCGAGAGGCCGAGCGGAGCGCCGATGGCGATCGCGGTGTCGCCCACGTTGAGCTCGTCGGAGTCGGCGAAGTCGAGCGGGGTGAGGCCCGAGGCATCCGTCAGCTTGATGACCGCGAGGTCGGACAGCGGGTCGGTGCCGATGACGGTCGCCCCGTAGAGGTGCCCGTCGGCCGTCTTGACCTGGATGCTCGGGTCTGAGATCTCGCCGTCGAGCGTGACCACGTGCGTGTTCGTGAGCACGTAGCCGTCGTCGGAGAGGATGATGCCCGAACCGGTGCCCGCGGCGCTGCTGCCCGACACCGAGATCGTGACCACGCTCGGGCTCGCCTTGGCGGCGACGGCCGTGATCTGGTTCACGGAGTCGGTGTCGTTGACGACGATGTTCTGCGCGCTGGCCGTGTCGGTCGCGGTCGTGCCCTGGTCGTTGCCGTCGACGAGCGCGTAGATGCCCGCGCCCGAGGCGCCGCCGATGAGGGCCGCGGCCACGAGTGCGGCCGCGACGCCGAACCCGACGCGCTTCTTGGGCTTGTCCTGGCCGGCGACGCCGGGAGCGGTCGGCCCCGCGTTGTAGGGCGGCACGCCCGCGATGGGCATGGTCGGCTGCGTCTCGTCGGGGCGGGGGCCGCCGAACGCCGGCGGGATCTGGCCGGGCTGCGCGGATGCCGCGGCGGGGCCGGATGCCGCGGCGTAGGCCGGTGCCGCAGGAGCGGCGGGAGCGGCCGGCGTCGCGGGCGCGATCGGTGCCGTGGGCGCGGTCGCCGGAGCTGCCGCGCGAACCGGAGCTGCGGATGCCGCGGCGTAGGGCTGGGGGGCCTGGCCGGGCGTGTACACGGTTCCGGTGGCCTGCACGGGGGCGGGAGCCGCCGGGGCGGCCGGGGCCGCGGGAGCGGCGGGGGCCGGAGCTGCGGGAGCCTGAGCTGCCGGGGCGGGAGCGGCGGCGGCATCCGTCACCGGAGCGGCATCCGCCACGGGAACTTCAGGGGCCGCCGGCGCTTCAGGAGCCACGGGCACGGTCGGCGCCGCGTCGGTCGCGGGGGCGGCATCCGTCGTCGGTGCTGCCGCCGAAGCGGTCTCGGGCGCGGCGGTCTCGGGGGTCTGGGCGACCTGCTCGTTCTCGGGCTGCGTGGGTCCGTCGGTGCTGTCGGTCATGATGTGCTCCTTCCAAGGCGAAGCCAGCTTCCCGCCGCAACCTGTGCGGCGCATCGGCGAAGTCTGTGATCTTGCTATCCCCTGGCGGTGAAGGCCCCGAGTGCTCGAATCACCCGCTCGAACACGTGGGGCCGGTGCGGAATCGCGCCCGGGAAACGCCGTGGGACAGCGTAGCGGGCGCACCCTGACATACGGTGTGAGCGTGACCGACTTCGACTCCGCCTCCCGCCTCCGGCCGTGGCAGCGCACCGCGGCGGGCGCCGGCCTGCTCGCCGCCGACGGCACGATCGCCGCGACGATCTTCGCCGAGATGAGCGCGCTCGCCGCGCGCACGGGCGCGATCAACCTCGGGCAGGGCTTCCCCGACGAGGACGGCCCGGCCGAGGTGCTCGAGGCCGCCCGCGCCGCCATCGCCGACGGCGTCAACCAGTACCCGCCCGGCATGGGCATGCCCGTGCTGCGCGAGGCGATCGCGCGCCACCAGCATCGCTGGTACGGCCTCGAGGTCGACGCGGCATCCGAGGTGCTCGTCACGGCCGGCGCGACCGAAGCGCTCGCGGCGACGATCCTCGCGCTCGTCGACGACGGCGACGAGGTGGTCACCTTCGAGCCGTACTACGACGCCTACGCAGCCCTCATCGCGAGGGCGGGCGGCGTGCATCGCACGGTGCCCCTCGCGTTCCCCGACTGGCGACCCGACCTCGACGTGCTCGAGGCGGTCGTCGGCCCGCGCACGCGGCTCATCATCGTCAACACACCGCACAACCCGACGGGCGCGGTGTTCGACGCCGAGACGCTCGTACACGTCGTGCGCCTGGCCGAACGGCACGACGCCGTCATCGTCACCGACGAGGTCTACGAGCACCTCGTGTTCGACGGCGCGCACACGCCGATCGCGACGCTGCCCGGCGCCCGCGAGCGCACGGTGACGATCTCGTCGGGCGGCAAGACCTTCAGCACGACCGGCTGGAAGGTCGGCTGGCTCATCGCCCCGCCGCAGCTGGTGACCGCGATCCTCGCGGTCAAGCAGTACCTCACCTACGTCAACGGCGCGCCGTTCCAGCCGGCGATCGCGACGGGACTCGACCTGCCCGATGCGGTGTTCACGGATGCCGCGACCGCCCTCGCGGGCAAGCGCGACGTGCTGGCGAATGGGCTCTTCGCGGCCGGGTTCGAGCTCGCGCTGCCGTCGGCCGGCTACTTCATCGTGGCGGATGCCGCACCGCTCGGCTTCGACGACGGCGTCGAGTTCTGCCGCCGGCTGCCCGACCTCGCGGGGGTCGTCGGCGTGCCGATCTCGGCGTTCGTGCATCCCGACCGTCGCGGCGCGACGCGGAGTCTCGTGCGGTTCGCGTTCTGCAAGCGCCTCGAGGTGCTGCAGGATGCCTCGGCGCGACTCGCCTCGCTCGGTGCGCGATGACGGCGAACAGCGCGGGCGGGGTCGCGGACGAGCCGGTGGGCGATCCGCCCGGGATCACGATCCGCCACGCGACCCGGCGGGACCTCGACCTGACGGAGTCGATCGAGAACGAGGCGGACGCCCTGCTGGTCGACCTGCTGCGTCCGGCGCAGTGGCGCCCCGCGCCGACCGGCCGCGAACGCGCGGCGCAGCGCGGCTTCACGCTCATGGCGATCGAGGAGGGCACCGAACGGGCCGTCGGCTTCGTGCACGTGCTCGAGGTCGGCGTCGTCGACCAGGGCGGCCTCGACCAGGGCGGCCTCGCCCACCTCGAGCAACTGTCCGTGCTTCCGGACGCCGGCCGGCGCGGTCACGGTCGCCGGCTCGTCGAGGCCGCGGTCGACGAGGTGCGTCGACGAGGGTACGACCGCATCACCCTGCGCACCTACGCCGACGTGCCATGGAACGCCCCGTTCTACGCGAGCTGCGGCTTCGTGGAGACCGAGCCCGACACGGGCTTCCTGCGAGGGCTCGTCGCGGTCGAGCGCGACCACGGATTGGCGTCGCCCCGGCGTCGCATCCAGATGACCAGGGATCTTCGCAACGCCGCGGGCGCCGGCTGAACCGATCCAGCCGTGCACGGGTCGTTCCGGGGCCCGGGGTGTCGTGCTCAACGCCGCGGCACTTTGGCACTTTGGCACCGAATCGAGAGTGAACCCGCCGCCCGCCGCCGCCGGTCTGACCGGCGACGTGCGGCACCAGCTGCGTCAGCGCGGCACGACGCCGAACCGGCGCAGCTGCAGCGCGGGGTTGACCCGCCGCACCGCGGCGATGCGCTCGGCCGAGACCCAGGCGACCGCGACATCCGTCGTCTCGCCGATGGTGGCGAGCTCGACGCCCATGGGGTCCACGATCATGCTGTTGCCGGCGCCGACCGGCGGGGCGTGGTCGGCGGCCGCGACGTAGACCGTGTTCTCGAGGGCCCTCGCCGTGGCGAGCACGCGCCAGTGCGCCTCCTTCAGCGGCCCGCGCACCCACTCGGCCGGCATGCACACGACGTCGGCGCCCGCGTCGACGATGCGGCGCGTGACCTCTGGGAACCGCGCGTCGTAGCAGGTCTGCAGCCCGAACCGCAGGCCGCCCGCCTCGAAGGTCTCCGGCTCCTCGACGGCGCCGGGGGCGACCCACTCGGACTCGCGCTGGCCGAACGCGTCGTAGAGGTGCAGCTTGCGGTACGTCGCCAGGACGCCTGCCGACGGCCCGACCGCCACGACGGTGTTCGACACCCGCCGCTCCCCCTCGACCCGCTCGATCATGCCCGCGACGAGATGCACCCCGAGCCGCTCGGCCACTGCGGCGAGCGCCCGCGTGAACGGACCGTCGACCGGTTCGGACGCCGCGAGCCACGAGGCATCCGGCTGCGGCGTGAAGTAGCTCGAGTACTCGGGGAACACGACGAGGCCCGCGCCCCGGGATGCCGCGAGCTCGGCCAGGCGCGCGATCTCGGCGAGGTTCGCCACGGCGTCGTCGCCCGGCGCGAACTGCGCGACGGCGATGCCGAACGCGGTCGCGGCCGAGACGGATCCGGCAGCGGCAGCGGCAGCGGGCACTGGAGCGCCCATGTCAGGCCCGCGCCGCGTCGAGGGCCTCGAGCGCCCACGCGTAGTGGCCGCCGAGGCACTCGTGCACGGGCTCGGCGAGCGGCCCGCCGAGCCAGTCGTGCGCGGTCGGGTCGAAGAGGGCGTCGTCGCTCAGCGACTCGACGCGGGCGAGCACGGTGATGTGGCTCTCGCGAAGCCGCTCCCGAGCGGCCGCGAGCGACTTCGAGTCGCGGTACCGGTCGCGCAGTGCGACGTTCAACTCGTCGAGCTGCGCCCAGCTGTACCCCTCGGCCGGGTACGCGACCGGCTTGCCCGCCCGCTCGGCGTCGAGCCAGCCGAGCAGCAGCGTGTGCCAGGCGTAGAGGTGGTCGATGAGGTCCCGGATGTCGCGGTCGCGCCCCGCGCGTGGGAACGGCGCGTCGCGCTCGGGCTTCGGGATCGACTCGATGGCCTCGTCGAAACGATGGAACCCACGGACTGCGGATGCCTCGAGCTGGACTCGGTTCGTCGGAACGGACATGTGGCCATGCTAGGACAGCGCCTGCACCGACAGGGCTCGCGACGGCCGGGACGCACGCGAGCGGTTCAGTCGGCGGCGGCGATGCGTCGGGCGAGGCTCCAGACCTCGGCCGCGGCGTCGGCATCGTCGAACCGCCGGAAGCGCCGTGCCTGCGCCGGATGCCCCGACAGCTGGAACGGGCCCGAAGGGGCGATCATGCGCCCGGGCGCGACATCCGTCGTCAGCGCGACCAGCGCGGTCCGGGCCGCCTGTGCCGGCGTGTTGCCCAGGCGCCGGCTGAGGCTCGCCTGGTAGGCCGGGGCCTTCGCCCTCAGGCCGGGCGCGATGCCCGTGTCCGGCGCGATGCCGGGGTGGCAGAGTTCGACACGCACGCCGGGCGTGCGGCGACCGAGTTCGACCCCGAACAGCCCGAGGGCGAGCTTCGACGCGCCGTAGGCGCGCAGCGGCGTGTACCGGTCGATCTCGAGCGTGTCGTGCAGGTCGAGTCGCGCGGTCGCGGCTGCGAGGCTCGTCTGCACGGCGATGCGGGCGCCGCCCGCGACGAGCAGGGGCAGGATGCCCTGCACGAGCAGCGCGTGCCCGAGGAAGTTCGTCTGGAAGTGCAGCTCGTACCCGTCGACGCTCACGTGCCGCACGCGGTCGCCGAGCAGCACGATGCCGGCGTTCAGCACGAGGAGGTCGATCGGGCGGGCCTCGGCCGTCAGCCGCGCCGCGAGGGTCCGCACCGAGTCGAGCCTCGCCAGATCGACGTCCGCGGTCACGAGCCGGGCTTCGGCGACGCCCTCGCGGATGCTCGCCTCGGCAGCCGCGCCCCGGCCGCGGTCCCGAACGGGCAGCACCACCTCGGCGCCCGCGCCCGCGAGCGCGCGTGCGATCTCGAGGCCGATGCCGCCGCTGGCGCCGGTCACGAGCGCCCGCTTGGATGCGAGGTCGGGCAGGCAGGCGGCGGGCTCGTGCCGCTTCGCATGGCCGTGGCCCGGCGCGTACTCGTCGGGCCGGACACCGGTCGATCGCTGCATGGCTGGAGCGTATCGAGCCCGCCCGCCCGGGCGCCTCTGGGCTGTCCCTGATGCGACGGGAGGCCGCATCGGTGCAACGGCCATGCGCCCGGCACGCGAAAGGCGGGCAACCCGTGCCCGCCAGCTTCAGTTTAACGCAGGGAGGGGGCCTTGCCGCAAGGGCCCCCACGTGGTGCACAATGGTCCGTCGCCCGCTTCACACCAGGAGGAGAAGTCCTGACCAGCACCGCATTCAACCTGCCCGCACGCCTCGCCGTCAAGGCGGCGCCCGAGCTCATCGCCGACGACGAGGCGCAGTTCGCCGCGATCGCCGCCACCGTCGAGGAGTCGATCGCCGAGACATCCGCTCGCCTCGAGACCACCCGCAGGGAGCGCGGCGGCCACGGCCAGCGCGCGCTCGATCGCGACCTCGAGGTGCACCGCCTCTCGGGCCGGCTGCGCACCCTGCGCCGGTTCGGTCTCGACCTGTGCCTCGGGCGCATGGTCGGCGACGACGGATCCGATCCCGTCTACATCGGACGCACGGGCCTCACCGACGACGCGGGGCGCCGGTTGCTGCTCGACTGGCGCTCCCCCGCCGCCGAGCCGTTCTTCGGCGCCACGCACGGCGAGCCGATGGGCCTCGCGAGCCGCCGACGCTACCGGTGGACCCGCGGGCGCGTGACCGACTACTGGGACGAGGTGTTCGCACCCGACGGGCTCGAGGGCCGAGCCGCGCTCGACGACCAGTCGGCGTTCATCGCGAGCCTCGGCGGCACGCGCTCGCCGCGCATGCGCGACGTGCTCGGCACGATCCAGGCCGACCAGAACGCGATCATCCGCGCCGGCTCCCGCGGAGCGCTCGTCGTCGACGGCGGCCCCGGCACGGGCAAGACCGTCGTCGCCCTGCACCGCACGGCCTACCTGCTCTACTCCGATCCGCGCCTCGGGCACCGCCACGGCGGGGTGCTCTTCGTCGGACCGCATCAGCCCTACCTCGACTACGTGTCCGACGTGCTGCCGAGCCTCGGCGAAGACGGCGTGCAGACCTGCACGCTGCGCGACCTGCTGCCCGAGGGCCCGGCCGCCGTCGCCGAGAACGACGCCGAGGTCGCGCGCCTCAAGTCGTCGGCGCGGCTCGTGAGCGCCGTCGAGGCGGCCGTGCGCCACTACGAGGTGGCGCCGACGAAGGGCATGGCGGTCGAGACGCACTGGGCCGACGTCTGGCTCGACGCCGCGGACTGGGCCGAGGCGTTCAGCGCCCCCGAGCCCGGCACACCGCACAACGAGGCGCGCGGTCAGGTGTGGGACGAACTCATCTCGATCCTCATCGACAACCACGACGAGGTCGACGTCTCCGACGAGATGGTGCGCCGGTCGCTGCAGCAGAACCCGGCCCTGCGCACGGCGTTCAACCGGGCGTGGCCGCTGCTCGACGCGGCGGGCGTCGTCGGCGACCTCTGGTCGGTGCCCGCCTACCTGCAGGCCTGCGCGCCATGGCTCGGCGCCGACGAGATCCAGGCGCTGCAGCGGACGGATGCGCGCGCGTGGACGGTCGCGGACCTCCCCCTGCTCGACGCCGCCAGGCAGCGCATCGGCGACCCCGAGGCATCCGCTCGCCGGCGCCGTCGCGAGGCGATCGCCGAACGCGAGCGCGAGGAGATGGGCACGGTCATCGACCACCTCATCGACGCCGCCGAGTACGACGACGGCGAGGGCGTCATGACGATGCTGCGCGGGCAGGACGTGCAGAACTCGCTGCTCGCGCAGACCGCGGCACCCAAGAGCGACCCAGAGGTGCTGGCCGGCCCGTTCGCGCACATCGTCGTCGACGAGGCGCAGGAGTTGACCGACGCCGAGTGGCAGATGCTGCTGCTGCGCTGCCCCTCGCGGAGCTTCACGATCGTCGGCGACCGCGCCCAGGCCAGGCACGGGTTCACCGAGTCGTGGCAGGAGCGCCTCGAACGCGTCGGATTCGGTGCCGACGGCATCACGCTCGCCTCCCTGACCGTCAACTACCGCACGCCCGAGGAGGTCATGGCCGAGGCCGAGCCCGTCATCAGGGCCGCCCTGCCCGACGCGAACGTACCGACGTCGGTGCGCAGCAGCGGGCTCCCCGTGCGGCGCGGGTCGGTCGCCGAGTTGCCGTCCGTGCTCGAGGAGTGGCTCGCGGAGCACGACGAGGGCATCGCCTGCGTCATCGGCATGGGCGGCGCGAGCGGCGACCTCGAGACAGGGGCGGATGCCCCGGGCGCGACGCTGCCCGCATCATCACGGGTGCGGTGGCTGACGCCCGAGCTCGCGAAGGGCCTCGAGTTCGACCTCGTCGTGCTCATCGACCCCGACGCGTTCGGCGACGGCATCGAGGGCGCCGTCGACCGCTACGTGGCGATGACCCGCTCGACGCGCGAGCTGGCCATCCTTACGAGTCCCTGAGTCTCGCGGGCGCCTGATCCCGGCGGCGTGAGCCTCACGAGTTCCTGAGCGGGGCGTGTCAATGGGTCGGATGATCCCGGCACGCCCCGTAGCGTCGTGACATGGGCTTCTTCGCACCGCGCCGACCGCGCGACATCCGGCTGCACGATGCATCCGTCGACCTCAAGGCAGGCCGTGCGCCGTGGAGCCTCTGGGCCGACGGGTTCGGCAGGCTCGCGATCCGGTCGATGCAGGCGATCATCGTCGTCGCGGTCGCCGCCGGCATCTACTTCGTCATCCAGTCGCTGACGCTCGTGACGATCCCGCTCGTGATCGCGCTCATCCTCGCGAGCGCGTTCGCACCCGTCATGAACTGGATGCGGCAGCGCGGCATCCCCTCGGTGGTCGCGACGCTCATCACGATGCTCGTGACGGTGCTGCTGCTCGGCGCGCTGGGGTGGCTCATCGTGTGGGCCGTTCGCGACCAGTGGGACGAACTCGCCGTGCAGGCGCAGGAGGGGTTCAAGCAGCTGTCGGCGTGGGCGCAGGACCTGCCGTTCTTCCCGACCGCCGACCAGCTCGACGACTGGATCGCGCAGGCGACCGCGTTCCTGACGAGTGCCCAGTTCGGGTCGGGCGCGATCGCCGGCGTCGGGGCGGTCGCGAGCTTCATCACGGGGTTGGTGCTGCTCGTCACGATCCTCTTCTTCTTCCTCAAGGACGGCCCGCAGATGTGGGAGTTCCTGCTGCGGCCGTTCCGTGGCGAGCACTACGCGCGGGCGCACCGGGTGGGCGCCAAGACCGTGTCGGTGCTCGGCTCGTACATCCGCGGCACGGCGGCCGTGGCGCTCGTCGACGCCGTCGGCATCCTCATCGGCCTGCTCATCCTGCAGGTGCCGCTCGCCCTGCCGCTCGCGGTGCTCGTGTTCCTGCTCGCCTTCATCCCGATCGTCGGCGCGACGCTCGCGGGCATCCTCGCCGCACTCGTGGCCCTCGTGGCCAACGACTGGGTCAACGCGCTCTTCGTGGTGGGGGTCGTCGTTCTCGTGAACCAACTCGAGGGCAACTTCCTGCAGCCGGTGCTCATGGGCCGTTCGATGAAGCTGCACGCCTTCGTCATCCTCGTCGCCCTGACCGTCGGCGCGGCCGTCGGCGGCGTGCTCGGCGCGGTGCTCGCCGTTCCGATCACGGCGGTCGCGTGGGGCATCGTGCAGGTCTGGGACGGACCGGGAACGCCCGCGCGATGGGCACGAGCGAAACGGATGCCGCAGCCCGTCGATTGAGCTGTGCGGTGAGTCTGTAGCGTGGTATCCGTGACGAAGACCCCCACATCAGCACGCAGCTCGCTCCCCCACGTCGTGATCGTGGGCGGCGGCTTCGCCGGCGTGTACGCGGCCAAGGCCCTCGCGAAGGCGCCGGTGCGCGTCACGCTCATCGACCGGCGGGTGTACAACACGTTCCAACCGCTGCTCTACCAGGTCGCCACCGGTGGCCTGAACCCGGGCGACGTCACGCATTTCCTGCGGAGCCTGCGCGTGCGCCAGCCCAACCTCGAGATCGTGCACGAGCACCTCATGGAGATCGACCCCGACGATCGCTCCATCCGCCTGCTCGACGGCCAGACCATCGACTACGACTACCTCGTGCTCGCGAACGGCGTGACCACCACGTACTTCGGCACGCCCGGCGCGAAGGAGCATGCGTTCGCGGTCTACTCGCGCTCGCAGGCGATCCGCATCCGCGACACCCTGTTCACCCGGCTCGAGCGGGTCACGCAGCAGATGGATCGCGACGACGGCCTGCGTGTCGTCGTCGTCGGCGGCGGCCCGACCGGCGTCGAGATGGCGGGCGCGCTCGCGGAGCTCCGCGACCAGGGCCTGCGCCCCGCGTACCCCGAGCTCGAGGGCGACGCCTTCAGCATCACGATCGTGCAGCGCGGTCAAGAACTGTTGAAGCCGTTCATCCCGCGCCTGCGCGTCTACGCGAAGAAACAGCTCGAGCACCGCAACGTCGAGCTCCGCCTCGGGGCGGGCGTCGCCGAGGTGCGCAAGCACGAGGTGGTGCTCACCGACGGCACGGTCATCCCCTCAGACATGACGGTGTGGGCGACGGGCGTCGCGCCGCATGAGGAGGTGCGCTACTGGAGCCTGCCGCTCGACGAGCACGATCGCATCAAGGTCGGCGAAGACCTGCAGGTGCTCGGCCTGCCCGGCGTGTTCGCGGCCGGCGACGTCGCGATCGCCCCTCAAGACCTGCCGCAGCTCGCACAGCCCGCCATCCAGGGTGGCACCCACGTCGGCCGGCAGATCCTGCGCATCATCGCCGGCGAGCCGACGCAACGCTTCGAGTACTACGACAAGGGCCAGCTCGCGATCATCGGGCGGCGCTCGGCCGTCGGCGAGATCCCCGGCATCGCCAACGTGCCGGTGCTGCACGCGCTGAAGTTCCTGCAGAAGGTGCCCGGGTTGCGTCGCACCATCGGCCTCACCGCCTACCCGGCGTGGGCGGTCTGGCTGTTCGTGCACATCGGGAGCCTCCTCGGCGCGCGCAACCGGCTCACGACGATGATCGGCCTCTGGGTCCGCTACGGCTTCCGCTGGTACCGCACGCCCGTGCCGATCGTGGGCGACGTGCCCGCGATCCGCCCCTCGCGTGCGCAGCGGCTTCGGCTCACGCCCGAGGAGCAGCTCCTGGCAGACGCGGCAATGGCATCGGACCGGGCCGACGAGGTCATCACGACCGCGCGGCCTGCGGAGAACGAATCGCCCACCGACGAGCCGGACTGAGCGGGGCGCTCTCGATTCTGCGGTGCGTTCGCGCGGCGCGTTCGCCGCTCAGACCGGGCCGCCGCCGAGGTCGCCGAACATGAATCCGGCGTTCTGCTCCCGTTCGCGCCGCTCTCGCTCGAGGGGATCCAACTCGTCGTCGGTGACGAGCACGGGCCCGCCGGCGCCGCCCTCGCCCACCGCGACCGGCTCGGCCTCCTCTCGCAGTCGCTCGTCGGCCGCATGTTCGATGAGCGACGGCACGTACTGCCGCACCGGGTTGGACTCGAGCCGAGCAGCCTCCTCATCGACGATGAGCCTGATGCGCTCCGCGTCGACCGACGGAAACCGCTCCGTCAGCCGCGTCACGAGGTTCTCGATGGCGTTCTGCTCGACCGGATCGTTCATGCGCCAATGGTCCTCCGTGCGGGCCGCGCTGGCAATGCCCGCTCGGCGACGGGCCGGTGAACGCTCGGTGGCGCAGGGCCCGGCACGCCGACAAACGGATGCCGCGGCGCGGCGCTGCCGCCCCGCTGGCGCCTCGCTGGCACCGAAATGTCGGAGATTCGGCCCTCTGCGTCCCAACGGGGAGGCGAAGGCACCGAAACTCCGACATTCCGCACGTGCCCGGGGCTGACACGCCCGACCCCATCCTCACGTTTCGGCCGATACGCCGGCGCCGCGGTGCTCGGGCGGTGCTGCGCTCGCGCGGTGCTCGCGTCGAACGAGAAGAGGTCGGCCCGGATTTCTCCGGGCCGACCTCGTATTGGTTGCGGGGGCAGGATTTGAACCTACGACCTCTGGGTTATGAGCCCAGCGAGCTACCGAACTGCTCCACCCCGCGCCAGGCCCTGAATCAGGGCCGCACGCTGTTGCGCTTCGTCCAGTATACGCGTGCGGCGGGCCGGCTCCGACCACTCGGGCCTGCGAGAGAGCCGGTCACCGCGGGCTGGAGAATGGACCGCCGCACCGGCAAGCGGATGCCGCCGCGCGGCGTGTCGCCGCAAGAGCAGCCCTGAGTGACCGAGCCGAAGCCCCAAGCCCGCGAATGCCGGCACGAACGCGAAGAGGCCGGAATCGAATTGCTTCGATTCCGGCCTCTTCTGGCGGTATTTCTACCGCTTCGGTTGCGGGGGCAGGATTTGAACCTACGACCTCTGGGTTATGAGCCCAGCGAGCTACCGAACTGCTCCACCCCGCGGCACAAGAGATGAATCTAGCACGGGATCCGGGCGCCATCAAATCGGGGCGGGTTCAGCACCACCGACCCCGAGGACCGGTGCTGACGAGCCACGGGGCGCCGCTGCGAGGCATCCGATCGTGTTGCAGCATGTGCACACGCCTGAGTATTCGCTATGGAACCCCTCCACAGGCGAACGCGTTCCGTTGCGGTTCCCGCAGATTAAGTTAGGACTCCTTTCGAACTCGGTCGCCGCGTTGGTACTGTCCCGGAAACCGCCAGCCGATCGGGGCGACACCGTCCCGGCACGATCGATGAGGATCCACATGACCCAACGCCACCTGCTCCGCAGCGGCTCGATCGCGATCGCCGCAGCATCCGTGCTCGCGGCATCCGTCGTCACCGCCGCCCCCGCATTCGCCGCACCATCGACCGCCGACACCGTGCCGGCCGCCCAGCTCAACGGCTACCGCAGCGTCGGCTACTTCATGGCCGACTCCCCCGTGACCCGCGACTACCAGGTCGCCGACCTCGTGACGACGGGGGCGATCGGCGACCTCACCCACCTCAACTACGCCTTCGGCAACGTGACGAGCGACCTCCGCTGCGACATCCTCGACCAGCCGGGCGAGGGCGACGCGCAGAACGACTTCCTACGTCAGGTCAGCGCGGCCGACTCCGTCGACGGCATCGCGGATGTCGCGGGGCAGCCGCTCGCGGGCAACCTCAACCAGTTGCGCAAGCTCAAGCAGGTCAGTCCCGACACGAAGATCCTCGTCTCGCTCGGCGGCTGGACCTGGTCCGACCACTTCTCGGAGGCCGCCTCCACGGCGGAGGGCCGCACGGCGCTCGTCGACTCGTGCATCGACCTCTACCTCAGGGGCGACCTGCCCGTCATCGACGGTGCGGGCGGCCCCGGCGCCGCGGCCGGCATCTTCGACGGGCTCGACATCGACTGGGAGTGGCCGGTCACCGGCGGGGAGACCGCCAACGCGCGACCAGAAGACAAGGAGAACTTCCTCCTGCTCATGGAGGAGTTCCGCGCCGAGCTCGACGCGTACGGCGCCGAGACGGGCGAGCACTACCTGCTCACGGCGTTCGCCGCGGCGGGCGGTTGGAACGCCGGAGAGGGCGGATGGCTCGACCCGCGTCTCTTCGCATCGGTCGACTTCCTGAACGTGCAGGGCTACGACTTCCACGGCGGCTGGGTGCCGACGCAGACCGGCCACCAGGGCAACCTGCACCCCGACGGAACGCAGAACTGGGGCCTGGGCCTCGACGGCGCGATGGGCATGTACGTGAACGCGGGCGCCGACCCGTCGCAGTTGAACGCCGGGCTCGCGGCCTACGGCCAGGGCTGGACCGGCGTCACCGACGGCACGAAGGCATGGACGAGCGCCACCGCCTCGATCGGCACCGCGACCTACGCGAACCTGCGCACGGTCGGCACCGCCTACTTCGACGCCGAGGTCGGCGCATCTTGGCGCTGGGACGGCAACGACTGGTGGAGCCTCGACGACCCCACCTCGGTGAACGCGAAGGCCGAGTGGCTCGCCGGCGAGGGCTACGGCGGCGCCATGTGGTGGGACGTCACGGGCGACTACCGCAACGAGCTCGGCGGGGCGCTCGGCAGCACGTTGCGGGCCGCGACCCCCGGTCCGGGGGCGGATGCCTCGTGCGCGGCGCCCTGGTACTCGACCGGCGTGTACACCTCGGGCGCCGTCGTCTCGTTCGGCGGCGCGGAGTACCGCGCCAAGTGGTGGACCCGCAACCAGCAGCCGGGCGACCCGAACGGCCCCTGGCAGCGGATCGGCGCATGCGGCACCGCGCCGGCCGTGCCGACGCAGGAGTGCGCGCCCGTCTGGGACGCCGCGGCGACGTACACCGGCGGCGAGGTCGTCTCACGCGCCGGCGTCAACTACACGGCGCAGTGGTGGACGACGGGCGAGCGCCCGGGCACGACGACCTGGGGCTCGTGGAACCCCACCGGGCTCTGCACCTGACACGTTCCGCGACACCGATGGCCGGCAGGGAATCCTGCCGGCCATCGGTCGTTCACGGGACGATCCCCCCGGTCACTCGCCTTCGTCGGCCAGCGCCAGCATCTTGGCGATGGTCTCGGCGAGCTGCGCGTCGGCCGCGCCGTACGCGGCCCAGTCGCCGTCGGCGAGTGCCGCCTGCTTCGCCTTGAGGAAGCCGGATGCCTCGCGCAGGAGCTCCTGCATCTCGGCGCTCGGCTCGCCGGTCGAGCCGCCGGTGCCGCCGTCGGTCTCGCCGCCGTCGGTCTCGTCGCCGTCGGTCTCGCCGTCGGGCGTCGTGCCCGGGTCGACCGCGTTGTCACCGGCATCGGCACCGGAGTCGCCGCCGAAGAGCACGTCGAGCGCGAGGTCGAGCGTGTCCTGGAAGGCGATGTCGTCGCCGAAGGCCACGAGCACCTTCTGCAGCAGCGGGTAGCTCGTATTTCCCGTGGACTTCACGTATACCGGCTGCACGTAGAGCAGGCCGCCGCCGACCGGCACCGTGAGCAGGTTGCCGTTGATCACGTCGGACTGCCCCTGCTTCAGCAGGTTCAACGACTGCGACACCGTCGGATCGGAGTTGAACGTCGCCTGCACCTGGCCTGGGCCGGGCACGTTGTCGTCTTCGGGCAGGGTCAGCAGCCTGAGCTTGCCGTAGCCGTCGGCGCGCTTGCCATCTTCGGCGCCCGCATCGGCGTCGACCGCGAGGTATCCGCGCAACACGTTGCGGCTCTGGTCGCCACGCGCCTCGGGGATGAAGGTCGTGTACAGCGAGTACGACGGGGCGTCTTGACCCGGCATCTGCATCGTCAGGTAGTACGGCGGCTGCAAGAGCGTCGTGTTGGCGCCCTCGGTCGGCTCCTTCGGGGTCGTCCAGGCGTCTTCGCGCGAGTAGAAGGCGCTCGCATCGGTCACGTGGTAGCGGCCGAGCACCGCGCGCTGCATCTTGAACAGGTCGGCCGGGTACCGCACGTGGCTCAGGAGCTCCCCCGACATCGTGCTCATCGGCTCGACCGTCGACGGGAAGATCTTCTGCCACGTCTTGAGGATGGGGTCGTCGGTGTCCCACGCGTAGAGCGTCACCGAGCCGTCGTAGGCGTCGACCGTGGCCTTCACCGAGTTGCGGATGTAGTTGACCTCGTCGAACGGCAGGGTCTGCGGCAGCGTCTCGCTGTCGGCGATCGCCTCGCTCATGCTGACCTTGTTGGAGTAGGGGTACTGATCGGAGAGCGTGTACGCGTCGACGATCCAGACGAGCTTGCCGTCGACGACCGAGGGGTACGCGTCGGAGTCGGGCGTGAGATACGGGGCCACCTTGCGGACGCGGTCGACGGGGTCGCGGTCGTAGAGGATCTGCGAGGTCGTGTTCACCGCGTCGGAGAGGAAGATCTGCTCGGACTGGAACTTCAACGCGTAGGCGAGCTTCGTGAACACGTTGTCGAGCTTCGGACCGCCGTCGCCCTTGAAGGTCGTCTGGGTCTGCTCCTCGTTGTCACCGCCGGCCGGGTAGTCGAGCTCGACCGGCTTCGTGCCCGTCGGTGCACCGACGATCGAGTAGTCGGGCGAGTTCTCGCCGAAGTACACCCGCGGCTCGAACTCGCCGAGGTCGCCCGTGGACGGGATGCCGGACTGCACGAAGACGGGCTGACCGCCTGGCGAGCGCTGGTTGCCCGCCGCGGCGACGAGGCCGTAACCGTGTGTGTAGACGATGTGCGAGTTGTACCAGGTCTCGGCGTCGCCGAGGCCGGACAACTGGAGGTCACGCACCGCGACCACGGTGTCCTGCGTCTTGCCGTCGATCTGGTAGCGGTCGACGTCGAGGGAGTCGGGGAACTGGTAGTACTGGCGGAACTGCTCGAGCTGACGGAATGCCGGGCTGATCACGAGCGGGTCCATGAGGCGGATGTTCGCGGTGGTCTCGGCATCGGCACGCAGCGCGCCGGGCTCGGCGGTGGTCTGCGCCTCGAACGGGATCTCCTCGATGTCGGCGACGCCGTAGGCATCTCGGGTGAGATCGATGTTGCGCTGGATGTACGGCGCCTCGAGCGTTCGCGGGCTCGGGTCGACCTGGAACCGCTGGATCACCCACGGGTACAGCGTGCCGATGAGCAGGCTCGAGACGACGAGGAGCGCCACGCCGACCAGCGGCAGACGCCACCGGCCGATGATGGCGGTCACGACGAAGAGCACCGCCACGCCAACGGCGGCGACCGCGAGGATCTGACGGCCTGGGATCACCGCGTTCACGTCGGTGTATGCCGCACCCGTGATGAGCGAGCCCGTCTCGGTGACCGTGGCGTACTGGTCGAACCAGATGCTGACGCCCTGCAGGAGCAGGTAGAGGCCGGCCGTGATCGCGATCTGCACGCGCGCCGACTTCGAGATGACGACCTCGCGGCCGCTGATGCGGATCGCGCCATACAGGTAGTTGGTCGCCGCGACGAGCAGCAGCGAGAGCAGCACGACCGCCGACGCGAAGCCGATGATCGACCGGTAGAAGGGCAGTTCGAAGACGAAGAACCCGAGGTCGAAGCCGAACTGCGGGTCGGTCGAGCCGAAGGGCGTGCGGTTCAGCCACGTGAGGGTGAGGTCCCAGCGGCTCGACGTCGAGACGCCGGCGAAGATGCCGAGCACGACCGGGATGCCGTACATCGCCAGGCGCCGCAGCGGCTCGAACACCTCTTGGTAACGATCGAGTTGCGAGTTCAGCTTCGCGTACACCGGACGCGTTCGATACGCGATCTGGATCGACGCCCACACGGGCAGGGCCATCGCGACGAAGCCGATGAGGAAGAGCACCGTTCGGGCGACCCACTGCGTGGTGAGCACCTCGAGGAACCCGAGCTGGTCGTACCAGAGCACGTCGGCGTAGAGCCCGACGAACACGAAGAACGCGATCACGAGCACTGCCAACACCCCGATCGTCAGGGCGATGGGCGCTCGGCGGCGCGATGTCCTCGGTTCTTGCGTCTGTGCTGTCACTCTCGGCCTCTTGCTTCGGTCGGGACGGATCGAGATTCCATCCTATGTTCGCGAACCCGAGCATCCGCCCGGAATGGCGCGGTTCGACGCCCTGAGACCCCGGTCAGTCGCTTCCGACGGTGGAGCAGGTCGCGAATTCCGACGTGTCGGCACCTTCCCCAGCCGCCTCGACGATCTCGCGGGCCTGGTCGAGATCGGTCACGGCGAAGACGTCGAGGCCGTCGGGCACGTGTCCGGTGACCTCGTCGCAGTTCGATTCGGGCGCGAGGAAGACGGCGGCGCCGGCATCCTTGGCACCCCAGAGCTTCTGGCGGATGCCGCCGATGGGCCCCACGACCCCGGCGGAGTCGATCGTGCCGGTGCCCGCGACGACCTCGCCGCCGGTCATCGCGCCCGGCGTGAGCTTGTCGACGATGCCGAGCGCGAACATCATGCCGGCGCTCGGACCGCCGACGTCGTCGAGCTGCAGTTCGACGTCGATCGGGAACTCGTAGACCATGCGCACGCCGATGCCGAGCACGGCGGTGCCGCCGTTGTCGGTCGGCGTCACCTCGACATTCGACTCCGCGCCGTCGCGGAGCACCGTGAGCTCGGCCGGCGACTCGGTGCCGTTCTGCTGCACGGCGGCGCGCAGCTCGTCGATCGAGAACACCTGCGTTCCGTTGACGGCCTCGATCACGTCGTCGTCCTCGAGCAGTCCCGCGGCCGGGCCCTCCTCGACGACGCCGGTGACCGTCACCTCACGGGGGAAGTCGTAGCCGAGCTCGACGAGGGCGGCCGCGATGGCGTCCTGCTGCGAGTCGACCATCGCCGCCGAGTTCTGGGCGTCGCGGTCCTCGCTGCTGAGGCCGGGAGGGAAGATCGCCTCGACCGGGACGACCGATTGCTGCGGATCGAACCATGCGCCGAGCACCTCGAACCAGGTGGGCGTCGAACCGGGGCGCCCGACCACCGAGACCGTCAGCAGGTTCAGCTCGCCGTCGGTGGGATACGTCTGCTCGTCGGGGATCTCGATGAGCGGGATCTCTTCTCCCTCGTGCTCGGCCGTGCCGAGGGTGTCGTAGACCGGCCCCGGACGCTCGATCACGTACGGCGTCGGGAAGAGGGCGAACACGACGCCGACCACGGTCGCGACGATGGCCGCCCACCAGCCCACCCGCTCGCGCAGCGGACGACGACGGTCTGCATGCTCCTCGGACGAAGCGGGCAGCGGCGACCGGTCGTCGTCGAACAGGGCCATGGGTGCGTCCTTCCGAGCGGTTCGTGCCACCGCATGGTTCCGGGTGCCGGCTGTTCGCGACGGGCGGACACCGGGAACGCCCAGCTTAAGCCATTTCCCAGCCTGGCGCCCGGAGCGCGGCGCTACGGTTGGAGGGAACTTGACAGGAGGTGGCTCACGTGGCCGATGGGAACGACGAGCCCGACGGAACCAACCCCGAAGAGGAGTTCCGCGAGATGCTCCGCAACCTGCTCTCCGGTGCCGGGGACATCGATCCGGCCCAGTTGGCCGGCGCGGCCGGACTGCCGAACGATCCCGCGAGCCTCGCCGCGTTGTTCGGCCAGCTGCAGCAGGCGATGAACACCGCCGACGACGGCATCGACTGGAGCGTCGCCCTCCGCCAGGGCGAACAGCGCGCGGCATCCGCTCAGGTGCAGATCACCGACGACGAACGCAGTCGGCTCGGCCAGGCCCTGGAGGTCGCCTCGCTCTGGCTCGACGAGGCGGTCGACTTCTCGCGCCTGCCCGACTCCCCCGAGCTGCTGACGCGTCGCGGCTGGGTCGCCGCCACGATGCCCATCTGGACCCAGCTCGCCGAGCCCGTCGCGCTCAGCATCTCCGATGCGCTCACCCGGGTCATGCGCGAGCAGGCCCCCGAAGAGATGCAGTCGATGATCGCGGGAGCGAGCAAGCTCATGCGCGGCATCGGCGGCGCGATGTTCGCCATGCAGCTCGGTCAGGTCGTCGGCCAGCTCGCGAGCGAGGTCGTCTCCGGCGGCGATGTCGGCATCCCGCTGCAGACCGACGGGCGTGCCGCGCTCATCCCGCAGAACATCGCGGAGTTCGGCGCCGACCTCGACATCCCGTCGACCGAGATCGAGCTCTACCTCGCCGTGCGCGAGCTCGCCCACGCGCGACTCTTCCGGCATGCCCGGTGGCTGAGGCTGAACCTCATCAGCGCGATCACCGCATACGCCCGCGGCATCGAGATCGACACCGAGCGGCTCGAGCGGCTCGCCGAAGGCTTCGACCCGTCGAACACCGACGAGCTGCGCAAGGCCGTCGAGTCCGGCGCGCTCATCAGCGCCCGCAGCGAGGCCCAGCAGGCCGCGCTCTCCCGCCTCGAGACGATGCTCGCCCTCATCGAGGGCTGGGTCGACCAGGCCACCGCCGATGCGACCTCCAGACTGCCGAAGTCCGATGCCATCGCCGAGACCATCCGCCGTCGCCGGGCGACCGGCGGCCCGGCGGAGTCCGCGTTCGCGACGCTCGTCGGCCTCGAGCTGCGACCCCGTCGCCTGCGCGAGGCGACGGCGCTGTGGCGCGCGGTCGGCGATGCCGTCGGCGTCGAGCAGCGCGATGCGCTCTGGGCGCACCCCGACCTGCTCCCCACCGCCGAAGACCTCGACGACCCCTCGGCACTCATCGCCCGCCTCACCGGCGCCGAGTCCGACACGGCCGAGGCCGACGACGACTTCGATCAGGCGCTCGAGCAGCTGCTGCGCGGCGAGACGCCCGCGGCGCCCGGCGAAGACGGCAGCGAGCCCGACGCCGCCGACCGCAGCACCGAGGGCGACGACGAAGGCGCGCCGCCGCCCGCCTGACGCTCGCGACGCCGCGACGCCTGTGGAGAGGCGCCGCGGCACCATCGCCAGATCGGGCATGCTCGCCGCATGACGCCTCGTCTCGACCCCGCACTCCCCCTCGTCTGGCGCACGCCCGACACCGTGCAGCTCGGCGCCGCCTCGCCCCGCGCGGTGATCGAGCACCCCGGCGCTCTCGAGACCGGGCTCCTGCAGGCGCTGCGCCACGGTGCGAGCCTCTCGACGCTCGTCACGATCGGTTCCGGATTCGACGGCACGCCCGAGCAGGTGCGCGAGTTCGTCGAGCGGCTCGCGCCCGCCTGCCTTCCGAGCCAGGCCGGGGCGGATGCCGCGACCGGCGCGCCGAGCGCAACCGTGACGCCCGAAGCCATCGGCCTCGACGGCGACGGCCCGCTCGCCGATCTCATCGCCGCCGACCTGCGGGCGCTCGGACACGAGGTACGACGCCTCGACCGCGATCTCGCCGACCGCCTCTCCACCGCTGACGCCTCGGCCGGCGCGGAGCCAACTGATCCCGCCCTCGTCGTGATCGTCGGCGAGTGGGCGATCACGCCGGGCCGGCACCTGCCCTGGATGCGTCGCGACGTGCCGCACCTCGTCGTGCTCTCCGACGACGCCGGCATCCGGGTCGGCCCGTTCGTCGAACCGGGCATCGGCCCGTGCGTGCGCTGCCTCGACCTCGCCCGACGCGACGAGGACTCCGCGTGGCCCGTGATCGCCGCGCAACTCGCCGGGAGACCCGCCCCCGACGACCCGCCACGGCTGAGATTCGAGGCGGCGGCCGCGACCGCACGCGCCGTCGACGACCGGCGTCGCACCGGCGAGTCCGACCTCGCCGAGGCATCCGTCAGCTTCGACCGGTCTCGACCCGGCGTGCACCACCGGCGACACGAGGCGCATCCGCACTGCGGCTGCCGAGCTCCTGGAGGAATCGCGATTCCGCACGCTCTGCCCGGTGCTGACCGCCGACCCTCGCCCAGCTCAGCGAGAGCCGCCGGCGTGCCCGCGTGACGCCCACGTAGAACAGGCGCCGTTCCTCGTCGATCGCGTCGAGTCCCTTGGCGTATGCGATCGGCAGCATGCCCTCGGTGAGCCCCACGATGTGCACCTCGTCCCACTCGAGGCCCTTGGCCGAGTGCAGCGTGGCGAGGGTCACGGCGGCGACCGTGGGCTCGTGGTGGGCCTCGGCGCGCGAGCGCAGGTCGTCGGCGAAGGCGCGGAACGTCGTGCCCGGCGGCGCATCGTCGACGAGCCGCGCGAGTGCGTTGAGCGACTCCCACCGGCCCCGCACGGCGCCGGGACCGTCGGGCGCCTGCGCCGTCCATCCGAGGGAGCGCAGCACGTCGCTCACCGACTTGAAGAGGGGTTCGTTCGCAATCGTGAGGGCCGCGGCGCGCAGCGCCTGCACCGCCTGGCGCACCTCGGGCTGATCGAAGAAGCGCACGGCGCCGCGCACGCGCGAGGCCACGCCGACCTCGTCGAGCGCATGCTCGAGCATCGCCGACTGCGAGTTGACACGCATGAGCACCGCGATCGTCTCGGGCGCGACACCCGCGTCGATGCGCGACCGCACGAGGGTCGCCACCCCGCGCGCCTCGGCGAGCTCGTCGGCGTAGGAGGTCACGAGCGGTTCGGCCGCGGGCCGCGACCGGCTCGCGGCATCCGTCACCGCACGAAGCTGGAGCGAACCCGGGCGTCCGCGCATGAGCCGGTTCGCGGCATCGACGATGGGCTCGGTCGAGCGGTAGTTGCGTTCGAGGCGCACGAGCGTGGCATCGGTGAACCGGCGCTCGAAGCCGAGCAGGTACTCGGGCGTCGCGCCCGCGAACGAGTAGATCGTCTGGCTCGCGTCGCCCACCACGCAGAGCTCGCTGCGATCGCCGAGCCAGAGGTCGAGCAGGTGCTGTTGCGCGGGCGAGACGTCCTGGTACTCGTCGACGACGAAGTGACGGTAGTTCTCGTGCACCTGCATCGCCACGGATGCCTCGGCCTCGACCATGCCCGAGGTCGCGAGCAGCACGTCCTCGAAGTCGAGCTGGCGCCGCTCGTCCTTCAGCCGCTCGTAGGCCGCCACCAGGTCGCGGAACTGCTCGGGGCTCAGCGAACCCGGAGCGCCCCGCACCGCCAGGCGCGCCTCATATGCCTCCGGCGTCATGAGCGCGACCTTGCGCCACTCGATCTCGGCCGCGACATCCCTCAGGGTGGCCTGGTCGACCCGGAGCCGGATCGACTCGGCGGCGGCGCCCAGCATGCGGCCCTTGTACTCGAGCACCCGCGGGGCCGAACCGCCCACGACGAGCGGCCAGAAGTGGTTCAGCTGCGCGAGCGCCGCCGCGTGGAAGGTGCGCACCGGCACGCCGCCCGCGCCGAGCGCCCGCAACCGCTCGCGCAGTTCGGCGGCCGCCCGGGCCGTGAAGGTCAGTGCCATGACGCGCGCCGGGTCGTAGGTTCCGGTCGAGACGCCGTACGCGATGCGGTGGGTGATCGCCCGCGTCTTGCCCGTGCCCGCGCCCGCGAGGATGCAGACCGGGCCGAGCAACGCCTCGGCCGCGATGCGCTGCTCGTCGTCGAGGTCGGCGAGCAGCGGGTCGGCGCTCACGCGCCCCATCCCCGCGGCGAGGACTCGATCGGGGCACCGAACCACCGCTCGAGCAGCCAACCGGCGATCGACGTGCGCCCGGGGAAGCCGACCTCGGGAAGCGCCGCCGCCAGCTCCTCTCGAGTGAACCAGCGCAGCTCGAGGATCTCGACGCCGTCGGGCGTCACCACGGGAGCCGGCGACGTCGAGACCGCACGCGCCGTGAAGCCGAGCATGAGGCTCGCCGGGAACGGCCACGGCTGGGAGGCGGCGTACTCGACCTCGTCGACCGCGAGCCCGGCTTCTTCACCGATCTCGCGCACGACGGCATGCTCGAGCGACTCGCCCGGCTCGACGAACCCGGCGAGCAACGAGAACCGGTTCGTCTCCCACAGGGCGTTCGAGCCGAGCAGCACGCGGTCCTCGGAATCGGTCACGAGCACGATCACCGCCGGGTCGGTGCGCGGGAAGATCGACCCGCCGTCGACCGTGCAGCGGCGTGACCAGCCCGACTCGGCGATCTCGGTCGGCGCCCCGCATCGGGGGCAGAACTGCGAGGCCTCGTGCCAGTTCGCGATCGCCACGGCCTGCGTGAACAGTCCGGCCTCGGAGCCGGTGAGCTGCGACGCGGCCTGGCGAAGACCGGTCCACCGGGCCGGCTCGGGCTCGATCGCGTCGGCGGCGGCATCGTCGAGCACCCAGACCTCGATCGGTGCTGCCGCAGCGGATGCCTCGGCTCGGCCCGCTGCAGACGCCTCGTCGGCTGCCTCGGCCGACGCCTCGATCGGTGCTGCCGCAGCGGATGCCTCGGCTCGGCCCGCTGCAGACGCCTCGTCGGCTGCCTCGGCCGACGCCTCGGCCGACGTGTCTCGCCCGAGGTAGCAGCGCAGGCTCACGCGCTCGTCGGAGCCGAGGAGTTCGCGCACCGCGGCCGGCGGACGAAGGTCGAGCACCGGCGCCACGGCCTCGACGCGCTCGGTGAGCAGCGCCCGACCGGCATGCAGGAGCAGCACGAGCGCCGCGGGATCGGCGTCGAATCGGGCTGCGCGATCGTCGATCGTGCGCGAGATGCCATCGCGTTCGAGGCGCACGCGAGCGAGCGGCGGTGATGTCGAATCGCGCACAACAGGCCTCTCTCGCGTCGGGGCGGAGTCGGCGGCAAGGCGTGGCGCTCGCCCCGGCGACGGAATCACCTGCTTAAGCTGTTGGCCATGGCCAGACCCACACTCACTCTAGCCGCGTTGGCCACGGCGGCGATCCCCGGCCTCGAGGTCACGGCGGTCCGCGCCCACACCCGGCGAGCCACCGGGGCGTTCGACGCCGCTGAGCTCCGCACGGCCGACGGCAGGCGACTGCTGATCCGCGTGCCGCGGTCGCAGTCAGCCGAGACGGAGCAGTCGGCCGACCTCGTCGCCATGACGGCGATGACCGCCGGCGTGCGGTCCAGGCTGCCGTTCTCGGTGCCCTCGTTCGCCGGTCAGGCGCCGATCGACGGCACCCGCGCGGTCGTGACCGAGTTCCTCGACGGTCAGGTGGTGTCGGGCGACGCGCTCACCGCGCACGACCGCATCGCCGAATCGGTCGGCGGGGCCATCGCCGCGATCCACTCGTTGCCCACCGGCTTCGTCGGCGACGCCGGCCTGCACCGCGAGACCGCCGACGAGTCTCGGGACGCCGTCGTCGAACTCATCGGCCGCGCATCCGACACCGGACGTCTGCCGGCCGCGCTGCTGCGCCGCTGGGAGGAGGCGACCGACGACGCCGCGCTCTGGCGGTTCCGCCCCGCGGTCGTGAACGGCGCCCTCTCGGCCGACTCGTTCCTCGTCGACGACGAGCGCGTGCTCGCGGTCATCGGCTGGTCGGCCATCGCCGTCGGCGATCCTGCACAAGACCTGCACTGGCTGCTCACCTCGAGGGGCGCCGCGGCCGAGCGGGCCCTCGAGGCATACATCGTCGGGCGCGGCGGTGCCGCCGACGCGCTGCTGCCGCAACGGGCGTTGCTCTACGGCGAGCTCGAGCTCGCACGGTGGCTGCTGCACGGCGTCGACCGCCATGACGAGGCGATCATCGCCGACGCCGTCGAGATGCTCGACGGCCTCGTCGAGAGCGTGCACGAACGCACGACCGAGGCGCTCTCGCCCGAGACCGGCCCGATCCTGACGGTCGACGGCGTCGAACGGCTGCTCGACGAGACGCCTCGCCCGGCCCCCAACGGCTCGACGCGCGAATCGACCTCTGCGTTGCTCACCGACAGCTACGACTTCTCCGACCTCGAGCGCGACGAGGTCGGCGAGCGCGCCGCCCCGCCTGCGGAGGCGACCGCGCCCATGCCGCTCGATCTCAGCGACTGGGGCGATGCGGCACCGGCCGCAGCCGACGCGACGCCCGGCTCGGGCACCGACGACGCACCTGATCCGAACGCGACCGCGCCGTTGGATCGGGCGACGCTCGATCAGCTCACGGCCGAGGCCCAGGCCCGCCGCAACGCCGCCTCGTCGTAGAGCTCGGTCGGCCGGATGACCCGGTCGTCTTCGACGAAATAGAACACCGCGTCGATCTGCTCGGCCGGCACCCCTGACCAGGCCGCGTACGCCAGGCGGTACAGCGCGAGCTGGGTCTGCTTGAGTTCGAGGTCGCGCGCGTTGCGGGGCGCACGACCCGTCTTCCAGTCGACGACCTGGTATCGGATGCCCCGTGCCGCGAGTTCTCCGTCGGCGGGCACCTCGTACACGGCGTCGAGCTTGCAGACGAACACGTGCTCGTCGATCGGCAGGTGGAGCTCGATCTCGACCGCGATCGGCCGACGATCGCCCCATTCGGATGCCTCGAACGTCGCCCGAAGGGCCTGGAGCCGCTCGCGATCCGCCAGACCCCGCGCGGCGTTCTCGGGTTCGTCGCGCTCACCGCCGCCTGCCTCGTCGACCCAGCGCAGCTCGTCGGAGTCGCCGCGCTCGTCGAACGCGAACAGCCCGTCGTCGATGCCCGCGGCGGCGACCTCACCCGTGGAGCGATGCTCGACCCAGTCGTGGAACAGCGTGCCGAGCCTGGTCGCCCGGTACGGCCGTTGCGGCATGGGCCGGCGCAGCTGGGCGGCCACGGCCTCGGGGTCGTCGAGGTAGTCCTTGAACCGAGACGCCGGAATGCGCGACGGGATCGGGGTCGGCCCCGGCCCGGCCTGACGACGACGCCGCTCCTCGATGAGCAGCGTCAGCTCGGAGGAGAGCTGCGGGCCGATGCCGGAGCCGGTGGGACGCCGCGCGGCCTCGAGCACGGCCCCGGCCGCCCGTTCGACGCCCGAGCGCCGGGCACCGAGCGGATCGAGCGGCCACACTGCATGCGCGGCGGTGCCGGTGCGGGGGTTCTCCTCGTGCTCGGGCGCGGTCGGCAGCGCCGACGGCTCGATGACGCCGGCGACCGCGAGCTCTCGCAGGAACGGGCTCGGCGGGCGGGGCGCCTTCTGCGTCGACCACCACGACCCGCTCAGCAGGAGATCGGATCGGGTGCGGGTGACGGCGACATAGGCGAGCCGGCGCTCCTCTTCGGCATGGGCCTCGCGGTTCTCGGCGGCGAAGGCCGTGACCGCCTCGTCGAATTCTCGCTGGCTCTGCGCCCCCCGCCACCCGAGCTCGGGCAGCTCCTCGTGGTCTCCCTTGAACTCGTTCGGGAGCTCGCCGAACGCGAGCCAGCCCTTCGAGGAACGCGGCTTGGACGGGATCTCGTCCTCGACCATGCGCGGCACGGCGACGGCGTCCCATTCGAGGCCCTTCGACCCGTGGATCGAGAGCACCTGCACGGCCCCCGGCTCGGGTTCGTCTTGACGCGGTGAGAGCCGGTCGCGCTGCTCCGCCTCGGTGAGCCAGCCGAGGAACGCGCCGAGCGTCGGATGCTCCGAGTCCTCGGCGAAGCCCGCGAGGAGTTCGTCGAACGCCTCGAGGCTCGGGCGGCCGAGCGGTTGGTCGGCGTTGGCCGCGGCCTCGATGTCGAGCAGCAACTCTTGCTGCACGAGGTGCACGAAGTCGATGAGGCCGAGGCCGGCGCGACGACGGAGCGCCTGCAACTGGGTTCCGGCCCGGCGCAGTCGGCCGAGGCCGATCTCGCTGATGCCGACGAGCGCACGGTGGTCGTCGGGTGCGGTCAGCACGAAGTCGAGCGCGTCGACGATCGACGGCGACTCCTCGGCGGCCGTCGAGGCCCGCAGTTCGCGCCGCACCTCGTCGTCGAGCCGTCGTCGGGCGAGGTCGCGGTCGACGAGCCAGGCGGCGACCTGGCGGAGCCCGGCGAGGTCGGCGGGGCCGATGCGCCAGCGCGCGCCGCCGAGCACGCGGATCAGTTCGGAACCGGCCGTGGGGTCGTGCAGCACCCGCAGCGTGCAGACGAGGTCGGCGACGACCGGCTGGTCGAGCAGGCCTGCGAGGCCGAGCACGTGCACGGGCACGCCGTGCGTGCGCAGCGCCGCGATGAAGATGTCGACGTTCGCGAACGTGCGGCAGAGCAGGGCGCCGCTCTTCGTGCCGGCCCCGCGTGCGACATGGGTCGCGAACCAGCGCGCGACCCGATCGGCCTCGCCCTCGATCGTCTCGGACCAGTCGATCTCGAGGCGCCCCGCCCCGGCGAACGGCGACGGCGCGAGGGGCGCCTTCGGGATACCTGCGTCGAGCGGCGCGATGAGCGTGTTCGCGGCGTCGAGGACGATGCGCGGATTGCGCCAGCTCGTCGACAGGTGGTAGACCGCGGCGCGGCCCTGCCCGAAGTCGCGGTCGAACCTCGCCAGGTTCGCGGCGCTCGCCCCGCGCCATCCGTAGATCGACTGGTCGGGGTCGCCGACCGCCATGACCGCGTGCCCGTCGAAGAGGGTCGCGAGCAGCTTGGTCTGCACGACGCTCGTGTCTTGGTACTCGTCGAGCAGCACGGTGCGCGAGCGCTCGCGATGCTCGGCGACCACCTCGGGGTGCTCGGTGCAGATCTGCAGGGCGAGCGCGACCTGGTCGGAGAACTCGACGTAGCCGCGCTCGCGCTTGGCCGCGGCGTAGGCGTCGGCGAGGTCGAGCAGGGGCGGCAGCGCGTCGACCACGCCGAGCGCGTCGACGAACGAGGCGAAGTCGGTGCGCTTGCGAGGCGCTTCGACGGGCAGCCCGCGCATCGCGAGGAAGTCCCGTGCGAACACGCGCACGTCACGGCTGTCGGCGACGTTCTCGGCGAGTGCGCGGCTGAGCGAGAGCGTCGCGGCCGTGACCTTGTCGAGCGAGGCGTCGAGCTCGATGAGCCGCGGATCGGCCGATGCGCTGACGACCGAGCGCGCCAGCAGCCATGCGGATGCCTCGCCGAGCACGGTCGCGTCGGGTTCGCGCCCGATGCGCATGGCGTGCTCGCGGTAGATCGCGCTCGCGAACGAGTGATAGGTGCTCACCGTCGCGGATTCGAGCGGATCGATCTCGAGGTCGGCGATGCCCTCGGCCACGAGTTGGGCGACGCGTTCGCGCACCCGCTCGGCGAGTTCTCCGGCCGCCTTGCGGGTGAACGTGAGCCCGAGCACCTCGGCGACGCCCACATGCCCGTTGGCCAGCAGCCACACGACCCGGTTCGCCATGGTCTCGGTCTTGCCGCTGCCGGCGCCCGCGACGACGATGCTCGCGCCGTGCGGATCGGCCTCGATGACCGCCTGCTGCTCGGGCGTCGGCACGTGCAGGCCGAGCCGCGTGGCGATCTCGGCGGCGCTGATCGCCTCGGGTGCGCTGATCGCCGCGGATGCGCCGCTCGCGCCGGTCGCCGCGACGGCCGCGGCCGCCCCGCTCACGCCGACACCGCCGGCACGAGGTGCACGCGATACTGCCACGACCCGAATCTGGATCGGTGCCCGAGCTCGGCGGGGCCCTCGAACGTCGCACCGGCCATCACGCGACCGATCTCGGCGAGCCGCTCGCGGAAGCCCTCTTCGGCTTCGTCGTCGAACGGCTGCTGCGCGCGCTCGGTGTAGGCGAGACCGCGAGACGGCGTCGCGACGTAGACGAGCTTCGCGCCGCCGAGCGTGCCGCCCGACTCGATCGCCCCCTGCCGGGCCGCGAGCTGGTACGCGGCGAGCTGGGGGTGCTCGGCGGTCTGCGCGAAGGTCGGTGGTGTGCGCCCGGTCTTGAGGTCGACGATGACCGTCGTACCGTCGGGCGAGGCCTCGATGCGGTCGATCGTGCCCGTGATGCGCACCCGGTCGACGGTGATCGTGAACCGGCCCTCTGCGCCGAGCAGCACCTTCTGGTCGTCGGCGAACGAGGCGAGGTACTCGGCCGCGCCCTCGGCCATGCGTCGCGCGCCCCGGCGTTCGCGCTCGGCGACCCAGCCCGCCTCGAAGCGCACGCCCTTCAGCCTGGTCTCGACCGAGGACCAGATGGTGTCGAGACTCGTGTCGCCGTCGTCGCGCGCACCGACCTCTTCGACGACCGCGTGCACGATCGTGCCGATCGAGGCGGCGACGCCGGACGGCGGCGAGGCGATGTGGTCGACGAACCAGCCGAGCGGGGACTCCTCGACGCGGTCGATCTGCGACGGCGACACCGAGACGGATGCCTCGGGGTCGCCGTCGAGGTCGACGAGCGGTGCCGCCGTGGTGGGCTCGGCCAGGCCGTACCACTCGGCCGGCCCCGCGCCCGGGACGCCCTCTTCGGCCAGCAGGGCGAGCGCGGCCGCGGATTCGGCGTCGCCGGCGACGGCCTCGCGGCGGAGCACCCCGACCAACTGGCGCAGGTGCAGTGGGCGCCGCCGGGGGCGCACCCGCTCGCGTGCGTAGCCCATGAGCACCGATGGCTGCTCGTCGTCGTTGGCGGTGCACGCGAGCACGACCTGGCGGCGCGCGCGGGATGCCGCGAGCACGAACATGCGCAGTTCGTCGTCGCGCACGGCCGCGCGCGCCTCGGCCGGGGAATCGACCCCAGGCAGCGGCGAGCCGGATCGTTGCGCCTGCACCGCCCGAGGGAGCAGGGCCGCGTGCAGGAGGGTGCCGCGAGGCCGCAGGTTGGGCCACACCGCGTCTTGGAGGCCGGCGATGACGACCACGTCGAACTCGCGCCCGACGACGCCCTGCGGAGTGGTGACGAGCACGGTCTCGGCGGAGCGCCGGGGCGCCAGGGAGTCTTCGGGCAGTTCACTCGCGAGCACCTCGTCGACGAACCGCACGGCGGGTGCATCGGGCTCGCGCTCGACGAACCGGGTCGCCGCGGCGAAGAGCGCGACCGCGGCGTCGAGCTGCCGGTCGGCCTCGTCGGCGAGCACACCCGTGCCACTCGCCTGCCTGCCCCACTCGGCGCCGAGGCCGCTGCCCTCCCAGAGCGACCAGAGCACCTCTTCGATGCTGCCGCCGCTTCCGGCGATGCCGGCGGCGGCGTCGAGCACCCCGGCGAGCTTGGCCGCCCGGCGCCCGGGTGCGGCGTCGATGGTCGTGAATCCGCCGGGTGCGCCGAGCGCGTCGACGAGGAGCTCGTCGCCGCTGCGGTCGCCGCCGGCGGCGAGCTCTTCGTGACGCAGTGCGAGCCTGAGTCGCCGCAGGCCGATGCCGTCGAGGCGCCCGAGCGGACCGGTGAGCAGGGCGACCGCGAGCTCGGCGGTCAGGGGCTCGCGGCCGAGGACGACCGAGCAGGCCGTCAGCAGCGCGGCCGCGGCCGGCGCATCGCGGAGCGCGAGGCCGGTGGCGACGCCGGCGGTGGGCACGTCGGCCAGCGCGAGCGCACGCTCGATCGCCGGCACGTCGGCGCCGGAGCGCATCACGACGGCCATCTGCGACCACGGCACGCCGTCGAGCAGGTGACGCTCGCGCAGCAGGGAGGCGATCGCGAGCGATTCGGCCGCGCTCGACGGCGACTCGATGCCGAGGAGCGGGGCGAGCGCATCGGGTGCCTCGAGCGCGGGCGCGAGGGTCGCCGACCGGTGGGTGCCGCCGAGGGCGGTGCCGACGTGGGCGCGCACGCCGCCGAGCATCTCGGCGATGCCGGGGCGGCCTCGGTGCACGACCGGCAGGTCGACGCGCTGGACCGGCGCCCCGTCGAGCACCGAGGAGAGCGAGCCGAGCAGCTCGGGGCGACCGCCGCGGAATCCGTTGCTCGCGACGTCGGGGTCGCCGATGGCGACGACCTGCACGCCGCAGGCCGCGAACGCGGCGATGAGCGCCGCGGCCGCCTCGGTGCTCTCCTGAGCGTCGTCGACGACGAGCAGCCGCAGTCCGGCGAGCGGCCCGAGTGCTGCGGCGGCCGCGGGGTCGGAGGCGCTGCGCCGCACGATCGTCGCGGCGAACGCCCCGAGCTCGGCGGAGTCGAACTGGTCGGGGCGCACGAGCTCTTTGACCTCGGCGTACTCCCGCATGAACGCCGCGGCGGCGACCCACTCGGGGCGCCCGGCCGCCTCGCCGAGTCGGGTGAGTTCGACCTCGTCGACGCCGAGCTCGACGGCGCGCATGAGCAGGTCGCGCAGCTCGCTGCGGAACCCGCGCAGCGACCGCACCTCGGGGCCGAGCGGTTCGGGCCATGCCGGCCCGAACCCGTCGCGGATGCCGCCCTCGATGAGGTCGGCGACGATTCGGTCGTGCTCGCCGCCCGTGAGCAGCGTGACGGGGGCGCCGATATAGGCGCGGACCAGTTGGAACGCGATCGAGTTCGCGGTGCGCGCGAGCGGACCTCGCGTGGTCGCGGCCAGGCGAACGGCGATGCGGTCGCGCAGCGCGGTCGCCGTCGGTCGCGTGGCGCTGAGCACGAGCACCTCGTCGACGCCGTGGCCCAGACGCTCGACGCGGTCGGCGATGAGCTCGACGGCGAGCGTCGTCTTGCCCGATCCAGGGGCGCCGAACACGGCGACGTGCCCCCGCCCACCGGGGCGATCCTGCTCGTCGGAGAGGCCGAGCGCGTCGACGACCGCCGCCGGGAAGAGCTCGGCGAGGGTGCTCGCGTCGGGCCGCGAGGAGAGGGTGGGGCTGGGCATGGCCACACGCTAACCCGTTCCGCCGACAGTGAACGTGCGCCGGGGCTGGCGAGCCGTGTCCTAGTGTGGTCGCAAGGACAGAAAGGCCCCCACTGTGGACGTACGGATCGGCATTCAGAACTCCCCTCGCGAACTCGGTTTCGAGTCCTCGCAGTCACCCGAGGAGGTCAAGGCGCAGGTCGCCGCGGCGCTCGCGGGCGACGCGAAGTCGCTCGAGTTCGTCGACTCGAAGGGCACCGTCTTCCTCGTTCCCGCGGCCGCGCTCGCCTACGTCGAGATCAGCGGCGAAGAGGCCCGGCGCGTCGGATTCGTCGCCTGACATGGAACTGCTCTTCGTCGTGCTCGGCGGGGCGATCCTCGGTATCGCGGCCCGCTACCTGCTGCCCCTGCGCAACACGCACGGGGTCATGCTGATCCCGTCGATCGGCGCCGGTGCCGCGGCCGTCGTCTGGGTCGCGCTGACCTGGCTCGGCTGGGCCTGGGACGGCGGCTGGATCTGGGTCGTCTCCCTCGTCGTGGCCGGCCTCGCCGCAGCGGCGACGGCCTACCTCATCGGCCCCCGACGCGAGCGAGCGGATGTCGCGCTCTTCGAGCGTCTCGCCCGTCCGGGCGCGAGCACGACCACGAACGCGACCCCGGTGCCCTGACCCGCACCGACCGCGCACGCATCGCAACGGACCGCGTCCTCCTCGGAGGGCGCGGTCCGTTCGCGTCTGCCCGCGGACCGACGCGGACGACGACGGATCCGAAGAACGCCTCAGGCCGTGAGTCCGAGCGCGTCCATGCGACGCGTGTGATCGGCGATGAGCTCGGTGAAGATCGGCTCGACCTTCTCGTCGAGCCCGCGCGCCTCGGAGGCGCGCAGCGCCGAGCGCGCGATGAGCAGGGTGTCGCCGACGAGGCTGCGCCCCCACAGGGCGAGCCGATCGGCGAGGCCGGGCTGCGCGGCGATGGCGGAGGCGAGCTCGGCCTCGAGCACGGTGCCGGCGCCGCCCCGGTCGAGGATGCCGCGCACGCGACGTGCGACGTCGGCCGGCAGCCCGTTCGCGAGGCTCGCGAAGTAGCCGTCGAGCATGCCCGACGTGATGTGGATCGCGAGCAGCAGCTCGTACCAGTCGGCGTCGGACCAGGCCCTGCGCAGGCGGTCGGTCGCGGGGGCGAACGGGGCCATCACGTCGACGGGCTCGACGCCCATGCGCCGCAACTCGGCGATGAGGTCGTGGTGCTTGCCGAGGGCGATGCCCGCGGCGGCGCTCAGCCCCTCTTTCGCGCCGAGCGTGGGCGCGGTGCCGACGGCGAGCGCGAGGCCCTCGAAGAACTCCAGCTGGATGTAGGCGGCCTGGCCGACGAACGGCACCGGCTCGGGCACGAGCTCCGTGAAGTCGACCTTCGTCAGTTCGGTCGGCGCGACGCGGGGACGCAGTCGCGGCGCTTCGGGACGCGCACCGCGTCGACTGATCCAGGACACCACGTGCACAGCCTATCCGAGGCGTTCAGGCAGTCTCGGTTAGGCTGGAGGGTGCATGCGGGCATCGGACCCGCAGCCGTTGCGCCTGAGGAGAAGCAGGGCGCATCACTTCCGCTCTACCGACAGGCAGATTCTTGACTACATTCGCAGAACTCGGCGTCGCGCCCGACATCATCGACGCGCTCGCAACCAAGGGCATCTTCGATGCCTTCCCCATCCAGGAGCAGACGATCCCCCTCGCCCTCTCCGGCCAGGACATCATCGGCCAGGCCAAGACCGGCACGGGCAAGACCTTCGGGTTCGGCCTGCCGATCATCCAGCGCCTCGGCGACGACCCCGAGCCCGGCGTCAAGGTGCTCGTCGTCGTTCCGACGCGCGAGCTGTGCGTGCAGGTGACCGAAGACCTCGAGCTGGCCACCTCGAACCGTCCGACCAAGATCGTCTCGATCTACGGCGGCAAGGCCTACGAGGGCCAGATCGAGCAGATCAAGGCCGGCGCCCAGATCGTCGTCGGCACGCCGGGTCGCCTCCTCGACCTCGCCTCGCAGCGCCTGCTCTCGCTGAAGAACGTCGAAGAGATGGTGCTCGACGAGGCCGACAAGATGCTCGACCTCGGCTTCCTCGCCGACATCGAGAAGCTGTTCGCGCAGACCCCGGCCAACCGCCACACGATGCTGTTCTCGGCGACGATGCCCGGCCCGATCGTCGCGCTCGCGCGCCGCTTCATGTCCAAGCCCATCCACATCCGCGCGACCGACCCCGATGAGGGCCTCACGCAGGCGAACATCAAGCACCTCGTCTACCGGGCGCACTCGCTCGACAAGGACGAGGTCATCTCGCGCATCCTCCAGGCCGACGGCCGCGGCAAGACGGTCATCTTCACGCGCACCAAGCGCGCGGCGGCCAAGCTCGTCGAAGAGCTCAACGATCGCGGCTTCAACGCCGCGGCCGTGCACGGAGACCTGAATCAAGACCAGCGCGAGCGCGCCATGGCCGCGTTCAAGGCCGGCAAGAAGGACATTCTCATCGCCACGGATGTCGCGGCGCGAGGCATCGACGTCGACGACGTCACCCACGTCATCAACCACACGATCCCCGACGACGACAAGACCTATCTGCACCGCGCGGGCCGCACCGGCCGTGCGGGCAAGACGGGCATCGCGGTCACCTTCGTCGACTGGGACGACCTGCACAAGTGGGCGCTCATCAACCGCGCCCTCGAGTTCGGCCAGCCCGAGCCGACCGAGACCTACTCGTCGAGCCCGCACCTGTTCACCGACCTCGACATCCCCGCCGGCACGAAGGGCCGCCTGAAGCCGGCCGCCCCGACCGCGGCGCCGACGCGTTCGAGCACCGCCGGCCGCAACGAGCGCAGCAGCGAGGGCGACACGCGTGCCCCCCGCAGCACGCGGTCGCGCCAGCGCACGCGCGGCGGCCGCACCGACGGCGACCAGGCGGCACCCGCCGCGGCCGCGAGCACGGGCGAGCCCGCGGCATCCGCCCACGCCTCGGGCGAGGGCGCGACCACCGCGACCCGCGAGCCCGGCACCGGCACGCACGACGGCGGCGGCAGCGAGCACCACGACGGCAACGCCGCACCGCGACGCCGTCGGCGTCGCCGCGGCCCGCGCCCGGCCGGTTCCACCGGGGGCGCATCGCCCCAGGCCTGACGCCGCCCGGCACGGCCGAGTCCGAGCACGACGCGAACGACACGAGGAGCGGATGCCACGCGGCATCCGCTCCTCGCCGTCTCAGGCCTGCTCGCGAGGGGTCAGGGCAGCACGGGCGCCGATCCGGTCGCCTCGTCGATGATGCGCGCGACGACGTCGGCGGGGGTGCGCTCCTGGCCGAGCCGGTTGGGCTTGCCCGTGCCGTGGTAGTCGCTGGATCCGGTGACGGCGAGGCCGAACTCGGTCGCGAGCGCATGCAGGCGCGGCTTGGAGCCCGGATCGTTCTCGGGGTGGTCGATCTCGAGTCCGAAGAGCCCGGCGTCGACGAGCTGCCGCAGGCGTTCGCGCGGCACGACGTGCTCGGCGCCCCGGGCGCCCGGGTGCGCGAGCACGGGCACGCCGCCGGCCGCGCGGATGAGGCGCACACCGGTGAGCGGATCGGGGGCGTAGTGCGGGCGGGCGTACCCGTGCCGGGGATGCAGGATGCCCGCGAAGGCCGCCGACCGCGTCGACACGTGTCCGCGCGCGACGAGGGCGTCGGCGATATGCGGTCGGCCGACCGTCGCGCCCACGGCCGTCTGGGCGAGCACGTCGTCCCAGGTGAGCGGGTAGTCGCGCGAGATGCGCTGCACGATCTGCTCGGCCCTCGTCAGGCGCGACTCGCGGATGCGCGTGGTCTCGGCGAGCAGGGCCTCGTCGAACGGGTCGATGAGGTACGCGAGCACGTGCACGCTCGTGTACTGCTCGCGCGTGGAGAGCTCCATGCCCGGGATGAGGGCGACCCCGGTCTCGGGCACCGCCGCGGCCGCCTCGGCCCATCCGGCCGTCGAGTCGTGGTCGGTCAGCGCGATGGCCGCGAGTCCGACCTCGGCTGCCTCGACGAGCAGTTCGGCCGGGCTGCCGGTGCCGTCGGACACCGTGGAGTGCACGTGCAGGTCGGCCTCACCGATCACGGATGCCGACGACGAAGCCATCCCACCATGCTAGGGCCGCGCCCACGGATTCGGCGCCGCCACAGACTCGTCCCCTAGCTTGGAGGAATGCTCCCCCGCATCCTCGGCTGGATCCTCGTCGCCGGCACCGCGATCCTCGCCGCCCTGCTCCTCTGGCCGCAGGCCCTCGGCCTCCAGAACCAGTGGGTGTTCGCGCATGTCGTCGCGCTCCGCGGCGTCGCGGCCCTCGGCGCCCTGGTCGCGGCGGTGCTCGTGCTGCTGCTCGCGTTCGCCCGCCCGCTCCGGGTGGTGGCGTTCTCGCTCGCGGCGATCCTCGCGCTCTTCGCGGTGGGCAACGCGGCGGTGCTCACGGCCCGCGGCTTCGCGTCGACGGATGTCGCGGGCGACGCGGCATCCGCATCGGTGACCGTGGTCTCGTGGAACACCCTCGGCGAGGTGCCCGACGCCTCGACCATCGCCGACCTCGCGCTCGAGGAGGGCGCCGACGTCGTCGTGCTCCCCGAGACGACGGAGCCGCTCGGCGAGGAGGTCGCGATCGCCATGCGCGAGGGCGGCAACCCGATGTGGGTGCACACGGCGGCGTTCGACGACATCGCGAAGGCGCGGTCGACGACCATCCTCATCTCCCCCGACCTCGGCGACTACGACGTCGTCTCGGTCGAAGTGCCCGGGCCGCCCGGCAACACGAACACGGTGCCCTCGGTCGTGGCCGATCCGGTCTCCGGCGACGGCCCCCGCATCGTCGCGGTGCACGCGGTCGCGCCGATCCGATGGGAGCTGCGCAACTGGCGCAGCGACCTCGACTGGCTCGCCGAGCAGTGCGCCGGGGAGAACGTGATCATGGCGGGCGACTTCAATGCGATCGTCGACCACTTCGCCGGCCGTGGCTCCGACGGCGGCGACCTCGGGCGATGCTCGGATGCCGCGGTGCAGGCGGGATCCGCCGGCCTCGGCACCTGGCCGGTCGACCTGCCGCAGGTGCTCGCGAGTCCGATCGACCACGTCATGGCCACGCCCGGCTGGAAGGTCGACGCGTTCCGCGTGGTCGGCGAGCTCGACGACGCGGGCAGCGACCACCGTCCCGTCGTCGCGACGCTCTCCCCGGCGGGCTGACGCACCGGCAGGCCTCACGGGCACAGGTGCCGCGGGCACAGGTGCCGCGTATCTCGGGCGGTGCGAGAATGGGGGCATGGACTCCAGCGACACCTCGACGACCGAGACCCCGGCAGCCGCGACCACAGACGACACCGGCCGCAACGCGAACCGTTCGACGACCCCCGGCTCGGAGGGCTTCAAGGACTTCATCAGCAGCGGTTGGGCCTCCCGTGACGAGACGCTCCCCGCGGCGCGCGAGCAGGCCGCCTACGCGGCCCGTCGGCGCGAGGCCGTCTCGGCCGCGTTCACCGGCATCCGCCTCGTGATCCCCGCCGGCGACATGAAGCAGCGGGCCAACGACACCGACTACCCGTTCCGCGCGCATTCCGCGTTCGCCCACCTCACCGGCTGGGGCTCGGACTCCGAGCCGGGCGCCGTGCTCGTCTTCGAGCCCACGGGCGACGGCCACGAGACGACGGTCTACTTCCGCGAGCGCGCCGGCCGCGACTCCGAGGAGTTCTACGCCAACCCCGCGATCGGCGAGTTCTGGATCGGCCCGCGACCGTCGCTCGCGCATGTCTCGGCCGACCTCGCGATCGCGACGCGCGGCCTCGACGAGTTCGACCGCGTGATCGACGCCGTCGACACCGCGACCCTCGTGCTGCGCGAGGCCGACGCCGACGTCACCGAGCGCATCGACCACGCCCGCATCCGCTTCGCCGCCGAGGAGGCGCTCTCGACCAACGCCTCCGATGCGCCGTTCTCGCTCGAGGTCGGCGGCGAGCACGAGCCCGACGCCGAGCTCGCGCGCGTGCTCTCCGAGTTGCGGCTCGTGAAGGACGCGTTCGAGGTGGCCGAGATGCGTGCCGCCGTCGACGCGACGCAGCGCGGGTTCACCGAGGTCTTCGAGGAGCTCCCGCGCATCACGTCCGAGGTGCGCGGCGAGCGCGTCATCGAGGGCGTCTTCGCCACGCGGGCGCGCCTCGACGGCAACGACGTCGGCTACGGCTCGATCGCCGCGGCGGGCCCGCACGCCACGATCCTGCACTGGACCCGCAACGACGGCCCCGTCGTGCCCGGAGATCTCGTGCTGCTCGACGCGGGCGTCGAGGTCGACAGCTACTACACCGCCGACATCACGCGCACGTTCCCGGTCAACGGCACCTTCTCCGACGTGCAGCGCCGGGTCTACGAGGCGGTGCTCGAGGCCGCCGACGCCGCCTTCGCGATCGTGCGCCCCGGCATCGTGTTCCGCGACGTGCACGCCGCGGCCATGGCCGTGATCGCGCGCAAGACGGCCGAGTGGGGCTTCCTGCCGGTCTCGGCCGAAGAATCGCTGCGCCCTGAGAACCAGTTCCACCGCCGCTACATGGTGCACGGCACGAGCCACCACCTGGGGCTCGACGTGCACGACTGCGCCCAGGCGCGCCGCGAGATGTACATGGACGGCGAGCTGCAGGCCGGCATGGTCTTCACGATCGAGCCCGGCCTCTACTTCCAGGCCGACGACCTCACCGTGCCCGAGGAGTTCCGCGGCATCGGCGTTCGCATCGAAGACGACATCCTCGTCACCGCCGACGGTGCCGAGAACCTCTCCGCCGGCATCCCGCGCACGGTCGCCGAGGTCGAGGCGTGGGTGCAGGGCGCAGCGCGCTGAGGGAGCTCAGGCCGCGTCGCCGGGCGTGACCCGCGCGGCGCGGCGGGCCTGCCACCACGCCCAGAAGCGCGCGAGCACGCGCTTGAGCCAGGCCGCGATGCGGGCGGCCCAGGCGAACTCCGTGCCGAGGATCGCGAGCCCGAGGAACACGACGAGCCAGCCGGGCCCCGGCAGCGGCACGAGGGCGAGGCCGACCACGGCGATGGCGCCGCCGAGCACGCCGACGAGCACGCGGTAGGTCCGGCGCAGCACGGGTCGGTCGTGGATGCGACGACGGATGCCGCGGAGCAGGCGCCTGATCGGACGGTCGGGCCGTTCGGCCTCGACGATCTCGCGAGAGAGTTCGCGCTCGGTCACCATGCAGATCACGATATATCGCGACTTGCGCCGCGTCGCGCGGGTTCAGCGGACTCGCAGCATCGACGGGCCGATCCTCAGGCGCGGCCGGGCAGCCGACGCCGCTCAGGCATCGTCGCCGGCCTGGCGCCGCTCGCGCTCGGCCTTGCGGGCGGCGTCGAGCGCCTCACCGTAGGTGAGCCCCTGCGGCGCGGGTGCCTTCGCGTCGGCGGACTCGCCCTCTGGCTCGTCGGCGGGCGCCTCCGCACGCGCCTCGACGGGCTCGGCGACCGGCGCGGATGCCGGTTGCGGTGACGTCGGACCCGCGGCCGAGGCATCCGTCGTGCTGCTCGTGGTGCGGGTCGGGAATGCCGGCTCGGGCGCGTCGGTCACGTGCAGGATCTGCCGCGCCCGGTCGACGTGGGCCGCCTCGGCGATGATCGAGTACCGCGTGGCGAGCACCTGGGCCACCGAGGTGAAGTCGCGGCGACGACGGTTGACCGAGTACGAGACGACGCTGAAGATCATGCCGAAGCCCGCACCGATGAGCACCGCCGAGAGCAGGATGCCGACCGACGACGGCGACGGCGCGAAGATGAAGAAGAGCAGGCCGAGGAACGTTCCGAACCACGCGCCCGACAGCGCACCGGCGCCCGCCGCGCGGCCCCACGTGAGCTTGCCGGTAATGCGCTCGACGCTCGTGAGCCCGGTGCCGACGATCGCCAGCTCCTTCACGGGGAACTCGGCCTTCGCGAGCGCATCGACCGCGGACTGCGCCTCGGCGTACGTCTCGAAGCTCGCGATGGTCTCGCCCTGCGGCAGTGTGGGGAATGCGCGGGCCGTGCGTCCGCCGAACGGCGATTGGTTGCTCACCCCACCATCCTCCCACGGGCTAAGTTTGTACCCGTGAGCGCAACGAGAGTCTTCGTCGCCCGACTCGCCGGATGCGCCGTCTTCGACCCCGCCGGTGATCGGGTCGGAAAGGTGCGCGACGTCCTCGTCGTGTACCGCAAGAACGACCCGCCCCGCGTCGTCGGGCTCATCGTCGAGGTTCCGGGCAAACGGCGGGTGTTCCTCTCGATCGGGCGCGTGACCTCGATCGGCAACGGCCAGATCATCACGACCGGGCTCATCAACCTGCGCCGCTTCGAACAGCGCGGCGGCGAGGTGCGCGTGATCGCCGAGATGCTCGGCCGAAAGGTGCGCTTCAACGACGGTTCGGGCGAGGCCTCCATCGAAGACGTGTCGATCGAGGAGCAGGAGCAGGGCGAGTGGGAGGTCGAGCAGCTCTTCGTGCGACGGCCGAAGGGCGCCTCGCCGTTCTCGAAGGGCCAGTCCGCCTACGTCACCTGGCGCGAGGTGAGCGAGAGCGCGCGCACGGGCGAGGCGCAGTCCGCCGAGCACCTCATCGCGACCTACTCCGAGCTGAAGCCCGCCGACCTCGCCAACACACTGCTCGACCTGCCCGTCGCGCGGCGTCAGGAGGTCGCCGAAGAGCTCAGCGACGATCGTCTCGCCGACGTGCTCGAGGAGATGCCCGAGTCCGACCAGGTCGAGATCCTCGCGGGCCTCGGCGACGACCGCGCGGCCGACGTGCTCGACCACATGCAGCCCGACGACGCGGCCGACCTCATCGCCCAGCTTCCGGAAGAACGCGGCGAGCACCTGCTCGAGCTCATGGAGCCCGAAGAGGCCGAAGACGTGCGCATGCTGCTGAGCTACGGGCCCGACACCGCGGGCGGGCTCATGACCACCGAGCCGATCATCGTGTCGGCCGACGCGACGGTCGCCGAAGGCCTCGCGCTCATCCGCCGGCACGACCTGCCGCCGGCACTCGGCGCCGCGGTCTGCGTCACGCTGCCCCCGTACGAGGCGCCCACCGGCCGGTTCCTCGGGGTCGTGCACTTCCAGCGCATGCTGCGCTATCCGCCGCATGAGCGGCTCGGCACGCTCATCGACCAGGGGCTCGAACCCGTCGGCGCCGACACGTCGGCCGCCGAGGTGAGCCGCATCCTCGCGAGCTACGACCTCGTCTCGGTACCCGTCATCGACGAGAAGCACCGACTCGTCGGCGTCGTGACCATCGACGACGTGCTCGACTACCTGCTGCCCGATGACTGGCGAAGTCATCCCGAAGATGAGGATGAGGTGAGCAAACGCGCCACCGCCCGTGCGCAGCTGACGACGGGGAGCATCCCGATCCCGACGAGCGGAAGGAGGGCAGGAGATGGCACGAGGTAACGCCGACGAACGTCGGTTCGACACGCCGAAGGGCAGCCGTCGCGCCCCATTCCGCAGCAGCGGCGACAGCGACCGCTTCGGCCGCTTCACCGAACTCGTCGCGCGCGGCATGGGCACCCCGTGGTTCCTCGTCGGGCTCAGCCTGTTCTGCATCGTCTGGCTCGCGTGGAACACGATGGCCCCCGAGGCCTGGCGGTTCGACTCGGCGGCCAACGGGTTCACGGCCCTGACGCTCGTGCTCAGCCTGCAGGCCTCGTACGCCGCCCCGCTCATCCTGCTCGCGCAGAACCGTCAGGACGACCGCGACCGCGTGCAGATCGAGCAGGACCGCCAGCGGGCCGAGCGCAACCTCGCCGACACCGAGTACCTCGCCCGCGAGGTCGTCGCGCTCCGCCTGGCCATGAAAGACCTCGCGACGAGGGACTTCATCCGGTCGGAGCTGCGCGCCGTGCTCGAGGAGCTCGACCGCAAGGACGACGAGGATGCCGCGAATGCCCAGCGAGCCTGAGCGGCCCGGCGCAGCCGGGGCCTCGGCCTCCGCGCCCGAGGCGCTCGAAGCCGCCGTGCATCGCGCCCTCGTGTCGGTCATCGATCCCGAGATCCGCAAGCCCATCACCGAGCTCGACATGGTCGAGTCGGTCACCGCCGACGGCGGTCGGGTCGGCATCGTCATCCGACTGACGATCGTGGGCTGCCCGGCCTCCGACCGCATCGAACGCGACGTGCGCCAGGCCGCCGAGGGCGTCGCCGGCGAGGGCTCGGTCGACGTGTCGCTCACCGTCATGACCCCCGAGCAGCGCACCGCCCTGACCGAGCGGCTGCGAGGCGGCAAGGCGGTCCGCGGCAACCCGTTCGGGCCGGGCACGCTCACACGCGTCGTCGCGGTCACGAGCGGCAAGGGCGGCGTCGGCAAGTCGACGCTCACCGCGAACCTCGCCGTCGCGCTCGCGGCCCGCGGACTGTCGGTCGGCCTCGTCGACGCCGACGTGCACGGCTTCTCGATCCCGGCGCTGCTCGGCCTCGTCGACGACGACGGCCTCGCGGCCCGCCCCACGCAGGTGAACGACATGATCCTGCCGCCCGTCGCGCACGGGGTGAAGGTCATCTCCATCGGCATGTTCGTCGAACCCGCCGAGCCCGGCGCACGCGCCTCCTCGACCGCCGTCGCCTGGCGCGGACCCATGCTGCACCGCACGCTCAACCAGTTCCTCACCGACGTCTACTTCGGAGATCTCGACGTGCTGCTCGTCGACCTCCCGCCGGGCACGGGCGACATCGCGATCTCGCTCGGCCAGCTGCTTCCGAACGCCGAGGTGCTCGTGGTGACGACCCCGCAGCCCGCGGCCGCCGATGTCGCCGAACGCTCGGGCGTGGTCGCCAGGCAGACGGGCCAGCGCATCATCGGCGTCGTCGAGAACATGGCGGGCCTGGCCGGCCCCGACGGCACGGTGCTCGACCTCTTCGGTTCGGGCGGCGGCGACGAGGTCGCCCGGCGCTTGTCGGAGGGGCAGAGCGAGGCCGTTCCGCTCATCGCGAGCGTGCCGCTGAGCATCGCCCTGCGCCAGGGCGGCGACGCCGGCGAACCCGTGGTCGTCGGGGCCCCCGACGACCCTGCCGCCCGCGCCATCGAACGCGTCGCCGAGGCCATCGCCGCGCGCCCCCGGCAGCTCGCCGGCCGCCGGCTCGACGTCTCGGTGCGCTGACGGGCGGGTGAGCCGGATGCCGCGTGCCGCCCGCTCCCGCCGGTCGAACCCGTGCGTGCTCGCCGTCGCCGCCCTGCTCGCGGCGGGCGTGATCGCGATGGTCTCGGCCTGCACCGAGAGCGGGCCCGATGCCGCGACCGCGACCCCGACCGCCCTGCCCCACGGCATCACCGCGAGCGTGCTGCAGAGCCGCACCGATGTGGTCGACGGACGGCTCGTCGTGCAGCTCGACAACGGCTCCGGGGCGGCGCTGACCTTCACCTCGTTCGAGGTCGCAGCGCCGGGACTGGAGCCCGGCCTGCACTTCGAGGGTCCGCGCACCATCCCCGACGGCACCTCGGTGCAGTACCGCATGGACCTCACGCCCGCGCGCTGCGAGGGCGAGCCCGGCCCGGCCGAGATCACGATCACCGCCGAGGTGCCGGCAGACGACGGCTCCGGCGACACGGGTCCCGCAACCACCGCGGTCGGCGCCATCGTGGCCGACGACCCCTACGACACGCTCCCCCGCCTGCAGAACTCCGGATGCCTCACCGCGGCCGTCGAGCGCGTCGCGACGTTCACCCTGGCCGACCGCCTCAGGTCGACGGGGTCGGGCGTGGACCGCCGTGCCTTCCTCGACATCGCGGTCGAGCCGACGGGCGCGGCATCCGGTTCGGTGGAGCTCGAGCAGGTGCTCGGCACGACCCTGCTCTCGGCCGAAGACGGGCTGAACTGGTCGGCGACGACCGCGCACATCGAGGCCTCCGATGCACCCTCGACCATCTCACTGCCCGTGCGCCCGGCGAGATGCGATCCGCACGCGGGCGCGGAGGACAAGCGCGGCACGATCCTGCCGCTCGTGATGACGACGAGCGAGGGCTGGTCCGGCCAGTACGAGGTGCGCGCGTCACCCACGCTTAAGGCCGACCTGTTCGCCTACTTCACCGAGCGGTGCGGGCTGCCCGGCACGCATGTCGAGTAGCGCAGCGTATCGAGACCCGCACGGCTCGCGCCTCGATACGGCGCGGTGCCGCTGACCCGACTACGCGCGCGGCTCGACTACGCGCGCGGCTCGACGACCCGGGCGAGCAGCTCGACGAGCAGCCGACCGGTGAGCTCCGACGGCAGCGCCTCGACCAGAGCGAGCACTGGCGCCATCTGCGCGGGCAGTCCCCCGCCCTCGCCGCCGAGCAGGCCGAGGGCGCCGAGCAGACCCGCCGCGGTGTCGGAGTCGAGGCCGCCGGATGCCGCGAGCAACGGTTCGAGACCGCCGGGCAGCGCGTCGGCGAGTCCGGCGAGCACGAGCTCGCCGTCGACCTTCGGCACGCCGCGCACCGCATCGGCCGCGGCGGCGAGCGCCGCGGAGAGCTCGGGCACGACGTCCTCGGTGACGGGCGTGACGGTGAGGTGCGTGGTGTGCGGCAGGCGCGTGCCGTCGGCCTGCACGAGGCCGGGCTGCAGTTGCAGGAACCAGCCGGCGCCGCGCGCGGCATCCGCCCAGTGGTGCGGGTCGACACGCGACTCGGGGTCGACCGATTCGTCGGTCGCGACGGCGAACAGCGGCCCCGTGGGGCGTCCGACGACGCGGAGGCCATCGATGCCGGCGACGGTCTCGCGCAGCGCCGCGGTGGCCCGTGCGGTCTTGGCCGAGAGCAAGGCGAAGCCGTCTTCGCCGAGCACCTCGGCGATCGCCCAGGCGGCCGCGAGCGGCCCGGCGGGCTTGGATCCGGTCATCGTCGGGTTCACGACCGGGTAGCCCGGCCAGGCGGTCGTGCGGAAGTACTGGTGGCGCTGGCGGTCGCGGCCGCGCGTGAGCAGCACCGAGACCCCCTTCGGGGCGTAGCCGTACTTGTGCAGGTCGGCCGAGAGGCTCGTGACGCCCGGCACCGCGAAGTCCCAGGCGGGCAGCGCGTCGGGCCAGAACGCGAGCGCGAAGCCGCCGATGCAGGCGTCGACGTGGACCGCGATGCCGCGCCGGCGGCAGGCGTCGGCGACGTCGGCGATCGGGTCGAGCCCGGCGAACGGGTACGACGGCGCCGAGACCACGACGAGCGCGACGTCGTCGCCCAGCCGGTCGACGATGGCGGATGCCGCGAGCGTGCCGGTCTCGGGATCGACGGGCACCAGGTCGAGCACGAGGCCGAAGTACTCGGCGGCCTTGTGGAACGCGGCGTGCACCGTGACGGGGGCGACGATGCGCGGCACCCGCGGGCTGCCGACGCGCACGGCGCGCCACGCGTCGCGTGCGGTCTTCACCGCGAGCAGGCAGCTCTCGGTGCCGCCGGAGGTGACGGTGCCGACGACGACCTCGGCCGAGTCGGCGGCATCGCCCGCATCACCGGCTTCACCGGCCGCGCCGGGCTCGCCGTGGAACACCCGCCGCGCGAAGCCGACGAGCCCGGCCTCCATGGCGGCGACCGAGGTGAACGTCGTCGGATCGAGGCCGTTGACGGGCTGCACGAGCCGGGCCGCGGCGGCCGCGAGCTCGTCGAGCTCGGCGACGCCGGAGTCGTACACGTACGAGAGCACTCGTCCGCCGTGGGTGGGCGCGTCGCCCTCGCGAAGGCCCTCGAGCTCGGCGAGCACCTCGGCGGGGTCGCGTCGGAAGTCGTTCATGGTCACACCGTCTCCTGGGGGTCGTTCGCGGGTGCGGGGCTCTGGGGTGCGCGGGCGTCGGCCGCGGCATCCGCATCGATGTCGTGGCGGCGAAGCCGGTAGCGCGCGAGCGGCACGAGGCTGAGGAACACGAGCAGCGCGGGCACGGCGCTGAAGCTCACCGCGATGCCGGCGACGGCGGCGGCGGGCTGCTCGACGAGCGTCGACCCCGTGGACTCGAGGTAGCCGGTCAGCGCGAGCACGATCGTGAGCACGGTCGCGCCGAGCGCCATGCCGGCCGTCTCGCCGGCCGTCCAGATGCCGCCGAAACTGCCGGCGCGGCCCTCGCCGTGCTCGCTCGCGTCATGCGAGATGACGTCGGGCAGCATCGCCATGGGCAGCGTCTGCATGCCGGCGTACGCGGCGCCCGCGAGCGCGACGGGCAGGTACACCCAGGCGCCCGGCGCCCAGATCATGCCGACCATGCTGAGGGCGGCGACCGCGAAGAGCAGGCTCGCCCATCGGAACGCCCGCTCCTTGCCGATGCCCCGCGAGATGCGGCTCCACACGGGGGCGCAGAGCACGGCCGGCGCGATGAGCGCGACGAACAGCAGCGTCAGCGCGTCTTCGCTGTGCAGCACCCACACCGCCACGTAGTTGGCGCCGGCGAGCATGACGCCGGTCGCGAGGCCCTGCAGCACGAACGTCGCGAGCAGTGCACGGAACGGGGCGCTGCGCCGCAGGGCGGCGATGCCCTCGGCGTAGGCCGAGCGGATGCCGAGCCGCGGCGCCTGCACGCCGGGGAGGCCTCGCGGTGCGGTCGTGACCGCGACGAGCATGCCGCCGCCGATGACGACGCCGGCGACGATCGCCATGACGAGGTAGCCGAGCGCCTCGTCGTCGCCGCCCATGCGGCGGAGCACCGGCCCGCCGGCGCCGAAGAGCAGGATCGCGAGGCTCAGCACCACCACGCGCCACGAGAGCAGCCGCGTGCGGGCGTCGTAGTCGGGGGTGAGTTCGGCGGGCAGCGCGATGTAGGGCACCTGGAACAGGCTGAACGCCGTCGCGGTCGCGAGGAACGCGAGGAAGACCCAGACTCCGGATGCCGCGGGGCCGACGCCCGCGGGCACCGCGAACGTGAGCACGAACCCGACGGGCAGCGCGAGCGCGCCGATGCGCATCCACGTGCGGCGGGTGCCGGTGCGGGCGAGGGCGCGGTCGCTGTGCTCGCCGATCCACGGGTCGATGACGACGTCCCACACCTTCGCCGCGGTCACCACGAGACCCGCGACGAGCGCGGTGACACCGAGGGTGTCGGTCATGTAGAAGACGAGGACGAGTCCCGGCAGCGTCGCGAACCCGCCGGTGCCGAGAGAGCCGATGGCGTAGCGGGTGATGACGCCGCGGGAGAGGGGGCGCTCCGTTGCGGTCATGGAGGCAGTGTAATCGGCTCCCGGCACCCGTTCGGACCAGAGTGGGTCAACTGTCCTAGACTGTGGCGCATGCGCGCCTCCCTGGCCTCCCCCGACCTGTTCGCCCGCCTCACCGCCGAGATCGTCGCCACCGGCGACGAGACGATCGAGGTGCCCACGCCGTCGACCGGCGAGACGCTGCACGTGCTGCCGCGCTCGAGTGCCGACGACGTGCACGACGCGACCGCTCGCGCCCGCATCGCCCAGATCGCGTGGGCGCGCGCCGGCTTCGCCGAGCGCCGACGCATCCTGCTCGGGGCGCACGACCTCGTGCTCGCCCGCCGCGAGCTCCTGCTCGACCTCATCCAGCTCGAGAGCGGCAAGACCCGCGGACAGGCCTTCGAGGAGGTCTTCCAGGCGGCGACCGTCACCCGCTACAACGCGCTCACGGCCCGCAAGGTGCTGCGCGGCGGCCTGCGCCGCGGCGGCATCCCGACCGTGCTCACCGCGAGCGTGCGCTACCGGCCCAAGGGCGTCGCGGGCGTGATCACGCCGTGGAACTACGCGCTGAGCCTCGCCGCCATGGACGTCGTGCCCGCCCTCGCCGCGGGCTGCGCCGTCGTGCAGAAGGCCGACGACCAGGGCGCCCTGTCGATCCTCGCTCTTCGGCGGGCCTTCATCGACGCAGGCGTGCCGGAGGCGCTGTGGGCCGTCGTCACCGGAGACGCCGCCGAGGTCGGCGAGGCCGTGACGGATGTCGCGGACTACATCTGCTTCACCGGCTCGACGGCGACCGGTCGCAAGGTCGCCGAGAAGGCGGGCCGACGACTGGTCGGCGCCTCGCTCGAGCTCGGGGGAAAGAACGCGCTGCTCGTGCTCGCCGACGCCGACCCCGTCGACGCCGCCCGCGGCGCGGCGCACGCCGCGTTCTCGGCCATGGGCCAGCTCTGCGTCTCGGTCGAGCGCCTCTACGTCGACCGCAGGGTCGCCGGTGCGTTCCAGCAGGAGCTCGTCGCCCGCCTGCAGGGCGCCGTGCTCGGCTCCGAGCTCGAGTACCGCGCCGACTTCGGCTCGCTCACGAGCGCCGCCCAGCTGGCTCGCGTGCAGGCGCATCTCGAAGATGCCGTGGCCAAGGGCGCGACGGTGCTCGTCGGCGGCCGGCACCGCCCCGATCTCGGCCCGTGGTTCTTCGAGCCGACGGTGCTCACGGGCGTCACCCCCGAGATGAGCGTCTACGCCGACGAGACGTTCGGCGCCATCGCCTCGCTCTACCTCGTCGATGATGACGCCCAGGCGATCAGCGCCGCCAATCGCAGCCAGTACGGCCTGAACGCATCGATCTTCTCGGGCTCGCTGCAGCACGCCTCACGCGTCGCCGATCAGCTCGAGGCCGGCAGCGTCAACATCAACGAGGGCTACCGCGGATCCTTCTCGGCCGTCGCCGCACCCATGGGCGGCGTCAAGCAGTCGGGGGTCGGCCGCCGCAACGGCCGAGAAGGCCTGCTGCGGTTCGTCGAGCCGGTCACCGTCTCACGCGCGACCGGCCTCGTGCCGCTGCCCCGCACGGCATCGGAGTACCGCACGCTCGTGCCCGTCATGACGCTGGTCGCCCAGGCGCTGAAGGCGATCCGCCGCGCCTGACGCTGCGAGACGCCCGACGCCCGAGCCGCGGCATCCGTCGGCACGCGGCATCCGCCCTGTTCGCAGTGCAGGAGATCAGGCGGTCTTTCGGCTGACAGTGCGGATACCGCCTCATTTCCTGCACGAATGAACCGCGCTAGGTGTGATGTCCAGGCAGGTTGTTGAGTCTGCTGATAGGTGGGCCGCCGATCGCGGTGTGGAGCCTGTGTTGATTGTAGAAGTGGATCCAGCCCGGGAGTGCGTTGCGGCGTTCGGTCTCTGAGCTGTAGAAGCGGGCGTAGGCCCAGCCGTCGGCGAGGGTGCGGTGGAAGCGTTCGATCTTCCCGTTCGTTTGCGGGCGGTAGGGGCGGGTGCGTTTCGGGGTGATGCCGAGCTCGGTGCAGGCATCACGCCACGCGTAGGAGCGGTACGCGGATCCGTTGTCGGACAGCACGCGTTCGATGTTCACGCCCCGACCTGCGAACCATGCGGTAGCGCGACGGAGAACGCCGATCGCGGTGTCGGCTCGTTCGTCGTTGCAGATCTCGACGTACGCGACGCGGGAGTAGTCGTCGATGACGGTGTGCACGTACGCGGTTCCGGTGCGCGGTTTGTGGTCCTTTCCGCGTGGTAGGCCTGGCGTGCTGAGCTTGTTCTTCGCGCCTTGCTGGCGGCCGACGAACCGGTGCCCGCCGCCATCGGGGATGTTGCCGAACTTGGTGACATCGACGTGGATCATCGAGCCGGGATGGTCCTGCTCGTAGCGGCGGATTGGTTCCCCAGTGGCGCGATCGATGCGGCTGAGCCGGTTGACCCGGCACCGCACGAGTACCGCGTGCACAGTCGAAGCGGGCATGCCAAGCTCGCCGGCGATCTGCGCGGGTCCGAGCCGTCGCCGCCATCGCAGCTTCACGATCCGCTTCACCAAGTCCGGTGATGTCTTCGTCGGCATCGAGTGGGGCCGGCTGGACCGGTCGAGCATGCCCGCAGCGCCTTCGGCCCGGAACCGGGCAGCCCACTTCCGGGCCGTCGGAGGCGAGATCATGAACATTTTCGCCGCGACCGCGACCGGCCATCTCTCCTCGACGATGAGCTTGGCCAGGCGCAGACGAGCGCGCGGGGTGAGGGCAGCGTTAGCGTGGGACACGAAGGCCTCCTGTTTTGCGTGAGCGGTTCCTAGACAGCTCCACTCTCGCAACGGGAGGCCTTCACCCGTCGTTAGATCAAACGCGATTCACACAACAACGTCCCCGGACATCACAGCTAGGTCGCCTCGGAGTCGAACGGGGCGACCTCGCCCGTGCCGAGGGCCTCGCGCTTGCGCTTGCGCTGCAGGTAGGCGGAGTTCTCGTTGACGCCGGCGCGCGCCACGACCGGCTTGGCCTCTGCGGGCTCGGCGAACGGGTCGGTGTCGCTCAGCGCGTCGCGGATGATGCGACGCGGGTCGTACTGGCGGGGGTCGAGCTTCTGCCAGTCGACGTCGTCGAACTCGGGGCCCATCTCCTCGCGCATGCGGTCTTTCGCGCCGTTCGCGAAGTCTCGCAGTGAACGGACGAACTTGCCCAGCTGGGCCGCGTAGTGCGGCAGGCGTTCGGGTCCGAGCAGGAAGACGGCGATCACCCCGATGATGAGGAGTTTCTCGAACGTCAGACCGAACACCCCTACAGGATAGTCGGCGGCGAGGCGTGCAATTCACACGCGAGCCGGGCCGTAGGCTTGGGAGCTGAGAGAGTGCCGGGAGCCGAATCGTGTCCGAACGAGACCTGAACTGGAAGTACGTCGACGAGTCCGTCGTCGAGACCGACGCGGTCGCCCGCGCCCGCCAGCAGTCCGTCGAACTCGGCATCGACCCGGTCTCGCCCGCCGTGGGCGCCCAGCTCGCGGTCATCGCGGCCGCCGCGCGGGCCGAGTCGATCATCGAGATCGGCACGGGCGTCGGCGTCTCGGGGCTCTGCATGCTGCAGGCCGCCCGCGGCGCGCTGCTGACCTCCATCGACACCGAGAACGAGTACCTTCAGGCCGCGCGTGAGAACTTCGCCGACGCCGGCATCGCCGCCGCACGCGTGCGCCTCATCGCGGGTCGTGCCAGCGAGGTGCTGCCCCGCATGAACGAGAACTCCTACGACCTCGTCGTGATCGACGCCGACCCCGGTCTCGTGATCGAGTACGTCGAGCACGGCCTGCGGCTCGCCAAGCCCTCGGGGTCGGTGCTCGTCGCGCGCGCGCTCTGGCGCGGTCGCGTGGCCGACCCGGCCCGGCGCGACGACGAGGCGACCGCGTTCCGTGCCCTCATCTCCGAGCTCGCGGCCTCGCCCGCGGTGGCGACGGCGGTCTCGCCGGCCGGCGACGGCCTGCTGCAGATCGTCAAGCTCGGCGCCTAGCGCCGACGCACCGGCGAGCACGGACAGACCCCCGGACGTGCCTCGAGCCGAGCACCGCACTGCGGGCTCGGCTCGAAACCTATGGAACTGATCAGGCCGGGTTGACGACGCCACCGAGCACGTCGTAGAGCTCCTTGGCCTCAGCGTCGTTGACCGAGACGACGAGACGACCGCCGCCTTCGAGCGGAACCCGCACGATGATCAGACGACCCTCTTTCACGGCCTCCATAGGCCCGTCTCCGGTGCGTGGCTTCATGGCCGCCATTGAGCTACCCCTTTCGTGGCTGTCATCCCATTATCGGTCATCGGAAGCAGTCCTGAGAAATCGCCGTGAGCCTGTGGATGACATGAAGGGACGAGAACCGTCACGGTCGCGGCATCCGGAGCACCATGCGGGGCGCCGCCCGGAGCGCGTCACGGCGGGGTCCAGTCGGCGCCGTCGATGCCCCACGCGATGAGCAGCCACCCGACCTGCAGGGCGAGGAAGACGACCACGATGCCCCAGCGGTACCAGCGGGCACGCGGGATCGCCGCGGCCCCGAGCAGCGGGAACAGCGGCGACGCGATGCGGAACACGCTCGACTGCGGGAAGAACACGGCCAGCAGGTAGAGCGCGTAGCTCGCCGACCAGAGCCGGATGTCGACGCCGAGGCGTCGCACCGCCGGCGAGACGAGCACGAGCGCGAACGCGACGATGAGCGCGATCACCGCGATGGTGCCGAGGGGCTGCCCGAGCCACCAACCGCCCGATTGGAACCAGGCCGTGAACGGCACGAGCTCGCCGTAGCCGATGTACGCCGCCCGCCAGGCGAGCTCGGTGTCGGTGTAGGCGTGCAGGTCGCCCGTCGCGGCACCGGCCACCAGCAGCCACGCGAAGCCGCAGACCACCGCGAAGACGGTGACGGATGCCGCGACCACGCGTTCGCGCATCGGGAACGGGTCTTCGCGCCGGCGCCACCACCGCCAGAGCCAGTGCAGGCCGAGCGTGAGCGCGAACGCCAGCGCGCCTGGCCGGGTGAACGACCACACCGCGATGACCGGGAAGAGCCAGCCGTACCTGCGATCGACGAGCAGGAGCAGCGCCGTGCCGAGCAGCAGGTAACCGAGGGCCTCGGCGTACCCGAACTGCATGATCGGGGCCACGGGCGCCACGCAGAACAGCACGACGGCGAACATCGCGCGGTCGGGGGCGAGGAACCTGGACATGAGGCGGTGGAACACGAGCGCGGCGCCCAGGCCCGCCGCGAGCGAGACCAGCACGGACGCGACGTTCCACGGGACCGTCAACCACGTCAGCACGCCGACCAGGGCCGGGTACACCGGCATGAACGCCCACGCGTTCTCGGCGACGTGCCCGTCGTCGGTGAGCGGCAGCACGCCCGGGTACCCCGCGAGCTGGATGATCTGGTACCAGCGCGCGTCCCACAGGTTCGCGAACTCGAAGTAGCCGGGCCTTGCGCCCGTCCAGGGGTTCGCGCCCTGGACGCTCGCGAGCGTCATGACGAACACGGTCGTCACGACTCGGGACGCCGCGTAGACGAGCACGACCCGCAGCCACCACGGCGAGACCCGCCAGCGCACGCTCGGCGACCAGCGCGTCAGGCGGAAGGGGTCGGGCTCGCGCGGCTCGGGCGCCGGTTGTTCGGGCGCCGCCGCGTTCACGTCGGTCATGCCGCCGTCACGCGCCGGTCAGCCACGACCGCAGCCCCACCTCGCACGCGAGGATGGCGTCGAGGCGCACGCGCTCGTCGTCGGTGTGCGCGAGGCTCGGGTCGCCGGGGCCGTAGTTCACGGCGGGCACGCCGAGGGCGCTGAAGCGCGCGACATCCGTCCACCCGTACTTGGGCCCGGCCTCGGCGCCGACCGCCGTCAGGAAGCCCTGCACGAACGGGTCGTCGAGCCCCGGACGGGCGCCGGCCGAGGCATCCGTGACCGTGAGCTCGTACTCGGGGAACAGGGCGCGCATCGCCGCGACGGCCTCGTCGACCGAGCGGCTCGGCGCGAACCGGTAGTTGACCGTGAGCACGGCCTCGTCTGGCACGACGTTGCCGGCCACTCCCCCGCGGATGCCCACTGCGCTGAGCCCCTCGCGGTAGGCCAGGCCCTCGACGTCGACCGTCTCGGCCTCGAAGGCCGCCAGCCGGTCGAGCGCCGGCGCGAGCGCGTGGATCGCGTTGACGCCCATCCAGGGACGCGAGGTGTGGGCGCGCGTGCCCGTCGCCCGCAGCTCGACGCGCAGCGTGCCGTTGCAGCCGCCCTCGACCTGCCCGTTCGAGGACTCGCCGAGGATGGCGAAGTCGGCTTCGAAGAGGTCGGGGCGGGTCTCGGCGAGGCGCTTGAGCCCGTTGAGGTCTGCGGTGACCTCCTCGTGGTCGTAGAACATCCAGGTGACGTCGTAGGCGGGCTCGGCGAGCTCGACCGCGAGCTTCAGCGCGACCGCGACGCCGCCCTTCATGTCGGTCGTGCCGCGGCCCCAGAGGTAGTCGACGCCGTCTTCGGTCTCGAACCTGGTCGGCACGTTGCCGTTGATCGGCACGGTGTCGAGGTGCCCGGCGATCACGACACGGCGCTCCCGGCCGAGGTCGGTGCGCGCGACGATCGTGTCGCCGTCGCGGTACAGCTCGAGGTGGGATGCCGCGGCGAGCGCGCCCTCGACGAGGTCGGCCAGCACCGTCTCGTCGCCCGACACGCTCGGGATGTCGCAGATGGCCCTCGTGAGCGCGACGGCGTCGGTGGTCGGGTCGAGCGCGGGCGGCACTCCGGTGCTCGTGGCGGTATCGGCGTTCTCGGCGGGCATGCGTCGAGTCTACGGATGCGAAGCACCGCGTCATCCGCCCGCCCGCATCGCTACCCTTGGAGCATGCCCGCGAACGACGACGCCCTCAGCCCTGCCCGCACCGCTGCCGCCGCCGGCCTCACGACCATCGCCGGCGACGGCACCGTGCTCGACGCCTGGTTCCCGGCACCGCGCCTCGGCGACGAGGCGACGCCGCTCGCCGACGAGCATGCCGCCCTTGCGGGCGACGACGCCCGCCGCAACGTGCGGGTCGAGGTCGTCGAGCTGCACGATCGACCTCGATGCGGCACCCGCGTCGACCGCCGACGCCTACCTGCGCCTGCACCTGCTCTCGCACCTCGTGGCCGCACCGAACACGATCAACCTCGACGGCGTCTTCGCCCACCTGCCGGCCGTCGTCTGGACCAACGCCGGGCCGGTGCATCCGGCCGACTTCGACCGGCTGCGGCCCGCGCTGCAGCGCGCCGGCATCCACGCGACCGGGCTCGACAAGTTCCCGCGCCTGCTCGATTACGTCACCCCAGAGCGGGTGCGCATCGCGGATGCCTCGCGCGTGCGCCTCGGCGCGCACCTCGCGCCCGGCACCACGGTCATGCACGAGGGCTTCGTCAACTTCAACGCCGGCACGCTCGGCACCTCGATGATCGAGGGACGCGTGTCGCAGGGCGTCGTGGTCGGCGACGGTTCCGACATCGGCGGCGGGGCCTCGATCATGGGCACGCTCTCGGGCGGCGGCACGCAGCGCGTCACGATCGGCGAGCGCGCGCTGCTCGGCGCGAACTCGGGCATCGGCATCTCCATCGGCGACGACTCGGTCGTCGAGGCCGGCCTCTACGTGACGGCCGGCACCAAGGTCGCCGTGCTCGGCAGCGGCGAGGCCCGCACGGTCAAGGCGGTCGAGCTCTCGGGCGTCGCGAACCTGCTGTTCCGCCGAAACTCGCTCAACGGCCGTGTCGAGGTGCTCTCCCGCGACGGGCACGGCGTCACCCTCAACACCGCACTGCACGCCTGATCCCTCGAGGGCGCAGGTTCCTCGCCATCTCGGGTGCTCTCAGGCTCGCCCGCTCGATTACAGTGGTGGCTCAGGCCGCCGCGTGGCGGCCCTCGTCATGGGCGATCACGAAGGAGTGACGTGGGCACCGACGCACCGCGAACCCGACACCACAGCGTGCTGAGAGCGCTCACCTGGATCCTCGCCATCGTGCTGCTGCTCGTCATCGCGGCGGCCGGAGTCGGCTGGTGGACCGTGCAGCGCTCCTTCCCCGAGACGAGCGGTCGCATCGACGCGCCCGGCCTCATCTCACCGGTGTCGGTGTACCGCGATGACGCGGGCATCCCGCAGCTCGTCGCCGACAACGACCACGACCTCTTCTACGCTCAGGGGTTCGTGCACGCCCAAGACCGCTTCTGGGAGATGGACTTCCGTCGCCACGTCACCGCCGGCCGCCTGGCCGAGCTCTTCGGCGCGTCGCAGGTCGGCACCGACACGTTCATCCGCACGCTCGACTGGCGCGGCGTCGCCGAGCAGGAGTACGAGGCGCTCGACGAGGCCTCGCGCGCCTACTACGAGGCCTACGCCGACGGCGTGAACGCCTACCTGGGCCAGCGCAGCGGCGCCGAGCTCTCGCTCGAGTACGCCGTGCTCGGCCTGCAGAACCCCGGCTACTCCCCCGAGCCGTGGACGCCCGTCGACTCGATCGCGTGGCTCAAGGCCATGGCGTGGGACCTGCGCTCCAACCTCGGCGACGAGATCGACCGCGCCCTGCTCTCCGCCGCGCTCCCCGCCGAGGAGGTCGCCCGACTGCACCCCGGCTACGACTGGTCGGGCAAGCCGACCATCCTCGGGGGCATGCCCGCGGCATCCGAGACCGCCTCGACCGGGTCGGCCCCGCTCGAGCCGACGGCCGAGGCCTCGAGGGAGTACACCGCAGCCCTGACCTCGCTCCGAGCGACGCTCGACGGCATCCCGGCGCTGCTCGGCCCCGAGGGGGGCGACATCGGCTCCAACTCGTGGGTCGTCTCGGGTGCGCTCACCGAGTCGGGCCTGCCGCTGCTCGCGAACGACCCGCACCTCGGGCCCGCCCTGCCCTCGATCTGGGCGCAGATGGGCCTGCACTGCGCCGAGATCACCGACATGTGCTCGTTCGAGGTCTCGGGCTACACCTTCGCCGGCCTCCCGGGGGTCATCATCGGCCACAACGACCGCATCGCGTGGGGCTTCACGAACCTCGGCCCCGACGTCGCCGACCTCTACCTCGAGCGCATCACCGACGACGGCTACGAACTCGACGGCGTGCAGGTGCCGCTGAACGAGCGCGAGGAGACCATCGAGGTCGCCGGCGGCTCCCCGGTGACCGTCACCGTGCGGTCGACGGGCCGCGGGCCGATCGTGTCCGGCATCTCCGACGACTTCACCGCCGTGGCCGAGCAGTACCCCGCGGCATCCGGCGCACCGGAGGGCGAGTACGCACTCTCGCTGCAGTGGACGGCGCTCACGCCCGGCACCACGCCCGCCTCGATCTTCGCGATCGACCGGGCGAAGGACTGGGACGGGTTCCGGCATGCGGCGTCGCTCTTCGACGTTCCCGCACAGAACCTCGTCTACGCCGACGTCGACGGCAACATCGGCTACCAGGCGCCCGGCGCGGTGCCCACCCGCAAGCACGGCGACGGCACCCTGCCGCAGCCCGGGTGGACGAGCGACGTCGGATGGACCGACGAGGTCGCGTTCGACGACCTGCCCAGCCTCTACAACCCCGAGCGGGGCTACATCGTCACCGCCAACAACGCGGTGACGCACGACGGCCCGTTCCTCACGGCCGACTGGGATCTCGGCTATCGCGCCGCGGGCATCGAGCGCCTGCTGCTGGCGAAGGTCGACGCGGGCGAGAAGCTCACCGCCGGCGACCTCTCGCGCATCCAGCTCGACACGAGCGACGCGAACGCCGCCGCGTTCCTGCCCGTGATCGCCGAACTCGACCTCTCGGGCGACGCCGCACGCGGTGCCGACCTCCTCGACGGCTGGGATGCGCGCGACGAGGTCGACAGCGCCGAGGCCGCCTACTTCGCCGTGTTCTGGCGCAACCTGCTCGACGACATGTTCGGTTCGCTGCCCGAGCAGACCCGGCCGACGGGCGGCGACCGCTGGTTCAGCGTCGTCGGCACGCTGCTCGGCGAGCCCGACGCGGCCTGGTGGACGAACGAGTCGCTCGGTGTCTCGGGGCGCGACGCGATGCTCGCCCACGCGCTCGACGAGGCCTGGACGGAGGCGAAGAGCCGCATGGGCGGCAACCCCGACACCTGGCGCTGGGGCCGCCTGCACACCCTCGAGCTCACCAACCAGAGCTTCGGCACCTCGGGCATCGCCCCGATCGAGTGGCTCTTCAACCGCGGCCCCTACGAACTCGGCGGCGGCTCCTCGATCGTGAACGCCAACGGCTGGGACGCCAGCCGAGGCTACGGGGTCGACTGGGTGCCCTCGATGCGCATGGTCGTCGACCTGCACGACTTCGACGCCTCCACGTGGATCAACCTCACCGGTGCGTCGGGCCATGCGTTCCACCCGAACTACACCGATCAGGCACCGCTCTGGCAGCACGGCGAGACGCGCGCCTGGCCGTTCACGATCGACGCGGTGCGTGGCACCGCGAAGGACACGCTGAACCTGCTGCCGGTCGCGGGCGTCGGACCGTCGGACCCGGTGCCGAGCGAGACGCCCGCACCGACCGAACCGCCTGCGGAGTAGGCCCGCGGCACGACGCCCGCAGCACGCCGAAGGGGGCGCCACCGTGGTGGCGCCCCCTTCGGGCTGTTCGGCGGGCGGGCGATCGGGCAGGCGGTCTGCCGCACTTCGCTCGCCGGAGGGTCAGAGACCCGGGTACTGCCGCTCGGGCTCGCCCACGTACAGCTGCTGCGGGCGACCGATCTTGGTCTGCGGGTCGAGGTTCATCTCGCGCCAGTGCGCCATCCAGCCGGGCAGGCGACCGATCGCGAAGAGCACCGTGAACATGCGCGTCGGGAAGCCCATGGCCTTGTAGATGACGCCCGTGTAGAAGTCGACGTTCGGGTAGAGGCGACGCTCCTTGAAGTACTCGTCTTGGAGGGCGAACTGCTCGAGTTCCTTCGCGATGTCGAGCAGCGGGTCGGCCACGCCGAGGCCGGCGAGCACCTCGTCGGCCGACTGCTTCACGATCTTCGCGCGCGGGTCGTAGTTCTTGTAGACGCGGTGCCCGAAGCCCATGAGCTTGACGCCGTCTTCCTTGCGCTTCACCCGCTCGACGAACTTGCCGACGCCTTCGCCGGAGTCGCGGATCTGCGCGAGCATCTGCAGCACCGCCTCGTTGGCGCCGCCGTGCAGCGGGCCCGAGAGCGCCTGGATGCCGGCAGAGATCGACGAGTACAGGTTGGCGCCGGTCGAGCCCACGAGGCGCACGGTCGAGGTCGAGGCGTTCTGCTCGTGGTCTTCGTGCAGGATGAGCAGCCGGTCGAGCGCCTTGGAGAGCGTCGGGTCGATCTCGTACGGCTCGGCCATGTTGCCGAAGTTCAGGCGCAGGAAGTTGTCGACGAAGCTCAGCGAATTGTCGGGATACAGGAACGCCTGCCCCAGGCTCTTCTTGTGGGCGTAGGCCGCGATGACCGGCAGCTTCGCCAGGAGGCGCACCATGGTGAGCTCGACGTCGTCGGGGTCCGAGCCCTCGTAGTACGTCGAGAGCGCCGACACGGCGCTGGAGAGCACCGACATCGGGTGGGCCGTGTGCGGCAGCGCGGAGAAGAACCGCTTGAGGTCTTCGTGCAGCAGCGTGTGCCGGCGGATCTTCTCGTCGAACTCGCCCAGCTCGTCGGCACTCGGCAGCGAGCCGTAGATGAGCAGCCACGCGACCTCGAGGTACGTGGAGTTCTCGGCCAGCTGCTCGATCGGGTACCCGCGGTAGCGCAGGATGCCCTGGTTGCCGTCGATGTACGTGATCTCCGACTGGGTCGACGCGGTGTTCACGAACCCGTAGTCGAGCGCGGTGAGCCCGGTCTGGCGTGTCAGCGTCGACACGTCGAGGCTCGCCGCACCGTCGACGGCGGTACGGATCGGGAACTCCGCGGTGCCACCGGGGAAGTTCAGGGTCGCCTGAAGGGGCTTCTGGCCTTCGGCATTGTTCACGACGTCGCTCACGGCGCCTCCTGTGATCGTCAAGTGCGGTCACCTGCTTTCCGACCCGCGACACCGTTCGGCCGCGGTCCGAACTACAGCCTAGACGCGCTCCGGGCACACTGTCGCATCCGCCAAGACATCCGGCCGTGGCTTGAGGGTTCGAACAGTTCTGGTGCTCCGGCTGCTCGAACGGTCGGAGAATTCAGACGACGGATGCCGCGAGCCGGCGTGCTGCGGCCTCGACGCGCTCGTCGGTGGCGGTCAGCGAGAACCGCACGTGCTGCGGGTGGTCGCCGCCGTAGAAGTGACCGGGGCCGGCGAGGATGCCGAGGTCGGCGAGGCTCGCGATGGACTCCCATGCGTCGCGCCCCTCGGTGGCCCAGAGGTAGAGGCCCGCCTCGCTGCGATCGATGCGGAAGCCCGCGGCCTCGAGGGCGGGTCGCAGCACGTCTCGACGGGCCCGGTACAGCTGCTTCTGGTGCGCGACGTGGGCATCGTCGCCGAGGGCGACGGTCATGGCGGCCTGCAGCGGCGCCGGGACCATGAGGCCGGCATGCTTGCGCACGTTCGTGAGCTGCTCGATGAGCAGCCCGCAGCCCGCGATGAACGCGGCACGGTACCCGGCCATGTTCGACTGCTTGCTGAGCGAGTAGACGGCGAGCGTGCCGCGCCGGTCTTCGCCGCTCACCCGCGGGTCGAGGATGCTCGGCACGGGCTCGGTGTTCCACGGGGCGTCCCAGCCGAGCTCGGCGTAGCATTCGTCGCTCACGATGACGGCATCGAGCTCGCGGGCCCTCGACCGCGCCGCCCGCAGGGCGTCGACGTCGAGCACCCGCCCGTCGGGATTGCCGGGGCTGTTCAGCCAGACGAGCTTCGTCGCGGCCGGCCACTCGGTCGGGTCGTCGGAGGCGAAGGACTCGGCGCCCGCGATGGCCGCGCCGATCGCGTACGTCGGGTAGGCCGCCCTCGGGTGCACGACGACATCGCCCTCGCCGACCCCCAGCATGAGCGGGAGCAGGGCGACGAGTTCTTTCGAGCCGATCGTCGGCAGCACGTTGCGCTCGCTCAGCCCCGTGCCGACGACGCCTCGGCGTCGCTCGAACCACTCGACGATCGCGCGACGCAGCTCGGGCGTGCCGACGGTCTGCGGATAGGCGTGCGCATCGGTCGCGGCCGAGAGGGCCTCGCGGATGAGGCGCGGGGTCTCATCGACGGGCGAGCCGATCGAGAGGTCGACGATGCCGTCGGGATGCTGCCCGGCCCGAGCCGAGTACGGCGCCATGGCCTCCCACGGGTAGTCGGGCAGCGCGCCCAGCGCCATGCTCAGTGCCCCTGCGGGGGCAGTGCGCTGATGACGGGGTGGTCTTTGGCGATGACGCCGACCTTGGCGGCGCCGCCGGGCGAGCCGAGGTCGTCGAAGAACTCGACGTTGGCCTTGTAGTAGTCGGCCCATTCTTCGGGGAGGTCGTCTTCGTAGTAGATGGCCTCGACGGGGCAGACGGGTTCGCAGGCGCCGCAGTCGACGCATTCGTCGGGGTGGATGTAGAGCGAGCGTTCACCCTCGTAGATGCAGTCGACCGGGCACTCGTCGATGCAGGCACGGTCTTTGACGTCGACACACGGAAGAGCGATGACGTAGGTCACGGTGGCTCGCGTTCCTTTCGGAGGGGGGCTCCCAGTCTATGCCGCGACGCGGGGCGCGGAGCGCGCCGGCAGGTGCGGCCAGGCGACGACGAACACCGTGACCAGCGCCGGGCCGAGCGACCAGATCGTGCCCGTGAGATCGCCGACGACGAGCACCGAGCCACCGGGGCCCGCGAGCGTGAGGACGCCGACCATGACGATGACGCCGAGGCCGACGACGGCCGCGACCAGCCGCCCGCTGAAGACGCGGAAGGCGACGAGCAGCCCGGCGACGCCGACGAGCGCCGCGACGAGGCCCCATGGCACCGTCATCTCGCCGATCGTCCAGACGTGCCGGTGCCCGACCGTGCCGAGCGAACCGTAGAGGGCCCCGACCACGAAGGCGATGACGAGCGTGCCGATGCGGCCGGCGAACCCGGGCTTCGTCACGTCGTTCACTTCGGGGTGACCGTGTACGACACCGTGCCGTCCTGCACGGCGAGCAGCACGCGATACTCGTCGTTCGCGTAGACGGCCGCGTCGACCTGGCCGCCCGTGAGCTGGTCGAGCTGCTCCTGGTCGAGGGAGGCGTCCGGCGCGAAGCCGGCGTCCTCGAGCTTGGCGCGCGCGGCCGCGGCCGCGTCGGGGTCCTCGGACTGCACGACCACGACCCAGCCCTCTGCGCCGCCGGTGCCGAGGCCGACCATGATCTTGCCGTCGACGACGGCGATCGCCTCGGGGAACCCCTCCGGCAGCTCGCCGCCGAGGCTCACATCGCTGCCGGTCGCGCTCTTGATGGCGTCCTCGACGCCGTTCTTCACGAGGTCTTCGACCGGGTTCTGGAAGCAGCCCGTGAGCAGGCCCGCGGCGAGGCCGGCCGTGACGAGCGTCATCGCCGCCCTGACGGCGGTGCGCGGCATCCGCGCGGTGGTCGTCGGAGATGGCATCGGGGCTCCTCGTGGATGGGGCGATCGACGGGGCGGACGCCGGCCCGGCCCCGCACGGAGTCTACCGTCGGACATCGTCGGCGGCCATGGAGCCCCACCGGTGCCGCCCGGACGGGTAGCGTGGAGGCTCCGAACGCCGAGAGGATCGATGATGACCGCACCGGAGCCCGAGACCGCAACACCCAAGGTCCGCCTCGAGTTCGACGCCGACGCCCCGGTCGCCGTCGTCACGATCGACCGCCCGCGCGCACTCAACGCCCTCTCGGGCGACGTGCTCGAGGCCCTCGACGCCGCGTTCACCGAGATCGCGGATGCCGCGACCGACGTTCGAGGCGTGCTGCTCGTCGGGGCCGGCGGCCGGGCCTTCGTCGCGGGGGCCGACATCTCGGCGATGGCCGGTCGCACACCCGAGGAGGGCGAGCGCATGGCGCGGCTCGGACACCGGGTCGCCGCGCGCATCGAGGCGTCGCCCGTGCCGGTCATCGCCTGCGTCGACGGGTTCGCCCTCGGCGGCGGCCTCGAGCTCGCGCTCGCCTGCGACCTCGTCTATGCGACGGATGCCTCGGCCTTCGGCCAACCCGAGGTGCGGCTGGGCCTCATCCCCGGATTCGGGGGCACCGTCCGGCTCCCACGCGTCGTCGGCCCGGCGCGCGCCAAGGAGCTCATCTACACCGGGCGCCGCATCGGCATCGAGGAGGCCGTCGACGCCGGCCTCGTCGCGCGCCGCTTCCCCGACCGTGTTGCGCTGCTCGCGGGTGCGCGCGAGACGATCGCCCGGGTCGCCGAGAACTCCCCCGTCGCCGTGGGCGCGGCCAAGCGCGTGCTCGTCGAGGCCGCCGGGCGCCCCACCGACGAGGCGGTCGAGCTCGAGATCGGCGGCTTCATGGCCGCCTTCGGCACCGATGACATGCGCGAGGGGGTCTCGGCGTTCCTCGAGAAGCGCACGCCCGGGTTCAGCCGCGACTGAGTCGTGCGCGCGCGGCGCGCCCGCGGCCGACCCGGGTCAGCCGAGCCTGCTCAGCCGAGCCTGCTCAACCGAGCCTGCTCAACCGAGGCTGCTCAACCGAGCGCGCTCAACCGAGCGTGCTCAACCGTTGACGCGCGTCGAGAGCCACGCGACGCCGTCGAAGCGCACGCCGTCGGCGCCGAACATCTCGAGGTGCATGTGCGGGCCGGTGGACTGACCCGTCGAGCCGACGAGTCCGAGCTGCTGGCCCGCCGTCACCTGCTGGCCGACGCTCACGGCGATCGAGCCGTTCTGCATGTGTCCGTACGACGAGGTGATGAGCTGGCCGGCGATGTTGTGCTGCACCTCGACGTTCACGCCGAGCCCGCCGCCGTTCTCGGTCGCGAGCACGACCACGCCGTCGGCGATCGACATGACGGGGGTGCCGTTGCCGGGGTTGAAGTCGACGCCGTCGTGGTTGGTCGAGCATCCGGCGCAGGGCGCCGAGCGCGGGCCGAACCCGTCGCTCGTGCGGCTCGGCGTCAACACCGGCCAGACGATGCGCTCGCTCTCGATGAGGCTCACCGCCCCGAGGCTCGCGACCTGCGACGTGATGGGCGGCGGCGCGGCCTCGACCGCGTACCCGCCCTCGGGGGCCGGTGCCACGACGACCCCGCTCGCGACCTCCACGACCTGCGGCTCGAGCTCGACGGTGTCGTTGTACGACGTCTGCGCGGGAGCGTAGACCGACTCCGTCGCGCCGCTCGCGCTCACCGCGAGTGCCGGCGTGCTCGTGCTGAGCGCCAGGCCGAATGCGGCCGCGATGGCGAGCAGGGCGAGGCCCGCCCGGGCGGGCAGGAAGCCGCCCAAGCCGGGTACGGCGGCGACCGCGGCCGAGGTGCGCGAGGCGAACGAGCTGACGAGACGGGGGGCGGCGGGGGCGCGGAATGACGCACGGGTGCGTGCGGCCGCGCGGCGGCCGTGAGGGGGGAAGGTCATATGGTGGAGCAGAGTTTCGGGTCGGGGGCATCCAGACGAACTCGACCACCTTACGTACGGAATCTGAACAAACCCTCAGGTTCTGCTCCACAACCCGTGCACGCGACGCCCGAGCGAACACCTGCATCCGCCTTCCGGCGCTGCTCCGAACCGGTTCGGGCACCCTCGCCGGGCATGCGAGAGGGGCGGATGCCTCGGGCTCGACCCCGCGGCATCCGCCCCTCTCGAAACGACTAGCCCTGCTTCTTCAGGCGCGACGTGGTGCGGGCGCGCGCCGTGGCGTCGAGCTCGACCTTGCGGATGCGCACGGCGGCCGGGGTGACCTCCACGCACTCGTCTTCGCGCGCGAATTCGAGGCACTCCTCGAGCGAGAGCTGGCGCGACGGCGTCATCGACTCGAACGTGTCGGAGGTCGACTGACGCATGTTGGTCAGCTTCTTCTCCTTGGTGATGTTCACGTCCATGTCGTCGTTGCGCGAGTTCTCGCCGATGACCATGCCCTCGTAGACCTCTTCGGTCGGGTTCACGAAGAAGGTCATGCGCTCCTGCAGGGCGATGATGGCGAACGGCGTCACGACGCCGGAACGGTCGGCGACGATCGAGCCGTTGTTGCGGGTGACGATCTGGCCGGCCCACGCGTCGTAGCCGTGCGAGATCGCGTTCGCGATGCCGGTGCCGCGGGTCGTGGTCATGAACTCGGTGCGGAACCCGATGAGGCCGCGGCTCGGGACGATGAACTCCATGCGGACCCAGCCGGTGCCGTGGTTGGACATGTTGTCCATGCGGCCCTTGCGCGAGGCGAGCAGCTGCGTGATCGCGCCGAGGTACTCCTCGGGAGCGTCGATCGTCAGGTGCTCGTAGGGCTCGTGCACCTTGCCGTCGACCTGCTTGGTGACCACCTGGGGCTTGCCCACGGTGAGCTCGTAGCCCTCACGGCGCATCTGCTCGACGAGGATCGCGAGGGCGAGCTCGCCTCGACCCTGCACCTCCCAGGCGTCGGGGCGGCCGATGTCGACGACCTTGAGCGAGACGTTGCCGACGAGTTCGCGGTCGAGGCGGTCCTTCACCATGCGGGCGGTGAGCTTGTGGCCCTTGACCTTGCCGACGAGCGGCGAGGTGTTGGTGCCGATGGTCATCGAGATCGCCGGCTCGTCGACCGCGATGACGGGGAGGGGACGCACGTCTTCGGCGTCGGCGAGCGTGTCGCCGATCATGATGTCCTCGAAACCGGCGACCACGGCGATGTCGCCGGGGCCCGCGCTCTCGGCCGGGTAGCGGTCGAGAGCCTTCGTCAGGAAGAGCTCGGTCACGCGCACGTTCTGCACCGAGCCGTCGTGCTTGACCCAGGCCACGGTCTGGCCCTTCTTGATGGTGCCGTGGAAGACCCGCAGCAGCGCGAGACGGCCGAGGAAGGGCGAGGCGTCGAGGTTCGTGACGTGGGCCTGCAGCGGGTGCTCGTCGTCGTACGTCGGGGCCGGGATGTGCTCGAGGATCGCCTCGAAGAGCGGCTCGAGGTCGTCGTTGTCGGGCAGTTCGCCGTTCTCGGGCTTGTTGTGGCTCGCGGCGCCGTTGCGGCCCGAGGCGTAGACGACGGGCACGTCGAGGATGGCGTCGAGGTCGAGGTCGGGCACGTCGTCGGCGAGGTCGGAGGCGAGGCCGAGCAGGAGATCTTGGCTCTCGGCGACGACCTCGTCGATGCGCGCGTCGGGGCGGTCGGTCTTGTTCACGAGGAGGATGACCGGCATGCGGGCCTCGAGGGCCTTGCGCAGCACGAAGCGGGTCTGCGGCAGCGGGCCCTCGGATGCGTCGACGAGGAGCACGACGCCGTCGACCATCGACAGGCCGCGCTCGACCTCGCCGCCGAAGTCGGCGTGGCCGGGGGTGTCGATGACGTTGATCGTGATCGGGTTGCCGCCGGCGTGCTCGCCGTTGTAGGTGATCGCCGTGTTCTTGGCGAGGATCGTGATGCCCTTCTCGCGCTCGAGCTCGTTCGAGTCCATCGCACGCTCTTCGACGTGCGCGTGCTCGGCGAACGAGTGCGTCTGGTTCAGCATCGCGTCGACGAGCGTGGTCTTGCCGTGGTCGACGTGAGCGACGATCGCGACGTTGCGCAGGTCGTTGCGGGTGGCCTTCGCCATGTGTTCGGTCCTCTGGGCTGGTGGGCTCCGTGCGGCGGGCCCGTGACCGCGACGGGCGGCACGACGGGAACGCGGAAGCGCTTTGGTGAAAGGTCTGGGGAGTGCGGGGCCGAGAACGACGGCACGCGCCCGACAAGCCTACCGTGCCGACGCCTCGTTCACCTGAGAACCGCCCTGACGAGGTGCGGGCGCCGCCGTGCGGACTGCGAACCCGCCCGGGAACGGCGAACGCCCGGCATCCGAAGAGCGGATGCCGGGCGTTCGCGTACGTGCGGAGGCCTGCGTGGACCGGTGGGAGCCGGCCCGTGCGGGCTGCTACGCCCCGAGCTCGATGTTCGCGCCCGGGATGGCCGCGAGCAGGTCTTGGGTGTACTGCTGCTGGGGGTTGTCGAACACCTCGTCGGTGGTCGCCGCCTCGACGATGCGCCCGCGCTGCATGACCGACACGTGGTCGGCGATCACGCGGACGACCGCGAGGTCGTGCGTGATGAACAGGTACGTGAGACCCAGCTCGCCCTGCAGGTCGGCGAGCAGGCGCAGGATCTGCGCCTGCACGAGCACGTCGAGCGCCGACACGGCCTCGTCGAGCACGACGATCTCGGGCTTCAATGCGAGCGCCCGCGCGATGGCGATGCGCTGGCGCTGGCCGCCCGAGAGCTCGTTCGGGTACCGGCTGACCAGCGTGCGCGGCAGCGACACCTGGTCGAGCAGCTCGAACACGCGCTCGCGACGCGAGGTGCGGTCGCCCACGCCGTGCGTCGACAGCGGCTCGGAGATCGTGTTGCCGATGTTGCGCAGCGGGTTCAGCGACCCGTAGGGGTCCTGGAACACCGGCTGCATGCGGCTGCGCAGCTCGAACAGCTGCTTGCCGGTCACGCTCGCGAGGTCTCGACCGCCGACGACGATCTTGCCCGAGGTCGCGTCTTCGAGCTTGAGGAGCATCTTGGCCACCGTCGACTTGCCCGAACCGGACTCGCCGACGAGCGCCATGGTGGTGCCCTTGGGAATCTGGAACGACACGTCGTCGACGGCGGTGAACTCGCCCGCACCGCGGATCTTGAACACCTTGGTGAGGTGCTCGACCGTGATGGCGGGCGGAGCGGACGCGGCGGACGCGAGTGCCTCGGCGCGGGCCTCGGCCGTCGCGATGAGGTCGATCTCATCGCCCGCGGCGGTCTCTGCACCCTCTTGCATGGAGGCCTCGGCGGCCTGCACGCTTCCGGTCGCCTGGATGCGACGCGAGGCGAGGCTCGGGGCCGCGGCGACGAGACGCTGCGTGTAGGGGTGCTGCGGGTTCTGCAGGATCTCGACCGACGGTCCGGACTCGACGACCTTGCCCTTGTACATGACCACGAGCTGCTCCGCGCGCTCGGCCGCGAGGCCGAGGTCGTGCGTGATGAACAGCAGGGTCGTGCCGAGTTCGCGGGTGAGCGACTCGAGGTGGTCGAGGATGACGCGCTGCACCGTGACGTCGAGCGCCGAGGTGGGCTCGTCGGCGATGAGCAGCTGCGGGTCGGCGGCCAGGCCCATGCCGATGAGCACGCGCTGGCGCATGCCGCCCGAGAACTGGTGCGGGAACTGCTTGAGGCGCCGATCGGCGTCTTGCAGGCCGGCCTGCTTCAGCACCTCGATCGCGCGCTTCTTGACCTCTTTGCGGCCCGTCGCGATGCCGTTGGCCCTGATGGCCTCTTCGACCTGGAAGCCGATCGACCACACCGGGTTGAGGTTGGACATCGGGTCTTGGGGGACGAACCCGATCTTGCGACCGCGGATCGCCTCCATCTCCTTCTTCGACGCCTTGGTCAGGTCTTGACCGTCGAGGAGGATCTGGCCGCCCGAGATGTGCCCGGTGCCGGGGAGCAGGTTGATGATCGCGTGCGCGGTCGTCGACTTGCCCGAGCCCGACTCGCCCACGATCGCGAGACTCTGCCCGCGGTAGAGGGTGATGTTCACGCCGTCGACGGCCTTGACCAGGCCGTTCTGCGTGCTGAAGCCGACCTGGAGGTCCTTGATCTCGAGGATCGGACGCTCGCCGCCGGAGTGCTGCGCGGTCGCGCCGCCGGTGTTGACGGTGTCGCTCATCGACGGGCCCTCGCCTTCGGGTCGAGCGCGTCGCGGACGACCTCGCCGAGCATGATGAAGCTCAGGACCGTGATCGACAGTGCGATCGACGGCAGGATCAGCACCTGCGGCGCCGTGCGGAGGTCGGTCTGCGCGGCGCTGATGTCGTTGCCCCACGACATGGTGCTCGAGGGCAGGCCGACGCCGAGGAAGGACAGGGTCGCCTCGGCCACGATCGCGGAGGCCAGCGAGATCGTCGTGATGACGATGACGGGGGCGATCGAGTTCGGCAGCACGTGACGCAGGAGGATGCGGAACCGCGAGACGCCGAGGGCGGTGGACGCCATGACGTAGTCGGCGTTCTTGACCCTCAGGATCTCGGCTCTCAACACACGGGCCGTCGCCGGCCACGCGAATATGCCGATGGCGAGCGAGATCACCCACACGTTCGCGTACTTCGAGAACACCGACATGATGACCACGGCCGCGAGGATGTAGGGGATCGAGAAGAAGATGTCGCCGAGGCGCGAGAGCACCGAGTCGATCCATCCGCCGTAGAAGCCCGCGAACGCGCCGAACGCGATGCCGAGCACGGCGACGAGCACGGTCACGATGATGCCGACCGAGAGCGAGGTCGACGTGCCGTGGATGATGCGCGAGTAGATGTCGCAGCCCTGCTTGGTGAAGCCGAGCGGGTGCCCGTCTGCCGGACCGCCGTTGCTGTTGGACAGCTGGCAGTCGTTGTTCGGGGGCACCTGCGTGAACAGGCCGGGGAACAGCGCGACGACGACGACGAGGACGATGAGGACCGAGGAGATCCAGAACATCGGCCGGCCGCGGACGTCGGCCCACGCATCGGTCCACAGGTTCGTGGGCTTTCCCTCGGTCTTGACCTTGTCGATCGCGACGAGCGGGGTCTCTTCGATCGGAGCGACGAAATGCTGCTGATCGGGTCTGGTGTTACTTGGCATAGCGGATCCTCGGGTCGAGAACGGCGTACAGCAGATCCACCAGCAGGTTCACCACGAGGTAGATCAGCACCATGACGGTCACGAACGAGACGACCGTGGGGCCTTCACCGCGGATGATCGCCTGGTACAGCGTGCGTCCCACACCGGGGACGTTGAAGATGCCCTCGGTGACGGTCGCGCCGACCATGAGCACGCCGAAGTCGACGGCCAGGTAGGTGACCACGGGGATCAGGGAGTTGCGCAGGATGTGCACGGGGACGATGCGGCGACGGGAGAGGCCCTTGCTCGCGGCGGTGCGAACGAAGTCCTGTCCGTCGGTCTCGATGACCGACGACCTTGTCAGTCTCACGATCTGGGCGAAGCTGATCGAGGCGAGCACGATCGCCGGGAGTATCAGGTCCTGCCATGGAGCACCCGGCCCGACCGTGGTTCTGAACCAGCCGAGTTGGATGCCGAAGATGAACTGGGCGACGAAGGCGACCACGAAGACCGGCAGCGAGATCAGGATCAGGCTCACGACGAGCGCGCTGCCGTCGAAGATGCCGCCCTTGCGAAGGCCCGAGACGAGGCCGATCGTGATGCCGGCGACCATCTCGATGACGACGGCCATGAGGGCCAGTCGCAGCGTGACCGGGAAGGTGGTGGCGAGGATCTCGGAGACCGGCTGACCCGAGAACGAGGTGCCGAGGTCGCCGCGGAAGATGTTGCCCAGGAAGATGAAGTACTGGACGATGAACGGCTGATCGAGGTTGTACCGCTCGCGGAGCTGCTCGAGCACCTGCGGCGGGGGCGTCTTGTCGCCGAACAGGGCGACGATCGGGTCGCCCGGCATGGCGAAGACCATGAAGTAGATCAGGAAGGTGGTTCCGAGCAGTACAGGGATCGCCTGCAGCAGTCGGCGCGCGATGTATCCGGCCATCGATCAGGCCTCGCGCTTCGGTGTTGTGGACATTGTGGAAGAAACCTCACCCTTATGCGAGTTCGTCCCCACGATGCTACGCCGATCAGGCGCGCACCGGAGGTTACGTGAGTGTGGGGCGGCAGCCGAATCGGCTACCGCCCCACGGGCGCCTCAGAGTCTAACCCCGAGGCGACCTGGATCGAGAATTACTCGCTCTTGGTGATCTCGTTGTACAGCGGGACCGAGTTCCAGCCGAACTGGACGTTCTCGACCGACTCGCTCCACGCACCGTTGACCGTCGAGTACCACAGCGGGATCGCGGGGAGGTCCTGGAAGAGGATCTCCTGAGCCTGCTGGAACTTCGCGTTGGCGGCGTCGAGGTCGGTCTCGGCGAGGCCTTCCTTGAGGAGACCGTCGAACTCGGCGCTCGAGTAGTCGCCGTCGTTCGAGCCGGCACCGGTCGCGTAGATCGGGCCGAGGAAGTTGAACAGCGCCGGGTAGTCGGCCTGCCAACCGGTACGGAAGCCGGTCTCGATGGTGCGGTCGGTGATCGCGGTGCGCACCTCGGCGAAGGTCGGGTAGGGAGCGCCCGACGCGTCGATGCCGAGGTTGTTCTTCAGCTGGTTCGCCACGGCGTCGACCCAGGCCTGGTGGCCGCCGTCGGCGTTGTAGGCGATCTGGAAGGTGCCGCTCCACGGGGAGATGGCGTCGGCCTGAGCCCACAGGTCCTTCGCCGCGTCGGCGTCGAAGTCGAGGACGTCGGAACCGGGGATGTCCTCGGAGTAGCCGTCGATGACCGGCGACGTGAAGTCGTGGGCCGGGGTGCGGGTGCCCGAGAAGATCACGTCGGTGATCTCAGCGCGGTCGATCGCCTTGGAGATGGCCGCACGACGGAGCTTGCCCTCGTCGCCACCGAAGTGGGCGAGACGGTCGGGGACGGTGAACGACTGGAAGATCGCCGCCGCCTGCGTGACCGAACGGTCGCCGAACTCGTCCTGGAAGGTCGAGAGGGCGCCGTCGGGGATGGCGTCGAGCACGTCGAGGTTGCCGCCCTGGAGGTCGGCGTACGCCGCTTCCTGCGTGGCGTAGAAGATGATGTCGAGACCACCGTTCTGAGCCTTGCGGGGGCCGTCGTAGTCGGGGTTCACGACGAGGTCGATCTTCTCGTTGTGCTTCCAGGCGCCTTCACCGTCGAGCATGTACGGGCCGTTGCCGACGGGGTTGTTGCCGAAGGCCTCGATGTCGTCGAAGGCCGACGCGGGCAGCGGGAAGAACGCCGAGTAGCCGAGGCGCAGCGGGAAGTCCGACTCGGGCTGCTTGAGCGCCACGGTGAACGTGGTGTCGTCGACGACCTCGAGGCCGGTGAGCTCGGAGTCCTCTTCGTAGCTGAAGCCCTCGATCGACTCGAAGAAGTAGCTGGAGAGCTGCTCGTTCGAGAGGAGCGCGCCGTAGTTCCAGGCGTCGACGAACGAGCTCGAGGTCACGTCTTCGCCGTTGGAGAACTTCAGGCCCGACTTGATCTTGATCGTGTAGTTCTGGGCGTCGTCGGTCTCGATGGACTCTGCGACGTCGTTGTGAGGAGCGCCGTCGGCGTCGTAGTAGACCAGACCCGCGAAGATCGAGTCGAGGATCTTGCCGCCACCGGTCTCGTTCGTGTTGGTGGGAACCAGCGGGTTCTGCGGCTCGGAGCCGTTGGTGGTGATGACCGCGGTCGCGCTGGCGCCGCCGGTCGACTCGGGCGAGCCGCTCGTGCAACCGGTGAGCACGAGGGCTCCGGCTGCAGCAAGAGCAATGGCTGCGACGCCGATTCTCTTGATCTTCAATGTTCCTCCTGTGAGACGTGCGTCAGCAGTGCGGCTTCTGGCCGCCCTGGAGCGCGGGATGAGTCGAGACTATGAATCGCAATCCCCCGAAGCAAACTCCTGAGGAAACCGTTACCGACGCGCAACCTTCGACTGGGTTCCTGCGAAAGAAATTGTCATCATGCGCAGGATCTTTGCGCACGGTGCGCATATGCGAGGATCGGTGCATGTCGGCTGCACGTTTGCGGATCGAGATCGCCATCGTCCTCGGGCTCTCGCTCGGCGCCTCCGCGGTCTACTCGATCGTCTCGATCATCGCCAAGATCACGGCCGAGCAGGCCCTCGGCGACCAGTCCGTCGCGCTGAATCCGAGCCGCTCCCAGCGCGAATGGCTCGACTTCACCTACCAGTTCCTCGACGTGTTCTTCGGGCTCTTCGCGGTCGCCCTCGTGCTGTACCTGCTGTGGCGACCGGGCGAGAGCCCGTTCCGTCGCATCGGCTTCGACCTGACCCGTCCGGGCCGAGACGTGGCATCCGGCCTGCTGCTCGTCGCCGTCATCGGCGTGCCGGGGCTCGCGCTCTACGCGGCCGGCCGCGCGATCGGCATCACGGTTGCCGTGCAGGCCTCGCCGGCGGACTGGCTGTGGTGGACGGTGCCGATCCTCGTGCTGCGCGCCCTCGAGGCCGCGCTCTCCGAGGAGCTCATCGTCGTCGGCTACCTCTTCACCCGACTGCGCGAACTCGGGGTGGGTCCGTGGGCCACGATCGTCTCGAGCGCGCTGCTGCGCGGCACCTACCACCTGTACCAGGGCTTCGGCCCGTTCATCGGCAACGCGGCGATGGGCGTCGTGTTCGGCTGGTGCTACCAGCGTTGGGGGCGCACGATGCCGCTCGTCGTCGCGCATCTGGTGCTCGACGTCGTCTCGTTCGTGGGCTACCCGCTCGCGGTCGCCTGGTGGCCGGCGCTCTTCGCGGCGCCCGCCTCGTGAGCGGCGCTCTCGGCGGGCACGGGCCGCGGATCGGGTGACGGCGACGGATGCCTCGTGCGCCACCTCGGCGCCAGGTGCGACCCCTCGGCGAGCGCCAGCACCGTCGCGGGCATGGGCGGCAGCGCCTCTTCGGGCGGCTCGACCCTGAGGTCCGATGCGCTCGCGCGCACGCGCGCCATGTCCATCCAACTGGCGCGACTGGGCGTGCAGACCGCCGAGATGCCGTCGGCTCCGTAGTACCCCGCCTGGGCGATCGAGCTGAGCGAGTCGGCGCGGCGCAGCGCAGCGGCCATGCCGGGGTCGCGTCGCTCGAGGAGCCCGGCCCGCTGCTCGAGCCCGAACACGCGGGAGGCGGCCGCACTGACGAGCACCATGGCCGCGACGAACCCGGCGCCGGCGCCGATCTGCACCAGATCGATGAGGGACATGGACACCTCCTCGTGAGAGTGCCCCCAGTGTAGACCTGAGGGCACCTCACGTACAGGGGTGCTTGCGAGCTGGGCGCTGCGCGACGCGAACGCCGCTCCGCTACGCGAAGGCCTCCACCGGCGGGCAGGCGCACACGAGGTTGCGGTCGCCGTAGGCCTGGTCGATGCGGCGCACCGGAGCCCAGTACTTGTTGCGCACGAGCGAGTGCACGGGGTACACGGCCTGCTCGCGCGTGTAGGGGTGGTTCCACTCCCCCGCGATGACCGACTCCGCCGTGTGCGGCGCGCCGCGCAGCGGGTTGTCGTCGACCGGCCACTCGCCGCGACCGACCGCGTCGGCCTCAGCCTTGATCGCGATCATCGCCTCGACGAAGCGCTCGAGCTCCGCCAGGTCTTCGGACTCGGTCGGCTCGACCATGAGCGTGCCCGCGACGGGGAACGACATGGTCGGCGCGTGGAACCCGTAGTCGATGAGGCGCTTGGCCACGTCGTCGACGCTCACCCCGGTCTCCGCGGTGAGCGGGCGCAGGTCGAGGATGCACTCGTGCGCGACGAGGCCGTTCTCGCCCGTGTAGAGCACCGGGAAGTGCTCGCGCAGGCGCGACGCGACGAAGTTCGCGGCGAGCACGGCCGACGCGGTCGACTGCTCGAGCCCCTCGGCGCCCATCATGCGCACGTATGCCCATGAGATCGGCAGGATCGACGGGCTGCCGTAGGGCGCCGCCGAGACCGGCCCTCCGCCGTGCACGAAGCCGCCCGCGTGGTCGTCGCGCTGGGCCATCGGGTGGCCGGGCAGGTAGGGCGCGAGATGCGCCTTGGCCGCCACGGGGCCCACGCCGGGGCCGCCGCCGCCGTGCGGGATGCAGAACGTCTTGTGCAGGTTCAGGTGCGAGACGTCGCCGCCGAAGTCGCCGAACCTGGCGAAGCCGAGCAGCGCGTTCAGGTTGGCGCCGTCGACGTAGACCTGTCCGCCCGCGTCGTGCACGGCCTGGCAGATGTCGCGCACGTCGTGCTCGTAGACGCCGTGGGTCGACGGGTAGGTGATCATGAGCGCCGCGATGGATGCCGCGTGCTCGGCGATCTTGGCCCGCAGGTCGTCGAGGTCGACGTTGCCGAGCTCGTCGCACGCGACGACGACCACGCGCATGCCCGCGAGCACCGCGGATGCCGCGTTCGTGCCGTGCGCGCTCGACGGGATGAGGCAGAGGTCGCGCTCGGCCTCGCCGTTGGCCCGGTGGTAGCCGCGGATCGCGAGCAGGCCCGCGAGCTCGCCCTGGCTGCCGGCGTTCGGCTGCAGCGACACCGTGTCGTAGCCGGTGACCTCGGCGAGCCAGCTCTCGAGCTGCTCGACGAGGCCCAGCGTGCCCACGACGTCGGCCTCGGGCGCGAACGGGTGCAGGTTCGCGAACTCGGGCCAGGTGACGGCCTGCATCTCGGTGGCCGCGTTGAGCTTCATCGTGCAGGAGCCGAGCGGGATCATGCCACGGTCGAGGGCGTAGTCGCGGTCGGCGAGCTGCTTGAGGTAGCGCATCATCTGCGTCTCGGACTGGTGCGTGTTGAACACCGGGTGCTCGAGGTACGCGCTCGTGCGGCGCAGCTCGGCGGGCAGGCTCGACGGCAGCTCGGAGAGCGACACCGCGACATCCGCTCGCTCGCCGAAGCCGAACGCCTCGACGACGCGGGAGAGCTCGTCGGCGGTGGTCGTCTCGTCGACCGCGATGTGCACGGTCGCCTCATCGGCCTCCCACACGTTGACGCCGAGCTCGCGCGCGCGCTCGACGACGTTGCGGGCGAGGCCGGGCACGTGCACGCGGATGGTGTCGAAGTACGTCTCGTGCGCGAGCGTCAGGTCGAAGGCCGTGAGCGCGTCGGCGAGCGCCTTCGCCTTCGCCGCGGTGGTCACGGCGATGTGCCGGATGCCGCGGGGCCCGTGGTAGACCGCGTACATCGATGCCATGACGGCGAGGAGCACCTGCGCGGTGCAGATGTTCGAGGTCGCCTTCTCGCGGCGGATGTGCTGCTCGCGCGCCTGCAGGGTGAGCCGGTAGGCGGGCGCGCCGACGGCGTCCTTGGAGACGCCGACGAGACGACCCGGGAGCTGGCGTTCGAGGCCCTTGCGCACGGCCATGTAGCCGGCGTGCGGTCCGCCGAAGCCCATCGGCACGCCGAAGCGCTGGCTCGTGCCGACCGCGACGTCGGCACCCAGTTCGCCCGGGCTCGTGATGAGCGCGAGGGCGAGCAGGTCGGCGGCGACGACGGCGAGCGCGCCCTGCGCCTTGGACGCAGCGATGACGGATGCCGGGTTCCAGACGCGGCCCGAGGCGCCCGGGTACTGCACGAAGACGCCGAAGTGCTCGCCGAGGGCGGAGACATCCGTGCCCTCGTGCAGTTCGGTGACGACGAGCTCGATGCCCACGGCCTCGGCTCGGGACTCGAGCAGCGCCCGCGTCTGCGGCAGGGCGTCGGCGTCGACGACGAAGCGGTTCGAGGCCGACTTCGAGCCGCGGCGGGCGAGGAGCATGCCCTCGACGACCGCGGTGCCCTCGTCGAGCATCGACGCGTTGGCCGTGTCGAGCCCGGTGAGGTCGGTGACCATCGTCTGGAAGTTGATGAGCGCCTCGAGACGCCCCTGCGAGATCTCGGGCTGGTACGGCGTGTAGGCCGTGTACCAGCTCGGGTTCTCGAGCACGTTGCGCTGGATCACGGCCGGCGTGATCGTGCCGAAGTAGCCGAGGCCGATCATCGAGGTGCGCACGGTGTTCTGCTCGGCGAGGGCCGCGAGCTCGGCGAGGGCCTCGCGCTCGGTCGCGGCCGCGGGGATCGCGGAGTTCAGCACCTCCCCCATGCGGATGGAGGAGGGCACGGCGGCGGTCATGAGCGCGTCGAGCGAGTCGTAGCCGAGCTCGGCCAGCATGATGGCGTGATCGCTCGGGGTGGTGCCGATGTGGCGGCGCCCGAAGGCGTCGAGGTCGAACGTGGAGGAGGTGGTCATCGGTGCGGCCCTACTCGCCGACGAGAGCGCGGTACTCCGCGTGGCTGAGGAGCTTCGGCAGCTCTGGCGCGGTGATCTTCAGCAGCCAGCCCTCGCCGAACGGGTCGCTGTTGACGAGCTCGGGCGAGTCGACGACGGCCTGGTTGGCCTCGACGACCTCGCCGTTCACGGGCGCGAAGAGCTCGCCGACCGACTTCGTGGACTCGATCTCGCCGACGACGGTGCCCTCGGCGACCGTGGTGCCCGCCGCGGGCAGCTCGACGAAGACGATGTCGCCGAGCTTCTCGGCGGCGTAGTCGGTGATGCCGACGGTGACGGTGTCGCCGTCGACCAGCACCCACTCGTGCTCTTCGGTGTACTGGAGTTCGGTGTTCTCGGTCATGGGGTTCTCCTGGTGTCTGGGGTCGGTCGAGTCGGGGTGGCGGCCGGTCAGGCGCCGCGCTTGTAGAAGGGAAGGGTGACGACGGATGCCTCGATGCGCGTGCCGCGCACGTCGACGGCGAGCACCGTTCCGGGCTCGGCATGATCGGGGTGCACGAACGCCATCGCGATCGGATGCCCGAGGGTCGGCGACAGCACGCCGGAGGTGACGACGCCGATGCCGGGCGCGTCCTCTGCGGTTCCGGCGTGCACGGTGTAGCCGGCGCGGGCCGCACGGCGGCCCTCGGCGACGAGACCGACCAGCACCGGGGCATCCGCTCGGGGGCCCTGCTCGATGCCGGCGCGGCCGACGAAGTCGCCCTCCTTCGAGAGCGCCACGACGCGGCCGAGGCCGGCCTGCACGGGGAAGGTGTCTCGGCCGAGCTCGTGCCCGTAGAGCGGCATGCCGGCTTCGAGGCGCAGCGTGTCGCGGCTCGCGAGGCCGCACGGCACGACGCGAGGGCCGCCCGTCTCGGCCAGTGCCCGCCAGAGCCCCGCCGCGCGCTCGGGGGCGAGGTAGAGCTCGAAGCCGTCTTCGCCGGTGTAGCCGGTGCGCGCGACGAGCACGGGCTCGCCCTCGTACTCGGCGGCGACGGCACGGTAGTACTTGAGCTCGCGGATCGCGGTCTCGAAGTCGTCGTGGTCGTTGCCCGGCCCCTGGATGCCGAAGCCGGGCGTCTCGAGGAGCACCTCGAGCGCGTCTGGCCCCTGCAGGGCGATGAGGGCGACGTCGTCGCTCTGGTCGAAGACCTCGACGTCGAACGGCGAGGTGCGCTCGAGCAGCTCTTCGACGACGACCTCGCGGTTCGCCGCGTTCGCGACGACCATGAAGCGGTCCTCACCCGTGCGGTAGACGACGAGGTCGTCGATCACGCCGCCGTCGCGGGCGAGCAGCAGCGAGTACTTCGCCTGCCCGAGCGCGATCGCCGACAGCCTGCCGGCGAGGGCGTAGTCGAGCGCTGCGCCCGCCTCGGGCCCGACGACGACGATCTCGCCCATGTGCGAGAGGTCGAAGAGGCCCGACTTCGTGCGCACCGCATGATGCTCGGCCAGGTCGGACGTGTACCGCACCGGCATCTGCCAGCCGGCGAAATCGGTGAACGACGCGCCGAGCGCCGCGTGCACATCGTGCAGCGGACTCAACCGACCCGCCGTCGGCTCTGCCTGTGCTGTCTCGGTCATTGCGTTCTCCTCAACATTCCACCACATTGACCGCGAGCCCTCCGGTCGCGGTCTCCTTGTATTTGTCGCTCATGTCGCGACCGGTCTGACGCATGGTCTCGATGGCCTGGTCGAACGAGACCCGGTGCGTCCCGTCACCCCACATCGCCATCTTGGCCGCATTGATGGCCTTTCCGGCGGCGATCGCGTTGCGTTCGATGCACGGGATCTGCACGAGCCCGCCCACGGGGTCGCAGGTCAGGCCGAGGTTGTGCTCCATCGCGATCTCCGCGGCGTTCTCGACCTGCTCCGGCGTGCCGCCGAGCACGGCGGCGAGCGCGCCGGCGGCCATCGAAGACGCCGAGCCCACCTCGCCCTGGCAGCCCACCTCGGCGCCCGAGATGGAGGCGCCGCGCTTGACGATGCCGCCGATCGCCGCCGCGGTGAGCAGGAACTCCACCGCGAGGTCGTCGAGGTCGTCGCCGGCCCGCGCGCGGGGGCTGTAGTTCGTCGCGTAGTGCAGCACGGCCGGCACGATGCCCGCGGCGCCGTTCGTCGGCGCGGTGACGACGCGCCCGCCCGCGGCGTTCTCTTCATTCACGGCGAGCGCGACGAGGTTGACCCACTCCTGGGCGAACTCGGGGCTGCGGTCGGGATCCTCGCGAAGCAGCCGCGCGTGCCATTCGGGCGCACGGCGGCGCACCGACAGGCCGCCGGGCAGCACGCCGTCGCGGCGGATGCCGGTCGCGACGCAGTCGAGCATCGCGTCGCGGATGCGCAGGATGCCGGTGCGGACCCCTGCCTCGGATGCCGCGGCCGTGTCGCCCGACGCCGCGGCGATCTCGTTGCGCATGGCCAGCTCGGCGATCGACAGGCCCTCGGCCTCGCAGGCGCGGAGCAGGTCGGCGGCGTTCGCGTACGGATGCGGCGCCCGGGCCTCGGTCTCGTCGCGCACGGCCTGAGCGGCCCCGTCGCCGTCGCCGTCGCGCACGATGAACCCTCCGCCGATGGAGTAGTACGTCGCCTCGTCGATGCCGTGGCCCTCGGCGTCGAACGTCGCGAAGCGCACGGCGTTGCTGTGCCGCGGCAGCACGGTGCGCGGGGAGAGCACGAGGTCGTCGACGCCGAACGGCAGCTCGACGACGCCGGCGAGGCGGATGCGGCCGGACTCGGCGATCTCGCCGACGCGCTGCTCGACCTCGGCGCTCGAGATCGCGTCGGGCCGGCGGCCCTCGAGCCCGAGCAGCACCGCGGTCAGCGTGCCGTGCCCTCGGCCGGTCGCCGCGAGGGATCCGTAGAGCTCGACCTCGAGCCGCGCCACGTCGGCGGCGGCGGTTCCGAGCCGGGCGACGTAGTCGGCCGCGGCGTGCATCGGACCGACCGTGTGCGAGCTCGACGGGCCGATGCCGATCTTGAACAGGTCGAAGACCCCGACGATCTCGTTCGAGGGGGCATGCGGCGCGGGCGCCGGCACGGGCGGCGCGAGCGCAATCGTCACCGCGACGGCGGTCACGAGACCTCCGCGAGGGTGCGCGCGGCCGTGAGATCGGGGTGACCGGCGTAGAGCGGGTGATCGGCCACGAGCGCGTCGACGCGGTTCGCGTACCCGCCCAGCTCCGCGTCATCCGCCGCCGTCAGGACGCCCGCGATGATGTCGGCGACCTCGGCGAACGCACCGGCGCCGAAGCCGCGCGACGCGAGCGCCGGCGTGCCGATGCGCAGGCCGCTCGTGACCATCGGCGGGCGGGGGTCGTCGGGCACGGCGTTGCGGTTCACGGTGATGCCGATGCGGTGCAGGCGGTCCTCGGCGGCGCGGCCGTCGAGCTCGCTCTCGCGCAGGTCGACGAGCACGAGGTGCACGTCGGTGCCGCCGCCGACGACGCGGATGCCGGCCACCGCGCAGTCGGGCTCGGCGAGACGGGCGGCGAGCAGCCGGGCGCCCTCGAGGGTGCGCTCCTGGCGGTCGCGGAAGCCCTCGGTCGCGGCGATCTTCAGCGCGACGGCCTTGCCGGCGATGACGTGCTCGAGCGGCCCGCCCTGCTGGCCGGGGAAGACGGCGGAGTTGAGCTTCTTCGCGATGTCGGCGTCCATGCTCAGGATCAGCCCGCCGCGCGGGCCGCCGAGCGTCTTGTGCGTCGTGGTCGTGGTCACGTGGGCGTGCGGCACGGGCGAGGGGTGCAGTCCCGCGGCGACGAGTCCCGCGAAATGCGACATGTCGACCAGGAGGAACGCGCCGACCTCGTCGGCGATCGCGCGGAAGGCGGCGAAGTCCAGCGCCCGGGTGTAGGCCGACCAGCCGGCGATGATGAGCGCCGGCCGGTGCTCGAGCGCGAGGCGGCGCACCTCGTCGAGGTCGATCTCCTCGGTCGCGGGGGCCCGGTGGTAGGGCACGACCTGGTAGAGCCGGCCCGAGAAGTTCAGCTTCATGCCGTGCGTGAGGTGCCCGCCGTGCGCGAGGTCGAGTCCGAGGATCGTGTCGCCGGGCGTGATGAGCGCGTGCATGGCGGCGGCGTTCGCCTGGGCGCCGGAGTGCGGCTGCACGTTCGCGAACGCGGCGCCGAAGAGCTGCTTCGCCCGCTCGATCGCGAGCGACTCGATCACGTCGACGTGCTCGCATCCGCCGTAGTAGCGGCGCCCCGGGTAGCCCTCGGCGTACTTGTTCGTGAGCACGGAACCCTGCGCCTCCATGACGGCGAGCGGGGCGAAGTTCTCGGAGGCGATCATCTCGAGGCCCGTGCGCTGGCGTGCGAGCTCGAGGTCGATCGCGGCGGCGACCTCGGGGTCGAGCTCGGCGAGCGGCGCGGTGAGCACCTCGGTGGGGTCGGTTCGGGACATGTGGAACTCCTTCCGGTGCATCCGTCGTCGGATGCGTCGAGTTCCTCCCGCTCTGTCATATGGGCCTGAGAGTTTCCGCGTGGCCGTCGCCGGCTGCGCTTGCCCCGTCGGCGGGCGCCGAAGCGCCGCTTTCCAGAGTGACCTGCCGCCACGGTACAGGGGCCTGAGAGATTCCCGGGAGGGGTTGCTCCTACGGCAGCCGTGCGATGACGGCTTCTCCCGTGGCAGTTGATCGGTCGTTCAGTTGTGGGTTCGATCCTACCGGCATGGAGCGGATGCCGCGTGCGGAGGTTCCGGCGCGGCATCCGGCGTCGGCCGCCCGCGTCCGTGACGTGCCCGATTTCTGTTCGAGTCAACGTGACTGTAAGATGATCGCGTACTTAGAGTCAAAGCGACACGAAGGGAGCAGCGGATGCCTCGACCGATCGAACTCGCCGAAGCACGCCTCGCCGTGTCGACCGTGATCTTCGCCCGCGAACCGGGCGTCGTCACCGGCGAGCCGCCCGCGCAACCCGAGCAGCCCGCCGACCGCTCGCTGTGGATCCCGCTCGTGCGACGCCTGCGCGAACCGGGCGGAGGGCGCTGGGCACTGCCCGGCGGCTGGCTCGGTGCGGCCGAGAGCCTCGAGGGCGCCGCCGCCCGCACCCTCGAGGAGACCACGGGCGTCACGCCCCGATACCTCGAGCAGCTCTACACCTTCGGCGCCCCCGACCGCTCCCCCGACGGGCGCGTCGTCTCGGTCGTCTACTGGGCGCTCGTGCGCCCAGAGGAGACGAGCGGCGCCATCGACGACCCCAACGTGCGCTGGTTCGACGCCGACGACCTGCCCGAGCTCGCCTTCGACCACAACGAGATCGTCGCCTACGCCCTCGGGCGCCTGCGCACCAAGCTCGGCTACTCGCAGATCGCGCACGCGTTCCTCGACGAGACCTTCACGCTCGCCGAGCTCCGCGAGGTCTACGAGACCGTGCTGCGGCGCCCCCTCGACCCGGCCAACTTCCGCCGAACGGTCGAGGCGTCGGGCGCCCTCGTCGAGACGGGCGAGGTGCGCACCGGCACCCCGCACCGCCCGCCCAAGCTGTACCGCCCCGCCGATCCCGCCGACGCGGGCATCCAGGGCTCGTTCCGAATCCCGATCGCCCCGCACCTGAGGAGACACCCATGACGATGGTCCAGCCCAGCGACGTCCGGCTCGCGGCATCCGTCGACCGCTCGATCCAGCTCATCCAGGCGGGCTCCGCATCGGGCAGCACCTGCTCCCCCGACCTCGCCAAAGGCCCGTGGGAGTTCGACGCGGGGCCCGTGGCCTACGGGCCCGGCTCGTCGATGGGCGACGTGATCCCCACGGGCTCGCCCCGCCAGGGCGCCCTGCCCGAGTCGTACCGCACCGCGAGCGACGCCGAGCTGCACGGCCGCATCCGCGCGGCCAAGGCGACCCTCGGCGAGCGCGTCGTCGTGCTCGGCCACTTCTACCAGCGCGACGAGGTCATCGAGCACGCCGACTTCGTGGGCGACTCGTTCCAGCTCGCGAACGCGGCGCTCACGCGCCCCGACGCCGAGGCCATCGTCTTCTGCGGCGTGCACTTCATGGCCGAGACCGCCGACCTGCTCTCCACGCCCGAGCAGGCCGTGATCCTGCCGAACCTGGCCGCGGGCTGCTCGATGGCCGACATGGCCGACGAGGAGTCGGTCGAGGCCTGCTGGGCCGACCTCGAAGACGTCTACGGCGACCTCACGGCGACCGACGCCGACGGGCGCGTGCCCGTCATTCCGGTCACCTACATGAACTCCTCGGCGGCGCTCAAGGGCTTCGTCGGGCGCAACGGCGGCATCGTCTGCACCTCCTCGAACGCGAAGACCGTGCTCGAGTGGGCGTTCGAGCGCGGGCAGCGGGTGCTCTTCTTCCCCGACCAGCACCTCGGCCGCAACACGGCCAAGGCCATGGGCGTGCCCCTCGAGCAGATGCCGATGTGGAACCCGCGGCGCCCGCTCGGCGGCAACGACGCGGCGACGCTCGACGACGCCCGGGTCATCCTCTGGCACGGCTTCTGCTCGGTGCACCGCCGCTTCACGGTCGACCAGATCGCGCAGGCGCGCGTCGACCACCCCGGCGTGCAGGTCATCGTGCACCCCGAATGCCCCATGCCCGTCGTCGATGCCGCCGATGCCGCGGGGTCGACGGACTTCATCGTGAAGGCGATCCAGGCGGCGCCCGCCGGCTCGACGTTCGCGATCGGCACCGAGATCAACCTCGTGCAGCGCCTCGCGGCCGAGTACCCGCAGCACGAGATCTTCTGCCTCGACCCCGTGGTCTGCCCGTGCTCGACCATGTACCGCATCCACCCCGGCTACCTCGCCTGGGTGCTCGAAGAGCTGGTCGAGGGGCGCGTCGTCAACCGCATCACGGTGGCCGACGAGGTGGCCGAGCCGGCACGGGTGGCCCTCGAGCGGATGCTCGCGGCGAAGCCGCCGGCCGCGGCGGCGACGGCGACGGCGGAGCAGGTGCCGCCCGCGACCAACCAGGCGAAGCCGCCGGCCGCTCCCGTCGCGGTGCCCGCGGGGGCCTGACATGACGCGCGTGCTCGTGGTGGGCGGCGGCATCGCCGGCCTCTGGACCGCGGTGCGGGCGGCCGATGCCGGCCATGACGTCGAGCTCGTCACGAAGGCCGAGCTCGCCGACGGCAACACCCGCCACGCGCAGGGCGGCATCGCCGCGGCGCTGTTCCCCGACGACTCCGCCGAGCGGCACTACGACGACACGCTCGAGGCCGGCGCGGGCCTCTGCGATCCCGCCGCGGTGCGCGTGCTCTGCGATGAGGGGCCCGCGCGCGTGCGCGACCTCATCCGCTTCGGCGTCGCGTTCGACCACGGCGACTCCGGCCTCGAGCGCGGCCTCGAGGCCGCGCATTCCCGCGCGCGCATCCTGCACGCGGGCGGCGACGCCACCGGCGCCGCGATCGAGCACGCCCTCGTCGCGACGGTGCGCCGGCGCGCCGTGCGCATCCACGAGCAGACGATGCTCGTCGACCTGCTCGTCGAGGAGGGCGCCGGCGCCCGCGGCGACCACGACGGCGTCCGCGTGACGGGTGCACGCCTGCTCGCGGCATCCGGCGACCTGTTCGACGTGCACGCCGACGCGATCGCGCTCGCGACCGGCGGTGCGGGGCAGCTCTTCGCGCATACGACGAACCCCGACGTCGCGACCGGAGACGGCGTCGCCGCGGCGTGGCGGGCGGGCGCCGAGGTCGCCGACCTCGAGTTCGTGCAGTTCCACCCGACGGCGCTCGCGGCTCCCGGTACCCCGCTCATCTCCGAGGCGGTGCGCGGCGAGGGTGCGGTGCTGCGCGACGCCGACGGTCTCCGCTTCATGACGGAGGTCGACCCGCGGGGCGAACTCGCCCCCCGCGACGTCGTGGCCCGTGCCGTCTGGCGCCGCAGCCTCGAGCAGGGCGGCGTGCCGGTGACGCTCGACGCCACGGCGCTCGGGCGCGACCTGCTCGACCGACGCTTCCCGAGCCTCGGCGAGGCCTGTCGCGACGCCGGATACGACTGGGCCGTCGAGCCCGTGCCCGTGACGCCCGCCGCGCATTACGCGATGGGCGGCGTCGTCACCGACCTCGACGGACGCACGAGCCTGCCCGGCCTCTTCGCCGTCGGCGAGACCGCGCGCACGGGCGTGCACGGCGCCAACCGGCTCGCCTCGAACTCGCTCCTCGAGGCGGCCGTGTTCGCCGACCGGGCGGCACGGGCGATCGACGCCGATGCCGCCGGATTCGGCGTCTCGGCCCGACGCCCCGCACCCACCCCGGCACCCGACGGCGCGTCCGATCACATCTCCGAATCCGCGTACACCCGCGAGGCGCTGCAGGCCCTCATGTGGGAGCACGTCGGACTCGAGCGCACGGCCGGCGGCCTCGCCGAGGCATCCGTCCGGCTCGACGCATGGGTCGCGCCCGAGCCCCGCGACCGCCGCACCGCTGAAGACCGCAACCTGCTCGACCTCGCCCGGCTCACCGTCGCCGCCGCAGCAGCCCGCCGCGAGAGCGTCGGCGCCCACTTCCGAGCGGACGGTCTGCGAGCGGATGCCGCGACCCGGCGCATGCCGTCGGCGTCGACCGCGCCCGACTCGACGCCGCTCCCCCACGAGTTCGCCGATGCCGAGGAGGCAGCATGAGCACCGACCGCCGCGAGATCGATCGCATCGTGACCGCCGCCCTCGACGAAGACGCGCCGTGGGGCGACCTCACCTCCGAGACGCTCATCCCGGTGGATGCCACGGCCACGGCCGCCCTCGTCGCCCGTGAGCCGGGCGTGCTCAGCGGGCTCGAGGTGTTCGCGGCGGCGTTCCGGCTCGTGGACCCGTCGATCGAGGTCGAGCGCCTCGCCGCCGGTGGCGACCCGTTCGAGGCGGGCGACGTGCTCGCCCGCGTGCACGGCCCGGCACGGGGCATCCTGACCGGCGAGCGCGTCGCGCTCAACCTGTTGCAGCGCATGTCGGGCGTCGCGACGCTCACCGCTCGATACGTGGCGGCCGTCGCCGGCACCGGCGCGCGCATCGTCGACACGCGCAAGACCACTCCCGGGTTGCGCAGCCTCGAACGGCAGGCCGTGCGCGACGGCGGCGGGCGCAACCACCGGCGCTCGCTGTCGGACGCGGTCATGGCGAAGGACAACCACCTCGCCGTGCTCACCGCGGGCGGCGTCGACCTCGCGTCGGCGCTGCGCTCCACACGCGAGCGCATGCCGCACACCGCGCACCTCGAGGTCGAGATCGACCGGCTCGACCAGCTCGACGCCGTGCTCGCGGGCGGGGCCGACACGATCATGCTCGACAACTTCACGACCGTCGACCTGCGCGAGGGCGTGCGCCGCATCGACGGTCGGGCCGTCGTCGAGGCGTCCGGCGGCGTCAACCTCGACACGGTGGCCGCGATCGCCGCGACCGGCGTCGACGTCATCTCGGTCGGAGCGCTCACGCATTCGGCGCGCGCGCTCGACCTCGGGCTCGACGTCGAGATCGAGCTCGCCGGCGGTCCCGACGATGCCCGGACCCCGGGGCATCCGTGATCTACCTCGACCACGCGGCGACCACGCCCGTTCGCCGCGAGGCGATCGAGGCGATGTGGCCCTACCTCACGGGGTCCTTCGGCAACCCGTCGAGCCGGCACGAGCTCGGCGACGAGGCGGCGCGCGCCCTGGCATGGGCGCGCGGCGAGGTGGCCGCGGTGGTCGGCTGCCGCCTCGGCGAGGTCGTGTTCACGAGCGGCGGCACCGAGGCCGACAACCTCGCGATCAAGGGCATCGCGCTCGCCCGCCCGCGCGGACGGAGCATCGTCGTCTCGCCGATCGAGCACGAGGCGGTGCTCGAGTCGGCCGAGTACCTGGCGAGGCTGCACGGGTTCACGGCGATCGAGGTCGCCGTCGACGAGGCCGGCATCGTTCGGCCCGAAGCGCTCGCCGCCGTGATCACGCCCGACACCGCACTCGTGTCGGTGCAACTCGTGAACAACGAGATCGGCACGATCCAGCCGATCGCCGAGCTCGCCGCGATCGCGCACGAGGCCGGCGCCCTCATGCACACCGACGCCGTGCAGGCCGCCGGGCACCTGGACCTCGATCTCACCCGGCTCGGCGTCGACGCGATGTCGCTCGCCGGCCACAAGGTCGGCGCACCGAAGGGCACCGGTGCGCTCGTCGCGCGCGGACGCGTCGGCCTCGAGCCAGTGCTGCACGGCGGCGGGCAGGAGCGCGGGCGCCGCTCGGGCACCGAGAACGTCGCCGGCGCCGTCGCGTTCGCCACGGCATTGCGGCTCGCCGAACTCGAGCGAGCGGATGCCTCGGAGCGGGCCGCCAGGCAGGGCCGCGAGCTCACCCGGCGCATCCTCGACGGGGTCGACGGCGCCCGCCTCACGGGCGACCCCGATCACCGCCTCGCATCGACGGTCTCGTTCGTCTTCCCCGGCACCTCGGGCGAGGCCGTGCTGCTCGAACTCGACCGGCAGGGCGTCACCTGCTCGAGCGGCTCGGCCTGCGCCGCCGGCAGCACCGAGCCGTCGCATGTGCTCACCGCGATCGGCGTCCCGGCCGACCTCGCGCAGACCGCGGTGCGCTTCACGCTCGGGCCGACGACGACCGACGAGGAGATCGCGCAGGCGGCGGCATCCGTCGTCCGGGCCGTGTCGGCGGTGCGGGCTATCGTGGAACCATGACCGATTCGAACGCTCCCGAGCACGACGCAGCCGCAGCCGACGAGACGGAAGAGACCGCCGAGCAGCGCCTCGAGAACGAGCGCCTCGAAGACGAACTCGCCCCCGAAGAGTCGCTGCTCGAGGGCTGGCTGCCCACGCCGACCCCGACCGACGGGCCTGCGCCCGCGCCGTAGGCCACGCGCCGACCGGCGGCTGCGCCCGCCCGCCTGATTTCCATACGTTCCGATCCTTCGCCCGATTCGGGAATACGAGCCCGCCGTCGGCTGGTTGTCGCCTTCATCCGGGCGCAACGGAGCGCACACCACCGAAGCCGATAGGAACCGCACCGTGACCGAACGCGCCCTTCCCGACCTTGCGGGTCCCGACCTCACGGGTCCCGACCTCCGCGGCCCCGACCGCACGACCGGCCCAGCCGGCGATGCCGCATCCGCGACCTCGCCCGACCATCACCTCCACACCGATGCCGAGGCGCTGCACGGCGCCCGCAACTCGCGCGTCATCTGGCTGCTGCTCGCCGCGACCTTCGTCGTCATCCTCAACGAGACGATCATGGGCGTGGCCATTCCGCACCTCGTGGTCGACCTCGGCATCACGATCTCGGCTGCGCAGTGGCTCACCACCGCGTTCATGCTGACGATGGCCGTCGTCATCCCGATCACCGGGTTCCTGCTGCAGCGCTTCACCACCAGGCAGCTCTTCATCGCGGCCATGACGCTGTTCTCAACCGGCACGCTGCTCGCGGCGCTCGCCCCCGGCTTCGAGGTGCTGCTCGGCGCCCGCGTCGTGCAGGCGACGGGCACGGCGATCATGATGCCGCTGCTCATGACGACCCTGATGGAACTCGTGGCGGCATCCGACCGCGGCCGGTTCATGGGCCGCGTCTCGACCGTGATCTCGGTCGCGCCGGCCATCGGCCCCACGCTGTCGGGCGTGATCCTCACGTACCTGTCGTGGCGCTTCATGTTCTGGTTCGTGCTGCCCATCGCGCTCGTCATGCTCATCATCGGCATCCGCCGGGTCGAGAACGTCACCGAGCCGAAGAAGTCGCCGATCGACGTCTTCTCGGTCGTGCTGTCGGCGATCGGCTTCGGCGGGCTCGTGTACGGCCTGAGCCTCATCGGCGGCGAGGCCTCCGGCAGTGCGACGCCCACCCAGATGTGGATCTCGCTCGGCGTCGGCGCGGCCGGCATCGTCGCGTTCGTGCTGCGTCAGCTCGTGCTGCAGCGTCGCGACCGGGCGCTGCTCGACCTGCGCACCTTCCGGTCGGCCAACTTCGCGATCTCCGTGGCCCTCATGATCGTGATGATGGCGTCGCTGTTCGGCACGATCATCCTGCTGCCGATCTACCTGCAGAACGTGCTGCACCTCGAACCGCTCATCACCGGCCTGTTGATGCTGCCGGGCGGGCTCGTCATGGGTCTGCTCGGCCCGGTCGTCGGGCGGCTCTACGACCGCCTCGGCCCGCGGCCCCTGCTCGTGCCGGGCGCCATCGTGGTCAGCGCCGTGCTGTGGTCGCTCACGCTCGTGTCCGAGACCACCTCCCCGTGGCTCGTGCTCGTGGCGCACATCGCGCTCTCCGCGGGTCTCGCGTTCATGTTCACGCCGCTCTTCACGACGGCCCTCGGGTCGGTCAAGCCGAACCTGTACTCGCACGGCTCCGCGGTCATCGGCACCGTGCAGCAGGTCGCGGGCGCCGCCGGCACCGCGCTCTTCGTCACGGTCATGACGGCCGGCACGGTCGCCGCCGCTCCGCTCGCGGCCTCACCCGAGGCGGCGCAGGCGGCCGGCATCCACGCTGCGTTCCTGATCGGCGCGATCCTGTCGCTGACCTCGATCGTCGGCGCCGCCTTCGTGCGTCGCCCCGCCGAGAGCGAAGACGGGCCGGCCTTCGCGCACTGACCTTCGCACCGTTCCCGGTGCGGCATCCGCACCGAAACGCAACGGCCCGCCGGCGCATCAGCGCTCGGCGGGCCGTTGCCTGTCGCCTCAGCCGCAGTTCGGGCGGCAGCTGCGCTGCGAGATCGCGTCGACGAGCACCGTCCCGAGGTCTTCGGGCTTGGTCGCCGAGTAGGCACCGCCCTTGGTGACCTCGGCGATCTTCTGCATCGCCTCGAGGTCGGTGTCGGGTCCGAAGCCGATCATGATCACGGGCACGGGCTTCGTGCCGTCGTCGGCCTTGGCCAGCTCCGCGAGGAGCGTGTCGAGGTCGATGCCGTTCTCGTCCTCGTTCTTGCCGTCGGTGATGAGCAGCACCGCGTTGACCTTCTCGGGGTCGTACCCGTCGCGCACGCGGTTCACCGCGGCGAGCACGGTGTCGTACAGCCCCGTGGCGCCGCCGAGCCGCTCGGGCAGCGACTGGATGATGCCGCCGATCTGCTGGGCGTGCGCAGCGTCGCCGAGCGCCGCGATGGGAGCCAGCTCCTCGTAGTCGAGGTCGCCGTCGCGCAGGGTGGAGAACGCCCACACGCCGAGGTCGACCTCGCCCGAGAACCGGGACACCGCCTGCTGCGCGGCCTGCTGGAAGATGTCGATGCGCCGCAGGCCGTTGTCGGCGGGCTCCTCCATGGAACCCGACACGTCGATGACCGCGAGGTAGCGCGCCCGCAGGGTGAGCACGCCCCAGGTGCGCAGCATGGTCAGCTGCGTGGCCGCATCGAGCGGCAACGCCTGCGCCGCCGGGCCGTCGGGGGCGATGCCGAGGATGTCGATCTTGCCGCTGCCGTCGGCCCCACGGAACCCGACCGCGTTCAGCTGCTCGGTCGCGGCCGCAGCCGCCGCCGCGAACGCGTCGAGGTACTTCGCCCTGGCCGAAGGCGCGTCGGTCGCCGGCGCGGTCGCGTCCTCGCTCGACTCGAGCTGCTTCGAGGCCGTGTACGACACCGTGTCGACGACGCCGTCGCCGGCGTGCGCCTCGGCATCGCCGGACTCCTCGGTCGAGTCCGCCGGCTCGTCACCGGCGGGCTCGTCGGCCGCTGCCTCGGCGGCTGCGTCGCCGACGCGCACGAGCGGGTAGTCGACGACGACCGTTCCGTCATTCGGGTAGGCGGCCGTGAGCGTCTGCGAGGGGCCGTCGTCGTTGTACTCGGCGACCTGCGCCTCGGTCGTGATGACGACGCTCGGCTGCTCCTGCGAGGAGAGGGATCCGAAGGCGGCGCTCGTGGAGGCCGGAATCGACTTGCCGAGGGCGATCATCGCCGAAGCGAGCGGTCGCGGGTCTTCAGCCGGGGCGTGGGCTCCGAGCGCGACGAGGCTCGCCAGGCTCGCGGACGAGGCCTCGGGGTTGGGGAGGATCGCCGGAAGCGTCCCGTCGAGCACGCGCTGCCAGGTCACCGGCTCGCTCGCGACCGCGGCGGCGTCCTCGGCGGTCGTGGCGAACACGACGGGCGTCGTGGCGAGCGTCTCGCCGACGGCGGTCTCGGGCGTGCTGCGCCCGAGCGACGACGCGGTCGCCGCGGCGCGATCGACCCAGGCGCCGGACTGCGGGACCCAGGCGTCGGCGGCGAGTCCGCCGGCCGCGAGCACCGCTGCGGTGTCGGCCGAGTCCTGCGCGGTGATCTCGGTCGCGACGCAGCCGTCGTTCGCGGCATCGAACTCGGCGGCGACCTCGGTGAGCACGGGAGCGATGGTGCTGTCGGCGACGATGCGCAGGGGCTGCGCCTCCTCGCAGGCACCGTCGGCGGACGCGGTGGACGGATCGAGGTGCCCGCCGACCCAGAGGTAGACGCCGGAAGCGACCACGCCGACCACGACGACGGCGGCGATGATGGACAGGATGAGGCCGCGCTTCGGCTTCTTCGCCGGCGCGGTGCTGTGACGCCCCACGGACACTCCAAGCCCGACGGTGGCAAGGGAGGCACCGTCGAATCCTTCAGTTCGGGTTCCCACCGGGTACGGGGGAAGGATTCGATCAGTGTAGGTTACGCACGGCGGGCAGCGAAAACGGCCGCTTCGGCTTGTGCCGAAGCGACAGGAATGCCGGGCGAGGCCCCGACGCGGCGGGCGCGGTTCTCCTTCTGCCGGCCGGTGCGGCCGAGCGGGTCGAGGATATGGGAAAGACTCTTTACGAAAGTAGCGCATCCGCCGCCCCGGCGGAACCCGTTTGACGCGTGCGCTCCACGGCGGTAGACCGGGAATCGCCATGCAACGACCGTTCGAGGATCGCCGCGATGCCGGCCGACGCCTCGCGCAGGCGCTCCGCGAGCGCGGCGCGTGGGTCGATGCGATCGTGCTCGGCCTGCCCCGCGGCGGCGTCCCGGTCGCCGCCGAGGTCGCGACCGAGTTGGACGCGCCCCTCGACGTGCTCGTCGTGCGCAAGCTCGGCCTCCCGCACCAGCCGGAGGTGGCCATGGGTGCGATCGGCGAACGCGGCGCACGGGTGCTGAACGAGGACGTGATCCGGTTCGGCGGCGTGAGCGACGGCGACCTCGCCGCGGTCGAGAGACGTGAACGGGCCGAGCTCGAGGCGCGCGTCGCGCGCTTCCGCGAGGGCGCCCCGCCGGTCGAGATCGCAGGGCGCACCGTGGTCATCGTCGACGACGGCGTCGCGACCGGGGCGACGGCGATGGTCGCGTGCGCCGTCGCCAGGTCCTCGGGCGCGACATCCGTGGTGCTCGCCGTGCCCGTCGGCGCACCCGATGCGCTCGCCGAACTCGCCGCGTCGCCCGCGATCGACGCGATCGTGTGCCCGTTGACGCCCTCCTTCTTCATGGCGGTCGGACAGCACTACGTCGACTTCAGGCAGACGACGGACGCCGAGGTGCAGCGGATCCTGCGGGCGCTCAGCTGAGCAGCGTGCCGATCACGAACGTGCCGCCGCGCTCGTCGTCGGTCTCCACCCTCCCGACGAGTCCCCCGGCCTCGACGAGGGCGAGGGTCGTCGGAGCCTGCCGCCGGCTCGTCTCGATGAGCAGCCGGCCCCCTGGCGCGAGCCAGAGCGCAGCGGATGCCGCGACCCGGCGATGCACGTCGAGCCCGTCGTCTCCGCCGTCGAGCGCCATGCGCGCCTCGTGGTCGCGCGCCTCGGGCGGCATCATCGCGATCTCGTCGGTCGGCACGTAGGGCGCGTTCACGGCCAGCACGTCGACGCGGCCCTGCACGTCGGTGGGGAGTGCGGCGAACAGGTCGCCGCCGAACACGCGTGCGCGGCGCGGCTCGAGGTTGCGTCGAGCGGCCAGCACGGCGGCCGGATCCAGGTCGGCGGCGAGCAGATCGACCGGCCCCGCGGCATCCGCGATCACCGCGCCGATGGCGCCGGCCCCGCAGCAGAGGTCGACGACCACGGGAACGCGACCGGATGCCGCGACCTCGCGTGCGAACCCCGTCGCCGTCTCGGCGAGCCGTTCGGTGCGCCGGCGCGGCACGAACACGCCGGGCACGAGCAGAATACGGATGCCCCCGAACTCCGCCCAGCCGAGGAGTTGTTCGAGCGGCTCGCCGGCGACGCGACGCGCGACGAGGCGCTCGAGCCCTTCGGCGGCCTCTGCGGGCGCGAACTCGGCGGACGCGGCCTCGAGGAGCGCGGCCTCCTCCTCGGCGAAGACGCAGCCGGCCGCGCGCAGCCGGGCGACGAGGGCGGCATCGGGCTCTGGGGTGTGCATCACGGCAATGCTAGAGTCGTGCGCATGACCGCGTCGACCTGCACCTGGTGGCCCGCCTCCTAGGCGGACTCCACGTTTCGACGTACGACGACCGCCCGAGGGCGGTCGTTTTCGCATCTGCGGAGGCTCCGGTCCGAGGGCCCGACCACCGGAGATTCCGACATGACCGCACCGCTGCTCTCCTCGCTCGTCGCCGCCGGCGCCGATGCGCCGCCGTTCGCCGTGATCCGCCGGGAGCGCGAACCGGCGCTCGACGTGCTCGTGGGCGAGGTCGTCGACGTCGACCTGCTCGCCGACATCCCGCTCGAGGGCGCGGAGGTGCTCGCCCTGGTGCCGTTCCGGCAGGTGCGCGAGCGCGGCTTCGACGCGCACGACGACGGTGCGCCGATCCGGTGCCTCGTGGTGCGCGAGCGCGAGTCGGTCGCCGTTCACGATGCGCTCGAGCTGCTGCCGCGGCATCCGGTCGTGGTCGGCGATCTCGACGTGGACGTCAGCGACGACGACTACGCCGACCTCGTGCGGCGCGTCATCGACGAGGAGATCGGCCGCGGTGAGGGGGCGAACTTCGTGATCCGGCGCGAGTTCGTCGGCTCGACCGAGGTCGCGGCCCCGACCGCGGTGCTCGGATGGCTGCGGGCGCTGCTCGAGCACGAGCAGGGCGCGTTCTGGACCTTCGCGGTGCACACGCCCGGCCTCGCAGCGGTCGGCGCGACGCCCGAGCGGCACGTCTCCTCGATCGACGGCCTCGTCTCGATGAACCCGATCAGCGGCACGTTCCGGCACGACGTGCTGACCGAGGCGGATGCCGCGGCGGTATCCGTCGACGACCGCCTGCACGCGTTCCTGCACGACGTGAAGGAACGCGAGGAGCTCGTCATGGTCGTCGACGAGGAGCTCAAGATGATGAGCGCGGTCTGCCCCGACGGCGGCCGCATCCGCGGGCCGTTCCTGAAGCGGATGTCGCGGCTCACGCACACCGAGTACCTGCTCGAGGGGCGCAGCGACCTCGACCCGCGTGAGGTGCTGCGGCGCACGATGTTCGCGCCGACCGTGACCGGATCGCCCATGGGCAACGCCTGCACGGTCATCGCCCGCCGCGAGGCGACGCCGCGCGGGTACTACGCGGGCGTCTTCGCCCGATTCACGCCGACCGCGCGCGGCTACGACCTCGACGCGCCCATCCTGATCCGCACGGCCTACCTTCGCGACGGCCGCGTGAGCGTGCCCGTCGGGGCCACGCTCGTGCGGCACTCCGACCCCGTCGGCGAGGTCGCCGAGACCCGGGCGAAGGCCGCCGGCATGCTCACGGCGCTCGGCGCGATCCCGCGAGCCTCGGGAGGCAGGGCGTCCGGTGCGTCGGGCGAGATGGGCGCAACGGCGCCCGCCGACGACGACCGCCACGAAGCACTCCTCGCGCGGCGCAACGACCACCTCGCGGCCTTCTGGCGAGCACCGCAGCGGGCGCACGGACGGCGCGGCGCCACGGCCCTCGTGATCGACGCGAACGACGACTTCACGACGATGCTCGCCCACCAGCTGCGCCACCTCGGCCTCGACGTGCGACTGGTGCCGTGGCACGAGGCCCCGCACGAGGCATCCGACGACCTCGTGGTGTTCGGCCCGGGCCCCGGCGACCCGCGCGACGGCGGCGATCCCCGCATCGTCCGCATGCGCGAGCTCGTGGCAGCGCGCCTGGCGTCCGGGCGACCGCTGCTCGCCGTGTGCCTGAGCCACCAGGTGCTCGCCGACCTCGCGGGGCTGCCGCTCGCGCCGCTGCCGGCGCCGCGTCAGGGGGTGCAACTGCCGGTCGACGTGTTCGGCGAGACGGCGGCCATCGGCTTCTACAACACGTTCTCGGCGCTCGCGCCCGACGGCACGAGAACCCCGGACCTCGACCTCGAGGTGGCGTCGGATGCCGCGACGGGCGTCGTGCACGCGCTGCGGGGCCGCGGCGTGGCCTCGGTGCAGGGGCACCTGGAGTCGGTCACCTCACCCGACGGGCTCGCGCTGCTCGAACGACTCGTCGACGGCGTGCTGGCACCGAACGCGCTGACACCGACCGCACTCGTGCCCTAACCTTCGGGCATGGGTGACGGGCGCACGCGCGAGGTCGAGCTGGAGCTGTGCCTGCCCGACGGGCACCTGCTCGGCACCACGCAGAGGTTCGCGGCGGCCGAGCCCTGGACGCAGTTCGTCTGGCCCGTCGTGGCGGCCGCCCGCGACACGCTCGGGCTCGACGTGACCGTGCTGCGCCTGCGCGCGATCGAGCCGCACGACGACGAGACGCCGGACCTCGTGCGCTACGTCGCCGAGGTCGCGGCGCCGCCCGCCGGCACGGACGCCGCTGGTGCCGCCCCCGCGCCGCCCGAACCGCCCGAACCGCCCGAGCCGCTGCGCATGCCGTGGGCCGAACCCGGCGGACCGGCGCGCGCCCTGCGCTGGGCCGCGGCCAGACTCGACGCGCTCGGCATCGAGATGACCGGGCCTGCCGTGCAGGTGCGCAGCTGGAACCTGTCGAGCCTCTGGCTGCTGCCGACCGACCGCGGCTCGATCTGGCTCAAGCAGGTGCCGCCGTTCTTCGCGCACGAGGGTGCGATCATCGAGCGGATGTCGCGGCACCCCGTGCCGCGACTGTTGGCCCGCGACCCTGGCATCGTGCTGCTCGCCGAGATCCCGGGCGAGGACCTCTACGCCGCGACCGACGCACAGCGTGCCGCCATGATCGACCTGCTCATCGACATCCAGCTCGATGCGGCGAACGGCCCTGCCGACTCGAGCGACGCCGGCGGCATCGCCGGACTGCTCGAGCTCGGACTGCCCGACTGGCGTCTGCCGGCACTCGCAGGCCCGGGAGCACGGGCGCTCGAGGCATCCGCCGATCGGCTTGAGCCGGCGCAGCGAGCCGCGACCGAGCGCCTGCTCGCCGGCATCGATGGGCGCGCCCGACGACTCGAGGCCTGTGGGCTGCCCGACACGCTCGTGCACGGCGACTTCCACTCGGGCAACGTGCGCGGCAGCGGAGCCGACCTCACGCTGCTCGACTGGGGCGATTCGGGCGTCGGGCATCCGCTGCTCGACGAGGCCGCGTTCACGACGCGGTTGTCGGTCGAAGATGCCGCGACCGCGCGTGCGCACTGGGTGCGCGCCTGGTCGACGGCGGTGCCCGGGTCGGATGCCGCGCAGGCGATGAGCCTGCTCGCACCGGTCGCGGCGCTGCGTCAGGCGGTCATCTACCAGGGATTTCTCGACCGCATCGAACCCGACGAACGGGTCTACCACCGCGCGGACCCGCCCGAATGGCTCGCGCGGGCAGCCGAGCTCGCGTCGTCGACGGTCGGATAGGCGCCCCGGCGCCGTGCAGCCGGTCGAGTAGGCGCCCCGGCGCCGTATCGAGACCGACGGTCAGCCGAGCGCGATGACGGCCTCGAGGACCTCGTCGTCGAGTGCGCGATCGGCGAAGACGAGGCGTTCGAGGTGGGTCGTGTCGTCGGCGCCGACGGGCTCGGCCGAGGATGCGCCGCGCCACGCGAGCTCGAGGTCGAGCCGCTCGAGCAGCCGGATCGACGCCGGATTGTTCGCGAGCACCCTGGCCGTGACAGGTGCCTCGGGTGCCGAGTCGCGTGCCCCCTGCAGCGAGAGCCGGGCCGCCTCGACGGCGAGACCGTGACCCCAGGCCTCGGGGGCGAACCGGTACCCGAGGTTCCACGCACCGAACGCCATCATGTTCGCCCCGGCGACGCCGACGAAACCGCCGGGGGCGAGCGCACCGACGGGCTCGCGGAGCCGGACCGCGTTCATGCCGAAGCCGTGCTCGCGCCGGCTCTGCGTGGCCCGCTCGATCGCGCCGGCGGACTGCGCGCGGTCGGCGTGCCGGCCCGACGGCAGGTGCTGCCACGTGAGGGGGTCGCCGTAGATGCGGTGCACGTCGTCGACGTGGTCGAGCGTGAGCGGGGTGAGCAGGAGGCGGTCGGTGAAGTACTCGTCGTTCATCGCATGCAGTCTTGCAGCGACCACCGACACCGGCCGGGCAGCCGATTCGCTCCGATCGGCGGACTACTTGAGCAGCCTGGAGAGCACGCGGTCGGCGAGCGGCTTGCCGCCGGTCTGGCAGGTCGGGCAGTACTGGAACGTCGAGTCGGCGAACCGCACCTCGCGCACGGTGTCGCCGCACACCGGGCACGCCTGGCCGGTGCGGCCGTGCACCTGCATGCCGCGCCGCTTCGCGTCCTTCAGGTCGGCGGGCGGGCGGCCCGACGCCGTCTGCACCGCCTCGGCGAGGGTCTCGCGCAGGGCCGTGAACAGCGTCTCGACCTGCTCGGGCGTGAGCTTGGCGGCGAGCGTGTAGGGCGACATGCGCGCGGCATGCAGGATCTCGTCGGAGTAGGCGTTGCCGATGCCCGCGAACACGGACTGGTCGCGGAGCACGCCCTTGATCTGCGTGCGCCGGCCGTCGAGCACGGCCTGGAAGTCGGCGAGCGTGAAGTCTGGGGCGGTCGGGTCGGGCCCGAGGCGGGCGATGCCCGGCGCGTCGGCCGGGTCGCGCACGACGTAGACGGCGAGCGACTTCTTGGTGCCCGCCTCGGTGAGGTCGAAACCGGCGCCGTCGTCGAGCTTGACGCGCAGGGCGATCGGCCCCTTGCCCGGCTTCAGCACGGTCTTGGGCACCTCGTCGAACCAGCGCAGCCAGCCTGCGCGCGCGAGATGGAAGACGAGATGCACGGCGGATGCCTCGTCGCGGCCGCCCTCGCCGCCGCCGGTGCCCGTGCCGGCCTCGACCCTCAGGTCGACGAACTTGCCGTGGCGTGCCACGTCGGCGATCGTGCCGCCGCCGAGCGCGGAGAGCGGCGGATCGAACGTCTTCAACGCCGAGATCGCCGTGACCGCGGCCGATGCGACCGCGTGCCCGACGGCACGCTCGCGGAGGAACGCGGCGATCGCGTCGACCTCTGGCAGTTCGGGCATGCCTTCATGGTGCCACCACCCGCCCACGCTCGCGAGGGTGTCGAACGGGACGTCGTGGCCTTCGTCGGGTGCTCGGCGTATTCCCCCTCCGGGCCGGCGCGGTTAGGGTCGAGGCATGTCGAACCAGCAGCACGGCCTCGCGAAGGTGTACGCGCTTCCCGCCGAGGGCGAGCCGATCTCGAGCGAAGACGACGCGATCGATCTCATCGGCAGCGTCTGGTCGCACGAGTCGACCACGGCGGCCGTTCCGGTCGAGCGGTTCGACCCCGCCTTCTTCGACCTGAGCACCGGGCTCGCCGGCGCCTTCGCGCAGAAGCTCGTGAACTACCGCATCCGCCTCGCGGTCGTCGGCGACCTCGAGGAGTACACGGCCGAGAGCGGAGCGCTCCGCGACTACGTCTGGGAGTCCAACCGCGGCGACCAGGTCTGGTTCGTGCGCGACGACGAGGAACTGGCGAAGCGGCTGACCGCGCGGACTTGAGCGCCGCCCGGGCCTCACTGCGCCGAGCCTCAGTCTGCCCGATTCGGAGTTCTGGCGACACGCCGCGACACGAACCCGCATCGAACGGCGTGTCGCAGAATCTCCGAATCCGGCAGACGAGCGGATGCCTCGGACCGGCGATCCCGATGCAATGTCGGTGGTCGGTGAGAACCTCTCACTATGAAGACGATCGAGCTGCGGCAGGCCCGCCACCTCGCGGTGGGCGACACCCTGGTGAACGTCGCCGGCCACGTCTACGAGGTCACCAAGGTGACCCGCATCGGTCGCGGCATCCGCGTGCAGTACCTCACGTCCGAGGGGCAGCCTGGCCGGTTCACGGCGGCGCCCGAGGCGATCAGCCGTGTGCTCGCCGGGCGGGCGGCACCGCTGTCGGCCTGATGGCCATCGTCAGCTTCCGTGTCGACGGCGACCTCGCACCGATCACGACTTGAGCGGCAGCACCTCGCCGCCCGCCTGGCACCTCGGGCAGTACTGCGCGGTCGTGCTCGCGAACGAGAAGTCGCGAATCTGGTCGCCGCACACCGGGCACGGCTCCCCCGCTCGGCCGTGCACGCGCATCGCATCGACCTTGGCCGCCTTGAGTCGGGCGATGGGCACGCCGCGCCGCTCGGCGATCGCGGCGCCGATCACGCCGACGGTCGCGTCGAACAACCGGTCGAGCGCATCGCCGCCGAGCGTCGAGGCGTGATCGACGGGCGAGACCTTCGCCTCGTGCAGGATCTCGTCGGAGTAGGCGTTGCCGATGCCGGCCAGCGACTCCTGCTCCTGCAGCACGGCCTTGACCTGCTTGCGACGCCCGACGAGGGCGTGGTCGAACTGCTCGCGCGAGAAGTCGGCCGCCGCGGGATCGGGCCCGAGCTTGGACACGGCGGCGACCTCGGAGGGGTCGTCGACGACCCAGGCTCCGAGCGAGACCCAGTTGCCGGCATCGGTGAGCTCGAGCGCGGCGCCGTCGTCGAACTCGAGCGTCGCGAGCGTTGGCGGCGGGGCCGACACCCCTGCCCCTGCGGTGCCCGATGCCGCATCGCTCGAGGCCCCGCCCCATCGCGCCCAGCCGTGCCGGCCCAGCGAGACGACGAGGTGTCCGGCCTCTCCGAAGGCGAGGTCGATGAGCTTGCCGTGACGCGTCGCGCCAGTGACACGTGCGCCGATCAACGACTCGAGCGGTCGGGCGCGCGTCTTCGCGATGCGGAACTCGACGACATCGACCCCGGTGAGCGTGCGGCCTGGCAGGCGGGCGTCGAGCTCCTCGGCGAGTGCCTGCACTTCCGGTGACTCGGGCATGCGGCCAGCCTCGCACAGGCCGCCGACCTCCGACAGAGGTCTGGGCGAAACGCGTCGCGAACCGGCCGCCCGGATGTCTCCGTGCCCGCTACGCTCTCGCTGTGGACCCGAACACCGCACGCCAGGTGCTGCGCATCTTCCCCGACGCTCCGCTCACCGTCGACCTCGTCGAACGTGCCTTCGCGGGCGAGTCCGCGGCGCGGCCGGCAACGGTGCCCGCAGATCCCGGGTCGGGGCAGCGGGCCGCCACGCTGCAGACGGCGCGCGCCGTCCTGCTGGCCGAGATCGAATCAGAAGCACAGTCCCCGGGGCTGCACGAGCTCTTCCCCGAGGCCACGGCTCTGCCCCCGCGAGATCGCACCCGACTCGGCGGAGGCGCCATCACCGGCATCGTGCTGGCATGCGTGCTGACGATCGCGATGATGCTCGGTGGGGCGGTCGCCCTCGTGATGGCCCTGGACCGAATCGGGTCAGCACTCGCCGCTTCGGAAGCCGACCCCGACCCCCGCACCGAGGCCTTCCAAGACACCGCCTGGTCCGACCGCATGACCTCCCGGGAGACCGACTTCACCTTCCCGGCCGCCCTCGAGGTCTACGCCGACGGCCGCTACGACGACCTCTGCTCCGACATCTACGAGCGCGGATGCTGGCAGGTGGATGTGATCCCCGAGCAGGCCTGCACCGATCTGAAGGTCGAGATCGGGCTCAGCGACGACAGCCTGAGCTCCTACCCCGAAGAGACCCGGGTCAGCTTCATCGGCTCCGCCGAGTCGTTCGAACGCGTGCCGATGGTGTACGGCGAAGACGGCTACCTGTACAGCTGGATCACCGACGTGACGTGCGAGGACGACACGGCCTGAGACGCGGAACCGGGCGCCGGCGTCACACGGACGGGTCCCAGGCTGCGAGCCGGTCGAAGATACGACGGTCGCCTTCGAACTCCAGCGATTCCAGTGGAATGCGGCCGTAAAAGAACAGGACCAGGTCACTGGCTGCGGGGCATCCCAGGCGAGCTGGACGTCGAAGGTGTGCACCGCGATCTCGTGGAGCTGGCGCCGTGCCCAGGCGCCGGAGGTCTGCGGCGACGGCGAGTCCGCCCACCAGGTCCAGCAACGGCGATCCGGACCCGCCTCGCGCAGCACGCTCGTCACGTGCTCGACGGACTCGACCCACCAGGCCAGGAGAGCCTCGCGCTCCCGAGGCGCACCCTTGTCGCCTCCCCAGGCGGACTCCTCCGGCGGGCCGTCCGCGGGCCCGGCGGCGACAATGGCGGCCGCCTTGCGGCGGCCCGTGCCCACGTGTTGCACGTGATCGAACAGCGTCCGTGCGGGGTGCGTCGGCATCCGAGCGTCGAGGCCGGGTGCCGCGGCGACCGCGGCGCGGAAGGCGGCCGACCGTTCGTCGATCAGCCGCAGCTGCTCGGGGAACGCGAGAATCTCGTGCATCCCGCCGTTCTACCACCGTGCCCCGATGACCGGACGGCGATCCGGTGGATGGCGCGAGAAGCCGCGGTCAGGACGACGGCGTGATCACGAGCGCCGTCGAGAGCGAGTCGGGGTCGCGCGCCTCGCGGGCCGAGCGGATCTCGCGGTATCGGTCGCCTTACTTGGTCGTCAGCGCGTCGTCGAGCACGGCCCGCACCTCGGCCGAGTCGTCGACCAGGGCGACGGCCTCGAACACGACCGCCTCGTCGTCGACGACGCCGACACGGTCGGATGCCACGAGCCGAACCCGCGACGTGTGCGCGATGCGCTTCGTCTTGCCCGAGACCGCGACGGTGGTGACGAGCAGCCGCGCGCCGTCGCGCACGGTCCAGACCGGGGTGCGCACCTCGACTCCGGTGCGACGGAAGGTCGTGAGTCTGACGTAGGGCGAATCGCCGAGCGCGAGGAACGCCTCGGCTGCGGGTGCGGTCGTGTGCGGCATCCGTCGATTCTCCCGCACCGCGCACGACGAGCCGGCATCGGTGACGATCAGGCCGCGTTGCGGCGCGCGCCCGCGACGAGTTCGTCGAGCAGCCGCCGACCCTCGGCCCAGTCGCCGAGTCCGCTCGCGGCGTTGAGGTGCCCGAAGGCCCCGACCGACGCGAAGCGCGCACCCCAGATCTCGGAGAGCGCGGCGGCGTACTCGGCGCTGCCGTAGGGGTCGTCGTCGCTCGCCACCACGAGCGCGGGCACCCCGAGCGGATGCCTCCCGATGCGGGCGAACTCCGACGCCTCGTCGGGGTAGTGCTCGCCGTCGGGGTCGGGCGGGGCGACGAGCAGCACGACCGACGCGCGGTCGGGGTTGCGGGCGAGCCACTCGGCGGCGGCGAGGCATCCCATGCTGTGCGCGACGATCACGGCGTCGGGGCCGGCGACGGCGCTCGCCACGTCGAGCGCGAGGACCCAGTCGTCGAGGCGCGGTTCGTGCCACGAGGACGGCGCGATGCGGATGCTGCCGGCCAGCTGCCGTTGCCACTGCGTCTGCCAGTGCTCGGCCCCTGAGCCGCCGATGCCGGGAACGATGAGATGCGTCATGGCTCCATGCTGCCGACGCGAGCCGGCCGAGGCAGCGTCTGTGACTGCCAGTGACCCCGGATTTCCTGACGTTGCGACGACCCCGGAGACGACTGGACACCGAGGCGAGCGGATGCCGCGGGGCGGCGTTCCCGGCGACCCGGCGTCGCCGTGCGGCTCAGCCCTCGGTGACGCGACCGCCCTCGACGTGCCAGCGCCGGTCGAGGTTCACGTGCTCGAGCATGCGTCGATCGTGGGTGACGAGCAGGAGGGTGCCCTCGTAGCTCTCGAGTGCGTCTTCGAGCTGCTCGATCGCGGGCAGGTCGAGGTGGTTCGTGGGTTCGTCGAGCACGAGCACGTTGACGCCGCGCGCCTGCAGCAGCGCCATGCCTGCGCGCGTGCGCTCCCCCGGCGAGAGCGCGTCGACGGGGCGCAGCACGTGGTCGGCGCGGAGCCCGAACTTCGCGAGCAGGGTGCGCACCTCGCCCGAGCTCAGCTCGGGCACGAGCGCCTCGAACGCGTCGGCGAGCGGCGTCTCGCCTGCGAGCTGCGACCTGGCCTGGTCGATCTCGCCGATCGCGACCGAGGACCCGAGGCTCGCCCGGCCGCCATCGGGCGCGATGCGGCCGAGCAGCAGGCCGAGCAGGGTCGACTTGCCCGCGCCGTTGGGCCCGGTGATGCCGATGCGGTCACCGCCCGAGACCTGCAGCGAGACCGGTCCGAGCGTGAAGTCGCCACGCGTGACGGATGCCTCGGCGAGCGTCGCCACGACGGCCGACGACCGCGGGGCCTGCCCGATCGTGAACTCGAGCTTCCACTCCTTGCGCGGCTCCTCGACCTCGTCGAGGCGGGCGATGCGGCTCTCCATCTGGCGCACCTTCTGCGCCTGCTTCTCGCTCGACTCGGTCGCGGCCTTGCGGCGGATCTTGTCGTTGTCGGGCGACTTCTTCATGGCGTTGCGCACGCCCTGGCTCGACCATTCGCGCTGCACGCGGGCGCGCGCCACGAGGTCGGACTTCTTCGAGGCGAACTCCTCGTAGTCTTCGCGGGCGTGCCGGCGCACCGTCTCGCGCTCCTCGAGATAGGCGTCGTAGCCGCCGCCGTAGACCCGATTCGAGTGCTGTGCGAGGTCGATCTCGAGCACCTTCGTCACCGTGCGGGCGAGGAACTCGCGGTCATGGCTCACGAGCACGACCCCGCCGCGCAGGCCGGCCACGAAGGCCTCGAGCCGGGCGAGGCCGTCGAGGTCGAGATCGTTCGTAGGCTCGTCGAGCAGCACGATGTCGAACCGCGAGCAGATGAGGGCGGCGAGTCCGACCCTGGCGGCCTGACCCCCCGAGAGGCCCGTCATGAGCGAGTCGGCCGTGATCACGGCACCGTCGGCACCCGAGGAGGCGATCGCTCCGCCGCTCGCGCCGACGGCGAGCCCCAGGTCCGCGAGCACCGCCGGCAGCCGCTCGTCGAGGTCGGCGGCACCCGACGCGAGCCACCGTTCGAGCGCGACCGAGTACTCCTCGCCGGCGTCGACGCCCTCGGGCAGGTCGGTGGCCGCGAGCATCGCAGCCGAAGCGTCCAGGCGCGCGGATGCCTCGGCGCACCCGGTGCGACGCGCGACGTACTGTGCGATCGTCTCGCCCTCGACGCGTTCGTGCTCCTGGGGCAGCCAGCCGACGAAGGCGTCGGTCGGCGCGAGCGACACCGTGCCGGCGAGCGCGGGGATCGCCCCGCCCAGGATGCCGAGCAGCGTCGACTTGCCCGCCCCGTTGGCGCCGACGACACCCACGACGTCGCCGGGCGCGACCGTGAGATCGAGATCCTCGAAGAGGGTGCGGTGCGCGTATCCGCCGGCGAGGCCCTGGGCCACGAGTGTTGCAGTCACCGGACAACCCTACTCAGCGCGAACGGGTGTCCTCAGCGCCGCCAGAGGTACGGCGTCGTCGTCGAGACCTTGACGAGGCCCGATCGCTCGAGGATCGGCCGCGAGAACTCGGTCGAGTCACTGTGCACGAGGGTCTTGCCGAGCGCGAGGGCGGATCGCGCACGCGCCGCGGTGAGCGCGCGATAGATGCCGCGGCCACGCCATCGCTCGCGCGTCGCGCCGCCCCAGATGCCGGCGAAGTCGGTGTTCGCGACCGGCTCGAGCCGCCCGGCGCTGACGATCTCGCCGTCGGCGGTCACGGCGACCCAGAGCTCCATGCCGTCGTCGAGGGCGAGGCGTCGCAGGATCGCATCGGCCATCGACTCCGACACGGGGTCGCCGAAGACCTCGTCCTGCATGGCGCTCATGGCGCGCACATCGGGCTCCTCGATGATCCGGCGCAGACCGATTCCGGCGGGCAGGGGCACCGCGGCTGCGAGTCCCGCGGTCTCGCCGATCATGATCGACTCGGGCTCGTCCGCCTCGAATCCGTGCGCGAGCAGCGCCTCATGCAGGCCGGGCGCGACATCGTGGCCTCGCGTCTTCCATTCGAACCGGGTGATGCCGGGCGCGGCCTCATAGTGAGCCACCGCGCCCGCGACGAGATCCGCGATGCCCGCGGCATCCGCCCCTCCGAGGTCGCGGTAGGTGACGAACCCGCGCCCGCCGGCGAAGGTCACGAGCCGCAGCGGCCCGAGGCGATCGACCGCGATCGCACTGGGCGTCTCGGCATCCGTTCGCAATTGGTCGTCGTAGGCCCGCAGCAGGCGCGCGCGGTCGCCGATCGTCGGAGTGTTCGCAGTCACCGGTCAACCCTAGTCCGGCACGGTCGGACTCGACGCCGCTCTGCTCGCCGCGAACTCCGTCGGCGCCAGCAGGTCGACCGGGGTGCGGGTGATCGCGAAGCCGGTGACGATCGCCAGCAGCGCCGCGAGCGTCGCCATGAATGCGAATCCGACGCCCCATTCGCCGGTGCTCTCGTGCACGATGCCGATGAGGAGCGACCCCGCACCCGCGATCGCGTATCCCGCACCCTGCCCGATGGCGGACACCACGCCCGCCGATTCCGCGTTCGCCGAGAGTCCGACGATCAGGCTGATCGCGAGTCCGAACGCGGCGCTCTGCACGGCGCCGAGCGTTCCGATCGCCCAGACGTACTGGCTCGTCGGCGCGAGGTAGAGCCAGCCGAGGCCGAGTGCCACGACGACGCCGAGGCTCGGTCCGTACCAGCGCAGCACCCTCGGCTGTCGTGCGATGATCGGCGTCACGAGGGTGGGTACGAATCCCGCGACGCTGAACCACGCGAGCAGCCACCCGCGCATGGCCGCGGGTTCGCCCCGGTCCGCGAGGAATTGCGGAAGCCAGGCCGTGACGGCGAAGTACAGCAGCGCCTGGAGGCCGAACACGGCGGTCACGAGCGCGATCGTCGTGCCTCCGCCGACGGGCAGCGCGAGACGCCGCGCGCCCACCCCTGGCGATGTTTCGGTCGTGCGCGTCGACTGCAGCCCCATCGCGATCGCAGCCGCAACGGCCGGCAACGCCCACACGCCGAGGGCGACGGGCACGCTGCCGCCGGACAGCGCGTGCACCGGCACGACCAGACCCGCGCCGAGCGCTGCGCCGACGCCGAACGACATGCTGCTGAGGCCGACCCAGAGCCCTCCCGCGCCGAGCATCTTCAGGTACTGCGGCAGCAGCGTTCCCGCGGTCATGATCGCCGCGCCGGCCAGGAAGGTCCCGATCAGCAGTGGAACAGGAAGGGTGATCCGCACGACGAGCGCCGCGGCGAGCACTGTCATCGCGACGCCCAGCGCCCGCGAGACTCCGACGCGACGAGCCAACCAGGGCCCGACGGGAGCTGTGAGGCCGAAGGCGATCACCGGCAGGGTGGCGAGCAGCGTCGACTCGGTCGACGTGAGGTCGAAATGCGCGCTCGTCTCGTCGAGCAGCGCCGCGATCGACGTGATCGCCGGCCTGAGGTTCAATCCGACGAGCAGCGCCGCGATCAGGCCGGCGACGCTCCGGGCGGTACCGGTGGTTCGTCCGCTGCGCCCCTCAGCGCCCGATGACACGGAGGCCATCGGCGACGATGCGCCCGTCGTGGATGACGGTGCGGTCGATGCCACGGTCCATCACGGCACTCGTCGCCGTCTCGCCGTCGACGACGAGCAGATCGGCCCGGTCGCCCGCGCCCAGCCCCGGACGGTCGCCGACTCCGGCCACCCGAGGTGACTCGTGCGACATGATGCTCGCCCCGCCCATCGTCGCCACCGCGAGCGCCAGCTCGATGTGATCGTCGCGCCGGAAGTTGTTCGTGAACGCCAGCTGCCAGGTGCGGTCGAGCATGTCGCAATTGCCGTACGGGCTCCAGTAGTCGCGCTGGCCGTCCTCGCCGAGGCCGACGCGGACGCCCGCCTCGGCGAGCGCGACCAGGGAGAGCTGGTTTCGCGCCGCGGGCGCGACCGTGGCCATGGCGATGTCGAGCTCGGCGAACTCCTCGATGAGGCGTCGACTCACGGATTCGGACACCGCACCGAGCTCGTACGCGTGCGACATGGTGACCTTGCCCTGCATGCCGAGCGCCCGCGTGCGTTCGAGCACGAGTTCGGTGCTGAACACACCGAGCTCACCCGGTTCGTGCAGGTGGATGTCGACCTCGACCTGGTACTTCTCGGCAAGGCCGAAGACGATGTCGAGATGCTTTGCCGGATCGCGGTCGAGCTGGCTCGGGTCGATGCCGCCCATGACATCCGCGCCCTGCTTGAGCGATTCCTCGAGCAGTTCCACCGTGCCGGCCTCACGCAGGATTCCGGCCTGCGGGAACGTCATGACCTGCACCTCGGCCTGTCGGGCGAACGTCTCCTTCGCGGCCATGACGGCATCGAACTTCTCGAGACGGCAGTCGACATCCACCTGGGCGTAGGAACGCACGCGGGTGGTGCCCTTCGCGATCATCTGCTCGAGCGTGCCCGCGACCCGCTCGACGAGTCCGACCTCGGCATCACGCCAGTTGCGACGGTCGTTCAGCATCATGCCCCAGACCCCGGGTGCGCCGGTGTGCTCGCGGAACGGCAGGCCGATGCGTGTCGAGTCGAGGTGCACGTGCACGTCGCTGAACGAGGGCAGCAGCAGCCGGCCGCGCCCGTCGAGGTCGCCCTCCCCGACGACGCCGTGGGGGTCGTGCGGCCGGACCTCGGAGATCCGGTCGCCGTCCACGACGACATCGGAGCTGGCTCCGCCCCACGGGCGGACGTCACGGATGAGCATTGGTCAAGGTCCTTTCGGATGGAACGAGCCGGCCGGCTGCGAACGCAGCCGCCTCAGCGGGGTGGTGACAGGCGACGGCACCGCCGGGCACCAGGTCGGTGCAGGTCGCGCGACCCGCGTCGTCGAGACGTTGGAATACGGGGCAGCGCGTGCGGAACACGCAGCCGCTGGGAGGATCCGACGGGTGCGGCAAGTCGCCCACGAGCCGGATTCGGCCACTCCGGTCGGCAGTGGGGTCCGGCGTCGGGACCGATGACAGCAGCGACTGCGTGTACGGATGCCGCGGGCTGCCGAACACCTCGTCGCGACTGCCCTGCTCGAGGATCCGCCCGAGGTACATCACGGCGATGTCATCGGCGAAGTGCTTGACGACCGAGAGGTCATGCGCAATGAACACGTACGAGATGCCGGTGTCGGCCTGGATGTCCTGCAGCAGGTTGACGACCTGTGCCTGCACCGACACGTCGAGCGCCGAGACGGGTTCGTCGCAGACCACGATGTCGGGCTCGAGCGCGAGCGCGCGGGCGATGCCGACGCGCTGCTTCTGCCCTCCGGAGAACTCGTGCGGGAACCGATTGTAATGTTCAGGGCGCAGCCCGACGCGGTCCATCAGCGAGGCGACACGACGCTTCATCCCCTCCTTCGGCACGACCTTCTGCGCGAGGAGCGGGGCCGCGATGGCTGCGCCGACGCTCTGGCGGGGGTTCAACGACGACGCGGGATTCTGGAACACCATCTGCACCCGGCGGCGGAACTGCTGCAGGTCGCCGCCGCGCAACCCCGAGACATCCGCTCCGTCCAGCAGGATGCGTCCCGATGTCGGCTCGAGCAGGCGCATGAGCAGGCGCCCGGTCGTCGACTTGCCGCAGCCGGATTCGCCGACGAGGCCGAGCGTCGATCCGCGCTCGAGCGTGAACGAGACGCCGTCGACCGCCTTCACGATCGACTTCGGGCGCAAGAACCCGGTGTTCACGGCGAAGTGCTTGGTCAGGCCCTCGACGGCGAGCAGGGGCTCGGTCATGCGATCGCCTCCATTCCGGTCGAGGTCCGGCGGGACAGCTCGACACCGATGCGCCCGCCCGGCGTCGCGGGCTCGACGAGATGGCAGCGGGCTCGATGCGAGCCCTCGCCCTCGAGGCCGGGGCGCTCGGTCGCGCAGCGATCGCCGGGAACGAGTCCGGCGACCGGGCATCGCGCCTCGAAGAGGCATCCGGCCGGGAGGTCGAGCAGCGAGGGCGGGTATCCGGGGATCGGCGTGAGCCTGCCCGACTCGTCGGCCATCGACGGCATCGACGCCAGCAGCCCCTTCGTGTAGGGGTGGGCCGTGGCGAAGAAGGCGTCGTGCACGCCCGCCTCCTCCACGCACTGGCCGCCGTACATGACGACGACGCGCTGGCATACCTCGGCGACGACGCCGAGATCGTGGGTGACGAAGATCACCGCCGAGCCGGTCTCGGCCTGCAGCGAGGAGATCAGGTCGAGGATCTGAGCCTGGACGGTGACGTCCAGTGCTGTGGTCGGCTCGTCGGCGATGAGCAGCTCGGGTTCGCAGATGAGCGCCATCGCGATCATCGCCCGCTGCCGCATGCCCCCCGAGAACTGGTGGGGGTAGGCACCGTACCGCCCGACCGGGTCGGGGATGCCGACGCGGTGGAGCATGTCGATCGCCTGCGCCTTCGCCGCCTTGGCGCTGACCCGGTTGTGCACCCGGTAGGCCTCCGCGATCTGCTTTCCCACCGTGTAGAACGGATGCATCGCCGAGAGCGGATCCTGGAAGATCATGCCGATCTTGCGTCCGCGGTATGCACGCATCGCGGCCTCGTCGAGTGCGACCAGGTCGGTGCCCTCGAAGAGGATCTGCCCGCTCACGCGGGCGCTCGTGCCCTTCAGCAGGCCCATGAGCGCCTGGCTCGTGACCGTCTTGCCTGAGCCGGACTCGCCGACGATGCCGACGGTCTCGCCGCGTTCCAGCCTGAGGTCCATGCCGTTCACGGCGTTGACGAGGCCGTCGTCGGTCGGGAAGGCGACGCGCAGGTCGCGGATGTCGAGGAACGGTTCGCCCATCAGTTGAGCCTCACTCTCGGGTCGACGGCCGCATAGCTGAGGTCGACGAGGACGTTCGCGGTGATGATGAAGAACGCGGCGAGCATCGTGATCGCCATCGTGACCGGCAGGTCTCCGGATGTCGCGGCTCGGACCGCCGTGAAGCCGAGGCCGGGAACCGAGAAGATCTGCTCGGTGAGCACCGCACCGCCGAGCAGCGCCCCGATGTCCAGGCCGAGCATCGTCACGATCGGCGTGAGGCCCGCGCGCACGCCATGGGTGAAGGTGATGCCACGGGGGCGGAGTCCCTTCGCCCTCGCGGTCCGCATGAAGTCCTCGCCGAACGTCTCGATCATGTTGTTGCGGGTGATGCGCACGTACTGGGCGCTGAAGAGCACCGCGAGCGCGACCCACGGCAGGAGGTAGTTCGCGAACCAGGCACCCGGTCCGGCGGGGCCGAACGGCGAGGCGATCGTGTTGCTCGTGAACGGAAGGACGCGCAGTCCGCTCACGAAGACGAGGAGGAGGAGCAATCCGGTGACCGGCACCGGGAGCGAGACGCCGACCGACGCCGCTCCGACGATCATCTTGTCGATCGGCCGTCCCTTCCGCAGCGCCGCGAGGAGTCCGAACCCCACCCCGAACAGCGTCCAGAGCACGACCGCCCCGACGGCGATCGAGAGCGTGTACGGCAGGGCCCTGACGATGACGTCGGTGACGCTCTCATTGGTCTGGAACGACTTGCCGAGGCACGGCCAGCTGCAGAGCTGCTCCGCCCCCGGGGCTCCGATCATGCGGTCCCCGAAGAAGCCGCTGATGTAGGTGAAGTACTGCACGAAGAACGGCTGATCCATGCCGAGCGCGACGCGCGCCTCGGCGATGCGCTCGGGCGTGCACTCCTGGCCGCAGGCCGCGGCGGCGGGATCGGCCGGCCCCACCTGGAAGAGGGCGAACGTCACGAAGCTGACGACGATGAGCAGGGCGACGAGCGCGAGCGACCTGCGAAGGAGGAATCCGAGCATTGCTGGGCCTGTGCGGGGGCCGACCGATCGGGGCCGGCCCCCGCCCTTTCATGCGAGTGGGGCGATCGTCGCTATTGCTCGACGCCGACGGTGGACAGGTCGATGCTCCCGAAGAAGTAGCCGACCTGAGCGTTGTGGATCTTCGATCCGACGACGCTGTTCGTGAAGGTGCGGATGAGCGGCACGATGGGGTAGGTCTCCATCGCCTGGTTGTAGAGCTCGGCCCACCTCGTGCTCAGCTCCTCCGAGGTGCCGTTCGTGCCGCGCAGCTCGTACATCTGCTTCGAGAGGTCCTCGTCGTAGAAGCGCGAGATGTTGCTGAATCCGTAGGTCGTGCCGTCGAGGCTCGGCCCGACGTTCGGGTCGACCGTCGTGCGCGTCGATCCGGAGGCCGCACCGCCGCACCAACCGGCCCTGGCGATGTCGGGCATCTCGTCGCTCGCGAGCACGGTGTAGTAGTTCGCCGCGGGGATCGCGGTCATCTGCAGATCGATGCCGAGCGCCTTGAAGTTCTGCTGGAGCACGGTGCCGAGGTTCTTGTACCGGTCGATCGCGTTGGAGTATCCGTACGTGAGCGTGGCGGGCACGTCCTTGCCCTCGAGGAGCTTCTTCGCGGCGTCGAGCTGGGGCGCCCCGTCGATGTCGAGGTCGGTGGTCTCCTCGACGTAGCCGACCATGCTGTCGTTGAGGTACGAGTTCGTGATCTTGCCGAAGCGCTGGCCGCCGTACTGCACCTGGATCGCCGCCCGGTCGATGGCCAGGGCGAGCGCCTTGCGCACGTCGGGGTCGGTGATCGTCTCGGTGTTCAGGTTCAACACGTCGGTGCAGCCGAGGAGCCCGGCAGCCGTGCGATCGGCGATCGCCTGGTCGGTCAGGCGGGACGTGTCGGATGCCTGCAGCGCGCCGTTCGAGTCCAGGGTGATCGCGGTCGGGTCGTTGTCCGACAGGAGCTGCTGGCTGATCGTCGCCTGCGCCGTCGAGAGCGAGAAGGTGAACGTGTCGGGCAGTGCGGTACGGTTCCCGTCGGTCGCGGGGTCCCAGTTGGGGTTGCGCACGAGCTTGAGCTCGCGGCCGCGATCGTAGCTCTCGACCATGTACGGCCCCGACGAGACCGGGTGGTTCGTGTAGTCGAGCTTCGTGTCCTTCGCCTCCGGCACCGGAGCGGTGTTCGAACGCGAGACCAGCGCCGCGAAGTCGGGGAACGGCTGCTTGAGGTGGAAGACGATGGTGCGGTCGTCGGGGGTTTCGACGGCAGCGAGCTCTCCGCCCGCGTACGGGCCCTTGTAGTCGTCCGCGTCGAGCGCCGAGTTGAGCTCCTGCGGCGCCTGCGTGTACACGTCGCGGGCGAACGTGCGGGCGACGCCGTACTTGACGTCGGCCGACGTGATGGGCGTGCCGTCCTCGTAGACAAGCCCCTCCTTGAGGGTGTACGTCCAGGTCAAGCCGTCCTCGGACGGCGTGCCGGTGTCGGTCGCGAGGTCGGCCACGATCGTCGGCGGCTCGCCCGCGGTCTCCTTCGCCATCGTGAGAGTGCGGTAGTAGAGCTGACCGACGTTCGCCGTCTGCACGTAGTTGCTGTTGCCTGGATCGAGCGTCATGAAGTCGCTGGACATGAGCACGTTGACGTTTCCGCCCGGCTCGGTGAATCCGGGCTTCACGATGCGGGCGGCGTACGGATCGCTCGCACCTGCCGACGACGGCGCCGCGGACGGCGCGCCCGCGGTGCATCCGGTGACGGCGAGCGCCACGGCCATCGTGGCCGCGACGATCAGTGGACTGCGGAACTTCATGACTCTCCTTCGTGCTGATGTGGTGGTGCAGTGGTGTGGTGCGGTCGAACGGGAACAGGGGTCGAGCGGGAGTGGAGCCGCGGGCAGGTTCGCCTCAGTTGCGCGAGGCCTTCGGATCGAGTGCGTCGCGCACGGCGTCGCCGAGCAGGTTGAAGGCGAGCACGGTGATCACGAGCGCCATGCCGGGCACGATGAGGAACCACGGGTCGCTGAGGTACCAGTTGCCGGCCTGCGCGGCGTTCAGCATCTGGCCCCACGAGGGGGTCGGGTCCTTGACTCCGACGCCGAGGAAGGAGAGGGCCGCCTCGGCCGAGATGTTGGCCGGGATCATCATCGTCGCGTACACGAGCACGACGCCGAGGACGTTCGGGATCACCTGCTTGAAGATGATCGTGCGGTGCGAGGCTCCGTACGATCGTGCCGCCTCGATGTACTCCTGCTCGCGGATGCTGAGCACCTGGCCGCGAACGACCCTGGCGAGGTACGCCCAGCCGAAGAACCCGAGGATGAGCACGAGCGAGGCGATCGGCACGAAGCTGCCGTTGCCGAGCGGGGTGTCGCGCAGCCGCGACTGGAGGATCGGCGTGAGCGAGAGCACGAGCAGCAGGTGCGGGAAGGCGAGGAAGAGGTCGATCATGCGACTGATGACCATGTCGACCTTGCCGCCGAAGAATCCGGCGGCCGCCCCGAGGATGGTGCCGAGCACGACCGACACGAGCGTGGAGAGCAGCGCGATCACGAGGCTGACCTGCGCGCCGTAGGCGATGCGCGCGAAGATGTCGCGCCCGAGGCCCGGCTCGACGCCCAGCCAGTGCTGTGCAGATGGGTACATGAATCCCGGCAGCGGAAGACCGGGGGTCATGAAGTTGTCGAGCACGTCCGGCCCGGTGTTCGTCGTCGTCGGATCCTGACCCTCGATCGCCACGAGCACCGGCGCCAGGATGGCGAAGAGGACGATCGCGACGACGACGCCGAACGACGTCAGGGCGACGGGGCTCCGTTTGATCCGCAGCCAGGTCGTTCCGAGCAGCGACCGGCCGGTCGCGACCTCTGCTTCCGTGGCGAGCACGTCGACGGACGAGGTCCGAGGCGGCAGTGCGGTCGCCGTGGTCGCCGGGCTGATGGCTCGCGAGGACGGATCCGACCTCGGTGCAGTGCGCTCAGCGGCGGTCGCCGGCACTGCTGACTGCGTTTCCGTCACGATCATCCTCGAGGGTTCGGGTAGGGGTTTTGCAGAACTGTATACCAAAACGAGAACAGTGCAACTTCCGAGGGCAAGATCGATCCTCGATGGCAACGTCTCAGAAGTCGCGATCGAGTGCCTAATCCCGTGCGAATACAGGCAACGTGGCCATCCGCCTCGCCACCTGATCGGGATCGGCCTTGCCCACCAGGACTCGGGCGGATACATTCTTGGATACCAAGACTCGTTGCTCGTCCTCAGATCGGAACTCCGTGCGCACCCTGATCACCGCAGATCACGTCCTCGCCTTCGATGCCGCAACCGGGTCGCATGTCGAGCTCCGCGACGGCGCCGTCATCGTCGACGATGCACGGATCGACTTCGTCGGCCCGGCCGCTGACGCCCCTGCCGATGGCATCGACGAACTCGTGGAACTCGGTGAGAGCCTGCTCATGCCGGGACTCGTCGATCTCGACGCGCTCACGGACATCGACCACCTGGTGCTCGATTCGTGGTGGAGCGGCGAGCACTCGGCGCGACTGCAGTGGTCGAGCGAGTACTTCGACCGCCGCTCGCACGTCTTCACCGCCGAGGAGCGGCGCCGCGTTCGCGAGGTCGCCCTCGTGCAGCTCGCCCTGCACGGCATCACGAGCTACATGCCGATCGCCTCGGAGGTGCACTCCGAGTGGGCCGAATCGGCGAGCGATCTCCTCGCCATGGCCGAGTACTCGAGCCGTATCGGGCTCAGGGGCTTCCTCGGACCCTCGTATCGCTCCGGCGTCAACGTCGTCCGTGCGGACGGCGCACGCGACATCCGCTTCGATGAGGACGCCGGGCGAGACGGGCTCCGGGAGGCCGCCGAGTTCGTCGACCGCATCCGCGCCCTCGACGATCCGCTGCTCACCGGCGTGTTCCTGCCGTGCCGCATCGAGACGCTCACCCCGGAACTGCTCGCCGAGACCGCGACGATGGCACGGGAACGCGAGGCTCTCGTGCGGTTGCACGCCCTGCAGGGAGAATTCGAGCGGGAGTACATCCTCGAGCGATACGGGCGCACGCCGCTGGACCACCTCGACGCGCTGGGGCTGCTCGACGATCGGCTGATCGTGCCGCACGGGGTCTTCCTCGACGTGAACCCCAGAGTGCACGGCGATGACCTCGGCGACCTCGGCCGACTCGTCAAGTCGGGCGTCTCGATCGTGCACTGCCCGCTCACCAATGCACGCTACGGCTCCGAGCTCGAGACGTTCGCCGGCTACCGGGCGGCCGGCGTGAACCTCTGCCTCGGAACCGATTCGTTCCCGCCCGACCTCGTCCGCGGCATCGATGCGGGGCTCTCGGCGGCGAAGGTGCAGCACCACGACCTCTCGAAGGCGGATGTCGCGGCCTACGTCGAGGCGGCGACTCTCGGCGGCGCACGGGCGCTGCACCGTCCAGATCTCGGGCGCATCGTGTCGGGTGCCTCGGCCGACCTCACCGCGTTCCGCCTCGATGACGTGCGCATGGGCGCGATCGACGACCCGATCCGGACCCTCGTGCTGAACGGCACCGCGCGCGACGCCTGCCTCACGATGGTCGCCGGCCGGGTGGTCATGCGCGACGGGGTCATCCCGGGAGTGGACCTCGACGCGGTGCGACACGACATGCAGGTCCTGTTCCGCAAGATGCGGTCGGCGTACGCGGAACGCGACGCGTACGCCGGCAACGTGGATGAGCTGTTTCCGCCGGTGTTCCCCATACAGTAGACGCGAGCAGCGGGACTCCCCCGCCCGAGCGCGACGGCCCCAGGAGGACCGATGCAGCAGCAGGCCCCCGTCGACGAGCGCGACGACGATCGAGAGGCACTCGCCGACGGCGTGTACCGGGAGCTCCTCCGCTCGATCATCGCAGGCCGGCCCGGACCCGGAACGCGGTTGAAGGAACGCGAGCTCTCCGAGCAGTACGCGGTCTCACGCGTGCCGGTGCGGCAGGCGCTCCAACGGCTCGAGTCCGAGGGCTTCGTGGTCACCGAACCCCGTCGCGGTGCGGTCGTGAAGCTCGTCACCCGGCACGACATCGACGAGCTCTTCGACGCTCGGCTCTGCATCGAGCCGTTCGCGACCCGTCAGGCCGCGACCCGGCTGCATCGGGGCGTCGAATCGCCCGACCGGCTCGCTGCGATCCTCACGCAGTCGCAGACGCAGTTCTCGGCCGGCAACGAGGCTCAGGGAATCTCGGCGAACCTGCAGTTCCATGCCGAGGTCGTACGCCTCTCGGGCAACAGCCTGCTGGTGCGCAGCCTGCAGCCGATGCTCGGCCGCATGGAATGGATCTTCCGCCTCACGCACGACGCCCGCGAGGACGAGCAGGTGCTCGAGCACCTGCAGCTCTACGACGCCATGGTCACCGGCAACGCCGATCTCGCGGCATCGCAGGCCTACGCGCATATCGAGCTCGGTCGGGCTCCGATCCTCGCCGCGCTCGGCCCGTTCCTGGCGGACTGACGAAGCGGTCTCCGTCCGCGCGCGTTCGCCCGGAGCGACTCCCCTACTCGAAGATCGGTGCGAGGAAGCGGCGCTCGTAGCGCCGGATGCACTTCGTCTCGACGGCGAAGCGGTACGCCTCGACGCATTCGGGGTCGTCGGCCGAGGCGAGCCGGTACTGCTCGTAGTCGGCGAGCGACGGGAACGTGAAGAGCGCGAACGCCTCGTCGCTGTCGCCCTCGCTCGGCAGGAAGTACCCGTGGTGCGTGCCGCCGAGGCGGTTCACGAGCCGGATCCACCGCCGCCCGTACTCGCGGAAGTCCTCGATCTTGTCGGCATCGATCTCGTAGCGCAGGTGCACGGTGACGGGGTTGCTCATCGAGCCATCATGCCGTACGCGGGCCGGCGTTCCGCACCACGCCGGCCCGCGGCATCCGCTTCACTCCGAGGCGAAGTCCAGAGCCGAGTCCGCGACGGCGATGACCGACCACGTGCCGCCGCCCGCGTCGGTGAACTCGTAGGCGGGGACCTGGAGCACGCTGCCGTCGGGCTGCCACTGGCTCGCGAGCCCGAGGCGGGCGCTCACGATCTCGACGTCGTTGACGGCCCACGCGATCGCGGCGCCCGGCTGCGGCGTCACGGGCGGCGCGGTCGGCGGGGTCCACTGCGCGGTCTCGTCCGAGGCGGTCCCCTCACGAAGCGCGATCGGCAGTGCGGTCATCTGCGCGCCGAACCGCGGATCCGAGAGCCGCTCGAACGCCTCCTGCTCGCTCACGAGGTCGTAGTCGCCGAGGCTCACGAGCCCGGCGAGCGCGCCAGAGGCGTTGACCACGCCCTCCTCTGAAACCTCGGCGGACCACGGCTGATCGAGACGCTGCCCGTCGACGATCGGCCACGCGTACGTGCTGCGCGTGACCGCGCCGTCCCAGGTCTCCGAGGTGTACTCGAAGGCGTCGGCGTCACGCCCGGCGGCGACGATGAGCGAACGCAGCGCCGAGATCGCGGCGTCCTCGCTCGGGGGCGTTCCGGACGGTTCGCACGGCGCGACCATGCCGCCGTCGCCGCCGTCGCCGTCCTCGAGGATGGCACCGGCGTCGCACGCCCACGGGTCGAGCTCGGGGTCGAAGTACGAGAAACTCAGCGTGCCGTCGAGGCCGACGTAGAGCGATGCGGCGCTGCCGTCCTGGGGGCCGACGACCCACGCGCCGTCCTTCAGTTCGGGCGTCCCCTCCACGCCGAGCGCGACCGCGAGCGCCCCCACGGTCTCGGCGTTCGAGGCGGCACCCGGATCATAGGCGTAGGCGACACCCGACCCCGCCTCCGTGGAAAGGCCCGACGAGTGGAAGCTGTTGCGGCCCAAGCCGTACGGATACATCATGTCGGTCGCGCCCTGGGCCGACATCTTCGCGTCGGTCGCGGCGCCGCCGGCCATGTCCTCCTGCGCCATGCCCGGCGTGGCCCCGCCGCCCGCGACACCCTGCAGCGAGATGGGCGGCGCGGCGCCGTCGGCGAGGTCGGTCGGTGCACCGGTCGTGGCCCCGAGCGCGTATCCGGCGCCGCCGAAGACGACGAGCGATGCCGCGACGGCGACGAGGGGGATCCATCGACTGCGGCGTCGCGCTCGCTCGGCGTCGAGGTCGGCCACCGGGGCCGCGGGAGCGTCGGATGCGTCGGCGGCTTCAGGCCGAGCGGATGCCGCGCGCGGGGCGCGTTCCGTCGAGGCATCCGCCGTGCGTGACAGGACCCCGTCGACGAAGCCGGCGCCGGGCTCGACCCCGGCGGCGGGGTCAGCGGCGCGCAGTCGCTCCATCGGGTCGGTCTCGTGCGGGTCGTGCGGGTCGGTCTCGTGCTCGTCGTTCATCGGGATCGCCTCCTGGTCTTCGTTCTCCCTGAATGTGTCGCAGGGGCCGCAGACCTTGCAGCGGCTAGAACGACAGGCGGTCGCCCCACGCCTCGCGGAGACGCTTGCGGGCTCGTGAGAGCGCGGCATCCGCTCCCGACCTGGAGATGCCGAGCACGGCCTCGAGCTCCTCTCCGTCGAGGCCCTCCCAGGCGTGAAGGAGGAGGATGCGGCGGTCGCGCTCCCCCACGCTCGCGAGGGCGCCGCGGAGTTCGTCGTCGAACAGGGCGCTCAGCTCGGGGTCGTCGGCCACGCGCACGGTTCCACGCTCGGGCACCTCCTCGACGGGCAGGTCGACGTGCTTGCGACGGTGGTTCGCGAGCGTGAAGCCCGCGGTGCGGTACAGCCAGGGCAGCACGGCCTCGCGGGGAACGTCGCGGCGTCGTCGCCACGCCGTCGCGAAGACCTCGGCGGCGAGGTCCTCGGCGTCCTGACGCGGGGCGCGGCGGGCGAAGTAGCGCACGAGCGGCGTCGAGTGCTCGCGCACGGCCTCGGTGAACCACGCGATCTCCTCGGGAGACGCGGATGGCGCGAGCGGCTCGTCGGCGTCGGGCATCGCCACTCCCTCGGTCGAGTCGGCATCGGCTGCGGTGCTGGCGGTCGTCACACCATGAATGTGTCGCCCCTGCCGCGAGTCTTGCACGCCGGCATCGAATCGCGTGAAGGCGAGTCGCGCACAGGGTTCTCACTGCTGACGCCCAGAGTCGTCCAACACCGCGGCGGTACGCTCGCAGCATCGACCTCGAGGGGACCCATGACCGACGACCAGGCCTTGGGCCTCACCCTCAGCGGCGGCGCCGCGTTCGGCGCCGCGCATGTCGGCGTCCTGCAGGTGCTCGAAGAGCGCGGCATCCGACCCGGCATCGTCGCCGGCACCAGCTCGGGCGCCATGATCGCCGCCGCATACGCGGCCGGCTTCGATGCGACGGCGATCGAGCGGGCCGCCCTGTCGTTCCGCTGGAACGCGATCGCCCGGTGGTCGTTCGCCCCGCGGCTCGGACTGCTCGATGCGCGGGCCCTCGACGAGGCGGTCCACCGGGTGTTCGGCGCAGATCCGCTCATCGAGGACCTCCCGCGACGGTTCGGCGCCGTCGCCACCGATCTGCGAACCCGTCGGGCCGTGACGATCGACCGGGGGCCCTTGAGCGTCGCGCTCAGGTCGACGATCGCCGTGCCAGGGCTGCTGCCGCCCGTGCGTCGTGACGGCGCCCTGCTCGCCGACGGCGGCATGGTCGACAACGTCCCGGTGGCCGCGACCCGCGAACTCGGCGCATCCCGCGTGATCGTCGTGCGGCTGCACGCGAAGTGGGAGAACGTGCGCATGATGCGCACCGTCAGCCGCACCGCCGAACTCGCCGGCGACCCTTCGGTCGTGCTCATCCAACCCGAGATGGAGGGCATGGCGCAGTGGATGATGTCCGATGCGTCGCGCCTGATCGCCGAGGGCCGCCGCGCGGCGACGGTCGCACTCGATGCAGCGCAGCGGCGCGCGGACCACGCCGAGCTGGCCGCTCGAAACTGACCCGCCCGCGCATGCGGTGAGATGCAGCAAGGGCCGGCCCTCGCGGGCCGACCCTCCCTGCGTCCCATGGCTCAACCTCGGGGCTGAGCCACTCGGGCCTCAGCTCACCACGCGCCGAGATCCTGCCACGGACCGTTGGCATCGCCCGGCTGCTGGTTCCTGGTCCACCACTTGGCCTTCCAGGTGTGCCCGTCGAACGCGACCGTGTGGCCCTCGGTGTAGACCCCCGACGCGGTCCACGCCCGCACATCGGTGCCGGCCGCCGGCACGAGCGCGCCCTGCTCCATCCACGAGCCAGTCGCGGTGGTGCCCGGCTTCTCGTTCTGGGTCCACCATTGCGCGGTGAAGACCTTTCCTTCGAACGAGACCTGGTCACCGGCGTTGTACGCGGTGGTCGCGACCCACGCCGGAAGCGAGGGCTGCGGTGCGACCAGGGTGAAGGCGACGGTCGTGGCGTTGCCCGCCACGTCGTACAACTTCAGCTCGTTCGCTCCGAGCTTCGCCCCGAACGCACCCGGCTTCACGCCGTTGAGGTCGGACCAGGCGTTGTCGGAGAGGTCCTTCTCGACGCCGTTCACCGTCAGCCGGTCGACCTTGTACTCGTCGAACAGCTTGAACGACACCAGTTCGTAGCCGTCGCCGGCCGTGCCGACCGTCTCGGTCGCGCCGTTCTTCACCGTGACCGTCGGGCCGGTGACATCGAGCACGAAGGTGAGTGTCGCCACGTTGCCCGCGGCGTCGAAGACCTTCAGCTCGTTGCTGCCGGCCTTTGCTCCGAATGCACCGGGCACGACCTCGTTCAGGTCGGACCAGACATCGTCGGACAGATCCTTCTCCACCCCGTTGAGGGTGAGCCGGTCGACCTTGCCCTCATCGAACAGCTTGAACGAGACCGAACGGTAGACCCCGTCCCTGCCCTCGGACTCCGACTTCACGTCGATCGTCGGCGCGGTCGTGTCCTTGGGCAGACCGACCCGGATGTCGGTGCGCTGCACCGGCAGCTCCGCCTCGTCGCCGAGGTAGAAGCTCGCGAAGCCGATCTGGTCGTAGCCGTTGTTCTTGTTGGCCACCCCGTTGCGGTACATCGGGTCGTGCATGAGCGTGCGGATGCCGTACTCGGTCGGCGCCAGCGAGGTCACGATGCCCAGCCGGTTGCCGCCGGCCCGGAGGATGAGTTCCTCGCGCCAGTCGCCGAACAGGTCGGCCTTGAGGGTCGGCGTGCTCTTGTTGCCGGTCGACGTCAGGCCGGTCGCGAGGTACGACGAGGCCGCGAAGGTCTGGTCGTTCACGCTGCTGACGGTGGCACCGTTCACGGCCATATGGGTCAGGCCGCCACCGAACCAGATCGCGTTCATGCCCTGCGCGATGCCGCGAGCCGTGCCGGTCGTCGTCAGGACCTCGCCCGTCACCATGCTGCGCACCTCCCGTGATGCGCTCGCCGTGCCGCCCTGGGCGCCCGGCCAACGGTTGGAGTAGTTGCCGGCCACGCTGCCCTCGTCGTCGCTGCCCGCGTACTGGGCATAGATGAGCGAGTTCTCGTAGACGACCTCGCCGTTCTCGTCCAGTCGCTTGCCCTTCATCGGGTCGTATCCGGCCGGCCCGGGGAGCCATCCGCTCTGCACTCCGGTGCGCAGGTCGTCGAAGAGGTGCTCCTCCATTCCCGACCATTCGCGGATGTTGTCCTCCTTGTCGACCGGGAGCAGGGCGCCGCGGTCGCCGTGACGCAGCGGTGCCCAGACGTTGAGCGGATTGTCCCTGACTTCGTCGGTGGCGAACTCGAACGTGCCGGCGACCGGGACGACGCTGTTCTGTCCCTCGATCGTCGGCATGATGTCGCCGTTCAGCACCTTCGGCAGGATCTTGGTCTTGTCGGCGTTCAAGCCGAGGACCATCGCCTTCAGCACGACCTCGTCCCAGCCGTCCCCGTCGAGGTCCGCAGACTTCGTGTCGTGGTTGCCGCGGTTCTGATAGTCGTAGGCGCTGCCTCCGAGCGACCAGTACTGCGGGTCGGCCGAGTCGAAGCTCGCCTGCAGGTGGACCTTGCCGTCGACGAGGTCGAAGGCGGCGAGGGTCGTGCGGTGGTAGTACCCGCGCTGGGAGACGGCGAACTGATGGACGCCGTCGAGCGCGGCCACGACGCCGACGTAGCGGTTTGCGCGGTTGCCCTGCGCATCGCCGAACGACGCCGCCTTCCACGGGTGCTCGAGCCAGTACACCTCGGTCTCGGCGAGGATCTGAGCCTTGTAGTCGGCCGCCGAGGATCCGGAGCCCGGGCCGGGATAGGCCAGGTACGAGTAGTTGCCGCGTTGGGATGCGGGCGTCATGGCCCAGTTCTCACCGTCGACACTGGCCCGGTACGGGAACGGGTAGGTCGCGCTGTCCACGAGCTCTCCCTTGCCGACGTCGCCGTTCCACTCGAACGCGGAGAAGAACTCCTGGTCGTCCTTTGCGGGGCCGATGGGACCGACGTGATACGTCTTGATCCACCGCTTCACGGCCGGATCGTTCGGCCCGTCGTTGCCGCCGCCGGAGGTCGGGCTGCGGTACGCGATGCTGAAGCTGTTCAGCAGCGACCAGTACGTGTCGAGCGCCTGGTCGTCCCCGTTCGCGAAGTACTCCTCGAACTTGTCGGTCGTGGAGCTCAGGCCGTCCTCGCCGCCGACGACGGTGGCCAGGTCGTTCGGGTACACGACGCTCTGGGAGGCTTCGTCCCAGTTGCCGATACGGGTGCCCAGCGCGGTCTTGAGCATGAGCTCGGACGTGCCGTCACCGTCGAAGTCCTCGGCGAAGAGGGTGGTCTCGTGGTCATTGGCCGCGCGCACGTTGTAGCCCATGTCGACGCGGAACAGCAGCGTGCCGTCCTGCTTGTAGACGTCGACGTACTCGGGCGCGGTCGTGGTGCTGCCTCCGCCGAAGATCGGCTCGGAGTACATCGGATCGACCTGGGTGCTACGCCACTTGACGACGATCTCGTACTCACCGTCGCCGTCGAAGTCGCCGACGGTCATGTCGTGCGTGGAGTACGCACCGCTCTGCGCCGTCTCGATCGCGCCGTCGCCGGTCTTCGCGTACGGCAGCGACGTGCCGGAGTCGAGGTTCTCGACATACGTGATGAACTCGGCCTCGAGCTCGTCGAAGAGCGCCTTCGTGATCTTGCCGTCGACGAGGGAGTTCGTCAGCGGCCGATCCTCGGTGTAGCTCGCGACGCCGAGCGCGTTCGGCGTCGTGTTGTGCTCGTTGAGCTCCGCGACCCAGCCGTCGAGCTGCTCCTGCGTGACGGTCGTCTGTTCCTCGTACGCCGAGCGGAAGCCCTTCAGGAGGTCCATGTCGACGACATACCAGTTCTGGCCGCCCGTACCGGGGATCGTCATGTTCGCGGCGTTGAGGTTGAGGTTCGGGCCGCCGAACCGGTTGTCGGCACCACGGTAGCTGAAGTGCGCGAGCGGCACCGGCGCGGGGGCCGGCTTCAGCGGAATGTAGTGCACGGCTCCGCGGTTCGCCTGCCCCGAGCTTCCGGCGAGGGCCGAGAGCACGGGCACGCTCATGCCCTGGCGTTCTCCCTCGACGCCGTCGATGACGGGGGCGACCTCGTAGACGGAGGTGAGCTCGCCGTCGGCGTCGGTGTAGTTCGACGGCGTGACGTCCTCCTTCACGACGCCCGGGTTCGATTCGTAGTCGCTCTCGGGCTGCACGTCGCGGGGCTCGATCGTGGCGATCTTCGCGAAGTCGGCATCGCCGTCCTTGCGATAGACGTTCCACGACAGGCCGTCGGGCTCGTCGCCGAGGAACCGCCAGCTCAGGAACATCCCGTCGGCGACCTGGGCCGCGACGAGGCCGCGCGTGAGCTCCTCCATCTGACGCAGATCGGATGCCGCGGCCGTCGATGGGGCGTCCTCCGCGGCGGCGGCAGGGGAGCTGAAACTGAACAGGGACACGCCCACGGCGAGCGCCAGGGGTATCGGTACGAGCTTGTGCATCGTCTTTCGCACTTCGTTCTCTCCTTTGAGTGATGCTGGGCGAATCTGGGCGGTTCGATCCGTCTCGAGGGTCTGCACTTCGCGCGTACCCATCATCGGGCAAGCGCTTTCCCATCATGATGGCGCGATGCGGCCCCCGGCGCAAGCCCCAATCTTTAACGTTTCAATTCCGGCTCAGTGGAGCTCGACGTGAGGGATGGGCACTCGCGTCCGGGCGAGATCCTCGAGTCCGGCCCAGATCCGCGCGGCGACCTCGCGGTTCGGAGCACTCGTGTGCGACGACGGGACGAGGCGGATCGGAGGCCCGGCGACCCGATTCGGCCCGTACATCTCGCCTCCGACCACGCCGGGGTCGACGAGCGCGCGGACACCCGACCACGCCGCCGCATCCTTCCCCTGCGCCCATGGCGTGTAGGGGTTGCGCCGATAGGGCACCGTCGCGTCTCGGATCCCGGGGCGCTGCGGGGTCTTGGCATCGACGCCGACGCCCGGTCGGGTGACGATCGAGGCGATCGGGAGGCCGGCGGCGCGCACGCGGCGATCCAGCTCGTAGGCGAACAGCTCGGTCAGCGTCTTCGCCACGACGTACGCGCCGATGCCGGTGCGCGGCCTGGCGCGGGCATCCGTCACCTCCGTGCGCAACTGTTCGACGAACCCCGTGGAGGCGTGGACGATCCTGAGCGGACGGTCGTGATCCGCCGGCATGCGGGCCGAGAGGAGCCCGGCGACGAGCGCCACGTTGGCGACCGCGTGCGCCCCGGTCATCAGTGGCAGACCGTCGACCGTCTTCGCCCGGGCGGAGAAGCCCATCGGGCCGCCGTTGAGAAAGATGCCGTCCAGCCGCGGCAGCGCCGCCAGCCGCTCGGCACCCTCATCGACCGAGGCCAGCGACGTGAGGTCGAAGGCGACGGACCCCGTCAGCGCACGCGGCACCTGCCCGCGTATCGCGGCTGCCGCGACGTCGATCTTCCGAGACGACCGGGATACCAGGATCACCTCGGCTCCGGCCTCGGCGAGCTGCTCGGCGGCGAAATAGCCGATGCCACCGGTCGCGCCGGTCACGGCGTAGACGTGACCGGCGAGGTCGGGAAGGCGTGTCGGATCCCAGGTCATGAGTGACTCCTTTGAAATGGATGATCTATCCGATTCAGGATACGTCACGAAACGGATAAGGAATCCATATCTAGTAGGATGCCGGGTATGCCTACGCTCCGATCGGACGCAGCGCGCTCCCGCGCGAAGATCCTCGACGCCGCGCACCGGCAGCCGATCACCGAGCTGCGACTCAACGAACTGGCACGCGAGGCGGGCGTCGGTGTCGCCACCGTCTACCGGCACTTCCCGACGGTGAACGCCTTGATCGAGGCGCTCACCATCGCGGACCTCGAGCAGCTCGTCGACGAAGCCAGAACCGCGGCCGCGGAGCCCGACCCGGCCCGTGCATTCACGCAGCTCGTGCGACGAACGACCACGCGACAGCTCGAGCACCAGGGCCTGCAGCCCCTGCTCCTCTCAGACGAGATCTCGAGCGCGGCGCGTCATCTCCGTGACGAGCTCTTCGAGCTCGCACAGACGGCGCTCACGAACGCGATCGCCGCAGGGGCTGTGCGCTCAGGCATCTCACTCGGCCAGGTGGAGCGCCTCATCTGCGGAGTGGAGCTCGCCGTGCGCCTCGGCGACGGCAGCGACCGCGACCAGCTGCTCGAGGTGATCCTGTCGGGGCTGACTCCGCCCGAGAACCGGTGAGCGGGCCCGTCAGGCCTTCCTGACCACGCTCGACTTCAGCTGCATCTGACCGAAACCCGGCACCTTCGCCTCGAGGTCGTGATCACCGACGCCATCGGAGATCAGCCGAATGCCGGGCACCTTCGTGCCGACCTTGACGGTGCCGCCGCCTGCGCCCTTGACCTTGAGGTCTTTGATCACCGTGACGGTGTCGCCATCGGCGAGCACATTGCCGACCGCATCTCGGATGACCCGGGACCCCGAGACATCCGCCGCGTCATCGCCGTCATGCTCCGCGTCTGCGCGCGCCCACTCGTGGCCGCACATGGGACACACGAGCAGTGCGCCCTGCTCGTAGGCGTACTCGCTCGCGCATTCGGGGCACGGCGGCAACGTGGCACCTTCGCTCATACGTTGAACCGGAACTCCACGACGTCGCCGTCCTGCATGACGTAGTCCTTGCCCTCCATGCGGGCCTTGCCCTTGGCGCGGGCCTCGGTGACCGAACCGGTCTCGACGAGGTCGGCGAACGAGATGACCTCGGCCTTGATGAAGCCGCGCTCGAAGTCGGTGTGGATGACGCCGGCCGCCTGCGGGGCCTTGTCGCCCTTGTGGATCGTCCACGCGCGCGACTCCTTGGGGCCGGCCGTGAGATAGGTCTGCAGGCCGAGGGTGTCGAAGCCGATGCGCGCGAGCTGGTCGAGGCCGGACTCGTCTTGACCGGTCGAGGCCAGCAGCTCCGCGGCATCCGCGGGGTCGAGGTCGATGAGCTCGGACTCGATCTTCGCGTCGAGGAACACGGCCTCGGCGGGGGCGACGAGGGCTGCGAGCTCGGCCTTCTTCGCGGCATCCGTCAGCACCGCCTCGTCGACGTTGAAGACGTAGATGAAGGGCTTCGCCGTCAGCAGGCCGAGTTCCTTGATGGGAGCGAGATCGACGGATGCCGCGGAGAGCGGTGTGCCCTTCTGCAGCACCTCTTGCGCGGCCTTCGCGGCCTCGAGCACCGAGGGGTCGAGCTTCTTGCCCTTGATCTCCTTCTCGAAGCGCGGGATGGCGCGCTCGAGGGTCTCGAGGTCGGCGAGGATCAGCTCGGTGTTGATGGTCTCCATGTCGGACTTCGGGTCGACCTTGCCGTCGACGTGCACGACGTCGGAGTCGTCGAAGCCGCGCACGACCTGCGCGATGGCATCGGCCTCACGGATGTTCGCGAGGAACTTGTTGCCGAGCCCCTCGCCCTCGGAGGCGCCGCGCACGATGCCGGCGATGTCGACGAACGACACCGCGGCGGGCAGGATGCGCTCGGAGCCGAAGATGCCGGCGAGCGTCTCGAGCCGCGGGTCGGGCAGGTTCACGACCCCCACGTTGGGCTCGATCGTCGCGAACGGGTAGTTCGCCGCGAGCACCTGGTTCTTGGTGAGGGCGTTGAAGAGGGTGGACTTGCCGACGTTGGGCAGGCCGACGATGCCGATAGTGAGAGCCACGGGGGTCTATCGTACCGGTGCGCCGCCGATGCGCTCATTCGAAGCGGATGCCGCGGGCCATCGTGCGCTCGCGGCCGGTGTCGTCAACCCGCCGGTCGCCGCGCCGAGGCCAACGCCTCCAGCTCGGCCACCAACGCCCCGGAGTCGATCTCGGCGCGGATGCGCTGGCCGAGCGCCGCGGCCGCGTCGCGGTACGAGGGCTCGAGCAGCACGTCGAAGACCGCCTTCGCGATCGTCGAGGCATCCGACTTCGCCGACAGCGTGATGCCCGCACCGTGGCGGACCGCCCTGGCCGCGTTCTCGGGCTGGTCGCGGCCGAGCGGGATGCACAGCACCGGGACCCCAGCGGCGAGCGCCTTGATGAGCGTGCCGTGCCCGGCGTGGGTGATCACGAGGTCGGCCTGCGGGATCAGCTCGCCGTGAGCGGCCGACTGCACCACGACGATGTGCTTCGCGGCGGGGATGTCGGCCGGGTCGATGGCCGGGCCCGTGGTGATCACGGCCCGCACCGGGAGGGTCGCGAGCGCGCGGGAGATCCTCGTGAGCAGATCGGCCTGTCGCATGTAGGAGCTGGAGAGACCGATCACGACGAGCGGCGCGTCACCGGGCGGAAGTTCGAACGACCCGTCGACGGGAATGTCCTCGAGGACCGGCCCGACGTAGCGCACGTTCGGCGCGTCGGGCGGCGGGTCGTCGAACGCCGAGCCGGTGAGCACGAGTACGCGGTCTGCATGACCCCACTGCTCGCCAGGGTTGCGGACCGGCGCGAGGCCGAGCTCGGCACGGGCCGCGTTGACCGGGCCCATCCCGGCACCGGCGGCCGCCGTCACGAGCGCGTACGCCGCGCGGTCGCGCGCCCGGCCCAGCGCGTTGTGCGCGGGCGCGAGCCCGAGGCCGAACGGCGGGCGCACGCGCGAGGGCTGCAGGTATACGCTCCCGATGAGCACCGCGGTCGGGATGCCTCGGGCCTCGGCGCCGATGAGGGCGCCGAGGAGCAGGCCGTCGGCGAGTACCGCGTCGAACGGCTCGGCATCGAGCGCCGCCACGACGTCTGCGGCGTAGCGAGCGGTCGGGCCGGTCATGATGCGATCGCGCACCCGGATCAGCGCACCGAGCTGCGTGCGGCACTCCCAGTCCTTCAGCACGTCGTCTTCGAGGGCAGTCGACATGCGCTGCGGCGCGGTCGGCCAGGTTCGATGCACGGCCCCGGTGGCGGCGATCGCGTCGGCGAGGGTCGGGTCGCCGAGGACGACGACCTCGTGGCCGCGCTCGACGAGCAGTCGGGCGACGCCGAGGTTCGGCGGCGTCGCACCGCCGCCGTCCCACACGGCGATCAGGTATCTCATGATCACTCCTTCTCGAGGGCGCCGGCGATGAGCCGGCGGAGCACCGCACGGGTCTCTTCGGCCGAACAGCCGAGATCGCGACGCAGCAGTTTCCAGGTGCCGACGTCGGTGGCGGCGTACAACGCGGCGATGGTCTCGTCGCGGGGCGCCTCGCCTGCGGGCAGGTGAGGGTCGAACACCGTCGCCAGCCACCGGCGATGCTCCCCCCGCGCGCTCTCGAGCAGCGAGTGGAGCACCGGCTGTCGATCGGCGTCGGCGACCGTGCGCCAATTGCCGTCGCCGAACGCCTCGTAGTGCCGCATCAGCGCGTCGATCGCACCGTCGAGGTCGCCCGGCGCCACGTCGCCCCGCAGGTCGGCCACCTCGCCGGCGAAGTGGGTGATCGCGGCGGTGAGCAGGCCCTCCTTCGAGCCGAAGTGGTTGAAGACCGTCTGCACCGTCACCCCGGCCGCCTCGGCGACGCCCGCGAGGGTCACGTCGTCGTAGTGTGCGTCCGCGAACCGCACGGCGGCCGCGCGCAGGATGCGCTCGCGTGTGCGCACCGCGGATGCCGACCGCGCCGTCATGTCGTACTCGCGAGCCATGCGCGCCATACCCGAAGCATCCTCGCCATTTGATGCCGGGTCAAGTGAAAACTTGGATGGCATGCAATCGATATGCGCCCATCCGGCCGTGCGCCCACGTGCATGCGCGATCGAACGAGGATCGGAGCGTGACCGATGGTCGCTCTCGCTGTGGGCCGCAGCCTCCTTCAGGCCAACCGCGCCCGGAAGCACCGCGTGACGTACGGCACGGCGAGGTCGACCGAGCCCGCGACATCCGGATGCGTGTCGAGCAGCACCTCGAGCGCGCCGAGCATGGCCTCCTGCTCGGCCGGCGACGCGGTGATGAAGTAGCTGCGCGAGCGCACGAGTTCGAGGAACCGCTCGCGCGTCATGCGCTCGATCCAGGCGACCTCGTGCTCCTCGATCTCGCCGAACGGCGCGCCGAGGTTCACGTACGCCTCGAACGTCGCGCTCGCGTCATGGCGTTCGTGCATGATCTCACCGGCCTCGCGCAGCCAGTCGGCGCGCAGGTCACGGCTGTTCCAGACCAGGCCGAGCAGCCCCCCGGGCCTGAGTACACGCGCGATCTCGGGCAGGGCGCGGTGCGGCTCGAACCAGTGCCACGCCTGCCCGGCGACGACCGCGTCGAACGAGTCGTCCTCGAGCGGGATCTCCTCTGCGGTGCCGAGGATGCGCGGCACGCCCGGGACCGCGAGCTCGAGTTCGTCGAGCATCTCCTCGACGGGGTCGACGGCGATGACGTCGCGGTCGAGCGCCACGAGCGCCTCGGTCAGCTTGCCGGTGCCTGCGCCGAGGTCGAGCACGTCGACCGCGTCGCCGATGAGCCAGGCGACGGCCTCGGCGGGGTACCCGGGCCTGGCACGGTGATAGACGGATGCCGCGGAGCCGAACGACCTCGCCGCCGCGATCGTGCTCGCCTCGGCCGGGTCGCCGAGCGGGGGCGCGGACGCACCGGTCGGGGCAGGTTCGGTGGTCTCGGTCATGGAGCCATTCCACGCCAGCGGCGAGGCATCCGTCAACCGTCGGCGGTGCATGGCACGATGCTGACGTGCCAGTGGACTTCACCGCGATCGACTTCGAGACCGCCAACCCGTCGAGTGCATCGGCCTGTTCGATCGGACTGGTGAAGGTGCGCGGCGGCATCGTCGTCGACCGTCTGCACCGCTACATCCGCCCACCCTTCCCCCACGACGAGTTCTCGGAGTGGAACGTGCGCGTGCACGGCATCACGCGCGGCATGGTGGCGCAGGCGCCGGGGTGGGCCGAGCTGCTGCCCGAGTTCCGCGCCTTCGCCGAAGACGACGTGCTCGTCGCGCACAACGCCGGCTTCGACATGCGGGTCATCGAGAAGACGAGCGAGGCCGTCGGCGTCGAGGTGCCGAACCATCGCTCGCTCTGCAGCCTGCAGGTCGCCCGCAAGACCTATCACCTCGAGTCGTACCGCCTTCCGGTCGCGGCGATGGCCGCCGGATTCGAGGGCTTCTCGCACCACGACGCGCTCGCCGACGCCGAGGCCTGCGCGGCCGTCATGGTGCACGCGGCGCGTCGGCACGAGGCCGACGACCTCGACCGGTTGGCGCACGTGACGCGCGTGCCGTTCGGCGCGATCGGCGTGGTCGCCGCGAAGACGCGCGCCGCTTCGCACGGCCCCATGGCGCTGCAGTAGCGCACTGCCGGGCACCGGCCCGCGGCCTCGCCGGGCCGCATCGCGAGCGATGTCGGTGGCCCCTGCCACACTGAGCGACATGGAGATCCTGCTGCTCGTCATCGGCCTCGTCGTCGGCATCGCGCTCGGCGCGCTCGCCACGTGGTTCCTCGCGTCCAAGCGGGCTGCGGAGACCTCGACCGACGTCCCGGCGACCGAAGACCCCGCGCTCGTCGAGGCCCGTCACCAGGCCGCGATCGCCGCGCTCCAGGCCGGCAGCTCGGCCGAGCAGGCGCGCATCCGCTCCGAAGAGCAGCAGGTGCAGGCGCAGCTCCGCGCCGAACTCGCGGCCGTGCAGGCCACCACGGTCGGGCTCCGCGAGCAGATCGAGTCCGCGCGCACGCAGTATCGCGAGATCGTCGAGCGCCAACGGTCCGAGCAGCAGCAGCGCGAGGCCCGCGAGGCCGCAGACAGCAAGGTGCTGCAGGCCCTCGCACCCGTCAAGCAGACCATCACCGAGATGCAGGCCAAGGTCACCGAACTCGAGACGCAGCGCCACCAGCAGCACGGCGAGCTCAGCCAGCAGCTCAAGATCGCGGCCGAGAACGAGGAGCGCCTGCGGTCCACCGCCGAGACGCTCGCGTCGGCGCTGCGCTCCAACAGCACGCGCGGCGTCTGGGGCGAGACCCAGCTGCGCAGCGTCGTCGAGGCGGCGGGCCTGCTCGAGCGCGTCGACTTCGACACTCAGGCGTCCATCACCTCCGACTCGGGTGCAGGTCGTCCCGACATGGTCATCCACCTGCCCGGCGGCAAGAACATCGCCGTCGACGCCAAGGTGCCGTTCAACGCCTACCTCGAGGCCAGTCAGATCCCGGCCACGGCGAGCGGACCAGAGGCGGCTCGCCGCGAGACGCTCATGAAGCAGCACGTCAAGGCCGTGCGAGATCACATCACGGCCCTCGGCGGCAAGACCTACTGGGCCGGGCTCGGCGCCTCGCCCGAGATGGTCATCGCCTTCATCCCGAGCGAGTCGCTCGTCTCGAGCGCGCTCGAGACCGATCCCGCCCTGCTCGACTACGCGTTCTCCAAGCGCGTCGCGCTCGCCTCGCCCGTCACGCTGTGGTCGGTGCTGAAGACCGTCGCGTTCAGCTGGCAGCAAGACGTGCTCACGAAAGAGGCGAAGACCCTCTTCGACCTCAGCCGCGAGCTCTACTCCCGCTTGTCGGTCACCGCCGGCCAGATCGAGAAGCTCGGCCGCACCATCGAGCGCACCGTCAAGGACTACAACGCCTTCGTCGGCTCGCTCGAGACCCGTGTCATGCCCACCGCGCGCAAGCTCAAGGCGCTCGACGAGACGAAGGTTCTCGCGCAGCTCGAAGGCATCGAAGAGAGCCCGCGTGAACTGACCGCCTACGAGTTCACCTCGGCGGCCACGGCCGAGCCCGCGGCCATCGAGTCGGTCCCGCTCGATGAGCCGGCGGCGTCGGTCGCCGACGCCGAGCTCGACCTCGGCTCCGACGACGCGAGCTTCGTCGCAGACATCGACCCCGAGATCCGCTCGATCTGAGCTCAGTCCCGGCGCTGACCCCGCAGCGCGCGCAGCACCTCAGGGTCGACGTTGCGGCGCCTGAGGCGCACCGGTCGAGCGGTCACGGTGCCGTCGACCACGGTGAGTTCCGCCGGTGCGTCGATGCGCAGCTCCTCCGGGGCATCCGAAAACCGCAGTCGTGCCGCCCGATCGGGCCCCGCCTCCTCGCGCAGCACTCGCTCCCGTGCGGCCTCGCCACCCGCCGCCGAGAACTCGTCGTCGACGCCGACGAACGTGTGGCCGTGTACCGCACGCCCGGTGCCGGGGTCGTAGAGGATGCTGGTCTGCTGGCGCGTTTCGGTCCGATCGCTGCTCGCCGTCTCGTCGATCATCGATCCGCTCCTCACCAGAAGTTGCGGGAGACGCGCCCGCGCGCGAACGAGTTGGCCACGAACATGCGCACACTCACGCTCGTGACGCCGTCACGGGCGACCACGGGCGGGCCGCCGTCGCCGAAGTTCTCGACACCACGGTCGCTCACGATCTGCGAGATGCCGAAGCGGGCGAAGGTGCCGTCGTCGTCATCGACGCTGTTCACCGACGTCAGTGCGACCTCGACGATCGTGCGTCCCGGATGCGTGACCTGGAACGTCCACGTGTGCGTGTAGACGCCGCTGCTCGACGCCCACGGCGAGTTCAACGATTGCCCGAGCATGACTCGGGTCTACCACTGGCCGCACACGACCGGAACGGCGCTTCACTGCCCGATGAGGCTCAGCACGTTGCCCGAAGGATCGCGGAACCACGCGATGTCGGGCCCCTGGCCCGACTTCGATCCCCACGCGATGCCGCGCTCGTCGGTGCCGAACGAATGCGGATCACGGTAGATCTTCGTCTCGACTCCAGCGGCGTTCAGCGCCTCGACCGCTGCGCCGATGTCGGGAACCTCGAAGTTCAGGATCGTGAACGACGCCGGTTCGTGGTCGTCCTTCGGATACACGAACACGCCCTGGCCCGAGGGCAGGGTGAGTCGCAACCCGCCCATCGAGTCCTGGACTCCCAGCCCGAGCGTCTCGCCGTAGAACCGCCGAGCCGCCTCGACGTCGTTCACGCTGAACCCCGGAAATGCATCGGCGATATCCACCATCGGGAACCCCTCTTCTCTGATGCGGCTCACTTTCGCACACGGCGACGTCGCCGTCGAGGGGTTGTGCCACCGCAGGTTGCGACCTCGTTCAATCGCGGGGGGCCTCGCCGTCGGCGACGACCGGATGGTCCTCATCGGCCGGCGGCGAGAACCCGGCTGCAGCGCCCGCTCCGGTGACGATGCCCGGCTCGAGCGACGCCGAATCGAGCGGATGCGCGAGCTCGTCGGCCCCGAGGCGTGCGATCGCCAGCGTCGCGAACGCGATCAGCGGAGGCACGAGTCCGGCGATGAGGAAGGCGGGCGCGAGGCCGATCACCTCGCCGATCGGCCCGGCGACCGCCATCGACACCGGCATGAGCGCGAGCGAGACGAAGAAGTCGAGGCTCGAGACCCGGCCGAGCATCGACGGCGGCACGCGGCGCTGCAGCAGGGTGCCCCACACGACCTGGGCGCCATCGAAGAGCACGCCCACGAGGAACAGCGCGATCACCATGACCCAGAGCTGGGACGTGTAGCCGATGATCGCGAGCGGCACGCATCCAACGCCCCACGCGAGGATCATGAGCGTGAGGTATCGGCGGGGCAGGCGGAATGACGCGACCGACAGCGATCCGACGGCCCCGCCCACGCCGAATGCCGCAAGCGCCAGCGCGAAGGCCCCGGCGCCTCCGCCGGTCTGGTCCTTCACGGCGAACGGCAGCAGCACCTCGATGGGTCCCATGATGAGGAACACGAGGAGGATCGAGAAGACGAGTGTCGCCAGGAGCCACTTGGTGCGCACGAGGTATGCGAACCCGTCGCGCAGGTCGAGGAACGACTGCCGCACGGGGTGCAGCACGATCTCGTTCGGGTCGCGCCGAACCGGGGTCGACCGCATGGCCACGAGCACGAGGGCGGCGACGACCTGCATGAGCGCCACGGCGGCGAATGCCAGCCATGGCCCCTGCAGCGCGATGAACGCGCTCGCGAGCGCCGGGCCGGCCGCCTGCATGACGGCGGGCCGCAGCACGCCCTCGATGCCGTTCGCGGCGAGCAGCTGCGAGCTCGGCAGGATCGCCGGCAGCCAGGCGGAGTAGGCCGGGTAGAAGAACCCGTCGGCGACGCCGAGCACGAACGAGATCGCCGCGATGTGCCAGACCTCGATGACGCCCGTCGCCGCGAGCACCGCCGCGACGGCGAACGCGGCCCCGCGCACGACCTCGACCGTGATGAGGATGCGTCGCTGCGGGATGCGGTCGGCGGCTACGCCGCCGATGAGCACGGCGAGCACGAGGCCGAGACTCGAACCCACCGCCACGAACGAGAGGTCGACCGGGCTGCCGTCGAGTTCGACGACCTGCCAGACCGCGGCCACGAGCCAAGCGCCCGCAGACAGCAACGACGCCGCGAGCGCGAGGGCGAGCAGCCGGTACTGGGCATCGCCGAAGGGGCGCAGGGCGCGCGGCAGTCGCTGGGGTTCGGTCACGCTCCCATTCTCGGGCGAGCCTCCGACGCGTGCGAGCCGAGGACGGTCAACGGTCGGTGTCGACCAGCCACTTCTCGACGAGGTGGTCGGCGACGATGCGACGGATCGTGCCGGACTTGCCGCGCAGCACGATCGACTCGGTGCGCACGATCGGGCCCTTCTTGCGCACGCCCTCGAGCAGTTCGCCGTCGGTCACGCCCGTGGCGACGAAGAAGGTGTTGTCGCCTCGCACGAGGTCGTCGAGCTCGTAGACCCGGTCGCAGTCGAGGCCCGCGGCCTCGCCGCGTGCCCGTTCGGCGTCGTCCTTCGGCGCGAGCACGCCCTGCATGAATCCACCGAGCGCCTTGATCGCGCAGGCCGTGGTGATGCCCTCGGGGCTGCCGCCGATGCCGACGCACATGTCGATGCGTGACTCGTAGCGGGCCGCGTTGATGCCGCCGGCGACGTCGCCGTCGCTCATGAGCCGCGTACCGGCGCCGGCCTCGCGGATGTCGGCGATGAGCTGCTCGTGACGATCGCGGTTCAGTACGGCGACGCGCAGCTCGCTCACGTCCTTGCCCTTGGCGGCGGCGAGCGCGCGCAGGTTCTCGCCGATCGGACGACGGATGTCGACGACGCCGATGCCCGTGGCATCCGTCACGATCTTGTCCATGTAGAACACCGTGGAGGCATCGAGCATCGTGCCGCGGTCGGCCACGGCGATGACCGAGAGCGCGTTGTGGCGGCCGGCGGCGGTGAGCGAGGTGCCGTCGATCGGGTCGACGGCGATGTCGCAGGCGGGGCCGCGCCCCGTGCCGACCCGCTCGCCGTTGAAGAGCATGGGCGCGGCATCCTTCTCGCCCTCGCCGATGACGACCACGCCGTCGAAGCTCACCGTGCCGAGGAACGCGCGCATCGCGTCGACCGCGGCGCCGTCGGCGCCGAGCTTGTCGCCCTTGCCGATCCAGGGGTACGAGCGGATGGCGGCCGCCTCGGTCGCCCGCACGAGTTCGAGCGCGATGTTGCGGTCGGGATGGCGGTACAGACTCTCGGCGTCCTGGCTCATCATCTTCGAGTGATCCTCCGGTGTCGGTGCGTGCGGCCCGCGCGGCCCGGTCGGGCCGTCGGCTCCGTTCGCGCTCCTCCTCAGCCTAGGCACGACGCTTACGGCCTCGTCGAAATCCGGGACAGTGCACGCAGAAAGAACGTTGTTTCTTAACCCGCTGTCAAGTCGGCGGCCACCAGCCCGAGCCCGCCACGGCCATCGAGACCGCCGTCGACGATGACGAGCGGCGCTGCAGCGGGGGCGAGCGCGCACGGCGTGACGGGGGCGATCACGATCAGGGCGGATGCCGTGCACAGCGCCTCGAGGCCGATGCCCGCCGCACGCGCGAGGCCGGCATCGGCATCCGATCCGTCGATGCGCTCGCGCTCGGCGTTCGACTGCGGCGCGAAGCGCGCGTGCATGACACCGCCGTGCGCGCGGACGAGCGCGGCCTCGAGCAGCCCTTCGGGCGCGCCCCCGATGCCGAGCAGCAGGTCGAGCGATCCGTCGGCCGAGGCCGCGTGCACGACGCGCTCGATGTCGCCGTGCTCGAAGCCGTGCACCTGCGCGCCCGCGGCGAGCACGGTCGCCGCGACGGCCGCGTTGCGCGGCCGCGTCTGCACGGCGACCCGCAGCGACGAGACGGGGCGTCCGTGCGCCGCGGCGAGCCGTGCGAGGTTCTCGGCGACCGGGAGGTCGAGCGCGAGGCCGGCATCGCGGCCGGCGGCGGTGCGCGCGTGCACGAGCTTGTCGAGGTAGAACGCGGGGCCGAGGTCCGCGAACCCGCCCGTCGGCGCGACCGCGAGGATCGCCATCGCCCCCGGCCTACCCGATGCCGCGAGCCGCGTGCCGTCGACGGGGTCGACGACGAGGTCGAGCGACGGCCCGTCGCCGGTGCCGAACCGCTCGCCCGGGTGCAGCATCGGGGCGTCGTCCTTCTCCCCCTCGCCCGAGACGACGCGGATGTCGGCGGGCACGCCCGCGAGCGCCGTGCGCAGCGCCTGCACGGCTGCCCCGTCGACCGCGTCGCCGTCGCCGCCGCCCACGAGGGGGCGAGCGGCGTCCGCCGCGGCGCGCACGGCGGCCGCGAGCGCCTGACGAAGCTCGGGCGAGAAGGTCGCCGCGGGCTGCTCGAATGCTGAGTCGGAGGTCACCGACCCATCTTCGCCCAGTCGCGGCATCCGCTGCTCGCAGCATGCAGGGGAACCCGCACGTGAGCACTCCTCGCGACCTCGGTAGACTTCACCTGAATCCTGTTGCCTTCCGAAGGAGCGCCATGCCCATCGCCACCCCCGAGCAGTACGCACAGATGCTCGACACCGCCAAGGCGAAGGCGTTCGCCTTCCCGGCGTTCAACGTCTCGTCGACGCAGACCCTCAACGCGGTGCTGCAGGGCCTCACCGAGGCCGGCTCAGACGGCATCATCCAGGTCACCACGGGTGGCGCCGACTACTTCGCCGGCCACACGGTCAAGGCGCGCGCCACCGGCGCCCTCGCCTTCGCCGCCGCCGCGCACGAGATCGCCAAGAGCTACCCCGTCACGGTCGCCCTGCACACCGACCACTGCCCGAAGCCCGCGCTGGAAGACTTCGTGTTCCCGCTGCTCGCCGCGTCCGAAGAGGCCGTCAAGGCCGGCGGCAACCCGATCTTCCAGTCGCACATGTGGGACGGCTCGGCCGTGCCGCTCGCCGAGAACCTCGAGATCGCGCAGCAGATCCTCCCCCGCATGAAGGCGATCAACGCCATTCTCGAGGTCGAGATCGGCGTCGTCGGCGGCGAAGAAGACGGCGTCAAGCACGAGGGCTCGAACGAGGCGCTCTACACGACCCTCGACGACGCGATCTCCACGGTCGAGGCGCTCGGCCTCGGCGAGCAGGGCCGCTACATGGCCGCCCTCACGTTCGGCAACGTGCACGGCGTCTACGCGCCCGGCAACGTCAAGTTGCGCCCGTCGCTGTTGAAAGACATCCAGGACGGCCTGCAGGCGAAGTACGGCACCGGCCCCAAGCCGCTCGACCTCGTCTTCCACGGCGGTTCGGGCTCGACCGACGCCGAGATCGCCGAGGCCGTGGCCAACGGCGTCGTGAAGATGAACATCGACACCGACACGCAGTACGCCTACACGCGGGCCATCGCCGACTACATGTTCAAGAACTACGACGGCGTGCTCAAGGTCGACGGCGGCGTGGGCAACAAGAAGCAGTACGACCCGCGCGCCTGGGGCAAGGTCGCCGAGACGGCGATGGCCGCTCGCGTGGTCGAGTCGACCCGTCAGCTCGGCTCCGCCGGCAACTCCATCTCGGCGTAGGGCGCACCGCATGACGCAGGACGAGGCCGCTCGCTCGAACGCAGCCGCAGGGCAGGATTCGCCCCCACCGGCTCGGCCGATCGACGAGCGGCCTCGTCCGCGCTACGGCGAGTACGCCCCCGAGGGGTGGACCTGGCAGCCGCCGGTCGATCCGAAGGCGGTTCCGGATGCCGCGACCGACGCTTCGGCGAACGGTTCGCCCGTGGCATCCGTGGGTGCACCGGGCGGGTCGCTCGCGCCGACTGCGGGCGCTGCCGGTGCCACCCCCGTCGTCGCGCACCCGAACGACCGGCTCTGGACCATCGCACTGCTCGTCTTCGGCGCGTTCGGGGTGGTCTACAACATCCTCACGCTCGTGCAGCTGCCCGCGACGGCCCTCGAGTCCGCGAAGCTGTCGTCCTCGATGCTCGGCGTCGACGGGCCGACGACGTTCACGCCCGGTCCGGCGGTGCCCGCGATCATCGCCGTGGGCGTGGCCCTGCAGTTGATCGCCTGGGTCGGGGCCCTGCTCTGGTCGCGCGCCCGCCTGCGTGCGGGGCGGCTCACCTGGTGGGTGCCGCTGCTCGCCGGCGTCGCGGCCTTCATCGTCGTCACGATCGTCGGCGTGCTGGTCTTCGCGAGCGACCCGGCCTTCCTGACCTCGCTCAGCACCGTCCCGCGGTAGGCCCCCCTCGACGGAGGCGCAGCCGCCCTACGCGGTGCGCGTGCGCCCGCCGAGGGCCCGCTCGTCGCGGTTGCCGGCGAGGTCGCGTCGCAGCTCCTTCGGGAGCGAGAACATCAGGTCTTCTTCAGCCGTCTTCACCTCGGCGACATCGGCGTACCCGGCATCGGAGAGCGCCTCGAGCAGCTCATGCACGAGCTCTTCGGGCACGGATGCCCCGCTGGTGACGCCGACCGTCTCGACGCCGTCGAGCCACTCCTGCTTCACCTCGCTCGCGTAGTCGACGCGATAGGCCGCCTTGGCGCCGTACTCGAGCGCGACCTCGACGAGGCGCACGCTGTTCGACGAGTTCGCCGAGCCCACCACGATGACGAGGTCGGCGTCCTGCGCGACCTTCTTGATGGCGACCTGGCGGTTCTGGGTGGCGTAGCAGATGTCGTCGCTGGGCGGGTCGGCGAGGTTCGGGAACCGCTCGCGCAGGCGACGCACGGTCTCCATGGTCTCGTCGACCGAGAGCGTGGTCTGCGAGAGCCACACGACCTTGTCGGGGTCGCGCACGTCGATGTTCGGCACGTCTTCGGGGCTGTTCACGATGGTGACGTGGTCGGGCGCCTCGCCCGCGGTGCCCTCGACCTCTTCGTGGCCCTCGTGGCCGATGAGCAGGATCTCGAAGTCGTCGCGCGCGAACCGCACGGCCTCGCGGTGCACCTTGGTGACCAGCGGGCAGGTCGCGTCGATGGCGTGCAGGCCGCGATCGGATGCCGCGTGCACGACCGCAGGCGAGACGCCATGTGCGCTGAACACGATGTGCGCGCCCGAGGGCACCTCGTCGACCTCGTCGACGAAGATCGCGCCCTTGGCCTCGAGCTCGGTGACGACGTGGATGTTGTGCACGATCTGCTTGCGCACGTAGACCGGCGCCCCGTAGTGCTCCAGCGCCTTCTCGACGGCGATGACCGCGCGGTCGACACCGGCGCAGTATCCGCGGGGGGCGGCGAGCAGCACACGCTTGTGTCCGGGGACGGGGATATCCTTGAGCCGGCCGCGCAGGCCGGGCACCCGCGGCATGCCGAGGCCGATCTTGGGGGTGGTGGTCGTCACGCTCCCATCCTACGCGGGGCCGGCTGGGCGACCGCCGACCACCACCCGCACGCAGACCCGAGGAGCCGACCCATGACGGATGCCGCGCCGACGCGAGACGCGCCATGGCCGGTCTCGACCCTCTCCGGCAAGCTCAAGGAGTGGATCGACCGGCTCGGCATGGTCTGGGTCGAGGGCGAGATCACGCAGTGGGGCGTCTCGGGCGGCAACGTCTACGGCAAGCTGAAGGACCTCGAGGTCGACGCGACCGTCTCGTTCACCATGTGGTCCTCGGTGCGGGCCAAGCTCTCCGAGCAGTTCAAGCAGGGCGATCACGCCATGCTGCTCGTCAAGCCCAGCTGGTGGGTCAAGGGCGGCTCGCTCTCGATGCAGGTCTTCGACATGAAGCACGTCGGGCTCGGCGACCTGCTCGAACGGCTCGAGAAGCTGCGCAGGCAGCTGGCCGCCGAGGGGCTCTTCGAGCTCTCCCGCAAGCGTCCGCTGCCGTTCCTGCCCGGCGTCGTCGGGCTCGTCACGGGCCGCGACAGCGACGCCGAGAAAGACGTGCTGCGCAATGCCAGGCTGCGGTGGCCGGCCGTGGAGTTCCGCATCGAGTACGCGACCGTGCAGGGCGACCGCACGCCCACCGAGGTGGCCAAGGCGATCCGGCTGCTCGACGCCGACCCCGAGGTCGAGGTCATCATCGTCGCGCGCGGCGGCGGCGACTTCCAGAACCTGCTCGGCTTCAGCGACGAGCGCGTGGTGCGCGCGGCCGCCGAGGCGACCACGCCCATCGTGTCGGCCATCGGGCACGAGGCCGATCGGCCGCTGCTCGACGAGGTCGCCGACCTGCGGGCCTCCACGCCGACCGATGCCGCGAAGCGCGTCATCCCCGACGTCACCGAAGAACTGGCCCGGGTCGACGCCGTCCGCGCCCGGCTCGGCATGCGCCTGGCCTCGATCCTCACCCGCGAACGCGACCGCATCGGGCACCTGCGTGCGCGGCCCGTGCTCGCCGACGGGTCGTGGATCGTCGACCGCCGCGCCGAAGAACTCACGCGCTGGGTCGCCCGCGGCTCCGAGCTCGTCGAACGCCACGTCGAACGTCAGAGCTCGCGCATCGGCGAGCTGCGCGGGCACCTCCGGGCGCTCTCCCCGCAGGCCACCCTCGACCGCGGCTACGCGATCGTGCAGGGCGGTGACGGCCATGTCGTGCGCGGCCCGCAGGGTGCGCCCGACGGCGCCGAGCTCGTCGTGACCCTCGCCGAGGGCACCATCGGCGCCCGCTCGCTCGGTGCGGTCGCCGCCGGCGCGACTCCGCAGGCGCCAGACGAGACCGGCACCGTGTCCGCACCCGATCCCGCCGCCGCCGAACCTGTCAGCGCCGCCGAATAGAATGGCCGACATGCCCCCCACCACGGATGTCTCCGAGCTGAGCTACGAGCAGGCGCGCGACGAACTCGTGCAGGTCGTCGCAGAGCTCGAGCAGGGCTCGGCCACGCTCGAGCACTCGCTCGCCCTGTGGGAACGCGGCGAGGCGCTGGCCGCCCGCTGCGAAGAGTGGCTCGTGGGTGCGAAGGCGCGGCTCGACGCAGCCCGCGCGAGCGCGAACGCCGGCGCCGCGGCATCCGACGGGGTCCACTGATGCAGACCAAGCCGCCGCCCGTCGTCGCCGAGCTCGGCCGACCTGAGACCGCCGAAGAGACGGCCGCCCGCAAGGCGAAGAACTCGCGCAACCATCGCGAGCGCCAGACCACGCGCAATCTCGTGTACGCCCTGATCGCGAGCCTCGCCGTGGTGCTCGTCATCGTGCTCGCGGTGCCGCGCAGCAACGACGCGATCGAGCGCGACGTCGACGTCGCCGCCGTCGCCGAGCAGGCGCAGGTCGCGACCGACGAATCTCTGGCCGTGCCCGAGCTGCCAGAGGGCTGGAGCGCGAACGCGGCAGAACTGCGTCGCAGCCAGACCGACGGCATCACCGCGTGGTACGCGGGCTACCTCACGCCGAGCAATGAGTACCTCGGGGTCTACCAGGGTCTCGACGCGAACCCCACCTGGGCCGCCGAACTGCTCGCCCGAACGCTCGCGACCGGCACCGTGCAGATCGACGGCGTCGACTGGACCATCTACGACAACCGCGACTCGACTGCCGACGTGGGCAACGCCCGATACGGGCTGACCACCGAGTCGGGCGACACGATCTTCGTCCTCATCGGCACCGCGACCGATGCCGAGTTCGCCACCATGGCCGCTGCGCTGACCTCCACGGTCGAGGCGCAGCGGTGAGCCGCCGCACGTGAACCGCCGCACTCCATGAGCCACCGCACCATCTGACCTTCGTCCATACCGAGGAGCCGCCGTGACCGAACCCTCCGCTCGACCCACCACCCCGGCCGACACGTGGCGCGAACTCCGCCGCGGCAACGAGCGGTTCGTCACCGGTGCCCCGGTGCACCCCCGCCAAGACGTCGAGCGGCGTGCATTCCTCAGTCAGGGCCAGCGTCCCCTCGTGGCCATCTTCGGGTGCAGCGACTCGCGACTTTCGGCGGAGATCATCTTCGACGTCGGCCTCGGCGACGCGTTCGTCGTGCGCAATGCGGGTCAGGTGATGTCCTCCTCCGTGGTCGGGTCCCTCGAGTACGCGGTCGGCGTGCTGGAGGTGCCCCTCATCGTCGTGCTCGGCCACGACGCCTGCGGAGCGGTGAAGGCCGCCATCGACTCCCAGGCCGCAGACGCCGAGCCGCTCCCGCCCCACATCGCGGGACTCGTCGACAACATCGTGCCGTCGGTGCGTCGCGTCGCCGGTGTCGACGCCGACGCGCCCGTCGATCCCTCCGAGGTCGACGCCGCCTACGTCGGACGCGAGCACCTGCGGGGCACCGTGTCACGACTCCTCGAGGAGTCCGAGATGATCAGCGACGCGATCGCAGCGGGTACGCTGGCCATCGTGGGCGCGAACTATCGCCTCGCAGAGGGCCGAGCCGACACCGACGTCGTCGTCGGACGGATCTGACGTCCTTCGAGGCATCCGCCCCTGATCACCCGCCCGCTGCACGAGACCCACGGGCACGCGAACCGGAAGGAAACACCCTGGTGGACAACACCGCCGACTACCGCATCGAACACGACACGATGGGCGAGGTGCGGGTGCCCGCGTCCGCCCTCTACCGCGCACAGACGCAGCGCGCCGTCGAGAACTTCCCGATCTCGGGCAAGGGCCTCGAGCCCGCCCAGATCGCCTCGCTCGCGCGCATCAAGAAGGCGGCGGCGCAGGCCAACGCGCAGCTCGGCGTGCTCGATCGCGACATCGCCGACGCCATCGTCGCGGCCGCCGACGAGGTCATCGCGGGCCGCCACGGCTTCGTCGAGCACTTCCCGGTCGACACGTACCAGACCGGTTCGGGCACGTCGTCGAACATGAACATGAACGAGGTCCTCGCGACCGTCGCCACGGCGAAGCTCGGCCGCGACGTGCACCCCAACGACCACGTCAACGCGTCGCAGTCCTCCAACGACGTGTTCCCGACCTCGGTGCACATCGCCGTCACGGCCGCGCTCATCGACGAGCTCATCCCGGCGCTCGACCACCTCGCGGTCGCGCTCGAGGCGAAGGCCGAGGCCTGGTCCGAGGTCGTCAAGGCCGGCCGCACGCACCTCATGGACGCGACGCCCGTCACGCTCGGCCAGGAGTTCGGCGGCTACGCCCGCCAGATCCGCCTCGGCATCGAACGCGTGCGCACCGCGCTCCCCCGCGTCGCCGAGGTGCCGCTCGGCGGCACGGCCGTGGGCACCGGCATCAACACGCCCGCCGGCTTCCCGCAGCTGGTCATCGAGCTGCTCCAGGCCGACACCGAGCTGCCGATCACCGAGGCGGCCGACCACTTCGAGGCGCAGGCCAACCGCGACGGACTCGTCGACGCGTCGGGCGCGCTGCGCACCATCGCGGTCAGCCTCACGAAGATCTGCAACGACCTGCGCTGGATGGGCTCCGGCCCCAACACCGGCCTCGGCGAGATCCTCATCCCCGACCTGCAGCCCGGCTCGTCGATCATGCCCGGCAAGGTCAACCCCGTCATCCCCGAGGCGGTGCTCATGGTCGCCGCCCGCGTCATCGGCAACGACGCCACGGTCGCGTGGGCCGGGGCATCCGGCTCGTTCGAGCTCAACGTGCAGATCCCGGTCATGGGCACCGCGCTGCTCGAGTCGATCCGCCTGCTGGCGAACGCCTCGCGCGTGCTCGCCGACAAGGCCGTCGACGGGCTCGAGGCGAACATCGACCGCGTCACCGCGCTCGCGGGCATGTCGCCCTCGATCGTCACGCCGCTGAACAAGCTCATCGGCTACGAGGCCGCCGCCAAGATCGCGAAGCACTCGGTCAAGCAGGGCGTGACGGTTCGCGAGGCCGTCATCGAGCTCGGCTACGTCGAACGCGGCGAGCTCACCGAGCAGCAGCTCGACACCGCGCTCGACCTGCTCTCGATGACGCGTCCGCCGCAGGCGAAGTAGGCTCGCCCACTCGCGCGCACATCACTCGAACGCCCGCCACGATCTCTCGTGGCGGGCGTTCGCGTGTTCGCAGGGCGGGCACACGCCGCATCACCCGAAACCGTTCACGACTCGAGCCGGAGCGGCGGCGGCAGGATGCGGAGCGCCGCAACGATGCCCGCCAGCATGCCCATGATCGACAGGGCGACGCCGGTGCCGGCGGCGTCCCCGCCGCTCGTCGCGAATGCGTCGGCGATGGACATGCCCATCGAGAACCCGGCGAGCCAGGCGCCGAGTCCGATGCCCGCGACCGCGACGAGCGCCGCGCGTGCCATCCGGCGTTCGTCGAGCCTGCGGAGGATGCCACGCGGCCCCACCAGGCCCGCGAGCAGGAGCACCAACGCCATCAGGATCCATCCCGACGCCCAGAATGCGACCATTCCGATCGCCGACGCGGGTGATTCGCCGCGCTCGGCCATCGTGGCGTAGATCCCGGTCAGCCCGAGCCCTGGCACCTTCGCGAGCGGATTCCACACGAGCACGTGCAGCACGACCGCCGCCGTCGCCGCAAGTACCGCTGCGGCACCGAGTACACCGGTGATGCGTCGCCCCATGCGTGCCGGAAGGCCCGGCGAGGTGCTGCGCCCACCGGGCCCTGCGGAGACCGGCGCCGTCATCGCCACCGCGAGCACGATGAATCCGAGCAGGAAGCCGAGCGTGAGGAATGCGGCGATGCCGGTGAACAGCACGACGACCACGAGCAGTGGCGCCGCGATCACGGCGATCACGCCGATCCAGGTCCTTCGACCGGTGGTGGCGCTCGCGCCCCTCGCACTCTGCACGATGCCGATCACGACGAGCGCGACGGTTCCGACGAGCAGGCAGACCCGCATGACCTCGGCCGAGGCGCCGGATGAGCCCGTCGTCAGGAACGTGCCGGTCGCGAGCAGCGCGGCCACGGTGAGCGCCGTCGCCGCCCAACGCAGGCGACGCCCTCCGGCTGCCGCGGACGGCATCTGGCGCGCCTCGGCACGCCGGATGCCCACGGCCGCCCGAAGGGCACCGAGCACGACGGGCGTGCGGCCGATGCCGAGTGACGCGGCGCCTTCGAGGTCTGCCCGCCACTCCTCGCGCCGCCGACCGGTCGAATCGCCGGACAGCGCCGCCGCGGCATCGACGAGGCGCTCCGAGGCGCTCATGCGCCGACGATCCGCGGCCGGGTGATCGAGCCCGCACTCGCCGCCGCACGCGACGCCGATGCGACCGCCTGCCTCGCTGCCGCGGCTCCGTCGGCCGAGAGCGAGTAGTAACGTCGCCTCGGGCCGCTCCGCGTGTCGTCCCGCTCCCACTCCGAAGTGAGCCAGCCTGCCCGCTCGAGTCGATCGAGCACGGGATACACGGTGCCCGCCGGCCGTTGCGCCGCCCGGATCACGGCGAGGCCCCAGACCGGGCCGTCTGCATCGAGCAGCGCGCGAAGCACGTCGCGCGTGGCATCCGTCATGCGGTTCAGCGGTTCCATGCCCGTACTCTAGCTATATCGAGATAGCGACGCCAGCCCCGCAACACGGCGACCGCACCGAATCAGGACGACGTCGCCGGATCAGGACGACGGCGCCGGATCAGGACGGGTTCGCGACATCCGTCCTGATCCGGGCACCTCGGCCTGATTCCGGGCCGCCAGGCCGCGGCCGCCCGGGCCGCCGGGCCGCGGCCTACGCCAGCTCGGCCCCGTCGAGCATCTCCGACACGAGCGCCGCGATGGCCGAGCGCTCCGAGCGGGTCAGCGTGATGTGCGCGAACAGCGGGTGCCCCTTGAGCGTCTCGATGACGGATGCCACGCCGTCGTGCCGCCCGACGCGCAGGTTGTCGCGCTGCGCGACGTCGTGGGTGAGCACGACGCGGGAGTTCTGGCCGACGCGCGAGAGCACGGTGAGCAGCACGTTGCGCTCCAGCGACTGCGCCTCGTCGACGATCACGAACGAGTCGTGCAGCGAACGACCGCGGATGTGCGTGAGCGGCAGCACCTCGAGGATGCCGCGATCGACGACCTCCTCGAGCACGTTGTCGGAGACGACCGACCCGAGCGTGTCGAAGACGGCCTGACCCCAGGGGTTCATCTTCTCGCCCTGGTCGCCGGGCAGGTAGCCGAGCTCCTGGCCGCCGACGGCGTAGAGGGGGCGGAACACCATGATCTTCTTGTGCTGCTGGCGCTCGAGCACCGCCTCGAGGCCGGCGCACAGCGCGAGCGCCGACTTGCCCGTGCCGGCGCGCCCGCCGAGCGAGAGGATGCCGATCTCGGGGTCGAGCAGCAGGTCGATCGCGAGCCGTTGCTCGGCCGAACGCCCATGCAGGCCGAACACGTCGCGGTCGCCCCGCACGAGCTTGACCTCGCGCTCGCCGACCACGCGCGCCAGCGCCGAGCCGCGATCGGAGTGGATCACGAGCCCGGTGTTGACGGGCACCCCCGCTGCCTCGGGCATCGTCAGGTGCTCGTGCTCGTACAGCTTGGCCATGTCGTTCGACCCGAGGGTGATCTCGCTCATGCCGGTCCACCCGGAGTCCAGTGCCAGCTCGGCGCGGTACTCCTGCGCGTCGAGGCCGATCGAGGCGGCCTTCACGCGCAGCGGCAGGTCCTTCGAGACCACCGTGACCGCGACGCCGTCGTTCGCGAGGTTCGCGGCGCAGGCGAGGATGCGCGAGTCGTTGTCGCCGAGCTGCAGCCCGCTCGGCAGCACCGAGGGGTTGGAGTGGTTCAGCTCGACCCGCAGCGATCCCCCGTCGCCGACGGGGATCGGGAAGTCCAGGCGCTCGTGCTCGATGCGCAGCTCGTCGAGGATGCGCAGCGATTGCCTGGCGAAGTACCCGATCTCGGGGTCGTTGCGCTTGGCCTCGAGTTCGGTGATCACGACGACGGGCAGCACCACCTGGTGCTCGGCGAATCTGAACAGCGCCCTCGGATCCGACAGCAGCACCGACGTGTCGAGCACGTACGTGCGCTCATCCTGCGCGGCACCGCTCGGCGACGCGGCATCCGGTCGCTGCTTGCGCCCGGTGGAGTTGGCGACGGACTTGGAGGTTTCGGTTGAGGCCACGACCGCTCCTGCCCCGAGCGTTTCCACTCGGCTCTCGCGCCGGCCGGCGAATCCTCCTACGAGCGCTTCACGAGCCGACTCGTTCGGGCACCTTGCCCGATGTGAGTGACGCTACGTCCGCCTGGCGGATTCCGGTCGACCGACACGCGCCATCGCCGACGACGACACGCAGTGTTCACATTCGAGCGGATGCCACGACCCGGCGGCACGGCACGAGCGAGCGGATGACACGACCCGGCGGCCGATCGTCGCGGGGTCGGCGCATCGCGGCTCAGTACGTCGCGACTCAGTACGTCGCGACCGTGCCGAACGAGATGAACGCCGCCCGCAGCATCTCGAGCGTCTCGCCGCCCGTGGCCGCGTGGGCGCTGAGTCGCACCTGGCCGAGCCGCGTGGTCGCGGTGACGCCGTGGTTGTGCAGCGACGCGGTGAGCAGGGTGACCTGGCTCTCTTCGGGCGGCTCGATGACGACGATGCCGGCCCGCTCGTGCTCGTTGCGGGATGAGACGACGGCGAACGCGAACTCGTCGGCGAGGTCGACGATGCGGCTGACGTTCTCGGCCACGGCCGCGTTCACGGCGGGCACGCCGACCTCGGCGAGCTCTTCCATGCCGGCGGCGAAGCGGGCCTGGGCGATCGGGTCGGGGTTCGTGATGCGGAACGCCTTCGCGCCGTGCGCCGGCGGCGGCACGAAGCCCCAGGGTTCCTCCTCCTCAGTGCCCGAGTACCCGGAGAACACGGGCGTGAGCCGGTCGATCGCGCGCTCGGAGAGCGCCATGAACCCGGTGCCCCAACCGGAACGGCACCACTTCTGGCCGCCGGTGACGACCACGTCGGCCGCCTGCCATGGGGCATCGACGACACCGAACCCCTGGATCGCGTCGACGATGAGGAGCCGGTCGCCGATGACCTGCCGGATGCCCTCGATGTCGCAGAGGTACCCGGTGCGGGAGTCGACGAGGCTGACGGCCACGGCGACGACGCCGGTCTCGATCTGGTCGCGGATCTGGCCCGGCGTGACCTTGCCGTGGTCGGTCTCGAGCCAGACGGGCTGCACGGTGTGCAGCGCCTCCTGCGCGCGCACCGCGGCGATCGGCACGCTCGGGAACTCGTCGGGCGAGAGCAGCACGCTGCCGGTGAGGCCGAACATCGCGTGCATGAGGCCGCTCGTCGTGTTCGGCGTGAAGACGATCTGCTCCGCCGGGAACCCCGTCAGGGCGGATGCCGCGTCGCGCACGCGCGCGTCCTGCTCGGCGAAGACGCCCAGTCCGCCGTGGCGGACGCGCTCGAGCACATGCGTGAGGGCATTGCCCTCCTCGGCCGCGGCCTTCGACAGCGGACCGAACCGGCCGTAGTCGAGGTATCCGGGTTCCTCGCCGAACCCGTCGACGAATGCGTCGATGCCCATTCGTTCCTCCTTCTCCGAGCGCTATCTTGGCAGACGCGCGGGTCGCGCGGTGGTGACCGGTCTCAGTGCCTGGTCAGCCGCCGAAGCGCCGGTGCCGGCGGGAGTAGTCGCGGATCGCCCGCAGGAAGTCGACCTGCCGCAGATCGGGGCCGAGCGCCTCGACGAAGTAGAACTCGCTGTGCGCCGCCTGCCAGAGCATGAAGTCGCTGAGGCGCTGCTCGCCGGAGGTGCGGATCACGAGGTCGGGGTCGGGCTGCCCCCCGGTGTAGAGGTGCTCGCCGATGAGGTCGGGCGTGAGGCGTTCGGCGAGATCGTCGAGGCTGCCGCCCTCGGCGTGATGCGCGGCGACGATCGAGCGCATGGCGTCGGTGATCTCTTTTCGGCCGCCGTACCCGACGGCGAGGTTCACGTGCATGCCGCGCTTGTCGGCCGTGCGGTGCTCGGCCGCGTCGAGCGCGGCGACGAGCGGTTCGGGCAGGCCTGCATCGGACCCCACGTGCTGCACGCGCCAATCGCGGTAGTGCGAGAGCTCCTCGGCGAGCTCGGCGATGATCTCGATGAGCGCCGAGAGCTCGTCGGGCGCCCGATTGCCGAGGTTGTCGCTCGAGAGCAGGTAGAGCGTCACGACCTCGATGCCGAGGTCGTCGCACCACTCGAGGAACTCGCGCATCTTCGCCGCGCCCGCGCGGTGGCCGTGGGCCGCCGTGTCGTACCCGAGCTGCTTGGCCCAACGACGGTTGCCGTCGATGATCATCGCGACATGCCGTGGCAGCGCGGCCGGCTCGAGTCCGCGTCGCAGCCGACGCTGATACAGGCGGTAGAGGATGCCGCGACCGAGGGGCTGATCGCTGGATTGCACGCCGCTACACTACCGCGCCGAGGGCCCGCACACTCACAGCCGCCCGTGACCCGGCTGGCTCTACGCTGTGACCATGAGCCCTGAGCGCCGCCGCGAATCCGACGATCTCGCGCACCAGCTGAGCGAGCCCGTCGCGCCTGAAGACACGGCCGACGCCTCGATCTCGCGTGCCGATCACGGACCCGACCTGCCGAACATCCCGCTGCTCGACGACGCGATCTCGCATCCCGCAGAAGAGATCAAGCCGACCTGGCGCGGCTGGATCCACGCCGGCACGTTCCCGTTCACGATCATCGCCGGCATCGTGCTCATCGTGCTCGCCGAGGGCGCTCCCGCGAAATGGGCGTCGGCGGTCTTCACGCTCACCTCGATGCTGCTGTTCGGCAACTCCGCGCTCTACCACCGCTTCGACTGGAAGCCGAAGACGAAGCTGGTCCTGAAGCGCATCGACCACGCGAACATCTTCCTGCTCATCGCCGGCACCTACACGCCGCTCGCGATCCTCGCCCTTCCCCCCGAGAAGGGTTGGCTGCTGCTCTCGATCGTGTGGGCCGGCGCCCTCGTCGGCATCGGCTTCCGCGTGTTCTGGATCACGGCCCCGCGCTGGCTCTACGTGCCGCTCTACCTGCTGCTCGGCTGGGCCGCGGTCATGTACCTCGGCGACCTGCTCGCCGTGAGCGTCGCGATGATGGTGCTCATCGTCGTCGGCGGCCTGCTCTACTCCGTCGGCGCGGTCGCCTACGCGTTGAAGAGGCCCAACCCGTGGCCGGGCCGGTTCGGCTTCCACGAGATCTTCCACACCTGCACGGTGCTCGCGTTCATGTGCCACTGGACGGCGACGCTCATCATCGCGATGGCACCGGCCTACCACCTCGGCTGAGGGCGCAGCACCCGAGCGGATGCCGCGTGCACGGCGTGAACCGCCCGCGGGCGTCGAGCCGCGTCGGCGTTCAGCGCCCGGGGTTCTCGCCGTCGTCTGAATCCGCGCCCGAGGCATCCGCGGTGCCATCGCCCGACACGTCGGCGCCCGACAGGTCGGCGGCGGCGCGCTCGGCCTCGGCGAGCTCGTTCTCGGCGATCTCGCGCGCGAGCTCCTCGCGCACCTCGGCACGGTAGTTCGTGCGACGGATGCGGCGCGTCATGTCGATGACGAGCAGGGTCACGGCGACCATGATGCCGAACGTGATGACGAAGCCCCAGACGCCCGGCGTGACGGTGTTGGGGTCGAATTCCTTGTCTTCTGCACGCACGACCGACGTGATCGCGAGCAGGGCGGTCGCAGCGCTCACCGGCTCGACCGGCCCGAGGTCGACGACCGGCCCAAGGTCGACGGGCACAGGCTCGACCTCTGGATGGAACTGACGGACACGGAGCGCATCGGGACTCTCTTCCACCGCGATTTCGGCGTCGCGGCGCGGGTTAGGCTTGGGTTGCAATCCTAGACGATCCGACCCTCGAGGAATCCGAGTGCCCTCCCCCGCAGCAGCCCAGCCGGCCGAGCCCGAGCGGCTCGCGGCACGGTACGGCCGCACGCGCAAACGCCGCACGCGCGAACTCGCCATGCTCATCATCGCGGGCGTCGCGTTCGCCGCCGTGCTCATCTCCTGGGTCGTCTGGGCGGGCCTCGACGGGCAGCAGGCGAGCGTGCAGGCCACCGACACCGAGCACGTCGTGCACAACGACGCACGCAACGTCGAGGTCACCTGGACCCTCTCGGTTCCCGCCGGCGAGACCACGGCCTGCGCGATCAAGGCGCTCGACGACGACTTCACGGTCGTCGGCTGGACGGTCGTCGAGATCCCCGCGTCCGAGCTCAACCTGCGCAGCCTCACCGAGACCGTGCGCACCGCGCGCGATGCCGCGACGGGTTTGATTTCGAGCTGCTGGCTCACCTAACATGGGTCATTCGCCTCGACAGTCGTCGGGGCGTCACGTCTATATGGACGCGGTCTCCGGAGCGCGTCACCCGCAGGAGGGCACCATGGCGCAGGACGCCACCGTCACCTGGCTCACGCAGGACGCGTACGACCGTCTGGCCGGCGAGCTCGAGCAGCTCTCGACCACCGGTCGTGAAGAGATCGCCAAGCGCATCGAGTCCGCGCGTGAAGAGGGCGATCTGAAGGAGAACGGCGGCTACCACGCCGCCAAAGACGAGCAGGGCAAGATCGAGGCCCGCATCCGTCAGCTGAAGGAACTGCTGCGCAACGCCGAGGTCGGCGACGCGCCCGAGTCGACGGGCGTCGTCGAGGCCGGCACGGTCATCACCGCGGTCATCGCCGGCGACGAAGAGACCTTCCTCATCGGCAGTCGCGAGATCGCGGGCGACTCCGAGCTCGATGTCTGGAGCACGCAGAGCCCGCTCGGCGCCGCGATCCTCGGCCTGAAGGTCGGCGACAAGACGAGCTACACCGCCCCCAACGGCCGCGAGATCGCGGTCGAGGTCACCGGCGTCGAGACCTGGGGCGGCCAATAGGCCCCCAGCTCTGCGCACCAACGCGAAACGGCCCGGCAACTGCCGGGCCGTTTCTGCATGACCTGAGCTACTTCGAGGCTCGCGCTACTCCGAGATGAGCCGCGGTTCGTACCCGGCGCGGCGCAGCACGTCGACCACGAGGGCGCGGTGCGCCGGCCCGCGCGTCTCGACCGAGAGCCGCAGCGCGACCTCCGAGATCTGCAGCCCGGATCCGTGCCGCGTGTGCAGCACCTCGATGACGTTCGCGTTGGCCTCGGCGAGCAGTTCGGCGATGCGCGCGAGCTGGCCGGGGCGGTCGGGCAGGCCGATCTCGAGCGTGAGGTACCGATCGGATGCCGCGAGACCGTGCGCGATGACGCGCTGCATGAGCAGCGGGTCGATGTTGCCCCCCGAGAGCAGCGCGACGATCGGGCCGTCGGAGTGGATCTCCCCGCTCAGCAGCGCCGCGACGGAGACGGCGCCGGCGGGCTCGACGACGAGCTTGGCGCGTTCGAGCAGCACGAGCAGCGCCCGCGCGATGTCGTCGTCGCTGACCGTGATCACCTCGTCGACGGCCGCGCGGATGACCTCGAACGTCAGGTCGCCCGGGCGGTAGACCGCGATGCCGTCGGCGATCGTCGGCACGACCGGCACCTGCACGGGGTGCCCGGCGGCGAGCGAGGGCACGTACGGCGAGGCGTTGGCGGCCTGCACCCCGATGACCCGCACCGTGCGCCCCTCGAGCGCCGCGCGCTGCTTGATCGCGCTCGCGACGCCGGCCGCGAGACCGCCGCCGCCGATGGGCACGACGATGGTCGCGGCATCCGGAACGTCGTCGAGGATCTCGAGGCCGAGCGTGCCCTGTCCGGCGATGACGTCGGCGTGGTCGAACGGCGGGATGACGACGGCACCGGTCTCGTTCGAGAACGCCTGCGCGGCCTCGAGCGTCTCGCCGATCGAGTCGCCGTGCAGCACGACGTCGGCGCCGTAGGCCCGTGTGGCGTCGAGCTTGGGCAGCGCGACGCCGACGGGCATGAAGATGGTCGCGCGGATGCCGAGCTCGCGCGCGGCGAACGCCACGCCCTGGGCGTGATTGCCGGCGGATGCCGCGACGACGCCGCGCTCGCGCTCCTCGGCGCTCAACGCGGAGAGCCGGTTGTAGGCGCCCCGGAGCTTGTAGGACCCGGTGCGCTGGAGGTTCTCGCATTTGAGGTGCACGGGGGCGCCCACGGCGTTCGCGAGGAACCGCGAGGACTCCATGGGCGTGTGGCGCGCAACGGCCTGGACCGTCTCGCGGGCGCGTTCGAAGTCCGCGAGGGCGGGCCCGGGGATGGTGCTGATCACGCGTTCATTCTCCTCGTTGGTAGCCGGGGCGTTGCGGCACGGTGCGCCAGAGCGGCGACGTGGGCACGACCGGTGGGCCGGCGGACTGCTTCCAACTGCCACCGGCGACGAAGTTGACCATGACGTTCAGCACGGCCGCGATCGGCACGGCGAAGAGCGCGCCCGGGATGCCGGCGAGGAAGGAGCCCGCGGCGACGGCCAGCACGACCCCGAGCGGATGCACCTTGACCGCGGTGCCCATGATGAGCGGCTGCAGCACGTGGCCCTCGATCTGCTGCACGAGCAGCACGACCGCGAGCATGATGACGGCGGGCCAGAAGCCGTTGTAGACGAGCGCCACGAAGACCGCGAGCGCGCCGGTGACGACCGCGCCCACGATGGGGATGAAGGAGCCGAGGAACACCAGGATGGCGATCGGCACGGCGAGCGGGACCTGCAGGAAGAACGCGCCGAGGCCGATGCCGATCGCGTCGATCGTGGCGACGAGGATCTGCACCTTCACGAAGTTCTGCAGCGTGGTCCACCCGGCGATGCCCGCGCCGTCGACCGCGGCGCGCGCCTTGCGTGGGAAGACCCGCACGACCCAGCCCCAGATGCCGCGCCCGTCGATGAGGATGAACAGGGTCGCGAAGAGCGCGAGCAGCGTTCCGGCGAAGAAGTGCCCGAGCGTCGACCCGACCGAGAGCGCCCCACTGACGAGGATTCCGCTGTCGGCCTGTGCCGCCGACACGATCTGGTCGGCGAACCCGTTGAGCTGCGCCTCGCTGTAGTGGAGCGGTCCGTCGGTGAGCCAGGCGCGGAACTCGTTCCAGGCCACGACGGACTGGGCGGCGAGCTCGTCGAACCCGCGGACGATCTGCCAGATGCCGAGCGTGAGCAGGCCCCCGACGACCGCGAGCGCACTCAGCATCGCGACCGTGATCGCGAGCCACTTGGGCCAGCCGTGCCGCCGCAGGAGGCTCGAGAACGGCACGAGCAGCGCGGAGATGAGCACGGCGACGAGCATCGGGATGACGATGTAGCGCAGCTGGATGACGAGGAAGACGAGCACGGCGACGACGCCGCCGACGAGCAGCAGGCGCCAGGACCAGGCGGCCGCGAGGCGCATGCCGTACGGGATCGCGGCACGCACGTCGTCGACCGGCGGTTGTGCGGCCGGTTCGGCCGAGGGCCGCTGCTCCGGCGCGCGTTCGATCGCGCGTCTCCTGCCGACGAACCTGCCCCGACCCTGGCCCATCGCTCCAGTCTAGGCGCGGGGCATGCGCCGGGCGGCATGCGTTCTGTCGGTGGCCGCCGGTAGTGTTCTGGCACCATGGTCGATTCCATCAGCCCGCAGCTCGCCCGTCGCATCGCCCTCGCCGCACAGGGGTTCGGTCGCCCCGCGCCCACGGCACCAGGCACCCGCCAGGTCGGCGCCGTGCTCGATCGACTCGGCCTCCTGCAGATCGACTCGGTCAACGTCTTCGAGCGCAGCCACTATCTTCCGGTGTTCAGCCGGCTCGGCGAGTACGACCGGGGGCTCCTCGACCGGGTCACCACCGGCCGTCGCGGGCGCACGCTCGAGTACTGGGCGCACGAGGCCGCCTTCGTGCCGCGCGAGATGTGGCCGTTGTTCGAGTTCCGTCGCCGCGAGTACCTGGCGAAGGGCGAGGCCTGGGGCGGATGGCTCGGCGAGAATCGCGAGCTCGCCGACTGGCTGCGGTCCGAGCTGGCGGCGAACGGCCCGATGCGGGCCAGCGAGATCGAGCACGACGCCAACGTGCGCCGTGGGCCGTGGTGGGGCTGGTCGGCCGTGAAGCGAACGCTGGAGTGGATGTTCCGCGTGGGCGAGGTCGTCTGCATCGAACGGCGACGCTTCGAGCGCGTGTACGCGCTGCCAGAGCAGGCGCTCGAACCCGAGCTGCTCGGCACGGCGCCCGACGAGGCCGATTCGGTGCGGGTGCTCGTCGAGCGCGCGGCATCCGCTCTGGGCATCGCGACCGAGGCCGACCTCGCCGACTACTGGCGCATGAAGCGCGCGCAGGTGCAGGGCGCGATCCGCGATCTCGAAGACTCCGGGGTGCTGATCCCCGTCGAGGTGCCGGGGTGGCGCAACGGCGCGCGCCCGGCACCGACGTGGCTGCACCGCGACGCACGGCGGCCGCGGCGCATCGAGGCGACGGCCCTCCTGTCGCCGTTCGATCCCGTCGTGTGGTTCCGGCCGCGGGCCGAGCGCATGTTCGACTTCCACTACCGCATCGAGATCTACACGCCCGAGCCGCAGCGCGTGTTCGGCTACTACTCGCTGCCGGTGCTGCTCGACGACGACGTCGTGGGCCGGGTCGACCTCAAGAGCGACCGCAAGGCCCGCGTGCTCAGGGTGCAGTCCGCCTGGACCGAGACGACGGCACCCGCCGAGACGGCCGCGCGCCTCGCACCCGTGCTGCGCAGCGCCGCCGCGTGGCAGGGCCTCGACGACATCGTGGTCGCCGACCGCGGCGACCTCGCGCATGCCCTGCGATCAGAGCTCGCCACGGCCTGACCGCCACCGGCGCTGGGTTCCTAGAACGAGCCGCCCATCTGCTCGAGCCGCTTGACGCGCTCGGCGATCGGCGGGTGGGTCGCGAAGAGCCGGTCGATGACGCCGGGCTTCAGGGGATCGGCGATCCAGAGGTGGGCCATCGAGGAGTTCTGCCGCCGCATCGGGCGGCCGTACTGCTCGAGCTTCACCAATGCGCTCGCGAGGGCGTCGGGATGCCGCGTGGTCATGGCGCCCGTTGCGTCGGCGAGGTACTCGCGCTGCCGCGAGACCGCGAGCTGCACGAGGCTGGCGACGAGCGGGGCGATGAGCATCGCGACGAGGCCGACGACCATCATGACCGGGTTGCCGTTGTTGTTGTTGCGCCCGAAGAACGCCATGCGCACGAACATGTCGGAGATGAAGCCCACCGCGACGACGAGGCCGAACACGATCATCGACAGGCGGATGTCGTAGTTGCGCACGTGCCCGAGCTCGTGGGCCATGACGCCCTCGAGTTCGGCGTCGTCCATGATCTCGAGCAGGCCGGTGGTCGCGGCGACGACCGCGTGCTCGGGGTCGCGCCCGGTGGCGAACGCGTTCGGCGCCGGATCGGACACGACGTAGACCTTCGGCATCGGCGTGCCGGTGGCGATCGAGAGGTTCTCGACCGTGCGCCACAGCCGCGGATGATCGGCCTTGCTGCGCAGCTCGACCGCACCCGACATCGCGAGCGCCTGCCGATCGGCGGTGAAGTACTGGAACGCCGCGTACGCGGTGGCGATGACCACGGTCACGACGACGATCGTGAGGTCTTGATAGATCACGGCCGCGAGCCAGCCCAGGCCACCGACGATGGCGAGGAAGAACAGGATGATGAAGAAGGTGTTGCGCTTGTTCTTGGCGATCGCTCGGTACATCAGCTGCCCCTGGGGGTCTCGATACGCGCCCCGCTACGCGCGGTGCTACTCGACCTCGATCGGTGCCTGACAGCACCCATCAAAACTGCACGCGAGGCGGCTCCGCGATGGCGGCCGGCTCGGTGACCTCGAAGAAGTCCCGCTCGTGGAAGCCCAGGCTGCGCACGAACAGCGTGTTCGGGAAGACCTTGATCTTGGTGTTGAGCTCGCGCACGCCGCCGTTGTAGAACCGGCGCGAGGCCTGGATCTTGTCTTCGGTGTCGACGAGCTCGGACTGCAGCTGAAGGAAGTTCTGGCTCGCCTGCAGCTGCGGGTACGCCTCGGCCACGGCGAAGATCGACTTGAGCGCCTGCTGCATGTGGTTCTCGGCTGCGGAGGCGTCGGCCGGCCCTTGGGCCTGCAGCGTCTCGGCGCGCGCGCGGGTGACCGACTCGAAGACCGACTTCTCGTGGGCGGCGTAGCCCTTGACCGTGTCGATGAGGTTCGGGATGAGATCGGCACGGCGCTTGAGCTGCACCGTGATGTCGCTCCAGGCCTCGTCGACGCGCACGTTCAGCGTGACGAGGGAGTTGTACGTGGCCCACAGGTAGATGCCGACGATCAGCACGAGCGCGACGACGATGATGACGGGGATGAGCCATTCCATGGCGGCGGACTCCTAGCGCTCTTGCGTGAACTGTGGGTGCCCTGACATCCTATCGATCGGCTGAGAGCTCCCCCGGGGTTCCCATGAGACTCGGAGCATCCGACCGGCGGACTCCCGGCGTAGGCTCTCGCTCATGGCAGAGGGCAGGCGCCCCGGGCGCCCGGCGGGCGCCCGGTCGGGCGAGACGAAGGCACGCATCCTCGAGGCCGCGACGGCCGAGTTCGCCGAGGTCGGCTACGAGGCCGCCTCGATCCGCGCGATCGCGCGGCGCGCCGGGGTGGACCCCTCTCTGGTGCACCACTACTTCGACGGCAAGGCCGAGATGGTCGCCGAATCCGTGCGGGTGCCGCTGCGTCCCGACCGCGTGCTGAGTGCGGTCATCGACGCCCCCTCCGACGAGCTCGGGGAGCAGATCGTGCGCGCGGTGGTCACGGCGTGGGACACGACGCCCGTGCGCACCGCCGCGACGGCGGCGTTACGCACGGCGATGGGGCGCGGCCCGGTCGCCCGCACGCTCCGCGAGTTCATCCACCGCGAGATCGTGCTGCGCATCGCCGGTCGCCTCGAGGGCGAGCAGCGCGAGCTTCGGGCCGAGCTCGCCCTGAGCCAGGTCGCGGGGCTGCTCATGGTGCGCTACGTGCTCGCGTTCGAGCCGCTCGCCTCCGCCGACGTCGAGCAGGTGGTCGCCGCGATCGCGCCCTCGGTGCAGCGCCACCTCGACGACTCGCCCGATGGCGCGCACGGCACCGACCGCGCCGCCCGGGACGACACTTGACTTCGCGGCGTCCGAGGCGAAGAATTCACCACATGATGAATAAACCGGATGCCGCCGGCGCCGCCGTCATCGTCCACGACCTGCACGTGCGTCGCGGGTCGACGCAGGTGCTCGACGGCCTCTCGCTCGCGGTGCCGAGGGGCGCGATCGTCGGCCTCCTGGGCCCGAGCGGCAGCGGCAAGACCACGCTCATGCGGTCGATCGTGGGCGTGCAGGTCGTGCAGTCCGGGTCCATCGAGGTGCTGGGCCTGGCCGCCGGAACGGCTCCGCTCCGCAGGCGCGTCGCCTACGTGACCCAGCAGGCGAGCGTCTACGACGACCTCACCGTGCGCCAGAACATCCGCTACTTCCGGCGCGTGCTCGGGGCGCCGGCCTCCGACGTCGACCGGGTGATCGAGCGCACCGACCTCACCGCGGTCGCCGATCGGCTGGCCGGTTCGCTCTCGGGCGGGCAGCGCGGGCGCGTGTCGCTCGCGGCGGCCCTGCTCGGCTCCCCAGAGGTGCTCGTGCTCGACGAGCCGACGGTCGGTCTCGATCCGGTGCTCCGCGTCGAGCTGTGGCAGCTCTTCCGCAGCCTCGCCGACGAGGGCGCGACCCTGCTCGTGTCGAGCCACGTCATGGACGAGGCCAAGCGCTGCGACCGCCTGCTGCTCATGCGCGACGGCGAGCTGCTCGCCGACGACACGGTCGAGGGCCTGCTCGCGTTCACCGGCACCGACGACGTCGAGACGGCCTTCCTCCGGCTCATCGAGCGCGGCGCACCCGACCTGCGCTCGAGGGCGTCCGCGATCGGGCCGGCCGAGCCCGGCGCCGACGCCGAGCCCGATGCCGACGCCGCGCCCGGATCGGACGCGACCCGATGAACCTCGGCCGCACCTTCGCAACGGCAGGGCGCGTGCTCTCGCAGATCCGCCACGATCCGCGCACGATCGCCCTGCTGCTCATCGTGCCCAGCCTGCTCATCGGCCTCGTCGCGTGGATCTTCAGCGACACCGAGGTCTTCGACGACATCGGCCCGGCCATGATCGCGCTGTTCCCGTTCATCGTCATGTTCCTCGTGACGAGCATCGCGACGCTCCGCGAACGCCGCAGCGGCACGCTCGAGCGGCTGCTCTCGATGCCCATGGGCAAGGGCGACTTCCTGCTCGGCTACGCGCTCGCGTTCGGGCTGCTCGCGATCGCGCAGACCGCGATCGCCGTCTCGTTCGCGATCTGGGTCTGCGGGCTCGACATCACCGGCTCGATCTGGCTGCTCTTCGCGGTGGCCGTCGCCGACGCCCTGCTCGGCACCGCGCTCGGCCTGCTCGCGAGCGCCTTCGCGCACACCGAGTTCCAGGTCGTGCAGTTCATGCCGCTGCTCGTGCTGCCGCAGATCCTGCTCTGCGGCATCTTCATCCCACGCGAGCAGCTGCCCGACGTGCTCGAGGCCATCAGCGAATGGCTCCCGCTCAGCTTCGCGATCGACGCGCTGCAGGCCGTGGCCGCCGACTCCGAGAGCACCGGGTGGATCGTGGCGAAGCTGCTCGTCATCGTCGCGTGGATCATCGGCTCGATCGTGCTCGGCGCGATCACCCTGCGGCGCCGCACACCCTGAATCCGGCCGACGAGCGAACGGCCGCGACCGGCCGTCACGCCCCGAGCACGCGCTCCAGGTACGGGTTCTGGAAGCGCCGCTCGGGGTCCAGCTCGTCGCGCACCGCGAGGAAGTCGTCGAAGCGCGGATACACCTCACGAAGCGAGGCATCCGTCTGCGTGTGCATCTTGCCCCAGTGCGGGCGACCGCCGTGGGCGCGCATGATCTGCTCGACCGCGGCGAAGTACTCCGTCGGATCCTCGCGGAAGTAGCGGTGCACGGCGAGGTAGCCCGTGTCGCGGCCATGTGCGGTCGAGAGCCAGTTCTCATCGGATGCCGCGGCGCGGACCTCGATCGGGAAGCTGATGCTCCACCGCTTGCGCTCGATGAGGTCGCGCACCTCGCGGAAGGCGGTCGGCACCTGCTCGAGCGGGATCGCGTACTCCATCTCGCGGAAGCGCACCGTGCGGTTGGTCACGAACACCTTCGGCGAGAAGTCGGTGAACTCCCGGTCGCCCGTGAGGCGGTCGACCTGGCGCGCGAAGAACGGCGTGGCCTTCGGTGCGGCCCTGCCGAGCGCGCAGATGGCGCGGTAGGCGCCGTTCGCGAGCAGTTCGTCGTCGATCCAGCGCGAGACGCGGCCGAGCGGATGCCTCGGGGCGTCCGCCGCGAGTCGCGTGTTCGTCTTCGTCAGCGCGGTGTCGGTATGCGGGAACCAGTAGTACTCGAAGTGGTCGGACTCGGCGACGCGCGCCATCCACTGCTGGAGCACCGCCTCGACCGGTTCGACGCGCTCGACGGCCTGCATCACGAACCGCGGCACGAGCTGGAGCGTGACCTCGACGAGCACGCCGAGGGCGCCGAGTCCGAGGCGCACGGCCGGCAGCAGCTCGGGGCGGCTCGTCTCGCTCACCTCGAGCAGCTCGCCCGTGCCGGTCACGAGCTTCGCGGCGACGATCTGCGTGGCGAGGCCGCCGAACCCGAGGCCGGTGCCGTGCGTGCCCGTCGAGGTGGCCCCGGCGATGGACTGGCGGTCGATGTCGCCCATGTTCGCGAGCGCGAGGCCGTAGGGCGCGAGCAGTTCGGGCAGGGCGTGCAGCCGGGTGCCGGCGGCGAGCGTGACGCGGCCGGTCGCGACATCCGCGTCGATGACGCCCGTGAGGTCGGTGAGGTCCAGCTGCACGCCGGGGGCGACCGCGATGCCGGTGAAGCTGTGTCCCGCGCCGACCGGCTTGATGCGGAGCCCGGATGCCGCGGCCGAGGCCACGGCCCGCTGCACCGCACCCGCCGACGAGGGGCGCTCGACACGGAGCGGCCGCACCTGCTCGGTGCGGCCCCAGTTGCGCCACGTCGCCCCGCTCGCCGTCACAGGAACACCTTTCCCTCACCGCGGTACGTCGGAAGCTCCTCGACGATGCGGCCGTCGTCGACGAGCTGGAAACCGTTCAGGTGCTCGGAGAGCTCGCCCGACTTCGTGTGCCGGAACCAGACGCGGTCGCCGACGCGCAGACGCGCGGCCGCAGCTCCGCCGACGGGGGTCTGCACCTCGCCCGCGGCCTCGCGCGGCAGCATCGAGAGGCCCTCGGGCCAGACGATGCGCGGCAGCCGGTCGGGCGCGGGCGGCCCCGACGCGATCCAGCCGCCGCCGAGGATCGTGGCATGGCGCGGGCTCGGCCGCCGCACGACGTCCATGGCGAACGCCGCGGCCGGTGCGGGCGAGAAGTGCTCGTAGCCGTCGAACAGGTGCCCGCCGAAGAGGCCGGAGCCCGCGGCGATCTCGGTGACCGAGCCGTCGGCCGACGTCGCCTCGAGCGAGCCCGTGCCGCCGCCGTTCACGAACTCGAGGTCGGCGTGCTCGCGCACGGCCGCGACGGCCCGCGTGCGACGCTCGACGAGCTCGGGCATCGAACGCGACTGCATCCAGCGGTTCACGGCACCATCGACGGGCTTGCCCGCCGGCCGGTTCGTGACGCCGGCGATCTGCGCCTCGTACCCCATCATGCCGACGAGGCGGAACCCGGGGCGCTTGACGATGTACGCGGCGAGCGCGCCGGCGTCGGCGGGCTCGTACACGGGCGAGCGGCGCACGCCGAGGTGACCGAGCACCGGGGCGTTCCACGAGGCGTCGAGCTCGAGCGCGACGCGGATCGGCTCGCGCTCGCCCGGCGCGATGACGGCGTCGATGAGGTCGAGCTGGGCGATCGAGTCGACCATGAGCGTGATGCGCGCGGCGAGCTTCGGATCGGTCGCGAGACGGCGGATGCTTCCGCGCTCGGCGGTCGGGTAGCCCACCACGAGGTCGTCGACCGTGTCGGCCAGCCAGATCGCCTCGGCGAGCGTGTAGGCGAGCACCCCGTGGTAGCCGGGCATGCGCAGGAGCGCCTCGATGACGCCGCGCACGCGGATCGACTTGGACGCCACCCGGATCGGTCGTCCGTTCGCCCGCCGCAGCATGTCGGCGGCATTGTGCCGCAGTGCGCCGAGGTGCAGCGCGCCGACCGGCGCATCGAGGTGCGCGGTGGCCTCGGTCAGTTCGGGCCAGTACCTCGACGGGGTCGTCCAGGGCGAGGCATCCACTCTGCTCGCGCCCCGCTCGGGCATCGACAGGGACTCTGCCATGGTGAGGTCGATCATCAGCGCACACTCCGAACTCGCGAGACCGCGATCGCACCCAGGAACGCACACACGGCGCTCAAGACGAAGACCAGGACGAACGACCCGGTCATGACCACCGCGGCCGCGCCGATGAGCGGTCCGATCGCCTGCGGCACGGCCGTGGCGATGTTCATGATGCCGAGGTCCTTGCCGCGCGACGCGGCATCCGGCAGCACCTGGGTGGCGAGGGCCTGGTCGACCGAGAGGAAGCAGCCGTAGCCGAGTCCGAGGATGCCCGCGGCGACGATCGCGACGGTGAGGTCGGGTACGAGGGCGAGCATGAGCGCCGCGACGGCCTGCAGGGCGGATGCCACGAACACGAAGGCCTTGCGACGACCGAGCCGGTCGGACAGCCGGCCGCCCACGAGCGAGGCGGTGATGACGAAGACCATGTAGACGAGCGTGAGGATGATCAGGTCGTCCTCGGCGTTCTCGTCGCCGAGGCCGAACATGAGGAAGTACAGCAGCAGGCTCGTGCCGAGCGCGTTGCCGACCGAGACGAGCACGCGGCTGAGCAGCGTCCACCCGAAGTCGGGGTGCTCGCGAGGGCTGATCCAGAGGCTCGCGATGACGCCCTTCGCGGTGACGCGCGTGCGCTCGGCGGCCGCGAGCGGCTGGTCGAACCGGAGGAGGAACGGCACCGCGAGCACGACGAGCGCGACCGCGAGCAGGACGTAGCCGAGCGCCCGGTCGGTCACGAGCTCGGTCACGAGCACGAGGCCGACGATGATGCCGACCGCCTGCGGCGCCGACATCCACCCCGAGACGAAGCCGCGCTGCCCGACCGGGACCTGGTCGGAGATCGTCGCGGTCAGGGCCGCCGTCATGATGCAGAAGCCCACGGATGCCGCGACCCACGCGGCCCCGATGGCCCAGATCTCAGTCTGCAGGCCGAGGATCACGAGCGAGCCGGCGAACACCAGCGCGCCGATCAGGATCCACGGGCGGCGACGCCCGAACCGCGAGGCCGTGCGGTCGCTGGCCGCACCCGTGAGCGGGTAGGCGATGACCGTGGCGACGGCCGCGACGCCCGAGATGAGACCGAACGCGAGCACGCTGTCGACCCAGTGCTCTGGATGCAGCACGGCATCGATCTGGGCGGGCAGCAGCAGCTGGATCGGCGTGAGCTGCGCCATCCAGATCGCGAACCAGACGGTCGCGAACGAGCCGATCCAGCCGGCGGAGACCCGCCTGACCGGTTCGGCGAGCGCGGCCGGCGTGCTCTGGTGGAGGCTCGTCATCGGGGTTCGGCCATTCTCGAGAGGGCGACGGCGGCCGCGTTCGCGACCGCCAGCGAGGCGTCGTCGTCGCGATCGACGAGCCAGGTGAGGGTGAGTCCGTCGGTGAACGCCACGAGCACGCGGGCGACGCGGGCGATGGGGACCGTCCACCTCGTTCCGGTGCGCTCGGCGGCGACCGCGAGCGACTGCTCGGCGAGTTCGACGTACCTCGCGTACTGGGCCCTCGCGAGCGGGTGCCGATCGGGCGAGCGCAGTGCGTACTGGGTGAGCTCGAGCATCGCCTGCTCGTGCTCGGGGTCGGCCTTGAGGTGCTCGAAGTACCGGACGATGCCGGCCTCGAGCATCTCGACGAGCGTGCCGTCGACGAGCACCTCTGGCATGACCGCGTGGCGGGCGTGCTCGATGACGGCCGAGATGAGCTCGTCGATGAGCTCGTCGCGGGAGTCGAACGCGTAGTGGAAGCTCGCGAGGCTCATGCCGGCCTCGGCGACGATCGCGCGCGTGGTGGCCTGGGCGATGCCGTTGCGGGAGATGACGCGCAGGGCGGCCTCGATGAGCGCTGCGCGGCGCTCTGGGGCGGGGATGCGGGTCACGGCGACTCCTCTCGACGACACTGCCGACCTCCTGGGCCGACGTCTCGGACGAACGGCGGCGGGAGGAACTGGGACGGGTGACCCAGTTGCAACAGTATGCACCAGAGCGGGCCGTCCGGCACACCCCGACCTGCTTCGGGTCGCATCCGCACCGGTTCGGGGCACGTTACGCTCGCAGCATGCGCCTCGGAGTCCTCGACGTCGGATCCAACACCGTGCACCTGGTCGTGGTCGACGCCCACCCCGGCGCCCGCCCGATCCCGGCGACCTCGCACAAGTCCGTGCTGCGCCTCATGCGCTACCTCGAGCCCGACGGCTCCATCGGCGCCGACGGGGTGGAGGCCATCCTCGCGGCCGTGTCCGGTGCCGCCGCGGCGGCGCGCGAGGCCGGCATCGACGAGCTGCTCGCCTTCGCGACCTCCGCCATCAGGGAGGCCGCCAACGGCGAGGCCGTGCTCGCCCGCGTCGCCGACGAGACCGGCGTCGAGCTCCAGGTGCTCTCGGGCGACGACGAGGCCCGCCTCACGTTCCTCGCGGTGCGCCGCTGGTACGGCTGGTCGGCCGACCGCATCCTGCTCTTCGACATCGGCGGCGGCTCGCTCGAGATCGCGAACGGCATCGACGAGTACCCCGACGTGGCGCGCTCGCTCCCCCTCGGCGCCGGCCGCTCGACCATCGCGTTCCTGCCCGACGACCCGCCCGCCGCCGAAGACGTGCAGCGCCTGCGCGAGCATGCCGCCGAGGTGCTGAGCGGTGCGGTCGGCGAGTTCTCCCACCTGCCCTCCGCCGACCACGTCGTCGGGTCGTCCAAGACCATCCGCTCGCTCGCACGCCTCGCCGGGTGGACCGAGGAGGGCGTCGGCTCTGGTGAACGCAGCATCCTGCGCCGCAAGGCCCTCGACGACTGGATCCCGCGGCTCGCACGGATCCCCGCCGACGCCCGCCCGGCGCTTCCCGGCATCACGGCCGACCGCACCTTCCAGATCGTCGCGGGCGCCGTCGTGCTCTCCGAGGCGATGAAGGCGTTCGGGGTGCCCGAGCTCGAGGTCTCGCCCTGGGCGCTGCGGGAGGGCCTCATCCTGCGTCGGCTCGACCGGCTGACCTGAGGCTCGGGCTCAGCCCGGGGCGCCGCCCGGTCCAGGCTCACCCGAACCCGGCTCGATCGGCTCGGGCTCGATGGGCGCCAGGTCGTACCCGACGGTGTACCTGCGGTTCGGGTCGAGGGCGTCGATGAGCGCGACGAGCGCGCGCTGGATCTCGATCAGGCGGCGGTGATCGCCGGCGGCGACGAGCTCCATGCCGCTGTCGACCGGGGTGAACCAGCTCCGGAAGTCGCGGTCGTCGCGGAACCGCGTGGCGAACGAGGCGTATCCCATGACGTGCGGGATGCGCACGCCCGGGTCGGCCGAGGGCTCCCAGCTCAGCATGAGCTCGCCGATCGCGCGCTGCTCGGTCGTGAAGAACAGGAATCCCTCGCTGTGCTCGCTGCGTCGCAGCGTCTGCAGCACGAGATCGATCAGCCGTTGCACCGCGATGTCCCGCCCGCCCTCGCCGCTCGAGGAGAGCACCGCCTGGCGCCTCGCCTCGATCCAGCCGAAGTAGTTCGCGAAGAGGTACGCCGTGCTGGTCACCGCGTAGTCGCCGTGGCTCTTGTAGCGCTGCACGAGCGGCACCCAGCCGGTCTCGACGATGTTGAAGATGCGCGACTGCAGTTCGGCGGACGCCATGGCGAGCGGTTCGTACACGCGCTCGGCGGCCTTGATGGCGGACTGCGTCTCGAGCCGTTGCTCGCGTTCGGCATCGAGCTCGGACCTGAGCCGGGCCGTGCGGATGGAGAACAGCCCGGTGATGATGACGCTCGCGCCGCTCAGCACGAGCGCGATGATCGTCACGACGGCATCGATGCCCATACCCGATGCTACTGCCGGGGCGCGCGGTGCTCCCGCTGGGATTCGAACCCAGACTCGAGCGAGTTTAAGTCGCCTGCCTCTGCCGATTGGGCTACGGGAGCGCGCGGCATCCGCCTGGAGACGAAGGGCATGACCGGTCAGGAGGACGACGCCGCGCGTCAACCCTACTTCGCGGCATCCGTCACCAGGTGCCGACGTACTCCGAGACCTGCAGCACCGAGCTCCGGACCACCGGCACGCCGCGCGAGATCGCCTGGTCGATGCGCGAGCGCAGTTCGGGCGAGTCCACCCGGTAGTCGAGGAAGTCGGTGTCGCTCGCGTAGACGCCGATCGGCAGGGTCAGCGCCTGGAAGAACGAGAACAGGGGGCGGAACTGGTGCTCGAGGATGAGCGAGTGGCGGTCGCTGCCGCCGGTCGCGGCGAGCAGCACGGGCTTGTCGATGAGCGCGTACTGCCCGACGAAGTCGAACACGTGCTTGAAGAGCCCGGTGAACGAGGCCCGGTACACGGGGCTCGCGACGATGAGCAAGGTCGCGGACTCGATGCGCCGCAGCGCCTCCTCGGCGGCCGGCGTCAGCGCGTCGCGGCTCAGGACCCCGGCGAACTCGGGGCCGATCTCGGAGAGCTCGATGAGGTGCGTCTCGACCTCGACCTCGCTGCCGACCCCGGGTTGGAGCGCGGCCGCGAACCCGTTCAGGATCTCGCGGGCGAGGACCGTGGTCTTCGACGGTGCGTGCAGGCTTCCGGAAACGGCGACGATGGTGATGGTAGGCATGCGCCGACGCTAATCCCGATCGATCGAGTCGGAAACCCGCGCCGACGCGAGCGGTAAGCGGGCGCAACAGGGCTTCACAGTGCGTCGCCCGAGGTCACGCGGGGCGACGACCCGAGGCGCGGATGTCGCAGCGTGACGTGCGACCCGACGCTCGACCTGCGGGCGCGCCGAGCGCCCGGCCCCGACGGATTCCTCCGCGGAGCCGGGCGTTCGCCGCGAGTGCGGTGCGGCGCTCCAGCCGGTCGGCGGCTACCCCGCGGCCTTCCACGCGGCCACGAGCGAGTCCAGGCGGGAGTCCGCGCCGAAGGTGACGCCGTGCACGTCGGTGGCCGCTCCGAGGATGGAGGTGAGCTCGTGCACCGGCACCTGGTGGAACTGCGAGACGATGCGTTCCTGCGCCTCGGCCAGCACCTCGTCGCGGGCGTCGGGGTCGGGCAGGGCGAGCTGCTCCTGCAGCAGGGCCTCGAGCTCGGGGTCGTCGAGGTGCAGTCGGTCGGTGGCCGTCTTCGAGTACGTCACGCGCAGCACGTCGCCGTCGGCCCTCGAGAGGTTCTGCCACGACAGGTCGAAGTCCCCGGTCTCCTGCAGCTTCAGGAACTCCGGCACCGACCCGCCGACCAGCTCGACCTCGATGCCGACCGCCTTCAGCTGCTGCTGGATGAGTTCGAGCGAGGTCTGGTTCGGACCGAAGTTCGTGATCCACGCGAGCTGCAGCGACAGCGGCACGCCGCCCTTCTCGCGGATGCCGTCGGCGCCGACCTTCCACCCTGCCCCGTCGAGCAGGGTCGCGGATGCCTCGGGGTCGAACCCTGCGACCTCGGTTCCGTCCGTGTACCCGGGCGTGGTCGCCGCGAGCGGGCCGGTCGCGACGGCGAAGAGGTCGTTCAGGGCCGTGTCGCGCACCTCCTCGGCGTCGACGGCGTGCGCGATGGCCTCGCGCACGACGAGGTCGGAGACGATCGGACGCGACTCGTTGAAGTACACGCCGAAGGTCGCACCGGGGTTGGCTCTGGACACGATCTGCAGCCCGCTCGCGTCGATCGTCTCGACGTCGATGGGCTGCACGCCGCCGATGACGTCCACCTGCCCGGAAGCGAGGCTGCCCGTCCGGACGCCCGCCTCGGGCACGACCTGGAAGGTCACGGTGTCCAGGTGCGCGGCGCCGTCGTTGCCGAGCGGCTCCGGCGCCCACGCGTAGTCGCCTCGGCGTTCGAGCACGGTCTGCACGTCCTTCGTGTACTCGGCGAGCGTGAACGGCCCGGTGCCGACGATCGCGGAGCCGTCGGCCCGTTCGGCGTACGGGGTCTTCACGGTGGCCGCGCCCACGATGCCGAGCCCGACGCTCGCGACCGAGCTCGGGAAGGCCGCGTTGGGTGCGCTGAAGTGCACCTCGACCGTGTCCTCGTCGACGGCCACGGTCTCGTCGTATCCGACGAACGCGGTGATCGCCGAGCTCTCGGCTCCCGCCGCGACGATGTCGTCGAACGTGGCCTTGACGTCGGCGGCGGTGAGCTCGGTGCCGTCCGAGAAGGTGACGTCGTCGCGCAGCTCGAACGTGAACGCCGTGGCATCCGCATTGCTCGACCACTCGGTCGCGAGCCAGGGTTCGAGCCGGCCGCTCGACGGGTCCTGGTAGAGCAGCGAGTCGACGAGCTGGCGGGTGACGTAGAGCGTGTCGTTGCCCGAGCCGTTGCCGGACGGGTTCAACGAGATCGGGTCGTTGCCGATCGCGAAGACGAGGTCGCCGCCGTCGACGACCTCGCTCGTGGATGCCTCTGGGCTGCCGGTCGTGCCCGCGCAGCCGGCGAGCGCGAGGCTCGAGGCGGCGATCAGGGCGACCAGTGCGGTGCTGCGGTGGATGCTGGACATGGGTGCTCCGTCCTTGGTGGAAGGGTGGTGGGGTGGTCGGTCGGATCGGCCGGGATGGGCCGCCGGGATCGGTTCTGCCTCGGTCACTGCGTGGCGGCGACCCCCCGACCCGGGATCGCCTCGAGGAGCGCTCTGGTGTACGCCTCGCGTGGCGCGGTGAACACCGCGTCGATGTCGCCCTGCTCGACGATGCGGCCCTCGCGCATCACGGCCACGTCATGGGCGATGCGACGCACCACGGCGAGGTCGTGGGAGATGAACAGGTAGCTCGGCCCGAACTCCCGTTGGATGTCGACGAGCAGCGTGAGGATCTGGTCCTGGATCGACACGTCCAGCGCCGAGACCGGTTCGTCGAGCACCAGCAGGTCGGGGGAGATCGCGAGGGCGCGTGCGATGGCGACCCGCTGACGCTGGCCCCCCGAGAGCTCGGCGGCCCGGCGCCCCGCCGCCGTGCGCGGCAGCGCCACGACGTCGAGCAGCTCCGCCACGCGGGCGCGCCGGGTCGCGCGCGTGCCGATGCGGAACGCCTCGAGCGGATCGGCGATGATCTCGCCGATGCTCAGCCGCGGGTTCAGGGACGCGTAGGGGTTCTGGTGCACGAGCTGGGCGCGACGCCGGAACTGGCGGAGCGCCCGGCCGTCGAGCGCCGTGATGTCGGCGCCGTCGAACTCGATGCGCCCAGACGTCGGTTCGGTCAGGCGGAGCGCCAGTCGCGCGGTCGTCGACTTGCCCGACCCGGATTCGCCGACGACCGCGAGCGTTCGCCCGCGCCCGATCTCGAGGCTGACCCCGTCGACGGCGCGGACGCCTGCCCCGCCCGCGCCGCGAGGCGCCGCGAACTCCTTGACGAGGTCGACGAGGCGGAGCACGGCGTCGCCTTCGCCTTCGCCCGGGACGCGGTCGGCCGTGCCGGAGGCATCCGCCCGTCGACTGCGCGACACCGCACGCGGATCGTCGAGGCTCGGCGCCGCCGCGATGAGCGCCTTCGTGTACGGATGCCGCGGAGCGCCGATCACCTCGGCGGGCGTGCCGGTCTCGACGACCTCGCCCTGCGACATGACCACGATCCGGTCGGCGCGGTCCGCGGCGACGCCGAGATCGTGCGTGATGAGCAGCACGCTCGTGCCGATCTCGCGCTTGAGCAGGTCGATCCGGTCGAGGATCTGGCGCTGCACGGTGACGTCGAGCGCACTCGTCGGCTCGTCGGCGATGACGAGCGCCGGCCGGGCGATGATCGCGATGGCGATCAGCATGCGCTGCCGCATGCCGCCCGAGAGCTCGTGGGGGTACTGTTCGGCCCGCAGTCCCGGCTCGGGGAGGCCGGCCTCCTCGAGCGCGGCGATCGCACGCGAGCGGGCGTTCCGACGGTCGGCGAGTCCGTGGATGCGGAGCACCTCGCCGACCTGCGCGCCGATGCGCTGCACGGGGTTCAGGCTCACGGTCGGGTCCTGCGGGACGAAGCCGATCTCGCGCCCGCGGATGCCGCGGAGCTCCGCCTCCGACACCCGCGCGAGGTCTCGCCCGCGGAAGCGCACCGATCCCGACGCGATCGACGCCGAGGACGGCAGGAGGCGCAGGATCGCGTGCGCCGTGGTCGACTTGCCCGACCCGGACTCGCCGACGATCGCGACGGTCTCACCGGCGCCGACGACGAGGGATGCCTCGCGGACGCCGTCGATGACGCCCCCGTCGACGCGGTAGCGCACGGCCAGCCGGTCGACCTCGAGGAGCGGTGGAGCCCCGAGGCCGGCGATGGCCTCGGGCGCGGGGAGGGTCGCGATACTCATCTGGTTCGTCTCCGTTCGGTGTCGAGCGCGCGCGAGATGCGGTTGGCCGAGAGCACGGTGACCGCGATCACCAGGCCGGGCAGCGTCGTCAGCCACCACGCGACGCGCAGGAAGTCGCGTCCGCCGGCGACGAGCGCGCCCCACTCCGGCGCGGGCGGCGGCGCGCCGTATCCGAGGAAGCTGAGGGCGGACACCGCGAGGATCGCGGCCGCGAACTCGAGCGTGGCGAGCACGACCACCGGGCCCGCGGAATTGGGCAGCACGTGCCGGAAGAGCACGCGCGACCATCGATCGCCCGACGCGCGAGCCGCGTCGACGTAGACCGAGGTGCGCACCCGCAGCACCTCCGAACGCATGATCCGGGAGACGGACGCGATGCTCGCGATGCCGACCGCGACCGCCACGTTGACCGTTCCGAAGCCGAGCGCGGTGATGATCGCGAGCGACAGCAGCAGCGACGGGATGGCGAGCAGCACGTCCGCGAAGCGCATGACGCTCGCGTCGACCCATCGGCCGACGAAGCCGGCGACCAGGCCGAGCAGGGATCCGACCACGAGCCCGACGGCCACGGCGATCGCGGCGCCCTGCAACGAGAGCGCCGTGCCGTGCACCACGCGCGTGTAGAGGTCGCGGCCGAGCTGGTCGGTCCCGAACCAGTGCGCCGGCGATGGCGCCTGCAGCCGTTCGGCCGGCACGCCCGCGAGCGGATCGCCGGGGGCGAGCAGCCACGGCGCGACGGCCGCGAGCACGACGAGCACCGACCACACGATCGCGAGCACGAGCGTCGGACGCGCGAGCACCCAGCGGAGGCGGCCGGCGGCCGCGATCGCGGTGTCCGCCGACCTGGCGCGCACGGCATCGCCGAATCGTGCGTCGGCGGTGGCGGCGAACACGTCGTCCGACTGCTCGCGCGGCTCGGGTGCGAGCACGGCGGTCTCGGTCATGCGGTCACCTGTCCTTCGTGACGGGCCGGTGCGGCGGCACGGGGGCCGGTGCGTCGGCGGGTGTTCGGCCCGAGGATGCGGGGGTCGAGCAGCGGGTAGACGAGGTCGACGACGAGGTTGGCGACCACGAACGCCGCCGCGGCGAAGAGCACGACGCCGAGCACGACCGGCACGTCCTGCTGCGCCACGGCGCTCGCCGTGACCCGGCCGAGCCCCGGACGCGAGAAGACCGTCTCGGTCACCACCGCACCCGAGAGCAGGCCCCCGACGATGAGGCCGGTGATCGTCAGCGCCGGGAGGGCGGCGTTCTTCAGGGCATGGCCCAGATGCACGCGAGCCCGGCCGGCGCCCTTCGCCCACGCCGTGTCGACGTACGGTTCGGTGAGCGTCGCGGAGACGCTGTTCGAGAGCAGTTGCGCGATCATCGCCCCGGTCGGCAGCGCGAGCGCGATCGCCGGGAGCACGATCGAGGCGAACCCGGCGTCGCCGACGGCGGGGAAGAGCGGCAGCCCGAACGAGAACCACTGGATGAGCAGCAGGCCGAACCAGAACGACGGGATCGCCACGCCGAGCGGCGGCAGGCCGAGCAGCACGTTCGCGAGCCACCGGCGACGGGTGAAGTTCGCCGCGATCGCGAGGCCCGCGCCGAAGAGCACGGCGAGCAGGAGGCCGGCACCGGCGATCGCGAGCGTCGGCGGGATCGCGTCGGCGAGCACGCGGCTCACCGGAACGCCGGTCACGATCGAGGTTCCGAGGTCCCCGCGGAGCACGCCGAGCAGGTGGCCGAGGTACTGCACGAGGAGCGGTCGGTCGAGGCCGAACCGGGCACGCAACGCATCGAGCTGCTCGGGGCTGACATCGTTCGCGTCGACGCCCGCCAGCAGCGACACCGGGTCGCCCGGCAGCACGTAGAGCACGAAGAACGCGACCGTGTAGGCGGCCCAGAGCACGCCGACCGCCTGCAGCACCCGACCGCCGAGGTACCTCGCCATCAGGCTGCTCCCCCGTCGGGCGACCAGCCGAGCGCGGGCGCCACGCGCGTCGCCACGTCGTGCAGGATCTGCACGTAGTCGTCGCCCGAGAACTCGTAGGGCAGTTCGAGGCGCAGGTCGGTCACCTGTGCGACGGCGGGGTCGGCCAGCAGCCGCTCGACGAGGTCGTCCGCGCGGCCGACGAGGTCGGGCGCGAAGAGGGTGCGTCGTTCGCCGTGCGGCGCCAGCGTGCGATCGACCCGGCTCGCGCGATACTCCTCGTACCGGGCGCGGGTGCGACGATCGGCGCCGTCGGTGGGCACCACGACGCGACCGAGGGCGATCCTCGGCGCGCCTCGACCGCCGAACGCGCGGCGGTACCGTTCGAGCACGGCGACCTGGGCGGTCGCGAAGTCGTCGCTCGTCTCGCCGGAGACGATGTTGCCGGTCAGCAGGCCGAGCCCGTGCGCACCGGCCCACTCCGCCGACCCGAGGGATCCGCCGCCGTACCAGACGCGATCGCGCAGGCCGGGGCTGTAGGGCTGCAGACGCGGACGCTGCACGTTTCCCGGCGAGTGGATGACCGTGTCCTCGTCGCCGATGAAGTCGCCGCCGAGGTTGTCCAGGAGCCGTTCGATGCGCGAGTGCGAGAAGTCCTGGGCGCTCCAGTCGCCGTCGAACACCCTCTCGCCGATGAGGTCGACATGCGGTGGCCGCCCCGCGCTCAGCCCGACCTGCAACCGTCCGCCGGACAGCACGTCGGCCGTCGAGAGGTCCTCGGCCAGCCGGAACGGGCTCTCGTACCCGATCGGGATGACCCCGGTGCCGAGGGCGATCCGCGACGTGCGCTGCGACGCCGCGGCCAGGAACACCGCGGCCGAGGAGACGCCGTGCTCGAGATGCCGCTGGCGCACCCATGCGCCGTCGAATCCCAGTCGCTCGCCGGTCTCGAACAGGAGGAGCGTCTCCTCGAGGCCGACCCCGGGGCGATCGTCGTCGTAGTTGCCCGGGCTCAGGAACGCGAGGCTCGAGAGCGCCGGACGACGCCCGTCACGCGGGAGGTCGTGCACCGCCTCAGTACGTGCAGCGCGATCGGTCTCGGTGATCGAAGTCATGGTCTCCCCTGTTTCTCGGCGATTCGCGACGGGCTCGGCGGTCTTCGCGTCGGCGGCTCGGCCACACTGTTCCCGGCCGCGGATGCCCCGGGCAACCCGCGTCACGCCCTGTGACCCGGGGTGAACGAGTGTTGCGATTGCGACGACCTGTGACGTGCGGATGACGACGTCGCGAGTCCTCCGGTGAAGGCGTGTTGCGAAGAGTTCGCGTGCGTGACGACGGTCCTTGCGAGCACCGCGCCCAGGGTCGAACGTGGTCGGCATGACACGAACGACCACCATCGCCGTCGCGCTCGACGGAGCCGGCTGGCACCCCGCCGCCTGGCGAGATCCCTCCGCACGCCCGGCCGAGCTGTTCGGCCGCCGATACTGGCGCGACCTCGTGCAGGCCGCCGAACGCGCCGACGTCGACGTCGTGACCATCGAGGACGCCCTCGGCCTGCAGTCCTCGACGCTCTGGACGCCCGACGACCGCACCGACCAGGTGCGGGGCCGCCTCGACGCCCTGCTCATCGCCTCGTTCGTCGCCCCGGTCACGAGCCGCATCGGCCTCGTGCCGACCGTGACGACCACGCACACCGAGCCGTTCCACGTCGCGACCGGCCTGCAGACGCTCGACTTCGCGAGCCGGGGTCGTGCCGGCTGGCGACCGCAGCTCTCGGGCTCGCCGCACGAGGCCGCGCATTTCGGCCGCCGCACCGTGCCGACGGTCGACGTCGCGGCGCTGCTCGCCGGCGACTCGGAGCAGATCCGCGCGGGGTTCGACGAGGCGCGCGACGTCGTCGAGGTCGTCCGCCGCCTCTGGGACAGCTGGGAGGACGACGCGATCATCCGGGATGCCGCGACCGGCCGCTTCATCGACCGCGAGAGGATCCACGGCGCCGAGTTCGAGGGCGAGTGGTTCGACGTGAAGGGCGCCTCGATCGTGCCGCGCTCACCGCAGGGCCAGCCGCTCGTGGCGGTGCTCGCCCACCAGACGATCCCGTACGAGCTCGCCGCGACGAGCGCCGACCTCGTGTTCGTCACCCCGCACGACGATGCACAGTCCACGTCGATCCTCGCCGAGGTGCGCGACGCCGAGGCCCGCACCGGTCGTTCCGGCCGGCCGCTCTCGGTGCTCGCCGAGGTGCTCGTCGTGCTCGAATCCACGCCGGCGGGCGCACGTGCCGCGCTCGAACGCCTCGATGAGCAGAACGGCTCGCCCGTGGCATCCGACGCCCTCGTCTTCGCAGGGACGCCCGACCAATTGCTCGAGCGCATCGACGCCTGGACCGCGCTCGGCTACGACGGCGTGCGCATCCGCCCGGCACGCCTGCCACGCGATCTCGAGCAGCTCGCCGACTGGGTGCTGCCGTCACTCGGGCGAGCGGATGCCTCGGGGCCGACCCTGCGCGAACGGCTCGGCTTCGAGCTGCCCGAGAACCGGTACAGCACCGCACGAACGATCGAGGAGACCGCCGCATGACCAGCGCCAAGCGCCAGGTGCACCTGGCCGCCCATTTCCCGGGCGTGAACAGCACGACCCTGTGGGCCGACCCGCTGCAGCGCAGCCAGATCGACTTCACCGCGTTCGAGCATTTCGCGCGCACCGCCGAGCGCGGCCGCTTCGACTACCTGTTCCTGGCCGAGGGCCTGCGCCTGCGCGAGCACAAGGGGCAGCTGCACGAGCTCGACGTGGTCGGTCGGCCGAACGCGCTCGCCGTGCTCACCGCCCTCGCCGCGGTGACCGAGCACATCGGCCTCGTCGGCACGCTGAACGCGACCTTCAACGAGCCGTACGAGCTCGCGCGCCAGCTCTCGACGTTCGACCACCTCTCCGACGGGCGCGCCGGGTGGAACGTGGTCACGAGCTCGGATGCGTTCCATGGTGCGAACTTCCGCCGCGGCGGGTACCTCGACCATGCCGACCGCTACCGGCGCGCGACCGAGTTCGTGAGCCTCGCGAAGGAGCTCTGGGACAGCTGGCCAGCCGATGCCCTCGCCGCCGACCGCGCCGCAGGGCGGTTCCTCGCCCAGGATGCCGCCGAGGTCGGCGCCTTCGCGCACCGCGGACCGCAGTTCGACGTGCACGGCCGGTTCACGACTCCCGCGAGCCCGCAGCGATACCCGGTGATCGTGCAGGCCGGCGACTCCGCCGACGGCCGCGACTTCGCCGCGGAGCACGCCGAGGTCATCTTCTCCCGGCACAGCGCCTTCGACGAGGCGCGCACGTTCTACGCCGACGTGAAGGGCCGGCTCGCCGGCCGGGGCCGCACCGAGGACTCCCTGAAGATCCTGCCCGCGGTCACCTTCGCGATCGGCGACACGCAGGCCGAGGCCGAGGAGGTCGCACGGGCGACCTCGCTCGCCCAGGTCACGCCGCGCAATGCGATCACGGCGCTCGAACAGCTGTGGGGCACCGACCTCTCGGAGTACGACGCCGACGGCCCGTTGCCCGCCTTCGATCCGGGCGAGGGCCCGGCCGACACGGTCGCGGGCACGATCACGAAGGGCTGGGCGCCGCGCTTCCCCAATGCCGTGCAGATCGCGCGAGCCTGGCGGGCGCAGTCCGAGGCCGAGGGGCTCTCGATCCGCGAGCTCGTCATCAAGGTCGCCGGACGCCAGTCGTTCATCGGCACGCCCTCGCACATCGCCGCCGAGCTCGACCGATACGTGCAGGAGCGCGCGACCGACGGCTTCGTCATCGTCGGCACCACCTCGCCGCACGGCCTCGACGAGTTCGTCGAGCGCGTCGTGCCCGAGCTGCAGGATCGCGGCGTCCACCGCACCGAATACGAACCGGGCGCGACGCTGCGGCAGAACCTCGAGCTGCCGGAGCCCGGCGCACGGGTCGCGGCCGTTCGCGATGCCGAGGAGGTGCGCCGTGCCGGTTGAGTCGCAGGAGCCCGCCCGCCGGGTGCCGCTCGCGGTGCTCGACCTCGTGCCGATCGCCGATGGCTCGAACGCCGGCGAGGCGCTGCACCGCTCGATCGACCTCGCCCGCCGGGCGGAGTCGTTCGGCTACGCGCGCTACTGGCTGGCCGAGCACCACCTCAACCCGGGCGTCGCGGGTGCCGCGCCGCACACCTTCCTCGGCATCCTCGCCGCCTCGACCGAGCGCATCCGCGTGGGCACGGCGGCGACGATCCTCGGCAACTACGAGCCGTTGCAGGTCGCCGAGGCGTTCGGCACGGTCGCGGCGCTCTGGCCCGGCCGGGTCGACCTCGGCCTGGGTCGCAGCGGAATTCCACCAACGAAGGCAAGCGCTGCGGATGCCTCGGGCGCGGCCGTGCCCGCGACCCCGCCGTCGCCCGCGTCGCCCGTGGTGCCGCTCGGCCCCGAGGCGCCGGCGCCCGCGCCGTCCGCGGTCTCCGTCGAGGCGCCGGTTCACGCACCGGTTCAGGCGCCGGCAGCCCCCGAGTCCGGGGCCGTCGTCGCCTCGCCGGCCCCCAACGAGGTGATCGACGGGCTCGTGGTGCCGCCGCAGCGCCCGTTCCGCTTCGATCGGGTCAGGTTCGCGCTGCAGGCGAGACTCCTGGGGCGCACGGACGGCGATGCCGGCCGGTTCGCCGACGACGTCGACGCGCTGCGCGACTTCTTCGCCGGCCCCGTGCGCTACGCCGACGACAACCGGCCCGACGGCGTCACCGTGCAGGCCCAGCCCGCGACCCGCAATCCCGTGGAGCTCTGGGTGCACGGATCGAGCGCGGGCGAGAGCGCCCGCCTCGCGGGGCGGCTCGGCCTTCGGTTCGGCGCGAACTACCACGTCGCGCCGAGCGGCGTGCTGGCCGCCGTCGCCGAGTACCGCGCGCATTTCCGGCCCTCGGCCGAGCTCGAGCGGCCGCACACGATCGTCTCGGTCGACGTGGTCGTCGCGCCGACCGACGACGAGGCCCGCCGTCTCGCGAGCGGTTATGCGGAGTGGGTGCTCTCGATCCGCGAGGGCCAGGGCGCCGTGCCGTACCCGCGCCCCGAGCAGGCGAGGCCCGAGGCCGAGCTCTCGAGCATCGAACTCGACGCCGTGCAGGATCGCCTCGACACCCGCTTCGTGGGCTCGCCCGCGAGCGTCGTCGCGCAGCTCGAGACGCTGCAGCGTGCGACCGGCGCCGACGAACTGCTCATCACGACGATCACGCACGACCACGAGGCGCGGGTCGCGTCGTACCGGCTGCTCGCCGAGGCGTGGGGCGCCGTCACGTCTGGAGTCGAGACCTCTCCGGCCGACGCAGCCGTCGACCACGGCGAGCGAGCGGATGCCTCGGGCGAACGCTCCGAGCTCGCGGGCGCCGCGGTCGGCGTGTGACCGCCGCGACGCACGGCGTGCGGATCGGTGCCCGGCCCACGACGCCGAGCACCCTGCACCTGGACGCCGTCGCCCGCGAGGCCGAACGCCTCGCGGGCGCGGCGCCGCCCATCGCCTCACCGCATGACGGGGCCCCGCCCGAACTTCGCGCCGCCCTCGCCGCGGCGGTCGACGACCTGGCCCCGGCGCTCGGCGCGCTCTCCGCGCACCTGTTCGCGCTCGCCGAGCCCGCGTTCGCCGAGGTCGAGAGCGCAGCCGCCGTCGCGGAGACGCTCGCAGCCCGCGGCATCCGCTCGGAGCTCGGCGCCTTCGGGCTGCCGACCGCGCTCATCGCCGAGCTGCCCGCGGTCGACCCCTCCGTTGCTCCCGGTGCCGTCACCGGCCCGACCGTCGCCGTGCTCGCCGAGTACGACGCGCTGCCCGGGGTGGGCCACGCCTGCGGGCACAACGTCATCGCCGCGGCATCCGTCGGCGCGTTCCTCGCGCTGGCCGAGGCGAGGCGGCAGGATCCCGCCTCGGTGCCCGGTCGGGTGCTGCTGCTCGGCACGCCGGCCGAGGAGGGCGGCAACGGCAAGGAACTGCTCGCACGCGTCGGCGCCTTCGACGACGTCGACGTCGCGGTCATGGCGCATCCGTTCGGGGCCGACCTCGCCGATCCCGTCTTCATCGGCCGCCGCATCGTGCGCATCGTCTACCACGGGGTCGCCGCGCACGCCGCGGCCGCGCCCTTCCAGGGTCGCAACGCGCTCGACGCCGCGGCGCTCAACTACCAGGCGGTCGGCCTGCTGCGGCAGCACCTTCCGCCGGGCGACCGCATCCACGGCGTCGTGATCGACGGCGGCGCCCGTCCGAACGTCGTGCCCGAGCGCGCCGAGCTCGAGTACTACGTGCGCTCGCACGAGACCTCGACCCTGCGCGAGCTCTCGGCGCGCGTCGACGACATCGCGCACGGCATCGCGCTCGCGACCGGCACCGGCGTGGAGGTCAGGTGGGACCCGCAGCCGTTCAGCCTGCCGATCCGCCACAACGCGCCGCTCGCGGCCCGATGGGCGCTCGCGCAGGCCGAGCGGGGCCGACGCGTGCTGCGCGCGGCGGACGCGCCCGGCGCCCAGGCCGCATCGACCGACTTCGGCAACATCAGCCAGCGCCTGCCCGGCATCCACCCGGTCATCGCGATCGCGCCGCCCGAGATCGCGCTGCACACGCGCGAGTTCGCCGAGTACGCCGGCTCCCCCGCGTCCGTCGAGGCGGTGACGGATGCCGCGTACGGCCTCGCGGCCACCGTCGCCGACGTGCTGGTCGACGCCGACCTGCTGACGGCGGTGCGCGAGGACTTCGCGGCGACGGGCGGCCCGGTCGACGTCGAGCGCACGTTCGCATGAACACGGCCTGCCTGAGCGCGGCCGGCGCGGACACGGCCGGCGCGGGCACGGCGCGCGTGAGCACGGCGCGCGTGAGCACGGCGCGCGTGAGCACGACCGACGTGAGCATGGCCCCCGCGAGCACAGCGTGAGGCCCGCGGCATCCGCGACCCCACTGGATCGCACGTCGGGGCGTGTGCTCGCGCTCGGCGTGTCGACGGGATTCGTGACGATCATCGACCAGGCGGCGTTCCCGTTCGCGGTGCCGGGACTCCGCGACGACCTCGGTGCGGACGCCGGGCAGGTGCAATGGCTCGTCGCCGGATACTCGCTCGCGTTCGGGGCGGCGCTCCTGCCCGGAGGGCGGCTCGGCGACGTGTTCGGGCGGCGGGTGCCCTATCTCGTGGGGCTGCTGCTCTTCGCGGTCGGCGGGCTCCTCGCGGCGGGGGCCGGCGACGCGAACGTCGCGATCGTCGGACGGCTGGTGCAGGGTCTCGGCGCCGGGCTCGTGAACCCGCAGGTGCTCGGGTACTTCCAAGACCTGTTCACCGGGCCGGCGCGGGCGAAGGCGATCGGCGCGTACACGGTCTCGGCCTCGATCGCCGGACTCGTCTCGCCGCCCGTCGCCGGCTGGATCCTCGCGGCGGCCGCGCCCGGTCTCGGCTGGCGGTTCGTGGTGCTGCTCTCGGTGCCGGTCGTACTCGCGCTGCTCGTGTTCAATCTCGCGGTGCTGCCGCCTGCACCGCGAACGGGCGATCGGCGGAATGGCTTCGACCTGACCGGCCTCGCCCTGCTCATGGCGGCGATCCTCGCGCTCATGCTGCCGGTCACCGCCGGCGTGCCGGGAGGGCCGCTCTGGCTCGTCGTGGCCGCGCTCGCCGGGCTGGCGTTCGCCGGGTGGGAACGCCGACTCGCCCGTCGCCGCGGGTCGCCCGTGGTCGATCCGTTGCTCCTGCGCTCACGCGGCTTCATGCTCGGCACCGGGGTCGCCACGCTCATCTTCGGCTCCGGGCTCGGGCTCGGCATCGTCACGACGCTCTTCCTCATCGACGGCCTCGGGCTGTCGGCGCTGACGGCGGCGCTCCTGCTCGCCCCGCGCGCACTCGGCATGGCCGTCGGGAGCATGCAGAGCTGGCGGGTCGCCACGCGGTTCGGGCGCCGCGGCATCACGTTCGTGCTCGGCGCCGGCGCGGTGGCCGTGGCCGTGGAGGCCGTGCTCGTCTCCACCGGCTCGCCCCCGCTGGTGCTCATCGCCGTCGTCGTCGGATCGGTGCACGGCGTGCTTTCCGGGCTGGCCATCCCCTCCAACCAGACGCTGACGCTGGATCATGCGCCGGCGGAGTCCGCGGGCGTCGGGGCCGGTGTCCTGGCGCTGGCCCAGCGTCTCGCGGGAGCCGTATGCCTCGCCGCCGGCATCGGCCTGTTCATCGGCGGTGCGACACCCGCCGCGGGCTTCGCGACGGCCGCCGCCGTGTTCGCCGCGCTCTCCGCCGCGGCAGTGGCGATCTCGGCGTTCGATCGCAGCGCCGTGCGTGTCGGCTGAGCCGGCCGGACGCCCTCCCGCGTCGCCGACCCCCAGCACCTGCCACACCTCCTGCTCCCACCACCTCCTGTTCGCCACCCCTCCTGCTCCGCCACCCCTCCTGCTCTCGCACGACCTCCTGCTCCCGCTTTCGTTCTTCTCCTTTCACCGCGACTCGTCCTCCTCCTTTCACCGCGACTCGTCCTCCACAGGGGGCGAACTTCACGAGTTCTCCACAGGCAATAGTCCAGATCAGACGTGATATTCGCCGACTTCGAATGTCGGTGGGTCCTGCCAGACTCGAGACATGACCAACCCGACGGCGGCCCTCGACGCAGCTCTCGCCGCGCTGCACGACGAGTGGTCCGCCGCGCTGCCCGCGCATGCCGGCGATTCGCCGCCGAGCATGACGACGGATGCCTCGTGGGGGCCGCCCACGATGACCGACGCCGGGCTCGTGCGTGCGATGCAGGCCGCGGCGCAACTCCGTCGCGAGGCCGCAACCGTTCTCGCGGGGCTCGCCGCCGAGGTCGCACAGCGATCGCGGGGCGGCTACGGCACCGAGGGCCTCGCGAAGCAGCACGGGCATCGCAATGCCATCCAACTCGTCGCAGCAGTCACCGCAGAATCGCTCGCCGACGCCGGCAGGCTCGTGCGCGTGGGCGAGTCCGCACGGCCCCGCGCATCCATCACCGGCGAGCGCCTCCCTGCCAAGCGACCGCAGGTCGCCGCAGCTCTCGCGAGCGCCTCGATCTCGATCGACGCCGCCGATGCGATCGCGACCATGCTCGACCGCGTCGCCATCCGCACGAGCACCGACCGACTCGACGCGTATGAGGCAGAACTCACACGGTTCGCCATCGGCACGCCGCTCTCGATCCTCACCCGCGCCGTGCGCGCGGCCGAAGCACGGCTCGACCCCGACGGCGTCGAACCGCGCGAGGAACACCTGCTCGCACAGCGCTCGGTCACGATCACCGAAGACGCATCGGGAATGGTGCTCATCCGGGCGCGACTCGATCCCGTCACCGCGGCGCCGGTCAAGGCCGCCCTCGAGACGATCGTCACCGAGGTGCTCGCCCGCCGGCGCGCGCACCCGAACGACGGCGCCGGCCCGATGCTCGCCGACGAGCGCAGCATCCCGCAGCTCCCGGCCGACGCGCTCGCCGATGAGTGCGGCCCCGTGCTCGCTGATGAGCGCAGCATCCCGCAACTGCAGGCCGACGCGCTCGCCGACCTCGCCAGGCATGCCCTCGGCTGCTCCTCGATGCCGAACGCCGCCGCCGCGACCGTGGTCGTGAGGCTCGACCTCGCGGCGCTCACCGACCAGCTCGGCACGGCCGAGGTCGACGGACTCGATCGACCGATCTCCGCCGCCGCGGCACGCCGACTCGCCACCGACGCCGATCTCATCCCGGTCGTGCTCGACGGCGCGAGCCTGCCGCTCGATGTCGGGCGAACGAAGCGGTTCTTCACCTCGGCGCAGCGCATCGCCCTCGCCGAGCGCGATGGCGGCTGCGCCTGCTGCGGTCGCAACATCGGCTACGTCCAGGCGCACCACATCCGCTGGTGGCATCGACACCGAGGTCGCACCGATCTCAGCAACGGTGTCCTGCTGTGCTCCTTCTGCCATCACGTCGTTCATCGTGAGGGCTGGCAGATCCGCGCCTCCGCCGACGCCGTCTGGTTCATCCCGCCTCCGCACGTCGACCCCGAGCAACGACCGAGGCTCGGGGGCCGCCGACGCTTCGAACTCACGACGGCCGACGCCGCCGCATGAACACCGCACAACACGCCTCCATGACGCGCGCGGCGCGAGCCCGCGACTCAAGCGACCCGGCTCATGCGCACCCATCCACAAGGCCCCGATCTCACTCGATCACACTCACACTCACACGCACACGCACACGCACACGCCCACTCCACACGGCGCCGATTCGCCCCACGCGCCCACACTGGTCCGCGAATGCCCGCGCGGCCGATCTCGCCTTCGCGCACGGAGTTACGCCCCGTGACGCCCGCCCGAAACCTTCCGTCACGACTCCCAGAAGCCCCTTGCGACCTGCCTAGCATTCCCACATGACCGACACGCTGAGCTCCACGAACGCCACTGCCGAGACATCCGGTGCCGAGGCATCCGGTGCCGAGGCATCCGCCACGGTGACATCCGCCCCCGTGACATCGGCCGCGCCCACGGCCGCGCCCCTCGACCGCGCCGCCTTCGCCCGCGAATGGGAGGAGTGGCACCGCGACCACGAGGCGGCCCGGGCGAACGGCCATGGCTTCCTCGCCGTGACGGGCCTGCATTGGCTGGGCACCGAGCCGCAGCGCCTGCCCGGCGCACCCGGCCGCTGGTCGACGAGCGACGCGGGCCCGGTCGTCGAACTCGACGAGGGCGACGTGCTCGAGCTCGACGGCGTCGCGCTCGAGGGGCGGCACGGATTCGGCGCGATCCCAGAGCGAGGCGGCGTCACGCTCCGTTCCGGCGAACTCGCCATCGAGGTCGCCCGCCGCGGCGGCAACGACATCGTGCGACCGCGAGACCCGGCCTTCCCGTTCCTCGCGGCGTATTCGGGCACGCCGACGTACCTGCCGAACCCGCGCTGGCTCGCGCCCGGCCGGTTCGTGCCGTTCGACGAACCGCGCGAGATCACGGTCGACGCCGCCGTCGAGGGTCTCCAGCACGTCTACGAGGCACCCGGCGAGGTCGAGTTCGTTCTGCGCGGCGAGACGTTCCGCCTGATCGCCTTCAACGGCAAGGAACCCGGCAGCCTCTTCGTGCTGTTCACCGATGCCACGAGCGGGCTCACCACGTACGCCGCGAACCGCAGCCTCGCGATCGCCGCGCCCGCCGAAGACGGCACGGTCGTGCTCGACTTCAACCGCGCGGTGAACCTGCCGTGCGCGTACACCGACTACGCGACCTGCCCGCTGCCGCCCTCCGGCAACCGTCTGCCGGTCGGCGTCGAGGCCGGCGAGAAGACCCCGCTCGCGCGGGTCGAGGCGACGAGCACGGGGGCCTGAGCCATGCGATTCCAGCTGCTCGACATCGTCCCGCACGTCGAGAATCCCATCACCGGGCGACTCGTGAGCACGGCGGACCGGCTCGACCAGACCGTCGAGTCCGCCAGGCGCGCCGAGCGCCTCGGCTTCGACGCGTTCTCGGTCGGCGAGCGTCACGCCGGGCACTTCCTGTCGTCCTCGCCTACGGTGCTGCTCGGCGCGATCGCCGCGACGACCTCGCGCATCCGCCTGCACACGGGCGTCACCGTGCTCTCGGTGCTCGACCCGGTGCGGGTCGCCGAGGACTACGCGACGATCGACCAGCTCTCGCGCGGCCGCCTCGAGCTGACCATCGGCAAGGGCAACGAGGCGGCCCAGTTCCCCCTGTTCGGGCTCGAGATCGACGATCAATGGGAACTCCTCGCCGACAAGTACGCGCTGCTGCGGCGCCTCTGGCGCGAGACCGACGTCGAATGGGCGGCCACGCCCTACACGCGCGCGCAGCACGCCACGACGACGCTCCCCCGGCCCTTCGACGGGGCGCCCCGAGTCTGGCACGGCTCGGCCACGACGCTCGCCTCGGCCGCCCTCGCAGCCAAGTGGGGCGATCCACTGTTCAGCGCCAACGCGATCCAGCCGCTGCAGAACTACGCGGTGCTCGTGCGGCACTACCGAGACGAGTTCGCCAGGCACGGCCACGACCCCCGCGTCGCCTACGTGGGCGCGGGATCGGGCTCGCTCTACCTCGCGGACACGACGCAGCAGGCCAAGGAGCTCTACGGACCCGTCTACGATGCGCTGGTGGCAGCCACCAACGTCCCGGGCAACAACACGCCCTTCCGCGACATCGATCACGCGATCGCCGAGGGTCCTGCCCTCGTCGGCAGCCCCCAGCAGGTCATCGACAAGATCGCCCGGTTCCACGAGGTGTTCGGTCACGACCTGCAGTCGGTGAGCCTTCCGACGACCCTGCCCGTCGAGCAGCAGCACGAGCAGCTCGACCGTCTCGCCTCCGAGGTCTTCCCGGTGCTGCGACGCGAGTTCCCGACGACGCTCTGGGGCGAGGGCGACCCGTACGCGACCCGACCCGCCTTCGCGGGCGGCGGCCACGAGTCCCGTTCCAGCCGCCACTCGGCCGCCCCGGTGACCCCGGTGGCCGCCTGATGGCCGGGTCGACCGCGTTCACGATCCGTGTTGCGCACGCCGACGAGTACCCCGCCGTGGCCGCGCTCACCGAGCGGGCGTTCGCGGCCGGCCCGTACGGGCACCTGCCCGTGCCTCCCGAGCGACGCGCGCTCGTGAACGCCGTGGCCGACCGCGCGGCCTCAGGCGCCGTGCTCGTCGCGGTCGACGGCGGGGCGCCCGACCCCGGCACGGTCGGCAGCAGCACGCCCGACCCCGGCACGGTCGGCAGCAGCACGCCCGACCCCGGCACGGTCGGCAGCAGCACGCTCAACCCCGGCACGGTCGGCAGCAGCACGATCATCGGCACCGTGAGCCTCCTGCGCGCGGGCTCGGCGCAGTCGCGACTGGCGGTCGACGAGGAGGCCGAACTGCGCCTGCTGGCCGTCGCGCCAGAGGGTCGCGGCCGTGGCATCGGCGAGGCGCTCGCCCTCGCGGCCCAGGAGGAGGCGCTCACCTGGGGCGCTCCGGCCGTCGTGCTCGACACGGGCACGCTGAACCTCCCCGCGCAGCGGCTCTACGAACGACTCGGCTACGAGCGGTTCACGCCGTCTGCCGGTGGTCCGAGCACCGAGCCGGCGAAGGAGCCGGCCCGCGCCGATCGAGAGATCGCCGATCGAGAGAGCGCCGATCGAGAGAGCAGCGCTGATGCCGCGACATCCGACGCCCGCATCGACCACGTCGACTATCGGCTTCCGCTGCACGACCGCGACGACCTCGTGATCCGGCTCGTGCGAGACGACGAGTTCGAGGCCGTCGCCGCGCTCTCACTGCGCGCCTACGAGCACGCGTACGAGCTCTCCGACGGATACCGCGCCTCCATCCTCGACGTCGCGCCACGCGCCCGCGAGCACCAGGTGTGGGTCGGCCGATCGCGAGACGGGCGAGCTGCTCGGCAGCGTCGCCACCCCTCGACGCGGCGGCACGATCTCCCCGCTCGCCCAACGGGGCGAGCTCGACTTCCGCCTGCTCGCCGTCGATCCGCCCGCGCGTGGGCGAGGCGTCGGTGAGGCGCTCACCCGCCTGGCGATCGAACTCGCCCGACTGCGCGGCCTCGAGCGCGTCGTGATGAACAGCGGCGAGCAGATGACCGGCGCGCACCGGCTCTACGGCCGCCTCGGCTTCGCTCGACTGAGCGAACGGGAGCGAGACATCGTCGACGGCGACCGGCGCATCCGGCTGTTCGCGTTCACGATCGACGTGCCGAGCACCACACGGTCGATCGCCGCCTGAGTCGATCCCCGCCCGAGTCGATCACCGCCTGACGGGCGTCACGAGTTCGCACTCGGCCGTGCAACGAGCGGCGCCCTGGCCGGTGCACCCTGCACTTCGACGCGACGGCAGGATTCGAACCTGCGAATGGCGGGCTATGAGTCCGCTCCCTTGGACCACTTGGGTACGCCGCGATGCATCACCGTTCGGGTGCACGTGCTCAGTCCGGCCGAAGGCCGGCGGTCAGTCTCAGTCCGGCCGAAGGCCGGCGGTCATCCGGGCGAAGACGCGGTCGACGCGCCGCTCGCTGAGCCGGTGGCACCCGGCCTCGCATGTTCCGGTTCCGCCTTGGCACGCACGCACCGCCTTCGATCGAGCGGCGCTCTCCTGGGCCAACACGAGCTCCGCAGCCGGCAGCATGAACGCCGCGGTGTATCCGCTCGCGCCGAGCATCAGCATGAATCGCTCGATGTCTCCCATGCGTCTCGCCTTCCGTCGGATGCGGCCGCTCGGTCCCGGCCTCGGTCAGGTGTCGGATGCTGCGGGGCCGACCAGCACCGGTCGATCGGCCCCGCGGCATCCGTCGTTCAGGTCGTGCTCCTCGGGTCGTGCTACTCGGACTTCGGGAGCCCGGGCGGGTTGATCTCCGAAGCGTCGATGCCCTCGCTCGTGAGCGCCCACCGCTCGAGCACCTCGTCGTAGGTGCCGTCGTCGATGATCGACTGCAGTACGAGCTGCACCGACTCGATGAGGCCGTTGCCCTTGGCCGTGCCGGCCGCGATCGGCGCGGTCTCGGGCCAGCCGCCGTTCAGGGTGCCGACGAGCTTGGTCTCACCGGTCGTGGCCGCGCGGTACGCGGCGGTGGCGTTCGGACCGAAGCTCGCGTCGACGCGACCCGACGAGAGCGCGAGGTCGGAGGCGGCCTGGTCGTCGTAGTACACGAGTTCGGCCGGTGCCTCGCCGGCGTCCTCGAGCTCCGTGTTCCAGGCGAGCAGGATCTTCTCCTGGTTCGTGCCCGAGCCGACGACGATCTTCAGTCCCGAGATGTCCTCGGAGCCCGCGATCTCGTCGATGTCGCTGTCGGCCTTCACGTAGAAGCCGAGCAGGTCCTGGCGGTAGCTCGCGAAGTCGTAGAGCTCCTTGCGCTCCTCGGTCACCGTGACGTTCGAGGCGATGAGGTCGTACTTGCCCGACTGGATGCCGAGCGGCCAGTCCGCCCAGTTGACGGCGACCGGGTTGTACTCGAGCCCGAGGCCGTCGGCGATGAGCGAACCGAAGTCCGCCTCGCTGCCGATGACGGTCTTGTCGTCATCGGATGCGAGCACGCCGAGCGGTGCCGCGTACGGCGAGACGGCGACGGTGAGCTTGCCGTCTTCGATCGGGGTGAACCCGCTCGCCTCGAGCGCGTCGACGGCGGCCTGCACCGGTTCGATGCTCGGCCGGTCGACCGCGTTCTGCGAGGTGAGGTCGAACTGCGTCGCGGCCGCCACCTGCTCCTCGGTCGTGCCGGTCGTGCCGGCCGCGTCGTCGTCGGCCGACGCGGAGGCGCCGGCGCCGACGGCCCACGCGATGCCGCCGCCGACCAGGGCCACCGCCGCGACGCCCGCGACGATCACCCAGACCTGCTTCTTGTTGATTGCCATGAGGGGACTCTCCTAGTGTTGTGCTCGTCCGATGGCCGGGTCGGTTCTCGGATATCCCGGCGCGGCACCGCAGATGCCGCGCCGGGTCTTGCTCGCCCCGGTGCTCGGTCAGAGCACCTTCGCGAGGAAGTCTCTGGTGCGCGGATGCCGCGGACTGCGCAGCACCTCGGCGGGGGTGCCCTGCTCGAGGATCTCTCCGTTGTCGAGGAACACGACGCGGTCGGCGACCTCGCGCGCGAAGCCGATCTCGTGGGTCACGATGATGAGCGTCGTGCCGTCGCGGGCGAGGCCCCTGATGACATCGAGCACCTCGCCGACGAGTTCGGGGTCGAGGGCGCTCGTCGGTTCGTCGAAGAGCAGCACCTTCGGCGAGAGCGCGAGTGCCCGTGCGATCGCGACGCGCTGCTGCTGCCCACCCGAGAGCTGGCGCGGGTAGTGGTCGGCCTTGTCGGCCAGACCCACTCGCGACAGCAGAGCCTCCGCCAGTGATCGGGCCTGCCCGCGATCCTGCCGGCGCAGGGCGACCGGCGCCTCGATGATGTTCTCGATCGCCGTGAGGTGCGGGAAGAGGTTGAAGTTCTGGAACACGAGACCGACCTGCGTGCGCCGGCGCAGGATCTCGGCCTCGCGGAGTTCGTGCAGCGTGTCGCCCTTGCGCTCGTAGCCGATGTACTGCCCGTCGACGGTGATCGACCCGCGGTCGACCGTCTCGAGGTGGTTGATCGTGCGCAGCAGCGTCGACTTGCCGGAGCCCGACGGGCCGATGAGGGCGACGACCTGCCCCGGCTCGACGGTGAGCGAGACATCCCGCAGCACCTGGTTCGCGCCGTACGACTTGGAGACGTCGGTGATCTCCACGCGGCCGACGGTCGCGCGTGCCGCCGGGGCGGCGACGGCGAGCCCGTCGAACGAAGGGCTGAGGGTCGTGGCGGTCATGCGGCACCTCCGGTTCGCGTCGCGGTGGGTTCGGCTTCACGTTCGGCTTCGGATCCGCCTGGCGCCGGCCCCGCGGCATCCGCCCCGTTCGGCGCGTCGCCGAGCCGCGCCCACTGCGTGCTCACCCAGCGCCTCGCCCGCTGCAGCGGGGTCGGCGGCAGTTCGCGCACGGCGCCGCGGGCGAAACGCCGTTCGACGTAGTACTGCGCGACCGAGAGCACCGTCGTGATGAGTGCGTACCAGACCACCGCGACGAGCAGCAGCGGGATGACGCGCTGGTTCCGGTTGTAGATGACCTGCACGGTGTAGAAGAGCTCGGGCAGCGCGACGATGAAGACGACCGAGGTGCCCTTGACGAGGCCGATGATCTCGTTGAACGCGTTCGGCACGATGGCCCGCGCCGCCTGCGGCAGCGTGATGCGGAAGAAGCGGATGCGTCGGGGCAGGCCGAGTGCGCCGGCGGCCTCGATCTGGCCCTGGTCGACCGACAGGATGCCGGCGCGGATGATCTCGGCCGAGTACGCGGCCTGGTGCAGCGAGAGGCCGATGGCGGCCGCCGCGAACGCGCTGATGAGGGTCGTCGTCTGGAACTCGGCGATCCAGAAGTCGGTCGTGAACGGCGTGCCCAGCCCGATCGTCGGGTAGAGGTATCCGAGGTTGTACCAGACGAGGATCTGCACGACGAGCGGCACCGACCGGAAGAACCAGATGTACCACCACGCCGCGGCGTTCAGCAGGGGCGACTTCGAGAGCCGGAACACCGCGAGCACCGCGCCGAGCGCGAAGCCCGCGACCCCGGCGACCACGGTCAGCCAGAGCGTGAGCCACAGTCCGTTGACGACCGACGGCCCGAAGAAGTACTCGGCGAAGACGTTCCACTCCCACTTCGGGTTCGACGCGAGCGACCACAGGAACTGGAGTACGAGGAAGACGACGACGGCCGACGCGATCCAGCGGCCCCAGTGCTTGACGGGAACGACCCGCAGACCGGCGTCCGGATGAGCGGGGCCCGACGGCGTTCCCGGCTCGACCGGGTCGGCCGCGGGTCGCCCGGGAGCGGATGCGTCCGCGCCGGCGGGTCGGCTCGAGGCATCCGTCTTCTCGGCGCGAGCGCCCACGACGGCGCTCATGCGAGCACCTCCGACGAGTTGAACGCGGTGTCGGGCGTGGCGTCGCGTGCGGTGTCGAGCGCGGAGTCGAGGTGCTTGTCGAACCCGTGGATGCCGATCTCCTCGGCGGGGCGCGACGGGTCGAAGCGCGGCACGTACCCGCTCGCGAGGTAGAGCGCGACGGCCTCGGGCTGGCGCGGTCCGGTCGTCAGCGTGATGTCGCGATATCCGCGCTCGTGCGCCGCCCGCTCGAGCTCGGCGACGACGCGCCTGCCGAGGCCCTGCCCTCGGTGCTCGGGGTGGGTCCACACGCGCTTCAGCTCCGCGGTGTGCTCGTCGTAGCGGCGGAACGCACCGCCCGCGATGGGCTCGCCGTCGGCGAGGAGCAGGAGGAACGCGCCGTGCGGCGGCGCGAAGTCGGCCGCCGGGTAGCGCAGCAGTTCCGTGCTCGCCGGCTCCCCGAAGAAGTCGCCGTACCGTCCGTCGTACTCGCGCTCGAGATCCGCGAGCAGCGGCTCGGCCAGCTCGTCGTCCACGCTCACGAATCGGACGCTCACCTCGGTGGTCATCGTTCGCTCCGTCCTGCTCGTCGTTCCGACCCGGCATTCCGGGGCGGATGTCTCGAAGCTAGAGAGCCGTGGCGACCAGGGCAATCGGGTGATTCACGCGGCGACCGATATCTTCATTCCGGGTAATCCGATCGGTTCACTCGGGATTCTTGAGGGCGCGGATGACGCCGAATGTCACGCCGATCGCGACGAGGCGGGACCCGCGACGTCACACTCGCCGGCGCGTGGCGCAGCGCAGTCCGGCGGCGCAGCGCAGTCCGGCAGCCCAGCGCACTCTGCCACCGCGACGCAGCACGACACGGCACGCGGCGGCACGGCGCGGCACGGGAACGGCGCAGCCCAGCGCAGCGCAGCCCAGCGCGGCGCAGCTCAGCTCAGCTCAGCCGAGCAGGTCGCGTGCGAAGCAGTGCGACATCGGCAGCACGTCGTAGGGCGCGTACACCGGGATGGGCCGGTAGCCCAGCCATTCGTAGAGGCGGATCGCCTCGGGCTGCCGGTTGCCGGTCTGCAGGATGAGGCGCGAGCCGCCGCGCTCGACGACGAGGTGCTCGATCTCCTCGATGAGCGCACGGGAGACCCCGCGCCCGCGGTGCGACGGCAGCGTGACGACGCGCTTCAGCTCCCATTCGTCACCGAGACGCCGCAGCGCCGCATGCCCGACCGGGACGCCGTCGAACGACGCGATGAGCGTCGCCTCGATGTGCGTGGGGTCGATGGCGAGGGCGGCGGAGGTCGCGGCCACGGTCGCCGGGTCGAGGTCGGCGAGGTCGGGGGCGTACCGCGCGCCGACCTCCTCGTCCATGGCCGCGCGCAACGCGACGGCCCGGGGGTCGAACCAGTCGACGAGCTCGAGGTCGAGCACTTCGGTGCCGGTCATGGGGTACTCCGTTCGCTCATCGTCACACCCCGGCGAAGCGGCGCAGGCCGAAGACGCCCGGGGCAGGCCGGCCGTCGACGAGGTCGGCGAGGATGCGTCCGACCGCTGGGGTGAACTTGAATCCGTGCCCCGAGAACCCGGCCCCGACGGTGATCGGGCCGGCGGAGTCGAGCACGAACACCTGGTCGGGCGTCGTGGTGTAGGTGCAGCTGATGGGCGTCGCGACCTCGGCGTCGACGCCGGGCAGCCACTCGCGGGCGTACCGGCGCAGCGCCGCGAACTGCACGGGTTCGGGCTCGTAGTCGCGCAGGTCGGCGTCGACGATCGGGCCGACGCCGTGCCAGCCGGCCTTGACCCCCTCGCCAGGGGTCAGCATGCCGTAGACGCCCGAGTACCACCAGTCGTCACCGGGGCCTGGACGATGGTTGAATCCCGGCCATGGGTCGTCGCCCGAGCGCACGGCGAAATGCGCGGGCTGCTCCTGGGTCACGACGAGCCTCGGAAGCGGCACGAGGTCGCCGAGGAGCTTCGAGGTCCAGCCGCCGACCGTCACGACGACCCGCCGGGCCGTGATCACGTCGGCATCGGTCTCGATGCGCACCCGATCGGGGCCTTCCACGCGGATGCCGCGCACCGGCGTGCGGTGGCGGACATTCGCCCCGTGCGCGATCGCGGTCTGCTGCAACGCCCGCACCGCGGCATCCGCGTGCAGCCGTCCGCCGGTCGGCAGGTGCAGCACCCGCGTCTCGAAGCGGATGCCCGGCCACCGGCGACGCGCCTCCTCTGGCGGGAGGAACTCGCCGGGGATGCCGACCGAGGCCAGGGCCGCATGCACCTCGTCGTCGACCGCGCCGTCGCCTCCGTGGTTGACGAGCCCCACCTGGTCGAGCACCGAGGCCCCGGTCTCGGCCTCGAGCTCACGCCATGCCAGGTGCGACTCCACGAGCATCGCGACATGCGAGGGCTCGACGTATGCGACGTTGAAGTTGCGGGATGCCCCGTGCGAGGCGCCGTGGCGATGGCCGGGCTCGAAGCGCTCGAGCAACGTGACCTCACGGCCGCGGGCGGCGAGCTGCCACGCGGCCGCGGAGCCCATGGCCCCGCCGCCGATCACGACGACGTCGGTGTCGACGGCGCTCATGTCGGGGTGCTCATGTCGGGGTGCTCATCTGATCAGGCCGTCTCGCGTTCGAGCGGTGTCTGCTCCCCGGCCTCGACGGCGATCGACAGGCGGTTGCCCGCGGGCGGCAGCGGGCACGTCGCGTGGTCGGTGTAGGCGCAGGGCAGGTTGACGGCGCGGTTGAAGTCGAGGAGGACCTTGCCGTCGGCATCTGGTGCGGCCACGTCGAGGCTGCGGTTCGCGGCATACGTCGTGACCCCGCTCGTCGCATCGGTGAAGAGCACGAGCAGCTCCCCGGGTGCGTGGCCGTTGAACGCGATCAGGCGATGCGTGGAGCCGTCGTGCTCGAACTCGAGCTCGCCCGGCGCCTCGTAGACGTGCTGGAGCCCCTCGGCCGCCGAGCCGACGGTCACCTCCTGCGGCGCGTCGTAGGCGATGAACCGGCCGGGGGTCGCCCACGTCTCGCTGGGCGCATAGGTCGGCGTGCCCCGGAATCGAGTGAGGTACGGATGCGCGGGATCGCGGGGACGGACGATGTCCTGGCCGCCGCGACGGGCGATCTCGATCACGACGTCGCCCGAGCGCACGGACACGCCGGATCGTTCGGCGACCGACCCGAAGGCGTGGCGACCGGTGAGGGCGGTCTCGCCGGACTGCAGGTGCTCGCCGTCGGCGAGCTCGACGACCGGACCCTGCTCACTCGTGGACCAAGCCCCGGGGATCCCGTCGATGCGCACGGGCGTCTCGGTGAGCCACGTGATGCCGGTGACCGCCAGGAATCCGTGCGGGTCGGCGCGGCGCGCCTCGTGCTCGCGGTGCCACGCCTGCCACTCGCGGGAGAAGTCGGTCTGCTCGGGCTGCGTCGTCAACGTGTCGATGGTCGTCATGCCTCTCACTGTGCGCGAAGTGCGGAAGGGTCGCCAGCGCCTCGGTCACGCGCCGAAGCAGAACGCAATCTGTGGTCACACAGCTGCGCCCATGCGCTTGGAGACGCCGAACGCGACGCAGCCCCAGGGGGTTGCGCCGCGTTCGAACCGCGAATCTACTTCGCCGCGGCTGCTTCGGCCTTCGCGGCCTTGGGCGCCTTGGCGGCCTTCGGGGCAGCCTCGACCGGCGCCGGCGCAGCGGCTGCCGGCGGCTTCGGACGTGCGGCGAACGCCTCGAACGCGGCGCGCGGCTGCTGCACGGCGCTCAGCGAGACGATGTCGCGGCCGAGGAAGAAGTTGTTGATCCAACCCCAGAACACGCGGAACTTGCGCTCCCAGCTGGGCATGGCCAGACCGTGGTAGCCGCGGTGCGCGAACCAGGCGAGGAGGCCCTTGATCGCGAGCTTGCCCGACTGGAACACGCCGGAGCCGATGCCGAGACCGGCCACGGCACCGAGGTTCTTGTGCACGTACTGCTTGGGCTCTTCACCGCGAAGCACGGCGACGATGTTCTTCGCGAGCAGCTTGCCCTGTCGCACCGCGTGCTGGGCGTTCGGCACGCAGTAGCCGCCGACGCCGCCGCCGGTGAGGTCGGGCACGGCCGAGATGTCGCCGGCCGCCCATGCGTCGGGCACGAACTCGTCGTCGTCTCCGACGCGGAGGTCGGCGCGGGTCTTGATGCGACCGCGCTCCTCGACGGGAAGGTCGCTCGTGCGCACGATGGCCGGGTTGGCCATGACGCCGGCGGTCCAGACGATGAGGTCGGACTCGAAGCTCTCGCCCGTCGACAGTTCGATCTTGCCGTCGACCGCGCTCTGCAGCTGCGTGTCGAGGTGGATCTCGGCGCCGCGCTGCGCGAGGTGCTTGATGACCCAGTGGCTCGTCTCGAGCGAGACCTCTGGCATGATGCGGCCCATGGCCTCGATGAGGTGGAAGTGCGTCTCGTCGAACGTGAGCTGCGGGTAGTACTCGAGCAGCGAGCTGGCGAAGGAACGCAGCTCGGCGAACACCTCGATGCCGGCGAAGCCGCCGCCGACCACGACGAACGTGAGCAGGCGCTCGCGCTCGGGACCGGGGGGCAGGTTCGAGGCCTTGTCGAAGTTGGTCAGCACGCGGTCGCGGATCGCGACGGCCTCTTCGATGGTCTTCAGGCCGATGGCGTTGTCGGCGATGCCCGGGATCGGGAACGTGCGCGACACGGCGCCGCCGGTGACGACGACCACGTCGTACTCGAACTGCCACGGCTCGCCGACCTCGGGCGTGATCGTCGCGGTCTTCGACGCGTGGTCGATGCCGGACACCTTCGCGGTGATGACGTTCGTCTTCTTGAGGTGGCGCCGCTGGGCGACCACCGCGTGGCGGGGCTCGATGGATCCGGCCGCGACCTCGGGAAGGAACGGCTGGTACGTCATGTAGGGCAGCGGGTCGACGATCGTGACCTCTGCTTCACCTGCACGCAGCCACTTCTCGAGCTTCCACGCCGTGTAGAACCCCGCATAGCCGCCACCGACGATGAGAATCTTGGGCACGGTGAATGGACTCCTCAGTTCTGGGTGATGGCGATCACAGCTCGTGTTTTCGAGCCATCCGCCTGGTATGCCGAGCGGCACCGATGCCCAACAGCGCTGCTAGCGTACCAAATCCCGCGACCAGTGAGAGCGGCAGGGTGATGTAGGCCAGCGTCCACGGAGTCGGCAGCAGCGTCTGCGCGTCGACGTCGTGCGGCGGGGGCGGGTCGGCGATCGGCACGATCTCCTGCTCTTCTGCGGGGTCGGTGCTCACCGGGGCATCCGCTCGCCGATGCAGGGTGATCCACTCCGCGAGGCTGCCGAGCGGGTTCTCGGTGACGGGTTCGACGGTCGCCGTGAGCGCCGGAACCGGGTCGATGAGCCCCCAGCCGTACAGCGGGTCGGGCACCTCGTGCCCGTGCGGGTCCGCCGTCTTGATGACGCGCTCGATCACGTTCGCGGCGTCGAGGTCGGGGTATTCCGCACGCACGAGCGCCACGAGCCCCGACACGAGCGGCGCCGCACCGCTCGTGCCGCTCCACACCTTGTACGAGCCGTCGGGCGCCACCCCGACCAGGTTCTCGCTCGGCGCCGCGACGGCGAGCGTGATGCCCTGCGAGCTCGCGTCGAAGCTCGCGTTCTTGTCCTTGTCGACGCCGGCGACCGCGAGCACGCCGGGGATCGTCGCCGGCGCGCCGACCTCGCTCGTGCCGCTGCCGCGGTTGCCGGCCGCGGCCACGACGACGACGTCGTGCTCGAACGCGTAGGTGAACGCGTCGTCCCAGCTCTCGGGCCAGTCGCGGGTGTTGCGCGTGAGCGACATGTTGATGACGTCTGCGCCGTTGTCGACGGCCCACTTCACGGCCTCGGCGATCTGGTCGTCGTTCGACTTGGTCGCACCGGTCTCGGTGCCGAACGCGACCGACACCGTGAGCAGGTCGGCCTCGGGCGCGACGCCGATGACGCCGTTGCCCGGTCCGGTGCCGCGCCCGGCCAGGAGGGAGGCCACCATGGTGCCGTGGGTGTCGTTCTCGCCGACTGGGGTCTGGCCGTCGGGTGAACCGAGGCCCGAGACATCCGTGCCGCCCTTGACGACCCCGCGCAGCTCGGCGACGTTGCCGTTGACCCCGGTGTCGATGACGGCGACCGTCACGCCCTTGCCCTTCGTGGTGTTCCACGCCGTCGTGAAGCCGTAGTCGGCCAGCCAGTACTGGTAGTCGCGCACCGTGTCGGCATGCGCCGCCGTCGCGCCCGCGAGCGCCACGACCACGCCGACCGCGAGCGCGGCGACGGCCTTCGGGAGCGTGGTGCGAAGCTTCACGCGACGCCGGGCTCTTCGCTGCCGGACTCTTCGACGCCGGACTCGTCCACGCCGTAGTCGGGACACTGGCAGACGTCGGGCGACCAGGTGGACCGCTCGAGCGCGAGATCGCCCATGGGGTTGGCGCCCGGTCCGGCCGACAGGGAATGCGCGACGACGGCGTGCAGGCATTTCACGCGCGTGGGCATGCCGCCCGCGGAGATGCCCGCGAGCTCGGGCACGAGGCCGAACGTCTCGCGATCGTCGAGGTAGTCGCGGTGGGCTCTGGCGTACTGCGCGGCGACCTCGGGATCTTCGGCGAGCAGTTCGTTGCACTCGACCATGAGCTGCGCCGCCTCGAGGAAGCTCATCGCCGCCGTGGCCGCCGGGTGCGAGAGGTAGTAGAACGTGGGGAACGGCGTGCCGTCGGCGAGCCGGGGCGCCGTCGCGACGACCGTCGGGGCACCGCACACGCATCGCGCCGGGATGCCCACCACGTCGCGCGCCTGACGACCCAGCTGCGCCGACACGATGCGGATGTCGCGCTCGCTCACGGGTTCGAACGGCGGTCGGGTCATGGGGCGTCTCCAGCGGCGGGCGCGAGGCCCGCGGTCAGCACGGAGGAGAGGATGGTGCTCATCCAGTCCCCCTTCGATTCGGTCACATCAGCGGAGACCTCGGTCGAGGCATCCGTCTTCGCGGTCTCTGCGCGGTCGTCGATCACGAGGTAGCTCACCTCGCCCGGCATCACGTACGTCAGCCGCTCGCGCGCCTGGGTCGTGATGAACGTCTCGTCGTTCCAGCGCTCGCGCTCGTCTCGCAGGCGCTGCACCTCGGATTCCTGCGCCGAGACGTCCGCCCGCAGGGCGGCGATCTTCGCCCGCTGCTCGGCGAACGACGCGACCGTCGGTGCGAGCACCACGACCGCGAGCACGAGGACCCCCATCATGATGAGCGAGAAACCTGAGAATCGGATGCCGCCGAGCCACCCCGAGGAGGCCTGAGCGGGTCGTCGTGGCGGGCGTCCGCCCCCGGCGGAGGACGCGACGGACTTGGACGTCGCTGCCTTCTTCGACGCCGGCTTCGCCGTCGTGGACGTCTTCGCCGTGGACTTCGACACGGCGGGCTTCGACGCGGCCGGCTTCGACACGGCCGGCTTGGACGCGGCCGGCTTCGACACGGCCGGCTTGGAGACCGCCGGCTTCTTCGGCGCCTTCGTCGGGTCAGCGGGGCGGCGTGCTCGCGGCGAATCCCTGGTCATCGCCCCCTCCTCTGCTCTCCCGGCACGAGAACCTCCCTGGAAACAGAACCGGCGGGGACGGCTGCGCGGCCGCCCCCGCCGGTCGGTACCGGCTCGAGCCGATCAGGCCGTGAACCGGGGGAACGCCGAGCGACCCGCGTACACCGCGGCCTCGCCGAGTTCTTCTTCGATCCTCAGGAGCTGATTGTACTTGGCGACGCGCTCGCTGCGGGCGGGCGCGCCCGTCTTGATCTGACCCGCGTCGGTCGCGACCGCGAGGTCGGCGATCGTCGTGTCTTCAGTCTCGCCCGAGCGGTGCGAGAGCACGGCCGTGTAGCCGGAGCGCTGCGCGAGCTTGACCGCGTCGAGCGTCTCGGTGAGCGTGCCGATCTGGTTGACCTTGACGAGGATCGAGTTGCCCGCGTGCTTGGCGATGCCGTCGGCGAGGCGCTTCGGGTTGGTGACGAACAGGTCGTCGCCGACGAGCTGCAGCTTGCTGCCGAGGCTCGCGGTGAGGTCGGCCCAGCCCTCCCAGTCGTCTTCGGCCAGCGGGTCCTCGATCGAGATGAGCGGGTACGCCTCGGCGAGCTCGGCGTAGTACGCGTTCATCTCTGCCGCGGTGCGCTCCTTGCCCTCGAACGTGTAGACGCCGTTCGCGAAGAACTCGGTGGCGGCCACGTCGAGGCCGAGTGCGATGTCGGTGCCGAGCGTGAAGCCGGCCTTGCCGATCGCCTCGGAGATGAAGTCGAGCGCCGCGCGGTTGTGCGCGAAGTCGGGGGCGAAGCCGCCCTCGTCGCCGAGGCCCGTGGAGAGGCCCTTCGACTTCAGCAGGCTCTTCAGCGCGTGGTAGGTCTCGACGCCCCAGCGCAGGCCCTCGGAGTAGGTGGGCGCGCCGATCGGCAGCACCATGAACTCCTGGATGTCGACGCCGGTGTCGGCGTGCGCGCCGCCGTTGATGATGTTCATCATCGGCACGGGCAGCACATGCGCGTTCGGGCCGCCGAGGTAGCGGAACAGCGGCAGGTCGGCCGAGTCGGCCGCGGCCTTGGCGACCGCGAGGCTCACGCCGAGGATCGCGTTGGCGCCGAGGCGGCTCTTGTTCTCGGTGCCGTCGGCCTCGATGAGGGCGGCGTCGACGAGGCGCTGGTCGCTCGCGTCGAGGTCTTCGATGGCGGGGCCGAGGTCGTCGAGCACGGCGTCGACGGCCTTCTGCACGCCCTTGCCGAGGTAGCGGTCGTTGTCGCCGTCGCGCAGTTCGTACGCTTCGAACGCGCCGGTCGAGGCGCCCGAGGGCACCGCCGCGCGGGCGAGGGAGCCGTCGTCGAGGAGCACCTCGACCTCGACGGTCGGGTTGCCGCGAGAGTCCAGGATCTCGCGTGCGCCTACTGCTTCGATGAATGCCACAGTGAACTCCTCTGTGATGGGTGTGTGCGGTGGACGACTCCGTCGTGATCCGCAGGCAAGTCTAGTGATGCTCATGACCGGCCCTCAGCCACGGCCGGTCGGTCGCATGACCGACCCGGCAGCGGGTCGGTCAGGCGCCGAGGTCGCGGAAGCTCAGCGACGCGGCATCCGTCGTCTCGGCGGTCACGTTGGCCACGGCGTCGAACCCGTCGGCCGTGACGCGCTCGAAGAGGGCGCGCGCGTTCTTCACGCGGCGCTCGAAGCGCACCCGGGTTCCGGATGCCACGAGTTCGTGCTTGAGCTTCAGCAGCGTGGCGGGCTCGACGACGGGATCGTAGACGAGCACGACCGCGCGGGGCCGCCCCTCGTCGCGCACCGCGAGCAGGTCGACGATGCGCTCGAACCCGATGGAGAAGCCGCAGGCGGGCACGTCCTGACCGAGGAACCGGCCGATCATGCCGTCGTAGCGTCCGCCGCCGCCGAGCGAGTAGCCGAAGTCGGGGTGCGCGATCTCGAAGATCGTGCCCGTGTAGTAGCCCATGCCGCGCACGAGGGTGGGGTCGAACTCGATGGCCGCGTCGGGCAGGGCCTCGCGCAGCGCGAGCAGGTCGGCGTACGCCTCGAGGTCCAGCCACGAGGGCGGCGGCACGACGCCTTCGGCCAGGCGCCAGTCGGCCGCCGTCAGCGCCTCGAGTTCGGCCGCGACATCCGCCCCCTCGGAGACGATGCCGAGTTCGCGGAGCTCCGCCGCCACTCCCCCGGTGCCGATCTTGTCGAGCTTGTCGATCGTGATCAGGGCGCGCTCGCGCAGCTCGTCGGCCACGCCCCACGAGGCGAGGATGCCGGCCAGCACGCGTCGGTCGTTGAGGCGGATGGTGCAGCCGCCGAGGCCGAGCGCGTCGAGCGCGGCCACGGTCGCGGTGAGCAGCTCGAGCTCGGCGAGCGCGCCGGCCTCGCCGATGATGTCGATGTCGCACTGCACGAACTGGCGGTACCGGCCCTTCTGCGGCCGCTCGGCGCGCCACACGGGCGCGATCTGGATCGAGCGGAACACCGGGGGCAGCGCCGCGCGGTGCGTCGCGTAGAACCGGGCGAGCGGCACGGTCAGGTCGTAGCGCAGGCCGAGGTCGGCGAGCGAGAGCGCATCGCCGGATGCCGCGGCCGCCGTCAGGTCGTCGGCCGTGATGCCGCGCTTCATGACCGCGAACGCGAGCTTCTCGTTGTCGCCGCCGAGGCCGGCGTGCAGGCGCGAGGCGTCCTCCATGACGGGCGTCTCGATCTCGTCGAAGCCGTGCGACGCGTAGACCCCGCGGATCACGCCGAGCGCGTGCTCGCGACGCGCCTTCTCGGCCGGGAGGAAGTCGCGCATGCCGCGCGGAGGAGTGACGGATGCAGCCATGCCGACCATTCTTCCAGCACGGGTCGGGTCCGCCGGTACGCCCGGCCTACTCCCCCGCCGCGGCCCGCGCCCGCTCGGCCTCGCGCACCTCGTCCTCGAAGCCGCGCAGCGCGACGCGCAGCGCCCGCTCCGCATCCAGCCCCTGTGCACGAGCGGATGCCGCGAGCTCGAACAGCAGGCGGCCGAGTTCGGCCTCGGTGGGCGGAGACACCGCGACATCCGGCCGGGTCGAGGCATCCGCCCGCCCCGAGGCATCCGCCGGCCCCGAGGCATCCGCCGGCCCCGCGGCATCCGCTCGGCTCACGCCCGCGACGCCGACGCCGACGCCGACGCCGACGCCGATCTTCTCGGCCTTGCCCAGCAGTTTCTGTGCGAGGGCGAGCGCGGGCATGCCGCGCGGCACGCCGTCGAGCACGCTCGTGCGGTGCGGCTTCTCGTCGGCCTTGAGGTCCTCCCAGAACGCCACGACGTCTTCGGCCGTGGACGCCTCGCGATCGCCGAAGACATGCGGATGCCGCGAGACCATCTTGGCCGTCATGTGGCGCGCGACGTCGTCGATGTCGAAGCGCTCGCCGTCGGTGTGCGCGGCGATGTCGGCGTGGAAGAGCACCTGGTAGAGCACGTCGCCGAGCTCCTCGATCATCTCGGCGCGGTCGCCCGACTCGATGGCGTCGATGAGCTCCCAGCTCTCCTCGACGAGGTACTGCACGAGGCTCTCGTGCGTCTGGTCGGCATCCCATGGGCAGCCGCCGGGCGCCCGCAGCAGCGCGACCGTGTCGATGAGTTCGTCGAGCCCGGGGTGCGACCCGCCGTCGCCGGTTGTGCGCGTCATCGGGCCAGCCTACGAGGCGCGGCTGCCGGTGGCGAGCGGGTCGACCAGTAGTATTCCGGGAGGGGTGCCGGGAAGTCTGGTCGGCCGGCGGGAGACCGCCGCAACCGCCCCGTCGACGCCGGAACCCCGCGGCCAGCCGCGAACGACGTCGCACTCGATGAACGGAGTGCCCGTGAACTTCCTTCGATCCGAGCGCTGGTCAGCCGTGCTGCTGCTCATCGCCGCCGTGCTCGGACTCGTGCTCGCGAACCTCTCGTTCGGCCCCGCACTGATCGAGCTGAACACCGCGCACCTCGACATCCCGTGGCTCGGCCTCGACCTCTCGATCGCGCACTGGATCAGCGACGGCCTGCTCGCCGTCTTCTTCTTCATCGTCGCCGTCGAGCTCAAGCGCGAACTCGTCATCGGCGAGCTCAACTCGCTCTCCAAGGCGATGCTGCCCGCCGTCGCCGCGATCGGCGGCGTGCTCGTGCCCGCGCTCATCTTCATCGCGTTCACCGCCGGCACCGACACGGTCGACGGATGGCCCATCCCGACCGCGACCGACATCGCGTTCGCCCTCGGCGTGCTCGCCGTCTTCGGCCGGTTCATCCCGACCCGCGTGCGGGTGTTCCTGCTCGCGCTCGCCGTGCTCGACGACCTGATCGCGATCCTCATCATCGCGTTCTTCTTCACCGACGACGCGAACCTGGCCTTCATCGGGTTCGGCGTGATCACGATCACGCTGTTCGGGGCGTTCAGCCGCATGTTGAAGCCGCGTTCGGCGTGGATCCTCGCCCGCAGGCCGCAGTGGCCGATCGTGCTCGTGATGTGGGTGCTCGCCGCGCTCAGCTGGTACTTCATCTACCAGTCGGGCGTGCACGCGACGATCGCGGGCGTCGCCCTCGGCTTCGTCATGGCCAGGCGCCCCGGCGGGCGCGCGGTGCACGGGCTCGAGCCGTTCTCGAACGGCGTCATCCTGCCGCTGTTCGCACTCTCGGCGGCGATGGTGCCGGTGCCGCAGGTCAGTCCGAGCGAGCTCGACCCGGCGTTCTGGGGCATCCTCGTGGGCCTGCCGGTCGGCAAGATCATCGGCATCGTGCTGATCGGCGGTCTCGGCGTGCTGCTCGTGCGGCGCCGAACGGGGTCGCCCCTCAAGATCGGCGACCTCGTCATGGTCGGCACACTCGGCGGCATCGGCTTCACGGTCTCGCTGCTCATGAACGAGCTCGCATTCGACGGCCTTCCCGAGGTCGCCGACGAGGGCACGCTCGCCGTGCTGCTCGGTTCGGGCATCGCGATCGTGTGCTCGGCGATCGCGGTGACCATTCGTTCGCGGCAGTACCGTCGCAAGGGCGCGCTCAGCGGGCCCGGCGGGCCGTTCTCGCGCTGACCCGCCGGGACCTCATCCGGGTGCGGATGCCACGACTCAGGCCGTGCGGATGCCACGACTCAGGCCGTGCGGATGTCACGACTCAGGCCGTGCCGGCAGCCGCCGCCTCGACGCTCGGCTCGGGCAGCGGGAAGATGTTCGCGATGAGCCGGGACACCCACTCGATGAGATCGGCATCGCCCGGAGCCTCGCCGCCCGGGGTCGGGAACGGCACGAGGATGACGTCGTTCTGCGCGAAGTGCTTCGCGCCCGGGTACATGCGCTCGAGGCGCACGCGACGCGAGTCGGGGATGTTCGCGGGTGCGAGGCGGAGCTTGGAGCCCGTCGCGATGACGTCGGAGAGCCCGGCGAGCTGCGCCTGACGGCGCAGGCGCGAGACGGCCACGAGGTGCTCGACCGCGTCGGGCGGGGTGCCGTACCGATCGGCCAGCTCGTCGACGACGAGGTCGATCTGCCCCTCCTTCGCGGCCGGGCCGCTCGCGGCCGAGAGCTTCTGGTAGGCCTCGAGGCGCAGCCGCTCCGAGTCGACGTAGTCCTCGGGGATGTGCGCGTCGATGGGCAGCTCGAGCCGGAGCTCGGTCTGCCCCTCGGCCACGTCGCCGCGGAACGCCGAGACGGCCTCGCCGATCATGCGCAGGTACAGGTCGAAGCCGACGCCGGCGATGTGCCCGGCCTGCTCGGCGCCGAGCAGGTTGCCTGCACCACGGATCTCGAGGTCTTTCAGGGCGACCTGCATGCCGGAGCCGAGGTCGTTGTTGGCGGCGATCGTCGAGAGCCGGTCGTGCGCCGTCTCGCTGAGCGGCTTGGCCGGGTCCCAGAGGAAGTACGCGTAGGCGCGCTCGCGGCCGCGGCCGACGCGGCCGCGCAGCTGGTGCAGCTGCGAGAGACCGTACTTGTCGGCGCGGTCGATGATGATCGTGTTCGCGTTGGAGATGTCGAGGCCGGTCTCGATGATGGTCGTCGAGACGAGCACGTCGAACTTGCGCTCCCAGAAGTCGTTCACGATCTGCTCGAGCACATGCTCGTTGAGCTGCCCGTGGGCGACCGCGATGCGCGCCTCCGGCACGAGCTCGGAGAGCTGAGCCGCGACCCGGTTGATGGAGGAGACCCGGTTGTGCACGAAGAACACCTGGCCCTCGCGGAGCATCTCGCGCCTGATGGCCGCACCGACCTGCTGCTCGGAGTACGGGCCGACGTAGGTGAGGATCGGATGCCGGTCTTCTGGCGGGGTCGCGAGGGTGGACATCTCGCGGATGCCGGTGACGGCCATCTCGAGCGAGCGCGGGATCGGCGTCGCGCTCATGGCGAGGATGTCGACGTTGGTCTTGAGCTTCTTGAGCGCGTCCTTGTGCTCGACGCCGAAGCGCTGCTCCTCGTCGATGATGACGAGGCCGACGTCTTTGAACATGACCTTCTCGGTGAGGATGCGGTGGGTGCCGATGACCATGTCGACGGTGCCGTCGGTCAGCCCCGCGATGGTCTCGCGGGCCTCTTTGTCGGTCTGGAAGCGGCTGAGCGCGCGCACGTGCACCGGGAAACCCGCGAAGCGCTCGGTGAACGTCTCGAGGTGCTGCTTGACGAGCAGGGTGGTCGGCACGAGCATCGCGACCTGCTTGCCGTCCTGGATCGCCTTGAACGCGGCGCGCACGGCGACCTCGGTCTTGCCGAAGCCGACGTCGCCGGCGAGCAGGCGGTCCATGGGGATGGGCCGTTCCATGTCGGCCTTGATCTCGTCGATGGTCTGCACCTGGTCGGGCGTCTCGACGAACGGGAAGGCCTCTTCGAGCTCGTGCTGCCACGGAGTGTCGGGGCCGAACGCGTGACCCTTGGCCGCCATGCGCGCCGAGTAGAGCTTCACGAGTTCGACGGCGATGTCTCGCACGGCCTTGCGGGCGCGACCCTTGGCCTGGGCCCAGTCGCTGCCGCCCATCTTCGAGAGCGAGGGCGCCTCGCCGCCGACGTAGCGGCTGAGCAGGTCGAGCTGGTCGGTCGGCACGAAGAGGCGGTCGCCCGCCTGCCCGCGCTTGGAGGGCGCGTACTCGATGACGAGGTACTCGCGAACGGCCTTGGGCTGCTGGGCGATGCCGGCCCTGCGACTCGGCCCCGTGGGCCGGGAGCCGGTGGCGACCTCGCGCTGCACCATCTCGACGAACCGGCCGATGCCGTGCGTCTGGTGCACGACGAAGTCGCCGGCCTTGAGCTGCAGCGGGTCGACGACGTTGCGCCGCCTGGACGCGAGCTTGGTGTTGCGGCGCGTGTCGTAGCCGACGGCGCGCCCGTAGAACTCGGTCTCGGAGAGCAGGCCGAGCTTGACCTCGGGCACCTCGAAGCCCCTGGCCGCGCCGGCCTGCACGAGGTACGCGACGCCGGCTTCGAGGTCGGCCGGCACCGTCTCGACGATGCGGGCGGCGAGGCCGGCCTCGGCGAGCACGTCGCGTGCACGCTCGACGAGACCGTGACCGGCGGATGCCACGACGAGGCTCCAGCCGTCTCGCAGGCGCTCGGCGACGTGATCGATGGCCCCGGCGACGTTGCCGGCGAAGGTCGGCATGGCCGTGGCGGCGACGCGGACGTAGTCGGACGCGACGCTCGCGGCGAGATCGGCGCCTTCGCCGTCGCCCGCGGCCGCGACGACGGAGGCCGCATCGCCGATGTCGAAGTTCGAGAAGGTCCACCAGACGCGCTTGGGATCGGGTTCGCCCGGCGCGCTGAAGAGCGTCGCGTCGCGGAACTCGCGCAGCGTGAGGAAGTCGCCCGCGGCCAGGTCGATGGGGGCATCGGCACCCACCGTGGCGGCACTCCAGGCGGCGCCCAGGAACTCGCGGTTCGTCTCGGCGAGGCTCGCGGCGCGACCCGTGACGCGCTCGGGCTGCAGCACGGCGACGGCCGCACCGAGCGGCAGGTAGTGGGCGAACGGCACGAGCCGGTCGAGCAGGGCGGGGGCCAGCGACTCCATGCCCTCGACGGGGATGCCCTCGGCGACCTTCTCGAGCATGCCCGACAGGCTCGGGAACTCGTGCACCATCTCGCGGGCGCGCTGACGCACCGATGGTGTGAGCAGCAGTTCGCGGCTCGGCGCGAGCACCACGCGCTCGACGACCTCTGGCAGCGACCGCTGGTCGGCGACCGAGAAGGCGCGCAGCTCCTCGACCTCGTCGCCGAAGAACTCGACGCGCACGGGGTGGTCGGCGGTCGGCGGGAAGACGTCGAGGATGCCGCCGCGGAGCGCGAACTCGCCGCGCCGGGAGACCATGTCGACCCGGGCGTAGGCGAGGTCGACGAGCGTGCGCGAGATCGCGGACAGGTCGTGGCCCCGGCCGCCGGCGACGAGCTCGATCGGCTCGAGGTCGGTGAGGTTGTCGGCGAGCGGCTGCAGCGCCGCGCGCACCGAGGCGACCACGACGAGCGGATGCCGCGACCCGTCGTGCTGCCAGTCGTGCATGCGCCGGAGCGCGTGCAGTCGCCGCCCGACCGTCTCGGCCGACGGGCTGAGGCGCTCGTGCGGCAGCGTCTCCCAGGCGGGGAACTCGAGCACCTCGACCTCGTCGAGGTACGGCTCGATCGAGGCGCGCACCTGTTCGCCCTCTCGGCTCGTCGCCGTGATCACGAGCAGTGCCGGCGCGAGGCCCGCGTCGGCCCGCCGCGAGAGCAGGCCCGCGAGCAGGGGCGCATCGACCCCCTCGGGCGCGGAGAAGTCGGCGTTGCGCAGGGCCTCGGCCAGCGCAGCGTCGATCGTCGAGGCGCGCGAGAGCGCCGTGTTCAAGCCCTGCAGGATCACCACGCGAGTCTACGCGCGGCCACCGACACGACCACGTCCGTCGGCGGCGCCCGATACGATGGGCGCCGCGCACCCGACACGACGGTGCCGCACACCGCAAGCCCGAGGAGACCCGTGATCACTGCCGCCGCCGACGGATCCGCACTCGGGAACCCCGGCCCCGCCGGGTGGGCCTGGTACGTCGACGACGACCGCTGGGCCGCCGGCGGCTGGAAGCACGCGACCAACAACCAGGGCGAGCTGCGCGCGGTGCTCGAGCTGTTCCGCGCCACGTCGCACCTCGACGACGAGCTCCTCGTGCTCTGCGACAGCCAGTACGTCATCAACTGCATCACGAAGTGGATGCAGGGCTGGAAGCGCAAGGGCTGGCGCAAGGCCGACGGCAAGCCCGTGCTCAACGTCGAACTGCTGAAGGAGCTCGACGAGGAGCTCGCCGGCCGGCGCTACCGCTTCGAGTGGGTCAAGGGCCACGTCGGGCATCCCATGAACGAGGCGGCCGACATCCGCGCGCGAACGGTCGCCGAGGCCTACCGCAGCGGCGGCCCGATCCCGTCCGGTCCGGGCTGGGTCGACGAGCACGGCGCTGCGCAGACGACGACGGAGGTCGCAGCCCGCGTCGAGGCATCCGTCGGCCCGGATGTCGAAGCCGACGTCATCGAACTCGATGTCGACGCGGCATCCGCCCCCGGCCTCGGCGAGGACGACGCGCTCTTCTCGCTCGACGACGCGCCCGACGCCTGGCATCAGCTCACGGTGGAGCTCTCCACCGAGGAGCACGACCGCCTCCTGCAGCTCGCGCGCGCGGCCGGCATCTCGCCCGAGGAGTACCTGCGCGGCCTGATCTGAGGCGCACGCGCGGGAGCGACGAGCGCCCGCCGCCGACTCAGGCCGGCGAGTGGAACCTCTGCTGCGCAGCGACGAGCCCGAGATCGGCGATGGCCTCGACGGCGTCGGCAGCGTCGGAGATGAGGTTGGGCAGGGTCGCCCGCTCGGTGCCCGAGAAGTCTTTCAGCACGAAGTCGGCGGCGTCCTGCCGACCGGGAGGGCGGCCGACGCCGACGCGCACGCGCGTGAAGTCGGCGTTGTCGGTGGCCTTCAGGATGTCGCGGAGGCCGTTGTGCCCGCCGTGCCCGCCGCCGGCCTTCAGCCGAACGGTGTCGAAGGGGATGTCGAGTTCGTCGTGCACGACGATGAGCCGGTCGGGCCCGAGGCCGTAGAACTTCAGCAGCGCCGAGACCGGGCCGCCCGACGTGTTCATGTAGCTGTTCGACTTGGCGATCACGAGCTTCGGGCCGCCGGGTCGAAGGAACCCCTCGGCGACGCGCGAGGGCGTCTTGTGGGTCTTGAAGGTCGCGCCGAAGCGCGAGGCGAGCTCGTCTGCGACCATCTGGCCGACGTTGTGCCGGTTCGCCGCATACTGCGCGCCGGGATTGCCGAGGCCCACGACGAGCCAGGTGTTCGCGGCCACGGTGTGCTCGCCTTTCGGACGGGATCTGAAGAGATCGAGGAAGCCCACTGGGTCGCTCCTCTCGTGTGCAGAACAGGACGGGCGTGTGCGGAACGGGCCCGCGGCCCGCATCCGAGCGTACCCGGATGCGGTGCCGCAGGCCCGATCGCCGTGCGTGGGCTGGGACTACTCCGCGGCGGCCTCTTCGGCGGGAGCCTCGGCGGCCTCGACGGCCTCGCCCTCGGCTGCCTCGGCCTCTTCGCCGAGGTCGGCCTTCTGCGGGGTGTGCACGTTGACGATGAGCGAGTCGCCGTCGGTGATGAGCGTGGCGCCCTTGGGCAGCTCGACGTCCTTGGCGTGGATCTGGGCGCCCTCTTCGAGGCCCTCGACCGAGACGACGACGCTCTCGGGGATGTGGGTCGCCTCGACCTCGAGCAGGAGGGTGTGCGAGTCGAGGTCGGCGATGGTGCCGGCGGCGGTCTCGCCCTCGACGTGCACGGGGATCTCGACCTGGACCTTCTCGCCCTTCTTGATGACGATGAGGTCGAGGTGCTCGATGACCTGGTGCACGGGGTCCTTCTGGACGTCCTTGACGAGCGCGAGCTGGCTCTTGCCCTCGATCTGGAGGTCGAGCACCGCGTTCGCCTTGCGGATGAGCAGCTGCACCTGGTGGCCGGGCAGCGTGACGTGCTGCGGGTCGGTGCCGTGGCCGTAGATGACGGCGGGGATCTTGCCCACGGCGCGGATCTTGCGGGCAGCGCCCTTGCCGAACGAGTCGCGGAGCTCCGCGACGACCTTGTTGTCTTCAGCCATGATGTGTCTCCTTGGTGGGGGCCCGGCTTTGTCGGCGCGGCGGCCCAGATCGTGTGTCTGATGTCTTCAACTCGAACGCGCGGCATGCAAGATGCGCGGATGCGTGAGGAATAGCCGTGGAGCCAGCTCCCACCGCGTCGATCACGGATGCCTCGTGCGCGATCTCTCGCGCTGCGGGCCTCCCTCGCCGAAGTTCAATCGCCCAGTCTAGCAGCCAACTGCGCGGCCGCCTGTTCGACGAGCGTCTCGACCGGGCCGGCGACGTCGACGACGATTCCCGGCTCGTCGGGCTCGAGCGGCTCGAGGCTCGCGAGTTGCGAATCCAGGAGACTCGCCGGCATGAAGTGTCCGGTGCGGCCCTCGGTGCGGGCGGCGAGCACCTCGCGGCTGCCGTGCAGGTGCAGGAACCGTGTCGAAGGCGCCTCTGCGAGGATCGCGTCTCGATACGCGCGCTTCAGCGCGGAGCAGGCGATGACGAGGCCTGTTCCCGTGCGCGCCGCCTCGGCGAGCGTCGATCCGACGGTCTCGAGCCAGGGCCGCCGGTCGTCGTCGTCGAGTGGCACGCCCGAGGCCATCTTCTCGATGTTCGCGAGCGGATGCAGGTCGTCGGCGTCGACGAATGGCACACCGAGTTCGTTCGCCACGAGCACGCCGATCGTCGACTTGCCGGACCCGGAGACGCCCATGACGACGACGATGGGCGAGCTCGCCATCGGATCTCCATTCGCCTGATTCGGTCGGCACCAGCCTAGCCAGCGCGTGCTGTCGGCCGCCCTCTCAGCAACACCGTGCAACGGTGAGGCCGCCTCACAGTACGCTTGAGTCGACCCCCAGAAATCTCACGAGGAGTGTGTTCGTGCCTGCAACCGGATCAGCAAACATCGGCGTCGTCGGACTCGCGGTTATGGGGTCGAACCTCGCCCGCAACCTGGCGAGCCGCGAGGGCAACACCGTCGCCGTGTTCAACCGCTCCCCCGAGCGCACGCGCACGCTGGTCGACGAGCACCCCGAGGCCGGCTTCGTCGCCGCCGAGAGCTACGACGACTTCGTGGCCTCGCTCGCGAAGCCGCGCACCGCGATCATCATGGTGCAGGCGGGCAAGGGCACCGACGCCGTCATCTCCGAGCTCGCGAGCCGATTCGAGCCGGGCGACATCATCGTCGACGGCGGCAACGCGCTGTTCACCGACACCATCCGTCGCGAGCGCGAGGTGCGCGAGACGGGCATCAACTTCGTCGGCGCCGGCATCTCGGGCGGCGAGGAGGGCGCGCTCAACGGCCCGTCCATCATGCCCGGCGGCTCAGACGAGTCATGGGTCACCCTCGGCCCGATCCTCAAGTCCATCGCCGCGGTCGCCGAGGGCGAGCCGTGCGTCACGCACATCGGCCACGACGGCGCCGGCCACTTCGTCAAGATGATCCACAACGGCATCGAGTACGCCGACATGCAGCTCATCGCCGAGGCCTACGACCTCATCCACCGCGGCACGGGCAAGTCCCCCGCCGAGATCGCCGACGTGTTCGCCGAGTGGAACCGCGGCGAGCTCGAGTCCTACCTCATCGAGATCACCGCCGAGGTGCTGCGCCAGGTCGACGCCGAGACCGGCGCGCCGCTCGTCGACGTCATCCTCGACGAGGCCGGCTCCAAGGGCACCGGCGTCTGGACCGTGCAGACCGCCCTCAGCCTCGGCACGCCCGTCTCGAACATCGCCGAGGCCGTGTTCGCCCGCGGCCTCTCGTCGCACCCCGAGCAGCGCGCGGCCGCCAAGGGCCTCTCCGGCCCCGATGAGGCCGAGCGCATCCCGGCCGACGAGGTCGACGCCTTCATCGAAGACGTGCGCCTGGCCCTCTACGCCTCGAAGATCGTGGCCTACTCGCAGGGCTTCGACGCGATCCGCGCCGGCGCCGTCGAGTACGACTGGAACATCGATCTCGGCGCGGTCTCCAAGATCTGGCGCGGCGGATGCATCATCCGAGCCCAGTTCCTGAACCGCATCGCCGACGCCTACGCCGAGACCCCGAACCTCGAGCTCCTGCTCTCGGCGCCGTACTTCGCCGAGGCGTTCACGCGCGCGCAGGCCGCCTGGCGTCGCGTCGTCGTGCGCTCGGTCGAGACCGGCATCCCCGCCCCGGCGTTCGCCTCGTCGCTCGCGTACTACGACGGCCTGCGCGCCGACCGCCTGCCGGCCGCGCTCGTGCAGGGTCAGCGCGACTTCTTCGGCGCGCACACCTACAAGCGCATCGACAAGCCGGGCGTGTTCCACACGCTGTGGTCGGGCGACCGCACCGAGATCGCCACGACGCCGTCGACGCACTAGCCGCGGTCCACGGCCGAGAGAGAGACCATCGGATGCCGCAGCCGAAGTGGCGACGCGAGGGCGACGAACCCGACTACCGGTTCACGCTCGCGAACGAGCGCACCTTCCTGGCGTGGATCCGCACGGCGCTGGCGCTGCTCGCGGGCGGCGTGCTGCTGTTCGAGTTCGCGCAGTCCATCGGACCGCGCGGGCTCGTGCTCGCCCTGGCGGTCGGGCTCGCCGTGGTCGCGGCGGTGCTCGGCGCGCTGTCCTACGTGCGGTGGCGCGCGAACGAGATCGCGATGCGCAACGGCCGTCCGCTCCCCGGCAGCGTCGTCATCCCGATCCTCGCGGCCGTCTCGCTGCTCGCGGCCGCGGTGATCGCGGTCATGATCCTCGTGTCCTGAGGCCGATATGTCCGACGCGTCGATCGAGCTCCCGCCCCGTGACCCCGGCCTCCAGGCCGAGCGCACCGCGCTCGCCTGGAGCCGCACGGGGCTGGCGATCGCCGTGAACGCGGTACTCGTGCTGCGCTCGGGCCTCGTGTCCGATCAGCCCGCGCTCGCGACGGCCGGCGTGGTGCTCTTCGCGATCTCGGCCGCCGCCGCGGCCTACGGCATGGTGCGCCGACGCGAGCTCGCGGCCGAACGCGGACCGGTCATGCCGTCGGCATGGCCGCTGCTCGTCGTCGCGGCGACGGTCGTGCTGGCGGCGGTCGCGGGCATGGTGTCCCTCCTCCTGGAGACGGCCCGATGAGCGAGGAGCACCCCGAGCTCGCGGGCTACGAGCCGGTCGACCGGCCGCGCAGGCCGGGCCGCCACCGCGCCCTGCGCATCCTGGTGATCGTGGCGCTCGCCGGCCTGGTCCTCCCGATCGTGCTCTCGACCCTCTCGGTGGCGAACACCACGGCGCGAACCGCGTGTGCGACATTCGCGACCGCCGCGATCCGCGGCGAGGTCGCGACCGACGCCCCGTTCGAGCTGTTCGCCGCGGGCGGGCCGGGCTGGCAGTGCTACGCGACCATGGAGAACGGCGACCATCGCCACCTCGCCAACTTCGGCCTCTTCCCGGCCGCCCCGCGCTACGGCGTCGGCACGCCCACCTGATCCACGTCAGTCGCCCGCGGCGCCCTCGTCTGAGAGATCCGCGAAGAACACGCGCTTGTATGCGCGCCCGTCGGGCAGCGTGATGGTGCGCGCCTCGACGAGTCCGCGCGTCACGCGCTGGTAGATCGCCTGCGGCGTGACGCCGAGCCGCTTGGCGGCCTCGGACACGCTCTCGCCGGGCAGGTCGGTCGGCACGCTCGACGGCCGCTCGCGCTTGCGACGACGACTCGCCTCCTGACGCTCCGCGATCTCGGCGTCCTCGCCGGCCCACCGGTACTTCGCGGCCGACGGGCTGAGGCCCGCGGCATCCGCGATCTCCTCCCATGAGGCGCCGGTCGCGACGGCGTCGCGTACGGCGGTGAGCGTCGCGGGCTCCGTCTCGAGCGCGGTCACGAGCGAGCGGATGCCTCGGAGCCGGTCGAGCGGCGCGACCTCATCGCTCGCCTCCACGGCGGCGAGCGCCGCGAGTGCGGCTGCGGCTTGCGAGGACAGGAACGGCATGGCGAATCCGGCCGTCGGCGTCAGTCCGCCAGCAGGCGGTTGCGCACCTCGCGGCGGATGACCTTGCCGATGAGCGATCGCGGCAGTTCGTCGGTCGCGAAGACGCGCTTGGGCACCTTGTAGGCCGTGAGCCCGTCGCGCGCGACGGCGCGGATGCCCTGCTCGTCGAGTTCGGCGCCGTCGCGGAGCACGACGACCGCGACGACCTGCTCGCCCGAGTGCTCGTCGGGCACGCCGACGACGGCGGCCTCGATCACGTCGGGGTGCGCGAGCAGGGCCTCTTCGACCTCGCTCGGGGCGACGTTGAAGCCGCCCGTGATGATGAGCTCCTTGATGCGGTCGACGATGCGCACGAACCCGTCGGCGTCGATCGAGACGATGTCGCCGGTGCGGAACCAGTCGGTGCCGCCGTCGGTCGCGGGCACGAACACCGCGGCCGTCTCGTCGGGCTTCTGCCAGTAGCCGGTGAACACCTGCGGGCCGCGGACGATGAGCTCGCCCTCGGCGCCGGCCGCGACATCCGTCTGGGGATCGTCGGGGTCGACGACGCGCGCCTCGGTCGAGGGCAGCGGCAGACCGACCGTGCCGGCGCGGCGATTGGGTGCGACGGGATTGGCCATGAGCACGGGCGAGCATTCGCTGAGGCCGTAGCCCTCGACGAGGTATCCGCCGGATGCCGCCTCCCACGGTTCGACCACGTCGGCCGAGAGCGGCATGGCGCCCGAGATCGCGATCTCGATGCCGTCGAGCGAGACGCCCGCCTCGGCGGCGGCCTTCGTGAGCCGGTCGTAGATGGGCGGCACCGCCGGGAGGAAGGTCGGCGGTCGGCGCTTGATCGACTTCAGCACGAGGTCTGGATCGAACTTGGGGAACAGCACGAGGCGCGCGCCCATGCTCATCGCGAAGGTCAGGCAGAGCGTGAGGCCGTAGGCGTGGAACATGGGCAGCACCGCGTGCACGACCGCGCTGCCGCGCTCGATCTGCGGCACCCACGCGCGCGACTGCGCGGCGTTCGCGACGAGGTTCGCGTGCGTGAGCGTCGCGCCCTTCGGGCTGCCGGTGGTGCCGCTCGTGTACTGGATGAGCGCGACGTCGTCGACCGAGGGCGCGAGGATGTGCGCGTCGACCGGGTCGGATGCCACGAGCTTCTGCCACGGCGTCGTGCCGCGCACCTTCGTGGTGAGCGCCTCGCGCGACTCGCGCGCCTTCGCGATCGGCAGGCGCAGCAGCGCGCGGGTGGCGAACGGCATGGCCCGGGTCACGTCGACCGAGACGATCTCGCGCACCGAGACATCCGCCGGGAAGGCCTGGATCGTGTCGACCACCTTGTCCCACGCGATGACGACGGCGGCGCCGTGGTCTTCGAACTGGTGGCGGAGCTCGCGCGGCGTGTAGAGCGGGTTGTGCTCGATGACGATGCCGCCGAGGCGCAGCACCGCGTAGAAGGCGACGATGTGCTGCGGGCAGTTCGGCAGCACGAGCGCGACCGGGTCGCCCGGCTGCACGCCGAGCAGGCGCAGGCCCTCGGCCGCGCGCTCGATCTGCGCGCCGAGTTCGCGGTACGTCGTCGTGCGGTCGAAGAACTCGAGGGCGACGCTGTCGGGGTAGGCCTCGACGGAGCCGCGCACGAGGTCGTAGAGCGAGTCGGTCTGCTGCTCGATGTCGTGCGGCACGCCGTCGGCGTAGCCGGCGAGCCAGGGGCGTGGCGTCTCGATCGTCATCGCGGCCTACGCCGCGCCGTCGAACATGCTCGTCACCGAGCCGTCTTCGAAGACCTCGTGGATGGCGCGCGCGAGGAGCGGCGCGATGGGCAGCACGGTGAGGCGCGGCCAGCGCTTCTCTTCGGGAACCGGGAGCGTGTCGGTGACGACGACGCGGTCGATGACCTCGGACTGCAGGATCTCGGTGGCCGGGTTGGAGAACACGGCGTGCGTCGCGGCGACGACGACGCCCGTCGCACCGGCTTCTTTCAGCGCCTCGGCGGCCTTCACGATCGTGCGGCCGGTGTCGATGAGGTCGTCGACCAGGAGGCACACGCGGCCCTTGACGTCGCCGACGATCTCGTGCACCGAGACCTGGTTCGGCACGAGCGGGTCGCGGCGCTTGTGGATGATGGCGAGCGGTGCGCCGAGCTTGTCGCTCCAGATGTCGGCGACGCGCACCCGACCCATGTCGGGCGAGACGACGGTGAGCGTCGACGGGTCGAGCGAGTTCTTGAACTCCTCGAGCAGCACGGGCATGGCGAAGAGGTGGTCGACGGGGCCGTCGAAGAAGCCCTGGATCTGCGCGGCGTGCAGGTCGATCGACATGATGCGGTCGGCGCCGGCGGCCTTGAAGAGGTCGGCGACGAGGCGTGCCGAGATCGGCTCGCGTCCGCGTCCCTTCTTGTCTTGACGCGCGTACGGGTAGAACGGTGCGACGACCGTGATGCGCTTCGCGCTCGCACGCTTGAGCGCGTCGAGCATGATGAGCTGCTCCATGAGCCACTCGTTGATCGGCGCGGTGTGCGACTGGATCACGAAGGCGTCGGACCCGCGCACGCTCTCATCGAACCTCGCGTAGATCTCGCCGTTCGCGAAGGTGCGCGCATCGGTGGGCACGAGCTCCGAGCCGAGTTCTTCGGCGATCTGCTCGGCGAGGGCGGGATGCGCCCGCCCCGACACGAGCACGAGCCGCTTCGATCCGGTGGTCTCGATTCCCGACATGTGCTGTGTCCTCTCCACCTGCGCCAAACGCGGTGTGTTCGGCCGCGGTGTGTTCAGTCGCGGTGTGTTCAGTCGGCGTCGGAACCGGATGCCTCGCGCGCGGCCTCGGCGGCGTCGGCCGCCGCAGAACCGGCCCGGTGCTTCTGGACCCACTCCTCGATGTTGCGTTGCGGTGCCACGTTCACGGCGAGCGCGCCGGACGGGACGTCTTTTCGGACGACGGTGCCGGCGGCCGTGTAGGCGCCGTCCCCAATCCTAACCGGCGCGACGAAGACGCCGTGAGAGCCGGTGCGAACATGCGAGCCGACCTCGGAGTGGTGCTTGCGCACGCCGTCGTAGTTGGCGAAGATCGAGCCCGCGCCGATGTTGGAATGCTCGCCGATCGTGGCGTCGCCGACGTAGCTGAGGTGCGGAACCTTGCTGCCGGTGCCGATCGTCGCGTTCTTCGTCTCGACGAAGGCGCCGATCTTGCCGTCGGCGCCGAGCACGGTGCCCGGGCGCAGGAACGAGAACGGGCCGACCGTGGCTCCGGCGCCGACGACCGCGAGCGTTCCATCGGTGCGTCGCACCTCGGCGCCCACCCCGACCTCGCAGTCGGTGAGCGTGGTGTCGGGGCCGATGAGCGCCCCGGTCTCGACGACCGTGGCGCCCTTGAGCTGCGTGCCGGGGCGGATGGTCACGTCGGGCGCGATGCGCACGGTGAGGTCGATCCACGTGGTCGCCGGGTCTTCGATCGTCACGCCGTTCAGCTGCCAGCCGCGCACGATGAGGGCGTTCAGGCGGGCGGCCGTCTCGGAGAGCTGGGCGCGGTCGTTGATGCCGGCCACGAGCCACGGCTCGGTCACGGGCACGGCCTCGACCTCGGAGCCGGCGGTGCGCAGCAGCTGGATCACGTCGGTGAGGTACTTCTCGCCCTGCGCGTTCTCGGTCGTGAGGTTCGCGAGCTGGTCGCGCAGCGCCGCGGCGCCGAACGCGTAGATGCCGGCGTTGATCTCGGAGATGGTGCGCTCGGCGTCGCTCGCGTCCTTCTGCTCGACGATGCGGTCGAACACGCCGACGCTGTCGCGCACGATGCGCCCGTAGCCGGTGGGGTCGTCGTAGAAGGCCGAGAGCACGGATGCCGCCGCATCGCGATCACGGTGACGCTCGAGGAAGCCGACGAGGGTGTCGGCGTTCAGCAGCGGCACGTCGCCGTTCAGCACGAGCACCTCGCCGTCGAAGTCGGCGGGCAGCGCGTCGATCGCCTGCTCGACCGCGCGACCCGTGCCCGGCACCTCGTCTTGATCGACGATGAGCGTACCGGGCAGCTCGGCCTCGACGGCCGCGGCGACCTGGTCGCGTTCGTGGCGCACGACCGCGATGACGTGGGCGGCTTCGAGACTGCGCGCGGTCGCGAGCACGTGCGCGACGATGGGCGCCCCGGCGAGGGGGTGCAGCAGCTTCGGCGTGGCCGACTTCATACGGGTGCCCTGCCCCGCGGCGAGGACGATGATGGCGAGGTTCTGATCGGTCATTCGCGTCTTCCTGTGGGGTTGGATCCGGCGGCTTCCTGCGTCGCCTCCGGCGGCGTTCCGGCTCCGCCACCAGGATTCGAACCTGGACCGAACAGCTCCAAAGGCTGTCGTGCTGCCGTTACACTATGGCGGACCGCTCGGGCGGGGTGCGCACGGGCGCCATCCAGTCTGCCAGACCTGCCGGGGTGACCGCGTCGTCGCGCTGTCGGCGTCGCGCTGTCGGCGACGTGCTGCCGCGGGATAATGGCGGGATGACGCATGCCGACGAGGTCGACCGCATCGTCGAGGACTGGGAACGCGAACGCCCCGACCTCGACTTCGCACCGCTGCAGGTGCTCTCGCGCGTCGCGCGACTGTCGAAGCACCTCGATCGCGCGCGCCGGCAGGCCTTCGCCCGCTCCGAGCTCGAGTCGAGCGAGTTCGACGTGCTCTCGGCCCTGCGCCGCGCCGGCGCGCCGTTCCGGCTCTCGCCGAAGCAACTGCTGCAGCAGACCCTCGTCTCGAGCGGCACGATGACCAACCGCATCGACCGTCTCGTCGAGCGCGGTCTCGTCACCCGGCAGACCGACCCCAACGACGGTCGCGGCATCCTCGTCGAGATGAGTCCGGCAGGCCTCACCCGGGTGGATGCCGCGATCACACGCCTCGTCGACGCCGAGGCGGAGTTGCTCGACAGCCTGCCGGCCGCCGAGCAGAAACGGCTCGCCGGGCTGCTGCGCAAGCTCAGCCTCGGTTTCGACTGACTCATTCGGGTGCCCGGCGTGGGCTCGCCGGTTCGCCGGGTGCTCGCGTTCTCGCGTTCTCGCGTTCTCGCGTTCTCGCGTTCTCGCGTTCTCGCGTTGTCGCGTTGTCGCGTTGTCGCGTTCGAGGACTGCGCTTCCCGGGCTCGGTGCAGCACATGGTCAGGCGCAATGCTGGTGCCGATTCCCTCCACAGTTCTCGAACATATCTTCGAATGTCGGCTGAATTCCGGTAGAATCGAGGTATGCGCAGCGACGGCCCGGCTCCCCATCTCGGTGGTGGTTCCGCGTCTTCGCCGCGGCCTGTCGATCACGTCGGGTCTGCTGCGGTCGGGGCTGCTGCGGACGCCGCGCATGATGCGCGTTCGCCGTATGCGGTGGCGCGAGATCAGCTCGCGGGGTTGGTCGATGCGGTGGTGCAGGCGCAGCGGGTCGAGGCGATGCAGGCCTCGGTCCGGGTCGAGGTGATGTTCCTCGCGCTCTCTCATGCGATCCGGGCCGAGGCCGCGTTCGTGGCGTCGTCGCTGTCGGCGTCCCGGCGTCGCGAGATGGCCCACCGCAGCGTCGTCGCCGAGCTGGCGACCGCGTTGCGGGTGCCCGAGCGCAGCATGCAACGTCAGCTCGACGAGGCGTGGACGTTGTCGACGTCGTTGCCGGCGACGTTGGCGGCGATGCGGGCCGGCGACCTGTCCCTCCAGCACGCGCGGGTCATCATCGAGGCGTGCGCGGTTATCGATGACGAGGTCGATGACGAGCACGGCGTGTTGTCCCGCCTCGATGAACGCCTCGCCGTTTTGGCCGCAACAGTGTCCGCGGCGACGTTGCGACGCAAGGCGCGAGCGCTTCGTGAAGAGCTGCTGGCCGAATCCCTCGCCGACCGGCATCGGGCGGCGCGGGCCACTCGTCGGGTCGAGCTCGAACCGGCGCGTGATGGCATGAGCTGGTTGCACCTGCTGCTGCCCGCGGCCGATGCCGCACTGATCGCCGACCGCCTCGACGGTGTGGCGCGGGTCGCCCTCACCGACGCGGCCTCGGGTGGTCGAGGCACTGCCGACCATGATCGTGCCGGACACGTCACACCCGATCAGGTGCGTACCGACACCGCGCGCGATCTGCTCCTCTACGGGGCGTTGCCGTCGGGGTCTGAGCTTGCTGCGGCGGTCGCGTCGGTGCGTCCGAGCGTGCACGTCACGGTCCCGGTGCTCACGTTGCTGACTGAGCCCGGCCGGGCCGCGCCTACCCCGACCGCGACCGCAGCACCTGGCGCCACCGCCGTGCCGGACGCGTCAGGCGCGCTGGGCGCGTCGAGCGCAACCGGCGATTCGGGCGCCTTGGGCGCATCCGCCATGCCCGACCTGCCTGTCGCGGCCGCCGTGCTCGACGGGTACGGCCCCGTCGACGACGACACCGCCCGCCGGCTCGCAGCGCACGCACCCTCGTTCATCCGCATCCTGACCCACCCCGTCACCGGCACCGTGCTCGACGTGGACCGCACCCGCTATCGCCCGCCGGCGGATCTCAAGCGGTGGCTCGAGGTCCGCGACGGGTCCTGCCGGTTCCCGGGCTGCAACCGTCGCGCGTCGCGCAGCGAGGTCGATCACACCCAAGACTGGGCGTACGGCAACGCGACCGCGTTCGACAACCTCGCCCACCTCTGCGCCGCACACCACCACCTCAAACACGAGACCTCCTGGACGGTACGACATCTCCCGGGCGCGGTCCTCGAATGGACCTCACCCGGCGGAAGCACCCACACCACACACCCCGAACACCACATCCCAACCGACACATCGGCCGCATCACCAGCATCACCGCCCGGTGCGCCAACCGGAGCTACACCCGAGGGCTCGAGAGATGAACGCGGTGGGCAAAGGGTCGATCCGGAGGAGGTCGCTCCACCATTCTGAGCGTCGGGATTCTGAGCGTCGACATCTTGAACGGCGCGAGTTGCATCGACTGCATCGCGCGATCGGCCGCGCCCGCGATCGGCAGCGCGCGCAATCGGCAACTCGCGCGATCGGCCGCGCACGCGACGAACACGTCTCAGGCGAGTTCGGTCGTGTGCTCCCGACGTGACCGCACCCGCGCATTGCCGAGCGCACGTACCCCGAACGAGAGCGCGAGGAAGCCGACCAGCATGCCCAGGCAGTAGAGGGCGACGGCCCCGTACCCACCGACCGCGTCGGGGTTGAAGAACGGGTAGGGATAGAAGCCGGTCGCAGCGCCGCGGATGATCGAGAACGCAGCATAGACGGCTGGGAAGACCATCCACCACAGGATCGCCTGCGCCGCGATGCGGTTCTTCGGCGGCCACACGAGCCAATCGACGATGCCGGCGATCGGCAGTACGAAGTGAAGGATGGCGTTCACCACGGGATCGAGGTCTCCGAGATCGACATCCCGCAGCAGCGTGTTGAACACGAGCCCGACGAACGCGATGTAGACGACCGCAGCGCCGCGGATCGCCGAGTCCGTCGGGGTCGGCGCGTTCCGAGCCCGCAACAGACGCAGCGCGCTGACGATGAACACGATGCTGATCAGGATGTTGGAGAGGTTGGTGAAGTACGCGAAGAAGTTGAAGACGCTGTATCCGTTGGGGATGTGCACCGCGAACAGTTGGAACGCGATGGCCGACAGCGCGGCGAGCGCGAAGACCAGACGGAACACGACTGCTGCGACGCGACGCTTCATTCCGCTGATCCTAGTGACGGCGCGACGACGCTCGATCGCGACCCGCCGCGCGCTCGATGGCTCGAATGCCGTTGCGCACCCGCACCTCACGCGTAGTCGTCGGGCGCGAACCAGCGAGCACCGCCGTCGTGGAGGTTGAGTTGCGCGCGCACCGCGACGCCCTCCGCCCGGCAGGCCTCCGACAGCGCGCGAGCCCGGGCCCGCTCATCGGGTCGCGTCGCGTCACGCGGGGCCGACAGGCCCCTCCCCGTGACCGACCGTGAGTCGGCGGTTCACCCCTCGGGCTGTGGAGGAGCAGTGAACCGCCCGAGCACGACGACTAGCGGCGCATGACCTTGCGCGCCAGCCAGTTGCCGAAGAACTGCAGGCTCTGCACGAATACGACGATGAGCAGCAGCGCGGCCCAGGTGATCGCCGGCTGGAACTGCCGGTAGCCGTAGACGAGGGCGAAGTTTCCGAGGCCGCCACCGCCGATGAAGCCGGCCATCGCCGTCATGTCCACGATCGCCACGAGGATGAAGGTGTAGCCGAGGATCAGCGGGCCGAGCGCCTCGGGGATCACGACGGTGCCGAGGATCCGGATCGGCCCGGCGCCCATCGCCCGCGCGGCCTCCACGGTGCCCGGCGAGACCGTGACGAGGTTCTGCTCGACGATGCGCGAGATCGCGAACGACGACGCGATGGAGAGCGAGAAGATCAGCGCGTCATTGCCGATGCCGATGCCGATCACGTAGCGCGCGAGCGGCTGCACCGCGGCGAGGAAGATGATGAACGGAATGGGCCGGAAGAAGTTGATCACGACGTTCAGGATGTTGAACACCGGCTTGTTCGAGAGCAGACTGCCGGGCCTCGTCGCGTAGAGCGTGACGCCGAGCAGCAGACCGAAGAAGCCGCCGATGAGCAGGGTGGCGGCGACCATGTAGAGCGTCTCGGCCGCGGCGATCCAGAACTCGCTGCCGAGCTCGAACAGGCGATCCATCACGCCACCTCCGTGACCTCGGCGCGCGCGCCGATCTTCGCGAGCACCGCGTCGATCGCGGCATCCGCCCCTCTGATCGCGAGCGTCAGATGGCCGAACGCGCGCCCCTGGATGTCGTTGATGCCGCCGTAGACGAGTTCGAACTCGAGGCCCGCGCTCGCGAGGTCGAGGAACACGGCGGACTGCGATGCGTCGCCGTCGCGGAACGAGATCGTGACGATGCGCCCCTCGTGGCGTTCGCGCAGCACGGCCGCCTCGGCCGGCGACGGCACACCCTTGACCACGGTCGAGACGAAGCGCGCAGACGAGGCGTTCTTCGGCGACGAGAACACGTCGAACACGTCGCCGGATTCGATGACCCGACCGCCGTCCATCACCGCGACCTTGGTCGCGATCGACTGGATGACGTCCATCTCGTGCGTGATGATCACGATCGTGACGCCGAACTCGCGATTGACGCGCTTCAGGAGCTCGAGCACCTCCTGCGTGGTCTCGGGGTCGAGCGCGCTCGTGGCCTCGTCGGCGAGCAGCAGCCGCGGCGAGGTCGCGAGCGCACGGGCGATGCCCACGCGCTGCTTCTGCCCGCCCGAGAGCTGGTCGGGGTAGTTCCTCGCCTTGTCGGTGAGGCCGACGAACGCGAGCAGCTCGTCGACGCGCGCCGTGATCTCGGCCTTCGACGCACCGGCGACCTTGAGCGGGTAGGCGATGTTCGCCCGCACCGTCTTCGAGTTGAAGAGGTTGAACTGCTGGAAGATCATGCCGATCTCGAGCCGGATGCCGCGGAGTTCGCGCTCGGGCATCGTCGTGATCGTGCGCCCGCCCACCTCGATGGTGCCCGACGTCGTGGGTTCGAGGGCGTTGATCAGCCGCACGAGCGTGGACTTGCCGGCACCCGAGTAGCCGATGATGCCGAAGACGTCGCCGGCCTCGATCTCGAGGTCCACCGATTCGACGGCGACGATCGGCGCCCCGTTCTTCTCCGGCGACGGGTAGGTCTTGGTGACGTCGGTGAGGCTCACGAGAGCCATGCGGTGCTCCTTCCAGAGCGATGTTCCAGGGCGACGGTGCGTACGATGGTGCCGGCGAACGCGTGAACGGGCGGCGGGACCGATGATACGGTTCCCGCCGCCCGCGTGGCGCGGACGGTCCGCGGTTGCGGACGTCGGCAGATCAGCCCTTGGCGGCCTTGGTGTCGGCCTCGACCTTGGCGAGCGAGTCCTGCAGGTCGGCGACCGGAATGCTCAGCGGCACCGCGGTGTCGCCCGAGGCCTCGAGCAGGCCCGCCTGCACGCCGGGGTCGGTCTGGAAGATGTCGACGAGCTTGAGGTACGTCTCGTTGTCGGCGTCTTCGGCACGCGTCGCGAAGATGTTCACGTACGGCAGCGCGTTCGGGTCGGACGGGTCGTCCTGCGCGATGGCGTCCTCGAAGGAGAGGCCCGCATCGGTCACGTAGTCGTTGTTGATGATCGCGGCCGCGACATCGGGCAGCGAGGTCGGCGTGAGCGAGGCCTCGAGCGCGGTGACCTTGACCTTCGACTTCGCCTCGTCGACGTCGGCGAGGTCGGAGAAGATCGATCCGCCGCTCTTCAGCTCGATGAGTCCGGCCGACTGCAGCACGAGCAGGCCGCGGGCCTGGTTCGAGGCGTCGTTCGGAACCGCGACGGTCTCGCCCTTCGGGATGTCCTCGACGGAGTCGTACTTGGTCGAGTAGAGACCGAGCGGGTAGATCGCGGTCGAGCCGATCGGCGTGAGGTCTTCGCCGGCCGACACGTTGTAATCGGCGAGGTAGACGATGTGCTGGAACTGGTTGAGGTCGAGTTCGCCCTCGGTCGTGGCCGGGTTCGGCTGCGCGTAGTCCGAGAAGTCGACGAGCTCGATGTCGATGCCCGCCTCGTCGGCGGCCTTCTCGAACGCGTCCCACTGGGCGTCGCCCTTGCCGACGACGCCGATCTTGATGACGTCGCCCGAACCGTCGCCGGAGGCGGAGTCCGAACCCGCGGAGGCGCAGGATGCGAGCCCGAAGACGAGCGGGATCGCGGCGAGGGCGGCGATGAGCTTGGTGCTGCGAACGTGAGAGCGGGGTGCCATTGGAGTTCCTTTCGTCGTCGCGCGCGTTCTGGTGCTGATGGCTGTGGAGCAGGCATGGCTCCGCCACGGTCTGTCACGGTGGGGGCTTCGATGCCGCGAACGCGGGCGCACTCCAACGTTAGGCGAAGATTCTTTGCACGCCCGCCGCCAGGGTCATGCGACGTCACAGAATCTGCGACGCTAGGCCTCGAGGGTCTCGGAAACTTCGAGCCAGCGCGTCTCGAGATCGGCGACGGATGTCTCGAGCGAACGCAGCTCGTCGCCGAGCGCCGCCAGCCCGACGTAGTCGCCCTGGTCGTGCACGGCCAGCCGCTCATGCGCCTTCGCGATCTGCGACGACAGCTTCTCGAGCTTGCGGTCGATCGACGCGAGTTCCTTCTCGGCGGTGCGGCGTTCGGCGCCGGCGAGTGCGGGCGTCGCCGCAACAGCCTGCGCCGCACTCGGCGCGGCCTCATCCGCCCGGCGCGAGGCATCCGTCGCCGTTCTGGGTTCGAGGGCCTTGCGAAGCTCGAGGTACTGGTCGACGCCCCGCGGCAGGTCGCGCAGGTGCCCGTCGAGGATCGCGAACTGGCGGTCAGTGACGCGCTCGATGAGGTAGCGGTCGTGCGAGACGACGAGCAGCGTGCCGGGCCAGGAGTCGAGGAGGTCCTCGATGGCGGCGAGCATGTCGGTGTCGAGGTCGTTCGTTGGCTCGTCGAGGATGAGCACGTTCGGCTCCTGCAGCAGGATGAGCAGCAGTTGCAGCCGGCGCTTCTGGCCGCCCGAGAGGTTCTTCACGGGCGTCGAGAGCTGCGCCGTCGTGAAGCCGAGGCGCTCGAGCAGCTGCCCGGGCGTCATCTCCTTCCCGCCGACCTCGTAGCTCGTGCGCTGCTCGGCCACGACCGCGGAGACGCGCTGCTCGGACCACTCGGTGAGCTCGTTCAGCTCCTGGCTGAGGGTCGCGATGCGCACCGTCTTGCCGCGCTTGACCTTGCCGCTCGTCGGCTCGACCGCGCCCGTCACGAGCCCGAGCAGGGTCGACTTGCCCGCGCCGTTGACGCCGAGGATGCCCGTGCGCTCCCCCGGCGCGATGCGCCACTCGACGTCGTGCAGCACGGTCTTGTCGCCGAACTGCACGCCGACGTCGATGAGGTCGACGACGTCCTTGCCGAGGCGCGAGACCGCGAGCCGGTCGAGTTCGACCTTGTTGCGCACCGGAGGCTCGTTCTCGATGAGCTCGTTGGCCGCGTCGATGCGGAACTTCGGCTTCGACGTGCGGGCCGGCGCGCCGCGGCGCAGCCACGCGAGCTCCTTGCGCATGAGGTTCTGCCGCTTCGCCTCGGATGCCGCTGCCATGCGATCGCGCTCGACGCGCTGCAGCACGTAGGCGGCGTACCCGCCCTCGAAGGGCTCGACGATGCCGTCGTGCACCTCCCACGTGTCGGTGCAGACCTCGTCGAGGAACCACCGGTCGTGGGTCACGACGACGAGCGCACCGGCGTCGGCCGACCAGCGCCGCTTGAGGTGCCCGGCGAGCCAGGCGATGCCCTCGACGTCGAGGTGGTTCGTCGGCTCGTCGAGGAACACGACGTCCCAGTCGCCCACGAGCAGCGCGGCAAGGCCCACCCGGCGGCGCTGACCGCCGGAGAGGCTCGCGATCTGCCCGTGCCACGGCACGTCGGCGAGCAGCCCGCCGATCACGTCGCGCACCTTCGGGTCACCGGCCCACACGTGCTCCTCGATGCCGCCGACGACGAACTCGGCCACCGTCTTGCCCGGGTCGACCACATCGGACTGGTCGAGCATGCCGATGCGGATGCCGCGACGCATGGTGACGCGTCCGCCGTCGGGTTGCAGGCGCGCCGAGAGCAGCTTCAGCAGGGTGGACTTGCCGTCGCCGTTGCGGCCGACGACGCCGATGCGGTCGCCCTCGTCGATGCCGAGGGTCACCTCGTCGAAGACGGTGCGCGTCGGGAACTCGAGATGCAGGCGCTCGGCGCCGAGAAGATGTGCCATGTCCTCTCGAGCCTAGTTGGCGCGGCTGTGGGCTTCGCTCAGCGAGCCAGAGCTCAGCTCGAGAGGATGCGCGCTCCGTGCACCGCGCCGTGCACGTGGATCGCCGTGAGCCTCGCGGCCGAGAGCGCGACCTGCAACTCGAGCGCGGAGTCGGTGTCGGCCGCGAGGAAGGCGACCGTCGGCCCCGACCCCGAGACGAGTCCGGCGAGCGCACCGTTCGCCATGCCGAGCTCGAGGATGCCGCCGAGTCCGGGCGCGAGGTGCAGCGCCGCCTCCTGGAGGTCGTTGTGCAGCGCCATCGCGAGCAGGCCGGGGTCTCCCGCGCGGAGCGCCTGCAGCACCTCGGCATCGACGACGGGCGAGGCGGACACGTGCCGTCGCTCCTCTTCGCGGATGCGGTCGAGCTCGCCGTAGACCCCGGGCGTCGAGAGCCCGAACTCCGCGACGGCGAGCACCCAGTGGAACGAGCCCGTCGCCAGCGCGGGGCTCAGGCGGTCGCCGCGGCCGGTGCCGATCGCGGTGCCGCCGGCGAGGGAGAACGGCACGTCGGCGCCGAGCTGCGCCGCGAGCGCGAGCAGTTCGTCCTTCGGCATCGCCGTGCCCCAGAGTGCGTCGCAGGCGACCAGCGTCGCCGCCGCATCGGCGGATCCGCCGCCCATGCCGCCGGCGATCGGAACGTGCTTCTCGATCTCGAGCCGCACGCCGCCGCGCACCCCGGTCGCCCTGGCGAGCAGCTTCGCGGCCCGGATCGCGAGGTTCGAGGCATCCGTCTCGAGGCCGGAGGTGTCGACGCTGCCGCCGAACGCGACGCTGAACTCGTCGTCGGGCCAGGCGCGGACGTCTTCGTAGAGCGAGACGGCCTGGTAGGCCGTGGCGACGTCATGATAGCCGTCGGGCTGCACCTGGCCGACGCGCATGAAGAGGTTGATCTTGCCGGGCGCGCGCACGTGCACGGACTCCTCGGTCCAGGCGATGGTCACGGCGTCACGCCCCCGCGGAGGCCGGCGGGACCGCCTGGGCGGGTGCCGTCGCGGCCCGGGCGATGCGCAGGAAGTCCTCGACTATGAGCTGCTCGCCACGCGACTCCGGCGCGACGCCGGCACGCTCGAGCACCCCGCTCGCTGCGGCCGCCGAACCGCCGAGCACGCCCGACAGCGACTGGCGCAGCATCTTGCGTCGCTGCTGGAACGCCGCGTCGATGAGCGCGAACGTGGCCCGCCGCTCCTCGACGGTGCCCGGCTGCTCGCCGCGCACGAAGCCGACGAGCACCGAGTCGACGTTGGGAATGGGCCAGAAGACCATGCGCGAGACCTGGCCCGCCGTGCGCCAGGTGCCGTACCAGGCGGCCTTGAGGCTCGGCGCGCCGTAGACCTTCGAACCGGGCTCTGCGGCGAGCCGGTGCCCGACCTCGGCCTGCACCATGACGATGCCCGTCTGCAGCGAGTCGATGTGCTCGAGCAGGTGCAGCAGCACCGGCACCGAGACGTTGTACGGCAGGTTCGCCACGAGTCGCACGGGCTCGCCCGGCAGCTCCGTCACGCGCAGCGCGTCGGCGGTGATGACCGTGAGCGAGGTGCCGGGCTGCATGATGTCGGCCGTGTGCGGCAGCTGCGCGGCGAGCCGCTTGTCGATCTCGACCGCGATGACGGATGCCCCGGCCTCGAGCAGTCCGAGCGTCAACGATCCGAGCCCCGGGCCGATCTCGAGCACGGTCTCGCCCGACTGCACGCCCGCCGTCTGCACGATGCGACGCACGGTGTTGCCGTCGTGCACGAAGTTCTGGCCGAGCTTCTTCGTCGGCGTGACGTCGAGGAGCTCCGCGAGGTCGCGGATCTCGGCCGGCCCCAACAGGCGCGCGATCGTCGGCGCGCCGTTCTCGGCCTCGTGCCGATGCGCGTTCACGCGACAGCCCCCACGTCGGCAGCCCCCATGTCAGTCCCCCACACGCGCTTCATCCTGCCATGCCCCGTACACCCGCTGCGTGTTCGACGCGAGATCCGCGCAGAGCTCGTCGAGGTCGGCGCCCAGCACGTCGGCCATGAAGCGCACCGTGTGCGGCACGAGGTAGGGCGCGTTCGGGCGGCCCCGCAGCGGCACGGGCGTCAGGTACGGGGCATCCGTCTCGACCAGGATGCGGTCGCGCGGCGCGACCCGCAGCGCATCGCGCAGGTTCTCGGCGTTCTTGAACGTCACGTTGCCGGCGAACGAGAGATACCAGCCCTCGGATGCCGCGAGCTTCGCGAGCTCGTCGCCGCCGGAGAAGCAGTGGAACACGGTGCGCTCCGGCGCGCCGACGCGTCGCAGGGTCGCGACCACCTCGTCGTGGGCGTCGCGGTCGTGGATCTGCATCGCGACGTCGTGCCGCTTGGCGATCTCGATATGCGCCTCGAACGAGCGGAACTGCGCGGGCCGGCCCTCGTCATCCGTTCGGTAGAAGTCGAGTCCGGTCTCGCCGACGGCGCGCACGCGCGGCTCGGCCGCGAGCCCGTCGATGACCGCGAGCGCGTCGTCGAGCGTGCCCGCCGCCTCGAGCTCGGGCGCCTCGTTCGGGTGCAGCGCGACGGCGGCGAGCAGGCGCGGCTCGCGAGCGGCGACCTCGGCCGACCAGCGGCTGGTCGCGACATCCGTGCCCACCTGCACCGCACCGATCACGCCGACGGATGCCGCGCGTTCGAGGTGCTCGTGCACGTCGAGCGGCAACGCGCCGTCGGCGATCTCGAGATGCGTGTGGTTGTCGTAGACGCCCACCGCGAGGGCCTCGGGCAGCGGCGGGTACTCGACGGGGCGTCCGCCGTCGTTGCGGGTGCGGAGGTGCTCTGCGCTCACGAAGACCGAGTCATTCAGCCGATTCGATGCGCGGGAAGAGCGCCTCGAGTGCGGCGACCCGCGTGCCGACGGCCCACTCGTTCGCCCGGTCGATGCGCTGCTCCTGCACGGTGCCGGGCGCGCCGAGCGCGGTCCAGAGCTTCGCCGTGGCCTTGGGCAGCACTGGCGAGAGCAGCACGGCGAGCGTGCCGAGCCCGTGGTACGCGGTCGCCAGCACGGTCTCGAGGCGGGCCCGGTTCGTCGGGTCCTTCGCGAGCACCCACGGCTCCTCGCTCGTGATGTAGCCGTTCAGCGCGTCGACGAGTTCCCACACCGACGCGATGGCCTCGTGGATCGCGATGCGATCGATGGCCGACCACGAGGCATCCGTCGCCCGCTGCTCGACCGCAGCGATGGCCTCGTCTGCCGCGGTCGCGGCATCCGCCGTCGAGGCGGGCACCACGCCGTCGCAGTAGCGCGTGATCATGGCGATGACGCGCGAGGCGAGGTTGCCGAAGCCGTTCGCGAGCTCGGCCTGGTAGCGGGCCGCCAGGTCTTCCCACGAGAAGGAGCCGTCTTGGCCGAACGCGATCGCGCGCAGGAAGTAGTAGCGGAACGCGTCGGAGCCGAAGGTGTCGGTGATCTGCTGGGGGGCGATGCCCGTGAGCTTGGACTTGGACATCTTCTCGCCGCCGACGAGCAGCCAGCCGTGGCCGAACACGCCGCGAGGCACGTCGAGCTCGGCGGCCATGAGCATGGCCGGCCAGATGACCGCGTGGAAGCGGAGGATGTCTTTGCCGACGATGTGCTGCGCGGGCCAGCGGCTCGCGAACTCCTCATCGTTCTGGCCGTAGCCGACGGCCGTGATGTAGTTCAGCAGCGCGTCGAACCAGACGTAGACGACATGCGTCTCGTCCCACGGGACCTTGACACCCCAGTCGAACGTCGAGCGCGAGATCGAGAGGTCGGACAGGCCGGAGCGCACCCAGCCGAGCACCTCGTTGCGCGCCGACTCGGGCTGCACGAAGTCGGGACGCTGCTCGTAGAGCGCGAGCAGGCGCTCGGCGAAGGCCGAGGTGCGGAAGAAGTAGTTCTTCTCGTGCAGCAGCTCGACGGGCTTGGAGTGGATCGCGCAGACGAGTTGGCCCTCGTACTCGCCCGTGCCGGGCACGAGATCGGACTCCTGCTTGTACTCCTCGCAGCCGACGCAGTAGTAGCCCTCGTACTCGCCCGTGTAGATGTGGCCGTTGTCGTAGAGCTTCTGCAGGAACTTCTGCACGTTCTCTTCGTGGCGCGGGTCGGTCGTGCGGATGAAGTCGTCGTTCGCGATGTCGACCGTCTCGAGCAGCGGCTTCCACGCCTCGTCGACGAGCTTGTCGGCCCACTGCTTCGGCGTGACGCCGTTGGCGGTCGCCGTGCGCAGGATCTTCTGGCCGTGCTCGTCGGTGCCCGTGAGCATCCAGGTGCGCTCACCGGCCTGGCGGTGCCAGCGCGCGAGCACGTCTGCAGCGACCTCCGTGTAGGCGTGCCCGATGTGGGGCACGTCATTCACGTAGAAAATGGGCGTGGTGATGTAGAACGAGGAGCCGTCGGCCATGCGTCCAATCCTACGGGCGAGCGGATGCCACGAATTCCGTGTTACCGAGCGTTCGCGTTACGGCACCGTCGGCGCCTGCCCGTCGATGCCGTGTTCGCGCGCCTCGCGGCGTCGGCGTCGCACGCTGCCGTCGCCGACCGCGGCCGGCACGGCCTCCTCGACCTCGAGCCGGTCGTGCTCGGTCGGCACGCCGATCGTGACGTCCTCCTCCTTGAGGGCGGGCTGCTTCATCTTCTGCATCGGGTAGTCGACGACGTGCATGCCGAGCACGATCTTGCCCGGCGCCTCGCGCCGATCGAGGGCGCGATACGCGTCGGCGACCTTCTCGAGCGGGAACACGTCGGCGATCGGCAGCCGCAGCCGCCGCGCGGACACGAGGGCGGCGACCCGTCCGAGCGCGACGATGTCGCCCGTGCCGGCGCGCACCGCCTGCTCGCGTTCGACCGCGTCCCAGTCGGTCAGCGTGAACACGCGGGCCGGCGGGACGCCGAGGGCCCGCGCCTGCTCGGCCTGCCCGCCGAGGAAGTCGAGGAACACGCTCACGGGGTGCGGCGCGAGGGCGCGCACCCGGTCGGCGAGCGCCGGGCCGTACTCGGTCGGGATCACGCCGAACTGGCGCAGGAAGTCGAAGCGCATGTCGGGCGCGGTGCCGATGACGGTGGCCCCGCGAAGTCGCGCGAGCTGCGCCGCGAGGCATCCGACGCCGCCCGCGGCCGCGGTGACGACGACCGTGTCGTTCGCGTCGAGGTGGAGTCCCTCGACGATCGACCAGGCCGTGGTGCCCGCCGTGTACAGCGACCCGGCGACCTCCCACGAGAGTGCGGGCGGGCGGCCGATCAGGTTCGCCTCGGGCACGACGACATCGGTCGCCTGGGCGCCGTGCTCGGCGAAGCCCATGACCTCGTCGCCGCGGTCGAACCGCATCGTGCCCGGCCCGGTCGCGATGACGGTTCCGGCGAGATCGCGGCCCTGCGACGCGGGCGGCGCGATGCGCCACCGCTCGGGATGCTCGCCGCGCCTGATGGCGCTCTCGACCGGGTTCAGTCCCGCCGCGTAGACCTCGACGAGCACCTCGCCCTCACCCGGCTCGGGCGTGGGAATCTCGGCGATCTCGAGCACCTCGGGGCCGCCGAACGTTGCGAACCTGACTTCGTGAGCCATGTCGCACCTCCTCGTGCGTGTCCCTCCATTGTCCGCCCTCTCCCCCCGAATGGGGGATGATTCTCAGGTTCGGGGTCGGTCGGCCTTGGCGGCCAACGCCGCCTCGTACAGGTCGCGCTTGCTGAGGCCGGTCTCGGTGCCGACGAGCGAGGCCGCGTCCTTCAGCCTGGTTCCGGATGCCGCGAGTTCGAGCACGCGGTCGAGTGCGGTCGAGGCATCCGCCCGCTGCTCGGCCGCGCCCTGCACGACGATGCAGATCTCGCCGCGCACGCCCTCGGCCGCCCAGGCGGCGAGCTCGCCGAGCCCGCCGCGCTTGACCTGCTCGTGGAGCTTCGTCAGCTCGCGGCAGACCGCGGCCGGGCGGTCGGCGCCGAAGGCCTCGGCGAGCGCGGTGAGGCTCGCGGCCAGCCGGGACGGCCCCTCGAAGAACACGAGCGTGCGACGGTCGCCCGCGAGTTCGGCGAGACGCCGTGCACGCTCCCCCGACTTGCGGGGAAGGAAGCCCTCGAACGCGAACCGGTCGGTGGGCAGCCCGGCGACGGCGAGCGCGGTGATCACGGCGCTCGGCCCCGGGATCGCGGTGACCTCGACGCCAGCGGCGACGGCCGCCTGCACGAGCGGGAAGCCCGGATCGGAGACCGTGGGCATGCCCGCGTCGCTCAGCACGAGCAGGTCGGCATCGCGTGCCAGCTCGACGAGCTCGGCGGCCTTCTGCCGCTCGTTGTGCTCGTGCAGGGCGATGAGCCGGGGCCGGTTCGCGATGCCGAGCCCCGCGAGCAGCCGCTGCGTGACCCGCGTGTCCTCGGATGCCACGACCTGCGCCTCTGCGAGCGCCTCGCGCAGTCGCACCGACGCGTCGCCGAGATTGCCGATGGGCGTCGCCGCGAGGATGATCATGTTCCCAGTGTCGCGCACGAGTCGCGACGCGGCCCACCCGTCGCTCCTCGGATACGCTGAAGCGCATGACTGCTGAGACGGATGCCGCCCCGACGGCGCCCGTCGCAACCGTCGAGCCCGAGGCATCCGACGCGCTGAACGAGCCGGCGGAGCGGCCCGCACCGGAACCCCGCGGAACCCGGCTCGACGCCTGGTGGGCGCGCACGCTCTCGACGCCGCGCCGGCGCGCCCTCTGGTACTGGGGCGGCCCGGTGCTCGTCACGCTCATCGCGGCGGTGCTGCGGTTCTGGAACCTCGGGCATCCGCAGGCGATCGTGTTCGACGAGACCTACTATGTGAAGGACGCGTGGACGCTCCTGCACCACGGCTACGAGTCGAGCTGGCCCGAGGGTGCCGACGAGGGCTTCGCCGACGGCGGCACCGACACGTACCTCGATGCGCCCTCGTACGTCGTGCATCCGCCGCTCGGCAAGTGGATGATTGCGCTCGGCATGGCCGCGTTCGGCGCCGACAGCGCATTCTGGTGGCGCGCCACGACGGCACTGGCGGGCACCGCCGGCGTCTTCGTGATCATGATGCTGGCGCGACGCCTCTGGCCGTCGACCGTGATCGCCGTCATCGCCGGCCTGCTCTTCGCCGTCGACGGCAACGCGATCGTCATGTCGCGTGTGGCGCTGCTCGACAACTGGGTCATGATCTTCGCCCTGCTCGGCGTCTGGTTCGTGGTCATCGATCGCGGCTGGGCGCGTGAGCGCCTCGAACGCACCCTCGCCGCCGCCCGCGCGGCCGGTCGCGATCCGCATTACGGGCCCGCCCTGTGGTCGCGGCCCTGGCTCATCGCCGCGGGCGCGGCCTTCGGCGCGACCTCCGCCGTCAAGTGGTCGGGCGTCTGGTTCCTCGCCGCGTTCGGCATCTACCTCATCGTCGTCGACGCCCTCGCGAGGCGCCGCGCCGGCGTTCCGCTCTACGTGACGTCGGCGATCCTCAAGCAGGGTCCGGTCACGTTCCTGCTCTACGTTCCCGTCGCCTTCGCGGTCTACCTGGCCTCGTGGACCGGATGGCTCGTCACCGACGGCGGCTACGACCGGCACTGGGCCGAAGACGCGGCCAACCGCGCGACCGGCTTCTTCTCGTGGGTGCCCACCGCCCTGCAGAGCCTCTGGCACTATCACTCCTCGGCGTACCAGTACCACATCGGGGTGCACTCCGAGCATCCGTGGCAGGCGAACCCCCTGACCTGGCTCGTCATGGGCCGACCGACGAACATGTGGTTCTCCTCGACCGACGACGGCTCGGGCGGCTGCGGCGGCGATACCTGCTGGTCGTCGATCATGGGCATCGGCAACCCGATCATCTGGTGGGCGGCCGCAATCGCCTGCCTCTACCTCGTGTACCGGCTCGCGCGCTATCGAGAATGGCAGGTGGGTCTCATCCTGCTCGGACTCGGCGCCGGGTACCTGCCGTGGCTCATGTACCTCGATCGCACGGTGTTCCAGTTCTACTCGATCGCGTTCGAGCCGTTCATGATCCTCGCCCTCGCGGCGGTGATCCGGCTGGTGCTCGGTCGGCCCGACGACGTCTGGTGGCGCAGGGAGCGCGGCATCGCGACCGTCGGCGTCTACCTCGTCTTCGTGGCGCTGGTCTCGGCGTTCTTCTACCCGCTCTGGACCGGCATCCCCCTCACGCCCGACTTCCGGCAGCTGCACTTCTGGCTGCCGAGCTGGGGGTGAGCGGCGTGCGGGCGCGGATGCCGGGACTCGTCGTCGCGGCATCCGCTGCGGCCGTCGCGTGGCTCGTGCACCTCGCGCTGCCCGCGCTGCCGCTGCTCACCGCGGCGGTCGCGATCGGCATCGTCGTCGGACAGGTGCCCGCCGTGCAGCGCCGACTCGACGGCGCGCTCGCACCCGGGTTGAAGATCGCCTCGCGGAGCCTGCTGCGCGTCGGCATCGTGCTGCTCGGGCTGAAGCTGAGCCTCGTCGACATCGCCCACCTCGGCTGGGTGACGATCATCACGACGGTCGCGGTGGTCGTGCTCACCTTCGTCGGCACGATCGGCCTCGGCCGCGCGCTCGGACTGCCGGGGCACCAGCCCCTGCTCGTCGCGAGCGGCTTCGCCATCTGCGGCGCCTCGGCGATCGGTGCGATGGGCTCGACCGTGCGGGCCCGTGACGACGAGCAGGCCGTGCCGGTCGCCCTCGTCACCCTGTGCGGCACGCTGGCCATCGCGGTGCTGCCCGCGCTGTGGCATCCGCTCGGCTTGTCTTCGGTGCAGTTCGGCCATTGGGTCGGCGCCGGCGTGCACGACGTCGGCCAGGTCGTCGCGACCGCGCAGCTCGCGGGCCCCGCCGCCCTCGCCGTCGCCGTCGTCGTGAAGCTCACGCGCGTGCTCATGCTCGCCCCGATGGTCGCGATCACCGCCGGCGTCGAGCGGCGCCGGCACGTGGCGACCAGCGGAGCGCGCCCGCCCGTCGTGCCGCTCTTCATCGTGGGCTTCCTCGCGGCCGTGCTGCTCACGACCTTCGTCTCACTGCCCGAACCGGTGCTCGCCGCCGCCGACGCGCTGCAGACGGCCGTGCTCGCCATGGCGCTGTTCGCCCTCGGCGCCTCGATCCGATTCGCCGACCTCGCGGCCACCGGATGGCGCGCACTCGTCGTCGGCCTGACCTCGTGGGTGCTCGTCGCGACGCTGGCGTACGGGGCGGTGCTGCTGGGCTGACGCGGTGCTGCCGGCCTGACGCGGTGCTGCCGGGCTGACCGGCACGCGCCATCGCCCGACTAGTGGCCGGCGCCGCCGTCGACGAACTTCAGGCCCACGACGCAGCCGACGAGGCCCAGCAGGAGCAGGACCTTCGCCCACGAGACATCCGTGTCGCCCGTGACCATCGCCCAGATGACGGTGAGCGCCGCGCCGATGCCGACCCAGACCGCATAGGCCGTGCCGGTGGAGATCTCGCGCATCGCGAACGCGAGCCCGCCCATCGAGGCGACGAGCGCGACGCCGAAGACGATCGACGGCCAGAGCTTCGTGAAGCCCTCCGAACGACCGAGGGCGGTGGCCCAGACGGCTTCGAGCACGCCCGAGGCGATGAGGACGATCCATGACATGACAGCTCACTCCCTGAGCCAGTCTTGTCGCGTTCCGGGTACTGGGTGCCCTCGTCCGGAGTCGCCGCTCGGGCGATCTGCCCTCAGGCTATCGGAGCGGCCTGATCAGGGGCTGGGCGTGTCAGGGGCTGTGCACGTCAGGGGCTGTGCACGTCAGGGCTGGGCAGATCCGGCGGGTGCAGCTGCGCGGGGGTCGCCGTGCTGCGGTACCGACGTGGCTTGCCCTCGCCGAGCTCTGCGAACCGCCCGACCCTGCGCACCGGCACCGGCCGGCCGAGCAGCGCTTCGAGTGCAGCGCGCACGCCCGCGGCGTCGCCGCCCGCGATCGTCGCCTCGACGCGACCCGCGGCATCCTGCTCCACCGCCCAGCCGAGCGCGCCGTTCGCCTGGAGCACCTGGGTGAGGTCGACGCACGGCACCGCGCGACCGTCGGCGGCCACGAACCGGGTGTGCTCTCGCCCCTCGAGGTCGGCGATGCCGACGCTGCCGTCGGCGAGTCGCACCAGCCGCCCGAAGTCGCCCGTGCGGTACCGCACCAGCGGCAGCAACGGGTTCTCGCCCGCGCTCACCACGAGCTCGCCGATCGCGCCGTCGGGTACCGCGTTCCCCGCGTCGTCGAGCGTCTCGACCAGCACTCGACGTGCGAGCAGCCGGAACGGCCCGTCGTCGGTGCGCACCGCGACGGGCCTCGTCTCATGCAGTCCGTACACGTCGAAGACGGGGCATCCGAATGCCTGCTCGAGCTCGGCGCGCAGCGGCGCCGACAGCGCCATGGCACCGGAGAAGAGCGCGAGCGGGCGGACCGCGTCGCGCAGGTCGGGCGCGAGCAGTTCGGCGAGGCTCGTCGGGTCGCCCGTGACGACCTGCGGGTCCTGGTCGAGCAGGAACGCCCGCCGCGAAACGGCCGTGGGCCACTGCGCCGGATGCAGGTTGACGCGCGCCATCGTGCGCTGATCGAACCCGCTGATCACCGACGCATAGGTGAACGCCTGTCGCTGGTGCACGGTGTGGGCGAGCGCCATCCGCTCGCCGTCGGGTCGCCAGTCCACGCCCTCGGCGCGCACCAGGTCGACCAGCAGGTGGAACCCGCGGGCGACCTCCTCGACGTCGTCGGGCAGCTGCACCGCCGCCCCCGTCGAGCCCGAGCTCGAGCCGTGCACCATCCGGGAGAGATCCGCATCGAGCGGCACGAACGCGGCGATGTCGCGCACGAGATCGGCGCGCGACACGGTCGGGAACTCCTCGAGGGCCGCGAGCTCGCCCAGACCCCGATAGTGCAGGAGGCGCCGGGCGACGGCGAGGTGCTCGTCGAGCCATCCGTCCAGTGGCAGCGGGTGCCGCGTGCGCTCGACCTGCTCGGCCGTCAACCGGTCGCCCGTCGCATGCACCCAGGCCGGGGCGTGCGGATGCCTGCGCAGCCGATCGAGTCGGGCAGCGCCGTCGGCATCGAGCGTCGGCCACCGCTCGGCGTCGCTGAGCACGGCCGTCGCGCCCGGCAGGTACTCGGCGAGCGCGAGCGGGTCGGATGTCTCGCCTCGGACGGGCTCACTCACGCGTGTACCTCGCCGCGGCCTCCTTCGCCCGCGCCTCCGCGAGGTGACGCGCGACCTCCGCGCGATGCCGGTGCTCGGCATACGCCTCGGCGAGCGCCCGGTTCTGCGCCAGCGAGTCGAGGGCGTCGAGCGTCGAGCGCGCGGTCGCGGCGTCCTCTCCGGCGGGCAGGTGGCCGCACCAGAGCAGGAACGTGCGCGCCGCCTCCTCGCGTCGTGCGTCGTCGGCGAGCCAGTCGAGCGGGTCGGTCGCGCTCGCCGTGCGCAGTGCGAGCGCGTCGATCGCCATCGCGCCCGCCGCGGGTGCACGGCCGGCCGCCAGCGCCGGCACGAGCGGCTCGACGAGCTCTTCGGATGCCACGAGCCAGAGGCCGATCGCCGCGCCGAGCCGCACCTCGCGCGTCGCGGCGAACGGCAGGCTCGCGAGGGTACCCGCCGGCCCGAGCGTGTCGGCGGCGAGCGCCGCGAGCTGCACCCGGTCGTCGAGGAAGGGACGGGGCGTGCTCGAGAGTCGCGCGGCGACGGATGCGACCGAGGGGCCGGGTTGCGCCCTCCGCCAGCGTTCGTCCTCGTCTCCGGCGAGCTCCGTCCAGCGGGCGAGCCGTTCGTCGGGTTCAGCCATGCAGCACCTCCGCCAGCCTGACGCACGCGGCCGGTGCATCGTCCATCGAGTCGAGGTAGATCACGTCGTACCCCGCATCGGCCGCGACCTGCTCCATGCTCCGCCGCGGGTCGAGCAGCAGCAGGGTGCCGGTCGTCAGCTTCGCGCGGACGGCCGCCGCGATGCCGGCGAACTTCTCGTTGCCGCGCCCGAACATCGAGTCCAGCCCCTCGTCGGAGAGCACGACGACATGGCGGCGTTCGTCGTCGCGCGGCGACGCGAGCCCGGCGTACCGCGAGCCGTACAGGTCGAGCGGGAACGACGTGCCGCCCGCGAAGAAGGTCGCGATGGCCTCGATGACCGCCGTCGGATCGCGGAGGAACCAGTGGGTTCCGGCGACCTGACCCGGGCCGGCGAAGCTCGTGACCCGCACCCGGCCGCCGCCGCGGAGCACCGAGAGCGCGAGGATCGTGCCGGCGAGCACGGCCGGCGACCCCTGCACCGGGTTCGGCATCGACCCCGAGGAATCGATGTACAGATCGAGCACGATGCTCGCCTCGACCGTCTCGGCGTCGCCCTCGATCCAGCTCCGCCTGCGGGTGGTGACCCCGGGTATCGGCACGATGCCGCCCTGCATGGTCGTCGGCCAGTCGAGGTCGGCGAGGTCGTCGCCGACCTCCCAGACCTCGGTCGGTCCGGGGAGCTCGATCGACGGCTGCGACGCCCGCCGCTCGGTGAACGGGCGCACCCACCGGGCGGCATCGCGTCGGTACCGCTCGGCGAGCGCGGCGGGGTCGAACGCGCCGTGGAGGCCGCGGGTGTCGGCGACGCCGTACCCCTGCCCAGCGGCCCGATCCTTCGCCGCCCCGGCGGAGTCACGGCCATAGGCCGCCTCACGCGGGTCGATCGGGGCATCGTGCAGGCGTCGATCGGCGAGCATCCGACCACGCTCGTCGCCGCTCGCCTCACCGCCGTCGGCGTCGCACACGCCCATGCCGAACCCGTCGAGCCCGCCAGTGCGACCGAGGAGCCGGTCGGCCTCGACGAGGTACGGCGCCGCGAGCATGCCGAACCGCAGCGCTCCCGAGACGGGGTCGGTCGCGAAGGTGCGCACGGTCTCCGCGACCAGCGTCGCGTCGGGCTCTGGGCGGGTCATCGCGAGTTCGATGAGCTGGTCCTCGATGCGGTCGGCCGCCGCGCGGGCCTCCTGGAGCCGCCGTTCCTGCTCGCTCCAACGATCGGGGACCGACGGCGATGCGTCCGGGCCGTCGACTCCGTGCGCGCCGATCGAGCCGATCGGTGCCGCTCGGCGCTCAGGCAGCGGTGGCGGGTCGGCCGGGCACATCGTGCCGGGCGCACGACGCCACAGCACCTCGTACGCGCGTCGGTACACCCACCAGAGCCGGTCCGGCGCGTCGAACGCAGTCCGGAACATCAGCCGCATCATGCGTGCGAGTCCGACCTCCCTCGCCTCGGGCTCGGCGCGCCGCTGCAGTTCCGCGACGCGGACGTTGACGAGCAGGTCGCTCCACAGGTTCGCGAGGTACGCCTGCCGCCGCGGATCCTCGCGCCCGCCGGACGCGACGAGCGCGCGGCCCATCTGATGGCGGATCTTGAGCGAGTCCATGCGCGTGCTCGGTGCGAGCACGTGGTGACCGAGTTCATGCGCGAACACCGAGGCGAGCTCGTCGCCGATGCCGTCGGCGACGAGCATCGCCGGGTCGACCGTGATCGACGGTGGGAACGCGAACCAGGCGGCCGCCCCGTGCTCCGCGCCCGCGCCCGGCCGCAGCTCGGGTTCGTGCATCTCGACGTGCCACAGCGCCTGCGCGGCGACCCACGCGGCACGGGCGGCCTCGTCCATCGGCACCGCGACCGCGTTCGGACCGGGCGCGGCATCCGCCGACCGGGCCGCACTCATGCGGGTTCCCGCACGTGCAGCCACGCGAGATGGGTCGCCGGGCGCAGCACGATCGACACGACCGGCGCCGAGGGCGGCTGTCTTGACGGCGGCTGGGTCGCGGTCATCTCCGGCACCTCGCCCGCGAGCGGTGCGAGCCGCGCACCCCAGACGTCGCCGTCGACGCGCCACCAGACCCCCGCGACCCGGATCGCGAACGCACCGGGTTCATCGAGCGGATGCCACGCGTCGGCCGGCTCGATCCACGCGTCGCCGAACCCCGCGAACCCGCCGATCGACCAGGCGTACCCGTTCGACGCCGCCCGGCCCGGCCACCAGTACCGGTCGAGCACCTGCCGCTCGAGGAACTTCGCGAGTTCGGGTTCCCCGATGCCGAGCACCGCGGCCGCGATGCCGGCGCGGTCGCGCTGCCGCATGACCTCGCATGCGGCGAGCGCGTGGTCGCGCAGCGCGAGCACCCCGGACCGCCACCCGGCGAGTGACACGATCTCGAGCAGGTCCTCGCGCGAGCCGGGCCCGTCCGAGCCGGACCCATCCGAACCGGGCCCATCCGAGCCGAGCGCGGCGACGCCCGCGCCGAGCGCCGCGCGGAACACCCGTTCGCGGCCGCCTCGGCGCACGACGTTGCGCACGGCGATCGCCGGATCGAGACCCGCCGCGGCGAGCGCATCGGTCGCCACGGCCTCGGCCGAGGCATCCGGCACGATCAGCGGACGGTACCGGTGATCGGCGACGGTGCTCGGGCGCGCGATCATCCGGCGCGCTCCGCCCAACGCAGGTAGGCCGTGTACCGCTGGTGCAGGTACTTGAGCGCGGTGAGGTCGTCGAAGTTGCGGCCGTAGAGCTTGCCGGTCGCGGCGATCGTGCGGATGCGCGATTCGATCTCGGTGATGCGACGGGATGCCTCGATGCTCGTGAGTCCGTCGAGGCCGGCGTCGAGTTCGGCGAGCAGGTCGACGACCGGATCGTCCTGGCCGAGCCCGAGCGCCGTGAACTGCCGCCGCGACTGCGCGAAGAGGTCGGAGAGCCAGCTCATCGGGTCGGTCGCGAGTTCGCGCTCCGCGCCCACGTCGAACCTCGGGTGGGTGGGGTTCGGCAGCAGCTTGCCGCGCAGCGCGAACGGCAGCACCGCGGCGACGTCGTCGAGGCCGACCTCGGCGCGGCCGCGGAACCACGCCATCGCCTTCGCGTACATGATCAGCGTCTGCAGCGGCCGCACCGACAGTCCGTTCAGGGTCTGCGCCCCGAGGTCGGCCTCGAGGTCGGCGCCGGAGTTCTGCTCGATGACCTCGTTGACCCGCCCGCCCGCGGTGGTCACCGTGTCCTTCGTGCGGTACTCGAACCGCCGCCCGCCGTGCTGCACGAACTCGAACTGCCCGAAGAAGAACTCGAGTTGGCGACGCACCGTCGACGGCAGCGACAGCGCGCGGATCTCGGCGCGCATCCGCGCACGCTCGTCGGCGGTGAACACGAGCTCCTCCGGCACGTGCTCCTCGGGCTTCTCGCCCGCCTCGACGCGGGCGACGAGTTCGTCGAAGAAATGCGCGTTGAAGCCCGCGGCGGGAACGGTGACGTCCATGCGGTCGCGCAACGCCTGGATGACGGGGAACGTGCCCCCGCCCGCGTCGTCGTTGGCGGTGAAGTACCAGCTCTCGACGCCGCCGTCGGCATTGGTGCGCAGCATCTGGTCGTGGCTCTCGACGTAGCCCTCGGCCACCATCGTGAGCAGCGCCGACTGCGTCTTCGTCGGGATCCGGTTGTACTCGTCGATGATCTTCACCGGGCGGCCGAGCCAGTCACGCCAGGCGACGCGGATGTCGGCCAGTCGTTCGGCGTTCACGAGATCGCGCGGCAGCGGGATGCCGACGAGGTCGCTCACGCCGAGCTGAGGATGCCCCTGCTGAACGCCTCGGCGCACCTCATCGCTCGTCGAGCCGGCGAGCACGCCCATGAGCACGGCCACGGTCGTCTTGCCGCGGCCGGGCCCTCCGATGAGCAGGCACTTGCCGCCGACGGCGAACGTGATGAGCGGCATCAGCACGTTCGAGGAGTACGACGCGTCGCTCGGCAGCGTGAGCTCCGCCCCCGCATCGCCAAGGGCGAACGTCACCGGCGCGCCGTCGGAGAACTCGAGGTCGTAGTACGGCGAGATCACGGCACGGTTGACGATCCAGTAGTACGCCTGGCGCAGCTTCTCGTCGAGCCGGGGCGCCGTCTCGCCGTCGGGCTCCAGGAAGAGGTCCTCGGCGGTGATGCCCGCCGTCGGGCCGCCCGCGCCGGGCGTGGTGGGTGAAGCGGAGACCCTGTGCCATCGATCGGACATCGCGCCAGCCTAACGGCTGGGTCGGTCGAAGCGATGGCGCTGCGTGCGGATCTGATTGCACTGCATTACGGCGGTGGGCGGAGGGCCCCGGCGGCACGGATAGCGTTGCTGCATGGCAGACCGCGAATACGGCTTCAAGACCCGCGCCATCCATGCGGGCAACATCCCCGATCAGGTGACGGGCGCGCGCGCCCTGCCGATCTACCAGTCGAGCGCGTTCGTCTTCGACGACACGGCCGATGCCGCGGCGCGGTTCGCCCTGCAGAAGTACGGCAACATCTACTCCCGCCTCGCCAACCCGACGGTCGCGAGCTTCGAGGAGCGCGTCGCGAGCCTCGAGGGCGGCCTCGGCGCCGTCGCGACCGCGTCGGGCCTGAGCGCGCAGTACATCACCTTCGCCTCGCTCGCCGGCTCCGGCGATCACATCGTCGCCTCCGCGAACCTCTACGGCGGCTCGATCACGCAGCTCGACGTGACCCTGCGCCGCTTCGGCATCGAGACCACGTTCGTGCGCTCCTCCGACCCCGCCGACTACGCGGCCGCCATCCAGGAGAACACCAAGGCGCTCTTCGTCGAGACCATCGCCAACCCGTCCGGCGAGATCGCCGACCTCGAGGGCCTCGCCGATGTCGCGCACGCCCACGAGATCCCGTTCATCGTCGACTCCACCATCGCGACGCCCTACCTCAACCGCCCCATCGAGTGGGGCGCCGACATCGTCACCCACTCGGCGACCAAGTTCCTCGGCGGGCACGGCACGACCCTCGGCGGCGTGGTCGTCGAGTCGGGCCGGTTCCACTGGCACTCCGAGAAGTTCCCGCTGTTCGGGCAGCCGGTGCCGAGCTACGGCGGGCTCGAGTGGTCGGGCAACTTCGGCGAGTACGCGTTCCTCACCCGCCTGCGCGCCGAGCAACTGCGCGACATCGGCCCCGCCCTCGCGCCGCACTCCGCGTTCCTGCTCGCGCAGGGCGTCGAGACGCTGCCGTACCGCATCCAGGCCCACATCGACAATGCGCGCGCGGTCGCCGAGTGGCTCGAGTCCGACCCGCGCATCGAGAACGTCTGGTGGGCCGGCCTGCCGAACCACCCGCACCACGACCGCGCGCAGAAGTACCTGCCAAAGGGCGCCGGCTCCGTCTTCAGCTTCGAGGTCAAGGGCGGCCGCGCCGTCGGCCAGAAGCTCATCGAATCGGTCAACCTCGCCTCGCACCTGGCCAACATCGGCGACGCGAAGACCCTCATCATCCACCCGGCGTCGACCACGCACGCGCAGCTGACCGAGCAGCAGCTCGTCGACGCGGGCGTGCTTCCCGGCGTCGTGCGCATTAGCGTGGGCATCGAAGACGTCGAGGACATCATCGACGACCTCGACCAGGCCCTCACGGCAGCGACGGGAGCAGCACGATGACCAGCGTGACCGACACCACGAGCACTGCGGATGCCACGACCGAGACGGATGCCGCCACCGAGACGGTCCGGCTCGTCAACGGCCTCTCCTGCGACCTGCCGGCGAGCTCACCGCTCGCGAAGCTGCTGAAGTCGCAGCGCACCTGGGTCGGACCCGATGCCAAGCAGCGCCTCGCGATCCTCCGCGCCGCGAAGTCGGTCGCGATCGTGGGCGCCTCGCCGAAGCCGCAGCGCTCGAGCTACTTCGTCGGCACGTACCTGCAGCAGTCGAGCGACTACCGCCTGTACTTCGTGAACCCCATGGAGACCGAGATCCTCGGCCAGCCCGCCTACGCGAGCCTCGCCGACCTTCCCGAGGTGCCCGACATCGTCGTGGTGTTCCGCCGCGGCAGCGACATCCCGAGCGTCATCGACGATGTCGTCGCGGTGGGCGCCAAGACCATCTGGGTGCAGCTCGGCATCTGGAATCAAGACGCCGCCTACTCCGGCGAGGAGCAGGGGCTCACCGTCGTCATGGACCGTTGCATCAAGGTCGAGCACGCCCGCTTCCACGGCGGCCTGCACCTGCTCGGCTTCGACACCGGGCAGATCACGGCCCGCAAGACGCTGCGCTGAGTCCGTGGCCGGCGAGGGCGCCGGCCACGGCCCTCGAGCCGCCGCCAGCGCCCGAGCGTGCATCAGCACGTCGGAACCTCGCTCACGTCCGAACCTCGCTCACGTCAGAGCCGCTGCAGCGCGGCGATGAGTTCACGGCGGTCGACCCCCGCGTAGGCGAGCGCCCGCGGCACGGTGCCGAGATCGGCGCTGAGCACGCCCACGAGCGTGTCGACCACGGCGAGCCTCTCGCGTTCGCCACGAGGCCGGCTGCGGTGCGCCCGGAAGTCCGCGCTCCGCAGCGCCTCGCGCAGTGACGCGCCCCAGATCGGGCGCCCGTCGCGGGTGGCCCGCAGCCGCTCCTCGGCGACCGGCTCGACACCGGCCGCCCGCAGGGCATGCGCCCGTTCGTCGCGCAGCGCCGCGTCGATGCGGTCGACGTCGAGCCCGAACCCGGCGAGCGTCTGTGCGGCGAGGTCGCCGCTGCCGGCGATGGAGAGCAGGAGGTGCTCCGCCTCGACCCTCGCCGCACCGCGCTCGGCGGCCTCGTCGATCGAGCCGATGACGACGGACTTCACGGTCGGGCCGAGATCTCTCTCGAGTGCTCCAGAAGGCTGCATGTCAGGCATTGCGTCTCCTCAGTTCGATACCCGCGGCTTCGAGGCGGCGGTGGTGCTTCTTGTGCACGGCCTGCCGGGTGACGCCGAGCGCCTCGGCGACCTGCGACCAGCTCCAGCCGGCTCGCATGGCGCGCTCGACGGCGGCGTCCTCGAGCCGATCCGCGAGGTCGCGCAGGGCGACGACGGCGGCGAGGTCGTCGGCCTCGACTCCGGTAGGGTCAGGGCCCAGACGATTCGGGCCCTGCGGGTTCGGTGCGGGCGTGTTCATGTAAGCAACCTACGTTGCTAACATGACGGCTGTCAACCCCAGTTGCTTATTCGGCGCCAGTCCAGAACTCCGAGAGTGCGAGCGCGATCGCGTCGCGCACCTCCCGATCCGATGCCGTGGCGACGCCGTCGCCGGGTTGCACGCCGTAGTCGCCGAAACTCGCGTGATTCGCACCCTCGATCTGCACGAAGGTCGCATCGCCTGGCAGCAGATGCGCGGCGCCCTCGATCTTGTCGGGGGTGCTGAGCCCGTCATCGCCGCCCGAGAGGCTGAGCACCGCCAGGTCGGTGCCGCTGAGATCGTTCGCGCAATAGGAGCCGAAGAAGACCACGCCCCTGATATCGACGACGCCCGGGACATCCGTGTCGGCCGCCATCATGCACGCGCGCACGCCGCCGAGCGAATGCCCGCCGACGTACCACTCGGTCACGGCGGGCGCATGCCGCGTGAACGTGTCGAGCGGTCGCTGATCGAAGAACGCGAGGTTCAGCGTCGGCTTCGTGATGACGACGGTCGTGCCGGTCTCGGCGGCCGCGTCGACGAGCTTGGCCAGGTAGGCGTACGGATCGACCCTGGCACCCGGAATGAAGACGAGCCCCCGATCGGATGCCTCGTGCACGGGTGCCATCACGACGGCGTCGTCGAACGACTCGAGGCTCACGCGCGCATCGCGCCACGCCTCGAGGGAGGCCGGGCGCTCGCCCTGGAACACCGTGTTCGCCCAGACGAGGAAGCCCACGACGAGCAGCGCGAGCACGGCGACCACCGCGACGATCACGCGGAGCGTGCGGGATGCCGCGGTCAACGGCGCTCCACGGTGTTGCCGTTGCCGTTCAGCCGCACGGGCTGCGGGTCGTTGTCGGCCTCGATGCCGTTGTCGTCTCCCGACACCTCGACCGACCCGACCTGGGGCGCCTCGACGTCGTTGCCGTTGCCCTCGATCCTGATCGAGGCGATGGTGCGCGCCTCGACGTCGTTGTCGTCGCCCCTGATCGTGACCGCGCCGAGCCCGGCACGGGACTCGATGTCGTTGTCGCGCCCCTCGATGCGCAGGGAGGTGCTCGCGCCCATGCGCACGTCGAGGTCGTCACCGCGCACGATGACCTCGGCGCAATCGCCCTCGACCTCGTACCTCACGCGCGTGCCGTCGAGCGTGATGCTCGCCGCCTCGGCGCACGAGACCTGCTGACGGCCGCCTGTCGCGGATCCGTCGCCGCCGGGTGCGACGCAACCGGCGAGCAACAGGATGCCCGCCAGCCCGATCAGTGCTCCCGCATGCGTTCTCACGCCGGCCTCCCTCGCTCGGTACCCCTCCGCCTCAGCCTAGACACCCGCGGCGAACCGCACAGGTAGGCTCGTGCCGTGCACAACGCCCCCGAGCCGCCCCGCGTCACGGTGCTCGGCCCGATCTCGGTCGAGGGCCGCGACGGCGCACCGCTCGAACCCGCCGGGTCCCTGGCGAAGGCGCTCATCGCCGTGCTCGCCGTGCTCCCGAGGGAGCCGGGCGGCGCCGTGGGCGTCGAGACGATCGTCGACGAACTCTGGGGCGAGGCGCCGCCCCGCAACGCCAAGGCGGCACTGCAGACGCTCGTCAGCCGCCTGCGGGCCGTCACGGCCGACGGCCTGCTGCGCTCCGCCCCCGGCGGGTATGCGCTCGGCATCGACGGCGGCCAGCTCGACCTGACCAGGGCTGCACGGGTGTCGGAGGATGCCGCGACCGATCCGGTCGCCCTCGATCATGCCCTGGCGCTCTGGCACGGCGAGCCCGGCGCCGACCTCGGCGAGGCCCCGATCGCCGAAGCGCTCGCCGAACGGGCGTCGGCCGCACGGTCGGCCCTGCTCCGGCGCCGGGCGCACCTGCGCTCCTCCGCCGGCGACCACGCCGGCGCCGCCGACGACCTCGGCGTGCTGCTCGCCATGAACCCGCTCAACGAGCAGCTCGTGGCCACCCAGCTGCGCGAGCTCGCGGCATCCGGTCGCCGTGCCGATGCCCTGGCCGCGTTCGCGGGGTTCCGTGAACGGCTCGCCGACCAGCTCGGCGTCTCGCCGTCGGCCGAGCTCATCGCCGTGAACGCCGAGCTGCTCCGCGACGAGGCGCCCGCGGCGGGTCCGGCCGAGCCCCGCCACCGCATCGGCGTGCGTGCCGCGCCGAACGAGCTCATCGGGCGAGATGCGGATGTCGCGGCCATCGAGCACCTGCTCGCCGGGCACCGGCTCGTCACGATTCTCGGGCCCGGCGGTCTCGGCAAGACGCGGCTCGCACAAGAGATCGCGCTGCGCTCCGACGCCGCCTCGGTCGTCGTGGTCGAGCTCGCGAGCGTTCGGTCCGACGGCGATGTCGGGCTCGCCCTGGGCTCGGCGATGGGCATCCGCGAGTCGAGCGCGAGCCAGCGCCTCGCCGAGGCCGCCGTGACCAGACGCGATGCGCGCACCCGCATCATCGAGCTGCTCGCCGAACGTCCGACGCTGCTCGTGCTCGACAACTGCGAGCAGATCGTCGATGGCATCGCGGCCTGGGCGGCCGAGCTGCTCGCCGCGGTGCCGACGCTGCGACTGCTCGCGACCAGCCGCAGCCCGCTCGCCATCGCCGCCGAGCAGGTGTACCCCCTTCCGACGCTCGCCGCGATCGGCTCCGACGCCATGCCAGGGCCCGCGGCCAGGCTGTTCCTCGAGCGCGCCCGCGCCGCCAGGCCGTCGGCCTCGCTCCCCCTCGAGGTCGTGGAGCGCCTCTGCGACCGCCTCGACGGCCTACCGCTCGCGATCGAGCTCGCCGCGGCGAGGGTGCGCTCGATGAGCGTCGAGCAGATCGAGACCAGGCTCGCCGACCGGTTCGCGCTGCTGGCCGGCGGCGACCGCACCGCCCCCGAGCGCCAGCGCACCCTGGCCGCGGTCATCGAGTGGAGTTGGGCACTGCTGACGCCCGCCGAGCGTGCCGCCCTGCCGCGGCTCGTCTGGTTCGTCGACGGATTCGGGGCGGACGCCGCCGAGGCGGTGCTCGGCACCCCCGACGCGCTCTGGGTGCTCGACGGACTCATCGCGCAGTCGTTGCTCGCGGTCACCGACGATCCGCTCGGACGCCCGCGATATCGGATGCTCGAGACGGTGCGCGAGTTCGGACAGCTCCGACTCGACGAGGCCCGACGTGCCGAGGTCAGGGCGTCGATGGCCGAGTGGGCGTCGGCGTTCACGGCCGACGCGATGCGGAACGTGCGGGGGGCGGCGCAACTCGCGACCTTCGCCGGCATCGCGATCGAGCAGGACAACCTCGTCGCCGTGCTGCGCGAGGCCATGGAGCGCCGCGACGCCCCCACCGTGTTCCGCGTGTTCGCCGCGCTCGGGTACTTCTGGACGGTGCGGAGCGCGCACTCCGAGATCATCGCGCTGAGTGCCAGCGTGCTCGAGGCCACCCGAGGCTCGCGTCCCGACGCCGAGCATGCCGAAGCCGCCATGCTCACGTACACGCTCATCGCCGGCACCGGCTTCGCGTCGGATGCCACGACCGGGCTCCGGGCACTCGCCCGCCTTCGCGGCGTGGCCAAGCTGAGGCATCCGGTCGCACCCTGGATCGCGGCGCTCGCGAGCTTCCTCATGAGCCTTCCCGACCTGAAGCGGGCGGAGGCCCAGATCAGGACGATGTCCGACGCCGCCGACCCCGAGACGGCCCTGCTCGGCAGCATCTTCTGGACGCAGTTCGCCGAGAACGAGGGCGAGCCCGATGAGGCCGCCGAGTTCGCGCTTCGCGCCCACCGCCTCGCGGCGAAGGTCGGCGATGCGTGGGCGTCCGCGATGTCGGCGCTCATGCTCGCCGAGCTGGCGGGTCAGCGGGGCGAATCGCAGGAGGCGCTCGACTGGGCGACCGAGGCGTACACCGGCATGGCACGACTCGAGGCGAGCCAGGACCTGCTGCAGATCGACTGGATGATCACGAGTCACCTGATCTCGCTCGGACGACTCGACGAGGCCGAGAGCCGGCTCCTCGCGCAGGCGGCCGACGACCGCGTGACGAGCGACGGCATCCCGCAGGCGATGACCGCCGAGCTCGGCCTGGCCGAGCTCGACCGCATCCGCGGCGAGACCGAGCGCGCTTTCGAGCGCACGTCGCGAATCGTGGGCATGTTCACCGCGGGCACGCAGCGCTCCTCGCCCTGGTACCAGATCATGCTCGCGACGCTCGTGGCCCAGGGTGCGCTCTCCGACTGGCCCGAGACGACGATCGCCGCGTGGGCCGAGACGATGCGCCGACGCATGGTGGCCACCCTCCGCGCGCGGGCGGGGTTCGTCGATCGGCCCGTGCTCGGCACGGTGGCGGCCGGATGGAGCGCATGGGCGGTGCGGCATCCGTCGCTGTCCGATCGCGCCGTCGAGCTCTTCGCCCTCGCCGAGGTGCTGCACGCCCGACAGGACCTGCCCGCGCTGCGGCTCGACACGCTCGCCGGACTCATGGCCGAGCATGTGGGTGATGAACGGCTCGCGTCCGCCCGCGCCGCGGCATCCGCTCTCAGCAGGGCCGAACGCACCGAACGGGCTCGCGCGCTGATCGCGGAGCCCGTTCGGGTGGGGTGAGGCCGGCCGAAACCGTCTCGGCTCAGGCCTTGCGCATGTACGCCCTGACGGTGAGCGGCGCGAAGATCGCCACGATGACGGCCGCGCCGAGGAGCGTGAGCCAGGCATCGGCACCGAAGACGCCCGTGTTCATGAGCTCGCGCGCCGCGTTCACCAGGTGCGTGACCGGGTTGTAGGCGACGACGGTCTGCAGCCAGTCGGGCATGGTGTCGGTCGGTGCGAACGCGCCCGACAGGAACGTGAGCGGGAACAGCACGAGCATCGAGATGCCCTGCACGCTCGAGGCGGTGCGCGCGATCACGCCGAAGAAGGCGAAGATCCAGCTGAGGCCCCACGCGCAGGCGATGACCAGCAGCGAGGCGACGAGCACCCCGGCCGGGCCGCCGTCGGGGCGGAAGCCCATGAGGAAGCCCATCAGGAGCGTGATCGCCGTGGCGATCGCATACCGCAGGGTGTCCGCCAGCAGCGCGCCGGAGAGCGGGGCGATCCGCGCGATCGGCAGGGAACGGAACCTGTCGAACACGCCCTTGTCCATGTCCTCGCGCAACTGCACGCCGGTGACGATCGAACCGGTGATGACGGTCTGCACCAGGATGCCGGGGATGATGATCGGCAGGTAGCTCGGGATGTCGCCCGAGATGGCCCCGCCGAAGATGTACACGAACATCACGGTGAAGATGATGGGCTGCAGCGTGACGTCGAAGAGCTGCTCGGGCGTGCGCTTGATCTTCAGCAGGCCGCGGTACGCCATCGTCAAGGTGTGCGAGACGGTCTCGGAGATCGAGACGCGATTCTTGAGGCTGCGCTCCACGCCCGGGGTGATCGTGGTCGTGCCGACGGCGCTCGGAGCGTTGGTCTTCGTGTCGGGTGCGATGGTGGTCATGCGCGGCTCCCTTCGAGCTCGGCGTCGCTTTCGAAGCTCGCCTCGGTGGTCTCCTCTTCGACGCCGTGGCCGGTGAGGGTGAGGAACACCTCGTCGAGCGTGGGCTTCTGCACGCTCATCTCGGCCAGGTGGATGCCCTCGTCGCGCAGCGTGATGAGCAGGTCTGCGATGCGGTCGGGTTCGTGCATGGGCGCGGTGATGCGGCCGGCCTCGGGCGAGAGCGTCGGCGAGACGCCGAGCACCCGCTCGATGGCGACGCGGGCGTCCTCGCGGTCGCCCGCGTTCACGAGCCGGAGCTCGAGGCTCGACTCGCCGACGGAGGCCTTGAGCTCGTCACCCGTGCCCTCGGCGACGACGCGGCCCCGATCGATGACCGCGATGCGGTCGGCGAGCTGGTCGGCCTCGTCGAGGTACTGGGTCGTGAGCAGCACCGTGGAACCGGTCGCGACGAGGCGGCGGATCGTGTCCCACATCTGTGCTCGGGTGCGCGGATCCAGGCCCGTGGTGGGCTCGTCGAGGAAGATGAGCGGCGGCTGCGCGATGAGGCTCGCGGCGAGGTCGAGGCGGCGGCGCATGCCACCCGAGAAGTTCTTCAGCGGGCGCTTGGCGGCCTCGGTGAGGCCGAACTCCTCGAGGAGTTCGGCGGTCTTGCGCTTGGCGGCCGAGTGGCCGAGCCCGAGCAGGCGGGAGAAGAGGATGAGGTTCTCGTTGGCCGAGAGCGTCTCGTCGACCGAGGCGTACTGGCCCGTGACGCCGATGAGCTGGCGCACGACCTGGCTCTCGCGCTGCACGTCGTGGCCGAAGATGCGGGCGCTGCCGGCGTCGGGCTTGAGGAGGGTCGCGAGCATGGAGATCGTCGTGGTCTTGCCGGCGCCGTTCGGGCCGAGAACGCCGTAGACGGTGCCCGTCGCGACGCGGAGGTCGACGCCGTCGACGGCGCGGTTGGATCCGAAGGTCTTCACGAGGCCCTCGGCCTCGACGGCCCAGCCGCGACCGGCGGTGGTGTCGTGTGAAGTGAATGTGGTCATGACGACCATGCTCCGCGCCGACGCTCACACGGCGCTTGCACGCCGCTGTCATGTGCGTTTGCACCGTGAAAGCGCAAGAACTTGCATCAGGACGCCGATTCCATGCAGGGCCTTCGACGTACGCTGGAATCGTGACAGCGTTCGTCTCAGCCCTCGATCTCTTCTCGATCGGCATCGGGCCATCGAGCTCGCATACGGTCGGTCCGATGCGGGCCGCACGGGCGTTCGCCGAGCTGCTCGCCGAGCACGGACTCCTCGATCGGGTCGACCGGGTCGCCTGCACGCTCTACGGCTCGCTCGGCGCGACCGGGCTCGGGCACGGCACGCCCGACGCCGTCGTCGCCGGCCTCCGGGGCCTCCAACCGCACGCGTGCGATCCCGACGAGGTGCGGGGTGCGTGGTCGAGCCTGGGCGACGCCGGCGCGACGGTTCTGCTCGCGGGGCGGCATCCGATCGCCATGACGAAGGACGACGTGGCCTTCGCGCCGCGCACGCGGTTGCCCGGCCACCCCAACGCGATGACGCTGCAGGCGTGGCACGACGGCGACGCCCTCCCGCTCGCCGAGGAGACGTACTACTCCGTCGGTGGCGGCTTCATCCGCCGCGACGGCGACCCGCCGCAGGAGTCCGAGGTCGTGCGCTACCCGCTCCCCTACTCGAGTGCCGCCGAACTGCTCGAGCTCTGCGCGCGGTACGACGTCTCGTTCTGCGACGTCGTGCGCTACAACGAGGTCGCGCTGCACGGCGAGACCGGCATCGACGAGGGCCTCGACGCGATCTGGGCCGCCATGGCCGACTGCGTCGAGCACGGCCTCGCGACCGAGGGCACGCTCCCCGGCGGGCTCGGCGTGCGCCGTCGCGCACCGAACGTGCGCCGCCAGCTCGAGCAGTACGAACGCGAGCTGTTCACCGGCGTCGGAACCGCGAATCCGGGCGCACGCGACACGTCGACCGAGTGGCTGCACGCGTACGCCCTCGCCGTGAATGAAGAGAATGCGTCTGGCGGCCGCGTGGTCACCGCGCCCACGAACGGCGCCGCGGGCATCATCCCGTCGGTCGGCCACTACTACCTGCGGTTCGTGCCGGGTGCGGATGCCGCCGGCATTCGCCGCTACCTGCTCACGGCCGCCGCGATCGCGTCGCTCGTCAAGCGCAACGCCTCGATCTCGGGCGCCGAGGGCGGCTGCCAGGCCGAGGTCGGATCCGCCTGCGCGATGGCCGCGGGCGCCCTCTGCGCGGTGCTCGGCGGCACGCCCCGGCAGATCGAGAACGCCGCCGAGATCGCGATGGAGCACCATCTCGGCCTCACCTGCGACCCCGTCGGCGGGCTCGTGCAGGTGCCCTGCATCGAGCGCAACGCGATCGCCTCGTCGACGGCCGTCTCGGCCGCGCGCCTCGCCATGCACGGCGACGGCACCCACCTCGTCTCGCTCGACGCCGCGATCGAGACCATGCGCCAGACGGGCCTCGACATGAAGACGAAGTACAAGGAGACGAGCCTCGGCGGGCTCGCCGTCAACGTCGTGGAGTGCTGAGGTTCTTCTCGGCCGCGTTCCTGCCGGGGCGAGCGTCAGCAGGCGCAGCTGATGCCGTGGTCGATCGCGGTGACGGATGCCGCGGGGCCGGCGCTTGCGCTCGCGTGCGCTGCGACCGACCCGACGATGCCGCCCGGCACGACGTTCGTGAGCCCGTCGGGCGCGCGCTGCGCGAGCCCCGCGTCCGTGTCGAAGGCGAACCCCTCGCGCACCCAGTACTCGAACCCGCCGATCATCTCCTTCACGGGGTACCCGAGCGCCGCGAACTCGAGTGCGGCGCGCGTCGCGCCGTTGCATCCGGGGCCCCAGCAGTAGACGACCACGGGCGTGCCGACCGGCGCGATCGACGCGGCGCGCGAGGCGATCTCGCGGCGGGGCAGGTGCACGGCCCCCGGAACGCGACCCTGCGTCCAGGCCTCATCGTTGCGCGTGTCGATGAGCACGAACGCCTCGCCGTCGACGAGCGCGGCCTGTACGTCGGAGACGTCGGCCTCGAAGCCGAGGCGGCCGCGGAAATGCGCGATCGCGTCGGCGGGCGAGGCGACGTGGTCGAAGAGGGTCTGCGTCGTCGTGAGCTGGGTCGCGAGTTGGGTGGCCGTATCCTGCGTCATGTCTCGACCCTGCCATCGGCGCGCGCCGACGTCATCGTGAAATCCGGACGCCGATGCGCGAGATCCTGACAGGGTTCGGTCGTTGACGATGCGGGTCGTCGCGATCAACCTGAGAGCGTGACAGACTCCTCAGCCCCCATCGCCGCGTCGCCCGAGAAGAACCCCGGCTTCGCTTCGACGAGTTCCACGGTGTTCGGCCGTGACATCTCCTACATCGACGCGGTGTACGGCTTCGCCGCGACGTTGCTCATCTCGAACGTCGACGCGCCACCGGCAGCGGCCTGGAAGTCCTTCGACGCGCTCGTGGCCTCGGGCGTGGTCTTCCAGGCGTCCGGGTTCGTGCTGAGCTTCACCGTCATCGCCGTGTTCTGGCGGCTGAACGTCAGGTTGACCCGACAGTTCACGGGCCTCGACTCGGTCACGACGATCTTGAACCTGGTCGCCGCCGGGGGCGTGATCTTCCTCGCCTTCACCACGCAGGGCATCAGCGACCCGGCGTCCTCCCACCTTCCGATACCGACCGTCCTGTACGCCCTGAACGTCGCCCTCGTGTCGATCTGCGTGAGCACGATGTACGAGGTGGCGCGGGCACGAGGACTCCTGCGGCATCCCACCACTCGACGACAGAACGCCGCCGACCTCGTCGCCGGCCTCGTGACCCCGGTCGTGTTCCTGGCGTCGATCCCGGTCACCCTCGCGTGGGGAGCCGTTCCGGGCAGGTGGTGCTGGGCGACGCTGATCGTGCTCTCGCCGATCGCGGGCATGCTCGCCGCGCGAACGGCCCGTCGGGCTCGCACGCGGAGTGAGCCCCGCTGAGCGAGCCCCGCTCGGCGAGCCCCGCTGAGCCCGCGTCAGGCCGGCGCGAAGAACGCCGTGGCGGCCGACGCCAGTGCAGCGAGGTCGTCGACATGCGAGAGCTCGCGGGCGGAGTGCATCGAGAGCAGCGGCGTTCCGACGTCGACCGTGCGGATGCCGAGGCGCGTCGCGCTCAGCGGCCCGATGGTCGAGCCGCACGGGATCGCGTTGTTCGACACGAACGGCTGGAACGGCACGCCCGCCTGCTCGCAGGTGCGCGCCCACAGCGCCGACCCGAGGGCGTCGGAGGCGTACTTCTGGTTCGCGTTGAGCTTCAGCAGCGGACCGCCGCCGAGCTGCGGCCGGTTCACGGGGTCGTGGCGCTCGGGGTAGTTCGGGTGCACCGCGTGTCCGGCGTCGGAGGAGAGCAGCCACGACTGCGCGAATGCACGGCTGCGGTCGACCTCGTCGGCGCCGAGGCCCGCCGCGATGCGCGCGAGCACGTCGGCGAGGAACGGCCCGCTCGCGCCCGACCGCGATTCGGAGCCGAGCTCTTCATGGTCGAACGCGGCGAGCACGCTGATGTGATCAGACGGCGTGCCGGTCGCCCCGCCATCGGATGCCGCGGCGAGCAGCGCCACGAGTCCCGCGTGCACCGAGGTCAGGTTGTCTTGGCGGCCCGCGGCGAAGAAGACGTCGTCGAGTCCGAACCGCGCGGGGGCGGCGGTGTCGGCGACGAGCACGTCGTGCCCGGCGATCGCGTCGACGTGCAGCCCCGCGACGCCCGCGAGATGCGCGAGCACGTCGCGCGCGGCGCCCGAACCCCAGATCGGCTGCAGGTGGCGCTGCCGGTCGAGCGTCAGGCCCTTGTTGACCTCGCGGTCGAGGTGGATCGCGAGCTGCGGGATGCGCAGCAACGGCCCAGTGCGCACGAGGTGCACGGTGCCGTCGGTCGTGACGACGCGACCGGCGAGTTCGAGTTCACGGTCGAGCCACGAGTTCAGCAGCGGACCGCCGTAGACCTCGACACCCGCCTGCAGCACGCCCTCGGAGCTCGTCGAGGCCCCCGGCTTCAGCTTGAACGACGGCGAATCGGTGTGCGCCCCGATGATGCGGTACGGGCTCGTCGCGGTCGCCGGCTCGGGCTGCACCCACGCGATGACGGCGCCGTCGCGCACGACGACCCGGCGGCCCGGGCCGGTCGGCCAGGCATCCGCCTCGTCGAGCCGCTCGAAGCCGGCGGCCACGAGCCGATCGGCCACGGCCGAGGCCGCGTGGTACGACGACGGCGATTCGCGGATGAACGAGGCGAGGTCTTCGACATGGGCGTCACGATCAACGAGGGGCATGGGTCAATCCAACACCGGATCGCCGGCTCAGGCGAACCGGCGGTCGCGTGAGCTCAGGCGAAGCGCACCGTCTGCTGCAGCCGTGTGCGCACTTCCATGACCTCGGAGCCGCCGAGGTGCGGCGAGCCCGGGATGCCCTCGAACACGGCGCTCGCGAGGCGCGACGCCCGCACGAGCGCGACGACCGCACCGCGGTGCGAGCCGCCGATCTGCAGGGGCTCGTCGGCGAACTCGTCGGGCACGACCACGACGAGCGCGGTGGGCTTGACCTTCGCGGCTCGGCCGATGGCCTTCGCGCGGGCCGCCAGTGCGCGCACCGGCCGTTCGCCGGCGAGCGCCTCGCCGATGAGCTCCCCGCGCCGGAACCGCACGGGCCCGCCCCAGTCTTCGGACTGGATCGCGAACAGGCCCGTGGGGCCGAGCACGAGGTGATCGAGCTTGGGCGGCAGACCCGGTCCCGCGGCATCCGTCGCCACGTCGTGCCAGACCGTGAACGCGATGCCGAGCGTCGAGAGCGAGCGCGCGGTCGACTCCTCGGCGAGCGCGTCGGCGAGCAGGTGCCGGATCTCGCGGGGTGCGCGCCGCACGAGCGACGGTTCGTAGGGGTCGGGGATCTCGTCGCCGTAGCCGACCCATTCGCGGATGCCGTCGAGGTACTTCTGGCGCGTCAGGCCGCCCGGGTGGCCGTACGAGCGGGCGAGCGGGCGCGAGTCGCGGCGCGGGCGCGGCGCGGCGGGCGCCCAGGTCTCGTGCGTCGGCTCGGGCGACGCGCTGCGGCCGTTGCGATCGAACGCCGCCCTGGCCTCGGGAGTTCCGACCTGCGTCCAGGCGCGTTGCACGGCGTCGAACTGCGCGGTCGAACCGCCCGTGTCGGGGTGGGCGCGGCGCAGGGCACGGCGGTACCCCTGGCGGAGCTCTTCGAGGTTCGCGTCGGCACGGACGCCGAGGACCTCGTACGGTGAGGCGGAGAGCGGACTGTCGGGCATGGGCTCGCTTTCGGTGTGCGCAGACGAGACTACCGCCGCCCTCCTTCGAGGCGGCTCAGGCGCAGCTGTCGCGCCGGTGTGAGCGCGCCTCCCGGTGCTGAGCTTTCCTCGTCGATAGACTCCGGGCGAGCGGTTCCGGGCGAGCGGCGCGCCGCAGGCCATGTCGCAGGCCATGTCGCAGGTCATGTCGCAGGTCATGCCGCAGGGGGAAGGTGATCGATGTCGATCGAGGTCAACTACTGGGCGGTCGCGCTCGCGACGATCTCCACGATGATCGTGGGATCGATCTGGTACACGCCGAACGTGTTCGGCAACTACTGGATGCGCGTCGCGAAGGTCGACATGGAGGACCGCAGCGCGGTCGGCCCGATCCTCACGACCCTCATCGTGAGCTTCATCTCGGCGTGGGTGCTCGCCATCGCGACGTACGTCACCTGGACGGCATTCGGCGGCAACTACCTGAGCGTCACGCTGACCGTCGCCGTCGTCGCGTGGGCCGGCTTCACGGCGGCGCGCTTCGTCACCCACGACGCGTTCGAGGGGCGGCCATCGGGTCTCACGATCCTGAACATCGCGCACGAGCTCGTGACGTTCGTGGTCATGGCGCTCATCATCGGCGTCTGGCCGCCGGCCGGCACGGTGTAGCCCCGCCCGACCGACCGAGCCCGCTATTCCGCGAAGCGCAGCACGCCGTCGTCGACGAGCGTGCGCACCGCGGGCAGCAGTTCCGCGGCGAGCGCGACCGCGTCGACCTCGAGCAGGTGCGCGATCGCCGCGATGATCTGCCCGACCTCGAGTTCGCCGTCGCAAGCGCCCACGAGTGCCGCGAGCCCCGTGTCGAGCGTGATCGCGCGCCCGAACCCGCCGCCCTGCCGCAGCAGCATGGCCGTGGGATTCTCGTCGCCGGGCCAGTGGTGTCGCTCCTCGGTCACGTCGGGCGCGACCGCGAGCCGCGATCCGGCGAGATCCGCGTCGTCGAGCGCGGCCTGCCGGTCGTGCGCCGCGAGGCACTCCGAGAGGTGGCCGCCGAGCGTCGCACCGTCGGAACCGAGGGGTCCGTGCAGCCGTTCGAGGCGGGCAAGGCGAGCGGATGCCTCGAGCGCATCGCCTTCCGGCCGGCGCAGCAGCACGTAGCCGAAGCCGACCTCGCGCACGCCTCGCGCGGCGAAGTCGTCGAGCCAGGCGTCGTAGAGCCGGTCGAAGTCCTCGCCCGAGCGCGTGCCGCCGTCGCGGATCCAGGTCTCGGCGTACTCGGTGACGTGCTGCACGTCGCGTTCGATGATCCAGTGTTCGAGACCGCTGCGGGCGAGCCACTCGTCGACGCGGTCGAACGCGTCGCCGCGCCCGCGGTACTCCCAGTTGCCGAGCAGCTGGGCGATGCCGCCGGGCTCGAGGTGCGCGCCGACGCCGGTGATCACGGCCTCGACGATGCCGTCGCCGACCATGCCGCCGTCACGGTAGTCGTACTCGGGCACGCCCTCGCGGCGCGGCGTGATGACGAACGGCGGGTTCGAGACGACACGGTCGAAGCGCTCCCCCGCGACCGGTTCGAACAGGCTCCCGAGACGGAACTCGACGCCCTCGATGCCGTTCAGCTCGACGTTCATCGCCGCGATCTCGAGCGCCCTCGCCGAGATGTCGGTGGCCACGACGCGATCGGCGAACCGCGAGGCGTGCATGGCCTGGATGCCGCATCCCGTGCCGAGGTCGAGCACGCTGCCCGCGGCATCCGGGATCATGAGGCCCGAGAGCGTCATCGACGCACCGCCGACGCCCAGCACGTGCTGCTCGCCGAGCGCATGCCCGAGGGCGAGTTCGCCGAGGTCGGAGGCGATCCACCACTCGCCGGTGCCATGCGCGTCGTCGAAGGCGTACGGGCGCAGGTCGAGCAGGGGGCGGATGCCGCGGGCCTCGCGCTCGTCGGAGACCTCGGCGTCATCGCCGGGGCTGCCGCCGACGAGGCCGAGCTCGATCGCGCCGTCGACGCCGAGCGCCGGCAGCGCACGCGCCAGGTCGTCGCGGTCGACCGGGATGCCGAGCACGAAGAGCTCGGCGAGCGTCGCCAGTTCGGCCGATGCCGCACGCTCGGCGCGCCTGGCGTCGAGCACGCGCCGGGCGGGAACGCGCTGCCCGCGATGCAGGGCCGCCGCGGCCTCGGCGCCCCAGAGCGACTCGAGCGAGGCGACGGCGAACCGCGCTGAGCGCAGGTCGGCCGCGAGCAGGGCGAGCAGTTCGCGGCGGCGAACGGGGGCGGCGGTGCCGATGGTGCCGCTGCGATCCTGGGCCGAGGCGTCGTTCGCGTTCATCCGTCCATTCAAGCGCACCCCTCGTCGAGCCGGGGCGGCCACGGGCACGATACGGGGCGTCACCCGCATGTCATCGGGCGGCCATCTGGGGTCATCCCGCGTAACCCGCGCGACACACGGGCCACGTAGCGTTGACTAGCATCGAGACAGCGAGGGGAGGTCGCCAATGACACACGCGACGACGCTGGAGAACCTGCGGCAGGACGCACGCGACGAGCTCTCCGCGCTCATCGAGCTGCGGTGTCGCATGGGTGAAGACCCGTGGGTCTTCCTGCCCGACCTGCCGTCGGTCGACGAGCAGGTCGTCGCCACGCTCCGCGAGGAGCGCATCCATTCCGAACGGTGGAGCCTTCCGAGAGCCCGCGCCTACCACCCGGCAGCCCGCGCGGGCGATGCCGAGAAGTTCGAGTTCGAGGTGCTGCGCGAGATCGCGCTCGAGCTGCCCGAGCTCAGCGCCGCGGTGTGGAAGGTGCTCGACCGGGTTCCGTCAGCCTGGTGACCCTCAGCCCGGCAGCGCCTGCTCGGCGGCCCGGCGCTGCACGCGCATCCAGGTGAAGAAGCCGAGCAGCGTGAACGCCCCGTAGAAGACGTACATGAACGCCGACGCGTAGTAGCCCGCGCTGATGAGCAGTGGAACGCCCACGAGGTCGACCGCCACCCAGATGAGCCAGAACTCGGTCCATCCCTTGGCCATGCCGTAGGTCGCGAGCAACGACCCGACGAAGATCCACGCGTCGGCCCAGACCGGCTCGAACGAGCCGAGCGCCCGGAAGAGCGGCGTGAGCAGCAGCGTGCCGCCGACCATGCCGAGGCCGAGCGCGATGCGCACCTTCCATCCGGCCCACCGCGGTTCGACGGCGGGCGTGTCGCCACCGCCCGCGCGCTGATGCTGCGACCACCGCACCCAGCCGTAGATCGACACGATGATGAACATGACCTGCCGCCCGGCCTGGCCGAGCAGGTTCACCGGGTTCGGGGTGTCGAACACCGCGCCGAGGAACACCGTGAACAGCAGCGCGTTGCCGACGATGCCGACGGGCCACGCCCAGATCTTGCGCCGCAGCCCGCCGAGCGCGCTCGCGAGACCGAAGAGGTTGCCGACGATCTCGCGCCACAGGATCACCTGGTCGCCGATCACGAGCTGCGCGTCGAACAGCCACTCGATCGGGTTCACGGGGTGGTGCTTCCGGATGCCTCGGTGCCGGCGGATGCCTCGGTGCCGGCGGATGTCGCAGTGCGATCGGATGCCGCAGTGCCGGCCCTTCGGCGTCGCAGGCGGAGCACGAGCGTGGCGATCGCCCGCCAGCCCACGAGCAGGAGGCCGAGCGTCAGCGTCGCCACGATGATGAACGCGAGGGCGGTGCCCTGCCCGGTGACGGCCCGGAGCAGCATGCCGAAGAGCACCGACGCAGCCCAGATCACGACGCCGGTCGGCCACACGGCGAACGGTGCACGCCAGGCGCGGATCGCCAGCCACCCGAGTGCGGCTCCGGCGAGGAACGGCCACGCGGTCCCCCAGAGTCCAACGGGGTCGAGCGCTTCGGCATGGCTGCTGCGCCCCGTGAGCGCGAACACGATCACGAGCACCACGTCGATCGCCGCGGCGAGCACGACCGCGCCGGTGCCGGCGCTCGTGGCTGGGCCTGTGCCAGTGCCTGCGCCTGTGCCTGCGGCCGCGCCTGTGCTTGTGCCTGCGGCATTCGAACGCGGCTCGCCAGAACGCGGCGCAGCAGAAGGAGGATTCACGCCCTCATCGTACGTCTGGGGTCGGGGGGTCAGTTTCAGAACACCGGCTACACGGCTACACGGCTACACGGCTACACGGCTACACGGCTACACACGATTCTGGAGGCACCCCCCCTCTCCGGCGCATCGCCGGCCTGCGATCGTGCAAGGGAGGAGTCCGTTCCCGGAGTGGCACCACTTCACCACTTCACCACCGCGTTTCCGACGGGAACCCTCCGTCGGGCGAAGGCCCCCGGGAGGCTGCGCGTGTCAGAGATCGACGTCTGGGGCGGCCTCTGCGGCTGCAGCGGCGGTCGCGAGATCCGCGGCCGAGTGCACGGGCAGCGCGCAGATGAACGACTCGCAGCGATATGCGGTGACCTCGCCGCCGAGCGCGGCGCGTCCCTCGAAGAGCTCGAAGCCGGCATCGGCGAAGGCGCGGGCCTGCGATTGCGTGATGATCGCGGTGACGGAGGCCGCGTGTCGGCGCGTCGCATCGATGAGTTCCACGGTCGGGTCGAATGCCGGGCGGAACTGGGCGCCGAGCACGGGGTCGAACACGGTGACGGGCTCGGTGAGCTCGACATCGCCCGGAAGGTCGACGTCGGCAGCACTGGCGTCGGCAGCACCGTCGGTCGCGGCATCCGGAACCACCGTCACGAGTTGCACGAGCGGGGAGGCGAGACGACGCATGAGCGCGAGCGAGCCGCCGAAGGCGATCGGGCGCTGCACCGCGATGCCGGCGACCGTGCGCATCGCCGCCCGAGCGGCCTCGAGGTACCGGTCGCCCGCGCCGAGCGCCGCGAGCCGCCAGGCGGCGTCGGCGCAGGAGGTGAGGCCCGAGGGCGTGGCGCCCTCGGCGGGGTCGTCGGGCATGGCGAGTCCGCGGGCTGCGAGCACCGGGTCGGCTCCGCCGGGCGAGGCGAAGACGAGCGACCCGCCGGATGCGCCGGACGCGCCGCCTGCGGCGAGCGCGCCGTCGATGAGGGTGCGCGCCGTCACGGCGTACGACACCTCGCCCGTGGCCAGCGCGAGGTCGATGAGCCCGCCGGCGAGCATGCCGAGGTCTTCGAGCGTGGCACGGGCGTCGGAGACCTCGGCGCCGAGGGAGGCGCGCACGAGTACTCCGTCGTCACGAAGGTGCAGGCCGAGCACGTGCCGGGCGGCACGGGTCGCCGCTACGAGCGCGTCAGCGCCGGCTCCCGCATCGCCGACGACGGCGGCGTACCGGGCGAGTGCGCCGATCGCGAGTCCGTTCCATCCGGCGAGCACCTTGTCGTCGAGGGCGGGCGCGGGCTGCGACCTCCGCTCCTCTGCCGTGAGCGCGTAGTACCCGCCCTCGGAGCGTGCGCCGTCGACGTCGCTCTCGGAGTCCTGCGCACTCGCGAACCCGCCCGACGGCAACTGCAGCACATCCTGCAGGAACGCGGCCACGCCGGATGCGAGATCGGCGAGATCGGCGAGATCGGCGGAGCCGGCCGCCGGAGACGCCGGGACCGAGGCATCCGCCCCCGTCATGAGCTCGGCGAGCACCCGCAGCAGCAGCGCGTTGTCGGTGAGCATGCGCTCGTAGTGCGGTTCGCTCCAGTCGGCGCGCGTCGCGTAGCGGAAGAAGCCGCCCTCGACCGGGTCGCGCAGCGGCGACCGCCCCATCGCGAGCAGCGTGCGTTCGGCGAGCGCGCGGCCGGAGCTGACGGCACCGGGGGCGCCGGGGACACCGCCGGAGGCCGCGAGGAAGTCCAGCACGGGCGCCACCGGGAACTTCGGGGCTCCGCCGAACCCGCCGTGCACGTGATCCTCTTCGGCCGCGAGCAGCGCGACGGCCGCGTCGAGCGCGGCGGCGTCGGGCAGGTCGCCGCGGGTCGAGGCGACGGATGCCGCGCCCAACGCCTCGGCGACCGCAGCGGCCGTCTCGTCGAGTTCGCTCCGGCGCTCGCGCCAGGCATCCGTCACCGCCGCGAGCACGTCGACGAACGCGGGCACGCCCTGCACCGCACGCGGCGGGAAGTACGTGCCGGCATGGAAGGCGCGACCCTCGGGCGTCGCGAAGACCGTGAGCGGCCAGCCGAGCTGCTTCGTGAACGCGGAGGCCGCGGCGAGGAAGCTCGCATCGACGTCGGGATGCTCTTCACGGTCGACCTTGATCGCCACGAACCGCTCGTTGAGCACGGCCGCGACCGCGGGGTCGCTGAAGCTCTCGCGGGCCATGACGTGACACCAGTGGCAGGTGGCGTAGCCGATCGAGACGAGCACGGGAACGTCGCGCTCGCGCGCCGCCGCGAACGCCTCTTCACCCCACGGAAACCAGTCGACGGGGTTGCCCGCATGCGAACGCAGGTACGGGCTGAGCGCGCCGGCGAGTCGGTTCACGAGATCACGACCTCGCTCAGTTGACCTCGTCGGGGTGCGAGCTCACGCGACCCTCGCGCTCGAGGCCCGTGATCGCGTCGACCTCCTCCGCGCTCAGCTCGAAGCCGAACACGTCGAAGTTCTCGACCATGCGCTCGCGCCGGTTCGACTTCGGGAACACGATGTGGCCGCGCTGCAGGTGCCAGCGGATGAGGACCTGCGCCGGGGTCACGTCATGCGCGGCGGCCGCGCCGGTCACCTCGGGCAGGTCGAAGAGCGGGTACTTGCCCTGCCCGAGCGGACCCCAGGCCTCGATGCCGATGCCGTGCTCCTCGGCGAAGGCCGTCGTCGCCGGCTGCTGGTGGTACGGGTGCAGCTCGATCTGGTCGACCGCGGGCACGATCTCGGTCTCGGCGAGGAGACGCTCGAGGTGGTGCACGAGGAAGTTCGAGACGCCGATCGAACGCACGCCGTCGGTCTCGCGGAGCTGCTCGAGCGCCTTCCAGGTCTCGACGTAGAGGTCGCGCGCCGGCGTGGGCCAGTGGATGAGGTAGAGGTCGACGTACTCGAGCCCGAGGCGCTCGCGGCTCTGCTCGAAGGCGGTGCGCGCCGACTCGGCGCCCTGGTCGTCGTTCCAGAGCTTGGTCGTGATGAAGAGCTCTTCGCGGGGGATGCCGGAGGCCGCGATCGCGCGCCCGACACCCTCTTCGTTGCCGTAGATGCGGGCCGTGTCGAGGTGCCGGTAGCCGACCTCGAGCGCGTCGCTCACGATGCGCTCGGTCTCGCCCGGATCGACCTTGAACACGCCGAACCCGAGCTGCGGGATCGAGTAGCCGTCGTTGAGCTGGACACGGGGAATGAGCTGATCGGTCATGACTCCATCCCACCACGCCGGTCGTGGCATCCGACAGGGGGTTCGCCATGCGCGAAGACCGCTCGCCGTACGATGGAGGGCTGATGACCTCGACCCCTGCGACCCAGAACGCGACCGCCGCCCCGGCGATGCCCGTGATCACGTATCCCCCCGAGCTGCCCGTCTCCGGTCAGCGCGAGGAGATCGCGCGCGCCCTGCGCGATCATCAGGTCGTCATCGTCGCGGGCGCGACCGGCTCGGGCAAGACGACGCAGCTGCCGAAGATCTGCCTCGAACTCGGCCGCACCTCGATCGCGCACACCCAGCCGCGACGCATCGCCGCGCGCACCATCGCCGAGCGCATCAGCGACGAGCTCGGCGTCGAGCTCGGCGGCCTCGTCGGCTACCAGGTGCGCTTCACCGACCAGGTGAGCGAGGCCACGCGCATCAAGGTCATGACCGACGGCATCCTGCTGAACGAGATCCACCGCGACCGGGACCTCCGCAAGTACGACACGATCATCATCGACGAGGCGCACGAGCGCAGCCTCAACATCGACTTCCTGCTCGGCTACCTCAAGCGGCTGCTGCCCCGGCGCCCAGACCTCAAGGTCATCGTCACGAGCGCGACGATCGACCCCGAGAGCTTCGCGCGGCATTTCGCGAGCGCGACGGATGCCTCGGGCGCGCCCCTGCCCGAACCCGAGCCCGCCCCCGTCATCGAGGTGTCGGGCCGCACCTATCCCGTCGAGGTGCGCTACCGGCCGCTCGTCGCCGAGTCCGGAGCAGGCGCGGGCGGAGACGACAGCGACGACGAGGGCGCCGCGGCCGACGATAAAGACGTGCAGCGCGGCATCCTCGACGCGCTCGACGAACTCGACCGCGAGTCATCCGGCGACGTGCTCGTCTTCCTCTCGGGCGAGGGCGAGATCCGCGACGCCGAGGCCGCGGTGCGCGCGCACTACGCGACCGCGCGCGGCGGCCGCGGCGGCGAGACCGAGGTGCTCCCCCTCTATGGGCGCCTCTCCTCGGCCGACCAGCACCGGGTCTTCGAACCGTCGAAGGTGGCCGGCCTGCGCCGACGCGTCGTGCTCGCCACGAACGTCGCCGAGACCAGCCTCACGGTGCCCGGCATCCGCTACGTCGTCGATGCCGGAACCGCGCGCATCAGCCGCTACTCGGTGCGCTCGAAGGTGCAGCGCCTGCCCATCGAGCCGATCTCGCAGGCCTCTGCGAACCAGCGCTCTGGCCGATCGGGGCGCACGAGCGACGGCATCGCGATCCGCCTCTACTCCGAAGAGGACTTCGGGCGCCGCCCCGAGTACACCGACCCCGAGATCCTGCGCACGAACCTCGCGGCCGTCATCCTGCAGATGGCCTCGCTCGGGCTCGGCCCGATCGAGGAGTTCCCCTTCCTGACGCCGCCCGACGGCCGCGGCATCCGCGACGGCCTCGACCTGCTGCGCGAGCTCGGCGCGATCGACGACGGGCCGAGCGAGCGCAGCGACCGCGCGAGGCGCGACGGGCGAGCGGATGCCACGGCCGCACGCGGCCCCCAGCTCACCCGCATCGGCCGCCAGCTCTCGCGCCTGCCGATCGAGCCCCGCTTCGCGCGCATGGTGCTGGAGTCCAAGGCGCAGGCCGTCTCGCGCGAGGTGCTCGCCATCGTCGCGGGCCTCACCGTGCAGGATCCGCGCGAGCGCCCGCTCGAGCGGCGCGAGCAGGCCGACCAGTTCCACGCGCGCTTCGTCGACCCGACGAGCGACTTCCTCAGCCTGCTCAATCTCTGGAACCACCTCGAGGCGAAGCAGCGCGAGCTCTCCGGCAGCGCGTTCCGGCGCATGTGCAAGAGCGAGTACCTCAACTACCTGCGCGTGCGCGAGTGGCAGGACCTCGTGCGCCAGCTCGTGCGGCTCGCCAAGCCCCTCGGGCTGGCTGTGTCGAATGAGCCTGGCGCGAAGGAGGCCGGCGAACCCAATGGCGACGGCATCCACCGCGCCCTGCTCGCGGGCCTGCTCTCGCAGATCGGCCTGCGCGACGACAGCAAGACCTCGTCGGGGCGCGGCGGCGCCGGCACGGCCCGCGAGTCCGAGCGCAAGGGCCGCCGCCAGCAGGCCGAGTTCGTCGGCGCGCGCAACGCGCGGTTCGTCGTGTTCCCCGGCTCGGCGCTCGCGAAGAAGCCGCCGGCCGCGATCATGAGCGCCGAGCTCGTCGAGACGAGCCGGCTCTTCGGCCGCACCAACGCCGCGATCGACCCCGCGTGGGCGGAGCAGCTCGCCGGCCCGCTCGCGAAGCGCACGTTCAGCGAGCCGCGCTGGGAGCGCCGCCAGGGCTCGGCCGTGGCCGACGAGAAGGTCACGCTCTTCGGCGTGCCGATCGTCGCGAAGCGGCGCATCCTGCTCGGCCGCGTCGACCCGCAGCTCGCGCACGAGCTGTTCATCCGGCATGCGCTGGTCGAGGAGGACTGGGACGCCGACCGGCTCGACCGTCGCGTGTTCGGCTTCGTGCGCGCCAACGCGGCCCTGCGCCGCGAGCTCGGCGAGGTCGAGGAGCGCACGCGCCGCCGCGACCTGCTCGGCGGCGACGAGACCGTCGTGCGCTTCTACGAAACGCGGGTGCCGGCCGAGGTCTCCGACACGCGGTCGTTCGAACGCTGGTGGCGCGGCGAGCACCGAAAGCGCCCCGAGCTGCTCACGATGACGCGTGCCGACCTGCTCGGCGAGGAGGCCGTGGCCGACACGGGCGACGCGTTCCCCGACCGCTGGGTGCAGGGCGACCAGACCTTCTCGCTCTCGTACCGCTTCGAGCCGGGCACCGAAGACGACGGCGTGACCGTGGTCGTGCCGATCGTGCTGCTGCCGCGCATCTCGCCGAGCGGCTTCGACTGGCAGGTGCCGGGCCTGCGCGACGAGCTCATCACGGCGATGCTGCGCACGCTGCCCAAGGTCATCCGCCGTCAGGTCGTGCCGGCCGCCGAATGGGCCGCGAAGATCGCCGCGGAACTGCCCTCGGGCCCCGAAGGGGGCGAGCAGCGCGAACCGTTCGCGGCCGCGCTCGGTCGCATCATCCGCTCGTTCACCTACGCCACGGTCGACCCGGGCGACTTCGACCTCGAACGCGTGCCGCCGCACCTGCGCGTCACGTACCGCGCGGTCGACGAGCGCGGCCGAACACTCGGCGCCTCGAAGGACCTCGGCGCGCTGCAGCTCCAGCTCGCCGCGCGCACGCGGGAGGCCGTCGCGAAGGCGGTCACCGGCGGTGCCGTCTCGGGAGGGGCGGATGCCACGGGGCGGCGTCGGCGCGGCGGTGCAGTGCCCGCGCGACCCGATGCCGCCGCCGCGCGTGAGGCGCGCACGCCACCCGCCGCCGTCGACCCCGCCCTTGCCGAGCGCTCGGGCATCACGACCTGGGAGTGGGACGAGCTGCCGACGCACCTCGACACCCGGCAGGCCGGCAACGTGATCCGTGCGTACCCCGCGCTCGTCGACGAGAAGACCGGGGTGTCCCTGCGCCTCGTCGCGACCGCCGAGGAACGCGATCGGGCGACGCGCCGCGGCATCCGTCGCCTGCTCGTGCTCGCCACGCCGACACCCGTCGCCTACGTGCAGGAGCACCTCTCGAACGAGGAGAAGCTCGCGCTCGCGGCGAGCGCCTATTCGGGCCCCCGCGCGCTGCTCGACGACTGCCTCGCGGCCTGCGTCGACGCCGAACTGCGCGCCAGGCATCCCGACGGCCTGCTGCGCACCCGCGCCGAGTTCGACGCCGTGCGCGACGCGATCGCCGCCGGCGTGCTCGACCGCATGTTCGAGACCGTCGCGCTCGTCGCACGCATTCTGCGCACCGCGCGCGAGGCCGACCGCGCCATCGCGAAGGCGTCGAGCATCCATCTCATGGCCGCGCTCGGCGACGCCCGCACGCAGCTCGACGGGCTCGTGCCCGCCGGGTTCGTCTCGGCGACCGGCCTCGACCGGCTGCGGCACCTGCCCCGCTACCTCGACGCGCTCGTCGCGCGCATCGCCAAGCTCGTCGAGAACCCCGGCCGCGACCGCCAGGCCATGAACCAGTTCGAGCCGGCGCTCGAGGCGTTCGAAGCCGCAGGCGGGCGCATCCCGATCGACCCCGAGGCATCCGACCGGTTGGTGCGCGTGCGCTGGATGCTCGAGGAGCTGCGCGTCAGCCTCTTCGCGCAGGAGCTGCGCACCGCCGAGCCCGTCTCGCCGCAGCGCATCGCGAAGGCGCTGGCCGCGCCGGTCAGGTAGCGACGAAGGAGCGCGCCCCGCCGGTCGAGTAGCGACGAAGGAGCGTATCGAGACCAGCCCCTCAGGCGGGCTGATGCGGAGAGCTGTGGCGAGGCCCTGGCTGAAGAGGAACAGCTCTCCCAGCCTGGGCAGGAATCCGCGTATCCGAGAACCCCTGCGGATACGTCCTCAATGTTGGCCTACCTTCACCCGCCCGGGGACTCAGGTCCTCCGCGAAACCAGGGGCGATTCAATCGCTCCTTGGCTCAAATGCCCCGACGCGGTAAAGGCGGACTCAGCCGACTCGCGAGCTAACTGTTGCGCGAGCCTGCCGCTGTTGGCGACGTTGTCCGCTCCTGCGTGCGCCGCGGCCGTCCCGATTCGGGCGGTGTCGGCTACAAAGTCCGTGGCAGTCGCGCCGGCCTTCAACACCGACTTCCCGGCATTCACCCCAGCACCACCGGGAATCGCGCCGAACGCGCCACCGATCGCGGTCTCCGTGGCGAACCCGCCCCAGTCCCACCGCTTCGTCCCAGCATTCTGGACGCTATACGTAGCAGCGCCAGCAGCCAACCCGATCCCGACACCGATCGCGATACCCGCACCGATCCCGCACACCACCGACGCGATACACGCCGCACCCGCAACGATCGCACCAGCACCCGCGAGCACCGCGATCCCGATCGCCCCGGCCGTACGCCACCCCTCATCGCCGCCGCAATCCACCGGCGGGTCGACGCTCTTCGGTGGTGACGCCTTCACCGTCCCGTTCGCCGTCGACGTGAACGACTTGCCCTTCACATCGACATCATCCGTGGCCCCGAGGGCGAGCAACCCCGACGGATCCGACCGGCTCACCGGATTGCTCCCCGCATACGCATACGCGTTCCACTGCTGCGGGTCAGCAAGATCGATGATCGGATCCGGGCTGAGGAACCCACCCACGACCTCGTCGTAATACCTCGCCCCCAACAACGTCAGCCCCGTCGACTCATCCCTCGTCTTGCCCAAGAACTGACCATCACCAGGAACCGTGCCCGCAGCCGAAGCCCCACGCCTGCCACCGAACGGATCCGTATACAGGCGCTTCACCGGCGTCACCGCTGGATGCCCACCATTGGAAACCGCCGCAACCGGCGTCCCATGCGCATCGCTGACCAACGACGTGACCGCGGACCCGAGACCGCGCCCGGTGCGCACCGCAACCGTCTGCCCCGCGAACTGGTAGTAGCGGGTGACTTGGACGTCACTGCCGCTGATACGGATCTCCTGACCGCCCAGATACACCGTCGTCCCCGACGCATCCGCACGCACCAACCGGTCCCCGCCCGCGTCGTACACGAACGAGGCGTCACCGGTCGCGGTCAGCTCACCCTCAACGTCCCACTCGTACCCGGTCGCCGTGCCCGTGCCGACCTGCCTCGACACCCGGTTGCCCGCATCATCGTAGGTGTACGTCGTGGTGGCGCTGCCGGTGCTCGCCGACACCAACTGATGCGGGCCGGCGCCGCCGGTCCCGTACGCCAGCGTGGTCGTGATCGTGCCACCCGCGGTCGTGTGAGCGGTCTGCCCGATACGGTTGCCGAGCACGTCATACGTGCAGTCCGTCCAGTACGGTGCCGCACCGCCCATCGCACCCGTCGAGGGCGCCTCTGGTCTCGATACGGCGCCGGCGCGCCGACTCGATCGACCCTGCCAGGGCGTACAGACGAGCGCCCGCGAAGCGCCTCGATGTACGCCCATTCGCGGCATCCGGATCGATAGAGTGGTGCCACCGTGGGAAGCTACACCGACCTTCTGAAAACCTCGGGCGTCGCTCGCATCATCGCCGCCCAGCTCACCGCACGCTTCCCGTCGGGCATGCTCTCGCTCGCGTTCCTGCTGCACATCGAACGCGAGACCGGCTCCTACGGCTCGGCGGGCCTCGTGCTGGCGGCGACCTCGATCGGCCAGGCCATCGCCGGCCCGCTCACGAGCCGGCTCATGGGCCGTCTCGGCATGCGACCGGTGCTCATCCTGACGACCATCGTGTGCGTCATCGGCATCGTCTCGATCGGGGTGCTGCCGCTGAGCGTGCCCATGTACATGCTCGTCGGGTTCGTCACCGGCCTCGCGACGCCGCCCGTGCAGCCCGCCGTGCGCACGATCTACCCGAAGATGGTCAACTCGCGCCAGCTGACCCCGCTCTTCTCGCTCGACGCCTCGGCGCAGGAGATCATCTGGGTCGTCGGGCCGGTCATCACGACGCTCGTCGCGACGCAGGTCGGCACGATCTGGGCGATCATGCTGGCCGCCGTGCTCATGGTCGGCGGCGGCGCGTGGTTCATCAGCTCGCCCGAGCTCGGCCGCGTGCGCATCCCGCGCTCCAAGCGCAAGTTCGGCGTGGTGCTCACCCGGCCGGCGGTGCTGCTCGCGACCGTCGTCGGATTCCTCCTCATCGGCGCCTGCGCCGCGGTCGAGGCCGGTGTCGTCGCCGTGTTCGGACACGGCGGCCCGGAGGCCGGACTCGTGCTCGCGATCTTCTCGGTCGGCAGCCTCGCCGGCGGCCTGCTGTTCGGCCACATCCCGATCGGGCCGTGGGCCACCGCCCGCCGCATGTTCATCGTCTTCGCGGGCATGGCGCTGGCCGCGTTCGTCATGGACTTCTGGTGGCTCTCGATCACGCTCTTCGTCGCGGGCATCGGCATCGCCCCGGCGCTGGCGGTGCTCTTCTCGATCGTCTCGTCGAGCGTGAAGTTCTCCGACACCGCCGAGGCCTACGGCTGGGTCGGCACCGGCCAGCTCATCGGCGCCGCGCTCGGATCCGCGCTCGCCGGCTTCTTCATCGACGGCTACGGCGCACAGGGCGCGTTCTGGATCGCCGCGGCCTTCGCCTTCGTCGGCGTGCTCGTGCCGACGTTCGGCCGCCGCTGGCACCCAGACCTGCGCGGCCGCGACGCGAGCCCGATCCCCGACACCGAGCCCGTACCGCTGCAGCCGAGCTGATCGGAGCGAACAGATGACCTCGCAACCCGCACCGCTCCTCGACCTCGCCGACGGCGCGCGCATCCCGCAGCTCGGGTTCGGGCTCTACAAGGTGCCTGCAGCGGATGCCGCGGGGCTGGCGCTCGCGGCCATCGAGGCCGGGTACCGGCATCTGGACACCGCCGCGTTCTACGCGAACGAGGCCGAGGTCGGGCGCGCCGTGCGCGAGTCGGGCGTCGCGCGCGACGAGCTCTTCGTCACGAGCAAGGTCTGGATGGACGACAACGGATACGATTCGACGCTGCGCGCGTTCGACGCCTCGATGGCGCGCTTCGGGCTCGACGCGCTCGACCTCTACCTCATCCACTGGCCCGTGCCGTCGACCGACCTCTACGTCGACACCTGGCGTGCGCTGATCCGTCTGCAGGCCGAGGGACGCGTGCGCTCGATCGGGGTCGCGAACTTCCACGTGCACCACGTCGACCGCATCATCGCCGAGACCGGCGTCGCTCCCGTGCTCAACCAGGTCGAGCTGCACCCGTGGCTGCCGCAACGCGAACTGCGTGAAGATCATGCGGCACGCGGCATCCGTGTCGAGGCGTGGTCGCCGCTCGCACGCGGACGGGTGCTCGGCGACCCGACCCTCGCGCGCCTCGCCGCGAAGCACGATCGCTCGCCGGCCCAGATCGTGCTGCGCTGGCACGTGCAGCAGGGCGTCATCGCCATTCCGAAGGCGTCCTCGCCCGCGCGCATCCGCGAGAACCTCGACGTGTTCGGCTTCGCGCTCGACGAGGCGGATGTCGCGGCGATCGCCGCCCTCGAGTCCGGCGAGCGCACCGGGCGCGACCCCGATCTGGACTGATGGGGCGCAGCCGCCTGACGAACGGCGGAGGCGGTTCGTCGGGCTGATTCCGCGAACGATCCCGGGTTTGTGAACGAGCGGCGAACCGGGTTCGTTGGGGCCGCTCGGCGACTCCCAGCGAACCGCAATTCGATCGTGATCGCACTCCCAGCCGGGGCCCAGACATCGACCTCGTGCCCGACGCTACCGTGAGCGCATGAGAGCCCAGCAGCGCAGCACCTCGCCCCGCGTCCACCGCAGATTCGCGGCCGCAACGGCCGTCGCCCTCACCGCCGCAGCCCTGCTCGCCGGCTGCAGCATGGGCGCCGGCGGCAGCGATTCGACCGCCGTCGCCCCCGAGCAGATGCATGGCGAGGTCGCGTTCGACGGCGCCGTCGAGGGTGCCGCCGGCGGCGACGCCGCGCAAGCCCCCGACGTCGACCGCAGCGTCGTCACCACCGGCTGGGTCGCGATCACCGTCGAGGATCCGGTGGATGCCGCGGCCGAGGCCGTGAAGCTCACCGAGCAGGCCGACGGGCGCGTCGACGCCCGCACCGAACGCCCGGGCACCGCCACCGAACCGGCCTCGGCCTCGCTCCTGCTCCGCATTCCGGCCGACGCCCTCGACGACGTGCTCGACGAGCTCCGCGAGCTCGGCGACGTCACCTCGGTGCAGCTCGACGCGACGGACGTGACGCAGCAGCACCAGGACCTCGACGCCCGCATCGGCGCCCTCACCGCGTCGGTCACCCGCATGAAGGCCCTGCTCGCGGAGGCGGCCGACATCGGCGACCTCATCGCGATCGAGTCCGAGCTGACGACGCGGCAGGGCGAGCTCGACGGGCTCACGCAGCAGCGCGACCAGCTCGACGACCAGATCGCCTACTCGACGCTCTCGGTCGAACTGCGCACCGCGGAGGTCGCACCCTCCCCGGCGCCCGACGGCTTCTGGGGCGGGCTCGTCGCCGGATGGACCGGGCTCGTCTGGTTCCTCGGGTGGCTCGGCGTCGCCCTCGGCGTCGTGCTGCCGTGGGTGCTCGCGGCCGCCGTGGTCGTCGCGATCGTGCTCGGCATCGTGCGACTCGTGCGCGGCGCGCGCCGCCCCTCCGCGCAGGGCGCGCAGGCAGGAGAGCAGGTCGGAGCGCCGGCGGCTCGACCCGACGACGAGCACCCTCCCCAGGCGTAATCTGGCGACGTGACCACGACGCCTGAAGCACTGCTCACCGACGACCTGCTCGCACGCTTCCGCGAACGCGCCGAGCGCTACGACCGCGAGAACGCCTTCTTCGACGAGGACCTGGCCGAGCTCCGCGAGATCGGCTACCTCCGCGTCCTCGTGCCGACCCGCCTCGGCGGGCTCGGCTGGGGCCTCGACGACGCCGTGCGTGCCCAGATGCGCCTCGCGGGCGCGGCACCGGCGACCGCGCTGGCGGTCAACATGCACCTCGTGTGGACCGCGGTCGCGAAGATCCTCGCCGACCGCGGCGACGACTCCCTCGAGTTCCTGCAGCGCGAGGCGGGCGCCGGCGAGGTGTTCGGGTTCGGCATCAGCGAGGCCGGCAACGACCTCATGCTGTTCGGCTCCCGCACGCTGGCCGACCCGCAGCCCGACGGCGGCTACCGGTACACCGGCCGCAAGATCTTCACCTCGCTCTCACCGGCCTGGACGCGGCTCGGCACGATCGGCCTCGACGAGGCCTCGGCCGACGGCCCCAAGCTCGTGTACGGCTTCATCGACCGTGAAGACCCCGACGTCAAGATCCTCGACGACTGGAACACGCTCGGCATGCGTGCCAGCCAGAGCCGCACCACCGTGCTCGACGGCGCGTACGCCGCGCCCGACCGCATCGTGCGCCGGCTCGACCCCGGCCCCAATGCCGACCCCCTGGTGTTCGGCATCTTCGCGAGCTTCGAGCTCCTGCTCGCCTCCGTCTACGCCGGCATCGGCGCACGGGCGCTCGACCTCGCCGTGGCCGCCGCGCACCGCCGCACCTCGATGAAGCGCGACGGTGCGCCGTACGCGCATGATCCCGACATCCGCTGGCGCATCGCGGATGCCGCGCTGGCGCAGGACGCCCTCGAACCGCAACTGCTCGCCGTCGCGCGCGACCTCGACGGGCTCGTCGACCACGGATCGAAGTGGTTCGCGAAGCTCGTCGGCGTGAAGATCCGCTCGACCGAGACCGCGAAGCAGGTCGTCGACCAGGCCGTGCGCGTCTCGGGCGGGTCGAGCTACTTCGCCGGCTCAGAGGTCGGGCGCCTGTACCGCGACGTGCTCGCGGGTGTCTTCCACCCGTCCGACGACGAGTCGGCGCACGCGACCGTCGCGAACGCATGGCTCGGAGTCGTCCCCGACTGACGCCGCTCGCTAGACTGGCTGGGTCAGCGGCGGCCGGGTGCCGCCAGATCTTGGGAGTTGAGGCATGAGCGGCATCGCGTTCATCATTTCGATGGCAATCTTCGTCTTCGGCATGTGGCTGATGGGCAGCGCCACGCACATCGCCGGGTTCGAGGCGATCGTGTTCTTCGCCGGCATCCTCTGCGTGGCATTGGCCGTCGCGATCCCGATGAACATCCTCGGCCGCAGCGACAAGGCCTGAGCGCCCGGGCGATGACGCTCCCCCAGCAGGACACCCGCGTCTCCTACCCCGTCGGTGAGCTCGCGCAGCGCGCGAAGGTGCTGCACGTCGAGGCCGCCGGCGACGGCCTGCTCGCGGTCGTCACCGACGCCACGTGCTTCCACCCCGTCGACGCAGCCTGGCCCGACCAGCCGGCCGACACGGGCGTCATCGAGGCCGGCGACGCCGAACTCCCCGTGCGCGACGCGGTCGTCGCGGCGACCGACGGCACGACGCTGCACCTCGGCGCCGACATCCCGGTACGCAAGGGCACCGAGGGCTGGGCGTTCCTCGTCGCGCATCTCGTCGACGACACGGCCTCGATCGCCGAGGGCGACGAGGTCGTCATCACGGCAGATTCCGCGGCGCGCCGCGCCCTGTCGCTCGGGCACACGGCCTGCCACGCGGCATCCCTCGCCCTGAATCTCGCGCTCGCGTCGCGGTGGTCCAAGCCCGCCCGCCCCGACGCGCTCGAGAACCCCGACTTCGACGGCTCCGCCATCGCCTCGAGCCGCATCGAACCCGGCGGCTCGCTCGACCGCTACCGGCTCAACAAGTCGCTGCGCCGCGCCGGATTCGACGTGGCCGGCCTGCTCGACGACGATCTCGACGCACTCGCGCAGACCGTCTCGGCGACCGTCGGCGGCTGGATCGCCGCGGGTTCCCCCGTGCACATCGACCGCGACGGCGACCGGCTCACCGACCGGCGCAGGTGGGTCGCCGAGTTGCCCGTCGGCACGGCGACGATCCCGTGCGGCGGCACCCATGTCGGCTCGCTCGGCGAGCTCGGGCAGGCGAGCATCGAACTGCTGATCCTCGACGACGCCGGCACGCCGGTGCTCGAGATGCGCACCCGCGTCACTGGCTGATCGCATCGCCGTCCGACGCGTCGACCGCAGGCGGACGGCAGGCGCGTCAGCGGGGTTACGATATCCGCTGTGGGTATTCGCATCGAGAAGGTCGACCTGCCGGGCATCGGCGTGCGTCACGACCTCATCACTGAAGGTGGGCGGCGCATCAGCGTCGTCTCGCACCGCGACGGCGAGCGCGATCTCGGCGTCTTCGACCGCGACGATCCCGACGCGTGCCGTGACTCGGTCCAGCTGAACGACGACGAGGCGGCGGCGCTCGCCGACGTGCTCGGCGCCTCGGTCATGCTGAGCCGGCTCACGAGTCTCAGCGACGAGACCGCCGGCCTGTACACCGAGCAGATCGCCCTGCCGACCGATTCGCCGTACCTGAATCGCACCCTCGGCGACACGAAGGCCCGAACCCGCACGCACGCCTCGATCGTGGCGATCGTGCGCGACGGCGGCATCATCCCTTCCCCGACGCCGTCCGAGAACCTGCGGGCGGGCGACGTCATCGTCGTCGTCGGAACACGAGAAGGACTCGACGGAGTAGCCAAGCTGCTCGCCAACGGCCCCGACTGATCGCCGGGCGCCGCCGATGCACGACACCACCCTGCTGCTGATCGAAGTCGGCGCACTCCTGCTCATCATGAGCCTTGCCGGGCGCCTCGCGGCGCGCATCGGCATGTCCCCCATCCCCTTCTACCTCGTCATCGGCCTCGCATTCGGCAACGGCGGCATCGTGCCGCTCGACGCGAGCGCCGAGTTCCTCCAGGCCGGTTCCGAGATCGGCGTCATCCTGCTGCTCGCCCTGCTCGGGCTCGAGTACACCGCGAACGAGCTCTTCGACAGCCTGAAGTCCACGCGGGCCGCGGGAATCCTCGACGCCCTGCTGAACGCCGTTCCGGGCGCACTGCTCGCGCTCATGCTCGGCTGGGGCCCGCTCGCCGCGGTCGCGCTCGCCGGTGTCACGTGGGTCTCGTCCTCCGGCGTGGTCGCCACGCTGCTGCGCGACCTCGGCCGCCTCTCCAACCGCGAGACGCCGGCGCTGCTCGGCGTGCTCGTGATCGAAGACCTCGCGATGGCGTTCTACCTGCCGGTGCTCTCGGCGCTCGCGGTCGGCGCGACCATCCTGCAGGGCGCCATCGGCGTCGGCATCGCCGTCGGCGTGGTGTGCGTCATCCTGTTCGTCGCCCTCCGTCACGGGCATCTCATCTCGCGCCTGTTCCCGGCCGACCAGTACGAGCCGCTGCTGCTCGGCGTGCTCGGGCTCACGATGCTCGTCGCGGGCCTCGCCGCCCAGGTGAACGTGTCCTCCGCGGTCGGCGCGTTCCTCGTCGGCATCGCCCTCTCGGGCCGCGTGGCCGCGAATGCGAGCCGGGTGCTGACCCCGCTCCGAGACCTGTTCGCAGCCACGTTCTTCGTGTTCTTCGGCATCACCTCCGACTCCTCCGAGCTGTGGACGATGGTGCTCCCGGCGGCGCTGCTCGCCGTCGTCACCATCGCCACGAAGGTCGTCACCGGAGCGTTCGCCGCCCGCAGGGCCGGCGTCGGCACGCTCGGTCAGTGGCGTGCCGGGTTCACGCTCGCGCCGCGCGGCGAGTTCTCGATCGTCATCGCGGGCATCGCGGTCGCCTCGGGCGCAGCCCCCGAGCTCGCCTCCCTCGCGACGAGCTACGTGCTCATCACGATCATCGCGGGCACGTTCCTCGCGAGGCTTCCGGATGCCGCGTGGTTCCGCGCGCTCGTGCGCCGCACCGCGCGGGCATCCGCCCCCGTCACGCCGAGCTGAGGGCTACGGCCCCGTCGTCGTGCCGACCTCGTCTGCCGCGGTCTCGTCGTCGGCGAGGAGCTCGCGCACGCGCGGCACGACCTGCGTCGCGTAGCGCTCGATGCTGCCCATGATCGCCTCGTGCGAGAGGCCGCCGTTGGAGACCTTGAGGTCGAACCGCGTCGCGCCGGTGACGCGCAGCGCATCGGCGATGCGCTGGGCCACGCGCTCGGGCTCGCCCGCGTAGAGCGCACCGCCGGCCGCCTCGTCCTCGAAATGCGCCCGGCTCGTCGGACCCCAGCCGCGCTCGGCGCCGATCTTGTTCATCATGGCCTCGTAGTTCGGCCAGAGCGTGTCGAGCGCCTGCGCGTCGGAGTCGGCGATGAAGCCGGGCGAGTGCATCGCGATGGGCTGCGGCGCCTGGCCGAACTGGTCGAGCGCGCGTCGGTAGAGATCGGCGAGCGGCGCGAACCTGGCCGCGCTGCCGCCGATGATCGCGAGCACGAGCGGGAGCCCGTAATGCGCGGCGCGGATGACCGACTCGGGGCTGCCGCCGACGCCCACCCAGGTCTTGAGGCGGCCGTGCTCGACCGGCGGGAACACGAGCTGGTTCTCGAGCGCCGGGCGCAGTTCACCCGACCAGGTGACCGGCTCCTGCGGCAGCAGCGCGGCGAACAGGTTGAGCTTCTCCTCGAAGAGCTCCTGGTACTGGTTCAGGTCGTAGCCGAAGAGCGGGAACGACTCGATGAACGAACCCCGTCCGAGGATCACCTCGGCGCGCCCGTTCGAGAGTCCGTCGAGCGTCGCGAAGCGCTGGAACACCCGCACCGGGTCGTCGCTGCTCAGCACCGTGACGGCGGAACCGAGGTGGATGCGCTCCGTGCGGGCCGCGATCGCCGCGAGCACGACCTCGGGCGCGGAGACCGCGAACTCGTGGCGGTGGTGCTCGCCGACCCCGAAGAAGTCGAGCCCGAGCCGATCGGCGAGCACGCCCTCCTCGACCACGTTGCGCAGCACCTGCGCGTGCGACAGCTTCACGCCGTCGGCGTCGAGGGTGACGTCGCCGAACGTGTCGACGCCGAACTCGTACTGGGTCATGCTCTTCCCGCCTTCTGATTCCGCGTATTCGTATGCATTCGCATAGGTCTGGTCACAGGCGTCAACCCGTCTCGAACCGAGGCTATTCCCCGGGTGGCCGGGAATGCGGCATCCGCTCGGTCCGTTGACTCTGATGCGCATGCATGGATCCCCGGCGGTCGCCCGGGGCGAGGCGCGAGAATGGAGGCATGCACGTGGCAGACCGGCCGACGATCGGCATCTTCGGAGCGGGCAAGGTGGGCACCGCCCTCGCCCGCCTGCTCGTGGGGTCCGGCTACGACGTCATCATGGCGGGCTCGCCGCGTCAGACCGCGCTCGCGTTGCTCGTGTCGGTCGTCGCGCCCGGCGCGCGTGTGGGCACGCCCGACGAGCTCGTCGCACAGGCCGACGTCATCATCCTCGCGGTGCCGTTCGGCAAGGCCCCATCCGTACCCTGGTCGGCGTTCGACGGTCGCATCGTGGTCGACGCCATGAACTACTGGCCCCCGGTCGACGGGCACATCGACGAGATCGATGCCGACGAACGCTCGACGAGCGAGATCATGGCGGCCCGCAACCCGGCCGCACGCGTCGTGAAGTCGCTCAATCACGTCGGCTACCACGAGATGGAGGACGACAGCATGGACGCCGGGTCTCCCCTGCGACGCGCCATGGCCGTCGTCGGCGACGACGCCGAGGCACGCGCCGTGCTCGCCCGCATCATCGACGACCTCGGCTTCGACCCCGTCGACGGCGGGCCGCTCGCCAACGGACGCGCCCTCGAGCCCGGGCACCCGGCGTTCGGTCGCGAGCTCGGCGCCGCGGAGCTGAGCGCCCTCGTCCTGCCCGACCCCGAGAAGGTCGGCGCGCACCTGGCGGCCTGAGCGGTCGACGTCACGACCCGCCGCCCGGCCGTCGTACGCTGGTTCGCATGCCCGACTCCCCCACCGTCCGCGCCGGCGCGCCCGAGCGCCTCTCCCGCATGGTGCAGCTTCCGACGGTCTCGGCCGAGCTCGACGAACGCGGCATGGCCGACTTCGACGCGTTCCGCGACCTGCTCGCCGAGCTCTACCCGCTCGTGCACGAACACCTCGAGTTCGAGCAGCCGCATCCGCTCGGCCTGCTGTTCCGCTGGCGCAGCCTGGGCGATGCCGACCCCGTCGTGCTCATGGCGCACTACGACGTCGTGCCCGCGGTCGAGGCCGACGGTTGGAGCTTCCCGCCCTTCGAGGGCCGCATCCACGACGGCTCCGTCTGGGGGCGTGGCACGCTCGACGACAAGGGCCCGATGCTCGTGCTGCTCGAGGCCGTCGAGAACCTGCTCGCCGACGGGTTCACGCCCGCGCGCGACGTGTACCTCTCGTTCGGCGGCAATGAAGAGGACCACGGCAGCGCCGGCAAGGCGATCGCCGACCTCTTCCACGAGCGCGGCATCACGCCCTGGCTCGTGCTCGACGAGGGCGGTGCGGTCGTCGACGCCCCGTTCCCGTTCGTCTCGCTGCCGTCGGCGATGATCGGCGTCGGCGAGAAGGGCATCGTGTCGCTTCGGCTCGAGGCCTCGAGCAAGGGCGGGCACGCGTCGGCGCCGCCGCGCGACACCCCGACCGACCGCATCGCGCGCGCCGTGCACCGGCTGCACCCGAACCCGTTCCCGAAGCGCGTGCCGGCCTCGGCGAGGGCCATGCTGAAGAGCTTCACACCGCACACGAAGGGCGGCCCGCGGCTGCTGCTCCGCGCGCTCACGGCGATGCCGTGGGTCACCGCGCGCGTGTTCGCGAAGCTCGGGGGCGAGCCGGCGGCCATCGTGCACACGACCGTCGCGGCCACGATGCTCGAGGGCGGCACCGCGCACAACGTGCTGCCGGCGCAGGCGGCCGCCGTGCTGAACCTGCGCATCGCCCCGGGCGAGACCGTCGAGGGCACCGCCGCCCGGGTGCGCCGCGTCATCCGCGACCGGCACGTGAGCGTGACCGTGCTCGACGGCAACGACCCGTCGCCCGAATCGGCGACCGACGGCCCTGCGTTCCAGGCGATCGAGGCCGCCGTCGCCGCGTCCTACCCCGAGGCGATCACCGCACCGTACCTCGTCATGGCGGCGACCGACTCGCGCTGGTTCCACCGGTACTCGCCGTCCGTGTTCCGCTTCGCGCCACTGGCCATGACGGCCGCGCAGCGCGCGGCGATCCACGGCGTCGACGAGTCCGTCACGTTCGACAGCCTCGAGCGCGGCGAACGCTTCCACCGGTCGCTCATCGAACGGCTCGCGGCATCCGGAGTCTGATGGCCCGAACGACGGATGCCTCGACACGGCCGGCGCTCGATCGAAGCCGGGCTCGCGGCATCCGCGGCTGCTCCTCCTGTCGTCGTGATCGAAGCGTGATCCGCCGTGATCGAAGCGTGATCTGCGGGCGCCCGAGACGACCCTGAAGCGCCCGCACGAAGGTTTAGGGTGATTCCACCCCAACCCGAAGGAGTCCCGATGTCGCGTGCCACGAGGCTCGGCCCGGTCGCCGCGATCGTCGGATTCCTCGCGTTCGTGGAGTTCACGAGCGGCATCATCCAGGGCTACTACACGCCCCTGCTCACCGACATCGCCCGCAACCTCGGCATCCACGACGCCGACGTCAACTGGCTCGAGGGCACCCAGCTCATGCTGTCCGCGCTCGTCGTGCCGGCCTTCGCCAAGCTCGGCGACATGGTCGGCCACAAGCGCATGCTCGTGTGGTCCACGGCGATCACGGCGATCGCCTCCATCTCGCTCGCCTTCACCGACCAGTTCTGGGTCTTCCTCGTGGCGTGGGCGCTGCAGGGCTTCTACGTGGTGTGGCTCCCCCTCGAGATCGCCCTCATCTGGTCGCGCAGCCGAGGGTCCGCGAGTCCGGCGGCCATGACCCGCACCGCCGCGGGCCTGCTCGTGGCCTCGCTCGAACTCGGCGCCATCGCCGGCGCGCTCTCGGCCGGCGCACTCGCCGAGGTGCTGCCGATGACCGTGCTGCTCCTGGTCCCCGCGGTCGCGGTCACCGTCTGCTTCTTCGTCGTGCTGTTCGGGGTGAAGGAGTCGCCCGACCTCACGGGCGGCACGCTCGACACCGGCGGCCTCGTGCTCATCTCGCTCTCGCTGCTCTCCCTCACCGGCGGGCTCAGCTTCATGCGCCTGAACGGCCCCGACGACCTGCTGAGCTGGGGCCTCGTCGCCCTCGGCGCCCTGCTCATCTGGCCGTTCGCCCGGTACGAGCTGCGCCACCCCGACCCGCTCATCGACGTGCGCATGTTCCGCTCTCCGATGCTGTGGCCGGTCTTCCTCACGGCGGGCCTGTTCGGTGTCAGCGTCCTCGGCGCGCAGGCGCCGCTCTCGACGTTCGCGCGCACCGATCCGAGCACCGTCGGCTACGGCCTCGGTGCCACGAGCTTCCAGACCTCGCTCCTCATCGGTTCCTACGTGCTGTCGATGGTCGTCGGCGCGATGCTGTTCCCAGTCTTCGCCCGCAGGCTCACGCCTCGCGTGACGCTCATCGGCGCGAGCACGATGGTCGCCGTGGGCTTCCTGCTGTTCCTGCCGTTCCACGACGGCTACGGGCAGGTGCTCACGAACATGATCGTCGTCGGCATCGGCTCGGGCGCCCTGGTCGCCGCACTCCCGGCCGCGGCCGCGGCGGCGGCACCGCCCACGCAGACGGGTGTCGCCACCGGCCTCACGAACTCGGTCAAGACCGTCGGCGGGGCCATCGCGTCCTGCGTGTTCGGCATCGCCCTGCTCGGTACGGCCGGTGAGGCGGTGCACGGCACGGCCGGATCGTTCGCGGGCTACATGACGGTCTGGCTCATCTGCGGCGTCACGGCCGCCGTCGCCGCAGGCCTGCTCGCGCTCGTGCCGAAGCTGGCGTTCTCCGATCCGGTCGACGCGCCGGCAGATGCCACGGTCGACACGGGTGACATCGAGGAGAGCACCGCCGTACGCTGATCCCTGCGGGCGACGGTCGCCCCGAGGAGGCATCGACCATGACGGATGCCGCGACGCTCATCGCCGCGCTCGAGGGCATGGCGACCCCGGCCGAGCGCGAGAAGTACACGCGCTACTTCCCGCCCGACGAGTCCGCGCCGTTCATCGGAGTGCGCATGGGCGCCGTCTTCGACCTCGCCAAGACCGCGCTCGACCTGCCCTCCGCCGAGCTCGAGGCGCTGCTCGAGCTGCCGACGCATGAGGTGCGGGCGCTCGCCTGCAGCATCATGGGCAAGTCCGCCGCCCATCGACGCACCGGCGAGGGGCGCCGGGGCGAGCTCTACGACCTCTACCTTCGCCGCCACGACCGCATCGACCAGTGGGATCTCGTCGACCTCGCCGCACGCGATGCCGTCGGCGCCTGGCTGCTCGAACGCGACCGCGCGCCGCTCGGCCGGCTCGCGGCATCCGGCTTCTGGCCTGAACGGCGCACGGCACTCGTCGCGACGTTCGCGTTCCTGCGGCGCGGCGAGGTCGACGATGCGTTCTCGATCGCCGAGACACTCGCCGACGACCCGCAGCCGTACGTGGCCAAGGCGCTCGGCTGGGTGCTCCGATCCGCGGGCGACCTCGATCGGGCGCGCCTGACCGCATTCCTCGAGCGCCGCGCAGCCTCGATGCCGCGGGTCGCGGTACGTGCGGCCGTCGAGCACTACGACCAGCCCGAGCGGGCGCGCATGCTCGCGATCGGCTGATTCGCCGGCTCGAGGCGCGCCTGGCGCGACATCTCAGGCGTGTCCGGTGGCGGCGTCGTCGTCGGTGTCATCCGCGCCGCCATCGGCCTCGCGACGTCGACGGCGCCGTGAGCCGAGGTCGGCCACGGCGATGCCGAACGCGGCGGCGACGAGCACGGCGACCGCGAGCATGCCGTACGCATAGGCGTGGTGGTAGACCGCGAGATCGGGGTCTCCGCCCGACTCGCGGTAGATGGTCGAGTAGAACAGCGAGAGCGTGACCGCGGTGCCGATGGCCGTGCCGATGCGCTGCCCGAGCTGCCCGACCGAACCGGCGAGACCGCCCTCGCGCACCGGGATGTCCATGAGCGTCAGCGTCTGGTTCGGCGAGACGACGAGTCCGCCGCCGGCGCCCGCGATCACCATCGCCCCGGCCATCGCCCACGGCGTCACGCCGGCCGGGGTGGTGATCGCGAGCAGCACGAGCAGCCCGATGCCGACGAGCAGCGCCACGAGGCCCCAGACCACGAGCGGGCGCCCGATGCGGTTCACGAGGTTGCCGCCGATCCAGGAGCTGAGGGCGCTGACGAGCGCGAAGCCGATGCTGACCATGCCCGCGTACACGGCCTCGAGGCCGAGCCCGTCCTGCAGGTACAGCGTCGTGAGCAGGAACATCGACGGTATGGCGGCGAAGTACACGCTCGCGAGCGAGATGCCGTTGCGGAACGATCCGATGCGGAAGAGCGTGAGCGGCACGAGCGGTTGCCGGCCGGATGCCGCGTAGCGGCGTTCCCACGCGAGGAACGCCGTGAACGCCAGCACGAACACGACGAGCACCCACCAGCGGGCGGGGTTGTCGCTCGGGGAACCCGTGGTGAACAGGAACGGCCACATGAGGGCGAGCACCGTCACCGCGAACAGCACGAGCCCGACCGGATCGAGCGAGAGCGGCTCGCCCGAGGGGCGGCGGGTGACCGGGAGGAACCAGATCGCCAGCACGAGCGCGATGATGACGAGCGGCACGTTGATGAGGAAGATGCCGCGCCAGCCGTCTTCTGGGCCGCCGATCGCGATCATGAGCCCGCCGAGCGTCGGCCCGAAGGCCGTCGCGAGGCCGATGACGGCACCGAACAACCCGAACGCCTTGCCGCGCTCCGGCCCGCGGAAGAGTTCCTGGATCATGCCGAGCACCTGTGGCATCTGGATGCCGGCGCCGACCCCCTGCAGCAGCCTGGCGACGAGCAGTACGGTGATGTTCGGCGCGAGCGCCGCGACGAGGCTCGTGACGAGGAACAGGCTGAGCCCCACGACGAAGAGCGTCTTGCGCGAGCGCTGGTCGCCGATGCGGCCCGCGGGAACGAGCGCGAGCCCGAACGTCAGCACGTACCCCGCGACGATGAGCTGCAGTTGCGTGGCGGATGCATCGAAGGCGGCCTCGATCGACGGCAGGCCGACGTTCACCTTCGACAGGTCGAGGATCGTGAGGGCCGCGACGCCCACGCAGATCCAATAGGCACGCCACCGATGCCGCTCGGAGACGGGGAGGGACCTGGTGGCCGGTTGCTGCGTCATCCCCGCCAGACTATGCCCGGCTGAGCACTTGCGGGCCCGTCAGTGGCGCCTCGTCACCGATCGACGCGCGTGATCGCGGGAGTCTCGTACGTGCCGTCGAGCACCTCGGCCTCGGGCTCGTACATGCGCAGCACGGGGCGGAAGTCGCCTGCGGGTGCGGGGAGCCAGTTCGCGAGGGCCGCGGCATCCGTCGGTGCCTCGTGGCTGATCGTGATGACCAGCGACCCGTCGGGCTCGAAGACGATGCCGGGCGTGCGGTCGCCGATCGAGTACCGGTCGATCGGGTTGGCCACCATGAAGAAGTTCGGCACGTCGTACATGGTCAGCGACCAGAAGGCCCCGACCGGCGGAGTGGGGTTCAGGTGCAGCGTGTACGTGCGCGAGCCGGTGAGCTGCTCGCCGCGGTCGTCGACGTACGTCATGATGTACGCCGCCTCGTAGGCGTGGTTGCCCCAGAGTCCGCCGGCCGCGGCCGCCGCGCGCTCGACGATGCGCATCTTCGGGTCCGTGATCTTGAAGCCGGGGTCGTCGAGGGCGCCGACCCGGAAGTAGTCGAGGTTGTAGTCGAACGCGTGGAACGTCAACTTCCATCCGTTGACCACGGGGCTGGTGCCGCCCGAGTGGAGCACCTTCTGCAGAACCTCCTGGCCGCGGGCGTATGCCGCGGTGAGCGCCTCGGCGACCTGCGCGTCGGCGGTTGCGACGGAGTGCTCGGGGTCGTTGATTCCGAGCGGTGCGAGACTCTGCTGCAGCGGCCGGTCGCGCTCGGCGCCGGGGAACGCCCGGCTCCACAGGCGCAGCTTGTCGAAGAAGACGAGCGCCTCGGAATCGGATGCCTCGGGCTGCGGGATGCCCGCGGGCTCGGCGTCCGGATCGAGCGGCGTGAGCGTCGTGGCGTCCTGCAGCGCCGTCACCACGGCGAGGTCGTCGTCGCCGCTGCACGCCCAACGTCCGACGATGGAGGCGACCCGGGTCGGGAACTCGATCACGGTCGCACCGGCCGGCGCATCGCCTGCCCACCCCGGCGGCACGAGCAGGAAGTCGCCGGCGGCCGTGCCGGTGGCGCGGTGGCCGACATAGGCGAAGTTGTTCGTCCACGCGTCGACGAACTGCAGCACGTAGTAGCGGCCGGCGGTGTCGGGCACGTGCAGGTGCAACGCGCCGACGCTCAGATCGAGCTGCGCCATCGAGTAGACCGTGTCGTTGTTGATGGTGACGAAGGTGTCGGCCGGCCCGGCCATCGTGCGGGCGTGGCTGAACGCATTGAACGGGGCCGCTGGGTTCGCGCCGATGCCCTCGTGCACGTACCGCAGCACCTGGTCGAGGTTGAAGACGAGCGGGAACCCGTACAGGTACGCCTCCGTCGCCAGGGCGGTGAGGTCGGTGCTGGTCTGTTCGGCGTCGGTCATGTGCGAATCCGATCGTTCGGGTACGGGCAGTCCTTCCAGACTAGCTTTTGCCCGATGCATCTCGGCGGAGCCATGGCGGCCGGCGAGAGCGGGGCGACCGAGAGGAATCCTCCTGAAGCACGAAACGAGAAAAGCGCCCGACGACGGGGCGCTTCTTCTCGGTTCAGTGGACCCAGGGGGATTCGAACCCCCGACCTTCTCATTGCGAACGAGACGCGCTACCAACTGCGCCATGGGCCCGAGCGAGTACGAGCCTATCATCTCCGAAAGGGTGGTTCAGACCACCGGATGCCGCGGCTCAGCCCGCCTGACGGCGTCGACGCAGCACCGCATCGAGGTCGTCGAACCGACGCTGCGGCGACCCGACGACACCCATGCCCGCGTAGGGGCTGACGGGCTCGGCCACCTGCTGCTCGGGCTCGGCCTGCGCGGGCACGGATGCCGCGGGCGCGATGGTCGGAACCGGCGTCGAGATCTCGTCGATGCGCTTGGCGCGCTCCGCCTCCTGCGCGAGACGCTGGAGCTCTGCGGCGGCCTCGATCGAGGCCATCGCCGTCGCCGCGATCGTTCCACGCGAGAGCGTCAGCGGCCGAGGCAGCGGCTGCGGCACCCAGCCCTCGGGCGCGGTCTCGGCTTCGGCGAGCTCGACCGGTTCGAACGTCTGGGCGACGGTCGGCGCCGCGGTGCGGACCGCCGGCCGCGCGACCCGTGCACGTGCCAGCACGACGAGGGCGCCGAACGCGGCGAGCACCAGGGCGCCGCCCGCGATCGTCACGGCGACCGCGGCCGTGGACGACGCGAACGCAAGCATCACGGCACCGACGAGTGCGGTGACGAGCCCGACGAGCAGGCCCAGCGAGCACAGTGCGCGGCGTCGGCGCAGCATCCGCGCGGTGAGCTTCGCGGGCGCCGTGCCAGGCGCGGATGCGGACGCACTCGGACGTTCGACGTTCGCGACCGCTTCGGCCGCGGCATCCGCCCGCATCTGAGCCTTGACCTCCGCCTGCGCGGTGCGACGCTCGGCGATCGCGAGTCGTTCACTCGCCTGCGCACTCAGCCGCGCGGCACGCTCCTGCTCGTGCAGCACCCGCTGCTGCGCTGCGACCTGCCTCGCCGTCGCCTCGAGCACGACGGGTTCGGGGGTCTCGGCCGTCTCGGCGAGGATGCGCAGCGTCTGCTGCAGCCGCACCGCATTGCGCTCGGTCGCCATGTACTGGCGACGACGCAGCCAGATGGGCATGAGGTACGCGAGCCACAATGCCGCAGCCACAGCTACGAGCAGCCCCCCGCCGATCACGCCCATGCGTCAACGCTAGGACACGCGGCACGGATGGGACGACGCGGGGCGGGCGTGTCAGCGATCGGACACCCGCAGCGGCTGGGCAGCGGCGGCGCGGTCCTCGGGGTGCACCCGGGCGGCCTCCGCCGGAGCGCGGCCGTCGCGCCAGCGCCGGAGCACTCCCCCGGGCACCTCCTCGGCGACGAGGGCGAACGCGAAGTGATCGCACCAGGCGCCGTCGATGTGGATGAACCGACGCCGGAGCCCCTCGTAGCGGAAGCCGAGCTTCTCGACCACGCGCAGCGACGGACCGTTCTCGGGTCGGATGCAGATCTCGATGCGGTGCAGGCGCAGCGTGCGGAAGCAATGGTCGGTCGCGAGCGCGACCGCCGTCGGCGTGATGCCCCGGCCGGCGGCGCTCTGGGCGACCCAGTAGCCGATAGAGGCCGATGAGAGCGAGCCGTGCGTGATCGACGACACGTTCAGCTGGCCGACGATCTCGCCGTCGACCTCGATGAGGAAGGGCAGGGCCGTGCCGTTGCGCGCATGCGCGAGCAGGTTGCGGATGCTCGCCCGCGCATCGATGACGGTGCCGCCACCGGGATAGGTCGCCTCCCAGCGCCGGAGCCAGGCCCGGTTCTCGAGCAGGACCCGCTCGAGCTGCTTGGCGTCGCGCACGCGGATGGGGCGCACGATGAGGTCACCGTCGCGCAGGGTCGGGATCCCGGCGGCGGACATGCTCAGTCGCGTCCGAGTCCGGCGACGTACTCGGTCAGCCAGGGCTTGAGCTCGGGGCCGAGGTCGTCGCGGTCGGCCGCCAACTGGATGACGGCCTTGATGTAGTCCAGCTTGTCGCCGGTGTCGTACCGGCGCCCGCGGAAGATCACGCCGTACACGCCGCCGGTGCCCTCGACGTCGGCGGCCATCTCCATGAGCGCGTCGGTGAGCTGGATCTCGCCGCCCTTGCCCGGCTCGGTGTGCTCGAGCACGTCGAACACCTCGGGCTTCAGCACGTAGCGCCCGATGACCGCGTAGTTGGAGGGCGCGTCCTCTTTCGCGGGCTTCTCGACGAGACCGGTGATGCGCACGACATCGTCTTCGTCGGTCGTCTCGACCGCCGCGGCGCCGTAGAGGTGGATGCTGTCGGGGTCGACCTCGAGCAGCGCGACGATCGACGCGTCGCGGGCGATCTGCTCCTCGAGCATGCGCGCGAGCAGCACGTCGCGGGCGTCGATGATGTCGTCGCCGAGCAGCACGGCGAACGGCTCGCGACCGACGTGCATCTTCGCGCGCAGCACCGCGTGGCCGAGGCCCAGCGGGTCGCCCTGGCGCACGTAGTGCATGTCGGCGAGGTCGGTCGACTCGTTGACCTTGGCCAGCTTGACGGTGTCGCCCTTGCGCTCGAGGGTGGCCTCGAGCTCGCCGACGCGGTCGAAGTGGTTCTCGAGCGCGTTCTTGTTGCGGCCGGTGACCATGAGCACGTCGGTGAGACCGGCGTTCACGGCCTCTTCGACCACGTACTGGATCGCGGGCTTGTCGACGACGGGGAGCATCTCCTTCGGCATCGCCTTGGTCGCCGGGAGGAATCGGGTTCCGAGGCCGGCGGCCGGAATCACAGCCTTCGTGATGCGTTCAGTCATGCGCCTCAGCGTAACCGGACGAGCGGCGACGTGCAGACCGGCGGGTTCCGGGCGCGCCTTAGGATGAATGCCATGTCCGACGATCCGTCCGTCCAGAAGCGGATTCTGCGCGCCGAACTCCGCGAGCGTCGCCAGAACATGCCGGACCACGAGCGGCGGCTCGCGACCGAGGGCTTCACCGCACGGCTCGAGGAGCTCGTCGGCTCCACCGAGGCGACCTCGCTCTCCTGCTACCTCTCGATGCCGAGCGAGCCCGACACCCGGCCGTTCGTCGAGTGGGCCGAGGCCCGAGGCATCCGCGTGCTGTTCCCGGTCACCCGTGAAGACGGCCTGCTCGACTGGACCATCGGCGAGAGCGAAGACGAGATCCTGGGGCTGCACGGCACGCCGGAGGCGGTCGGCGAACTGCTCGGCCCGATGGCCATCAACGACGTCGACCTGATCCTCGTACCCGCCGCCGCGATCGACTCGACGGGCATGCGATTGGGCTGGGGCCGGGGCTATTTCGACAAGACCCTCGGTTCGATGGGAAAATGTCCCCCGGTGTACGCCGTGGTGTTCGACAGCGAGTTCGTCGAAGAGGTTCCACGCGAGGTGCACGACCAGCCGGTGAACGGCGTCGTGACCCCGACGCGCATCCACGCGTTCTAGCAGCGATGCACCCCCGAACCGAAAGAGCTCCATGCCAACCTATTCCTACCGTTGCACCGTGTGCGACAACGCCTTCGACATCCACCAGGCCTTCACCGACGACACGCTCACGACCTGCGAGGCCTGCGGCGAGCCCCTCCGCAAGCTCTTCAACACGATCGGCGTGACCTTCAACGGATCGGGCTTCTACCGCACCGACTCGCGCGCCGGCGGCTCGGGCGGCGGCCCGAAGGGCGGCTCGGGCGGCAGCTCCCCCTCGTCGAACCCGGCATCGTCGTCATCGTCGGGCTCGTCCTCGGGCTCGTCCTCCGGCTCTTCGTCATCGGGCTCGTCTTCGAGCGGTTCCGCCGCTAGCGTGGCCTAGGTCGGGCCGACCCGCGGCCCGGGGTGGGAGAAGCAGCATGCTGCGCGGATTCAGGGACTTCATCACACGGGGCAACGTCATCGACCTCGCGGTCGCGGTCGTCATCGGCGCCGCGTTCACCGCGGTCGTCAACTCGATCGTCGCCGACCTGATCGACCCGCTCATCGGGTTGCTGTTCAACGCCGACAGCCTCGAGAGCGCCATGGCGCTGACCGTGCCCGGCACGGATGCCACGTTCCGCTTCGGCGCCGTGCTCTCCGCGGTGATCACGTTCCTGATCGTCGCTGCGGTGGTCTACCTCGTGTTCGTCCTGCCGATGAACACCTACCGCGATCGACGGGCCAAGGCGGCTGCGGCGGGCGAACCGGTCGACGAGGCCGCGCCCACCGAGACCGAGCTGCTCACGCAGATCCGCGACCTGCTCGCCGAGGCGTCGTCGAGCACGTCGGGCGGCGGTCACTCCAAGCACTGATCCGAACGCACCGACGCGAGCGGATGCCGCGGGCCGGCGCTTCGGCGGGCGCGTCGAGCCCACCCGCGGCCGGTGCCGTTCAACCCCAGTGCGGCGGCTTCTCGCGGGTGAGGCGTTCGTCGTCGGGGCGCGCAGGACCGCGCGGGGCCTCGTCGTCGGACCCGGTCTCGCGGCCGGGCACGGGCGCCTCGGGCGACGGGTCTGTTCCGGGAGCAGGGGTCAGTCGTGCGCGACGCGACCGGCCTGCGGCCCGCTCGACGCGCTGACGACCGTGCCCGGCGCCCTCGTCGTGCGGGGGCTCGACGTCGGGATGTTCGGAGTCGGAAGGTCCGTCGTTCATTCGGCCGGGGCATCCGCGGGCAGCACGGGCGGCTTGCCGAGCAGCGTCGCGACCCGGTCGGCGACCGCCTCGGGGTTGCCGAACAGCTCGAAGCTGTGCACGCGCAGGTAGTGCCAGCCGAGCCGGCGCAGCACGTCGGGCCGCAGGCGCAGCGACTCGCGCAGGCTGTAGCCCGTGAGCACCTCGTCGGTCTCCACCACGACGGCCTTGCCCGCGTTCGCGGCGGCGAGCGCCAGGCGCCCGCGGTGGCCGGGTGAGACGCGGATGCCGCGGCGTTCGAGTCGTGCGGCGAGGTCGTCGAGCATCGACGACCCGCTCGAGCCGTTCGCCCCCTCGGCGGCGCGTTCCTCGGTCTGGCTGAGGATGCTCGCGAGCGCCAGCACGCCGTGCGACTGGCGGTCGGCGTCGATGTCGTCGGGGCGGAACGCCGAGACCAGGTCCATCGAACGCCGCGCACGCGTCATGCCGACCGCGAGCAGGCGATCGCCGCCCGGTTCGCCGAGCGAGCCGAAGTTCGACAGGAGTCGGCCGTGCGGGGTGCGACCGTATCCGACCGAGAAGATCACGCGGTCGCGGCTCTGCGCGACGGACTGCTCGAGCGTGAGCACCGTGAACGGCTCCGCCCGGTCCTTCAGGATGAAGTCCGAGAGGTCCGTGCGCTTGGCGAACGCGGCGAGCACCGCCTGGTGCACCCTGGCGGCGTGACGCGTGCTGGCCGTGATGACCATGAGCGATTCGCGCGGTCGCTTCACGGCATGCTCCATGACGAGCTCGACGACCTTCGCGACCTCGGAGTCGATCGACTCGACCGTGCCGGTGACCTGGTCGGGCAGTCCGTTGCCGCGCACGTAGTGCAGGCCGAGGCTGCCGTGCCCGAGGAAGCTGCCGGCCCACGGCAGCGACTCGATGCGGCCGCCGTAGAAGCGCCGGTTCACGAGCTCGGCGAGGTCCTCGCCGCCCGCGCGGTAGCTGCGCGTGAGCGTCATGGTCGGCAGCAGCTCGCCGAGGCGCGCGAGCGCGGAGTCGGCGTGCAGCGCGTCGACGCCGTCGACCTCGGCATCTGCGTCGGTCGCGGCATCCGTGACATCGGGGTCGTCGAGTCCGGTCTCGAACAGCGTCGGCGTCTGCGTGACGGGGTCGCCGAAGGCCACGACCTGCCTGGCGCGCTTGATGGCGCCGAGGTTCTCGGCCATGGTCGTCGAGCCGGCGTCGACGAGCACGACCGTGTCGAACGTGATCGACGGGTCGATGGCGGCGACGTCGTAGGGCGAGGCGAGCCAGATCGGCGCGAGCGCGCGGAAGAGGTGCGGGGTGTCGCGCTGCAGCGAGCGGCCGTCGACGCGGTCGGCGCGCAGCATGCGCTTCAGCCGTTCGGCCTCGTCGGGGTGGTCGACGAGCGCGACCTTCCAGTTCTCGCCGAGGTGCCAGGCGAGCTGCGGGCCCGCCGATGAGGCGTGCGCCTCGTCGACGAGCCGGAAGTCGCCCTCGAGCCGGTCGAGGAGCGCGGTGTCGGCGCCGAGGAGTGCGGTGTCGGTCGCGAGCATCTGCTCGAGCACAGACTGCCACCACGCGAGCTCGAGTTCGGATGCCACGACGTGCTCGGGCACGTGCCGCTTGGCCAGGTCGACGAGCAGCGGGTCGAGCCCGAGGTCGCGCAGGCTCGCGAGCAGCGCCGTGCGCTCCTGCAGGTTGGCGAGCACCTCGGACTCCGCGGCGAGGCCCGTGAGCATCGTCGTGAGGTCGCGCACGGGTCGGGCCGCAAGGCGTCGAGCGGTTCCGGTCAGCCCGAGCGGGGCATCGAGCACGGCGAGGTCGCCCTCGACCGATCGGTAGGCCACGTGCACGTCGTCGAGCCCGACCGGGACGGCGGGGATCGACCCGGCCTCGGAGTAGCGCTGCCAGAGCGTGCGCTGCTGCTGGATGCCGCGCAGGGCGGCGTTCAGGTCGGTGACGTGCACGCCGGGGCGCACGTACTCGAGTGCGTGGCGGCGGAGCCTGCGGCGGTTCGCGCCCGACATGCCGGGAGAGTCGCGCCGGGGCGCCGTCGCCGAGATGAGTTCGCCGAGCGGCCGGTCGAAGACCGACGGGCGGAACTTGTCGAGCGTCTCGCGCACGTCGAGGAGGAGTCGCAGGAACACGCCGAGTTCGGCCACCGACTCGAAGGTGCGCAGCCGTGTCTGCCCGATGAGCGTGCGCCCGCGGTCGATGAGGCGCGGCACGTCGGTTGCGCTCAGGCGCTTGGCCAGGTCGTGGGCGGTCGTCGCCTCTTCGGAGGAGGTGAACGAGGCGCCGTACCAGGGCGAGTCTCCCGGCCCGTACTTGAACTCGCCGAGCGCGGCGGCGCGCACGAGGTCGCGGGACACGGCCTCGCGGCCGTCGGCGAGCGCCGTGAGCGAGACGTGGCCGAGCCGTGCGGTGGTCGACGGCGCCTGCGGCAGGAGTGCGAGGCGGGCGAGTTCGCCGAGTGCGTCGAGCACCGCGACGTGCAGCGCCGGATCGCGGCGCGTGAGCGCGGCGCGGTAGTCGACGAGCGCCTTGCGGAGGCGCACGAGCGCATCGTCGACGTCGGCGACCCGCGGCCGCTCGACCTTCTCGTTGCGCGAGATCGACGAGATGAGATCGCGGCGGAGGGCCGCGGTCGTGACTGCTGCACCGCCGAGGCCCACCTGGCCGAGCCGGTGGGCGATGCCGTCGAGGCTGGCGCGCCGCGCGCCCACCACGAGCACGCGCTGGTCCTTCGCGACGAGGGACCCCACGGCGTTGACGATGGTCTGCGTGCCGCCCGTGCCGGGGAGCGTCTTCACGACCATCGAGGTGCCGGCCTCGATCTCGGCTATCACGCGCTCCTGCTCGGGATCGGCGTCGAGCAGCAGGGTGTCGGTCGAGGGCGGACGCTCGTCCTGCGGCACCGGACGCGCCCGCTGGCCGGAGTCGGTGAACCGCGCCTTGGCCGTCGGGTTTCCGGCGATGGCGTCGATGAGGGGGTGCTCGAGGTTCGCGGCATCCACGGCCATCGAGGGCCCGACCTCGGCGAACGAGGAGACGACGAGACGCGGAGCGACCTGGAACCACGGCAGGTGGCTGGTGAGTCCGCGCAGCCGGTCGATGACCGGTTGCGGCTTGAAGACGCCGTTCGTGATGGCGAGCGCGACGAACGCCTCGGCGTCCAGCGTGATCTGGAACTGCTGCCGCAGTTCGCGCGCGAGCGCCGGGTTGAGGAAGGGCTGCCCCTTGAGCTTCAGCTCGAAGTCGCGCCCGTAACGCCGGATCGCGAGGGGCCGCAACAGCACCGGGGCGAGGAACTCCTCGCCGCCGTTGCGCCAGGACGCGAGCCCGATCGCGAGGTGCACCGACTCGATGCCGCGCACCGACCGGAGCTCCACGCCCTTCTGGGTGATCTGCGCGGCGGCGAGCTTGGCGTTGCGCAGCGCGAGCTCGTCGCGGATGAGGCTCGACAGCAGCGTCGAGCGGCCGGTGATGAATTGCGGCAGCCCGCCGGGGTGGGTCGTCGAGAGCTCGATGCGCGTGCGCGGCGTGTCGACGAAGCGCGCGAGGGGCGATCGCCCGCCGACGCGCTCCAGCTCGCGCTGCCACCGGTGCCACGCTGGCTCGGCGACATTGCCCGCGACGAGGTCGGGGTCGCCGAGGCTCAGGCTGTGCGGGCTCGTGAGGTTCTGACTCGTGAGGTTCTGGGGCATGGCTTCCGGGGTGAGTGCTTCGGCCGCGGCATCCGACTGGTCATCGAGACCGCGGGCACGGCGGTCGCGCGCGCTGAGGAGCACATCCTCTTCTTCGTTCCGATCGAGCCGCCGCACACGGACACGATAAGGCCCGAACGGCCGTTTCGTGGGATGCAGCGCCGTCGGATGCCGGTTCAGATACCCCATGGGTATCGTGCTAGCCTCGCTGCGCTGGTACACAGAGCCGGCCGAGCACCGAGCGACCCGAAGGAGCCATCAGGCATGCAGGAGATCACCCCCGCCGAGGTCGAGGCGCTCGACGCCCCCGTGATCCTCGACGTGCGCGAACCGCACGAGCTCGAGCAGGCCCGCATCGAGGGGGCCCTGCACATCCCGCTCGGCGAGCTCGTCGCGCGCATCGACGAGGTGCCCCGCGACACGACCGTCTACACGCTCTGCCATGTCGGCGGGCGCAGCGCGCAGGCCACCGCCTACCTCGAGAGCCTCGGCATCGACGCCGTGAACATCTCGGGCGGCATCCTCGAGTGGCACCGGCAGGGCCTCCCGCTCACGCGCGGCGGGGAATGATGCGCGAGGCGTCGGCATGACGAGCGAGGCGGATGCCGCGCAGCGGCGCATCCTCAACCGGTTGAAGCGCGCTCGGGGTCAGCTCAACGCCGTCATCGACGCGGTGGAGTCCGGCGCGGACTGCCGCACGGTCGTCACGCAGCTCTCGGCGGTCTCGAGCGCGCTCGACAAGGCGGGCTTCGCGATCATCTCCACGGCGATGCGCGACTGCCTCGCCGAGCAGGTCGCCGAAGGCGACGCCCACGAGGCATCCGGCACCGCGAAGGACCGCCTCACGGTCGACGAGCTCGAGCGGCTGTTCCTCACGCTCTCCTGAGGCGCGCCGGTCGAGTAGCGAAGCGTTTCGAGCCCCGAGCGCAATCAGCCTCGATACGGCGCCGAGGCGCATGGCTACCCGACCGACGCGGCCGCTCAGCCCGCCGTCTGCAGCTCCAGGCCGTGGGCGAGCGCGACGCCCTCGTTCGTGAGTCGGCCGGCCGTCGCGTTCAGCCCCTTCGCCAGCGCGGGATCCGCGGCGAGGGCGGCCTGCCAGCCGAGGTCGGCGATGCGCACGGCGTACGGGAGCGTCGCGTTCGTGAGCGCCGGCGTCGAGGTCGCGGGCACCGCGCCCGGCATGTTCGCCACGCAGTAGAAGATGGCGTCGTGCACGCGGAAGGTCGGATCGGCGTGCGTGGTCGGGTGCGAGCCCTCGAAGCATCCGCCCTGGTCGATGGCGATGTCCACGAGCACGGAGCCGGGCCTCATCTCGGCGACCATCCGGTCGGTCACGACCTTCGGCGCCGCGGCACCGGGCACGAGCACGGCGCCGATCACGAGGTCGGCGTCCTTCAGCTGGCGGGCGATCTCGTACGGGGACGACGCGAGCGTGTGGATGCGGTGGTCGTAGCGGGCGTCGAGCTCGCGCAGCTTCGGCAGCGAGATGTCGAACACGGTGACGTCGGCCCCGAGGCCGAGCGCGGTCGCCGCAGCCTGCTCGCCGGCGACGCCGCCGCCGACCACGACGACCTTCGCGGGCGAGGTGCCCGGCACGCCGGCCAGCAGCACACCGCGTCCGCCCTTCGAGGCGAGCAGCTCGGCCGCGCCGACCTGGGGCGCGAGCCGGCCGGCCACCTCGCTCATGGGCGTGAGCAGCGGCAGCGAGCGGTCGGGCAGTTGCACCGTCTCGTAGGCGATCGCCGTGACGCCGGAGTCGAGGATCGCGCGCGTGAGCGGCAGGTCCGCGGCGAGGTGCAGGTAGGTGAACAGCGTCAGGTCTTCGCGGAGGAAGCCGTACTCGGCCTCGATGGGCTCCTTGACCTTCAGCACGAGTTCGGCCGACCAGGCCTCGGCGGCCGTCGCGGCGATCTCGGCCCCGGCCTCGAGGTACTCGGCGTCGGTGAAGCCGGCTCCGGCGCCCGCACCGGCTTGGATCGCGACGCGGTGCCCGCGCTGCACGAGCGTGTGCACGCCTGCGGGGGTCATCGCGACGCGGAATTCGTTGTTCTTGATCTCAGCGGGTACGCCGATGTACATGAGGTGCTCCGAACGAAAGTTGGTGTGTTCCCCAATCGTCGCCCTTTATTCGCCTTCACGGAAGAACCTCCGCATGGAATTCGGTAGACTCGCGACATCCGTTGCAATTGTTCGAGAGGATGCCGCGACATGGCCGATGCGCCGCAGATCAGCGAGACGAGGGCGAACGGCCCTGCACCGTCGAGCGGCCCCGCCGTGCTCGACGAGCTCGACCGGGCCATCATCGCCAGGCTGCACGAGAACGCCCGCATCCCGAACATCGACCTCGCGCGGGCCGTCGGCGTCTCGGCCTCGACATGCCTCGCCCGGGTCCGGTCGCTCCGCGAACGCGGGGTCATCGTGCGCTACACCGCCGAGATCGACCCCGTCGCGCTCGGCTTCACGCTGCAGGCCCTCGTGAGCGTGCGCATCCGGCCGGGCGCGAGGCACCTCATGGAGCAGATCTCAGACGAGCTGCGCCGCGAGCCCGAGGTCGCCCAGCTCTTCTTCCTCGGCGGCACTGAAGACTTCCTCATCCACGTGCGGGTGCGCGACAGCGATCACGTGCGCCAGTTCGTGCTCGAGAACCTCTCGGCCAATCCCGCGGTCGCACTCACCGAGACGAACCTCGTGTTCGAGCACCACACGGCGCTGTCGGCGGGGTTGCGCGCCGTCATCTGAGGCGCCGCGCCCCTGGCCGGCCGCGGGCCGTCAGCGCACCGGCAGGATCTGCGACAGATCGAGTCCGTCGGGCGACTCGAGCTGCTCGTACGTGCACGACGCGGCATCCCGGTCGGTGCGCCACCGCTTGAACTGGGCCGTGTGGCGAATTCGGTCGCCCTCCATCTGGCTGTACCCGACCTCGACGACGAGCTCGGGCCGCAGCGGCACGAACGAGAGGTTCTTGCCGGCCGACCAACGGCTCACCGCGCCGGGCATGCGCGACCCCTGATGCGCCTCGGGGTCGGCCCATTCGCCCCACGGATGCCGCGACGGGTCGGTCTCGATGTACGGCTCGAGCTCGGCGACGAGGCTCGCCCGCCGCGCCATCGGAAAGGACGCCGCGACGCCGACATGGTGCAGCCTCCCCTCGCCGTCGTAGAGCCCGAGCAGCAGGGAACCGACGATGCCGCCGGTCTTGTGCCAGCGGAAGCCCGCGACGACGCAGTCGGCCGTGCGCTCGTGCTTGACCTTGAACATCGCGCGCTTGTCGGGCTGGTAGGTGCCGTCGAGCGGCTTGGCCACGACGCCGTCGAGCCCGGCCCCCTCGAACCGCGTGAACCACTCCCGCGCCTCGTCGAGGTCGGCCGTCGCCGGGGTGACGAACACCGGGTCGGATGCCGCGGCGAGCGCGGACTCGAGCCGTCGACGCCGCTCGCCGAACGGCTGCTGCGTCAGGTCCTCGTCGCCGAGCGCGAGCACGTCGAACGCCACGAACGACACCGGCGTCTGCTCGGCGAGCAGCTTCACCCGCGACGCGGCCGGGTGGATGCGCTGCTGCAGGGCGTCGAAGTCGAGGCGGCCCTCCCGCACGAGGATGATCTCGCCGTCGACCACGCACCGCTCGGGCAGGTTCTCGCGCAGGGCCTCGACGAGCTCGGGGAAGTACCTGGTCATCGGCTTCTCGTTGCGGCTGCCGAGCTCGATCTCGTCGCCGTCGCGGAACACGATCGTGCGGAAGCCGTCCCACTTGGGTTCCGTGTGACCGAGATCGGGGATCTCCTTCACGGCCTTCGAGAGCATGGGAGCGATGGGCGGCATCACCGGGAGGTCCATCCGACCATCATGCTCCGGGTGCGCCGACCGGCGCATCCCCGCCGGCGCATCCGTAACACTCCGCCCGGGTCGGGACAAGCCCCACGCGAAGTTCGGGTTGGTGGCGTATGGTCTATCTCGGTCGCCCCCGACGACGTGGCCGACCGGAACGAGGAACCACACCATGCACGACCACATCACCGCCGATCCACGCGCCCGCACCATGCTGCCCGGCCGGGGCCTTCCGCCCATCGGGCTCCCGCCCATCGGGCTCCCGCCCATCGGAACCTGGTGGACGCTGCTCGACCGGGGCCTGCAGCGCGAGATCCTCGCCGCCCCGGCCGCTCCCCTGCGCCCGTTCGTGGCCCGCCGGGTCTTCGAGATCTGCGGACTCGACGTCGGGACGGCACCCGCCGGTCTGAAGCTCGGCGCGAACGAGCGCGCCTACATCGCCGGATGGGCGCACGCCGTCGACTGGACCTGAGTCCGGGTCAGCTGCCCGCCCGCACCAGGGGCAGGAACACCTCGTCGACGATCGCGACGATCTCCTCGTCGGAGATCGGCTTCATCGTCATGAGCAACTGGTGGCGGAACAGGTCGAACGGCAGCGCGGCGACCCGGGGCGTCAGGCCCGCGGGGTCGATCTCCCCTCGCACGATCGCCCGCTCGACGATCGTGTCCATCGCGCTGACCGGCCGGTCGCCGAGCATGCCGGACCTGAGGTCGGCGAAGCTCGCCCCGGTGTCGGCGAAGTACGAGCCGACGAGCACGCTGATGACGGGGATGATGGGCGCACGCGCCGCGTTGGACCGCCGCAGCAGCTCGATGACGTCGTCACGAAGCGACCCGGTGTCCGGGATCTCGATGCGCCCCTGACGCAAGCCGTGCTCCATCGCCGCGCGCACGAGCGACTGCCGATCGGGCCAGCGCCGGTAGAGCACCGGCCGGCTGGTCCTGGCCCGCTCGGCGACGGCCTCGATCGTGAACGCGTTGTAACCACCGTCGAGCAATTGCTCCCAGGCAGCGTCGAGGATCGCCTCCTCCAGTTCGCTTCCGCGGCGGCGACGCGTCGTCTCAAGATCCATTTGCGTATCTTATCGCGTGAGCGTATCGTGCTGTTTTAGATACATACGAGTATCTTATGAAGGGAAGCACGCCGTGTCCGAGTCATCCGCCGCCCGACCTGCGCAGAGCGCACCGAAGCCCGCCATCGACCGCGGGGTCATGACGACCGCGCTCGTGCTGGTCGTGGGCGGTCTCGCGGCCATCTTCGATTCGACGATCGTCAGCGTCGCGCTGCACACGCTCGCGACCGAACTGCATGCATCGGTCGCCACCATCCAGTGGGTGAGCACCGGCTACCTGCTCGCGCTCGGCGTCGCGATCCCCCTCGTCGGCTGGGCGCAGGCGCGCATCGGCGGCAAGCGGCTCTGGATGATCGCCCTCGCCGTCTTCGGCATCGGATCGATCGCGGCGAGCCTCGCCTGGAGTGCACCCAGCCTCATCGCCTTCCGCGTGATCCAGGGGCTCGGCGGCGGCATCATGCTCCCGCTCATGGCGACCCTCGTCATGCAGCAGGCGAAGGGCAAGGGGCTCGGCCGCATCATGGCGGTCGTGAGCCTGCCCGCGGCGCTCGGCCCGATCCTCGGCCCGGTGCTCGGCGGCGTCATCCTCACCTGGCTCGACTGGCGGTGGATGTTCTGGGTCAACGTGCCCTTCGTCGTGGTCGGGCTCGTGCTCGCGTGGAAGTTCCTGCCGGCCGACGGCCCGCGTACCCCGGTCAAGCTCGACCTCGTGGGCCTGCTGCTGCTCTCGCCCGGCCTCATCGGGGTGCTCTACGGCCTCTCGAACGTCGGCGCCGATGGCGGGTTCGCCCGCCCGGACGCCTGGGGACCGATGGCGGCCGGAGCGCTGCTCATCGCCGGCTTCGTCGTCTGGGCCCGACGTCGCGGCGGCGGCGCCCTCGTCGACGTCGCCCTGCTCGGGCGGCGGGCCGTGGCATCCGGCTCGACCGTGCTCTTCATCTCGGGGGCCTCGCTCTACGGCTCGATGCTGCTGCTCCCGCTCTACTTCCAGTCGGTGCGCGGGTTCGAGCCGCTCGTCGCGGGCCTGCTCCTGATCCCGCAGGGCGTCGGCGCGCTCCTCAGCCGCACGCTCGCGGGGCGACTCACCGACAGCGTCGGCGCCCGGGCCGTGACGATCGGCGGATTCCTCGTGCTCGGCCTCGCGACGGTCCCACTGGCCCTCGCCGACACCACGACGAACCTCTGGTGGCTGATGGCGGTGCTCGTCGTGCGCGGCCTCGGCCTCGGGGCCGTCATGATCCCCGTGATGACGGTCGCCTTCGTCGGCCTCGACCGCGCAGAGGTGCCGCACGCGAGCATCATCACGCGACTCGCGCAGCAGATCGGCGGCGCGTTCGGCACCGCGATCCTCGCGGTGATCCTCGAGACCTCCATCGCCGCGGCGACCTCACCGGCCGACGTCGCCGCGGCCTTCGACACCGCCTTCTGGTGGGCGATCGGCTTCACGGTCGTCGCGATGGGCGTCGCACTGTGGCTGCCAGGGCGGGCTCAGGTCGAGCGGCCCGAGCCCGAGCCTGTGGCGGATGCCGCGGCCGACGAGTCTCGTTCCGAGGTCGGGGCCTGAGGCGGGCCGGCCGCGATGCACGCATGGCGAGAAACTGTGCCCCCGGCAGGATTCGAACCTGCGCTTCCGACTTAGGAGGTCGGCACTCTATCCCCTGAGTTACGGGGGCGGCTTGAAGAGTCTACTGACTTCTCGCGATGGCTCGTTTCGGTCGGAGATCGGCATGCCGCGCGGCTCACGGCGACGCAGGCGTGGCGTGCACACAACCCGGCGGATTCGAGTTGCCGCTCAGCGCGAAGTCCTCGCAGGTCAGGAAGCGCGCCTGGTTCAGGCCGAGCACGAAACTGGCGATCGCGATGACGACGAGGGCCATGATGCCGATCGAGGCGGCGCGGCGGGAGAGACCCGCGCCGAGGTCGGGCCAGAAGATGCCCGCGAGCACCCAGAGCGTCAGCGGCATGCCCACGAGCGCCACGGCGATGCCCAGCAGGTCGAGGAACCGGATCACCGCGTTGTCGCCCGAATCGTCGAGGAACGACAGCACGAGCCAGAGCGACGGCACCGCGAGGGCGATCAGGCGCCAGACGCGGTGACGGAACGGCTTCGGCTGGAAGGCGACCACGAAGAACGCCGCCGTCGCCGCGACCCACACCATGAGGATCTGGTCGAAGAAGAGTTCGCCCCACGCGCCGAGGGTGAACGCCGGCCACCAGATCGACAGGCTCGCACCCACGATCACGAGGCCGTGCAGCGGCCTCGGGCCCTTCACCGCCCTGCTCGCATCGCCCTGCGCACCCATCGCGCCTCCTCGGGAGCCATTGTGCCGATGCCACGGCCGGCAGCGGCGACGGCACGCGGCACCGTCCGGTGGATCGGTCCGCGATAGCCTGTCCGACGGCGTTCCGCGCACCAGCCCCGCAGATCCGGCACGCACCACGACGAATACGCCACGACGAAACGGAGCACCATGAGCGACGGCACGAGATTCTGGGTCGGCGCGTCGACGATCGGCGCGCTCGGTTCACCGGCACGCGGCATCCGCCCGCTCGACGTCGCACCCGACGGCACCTCGACGCTCGGCGAGCCCGTCGAGGTCGGCGAGAACCCGATGTTCCTCGCGGTCTCCCCCATCGGAGTCCTCGGCATCGTGCACGAGCTCGCCGAGGGCCGGCTCTCGACGTGGACGGTCGACGGCGACGCCGTTCACCCGTTCGGGCCTGCCGGCCGCACCGACGCCGGCGACCCGTGCCACGTCGCGTTCGACGCGACCGGCGACTGGGCGTTCGCCGCCAACTACTCGGGCGGCCGGGTCACGGCCCATGCAGTGCGAGCGGATGCCGCGACCGACGCCCTGCTCAGCGCCGCGTTCACCGGCTCGGGGCCCGACCTCGCACGACAGGAGTCCCCGCACCCGCATCAGGTCGTGCTCGACGCCGCAAGGTCGCGTCTGCTCGTTCCCGACCTCGGATCCGACCGCGTCCGCGTCATCGGCCTCGACGCCCTCCCCGAGGCACTCGGACGCGACGCCGGCGAGGCGGCCGACATCGTGATCCACGCGGGCGCCGGCCCCCGCCACCTCGTGATCGCCGGCGATCTCGCCGTCGTCGCGAACGAGCTCGACCGCACCGCGAGCATCGTCGACCTCGTCGAGGGGCGCGAGCTCGCGTGGTTCCCGATCGACGAGCGCGTGGAGCCCCGCGGCCTCGGGCTCTCGGCGATCCGGCTCACGTCGGCGGGCACCGTGCTCGTCGGCGATCGCGACGCCGACGCCCTCGTCGCGCTGCGGTTCGACGCCGATGCCCGCACGCTCGAACGCATCGCGTCGGTTCCGACCGGGGGGCGGCATCCGCGAGACCTGCACGTCACGCACGACGAGCGCCACGCGCTCGTGGCCGATCAGGCGTCGGACACCATCGCCGTGATCGCGCTCGACTCGGGCGTGCCGGTCGGCGTCGTCGCGACGCTGTCGACGCCGGCGCCCGCATGCCTCGCACGCCTGCCGTGATGCGGCACGGGGCGACGGTGCGGCGCGGCTCGCGCCCGGCTCGCCGGCAACGTCAGTTGTAGCCGAGCACCACGATCGCGGAGGTCGTCGGCGAGAGCTCGTCGACGAACGCGATCTCCTCGAGTCGTGCTTCGTTCGATGGCGGCATCTCGAAGGGCTGCGTCATCGCGGTCACCTGCCTCTGCGTGGGGCCTCTGCTTCTGAGGAATGGCACCAACGCTACGGGAGACGCCCGCCCCGGTCATTGTCCGTGCCGTCCAACTTCGCACGGGTGTTTCGCCGCTTCGGCACAATCGGCACGATGCCGGCCGAACCGGTCGGCATGCGGGAGCCGATCCGAACGCTCAGGCGGGCGGGTAGAGGTACAGCGCACTCCCGGCGGGGATGGTGCGCTGGTGATACGAGTGGTCGGAGTTCTGGTTGTACTCCTCGATGTTCACGGTGCCGTCGCCGTTGACCGACTGCACGTACGCGACGTGGTTGTACGGGAACCACGCCACGGCCCCGACGACCGGCACGTCGCTGGTCGGCCAGCCGTGCGAGACCCACTCGTCGGCCCAGGCGTAGGCGCTGCCCGAGGCGAGGTTCGACCAGTCCCACTTCCATGGGGCGCTGGTCACGCCGGCGTCGCGGTTGAGGCGCCACGCCACGAAGTCGACGCATTCGCGGTAGTAGTACTTCAGGGGCGAGAGCCCGCCGCCGAAGTCATCGGGGATCTGGTCCCACCAGGGGTAGTCGTCGCCCTCGGCCTTGACCGTGTAGATCGCGTAGGCGCCCGAGCCGCGTGAGGCCAGTTCGGCCGCCCATGCGGCCTGCGCCTCCTCTTCGGCGGAACGTGCGGCCTCGTCGATCTCGGCCTTGGTCGTGACCGAGTAGGCGTCGGTCGACAACGGTGCGCCGGAGGCCTGCGCCGGGACGTCGATGGCCTGCGCCTCGGCCACGGCGAAGCTGAACGCACCCGAGGGCTGGAACAGGTCGCCGCCGGGCATGAACGCGTAGGCGGGCATCGCGACGGTGCCGACGATGGCCGGAACCACGAGCACGGTCGCGAACACGCGCAGCGGGCCGACACGACGCACCGTGGCCGGTGCACGGGTCGCGCTCGTCGCCGCGGGAGCGGCATCGGGGTTCTGCCTGATCGGTGCCGGAGCCGCCCCGCGCCGACGAGAACGGCCGGACGCGCCTTCGCGGACGCGTGACTGCCGAGGGGATGCCGATCGTCGCGAATTCGCGGACTCGGCCGCGCGCCGCTGCGAGCGCGATCGCTGCTCGGCGTTCTCACCTTCGTGCAAAGTCGATCCTCCGGACACCGTTCGAGGCCGCGTTCAGGCCAGGTTCGGGTGACGTGCGTCGTCGCATCGGCCGGGTCGTCCGGCGACTCGATCCACCATAGGGCAAGCGAACGGCGAAGTCACCCCGGCACGGCCGAGGTTCGGGCACGCACGGCGATCGGGGTCGGAGGCCCCTCGGGGTCAGGCGACGTTCGCGAGGTACTCGTCCCACTGCGGCAGCGGGCGCTCGAAGCCCCGCACGACCCAGCTGCGGCCGTGCGGCATGCGCGGGGTGAAGCGCAGCTCCCAGCCCATCTCGGCGGGCGTGTGATCGCTCTTCAGGTTGTTGCAGCGCAGGCAGCAGGCGACGAGGTTCTCCCACGTGTCGCGTCCGCCGCGCGATCGCGGCAGCACGTGGTCGATGGTCGCCGCCGAGCGCCCGCAGTACGCGCACCGGTGCTCGTCGCGCCGCAGCACCCCTCGCCGGCTCACGGGCACCGCGTGCACGCGTGGCGTGCGAACGTAGCGGGTGAGCACGATCACGCTCGGTCTCTGCCACGATCCGCTCGCGGCGCAGACGGGGTTGCCCTCGTCATGCTGGATGACGGTCGCCTTCTGGTTCATGACCAGGAGGAGTGCCCGCTTGAAGGAGACGACGGCGAGGGGTTCGTAGCCCGCGTTCAGCACGAGTGTGCGCATGGAGTGCCTTTCGATCGGGGCTGGATGGCTTCCAGCCGCGTGAACGGATCGACGCTCCGGCGACGCACTGGTCGCGTGAAGCCATGGAGGGGGCGGATGCCGCGGGCCGACGTCGAACCGGCCGGAGAACGCAGAACGGGCACCGTCATGAAGACAGTGCCCGTCGAAGGTTCGGCTCGGCTGGTGATCGGCTGACTGCTGCGCCGTTGGGAGAACGCGCGCCGTTGGTGCGTCGCGCGCGGTTGGTGGTACCCACGCCGGTGGTGGAATTGCGCGCGCGCATCCGTGGAATGGATGCTGCACGTGCGAACCATCGGCGTCCCCTCGCCCGGATCTCGGATCGTCAGGGCTACAGGTTACGGCATGAACGACGCGCCGAGGCATCCCGGCGCGTCGTTCACAGCTCGTGTCACGTGATGTTCACGTCTCAGATGCCGATGCGGACGATGGTGTAGCTGCTCGTCCAGATCGGCTGCACGCGAACCGAGGCGCCTTCGTACGGCGCGTGCAGGATCATGCCGTTGCCGGCGTAGAAGCCGTCGTGGCCGTCCATGATCACGAGGTCGCCCGGCTGTGCGTCGGCCTCGGAGATGACCGTGCCCATGGCGCCCTGCCCCGCGGAGGAATGGGGCATGCCGACGCCGAACTGGGCGTAGACGTACATGACGAAGCCCGAGCAGTCGAAGCCGGCGGGCGTGGCACCGCCATAGACGTAGGGCGTGCCGATGTACTGCGTCGCGACGTTGTACACGCTCGCGAGGTCGAAGCTCGGGTACGGCGGGTTCGCGAGGAAGTCGCCCACCGAGGGGCCGGAGTACGACGCGGCGTACGAGGTCATCTCGGCCTCGGCGGCGACGCGGGCGGCCTCTGCGGCGGCCGCGGCCTCCTCCTGGCGCTTCGCCTCGGCGGCGGCCTCGATCTCGACGGCCGTCACGGCCTCGAACCCGTCCTTCGTGACGGGCGCGGCGATCACGTCATCGGCGACCTCGACGGACTGGGCCTGCGCGTTGGTGAGTTCGGTCTCGGCGCTGGTGCCGAACTGCGGCTGGTTGCTGCCGGGTGCGAACGCATAGGCCGGGATGGCGAGCGTGCCCACGATGCCGGCCGCGAGGGTCATGACCGCGACGTTGGCGACCGCGCCGCGTCGGAGCGGCCTGGTCGAGGCGAGCGGCTTGGCCGCCGCCGCGTCGACGGCGGGCGCGACCGCTCGTTCGCGGGTCTTGCGTGCGGCCGCCTTCGGGGCGTTCCTCTTGAGCTGTGCGTTGGGACGACGGGGGGTGAATCGAGCCAAATCGGGTTCCTCCACCGCCCCACGGAAACCTGCTCCGTCCCACCTGGTGCGCTCGAGGCGCGTCTTCGTCCTGGGCCGGGCGGTGGGTGCTGAGAGGCGATCCCGGTCCTGGTCCGGCGACCGGCTTCGTGCCGTCGGACTCGACCGAGGATACGTGAGGATGCGACGAATGTCACATTCTGATCACGGTTCGGCGAGATTACTTGCGCGATGACACCCGAACGGGGGACGGATTCACCGGCTCAGTGCGGCGGCGTCGCCGACGAGGCAGGCGGCCTACTCGCCGATGAAGATGTGGCCCGCGACATCCGTAGGCAGCTCGAGCCCGCCGTCGACGCCGTCGACCTCGACGAGCACGTAGCCGCCGCTCTTCGCGAACGTGGCGGAGGCCCCGGGCAGGATTCCGGCCTGCTTGAGCTGCAGCAGCAGCTCGGGATCGAACTGCACGGGCTCGCCGAGCCGGCGCACGACGCCGCGGACCTCGGTCTCGCGCTCGGCGAGGGCGTCGGTGACCCGGACGACCCCCGTCATGAACGGCGCGGCCGGCTCGAGGCCGAGCTCGTCGAGACCGGGGATCGGGTTGCCGTAGGGCGAATGCGTGGGCTCGCCGAGGATCTCGACGAGGCGACGCTCGACCTGCTCGCTCATGACGTGCTCCCAGCGGCAGGCCTCGTCGTGCACGAACTCCCACTCGAGTCCGATGACGTCGGCGAGCAGGCGCTCGGCCAGGCGGTGCTTGCGCATGACGTGCACGGCCTTGCTGCGCCCCTCTGGCGTGAGCTCGAGGTGGCGGTCTCCGGAGACGACCACGAGCCCGTCGCGCTCCATGCGCGCCACGGTCTGCGAGACCGTGGGGCCGGAGTGGCCGAGCCGCTCGGAGATGCGGGCGCGCAGCGGCACGATGTGCTCTTCTTCAAGGTCGAGAATCGTGCGAAGGTACATCTCCGTGGTGTCGATGAGATCCGTCATCAGCAAGCCCTCCCTGTCGCAGCCCGTCATCAAGCCTAGCCCGATGCGGACCCTCGGTAGACTCACCTGCATGCCGAGCCTCGTCATCCCCAGCGACCTCCTGCCCGCCGACGGAAGATTCGGCTGCGGCCCGTCCAAGGTTCGGCCCGAGCAGCTGGCCCACCTCGCCGCAGAGGGGCCCGCGCTGCTCGGCACGAGCCACCGCCAAGCGCCGGTCAAGAACCTCGTCGGGCGCGTGCGCACCGGCCTCTCCGACCTCTTCGCGCTCCCCGACGGCTACGAGGTCGTGCTCGGCAACGGCGGATCCACCGCGTTCTGGGATGCCGCGGCCGCAGGCCTCATCGAACGTCGGGCGCAGCTCTGCTCGTTCGGCGAGTTCGGCCAGAAGTTCGCCGGCGCGGCATCCGCCCCCTGGCTCGAGGCGCCCGACGTGCGAAAGGCGGCGCCCGGCACCCGTTCGAACCCCGAGGCCGTCGCCGGCGTCGACGTGTACGCCTGGCCGCACAACGAGACCTCCACCGGCGTCATGGCGCCCGTGCAGCGCGTCGCGGGCGACGAGGGCGCCCTCACCGTCGTCGACGCCACGAGCGCGGCGGGCGGCGTCGCGGTCGACCCCGCGCAGTTCGACGTCTACTACTTCGCGCCGCAGAAGAACTTCGCCTCCGACGGCGGCATCTGGTTCGCGCTGTTCTCGCCGGCCGCGCTCGAGCGCGTCGAGCGCCTCGCGGCCTCCGACCGCTACATCCCCGAGTTCCTGTCGCTGAAGAACGCCGTCGACAACTCGCGCCTCAACCAGACGCTGAACACGCCGGCCCTCGCGACCCTGCTGCTGCTCGAGAACCAGCTCGACTGGATGAACGCCTCCGGCGGTCTCGCCTGGGCCGATGCCCGCACGCGCGAGTCGTCGTCGGTGCTCTACGACTGGGCCGAGCGCACCTCGGTCGCCACGCCGTTCGTCGCCGACCCGGCCGACCGCTCGCAGGTGGTCGTCACGATCGACTTCGACGAGACGACGGATGCCGCGAAGATCGCGTCCGTCCTCCGCGAGAACGGCGTCGTCGACACCGAGCCCTACCGCAAGCTCGGCCGCAACCAGCTGCGCGTCGCAACGTTCACGGCGATCGAACCCGACGACGTGCGTGCGCTCACCGCGTCGATCGACTACGTGCTCGAGCGGGTCGGCTGAGCCGCATGAGGCTCTGGCTCGCGGAGTCCGAGCGTCGGCCCGACCCGGCGCCGGCACGGGCCGACGCGCGCAAGGCGGTGCTGGCCGGCACGGCGCTCTGGATCCTCGCCCTCGTCGTGTGCCTCATCGTGCGCGAGCCGCTCGCCGCGGCCGGCCTCGACTGGCTGATCTGGGCGTGCGCGGTCGGCGTCGTGCTCGGCGTGATCGCACTCTTCGCGGTGCAGGCGATCAGGCGTCGCGCGTCGCGGCGCGGCATCGCTGCGGACGACTCCGCAGGCCCGGATGCCGCGGGTCAGGCTTCCTCGTCGTGATCCTCGGTCTCGTGGCCGTCGAAGTCGTCGTCGGGCTCGTCGTCGTCGGCTGAGTCGTCGTCGAGGTCGAACTCGTCGTCGGAGTCGTCGGCGTCGTCCTCTGCATCATCGTCGTCTGCATCATCGTCGTGATCGGCGTCGTCGTCGTCGGAGTCGTCCTCTGCATCATCGTCGTCGTCATCGAAGTCGTCGTCGGCGACGATCTCGAGCTCCTCGGACGCGTCGTCGAGGTCGTCGTCGTGCTCTTCGCCGGCCTCGCGTGCGGCCTCCGCGGCAGCGGCCTGCGCCGCGCGGTAGTCGGCGAGACGCTCGGACCACGGGATCCACGCGGGCGCGAGCAGGGCCCGCTCACCCGGGAGCAGTTGCGTCTCGACGATCGTCGGCTCCGCGTCGTCGACGCGCACGAGCGTCACGCTCCAGTGCCACCCCGGGTAGCCCGCGAGGTCGGAAGCGAAGTGCAGCGTGAGCACGTGCTCGCCCTCGACGAGGTGGCCGAGCACCGAACCCACCGTCTCGGGCGCCGTGGTCTCGAGCAGCGCGCGCCGGGCGAGGTCGACGGACGCGAGCAGCACCGCGTCGGGCTCGTAGGTCGCCGTTTCAGGGGTTTCCATCGCGTCGGGCGCCACGACGTCGGTCGCGGCATCCGCGCGGGTCTCGGAATCGGGAAGCTCAGGCATCCAGGTCGTCAGCCACCTTGCGCAGCACGGCGGCGACCGTGCGCGCCTTGGACTTCTCGGGGTAGCGGCCCCGTCGAAGGTCGGCACCGATGCCGTCGAGCACCTTGACGACGTCTTCGACGATGATCGCCATGTCGTCGGCGGGCTTGCGGTTGATCTTCGCGAGGCTCACGGGCGCGTCGAGCACGCGGACCGAGAGGGCCTGCGCGCCGCGCTTGCCCTCGGCGACGCCGAACTCGAGGCGAGAGCCCGCACGCACGGTCGCGCCGGCGGGAAGAGCGGAAGCGTGGAGGAAGACCTCCTGGCCGTCATCTGAGCTGATGAAGCCGAACCCCTTCTCGTCGTCGTAGAACTTGACCTTGCCGGTGGGCATCGTGTGGACCTCGCTCGTGTCGGAGGCGCGCCGAATGCGCGCGCTCTGCAACCACCAGTCTAGAGTCCCGTCCCCCGGTGCGACGCCGCTGCCGGTATCCTTGAGGCGTGAGTGAACCCGTGCAGGCCGACAGCCAGCGCCTCGAGCGCATCCTGGCGTACATGTTCACGGCGATGGTGCTGCTGTCCGTGGCCGCGTTCATCGCCGTGATGATCGGCACGAGCGCCGGTGCCGCCGAGAACGACGGCTTCAGCCAGGGCGTCTGGCCCGTCGTGATCATGCTCCCGTGGTTCGCGCTCCCGCTGGGCTTCCTGCTGCTCATCTCCCTGCTCATCGTGCACGCGGTCAAGCGCGCACGATCCACTCGCCCTCGAACGAACTGATCGGAGACGATGCTCGAACTCGCCGCGCGACTTCGCGCGCTGCCCCGACCACAGCTCGCGGCCGCGCTGCAGACGCGCGAGTTCGACACGGCCGGCATCCGCGACCTGTTCGACCTGGCCGAGGTGCTGCTCGCGCCCGACTCGCTCGACCACGTCATCTCCCGGCTCGACCGACCGCGCCTCGCGGTGCTGGCCGCGACCGCCGAGCTGACGGCCGATCACGCCGACACCACGGTCGACGCCGTGGCCGACGAACTGCGCCGACTCGGGGCATCCGCCGACCTCACGGCCGCGGCGCCCGAGCTGCTCGGCCGGTTGGCCGAGGTGCTGCTCCTCGTGCTCGACGGCGGCCGGGTGCACCTGCCCGCCGCGGTGTCGGGCCGGCTCGCCGTGCGCATCGGCCGTGACGTGCCGGATGCCGCGGAGCTGGCCGCCCCCGCGCCGCCCGTGCTCGTCGGAGTCGACGAGGTCGACCGCACCATCGTCGATCGCCGCGCCTCCGAGACGGCGTACGCCACGGTCGCCGCGACGGCCGAGCTCCTCGCGGCGCTCGGCGTGCAGCCGGCGCGCGAGCTCGCGAAGGGCGGCCTCACGCTGCCCGACTCCAAGCGCCTCGCCGAAGTGTGCGGCATCGATCTCGACGCGCTGCCGCGCCTGTTCCACCGCGCCGACGAGGCCGGCCTGGTGCTCCGCGACGGCGCCTACTGGCTCGAATCCGACATCGGGGCGAGCTGGACCCAGCGAAGTGCCGCCGAGCGGTGGCAGCGCCTCGCCGAGCAGTGGCTCGCCCGCATCCCGCCGACCTTGCGCGAGCTCGTCGCGCGCCGAAGCGAGGCGCTCTCGGCCACCGATCTCCGCGACGACGTGCGGTGGCTCTACCCCGCCGGCGGCCGTTGGCTCGACGACGGCCTCGATCGCCTGGTCGACGACGCCGAGGCGCTCGGACTGGCCGTGGCGGGCGAACCCGTCGAATCCGGGCGGCTCGTGCTCACCGGCGACGTCGAGCAGGCGGCGGCCATTCTCGCCGCGCACTTCCCCGCCGAGGTGTCGAAGGTCTACCTGCAGCACGATCTCACGCTCGTCGCCCCCGGTCCGCTCGAACCCGCGCTCGACGCGAGGCTCCGCGGGTTCGCCGATGTCGAGGCCCGCGACCTCGCCTCGACCTATCGCGTGAGCGCGGCATCCGTGAACCGCGGGCTCGCCGCAGGCGAATCGGCCGAGACCATCCTCGAGTTCCTGCGGGGCATCTCGCTCACCGGCATCCCCCAGCCCGTCGCCTACCTCGTCGAAGAGGCCTCCAAGCGGTTCGGCAGCGTCCGCGTCGCGTCGGCCGACGACGCGGAGCTTCCGGCCCGCACGGTCGTTCGATCAGACGACGAGCAGATCGTGCGCACGCTCGCGGTCGACCAGGCGCTGAGCGCCATCGGGCTGCGCCAGGTCGGCCCGTACCGGCTGCTCTCGAGGTTCGCCCCCGACGTCGTCTTCTGGGCGCTCTCCGACGCCAGGTACCCCGTGGCCGCCGAAGACCGTTCGGGGGCCATCGTGCGCCTGCGCCGCCACCACCTCGCGCAATCGCCGCCTCCGCAACCGACGACCGACCCCGTCGCCGCGCTGCTCGATCGCGTACTCGTCGAAGCCGACGACGACGCCACCGAGGTCGCCTGGCTCGCACGGCAGCTCGAGGCGGCGGCACGCGCGAAGGAGACGCTGACCGTCACGGTGCGCATGCCGGGCGGCGCCACGGCCGATTACCTGCTCGCACCCGCGAGCGTCGCGAACGGCCGGTTGCGGGCACGCGACCGCAAGGCCGACATCGAGCGCACGCTCCCGCTCTCGGCCATCGCCGCGGTCACGCCGGCGCCGTCGAACGTCTGACGCGGGCCGCTCGATCGCGTGACCTCGATCATCGCACGGGCGGCCGCCCTCACATGAACCGGGCGTAGACTCGACGGTTATGTCAGACGGCCCCCTCATCGTGCAGAGCGACCGCACCGTGCTGCTCGAGGTCGCGCACCCCCTCGCCGAAGACGCGCGACACGACCTCGCGATCTTCGCCGAACTCGAGCGCGCACCCGAGCATGTGCACACCTACCGCATCACGCGGCTCGGACTCTGGAACGCCAGAGCCGCGGGGCACACCGCCGAAGACATGCTCGGCACGCTCGAGCGGTACGCGAAGTTCCCGGTGCCGCAGACGGTCTCGGTCGACATGCGCGAGACCGTCGCCCGCTACGGACGGCTCGTGGTCGACCGCACCGACGACGGCGATCTGCGCCTGCGTTCCGACGACCTCGCGGTGCTCACCGAGGTGGCCGGCGCCAAGCGCATCGCGCCGCTGCTGACCGAGCGCATCGACGAGTCCGGCTTCCTCGTCGAGGCGTGGGCGCGCGGCGCCCTCAAGCAAGAACTGGTGAAGCTCGGCTGGCCGGCCGAGGACCTCGCCGGATACACGCCGGGCACGCCGCATCCGATCGACCTCGACGAGTCCGACTGGCACCTGCGCGACTACCAGCAGAAGGCCGTCGACAACTTCTTCGACGGCGGCTCGGGCGTCGTCGTGCTGCCCTGCGGCGCGGGCAAGACCCTCGTCGGTGCGGGCGCGATGGCCACCGCGAAGACCACCACGCTCATCCTCGTCACCAACACCGTCTCCGCACGCCAGTGGCGCGACGAGCTCCTCAAGCGCACGTCGCTCACGGCGGAAGAGATCGGCGAGTACTCCGGCCAGACGAAGGAGATCAAGCCGGTCACCATCGCGACCTACCAGATCCTCACCGCGAAGCGCAAAGGCGAGTACGCCCACCTCGCACTGCTCGACGCGCTCGACTGGGGACTCGTGGTCTACGACGAAGTGCACCTGCTGCCCGCACCCGTCTTCAAACTCACCGCCGAGCTCCAGGCGCGCCGCCGTCTCGGGCTCACCGCGACGCTCGTGCGCGAAGACGGACGAGAGGGCGACGTGTTCAGCCTCATCGGGCCCAAGCGCTTCGACGCCCCCTGGAAGGAGATCGAGGCCCAGGGCTTCATCTCCCCCGCCGCCTGCTACGAGGTGCGCATCGACCTCCCGGCGTCCGAGCGGCTCGCGTACGCGGCATCCGCCGATGACGAGCGGTACCGCCTCGCGGCGACCGCGCCCGCCAAGCTCGACGTCGTGAAGGAGCTCGTCGCCAAGCACCGCGGCGAGCGCATCCTCGTCATCGGCCAGTACCTCGACCAGATCGACGAGCTCGCCGAGGCGCTCGATGCCCCGCAGCTCACGGGCTCGACGCCCGTCGACGAGCGCGAGCGCCTCTTCCAGTCGTTCCGCGAGGGCACCACGCAGGTGCTCGTCGTCTCGAAGGTCGCGAACTTCTCGGTCGACCTGCCGGAGGCGACCGTGGCGATCCAGGTGTCGGGGTCCTACGGCTCGCGTCAAGAGGAGGCCCAGCGCCTCGGCCGCCTGCTGCGACCGAAGGAGTCGGGGCTCACGGCGAACTTCTACACCCTCGTCTCGCGCGACACCGTCGACCAGGACTTCGCGCAGAACCGGCAGCGGTTCCTCGCCGAGCAGGGCTACAGCTACACGATCCTCGACGCGCACTCCCTCGAGGCGGCCTGACCCCACCACTCGCTCTTCTCAGGAGTTTTCGGGCCGATCGCGCCGAAACCGCCAGAAACCTCCTGAGAAGCGCACTGATTCCGGGTGCGGTTCCTGAGAAACGCGTTTGGGGTCAGCCGCGCGCGTAGCGCAGCAGCACCAGGTCGCCCGCAGGCATCGCGTGCACCAGTCGCATGCGCCGCGCGGCCTCGCGCGCACCCCGCGTGATGCGCCCCGCCGTGCCGCCGACGAGCGTGGGCGACAGGCTCAGGCACACCTCGTCGACGAGGCCGGCGTCGAGCAGGCTGCCGAACAGGTGGGGCCCGCCCTCGCAGAGCACCTGCACGAGACCTTCGGCGGCGAGCGCGAGCAGCATCTCGTTCGCATCGACCTCGTCGTCACCGCACACCAGCACGTCGGCGACCTCGGCGAGTGCCCGCCGCCGAGCCTCGGGTGCTGCCGCGTGCGTCACGACGAGGGGCCGGCGCACCGCCTCCGCGAAGAACGGATGCCTCGGGTCGAGGTCGAGCCGCGACGAGACCACGCCGACGCGGGGCTGGTCGTCGAGCGCGTGGGAACGCCGCCACGCGGCATCCGCCTCGTCGACGGCGAGCCCGCCGTAGCCCTCGGCCCGCACCGTGCCCGCACCGATGAGCACGACGTCGGCGAGCGTGCGCAGCACCTGCATGGCGAGGCGATCGGTCGCGTCGCCGAGGCCGCCGCTGCGGCCGGCGAGCGTCGCGGAACCGTCGATGCTCGCGACGAAGTTCATGCGCACACGCGGAACCGACCGGTCGGGCAGGGCGTACGCGGCGAACAGCGTCTCGCGGTCGACGGCGGCAGGTTCGCTCATGCGCTGTGCCCCCTTGTCGGTCGCGCCCCGGGAGCGCTCATCGGTTGTGCTCCAGGAACACGGGCTCGCGCCACCCCTCGATCGCGCCGATCATGCGCATGGCGTCGACGGTCTCGCGCACGTTGTGCACGCGCACGATGCGAGCGCCCTGCAGCACGGCGTAGACGGCGGCGGCGATCGACCCCTCGACCCGTTCGCCGCGATCGCGTCCGAGGCTCTCGCCGACGAAGTCCTTGTTCGAGAGCGCCACGAGCGTTGGGTAGCCGATGTCGACGATCTCGCCGAGCCTGCGGGTGAGCTCGAGCGAGTCGAGGGTGTGCTTGTTGAGGTCGTGGCCCGGGTCGATGATGATGCGATCGGATGCCACGCCCGACGCCTCGGCTCTCGCGACGCGGTCGCGCAGGAACGCCGCGACCTCCCCGACCACGTCGTCGTAGCGCGGCGACGGCAATGGGGTGCGAGGCGGTGCGAGGCTGTGGGTGATGACGACCGCGGCCCCCGTCTCGACGAGCACCGCCGCCATGCCGGGGTCGCTGAGGCCGGTGGTGTCGTTCACGACATGCGCGCCCGCGGCGATCGCCTCGCGCGCCACCTCGGCGTGGAACGTGTCGACCGAGATGACCGCGCCCGAGCCCGCGAGCGCCGCGACGACGGGCACGACGCGGTCGACCTCCTCGGCGACGGGGATCGGCGGCCCTGGGGCGAACTTCGCCCCGCCGATGTCGACCCAGTCGGCGCCGTCGGCGATCGCGCGTTCGGCGGCGGCGACGGCGGCGTCGAGCGCGTCGGTGCGCCCGCGGTCGTAGAAGGAGTCGGGCGTGCGGTTGACGATGGCCATCACGGCCACCTCACGGGAGAAGTCGAACATGCGCGCGCCGAGGCGCATGGCGGTCGTGCTCAGGCGGGGCGTGCTCATGCGGGGATCAGGCTCTCGAGCGCCACCGATGGGTCGGCGAGCGCCGCCGAATCGACGGCGGCCTCCGAGCGGATCAGGGCCTGCACGGTCTCGTTCACGTCCCACACGTTGACGTTCATGCCCGCGACGACCCGGCGGTCGCGCACCCAGAACGCCACGAACTCCCGCGCGGCCACGTCGCCGCGGAAGACCACCGACGCGCCGTCGGCGAGCGGGCCGTAGCCCGAGTACTCCATGCCGAGGTCGTACTGGTCGGTGTAGAAGTACGGGATCTCGTCGTACGCGACCGCCGTCCCGGCGAGCGCCCGCCCGACGGCACGGCCCTGGTTCTCGGCGTTCGCCCAGTGCTCGACGCGGAGAGGCCTGCCGAGCACCGGGTGGTGCACGTTCGCGACGTCGCCCGCGGCGAACACGTCCGCGGCGCTCGTGCGGAATCCTGCGTCGGTCGTGACGCCGTCGTCGACCGTGAGCCCCGCGGATGCCGCGAGCTCGACGTTCGGGACGGCCCCGATGCCCACGACGACGAGGTCGGCGTCGAGCTCCTCGCCGGCGCCGAGGACGACGCCGTCGACCCGGTCGCCGCCGCGGACCGCGACGGCGGCCGCGCCCATGCGCAACTCGGCCCCGTGGTCTGCGTGCAGCGCCGCGAAGACCGCGCCGACCTCTGGGCCGATCGCCGACGCGAGCGGCACCGCGCCCGGCGCGATGACGGTCACGTCGTTGCCGTATCCGCGTGCGGCGGCCGCGACCTCGAGCCCGATCCATCCGGCGCCCATGATCGCGACACGTCGACCGCCCTGCTTCAGCGCGGTGCGCAGCCGCGTCGCGTCGTGGAGCGTGCGCAGCGTGTGCACCCCGGTGAGCTCCGCGCCCGGACCGGTGAACCGGCGCGGCCGCGCGCCGGTCGCCAGCAGCAGTCGGTCGTACGGGACGCGTTCGGCGCCGAGCGTCACGACGTGGGCGGAGACGTCGAGGGCCGTGGCCGTGGCATCCGTTCTCAGCTCGACGTCGTGCTCGGCGTACCACCGCTTCGACAGGGGAATCGTGCTCGCCGCGGCATCCGTGCCGAGCAGGTAGCCCTTCGACAGCGGAGGCCGCTCGTACGGCGCACGGTCCTCGGCGGTGGCGACGAGCACGTCGCCCTCGAAGCCCTCCGCCCGGATGCTCTCGGCGGCGCGCGCCGCCGTGAGCCCTCCGCCGATGATCACGATGCGTTCCGCCGCTGCCATGCTGCGAGTCTCGCACGAGCGAACCGCGCTCGAAAGGCGGTGTCCGCGAGTCGGCGCGCCCGATGCAGCAACCGCTCCGGCTTCTGTCGCAATGTTCACAGCCGGCATCCAGCAAACCTGCAGCACACTGAAAACATGGCTGACGGACCCAGAATCCTCATCGTCGACGACGAGCCCAACATCCGCGATCTGCTCACGACGAGCCTGCGGTTCGCCGGGTTCGCGGTGCGTGCCGTGGGCAACGGCGCGCAGACCATCTCCGCGGTTCTCGAAGAAGAACCCGACCTCATCATCCTCGACGTCATGCTGCCCGACATGAACGGCTTCGGCGTGACCAAGCGCCTGCGTTCGGCCGGGTACACGGCACCGATCCTCTTCCTCACCGCCAAGGACGACACCGAAGACAAGATCACCGGGCTCACGGTCGGCGGCGACGACTACGTCACCAAGCCGTTCAGCCTCGACGAGATCGTCGCGCGCATCAAGGCGATCCTGCGCCGCACGATGCACGCCGAAGAAGACGCGGTCATCCGCACGGGCGAGCTCATGATGGACCAGGACACCCACGAGGTGCTCGTCGGCGACGTGCCGGTCGAGCTCTCCCCCACCGAGTTCAAGCTGCTGCGCTACCTCATGCTGAACCCCAACCGGGTGCTCTCGAAGGCGCAGATCCTCGACCACGTGTGGGAGTACGACTTCAACGGCGACGCCGGCATCGTCGAGAGCTACATCTCGTACCTGCGCCGCAAGCTCGACCAGCACTCGGCCGAACCGTTGATCCAGACCAAGCGCGGGTTCGGGTACATGCTGAAGTCCTCCTCCAAGCCCTGACTCAGGCTTCGCCGCCTAGACTCGCTCCGCTATGCATCAGACGATCTCCGAGCGGTGGAACCGCATCTCCCTTCGCACCAAGATCACGGGTGTGACGGTGCTGATGCTGACCCTCGGGCTCCTCGTCTCCGGCATCGGCACGGCGGCCATGCTGCGCTCCTACGTGGAAGACCAGATGGCCGCGAAGCTGACCAGCATCGCGAGCGGCAGCCTCGACCGGTACTTCCTCGACCAGAGCGCCTCCGATGAAGAGGATGCCGACGAGCGCAAGTTCTCCGAGAGCGACCAGGTCTTCGTCGCCGTCTACGATGAGGACACCGGCGAGTTCCTGGCCCAGAACTGGGAGGGTCGAGCCGAAGAGTACCTTCCGCGCATTCCCGACAGCCTCACGCAGGGCGAGGTCAGCGCCCTGAACGCGAAGTCCGACGGGTACGCCGTCTTCCAACTCAAGGACGCCAACGGCGACAAGACCTTCCGCGCGGTGGCCGCCCTGATGGTCGCCGACAGCCACGGCAACCTGTCGCCGATCATCATCGCGATCTCGTCGAAGGACACCGAGTCGCTCATCGCGGTGTACCTCACCATCTTCCTCGGCTTCGGCGTCGGCGTCGTGCTCGTCGGCGCGCTGCTGACCCGCATGCTCGTCACCACGACCTTCACCCCGCTGCGCGAGGTCGAGGCGACCGCCGCGGCCATCGCCGACGGCGACTTCAGCCAGCGGCTCGGCGGGGCGACCCCGAACACCGAGGTCGGCCGGCTCAACCGGTCGCTGAACACGATGCTGAACCGCATCGACCGCGCGTTCCGCGACCGCGCACGCACGATCGATCAGATGCGCCGATTCGTCGGCGATGCCTCGCACGAGCTGCGCACCCCGCTGGTCTCGGTGCGCGGCTATGCCGAGCTCTACCGCATGGGCGCGCTGCAGACCCCAGACGACGTCGCGCAGGCCATGGATCGCATCGAGAAGGAGGCCATCCGCATGGGCGGCCTGGTCGAGGACCTCCTCGCCCTCGCCCGGCTCGACGAGGCGAAGCCGCTCGAACTCGCCGAGGTCGACCTCGTCCCGCTGGCCCGCGACGCGGCGCTCGACGCCATGGCCGCGCACCCGACCCGCACGGTCACGGTCATCACCCCCGACGACGTGCACACGGCGGATGCCGCGGGCGCACCTCTCGGCTCGAGCACGAGCTCCTCGGGCAGCGCGTCCGATCGTCCATCGACCGGGGCGATCTCGTTCGCGGGTGCGACGCTCGCACGCCTTCGCGGGCGGCGCCCTCGCACCGAGTCCGGAGGCAACGGACGCCGGGGCACGGGCCCGATCCCCCAGCCGGCGAACGCCGAGCTCGAGGCATCCGCGTCCGAGCAGGTCTCCGCGACCACCGCGTCACCGACCGGCACCGCGTCGACCGCGGCGGCAGGTCGGCAGCAGGCCGTCGTGCTCGCCGAAGAGAACAAGATCCGCCAGGTCATCACGAACCTCATGGGCAACGCCGTGCGCTTCACGGCGCCCGACAGCCCCATCGACATCCGGGTCAGCGCGGATGCCTCGACCGAGCGCGCGATGATCGAGATCGTCGACCACGGCGAGGGCATCCCGCCGCAGATCCGCGAGAAGATCTTCCAGCGGTTCTGGCGAGCCGACACCTCCCGCACGCGCGAGACGGGCGGGTCCGGGCTCGGCCTCGCGATCGTGTCCTCGATCGTCGCGGCGCACAACGGCAGCGTCGACGTCGTCGAGACCCCCGGCGGCGGCGCGACGTTCCGGGTGCAGCTGCCGCTCGCAGGCAGTGCCGCGGCCCCCCAGCCCGTCGCGACCGTCTGACCCGTCCTCCACACCGGGCGGCGGCACCGCATCGATGCCGTGGCGCCTGAGCGGCGGCCCCGCGGCACCCGCCCACGCCTAGCGTGACCCTCATCACCGAATGAAGGGATCCCATGTCCAGCTATCACGTCGATGCCGCCCAGGTGTCTGCCGCGACGCAGACCGTCAAGGGCACGATCGGGCGCATCCAATCCGAGGTGTCGTCGCTCCTCGGCCAGCTCACGGGCCTGCAGTCCTCGTGGTCGGGTCAGGCGGCGACCGCGTTCCAGGGCGCCGTCGCCGATTGGCGCGAGACGCAGTCGCGGGTCGAGCAGAGCCTCGACAGCCTCAACCAGGCGCTCGGGCTCGCCGCCGCCCAGTACGCCGAGGCCGAGCAGGCGAACGCCAGGCTCTTCCTGCGCTGACCCGCCGTGTGTACGACGAAGGGCGCCTCCGTGAGGAGGCGCCCTTCGCGCTGATCAGGCCGTGACGGCCGAGGATCGGTTCGGACTAGAAGTCCATGCCACCCGTGGGGTCGCCGACCGGAGCCGGGTTCTTCTCGGGCTTGTCGGCGACGACGGCCTCGGTGGTGAGGAAGAGGCCGGCGATCGAGGCTGCGTTGAGCAGGGCCGAACGGGTCACCTTCACCGGGTCGTTGATGCCGGCGGCCAGCATGTCGACGTACTCGCCGGTCGCGGCGTTGAGGCCCTGGCCGACCGGGAGGTTGCGCACGCGGTCGACCACGACGCCCGGCTCGAGGCCGGCGTTGAGGGCGATCTGCTTGAGCGGGGCGTCGATCGCGACACGCACGATGTTGGCGCCGGTCGCCTCGTCGCCCGTGAGCTCGAGCTTCTCGAAGGCCGTCTTGCCGGCCTGGATGAGGGCGACGCCACCACCGGCGACGATGCCCTCTTCGACGGCCGCCTTCGCGTTGCGGACGGCGTCTTCGATGCGGTGCTTGCGCTCCTTGAGCTCGACCTCGGTGGCCGCGCCCGCCTTGATGACGGCGACGCCGCCGGCGAGCTTGGCCAGACGCTCCTGGAGCTTCTCGCGGTCGTAGTCGGAGTCGGTGTTCTCGATCTCGGCACGGATCTGCGCGACGCGACCGGCGATGCCCTCTTCGTCACCGGCACCCTCGACGATGGTCGTCTCGTCCTTGGTGATGATGACCTTGCGGGCCTGGCCGAGCAGGTCGAGGGTGACGTTCTCGAGCTTGAGTCCGACCTCCTCGGAGATGACCTGGCCGCCGGTGAGGATCGCGATGTCCTGGAGCTGCGCCTTGCGACGGTCGCCGAAGCCGGGGGCCTTGACGGCGACCGACTTGAAGATGCCGCGGATCTTGTTGACGATCAGGGTCGCGAGCGCCTCGCCGTCGACGTCTTCGGCGATGATGAGCAGCTGCTTGCCGGTCTGGATCACCTTGTCGACGATGGGCAGGAGGTCCTTGATGTTCGAGACCTTGCCGTTGACGATCAGGATGTACGGGTCTTCGAAGACCGCTTCCTGACGCTCGGGGTCGGTGACGAAGTACGCCGACAGGTAGCCCTTGTCGAAGCGCATGCCCTCGGTGAGCTCGAGCTCGGTGCCGAAGGTGTTCGACTCCTCGACGGTGACGACACCCTCCTTGCCGACCTTGTCGATGGCCTCGGCGATCAGGGCGCCGATGGTCTCGTCGGCGGCGGAGATGGAAGCGGTCGCAGCGATCTCCTCCTTGGTCTCCACCTCCTTGGCGTTGGCGATGAGCTCGGCCTCGACGGCCGCGACGGCCTTCTCGATGCCGCGCTTGAGCGAGATGGGGTCGGCGCCTGCGGCGACGTTGCGGAGGCCCTCGCGCACGAGCGCCTGGGCGAGCACGACCGAGGTCGTGGTGCCGTCACCGGCGACGTCGTCGGTCTTCTTGGCGACCTCCTTGACGAGTTCGGCGCCGATCTTCTCGTACGGGTCGTCGAGCTCGATCTCCTTGGCGATCGACACGCCGTCGTTCGTGATGGTGGGGGCGCCCCACTTCTTCTCGAGCACGACGTTGCGACCGCGCGGGCCGAGGGTCACCTTGACCGCGTCGGCGAGCGTGTTGAGGCCACGCTCGAGACCACGGCGGGCCTCCTCGTTGAAAGCAATGATCTTTGCCATGTGTGTTTCTCGTCCCTTCTCGGACGTCTCAAAGATTCGTGTTTAGCACTCGATTCGAATGAGTGCTAAAGCGATTCTGGCACTCGACCGCCACGAGTGCAAGCGAGCGCGACCCGTTCCCGCCACTGCTCGCCGTGCGTTCGCTCAGGGCGCGAACGTCACCGATCCCTCGTTCGGCACGAGTTCGATCCACGTGTTGCCGGGGGCGAGCGGCAGCGGCTCGCCGTTGTCGGCCGTGAGCACGATGGGCGAGGTCGCGGCATCCTTCGACCAGGTGCCGTGGGCGGTGCGACCGGCGACCGAGACCCAGGCCTCGCCGGTGCCGATCATGGTCGTCTTCGGCACCTCGCCGTATCGCCAGTCGATGGCGACCCGCAGCGTCACGACGTTCACGGCGTGCACGCGATCGCCGGAGGCCTCCGTGTCGGCCTGCCCTTCCTGCGAACGCAGCCACGAGGATGTCGCGGCGTCCCAGTCCCACGACGGGAACCGCTCCTCGGAGAACACCTGCGCGATGCTCGACGTCGCCGCGGCCTCGAAGGCCGGGTCCGCGAGCGGGTCGGAGTTGCCGTAGACGAACTGCACGGGCGGCGGCGGGACGTCGGGGTACCGGCCGACCGCCTCGGATGCGGCGAGGATCACGTCGTGCGGTCCGGGGCGGTCGTCGGCGCGCGTGAACAGGCCGGTGTCGTCGTAGTCGAAGACGATGTTCACCACCGGCGCCGCCTGCATCATCGCGACGAACTGCTCCTGGCCGCCCGAATAGGCGACGATGCCGCCGAACGAGGACACGATGTCGGGATCCATCGGGCGGATCGACCGCACCGGGCCGATCTCATCGGGCACATCCGAGTGCCACACGGCGACGTACCTCGTGAGCCCGCCCTCGACGAGTTCCTCGAACACGACGTCGGTGCGGTTCAGCGCGATCTGGGGTCGCGCCTCCTCGTGATTGTCGATCTTCGCCGCGAGCGACGGGTGCTGCATGGCCGCCCAGTCGGCCATCGTGCCGCGCAGGGGCGCGAACGCGACCGCGGCGGGTTCGGCCGAGGCGCCGACGGGGCGCGGCTCCGGCGTCGCGGTCGCGTCTGGCGGGCTCACGTCGGTCGCGCCGGTGCAGCCTGCCAGCAGGATCACGGATGTCGCCAGCAGCACGCCGAGCGCACGCCTGCCCCCGGCCGAACGATTGCCCCTCGCCATGGCGATCAGCCAACCACCGCGACGCCTCGGTCGACGTGCGACGCGCCGAGGCGCCGAGGCGCAGCTCACGCTGCCGCGCGCAGCCGACCCGATGCGACCCGAGGTGCGGAACGGCGAAGCGCCGCCCGTCCATCGACGGGCGGCGCTTCGCCGAGGCGTTCAGCTGCACCTCGGTGCGTTCGAGTGCACTAGGCGGGACGCACCGCCTCAGCCTGGGGGCCCTTCGACCCCGTGCCGACCTCGAACACGACGGCCTGGCCCTCTTCGAGGACCTTGTAGCCGGCCATGTCGATCGCGGAGTAGTGGACGAAGACGTCCTGCCCTCCCTCGTCGACGGTGATGAATCCATAGCCTTTTTCAGCGTTGAACCACTTGACGGTTCCGTTCGCCATGCGTTGCTCCCATACAGCTGTGTGTCGTTCAGCACGTGCCTGTCGCCTGTACCGGGCCTCTGATTCGTGCCGACTGGAACCACTGGTGGTACCGGCCCTCACACGGGTTTCGAGCGACCAATTCCAGATACTAATGACGCCGACACGGCGAAGAGAAGGGGTTCGGGGGCCCGCAATGTCGCGGAATGGCAACGATTCGCCGCGCTCAGCCCGCGGCGCTCTCCTCGGCGTAGTCGGAGCCGACCACGAGCACGAGCGGGGTGCCCATCTCGCCGAACTTCGCGTCGAGCCGCACATCGGTTCCCGGGATGGCCTGGGCGACCCCGCGCGCGGCACCCTCGAGGTCTTCGCTGGCGTAGTAGACGACCGTCTCCGTGATGTCGTTCTCGCTCGCGTTCGCGGTCGCGCTGACGGGGATGCCGGCGGCCGTGAGCGTCTCCTGCGCCGTTGCGGCGAGCCCGGACGTGTCGGTGCCGTTCAGCACGGTCACCGGCACATCGGGCGCGATCGTCGGCTCAGCTGTCACCACCGGGGTCGCGGGCGTCGACGGCGAGGCCTCGGAGAAGTCGAGGCGGTCATTGACCAGCACGACGCCGACGATGCCGACGCCGGTGAGCACCGCCGTGGCGAGCGCCGCCCACCCGAACGCGATCCACCGCGCCCCGCGGCGCCGTGGGGCGCGGTGAGCGCCCACCCGCTCGATGCCGTGCGGAATGGAGTCGAATCGGTCTCGTGGATAGTTCTGCGCCATGGGTCCAGTCGGGGTCGGGTCGAGCTCAGCCGAGCGGGCGGGGGTTCGAGAGGGAGCGACGGGCGCGATCGGCGGCACGCGCCTCCCGCAGGCGCAGCAGCCGCTTGACGAGCATCGGGTCGTGCCGGAGTGCGGCCGGCGAATCGAGCAGCTCGCCGAGGATCCGATAGTAGCGGGCGGCGGAGATGCCGAACTCGTGGCGGATGCCCTCGGCCTTCGTGCCCGGTCGCTGCCACGATCGCGATTCGAACGCGAGCACCCGCACGGCGAGGTCGTCGAGCGGAGCGTCGGAGGAGGGACGGCGGTGCGCATGCTCTGCGCTCATGTTCCTCCTCGTTGCTGTCGGACGCCTCGTGGTCGTCGCGGATGGTCGTCGCGGGCGTCGCTTGGGTGACATCCTAGGGATCGGCGCCCGTGAGGGAGCCGAGCGTCCGCGGCGTGTGCCCGCGGGCGGTGCGGATGCGGCCGGGCCCGGACGCACGCACGGGGTCGTCGTGCGCTGTCACAGCGGGCCCGGCCTCTCTGCGACGTGCGACGATGGAACGACCCGACAGTTCTGGAGGAACCGCGATGGCGTATCGAGTGGAGAAGTCCGAAGGCGAGTGGCGCGAGCAGCTCGGCGACGAGCAGTTCGCGGTGCTTCGCGAAGCATCGACCGAACGCCCGTGGACGGGCGAACTGCTCGACGAGGAACGCGCCGGCGTGTATGCCTGCGCCGCATGCGGTGCCGAGCTGTTCAAGAGCGGCACGAAGTTCGACTCCGGTTGCGGCTGGCCGAGCTTCTACGAGTCGGTGCGGCCCGAGGCCGTCGAGCTCATCGAAGACACGACGCTCGGCATGGTGCGCACCGAGGTGCGGTGCGCGGCGTGCGGTTCGCACCTCGGCCACGTCTTCCCCGACGGATTCGGCACGCCGACCGGCGACCGCTACTGCATGAACTCGATCGCGCTCGACTTCACGCCCGAGTCCTGAAGATGCGGCCGGTCCTGGCCGCGGTGGGCGCGCGGCGCTCGGTCTCGAAGGTGACCGACGCCACGCCGACCGACGCGGAGATCCTCGAGCTGCTCGAGGCGGCCGGGCACGTCGCCGACCACGCATCGCTGCGGCCGTGGCGCGTCATCGCGCTCCGCGGGGCGGCGCGCGAGCGGCTCGGAGCCGCGCTCGTCGATGCGGCGGGCATCCCGCCGGCCGACCGCGCGGCCGAGAAGCTCGCGGGCAAGCCCCTGCGTGCACCGGTGCTGCTCGCCGTCGTGGCCGTGCACACGCCCGATCATGAGAAGGTCCCCGAGTGGGAGCAGGATGCCACGGCCGCAGGCGTCGCCCACCTGCTCGAGCTGCTGCTCGACGAGGCGGGATGGGGCGTCATGTGGCGCACGGGGCCGCACACGCGGCATCCGGCCGTCGAGGCGATGCACGGCCTCGACGCACATGAGCAACTGCTCGGCTGGCTCTACGTGGGCGGCAGGCCCGATCGCCGGCGCTCCGAAAGCCGTCGGCCGAGCGACGTCGCGGCGAGGTTCACGACCCTGGACTGACCACGGGCGCGTCCGGCGCGGCGGCGGGATCGACGACGTGCCGGCTTCTCGACCACCGCACGCTCGCGACGACGACCGCGACGAGCGCCAGCACGGTTCCGGCGACGGTCGCCAGATCTACCGTCGCATCGCCGATCGGCCAGAAGAGGTCGAGCGCGAGCGCCGCCGTGAGCTGGCCTGCGACGCCGCCGAGCGCGAGCACGAGCACGCCGATGACGCGCACGACCACGGCCTGCACCGCGATGAAGATGCAGCCGATCGCGCCGCCCGCGTACAGCCAGGGCTCGGTCGGCAGCGAAGTCGGCCAGCCCGCGGATGCCGCGTGCACGAGCATGACGGCGACCAGCAGGGTCGTGCCCACCGCGAAGTTCACGACGGTCGAGGTCAGCGCGCTCGACGCCGCAGCCCGGACCCGGCCGTTGACGGCCTGCTGCCACGCCGAGCCGAGGCCGGCGGTGAACGGCAGCAGGATGAGCAGCACCGGCGCATCGCCGGCGACCTCGGAGGACACGGTCCAGATCACCGCGCCGAGGGCGATGACGGCGCCGATCGCCCGCGGGGCGGTGAGCGGCCGACGCCCGGCCGGCCCGAGCCCGACGAGGTCGAAGACGACGCCGCCGACGGTCTGCCCGGCCACGATCGACACCGTGAAGAGGGCCACGCCGATGACGCCGGCCGAGAGCCCCTGCGTGACCACGAACCAGGCGCCGGCGACGCCGCCGAGGAGCATCCACCACGAGACGCGTCCGGCGCGGAGCTCGCCGACGACCCTCGCGAACCCGGTTCGGCCCGGCCGCCAGAACACGAGCACCACGAGAAGGATCGCCAGGCCGCTGCCGAACGAGATCGCCGCGGTCGTGTACGCATCGTCGAGGCGGGCCGCGAGCTGCCCGTTGATACGGGACTGCCCTGCGGTGCAGGCGCCCGCGAACACCGCCAGGACGATCGCGATCCAGCCCGGCATGAGCCGTGGCTCCACGTGGGCATGCCGGTGCCCGGGTTCGACCGGATGCTCGGGTTCGGTCGACGCGGCCCGCGGTGCGGTGGGGGGCGTGAGGTCGTCGCTCAAGTGCCGGCTGCGAGACTCGAACTCGCAACCCCCGCTTTACAAGAGCGGTGCGCTACCAATTGCGCCAAGCCGGCGAGGGGCGGACCCCCGGGCAATGCTACCGGTCGTGCGGTGGCCCGCCGGTTCGGGAGGCCACCGCACGGACGGTGCCGTCTACTCGGCCGGGGTCGGCTCGGGCGACGGAGTCGGGGTCGACTCGGACTCGTTGAACGTGGCGCTCGTGGCCTGCACCACGAACGACTGGAACTCCTGCGCGTCGGTGAGCGAGCCGCTGTACTGCTGGCCGTTCACGAGCACCGTGGGCGTTCCCTTGACGGCGGGCAGGTCGGAGTTCGGGATCGGCTGCGTGAGCGCACGGGTCGTGGAATCCTGCACCCACGACTTGAACCGGGTGTCGTCGATGCACGCGCCGACCGACGAGGCCGCGCCGGCATCGGTCGCGAGCTTCTTCAGGTCGGAGTTCGCGAGTCCGGTCGAGCCCTCTTCGGGCTGGTTCTGGAAGAGCAGCTCGTTGAAGTCGAAGAACGCGTCGGGCGAGAGGTCGGCGACGCACGCAGCCGCATTCGCCGCACGCAGCGAGTACTGGGTTCCGGCCGACTGGTTCGTGAGGAGCGCGATCGGGTGGACCTCGAGCGTCGCGGCCCCTGACTCGACCATCGTGCGCATCGCCTCGGAGTTCGTCGTCTCGAAGTCGCCGCAGTAGGGGCACAGGTAGTCGATGTACGTGACGATGTTCGCGACCGTGCCGCTGTCGTCGGGCACGGTCGGCGTGGGCTCCTCGCCCGCCGCGAGCGCGGGGGTCTCGACGGCCGTGATCGCGCCGTCGTCGCCGGCCACCAGGAGGATGCCGTCGCTCGCCATGTTCGCGGGGCCGGGACCGGCCGGCTTGATGCCGTTGTAGATGAGGAATCCGATGAGGCCCGCGACGACCAGGACGGCGACGATGACGCCACCCTGGATCAGGAACTTGTTGCGCTTCTCGCGCTTCTTCTGCTCCTCGCGCAGGATGCGGGCCTTCTCACGGGCCGCCTCCCGGCGTTCGTTACGGGTGGCGCGTGGCTGATTGGATCCGCCGTTGGTCATCGATGGTCACTCCGGTCGCTGTGTGGGCGCGCGCGTACTGCGAACGCACCCACGATAGTAGGAACGATGGCTGTGAATCCGCCACACGGGCGGCACAGACGGCTCTCGGCCGGCGTGCACTGCGCTCCGGGCCGGTTCCCAGACGACATCGGGCGGATGCCGCATGGTCGGAGTGCGCGCGGACGCATGAGATACTGAGGGATGCGTCACCGTCGACGCGAGTCCATCACTACGGATCGTCCGGCACGTACCTGCCGGTGAAGGAGAAGAACAACCATGGCGTCAGTCACGTTCGACAAGGCCACCCGCCTCTACCCCGGCGGCACCCGCCCGGCCGTCGACCAGCTCGACCTCGATGTCGCAGACGGCGAGTTCCTCGTGCTCGTCGGCCCCTCCGGCTGCGGCAAGTCCACGTCCCTCCGCATGCTCGCCGGCCTCGAAGAGGTCAACGACGGCAACATCTTCATCGGCGACCGCAACGTCACCGACGTGCCGCCGAAGGACCGCGACATCGCGATGGTCTTCCAGAACTACGCGCTCTACCCCCACATGACGGTCGCCGAGAACATGGGCTTCGCGCTCAAGATCGCCGGCGTCGGCAAGGACGAGCGCGCAGCCCGCGTGCTCGAGGCGGCGAAGCTCCTCGACCTCGAGCCCTACCTGAGCCGCAAGCCGAAGGCGCTCTCGGGCGGCCAGCGCCAGCGCGTCGCCATGGGCCGCGCCATCGTGCGCCAGCCCCAGGTGTTCCTCATGGACGAGCCGCTGTCGAACCTCGACGCCAAGCTCCGCGTGCAGACCCGCACCCAGATCGCGTCGCTCCAGCGCCGCCTCGGCGTCACCACGGTCTACGTCACGCACGACCAGACCGAGGCGCTCACCATGGGCGACCGCATCGCCGTGCTGAAGGACGGCCTGCTGCAGCAGGTCGGCACCCCGCGCGACCTCTACGAGAAGCCGCAGAACGTCTTCGTCGCCGGCTTCATCGGCTCCCCCGCCATGAACCTGTTCCACGCCGACCTCGTCGAGAACGGCGTGCTCTTCGGCACCGCCACGGTCCCGGTCGACCGCGACGTGCTCGCCGAGAGCACCGCCACGAGCGCAACGATCGGCGTGCGCCCCGAAGACATCACGGTCTCCGCGATCGAGGGCGAGGGCCTCGCGGTCGACGTCGACCTCGTCGAGGAGCTCGGCGCCGACGGCTACCTCTACGGCCACTCCACGGTCGAGGGCAAGCGCACCGACATCGTCGCCCGCGTCGACGGCCGCAGCCACCCCAACGCCGGTGACCGCGTCTACCTCACGGCGACCCCGAACCACGTGCACCTGTTCGACATCGAGTCGGGCCTGCGCCTGGGCAACAAGGCCGTCGTCAGCTGACGCCTCGCACCATCCACGATCGACGCCGGTCGGGCTCAGGCCCGGCCGGCGTCGTCCGTTTCCAGGGCGGCTCGTCGCGGCATCCGCTCGCCCTTCGCGCCCGAACCACCGCGGAGTTCGTCGGCTCGGCCCGGCCACGGCTACGCTGAAGCACGATGAGCGGCTCACTTTCGATCACGTCGGCGATGACCGATCCGGCACTGCTCGACCTCCCGTGGCACCTTCCGCTCGAGGCCTGGCCCAACGAGAACATCGCGACCCTGCCGAAGGGCATCTCGCGGCACCTCGTGCGCTTCGCGCACCTCGCGGGCCACGTCGTGGCGATCAAGGAGACCACTGCCGAGATGGCGCGCGGCGAGTACGAGATGCTGCGCACGCTGGCGAAGCTCGAGATCCCGTGCGTCGAGCCCGTGGCCGTGATCACGAACCGCACCGACGACGAGGCCGAGCCGCTGAAGCCCGTGCTCGTCACCCGGCACCTGCGCTTCTCGCTCCCCTACCGCGCGCTCTTCTCGCAGACGCTCCGGCCCGACACCGCGACGCGGCTCGTCGACGCCCTGGCGGTGCTGCTCGTGCGCCTGCACATCGTCGGCTTCTTCTGGGGCGACGTGTCGCTCTCGAACACGCTGTTCCGCCGCGACGCCGGCGCCTTCGCGGCGTACCTCGTCGACGCCGAGACCGGCAAGCTCTACGAGGGCGGCCTCTCCAACGGCCAGCGCGAGAACGACCTCGAGATCGCCCGCGTCAACATCGCCGGCGAGCTGCTCGACCTCGAGGCGGGCGGCAAGGTCGCCGACGAGCTCGACCCGGTGCGCATCTCGAACGGCATCGTCGAGGCGTACCGCAGCCTCTGGAGCGAGCTCACGGGTTCCGAGTCCTTCTCGTCGGCCGAACGCTGGCGCATCAACGAGCGCGTCAGCCGGCTGAACGACCTCGGGTTCGACATCGAAGAACTGGCGATCCGAACCTCCGACGCCGGCACGACCGTGCGCATCCAGCCGAAGGTCGTCGACGCCGGGCACCACCAGCGGCGCCTGCTGCGCCTCACCGGCCTCGACGCGGGCGAGAACCAGGCCAGGCGCCTGCTGAACGACCTCGACTCCTACCGCGCCTCCTACGGCAAAGAGGCCCTCGATGAGGAGATGGTCGCCCACGAGTGGCTCGTGCGCGTGTTCGAGCCGGTCGTGCGCGCCATCCCGGTCGAGCTGCGCGGCAAGCTCGAGCCGGCAGAGGTCTTCCACCAGTTGCTCGACCACCGCTGGTTCCTCGCCCAGCAGGCCGGGCGCGACATCCCGCTCGCCGAGGCCGTCGGCTCCTACATCAACACGGTGCTGCGCCATCGCCGCGACGAGGCGACCGTCATCGGGCCGCAGACCGGCGCGATCACGACGTCCATCGACGTCGTGCCGCTCGACACGGCCGCGATCGCGGTCATCGACCCCGACGACGAGAACGACTGGCGCGCGAAGGTCTGAGGGCCCCGCCCCGAGCTCGGGCTGCCACGAGCTTCCACGTGCTTCAGAATTCAGGAGCGCGCCGCGATGCTGCCCTGGGATCACGCGGCCCTCGCGCGCGCCGCCGTGGCATAGCCACGACATGTTCCTGAATTCTGCCGGCACCCTCGGGCGGGCAGAGGTCGACGGGCGGACTACTTCTCGGCGCGGAGCTTCGAGATCTCGTAGAGCGTGACGGATGCCGCGATGCCGGCGTTCAGCGACTCGGTGGCCGCGTTGATCGGGATCGAGACGATGGCGTCGCAGGTCTCGGCGACGAGCCGGGAGAGCCCCTTGCCCTCGCTGCCGACGACGATGACGATCGGCCGGTCGGCCCACGAGAGCCCCGGCAGCGAGACGTCGCCGTCGCCGTCGAGCCCGAGCACGAACACGCCGCGCTCCTTCAGCGCCTTGAGCGTCTGCGTGAGGTTCGGGGCCATGGCGACCGGCACGCGGGCGGCGGCGCCCGCCGAGGTCTTCCAGGCGCCGGCGTTGACGCCCACCGAACGACGCTGCGGCACGATCACGCCCTGCCCGCCGAACGCGGCCGTCGAGCGGATGATCGCACCGAGGTTGCGCGCGTCGGTGATGCCGTCGAGCGCGACGAAGAGCGGCGTCTCGTCGCTCGCGATGACCTCGTCGAGCAGCTCGATCGGGTGCGCGTACTCGTACGGCGGAACCTTGAGCGCGAGGCCCTGGTGCACGCCGCCCTCGCCGGCGAGCCGGTCGAGCTCGGGCCGCATGACCTCGAGGATCGGGATGCCGCGGTTGGTGGCGATCTTCATCGCCTCCTTCACGCGGTCGTCCATCTCGATGCGCGAGGCGACGTACAGGGTCGTCGCGGGGATGCGCGTGCGCAGCGCCTCGACGACGGAGTTGCGGCCCGTCACGATCTCGGACTCGTCGCCCGACTTCGAGCGCCGCGCGGCACCCGAGGCGCCACGGGGTGCGCCGGCGCGCGACGCCTGCCCGGCGACCTTGCCGCTCGACTTGCCCCCGGGCTTGCCGCCCTTGCCGCCGGATGCGGCGTACCGATCCTGAGCGGCCTTGCGCTTGCCGGCCGGGTGCCAGGCGCGATCCTCGGCCTTCGGCGTCGGTCCCTTGCCCTCGAGCGCCTGGCGCCCCTGGCCTCCGGATCCGACCTGCTTCGCCTTCGATTTGCGCACGGCTCCGGCGCGCGGCTTGCTGCTGCCCTTCATGATTCCAAGCTCCAATGCGTGCCGGTCTGGCTGTCTTCGATGGTGATGCCCGCGGCCGAGAGTTCGGCGCGGATTCGGTCGGCGGCGGCGAAGTCCTTGGCTGCGCGCGCCGCGTGGCGGTCTTCGATGAGTCGGTCGACGAGCATCTCGAGGGCGGATGCCGCGGGGCCGGCGTCTGCCGCCCACTTCGCGTCGCGCGGGTCGATGCCGAGCACCCCGACCATGGCGGAGACCTGCCCGTGCAGGACCGCCGCGTCGTGGAGTTCGTCGGAGTCCAGCGCCTGGTTGCCGGCGCGAACGCTGTCGTGCAGCACGGCGAGCGCCTGCGGCACGCCGAGGTCGTCGTCCATGGCCGCGCCGAACGCGTCGGGGATGACGGGCGCGCCGACGCCGGCGTACCTCGTGTCGGCGAGCCGACGCTCGACACGGTCGAGGAACGTGCGGATGCGGTCGACCGCGGCCTCGGCCTCGGCCAGCGAGGTCGGTGCGTAGTCGAGCGTGGAGCGGTAATGGGCCTGCCCGAGCAGGTAGCGCACGGCGAGCGGTGAGGCGAGTTCGAGCAACTGACCGGCGTAGACGGAGTTGCCGAGCGACTTCGACATCTTCTGCCCGCCGATGTTCACGAGGCCGTTGTGCACCCAGTAGCGCGCGTAGCCGTCGCCGGCCGCCGTCGACTGGGCGAGCTCGTTCTCGTGGTGCGGGAAGCGCAGGTCGAGCCCGCCGCCGTGGATGTCGAACTCGGCGCCGAGGTACCTGGTGGCCATGGCCGAGCATTCGATGTGCCATCCGGGGCGGCCGTCGCCCCACGGCGACGCCCAGGACGCCGACTCGGGCTCGTCGGCCTTGCGGCCCTTCCAGAGGGCGAAGTCCCTGGGGTCGCGCTTGCCACGGGGATCCGCGTCGGCGGCGGCCTCCATGTTGTCGCGCGCCTGGCGGGTCAGTTCGCCGTAGGCGGGCCAGCTCGCGGTGTCGAAGTAGACGTCGCCCGAGGCATCCGGCGCGGCGTAGGCGTGTCCGGCGTCGATGAGGCGTGCGATCAGCTGCTGCATCTGCTGCACGCTCGCGGTCGCCCGCGGCTCGTAGGTCGGCGGGGCGATGCCGAGCGATGCGTACGCGGCCTGGAACTCGAGTTCGACGCGATAGGCGAGCGCCCACCACTGCTCGCCGCCGCCCTGCTCGTCGCCGTGGGCGGCGTCGAGGATCTTGTCGTCGATGTCGGTGACGTTGCGCACGAACGCGACCTCGTACCCGCGGTACGAGAACCAGCGGCGCAGGATGTCGTAGACGAGCGCACTGCGCAGGTGCCCGATGTGCGGGCTGGACTGCACCGTCGGACCGCAGACGTACATGCCCACGTGCCCCTCGCGGAGGGGCACGAAGTCACGCAGGGCCTGAGCCTTCGAGTCGTAGAGTCGCACGGTCACCTCGCAAGCCTACCGGCGCGCGCCCGCGCATCCGCTGTGCGGCGGCGCCGGAGGCGACTCGGCGGCGATGCCCGGGTCAGGATGCCGAGAGCATGGCGGTCGCGATGGCCTGCACGCCCTCGCCCCGACCGGTGAACCCGAGCCCGTCGGTCGTGGTGGCCGCGACCGACACCGGTGCGCCGAGCACGCCGGAGAGCAGCGCCTCGGCCTCGGCGCGGCGCGGCGCGAGCTTCGGCCGGTTGCCGACCACCTGCACGCTGACGTTGACGATGCGGAATCCGGATGCCTCGACCAGGCGCCTCGTCTCGGCGAGGAACACCTCGCCGTGCGCGGCGGCGAAGCGCGGGTCGGCCGTGCCGAAGATCGCGCCGACGTCGCCGAGACCCGCGGCGGCGAGCAGCGCGTCGCAGATCGCGTGCGCAGCCGCGTCGCCGTCGGAGTGCCCCGAGAGCCCGCGTTGCCCCGGCCACTCGAGGCCGGCGAGCCAGAGCGGCGTGGCGGGGTCCTCGTCGAACGCGTGCACGTCGATGCCGGTGCCGATGCGGAATCCGGCGGGCCCCGCGGCATCCGTCTGTGCTGCCTGCGTCGGCGCTGCCCGCGTCATGTCCGCTCCCTCTGCATGGACGATGCGCTCGGCGCGCCTGAGGTCTTCTGGCACGGTGATCTTGAAGGCGCGCGCGTCGCCGGGCACGAGGTCGACCGTGACGCCGACGGCCGCCGCGAGCGAGGCGTCGTCGGTGAACTCGGCGACCGACGCGACCCCCGCGTACGCCTCGTCGAGGGCCTCCCGCGGGAAGCCCTGCGGCGTCTGCACCGCCGCGAGCTGGGCGCGATCGACGGTCTCGACCACCCGGCCGGATTCGACGCGCTTGATCGTGTCGACGACGGGCAGGCCCGGCACCACGCCGTGACCGCGCGCCCGCACGGCCGCAAGCACCTCGTCGAAGAGCGCCGAAGGGGTCAGCGGCCGCGCCGCATCGTGCACGAGCACGGTGTCGACGAACCGCGGAAGCACCGCGAGCCCCGCGGCGACCGACTGCTGCCTGGAGGCGGCGCCGGGCACGACGTCGAAGGGGGCGGATGCCGCGGCCGCGACCGGTGCGAATCGATCGCGCACCTCGTCGACGCGCTGGTCGGGGGCGACGACGACGACATGCGGAGGCTCTCGCATGCCGAGCACGGCATCGAGCGCGACCCCGAGGATGCTCGAGTCGCCGAGCGGCACGAGGGCCTTCGGCTCGGCATGGCCGAGGCGGGTGCCGCTGCCTGCGGCGACCAGGATGACGGCGACCGTCGACGACGCGCTCATGGATCGAGCGTATCGGCTCGAGGCGACCTCGTTACGGCATCGTTCGGATACGACGAAGGCACCGCGGTCGGGGTCGACCGCGGTGCCTTCGGGAGACTAGGACGCGAGGACCTCGTCGAGCACGGTCGACGCGGCCTCTTCGTCGGTCTTCTCTGCGAGCGCGAGCTCGGAGATGAGGATCTGACGAGCCTTGGCGAGCATGCGCTTCTCGCCCGCGGACAGGCCGCGGTCCTGATCGCGGCGCCACAGGTCGCGGACCACTTCGGAGACCTTGATCACGTCGCCGGAGGCGAGCTTCTCGAGGTTCGCCTTGTAGCGGCGCGACCAGTTGGTCGGCTCCTCGGTGAACGGGGCGCGCAGCACCTCGAACACCTTGTCGAGGCCGTCCTGGCCGATGACGTCGCGGACGCCGACCAGATCGACATTCTCGGCAGGGACCTCGATGACGAGATCACCCTGCGTGACGTTCAGCTTCAGGTATTTCTTGGTCTCGCCCTTGATGACGCGGTCTTTGACTTCGATGATCGTCGCGGCACCGTGGTGCGGATACACGACGGTTTCGCCAACCTCAAAAAGCATGAATGTATGTCCTTCCGGCAACTTTCAGGATATCACATTCGCGTTCGTGCTAAGGTTCCGCCGCTGACGCCCAGGCCACGTCACGCCGTTAGGCTACACTCGGATTCGATTCCCGTGCTCGCCTCGACAGCTGCGTGCACGCCCGTACTTGGAGGTTCTGTGAAGGCGCGTCTCGCGGCATCCGCTGTTCTGGCCCTGGGTCTCGCCATCGGCGCGACCGGCTGCTCGATGGTCACCTACCAGGCGACCACGGAGCACTACGACGCGAGCGACGGCGTGTCCGTCACCATCGGCGACCTTGCCCTGCGCAACATCTTCGTCGTGAGCGACGACGGTGAAGACGGCAACCTCGTGATGACCGTCGTCAACGCCGGCGACCGCGACCAGACGCTGCAGATCGAGCCCACCGGCATCGACGCCGTCGAGCTCGAGGTGCCGGCGCACGAGACCGTCGTGCTCGGTTCGGAAGACACCGACCCGGTGCTGCTCGAGGGCCTCGACGCCGAGGTCGGCGGCCTCACGCCCATCTACTTCCACTACGCGGGCGAAGAGGGCGTCGAGAAGCAGATCCCGGTGCTCGACAGCCGGCTCTACCCGGACCTCGAGCCGTAGTCCCGAGGGCGGCTCGCGGCCGCCCTCCCCTACGCCTCGAAGCGGTACCCGAGGCCGCGCACGGTCACGAGCTGCACCGGCTCCGACGGCTGCCGCTCGATCTTCGAGCGGATGCGCTTGATGTGCACATCGAGGGTCTTGGTGTCGCCGAAGTAGTCCGATCCCCACACGCGGTCGATGAGCTGACCGCGGGTCAGCACGCGCCCGGGATTGCGCATCAGCAGCTCGAGCAGCTCGAATTCCTTCAGCGGCATGGGCACCGGCTCCCCGTCGACCTCGACCGTGTGGCGGTCGATGTCCATGCGCACCCGGCCGCCCTCGAGCAGGGCCTCGTCGAAGTCCTCGGCGTCGAGTCGGCGGCGCAGCACGGCCCGGATGCGGGCGAGCAGCTCACGCGTCGAGTACGGCTTGGTCACGTAGTCGTCGGCCCCGAGCTCCAGCCCGACGACGATGTCGATCTCGGAATCCTTCGCCGTGAGCATGATGATCGGCACGTTCGAGCGTGCGCGGATCTCACGGCAGACCTCGGTGCCCGGCAGGCCGGGCAGCATCAGGTCGAGCAGGATCAGGTCCGCCCCGCCCCGGTCGAACGCGGCGATCGCGGCCGGCCCGTCGGCGGCCACCTCGATCTCGTAGCCCTCGCGTTCGAGCAGGAAGCTCAGCGGGTCGCTCAGGGCGATCTCGTCTTCGACGAGCAGGATGCGGGTCACGGGGTTCTCCTTGGATGGGGACCGGCGTTCCGCGCCGGCAGGTGATGGGTCGGGAAGTCTGTGGTTCGGGAAGTCTGTGGTTCGGGAGGTGTGTGTCGCCGGTGCCTGCTTCGAGGTCACCGCACCGGATGCGGGGTGCGTCGTGCCGCGGCATCCGTCGCACTCTCGGCGGGCTCGGAGCCGGCCGGGCCGTCGGCAGGCGGTGCGACCGGGGCCTCCTCGGCGATCGGCAGGCGGATCATGAAGGTCGACCCGCGCCCGGGCTGGGACCAAACGCGCACGTCGCCGCCGTGGTTCTGCACGGTGTGCTTCACGATGCTGAGGCCGAGCCCCGAGCCGCCGGTGTTGCGCGAGCGCGCCTGATCGACCCGGAAGAACCGCTCGAACACGCGGTCGAGGTCCTCGCCCTCGATGCCGATGCCCTGATCGGTCACCGCGATCTCGACCGCGCCGTCCTGCACCTTGACGCCGACGCCGACGCGGCCGCCCGCGTTGGAGTAGGCGATCGCGTTCGAGACGAGGTTGTGCACCGCGACGATGAGCAGCGCACGGTCGCCGTACACCTCGGCGCCGGCCTTCGCCCGCACGGCGACCTCGACCTGCTTCGCCCCGGCGACGATGCGGTTCTGGTCGACGGCCTCGGCGACGACCTCGTCGATCGAGACGAGCCGGTCGGGCCGGAGCGCATCGCGCGCCTGCAGCCTCGAGAGTTCGATCACCTCGCTCGTGATGTGCGCGAGTCGCGTCGCCTCGGTGGAGAGCCGGCCGGCGAAGCGCCGCACCTGGTCGGGCTCGTCGGAGGCCTGCTCGATCGCCTCGGCGAGCAGGCTGACCGAGGCGATGGGCGTCTTCAGCTCGTGGCTGATGTTGGCCACGAAGTCGCGCCGCACCTCGTCGAGGCGGTGCGCCTCGGTGCGGTCCTCGGCCAGCAGCAGCACGAACCGCGTGCCGAGGCGGGCGACCAGCACGTGCAGCCGCATCGTCGACTCGCCGTACGGACCGCGGGTCAGCGTGACCTCGTCGGCGACGGTCTCGCCGTCACGGCGAACGGATGCCGCGAGCGCGAGCAGTTCGGGATGCGCGAGCGCCCCCGAGTGCACGAGGCCGAGGGCGAGGGCTCCGGGCGAGGCCTTCAGCACGTTGTTGGACGGGTCGAGCACGATGCCCGCCGACTCCAGCACCTCGAGCACCTGCTCGACCCCGTCGGGGATGCTGGGTGCGATGACCTTCGCCGCCCGCGCACCTCGCCGCTCGGCCACGTAGAGCATCAGGAGGAAGCCGGCGCCGAGGAACACGCCGAGGGCCAGCGCGACGAGCACCAACCAGATGGAGTCCATGTCTGTAGCGTAACCACACGGCGAACGGCCCGATCGCCGCTTCCCCCCGGCCTCGGCGGTAGGTTAACGAGTGTTCAGGTCTGCGGCACCTGCCGTTCACCTTGGAACGCGACGATGTCGGAGCCTGGCGCGAACCCGGGCGCTCAGGCGTGCGCTCCGCGCATCGCCGCCGCCGAGAGAAGGAAGAGTCATTCATGCGTGAGGTGTTCCAGCAGGAACTGCGGGAGGTCCAGGAGCGACTCGTCGAGATCGCCGAGCTCGTCGCGACGTCGATCGAGAAGGCCACGCGCGCGTTCAACGAATCCGACGTCAGCCTCGCCGAAGAGGTGATCGCCGAGGACCACCGCATCGACCAGGGCACCGTGGCGCTCGACGAACTCGCCATCACCATCCTGGCCAAGCAGCAGCCCGTGGCCCGCGACCTCCGCATCGTCGTCAGCGCGCTGCGAATCAGCGCCTCGCTCGAGCGCATGGGCGACATGTCGACCCACATCGCGCAGCTCGCCCGCTACCGGTTCCCCGACAAGGTCGTGCCGAAGAAGCTCCGCGGCACCTTCGCCGACATGGGGGCGCTCGACGTCGAGATCGCGCAGAAGCTCGCCGAACTGCTCCGCACCGAAGACGTCAAGCTCGCCGAAGAGATCCGCAATGAAGACGACAAGGTCGACGACCTGCACCTCTCGGTCTTCGACACCGTGCTCGGCGAGAAGTGGAAGGGCGAGGCCGCCGACACCGTCGACGCGACCCTCGCGAGCCGGTACCACGAGCGCTTCGCCGACCACGCCGTCTCGATCGCCAAGAAGGTGCAGTACCTCGTGACGGGCGACTGGGACCCCGACATCAACGCGGGCGTCTGACGCCGGATCGCGGCATCCGCTCGCGGCATCCGCTCGGCTCGAGGCAGCCGACATGACGAAGGGCGGGGGATCACTCCCCCGCCCTTCGTCGTCGTCTCGGTGCGAGCTGCGACTACTTCTTGCCCTGCGCGGCGACCGCGGCGGCACCGGCGGCGGCGGCCTCGGGGTCGAGGTAGCGGCCGGGAGCGAGCGGCGTGAAGTCGTCGCCGAGCTCGTAGACCAGCGGGATGCCGGTCGGGATGTTCAGCTCGGCGATGTCGTCGTCGCTGATGCCGTCGAGGTGCTTGACGAGCGCGCGCAGCGAGTTGCCGTGCGCGGTGACGAGCACCGTCTTGCCCGCGGCGAGGTCGGGCACGATGCCCTCGTGCCAGTACGGCAGCATGCGCTCGATGACGTCTTTCAGGCATTCGGTGCGGGGCAGCTCGGCGTCGTCGAGGCCGGCGTAGCGCGGGTCGCCGACCTGCGAGTACTCGGCGTCGTCGGCCAGCACGGGCGGGGGCACGTCGAACGAGCGGCGCCAGAGCTGGAACTGCTCCGGCCCGTACTTCTCGAGCGTCTCGGCCTTGTCGAGGCCCTGCAGGGCACCGTAGTGGCGCTCGTTGAGGCGCCACGTGCGGCGCACGTCGATCCACGCGCGGTCGGCGACGTCGAGCGCGATGTTCGCGGTCTGGATCGCACGGGTGAGCACCGAGGTGTGCAGCACGTCGGGCAGGAGGCCGGACTCGGCGAGCAGCTCGCCCGCGCGGGCCGCCTCGGTGCGTCCGAGTTCGCTGAGTCGCACGTCGACCCAACCGGTGAACAGGTTCTTCTGGTTCCATTCGCTGTTGCCGTGGCGAAGCAGCACGAGGGTGTGAGGCATGCCTCCAGCCTAGCCGTGAGGCATCCTCCGCCTTGGCCGCGCGTCGATCGGTGACGCACCGGGCCGGCGGGGCCGGGAGAGCGGACGCCTCGCCCCGGCCGCGCTGGCAGACTTGGGGCATGCCAGCCGACGCCTCGCCCCACCCGCGGCGTCTGCGACCCGGCCAGCGCGTCGGCACGGTCACGCGCGGCACGACGAACACGAACCGGCTGCGGCGCGTGGATCGCTGGATCTGCGTGCAGCCGGCCCTGCTGCACGCCGCAGATCCGCTCGTCGTCGACCTCGGCTACGGCGCGAGCGGGGTGACGGCGCTCGAGCTCGCCTCGCGACTGGCCCACGCGCGTCCCGACGTGCGGGTGCTCGGGCTCGAGATCGAACCCGAGCGCGTGCGCACCGCGAACGAACAGCTCGCCGGCGTCCGGGCCGGCGAGACCCATTTCGACCCGGCGCTCGACGTGGCGTTCTCGGTCGGCGGTTTCGAGGTGCCGACGCCCGGCGATCGGCGGCCAGCGGTCATCCGCGCGTTCAACGTGCTCCGCCAGTACGACGAGGGCGACGTGCCGGGCGCCTGGGCGATGATGACCTCCCGCCTCGCGCCGGGCGGACTGCTGGTCGAGGGCACCTGCGACGAGCTCGGCCGCGTCTCGAGCTGGGTCGGGCTCGCGGCATCCGGCCCTCGCACCTTCACGATCAGCCTGCGGCGTTCGGGCCTCGAGCGCCCGTCGATCGTCGCCGAGCGGCTGCCGAAGGCGCTCATCCACCGGAACGTGCCCGGCGAGCGCGTGCACGAGTTGCTCGGCGCGCTCGACCGGGCCTGGCAGGTGCACGCGCCGATGGCGGTCTACGGGCCGTCGCAGCGGTGGATCGCCACGGTCGCGACCCTGCGGCACGAAGGCTGGCCCGTCATCGGCGGCCCGCGTCGCGCGCGGCTCGGCGAGCTCACGGTGCCGTGGTCGGCGGTCGCCCCCGCCTGAACGCTTTCGCTGCGGTCTCAGGAAGCTGGGCGCTCAACCGTGCCCTTTTCAGGAGGTTCTCGGCCGGAACGCGCTTTCTGGTCAGAACTCCCGAGAAGGGCGGGGGTTGCGAGGGAACTGCTCAGGGGCGTGCGCCGAGGCGCGGCAGGCGCGGCACGTCGACGGCCGCACGCGCGTCGGCCGGCACGATCTCGACCTGCGCCGCCGCGACGTCGACGCCGTGGCTCTCGACGATGAGCGGCAGGTCGCCCGGAACCGCGCGCTTGACGACGGCCAGCGCGACCGGACCGAGTTCGTGGTGCATGGCGCTCGACGTGATGCGGCCCACGACCTTGCGCTCCGGCGCCTCGCCGTCGGCCGGCTCGGGGCGGACCTTCTCGCCGATGACCTCGTCGCCGGGGGCGGGCAGCACGGTGTCGCTGCCGTCGAGATGCAGCAGCACGAGTCGCCGGGGCGGCCGGCCGAGGTTCAGCACCTTCGCGACGGTCTCCTGGCCCTTGTAGCAGCCCTTGCCGAGGTCGACCGCGCTCTGCAGCCAGTCGAGCTCATGCGGCAGGCTCTTCTCGTCGACCTCGGTCGCGAGCCGCGGCCGCCATGCGGCGACCCTGAGCGCCTCGAGCGCGAGCGCCCCCGCCACGTCGACCTTGCCGGCACGAACGGCGGTCGCGGCATCGGCCAGCGCCGAGCGCGGCACGATGCGCTCGATGGCGTGCCATTCGGATGCCGGGTGGCCGGCGTCGTTCGCGTAGCGATGCGTTCCGGGGATGCGGGTCGACCACGGATCCACCCAGTCGAGCGCGACGCCGGCGGGCGACGCCGCCGGGGCTGCGGCATCGAGCGCCTTCGCTGACATCGCCGCGATCACGGCGAAGTCGGCCGAGCGATCGGCGACCTCGACCCTGAGCATGAACCGCATGCGGTCGAGGAACGACGCCAACGGCGCGGCATCGTCGCGCTCGCAGATGAGCCAGGCGGTCTCGCCGTCGTCGACGACATGCACGACGTGCTCGATGTGACCGGCCGCGTCGAGGAAGAGCGCCTCGGCGCTCTCACCCGGGCGAAGGCGGGCCAATGACTGGCTGGCCATCGAGTGCAGCCAGGTCAGGCGATCGGGGCCTGCGACCGTGACGATGCCGCGCACCGAGAGGTCGACGATGGCCTCACCGCGTTCGAGGCGACGCTGCTCGACGATCGGGTTGCCGTAGTGGCCGGCGACACCCTCGTCGATGCCATCGGCCGCGACGGCACCCGGGAGGGAGAGGAACGGCGAGTCGGTCATCAGTCCACCTTCGCGAGGCGTGCGGACGCGTGGGTGCGCAGCTCCTGCCCGAGCGCGGCGATGTCCCACGCCCAGAGCAGGTGCTCCTCGACGAGCCCGTAGAGCCTCGTCGCCGCGGCGTATTCCTTCGCGCCCGCGCCGCGCATGACGGCATCGGTCGCGAGGTCGATGCGGGGGCCCTTGACCTGACCGAGGTAGAGCTCGGACACTCCGCCGGGATGCACGAGCGAGACCTCGAGGTCGAACCCGCCGTCGCCGTTGCGCAGCGCCTCGACGTCTTCGGCCGTGCGGTAGCGCGGTTCACCGATGCCGGGGAGCATCGCCGGACCGGGATCGGCGTCGCCGAGCTCGCGGGCGATGCGCCAGTACCCGGTCTCGGTGGCCAGCGGGCGCGGGTCGCCGTCGGGGGCCTCGGCATAGAGCCAGGTGTACGACGTGTAGTTCAGGTGCGGCAGGCCGTCATGGCTGAAGCTGACGCGCTGGCCGAACTCGTGCGTGATCTTCTCGTCGCCGACGGCGTAGTCGATGACGCCCGAGCCCTCCCAGACCCCGAGGAGCCAGGAGAGCGGAACGAGCTCGGCCGGGAGGCCCGCTGGCAGGTCGATCATGCGCTCAGCGCTGCCCCTTGAAGAGCTTGTAGACGACGACACCGCTGATCCACGCGATCGAGAGGCTCGCGAGACCGAGCAGACCGATGAAGAGGAGTTCGAGGGCGAGCAGCTGCGACATGCTCCGAGTCTATCCGGTCGGGAGAGGTCGCGGGTCGGGCCGCCCGCGTCAGGCGAAGGCCGTGGGCGCGACGACGGCGGCCGCGACGGCGAGCACGAGCGCCGCGCCGCCGACGCTCGCGCTCGCACGGGCGACGAACCCCTTCGGCCGGCGCGTCATGAGCTGGGCGAGCAATGCCCCCAGCACGGATGCCGCGAACACGACGCCGAGCGCGTCGTAGACCCCGAGCGGGCCGGGCTCTCCGAACCAGTCTTCGGTGCCGCCGAACGCGAGCGCGAGCACGATGACGGCTCCGACGACGGCGAGCGCCCACACCACCGCGACGGTGACGGCTCCACCGCGTGTATCGTTCTGCGTCTGCATGTCGTCCTCGTTCGTGTCGTTCGGCACGTGCTGTCCCGTAGTATTGACGAACTTACTCCTGGAGGGGTGTACGTGGCGCAGCTCTTGATCCTGTCGCCGGCGGCAAACGACGAAGTTCTCCCGGCGCTGTCCCTGTTGTCTCACCGAACGCGGATCATTCCCGCATCGCCTGAGCAGTTGGTCAGAGCGCCCGAATCGGATCTCGTGTTCCTCGACGCCCGCACGAACCTCGCCGGGGCGAAGGCGCTGTCGCAGATCCTTCGCACGACCGGGCTCTCGTCACCGCTCATCCTCATCGTCACCGAGGGCGGCCTCACGGCGGTCACGCCCGACTGGGGCATCGACGACGTGGTGCTCGAGCACGCCGGCCCGGCCGAGGTCGACGCGCGCATCCGCCTGGCACTCGGTCGCGCCCAGGCGACCCAGCCCAACGAACGCATCCAGACCTCCGGCGTCGTCATCGACGAGGCGAGCTATTCGGCGAAGGTGCACGGGCGCACGCTCGACCTGACCTACAAGGAGTTCGAGTTGCTCCGCTTCCTCGCCGCGCATCCGTCGCGCGTCTTCACGCGCGAGCAGCTGCTCAGCGAGGTGTGGGGCTACGACTACTTCGGCGGCACCCGCACGGTCGACGTGCATGTGCGGCGCCTGCGCGCCAAGCTCGGCGACCTCGACAGCCTCATCGGCACGGTCCGCAACGTCGGGTATCGCTTCAACGTGCACGAAGACGACGAGGGCGCCCCCGTCACGACCCGTTGACGCCCCGTTCACCGGCCGAAACAGCGCGAATGGCATGATGTCAGGATGACCGTGGACAGCACTCTCGACGACGGCTCGACGCTGAGCGATTTCGACGACGACTTCGAACCGTTCGACATCGAGGGCGCCCCCGAGCTGCCGGCCGAGCGGTACCTCGATCGCGAGCTCAGCTGGCTCGCGTTCAACAAGCGCGTGCTCGAGCTCGCCGAGGACCCGAACGTCCCGGTGCTCGAGCGCGCGAACTTCCTCGCGATCTTCGCGTCGAACCTCGACGAGTTCTTCATGGTGCGCGTCGCCGGCCTCAAGCGCCGCATCCTCACGGGGCTGGCCGTGCCCACGAACGTCGGCCGCGCGCCGCTCGACGTGCTGAGCGACATCTCGCAGCAGGCGCACGAACTGCAGGAGCGCCACGCGCTCGTCTATCAGGACCTCGTGAAGCCGGCGCTCGCCGACGCGGGCATCCGCATCGTCACCTGGGAGGCGCTCGGCGACGACGCCCGAAACCACCTGCACGGGTACTTCTCCTCGCAGATCTTCCCCGTGCTCATGCCGCTGGCCGTCGACCCAGCGCATCCGTTCCCCTACATCTCCGGGCTCTCGCTCAACCTGTCGGTGCGCGTACGCAACAGCCGCACCGGCCGACAGGAGTTCGCGCGCGTCAAGGTTCCGCAGATGCTCCCCCGCTTCGTGCGCGTCGACCCGACGGAACCGATCGAAGACGCACGGTACATCGCCCTCGAAGACCTCATCGCCAACCACCTGGGCGACCTGTTCCCCGGCATGGAGATCCTCGCGCACCACGTCTTCCGCGTCACGCGCAACGAAGACGTCGAGATCGAGGAGGACGAGACCGAGAACCTCATCAAGGCGCTCGAGAAGGAGCTGCTCCGCAGGCGATTCGGCCCGCCGATCCGGCTCGAGGTGACCGACGACATGGACGAGGTCACCCTCGGCCTGCTCGTGCGCGAGCTCGACGTGACCGATCAGGAGGTCTTCCGGCTTCCGGCCCCGCTCGATCTCGGCGGACTCTTCGTGCTCTTCAAGCTCGACCGACCCGAACTGCACTACCCGACCCACGTGCCCGTCACGGCGTCGCAGCTGCAGCCGTCCGACACGAACCTGCGGGCCGACATCTTCAAGGCGGTCTCCCGCCAAGACGTGCTGCTCCACCACCCGTACGAGTCGTTCGCGACGAGCGTGCAGGCCTTCCTCGAGCAGGCGGCCGCCGACCCCGACGTGCTGGCCATCAAGCAGACGCTCTACCGCACCTCTGGCGACAGCCCCATCGTCGAGGCGCTCATCGACGCCGCCGAGTCCGGCAAGCAGGTGCTCGCCCTCGTCGAGATCAAGGCGCGCTTCGACGAGCAGGCGAACATCACCTGGGCGCGCAAGCTCGAGAAGGCCGGCGTGCACGTGGTCTACGGGCTCGTCGGACTGAAGACGCACTGCAAGCTCGCGCTCGTGATCCGCCAGGAGAAGGGCACGCTGCGCCACTACAGCCACATCGGCACCGGCAACTACAACCCGAAGACCAGTCGCATCTACGAGGACCTCGGCCTGCTGACGGCCGACGACCAGGTCGGCAAGGACCTCACGCGGCTCTTCAACGAGCTCTCGGGCTACGCGATCGAGAAGAAGTTCAAGCGACTCCTCGTGGCCCCGCTGCACCTGCGCAAGGGACTGCTCAAACTCATCGCCGCCGAGGTGCGCAACGCCGAGCAGGGCAAGCCCGCCGGCATCCGCATCAAGGTCAACTCCATGGTCGACGAGGCCATCATCGACGCGCTCTACCGCGCCTCGAACGCCGGAGTGAAGGTCGAGGTCTGGGTTCGCGGCATCTGCAGCCTGCGCCCCGGGTTGCCTGGGCTCAGCGAGAACATCACGGTCCGCTCGATCCTCGGCCGGTACCTGGAGCACTCGCGCATCTTCTCGTTCGTGAACGACGGCGACACGCAGATCCACATCGGCTCGGCCGACATGATGCACCGCAACCTCGACCGCCGCGTCGAGGCCCTCGTCCGGCTGACCGAACCCGCGCACGTCAGCGAGGTCTCCGCCATCTTCGACCGGGCGATGAACGAGCGCACGAGCTCGTGGCACCTCGACGGCGAGGGCGTCTGGACCCGGCACACGACCGATGACGCCGGCAACCCCCTCGACGACCTCCAGGCCGCACTCATGCTCGAGATCGGACAGCGCAGCACGCGATCGGGGCACCGCCGGTGAAGGCCGAGACTGCGGTCTACGCAGCGGGAGCGGTGTGCTGGCGCATGATCGACGGCCGCATGCACGTGCTCCTCATCCACCGCACGGTGCACGGCGACGTCACCATCCCCAAGGGCAAGGTCGACCCGGGCGAGTCCCTTCCCCAGACCGCCGTGCGCGAGATCGCCGAAGAGACGGGGCTCGAGATCGCGCTCGGCGTGCCGGTCGGCGTCTCGCGCTACGTGATGCCGAACGGGCGCGAGAAGGTCGTGCACTACTGGGCGGGCGAGGTCAGCGACCACGCGCTCCAGCGTTCGACGTTCAAGCCGAACGGAGAGGTCGCGGCGCTCGAGTGGGTCACGATCAAGCGGGCCCGCACGTACCTCTCGTACGCGCCCGACGTCGAGATCCTCGAGAACTTCGCCGCGCTGGTCGAGCAGGGCGTGACGAGCACGTTCCCGCTGATCCTGCTGCGTCACGGCAAGGCCGTGTCCCGCGGGTCCTGGAAGGGCGCCGACACCGCGCGACCGCTGAGCGCGCACGGCGTGCAGCAGGCCGCCGCGCTCGTCGAGACCCTTCGGGCGTGGCATCCGACCCGCATCGTCTCCAGCCCGGCCATCCGCTGCGTCACCACGGTGCGTCCGCTCTCGGCGACGACCTCGGTCAAGGTCAAGCTCGACGACCGCATCAGCCAGGACGCCTGGTCGACGGGCGACGCCGACGTACGCCGGGTCATCGGCAAGCGCGTGCGGTCCGGTCGCGCGGCGGTGGTCTGCAGCCACGGGCCGGTGCTGCCCGAGATCGTGCGCGAGGTCGCCCTCGCGACCTCGACTCCGCTCGGCTCCTATGTGACGGATGCCGCGGAGCTGGAGCCGGGCGGGTTCAGCGTGGTGCACCTCTCGGCGACGAACTCCGGCTCCGGCATCATCGCGATCGAGACCCACGCACCCCGCGTCTGACTGCCGGGATCGCGTCGCCGATGGGCCGCGATCCGCATCGGACAGCGGTCGTTCACCTTCCGTTCACCACTTCAGCGCAAGCTCGTAAGGCGCGCTGATTAGCGTCGCAGGCGGGTCGGCACCGGCCCGGTACCTGCAATCGAATCCCCGGAAGGGAACCTCACGTGAACCTCAAGCGTTTCGGCGTGCCAGCCGTCGTCGCCGTCACTGCGGCGCTCGCGCTCAGCTCCTGTGCCACGAACGAAGGCGGCGCGGCCGCACCCGAGGAGTCGACCTCGACGCTCTCCGGCAACCTCGTCGGCGCCGGCGCATCCTCCCAGGACACCGCACAGCAGTCGTGGATCGCCGGCTTCCAGACCGAGAACCCCGACGTCACGATCGACTACGACCCCTCGGGTTCGGGTGCCGGCCGCGACACGTTCCTCGCCGGTGCGAGCGACTTCGCCGGTTCCGACCGCGCGTTCAACGACGAGGAGATCGCCGCGGGCGGCTTCACCGCCTGCGCCCCCGACTCGAGCATCGTCGAACTCCCCGTCTACATCTCGCCGATCGCGGTCGTCTTCAACCTCGACGGCATCGACAGCCTCGACCTCGACGCCGCGACGATCGCGGGCATCTTCGCCGGCACGATCACGAACTGGAACGACCCGGCCATCGCCGCGACGAACCCCGACGCGACGCTGCCCGACCTGGCCATCACGGCCGTGCACCGCTCCGACAAGTCGGGCACCACGGGCAACTTCACCGACTACCTGGGTGCCGCGGCTCCCGACGTGTGGACCGAGGGTTCGGTCGAGGAGTGGCCGCTCGAGGGCGGCGAGGCCGCGCAGGGCACGTCCGGCGTGATCGACGCCGTCACCGGCGGCTCCGGCACCATCGGCTACGCCGACGCCTCGCGCGCCGGTGACCTCGGCACCGTCTCGGTCAAGGTCGGCGACGCGTTCGTGCCGTACTCCCCCGAGGCCGCGTCGGCCGTCGTCGACGCGTCGCCGTTCGCCGAGGGCCGCGCCGATGGCGACCTCGCGATCGAGCTCGACCGCAACGCCGAGGACACGGGCGTCTACCCGATCGTGCTCGTCAGCTACCTCATCGCCTGCGGCGAGTACGCCGACCCGGCCAACGTCGAACTGCTGAAGTCCTACCTCGCCTTCACGGCGAGCGAGGCCGGCCAGGAGGTCGCCGCGACCGACGCCGGCTCGGCACCGATCTCGGACTCGCTCCGCGACAAGATCAACGCTGCGATCGACTCGATCAAGTAGTAGGTTCGTGCCCGACCCCTCCGTGCTCTTCACGCGGGGTCGGGCACGATCATGTCTCTCAAACACCGACTCCCCGATTCGAGGATTTCGACACACATGAGTTCCCCGGCCACCACGATCAAGGCCAAGCAGCGGCCCGGCGATCGGGTCTTCTCAGGTTCGGCGGTCTTCGCCGGATCGATGATCCTCGTCACGCTCGCTGCCGTCGCCGTCTTCCTCATCGTGCAGAGCATCCCCGCGCTGTTCGCGACGAGCGAGGATGCGTCGATCCTCACGACGAACTTCTGGGAGTACGTCGGTCCCCTGCTCTTCGGCACCATCTGGGCCGCCGCGCTGGCACTGCTCATGGCGCTGCCGGTCTCGATCGGCATCGCCCTCTTCATCTCGCACTACGCACCCCGTCGCCTGGCATCGGTGCTCGGCTACATCGTCGATCTGCTCGCCGCGGTGCCCTCGGTGGTCTTCGGCCTCTGGGGCATCGGCGTGCTCGCCCCGGCGGTGCAGCCCGTGTACTCCTGGCTCGTCGAGAACCTCGGCTGGTTCCCGCTCTTCGCCGGCCCGGTCTCGGGCACCGGCCGCACGATCCTCACGGCGGCGGTCGTCCTCGCCGTGATGGTGCTGCCGATCATGACCGCCATCTGCCGCGAGGTCTTCCTGCAGACCCCCGTGCTCCACGAGGAGGCGGCGCTCGCACTCGGCGCGACCCGGTGGGAGATGATCCGCATGGCCGTGCTGCCGTTCGGCCGCTCCGGCATCGTCTCGGCCTCCGTGCTCGGACTCGGTCGCGCCCTGGGCGAGACCATGGCCGTCGCCATGGTGCTCTCCGCTTCGGGCGTGATCAGCTTCCAGCTGCTGACCTCGGTGAATCCGTCGACCATCGCCGCGAACATCGCGCTCAGCTTCCCGGAGGCCTACGGACTCAACGTCAACGTCCTGATCGCCACCGGCCTCATCCTCTTCGTCGTGACCTTCGCGGTCAACGCGCTCGCCCGCTGGATCGTCAGCCGCCGCAAGGACTTCTCGGGAGCCAACTGATGACCGTCACGACCCCTCAAGAACCCCGCACCGCGACGCCCATCGCGAACTCGCTCACGGCGGGCCGCCTGCCCACGCCGGCGCCGTGGATCATCCTCGGTGCCGCGCTGGCGGTCTCCGCCGCCCTGTTCGCCGTCGTCGGGCTCGCGGCCGGCTCCGCCTTCAACTGGGGCGGTGCGCTCGCCGTCGGCGGCGTGCTCTACATCCCCTCGATCTGGATCTTCTCGCGCCTCGTCGAGGGCGCCCGGCGTGCGAAGGACCGCTTGGTCACCGCGCTCGTCACGGCCGCATTCGTGCTCGCGATGATCCCCCTCATCTCGCTGGCCGTCACCGTCATCACCCTCGGCGCCGCACGGTTCGACGCGGAGTTCTTCACGTCGTCGATGCGCAACGTCACGGGCGAGGGCGGCGGCGCACTGCACGCGATCGTCGGCACCCTGCTGATGACCGGCGCGGCGGCGATCATCTCGATCCCGATCGGCCTGCTCACCTCGATCTACCTCGTCGAGTACGGTCGCGGCCGGCTCGCGCAGGGCATCACCTTCCTCGTCGACGTCATGACCGGCATCCCCTCCATCGTCGCGGGCCTGTTCGCCTACGCCGTGTTCGCGATCTTCTTCGGCCCCGGCGTGCGCCTGGGCATCGCCGGCGCCATCGCGCTGGCCGTGCTCATGATCCCCGTCGTCGTGCGCTCGAGCGAGGAGATGCTGCGACTCGTGCCGAACGAGCTGCGCGAGGCCGCGTACGCGCTCGGCGTGCCGAAGTGGCTGACGATCCTCAAGGTCGTGCTGCCCACCTCGATCGCCGGCATCACGACGGGCATCATGCTCTCGATCGCCCGCGTCATCGGCGAGACCGCGCCGCTGCTCATCGCCGCCGGCTTCACGCAGAGCATGAACTACAACCTCTTCGAGGGACGCATGAGCTCGCTGCCCGTGTTCGTCTACACCCAGTACGCCAACCAGGGCAATCCGCCTGAGGCGTACCTCGATCGCGCCTGGGCGGGCGCACTCACCCTCATCCTCATCGTCATGGCGCTGAACCTCATCGCCCGACTCATCGCCCGCTTCTTCGCCCCCAAGTTCGGTCGCTGAACCGCGAGCCAGTAAGGAAACCCGTGTCAAAGCGCATCGAGGTCCGTGACCTCAACGTGTACTACAGCAAGTTCCTCGCGGTCGAGGGCGTCGGGCTCGAGATCGAGCCCCGCAGCGTCACCGCCTTCATCGGCCCGTCCGGCTGCGGCAAGTCGACGTTCCTGCGTACGCTCAACCGCATGCACGAGGTGATCCCCGGCGCCCGCGTCGAGGGCGAGGTGCTCATCGACGGCAACAACCTCTACGACCCCGACGTCGACCCGGTGCTCGTGCGCCGTCAGGTGGGCATGGTCTTCCAGCGCCCGAACCCGTTCCCGACGATGTCGATCAAGGAGAACGTGCTCGCCGGCGTGAAGCTGAACAACGCGCGGATCTCCAAGACGGACGCCGACGACCTCGTCGAGCGTTCGCTGCAGGGCGCCAACCTCTGGAACGAGGTGAAGGACCGCCTCGACCGTCCGGGCTCCGGGCTCTCGGGCGGCCAGCAGCAGCGACTCTGCATCGCCCGTGCGATCGCGGTCTCCCCCGAGGTCATCCTCATGGACGAGCCGTGCTCGGCGCTCGACCCGATCTCGACGCTCGCCATCGAGGACCTCATCGAGGAGCTCAAGCAGCAGTACACGATCGTGATCGTGACGCACAACATGCAACAGGCGAGCCGCGTGTCCGACAAGACCGCGTTCTTCAACATCGCGGGCACCGGCAAGCCCGGCAAGCTCATCGAGTACGACCAGACCACGACGATCTTCTCGAACCCGACGGTGAAGGCGACCGAGGACTACGTCTCGGGCCGATTCGGCTGATCGGATGCCGCGGCCGCCGCGGGCGCCGCATGCAAGACGGATGCCCCGGAGCGAAGTTCGCTCCGGGGCATCCGCGTCTCATCTGATCAGGCGATCACTGGAGCTCCCAGGGGCCCCACTGCTCTGCGCCGGGCTCGTTGCCCTGCGTCCACCACTTCGCCTTGTAGGTCGCGCCCTTGTGGCTGACCGTCTGGCCGCCCGTGTAGACCGTCGTCGCGCTCCAGGCTGCGACGCCGGGGTCGGTCGGGTCAGTGGGATCGGTCGGGTCGGTCGGGTCCGTGGGATCCGTCGGGTCGCATGCGTCGATCTTCGCCCACGGGCCGCCCGCGGTCGGGACGTCGCCCTGCGTCCACCACTTCGCCGTGTACTCCGAGCCGTTGTACGAGACCTTCGCTCCGCCGGTGTAGACCGCGGCCGACGACCACGCGGGAGCCGTGCAGGCGCCCGGGTCCGTCGGGTCGGTCGGGTCGGTCGGGTCCGTCGGGTCCGTCGGGTCCGTCGGGTCGGTGGGGTCCGTCGGGTCCGTCGGATCGGTCGGGTTCGTCGGGTCGGTCGACGGGCCGGTCGGGGCGGCGCGCAGCTTCGACGCCATCGCCTTGACGAGCTCGCCCTCGCGGTCGCCGTCGAGCTCCCACCACATCGAGCCGCCGAGGCCCTTGGCCACGATGTAGTCGGCCTTCTGGTTGACCGTCTTGGTGTCGTCGAGGCTCCACCACTGGTTGCCGTCGTAGCGCCACGAGGCGCCGACTGCGGCGTCGTAGTAGGCCGTGCCGCGGTTCTTCAGCTTCGAGTAGTCCTCGAAGCCCGCCTCGAACGTGCCGGGAGCGGCCTGCGTCGCAGGCCCCCAGGCGTTGGACGAGGTGGCACCCTGCCAGCCGCGACCGTAGGCGGCGAGGCCCAGGCCGAGCTGGGCGGGCGGGATACCGGCGTTGAGGTACGTGCGCACGGCCTTGTCGGCGCTGAACTGCTCCCCGGCGGGACGCGTGTCCTTCGGGTCGTCGTACAGGTTGATCTGATGACCGGTGAGCGTCGGGTTCCAGGCACCGTGCAGGTCGTAGCCCTGGATGTTGCCGAAGTCCAGGTAGTCGAAGATCTGCGGGTCGTTCCATCCGCCGGCGCTGATCACGGCCGGGCTCGCGGGCAGGAACGCCGAGAGCTGGTAGGCCTTGCCGTTCGTGGCGCCGTAGGCGTCGAGCTGGGTGCGGAACTCCTTGAGCAGCGCCTTGAAGTTCGCCTTGTCGTTCACGGGGTCGACGTGGTTGCCGACCTCGCCCGCGTCGGTTCCGGGCCACTCCCAGTCGATGTCGATGCCGTCGAAGACGCCCGCTGCGGCACCGGCGCCACCACGGCCGTCGATGACGGGCAGGTTGCCCTTGAGGTAGAGGTTGACGCAGCTCGAGACGAACTTCTTGCGCGAGGCATCCGTCGCCGCGACCGTCGAGAAGTTCTTCGACCAGGTCCAGCCGCCGATCGACAGCATGACCTTGAGGTCGGGGTGCTTCGCCTTCAGCTGCTTGAGCTGGTTGAAGTTGCCCGCGAGCGGCTGGTCCCAGGTGTCGGTGGTGCCCGAGACCGAGTTCGCGGCCGTGTAGCCCATGCCGAAGTCCGCCCAGGCATCGCCCGCGCCGTCGGAGCCGTTGGGGCCGGTGCCCTGCGCCTTGTTCGCGATGAAGCACTCACCCGACTGGTAGTGGATGTTGCCGAACGCGTAGTTGAGGTGGGTGAGGTCCTTCGCGGCGCCCGAGGTCTCCAGGTTCTTCACCTGGAACGCCCGGTCGTAGACGCCCCACTGGGCGAAGTAGCCCACGTTGCGATATCCGTTCAGGGTGCTGGGCGCCGGTTCGGCGGCAGCGGCGGGGGCGGCGGCGCCGACCGCGGCGAGACCGGCGACCATCGCACCGGTGGCGAGGGTGGCGAGCGCCGTGCGCAAGCCCCGTCGCGTGCTTCTCTGTCTCTGCATGGTGTCCTTCTTCGAGGGAGGAACGGGCGCGGGTGCGCCCCTCATCGCAAAGCTACGAGCGGATGCCGCGGCTCGTCGTCCGCACGATCCACATGGTCGGGCGGACGCGACGGAGCCGAGTACGTAGTGCTACGTACTCGGCTCCGCTCGGGCCTCGGATCCGCATTGAGGGGACCTCGGCCATGGGGCATCCGGTCGACGGTGAAGGGGCACCGCCGACCGGATGTGGTTCAGCAGGCGGCGGCGGCACCCCACACGTCGTTCGATCCGGGCGTGTCGCCGCTGGTCCACCACTTCGCGGTGTACTCGGCGCCGTTGTACGAGACCTTCTGGCCTCCGGTGTAGACCGCCGTGGCGCTCCAGGCCGGCGCATCGCATGTGCCCGACCCGCCGCCACCGGGGCCGCCCGAGCCGCCGCCCGGCGCGACGACGCTCACGCCACGGGGCAGGTCGTAGAGCGTCGCGAACGTCTGCGAGCCGATCTGCACTCGCAGGTTCGAGAGCTGCGCCATCGGCATCGACCACGACAACTTGGTGTACGCCGAGCCGCCCGCGGGGATTCCACCGGAGGGCACCGTGATCGTGTACGTGTGGAAGTCGCCCTTGAGGCCGCCGACATTGCTGCCGGTGTGGTCGCTCTTGACCTTCGTGATGCCCCAGCCGTTCTGCTCCTTGAGCTCGCCCGTGTCGCTCGTGGCCGTGTCGAAGGTGATCTTCGCACCCGCCGGGATCGCCGCCGTGGAGTTGTTCGTGAACGTGACCTTCGGGTTGATCGGGTAGTTGTTGTCGCCCAGCGCGAACTCGCTGTACGACACCTGCAGGTCGATCGCCTCGGTCGGCATCGGGACGTTCGCCTTCGCCGCCTTGTACGGCTGCGAGGCCGACAGGGTCGCGTGCAGCTTGTTCACGAGGGTCGAGCCCATCGTGTACTGGGCCTTCGCCGAGTCGTAGCCGTAGTCGCCGGCGAGCTCCCAGATCATGACGCCGCCGAGGCCGTTCTGGGCCACGTAGTCGGCCTTGGCCTGGATCGCCTGGTCGCTGTCGCCCGAGAGGAAGGTCTTCGTGGTCGAGTTCCACCACCACTCGGTCTTCGTCACCGGGTCGAACTTGTGCGCGTAGGTGCCCACGAGCGGACCGGTGGGCGAGCCGTAGCTCGCGGCGTAGTCGCCGACCTTGCCGTTCTGCAGGTTGAGCACGTGCCAGATCGGGTTCGCGCCCGCGGCCATCTGGATGCCCATGGCGTCGACGTCGTGCCAGAGGTTGTCGATGCCGCCCGCGCCGTTGCCGCATTTGGCGGTGCCGCCGATCGTCGCACCCGTGCCGAAGGCGCATTTCGTCTGGTCGGGCAGCGCCGCAGTGCCGCCGAGCCCGTCGACGCCGCCCGTCACACCCGTCCAGCCGCGCGTGTAGAACGGCACGCCGAGGTTGATGCGGCCGGCCTGGATCGCACCGCGGAAGTAGTGGTACGCCCAGTCGCCGTTCAGGTAGCCGATGTTCTTGTACGCACTGTAGACGCCGCCCGCTGCGAGCTCGGGGTCCTGGCCGTTGTCGAACAGCGGCGCGTTGCCGGCCACGTACTCGTTCCATGCGCCGTGCAGGTCGTAGCTCATCATGTTGACGTAGTCGAGGTACTGCACGACCTGGTGCACCTCCTGACCGCGGAGCAGCCAGCCCGACGCGGGAGCCGCGACGGTGAGCATGTAGTACTGGCCGTCTGCGGCGCCCGCCCGGTCGAGCTTCTCGCGAAGCGTCTTCATGAGCTTGACGTAGTTCGACCAGAGCACGCCGCGTCGAGCGTCGGAGTAGCCGAAGTCGTCGGGGTTGCCGGCCTTGCTGTTGCTCGTGGCGTACTCGTAGTCGATGTCGACGCCGTCGAAGCCGTACTGGCGGATGAACGCGACCGCCGAGTCGGCGAACGTGTCGATCTTCGCCTGCGACTCGGTCATCGTGTAGAAGCCGCCGTCGCCGACCCGCGAGCCGTCGGCCGCGAAGTGGCCGCCGGTCTCGGCCCAGCCGCCGACCGAGACGAGGGATTTCACGCCGGGGTTCGCCTTCTTGTACTTCTCGAGCAGGTTGAGGTGGCCCTTGTACGGCAGTGCCGGGTCCATCTCGGCACCCGCGACTCCGGGCCAGGTGAGCTCGGTCGCCGCGTCGCCGGCAGCCTCCGCGCCGACGGACACCTTGCCCGCACCATCGATGTGGGCGAAGGCGTAGTTGATGTGGCTGAGCTTCGTCCACGGGATGTCGCTCGCGAGGTACCTCGGCGCCCCGTTCTCGCCCGTGCGCCAACTCGTGAAGTAGCCGATCACTCGATGCTCGAGGCCGTTGGGCAGCTTCTCACGGCCGGCGGTGTCGTAGACGTCGCAGTAGGGCACGTCGACGCCCGGGGTCTGGTAGAGACCGTCGGGGCGGCACTGCTCGTCGGGGTTCGTGGTCCACGGGGTGCCGGGCTCGGGATCGGGCGTCGGAGTGGGCGTGGGCGTCGGGGTGGGCGTGGGCGTCGGGGTCGGGGTGGGCGTCGGGGTCGGCGTCGGCGTCGGGTCGGGCGTCGTCGCGCCGCAGGCCCCGTTGCTCTCCCACGGCCCCCACTGCTCGGTGCCCGGCACGTTGTTCTGCGTCCACCACTTGGCCGTGTAGTTCACGCCCTGGTGGGAGGCCTTCTCGCCGCCGGTGTAGGTGGTCGCCGCGCTCCAGGCGGTGGCGCACGGCTCGGCCGCGTTCGCCACCATCGGGGGGACCAGTGCCGCCAGGAGCAGGCCGACGCCGGCCGCGGCGGTCACGATCCGCGCGCGCATTCGACTGGGTGTTCGCATGTCGTTCCCGTCTGATTCGGATGTCTCGTCCCGCACCGCGCGGGCAGCCCGACGCTAGTGCAGGGCGCGACGGCGACGAATCAGCACATCCACGCATACGCAGGACTACGTAGGCGTGCCCGACATGCGCCCGCGCATGCGGTGGGCGAGCACCGCGAGCTCGACGCGCGAGTGCACGGCGAGCTTGGAGAACACGCGCCCGACGTGCACCTCGACGGTGCGCACCGAGACGAAGAGCCGAGCAGCCGCGTCGCGGTTGGAGATGCCCTCGACGACGAGCATCGCGACCTCGAGCTCGCGTTCGGTCAGCACCCGCGCCCAGGCGTCGCGGCACTCCGCGAGATCTGAGGAGTCGGGTTCGGCCGGACGCGCGAGCGGCGTCAGCGGTCGAGCGGATGCCGCGGTCCCACCGGACCCGATGTCGGTGACGTCCGCTCGGCCGACACGCCGGCCATCGTCCGCGGGGTGTGCGCCGGCGACCCGGGACGGGGCGCCTTCCGTCCGGAGACGGCCGGGCGCAGTGAGGTCGTCGGTCCGAGCGCGAGCCGCCTGCGCCGCACGTTCCGCCGCGACCGCTCGGAGCCATCCGATCGCGCCGCTGTCGCCGAAGAGGTGCTCGGCGGCCACGAGGTGCCGATCGGCCCGATCCGCCGCGCCGAACGACGCGCTCACGCGCGCGAGCATGAGTTCGGTGCGGGCCCGTTCGTATGGCGAGACGATCTCCCGCGCCCGTTCGGCGACCACGGCATAGTCCTCCTCGAACGCCGCGCGATCGATGCACCGCATGCGGTGCCGGAGTTCGCTCGCGAGCCTGGCATCGGGCGTTCGCCGCGCCGACTCCCGGCGCGCGCCGGTGGGCGCATCGCCGGCGTCGGCGAGGTGCTCGGCCGCGGCGTCGAGGCCGGGCAGGTGCAGGCCGGATCCGAAGCCGCTGTGGGCCCGCTCGTCGGCGAGCGCGACGAGCGTCTCCGCTTCGGCACGGCGCCCCAGCAGGTGCGCCGACATCGCGCGGTCGATGAGGTCCTCGCGCCGGACTCCGAACGCGGGCTGCGGCAGCGCGGCCTCGAGCGATCGCGCCCACGGCCCGATCTCGCCCGTGGAGATGAGCTCCAGGCGCCGGGCGAGCGCCGCGCCGAGGCCGCCGAACGCGAGCGCGACGGGCAGGTCGGATGCCGCCTGCCGCAGGCCGCTCGCCGCTCGCCGGACCTCACCGGCCCAGAGTTCGAGGAGCGCGATCGCGACGGCCCGCTCGGCGCGCATGAGCGGCGTGCGCTCCACGCATGAGGAGGCCGGCGCGTCGGCACCGCCGACGAGTTCCCGCCGCATGCCGAGGCTGCGGGCCGCACCGCCGGCGCCGCCGCCGAGACCACGTTCGAGCGCGGACGTCAGGGCGCGGATGCCACCGAACAGGGTCGCCTCGGGAATGAGCGCCGAATCGGGCAGCGATGAGTCGGCACCGTCCGTGGGCGCGTGCGGAAGGTCTGCAGCGAACCCCACCGGGCCGAAGAGCGCGCACCAGGCGTACATGATGCGCCACTCGTCGCGCTCGAGGTCCGAGCCGTCGAGCAGGGCATGGGCTTCCGCGAGCCTGCGCGCCGACCGATGCATCGCCCCCTGCTCGGCGAGGAGGCCGGCCGCCAGCAGCACGGCCCGCAGGAGTCCGGCGCGGCCCGCGTCATCGCACGGGTCGAGCTCGCTGCGCTCGAGTCGCTCATCGAGTTCGCGGTCGGGCACATCGCCGGTCAGCATGGCCACCGCGATGAGGTAGTCGCCGAGCACGGCGGTGCGACTGCGCTCGTCGCCCGTGCGGAGCACGACGTCGAACCAGCGCTCGGCCTCCTCGACGAATCCGGCGTGCAGGGCCGCGCGCCCGGCCATGTGCCGCGCCAGGACGGCTTGGTCGCCGAAGGCGTGGCTCACGGCCTCGCGGGCGACCGAGTGGGCCCATTCGGCTTCGCCGGCGGCATCCGCTCGTCTCGCGATCTCGAGGAGCGGCTCGACGAGGTCGCTCGAGCCCTCGAGCGTGGCCAGCGACCGATGCCAGACCGCGAGGTCGCCGACGCCCGTCGCGCCGTAGGCCTCGGCGAGCGCGTCGTGGGCCGCGGTGCGGTCGGCGAGCGACGCATGCGCGTGCGCCCAGACCCGGGTGCGGGGGTCGGCGAAGGCGAAGTGACCCGCGACGAGCAGCAGGTGGCGGCTCAGGCGGCTCTCGACGAGCTCGGCCATCGACCGGCCGGTCGCGGCGAGCAGCACGTCGCTGCGATCGTCGACGCAGACGGCGGCGATGACGAGCGCCTGCCGTTCCCAAGGGGCGAGACGTTCACCGGCGGGGCCGACGGCCGCATCGATCGCGGGCACCAGCGGCAGCGGGTCGGGCAGCGAGGCGAGGCCGAGCCGCTGCGAAGCGCGCAGCTCAGAGGCCACCTCGATGATCGCATCGGCGTCGCCGCCGAGCCCCAGTCCGAGTCGAGCGGCGACGTGCGGCGCGACGACGATGCCGCGCCGCGCAAGGAGTTCGACGATCGCGGTCGAGCCCTCGAACGCCTCGACGGCGGCGCGATGACGTGGTTCCCTGTCCGGTTCCTCGTGCATGGGTGCCACCCTCCGCTCGCTCACTTCACTGATCGCGTGGGGTTATGTTAGCAACATTTACAAACCAGCGTCGAGAGGGAATTCATCCGAGCGCAATTCCCCGTTCAGGGGTCGCTCACGCGGGGCTCAGTCGCGCGGTGTCAGCAGGTAGGCGTTGAACGCGCGCGTCTCGTCGGCGTCGTACGGGAAGACGGCGCCGTCGAGCTCGGTGACGCCCGCGGCCAGTCGAACGCTCGAGACGAGCCAGATGGCGTCGGCCGTCGCGAGCTCGTCGACGCGGATGTCGCGGTACTCCGTGAGCCGCCCGATCTCGGCGAGGTGGTCGAAGAGGCTCATCTGCGTGGTGCCGTGCAGGATCGCGCCCGACGGCGCGGGGGTCGAGTACACGTCGCCGTGACGAAGGATCACGCTCGAGGTCGGGCCCTCCATCACGAACCCGTCGGACGAGGTGAAGATCGTGTCGTCGGCGCCGCGCCGGTGCGCCTCGCGCAGCGCCGCCATGTTCGTCGCGTAGCTCAGCGTCTTCGCGCCGAGCAGGAGCCACGGCGCCTTCGCCGCGGCATCGTGCGCGTAGCCGCGATCGAGCGTGACGACGCCGATGCCCTGCTCGCGCACGCGCGTGAAGTCGGCTGCCGGGGCCGCATGCAGCCAGGCGGTCGGCGCCGGCCCGTGCTCGACGCCGCGGCTCAGCACGAGCTTCAGGGCGAACTCCCCCTCGGCAGGCAGCAGCTCGACCGCCGCGGCGATCGCGGCGCGCCACTGCGGCAGGTTCGGCTCGGGAAGCTCGCAGATCACCGCCGAGTTGCGCAGCCGCTCGAGGTGCGGACCGGTCTCCTGCGCGTGACCGTTCGTGACCGAGATCGTCTCGAAGACGCCGTCGCCGCGCTGCGTCGAGAGCTCGCCGACGCGCAGCGCGGGGGCCTCGGCCGGAACCTCGCGGAACGTCGACGCGAAGTCGTCGACTCGAGCGTCGGCGGGCAGCGGTTCGAGCAGGAGCGTCACGGTCATGCAACGATGCTACGCGGATGCCGCGGGGCCGATCGCACGCTGCCGAGAGACCTCCGACCCGCTAGCGTCGAGCCATGCACGAACTCGGCACCGGCGAGATGTCGCGCGCATCGGGGCTCTCGCCCAAGGCGCTGCGACTCTACGAGGCGAACGGACTGCTCGTCCCGGCATCCGTCGACCCGGCGACCGGGTACCGCAGGTACGGCGAGGCGGAGCTCGCCCGAGCCCGATCGATCCAGGCGCTGCGGCGCATCGGGATGCCGATCGCGCGCGTGCAGGCCATGCTCGACACGCCGCGCGACGCGCTGCGGCGCGAACTCACCCAGTGGTGGAACGCCGAGCGGGCCACGTTCGCCGAGCGCAGCCAGGTCGTCGATCTCGTGGCCGACGACGCGGCGAGGGCGCAGGTCGACCGTGACGCCGCCGAGGCCGCGACGGAACGCGTGCGACTCGTCGACCGGCCTGCACGCAGGATGGCCGCCATCACGCGAGTGGTCGAGCAGTCGGAGCTCCTTCCGACGACGGTCGCCGACGTCATCGCCCTGCGCCGCCATCTCGCCGAGCAGGGCGCGAGCCCCGTCGACGCCCACCAGCTCGTGTTCCACGACCCCGTCGGCTTCGGCCTCCCCGGCCGCATCGAGACCGCGGTGCCCTACGAGGGCAGCGCCGACCCGGTCGACGAGGTCGTGCTGCGCATGGAGCCCGCGCAGCGCCTCGCCGCCGTCGACGTCACCGCCGAGGAACTCGCCTACCCCGCACTGCTGCGGTTCTACGAGGCCGTCGGTCGCGCCGCCGAGCGGCTCGGGGGCGCGACCGGGGCGCCGCGCGAGCTCTACGAACGGCCGTGGAGCACGGCGACGGGAGACCTCGTCGCCACGATCGCGATCCCGGTTCCGTCGTGATCCCGGCTGGGCTTGACTCCGCCCTTGGGGCAGGCCTCACGCTCGTGGCATGACCGAACACCCCATGACCTGGATCCAGACCGCCGACCCCGCCCGAGCCTCGGCCAGGGCCGACCTCGTCGACCGCTATCGCGTGCACTCGGAGTTCTCCGATCCGGGCGAGCACGCCCCGCTCCTCCGCGACGTCGGCACCGACTTCGCGGCGCTGCATCGCGTGGTGACCGGCGTCATCGACCACTACCGCGCGACCCCCGGCGGCGTCGGTCCCGACCAGCTCGCGGACATCGACCGCCGTTGGCTCGGCTCGCTGCTCGACGCCCTCGCCGAGCGGCAGCCCGGCGCGCTCGACGCCCCGCGCGAGGCATCCTGCCGTGTGGGCGGATGCTGCCGCGACCACTCGTTGCTCTCGGTCGCGGTGCTGCGCGAGCACGGCATCCCGGCGCGCACCCGCCTCGGGTTCGCGGGCTACTTCGCCCCCGGGTACCTGCACGACCACGTCGTCGCCGAGCGCTGGGACGAGGCCGAAGGCCGCTGGCGGCGGTTCGACCCCGAACTGGAGCAAGCGGGGTTCGACTTCGCCGTGGACGACCTGCCCCAGGGCGGGGAGTACCCGCGGGGCGGCGCGACCGGATTCCGCACCGCCGCCGAGGCGTGGAGCGCCCACCGCGCCGGGCTCACGGACCTCGCCGATCACGGCGTCGGGCCGGGCACCCCTTACTTCGGCCCCGCCTTCGTGCAGCGGTACGTGCTCGCCGACCTCGCCCACCGGCAGCGCTGCGAGCTGCTGCTCTGGGACGCCTGGGGCGCCATGGCCGCCACCGACGACGACCTCGACGACGAACGCCTGGCCCTCGCGGACCTCGTCGCGGGGCTCACGGTGCGAGCGGATGCCGGTGACGCCGACGCCGACGCGCAGCTGGACGAGGTGTGGGCGCGCCATCCGGGTGTGCGGCCCGAGCGCGTCATCGAGACCTACTCGCCCGCCGGACGCTTCGGACGCACGGACCTGCAACGACGGATCACGGTGTGGGACGAGGGCGGAACCGCAGAACGCATCGCCTGAGACATGGGGTAGCCGGCCGCAGGAACGCCTCTCGGCGCGAGGCCGCTCGGAGCGGCGAATATTGGAGCCCGGGGTTACTGCGGCCGGCCACGTCAAGTCTAAACGAGGCGGAGGGGTGGTCTATTCCGTGCGCCCAGCCCGAGCCTTTCCCCCGCGGCCGATGCCCATGCCGCGCGCAGTCAGTCGAGCGCGTCGCGGCGCCAGAGGCGGGCGCAGGCGAGGAGCTCGTCGGCGAGCTGCGTGAGCCGCAAGGCCCGCCGCGTGAGTTCGCCCGGCCGATCGGGATGCACCGAGTCCGAGGCATCCGCGTCGTCGGCGATGCTCGCGAAGCCGGCCGCCACGACCCGGCAGAACGCAGCGGCCCGGTCGAGCGCGACGGCGAAGTCGCCCGTGAACACGCCCTGCAGGATGCGGTCGGCGAGCTCGCGCACCTCGTCGGGGCCTGCAGGCGCCGGGGCGCCCGCGACGACCTGGTCGATCGTGTGCGAGACCTCGGCGCCGCGCCGGTAGCCGAGACTCACACCCTGCGGGTCCTGACGGATGAGCGTGCGCAGCAGGTAGACCCGCCAGAGCGCGCCCGGCAGGCTCTTCGCCGAAGCATGCGACCAGAGTTCGGCGATCGCGTCGATGCCGTGCTCGTCGGTGTACGACACGAGGCGCGCGACCACCTCGGGGGCGGGGTCCTCGCGCACGCGCGCGAGCAGCGCCGACGCGGTGTCGTGCGCCATGCGGCTGAGCTGCGCGGGATCTTCGCCGCCCACGATCGCGTCGAACTTGTGCGGGGCGAACCTGGTCGGCCGGTGGAAGCTGTCGTCTGAGGCCATCCACGCAAGGCTACTCCGCCGGCCGGGCGTCGCCTGCGGCACGCCTACTCAGGTAGATCGTTCGCCAGGTGTTGCCTTGACGGGCGTACGTCACGCGCGCGTGACAATTACGACAACGCACGTCGCATTTCGCGATCTCGGCCATGACGCGTGCGATCGAATACCCGTCTTGCGCCAGCTTCATGACTTCAGCAGTCTTGTTCTCGTCTTCGCGATGGTCGAAGTCGAGGACGCGACGGATGTGCGCCTCGCGATTGTCGGCGTAGTACCGACGAGCACGCGCGCGATTGCAGGCACGGCAGATGTTCTGGAGACCGTCGGTGGAGGCGCGCCGGACGTTGAACTCGGTCAGTGGCCTAGACTGCTTGCAGCTTGTGCATCGTTTCTCGATCATGAGCTCGCCCCCGTAGCTCAGAGGCAGAGCAGCTGACTTTTAATCAGCGGGTCGGGATGTCGGAATTCCCCGGGGGCACTCGCGGGTTCTTGGTCTCGATGCCGTCCTCGAATACCAGCCTCAGCTTTTTCGGCCTTCATCGCGCCGCTCCCAACACATTCGATCTGCGTTGCGGCAGGCTACCGGGAGCCGCCGACAGGGCTCGCGGCGCGGGCGCTCGTCCGTGACGGCCAGCAGCTCGGCTCACGAAAACAAGCGATGCGGTGGGTGTCCGTGCGTCTCCCTGACAACCGAGAACCGGCGGCACAGGTCGGACTGACCACGCAGAACGAGACATACAACCTGTCGGTCAACTGCCGTGCGTGAAGATCGGGGCACCGCCCGACGGGGATCCGGCCCCGTCACAGCGAGGATCGGACGCTCCCGTCCCGGCGGCTCCTCCCCAAGTGTCCCCTTGGTTCGCACGACCTCGTGCGAATACGCATCACGGTACGCCTGGCGACGCCGTTACACCAGAGTCGGCGCTGGATTCTCGGCGAAATCGACCGGTTCGAGACATCCGTTGTCATGATCGGCGGGTGAGAGCGCGACCACGTTGTCGACGACGCACCGGGGAATGCGTGTCCTGGGCGTCGGCGACGGGGAAGGAGGCTCAGCCCACGATCTCGCGGAACGCCGACATGAGCCCGACGCGCTCGGCCGACGAGCGCGCGAGCGGCGTGACGGCGAGCGTCGTGACGCCCGATTCGCGGAACGCCGCGACGCGCTCGGCGACCTCGGAGGCCGTGCCGACGAGCGAGATCGCCCGCACGAGCTCATCGGGCACGGCGGCGATCGCCTCGTCGCGACGACCCTCGAGGTAGAGGTCTTGAATGCGCGCGGCATCCGCCTCGAAGCCGTAGCTCGAGATCAGGTCGTTGTAGAAGTTCTTGCCGCGCGCGCCCATGCCGCCGACGTAGAGCGCGAGCTGCGGCTTCACCGAGGCAAGGGCCATCGCCGCCAGCTCCGGCCGGTCGGTGATCGCGAGCGCCGGGCTCGCGTAGACGTCGAGCGCACCGAGCTCGTCGGAGCGCTTCGCGCCGCCCGCGGCGAGCGCACCGCCCCACACGTCGGCCGCCTTCTCGGGGTGGTAGAACATGGGCAGCCAGCCGTCGGCGATCTCGGCCGTCTGCTCGACGGACTTCGGCCCGAGCGCGGCGACCGAGATCGGGATGCGGTCGCGCACGGGGTGGTTGATGAGCTTCAGCGGCTTGCCGAGTCCGGTGCCCTCGCCCGCCGGCAGCGGGATGCGGTAGTTGCGGCCCTGGTGGATGACGGGCTCGCGACGCCAGGTCATGCGGCAGATCTCGATGATCTCGCGGATGCGACCGACCGGCGCGTCGTACTTGACCCCATGGAAGCCCTCGATGACCTGCGGACCGGATGCCCCGATGCCGAGCTCGAACCGGCCGTCGCTGACGTAGTCGAGGCCCGCCGCGGTCATCGCGGTCAGGCTCGGCGTGCGCGTGTAGAGCTGCAGGATGCCGGAGGCCAGCGTGATGCGCGAGGTGCGCGCCGCGAGGAATCCGAGCTGGCTGACCGCGTCGAACGAGTACGCCTCGGGCATCGCGATGAGGTCGACGCCGGCCTGCTCGAGTTCGACGACCTCGTCGGCCACCTCGCGGAATCCGCCCGCGTAGTTCAGGAACATGCCGACGCGCATGGGTCACTCCTCATCGTGTGAACGCCCGAACGGCCCGGGCTGGTGTCGAGGCTAGCCGACCGCCGCGCTCGGGCGGCGGGCGATTGTGCGGCGTCCACGAGCCGGCGCGGCGTCGACGCATCGAGCATGGTGGAATCGCGCACACGCGACGCGCGGCCGGCCTCGGCTCGGCTCGGCTCGGCTCGGCTCGGCTCGGCTCGGCTCGGCTCGGCTCGCAGCATGCTCAGAGGCGGATGCCGCAGGCTGGACTCCTCGGCTCACGCCGACGTGCGGCGCCCCGGCCCTGACACGCGACCTCGCAACGCCCGACCCGATCATGCCGACCCGAAGAACGGAGCACCGATGGACTGGAGCCTGGTGCTCGACATCCTCCTCGTCATCGTCTTCATCGGCGCGGTCGCGAACGGCTACCGTGCCGGCCTGCTGCGAACGGCGGCGGGACTCATCGGCGTCGTGCTCGGCGCGGCCGCGGCGGCCCTGGCCATGCCATGGGTCACCGGCCTCGTCGCCGCTCCGGAGTGGCGCGCACCCGCAGCGCTGGGCGCGGCCCTGCTGCTCATCGGCATCGGCGCCTCGATCGGCGGCGCCATCGGCGCGGCCCTCGGGCGCGGTGCGGCGGCCGTGAAGCTCGGCATCGTCGACCGCCTGCTCGGCGCGGTCGGCAACCTGCTCGTCACGGTGTTCGTGGTGGTGCTCGTCGCCTCGGGCGTCTCGGCCATGGGCGTGCCCGTGCTCTCCCCCGCGATCGCGGGATCGCGCGTGCTGTCCACGGTCGATGCACTGACCCCCGAACCCGCGCAGCGCTTCCTCGCCGAGGTGCGCAGCGCGGCCGTCGGCGAGGCGCTGCCGTGGCTCGTCGACGTGCTCGAGGTGCCCGAGGTCGCGCCGCAGGTGCCGTCGGGCGAGGTCGACGATCCCGAGATCGTGGCGGCCGCGGCATCCGTCGTCCGCATCACCGGCACGGCCTTCGAATGCGGCGTCTCGATGTCGGGCAGCGGGTTCGTCATCGCGCCCGACCGCATCGTGACGAACGCGCATGTCGTGGCCGGGGTGAGCGAACCCGTCGTGGAGACGCCGGGCCTCCCGGCACGTTCGGGCCGCATCGTGGCCTTCGACGCCGGCCTCGACCTCGCGGTCATCGCCGTCGACGACCTCGACGCCGCCCCGCTGCCGATCGCCGACCCGCCGACCGGGTCGCAGATCGCCGTGGCGGGGTATCCGTTCGGCGGTCCGCTCGATCTGCGCCCCGGCACCGTCATGGCCGAGGGGCCGGTGACCTTCGTCGAGGGCGGCGGATCGTCGACCCGCGACGTGATGACCCTCGCGGCGCAGGTCGATCACGGCAACTCGGGCGGGCCGGTGCTGACGGGCGACGGCGCGGTGGGCGGCGTCGTCTTCGCCAAGTCGGAGGGCGTCGAGAACGTCGGCTTCGCCATTCCGGTGTCGACGCTCACCGCGTTCGCGGGCGACGCGACCTCGCTCGTGCGGCAGGTCGGCTCGGGCAGCTGCGCGACCGGCTGAGCTGGGCGCCGCCGAGCGGGGCGCCGCTGAGCTGGGCGCCGCCGAGCTGGGCGCCACCGAGCAGCGCGAGCGGTCGGGCGGATGCCGCTACTCGGCCGTGAACCCCTCGAAGCGGATGCCCCACGAGAGCTCCCACGCCTCGCCAGGATCGAGCCAGCGCAGTCCGCGCCCCGAGTTGAACGCCTCGGCAGGCGCCGTCATGGGCTCGATCGCGATGGCGACGTCACCCTCCTCGCCCGGGAAGCTGCGGCTCGTGAAGACCTGCACGTACTCGAACTCGTCGTCGGCCCAGACCGACACGCGTCGGCCGTCGGGTGCGGTGAGCGAGTGCAGGACCTCGCCGTCGCGGCTCGCGACCTCGCCGAACGCATCGTCGAGCTGGAGGTCGCCGACCCGGCGCCCGTCGCGGAGATCCCATTCGGTGCCGTCGACCGGCACCTCGCCCGTGGGCAGCAGCCGCTCGTCGACCTCGATGTGGCTGGCGGCGTCGAGCCGCAGCACGAGGTCTGCCGTGGGCACGCCGCCGATCTTGAGGAACGGGTGCGTGCCGATGGCGACCGGGGCCGCCTCGCCGCCCTGGTTCTCGAGGTGGTGGGTGACGCGGAGCCCGTCGGCGACGAGCTCGTAGTGCACCGCCGTCTCGAGCAGGTACGGGTAGCCGAGCTGCGGGAACACGGTCGCCGCGAGCGTGACCGAGTCGCGCTGCTGGTCGACGAGCCGGTACTCGGTGTAGCGCAGCAGCCCGTGGATCGCGTTGTTCAGCTTGGGCTCGGTGATCGCGAGGCGGTGCTCGACGCCGTCGTTCGTCCAGATGCCGTCGCGGATGCGGTTCGGCCAGGGCACCAGCACGATGCCCGCCCCGCTCGGCGGCGGCACGTCTTCGGCGAACGGGGGCACGAGGTCGATGCCGTTGATGCTGAGGGCGCGGATACCCGCGGCGACGCCGGTGATGGTCGCGCTGAGGTCACCGCTCGCGGTCGAGGTCTCGAGCACGAACTGCTCGCCCGTGGGAAGCGTCATGCCTCCACTCTAGGGTCTCGAGCGGGGCCGTTCGCGAGCACGGTCGCGAGCCCCGCCTCGTGCAATTCCTCGACGAGGGCCGGCGGCGCCGCGGCATCCGTGATGAGGGTGTCGAAGGCGTCGACGGCGGCGATCCTGCCGAGGTGCACCTCGCCGAGCTTGGCGGCGTCGGCGACGACGACCGAACGGGCGGCGGCGCGCAGCATGAGCGTCTTCACCGAGGCCTCTGGCAGGTTCGCGTTCGTGACGCCGTGCACGGGGTCGACCCCGTTGCATCCGATGAACGCGAGGTCGACGTGCACCTCGTCGAGCATCGAGCCGGCGAGCGGATGCACGAGCGAATGCTGCTTCGGCCTCAGGGTTCCGCCGGTGACGATGACCGTGAACCGCGGGATCTCGGGCTCGAGCTCGAGGGCGATCGACAGGCCGTTCGTGAAGATCGTGACGTCGTCGAGGTCGCCTCGCGCCCGCAGCGCTCGGGCGATCTGCAGCGTCGTCGTGCCGACGTCGAGGATGATGCTCTGGCCGCTGCGCACGAGGGACGCCGCGAGCACGCCGATGAGCCGCTTCGGTTCGACGGATGCCGCGAGCGCCTCTTCGAACGTCGGTTCGCGTTCGGGGCGCTCGGCCTCGATGAGCGACGAGATGGGAACCGCGCCGCCGTGCACCCGCCGGATGGAGCCCTGCCGCTCGAGCGCGTCGAGGTCGGCGCGCGCGGTGACGGTCGTGACGCCGAAGACGCCGCTCAGCTCGGCGACGCGCACGAAGCCGCGTTCGGCGACGAGGGCGAGCGCACGTTCGCGCCGTTCGGGCGCGCTCAGCGCGGTGTGTGGCCCGGTCGCGACATCCGTCATATGGGCATCTTCGACGACGCAGGCGCATTTTGCAATACGAAACCCGGTTGTTTGCAAAACGAAGATCGCGTAGGGTTGCCGCGTGCACGACACCGAACCGGGTTCCGCCTCCGCCTCTTCCTCTGCCTCTGCCTTCGTCGCCGACGACCGCATCGCGGTGCGCCGGGCCGAGCTCGCCGACGGCCGCGAGCTCATCTACTTCGACGACGCCGACACGACGCTGCCGTCCGAGCGGGCGGTCGACGAGCGCGCGCTCGACCCCCGCCCGGCGAACGCGCATATGCGGCAGGACCCGCTCACCGGCGAGTGGATCTCGATCGCGGCCGCCCGGCAGAACCGCGTCTTCCTGCCACCAGCGCATCTCGATCCGCTCGCCCCGCAGACCGCCGAGAACCCCTCCGAGATCCCGAGCGTGTACGACGTCGCCGTGTTCGAGAACCGGTCGCCGTCGTTCGGACCAGAGCTCGCCGACCCTGATTCGCTCGGTGCCTCACCGGCCGAGACGCTCGCCGATCTCCGCCGCATCGGGCTCGAGCGCACCCGCACCTCGGTCGGCCGGTGCGAGGTCGTCTGCTTCAGCCCCGCGCACGAGGGGTCGTTCGGCTCGCTGAGCCGCTCGCGCGCCCGCACCGTCATCGAGGCGTGGGCGCAGCGCACCGCGGCGCTGTCGGCGATGCCCGGCGTCGCGGAGGTCTTCCCGTTCGAGAACCGCGGGCGCGAGATCGGCGTGACGCTGCCGCATCCGCACGGGCAGATCTACTCCTACCCCTACGTGACCCCGCGCACCGAGCGGCTGCTCGCGGCGATCGACGACTACGGCCCCGGCCTCATGGCCGACATCCTCGAGCGCGAGCGCAACGGCCCCCGCGTGCTGATCTCGGGCGAGCACTGGACCGCGTTCGTGCCGTTCGCCGCGCGCTGGCCGATCGAGATCCACCTGCTCCCCCACCGGCACGTGCCCGACTTCGCGGCGACCTCGCTCGCCGAGCGCGACGAACTCGCCGGCCTCTACCTGCGCCTGCTGCGCGGCGTCGACCGGCTCTACGACACCCCCACGCCGTACATCGCCGCCTGGCACCAGGCCCCCGTGCACGAGCATCGCGACGATGTGCGCCTCATGCTGCAGCTGACGAGCCCGCGCCGCGCGGCCGACAAGCTCAAGTACCTCGCCGGGTCCGAGGCGGCGATGGGCGCGTGGATCGGCGACGTCACGCCCGAGGCGGCGGCCGACGCGCTGCGACGCGCGATCGCCGAGGCGGATGCCGTCGTCGACACCGACTCCGCTGCCGACTCCGCACTCACCGCCGACCCCGCTGTCGGCCCCGCACCCACGACCGACTCCGAAGGAACTCGAGCATGACCGACGCCGCCAACGCCGTGGACCCCGCCGCAGAGACCGCCGCCGGCTTCATCGAGCGGTACGGCCGCAACCCGGTCGGCGTCTGGTCGGCCCCCGGACGCGTCAACCTCATCGGGGAGCACACCGACTACAACGACGGCTTCGTCTTCCCGTTCGCGATCGACCAGCGGGCCTGCGTCGCCCTCGGCGCCCGCGACGATCGTGTCGTACGCGTCTCCTCGACGTTCACGAGCGAGGTCGTCGAGGTGCATCTCGACGAGCTGTCGCCCGAGTCGCTCGACGGGTGGTCGGCCTATCCCCTCGGCGTCGCGTGGGCCCTCGGACAGTTCGGCGCCGATCTCGCCTCGGTGCCGGGCGTCGACCTGCACATCTCGAGCACGGTGCCCGTCGGGGCCGGCCTGTCGTCATCGGCGGCGATCGAGTGCTCGGTCGCCCTCGCCCTCGACGAGCACTGGCGGCTCGGCCTCGATCGGCCCGCACTGGCCAAAGTCGGTCAACTCGCCGAGAACCGCGTCGTCGGAGCGCCGACCGGCATCCTCGATCAGTCGGCCTCGTTGCTCTCGCAGGTCGACGCGGCGGTGTTCCTCGACTGCCGCAGCCTCGACGCCGAGGTGATCCCGCTGGGGCTCGTCGCCGATGGCCTCTCGATCCTCGTCATCGACACGAACGTCACGCATGCGCATGCGACCGGCGGGTACGCCGCAAGGCGCGCGTCATGCGAGGCGGGCGCGAGGGCGCTGGGCGTCGAGTCGCTGCGCGACGTGCGCGTGGACGACCTCGAACGCGCGGCCGCCGTGCTCGATGACGAGACCTTCCGCCGCGTGCGACACATCGTGACCGAGAACCAGCGCGTGCTCGACACGGTCCGCACGCTGCGCGAGCACGGCGCGGGCTCTATCGGACCGCTGCTCGACGCCTCGCACGTCTCGATGCGCGACGATTTCGAGATCACCGTGCCCGAGATCGACCTCGCGGTGAGCACCGCGCAGGCGAACGGCGCGATCGGCGCGCGCATGACCGGCGGCGGCTTCGGCGGCTCCGCGATCGCACTCGTCATCGACGCGCTCGTGCCCGTGGTCGAGCGCGAGGTGCGCACGGCGTTCGCCGAGCAGGGCTTCGGCGCACCGACGACCTTCGTCGTGCGCCCGAGCGACGGCGCCAGGCGCGACGTCTGAGCGCCGCCTCGGCACCGGGCACCTCGATGCCGGCCATGCCGCTGCGCGTGGGCCTGCCGCGTCTGGCATCGTCGCACCCGGCATGCCCGGTCCTTGGCGCTCACTTCGTCCAACCCGGCCGAGCAGCGTCAAGGCTCTGATCAGTCTCGTGGAACGATGCCTCGCATCGGCATGAGCAGTCCGGCACGCAACCCTCCGACTCCCAGCAGGCGACCGGACAAGCGCAGTCGACGCTGAGCAGGTCCGAAGTTCGGATCGCCGCGCGATTCCGCCGCGCCTCCCGATCGGTTTCAACGGCGTGGAGCAATTCCTGTCGCGTCGGTTGGTCATCGAGGACCTGGTCACCGGTCATCTGCGAACTTGCTCGCCGTCGCCGGTCGCGCGCTTCACGGTGCTGATACGAGGCGATCGGTTCGACACGATCACGATGCCCGACGAGCAACCTGGAGAGCGGCGGACGAACGTGCGCCTCAACGTCGAGGTGTGCGGGAAGACGTCGGTCGGCATTGTCTCGAATCGCGTCCGATGAAATCGATCTCACCTCCGCACCATCCTCGTCGAGGACCGCGAGGCGCAATCCACCGAGCTGCAGGATCCTATCGAGCACCTCGACATCGACCGGTCGTTGAGCGTTCTCCATGCGCGCCACCTGCGACTGCGAGAGCCCGATTGCGGCAGCGAGCTCGCGCTGGTTCAGGTCGCACCTGCGGCGAATGCGCAGGATGTACCCCACCGAGTCTGTTCGACGCGCCTGCCCGGAGGCGTCGTGTTCGGCCATCAGTCCTCCGTCGAGGTCTCCTGCTCACCGCCCCTCGCAGTTCGGCCAGCCCAAGGGAATCAGAGCGCGTCGCCCTTGTGACGATGCGCAGACTCCGACACTGACCCCGCCACAGCATCAGTGTCGGAGTCTGCGACAGGTTGTGACCGCAGCGGAGCAGCCGGCCCTTGGGGAGGAGCTGTTGCGACGGGCGCGGATGGCGCGGGGGTCGGGGAGATGCAGGCTACGCCTCCGAAGGGACGACGGGGTGGGGCGTGCCGGCCGTGATGCGCACGAGCTCGTCGAAGGTCGTCGGGAAGACCGTCTTCGCGTGCCCGGCCGCCGCCCACACCTCGTCGAAGGCCGCGAGGTCGACGTCGACGTACGTGCGCACCGGCGTCGGATGTCCCACGGGCGCGACCCCGCCGATGACCTGCCCCGTCGCGGTCTTGACCACGTCCTTCGAGGCGCGGCCGATGACACCGCCGAGACGCTCGCCGAGCCATTCGGTGTCGACGCGGTGCGCGCCCGAGGTCAGCACGAGGATCGGCTCGTCGTCGAGCGTGAAGATGAGCGAGTTCGCGATCTGGCCGACCTCGACGCCGAGGGCGTCGGCCGCGAGCTGCGCCGTCGTCACGGCGTCGTCGAACCACACCACGCGCGGTTCCACGCCCTGCGCGGTGAGGGCGGCGATGACCGCGTCGACGGCCGAATGGCTCGGCGCGGGCGTGGCTGCGGCGGACACGGACTCGGCGGAGCTGGCATCGGTCGACATCCTCCGATCCTACGAGCGCTCGGAGCGGCGAACCGCACCCATGCTGCATGCGGCGCCCCGCCGGGCATCGACTCCGGCGCATAGGCTGGCGGCATGAAATCCGATCCCGCCTCCCGCGTGCTCACGATCGCCGACGTGCCGGCTCCCGTCCTCGACCCCACCGCGTTCGTCGCGGCCGGCGCCGTCATCGTGGGCGACGTGCGCCTGGCCGCTGAATCGAGCGTCTGGTACAACGCGGTGCTGCGCGCCGAGGCGGAACCGATCGTGCTCGGCGAGCGCTCGAACCTGCAGGACACCGTCGTCTGCCATGTCGACCGGGGCTTCCCGCTCACCATCGGCACCGACGTCTCGGTGGGACACGGCGCCGTGCTGCACGGCTGCACGATCGAAGACGGCAGCCTCATCGGCATGAGCGCAACCGTGCTGAACGGCGCGGTGATCGGCGCCGGCTCGCTCGTGGCCGCCGGCGCCGTGGTGCTCGAGGGCACCATCGTTCCGCCCGGCTCGCTCGTCGCGGGCGTCCCCGCCAAGGTCCGGCGCGAACTCACCGCCGACGAGCAGGCGTCACTGCACCGGAACGCGCAGGCCTACCTCGGTCACGTCGGCCTGCACACCGCTCCCGTCGACTGAGACCCAGGACGAAGGCCCGCTGCGGTCCACCCCCGTCGCAACCGGCACGGGCGACGGCCCGCCCGTCACGCGCCCGCGCAGGCGACGCATCCGCCGCACGACGCCGCGCGCCGGCACGCCCACGCCCCATGCGAGCGCTCCGAGCAGGCTCCGGTCGTGCTCGCCGAGCATGCGTCGACGCTCGAACGCGATGCGCAGTCGCCCGCCGGCGAGGTCCAGCCGACGCTCGAGGCGCCGGAGCGGCACGATCTCCCGCGCTTCGACGAAGGCCTCGAGCCGACGCAGCCAGTCGTCGGCGTCGGGCGGATGGAAGTAGTTGTCGGCGAGCCACGCGGCATCCGCCGTCCTGAAGCGGGAGGCGACGAGCTCGTCGGTGGATCCCAGCAGGCCGGAGCCCTCGAAGACCGTGTTGATCATCGCCGGCGAGACGCCGTAGTCGTCGACGAGCAGTGTCGGGATTCCGAGCGCGATCGCCTCGAGCGCCGCCGTCGAGCTCACGGTCACGAGGGCGCCCGCGTGTGAGAGCTTCTCGGCCATGGGGCCGTCCTCGACGACGAGGTTCACGGGCGCGCCGACCTCGGGCATGAGGTCGGCGTAGTCGAACGTCTCCTCGTGCGTCTGCGCCTCCCCGCGGCGAGCGCGCACCTTCACGATGACCCGCCGGCCGGGCTCGCGCCGCGCGAGCTCGGCGAACGCGGCCAGCAGGTGCACACGGTCCGAGCGCTCCGCCGGCACCTTCGCCTGCGTGGCGAACACGACGTCGCCACGAGCGGCTGCCTCGGGCACGGCGGGCTCCACAGGTGCGACGGGTTCTGCCGGCACGACGGCTGCCGCCTCGAGCCGCGCCCGCCCGCCGGCGAGGAACGGCAGCGTCGCGAGCGCGAAGGTCGTGCCGAAGCCGAGCTCGGCCGCGTTCGCGCGGAACTCGCGCACCTCGCGGCGACTGTGCAGCACGACGAGGTCGGTCTGCTCGCGGTAGACGACGGCCTTCGGCACGGCCGGGATCGTGAGGCCGGGGAACCCGCTCACGAGCACGGGCCGGTTCGGCCGCTGCTCGATGCGGGGCGCGACGACCCGCACGAACGGTCCGCGCAGCGAGAGCAGCACGGCATGCGGGTCGAACTCGTCGAGCAGTGCATCGAGCTCGTCGAGGCGAAGCACGAGGGCGTCCGCGGGCGTGAACCGGGTGCCGGCGAGCGCGTGGGCGAGCTGCGTCGCACTCGGCCGCACGGGCGAGGCGAGCACCGCGAGTTGCACGTGCCACGGGGCGGGCAGCTTCGAGGCGAGCGCCGCGCCCCACTTCACGTAGGAGTCGGAATCGGCGATCACGAGCAGGCGCCGGCTCGAGGCATCCGCTCGCTTCGGGGCTTCGACGCTCACGCCGGCACCCGGCGGAGCTTCGCGCGCGGCGCCTCCTCGCCGGGGAACACGCGCTTGACGCCGTCGCCCATGGCGTCGCCGATGATGCGGATGTCGCGCACGAGGTGCTCGAAGCCCTGCGGCTCGAGCGAGGCCGCCTGGTCCGATCCCCACATGGCACGATCGAGGGTGATGTGGCGTTCGACCGCGACCGCGCCGAGCGCGACGGCGGCGAGCGAGATCTGCAGGCCCCGCTCGTGCCCCGAGTAGCCGATCGGCACGCCCGGGTAGCGCGCGTGCAGCGTGTCGATCATGCGCAGGTTCGCCTCCTCGGGCGGCATCGGGTAGCTCGAGGTGGCGTGCATCAGCACGAGCCGGTCGGTGCCGAGGCGGTCGACGGCCCGGTCGATCTCCTCGATCGTCGACATGCCGGTCGAGGCGATGATCGGCTTGCCGGTCGCGGCGAGCGCGTCGAGCAGGTCGAGGTCGGTGAGCGAGGCCGAGGCGACCTTGTGGGCGACCACGTCGAGCCGCTCGAGGAACCCGACCGACGGCACATCCCACGGGGAGGCGAACCAGTCGAGGCCGGCGCGCATCGCGTACGAGGCGATCTCGAGGTACTCGGCCTCGCCGAACTCGACTCGGTGGCGGTACTCGAGGTAGGTCATCGTGCCCCACGGCGTCTCGCGCTCGACGTCGCGCATGTGCTCGGGCGTCGCGATCTCGGGCGTGCGCTTCTGGAACTTCACCGCCTGCGCGCCGGACTCGAGCGCGACGTCGATGAGTCGCTTCGCGATCTCGACGTCGCCGTTGTGGTTCAGGCCGATCTCGCCGATCACGTACACGGGCTGCCCCGGGCCGATCAGCGAACGTCCGATGCGGACCGACATGTGGTGCTCCTTCGTCATCGCGCGGTGGCGGGTTCGCGGTGGTCTTCGCGATAGTCTTCGCGGTGCTCGTCCCGGCGCTCTTCGCGCCGTGCGGCGAGCTCGCGCGAGGCGAGGATGAGGTCGGCCGCCTCGCGCACGGCTCCGTGGCCGCCTCGACGGCCCAGCACGTGCCTGGCGGCGGCGAGCACGTCGGGCACCGCGTCGCGCACCGCGATCGGCCAGCCCACCAGTTCGAGCGCCGGCAGGTCGTTGCGGTCGTTGCCGAGGTAGGCGATGCGATCCAGGCGGATGCCACGACCCGACGCCCAATCGGCGAGCGCCTCGCCCTTCGCCTCGACGCCGTGCAGGCACTCGACGCCGAGCTTCTCGGCCCGGCGGGCGACGACGGGATCCGCCTCGCGGCTGAGGATCAGCACCGGCAGGCCGGCAGCGCGCAGGCGGGCGATGCCGGCGCCGTCCGAGCGGCTCACGCGCACCGACTCCCGGCCGAGGGTGTCGACCCAGGCGGTGTCGTCGGTGTGCACGCCGTCGAAGTCGGTCACGAGCGCGTCGACGTCGATGATCGGAGGCCCGGGCGCGACCGCCGCGTCGATGGCGGGTGCGAGCAGTCGTGCGCGCGCGAGGTCGGCCGCGTCGTCGATCTCGATCGCATGGTCGGGATGCACCCGCTCGATGCCGATACGGCCGAAGAACCGGTGCCCCGCCTGTGCGAACCCGTCGGCGCGCATGACGTAGAACGCGCCCGTCTCGGCGAACTCCGGCTCGCGGTCCTGCCGACGCGGGCGAGCGGATGCCTCGTGGTTGACGCCGACCATGCCGCGGGGCGCCTCGCCGCGGGGTTCGGGCGCCTCTGCTCCGCCGGGCGCCTCGCCCCCGCCCTGCGCTTCGCGCCAGAGGAACACATGACTCGGCGCGGCCGAGAACACGACATCGGCCTCGCCGTGCAGCACGCGCTCGACCGCGGCGTCGAGCGAAGCCGGATCGATGAACGGCGACGTCGCCTGCACGAACACGAGCACCTCGGGCCGAACTCCCGTGTGGGCGGCGACGCTGTGCAATGCGTGCAGCAGGGCGGACTCCGAGGTCGCCGTGTCGCTCGCGAGGTCGTCGGGGCGCCTGACCACGCCCGCGCCGGCGGCCTTCGCCGCTTCGGCGATGCCGTCGTCGTCGGTGGAGACCAGCACGGCGTCGATGCGACGGGCGGAACCGGCTGCCCGCACCGCGCGCGTCACGAGCGGGACCCCGCCGACCTCGGCGAGGTTCTTGCCCGGCAGCCCCTTGGATCCGCCCCGTGCGGGGATCACCGCGACCACCCGCGGGGCGGGGTGCATGGCGCGGCCCGAGGGCCGCCCGTCTTCGAGCATGCTGCGACGCTACGGGCGACGCGTTGCCGCCCGATGAGCGTGCGGTGAACGCCGGGCGACCGTCAGGCGACGCGCACCGGCGCCGGCACCGTCCGTCACCCTGCTCTGCCGGCCCGCCCTGCAACCAGAACGACGGATGCCACGAGCCTCGGCCCGCGGCATCCGCCGTTCTCAGTGCGTGGTGCCGGTCAGCCCGCCAGGCGCAGCTCGGCCGCCTTCACGACGTTCGCGAGCAGCATCGCGCGGGTCATCGGGCCGACGCCGCCGGGGTTCGGCGAGAGGTGGCCTGCGACCTCGGCGACCGCGGGGTCGACGTCGCCCGTGAGGCGGCCCTTGCCGGTCGCCTCGTCGAGCACGCGCGTGATGCCCACGTCGAGCACGGCGGCACCCGACTTGACCCAGTCGGGCTTCACGAGATGCGGCACGCCGACGGCGGCCACGACGATGTCGGCCCGCCGCACCTCGGCGGCGAGGTCGATCGTGCGCGAGTGCGTGAGCGTGACGGTCGCGTCGAGGCCCTTGCGCGTGAGCAGCAGCCCGAGCGGGCGCCCGACCGTGATGCCGCGGCCGATGACCGTGACGTGGCGCCCGGCGATCGGCACGTCGTAGCGCCGCAGCATCTCGACGATGCCGGCCGGGGTGCAGGGCAGCGGCGACGCGAGCTCGCCCGAGACGCCGAGCACGAGGCGCCCGAGGTTGGTCGGGTGCAGCCCGTCGGCGTCCTTGTCGGGGTCGATGAGCTCGAGCATCGCGTTCTCATCGTGGCCCGCCGGCAGCGGGAGCTGCACGATGTAGCCGGTGACCTCGGATGCCGCGTTGAGGTCGGCGATCGCGGCGCGCACGTCGGCCGGCGTGGCCGTGGCCGGGAGGTCGACGCGGATCGACTCGATGCCGACCTCGGCGCAGTCGCGGTGCTTGCCCGCGACGTACGAGCGCGAACCGGGGTCATCGCCGACGAGCAGCGTGCCGAGACCCGGCACGACGCCCGCGGTGCGCAGCGCCGCGATGCGGGCCGCGAGTTCGGACTTGACGGCGGACGCCGTGGCGACCCCGTCGAGCGTGATGGCGGTCATGGTTGTCTCACTCTCTGCTGCCCCGTCCGCAACCCAGGAGATCTGCGCCGACACGCCGACCGGAGCGTCGAGCGCCGGCGTGTCGCGCCGGAGGTCCTGAGTTGCGAACAGGTGAGCGGGTTGCTCGGAACGGCGACGTCTACTGGGCGAGGCCCGGGTAGAGCGGGAAGGCCGCCGTGAGGGACTCGACCCGCGAGCGGAGCTCGGCGACATCCGCCTCGCCCTGCAGCGCGAGCGCGATGATGTCGGCGACCTGCGTGAACTCGGCGTCGCCGAAGCCGCGGGTCGCGAGCGCGGGCGTGCCGATGCGCAGGCCCGAGGTGACCATCGGCGGGCGCGGGTCGAACGGCACCGAGTTGCGGTTGACGGTGATGCGCGCCTCGTGCAGGAGGTCTTCGGCCTGCTGGCCGTCGATCTTCGAGTTGCGGAGGTCCGCGAGCACGAGGTGCACGTCGGTGCCGCCCGTGAGCACGTCGATGCCCGCGGCACGCGAGTCATCCGCCGTGAGGCGCGAGGCGAGGATCTGCGCGCCGCGGATGGTGCGCTCCTGGCGGTCGCGGAACTCTTCGGAGGCGGCGATCTTGAACGCCGTGGCCTTGGCCGCGATGACGTGCATGAGCGGGCCGCCCTGCTGGCCGGGGAACACGTTGGAGTTGAGCTTCTTCGCGAGCTCGGTGTCGCGCGAGACGATGAAGCCCGAGCGCGGGCCGCCGATCGTCTTGTGCACCGTGCTCGACACGACGTCGGCGTAGGGCACGGGCGACGGGTGCAGGCCCGCGGCCACGAGGCCCGCGAAATGCGCCATGTCGACCCAGAGCTTGGCGCCGACCTCGTCGGCGATCGCCCGGAACGCGGCGAAGTCGAGGTGACGCGGGTACGCCGACCAGCCGGCGATGATGACCTGCGGCTTGTGCTCGAGGGCCTTGTCGCGCACGACGTTCATGTCGACGAGGAAGGTCTCGGGGTCGACGCCGTAGGAGACGGCGTTGTAGAGCTTGCCCGAGAAGTTGAGCTTCATGCCGTGCGTGAGGTGGCCGCCGTGCGCGAGCTCGAGGCCGAGGATCGTGTCGCCGGGGGTGGCGATCGCGCTCAGGACCGCGGCGTTCGCGGTGGCGCCCGAGTGCGGCTGCACGTTGGCGTACTCGGCGCCGAACAGGCTCTTCGCACGCGCGATGGCGAGCGACTCGGCGACGTCGACGAACTCGCAGCCGCCGTAGTAGCGGCGGCCGGGGTAGCCCTCGGCGTACTTGTTCGTGAGCACCGAGCCCTGCGACTGCAGCACGGAGACGGGGACGAAGTTCTCGCTCGCGATCATCTCGAGGTAGTCGCGCTGGCGACCGAGCTCGAGTTCGAGCACCTCGGCGATCTCGGGATCGACCTCGGACAGGGGGGCGTTGAAAACGGACTCGGCCAAGACTGGCTCCTTCAGTGACGGTACGGACCAAACGAGGGTTCTGCCTCGTGCGACTCGCGCGACGAAGCTTCCGTACCGGCCCAGGCGTGCGGTCGATGCGTGCCAGTCGCTCCCCGATGGGAATCCATCTCAACGCCAGTCGCGACCCCGCAAGCATAGCAACGGATGCCGCGAGCCGATCGTTCGATCCGACGCATCCGGTCATCGGCGCGGGCGCACGCCCGGCCGCTTCGCGCTGAGGTCCTCGACGGTTCGACCCTGTTGCTCGGCTCGCTCGACTGGCAGGATGGGAGGACCTGATTGTCAAGATCCCTTCCCTATCCGGCCATGGCGGCCGGCACCCGCACCCGCACCCGCACCCGAGGACGCATGCACCGACGCACCCGCACCACGACCCGAACCTCCGGCCGCGCTATCGTTGCCCGCGCGGCCACGACCGCCGCGGCCGCACTCCTCGCGGCCTCGGCGCTCACCGCGTGCACCGCAGCCGCACCATCCCAGAACGGAGACGCCGTGACCGGCATCGTCCCCGCGCCCGTCAGCGCCTCCTATCCCGCGGGCGCTGCGCCCTTCACGCTCGAGGAGTCCAGCCGACTCGTCGTCTCCGGCGACGGCGCCTCGGCCGTGGCCGAGACGTTCGCCGCGGTGGCACGCCCCTCGACGGGGTTCGAGCTGCCGGTCGTCGAGGCGTCCGACGGCGCCGAGCCCGAGGCATCCGACCTCGTGTTCGTGATCGCCGACGGCGAGGGGCCCGACGGCGCGGCCGAGGGCTACACGCTCGAGTCCGGCGCCGACGGCGTGCGGCTCGCGGCGGACTCCCCCGCCGGGCTGTTCTGGGCGACCCAATCGCTGCGCCAGCTGCTGCCCGCCGAGATCGAGCGAGCGGATGCCTCGAAGACGCCATCGGGCGGATGGACCGTGCCCGCGGCATCCGTCGCCGATGCACCCCGGTTCGCCTACCGCGGGTCGATGCTCGACGTGGCGCGCCACTTCTTCCCGGTTGAAGACGTGCTCGACCACATCGACCGCATCGCGCTGCTGAAGCTGAACGTGCTGCACCTGCACCTCACCGACGACCAGGGCTGGCGCATCCAGATCGACTCGTGGCCCGCGCTCACCGAGGCGGGCGCGGCGACCTCGGTCGGCGGCGACGGCGGCGGCTTCTACACGAAGGAGGACTACCGCCGCATCGTCGAGTACGCCGCGGAACGGTTCGTCACCGTCGTGCCCGAGGTCGACCTGCCCGGCCACACGAACGCCGCGCTGAACGCGTACCCCGAGCTGAACTGCGACGGCGTCGCGCCCAAGCCGTACGAGGGCGTCGAGGTCGGATTCTCCTCGCTCTGCGCCTCGGCCGACCGCGCCGAGGTCACCGACCGGTTCCTCGCCGACGTCACGCGCGAGATCGCCGAGATGACTCCGGGGCCGTGGCTGCACGTCGGCGGCGACGAGTCGCTGTCGACCTCCGAGGCCGACTACCTCGACCTCGTACGCCGCATCACGGCCGCCGGCGCGGCCACGGGCAAGACGATCATCGGCTGGCACGAGATGGGCGCCTCGCGCGAGCTGCCGGCCGGCACGATCGGCCAGTACTGGGACTACGTCGTCCCGCGGGAGCAGGCCGGCGAGCACACGACCTCGTTCGTCGAGCAGGGCGGAGGCGTCATCATGTCCCCGGCCGACGCCGCCTACCTCGACATGAAGTACCCCGACGACCCTGCCGGCCCGCTCGGCACGAAACTCGGCACCACGTGGGCCGACGGAGGGACGACCCTCGAGGAGGCCTACGGCTGGGAGCCGACCGCGATCGTGCCCGGACTCGGCGAGGCCGACATCCTCGGCGTCGAGGCGCCCGTCTGGACCGAGACGCTCGGCACCACGCCCGACCTCGAGTTCATGGTGTTCCCGCGCATCGCGGCCGTCGCGGAGATCGCCTGGTCGCCCGCGCCCAGCGCCGAGGCGCTGGCGTCGGCCCGTCCCGTGGTCGAGGGCGGCGCGCGCGACGTCGACGACTTCCACGCGCGCCTCGCCGGCCTCGGCACGCACCTCGACGCGTTGGGCGTCGAGTTCCGCCGCGTCGGCGGGGTGCCCTGGGTCGGCTGATCCGTTGAGCCCTCGGTCACCGACCGCGAGTGACGAGAGCGGATGCCTCGGGCGGTCCGGTTTCACAACCCTGCTCGACGACCGCGCCTGACGGTGCGGCGCCGCTCAGTGCCCCTCGCGGGGCGGGCGCAGTCGGGTCTCCTCGAGATCGAGCATCGTCTGCGCCTGCGCGAGGATCCGCGACGGGAAGGCGCCGTGGCGGCGGGCCTCGGCGAGCGCCGCGCGTTCGGCGTCGACGATCGCGAGCCGCAGCTGGCGGTACTCGTGATGCGGGGCGGTGTCGAGCGCGTCGACGCCGTCCTGATCGTCATGCGCCGCCTCCCAGGCCGATTCGGCGCGCAGGAACGAGGTCTGCCTGGCACGCTCGATCACGTCGGGGGACGGGTCGACGCCCGCGGTCGTCACGGGGTGGTCGAGCGCGGCGAGCCCGGCGTATCCGATCTGGTCGAGCAGGGTCGCCAGGGCGCGGCGGTCTTCGAGCTCGTCGCCTCCGCTGATGCCGAGCCACCGGATGAGCAGCGGCAGCGTGCCGCCCTGCACGACGACGGTGAGCACGGCGACGGTGAACGCGATGAGCACGAGCTGCTCGCGGTACGGCGTGGTCGGCGGCAGCGACTGCGCTGCCGCCAGCGTGACGACACCGCGCATGCCCGACCAGCCGAGCACGACGCCGCCGCGCCAGTCGATGTGCGCGTTGCGCAGTTCGTCGAGGTCGGCGCGCTTGCGCTCGTAGAACCGGCGGGCTCGCTTGCGGCGACGGGCTTCGGCGGCGTTCGCGGGTGGATGGTCGCGCGCGGCGAGCAGCGCGAGGTGCATGCGGTACGTCGAGACCTCGGCGCGTTGCGCGTCGCGCCCCATGAAGAAGAGCATCGGGAACACCCAGGCGAACCGTATGACGACCAGCACGACCGAGATGAGCGCACCGACGCCGATGGCATCCCAGACGCCGAACTCGGTCGACCGCACGTGCTCGACGAGCGAGCGGATCTCGAGCCCGATGAGCAGGAACACCGCGTTCTCGAGCATGAACTGGATCGTTCGCCAGTTGATGCGATCGCTGATGCGCGCCTGGGCAGAGAACGCGGTGGGGCTCGCGTGGCCCGTGTAGAGCCCGGCGACCACGACCGCGAGCACACCCGACGCATCCAGTTGCTCGGTCGGCATGAAGGCGACGAACGGCACGACGATCGACACGGCGGTGTCGAGCACGGGATCGCCGAAGCGGCTGCGCACCCGAACCGTGAGCCAGCCGACGGCGAGCCCGATCACGACCGCCACGACGACCGCGTAGAGGAAGTCGAGCGAGATCTCCCACGGGCTCAGCATGCCGCCCGCGATCGCCGCGACCGCCGATCGAAGCAGCACGAGCGCGGTCGCGTCGTTCACGAGCCCCTCGCCCTCGAGCACGGTGAGGATGCGCGGCGGCAGCCCGAGCCGGCGACCGACCGAGGTCGCCGCGACGGCGTCGGGCGGGCTCACGATCGCGCCGAGCGCGAGCGCCACGGCGAACCCGACCGGGATGATCGCCGTCAGCAGCCAGCCCACGATGAAGGCCGTCACGATGACGAGCGCGACCGACAGGCTCGCGATCGTCGAGAAGTTGCGACGGAAGTCCATCGTCGGCACCGAGATCGCGGCCGCGTAGAGGATCGGGGGCAGCAGCCCGTCGAGGATGAGTTCGTGCGGCACCTCGAACGACGGCAGGCCGGGGATGTACGAGATGCCGATGCCCACGAGCACCAGGATGATCGGCGCCGCGATACCGAGGCGCTTCGAGAACGCCGTGACCGCGACGATCACCGCGACGCCGAGTACCGCGATCACTCCGAAATCGAGCATGCCTTCGACGGTATCCGCTGACCGTGCCGCGCACCGAATCGTGCGCGGCATCCGATGATCGGTTCGCCTACTTGACGCTGCCCGCGGTGAGGCCGCCGACGAGGCGCTTCTCGATGAGCATGAACAGGATGACGACGGGCACGATCGCGACGATCGAGACGCCGAACACGTACTGCCAGCTCGTCTCGTACTGTCCGACGAACTTCGTGAGCGCGACCGACAGGGGCTGGTTGCCGGCCGTGGAGAGGATCACGAGCGAGGCCGCGAACTCGTTCCAGCAGGCGACGAAGGTGAACACGATGGCCGTGACGATGCCCGGCCAGACGAGCGGGAGGCTGATCTTGAACAGCACCGTCAGCCGGCTCGCGCCGTCGATCTGGGCGGCCTCGTCGACCTCCTTCGGGATGCCGGCGAAGAAGGAGTGCATGATCCAGACCGCGAACGAGAGGTTGAACGCGGCGTTGATGAGGATCATCGCCGCCCACGTGTCGATGAGGTCGAGCGCGACGAACTGGCGGAACAGGCCGGAGGTCAGCACGGCGGGCTGGAGCATCTGCGTGACGATCACGAGGAAGAGGAAGACCATGCGCCCCGGGAACTTGAACCTGGCCGTGTAGTACGCCGCCGGCATCGCGACGAGCAGCACGAGCAGCGTCGCGAAGACCGAGATCACGATCGTCGAGACGAGGTTCTGCGGCAGCGGCGTCTCGGGGGTGGACCACATGTTGATGTAGTTCTCCCAGTGCCACTCCGTGGGGAAGTAGGTGGGGTCGACCGAGCGGATCTGCGACTTCGTCTTCACCGAGCCGAAGAACATGATCGTGTAGGGCAGCACGAAGACGACGAGCACGATGAGCCCGCCGAGCATGCGCAGCAGGACCTTGCCGAGCGGCACCTGGTCCTCGGTGTACCGGCGCTTGCGGGCGGAGGTCGCGGGCGGGTCGATCGTCTCGAACGCGGGGGCGGTGACGGCCACGATCAGACCTCCTTCATGGGCTTGACCACGCGCACGTAGATGGCGACGATCACGATGACGATGACGAACGCGACGACCGAGAGGGCGCTGGCGACATCGACCTTGTGCTGGTTCTGGATGTACTTGAAGATCATCGTCATGATCGTGTCGGCGTCGTAGCCCGGTATGGACCCGGTCATCACCTTCAGGATCGGCAACGAGTTGAACACGTTGATGATGTTGATGAGCACCGCGACCGCGAGCGCGCTGCGCAGTTGCGGGAGCACGACCGCCCAGTACGTGCGCACGGGTCCGGCGCCGTCCATCTTGGCCGCCTCGAGCACCTCGCCGGGCACGGTCTGCAGGCCGGCGAGGATCGTGTACGTCGTGAACGGGAGCGACACGAAGATCGCGACGACGATCGACCAGGCGAAGGCGGTCGTGGGGTTGCGGGTCCAGCCGTAGCCCTCGGGCGTGTCGACGAGGCCGACGTCGACGAGGAACTTGTTGATGATGCCGAAGTACGGCTCGAGGCCGTAGTAGACGACCATCGTCGTCATCACGACGGATGCCGCCCACGGGATGATCACCGCGAGGCGCACGATGCGCCGGCCGGGGAAGGCCTTGTTCAGGATCTGGGCGAGGCCGAGCGAGATGAGCACGGTCACGGCGACGACCACGACGACCCACACGATCGTGCGGCCGAAGATGGGCCAGAAGTAGGGGAAGGAGAAGACCTCGATGTAGTTGTCGAAGCCGACCGAGCCCTTGTCGAGGCCCGAGATCGAGATGTCGCGGGTCGAGTTGTAGAACATGACCACGGCGGGGTAGAGCACCACGCCGAAGATCAGGATCAGGGCGGGCCCGATCCACGGGAGCGAGCGGAGCAGGTCGCGACCGCCGCGCTTGGGGCGCACGCTCTCGGGTTCGGCGGGCGACCCGCCGGGGCGGGGGCGGCCCTCGGCCGCCCCCGCTCGGGTCGATGACGCATCTGACGTGGTGCTCATGAGTCGGTGGTCACCGATCCCTCCGGGTCGTGCTGTCGTTGCCTGGGTCGCGCGGGGATCAGCCGGCGTCGGCCTGGGCCTGGATCTCGGTCAGGACGTCTTGGGCCGGCTTCGTCTGGAGCTGGCCGAAGAGCGCCTTGAACGCGGCATCCGTGGCGGACCACTGCGGGTTGGTGCTCGGGTAGAACTGCGCGTCGGGCAGCACGTCGAGGAAGGGCTTGAGCGCCTCTTCACCCGAGAGCGCCTCGGCGCCCGACTTCGTGACGGGGAGGAAGCCCTCGGCCTGCACCCACGGCACGTACACGTCGGCCGAGTAGTAGTAGTCGAAGAACTTCGTGATGGCTTCCTTCTTGTCGCCGTCGTTCTGGAACGCCATGAGCTGATCCATGACGCCGAGCGTGAACGGCGAGCCGTCCTTCGTCGGGATCGGGACGATCGAGTAGTCGAGGTCGGGGTTGCCGTCGGCGATCTGGCCGACGGTCGGCGGGAGGCCGACCTGCATGCCGATCTTGCCCTGCACGAAGATGTCCATCAGCGGCGAGCGGTTCGTCGAACCGGGGTCGGCCTGGGTCGCACCCGCGTCGATCATCTTCTTGACCTGCTCCGCGCCGGGCAGGTTCGACGGGTCGTCGACGGTGATCGCGTCGGCGTCGCCGAACGTGCCGCCGCCGCCCCAGAGCCACACGGCCGCCTCGGCCTGCGCCTCTTCGGAACCGAGCGGCATGCCGTAGCCGGCGATGCCGCCGCCGAGCGCGGAGACCTTGGTCGCGGCGTCGAGCAGCTCATCCCAGTTGGTGGGCGGTGCGGTCACACCGGCCTGCTCGAGCAGCGCGTTGTTCACGAACAGCGCACGGGCCGACGCGATCAGCGGCAGCGCGTAGGCGGTGCCATCGACCTCGGCGTTGGCGAGGAACGAGTCCTGGAAGTCCGAGAACGTGTCGGGCGACACGACGTCTTCGACCGGGTACAGCAGGTCGTCTGCGGTGAATCCGGCGAAGGCGCCGCCGTTGTAGATGTCGGGAGCCTCGCCGCCCTGGATCTTCGTGGCGATGACGGACTCGAGGTTGTCCCACGACTGGACCTCGAGGTTGACGTCGATGTCGGGGTTCGCGTCCTCGAAGCCGTCGATGACGTCTTCCCAGAGGCCCTGGGTCGCGTCGGAGTAGCTGGGCACGAGCAGGTCGAGCGTCGTCGCGCCGGAGGCGCTGTCATCGTCGCCGCCGCCGCCGAAGCCGCAGGAGGCGAGTGTCATCGAAGCGACGGCGGCGATCGCGACCGCCGAGCCGAAGCGCAGTGACTTCTTCATGGATGGATTCCTCACTCTGGTGGGTGGTGCACCGCGCAGGAACAGCTCACGCGACGGCGCGTGCGTTCAGGGCGGAGCATTCGCACGATACACAAATGCTGTTTCCTGAACGTTTCTCGGAATAAACGAGCAGTATCGTTCACTCGGTGCGGAAAACCTACGACGGTCATCCGTCGCCCGTCAAGACTTCGTGATTGATCGTTACCGAATTTGTTCAGAACCTTCACAAACCGGCGGCTCGTCGGACGATGCCGCCAATGAACGCATTCGAGTGATTGTTAGACAGCAGATACGGTCATCTGCAATCATTGATCGATCACGCTCGTCGAGGACGAGCCCGCCACCCCGTCAGGAGCCGAACACGTGAGATCCACGCCCTCCACCCCAGCTGCAGCGCACATGGCGGCAGAGCTCGAATCCCAGCCGCAGACCTGGGCTCGGGCCGCCGCCCTCCTCGACGAGCAGGCCGTGCTTCCGGCCCGCGGCGAGCGCATCGCCGTCATCGGCTGCGGCACCTCGTGGTTCATGGCGCAGTCCTACGCCTGGCTCCGCGAATCGGGCGGCCACGGCGAGACCGACGCGTTCACGGCGTCGGAGGCGTTCGTGGATCGCGGCTACGACGCCGTCGTCGCGCTCACCCGCTCGGGCACCACGACCGAGGTGCTGCAGGTCGTCGAACGCCTCAAGGGTCGCGTGCGCACCGTCGGCGTCATCGGCGACGCGGACTCGCCGCTCGTCGGCCTCGTCGACGACGCGATCACCCTGCCGTTCGCCGACGAGCGGTCGGTCGTGCAGACCCGGTTCGCGACGACGGCGCTCGCGCTGTTCCGCGCCTCGCTCGGCGAGTCGCTCGACCAGGCCGTGGCGGATGCCGCGACCGCCGTCGCCGAGACGCTCGACCCCGCGCTGGTCGACGCCGAGCAGTACTCGTTCCTCGGACAGGGCTGGTCGATCGGACTCGCGCACGAGGCCGCGCTGAAGATGCGCGAGGCGTCGCAGTCCTGGACCGAGTCGTACCCGTCGATGGAGTACCGCCACGGCCCGATCGCGATCGCCGCCCCCGGTCGGGTCACCTGGCAGTTCGGCGAGGCCCCCGCCGGCCTCGCGGGCGACGTGCTCGCGACCGGCGCCAGGTTCGAGGCCGGAACGCTCGACCCGATGGCCGAGCTCGTCCGCGCGCAGCGCGTCGCCCTCGCCCGTGCGGTGGCCAGGGGCCTCGACCCCGACTCGCCCCGCAACCTCACCCGTTCCGTCATCCTCGACGACTGACGACCGGGATGAACGCCGCAGAGGTCTCCGCGCTCGGACCGGGCGCCGTCGTGCTCGCCTTCGACATCGGGGGAACCGACACGAAGTCGGCGCTCGTCGACGCCGACGGCCGCCTGCTCGGCCTGCGTCGCACGCGGACGCCGATCGATGCCGCCGATCCGGCCGGCAGCGTCGTCGCCTCCCTCCCGGGGCTCGCGTCGACCCTGCTGTCCGAGCATCCCGGCGTCGTGCCCGCCGCGGTCGGCCTCAGCGTTCCCGGACTCGTCGACGAGCAGGCCGGAACGGGCGTGTTCGCCTCGAACTTCGGCTGGCGCGACGCCCCGATCCGCGCCCTCGCCGAGCAGGCGCTCGGCCTGCCGGTGGCGTTCGGCCACGACGTCCGCGCCGCGGGCGACGCCGAGCACCGGCTCGGCGCGGCGAGCGGCTTCGGCGACGTGATCGTGCTCGCGATCGGCACCGGCATCGCGGGGGCGATCATCCTCGGCGGGCACCCGTACTCGGCGGGCGGGTACGCGGGCGAGATCGGCCACGCGCTGGCCGACCCCGACGGGGAGCCCTGCACCTGCGGCGCGGTCGGATGCCTCGAGACGATCGCCTCGGCCGGCGCGATCGCGAGGCGCTACGCCGCGGCATCCGGCATCGACGTGCCCGGCGCCCGCGAGGTGCTCGACGCGGCGCGCACCGGCGACCCGATCGCGGCGTCCGTCTGGGACGACGCAATCGACGCCCTCGCCGACGCCCTCGCACGCCTGTCGGCGATCGTCGCCCCCGAGGCCATCGTCATCGGCGGCGGCCTGTCCCAGGCGGGCGACGCCCTGTTCGACCCGCTGCGCGAGCGCCTCGAGGCGCGGCTGAGCTTCCACCGCAGGCCGCAGCTCGTGCAGGCGAGGCTGGGCGACGACGCCGGGCTGCTCGGCACCGCCCTCGCCGCCCGCGACCTCGCCGAGGCCCTCGCCGACGAGGCGACGCCGTGATCCTCACGGTCACGCCGAATCCCGCGCTCGACCTCACCTGGCGGGTCGCGGGGCTCCGGCCCGGCGAGACCCATCGCGTCGGCACCGGTGTCGCGCGGGCGGGCGGCAAGGGACTGAACGTCGCCCGTGTGCTGCACGCGCAGGGACTCGACGTGCTCGCGCTGGCCACGGTGGGCGGGGCGTCCGGTGCCGAGTTCGCCGACGACCTCGTCGAGAGCGGCGTGCCGCACCAGCTCGTCCCGGTCGGGGGCGCCACGAGGCGCAGCGTCGCGATCGTCGACACGGATGCCGCGGAGGCCTCGATCCTGAACGAGCACGGCTCCCCGCTCGACGCCGACGAGGCCGCGGCATTCGCCTCGCAGGCCAGGAGCCTCGCGCTCGACGGGTCGTCGGTCGCACGCGTCGCCGCGATCTGCGGCAGCCTTCCGCCGGGCTTCACCGGCGAGCACGTGCGCGACCTCGTACACGATCTCACCGCGGGCGGCGTGCGCGTGATCGTCGACACGAGCGGGCCGTCGATGCTCGACGCGGCAAGAGCCGGCGCCTACGCCATGAAGCCCAACGCCGAGGAGCTCGCCGCGGCGACCGGCCTCGCCGATCCCGTCGACGGCGCGCGAGCGCTGCTCGAGCTCGGCGCCCGACTCGTCGTCGTGTCGCTCGGCCCGGAGGGGCTCATGCTCGTCAGCCGGGCCGAGGGCGGCGTGCCCGTGCGCGCGCGGCTGCCGCGCGTGCTGCGCGGCAACGCGACCGGGGCCGGCGACGCGGCGGTCGCGGCCATCGCGGCGTCGCTGCGCCTGCCCGTCGAGTTCGACGCCGACACGACCGAGGCATCCGAAGCGCGCCGCGATCTCGCCCGGCTCGCGACCGCGTGGTCGGCCTCGGCGGTGCTCGCCCCCCTCGCGGGCTCGCTCGCGCCGAACCACCGCGACCTCGAGGCCGAGGTCGTCGTCACCGGTCGCGCCACCGCGCCCGCGCCCGCGCCGGAAGACGGACGCACGGGCGCCCGTGACCCCGAAGCACCCCGAGACCCCGAGGACCCCGTATGACGCTCACCCCCACCGCCCGACTCCTCGACGAGGCCGTCGCCGCCCGGCGCGGCGTCGGGGCGTTCAACGTGCTGCACCTCGAGACCGCCGAGGGGCTCGTCGCGGCGGCCGAACGCACCCGGCGGCCGGTCATCCTGCAGATCTCCGAGAACTGCGTGGGCTACCACGGCGCCCTCGATCCGATCGCCCACGCGACCCTCGCGATCGCCGAGGCCTCGACCGCACGCGTGGCCGTGCACCTCGACCACGCCGAGAGCGCAGACCTCGCCCTGCGCGCGATCGACCTCGGCTTCGGCTCCGTCATGTACGACGGCGCGAAGCTCGACTTCGCCGACAACGTGGCCACCACCCGGCGAGTGGTCGCGCACGCGGCATCCGCGGGGGTGCTCGTCGAGGCCGAGCTCGGCGAGATCGGCGGAAAGGACGGCGCGCACGCGCCGGGGGTGCGCACCGACCCCGACGAGGCCGCGAGGTTCGTCGCCGAGACCGGCGTCGGCGCGCTGGCCGTCGCCGTCGGCTCCTCGCACGCCATGGTCGAGCGGGTCGCCGCGATCGACCTCGACCTCATCGCCCGCCTGCGCGCGGCCGTGCCCGTGCCGCTCGTGCTGCACGGCTCCTCGGGCGTCGGCGACGAGCTCATCGTCGATGGCATCCGCGCCGGCCTCGTGAAGATCAACGTGTCCACCCACCTGAACGTGCAGTTCACGGGCGCCATCAGGAGCTACCTCGATGCGCACCCGTCGACCGTAGACTCGCGGAAGATCATGGCCGCCGGCCGCGACGCCCTCGCCGCCGAGGCCGCGAGACTGCTCGACCTCTTCGCCTCCGCAGGAAAGGATCGCCCCGCATGAACCGTGCCGAGCGCCTCAGCGCCGTGCTCGACCTGCTCGCCGAAGACAGCCAGGTCGAGGTCGAGCAGATCGTCGAGCGCCTCGGCGTCTCGGCCGCCACCGCCAGGCGCGACCTCGACGCGCTCGCCCAGCAGCAGCTGCTCACCCGCACGAGGGGCGGCGCGGTCGCGCACTCCGTCGCATACGACCTGCCGATCCGGTACAAGAACCAGCAGAACCCGAGCGCGAAGTCGGCCATCGCCAGGGCTGCGAGCGCGCTCGTGCCGCGCGGCGCCGTCATCGGCCTCTGCGGCGGCACCACGGCGACGGCCATCGCCGACGCGCTGATGTCGCGCGCCGACATCATGGAGCCCGCCGCCGATCCCGGCCTCACGGTCGTCACGAACGCGCTCAACATCGCCATGCAGCTCGCGGTGCGCCCGCAGATCAAGACCGTCGTGACCGGCGGCGTCGTGCACGCGCGCTCGTACGAGCTCGTCGGCTCGTACGCCGACACGGTGCTCGGCAGCATCACGCTCGACCTCGCGTTCATCGGCGTGAACGGCATCGACTCCGTCGTCGGCCCGACCTCGCACGACGAGCGCGAGGCCGCGGTGAACTCGCTCATGGCCTCGCGTGCGGCGCATGCCGTGCTCGTGGCCGACTCGTCGAAGATCGACAAGCGCGCCTTCGCGGCAGTCGGCCCGCGCCGCCTCTTCACGACCGTCATCACCGACGAGGGGGCGACCTCCGAGCAGCGACAGCGTCTCGCCGAATACGGCTTCGACGTTATCGTTGCCTCGTGAGTCCACGATCCGCCGCCGTCATCCATTCCGCACGCCTGATCCGCTCGAGCGGGGTCGTCGACGACGCCTGGGTGCGCTTCGACGGCGACCGCGTCGCGGCCGTCGGCCGGGGCGACGGCTGGCGCGACGGGCTCCCGGCCGATGCGACGACGACGGATGCCTCGGGGCGCATGCTCGCGCCCGGGTTCATCGACCTGCACTGCCACGGTGCCGGCGGCGCGGCCGCCGACGAGGGCGAAGAGGCCATCGACCGCATCCTCGCGGTGCACAACGCCCACGGCACGACGCGCACGGTGCTCTCCCTCGTGACCGCCGCCGTCGACGACCTCGTCGAGCAGCTGCAGGTCATCGCCTCGGTCGCCGCCCGCGACCCGCGCGTGCTCGGCTCGCACCTCGAGGGCCCCTTCCTCGACACCGAGTTCCGGGGCGCCCATGATCCGTCCCTTCTGCGGGACGCGGATGCCTCGGCCGTCGACCGCATGCTCGAGGCCGCAGACGGCACGCTCCGCCAGATCACGATCGCGCCCGAACACCACGGCGCCGCCGAGGCCATCGCGCGCTTCACGGCCGCCGGCGTGCGCGTCGCCGTCGGCCACACCGGCGCGGACTTCGACACGGCGCTCGCCGCGTTCGACGCCGGCGCGTCGCTGCTCACCCATGCGTTCAACGGCATGCGCGGCATCCACCACCGCGCACCCGGTCCGGTCGTCGCGGCCATGCACGCGCAGCACGTCACGCTCGAGGTCATCAACGACGGCGTGCACGTGCACCCCGACGTCGTGCGGCTCGCGTTCGCGGGCGCACCCGGCCGCATCGCCCTCATCACCGACGCGATGGCCGCGACCGGCACCGCCGACGGACGCTACCTGCTCGGCACGCTCGAGGTCGACGTGGTCGACGGCGTCGCCAGGCTCGTCGAGGGCGGCTCGATCGCCGGCTCCACCCTGACCCAGGACGTCGCGCTGCGGCAGGCCGTGCTCGAGGCCGGGCTGCCCGTCGAGGTCGCCGTGGCGGCGCTCACCGAGGTGCCCGCTGCCGCCATCGGGCGCGGGCACGAGCTCGGGCGGCTCGACGTCGGGTACGCGGCCGATGCCGTGCTCCTCGCCGACGACCTCGGCGTCGACGCGGTCTGGGGCGCGGGCACCCGACTGGCCTGAGTTCCGCGGAGACTGTTGCGCCCGCAGCCACCATGCGATGAGCGGATGCCCCATGGCGTCCGCCGCGCATGGACGGCGTCGACCCGTGGCATCCGCTCGTTCGTGGCATCCGCTCGGCTCCTCCTGGAGGCCGGGCCCGGATGAGCGGGTCCGGAGGCGTGTTCCCCTTCGCCTCCGGACCCGCTCGGGCGACCGGCCGCCACCCCCATGGCCGACCGATCGAACGGGCGACCGGCACGAGGTTGGGGTCCGCATGCCGGCCGGCCGCAAGGGCTTCACTCGGTCGCCCTCATCTATGAGACGTGCGGGGCACGGATTCATGACGCGGAAACCTGAGAAATCTGGTGGAATGGGGAAGAGCCACCCCCCAACCGCGTCATGATCCCGCCCAGGTCCCGTCTCTCGGTTGGAACCACCCGACTACCCGAACCCACAGGAGGCGGTATGCCTCGCGTCCGCGAAGCGCCCTCCGCCGACGCCGCGCTCATCGAGCGCGTGCGCCGCGGCGACCGCGCTGCGTACGGCGAGCTCTGGCAGCGCCACTCCGGCGCCGCACGCACCGTCGCGCGCTCGTACAGCTCGCTCGACCCCGACGACCTCGTGTCGGAGTCGTTCACCCGCATCTACGACGCGATCCTCGCCGGCGGCGGTCCGACGGGCGCGTTCCGGCCCTACCTGTTCACGACCGTGCGCAACACCGCGTCGAGCTGGGGCCGCGCGCGGCACGAGACCACGCTCGACACGCTGGAGTCGTTCGAGGACCCGAACACGAACGAGGCCGCGACGCTCGATGCCCTCGACCGGTCGACGACCGCGCAGGCGTTCCGTTCCCTGCCGACGCGCTGGCAGGAGGTGCTCTGGTACTCCGAGGTCGAGCGCATGACGCCGGCCCAGATCGCCCCACTCGTCGGCATGAGCGCGAACAGCACCGCCGCACTCGCCTATCGGGCTCGCGAGGGCCTGCGCCAGGCGTGGATCCGGGCGCACCTGCGCGATGCGAAGAACGAACCCGAGTGCGACTGGAGCATCGAGCGCCTCGGCACCTACACGCGCGGCAAGCTCGGCAACCGCGAGACCACGCGACTCGAGAACCACCTCGACGGCTGCGCGCGCTGCACGATCGTCGCCGCAGAGGCCCGCGAGGTCGGCTCGCGGCTCGCCCTCGTGCTGCTGCCGCTCGTCGCGGGCGTCGGCGGCGCCACCGCGTACTCGGCCTGGCTGTCGCAGGGCGCGCCCGTCACGAACATGGCGCTCGGGGCCGGGGCCGCCGGACTCGGCGCGAGCGGTGGGTCGACGACAGCCGGTGCGTCCGGCACCGCGGGCGGTGCCGCGGGCGGCGCGGGCGGCGCGGGCGGTTCGGTCGCGGCCGGCGTCGGCGGCGCCTCGGCCGCGGGTCTCGGCGGCGTCGCCATCGGAACCGGCGTGGGAGTGCTCACCCTCGCGGCCGCGGTGGTCGCCGTCGCCGTCGTGCTCCCGTCGTTCGGCCCGGCCGAAGCGGATCCCGTGCCGGCCGCGGCCTCGGAGTCCGCCGCAGAACCGGCCGCCGGGTCCGATCCGGCTCCGCCCGCGGCGCCGCCCGCGTCGCAGGCCGCTCCCGCGCCGATCCCCCCGCCGTCGATCGCCCCCACGGTGCCGTCCGATCCCCCGAGTGCCGACGCGGCGCCACCTCTCGCGCCGCCGATCGCCCGGCCCGCGGTCCCGACGCAGGCGCCCGCGCCCCAACCGTCGCAGCCGAGTCCCGAACCGACCACGGCACCCGAACCGACGCCGAGCCCGAGCCCCACGCCGACGCCGAGGCCCACGTCGACGCCGACGCCGACGCCGACACCCACGCCGACGCCGACGCCGACGCCCGATCCTGAGCCCGACGACACCGTGGCGCTGCCCCCCATCGTCGCCGAACCCGACACCGCGGGCGGGCTGGTCGACCCGATCCTCACGGGAACCGCCGAGCCGGGGGCGAGCATCGAGGCATCCGCCGACGGACGCACCGCATCGACGATCGCCGACGCCGAGGGCTCGTGGAGTCTGTCGATCCTCGGGCTGCCTGCCGGCACGACCGAGATCTCCGTCACGCAGACCGATGTCGCGGGCAACCGATCCGAACCCTCCTCCGTCGCGGTCTCGCTCCTGAGCCCGCAGCTCGTGCTCGCGCATGACGGCGACCGATGGCGCGGCGAGTACGTCGGCGCCCCGGGCGCGACGGTCGAGTTGCGCATCTCGTGGTTCTGGTCCGACGAGGTGCACCTCGACGACGAGGGTCGTGCCGAGGCATCCTCCGGCACCCTGCTCGCGATCCTGTCGGATTTCCTCGACGTCTCCGTGCGGTACGTCTCCGGCGATCGCACCGGGCCCGCGGCCGGCATCACGCGCGGCTGACACGGCGGGGCCCCGGTACGCTGGGCGGATGACCTCGGCCGCCGCCCCCGAACACCTGAACCACTGGGTCCTGACCCTGAGTTGCCTCGACTCGCCCGGCATCGTGCACGCCATCAGCGGCGCCATCGTCGCCGCCCGCGGAAACATCTCCGAGAGCCAGCAGTTCGCGAGCACCGAGACCGGGCGCTTCTTCATGCGCGTGCAGATCGAGTCCCCTGCGCAGCGCGACGAGTTCGAGGCCGCGCTGCTGCCGGTCACCGCGCGCTGGGACATGACCTGGGAGCTCGACGAGGTCGGCCGGCCGCTGCGCACGCTCGTGCTGGCCTCGACCGCCGGGCACTGCGTCAACGACCTCCTGTTCCGCCAGCACGCCGGCCAACTGCCGATCGAGATCCCGCTGGTGCTCTCGAACCACGGCACGCTGCGTGACCTCGTCGACTTCTACGGGGTGCCGTTCGAGTCGGCGGCCGTGACCTCGCCCGAGGCGAAGGCCGCGTTCGAGGCGCGGGTGCTCGAGGCCGTCGACGCGCATGCCGTCGAGCTCGTCGTGCTCGCCCGGTACATGCAGATCCTCTCGCCCGAGCTGTGCGAGGCGCTCGCGGGCCGCTGCATCAACATCCACCACTCGTTCCTGCCCGGGTTCAAGGGTGCGAACCCGTACCGTCAGGCCCATGCGCGCGGCGTCAAGCTCATCGGCGCGACCGCGCATTTCGTCACGAGCGACCTCGACGAGGGGCCCATCATCGAGCAGAACGTCGTGCGCGTCGACCACTCCCGCTCGGTGTCCGAGCTCGTCGCGATCGGTCAGGACGAAGAGAGCCGCACCCTCAGTCAGGCCGTCAAGTGGTTCGCCGAGCGCCGGGTGCTGCTCGACGGCGCGCGCACGATCATCTTCCGCTGATCGCGTCGCATTCCGGGCGGATGCCTCGAGCAGAATCCTCGAGCAGATGCCCCGAGCGGATGCCTCGATTCCGAAAGCCCTGAGCGGATGCCTCGAGTCGGCCTGCGCCCGTTCGACACCGTTCGAGGCGGTTGCACGCCGCCGCGCGAAGTAGGCTGGACTCCCGTGAGCACCGCAGTCCCCCAGCCCCAACCCAAGATCGGCCCGAACGACATCCTCCGCTTCCTGCTGGAGCTGTTCGCCTTCGTGAGCCTCGGCATCTGGGGCTTCCTGGCCTTCCCGTTGCCGTGGCCCGGCGTGCTCGTCGGCCTCGGGGCACCGGCACTCGCGATCCTGGTGTGGGCGCTCTTCCTCTCGCCGAAGGCCGTGTTCCGCATCGACCTCTTCGGACAGGCCCTGGTCGAGATCGTCGTCTTCACGAGTGCGGCCCTCGCCTGGTGGACGCTCGGCCAGCCCGTCGTCGCGATCGTGTTCGCGGTCGTCGCCGCGGTCAGCGGCCTCATCCATGGTCGCAGCCGGCTGGCCGACTGACCTCGCCGGGTCGCCCGCACCGCGCTGACTCGGTTCCTGCGACGTCTTCCGGGCTGAAGGGCACCCGTCAGGGCCCCTCCAGCCCGGATTCCGTCGCGGGAGCGCGGAGACTCGCGCTCAGGCGGCGACGGCCGCCTCGACGTCGGACTCGGCCCCGCCCGCCGTGCGGAAGTGGCCCACGATCGAGAGCAGCAGGCCGCCGATCGTCCAGGCGCCGAGCACGAGCCACGGGAAGGTGTTGTCGGCTTCGGGGAAGTACGACAGGTTGCGCAGCAGCGTGCCCGCCGCTCCCGGCGGGAACCACTGGCCGACCTCGCCCCACGGGGCCGCGAGGAACTCCTTCGGCGCATTGGCGCTCGAGAGCGGGTTGGCGAAGAGCAGCATGACGACGGGCCCGAACGCGATGCCGGCCCGGCCGATGAGCGCGACGAACCCGGTGATCGGCGCGGCGATGGCCGTGAGCGCGAGGCCGAGGCTCGCGGCATCCACCCAGAAGCCGCCCTGCAGCGCGCCGAACCAGCCGCCGAGGATCGCCGAGAGCACGAGTCCGCCGACGGCGCCGTAGACGACGACCGCGAAGACCCGGCGCATGGCGCCGATGACGAGGAGCGAGATCGCGATGCCGCCCAGCATGCCGCCGAGCACGAGCGGGAACATCGCCGTGGCGATGCCCGTGCCGCGGGGGTCGCTCTCGGCGAGGGGCACGATGTCGGTGACCTCGACGACGATCGTGTCGGGCGCCGGGGCGCCGGCGGCCGCAGCAGCGGCCTGCGCCTGCGCGTTCACGCCCTGCTGCAGGCTCCCGGCGACTCCGGTGAGCATCTGGGCGACGACCGGGCTGCCCGCCGAGGCGATGAGCACCTCTGGCTCGGGTCCGACGATGACCGCACCGTAGACGTCGCGCTGCTCGATCGCCTGCACGGCGGCGTCGCGGTCGTCGACGGTCTCGAGCGCGATGGCGCCGTCGGCATGCTCGTCGATCGCCTCCGAGGCGGCATCGACGGCCTCGGCCGGGCCAGCGATCGCGACCGGGAGGTCTTTCGGTTCGGACGTGACCGAGGGCCACGAGAACGCCAGCACGACCACGCTGACGAGGGCGACGAGGGCGATGGCGATCGCCGTGACACGCAGGAGCGGCGTGTGCGCCTTCATCGCGTCGGGATGCGACATGGATGTTCCTCCACGAGTTCTTGGATAAAAAGCGAATGTTCGTTCTTTATTATGAGCCCGGCCGATAGGCTTGTCAAAGAATGTCCGTTCGGTTTCAGGAGGAGCCCGAAGTGCCCAAGGTCAGCGATGCCCACCGTGCGGCCAGACGCGACGAGATCATCGACGCGGCCCTGCGGTGCTTCAGCGAACGGGGGCTGCAGCGCACCTCGATGGCGGACATCATCGAGGCGTCGGGCCTCTCGGCCGGGGCCATCTACGGACACTTCGCCGGCAAGCAGGAGCTCTTCGCCGCCACGGCCGACCGCGTGCTGAACGCCCGCACCGCCGAGCTCGAGGCACTGCGCGAGGGCGGCGAGGTGCCCTCCCCCGGCGATCTCATGTCGACCATCCTGCACGGCATCGACCGCGAGCCGTTCGGCAGGGTCATCGTGCAGCTGTGGGGCGACGCGGCCGCCGATCCGGCCATCCGCTCGATCGTGCGCGGCGTGTTCGCCCGCCTCCGCGGCCTCATCGCGTCGAACCTGCTGGCGTGGGCCGAGGCCAACCCCGACCGCGTCGACGGCCCACCCGAGCAATGGGCCGCACGCGTCGCCCCCGCCGTCCTCGGCATGGGGCCGGGCTTCCTCCTGCAGCGCGCACTCGTCGAGGACTTCGACGCCGAGGCGTACATCGGCGCGATCCGAGAACTGCTCCCCCACTGAACGGAGCGGGCATGCGGCGCGCGCTCGGCACGCACACCCCGGGAACGACGGATGCCGCGGAGCGGCGCCTCAGCGCGCGCTCCGCGGCATCCGTCCCGTTCGATCGATCCGCCCGGGCTCTCGACCCGAAGAACTCAGGCGAGCGGGCTCAGATGCCCTGCCAGACGGGCTTGTTGTTCCACGCGTGGCGGTAGTACGCCAGGTTCTCGAGCTTGGACGCGGCCGCCTCGTCGACGATCACGGTCGTGTGCGGATGCAACTGCACGGCCGAACCGGGCTGGCTCGCCGTGACCGGCCCCTCGATCGCCGCGGCGATCGCGTCGGCCTTGGCCTCGCCGAACGCGAGCAGCACGAGGTGCCTGGCCCGCAGGATCGTGCCGATGCCCTGGGTCATGCAGTGCATCGGGACGTCTTCGGGCGAATCGAAGAACCGGGCGTTGTCGGCGCGCGTCGCCTCGGTCAGCGTCTTCACGCGCGTGAGCGAGGCGAGCGAGGAACCCGGCTCGTTGAAGCCGATGTGCCCGGTGCGGCCGATGCCGAGGATCTGCAGGTCGACGCCGCCCGCGGCGATGATCGCCGCCTCGTAGTCGCTGCCGGCGTGCTCGACCGAGGCGGGGTCGCCGTTCGGCACGCGGACGAGCTCGGGGGTCAGCCCCAGGGGCTCGACGACCTCGCGCGTGATGACGGCGCGATAGCTCTCGGGGTGCCCCGCCGGAAGCCCGACGTACTCGTCGAGCGCGAACCCGCGCACGCCGCGCACGTCGAGCGCGCCGTCGCCGATGCGGGTCGCGAGCGCGCGATACGTCGCGAGGGGGGTCGAACCGGTGGCCAGGCCGAGGACGGCGTCGGGCTTGCGGTGGATGAGCGAGACGATCGCGTCGGCGACGAGCGCGCCTGCGGCCTGCTCATCGGCGACGACTACGAGTTCTGCCATGAAGGTTCTCCTACCAGCGCAGCACCGACGGCTGCTGCCGGGAATCCGAGGGGAATGACCTGCACGCGTTCCGCGAGGTCGGTGGAGGCGAGGAAAGCGGAATCCCCCGCCCACTCGATCAGGATACGGCGTACGCCGAGCAGGAGCGGTTCGCCGAGCGCCGCGAGTCCCCCGCCGATGACGATGTCGTCGACGTCGGTCGTCAGCGCGAGGAGGCGGACGGCGGATGCCGCGCCGCGGAGGAACTGCTCGCGCACCTCGATCGCCCGCGCGTCGCCGGCGGCCGCGAGGTCGAAGAGCTCGCGTGCCGGAAGCGGGTTGGCGGTCGGCCACATTCGGGCGATCGCGGAGCCCGAGGCGAACGTCTCGAGGCATCCGCGCTGCCCGCAGCTGCAGATCACGCCGGACGGGTCGACCGGGATGTGGCCGATCTCGCCCGCGACGCCGTGCCCCCCGCGCAGGAGCTCGCCGTCGAGCACGATGCCCGCCGCGAGACCCGTGCCGAGGTTGAGGTACGCCATCGAATGCGCCGAGACGCCGTCGGCGACGCCGAGCAGGTGATGCGCGCCGAGCGCGGCGGCCTTCACGTCGTTCTCGACGCGGACCCGGACTCCGAGCTCTTCGGAGAGCCTCGGGCCGAGGTCGAGCCCCTCGAGGCCCAGGTTGACGGCATGCTCGACGCGGCCGGTCGCGGTGTCGACCGCACCGGGGATGCCGATGCCGATCGAGTCGAACGAGGACACGGCGACCCCGGCGAGCTCGCTCATGCGCTGCACGACCTGGCGTGCGGTCGACAGCACGGCCGGTGCGCCGAATCCGGTGGGCAGGCGCACGAGGTCGCTCAGCTCGCCGTCGGAGCCGATGGCGACCGCGGCCGTCTTCGTGCCGCCGATGTCGATGCCGAGCCTCATGTCGCGTCCACCGGGGTTGCGGCGAGGGCTCCGCCGACGAATGCGAGCACGGCCGCACCCAGCAGGCGCGAGGCGCCGAAGGTCGCGACGTCGGCGTAGGCACGATCGTTGGAGGGCCAGCCCATGTCGACCGTCACCACGTCGTCGCGCGACGCGCGGAGCCGGTCGATCGCGTCGACCGCGAACGGATGCCGGTGCAGGTCCTTGCCCACGACGAGCACGGGGCCCGCCAGGAGCTCGGGGGCCCCGAGGCGCTGCTCGTCGGACACGACGACGGCCGCGGCATCCGCGAACCAGTCGGGAGCGCCGTCGGCCGACGCCGAGGCGAACGGCCCCCAGGGAGCGATGCCGACGGCGATGTTGGCCACCGTGTCGATGCGCACGATCGTGCCGACGCGCTCGGCGTCCGCGAGACGCGTGCGCGCGGCATCCGTCACCTCGAAGGCCGCCGCGAACGCCGCGAGCTCCTCGGCGCCGTGCACGGGCTCGAGGCCCGCGGTCGAGGTCGGGACCGCCGGGGCGTCGGAGGCGAGGGCGCGAACCCGCGCCGCCGCCTCGCGGATGCGTTCGGCCGGGATGCGCCCGGCGGCGACCGCGGCCTCGACGGCCGCGCTGATCTCGTCCATCTGCGCGTCGGTGTTCTCGGAGCCGATGCAGAGCAGGTCGCAACCGGCGGCGAGGGCGAGCACGGCAGCCTCGGGGATGCCGTGCACGCCGCTCGCCCCCTTCATGTCGAGGGCGTCGCTGACGATGACGCCCTCGAACCCCAGTTCCTCGCGGAGCAGGCCTTGCAGGATGCGAGGAGACAGGGTGGCCGGGTTCTCCGCATCGAGCTGCGGAAGGAGGAGGTGGCTGGTCATGATCGTGCGGGTGCCCGATGCGATCGCCGCTCGGAACGGCACGAGCTCGCGTTCGCGGAGCACGTCGAGCGATTCGTCGACGACCGGCAGCGCGAGATGCGAGTCCGTCGCGGTGTCGCCGTGGCCGGGGAAGTGCTTGGCGCTCGCGGCGACGCCCGTGGACTGCACGCCGCGGATCCAGGCCGACGTGTGCCGCGCGACGAGTTCGGGATCCGTGCCGAAGCTGCGGACGCCGATGACGGGGTTGTCGGGGTTGGAGTTCACGTCGACGTCGGGGGCGAAGGTCACCGTGCAGCCCGTGGCCGCCAGCGCCGCGCCGACCTCGCGGGCGACCCGCTCGGTCAGCTCGGTCTCGTCGAGTCGGCCCAGCACCGCGTTGCCCGGGTACGGGGCGCCGCGGTCGTAGAAGAGCCGCGTGACGTCGCCGCCCTCCTCGTCGATCGCGACGACCGCGAGCGGGTTCGCCTCGCGCAGGCTCGCGTTGAGCGAGCGGAGCTGCTCGGCGTCGACGATGTTCGGACCGAACACGCAGACGCCGCCGAGGCCGTCGCGGAGCCTCGCGAGCAGCCACTCGGGCGCCGTGGTGCCGACGAACCCCGGGAGCAGGGTCGTGTGGATGTCCCGGCGCAGCTCGCTGGCCGCGCCGGGGTGGTGCTGCTCGCTCATCCCTTGACGGCTCCGCTCACGAGGCCGCCGGTCATGCGGCCCTGCACGAAGAGGAAGAAGATCACGACGGGCAGCGCGATGAGCGTGGACCCGGCCATGACGGCACCCCAGTTCGTCGCCTCGGTCGCCGACTGGAAGGAGTTCAGCCACGGCGGCAGGGTGAGGTTGTAGCCCTTGAGGAAGAGCAGCGCCATGAGGAACTCGTTCCAGCTCTGGATGAACGCGAAGATGCCGGTCGACACCAGGCCGGGAGCCAGCAGCGGGAAGGTGACCTTCCAGAACGCCTGGGCCTTCGTGCAGCCGTCGATCTGGGCGGCCTCCTCGAGGTCGGCGGGCACGCCGGCGACGAAGCCGCGCAGGGTCCAGATCGTGAACGGCACGACGGAGGCGAGGTGCACGATGAACAACCCGACGAGGGTGTTCATGAGGTGCCAGTCGTCGACCATGTTGTAGATCGTGAACATCATCGCCTCGCCGGGCACCATCTGCACGACGAGCACGGAGACGATGAACACGTACCGGCCGCGGAACGCGAACCGGGCGATCGCGATCGACGCGAGGAATGCGAAGATCGCGCAGACGATGACGACCGCGATCGCCACGATCAGGCTCGAGGCGAGCGCGTGCGGGAAGTCGGTCTGGCCGGGGGCCGCCTCGCGGGTCCACGCCGTGATGTAGTTCTTGAAGGTGAACTCGGTCGGGAAGAAGCTCGGGTTGCGGCTGATGATCTGGTTCGACGGGGTGAACGACATGTTCACCATCCAGTAGACCGGGAAGACCGAGCAGAGGAACACCAGGATCGCGACCGTGTTGATGACGATCTTGGGCGCCCCGAAGCGATGCGTACGACGGGGCTTCTGGGTACGGGGGGTCACCGCCGACGGGGTCTCGGCGAGCTGGACGGCGGGAGAGATCTGCGTGGTCACGCTTCCTCCTCCTTCAGGCTGGAACGGACGTTGTAGTAGGAGATGCCCATCAGGAGGAGGACCATGAACACGCCGATGGCGGCGGTCACGCCGAACTCGCCGAGGCCCTGGCGGAAGAGGTAGGTGCCGAGCACGTTCGTCTCGGAGGCGAGGCCGCCCTGCTGTTGCAGCGCGTAGACCTGCGTGAAGATGCGGAGGTTCCAGATCGTCTCGAGCACGATCACCGCCGTGAGCACGTTGCGCATGTACGGCAGGACGATGAGGCGGAACCGCTGCCAAGCGCCCGCGCCGTCGAGCTGCGAGGCCTCGAGCACCTCGTCGGGCACCTGGCCGAGGCCGGCGTAGAAGGTGAACACCGCGAACGGGATGGACTGCCAGACGATGATGATGACGAGCACCATCATGAACGACCAGGGGTTGGCGAGCCAGCCGTGGCCGCGGAAGTCCTGCGTGCCGGTGATGGTGTTCAGCGCCCAGTTGACGAGACCGTAGTCGGTGTCGAAGATCCAGCCCCAGACGACGGTCGCCGACAGCGGCGGCATCGCCCAGGCGAGCAGGAGGCCGACGGAGACGAGGAGGCGCCACCCCTTCGTGAGCCGCAGCATGAGCAGTGCGATCAGCATGCCGCCGATCACGATGAGCACGGTCAGCACGACCATGAGTCCCAGGCTTCGGGCGAGCACCGCCGGGAAGTCGGACTTGGTGAAGACCTCGAGGTAGTTGTCGAACCCGACGAAGTTCGCCGGGGTGTCGAGCATCTTGTTCTTGATCTCGAGGTCGGTGAACGACGTGATGAACATCACGATCGTCGGGTAGACGACCATGACGCCCAGGAGCACGATGCTGGGGGCGAGCAGCATCCACGGCGCGAACGGGAACTTGTTCTTCTTGGGGGCGCGACCGGCGGAGGAATCGGGTCGTGGGGGGCGGGTACCGGGCGTGCGCGGCGCTGCGTCGTGTTCCGTGAGGGTTGCGCTCATCGGCTGCTCCTCGGGTGGTTCGCGGCGGGACCGCGGTGGGACTGATGGTACGCCGGGCGGGGGCTCTCCCGGCAGGGGAACGGGGGGCGGAGCTGTGTGGGACTCCGCCCCCCGCGCTGGGTCAACAGCGACTAGCTGTTGAGGATGTCCTCGATCTGCTTGTCGAGGTCGGTGGCGATCGACTTCACGTCGCCGCCCTGGGCGATCTTGACGAGCGCCTCCTGGATGATCTGCGCAGCCTCGACCTCGGCCCACTTGGGCGTCGTCGGGGTGACCTGCGAGTTCTCGAGCGCGACGGCCTGGGCCTTGGCGATCTCGGTGTCGGGCAGGTTCGCCGCCGAAGCGGTGAGGCCCGGGGTCAGGCCACCGGCGGCCAGGAGGTCCTGGTAGCCGGCGCTCGCCATGATGTCGAGCGCGGCGCGAGCCTGCTCGGGGTTGGCGCTCTTCGTGGCGACGGCGATGTTCGAGCCGCCGGCGAAGATCGGAGCGGTCTCGCCCGCCTCGAGGCCCGGGAGGGCGAAGGCGTGCAGGTCCGAACCGTAGGTGTCGGGGCAGCCGGGCGCGTCGGCGTCGGCCGGCGCGGTGATCGACCACTGCACCCACGCGGGAGCCGAGAGGAAGACGTCTTCACCGGCGCAGAAGGGAACCTGCGGGTCGGTCTCGTCGCCGTCCTTGGCCGCGTTGGACGCGTTGACGTACACGTCCTGCAGCTGCGTCAGGCCCTCGATGCCGCCTTCGCTGGAGAAGCCGGCCTTCCAGGTGTCGCCGTCCTGCTCGGCGATGAATCCGCCGTGCGACCAGACGTAGGGAAGGGCGTTGTACCAGTCGCGGCCCGGTGCCCAGATGCCCGACACCGTGTCGGTCTTGCGCTCCTTGCCCGTGGCGACGTACTCGTCGAGCGTGGTGGGGATCGCCGTGTCGCCGAGGATCTGCTGGCTGTAGAAGACGATGCGGCCACCGGCGTAGTACGGGGCGGCGTAGAGGTCGCCGTCGTACGTCGCCGACTGCACGAGGCCCGGCAGGTAGTCGTCGGTCGCGAAGTCGTCGAGCGGCAGGAACAGGCCCTGGTCCGCGAAGCTCGCGGTCTGGGTGTTGCCGACCTCGACCACGTCGGGCGAGTCGTTCGACTGGAGCGCAGCAGCGTAGGTGTCGCTCACGTCGGCCCAGGTCTTCTCCTCGACCGTGAGCTTCCAGCCCTCGTTCTCGGATTCGAACGTGTCCTTGAGGTAGGCACGCGCGTCATCGGGGGTGTCGGTGCCGACGACCCACACGGTGATGCTGCCGCCGTCGGACGACGCCGAGTCACTGCCACCGGTGCTGCAACCGGCGAGGGTCAGGGCAGCAGCGGCGCCGAGCGCCACAATGCCGAGTTTCCTCATTTGCGTTTCCTTTCATGGGGTGTGGGCGACAGCGGGGGTTCGCTGCACCCTTGGTGCGTGGGGCCTCGGTCAGGAGACCCCGAGTTGTCCGGAGAGGACCATGACGGCCGCGCCGCGAAGGACGATGTCCTGCGCCTGCTCGGTCATCCGGAGCCTCAGATCACGGTTGTGTTCCGCCATCGTCCGCGTCCGGAGCGTTTCGACGGCCGCGAGTGCGAGCGGACCGTCAAGCAGTTCGGCGGGGCCGCTGAGCGCGACCTCCGACAGGTTGAGGGCACCGACGACCGGTGCCAGCACGATGCCGAGCCTGCGCCCGGCCTCGGTGAGGATCGCCTCGCGGTCGGATGCCGCGTGCTCGCCGTTCTCGACGGCGTCGAGCTGCGCGGTGAGCCGAGGCACGGCCAGCCAGGTCTCGAGGCAGCCGTTCTTGCCGCATGCGCAGCGGGGACCGCCGTCGGTGCCGACGATGACGTGGCCGATCTCGCCCGCGGCGAAGCCGCCGCCGATGACCGGCCGACCGCCGATGATGAGGCCGGCGCCGACACCGTGGCCGACCTTGACGAGGAGGAGGTCGTCGCTCGTGGAAGCGCCGTGCTCGGCGAGCACCGCGACGTTCGCGTCGTTGCCGACGTGCACGGGAAGGGCGAACGCGGCATGCAGCCGGCCCTGGAGGTCGAGGCCCTGCCAGCCGAGGTTGGGGGCGAGCCGGATGACGCCGTTGGGGTCGACGACACCCGGCGATCCGACGCCGATGCCGAGCACCGGGGCGGTCGCGGCGGCGACGAGCCTGGCCACCAGGTCGTCGACGAGCGCGACGGCGGCCTCGCCCGTCGCGCCGTCGCGTGCGACCTCTGCACGTGCGACGATGCCGCCGTCGAGGTCGACGACGGCGCCGAGGAAGCGCTCGTGGTCGGAGAGGTCGACGCCGACGATCTGGAAGGCTGCCCGGTCGACGTCGATGAGGATCGCGGGCTTGCCCGGCCGCGCGATCTCGCGCTGGCCGAGCTCGACGACGAGCCCCTCGGCGATGAGCTCGGCGACCAGGTCGGAGATGGTCACGCGGGTCAGCCCGGTCTCGCGCGCGACATCCGCTCGGCTCTGCGCGCCCGCGGTGTAGAGCGTCTGCAGCACGAGGGCCCGGTTGTGGCTGCGGGCGTGCTCGGGGAGCACCTTGCCTGTGGGGCGGAGGGCCCGCGACCTGGTGAAGATCGGGGCGTCGACGAACGGCGTGGTCAGCACGTCTGCGCCGACCCCCTGGGGAGTCGGGCTCTCGAGGATCGTGCCTCGCTGCGCCTCCGTTGACATGTTTGTTAGTAAAGCTTACGAACAAATGAATTGCAAGACTTCATCCGAGCTTTTCCGCCTCGTTACCGTTTCGTGATCGTGTTCTCGGCCGCGTCGCGAACGCCATGCCTTTCTGAGGAGATCTTCGGGGCTCACGGGTTGGATCGGGGCACCTGCTCCTGAGAAGGGCCATGTTTCGAGGGGTCGTCCCTGAGAAAGGAGAGGGCAGCCGGGGCATACGAGGACGGGGGTCGGATGCCGCGGCACCCGACCCCCGTCTCGAGGCGTGTCGACTACGCGGCGACGCGCGCCTTCAGGTTGTCGGACAGCGTCTGGAGGAACTCCTCGGTCGTCTGGTAGGCCTGCTCGGGGCCGACGAGGGCCGCGAGGTCCTTCGTCATGGCGCCCGACTCGACCGTCTTGATGACGACGTCTTCGAGGGTCAGCGAGAAGTCGATGAGCTCCTGGTTGCCGTCGAGCTTGCCGCGGTGCGCGAGGCCGCGCGTCCAGGCGTAGATCGAGGCGATCGGGTTCGTCGACGTGGGCTTGCCCTGCTGGTGCTGGCGGTAGTGGCGCGTGACCGTGCCGTGCGCCGCCTCGGCCTCGACGACCTTGCCGTCGGGCGTGGCCAGCACGCTGGTCATGAGGCCGAGCGAGCCGAAGCCCTGCGCGACGGTGTCGGACTGCACGTCGCCGTCGTAGTTCTTGCAGGCCCAGACATAGCCGCCCTCCCACTTGAGCGAGGCCGCGACCATGTCGTCGATGAGGCGGTGCTCGTAGGTGAGGCCGGCATCGTCGAACGCCTGCTTGAACTCGGCGTCGAAGACCTCCTGGAACAGGTCCTTGAAGCGGCCGTCGTAAGCCTTGAGGATCGTGTTCTTGGTGGAGAGGTACACCGGGTAGTTGCGCGAGAGGCCGTAGTTCAGCGAGGCGCGCGCGAAGTCGCGGATCGACTCGTCGAGGTTGTACATGCCCATGGCGACGCCCGAGCCCGGCGACTGGAAGACCTCGAACTGCTGGGGCTCGGAGCCGTCCTTCGGGGTGAAGGTCATCGTGAGCGTGCCCTCGCCCTCGAAGCGGAAGTCGGTGGCGCGGTACTGGTCGCCGAACGCGTGGCGGCCGACGATGATCGGCTTGTTCCAGCCGGGCACGAGGCGCGGGATGTTCGAGATGATGATGGGCTCGCGGAAGATGACGCCGCCGAGGATGTTGCGGATCGTGCCGTTCGGCGAACGCCACATCTTCTTCAGGCCGAACTCCTCGACGCGGGCCTCGTCGGGCGTGATGGTCGCGCACTTGACGCCGACGCCGTGCTTCTGGATCGCGTGCGCCGCGTCGACCGTGATCTGGTCGTCGGTCTCGTCGCGCTTCTGGATCGACAGGTCGTAGTACTCGAGGTCGATGTCGAGGTACGGGTGGATGAGCTGGTCCTTGATGGCCTGCCAGATGATGCGGGTCATCTCGTCGCCGTCGAGTTCGACGACGGTGCCTTCAACCTTGATCTTGGACACGGTGCGTGGTCTCCTTGCGGTCGTTCGGGGAAAATCGAGGAAGTCTCGAGAGGGGCGCGCGAACGCCAACGGAGAGTTTACCGCGTCGCCCGGAATATCTTGACATCGAGACATTCACGCCTCGTCCACGCCCTGTTCTCCACAGAATGACGACTCGGCTACCGACACCGGCACCGCACGGGTTAGCCTTGGCTGCATGGCTGAGCTGCTTCTGGAAGAACTGAACGCGTCCAACATCGTGGCGGCGAACACGCTCTCGCTCAAGCCCGGCCAGGAGCAGTTCATCGCTCCCGTCACCTACTCCGCCGAGGCGACGGTCGTGAACCCGGCCACCTCGTGGCAGCGCATCGTGACCCTCGACGGCCGTGTCGTCGGCTTCATCCACGGCAACTTCGACCCCGAGAACGCGCACGAAGAGTTCCGCGCCTGCATCTGGCGCATCAACGTCGACGCCGATGTGCAGGGCAAGGGCGTCGGCCGCTTCCTCACCAAGTCCCTCGCGAAAGAGGCCAAGCAGCGCGGCTTCGACCGCATCACCGTGCTCTGGGAGCCGGGCGAAGAGGGGCCGGAGGCGTTCTTCCACCGCATCGGCTTCGTCGACATCGGCGAGACCGCCTACGGCGACGTGATCGGCGCGCTCGAGCTCTGAGGCCGCGCGCGCCGGCACAGCACACGAGAAGAGCAGAGCGGATGCCGCAGCAGCAGCCCGTCGGCTTCGTCGAGGCCGTGCTCACCGTGGTGGCCGACATCCCCGCGGGGCAGGTCGCGACCTACGGCGACGTCGCGGCGCTGCTCGGATCCCGCGGGGCCCGCGCCGTCGGCGGGGTCATGGCCAGGTACGGATCCGACACCCCGTGGTGGCGGGTCGTGCGGGCCGGCGGTCATCCGCCGTCGGGGCACGCCGAGTCCGCGCGAGGGCATTACGAGCGCGAGGGCACCCCGCTCGTGCCTGCGCCGGGCGACGACGGGTACCGCATCGACCTCTCCGTCGCCCGCTGGCGACCGTAGCCCACGTCGGTCGAGCAGCACCGCCGGTCGAGGAGCGACGAAGGAGCGTATCGAGACCGAGACTCGCGTGCGGGCCTCGATACGGCGCTGACGCGCCCACTCGACCAGCGACTACTCGACCGGCGGCGCGAGCGGGATCCGCACGACGACGGTCGTGCCCGCCCCCGGCGGACTCTCGACCCTGATGGTGCCGTCGACGGCGTCGACGCGGTCGCTGATGCCGAGCATGCCGGTGCCGGCGTCGACGGACGCCCCGCCGACGCCGTTGTCGCGCACCTCGAGCAGGAGCTCGTCGCCGACCACATGCGCCCCGACCCAGGCCCGGGTGGCGCGCGAGTGCTTCGCGACGTTCGCGAGCGTCTCGGCGAGCACGAAGTACGCGGTGGACTCGATGATCTCGGGCAGCCGGCCCTCGGCCTGCACGTCGACCTCGACCGGCACGGGGCAGCGGCCGGCGACCTCGGGCACCGCGAGCGCGAGCCCGCCCGAGGAGAGCAGGCTGGGGTGGATGCCGTGGGCGAGCTCGCGCAGGTCGCGCAGCGCCTGGTTGAGCATGGCGATCGTCTGCTCGAGGTCCTCGGCGAGCGCGGCGTCTCCGGCGTCGCGGGCGGCGTTCGCCGCGAGCCGCAGCCGCATGCCGAGGGAGACGAGGTGCTGCTGCGCCCCGTCGTGCAGGTCGCGCTCGATGCGCCTGCGGGCCTCGACGCCCGCCTCGACGATGCGCTGGCGCGACTGGCGCACCTGCTCGAGCGTGCGCTCGATCTCGGAGCGCAGGCGCCCGTTGTCGACCGAGAGCCGCAGCGCGCTGGAGACCCCGTCGAGCAGGCGCATGTTGTCGGTCAGCACCCGGTCGTGGCGGATGAGCGCGATCGGCGTGCCGAGCGGGGAGGCGACGGGCAGCACGCCCCGGCCTCGTCGGGTGTCGGCATCCTCCTCGGTGATGGGTTCGCCCGCGGCATCCGCGTACCTGCCCTTCGCCTCGTCCCACCAGTAGACGCGCACCGAGTCGTCGCGGAGGGTGCGCGCGAGGGACTCGGCCCAGAGGCCGCGGTCGGCGCCCTCGCGCGTGATGCGCATGAGGTCGGCGACGCGGGCGCGCATGTTGCGTGCGTGCGCGATGCCGGCGTCGAAGCTCACGGGAATGGAGGCGATCGCCACGAGCGACACGGTCGCGAGCACGCCGTCGTCGGCGGCGGTCGCGTAGTTCACGGCCTGCGCCGCGAGCGTGAGCGCCCAGGCGAGCAGGGCGACCGGCATGAGGAACGCGACGGTGCGGGCCGGCACGCTCGCCCGCATCCAGCGCACGAGCAGTCGACCGGCGATCACGAGGGCCAGTGCTCCCCCGATGACGCGGTACCCCGTGTCGACCGCGGCGAAGAGCGCCGGCGCCTCACCGATGCGGTACGCGTTCGGGGCGCAGTCGCAGGGGTTGGCGTCGGGCCCGGCGAAGAGCACGACCACGACGAGGTTCACGAGGAAGGAGGCCAGGGCGATCGCGGCGATCGTGCGGTCGAACCGTCCGCTCAGCCGCCCCTTGGGGTACACCAGCACGAGGATGCCGGCGATGACGGCCCAGGCGAGGTCGACGCCGCGCACGATCGGCCAGACCCACTCCCATTCGCCGATGACCCGGTAGATGGACTGCGGGATCCAGAGCACGACGAAGGCGATCATGAGTCGCGCCGGTGCGCGCGCGGGGCCGATGTGCCACGCCACGCCCGCGCAGGCCGCGAAGACGAGCGGCACCATCGCGTGCAGCGTCGAGTACGAGACCTCGGGCCGGGCGGCGACGGGCGTCGCGAGGAATCCGCCGATCTCCATGGCCAGGCTGAGGGCGACGGCCAGGGTGATCGTGATCGTGCGCTTGATGATCCGGCCCTTGCGGCCGGGGGCCATCACCTCTCGCCGAGGAGGGTGAGCACGGCCAGCACGCGGCGGTGGTGCTCGGGCGACTCCTCGAGGTCGAGCTTCTGCAGGATGCTGCGCACATGCGTCTCGACCGTCTTCAGCCCGAGGAACAGGGTCTGGGCGATGCCGCCGTTCGAGTAGCCCTGCGCCATGAGTTCGAGCACCGAGCGTTCGCGCTCGGTCAGCCGCGAGATGGGGTCGTCGGCGCGCGAGCGCTTGACGAGCTGCTCGACGACCTCGGGGTCGACGACCGAGCCTCCGCCGGCGACCGTCTCGATCGCACGCACGAGCGTCTCGGGTTCGGAGACGCGCTCCTTGAGCAGGTAGCCGGTGCCGCTGCCAGCCTGCATGACCCTCAGCGCGTACTCGGGCGTCGCGTACATCGAGAGCAGCAGCACGCCGATCTCGGAGCCGCTCGCCCGGATCTGCTCGAGCGCGATGATGCCCTCGTCGCGATGCGTCGGCGGCATGCGGATGTCGAGCACGGCGGCGTCGATGCCGCCGGCGCGCACGATCTCGACGAGCTCGTCGCCCGTGCCGACCGACGCGACCACGTCGACGCCGCCGCCCTCGAGCACCTTCGCGATGCCCTCGCGCAGCAGCAGGGCATCATCGGCGATGGCGACGCGCAGGGGGGAGGCGTCGTTCATGGCACCCTCCGGTCGTCAGGCACGAGAACGCGGCGGCAGCCGCTTCCCGAAAACCTATCGTGCGCCGGGCGGCGCCTGTACCCCCAAACTGGGGGCGCATCGGCGGCGCCGCGCGGCCGGGCGCGACGAGCGGGCCGTGTCGCGGCATCCGCTCGGCTGACAGCGAGGGCCCGGTCGCGGCATCCGCTCGGGTGAACGGATGCCGCGACGCGGCCGGCACTCACCTGCTCGAAGGCCGAAGGGCGTCGCCCAGCGCGCGCTCGACCGCGCGTGCCGTGGCGATAACCGTCGGGCCGTAGCGCTCAGCCTGCGCGAGCGCCGTCGCGCCGGTGACCGACACCGCACCGACCACGTCGCCACGACGGTCGAGCACGGGCGCGGCAGCACAGAACAAGCCGAGACGCGACTCCTCGACATCGAACGCGATCCCCGTCCTGCGCACGTGGGCGAGCTCCGCCCTGAGGCTTTCCCCACTCGTCATCGTCTTCGGCGTGAGAGGTTCGAGGGCGCCCCCGACGAACTCCGCGACGATACCCGGATCCGAGAACGCGAGCATCGCCTTGCCAAGAGCCGTGGCGTGCATCGAGCCGCGTCCGCCGAGCCTGGAGTGCGGGACCATGAGCGCCGCGGAGGAGATCTTCTCGAGGTACACGATGTGGTCGCCTTCACGTGTCGCGAGGTTCGCCGTCAACTTCGTGACCTCGGCCAACGTGTGCAGGTATGGCGCCGCGGCGTCACGCAGTGTCGCCGGAGCATGCGCCATGCTCCCGAGTTCGAACAGCCGCATTCCCAGCCGAACCCCGTCGGGTCCGCGCTCGAGCGCACCCCACTCGACGAGGTCGGAGACGAGTCGATGGGTGGTAGAACGTGGCGTTCCCGAACGGCGAGCCAGGTCGCGGACGCTCATCCGGGGACGGTCGGGCGTGAAGGTGTCCAGGAGGCGGAGTGCACGCAGGAGTGACGAACCTCCGTCCCGGATGTCGGGACGTGTCATGGCCGCCATCGTACGAGTCTGTGACCATCGCCTCAACTCGAATCCATGAAGACGAGCGCGAAGGGACGGCCGTGAACCCGAAGATCCGCGTCAACGCCGCACAGGCGATCGAGCTCGCCTGCGCGGCGCTGGTCGCCCATGGCGCCGTCCGTGACGATGCCGCCGTCCAAGCTGGCCATCTCGTCGAGGCCGAGCTTCGCGGCCACCCGTCGCATGGCCTCAGAAGACTCCCGATGCTCTGCGCACGCCTCGACGCTGGACTCATCGTCTCGGGCGTACAGGCGGACCTCGATTGGCTGGAACGTCCGATCCTCGCCGTCGACGGTCGGTTCGGTTTCGGCCCGTGCGTCGCCTATGGCGTCATCGACGCACTCATCGACCGCGCCGCCCAAACGGGTGTCGCGTTCGCGGCGATGCGAAGAACGCACCACCTGGGAATGCTTGCTCCGTACCTCGAGACCATCGTGGGTCGGCACGCGATTGGCCTGATCGTCACGACGAGCGAGGCGCTGGTCCATCCATGGGGCGGCGTCGGCGCACTCATCGGAACAACGCCGATCGGGATCGGTGTCCCGGCACCCGGAGGACCGGTGGTCCTCGACATGTCGACCGGCGCCGTGTCTGCTGGAAAGATCTCCGAGCACGCCGAGCAGGGTCGGCCGCTCCTCCCCGGATGGGCGATCGACGCCGACGGGCTCGCGACGACGGATCCGGTGGCGGCAACCCACGGCGCGATCTCGCCGTTCGGCGGCCCGAAGGGGTATGCGCTCGGGCTTGCGTTGGGAACGATGGTCGGTCTGCTGACGCGGACCGCGTACGGGACCGACGTGCGCGGGACGCTCGACGCCACCGACCCGACGACGAAGGGCGACATCATGCTCGTGCTCTCACCCGCAGCCTTCGGAGCGTCGTTCTCGGACGTCGAACTCGGCGCATATCTCGATCTCATCCGATCGAGCGCGGCCGAGCCCTCGTCTCCGGTGCGGATTCCGGGCGATCGGGCACGCGAGAATCGCGCACGGTCGCTCGAGCACGGCCTCGAGCTCGATGCGCGGCTATGGTCCGAGACCAACCGTCTCGCAGAACGTGAGACCACGTCATGACGCTGCAGACCGGCACCCTTCGCCCAGCCCCGTACATCCACTTCGGATACGGGGTGCGTCGGCAACTGCCCGCGGCGATCCACACGCTCGGCCTGCGCGTGTTCGTCGTGGCCGACCCCGCCGTGGCGGGCACCGCACTCTTCAGGGAGTTCGTCGACGAGTCGGAGTCATCCGGCCTGACGCTCTCGGTCTACCGCGAGATCGAGGCCGAGCTCCCGGTGGACTCGATCGCGCGGGCCGCCGATGCGGCCCGCGCGTTCGCCCCGGACGTCGTCGTGGGATACGGCGGCGGAAGCGCCATCGATGCCGCCAAGCTGGTCGCCCTGCTCGCCATGTATGACGGTCGCCTCTCCGCGTACTACGGCGAGAACGCCGTCCCCGGACCGATCCTGCCCGTTGTCGCCGTGCCGACGACCGCCGGAACCGGATCCGAGGTGACCCCGGTCGCCGTCGTATCCGACCCCGGCCAGGAGATGAAGACCGGCATCTCGAGTCCGCACCTGGTGCCACGGGTCGCCATCGTCGACCCCGAGCTCACCCTCGGCGCCCCGCAGAGCGTGACGCGGCATGCGGGCATCGACGCGCTGGTGCATGCGATCGAGGCGTACACCGCGGCACCCCTGCCCATCGCATGGCACCGCACTCTGCCCGTCTTCACTGGTCGCAACATGCTCGCCGATCTGCTCGCGCTCGAGGCGATCGAGCGCATCGCCTCTTCGCTTCCGATCGCTGTCGCCGATCCGAGCGACCGCGTCGCTCGCGCAGATGTCGCCTACGGCAGCCTGCTCGCGGGCATGGCGTTCGGACCGACGGGCACCCACCTGTCCCATGCCCTGCAGTATCCGATCGGCGCCGCCACCAAGACGCCGCACGGGCTTGGCACCGGGCTCATGCTGCCCTACGTGATGCAGGCCTGCCTGCCGATCATTCCCTCGCGCCTCGCCGCGATCGGGCGCGCCCTTGGATCATCCGAGACCGAAGAGCGGGCGCTTGCCGCGGATGCGATCGAGATCGTGTTCCGCATCGGTCGAGACATCGGGCTCCCCGGCAGCCTGCGCGACATCGGCGTGACGCGCAGTCAACTTCCGCGGATCGCTGCGCTCGCGATGCGCGCCGAGCGGCTCATCGCGATCGCACCGATCGACGTCGACGAGGCCGCGCTCCTCGCCATCCTCGAGTCGGCATTGGCGGGAGACCCACGGGCCGGCGCGGATCCGTTCCCGACCGACCAGGCCCGACCGAAGGACGCACCATGACGTTGCATGCCGATCTACACATCGCCGGACACTGGCGCGGGGGCGGCGACGGTGGCCGATTCCCCGTCGTCGACCCAGCGGACGGCCGAACGATCGCCGAGTTCGCCGCTGCGACGGAAGCCGACTGCCTCGATGCCGTCGACGCGGCCTCCGCGGCGCTTCCCGCGTGGAGTTCGGCCGCGCCGCGCGTGCGCAGCGAGATCCTCCGAAACGCCTATGAGCTGCTCACCGCCGAGATCGAGGAGTTCGCGACCGTCATCGTACGGGAGAACGGCAAGTCCTTCGACGACGCGATGGGCGAGGCGGCATACGCCAAAGAGTTCTTCCGATGGTTCGCCGAGGAGGCGGTACGCGTGCCGGGCGACTACCGGCTGTCGCCTTCGGGCGACAAGCGGATCGTCGTCGCCCGTCATCCGATCGGCGTCTCGTTGCTGATCACCCCGTGGAACTTCCCGGCCGCGATGGCGACACGGAAGCTCGCACCGGCGCTCGCAGCCGGATGCACCACGGTGCTGAAGCCCGCGCGCGAAACCCCGCTCACGGCGGCGTACATCGTCGAGGCCCTGCACCGGTCCGGAGTGCCCGACGGGGTCGTGAATCTCGTCACGCCGGTGCCGACGGGACCTGCGGTCGCACGTATGCTCGCCCACCCTGCGGTGCGGAAGCTCTCCTTCACGGGATCCACCGAGGTCGGCCGGGAACTCCTGCACGCCTGCGCCGACACCGTCGTGAGCGCGTCGATGGAACTCGGCGGAAACGCGCCTGTGCTCGTACTGCCGGGTGCCGACCTCGAAACGGCCGTCGCCGGCTCCATAGTCGCGAAGATGCGCAACGGCGGTGCCGCGTGCACGGCGGCGAACCGCTTCTACGTCCACCGCTCGCTGCACGACGCCTTCGTCGCCCGGATCGACGATGAACTGGCGGGTATCAGTGTCGGGCCAGGTCTGGACCGGTCGAATCGTCTCGGCGCCCACGTCTCGATCTCAGAACGAGACAAGGTCGCCACGTTGGTCGAGAGGGGTGTCGCCGACGGTGCGGTGCTCGTCCGCGGCGGCGGCGTTTCGGAGGTCGGCGCATTCTCGGATCCCGTCCTCCTCGTCGACGTTCGGCACGGGAGCGAGATCAATCGCACCGAGATCTTCGGCCCGGTCGTCGCGGTCGTCGTCTATGACGATGTGAACGAAGCCATCCGGATGGCGAACGACTCGATCCACGGCCTCATGGCGTACGTGTTCGGCCCTGAACGCGAGGCCGTCCAGGTGGGTCTCCGTCTCGAGGCCGGCATGGTCGCGGTCAATCGCGGCGTCTTGAGCGACCCGGCCGCGCCGTTCGGCGGCGTGAAGCAGAGCGGCCTCGGCCGCGAAGGCGGATCCGAGGGCATCCTCGAATTCCTCGAGGAGCAGTACCTGGCCATCGACGTCTGAGACCCGGGTCTCGCTGCGGATCTCAGCCACGCGACGCTGCGGTCGGCCGTGCGCGCGGATATGCGACCGTGGATGCATCGCGGGCGCCGCCCTGAGGTGATAATGTGACCTGGATACCAGGAGAATGTGGGATTCGGCATGGATGACGAAACACTGGATCGGCTACGGCAGACGACCAGCGGCCCCCGCCGCGTGTTGATCGCGGGCGGAACGGTACTCAGCATGGATCCAGCGGTCGGTGATTTCGATACGGGCGACGTGCTCATCGAAGGCTCCACGATCAGCGAAGTCGGTCCTCATCTCCCGGATCGGGTCGTCCCCGACGACGTCGTCGTCGTCGACGCGACCGGATCGATCGTGCTGCCGGGGTTCCAGGACACGCATCGCCACTGCTGGCAGACTCAGCTCCGGCGCATGTTCGCCGGGGTGGATTTCGAGCAGTACCTGCAGGCGGCCCACCGCGATCTCGCACCGGTATACGAACCCGAAGACACGTACGCCGCGACCCTCCTCGCCGCGATCGGCGCCATCGACAGCGGCATCACAACCATGCTCGACTTCTCGCACAACACGCGGGCCGCCGAGTTCGCCGATGCGAGCCTGCAGGGACTCCATGAGTCGCACATCCGCGCCGTGTACGCGTCCGGTCCCGCGCTTTCGGGAACCTGGCACCGCGAATGGCCTGGCGACGTCGCCAGGCTCCGCGACGAGCCCGTGCTCCGCTCCGACCTGCTGACGTTGCGACTCGCCGTCTTCGGCGAGCCCGCTCTCGGCGGGCCCGAAATCCTCCTCACTCCTGAGAACTTGGCGTTCGCACGCGACCACGGGCTTGCGATCACCGTCGACGCGACATTCGGTCCCGCCGCCTCGCGCAACATCGAGGCGCTCGGCCGCGCCGGCCTCCTCGGACCCGACGTCACCCTCATCCACTGCACCCACCTCGGCGCAGAGGCCTGGCGTGCGATCGCCGACTCGGGCGTGCGGGTCTCGCTCACGACGACGTCCGACGCGCAGATCGGCACCTACGGCGGCCTGCCGCCGATTCAGGCGGCCCTCGACCACGGCGTACGCCCCGGGCTCAGCATCGACGTCGAGTGCACCGTGAGTTCCGACATGTTCGTGCAGATGCAGGGAACTTATACCCTGCAACGACTCGCCGCATTCACGCGCGAACACGACGGCGACCCAGACGCTCCGGAGCCGATCAGTCCGCGACGCGTTCTGGAGATGGCAACGGTCGACGGTGCCGCGGTGAACGGACTCGCCGACGTCACCGGTGCGCTCGCACCGGGAAAGGCCGCCGACCTCGTGCTGCTCTCAGCAGAGACCGTCAACACGATGCCGCTGAACAATGCGACCGGCACCGTCGTGCTCGGCGCCGATACTGCGAACGTCGACACGGTGTTCGTCGGAGGACAGGTCAGGAAGTGGCGCGGCAAGCTCGTCGGCTACGACCTCGCCCTGCTCAGCAGCCTCGTGCATGCCTCCAGGGATCGGCTCGTCGCAAAGAGCGGCTATCGGATGGATGTACTTCGATGAGCCTCCGCGATCGCTATGACGTCATCGTGGTCGGTGGCGGGTCGGCCGGGTGCGTCCTGGCCAACCGACTCTCGGAGGACGGTCGGACCGTGCTCCTGGTCGAGGCGGGGTCGGATACCACGCCCACCGCGACCCCGCCCGACATCCTCGATCTGTACCCTCGCAGCTACTACAACAAGGACTACATGTGGCGCGGCCTCCGTGCCCGACTCGGTTCGGCCGAACGCCCGGGCACGCCCGTCCCGTTCACACAGGCCAAGGTCATGGGCGGAGGGTCGAGCCTGATGGGGATGATCGCCGTTCGCGGCCTGCCCGACGACTACGACGCCTGGGATGCCGCAGGCGCGAGCGGTTGGTCGTATGCCGATGTCGTCGACGACTTCGCCCGGATCGAGGCGGACTGGGACTACGGAGATCGCGACGACCACGGTGAGGACGGCCGCGTCGTGATCCGTCGGCACCGCCCCGGAGACTGGCCGCCCTTCACGACCGCGATCGCTGCAGCGGCCGTCGCGCGCGGGCTGCCGCTCATTGAGGATATGAACACGGACTTCCGCGACGGCGTGTGCGCGCTTCCCATGAGCGCCTACCTCTCTCGCCGCTCCTCGTCGACCGAGTACCTCTCTGCCGACGTCCGCGCCCGGCCGAATCTCGACGTGGTGAGCAACACCTTCGTCGAGCGCCTGCTCTTCACCGGGACGCGCTGCGACGGCATCGAGGCGCGCACAGAGCGGCGGCATCGACGCCGCATCCACGCCGGCGAGGTCGTGCTCGCGGCGGGCGCCATTCACTCCCCGGCGCTGCTGCAGCGTTCAGGCATCGGTCCGGCGGGGGTCCTGGCCGCAGCCGGAGTTCCCGTGGTGGCCGACTCTCCCGGGGTCGGCGAGAACCTGCAGAATCACCCCGTGGTCTACCTCGCAACGCATGTGAAACACGGCGCACGGCAGTCGAGCATGTTGCGACCGCAGTTCCTCAGCGGCATCCGCTACAGCTCCGGCGAACCCGAGACCGGCGCCGCGGACATGATGATGCTCGTCGTCAACAAGTCCTCGTGGCACGGACTCGGGCAATCGATCGCGGGTCTCGGCGTGAGCGTCTACCAGCCCTTCTCGCGCGGACAGGTCCGGATCACGGACGCCGATCCGGAGACGATGCCCGACGTTCGGTTCGGTCTGCTGAGCGACAAGCGCGACCGCGACCGGATGCTCGACGGGCTCCGGTTCGCCGTCGATCTCATGAAGGATCAAGGCGTCCGCGCGGTGCGGAACGAGCTCTTCGCCACGGGCTACACGGCGGTTGTGCGTAAGCTCAACGAGCCCGGTCGTGTCAACACGTTCGCCACGTCGTTCCTTGCGAGGCTGCTCGACGGTCCCGACCCGCTCCGGCGAGCGATCATCCGCTGGGGCGTCGCCCACGGCGATGTCGACGAGTCGCGTATGGGCGGCGACGCCTGGCTCGAGACCACGCTCGCACGCCACACCTTCGGCATGTACCACGCGGCGGGTACCTGCAAGATGGGTGGCCCGGATGATCCGCTCGCGGTCGTCGACCCCGATTGCCGCGTCTACGGGGTCGAGGGCCTCCGGGTCGTGGATGCGTCGATCATGCCGCAGCTCGTCCGCGCCAACACCAACATCCCGGTCATGATGCTAGCCGAGCACGCGTCGGCGCGCATCCTGCGCGGGAGTTCGATCGGGATCCGATCGTGATCGACGAGGCTGCGGCCGCCGCCGCTCTGCCGTCGGCCGTTTACGACTACATCGCGGCCGGCGCGGGCGACGAGTTCACCGCCCGTGCGAACCTGGCCGCATGGAGCGACATCCGGCTGCTTCCTCACGTGCTGCGGGATGTCTCGCATTGCGACCCCTCGACAACCGTGCTCGGCACGCTCATCCCGACGCCGATCGGCATCGCGCCCACCGGGCGCCACCTTCTGATCCACCCGGGCGGCGAGTCGGCGACTGCAGCGGCCGCAGCGGCATCCGGCGTCCCGTTCATCCTCTCGTTCTTCTCGACGCAATCCCTCGAGGAGGTGGCGGCTGCTGCGCCCGACGGGATCCGGTGGCTCCAGGTTCCGGCCGGGCTCCCCCGTCGCACCGCCGCCGAGATCGTCGACCGGGCGCAGCGTGCCGGTTATCGGGCACTCGTCGTGACCGTCGACCAGCCGGTCGGCGGAACGAGCCCGCGCGCGGCACGCAACCCGGTCGCGGTGCCCGAGCACCTCCGGCTGCCGCACGTGCCGGGCAGTCCACGAGCGGTCATCGGTTTCGATGAGCTGTGGGAGCAGACCGTCGTCCTCGACGAGGACCGCACGTTCGGCGATCTCGCGGCGTTCATCGCGGCCTCCCCGCTGCCGGTGCTCGCGAAGGGCGTGGTCAGGGCCGACGACGCGAGGCGCGCCCTCGACGCGGGCGTGTCGGGCATCATCGTGTCGAACCATGCCGGCCGCCACCTCGATCATGTGCTCCCGACGGCGGAGGCGCTTGGCGACGTCGTCGCCGCCGTAGACCAGGCGGTCGAAGTCTATGTCGACGGCGGCATCCGAAAGCCGGGAGACGTCATGAAGGCGCTCTGCCTCGGAGCACGCGCGGTCTTCATCGGACAGCCTTCGCTCTGGGGCCTCGCCGTCGACGGCGAGGACGGCGTGCGAGCGGTGCTGGAGGACCTGGGTCGCGATCTCCGCACCGATATGAAGCTGCTGGGGGTCGCCCGTGCCGACGAGCTGACCCGCGATCTCGTGCGGGTTCCACTCGGCTGGGGCACGTCCGCCGGCTGAGTCTGGCGGTGTCGCGAGCCCATCGGGAAGGGCGACGCGGATCCCCTGCGTGCCGGTCGCGCTCAACCCGTCAGTCCGCCCGCGGACGCCATCTCCGCGTGGCATGCGCGATCTCGATCGCCGCCGACACGCTCGGCCCGCCCGACGCGATGTACTCGAGCTCGCAGATCACCCCGTCCCGCTCCCACGCGATCTGCCGCCGTGTGCGATGCCAGTGCCAGCCGTCGACGGGCTCGCCCGCGGCCCATGCCCCGTCGAACACGTAATACCTCGTCGAGCGGGCGTCGATCGTGCGATGCGGGTGGCCGACGATCGCGACCTCCTCGGGGAGCGGCACGGTCGGGGTCCGCTGCGAGATCTTGAACGCACGACGGTCGGGGCCGGCGAACCGTAGCGTCGCGAGCACACGAACACCGGGGACGAGGTCGACGCCGACGAGTTGCCAGCGCTGCGCGAGCCGGGCAGGAGCCACGAGATCGAACTCGAGCATGCGCGCCGCCTCGTCGAGCAAGCGCGACGCGTCCGCGTCGGGACGCCATCGCGCGCGCCGGAGCGACGAGTGGGACGCCCACTGCTCCGGCGCGCGAGACTGGACTCGAAGTCGCCCCATCTACCCGCCCCCACCGCGGCCGCGCCGGGCGCGGAGGTCAACGTAGACGGCGACCAGCAGCACCAGTCCGACCGCGATCTGCTGCCAGTACGAGGGCAGGTTCAGCAGGCTCATGCCGTTGTTGAGGCTCTCCATGAGGATTGCTCCGATGACGGCGCCCCCGACCGTGCCGATGCCGCCGAGCAGGCTCGTACCGCCGATGACCGCAGCCGCGATGACGTTCAGTTCGAGGCCGTTCGCAGCACCAGGCGGCGCACTGCCGAGCCGCGAGACCAGCAGGAGTCCCCCGGCGCCCGCGAGGAGGCCCATCACAGCGAACACGACGAACGAGTGCAGGCGGGTGCGCACTCCCGCGTATCCGGCAGCCACCACGTTGCCGCCGATCGCGTACAGCTGCCGACCGAACCGGGTGTACCGCAGGACGATGGAGATCACCACGACCACGAAGACCAGCACGGCCACGGGCAGCGGCAGGCCCTGGTAGGCGAGGTAGACCCAGAGCGCCGCAGCGCAACCGAGTCCGGCGGTCACGGCCGGAACGATCACGAGACTCGCGAGGGGCGCCGCCATTCCGGCGCTCCGCCGGGCCCGTCGTTCCCGCACGGCGAGGAGGACTGTGCCGACGAACAGCAGGCTGAAGATCGCGATCGTCCATTGTGCGGGCAGATATGTGGTCGCGAGTGCCGAGATCTCAGGGCCGGGTGCCGGTGTGGAACCCTGCGTCAGCAGCAGCGCGACGCCGCGGAGCCCGAGCAGGCTTGCGAGCGTGACGATGAACGAGGGCACGTTCATCACGGCGATCCAGAAGCCGTGCCAGACCCCGATCAGCAATCCTGCGGAAAGCGTCAGGATCGCCGCGACCGCGGGCGGAAGTCCGAAGTCCTGAACGCTCAACGCGGTGACGATGCCGGTGAGCGCGACGGCCGCGCCGATCGAGAGATCGATGTGCCCCGGCACCATGACGAGAACGATGCCTGCGGCGAGCATTGCGGTGAGCGCCACCTGCACACTCAGCAGGCTCAAGTTCCTCGGGCTCAGGAACAGCCCGGAGGTCAACACCTGGAAGGTCACCGCCAGAAGTGCGAGGATCAGCAGCAGGCCCGCCGAGCGCAGGCGATCGCTCGAGGCGAACCGCCGGACGGACTGCATCGTGGTGGGCCGGATCTTCACGGGCACCGGAGCGGCCACTGCCGGTTCACTGAGTCGTGTCGTCATCGGGCGACCTCCATCGCTCGGGTAGCGGAATCGACGCGGTCGGCGGTCGCCGCCGCGATCACCTGGGCCTGAGTGACGTCCGCCGCGCTCCATTCGCCGGCGATGCGCCCCTTGTTGACAGCGAGCACCCGGTCGGACATCCCGAGCACCTCAGGCAAATCGGTGGAAATGAGGAGGATCGCCATCCCCATCGCGGTGCATTCGTTGATCAGTCCGTAGATCTCGACCCTGGCGCCGACGTCGACGCCGCGGGTCGGTTCCTCGAAGAGCAGGAGATCGGGGTGCGTCGCCATCCATTTGCCGACGAGCACCTTCTGCTGGTTTCCACCGCTCAGTTCGACGATGCGTTGACCGACGTCCTGCACTTTGACCCGGAGCCGGGTCACGTACTCGTCGACCATGCCGAGCTCTGCAGCACGGTCCATGAAGAGCCCTCTCGAGAGCCGTTTGAGCACCGCGAGCGACAGATTGTCGGCCACCGAGGCGCGTGGCACAAGACCCGTGTGCTTGCGATCCGCCGTGAGATACGCCAGGCCCGCGGAGATCGCCGCGCGCGGAGACGTGAACCTCACGCCGACCGAGTTGAGGCGGACCTCCCCCTCGACGCGGTGTGCTTCAGCTCCGAACAGCGCGGGGGCGAGGTCGGATGCCCCGGAGCCGGCCGGCCCGTACACGCCGAGCACCTCGCCGCGTCGAATCTCGAAGGCGACGTCCTCGAGGACCGGCGGGAGGGTCTTCCGGTGATTCTGCACTGTCAGTCCCGCCACCTCGAGAACCCGCTCGCCCGGCTCGGTGCTTCGCCGGGGATAGAGGTCGTCGAGGTCCCGGCCGACCATGGCGCGAATGATCCGACGTGGCACCTCTTCGGCATCTCCGCCGGCGATCTCCTCGACGACGTGGCCGTCGCGCATCACCGTGACCCGGTCGGCGAGGCGCCCGATCTCGGACAGGCGGTGGGAGATGTAGAGGATCGACACGCCGCGGGCACGGCAGGCCTCGATGTGGTGGAAGAGCAGTTCGGTCTCGACGTCGGTCAATGAGGTCGACGGCTCGTCGAGGATCAAGATCCTGGCACCACGACTCATCGCCCGCGCGATGCTGATCAATTGCTGCTCACCGACGCTCAACCACCGCATCTGCTGGGCGGGGTCGATGTCGAGCTCGAACGCGTCGATCCACTTCCGTGTCTCGGACCAGAGCACCGCGGGGTCGATGAACCCCCACCTGTTGAGGGGTTCGTGTCCGAGCATCAGATTCTCGGCGACCGTCGTCTCAGGGACGACCGTGATCTCCTGTGGGACCAGGAAGATGCCATCCGCCTCGGCATCTCGCGAATTCGCGAACGAGCGGCGCTCACCGTCTGCCACGAAGCCGCCCGCGTCGAGGGAAGACGTCGGCAGCACGCCGGCGATGAAGCTGACGAGCGTCGACTTGCCCGCACCATTCTCACCGACGATGGCATGGACCTCACCGGACCGTATCTCCAGCGAGACATCCGCCAGCGCGTGGGTGAGGCCGAAACGCTTCTCGAGTCCGTTGATTTCCAGGACGACATGACCGTGTTCGGGCATCAGGCTTCGGTCCACCACGGATAGTCGCTCTGGAACTGCGCCAGGTTGCTCTTGTCCACGTTGAACGCCTCGATCTCGACCCACGGCACCTCCCTCGAACCGGCGTCGATCGATTTCGCCCCGGCGACGGGCTTGCCGGCCGCGAGATCCGCGGCCGCTCTCGCCGCTGCCGCCGCCATCTCGCTGAACGGCGTGAACGAGGATGCCGTCATCTCGCCCGACCCGATGAGCTTCTGCCCGTTCGGCTCCGCGTCCTCGGAGGTGACCACCACCTTGCCGGCGACCTGTTGGGCGGTCAGCGCCTGGATGACGCCGTAGCCCATGTTGTCGTTCTGCACGATGACCGCGGCGATGTCGTTGTTGTTCGCGGTGAGCGCCCCCTCGACCTGCTTCAGAGCGAGGTCGGCCGACCAGTCCTTGTTGAATCGGTCGGAGACGATGGTGATCGCACCGGAGTCGATGTGCGGCTGGAGCACTTCCATCGTGCCTGCAGCCTTGTCCCTCGACACGCTCGTGCCCTGGTCGCCCGAGGCGAGCGTGTAGTTGCCGGTCGGAGCGGCCGCCAGCGCCGCCATGGCCATGTCGCGCCCGACCTTGACGGCGTCGCGAGAGACGATGACCTCCACGCCCGCAGCATCGAACACGTAGTTGTAGGCCACCACCGGAACGTTCTGCGCCTTCGCCTTCGCGACGAGGTCGGCGGAGGAGTCGACGTTCACGGGAACGAGGACGATGACGTCGACCCCTTGGGTGAGCACTTGGTCGACCTGGGTCGACTGGAGGGCGACGTCGTCGTTGGCCGCCTGCACGACGACGTCGAGTCCGAGCTTCTGCGCCTCCTGCTCGAAGAACGGCTGGTCGGCCGCCTTCCAGCGCGCCTGGGTGTAACTCGGCAGCAGGAGGGCCACCCGTTTGCGCGCGGCATCGCCTCCTCCGCCCCCGGAACCTGCCGGGACCGCGCACGAGGTGAGGACGCCCACCGAACCGATGGCGAGCATTGCACCAAACCCGCGAAGCACCGAGCGACGGGTCAGCTGCCCGGTCAGTTCTCCCACCATCGCCTTACTGCCGCTGTCTACCTGCATCTTTCGATCTCTCCCTTGAGACGTGCCCGAAATAGACGGCCGGACGTCGGCTTGCGCCTTCATCTCCGTCGATGACCCCTGCCTGAGCAAGCACCGCTGGGTCGCGGTACCAGCGATCGTAGAACACTTTGACAAAACTGGCCAGGATACTTGGTTATTTGGTTGCATAGTCCCGATTGCATTGGCCATGCGAAGTCTTCGGGTGACCAAGTAAGCTCGGCTACGAGGAAAGGCGAACTCCGTGACAACTCCAGACGACCTCGAGTCGGCGCGAATGCGCGCATCGGCAAGAAACTCGGCCACCAGCGGCGTCGACGGGCGCGTGACGATGCTTCCGGCCCGACCGAAGGCATCCGACGTCATCATCAAAGCCCTTCGAATGGACATCGCGACCGGCCGCCTTCAACTCGGTTCGAAGCTGCCGACCGAGAAAGCGCTGGCCGCCCACTACGGCGTCAGCCAGCCGACCGTTCGCGAGGCCGTCCGCGCGCTCGACGCGATGGGCCTCCTGGAGAGCAGACACGGAAGCGGCGTCTACGTGACGAACACGACGCGGGACTTCGTGACCAGCACACTCGAAACGCTGCTGCAGATGGAGCAGGTCGAGATGATGGAGGCGGTCGGCGTTCGGCGCGTCCTCGGACTGCATTCCGGCCGGCTCGCCTGCGAGCACGCGACCGAGTCCGACCTGAATGCGCTGCGAGAGGCGGTGCAACGGTGCGACGCCGCGGAAGAGGTCCAAGACCTCGCAGAGGCGACCGTCGCGTTCCAGGTCGCATTCTCAGCCGCTGCTCACAATCCACTCCTGTTCGCATTGGAGACGTTCCTCATCCGACTCACGATGCAGTTCCAGCTTCTCGTCACCGGCGACAAGGGAATCGAGTTCTGGCGTCGCCAGGCGGGGCCGTACACCGTGCACCGCCACCGGATGCTCGATCGGCTCGAGTCGGGCGATACCGACGGCGTGGTCGCCGAATGGGAGTCGTACTTCGACGATCTGCACGTGCTGTTCTCCACGGACCCCAATCTTGCGAACATCAGCCTGTCGGACCCCGAATCGATCAAGGCCGTCGACGAGATCGTGCTGAGCATGCCGACGTTCACCACCAGACCACGGTGACCCGAGCCCGTCACACGCTCCAGGAGCCATCCGTTGCGGCGCGCATCGCAGGGTGGTAACTTACCAGGACACTTGGAGACTTGGGCGAATTCGCCAATGATGTGCGAGGGTGCCCGGGTGGAACTGGAGTCCTCATGCGCGTGGCCCGCATCACTACGTCGGCGGGAGCCGAGTTCGCCGTATCCGATGACGACGCTTGGATCGTCCTCTCATCCCTCGGATTCGACACACCCGACACGTCGGCCGTCATCGAGTCGATCTCGGAGATCGGTCGGGCGATCGCCGACTACGACGGCGAGCGCCTGACCGACGTCGAGCTGCTGTCGCCGGTCGTCCGCCCCCCGAAGATCCTCGCCATCGGGCTGAACTACCTCGACCACATCAAGGAGACCCGATCGGTGCGTCCCGACGTGCCCCTGGTGTTCGCGAAGTACACGAACTCGCTGAACGGCCCGTTCGCCCCGGTCGTGATCGATGCAGAGCTCACTGCAGAGGGCGACTACGAGAGCGAACTCGCCGTCGTGATCGGTCGACACGCGAGACATGTATCGCGGGCGGACGCACTGTCGGTGGTGTTCGGCTATGCGGTCGCCAACGATGTGTCCGCCCGAGACCTGCAGCGAAGCGACGCGCAATTCTCTCGATCCAAGAGCTTCGACACCTTCTGTCCGATCGGACCGTGGATCACCACGGCCGACGAAGTCCCCGACCCGCAGGGATTGCGGATCTCGTCGAACGTCAATGGCGAGGTCCGCCAGGATGCCAGTACCGCGGACATGATCTTCGACGTCCAGACTCTCATCGCCTTCCTCTCGACGACGATGACGCTCGAGCCCGGGGACGTGATCTTGACGGGCACGCCGCCCGGTGTCGGAATCGGGCGCACTCCCCCGGTCTTCCTCGTTCCCGGGGACGTGGTCCGCTGCGAGATCGAGGGTCTCGGTGCGATCGAGAACAACGTGGAAGCCCCGACCACGGGCGCACCGTGAACACGGTGCAGGTGTACGAACGCCGGGTCCTCCCGTTCGGCGAACAGGAGCGTTCCCGCGCCTGCGATCTCCCGACCGCAGTGCTGTCCGACTGTCTCGAGCGCGATATCGGCCTCACCGGTCTGAGTGCCATCGGAGACTCCCTCGCCACGGTCAGGGTATCGATGGCCGGCCCGGCGATGACCGTCCGCACTCGTCCGGGTGACAACCTCGCGGTGCACCTTGCACTCGAACTCGTGGAACCGGGCGACGTCCTCGTCATCGATGCTCGGGGACGGCTCGAGAACGCGATCCTCGGCGAGCTGATGGTGCGCTACGCGGCGAAACGCGGGGTCGTCGGGATCGTGGTCGACGGTGCGGTTCGTGATACGGCATGGATCTCGACCGGACCGATTCCCGTGTTCGCACGCGGTTGGACCCATCAGGGGCCGTATCGATCAGGTCCGGGTGCGATCCACGGGACCATCTCAGCCGGAGGGCGTCCGGTCGAGGACGGCGATATCGTCGTCGGCGATCACGACGGCGTGGCCGTCGTGCCTCGACGCCGGCTCGCACTCGCGCTCGACGAGGCCGAGGCGAAACTCGCCGACGAAGCGCGGCAGCGCACGGCGATCGATGCAGGGGCGTGGGACCGCTCGTGGATCCGACAGCAGGCCGAGATCGTTTCTCTGACCCACCCCTCCTCCTCTCTGTAATCCCACCCCCCAGCAAAGGACAATCGACATGCGCGACGGAAACGTGATCTTCGACATGGTGGTGCACGTGCACAACCTGCTCGACGAGAACTTCAACACTCCCCCGGCCCGGATCGCCCAGCCGTGGAAGTACGACTACATGATGATGTACAAGCAAGGACTGGAGCAGCTGCCTCCGCCGGCCGAGTTCCACAAGATCCCGGCGAATCCGCAGAAGATCATCGACAAGATCTTCGGCAATGGATCCCAGGTCGACTACGCGATGGCCCAGGTGGTTCCGCTCTTCGAGCTGTTCGTCGAGGACGCGGAGGTCAACATCCAGCGCGTCTACGACATGACCCAGCTCCTGCCCGACCGCATGATCTTCTGCGGCGGCACGGATCCTGTGATCCGAGGCACGAAGCAGTCCCTGCGGGACATCGACCTGCAGATCACCGACCTCGGCGCCAAGTCGATCAAGCTCTACAACGCGCATTCGCTGGGCGCCTCATGGCGCATGGACGACCGGACTCTGGCGTATCCGATGTTCGAGAAGATGCTCGAACTCGGCTGCAACCTCGTCCAGGTGCACAAGGGCGACCCGCAGGGCATGGAACCGCTTCACGACCTTCGGCCCGACGACGTCCACCAAGCCGCCATCGACTTCCCCGAGATGAACTTCATCGTGCATCACCTTGCGTTCCCGTTCGAGGACTCGGCGATCGATCTCGGGTCACGGCTGCCGAACGTGTACCTGTCGATGTCGACCTGGATCAACATGATCAAGATCGCCCCGATCGAGACCGCGATGCGCTTCGGGAAGATGCTCGCCTGGTGCCGGCCCGAGAAGGTGCTCTGGGGCAGCGAGACTCCGCTGTGGCCGAGCACGCAGAAGCTCCTCGACCTGTCGTACGACTTCCAGATCCCGGAGGATCTTCGAGACGGGTGGGGGTTCCCCGAGATCACCGACGCCGACCGGAAGCTCATGTTCGGCGGCAATATGCTCCGTCTCCTGGGCATGCCGGACTCGCCGCCGCGCACGACCGCGGATCTCGAGACCGAACCGGACAAGGCACTCGCGAGCATCGGCGACGTCGCATGAACGGGGGTGCGGTCGCAGCGACGGGTGGGCAGTCGCTCGAGGTCGGCCTCGAGGCGCAAGACACCGGCTCGATCGCGGAAGCCGCCCTCGTCGACGCCGTCGAGCGCACCCTGGACGAGGAGATTCGTCCGGCGCTCGGCGCGCATGCCGGATCGATCAGGTTCCTGGGTTATCGGTCGAATGTCGTCCACCTCGAGATGCGGGCGTCGTGCTCCTCGTGCTACTTCCGGCGCGGATGCGTCGTCAACCTCGTGCGGCCGACCCTCGAAGAGGCGATCGGCGACGATGTGCAGTTCGTCGTGGACAACGTCCGGGCCTGACCCGGTCGCGGCATCCGCTCGGGTGAACGGATGCCGCGACGCGGCCCCCGCGGGTCAGACGAGCGAGTCCCGCCAGGCCGCGTGCATCGCCGCGAACCTGCCCGAGCCGCCGATGAGGTCGGCGGGCGAGCCGTCTTCGATGATGCGGCCGTGCTCCATGACGAGCACGCGGTCGGCGATGGCCACCGTCGACAGCCGGTGCGCGATGATCACCGCCGTGCGGTCGGCGAGCAGGGTCTGCAGCCCCTCTTGCACGAGGCGTTCGCTCGGGATGTCGAGCGAGCTGGTCGCCTCGTCGAGGATCAGCACGGCCGGGTCGGCGAGGAACGCCCTGGCGAACGAGATGAGCTGACGCTGGCCGGCGCTGACGCGCCCGCCCCGCTTGTTCACGTCGGTGTCGTAGCCGTTCGGCAGGCCCTCGATGAACTCGTGCGCGCCGACCGCCTGCGCCGCCGCGACGATCTCGTCGAACGTCGCGTCGGGCTTGCCGAGGGCGATGTTGTCGGCGACCGAGCCAGAGAAGAGGTACGCCTCTTGGGTGACCATGACGATCGCGCGGCGCAGGTCTTTGGGGTGCAGGTCGCGCAGGTTCACGCCGTCGAGCGTCACGACGCCGTCGCTCGGGTCGTAGAACCTGGCGAGCAGCTTCGCGAGCGTGGTCTTGCCCGCACCCGTCGAGCCGACGAGGGCGATCGTCTGCCCGGCCGGCAGGTCGAGGTCGAAGCGCGGCAAAATGACGCGGTCGCGCGTGTACGCGAACTCGACGCCCTCGAACGCGACGTGCCCCTTCGCCTTGCGCAGGTCGACCGGGTGCACGGGGTCGGGCACGCTCGGCTCCTCCTCGAGCACGCCAGAGATCTTCTCGAGCGCACTCGACGCGGACTGGTACCCGTTGTAGAACATCGCCATGTCCTCCATCGGGTCGAAGAACCGCTTCGTGTAGAGCACGGCCGCCAGCAGCACGCCGATCTCGAGGGCGCCGTCGACGACCCGGAAGCCGCCGAGCACGAGGGTCGCCGCGACCGCGGTGTTGCCGATGAAGGCCAGGCCAGGGTTGTAGACGGCGAACAGGCCGAGCACGCGGGCGTTGACGTCGCGGTAGTCCTCGACGAGGCCGCCGAACTCCGCCTCGTTGCGCTTCTCGGAGCGGAACGCCTGCACCGCGCGCATGCCGGTCATCGTCTCGACGAACTTCACGATGAGCTTCGCGGATGCCACGCGCGAGCGCCGGAACAGCGCCTGCGAGCGCACCTGGAACCAGCGCGTGAGGATGCCGAGCGGGATGAGGGCGACGAGCAGCACGAGGCCCGACGTCGGGTCGATGATCACGAGCGCACCGGCGGTGAAGACCATGTACATGAGCCCGCGCACGAGCAGCGTGAGCCCCTCGTCGAGGAGCTCGCGGATCGCGTCGAGGTCGCTCGTCTGCCGCGAGATGATGCGCCCCGACGTGTACGACTCGTGGAACTCGAGGCTCAGCCGCTGCGTGTGCAGGAACACGCGCGTGCGCAGGTCGATGAGGATCGCCTGCCCGATGCGCGCGGAGAGCCGGATGTACGTCGAGATGAGGAACGCGCCGACGATGCCCGTGAGCAGGTAGGCCAGCCCCGCGAGGGCGGCCGGGTACCAGTTCTGGTCGATGAGGGCGGGGATGCCCTGGTCGATGCCGAACGCGATGATCGCGGGACCGGCTGCCTGCCCGGCCGACGACACGACGATCGCCGCGGCCGTGAGCCAGAGCTTGCCGCGCTGCGGACGCAGCAGCGACCCCAGCAGATGCACCGATCTCGCGCGGATCTCGCGGGCCTCCGCCTTGGTGTAGTCGAGGCGTTCCTCGCCCTGCACGCCGGTGACGCTCATGATGCCGCTCCTCTCGTGGTCTGGGGTTCTCGAAGGTCGGGCCCGTCTGGATCGGGTTCGACCCGGTGCTCGCCCGATTCGTCTTCGAGGCTCGAGATGACGAAGCGGTAGTGCTCGCTCTCGCGGAGCAGCTCGGAATGCGTGCCGACGGCGGTGACCCGGCCTGCCTCGAGCAGCGCGACGCGATCGGCGAGCATGACCGTCGACGGACGGTGCGCCACGATGAGCGCGGTCGTCGAGGCGAGCACGCTGCGGAGCTCGGCCTCGACCCTCGCCTCGGTCGCGACGTCGAGCGCGGAGAGCGGGTCGTCGAGCACGAGCACGGCCGGCTTGGCCGCGACCGCGCGCGCGAGCGCGAGGCGCTGACGCTGGCCGCCCGAGAGGCTCATGCCCTCTTCGCCGACCTTCGTGTCGAGGCCGTCGGGCAGGTCGTAGGCGAACCCGGCCTGCGCGATGCGCAGCGCCTCGTGCAGCACCTCGTCGGCGGCCCCGCCCTCGAGCTCGGGCCGGCCGAGCAGCACGTTCTCGCGCACGGAGGCGCTGAACAGCGTGGCGTCCTCGAACGCCATCGCGATGTGCCGGCGCAGCTCCTCGCGCGTGAAGGCGCGCACGTCGACGCCGTCGAGCGTCACCGAGCCGGCCGTCACGTCGTAGAGGCGCGTCGTGAGCGCGGTGAGCGTGGTCTTGCCGCACCCCGTGAGCCCGACGAGCGCCATGGTCTCGCCCGGGCGGATGTCGAGGTCGATGCCGTCGAGCAGGTCGCCGAACCGCTCGGGCGAGTCCTGGTAGCGGAAGTGCACGCCGGTGAAGCTCAGCGCGCCGTGCGGCTCGCCGAGCACGCGCGGCGTCTCGGGGTCGACGATCTGGTTCTCGCTGTCGAGCACCTCGAAGAAGCGATCGGTCGCGGTGCGGGCGTCGAGCGAGAACGCCAGGAGGAACCCGACGGACTCGATGGGCCACGCCAGCACGGTCGCGGTCGCGAAGAACGCGACGAGCGTGCCGACGGTGATCACGCCGTTGGCCGCGAGCCAGATGCCGAGCCCGAGGCAGATCGAGAGCGCCACGGCGGGCACGAGGATGAGCCACACCCAGATGTTCGAGTCGAGGCGCGCCTTGGCGATCTCGGTGCTGCGCAGCGACTCGGCCTGCGCACGGAACGTCGAGAGCGCGTGCTTGCCCCGCCCGAACGCCTTCAGCACGCGGATGCCGTGCACCGATTCCTCGACGGCGGTCGCGAGGTCGCCCGCCTGATCTTGACTGCGCCGCGACATCTCGGAGTAGCGGCCCTCGAAGAGGTAGCCGACCACCCACAGCGGCAGCGAGCAGACGAGGAACACGAGGCCGAGCATCCAGTTCATCGAGATCAGGATGCCGACCCCCACGATGATCGTGATGAGGTTCACCGCCGTCAGCACGAGGCCGAACGAGAGCCAGCGGCGGATCAGGCCGAGGTCGCTGACGGCGCGCGAGAGCAGCTGCCCGCTGGGCCACCGGTCGTGGAAGCTGACCGGGAGGTCCTGGAGCTTGGCGTACAGGGCGTTGCGCATGCGCGACTCGACCCTCGTGCCCGGACCGACGACGAACCAGCGGCGCAGGCCGTACATGACGGCCTCGACGGTGCCGAGGCCGAAGACCAGGAGCGCGAACGGCACGACCGCGTGAGGGTCGCCGCCGGCGAGCGGGCCGTCGACCATCGACTCGAGCACCTGCGGGATGGAGAGCGCGACGAGCTGGCCGATGAGGGCCGCGATGCCGCTGAACAGGAACGCGGGCGCCGAGCGGCCGACGTAGAAGCGCAGGCGCCACAGCGCCCGGACGGTGCCGAGGCGCGGCTGATCGGTTTCGGGGTGGTGCGAGATGGCGGACAAGCCGGATCCCTTTCGAGAGTGGTGCGAGACGACCGCGCACGGAATGCGGTCGGGCAGCGCGAGGGGCGCTGAAGACGTCCGGGAGGACGTGGATGCGGGGCTACCGCCGAACGTGCAGGCCGAGCCTGCGGGGCTGGGTGCGAACTACCCGGAGATGCCCGCCGAGACGTGGAGCACCGGACGCAGAGCGCTACCGGCCACGAACGGGCGGGTGTAGCTGTGTGTCTGCATGGTGTCCTCCTGCGTCGTCATCGTCTTCGTCCATGCGGCCGCGGCGAGCGCAGCCAGCCCTGTAGCTTATGCCCGCAGCGTGGTGGCATGCAAGATCACCCGTGAGAGTAGGCTGTGCGGATTCGTCATCCGCACGAGGTTCGCCCTGCATCGACCTCGGCCGACGACCCGAACGACCGAACCCAGGAGATCGCGTGGGAGCGACATCGACCGCCGTCGCGCGCGCGAACGCGCATCGCGGCGTGTTCGCCGCGATCGGAGCGGTCGTGCTGGCGCTCGCGTTCCTCGGCACCGCGGTGGTCGATTCGCTCGCGAGCGCCTCCGGCACCGGGCTCCGCGACGGGCTCGCCGCGGCGACCGGCACCGACGGGGCTGCGCGCTGGCAGATCCGAATGGCCGCCGACGCCGACGCGCAGGCCGATGCCGCGGCATCCGTGCTCGATCGCATGCTCGTGCCCGACGGCGCGACGTGGTCCCGTTCCGTGCAGACCGCGGCCGTCGACGCGACGGCCGGCGACGACACGGCGTTCGGCGCGGTGCTGCTCGCCGACGCCTCCGTCGGGGCGCGCGCCGACCTCGTGAGCGGGGCCTGGCCCGAAGGTGCCGACGCGCAGCCGGGCGCGGTCCCGACCGCGGTGCAGGCGACGGCCGCCCGAGACCTCGGCCTCGGCCTCGGCGACGTGATCGTCGTCGGCGGCATCGAGCCCGTGCGGTTGCAGGTCGTGGGCACGTGGATGCCGTCCGATCCCTCCGATCCGGCGTGGTTCGCGGAGCCCCTCGTCTCGGCCGGCGTGCTCGACGACGTCGCCGGCCCGTTCGTCGTGGCCGATGACGCCGATCTCGCCGGGCTGCCCGCCGCGGTCGTCGTGCGCTGGACCGCGATCATCGGGCCGGGCGAGATGACGCCGGAGCTCACCGCGGGCCTGCGCGCCGCCCTGCCGAACGTGGAACCGGCCCTGCGCGCGCAGGACGACATCGGCACCGACGGGCTCGGCGCCTCCGGCGCGCTCGTCGCGACGCTCGACCGCCTGCTCGCCGGGCTCACGACGGTGCGCGCGATCGCGCCGCTGCCCGTGCTCCTCCTCGCGTTCGCGGGGTTCGCCGCGCTCGACCGCCTCGCGGCGCTGCTCGCCGCCGGGCGGCGCGGCGAGACCGTGCTGCTGCGGGCGCGCGGGGCGTCGGCGAAGCGGCTCGCCGCGACCGCGGCCGTCGAGGCGGTGGTCGTCGCCGCACCCGCCGCGCTCGTCGGCGTCGTGCTGGCCGAGGCCGCCCTCGCGCTCATCCGTCCGGCCGAAGCCGGGTCCTGGGCCGTCGCGGGCCTCGTCGCGACGGTGTGCGCCGTCGGTGCCGTGGCGCTGCTCGGCGCCCGCGCCTGGCGGGAGGCCACGAGGCCGATGCTCCGCGGCTCGGGCGACGAGGTCGGTCGCATGCCCAGGGCCGCGGCCGCGGGCGGTGTGCTCCTCGTGGTCGTCGCCGCGGCGGTGTCGCTCTGGCAGTTCCGCCTCTACGGCTCCCCTCTCGTGGCGAACCCGTCGGGCGTGCTCGAGGTGGATCCCATCGCCGTGCTCGCCCCGATGCTCGTGCTCATCGCGCTCGCGCTGCTCGGCAACGGGCTCGTCCGCCCGGTCGCGCACCTGCTCGAGCGGCTCGCGACGGCGCGACCGGGGCTGGTGCCGTCGCTGCCGATGCGGCAGCTCGCCCGGCGCGCGGGCCTCTACGCCTCGGCGTCGCTCATGACGATGCTCGCCGTCGGCGCCCTCACGCTCGCCGGTGCGTTCGCCGGCAGCTGGCAGGCGTTCGACCGCGCCGCCTCGGCGATCGAGGTCGGCGGCGATGTGCGCGTCGCCTACGCCGCCCGCTCGGTCGTGTACGGCGCCGACCCGCTCGCCCTCGACGACCCGTTCGCAGGCCTCGACGCCGTCGATGCGAGCCTGCCAGTGTTCCGCGGCGAGGCCAGGATCGGCTCCGACCCCGTGACCCTCGTCGCCCTGCCCGGTTCCGACGCCGGGCGGTTCGGGCCGGCGCTGGCGGCGGCCTCGTCCGATCTCCCCCCGGCAGCGGTCCCGACCATGCTCCCCGCGGGCGCGTCGACGCTCGAGGTCGAGGTGGGCCTCGACGCGCCCGAGGGAACGCCGGGCGAGGTCGCCCTCTCCGCCTGGGTCCTCGGGGCGGGCGGCGAGGCGAGCCGGCTCGCGGCCGGCACGATCCGCGTCGACGCCGGCGTCGGCATCGCACACGTCGAGCTGCCGGATGCCGCGGGGCTGCGCCTGCTCGGATTCGACGCCTCGCTCTCCGGAGCCCAGGGCGGCGAGGTCGTCGCGCGCTTCGGTTCCGTCTCGATCGACGGCGTCGCCGCAGCATCCGACCTGCAGGTCGAGGCCGGTGAGACGACGCTCGGCGCGAAGCGGCCCACCGGCCGGGTCGTCGTCGCGGGCGCGGCCGGCGCAGGCCCGGTGCCCGTGGTGCTCGGCGCCGCGCTGGCCGAGCGCATCGACGCCGCGCCCGGCGGCGCCTTCACCTTCCGGATCCTCACCGGGGGCGCCGACGTGGACGCGACCGTGGCCGGCACCGCCGCCGCGGTGCCCGGTGCCGGCGACACGGGACTGCTCGCCGACCTCGCCGAGATCTCCCGGGCCGCCTTCGTCAGCGGAGCGGCGGTGCCCGCCTATACCGAACGCTGGCTCGCGACCGGCGAGCCGGAGACGGTCGCCGACGGGATCCGGCAGCAGCCCGCCGTCGCGCTCACCACGACCACACGCGCCGACGCCTCCTCCGCGCCGCTCATCGGCCCCGCCGTCGGGGCGCTCTGGGCCGGCGCGGCCGGTGCGCTGCTCTTCGCCGCCGTCGCGCTCGCGGCGCTCACGGCCGCGCTCTCCCGAGCGCGGTTCGGCGAGGTCGTCGTGTTGCGCGCGCTCGGCATGCCCGCATCGCAGCAGGCCGGGGCCCGGTTCGCCGAGCTCGCCGTGTCGATCGTCACGGCGGTCGTCGTCGGCATCGGCATCGGCGCGATCACCGCCGTGGCGACCATGCGCGAGCTCGCCAGGGCGGCGGTCGCCGGCGCCCCGGGCCGGTTGGCCGTCGACCTCGGCATCGACGCACTGCCGTGGGCTCTGGGGCTGATCGCCTTCCTCGGCGCCTCGGCCGCGATCGGCTGGATCGCCGCGGCATCCGTCCGACGCCTGGCCGCCACGCCCGGCATCCGCGAGGAGGAACGATGAGCGCGCCGCGTCCGCCGCAGCATCCGCACCGTCGCTCGGGCCTCTCGTCGGCAGGCTTGGTCCGGCGACAGCTGACGACCGCGCCCGGCGCGTCGATCGCGCTCGCCCTGCTCGTGCTCGTCGGCGCGTTCCTCGCCACCGCGGTGCCCCGTGCCGCCACGACGCTGCACACCCAGGCCGTGCACGAGCAGCTCGCCGACGTTCCGGCGGTCGAGCTGGACCTCACGGCGATCTCGCGCGAGCGTCCGTCGGTCGGGTCCGCCGACGGCGCGACGACGCTCGACGCCGACGTCGCCGAGGTCTGGGGCGCGACCGAGGAGCGCCTCACGGCGCTCGTCGACGGCATGCCCGCCGAGCTCGAGTCGATCATGGCGCCGCCGCTCGCCATGCTCACGATCGCGCCCGTGCGCGCGGTGGTCGAGGGTGCAGGGCCGAGTGCCCCGTCGTACCGCATCATGGCGGGCTTCGACCCGCGCCTGCGCGAGCACGTCGAACTCACCTCGGGCGCCTGGCCCGCCGCGGTCGACGCGCCCGTGCCCTCGGCGGCCCCGGTCGAGATCGTGCTCACCGACGCCGTCGCCGACCGCATGGAGTGGACCGTCGGCGAGACGCGCACGATCGACGTCGACGGCGCCCCGCAGCCGGTGCTCCTCTCGGGAACGGTCGCGCCGATCGACCCCGACGACGGCATCTGGACCCACATCGTGCCGGCGCTCGAGCCGTCGGTCGTCGACAACGGCATCGCACCGCCCGAGATCACCGCCGTCGCATTCCTCGACCCGGCCTCCTGGTCGGACTTCGCATCGGCGAACGTGCCGCTCACGCTCGAGGTCTGGGTCCCCGTCGACACCGGCCGCATCACGGCCGACCTGTCGACGCGGCTGCAGACCCAGCTCGGCGGGTTCACGAGCGGCCTGCACGCGGTCGGCCGCGGCGAGTGGATCGACCAGTACTTCACCGTCGGCGACCTCGGGTTCTCGAGCACGCTGCGCGACCAGCTCGCGACCGCCGCGGCGGCGGCCGCGGCCGGCGACGCCGTGCTCGCCACCGTCGCCTCCGGGCCCATCGGCGTGATGATCGCCGTGCTGGTGCTCGGGGCCCGCGTCGTGTTCGAACGCCGGCGGGAGGGCCTCGAGCTCGTCGCCGCACGCGGCGCCTCGACGGGCCAGCTGCGCGGCATCCTCGCCATCGAGGGACTCGCCATCGGCATCCCGGCCGCGCTCCTCGGCGGCATCGGCGGAACCCTCGCCTTCGCGGCCGACGGCGGCCCCGCGGGCGTCGCCGTGGCGGCGCTGTTCGCCTTCACCCCCACGGCGCTGCTGCTGGCCTCGGCCCCCTCGCTGAGTCCGTTGCGCCGCGCCCGCGCCGACCTCGGCACCACGGGCGGCGGGCGCCTGCGCCGGCTGGGGGAGCTCGTCGTGCTGCTCCTCGCCGCAGCGGCCGTCGCCCTGCTGCTCCGCCGCGGCCTCGCGACCTCGGCGGCCGCCGTCGGCGTCGACCCGTTGCTCGCGGCCGTGCCGCTGCTGCTCTCGCTCGTGGCCTGCATCGTCGTGCTGCGCATCTACCCCATCCCGCTCGCCCGCGTCGTCAGGTCGATGGCCGCCAGGCCCGGCCTCGTCGGCTTCCTCGGCTCGGCTCGCGCCCTCCGCGACCCCTCGGCCGGCCTCGTGCCCGTGCTCGCGGTCGTCGTCGGCGTCTCGGTCGCGGTGTTCTCGTCGGTGCTGCTCGGCACGATCCGCTCTGGCGTCGAGGCTGCGGCATCCCATCGGGTGGGGGCGGATGCCTCGGTGTCGGGCCTGCCGCTCACGCGGGCGCAGCTCGACGGGATGCGCGACGTGCCCGGTGTCGAGGCGATCGCCCCGGTGTACTCGACGCGCAACGTCTCGCTCTCGATCGACGGCCGGCAGCGCACGACGACCCTGATCGTGATCGACGTCGCCGAGATGCAGGCCGTGCAGGCCGGACGACCAGATGCGACGCCCCTGCCCGACTCGCTCGCCGAGCCACCGGGCGAGCAGGGCGTCCCGGTGCTCGTGTCCGGCGTCGTCGACGCGGTCACCGCCGACGCGACCGCCGTGACCGTCGACGGCGACCCGTACTCGGTCGTCGGCGTGGTCGACGGCACCACGGCGTACTCGCCGCGCGCGAACTGGATGCTCATGGATCGCGCGAACGCCGAGCCGTACACCGACACGCTCGTTCCGCGCACCGTGCTCGTGCGCTTCGACGCGGGCGCCGACGTCGACACGCGGGCGATCGTCGACGACCTCGCCGAGATCGCGGGCGAGGGCACCACGGTCGAGACGGCCGAGAGCGTGGCCGACCGTCTCGGCTCGTCGACCACCGTGCGCGGGCTCGTCGCGGCCCTCATCGCCGCGATCGTGCTCTCGAGCCTGCTGACGGCCCTCGCGATCGTGCTGACGCTCGTGGTCGGGCGGCCGGCCCGCGACCGCCTCCTGCCGCTGCTCGCGACGCTCGGGCTCGACCGCCGCGGGCAGCGCGCGCTCGTGGCCTGGGAGATCGGCCCGGTCACCGCGATCTCGCTCGTCGTCGGCGCGGTGCTCGGCGCCGTCCTGCCGCACATCGTGCTCGGCGGCATCGACCTCAGCGCGTTCACGGGCGGCGACGCGCAACCCGACGTCGCCTACGATCCGTGGCTCATCACGGCCGTGCTCGCGGCATCCGTCATCGTCACCGTCGTGGCGTCGACGCTCGCCGCATCGCTCGGGTCGCGCATCGACGTGGCGCGCGCCCTGCGCAAGGAGGAGGAAGGATGAAGACGTGGCTGACACGCTGACCCACCCGCACATCCTGTGCAACGACCTGGTGCGCATCTTCACGGCCGACGGGGTCGAGGTGCAGGCGCTGCAGGGGCTGAACCTGCGCGTCGACCCAGGCGAGATGGTCGCCGTCGTCGGCGCTTCGGGCTCGGGCAAGTCGACCCTGCTCACGATCCTCTCGGGCCTCGACACCGCCACGGCCGGCAGCGCGAGCGTGGCCGGTCACGACCTGCTCGCGATGCGGTCGCGCGAACGCGTCGAGTACCGTCGCCGCACGGTCGGCTTCGTCTGGCAGCAGACCTCTCGCAACCTGCTCCCCTACCTCACCGCCGCCGAGAACATCGCGCTCGCGATGAACGTCGCGCACGCCTTCCGCGGCGCAGCGCGGGCATCGCGCATCGACGAGCTGCTCGACCTGCTGCAGGTCGGCGAGTTCCGCGATCGCCGGCCCGCGGAGCTCTCGGGCGGGCAGCAGCAGCGCGTCGCGATCGCCGTCGCCCTCGCGAACGCACCGCTCGTGCTGCTCGCCGACGAACCGACCGGCGAGCTCGACGAGGCCACCTCCGCGAGCGTGCTCGAGGCCATGCGCAGCGTGAACGAGGAGCTCGGGGTCACCACGCTCATCGTCACCCACGACCCGACCGTGTCGGGGCACGTGCGGCGCACGGTGCAGATCCGCGACGGCCGCACCTCCACCGAGGTGCTGCGCTCGACCCGACTCGACGAGCACGGGGCCGAGGAGCACATCGCCGAGGAGTTCGCCGTGCTCGACCGCGTCGGCCGGCTGCAGCTCCCCCACGAGTTCGTGCAGCGGCTCGACCTGCGCGACCGGGTTCGCCTCGCGCTCGAGCCCGACCACGTCGGGGTGTGGCCCGGCAGCGGCGATGGCGGCGGCACCGGCATCGGCACCGAGACGCCCGGCGGCGGGTCGGTTCCCGAAGCGGATGCCGCGAGCTCGGCCGAGACCGATGCGACGACGGATGCCGCGATCCACGCCGATGACCGACCCACGACCGAGGAGCCGCGATGACCACGCTCAAGGCCGAGAACGTCAGCCGGGACTTCGAGACGGATGCCGGCGTCGTGCACGCCGTCGGCGAGGTCTCGCTCGAGGTGCGCCCCGGCGAACTGCTCGTCGTCACCGGGCCCTCGGGCGCGGGCAAGACGACGCTGCTGAACCTGCTCGGCGGACTCGACCGTCCGACGTCGGGGCGCGTGCTGCTCGGCGACGCCGACCTGTCCACGCTCGGCGACGACGAGCTCGCGGCCATGCGGCGCGAGCAGCTCGGGTACGTCTTCCAGTCGTTCGGGCTGATCCCGGTGCTCTCCGCATCCGAGAACGTCGAGGTGCCGCTGCGACTGCTGCGCATGGCGCCCGCCGAACGCGACGCGCGTGTGACCGAGGCGCTCGACGCCGTCGGACTGGGCGCCCACGGCGCGCAGCGACCGTACGAGCTCTCGGGCGGCCAGCAGCGCCGCGTCGGCATCGCCAGGGCGATCGCGGCGCGGCCGCGACTGCTGCTCGCCGACGAGCCGACGGGTCAGCTCGACAGCAGCACTGCGGCCACGGTCATGGACCTCATCGGCGACCTCGTGCACGCCCGCGGCGTGGCCGCCGTCGTCACGACGCATGACCCCGCGCTCGCGGGGCGCGCCGACCGCGTGCTCGAACTGCACGACGGCCGGGTGCGATCGATCAGCGCACCCGCACCGACAGGCACGTGACGCAGCCCTCGAGCTTCTCGAACTCGCTGATGTCGACCGTGACGACGCGGTAGCCGAGGTTCGAGAGCATCGCCGCGGTCTGCGGCGCGGCCGAGGACATGAGCAGCGACTCGTCGCTCAACGCGACCACGGCCACGCCCTCGGGCTCGACCACGGGCAGGAACCGCGGGAACAGGCTCGGCACGTCGATGCGCTCGACGTCGCCGATGACCGTGCCGTCGGGCAGCGCGGTCACGGCGCTCTTGAGGTGCAGGGCCTTGGTGAGCGGCACCGCGACGACCTCGTAGCCGTGCGGGGCGAGCAACGCCCGCAGCTGGCGGATGCCCTCGGCGTTCGTGCGCGAACCCGCGCCGACGTAGACGGTGGAGCCGACCTTCAGCACGTCGCCGCCGTCGAGGGTGCCGGGGGCGAGGATGCTCGCCACGCTGATGCCCGGGATCGACCGGACCGCGCGCTCGACCGCGTCGACCTCCGGGCGGCGCGAGGGCGCCCCCGGGTACGCGAGCACGGCGAGGTCGCCGAACATCACCACGGCGTCTTCGACGAAGACGGAGTCGGCGAGCTCGGGGGCGGCGTCGACCTCGATCGTCTCCCATCCCTCGGCGACGAGGGCCGCGCAGTAGTTGTCCCACTGCTCGTCGGCCAGCGCGTGGTCGACGGGCCGTCGCTCGAGGTGGGTGAGCAGGCCCTCGTCGAGGTTCGTCGCGGGGATGCGCACGAGCGCGATGCGGCGCGCCGCCCGCTCGGGCGCGTACTCGAGGATCGCGCGCAGCACGCGCGGCGCGAGGAACATCTCACCCGCGATGACGGCGAGGATGAACACGAGGTTGAGGCTCACGAGCGAGCCCACGACGAACAGGAACAGCGGGCCCGAGAGCGGGTTGCCGACAGCGGCCGCCGTGACCGTGGTCGCGAGGAGGGCGGCGAGGCAGGCCGAGGTGAAGCCCGTGATGAGCGTGAGGAACCACGCCCTCGTGGCGCCGGCGGCGTTCGCGACCGAGAGCAGCACGAAGGCGATGAACGCCGCGAGCGTGAAGTGCCCGGCGAGCTGGCCGAAGGTGTTCGGCGTCTGCCCGTTGCCGATGAAGAACGCGAACAGCGCGATGAGCGCGGCGAGCACGGCGACCGCCGCCGACGAGGCGAACACGGCGAGCACGCGGCGTCCGGGGGTCGGCGCGGGCTTGAACCGGGCAGGGCTCACGGGCGTGGCGGCGGGGGACGTCATGCGGACGAGCCTAGCGGCCCCCGCCACCCGCTCAGACCGCGGCTTCGAGGCGGGCCCGTGCGAGGCGCTCGGCGGCCGCCAGCGTCGTGGTTCCGTGTTCTTCGGCCGATCGCAGCACGGATGCCACGGTGTCGCCGATGCCCGCGATGCGCGCGTCGAGCTCGGCCTGGACCGCGCCCGGCTCGCTCGCGACGTCGAGGTAGATGACCCCGCCGGCGTTCACGACGAAGTCGGGGGCCCAGACGATGCCGCGCTCGGTCAGCAGGCCGGCCACCTCGCGGCTCGCGAGTTGGTTGTTCGCGGCTCCGACCACGGCGCGCACGCGCAGGTCGCCCACCACCTCAGCCGTGAGCACGCCGCCGAGCCCGCACGGGACGAAAACGTCGGCGCCGACGAGGTGGGCCTGCTGCGGGTCGACCCAGGCCGCGCCGAGCTCGTCGGCGAGCGCACGCTTGCCGTCGGCGACATCCGTCACCGTCAGGCGCGCACCGCCCGCGGCGAGCGAGCGGGCGAGGCGACCGCCGACCTGGCCGAGGCCCGAGATCACGAGGTGGCGGCCGGCGAGGTCGCGCGTGCCGAAGACGTGCTCGAGCGTCGCCAGGATGGAGGCGTGCACGCCGGCCGCGGTCGCGTCGGCGGGCTCGCCGACGCCGCCCTGCTCGGGCGGGAGGCCGCAGACGTGGGCGGTGCGCTCGGCGACGACGGCCATGAGCTCGGCGCTCGTGCCGACGTCTTCGGCGGTCATGTAGGCGCCGCCGAGCGACTCGACGGCGTCGCCGAGGTCGAGCATCGCGGCGCGGGTGCCGCGCTCGTCGAGCGAGACGCCCTCTGGGATCACGACCACGGACTTGCCGCCGCCGCGCGCGAGGCCGGCCGCGGCGTTCTTCATGGTCATCGCCTGCGAGAGGCGCAGGGCGTCGGCGAGGCCGTCGGTCCAGCTCGCGTAGCGCCAGAGTCGAGCGCCGCCGAGGGCCTGCCCGAGTCGCGTGGAGTGCACCGCGACGATGATGGTGAGCCCGGAGCGGCGACCGTGCGTGATGAGCACGCGCTCGTGGTCGGGGGCTTCGAGCGGGAGCGCGGCGGCTGCGGCCGGGATCGTGCTGGTTCGGGTTGCTGCACCTGTCGCCGGTGCACCGGTTGCCGGTGAACCTGCTGCTGCGCCTGCCGCGAGGGGTTCGGTCAGGGCGTGGCTGATCGTCATCGATCGTTCTCCTTGTTCATCCGCCTTGTGGGCGGAACGGTTGCCGGCGCCTCATGAGCGCCGCTGCCTCAAGGATACCGCCGCCGCCTCTTCGCCACGCGGTGCGGGAGCCGTTCGCCGCCGGCTGCCCGGCGGCCCGCCCGCCTGCCCGAGTTCGCCGACCGATCGACCCCTGCATGGCCGGGGTGGATCGCCCGCCGGTTCCGCGAGGTCCCGCCGAAGCCCGGCGAGGTCCCGCCGAAGTCCGGCGAGGTCCCGCGAGGTCCCGCGGGGTCCCGCGGGGCCGCCCGTGAATCGGCGGCTACACGGCTACACGGCTACACGGCTACACGACTACACGACTACACGGCCACACGACTACACGACTACACGGCCACACGGCCACACGGCCACACGGCCACACGGCCACACGGCCACACGGCCACACGGCCACACGGCCACAGCATGCGGAGAAGAGGCCCAACAGCCGAGCACCAGACCGGCCCTGCGTGGTCGCACGTTCAGAACTCGCGCCACTTCGCCACTTCGCCACTTCGCCACCGAGTTCCACGGCGGATACTGCGCTGACCGCACCGTGCCGCGGCATCCGCTTCCACCCCAGCGGAAGCGTCGCGCGAAGGCGACACTCCGCGCAGGAGAAGCCCAGCACAGAGGCCCAGCGCAGACGCCCGGCACCGCAGACGCTCGGCACCGCAGACGCCCGGCGCAAGTCGCGCTCAGTGGAAGTCGCGCTCAGTGGAAGAAGTGCCGCTCGCCCGTGAAGTACATCGTGACGCCGGCCGCGCGGGCGGCTTCGACGACCTCGTCGTCGCGGATGGATCCGCCGGGCTGCACGACCGCGCGCACCCCGCCGTCGAGCAGGATCTGCAGTCCGTCGGCGAACGGGAAGAAGGCGTCGGATGCCGCGACCGAACCGGACGCCCGGTCGCCCGCGCGCTCGACCGCGAGCTTGCACGAGTCGACGCGGTTGACCTGGCCCATGCCGACGCCGACCGAGGCGCCGTCGGAGGCGAGCAGGATCGCGTTCGACTTCACGGCGCGGCAGGCCCGCCACGCGAACTCGAGGTCGGCGAGGGTCGCCTCGTCAGCCGGCTCCCCTGCGGCGAGGGTCCACTCCGCGGCGGGCGCGAAGTGCCGGTCGGACTGCTGCAGCAGCAGTCCGCCCGAGACCTGCTTCAGCTCCACGACCGTGGACTCGAAACCCTCGGGCAGTGTGAGCAGGCGGATGTTCTTCTTCTTCGCGAGCAGCTCGAACGCCTCGGCCTCGAACGCGGGCGCGATGAGCACCTCGGTGAAGATGCCCGAGACCGTCTCGGCCATCTCGAGCGTGACGATGCGGTTCGCCGCGATCACGCCGCCGAACGCCGACACGGGGTCGCATTCGTGCGCGCGCCGGTGGGCGTCGGCGATGGGGTCGGTCGCCCCGGCCGAGGCCACGGCGATGCCGCACGGGTTCGCGTGCTTGATGATCGCGACCGCGGGCTCGTCGAAGTCGAACGCGGAGCGCACTGCGGCATCGGCGTCGACGTAGTTGTTGTACGACATCTCCTTTCCGTGCAGCAGCACGGCCTGCGCGATGCCGGGGCGCCCTCCGTTGGAGGCGTACAGCGCGGCCCGCTGGTGCGAGTTCTCGCCGTAGCGCAGGTCGGTGTCCTTCGACCACGTGCCGCCGACCCAGGCCGGGAACGGGGACTCCTCGGCGGGCTGATCGGGCGCGACGACGCTGCCGATGTACGAGGCGACGGCCACGTCGTACGACGCCGTGTGGCGGAACGCCTCGCGAGCGAGCACCTGGCGCTGGGCGAGCGTGGTCCCGCCGGCGACGACCGCGGCGGCGATCTCGTCGTAGCGGTCGGGCGAGACGACGACCGCGACGTTCGCGTGGTTCTTCGCCGAGGCGCGCACCATGGCGGGCCCGCCGATGTCGATCTGCTCGATCGCCTCGTCGGGCGCGGCACCCGCGGCGACGGTCTCGGTGAACGGGTAGAGGTTCACGACCACGAGCTCGTAGGGCTTGATGTCGAGCTCGGCGAGCTGGGTCTCGTGGTGCTGCAGGCGCAGGTCGGCGAGCAGGCCAGAGTGCACGGCGGGGTGCAGCGTGCGCACGCGCCCGTCGAGGTGCTCGGGGTAGCCGGTCACCTCGGCGACCTGCGTGACCGGCAGGCCCGCGTCGGCGATCGCCTTGCCGGTGCCGCCCGTGGAGACGACCTCGACGCCCGCCTCGATGAGCTTCGTCGCGAGTTCGACGAGGCCGCGCTTGTCGCTCACGGCGATGAGGGCGCGGCGCACGGGCACCACGTCGCGGGGTCGGTAGAGGCTCGGATCGATCGTGGCTGCGCTCATCGGGCGAGCTCCTTCAGGTCGAGGTGGGCGTTGGCGATGTCGAGCACGGCCTGGATGAGCAGGCGCCGCTCGACGGGCTTGATGCGGTCGTGCAGCGACGACTCCGTGTCGCCCGGCAGCACGGGCACGCGCTCCTGCGCGATGATGGGGCCCCCGTCGACGGAGTTGTCGACGACGATGAGGCTCGCGCCGGTCTGCTCGACCCCGGCGGCGAGGGCGTCGCGCACGCCGTGCGCGCCCGGGAACTCGGGCAGGTAGGCGGGGTGCGTGTTGATGAGCTGCGGCGAGAACGCGTCGACCACGGCCGGCGGAACGAGCCGCATGAGCCCCGACAGGATGACGAGGTCGGGCTCCCAGAGCCGCACCTGCTCGATGAGCTCGGCGCCCCAGGCGTCGCGGTCGGGGAACGCGGTGAACGGCACCGTGAAGGTCGGGATGCCGAACTCCTCGCCGAGCGCGAGCCCGTCGGCGTCGCGGTCGGCGCCGATCGCGACCACCCGGGCCGGGAATCGGGCGTCTTCGGAGGCCTCGAGGAGCGAACGCAGGTTGGATCCGGTGCCAGAGATGAGCACGACGAGCTTCAGCACCATCCGAGCCTACCGGGTGGGCGGCGTCGCCTCGTTCCGGCGCATGCCGCCGGGCCGGCCTCCGCCGCTCGAGTGGGAGCCCCGGCCCTCGCGCCCGTATCGAGACCAGCGGATGCCGCCGGGCCGGCGTCAGCGGTCGGCCGAGTCGCCGCGGTCCCGACGCCACCAGGGCACGTCGTCCTCTTCGCGCGTCGGCTCGGACCTCGGAGGCTCGGGGGTCGACACGGAGACGACCGGCTCCGACGCCGGCAGCGGATCGAACGCCTCCGTCGCGTCGAACGCCTCGGTCGCGGCATCCGCTCGCCCTGCCGCTCGAGGAACGTCGTCGTCGCGGCGCGCGAGCGAGGTGCCCGCCGATGCCCCGGCGAAGGATGTCGCGCCGTCGGCGCGTTCGGTGCGCCCGGCGAACGCCGCATAGCCGCCCGCGAGCGCGCCGAGCCCGACCGTGATCGCGGCGACGAGGCCGACGGCGAACCCGTCGGGGCCGACGACCGCCAGGCGACCCGGGCCCACGGCGCCCGACGACCACCTCGCGAGCAGGCCGATCATGAGGCCCGCGACGAGGGCCGAGCCCGCGGCCACCGCGAGCGGCCGCCACCACTCCACCTCGGTCGAGGCGCGGCGACGCTCGGCCCCCACGATCCAGGCGCCGACGAACCCGAGCAGCACCGGCACGACCAGGAGCAGTGCGCCGAGCAGCGGGGCCGCACCGGGCAGGGCGCCGAGCACCGGGATTCCGGGCACCGGGCCGAGCAGGGTGCCGCCGGGAGCGACCGAGGTTCCGGCTCCGAGGGCGAATCCGGGGCCGAGCATCCACGCGGCCGCCCACACGACGAGGTTCGGAAGCACCGCGAGTTCGGCCATCGTCAGGGCGATGCCGCCGTCGACGCCCGCGTCGAGCGCCTGGTAGAGGCTCGCGATCGTCGCGTAGTCGACGATGATCACGATGCCGAGCAGGGCCGCCGCGAACGAGAGCACCCCGAACGCCGCTCCCCCGCCGACGCGCATCGCCGCAGCGGTGATCTCGCCGACGAGCGGTGGCACGGACTGCACCGCCCTGCGCACGAAGCCGGCGTTGGCGACATCCGTCGACGGGTTGCGCACCGATTCCTCGATCGCGCCGGCCAGTGCCCCGAGGCCGACGACGAACGCCGGCAGTCCGATCGCCCACCACGGGTTCGTGTGCAGCGCGGGCGTGTCGGCGAGGGTCGCGGCGCCGGCGCCCGCCGCACCGTAGACGACCATCGCGGCGATCGCGCCCGTGAGCGCGTGGCCGCCGACGGCCGATCGTCGGCCGATGCGCACGCCGGCCGCGAAGCTCAGCAGGGCGATGCCGAGCAGGGCGATCGCGATCGGGAACGGGTCGCCCGCACCCGGCAGCCCGGTGGTCGCGGCGATCAGCGGATCGATCTGCACGGTCACGTTCACGCCGTGGCCGAGCAGCCACACCCCCGCGGCCGCATGCACGAAGGCCATCGCGTCGACCGCGAGCCCGAAGTGCACGGCCCAGAGCAGCATCAACGGCACGAACGCGAGCGCGAAGCCGATGAGCGCCGCGACGACCGCCTCCAGCGAGGCGAGCAGGGCGATGGTCGGGCGTCTCATTCCTCCGGGAGCCTAGCCCGGAGTGGCACCCTCACTCGGCAGGACGCCCGCGCTTCTTCGGACTCGTCGACCTCGACGCCGGCTTCGATGCGGGCGCCCCGCCCACGTCGATGACGTCGGTCGCCTTGGCGTCTTCTGAGACGTCGGCCTCGATCTCGGCGCCGGGTGCCTCGACGAGCACGGCCGTGTCGGTCGCGGAGCCCTCCTCGACGCCGACGAGCACCGCGGTGTCGCCGTCGAGGTCGGTCGCGGCATCCGTCGCCTCGTCATCGAGCAGGACAGATGCCTCGGCCTCGGCCAGCTCGGCCTCGGCGGCCGCCGCATCGGCCTCGGCGACCTCGACCGGCGGGCGCTGCAGCAGCTCGACGATCGCGATGAGCACGAGCGCGATGACGAGGGTCCAGACGACGAGCCCCATGGAGATCGGCCGCACGAACAGGATCAGGGCGACCGCGCCGAGCATGATGACGGCGAACACGACCCCGCGCTGCCGGCCGAGCCACGCACCGAACGAGCCAGTGGTCAGGCCGCGCTCGGCCGCCGAGCGGCGCACCGATCCGAAGCCGGCATCGGCGAACCCGCGCAGCTTCGTCGGCAGCGCACCCGGGCCGCTGAGCCACGCGAACAGCGCGACGACGACCGCGAAGACGACGAGCGCGATGGTCGTGGCGAACATGCGGTCGATGATCTGGTCGTAGATCACCTCGGCCGCCCCCGTCGGCACGATGCCCGGCGAGACGCTGCCGATGAAGTAGAGACGCCCGATGCCGAAGCCGCTCGCGAGGATCGCGAGCACGACGGCCAGGGTCGATGCCGTCCAGATGATGGCCGTGCGCCGACGCGGGGCGACCAGGATGCCGCCGATGAGGAAGAGCAGCGCGACCCACGGCAGCCAGGTGCCGGCCGAGACGGCGAGTCCGTAGGCGATCTGCACGGTCGTGAGCGACTCGGACTTGGCCACGACGATCGTCTTGTCGATCGCCGGGATCGCCGAGGCGAAGCCGACGCCCGCGTCGACCAGCCGTTGCTTGACCGCCTCGATGATGGGCCCCAGCTGGATGCCGATCTCGCCCGAGTCCGTGATCTGCAACGCCGCGTCGGGGTCGCCCTGCAACGCCGCGATCACCTGGGTGTGCGTCGTGCGCAACGCCTGCTCGAAGATGTCGCCGAAGGCGTCGGAGGTCACGAACCGGTTCACGATCTGGCCGATGAGCGACTCGATGCCCTGCGTGGCCGGCCCCTCGAGCAGCTGCAGCGCCTGCTCCGCACGCGGCGGCAGGCCGAGCTCCGAGATGCCGTCGAAGACCGACGAGGTCAGGCTCTCGATGTTCGCCGCATCGATGATCGCCGTCGTCGCCTCGTCGGCGACGTACGCCTGCACGGCCGGGTCGTCGGCGATGGGCGCGAAGGTGGCGACGAAGGTGTCGGTGTCGACGAGCTGGTTCTTCGCCCACCCGCCGAGCACGGCGACCGGGGTCAGGATGGCGCCGATGAGCACGAGGATCGTGGCCACGGCGACGCGCGCACGACCGGTCGAACGCTTGGGCGCGCGGGCCGCGGACGCCTCGCGGGGCGTCACCGCCTCGTCGCGCAGCCGGGCGTTCTCGGCCTCGAGCGCCTCGATCCTGGCCAGGAGTTCGTCGTCCCGCGTCTGTGCCATGCCATCCCCCTCGGACTCGCCTTCCCACACCATATCGGCGGGCGTGCCGCGGGCGCATCAGTTGCGCGCACGATGACGCGAGGGATTCATGCGGCACGCGGCATCCGCTCGCCCTGACCGTCGGCACGCTGATCAGAATTCAGGATGCCGCGAGCATTCGCCCGCAGAAACCCGCGGATGCCGCCGCGAACCGTTGCCCATAAACGTCACTTGTTCCTGAATTCTGCGGGGGGTCAGATGCCGCCGTCGACCGAGCGGATCTGCACCTGCTCGCTGTCGGGCACGAGCACCTCGGTGTCGCGGTTCAGCGACTCGCCGCGGAAGAACGGCTTCGAGCGCGGGAAGAACGACCACACGACCATGAGCACGGCGCCGAGCGCGAGCGATCCGACGCCGACGACGAACACGCCGCCGACCCCGAACAGCACGGTGTACCCGTAGTCGGGGTCGAGCATGTCGATCGCCGAGTAGACGAACGCGAACGTGAGCAGGCCCGCGCCGACGAGCGGGAACACGAGCCGGTTCCAGAAGTTGGCCCACGACGAGAACAGCGTCCTGCGGAAGTACCAGACGCAGGCGAACCCCGTGATGGCGTAGTAGAAGGCGATCGCGAGCCCGAGCGAGAGGATCGTGTCCTGCAGGATGTTGTCGCTGATGAGCGTCATGCCGACGTAGAAGCAGATCGCCACGAATCCCATGAGCAGCGTCGAGAACGACGGCGTGTGGAAGCGGGGGTGCACCGTCGCGAACCGCTTCGGCAGCGCCTTGTAGACCGCCATCGCGAGGGTGCCGCGCGCGGTCGGCAGGATCGTCGTCTGGGTCGACGACACGGCCGAGATCATGACCGCCACGACGAGCAGCCACGCCCACGGTCCGAACAGGGCGTCCTTCACGGCGAAGAACACGTCGTCGGCGTTCGCCTCGTTGCCGAGCCCCATGCCCGTCTCGCCGAGACCCGAGTACGACATCGCGGCGACCGTGACGCCGACGTAGGTGACGAGCAGGATGACGGTCGTGAGCACGGCGGCCCGGCCCGGGATGCGCTTGGGGTCGCGGGTCTCCTCGTTGAGCGCGAGGCAGGTGTCCCAGCCCCAGTAGATGAAGAGGGCGAGCAGCACGGACTCGATGAAGCCGTCGAACGACGAGAACGCGAACGGGTCGAACCAACTCCACTGCGGCGTGGTCGAGCCCTCGGGAGCGGTGCCGGAGATCACGGCCCAGCCCGCGAAGACGACGAAGAGCACTAGCGCGAGGTACTGCACGCCGAGCAGCACGTTCTGCATGCGCTCGCCGATCTCGAGGCCGCGCCAGCTGATCCAGCTCATGAGCGCGATGAAGACGACGCCGGTGATCGTGACGATCGGCACGTTCTCGGCGAGGTCGGGCGCCACGAGCAGCCAGAAGTAGATGCCGCCGATCTGCGCGAGGTTCGCGAGCACGACGGTGCCCGCGACCGCGACGCCCCAGCCGCCCATCCACCCGACCCACGGACCGAACGCCTTCGTCGCCCAGGTGAAGGTCGTGCCGCAGTCGGGCACGTCGCGATTGAGCTCTCTGTAGGCGAACGCGATGAGCAGCATCGGCACGAACGCGATGATGAACGCGATGGGCGCCTGCTCGCCGACCGTGAGCACGACGAAGCCGAGCGTCGCGGCGAGCGAGTAGACGGGTGCCGTCGAGGCGAGCCCGATGACCGTGGAACCCCACAGGCCGAGCGTCCCGGCCGCGAGGCCCTTGCCCGCGCTGCCGTCGTGCGTTCCGGCTGGCTCCGTCTGCGTCGACATCGCTCCCCCTCCCCGGGTGGCCGTCGAGCGCAGGCTAGCACGCGCGCCGTTGCGCCAGAAGGCACCTCTTCGGGTCGTCGACGCCCTGCCGCCGTGCGTCCTGCCGGCCCCTGCCGCCGAGCCGTGTCGCCGAGCCGTGTCGCCGACCACGAGCGCGAGCAGATGCGACGAGCGCGCGGTTCCCGGACACGCGCACTCGTCGCATCTGCTCGCATTCGAGATCACGCAGGCATGCGCGCGCCCGAAACGCGAGAACGCGACTCCCGGGCGGGAGTCGCGTTCTCGGTGGTGCGTGAATGCCCCGAGCGGATGCCACGGTGCAGCCTCTCGGCTGCGGCGGCGTTCGCCCTGCCTGCTACAGCGCGGCGTAGACCTCGCGGAGCAGGGTCGCCGTCTCGGACGGCGTCTTGCCGACCTTGACGCCGGCGGCCTCGAGGGCCTCCTTCTTCGCCTGCGCGGTGCCGGCCGAGCCGGACACGATCGCACCGGCGTGGCCCATGGTCTTGCCCTCGGGGGCGGTGAAGCCCGCGACGTAGCCGACGACCGGCTTCGTGACGTTGGCCTTGATGAAATCGGCCGCGCGCTCTTCGGCGTCGCCGCCGATCTCGCCGATCATGACGATGGCCTTCGTCTCGGGGTCGGCCTCGAACGCCGCGAGGGCGTCGATGTGCGTCGTGCCGATGATGGGGTCGCCGCCGATGCCGATGGCGGTCGAGAAGCCGAGGTCGCGCAGCTCGTACATCATCTGGTACGTGAGCGTGCCCGACTTGGAGACGAGGCCGATCGGGCCCTTGCCGGTGATGTTCGCCGGGGTGATGCCGACGAGCGACTCACCGGGGCTGATGATGCCGGGGCAGTTCGGGCCGATGATGCGGGTCGTGTCGCCCTTCTCCTTGGCGTACGCCCAGAACTCCGCGGAGTCTTGAACGGGCACGCCCTCGGTGATGATCACGAGGAGCGGGATCTCGGCGTCGATGGCCTCGACCACGGCGTCTTTCGTGAACGCCGGGGGCACGAACGCGATCGAGACATCCGCGCCGGTCTGCTCGATGGCCTCGGCCACCGTGGCGAACACGGGGAGTTCGACCGAGTTGCCGGCGGCGTCGGTGTGCAGCACGGTGGTGCCGGCCTTGCGTGCGTTCACGCCGCCGACCACCTGGGTGCCCGCCGCGAGCATGCGCGCGGTGTGCTTGGAGCCCTCGCCGCCGGTGATGCCCTGGACGATGACCTTGGAGTCCTTGTTGAGGAAGATCGTCATTGCTCTGCAGTCCTTCTTCTACTACGCGGCGTTCGCGAGCTCGGCGGCCTTGTCGGCGCCCTGGTCCATGTTCTCGGCGAGGGTGACGAGCGGGTGCGCGGCCTCCTCGAGGATGCGGCGGCCCTCGACGACGTTGTTGCCGTCGAGACGCACGACGAGCGGCTTGTTCGCGGTCGAGCCGAGCTCGGCGAGCGCGCCGACGATGCCCTTGGCGACCTGGTCGCATGCCGTGATGCCGCCGAAGACGTTCACGAACACGCTCTTGACCTGCGGGTCGCCGAGGATGATGCCGAGGCCGTTGGCCATGACCTCTGCCGAGGCTCCGCCGCCGATGTCGAGGAAGTTGGCGGGCTTGACGCCGCCGTGGTTCTCGCCGGCGTAGGCGACGACGTCGAGCGTGGACATGACCAGCCCGGCGCCGTTGCCGATGATGCCGACCTCGCCGTCGAGCTTGACGTAGTTGAGCTCGAGCTCCTTCGCCTTCGCCTCGAGGGGGTCGGCCGCGGCCTTGTCTTCGAGGAGGGCGTGGTTGGCGTGACGGAACTCGGCGTTCTCGTCGAGCGTGACCTTGCCGTCGAGGGCGATGACGTTGCCGTCTTCGTCGAGGATGAGCGGGTTGACCTCGACGAGAGTCGCGTCTTCGCCCTTGTAGACCTCGTAGAGCTTCACGAAGACGTCGGCGACCTTGTCGACCAGGTCGGCCGGGAAGTTGGCGGCGACCGCGATCTCACGGGCCTTCGCCGCGTCGATGCCGGCGATCGGGTCGACCTCGATGCGCGCGAGCGCCTCGGGCTTCTCGACGGCGAGCTGCTCGATCTCCATGCCGCCCTCGACGCTCGTGAGCGAGAGGTAGGAGCGGTTGGCGCGGTCGAGCAGCACCGAGAAGTAGAACTCCTGGGCGATGCGGGCGCCGCCGGCGACCATGACGCGCTTGACGACGTGGCCCTTGATGTCGAGGCCGAGGATGGCCTGGGCCGCCTCGAACGCCTCGTCGGGGGTCTTCGCGACCTTGACGCCGCCGGCCTTGCCGCGGCCGCCGGTCTTCACCTGCGCCTTGACGACGACCACGCCGCCGAGCTTCTCAGCGGCTGCACGCACCTCTTCGGCGGTGTCGGCGACGATGCCAGGGAGCACCGGCACCCCGTACTGTTCGAACAGGTCTCTGGCCTGGTACTCGTAAAGATCCACGCTCTACTTCCAATCGGTCCGCACGCGCGACCGCGCACAGTGGCTGGTGGGTGTCGCCCCGCGAAAGTCTCTCGAAGTCGAGAGATACGGGACCGTCGTCCATGCTACTCCGCTTGCGGGAGCCCTCAGAATCGTGCGTGCGGTGGACATCGGGCTCATTGCCGGTTCACGGGCGTCGGATGCCGCGGCTCGTGCTCGTCTCACGGCGATCGGATGCCGCGACCCGGCGCCCGGCTGCAGGCGATCGGATGCCGCAGCTCGGGCACCCGGCACGCGCACGCGTCAGGGGCGCTGCGGCCCGACGCTCGGCATGGTGCCGGTCGGCGGCGGCATCGGCCGCAGCTCGACGAAGCGCCGCGCGGCGAGCACGGCGAGCAGGCCGACGGCCGCGCCGAGCACGGTCTCGAGCACGCGGTCGGCCAGCAGCCCCACGAGCGGCGCGGGCGAGGCGAGGTGCACGACCGTGAGGGCGAGCGGCGTGACGAAGACGAGCGCCGCCCCGTAGTGCCGGCCGACGAGGATCTCGGCGCCGAACTGGCAGAGCGCGATCACGATGATGAGCACCCACGGCGGCGGCCCGGGCCAGAGCACGAGTCCGGTGACGACGACGCCGATCAGGGTGCCGACGACCCGGTGCACGGCCCGTTGCGCGGTATGCGCCGCTCGCGCGGGCGGGATCACGGCGACGGCGCTGACGACGGCCCAGTACGGGTGCCCGAGGCCGAGGGCGATCGCGATCGCGCCGGCGACGAGCGCGGCCACGACGTTCTGCACGACGTTGAGTCGGAGCCGCGGGTCGGACCAGACGCGCATGCGCATCGGCGTGCGCCGGGCCAGTTCGCGGAACACGGCGCTCGTGCGTGGCGGGGCTGCACGACGCAGGAGCCATCCCGACATCGCGAGCAGCCAGGCGAACCCGGCGGCCGCCCACGCGACGCCCCAGCGTTGCCAACCCGTGCCGTCGTCGACGGGCTGGGCGGCGCACACGAGCAGGCCGAAGACCGCGAACAGCGGGCCCGACGGCGTGACGCCCAGCAGGTTGAACGCGACGATCACGGCGGCGATGAGCACCGCGAGCACGACCGCCTCGACCGCGATCGGGGCCGCCGTCGCCGCGAGCAGGATGCCGAGCCCGGTGGCCGCGAGTTGGGCGGCCGCCGCCGTGGTGACCGTGCGGACGCGGGTGCGGTACGGCTCGCTGCGACCGAAGATCGCGGTCATGGCGCCGAATGCGGCGTAGGCCGCGTAGTCGGTGCGCCCGATCGCGACGAGCACGGCGAGCGGGACGGCCGCGGCGATGGCCGCACGCAGGGCGACCTCGACGTCGAGGGTGCGGAACTCCCGCCACCACCGGCCGGCAGCCCGCGCGGGGCTCACGAGATGCGGCCCAGATGCACCGCCGCGAACCCGAGCGCGGCGATCGTCTCGCCGTCGGTGATCTCGCCGGAACGCACGAGCCGCCAGACCTCCGGCCACGGCACCGCGCGCACCTGGCTGATGCCCTCTTCGGTCTGCGAGTGCAGGGCGGATGCCGCGGGCCGGAGCCCGGTCGCGAGGAACACGTGCTCCGGCGCCTTGGCGATGCCGTTGAGCGCCGTCATGAAGCCGATGCCGGCCCAGTGCTCGGCCTCGTACCCGGTCTCTTCGAGCAGCTCGCGCCGTGCGGCGAGGAGCGGGTCTTCACCGTCGGACCCGCCGGCGGGCACCTCGATCGAGGTGCCGACGGTGTGCCGGTCGACCGTGACGAGCAGCACCTCGTCGTCGTCGGTCATGGCCACGACGAACACGGCGTCGTGCCGCATCTCGACGACGCCGTAGATGCCGGTCTCGCCGTCGGGTCGAACGACCTCGTCTTCGACGACGCGGATCCAGGGGTTCTCGTACACCGCGCGGGTGGAGCGGATCGGCCAGGCCATCGGGGTGCTCAGAGCTTCTCGATGGGGGCGATCTTGATGAGCAGCTTCTTCTGCCCCGCGCTGTCGAAGCTCACGTGGGCGATGCGCTTGGTGCCCTCGCCGGTGACCTGGTTGACGCGCCCCTCGCCGAAGTCGACGTGGCGGATGCGGTCGCCCGCCTCGAGCGTGAGGTCGCCGTTGTCGCGCACGGTGCCCGTGACGCGGTTGGCCCATTCGGCCTTGGGCTTGGCGGACGCCGTGACGCTGAAGCGCTCGAGGTCGCGATCGCGCGTGCCCCACGACCCGCCCTGGCCGGGCCGCGCGTTCAGCGCGCGGGGCCGGGTGCCGCCGCGCGAGGTCGCCATACCGGGCGACTGCTTCCAGTCGACGAGGTCTTCGGGGATCTCTTGCAGGTAGCGCGAAGGCATCGCGACGGCGACCTCGCCGAACTGGGCGCGGCTCATCGCGAGCGAGATGTAGAGGCGCTGCCTGGCGCGGGTGATGCCGACGTAGAACAGGCGGCGCTCTTCGGCAGGGCCGCCCGGCTCGGACGCCGACATCTGATGCGGCAGCAGCCCCTCTTCGAGCCCGGTGAGGAACACCGCGTGGTACTCGAGCCCCTTGGCCGTGTGCAGGGTCATGAGCGACACGGTGCCCGAGGCGTCGTCGAGCTCGTCGGCGGCGGCCACGAGCGAGACCTGGGTGAGGAAGTCGACGAGCGTGGCCTGCGGGTTGTCGCGGTCGAAGTCGCGCGTCTGCGCAACGAGTTCGTCGACGTTCTCGGCGCGGGTCTCGTCTTGCGGGTCGCGGCTGTTGCGGAGTGCGTCGATGAGCCCCGACTTCTCGAGCAGGAACACGAGCACGTCGGAGACCTTGGACGCGCCCTCGTTGGTGCCGGCCTCGATGCCCGCCGACGACGGCACGAGCATGGCCGCGGCCTCGTCGAGCACCTTCGCGAGCGCCATGATGGCCCCGGTGACCTTGGGCCCGAGCCCGAGCGCGTCGGCCGAGCGCATCGCCTCGCGGAACGTGAGGCCGTTGGCCTCGGCGAAACCGGACAGTGCGGTCTCGGTCGCCGGCCCGATGCCGCGCTTGGGCGTGTTCAGGATGCGCCGCAGCGCGAGTTCGTCGAGCGGGTTGGCCACCGAGATGAGGTAGGCCATGGCGTCTTTGATCTCGGCGCGCTCGTAGAACTTCGTGCCGCCGACCACGCGGTAGGGCAGCGCCGAGCGCACGAAGATCTCTTCGAGCGCACGCGTCTGCGCGTTGGTACGGTAGAACACGGCGATGTCGCGGTAGGCGACGCCGGTGCGATGCAGGGCCTCGATCTCGTCGGCGACGAACTGGGCCTCGTCGTGCGCGGTGTAGCCCGTGTACCCGGTGATCTTGTCGCCGTCGCCGACGGCCGTCCAGAGCTTCTTGTCTTTGCGGTCGAAGTTGTTGGAGATGACGGCGTTGGCGGCCGAGAGGATGTTCTGGGTCGAGCGGTAGTTCTGCTCGAGCAGCACCACCTTGGCGCCGGGGAAGTCGCGCTCGAACTCGGAGATGTTGCGGATGTCGGCCCCGCGGAACGCGTAGATCGACTGGTCGGAGTCGCCGACGACCGTGAGGCTCGCACCCGGGATGCCGCCCGTGGCGTCGGTGACCCCCCTGACGTTGAACCCGTGGTCGGCCATCTCGGCGACGCGATCGGGCGACACGGGCTGCGTGAACTCGCGGATGAGCGAGTACTGCGCGTGGTTGGTGTCTTGGTACTCGTCGACCAGGATGTGCCGGAACCGGCGCTGGTAGAGCGAGGCGACGTTCGGGAAGGCGCGGAACAGGTAGACGGTCTCGGCGATGAGGTCGTCGAAGTCGAGCGCGCTGGCCGCGCGCAGTCGCCGCGTGTACTGCCGGAAGATCTCGAGGAACATGACCTCTTGCGGGTCGTTCATGTTCGCGTTGCGCGCGTAGGACTCGACGTCGGAGAGCTCGTTCTTGAGCTTGGAGATCTTGGACTGCGCGCTCGCGGGCGTGAAGCCCATGGTGTCGGCGTCGAGCTCTTTGATGATGCGCTTGAGCACCGTGCGGGTGTCGGCCGAGTCGTAGATGGTGAACGTGGACGACAGGCCGATGGCCTCGGCCTCGCGCCGCAGGATGCGCACGCAGGCCGAGTGGAACGTCGAGATCCACATGCCTGAGGCGCCTTCGCCGAGCAGGCTCTCGACGCGCTCGCGCATCTCGGCCGCGGCCTTGTTCGTGAACGTGATGGCGAGGATCTGGCTCGGCCACGCCTCGCGGCTGTCGATGAGCCCGGCGATGCGGTGCGTGAGCACGCGCGTCTTGCCGGAGCCCGCGCCCGCGACGATGAGCAGCGCCTGCCCGCGGTACTCGACCGCCTCGCGCTGCTCTGGATTCAGGCCGTCGGTGAAGCGGCTGCCGGATGCCGCGTGGCCGGCGGATGTCGCAGGGGCACCGGGCGTCGCGGGGGAGCCGGAAGCCGCGGCGGGCGCCTCGCGCCAGCCGGCCGGGTCGTCGGGGTCGAGGATCAGCGTCATGTCCCTCCAAGTCTAGGCGCGGCATCCGACACCGTTCCCGGCTGCGGCGTTCGGCTCCCGTTCACCCATGGATCCTCAGAATGTCGTAACATTTCCGCACCCCCAGCGAAGGACGATGATGACCGACCGCGCCCAGACGACGCCTCCCCCAGCCGCGCCCGCTCCGGCACCCCGCGCCACCGCCCCGTGGCGCTACGCCGTCGGCATGTTCGGCACCTCGATCCCGATCAACATGATCAAGGGGTCGATGATCCTCTACTACGTCGACATCCTCGGGCTCGACGTGCGCGTCTACGCCGCGGTCATGGTCGTCTACGCGATCATCGACGCGATCGACAATCCCGTGCTCGGCTACCTCTCCGACCGCACGCGCACGCGCTGGGGCCGGCGCCGCCCGTGGCTCGTGATCGGGGCGCCGCTGCTCGCGGCCTCGATGATCGGCTTCTTCTCGGCGCCCGACTCGCTCGACGGCCTCGGCCTGGTCATCTGGTTCGCGGTGTTCGCGATCGCCTGCGAGGCGTTCGACTCCATGCTGAACGCGAACTACGGCGCGCTGCTGCCCGAGCTCTTCCCGCAGGAGCGCCGCCGAGCGGTCGCGAACTCGATGCGGCAGGGCTTCCAGCTCGTCGCGCTCGTGATCTCGCTCGCCGTGACGCCGCTGCTCACGACGAGCGTCTTCGGCACCGAGGACACCACGGTCGGCTTCCAGACGACGGCGATCATCTACGGCGCCATCGCGGTCGTCGTGATCCTCTTCATGGCGTTCAGCGCGAAGGAGAACCCGCGCTACGCGACCGACGCACGCCCGCGGTTCCTCGCCTCGCTCGGCGCGATCGTGAAGAACCGGGCGTTCTGGAGCATCGGGGTCGCCGGCGCCTGCTATGCGACGGCGATGGCCCTCGTGCTCTCGGGCCTGCAGCTGTACGTGCGCTACTCGCTCGGGCTCCCGGTGGCCAACGCGCTCTACCTGCAGGCCGTCGTCATCCTCTTCTCCGTCGGCGGCCTGTTCGTCTGGACGCGCGTCGTGCGCCGGCGCGGGGCGGCCTTCACCTGGCGCCTCGCGTTCATCGTGCTCGCCCTGAGCTTCGTGCCGCTCTTCTTCGCGAACGACCTCGTCACGGCGATCCTCGCGGGCGTGCTCGTCGGCGCGGGCTACTCGGGCATGCTCGCCACGAACGACCTCATCGTCGCGCGCGTGCTCGACGACGACTCGCGCCGCCACGGCGAGCATCGCGAGGGCCTGTTCCTCTCGGCGTTCGGCTTCTTCGGCCGCCTGAACGGCATCGTCACGGGTCTCGCCCTCGCCTCGCTCGGCGTGTTCTTCGGCTACAACTCGGGCGACGACCCCGGCACGGCCCCCGACCTCGCCTACCGCTTCTACCTCTGCGTGTACCCGTTCCTGCTGTGCGCGATCGGCGCGGTGCTCGCCCGCGTCATCCGCGTGCCGGAGGGGCCGGCCGAGGCCGAGGCGGATGCCGCGACCACCGTCTCGACGACCGTGGCCAACGCCGCCGACGACGAGACCGTGAACTGAAGGCCGGGTGCCCCGATGAGACGTCTCGTCATCACCGCCGACGACCTCGGCCGCGACCCGGCCACCGACCGCGCCATCGCCGGGCTCGCCGCCGAGGGGTTCATCACGGCCACCACGGCCATCGCCGTGTCGCCGCACGCCGCCGACGCCGTGGCATCCGTCGTCCGGGCCGGCCTGGTGCCACGCGTGCATGCGACGCTCTCGAGCGAACGGGGCGTGCCGCCGTGGCATCCGCTCGCCGCCGGACCCTCGCTCATCGACGCTGGGGGCACGCTCCCCCTCGACCCGTCGACGGTGGGTCGCGATGCGGCGCCGGGCGAGGTCGCGGCCGAGCTCGCGGCGCAGCTGTCGTGGTTCACCGAACGCGGCATCCGCCCGCCGGCACTCGATTCGCACGCCGGCACGCTCTACGGCCTCGCCGGTCGGAGCTTCATCGGCGAGGCACTGGCGCTCTGCGCGCGGCACGGCATGGGGCTCCGGCTGCCACGCGACCCCGCTCCGTACTTCGGCAGCGGCCTGCCGCCCGAGCTCGTGCGCCTGCACGCCATGGCCGTCGAGGCGGCGGATGCCGCGGGCGTGCCGATCCCGGCCGCGATGATCACGAATCGGCTGGGCGCCGCCGGACTCGGTGCCTTCGAGGCGCTGCGCGAGCAGACGCTGCGACAGCTCGCCGCGCTGCCGGAGGGCACGAGCGAGCTGTTCCTGCATCCGGCGCCGGAGGGCGCACTCGAGGGCCCGGACGGCACGACGCGCGCCTGGGAGCTGCGGATGCTGCGCGACGACGTGTTCCGTGCCGCGCTGGAGGCCGAGGGCATCGAGCCGGTCGGCGCCTGGTAGGCGCGGCCGAGCGCGGCCGAGCGGAGGACGCGGGTTCGGGCTACGCGAACTCGACGACGAGCTCGACCTCGACGGGCGAGTCGAGCGGGAGCACCGCGACGCCGACGGCCGAACGGGCGTGCCGCCCGGCCTCGCCGAAGACCTCGCCGAGCAGTTCGGAGGCGCCGTTGATGACGCCGGGCTGGCCGGTGAACGACGGATCGGAGGCCACGAAGCCGACGACCTTCACGATGCGCGTGATGCGGTCGAGCGAGCCGATCTCGGCGCGCACCGCGGCCAGCGCGTTGAGGATCGACGTGCGCGCGTACGCCTTGGCGTCGTCGGCGGGCACGAGTCCGTGGCCGTCGCCGACCTTGCCCGTGGCCGGCAGCGCACCGGCGGTGAAGGGCAGCTGGCCCGACGTGTAGACGTGGGAGCCGGTCGCGACGGCGGGGATGTAGGCCGCCACCGGCGGCGCGACATCCGGCAGCTCGATGCCGAGCTCGGCGAGCCGTGCCTCGAAGCCGGCCATCAGGCGCGCCCCTCGCCCTCGAAGGCCTTCGCGGCCTGGGCTGCCGCGGCTGCACCGGCGGATGCCGCGGCCGAGGCCGAGTCGCCGATCGGACGCTTGAGGTACGCGACGAGGCCGCCCTCGGGCCCCTGCACGATCTGCACGAGCTCCCACCCCTCGGATCCCCAGTTGTTCAGGATCGCGGCCGTGTTGTGGATGAGCAGCGGGGTGGTGATGTACTCCCAGGTGACCATGGGAACCTCGTCTCTACGTCGCGGGTGCGGAAGTCGGTTCGGTTTCGTGGCGCACGCCGAAGCGGACACATCGGGTTTCCCCAGCGTCCGTGCCGTGGTTTGCCAGCCTTCTCCGTTAAGCTCCACTATATGTCTGCCCAAAAACGTTCGATGAGCGATCTCGGCTCCGGCATCCTCGGATTCGTCGGCATGAGCGCTCTCGCCGGCGTGCTCGTGACCGCCGCGGTGACCCCCGCGCTGGCCGTCACCGGACTGGCCGCCAACAACAGCATCACGATGTTCGAGAACCTCCCCGGATTCCTCGACATCGAGGAGCTCGCGCAGAAGTCCACGATCTACGCGACCAAGCCCGACGGCACGTACGCGCCCATCACGTCGTTCTATGAGGACAACCGCGAAGAGGTCGACTTCGAATACATCTCGCAGTACCTGAAGGACGCCGCGGTCGCCGGCGAAGATCCGCGGTACTACGAGCACGGCGGCATCGACATCAAGGGCACGATGAGCGCCGTCGTCAACGAGTTCATCCCCGGAGGCCCGCAGCGAGGCGGCTCCTCGATCACGCAGCAGTACGTGAAGAACGTGCTGCTGAACAACGGCCTGAACAAGGCGACGTCCGAGGAGGAGCGGCAGGCCGCCATCGACGAGGCGACCGCGCCCACCCCCGAGCGCAAGCTGAAAGAGATGCGCTACGCGATCTCGGTCGACAAGAAGTACTCCAAAGACGACATCCTCAAGGGCTACCTGAACATCGCCGCGTTCGGCGGAACGGTCTACGGCGTGCAGGCGGCCGCCGAGTACTACTTCAGCACCAATGCGAAAGACCTGACGCTGCCGCAGGCGGCGAGCCTCATCGCGATCGTCAACTGGCCCGAGAAGTTCCGCCTCGACTACCCCGACAGCGAGACGAACGGCGCGAACACGGTCGTCGACGGCGAGAACGTGCCGTACGCCGCCAACAAGGATCGCCGCGACTACATCTTGAAAGAGATGCTCAAGGAGAAGAAGATCACGCAGGAGGACTACGACGCCGCCGTCGCGACTCCCGTGGAGCCCGTGATCCAGGAGCCCACCAGCGGCTGCCAGGCCTCTCCGTACTACGCGTACTTCTGCGACTACGTGACGTGGGAGATCAAGGACAAGCTCGACGACGCCTCGACGCCCGACGTCAACGAGGGCGCCGAGATGCTCTCGCGCGGTGGCCTGAACATCTACACGACCATCGACATGGAGATGCAGGACGTCGCGACGCAGGCCATTCGAGAGAACGTCCCGTCGACGATCCCCGAGATGGACCTCGGCGGCTCGGTCGTCTCGGTCGAGGTCGGCACCGGGCGCATCCTCGCGATGGTGCAGAACACCGACTACAACGTCGACCCCGACGTGACCGGCGACCAGTACTCCGCCGTCAACTACAACTCGGGCATCGACTACGGCGGTTCGAGCGGCTTCCAGCCCGGCTCGACGTTCAAGACGTTCACGCTCGCCGAATGGCTCATCGAGGGTCATTCGCTGAACGAGAGCATGAACGCGACCAAGCGCAGCAACTGGGGCTCGTTCAACGACAGCTGCAACGGCCCGGTGGATGTCGGCGGCTGGGATCCCGGCAACGACGAGGGCGGCAACGGTGGGTTCTGGACCGCGCTGTTCAACACCATCAACTCCGAGAACACGGGCTTCGTCGCCATGGCGAAGCAGCTCGACCTCTGCGGCATCAAGAACACCGCGACCGCGCTCATGAGCGCCGGCCGTGCCGACGGCGGCGAGCTCGGCACTCCGGCCGGCACCGACTGGACCTTCCAGCCCTCCGCGGTGCTCGGCACCGAAGAGGTCGCCCCGCTCTCGATGGCGACCGCGTTCGCCGCGTTCGCGGGCGGCGGCGTGTCCTGCACGCCCATCGCCATCGACAGGATCACGAACGCCGACGGCGAAGACCAGCCCTCGCCGAAGTCGACCTGCACGCAGGCGATCACCGCCGACGTCGCAGCCGGCATGGACTACGCGCTGCAGCGCGTCATGACCGAGGGCACGGGCACCTCGTCCCGTGGCCGCATGGACACGGCGGGCACCCCGATGATCGGCAAGACCGGAACCACCGACAACAACGAGGCCACGTGGATGAGCGGCGCCTCGTCGAAGGTCGCGACCGTGGTCGGCGTCTACAACGCCACCGGCCACGTCAACCTGCGCAACACGTACATCAACGGCGAGCAGGCGGCGGTGCTGCGCCACAACATCTGGCCGCGCGTCATGGACTTCGCGAACATGAAATACGGCGGCGACCCGTTCCCCGAGCCCAAGAGCGAGTTCCTCACCGCGCCGCAGGCGAACGTGCCCGACGTGCTCGGACTCGCACCCGACGCCGCGCAGAAGGCGATCACGGACGCCGGCTTCGGCGTCGCGCTCGACGGCGAGATCGACTCGGCCCAGCCGAAGGGCACCATCGGATGGGCCAGCGCCTCCGGCACGGCACCTCGTGGCTCGCAGATCATGCTCAAGGTCAGCAAGGGAAACCTCAGCGCCGTGCCGAACGTGGTCGGCACGCAGGCCGACCAGGCCGAGGCCGCGCTGAAGCAGGCCGGCTACAAGGTGAAGCGCACGAACGAGGACACGACCGACGACAGCAAGGTCGGCCTCGTGGTCTCGCAGAACCCCGGTGCCGACGGCACGGCGAAGCCCGGTGACACGATCACCATCGGCATCGGCAAGAAGTCGGGCAACAGCGGCAACGGCGGTGACGGCGGCGGCACCGACGGCGGAACTGACGGCGGTGGCGACGGCGGCACCGACGGCGCCCTCCCCGGCGGCGGCGGTTGACCCGCGCACGTCTCGCGCCGGCCGCGCAGATCGCCATCGCGATCGGCGCGGCCGGCGCTGCCGCGTTCGCGTGGGGTTCGCTCGTCGAGCGCAAGCGCTGGACCCTTCGCCGCGTCGAGGTGCCCGTGCTGCCGGCCGGTTCCCGGCCGATCAAGGTGCTGCACCTCTCCGACCTGCACATGGCTCCGTGGCAGCGTGAGAAGCAGGCGTGGGTTCGCGGGCTCGCCGAACTCGAGCCCGACCTCGTCGTCGACACGGGCGACAACCTCGGCCACGAGCGCGGCCTCGAGGGCATCCGGGCGGCGTTCGAGCCGTTCCGCGGAATCCCCGGCGTCTTCGTCAACGGGTCGAACGACTACTTCGGCCCGGTTCCGAAGAACCCGTTCCTCTACTTCGCGGGTCCGTCGGGTCATGTGCCCCGCAGCACGCGGCTCGACATCGCGGCACTGCACGAGTACTTCGGCGAACTCGGCTGGCAAGACCTCGACAACACCGCGACGACGCTCGACCTGCGCGGCACCCACTTCGAGTTCTTCGGCGTCGACGACCCGCACAAGGGCTTCGACCGGCTCGACCTCATCACCAGCGCGATCGACGACCTGCGCGCCGAAGACCCGCTCGGCGACGAGTCGTGGCCCGATGCGGCATCCGCGGCACAGCCCCGGCCGACGGTCACGGTCGGCGTCGCGCACGCCCCGTACCAGCGCGTGCTGAACTCGTTCGTGAACCACGGCGCGCAGCTCATCCTCGCGGGCCACACCCACGGCGGCCAGGTCTGCGTGCCCGGATTCGGCGCGCTCGTCACCAACTGCGACATCCCGCGCGACCAGGTCAAGGGCCTGAGCGTCTGGCGCCACGGCCTGCGCTCGGCCTTCCTCAACGTGTCGGCCGGACTCGGCACCTCGATCTTCGCGCCCGTGCGCTTCGCCTGCCCGCCAGAGGCCACGCTGCTCACGCTCGTCCCGTCGCGCTGAGGGCGCGTCGCGCGAGGCATCCGCTCGTGATCTTCTCGCACAGCGCCGGTCGGTGCGCGGGCATCGCCGTCGTGGTCGGAGCGCCTCGGTTTATCGGCTATCCTTGTTGAGGCCCGCAAGGGCACCGGGGTGTGGCGCAGCTTGGTAGCGCGCGTCGTTCGGGACGACGAGGTCGCAGGTTCAAATCCTGTCACCCCGACACACACTGTCTCTCTTCGAGACACGCAGAAGGCCTCCGCGAGAGCGGGGGCCTTCTTGCTTGCCAGGTCGCGCTTGCCAGGTCGCCCTTGCCATGTCGCGCTTGCCAGGTCGCGCTTGCCAGGTCGCGTTCGCCGATACGTCGTGTGTGGGAGATGAGGCTCTGTCCCTGCCCGCAGCCGGGGATGTGTCCTGATCTCCTGCAGCACGAGTCGAGGGTGCGCGCGTCAGGTCCGCGGGTGCACGACCTCGACGGTTCGGCCGATGAGGCGCACGATCGACGACTCCGGCCGGGTCGGGGCCTCCGCCGCGGGCACGACGGTCACCGCCGCCGAGATCGAGCCGGCGTCGACGGCGACGGCGCGCGGGTCCCCGGCGAGGCCGATGCCGCGGGCCTTCAGCACGGCTTCCTTGATCGTCCAGGCGCGGGCGAGCGCGCGCCGTCGATGCTGGCCCGCCGACAGCGACTCGAAGACCTCGCGCTCGCCGGGCGAGCACATCCGGCGCAGCAGCGCGGAGCTCGCGAACGCGTCGAACGGCGCCGCCTCGACGTCTGCGCCGATGCGCCCGCCGCGACCGACGGCCACGAGCATGGTCGGCCCGCTGTGCGAGATGCCGACGTCGAGGCCGTGCTCGCCGCGCAGCCGCGGCTTCTCGCCGGCGCGATGCTCGACGAAGCCTGGCCACGAACCGTCGAGCCGCTCGGTCACGAGTTCTCGCGCCCACGCCCGCCCGATCGCGCGCCGGGCGTCGATCAGCCGTCGACGGGCTTCAGGGGCGGATGCCTCCGGCGGAGCCGCGATCGGGCGGGGAACCCGGGCGATCCAGTCCCCGACGATCCACCACAGGCCGTCGGCCTCGCCGAATGCCCTGGCCCGCTCGCCCGGTGCGGTGGCCGGCTCGCGTCGGCGAAGCTCGATCACGCCGCGGTGAGCCGTTCGGAGATGCCCTCGGCGAGTTCGCCGATCGTCGGGTGGTCCCAGACGATCGTCGGGTCGACGTCGAGGTCGAACTCGTCCTCGATGTCGCCGCAGAGGGTGAGCGCGTAGACCGAGTCGAGGCCGAGGTCGGCGAGCGGGGTCGAGGCGTCGAACGTGCCGGCGTCGACCTTGCCGTAGGCGACGACACGTGCCATCAGCCAGGTCTCGATGGTCGGGGCATCCGTCGTGGTCATCTGGTCTCTCCTTCTTCGTGGGGAAGCGCGGGCGACGCCGTCGTCTCCGAGATGGTGAACCTCGAGCCGCGGTCGACGCGGTCCGAGGCGATGCCGACGAGGTGATCGACGGCACGCGGGTCGAGCGGGACGACGCGGCCGGCCAGCCGCGCCTCGAGGCGGGCGAACACGGCCGCGCGCACGAGGTCGTCGTGCAGCGCCGAACCCGACGGCGCGTGCGCGCAGACGCCGGCCCAGGCCCCGCCTGCGAGGAGCAGCGTGAGCCGGTGCGCGAGCGCGAACGCCTCGGGCGGGGCATCCGCTCCGAGGAGCGAGGGCGACACCTCCGCGATCTCGGTTCGAAGCCGTTCGAGCTCGTCGGCAAGGCCCGCGACGGCCGACGCCGAGGCCGGATCGAGCCGGGCACGCACCGAGTCGTCGGTCAGCGCGGCACCGAGCGGGTCGCTCGAGCCCGCCCCGAGCGACAGCCGGGAGAAGTCGAGCTCGTCCAGCGGCGCGCCGAGGCGGAACAGGTCGGGATCCGTCGCCTGCGTGCGCCGCGATCGGCGCACCCACGCCGGGAGGTTCGGCAGGATCGTGAGCAGGCACGCCGTGGAGCCCGCATGCCCGATGGGCACGACGGCCAGGTCGCGCACGAACTTCTCGACGATGTCGTACGGTGCGACCCTGGCGTAGAAGGTCGATCCGAAGAGCACCGAGAGGTCCTGCATCGCCGATTGCAGCAGCTGCGGCACGAGGTACTTCGACGCCGCCGTCAGCACGAGGCACTCGGCGGGCGCCAGGTGGAGCGCCCGCACGACGACCGCGCTCAGGGCGTCGGCGAGCCAGAGGTCGGCCATCGCTCCGGCCAGCAGCGCCCTCGCATGCGGAAGGTCGAGCACCGCCCCGCCGTAGAGCGATCGCTCGCGCCCGTAGCGCACGGCCAGGTCGAGGGTCGCGTCGACGGTCGCCACGGCCAGCGCGGGGATGACGGCCCGGCTCACCTGGAACGCCGTGAGCGCCGTCTGCGCCGCGGTCCCGGTGGCGCCGACGACCGCGGTCGACGACAGCGGCAGGCCGTCGAACCGGGCGACGCCGATGCGGCAGCCGCGCATGCCCGCCGTGAGCACGCGACGACTCGTGTCGACGAAGGGCCGGGTCGCGGCATCCTTGTGCCAGAGCAGCAGGGAATGGCTCCTGGCCCCGGGTTCCGGCGAGGTCCTCGCCATCACGAGCACGGTTTCGGCGCGGTCGACGTTGTTGATCACCTGCTTGACGCCGTCGAGCACCCACCCGTCGCCGTCGGGGCGCGCCGTGAACCCGTTCGCCAGCAGGTCGTTGCCGTGGTCGAGCTCGTGGAAGCCGACGGCGATGCGCTCGCCGCGCAGCAGCCGGGCGGCGACCTCGCCGCGCTGTGCGGGGTCGCCGGCCACCCAGACGTTGAGCGCCGCCATGAGCGAGGTGACGCCGTAGCCGAGGCCGAGCGCCGGATCGCGCCGGAAGATGGGGCGCCAGCGGCGCACGAGGTCTTCGGTGGAGACCCATCGGCCGCCGAGCGAGGCCGGCACGAACTCCGCCGCGGCGCCCCACTCGTCGAGCAGGGACTCCGCGGCCGAGCTCAGGCGCCGGGCGTCGTCATCGGCCACGATCGAGGCGTGGTCGAACGGCCCCGGATGCCGCGGGTCGCCGAAGAGCTCGTCGAGGTCTTCCGGCGGGGTCGCGGCATCCGGAAGCCTCGGGAGCTTCGGAGCGCCGGTGCGATCGAGCATCGTCATGCGGCCTCCGCCCACGCGTCGAGCATCGAGACCGTGCGTGCGCGGCCCGCCTCCTCGAGGGCGAGGTCGGCGAGCACGGCGGCCGACGCCGAGGCGGCGGTCGAGGCCTGCAGCCCGAGGCGTACCGCCAATCGATCGAGGACCGCGGCCAGGCGGATCTCGGACGGCGCGCTCCCCCGCTGCGGCGAGGCCAGTTCGGTCGCGATCGCGCACGCGGCACCGAAGCAGAGGGCGATGCGCTCGGCCAGGTCGAAGGATGCCGCCGACGGCGCCGATTCCCGCGGGGCGGCGCCGGCCTCGGCGACGAGACGGGCGAACTCGGTCGCGATGCGCCTCGCCGGCCGGGCCGCCCGACGTGCGCCGAGCAGCTCGACGAGGGCCGGAAGCCCGCGCAGCAGTCGCGAGCCGCGCTTGGTGACGAGGCGCAGGCGGGCGGTGTCGACCCAGCCGTCATCGCCCTCGAACGCGAAGTCGGCGACGAGGCCCTCGACGTCGACGGGCTCGGCGGCCCGAGCGATCGCCGGGAGCTCGTTGACGATCATGTTCAGGTTCACGACCGAGTTGCCGTCGAAGATGCCGACGACCCGGTTGTCGCGCGCGGCCTTCTGGAACGCACCGGCACCGGCGATGCCGAGCAGTTGCGAGCGCGCCCCGACGAACGCGGTGAGGTCCCGGAACAGCAGGTCGACCGTGTCGGGCACGAGGAACTTCACGAGGGCGCTCACGAGCGACATCTCGTCAGGCGTGCGGTGCGCGCCGCGGGCTCCCGCGTACATCACGGCCTCGGCGAGGAGCGAGTCCGCGATCGCGGTGCCGAGGGTCGCGCGGGCCGTCGGCAGGTCGCCGAGCCGTCGTCCGAAGAGCCGGCGCGAGGACGCGAACTCCGTCGCGATGGCGACCGCGTGGTCGGCCGCCCCGAGCGAGAGCGCCGTGGTGAGGGGCCGCGTGAGCTGCAGGCTCTTCAGCACGAGTTCGAGTCCGTGACCCGGCTCGCCGACGAGTCGATCACGCTCGAGGACCGCGCCCCGCAGCTCGAGTCCGCTGATGTCGGCGCCGCGGATGCCGTGCGTCGCGACCTTCGGCCGGTACGCGAGCGCGCGCGAGTCGATGCGCTGCTTGTCGACCAGCACGAGCGAGAGCGATCGCGGTCCGGGCTGGTCGGAGGTGCGCGCGAGCACCGTCATCGCGCGACCGCGGGTGGCGTTGTTCACGGGCCACTTCACGCCCGTGACGCTGAGGCGTTCGCCGAGCACGGCGGTCGTGGCCGTGTTCGAGAGGTCCGACCCGCGGCCCTGCTCGGTGAGCCCCCACGACACCGGATGCCCCGCGAGCACGAGATCCGCCATGTCGCCGGCGATCGGCCCGCCGGCGATCCACGCCCCGACGGCGCCGAGGAACGTCTTGCCGTGGGCGACGGCCACGGTGAGGTCGCGGCTCGCGAGGCGCCTGATCATCATCATGGGCACGAGCACGTCGCCGAGCCCTCCGCCGTGCGCCTCGGGCACGTAGGCGCGCGCCAGGCCCCAGCCGTCCACGGCGGCGACGGCGTCGCCCGGGAATGCGGATGCCTCGTCGAGGTCGATCGATCGCTCGATCGAGATCACCGAGCCGAACTCGTCTGCGCGGCCGAGGAACGCGTCGAATGCGCGGACCGATGCCCGGTCGAGACGGGCGGAGACCGACGTGGTCGCCGGCATCGCCCCGGACATCGGCGCGGTCATGCCGCGCTCCGGTCGAAGCCCACGCTCAGCACGGTCGCGAGCCGCTCGTCGGCGAGCAGCGACCTCGTGAGCGCGCGCTGCACCTTGCCGCTCGTCGTACGCGGCAGGGTGCCCTTGCGGATGAACGCGATGCCGAGCTCGGGCAGCGTGTACTCGTCGACGACGCTGCGCCGCACCTGCTCGGCGAGCCGTTCGAGCTCCTCGAGCGGCACGCGCGCCGAGTCGACCTCGGCGACGAGCCCGACCGCGGGCTGGGACGCGAGACCCTCGAACGCCGCGCTGAGGCATCCGGAGTGCAGGAAGCCCCCTGCGGTCGTCTCGAGGTCCTGGGGATACAGGTTGCGGCCGCGGATGATGATGAGGTCCTTGATGCGGCCGGTGATGACGAGCTCGCCGTCGACGAGCGACCCGAGGTCGCCCGTGCGGAGGTGGCGACGGTCGTCGGGCTCGCCCACGACGGTCGCGCCGAACACGCGCTCGGTCTCGTCGGGTCGCCCCCAGTAGCCCCGGGCGACGCTCGGCCCGCGCACGAAGATCTCGCCGATGGCGCCCTCCGAGGCCCGAAGGCCCGAGGCCGGGTCGACGATCACGACCTCGTGGCCCGCGGCCGCCGGCCCGCACGAGACGAGCTCGACGGCCCGACCGCCGGGCGAGGGCTCGTGCAGCTCGCCGGACTCGACGCCGCCGGCGTCGACCCGGATGGGCTCGACCGGCCAGGGCCGCACGCTCGCCGTCACGAGCAGGGTGGTCTCGGCCATGCCGTAGGCCGGGATGAAGGCGCGCCCGTCGAAGCCGGCGGCGGCGAACCGCTCGGAGAACGCGGCGAGCGTCGAGCTGCGCACCGGCTCCGCGCCCGTGATGACGCCCTCGACCGACGAGAGGTCGAGCGACGCGAGCTGCTCGTCGGTGACGAGCCTCGTGCAGAGGCCGTAGGCGAAGTCGGGGCCGACGGTGTGGGTCGAGCGGTGCTCGCTGATGAGGCGGAGCCAGAGCAGCGGACGCCGCAGGAACTGGCTCGGCGAGGTGAAGACGCTGTCGGCCCCGACCGAGATCGGCTGGAGCAACTGCCCCACCAGCCCCATGTCGTGGTAGTGCGGCAACCACCCCATGGTGCGCGACTCGGCGGTGATGCCGACGGCGGCCGTGATCGCGGCCTCGTTCGCCACGAGGTTGCCGTGGCTCACCATGACGCCCTTCGGCGTGCCGGTCGATCCCGACGTGTACTGCAGCAGGGCGAGCGAGTCGGCGCCGATGGGCGGCGGCGTCCACTCCGCGGCATCCGCCCCCTGCTCGAGGCTCGTGACCTGCACGACCGTCGCATCGGCGGGCGAGTCCCCCGGCTCGACGCCCACCGCGGCGAGCGCGGTGCCGTCGGTCAGCACGAGGCGGCTGCCGGAGTCGGCGATGATCGCCTCGAGGCGGCGGAGCGCCGCACCGGGCTGGCGCAGCGCCGCCACCGGCACGGGTGCCGCGATGAGTCCGGCGTAGAAGGCCGCGTACAGCGCACGCAGGAAGGCCAGCCCCGGATCGAAGGCGAGGATCACGACCTCGCCGGCCGCATGCCCGCCCGCGACCAGCGCCGCGGCGTCGGCGCGTGCCCGCCGGTCGAGGGCGGCGTACGAGACGAACTCGGAATCGCTCTGGCTCGAGTAGAACCGGAACCCCCGCGCTTCGCCGGCGGTCGCCGCCGCACGCGTCATGACGTCGACGAACGTGCTGGTCGTCACCACATCGGCCCCCTCCCCTGTCGACCCCCGACGGGCACACCGTCGATGACGGAGCCTTCGGTGGTGAGGGCGAGCATATGGAGCGTTGTTGAACACCACGCACACGTGGTGTTGCGCGCATGTTACGGCTTGCTCCCCGTGCACCCCCAGGCCAGGGGGCGGCATCCGGGTGTGGATATGCTGTGCGCCTGTCAGCGACCCGCGCTGCATCCCACGCCACCGGAAGGATCCTCGATGGCCGCACTCGGCGCACTCCGGCAACGCCTCTCCCAGCCGCTGCGGGCGCCGGGGCTGCTCGCCGCCGCCGACCGCGTGCTGCTCGCCCGGCGGCACGTCGCCGGCGTGCGCGACGGGGAGCACCACGTGCTGCTCGCCCCGGCCGGCGGCGGCAACATCGGCGACCAGGCCCTCGTCGAGGCGTTCATCGAGAACGTCTCGGGGCGCGTGAGCGTGATCTGCCGTCGGCCGGCCGACTACGCGATCGACGACGAGCGGGTGCGGATCGTGCCGCTGCTCTCGCTCGTCTACGGCGATCTCGTCGGGCACGCCCGCGACGTGCGGGCCTTCAGGGCGCTGCTGCGCACGGCGACCTCGTTCTCGGTCGTGGGAGCAGACGTGATGGACGGCGGCTACGGGTACCGGGCGTCGGCGAACCGCGCGAACCTCGCACGCCGCGTCGCCGAGGTCGGCATCGATGCGAGGGTGCTCGGGTTCAGCTGGAACGCGGCACCGCATCCGACCGCCGCGCGCGCCGTGCGCGAGGCCGCCGCGCACGGCGTCACCATGGTCCTGCGCGACCCGAGGTCTGCGGCGCGGGCGCGGGCCGACGGCATCGCCCCCGTGGCCGACGGCGCCGACATCGTCTTCCTCGCCGGCAGCGTCGATGCCGAGAGCGCCGCGGCGTGGGCCGATCGCGTGCCCGGCCCGCTCGCACTCGTGAACTTCTCGGGCCTGGTGCCGTCGGGCGGCGGCCTCGAGCCGTACCTCGAGGTCGTGCGCACGCTCCGGGATCGCGGCCACGGCGTGCTGCTCGTGCCCCACGTCTCCCGGCCCGGCGCCGACGACCTGCCGCTCTGCCGCGCCGTCGCCGAGCGGTTCGCCGACGACCCCGGTGTCGTGCTCGTCGACCGGCTCCTGACCCCGGCCGCGATCCGCGGGCTGACCGCGCGGGCGCGGCTCACGGTCACCGGCCGCATGCACCTCGCGGTCATGAGCCTCATGCACGGCGTGCCGGCGGTGACGGTGGCCACGCAGGGCAAGGTCGAGGGGCTCATGGACCTCTTCGGCCTGCCGCAGCTGTGCGTGGCGAGCGATCGCCTGGCCGAGGACCTCGCACCGGCCGCCGCGGCCACGGCCGATGACGCCGACGCGCTCTCGCGCACGATCGCCGAGCGGCTGGGCGAGGTGCGCACGCTCGCCGGTCGCAACCTCGTCGGCCTGCCGCGAATGGAGCGGACTGTTACCTCCGGGTAAACAATCGGGTCGCGGCCCTCGCTCCGACCCCCGTGAAGGTTACGCTGAGCGGGCTGGCGACTCGGCCGAAGACGGACGCTCGATCGACGTACTCGGACTCGGGCACCAGGTCGGGGTTCCGCCACATGGGGAGGCGGATGTGAACGGTCTGGACCTGATGCTGCTCATGCAGCGGGCGCGCGACGCGATCTTCTCGAGGGTCGCGTCGACGGGCTTCGCGAGCTTCGGCGCCCGAACGCGGATCCTGCTCCCGTTCCGGGTCGGCAACGCGCACCGCATCGCCGTGGGTTCCGACGTGCTCATCGGCCCGGGCTCCTGGCTGATCGTCCCGCGCCTCGACGGCCCCACGCCGACGATCGTCATCGGCGATCGCGTGCGCATGAACCAGACCTCGATCTCGGCCGTGCAGAGCGTCGTCCTCGAGGACGGCGTCGCCATCGCCCGCGGCGTGTACATCTCCGATCACACGCACGGCTTCGACCAGCCCGACGTGTTCATCCGCGACCAACCGCTGGACCGGGTCGCCCCCGTCCGCATCTGCCGGGGGGCGTGGATCGGGCAGAACGCCGTGATCATGCCGGGCGTCACGATCGGGGCGGGCGCGGTCGTCGGCGCGAACTCGGTCGTGCGCGAGGACGTGCCGCCGCGCAGCGTCGTCGCCGGCGCGCCGGCCAGGGTGATCAGGGAGCTGGCCGCGTGAGCGAGCACTCCGACGCCCCCTACGCCGTCTCCGACGAGCGATCCGAAGCGGATGCCGCGGGCCGGCCGATGCCGCCGACCCCGGCCGACTACGTGTTCACGTTCAGCTACGAGACGTATCCCGACGCCGTGCGCCGGGGCATGATGCGCCCGCCCGACCGCATCCTGTCCAGCCTCATGCGCAGCCCCGAGGTGCGTCGGCTGCTCGTCGCCGATCCGTTCCGCTGGCTGCCGCGGGTCGCGGCGGCCCCGCTGCTGGATCGCGACGTGCGGTTCCCGTCCGATGCGCGCGTCGGCTATCACCGGCCCGCGAGGCTGCGGCGGGGGGACCCGGTCGACCTGCCCGGCATCGCGGCGGAGTACGCCCGCTACGACCGGTCGCTCGAACGCGCCGCCGGCCGGCTGGGCCTCGTCTCCCCCAGCGTGCTCACGACGAATCCGCTCGTGGCCGGCTTCGCGCCGTTCGGCTGGGCGTCGGGCGCGACCTTCTTCGCCCGCGACGACTGGTCGAGCTCCCCGGCGAGACGGGCCTACTGGCCGGCGTACCGGGAGGCGTACCGGCGCATCGGGGCCACCGGTCGCCCGGTCGCCGCCGTGTCGGCCGAGATCATCGATCGCATCGCGCCGACGGGCCCGGCGATCGTCGTGCCGAACGGCGTCGAGCCCGACGAGTGGCTCGGGCCGCTCCCCGATCCGCCGGCGTGGTTCGCCGAGATCCCCGGTCCGCGTGCGGTCTACGTGGGCACGCTCGACTCCCGTCTCGACGTGCCCGGCATCGCGGACCTGGCCACGCGCAGACCCGACGTGCACGTCGTGCTGCTCGGCCCGCTGCCCGATCCCCGGTACGTCGCGAGCCTGCGTCCGTTCGCGAACGTGCACCTGCACCCCAGCGTCGCCAGGGCGGAGCTCGTCGCGACGCTGCGCAACGCCGACGTGTGCCTGCTGGCGCATCGCCGCACCCCGCTCACCGAGGCGATGAGCCCCCTCAAGGTCTACGAGTACCTCGCGGCGGGCGTGCCGGTCGTCTCGATCGACCTTCCGCCGGTGCGCGGCATCGACGACCGCGTGCTGCTCGTCGAGGGCGTCGCGGACTTCGCCGACGTGGTGGACTCGGCGCTCGGCCTCGGCCGCACCCGCGAGGCCGATCGCCTCGACTTCATCGACGCCAACTCGTGGTCCGCGCGGCACGAGATGGTGCTCGCACTCGCTCGTCCCTGAACCGCGTCACCCGGTATCCGAGCGATCCCGCCCCCGTTCGGGGGGCGCGCACGAGCCGTTTGTGTCGGGGGTGTATCGACCGCCTGAAGAGGCTGTGAACAGCGTGCCCCACCGCTTCCGGCGAGCCCCCTCGGCTGCTTTGATCGCCGCAGAGCGCGTTTCGATGTCGTCGGCTTCTCCAGCCGGACACACGGCGGGGGAAGCCGAGGGACCGCTCCACCCGAATCACCCGAATCACCCGAACCACCCACAGGCGACGACCGCCTAGCCAAGCACCCGTTTCACCTTGCGGGCACCGGCGGTCGTCCGCGACGCCGGTACCGCTGAACGCCGACTGACGTCCGAGGGGGTCCGATGTCCAGTGAAGCCGAACCGATCGCACGTCTCGGCATGCCGACCGAGCGCCTGCTGGAGCGCGCGTCGACGGTCAAGCAGCGCGTGGTCGCGCAGCCGCGACGGCTTGGCTGGCGGCACCGGCTCGTCTTCGCGCTCTCGGTGACCGACGCCGCCCTCGTGCTCGGCGCCCTGCTCGTGGCCCAGCTCCTCCGCTTCCAGACCACGGGACTGCGTGCGTCGACGCCGCAGGCGGACCTCGCGTACCTCACCCTCACGGCGGTGATCGCGGTCGGATGGCTCATCGCGCTGTCGGCGACGAGGTCGCGCATGCTGCGCAACATCGGCACGGGCATGGTCGAGTACCAGCGGGTCGTCAACGCCACCTTCCTCACGTTCGGCACGCTCGCGGCCGTCGCGTTCCTGTTCCAGATCGACATCGCCCGCGGATACCTCGCCGTGGCGTTCCCCCTCGGGCTGGTGCTGCTCGTGCTCGGGCGCATGACCTGGCGCTGGGTGCTGCATCGCATGCGTCGTTCCGGCCGGTGCACGACCGGGGCGATCATCGTCGGCCGGCCAGACGACGTGGCCCGCGTCGTCGCTGAGCTCCGGCGTCAGTACCGCGTGGGCTACCGCGCCATCGGCGCGACGTACGCGGGATCGTCGCGATCGAGCGTGCGGGCCGCGGTCGACCTGCCGGCCGTCGAGTTCAAGGACCTCGCGGCCACCTCCAAGCGCACCAGGACGCGCGCGGTGATCGTCGCCGGCGACCTGCCGGGCGGCAATGCCACGATCCGGCGCCTCGGCTGGGACCTCGAGAACTCCAACACCGAGCTCATCCTCGTCTCCAGGCTCACGGATGTCGCGGGTCCCCGCATCCACCTCAGGCCGATCAGCGGGCTGCCGATGGTGCACGTCGACCTGCCGCAGTACACGGGCGTCACGCACGCCGTGAAGCGGATCTTCGACGTGGTCGTCGCGGGCGGGCTCCTGTTGCTGCTGCTGCCCCTCATCACCGCGATCGCGATGACCGTGCGCCTGTCGAGCGTCGGCCCCGTGCTGTTCCGCCAGGAGCGCGTCGGGGTCGGCGGGTCGCGGTTCACGATGCTGAAGTTCCGGTCGATGGTCGTGGACGCCGAGGCCCGGCTCGCCGAACTGGCGTCGCGCAACGAGGCCGACGGGGTGCTCTTCAAGGTGAAGGACGATCCGCGCATCACCCCGATCGGCCGCACGCTGCGCCGCTACTCGCTCGACGAACTGCCCCAGCTGTGGAACGTGCTCGTCGGCGACATGAGCCTCGTCGGCCCTCGGCCCCCGCTGCCGGCCGAGGTCGAGCGCTACGAGGAGGACGTCAACCGCCGCCTGCTCACCAAGCCCGGCATCACCGGGCTCTGGCAGGTCAGCGGCCGCTCGAACCTCACGTGGGACGAGAGCGTGAAGATCGACCTCTACTACGTCGAGAACTGGTCGCTCACGGGCGACATCGTCATCCTCCTGAAGACCGCGCGCGCGGTGCTCGGCAGCCACGGCGCCTACTGACCCCCGAACACCCGACGAGCAGAGCGGACGAGCACATGACCGGATTGATCGTTCAGGAATGGATCGAGGAGTCGGGCGGCGCCGAACAGGTGCTCGACGGCCTGCGCATGGCCTTGCCCCAGGCCCGTGTCGCCTGCCTCTGGAACGACGACCCGACGAGGTTCCCGCCCGACACCGTCGACGAGTCCTGGCTCGCGCGCACGCCGCTGCGCGGCAGGAAGGCGCTCTCGCTCCCGCTCATGTCGGGTACGTGGCGCCGCGGATGGGGCGAGCTCGAGCCCGAGTGGGTGGTCACCAGCAGCTACGTGTTCGCGCACCATGCCGGATTCGGCACGTCGCAGGGCGTGCCGAAGTTCTCGTACGTGCACACGCCGGCGCGCTACCTCTGGGAACCCGACCTCGACAGCCGCACCGTCGTGCCGCTCGCCGGGCTGGCCAGGGCGTACCTGCGGGGCATGGACCGGCGCGCGGCGGCGGCATCCGGTTCCCTGGCTGCGAACAGCGCGTTCGTGCGCGACCGCATCCGGCGCGCCTGGGACCGCGACGCACGCGTCATCCACCCGCCGGTCGACGCCGCGTCGATCGCCGGCGTGCCCGACTGGGCGGTGCACCTCACGCCGACCGAGCGGGAACTGCTCGAGACGCTGCCCGATCGCGGGTTCCTCATGGCGGCGTCGCGCCTCGTGCCGTACAAGCGCCACGACGCCGTCATCCGCATGGGCGCCCACCTCGGCCTGCCCGTCGTGGTCGCGGGCTCCGGGCCCGAACGCGAGCGACTCGAGGCGCTCGCGGCGACGGCGGCCGTTCCGGTGCACGTGCTCGGACGCGTCTCCGACGAGATGATGCGGGCCCTCTTCCAACGGGCGCTGGCGTTCGTGTTCTCGCCCGTCGAGGACTTCGGCATCATCCCGGTCGAGGCGATGGCCGCCGGATGCCCCGTGGTCGTGAACCGCGTCGGAGGGGCCGCCGAGTCCGTGGTCGACGGGGTGACGGGCGTGCACTACGAGCCCGACGACCCGAGCGGGTTCGCCGCGGCCGTCGACGCGGTGCGGGCGATCGCGCCGGATGCCGCACGCGCCCGCGCCCTGGAGTTCGACACCTCGCGCTTCGTCGACGAGGTGCGCGACTGGGTGTTCGGGGTTCAGGCCGTCGCCGGCTCGCGTCCGAACAGGGTGACCTCGGCCCGCGGGTAGCCCCCGAGCCAGTCGGCCCGGCGTCGCCAGACCGTGCGCCACGGCGCACGACCGCGCCGGGTCGCGGTCTCGAGCGCCGCGCGCATGCCCACCCCGGCGAGGAGCAGGCCGACGCCGATCGACGCACGGGTCGGCGACCAGGTCTTGCGGAGCAGGGTGACCTTGCCGGCCATGACCATGCAGCCCTTCGCCCCGCCCGCGTCGCTCGAGCCGCCGACCTCGTGCACGATGGCCGCGGCCGGCACGACGACCCGCCGCAGCCCGGAGCGCGCGGCGCGCAGGCTGAACTCGGCGTCCTCGCCGTAGAGGAAGTAGTCCTCATCCATGCCGCCGAGGCGCTGCCAGTCGCCCAGCCGAACGAGCAGGAGGCATCCGGTGATGATGGGCACCTCGCGCACGGTGTCGCGCTGCCAGCGCCCGAGCGACTCGGGGTCGAAGAGGCGCGTGCGCTTGAAGGCGGTCGAGGCCATCGTCGCGAACATCGCCAGCGACCAGAGGCTCGGCGCGCCCCAGCAGGAGCTCGGGTCCACGGTTCCGTCGGGCCGCAGCGTGCGCCCGCCGAAGACGCCGTACTCGGGGTGCACGCGCGCGAACGAGAGGAGCGCCTCGAGCGAGCCCGGCAACGTGATCGTGTCGGGGTTCAGCAGCAGCAGCCAGGTGCCGGTCGCCGCGCGCGCACCGAGGTTGACGCCGCGCGCGAAGCCGAGGTTCTCACCTGCCTCGATGACGTGCACCCCGGGGAATCGCTCGCGGAAGGCCTCGGCGCTCCCGTCGACCGAGCCGTTGTCGACGACGACGAGCTCGAGGTCGACGCCCGGCGAGGCCTCGATCACCGAGGCCAGGCACGCGCTCGTGGCCTCGCGCGTGTTGTAGTTGACGACCACGATGCTGAGTTCCGGCACGATGTTCTCCGCTCGCCGCTTCGTCCGGGCTCAGATGCTCACGGGCGCGAGGTCGTCGCGCCGGGTGACGCGGCGGCGCATCGCCTCGCGGAGGTCCTCGGGGGTGATCTCGTCGGCCGGCCGCACGATCGCGAGGCCGCGCTCGGCGAGGAAGGCCGCGAGGTCGTCCTGGTGGCCGTCGACATGCTCGCCCTGCGCGACGGACCGCGCCGCGAGCACGGGCACCTTGCCCGCGCTGAGCGCCGCGAGCGCGGTGCCGGTGCCCGCGTGCCCGATGACGACGTCGGCCTCGGCGAGGGCGGCCGAGAGGGTCGCGGAGGGCACCGTCGGGGTCGCGTGGATCGCGAGGCCCGAGACATCCGTCGACCCCGTCTGCCACAGCACCTCGGCATCGGCCGGAAGCACGCGGGCGGCCGAGGCGATGAGCCGGCGGAACCCGTAGTCGCCGTTGCCGCCCACCGTCACGACGGCGCGCTCCACGGGCCGCTCGACGGATGCGGCTTCGGGTTCGATGGCCTCGACGCGGAACCCGTCGAAGACCGAGAGCGCGTAGCCCCAGCGCTCCGACGCGCGGTTCGGGTACTGCACGTAGCGCCGCACCGACGGGATGCGGTCGATGAGCCTGCCCGTCGTCGAGAGGTCGGTGACGCGCGTCGCGGACTCGACGTAGCTGAACGGCACGCGCCGCAGCAGGGCCGGGATGAGCGCCGACAGCGCGATCTGCGCACCCGAGCTCACCACGCGGTCGACCCCGTGCTCCGAGAGGGCCCGGGTCGCGATGCGGGTGTCGCGCAGCACGCCCATGGTGTCCCTCGGCGGCCTGGTGGGCACGTGCACGACCTTCTGCCCCTCGAGGAGCGAACGGCTCTGCGCCGTGTCGTCGGTCATCCAGACGACCTCGTCGCCCGCCGCGATGCGCGGCGCGAGCATGTGCAGCTGGGCGAGGTGGCCTCCGGAGATCGCCACGAGCATGGTGGTCATCGCGTGCCCTTCTCGAGTGCGTCCCAGGCGATCCCGGCGATCACCCGCTGCCCGGCCGCCGACGGATGGAAGTGGTCGATGGCGGAGATCTCGTCGGTCGTGAACGGGTAGGCGTACACGGCGCCGTCGTCGTCGATGCAGCGCTCGGCGGCGGCGCAGACCCGTTCGATCGCCGCGTTGTACTCGAGCACCCGTGCGGCGACGGCGTCGCGGCGCTCGTTCGCCTCGGCGGAGTCGTCGTCGGCCGAGCCGAGCAGGTTCTTGCACGACGGGCTGCTGTTCCACGCCCGCACGGCAGCGGGGTCGCCGCGGCCGATCTCCCAGAGGTGGTGCAGGTCGGGCACCGAGAGCACGAGGATGCCCGCACCGGGCACGTCGGCGTTCAGCCTCGCGAGCAGCTCGCCGAGGCGGGCCTCGTAGTCGGCCGCCGAGGTCATCTCGGCGAGCGACGGCGCGCAGGCGTCGTTGCCGCCGAGCAGCACCGTCACGAGCTCGGGCTGCGCGGCGACGATCTCGTCGGCCAGGCGGAGCGCATCGGCGACATCGCCGCCGTCCTTCGCGGCGTTCACGACGGCGGGTTCGATTCCGGATGCCGCGGCCAGCCGCCTGGCGACCGAGTCGACCGCCGGCTCGCTGCCGCCCGACCACGATGCCGCCGCGCACTGCCCCTGCTCGGCGCAGGCGTTCACGCCGAGCGACACGGAGTCGCCCAGGATCCCGAGGGTCGCCACGGTCGGGAGCGCCGCGGGCTGCACCGTCTCGACGGGGGCGGTGGCCTCGGGCGGAGCCGCGGCACTCGGCGAGCAGGCGGCGAGTGCGACCGCCACGAGCACGGCGAGCGCGCCGCCGATGAGCTTCGAGGAGCGGGTCATGCGCCGGCCCCCCGTTCGGCGGAGGCGTCGGCGGTGCGCTTCGCGGCGGCATCCGTCGTGCCCGAGGCATCCGTCGTGCCCGAGGCATCCGCACCGCCCGAGGCACCGCCCGAGGCGCCGCCCGAGGTGTCGGCTGAGTCATCGCCCGAGGCATCCGTGGGGCTCTGGACCTTCGCCGCGGCCGGCTTGCGCACCTGCTTGACGAACCCGATGATGACGACGAGGTCGCGTCGGTAGGCCGGGATCGCGAGGCAGGCGAACAGGGGCACGACGCCCGCCGCGACCCCGAGCAGCAGCTGCACGATCGTCGGCATCGCGTCGGTGGCGCGCTCGACCGCGAAGGCGGCCCCGAAGCAGAGCGGCGCGAGCAGCACCGGCCGGAGGATCGGCCGGAGGATGTCGCCCACCCGCACGAAGGTGCCGGACACGGCGTAGTAGAAGCCGGGCACGAGCAGGAGGAGGCTCAGCAGCCCGTACACGAGCGCGAGCCCCTCGACGCCGGCCCACCAGAGGCCGAGGAAGTAGCCGCCGATGATGATCGGCCGGGTGATGAGGTAGTACACGAGCTGGCGGTGCGCCCGCCCGAGCGTGATGTAGAGCCAGCCGAGCACGCTGCCGATCGACTGGGCGATGCCGGCGATCGCGAGCAGGCTGAAGAGCGTGGCCGCCTGCTCCCACCCCGGCCCGAGGAGGATCGCGATCAGCGGCGACGAGACGGCCGCGGCGACCGCGTACACCGGGATCGTGAGGTAGCCGATGATCATGAGCGCCCCGCGCACGTACCGGCGGTAGCGGTCGCCGTCGTCCTGCAGCTTGCTCAGCACGGGCAGCGCGACCCGGCCGAGCGTGCCGTTCAGCTGCTGCATCGGCAGCAGGTAGAGCGCATAGGCCCGCGAGTACTGGCCGAGGGCGGCCGGACCCATCTGCTGGCCGATGATGACGTTGTCGGCGTTCTTGGCCGCGTAGTTCAGCAGCTGCACGCCGAAGATGCTGCCGCCGGTCGTGACGAGCGGCACGACCTCGCGCGAGATGTGCGGCCGACCGAACCTCGGTCGCGCTGCGACCCAGAGGGCGATGAGCCGGTACAGCTGCCCGGCCCCCGACATGACGACGAGCGACCAGACCCCCCAGCCGAGCGCCGCGGCGCCGATGCCCAGCACCACGCCGCAGAGCATCGAGACGACGTCGATGTTCGCGAGCGTGCCGAACCTGAGGTCGCGCTGCACGCGCGCCTGCATGGGCATCGAGAGCCCGTTGATGAGCAGGATCGGGGCGATCGCGAGGGTCAGCGGCACCAGCCGTTCCTCGTCGTAGAGCATCGCGATGAGCGGCGCGCAGGCGGCGATGATCGCCATGAGCCCGACGCCGAGGGCGACCGAGAGCCACATGACGCTCATCCACATGCGCTCGCTCAGCTGCCTGGCCTGGAGGATCGCGCCGGTCAGGCCGAAGTCGCGCACGAGGTCGGCCACGCCGACGATCGCCGTGACCATCGCGACGAGGCCGAAGTCCGCCGGCGTCAGCATGCGCGCCAGCACGACCGTGGAGGCCACCTGGATGAGCGTCTTGCCGCCGAAGCCGCCCATCGTCACGAAGACGCCGCGCGAGGAGGTGTGCGCGAGGCGGTCGGTGCCGGGTCCGCTCATGCGCTCACCCGGCTCGTGTCGTCGCGTGCCCAGTCCCGCGAGGCCTGGTCGAGCACCGCCCGCCTGGCCCGCAGGCGCGGCACGGTCGCGGTCACGCAGTACACCGCGAAGGCCGGCCAGAGCGACGGGCGTCTCGCGACGCGGCCGACGAGGTTCGACATGCGGTCTCCGATCGGTTCGTCGGAACGCAGCTGCGCGTCGTCGGGGAGCTCGAGGTTGCCGCGCGCGATGCGCGTCGTGCGGCGCAGGTGCGCGCCGAGCGTTCGCGCGCTGCGCACCGAGAAGACGTGGTCGTCGAGCGTGCCGCGCTCGTCGAGCTCGAAGAGCTGCTGCACGAAGCGGTCGTCGGCGATCACGTCGGGCCACGAGCCGAACCGCTCGCGCCCGGCCCGAGAGAGGGCGTAGACACCGGAGCCGATGTGCCCCGCGGTGCGATAGTCGGTCAGCTCCCAGATGCGGTAGTGCTGGCGCACCGCCCAGGATGCCTCGGACGTGTCGACCTCGAAGCGCGGCGAGGCGATGAGCGGGCCGCCCGGCCGGTCGAGCAGGTCGGCGAGCGCGAGCAGGGCCGACAGGTCGACGAGCACGTCGGCGTCGACGTAGGCGCGCGGGAACGCCGTGGCCGTGGCATCGCCGGCCTCGAGGGCCGCGATCTTGGACGCGGTGTCGATCTCGACGACCCGCACGAGCGGCTCGAAGGTGCGGGCGATGCGCACGGTCGCATCGGTGCATCCGTTCGCGACCACGACGATCTCGCAGTCGGCCGCGCGCGGGTCCTCCGCCAGCGCCTCGAGCAGCCGGGAGATGACCGCGGCCTCATCGTGCGCGGGGATCACGATGGACATCGTCGGACTCATCGCGCGGCCTCCTCGAGGTGCGACGCGTCGACGGGTGCGGGGTCGGATGCCGCGACCGGCGTCTTCGCGGCGGACGATCGCCTCGGCGCCTCGGTGAGGAGCCAGGCGCCCGCCGCGAGCAGCATGCAGAGGATGAAGAACGTCTGGAAGAAGCCGAACGCGTCGTAGAAGAAGATCGCGGCGATGTATCCCGAGATCGCCACGGCGATCGCGAGCGCGAGCACAGCGTGTTGTCGTTCGGCGGCCTGCGCGAAGGCGAAGCGCAGGAGCATGATCGGCGGCACGAGCAGCAGCACCGCGAGCCCGAGCACGCCGAGGGCGCCGGTCTCCATGAGCGTGCCGAGGAACTGGTTGTCGAGGATGAAGGCGTTGCGTTCGTCGCCGATCACGATGCGGCTGCCGAAGCCGCTGCCGAAGAACGGTTGCTGCTGCACGAGCGCCATCGCGGGCTCGAGGTCGGCCAGTCGCCCGGCGCCGCCCATGCCGGCCGAGGTGTACTGCGAGGCGACGAGCGAGTCGATGTCGAGGAACGAGAGCACCATCGAGTCGAACACCTTCGGGATCACGGCCGCCGCGAGCAGCATGACCGGCAGCGCGATCGCGAAGAGCACGCCGGCGACCCTGGGGTGGAAGACGAGCGTCACGAGGAACATGACGGCGAGCACGACGACCGCGGTGCGCGAGATCGCGGCCATGATGCCGCCGAAGAGCATGATGGTCGCGCCGCCGTAGACGATGCGCCGGTTGATCTCGTTGAGCGGCCAGGCCGCGTACTTCGCGAGGTACACCGCGAGCGGAATGAGGATGCAGAGCGCGACGGCGAGGGCGATCGGATGCTGCGCGGAGCCGAACGCCCTGGCGACGCCGGCGCGGCTCACGTCGCCGCCCTCGCGCAGGAGGGTCAGCGGCAGCACGTTGCCGAGCATGAGGAACAGGTTGAACCGCGAGAGCCGTTCGACGATCGCGAAGAACGAGACGAACACGCCGGCCCAGGTGACGAAGGTGATCAGGAGCATGACGTCGCGCTCACTGCGCATGAGCAGCCGGAAGGTGAAGAACACCGCCAGCATGAAGAGCATCTGGAGCGTGCCGCCGAGCGCGGTGCCGATGAGCGCCTCGTTCGCGAGCGTGGTCGCGTTGACCACGAAGGAGACCGCGATGGTCGCGAGGAAGATGCCGATGGGCCAGCCGAACGCGACCGGACGCCACCGCACGTCGGGCTTCAGGATGAGCGAGACGACGAGCGCGATGATGACGATGCCGAGCACGAGCCGATAGGGCTCGAGCTGGAACGGCAGCGGGATCGGGATCGCGTACCGCCGGGCGGGCACGAGCATGATGACCGCGGCCAGGCCGATGATCATCGCGTTCCAGGTGAAGACGTACCGCCGGAACAGCACGAGCAGCGCGAGGAGCGCGAGTGCGGCCGCGGCGATCATCGGCGGCATGAGCAGCACGGCGCCGAGGGCGCCGGCCGCGAGCACGGCCGCGGCGACGGCGACGCGGCGACGACTCGGCCGATCGGGCCGCGATGCGACCGGAACGGCGTTCCGGTCGAGGCCGCGAGCCGACTCGTCGGCCGCCCGCGACGTGCCGTGGGCGATGCTCATGCGAGCCTCAGTCCGCCCGGGTGCCGGCGCCGACGAGCACGTGCTGGTCGTCATCGGCGCCGATCTCCTCGATGGCGCCCGTGGTCGGCCTCGGATCGTCGCCGTTCGGGGCGGCGGTACGCGAACGACGGCGAGGGCGGTTGCGCTTGCCGCGGCCGGACCTGATCGCCGCGAGCACGAAGGCGAGGGCGACGAACGCCAGGAACACGGCGAAGCCGGTCGCCACGATCGGGATGGCGGGATTGCTCGTCTCGCCGGCGACGGCGGCGCCCGAGACGAGGACCTCGAGCTCGACCCGATCCTCGGGTGCGATCTGCTTGGCCTGCTGCTGCTCGGCGACGTACCCGAGGAAGACGTCGGTCGCCGTGGCGCTGAGCTCCTCGGCGCGGTCGGCCGTCGGCGCGGTGCCCACGATCTGCAGCACGGGCAGCTTGAGCGAGCCGGGGAACCGCTCGTCGCCCGCCGGCTGGGTCGTGCGGCGGATCGCCGTGATCGACTCGGTGTCCTCGTCGAGCGGGCCGGTCGTCGCCTCGACCTCGGCGCGGATCTGCATGCCCGAGACGAGGTACGCGTAGATCTGCGTCGCGGCGGCCAGGTCGAGCGGTTCGGGCGATGAGACGCCCTCCTCGATGGTCTGGCCCGGGATCTGCGACTGGAAGAGCGTGTCGTTCGGACTCGTCACGAGCACCGTCGTGCTCGCGGTGTAGGACTTGACCGCCCGCGACTGGATCTCGCCGTTCGTCACGGTGAAGCCGGCGAAGAACGCGGCGACGACGGCCACGACGAGGCCGAAGGCCAGCAGCCACTTGTAGCTCCACAACGTCTGGAGGTACTTCGGAGTCTCCATGTGTTCGTTCCCCTCGGATTCGCGACCGGACGGCCCGGATGCTTCGACGTGCCCCCGTACCGATCACTCGGAACCCGGTGCGCCGTCGCAGATGAGATGGAGAACACTTCGTCACGTTCATGCTGGGACCGGGGTATTAACGGCGTCCCCGCTTTCTGTTGCGCGCCTGTTAACTCTGCGAGTCGAAGGGCGGCATCCCGTTGTGTCCGTCGGGCTCGCCCTCGATGGTTGGAAGGACACAGTCCGCGTCACGGGGGTATCTCATGGGCTCGACGAGATCGGCGGGGGGCGGCAGACGCCTCTCGGTCCTCTACAGCTTTCCGCACGCCTTCGGTGCGCCCGGCATCGGCTGGACCGCCTGGAACCAGGTCAACGAGCTCGTTCGCGCCGGCCACGACGTGCACCTCGTCGCCGCGAGCGTCGCGCGCCCGGTGCACGGGCTCTCCTCCGTGACGACCTCGCTCGAGATCGCCGGCCGGCGCGTCCCGCACCGTGCCCTCGGACGCGATCGCGCCCTCGCCTGGCACGACCGGGTCGCGGCGCGGGCGACCGCCCGGCGCCGACCCGAGCTCGTGCACGTGTGGCCGCTCGCCGCGACGCGCACGATCGAGGCGGCGCAGGCACGAGGCATCCGCTCGTATCGCGAGGTGCCGAACACGCACACGGCGAACGCCTACGAGGTCGTCGCGGCGGAGTCCGCCCGGCTGGGGCTCGCACCGCGCGAGGGCTCCTCGCACGCCGCCGACCCCGTGCGGCTCGCGACCGAGGAGCGGGAGTGGGCGACCGCCACGGCGCTGCTCGTGCCGTCCGACGCCGTCGCGACGACGTTCCTCGACCGCGGTTTCGACGAGTCTCGCCTGCGCCGTCATCGATACGGCTGCACGCCCGCGGCACCGGTCGAACGGCACGACGTCGAGGGCGCACCGCTGACGGCGGTCTTCCTCGGGCGGGTCGAGCCGCGCAAGGGACTCCACTTCGCCCTCGACGCCTGGCTCGCCTCCTCGGCGAGCGAGCGGGGCAGCCTGCTCGTGTTCGGCGCCGTCGACGAGGCCTACCGCGCGGTGCTCGGCGACCGGCTCGAGCATCCGAGCGTGCAGCTGCGCGGCATCACGGCGTCGCCACTCGACGAGCTCGCGAGGGCCGACGTGCTGCTGCTGCCGAGCATCGAGGAGGGCAGCGCCCTCGTGACCTACGAGGCCCAGGCGGCCGGATGCGTGCCCCTGGTCTCGACCGCGGCGGGCGCGCTGCTCGAGCACGACGTGCAGGGCCTCGTGCACGAGACCGGCGACGTCGCGGCCCTCACGGCCCAGCTCGACCGGCTCTCGGAGAACCCCGCGACGCTCGCACGTCTTCGGCGCGGCGCGCTCGCGCACTCGCCCGAACTCACCTGGGCAGCGGCGGCGCGCAGCCTCGTCGAGGCGTACACGTCGACCATCGCCCCCGCAGCGAACAGGGCCCTGCGTGCCGACGCCGCATGACCTCGCCGTGATCGTCTGCACGCGCAACCGTGCCACGATGCTCGGCGCCGCGCTCGAGTCGATCCTCGCGTCGCTGCCGCAGGGCGTCGAGGTGCTCGTCGTGGACTCGGCCTCCGACGACTGGCGCACCAAGGACGCCGCGGATGCCGCGGGCGCGTCGTACGTGCGCAGCGACGTGCGCGGGCTCTCGATCGCCCGCGACCTCGGGCTGCAGACGAGCACCCGGCCGCTCGTGCTCTTCACCGACGACGACTGCATCGCGGTCGCGGGGTGGATCGATCCGGTGCTCGCGCATTTCGAGGACGTGCGGGTGGGGGCCGTCACCGGGCGCATGCTCGACCACACCCTGGTGGGCACCGGCGAGGTCGAGCCGGCCAGGCGGTTCACGCGTGCGGTGCAGGGCATCGACGCCGGGCACGGCGCGGTCATGGCCTTCCGTCGCGAGCTCGTGCTCGAGCTCGGCGGCTTCGACCCCGTGCTCGGCGCGGGGCGCACGCTGGCCGGCGCGGAGGACCTGGACATGTTCTGCCGCCTCCTCGAGGCGGGGCACGCGATCGTGCACGACCCCTCGTGCGTGATCCACCACATGAACACGCGGCAGGGCGACTCGTACACCGAGCTGCACCACGGCTACGGCCTCGGCCTCGGCGCGCTCGCGAACAAGCTCCTGCGCCTGCGGTTCACGCTCGGCGTCGCGACGCTCGCGGTGCTGCTCAAGCGCACGGGCGGCCGTGTCGTTCGACACATGCGGGATCCGCGACGCGGCAAGGCCGATCGGGCGATGCTCCGCGGCATCCGCCAGGGCTTCTTCGCGGGCGCCGGCATGCGGCTCGACGGATCGACCTTCGTCGACGAGCATCCGCCGCCCGCCACGGTGCTGGAGACCCCCATCGATCGAGACCACGGGAGGGCCAGATGAGCGCAGGCGAGACGAGGGCCGAGCTGATCGGCACGCTCGACGAGAAGTACGTCGCCAACGTGGTGGCCTTCGAGTCGATGATCGCGGCCGCCGCGCTCGTGCTCGACGGCGAGCGCCTGCGGGCCGTCGACGGCACGATCGACCTCGCCGCCGTCCGCGACCGCCTCGACGCGCTGACCTGGCGCGTGCCCGCCATGCGGCAGCGCCTCGTGCCCACCCCCCTGCGCCTCACGACGCCGGCCTGGGTGCCCGTCGAGCACCTCGACATCGCGCGGCACGTCACGCTGCATCCGACGATCGAGCCCGACGACCCGCAGCGGGTGGAGGCGCTCACGGGTCGACTGAACGGCCCGTTGGACCCGGCCCGGCCGCTCTGGGACTTCCGCGTCGTCGAACTCGACAGCGGCAGGGTCGCGATCGTGGCCCGCTACCATCACGTCATCGGCGATGCGCTGTTCGGCCTGAAGATCGGCGACGTGGTGGCCGGCACGACGCCGACGCCGTCGCTGCCCGAGATCACCGAGGCCGACCGCGACGCCGTCGGCGTTCCGCCGCGCACCGGCTTCGGCGTGCTCGCCATCGCGTTCCGCGCCTGGCGGGCCGACCGCGACGGCATCGGGGCGGCCTGGCACGAGTACTGGCGCAAGCCCTTCCTGCGGCGCCTGCGCCGCTGGGGCGGCCGACTCATCCGCCCGCTGAAGAACCAGGCGATCGTGGCCTCTGGTGAGGCCGAGCGCTTGCTCGTGCCGCGCCATTCGCGCTCCCTCGAGGTCGACCTCGCACCCGCGACGAAGCTCGCCTACCGACTCGGCGGCACGATCCACGACCTCACCGTCGCGGCGACGCTGCGGGCGGTCGCAGGCCTCGAACCCGGTTCCGAGACGGTGTCGCTGCTCGTGCCGATCTCGCGTCGAACCCGAGCGGATGCCTCGGTGCGCAACCACATCAGCATCGTGAAGGTGACCGTGCCGAGCGCCGACCCGCTCGAGCTCGTGGTGCCCTCCGTGCGGGCCCAGGTGCAGTCCGCGGTCGACGACCGCGCCCCCCGCGACCTGGGGGCGACGGACTGGCGCGGCTACGCGACCTACATCACGTGGGGTCCGAAGCAGCGCTTCTTCGGCGAGGCGCCCATCGAGTCGGTGACGGGCTGGCCCGCCGGCGACCCGCGCGACGACCTCGCCTGCCTCGCCTGCTCGTACGGCACGCAGCTCTCGATCTCGGTCACCGCCCGCGCGACGACCGACATCGACGCCGTCATGGCCGTGATCGCCGAGTCGTTCGCAGCCGCGCCCTCGGTCGTGCCCTCGGCCGTCCCCTCGATCGCGGGCAGGTGAGCATGCCGAAGATCTCCGGTGCCGCCCGTTCACTGCTCGACCTGCGCACGTACCTGCACGCGTTCCGCCTCGCGCATTTCTCGAGCTACTCGCATGTGCGCCAGGTGCGGCTGTTGACGCTCGGCGAGGGCGTGTCGATGGCGCCGAACGTGTCGTTCCGCAACGCGGAGCGCATCAGCATCGGCGCGGGCAGCCACATCGGCGAGCACAGCGTCATCTGGGCGGGCAACAGCACGGGTCGCATCGTCATCGGAGAGAAGTGCCTGTTCGCGCCGAACGTGACGCTCACGGCGTCGAACTACGGCATCGTGCAGGGCGAGGTCGCGATCATGGACCAGCCGAAGATCGAGCAGGACGTCGTCATCGGCGACGGCGCGTGGCTCGGCGCCAATGTCGTCGTGCTCGCGGGCGTCACGATCGGCGCGGGTGCGGTCATCGCCGCGGGCGCCGTGGTGACCAGGGACGTGCCGCCGCAGGCGATCGCGGGCGGCGTGCCGGCGAAGCTGATCGGCGAGCGTCCGAGGGCCGCCGCCGCCCTCCCGAAGGCCGACGCCGATGCTGCGAAGGCCGACGCCGAGCTCCCCGAGGCGGTCGCGACATGAGCGGCGAGCGCGGCGAGCGCGGCCTGCGCGACGAGACCGTCCTGAGCGACGCCGATCGCCCGCTCGTGATCGAGGCCGAACCCGCGTTCCGCACGGCGCACGCGAACCCGTACAACGCCCGCCTCTACGCCACGATCGCCGCCGACGGCCACACCGTGCGCGACCTGTCCTACGTGCGGCTGTTCACGAGCCGCATCGACATCGTGCACCTGCACTGGCCCGAGCTGACCTTCCTGACCGGTCGGCGGTGGCGGGTGCGCGCGCGCCTGCTCCTCTTCCGCGCAGGCCTGCGCGTCGCGCGCCTGCGCAACGACACGAAGCTCGTGTGGACGGTGCACAACGTCGCCTCGCACGAGCAGCGTTCGACGCCGCGCCTGCGCGCGATGCACCGCCGGCTGCTCGTCGACGAGGTCGACGCCCTGCTCTCGCTCAGCGAGGGCGGGCTCGAGGCCGCACGCGCCGCGTATCCGGAGTTCGCCGCGGCGCAGGGCGCGGTCACCCCGCACGGGCACTACCGGCTCGACTACGACGTGTCGATCCCACGGGCGGATGCCAGGACCGAGCGCGGGCTCGACGGCGATGCCCTCGTCGTGGCATCCGTCGGCATGATCCGCAGCTACAAGAACATCCCCGATCTCGTGCGCACCGTCGTGGCGCACACGGGCGACGAGCGCCTGCGCCTCGTGATCGCAGGCAAGCCCGCGGGCGCCGGGCTCGCGGCCGAGATCGTCGCGGCCGCCGCGTCGGATCCGCGCGTGGTGCTCGACCTCGCATTTCAGTCGGATGCCGCGATCATGGGCTGGATCCGCGCCGCAGACGTGGTCGTGCTCCCGTATCGGGCGATCCAGAACTCGGGGTCCGCGATCCTCGCCCTCTCGGCCGACCGCCCCGTGGTGGTGCCCTCGCTCGGCGCGATGCGCGAGCTGCAGGCGCTGGTCGGCTCCGACTGGGTGCGCTGCTACGAGGGCGACTTCGACGCGGCCGAGCTCGCGCGCACCCTCGAGTGGGCCGCGATGCCGCGCGCCGCACGCGCACCGCTGGAGCGCCTCGACTGGGAGCCCATCGCCCGCGAGACCGTCGCGCTCTACCGGGCCGTCCGAGATCCGGGGCGGGTCGCCGATCCGCTCCCGGAGGCGTCGATGCGCCGCTGAGCCCTACGGTCGCACCGTCGCGACACCCGTTCACCAGAACCGACCCTGTCACCCGTGCAGTCGTCGCCATCGCAGAACCGAGGAGTCCCGATGTCCGAGATCGAATCCACCCCGCCGCGAACGGTCGGCGGCGCCCGCCGCCGGTTCGTCGCACTCGCGAGCCTGGCCGCCGCCGTGCTCGTGACGTCGGCCGTCATCGGCGCTCCGCGGGCTGCCGCCGAGACGCCTCCGGCGGGTCCGTACACGGTCAGCTTCACGGATGTCGCGGCTCGCGATGCGGCGATCGAGGCCTCCGGCGTGGTTCCGGCCCGCAGCTATGACGCGATCTTCGCCGGGTTCTCGGCCACGCTCACGGCCGAGCAGGCCGCCCTGCTCTCGGAGGATCCGTCGGTGCTCGGGGTCATGCCCGAGGCGCCGGTGAAGGCGCTCGCCCAGACCGTGCCGCCGGCGGTCGGCGCCGTCGAGGCGGACCAGCCGCCCGTGAGTGCCGGCAGCGGCGCGGCATGGAACGGGCCGGGGGTCGCGGTGATCGACTCGGGCGTCAGCACCCACACCGATCTCAATCTCGCGACGGCGATCAACTGCCTCCCGACGGGCACGGCCGCCGATGGTGACGGACACGGCACCGGCGTCGCCGGCGTGCTCGGCGCGATCGACAACGCGAACGGCATCCTCGGCACCGCACCCGGCGTGCCGATCCACTCCGTGCGCGTGCTCGGCAACGACCTGCTCGGCACCGTGCAGTCGCTGCTCTGCGGCCTCGAATGGGTGGCCGAGAACGCCGCGGCGAAGGACATCGCCGTGGTCAACATGAGCATCGCCTACACCGGTTCCGACGACGGCGACTGCGGCAGGACGAACGGCGACGCCGTGCACCAGGCGGTCTGCGCCCTGACCGCGCGCGGGATCTCGATCGTGGTCGGCGCGGGCAACTCCAGCCGGGACCTCGCCCTGTATTCCCCCGGAAACTTCGACGAGGTGCTCGCCGTGACGAACATGGCCGACTTCGACGGCAAGCCGGGCGGGCGCGGCACGGCGCCGTGCAGCTCGAACACGGTCGACGACGCCTACGCCTCGACGACGAACTACGCGGTGAGCGCGGCCGACCAGGCCCACACGATCGCGGCGCCCGGAGTCTGCCCGTACACGACCAAGAAGGGCAACCAGTACGGGTACATCGCGAGCGGCACGAGCATGGCGACGGGCGCCGCGAGCGGCGTCGTCGTCGCCTGCTACGCGTACGGCCCCTGCGACGGCCGCTCGACCGACGAGGTCATCGACATCATCCGCGGCCAGGCTGCCGCCGCCGCCGCGCGCGGGCACGTCTTCGCCGGCGACCCCACGAGGCCGGTGGCGGGCAAGTACTTCGGCTACCTGATCTCGGCCGTGCCGACGGGCTCGACGCCCACACCGACCCCGACACCCACACCCACGCCGACGCCCACACCGACGCCGACCCCGACCCCCACACCGACGCCCACCCCGACCCCGACGCCCACACCGACGCCCACACCCACACCGACGCCGACGCCCACACCGACGCCGACGCCCACCCCGACCCCGACGCCCGACCGAACGCCTCCGGTCGTCGCGCTCACGTCACCGGACTCGGGCAGCTCGGTCTCGGGGGCATCCGTCGTCGTCACCGCCACGGCCACCGATGACGTGGGCGTCACGACCGTGGTGCTCTGGGCCGGCACGACCAAGCTCGGCAACATGACCAGGCAGGCCGACGGAACCTGGCGGGCCGTGATGGACTCGCGCAAGTACCCGAACGGCGCCTACGGCGTGACCGCGAAGGCGACGGACGCCGCGGGCAACGTCGGCACGAGCGCGCCCATCACGGTCGCGATCCGCAACTGAGCACCGCCACCACCCGGCGCCCGCCATGTCGCGTGCGCCGTCCCGTCCACGTCCCCGAGGAGAGGATCCACGTATGAAGCTGTCCGTGATCGGATGCGGCTATCTCGGCGCGGTCCACGCGTCGGCGATGGCCGAGCTCGGCCATGAGGTCATCGGCATCGACGTCGACCCCGTCAAGGTGAGCGCCCTGCAGGCGGGCCGGCCCCCGTTCTTCGAACCGGGGCTGCCCGAGGTGCTCACCTCGGCGGGCGCGACGGGGCGGCTGCGGTTCTCGACCGACATCGCCGAGGCCGGCGAGGCGACCGTGCACTTCATCGCGGTCGGCACCCCGCAGGCGGCCGACGGGTACGCCGCCGACCTGAAGTACGTGGATGCCGCGATCGAGGCGCTCGTGCCGCACCTGAAGGAGGGCGACCTCATCGTGGGCAAGAGCACTGTGCCGGTGGGCACCGCACGCCGGCTGGCCGACCGCATCGCCGAGTCCGGCACGGGTGCGAGCCTCGCCTGGAACCCCGAGTTCCTGCGCGAGGGCTACGCCGTGAAAGACACGATCGAGCCCGACCGGCTCGTCTACGGGGTCGACGAGGCGAGCGCCGCAGAGGTGCTCGACCGGGTGTACGCGACGGCGATCGCCGCGGGCACGCCCCGCATCGTGACGGACTACGCCACCGCGGAGCTCGTGAAGGTCGCCGCCAACGCGTTCCTCGCGACGAAGATCTCGTTCATCAACGCGATGGCCGAGATCGCCGAGGTGACGGGGGCCGACATCACGAGCCTGGCCGATGCGATCGGGCACGACGCGCGCATCGGGCGCCGGTTCCTGAACGCGGGCGTCGGGTTCGGCGGCGGATGCCTCCCGAAGGACATCCGCGCGTTCACGGCCAGGGCCGAGGAGCTCGGCCGGGGCGAGTCCGTCGCCTTCCTCAAGGAGGTCGACGCGATCAACCTGCGGCGCCGCGTGCGCGTCGTCGACCTCGCCGTGGACGCCCTCGGCGGGGCGCCGTTCGGCAAGAAGGTCGCGGTGCTCGGCGTCACGTTCAAGCCGCATTCCGACGACGTGCGCGACTCGCCGGCGCTCGACGTGGCGGTGCAGCTGAAGGGGCTCGGGGCCGACGTCGTCGTCACCGACCCCGAGGGCATCGACAACGCCAGGCTGCGGCATCCGCAGCTGCTCTACACCTCGGCGACCGAGGAGGCCCTGCGTCACGCCGACCTCGTGGTGCTCGTGACGGAGTGGCCCGAGTACGTCGCCCTCGACCCGGCGCATGTGAAGTCGATCGCCCGCGCCGAGACGGTCATCGACGGCCGCAACACCCTCGACGCCGCGGCCTGGAAGGCCGCCGGCTGGCGCTACGTGGGCATGGGCCGGGGCTAGCCCGGCCGGACCGGGCGCCGCTCGCTCGAGCGGCGCCCCGGTCGGCACGGCGAGCGCCGCCTCAGGCCCAGATGCGCTTCAGGTACGCGTCGGTGGGCGTGGGCGTCTGCTGGTCGAACCACGCGGCGCCGAGCGAGCTCATCGACGTGTCGACGTGCCATCCGCCGGTCGCGGCGGGGTTCTTCGCCGCGGCCCGCTCGTACGAGGTGGAGCTGTTCACGACCGAGGCCCACTGGGTGTCGTACATCGAGCCGAACACGAAGGTGTCCTTCGCGTAGAGCTGGCCGGGCTCGCCGCTGCCGTTGATCGCCTGTCCGAGCTTGGGCTCGTACGCGCCCGCGGGCAGCGGGTAGCGTGCACGGATGGCGGCGCTCTGCGCCGCGATGATCGAGTGGTCCAAGGTCACGAACGGGGTGCCGAGGTCGGGGTCCTGCACCTTCGCACCGCCGATCTGCAGGGCGCTGTTCAGGCCGCCGAAGAAGGTGGAGTCCCGGATCGTCAGGCCGCGGTAGGCGCCGTTGCCGTACATCTGCAACGTGTCGATGTGGTCCTTCGCCCCGCTCGGGCGGAAGACGGGGGCGCAGTAGCACCCCTCCCAGAGCGAGTCCGTGATCATCGAGTTGGCGCCTGCGGCGTAGCCGAACGGGTCGTTGATGTCGATCTTCGCGTCGGCCATCACGACCTCGTGCGCCGAACACTCCTTGAGGATGCCGTTCGAGGAGGTCATCCGGAATCCCTGAGACACCTTGGACTGCGCCCACGCCGTGCGGTTGCAGTCGGTGAGCAGCATGAACCGGCCGTTGATGCGGGCGAAGGTGACGCCCTTGACCGCGACGAGGCGCGCCGAATCGGCGACCGTCACCGAGCCCCAGCCGTTCTTCGGCGACACGAGGATGTTCTTCGACGCGGTGCCGCGGCCCACGCCCTTGAGCGCCGCCGCGGAACCCGACGACGCTCCGTAGCCCGGCAGGGTGCCGGACGCGACGCGGATGTGCACGCCCGCGGCGATCTGCGCGTCGGTGACGGAGGCGATGGCGCGGCCGATCGCCGTCCAGTCGCAGGCGACGTCGATGACCGTCTTGAACGTGGATCCGATCTTGGGCGTATGGGTCGGCCAGTGCGTGCCGTTCGGGCCGAACGAGCGAACCGTGGTCGCGGAGACCGCCGCCGTCACCGAGGCCGGCTGGGCGGCGGCATCCGGCCGCCAGAACTCGGGAGCCAGCGGGTCGACGTAGGCGACGGTCGCCAGGGCGGCGGGGGCCAGCAGCGCGGCTCCGGTGAGCAGGGTTCGTCGGGAGATGGGATTCGTCATGCGCTTCTCCGATCGTCGAGGGACCCGGTGGCGCATCAGTGCCGATGGAGCGCCAGAACACATGCGAACTGCCGCCCGAGCCCCCTTGTGCGACAGTTCGACGTTAGTCGGGAAGCGTTAACCCGTCATTACGATCACGCGACGTCCCCGCGACGCACGGCGCCCGCACAGGCCTGCGACACCGGCCCGATCACGGCCGGAAACCACGCGGTCATCGCGCGGCGCTAGTCTTGCCCGATGACGGGGCAGGCACGGCGTCGCTGGCGCATCGCACTGGCGGCGGCCTACGCCGTCGGCCTCGCGGTGCTCCTGCTCTGGCCGGTGCACATCGACGGCGCGGGCGGCCTGGTGCGGTTCGGTCCGCTGCTCGACGCCATCGCCGTGCTCGGCATCCCGCAGTGGGCGAGCTACCCGTTCGTCGAGTTCGCCTTCAACATGGCCCTGTTCGCGCCGCTCGGGCTGCTCATCGCTGTGGGTTCGCCCCGGTCGGGCCGGTCTCGCGTCGTGACCGCAAGCGTCGCCGGGCTGGTGCTGAGCTGCCTCGCCGAGCTCGTGCAGCACCTGTTCCTGCCTGGCCGCACGACCGACGTGCGCGACGTGATCGCCAACACGCTGGGCGCGACGCTCGGTGCCGTCATCGTCGTCGCGGTCGAGGCCGGCGCACGCCGCGGCCGCGCGGCCACGCCGGCGGAGGCGCCCCCGGCGCCCGCGGCAGCGGTCCCGGCACCGCCGCCGACTCCCGGCGGTTCCCCCGAACGACACCGGCCCGTAACCGACGCCGACTAGCGTGCACGCGGCTCTGCTAGAACTGGGGCAGGGCCGGTGGGGCGCCCGAGCGGGCGTCCACCGCGATGAGAGGGCGGCGACGTGCGAGTTTCAGTGATCGGGTGCGGATACCTCGGGGCGGTGCATGCGGCGAGCATGGCCGAGCTCGGCCACGAGGTCGTCGGCATCGACGTCGACGCCGCGAAGATCGCCCGCCTCGCGGTGGGCGAGGCCCCGTTCTTCGAGCCCGGCCTGCCGGAGCTGCTGCGTTCGGCCGTGGCATCCGGTCGGCTGACCTTCTCGACGGACATGGCGGATGCCGCGGGCGCCTCGGTGCATTTCGTGGCGGTGGGCACGCCGCAGCTGCGCGGGTCGTTCTCGGCCGACCTGAGCTACGTGGACTCGGCGATCGAGGAGCTGCTCGCGCACGTCTCGCCCGGCGACCTCATCGTGGGCAAGTCGACCGTGCCGGTGGGCACGGCGCAGCGGCTCGCGGCGCAGATCGACGACAGCGGCACGGGCGCGTTCCTCGCCTGGAACCCCGAGTTCCTGCGCGAGGGCTTCGCCGTGAAGGACACGATCAGCCCCGACCGCCTCGTCTACGGCGTGCCCGTCGACCCCGAGGCGGCGGCGACCGCCGAGGCGATGCTGAACGAGGTCTACGCGCAGGCGCTGGCCGCCGAGACCCCGCTCATCGTCACCGACTACGCCACCGCGGAGCTCGTGAAGGTGTCGGCAAACGCGTTCCTCGCGACGAAGATCTCGTTCATCAACGCGATGGCCGAGATCGCCGAGGTGACGGGCGCCGACGTGACCCAGCTCGCCGACGCGATCGGCCTCGACGCCCGCATCGGGCGCCGCTTCCTCGGCGCGGGCGTCGGGTTCGGCGGCGGCTGCCTGCCGAAGGACATCCGCGCCTTCACCGCACGGGCCGAGGAGATCGGCCGCGGCGAGTCGGTCGCGTTCCTGAAGGAGGTCGACGCGATCAACCTGCGGCGCCGCCAGCGCGTGGTCGACCTCGCGGTCGACGCGCTCGACGGCGAGCCGCACGGCAAGAAGGTCGCGGTGCTCGGCCTCGCCTTCAAGCCCTTCTCCGACGACATCCGCGACTCCCCCGCGATCGACGTCGCGGTGCGCCTGCGCGGGCTCGGCGCCGACGTGGTCGCGATCGACCCCGAGGCCATCGAGAACGCCCGGCGCATGCATCCGCAGCTCGAGTTCGACGAGAACCTCGAGGCCGTGCTCGGCGGCGCCGACCTCGTCGTGCTCGTGACCGAGTGGAACGAGTACCGCCACCTGGATCCGGTGTGGGCGGGCGCGCTGGTCGGCACGCGCAAGGTCATCGACGGGCGCAACTGCCTCGACCCCAAGGCGTGGCGCGCCGCGGGCTGGACGTACCAGGGCCTCGGCCGCCCCTGAGGGCCGCCGCGAAACGTGCACCACGACGAGCGGTTGCCTCGGGCCCGACGTGCGGCCCGAGGCATCCGCTCGCTCGTGGTCAGTGGGTGGTGAGCACCTGGCCGACGGGGCGACGCGGCGAGCGCGCGACCCGGAAGCCCTGCTCGGGCGGGTAGCCGATCGCGATGAGGCAGATGACGTCTTCGCTGTCGGGGATGCCGGCCTCCTCGCGCAGGGCGTCGGACTGCGCGTTCGTCATCGACCAGTTGAGCATGCAGGTGCTCACGCCGAGCCCGTGCAGTGCCCACACGAGCGTCATGGCGAACAGGCCGCCGTCGATCCAGCGCTGGTTGCGTTCGTCGGTGCCGGCGAAGAGGCCGCGCTCGACGGTGACGACGAGCACCGAGCGCACCTGGCGGCGGAACCCGGCGTTGCCGTTCTGGTGCGCGAGGATGCGCGCGGCGTCGTCGGCCCCGCTGAAGGCGTGCACGCGGCCCGCCTGCCGGTTGCACACCGAGGGCGTGTAGGTCGCGAGGCGCACGGCCTCCTCGACCGTGGCGGGCTCGACGGGGCGGTGCTCGTCGAAGTCGCGCACGCTGTGCCGTGTCGCGAAGAGGCGGTCCATCTCGACGGCGCCGAAGAGCGGCGCGGGCAGGGCCTGCGGGCTCAGCTCGTCGTCGACGGTGCCACTGTGGTTCCAGGTGCCGAGGGCGCCCCTCGCCTCCTCGGCGAACCGCAGGTAGGGCGCTTCGACCGTTCCGGCACCGGCACCGGCACCGGCCCCCGCCCCCGCGACCGGGATCAGCATCGAGAGCCGCCGCTCGACGGCCGCGCCGAAGGGCTGCTTCGGCTCGCGCAGGCTCAGGCCCTTCTCGACCCGGTGGTAGTCCTTGGTGAGCTGGGCCTCGAGGTTCACGCCCGAGACGACCTCGGTGACGGTCTGGTCGGACGGCGCGGCCGAGTCGCGGTACCTGCGGTAGTCGCGCAGGAACTCCGAGTACATGGCCCAGTTGCGCTGCGCCCGGCGCACCGGGCCCCGCAACGGCTTCTTGAGCGTGTCGAACATGGAGCCTCCCCTGATGAGGTCACTGCGCGAGGTCAGTCACTGCGCCGGTCACTGCACGAGGTCGGTGCGCCCCCGCTGATGGGAACGTACCGCCGACCCGGGCGCGCGCGACCGGCCGGGCGCCAGAGTTAACACGATCTTCATTGCCCCGCCGCGACGAGCCCGTCGATCACGACGAGCGTGTCGCGCCACCCGTCGACGGCGAGGCAGGGCACCCCGGTGGCGACGACCGGGAAGTCGTTGCCGTCGGGGTCGAGGCGGTCGCCGACGAACAGCATGTCCGCCGCCGCGATGCCGGTGGCCTCGATGAGGCGGCGCATGCCGTAGGCCTTGTCGACGCCCTTGCGGGTCACGTCGATCGAGGTCGAGCCGCCCGAGCGCACCTCGAGGTCGGGCACGTCGACCGCGACCGCGGCGCGCAGGGCGGCCTTCTTCGCGCCGCTCGGATCCCAGCGCACCTTGGCCGCGACGGGCGCCGCCTGGCCGAGCGCCGAGAAGGTCACCTGCGATCCGCGATGCTCGATGCGCGGCCCCCAGGTCTCGCCCTCGTCGTAGCCGAGCTCGCCCGCGCGACGCTCGATCGACGCGGTGGCGCGGCCGGCCTCGTCGTCGGTGAGGTCCTCGGCGTAGACCTGCCGCCAGTCGCCGGCCTCGAAGCGCAGGTAGCGCGTGCCGCAGGTGGGCATGAGGTGCAGGCGGCCGAGGTCGGCGGGCGGGGCATCCCCGGCGCCCCCGGCTCCCCCGACGAGCGAGTGGTCCCCGATGAGCGCATCGACCACCTGCGTGCGGAACTGCGAGAAGTCCCCGCCCGAGATGACGCAGACCTCGGCGTGCGCGAGCAGCCGCGCCAGGGCGTCGGCCATGGCGGGCTCGATGCGGCTCTTCGACGGGGCGAGCGTGTCGTCGAGGTCGAAGGCGACGAGTCGAGGCATCCGCCGGTCTGCAAGCTCCGCAGGGGAGAGCAGACCCCGAGCGGATGCCGCGGGCACGACGCGCTCGGTCACGGCAGCTTCTCGGCGAGGTCCTTGAGCCAGGCCGCGAGGTCGGGCCCGAGGTCGTCGCGGTCGAGGGCGAGCAGCATGACCGACTTGATGTAGTCGAGCCGGTCGCCGGTGTCGTAGCGGCGCCCGCGGAACACGACCCCGTAGACGCCGCCCGCGATCTGCTCGTCGGCGGCGAGCACCTCGAGCGCGTCGGTCAGCTGGATCTCGTCGCCCTTGCCCGGCGGCGTCTCTTCGAGCACGTCGAAGATCTCGGGGCGCAGCACGTAGCGGCCGATGATCGCGAGGTTCGAGGGCGCGTCTTCGGCCGCGGGCTTCTCGACGAGGCCCGTGACGCGCACCACGTCGGGGTCATCGGTCGGCTCGACCGCGGCGGCGCCGTACATGTGGATCTGGTCGGGCTCGACCTCCATGAGCGCGATCACGGTCGCCGCACGGGCGGTGCTCTCGTCGATCATCTTCGTGAGCAGCACGTCGCGCTCGTCGATGAGGTCGTCGCCGAGCAGCACGGCGAACGTCTCGTCGCCCACGTGCTTGCGCGCCCGGAGCACCGCGTGCCCGAGCCCCCTCGGGTCGCCCTGCCGCACGAAGTGGATGTCGGCGAGGCTGCTGGAGTGCATGACCCGTTCGAGCTTGGACGCGTCGCCCTTGGCCTCGAGCGTGTGCTCGAGCTCGGTGACCCGGTCGAAGTGGTTCGCGAGCGCGTTCTTGTTGCGGCCGATGATGACGAGGATGTCGTCGATACCCGCGGCGACGGCCTCCTCGACGACGTACTGGATGGCCGGCTTGTCGACGACCGGCAGCATCTCCTTCGGCATGGCCTTGGTGGCCGGCAGGAACCTGGTGCCGAGACCCGCGGCAGGAATGACGGCCTTCATCGATGTTCTCCCCATTCGCCGACCGTATCCACCGCGTGTGAAGCGGGGATGACGAACGTGGGACGATCTCGTGCCCCGAGCGCCCCGAGTGCGCCGAGTGCCCCGAGTGCCCGGGCGCCCCGAGTGCCCCCGGCGAGCGGATGCCTCGTGCCGGCGTCATGCCGGCGGCTCGGACCCGCGCGGGGTGTCCTGCCGGGCCCGCCCACTCGCCCACCGCAGCGCCCACTCGAGCGGTCCGCGGCCGATGAAGCGGCGCCAGAGCCAGGCGAAGACCATGGATCCGACGACGAGGCCGACGAGCAGCGGCCACGAGTCATCCGTCACGATGCCGGTGTCGGGCTCGGTCTGCTTGGCGAGCGCGATGACCACGAGGTGCAGCGTGTAGATGGTGAGGGGCATGCCGCCCATCGCGGCGATCGGCGAGGTCAGCGCCACGCTGACGCGGCGCACGGCGGGCGCCGTGAACGCGGTGAGCGCGAGCAGCACGGCCACGACCGCGGCGGCGACCCCCGTGTTGCCGAAGGTCTCGAGCGAGGCGCGCAGGGGCACCGACCACGCGGCATCCGCCACCAGGAACGGCGAGGGCAGCGTCGACGCCAGCGGCAGCGCGATGCAGGCCGCGGCGGCACCGGCGAGTCCCGTGACGGCGACGGTGGGCCGGGAGCCGAGGTCGAGGCGCGCGATCGCGAGGCCGATGAGCATCACCGGCACCCAGATGATGACCGGGTAGGCGCCGCTCACGACCCAGTCCGCGAGAAACACCATCGGGGTCTGCCGCACGTCGTCGACGAACGGGGTGGCGGCGGCCATCGCGGCGAGCGCCGGCGTGACGGCGAGCAACCCGATGCCGAGCCCGAGCGCAACGCGCGGCGGCACGAACAAGAGCGGCAGCATGAGCAGGAACGCCACCCCGTACACGTCGAGGATGATGAACACGAGCGGATGCAGCGTGGCCGCGATGAGCACGCCGAGGGCGATGAGGATCACGGCGCGAATGGCGATCTGCCGCCGAAGGATGCCGCGTGCCCGGGGTTCGGCGGTCGGCCGGGTGCCGCCCGAGATGAGGCCGAGGCCGATGCCGGCCGTCAGGGCGAAGAGCAGCCGGGGGCGTTCGTCGGCGACGGCGATGAGCGCCGCGACGCCCGCATCGTCGACCGCCGGGGCGACATGCGCGACGAACATGCCGATGAGCGCGAGCCCCCGCGCGATGTCGACGCCGACGACGCGCGAGCCCGGCGCCGCGCCCCGTGGCCGGGCACGCCGGATGCCCGGATCGGCCGATCCGGGCATCCGTGGTGCGGTCACCGCGCGCAGAGGGGCTTCGCGGCCCGACGCCGTGGGGTGATCAGGACTGGTTGCGTGCGCGTCGCACCGTGGTCAGCACCACGATGAGGGCGGCACCGAGCAGCAGCGCTCCGCCGCCGATCCAGAGCCACAGCACCGGCATGTCGTAGCCGGTCGCGGCGATGCCTCCCGCCGAGTCGGCGGGCACCGCGGGTGTCGCAGCCACCACGGTGAGCGTGCCGGTCGCGACGGACTCGCCCGCGGTCGCCGAGATCGTGTACGTGCCGACCGTGTTCGAGGACATGTCGTACGACACCGTGCCCGAAGCATCGGTGGGCTTCGAGGCCGTGGAGGCCTTGAGCACGGCCAGCGTCACGAGGTCGTCGGCGGTGGCCGTCGACGGCGTGCTCGCGGTGAGGCCGCTGAACACCATGGTGCCGACCTCGCCGACGGTGAGCGTGATGTTCGTGCCCTGCCCGACGTAGCCGGCCGTCGGCTCCTCGGCGGCGTTGGCCGCTGCCGGAACGGCGATGATCGCAGCCGCGGCGACCACGACGGTCGCCAGAATCTTTCGGATCATGATTGCGTTACCCCTCGTAGTGCTTCATGACACCGAGGGACGCATTTCGGAAACCCCCCGGAGATGCCACCCTTCCGAAAAGGTGACACCGTCTCACCATAGGGCAGATTCACAGGAAAGCGCGACCCCTAATGTTTCGGGCGTGTAAACGAGCGGCGTCGACTCGATGGCCGTAAGCTTTTCGCCCGCTTCGCCGCCGAGGAAGCCGAACCGGTACTCGGCGCTCTCCCCCGGCGCGAGCCGCGAGGTGACCTTGCTCACCTCGTAGCCGGCGTCGGTGGCCGGCCGGTACTTCGTCGGATCGCCGTTCAACGCGACCCCGAGGTTGTACGTGCCGCGGGCGCTGTAGACGTGCACGGTCGTGCTGATCGAGCCGGGCGGGGTGCCGTAGACGCCGCCACCGGTGACGTACTCGGGCAGGCTGGTCGCGGCATCCGCCGGCGCCGTGTTCGTGAGCTTCACGACGATCTCGTAGTTCGGCAGGCCGTCGTTGCGGCACACCGCGGTGGCCGCGCCGACCTGCACGTCGAGGTACGGGTCCATCTTCGAACCGGTCTGGTCGTTGAGGTACACGCCGAAGTTCTGCGTCGCCTGGTCGCTCTCGGGCAGTCCGCCGGCGAGCGTGGTGTCGGCGAGGATCGCCTGCTCCTGCGCATCCGCGTTCCAGACGAGGATGCGCCGCTCGGCGCCCGCCTGCGTGAGCGCCTCGATGAGCGTCTGCGAGTCGAGTCCGCCGGTGGTGAGGGCGCGGAACGCGGCGGCCGCGGCATCCGCGAAGATCGCGTCCTGCTGCGACACCGGGTAGTTCGCGTACACGTCGCTCAGCAGGAACTGCACGGCGTTCTCGCTCGTGAGCTGCTCGCCGGTGGCGAGCGTGATCGGCCCGGTGGCGCGCAGCAGGTAGCTCAGCATCACGGGGTCGACGGCCACGACCGACTGCACCTCGGTGCCGAACTGGAGCCGCCACATCTCGCGCGCGATGGTCGCGCTGAGCGAGAACTGCGGCGTGAAGTTCACGTCCTGGATGTACCGGGCGGTGTTCTCGCTCCAGAGCGCCAGGGTGTCGGCGGGCAGGTCGATGACCGGCTCGGCGAACGGCGGGAAGTCGCGCGTGCCGGCCTGCTGCGTCATCGACACGGCACCGCCGTCGGCGTGCACGATCGCGAGGGAGCCCGGAATGCCGCCGCTCGAGCGCAGCTCGGCGTTGTTCTGGAACAGCAGCAGCGTGTCGCGCGGCCCGTCGGCGCCGAGCATCGACGGCAGCAGGCGCACGGCGCGGTCGAGGCCGCCGACCGTTGCCCCGCCGTCGGCGACGAGGGTCGTGAGCTCGTCGCGCGCGTCGGCCAGCGGACCGATGACCGCGGCGCCCTGCACGGTTGCGAGGGCCGCGTCGGCGCTGTCGAACGCGACGCGCGCCCCGTGCACCGGCATCTGCAGGTCGATCATCGGCTGCAGGTCGATGCGGCCGTCGACGGGCGCGAACGACGCCAGGTCGATGGCCCCCGCGCTCGTCGCGAGCGGCACGACGGCGTCGCGCGCGATGCGATCGACGGATGCCGCGACCACGCGCATGACCTCGAGGTTGGGTCCGACGCCCGGCAGAACCTCGGCCCCGCGCCAGATCGGGTCGCCCGTCAACGAGGCAGCGGATGCCGCGTGCCCGGCCAGTTCGTCGGCGGTCTTCTGCGCCGCCTTCGCGTCGCCCGCGACGACCTGCTGCTGCGCGGTCTTCGCGAGCGGCACGGCGGCCTGCAACTCGCCCACGGCGAGGAACCCGCGGATGCCCACCCACGCCACGCAGAACACGAGCAGCGCGAGCACGCCGACGATCGACCAGGTGATGATGCGCTTTCGGCGCTTGGCCCGCCGCGCCTTGCTCGAGCGATGGTGGTGGTGCGAGCGGCCGGAGCCTGAACTGGAACTCGAACGGGATCCTGAGCTGGAGCCGTGCGACCGGCCTGAGCTCGAACCTGAACTCGCGCCGGAGCCGTGCGACCGGCTGCTCGAGCTGGAACCCGAGCTGGAGCTGGAGCTGTGCGATCGGCTCGACCCGCTCGAACTCGACCCGTGCGAACGGCTCGACTCATGGCGCCGGCCGGATGCCCCATCCCCATGGTCCGGACCCGACGACTCCGAACCCCCGGAAGACGGCGTCACGATCAGTAGCGTAGCCCGATCGCCCAGCGAAATCGGGAGCACCGGACATGTCTCGATGGCGACGCTCCGCGCGTGCACCGGCAGGGACGACTTCCAACCCCTACCGTGAGACGCGTGCGGACACGGCTACGGAACACGGCTCTTCTACTCGAGCGATCGGTCGAGGCGGTCATCACCACCGCGGTGCGCGCCGGGTCGAATCGAGTAGAGACGGGGAACCGCCACGTCCTGGTCACGGGTCCGGGCGGCGGAAGTGTCGGCGACGAGGCGATGTATCAGGCCTTCGTCCGCAACGTCGAGGAACCGGTCACCGTCGTCGCACGCCGACGCTCGGACCTTCTCCATGTGATCGACGACCGGGACGTCGAGTACCTCTACCTGCCGAACCTGCTCTACGGATCTCCAGCTCGGCGCCTCCCGCAGTTGCTGAGCTTCCTGAAGCTGGCCCGAACCGCCGCGAGCGTGTCGTTCATCGGCGCCGACACGATGGACGGCGTCTACAGCAATCCTTCTTCGGTGCGGCGCTTCCGGACGGCTCGGCAGGTAGCGCGATCCGGCGTCCGCACACGGATCCTCGGATTCAGTTGGAACAGTCACCCGACACCGCAGGCGTTGGGCGAAATGCGTCGTTCGGCACGGTTCGTCGACTATCTAATGCGGGACCAGGGCTCCCGAGACCGCATCATCGCCGACGGAGCGATCCGCGTCCATGACGTCGCCGACCTCGCGTTCCTCACGAGGCCTCGGCCCGGAGACTCCGCACTCGAGCGCTGGATACGCGAGCAACGACAAGCCGGGCGTCGCATCATCCTGGTGAATGCGAACCCCTTCCTCGAGCGCTGGTATCCGGACCAGCTCGCAGCGTACCGGCGGCTTGTGAAGCAGGGCCTTGGGTCCGGTCTCTCGTTCGCCTTCATCCCCCACGACACGAGCGGCACCTCGAACGATCTGACGTTCGAACGCGAGATCGCGGAGTCCATCGAACCCTCGCCGCACCTCTTCCAGCAGGAGGACCTCATCCCCCCGCCTGATCTCGTCCGCGCGACGCGGCTCGCCGATGCGGCCGTGAGCGGCCGGATGCACTTCATGATCCTCTGCGCGGTCGCTCGTACGCCGGCGATCACATTGTCTTACCAAGACAAGGTGTCCGGCCTGTACGAGCTCCTCGGGCTCACGTACTGGATGACTCCCGGAGCACCGTTAGCCGATGCGCTGCATGCTCGGCTCGTGGCGCTGCTCTCGGATGCTGCGGCACGGACGACTCTCGAAGCGAACGTACCCCGAGCGATCGCCCTGGCTGGGCGAAACCTGCCGGCGGCTCAACTCGACACGTAGCGCCGCAGGTGCCGGCCGCTGTGCACTACGCTCAGGGCATCGCGGCGCAGTCTGGGCCAGCAGAGCAACCCGATCGCGAACACCATGAGATACCCGGCCGCACCGATTGCGATCGTCCCCCAATCATCCAGCTCGGGAGTGACCCAGAGCGTCAGGCAGAACGCCGCGACCGCCGGAACACCGTAGCCGACGAACGCAACGACCCCGTTTGAGAACAGGGCTCCCGCGGGCGCAGCAGCGAGTCGTCCGTACATGAAAACGCCGACGGGCCACATGACGAGGTTCACGATCGCGAAGCCGGCCGCCACACCCACGATCCCGAAACTCGACCCGATGATCACCGCCACGATGAGGAGAGGGGTGGTGATCAGGGCAACGTAGAGCGACACGCGGGTGAGCCCCTTCGATAACCCCACCCAGAACGTTGCGTAGCCGGCGATCCTTGCGGTCGCTGCGACAGTGAGAATCTGGAACACCGGCGCGCTCTGCATCCAGGAGGAGCCGAGTAACACGGTGATGAGCGGCACCGCGACGGCCGCCCCAAGGAAGAAGAGCGGCATCAGCGCATGCAGCAAGATGGACTGGCCCAAGAGCAGGAACGCCCGATACCGCTCCTGCTCGCCCTGCAGCCTCGACAAGACGGGAACCGCGACCTTCGAGGCAGGCGCCTGCACTTGGTTGAGCGGTGCAGTCACGAGTTGGAAGGCACGGTCATAGATACCGAGCTGCTGCGCGCCGAATCGCACGCCAATGACCACCGAGTCCGCGTTGCGTCCGACGTAGGTGACCAGTTGGGCACCAAGGAGGTTCAGACCGTACCCGAGGAGGGGCCGGAGCCCGCTAGTTCGCCTCGGGAATCCAGGCGCCCAGCCGCCGAGCACGATCACCGACACCGCGCCCACGAAGGCGATCACGACCTGTTGGACGACGAGGGCCCAGTATGCCCAACCGACGAGCGCGGCTACCATGGCCGCACCGAGACCCACGGCCGGAGCAACGGAGTCCACCACCGCGAGCACCGTGAATCTCAACGACCGCGCTAGGCCGGCACGATGCTGCGTGGCGAACCCGTTGAGCAGGAAAACGACCGCCAACGCTTGTGTGACGGCGGTCAGGCGAGCATCCCCGTAGAGGGCTGAGAGCAGCGGCGCCGCGACCACGGTGAGTACGGCGAGTACAACGCCGAGCCCCGTGTTGATCCAGAAGAGTGCGTCCCGTTGTCGTCGACTCAAATGAGGAGTCTGAATCGCGGCGTTCGAGAGACCGAAGTCGCGAACTAACTCGCCGATCCCGATGACGGCAGCTACCATGACCACGATTCCGAAGTCCTCGGGACGGAGCATCCTGGCCAGGATGATGATCCCGAGGAGTTGGACGAGAAGCCGGATGATCTGGCCCGCGAGCGTAACGACGGCTCCTCGGGCGGCGACCGTGGCGAGCGGCTGTGAACTCATTCGAACCGCACTTTCAGCGCTTCGGCATACGCAGCCCGGTGACGCAGCCCGACGACCGACCAGTCCCGATCTGAAAGGTCCGGCGGTGGTCGTTCCGCGGACCGCAGCGCGAGGAGCGTGGTGCGAAGAGTCTGGGCGTTGACCGTGCCGTCGAAGAGATGTACCCACCCGTCACCGATCTCGTCGGCGAGCGACTCGTTCGCCGGCGTCCTGGGGGCAAGAACGGGAGTGCCGAGCGAGAGTGCCACCAGGATCGCCCCAGAGTTGTGCATCTCGGTGTACGGCAGAACCACGAGTTCAGCCGCGCGCACTTGCTCGGCGAGCTCGGCGTCTGGCACGAACTCGAGCCTCAATCGAATGCCGTCAGCTCCTTCGCAGGCACTGCGAAGATCTTCGCCGTACTCGACCGAGTACGGCCGTCCGACGATCCGAAGGCTCGTCGTCGGATCATCCAAGCTGCGAAACGCGGCGATGAGCGATTCCACGCCCTTGTAAGGCCGGAGGAGGCCGAACTGAAGGATCCGACCTGGAACCGGTCGCCGCTCCGACGCCCCGTAGACCGAGCGGTAGTGACCATGCGGGATATCCATCGTACGGACTCCGTCGGCGAGTACGGTGGTCGGATTGAGTCGAATCCACAGGGCGGTACGACGGTCGATCGCATCGAGCATCCTCTGCTCGCGGGCGGATCCGCGCTCATGCGGGACCGTGTTGTGCACCGTGCGCACGATAGGCGTCCTGCGCAGCGCGAGTCGCAACAGGAGCAGACGCAGCGCGATCGTCTTGGCGAGGGTGCCGGTGCGCGTGCTGTGGCGAGCGAGGTACTCCGGCCAGTGCACATGCAGTACGTCGTAGCGCCCGAGAAGCGCATGCGACCAGGAGAAGGTCAGCACGCGCACATCAGGCGTCGCACTCCCGATCATATGGTCAACGTATCGGGTCGTCCCGTCGGGCGCGGGCAGCGTGTGCAGGACCCGAATCGTTCTCACCTCGGCATGATCCGTCAACTCTTTCCCGACATCGCGAATCTCGGAACGCGCAGAGACGATGACGCTGCGCGTGGCCACCTCGAGCTCGGCCAGCCGATCGTCGTCAAGACCATCGAGCAGGCCGCTCGGGTCCATCCAGTTCGGGGCCACCCAGCCTGCCTCGACCTGATCGAAGTGTCGTGCGATTTTGTCGCTCGTGGATTCGCACCACCCAATCGGCACTGCCCCTTCGGTTGCTCCCATCACCAGTGCGTGCAACCGGTCCGAAAGAATGATCCGAGCCTCGCGATACACCGCTCGTACCGACTGCTCCTGGTCCCAATGGTCATCGGTGATCCACGAGTGCAGCCGCGAATCGAGCCGGGCTGCGAGCGCTTGGCCAGGCGCCTGATCGCGTGCGACCTGCACGACAACCACAATCTCCAAGCCGAGTCGAGCGGCGACGGAACGTACAGCCCCGATCCAGCGATCCGTTGGCGGCGGCCGGTCTCCACGGAGTGCGATGGCCAGGCTGTGCCGATGAGGTGCCGGCGGAGTTCCGTTCTCGGCACTGCGTGAGCGATCGTCGCCCGACGCGAAAGCCCAATCTGGCATCGTGCCGCCACGTCCCATGAGCTGTGCCGATCTCGCATCCCGCCAGCGCAACGGATCGCTCCATCTTGCGATCAGCGAGAACGGCCAGGTGAAGCCCGGCAACGTGCGCCGGACCCCGGCTCCGAGCCAAACGATCCGTCCTCCACGAGCACGATGCAGGAGGATGGCGGGCAGCAGCGTCACGGCCCCAGCGAAGTACCGGCGGGTCGGCACGAATTCACCCGCGTTGAATGCGAACACGGCGTCGCCCTTCGCCGCGGAACGGGCGAAGCTCGCACTCCACCTGAACCACCCGGTCGCGACCTCACCCGGTTCGAGCCGCAGCCCGGCCACATAACCGGCCGCCGGATTCCCCGCCCACACCATGAGTCGACCCATGCGACGCAGACGATCAGCGTAAATGCGACGCAACATCGAGTCACCCACATTGTCGCTCTGCCCGCTCAGCCAGACATGGACGACGGGTCGACGGTCCGAGGAACTCGCGGCGTTCATCGTGCCCTGCGTGGGACGGGAACGGCTGATTGTCGAACATTAGCGCGGGCACGGACGTCGTCGGCAGCTCTCGGACCTCCTGCGCTCGCCGCGACGGAGATGATGCCGGTCCACGCCACGCAGAAGTACAGCTCGGTCTGGCTGCTATAGAACAGTGTGGCCGCGAAAAAGCCTACGAGGAACCACATCATGACCCATTCACGGTTGCGGTAGAGGCGGATGAGCGCCCAACCGACCAGGACGAGATACGAGATCGACACCCAAATCGGGAACTCGAGCATGATCGACCCCAGGCTCGAGTGCATCGGCGCCGTTCCCTCCATCAACTTCTCATAGCCTGGCGGATCGATGCTCGAGAACTCGCTCACATCGATGCGGCTTCGGTACAGCACCCCGGCGAAGCCGCCGGGTGTGACGCCCAGTAAGAAATTGCCCAGGCTCTCGACCTTCAACTCGACGGCGTACTGGAGCAGCAAGAGATGCGCGGTCGTCGATGCGTTCGTGTAGTCGCCCGAATCGAAAACGCGTTCAAAAGAGCGGAAGAATCCGGCGGCCCTCGCGGCAAGGATGAGCGGTGTCAGGATCGTTCCGGCGAGTGTGAGATGTGCGATGTAGACGTCGAGTGGGGTGCGTGCCTCGGCGCGCACCTTCCGGTACTCAACGAGGAACGCAAGCACGTACACCGGAGCGAAAACGAACGGGAGGCGCGAGATCGTCAGAAACGCAAGTATGAAGAAGGCCAACGAGACGAGGAGCCGACCTCGGCCTGGGAGAAATCGTAAAGCCGCGAACGCGAGGAAGCTGGCGTAAACGGAGGCATGCGACTTGTCGTCGAAACCGAGTCGCCGGCGGTCGGTGCCGACCGAGAAGTCCAGGCCCAACTGCACCAGGAGGTACACGAGGGCAAGCGGAATAGCCCATTTGAACCCACGAGCGACCGCAGGAGTCGCGCCGTGCTCGTGACACGCTCGGTAAACACCGACGAGCCAGATCGCCGCAGAAAGGTAGTAGCCAGTGAACTCGGGCGCTATCGCGTAGCGATACGCCTCCGAAACATGTACTGCGGCCAGAAGAACTCCGGCAAGGCCGAGAAGTATGAAGAGCACGTCTTTCGATCGCAGGAGCCTGGGCACCGAAACGAACAGCACTACGAGGGCGAAGATCTGCGCAACGTTCGACAGCGCAAAGCGTCCGTCGATCTTATAGCTGAGCAATGCGCCGAGGACGGCCACCACCACCGAGATCGAGATGCCCGCGGCGGCTCGCGTTGACAACGCCGTTGAACCTTCCGCCTCCGTCTCGCGAACCGCCATGGTGCTCATGATGCCCTCGCATCCGAAGCGGGTGCGTTGCGCCGTCCGCTGGAGGCAGAGCCACGTGACGCGATGCCCGGTCGCAGGTACGCGCGCACGATGAGCCTGGCCAACGCGGCGGGGTGTCGTACGAAGAGTCTCGCGTGCCGACGCAGGATCCGGCGAAGGCTTGCCGATCGTAACGTCGTGCTGCCCTCGGAGATGCTGTCCTCGAGCCGATACAGCGTTGCGGCAACCGTCGGCTCGTGAATGAACCTGATCCCGCCTTGTTCGAGCAAGGTCAGGCAGAGATCCCAATCCTGAAACCGATGAAGTTCGCCATCGAACGATCGATCGCGCAACTGCACGGACGGGATCATGAGGGTCTGCGTCGAAGCGATGCTCCGATACAGCAACTCCTGCTCGGGACGCCTGATAGGCGCTGCCGGAACGACCCTCTCCGATCCGTCTCGAAGACGCACGCGATGCGATACGAACGCGATCACGTGGGATCTCCCGGCGACATGCGGCAACAATCGCTCAACGAAGTCCGACTCCCACAAGTCATCACTGTCTTGGAACGCGATGTAATCGCTTCGTGCTGCGTCGATTCCCCGGTTGCGCGCCGCCGCCGCCCCAGCGTGGGGCGCGACCAGAATCCGAATTCTCGGGTCGGTGCGAGCACGCTCGATCAGATACTCGACCGTGCCGTCTGTCGAACCATCGTCAACGACGATGAGTTCGGCGACCGGCACCGTCTGACCGAGCACGCTGTCGATGGCTCGCGGAAGGACGTGGAGTCGGTTGTATGTGGGCAATACCACACTGACGGTGTCAGCCATGCGAGACCTCGCGAAGCCGACCTTTTGCTCGGTTCAATGTGTTCAGCAGCGTCGAGACGCCAAATCTGACCCAGATCGCCGCCACGACGAAGACATCGAAGATCGTGCTCCTGGAACGCAAGTGGCGGAGATAGAACAGCGCCATGCTTCGATGGAACTGGTAGTTGAGGGGCATCCGCCGAGGGCCATCGGAGCTTCCACCCTTCAAGTGGTGCGCGATCACGCGTCCGTCATAGACGACCCGCCACCCTGCCTTTCGGAAGCGCACACACCAGTCGAGGTCTTCGGCATACATCCAGTAGCGCTCATCGAGAAGGCCAACTTCGGCGAGGGCAGCGCTTCGCACCAGCATGAAAGCGCCATTAACTGCATCCACATCCGCCACCGCGTCGATAGCCACGTCGGGCCGCACGTAGTCCGAACCGGTACGCCCGACCGAGCGGAGCACGAAGTACTTCGCCGCCATTGCAACGGAGGGGATGCTTCTCTTGGCCGCATGGTCGAGCGTTCCGTCTGCCGTCAACAGTCGGCATCCGATCATGCCAATATCGGGTTCGCGCTCCAGAACGTCGACCAGATGATCGATCGTCCCGGGTTCTACCCGGGTATCGGGGTTGAGCAGCAGCGCGTATGTGGATACGGATGTCCGAAGGGCAGCGTTGTTCGCGACGGCGAATCCATCATTTCCCGCACGCCGGGTTAGGTGAACATTTGGATACTCGCGCTCGACGACATCCGGAGTGTCATCAGGCGAGTCATTGTCGACGACGAGCACACGGGTCTTGATCTGTGGCATGGCGGACACGAGCGAGTCGAGGCAGTCCCTGACAAGGTCGCTCCTTCCATATGTGACGATCACGATGTCGAGGTCCAGTGCCTGTTGGTTCGTGACGGCATCCCCCTTGCTCATAGGGCGCTCCCACCGGGGTTGACGACAGCCCGAAAGGTGCGTACCAGAATGGTTACATCTCCAGTTACGGACCAGTTCTCCACGTAATAGAGGTCGAGCCGCACACTCTGCTCCCACGACAAGGTTGATCGCCCGCTCACCTGCCAGAGGCCGGTCATGCCCGGCTGTACGAAGAGCCGGCGACCGGCCGCACCCTCGTAGAGCGCAACCTCGGCCCGGCGCTGCGGCCTCGGGCCGACGAGGCTCATCGTGCCGTGCAGCACGTTGAACAGCTGAGGCAACTCGTCGAGCGAGTACTTGCGCAGCACGCGTCCGATGCGCGTGACGCGCGGGTCATTCTGCACCTTGAACAGCGGTGCCGTATCGGTTCCGTTCGCGGCGAGCAGACCGGCGAGCTGCGCGTCGGCGCCGTCGCTCATGGAACGGAACTTCAGCATCGTAAAGGGGCTTCCCTTCAGCCCGACGCGCTCCTGCCGGTAGAACACCGGCCCGGGCGACGAGAGCTTCACCATCACGGCGAGCACCACGAAGAGCGGCGAGAGCAGTACGACCAGCGCGAACGCGACGATGAGGTCGAACACGCGCTTGGCGACGAGCTTGCGGCCCTCGAACTTCGGCGTCTCCACGTGCATGAGCGGCAGGCCGGCCACCGGCCGGGTGTGGATGCGGGGGCCGCCGATGTCGATGAGGCTCGGGGCGACCACGAGGTGCTCGGCGCCCGGAATGAGGCCCCAGCTGAGTTCGCGTACGCGCTCGGGCCCGAGCTCGTCGGAGCTCGTGATGATCACCGTGTCGGCGCCGAAATCGCGCATGACGGCGAGCGCGTGCTGCATGCCGTACTCCACCGGAATGTTCGTGCCCGGCAGGTACGGCTCACCGTGGCCGGGCAGGCAGGCGCCGGCCACGCGGTATCCGGCCTGGGGCATGCGCTCGAGCTCGCGGGCGATCACGGTGACGGATGCCTCGGAGCCGACGAGCAGCACCCGCGACGAGTACTCGCCCCGCTGGCGCATGACGCCGAGCCACTGCCGCCACATCCACCGCGAGAACATGAGCACGAGCACGCCGAGCGGGAACGAGATGAGGATGTACCCGCGCCCGATGTCGATCTTGAAGAGGAACGCCACGATCGCGACGAGCCCGAACAGGCGCACCGTGGCGTCGGCGACGGCGCGATACTCCTGCGATCCGAGGCCGAGCACGCGCGGCGACCGGGTGTCGTAGAGCTCGAGCGCGAGCATCCAGGCCGCGACGATGATGATCGACACGATGGTGTAGCTGATCTCGATGTCGCCGCGAGACCCGCCGTATCCGGGAGTGTTGTAGTCGATGCCGACCCACGCGATCTGCGTGCCGAACACGACCCACAGCAGCACGAGCAGGTCGGTGATGCGCACGCGCGACGCGAGCTTGGCCGCCCACGCCGTCGTGGTCAGCGTCGCCGCCGCATAGAACCGGCGCATCACCATGTGGCGCCCCCGTCCGCCGAACGCGCGAGCACTCCCCCGGTCCACGCCCACACGGTGCCGTCGGAGGCCACGTCGATGACCGTCGTGCCCGCCGCGACGTCGGCCTCGAGGCATCCGCCGGTCGAGGCATCCGCTACAAGCAAAGCAACGCGGATGCCGCGACAGCCGTCACCCGCGACCGCGACCAGATAGCCCTCGGGCGCCGACGCGATCGCCACGGCGCCCGCCGGTGCCTGCGCGTCGACCCAGGTGACGCCCGAGTCGCTCGTCGTGAGCACCGCGCCCGAGTCGCAGAGCACGGCCGCCGCGTCGATCGACGTCGCCGCGACCTGCGCGGGCGATCCGTCGCAGGGCGTGGATGCCGCGCCTGGCCCGACGACCTGCTCGCCGTCGAGGTACCAGGTGGGCTCGAGCTGGTCGGTCGCCTCCCAGTCGGCGCCCTGCACGAAGCTGCGGTAGCGCGCGACGCCGCACGAACCGGGGTCGCGGGCGACCATCGTGACGATGTCGGCCTCGCCCGGCTCGATCGACTGCAGGTCGCTGAGCCCCTCGAGGTTGGCCGGCGACCAGGTCGCGCCGCCGTCGGTCGTGACCTCGAGCGTCGCGGCGGCATCGGGGCAGCTGCCGACCGTGCCGCGGTAGGCGAGGTTCAGGTTCAGCGCGGCCAGCACCACCGTCGGCCGTGCCACCGATGCACCGGCGCCGCCCGACGCGGGCGCGGCGGTCGGGTCGGGCGTCGACGGCGGCGTCGACGTCACCGGCGGAAGGGTCGGCAGCACCTCGCCCTGCGGCGAACCCGTGTCGGAGCGCACCGAGGCGACCGCCCACCAGACGAGCGCCGCATCGACGAGCACGAACACGACGATCGCCGCCACCGCCCAGGGGGCCGTGACATGGCGCGCGTGCGGGTTCTCGTTACGAGCCACGGCGGCCATCCGAAACCGATGGAGCAGCGAGCGCGGACACGAGTTGATCGATGGCTTGGTCGATGAGTCGGCCGGCCTCGTCGTAGACCGCGTCGGGAGCGCGGTACGGATCGAGGATGTCGTCGTCGGTCGGGTCGGACGGCGGTGGGGCGAAGCCACGGGATCTGGCTGCGGCATCCGTCGCCCGCTGCAGGCGGGAGGTGGAGCCGGATTCGGGTTCGGGAGCGCTCGGGTCGAACGCGCCCTCGTCGGCGAGGCTGCCCTCGTCGGCGAGGAAGGCGAGCAGGCGCGCGAACTCGCGCAGCGTGTAGGCGCGACGGGCCGCGCGCGGCACGAGCTCGGCGACCTCGGCGCGGTGGGCCCGCGTCGCCGTGAGCACGAGGTCGGCGCCCTGCACGAGCTGCTCGGTCAACTGCCGGGCGACGTGGCCGGCCGGGTCGGCGCCGTATCGCGCCGACTGCGCCGCGGCCTCGGGGGTCATCGGCTGCCCGGTGAGGGCGTGCGTGCCGGCGCTCGACACCTGCACGTCGTCGATGCCGGCCGCGGCCAGGCGCTCGACGAGCATCTGCTCGGCCATGGGCGACCTGCAGATGTTGCCGGTGCAGACGACGAGCACGTTCACGCGCCGCCCACCGGTTCGGTGCTCGGTGCGGGCGAGGGGTCCGGGTTCGGCTGCCCGGCCGACTGCCCGTGCTGCGCGGTCTGCCCGGCCTGCCCGGTCTGTCGCGGCTGCCTCGACTGCTGCGCCTCGGGCGTCGGGGTGTACCCGTAGCCGTATCCGTAGCCATAGCCGTACTTGCCGTAGCCGTATGCGTCGGGGCCGCGGGTCGGCAGCATCGTAAGCACGATGCCCGAGACCTTCGCGTCCACGTTCTCGAGCACCGAGAACGCACCCCTGACCTGGCCCTTGTGCACGCGCCCGACGGCGACCACGAGGATCGCCCCACCGGCGGCACGCGACAGCACCGCGGCATCCGTCACCGGAAGCAGCGGCGGGGCATCGAAGAGCACGACGTCGAAGGCCCGGTTGAGCTCCGCGATCGTGTCGGCCATGGCCGTGGAACCGAGCAGCTCGCTCGGGTTCGGGGGCACCCGGCCGGCCGGCAGCACGTAGAGCTGACCGCGGCCCCATGGCTGGATCACGTCCTGCAGCTCGGCGCGCCCGATGAGCAGGTCGGTGAGGCCCACGGCACCCTCGATGCCGAGATACGAGGCGACCTTCGGGCGTCGCAGGTCGGCGTCGACGAGCAGCACCCGCGCACCGGCATCCGCCAGCGCGATGGCCAGGTTCGCGGCCGTCGTGGACTTGCCCTCGGACTCGATCGACGAGGTCACCACGAACGAGCGCTCGGGCCGGGCCGCGTCGAGGAACTGCAGGTTCGTGCGCAGCGCGCGGAACGACTCGGCCCGCGGCGAATGCGGATCGGCGTGCACGATGAGCGGGCGGTCCTTCGCCTTCGGATCGAACACGATGCCGCCGATGACCGGGGTGTCTGTGACGAGCTCGATGTCGCGCTCGTTGCGGATGCGGGTGTCGAGCGTCTCGCGCAGCACCGCCGCGCCGATGCCGAGCGCGAGGCCGATGAGCCCGCCGAGCGCGATGTTCAGCGGCACGTTCGGGCTCACGGGCTTCTGCGGCACCGCGGCGTGCTGCACGAGCGTCAAGCGCACCGGGGATGCCTCGACCGGATTGCCGTCGGCATCGGTCGCGCCGGTCGTCTCGATCGAGGCCACGACCGCGGTCAGGCTCTCGGACACGCCGGTGGCGACCTGGGCCGCGAGCGCCGGATCCTCGTCGGTCACCGTGATCTCGATGATCGACGTGTCGACGAGCGAGTTGGCCGTGACCTCGGCCGCGAGCTGGTCGCTCGTCATGTCGAGCTGCAGCTCGGCGATCGTCGGCAGCAGCACGATGGGCGTCGTCGCCAGGTCGGCGTAGGTCTTCACGCGGTTCTGCGTATAGGCGTTGCCCTGCGCCATCTCGCCGATCGTGCCGCCGTTCGAGGTCGACACGAACACCTTCGCCGACGAGCTGTAGAGCGGCGTCTGGGCGATCGAGTAGACGGCGCCGGCGGCGACGCCGAGGAGCGTGAGCAACACGATCAACACCCAGCTCTGCCGCAGGATGCGGATGTAATCGCGTAGCTCCACGTTGTTCAGTCCCCGTCCCCACAGCGTGCTGAATCGCGACACGGTTACGCTAGGCCCCGTGGCACCCTCTCAACATGCCCCGCGCAATGGGGGCCTGTCAACAACCGACACTCCCCCATTCGGAGTGTTCGACGCCGCCGGGCAGCGCTGGGGAGCGACGGATGCCGCGATCGGCATCCTCCTCGCGACCCTCGCCTCGCTCGGCTGGTCGTGGCTGACGCGCACCGTCGTCATCGACGAATGGGTGCAGGTGCTCGGCGCCTACCTCGCCGTCTGGGTGCCGCTCGTGCTCGTGCTCTGCATCGCGGATGCCTCGCGCGGGCGCCACTCGCGCGGGCGGGACTTCGGGCTGGGGTTCACCTGGCTCGACCTGCTCTGGGGTGCCGGCATCGGCCTGCTCGCGCGCGGCGTCGTCACCCTCATCGAGCTCGCGGCCACCGGTCGCAGCTCGCTCTCGGGCGCGGTGCTCGTGCTGCCCGAGGGGTTCGCGTTCTGGTTCGGCGTGATCCTCGCGCCCATCGTGCTCGGCCCCTTCATCGAGGAGGTCTTCTACCGCGGGCTCGTGCTGCGGGCCGTCGCGCGGGCGAAGGCGCGGGGCGGCCGGGCCGACGGGAGCGGCCGGTTCGCGGCATCCGTCGCCGTCATCGTGAGCGCGCTCGTGTTCGCACTCGCCCACCTCGCCGTCGGAGGCGCCATGTCGGCGGCCGCCGCGTGGACGACCTTCACCGGCGCACTCGTGCTCGGGCTCGCGACCGGGGCCCTGGCCGTCACGACCGGGCGCCTCGGCGGCGCGATCGTCGCGCACCTGGTGTTCAACGGCACGCTCATCGCTGCTGTCGTCAGCCTCGGCTGAAGGTCTACAGTTCTCGGCATGGAGCCGCGTTCGCGCGGCGCGGTGCGGTGCCCGACGAAGGGGAACTCATGACCGGAAACGACGCGGAGGCTCCGGCGGCCTCGATCGCCGCCAAGGCGGCGGGCGCCACGCTGCTCGTCACCTGCATCTCGACGCTCGTGGTCAACGCGAACACCTCGGCCGTCTCGATCCTGCTGCCGGCGATCTCCGAGGACACCGGCACGCCCATCGAGACCCTGCAATGGGCCGTGACCGGGTACTCGCTCGTGGGCGCCGCGACCATCGTCACCTCGGGCGCCCTCGCCGATGTGTTCGGCCGCCGCCGCATCTTCCTGCTCGGCCTCGCGCTCTTCGTGCTCTCCTGCGCGATGATCGCCCTCGCGCCCGACGGCGCCCTCGTCATCGCCGGGCGCTGCATCCAGGGCGCCGCGGGCGCCGCGATCCTCGCGAGCGGCATGAGCCTCATCGCCGCCGCGAACACCGGCAAGGCGCAACTTCGAGCCGTGACCCTCTGGGGTGCGGCCTCCGCGATCGGCGCCGCCGCCGGCCCGCTCATCGGCGGCGTGCTCGCCTCCACCACCGGATGGCAGGGCCTCTTCTGGATCGACGCCGTGATCGCCGCGATCTGCATCCCCATCGCGATGGCCCGGGTGCTCGAATCGCGCGACCCCAAGCGCTCGCGCTCCATCGACATCGGCGGCACCGTGCTGATCGCCGCGATCCTCGCACCGCTCATCTTCGGACTCACCAACGGTTCCGCCTGGGGCTGGGCCTCCTGGCAGACGATCGGATGCTTCGCCGTCTCGGTCGCCGCGATCTTCGCGTTCGTCGCGGTCGAACGCCGGGTCAAGGCGCCCCTGCTGGATCTCGCGCTGCTGCGCAACAAGATCCTCGTGGGCTCGACGCTCGCGATCCTGCTCGGCTCCGGCACGATCAACGGCATCATGTTCGTCGTCAGCCTCTACTTCCAGGACCCGTCGACGCTCGCGCTCTCGCCCATGGAGACCGGCCTCGCGACCCTGCCCGTGGCCGCGACCGCCGTCGTGCTCGCGCCCGTGATCGCGCCCGTCGTCTCGAAGATCGGTGCCCGCGGCACCATCGCCCTCGGCTTCGTGATCATGACCGTGTCGTTCGCCGGACTCGCCTTCGTCGACGCCTCATGGGTCTACGGGCTGTTCGTGCTGCCGCTCATCGGCGTCGCCGCCGGCATGAGCCTGCAGAACGGACCCGCCTCGTCGATCTCGACCGCCTGCGTCGACGCGAACGAGGTCGGCGCGGCGTCTGGCATCTCGAACATGGCGCGCTACGTCGGAGCCGCCGTGATGACCGCGGTCGTGGCATCCGTCTACACCTCGGTGGGCACGCGGCAGACCGACGCCGGCGCCGCGGCCTCCGACGCCGTCGCCTCGGCGCTCGCCTGGTCGTCGGTCGCCATGGGCATCTGGTGCGCCCTCGGCATCGCGCTGGCGCTGCTCGTCGGCCGGCAGCGCATCCCCAAGCCGACCTCGATCGACCTGGCCGCCGCGGCCGCGAACACGGCGCAGGTGGTCACGCCGACGCCGCGGGTCTGACGCCGGGTCGCGGCATCCGCTCGGATGGCGGGCTGGGCGGCCGGGTGTCTGGCGTCAGTGGCGGCCGTTGAGCACGCCGCCCGACTCCTCGAGGTAGCAGACGCCGCAGAGCGACTCGTAGGTGACGGCCTCGCCGTCGATCGCGACCTGGTCGCCGTCGAACACGAATCGGCCGTCGATGGTTCGGCCGTTGAAGATCGCCTTGCGGCCGCAACGGCAGATCGTCTTGAGCTCCTCGAGGCTGTGCGCGATCTCGAGCAGGCGCCGGCTGCCCGGGAACGCGACCGTCTGGAAGTCGGTGCGGATGCCGTACGCGAGCACCGGAACGCCCTCGATGAGCGCGATGCGCAGCAGGTCGTCGGCCTGTTCGGACGTGAGGAACTGCGCCTCGTCGATGAGCAGGCAACTCACGTCGCGGCCCGTCTCGGCGGCCACGATCGAGCGGTGCTGCTCGAACAGGTCGCGCACGTTCGCGTCGGGGGCGATCACGAAGTCGACCTCGCGCACCACGCCGAGCCGCGACACGATGTCGCGGTCGCCCTTGGTGTCGACCGCGGGCTTGGCGAGCAGCACGCTGTGCCCGCGCTCTTCGTAGTTGAACGCGGCCTGCAGCAGGGCCGTGGACTTGCCCGAGTTCATCGCTCCGTAGCGGAAGTACAGCTTCGCCATCAGGCGACCCCGGCCTCGAGGCTCGGGCTAGGGCCGGGGCGGGTGCTGGTGCTCGGGCCGGCGCCGGGACTCAGCAGCGGTCGGGCCTGTCGGGGCTGTCGGGGCTCAACTGATCTCATGACGCAACTCCACCCTGACATTCTCCTCCGTGATCTCGGACTGGGCGACCAGGCCGACCGCACGGGCGACCGAGGCGAACCGCTCGAGTTCGCGTCGCTGCGGCGGTTCGCTGCCGAAGGGGCCGAGCACCTCGAACACCACGACGCGACCGTGGATCGCCCCGCGCTCATTCGGAACCACGCTCACCTCGACGCGCAGCGCGCTCGCGCGGCCCTCGCCCGCGAGCCACGACATGAGCGCGGTCAGCGCGGCACGCTGGCCCTCGTGCAGGTTCGACGCGGCCGACGCCGGATCGACGACGACGACCTCGATGCCGCGACGCCGCTCGAGCTCGGCCGCGAGGTCGCCGAGCCAGGTCGAGGCGATCTCGTTCGTCAGCGCCGTGCGCAGCGACTCCGCCAGGTGCCGCGCCCGGTCGGCATCGGCGACCGACACCCGCTCGACCCGCAGCATGCCCGCGAGGAACGGCAGCACCTCGTGGCGCAGCACGGCGACCCGGCCGTGATCGTACGATCTCGCGAGGCCCGCCCGCAGTTCGGCGTCGCGGGCCAGCACGACCTGGTTCGCCTTGCGTTGCCACTCGAGCGTGACCTGCACGATCGCCCACGAGTACCCGGCGGCCGCCGACGTGGCGACGAGCGTCGGCGCGACGAACACGAAGATCATCGACCCCAGCGGGATGCCGCCCCACGTGGGGTTCACCGCTCCGGCGATGAGCACCGAGAGCACGGCCGACGAGAGCACCCCCGCCGCGAGCAGCGAGAGCCAGTTGCAGAACGGCGCGAACGTGATCACGAGGATGCCGATCACGAGCGGCCCGAAGTCGTCGTAGAGGTACCGGTCGTGTCCGATCGTGCTGAGGTACTCGGCGACCGCCGCCCCCACGCCCACCACGACGACGACCCAGAGGCGCTCGGGCGTGACGGGTGCCCGCTCGGGCCTGGTCGCGAACGTCGCGAGCGTTCCCGCGAACGCGACGAGCACGATCGCGGCGACTGCGGCCATCTCGGACTGCACCTCCGACCAGTGCGCGACCGTCAGCGCGATGGCGATCGCCGTCGCCACGGCGCCGCCGAGCGGCGCGATGGCCGCCGACGTGACGCCCGCGATCGGGTCGATGTCCTGCTGGGTCAGTCGCCTGGTGCTCACGATCCGCCCTCCGGAACCGTCAGTACGACCGTGGTGCCCACGCCGATGGCCGACCACACGCGCGCCGACCCGCCGTGCCGCTCGACCCGCTGCTGCACCCCGATGCGGATGCCTCGCCGGTCGGCCGGAACCAGCTCGGGATCGAAGCCGACCCCCGCGTCCATGACCGCGACCGTCACCTCGCCGCCGCCGTGCCCCAGGAGCAGTTCGGCCTCCCGCACCGCGGCATGTCGCACGACGTTGCGCAGGCACTCCGCGACGGCGTCGTCGAGGTCGGCCGCACGCTCGGGGCCGAGCACGCCGAGCACGGCGAGGTCTCCCGTCATCTGCACGTCGAGGCCCTCTTCGGCCGCCGCCGTGAACGCATGGTCGAGGGTCGGGAGGGCGTCGGGGTGGGCTGGCACGTCGGCATCGCGTGCTCGGCTCGCGCCGCCTCGGTTGCGTTCGTCGCCGGTGGCGTCGCCCGTGCCCGTTGCGTTGCCGGTGGCGGTGCCGGTTGCGCTGCGGTCGCCGGTTGCGGTGCGGTCGCCGGTTGCGGTGCGGTCTGCGTCGCCGGTCGGCGCGGTCGCGCCCGAGCCGTGTGCGTCGATCCAGTCGCGGCCGATGACGAGCTCGAGATCCTGGCGGATGTCGGCGCGCCGGCGTTCGTCGATCGGACCCGAGCCCGCCGATGCGATCGCCAGCAGGTGCCCCATCGAGATGTCGTGCAGGCTCGTGATCGCCTCGAGCTCGTGGTCGCGGCGGGCGACGGCCTCGCGGGCGCTCACGTTGGCGTGCACGAGCTCGGTCTCACGGCGCAGCCCGGCTCGGCGCGTGAGGCCGTCGAAGCTGCGGATCAGGATCACGAACGCCGCCGTGCCGACGGCGGCGACGTTGACGGCGAACGGGGCGTCGGCGAACCCTGCTCCGATCCAGGTCGCGGCCTGGCCGACGCCGAGGCCGGTGAGCACCCACGCGATCGCCGTGATGGATCCGGATCCGGCGCCGCCGACGAGCACCAGCGCCACGCACGGGATCGCGACGATCGAGTTGTTCGTGGTGCCGAGCGCGTACACCGGGTCCATCGCCAGCACGGTCAGGCCGACCGTCGCGGCCCCGCCGAGCACGAGGTAGACGAGCGTGGTGAGCACCGTGCGATGCAACGACACGAGCACGAGCAGCGCGGCCATGGCGGCTGCCAGCGACGCCGCGACCCACGACGACACCATGCCGGTCAGCGCCATCGCCACCGAGGTCAGGCCGCCCATGGCGAGGTACACCCATGCGCCGACGTGGCCGGCGTGCACGATGGCGCGCCCCACGGAGTCGCGCGAGAGGTCGCCGGGCAGCCCAAGCGTCATCGGCGTCCTCCGGGTTCAGCGCCGGTGCAATCGGGAAATGCACCGGTTCACCGGATTATGTCAGCTTCAGTGCTGCGGGGCGCAAGCCGTTGACGCGAACCGAACATCTGCGCAAGCGCGGCGATGCTGCGCGATCTGGCCGCGCCGCGGCATCCGCTCGGGGTCTGACGGGCCGGCAGGTCAGAACAGGGCGGCGGGGTCTGCCGGGAACGCGGCCTGCGGTGCGTGTCGCTCGAACCTCGTCGCCGCCGACCGGACTCCCCCGGTGACCGGGTCTTCTCTGCCGCGCTCGAGCCCGTGCGCGCGCACCAGCGGCGAGACTCGGGCGGCGAGCCACTTGCGGTACTCCTTGGGTGCGTAGCTGTTCTGGCCGTAGTACATCGAGCGGTACTGCTGCTCGAGTTCTGGGTGCTCGCGAGCCAGCCACTGCATGAACCACGTCTTGACTCCTGGCCGCAGATGCAGGGCCGAGTACACGACGCTCGTGGCGCCGGCCGCCTTGATCTGCCGCAGCGCCTCATCGAGGTGCGCCCGCGTGTCGGTGAGGTAGGGAAGGATCGGCATGAGGAACACGCTGCAGTCGAGCCCCGCCTCGCGCACGGCCGTGACCGTCGCCAGCCGCGCCTTCGTCGTGGGGGTGCCCGGTTCGATGGCCTGCTGCAGTTCGTCGTCGTACACGGCGATCGACATCGCGAGGTCGACGGGCACGAGCCCCGCGGCATCCGCGATCTGTGCAAGGTCGCGTCGCAGCAGCGTGCCCTTCGTGAGGATGCTGAACGGCGTGCCGCTCGACGCGAACGCGTCGATGATGCCCGGCATGAGCTTGTATCGCCCCTCGGCCCGCTGGTACGGATCGGTGTTCGTGCCGAGCGCGACGGGCTCGTGCCGCCACGACCGCTTCGCCAGTTCACCCGTGAGCACCTCGGCCACGTTCACCTTGACGATGATCTGCCGATCGAAGTCGTCGCCCGCGTCGAGGTCGAGGTAGGTGTGCGTCGGCCGGGCGAAGCAATTGTGGCTCACCACACCGTTTGCGATGAAGTCACCGGTGGTCGTGGTGATGTCCATCAACTCGCGCTCGCCGCCGAGCGGCTCGATCGAGACCACGCGAAGGTCGGCGCTGCTCTTGATCGCGGCCCCCGCGATCGCGAGCTTGCCCAACGTCGTGTCTGCGGCGGCAAGCCGAGTCGTGCTCGCCGACTCAGCCGAGATCTGGCTTCGGATGCCGGAGCGACCGAAGCCCATGAGCGAATTGCCGGTCGTCAGATATGGCCGCTGGCCTGGGCCGCTCATGGCGCCGGTGACGTGCTTCCAGCCGCGCTCGGTCAGGAACCGATGATCGCCGCTCGCGACCATCTGCGTGCCGTCGCCAAGCGTGATGCGGTAGGCGGGCTTGTACGTCGACCACTTCGCGAGCACCTTCGCCGGCGTGTAGCGGCGATAACGGCCTTCGACACGGGTCCCCAGAATCTCGTCGCCGACCTCGACCGCCCAGAGCGGCTTCTCGCGTCCATCGCTCATCGCGATCTGCGTGTCGGGGTCTATGCAATAGACGCAAGCATGGCTGCAGCCCCGGTAGGGGTTCACCGTCCAGGTGAAGGGCATCGACGAGGCGCCCGGCACGTGGTTCAGCGCCGACTTGGCGAGCACCTCGTGGAACGTGATGCCCGCGAACTCGGGCGTCTGCACCGACCGCACGAGATTGTTCAGCCGCGCGAGCCCGGGCAACGTGCCGGCCTGATCGACCCCGAGTTGCTGCCCGCTCCAACGCATACCTGCATTCGAACACATCTTCGAATCTCGGGCAAGCCGACGCGCCCATGGTCCCTGTCTCGTGCCTGCACGGCGTGACTCAGACACTGACCCCGCTGCAGCATCAGTGTCGGAGTCCGGCCGGGCTTCCGGCCGCCGAGGCCGTGCGACATCCCGGCCGTGCGTCGCCCCGGCGGTGCCGGCGTCGCCAACTCAGGACGCGCGAACGACACGCCGCACGGCATCGCGCGACACGCCGCCGACGGTCGCGATCTCCTGAATTCGCGACAGCTGTCGAGCGACGACGGATGCCACGAGCCGGCGCAGCACGACGCGAGAGGTCGGCTCGAGGCATCCGCTCGCTCGGGCGCTCGCCCTACGGCGCCTCGGGCAGCAGTTCGGCGATGAGCGCCTCGACGCGCGCGCGGATCTCGTCGCGGATCGGCCGCACCGCCTCGATGCCCTGCCCGGCGGGGTCGTCGAGCTCCCAGTCCTCGTAGCGCTTGCCGGGGAAGATCGGGCACGCGTCACCGCATCCCATCGTGATCACCACGTCGGACTCGCGCACCGCGTCGACCGTGAGGATCTTCGGCGTGTTGCCCGTGATGTCGACGCCGTGCTCGGCCATCGCCTCGACGGCGATCGGGTTGATCTCGTCCTTCGGCTCCGAGCCGGCCGAGCGCACCTCGATGCGGCCGTCGGCCAGCTCGCGCAGGTACCCGGCCGCCATCTGCGACCGCCCGGCATTGTGCACGCAGACGAACAGCACGCTCGGGGTCTCGTTCATGTCGGCGGTCTCCCTCTCGGTCATGCGCAGCAGCTCTGCGCGGATGCGGTTCCGCATGCGGATGCGGTTCCGGATGCGGATGCGGTTCCGGTCGAGCACACGCCGGTCGCCGGGAGCACGAGCTCGACCTTCGACGCCGAGTCCAGGTCGCCCGCGAGCCAGGCCGCGACGGACCGCACCTGCTCGTACCCGGTGGCCAGCAGGAACGTCGGCGCACGTCCATAGGATTTCATGCCGACGATGAAGAATCCGTGCTCCGGATGCCGCAGCTCGGCGAACCCGTGCGGTTCGACGGTGCCGCAGGAGTGCAGGTTCGGATCGATGAGCGGGGCGAGCCGCGCGGGCGCCTCGACGACCTCGTCGAGGTCGAGCCGGATCTCGCGCAACGGCTCGAGGTCGGGGCGGAAGCCCGTCGCGTTGACCACGAGGTCGGTCGCGTGCGTGACGAGCTCGCCGTCGCGGTGACCGACGAGTTCGACGCCGTCGCCGGCCTCGCCGGTCTCGCCGGCCTCGCCGGCCTCGCCTGCCTCGCCGGTTCGGCGTGCCCGCACGATCTCGAACCGATCGACGACCCGTACGTCGCCGCGGGCGACCGCGGCGGCCACGCGACCGCCCAACCTCGCGCGGTCGGCCAGCTCGTCATCGTCGGAGGAGGAGACGCGCGCAGCCTGCGCATTGCGGATGAGCCAGGTGACCGTCGTGCCCGGCTCCTCGCGAGCGAGCTGCACGAGCTTCACGAGGGTGTTGGCCGCCGAGTGCCCGGCGCCGACCACGGTCGTGTGCCGACCCGCGAAGCTCGCCCGGTCGCGACCGAGCACGTCGGGCAGGGCGGGGTGCACCCGATCGGCGATCTCGGCGAGGCCGAGCAGCTCGAGCCCGGTGGAGCCCAGCGGATTCGGCGAGCGGTACGTGCCGGAGGCGTCGATGACGGCGCGGGCCTGGAGTTCCTCGAGTCCCTGCGAGGTTCGGACCCGGACCACGAACGGCGTGGCGGCCCGACCGGTGCTGCGCGTGCGGTCCATGCCGTCGCGCGAGACCGCGACGACCTCGACCCCCGTGCGGATGCGGGAGGAGATCGACGCCACGCGCGACAGCGGCAGCAGGTAGGCCTCGATCAGCTCGGCGCCGGTCGGCGCGAGATCGGGATCGGGCAGGCTCCAGCGCGGGCCGGCCGCGGCCACCACTCCGGCCTCGGCCTCGGCCTCGAGGAGCCGACGCGATGCCGGATCGACGAGATGCCGCCACGGCGAGAACAGGCGCGTATGGCCCCAGGCCTGCACGCTGTCGGCCACCCGGTCACCGGCCTCGAGCACGGTGAAGTCGATGCCGCGTTCGACGAAGTTCGCGGCGGCCGCCAACCCGATCGGGCCGGCCCCGATGATCACGACGGGCAGTGCCGCCGTCCGCTCGACGACCGGCACCCGCGGAGTCTCCAACAGCGTCACCATCTGCTCCCTCATATCGATGAACTTCGATGCCTTGAGTATGACCAGATCTATCGAAGCCTGTCAATATCGAATACTGTCGATGCATGACATTGCTCGAGCTCACCGACATCAGCGCGGCGACCTGCTGCGCACCGCTCGTGCGCGAGCCGCTCGGAGCCGACGACGCCGAGGCGCTCGCCGCCACGATGAAGGCCCTCGCCGACCCGACACGGCTCCGACTGCTCTCGATCGTCGCCGCGTCGGCCGACCAGGAGGCCTGCGTGTGCGACCTCATCGAGCCCGTCGGACTCAGCCAGCCCACCGTGTCGCATCACCTCAAGATCCTGACCAACGCCGGTTTCCTCAGCCGGAGCAAGCGCGGCACCTGGGCCTACTACCGGCTCGTGCCAGACGCCCTCGGCCGCGTCGCGGACCTGCTCGTCGCCGGCTGAACCCTGCTCTGCCGCTGACGGGCGTGGCAGCCGACGGGGCGTGGCAGCCGTGCGCAATTCAGGATGGAGCGGCGACACGCCGGCCTGCGTCGCTCCGCGGACGGCGCGTCGCACGCGCATCCTGATTTCGCTGCGCCGACCTCGGCTGAGCGGCGGATGCCACGACGAGTACGACGAGCGGATGCCACGACGAGCAGCTCCTCGTCGCGGCATCCGCTCGCCGAGCTCGAGCGTCAGGCCGCGACCACCGCCCCGACCGGGCGGCCCGCGCCGAGCTCGTGCGTCAGGCCGCGACCACGGCCCCGACCGGGCGGCCCGCGGCGAGCTCGAGGGTCTCCCCCGCCCAGCGCCGCCGCAGCCACCGGTCGTGACTGGCGATCACGACCGCGCCGGGGTAGGTGCCGAGCGCCTCCTCGAGGTCGGTCGCGAGCGCGAGCGAGAGGTGGTTCGTCGGCTCGTCGAGCAGGAACACATGCGGCGGCCGCGCGATCACGAGCGCCAGCGCGAGCCGTCGCTGCTGCCCGACCGAGAGCGTGCCGACCGGGCGGTCGGCGTCGCGCGGGGCGATGAGCCCGAGCCCCGAGAGCGGCACCTGCTCCGCCCGCCGCGCACCCACGATGCGCTCGTAGACGCGCCGCGGCGAGGCATCCGGATCGGCGAAGCGCACGTCCTGCTCGAGCAGCTGCACGCGCAGGCCCTTGCGGCGCTGCACGGATCCGCGCTCGCATGCGAGCGAACCCGCGAGCACGTTCAGCAGGGTCGACTTGCCCGCCCCGTTCGCGCCCGTCACGAGCAGCCGCGTGAGCGGCGCCACCTGCAGCGACGGCACGTCGAGGCGGCCGTCGATCGCGACGTCCGACAGGTTCAGCAGCAGGCCCGACTCGTCGTCGAACGCCTGCGACCCCGACGGGATTCCCGCGAACGCGAGCGGCTTCGGCGGCCGCTGCACCTGCTCGCGCTCGAGGGTCGCGAGGCGCTGCTCGGTGTTGCGCAGCCGCCGCGAGATCGTGCGGTCCACGGTCTCGCCCTTGAAGTGCCGGATGAACTTGTCGTTGTCGGTCGCCGCGCGCCCGTGCGCCACCGAGCGGGCCGAGCCGCCGCCCGAGACATCCGCCCGCAGGCGCGTGAGCTCCTGCTGCTCGGCCTCGTACTGGCGCTGCCAGCGCGCCCGCTCCTCGGCCTTGACCGCGAGGAACTCGCTGAACCCCGCTCCGAACACCGTGCCACCGGATGCCGCGAGCGCGTCGTCGCGGGTCGCACCGGCGTTGCCCTCGCTGCCGCCCTGCCGCGCGCTGCCCCGCCTGCCGTCGCCGGTTCGGCCCCCGGCCACGGCCAGCGCCCCCTGCCGCCCCGGATCGAGGTCGAGCAGCCCGGTCGCGACACGATCCAGGAACTCGCGGTCATGGCTCGCGAAGAGCACCGGCCCGCGCCAGGCGCGCAGCCGGCCCTCGAGGAAGGCCGCCGCGTCGTCGTCGAGGTGGTTCGTCGGCTCGTCGAGCAGCAGCGCGTCAGGTGCGCGCAGCAGCAGCGCCACCAGCGCGAACCGGCTGCGCTGCCCGCCCGACATCTCGTCGATGCGGCGGTCGAGGCCGAGCCCTGTGACGCCGAGCCCGGCGAGCAGTTCGTCGCGGCGCGACTCGGCGCTCCAGACGTCGGCGCGTTCGGCGGCGTCGAGCGCGGCCGAGTAGCGAGCGGCGGATGCCTCGGCGCGGCCCTCGTCGCCGGCCACGGCCGGGTCGGCGAGCGCCGCCGCCGCCTCGTCGAGCTCGCGCTCGATCGTGCGCACCTCGCCGAGGGCGTCCTCGAGCACGGCGCCGATGAGGTCGTCGGGCGCGAACGGGAGCTCCTGCGTGAGCAGGCCAGTGCGCGCCGGCCGGCTGATGCGGCCCTGCACGAGGGCGTCGAAGGCGGCGGGCATGCGGTGGCTCGCGGCATCCGCTCGCTCGCCGTCGCCAGGGTCGCTGCCGGGTTCGTTCGCGGAGTGGCTCGTCGGCGGGCTCGCGGGATGACTCGTCGGCGGCCTCGCGGGTACGCTCGCCGGCATGGCGAGCAGCTGCAGCAGCGTGGACTTGCCCACGCCGTTCTCGCCGATGAGGCCGAGTCGTTCGCCCGGTGAGACGGTGAATCCGAGATCGCTGAACACGCGACGCGCGGGGTAGGCGGCCGACAGTCCGTCGGCGCGCAGGTAGCTGGAATTCGAGACGTGTACCGCCATGCGGACGCCCTTTCACGAATGCCCCCGGGTCGTCGACAGATGCTGCGCCAGGGGCGGCAGGTCGAGCGATGCACCGCCGGAACCGCCGCGTGCGCGCAGCAGCGCCGACGACCCGGGAGCGGAGTGTGGGTCCCGCCGGGCATTGCCGAGATGGGTGCACGCGATCACCGTCGCGATCAGTGGAAGGTGCACACCCGTGGTCTACGGCGCCTCAGGCGCGGGACGATGGGGTGTACTCACTTCATAGCGGGATCGACGATAGCAGAGGGCGCGCGCGAATGCACGCCCGGGCGTGTCGGATGCCTCGGGGCGCACGAACCGCGGAGCCGGCCGGATGCCGCGTGGCGGGCGTCAGGCCGTGAGCTGCAGCGCCTCGGCCGTGGCGGCGGTCGACGCCTCGGCGGTGGCGGCGTCGCCCGAGAGCTGCGTGCCGTAGCTCGGGATCATCTCGCGGAGCCGCGGCTCCCATTCGGCCATGCGGTCGGGGAAGCAGCGCGCGAGCACGTCGAGCATGATCGGCGCCGCCGTGGAGGCGCCGGGAGAGGCGCCGAGCAGGCCCGCGATGGTGCCGTCGGCGCCCGTGATGACCTCGGTGCCGAACTGCAGCACGCCGCCCTTCTCGGGATCTTTCTTCATGACCTGCACGCGCTGGCCGGCCGTGATGAGCTCCCAGTCCTCGGTCTTCGCCGTGGGCATGAACTCGCGCAGCACCTGCATCTTCTTCTCGCGCGAGGCCATGAGCTCGGAGACGAGGTACTTGACGAGGTCGAAGTTCTTCAGGCCGACCTGGATCATCGGGCCGAGGTTGTGCAGCCGGATCGAGAACGGCAGGTCGAACCACGTGCTCGTCTTCAGGAACTTCGGCGTGAAGCCGGCGTAGGGCCCGAAGAGCAGCGCGGTCTCGCCGTCGACGACGCGGGTGTCGAGGTGCGGAACCGACATCGGCGGTGCCCCGACGGCGGCCTTGCCGTAGACCTTCGCCTGGTGCTGGGCGACGAGCTTTGGGTTCGTGGTGCGCAGGAACTGGCCCGAGATCGGGAACCCGCCGAAGCCCTTGATCTCGGGGATGCCCGAGTTCTGCAGCAGGGCGAGGGCGCCGCCGCCGGCGCCGACGAAGACGAACTTCGCGTTCACGGTCTTGGGCGTGCCGCCGACCAGGTGCTTCAGGCGCAGCCGCCAGGTGCCGTCCTTCAGGCGCTTGAGCCGGGTGACCTGGTGGTTGGTCTGGATCGACGCCCCGCGGTTCTCGATGTCGGTGAGGAGGTACTTCGTGAGCGCGCCGAAGTCGACGTCGGTGCCCGCGACGATGCGGGTCGCGGCGATCTTCTGCTTCGGGTTGCGCTTCTTCGCGAGGAGCGGGGTCCACTCGGCGATGCGCTCGAGGTCTTCGGTGTACTCCATGTCGGGGAACAGCGGCTGATCCTTCAGTGCGTCGACGCGCTTCTTCAGGTACTCGATGTTCGCCTTGCCGCGCACGAACGTCATGTGCGGCGTGGAGTTGATGAAGTTGTGCGGCTCGGGCAGGGCGCCGATCGACACGAGGTGCGCCCAGTACTGGCGGCTGATCTGGAACTGCTCGTTGATCGAGACGGCCTTGGCGGCGCTGACCGTGCCGTCGGCGTTCTCGGGCATGTAGTTCAGCTCGCAGAGCGCGGCGTGGCCGGTGCCCGCGTTGTTCCATGCGTTGGAGGACTCCTGCGCGACCTCGCCGAGACGCTCGTAGACGCGGATCGACCAGTCGGGCTGAAGCCTCGAGATGAGGGATCCGAGCGTCGCGCTCATGATGCCCCCGCCGATGAGCACGACGTCGACGGTTTCCTCTGAGTTCACGGATTCCAGTCTATGCGCCGTGAACGGGGCCTCGGACCACGACCGCTCGACGTCGAGACAGCCCGGCTCCGAGCCTCAGGGTGCGTGTGCATGGCGACTCCGACACTGACCCCGCTGGAGCATCAGTGGCAGAGTCGGCGTGCGTCTGTCGTGACTCTGCCACTGAGAATAAGTACGTATCAGTGGCAGCGTCGCGAATACTGAACGGCCGCGCAGCCCCACGCGCGCGGCCGTTCAGCCCCCCACCGGCACCGACGCACCCGTGGCCGCCGCGACGTCGTCGCGGGCCAGCAGCAGTGCGTCGGGTCCGGCTCCCCCGGCCTCGAGCGCGAGCAGCGCCGCACCGATGATCGGCGCGCTCGCGAAGAACTCGAGGTTCGCCGCCGGCGCGATCGAGGCAAGCCCCGTCTCGATGCGCCCGAGCATCCGGGGGTCTCCCGACCGCACGATGCCGCCGCCCAACACGACGGGCACCGCATGGTCGAGCAGGTCGAGTCGCGTGAGACAGGCCCTCGCGAAGGCGACGATCTCGTCGGCCTGACGGTCGACGAGCGATGCGGCCACCTCGTCGCCGGCCCGCGCGGCCTCGAAGACGACCGGAGCCAGCTTCGAGAGCTCGGTCATCGGCCGCCGCCCGAAGTGCAGGTCCTCGATGAGCTCCGGCAGCGAGGCCGCCTCGAGCGCTCCGGCGATCGCGTCGGTGAGCGCCGTCGGCGATCCTCGGCCGTCGAGGTCGCGGGCGGCGAACCAGAGCGCCTGCTCGCCGAGCCCGTACCCGCCGCCCCAGTCCCCCGAGATGCCGCCGAGCGACGGGAACCGCGCGGTCGCGCCATCCGCTCGCCGGCCGACGGCATTGACCCCGGTGCCGCAGACGACGGCGACCGCGTCGGGGGCATCCGTTCCCGCGCGGAGCAGGGCGAACAGGTCGTTGTCGACGACGGCCGAGGGCGAGGCCCACGACAGCCATCCGATCGCCTCGCGGAACCGCTCGATCTCGATCGGCAGGTCGAGGCCGGACAGGTAGAGGTCGATCTGCACGACGGGGTGCGCGCCGGCGACCGCGGTCACGAGCTCGTCGATGACGGCGACGGATGCCGCGAGCCCCTCGAGCTGCGGACTCGAACCGGGTCCGCGGCGATGCGCGACGACCCGGCCGTCGAGGGTCAGGGCGACGGCGTCGGTCTTGGATCCGCCGCCGTCGACGGCGACGACGATCGCGTCGCGCGCGCCGCTCATGCCCACTCCAGGAAGCGCGCGTTCTCGGCGAGCAACAGGTCGGTGAGGCGCTCGGCACGGTCGTGCTGCAGCACGAGCGGATGCGCCCGCATCGCGCGCAGCACGCGGTCGCGCCCGCCGTGCACGGCCGCGTCGAGGGCGAGCCGCTCGTATCCGGCGACCGAGGCGATGAGGCCCCGGAGGTCGTCGGCGAGGGGCTCGACGGGCTCGGCGTGGAAGCGGCCGCCGCGGAACACCGCCGGCACCTCGATCACGTGGTCGTCGGGCAGGAACGGGAGCACCCCGTCGTTGCGCAGGTTGACGACGCGCGGGCGGCCGGCGTCGTCGCGCATCGCGGCGAGCAGCTCGATCGCCGCCTCCGAGTAGAAGGCGCCGCCGCGCCCCTCGAGCGCCGCGGGCTTCACCCGCTGCGACGGGTCGGCGTAGAGCGCGAGCAGCTCGCGCTCGATGGCCTGCACGGCCTCGGCGCGCGTCGGCGAGGTCAGCTGCTCGCGCAGCACCTCGTCGTGCTCGTAGAAGTAGCGCAGGTAGTACGAGGGCAGCGCGCCGAGCTGGGCGACGAGCTCGGGCGCCAGGTGCACGTCGCCGGCGAGCTCGGCCAACCGGTCGCGCAGCAGGCTCGGCAGCTCGTCGCGGCCGTCGACCTGCACACTGCGCTCCCAGGTGAGGTGGTTGAGGCCCACGTGCCCGAGCTGCACGCGGTCGTGCTCGACCTCGAAGAGCGCCGCGAACCGGCGCTGGAACCCGATCGCGACGTTGCAGAGCCCGACGGCCCGGTGCCCGGCCTCGAGCAGCGCGCGCGTGACGATGCCGACCGGGTTCGTGAAGTCCACGATCCACGCGTCGGGCTTCGCATGCTCGCGCACGACCTCCGCGATGCGCAGCACGACCGGCACCGTGCGGAGCGCCTTGGCGAGGCCGCCCGGCCCCGTGGTCTCCTGACCGATGCAGTCGACCTCGTGCGGCCAGGTCTCGTCGGCATGCCGGGCGTCCTGTCCGCCCACCCGCAGCTGGATCAGCACCGCATCGGCATCGGCGACGCCCGCCACGAGGTCGCTCGTGCCCGTCACGCGACCCGGGTGGCCGGCGTGCGCGAACATGCGCTGCGACATGCCCACGACGAGGGCGAGACGCCGCTCGTCGGGGTCGACGAGCACGACCTCCTCGATCGGCAGCACGTCGCGCAGCCGCGCGAATCCGTCGATGAGTTCGGGTGTGTACGTCGAGCCGCCACCCACGATCGTGAGCTTCATGCGTCCTCCTGAGGTCGGTGCTGGTGTGCGTGTCTGAGTCGATGTCGGTCGGCGGGGCGAGCGGGCAGGGCGAGCGGATGCCGCAGTGCGGGCGCGCGGCATCGGCGAAGGTGCGCCGACGAGGCGTCGGAGCAGCGGGCGGTCGGATCGGGCGGCGTGCGTCGCGCCGCCCGGCGGATCAGGCGGCGGGGTTGATGCGGGCCTCGAGCAGGTCGCGGATGCGCTCGACGAGCAGGCGCCGTGCGCCCGAGAGCACCGGCTGGTCGCCCGTGCCGCTCGATCGCACCACGAGATCGGGATGGGACTGACGGTCGATGCGCGCCGACACCCGATCGGCGAGAGCGTCGCCGCCCATCGATCCGGTGGGTCCGCCGAGCACCACCAGGTCGGGATCGACGATCGCGAGCATCGACTCGAGCGCGACCGCGACCCGGTCGGCGACGGCGTCGAGCGCCGCCTCGTCGTCGGGCAGCCGGTGCAGCACGTCGCCGAGGCCCTCGCCTGCGCCCGCCCCGAGCAGGCGCGCGACCACGCGCCCGCCGACCACCGCCGTCAGGTCGTCGGCACCGGGCTCGATGTCACCCGCGCTGCGGGGCACCGAGAGGTATCCGACCTCGCCCGCGCCTCCGGCCGCACCGCGGTGCACGGTGCCGCCGAAGTCGAGCGCCATGCCGAGACCGTGTCCGATCCAGAACAGCACCGAGGTCGCGGCATCCGCCGACACCCCGGAGGCCCGCTCGGCCATGGCCGCGAGGTTCACGTCGTTCTCGAGCACGACGGTGAGGCCCAGCCGTTGCTCGATGCGCTCGCGGGCACCGGTCGCCGGCCAGCCGGGCAGCGTGTCGGTGAGCGAGAGCGTGTCGCCCGCGACGTTGACCGCGGCCTGCACGCCGACGACGACGTTGCTCACGGTCGCCACGTCGACGCCCGCCGCCGCGCACGCCGCCTCAACGGCCCGGCGCACATCGGACTCGGGGGTGCGCCCGGCGTCGTCGAACCGGATCTCGGCGATCGGATGCTCGGCGTCGCTCGCGTCGACGACGACCGCGTGGATCGCGTCGGCGAGCATGCTCACCGCGACGCCGGTGATGCGGTCGTCGCGCACGCCGTAGCTCACGGCGTTGGGCCCGCGGCCCGCCGAGACCTCGCCGACCGGGCGGATGAGCTCGACGCGCTCGAGCCGCGCGAGCATCTGCGCCGCCGTGGGCTTGGACATGCCCGAGAGGGCGCCGAGCTGGGCCCTCGTCAGCGGTCCGTGCTCGAGCAGCAGCCGGAACGCGGTGCGGTCGTTGTGCGCACGCAGCCAGGTGGGCGTGCCGGGGTCGATCTGGCTCACGGTCTCTCCTCTCTGCTGCGGCGGCAGCGGTCGCACGGTCTCGTTCATCGTCTCGGTCATCGGGCGGGATCTCGGGCGGGTCTTCGGCCTCTGGTTCTCGGCGCCGCGGTCAGCCCGCGTCTCGGACCTCGTCGCGCAGGGCGCCGAGCCGTTCGGGATCGGCGGCCGCCTCGAGGAGCCGCTTCGTGTAGTCGTGCTGCGGATCGAGGATGACGGTGTCGGCCGGCCCCCGCTCGACGATCTCGCCACGGTACATCACGAGGATCTCGTCGGAGAAGTGCCTCGCGGTGGCGAGGTCGTGCGTGATGTAGAGCACGCCGAGGCGCTCCTCGCGCTGCAGCGCGGCGAGCAGGTTCAGCACGCCGAGCCGGATCGAGACGTCGAGCATCGAGACGGGCTCGTCGGCCACGATGAACCGGGCTCCGGGCGCGAGGGCCCGCGCGATGGCGACGCGTTGCCGCTGCCCGCCCGAGAGCTCGTGCGGTCGGCGCTCGGCGAACTGCGTCGCCGGCGTCAGCCGCACGCGCTCGAGCAGCGACAGCACGCGGTCGCGCACCTCGTCGCGCCCGAGCTCGGGGTGGTGGATGCGGATCGGGCGCTCGAGGTGGTGCTCGATCGAGTGGAACGGGTTCAGCGAGGCGAACGGGTCCTGGAAGACCATCTGCACGTCGCCGCGGTAGGCGGCGAGCGCCCGCCCACGGGTGCCGCTCGTCGCACCGTCGAGCAGGATGCCGCCGCTCGTCGGGGTCTCGAGCTTCGCGATCATGCGGGCGATGGTCGACTTGCCGCTGCCGCTCTCGCCCACGAGGGCGATGGTCTTGCCCGCCTCGAGCGTGAACGAGACATCCTTCACGGCGTGCAGCGTGGAGAAGGTGAGCCCGCTGCGCAGGCGGAAGTCCTTGACGAGGTTGCGGGCCTCGAGGCTCGCGATCGGCTGGGTCATACGGCCTCCGTGCTCGTCGTCAGGGCGGATGCCACGGGCATGGCGCCCGTGCGGATGAAGTCGCCCCGGTCGCCGCGAAGGCTCGGGAAGGACTCGAGCAGCTTCTTCGTGTAGTCGTGCTGCGCGTGGCGGTAGATCTCGTCGGCCGTGCCGAGCTCGACGATCTCGCCGCGCAGCATGACCGCGATGCGGTCGCTGATCTCGATGAGCAGCGGCAGGTCGTGCGTGATGAAGATCACGGCGAAGCCGAGCCGCTCGCGCAGGCGCATGATCTCGCGGATGATGCCGCGCTGCACGACGACGTCGAGCGCCGTGGTCGGCTCGTCCATGATCATGACCTGCGGGTCGAGGGCGAGCGCCATCGCGATCATCATGCGCTGGCGCATGCCGCCCGAGAGCTCGTGCGGAAAGCTCGTGAGCCGGTCGGGGTCGACGCCGACGAGCTCGAGCAGTTCACGGCTGCGAGCGACGCGCTCGGCCTTGCGCATCTTCGGACGATGCGTGCGGAACACGTCGTCGAGCTGCTCCTTGACGCTGAGCACGGGGTTCAGCGAGTTCATCGCGCCCTGGAACACCATCGACACCTTGTCCCAGCGGAACGCGCGGAGCTGCTCGCCGTCGAGGCCGACGACGTCGATGTCGTGGCCGTCGCGGTCGTGGAAGACGACCTCGCCCGAGTTCATCATCGCGGGCGGCTTGAGCAGGCGGTTCAGGCCGTATGCGAGCGTCGACTTGCCGCAGCCCGACTCGCCGGCGAGGCCGAGGATCTCGCCCCGGTGCAGCGTGAGCGAGACGTTCTTCACGGCCTCGACGGGCGGGTCGACGAGGTACTCGATCGAGACGTTCGTCGCGGTCAGCACGGCGTCGGTGCGAACCGGTTCTGCGGCGGTCATGCGATGCTCCCCTCGACGGCGATGCCGCGGCCTTCGCGCGCGGCCTTGCGCACGCGGCGGGTGTACTCCGGCGCGATGCGGAGCTTCGGGTTGATGATCTCGTCGATGCTGAAGTTGATGAGGGACAGACCCGCACCGAGCAGGGCGATCATGAGGCCCGGCGGCACGAACCACCACCACGCGCCGGTGCCGATGGCCTGGCCGGTCTGCGCGTCGTTCAGCATGGTGCCCCAGGTGATGGAGCCGGTCGGGCCGAGGCCGAGGTAGGAGAGCCCGGCCTCGCCGAGGATCGCGAAGATGATCGCGAAGAGGAACTGCGCGGTCAGCAGCGGCAGCAGGTTCGGGAGGATCTCGACGAGGATGATGCGGTGCGTGCGCTCGCCGGCGACGCGCGAGGCGGCGACGTACTCCCGGGCCCTGAGCGACCTGGACTGCGCTCGCAGCACCACGGCCGGCCCCGCCCACGCGGTGATGCCGAGCACGATGGCCACGAGCAGCCAGCTGCGGCCGGGCACGTAGGTGGCGATGACCATGACGAGCGGCAGGCCGGGGATCACGAGCATGATGTTCGTCACGAGCGAGAGGATCTCGTCGGACCAGTTGCCGAGGTATCCGGCGAGCACGCCGAACAGCACCGAGAACACGAGGGCGATGCTGCCGGCGACGATGCCGATGAGCAACGAGCCACGAGTGCCCTGCGCGAGCTGGGCGAACACGTCGTAGCCGAGCTTGGTGGTGCCGAGCCAGTGATCGGCGCTCGGGGGCTGCAGCGACGGGTTGCCGCTGAACGTCGGGCTCTGCGTGAAGAAGGGGGCGATGATGCCGAAGAGGGTGATGCCGACCACGAGCACGAGACCCGACGCGAGCTTGAGCGTCAGCTTCGGCATGCGTCGACGGATGCCGCGCTTCGCGGCCTCGGCCTCTTCGCGGCCGTCTTCGGGAACGGAGCTGATGATGCCCATCGGGGCGACGAACGTGTCTTCTTGCGTGCGGTCGACGACGGCCTCGTCGACGGCGGCGTGCGGCTCAGGCATTGTGACGTGCTCTCGGGTCGATGAATCCGTAGACGAGGTCCATGAGGAAGTTGGCGGCCAGCACGGTGATGGTGATCACGAGGAAGACGCCCTGCATGAGCGCGTAGTCGTTGTTCTGCACCGCCTGGAACATGAGCTTGCCGACACCCGGGTAGGTGAAGACCTGCTCCATGACGATCGACCCGGCGACGACGAAGCCGAGCGTGATCGAGAAGCCGGCGATCGACGGGATCGCCGCGTTGCGCGAGGCGTAGGCCTTGAGGATGCGGCCCGGTCGCAGGCCCTTCGCCTCGGCCGTGATGATGTAGTCCTCGCTGAGCGTCGCGACCATCATGTTGCGCATGCCGAACAGCCAGCCGCCGACCGAGCTCAGCACGATCGTGATCGCGGGCAGGATGCCGTGGTAGATCGCGTCGCTGAGGAACGCCCAGCTGAACTCCGGGCCGCTCGGGAAGGCGAACACGTCGTAGCCGCCGAAGATCGGGAACCAGCGCAGGTTCACCGCGAACACGGCCACGAGGATGAGGGCGAGCCAGAAGTACGGGATCGACTGCAGCACCGTCGTGCCGGGCACGAGGTGGTCGACCCACGTGCCGCGGCGCCAGCCGACCCAGGCGCCGATGCCGACCCCCAGCACGAACGCGATGACCGTCGAGAGTCCGACGAGCACGAGCGTCCACGGCAGCGCGTTGGCGATGAGCTCGGTCACCGGGGTCGGGTACTTCGTCACGGAGATGCCGAGATCTCCCTGAAGCAACCGACCCCAGTAGCCGAGGTACTGCTCCCAGAGGGGAACGTCACTGCCGGAACCCAGGATGAGCCTGATGTTGCGGATGGTGGTCTCGGAGACCTCGCCGGCACGCTGCATCTTCGCGATGAGGATTTCGGCGGGATCCCCGGGCATCAGCCGCGGGAGGAGGAAGTTGAGCGAGATCGTCGCCCACAGGGTCACGAGGTAGATCGTGATCCGTCGTGCGTAGAACTTCATCGGGTGTGCTCTTCTTCGGGCTCGGTGCTGGGTTCCGGCAGTGTGGGGGTTACTTCGCGGGCGTCAGGTTCGCGAGGATGACGCCTGCGGCCGACGCGCCCCATGCGGGCGGGAAGGCGTAGAGGTCGCTCTCGGTCGGCCAGCCCGTGTAGTCCTTCGAGTTCGTGAAGGTCTGCGTGGCGTTGATGACGAGCGGGATGTAGGGCAGGTCGCGCACGATCTCGGTCTGGATCTTGGCGTACTCGGCCTGCTTGGCCGCCTCGTCGTTCGTGGCCGCGGCCGCGGTGACGGCGGCGTTCACGATCGGGTTGTCGTACCGGCTGAAGTTCCACGTGCCCGGTGCGAGCTGCTCGCCGACCTTGACCGTCGAGGCGCCCGAGAACCAGTCGTTGTAGATCTGGTACGGGTCGGCGACCGAGGTGCCGATGACGCCGCCCATGATCAGCTCGTACTGGCCGGTCTGGCGTGCGTCGGAGAACTCCTGCCACTGCACGGTCGAGGCGTTGACCTTGATGCCGGCTGCGGCCGCCTCTTCGGCGATGAGCTTCGCGGCGTCGTTGTAGTCGGTCCATCCGTCGACCGAGATGAGGTCGAGTTCGATGGGGGCGCCGTCCTTGCCGTAGAAGCCGTCGGCGTCCTTGGTGTAGCCGGCTGCCTCGAGGATCGAGCCCGCCTCGGCCACGTTCGGCGACTGCGGGCTGACCGCGTTCGCCGGGTCGGCGAGCCACTTCTCGTCGCGCGGGAGCAGCGCGAAGGTGGGCGAGATGTCGCCCGTGAGGCCCACGAACGCCTTCTCCTTGATGGTCGAGCGGTCGATGGCCACGTTGAGCGCCTGGCGCACCGCGACATCCGTCTGCTCACCGGCGCAGCCGAGGTCGACGTTCGCGCAGGTGTAGAGCACGGTCGGGTCCTGCGGCGTGTTGATCGTGGAGATGATGCCGTTGGAGGTGACGTCGTCGGGGTTCGGGATGAACATGCCGGTCCAGTCGAGCTCGCCCGCGCTCAACAGGTCCTGGGCCGACTGGTTCGCGTCGAGGCCGATGTACTGCACCTTCTTGACGGCGGGCTTGCCCTCTTCGCGGTAGTTCTCGTTCGCGACGACGGTGTACGAGGCCTCGGTGACCGAGTCGACCACGTAGGGGCCGGTGCCGACCGGGTTCTCGTCGGTGAAGGTGGCGAAGTCGTCGACCTCGCTCCAGATGTGCTCGGGCAGGATCCAGGTCGAGCCGAGGATCGCGAACTCGCGCGTGTACTGGGGGCTGTCGAACGTGAGCACGACGGTGGTGTCGTCGGTCGCCTCGGCGCTGACGAGGCCCTTGTCGGTGTAGGCGTTGGCCTCGTACTCGAACGTGAACACGACGTCGTCGGCCGTGAAGGCCTCGCCGTCGTTCCACTTGACGCCGTCCTTCAGCTTGACGGTCAGGACGGTGCCGTCCTCGTTGAACTCGAACGAGTCGCCGATGAGGCCGGTGGGCGCCTCGTCGGCCGTCTTGTTGAAGAAGAACAGGGTCTCGTAGATCGGGCCCAGTGCCGCGTGCAGCACGGTGGGTGCGAACGGGTTGAAGTTCGCGGTGATGGGGGTCTGGCTGCCGGCCCAGACGCGCAGGGCGGCCTGGCTGTCAGAGGACCCGCCGTCGTCTGACGAGGGAGCACAGCCCGTGAAGGCGAGTGCGAGGGCTGCCGCGCCGGCAGCCAGCGCGAGGGCGGTCGAACGCTTGGTTCGGTTCATCGTTGCGTCGTTCCTTTCAGTGCTTCGTTGCGTGGAAGGTGCAGTGTGACGCCGCTGTGGTGCAGGATCTGTCCGGCGTGACTGTAAGGGAACCTAACAGAAAAGAAGGTAACTGGAAAGAGTCTTTTTTGTTTTTGTTTCGGCGGCGCGACGACCGTGTTTCAACCGGCGACCGGCACGCGGCCGCAAGGCGCACGGGGGCACGCCGAACCACCTGATCAGCATGGTTTTCAGGCCCCACGCCGAAGAATGCTGCGGCCCGGCGTTTTCTGCGGCCCGGCGTACACCGGAGTCACCGGCCCTGCGACTCCGACACTGACCCCGCTGCAGCATCAGTGTCGGAGCCGCCGATGAGGAGTGACCTCGCGCTGCCGACGCCGGCCCGCGGCGGTCACGTCGGTCACCGCCCTGCTACTGATACGAATCTGTTGTCAGTGGCAGAGTCGCCAAGAGGGAACGACTTCGCCCACCCGGCGCAACGTGCCGCGCGGGCGGCGAAGGGTCGTCGCGGCTCAGGCGAGCGGGCCGGGCGGCGAGGGGCCGTCGCGCGTCAGGCGAGCAGCGCGGCGAGCGCGGGCAGCTGCTCGGGGTCCTCGAGTGCGGATCCGACGGCGACCGTGCGCACGCCGACGTCGAGGAAGCGGCGGGCGTTCGACGCGTCAATGCCGCCGGTCGCGACGAAGCGGGCTGTCGGGAACGGGCCCGCCATCGCCCGGAACCAGTCGGTGCCGATGACCGAGGCCGGGAACGCCTTCATCCAGGTGAGGCCGAGCGCCAGGGCCGCCTGCACCTCGGTCGCGGTCGCCACGCCGGGCAGGCTCGGGAGTCCGGCCGCGGTCGAGGCGCGCACGATGTCGGGGTCGAAGCCCGGGCTCACGGTGAATGCGGCCCCCGCGGATGCCGCGAGCTCGACGTGCCGGGCGGTCAGCACGGTGCCCGCCCCGATCAGGCGCCCCTCGGCACGGCCGGCCTCGGCGACGGCGGCGAGTGCCGCGACATCCGCTTCGGACTGGATGGGCAGCTCGACGAGGTCGATGCCGAGCCCCCACGCCGTGCGGGCGAGTTCGAGGCTCCTGGCCTCGCCGAGCCCGCGGAAGAGCGCCATGAGCGGGCGTCCGGCGAAGATCTCGTCGAACTCGGCGTTGGAGACGGCGGCCGAGGCAGAGCCCGAGCCGGGGGCCGGGGCGGGGGTCGGGTTCGTGGTCGGGTTCGTGGTCACAGGGTGCCTCTCGGGAAGTCGGCCGTATCGGCGATGGTGAGCACGGCGCGCGCGTGCCCCGATCTGAGTCGTTCGGCGGCGGGCGCCCCGGCGAGCAGGGCGTGGAGGTATCCGGCGGCGAAGGCGTCGCCGGCCCCGACGAGTTCGACGGCGGCGACGACGAGCGCGGGCTCGTGCACCTCGCTGTCGACGACCGGGCCGGTCGGGCCGGTCGTGCCGTCGCCGACACCGCCATCGTCGACGGGCTCGCGCTCGAACGAGGTGGCCCCGACGGCGCCGTCCTTGACGACGAGCAGGCGCGGCTGCGGCAGGAGCGCACGCACGTCGGCCGGAGTCGACGTGCCCCACAGCCCCTGCGCCTCGTCGAGGCCGACGAACACCAGGTCGGCACGGGCTGCGAGCTCGAGCAGGCGCCGGCTCGCGGCATCCGTCGACGGCCAGAGCGGTCGCCGGTGGTTGACGTCGAAGCTCACGAGAACGTCGTGCGCAGCGGCACGGTCGATGAGCGCGTCGATCAGAGCATCGCACGAGGCGGAGAGTGCGGGCGTGATGCCCGAGACATGCAGGAGCCGGAGGCCGTCGAACGGCAGCGCCTCGGCGAAGCCGGCGTCGAGGCGCGAGGCCGCGGATCCGGCGCGGTAGTACAGCACGCCGTTTCCGGGGTCCTTCACGTAGAGCCCCGTGGGCGCGGCCGGGTCGCGCCGCACGAGCGACGTGTCGACGCCGCGGTCGGCGAGCTGTCGCACGAGCCGGCGGCCGAGGGCGTCGTCGCCGACGGCGCTCGCCCATGCTGCAGGCGTGCCGAGCGCGGCGAGATGCGATGCGACGTTGGATTCGGCGCCGCCGGCGTCGAGGTGGAAGTTCGTCGCATGCTCGATCGACTCGGCGATCGTCGGCGCGACGAGCACCATGGTCTCGCCGACGGTGAGGACTTCTGGGCGTGCGGTCACGCCCCCTATGCTGAACGGTGTGCAGATACGGCGCAAGCCGGTTGCAACATATGCAACACTCGCGATGACGAGGGATCGCCGCGAAGACGATGCGAAGACGACGAGAACCTGAGGAGCAGCGGATGCCACGCCGAATCGCCGACCTCGCCGACGAGGTGCTGTCGGGCGCCGACACCGGCCTGCCGGCGCGCGCCGACGGCCTCACCGTCGCGGAGTTCCTGGCGACGAAGCCGCGACTCGACGAGTTCTGGACGCCACTGACCGTACTCGACGCGGGGGCCCTGCACCGCAACGCCGAGACGATCCAGGCGTGGGCGATCTCGCACGGCCTCGAACTCATGCCGCACGGCAAGACGACCATGTCGCCCGCGCTCTGGCAGCTGCAGCTCGACGCCGGAGCGACGGGCATCACCCTCGCGACCCCCGGCCAGGTGCGCACGGCGCGCACCTTCGGCGTCGGGTCGATCATGCTCGCGAACGCGCTCGTCGCGCCCGCCGCTCTCGCCTGGATCGCGGGTGAACTCGCCGATCCCGACCTCGCGTTCTGCTGCTGGGCCGACTCGGTCCAGACCGTGGAGGCGATGGAGCGAGGGCTCGCCGACGCCTCGGCCGAAGCCGAAGCCGGCGCCGGGGCCGCCGCGCTCCCCCGCCCGATCGACGTGCTCGTCGAGCTCGGCGCACCCGGCGGGCGCACGGGCGCCCGCTCGCTCGATGCCGCGCTCGAGCTCGCGCGTCGCGTCGCCGACTCCCCCGTGCTGCGCCTCGCGGGCGTCTCCGGCTACGAGGGCAGCCTCGGCCATGATCGCTCGCCCGTCGCGCTCGCGGCCGTGCGCGACTACCTGGGCGACCTCGTCGAGCTCCGTGAGACCGTGCTCGACCTCGGGCTCGCGGCATCCGACGGCTTCATCGTCACGGCGGGCGGCAGCGCCTACCTCGACCTCGTCGCCGACGTCTTCGGTCCGACGATCGAGGCGGATGCCGCAGCAGGGGGCGGCACGCGCTGGATCCTCCGCTCGGGGGCGTCGCTGCTGCACGACCAGGGCTTCTACCGCGGCATCTCGCCGCTCGACGCGGGCCGGTTCGGCACCGCAGAGGCGACCCCCGACGCGCATGACGACCCCGCCCGCCGCCCGCTCGTGCCCGCGATGCGCGGCTACGCGCGCGTCGTCTCGCACCCCGAACCGGGCCTCGCGCTGCTCGACGGCGGCAAGCGCGACTTCCCGTACGACGAGGGGCTGCCGGTGCCGCTCGGGGTCTCGACGAGGCTCGGCGCGATGGCGGCCGGCGAGTCCGAGCGGTCGCTCGCCGCGGCATCCGTCACCGCCCTGAACGACCAGCACGCGTTCCTGCGCGCCGATGCGCCCGCCACCGCGCTGCCCGTCGCGGTCGGCGACGTCGTGTCGCTCGGCCTCTCGCACCCGTGCACCGCGTTCGACAAGCGACGCTGGCTGCCCGTCGTCGAGCACGCCGGCAGCGATCTCGTCGTCGACCTCGTGCGGACGTTCTTCTGATGGGTGAGACGAGGGCCGGCACGACGGGCGACGCGCTGGGCGGCGCGACGGGCGACACGCTGCGCATCATCCGCGACGTCGTGCCGATCGACGGCGACAGTGCGGCAGGCGGCAGCCCAGCCGGCGGTCGCCCCGCAGGCGCCGAGCATGCCGACCCCGTCGACGTCGTGCTCCGCGGCGAGCGCATCGCGCGCCTCGAACCGCGCGGCACGACTCCCGACGCCGATGCCGCCCACGTGATCGACGGCGCCGGTCGCCTGCTGCTGCCCGGATTCGTCGACGCGCACGCGCACGCCGACGGCCGCATCTTCGACCCCGAGGTGCAGCTCGCGCTCCTCCGTCAGGGCGTGACCACGGTCATCGGCGGGCAGGACGGCGTCTCGTACGCGCCCGGCGACGGCGCCTACGCGAGCGAGTACTTCGCCGCGATCAACGGACCGCATCCGGGCTACGACGGCCGAGGCATCCGCTCGCTGCTGGCCTCGTACGACGGCACGACGCCGCTGAACCAGGGCGTGCTCGTGCCCGCGGGAACGCTGCGCGACCTCGTCTGCGGGCGATCGACGGATGCCGCGGGGCCGGCCGAGCGCGACGCGATGCTCGCCCTCGTGGCCGTCGGCCTCGCCGAGGGCGCGCTCGGACTCTCGACGGGGCTCGACTACGTGCCGGGCGTCTTCGCCACGACCGAGGAGCTCGCGCGCCTCGCCGAGCCCGTCGCCGCCGCGGGCGGCGTCTACGTGTCGCACATGCGCGGCGGCTACGAGGCGAACTCCGCCGCGGGCATCGCCGAGATCCAGGCCATCGCGACCGGTTCCGGCGTCGCCGTGCACGTGTCGCACTTCCACGCGGAACCGCCCATCGTGCACGAGCTCATGGGCCGGCTCGAGGCATCCGGAATCGACGCCACGTTCGACGCGTACCCGTACACGCGCGGCTGCTCGATCCTCGCGATGCCGGTGCTGCCCGCCTGGCTCACGGTGCGCCCGACGGCCGAGGTGCTCGCCGTCATCGCCGACCCGGCCGAGCGCCGGCGCCTGCTCGACGAGTGGTTCCCGACGATCGTCGACTACCCGAGCCTCGGCCCCGACTGGCCCGAGATGCTCACGCTCGCGCACATCGCCGCGCCCGAGTTCGCCTGGGCGCACGGTCTCCCGATCGGCGCCGCCGCCGCCCGCGCGGGCACGAGCCCCGCCGAGTTCGCCCTCGACGTGCTCGCCGCCTCACGCCTCGAGGTCAACGTCGTGATGGCCGTGCGGTACGCGCGCGGCCACGCCGACCTCGCCGCGATCCTGTCGCATCCGCGGGCTCTCGGGGGTTCGGACGGCATCTTCATCGGGGCGCATCCGCACCCCAGGGCACGCGGTTCGTTCGCACGCTACCTGCGCATGCTCGTCGTCTCGCGCGGGGCCATGGGGTGGGCGGATGCCGCGGGCCTGGTCTCGACTCGGGCCGTCGACCGGTTCGGACTCGGCGACCGCGGGCGGGTGCGTACCGGCGCCATCGCCGACCTCGTGCTCGTCGACCCCTCCCGCGTCGCCGACCGCGCGACCTACGACGACCCGCTCGCCCTCGCCGAGGGCATCGACGACGTGCTCGTCGCCGGCGTGCCAGTGCTCGAGGGCGGCCGACTCACCGCGGCGACGCCGGGTCGCGGCATCCGTCGCTCGCCCACCGTCGGTCGACCGGCGAAGCACATCGAGACCCCGATCACGGCAGGAGGGGCCTGAGATGTCGCAGTCCGTCACCCGCGCCGCACGCATCATCGAGGCGATCGCGGCCGACCCGCGCACCGTCGCCGAGCTCGCCGAGCAGTTCTCGTTGCACCGCTCGACGATGTTCCGCGAACTGCAGGCGCTCGAGGAGGTCGGCTGGGTGCGCCGCCGCAGCACCGGCCGCTACAGCCTCGGAACCCGGCTCGCCGCCCTCTCGAAGGAGGCGCTCGACTCCCTCGACCTGCGCGAGGCCGGCGCGGAGCACGTGCGCCGCCTGCAGCGCCGCACCGGCAACACCGTGCACCTGGCCGCCCTCATGGATCGCTCGATCGTCTACGTCGACAAGGCCGAAGACGAGTCGGGCGTGCGCATGTACTCGCGCATCGGCAAGTCCGTGATCCCGTACTGCTCCGCCGTCGGCAAGGCGATCCTCGCGAACCTCGACGAGCCGCGACGCGACGCCCTGCTCGACGGCGTCACGTGGGAGCGCTTCACCGACCTCACCATCACCACGCGCGAACGCCTCGACGACGAGCTCGTGCGCGTGCGCGCCCGCGGCTGGGCCACCGACGACCGCGAGTTCGAGCCGTACGTCAACTGCCTCGCCGTGCCCATCGACAGCCCGCTCGGCGTCGTCGGCGCGATCTCGGTCACCGCCGTGCGCGTGGTCGCCGACCTCGACCGGCTGAAGTCGTTCCTGCCCGCGGTGCGCGAGGCCTCGGCCGCGATCTCGGCCGAGATCGCGTGACGCCCTCGCTCGCCGGCCCGCCGGCCGGCTCCGACTCGCCGACCCGCTGACCTGCCGACCTGCCGACCCGCCGACCGCCGACCTGTCCGATCCGAATCACCGCACCACCGAAACCCCCACTGGAGGAACCATGTCCAAGACCGCCGTCACCCTCTCGAACGCGCCCAAGCCCGCCGGCCCCTACAGCCACGGCGTCGTCGCGAACGGCTTCCTGTACACGGCCGGCTTCGGCCCGCAGGACCCGGCGACCGGCCTCGTCGTCGAGGGCGGCGCGGCCGAGCAGACCCGTCAGGTGCTGCGCAACATCGGCGCCGTGCTCGCCGAGTACGACCTGACGTTCGACGACGTCGTGAAGGTCACCGCGCACCTCGAGGACCTCGCCGACTTCGCCGAGTACAACGTGGCGTACGCCGAGTTCTTCACCGAGCCGTACCCCGTGCGCACCACGGTCGGCTCGCGCCTCGCGAACATCCTCGTCGAGATCGACGTGGTCGCGGCGATCCCGCAGGGCTGAGCCGCACACGCCACGAGCGAGCGGATGCCGCGGGGCATGTCTGCCAGATTCGGAGATTCTGCGACGCGCCGGCATGACCGCAGCGAATCCACGGCGTGACGCCAGAAATCCGAATCCGGCAGACATGAACAGATGCCCCGTGGCCGATGATCGGCCACGGGGCATCCGCTGTGCTGAACGAGGCTGCTACACCGCCGCCGGCAGCTTCGCCGCGATGAGCTCGGCGATCTGCACGGCGTTCAGGGCCGCGCCCTTGCGCAGGTTGTCGTTCGAGACGAAGAGCACGAGGCCCTTGCCGTCGGCGGCCGACTGGTCTTGACGGATGCGGCCGACGTAGCTCGGGTCGGTGCCGGCCGCCTGCAGCGGCGTGGGCACGTCGCTGAGGGCGACGCCGGGGGCGTCGGAGAGCAGCTCGGTCGCACGCTCGGGCGTGATCGGGTTCGCGAACTCGGCGTGGATCGACAGCGAGTGGCCCGTGAAGACCGGCACGCGCACGCAGGTGCCCGCGACGCGGAGGCCCGGCAGCTCGAGGATCTTGCGGCTCTCGTTGCGGAGCTTCTTCTCTTCGTCGGTCTCGAGGTCGCCGTCGTCGACGATCGAGCCGGCGAGCGGGATCACGTCGAACGCGATCGTGCGCGGGAACTTCGACGCCTCGGGGAACTCGACGGCGCGGCCGTCGTGCACCAGCTGGATCGCGTCTTGCGCGACCGCGGCGCGCGCCTGCTCGAGCAGCTCTTCGCCGCCGGCGAGACCCGCGCCCGACACGGCCTGGTACGTCGAGATCATGAGGCGCTCGAGGCCGGCCTCGTCGTGCAGCACCTTGAGCACCGGCATGGCCGCCATCGTGGTGCAGTTCGGGTTGGCGATGATGCCCTTGACGGCCTCGTCGATGGCGTGCGGGTTGACCTCGCTCACGACGAGCGGGACCTCGGGGTCCATGCGCCAGCCGCTGGAGTTGTCGACGACCGTGACGCCCGCCGCGGCGAAGCGCGGGGCCTGCGCCTTCGAGAGCGTCGCACCGGCGGAGAAGATCGCGATGTCGAGGCCCGTCGGGTCGGCCGTCGAGGCGTCTTCGACGACGATCTGCTCGCCCTTGAACGGCAGCGTCGTGCCGGCCGAGCGCGCCGAGGCGAAGTAGCGGATCGAGGCGACCGGGAAGTCGCGCTCCTCGAGCAGTCGGCGCACGACCGCGCCGACCTGACCGGTGGCGCCGACGACGCCGATGTTCACTCCCTGTGCCATGCGTGATTCCCATCTCTGCGGGCCGCGGCTCGCGCCGTGCCCGTACGTCCGGCGGATGCCGTCATTCCAGTGTGCAGGACAACGGCGCCGGATCAGGACGGAATCCGAGGAACCGTCCTGTTCTGGCAGCTTTCTCCTGATTTGCGGCAGGGAGCGGATGTCGCGACATCCGCTCTCGCGATCGGTGAGACGGATGCCGCGGCATCCGCTCGCCCGCTCGGTTGCGTTCGTTCAGCCGAGGCGGCCCAGCGGCCCGCGCTCAGCGGCCGGTGCCGCCATGCACGACCGCGTCGACGTCGGAGTCGAGCTCGAACGCCGTGTGCACCGCGCGTGCGGCGTCGGCGACGCTGTCGGCGCGGGTGACGACCGAGATGCGGATCTCGCTCGTGGAGATCATCTCGATGTTGATGCCGGCCTCGTAGAGCGCCTCGAAGAGCTTCGCCGAGACGCCGGACGCACTGCGCATGGCGTTGCCGACGAGCGAGAGCTTGCCGATCTGGTCGTCGTACTGCAGCGACTCGAAGCCGATCGAGTCCTTCGCGTTGGCGAGGGCGGTGAGCGCCCGCTCGCCGTCGGCCTTGGGCAGCGTGAACGAGATGTCGGTGCGCCCCGTGGTGGCCGCCGACACGTTCTGCACGATGACGTCGACGTTGGCGTTGGTGTTCGCGACGATCTTGAAGATCTTCGCGGCGACGCCCGGCTTGTCGGGCACGCCGACGACGGTGATCTTCGCTTCGGACAGATCGACCGCGACTCCGGCGATGACGGACTCTTCCACAGCTGCTCCTTCGGGAAGACGCGAGGGGTCGTAGACGATCGTCCCCTCGTTGTTGTTGAACGAGGACCGCACGTGCAGCGTCACGCCGTGGCGGCGCGCGTACTCGACGGCTCGGATGTGCAGGACCTTGGCCCCGGATGCCGCGAGCTCGAGCATCTCTTCGCTCGTCACGCGGTCGAGCTTCTGCGCGCGCTTGACCATGCGCGGGTCGGAGGTGAACACGCCGTCGACGTCGGTGTAGATCTCGCAGACGTCGGCGTTCAGCGCCGCGGCGAGCGCGACGGCGGTCGTGTCGCTGCCGCCGCGACCGAGGGTCGTGATGTCGCGCGACTCGCGGCTGAAGCCCTGGAAGCCGGCGACGATGACGATCGCGCCGTCGTCGAGCGCCTCGCGCAGGCGCACCGGAGTGACGTCGACGATGCGGGCGGCGCCGTGCGTGGCGTCGGTGATCATTCCGGCCTGGCTGCCCGTGAACGAGCGCGCGTCGTGTCCCATGCTCTTGATCGCCATCGCGAGCAGCGCCATCGAGATGCGCTCGCCCGCGGAGAGCAGCATGTCGAGTTCGCGCGGCGCCTGGATGGGCGTGACGTCGTTCGCGAGATCGAGCAGTTCGTCGGTGGTGTCGCCCATCGCGGAGACGGCCACGACGACGTCGTTGCCCGCCTTGCGGGTCTCGACGATGCGCTTGGCGACTCGCTTGATGCTCTCCGCGTCGGCGACGGAGGACCCGCCGAACTTCTGCACGATCAAGCTCACGTGGTCTCCAAGGGGGTAGGAATTGGCGCCGGAATGCACCTCGGAACGCCGGAACCCCCATCATACGGCGGCGCGTATACGGCGCACGCAATGTGACGGCGGCGCATCCGAGGCCCATCGGCGGCCCGACGGCGCTAGAGTGCGGGCATGCCAGAGGCGCTGGATCAGTGGTCCGAGTTCAACGTGGCGATGCTCGGGGCGACCGCCGCCCTCGCGGGTCTGCTCATCGTCGCGATGTCGGTCAACATCGAGACGATCATGAAGTCCGGCACGCTCCCCGCGCGTGCGGCCGCATCGATCGCGACGCTCGTGCTCGCGATCACGGCGACGGCGCTCGGGCTCGCCCCGGGCCAGCCTGCCTGGGCGTACGGGCTGGAACTCCTCGTCGCGTCGGCGGTCGTGGCCGGGTTCGCGGTGCACGCGGTGCGCACGGTCTTCGCCGACGAGGTGCACAACGCGACGACCGGCGAACGCCTGGCGAAGTCCGGGGCCGCCCTGCTGCCCCCGCTCGTGTACCTCGCCGGCGCGATCGTGCTGCTCCTCGGCGGCGTGACCACCGGGCTGTGGCTGCTCGCGATCGGAGCGATCGTCGCGATCGCCTCGTCGATCCTGCTCGCCTGGGTCGTGCTCGTCGAGGTGCTGCGCTGACGGCTTCCGGCCGCCCCGCCGGCTCGGCCGCGATCAGCCCTTGTGCTCCCTCGGCATGTACCACTCGGTGAACTCGGTCGCGCGGCCGTCGTCGGCCAGCCGGATGATCCAGAGGTTCAGGTAGTCCTTTCGCGCCGGGTAGACGGTTCGCCCTTGCACGATGACGAGGTCGTCGTGCTCGTGCAGGATGCTCCAGTCGAACGCCCACGTGCCGGGCTCGTCGAGGTCTTCGATCCATCCGTCGACGATCGCCTCATGCCCCACGCGCGGTGGCGAGTCGGGGCTCGTGCGATAGATCGCGAGCTCGGTGAAGAGGTTCGCGATCTCGCCGGGGTCGTTGCTCTGCCAGGCCGAGACGTACCCGGCGACCCACTCGGCACCTCGACTGACGGCCATGCGTCAAGTCCACTCGCCTCGCCCCCGCGCGTCAACCCTGCGCGGCCACTCGTCATGCGGTGCGGCTCGCTGAAGCGCGACGACGATCAGCAGACAGCGATCAGCCGGCCGCGATCAGCCGACGACGCGGCGCCCCTCGAACGCACGGCCGAGGGTGACCTCGTCGGCGTACTCGAGGTCGCCGCCGACGGGGAGGCCCGAGGCGAGCCGGGTGACCCGGATCTCGAGGGTCGTGAGCAGCCGGCTGAGGTAGGTGGCCGTGGCCTCGCCCTCGAGGTTGGGGTCGGTCGCGATGATGACCTCGGTGACGGTGCCGTCGGCGAGACGCTGCATGAGCTGGCGGATGCGCAGCTCGTCTGGGCCGATGCCGTCGATCGGGCTGATCGCTCCGCCGAGCACGTGGTAGAGCCCGCGGAACTCGCGGGTGCGCTCGATGGCGACGACGTCTTTGGCCTCTTCGACGACGCAGATGAGTGCCGGGTCGCGGCGCGGGTCGCGACAGATGCCGCACGTCTGCTGCTCGGAGACGTTGCCGCAGATCTCGCAGAAGCGCACCTTCGTGCGCACCTCGGAGAGGATCTCGGCGAGCCGGCTCACGTCGAACTGCTCGGTCTGCACGATGTGGAACGCGATGCGCTGCGCCGACTTCGGCCCGATGCCGGGGAGCCGGCCGAGTTCGTCGATGAGTTCTTGGACGATGCCCTCGTACATGCGCTAGCCCCGCTCACCGAAGCCGGGACGCGCGGGCGCCTCGACCTCTTCGAGGAACGTGGCGCCGAGCACCTCGCGCACCACGGCCTCGCCGTAGCGCTGGATGCCGCCGTGCACGGAGTTCGCCGCCGGCTTGGTGCGGCGCTGCGGGTCGGCGACGGTCTTGGCCGCAGACGCCTGCGCGCCGCTCGTCACGGCGCCGCCTGCGACAGCGGGAGCCGACGACGGGGCCGAGGGCGCCGGGGCGGACCCGGGCTCGTCGGCCGGGGCGACCCGGTCGAAGTCGGGATCGAACGGCGCCTCGTCGTCGAGCGGCGGGGCGTCGAGATCATCGGGCACGGTGGCGACCGAGCGGGCCGCAGGCGCATCGACGATGGCCTGCGCCACCGGGTCGGCCTGCTGCGGCCGATCGGTCGACGCCGCGACCGGCGCCTCGGCCTCGCGCACCGCCGTGAGCACGGCCGTCGCCGACCCGGCGGAGGCCTCGGACGCGGGCTCGTCGCGCGGGATCGCGACCGTCGCCCACGAGTCGACCGGGCCGGTCGAGGCGGAGGCGGCCGGCGCCGACGGCGCCGAACCCGAAGCCGCACGACCCGACTGCGACGCGGCCGATGCCGAACCCGAAGGGGCGCGACCCGACTGCGATGCACCCGACTGCGCGGGCGTCGCGCCGGCGGATGCCGAACCCGACCCGGGCTGCGGAGAGCCCGCTGCCGAGCCGGACGGTGCCGAGCCTGCGACCGACGGCTGCTCGGCAGCCGGCGTGCCGGTGACCGACGGCGGAGTCGACGAAGGAGCCGACGAAGGAGCCGACGAGCCGGCCGCCGAGGTCGGCGCAGGAGCCTGCGGCGAGGACCCCGGAGGCTCGGACGCCGGCGCCTGCTGCGCCTGGCCCCCCTGCCCGCCGATGACCCGTGGAAGGAACTTGACCTGCACGCCCAGCACCTCGGCGATGGCCGCGCGCAGGAGCTCGGCCGGGCTCTGGGCGCCGACGCTGCCCTTGAGGTCGTTCACGTCGTTCTGGCTCGGGAATCCGAGGACGAGCACGTCGTCGTCGGAGCGGTACTCGATGACCTGCGCGGTGAGCGCGGCCATCCAGGCGGTGCGCCTGACGCGCTTCAGCGAGGCGAGCACCTCGGGCCAGGCGTCGCGCATCTGCTGCAGGGAGACCGGGCCGACGGGGCGCGCCGGAGCGGGAGCCGCGAGGGTCGCGGGGGCAGCGTCGTCGGCCGACGCGGGGGCCGAGGAGGAGGAGGAGGAGGAGGAGGAGGAGGCCGCAGACGCGGAGGCCGCAGACGCCGCAGACGCGGAGGAGGCGCCGCCGGGAGCCGAGGCCTCGGACGCGAGCACCCGAGCCGCCTCGGTGACGTCGACGCGCGAGGGCTCGGAGTTCGGCCGGTCGGCCGCAGCCGGGGTCGCCGAGGCGGACACCGGCGCGGGCGCGGGCGCGGCAGTCGGCACGGAGGCCGCCGGCGCCGGCGCCACCCGAGCGGGCGCGCGCTCGGTCGCGGGCGGGCCGCCGCCACCAACGGAACCCGGGGCATCGATCACGCCGACGCGGCGCTCGAGCCGCTCGACGCGGGCGAGTGCCCCGCGCTGGGTGTCGTCGGCCGCGGGCACGAGCACGCGCGCGAGCATGAGCTCGAGATGCAGGCGCGGCGAGGTGGCGCCGCTCATCTCGGTGAGGGTCTGGTTGACGAGGTCGGCCACGCGGGAGAGCTCGGCCGTGCCGAAGGCGGCGGCCTGCGTGGCCATGCGGGCGAGCTCGTCGGCGGGAACGCCGCGCAGCACGGCGGCGGCCGCCTCGGGCGAGGAGGCCGCGACGACGATGAGGTCGCGCAGCCGCTCGAGCAGGTCTTCGACGAAACGGCGGGGGTCTTGCCCCGTCTGCACCACCCGGTCGGCGGCCGCGAACGCGCCGGCGGCGTCGCCGCGCCCGACGGCGTCGACGACCTCGTCGAGCAGGGCGCCGTGGGTGTAGCCGAGCAGCGCGACCGCGCGCTCGTAGTCGATGCTCGTGCCCTCTGAGCCCGCGATGAGCTGGTCGAGCAGCGAGAGCGTGTCACGCGGCGAACCGCCGCCGGCGCGCACCACGAGCGGCAGCACGCCGGGCGCCACCTCGACGCCCTCCTCGGTGCAGAGCTGCTGCACGTACTCGAGCATGGGCCCCGGCGGCACGAGCCGGAACGGGTAGTGGTGCGTGCGCGAGCGGATGGTGCCGAGCACCTTGTCGGGCTCGGTCGTCGCGAAGATGAACTTGACGTGCTCGGGCGGCTCTTCGACGAGCTTGAGCAGCGCGTTGAACCCCTGCGGGGTGACCATGTGCGCCTCGTCGAGGATGAAGATCTTGTAGCGGTCGCGAGCCGGGGCGAAGATCGCGCGCTCACGCAGGTCGCGCGCGTCGTCGACGCCGTTGTGGCTCGCGGCGTCGATCTCGACCACGTCGAGCGAGCCGCCGCCGCCGCGGGCGAGCTCGACGCAGCTCGCGCACACCCCGCACGGGACATCGGTCGCGCCCTCGGCGCAGTTCAGGCAGCGGGCGAGGATGCGCGCCGACGTCGTCTTGCCGCAGCCGCGCGGGCCGCTGAACAGGTAGGCATGGTTGACGCGATCGGTGCGCAGCGCCGTCATGAGCGGATCGGTCACCTGCGACTGTCCGATCATCTCGGCGAACGTCTCGGGCCGGTAACGGCGATACAGGGCGGTGACCACGGGCTCCATGTTAGTTGCCGCGTCCGACACTGGAACCGGCGGCCCCTGGCGTAGCATGCGGTGACCGAAGGGGGACGCATGACGGCGACGACGATGACACCGGCACAGCTCACGAGGTTCGAGGCCAGGCTGCGTGCCGAGCGCGCCGACGCCGAGCAGCGCCTCGCCGAGTTCGACGATGCGATGACCGAGGTGCGCATCGCGCGAACGGACGCCACGGCCGACGACGAGCACGACCCCGAGGGCCCGACCATGACGCAGGAGTGGTCGCAGCGCAGCGCCGTGCTCGTCGACGTTCGCGCCGAACTCGCCGACATCGACCACGCGCTCGCCCGCATCGCCGACGGCAGCTACGGCAACTGCTCGAACTGCGGCAACCGCATCACGGTCGCCCGCCTCGACGCACGCCCCACCGCGGAGCTCTGCATCGACTGCGCACGCCACGTGCGCTGAGTCCGGCCTCTCGATCCGAAGCCAGCGGATGCCGCGACATCCGCGGTCCTGAACGGCGACGCCGCGACATCCGCGGGTCTCGAAGGGCGGATGCCACGACCCGGCCTCAGTCCGCAGCCGGCACCGTCGGCCGCCCCGACGCCTTCGAGAGCCCGCCGAACGCCCGCACGAACAGCGGCGTCGAGCCGAGCACCAGGTAGAGGCATCCGGCCGCGACGAGGGTGGGAGTGAGGCCCAGGTGCTCGACCGCGAGCCCGCCGAGCAGTGCGCCGAGCGGCATCGACGCCGCCACGCCGGCGGTCATCGCCCCGAAGACGCGCGCGCGCATGCCGTCGGGCACCTCCTGGTACATGGCGGTGGCGATCATCGGGTTCAGCATGCCGGCGGCCAGCCCCGAGCCGACGAGCACCACGAGCAGCACGGGCAGCGGCGCACCGAGTGCCATCGTGAGGTACGGCGGACCGCCCGCGAGCATGAAGCAGACCGCGAACATCGCGCGGCCCGACCAACGGTGCCCGATCCAGCCGAACACCGCGGATCCCGTGAGCGCTCCCCCGGCGAAGCACGCGATCATGCCGCCGAGCAGCGCCGGCTCGCCGAGCACCTCGGTCGCGTACACGGGCTTCAGCACGGTCATGCCGGCCGCGTCGATCGCGTTCGTCAGCGTCACGAGCAGCACCACGGCGAGCAGCAGCGGCGAGCGCACCAGGAAGCGGATGCCGGCGACGAATCCCCCGGCGGATGTCTCGTGCCCGGCGGATGTCTCGTGCCCGGCGGATGTCTCGTGCCCGGCGGATGTCTCGTGCCCGGCGCCCGACGCGGCCCCGGGCAGGGTCTCGTGCCCGTTCTCGGTCTCGCGCTCGGACTGGTGCTCGTGCTCGCGCTCGTGTTCGCGTGCCGCCCGCGCGGCCGCCCGCGGCACGAAGGCGAACACGAGCAGCGCGGAGACGAGGAAGCCGGCCGCGTCGAACAGCAGCGCCGGCATCGGCCCGGCGAGGGCGACCGCGGCTCCGGCGATGCCCGCGCCGATCATCGTGGCGGTGCGCTGCACGGTCGACTGCACGCCCGCCGCGCGCGCCAGCGGCATGCGCGCGAGCGCGGCGAGGTCGGGCACGAGCACGGTCTTCGCCGTGTCGCCGGGCGGGTCGAGCAGCCCGCCGAGGAACACGAGCGCGAGCAGCACGCCGAAGTGCAGGCCGACCGTCGCCGCGAGCACCGGGATCGCGACGACCGTGAGCCCGCTCGCGAGGTCGGCGACGATGCTCGACACGCGGTAGCCGAACCGGTCGACGAGCACGCCGCCGAAGGCCCCGCCGAGCACGAGCGGCACGGTCGCGAACACGCCCGCGACACCCGCGGCGAGCGGCGACCCGGTCTGCTGCAGCGCGATGATCGGGATCGCGATGAGCGCGATCGCGTTGCCCGAGAGCGAGAAGAACTGCGCCGTGAACAGCGCGAGGATCGGCAGGCGCCGGCGCGGGGCGCCCTGCGCCGTCGGCGTCCCGGTCGGCGTGTCCTGTTCCGTCGACGGACGGGTCAGGGCGTCCGCGGCACCGGGCGACGGCGGCGCGGCGACGGAAGTCGGGGTCGCGGCATCCGTCACCCTCGAGGCATCCGTCACGCTCGAGGCATCCGTCACGCTCGAGGCATCCGTCACCGCCGTCGCCTGCGAGCCGGCCGCCGGTCGCGTGCTCATCGCTCGGGCCTCGGGAACACATGCGTGATCCAGCGCACCAGGCGTGTGTCGGGCCCGGGCTCGCGCCCGCGACCGAGGGCCCACCACTTGTCGTGGACGGCGGCGAGCTCGGCCGAGAGCTCGCGCATCTCGTCGATCGTGAGGTGGCCGCCCGCGTCGCTCGAGTCGGATGCGGCGACCCATTCGGGCTCGAGCGAGAGCTCGGCGTCGAGCGCGTCGAGCAGCTCGCGGTGGTAAGACTCGAGCACGGTGCGCCGCATCGCCTCGGCCGCCTCGCGCCGCTCGGGGTCGCCCAGGTAGTCCTCGGCGTGCATCACGGTCATCTCGTGCGCGGACTTCCACCAGCGCTCGCGGCCGTCTCGCTCGCGCTCGGGGGCGGGCACCACGAAGCCGTGCTTGGCGAGCGTGCTCACGTGGTAGCTCACGGAGCCGGATGCCGCGCCCGTCGCCTGCACGAGCATGCCGACCGAGTGCGGACCGCCGGTGCGCAGCACGCCCAGGATGCGCAGCCGCAGCGGATGCGCGAGCGCCCGCATCGAGCCCGCATCGTGGAGGTCGATGCGCGTCTCGTCGCGCTCGCCTCGGCGTTCGGGTCGGGGGTCCGCTGATTCGGTCATGGGCCCAGCGTACTTCTGCAAGGCTTCTTGCACAACATCTCTTGCAGATCAGAGGCAGTCGTTTCCGCGACGGTTTCCGCGCTGGAGGATGCTCGCCGAGGTGCCTCCACCCCGGAACGCCTCGCAGGAGCGCGCCCGGCTGGGCCCGAGCCCCGGCCCTCAGGCCACGCGCGTGCGCGGAGCGAGCAGCGCCTCGTCGAACTCCACGCCGAACCGGTCGCGCAGCAGAGTGCGGGCCGCCTGGTGCCCCGCCATCCCGTGCACGCCGGGCCCCGGCACGGTCGCGGCCGAGCAGAGGTAGACGCCCGGCGCTGGAGTGCGCCACGGATGCCGCCCCACGACCGGGCGCGCGAGCAGCCCCCTGATCGACGGCATCCCACCGCCGATGTCGCCGCCGACGAGCGTCGCATCGGCCGCCTCCAACGCGGCGGCCGGCGTCGCCCGCCCGGCGAGGATCGTGTCGCGGAATCCGGGAGCGTACCGCTCGAGGTGCGCGGTGACCATCGGCTCGGCGTCGACCGTGGACCCGTGGGGCACATGCGCATACGCCCAGAGCACGTGGCGTCCGGCGGGCGCGCGCGTCGGGTCGAATCGGCTCGGCTGCGAGACCAGCACGTACGGATGCCTCGCCACCCCGCCCGCGGACACGGTGGCCTCGGCCACGCGCACGTCGGCGGCCGTGCCGCCCAGGTGCACGGTGCCGGCGTCGGCCAGCCGCGCATCCGCCCACGGAACCGGCTCGCTCAACACGTAGTCGACCTTGCAGAGGCCGTTGCCCGGGCGCCCGTGGTCGGCGACGTACCGGTCGAGCGCCCGGAGCGCGCGATCGGGCAGCAGCGCCTCGGCCACGAGATCGGGAAGCGCCGCGAGCGGCACGTCGAGCACGACGGCGTCGACGTCGCCGAGCTCGGCGACGGATGCCACGCGCCGACCGGTCTCGATGCGTCCGCCGTGCGCGAGCAGCTCCGCGACGAGCGCGTCGACGATGGCCTGCGAACCGCCGATCGGAATCGGCCAGCCGTCGCCGTGCGCGAGCGCCGCGAGCACGAGGCCGGTCGCCGCCGAGGGGATCGACGGCTGCGGCCCGCTCGCATGCGCCGCGACGCCGGCGAGCAGCGCGGATGCCGCCTGGCCGGTGAACGCCGAGCGCGCGAGCATCGTGCCGTGCCGGAGCGCCGTGACGCCGAGCCGGGCCATGACGAGCGGATGCCGCGGCGGCAGCACCGGCCGCAGCACGGTGTCGAGCAGCTCGTCGCGCGCCTCGACGAGCGGACGGAGCATCCGGCCCCATCGTGCGCCGTCGGCGCCGAGCCCCTCGGCGGTGCGCTCGAGCGACCGCCACGCGAGCGCCGCACCGCCGGGCATCGCCTGCGCGTACGAGAGCTCGGGCGTCGAGAACGAGACCCGCCTGGCCAGGCCGAACGCGCGGAAGAACGGCGACGCGATCGCCATCGGGTGCACGGCCGACCCCCAGTCGTGCCGTGCGCCCGACTCGAGCGCCTCGATCGTGCGCGCCCCGCCGCCGATCGTCTGCTCGGCCTCGTAGACGACCACGTCGATGCCGGCGACCGCGAGCGTGACGGCCGCGGCGAGCCCGTTCGGCCCGCTGCCGACCACCGCGACCGACGGCATGCGCTGCTCAGGCTTCTGCGGCCGTGGCCGCGCCGGCGGCAGCGGATGCGCCCGCGACGGCACCCGCGGGAGCCGCCGCAGTCCCCTCGGTCGCGACATCCGCTCGGGGTGATGCAGCGGAGCGCAGGGCCGCCCACACCCGGCGCGCCCAGGCGAACGCACGCTCCCACGAGGCATCCCGCACGAAGACGAGATCGAGCGCGATCATCGCCATAGAGAACGGCCACAGCCCGAGGAACAGTCCGATGCCGAAGTGCATCGCCATGATGAACGCGAGTGCCGCATACCGCGTCGGTCGCCAGAGCAGCATCACGGGGAACAGCAGCTGCACCCAGATCGAGAGCCAGGAGCCGACGACGACGAACGGCGACACCTGCCAGGCCAGGTCGCTGAGCCCCGGGAAGACCCGGAACACGTCGAGGTTGAGCGCGTAGTACAGGGCGCTGCCCTCGACCCACTCGGCGCCCATCAGCTTGAAGACGCCCGAGTTCACGTAGATGAGCATGATCTGGTAGGCGCAGAGCACCACGACCGTGTTGTGCAGCACCGGACTCAGCCACGCGGGGATGCGGCTCGTGATCACCCGTGGATAGACGGATGCCACGCCACGGCGCCTTCGGATCCATGCGTCGACCGACCAGTGCCTGGACAGCTCCGCGAACACGCAGAACGTCAGGGTGATCCGCATCACGAGGTCGCCGCCGTTCGTCAGGAACACGCTGTTCGTCGAGAGGCCCACCCAGAAGACGAGCAGGACGGGCGTCACGATGCGCGTCGCGAATCCGGCGGTGAACAGCAGCGCCAGGGCGATGAGGATGCCGTAGTTCAGGTCGAAGACGAACGGGTCGTCCTTCGGGAAGACGATGCGGAACAGCTCGGGATACCCGCGGCGGTCGACCGCCGGATCGACCCAGGTCGAGGCGAGGCCCCAGAGGTAGTGCCGGTCGGCGGCGCTCACGAGGAGGAACCAGAGCATCGCGGCGCCGTAGAGGATCCGCAGCGCCGACATGCTGTACGTCGCACGCTCGGTGCCGGTCATCCACTCGGTCGCCCGGTCGAACAGCCGACCCGGCTTCAGTTCGGTCGCGTTCATGCCCGGCCCCCGTATCGTGCGATGACATCCTCGAAGACGGCGATCGTCGCCGGCGGCACCCGGTCGTCGGCCTGCCGCCATCCGAATCGCACCTGCGTGGGCTCGTGCTGCTGCTGCGTCGAGAACCGTTCTTCGTAGTCGTTCGGCCGCTCCCGGGTGATCTCCCACCGGATGCGCTCGATGTCGTGGTCGAAGTACGCCGTCGCGAACAACGTCGCGTACTCCTTGACCATGTAGTCGTATCGCAGCAGGTCGACCACGGTGCCACGGCTCGAACCGAGTTCGGTGAGCTGGTCGATCAGCTCGTCGGACGGCTTCGCACGGTACCCGCCGTCGTGACGTTCGATGAACGTGTCCTGCACGACCGCGCGCTGGTCGTCGTCGAGCTTGCGGAACCGGCTGAGGTAGGAGCTCAGGGTGTTCCACGACTGCTTCTGGATGCGCGACGGCAGCGGGTTGCCGGGAACCGCGCCGAACTCGACCTCGGTGATGCTGACCCAGTCGCTCTTCACGAGACTGCCGTCGTCGGCCCGCCACTGCGCTTGGACGCGCAACTCGGGGTTGGAGCGCATGATGTTCGGCGCGAAGACGTTCCACTTCTGGGAGAAGTACGGACTCGCCGCCTTCGTCACCCCCGACAGTGCCGTCTTCACCGGATTCGGTGGGGAGACGAACAGGAGCGTGAGTGCGACGTACGCTCCCACGACGACGAACGCGACGATCGTCGCGACCTTCTTGATCCGGATACTGCGCAAGAGGATCCTCATTCTTCGCTGGTGCGGGCGATGGTGAGAAGGGGTGCGGCCGCGTCAAGCGCGACGCGGCCGCACCCGCAGTGGATCAGTTCTCGATCCGCCTCCTTCGTGCGATGAGGAACGTCGCTCCGAGCATCAGCAGCACCGCGCCGGCCGGGGCCAGCCAGAGCTGGTCGAAGCCGGTCGACGGAAGCGTGCTTCCGCCGCCCGAGGACGACGTGACCGGTGCCGGTGACGGTGCCGTGGCCGGCGTCGTCACGGTGAACGCGGTGTCCTCCCGCTCGGTGGGCAGCTCACCCGATTCCGAGCCGACCAGGTCGACCCGGTGGTCGCCGAGCTCGAAGGCCGCGTCGATCGGGAACGTCCACGTGACGTTGCCCGAGTCGTCGGCCACCGCCGGAGCGAGGTTGAACGGCGTCGAGTGAACCGTGCCGGTCACGGTCTCACCGGGCTGGAACCCGGTGCCGTAGACCTCCTGCACGACCCCGGTCGCCCGCACGATCGAACGGTACTTGACCGTCGCCTGCGCTTCGTCCACGGGCTCACCGGCGTCGGTGTCGGCGTCGGCATCGGCATCGGCCGCTGCGTCGGCGTCCGTGTCGGCCGCGGCGTCGGCGTCAGCCGCGACGTCGGCGTCCGTGTCGGCGTCAGCCGCGGCGTCGGCGTCCGTGTCGGCGTCAGCCGCGGCGTCGGCGTCGGCGTCGGCGTCAGCTGCGGCGTCGGCATCGACGGTACCCAGATCGGCGTCTGCGTCAGCATCCGCGTCGACGTCGGCTGCGGCGTCGGTGTCTGCGTCCGCATCCACGTCAGCTGCGGCATCCGTGTCGGCATCGGCATCGGCATCGACATCTGCAGCCGCGTCGGTGTCGGCGTCAACGTCCACATCTGCAGCGGCATCCGTGTCAGCATCAGCGTCCACGTCAGCAGCGGCGTCGGTGTCAGCATCGGCGTCGACATCTGCAGCCGCGTCGGTGTCGGCGTCAACGTCCACATCTGCAGCGGCATCCGTGTCAGCATCAGCGTCCACATCAGCAGCGGCATCCGTGTCAGCATCGGCATCGACATCTGCAGCCGCGTCGGTGTCAGCATCGGCGTCCACATCTGCAGCGGCATCCGTGTCAGCATCAGCGTCCACATCAGCAGCGGCATCCGTGTCAGCATCCGCATCCACATCTGCAGCGGCATCCGTGTCAGCATCAGCGTCCACATCCACGTCAGCTGCGGCATCCGTGTCCGCATCAGCGTCCACATCTGCAGCGGCATCCGTGTCAGCATCAGCGTCCACGTCGGCTGCGGCGTCGGTGTCAGCATCGGCGTCCACATCTGCAGCGGCATCCGTGTCAGCATCCGCATCCACATCTGCAGCGGCATCCGCGTCCGCATCCGCATCCACATCTGCAGCGGCATCCGTGTCCGCATCCGCGTCCACATCCACGTCAGCTGCGGCATCCGTGTCAGCATCCACGTCAGCTGCGGCATCCGTGTCAGCATCCGCATCCACATCAGCTGCGGCATCCGTGTCCGCATCCGCATCCACATCCACATCAGCTGCGGCATCGGTGTCAGCATCCGCGTCCACGTCGGCAGCCGCGTCCGTGTCAGCATCAGCGTCCGCGTCCACATCGGCATCCGCGTCCACGTCAGCTGCGGCGTCCGTGTCCGCATCCGCGTCCACATCTGCAGCGGCATCCGTGTCCACGTCCACGTCCACATCCACGTCAGCTGCGGCATCCGTGTCCGCATCCGCGTCCACATCTGCGTCAACGTCTGCAGCGGCATCCGTGTCCACGTCCACGTCCACATCCACGTCAGCAGCGACATCCGTATCGGCGTCGGCGTCCACATCGGCGTCCGCGTCCACATCGGCGTCCGCGTCCACATCGGCATCCGCATCGACGTCAGCCGCGGCATCCGCGGCATCGGTGTCGGCGTCGGCATCCGTGTCGACATCGACCGCGACATCCGTGTCGGCATCGACGGCGACATCGAGCACCTCGACCGTGTCGGTCGCGGTGGCGGGGCCCTGCGTGGCGGTGACGGTGACGGTGCCCGGGTCGGTTCCCTCGGGAACCGTCCAGGTCGTCGAGATGGTGCCGTCGTCGCCGACCGTCGTGGTCGCCGTGCCGATCTCCGTTCCGCCGGCGTCGGTGAACACGAGCGTCACGTCGCCGCCGTCGGGGTTCCAGCCGTCGCCCTCGATGGTGATGTCGTCACCGGGCTCGACCGAGTCCTCGACGATGTCGACCGTGGCCACGGCCTCAGCCGCGATCACCGACGACGAGGCGAGATCGAGCTTCACGACGTTCGAGTTCGCGACGTTCGGCAGGAGCGTGACCGCGAGAGCGCGCACCGTGAACGATCCGGGCCCGAGATCACCGCCGGAGGCGTTGATCGGCGCCGCGGTGGGCTGCTCGTTGATGACGATCGTCACGATGTTCGCGAGCAGTCCGTCGAGCGCGGGCTCGAGCAGGCCGAGCACCTCGCCGATGACCACGTCGAGCGATGCCGTGATGGCCGGCCCGCTCGCCGTCAGCACATCCGACACCGGACCGAGCACGCCGGCGAGGATCGTCGGCGCGACCGTGTCGACGACGAGGTCGAGCACCGAGCCCAGCAGGACGTTGATGTCGACGCCGACGCAGGCTCCGAGCACGATCGCCCCGAGGCAGCTCGGCGCGCCGGGCAGCAGGGTGAGACCCGAGGTGTCGACCTCGGCCGTGCCTGCGGCGAACTCGGCGAGCGTGCCGTCGATGACGATCGGCGCGTTGATCAGCGGGATCCCGCCGAGCGCCGGGAGGGCGACGGCGCTGAGCTCGATGTCGACCGTGAGTCCGGTCGACTGGAGCGCGGTGTCGATGCCGGCCGTGAGGTTGCCCACGACCTTTCCGAGCGCGTTCGTCACGCCCGCGGTGATCGCCGAGATGGTCTCGGTGGTCAGCACGGAGGTGTTCGGGGCGAGCCCGTTCAGGTTCGGCCCTCCCGGGTTCACGAGCGCCGCGAGGTCGACCGAGATGGTGCCGGCGACGAGGTCGATCGTGACCGCACCGTCGTCGCTCACCAGGATCGCGCCGGGCCCGCCGAGCAGATCGTCGACCACCCCTTCGAGATCGGGTGGCGTGACCGCCACGGTCGCGTTGCCGAGGCTGACGGATGCCACGCCCAGCAGGTTCACGTCGCTGATCGCGTCGACGACCGACTGGATCGCACCGCCGGGTCCGACGAGCGCATTGAGGTCGGAGGTGAGATCGCCGGTCGCCGCGGTGAGCACCCCGCGCAACGATTCGGCGAGTTCGCCGACTGCGGGGCTCGAGACCTGCAACTTCAGGTCGGTCACCCGGTAGTCGGAGGTCGGATCGCTGAACGCCTCGTCGACCGCACGGGTCGCGAGTGCGCCGACCTCGAGGGAGACCTCGTCGACGAGCTGGTCGGTCACCGCGGCGACGCCGAGCTGGTCGAGCAGGTCGGTGAGGTTGACGGTGGCGTTGCCGTGGTCTGCCGGGTCCGCGTCTTCGCTGACGGCGATCGTGCCGTCGTCGGCGATGAGGCCGGTCGCGGCCACTGCCTCGTTCTCTGACGGCGATGAGGCATAACTGCTCACCGCTCCGACCTCGCCGAGGTCGAGCAGGCCCGGGCCGGTGCCATCGGTGACCAGCGGCACCTGCAGGAGCCCGTCGCCGATGAGGTCGAGTTCGAGCCCGAGCGCGTCGAGCACGGACGCGTTGAACGGGTCGGTGTCGAGCGGCGGACCGCCCGGGTCCGACGCGTACGCGAACGCGAGGTCCGCGGCGTCGAAGTCGAGCAGGTCGGCACCGACGAATTGCCCCAGTGCTTCGGATGGATCTCCGGTCGCGGCGTTCGCGGTCGTCACCGACCCGAACGCGAAGAGCGCCGCTGCGCCGGTGGCCGCGACCCCCCTCAGTGCCAATGATCGTCTTCGCATGCTGTGTTTCCCCCGAAATCGCGTCTGACCGTCCTGACGGACAGCGGTGTCCATGTACTTCAGGACGGTAGTGAGGGGTGACCGCCCTGCCCGAGGGCGATCGCCCGCACGCCGGAGCGTTCACATCGCGATTCACATCGACGCCGTTCGAGGTGCGTGAAGGTCCCCCCCGAACGGGGGGTCGCGTCGATCGACCCCGAGCGATCCCCGATCGGCGCCCGAGTGCCGGATCGGTGACACCGGATGCGCACTCTGGCGCCCGATCGGGCGTGCGAGGACGGCCGCCGGATCGGGCGCGCCGGAGCGGGGCGCCGAGCCCCGCGCCGCGCTACGCCCCGACGACCTCGAGGGTCTGGCGGGCGATCTCGAGCTCCTCGTTCGTGGGCACGACGAGCACGGCCGTGCGCGAGGCATCGGTCGAGATGCGCCGCGCACCCTGCTCGCGCGACGCGTTTCGTTCGTCGTCGAGCTCGACGCCGAACCATTCGAGCCCCTCGAGCGCGGCGGTGCGCACGGTCGCGGAGTTCTCGCCGACGCCCGCGGTGAACACGATCGCGTCGACGCGGCCGAGCTGGGCGGCGTAGGCGCCGACGTACGAGCGGATGCGGTGCGCGTACACGTCGAAGGCGATGACGGATGCCTCGTCGCCGGCCGCGCGGGCCGCCTCGAGGTCGCGCATGTCGGCGTGCCCGCTGAGGCCGAGGATGCCGCTCTGCGAGTTGAGCAGGCGGTCGGTGGCCTCGGCGTCGAGCCCGGCACGGCGCTGGAGGTGCAGCAGCACGGCGGGGTCGATGTCGCCGGAGCGCGTGCCCATGACGAGCCCCTCGAGCGGGGTCATGCCCATGCTGGTGTCTACCGAACGCCCCTCGGCCACCGCGCAGGCGGAGGCCCCGTTGCCGAGGTGCAGCACGATGAGGCGCAGGTTCTCGACCGGCTGCCCGAGGAACTCGGCCGCCGCACGCGAGACGAACCGGTGCGACGTGCCGTGGAACCCGTAGCGGCGCACCCGGTGCTTCTCGGCGAGCCCGCGGTCGATCGCGTAGGTGTAGGCCGCGGGCGGCATGGTCTGGTGGAACGCGGTGTCGAACACGGCGATGTGCGGCACGCCGGGGAACGCCCGCTCGGCCGCACGGATGCCCGCGAGGTTCGCCGGGTTGTGCAGCGGCGCGAGCACCGAGAGCTCGTCGATGTTGATCTTCACGAGGTCGGTGATGACGGTCGGCTCGAAGAAGCGCGCGCCGCCCTGCACCACGCGATGCCCGACCGCGACCGGGGCATGCGCCTCGAGCGACGGTCCGTGCGCGGCGAACGCCTCGAGCATGACCGCGAAGGCGGCCTCGTGGTCGGGCACGTCGACGTCCACATCCCAGGAGGAGTCGGCCCCCTCGTCGCGGTGCCGCGCGTGCCCCTCACCCCGCCCGATGCGCTCGATGAGTCCGCTCGCGAGGGTCTCGGAGCGCTCGACCTCGATGAGCTGATACTTCAGCGACGAGGAACCCGAGTTGACGACGAGGACGACGCTCACGAGGCATCCGCCGCCTGGATCGCCGTGATGGCCACGGTGTTCACGATGTCTTGGACGAGCGCGCCCCTCGAGAGGTCGTTGACGGGCTTGTTGAGCCCCTGCAGCACGGGGCCGATGGCCACGGCGCCGGCGGAGCGCTGCACCGCCTTGTAGGTGTTGTTGCCCGTGTTGAGGTCGGGGAAGATGAAGACGGTCGCCCGCCCCGCCACATCGGACTCGGGCAGCTTGGTGCGCGCGACCGCGGCGTCGGCGGCCGCGTCGTACTGGATGGGCCCCTCGACCGCGAGCTCCGGCGCCCGCTCGCGCACGAGGGCCGTGGCCCGGCGCACCTTGTCGACGTCGGCGCCCGTGCCCGACTCGCCAGTGGAGTACGAGAGCATCGCCACGCGCGGCTCGATGCCGAACTGCGCCGCGGTGAGCGCCGACGAGATGGCGATGTCGGCGAGCTGCTCGGCCGTGGGGTCGGGAACGACGGCGCAGTCGCCGTAGACGAGCACGCGATCGGCGAGCGCCATGAGGAACACGCTCGAGACGACGTCGACGCCGGGCTTGGTCTTCACGATCTCGAAGGACGGGCGGATGGTGTGCGCGGTCGTGTGCATCGCGCCCGAGACCATGCCGTCGGCGAGGCCGAGCTCGACCATCATCGTGCCGAAGTACGAGACGTCCTGCACGGTGTCGCGCGCCTGCTCGAGGGTGACGCCCTTGTGCGCGCGGCGGCGCTGGTACTCCTCGGCGAAGCGCGTGACGTAGACGTAGTCGTGGTTGGAGAGCACGGTCGCCCGCGAGATGTCGAGGCCGAGGCCGATCGCGCGCGAGCGCACCTCGATCTCTTCGCCGAGGATCGTGAGGTCGGCGACGTCGCGCGCGAGCAGCGTGGCCGCGGCGCGGAGCACCCGGTCGTCGTAGCCCTCTGGCAGTACGATGTGCTTTCGCGCGCTGCGGGCGCGCTCGAGCAGGCCGTACTCGAACATGAGCGGCGTGACGACCTCTGGCGTGGCGACGTCGAGCAGGTCGAGCAGCGCCTGGCCGTCGACGTGCTTCTCGAAGAGCGAGAGGGCCGTGTCGCGCTTGCGCTGGGACTCGGCCGCGAGCCGCCCGCGGGTCTGCGTGACGGCGACCGCGGTGTCGTAGCTGCCGAGGTCGGTGCGGATGATCGGCAGGCCCGCGCGGAGGCCCTCGACGAGCCGCTCGACCTGCTCGGTGAGCGGGAAGCCGCCCACGAGCACGATGCCCGAGATCGACGGGAACGTGGCCGACGCGTGCGCGGTGAGCACGCCGATGAGCACCTCGCTGCGGTCGGCCGGCACGAGCACGACCGAGCCCTCGATGAGGCGGGTCAGCACGTTCTCCATGGACATCGCCGCGATGACGACGCCGAGCGCCTCGCGGTCGAGCAGGTCGGGGTCGCCCGCGTAGAGCTCGCCGTCGACGGCCTGCATGATCGAGCGCATCGACGGTGCGACGAGCACCTGGTCTTCTGGGATGGCCCACACGCCGACGGATGCCGCGCCGCGGTCGTCGTGGCCGACGGCCTCATGTGCCGGCACACGTCGCATGACGGGCCGAACGGCGTCGACGATCTCGTCGAGCCGGTCGGCGTCGGCGCGGTTGACGACGACGCCGAGCAGGCTCGCATGCTCGCGCGCGAGCTCGTCGACGGCGAGGTCGGCCAGCTGCGCCACCTCGTCTGGCGTGCGCGCCTCGGCGTGGCCGATGTGCTCGGAGCGGGGGCGCCCGCCGCCGACGCGACCGCCGAGCACGAGCAGCACGGGGGCGCCGAGGTTCGCGGCGATGCGCGCGTTGTAGGCGAGCTCGGTCGGGCTGCCGACGTCGGTGAAGTCGGAGCCGATGATGACGACGGCGTCGCAGCGCTCTTCGACCGCCTTGAAGCGCCGCACGATCTCGGCGAGCGCCTCGTCGGGGTTCGCGTGCACGGCGTCGTAGTCGACCCCGATCGCCTCTTCGTAGGCGAGCGGCACGACGGCCTCGTGCGCGAGGAGCAGGTCGAGCACGTAGTCGCGCTCGTCGGTCGACCTCGCGATGGGGCGGAACACGCCGACCCGGCTCGTGCGCCTCGTGAGCGTGTCGAGCGCGCCGAGCGCGACCGTGGACTTGCCGGTGTTGCCCTCGGCAGAGCAGATGTAGATGCGGTGCGCCACGCGTCCAGCCTATTGGGCGGGCAGCGCGTGGCGACTGGGAATCCCCCGCCGATCATCCGCCCGCGGCGCCGTCATGACCCGGTGCTGGGTCGCCCAGGAGACCGCGGCGAGCCAGAGCAGCGCGGCCGTCGTGGCGATGAGCTCCAGCCAGCCGCCGAGCCCGGTGGCGACGCCCGCGAGCGAGAGGATGCCGCCCGCGGCCGAGGTCGCGACGACGAGCAGGAGGCTCGGCGCGGCGAGCATCGCGTACGCCCGCCCGAGCCGGAGCGTCTGGATGATCGCGACGCCGGCGAACGCGAAGCCGAGCACGGCGGCGGCGGTGTGCACGAGGTCCTGCGGCGCGGCACCCGGCGTGAGCGGGATCGGGCAGCCGCTGCTGCACGGCACGGCGGCGCCGATCGCGAACATCCCGCTCGCGGCCAGGAGGCTCGTGCTCACCGCCCACGCGCCGAACAGGCCTCGCCCGCTGCGAAGGCCCCAGAGCCCGGCGGCCGCGGCCGCTCCGCCGAGCGCGACCATGCCGAGCGAGACGTTGAAGGCGAGCGCGGTGATCTCCCCCGCCGCGCCCAGCCCGCTCACGTACGTGTTGCCCGGGAACACGATGCGCGCGGCCCACATCATGCCGAGGGCGAGCAGCACCAGCCACGTGCCGGCGAGACGGAGGGCGGTCGCCGCCGGGTGGCGAAGCCAGGCCGAGGCCGACGGCGAGACGGCGGGAAGGAGGGGAAGCGCGGTGGATCTGTTCACTGTCTCCACGCTACGAACGGGCTCGGCGGCGCACATCGGCTGCGGGTGCCCACCACGTCGTACCGGGGTCTGAACCACGGATGCCGCGGCATCCGTCGTGCGGATGACACGGCGATGCCGGCGCACCTCCTCGACCGGCAGGCCGCACGGCGGAAAACCGAGCCGTCGTCGCTTATGCTGATTCGGCCCCCGAGGCAGGCGCAACCCCGCCACGCCGCCCCGGAGCCGGGCCGTCTCCCCCATCGGCCCGAACCCAGCCCAGGAACCGCCAGTGAACCCCATCGCCCTCATCGGAGCGGGCCCCTCCGGCCTCGCCGGTGCCCGCGCGCTCAGCCGCGCCGGCATCCCCTTCCACGGTTTCGAGGCCGGCGCCGACGTCGGCGGCCTCTGGAACATCGACAACCCGCGCTCGACCATGTACGAGTCTGCGCACCTCATCTCGAGCCGCACGACGACCGAGTTCGCCGAGTTCCCGATGCGTTCGACCGCCGACTACCCGAGTCATCGCGAGCTGCTCGCGTACTTCCGCGAGTACGCCGACGCCTTCGGGCTGCGCGAGCACTTCCGCTTCGACACCCGGGTCACCTCGGTCGAGCCCGTCGACGGCGACGACACCGGGGCGAGCGGATGGCTCGTCACGGCCACCGGCCCCGACGGCGAGGTCACCACGGGCGAGTACTCGGCCGTCGTGCTCGCCAACGGCACGCTCGCCGAGCCCAACGTGCCGAGCTTCCGCGGCGAGTTCGCCGGCGAGATCATGCACACGAGCGCGTACAAGTCGCCCAAGGTGTTCGACGGCCGGCGCGTGCTCATCATCGGCGCCGGCAACTCGGGCTGCGACATCGCCGTCGACGCCGTGCACCACGCGGCATCCGTCGACATGTCGGTTCGCCGCGGCTACTACTTCGTGCCCCGCTACCTCTTCGGCAAGCCCTCGGACACGCTCAACCAGGGCCGCCCGCTGCCCGCGCCGATCAAGCAGTTCCTCGACAAGCGCGTGCTGCAGGCGTTCACGGGCGACCCCGTGCGGTTCGGCTTCCCGAAGCCGGATTACAAGATCTACGAGTCGCACCCGATCGTGAACACGCTGATCCTGAACCACCTCGGTCAGGGCGACCTGCGCATCGTGGCCGACATCGACCGCTTCGACGGGCACACCGTGCACTTCGTCGGCGGAACCTCGGGCGAGTACGACCTCATCATGCTGGCGACCGGCTACCACCTCGACTATCCGTTCGTCGATCGCGCGCACCTGAACTGGACTGCCGCGTCGCCGAAGCTCTACCTCAACATGTTCCCGCCGTCGTTCAACGGCCTCTTCGTGCTCGGCATGATCGAGGCATCCGGCATCGGCTGGCAGGGCCGCGCCGAGCAGGCCGACCTCATCGCCGCCTACCTCGCCGCGAGCCGGCGCGAGCCCGAGGCCGCAGCCGCGTTCCGATCCGGGGCGGATGCCTCGTGGCCCGACCTCAGCGGAGGCTACAGGTACCTCGGGCTCGAACGCATGTCGTACTACGTGAACAAGGACGCCTACCGGCGCACCGTGAAGAAGCTGCTCGGCACCCTGCCCGCGGCATCCGCCCCTGTGACCTCACCCGCGGGAACCGCAGCCGAGGAGGCACGCGCATGAACATCGACGACGTCGTCCTGAACTTCACGCCCGGCTCGATGATCGCGCTGAACGTGGTGCTCGGGTTCATCATGTTCGGCATCGCGCTCGACACGGCGCCGTCGGACTTCAAGGCCGTGCTCAAGGCGCCGAAGGCCATGATCATCGCGCTGCTCGCGCAGATCATCCTGCTGCCGGCGGTCACGTTCGGGCTCACGCTGCTGCTCGACGTGCAGGCCTCGATCGCGCTCGGCATGATCCTCGTGGCGTGCTGCCCGCCCGGCAACATCTCGCAGGTGCTCACGTACCGCGCCCGCGGCAACGTCGCCCTGTCGGTGTCGATGACGGCCGTCGCGAACGTGCTGTACATCTTCATCCTGCCGATCAGCGTCGTGTTCTGGGGCAGCATCCACCCGAAGGCCGCCGACCTCACGCACTCCGTGAGCCTGAACGGCTGGCAGATGCTGCTCGAGATCTTCCTCATCATCGGCGTGCCGTTCTTCGCCGGGCTCCTGATCCGGGCGAAGTGGCCTCGCTTCGCGGGGCGCGTTCAGCCGTACGCCCGCTGGATCAGCCTCGCCGCGCTCGTCGGCTTCATCGTCATCGCGCTCGTCGGCAACTGGACGATCTTCATGGCCTACATCGGCGTCGTGCTCGTCGCCGTGTTCCTGCACGACGCCGTCGCGCTCGGGCTCGGCTACGCGAGCGCACGCATCGGCGGCCTGCCGAGCCGGGAGCGCAAGGCCCTCACGTTCGAGGTCGGCATCCGCAACGCCGGCCTCGGGCTGGGCCTCGTGTTCACCTTCTTCGGCGGCCTCGGCGGCATGGCGATCGTCGCGGGCTGGTGGGGCATCTGGGACATCATCGCCGGCCTCACGCTCGCCACGGTCTGGGCCCGCGTCACAAGGAAGGCGGATGCCGCGTACGCGGCGTCGCTCGCATCCTCGGCGCCGTCCGCCGCGGCGCCTGCGGCGCCGTCCTCGGAGCCCTCCGCATGAGGCGCGTGCTCGTCACGGGCGGCAGCGGATTCCTCGGCTCGAACGCTGTGCGCGCCCTGGCCGCGCACCCCGACGTGGAGCTCGTCGTCTCGGGAGATGTGCGCCCGCCCGCGGCATCCGCCCCTCAGGGTGTGATCGTCGAGACCTGCGACGTGACCGAGGCCGCGACCGTGACCGACGTGGTGCAGCGCCACGCGATCGACACGATCGTGCACCTCGCCGCGATCGTGAACCCCGGCGGACTCAGCGAAGAGATCGAGCGCCGCGTCGACGTCGACGGCACACGCAACGTGCTCGAGGCCGCCGTCGCGGGCGGCGTGCGGCGCATCGTCGTGTCGTCGTCGGGCGCCGCCTACGGCTACCACGCCGACAGCCCCGAGTGGCTGACCGAGACCGACCCGATCCGGGGCAACGAGGAGTTCAGCTACTCGCGCCACAAGCGCCTCGTCGAGGAGATGCTCGCCTCGTACCGCGAGTCGCACCCCGAGCTCGGCCAGGTCGTGCTGCGCATCGGCACGATCCTCGGCCCGTCGGTGTCGAACCAGATCACGGCGCTCTGGGAGGGTCGGCGCATCCTGAAGATCCGCGGCTCCGAGAGCCCGTTCGTGTTCATCTGGGTCGACGACGTCGTGGGCGCCATCGTGCAGGGCGCCACGGGTTCGGTCACCGGCGCGTTCAACGTCGCCGGCGACGGCAAGGTCACCGTGAGCGAGATCGCCGAGGCGTTCGGCACCCCGACGCTCGAGGTCTCGCCCGGCCTGCTCGCGACCGCGCTGCGCATCGGCCACGCCCTGCGGCTGACCGTGCACGACGCCGACCGCGTCGGGTTCCTGCGGTACCGCCCCGTGCTCGACAACACGCGGCTCAAGGCCGAGCTCGGCTACACGCCCGGCAAGACGAGCCGCGAGGCGTTCGACGCGTACCTCGCGGTGCGACGCCGAGCCGCGGCATCCGCTCGCTGAACCCGCCCGCGTTCATTCGGGCCGCGCGGCTCGGGTAGACTGTCCGAGGCTCCTCACGTGGCGCCATCCAGGCCAACTCCCCCAGGGCGGAAACGCAGCAAGGGTAACCGGGCTCTGGCGGGTGCGTGAGGGGTCATCAGGAGGATTCGCCTAGTGGCCTATGGCGCACGCTTGGAAAGCGTGTTGGGTGCAAGCCCTCGGGGGTTCGAATCCCCCATCCTCCGCCGAAGAGGGAACGAATTCCGGGTGACGCACGGCGCTCATCCGGGGTTCGAATCCCCCATCCTCCGCCGAAGAGGGAACGAATTCCGGGTGACGCACAGCGCTCATCCGGGGTTCGAATCCCCCATCCTCCGCCAGCATCGCCCGAACGGCCCGGCCAGCTCCTGATCGGGCCGTTTCGCGTTCCGCCGCCGCCCGGCCCCTGGCCCGTGGCCCGTGGCCCGGACGGAATGTCGGAGAATCGGTGCCTTCGCCTTCCCGTGCAGCCGCATGGGCCCGAATCTCCGACATCTCGGCGCCGGTAGGGCTGCCAGCGAGGCCGGAGACGACGGCGAGACGACACGCTGCGGCATCCGTGTCCTCATTAATGCCGAATAGCGCAGGTGGCCCCGTCTCCCGCATGCTGTCAGAGATGTCAGCGGCGAGGATGGATACACGGAGTGGGGACGCAGGGGGCTCCTCCATCGGATCCGGGGCAGTAAGGGGCGACGGCCTCAGGGTGTACACCCTGAGGCCGCGTCGCACCCTCGGCCGCAACATCGGCTTCTCGATCGCGGCGCTGCTGCTGCCGATCGTCGCGACGCAGCTCTGGATCCTCGATCCGTCGAGTGCCTGGTGGCTGTTCGCGTGGGCGGCGGCGATCATCGCGGCATTGCTCGTGTTCGCATGGATCGCGTACCAGCGCACGCAGGCCTCGGTCAGCCGCTACGGCATCGTCGAGCGGGGCTTCTTCGGCGGCACGTACACGATCGCCGCGCGCGACGTCGCGACCGTGCTGCGCGTGCAGCTCTACCAGGGCAACAGCCTCGAGACCACGCAGGAGCTCTTCGTCGTGAGCCGCAACGGCCGCGGCGTCTTCCGCATGCGCGGCCGCTTCTGGAACACCTCGACCATGGACCGGGTCGCCGGGATCCTCGACGTGAACGAGACCGTGCGCACCGATCCGGTGACGCTCGCCGAACTGCGCGAGACCGATCCGCACCTGCTCTACTGGTTCGAGCGGCGCTCGCTCACGCGCTGAGCGCTGCCGCGGGACGCGGGTCTCGATACGCGCTGGCGCGCTACTCGACCGGCCGGGCGCGGGCGGTCGCGATGCCGAGCAGCGGCGAGTTCGGCTTGCTCGACGCGAGCTCATGGAATCCGAGCCGGTCGTAGAAGGCGCGTGCGTTCGTGTTGTTCGGGTCCATGCTGAGGTGCACGCCCGGAACGCCGCGCTCGGCGAGGGCGTCGCGCAGCGTGTCGACGAGCCGCCGGCCGAAACCCTTGCCCTGCAGTTCGGGCAGCAGGTCGATGTGCAGATGCGCGGGGTACTCGCCGAGTTCGGCGATGCGCATGCGCGACGGATCGGCGCCGGCCTTCAGCAGGTCGGCCTCGGAGAACTTCGGCGTGTGGGCGGTGGCAGCACCGGGCGACGGATGCCGCGACACGAAGCCGGGGGTCCATTCGCGGGTCCACCACTCGATGAAGGCCGCGGTGTCGGCGACGCCGATGATGTAGCCGACCGCACGCCCCGCGCCGTCGTCGACGACGAACGCGAGCTCGGGCGCGTAGGTCACGTAGGGCAGCGCGAAGACCTCGGACATGAGCGAGTCGTCGGAGTAGACCCCCGTCGCGTCGCCGCCGCCCGACGCCGTGAGCAGGCAGATGCGCGAGACATCCGCTCGGTCTTCTGGGCGGTAGCCCCTGATGAACGGATGCCGCGTCGCGGCGCTTTCGACGGAGGCTGACGTCTGTTCGGGCACGAACGGTGAGCCTACGGCATCCGACCGACGCGGAGCTGGAGGGTCGGGGCGCGCGCCGGACCGGCGGCCGCTCAGCGGCGGCGGCGCGTGCCGAAGATGCCCTCGACGACGCTCGTGAGCACGTCGCGCGTCGCCTTGGAGCCGAGCACCTGCTCGAGCACCGAGTCGTTCTTCGCCCGGCTGCGGCTGCCGGCGCCGGTGCTGCGCGAGGTGGTGCGCGAGCCGCCGGTCTGCTTCATGATGCGGTCGTACTCGGCCTGCGCGGCCTTCGCCTCCTTGGCGCGCTGCTTCTCGACGGCGGCCTGCTGCTTGGCGAACTCGGCGTCGGCCTTCGCCTTCGCCGCGGCGTCCTCGACGGCCTGCGCGGCGGTCGCGGCGGCGTTCATCTTCGCGGTCAGGATCTCGTGCGCCGACTCCCGGTCGACGGCGGTGCCGTACCTCGCCTGCAACGGCGACGCTGCGACGGCGGCGTCGATCGCGGCATCCGGCGTCGGCGACATGAGGCCCTGCGGGGCGCGCAGGCGCGTCCAGGCGACCGGGCTGGGAGCGCCCTTCTCGTTCATGACGGTGACGATCGCCTCGCCCGTGCCGAGGCTCGTGAGCACCTCCTCGAGCGCGTAGCCCGACTTCGGGTACGTCGACACGGTGGCCCGCAGCGCCTTCGCGTCGTCGGGCGTGAACGCGCGCAGCTGGTGCTGCACCCGCGATCCGAGCTGCGCGAGCACGTCGGCGGGCACGTCCTTCGGGGTCTGCGTGACGAAGAAGATGCCGACCCCCTTCGAACGGATGAGCCGCACGGTCTGCACGACCTGCTGCAGGAAGTCCTTCGACGCGTCGGTGAAGAGCAGGTGCGCCTCGTCGAAGAAGAACACGAGCTTGGGCTTGTCGAGGTCGCCGACCTCGGGCAGGTCGTTGAAGAGGTCGGCGAGCAGCCACATGAGGAACGTCGAGTAGAGCGTCGGCTTGTCGGCGACGCCCGGGACCTCGAGCAGGCTCACCACGCCGCGACCGTCGGATGCCACGCGCAGGAACTCCGCCGTGTCGATCTCGGGTTCGCCGAAGAAGGCGTCGGCGCCCGACTCGGCGAACGCGACGAGCTCGCGGAGGATCACGCCGACCGTCGCCTTCGAGAGTCCGCCGAGCCCGTCGAGCTCGCCCTTGCCGTCGTCGCTCGTGAGGTACTGCAGCACGGCGCGGAGGTCTTCGAGGTCGAGCAGGGCGAGGCCGTTGTTCTCGGCGTAGTGGAAGACGAGCCCGAGGCTCGACTCCTGCGTGCCGTTGAGCCCGAGCACCTTGCTGAGCAGCAGCGGTCCGAACCCCGCGACCGTCGCCCTGATGGGCACGCCCTTGCCGATGCCGCCGAGCGAGAAGTACTCGACCGGGAAGGATGCCGCCTCCCAGGCCTGCCCGATGCCCGCGGTACGCGTCAGGAGCTTCTCGTTGCCCTCGCCCGGCGTCGCGATGCCCGACAGGTCGCCCTTGATGTCGGCGGCGAACACGGCCACGCCGTTCGCGGCGAGCTGCTCGGCGAGCACCTGCAGCGTGCGCGTCTTGCCCGTGCCTGTGGCGCCCGCGACCAGTCCGTGCCGGTTCGTCATCGCGAGCGGGATGCGCACCTGCACGTCAGCCAGTGCCTCGCCGTTCACGAGCGCGCCCATCTCGAGCGCGGCGCCCTCGAACGTGTAGCCCGCGCGGATCGCGGCGACGGCGTCGGCGTCGAGCGGGCCGGCCGGCGCGGCGGTGTCGGGCTGCGGCGCGGGCGGCAGGTCGGGGGCGGATGCCGCGGGACCGGCGTCCGTGGTCGGTGGCGCCTTCGCCGCATCGGCCTCGGGGGCGGATGCCGCGGGGGCGGCGTCTGCGGGCGCGGCCGGCCCCGCGGCATCCGTCGCCTGTTGCTGCGCGTCGAGCGCCGCCTGCGCGAGCGCCGCGGCCTCCTCGGCCTTGCGGATCGCCTCCTGCGCCTGCGCCTGCAGCGCCGCCGCCGCCTCGGCCGCTGCCGCCGCCGCTTCCTGTGCCTGCCTGACCGCGTCGTCCCCCATGGGCACGATCCTAGCGACGGGCCCTCCGGCGTCGGCGGTACCTACAGCTTCAGCTTCGGGTCGGGTCGCAGCGGCACGGGCTTCACGATGCCGAGCCGCTTCATGCGGGTCGCCGAGTTCAGGTAGAGGAAGGCGAGCGCCGCGCTCTGCAGCATGGCACCGAACGCGGTCGCGGCCGCCGAGCCGTCGACCCGCGTCGACGCGAGTTCGGGCACGCCCGCCGCGTCGAGCCCGAAACCGACCGCGCACACCGCGGTCAGGACGACGAACAGGATCCCGAGCCGCCGGCTCAGCGTCGGCCACGCGGTCATGCGCCACCACGCCCTGGGCGGCTCGACGGGCTCGTCGGCGCCACGGAAGATCCGCACGGCGAGCGTGAACGCCGCCGCGTTGATCACCAGGTCGACGAACACGATGAGGAGCGGGGGCGCACCGGTCGATCGCACCGGGTTCGAGATCACGAATCCGACGATCCACGCGACCGCCACGTAGAGCACCTTCATCTCCCAGCGCACGATCCTGAAGTCGAGCAGTCGCCGCATGGTCTCCCTCTCGCCGGACGCGCAGGCCGCGTGATCGCGTGCGCGTGGTCGCCCCACGCTACTCCCGCTACTCGGACGGGAAGGGCAGCGCCGTGCCGGTCTCGATCCACGACTTGAAGCTCGAGAGCACGAGCGGCCACGTCTCGGAGGTCTCGGCCTCGGCGGGGTGCGCGTCGCTCCACCGGTCGTTCGTGAAGGTGAGCCTCGTGAGGTTCTCGCCCGCGGCCTCGAGGCGCCAGGTCATGCGACTCGTGAGCTCGACGTGGTTCTCGCGGTAGGTCGGACCGGGGTGCTCGGTCAGCTGCAGCACGACACCGGGCTCGGCCTGCAGCACGTCGCCGTAGACGTGCACCGTGTCGTCGCCGTCCTGCCCGGGCCCGACGTACTCGAAGCGACCGCCGGGCGTCAGTTCACCCCGCAGCGCCGAGCCCCACATGACGGCGCGGCTGCCCTCCTCGCCCGTGATCGCGTCCCAGACGCGCTGCGGGTCGGCGGCGATGTACAGGGTCATCTCGAAGTCGCTCATGTTCTCCTCCTCGGTTGCGTCACGACGGTGCGTCGCGGCGGTGCGTCGCGGCGGTGCGTCGCGGCGGTGCGTCGCGGCGGTGCGTCGCGGCGGTTCGTCGCGGCGGTTCGTCGTGCCTGTTCTCCAGGTCGTCCGCCACGGTACGGATGCCGCGAGCCGAGGTCTTGAACAAACGCGACGCCCGTGCGGGGAGGACGGGACCGCTTCGCGACCGGATGCCGCGGGCGCGGCGTCGACGGGCGCCGCGTCGGCGGCGCCGGCGGGAGCGATGTCGGCGGGAGCGATGTCGGTGGGAGCGATGTCGGTGGTGCCGGCCAGACTGAGGGCATGGCGGATGGCGCGCAGCGACCGGCGCGCGGCGACGCGCGTGCCGGCGACGACTACTGGCGCTCACGCGCGGGTGCCGCCGCAGTCGCCACCAAGGGGGTGCTCGCGAACGCGTCGGGCGAGCCGGGCATCGCCCCGCTCGGCGACGCCGCGGCCGAGCAGGCGGTCTCGCCCGACGCACCCGTGCGGCTCGCCCGCCACTCCGTGAGCGACGACCTGGCGCACCTCGTGCGGCACGTCTGGATCCCGCGCTGGCGCCTGCCGCCCGACGTCGTCGTCGAACAGGGGGTGCTCGACTATCCCTCGGCGAACCTCGTCGTCGAGGCGTCGACGGCAGGCCTGTACGGGCCCGAGATCGGGCACAGCGTGCAGCGCCTCGAGGGTGAGGGCGCGGCCTTCGGCGTGCTCCTGCAGCCCGGCGTCGCGCGCCTGCTCGTGCACGGGCGCGTGAGCGCGCTCATCGGGTCGTCGATCCCGCTCGATGAGCTTCGCACCGTCGATGCCGAAGCCTCCGCCGGGTTCGCCGTTCGCGTGCGCGAGGTGGTCGCCGCGGGCGACGACGCGGCCGCGATCACCGTGTTCGAGCACTGGCTCCGCGCGCAGCGGCTCGAGCTCGGCGCCGACGCCGACCTGCTGCGACGCATCGTCGAGCTCGCCGAGACCGACCGAGGCATCCTCCGCGTCGACCAGCTCGCCGACGCCGCGGGCCTCGGTACCCGGGCGCTGCAACGGCTCGTGCACGAACAGCTCGGGCTCACGCCGAAATGGCTCATCGGCCGCTACCGCATGCAAGAGGCGGCGCAGGCGCTCGCGGCACCCGATCCTCCCCCGCTCGCCGCGCTGGCGGCCGACCTCGGCTTCGCCGACCAGGCGCACTTCTCGCGCCGGTTCCGGGTGGTGATCGGCCAGACGCCGCGCCGATACGCCGGCTCCGCGGCATCCGTCGCCGTCTGACTCCGCGCTCGAGCCGAGCCGACCGGCCGCCCGGCCACCCCTGTCGCCCGGGCGCGGCCCGCCATAGTGTGGAACCCGTGAGTCCTTCGAAGGGCGAAGCCACGACGATCGAGGTCGACGGGAACGAGGTGCGCATCTCGAGCCCGGGCAAGGTCGTGTTCCCCGAGCCCGGCATCACGAAGCTCGACCTCGTGCACTACTACCTCGCCGTCGCCGAGGGAGCCCTGCGGGGCGCGGGCGGTCGCCCGATGGTGCTGAAGCGGTTCGTGAAGGGCATCGGCGCCGAGGCGTTCTTCCAGAAGCGCGTGCCGGAGAACCACCCCGACTTCGTCGACACCGCGACCCTGCACTACGCGCGGGGCACGTCGGCCGAGGAGGCGGTGATCCGCAACCCGGCGGCGCTCGCCTGGGTCGTGAACCTCGGATGCCTCGACCTGAACCCGCACCCGGTGCGTGCTGAAGACCTCGACCACCCCGACGAGCTGCGCGTGGACCTCGACCCCATGCCCGGCGTCGAATGGGCGCAGATCGTCGACGTCGCGATGGTCGCCCGCGAGGTGCTCGAAGACCACGGGCTCGTGGGCTGGCCCAAGACGTCGGGCTCGCGAGGCCTGCACATCAACGTGCGCATCGAGCCGAAGTGGGACTACCGCGAGGTGCGCCTCGCCGCCGAGACCCTCGCCCGCGAGGTCGAGAACCGGGCACCCGGCATGGCCTCGGCGAGGTGGTGGAAGGAGGAGCGCGGCGAGGCCGTGTTCGTCGACTTCAACCAGAACGCGAAGGATCGCACCGTGGCATCCGCCTACTCGGTGCGTCCGCTGCCCGACGCGCGCGTGTCGACGCCGCTCGACTGGAGCGAGGTGCGCGGGTCGCATCCCGAGCTCTTCACCGTGCCGACGGTGCTGCAGCGGTTCGAGGAGCGCGGGGACGCGGCATCCGGCATCGACGACCCCGACGCCGTCGGAGGCCTCGACGCGCTGCTGCGCCTCGCCGAGGAGCTCGGCCCCGCCGAGAAGCCGCCCTCCTCGAAGGACGGGTCGGGGCGGCGCGCGTCGAGCATGCCGCTCATCGAGATCGCGCGCACGAAGACCAAGCCCGAGGCGATGGCGGCGCTCGAGCGGTGGAAGGCGGAGCATCCCGACGTGGCGCGGTCGTTGCATCCGGCCGACGTGCTCGTCGACGGCATGCGCGGGTCGAGTTCGCTCTGGTACCGCATCCGGGTCAACCTGCAGCATGTGCCCGAGGGCGAGCGGCCGGAGCAGGGGGAACTGCTGGCCGACTACGACCCTTGGGAGAGCAAGTGAGTTGCAGGAACTCTCGGCCTGCCGTCGGCATGTCGGAGCCGGACACGCCGACGGAGACACAGAAGTTCCTGCAGTTCACGTGAGGTCGAGGCCTCGATGCCGTCGGACGATGCGGGCGTCGCCGACCACGCGCAGCACCGCGGCCTCGACCGTCGCCCAATCCTCGAGCACGTGGCGTGCACTCGGACGGATGACCGGAAGACCGAACGCCTGGCCGACGAGCGTGCGATCCCGGTCGGAGAAGAACTCCGCAGACCCGGAGTGGTACCCGCGTCCGTCGACCTCGAACAGCACGCACTCCTCGATCAGGCCGTCGTACCGGCCGAACCCGGCGAGATCGATCTGCGGCTCGACGCGAAGACCGATGCCGGCGAGACGCCGCACGAACAGGCTCTCGACGCCCGACTCCGGTCGACCGGTGAAGGCGTCGACGAGACCCGCGGCGTGAGCCGGCGCCTCGGCGATGACGCCGTCGACCTGCGCCCTGGTGAGCACCCGCTCGCGCAACGCCGAATCGATCGTCGCGGCCGCGTGCTCGGCGTCGAGACAGCGGATCGCGCAGGCGAGGGCCGCTTGCGGCGAGACGATCCAGTCGAGCGCGGAGGCGGGCACCGATTCACGCGTCCAATGGATCCGGATCCTGTCGCCCTCATCGTTCGCATCGGCGTGCGCCTCGCTGTCGCCGTGCGGGTCGTCGTGGCGGTGGGCGTCGTCGTCGCGTTGCGGGTCGTCGCACTGCGCGTCGTCGCGTTGCGGGTCGTCGTCGCAGGCGCAATCGGCCAGGCGGATGCTCCGCCCTCGACGCCGGCGCTCGTGCACGTTCGGGTGCCAGACGCCGGGCTGCGCCGAACGCGCAGACGCCTGGCAGCCCGATGCCGGGCGGCGGAGCCGCGAGGCCGTGCGCGGAACCTGCAGATGGAGGTCGCGCTCGACGCCCGCCCAGACGCCCCACCTCGAGAGCGCCGAGACGCAACCCAGACGGGCGCCGACCGCGACCGCACGGAGCTGGTCATGATCCGCCGAACGCGAGGCGACCCACCCCTGCCTCGGGCGAACGAGTTCGCCGGTCTCGACGGCGACCCGGAGCATCCGCTCGTCGACGCCGTGGATGCCGAGGGTGCGAACGCGAGCGACCTCGCCGAGGCTCCGAAGGATGCGATCGAGTCGGGTCATGCCACGATCATGCGCACGGAGTGGGGCGTCGACCCGGGGCGATGCCCGCGGCATCCGCTCTGCTTGTCGGTTCGGAGCTGTGGAGGAACGGTCGCTGCAGGAAGAATGCGCCGCGCGGCGGCGTGTCGTGGCCGTACACGCCGACACCACGGCGAAAGTTCCTGCAGGTCGCGCGACGAGGTGTCGACGAGGTGGGTATCGGTCGCCGACAGGTCGCGTGAAGGGTGTCGTGGTGGCCGGCGCACGGCCTCGACGCGCGGCGCCGGCCCCCCACGACGGTCTCGATCAGCAGAAGGCGCCGAGGCTGCCCCACGCTTCCGCCGGACTGGTCGCGCCCTCGCGCTCGACGCTCGCCTCGATGAGGCCGTACGAGCGGTCGGAGGCGTAGAAGACCTCGTTCGGGTTGTCGAGCCCGAACGGCTCGAGATCCACGACGAAGTGGTGCTTGTTCGGCATCGAGAAGCGGATCTCCGCGATCTCGGGGTGCGCCTCGAGCACGGCCTGGCCCATCTCGAACAGGGTCGTCTGCAGGGCGGCGGAGTAGTTCTCGGTGAACGCCTCGAGCAGGATCGCCTTCACGTTGTCGTAGACGGCGTTGTAGTCGACCTCGGCGCCGTCGGCGTAGCGCCACCGGGTCGAGACGCTCGTCGCGAGGATGCGGTCCGTCGTCTCCTGCAGGGTCGTGTAGCGGTCCTTCGGGTAGCCCTCGAAGCCCGATCGCGTGGTCTTCAGCACGGTGAGGTCCTTGAGGCCCGCGAAGACGTGGCGCGTGTCGCCGTCGGCGATGACGGCAGCCGTGCGCACCTCCTGGCCCTTGCGCACGAAGGAGTGGTCGTGCGGGGCGCCGTGCGCGACGATGCGCTCCCAGGCGTAGCTCTCGGCGAGCCAGCGGCCGCCGGTGACCCAGTCGAACGAGCCGGTGAAGTGGTCGGCCAGGCGCAGCAGGAACTGCTCGGGCGAGCCGACCCCGTCGCGCGCGAACGCGAAGATCGTGTTCTTCTGGGTGTCGGTCGCGACCACGTGCGCGTTGTCGCCGTCGAGGTGGGCGCCCGCGAAGTCGCCGCGCAGTTGCGAGGTGACGTTGAGGTCCTCGATCTCGTGGCGGTCGGTGTCCCGCGTGACCTTGACGACGCGGACCTCGGCCTTGCCGTACTGGTTGGCCCCGAGCACGATGCCGGCGGGGTTCGCGTGCGAGGCGGGGTTCGCCTGCGAGTCGGGGTTCGCGGCGTTCGCTGGGCCGGCGGCCTTCGCGGGGTTCGATGCGTTCTTCACTGCGGCGTCTTCGGTGCGGGTGAGGATGTCGGTCATGTTCTTCTCTCTAGCTTCCTCGGTAGGTTGAATAGGCGAACGGGCTCAGCAGCAACGGCACGTGGTAGTGCCGCCCCTCCTCGTCGACGAGGAAGGTGAGCTGCACCTCGGGGTAGAAGGTCGGGGTGTCGCGGGCCGCGAACCAGGCGCCGGTGTCGAACCGCAGGCGGTACTCGCCGGTGGGCACCGATGCCGGGCCGAGCTGCTTCGCCCGCCCGTCGAGGTCGGTCGTGCCCGTGCCGATGAGGCGCCAGCCGGCGCCGTCGCGGGCGTGCAGCTCGACCGCGACGCCGGCAGCCGGACGACCGACGGTGGAGTCGAGCACGTGCGTGGTGATCTGGGAGATGCTCATGGCGCGAAGATTCCTTTCAGCCGGAGCACGGCGATCTGCCGCAGTTGGTCGGCGACGACCGCCGCCTCGTCGGCGTCGGTGTTGCCGAGTCGTTCGGTCAGTGCGGCGAGGATCTCGCTCGCGCTGCGCCCGGCGGCCCGGATCAGGAAGACCCGGCCGAAGCGCCGCTCGTAGGCCCGGTTGCCCTCGACGAGCGCGGCGGCCACGGCGGCGTCCGTCTGGTCGACGCCCGCCTGCTCGGCGCGGGACAGCGCCGCCTCGGTGTGCCCGCCGGAGGCCCGCTCGCCGATGCGCGGGTGGTGCGCGAGCGCCTGCTCGACCTCGTCGGCCTCGAAGGGCGACGCCGCGAGCTCGGCCGCCGCGAACAGCAGCTCAGCGGAGGCGAAGGGCCGCGCATCGGCGAGCTGCTCGCACCAGCGGTCGACATCGACGCAGGGGCGCAGCAGCGTGATCGCCTCCTCGCGGTCCATCGAGTTGAACGCGTCGACCGCGGTCACCGTCGTCGTGCTCATGCGGTCGCCGCCTCGGGAACGGATGCCGCGGGCCCGACGGCCTCCGCGGGCCCGACGGACCCGACGGACCCGACCGACCCGGCCGACTCCGCGCCCAGCGCCTCGCGGAGGCGGGCGACGTGCCCGACGGGCGTCACGTCGTACTCCAGGTGCGAGACCCGTCCGTCGGCGTCGACGACGACGGTCGAGCGGATGAGTCCGTCGAACGTGCGCCCGTCGACCGTCTTCTGCCCCCAGGCGCCCCAGGCCCGCGCCACCTCGGCGTCGACGTCGGAGAGCAGCGGGAAGCCCAACTGCTCGGCGGCCGCGAACTCGGCGAGCCGCTCGACGGGGTCGGGCGAGATGCCGAGCACGGTGTACCCCTGCGCCTGGAACGCAGCGAGGTTGTCGCGGAAGTCGCAGGCCTCGACCGTGCACCCCGGGGTGAACGCGGCCGGGTAGAAGTAGACGATGACCGGCGCGCCGCGGAACGAGGAGAGCGTGCGGGCCGTGCCCGTGGCATCCGCAAGCGTGAAATCGGGCGCGAGCTGACCCGGCTCGAGTTCGTCGGACGAGTTGATCATGAGGCTCCGTTCGTGGGTTCGGTTCTGAGGTGCGGATGTCGCGGGGTTCGCGGATGCCGCGGGGTTCGCGGATGCCGCGGGGCTCGCGGATGTCGCGGGGTTCGCGGATGCCGCGGGGTTCGCGGTCGGAGCCGGGCGTCGACCCGGCCCCGACGCGCGGGCGGCGGCCGCATCGCCCCTTCGCAGCAGCCTGCCGCGTGCGTGCTCGCGGTCGACGGGCGCGCCGGCCAGGTAGGTCCGTCGCACCGCCCCCATGAGCTCGCGCCCGTCGTACGGCGTCACCGGGTGCCGATGCTCGAGGGCACGGGCATCGACGGTGAACCGCGCATCGGGGGCGAACACGGCGAAGTCGGCGGCGGCCCCCACCGAGATGCGCCCCTTCGCCGTGAGCCCGACGCGACGGGCCGGCGCCGCGGACATCCACTCGACCACGCGGGCGAGCGGGATGCCCCGGCGACGTGCCTCGGTCCAGACGACCGGGAGTCCGAGCTGCAGGGAGGCGATGCCGCCCCACGCCTCGACGAAGTCCCCGTCGCCCGCGAACTTCAGCTCGGGTGTCGCCGGCGAATGGTCGGTGACGACGAAGTCGATGCCACCGCGTTCGAGGCCCTGCCAGAGCGCGTCGCGGTTGCCCGCCTCGCGGATGGGCGGGCAGCACTTGAACGCGGTGGCGCCCTGCGGGATCTCTTCGGCGGTGAGGGTCAGGTAGTGCGGGCAGGTCTCGACGCTGATCGCGACGCCCTCGCGGCGGGCGGCGGCGATGCGCTCGAGCGAGTCGCCCGAGCTCAGGTGCAGGATGTGCGCGCGGGCACCCGTGCGGGTCGCGCGTTCGATGACGTCGGCGATGGCCGCATCCTCGGCGGCGCGCGGGCGCGAGGCGAGGAAGTCGCCGTAGTCGGTGCTGTGCGGATGCGGGGCCTCGTCGATGACGTGCGCGTCTTCGGCGTGCACGATGAGCATCGAGTCGGCGTCGGCGATGACCCGCATCGCCTGCTCCATCTCGTCGGCCGTGACCGCCGGGAACTCGTCGACGCCCGAGTGCAGGAGGAAGCACTTGAAGCCGAAGACGCCCTCGTCGACGAGCGGCGCGAGGTGCTCGAGGCTGCCGGGGACGAACCCGCCCCAGAAGCCGACGTCGACGAACGCCTTGCCCTCGGCCGCGGCGCGCTTGACCTCGAGGGCCTCGACCGAGATCGTGGGCGGCACGCTGTTCAGCGGCATGTCGACGATGGTGGTGACCCCGCCGGCGGCCGCGGCACGCGTCGCCGAGGCGAAACCCTCCCATTCGGTGCGGCCGGGTTCGTTCACGTGCACATGCGTGTCGACGAGCCCCGGCAGCAGCACCTCGTCGAGGGCGAGGTCGACCGCCTGTACGGCCCGGAGGTTCGCGCCGAGCGGGGCGATGCGCGCGACGACGCCGTCACGGACCCCGACCTCGCGCGGCGCGAACTCGCCGTCGACGAGCACGCGGTCGCCTCGCACGACCAGGTCGAAGGGGGCGGATGCCGCGACGAGGTCCAGCTCGATCTGCTCCGCGAGCTCGGCGGCGAGGCGTTCGAGCAGCTCTGGCGCCTGGGCGATGGCGCGGTCGGCGTCGGGTTCGAGTTCGAGCAGCTGGCGCACGCCCGCGAACCCGGCGGCGCGGAGTGCGTCGTCGTCGAGCGTGGTGCGGCCGCAGAGCGCGTAGACGGGCACGCCCGCCTCGGCCGCCGCACGGGCCACGCCGATGGGCGTCTTGCCCATGAGGCTCTGCGCGTCGAGGCTGCCCTCGCCCGTGATGACCGCGTCGGCGCCGCGGAGCGCCTCGGCGAGGCCGGTGAGGGCGATCACCACGTCGACGCCGGGCCGGCGCTCGGCGCCGAGCACGGCGAGCGCGGCGAATCCGACGCCGCCGGCCGCGCCCGCGCCCGCGGTGGCCGCGGCGATGCGCGGCGGCACGGGGAACGCGCGGGCCGGCGCGCCCGTCGGAGACGCTGTGCCCGACGGAGACGCGGTGCCCGCCGACGACGCGGCATCCGTCGACGACGCGGCATCCGTCGACGACGCGGCATCCGTCGACACCGCGGCATCCGTCGACACCGCGGCATCCGTCGACACCGCGGCATCCGTCGACCCCGCGGCATCCGTCGACCCCGCGGCATCCGTCGACCCCGCGGCATCCGTCGCCTCGAGCACCTCGACGAACCGCGCGAGCGCGGCGTCGAGTGCGGCGACGTCGGCGTCGTCGGCGCCCTTCTGCGGGCCGAAGATCGCGGCCGCGCCCGTGACGCCGAGCAGCGGATTGTCGACGTCGCTCGCGAGCACGACGTGCGCGGTCGAGAGCCGCGGGTCGAGGCCCGCGAGGTCGACCGAGGCGAGGTGCGCGAGCGCGCCGCCGCCGATCGGCAGGTCTGAGCCGTCGGCGTCGAGCAGCCTCGCGCCGAGTGCCGTGATCAGGCCGGCGCCGCCGTCGGTCGAGGCGCTGCCGCCGATGCCGAGCACGAGCTCGCGGCATCCGGCGTCGAGGGCGGCACGCAGGAGTTCGCCGGTGCCGAAGCTCGTGGCCCCGAGCGGGTCGGGCGCGCCGCCCGGCAGGAGGTCGAGCCCCGACGCCTGCGCCAGCTCGATGACGGCGATCTCGCCGCGCACGGCGAACGCGGCCTCGTCGGGCGCACCCGTCGGGCCGGTCACGATCGCCGTGCGACGTTCGAAGCCTGCGGCGAGCGCGGCCTCGAGCGTGCCCTCGCCGCCGTCGGCGACCGGCACCGACACCACGTCGATCGAGGGATCGGCCGACCGCAGCCCCGAGGCGACGCGGTGCGCTGCCTCGGAGGCGGTCAGCGACCCCTTGAACTTGTCGGAAGCGACGACGATGCGCATGTTCAGACCCGCTGCAGCGACAGGATCGCGGTCGGCGCGTCTTCGGGCGAGGCGGCGATCTCCTCGAACTCGTTGACGCCGTCGATCTCGACGCCCATCGAGATGTTCGTGACGCGCTCGAGGATGACCTCGACCACCACGGGCACCCGGTGCTCCTCGAGCAGTGCCGCCGCCTCCGCGAACGCGGCGCCGAGGTCTTCGGGCCGCTCGACGCGCACGGCCTTGCAGCCGAGCCCCTCGGCGACCTTCACGTGGTCGACGCCGTACCCCTGCCCGGGGCCGCCCTCGACCTGGGGCGAGTTGATGTTGTCGAACGCGAGCGACACGTGGTAGTCCATCTCGAAGCCGCGCTGCGACTGGCGGATGAGTCCCAGGTAGCTGTTGTTCACCACGACGTGGATGTACGGCAGGTTGAACTGCGCGCCGACCGCGAGCTCCTCGATCATGAACTGGAAGTCGTAGTCGCCGCTGAGGGCGACCACCGTCTCGCCGGGCTTGCCGCGCACGACGCCGAGCGCCGCGGGGCCGGTCCAGCCGAGGGGGCCGGCCTGACCCGCGTTGATCCACTTGCGCGGACCGAAGACGTGCAGCATCTGGGCGCCCGCGATCTGCGAGAGGCCGATCGTCGTGACGTAGGTGGTGTCGGCGCCGAACGCGAGGTTCATCTCCTCGTAGACGCGCTGCGGCTTGATCGGCACGTTCTCGAAATGCGTCTTGCGCTGCAGGCGCGCCTTGCGCTCGCGCACCTCGTCGGCCCAGCCCGAGTAGTCGGGCAGCTGCCCGGCGCTCGCCCGCTCGCGAGCGACGACGAGGAGCGCGTCGAGTGCAGCCGCGGCATCCGACACGATGCCGTAATCGGGTGCGAACACGCGCCCGATCTGCGTCGGCTCGATGTCGACGTGCACGAAGGTGCGCCCGCGCGTGTAGGTGTCGAGGCCGCCCGTGTGGCGGTTGGCCCAGCGGTTGCCGATGCCGATCACGAAGTCGGAGGCCAGGAAGGTCTCGTTGCCGTAGCGGTGCGAGGTCTGCAGGCCGACCATGCCCGCCGCGAGGCGGTGGTCGTCGGGGATCGTGCCCCAGCCCATGAGGGTCGGCACGACGGGCACGCCGAGCAGTTCGGCGAGCTCGACGAGCTGCGCCGACGCGCCGGCGTTGATGATGCCGCCGCCGGCGACGATGAGCGGGCGCTCCGAGGCGGTCAGCAGGTCGAGCGCCTTCGCGGCCTGCGCGCGGGTCGCCGCGGGCTTGGCGACGGGCAGCGGCTCGTACGTGTCGATGTCGAACTCGATCTCGGCCATCTGCACGTCGATCGGCAGGTCGAGCAGCACGGGGCCCGGCCGGCCGCTGCGCATGAGCTGGAACGCCTGCTGGAACGCGCCCGGAACCTGGGCCGGCTCGAGCACCGTCATCGCCATCTTCGTGAGGGGCTTCGCGATCGACTGGATGTCGACGGCCTGGAAGTCCTCCTTGTGCAGCTTCGCGACCGGCGCCTGGCCGGTGATGCAGAGGATCGGGATCGAGTCGGCCATGGCCGCGTAGAGGCCGGTGATCATGTCGGTGCCCGCGGGGCCCGACGTGCCGATGCAGATGCCGATGTTGCCGTCGGCGGCGCGCGAGTAGCCGTCGGCCATATGCGAGGCGCCCTCGACGTGGCGGGCGAGGGTGTGCCGGATGCCGCCGTGCTTGCGCATCGCGGAGTAGAACGGGTTGATGGCGGCGCCGGGGAGGCCGAACGCCTCGGTGGCGCCCTCCTTCTCGAGGATCAGTACGGCGGCGTCGACGGTACGCATGCGAGTCATGGGAGTGTCCTTCGGTTACTCGCGGCCTGCGGCGGCGAGGGTGAGCTTGAAGAGTCCGGAGTGGTCGAGGCCGCCGTCGCCGCGGGCGACGGTCGAGCTCACGAGCTGGGCGACGTGCGCCCCGAGCGGCACGACGATGCCGGCCTCGCGGGCGGCGCCGGTGACGATGCCGAGGTCCTTGCTGTGCAGCGCGAGCCGGAAGCCGGGGGTGAAGTCGCGGTCGAGCATCTTGCGCCCCTTCTGGTCGAGCACCTTGGAGCCGGCGAGCCCGCCGCCGAGCACCTGCAGCGCGGCATCGGTGTCGACGCCGTAGGCCTCCAGAAAGAGGATCGCCTCAGCGAGCGCCTGGATGTTCACGGCGACGATGAGCTGGTTCGCGGCCTTCACGGTCTGGCCGGCGCCCGAGGGGCCGACGTGCACGATCGTCTTGCCGACGGCCTGCAGCACGGGCAGGGCCGCTTCGAAGTCGGATGCCTCGCCGCCGACCATGATCGAGAGCACGCCGTCGACGGCGCCCTGCTCGCCGCCCGAGACGGGCGCGTCGAGCGGGCGCAGGCCCGCGGCGCGGGCGTCGGCGGCGACCTGCTGCGCGACATCCGGGCGGATGCTCGAGGCATCGACCCAGATCGCGCCGGCCTTCGCATTCGCGATGATGCCGTCTTCGCCGCCCGCGACGGCCGCGACGTCGGGCGAGTCGGGCACCATCGTGATGATCACGTCGGCGTCGGCGACCGCGTCGGCGACGCTCGCCGCGCCCCGGCCGCCGGCCGCAACGAGCTGCTCGATGCGCTCGGGCGAGCGGTTGTAGCCGGCGACCGCGTGGCCTGCCTTCAGGAGGTTGCGGGCCATGGGCAGGCCCATGATGCCGAGTCCGATGACTGCGATGTTCGTCATGCTGTGGTCCTTTGCGATGCGTGAGGTGTGGGGCGGCGGGCCGTGCGGGGGTCCCGGTGCGGCCGGCCGCGAGTGCGTGGCGCGGTGACGCCCTGGTGTTCAGCGGGCGTCGGCGCCGGCGGCCGCGGGTTCTGCGGCCGGCCACGCGAACGCGGTGTCGATGGGGGCCTTGTACTCGAGGCCGATGGGGCCGGCGTAGCCGAGCTCGCGGCTGCGGGCGATCCACGCGTCGAGCGGGAGGGTGCCGGTACCGGGGGCGCCGCGACCGGGGTCGTCGGCGATCTGGATGTGGCCGAAGTCGGCCGCGTGGGCTTCGATGACGGATGCCACGTCGTCGCCGTTCACGGCCAGGTGGTAGAAGTCGGCGAGGAGCTTGACGTTCTCGACGCCCGACACGGCGCGGACGCCGTCGATGACCCGCAACGCGTCGGCTGCGGTGAGCAGCGGATAGCGGGCCGCGCCGCTGACCGGCTCGACGAGCACGGTGCCGCCGATGGCGCCGACGCCGGCCGCGGCCGCCGCGAGGTTCTCGATCGCCACGGCGTCCTGCTCGGCGGGGTCGACGCCCTCGACACGGTTGCCGTAGAGCGCGTTGAAGCCGCGCGTGCCGAGCTCGCGGCCGATGCCGGCGACGACGTCGACGTTGTCGCGGAACTCGGCCGCACGGGCGGGCCAGGAGAGGAGGCCGCGGTCGCCGCCCGGCATGTCGCCCGCGGCGAAGTTCAGGCCGGTGAGCTGCACTCCGGCGTCGCGGATCGCGGCGATGAAGGCGTCGACGTCGCGATCGGCCGGGACCGCCTCGGCGAAGGGCCACCAGAACTCGACCGCGCCGAACCCGGCCGCGGCGGCGGCCGCTGGGCGCTCGAGGAGCGGCAGCTCGGTGAGGAGGATCGAGCAGTTCACCGTGTACGTCATCATCGACTTCCTTCTTGTTTCCGCGATTCGGAATTTAACTTCTGCGTGATGAAATACTAAGCGAGGGTGGCGCGGGCGTCAACACCTTCTCGACCTCCGTCGGATGCGCGCCCCGCCGAATGCAGGAAGAACCGCCGACACGCCGAGGATTCGGGGCACGACACGCCGCGCGGCATCCGGAACTTCCTGCATCTCGCAGCGAGCGGATGTCACGGCGAGCGGATGCCGCGGCGAGCCAGCCCCGCACCCGCCGGCGGGCACGACGAAGCGCCCGGCGATGTCCCATGGATCGCCGGGCGCCGAGGCTCGTGCACGAGGGGCGAACCCCGCGACAACGCGCCTACGTCAGCCGGATCTGCCGATTGACGTCCTTGTACAGGAGGTACCGGAACGGGCCGGGCCCTCCCGCGTAGCAGGCCTGCGGGCAGAACGCGCGGAGCCACATGAAGTCGCCGGCCTCGACCTCGACCCAGTCGTCGTTGAGGCGGTAGACGGCCTTGCCCTCGAGCACGAAGAGCCCGTGCTCCATGACGTGGGTCTCGGCGAACGGGATGACCCCGCCCGGCTGGAACGTCACGATGTTCACGTGCATGTCGTGCGCCAGGTCGTCGGGGTCGGCGAAGCGCGTCGTCGCCCACGCGCCGTTCGTGCCGGGCATCTCGCGCGGCGCGACGTCCTGGTCGCGGGTGACGAAGGACGCGGGCGGCGCGATGCCGTCGACGGCCTCGTACGCCTTGCGGATCCAGTGGAAGCCTGTGATCTCGCCTCCGCGGTTCTCGAGCGACCACGAGGCACCGGCGGCCACGTAGGCGTATCCCCCGGCCTCGAGCAGGTGCTCCTCCCCCTCGAGCGTGAGGGTCAGTTCGCCCGTCGTGACGAAGACGACCCCCTCGACGCCCGCCTCCGGTTCGGGTCGCGCGGCCCCGCCGCCCGGCGAGATCTCGACGATGAGCTGGGCGAACGTGGTCGCGAACCCGGCGATGGGTCGCGCGATGATCCATGAGCGCGCCTGCTCGAAGCCGGGCAGGTTGCTCGTGACGATGTCGCGCAGCACGCCCTTCGGGATGACGGTGTACGCCTCCTTCACGACCGCACGGTCGGTCAGCAGGTCGGTCTGGGGCGGCAGCCCGCCCTCGGGGGTGTAGTAGCTCATCGGGGTTCCTGTTCGAGCGGGCCGACCTCGGTCGGGTGGGATGTGGTGGGGCGGATGCCGCGGGCCGGCGTCATCCGGCGGTCACGGGGTCCGCGGCGACCTCCGCGAGCCGCGGGTGCGCGAGGCCGACGAGCGCAGGGCGGTCGATGCCGATGTCGGCGGCGACCTCGTCGGTCGTGATCGCCCCGCAGGCGACGCCGCGCAGCACGACATCGGCGAGCGCCCGAGCGGTGGCCGGCTCGTCGAGCACGGCACCGGGCGTGCGCTCGAGATACGCACGCAGGCGGGCGGATGCCTCGGGGTAGGCCTCGCGGTAGAACGCGAACGTCGCGAGGTACCGCGTGGGCAGTTGGTGGGCGTGCAGGTCCCAGCCCTGGTAGTAGCCGCGCTCGAGCGAGCGGCGCACGAGTCTGGCGTGCAGCGCCCACGCCTCGTCGGCCCGTTCGCCGATCGGCAGCACGTTCGTCGAGCCGTCGGAGAGCCGGATGCCGGTGCCGGCGACCGCGAGCTGCATGACGCCCTTGGCGAGGTCGGCGACGGGGTGCTCCATCGACTGGTGGCGCGCGGCGATCGCGAGCGAAGCGCTGTAGTCGTAGGTGCCGTAGTGCAGGCCGCTGATGCGCCCGGGGGCGGCGAGCGGCAGCTGCGCGACGGGCGAGCGGCCGTCGGCGCCGAGCACGAGCTGCGGCGTCTCCACCTGCACCTCGAAGCGCAGGCGTCCGTCGGGCAGGCCATGGGCACGTTCGAGTGCGGCCGCGGCATCCGCCATCGCCTCGACCTGCGCGACCGTGGTGACCTTCGGCAGCGTGAGCACGAGGCCGTCGGGCAGCGGGCCGCGCTCGACGAGCCCGCTCACGAACAGGTCGAGGGTGCGAAGGGCCCGGCGCCTGGTCGACGCCTCGAGGCATTTGAAGCGGATGCCGATGAACGGCGGCGCGACGCCGGCCTCGACGGCATCGGCGACGCGGGCGGCCGCGAGCGCGGCATCCGCGTCTTCGGCCTCGTCGCCGCGGTCGCCGTAGCCGTCCTCGAAGTCCAGCCGCAGGTCTTCGATGGGCTCGCGCTCGAGCTTGGCCGCGACGCGCGGCACGACGTCGTCGGCGATGCCGGCCTGGATGCCGACGCGCTCCGCGAGCGCCGCGAGTCCCCCGGCGTCGTCGACGGCCGCGATCGCGGCGCGCCCCCACTGCGCGGGCAGCTCCGGAGCGAACCGGTCGGCCGGCACGTACACCGTGTGCACGGGCTGGCGCGAGCCGTCATCGCCCGGGTACGCGGTGGCGAGCAGTTCGTCGGTGGCCGCGAGCCGGGCGTCGATGCGGTCGAGGTCGGCCGCGGTGAGTGCGCTCGCCATGCTCAGTCCAGCAGCTCGTAGGCGGGCAGCGTGAGGAAGTCGACGTACTCCTCCGACAGGCAGATGTCGGCGATGAGCTCGGCGGCGGGCTCGTAGCAGCGGGCGAAGAGCTCGGGGGCGACCTCGCCGCGCAGGCGCCCGACCTCCTCGGCGAGCGCGGCCCGCACGAGCTCCGGCGTGATCCGCCGGCCGGTGTCGGCGAAGACGACGCCGTTGCGCAGCTGCTGCCACACCTGCGAGCGCGAGATCTCGGCGGTCGCGGCATCCTCCATGAGGTTGTGGATCGCGACCGCGCCGTTGCCCGAGAGCCACACGGCCGTGTAGGCGACGGCGACGTAGAGGTTGGCGTGCAGTCCGGCCTCGGTGACCTCGCCGTCGGCGGAGGCCACGTCGAGCAGCTGCGCGGCGGTGACCTCGACCTCGGGCCGCTGCCGGCCGAGCTGGTTCGGGCGGTCGCCGAGCACGGCGTCGAACACCTCGCGGCAGACGGGCACGAGATCGGGGTGGGCGACCCAGGAGCCGTCGAAGCCGTCGTTCGCCTCGCGCGTCTTGTCGGCGCGCACCTTCTCGAACGCGGCCGCGGTGACCTCGAGGTCGTTGCGGTTGGGCACGACCGCGGCCATGCCGCCCATCGCGGCGGCGCCACGGCGGTGGCACGCCTTCACGAGCAGCTCGGTGTACGCGCGCATGAACGGCGCCGTCATGGCGACCGAGGCGCGGTCGGGCAGCACGAAGGCCTCGCCCGCGTCGCGGAACACCTTGATCATGCTGAAGAGGTAGTCCCAGCGGCCGGCGTTCAGTCCGGAGGCGTGCTCGCGCAGTTCGAAGAGGATCTCGTCCATCTCGAAGGCGGCCGGGATCGTCTCGATGAGCACCGTGGCGCGGATCGTGCCGCGCTCGATGCCGAGGTGCTCCTGGGCGAAGACGAACACGTCGTTCCAGAGTCGGGCCTCGACGTGGCTCTCGAGCTTCGGCAGGTAGTAGTACGGGCCGTGGCCGTTCGCGATGAGCAGCTTCGCGGCGTGGAAGAAGTGCAGGCCGAAGTCGACGAGGGCGCCGACGGCCTGCTCGCCATCGATGCGCAGGTGCCGCTCGGGCAGGTGCCAGCCTCGCGGGCGGGTGACGACCGTCGGGCGGCGCAGGTCGGTGCGCAGCGCGTACGGCTTGCCGGCGGGCGAGGTGTAGGCGAGCGTGCCGCGGGCGGCGTCGCGCAGGTTCTTGACGCCGCCGACGACGTTGTCCCAGGTCGGGCTCGTGGCGTCCTCGAGGTCGGCGAGCCACACGCGCGCGCCCGAGTTCAGGGCGTTGATCGCCATCTTCGGCGGTGCGGCCGGACCCGTGATCTCGACGCGACGGTCGAGCAGGGCCTCGGGGGCGGATGCCACGTGCCAGTCGCCCTCTCGGACCTCGCGCGTCTCGGCGAGGAAGTCGAGCGTGCCGCCGGCGGCGATGCGCTCGCGTTTCACCTGCCGCTCGGCGAGGAGCTCGTCGCGCGTGCCGGCGAAGCGGCGGTGCAGTTCGGCGACGAAGGCGAGCGCCTCCGGCGAGAGGATCTCGTCGGCGCCCTCGATGCTCGTCGCGCGCGTGATCTCGACGACGGGTGCGGCCTGGACGGCTGGGGTGGTCATGCTGCGGATTCCTCCTGTGCGGATGCGGTGCGGTGCGCGGCGGCGGCGACCGCCTCGGCGACGACGCGGGCGACGTCGGGGTCGAAGACGCTCGGGATGATGTAGCTCGGGTTGAGCTCGTCTTCACCGACGCAGGAGGCGATCGCCTCGGCGGCCGCGACGAGCATGTCGGGCGTGATGTCGACGGCGCCGGAGTCGAGCAGGCCGCGGAAGAACCCGGGGAAGGCGAGCACGTTGTTGATCTGGTTCGGGAAGTCGCTGCGGCCGGTGGCGACGACCGCGGCGTGCCTTGCCGCCGCGACGGGGTCGACCTCGGGGTCGGGGTTCGCCATGGCGAACACGATCGAGCGGTCGGCCATCGAGGCGATCTCGGCCTCGCCGAGCAGGTTCGGCGCGCTCACGCCGATGAAGACGTCGGCGCCGACGAGCACCTCGGCGAGCGTGCCGTGCACGCCCTGCAGGTTGGTGTTCTCGGCGATCCAGGTGCGGTGCGGGTCGTCGTAGGTCTCGCCGCGGTGGATCGCGCCCGTTCGGCTGCACGCCACGATGTCGCGTGCGCCCTCGGCGACGAGCAGCTGGATGATCGCCGAGCCGGCCGCCCCGACGCCGGAGACGACGATGCGCACGTCGGAGAGCCGCTTGCCCACGAGGCGGAGCGCGTTCACGAGTGCGGCGAGCGTCACGATCGCGGTGCCGTGCTGGTCGTCGTGGAAGACGGGGATGTCCAGCTCCTCGCGGAGGCGGCGCTCGATCTCGAAGCAGCGCGGCGCCGCGATGTCCTCGAGGTTGATGCCGCCGTAGACGGGGGCCAGGGCCTTGACGATGCTGATGATCTGCTCGGTGTCCTGGGTGTCCAGGGCGACCGGCCAGGCGTCGACGTCGGCGAACTGCTTGAACAGGGCGGCCTTGCCCTCCATGACCGGGATCGAGGCGAGTGCGCCGATGTTGCCGAGGCCGAGCACGGCGGAGCCGTCGGTGACGACCGCGATGGTGTTGCCCTTGACGGTGAGGCGGCGGGCGTCGGCCGGCTGCTCGGCGATGGCGAGGCACACGCGCGCGACGCCCGGCGTGTAGGCGCGGGAGAGGTCGTCTCGGTTGCGCAGCGGCGTCTTCGGCACGATCTCGAGCTTGCCGCCGGCGTGCAGGCGGAAGGTGCGATCGGCGACGTCGTGCACGACCACGCCGTCGCGGGCCGCGAGCGCCTCGGCGACCTGCGTGGCGTGCTCGGCGCTGACGGCGTAGCAGGTGAGGTCGACGAGCACGCGGTCGCCCGTGGACTCGCTCACGTCGACGGCGGTGACCACGGCGCCCGCATCGGCGACCGTGACGACGAGCTCGCTCGTCGCCGTGACGCCCGCGGGGGCCTCCACGCGCAGCTGGATGGAATAGCCGGGACTCGGGTTCGCCATCGAAAGTCCTTCCCGGATGGCGGGGCCACCCTCTGTCGTGAAAACCGTTGGGACAAGTTTTCGTATGATGGACATTATTCTCTACAGTTCGGAAACACAACCCCGCGACGCCAAAATCCCCGGGCACCGTCACGGCGTGCGGTATCTTGGCTGAACCCCGACAGGTTTCCGCGATGCGGATAACTCGTGCCGCATGCGCACACGAGCCTCGAACGAACTGGAGCAGCACGGATGGCCGACAGCCCGACCGAAGGCGTCAAGTCCGTCGCCCGAGTCTTCGACCTGCTCGAACTCATCGCCGACGCCGGCGGCGACGTCACGCTGAGCGAGCTCTCGACCACGGCCGAGCTGCCGCTGCCGACGATCCACCGACTGCTGCGCACCCTCGTCTCGCTCGGCTACGCACGCCAGCTCGCGAACCGCCGGTACGCGCTCGGCCCGCGCCTCGTGCGCCTCGGCGAGGTCGCCAACCGCCAGTTCGGCCAGCTCGCGAAGCCGCAGCTGAAGGACCTCGTCGCACGCCTCGGCGAGACCGCCAACCTCGCCACGATCGACGGCGACCAGGTCATCTACGTCTCGCAGGCCCCGTCACCCCACGCGATGCGCATGTTCACCGAGGTCGGCCGACGGTCGGGGCTGCACAACACGGGCGTCGGCAAGGCGATCCTCTCGCAGTTCGACGACGAGGTGGTGCGCGACATCGTCGCGCGCACGGGGCTGCCGAAGACCACCGAGTACTCCATCGACTCGATCGACGCCCTGCTCGAGGACCTGCACCTCAGCCGCGAGCGCGGCTACGCGATCGACGACAACGAGCAGGAGATCGGCGTGCGCTGCTACGCCATGACCGTGCCCGGCGCCCCGGTGCCGACCGCGGTCTCCGTGTCGGGCCCGGTCGCGCGCGTCGACGAGGCGTTCGCCGAGCGCGCCATCCCCGTGCTGCGCGAGGTCGTCCAGGACATCGCGGCCGCCACGGCCTGACCCGGCTCGATCGGCCCACCGCCGCGCAGCGATGGCGCTCGGCGGCGCATCGTCGACCCCTGCGCCTACGGCCGCCCCGTGGCATCCGCTCGCCCACGACCGCCCACGATACCTCTTGACGGCGCACGGAACCTCGCCTACTCTTTCCGTAATTCAGAATCTAGATTCCACATCTCGGAATCGACTCATCGGAGAGGAGCGAGACATGTCCCACCACCGCCAGGAGGCCGCGGGCGTCGCCCGCCCCTATGCGTTCACCGCCTCCAACGTGATCGATCCCGACATCCACATGCCGCCGCGCGTGGTCCGGGAGCCCGGCCGGTTCGCGCGACTGCTGCACCGCATGCCGGTGCTGCGGTGGCTCACGCCGTAGGGTTTATCCGCTCTGCGGAATCCTGATTTCGGAGCGCAAGAACTTCCTGCACGGACGCAGTATCATGGGATGACTGCCCGAGGCAGGCGCGGCGCGAGGTGGGGCCATCGGGGCCCCGGTGCCGCAGGTGTCGATGCTGACGCCGAATCCGAGGAGATCCGATGCCCGACATCGCCGTCACCGTCAACGGGGCCGTTCGCCCCCTGCACGGAGTCCCCGCCCACACGACCGCCCTCGACTGGCTCCGCGAGACCGGCCTGCCCGGCAGCAAGGAGGGCTGCGCCGAGGGCGAATGCGGCGCCTGCGCGATGCTGCTCGCCACGCCCACCGCCGACGGCGGCACCGCCTGGACGCCCGTGAACGCGTGCCTCGTGCCCGTCGCGGCGTTGAACGGCCAGGAGATCGTCACGGCCGAGGGGCTCGGCGACCCCGACGACCTGCACCCCGTGCAGGCCAAGCTCGCCGAGGCCGGCGGCTCGCAGTGCGGGTACTGCACCCCCGGCTTCGCGTGCAGCATGGCCGGCGAGTACTACCGTCAGGACCGCACGGCGACGGATGCCTCGGGCGCGGCCTCCGGCCCCTCCCGCCCCTCCGGCCACGATGAGGGCTGCCCGGCCGACGCTGCGCCCGGCGATGCCTCGCATGACGCCGCCTCGCATGACGCCGAGCACGGCCCCAACGGCTTCGACCTGCACGCCCTCAGCGGAAACCTCTGCCGGTGCACGGGCTACCGCCCGATCCGCGACGCCGCGTACACGCTCGGATTCCCCGAGGCCGGCGACGAGCTCGCCGAACGGCGCCTGCGCCCGGCGCCCGAACCCGTGCCGACCGACGTCGAGGTCGACGGCAGCCGCTTCGTGCGGCCCGCGACGCTCGACGAGGCGCTGCGCCTGCTGAACGACGAGCCGACCGCCGTGCTCGTCGCGGGCTCCACCGACTGGGGCGTCGAGGTGAACCTCCGCGGCCGGCGCGCGCCGCTCGTCGTCGCGATCGAGCAGCTCGACGAGCTCCGCACGCTCTCCGTCGGCGAGCATGTCGTCGAGATCGGCGCCGCCCTCTCCCTCAGCGAGATCGAGCGACGCCTCGACGGCCGCGTGCCGCTGCTCGCCAAGCTCTTCCCGCAGTTCGCGTCACGGCTCATCCGCAACCGCGGCACCATCGGCGGCAACCTCGGCACGGGCTCCCCCATCGGCGACACCCCGCCCGCGCTCCTCGCCCTCGGCGCGAGCCTCGTGCTCGCCTCGGTCGACGGCGAGCGCGAGGTCGACCTCGCCGAGTACTTCACCGGCTACCGCCAGACGGTACGGGCGAAGAACGAGCTCATCCGCGCCATCCGCATCCCGCTGCCGCTCGCCGAGGTCACCGCGTTCCACAAGATCGCCAAGCGCCGCTTCGACGACATCTCCAGCGTCGCCGTCGCGTTCGCCCTCGACCTCCGCGACGGCATCGTCGTCGACGCCCGCATCGGCCTCGGCGGCGTCGCCGCGACCCCGCTCCGTGCCCGCGCCACCGAGGCGGCGCTCATCGGCCGGCCGTGGAACATCGCCACCGTGCGCGCCGCCTCCGCGGTGCTGCGCGGCGAGGGCACGCCGATGTCCGACCACCGCGCGAGCTCGGAGTACCGCTCCCTCATGCTCGGCACCGCGCTGCTGAAGCTCTACAGCGCAACCGTCATCGAATCCAAGGAGGTCTCGGCATGAGCAGCCTCGCCGAACGCCCCGCGAACTCCGTCGTCGGCCTCCGTGCCACCCACGAGAGCGCGAAGCTGCACGTGACCGGTGCCGCGATGTACACCGACGACCTCGCCGCGCAGACCGTCGGCACGCTCACCGCGTGGCCGGTGCAGTCGACGAAGGCGCACGCCAGGGTGCGCATCGACGTCGCCCCGGCCTACGACGTGCCCGGCGTCGTGCGCGTGCTCACCGCCGACGACGTGCCCGGCGTCAACGACGCCGGCATCAAGCACGACGAGCCGCTCTTCCCGAGCGAGGCCATGTTCTACGGGCACGCCCTCGTCTGGGTGCTCGGCGAGACGCAGGAGGCCGCGCGCCTCGGCGCCGAGGCCGTGCAGGTCGAGTACGAGCCGCTCCCCTCGTTCGTCACCGTGCGCGAGGCCATCGCGGCCGAGTCCTTCCAGGGCATCGCGCGCACGGTCGTCCGCGGCGACGCGGCGTCGGCCATGGCGGCATCCGACCGCGTGTTCGAGGGCGTCACCGAGTTCGGCGGGCAGGAGCACTTCTACCTCGAGACGCACGCCTCGTTCGCGATCCGCGACTCCGAGGGGCAGTACTTCGTGCAGTGCTCGACGCAGCACCCCTCCGAGACGCAGGAGATCATCGCGCATGTGCTCGACATCCCGAGCAACGAGGTCACCGTGCAGTCGCTCCGCATGGGCGGCGCGTTCGGCGGCAAGGAGATGCAGCCGCACGGGTTCGCGGCGATCGCGGCCCTCGGCGCGAAGCTCACCGGGCGCCCCGTGCGTCTGCGCCTGAACCGCACGCAGGACATCACGATGACCGGCAAGCGGCACCCGTTCCACATCGAGTGGAAGGCGGGCTTCGCCGCCGACGGCGCGATCCAGGCGCTCGAGGCCACGCTCACCGCCGACGGCGGCTGGAGCATCGACCTCTCCGAGCCCGTGCTCGGCCGAGCGCTCTGCCACCTCGACAACGCCTACTGGATCCCGAACGTGCACGCCGACGGGCGCATCGCGAAGACGAACAAGACCTCGCAGACCGCCTTCCGCGGGTTCGGCGGCCCGCAGGGCGTGTTCCTCATCGAGGACATCCTCGGCCGCGTGGCACCGCAGCTCGGCCTCGAGCCGGCCGACCTGCGTCGCCGCAACTTCTACCGGCCGGGGCAGACCACGCCCTACGGCCAGCTCGTGAAGGACGCCGAGCGCATCGAGGCCATCTGGAGCGAACTGCTCGCCGACAGCGACTTCGCCGCCCGTCGGGCCGAGATCGACGCGTTCAACGCTGCGCACCCCGACGTCAAGCGCGCCCTCGCGATCACGCCCGTGAAGTTCGGCATCTCGTTCAACTTCGCGGCGTTCAACCAGGCCGGCGCCCTCGTGCACGTCTACAAGGACGGCTCGGTGCTCATCAACCACGGCGGCACCGAGATGGGCCAGGGCCTGCACACGAAGATGCTGCAGGTCGCGGCCACCGCGCTCGGGCTCGAGCTGCACCAGGTGCGCCTCGCCCCCACGCGAACCGACAAGGTGCCGAACACCTCCGCGACCGCGGCATCCTCCGGCGCCGACCTCAACGGCGGCGCGGTGAAGAACGCCTGCGAGCAGATCCGCGAGCGCATCGCCAAGGTCGCCGGGCGCCTGCTCGGCGTCGACGAGCGCGACGTGCGCTTCGAGGGCGGCTTCATCACCGGCCTCGGCAAGCCCGAGCGCCTCCCCTTCGCCGAGGTCGTGAACGACGCCTACCTGCAGCGCGTGCAGCTCTGGGCCGCGGGCTACTACCGCACCGAGGGCCTGCACTGGAACCCCGACCTCATGCAGGGCTCCCCCTTCAAGTACTTCGCCTACGGCTGCGCGGCCACCGAGGTCGAGGTCGACGGCTTCACGGGCGCCTACCGCGTGCGCCGGGTCGACATCGTGCACGACGTCGGCGACTCGCTCTCGCCCATGATCGACATCGGCCAGGTCGAGGGCGCCTACGTGCAGGGCCTCGGCTGGCTCACGCTCGAAGAGCTGCGCTGGGACGAGTCCGACGGCCCGCACCGCGGCCGCCTGCAGACCCAGTCCGCGAGCACCTACAAGCTGCCGAGCTTCTCGGAGATGCCCGAGCAGTTCCACGTGCGCCTGTTCGAGCGCGCCACCGAGTCCGGTGCCGTCTACGGCTCGAAGGCCGTCGGCGAGCCGCCGTTCATGCTCGCCTTCAGCGCCCGCGAGGCGATCCGCGAGGCCGTCGGCGCCTTCGGCCCGGCCGGCCACAGTGTCGAGCTGGGCTCGCCCGCCACGCCCGAGGCCGTGTTCTGGGCCGTCGAGAACGCCCGCGCCGCGGCATCCGACCTCGATGCGTCGGTCGCGACGGCCTCGGCGCTCACCACGGCGGATGCCACGGCAACAGGCGAAGCGGATGCCGCGGGCGAGACATCCGGCCACCGGGTGACGGTCGACGCCTGATGGTCGCGCGCACCCTGGACTGGCTCGACGCCCTGCGGCGCCTGCGCGACGAGCGCACGCCCGCGGTCGTCGTGACGCTGGCCATGGTTCGCGGGCACGCGCCGCGCAACGGCGGCGCCAAGATGGTCGTCGCCCCGACGGAGCTCTTCGGCACCGTCGGCGGCGGCAACCTCGAGGCGACCGCCGCGCGGCGAGCCCGCGACATGCTCGAGGCCGGCGCCGGCGAACCCGAACTGCTGACGCTGAAGCTCAGCGACAAGACCACGACCGAGTACGGTGTGCAGTGCTGCGGAGGAGAGGTCACCATGCTGCTCGAACCCGTTCGGGTCGTGCCGTCGATCGCCGTGTTCGGCATCGGCCACGTCGGCCTCGAGCTCGCGCGCATCCTGTCGCGCCAGGAGCTCGACCTGCACCTGATCGACTCGCGCGCCGAGATGCTCGCCCCCGAGCGGCTCGGCACGGCGGGCGCCGACGGGCCGCTCCCCGACGGGTCGGGCGCCGACGGGCCGGTCCCCGACGGGTCGGGCGCCGACGGGCCGCTCGCCGACGCCGTCGCGACCGTGCACGTGCATCACGCCCCCGTGCCCGAGGCGGTGCTCGCGCAGCTCGAGCCGGGCGCGCACGTGCTCATCATGACCCACGACCACATGGAGGACCTCGCGATCACCGAGACCGCCCTGCGCACCACGGGCCTCGGTTCGATCGGACTCATCGGCTCGTCGTCGAAGTGGTCCAGGTTCCGCGCGCAACTGCTCGACCTCGGCCACGGCGAGGCGTCGCTGGCTCGCGTGACAACGCCCATCGGCATCCCCGAGGTCGCGGGCAAGGCGCCGGCGGTCATCGCCGTGAGCGTGGCGGCCCGCATGCTGCAGCTCATCGAGGAGGCGCCGGCGGCCGATGCGGAGTCGCCTGCCGAGGCTGTTCCGGCTGAGACCGCTGCCGCAGAAGATGCGCCCTCGGAGGCGGCTCCCCAGGAGGCAGCGCCTCCGGGGGCTCCTCCCTCGGAGGCTGCTCCCTCGGAGGCTGCTCCCGCGACCGCGGCGGCGTCGGTCTCGACGTGACCGCGCGCTCGGCGATCGTCACGGGTGCCGGCACCGGCATCGGGCGCGCGATCGCCGGGGCGCTGCTCGCCGACGGCTGGGGCGTGACCCTCGCCGGACGCACCCGCGAGACGCTCGCGGAGGCCGCGACGCTCTCACCCGACGCCGAGACCGCGGCCTCGGCGCCACGACCGCACCCCGGCCCGCACACCGGCCACGCCGCCTCGCACCACGGCGGCCATCCGAACGCGCTGGTCGTCGTCGCCGACGTGACCGACCCGGCGAGCGTCGAGGCCCTCTTCGCGGCCCACGTGGCCCGCTTCGGCCGCCTCGACCTGCTCGTGAACAACGCCGGATCGTTCGGCTCCCCGGCGGATGTCGGTGAGCTCACGCCCGCCGACTGGCAGGCCGTGCTCGCGGTCAACGTCACCGGTGCCGTGCTCTGCGCGGGCGCGGCGTTCCGGCAGATGAGCTCGCAGGCGCCCTCGGGCGGACGCATCGTCAACAACGCCTCGATCTCGGCCGAGTCGCCGCGCCCCCGGTCGGTCGCCTACACGACCACGAAGCACGCCATCACCGGCCTGTCGAGGTCGATCGAACTCGACGGACGCCCCCACGCCATCACCTGCACGCAGGTCGACATCGGCAACGTGCGCACGGAACTGCTCGACGGCATCGTCGGCGAGGGCGCCCTGCAGGCCGACGGCAGCCGCCGCATCGAGCCCACGATGTCCGCGGGTCCGCTCGCGGACCTCGTCGTGCACGTGGCGAACCTGCCGCTCGGGGTGAGCGTCCCGCGCCTCACGGTGACGGCGGCTGGCATGCCGTTCGTCGGCCGCGGCTGACGCCCCGCACGGCCGCGGCATCCGCCCGCCCCGCAGCATCCGCCCGCCCCGCAGCATCCGCCCGCCCCGCAGCATCCGCCCGCCCCGCAGCATCCGTCCGCCCCGCGGCATCCGCCCGCCCCGCAGCATCCGTCCGCCCCGCGGCATCCGCCCGCCCCGCAGCATCCGTCCGCCCCGCGGCATCCGCCCGCCCCGCAGCATCCGTCCGCCCCGCGGCATCCGCCCGCCCCGCAGCATCCGTCCGCCCCGCAGCATCCGCTTGGTTGCAGAATTCAGGAACGGACGTCGCGACAAGGCCGAACCCGCACCGGACCCCCATGCGCATCGGACCCATAACCCGCACATGTTCCTGAATTGTGAAGCAAGCAAGCAGCACCCGCAGCATCCGTCCGCTCCGCAGCGTCCGCTTGGTTGCAGAATTCAGGAACGGATGTCGCGACAAGGCCGAACCCGCACCGGACCCCCATGCGCATCGGACCCATAACCCGCACATGTTCCTGAATTGTGAAGCAAGCAAGCAGCACTCGCGGCATCCGCCGCCCCGCGGCATCCGCTTGGTTGCAGAATTCAGGAACGGACGTCGCGACAAGGCCGAACCCGCACCGGACCCCCACGCGCATCGGACCCATAACCCTCACATGTTCCTGAATTGTGAAGCAAGCAGGCAGGCACCCGCCCGCGAAGAACGCCCCGCACCGCTCGCGAGGAGCTGGTGCGGGGCGTCGTCACGGCCGCATCGTCGGGACCGTGGCCGCCGGCTCCGACGTGCGGAGCGTACAGAGCCGGCGGAGCCGCGGTGCTATCCGGCGCCGATGATCGACTCGATGGGTCCGCGCACGAAGTACAGCGCGAAGCCGGCGGCGACGATCCAGAGCAGCCAGTGCACCTTTCGCGCGCGACCGGATGCCGCGTTGATGAGCGCCCACGCGATGAAGCCCACGCCGATGCCGTTCGCGATCGAGTAGGTGAGCGGCATCGTGACGATGGTGAGGAACGCCGGAAGCGCGATCGAGAACTTGCGGAAGTCGATCTCGCGCACCTGGGCCATCATCATCGCGCCGACGACCACGAGCGCGGCCGAGCCGACCTCGATCGGCACCACGAGGGTGAGCGGCGTGAGGAACGTGGAGGCGAAGAACAGCAGGCCCGTGACGACCGACGCGAGGCCCGTGCGGGCGCCCTCGCCGATGCCCGACGCACTGTCGACGAAGACCGTGTTCGACGAGGTCGACGTCGCACCGCCGACGATGGCGCCGGCGCCCTCGATGATGAACGCCGAGCGCAGGCGCGGGAACGTGCCGTCCTTGTGCGCCAGGCCGGCGTTCTTCGCGAGGCCGGTCATCGTGCCCATCGCGTCGAAGAAGTTCGTGAACACGAGCGTGAACACGAGCATCGTCGCCGACAGCGCGCCGATGCGCTCGAACGCCCCGAACAGGTCGAACTGCCCCACGAGGCCGAAGTCGGGCACCGTGAAGATCTGCGTCGGCAGCTCGGGGATGGTCATGTGCCATCCGTTCGGGTCCTCGAAGCTCGGGCCGAGCTTGAGGATCGACTGCGCGATGATCGCCACGATCGTGGTCGCCACGATGCCGATCAGGATGCCGCCGGGCACCTTGCGCGCCACGAGGATGCCGATGAGCACCACGCCGAGCAGGAAGATCGCCGTCGGGATCGAGGTGATCGAGCCGGCGTCGCCGAGCTGCACGGGCGGACCGGCCGGCGTGCGGTTGACGAACCCGCTGTCGACGAAGCCGATGAACGCGATGAACAGGCCGATGCCGACCGTGATCGCGGCCTTCAGCGCCTTCGGCACCGCGCGGAAGATCGCCGTGCGCGCCCCGGTGGCCCCGAGCAGCACGATGATGACGCCGTTGATGACGACGAGGCCCATGGCCTCCTGCCACGTGACGTTGCCCACCACCGAGACGGCGAGGAAGGAGTTGATGCCGAGGCCCGCGGCGATGGCGAACGGGAGCCGCGCGACGACGCCGAACAGGATCGTCATGATGCCGGCGGTCAGCCCTGTGGCCGCGCCCACCTGAGCCGGGTCGAGGATGTGCCCGGTGACGTCGGGCGCACCGCCGATGATGAGCGGGTTGAGGATGACGATGTAGGCCATCGTCACGAACGTGACGATGCCGCCACGGATCTCACGGCCGAACGTCGAGCCGCGCTTCGTGATCTCGAAGAAGCGGTCGAGGCCGCCCTTGATCGTCGGGGGCGTCTCGGGTTCGGGGGTGCCCGCATCTTCGCGGACGGTGGTCGATTGTGACACTTGGTGGATCTCCTGCTCAGTAGTCGATACGAGAGATGGTGCTGTTCCACTCGGTGAAGGGAGCCACGCGCCGATCGGCGCCGAGGTCGATGTTCGCGACCGGCATGATCGCCTTGTCTTCACGGCCGCCTTCGAAGTAGCGGTAGAAGACGGCGTCGTCGAAGCCCGCATCCGCCGCGTCGTCGCGGTTCGCCGCGAAGTACACGCGGTCGATGCGGGCCCAGAGCGAGGAAGCCAGGCACATGGGGCACGGTTCGCAGCTCGTGTAGAGCGTCGCCCCGCTGAGGTCGAACGTTCCCTGGCCCTGGCACGCGTTGCGGATGGCCGAGACCTCCGCGTGCGCGGTCGGGTCGAGGTTCGCGGTGACGCGGTTGACGCCCTCGTAGACGCTGCCGTCGGCGGTGACGACGATGGCGCCGAACGGGCCGCCGTTCTCGCGCACGTTCTGCGTGGCGAGGTCGACGGCGCGTGCGAGGTACCACGCGGCGAGCTGCGCCGGGTCGGATGCCGCGTTGGAGTCGGTTCCGGATGCCGCGTCGGATCCGATGCCGGACGCCGCGTCGGATGCCGCGTCGTTCAGGAGGGTGGGCTGTGCCGTGCTGGCGAACGTGTCCATGGTGAGTCGAGCTTCCTTGCTGTCTCGCCGGTCGAGGAGCCCGTCTGCTCGGGTCTGCCTCTGACGGGGTGGATCCTCTTCGATCCGGCGGGGGTCTTCGTCAGGTGAGTGGGTGTGCGGGCATTCGGACCTTTGTGAGGGCGGTGACTCGCGGGTTCGACCCTAACAGCGGAAATCGTCATTGGCTACACCTTTTCGGAATGTCGTTTCCGGAGAGTGAAATCGGATTCGGGTGCAGATGACCCTTCCGGTGTTAGCGTTGACGCCACGAGAGGGGTTCGCATGACGCACGCGGCGACGACGCCGGCCATCGCGCCGGTGAGCCTCGGCATGCCCGCGACGCTTCGCGCGCCGGCAGCGAGCGGCACCGTGACCGCCGCCGACGGCGCATCGACGTCGCCACGGCGCGGGCTCGCGGCATCCGTTCGACGCCTGCCCTCGACCGGCGGGCTGAGCGACCTGCGCGGCCGCCCGCTGCACGACCTGCGCATCTCGGTGACCGATCGCTGCAACTTCCGCTGCGTGTACTGCATGCCGAAGGAGGTGTTCGGCCGCGACTACGCGTTCCTCGACCGCGACGAGCTGCTGAGCTTCGAGGAGATCACCCGCATCGCCCGCGTCGCGGCCGCGCACGGCGTCGAGAAGCTGCGGCTCACGGGCGGCGAGCCGCTGCTGCGCCGCGGGCTCGAGGAGCTCATCGCCCAGCTCGCCGAGCTGCGCACGCCCGACGGCCGTCCGCTCGAGATCGCGCTCACGACGAACGGCTCGGCGCTCGCGATGAAGGCGGCCTCGTTGGCCGCGGCGGGCCTCACCCGGGCCACGGTCTCGCTCGACTCGCTCGACGACGCGCTGTTCCAGTCGATGAACGACGTGCGCTTCCCGGTCGGCCGCGTGCTCGACGGCATCCAGGCCGCGCACGACGCCGGCCTCGGCCCCGTGAAGATCAACATGGTCGTCAAGCGCGGGCTCAACGACCACGAGATCCTGCCGATGGCCCGGCACTTCAAGGGCACGCCGTTCACGCTGCGCTTCATCGAGTACATGGACGTCGGCACCTCGAACGGCTGGGAGCTCGGCGAGGTCGTGCCCTCGGCCGAGATCGTCGAGCGCATCGGCGAGCAGATGCCGCTCGAACCGGTCGGTGCGACGACCCTCGGCGAGACGGCCGCCCGCTGGCGCTACGCCGACGGCGAGGGCGAGATCGGCGTGATCTCGAGCGTGACCCAGGCGTTCTGCGGCACCTGCAACCGCGCGCGCATCTCGACCGAGGGGCGCCTGTTCACGTGTCTGTTCGCCTCGAAGGGGCACGACCTGCGCGCCCTGCTGCGCGGCGGCATCGACGACGCGGGCCTCGCCGACGCGCTCGGCTCGATCTGGGGCGCGCGCGACGACCGCTACTCCGAGGTGCGTGCGACGCTCACGCCCGAGCTGCGGGCCGCACGCCCCAAGATCGAGATGAGCTACATCGGCGGATGACGCCGGCACGGCCGCAGTGCGGTCCCGCCCGCAGTCCGAGCGCGGCGCCGCGCTCGGCGCTCGCGGCGCAGGTGACTCGTGAGTCCGGCTGCGAGCGGACGACACGCACGCGACGACCCCGTCGAACGGGGAACTCCCTCGAACGTCGGTGCCGAAGTGCCGAAGTGCCGCGAACTTGAAGAGGGACACCCCGCATGAGCCCCGCCGGACGAAGACCTGTCCGGCCGGAAACCTCGCCGAACGGAACCTCGCCGAACGGAGACCCCGCCGAACGGAGACCCCGCCGGACGGAGACCTCACCCGGAAACTCGGTACCGAAGTACCGAAGTACCGAAGTACCGCGAACCTGAAGAGGGACACCCCGCCCGAACACGGCCACCCCGGGCGATCACGGCCACCCCGGCCGAACAAGGTCGCCCCACCCGAACACGTTCACCCCGCCCGAAGACGTTCACCCGCCCCGGCAACTCGACGCAGAGCCGAATCGGCCCCTACTGCGGCCCCGGGTGCACGCGGCGCATCTCGTCGGCGAGGCCGGGGTTGCGCTCGTCGAGGTGCGCGATGACGTTGTCCGCGACATCCGCCGCCTTGTTCTGGCTCAGCTTGGCGCGGGCGTCGAAGCGGTCGACGCGCATGCGCAGCCCGACCGTGCCCTTGGCGACGCGGCGCGTGCCGGCCTCGTCTTCGGCGAGGCTGCGGCCGCCCGCGTGGTGCTGCTCGAAGTGGTCGGTCAGGCGGCCGAGCATCTCGTAGTTCTCGTCGTCGGAGAGGATCTCGGGGGTTCCGTAGAGGTGCGCGGTGACGTGGTTCCAGGTCGGGATGACCTCGCCCGGCGCGTACCAACTCGGCGACACGTAGTCGTGCGGGCCCTGGATGATCACGAGGATCTCGTGCCGCCCGAGCTCATGCGCCACCTCGTCGGGCCGGCCGAAGTGGCTGATGATCGTGATGCCGTCGGTCTCCTCGTCGAGGATCACCGGGTAGTGGGAGGCCACGAGCCCCGTGCTCGCCGGCGACACGAACGTGGCCCAGGCGTTGCCGCGGATGAGCCGCTTGACCTCGTCGGGATCGGTCATGAGGTAGCGGGGCGTGTGGCGCATTCGGGATCCTTCGGGGTGGCTGGCGACTGTGCGTGGACGACGGGTGGAGACGGGCGAGCGGATGCCGCGGGCGAGCGGATGCCGCGGGGTCAGCGTTCCACGAGGTCGTCGGCGACGCTCGCGAAGCGGTCGATGCCGCCGACGAGGAACACGACGTCGGGGTGACCGCGCTCGAGCAGCAGGCGGGCCGCGCGGCGCGAGCGCAGGTCCTGCTCGCAGTAGACGATGAGCGGCGCGTCGCCAGCACCGGGCTCGGCGCCCGCGACGAGGTCGCCGAGCGGCAGCAGCTCGCTGCCGGCGATGCGCCGGAGCGCCGCCTCCTGGGGCTCCCGCACGTCGAGCAGGCGCACCGCCTCGCCGTCGCGCACCCTGGCGAGCACCTCGGCGGCGCTGACCCCGCGCGGGGCCGACGCCTCGGAAGCGGGCCCGGTCGCGGCATCCGCCCCTCGGGGGTCGCCGATGGCGTCCTCGGCAGGCGATCGCAGCCCGCAGAACAGCTCGTAGTCGACGAGCGAGGTGATCTCGGGAGCGTCGGCGATCGCCTCGTAGGTGATCTCGCGCGAGCGACCGGTGAGGGCGTCGACCGTCGTCACTCGGCCGAGCAGCGGCTCGCCGATGCCCGTCACGACCTTCACGACCTCGGTCGCCATGAGGGCGCCGACGAGCGCGCAGATGCTCGGCAGCACGCCGCCCTGCTCGCAGGAGAGCACCTCGTCGGGCGACGGCGGCACCGGGAACAGGTCGCGGTAGGTCGGCCCGAACTCACGCCAGGACACGCCGACCTGCCCGTGGAAGCGCAGGATCGAGCCCCACACGAGCGGGATGCCACGGAGCAGCGCCGCATCGTTCGCGAGGTACCTCGTCGGGAAGTTGTCGCTGCCGTCGACCAGCAGGTCGTAGTCGGCGAGCACGCCGGGCAGGTTCGCCGAGGTGAGGCGCTCGCGGTGACGGACGACCCGGCACTCGGGGTCGATCGCCGCGACCGTCTCGGCGAGGGAGTCGACCTTCGCGCGGCCCACGTCGGCCACGCCGTGGCTGACCTGGCGGTGCAGGTTCGAGAGCTCGACGGTGTCGTCGTCGGCGATGCCGATCGTGCCGACGCCACTGCCCGCGAGGTACGGCACGAGCGCGCTGCCGAGGCCTCCGGCCCCGATGACGAGCACCCGGGCCGCGGCGAGGCGACGCTGGGCGAGCTCGCCGAACCCGGGGAGCATGAGCTGCCGGCTGAACCGCGAGACGCGCGCGGCGCTCAGCGGCGGGCCCGGCTCGACGAGCGGGCCCGGACGCACGACGACCTGTGGCGGCGACACCGGATCCATACCGCCATCCTCGCACGCGGCGCCGGGCAGGTGGCCGGCGTCGGGCGTGGGCGACCGGCGGTCGGCGGCGCGGGTCTGATGCACGTCGGCGTCACGTCGACCTCGAGGCATCCGCTCGCGCGTTAGCATCGAACCCATGACCGCCGTGACCGTCCGCTACTTCGCCGCCGCCGCCGAGGCGGCCGGCCGCGAGGAGGAACGGCTCGAGGTCGAGGCGGCGGGCTCACCCACGGTCGGCGACCTGCGCGCCCTGCTCCTCGCGCGCTACGGCGCCCCCATGGAGCGCGTGCTGCGGTCGGGGTCGTTCCTCGTGGGCGGGCGCGTCGAGCGCGATCCGGCGGCGGCGCTGTCCGACCGCGTCGACATCCTGCCGCCCTTCGCCGGCGGCTGATCCCGCGCCACGAATGCGTTTCTCAGGAACGACCCCCTGATTCCGGCCGCTTCTCAGGAGGAATTCGGCGAATCCGCGGGCGGTCTCAATTGGCTAGCGCAACGCCGTTGATTAGTTGGTCCAGCTTGTGGGCTGGGCTGCGGAAGTTCAAGGTCTGTCGGGGGCGGATGTTCAAGAGCCGCTGGGCCTCGGCGAGTTCCTCGTCGGTGACGTCATTGAAGTTCGTGCCTTTGGGATAGAAATCGCGGATCAACCCGTTCGTGTTCTCGTTCGTGCCGCGCTGCCAGGGCGAGTGCGGGTCGCAGAAGAACACCGCACAGCCGGTCGCGACCGTGAACATCGAATGTGATGCCATCTCGGAGCCCTGGTCCCACGTGATCGTCTTGGTCAGCGCGGTCGGCAGGTCCTGGATCATGCCCGCGAGGACCCCGGTGACGGTCTCGCTGTCGCGTACCCCGGGGAGCCGGCCTAGCAGCGCGAACCTGGTCTGCCGTTCGACCAGCGTGACGATGCCGGAGTTACCCGGGCCGACCACGAGGTCCCCTTCCCAATGGCCGGGCACGGCCCGGTCATCGACCTCTGCTGGCCGGTCGACCAAGCGCGCCCCGTCCAGCCACGGACGGTTCGTCCGGGTCGGCAGCTTCGACCGCGGGACACGACCCTTCCGGCCTGACCGCAGCGCTTTCTCGACGGTCAGCTCGTGCCGCAGTGCGCCTCTGCCCTGCAGATAGAGCGCCTGATAGATGGTCTCGTGCGACACCCACATCTCCTCACGGCCCGGGAACGCAACCCGCAGCTCACCGGCAACTTGTTGCGGTGAGAACCGCTGGTTCAACCGTGACACGACTTGGGCGCGCAGCGCTGGATCATCCAGTTTCCGGGCCACATGCCGGGCCCGTCTGCTCAGCGCCCCGTGATGGGCCAGCTCGGCCGAGTAACGGCGTTCACCCCAATGGGTGACGAGATTCGCGCGGATCTCTCGCGACACCGTCGACACATCCACACCAAGCCCACCGGCGATCCTCCGCATCGACATCGGCGGACTGAACGACCTTGCTGATTGGATGAACGCCCGATCCGCAAGCGTCAACCGCCGATACGCCCGATCCTCGGACTCGGCGATCACCGCGTCCATCGGCACCGGCACAGCACCACCCGAGGCTCCCAGCTTCTGCTTCATGCCCACGAGCTTCGTCCAATGCCAGATCGTCACATCGTTGACACCCAGACGCTGCGCAACCTGAACAGCCGACACCCCACGAGCGAGCAACCCATACGCTTGCCCGCGTACCTCCCACGGAACCTTCTTCGCCACAGCACACCGCCTCCGCACCGAGGCGTTGCGCTAGAAACCTGAGACCGCCGCGGCATCCGCAGGAAAAACTCCTGAGCAAAGCTCCCGCTGGGGGAGGTCAGAGGCCGAGGCGCGCGAGCAGGTCGTTACGGAACACGCCCGCCGGGTCGAGCCTCGCCCGGAGCGCGGCGAAGTCGTTCCAGCGGGGGTAGAGGCGCGGCATCCGCTCGCTCGCCTCGTCGACGTCGAACAGCTTGCCCCAGTGCGGACGGGCGTCGAACGGCGCGAGCGTCGCCTGCAGCGTCGGCAGCAGCGCCTCGACGCCCGGCTGGTCGGGCACCCAGGTGAAGTGGATGCCCACGGCGGGCCGGCCGTACGCCGGCGAGAGCCACAGCGCGTCGGCGGCGACCGTGCGGATCTCGCTCACCTGCACCAGCGGCGCGATCGACTCCGCGAGTCCGCGCACGGCGGCGATCGCGTCTGCGGCATGCTCGCGCGGCACGAGGAACTCCGACTGCAGCTCGTCGCCGTTCGAGGGCGTGAACGCGAGCTTGAAATGCGGCAGGCGCTCGAACCACGGCCCGGGCACGCCGAGCTGGTCGGTGCAGTGCTCGGCCGAGACCTCGGGCAGCGGATGCCGCTTCACGGCCGCCGCCCGGACGCCCATGGCCTCGAGGGAGGCCGGCGCCGCAGCGACCGGAGCGTCGGCGGACGGCGCGTCCACACCGACCGACGGAGTACCGACGCCCGCGACATCCGCTCGCTGTTTCAGCCAGAGCTGGTCGACGACATCGGGATCGTGCCAGGTCGTGAACAGGCTCGTCGAGGTGGCGAGCCCCGTGACGGCGTCGAGGTCGGCGAGCACGGCCGCGAGGGGCAGCCGCTCGAAGACCGTCTGGGCGACCTCGTAGCTCGGCTCGATGTCGAGCTCGAGGGCCACGACGATGCCGAGCGCGCCGAGCGCCACGACCGCGCCGTCGAAGTCGGCGTCGCCCCGGCGCAGGCGCACCAGTGTGCCGTCTGCCGTGACGAGCTCGATCGCCGCCACGGCGGTCGCGAGCGACCCGAGACGGTCGCCGGATCCGTGCGTTCCGGTCGCGACCGCGCCGCCGACCGAGATGTGCGGCAGCGAGGCGAGGTTCGCGAGCGCCCAGCCCTCGCGATCGAGCGCCTCGGCGAGCTCGCCGTAGCGAAGGCCGGCCGACACGCGCACGGTGCGGGCCGCGTCGTCGATCTCGACGATCGCGGGCAGGCCGCCGGTCTCGATCGCCAGCCCTTCGGTGTCGGCGATGCGGTTGAACGAGTGCCGCGAGCCGAGCGCGCGCACGCGGAGTCCATCGTTCGCGGCCGCCGCGACCAGCGCGGCGAGCTCGTCGACCGAGCCGGGCCGGGCGAATCGGGCCGCCCCGTAGGCGAGGTTGCCGGCCCAGTTGCGTTCGGTCATCGTGCTCCAGTCGTCATGCGGGGCTCGCCGGTCGACCCATCGGTCGGCTCAGCTGCAGGAGATCGGGCCCTCTGCGCGCTGCGGGCGGGGGATGGGGCCTGATCTCCTGCACGGTATCAGCAGGTCAGCAGGCTCGCCCGAGCGAGCCGGCTCAGCCGGCTCATCCGGCTCGGCCGGCTCAGCCGGCTCATCCGGCTCGGCCGGCTCGGCCGGCTCATCCGACCCAGCCGAGCCAGCCGACCTGAAGACATCGTTCCCGGGCCCGCCGTCGGCGCCTCACCCGCGACACCGGATGGGACCTCACCCTCGCGACGGCTGCGGCGCCCCGGCGGGAAGACCGGATGGGACCTCACCCTCGCGACGGCTGTCGCCTCACCCGCGAGACCGGATGCAGGAAGAACTCCGGACACGCCGCAGCTGAGCACCCCGACACGCCGCACACAGCCCGAAACGTCCTGCAACCGCCACGACCGAGTGCGCCGGTCGGCCAGGTCGGCCCAGCCGCCCCCGGCCGGGTCAGCTCATGACCGAGCGACCGCCGCGACCTACGCGACCGCCGCGACCGCCGACTCGCGCTCGGCGATGCGGAAGTCCGCGAGCTGCAGGCGCGCGGGCCCGACGTCGGAACCCCGCGCGATGCGCTCGACGAGGGTCGCGACGGCGGTGCGCGCGATCCACTCCCGCCCGGGATCCACGGTCGTCAGCGACGGGATCGAGTACCTGGCCTCGTCGAGGTCGTCGAAGCCGATCACCGCGACATCCTCGGGCACCGGCCGCCCCGACACCTGCAGCACGCGCATCGCGCCGAGCGCGAGCGTGTCGTCGAGCCCGAACACGGCGTCGAACGAGGCGCCGCGCTCGAGCAGCTCGGTCATGCAGCGCGCACCGTTCGAGCGATGCCACAGCGTCGTGTAGCCGATGAGCGACTCGTCGTAGGCGATGCCGTGCGCCTCGAGCGCCTCGCGGTGCCCCTGCATACGCAGCGCGGCCGAACCCACCAGTTCGCCCTCGTGGGCGCCGACGACCGCGATGCGGCGCCGGCCCGACGCGATGAGGTACTCGGTCGCCGCTCGCGCCGCCTCCACGTTGCGCATCGTCACGTGGTCGGTGGGGCCGCCGAAGATGCGCTCGCCGAGCAGCACCAGCGGGTAGTCGACCGACAGGCTCGCGACATCCGCCTCGCTCATGCCGAGCGCGCTGAAGATCAGGCCATCGGTCATCTTCAGGCGGGGGCTGCGCAGCAGGTCGAGCTCGCGCTCGCGGTCGCCGCCCGTCTGCTCGACGAGCACGACGAGCCCGGCCGCCTCGGCCGCCTCGATGACGGATGCCGCGAGCTCGGCGAAGTAGCTCAGGCCGAGTTCGGGCACCGCGAGCGCGATCGCCCCGGTGCGACCCGACTTGAGGCTGCGGGCTGTGAGGTTGGGCACGTAGCCGAGCTCGGCGATGGCCGCCTCGACGCGTTTCCTGGTGGCCGGGCGGATGTGCGGATACGCGTTGATGACGTTCGAGACCGTCTTGATCGAGACGCCCGCCACGCGCGCCACATCGTGCAACGTCACGGACATGTGGCCTCCCGGGTTCCTGCGGGTACTCTACAACGTTGTAGTCGACGTGGCCGCCGACGGATGCCGCGGCTCATCGCCCTCGCGGCGGCGTCACGTGCGCCTGGGCGAACGCCGCGTTGCGCTCCGAGATGCGTGCGAGCCGCGCGAGCCGCTCGCGCTCGAGCGGCACGGCGAACGCCGCCCACAGCACGAGTGCGACGCCGGCGCCGACGAGCGCACCGCCGACCGTGTCCGAGAACCAGTGCACGCCGAGGTACGTGCGGCTGATCGCCATGAGCACCGTGTAGGCCGCACCCGCGACCCAGACCCAGACACGCGGGAAGATCACGCCGAGCGCGAGCGCGATGGTCGCCGCGTTCGCCACATGCCCCGACGGGAATGAACCGAAGTCGCTCGTGACCATCATGTCTTCAGGGCGCGGCCGGCCGACGAGTTCCTTCAGCAGCTGCACGACGAGCGCGCTCGCGGCCGAGGCGACGATGAAGTACAGCGCCGCCCACGGCCGCCGCAGCAGGAGCAGCACGACGGCGAGCGCGACCGGCACGAGGAACACGCCCACCACTCCCCCGCCGAGCATGTTCATGAACAGGGCGAACAGGTCGCCGACCGGCCCGTGGATCTCGAGGACCTCTTCGGCCCACTCCTCGTCGACCACGAGCGGAAGGTTGCCGTTGCGCCCCGCGATCAGCAGTCCGAGCAGCGCCGCCGTGACCACGGCCGCGACGCCGCCGATGAGCGGCGCCCGACGACGCATGCGATGCACCTGCGCCGCGCGCTGCGGCACGGACAGGTCGTCGGCCGGCGTCGCGGTCTCGTCGGGCTCGGTCATGCCCCCAACGTAGCGACGGCGACGGATGCCGCGACGACGGCACGCGGCATCCGTCGTCGCCCGCGCGGGGCGGCCGGGACCGCACCCGTCGACGACGCAGGCCTCTCGGCCGGGCAGGTCGACCCGGGCGGGACGAGCCGGGCCGGACGACCCGGGCAGGTCGCCTCGGCACGGCACCACGCGGGCACGCCCGGGCTCACCCGTCGGCGCGCGCCACCAGCCCGTTCAGCAGGGCTGCGCCGGTCGCGGCATCCGCCACCGTGACGACCAGCGGCGGCGAGGTGCGCCGAGCGACCTCGATCGCCGAACCGGAGCGGATGATGACGCCGCGCCGCCCCGTCGCGTCCCATCGGAAGCCCCAACCGCCGAACTCGCCCGCCGACAGCTGCACGGCCGCGGCCGAGACGACCTCGTCGACGGGCACCTGGGCCACGCGGAATCCGAGTGCCGTGCGCACCGAGAGCCCGCCGCCGTCGACCGTGACGCGGACGGCCGCCGTCGAGGCGAGGGCGATCACCGCGATGAGCAGGACGATCCCGATGACCCATCCGGTCTCGGGCGCGAGCACGACGGGCACGGCGCAGGCCAGCACGATGATTCCGGCGAGCGCCCAGATCGGCCACGGTGCTCGGGCGGTCGAAGTCCACACGGCCGTCTCTCCGGGTGCGAGTTCGAGCGCCGGCGTCGCGTCGGGCGTCGTGACGGGCTCGGACGCGGGCAGCAGGATCCAGGCGAGGAAGCCGACCGCCGCGCCGAGCAGGAGGCCGCCGATCACGATCAGGATCACGGCCGCATCCGTGGGCGCACCGCCGTCGAGCTGGAGCCCCGTGAGCGCGAGCATGATGAGGGTCAGCGAGGTGGCCACGGCGGGGGCGAACACGGCGGACGGACGTGCATATCCGGTCGCGCGCCGGCCCGCGGCATCCGCCGTTCGGCTGCCGGCGCCCGCCCCGGCTCCGGAGTAGACGGCCGCGGCGATGACGCCGCTCACGAACAGCGAGATGCCGATGTAGAAGGCGATGAAGCCGAGCGGCGGCATGTAGCCGTCGGGCCCGTCGACGCCCCAGTGCGTGATGAGCTCGTCTGGCAGGCGGGGCAGCCACGTGAGCAGCACCGTCGTGCCGATCGCGATGATGGCGAGCGGCACCCACACGACCACTGCGCGGAGCAGGCGCCGGTTGCGTCGATCGATCGCAGCCGCGTCGCCGGGGCGCTCGCCCTGGTGCGGGGCGGATGCCGGGGGGCCGGCCGGCTTCGTCGCGTCCGGCTTCGTCGCGTCGGCCCGGCTCGGAGCGGGGCTCGCCGAATCGGCGGGGTCGGGGTTGCGGTTCGCGGGGTTCATGCGGTTCGCGGGGTTCGTCGGGTTCATCGGGCGAGTTCCTCTCGGACGAGTGCGAGCACGGTGTCGGCCGCGAGCCCGTGCTCTCGGGCGACCCCGGCGAGTTCGGCGGCGAGGCGCCGCACGTCGTCGAGGTGCGGGTCGGCGTGCGTGACGATCGCGCCGCGACCGCGACGCAGTTCGATGAAGCCCTCGTCGCGCAGCGTCTGGTAGGCGTGCAGCACGGTGTGGGTGTTCACCTCGAGGGATGCCGCGAGCTCGCGCGCCGCGGGCAGGCGGTCGCCCCCGGCGAGTCGGCCGGCGAGCACCTCGGAGCGCACGGCGCGCGCGACCTGCTCGAAGATGGGGGCGCCCGATGCGGGGTCGATGCGGATGATCACACTTCTATTGTTCTATGAACAACTAGAACAATGCAACCCGGCGACGGCCGTCCCTGCAGCGAACGCGAGTAGGTGCGACGAGCGCGTGCGATCCGCAGGCGCTCGCTCGTCGCATGTGCTCGCGTTCGCGCACCGCGGCATCGGCCAAGTCGGACACTGCGTCGGCACGAGACATCCGCTCGCCTCGCCCTCTCGCGGCAGAACCTCGCCGGAACCGCGCCGGAACCAGGTCAGAACGCCGCTCGCGCGTCGGAACACGGATCGAGCGGTGTTCCGGCGAGCGAACGGTGTTCCCTGCCGGGGGCGGGCCCGACGCGATGAGCCGAACGCGCGTCAGTCGCTGAGCGGCGGCACCGTCTTCGGGCGCACGAGCAGCCAGAGCGCCGCGACCGCGATGAGCGCTGCGCCGATCTGCACGATCGCCATGGGCACGGCGCTGCCGACGCCCATGAGGCCGATGAGCGGCGAGATGACCCCGGCGAGGCCGAAGTTCAGCGCGCCGAGCAGGGATGCCGCGGTGCCGGCCTCGGCGCCGTGATGCGCGAGCGCGAGCACCTGCACGGCCGGGAACGAGAAGCCGCAGGCGAGGATGTAGATCCACAGCGGGATCGCCGTGCCCCAGAACCCGGCACCCGAGGAGTCGAGCACCATGATCGCGACGGCCATCGAGAGGTGCACGAGCGTGGTGATCGCGAGGATCCACTGCGGCGCGACGCTGCCGCGCATGAGGCGAGAGCTCGTCTGCACGCCGATGATGACGCCGACGGAGTTGACCGCGAAGAGCAGCCCGTACTGCTGCGCGCTGAACGCGTAGACCTCCTGGAAGAGGAACGACGAGGTCGAGAGGTACCCGAAGAGGCCCGTGAAGGTCATGCCGCCGATGATCGCGGCGCCGAGGTAGACGCGGTCGCGGAAGAGCGCGGCGTAGCGGTCGCGCAGCGTCGAGTGCCCGGCGACGTGACGGCGCGACGCGGGCAGCGTCTCGACGATGAGGAACGAGACGGCGAGCACGACGACGAGGCCGTAGACCGCGAGCACGACGAAGATGCCGCGCCAGTCCATGACGTTCAGCAGCTGCGATCCGATCACGGGCGCGAGCACCGGCGCGAGGCCGTTCACGAGCGCGAGGCGCGAGAGCATGCGCACGAGCGGCTTGCCGCCGAACAGGTCGCGCACCATGGCCATGGCGACGACGCCGCCGGCCGCGGCGCCGAAGCCCTGCAGCAGGCGGAAGACGCTCAGCCACACGATGTCGGGCGCGAACGCCGCACCGACGGATGCCGCGATGTGCAGCAGCGTCGCGAGGATGAGCGGCAGGCGGCGGCCGACCTTGTCGCTCCACGGGCCGACGATGAGCTGGCCGAGACCGAAGCCGATCATGGTGCCGGTGAGGGTGAGCTGCACGGCGGCGGCGGAGACGCCCAGTTCGTCCTGCAGCACGGGGAACGCGGGCAGGTAGAGGTCGATCGTGAAGGGCCCGAGCGCGGTGAGCGCGCCGAGCACGATGACGTAGACGAGTCGCTGGCGACGGCTCAGCAGGTCGCCCGGGTGGGTCGGGGCCGAGTAGTCGTCGGGGCGGATGATGGGGATGGAGGCGGTTGCAGACATGCGGATTCCAGGCGTGCTCGGATGCGGCGGCGCACGCCCTCGGACGCCGGGAGACGGGAAACGGCGCCCCGTGGGACGCCGCCGTGGTGCGATCCGGCCGCGCATGGCTCGAATCGATTCGACTGTGGTCGAGTCTACCGGGCGACCCCCTCCCCGGGGCAAGTCCGAACCGGGCTCGCCTTTCGGTCGCACGGGCAGGCGAATCCGCCTCGTCCTTCTGCCGGATTCGGAGTTCTGGCGACACGCCGCTCGAGGGGCGGGCCCAGCACGGCATGTCGCCGAATCGCCGAATCGAGCGAGAGGGGTCGCTCGGTCCGAGAGCGGATGCCGCGACGCGGCGCAGCTCAGCCCGCGAGCGGATCCGCCAGAAGGCCCGCGAACGCGAGCTCGGCCGCCCCGATGAGCAGGCGGTTCTCGCCGAGCTCGGCCACCCGGATGTCCAGGCTCTCGGATGCCACGGGCAGCGCCTGCGCGGCGACCGCGGCGTCGAGCGCCTCGGCGTCGTGCGTCGCGAGCGTGGCGAGGAATCCGCCGAGGACGATGAGCGAGGGGTTCAGCACGTTGATCGCGTTGCCGAGCGCGGTCGCGAGGATCCGCTGCTGCCTGGCGAGCTCGTCGGCGACGGCGGGGCTCCGCGATGCGGCGAGCGCGGCGGCGAGGGTCGGCTCGTCGGCGTGGGCATGGGCGAGACCGACGGCCTCGAGCAGGCGGGCACGGCTCACCTCGTCTTCGAGCACGCCGCCGGGCGCACGGCGATCGTCGGGGCTGGCGATGCCGGGGCGGTTCTGGCCGAACTCCCCCGCGTAGCCGCGCGTGCCGCCGACGAGGCGGCCGCCCACGACGAGGCCGCCGCCGATGCCGCTCGCGCCGCCGTTGAGGTAGACGAGGTCGTCGACACCCCGCCCGGCGCCGAAGAGGTGCTCGGCGCGCGCACCGAGGCTCGCGTCGTTCGCGACGCCGGCGGGCATTCCCGTCGCGGCTTCGACGAGCGCCCGCACCGGGGCATCCGTCCACTCGAGGTGCGGGGCCCAGCGCACGAGCCCGTCGTCGGAGCGCACCTGCCCCGGCACGGCGAGGCCGACGCCGACGAGCCGGGCGTCGGCCAGTTCGGTCGCGCGCCACCGCGCGACGAGGCCCGCCACGAGTTCGGCGGTCTCCTCGGGCGTGACGAGGTGGTCGACCTCGATGCGCTCGCGCGCGACGATCTGCGCGTTCAGGCCGACCGAGGCCACGGTCACGGCGTCGACCTCGGGGTTGACCGTAATGGCCTGCACCGCGGGGTGGGCCGCGACCACGGGCGACGGCCGGCCGACGCGGTTCGTCGGGTCGGGTGCGCGCTCCTCGACGAGGCCGAGGTCGACGAGCTCGGCCGCGAGTGACGCGACGGTGGAGCGGTTCAGGCCGGTCTCGGCGGTGAGGCGGGCGCGGGAGAGCGGCCCCTCGAGATGTGCGAGCACGAGGAGTTTCGAGAGGTTTCGCCGGTGGACGCCGTCGAAGGTGCCGGGTCGGTCTGCCACGGATGCCACTCTACGTTCCCGTCCGACGCGGAAAACCGGGCCGCGCCGGATTTGTTGCGCTTGACGGCAAATGGATGCCGACGTATATTCGAGACGTCCAGATCACTTTCGGCGTTGCGGCCGAAACTTTCGAGAGGTTCAATGATGAACAGACGCAGCACGAGGCTCGTCGCACTGGGAGCGGCCGCGGCATTCGCGGTCGGCGCCCTCGCCGGTTGCACGCCCGCCGGCGACGACGGCGACGGCGCCTCAGGCGACGAGGTCACCATCACCTGGTGGCACAACGGCACCGGCGAGCCGCTGAAGTCCTTCTGGGAGGACGTCGCCGGCGAGTTCGAGGCCGACCACCCCGGAGTCAACGTCGAGGTCGAGGCCTTCCAGAACGAAGACCTCCAGCGCACGCTCATCCCGAACGCCCTGCAGGCCGGCGGCGACGCCGCGCCCGACCTGTTCATGGTGTGGGCCGAGGGCGAGATCAAGGCCCAGGTCGAGGCCGGCTACCTCAAGGACCTCAGCGGCCTCACCGACGTCGTCGAGAGCGTCGGAGCCTCCGGCACCGGCTGGAACGTCGACGGCAAGCAGTACGGCATCCCGTTCCGCTTCGGCATCGAGGGCATCTGGTACAACGCCGACCTCTTCGAGAAGGCGGGCGTCACCGAGACGCCTGCCACGTTCACCGAGTACGACGCCGCCCTCGACAAGCTCGCGGCATCCGGCGTCGCTCCGATCGGCGTCGGCGCCGGCGACGGCTGGCCGGCGGCGCACTGGTGGTACCAGTTCGCCATCAAGACCTGCTCGCCCGAGTCGCTCGCCGAGGCGGCCGACACCCTCGACTTCAGCGACCCCTGCTTCGTCGAGGCCGGTGAGAACCTCAAGGCCTGGATGGACTCCTTCGACGGCGACCTGCCGTTCCAGTCGAACCCGACCAGCACCCCGGCGCAGAGCGTGCCGAACAGCTCGGCCGGCCTGCTCGCCTCGCAGACCACCGCGCAGGAGCTCATGGGCACCTGGCACCGCGGCGAGGTCGCGAAGCTCGTCCCCGGCGCGCCCGCCGACAACCCGCCCGCACCCGAGTGGCTCGCGTGGATGCCCGTGCCCGACATCGAGGGTGCCTCGGGTGCACCGGGTGCCGCGCTCGGCTCCGGTGACGCGTGGGGCGTCTACGCCGACGCTCCCGACGAGACGCTCGAGCTGCTCGAGTACGTCATGAGCGAAGACGTGCAGACGCGCTTCGCGGCGACGGGCGAGATCCCGACGGTCGCGGGCGCCGAGGCCGGCATCACCGACCCGGTGCTCAAGCAGATCGCCGAGGGCACGGTCAACGCCTCGCTCGTCGTGACCTGGCTCGACACCCAGTACGGCCCGGTCATCGGCCAGGCGATGAACGACGCCATCGTCAACCTCATGTTCGGCGACGGAACCCCCCAGTCCGTGCCCGACGCGATGAACGCAGCGGCGGCCACGCTCTAGCATGACCGCTCTCAAGACGGCCGGGCCCGCGGTGACCGCGGGCCCGGCCCCCTCCCGCACCCCGAGACGCACCGCACGGCGCAACACGCGCAAGTGGGGCGAGATCTCGCTCTTCGCCGGCCCCGCCGTGCTCGTCTACTTCCTCTTCGTCCTGCTTCCCGTCGCGCTCGCGGCGTACTACAGCTTCTTCAACTGGAACGGCCTCGGTCCGCTCGAGCGGTTCATCGGGCTCGACAACTACACCCGGCTCCTGGCGGATCCCGTCTTCCACCGCTCGGTGTACAACAACTTCTTCATCATCGTGATGTCGCTGCTCGTCCAGGGGCCGCTCGCGATCCTCGTCGCACTGCTCATGAACCGGCCGTTGCGCTTCCGCGGACTGCTTCGCGCGCTGATCTTCGTGCCCTACGTGCTGAGCGAGGTCACGGCGGGCCTGGCGTGGCAGATCCTGCTGCAGTCCGTGCCCCCGACGCGCATGGGTCCGGTCGACACGCTCCTGCAGGCGATCGGCATCGAGAATCCCCCGGCCTGGCTGGCCGACCCCGACGTCGTGATGTGGACCATGTTCGCCATCCTCACGTGGAAGTACCTCGGCCTCGCGATCATCCTGATGCTCGCCGGACTCGCCGGCGTGCCCGAGGAGCTCTACGAGGCCGCGTCGCTCGACGGCGCGGGCTGGTGGAAGACGCAGTGGTACATCACCGTTCCGCTGCTCGGACCCACCATTCGCATCTGGGCGTTCCTGTCGATCATCGGCGCGCTGCAGCTCTTCGACATGGTGTGGATCGTGACCGGGGGCGGACCGCTCAACGCCTCGTCGACGATGGCGGTCTACATGGTCAAGAACGGCCTGAACGTCACCCAGATCGGCTACGGCAGCGCCGTCGCCGTAGTCCTGTTCCTCATCTCCCTCGTCATCGCCCTCGTCTACCAGCGCTTCGCGCTGCGCCGGGACCTCGCGGGAGCCATCACCGGAGGAGTGCGCTGATGACCGCAACGACCGCCATCACCGTCGGCGACGGCGTCGCCGTCCCTCGGCGCCGCGCCGGCCAGCGCTTCGACTGGGGCCAGCCGATCGTCTACCTCGTCGCGCTGGCCGTCGCCGCCCTCGCGGTCGGACCCGTGCTCTACGTCTTCATCTCGGGCTTCCGCACGAACCCCGACTTCTTCACCGACCCGGCAGGCATGCCCGACCCGTGGACGACCGACAACTACGTGCGGGTGCTGACCGACCCCACGTTCTGGAACCAGGTGCTCGCGAGCACGGTGACGGCGCTCGGCACGACCCTCGGCGTCATGCTGCTCGGCGTCATGGCCGCGTTCGTGATCGCGCGCTACGACTTCAAGGGTCGCGAGTTCATGTACGCCATGTTCACGACGGGACTGCTGTTCCCCCTCACGATCTCGATCCTGCCGTTGACGGTGCTGCTGCGGCAGATGAACCTGTTCGGCAGCTGGTGGGGGCTCATCATCCCCCAGGTGGCGTTCGCGCTGCCCACGACGATCATCATCCTCGTGCCGTTCCTGCGCGCCATCCCCGGCGAGCTCGAGGACGCGGCGATGGTCGACGGCACGAGCCGGGTCGGGTTCTTCTGGCGCATCATGCTCCCGCTCTCGATGCCGGCCCTCATGACGGTGGGCGTGCTCGCCTTCGTCGGCAGCTGGAACGCGTACCTCCTGCCGCTCTTCGTGCTGCAGGCCGGCGGCGCCGGCGTCGACAGCTACACGCTGCCGTTGGGCGTGCAGTTCTTCTCGACGGCCTACGGGCAGGACACCACCGGCGTGCTCTCGTACACCGCACTCGCGATGCTGCCGGCCATCCTCTTCTTCACGCTGGCGGAGAAGCGCATCGTCGGCGGCCTGCAGGGAGCGGTGAAGGGATGACCATGCAGCAGTCCCCCGCGGACACCCCGCGCAGCTGGCAGGATGCCTCGCTGCCGGCCACCGACCGCATCGAGGCCCTCGTGCAGGCCCTCACGCTCGAGGAGAAGGTCGCCCAGCTCTACGGCGTGTGGGTGGGCGCCTCCGACGACGGCACCGACGTCGCGCCGAACCAGCACGAGATGATCGGCGACATCGACCTCGACGCCCTGCTCGCCAAGGGGCTCGGCCAGCTCACCCGGCCGTTCGGCACGGCTCCCGTCGACCCGGGCGTCGGTGCGCTGTCGCTGGCCCGAACCCAGCGGCGCATCGTCGCCGAGCACCGCCTCGGGGTGCCGGCGGTGGCGCACGAGGAGTGCCTCGCGGGCTTCGCCGCATGGGGCGCGACCGCCTACCCCGTGCCGCTCAGCTGGGCGGCCACCTTCGACCCCGAACTCATCGAGCGGATGTCGCGTCGCATCGGCGACGACCTGCGTTCCGTCGGCGTGCACCAGGGCCTCGCGCCCGTGCTCGACGTCGTGCGCGACGCGAGGTGGGGCCGGGTCGAGGAGACGATGGGCGAGGATCCGTACCTCATCGGCACCGTCGGCGCGGCCTACGTGCGCGGCCTCGAGTCGGCCGGCGTCGTCGCGACGCTCAAGCATTTCGTCGGCTACTCGGCCTCGAAGGCCGGGCGCAACCTCGCGCCCGTGTCGGTCGGGCCGCGCGAACTCGCCGACGTGCTGCTCCCGCCGTTCGAGATGGTGCTGCGCGAGGGCCGGCCCCGCTCGGTCATGAACGCGTACACCGACCTCGACGGCGTGCCGACGGCCGCCGACGCCTCGTTGCTCACCGACCTGCTCCGCGGGGTCTGGGGCTTCGAGGGCACCGTGGTCGCCGACTACTTCTCGGTCGCGTTCCTGCAGACCCTGCACGGCACGTCGGGTTCGCTCGCGGATGCCGCGGCTGCTGCCCTCATCGCCGGCATCGACGTCGAGCTGCCCACCGTGCACGCCTTCGGCGCCCCCCTGTTCGAGGCCGTGGCCGACGGCCGGCTCGACGTCGCGGTCATCGACCGGGCGCTCCGCCGGGTGCTCGCGCAGAAGCTCGAGCTCGGGCTCCTCGACGCCGGCTGGGATCCGACGCCGGAGGCGCTGCGCGGGGTCGCCGACGACCTCGACGCGGTACGCGGCACGATCGACCTCGACCCGCCCGCGAACCGGGCGCTCGCGGCCGAGATCGCCGAGCGCGCCATCGTGCTGCTGCACAACGACGGCACGCTGCCGCTCGCCGCGCCGACCCGCATCGCGGTGATCGGGCCGAACGGCGACGACCGGTTCGCCGTACTCGGCTGCTACTCGTTCCCGGCGCATGTCGGCGTGCATCACCCCGAGTTCGGCGACGGCATCGAGCTGCCGACGCTCGTGGAGTCGCTCGCCGCCGAGTTCCCCGGCGCCGAGGTCGTCTTCGCCCGCGGCACGAGCGTCGACGGCGGCGAGACCGAGGGGTTCGCCGAAGCCGTCGCCGCGGCATCCGATGCCGACGTCGTGGTGCTCGCCCTCGGCGACCGCGCCGGGCTCTTCGGCCGGGGCACGAGCGGCGAGGGCTGCGACGCCGAGTCCCTCGCGCTGCCCGGAGCGCAGGGCGACCTGCTCGAGGCGGTGCTGGACACCGGCACGCCGACCGTCGTGACCCTGCTCGCGGGCCGCCCCTACGTGCTCGGCACCGCTCCCGAGCGCGCGGCCGGAATCCTCGAGGCGTTCTTCGCGGGCGAGGAGGGCACGAGGGCGCTCGCGGGCATCCTGAGCGGGCGCGTGAACCCGAGCGGACGGCTTCCGGTCTCGGTCCCCGCGTCGGCCGGCGTGCACCCGTCGACCTACCTCGCGTCGCCCCTCGCCGCCCGGAACGGCGTCTCGAGCATCGACCCGACGCCCAGGTACCCGTTCGGCCACGGCCTCACGTACACGCGCTTCGCCTGGGGCGACGCGACCGGCGAGGCATCCGAGGTCCCGACCGACGGCGACGTCGCGGTCGGCGTGCGCGTCGCGAACGTTGGCGAGCGCGCGGGCGTCGAGGTCGTGCAGCTGTACCTGCACGACCCGGTCGCGAGCGTCGTGCGGCCCGTGCAACGGCTCATCGGCTATGCCCGAGTCGAGCTCGCGCCGGGCGAGGCCGCCGACGTGCGCTTCGTGGTGCCGGCCGACCTCGCGTCGTTCACGTCGCGAGGCGGCGAGCGCATCGTCGAGCCGGGCGAGCTCGTGCTCGGCCTCGGGCCTTCGAGCTCCGAGCTGAGCCGCACCCACCGGGTCCGGCTCACCGGCGCGGTGCGGCAGGTCGACCACACCAGGCGACTGCACCCGGAGTTGACCGTCGAACGGGTCCAGGTCGAGGCATCCGTGATCGCCTGACCCCTCCAGCCACCGGCCGACGGCGCACTCTCCCGCTGCCGTCGGCCGGTTCCCCCTCGAAAGGACTCCCGCAGCACCACGCACCACTCCGCACCGGATCCAGGGCCGCGACGACGCGGTCCGCTCGACGCGCGAAGGAGCGCACCTCATGCAACGACGCAGATCAGGAATCCTGGGACTCGTGACCGCCGCGGCGGTCGTGATCACGCTCGGCGCGATCGCATCCCCGGCTTCGGCGGCACCGACGACGGTGCTCGCGAACGACTTCGAGACCGGCGAGGCGCGCACCGGCGGCGGCAGCCTCTCGGTGTCGGATCGCACCGCGAACTGGCAGGGCGTGTCGCTCACCGCGGCGACCCTCGGACTCGTCCCCGGCAGCACGTATGCGTTCGAGGCGTGGGTGAAGCTGCCGGCGGGCACCGCGGGCACCAGCGGCATCCACTTCACCGCCGAGCAGACGCCCGCCGCCGGCGGCGACGACGTCTACACGTGGATCGGCGGCAACGTCACGACCGGATCCGGCGAGTGGGTGAAGATCGGTGGCGACTACGTCTTCCCGGCGGGCCTGTCGGGGGCGAACATCTACATCGAGGCCGATGATCTCGCGGGGGCGTCTCCGTCGTTCCTCGTCGACGACCTCGTGATCACGACCGAGGACGACGGCACCGTTCCCCCGCCGACCGGCGAGACGGTCATCGAGACCGACTTCGAAGACGGCCTCGACGGCTGGGGACTGCGCGGCGGCACCGGTTCGACGCCCGCGACCGTGCAACTGACGAGCCCGGGCCACGAGAGCGGTCAGGCCGCGATCGCGACGGGTCGCGCCGGCCAGGGCGACGGCCTCGGGCACGACGTGACGGGCCTGCTCGACCCGCGCGTGACCTACGAGCTCAGCGCGTGGGTGCGCTTCGCCGACGGACAACCCGTCGACGAGGTCTGGCTGAGCCGCGCGAACACGGTCGGCGACGCCGACCCCACGTTCTCGACGCTCGGCCAGTTCGACACCGTGACGAACGAGGGCTGGACGCAGGTCGCCGCGACCTTCCAGGGCTCAGCCGCCGACGCATCGCAGATCTACTTCGAGACGCGCTGGACGAGCGCCGACCCCGTCGGCAACACGAGCGACCTCCTCGTCGACGACATCTCCCTGCGCGTGCCCGCTCCCCCGGTGATCGAGGAGCTCACGCCCATCAAGGACACCGTCGACTTCCCGGTCGGCGTCGCGATCGACAGCCGGGAGACGGCGGGCGCGGCTTCCGAACTGCTGCTCCGCCACTTCGACCAGGTGACGCCGGAGAACTTCATGAAGCCCGAGGCGTGGTACGACGCCGAGGGGCATTTCGTCACGAGCAATGCCGAGTCCGACGCACTCATGGACTTCGCGCAGGCGAACGACCTGCGCGCATACGGTCACGTGCTCGTCTGGCACAGCCAGACGCCAGCCTGGTTCTTCCAGGACGACGCAGGCGACCCGCTCGCGGCAGACGACGCGGGCAGGGCGGTGCTGCGCGATCGCCTGCGCACGCACATCTTCGACGTCGCCGGCTACCTCGCCGACCGGTACGGCGAGTTCGGCTCCGACACGAACCCGCTCACCGCGATCGACGTCGTGAACGAGGTCGTCTCCGACGGCGGCGAGTTCGCCGACGGCCTGCGCCGCAGCGAGTGGTTCCGCATCCTCGGCGAGGACTTCATCGACCTCTCGTTCGCGTACGCCGACGAGGCGTTCAACGGCGAGTTCGCGGCCGAGGGCACCGGCCGTCCCGTGACGCTGTTCATCAACGACTACAACACCGAGCAGGGCGGCAAGCAGGGGCGCTACCACGCGCTCGTCTCGCGTCTGCTCGAGCGCGGCGTGCCGGTCGACGGCGTCGGGCATCAGTTCCACGTGAGCCTCGCGATGCCCGTGTCGGCCCTCGAAGGCGCGATCGAGTCGTTCGAGGATCTGCCCGTCACGCAGGCGGTCACCGAGCTCGACGTCACGACCGGGACCCCGGTCACGCAGGCGAGGCTCATCGACCAGAGATACTACTTCCGCGACGCCTTCCGGGTGTTCCGTGCGCACGCCGACGACCTGTTCGCGGTCACGGTGTGGGGCCTCACCGACGGTCGCAGCTGGCGGGCGTCATCGGGCGCCCCGCTCGTGTTCGACGACACGCTGAAGGCGAAGCCCGCGTACCACGGCATCGTCGACGGCGAACTGCCCCCGCGCGCACGCGCCGCGAACGTGTTCGCCGGCGACGTCGTGCTCGACGGTGCGGCGACCGCCGCGCCCGAGTGGGCGCTGCTGCCGTTGCACGCGATCGAGGACTCGGCACGGTTCCAGCTGCGCTGGGCTCCCGACCACCTGACCGCGCTCGTGTCGGTCGACGACGCGTCGACGGACGCCTCGGACGGTGTCGAGCTCACGCTCGGCGACACGACCTGGTCGGTCGACCGCGACGGAACCGGCGACGTGCCCGCGATCGCGACCGAGCGGGCGGGCGGATACGACCTGGTCGCGCACCTGCCACTGGCGGACGCCTCGAACGGCGACCTCCTCGCGTTCGACGTCGGGGCGATCGACGGCGGCGACACCGTGGCGTGGAACACGCCGGGCGAGCTCGGCACGCTGACCCTCGTCGAACCGCTCTCGGCCCTCGACGTCGTCGAGGCCGCCGAGGCGCCGGTCGTCGACGGTGAGATCGACGGGGCATGGGCCGACGCGAACACGGTGACGACCGAGAAGCAGGTGCAGGGCACCGACGGCGCCATCGCGGCCGTGCGCACGCTGTGGTCGGGCGACACGCTGTATGTGCTCGCCGAGGTGGCCGACCCGATCGTGGACGTCTCGGGCTCGGACCCGTGGGTGCAGGACTCGGTCGAGATCTACGTCGACCCCGGCAACGCCAAGAACGGCTCCTACCGCTACGACGACACCCAGATCCGTATCAGCGCGGTGAACGCGGTGTCGTTCGGCACCGGCGACGAGCCGTTCCAGCGGGCACGCGTGGTGTCGGCGACGGCGGCCACGGACGGCGGATACCTCGTCGAGGCGTCGGTGAGGCTGGGCGACTTCGCGGGCCTCGGCACCGTGCAGGGCCTCGACTTCCAGGTCAACGACGCGTCGGACGGCGCCCGCACCGCGATCCGCAACTGGGCCGACCCGACCGGAGCCGGCTACCAGTCGACCGCCCGTTGGGGCGTCGGCCTGTTCGTCGCGGCCGACGACGACCCGGGCGAGCCGGGAGAACCCGGTGAGCCCGGTGACCCCGACGGGCCGACGGTCTCGCTCGGCGCGTCGAGCGTGGCCGCAGGCGGGAGCATCGAGGTCGAGCTCAGCGGCTTCGATGCCGACGTCGAGGTGTCCCTGCTGCTGCAGGAGCCGACGACGGGCGTCGTGTCGCTCGCAGCTCCGTTCGCCGCTCCCTTCGCCGCCCCGTTCGCGTCGGCTCCCTCCGGCTCCGTCGCCGCGCTCCTCGCAGCCCCGGTCGAGCTCGCGACGGTGACGACGGATGCCTCGGGTGCCGCCCGTCTCGTCGCCACGGTGCCCGTGTCGACGGTGCCCGGCGCGTACGAACTCGCCGCGGTCTCGGACGGCGCGACGCTCGCCACGGCACCCGTCGAGGTCACCGCGGCGGGCACGGGCACCGATCCGGGTGCGGATCCCGGCACCGAGCCGGGATCCGGCGCGGAGGGCCCCGACGGCACGGACGGCGCCGGCACGGGCGGCGACACCGGCGGCGCGAACGGGTCGGACCTCGCCTCGACGGGCGTGGAGGCCGGTGTGTGGCTGCTGCTCGCCGCGCTGCTCGCGGCGGCCGGGACGCTCCTGATGGTGCGTCGACGCCGCGCCGCCTGAGATCGGGCTCGGACTGCGGGAATTCGGGGCTCCGTGCCCGCCACGGCGGGCATGGAGCCCGCTTTCCTGCACGGCGTGTCGTCGGCAGGCCACGGGGCCGGCGGGCGTGCGTCAGGCCTGCGCGGGGGGCGCCGTGCTCTCGCGCACGACGAGGCTCGTCGCGAGGTCCATGCGGGGCGTCGGTGCGGCGCCCGCGAGCGGGTCGTCGGACAGGCGGATGGCCAGGCGTGCCGCCTCCTCGCCCATGCGACGCAGGGGCTGGTGCACGGTGGTGAGCGGCGGGCTCACCCACCGTGCGAGCGTGATGTCGTCGTAGCCGACGATCGAGAGGTCCTCGGGCACCGAGAGCCCGACCTCGCGTGCCGCGTCGAGCGTGCCGAGCGCCTGCAGGTCGCTGCCGGCGAAGATCGCCGTGGGCCGGCGGTCTTCGGGCAGTGCGAGCATCTGCCTCGCGCGGTCGCGGCCGCCCGCGACCTCGAACGTGCCGAATCGCACCCACTCGGGATCGACCTCGAGGCCGGCGGAGTTCATCGCGCTGCGGTAGCCGTCGAGCCTGGCCAGCGAGCACATCATGTCTTCTGGCCCGGTGATCGCGGCGATGCGGCGGTGGCCGAGCTCGATGAGATGCCGGGTCGCGGCGAGCCCGCCCGACCAGTTGGCCGAGCCGACGCTCGGCACGTCGGGCGAGGGGTCGCCTGCCGGGTCGACGATCACGAACGAGATAGCCCTGGCGCGAAGGCGTTCGCGGTACTCGGCCGAGAGCTCCGAGAACACGAGCACGACGCCGACGGGACGCCGACGGATGACGCCCTCGATCCAGTCGGGGTCGGGGGCGTGCCGGTCGCCGCTCACGGTGAGCACCACGCTCAGGCCGTGCTCCTTGGCCACGGCCTCGACGCCGCCGATGAGCTCCATCGACCAGATCGGGTCGAGCCCGTGGAAGACGAGTTCGAGCAGCTCGGGGCGGGACTCGGATCGGCCGGTGCCGCGGCGCACGTACCCGCGCGCGTGGAGCACGCGCTCGACGCGCTGCCGTGTCGCCTTCGACACATCGGTGCGGCCGTTCAGCACCTTCGAGATGGTCGACAGGCTCGCGCCGGTCTCGTCGGCGATCTCGGCGAGGGTGACGCGTTCGCGCGTGGCATCCGTATTCATCTTTCGAATCATAATCGCGAAAGTTCCGAGCGCGAGGACTTGTGCGAATCTGATTCCGAGGTTTATGTTGTAATTATCAACAAATCACCGCAACACCTGAAAGGCGGACCGCTCATGGTCGATGCGCCCACCCGCGAAGACAAGTTCTCGTTCGGACTCTGGACCGTCGGTTACAACGGCACCGACCCGTTCGGCGGCCCGACCCGCGAACCCCTCGATGTCGTGCACGCCGTCGAGAAGCTCGCCGAACTCGGCGCCTACGGCCTCACGTTCCACGACGACGACCTGTTCGCGTTCGGCTCGAGCGATGCCGAGCGCCAGACGCAGATCGACCGCCTGAAGGGCGCGCTCTCCGACACCGGGCTCATCATCCCGATGGTGACGACGAACCTCTTCAGCGCCCCGGTCTTCAAGGACGGCGGCTTCACGGCCAACGACCGCGACGTGCGCCGGTACGCCCTCCGCAAGGTGTTCCGCCAGCTCGACCTCGGCGCCGAGCTCGGAGCGAAGACCTTCGTCATGTGGGGCGGGCGCGAGGGCGCCGAGTACGACTCCGCGAAGGACATCCGCCAGGCGCTCGAACGCTACCGCGAGGCCGTCAACCTGCTCGGCGACTACGTCACCGACAAGGGCTACGACATCCGCTTCGCGATCGAGCCCAAGCCCAACGAGCCCCGCGGTGACATCCTGCTCCCCACGCTCGGGCACGCCATCGCCTTCATCGACTCGCTCGAACGCCCCGAACTCGTGGGCCTGAACCCCGAGGTCGGCCACGAGCAGATGGCCGGGCTGAACTTCGCCGCCGGCATCGCGCAGGCGCTGTACCACGGCAAGCTCTTCCACATCGACCTCAACGGCCAGCGCGGCATCAAGTACGACCAGGACCTCGTGTTCGGCCACGGCGACCTGCACAACGCGTTCGCCCTCGTCGACCTGCTCGAGAACGGCGGGCCGGGCGGCGTGCCCGCCTACGAGGGCCCGCGCCACTTCGACTACAAGCCCTCGCGCACCGAAGACGAGAAGGGCGTGTGGGAGTCGGCCGCGGCCAACATGCGCACCTACCTGCTGCTCAAGGAGCGCGCCGCGGCCTTCCGCGCCGACCCCGACGTGCAGGAGGCCCTCGAGGCCGCGAAGGTGTACGAACTGGCGACGCCGACGCTCGCCGACGGCGAGACCTACGACGACTTCCTCGCCGACCGATCGGCATACGAGGACTTCGACGCCGGCGCCTACTACGGCGGCAAGGGCGGCGGCTTCGTGCGGCTGCAGCAGCTCGCGACCGAGCACCTCCTTGGAGCCCGCTAGCGCCCACCGACCCGCCCGGCGCGTCGTCGACGCGACGCGCCGGGCGTCAACCGGTTCACGATTCGGCAGGAGATCGGGCTTCGGGGCGATTCGGGGCCCGAGGCGGGGGTTCACCGGCCCGGCACCCCGCAGTCCTCCTGAATGGTGAACGACAGAGAAGTACAGAAGAGTACAGAAGTACAGAAGAACCGAGAGAGGGGGCGGGCGATGGCGCTCGTCGCAGGAGTCGACTCGTCGACGCAGTCGTGCAAGATCGTGATCCGGGATGCCGCGACGGGAGAACTCGTGCGCTCCGGGCGCGCGCCGCACCCCGACGGCACCGAGGTCGACCCGGCCGCCTGGTGGGGCGCGCTGCTCTCGGCGATCGCCGACGCCGGCGGGCTCGACGGCGTCGAGGCCGTCGCGATCGGCGGGCAGCAGCACGGCATGGTCGCGCTCGACGTCGACGGCCGGGTCATCCGCGACGCCCTGCTCTGGAACGACACACGCTCGGCGCAGGCCGCGCTCGACCTCATCGCCGAGGTCGGCGCCGACGCGTACGCGCGCCGCACCGGCGTCGTGCCCGTGGCCTCGTTCACGGCGACCAAGCTGCGGTGGCTGCGCGACGCCGAGCCCGCGCAGGCCGAACGCGTCGCCGCGGTGGCGCTCCCCCACGACTGGCTGACCTGGCGGCTGCGCGGATACGGGCCGGTCGACGAGTCCGTGCTCGGGCCCGTGCTCGACGAGCTCACGACCGACCGGTCGGACGCGAGCGGCACCGCCTACTGGGGCCCAGACGGCTACGACCGCGAACTGTTCGTGCGGGCGCTCGGGCACGACGCGGTGCTGCCGCGCGTGCTGGGCCCGCACGAGGCCGCGGGGCGCACGCCCGACGGCATCCTCGTGGGCGCGGGTGCGGGCGACAACGCCGCCGCGGCGCTCGGCCTCGACGCGGCCCCGGGTGACGTCGTCGTCTCGATCGGCACGAGCGGCACCGTCTTCGCGGTGACGGATGCCTCGATCGTCGACGCCTCCGGAACCGTGGCCGGGTTCGCCGACGCCACCGGCCGGTCGCTCCCCCTCGTCGCCACGCTCAACGCCGCACGGGTGCTCGACGCGTTCGCCCGGGTGCTCGGGGTCGACCACGACGGGCTCGGGCGGCTCGCGCTCGAGGCCGAGCCCGGGGCATCCGGAGCCGTGCTCGTGCCCTACTTCGAGGGCGAGCGCACGCCGAACCTGCCCGACGCGACGGCCCGGCTCGAGGGCCTGACGCTCGCGAACACGACGCCGCAGAACCTCGCGCGCGCCGCGATCGAGGGCATGCTGTGCGGACTGGCCGACGGGCTCGACGCGGTGACCGCGCTCGGGGTGGCGGCCGACCGCGTGCTGCTGATCGGCGGCGCCGCCCAGAATCCCGCGGTGCGCGCCGTCGCCGCCCAGGTGTTCGACGCCCCGATCGTGGTGCCCGCGCCCGGCGAGTACGTCGCCGACGGCGCCGCCCGACAGGCGGCCTGGGTGCTCACCGGGCACCGTCCGGAATGGACCCTCGAGATCGCCGCGAACCTGCCGATCGACCACCGTCGGGTCATCCGCGAACGCTATGCGCGGGCGTCGGCCACGGCGTCCGCGACCGGCTCCGAGGCGGCCTCGCCCGAGGCATCCGCGAACCGAATCGATTCGACCCCGAACTGGGGCCACGGCGACCGAGAGGAGGCCGAGTCGGCCCGGTGACCGGGCCATCCTTGCCAACACTGAGCACAACGCGTTCCACCCCTGATGTGACGTGTCACATCCCGACCGGCGTTACTCGATCGTTATCGAACCCGGTCTACCGATTCGCTTACAGAGCAGTCAGTATCCTCATGCCGACGTCAGTGCAGACGCGGCAGCAGTGAATGTCCTGCACACTCACCACGAGAAGGGGAGAACGATGAAGAAGTCTTCATTGATCTCGATCACAGCCCTCGCCGGAGCATCGATGCTGATGCTCGCGGGGTGCTCCGGCAACAGCGGTGACGGAGGCGACGGCGGCGGAGAGGCCGCGACCCTCGCCTGCGTCATCCTGCCCGACGCGGCCTCGTCGCCGCGATGGGAGAACGGCGACCGTCCTGCCCTCGAGAAGGCGATCACCGACGCCGGCTTCGAGGCCGACATCCAGAACGCCCAGGGCGACACCAGCAAGTACGCCACCATCGCCGACCAGCAGCTCAGCAAGGGCTGCGGCGTCATGCTCCTCGTCGACTACAACGGTGCCGCCGTCGCGGTCACCGCCAAGGCGCAGGAGCAGGGCATCCCCGTCATCGCGTACGACCGTCCGATCGAGGGCGCCGACTACTACGTCTCGTTCGACAACGAGCAGGTCGGAGCGCTCGAAGGCCAGTCGGTGCTCGACGGACTCGAGGCGGCCGGCAAGGACCCGGCCACCGCGATCGTCGTGTACATGGGCGGCGACCCCGCCGACGGCAACGCCAAGATGTTCCACGACGGCGCGGTCGGCGTCATGGAGGCCGCCGGCATCAAGCCCGCCCAGGAGCCCCCGGGAGTCTGGGACGGCGACAAGTCGGCGACCAACTTCGAGCAGGCCCTGACCGCCCTCGGCGGCAAGGTCGACGCCGTCTGGGTCGCCAACGACACGAACGCCGCCGGCGTCATCACGGTCCTCGACAAGAACGGCCTCACCGTTCCGGTCTCGGGTCAGGACGCCTCGATCGCCGGCCTGCAGAACGTGCTCCTCGGCAAGCAGACCGCCACGGTCTACAAGCCGTTCGCACTCGAGGCCGACGCCGCATCGCAGCTGGCCATCCAGCTCCTGAACGGCGAGACCCCCTCGGTCGACAAGAAGCTCGACGACGGCACGCCGTACATCGCGGTGACGCCGGTGCTCGTCGGACCCGATGACGTGCAGAAGGTCGTCGACGACGGCAACGCCGACGCCGCCGAGATCTGCACCGCCGACGTGGCCGACGCCTGCGCCGCCCACGGCGTGGGGTAGCCCCGAGCCGGAGACCGGCGGGAGGCTCCTGGACGATTCCGTCGTCCAGGAGCCTCCCGCTCCCGCATCGACACCAGGGACAGCGCAGTTCCACAGAGAAAGGACCCGGCATGGACATGCCGATCATCGAGCTGAAGGGGGTTGTGAAGAGCTTCGGGCCGGTCGACGTGCTGAAGGGCGTCAACTTCGCGGCGTACCCCGGAAAGATCACCGCCCTCGTCGGCGACAACGGCGCCGGCAAGTCGACGCTCATCAAGGGACTCGCCGGCGTGCAGCCCTACGACGGCGGCGAGGTGCTCTACGAGGGCTCGCCCGTGAACCTGCACAGCCCCCGCGATGCCGGCGACCTCGGCATCGAGGTCGTGTATCAAGACCTCGCGCTCTGCGACAACCTCGACATCGTGCAGAACATGTTCCTCGGCCGCGAGGAGCTCTCGTCGGGCACCTTCGACGAGGGCCGCATGGAACGCGAGGCCGCCGAGACCCTGCGCCAGCTCTCGGTGCGCACGGTCAAGTCCGTACGCCAGAAGGTCTCCTCGCTCTCGGGCGGGCAGCGCCAGACCGTCGCCATCGCGCGCTCGGTGCTGAAGAAGGCGAAGGTCGTCATCCTCGACGAGCCGACCGCCGCCCTCGGCGTCGCGCAGACCGCGCAGGTGCTCGCACTCGTCAAGCGCCTCGCCGAGCAGGGCGTCTCGGTCATCATCATCAGCCACAACCTGGTCGACGTGTTCGAGGTCGCCGACTACATCAGCGTGCTCTACCTCGGCCAGATGGTGGCCTCCGTCAAAGCGAGCGAGACCAACAACGAAGACGTCATCGGCTACATCACCGGCGTCAAGACCTACGAGGGGACTCCGGCATGAGCACGCAGAACACCGGTGCGCCGCCGACCGAGTCGACCACGGCACTGTCGGCGCTCAGCACCGAGCAGCTCATCGGCAGCGGCCAGGAGGGCGGACTGCTCGACCAGGTGCGCGCCTGGGTGCAGCGGGTGCGCGGCGGAGACATGGGCGCGCTGCCCGCCGTCGCCGGCTTCATCGTGCTCAGCATCCTCTTCACCGCCCTGAGCCCGTACTTCTTCACCGAGCGCAACTTCGCGAACCTGCTCACCCAGGCCGCCACGCTCGTCATGCTCGGCATGGCGCTCGTGTTCGTGCTGCTGCTCGGCGAGATCGACCTCTCCGCGGGTGTGACCGCGGGTCTGACCATGGTCATCTTCGTCGTGCTCATCGCGGTCGTGAACCTCAACTGGATCCTGGCGCTCGCGATCGCGTTCCTCACGGGCATCGCGATCGGCACGTTCATCGGGTTCTTCGTGGCGAAGGTCGGCATTCCGTCATTCGTGGTGACGCTGGGCCTCTTCCTCGGATTCCAGGGCCTCGAGCTCATCATCATCGGCGCGGGCGGCCTCTACCGCGTCGAGACGCCCGAGATCCTGGCGATCCAGAACAGCACGATGCCGCCGTGGGCGGGCTGGGTCATGATCGCGGTCATGCTCGCCATCTCGGCGACGATGTCGTTCGTCGACCGCGCCCGGCGCACCCGCGCCGGCGTGCCGAACCGCACGATCGCGCTCGTGTGGGCGAAGCTCATCGCCATCGCGGTGCTGGGCGGCGTGGTGGTGTTCATCCTGAACCAGAACCGCGGCACGGGGTTCAAGGCCATCGAGGGCGTGCCGATCGTGGTGCCGATCACGCTCGCCATCCTCTGGCTCGGCACGTTCGTGCTGGACCGCACGAAGTTCGGCCGCTACATCTACGCGGTCGGCGGCAACGCCGAGGCGGCGCGTCGTTCGGGCGTCAAGGTCGCGATGATCCGCTGGTGCGCGTTCATCGTGTGCTCCTCCCTCGCGGTGGTGTCGGGCCTGTTCAGCATCAGCAAGGTCGGTTCGGTGGATGCCGCGGCCGGGCGCGAGATCGTGCTGAGCGGCGTCGCGGCGGCCGTCGTCGGCGGCGTGAGCCTGTTCGGCGGTCGCGGTCGCCTGATCCACGCGGCCATCGGCGCGCTCGTCATCGCCGTCATCACGAACGGTCTCGGCCTGCTGAACCTGCCCGCCGGCGTCAACTACGCGGTCACGGGAGGCGTGCTCATCCTCGCCGCCACGATCGACGCGGTCTCGCGCAAGCGTGCCGGCGGCTCGATCCTGAGAATCTGACCGCGATCGTCACGACGGAACGGGCCCGAGCGGATGTCGCGCGGGCCCGTTCCTCGTTTCGTCGGCGTGCGTGCGGGGCTGAAGCCCGAAGATCGAGTGGATGGCGGGTCGCGGTCAGCCGACCTCGCGCGCGAGGCGGGCGCCGGCCTCCTCGAGCCAGTGCGCACCGTCGGCCATCGCCGCGGCGCCGCTGCCCGCGAGGTCGGTGAGCGAGACGGATGCCGCGAAGCGGCCGGTGCCAGCCGTGATCGCCCCGGCGACGAGGGCGACGTCGACACCGGCGCGCTCGGCGATGCGTGCGACCTCGGTCGGCGCCTTGCCCGCCTCGGACTGCCCGTCGTAGCGCCCTTCGCCGGTGATCACGAGGTCGGCTCCGGCGACGGCCTCGGCCAGGCCGACGGTGCGGGCGATGAGCTCGGCTCCCCCGCCGAGCTCCGCGCCCCAGGCGAGCATCGCGAAGCCCGTGCCGCCGGCCGCGCCCGTGCCGGACGCCGAAGCGTCTGCGCGGGCGCCGGTCGTCTCGTGCGCGGCCAGCCCCTCGGCCAGCCGCGAGAGGTTCGCCTCGATGATCGCGACGGTCGCGGCATCCGCCCCCTTCTGCGGCGCGAAGACGGCCGCGGCCCCGGCCGGGCCGAGCAGCGGGTTCGTCACGTCGCCGAGCACGACGGCGCCACCGGTCGGCAGGGCGCGGAGGCCCGAGAGGTCGACGTGCGCGAGGTCGGCGAGGCCGCGGTTGCCGTGCGGAACGGGCCGGCCCGCGGCATCCGCGAACCGTGCGCCGAGAGCCGCGAGCGCGCCCGCGCCGCCGTCGCTCGTCGCGCTGCCGCCGAGGCCGAGCAGCAGGCGTTCGACGCCGTGGTCGAGCGCTGCGGCGATGGCCTCGCCGAAGCCGATGGTGTGCGCGTCGAGCGGCTGCAGCGGATCGAGCATGGTGATGCCCGACGTCGACGCGAGTTCGACGACGCCCGTGCGGTCGGGAAGCAGCACCCAGCTCGTCGCCACGAGCCGCGAATCGGGGCCGTGCACCTCGACGGGCATGCGCACGGCGCCTGGCACCGCCGACAGGAACGCGTCGAGCGTGCCCTCGCCGCCGTCGGCCATGGGCATCTCGACGATCTCGTCGCCCGGCCGCTCGCGCGACCAGCCGCGGGCGATCGCCGCGGCGGCCTCGGTCGCCTCGACGGTGCCCTTGAGCGAGTCGGGCGCGATCACGATGCGCATCAGCGTGCCGCCTCGTCGTCGAGGTCGTCGAGGTCGTCGAGGTCGTCGACGAGCACGAGCGCCCAGTCGTAAGCGCCGAGCACGACCCGGTCGACGCGCTCGCCGGTGATCGCGTCGAGGCCGGCGATCTGCACCTCGACCGACTCGACCGTGCCGGCGCCGGCGTGGTTGACGAGCGTGACGAGCCCTCCGCGACGGGCCGCCTCGACGTGCTCGGGCAGGCCGGCCACGACCGGCCCGATGCCGGCATCGGCGAGCACGTGGTCGACGATCGCCTGCGCACCGCGCTCGTCGGGAACGGTCGCGAGGTAGCGCGCCGTGCCGCGGCCGGTGCGGCGAACCGTGAGCGCCGGGTCGCCGGTGCGACGACCGCCGGTGAACGAGGCCTCGACCGAGGCATCCGTCACGTGGATCTCTTCAGCGAGCAGGGTGCCGACCGACTCGGCGAGCCCTGATGCACCTTGCGAGGCGCCGCCGAACGGCGCGAACCGCTCCCCCGGCGCGCCGGCCGGGGCATCGGGCGCGACGAGCGCGCCGAAGTCCTCGAGCCGCACGCCGAACGTCGCGCCGAGCTGCGTGAGGAACCCGCCGACGCGGAACCGGTCGATCTCGTCGACGACGTCAGCGTACGGCCCGGCGAGCAGGTGCCCGCCGCCCTCGACGAACGAGGTGAGTGCCGTGGCATCCGCCTCGCGCACGAGTCCGAGCAGCGGCGCGATCGCGAGCTGATACCGGTCGTCGACCCGCGCGGCGGGCACGACGTCGACCTGCACGTGGCGGCGGTGCAGCGCGCGGTGCCAGCGCTGCACGACGGCGAGGTAGTCGAGCCCGTTCATGGGGTGGTCGGATGCCTCGACGGCCCACCAGTTCTCCCAGTCGAAGACGAGCGCCACCCGCGCGTCGCGACCGCCGACGGGAAGCTCGGGCAGCGCCGCGAGCTGCGCGCCGAGCGCGGTGACTTCGCGCCAGGTGCGCGTCTCGGTGCCCGCGTGCGGCAGCATCGCCGAGTGGAACTTCTCGGCGCCGGCGCGCGACTGCCGCCACTGGAAGAACAGGACGCCGTCGGCGCCGCGCCCGATCGCCTGGGCGCTGAGCGCGGCCATCTGGCCGGGAGCCTTCGGCGCGTTCGACGGCCGCCAGTTGAGCGCGTTCGTCGCCTGCTCCATGAGGTACCACGGAACCTCGGGCTTCAGCGAGCGCACGAGATCGCGCTGGAACGCGGCCGCTCGGAAGCTCTCTGGGTCGTTCGGGTCGGGGTAGCAGTCGTCGCTGATGAGGTCGAGATGCGGCGCCCACTGCTCGTAGTTCGCGGGCTTGAACGCGCCCATGAAGTTCGTCGTGATCGGCTGGGTCGCCCCGGCCGCGCGGATGAGATCGCGCTCCATGAGGTAGCACTCGAGCAGCATGTCGCTCGTGAACCGGTGGAAGTCGAGCATCTGCCCCGGGTTGCGGCTGTACGGCGCCTTGCGCGGAGGGAACACCTCGTCGAAGGACTGGTAGCGCTGGGCCCAGAAGTTCGTGCCCCAGGCGATGTTGAGCGCGTCGACGTCGCCGTAGCGGTCGGCGAGCCACCGGCGGAAGGCGTCGCGCGCGGCGTCGGAGTAGTCCATGTTCAGGTGGCAGCCGTACTCGTTGTTGACGTGCCACATGACGACGGCCGGATGCCGCGCATAGCGTTCGGCGATGGCGCTCACGAGCTCGCCGGCGAGGCGTCGGTACACCGGCGAGGAGGGCGCGAACTGCTGCCGGCTGCCCGGCCAGTACGCGGCGCCGTCCTCGTCCTGCGGCAGGAGCTCGGGGTACGCAGCGCTCGCCCACGGCGGCGGTGAGGCCGTCGCCGTGGCGAGGTCGACGGCGATGCCGCCCTCGTGCAGCAGGTCGATCACCCGGTCCAGCCAGGCGAAGTCGAACTCGCCCTCGCGCGGCTGGATGCGCGCCCACGAGAAGATGCCGAGGCTGACCATCGTGACGCCGGCCTCGCGCATGCGCGCGACATCCTCGGGCCAGATCTCCTCGGGCCACTGCTCGGGGTTGTAGTCGGCGCCGTAGTGCACGTGGATCCTCCGTCGTTGGGGTCGCGGACGCGGGAAAGCGTATTCCCCCAGCCTATCGGGGACGTGATCAGACTCGCACAGGATCGCCCGCCCCCACACCGCCGCGCGAAGGCCTCGACATCGGCCCTCGTGAAGCGCATCGCGAGACTGCGCATTCCTAGTTGTCCTGTCATCGGGCCTGAGAAGCCCGGAATACCAAGTGGAATGCGCTTGCTTGACAACGCCGAACGGGGCACGTATCTTGTTCCTGCGGGCGCCAGCGTCGATGCTGGAACGGCCCACCGATCTCGTCCGCACGAAGGAGACAACGACGTGACCACCCTGGCGACGCATCGCATTCCCGACGGCGAGCTGCTGATCGACGGCACGTGGATCCCCCTGTCCGGGCGCGCGACGATCGAGGTCGAGAACCCGGCGACCGGCACCATGGTCGGCGCCGTCGCCATCGCGACGACCACCGACATCGACGACGCGCTCGCGGCGGCCGACCGCAGTTGGGCGAACTGGCGCGAGACCAGCCCTCACGCCCGTTCGGCGATCATCGTCGCCGCCGCGCAGCTGCTCCGCGAACGGGCCGATGACATCGCGCACGCCATGACGCTCGAGAACGGCAAACTCCTCGCCGACTCGCTCGACGAGGTCTCGTACACCGCCGACATCATGGAGTCGCTCGCGACCGAGGCGCCCCGCTGCTTCGGCACGGTGCTGCCGACGGCGGCGTCCGAAGGCCGCATGATGGTGATCGATGAGCCGATCGGCCCGGTCGCGGCCTTCACCACGTGGAACTACCCGCTCACCGTTCCCGGGCGCAAGGTCGCGGCGGCTCTCGCCGCCGGCTGCACGGTCGTGCTCAAGCCCGCCGAGGAGACGCCGTCGAGCGCCGTGGCCCTTGCCCGCGCACTCGCCGATGCCGGCCTCCCCGACGGGGTGCTCAACGTGCTGTTCGGAGACGCCGCGCAGATCTCGTCCCGACTGATCGCATCACCGGTCATCCGCAAGGTGTCGTTCACCGGCTCCACCCCGGTCGGCAAGCTGCTCGCGGCACAGGCCGGCGCCCACGCGAAGCCGACCATGCTCGAGCTCGGCGGCCACGCCCCCGTCATCGTCTTCGACGACGTCGACATCGACGACGTGGCCCGACAGGCCCTCGGCGCGAAGATCCACAACTCGGGCCAGTCCTGCGGGTCCCCGGTGCGGTTCTACGTGCACGCGGCGGTCTACGAGCGATTCGTGGAGCGCTTCGCCGAACTGCTCGACGCGGTCGTCGTCGCCGACGGGTTCGCCGACGACGCCGAGATGGGGCCGCTCGCGAACGCCCGACGCTTCGCGGCGATGGCACCGATCATCGACGACGCGATCGCCCGTGGCGCCCGCGTCGTCACGGGCGGCACCGGCGACGACTCGTCGGGGTACTACTGGCGCCCGACCCTGCTCGCCGACGTCGCCGACGGCGCCGTCGTCATGAACGAAGAGCCGTTCGGCCCGATCGCGGCCGTGACGACCTTCACCGATGAAGACGAGGTCGTCGCCAGGGCCAACGGCCTTCCGTACGGCCTCGGCGCCTACCTGTTCACCGGCTCCGCAGACCGGGCCCTTCGCATCCCTCCTCGCCTGGACGTCGGCATGGTGAGCGTCAACCGCTTCGGCGTGGGGGCACGCGACACCTTCTTCGGCGGCCGCAAAGAGAGCGGGTACGGCTCCGAGGGCGGCCCGGAGGCCGTGGCGGAGTACACCGTCAGAAAGCTCATCGCGCAGGCATGAACCCCTCGACACAGGGCCGCACCGGCGGCCGCACGAGTTCTCAGCCCACTGGGAATGCGCTTCCCGACGTCCGTCCGATGCAGGCCGGCGCCGACGATGAGCTCGCCCCATCGCTTCGCGGCGCCTTCGCCATGGCACCGCATCTCCCGTCCGCCCTCTTCGACCGCGGAGCCGCCGCCGGCCTGCGCGCGCGCATGGACCTCCTGGTCGCCGCGCCCATCACCGACTTCGCCGCCGTGGATCCGCACCGGCTCACCGAGCTGGAGATCCTCATCACCGGCTGGGAATGCCCGAGAATCGGTCCTCGAGAGCTGGACCTCATGCCGAATCTCCGCGCCGTCTTCCACGCTGCCGGCACCGTGAAGAGCCATCTCGACGAGGAGGTGTGGCGACGCGGCATCCGCGTCACGACGGCTGCGGCGGCGAATGCCTATCCCGTCGCGGAGTACACGCTCGCGATGATCCTCCTGGCTGCGAAAGGCGTGCTGCCGCAGGCCTCCATCCTCGATGAAGGCAACGATCTGCGCGCCGCCGACATCGGCTCGTACCGCAAGACGGTCGGCATCATCGGAGCCTCGACGGTGGGCCGGCAGGTCATCCGCCTGCTCACCGCCTTCGATTTCCGCGTGCTGCTGTTCGATCCGCTGCTCGACGACGGCGATCCGATCCTCGACCTGGTCACCTGGTCGGGGCTCGACGAACTGCTGTCACAGTCCGCGATCGTGAGCATCCACGCACCGCTGCTGGCGTCGACCCGCGGCATGATCGGTGCCGACGAGCTGTCGCGTCTCCGCCCGGGGAGCACGATCATCAACACCGCACGCGCGCCGATCATCGATCAGGAGGCGCTCATCGTCGCCGTGCGCGAGCGCGGCGTGCGCGCCATCCTCGACGTGACCGATCCCGAGCCCCTGCCTTCGGCGCATCCGCTCCGGCTGCTGCCGGGCGTGCTCGTGACCCCCCACGTCGCCGGGGCGCTCGGCAACGAACTGCGACGACTCGGCGAGGCCGTCGTGCGCGAGCTCGAACGCTACGCGAAGGGGCTCCCTCCCGCGTATCCCGTGCGGCTGGAGGACCTGACGGCGATGGCGTGATCGGCACCGAGAACCTCCAAGAGACACCACCCAACACATGAAGGAGCAGTCAATGAAGACGAACACAGCTCGACGCATCGCGACCGCCGCGATGGTCGCGACGGCGACCACGGCGCTGATCGCCGGATGCACCGCCGGAACCTCGCCCGATGACGAGGGCACGTCCGGTCCGGTGGACCTCACGTTCACGTCGTGGGACCCGAACATGGACAAGATCGTCGACGTCTGGAACGACGAGAACCCCGACATCCAGGTCGAGCTCGTCAGCCCCAGCGAGAACGCCGACGAGCTCGTGACCAAGTGGATCGCGCAGAACTCGGCGGGCAACAACCCCGACATCGTCAAGGTCGAGTACCAGTCGCTGCCGGCCCTGATCGCGAACGGCGTCGTCGTCGACCTCGGGCCCTACGCCGACATCACGGGCAAGTTCGACGACGCCGCGCTGGCACAGGTGCAGTTCGACGACAAGATCTACGGCGTGCCGCAGGACTTCGCCCCCCTCGTGCTCTTCTATCGGCAGGACATCTACGAATCGCTCGGCCTGTCGGCGCCGAAGACGTGGGACGAGTACGCCGAACAGGCCCGAGCGATCCACACCGCCGATCCGAAGCGCTACATCTCGACGTTCAGCGCCGGAGACCCCGGCTGGTTCGCCGGGCTGGCGCAGCAGGCCGGTGCGAACTGGTGGAGCGTCGACGGTGATGCCTGGACCGTCAGCGTCGACGACGACGCCAGCGTCGAGGTCGCCGACTACTGGAACGGGCTCATCGACGAAGGCGTGGTCAAGTCCGATCCGTTCTGGTCGACGCAGTGGAACGCCGAGATGACCGACGGCACGCTCGCCACGTGGATCAGCGGCGCCTGGGCACCCGCCCAGCTCCCGAACATCGCCGGTGACACTGCCGGCAAGTGGGCGGCGGCTCCCCTGCCGGCTTGGACCGAGGGCGACGACGCGACCGGGATCTGGGGCGGCTCCGCCATGGCCGTCACCGCCAACTCGAAGCACCCCGCCGAGGCGGCGGCCTTCGTCGACTGGCTCAACACGAGCGACGAGGCCCTGAAGATGCAGATCTCGGAGATCAACATCTACCCGGCCGCGACCGCCGGCCGCAGCCTGCCCGAGCTCGCCGACCCGCCCGCGTTCATGTCGAATCAGCCCGACTACTATTCGATCGTCGGAGACATCGCCCCGAGCGCCCGCAGCTTCGACATCTGGGGCCCGAACGTGACGGTCACGTTCGGCGCGTACCGCGACGGCTTCGCCGCAGCACTCCAGAACGGCACGCCGCTCTCCGACGGGCTCGCTTCGATGCAGAAGGCGACGTTCGACGACATGGAGAAGCTCGGCTTCTCGGTCGAGCAGTAGATCCTCATGGAGGATGCGGTGCCGTCGTGAACGGCGCCGCATCCTCCCGACCACCTCGGAGAAACCATGCCCACCGCACCCGTGGCGCGCCGATCGCTGCACAGCAACAAGCTGGCGATCGCGCTCGTCGCACCCGCCATCGTGCTCCTGGCCGTCTTCACCGTCGCGCCCGCGATCTACGCCTTCATCCTCAGCCTCCTGCAGCGCCGCGTCAGCGGCGGCGTCTTCGGCGGCACCACCACCGAGGTGTTCGTCGGCTTCGAGAACTACCTCGCGTCCTTCCAGGACCCCGAGTTCTGGGCGAGCATCGGCCGGATGCTCGTGGTCGCCGGCATCGGCGTGCCGGCCACCGTCCTCCTCGCCACCGTGTTCGCGCTCTGCCTCGACGCCAAGGGGTCGAAGCTCGCCGGCTTCGCGCGCATCGTGATCTTCCTGCCGTATGCGGTCCCTGGCGTCATCGCGTCGCTCCTCTGGGGGTTCCTCTACCTTCCGGCGACGAGCCCCATCGGCGGCGACGTCATCGACTACTTCGGCAACACCGAGGTCTTCTTCTCGGTCGCGAACATCGCGGTCTGGACCGTCGTCGGATTCAACATGGTCATCCTCTATACCGCGCTCCGCGGCCTGCCGCAGGAGATCTACGACGCCGCCTCGCTCGACGGGGCGGGCGAACTGGCCATCGCCGTGCGCATCAAGCTCCCGATGATCGTACCCAGCATCGTGATGGTGTCGGTGCTGTCGGTGCTGGGGGCCCTCCAGCTCTACAACGAGCCGACGACGCTGCGTCCGCTCGCGAACGCGATCAGCTCCACCTGGGTCCCCTTGATGAAGGTCTACAACGACGCGTTCGTCGCGAACAACATCTATCAGGGCGCCGCCACGGCGCTGCTGATCGTGGCACTGACGATCGGCGCGACCGTCGTCGTGAACGTGATCGGATCGAGAATCGGGAGCCGCCAGCGATGACCACCCTGACCGAGACCATCACGACAGCAAACGCGCGAAACGCGCCGCGCGCGAGGCGCCGTGCACCGCTCAACCTCCCGGCGACGCTCATCCTCGCGATCGGCGCGATCTACACGATCGTCCCGGTGCTGTGGATCCTCGTCGCCTCGACCAAGACGAGCTCCGAGCTGTTCTCGACGCCGGCCTACCTCCCGTCGTTCAACGGCGGCCTGTGGCAGAACCTCAGCGACCTCTTCGCCTATCGCGACGGCGTGTTCGGTCGCTGGGCGCTCAATTCGCTCATCTACGCAGGTGGCGGCGGCCTCATTGCGACGCTCGTGGCGGCAGCGGCGGGCTACGCCCTCGGAAAGTACCGGTTCCGTGGCAGCAGGTGGCTGTTCCGTTTCATCGTCGCGGCCATCATGCTCCCGCCGATCGCCCTGGCGATCCCGCAGTGGCTTCTGCTCTCGCAGGTGAACATGACCAACAACTACCTGTCGGTCATCCTCCCGCTCCTGGTCAGTCCCTTCGCCATCTACCTGTGCAAGGTCTACGCCGAGGCTTCGGTGCCCGACGAGCTCATGGAAGCCGCTCGCATCGACGGCGCGAGCGAGCTTCCGCATCTTCGGCTCGGTGGGGCTGCGTCTCATGATGCCGGCGCTCGTCACCGTGTTCCTGCTGCAGTTCATCGGCATCTGGAACAACTTCCTGCTGCCCTCGATCATGCTCACCGATCCCGACCTGTACCCGCTGACCCTCGGCCTGTACGGCATGCTCCGCGTCAGCGGCAGTCAGGCCGCGCTCTACTCGAGCGTCGTCGTGGGGTCGGCCCTGTCGATCGTGCCGCTGGTGATCCTGTTCATGAGCCTGCAGCGCTTCTGGCGCGTCGACCTGATCTCGGGGGGCGTCAAGGCGTGAGCGGCGTCGAGGCGTGAGCTCCGGTCGAGGCATGGGCTCGCGTCGGGGCGCGAGCTCAGGCCAGTCTCGGCGTCGTGTCGCGCAGCACGACCGTGGAGGGGAGCATCGCGGGACTCTGCTTCTGACCCGTGATCAGCGAGATCACCTCACCACCGATGTCGCCGACCGGAACGTGCACGGTCGTCAGGCTCGGTACCACGTTGCGCAACGTGCGGATGTCGTCGAAGCCCGCGACGGCGATGTCCTCTGGCACGCGGATGCCCCGATGACGCAGACCCGCAATGGCCCCGAGCGCCATCTCATCGTTGACGGCGAAGATCACCTGCGTGTTCGTGAGCACGGCGTCGTCGAGGGTCGCGATCGCTGCGCGCGCGCCGTCCCAGCTGAACGGCGAGTAGGTGACGTCCTCCGCGGTGAGTTCGATTCCGCGCTCGGCGAGTCCGGCCCGGAGTCCGTCGATGCGATCACGGGTGGCGACCAGATGCTCCTCGCCGCCGAGCACGTGGAACGAGCGGTATCCCAGACGCGCGAGCGCTGTGGCCAACCGCCGGGCTCCCCCGACGTTGTCGAGGTCGAGCGAGTCGAACGGCAGGCTCGTGCTGCTGACGACGACGACCTTGCCGCCCGCCCGTTCGTAGGTCTGCAACTCCTCGACGAGGCGCTCGGTGCCGTCGGCCGAGAGCGAGCCGCTCTCGGCGAGCACGATCGCCCGTGCGCGCTGACCGCGCAGTTCGCGCACGAGCTCGATCTCGCGTCCGACCCGGCGCTCCGTGACCGCGACGGTCACGCGCAGGCCGACCTGCTCCGCGCTGGCCATGAGGGCCGCGGCCATCGACGAGAAGTAGTCGGATGCGATGTCGCTCACCAGCAGGGCGACCGTCGAGGTCGTGCCCTTGGCCACGGCCTGCGCCTGCACGTTCGCCGCGTAGTGGAGCTCCGCCGCCGCCGCCATGACCCGCCGTGCGAGATCGTCGCTCACACTGCGCGCGCTGCCGTTGATGACACGAGAGGCCGTCGACTGGGACACGCCCGCCCGCCGTGCGACATCGGAGAGCGTCACCGATTGCGCATGCTGGTCGGACGGCGTCATCGCCTCGCACCCCCGTCTCGTCAGGTTTCCCTCACTCTAGTGGCGCGCGAGGCCGCCCCTGAACGGGTCGCGCACAGGATTCGCCCAGTCGAGGATCCGCTCCACGCCGGGCCTCGGCACCCGATCCCCACGCTTCCGTTCGACTCCGGCAGAGAGGCATGATCCGCATGACGAGCAGCAACCCGAAGACCACGATCGTGGTGGGCCACGGCCGCTATGCCGACCCGTGGCATCCCTACGAGCAGGTCGCAGGAGGCCTGTCGGACCTCCTCGCGGCCGACGGATGGCAGGTGACCGTCGACGATGACGTCGACGGCGCGATGACCAGGCTCGATGGGGAGGATCTCCTGGTCGTCTCGGCGGGCGACCCGTGGCGCATGCCGACTCCCCGGTTCGGCGCACCCGGAGCCTCGATCGCGGGTCTGCGTGCCGCGCTCGACCGCGGCATCGGCGTGCTCGCCCTGCATTCCGCCGCCGCGAGCCTGCGCGACTATCCCGAATGGGCGCCGGCGATCGGGGCCGTCTGGGTACCGGGGGCGTCGATGCACCCGCCCTTCGAAGAGCACGCGCCCGTACGCGTGCTCGACCATGCGCTGACGCGCGGGCTCGGGGAGTTCACCGTCGCCGACGAGCGGTACTCCTGGTTGCAGCCCGCCGGCGACCGCGAGGTCCTGCTCGACCACGACCACGACGGCGTGCCCCACCCGCTCGTCTGGGTTCGGCGATTCGGACGATCGCGCGTCGCCTATGACGGGCTCGGTCACGACTCGCGGTCCTACGACTCCGCGCCGCATCGGGAACTCGTGCGCCGTCTCGCGAGGTGGGCCGGCGGGAGCGTCGACGCAGTGTGATCGAACGGCACGCCGTCGAGCCCGCCGTCGCGCACAAGTGCGTCAGGGCACGAGTACGATGCGCCGGCCCGAGCGGCCGTCATCGGCCCAGGCCGCCGCGACGTCGGCCAGCGGCACCGCATCGGCGTCGACCGCGAAGGTGCCCGCGGCGATCTCGTCGGCGAGCGACGGAAGCAGTCCGACGATGTCGCGCGTCGGCACGGAGCCCTGCCCGCTGCCGACGATGGTCAGGCGTGCGGCCCGGAGCGCCGCCGACGGGATGCTCGCCTCCTGCCCGGCGACCGACCCGATCTCGACCCAGGCGAGCGGATGCCCCCGATCGGCGCGTGCCGTCACGATGGCGACCATCGCCGCGGCGGCCGGCTCGCCCCAGACGTAGTCGAGCACGACGTCGACGTCGGCAGCGGATGCCGCGAGCCGACGTGCGACCTCGGCGGAATCACCGGCGAGCGAGACGAGTTCGCCCGCCCCGAGCGCCTCGAGGCCCGCGAGGCGGCCGGCGTCGCGGCCGGCTGCCACCACACGGCTCGCACCGAGGCGGACGGCGGCCTGCACGGCCATGCGCCCGGCGTTGCCGGTGGCCCCGAGCACGAGCACCGACTGGCCGGGCTCGAAGGCGATGCGCTGCCGCAGCGCGATCCACGAGGACATCGCTGGGTTCATCGCGGCGGCGACGGCGATCGGGTCGGCGTCGTCGGCCAGCGTGATCGTGCGGCGGGGATCGACCGCGACCCGCTCGGCCATGGCCCCGAGGTTCGCACCGTCGAGCGCGAAGTAGCGCAGGCGACCGGATGCGTCCCGACCGACGCCGTCGACGCCCGGGATGAGCGGCAGCTCGCCCGTGCTCGAGTAGTGCGAGCCGGCGGCCCGCGACCTGACCAGCGGATGCAACCCGCACGCGACGACGTCGAGCACGATCTCGCCGACCGCGGGCTCGGCGTCGGCGAACGTCTCGTACGCGGGCGCCTGCCCGAACGACCTGACCACTGCTGCCTGCATGTCCACTCCCTGTTTTGATTCGTGTTACGAACCATTATTAGTTGGGAGTACGAACCATGTCAAGTAGACTGCTCGCATGACCAGTCCAGGGAGCGCCGACGACCGCCTCATCGACGCCCTCGCGCAATCGGCGTACGCCACCATGGCCGTGCTCAATCGCGCCGCCGCCGACCACGACCTCTCGCTCACCCAGCTGCGGGTCATCGGAATCCTGCGCGACCGTCGCCTGCGCATGTCCGCACTGGCCGACCACCTCGGCCTCGAGCGCTCGACCATGTCGGGCCTCGTCGACCGTGCCGTGCAACGCGGCCTCCTCGAGCGCGCGCCGAGCGCCGAGGACCGCCGGGCGATCGAGGTCGGCATCAGCCCTGCGGGGCTCGAGCTCGCCGACCGGGTGCTCGCCGAGATCCGCTCGGGCCTCGGTCCTGCGGCCGGCGCGCTGCCCGCGGCCGATCAACTGCAGCTGGCGTCGCTCCTCGAGCGCACTCTTCCGACGGCCGGCGCCTGAGGGCCGCCTCGCCGATCGGCCTCAGTCGGGCAGCACCACCACGGTCACGGGGCGACCATCCACAGCCCGAGCGGATGCCGCGGCCCCGTCGGCGACCACCACGACACGCTCCGGCGTGGCCCACGCCCGCCACCACGCGGCATCCGTCACCTCGACCTCGCCCGGATCGAGCGGGCGACGCCCGAGCGTGAACGGCTTGATCGCGGTCATCCAGGCGGCGACGCCCTCGAGCGTGCGGCGCTGCACCGCCGGGATCTCGCCCTCCGCCGTGGGCCCCACGTTCAGCAGCAGACGCCCGCCGCGCGACACGACGTCGGCGTAGAGGCGGGCGAACTCGCGCGGCGAGAGCGTGAGCGACTCGTCCTCGACGCGGTTGTAGCCGAACGAGAAGCCGAGGCCGCGGCAGTGCTCCCACCCGGCACCCGCCTCGTGGTCGGTGTCGTGCGCGTACTCGCTCGTGGCGTAGTCGCCGACCGGCGCTCCCCAGCGGTCGTTGACGATGCCCTCGGGCACCGCCGCGCGGTACCGGGCGAGCAGCGTCTCGATCGAGTGCGGCCCGGGCCGCTTGCCCGCGTCGGGCCAGTCGATGTCGTTCCAGATCAGGTCGGGAGCGTATCGGTCGACGAGGTCGGCGACCTGCGCGAACGCGTACGCGTTGTACGCGGCATCCGTGGGCCGAAGGGTCGTGACGTCGGCGCCGGACCGCAGCGGCGGCAGTTCGGTGAACGCCCAATCGAGCCCGCCCGAGTAGTAGACGCCGAAGCGCAGCCCCTCGGCGCGCACGGCGTCGGCGAGCGGGCCGATGAGGTCGCGGCGCGGCCCGCGGGCGACGGTCGTGAGTGAACCCGCCCCGGGTGCGTCCCAGAGGGCGATGCCGTCGTGGTGCTTGGTCGTGGGCACGACGTAATCGGCCCCGACCGAGCGGAACAGCCGCGCCCAGTCGGCCGGATCATGGGCTTCGGCATGCCACCGGTCGAGCAGCGCATCGTAGGGCGCGCCGCCGAATTCGCGCGCGTGATGCCGCGCGGCCGGCGACCCCTCGATGCGGATCGTGTTCGCGTACCACTCCGCGTACGCGTTGTGCTCGAACCACTCGCCGTCGGGCACCGTGCCGAGCGCACCCGACGGCTCGGCCCACGCCGGCACCGAGTACGCGCCCCAGTGCACGAAGATGCCGAGGCTCGCCTCTCGCGCCCACTCGGGCAGCGGCCGCGCAGAACTCATGCGTCTCGGGCGTCCCGAGGGTCGCGGGCATCCAGGGTGTCTCCGTCGGCGTCGCCATGCCGCCGCGGCCGCTCGGGCACCGCCACGATCGCGAGCGCGACGCAACCGAGCGCCGGGATGATGAGCGGGAACAGCTGCCACGTCACGACCCCGGCGAAGCCCGCGGTCGCCAGCAGGTAGGCCGCGCCGGCAGGGTCCGCCCGCAGCACCGACGGCACCGACCTCAGCGCCGCGAGCCAGCCCGTCTCGGGGGTCCAGCGAGCGGATGCCGCGAACAGCGCGAGCACGAGGGCGGCGAGTCCGATCCATCCGACGATCGCGATCAGCGGCCCGCCGGGCAGCGCACCCGAAGCGGCCAGGTCGAGATCGAGCACGAGGATGAGGGCGAGCAGGGCGGATGCCGCGCCGACGGCGGTGCCGCCGAGCAGCCCCGCCCGCACATCGCGCCAGAACCAGGCGAGGCCGGAGTCCTCGGCCAGGAGGAACCGGCGCAGGTGCCGCACCCCGGCGGCCAGCGCGGCCGGCAGCGTGATGACCGGCAGCGACACGAGGGCGATCAGCACGCCGATCACCAGCACCTCGCCGAGCAGTCCGAACGCGCTCTTGGCACCCGGGAACCGGGCCTGCCCGGCCGCGTCGTCGTGCGTCGGGCCGGCGCCCGTCGCCGCGGCGCGACGGGCGGCGCGATCGGCTGCTCGCGACATCCGGAACCTAGCCCTTCAGCCCTTGGGTGGCGACGCCGTCGACGAGGAACCGTTGGAAGACGATGAAGAAGATGAGGATCGGCAGCAGCGCCAGGAACGACACGGCCATGGTCGCCCCGTAGTCGGACGTCGAGGTCTGGTCGTTGTAGAGCTTCAGCGCGATCGGCAGCGGGTACTTCTCGGGCGAGTTCACGTAGAGCAACGGACCCAGGAAGTCGTTCCAGGTCCAGATGAACGTGAAGATCGCCGAGGTGATCAGGGCCGGCTTGATGAGCGGGAGGATGATCGAGAAGAAGATGCGGATGTGTCCGGCGCCGTCGATGCGGGCGGCCTCGTCCATGTCGCGCGGGATGTTTCGGATGAACTGCACGATGAGGAAGACGAAGAACGCCTCGGTCGCGAGGAACTTCGGCAGGATCAGCGGCCAGTACGTGTCGACGAGCTCGAGCTTGTTGAACAGGATGTACTGCGGAATGATGATGACGTGGAACGGCAGCAGCAGCGTTCCGATCATCGCCGCGAACAGCAGCCCGACCCCGCGGAACCTGATGCGGGCGAACGCGTAGGCCGCGAGGGCTGATGAGAACAGGGTGCCGATCACGGCCATCGCCGCGATGAACAGCGAGTTCGCGAAGAACCGCCACAGCGGGGTGCCCGCGATGCCCTCGACGACCTTGAAGTAGTTGTCGACCGTCGGGTTGTCGGGAATCAGGCCGGGGTTCTGGCCGAACTCGCTCGAGGGCTTGAACGTCGCGAACAGCATCCACACGAGCGGATAGAGCACGATCGCGGTGAGTGCGAGCAGCACCACGAACCAGATGATCGTGTTGACCGTCTTGCGCTTGATGCGACGACGGCGCTGGGGGGCGGCCGGTTCGGTCGCGACCTCGAGCATCTCGGCGCGGGGGACTTCGATCGTGCTCATCGGCTCTCTCCTGCGTAGTGCACCCAGCTCTTGGACGTCTTGAAGAGGATGAACGCGATGATGGCGACCACGATCACGAGCACCCAGGCCATGGCGGCCGCGTAGCCGAACTGGCCGTCGGCGAAGCCGCGCTTGTAGAGGTAGACGGTGTAGAAGTTGGTCATGCCGGCCGGGCCGCCCGAGCCGTTCGAGATGATGTAGGCCGACGCGAACACCTGGAACGCGTTGATGATCTCGAGCAGCAGGTTGAAGAAGATGACGCTCGACAGCATCGGTATCGTGACCGACCGGAACTTGCGCACCGGGCCGGCGCCGTCGACCTCGGCGGCCTCGTAGAGCTCCAGCGGGATCTGCTTGAGTCCGGCGAGGAAGATCACCATCGGAGCGCCGAACTGCCAGACCGCGAGCAGGATCATCATCGGCACGACGAGGGCGACATTTCCCACCCATCCGCCGAGCTCGATGCCGAAGAAGCTCAGGCCGTTGTCGACCGGGCCGTTCGTGGAGAACATCGCCCGCCACACGATCGCGACCGAGACGGAGGCCCCGATGAGTGACGGGGCGTAGAACGAGGAGCGGAAGAAGCCGGACCCCTTGTTGCGGTAGTTGAGCAGCATCGCGATGCCGAGTGCGGCGGCGAGCTTGATCGGCGTGCCCACGAGCACGTAGACCAGCGTGATCTGCACCGACTGGATGAACTGCGGGTCGTTCGTGAACATGCGCACGAAGTTGTCGAACCCGACCCACTCGGGGTCCTTGAACAGGTTGTACTTCGTGAAGGCCAGGTAGAGGGAGTAGATCATCGGCCCGAGCGTGAGCCCGAGGAACCCGATCATCCACGGCACGAGGAACCCGAACCCGGCGAGCGACTCGCGTCTCGCGGCGCGACGTCGGCCCGGACTCATCGAGGGCCCGCCGCGTTCGGCTCGGCGCAGTTCTCGGCGCATGGCCTTCGCGTCGGCTCCCGCCGTCACGATGGACTGGGTGGTGGTCACGTGGAACTCCGATTCTTCCTGAGGGTACTCCGGGCGGGGCTGCCTGCCCCGCCCGGAGTCGCGGCGCGAGCGCCGGGTTACTGGTTCAGGACGACGTCCATCTCGCTGAAGAACTGCGAGACCGCGTCATCGACCGTGAGCGTGCCGTAGACGAGCTCCGTGCCGATCTGCCGGAACTTCTCCTCGAGGGTGCCGTAGCCGACGATCGGCACGGGCGGGGCGTCGCCGAGGCGGTCGGCGATGGAGGCCTCATAGTCGGCGATCTGCTGGCTCAGCGGGTCGAGGTCCGCGCCCTCGAGCGCGGTCGTCGAGGCCGGCAGGCCGCGGTTGGTGCCGAACGCAGCGCCCGACTCGGGGCTGTTGATGAGGAAGTTCACGAGCGTCGCGGCGGCCTCGGGGTGCTCGGTCTTGGCCGAGATCGAGTGCAGCATCGAGGGCTTGAGGTACAGGTCCTTCGCCCCCTCTTCGGTGATCGGCGGGGCGATCAGGCCGAGCTCGGTGTACGACTCGCCCAGGTTGCCGAGGTAGCCGGCGCCGAAGTTGTCCCACGTGCAGCTCGCTCGCGGTGAGTGCCGCGTCGAAGCCCGAGAGCGGGTAGACCTCCTCGAGGCGCTGCTGGTCGATGACCGTGCCGTCGGTACGGATGGTGTCGCCCTGCTCCCAGAACGCCTTCAGGTCCTCTTCGGTGAAGTTCGGCTCGCCGTCCTCGGTGAAGAGGTCCTCGCCGGCGGCCCGCTGCTGGATCTCGAAGTTCTGGATGCGACCGGTCCAGTCGGTGCCGCCCCAGAGCTCGGCGCCCTTCGCGGATGCCGCGTCGGTGACCTCCTTCATCCAGGCGTCGTAGTCCTTCCAGTCACCGCCCGCGAACTCGTCGATGCCGACCGAGTCGAGCAGCTTCGGGTTCGTGTACAGGCCCCACGCGTTCGTGGAGGTCGGGATGCCGGTGGTCTCGTCGCCGACGACGCCGATGTCGAGGATGTTCTGCGCGAGCGGCTCGGTGTCGATGATGTTGCCGAGGTAGGGGTTCAGGTCGAGCAGGAGCCCGTTCTCGGAGTACTGGCGCAGGTACGAGTAGTCGAACTGCATGACGTCGGGCAGGCCGCCGCCGGCCGCCTCGGTCTGGCGCTTCTCCCAGAACTCGGGGAAGCCGAGGAACGAGGTGTTCACCGTGATGTTCGGGTACTCCTCGTTGAACGCGGCGATCGCCTGGTCGTAGAGGTCGGCGCGCACGTCGTTGCCCCAGAAGGCGAGGTCGAGCGTGACCTTCTCGTCGGGGTCGTAGGTGGCGGCTGCATCGGAACCGCCGCCCGAGCACCCCGTGAGCACGAGTGCCGCGCTCGCGGTCAGTGCGGCCGCGGCGAGCGCTGTGCGTCGCATGCGAATGTTGAACATCGTTGTCCTCCCGGAAACGTCAGTGTCTGCCTGGTGCCTGTGAGCGCTCTCGGAAAGCGCTTGCCCAAATGTAACCGAGCGATGCCGGGCGGTCAACCAAAATCGCAAAATCGTTTCAATTCGTGATCATCCAGGGATGCCGCGACCCACGCCGGATCACGAGAACTCCAGATCAGCGGATGATTCGTCCGATTCGATCCGGCGCCCGTCTTCGGGCGCCGGGCCATCGCATCGGAGCTCGCTCAGGCCTCGGGCAGGGCCGAGACCGGCGCGTCGCGGTCGCAGTCCAGCCTGCCATGCTCCACGCGCAACTCGGCCGCGAAGATCGCGCTCGCCTGCGCGGCCGGCGCGCGTCGTCGACTGGAGGCTCGGCGCACGCCGTCGTCAGCCACGGCGCAGGTCGGTCACCGGGCTCTCGAGGCTGCGCCGGTGCGCGGCATCCGCTCGCAGCGTCTCGGGCGTGACGACCTGGCCGCTCGCGGCCGACGCGTAGATCGCGGTGACGATCTCGAACGAACGCGCGACGCCGCTCGCCGTCGACGGAAGCGGGGCGCCCGAGCGCAGCGCCGCGTAGATGTCGCGCACGAGCGGATCGTGGCCGCTGCCCTCCTCGACGTCGGGCAGCGCCCAGGCCGCCTGCACCTCGGGCGAGACATCCGGAGCCGGCGTGATGCGCCAGTGCTCGTGCGCGTGCCCGTAGAGGTGATCGACCGTGATCGTCGCCAGCTCGGTGTCGATGCGCACCGAGCTCGTCTGCCGCGGCGAGAGGGCGCTCGTGACGACGGATGCCACGACCCCGCCCTCGAACGTCACGACCGCGGTCGAGACATCCTCCATCTGGGTCTCGCGGTCGAGGCGCCAGAGCTGGCCCCTCACGCTCGTCCAGTCACCGAGCAGCCAGGCGAGCAGGTCGATCTGGTGGATGCCGAGACCGAGCGTCGGACCGCCGCCCTCGGTGGCCCACTTGCCGCGCCACGGCACGGCGAAGTACGCCGGGTCGCGGTACCAGAGCGTGCTGCAGGTGGCCACGAGCGGACGCCCCAACGCACCGGAGTGCAGCAGGTCGCGCACCTGCGCCGGAGCGGTGCCGGTGCGCTGCTGGAACACGACCGCGAGGCGACGGTCGTTGCGGGCCGCGGCATCCGTCATCGCGTCGAGCTCGTCGAGGCTCAATGCCGCGGGCTTCTCGCAGACCACGTGCACGCCCGCGTCGAGCGCGGCGATCGTCTGCTCGGCGTGCACCCCCGGGGGCGTGAGCACGTGCAGCACGTCGACGCCGCCACGCTTCAGCAGGTCGGCGAGCGAGTCGTCGACGCGCGGCACGTTCCACCGGTCGGCGAAGCGGCGGGCGTGCGCCGGGTCACGATCGGTGATCGCCACGAGTTCGGCGTCTGGCGAGGCGGTGAGGGCCGCGGCATGCGAGTCGGCGATGGCACCGGTGCCGACGAGGGCGGCGCGCAGGGGGCGGGTCGCGGGCGGCATCGTGCCTGCGGTGTCAGGGTTCGCGGTCATCAGTTTCCTTCTGCGGTTCGGACTTCGAGCTCCAGCAGGCCGTCGAGCGCGGCGGCGCCGGCCGCGGCGAGCCGCTCGGCCCGGTGGGGATCGCTCGCGCCGTCGGCGATCACCACGCCGTAGCGCAGCTCGAGCGTCGCGCCGGGCGCGACGATGTGCTCCTCGCTGAAGAACGGCGCAGGGCAGAGACAGGCGAACTCCTCGGCGCGCGCGAACCACTGCGGCGGATGCTGCACGTTCGCCGCGTGATCGACCATGACCACGGTCGACGCCGTTCCGGTGCCGTCGTGCCGTCCGCTGAACCCCATCCACGGCGAGCGGATGCCTCGCAGCTCATCGCCGCCCGCAACCCCCGGCGCGAGCAACGAGCCGCCCGTGAACGAACGCGGACCTCGCCAGAAGAGTCCGCCGTAGCCGGCGTTCTCGCGGCCGCGCGTCGTCGGCGACCCGATCGGGATCCCCCGGTCGGTCGTGTTGCGCAACCTGGTCTCGAAGCCGAGCAGCCAGGCGTCGTCGGCGAGCGTCGTCGCCGCGATCGTGCGCTCCTCCGCGAAGACGTGCTCGCCGGCCTCGGTCACCCAGTCGAGGCGCTCGACACGACGGGCGCCGGTCGTGGCATCCGATCGCGGTGCGGCGTCCGCCCGCCCGTCGGCAGTCGTACGCTCCGAGGCATCCGCTCGCCCTGGGCCCTCTGGTGCGCCGAACGCGCAGTGCCGCTGCTCGCCGTTGTTCGGCAGCTGCACGTAGCCCTCGCCGCGCACGAAGGTTGGTCCGCCCCAGAAGTTCTCGTCGCCGACGACCGGCAGCGACCAGGCGATGCCCTTGTGCCAGACGTGGTCGTGCGGGCGGAACAGCGAGACGACCTCGCCGCCGAGCGTGCGGATCGGGCTGAAGTACGGGCGCGGCGACTCGAGGCGCACATCGGCCGGTCGGAACACGTACTCGGCGAGCACCGTCTCGCCACCACGGATCAGCAGGCGGTCGTCGGCCTCGTCGATGCGGATGTCGGGCATCGGTCTCCTTCGATCGTCGTCGATCCGGCGGTCTGCGTGCGCAAGCTGCTCGGGAAAGCGTTATCCAACCCTACACGGCGCACCGGTCGATGCGAGGGCCGACGCACGCTCGCGGCACCCAGCCCTCAGCCGACGAGCAGCACGACGGCCACTCCGACGAGCACGACCAGCATGGCGGCGCCGAGCACGATGAGCAGGGTCCGATTCACAGCCGAAGCCTACCGGCGGACCCGCCCCGCCATCAGGTGCCCCTGCACCCGCGCCGGTCGCCGACCGCCTGACCGCAGCGGAGCTACCTCTGCCGCCTGCCGAGCGCGAACCCCACGGCGCCCGCCAGCACGATGAAGCCGAGCGCCACCGCCGCCCCGCCGACCAGGACCGGTGTCGTGAGCAGGATGCCGAACCCCGGAGCGAACACGGACGCCGCCAGCGGCTGGTAGGCGAACCAGCCGAACGACGCGGCCGGCTGCGCGACGCCGGCGAGCAGCATGACGACCACGCCTCCGACGACGAGCACGGCGGCGCCCGCGAGCACGATCAGCATGGTGCGCGGCATCCGTTCCACCCTCGAAGCGTAGCGGGCTGCAGCACGGCGCTTCCGATTCGCATCGAGTGAACGACTCACAGGAGCCACCTGCACGACACGCGCAACGCCACGGCGCATCACCTCGAGTCGTCCTGCACCTTGCGGAGACTCCCACGTGTTGCCTTGTCCGCAAGCGGATTGCTGCCAGGACGGTCACGGCGACGGTCGTCCAGAAGGCCGGGCGGCGTAGCAGCGGCGGCTTCCCTGTCCCGGGAGTCTGCTCGGATGTCATTCAGAAAAGATAGCGGCCCCGTGAACGTGGTAGTCGAACACCTGCACGCGGCCTACGCCGCGAGATAGCCGTCCAATCGCGAGGCTTTGCAGACGGATCCCTCTGCAGGGCCCCTCGATCAGGGCCGGTAGTCTTCGAACTCCCAGTGGCCGAGTCGACCGAGGCGTTCCGCGATCTCGACCCAGGTGTCCCCTTCCACGCGCTCCACTCTGAGGGCGAGCCAGTCGTGGAGCGCCCGCTTGTCAAATTCGTCGAGGTTGACGATTAGGTGATGCCTGGCGTCGTAGATACCACCGGCGGTTCGGCAAGCGCGCGCGAGCCATTCGGGCGTGCAAACGGTGATGTCGAAGCTTTCGTCGCCGGGGCTGTCAGCAGGGCCGACGATCAATCGAGCGTGGAGACAGAATTCAGTCGGTTCGGCGGAGAGACTCGCCGGATCCGGCTCGAAAGCAAGGCTTCTCAAGGTCGCGTGCATGAGACGATCGTGCCGCATGAAGTGGATGCGAGGGCACCGACCATGCGTGCTGCGGTTCAGAGCCCGCAAGCCGGTCAGACAGCGGACGTTGAGCCGATAGCGGAGAAACGCGCCCGCCTGGCGAATGAGGTGCCCGTTCACCCCGCCCGATGAAAATGCCCGCCGAGGTGCGGCGGATTCTGGTGGTCGACGCAACGGGACAGGTGTTTGCAGGCTATCGGAGTGCTGTTGCCGGGGCGCGGTGTTCTTGTCGGAGGCGTCGTGCTGGGGTGTCGTAGTCGAGGGTTTTCCGTGGGCGGTGGTTGATCTCGTTGACGACGCGGGCGACGTGCGCGGTGGTGTGTTGGGCGAGGTTCGTGCCTTTCGGGAAGTACTGGCGGAGGAGTCCGTTGAAGTTCTCGTTCGCGCCGCGTTGCCAGGGGCTGGCGCGTTCGGCGAAGTAGATCGGGATTCCGGTCGCGTTCGTGAGGGCTTCGTGGCTGGACATTTCCACGCCCTGGTCCCAGGTCAGGGAACGCTTCAAGTGTTTGGGCAGGGTCGCGAACGCGCCGATCACGGCGTGGTTCACGGACGCGGCGGTGTGGTCCTTGGGCAGGTTGATGACCATCCCGTACTGGGTTTTCCGTTCACGGAGGGTGACCATCGCGGACACGGATCCGACCCCGACGATGAGGTCGCCTTCCCAGTGTCCGGCGGTCAGTTTCGTTTCGATCTCAGCGGGTCGTTGGTCGATCATGGTCATGTTCCGGATCCTTGAGCCCTGCCCGGTGCGGGTGCGCCAGCGGGTCTTCCGGATCCGCCGTCCGGTGCGCAGCTTCGACGCGTACCGCTGGTGCAGTCCGCCGGGTTCGCGGAGGAGCAGGGCACGGTAGATGGTCTCGTGACAGACGTGCATGCTGGGCTCGTCGGGGTAGGCCTTCCGGAGCCACCCGGCGATCTCCTCGGGTGACCAGCACCGGTTCAGCTTGCGTTGCACGAGCCGTCGCAACACGGCGTTGCCGACGAGCCTTGGGGTCTTCGGTCGGGCGCGTTGCCGGTGCGCGTCATGGTCCGCGGTGCGGGGCAGGTAGTTCCCGGCCTGGTCGGTGTGCCGGCGTAGTTCCCGGCTGATGGTCGACGGGTGCCGGCCGAGTTGGCGGCCGATCTGACGTATCGAGCATCCCAATCGGAGCAGGTCCGCGATCTGCATCCGCTCCCGCCCGGTCAGGTACCGCCCTGTCGATGGCCGTGGTGGGGTGAGTGAGGGGATGAGGAAGTTGTTCTGCTTCCGGATCTGGGTTCCAGCACGACGCGACATACCGAGGATTCTGCAAGCGTCGACGTTGCTGACGCCCTCGCGCATCAACTGCCAGTACCGGTCGGTGCGTTCCCGACGACGTGTCGTGGCATCGGTTTCGCCGAGCATGGCGTCGACCAGCCCGGCCGACGCATGCAACGCGTCCCGGTGTGCCGCGGTTGCTGCGTTCCGTTTGCGGCGTTCCGTGGCCTGCCGGTCGAGTTCGAAGGCGTCGGCCCGACCCGGGGTGATTCGTAGCCGGTGGGCGCACCGCGTCACCCTGACTCCGCTGGAGCGAAGTTCATCGAAGCGGCGTTGGATCCACCGGTAGCCCGTGGAACGAGCCACGCCCGCCGCCCGGGACGCGGCATCGCAGCCCGCACCCGACTCGAACGCGACCCAGAACACCTGCTCGCGTGACGGATCGACACGCAGATGATGGCGGCCATCACGCCCGACTACCGCTTCCCAGTCCGGCAACCGACTCGAACGGAACCCGAGCGCATCGACCGCGTCACCAGGACTCAGCCCGCCACGACGGAGCTGGACATACCGGTCACGCAGGAACCGGTACCCGACCTCCTTATCGATCCCCGCCATCCGGGCGGACCCTTTGAGGCCGTGCCCTTGACTGATCGCCGCGAGAAACCGCACAGCCGCGGGAGAAGAGAACAACGCCACCACGAGCAACAACCTCCAGAACGGGGTGTTGCATCGATCAATAGAATCCGGGGTGCGCCTACTGCGACGGCACCGCCGGGAGCTTCGGTTTCCATCGACTTGGCGATTGTCGGCGTGTGCGAGAAACCCTCGGGGGTTGTGCGAGAACCTCCGCACAACATCCGTGACTACCGTTGACCCATGACGATCGACTTCGCCGTGCGCCGCGCCGAACTCGCGGACGTGCCCGGCATGGCGCGCGTCATCGTGGAGTCCTGGCGCGAGACCTACCGCGGCCTGATGCGCGACGACGTGCTCGACGACCCCGACTTCCCGCACCGGCGCGAGGCGTACTGGACGGCCGCCCTGAGCGATCCGAAGTACGCGCAGAACGTCGCCGCCGTCGCCGTGCACGACGGCTCGGTGGTCGGCGTCGCAATGTCGGGTTCGTCGCTCGACGAGGCCGACGGGCCGCGGCAGCTGTACGTGCTCTATGTGCTCGCCCGGCTCCACGGCTCGGGCGCGGGCGCGGCGCTCCTCGACGCCGTCCTCGACCCGGCCGAGCCCGCGGTGCTCTGGGTCGCGGATCCGAACCCCCGCGCACAGGCGTTCTACCGAAGGCACGGCTTCGCCGCCGACGGGTCGACCAGGGTCGAAGAGGATGTGCGCTCCATCCGAATGGTCCGGGCCAGGGAATCCGATGCAGCCGAGGCGACCGCATGACCGCGCCAGCGCCGAAGCCTCGGCCGTACACGCGGAGCGCCGGCGCGCTGCGCTGGCCCTGGATCTTCCTCGCCGCGATGATCGGTATCGCCGTGTTCCTGCTGACCAGCGTCAGTCAGGGCGCTTGCTCCGACTCGCCGGACCCGGCGGCGAGCCACTGCGAGACCGGCCCGGCGATCGGCGTCGCCGGCGTGTGGATCGCCTGGATCGCCTACGCCGTCTTCGTCGTCTTCTGCCTGGTCAAGACGATTCGAGCGCGTCGCGCCTGAGCGCCGAGGGCCTTGCCGGTCGGCACTTCGACGACGAGCCGGTCGAGATCAGCGGATGTCGCGAGTCAGCGGATGTCGCAGGTCAGCGGATGTCGCAGGTCAGCGGATGTCGCAGGTCAGCGGATGTCGCAGGTCAGCGGATGTCGCAGGTCAGCGGATGTCGCAGGTCAGCGGATGTCGCAGGTCAGCGGATGTCGCAGGTCAGCCGGATTCCGAACGGATGCGGCCCGGCGGCGAACCAGACGATCGCGGTCACGAACGGGAAGAAGACGACGGCCGCGACCCAGACCCAGCGCTCGAGCTCCTCGAATTCGGCTGACCTCATGATCTGCGTGATCGCGAATACGATGGCACCCAGGTACGCGACGGCGACCACGATCGCGATCGCAGCGCTGAAAGGATCCATGTTCGGACCATAGCGCGCCCCGCGCGGCGACACCACCGCCACAGCCGCATCGGACGGCCATCCGTGCCGCCGCCTGAGATGATCGACGGGTGGTCAGCACCTTCAGGATCGTCACCCGCACCGACGTCTCCGTCGAGCGCCTGTTCGAGGCATCCCTCAGCATCGACGAGCACGTGGCGTCGATGGCGGGTTCGGGTGAGCGGGCGATCGGCGGCGTGACGAGCGGATCGATCGCGCTCGGCGAGACGGTCACGTGGCGTGCGAGGCATTTCGGCATCTGGTTCACGATGAGCTCGCAGATCACGAGCCTCGACCGGCCGCACCGGTTCGTGGACGAGCAGGTCGCGGGTCCCTTCCGCTCGTTCGTTCACGAGCACACGTTCGCCGACGACGGGGAGACGAATGTGATGGTCGACACGCTCACGATCGCCTCGCCGATCTTCGGACGGCTCGCCGAGCGCCTCGTGCTCGTTCCCTACCTGCGCCGACTCATCGAGCAGCGCAATCGCCACCTCATCGAGGCGCTCGGCTCGACGAGCACCGCATGACGGACCCGCAGCTGCCGGTCTGGCCTGCGGGCGACGCCGCCGGGTTCCGGCGCTCGGAGGCGTCGGCGCTGATCGGCAGCGGCGAGGCCCTGTGGGAGCGTGCCGCCCGCGACATCCTGAGCTGGAAGGTGAAGACCAGGAGCGGATTCAGCGTCGAGGATGCCCGCCCCGTGGCATCCGGCGCTCGCCTGATCGTCACGGCCCGGGTGCTCTGGATCACGGTGCGCGAACCCGTCGAGGTCGTCGCCGTGGTCGAGACTCAGTCGCGCGTCGGATTCTCGTATCGCACGCTGCCCGGTCACCCGGTCTCGGGCGAGGAGGCGTTCATCGTCCACCGTGACGGTGCCGACGTCGTGTTCACGGTGCGATCGCTCACGCGGCCGGCGCCGCAGCAACCGTGGCGCGCCCTCTACCCGATGCTGCGCGTCGCGCAGGTGATCGCCAGGCGCAGGTACCTGCGCGCGCTGCGGTAGCCCGGATCGCGGCCGTCACTACTTCTGTCGCTGCAGTTCCGCGAGCAGCTCGGGGCCCCTGCGGTCGAGAATCCGGCCGCCGACACGAACGCCGATGACGAGCAGCACCGTTCCGAGCACGATGCCGACGACGAGCGAGATCCAGCCGTAGAGGACCTGGCCGGTCGCGAAGCCGACGATCGCGAGCACGAGTTCGGGCAGCACGAGGACCGCGAGGATGCCCCACGTCGCGAACAGCGACAGCATCAGGCTGAAACCGCCGCCGGGCTTCGACTTGAAGGGGCTCTCGCCCGGAGCGGGCACGGCGAAGACGAATCGACCCGAGATCAGCGACGACAACGCGAACCCGCTGAGCAGCACGCCGATCGTGATGCCGAGCAGGCCCGGAAGCGCCGTCCACGTGTCGGACAGCCAGACGGTGGCGAGCACGACAACGAGCGAGAGCGGCACGGCGAAGACCGCGAGGGCGAGCACCCGGCCGATGCGATCGTCGCGTCCGCTCACGCCCTTCTGCAGGTGCAGTGCGAAGGCGGTGTTGTCGTACGAGACATCCGTGTAGATCGACATGGAGAGCAGCACGGCGATGATCGGGCCGACCCAGTTGAACGCGGCCAGATCGCCGTTCGTGCCCGAGTAGACGAGGATGAACACCGGCACGAGCGGCAGCGTGATGAGCGACTGCGAGTACCGGGGGTCGCGGATCCAGTACGTCAGCGCCCTGGCCGCGACAGCTCCGGCCGGCGTGCCGGGGAAGATGCCGAAGAAGCCGAGTCCGCGCTTGGCCGCCTTCGCCGGTGCGGACCGCGCGGGGGTCTCGAGCGCCTTGGCCAACCCCCACCGCCAGACGAGCCAGAACGCGGCCAATGTGGCGAGGCCGATGAGGAACTCGAGGCCGGCGCGACCGAACTCGCCGGCCGCGACGTCGGCCGGAACCGCCCAGACGGCGCCGAGCGGCGTCCATGCGATGACCGAGGCGATCTGCGGAAGCGCGTCGAAGCTGTCGCTCAGCAGCCGCTGCACGCCGAGGATGATCGGCCCGAGGAGCACCAGCGGGATGAAGACGACCAGGCCCTTGGCTTCGCGGAACCGACGACCCTCGCCGATGATCGAGGCGATCGCGACGAGCATCCGCGATCCGACGACGCAGGTGAGCACGCCGATCACCGCGCACACGATCGCGACGAGCGCGGCGAGCGGATGCTGCCACCATGTCAGGGCCGTCGCGAGAGACGCGATCGAGGTCACGATGCCGGGCACACCGAGGATCCCGCTCACCGTGAGCCCCACGAGGAGCGTGCGAAGCGGGATCGGGAACGTCACGAGCCGCGAAGGCTCGACGGTCTGGTCGATGCCGGATGTCAGCACGGGCAGGACCGTCCACCCGAGGATGAGAGCGGCGCCCGCGAGCACGATGACCGCACGGGCGACCTCGGTCGGCGCGAAGCTGAGACCGATGAGCCCGACGACGATTCCGATCATGATGCCGAGACCGTAGAGCCCGCCGATCACGAACGCGACGAGCTGCCACGGGCTGCGCCTCAGCGAGTTCGCGAGCAGGAGGAACCGGAGCCTTACGAGAGTCGCAACCATTCCGGCCCTCCTCCCGATCGACGGCCGCCCACGAGGTCCATGAAGCGATCCTCGAGCGTCGAGTCCCCGCGCACCTCGTCGGTCGTGCCCGACGCGAGCACTCGACCCTCGGCGATGATCGCGACGTGATCGCACATGCGCTGCACGAGGTCCATCACGTGGCTCGAGACGATGACGGTGCCGCCCGACCGCACGAACCCCTCGAGGATGTCGCGGATGTTCGCCGCCGAGACCGGGTCGACAGATTCGAACGGCTCGTCGAGCACGAGGAGCCGTGGGGCGTGCACCAGCGCGCAGGCGAGCGCGATCTTCTTGGTCATGCCCGCGGAGTAGTCGACGACGAGCGTGCCGCCGGCGCTCTCGAGATCGAGCAGGTGCAACAGGTCGGCGCCGCGCTCGGCGGCGACGTCGCGGTCCATGCCGCTCAGCAGGCCCGCATAGGTCACGAGTTGGATGCCGGTGAGCCGGTCGAAGAGCCGCACGCCGTCGCTGAGGATCCCGACGAGCCTCTTCGCCTCGAGCAGGTCGCTCCAGACGTCGACGCCGTGGATGCTGATCGCGCCGGCATCCGGTCTCAACAGGCCGGTGGCCATCGACAGCGTCGTCGTCTTGCCGGCGCCGTTCGGTCCGACCAACCCGAAGAACGAGCCGTTCGGCACGTCGAGGTCGAGTCCCGCGACGGCGGCCTTGTCGCCGAAGGCCTTGGCCAGGCCCCGGATCTCGAGGGCGGGCGCCTCATTCGCCACCGTGGGCCGAGCTTCGTCCGTCATGCACATCTCCGATCCGATCGTGTTCCGCGAACCCGACCCACGATACGAACTCGAGGCCGCCGGCGTATCCCCCGCACGGGGGATACGGGAGCTGCGGATGCCTCGCAACGACCCGGTCGGAGACGCATCGCTCGGGGGCGCGAACGTCACTCCGACACTTCGTCGCGCAGCCAACTGATGTAGCGGCGCAGCGAGCGGCCCGTGATCTCATGCGCCTGCGCGGGCAGTTCGCCGAAGGCGCCGTACAGCCGGTCGAACTCCAGCGCCAGCACCGTGTCCATGATGCGACGCACCGCTCGCTCGGGCAGCGGGATGTTGTTGACGAAGCTGCGCATGACGTTGACGGAGCTGCGGTCGGCTCCGATCGCGATCGTGTCGCCGGTCAGCAGGACGCCCCGCCCCTCGGCCCCGGCCGGCCAGTGCACGACGCTGCTGCCCGCGAAGTGGCCACCGCATTCGAGCATCACGAGTCCGGGCAGGAGCTCGACGCGGTCCTGCCAGAGCGTGATGGCCGGGTCTGGTCGCCTGATCCACGCCTCGTCCTTCGCCGCGACGTAGACGGGCGCATGGTCGAAGGCGTGGCTCCATTGAATGGACGATCCGGTGAGGTGCGGATGACTCGATGCGATCGCCGCGACGCCGCCGAGAGCGCGGACCGCCTCCACTCCGGCGTCGTCGATGAAGCCCGGAGGCTCGAAGAGCAGGTTGCCGGCCCCGGTCTGCACGAGCAGCCCGCGCTGCCCGATGCCGAGCCCGGGCTCGGTCGTGATGCCGTGCAGGCCCGGCTCGATCTCGAACGCGGCGATGCGATGGCCCCGCTCGGCCAGCTGCGCGCGCGTCGTCCACCGCTGCCCGCCCGCCGGAACGTACTGGCGGTCGTCGGAGCAGATGGCGCACGACGCCGGCGGCGTCTCGGTGTCGGAGTGCTCGATCGCGCACGTGGCACAGGTCCAGATCGTCATGGGAGAAGCCCTTCGTTCGGTGACGGCACGGCCAGCCTGCATGCTCAAGTGGACTTGAGGTCAACCCCGTCCCGCATCGAGAATGGCGACATGGCCCCGATCGCCCCGAACGAGCTGCTGTCCATCGGCGAGACGGCGTCGCGCGCCGGCGTCACCGTGCCCACGCTCCGGTACTACGAGGAGCGCGGCCTGGTCACCGCCGTCCGCGAGGCGGGCGGACGGCGCCGGTTCCCGCGGCATACCCTGCGTCGTCTGGCCGTCATCGCGGCCGGCCAGCGCGTGGGGCTCTCCTTGGAGCAGATCCGGCTCGCCATGGCCGAGCTGCCCACGGATCGCGCTCCGAACCAGCGGGAATGGCGCAGGATGAGCGCCGGTTGGGCGAGCCTGCTCGCCGTGCGGGTGCGCGAACTGCAGGCGTTGCAGACCGACCTCGACGGATGCATCGGCTGCGGCTGCCTCTCGCTCGGGCGCTGCGTGCTGTTCAATCCCGACGACGAGGCCCGCACCGAGGGCTCCGGCAGCAGGTGGCTCCGGCACGCGATCGAGGACGGCGCCTCGTCGCCGGAGTTGTCGCCGCCCCGGCCGTGATCTACGGTAGGAGGGAAAGCGATTTCCCAAGGGCGGGCGAAGGAGCGACATGCGGGTCATCGTCACCGGATCAGCCGGGCGGCTCGGGCGCAGCGTCGCCGTCGGGCTCGCGGCATCCGGCCATCAGGTCATCGGCGTCGACCGCGTCACCGCCGGGCTCGACGGCGTGGAGGAACGCACGGCCGACCTCACCGACGCCCTCGCGACCCGGTCCCTCTTCGACGAGGTCCGGCCTGAGGCCGTCGTGCACCTCGCCGGCATCGCCGTGCCGTTCAGCGCTCCCGAGCACCACATCCTCATGACGAACACCGCGCTCGTGCACACCGTGCTGGCCGCCGCGGTCGACGCGGGCGCCGAACGCGTGCTCGCCGCGAGCAGTCCGACCGTGCTCGGCTACAGCGATCCGGCCTGGCGTGCATCGCGGGTGCCGCTCGACGAGACGGTGCCGCCCGAACCGGCCAACGCCTACGCGCTCTCGAAGCTCGTCATCGAAGAGACGGTGCGCATGTTCGCCCGCACCTCCCCCGGCGCGTTCGGGTTCTTCCGCCCCTGCTACGTCATCTCCCCCGAGGAATGGGCCGGCGCGCCGACCCAGCAGGGCCACACCCTCGAGCGGCGTCTCATCGACCCGGCGCTCGCGGCCGTCAGCCTGTTCAACTACCTCGACGCGCGCGACGCCGCCGCGTTCGTCGACGCCTGGCTCGCCGCGCCGGCCGAGGCGGTCGACGGCGAGGGGTTCTTCGTGGGAGCGGCCGACGCACTGGCCGTGCACCGCATCGCCGACCTCTGGCGGGAGTACGCACCCGCGCTCGGTGAACCGGCCGACGCGCTCGGCCGGGGCCGGCCCGTGTTCGCGATCGACAAGGCCGAGCGGCTGCTCGGCTGGCGGCCCGAACGCGCCTGGCGCACCGAACTCGACCCCGCCGCGCTCGAGCGCGTGCTCGCGGCATCCGACGCGTTCACCGCACACGACGAACTCACCGAAACGAGTCCCCGATGACCACGACCGCTCCCCTGCCCGGCCCGTCGTTCGACGGCGTGCTCTTCTTCCCGGTCACGCCGTTCGGCGCCGACGGCGCGCCCGACCACGAGCTGCTCGCCGAGCACGTCGCCTCGCGGATGCCATTCGGCCCCGGCGGGGTGTTCCCGGCGTGCGGCACGGGCGAGTTCCACGCGCTCTCGGCCGGTGAGGCCATCGAGGTCGTCCGCACGACGGTGCAGACCGTGAACCGACGCGTGCCCGTGATCGCGGGCGCCGGCGGTCCGCTCGGCCACGCGATCGAGCTCGCGCGCGGCGCCGAGGCCGCTGGCGCCGACGGCCTGCTGCTGCTCCCGCCGTACCTCGTCTCGGGCACTGCGGACGGGCTCGTCGCCTGGGTCGAGGCCGTCGCCGCGGCATCCGACCTGCCCGTGATCGTGTACCACCGCGGCACGGCCCGGTACACCGCCGACGCGATCACGCGCCTCGCCGCGAACCCGAAGGTCGTGGGCTTCAAGGACGGCACCGGCGACATCGGCCTCGCTCAGGAGATCGTGCTCGCCGCAGAGGCCACCGGCCGCGACTTCGCGTTCTTCAACGGCCTGCTCACCGCCGAGCTCAGTCAGGGCGCCTACCGCGGCATCGGCATCCCGCTGTACTCGTCGGCGGCGTTCGCGATGATCCCCGAGCTCGCCGCCCTGCACTACCGCGCCTACACCGACGGCGACGAGGCGACGCGCCTGCGCCTGCTCGCGGAGTTCTACCGGCCCCTCGTGAACCTCCGCGACGAGACGCCGGGCTTCGGCGTCTCGCTCATCAAGGCGGGCCTGCGCCTGCGCGGCCTGCCCGTCGGCCCGGTGCGCCCGCCGCTCGTCGACCCGACCCCCGAGCAGGAGGCGCGCCTCGGCGCGATCCTCGAGCGCGGACTCGAGCTCGCCGACGAACTCGGCGACGGCGGCGATGCCGCGAGAACCGAGCAGCGAGCGGATGCCTCGCAGCGGTCGGATGCCTCGCAGCGGGCGGATGCCTCCGGCGCGAGCGCCGCCGATGCTGCGGCGAGCGCGGCGGCGGTGCCGGCCCGGTGACCGCCGAGATCCGCAGCCTCGCGACCCGCCGCATCCGCGTGCCGCTCAGCCGCCCGTGGGGGCCAGACGTGCGCGACCTCTCCCTCGTCGAGGTCGTCGTCGAGGACGCCGACGGTGCAGAGGGGCGCGGCTTCTCGTGGACCCCGTCGATCGGCGCGGCCGCCGTCGAGGCGCATCTCGCGAACGACATCGCCGCGTTCGCACTCGGACGCGACGCCGACGCGTCGGCCATGTGGCATCCGCTCTGGGCGCACCTGCACGAGGGCGGCAGCGGCGGCATCACGACGATCGCGATGGCGGGACTCGACCTCGCCCTCTGGGACCTCGCCGCCCGCCGCGCCGGCCTCGGCATCGCCGACCACCTCGGCCGGCACCACGAGACCGCGACCGTCTACGGCAGCGGCGTCAACCTGCACTACCCGCTGCCCGAGCTCGTCGCGCAGGCCGAACGGTGGGTCGAGGCGGGCTTCGAGGCCGTCAAGGTCAAGGTCGGCAGCCCCGACCTGGCCGACGACGTCGCCCGCATCCGGGCGGTGCGCCAAGTGCTCGGCCCCGACCGCGGCCTCATGATCGACGCGAACCAGCGGTGGAGCCTCGAGCAGGCCGAACGCGCCGTCGGCGAGCTCTCGGCGTTCGACCCGACCTGGATCGAGGAGCCCCTGCGCGCCGACGACCTCGCCGGCCACGTCGCCCTGCGGCAGCGCATCGACGTGCCGATCGCGCTCGGCGAGAACCTGCACACGCGCTACCGCTTCGCCGAGTTCATCGACGCCGGCGCCGTCGACCTCGTGCAGCCGAACATCGTGCGCGTCGGCGGCATCACGCCATTCCTCGAGATCGCCTCGCTCGCGGCCTCGCGCGGGGTCGGCCTCGCGCCGCACCTGCTGCTCGAGCTCTCGGCGCAGCTCGCGCTCACGCTGCCCGGCGACCACCTCGTCGAGGCCGTCGAGGACGCCTCCTTCGAGGCGCTCGGCGCACTCGCCTCCCCCTCACCGGTCGAGGTCGACGGATGCCTCGTGCACACCACGGGGCAGCCGGGCCTCGGCCTGCGCTTCGCCTGAACGCCCGAGCCGCGGATCACCCCGGCCCGCGGCATCCGCTCGCTCAGACGCCGAGCTCGAGCTCGCTGATCAGCACGGGGCGACCGGTCTCGAGCGAGAGGTTGCCCGCGATGCCGACGGACACCGCGCGCACGCCGTCGGCGTAGCCGGCGACGCGGCCGAGCGGCGCGTCGTCCGTCACCCGCCGGAAGAGGTGGTCGAGCAGGAACGCGTCGCCGCCGCCGTGGCTGCCGATGCCCTCGGGAATGGGCACGACCTCGGCGCCCTCCCAGTGGCGCTGCACGACGAGCCGCTCGCCGTCGGGGCGAACGCCGTCGACGGCCGAGGCATCCGGATGCATCGAGGGGTCGACGATCACGCGACCGTCCTCGCCGATGAGCACGGCGCCGCGCTCGACGACCTCGAGCTCGGCGCGGCCCTCGGTGCCGTTCACGGTCACGCGATACCCCTCCCAGGGCGCGTGGGCGTTCAGCGAATAGCTCATGGTCGCGCCGGAGTCGTAGTCGACGAGGGCGGCGAGGTTGTCCTCGATGGTGATGCCGGCGTCGAACACGTCGCGGTCGCGCAGGTAGCCGTCGTGGTGCTCCTGGTCGAGGTAGAGCTCCTTCATGCGCGCGTCGCCCGCGAGGTCGAGCGCGAACGGGTCGCCGGATGCCCCGGTGCCGGTGCCGGTGCCGCGGGCCGGCCGCTCGCCCAGCCCGCGCGCCTCGGCGTTCTCGGCGCCGTAGAACCGCAGGCCGCCGCTCGCGAAGACGCGCACGGGCGCCGCGCCGATCCACCAGTTCACGAGGTCGAAGTGGTGCGAGGCCTTGTGGATGAACAGCCCGCCCGAGTTCTGCTTCTGCCGGTGCCAGCGGCGGAAGTAGTCGGCCCCGTGCACCGTGTCGAGCGCCCACTCGAAGTGCACGCTCGTGACCCGGCCGATGCGGCCGTCGGCGATGACCTGCCGCAGCGTCGAGTTGCGCGGGCTGTAGCGGTAGTTGAACGTCGTGATGACCTCGCGGCCCGTCTCGGCGATGGCCTGGCCGATGCGGCGCACGCTCTCGGCGTCGATCGTGAGCGGCTTCTCGACCACGACGTCGGCGCCGGCCCTCAACGCGCGCACGACGTACTCGGCGTGCGTGAAGTCGGGCGTGGTGATGACGACCCGGTCGATGCGCTCGTCGGCGATCATGCGCTCGAGGTCGCCGACGTCGTATCGGGCGGGGGCCGGATGCCGCGACGCGACGACCTCGCGTTCGTAGACGTCGAGGCGCCCGGGGTTCACATCGCACCACGCCACGAGGTCGGCGATCTCGGCGACGTGCTCGGCGCCGAACGCGGTTCCGGACATCGCCGCGATGTACATGCCCGCCCTGCTGCCCGTGCCGATGAGTGCGTACCGTTCGTGCTGCGTCATGCCGTGCTCCATCGCGTGGTCGGTCGATCGGCGGCACCTGCGGAAATCGCTCGCCCAGCGACATCCGACCTGCGCCTCGTTCCGCAGGAAACCAGCGGGAAAGCGCTATCTCAACCTGCAGTACAGTTCTACCAGCAACACCGGGCGATGCGAAACCCCGCCGCGCGACCCGCGCGGTAGAGTCGAGGCGCTCGGCCGAGACGCGACCCCGCGCGACGCGACCCACCCACGCGACGCGGCCGACCTGCGACCAGGAGGACCCATGGCTGAGGGCGGCCCCACCACCCGGCGATCGACGCCGGCCACCCTGCACGACGTCGCCCGCGAGGCGGGCGTCTCGCTCGCCACCGCCTCCCGCTCGCTGAACGGCAGCGCCCGCAAGGTCAACGAGGAGTACCGCGAACGCGTGCTCGCCGCCGCCGCCAAGCTCGGGTACACCCCCAACCTCTCGGCGCAGGCCGTCGCCCGCGGCACGTCGACCACGGTCGCGCTGCTCGTGGCCGACATCGCCGACCCGTACTTCTCCTCGATCGCCGCGGGCGTCGTCGGCGCCGCGGGCGAAGACCGCCTCATCGTCACCATGGCCGAGACCAAGCGCGACGCCGAGCGCGAGCTCGAGCTCGTGCGGGCGATGCGCGGGCAGCGGCCTCGCGTGATGATCCTCTCCGGATCCCGCAACATCGGCGACCCCAACGCCGCCGCCCTCGAGGCCGAGCTCACCGCCTACGAGCAGACCGGCGGCCGTGCCGTGTTCATCAGCGAGAGCGACCTGCCGTTCCGCACCCTGCCGCTCGCGAACCGCGCCGGCGCACGCGACCTCGCCGTCGAGCTGCACGCGCTCGGCTACCGTCACTTCGCCGCCCTCACCGGCCCCGAGACGCTGCGCACCGCGCACGATCGCATCGCCGGATTCTCCGAGGGGCTCGCCTCCTCGGACGCCCGCCTGCCCGACGACCGGCTCTTGCGCAGCGCCTTCACGCGCGACGGCGGCTACGACGCCATGCGCCGCCTGCTCGAGTCCGGCCTCGGCGACACCCAGGTCGTCTTCGCGCTCAACGACGTCATGGCCATGGGCGCCATGTCGGCCATCCGCGACGCCGGGCTCGAACCCGGCCGCGACCTCGCCGTCGCCGGCTTCGACGACATCCCCACCGTTCGCGACGTCACGCCCCGCCTCACGAGCGTGCGCATGCCGCTCGAGCGCATCGGCGAGCAGGCCCTGCGCCTCGCACTCGATGACGACGCGGATGCCTCGACCGAGCGCGCCTCGCCGGTCGGCACCTCGTCGGGCGACATCTCGCCCGAGGTCGTCATCCGTGAGAGCACGCCCCGCCTCGAGGCCTAACACCCCGACCACGCCAAGCTCGCGGGCGCCGCTCGCCATGCCCAGGTGACGACCTGCAGGAGAATTCGCCGCGCAGCGCCACCTGCGCTGCGTCCGGCCCACATCCTCCGACATTCCGACCCCGACCCCGACCCCGGCCGGGGCGGGCGCCGCTCGCCACCCCGCCATGCCCAGGTGACGACCTGCAGGAGAACTCGCCGCGCAGCGCCACTTGCGCTGCGTCCGGCCCACATCCTCCGACATTCCGACCCCGACCCCGACCCCGGCCCCGGCCGCGGCGGACGACCTGCAGGAGAACTCGCCGCGCAGCGCCACTTGCGCTGCGTCCGGCCCACATCCTCCGACATTCCGACCGCGACCCCGACCCCGGCCCCGGCCGCGGCGGACGACCTGCAGGAGAACTCGCCGCGCAGCGCCACTTGCGCTGCGTCCGGCCCACATCCTCCGACATTCCGACCGCGACCCAGGGGGCGGCCGGGGCCGCGGCCGGGGTCGCCCCCGACCCAGGGGCAGTTGCCGCTCCGATACCGGTCTTGCGCGTCGCGCACCCGTGTGGCACACTCTGGTAAACGCTTTCCCAGTGCAGGGAGTGGCATCGCCCACCTCCTGCCCCGTCGAACAGGATTCACCGTGGCAGACACCGCAGCCAACGCAGGCGCAGCACCCGCAGGCACCTCCACCTCAGCAGCCGCGCCGCAGAGCATCGGCATCATCATGAACGGCGTCTCGGGCCGCATGGGGTACCGTCAGCACCTCGTGCGCTCGATCCTCGCGATCCGCGAGCAGGGCGGCGTGCTCCTCGCCGACGGCGAGACCCGGGTGCAGGTCGAGCCGATCCTCGTCGGGCGCAGCGAGAAGAAGCTCGCCGACCTCGCCGCCAAGCACGGCATCGAGCACTACACGACGAATCTCGACGAGGCGCTGGCCGACGACCGCTGGCAGATCTACGCCGACTTCCTCGTGACGAAGGCGCGCAAGGCCGCGATCACGAAGGCCATCGCCGCCGGCAAGGCGATCTACACCGAGAAGCCGACGGCCGAGTCGTTCGAGGAGGCCCTCGAGCTCGCCCGCCTGGCCGACGAGGCCGGCATCAAGAACGGCGTCGTGCACGACAAGCTCTACCTGCCCGGCCTGCAGAAGCTCAAGCGCCTCATCGACTCGGGCTTCTTCGGCCGCATCCTGAGCGTGCGCGGCGAGTTCGGCTACTGGGTCTTCGAGGGCGACTGGCAGCCCGCCCAGCGCCCCAGCTGGAACTACCGCGCAGAAGACGGCGGCGGCATCATCGTCGACATGTTCCCGCACTGGAACTACGTGCTCGAGAACCTCTTCGGCCGCGTCGAGTCGGTCTACGCGAAGGCCGTCACCGAGATCCCCGAGCGCGTCGACGAGCGTGGCGAGGCCTACCCGGCCACGGCCGACGACGCCGCCTACGCGATCTTCGAGCTCGAGGGCGGCGTGGTCGCCCAGCTCAACTCGAGTTGGACCACGCGAGTCAACCGCGACGAGCTCGTCGAGTTCCAGGTCGACGGCACGCACGGATCGGCCGTGGTTGGCCTCTTCGGCTGCAAGATCCAGCCGCGCAACGCGACGCCCAAGCCGGTGTGGAACCCCGACCTCGCCGACGAGCACGACTACGCCGGCGACTGGATCGAGAGCCCCGGCAACCGCGAGTTCGAGAACGGCTTCAAGACCCAGTGGGAGGAGTTCATCCGCCACGTCGTCGAAGACGGCCCCAACGAGTTCGACTTCCTCGCCGGCGCGCGCGGCGTGCTGCTCGCCGAGCAGGGCCTCGCGTCGAGCCGCGAGGGTCGCCGCATCGAGCTCCCGGTCGTCACGCTCGCCACGAGCACGAGCACGAGCACGAGCACGAGCACGAGCGAGAACCGAGCGGATGTCGCAGCCGACGTCGAGGCTCCCGAGTTCGTCGGAGCGCGCTGACCATGACCTCGCTCACCCTCCTCGACCCTGACGGAACGCTGCGTTCCGCGGGCCTCGCCGAGGCTCCGGCGTTCGCGAAGCCGCGGCATCCGCTCGCCGGCAGAGTCGCGTACGCGGCCGCGCATGTCGTGCCCAAGGCCCACGCCGACAACACGCCGGGGCAGCCGGCCGAGATCGACTGGGACGCGACGCTGGCGTTCCGCCACCACGTGTGGTCGTGGGGTCTCGGGGTGGCCGACGCCATGGACACGGCCCAGCGCAACATGGGCCTCGACGCGGCGGCCACGCGCGAGCTCATCTCGCGCAGCGCGGCCGAGGCGGCGTCGGTCGGCGGCAAGCTCGTCGTGGGCGTGAACACCGACCACATCGACGAGGAGCAGATCTCGCTCGACCGGGTCATCGACGCCTACAAGGAGCAGCTGCACCACACCGAGGACGCGGGTGCGGGCGTCGTGCTCATGGCGAGCCGCCATCTCGCGCGCGCGGCACGCACGGCCGACGACTACCGCCGGGTCTACCGCGAGGTGCTCGCCGCCGCGAGCACGCCGGTGGTGCTGCACTGGCTCGGCACCGCGTTCGACCCCAGCCTGGCCGGCTACTTCGGTTCCGAGGACACGGATGCCGCGGCCGAGACCCTGCTGCAGATCATCGGCTACAACGGCGACAAGGTGCAGGGCGTCAAGATGAGCCTGCTCGACGCCGACGCCGAAATCGCCGTTCGGCGACGCCTGCCTGCGTCGGCGCGCATGTTCACGGGCGACGACTTCCACTACGTGGGGCTCATCGAGGGTGACGAGCAGGGCCACTCCGACGCGCTGCTCGGCGCGTTCTCGTGCCTCGCGCCGAACGCGTCGGCGGCGATCCAGGCGCTCGACCGCGGCGACGTCGCGGCGTACCGCGAGATCCTCGCGCCGACCGAGCCGCTCTCGCAGCAGGTCTTCGCCGCGCCCACGTACTACTACAAGACGGGCGTCGCATTCCTGGCCTGGCTGAACGGCCACCAGGCGGCATTCCAGATGGTGGGCGGCCTGCACGCGGCTCGCAGCCTGCCGCACCTCTCGCGCATCGTCGAACTCGCGAACGCGTCGGGCGCCCTCGAGCGCCCCGAACTCGCGGCGGCCCGCTGGCACTCGCTCCTCACGCTGAACGGCGTCGAGGTCACGTCGGCACCGGCGACGGATGCCGCGAGCCGAGCGGATGCCGCGACCCGGGCGCGCGGCGCGGCCGATGCCGCCGGCACGTCAGAGGACTCCGCGTCGGCGGATGCCGTCGACGCGGCATCCGTCGACGAGGAGGTGCTCGCATGAGCGCCCACCCACGCCTCTCGATGAACCAGGCCACGATCAAGTACGCCTCGCTCGCGGAGGCCCTGCGGGTCACGGCCGACGGCGGATACGAGTCGATCGGCTTCTGGCGCGAGCCCGTGCAGGCCGTCGGGCTCGACGAGGCGGCCCGCCGTCTCGCGGACTCGGGCCTGCGGTTCTCGACGTATTGCCGCGGGGGCTTCTTCACCATGCCCGAGGGCCCCGAGCGACGTGCCTCGATCGACGACAACCGTCGCGGCATCGACGAGACGGCGACCCTCGCGGCCGCCGGGGCTCCGGGCAGCACGCCCGTGTTCGTGCTCGTCGCGGGCGGCCTGCCCGAGGGGTCGACCGACCTCCTCGGCGCCCGGTCGCGCGTGGCGGACGCCCTCGACGAGCTGGCCCCGCACGCGGCATCCGCTGGGGTCACGCTCGCGATCGAGCCGCTGCACCCGATGTACGCGTCCGACCGGGCCGTGGTCTCCACGCTGCGTCAGGCGCTCGACCTCGCACGGCCGTTCGACCCTGCGGTCGTCGGTGTCGCGGTCGACACGTTCCACATCTGGTGGGATCCCGACGTGCTCGCGCAGATCGCCCGCGCCGGGGCATCCGGCCGCATCGCGACCTACCAGGTCTGCGACTGGAGGGCCCCGCTCGAGGCCGACGTGCTGCTCTCGCGGCATGAGCCGGGCGACGGCGTGATCGACTTCGCGAGCCTCACGGCAGCCGTCGAGGCCACCGGGTACGACCGCGACATCGAGGTCGAGATCTTCAACCAGGAGATCTGGGACACCGCATGGCCCGACGTCGTCGACCGCACCGCGCGCGCGTTCGAGACGGCCGTGGCGCCGCATCTGCGGGCGTCGGTGCGCGCGTAGGCTCGCGCGGCAGCGCCGCACACGGCAGCGCCGCACACCGCAGCGCCGCTCACCGCATCGCCTCGATCCCCTCTCGTCATCTCGACGGGAGGGGATCGAGGCGTTCGGGGGGGCGATCACTACGCCGACTGGACCCGGTGCAGCTCGGCGTAGCGCCCGCCGGCGGCGAGCAGCTGGGCATGCGACCCGATCTCGACGATGCGCCCGTGCTCGAGCACGACGATGCGGTCGGCCGAACGGATCGTCGAGAGCCGGTGCGCGACCACGAGGGTCGTCCGCCCGCGCATGAGGTGCTCGAGCGCGACCTTGATCTTCGCCTCGGACTCGGGGTCGAGCGCGCTCGTGGCCTCGTCGAGCAGCAGCACGCGCGGGTCGCGCACGAGCGCCCGGGCGATCGAGAGGCGTTGCCGTTGGCCGCCCGAGAGGCGTGCTCCGCGCTCGCCGACCACGGTGCTCCACCCGTCGGGCTGGGCCTCGACGATCTCGAGCGCGTTCGCGTCTCGGAGGGCGGCGAGCACCCGGGCGTCGTCGACCTCGCCGAGACCGTAGACGATGTTCTCGCGGATGCTCCCCTCGAAGAGCACGGACTCCTGCGGCACGACCGAAACGAAGCTGCGGAAGGTGCGCAGGTCGAGTTCCTCCATGTCGGCGCCGTCGAGGAGCACGCGCCCGCTCGTGGGCCGCAGGAACCCCAGCACGAGGTTGAGCAGCGTCGACTTGCCAGATCCGGACGAGCCCACGAAGGCGACGGTCTCCCCCGCGCGGATGTCGAGGGTCACGTCGTCGAGGGCCGCACCCGGCCCGTCGTCGTAGCGGTAGCCGACGCGCTCGAGGCTCAGGTCGCCGCGCACCTCGGTGACGTGGCGCTTGCCCTCGTTGCGTTCGAGGTCGGGGTCCTGCATGACCTCGCCGATGGAGCGGATCGATTCCGTGCCGCGCGCGATGATCGGCAGCAGCATGAGCAGGTTCGTCGCGGCACCCGTGAGCAGCGCGAAATACGAGCTCAGCAGCACGACCTGGCCCGGCGTGATCGGGATGAGTCCGGTGATCGAGATCCAGGCGGCGAGCACGAGGCATCCGACGCCCAGGAGCTGCAGGCTCACCCACGAGAGCGAGGCGAAGCGGCCGTTCAGCAGGTCGAGCTGGAAGCCCGCCACGCGCACGCCCTCCGCGCCGTGCGCGACCCGATCGACGGCGGTCTGCTCGAGCCCATGGGCGCGCGTGATCGGCAGGAGCGTGGCCATCTCGCCGACGCGCGCCGAGAACTGCTCGACCTCACGTCGGAACGTGGCGTTGCGCGTGGCGCTGCGGCGGTTGAGCACGGCTCGCAGCATCACCGCGAGAGGGATCGCGAGCGCGTACACGGGCAGGAACGCGGGCACATTGATCGCCGTCATGACGACGGCGCCGACGAGCACCATGGTCGCCGAGAGCAGCGGATGCGCCGTCTGCTGGAGCATGACCTCGATGTTCTCGACGTCGCGCACGACCTTGGTCTGCACGACGGCCGAGTTGGCCCGCGAGTGGAACCCGATCGACAGGGCCTGCAGCCGGGCCGCGAGCGCATTGCGCAACTCGGCGCCGATGGCCCGAACGGCCCCCATGTACAAGCGGGTGTACTGCACGTGGTTCGGGTAGTTCTGCGCGAGCGCGACGACGGCGACGGCCGCCCAGACCATGAGCGTCGACAGCGGTCCGCCCGCCACGACGACGTCGATGATGGCAGCCGTGATGACGGGCAGCAGCCAGAGCGGGGTGTCCTTCACGCTGAAGAAGGCGACTGCACCGAGCACCCGACCGCGATGCAGGCCGAGCAGCCGGAACACGGATCGCGACGGATGTCTCCCGTCGATCGCGTGCTCGATTCGGGAAAGCGCTTGCCCACTCATGGGTCCATTCTGCCCCGGATGTGCGCCCATGGGTACGCTGGGGAGATGTTCGATCCGCACAGCGTTCAGGCCGATCCCACCGCGGTGAACGCGCTCGCCGGACGCGGACTCGACTATCGCGCACTCGACCCGGCGGACGAAGCGGCGCTGCAGGCCTGGGTGCAGGCCGAGACCCGCGGGTTCCACCATGCGCGCCCCGAAGCGGCCGAGCTGCGACGCTCGCTGCAGATCGCGCGCCAGCGCAACGTCCGCGGCGTCTACGACCCCACGGCGCACGACCCGCAGGTGCCGGTCGCGACGGTCGACGGCTGGCCGTCGGGCCTCAGCGTGCCGGGCGGCCGCAGCGTCGACGCGTGGGCCGTGAGCGCCGTCACCGTCTCGCCCACGCATCGCCGTCGCGGCATCGCCCGGGCGCTGCTCGAGGCCCAACTCCGCTACGCGAAGGCCGCCGGCGCCTCGCTCGCCATGCTCACGGTCACCGAGGCGACCATCTACGGTCGCTACGGCTTCGGCCCCGCGGCATCCGCTGCGACCGTGCACGTCGACCGGCGGCGCGTGCACTGGACCGGCCCCGAGGCGCCCGGCCGCGTGCAGTTCGTGGAGCCCGCCGACCTCATCGGCAAGGCCCCGGCCGTCGCCCGCCGCGCCGTCGCCCGCACCCCGGGCGAGATCGATCGCTGGCCGGGGCTGCTCGAGCGCCACCTCGGGCTCGTCGACCCGAACAGCGCCGACGCCCGCGCGATCCGCTTGGCGCGCTACGACGACGCGTCGGGGCAGGCGCAGGGCTTCGTCGCGTTCCGCGTGGTGCGGGCGCCCGATGAGCCCGGCGCCGTCGAATGCGACCTCTTCGTCGCCGCGACCGACGACGCCGAGCGCGCGCTCTGGCGCTTCCTCGTCGAGCAGGACTTCGTGACCGAGATCCGCGTGCGCCTGCGCAGCGTCGACGAACCGCTGCCGTGGCTCCTCGAGGACCCGCGCGCGGTGAGCCTGCACGACGTATCCGACCACCTCTGGCTGCGCGTGCTCGACCCGGTCGCGGCCCTCACAGCCCGCGGCTACAGCGCGGCAGGCACGCTCACCCTCGAGATCGCCGACCCGCTCGGGCACGCCGACGGCACGTTCGTGCTCGACGTCTCGGGCGACGGCCGCGCCGAGGTGCGCAGGGCCGACGACGCACGCCGGGCCGATGAGGCGACGGATGCCGCGAGCAGCCACCCCCGCTCCGGTCGTCGTTCGCGCGTGCAGGCCGCGCATGGCCTGCGGCTCGACGCCCGCGAGCTCGCGTCGATCTACCTGGGCGGCACGCGCCCGTCGGTGCTCGCCCGCGCCGGACGCATCGCCGAGCTCGCTCCGGGCTCGCTCGCCCTCGCCGACCGGCTCTTCCACGCGCCGCGAACCCCGCACCTCAGCATCTGGTTCTGAGGCCCGGCGGGCTCGCCCGACGAACGCAACGCCGACCCCGCGGCATCCGCTCTCCGCTCGTCAGGGTCAGCACTGATGAGCATTGCTCATCTCGAACGTACGCTCGCGGTGTTCACCCGGAGCCGCTGCGACGACCTGCCGCGCCGTCGCAGCACTCCGGCGCCACCCCGAAGGACGAGAGCCATGCCACACGCCAGAGCGCACTCGATCGTGCACCAGGAAGTCCCGCACTCCCGCAGTCATGAGGGGCGCTTCGGGCGACTCTTCGGCCGAGGGTTCACCACGTGGTCGCCGCCCGGAACGACCGAGGCCGACCAGCTCCAGGCGATCAGCGATTTCGCCGTCGACGAGATGTTCACGGAGGACACCCCGCCCGACAGCGCGACGCCCGTGGGCTACACGTACTTCGGCCAGTTCATCGACCACGACATCACCTTCGACCCGCAGTCGAGCCTGACCAGGCACAACGACCCCGACGGGCTGCAGAACTTCCGCTCGCCGCGGTTCGACCTCGACAGTCTCTACGGCCGGGGCCCCGACGACCAGCCCTACCTCTACGACCATGCCGAGGTGCTGCACGACGGCTTCAGCGGATTCCTCAAGACCGGGTTCGGCGCCAACCCGTCGGGCATCGAGCCCGACCTGCAGCGCAACGCCGACGGCGTCGCGATGATCGGCGACCCCCGCAACGACGAGAACATCATCGTGTCGCAGCTCCAGCTCGCGTTCGCGCGTGCGCACAACGCCACGCTGCGCAAGCTCGCGGCGGCGTCGGATGCCACGACGAAGTCGGGTCGGGAGCAGTTCCTCGAGGCCCAGCGCATCACGGTCTGGTTCTACCAGTACCTGGTCTGGAACGATTTCGTGTCGCGGATCGTCGACCCCGAGGTGTTCGCCAGGGCCATCGCGTTCGACGAGGATGCCGGGGACGGCGACGGCCCCTTCTACACCGTGACCTACGGGCTCAAGGACGTCTACGACTGGAGCGAGAACCCGTTCATGCCGGTCGAGTTCTCGGCGGCGGCCTACCGCTTCGGGCACTCCATGATCCGCGGCGGGTACCAGATCAACTTCCCGCTGCAGGGCGGCGTCGGCGCGCAATTCGGCAAGCCCATCTTCGCGTCGCCGGGCACGACCCGACCGGCCGTCCCGGTGCCGGGCCCGGCAGACCTGCGCGGGGGATCGAAGCTGCCGGCCAAGCACACCCTGCAGTGGGACTGGTACTTCGATTTCGCGTCATCCGTGAAGCCGATCTTCCCGCAGATGGCCCACAAGATCGACACGCACCTCAGCAGGTCGGTGTTCGACATCCCCGGCGGCCCGAACCCGAACCCGTTGGCCGTGCTGAACATCCGTCGGGGCTGGAAGATGGAACTGCCGCCCGCCACGGAGATCGCGCATGCCCTGCACATCCGGCCGCTCGAGGGCCTGCAGCCCCTGGAGGAGTCGTTGTGGGTCTACATCCTCAAGGAGGCGAGCGTGCAGCACGACGGCGAGCGACTCGGCGCCGTCGGCTCCACGATCGTCGCCGCCGTGTTCTCGGGGCTGCTGCGCGGTGACGCCTTCTCGTACCTGAACCGCAGACCGCACTGGACCCCGGCGCAGGAGCTCGTCGACGGGCAGCCGCTCTTCGTCAAGGCCTCGGACGAGCGCGACGATCACGACCCCGAGAAGTGGGAGATCGTCGACCTGATCCGCGCATCGGGCCTGCCCGAGGCGGTGCCCGACATGGCGGCGTTCGTCGACTGACCGCTCGGCGCCGGCCCGGCGCCATCCGCTCGCCGTGTTCCTGCGGGAGATCGCCGCGTTCCTGCGGGAGTACCGATCAGCCGCGATCGGGGTCGGCCCGCACCCAGCTGCGCGCGTCGTGCACGGCGTCGCGCACGCCGGCGCCGATCCACTCGTTGCCGCGCACGATGCCGCCCTCGCCGAGCTCGGCCGCGAGTCCGGCGAGCTCGAGCTGCTTCATGACCCGGTCGCTCGAGACGACGAGCACGAGACGCGAGCCCCGCTGTTCGAGGTCGCGTCCGTACCGCTTCAGCACGTCGATCGCGGCGAAGCCGAGCTGGTCGATGCCGCGCAGGCGCAGCACGACGACCGCGCGTCGCGTGCGCTCGTCGACCGTGGGCAGCTGCGACTCGAAGCGGGGTGCGCTCGCAAAGAAGAGGCTGCCGTAGGGCTGGAGCACGACGACGCGGTTCGAGCCGATGTGGTCGACGGGCGCGACCTCGCGCATGCGTCCGTCCTCGACGAGCTCGAGCTGGCGCACGCGCACCGAGTTCGACTGGTCGGCGACGAAGAGCACGATGCCGAGCGCGACGCCCACGAGCACCGCGAACTGCAGCGGGATCACGAGCGTGAGCACGAACGTGACCGCCATGATCGTGAGCGGGAACGCCCCGGAGCGTGCAACCGAGTAGACCTGCGCCGGCTTGATCGTGCCGAACCCGACGACGATGAGCAGCGCCGCGAGCGCGGGCATCGCGACGAAGCCGACGAGCCCTGAGAACAGCAGGATGGTCACCGCCATCACCGCGCCCGCGATGAAGAGCGAGAGCCGGGTCTTCGCACCGCCCGCGACGGCGAGCGCCGATGCCGACATCGAGCCGCCGACGGGCATGCCCTGGAAGACGCCCGCCACGAGGTTGCCCGCCCCCTGGCCGAGGAAGTCCCGTGAGGCCGGGACCGGCCGGCCGTCGGGATTCGGGAAGGCGGCCGAGACCGCCGCGCCCTGCACGAGCCCGACGAACGCGAGCGACAGCGCGGGCACGAGCAGGAACACCACGTCGTCGAGCACCGGCAGCACCGGCCCCGGCAGGCCCCTCGGCACGTCGACCATCTGCTGGATCGTCATCACCGAGGCCCCGAACCAGCCGTTCAACGCCGCGGCGAGCGCAGACCCGAGCACGATCGCGACGACGAGGCCGAGCGAGCGCAGACGGGTGCGCTGCAGCCAGAGGATGAGGCCGACGGTGACGAGTCCGACGACCGTCGTCGGCAGGTCGACGCGCCAGAGGTGGGCGACCAGGTCGAGCGTGCGCACGATGCGGTTGCCGCCCTCGGCGTCGTAGCCGGTGAAGTTCGACAGCTGGCCGAGGATGATGTTGACGCCGACGGCGGTGATGAACCCGGTCATGACGGCGGTGGGCACGAATCGCAGCAGGCGCCCGGCGCGCAGCAGCCCCGCGATGAGCATCATCACGCCGGTCAGGATCGCGAGCGTGTAGAGCGCCCGGTCGGGGTCGGGCCGGGTGTCGAGCCCGCTGTCCGAGACGACGAGCGACATCGCGCCCGTCGCCTGCACGGCCAGGAACGCACTGCCCGTGGCGAAGGCCGCCCCGACCATGCCGAAGAGGTAGCCGTACAGGCCCGCGAGCGGGTTGACGCCGGCGAGCAGCCCCGATGCGAGCCCGTCGGGCACGCTCTCGAGACCGAGCACGAGGCCCGACGAGACATCCGACTTCAGCGTGCGGCGGTCGAAGAGCCCTCGCGCGCGCCGCACCCCGTCTGAGAGCGAACTCCGCACGCCCGACCAGAGGTTGCCGACGCGCCCCCGTGAGGGCGAGTCGCCCTCGTCAGTGGGCATCCTGCCTGGGGAAGATGACCTTCTCGACGATGATGATGAGCGAGGCCGCCACCGGGATCGCCACGAGCGCGCCGAGCACGCCGCCGAGGGTGCCGCCGGCGACCGCGGCGATGACGACGAGCGCACCGGGAACGGCCACCGCCCGGTTCATGATGCGCGGGCTCAGCACGTATGCCTCGACCTGCATGTAGACGACGTAGTAGATCGCCGCGACGAGCGCGGTGAGCGGCGAGGCCGCGAGGCAGACCAGCGAGATGATGATCGCGCCGCTCAGGGTTCCGACGAGCGGCACGAGCGAGAGCAGGAAGGCGATGAACGCCAGCAGGATCGGGGCGGGCGCACCGATGATCGACAGGAAGATCAGGCTCAGCACGCCGTTGATCGCACCGAGCGAGAACTGGCCGATCACGTACCGGCCGACCGATCCCGTGATCTCCTCGGTCACCTCGCGGTAGCTGCCGCGCGAGCTGGCGGGCACGAACCGCACCGAGTAGCGCTTCATCGAGTCGAGCGAGGCGAGGAAGTAGAGGGTGAGGATCAGCACGATCGTCGCGCCGGTGAAGCCGCCCGCGATGCCGACCCCGACCGCGAGGATGCCGCCGCCGAGGGCGCCGAGGTTCGCGGGGTCGGCGAGCCAGTCGCCGGCCGAGGCGATGGCGTCGTCGATCGCGTGATCGCCGCCGCCGAGCGCGTTCAGCCAGGCCACGAAGTCGCTGTGCAGCACGTTGTCGCGGATCTCGTCCCAGTTCTTGACGATGAACTGGGTCTGCTCGACGATGATCGGCACGATCGCGGCGATGAGGCCGACGAAGATGCCGATGACCCCCGCGAACACGATGAGGATCGCCGCCCATCTCGGCAGCTTCCGCCGCTGCAGCCAACTGACGACCGGGTCGAGGCCGAGGGCGAGGAACAGCGCGAGCGCGACGTAGAGCAGCACGGTGCCGAGCTCTGCGAGGATTCCGCCGAGCAGGAGCGCGAGCAGCACCCCGAGCGCACCGATGAAGCCGATGCGGAACGAGCGGATCTTCACCTCGGGCGCGTGCGAGGCGCTGTCGGTCGTGATCTGGGTGGCCGGCGGCGCCTGGGGCGCCACTCGCTTCGTTCGGATCGGCATGATCCGAACGTAGCCCGCGGCTGCGCCGGGCGCATCTGCTTGACCCGGCGAGTTCGATCCGCTATTCGCCCAGAGCTTTTCTCAGGAGTTTTCGGCCGGATGCCCGGAATCGGGCGAAATCCTCCTGAGAACAGCCCTGTTTCCGGAGGTGGCTCCTGAGAAAAGCGATTGACGGCGCGGAATGAATCCGGCGCGAGCGCGTTGGCCTTCTGTGTGCGCGCTCGAACGCGCCCGCACGCGAGGGGGAACGTGACCGAGACCGCTGCCGTCGGATTCCGCTCTGAGCGCGGGCCCGTGCTCGTCGCCGTGATGCTGGCCACGGGCCTCATCGCGATCGACTCCACGATCCTCGCGACGGCGGTGCCGTCGATCGTGGCCGACCTGGGCGGCTTCACGCAGTTCCCGTGGCTGTTCTCGATCTACCTGCTCGCGCAGGCCGTGTCGGTGCCGGTGTACTCCAAGCTCGCAGACACCGTGGGCCGCAAGCCCATCATGCTCATCGGCATCGGCCTGTTCCTCGTGGGCTCCGTGCTCTGCGGATTCGCATGGGACATGACCTCGCTCATCGTGTTCCGTGCCGTGCAGGGCCTCGGCGCCGGCGCCGTGCTGCCCGTGTCGATCACGATCACGGGCGACATCTACACGGTGCGCGAGCGGGCGCGGGTGCAGGGCTACATCGCGAGCGTCTGGGCGGTCTCCTCGGTCGTCGGCCCGACGCTCGGCGGGCTCTTCGCCGAGTTCGCGTCGTGGCGCTGGATCTTCTTCGTCAACATCCCGCTGTGCCTGATCGCCGCCTGGATGCTGATCCGCGGCTACCACGAGTCCGTCGCCCGCGAGAAGCACCGCATCGACTTCGCGGGCGCGACGGCGCTGACGATCGCGTCGACCCTGATCATTCTCGCGGTGCTCGAGGGCGGCCAGGCGTGGGCCTGGCTCTCGTGGCAGTCGATCGGCGCCTTCGCCGTCGGCGCGCTGCTCCTCGTCGCGTTCGTGTTCATCGAGCGCCGGGCGGCCGAGCCGGTGCTGCCGCTGTGGGTGTTCTCGCGCCGGCTCATCGTGACGACCTCGCTCATCTCGCTCGGCGTCGGGGCCGTGCTCATCGGGCTGACCTCGTACGTTCCGACCTTCCTCGAGGCGACCGCAGGCGCGAGCCCGCTCATCTCGGGTCTCGCGGTCGCGGCGCTGACGCTCGGCTGGCCCATCGCGGCGAGCCAGTCGGGGCGGCTGTTCCTGCGCATCGGCTTCCGGCGCACGGCGCTCATCGGCCTCGCGGTCGCGGTGCTCGGCTCGGCGGCGCTCGTCGCGGCCTCGCTCGAGCCGAACGTCTGGACCACCGCGATCGCCTGCTTCATCGTCGGCCTCGGCCTGGGCCTCGTGGCCTCGCCCACCCTCATCGCCGCGCAGTCGTCGGTGCCGTGGTCCGAGCGCGGCGTCGTCACGGGCGCCAACATGTTCCTGCGCTCCATGGGCAGCGCGGTCGGCGTCGCGATCTTCGGCGCGGTCGCCAACGGCGTCATCGCCCGGTCGGGGCTCGGCGACCACTCCCCCGTCGCGATCCACGCCGCGTCGACGGCCGTCTTCGTCGCGGTGCTCGTGGCCGCGGTCGTCACGATCGCGGGCGGCATCGCGATGCCGAGGGCGCATGTCGACGACATCGAGCACCGCCCCGCTGAGGCCGCACAGGCCTGACCCGGGCCGGCGAGTCAGCCCCGCAGCGACGTCGGCGCCATGACCTCGCCCTCGAGCGTGCGCACCCAGCGCACCCGCGACTCGCGATGCTCCCGGTGCGTCGCGAACCGGTAGTGGTACGCCCTCACGCGCACCCGCGCCGGAGGCGCCCCGCCGAACGGATCGCGGGCGAGCAGGCGCAGCGTCGCGGCATCCGCCTGCAGCAGTCGCAGCAGGAACACCTCGAACCACGGCTCCCACATGCGCCCGAGCGGCAGGAACCACATGAGCCAGTCGAGCCGCAGGTGGTAGGGCGCCCACTGCCGCGGCACCGCGCGCACGTCGCCGGGCTTGCCCTTGAACGCGTACTCGCGCCAGTCCTCGTCGAGCTCGACCCCGCCCGGCCCACCCGGCGAGGGCGCCAGAGTGCCCTCGACGACGATCTCGATGCGACGCTTGGTCACCGTGCCGAACGCGCCGTAGGCGTTCACGAGCATCCACCGGTTGAAGCTCGCGTTCATGAGCTGACGGCGCGACACGAGGTTGCGCAGCGGCCACCAGCTGAGCACGAGCAGCAGGGCGGATGCCGCGAGCACGACGATGATCCACCAGAGAGGGCTCGTCGTGGCATCCGTCCCTGACGCGCCCGGCGCGAGCGACGCCGGGATCGCCGGCATGACCGCATGCCACACCGAGTCGGGGATCGCCGCCGCAGCCAGCACCACCGTGATCGCGTTGAGCCACGCGAAGTTGCCCGTGACGATGAGCCAGAGCTGCGTGAGGACGACCACGGCGGCCGCGATCGCGCCGACCGGCACGGGGCCGATCCATGGCACGAACAGCAGGAACGGCACGACGAGCTGAGCGACGTGGTTGCCGAGCACCTCGGCGCGGTGGAACCACGGCGGCAGCAGATGCGCCTGCCGGCTGAGCGGGCCCGGCATCGGCTGCGTCTCGTGGTGGTACATGAGCGCGGTGAGGTCGCGCCACTCGCGCCCGCCGCGGATCTTGATCGTGCCCGCGCCGAACTCGAGGCGGAACACGAGCCACCACACCGCGATGAGCACGAGCAGCGGCGGCGGCACCTGCTGCGACCCGAGGAACGCGACGGTGAAGAGCGCCTCGCAGAGCAGCATCTCCCAGCCGAAGCCGTAGAAGGTCTGCCCGACGTTCACGATCGACAGGTAGCTCACCCAGAGCGCGACGAAGACGAGCAGCGGCACCCAGGGCGGACCCAGCTGCGGCAGGCCGAGCACGACGGATGCCGCGAGCACGGCCCCCGTCGTCGCGACGGCCACGAGGCGACGATCGGTGTACCCCCAGCGGAACACGCTCGGACCGCGCAGCCGCCCGCCGGTCGCGCGCAGCAGTTCGGGCACGGGCAGCAGGCCGTGCTCGCCGAGCAGTGGCCGGAACTGGTTCAGCGTCGAGACGAACGCCACCAGCGCGAGCACGGCGACCCCGCGCTGCAGCACCTCGCGGGCGATCTCGTAGTCGTGCGCATCGAACCAGCCGAACCAGTCCACGCCCTCACGCTACGCCCGCACGCCTTCCGCCGGTCGAGGAGGCGCGCCAGCGCCGTATCGAGACCACGCGGCGCCAGGGTCTCGATACGCTCCGCTACTCGACCGACCGCACCCCGAACCGCTCGCGCAGCGCGAGCCTGGCCGCGAACCAGCCGTTCATGCCGTGCACGGCCGGCCCGGGCGGCGTCGCGCTCGAGCAGAGGTAGACGCCTGGCAACGGGGTGCGCCACGGCGCCGGCGAGACCACGGGCCGCTTCACGAGCTGCGCGAGCGTCATCTCGCCCGCGTAGATGTCGCCGCCGAGGTAGTTGGCGTTGCGCGCCGCCATGTCGGTCGCCGTGCTCGACGCCGACGCGAGCACGAGGTCGCGGAACCCCGGTGCGAACCGCTCGACCTCGGCCGTGACGAGCTCGGTCGCGTCGAACGTCGAACCGGCGGGAACATGCGTGTACGCCCAGAGCACGTGCTTGCCCGCCGGCGCGCGGGTCGGGTCGAGCACGCTCGGCTGGGTCGCGAGCACGTACGGATGCCGCGGCGCGGCGCCGACCCCGGGTTGGCGTCCGCCGTGCACGGCGTTCTCGGCGGCCGCGATCTCGGCGCGCGTGCCGCCGAGGTGCACGGTCGGCGCCCGCCCGACGAGCGGATTCGCCCATGGCACCGGCCCGTCGAGGGCGAAGTCGACCTTCGCGACGCCCGAACCGTACCGGTACCGCTGCAGCGCGCGCCGGTATCGGGGCGGCAGGCCGGCCTCGCCGAGCAGCAGCTCGGGGTTGGTGTCGAGCAGCACCACGCGCGAGTCGCGCACCTCGGAGAGGCGCTGCACCGCGGCATCCGTCACGATCTCGACGCCCCGCTCGCGCAGCTCGTCGAGCATCGCATCGGCGATGGCCTGCGAGCCGCCGCGCGGGAACCCCCAGCCGACGCCGTGCCCGTGCATCGCGAGCAGCAGCCCGGCGCCGGCGGACGCGAGCGAGGGCATCCGTCCGGCCGCATGGGCGACGACGCCCGTCAGCAGCGCCTCGGCGATCTCGCCGGGGAGGCCGCCGGGGAAGCGGGCGTTCCAGAGCGCGGGCAACCCCTGTTCGAGCGCACGCAGGCCGAAGCGCACGGCGGCCACAGGGTCGCGGGGCACGCGCAGCAGCTGCGAGCCGGTGAACGCCACGACGCCGCGCTCGCGGGCGAGCAGCGGCGCGACGAGCCGGCGCCAGGCGGGCCCCGCAGCACCCAGTTCGTCGACCGTGCGGTCGAGGTCGCGCCAGGCGATGCCCGCCCGGCCACCGTCGAGCGGATGCGCGTACGACGCCTCGGGCACGAGCCAGTCGACCTGCTCGAGCAGCCCGAGCCGCCGGAACACCGGCGAGGCGAGCGCGGCCGGATGCACCGCGGAGCCGACGTCGTGCCGGAACCCCGGCAGGGTGAGCTCGGCCGTGCGCACGCCCCCGCCGAGCGTCGAGGCGGCCTCGAGCACGCGCACCGAGAGTCCGGCTCGCGCCGCGACGACCGCGGCGACGAGCCCGTTCGGCCCGCTGCCGACGACGGTGACGTCGGTCATCGGGTCACCGCCTGCACGCCGATCGCCGCATCAGAACGTGTTCATGTAGATCCACGGCAGCCGGTCCATCATGAGCCGGTGCCGGTTGCCCTGCGCGTCCGGCGCGTCATCGGGCACGGCATGCGATTGCGCATGCTCGGCGTCGGCGTCGAACGCCTCGTCCTCCTGCCAGAGGACGGCCGTGCGGTCGTCGTTGTAGCGCGAGATGTAGGGGCGGATCTCGCCCCCGCGCAGCTCGGCGAGCGCCTCGTCGACGGATGCCGCGTGCGTGAGTCCGTGCACCGTCACCCAGGTCGGCGGCCAGAGCGTCATGCCGCCGGTCGCGTGCCGTTCGAGCACGTCGATCGGGCGGATCCACTGCACGGCGACGAGCTCGTCGGGCGCGAGCACGAGCTCGCCCTCCGGCACGCGCGCCGCGAAGAACCAGGTGCGCAGGCGCTTGGGCGATCCGGGCGGCGGCGTCCAGTGCGAGAACGGCACCAGGTCTTCGGCGGCCAGCTCGAGGCCGACCTCCTCGAACGTCTCGCGCACGGCGGCGCGCCGCGCGGCGACCTCTGCGTCGAGGCTTCCGCCCGCGGCATCCGCTGCATCGACCGCCCCGCCGGGGAACACCCACGCGTCGGCGAAGGAACCGCGGTGCGGGCGTTCGGCGAGGAGCACCTCGACGCCGCGTTCGCCGTCGCGGAGGAGCACCACGGTCGCGGCGAACCCGTCGACCGTGTCGTCCATGAGGGCATCGAGCTCGGCGGACATGCCTTCCACAGTAGAGCGGTCGGCCCCGAACCGCACCCGGCTGCCGTCTCGCGGCGAGCCCGGGCGCCACTGCGGAGTCGTACACTTCGGAGCATGAGCGATCGGCTTCGGCATCCCCTGCGCGCCTCGACTCCCCCGGTGGCCGTCTCGCGGTTCGCGACCTGCGTGCTCGCCCCGAATCCGGGGCCGATGACCCTCGAGGGCACGAACTCGTACGTGCTGCGCGCACCCGGCGCCGCGGGCGTCGTCGTCGTGGACCCGGGCCCGCTCGACGAGGCGCACCTCGAACGCCTGGCGGGCTTCGGCACCGTCGAGCTCGTGCTGCTCACCCACAACCACGGCGACCATCGCGACGGCCTCGCGCGCTTCGCCGAGCTGGCCTCCGCCCCGGTGCGCGCGATCGACCCCGTGTACTGCGTCGACGCGAAGCCGCTCGTCGACGGCGAGCGCATCGAGGCTGCGGGCGTCGTGATCGACGTGCTGGCGACGCCGGGCCACACGGCCGACTCGGTCTGCTTCTCGCTGCCCGACGACAGCCCGCACGGGTCGGTGCTCACGGGCGACACGATCCTCGGCCGCGGCACGAGCATCATCGCCGACCCCGACGGCGCGCTCGGCCCCTACCTCGACTCGCTCGAACACCTGCGCACACTCGGCCGCGCGGGCGACCGCCCCGGCAACCGCACCGGCGGCCATGCCGTTCGCGCGCACGTCGCGGTGCTCCCCGGCCACGGGCCGGTGCTGCAGGACCTCGGCGACATCTGCGACGAGTACCTCGCCCACCGCGCCGAACGGCTCGACCAGGTGCGTGCCGTGCTGCGCCGCCTCGACGCCGATCCGGCCGACCCGGCGACCGTCGCCCGCGTCGTCGACACGGTCTACGCCGAGACCGATGCCGCGGTGCGGCCGGCCGCCGAGGCCTCGGTGCGGGCACAGCTCGCCTACCTGCGCGAGCACGGCTGAGCGCACTCGGTCGCTCGCCCGCTGCACGTCACGAAGCCCGACGCGTCTGCGCCGGGCCCCGGAGTTCGGTGGTGTTCGAGCCGCTACTCGGTCGCGTAGGTGAGGCAGTCGGCGCTGTCGGCGCCGGCCCCGATGCGAACGGATGCCGCGGTGCATTCGAGCGAGTCGTTGTGCACGCACTCCGACCGCTGGCAAGCGCCCACGTGCGTGACGACCTTGTCGAGGCCGCCGCGCGTGCCGAGCGGGATGAACGTGGCGCACTCCGCGTCGCCGACGGCGCCCGCGATCGTGACGGCCGCGGCGTGGCAATGCGAGTGGTCGTTGTAGGAACAGCCGGCCACCGAACACTCGGAGACGGCGGGCAGTTCGTCGAGGGTCATGCTCATCGGGACCTCCACGGTGACTCGGATGCGTACCGCGATGGTACGCCCGAGCCTGCGGTGCCCGCCATGCATGGGGCCCGCTTTTCCCCAGATCAGTGCCAGTTTTCTTCTTAGGAGAGCCTCACCTGACCGCCTCGGTCGCGGGCGATTCGCGGATGTCTCGTGCGCGGCGGGGTCGACCCGTCGGCGCGCTCGCGACAGAATGGGACGCACACACGTCGAAGGGGAACGCAATGTCGATCGAAACCGTGATCTGGTCCGTCTTCGCGCTCATCGCCACCGTCGGGGGCATCGGCCTCGTGGCGGCCCTCCTCGCACTCATCAAGGCGCCGAAGAACTGAGTCGGGCGCGCACGCGACGGTCGGTCGCGGCGTCGGGCGCGCCCCGCCGTGCGGGTTACGCTGGCTGAGCCCGTGCGTGCGGCACGAGGCATCCGCTCGCTTCCTGGAGGTTCTTCGTGCCCGATTCGACGACGGCTGCGCCGGTGCTGCACCCCGAGACGCGTCTGATCATCGCCGGCAGGCCGCCGCACGTGCCCGACCAGCCCATGAACGTGCCGGTGCACCTCACGTCGACCTACGTCGCGGGCGGCGACCTCGAGTACGCCCGCTACGGCAACCCGTCGTGGACGGCCTTCGAAGACGCGCTCGGCGGGCTCGAGGGCGGCCGGTGCACCTCGTTCGCGTCGGGCATGGCCGCGATCACCGCGGTGCTCGACCTCGTGCCGGAGGGCGGCACGGTCGTCGCGCCCCGGCACTCGTACACGGGCACCGTCGCGCAGCTCGACCAGCTCGCGGCGAAGGGCCGCCTGCGGGTCGTCTACGTCGACATCAGCGACACCGCTGCCGTCGCTTCGGCGCTCGAGGGCGCGTCGCTCGTGTGGATCGAGTCGCCCACGAACCCGGCGCTCGAGCTGGCCGAGATCCCGGCGCTCGTCGCCGCCGCGCACGAGCACGGCGCACTCGTCGCCGTCGACAACACGTTCGCGACGCCGCTGCTGCAGCGCCCGCTCGAGTCGGGCGCCGACCTCGTCGTGCACTCGGCGACCAAGTACATCTCGGGCCACAGCGACGTGCTCATGGGCGCCGTCATCGCGGCGACCGACGAGCTGGCCGAGAAGGTGCTCGCGTACCGGTCGCTGTTCGGTGCGATCCCGGGCCCCTTCGAGGCCTACCTGGCCCTGCGCGGCCTGCGCACCCTGCCCGTGCGGCTCGAACGCGCGCAGGCCACCGCGAAGGAGCTCGCCTCGCGACTGGCCGGCCACCCCGCGCTCGAGGAGGTGCGCTACCCCGGATTCGGTGCGATCATCTCGATCGTCGTGCGCGGCGGCAAGGAGCCCGCCGACCTGCTCGTGCAGCGCACCGCGCTCTGGGTGCACGCCACGAGCCTCGGCGGCGTGGAGTCCACCTTCGAGCGCCGCCGCCGCTGGCAGCTCGAGCAGCCGACGATCCCCGACGGTCTCGTGCGGCTCTCGGTCGGCCTCGAGCACGTCGACGACCTGTACCGCGACCTCGTGGGCGCCCTCGACTCGCTCGGGGCCTGACCGCCGGCCCTCGCGAACTCCCCCTCTCGCGGAATCGGCCGCCGGCCCGCAGACTGGGAGGCGACCGATCCAAGGGGGACGACATGACCGACCTGCAGGTTCCCGTGGCGCTGCGCGCCTTCATCGAGAGCACGAACCGCGGTGACACCGCGGCGTTCCTCGACGGCTTCACCGACGACGCGACGCTCGACGACTGGGGCCGCGTGTTCCACGGCCGCGACGGCATCGCCTCGTGGAACGAGACCGACAACATCGGCAAGCGATCGCATTTCGAGGTCGTGGGCATCGAGCCGACCGACGACCCCGACACCGTCATCGCGAACCTCGAGGTCACCGGCGACGGCTACAACGGCACCGGGCCGATCACCTTCACCTCGGCGGGCGACAAGCTGCGCCGCGTGGTCATCGCGCCCACCCACTGACCCGCGGTGCGGGGCACGTCCGGGCTCGGCACCGCCCGCGCGCGACCGACGCGGTCTCGTGGACGCAACCACCGCGTCAGCCCGCCCGCCACCTCGGCCTGCCCGCAACGTCGGCCCGCGCGCCGCGTCAGCGCTCGAGCAGCCAGTCCATCGCGTCGGGCACGACGTCGAGCACCGAGACGTGGCCGTCGTCGAGGCGCATCCAGAGGGTCGCGTCGGGCAGATGCGCGAGCAACCACGAGGCGTGCGTGCGCGGTACCACGCGATCGCCCTCGCCCTGCACGATGAGCACGGGCGCAGCGACCTCGGCGAGGTCGAACCCCCACGGGTTCACGAAGGCGACGTCGTCGTCGATGAGGCCGTCGTCGCCGAACTCCGCCGACTTCGCGACATCCGCTCCCAAGTCCGACCAGCCCCCGTCGAGCGCGGCGAAGTCGACGGCCAGGAACTGCTCGGGGTCGAACTCCGCGGTCCCCGCGTAGCGTGCGCGGCCGGCGCGGCCGCCCTCGAGCGCGGACCGCAGGCCGCCCGGCGAGCGCATGCCGGCGAACCAGTCGAAGCGGTCGGTGCACGGGGCGAGGCCGGCGAGCGTCACGACGCCGGTCACACGCTCCGGATGCCGCGCCGCGACCGCCAGCGCATGCGGGCCGCCGCCCGACGCGCCCATCGAGTCGAACCGGTCGACGCCGAACGCATCGGCGACGGCGATCGCGTCATCGCCGGCCGAGGCCACATCGCGCCCGGGTCGCGCGGTCGACCCGCCGTACGACGGGCGCCCGTACGAGATCACGCGGATGCCTCGACGCGTCGCCGCGGCCACCACGGGCTCGAGCGGGGCACCCGTCTGCGGCGAACCGTGATGCCACATGAGCACGCGGCCGGTCGAGGCATCCGCCGTCGAGGCATCGGGCGAGGCATCCGTCGTCGACGCAGCCGTCGTCGACGCAGCCGCGGCCCCGTCGGGAACCCCCGTGTCGTAGGCGCGCAGCACGCGGCCGTCGGGCAGGGGAACGTCGAGGGCGATGGTCGGCATGGCGTCTCCTCGGTCGGTTCGACAATGGCCCGGGAGCACCAGCCTAGGCTGAGCAGCGATGATCGAACGGTTCCTCCTCGGGGTGCGCATGCTGCTGCGCGGCTTCGGTTTCTGGCGACGGCAGCCGGGCGCGATGCTGCTCGGCCTCGTGCCCGCCGCGATCGTGTGGGTCGTCGTGCTCATCGGGCTCGTGGCGCTCGGCGTCAGCCTGCCGAGCATCACCGTGTGGGCGACGCCGTTCGCCGCCGGCTGGGTCGAGCCGTGGGCGACGATTGTGCGCACGGCCGTCGGCGCCGTCATGCTCGGCGGGGCGATCGTGCTCGCCGCGGTCACGTTCACGGGGCTCACGCTCATGGTCGGCGATCCGTTCTACGAGCGCATCTGGCGCGCGGTCGAGGCCGACCTCGGCGGCGAGCCGACCGGCGACGGCATCGGGTTCTGGCGCTCGGCGCGCGACGCACTGGGCTTCATCGGGCTCGGCGTGCTCGTCTCGATCGGGGTCGCGCTCAGCGGACTCGTGCCGCTCATCGGCGGCGTGCTCGCGCCCGTGCTCGGCGTCGTGCTCTCGGGGCGGCTGCTCGCCTGGGAGCTCACGGGTCGCGCCTTCGAGTCGCGGGGCATCGGGGCCGAGGAGCGCGCCGCACTGCTCCGCGGGCACCGCACCCGCCTGCTCGGGTTCGGCGTCGCGACCCAGCTCTGCTTCATGGTGCCGCTCGGAGCGATCTTCACGATGCCCGCGGCCGTCGCCGGGGCGACCATGCTCGCGCGCGGCGTGCTCGACGACGTCGCGGCGCGCGCGGCGCAGGCACCCGCGGCATCGACCGCGCGGCCGACCCGATCCGGCGATCAGCCCGGCGCGACCCCCTCGTAGAGCAGCACCGGGACCGCCCCGAACGGCAGCGACCGCACGCGGAGCCGACGTGCGTCGACGCCCGTGAACCCGGCGGCCTCGAGCACGGGCTGCGGATCGCGGTTCCAGTGGCAGCCGTGGTCGAGCCAGGTCGAAAGGGGCGTCGCGACGTCTTGGATCACGCGCTTGAGCGTGCCGCGCGGCGCAGCGACGTGGTCGACGAAGACGACGCGCCCGCCTGGCACGAGCACGCGGCGCACCTCGGCGAGCGCGGCTGCGACGTCGTGCACGGAGCAGAGCACGTAGGTTCCGACGACGGCGTCGACCGAGGCATCGGGCAGCGGGATGTGCTCGGCCGTCGCGTCGAGCGGAGTCGACGCATGCCGCCATTCGCGGGCGCGGGTGGCCAGCTCGGCACGGCGGCCGGCGTCGGGCTCGAGTCCCGTCCATGCGACATCGGGATCGAACGCGCCGAAGTTCTCGCCGTCACCGGCGCCGATCTCGAGCACACGGCCCCGCACGCGGCCGATGAGCTCGCGTTCGAGGTCGTCGAGGTCGTCGTTCGTGATCAGGTCCACGCCCGGCCACGATACCCGGCGGCACCGACGGCGTCAGCCCCGCGGCATCCGCAGCTCAGCCCCGTCGGCCCCGCGGCATCCGCGGACCAGCCGGCTCAGCCCCTGACCGTGCCGCCCTTGGCCGCGATGCGCTTCAGCAGCGGCGGCTTCGCGAGCACCCAGGCGACCGCGATGACGACGACGGATGCCGCGAACACGACGAACCCGATCCAGTCGTCGGCGTCGCGCGAGGCGTACATCTGGTTGAGCTTGCGGAGTGCCCCGGTGGTGAACACGAGCACGACGTGCACGAACGTGAACACGATGAAGAAGAGCATCACCGGGTAGTGCACGGCGCGTGCGAGGCGCTCGGGCACGGCGCGCGCGAGGCGCCCCGCGGGCGGCCAGACCGACGAGAGCCGCAGGCCGGTGAGGATCGCGAGGGGCGCCGCGACGAACACCACGGCGAAGTAGGCGAGCTGCTGCAGCGCGTTGTAGACGACCCACGAGTTCTCGGTCGGCCACTCGAGCGAGGCGTACTGCAGCGCGGCCGAGATCGCGTTCGGCACGACCGACCAGTCGGTGGGCACGATGCGCAGCCACTGGCCGGTCGCGAAGAGCAGCACGAGGTAGAGCACGCCGTTCAGCACCCAGAACGCGTCGAGCCAGAGGTGCAGCCAGAGGAAGATGCCGAGGCGGCGCGGCGCGCGCTTGGTGCGCGGCCAGCGCGTGTTGTCACGGGTGAAGAAGCCGGGCGGGCGCTTCTTGGAGCGCAACTGGTACCCGGTGCGCACGATGAGCACGAGGAAGAACACGTTGAGGAAGTGCTGCCAGCCGAGCCAGGCCGGGATGCCGACGGGGGTGCCCTCGGGCGGGGGCACGATGCCCGGATACGTCGTGATGAAGTCTTCACCGGCGGGGCTCTGCCGCAGCCAGCGGGCCACGAGCACGATCACGACCACCGCCACGACGGAGACGAGGGTCGTCCAGCCGACGAGCCGGCGACGCGCCTTCACCCACTCGACGGCGCGCGAGGTCTTCGAGGCGGTCTCGGTCATCGCGCGGTGGAGTCCTTCCGGAGGGCAGACACGATCGGCCTCTGCGGCCGGTCGTTGCGGGGGCGATCACGTACGGGTCGCGGCAGGGCGACGACGACGGATGCCTCGACGATAGCGCCGCGACCTGAGCGGTGCGAGTCGGGCGCGCAACACATCGCCACAGCGCCGGCCCCGCGGCATCCGCTCGCTCAGGCCGGCAGCCCCGCCGCCTGCCGCGCCGCGCCGACGAACGCGGGGCGCACGCGCTCCCAGCCGTCGAGGTAGCCGCCGACCATCGCGGCGTCGCGCAGCAGCACGAGCTGGCCCGCCGCGAGCGCGGGGTCGGGGTTTCCGGCGGCGGTGAGCAGCGACTCGAGCGTGCCGCGGAACCAGTCCCGGTGCTCCCCCACGGCGACGCGCACGCCGCTGGCGGCCTCGGGGTACTCGGCGGCCGCGTTGATGAACGGGCAGCCCCGCGTGTGCAGGCGCGCCACGTCGTCGGCCAGTGCCTCGATCACGAGCTCGAGCAACTGTTCGGGGTCGTCGGTCACCTCGCCCGCGCGCTCGAACGCGCCGCGGATGGTGGCGTCCTCGACGCCGAGATACGCCTCGACGAGGTCCTCCTTGCCCGGGAAGTGGCGGTAGAAGGTGGCGCGGGTGACGCCGGCCTCGCCGATGATGCGGTCGACGCCGACGGCGTGGATGCCCTCGCGATAGAAGAGGTCGGATGCCGCGGCGACGAGCTTCTCGCGCGCCACGGAGGTGCCTGCTGAGGTGGTTCGAGTGGCCATACACAACATGATAGAACGATCTTTCTCTTTTTGCTTGACAAAACGAGAACGGGTGGTCTACCTTGAGGTCAACAGCAAAACAAGACCGATCGTTCTACTTAGGAGCAGGCATCATGACCACCACCGACAAGACCCCGATCGTCCTCATCCACGGCCTCTGGATGACCCCGAAGAGCTGGAACACGTGGGCCGAGTACTTCGAGGCCCGCGGCCACCAGGTGATCCGCCCGGGGTGGCCCGGCATCGACGACCGCGAGGTCGCCGACATCCGCTCGAATCCCGAAGCCCTCAAGGGCGTCGGCCTGAAGCAGATCGCCGACCACTACGAGCGCATCATCCGCGCCCTCCCCCAGAAGCCGATCATCATGGGCCACTCGTTCGGCGGCCTGCTCACCCAGATGCTCGCCGATCGCGGCCTCGGGGTCGCCTACGTCGGCGTGACGCCCGGCCAGCCAGCCGGCATCACGACGCTGCCGCTCTCGACGCTCTGGACCGGCACGCCGATCCTCTCCAACCCGTTCGCGAAGAACGGCGCGAAGCCCATCTCGAAGTCGCACTTCCACTTCACGTTCGGCAACGACCTCTCGCGGGCCGAGTCCGACGCGATCTGGCAGGACTTCGCGGTGAACTCCTACAACCGGGTCTTCTTCGAGGGCGTCGCGGGCGCCTTCAACGAGAAGGGCGGCGTCAGCCACGTCGACTACGCCCGCGCCGACCGCGCCCCGCTGCTGGTCATCACCGGCGGCATCGACCACGTCGTGCCGCCGGCCATCGGCAAGGCCATCGTGAAGAAGTACCACGCCACCGGCAGCCCGTCGGTCGTCGAGTACCGGGAATTCGCCGGCCGCACGCACCGCATCGTCAGCCAGGACGGCTGGCAGGAGGTCGCCGAGTACGCCCTCACCTGGGCTCTCGAGCACGCGGTGGGCGCAGACACCGACGCCCCCGCCGACGCGTGAGCGGATGCCGCGACCGTCGCATCTCGCATCGCATGACGCCCGCACCGGCCGAGCCGGGGCGGGCGTCGGCTCGTTCAGCCGAGCTGTGACCTCGTCTCGGCGAGGGAACGCTCGAGCAGCTCGCGCAGCACATCGCGATCCACCCCGTCCAATCGCGTGAGGTGGAGGCAGACCTTGCTCGCGCGGTGCTTGCCGAGTGCGGCCAGGAGATCGGGCCAGCGCGTCGCGAAATCGTCGGCGAGGTAGATCGTGTGATTCCTGGGGCCCGGCGCGAAGGCGAGCAGCGGTTCCCGGCCGCCGCGGCCGCTCTCGTAGCGGTACTCGACCTCGCCGAACCCGACGATGCGGCCGGCCCACACGACGGGCGGCTCGCCGGTGATCCCGCCGAGCAGTTCGACCAGTTCGCCGACCTCGGCCCGGCGCGGACCGGTGGCGCGGTCGAGCACGACCTCGACCGGCAGGTCGGATGGGGACATCGCGGGCTGACTGGTGGTCACGGCGACTCCTTCGTTGCGATTCACTCAGTGTCGCCGTGCGCCTCCGGACCGCGCAGCCCGACCCGGTCGGGCACCGACATCGGCACGCGCGGCAACCAGGCGTTCACCTCGGGCCAGGCACGGCCGGTGGGCAGCCGGCGCAGCAACGCCGCCAGCGAGGCATCCGCCGACGGCCAGGGAATGACGCGCGTCGGCGACTCCGCGGCCAGCACGCCGAGCCACCAGTGCTTCCAGGTGACCGGCAGGTCTTCGGGGTGCAGCACGACGTAGTAGTCGGGCACGTTCATCTCGCGGCGGCCCGCGGCATCGAGCGCGCGTTCGATCTCGAGTTCGAGCACGCCGAACGTGGACTGGTCGTCGAAGAACTCCACCCACGCCGCCGCCACGTGGCCGAGCGGGTCGTGGTCGTGCACGACGTACGGGGCGTTCGATCCGGCCGACCAGCGCACGACCTCGTCGTCGGAGGCATCCGCGAGGCTGGCCGCCTGCACGTTCGGGAAGCGCTCGAGCGAGCGGATGGCCTGCGACGCCTCGTCGCCGACCACGACCAGAGTCGTGCTGACCGGTGGCTCCATTTTCGGAGTCTACGTCGGCGTCGCGGCCGGGCCACCGTCGGCGCGCGATCCGACTCCGAACCGAAACACGGCCCCGGCCGAGAACTACGCGGCGCGCTCGTCTCCGGCCGCGCGCGCCTCGATGCCGACGGCGACCTCGGCGAACTCGATGCCGGCGACGGTGTGCACCCGCCACGCGGCATCCTCGAACCGCACATGCGAGCTCGACAGGTTGTCGAGTCGCGGGTAGTGCCGGGGGTCGTGGCCCGAGATGCCCGAGAGCGTGTAGCGGATGAGGCTGCCGTGCGCGATCGCGAGCATCGGCGCTCCGCCGTGGTCGGCCGCGATGCGCTCGAGCCCGCGGAGGCCGCGCAGGGCCACCTCGGTCTCGGGCTCCTTGCCCGGGATGTCACGATCGGGCCAGCGCTTGGCGATCTCGGCAACGTGCACGCCCTCGGCCTGGCCGTACTCCTGCTCGAGCAGCTCGTCGTACGTGCCGCCGAGCGGCAGCGCGAGCGCGTCGGCGAGGATCTCGGCCGTCTCGCGGGCGCGCCCGAGCGGCGAGCTCACGACGCCCTGCCACAACCCGCCCGAGAAGGCGGATGCCGCGGCGCGGGCCTGCGCCCGCCCCACATCGTTCAGCGGAATGTCGGTGCGCCCCTGCAGGCGTCCGGCGGCGTTCCAGTCGGTCTGACCGTGGCGGATGAGGGCGAGCATGACCTTCAGCCTAGGCAGATGCGGCTGGGAAGGCGCTCACCGCACGCCGGTCACGCGCGCATCACCCGCCCATCGCGACCACCGTGCCGTCACCCGCCCATCGCGACCGTGCCGTCGGAGAGCACGGGCGAGAGCACGCCGAAGAGGTTGCCGTCGGGGTCGAGGAGGTACCCGCCCCGGCCGATGCCCTGCATGTCTTCGAGCGGCGAGGACACCGTGCCGCCGAGTTCGAGCCCCCTGGCGAAGATCGCCTCGACGTCGTCGACGCCGACCACGAAGTTCGCGCCGTTGACGGGTGCGCCGGCCTCTGGCCTCGGCCCCTGGCGCTGGGTCAGCCCGCCGTTGATGCCGAGTCCGGCCTCGGCCTCGGCGTTGCCGATCGCCCCCTCACCGGTGTCGATCATCCAGTAGGGCGCATCGCCGAACTGCGTGAACCGCCAGCCGAACAGCTCGGAGTAGTAGTCGACGAGCTGCTGCGGCTCGGATGCGTGGATCTCGAAGTGGACGACGAGGTTGGCCATGATCTCCCCCATGATTCGACGATGGCGACGATTCGACGGCGCCGGCGGTTGCGCGAGCGGATGTCGCGGCCGGGCCGCGGCTCGCGGGCGCCGGCGCCCGACGCGGCACACGTTACCCGCTGCCTCCGACGGCCACCACCGGTCTGCGGCCTGCACGGTCGCGGCGTCGCGGTCGCGGCGTCGCGAATTCAGGACGCGTGGGCGCCACGCCGTGCACACGCCCCTTTCGCCACGGCGTGTCGGCGCGGCATCCTGAATTCGACACGTGACCGGCCCCGCAGCATCCGCCGGACGTCCGGCATCGCCGGGTACCAGTCGGCATCGCCACGCGTCAGTCGAGCTCCTCGAAGAGGGTCAGCTGCACGGCGGCTGGCCCGCGCAGTCGCGAGTTCATCGACCGCCAGGGCGTCTCGCGCGGCTCGGCGATGAGCTCGGCGCCGGCCTCGACGAGGCGGGCCGTCACCGTGACGGCGTCGTCGACCTCGAGCGCGACGCGCAGGTGATCGCTCGGCCGCCCCTCTGCCTCGACGCGGTCGATGTAGCGCACCTGCGCCGGGTTCGAGAGCTCGAGGGTCGCCCGCCCGGCATCGAGGATCACGACCTCGGCCCCGTCGTCGCCGCTGTACGCCTCTTGCGTCGGCATGCCGAGCACGTCGCGGTAGAACGCGAGCGCCGCCTCGAAGTCTTCAGCCTCGACGACGAGCCGCAGCTGTCGCACGCGGCCCGCCGCCTCGTTCGGTTCCGTCGGTTGCGTCGACTCCGTCGAGTCCGTCGGTTCCGTCGGTTCCGCCGGTTCCGTCGGTTGCGTCGGTTGCGTCTGTCCCACCTGCCCACCCATGCGTCTTCCTCTCGATCGCGTGTGCTCCTGCTCCGCCCAACGCGCCGTTCGCACCGTTCCTTCCCGACGGCGGTGTCGCGAATTCAGGATGTGCGTCCGACACGCCGCGCGCGGGACGGCTCGCCACGGCGTGTCGGTCGCCCTTCCTGAACTGGACACGCGCGCACGCGCGTCCCGCGCCCCGCGCCCGGCGCCGACACGCGCACACGCAATGCGCGTGCCTGCTACTCGCGCAGCAGCCCGCGCAGCGTCTGGATCGTGTCGGCCTCGGCGGCCGGCTTGTCGTCGCGGTAACGCTTGACGCGCGCGAAGCGCAGCGCGATGCCGCCGGGGTATCGGCTGGAGCGTTGCACGCCGTCGATGGCGATCTCGACGACGGTGATCGGCTCGACGAACACCGTGTGCGCGGTGCTGCGCGTCTCGATCTGCGGGAAGCGTTCGGTCTGCCACCGCAGCAGCTCGTCGGTGAGCCCCTTGAACGTCTTGCCGACCATGACGTACTCGCCCGGCGGCCCGAACTCGCCGACGGCGTCGAGCGCTCCGAGGTGCAGGTTCGACAGCAGCCCGGTGCGCCGCCCGGAACCCCATTCACAGGCGAGCACCACGAGGTCGTAGGTGTGCACGGGCTTGACCTTGATCCAGCTCGCGCCGCGGCGCCCGGCCGCGTAGGGCGCGTCGACCGCCTTGACCACGACGCCCTCTTGGCCTGCGGCGAGCGCCTCACGCGAGACGCGCTCGGCGACCTCGGCGTCGGCGGTGATCTCGCCCGGGATGCGATGCGCGCCCGCGATGCGCTCGAGTTCGCCGATGCGGGCCCGCAGCGGTTCGTCGAGCAGGTCGCGCCCGTCGACGTGCAGCACGTCGAAGAACCACGGATGCAGCAGCGTCTCGCGCGCGAGATCGGCACCGAACCTCGACATCGTCTCTTGGAACGGGCGCGGCGCGCCGTCTTCGTCGAGCGCGAGGGTCTCGCCGTCGAGGATCACGTCGCGCACGGGCATGCCGCGCACGATCTCGACGACCTCTGGCAGCCGGTGCGTGACATCGGCGAGGGTGCGGGTGAAGATGCGCACGTCGTCGCCGCTGCGGTGCACCTGGATGCGCGCACCGTCGAGCTTGTACTCGACGGAGGCCTCGCCGGTGGTCTCGAGGGCGGCCGAGGGGCTCGCCGCGGTCGCGGCCAGCATGGGCTGCACGGGCCGGCCGACGACGAGCCCCACGGCGTCGAGCTCGTCGGCCGTGCCGGTGAGGGCGAGCCGCGCCGTCGCGCCGAGGTCGCCCTGCAGCATGGCCGCGCGCCGCACGCTCGCGACCGGACGATCGGCGGCCTTCGCGATCGCGTCGGTGAGCACGCCCTCGAGCGCGCCCGTGCGCATCTCGCCGAGCAGCGCGCGGGCGATGAACTGCTGCTCACGGGCGGTGGCCGAGGCGATGAGGTCGTGCAGCTCTCGGCCGCGATCGAGGTTCGAGCCGGCGCCGGATGCCGCGGCGAGACGCTCGAGCACGGCATCGAGCTCTGAGACCGTGAGCGACGCGGCATCCGCCGGCTCGGCCGTGGCCAGCACGGACTGCATGCCGCGCCACCCGACGCCGAGGCGACCCTGTCGCGGCTTGCCCACGAGCAGGCCGATCGCGGGCTCGATCTCGTCGGGAGCCGTCTGCGCCAGCCGCGCGAGCAGGTCGGCGAGCGCCTCGACCTTCGCCAGCCGCGAGCGGGTCGCGGTGACGGCGTCGGTGGTGGTGACGAGGTCGTCGAGCAGCACGGGGCCAGTCTCGCACCGACGACCGACACGCGGGCCGAAGGTCTCGATACGCTCGCTGCGCTCGCACTCGACCGGCCGGCGGGTTCGCCGGTCGGCCGCGGGCCGGACTACTCTGGGCGAACCGCACCTGAGGAGTCTTGATGTCGGAACTTCCCGTCTTCACCGTCGCCGATCTCGAGGCGCAGCCCCAGCTCGACCTGCCGTCGTTCGTCAACGACGACGCCGTCGACCTCGGCGTCACGGCGATCGAGGTCATCCGCAAGCGGCACCTGAACCTCGCCGTTCGAGTCGTGCTCCGCGGCGACGAGGTGTTCCTCGCGAAGCTGCGCGACACCGGTCCGGGCAACGACGAGTGGCTCGCAGGCAAGGCCGCGGTCGTCGAGCGCTTCGGCGAGCCGTCGCTGCTCGTGCGCCGCCGGCACGAAGAGGCGGGCACGCCCTTCCGCGAACGCGACGACGTCGACCACGACGCCCTTCGCGCGTACGGCGGTTCGCTGCCGATCCGCGTCGACGGCGAGCTCGTGGGCACGATCACGGTCTCGGGCGAGCCCGACGTGATCGACCACGAGGTGGCCAGTGAAGCCGTGCGGCGGTTCCTGACGCGCTGACGCCGGCTCGCGGCATCCGCTCGCGTCAGGCGTGCGAGCTCAGCCTGCGAGCTCAGGTCGGCCAGCTCAGCCCGGCCCGGCCCAGGCAGGCCGGCCCAGTCAGGCCAACGCTCAGACGGGCACGACCTCGACATGCGCACGATCGGGCTCGGCGAGTGCCGCGGCGAGCTTCGCATCGAATGTCGCGAGCACGAGGCCGGCACCGGCGGCGAGGTTCACGAGATGGAAGTCGGTGGCTTGGCGGTGCCCGACCAGCGCCGACATCTCGATGCGCGGATCGGCGAATGACGCTTCGTCGCCGACGAAGCGCTGACCCGGTTGTTCACGCAGCCGCCTCAGCAGTTGGATCGCGTCGGCCGGCGAGAACGCCGCACCCGTGACCGCGGGGTTGGCGACGAGCCGCAGGAGACCCGCCTCGGTCATGGGCGTCGTCGCCCACGAGTGCACGCCGGCGAACCATCGGTGCGCGGCCACATGGTGCTCGTGCGCGGGCGCCACGAGCGCGAGCAGCACGTTCACGTCGAGCAGTCGGGTCGGCTCGCTCATGCGTCGTCGCGCAGTTCGGCCACCAGGTCATCGGTGATCACGTGGTCGACCGGCCCGAGGGGCAGCACCGGAAACCCCTTCGGCGCCGCCGGAGACGCCGCGCCCGAGGCATCCGCAGTCAGGCCGGCAGACAGCCCGCGCAACGCGAGATCGGAGACCGCCGTGCCGATCGAGCCGCCGTTCTGCGCCACCAGCGCCTTGGCCGCGCGAACCACGCGGTCGTCGAGATCGAGCGTGGTCCTCATGATCTGATGCTACCGCATCACCGCATCGCCGCATCACGCCGGGTCGCGAACGGTCCTAAGCTGTTCGCGCCGGATTGCGATGGAGCACACGCGAGCGAGGACACGCGAGGGAGCACACCATGGGAACCATCTCGGTCGACCTGTTCGTCACGCTCGACGGGGTCTACCAGGGGCCCGGCGGCCCCGACGAAGACGAGTCGGGCGGCTTCGCGTTCGGCGGCTGGCAGGGCGCCTATCTCGACGACGAGAACGGCGCCGTGATCGGCGAGGGCATCGAGCACATGGACGCGCTGCTGCTCGGCCGTCGCACGTACGACATCTTCGCCGGGTTCTGGCCGCACCGCGGCGAGGAGGAGATCGCCGTGAAGTTCAACGCGATGCCGAAGTTCGTGGTGTCGCGCACACTCGCCGAGCCCGAGTGGGCCGGAACGACGGCGCTGTCGGATGTCGCGGAGGTCGCCGCCCTCACGCAGCGATTCGACGACATCCACGTGATCGGCAGCGGTGACCTGGCGCGCTCGCTCATCGAGGCGGGCCTCGTCGACCGGCTGAACCTGTACGTGTACCCGATCGCCCTCGGATCGGGCAAGCGGCTGTTCGGCGGCGAGTTCGGCGTTCCGACCGCGTTCCGGCTGGCCGAGCCGCCCCGCGTGTTCGACACCGGCGCGATGCTGCTCGTCTACGAGCCCGTCGGCCCGGCGGTCACGGGCTTCGACATGTCGAAGTAGCGCTGCGGATGCCTCGGGCCGATGCCCGATGATGGGGTGATGCAGCACGGATACCGCCTCTCCACCGACCCGGCCGAGCTCGATCGCGAGCGCGTGCACCGCTGGCTGTCGACCGACGCCTACTGGGCGCTCGGCCGGCCGCGGGAGCGGCAGGACGCCGCGATCGACGCCTCGCGCAACTACGGCGTCTTCGACGAGGCATCCGGCGATCAGGTCGCGTACGCGCGGGTCGTGACCGACGGCGTGAGCTTCGCGTGGCTCTGCGACGTCTACGTCGACCCGGCCGTGCGCGGGAACGGCGTCGGCGTCGGCCTCATCGAGGGCGTCGTCGCCGACCTCGAACCGTTCGGGCTCCGCCGCATCATGCTCGCGACGGCCGACGCGCACGGCCTGTACGCGAAGTTCGGCTTCGAGCCGCTCGCCGAGCCGGCCCGCTGGATGGTCAGGCTCGCGCCGACGTCAGGGGCGGGCGGCATCGCCGGCGGCAGCAGCAGTGGCGGCAGCACCGTCGGGGCTTCGTAGCCAGGTCTCGAACGTCTGCGTGCCGAGCACCGCGTCGGAGCCCGGCAGCGTCTCGCCGTGACGCATGGCGGCGAACTGCGGGCCGGGCACGGTCACCGGCACGACGGGGCCACGAAGCCCGCGAGCCTGCGCGAGCCGGCGCACCATGTCGCCGATGTCCTCCCGCTGCGGTCCGGCGAAGTCCGCGCTGCGCCCGGCCGGGCCCCGCTCGGCGAGCGCGACGAGCCGCTCCCCCACCTCTCGCGCGGCGACCGGCTGCGACGGGAACCTCGGCGCGAGGTGCACGCCCGCGAACGAGAACGCCCGCAGCATCTGGTCGGCGAACTCGTGGAACTGCGAGGCCCGCATGATCGTGAACGGAACCGCACCCGCCTCGACGGCCCGCTCCTGGGCTACCTTGCCGGCGTAGTAGCCGTACGATCCGCGATCGACGCCCACGATCGAGAGCACGACGTGGTGCCCGACCCCGGCCGCCTGCTCGGCGTCGAGCAGCGTCTTCGTCACGAACGTGAAGAACGCGGTCGACGCACCGGCCGACATCGAGTTCGTGTTCGCGGTGTCGATCACCGCGTCGACCCCCTCGAGCGCCGCCCGCACACCGGTGCCGCCGATCAGGTCGACGCCGTTCGAGCGGGTCAGCACTACCACCTCGTGCCCTCGTTCGCGAGCGGATGCCACGACCCGGCGTCCGACGGTGCCGGTTCCTCCGGCGACGGCGACTCTCATGCGGTTCGTCCTCTCGTTCAGGCGCTCATTGCGCCAGGTCGTCGCGCTCGACGATGCGGTCCTCGTTCCACGGCACGCTCCAGCCGAGCTCGTCGAACATGCGCGCGAGCACGAGGGCCGTGAAGCCCCAGACGACGCGTCCGCCGACGGTGAACGCCGCACCGCGGTACACGGTGCCGCCGAACGTCATCTCGGTGCTGCCCCGGTTGGCGGGGTCGAGCAGGTCGGCGACGGGCACGCGGAACACCTCGACGGATTCGTCGTGGTCGACGGCCGCGACCTCGGACGGCCTCGTCCACCACGCGGGAACCGGCGTCACGAGGTGGTTGCTCACGGGTACCGGCAGGGGTGCGAGCGTGCCGAGCGGCTCGACGTCGTCGGGATCGACCCCGGTCTCCTCAGCAGCTTCGCGGAGCGCCCCGGCGATCGGGCCGTCGTCGGACTCCTCGATGCGCCCGCCGGGGAACGCGATCTGGCCCGGATGGCTGCCGAGCGTCGACGCCCGGCGCAGGAGCAGCACGTCGAGGTCCCGGGCGACCACGGCCGTCGGCGCCCCGTCGCCGCCGCCGCCTCCGGCCCGCGCGGGCAGGTCGTCGAGCACCCCGAAGAGCACGAGCACCGCGGCCGGGCGTCTCGCCGCGGCATCCGTCGCCCATCTCGGCAGGTCGGTGAGCCAGGTGATGCCTCGCTCGCAGAGGGCGATCAGCTCGGCACGGGCGTCTGCAGTGCTCATGACCGGGTTCCGACCTCGCGACGCAGCATGTCTGCCATCCTGCCACTTCGACCAGCCCGTGAACCCACGGTGAAACGCGAGGCAACCCCAGCCGAAACCCACGCCGGAGGCTTACGCTGGAGCAATGCTGGTGATCAGCTACAACCTCCGCAAGCATCGCGCGATCTCCGAACTCGCGGCGCTCGATGAGCGCTACTCGCCCGACGTCGTCTGCCTGCAGGAATGCGACACGCTCGACCTCGCCGAGCAGGTGGGCCGCCTGCGCTTCGCCCACTCGACCATCGGCAGCCGACTCGGGCTCGCGATCTACTACCGGGCCGACCGCATCGAGATCCGCGGGTTGCGCACGGTCGCGCTGAAGAAGTCGATGCACGACCGCGTGCTGCGGCCCGCGCACGAGCGCCTGCTCGGCGCCCGCCTCTACGACCGGCAGCACGACCGCGAGGCCATCGTCGCCTCGTTCCACGCTGCGCCGCTCACCGCGCTGAACTCGCTTCGCCGGCACCAGATCAACGCCGCGCTCGGCGAGCTGCAGCTGCTCGGGCCGAACCTGCCGACGCTCATGGTCGGCGACTACAACTATCCGATCTTCAAGGACAACCTGGCCGAGAAGGTGCGCGAGGCGGGCTACGACCTGACCCTCAGCGACAGCCGCACGTACACGCGCTACAAGTTCTTCCGCGGGCACTTCGACCTCGCGACCTCGGCCGGGTTCGACATCCGCAAGGTCGAGACGCTGCCGCGCGGGTCGAGCGACCACCTGCCGATCATGGTCGACGCGGTCTACTCCGACTCCGCGGCCGCGCACGCGGCGGCCCGCGACGAGCCCGTCGACGGCACGCCGATCGTCGCCTGAGCTTCGCGATCCGGCCGCGGTGCCTCGATGCCGATGCCGGTGCCGGTGCCGACCGCGGTGCCTCGATGGGTCGGCCACGGTGCCCGGACGTCGCGGAGCCGTCGGTGTGTGCGGGGCATGGCACGTGCGAATACGGTGCCGAAGTGCCGAAGTACCGCGCGTTCCAGGAGCGACCCCACCGCGCCCGCCGGTCGCGTCCTCCGGGCGCCCGACCCGCCGACCCGCCGGCCCGCCTCAGTGCCCGCGCTTGGCGGCCTTCCAGTACCCGCAGAAGACGACGTTCGCCTTCGGCACGCCGCGCTCGTTGACGAGGTGCCGGCGGGCGCCGGTCGCGAGCGCCGACTCCCCGGCGGCGAACGCCGCGACCGTGCCCGACGGGAACTCGAGGCCCATCACGAACTCGAGCGCCCGCACGCCGGCGGGCTCGTCGTGGTCGCGCACGATCCAGTGCACGGTGACGCCGTGCGGCTCGCCGCAGTCCTGCCGGTCCGCGGCATCCGGGACCTCGATGATCGCGTGGCCCCTGGCGTCGCGCGGCAGGTCGCGCAGGATCCCGGCGACCGCCGGCAGCGCACTCTCGTCGCCGATGAGCAGACTCCAGTCGGCGTCGATCGCCTTGTAGCCGCAGCCCTGGTCGATGAGCCCGACGGATGCCCCGACGGGGAGCGACTCGGCCCACGGCCCGGCGACGCCCTCGCTGCCGTGCACGACGAAGTCGATGTCGAGCTCGGCCGTGGTGCCGGCCGAGGCGGCACGGAACTCGCGGACCGTGTAGTTGCGGATCACGGGCCTCGTCGCCTTCGGCAGCACGAGGTACTTGAGATAGCCGCCCATGTCGTACTTGTCGGACAGGTTGTCGAAGCGGGTGTGGTCCGAGGTCGGCACCGCGAGTCGGAACCACTGGTCGAATCCGATATGCCGCCAGTCGGCGAGTTCGGGCCCGCTCAGCGTGATGCGCACGAAATGCGGCGAGATGCGCTCGGCGCGCACGACCTCCGCGGTGACGACGCCGGTGTCGGCATGGGTGATCTCGAGGTTGCTGATGGCCACGGGTGCTCCTGGGGATGAAGGTAAGGCTCACCTTACCTGATTGGGATCAGGGTGGGAACCATTCGGCGACGGCCTCGCAACGGGCGGATGCCGCGGCCCCGCCTCTCGGCTAACCTGTGCGCCATGACCGACAAGCCCACCACCGTCGACGAGTACCTCGCCGCCTTCGAAGGCGAGTCCGCCGCTCGCCTCGCGGCCGTGCGCGCCGCGATCCACGAGGTGCTGCCGGGCGCGGAGGAGAAGCTCCGCTACGGCATCCCGGCCGTCGCGATCCGGGGTCGCTACTGGATCCACTTCGCCGGCTGGAAGCAGCACATCGGCCTGTACCCGGTCGCTCGCGGCGACGAGGAGCTCGAGGCGCGCATCGCGCCCTGGCGCGCGGCCAAGGACACGGTGAACCTCCCGTACTCCAAGCCGCTGCCGCTCGACCTCGTGCGCGACATCACGCGGCACGCCCTCGAACTGCACGGCGGCGACGACCACCTCGTCTGAGAGGTCTGGCAGACTCTCGGGATGACCAGCCCCGAACAGGTTCCCACTTCCGCCACCGCCGCCGCACCGGCATCCGCCCGCCCGTTCCCGCTCGGCCTCGTGTCCTTCATCGCCGGGGCGGCGGCGATCCTGCTGCAGTTCGCCATGCAGTTCGTCTTCGTGCTGCTCGTGAGCTCGGTGGGCTACCTGGCGGTCGCGCCCGTGCAGATGGTGGCGTCCGTGATCGCCTTCGTGCTCGGCGCGGGCGCGCTCGTCGCCGGAATCATCGTGCTGCTGAGGCGCGGCGCGCCCAAGGCGCTCGCCGCAGCGGGCACGACGCTCGGTGCCGTCGTGGTGCTCGGCATCGTGGTGAGCCTGATCCAGGGCCTGCTGCTGAACCTGGTCTGACCGGCCGGGCTGCACGCCGGCCACCACGAGAGACGGCGGATGCCGCGACCGCGCGTGCTGCCGCGGCATCCGCGTTGCTCGTGTCGGTGCGGCCGGGTCAGCCGCCCGCTTCGCCCTCGACCTCGCGCTTGCGGCGCTCGAGTTCGGCGCGACGCCGGTAGTACTCGATCTCGCGATCGAGCTCGGCCAGTTGCTCTTCGGTGGAGCGGGCATCGGCGCGTGGCGCACGCGGGGCCGGCGTGCTGCGTCGGGTGCGGTCGGCGCGGATCGCCTCGAGCGCGGGGTTCGGCGCGCCGCTGCCGTACTCGCGCCCGAGCGTGAACCACAGCAGCGTTCCGATGAGCGGCAGCAGGATGACGAGCAGGAGCCAGCCGAACTTCGGCAGGTGCCTCACCTGCGATTCGTCTCGCATGATGATGTCGACGAGGGCGGCGATCATCGCGGCGAGCACGATGAGCGGGAGGACTGCGACCATGGCCGCCAGCCTAGAGGGAGCGCGTTCTCGGCTGCAGCCCTTCACGGCGAGCCGGTTCGCGTTCACCGCCCGGGTCGCACTCCCTCGGCCGATCGGCCGATCCGATCCGAGCCGGACGGCGGATGTCGCGGGGCCGGCGCCGAGCCAGCATCGAGGCATGACCGCAACGGACCGACTCGCGCAGCCCGCCGCCCGCCGCACCCACCGGAGCCGCCGCCGACGCCGCGAGTGGCTCGCACCCGCCGGCCTCATCGCGCTCACGCTCGTGCCGATGGCGGCGGGCGCGTCGCGCCTGACCCAGCTCGGCACGGGCGCGACCGTGACCGCCGAGAACGCCCGGTTCTTCGACTCCCCCGTGCCGGTGATCGCGCATATCGTCGGGTCGAGCCTGTTCCTCCTGCTCGGCGCGCTGCAGTTCGCGCCGTCGTTGCGGCGGCGGCGCTGGCACCGCTGGTCGGGCAGGATCGTCGCGCCGGCCGGACTCGTCGCCGCGGCATCCGGACTGTGGATGGCGGTCGCCTACGACCTGCCGGCGAACAGCGGCGTGGCGCTCATGCTCATCCGCATCGTGCTCGGCGTCGGGATGGCGGCGGCCATCGTCGTCGCCTACCTCGCGATCCGGCGCGGAGGCGGCACCCCGCAGAGCGTCACGACGCACAGCGCGTGGATGACGCGCGCCTACGCGATCGGACTCGGCGCCGGCACCCAGGTGCTCACGATCATGCCGTGGGCCCTGCTCGTCGGCGAACCCGCGGAGCTCGAGTACACGCTGCTCATGGCGCTCGGCTGGGCGATCAACCTCGCGATCGCCGAGGTCGTCATCCGCCGCCGCGCCCGTCGCACCCGCGCCCCTATCATGAGGGCATGACGAGCCCCGTGCGGTCGCTGTGGAACGCACCGGCCGCGGTGCCGCCGCCTCCGCGCCGGGTGTGGCGCGACTGGGCGCTCGTCGGCGTGCTCGCGCCGCTCGCCCTCGTCGAGGCATCCCTTCGACCGGATGTCCCGTGGCGCTGGCTCTGGGCGGTCGTGCTCGTCGCCCTCGTGCCGACGCTGCTCTGGCGGCGAACGCGGCCGTTCACGATGCTGGCCGTCGCGTTCACCGTCGGCACGGTCGTCGGCCTCGCCCTCGGCGACGACCCGCAACTGTTCACGACGGCGTACTTGCTGCTGCTCGTCTACGCCGTGCTGCGCTGGGGATCCGGCCGCGCGATGCTCGGCGGCCTCGCCCTCGTGACCGCGGGCACGCTGCTGTCGCTGGTGTGGCAGTCGTCGACCGTCGGCGACGTGATCGGCGGCATCGCGGTGGTCGTCACCGTCTGCTCGCTCGGCCTCGCGTTCCGCTGGCGGGCCGGCGCGCGGGCGCGCGAGCTCGAGCGGCTGCGACTCGTCGAGCGCGAGCGGTTCGCGCGCGACCTGCACGACACGGTCGCCCATCACGTGTCGGCCATCGCGATCCAGGCGCAGGCGGGCTCCGCGGTCATCGAGCGGAATCCGGATGCCGCAGCCGACGTGCTGCGCGTCATCGAGGTCGAGGCGTCCCGAACGCTCGACGAGATGCGGTCCATGGTGCGCGTGCTCCGGCGGGACGACGACGCCGTGGAGCTCGGCCCGACCCCCGCGGCATCCGACCTGAAGCGGCTCGCGACGCCGACGGGCATCGCCGGTGGCGCCGCCGGCCCGGTCGTCGCGGTCGACGTCGCCGGCGACCTCCGCTCGCTGCCGCCGGCGGTCGGCGCGACCGTCTTCCGCATCGCGCAGGAGGCCGTGACCAATGCGCGTCGGCACGCGCGCGACGCGACCCGAGTCGACGTGCGCGTCGAGGTCGACGACTCGGGCGTGCGACTCGAGGTGCACGATGACGGCCGGGGCGCGGCATCCGCTCGCCCTGGTTCCGGGCCCGGGGCTGCGCCCGGTGCTGCACCCGCGCACACGGCCGGCTACGGCATCAGGGGCATGATCGAGCGGGCGACGCTCCTCGGCGGCACCTGTTCGGCGGGGCCATCGGGTGCGGACGGCGCCGGCTGGACCGTGACGGCCGTGCTCCCGCGCACCGACCGGCTCGGAGGGTCCCGATGAGCGAACCCGTGCGCGTGCTCATCGCCGACGACCAGGAACTCGTGCGAGCGGGGCTGCGGATGATCCTCGACGCGCAGCCCGGCATCGAGGTGATCGGCGAGGCGCGCGACGGCGTCGAGGCGGTCGCGATGGCGCGGTCGCTGCGGCCGGACGTGTGCCTCTTCGACATCCGGATGCCGCGGGCCGACGGCCTCGCCGCCACCCGTGAGCTCGCGGGGCCCGGCGTCGCCGACCCGCTGCCCGTGGTCGTGATCACCACGTTCGACCTCGACGAGTACGTCTACGAGGCGTTGCGGTCGGGCGCGAGGGGCTTCCTGCTGAAGAACGCCGGGCCCGCGCTGCTGCGCGAGGCGGTGCATGCGGCCGCGCGCGGCGATGCGCTCATCGACCCGAACGTGACCGTGCGACTCATCGAGGCGTTCGCGGGGTCGACTCCTGCGCGCGGGGCGCAGCCGTCGACCCCGCTCACGGACCGTGAGGAGGACGTGGTCGCCGCCGTCGCCCGCGGCCTCGGCAACGCCGAGATCGGCCGCGAACTGCACATCTCGCTCAGCACCGTGAAGACGCATATCGCGAGCGCCATGGCGAAGGTCGGCGCCCGCAATCGCGTCGAGCTGGCGATCTGGGCGATCGAGCGACGCTGACCGCCCGCACCGGGCCCGCGCGCCTCGCGCCGGGGCTGAGTGAACGCCCGGCTCCGCGCTTGGGGGGTGAGAGCCGGGCGCCCGTTCGGCGGGAGAACCCCGCCTCACCCGCGACCTGAGACGGTCGCGTATGTGCGGGCGACGCTACGCCGCCCCGCCGAGATCCGCGAGCGCACTCGGCGCACTGCGAGCGACCTCCCAGCCCGCTGTCGGACTCCGCGGCGCGCGTCAGCCGAGCGCGGCGATCGCGTCGGCGACGAGCCGCACCTCGGACGCCTCGTCGTCGAACGCCGGCGTGAAGCCCATGCGCACGACGACGAGGTCCTCGGAGGGCACGATGACGACCTTCTGGCCGTCGTGGCCGCTCATGTGGAACGTGTCGGCGGGCAGCTCGGGCCAGCGCAGGCTGCCGTCGGGCAGCGCGTTGACGCGGAAGCCCATGCCGTAGCCCGGGTCGTCGGTCTGCTCGACGTCGGTGACGGTGAGGCTCTGCGTCATCCAGTCCACTGGCAGCATCCGCTCGCCGTTCCACTCGCCGTCCTGCAGCGCGAACTGCCCGACGGCGGCCCAGTCCCGCGGGGTCGCCCAGAGATACGAGGAGCAGACCGGTGTGCCCGCGGCATCCGGCTCGAAGATCGCCGACGACAGGCCGAGCGGACCGAGCAGGGTCTGCCGCGGCAGGTCGGCGCCGAGGCCCGTGCGCTCGGCGAGCACCGAGCAGAGCAGGGTCGTGCTGCCGCTGGAGTACTGCTGGTACGTTCCCGGCTCGTGCAGCAGGGGCAGGCTCGCGACGTAGGCGCCCATGTCGGGCTCGAGGTAGAGCATGCGCGTGATGGGCGTGCCGAGGTCGTAGGTCTCGTCCCACTCGAGGCCGCTCTGCATGCGCAGCAGGTCTTCGACGGTGATGTCGGCGCGCTCGTCGTTCCACTCGGGGCGCAGGTGGTCGTCGTCGAGCGAGACCACGCCCTGCTCGACGAGCACGCCGGTCATGAGGTCGGTCACGCTCTTGGACATCGACCAGCCGAGCTGCGGGGTCGAGGCGTCGAAGCCGTCGGCGTAGCGTTCGGCGACGAGTGCGCCGCCCTTCGCGATGACGACGGCGCGCGTGCCGAGCGCTTCGGTGTCGGATGCCGCGAGCCCGTCGCCGAACGCACGCCCCATCGCCTGCTCGAGGGCGGCCCCCGCCTCGGGGGTCGGCGCCTCGGCGCTCGCGTCGCCGGCGAACGGGTTGCCGTCGTCGTCGATGGGCGTCGCGTCGCCGAGTTCGGGGCGATCCCAGGCGAGCGTGCAGCCGAAGCCCTCGGTGAACCAGGCGCGCTGGTGCGCGATCGCGCCCAGGACCGAGGCCGTCGTCGTACCGGCATCCGCGTCGGCGTCGACCTGCAGGTACGGCACGAGAGGGTTCGGCGGCAGGTCGGTCGCGGGGTCGTCGCGACCGGCGACCTCGGTGACGGCGCAGGCGTTGTGCGCCGCATAGCCGGTGCCCGTGAGCAGGATGGGCTTCTGCCATAGGTAGACCCCGGTGAACGCGGCGATGAGGACGAGGGCGGTGACGGCGACGATGACGATCACCCGACGGAGGATGTGCACCAGCGGATGCTAGCAAGCACCTCGCCCGCGACCGAATCGCGGTCGGTTTCCGCTCAGAGTGCGCCCTCGGCCGGCAGCGCCCCGGTCGTCGCCGGGCGAGGGCGCGGCCCGAAGTTGGCGACGACGAGCGCGGCGAATCCGATCAGCAGGATCAGCGGGGTGCCCACTTCGAGCGCGACCTGCAGGCCGACGGTCGTTGCGAGCGCGCCCAGCCCCAGCGCGGCGAGGGCCTGCACGAGGTAGCCGACCACGTACGCCGCCGAGATGACCGCCGCCCGCTCGTCGGCAGGGGCGGTCGCGGTGACGAGTCCGAGGCCGCCGGAGAACATGAGACTGTAGCCTCCGCCGGCCACGATGGACGCGGTGATGAACGCGGGCAGCGAGTGCGCCGCACCGGCCAGCACGAGCAGGCCCAGCCCTGCCACGGCGAGCAGCGGGCCGATGGTCACGGCGAGGCGCGGCCGCATGCGCCTGGCGACGATTGCGACCACGCCGATCACGACCGCCGAGAGCGCGATGATCGAGCCGTCGACGAAGGCATCGTCGGATCGCACGAGGTCTCGGGCGATCTGCGCCCCGAGCGCGAGGAAGATCGCGCCCATCGCGTAGGCGGCGGTGATGCCGAGTGTGCCGGCGACGAACGGCCGGCGCTCGGCACGCGGCATCCGCGGCACTCGGGGTCGCCAGGGGGCGGCGGCCTCTTCACGGGTGTGGCGCGGCAGCGCGAACGTGAACGCGGCGACGACGACCGTCACGGCGGTCAGCACCCAGAAGCTGAGATGCATGGGAGCCGGGGCGTACTGGACGAGGAATCCGCCGAGGACGGTCGAGAGCGCCAGCCCGGTCGCGGTCGCGGCCGTGGTCGCCGAACTGGCCCGGCTCGCCCCGTCGGGGCCGCCGAACTCGACCATCGCGGCCGTTGCCGGACTCAGCGAGAGGCCGACGCCGACGCCCATGAGCCCCCGCCCGATGAACACCCAGGTGAGGTCGGGCGCGAGCCCGAACGCGATCGCCCCGAGGCCGAGGGCGGTGAGGCCCATGAGGATCACGGCGCGACGGCCGATGACGTCGGAAAGGTTGCCGAACACGATCAGCACGGGCACCAGCACGATCGGGTAGATCGCGAAGATCGCCGTGGTCACCGTCGGCGGCACGTTCCACTCCGCGGCGTAGAGCGGATAGACCACGGTCGGCGCCCCGCTCGCCCAGAGCGCGAGCCCGGCGACGGCGGCGGCCGTGAAGAAGCTTGCTCGTCTGCCCAGCATGCGACACCCCTCTGAGTTGGAATGCACAACGTAGCATGCTGAATCTGATTCTCCTATCCAGGCGGGTATCATCGATGCATGGCCGACACCGCCCCCTCACTGCAGCGCTGCTCGATCGCGCGCACCCTCGACGTGCTCGGCCAGAAGTGGTCGCTGCTCATCGTGCGCGAGGCGATGTGGGGGCGAACCCGGTTCGCCGAGTTCCGCGAGCGGTTGGGGGTCGCGCCCGACATCCTCACCGACCGCCTGGGCCGCCTGGTCGAGGCGGGCATCCTCACCCGTCGCCCCTACCGCGATGAAGGCGAGCGCGAGCGCGAGGAGTACGTGCTCACCGACGCCGGGCGCGCCCTCACCCCCGTGCTCGCGGCCATGGTCGCGTGGGGCGACGAGTTCCGCCCGACCGGAGTCGGGCCGGCGAGCATCTACACCGCACGCGATACCGGGGCGCCCGTGCGACTGGCCTTCCTCGACGCCGACGGCGTGGAGCATGCCCGCGCCGAGGTCGTGCCGGTGCGCGGACCGGGCGCGCTCGGCTGAGCCGCGCCGCCGGTCCCGGTCGCACGTCGAGGCGGCCTGATCCGAGCTCGTCTACGCCCAGACGAACCCGTCGGGGTCGATGAACGCGCCGCCGTCGGAGTCGACGCGGATGCGGTGCGAGCCCGTGCCCTCGGCGTCGACGCCGGCCTGCTTGGCGAGGGCGCGGCGCTTGTAGAGGCCGAGGCCGATGGGGCTCTCGCCGGTCGCGAAGTCGACGTAGCTGCCGAAGCTCTTGCCGACGGCGAGGCCGCGGGCCGTGTAGAACCTCTTGCTCGCCGACACGTCTTCGGCGCCGAGGAGCAGCACGAGGTGCTCGAACGCCTTGGTGGCGGGGCCGGTGTCCTTCTTGTTCGAGGTCGCGAGGTTCCAGATGGCGCCGTCGGGCGCCTGCACGACGCCGCCGAAGCCCCAGAGCGACTTCTCCATGGGCTTCAACGGGGTCGCGCCCGCGTCGATCGCCGCAGAGAACAGCGCCTGCACGTTCGCGGGCTGGGCGACCACGAGCGACAGCGTGTATCCGCGGAAGCCGCCGGTCGCGGCATCCGATGCCACGGTGCGCACCTGCTGCTCGAGGCCGAACGCGTCCTGATAGAACCGCGCGGCCGCGTCGGGGTCGGAGGCCTCGATCGTGATCGAGGCGATGGTCGAGATGGTCTGAGTGGTGTCGGTGGTGTTCATGGTCTTGAACCTACGCAGGGCCGCGGCATCCGGCTTCTTGATTTCTGATCGATCGATCGGCCCCCGGTCTCGATACGGCGCCGGCGCGCCTGCTCGACCAGCGTTCGAGGCCGTCACCCCGCCAGCGACGGCGCGAACGCGTCCCAGGCGCGGCGGCGTTCGGCGCGCGGATCCGACTCGATGCGATCCGTCGCGTCGATCACGAGCGTCGCCCGTGTGCCCTCGTCGTAGCGGGGCCAGAGCTGACCCGGGCCGCCGCGCTCGGGACTGCCGCGCCCCGGCTCGCCGCGCTCGGCGAAGTGCAGCCAGAGCCGACGCATCCGCTCGCCCGCGTCCTTGTACGCCTCGTACCCGCCGAGCGAGGTGATCATGCGAGCCAGCGGAACGTCGGTGCGGTCGAACAGGGCGAACATCTCGATGCCGTGGGTCGCGTCGAGACCGACGAGCTTGAGCAGCCGCGGCGCGAAGTCGAAGCGGTAGACCCAGACCGGCGCCCACCGCGAGGCGACGTCGGCGACGCGCGTGCTCGGATACCAGAAGCCGTAGTCGCCGCCGAAGTCCGCCGCCGGGCGCCGGGCCGGCAGGTCGGGGTACGCGTCGCGCATCGGCTGCCGGGCGTCGCCGGGGGCGCGCGCGAACAGATCGTCGATGCGACTCGCGCTGCGCGGCAGGATGTCGACGCGGCCGCGGAAGATCGACCCCTCCCGCGCGTTCGTGCCGATGATGAGCGGCACCCGGTGCGCGCGCCCCTCGCGGAACGCGACGAACGGCCGCTCGGGCACGATCTCGCCGTCGACGACGGGTGCGAAGCAGAAGGCGCCGGGGTAGGCCTCGGGCGTGCGCACCTGCAGGGCGACGGATGCCGCGACGAGATCATCGACGTCGGCGTCGGCCAGCAGGCGATCCGCGGATGCCGCGGCGCGGTCGGATGCGTCACGATCCGACGAGGCACGGTCGAGGGCGTTCTCCCGAACGGTCTCGCGCAGGAGCGCGACGTACTCCGACGCCCACCGCGCCGCGAGTTCGCGCGAGTAGACCGCGTCGGGCGGCGGACTCTGCGCGATGGCCCCGGCGAAGAGTCCGCGCGCCGAGGGCATCGTCATGAGCGTGGTGACCGCGTTGCCGCCGGCCGATTCGCCGAAGATCGTCACCCGCGACGGGTCGCCGCCGAACGCGGCGATGTTCTCGCGCACCCAGCGCAGGGCGGCGACCTGGTCGCGCAGGCCGAGGTTGCTCTCGAAGACGCGGCTCGCGCTGCCGTACCTGGTGAAGTCGAGGTACCCGAGCGCGCCGAGCCGGTAGTTGAAGCTCACGTAGACGACCCGCCCGCTGCGCACGAAGCCCTCGCCCTGGCCCGAGAAGTCGCGCGACGAGCCCGCGCTGTAGCCGCCGCCGTGCAGGAACACCATGACCGGGAGGGGCGGTGCGCCGCGCGAGTCGGGCGCGCGCGGCACGCCCGGCTCGCCCGGCACGCCCTGCTCGCGCTCGGGCGCGAACACGTTCACGCTGAGGCAGTCCTCATCGGCGTGCGCGAGCACGGCGCCCGGCCGCACGAGCCGCACGACGCGGGCCTGCGGCGCCATGGCACCGAACCTCGCCGCCTCGCGGATGCCGTCCCACGGCTCGACCGGTGCCGGCGCCCGGAACCGTCGCGACCCCGTCGGCGCTGCCGCGTACGGCATGCCCCGCCACGCGAGCACCCCGCCCTCGCGCACGCCGCGCACGAGGCCGCCGGTGACGCGGACCAGCAGTCCGTCGTCGCCGGTTCCCCCGGTGCTGCCGAGGTCTTCGCTCATCCGTTCACGCGGCTCACCGGCCCATTCAATGCCCGGGAGCGGGTGGCCGCCAGTGCTTGCGCCGAACGGAGGGGGGCGGTATCGGTGTCGGCCCGGCCGGTCTCAGGGTCTCGATGCGCTCCGCTACTCGACCGACAGGGCTTCGGATGTCGCGGCCGCTGCATCGCGCACGCGCGCGTAGTGCTCGCGCACCCGGTTGCGGTTGCCGCAGTCGGAGGCGACGCACCAGCGGCGGTTGTGCCGGGGCGACGTGTCGAGGAACACCCAGCCGCACTCCGCGTCGGAGCACTGGCCGAGCCGGTCGAGGTCGTCGCGCAGCAGCAGGTCGACCGCGGCGAGCGCGATGCGCCGACGCGGCAGCGCGAGGTCGAGCGGGAACGCCCAGCTCCACCCGTCGCCGTCGCGCTCGAGTCGCCCGGCCGCAACCGCGGCCGCATGCTCGCGTACGACCGGTTCGCTCGGCGCCGCCTCGTAGGCGGCGGCGTACAGCGCCTCGCGGAGGTCGAGCACCGCACGGAGTTCGTCGGCGGCGCCGGCGGCATCCGTCTCGCCGAGGCGTGACAGTTCGGCCCCCGTGACGGCGTCGATGAGCCCGACCTGCTCGGTCCAGCGCACGACATCGGCGTATGCACCGACGTGTTCGAGACGCCGCTCGGGGCTGAGCCGCCACGACACGGTGTTGACGAGATCGAGCGCCACGGCCCCCGCGACCTGCGGATAGGTCTCGCGTGAGACGTAGGGTGCGGCATCCGTCATGCGACGAGTCTAATGCCTGACCGAGGCTTTACCCATTCGCGCCGATCTGCCATCGTATAACGCATGACCTCCGCTACAACCATTAGCAGCGAGACGCGATGGAAGCGCGACTTCGGCTCGCTCTGGACCTCGCAGGGCGCGTCGGTGATCGCCCAGCAGGTCGGCGAGCTCGCGCTGCCCCTGCTCGCGGTGCTCGTGCTGCACGCCTCCGCGGCCGAGCTCGGCCTGCTCGCCCTCGCGCGCTGGGTGCCGTTCCTGCTGCTGGCGCTGCCGCTCGGCGTGCTCGTCGACCGAGTTCGGGGCCGCCCGCTCATCGTCACGGCCGACTGGTCGCGCGCGGCACTCAGCCTCGCGATCGCGGCGACCGCCATCGCCGGGGTGCTCTCGTTCCCCCTGCTCGCCGCGCTGGTCGCGATCATCGGATGCTTCACCGTGCTGTTCGAGGTCTCGTACCAGTCGGTCGTGCCGGGCATCGTGCCCGCCTCGCACCTCTCGTCGGCGAACGCGAGGCTGCAGGCGACCTCGGCGGCCGTGGAGATCGGCGGACCGGGCCTCGGCGGACTGCTCGTGCAGCTGCTCACCGCGCCGTTCGCGATGCTCGCCGACGTCGTCGCCTACGCGGTCTCGGCGATCGCGATCGGCCGCATCCGCACGCCCGAGATCCCGGCCGGGCGCACCGGCACCTTCGTCGCCGAGCTCCGCGGCGGCCTGCGCCATGTGCGCGGCGACCGCTACCTGATGGCGAACCTCGGCTTCTCGGCGCTCTACAACCCGTTCGCGCAATGGATCATGGTGCTCTTCACGCTGCACGCCGTGACGTCGCTCGGCCTCGACCCGGCGCGACTCGGGCTCGTGCTCGCGATCGGAGCGGGCGGCGCGCTCATCGGTTCGCTGCTCGCCGCGCCCGCCGTGCGCCGGTTCGGGGCCGGGCCGCCGCTGCTCTGGTGCGCGGTCGTCGAGTGCGTCGTGCTCCTGCTGGTCCCCGTGGCGGATGCCTCGTGGGGCGACCTGCTCGTCATCGCCATGCTCGGCGGGGTGTTCGCCGTCAACGGCTTCGGCACGGCCATGTCGAGCGTGATCCTCGTGACGATCCGCCAACTGCGCACGCCCGACCGACTGCTCGGACGCGTCAATGCGAGCATGCGGTGGATCACCTACGGCACGATCTCGCTCGGCGCCGCCGCAGGCGGCTTCGTCGGCGAGCTCGTGGGGACCCGCGCAGGACTCGCGATCGGTGCCGCGCTCTGCCTCGGCACCGTGGTGTGGGTCGCGCTGTCGCCGCTCCCCCGCATCGGCGACCCGGCCGAACTCGCGATCGCGGGTCGCACGGATCCCGTGCCGGCCGCGGCATCCGACAGATGAACACCACGTCAACCTGCTGACACGCGACCCTCATCGGCGTACCGTGGCGCTCAGCGCGGCCTCACGGTGCGCGCGACACGACACGAGGGGGCGGCACATGGCCGATGGCGACGTCGAGACGCATTCCAATCGCGGGCAGTGGGAGAACCGCGTCGAGGGGCATCCGGAGGATTCCCAGAGCTACGCCGACCGCGACGAGGCGATCGAGGCCGGGCGGATCTACGCCGAGGAGCACGGCACGGCGCACACGGTGATCGACAGCGATCCGACCGGCGTGATCACCGACGAGGACCCGCCGACGGACGAGCCGGCGTAGCTCGGCCGAGGGACGACCAGCGAGCCGGCGTAGCCAGGCCGGGGCCGCTGTCGGGCGGTGTCCGTTGCCGATCGGACGCTACACGGCTAAACGGCTGCATGGCTGCATGGCTGCATGGCTGCATGGCTGCATCATCTCCGAACGGATGCCTCGAGCCGAGCCTTTCCCCAGCGCGCGGCGTTGCCGAACCGGCAACCCGGCGTGCCATCGCCGCGCCCGAACCGTACGCTCGTGACATGACCGCACCTGCCCACGAGGCCGAACACGAGCACGACCACGAGCATGAGCGCGGGCACCAGCACGACGAGGCCGCCTCGATGTTCGAGGCGCCCGGCTGGGAGCAGCGCTACTCGGGCGAGCAGACCGTCTGGAGCGGCAACCCCAACGCGCAGCTCGTGGCCGAGGCATCCGCGTTGACCCCTGGCACCGCGCTCGACGTGGGCTGCGGCGAGGGCGGCGACGTGATCTGGTTGGCGCAGCAGGGCTGGCGCGTGACCGGGGCCGACTTCTCGACGAACGGCCTCGCCCGTGCCGCCGGCCACGCCGAGGCCGCCGGCGTCGCCGGGAACACCGACTGGTGGCAGGTCGACGCCCGCACGTTCGCCGCGGGCGGTCGGCAGTACGACCTCGTCACGACGCATTTCCTGCATCCGCCGGACGGCGGCATGGTCGACGTGACCCGCCGCCTCGCGGAGGCCGTCGCGCCCGGCGGTCACCTGCTCGTCGTCGGCCACGCCCCGTCCGAGAAGTTCACCCACCTGAGCGAGAGCCATCGGTCGGCGATGTTCCTCGCCGATGGCCTGCTGCCCGCCCTGCCCGAGGACTTCGACGTGCTCGTGGCCGAGCAACGCCCGCGCACGATGACGCGCGACGGCGTGACGATGGACGTCGAGGACGCCACCCTGCTCGCCCGCCGCCGCGCCTGACGCACCCGGATCGTGCCGGCCGGTGATTGTGGCCGGCCGCAGACCGGAGGATCCTGTGATCCATGAACGACCGTGAAGAGTTCCTGATCTGGGTGCAGAACGAGTTCGTGCGGGCCGAGCGGGCGATGTTCGACGGCGACGACGGCCCGCGTCGCGCGATCTGGTCGAGTGAGGAGCCGGTCAGCGTGCTCGGCGCGTGGCGCAACGCCGCGAATCGCGCCGAGCTGCGTGGAGGCGTTCGAGGTGCTCTCGGCGACCTTCTCGAACTGCACCGAGTATTCGTACGACCTGATCACCTTCGACGTGCGAGGCGACCTCGCCTACACCGTGGGCTACGAGCGCGTCTCGGCCTCGATCGACGGCGAGCCTCGCACGTTCACGCTGCGCGCGACACAGGTCTACCGCCGCGAGCCCGGCGGCTGGCGCATCGTGCACCGCCACGCCGACGACGTCGGGTAGGGGCGAGCCGGTAGACGAAGGCCCACCCGCTCGACGCGGGCGGGCCCTCGGATCATTCCTTCGTCGAGCCGGCGAGCATTCCGGAAACGAGCGCTCGCTGCGAGAAGAGGAACAGCACCAGCACCGGGAGGATCGCGATGACGATCGCGAGTGCCAGTTCGGGGCTGGTGATGTCCAGACCCGCTCCCGCGACCGGGTTGAACGACGGTGTCGACGACAGCAGTTGGTTCAGGCCCACCTGGATCGGGAACTGGCTGCTCTTGGGCAGCACCAGGTACGGCAGGAAGAAGTTGTTCCAGTTGCCGACGAAACTGAAGAAGGCGACCAGGGCAACGACGGGCTTCGCGAGCGGCAATGCGATGCGCACGAAGATCTGCCACTCGTTCGCGCCGTCGATGCGCGCCGCCTCGAGCATCGATCGCTGCAGGCTCGTCGCGAAGTAGATGTACACGAGGTACACGCCGAACGGGTAGAACGAGAACGGCAGGATGACCGACCAGATGGTGCCGATCAGTCCGAACAGGTTCAGCTCGAGGAAGATCGGGAGCACGAGCGCCGACGACGGCATGATCATGACGATGAGGGTCGTCATGAGCAGCAGCTTGCGCCCGCGGAACCGCGTGAGCGCGAGTGCGTAGCCCGCGGGCACGCTCGTGACGAGTGTGAGCAGCAGCGCGATACCGGAGTACACGGCCGAGTTGCCGAGCCATTGGAAGACCGCGCCGCCCTGGAAGTCCATGAGGTGGTTCCACGCGACGGCGAGCTGCTCGAAGGAGCCGAACGACAACGGCGGCCGGTCGATGAGCTCCGAGGCCGTCTTGGTCGGGGCGAGCAGCACCCAGATCGCCGGGATGACGAAGAACACCAGGAGGGCGGCCAGCACGATGACGACCACGGCCATCGAGGCGAACGAACCGGCCCTGGGCCGACGCGACCTGACGGGCGAGGAGTCGACCGTCGAATTGAGTGCACTCATTCTTCTTCATCCACCTTGAACAGACCGGAGCGGGTGACGAGCACCACGGCGAGGATCACGCCGATCACCAGCAGGAACAGCGAGATCGCGGCGGCGCCGTTGAAGTCGCCGTTCTGGAAGGCGAACACGTACGCCAGCTGGTTCGGCGACCATGTCGGGCTGACGCGCCCGAGACTCGCCGTCTGCAGGAGCTGCGGCTCGACGAAGAGCTGGGTGCCGGCGGCGAACGCGAGGATCGCCATGTACACGATCCACTTTCGGATCATGGGGATCTGCACGTGCCAGGCCGTCTTCCACGGCCCGGCGCCGTCCATGCGCGCGGCCTCGAGCACCTCGTCGGGAATGTTGTTGAGTGCGCCGTACATGACGACGATCCATCCGCCCGCGCCCGTCCAGAAGGCGATGATGACGAAGATCACCGGCAGGTTGGCCGGGTCGAGCACCTGGCCGAAGGTGTCCATGCCCATGGCACGCAGCAGGCCTGCGGCCGGGCTCACGTTCGGATCGAGCATGAAGAGCCAGACGAGCACGCTGGCGACCCCGGCCAGCGCTCCGGGGATGTAGTAGAGGAACCGGAACACCGCCGACAGACCGGGGCGCATGCGGCCGCGGAGGATCACGGCGACGACGACCGTGAGCACGATGACGGCCGTGAGCCACATCACGAGGTACACGGTGATGTTCAGGAACGCCGGCGCGAACCGGTAGTCGCCCATCACCTTGACGAACTGGCCGAGACCCGTGAACTGCCCGAGGTCGTTCGTGAACGCCAGGTAGATGGCGTAGACCGTGGGGAACACGCCGAAGGCCAGCAGCAGCACCACGTACGGGGCGGCGAAGACGAGCCCCGCCCAGCCCACCCGGCGGCGCGGAGCGCGCCGCCGGACGGGCTGGGCTTCGACGAGGGCGGCTGCGCGCCCGGCATCGAGAGCGGTCATTCGTTGACGACCGTGTACCCGACCGACTCCGCCTCGTCGGTGATCGCCTGCTGCCAGGCCGGGAGGGTGTCGGTCAGGGACGCACCGCCAGTGATGGCCGGCAGCACGACGCTCGACCAGGCCGTCGCGCTGTTGAAGCGGGTGTTCCCCCAGCCCGTCCAGACGGCGTCGGCGGCGACGGTGAACGCCTCGGTGATGTCGTTCGCGAAGTAGTCGCTGTTCGCGGGGTTCTCGAGCCACACCTTCGCGCCGTCGACGTACGCGGGGTACGTCGGGGCGTTCTCGAGGTTCTCGTCGGAGGTCGTGAGCCACTCGGCGAGCGCCGTCGAGGCCTCGAGGTTCTTGCTGTGCGCGGACACCATCCACGTGCCGCCGCCGACGTTGCCGGTCACGGCGTCACTCTCGCCGTCCCACTTGAGCGGGACCGCAGCGCCGATCTGGCCCGCGGGCACCTTGAACGCCGAGTCGAAGAGGTACTTGCCGTACCACGAGGGGCCATTGGCCATGAGCACCTTGCTGCCGTCGAAGCCCTGGCTGAAGAAGCCCTCGGTGCTCACGGAACCGGCGTCGATGAGCGTGTCGAGCAGCGTCGACATGCGCGTGCACGCCGGATCGTCGAGCGCGACCCGCAGGGTGTCCGCAGACTGCAGCTCCTGCGCCGGGCAGGCCGCCGACCAGAAGTACGACTCGTGCGAGTTGGTGTCGCCGACCGAGCCGACCAGGTAACCGGGGTGCTCGGCCGCGACCTTCTCGCCGAGGGCCTGGTACTCCTCCCAGGTGGTCGGGACGTCGTAGCCGAACTCGGTCATGAGCGCGTCGTTGTACCAGAGCACGACCTGCGCGATGTCGTTGCGGAGGCAGTACGTGTCGCCGTCGACTTCGCACGGGGTGAGCGATCCGGCCGCGAAACCGTCGAGCACGTCCTGGTCGACGAGGCCCTCGTTCAGCGGGGCGGCGAACGGTGTCTTGCCGGGCGAGGTGGGCTTGGTCGCCCAGGTGATGTCGGTCGGCGTACCGAAGACGACGTCTGGCCACCCTTCGCCGGTGCGGTCGAAGAGCTGCACCTTCGTCTGCAGGTAGGTGGAGCCGTCGGCGCCGCCGTCATAGGTGACGATGTCCATCTTCACGTCGGGGTTGGCCTCCTGGTACGCCTCGACCGACGCGAGGCGGGTGGAGTCGGCCCAGACGACGATCTCGGACCCGGCGACCTGGTCGACGGGCTCGAACGCCGCCGACGTGTCGGTGGCGGACTGCTCGGCGCTGGCGCAGCCGGCGAGCAGGGCGATGGTCGTGATCGCCGTTGCGACGAGCGCTCCGCGTCGGGCGACGCGGAGGGGCGGGGTTGACTGCATTGTCGTTCCTTTCATGGGGGTTTGCGTGAGTCAGGCGGCTCGGGCGAACGAGGCGACCGATGCCGGGTAGTCGAGACCGGCGGGAAGCGCGATGCCGGGTTCGGTTGGGGCGTGCACGAGGCCGTTCTCGTCGACGGCGGCCTCTCGCCGCACCGGGTTCGAGGTGACGAGCGACTCGTAGTACGTCGTGTTCGAGATGGCCATGCACAGGTGCTGGTTCGGGATGTCGGACCCGTGCACCTCGGCGCGCAGGCGGAACCCGTCGGCGAGGTGCGCGGTGCGCATCGCACCGGTGATCCCGCCGCGGAGCGTCGTGCTGGCCCGCACGCCGAACGTCGCGGCCCCGGCTGCGATGAAGTCGGCCGAGTTCATGTGCGCGCCGTCGGATGTCTCGGCGACGACGAGCGGCACCGAGATCGCGCTCGCGAGTCGGCCGTAGGCGGTGATGCTGAACTCCCGCATCGGCTCCTCGTACCAGAGGTAGTGCGCTTCGGAGAGCGCACGTCCGAGCTGGATCGCATCGGGAAGGTCGAAGCCCGCCGATCCGTCGTACATGAGGGGCACGTCGTCGCCGACGTGCTCGCGCAGTGCGAGCGCGAGTTCGGCGTCCTTCCTGGCGTCGCCCCAGGCGTGCAGCTTGATGCCGTGGTAGCCGAGCGCGAGGGACTGGTCGGCCACGTCGAGGAACTCCTCGATCGTGGCGAAGGTCGTGGTCGACGCGTAGGCCGGGATCGACGTGCGGTACCCGCCGAGCACGCGCCAGACCGGTTCGTTCGCGATGCGTCCGGCCAGGTCCCAGAGTGCGACGTCGACGAGCCCGAAGGCCGGCAGCGGCAGCTCGTGGATGCGGTCGAGCTCCCAGATGCGGTGCCAGATCCATTCGCGGTTGAGCGGGTCGGCGCCGATCAGCTCGGGTCGGTACACGCGTTCGACGAGGTCCTCGAGCATGACCGCCGCGCCGGGGCGCGAGAAGAAGGCGACGCCTTCGGCTCCGGTGTCCGTGCCGATGCGCAGCACCGCGCCGTCACCGGCGGGCGCGCTTCCGGCGAGTCCCTCCCGCCACTTGAAGGGCGGGTCGGCCGCGGGCACGTACACCCGATGGACCTCGACGTGGGTGATTCTCATTGCTGCTCTCTCGTTCGTGTGGTGCTGGTGGTGCGCGGCCCGCGCGGTCGCACCGTACGGGCCGGTGGTTCAGTAGTCGCCGTAGACCTTGATCTCCCAGAGGCTGCCGCCGTTCCAGCTGGAGTCGGTGACCGTCAGCCGCAGGTAGCGCATCATCACGGGTAGCTCGGCGATGCTGATGTTCTCGTTCTGGGTGGTCTTGCGCCCGGTGCGGTCGTCGAACATCGACCAGGTCTCGCCGTCGAGCGACGACTCGAGCCGGTAGGCGTATCCGCGCGGCAGTTCGAAGACCGACACGACGCTCGTGACGTCGATCGCCTCGCCGAGGTCGACCTGGATCCATGACGGGTCGGGCATGCCGATGCCCTGGGCCCATCTGGTTCCGGGGTCGCCGTCGACGGCGTGCTCGGGCAGGTTCGGCTCGGAGAACGAGGAGACCGTGACCGGGCGACCCGTGGCGAGGTTCGTGTCGGCCGGCATCGTCACGTCTGCGGCGGCACTCGGCGCCGAGCGGTTCAGCGCCGCGTCACGGGCGACGACCGTGAAGCTGTGCGCCGATTCGGGTTCGAGCCCGCTGACGCGGTAGGTCGTCGAGGTCGTCACGGCCAGGCGCGTGTCGCCGTCCCAGAGCTCGTAGCTCGCGGGGTCGCCGGCAGGCGGCGTCCAGCTCAGGTCGACGACGCTCGGCAGCAGGATCCGTGCTTGCGGGGCATCCGGAGCCGCCGGGGGTTCGGTGTCCTCGCCGGGCGCAGCCTCGGCGCCGTAGACCTCGAGTTCGTAGATGCTGCCGCCGTTGCCGCTGGTGCCGGTCACGTCGAGACGCACGTAGCGTCCGCGAACGGGCTGCGCGAGGCTCGTGTAGTTGGCCGAGGCGGTCGTGTTCTCACCGGTGTGGTCCTCGAGGGTGATCCAGTCGAGCTCGTCGGTCGACGTCTCGAGCCGGTAGCGGTAGCCGCTCGACAGCTCGAAGGTCGTGATGAGCCCGTCGAGGTCGTACTCGGCGCCGAGGTCGACCTGGATCCACGAGGGGTCGGGAAGGCCGCGGCCCTGCGCCCAGCGCGTGGAGAGGTCGCCGTCGAACGCCCGCTCGGGGACGTTCTCGTCGGAGAACGACGAGGCGGTCACGCTCTTGCCGACCGCCACGTTCGGCGTCGCGGGCATCGTGAGCGTCGTCGCAGGGCCGGCCTCGGACTCGTTGGCCGCCGCATCGCGTGCGGTCACGGTCACCCGGTACTCGCGTCCGACCTCGAGGCCGGTCAGCCGCACCTCGGGCTTCTTCGACGCGGCCACGAGCTCGCCGTCGAGGAACACGGAGTACCCGGTGACGCCGATGTCGTCGGTCGCGGGCGCCCAGCTCAGTTCGGCGATGGTCGGGAACGGGGCGGATGCCTCGATGGCGCCCGGCTTCGACGGGTGGACCGTGTCGGCGGCCGGGGCCTGCGGGTCGAGGTGGCGGTACGCGGGCTGGAGGCCGGCGTTGTTCACGACGCTCGCCGGCAGCTGCTCGCAGCCGTCGACGACCGAGTTGTTCGCGACGAGCGATTCGATGGTGTTGCCCTGCGTCGAGAACCGCCCGGTCGAGGTGACGTTGTGCTGCACGTCGAGCCCGATGCCGCGGTTGACGAGCAGCCACTGGAACTCGACGTTGCAGAACGCGTTGTTGAACGTGCGGAACTTGCTCGACGCCTCGTCGTGGTAGATCGCGCCGTAGGCCGCGTGCGGGACATCCGTGATGAGGTTGCCGGCCACGATGCTCTCGGGCGCGTTGCTCAGCGTGTAGATCGCCCCGCCGTCGGCCTGCGAGCGCATGATGTCGCTGATGTGGTTGTACCGAACGATCGTCTCGCGGCTCGGCGTGTCGGTCTCGTAGGGCGTGATGCCGCCGTTCGTCGGGAAGTAGTTCTCGTTGCCGCCCTTGTCGGTGAGGCCCCAGCCCCAGCCGACCGAGATGCCGCTGTAGGGCAGGTGCGAGATGCGGTTGTGCTCGATGACGGTGTGGTCGGTGTAGCCCGCGAGGATCGCGACCGAGCCGCGGTAGTTCGTCGCGACGTCGGTGATGACGTTGTTCTGCACGGTCGTGTCCTTCGTCACGGAGCGAAGGTCGTCGGGATGGTGGTCGACGATGTCGGTGCCGCCGATCTGCACCCCGGTGGCGGCGACGTCGCGGAAGACGTTGCCGATGATGTCGGTGCCCTGGGTGCCGGTGTTGAGGTTCAGGCCGACGGCGCCGAGGTGCGTGAAGACGTTGCCCTCGAAGTCGATGTCGTGGCCGTAGTCGACGTTGACCGCGCCGGGGGTCTTCTTCCAGTTCAGGCGGGTCGAGTCGAACGTCGGGTTGTCCTTGCCGACCATGCGGAATCCGGCCTGTCCCTCGATGAGCCCGTCGGGGCTGCTCGGCTCGAGCCAGGTGGAGTGCGAGAAGGTGAGGCCCTCGAACGCCACGTTCGTCACGGGCTTGTCGATCGTGCCGGCGAGCTCGACGAGCGACTGCACGCGGGGCAGCACGATCTCGGAGCTGTTCGGGTCCTTGCCGTCGAGCGGCAGGTAGAAGAGGCGCTTGGCGGTCTTGTCGAGGTACCACTCACCGGGCTCGTCGAGCAACTCGTACGCGTTCTCGAGCCAGGTGGGGTTCTGGATCTCCTGGCCCTCCTGCAGGTGGGCGTTGTGCCAGCACGGCTGCTGCATGACCATGCGGTCGGCACTGATCGAGTCGACCAGGCAGCGCTGCAGCTTCCACCCCCATGACGAGGCGACCTCGACGTCCTTCTGGTTCTTCCACGACTGCATCGAGGCGTCGGTGATCGCGTATCCGGTGTCGGTCTTCGAGAAGCCGCCCGGGTTCTGGCCGCTGCGCGCGCGGGTCGCGGGCGCGCCGTCGACGTAGAGCTGTCGTGCGTCGGCCGATCCGACGTTCGCGCTCCAGATGCCGCGCCCCGCGTCGCTGACCTGCCACTTCTTGACGAGCGTGCCGCCGCTGATGACGGGCTCGGCACCGGGCGCGGCCTCCCAGGTGATGGTGTGGCCGTTGGTGCCGGAGTCCCGCGAGGTGAGCGTGAACGTGTCGTTCAGTCGGTAGGTGCCGTCGAGCAGGCGCACGTTGATGTCGGTGATCATGTGGCGGTTCACCAGGCGCACCGCGCTGCGCGCGTTCTCGATCGTCTTGAACGGACGCTTCTTGGTGCCGAGTTGCAGCCCGGTGGCGTCGGGTGAGACGTAGATGTTCAGCGCGGGCAGCGACTTCGCCGCCACGGGCGCCGCCGAGGCGGACCCGGCGGTGACGACCGGCACGAGGGCGACGGTCGCGGCGAGTGCGACGCCGAGAAGGCGCGCGAAAGCTCTGGAGCTCTTCATTGAATTCCTTGCGTGTGGTGTGCGGGAAGGGTCAGTCGGGCAGTCGGGTGAACAGTCGCGTGCGGATGCGATGCTCGAACTGCGCCCGGGTGGTGTCGATGTGGGCTACCATCAACGTCGAGGCGAGCTCGCTGTCACCCGCGGCGATGGCCTCGGCGATCTCGATGTGCTGTGCGCCGGCGTCTGAGAGCGGCCCTGCGGCGTCGCCGTGGAAGAGCAGCACGTCGGACTGCGCGGCGAACCGCCGGGTGTTGGCGACGCTCGCCTGGAGGAAGACGTTGCCGGCCGCGGTGGCGATGGCGGTGTGGAACGCCGCGTCGGCCGTGGCGAACGCGTCTGGGTCGTTCGCCGCGCCGGCGTCGAGCGAGGTCTTCGCCGAGTCGCGGATGGCGCGCACCTGGATCGGCGTCGCCGACGTCGCGGCACGCCGCGCGGTCTCGGCCTCGGTGAACTGCCGGTAGTCGATCAGCATGAGCACCTGCTCCATGTCGGTCGGCTGGAAGTTCGCGAGCTCGGCGTCGGCGAGGACGCCGATGGACTCGGCCACGAAGATGCCGGCGCCGCGACGAACGCTGAGCCGGCCGAGCGCGGAGAGCACCTTGACCGCCTCGCGGGTCACGTTGCGCGTGACGCCGAGGATCTCGGCGAGACCCTGCTCGGTGGGCAGGCGATCACCAGGGCGGAGCCCTTCGCGGGAGATGTACTGCAGCAGTTGCTCGGCGACGAGTTCGTAGCCCGGTCGATACGGCGCCGCCGCCTCGACTGGCTCATCGATCGCCCCGGCCGCCTCTGCCACCATGCTGCTCTCCTTCGAATCGAACGTTCGATGAGTATTACACAACACGCGGCGTTTCCACAATGAATCACATTAACTTGCCGAAGAACGGCGCAATCTCGCCGTAGCTACAGAATGAATCAGATCCATTTGCGATCTTGATGAACCGCTCGACATGGATCCGGCCTCGCAACGACGAAGTGGCCGCAACCCTGGTCCAGGGTTGCGGCCACCGCGATGTCGCGAGCGGATGTCTCGAGATCAGGCCGCGTGCCGCCCGCGCGCGGCGCGAGTCGTCAGCGTCCGCAACGAGACGGCACGGCGTCGATGCCCGGCCGCATGCCCGGCCCCGAGCTGCAGCTCCGCGGATGCCGCGGCGAGCGCGATCGACCCCGGTCGTTCGTGATCCGCGTCGCGCCCGCACACGCACGGCAGGGCGGTTCGCTCACCGAGCGTCCCGGTCACGTATTCCAGGTGGGTCGTCATGGGCGCGGGTCCTTCCTCGGTCGCGGGCGGTGGCATTCGCCCTCACCCCTAGAGATGCAGGATGCCGCGGATCATGACGCGCGACATCCGGATCAACCCTGAGGATCCGCCTCGACTCCCCCACTCCCGGCGTCAGCGATTCGACCGACCCTCGGCGACCGGGCCGCTCTCGGCGAGCAGCGGAAGCAGCAGCTCGCGAAGCGCGCGCTCCGTCTCGTGCACGTCGAGGCCGCCGTCCAGGCGCAGGATGCGCCACGTCGTGGCATCGCAGACCGCGATGATCTGCGCCAGCCGGCGGGCACGCGCCCCGACGTCGAGCGTCGCCGGCAGTGCGAACGCCCGACGGCACCAGTCGACGTGGTACGCCCGTCCGCGGGCGGCGAGTTCTGGCAGGCCCGCGACCTGCGGGGCCTCGGAGTAGGTCTTCAGGATGAGCGCGCCGTACCGCTCGTAGTGCTCGACCAGGGCGCGGATCGTCTCGTCGGGCGAGGCACCCCTCGCCGACTCGCGGGCCGCGGCGATCCTGCCCAGCTCACGCTCGACGGTGGCGTTCATGAGCGCGGGCTTGCTGCCGAAGCGACGGATCACGGTCTGGCCGGTCACGCCGGCGTCGTCGGCCACGTCGTCGAGGCGGATCTGGTCGTACGGCGTCGTCGCGAAGCGCGCGAGCATGGCGTCGATGATCCGCTGCCCCGTGAGTTCGGCGGCCTCGGCGCGTGCGGTCATCCGATAGGGTCGACGATTCATGTTAGTTAAGCTAACATCAAAAAATGAACACGATGACGGAACACGCCGAGCGCATCCCGACGCGACTCGGCGCACTGCACGCTCGCATCATCGGCTCGGGGCGCACGACGATCCTCTGGTCCTCGATGTTCGTCGACAGCCACACGTGGGACGACCTCGTGCCGCTGCTCGCGGACGCCGATGACGAACGCCGCCGATTCGTGCTGATCGACCCGCCGGGGCTGGGCGCCAGCGACCCGCTCGGTCGACGCAGCACGATCGCCGAGGCAGCGGATGCCGCGCGCGACGCGCTCGACGCCCTCGACACCGGAGGCCCGGTCGACTGGGTGGGCAACGCCTTCGGCGGGCACGTGGGGCTGAACCTCGCGACCGATCCCGCACGCCTGCGCAGCCTGGTCGCGATCAGCTCCCCGACCGAGGCGATCGCGCCCGACCTCCGACGCAAGATCCAGCTCCTCAAGCCGCTGCTGCAACTGGCCGGCCCGGTCGGGCCCATGCGCGCGGCCGTCATCGACGCGATGCTGACCGAGCGGTCGGCGGCCACGCCTCATATGCGCCAGGTCGTGCTCGACAGCCTGCAGCGCCCCACTCGCCGCAGCATGGCGCTGGCCCTGCGCTCGTTCATCCTCGACCGCGTCGACGTGACCGACCGGCTCGCCGACATCCGCGTGCCCAGCCTGTTCGTCGCCTCCGACGACCGCGGCGACTGGAGCCCCGCCGACGCCGAGCGTGCCGCCTCCCTCACACCGCACGCGCAAGTGCTGACGATCGAGGGGGCGCGCACGCTCGTTCCCCTCGAGCAGCCGCAGGCGCTCGCCGCCGCGATCCGCGCCTTCTGGCGAGGGTTCGCGGGCTGAGCCGTCACGCAGTCTGCCGAACGCCCCGAAGTCCGACGTTCGCGCTCGACGTCAGGAGTCGCACGAGAGGACGTTGATGCCGCCGTTGGCCCACTCGTAGCTCCACGGGCTCGACATGCCTGATTCCAGTCCGTTGCCGAAGTCGTTCGTGGGGAACGACTTCACCACCCTCGGAGTTCCGCACTCCTCCTTGGGCACCCAGTACTCGTCCCAGAGCATCGGCCAGAGCTCGCTCACCGGCGGCGTCTCCACGATCGGGTCCTCGGGCAGCGCAGGAGTGCTCGGCCCCATCGCGATGGGAATCGGAATGTCGGGCGTCGACCCGGAGACCGGCGCCTGAGCGCCGCTCCAGTCACCCTCGACGTCGACGTCGACGTCCTGCTCCTCGCGGGCGAGCCTGGCGGCGGCCTCGGCCGTCGACGCTTCGAGCGCGGTGATCGCGTCGATCCATTCCCGCAGGCCGTCTGCGGTCCACTCTTCGCCGAGAGCGGCCAACACCGTTCGGACTCGATCCGATGACTCGACGGATGCCGCGGCATTCACGACCAGGATGCCCTCGGTGCCGCCGATCACCCCGTCGACCAGTGTCTTCGCCGAGGATCGAGCCGCACCCATCGCGTCGGCGAGTCCCGAACGTGCGACATCGAGTTCGGCAGCCCGATCGTCGAGGTCCTTCATCGCATCGGCCAGGGCCACCCGGGCGGTTCGCAACTCGTCGACGCCGGCGTCGTCATGCACCAGGACGGTCGTTTCGACCGATGCGGGCAGTGGCGACGACGCGATCGTGAGCTGCTCGAGGGATCGCTCGACCTCCGTCCTCGCGGAGGGGTCGAACCGCTGCGGCGGCAGCTGCAACGTGGCGGAGAGCTCGGCGGCCAGCTCGGCGGCCTCCGCGAGGTCCGCGTCGTACTTCGCAGCGACCGCGCTGAGGGACTCCGCCTCGGACTCGAATTCGGATGCCGTGGTCTCGACGTCCGCGAGGAGCGCCCGACGCTGATCCTCTTGCGCGCCGAGGGCGGCTGCGACGGATGCCCCGGCGCCGAGCACGAGCAGGGCGACGACTCCGAACACGATCACTCGCCGGCGCCCGACGCTGCGCAGCATCCCGGAGAGACGCGCGGCCACGCCCGTCACGAAGGGTTCACACGGGCGTGCGGGTGAGACCCGGGGGCGATCATCATGGCAAGAACGTAGCAAATGCAGGGCGCCTGCACATGGCCGATGCATGACGCAGGCCCGGTCCCTCGAGAGGGACCGGGCCTTGCCTGAAATCGTCCGGCACTTCGGTACTTCGCCACCGCGATTCCGAGCGGATGCCTCCGGCTGCGCCGACAGCGCCGAACCAGACGACGCCGGCTACGCCGCCAGTGGCACCGCCACGGTCGCGCGGGGCACGGGCGTCACGATGAACGAGCCGTCCGCGGCATCCACCCGCACGCCCTCGCCGTCGCCGAGCGCACCCGACACGAAGAGGTCCGCGATGCGGTCGTCGACCTCGCGCTGGATGGTGCGACGCAGGGGTCGGGCGCCGTATTCGGGCTCGTATCCGCGTTCGGCAAGCAGCGCGACCGCGGCATCCGTCGCCTCGAACTCGACCTCGCGGGCCGCGAGACGAGCGGAGGTCGCACCGAGCATGAGGCGCACGATCTGGGAGAGCTCCGAAGCGCCGAGCTTCTGGAACAGCACGATCTCGTCGATGCGGTTCAGGAACTCGGGGCGCATGGCCTCGCGCACCTTGCCCATGACGCGGTTGCGCACGTCGGCCGCGGAGCTGAAGCCCGAGGCATCCGTGCCCGCGACGAACCCGAGCGCACCCGAGCGCGACGCGAGGAACTCCGAACCGAGGTTCGAGGTCATCACGATCACCGTGTTGCGGAAGTCGACCGTGCGGCCCTGGCCGTCGGTCAGGCGACCGTCGTCGAGCACCTGCAGCAGCAGGTTGAACACGTCGGGGTGCGCCTTCTCGATCTCGTCGAACAGCACGATCGAGTACGGGTTGCGCCGCACGCGCTCGGTGAGCTGCCCGGCCTCGTCGTAGCCGACGTATCCGGGAGGGGCGCCGACGAGGCGCGACACCGTGTGCCGCTCGCCGAACTCGCTCATGTCGAAGCGGATGATCGCGCCCTCGTCGTCGAACAGCCGGTCGGCCAGCGCACGCGCCAGCTCCGTCTTGCCGACGCCCGTCGGGCCGAGGAACAGGAACGATCCGACCGGTCGACGCGCGTCGCCCATGCCGGTGCGGCTGCGGCGCACGGCCTTGGCGACCGCGGTGACCGCGTCGTCCTGGCCGATGACGCGCGCGTGCAGCTCGCCCTCGAGGTCGCCGAGGCGCTCGCGCTCGGTCTCGGTGAGGCGGTTCACCGGAATGCCGGTGGCCCGCGAGATCACCGCGGCGATCTCGGGCTCATCGATGACGGTCGAACGCTCAGCACCGTCGGAGCCGAGACCAGCGGATGCCGCGGCCTGCCCCTTCTCGGTCGCCTCGTCGAGCTTGCCCTGCACCTTCGAGATCTCGTCGCGGATGCGCGAGGCCTCCTCGTAGTGCTCGGCGCTCACGGCGGCGTTCTTGTCGGCCTCGAGGTCGGCCAGTCGCGCGATGAGCGCGGAGACATCCGTCTTCATGCCGAGCTTGAGGCGCAGTCGCGCCCCGGCCTGATCGATGAGGTCGATGGCCTTGTCGGGCAGCACGCGGTCGGTGAGGTACCTGGCCGAGAGCTCGACGGAGGCCCGCAGCGCGGCATCCGTGTACTCGACGCCGTGGTGCTCCTCGTAGGCCGAGCGCAGGCCCTGCAGGATGAGCACGGCGTCTTCGATCGAGGGCTCGCCGACGCGAACCGGCTGGAACCGGCGCTCGAGGGCGGGGTCCTTCTCGATCGTGCGGTACTCCTTGAGCGTGGTCGCGCCCACGAGGTGCAGGTCGCCGCGCGCGAGGCGGGGCTTCAGGATGTTGCCGGCGTCGGTTCCGCCGTCGCCAGAGCCGCCCGCGCCGACGACCGTGTGGATCTCATCGATGAAGATGATGAACTCGCCCTTGTTCGAGGCGATCTCCTCCATGGTCTTGGTGAGGCGCTCCTCGAAGTCGCCGCGGTAGCGGGTGCCGGCGAGCATGCCGGGCAGGTCGAGCGAGATGACGCGCTTGCCGAGCAGGGCCTCGGGCACCGACTCCTCGACGATCGCGCGGGCGAGGCCCTCGACGATCGCCGTCTTGCCGACGCCGGCCTCGCCGATCAGCACGGGGTTGTTCTTCGTGCGGCGGCTGAGGATCTCGATCGTCTGCTCGATCTCGTCGACGCGCCCGATCACGGGGTCGAGCTCGCCGTCCTCGGCGAGGGCCGTGAGGTCGGTGCCGAACTTGTCCAGCATGGGGGTCGCGGATGCCTCGGAGCCGGCGCCGTTCGCACCGTACTGCTCGTCGTCGCCCTCGAACCCGGCCTCGACCGTCTCGCGGATCTGCTGGGTCAGCGCCTCGGCGGTGACGCCGGCGCGCGCCAGCACCTGGCCGGCGGGGGCGTCCTGCCCGAGCACGAGTGCGAAGAAGAGGTGCTCGGGGTCGATGTAGGTCGAGCCGGCCGAGCGTGCCACCTGGTAGCTGTGGAACAGCGCGCGGGAAGCGCTCGGCGTGATCGTGGCCGCATTGATGTCGGCGACGTCGGATGCCGCGGGCAGGCGTGCCTCGGTCGCGGTGATGATGCGCTCGGGCGCGACGCCGACGCGGGCGACGGCCTGCTTCACGCTGTCGTCTTCGACGATCACGCGCAGGATGTGCAGGGCGTCGAGCTCGGTCTGGCCGCGTTCGAGCGCGAAGCGTCCTGCCTTCTGCAGGATGCCTTGCGTGCGAGCGGTCAGGAACCGGCTGAGGTCGATCGACCGAGCCTGGCGAGCCTGCTCACCCGCGAGATACCGGCTCAGAAACTCGTCGAACGAGCTCGCACCGGCTTCGGGGTTGAAGTCTTCGGGCACCAATCCTCCTGGAACTTGAGTGGCATACGCTCAAGTTCAACGCGGAGGGGTCCGCGGTATTCCCGCGCGTCCAGCATGCGTTTACGGAAGGGCGTGCATCACATCTGCGAGCGGTAACCGACGTCACCGCGGGGAATCGTCGACGTAGCGTTGAGGCCCCGACTCGACCCATAAGCCAGCCTCGGCGGCGATAGATTTAGTCCCTTCATCGAAACCCCTTCGACGTGAGCATTGCCAGGGACTTGGTCTCCGAGAGGCAGCGTGCACAACTAACTCGAACTAGGCGCTGGACCCGGTCCGCACGCGCTGATCCCATGGTTCGCGACAAGATTCTCAGAGCCGCAATATCGATGCATGCAAAGCCTGTCAATCCCCCGGAATGGGGCGGTCTGCCAGAGGGGATGAGTTTGCGATCGATGCGTCAGCGTGCAAGTATGAGACACATAACTCCCCACCGTCCTCCGGGACTGGTGGGGCTTTTTTTACCCATTTGGAGCGCCGATGCCCGACCTCAGAGCTGCTGTGATCATCGACTATCAGAATGTGCATCTCACCGGCAGGGGGCTTTTCGAGCCATATCAGCCTCCACATGAGCACCTTGTGCACCCCCTCCACTTCGCAAACCAACTAGTTTCCCGGCGCAACGCGAATCAACGAGCGGGAATGGCGCACGCTGTCCTCACCAAGGTCCTCGTCTATCGCGGGTTGCCGTCCGTAGATGTGGACCCCAAGGCCTACGCACGAAACCTCGCCCAGAAAGCAAACTGGGAACTGGACCCCCGGGTGAACGTGACGCTGAGACCGCTCAAGTACCGTTACCAACGCACGGCGGATGGGCGAAAAGCAACCGATGCGCGCGGGCATTTCATGATCGACGGCAAGCCGCAGGAGAAAGGCGTAGACGTACTCTGTGCACTAGCACTCGTGCGTGAAGCAAGCGATCCGAACGTCGATCTCGTAGTCCTCGCCTCGCAGGATTCTGACTTGGAGCCCGCACTCGATGAGGCGTGCGCGCTGGGAAGTGCAAAAGTTGAGACAGTCTCCTGGTTTGACCATGGTCAATGGCACAGCCGCGAAATACGCCCTGCGACACAAAAGATTTGGAACACGCGGCTGAATGCTAACGCCTTCTCCGCCTGCCGGGATGTTGAGGACTACAGCTAACGAACCGTGGCGCCATCTGGCCCAACAGCAGGGGCGAGCTATCCGTCATCATCTCTCGCCGCACCGGCGTCGACCAGTGACGTCGACGCTCTGGCGCAAGTGTCCTAGTCTTTGGCCGCGATCGAACATCGGAACCTCGAGCGGACTGCGGTGGTGTCAGAGAAACACGAGGGAGGTGTGCCCGTGAACTGGGGGTTCCATGTCCGGTGCGCACAGTACGTTCGAAGGAACTGTCTCCTAGGTCGAATGGATTAATCTTGCTCCGCAATTTCCTGTATCTGAACGAACCGCAGCTCGACCAGTACATCGCCCAAGTGGAGGACGGGCTGCGCAAGGCGATGAGTCGTTCTGAAAAGGATGGGACTCGCGCAGGTGGGGCCCTTGGAACGAAGGTCCTCGGGGTGAGCGGTGAGAAATCTGGCGAGCAGACCGTCACTGAGGAACTTGCCGACACTAGTCCGGCGAAATTCGAACGACTGCAGCAACTCGTTGATGGCGCAGAGGAGCAGTTCGGGTGGGTGACGATTCTGCAGGAGGCGGATCTCGAAGGGGTCCGTCTCGGCAACCTCGTCGATGTCACATGCGAGCTCTACGAAGCAGATGCTTCCAAGATCGCGAGCCCTGGGGGCCTGCTCGACGCCATTCCGCTGATGAAGATGATGGCGAATCTTTCAAGAGGGCAGGGAACGAACCCGCTTGCCGGGATGCCGGACAACGAGTCATTGGACACTATGGCGGCATTCGGCGCGGCCATGCCGACCAGCATCGTCTTGGGCGATGTCGTGGATTCTGCTTGGCGCATCGTGGGCTCGTTGAAGGGCGAGCCTCTCGACGAGATCGACGGAGACGCTCGAGTTGTCGGCAAGGTCTCGAAACTGTGGGGAGCGTCGGCATGGCGCCCGCTGCCTGGGCTGCCAATCATTTCTCAGATGCCCCGTGATCAGCGTCGGGAGTTCGAGCGGAAGGGGCCGACGCCCGGGCAGGAGATGTTCTGGGTTGAAGGTCCCGCGCTCCAATTAGATGTTCTTGCGATCTACCGCTAAGCAGCGTCCGGCCGAAATGACGAAACCCTTCTCGCTGGTGTGGTCCTGGTTTTGGGCAGCATCCATACCGAGGTCGGATGCGCGCTCGATGTCGGCCAAGGTGAGTCACCAAGGCCGACGAGGTACCGCTCCGATCCACTGAGCCGCCCGCATCCTAGGGTCGCCACATGCCCCACCACCCACGCACCGCGATCACCGGCGGCGCCGGCTTCGTCGGACGCCCCCTGGCCCAACAGTTCGGGCCCGAGGCATCCGTCATCATCTTCAGGCGCACCGGCGTCGACACCGGGGACGTCGACGCGCTCACGCAGGCGTTCGAGGGGTGCGAGGTCGTCGCGCACTGCGCGGGCATCAACCGCGAGATCGGCGGCCAGACCTAACGGGTCCACGTCGAGGGCACCGCGAACGTGATCGAGGCAGCCAAGCGCGCCGAGGTGCGCAAGGTCATCATGCTGAGGTTCCTGCGGGCGCGCCCCGACTGCGGGTCCGCGTACCACGAGCCGAAATGGGCGGCCGGGTCTCGATACGCGTCGCTTCGCGGCGCCACTCGACCACCGGGACAGCGACTCCACGATCTTCAAGGCCGGCATACCAGCTGCCACGGCGCTGCGTGCACGCCACGAGCGTTACGACGCCAGCCAAGGAGTTGCCACCATCACCCCGTAACGCTCACACGAGCGCGGGATACGGGTACTCGGCCGAGCGCCCCTGGAACTGCAGGACCGCCTCGTTGCGCACGCGACCGCCCTCGATCTCGATCGCACGGCTGATCGTGTCCGACTCGGCCCACGCCCCGGGGCCCTCCATCACGGTGCGGAGGAACGGCATCAGGGCTTCGCTGATCTCCCACGTGGCCGAGTTCCACAGGTACGACGGGCTGTGATCGACGGCGTAGTAGTTGGTCGAATCACCGACCGTGAACATCGGGTCGGCGAACGAGGTGGGCCGCGCCCACTCGAATCCCATGCCCTCGTCGATCGAGACGTCGACGATGAGGCTGCCGGGGCGGAAGGCCCCGAGGTCCTCGGTGCGCAGGTAGGTGAGCGGTGCGTTCGGATCCTGCAGGGTGCAGTTGACGACGATGTCGTGCGCGGCGAGGAACGGGGCGAGTGGGACCGGGCCGTCCTCCGTGTTCACGGTGCTCGCGAACGGCGCCTCGGGGTCGTGTTCGAACTGGATGATGTCGACGGACGGGATCGGGGAGCCGACGGCCGCCGTGTCGCGGTTGGTCAGCACGCGCACGTCGTGGATGCCATGCGCGTTCAACACGGTGACGGCGCCGCGCGCGGTCGCGCCGAAGCCGATCACCACCGCGTTGAGCCGCCGCCCGTAGTCGCCCGTCGAGCCGCACAGTTGCAGGGCGTGCAGCACGGAGCAGTACCCCGCGATCTCGTTGTTCTTGTGGAACACGTGCAGCCCGAACCCGCCGTCGGCCTTCCAGTGGTTCATGGCCTCCCACGCGATGAGCGTGAGGCCCTTGTCGATGGCGTATTGGGTCATGTCCCGGTCCTGCACGCAGTGCGGCCAGCCCCACAGCACCTGTCCGTCTCGGAAATCGGCGAGGTCGGATGCGAGCGGCTTCGGCAGGGCGATGACGTCGGCCTCGGCGATGATGGCCTCGCGGGTGGCCATCGCGCCCACCAGCGGAGCGAGCTGTTCGTCCGAGAAGCCGAAACGCTCGCCGTAGCCGTGCTCGAGGATCATGTTCGCGCGCAGGTCGGCGTCGATCCGCTCGAGGTGGGAGGGATGGATCGGCAGTCGCCGCTCGTCGGTCTTGCGCGAGGTGACCAACACCCCGAGTGTGAGCAGAGCGGGTGTCGGCGTGTTCATGTGGGCTCCAGTTGTGCGGCTGCCGGTGTCGGCTCGAGCTCGCTCACCGGCATCCGTCATGGCAGGTGTGGACCACGGGTGAACCGCCGTCCGTCGAACCGGCGTCCTTCCCTGAGGGTACGTCACGGACGTTCGCGCGATCGCAGGTCGCGGTGAGGCCGCGCGCAGAATGCAGATCCGCGACTCGGACATCGCCTACGCCGCCTCGACTGCAGCCTCGACCGCCGCGACCGTCTCGGCCGCCACCGCGTCGAACACGGCGATGTCGCGCTCGGCCCGCGCCAGCAGCACGCCGCCCTCGCTCGCCCCGAGGAGCAGCGCCGCCAAGCCGGCCGCACGGTCGGATGCCACGCCGCCGGCGATGAGCAGTTCGGTGAGGCGCCCGCGCCACGAGCGGAACACCTCGCCGGCACCCTGGAGCAGATCGCCTGACTCGGCGTCGACCGTGACGGCGGCCACGGCGCATCCGACGCCGAAATCTGTCGCGGTGAGCAGCGCCCGCCACATGCCGAAGAACCGCGAGGCCACCTCGCCGGCTGGCAGGCCGTCGAACTCGGCGAGTTGAGCCAGCGACCGGTCGCCGGCCGCCTCCACCGCGGCGCGCACCAACTGCTCCTTGCCCTGCGGGAAGTGGTGGTACAGCGAACCACGCGGGGCGCCGGATGCCTCCAGTACCTCGGTGAACGAGGTGCCACGTGAACCGTGGCGTGCGACGAGCACGGCGGCGCTGTCGATCATGCGACGTCGGGTGTCGGTGGCCATGTGCCCTCCTGAGCCTTGACTACGATGCTCGTCATAATCTACAGTTATGACGAGCATCATATTTCTTGAACCGGGGGTTCCACCATGCCGATGATCGATCTCTACGCTCCGCGCGGCACCTTCGCCGACACCCACGACCTCGCCGAGCGCGCCGCGAACATCGTGAAGAACGTCGAGCAGGTGCCCGACATCCCCATGTTCCGCAACAACACGGCCGCCTTCGTTCACGAGCTCGAACCCACTGCGATCTCGGATGCCGCGGGGGCGGGCGATCACGTTCGCGTTCAGGTGCTCACGAACGCCGGGGCACTCGACCGCGACAAGCAGCTCGCGGTCGTGGCCGAGCTCACCGCACTCGTGGTCGAGGCATCCGACGCTCACATCCCGACCGAACGCGTGTGGGTGCTGCTCACCGAGGCCGCGCCCGGCGGATGGGGCCTCTTCGGTCACGCCCACACCAACGACGAGATCGTCGCGGCGGCTCGCGCCGAGATCGGTCGGTTGCAGTCGGGCAGCTGAGCGCGGTCGTGCGCCCACCGGCCCACCCCTGAAGTGGGGCGCTGACCGGTGCGGTCCTGGCGATGCTCGGCAACGGTGACGGCGGAACGGGCGACGCATCGACTGCGGTGCTGAAGGCGCTGGCGCCGCTGCTCCGTCCGGTGCTCAACGGCTCGCCGACCGCGCCGTGCGCCGCCCCGTGGGGGTGAGCGCCCGACGCCGATGAGGCCCGTCAGTCGGCGCGCCCGGCCACCGCTGCCCGCACCGCATCGAGCACTGCCTGCAGCGCGGGCGAGTCGGCCTGGCTGCGCCGATGCACCGCCGCGATGTCGCGCGTCGACGCCGGCTGCACGGTCGGCACCGCCACGAGATCGGGATGCAACGGCGGCCGCCCCATGCGCGGCACCAGCGCGACGCCGAGGCCCGCCCGCACGAGCTCGAGGTGGTTCTCGAACTCCATGGACTCGTGCACGATGCGCGGCGCGTTCGAGACGCCGTCGAAGAGGCGGCGCAGCCATTGCCGGCAGATCGTCGAGTCGAAGGTCGCGATCCATTCCTCGTGGGCGAGGTCGAGGGGCGTCAACTCGCGCCGATCGGCCAAGGGGTGATCGTGGCGCAGGATCACGTCCGCGACATCCGTGAACAGGGGCGTCTCGACGAGGTGCTCGGGCATCGCGAGCGCCAGCCCGCCCCACCGGTGCACGATGCCGAGGTCGCGCTGACCGGATGCCACGAGCGCGACGGTCTCCCACGGCTCGCTCTCGCGCAGCGGCACCCGCAGGTCGGGGTGCGCGGCACGCAGGCCGGGCAGCACATCGACGAGCAGGCCGCGCACCGCGGACGAGAACGCGCCGAGGCGCACCTCCCCGGTGACTCGGCGGCCGGCGTCGCCGGAGGCATCCGCCCCACTGCTGCCGCCGGCCAGGTGCAGGTCGGCCTCGATGCGCTCGAGGTCGGCGAGCACGGTCGACGACGAGGTCACGAGCCGACGCCCGGCATCGGTCAACACGACGCCACGGCCCACTCGCTCGAGGAGCGCGACACGGGTGCCGCGCTCGAGGCGCTTGATCTGCTGCGACACCGCCGAGGGCGTGAAGCCGAGCGAGTCGGCCGCCGCCGCGACGCTGCCGTTCGTGGCCACGGCCCGCAGCGCGACGACGGCTTCGAGATCGATCATGCAGCGATGCTACCGAATCAGTCGGAGAAATGATCGCTGGTGTTTCCGGATGCCGCGAGCCAACCTGAATCCATGACGAGACGCGACATGCTCCTGGCCGCCCTGGTGGCAACCCTGTGGGGCTTCAACTTCGTCGTGATCGACTGGGGCATGCACGGCATCCCGCCGCTCTTCTTCGTCGCCGTGCGCTTCGCGATCGTCGCACTCGCGGTGGTCGTCGTGCCACGCCCGCTCGCGAACTGGAAGACCGTCGTCGGCGTCGGGCTCTTCATGAGCCTCGGCCAGTTCGCCCTGCTCTACACGTCGATCTCGTTGGGGCTGCAGCCCGGCATCGCGGCCCTGCTGCTGCAGGCGCAGGTCGTGCTGACGATCGTGGTCGCGGCGCTCGCCCTGCGCGAGCGCCCCAGTCGTGTGCAGACGATCGGCGTGCTCGTCGGCACGGTCGGGCTCGGCGTCGTCGCCCTCGGTCGCGGCGGCGATGCGCCGGTGCTCGCGGTCGTGCTGTGCCTGCTCGCCGCCCTCTCGTGGGCGATCGGCAACGTCATCTCGCGCCAGGCCGGTGTGGTCGCGCCCGCCAAGCGACTCGGCGCGCTCTCCCTCACGGTGTGGTCGTCGCTCGTCGTGCCGTTGCCGGCGCTCGGCCTGTCGGCGCTCATCGAGGGGCCCGACGCGATCGCCGCCGGCATCGCAGCGTTCGGCTGGCGCCCGATCCTCTCGACGCTGTACACGGCTGGGCTCTGCACCCTCGTCGGCTACGCGATCTTCAACGCGCTGCTCGCACGAAACCGCTCCGCGTCGGTCGTGCCGTGGGTGCTGCTCGCGCCGGTGGTCGCGATGGCCTCTGCAGCGCTGCTGCTCGGGCAGGTGCCGAACCTCTGGGAGACGATCGGTGGGCTCGTGCTCGTCGCCGGGGTATTCATCGCGAACGCAGCGGCGCGGAAGCGCGCCGAGCACGCGGCATCCGCACCCGAACCGGTCAGCCTCGACGCCGCTATGACCGGGGCCACAGGTCTGCCGGCGGCGGCGACACCGGCGGATGGAGGGGCCCATCGGCGAGGATCCGCTGCACCATCGCCCAGGTTCGATCAGTGAGCGCGTCGCCGGGGTAGAACTCGCCGAAGAGATCGTCTGCGGCCTGCACCGACTCGACACCGCACAACGCGAGCAGTTGGCGGATGTCGTCGGTGTCACGCCCGGGCCGGCCGGCCTTCAACTTCATCGCGAGCAGTGCGTCGGCGGGTGCGACCTCGATCGTCACGAGGTCGTCGTGATGGATCGGCTCCCATCGGATGTCTCGTCCCCACCATGGCGCAAGCTGCGCGGCCTTGAAGTTCAGCCAGTCGAGCTGCCATCCCCGCCGCTCGGCAATGCGCTCGGCAGCCTCGACGACCTCGGACTCGTTGCCCGGGCTCACCTGCACGGCATCGACATCGACCGTGGTACGCCGGTCGAAGTGCCGAAGCGCGAGTGCCCCGCCGCCGATGATGCGCAGCCCGATCGGATGACCGGCCGCGTGCAGCTCGGCGACGAGCTCGCGGAGCCCGTCGATCAGGTCATCTCGGTCGAGCAGGATCACACGCTCTCCAGGGAGTCCCGCCAGACCAGCACCCCATGCTCGAGGAACTCCTCGGGCACGGCCGAGCGCGGCGGCACCGGATCGGCCGGATCGACCGCCAGCGGCCGGGCTCGCTCGAGGCGACGCTCGCGCGCACTCGTCCACTCGGGTGCCGGAACACCCGCGTGCCCGAGGCGGTAGTCGACGAGGGCTGCGATGGCGGCATCCCACGTCTTGGATCCCGTCGATTCGGGCTCGGTGATCGCCAACACGCCGCGCAGCAGCCCTCGCTCGGCGACGAGGTTGTCGTTCATCTGGATGAAGGCGCGGAACGCGGACCGGACGTCGTCGCGCCCGAGCGCGTGCCTGATATCAGCCGCGACGGTCGCGACGTCGTCGCGCGTGGTCGGTGCCGCGTAGAGGCGATGGCCCGCGCCGGCGAGCAGGCGCGTCGCCGTCGCGAACCGTGGGTCTTCGCCCGCGCTCTCGGCGAGGGCGACACGGCTCTGCGAGAGCCCCGCTCGGTGAGCGAGCTCCCGCTGCGTGTAGCGACGAGCACGCCGGGCGGAACGCACCAACGTTGCGATCTCGGCCATGCTCACCTCACTTATGATTCGGTATACCTCATCATAACAGCCACTACTGCTGCTAGGGCAACGACTACGCCCAGCCCAGCTCCCCGAGCCGCTTGTCGTCGAGCCCGAAGTAGTGGCCGATCTCGTGCACGAGCGTGATGCGCACCCGGGCGCGCAGCGCGTCGAGGTCGGCGCTGTGCTCCTGCATGGTGTTCTTGAACAGCGTGATGCGGTCGGGCAGCTCGCCGTAGCCGTAGACCCCGCGCGTCTTCAGCGGGCGACCGCTGTACAGCCCGTAGAGGCGCGGACGCTCGTTGACGGGCTGGTTCGCGGTGAGGATCGCGACGTTCTCGAGCCCCTTCACCATCTCGTCGGGCAGCGCGTCGAACACGTCGGCGACCATGCGCTCGAACTCGTCATCGGAGATCTCGACCATGAGCCCATTCTGCGCGCGGCACTTCGACACGGGGGCGATGTTCGCCCTGAGCGCTTCCGATCACCGAGCGGATGCCACCGCCATGGCGATGTCGTCAGCCACGAGGTCGGCGTTCAGCGCCCCGGCCACGAGCGAGCCGAGGCCCAGCGACACCGAGACGTTCGCGCGCAGGTTCACGACGTTGCCGACCGCCCAGACGCCGGGCACGGAGGTGCGCCCGTCGTCGTCGATCTCGACCCAGCCCTCGGGTCCGGCCCCGCCCGAGGCATCCGTCGTCGCCGCCCCGAGCGAGCGCAGCAGGGCATCGCGCGGGCGCAGCGTCGGGCCGGTGAAGATCACGCCGACGGCGACCACGCGCCCGCCGACCTGCACGCCCGCGAGACGGTCTGCGCCATCGATGACGAGGCCGGTCACGGCCCCGGGTTTCGATGCGGATGCCGCGTGCCTCCAGTCGCTCGAGTTCGAGGGCGGATGCCTCGCCGACGGCGTTCTCGAAGTACACGACCCGGTCCGACCACTGCCGCAGGAGCTGCGCCTGCTCGACGCTGCGCGGTGAGGTCGCGACGATGCCGATGACGTCGTCGCGGTGCTCCCATCCGTCGCAGTACGGGCAGACGACGACGCCGCGACCCCACTGCTCGCGGAAGCCGGGGATGTCGGGCAGCACGTCCTCGAGGCCGGTCGCGACGAGGAGTCGGCGGGTGCGGATCGTGCCCTCCGCGGTGTCGACCTCGATGGTGCCGGCTTCGATGGCGCCGGCCGCGATGGTGCCGGCTTGCCCGGTGTCGTCACCCGCTCGGGCTGCCGACACCCCGCCGTCGATGAACCGCACGCCGTAGCCGGCGGCCTCCTCGCGCCCGCGCTCGCGCAGCCGCAGCGGCGGGAGCCCGTCGTGGCCGAGCACCCCGTGCATGTGGGCGGCGGTCCTGTTGCGGGGCCGGCCCTCGTCGACCACGACGACCCGTCGACGCGCTCGCCCGAGCGAGAGTGCCGCGCTGAGGCCGGCCGGGCCTCCGCCGACGATGACGACGTCCGCTGTGCCCGAGGCATCCGCTGTGCTCGAGGCATCCGCTCGTTCCTGTGCTGTGTCCATGCCGTCAATGCTTGCGCGGCACCCGACGGAACAGCAATACTGATTGCCGGAACAGCAACAGCGAGCAGCGGGGAACAGCAGCATGGAGCAGCGCGACGAACTGGCCGGAATCGGCGAACGGCTGCGCGCGATCCGCGAGTCCAGGGGCATGACGCTGCGCGCGGTGAGCGAGGCGAGCGGCATCTCGACGAGCACCCTGTCGCGCCTCGAGTCCGGTTCGCGGCGGGCGCAGCTCGACCTGCTGCTGCCGCTCGCACGGCTGTACCGGCTGCCGCTCGACGACCTCGTCGGGGCCCCGGCCCTCGGCGATCCGCGCATCCACCCGCGACCCCGGCTGCGGCACGGCGTCGTGACGGTGCCGCTTTCGGGCGGCTCCGGGTCGTGGGAGGCGTTCAAGCAGGTGCATCCGCCGACGCCCGAGAAGCCCATCCGGCAGTTCGTGCACCCCGGCTGGGACTGGGTCTACGTGATCTCGGGGCGCATGCGGCTGCTCCTCGGCGACGACGACCTCATCATCGAGGCCGGCGAGGCCGCCGAGTTCGACACCCGGGTGCCGCACGGGTACGCCAACCCCGGCCCCGACATGCTCGAAGTGCTGTGCCTCTTCAACGCGGACGGCGCGCGGGTGCACACGCGCACGTCCGCGTGACCTGCCCCTGTCGACACTGCGCTGTCGACACCGGGCTGTCGACACTGTCGCACCCCGCGAGTATCGTCACGCACATGTCAGAGGTCCTGCTCTTCCACCATGCGCTCGGCCCCAACGAGGGCCTGCGCGCCTTCGCCGACGAACTGCGCCAGGCGGGCCATACGGTGCACGCGCCCGATCTCTTCGAGGGGCGCACGTTCGGCTCGATCGACGAGGGGGTCGGCTACGCCCGCGAGGTGGGCTGGGGCGAGATCATGGCCCGCGGCGAGCGCGCGGCTGAAGCGCTGCCGAACGGACTCGTCTACGCGGGCTTCTCGCTCGGCGTCCTGCCGGCGCAGATGCTCGCACAGACCCGGCCCGGGGCGAAGGGTGCGCTGTTCTTCTACTCCTGCGTGCCGGCCGACGAGTTCGGCACGTGGCCGGCGGGGCTGCCCGCGCAGATCCACGGCGCCGAGGGCGACCCCATCTTCATGGACGAGGGTGATGTCGACGCCGCACGCGCCCTCGTCGCGGCATCCGACGCCGTCGAGCTCTTCCTCTACCCCGGCGACCAGCACTACTTCGCCGACTCCAGCCTGCCGAGCTACGACGCCGCGGCGACGCGACTGCTCACCGAGCGTGTGCTCGAGTTCCTCGCGCGGGTCGGCTGAGAGCCCGATGCCCCAACGCCGCATGCGCCACGAGTTCGCGCTTCGTGCCGCACCCCGCGAGATCGCCGAGCACCTCGCCGAGCCGCGCAACTACGTCGGCCTCTCGCCGCTCGTCGTCGAGGTGCGCGACATCGCGCGCGACGGCACGGCGAGCCGGTACGTCGCGGTCGAGCGCTTCCCGCTGCCGTTCGGGCGTCATCTCGACAACGCCATCGACGTCACGCTCGGGCTCGACGACACCGACCCGGCGGCGCTCGTCGTCGGCGGCGACGTGGTGAGCCCCGGTCGCGTTCGCATGCGGTATCGATACGACATCCGAGCGGATGCCGCGGGCTCGCGCGTCATCGACACGCTCGACCTGCGTGCGCCGTTCGGCCTGCTCCGCTTCGCGGCGTCGCGTGCCCGCGCCGTGCAGCTCGAGCGCGCCAAGGTGCTCGCGCGGCGCCTCGAAGTATCGTGAATCGCACGATGAGCACTCCCGACCCGATCGACCTCGACACCTGGAACCGCCGCGAGACGTTCGAGCACTACCACCACCGGGTGCCGTGCACCTACGCGATCACGGTCGAGCTCGACGTGACCGCGTTCGCCGCAGCGCTGCGCACGTCGTCGCGCAAGACGTACGTCGCGCAGATCTGGGCGATCGCGACGGTCGTGAACCGACACCGCGAGTTCCGCTTGGCGCTGACCGAGGCCGGCGAGCCGGCCGTCTGGCCGGTCGTGCACCCCGCCTTCACGGTGTTCAATGCCGAGCGCGAGACGTTCGCCGCGGTGTTCGCGACGTACGACGCCGACTTCGGGCGCTTCCACGACCGTGCGGCCGAACTGCTCGCGGGCGCGGCGAGCGCGACCACGATGTTCCCGCAGGGCGAGCTGCCGCCGAACGCGTTCGACGTGTCGAGCCTGCCGTGGACGAGCTTCACCGGGTTCACCCTGCAGATCGACGGCGGCACCGACCACCTACTGCCGATCTTCACGCTCGGGCGCTACATCGAGCGCGGCGAGCGCGTCTTCATGCCGATCGCGGTGCAGATCCACCATGCGGCGGCCGACGGATTCCACACGGCACGACTCGTGCGCGAGCTCGAGGAGCTGTTCGCCGAGCCGAGCTGGGTGAGCGCGTGAGCGCGTGAGCGCGTGAGCGCGTGAGCGCGTGAGCGCGTGAGCGCGTGAGCGCGTGAGCGCGTGGCATCCGCTCGCTGAGAGGCTGCTCGTCGCTGCGCTCAGGGCCAGCCGCGATCGCGTGCGACGGTGAACGCCTCGAGGGAGTTGCCCACGGTGCTCGTCGAGAGGGAGCACTCCGGCGCGATGTCGTCGATCGTCGCCCTCGCCGGCCGATGCCCGCAACACCTCGCCCCTCGCTCTCGGTGAGCGGGCTGTCTCGCATACCGAGCGCCACGGAGACGAGCAGTTCTAGAGGCCGGTCGGGGCCAACTTCTGGACTCGGGCGGGACCGGCGCGGAACGCGCGGTTCGCAGCGTCGGCGGCCACCATGTGGGGTGCGACGTCGTGGGCGTCGATGGCCTGCTGGGACTCCCACTCCTCGAGGATCACGAATCGGTCGGTCTCGTCTTCGACGGCGTAGAGCTCGTAGCGACGGCATCCGGGCTCCGCGCGAACGAGCGGCGCGAGCGTTCGGAAGGCCTCCCGCTGCCGCTCGCCCTGCCCCGGCAGGGTGGTGATCTCGACGACGATGCTGATGGGTTCTGTCACGCGGGCGAGTCTATCGACGCCGAGAGCGCTCCGAACGGACGCTCGGGGTAGGTGCGCGTGACGTGGCCGGTCGGTGAGGTCCAGCGGATGACGCCCCCGGGCTCCTGCGTCATGCGCCAGCGGGTTCGGTGCTTGAGCCGGTGATGGGAGCGGCAGAGATGGGCGAGGTTCTCATGGCCGGTCTGCCCGCCGCGCGCCCAGTCGACGGTGTGGTCGATGTCGGTCTGGCGGGCGCGGCGACCGCACCCCGGGAACCGGCAACCGCCGTCGCGGACGGCGAGGTAGCCGGCCAGGTCTGCGGGAACCCGATAGGTCGTGCGCCCGTAGGAGAGGAAGGCGCCGGTCTCGGGGTGCGTCAGGATGCGCTGGAAGCTCGGCGCGTGGGCCGCGAGCCTGCGTGCGGTCTCGGCGTCGATCGGGCCGTAGCCATCGAGTTCGGCCGGTTCGTCGGTGTGGCCGAGCAGCGAGAGCACCGGCACGGTCACGAGGATGCGGGGCACCACGGCTCCGATCGCCGTGAGCCGTGCGAGCGGCGCGAGCGCAGGGTCGTCGAACTCGCCGGCGCCTTCTGCGCACAGTTCGCCGGCCAGCTCACCGGACAGCTCGCCCGCCAGCAGGAGGTCGGCCGCGAGGTCGGCGGCGCGCTGTGCCGAGGTGCGCGTGTCAGCCCGACCACCGAGGCTGGCACTCGGGTCGTTCGGGTCGTTCGGGGCGCCGGCGAGACCCGCGGCGTCTGGCGCATCGGCGGCGTCCGCGACGCCCGTGGCGTTTGCGACGCCCGCGGCGCCCGTCGCGTCCGCGACGCCCGTGGCATTCGCGGAGTCCGTGCCTTCGGCGCGACCCGCGGCATTCGCCCTGATCAGGCCACCCACGACCGCATCACCCGCGCGAACCGCGATCGCGTCGAGCCTCGCCTTGATGGCGTGGGCGCGCTCGGCCCGCAGCAACACGCTGAGCCAGGCCATGCCGTCGCGCGCGGGCTCGATGCAGACGCGGCGCTCGAGCTCGGCCTCGGCACGCCGCTGCTCGAGCGGAAGGGGTTCGAGGCGCTCGCGCAATCGGAGCAGGCTTCGACGCAGCGATGCATTGGTCTGCCGAGCCGCACGATCGACGGCCTCCGTCTCGAGGCGCGTGGCCAGGGCCGCGGATGCGCCCGTGGTGACCTCGATGATCGTGCGCACCTGCTCGAGCCCGAGGTCGCCGGCGGCGAACGCGGCGGCCGCGATCGGCAGCTGTTCGAGCCGCATCGCGTCGCCGAGCATGCCCGACGCGCGCGCGCCGGAGACGACCAGCCTCGTCGCGAGCTCGGCGACGAACGCGCGCGTGGCGAACTCGCGATCGCTCGACGAGCTGCCGTCGTGCACGCCCTCGAGCAGCGCCGCCCGGTCGCGAGCGCGCGCCACGAGACGCAGTTGCTCGGCCTGAGCCACGCGGATGCCGCGCTCGAGCTCAACGATCGCCGCGAGTTCGGCCGCGAGTTCGGCCTCGAGCTCTGCGGCGGTGCCGTCGGGACGCGGCGCTCCTGCCGACGGCGTCTCGAGGGGTTCCATGCTTCGATTCCATCACGACCCACCGACATTCATCGGCCATCAGAAACCAGCCTTGACCAGCACTATTCCCTGTGGACAATCTGCCGCGACCGGCGCCTGTGGAGGACGAGTCGAAGAAGCACGGAGCCCGACGAGAAGAGCGTCAGACCCCGCTCCGCATCGCCCTGATCCACCGCCGCCGCGCGGCGAGCAACGGCTCCACGTCGAGCACTCGCTCGAGCGCGACATCCGCCATCGGATGCCCGATCGCGACGACGACCACGGTGGCCGGGCCGATGCGTCCGGCGGCCCAGGCTCGATCGCCGTCGACCCAGAGTTCGAACGGCTCGGCCACGCCGTCGACCGGGATGTCGATGATCTCATCGGGCGCCGACGGACCGACGGCGAACGGCGACCTCGCCGGCGGCGACCCAGGCAGCGACCCAGGCAGCGACCTAGGCGGCCGTTCATCACTGCCCGCAGCGGAGGCGGCGAACGCCCGCCGCTCGGCGACGAACGCCCGCGGCTCGAGGTCGTCGACCATGACCTCCACGCGCGGCCCGGTCTCGGCCGTGAGCACGCCATCGGCGATACACGTCACCGCGCGGATGCCGCTGCCGAACGACCACTCGCCGAGCATCGTCGCGCCGTGCCATCCGCTCACCGTGTAGGCCGGTCGATCGGCGAATCCGCGGCGCACCTCGCCGTCGGTGTCGTCGAGCACCGACCAGAACTCGTCGGGATCGAGCCTGCCGACCTCATGCATGCCGCGACCCAGCCGGCGCCCCAGCCGGCGCCCCAGCCGGCGTCCCCGCCGACGACCCCGCCTGCGACCCCGGCGCGTACCTCGCGGCGATGATGCCCGACTCGTACGACTCGACGCCGAGCAGCCGGAGCCCGACCGGATGCGGCGAGCGCAGCCGGACCTCGGCGTCGCCGATGAGGAACGGATGGATGCCGACGTGCACCTCGTCGACCAGGCCCGCGTCGACGAGGGTCGCGGCCAGCTCGCCGTAGCCGTGCGAGATGATCGAGCCGTACCGATCGCGCAGCGCGCGCACCGCCTCGGCGACGTCGCCCTCGATGAGCGTCGCGTTCCAGTCGAGCGGCCCGGTCAGCGTTCGCGAGGCGACGAACTTCGGCAGCGCGTTGTAGTGCGCCGCGAAGCCGCGATCGTCCGTCTGCTTCGGCCAGTACTCGCGGAAGAACTCGTAGCTCTCCCGCCCGATCAGCACCGCGTCGGCACCGAAGACGAGGGCGTCGGAGGCCCGCTCCAGCCCGGGATCGTGCTCGTCGAACCACTGGTCCATCTGGTCGAACACCCCGTCGAGCGTCATTTCGAATGAGATCGTCACGGTTCCCATGTCCTCCAGCATGCGCCGAAGGCCGGCGGATGTCACGGGCCGGCCTCGCGGGCGGATGTCACGGGGCCGACCTCACGGAGTCGACCTCACGGAGCCGACCTCACGGGACATCCGTGACCGCCCGGATGCCGCACGACGCGACTCGGCGTACCGTACCGGTCGTCACCGTTCCACCGAGGAGGAGCCATGACCGAGCGCATCGTCGCCGACGTGGGCGACACGGACAGCGAGCGGATGCCGCGACGACAACGATGGGCGCGCGTCGTCGTCGGGGCGACTGCGGGCCTCGCGTGGGCGGGCGCCCTGCGCGCGTGGATGGCCGAACTCAGCGGGCCCATGTCCGTCGTCAGCTGGGCGACGTTCGAGGCCGTGCTGCTGCCCGGGCTGGTCGTGGGCGCGGCGGTCGGATGGGCCTCGAGCGTCGGCCCCGCGGCATCCGCTCGGGAACGACGGATGCTGCGCTGGTGCGCGGCTTCCCCGCTGGCCTTCGCGATCGCCCCGATGCTGCAGCCGGGGGCGCTCGTCGACTTCGTGACGCAGGGCCTCGGCGGCGGCGCCGTGCTCGTGGCGCTCACGGCGATCGTCGGCGGCTGGGCGCTCGGAGGCGGGCGCCCGACCTGGGCCCGGATCGTCTGCGGCATCCTGGCCTTCGGCATCTCGCTCGTGGGCGCGCTGCTGACCGGCCCGCTCGTGCGCGGAAGCACCCTCGCGCTCACGCTGCCGCGCGGTGCATGGATCGCCGTGTTCGACCTCGCCCTCATGTGCGTGCTCATCGCGGCGTCGAGCATCCCGTTCCGCCGGCTCTCCGCGCTCCGATCCTCTGCACTCCGATCCTCTGCACTCCGATCCCCTGCGCTCCGATCCTCTGCGCCCCGGCTTCCCGAGGATCACGGCTAGCCTTGGCGGGTGACCGACTCCAGGGCGAAGACGACCCGCCGCATCGAACTCACCCTGCACCGGCCGTGGTTCGCGCTGCACCGGGGCGTGAGGCCGACGCTCGTGATCGGCGGGCTCGGACATCCGGCGCAATGGGGCGTCGGCACCTGGCAGGTTCCGACCGACGAGTCGGTGACGATCGGCGTGTTCCTCTTCAACCGTGTCTGGCGCTTCGGCCAGGCCGAGTTCGCGCTCGAGCCGCGGCATGCGCCGGCCCTCGTGTACCGGGCCCCGGTGCTGCCGTTCCTGCGTGGACGCCTTCGCCCGAGCGGTTCGGCGTAACGTGCGCATCCGTGCCGTCGATGTCGTCGACGTGTTCGTCTACCTCGTCGTGCTCGGCCTGTTCACGCAGTTCTTCCCCGACGTGATCGCCGAGTCGTTCCTCGTGTCGCTGCTCACCGCAGTGCTGTTCAAGCTCGCGCTCGAGGTCATCGCCGTCCTGAAGACCCGGATCCTCGACCGCATGCGCGCGTCGCGCACGGCGGCGCGCAGGGTGGCGAACGTCGCCCTGCTGATGCTGCTCGGCGGCGGCAGCAAGTTCCTGATCCTGTGGATCACCGACCTGGTGTTCGGCGACGCCGTGCAGCTCGGCGGATTCCTCTCCGTCACGCTGCTGATCGTCGTGCTCATGCTCGCCCGCGCCGGCATCCGGCGACTCGTGGACGGTCCCCGCCCGCGCGACGGTTCGGCATAGCGCCGCCCAACGCCCGGCACGCACCGCCCGACGCCCACCGCCCGGCTCCCGGCGCCCCGGCTGCAAGCCGAGGCCTCCGGGCGCAACCCCCTTGAGGCACTCGTGACCGGCAATGAGACTTCGAGAACCGCGAACCGGATCGGAGGAACACGATGAGCGAACAGGATGCACCGAAGAAGTACGAGCCGAACGGCGCCATGAAGGCCGCGAACGCCGTGATGCGAGTGCTGGCCCGCGCCGGCCTGATCCCGAAGACCTCGGTGCTCTCGGTGCGCGGCCGCAAGAGCGGCGAGCTCCGCTCGATGCCGGTCACGCCCATCGAGGTCGGCGGGTCGGTGTGGCTGGTCTCGCCGTACGGCACGGTCGCGTGGGTGCACAACGTGCGAGCCGCCCCAGAGGTGCGGCTCTCGCGCGGCCGCGCGAGCCGGAGGTTCGCCGCACGCGAGGCCCGACCCGACGAGATCGGACCGGTGCTGAAGCGCTACGTCGCGGTCGCCCCGCTCGTGCTGCCCTACTTCACGGCGAAGCCCGACGACGCCCCGGAGGCCTTCGCCGCCGAGGCCGATCGGCATCCGGTGTTCGAGCTGACAGCACTGAGCTGACCGCGCTGAGCTGACGCCGGCGAGCTGATCGCGCCTCGACTCAGGCGTGCTCGTCGGGCTGGCCGCCCGGGGGCTGCACGCTCCAGGCCGGCGGTTCGTCGACGCCGGCCTCCTCATCGCGGTCGGCGTCCTCCTTGGTGGCCTGCACGATGCCCGCGGCATGGTGCACCGGTGCGTAGACCACGTAGAGGCGCATGGGCTCGTCGCCGATGTTCTCGACGTCGTGCCAGGTGCCCGCCGGCACCTGGATGCTCCAGCCGTCGGAGACCTCCTGCTGGAGCGGGAGGTCGTCTTCGGCCGGACCCATCTTGACGAGGCCGCGGCCCGCGTCGAGCCGCAGGAACTGGTCGGTCTCGGGGTGCGCCTCGAGCCCGATCGACTCCCCCACGGGAATCGACATGAGGGTCACCTGCAGGTACTTTCCGCTCCAGGCGACCGTGCGATACGTGGCGTTCTGCTTCGTCGCCGTCTCGAGGTCGAACACGTTCGGCTGAGGTCCGTTGTCGATGCTCATGTTCTGAAGCTATGCCCGGATGCCGCGACCCGGCCAGCCCTTGCGAACGATCCGCTCCTCGTGCAACGACTCAGAAGTACGCGCCCGCGGCGAGGTCCTCGAGCAGGGTGGGGTGCGTCGGCTCCCATCCGAGCAGCGCGCGAGTCTGCTCGCTCGAGGCCGGGATGTCGGCGCCGAAGAAGCCTCCGACCCAGCCGAAGTGCTCGGCCGCGGCATCCGGCGCGATCGACGCGGTCGGCAGGCCGAGTCCGCGGCCGATGGCCTCGGCGATCTCGCGCGTGGCGATGCCCTCCTCGGCGACCGCGTGCACGCGACTGCCGGCCGGCGCGCCGTCGACGGCGAGGGCGACGAGGTGCGCGGCGTCGAGGCGGTGCACGGCCGGCCACCGGTTCGCGCCGTCGCCGAGGTAGCCCGCGACGCCGCGATCGCGCGCGATGCCGACGAGCGCGGACATGAAGCCGTGGTCGCCGACGCCGTGCACGGTCGGGGCGAAGCGCAGGGCGACCGAGCGGATGCCGCGCTCGGTGAACCCGAGGGCGAGCGTCTCGCCGCCGCCACGCGGGGATTCGGGCGTGCTGTGCGGCGAGGCATCCGCTTCGGTGGAGGGTCGGCCGTCGGCGAGCCCGACCATGCCCGAGGCGAAGAGCAGCGGCTTGCCCGAGCCCTCGAGCGCGTCGCCGAAGGTCTCGATGGCGGCGCGTTCGGTGCGGCCGGCGGCCTGGTAGTCGCTGAAGTCGTGCACGAAGCCGAGGTGCAGCACGCCGTCGGCGGCGGCGGCCTGCTCGCGCAGCGTGTCGAGGTCGGCGAGCGTGCCCCGAACGGCGGTGGCGCCCTGCGCCTCGATGGCGGCGGCGGATGCCTCGGAGCGGGCGAGCCCGACGACCCGGTGGCCTGCGGCGAGGAGTTCGGCGACGGCGGCGGATCCGATCCAGCCGGATGCACCGGTGACGAAGAGGTTCATGGTGGTGTCCTTTCCTGTCAGGCTCGTGATGTCATAGCCTGACATCACTCAGGATAGCACCGATGTCAGCATCTGTCATCACCTAGACTGAACCCATGGCACGATGGGAAGGCGGCTCGCAGGAGCGACTCGGCAGGGCGGCGCTCGAACTCTTCGGCGAGCGCGGCTACGAGCAGACGACCGTCGCCGCGATCGCCGAACGAGCGGGCGTGACCGAGCGCACGTTCTTCCGCTACTTCACCGACAAGCGCGAGGTGCTCTTCGACCGCTCCGGGGGGCTGCAGCAGGCCGTCGTCGCCGCCATCGCCGCCGCACCCGACGACCTGCCGGTCCTCGAGACCATGGTCGGTGCGTTCGCCGCGGCCGGCACGCTCATCGAGGGCGACCGCGCCTTCTCCGTGCAGCGGGCCGCGGTCATCGCCTCCGACGCGAGCCTGCAGGAGCGCGAGCTGCTCAAGCTCGAACGCCTCCGGCTGGCCTCGGCGGCCGCGCTCCGCGAGCGCGGTACTCCCGACGCCGCCGCCGAGGTCGCGGCCTCCGCCGGCGTCGCGCTCTTCCACGTCGGCTTCGCCCGCTGGCTCCTCGACGACGGGGCGTCGCTTCCCGACTGCATCCGGGCGGCGCACCGCGACCTGCGGGCCGTGGTCGACGAGCGGGTCGGCTAGGGTCGCCCCTATGACCACGCGTGCGCCGCGTCCGCCGACCGAGCTCATCGTCGCCGTCGTGCTCGGCTACCTCAACGGCGTCGTGCAGGTCATCGCGGGCATCGCGCTGATGTTCGGCCGCTACCTGCCCGACACCTCCGAGACCGAGCGGTTCGTCGTCACCATCGTGGGCGCCTGCGGCATCCTGCTCGGCCTGTTCATGATCACGATCGCGTCGGGCCTCACCCGGGCGCGCCGCGACGCGCGCGTGCTCGTGACCGTGCTGCTCGGCATCTCGATCGCGCTCGACGTGGTCAGCGTGGTGGCCTCGCCCGATCAGTGGTTCCTGTACGTCGAACTCGTGCTCGCGGCATCCGCCGTCACGGTGCTGTGGACGGGTCGAACCGCACGGTTCTTCGCACGTACCGAAGGTGCGCGTACCGGATGACCTCGATCGCGGCGATGCTCACGACCGACACGAGCAGCACGAGCGCCGCCGTCACGATGGTCGGGTCCTCGAACATCAGGAACTCGGTCACGAGCGGCACCGAGTAGACGAGGATCAGGCCGATCATCATCGAGCCGATGATGAGGATCTTCCAGCCGTCGATCGGGCGCGAGAGCACCGTGAGCACCCAGAGGCCGATGATCGTGAGCAGCAGCGTCGACCCCGTGCGCAGCTCGTCTTCGCCGATGCCGGCCTGCGTCGCCGCCCAGCTGTAGACGAGCAGCGCCACCGCGATGACGATGCCCGCCGGGATCGCGAAGCTCAGCGACCTCCGCAGGAACCCCGGCTCGTAGCGTCTGGCGTTCGGCATGAGCGCGAGGAAGAACGCGGGCAGCCCGATCGTGAGGCCGTCGATGACCGAGAGCTGGCGGGGCAGGAACGGGAACTCCAGCACGAACGCGCCGAACAGCACCGCGAGCCCGGTCGCGTAGACCGTCTTCGTGAGGAACAGCATCGAGACGCGCTCGATGTTCGCGATGACCTGGCGGCCCTCGGCGACCACGCCGGGCAGATGCGAGAACCTGCCGTCGAGCAGCACGATGCGCGCGACCGCCTTCGTCGCCGACGCCCCCGACTCCATCGCGATGCCGATGTCGGCCTCCTTGATCGCGAGCGCGTCGTTGACGCCGTCGCCGGTCATCGCGACCGTGTGCCCGTCCTGCTTCAGCGCGACGACGATGGCCTTCTTCTGCTGCGGGGTCACGCGGCCGAAGACGAGGTGGTTGCGCAGCACCGCGGCGAGCTGCACCGGGTCTTCGGGCAGCTGCCGCGCGTCGTATCCGGTCGGCGCGTCGAGGCCGACGCTCCTGGCGATCGCGGCGACGGTGTCGGGGTTGTCGCCCGAGATGATGCGCACGGCGACGTCCTGCTCGGCGAAGTACGCCAGCGTCTCCGCGGCATCCGACCTGATGCGCTCGCGGAACGTGACGAGCGCGACCGGCTCGAGGTCGCCGGGCAGCAGCTCGGTCTCCTCGTCGAGCGGCTCACGGCCGTGCGCGAGCACGAGCGTGCGAAGGCCGGATGCCGCGAGCTCACGTGCGTCGCCCGCGAGCCGGTCGTCGGGGAAGACCATCTCGGGCCCGCCGAGCACCCAGCTGCCCGCGGCCCCGCTGCCTTCGGCGTCACCGCCCGCGGCGAACTCGACCGCGCTCCACTTGCGGGCCGATGAGAACGGGATGCGGGCGACCGGCGCGGCGGCGGGCACCTCGTCGTAGGGCTCGGCGAGGCAGCGGGCGGTGGCGTTCGCGTCGGGGTCGGCGCCGTACCAGGCGAGCACGTGGCGCCAGCCCGAGGCATCCGTGATGGGGTGCTCCGCGTCGAACACGATGCTGCCCTCGGTGAGCGTGCCCGTCTTGTCGAGGCAGATGAGGTCGACGCGCGCCAGCCCCTCGACGGCCGCGAGCTCCTGCACGAGCACCTGCTGCCGCGCGAGCTTCACCGCGCCGACCGCGAACGCGATGCTCGTCATGAGCACGAGGCCGAGCGGGATCATCGCCACGAGCGCGGCGATCGTGTTCACGGCGGCCTGGCGCCAGTCGCCCGACTCGAGGGCCTGCTCCCAGCCGCCGAACACGAACATCTGCGCGTTGAACACGAGCAGGGCGATCGGCCCGACGATCCAGCTCACGACGCGCAGCACCCTGTCGATCGAGGAGCGCAGCTCGCTCGCGACGAGCGAGAACTTCTTCGCCTCGGCGGCGAGCTTGTTCGCGAACGAGTCGGCCCCGACCCGCACCACGACGGCCTCGCCCTCGCCCGCCATCACGACCGAGCCCGAGAGCACCTCGTCGCCCGGCACCTTGTCGACCGCGTCGGACTCGCCGGTGAGCATCGACTCGTCGAGCTGCAGGTGAGCGGATGCCGCGACGCGGGCATCGGCCGGAACCTGATCGCCCGCGCGCAGCACGAGCACGTCGTCGAGCACGACCTCGGCGACGGCGACCTCGCTCACCCCGCCGTCTCGGCGCACGCGCGCCCGAGGCGCGTGCAGCAGCGCCAGCCTGTCGAGTGCGGCCTTCGCGCGGAACTCCTGCACCGAGCCGATGACCGTGTTCGCGATGGCGCTGATGCCGAACAGGGCGTCCTGCCAGCGGCCGAGCAGCAGCAGCACGAGGAAGCAGGCGGCGATGATGCCGTTGAACAGCGTGAGCACGTTCGCCCGCACGATGCTCGCGACGCTGCGGCTCGACTGCTGCGTGAACGCGTTCGAGCGGCCGTCGGCTGTGCGCTCGGCGACCTCGGCGGCGGTGAGGCCGGTCGGGGTCTCGAGGTCGGTCGCGGTCATGGCCGGCCCCTCAGCGCCCCGCGACGAGGTCGGCGACGTGCGCGATCGGCGACGTGGTCGCTCGGCCGCGCAGTTCGGCGCGATCGGCCGCGTGGTACGCGCCGTAGATCGCCTGCACCGCGAGCCAGCGCAGCGGCTCGACCTCCCACCTGCGCGCGCGATGACCCACCCACGGCAGTCGGGTGAGCGGGGTGTCGTGGCCGAGCACGAGGTCGCGCAGCGTGCGGCCGGCGAGGTTCGTCGCCGTCACCCCGGTGCCGACGTAGCCTCCGGCCCAGCCGAGTCCGGTCGAGCGGTCGTGCACGACGGTCGCGGCCCAGTCGCGGGGAACGCCGAGCACCCCCGACCAGGCGTGATCGATCGAGGCATCCGCCGCTGCCGGGAAGAAGCGGGTGAGCAGTGCCGTGAGGCTCTCGATCGTGCGCGGCTGCGTGCGGCCGTCCTGATCGACGCGCGAGCCGTAGCGGTAGGGCACGCCGCGGCCGCCGAATGCGATGCGGTCGTCGGCGGTGCGCTGGGCGTACATGTAGACATGCGCCATGTCGCCGAGCGTGTCGCGATCGTTCCAGCCCAGGTCTTGCCAGACGGATGCCGCGAGCGGTTCGGTCACGATGAGCGAGGAGTTCATGGGCAGCCAGGTGCGGTGCTCGCCCTGCAGGTCGGGCGTGAAGCCCTCGGTCGCGCGCAGGATGTGCGCGGCGCGCACGGTGCCGTGGTCGGTGCGCGCCTCGCCCTCGCGGATCTCGGTGACGGTCGTGTTCTCGTAGATCGTGACGCCCAGGCGCTCGACCGCCTCGGCGAGCCCGAGCGCGAGCTTCGCGGGGTGCACGCGCGCGCAATGCGGATGCCACGCACCGCCGAGGGTGCCCGCCACGTTCACGCGCGCCGAACTCTGCGCGGCGTCGAGCAGCTCGAGGTCGGTCGCCGGCCACGACTGCTCCGACGCGGCGAAGGCCTTCAGCCGGCCGAGCTGCGCGGGCGTGTTCGCGATGGTGAGTTCGCCGCCCTTGTGGATGTCGGCGTCGATGCCCTCGGCCGCGGCGACCGTGATCACCTCGTCGACGGTCTCGTTGAGCGCGACCTGCTGGGCGATCGCGGCGTCGCGCCCATGGCGCTTCACATACTGCTCGCGCCCGCCCGTGACCGAGTTGGTGAGCCACCCGCCGTTGCGTCCCGAGGCGCCGTAGCCGGCGAAGCGCCGCTCGAGCACGGCGACGCGCAGGTCGGGCTGGTCGCGCTTGAGGTAGTACGCCGCCCAGAGTCCCGTGTAGCCGGCGCCGACGATCGCGACATCTGCGTACAGGTCGCCCGGCAGCGCCGGGCGGGGCGAGGGCAGGCCGACCTGCTGCAGCCAGAACGAGACGCCGCCGTTCTGCGTCATCGGTGATGCTCCGTCATGTGCGCTCCTGTCGAATCGACGCCTGCCCAGCCTAGGAGGAAACGATTCGCCGCAGGGCGTACTGCCGCACCCGGACCGGCCGCGTCGCCGCGCAGGTGGAGAGCAGCGGCGGCGAGGCCTCCTCGACGAGGTCGACGACGATCGAGGCGTCGGCGCCGTCCCCGGTGGGGTCGCCGTCGACCGCGAGGCGCACGCGCCATCCGTCGGCGGTCGCGACCTCCTCGATCGGCGGGTACGCGACGATGCGGTCGTCGCCGAACGCTCGCCGCGCATAGTGCTGGGCGGCCTGCACTGCGTGGCTGAGCGAACTGCGCCCGCGCAGGCGATCGGGCACCACGAGGCCCGAGTCGAACGCATCGGCGATGCGCCTCGGATCGCCGTCGTCGGCGTACCCGTAGTAGAGGCCGTGCGGGAACACGACCATCGTGCCGGCGAACCGGTCGCCGCCGACGTGCGAGCACTCCCAGGTCTGCTCGGGCCTCGCCGCGGCGAGCGCGGCGGCGACGCGGCGACCCCGCACGGCGCAGCATCGATCGTGGCGGCCATGTGCGCACACCGCGTAGACGGGTTCGCTCGAGGCCGTGCCCGCCGAGCCGTCGAGCGGCAGGTCGAGCAGTTCCGCGGCATCCGTCGCCTCACCCCAGGCGATCGACTCGCTGCCGGGCCGGGAATCGACGACCGCCCAGCGCTGCACGGGTGGCGGCGTGCGACGCCCCGGTCGGCGGATCGCGAGGATCCGCAGGTCGGCCGCCTCCGCACGGCGCACGAGCCGGCGCCCGACCTCACGGTCGAACGGCGCATCGAGCAGCGCGTTCGGACCCCAGCTCGTCGCGACCTCGAGGAGCAGCCAGCGCATGCCGCGCGGCGCCGTGCCCGCGAGCGGATCTGCTCGCTCGCGGGCACGGTCGCTGCACGGCGCCCATGGCGTCGAGAGCGTCGAGGGCTCGGCCGCGAGGCTCACGCCGGCGACACCGCGAAGCCCTCGCGCACGAGCCGGCGCGCGACGACGACCGCGCTCTCGGCGTCGAGTCCCGGCAGGTCGCCGATGACGACGGGCCCGCCCTCGACCAGGCGCCGCACGGCGGCCTCCGCCTCGATCGGCAGCGACAGCGTCTTCGCGCGCGACACGAGTCGGACCCGATCGCCGGTCGCCTCGACATGCGCCGCCAGCGATGCGCGCCAGCGGACGGTGGATGCCGCGTCGAGCTCCGCGATCGCGGCCAGCGTGGCCAGCGGTGCGAGCGGTTCGGGGCGGATGTCGCGCTCGAAGCGTCGCGCGAGCGCGGAGGCCGTGCCCGCGGCATCCGCTCGCTGGAGCAGGTCGACCAGCCCGTCGATCGTCTCGCGCAGGATGGCGCCGGACTGCCCGTGGTCGTCGGGGTCGACGCCGAGGGGCAACGAGGCCCGCAGGCGCTCGCTCTCGCCGATGCGGGCGAGGAGCTCGGTCACGACGTCGGCGTGGGTGTACGCCGAGATGCCGATCGTGAGGTGCACAGAGGTGGCGTCGCCGCCGGCGGTCGCGGAGTGGATCCATCCGCGCGGCAGGTAGAGCGCGTCGCCCGGTCGCAGGACGGCGTCGATGACCGGCGGCTCGAGGGCGGCGGCCGCGACCTCGTCGGCGTGCTCGCTCCACGGCTGCGAGCTCAGCGGGTCGACGTGCACGGGTGCGTGGATGCGCCAGTGCTTCTCGCCAGAGATCTGCAGCACGAACACGTCGTGCGTGTCGTAGTGCGCATCGAATCCCTGCGCCGACGGCGGAGTGATGTACGCGTTGACCTGCACCGGATGCCGCAGCTCGTCGGCCAGCTCCCGTGTGAAGTCGATGATCGGCGGCCACAGCCGGTGCAGGCCCTGCAGCACGATCGTGGCGCCGTCGGCGAATCGGTCGAGCACCTTCTCGCTCGCGACCTGGTCGCCGACCTCGGCGCCGTAGCCGCCCGAGGCCGTGTACGCCGAGGCCGGCAGCACCGCGCCGTCGCGAGCCATGCGGATGAACGGGGTGCGCAGGCCCCGGCGCGTGATCAGCTCGTCGACCGCATCGGCACTGAACAGGTCGTCGAAGCCCAGCGGCAGCTCGGCCGCCCGCGAGAGCAGGGCCGTCGTGGCCCAGACCTCGTCGGCGAACTGCCGAACGGGCATGCCGACGCATCGCGACAGCGCCGGCCGCGAGGGTGCCGGCCGCGAGGGGGCCGGCCGAGCCGACGCGGGCTCCGCTGCCGCCATCAGGCCGATCCGTCGGCGCCGCCGTCGTGCCCCTCGCGGTTCGCGCCGCCGTCGGCCGTTCCCTCGCCGGCATCCGCCGAACCGTCCGCGCCGCCGTCGTGCCCGTGCGGGTTGGCCCCGCCGTCGGCCGCGCCCTCGCCGCCCTGGTCGGTCGAGTTCGGCTCGGAGAGATCCTGTCGGCCGTTCTCCGGCTCGGCGATGCCCTCGCGGCCGTCCTTCGGCTCGAGCGTGATGTCTTCGTCTCCGATGGACATGGCGTCCCCCTTCTCGATCGCCGCGACCCAGCGCCGCGGCCCGTCTCCGGGCAGCGTATCGAGCGCGTCGCGCGGCGGCCATGGGTTGACAGACGGCCGGTCGCGACCGCGCGCGACCGGCCCCGGTCAGCGGGCCAACGAGGCCTCCACGTCGAAATGCGCCAGCTTGTCGGGGTTCGCGATCGAGTAGATGCGCGTGACGAGCCCGCGCTCGACCGTGAAGCTGACGATGCCCACGAGCCGTCCGTCGACCTCGATCCGCACGCCCGGCTGGCCGTTCACCTGCGCCATCGACATGACGACCTCGCCCGCGGCCTTCGAGAAGCCGCCCACGAGGTACCGCGCCAGTCGCTCGGATCCCACGATCGGGCGGCGGGCCGCGCCGTGCACCTTGCCGCCGCCGTCGGCGACCGAGACGATGTCGGGGGCCATCACGTCCATGAGGCCCTGCACGTCGCCGCTCGCGAGCGCCGCCAGCAGCCGCCCGACCACCTGCTCGTGCTCGGACCTGGCGACCTCGACGCGCGGGCGGCGCGCGGCGACATGCGTCTTCGCCCGATGCGCGATCTGCCGCACCGCGGCGGGCTCCTTGTCGACGGCTCCCGCGATCTCGTCGTACGGCACGTCGAAGACCTCGCGCAGCACGAACACGGCGCGCTCGGTCGGGCCGAGCGTCTCGAGCACGGTGAGCATCGCGATCGACAGGCTCTCGGCCAGTTCGACGTCGTCGGCGACATCCGGACTCGTCAGCAGCGGTTCGGGCAGCCACTCGCCCACGTACTCCTCGCGGCGCCTCGCCTGCGTGCGGATCTGGTTCAGCGCCTGCCGCGTGACGATGCGCACGAGGTACGCGCGCGGCTCGCGCACCGTCGACCGATCGACCTCGGCCCACCGCAGCCAGGACTCCTGCAGCACGTCCTCGGCGTCGGCCGCGGAGCCGAGCATCTCGTAGGCGACGGTGAAGAGCAGCCCGCGGTGGGTGAGGAACGGATCGTCGGTCATGCCGGCGACACCGCCTCGGGGGCCGGCCTGGTTGCGAGGGGCGCCAGTCCGCAGGCATCCGCGAACTCCTCCGAGTGGATGCCGAGCGCGACGTTCATGCGCGCGCTCATGTTCATGAACGCGACGCGGGCGGCGAGCTCGACCAGTGCGGCCGGGCCCAGCTCGCCGAGCAGCGCGTCGGAGAGCTCGTCGGTCACGGCCGGCGGGGTCTGGCTGGCAGCCTCGGCGTACTCCATGACGCGTCGTTCGGTCGGCGTGAACACGGCCGACTCGCGCCAGCGCGGCACCTCGCGCACCTTCGCCTCGTCGAGGCCGTGGTCGTGCGCCATGAAGTAGTTGAAGTCGAGGCAGAAGCTGCAGCCGACCGTGGCCGCGGCCGACATGGCGGCGTACGACGCGAGCTGCGGGTCGAGCTCCTTCCAGCCCTCGACCTTGCGGCCGATGCCCATCGCGTCCTTCATGACCGAGCGCTGGTGCCAGAGCACGCCGACCGAGTCGGGCACGCGGCCCATCATCTTGCGGGCCATCGTCTTCACGAGGGCGCCGTAGACGCCGGTGACCTCGGCGGGCGGGATGCGGGTGTCGGTGGACATGTCTCCTCCAGTGTGTCGTCGACGGATCATTCCGTCGACATGGAGACACCGCCCGGCGCCGGGTTGTGACATGCCCGGCCGCGGAAGGTTCAGGGCCCCCGGTGCGTTGGCCACAGCATGAGAGCGATCGCGTACTCGAAGACCGGTGACTCGTCCGTGCTGCAGCTCGTCGAGCGGGAGGCGGCCGAGCCGGCAGCCGGCGAGGTGCGCGTGCGCATCGTCGTCTCCGGCGTGAATCCGACCGACTGGAAGGCGAGGGCGGGCTCGAAGCCCGGGCAGGCCGCGCCGTTCGACGAGGTCGTGCCGAACCAGGACGGCGCCGGCGTCGTCGACGCCGTGGGCGCCGGCGTGGCCGGGTTCTCCGTGGGCGACCGGGTGTGGGCGTACCTCGCCGCGCACGAGCGGCCGACCGGCACCGCGCAGCAGTTCGCGGTGCTCTCGGCCGATCATGTCGTGCAGCTTCCGGATGCCGCGGGCTTCGACGTCGGCGCATCGCTCGGCGTGCCCGCCATGACCGCGCACCGCGCCCTCACCGTCTCCGAGGCCGGTCCGGCGCGGCTCGGGCCCGGCGCACTCGCCGGCCGCACCGTGCTCGTCGCCGGCGGCGCCGGCGCGGTCGGGCATGCCGCCATCCAGCTGGCGCGCTGGTCGGGAGCCACCGTCATCACGACCGTGAGCTCGCCCGAGAAGGCGGCACTCGCGACCGCGGCCGGTGCGCACCACGTCGTGAACTACCGCACCGAGGACGCCGCGGCGGCCATCCGCGCCATCGCCCCCGACGGCGTCGACCAGGTCGTCGAGGTCTCCCCCGCCCGCAACGCCGAGCTCAACGCGGCCGTCATCGCGAACCACGGCAGCATCTCGGTCTACGCCACCGACGGGGGCGCCGAGATGACGCTCGACGTGCGCCGGCACTTCGCACTCAACGTGCGCTACCAGTTCCTGCTGCTCTACACGGTGGGCGAGGCGGCGCTCTCGGCCGCAGCCGAGGACATCGGCCTCGCGCTCCGCGACGGCGCGCTGCCCGTCGGCGCGGAGGCCGGGCTGCCCCTCACCCGATTCCCGCTCGAGCGCGCGGCCGAGGCGCATGACGCGGTCGAGGCGGGCGCCGTGGGCAAGGTGCTCATCGACGTGGATCCCGGCGCGGCCTGAGCCGTCGCGCCGGCCTCAGCCGGCCTCAGCCGGCGAGGGAGAGATGCGACAGCTGCTCGACCACGAGCACCACGGCGAGCACGACCATCGCGGCGCCCGACACTCGGGAGACGACGTTCAGGGCCGTCGGGCGGGCGCGCAGCACGGCCCGCGCGCTGACGCCGACGACGGTGTAGACGAGCGCGCAGCTGCCCACGAAGATCAGGCCGAGCACCGCGAGCTGCACGGGCATCGGCCAGGCTCCCGCGGCATCCGTGAACTGCGGCAGCAGCACCACGAGCACGAGCAGCCCCTTCGGGTTCAGCCCGCTGACGCCGGCCCCCTGCGCGAGGCGCAGCCACGGTCGAGGGGCGGATGCCACGACGGAGCCTCCGACGGACGCGTCGATGCCGGCAGGGGCACCCGCGACGGCCGGCGGCTGCAGCAGCACGCGCACCCCGAGCCACACGAGGTACCCGGCCGCCGCGAACGTCAGCACGGCCAGCACCCACGGCAGGGCCGCGACCGCGGCGCCGACCCCGACCGCGACCGCCGTCACCGCGGCGAGGTAGCCGACGAGGATGCCGGCCAGCGACGGCACGATCGACCGATCGCGCAGGCCCGAGGCGATGATGTACGCCCAGTCGGGTCCGGGCAGCACGACCATGAGCGTCATCATGCCCCAGCAGGCGAGCAGCAGCTCGGGATTCATCGCCATGCCTCTCGTTCGTACACCTCAGGGTTCGATACGACGAACCTAGGCAAGAACCCGCCGAAGAGGTTCCCGAAGTTCTCCCCTCAGGCGCGCTGGAGTGGAAGAATTCACCCCATGGACGCCATCGATCGACGAATCCTTGCCGAGCTGCAGGAAGACGGCCGTCTGAGCCTCACCGAGCTCGCCGATCGCGTGCAGCTCAGCATGTCGCCGACGCACCGCCGATTGCGCGCGCTCGAGGCATCCGGCGCCATCAGCGGGTACCGCGCGATCATCGACGCCGAGGTCGTCGGCCTCGGATTCGGCGCGCTCGTCTTCGTCACGATGGAGCAGGCGAACCGGGCGACCGTGCCCGCGTTCGACGAGGCGGTGGCCGAGATCCCCGAGGTGATCCAGGCGCTGCGGCTCTTCGGCGACCCCGACTACCTGCTGCGCGTCGCCGTGCCCGACCTGCCCGCGTACCAGCGTCTGTGGGACGAGAAGCTCTCGGCCCTGCCGGGCGTGCGCCGCGTCGAGTCGACGCTCGTCATGAAGACCATCGTCGACGACCGCCCGCTGCCGATCTGAGCGGGCCCGGCAATCCGGGCGAACGGGTGTCGCGGCATCCGCTCAGGCGTTGCGGCGCTTCACCCGCACGGTCGCGAAGACGACGAGCACGATCGTCCAGGCGACCGACCAGATCGCCCCGGCGACGGGATCGAGCTGGCTCGGGTCCGGCGTGACGCCGAAGAAGTTGCTCGACGCCTTGCCCGGGAACGTCTCGCTGAAGGCCATGAAGACGTCGAACGGCACGAGGCTGATGAGCGTCGGCACGATGTAGAGGTACCCGATCAGGACGCCGAGCGTGGCGATGGTCGAGTGGAAGACGAGGCCGAAGGCGGTCGCCGAGACCGCGAGCACCGCGGCGAAGAGCGTCGTGTCGCCGAGCACGCGCAGCACCTCGGGGTCGCCGAGGCTCGCACCGCCGCCGTGCAGGGCGATCGACAGCGCGAGCCCGGCCGCCGTGGCGATGCCGCCGACCACGATGCCGACGAGCGCCGAGAGCAGCACCTTCGCCAGCACGAGCGGCGTGCGCGAGGGCACCGCGGCGAAGTAGACGGTGATCGCGTGGTTCTCGTGATCGGCCGTCGCGATCGTCGCGCCGAGCAGCAGCACGAGCAGGCCGGTGACCACGAAGCCCTTCGCCACCGCATCGAGCACGTTCGCCTCGGTCGCGTCGGGGATCGCCGTCGTCCAGAATGCGACGACGAGCAGCAGCCCGACGACGGCCGACCCGGCGAACCACCACGACGCGCGCAGCGACGTGAGCTTCAGGAGCTCCGAGGCGAACACGCCGCCGAAGGAGACCCTCGTGCGCTCGAGTGCGGCGGCGTCTGCGGTCGTGGCGGTCATCGCACTGCTCCGTCCTGCGCGCCGTCGGCGGCGACGCCGGCCCCCGACGCGTACTCCTGGTCGTCCTTCGTGAGGCTGAGGAACGCGTCCTCGAGCGAGCCCTGCTGCGGCGTCAACTCGAAGAGCACGATCGCGTGGGATGCCGCGAGCTCGCCCACCTGCCTGGCCGTCGCGTTCGCGACGAGGAGCGCGCCGTCGGGCGACCGCTGCGCGGAGGCGCCGATCGCCGTGAGGGCCGCCGACAGCTGGTCGGCCTGCGGGGTGCGCACGAGCACGTCGGACTGCGTCGCCCTGGCGATGACCTCGGCGACCGGCCCCTGCGTGATGAGACGCCCGCGCCCCATGACCACGAGGTGGTCGGCCGTGAGCGCCATCTCGCTCATGAGGTGGCTGGACACGAGCACCGTGCGCCCGGCGGCCGCGAGCGACTTCATGAGCTCGCGGACCCAGTGCACGCCGTCGGGGTCGAGCCCGTTGACCGGCTCGTCGAGCACGAGCACCTGCGGGTCGCCGAGCAGGGCGGCGGCGATGCCGAGGCGCTGGCGCATGCCGAGCGAGTAGGTGCCGACCCGCCGCGAGGCGGCCTCGGTCATGCCGGTCAGCCGCAGCACCTCGTCGACGCGCGACACCGGGATGCCGTTCGTCAGGGCGAGTGCCCGCAGGTGCACGCGGCCGGCACGCCCCGAGTGCAGGGCGGCCGGATCGAGCAGCGCACCGAGCTCGTGCAGCGGCCGCTCGGAGCGGCGGAAGTCGCCGCCGTTGACCGTCACGGTGCCCTTCACCGGCCGGTCGAGGCCCACGATCATGCGCATCGTCGTCGACTTGCCGGCGCCGTTCGGGCCGAGCAGGCCCGTCACCGCGCCGGGGCGAACCGTGAAGCTCACGTCGTCGACCGCCGTCTTCGCGCCGAAGACCTGCGTGAGTCCCTCGATCTCGATCATCGGATCCCTTCCCTGCGATCGGTTGATCCGCCGTCTGCGCTGCCACCCTCGAAGCGCGACGGGCCGGCGGATGCCTCGAGCGCGAGTTCGATGCGCCGGCGGTGCTGTTCCTGCACGCCGTCGAGGTCGTCGAGCGGATGCCACGCGACCTCCGTCATCTCGCCGTCGGCGGGGTACGGCTCACCCTCGATCCAGGAGCAGCGGAACACGAGGTCGAGGTAGTCGACCACGTCGCCGTTGCCGTACGTGACGCGCGGCATCTGGTGCACCCAGGCGAGCCGGTCGGCGCGGATGCGCACGCCGGCCTCCTCGAGCGCCTCGCGGCACGCGGCATCCGCCGGCTCCTCGCCGGGATCGACGATGCCCGTGATCGGCGTGAGCGCGCCGTTGTCGGAGCGGCGCCCGAGCAGGATCTCGTCGCCGCGCACGATCACGGCCGTGACGCCGACGAGCGCGAGGGGGGCGTGGCCGACGTGGCGACGCAGGTCGAGGACGAAGTCGGGGGTCGCCATGCCGCAACGCTACGCGAGCGACCGGCCCCGGCGCGAGCACCGTGCCGGACAGGGTGACTACGATCTCTCGCATGACCGATCTGCAGGATGCGGCGGAGCTCGTCGCCAGGGCTGCTTCGGCGACCGGCGCTCGCGTCGCGGTCGCCGAGTCGCTCACGAGCGGGCGCCTCGCGAGCGAACTCGGCCATGCGAGCGACGCCTCCGAGTGGTTCCGGGGCGGCGTCGTGGCCTACGACACGCGCGTCAAGCAGGAGGTGCTCGGCGTCACGCCGGGGCCCGTCGTGAGCGCCAGGTGCGCGACCGAGATGGCCGTCGGCGTTCGAGCCCTCTGCCACGCGGATGTCGCGGTCGCGGTGACCGGCGTCGGCGGGCCGGGGCCCGACGAGGGCGAACCGGAGGGCACCGTCTTCCTCGGCTGGGCGACCCCCGACGACTCGGGCAGCGAACGACGGAGCTTCGACGGCGACCCCGCCGCGGTCGTCGAGCAGACGGTCGCCGAGGCGCTCGCGATCCTCGCGAAGCTGCTCTCCGCCGGCCCCTGAGACGGCGGATGCCGCGACAGCACGTGCTGTCGCGGCATCCGCGTGGGTCGGTGATGGGTGCTGCCTAGCGTGCAGCCTCCGCACGACGGCGGCGCAGGGCGATCGCGCCGGCACCCAGGCCGAGCAGCAGCAGGACGCCCGCCGCCCAGAGCGCGCCCTGCACCTCGGCGCCCGTGTGCGCGAGGCCCGAGCCGGTGCCCGACGTCGAGGCATCCGTGCCGGAGTCGCCCGAACCCGAGTCGCCCGTGCCGGGCTCGCCTGCGCCGGGCAGGTCGGTGCCGCCGTCGGTCGCGACGGTCACCGTGATGGGCGTCCAGCCGACGAGCGAACCGTCGGCCGCCTGGATCACGAGCTTGTGCTCGCCCTCCGCGAGGTCCGCGGGCAGGGTGACCGTCACGGTGCCGTCGGCCGCGACCTCCGCCGAGCCGAGCGAGACCGGAGCCGAGTACACCCAGGCCCAGATCGTCTCGCCGGCGTGGTCCGTGCCGACGCCGATCCGAACCGTCTCACCCGGCGCGGCCGTGGCCGGCCCGGTGACGCCGCCGCGGTTCGCGTCGGTGAGGAGCGACTCGTCGATCGGGGTCGGAGCGCCGGGGTCGGTCGGGTCCGTGACCGTGACGCCGGGCAGGGTGCCGGTGCGCAGCGCGGCCGGCTGCTCGCCGTCGGCGAACCACCAGACCGGGCGCGTCGTGACGAGCGACGGAGCCGGGTCGGCCGAGCTCAGCGAGGCCGGCGCCGTGGCGAAGCCCTCGTTGTTGAGGTTCGGCATGCCGGCCGGGCGGGCCACGTGCACGATCGCGGGCTCGGCGCCCGTGAACGCGATGCGCGCGGCCTCGCCCTCGCAGCCGTCGTCGCACACGGCCCAGAGCTGGTCGAGCACGGTGTCGTAGTCGAGGGCCATGACGCCGCCGAGGCCGGGGTCGATCGCGGCGATCTGGGCGAAGGAGCCGTCGGCGTTCAGCGCGTAGGCGTAGACCACGCCGTTGTCCTCGACCGCGACGAAGAAGAGGCCGTCGCCGTGACCGGGGTAGTCGGCCGGGTCGTACACGGAACCCGTGTTCGCATCGACGAGGCCGGTGAGGTCGGAGTCCGCCACCCACTCGACCGCCTCGAGGCCCGTGTTCGCGGCGACGTCGGGCAGCGAGGCCGTGAGGTCCCACTCCTGCGAGGCGACGACGTCGGGGCCGGGCGCCTCGGGGTCGACCGCGAGCACGACGTTGGCGTTGACGCCCTTGTTCGCGTTGTCGCGTTCGGAGGCGATGTAGAGCAGGCCGTCTCCGGCGGACGTGATGCCCTCGGTGTCGGGGCCGGCCTTGGCCGGGGCGTCGGCATCGCGCTGGAAGCGCACGCGCTTGCCCTCCGTCCAGCCGTCGGCGAAGGCGACGCTGCCGTCGGCGGACGCGTCGAGCTTCCAGAAGGTGCCGGTGCCGTTGTCGACGGCCCAGAGCACGACGCCGTCGGCGGTCTGCTGCGTGTCGAGTCCCGACGAGTCCTCGAGGAACATCGTGGCCTCGTCGACGACGCTCACCTCTGCCGAGCCGGGCCAGGCCACGACGTCGCCCGGTTCACCGGGTTCGCCCGGCTCGCCGGGGTCGGTGCCGCAGGCGTTCGCGGCGCCCTTCGTCGAGGCGGTCGAGTCGCCGAACTCACCGGTGCCGTCGGGGCAGCGCGCGTAGGTGACGGCCGCGTGCGGCCCCCACGAGTACTCCGCCACGGTCGTGCCCGCCGCGTTGCGCACGGTGGCCGTCTCGTTGTTGCCGAGCCCGAAGTCGAAATGCGTGTTCTGGTCGAACACGAAGAATGCGCCGGGCGCGAGCGTCGTGCCGGATGCCACCGGCGTGACGTCGGCGGCGTGGCCGATCGGGTCGTTGTCCATGAGGGTCCAGCCCGAGAGGTCGACGGGCGTCCTGCCCGTGTTCACGATCTCCACCCAGTCGGTCGCGTCGCCGTTGGACTCGACCTCGTTGATCGCGACGGAGGGCAGCACGCAGTCGTTCGGCTCGCCGGGCGTGACGCGGGCGAGGCTCCACGGGCCGGTGGCGTCGGGGCAGCGGGCGTAGCTGGCGGCCGCCTCGTTGCCGTCGATCGCGGGGTGGGCCGTCCACGAGTACTCGTCGAGCTTCGTGCCTGCGGTGTCGTAGAGGCGGATCGAGTCGGCGCCGCCGATGCCGATCGGCGACTGGAACTCGAGGGGCTCGCCCGCGGCATCCGCACCGATGGTCGTGCCCTCGACGACGAGTCGCTCGCCGGCGCCGATCTGGGTGCCGGCCGCGAAGAACCAGCGGTGGTCGTCGCTGTTGTCGCGCAGCTCGTAACCCGAGACGTCGATGGCCGAGGTGCCGGGGTTGATCAGCTCGACCCAGTCGGCGGGGCCGGAGTCGATCTCGTTGAGCAGCACCGAGCCCGGCGTCGCGGGCTCCTCGGGCGCGGCGCAGACGTTCGGCGCTCCGAGCGTGACCGCCGTGGCGTGCGCCCACTCGCCGCCGTCGGCGCAGCGCGACCAGTCGGCCAGCGGCGCCGTGTTCACGAAGGTGTACGAGTCGACGACCGTGTCGGCGGCATCGAACAGGGTGACGGCGTCGCCCTTGCCGAGGCCGAACGGGAACCCGGGCACGGCGTCCTTCGCCAGCACGAGGAATCCGCCGGGCGCGATCGTGGTGCCGGCCGGGATGACGCCGGTGGCGGCGGGGTCGAGCTTGTCGTCCTGCACCTTCCACCCCGAGACGTCCACCGGGGCGGATGCCGCGTTGAAGAGCTCGATCGAGTCGGGGGTGCCGTGCGACGCGGGGTCGTACACGATCTCGTTGACGACGACGCCGGCGTCGGCGCCTCCGTCGGCCGCGACCGCGGCCCCGGATGACGCGAGCAGCGCCGCGCCGGAGATCACGGCGACGGCCGCGATCATCGCGGACGCGCGACGGATGGATGGGGAGGACGACATGAGGGCGCTCCTGACGAGGGGTGAGGGGTCGCCGCCTACTCGACCGTTCGGCGCTGAACGGAGCGTGTCGCGAGGGTGAACCGCCGGGGTCGGAGCCGTGTCGAGGTGGGGTGCCGGCGCGTCGTCAGGGGCCGAGCATCCCGGCCCGGCAGAGCCGTCGACGCACCCAGTCGGCGGCATCGGCCTGCGCGAGCTCGCCCGAGCGCACGACCCGCACGAACTCAATGGCCTCGGCGCTCAGTCGCCCGTCGGGGCTGCCCGGGTCGTCGCGCAGCACGTGCACGGTGAGCCACCACGAAACGCGCCCGCCGACGCGCGCCGTGACGGCGACCGTGCCGGCGAAGTGCCTGGCCTGTCCGTCGGTGCCGTCGTCGACGGGCGCGCGGAACCCACGGCCCTTCAGGTGGTTTCGGCCCCCGGACGCGGCATCCGTGACCCAGAAGGGCCCTCGGCGCACGCCGCCGACGCGACCGAGCTCCTTGAGGAAGTGCCGGTTCGAGAGCCCGCGCGCGGCGAGTCGCTCGATCGAGTCCGCGAGGGCGGCGCAGGCGTCCATCCGTCCACCGTACCGACGGCGGTGGCCGGTGCGGCGCGCCTTCAGAGTCCCTCGGCGATCTCCTTGATCGCGGCGAGGCGGCGGTCCCACTGCGTGCCGATGGTCTCGAGGCTGCGGGCGGTGTCGCCGAGCTGCGCGCCGATCACGCGGAAGCGGATCTCTCGGCCCACGCGCACGGGCTCGACGAGCCCGACCTCCTGCAGCACGACGAGGTGCTTGGCGATCGCCTGGCGAGTGACGGGCAGCCGCCCGGCGAGGGCCGACGCCGACGCGTCGCCCTCGCCGAGCGCGGCCAGGATCGACCACCGGGTCTCGTCGCCGAGTGCGGCGAACACCGGAACCAGCGTCGCGCCGTCGATGGCCGCGGAGCTCACGCGCCGCCCTCGAGCAGGGCGACGAGCTTGTCGAGTTCGGAGACCCACCCGGCGGCGTGCTCGGCCATGTTCCTGCTCGGGTCGGAGGTGCGGTCGAACCCGGTCTCGACGACCGTGAGCTCGGTGCCGTCGCCGACGGGCTCGAGCGTGAAGGTGAAGACCGTGGCGTGGTCGTCGAGCTCGTCGGGCAGGTGACCGAGGGCGTCGTCGTTGGCCCAGCGGTACGAGATGCTGCGGGGCGCCTCGACGGCCTCGACGGCGAGCGGCACGCGCCCGTACCCCTCGAACGTGATGCTCCCCCGCGCACCGGGGCCGGCGCCGTCGAGTTCGGCGCGCCCGAACCAGCGGCTGATCTGCTCGGGTTCGGTCACGGCCCGCCACACCTTCTCGACGGGTGCGGCGATGCGGATGGTGCGGCGCACCGTGTAGTCGGCCTCGTCGATGACGGATGCCTCGTTGTCGGTCATGCTCATGATGATCGTTCCTCTCGCTGGGTCATGCAACCCTTCGGTTGCGCGAATGACTGCAACCTCAGAGTTGCATATTGCGGCGGGAGGCGCAACCCGTGGGTTGCAATTCATTCGTCGGTCAGATCGTCCGAACCGGCTGGCGCAGCACCGTCCTCAGCTTCTCGGGCGCGGTGCGCCGCGCATCACTCAGGTAGATCTCGTGGTGCGCCCCGTTGAAGGCGAGGCCGTGCTGCGGCATCCACTCGTCGTGCAGGCGCGCGAGCGTCGGCGCCTCGTCGTCGTACGAGCCGACGTGCAGGATCTGCACCGAACGCCCCTCGTCGAGATGCTCGAGGCGCAGCAGGTCGAGCGCGGGATTCGGTTCGGCGCGCTTCGACGCCGCCTTGGCGCGCGCCGCCTCGACCGCCGCGGCGACGGCCTGCTCGTCGATCCAGTCGGGCTGGTCGATGAGCATGGTCCAGCTCCACGACGCCTTGTCGCGCGCGACGAACGCACCGCGATCCTCAGCCCACCAGAGCCCCTCGAGCGGTGCGACCGCGAAGTCGCGGCCGAGCTCCCGCTTGCTCGCGAACTTCACTGCGTAGGCGACGCCGAACAGCGCCTCGACGGCCTGCACGTAGGCGGGAGTCGTGTTCGGATCGCCGTGTCCGTCGATCGCGAGGTAGCGCATCGGCGGCACGTCGACGATCGCGAAGTCCTTCGCCGAGGGCGCGTAGAGCTCGCGGTGCGACCGCTTGACGTCGTACTTCTCCTGGGTCGGCTCGGTCATGTCGCCGAGCGTACGCCCGGCCGCGGACGGTTCTCGACCGGATGCCGCGCGCCGGACATCGGCGTAACGTGGGCGGCGCCCACGGAACAAGGAGGTCGCCGATGGCCGAGCTCTCGCCCATCCAGCCGTGCCTGTGGTTCGACAGCCAGGCGCGCGAAGCCATGGAGTACTACGTCGGGGTCTTCCCGGACTCGCGCATCGTCTCGATCGAGCCGTACCCCGACGAGTCCCTCGACGAGCATTTCGCCGGCATGTCGGGCAAGGTGCTGAACGGGCGGTTCACGCTGAACGGCGTGGACTTCGTCTGCCTCGACGGCGGGCCGCTGTTCACGTTCACCGAATCGATCTCGTTCGTCGTCTCCTGCGCCGACCAGGCCGAGATCGACCACTACTGGTCGAAGCTCTCGCATGTGCCCGAGTCGGAGCAGTGCGGCTGGTGCAAGGACCGCTTCGGCCTGAGCTGGCAGATCATCCCGGCGAACATGGACGAGCTCACGCGCCGCCCCGAGCAGATCCAGGTGATGATGCGTCAGAGCAAGGTCGTCATCGCCGAGCTCGAGAACGCCTGAGGGTCAGCGCACCGAACGTCAGCGCCCGTTCACCTTCTCGATGCGCATCTCGAGGATGACGCGATCGGCCTTGTCATCGGGCGCCTGCTGCCCGGGGTTGCCGTAGCGCTTGCCGAGGTGCACGTAGAACGCCCCCTCGGGGTCGGGGGTCACCTCGGCGAGCCGCCCGCGCACCTCGACGTAGCGCAGCGGGTTCTCGGGGTCGAGCGCCTCGAGCGTCATGTGCGGGTTCGCCTGCAGGTTGCGGTACTTCGCGCGCTTGGTCGTGTGCGTGAAGCGGATGACGCCCGCCTCGGCGTCGAGCTCGAACCACATCGGGTTCACCTGCACGCTCCCGTCAGGTCGCACGGTGGCGAGGTGCCCGAAGACGGGTGCGGTCAGGATGCGGGTGGCGTGCTCGTCGAGTTCGATCGTCATGCCTCCAGTCAACCGCACGGATGCCGCGTGCCGCACACACTCAGATCTCGGTGTGACCCGGGTCGGCGGCCGCGGGGCTTCCTCCACCTGGAATCGGCGCCAGAGTGCGGAATCGGCAGCCCCGCGTGCGCACTCCCGCACCGAATCCGCACTCAGGCGAGACTCAGGCGAGCGACGGGTGGCCGTCGGCCGCCCGGCGGTACCGGTCGGCGTAGACGCGCAGCAGGTCGCGCAGCTCGGGCGGCGACTCGACCGTGAAGTCCATGCCGAGCATGCCGATGTACGCGGCGATCGTGTCGAGGCTGTCGGCGCCCGTGAGCAGCACCGATTCGTCGGCCGAGACCTCCTCGACGATGCCGACGGCCGGGTGGATGCGATCGAGCACGGCGGATGCCGCGGCCTCGACCCGCAGGCGGGCGTGCACATTCCATCCGCTCACCGCGACCTGCCGCATCGTGAACGCGGTGTAGTCCCCGCCGGGAACGAGGCGCGGCTCGAACCGTCGCCGGGTCGGCATGCGCGGACGCAGCCGGTCGGCGCGGAAGACGTCCCACTCACCCGACTCGGGATCGCGCGCGACGAGGTACCACCGCCGCAGCCAGGAGAGCAGGCGGTAGGGCTCGACGAGGCGCGGCATGTCGTCGCCGGCATCGCGGGCGTCGTCGAACCGCAGCCACTCGACCGAGCGGATCGCCGTCGCGATCGCACGCAGCACCTCGGGGTCGACCTCGGGATCGGGGGCATCGGTGTCGTTGTTCTCGGGCGCGCGGTCGATGACGCTCGCGACCGCCTCGACCATGGGCCGCAGCCGCGGCGGCAGCACCTGCTCGAGCTTGGACAGCGCGCGCCGGCTCGACTCGCCGACCCCGGCGACGCCCGTGGCCGCGCGCAGGCCGATGGCCACGGCGACGGCCTCCTCGTCGTCGAGGAGCAGCGGCGGCAGGTGCCCGCCCGCGCCGAGCCGGTAGCCGCCGACCGAGCCGCGCGTCGCCTCGACGGGGTAGTCGAGGCCGCGCAGGCGCTCGACGTCGTTGCGGATCGTGCGCGTGGTGACGCCGAGGCGCTCGGCGAGCTCGGGCCCCGACCAGCTCGGGCGCGATTGGAGCAGCCCGAGCAGGGCCAGCAGCCGGCCCGCGGTGTCGGTCATGCGCGCCTCCGACGAATTTCGACCATCAGGAACGATCCTTTCCGCTATCGACCGTACCGTCGAAGACATGAACAACGCAGCCATGAACAACGCCAGCGCATCCCAGACCGACATCCGTCCCTTCACCGTGGCCGTGCCGCAGGCCGGCCTCGACGACCTCGCCGACCGCCTCGCCCGCACGCGCCTGCCGCAGGCCGCGCCCGCCGACGACTGGACCACCGGCACCCCGAACCACTACCTGCGCGACGCGGTCGAGCAGTGGAAGACGTTCGACTGGCGAGCCATCGAGGCCCGCATCAACGCCGTGCCCCACTTCATCACCGAGGTCGACGGCCAGCCGATCCACTTCATCCACGTCGTCTCGCCGCACGCCGAGGCGACGCCGCTGCTGCTCGCGCACACCTACCCCGGGTCGTCCGCCGATTACCTCGACCTCATCGCCCGCCTCGTCGACCCGGTCGCGCACGGCGGCCGCGCTGAAGACGCGTTCACGGTCGTGATCCCGGATGCCCCGGGCTTCGGCTTCTCGAACCCGGTGCGCGAGTCGGGCTGGACGATCGCCCGGGTCGCCCGCGCCTACGACACGCTCATGCGGCGTCTCGGCTATGAGCGCTACGGCGTGCACGGCTCGGACAACGGCGCGATGGTCGCCCGCGAGCTGGGCCTGCTGAATCCCGAGGGCTTCCTCGGCCTGCACGTGCTGCAGCTCTTCTCATTCCCCTCGGGCGACCCGAGCGAGTTCGAGCGGCTCGAGCCGGCCGACTACGCGGGCCTCGAGCACATGCAGTGGTTCCAGAAGGTCGGCGGCTACAACACGATGAACGCGTCGCGGCCGCAGACCATCGCGGCGGCCCTCAGCGACTCCCCCGTCGGCCTGCTGGCCTACAGCGAGCTGTTCGAGTCGTTCGGCAACGGCACGTCGAAGGTGCCGCTCGAGAAGATCCTCACGGCGGTGAGCATCGCCTGGTTCACGAACTCGGCCGCGGGCATGAGCCGTGCCTACTACGAGAACGCGCAGGTCGAGCCCGAGCCCGCCGTGAACCACGCCCCGACCGGCGTCGCCGTCTTCGCCGACGACTTCCAGACGATCCGGGTGTTCGCCGAGCGCGACAACGACGCCATCGTGCACTGGAGCCGGTTCGCCGAGGGCGGTCACTTCGCCTCGCTCGAGGTGCCCGAAGTGCTCGCCGGCGACATCGCGGCGTTCTTCTCCGCGCTCAGCTGACTCCCGCATGCGCCCCGGTCACTCGCCGGGGCGCTTGCACGGTCAGGCGAGCAGCAGCGGCAGCAGTTGGATGCCGATCGCGCTCGCCACGAACCGGTCGCGGCGGTCGCCCGTGAGCTGCGCGACCCAGTCGAAGCGCCCGACGTCGACGAGCTCGACGAAGTCGCCCACGGGCGAGTGCACCCCGTAGCCGACGCGCAGCCCGTCGTAGTAGGCCTCGTTGGCGAGCGCCTCGCGCACGACCTCGGTCTGCGGCCAACGCTCGGCGATGGCGGCGGCGACCCGGTCGCCGAGCACGGCATGGCCGCCGTCGACGCGCACGATCGCCCTCGATCGGGCGCCCGCTCCGAATCCGGCTGCCGCCGCGCTCTCCAGCAGCCGCCGGTACGCACCGAGCTGGCCGAGCACCGCGTCGACCTCGAAGCCGTCGTCGGCCCGAGCACGGCCGGCATCGGCGAGCGCGAACATGCGGAAGTGCCGGGTTCGACCCCGACCGCCCGGTGCCGGCTGCATCCGCAACGTCTGGTGCAGCGTGCAGAGTCGCACGGTCTCGCTCGGCGTGCGCCGCAGTCGCGACGCCGCCTCGAGCGCGAGCACGTTCGTGGGGTCCGACACCACCTCGACCGGCCGGATCGTCGAGAGCACGCGGTCCTGCGAGGTCGGCGCGAGCACCGAGGTCGCCCCGAGCGGCGCGACCGGCGAGAGCAGCAGCGCCTCGTGATCGGATGCCGCGGCGAGCGCGATCCCGTCGAGCGCCACGCTCGTGCGCAGGTCGACGGGCGACGGGGCCACGAGCCCGTCGTCCGCCCACTGGGCGAGCAGCTGCGCGGGGCGCCGTCGGCCCGCGGCGTCCCGCATCTCCGCAAGCAGGGCACCGCGACGATCGTGCACGGGCGGGGCAGCGGATGCCGCGGACCGGTCGTCGTTCATCGCCCCATCATGCCGCGCGCCGTGTCGACGGTACGGTCGAATCGGCGCCCGAGTGCCGAATCGGCGGGCGCGGATCCGCACTCACGCGCCGATTCCGCACTCCAGCACGGCAGCGCCCGAGCATCAGCCTCAGTCGCGCGCGGCGAGCTCCAGCGTGTAGAAGACGCTGTTCGGGTCGAGGTCGTACGACCCGAACGGCGGGCACTGCGCGAATCCGGCCTTCTCGTAGAGCGAGCGCGCGGGGGCGAAGAACGGTTCGGTGCCGGTCTCGAGGCTGACGCGCGCGTATCCGCGCCGCCGCGCCTCGTCGAGCACATGCTCGAGCAGGCGCCGACCGAGGCCGCGACCGCGCGCCGCGGCATCCGCCCGCATCGACTTGAGCTCGCCGTGATCGGGTGCGAGCTGCTTCAGGGCGACGCAGCCGAGCACGTCGTCGCCGTCGGAGATGGCCCAGAAGGTGACCGCGGGGTCGGACAGGCCCGACACGTCGAGCGCGTGCACGCTCTCGGCGGGCGAGGTCGCGTGCATGTCGGCGAGATGGTCTTCGAGGAGGCGCAGCACGCGCGGGTCGGCGAGGTCGCCGCGGTCGATCAGGAGTTCTGGCACTCGAGGATTCTCGCAGTCGAATGCGTCGGCGTGGTTACGCGCCGCAGCGGCCGGCGCTCACACCTCGACCGCGATGCCGTCGACGAGCCACACGGCGCGATCGTGATCGGATGCCGCGGCCTCGTCGATCGCGTCGCGGAGGCCGCGCTCGCCGTCGACGAAATGCGACCAGCCGTCGTAGTGCGCGAATACGGCGGCCCGCGGCGCCGCGATGCCGACGAGCTCGACGACGTCTCGGCCGGTCATCGTGAAGCGCAGGGGCCCGGTGACGCCGAAGCGCACGCCGCCCGCATTGGCGAGCATGACGTCGATCTCGAGCTCCTCAGCCGTGCGCCGGAGCGGCCCGAAGAGCACCGTGTCGCCGGTGACCCAGAGCGCGACGCGCTGCTCGCCCTGCCGTCTGATGGCGAAGCCGATGACGTCGCCGACGATGGCGTGCGTCAGCGGCGGGCCGTGCCGGCACGGCGTGGCCGTGATCACGAGGGCGGGCAGCCCGGGTCGCACCCCGGGCAGCGTGACGGACTCACCCGCCGCGAGCCCGTGCAGCCGGGCGGCGTCGAGCGCCTCCGCGAGCCGGCCCGCACCGCTGGCGGTCGTGACGACGGCGCCGACCGACGGCAGCATCGCGCGCCCGGCGTCGTCGAGGTTGTCGGCGTGGTGGTCGTGGCTGACGAGGGCGACGTCGACGGCTCCGAGCTCGTCGGCGGTGATCGCGGGATCGAGGGTCTTCGTCGAGCCGGTGCCCCACCCGAACTCGTAGTGGCGCCCAGCGGGATCGAACGTCGGATCGACGATCAGGCGCCACCCGTCGAGCTCGACGAGCACGGTCGGGCCGCCGATGCGCGTCAGCTTCATGCCCGTGACACTAGGGCACGCGGTGCCGCCGCGTCGAGAGCCCCGAACGGGCCGGGCCCGCGCCGTGCGCGCCGCCCGCGCGCATCACGCGGGGCGCGGCACGACCATCGGGGTGCCCGTGTGCGGGTCGGGGATGATCGTGCAGGGCAGGCCGAAGACCTCCTCGACGAGGTCGGCGGTCAGCACGTCGCCCGGCGAACCCGTCGTGACGACCCGACCGCCCTTCATGACGACGAGGTGGTCGGCGTACCTGGCGGCCTGGTTGAGGTCGTGCAGCACGGCCACGAGCGTTCGACCGCCCTCGAGATGCAGGCGGCGCAGCAGCTCGAGCAGCTCGTACTGGTGGGCGATGTCGAGGAAGGTGGTCGGCTCGTCGAGCAGCAGCAGCGGCGTCTGCTGCGCGAGCACCATGGCGACCCAGACGCGCTGCCGCTGCCCGCCCGAGAGCTCCTCGACGAGACGGCCCGAGAGGTCGGCGGTGTTCGTCGCGGCGAGCGCTTCGGCGACCGCGCGCTGGTCGGCGGTGCTCCACTGCCGGAAGACGCCCTGGTGCGGGTGCCGCCCTCGCGCGACGAGGTCGGCGACCGTGATGCCGTCGGGCGAGAGGGAGGTCTGCGGCAGCAGGCCGAGTCGTCTGGCGACCTCCTTGGCCGGGTACTCGGTGATCGCCCGGCCGTCGAGCACGATGCGACCGGATGCCGGCGCCATCACCCGCGCGAGCGAGCGCAGCAGCGTCGACTTGCCGCAGGCGTTCGGGCCGACGACGACCGTGAACGAGTCGGTCGGGATCTGCACCGAGAGGTTCTCGGCGATCACGCGCCGGTCGTAGCCGAGCGTCACGCCCTCGGCGGCGAGCCGCGACGGGGCGAGTCGCTCCGGCCGGGGCCGGGTCGCGGCATCCGTCTCGGTCGTCGTCTCGTGTTCGGTCACGACATCGGTCATCGTCGTCTCGCCTCCGTGATGAGCAGCCAGATCAGGTACACGCCGCCGATGCTCACCGTGACGATGCCGACGGGCAGCTGCGTCGGCGCGAAGAGGTGCTGGGCGACGAAGTCGCTCGCGATGAGCACGAGCGCGCCCATCGCGGCGGCGGCCGAGAGGGTGACCCCCGCCGAGCGGGTGAGCCGGCGCGCGAGCTGCGGCGCGGCGAGCGCCACGAACGCGATCGGCCCGGCCGCCGCGGTGGCGGTGGCCGTGAGGGCGACGCCGAGCACGACGAGGCCGAGTCGCGTGCTGCGCGTGCGCACGCCGAGCGCGACGGCTGCGTCGTCTCCGAGCTCGAGCAGGTGCATGCGCCCCGACAGGCTCGCGGCGACGGCCCAGAGCACCGCGAGGATCGCCACGGCGGGCACGGCCTGCTCCCAGCCCACGGTGTTCAGCGAGCCGGCGCCCCAGGCCGCCGCGGCCATCGCGATCACGAGGTCGGCCTTCAGCAGCAGCCAGGTGTTGAACGAGGCGAGCATGGCGGCGACGGCGATGCCCACGATGATGAGGCGGAACCCGTGGAACCCGCGCCGGTAGGCGAGCAGGTAGACCACGAGCGCGGTGCCCAGTCCGCCGACGAGGGCGCCGGCGGCCGTCGCCAGGTATCCGGTGCCGAACCCGATGATCACGAGCAGCGCGCCCGTGTAGGCCCCCGCGTCGAAGCCGATGATGTCGGGGCTGCCGAGCGGGTTGCGCGTGAGCGATTGGAAGATCGCGCCCGACGCCCCGAGCGCTGCCCCGAGCACGAGGGCGAGCAGCACCCGCGGCATGCGCCAGTCGAGCACGACGAGCTGCGAGCGCGCATCGCCGCCGCCGAAGACGGTCGCGATCACGTCGGGCACGGGCACGACGTAGTCGCCCGTCGCGAGGCTCACGACGCCGACGGCGAGCGCGGCGAGCACGAGCAGGGAGACGACCACGAGGTGGCGCACCCCGACTCGCGCGCCGAACCGGCCCCGCCGCGACCGGACGACGATCGAGCGGTAGCCGTGATCGACCTCGGGTGCAGGGGCCTCGACGGCGCTCACAGTCCGCTCACCCTTCGACGGCGCACGAGCGCGATGAGCACGGGCGCGCCGACGAACGCCGTGACGATGCCGACCGGCAGTTCGCCGCTCGGCAGCACGATGCGGCCGAGCACGTCGCTCGCGAGGAGCAGCACGGGAGCGGCGATGAGCGTGCCGGCGAAGATCCATCGCTGGTCGGGGCCCGTGAACCAGCGCACGGCGTGCGGCACCATGAGGCCGACGAAGCCGATGGGGCCGGCGGCCGCGGTGGCCGCCCCGCAGAGCAGCGTGACCGAGACGATCGAGAGCACCCGGGTCGCGACGACGCGCGAGCCGAGGGCGACGGCGAGCTCGTCGCCGAGCGCGGCCGCGTTCAGCGGCTTCGCGACGAGGAACGCGAGCGCGAGCCCGACGACGATGAACGGCGCGACGGCGAGCGTCAGGTCGGCCGGGGCGACGGCGATGCTGCCCGCGTTCCACCCGCGCATGAGGTCGAAGACCTTCGGCAGCAGCAGGGTGATGCCCGACGTGAGCCCGCCGAGGAACGCGCCGATGGCCACGCCCGCGAGCATCACGCGCAGCGGGTCGGGCCCGCCCCGCCCGATCGCCCCGATCGCGTAGACCGCGAAGGTCGCGACGACCGCCCCGAGGAAGCTGAACCAGACCGTGCCGGTGAGCGAGGTGATGCCGAAGGCCGCGGCGCCGAGCGTCACGGCGAACGCCGCACCCGCGTTCACGCCGAGGATGCCGGGGTCGGCGAGCGGGTTGCGCGTGAACGCCTGCATGACCGCCCCCGCGACGCCGAGCGCGGCCCCCGCGAGGATGCCGAGCACGGTGCGCGGGATGCGCATCTCGCGAACGATCGTCCCGGCCTCGTCGGCCGAGCCCCCGAGGCCCGCGAGCACCTGGTCGATCGAGAGTCCCTTCGATCCGACCGCCAGGCTGAGCATCACGCAGAGCGCCAGCGCCCCGACCGCGGCGCCGAAGCCCAGGAGCCTCCGGCCGTTCGCCGCCGCGATCGCGCGTCGCGCGCCCTCGGCCGCGGCGACCGTGGGGGCCGAGGCATCCGTCATGGTCATTCCGATCAGAGCCCGTGCGCCTCGAGCGTCTGCTCGTACTCGTCCTCGACCTCTTCGGCGTCTCGGCTCTCGTCGCCCCACATCTCGCTGAGGCGCGTGCGCACGTCGTCGGGCAGGGCCTCGTAGCGCTCGGTCCACTGCTCGGCACGCTCGGTCCAGTAGCCGACGACCTTGTAGGCCGTCGAGGGCAGCTTCAGCTCGTGGCGCAGGTAGCGGCGCACGCCGCGGGTCGTGCGCGTCTCGCCGGCGACCCAGACGTATCCGGGCTCGGTCGGGAACTCGCTCGCCCGCACGATCTCCTCCAGCCGGCTCGGCGAGTGGCCGTTGCCGCCGTGCACCCAGCTCAGCTCCACGTGCGGGGGCAGCTCGGGCCGCTGCTCGTCGCGGTCGTCGGAGACCTCGAGCACCACTCGGGTGCGCACGCCGGCTGGCGCCTGCTCGGCGAGCCGAAGCGCGGCGGGGAGCCCGGTCGCATCGGCGACGAGCAACTGCCAGCGGATGTCTCGTGCCGGTTCGTAGAGCCCGCGGGGCGTGTTGACGCCGACGACGTCGCCGACCTTCGCGCCGAGCGCCCAGGCTGCTGCGACACCGCCCTCGTGCACGACGAAGTCGATGACGAGCCGGCGCTCGGCCTCGTTCCACCCGCGCACCGTGTAGGTGCGCACCTCGGCGGGCTCGACGTCATCGGGGAACGCCCAGTAGCCGTCATCCGTCGCGGTCGGCAGGTTCGGCTCGGCGTGGCCGGTCGCGGGCAGGAAGACGCGGAGGTACTCGTCGCCCACGCCCGAGCTGACGAACCCCTCGAGGCCCTCGCCCTCGAAGGCGATGCGCAGCATGCCCGGCGTCAGGCGCCGGATGTCGGCGACCTCGACGCGGTGCACGCGGTTCACGGCGCGATTCTCGGCGGCGGAGCGGCTCACGGCAGCAGCGCCTTCTCGATGACCTCGAGCAGGCCGTCCTGGCCGCTCGGCGAGCCGTAGCTCATCTCGTAGTTGTAGCCGTACACCCGGCCGCCGGCCACGGCGGGCAGCGCCGTCCAGAGCGCGTTGGACTTCAGCGCCTCCTCGTCGGTGATGAGGCCCGAGCCGTCTTCGGCGACACCCGTGAAGATCACGTCGATGCCGGCGAGGTCGCCGAGCTGCTCGGCGCTGAGGCCGGTGCCGGTCGAGTCGACGACGCCGTCGCCGTCGCCGTCGGCGAGCGGGCTGATCTCGAGGCCGAGGTCGGCGAACACGAGGCAGGAGATGCTGTAGCAACCCACCGAGACCTGGCCGTCCCAGTACGACACGTCGGCGACCACCGGGGCGATGCCCTCGGCCTCGAGCTGCGCCTTCACGTCGGCGATGCGCGCCTCGTAATCGTCGAGCCAGGCCTGTGCCTGCGCCTCTCGACCGAGGTCGGCGGCCACCTTCGCGAACTTGTCGCGCCAGTCGCCGCCGTCGAACCCGTTGTAGGTGTACGTCGGCGCGATGGGCGTGAGCATGTCGTGCAGGTCGGTCTCGTAGCCGAGGCCGTTGAGGATGAAGTCGGGGCCGACCTCGAGGATGTGCTCGAGGTTGAACTCGGGGTAGTTGTGGAACCCGGTGATGCCCTCGAGCTCCTCCTGCGGGAAGAAGCCCGGGAAGGAGTCCCAGTCGTCGCGGATCGGCTGCTCGTCGGCCAGCGGGTAGCCGAGCGTGATGAGCATGTCGACGTCGGTCGTGTAGAAGCCGAGCGCCGCCTTCGGCTCGGCGGGCACGCTCACCTCGCCGAACTCGGTGTCGACGGTGATGGTCTCGTCGGCGGCCTCCTCGGAGGCGCTCGCGGAGGCGCAGGAGGCGAGCAGTGCGGTGGCGGCGACGGCCACGAGGGCGGCGCGGAGGGCGCGCGTGGGAGAAGTCTTCATGTCGGCTTTCATTTCCGGGAATCGGAGAAGGAGGGAAGCTTAGGCTTACCTAAGCAGCGTCTTCGATCCTGCATCACCCGGATGTCGCGCCCCGGCCATCCGGTTGCGCGGAGCGGACAGATCAGGCGCCGCGCCCGACGAAGGCGCCCGGCGTCGTGCCGAGCTCGCGGCGGAAGGCCTGCACGAACGCACTCGGCGTTCGATACCCGACGCGACGGCTCACCGCACCGACCGGATGCTCCGCCGCGAGCAGTTCGATCGCCGCGCGCATGCGCGCCTTGGTGCGCCATTCGGCGAAGGAGAGCCCGGTCTCCAGCTTGAAGAGACGGGTGAGATTGCGCTCGCTCGCGCCCACGAGGCCGCCCCACTCCCCCAGCGTGCGATCGTCGGCCGGATCGGAACGCACCGCCTCGGCGATGCGACGCGTGCGGTCGTCTTCGGGCATCGGCACGTCGAGCCGCACCAGGTCCGCTCGGTGCAGCAGCCGCACGGCGAGCTGCTCGGCCATCGCACGCGTCTCGTCGTCGAGGTCGCGCGTCGAGAGCTCCTCGAGGATCGCCCGCACGACGGCCGGAACCGCGACCGCCCCCGTTCCGGTGCGCGGTGCTCCGAGCGCATGACCGACGTACGTGCAGGAGAACTCGGTGCCCGATCCCGCAGAGACACGGTGCGGCGTGCCCGCCGGGAGCCAGAGCCCGACCGTCCACGGCACGGCGTGCACGCCCTCGTCGGTCTCGACCACGAGCGAGCCGCGCGTGCCCCACAGCAGTTCGTGCACGTCGTGACGGTGCCAGCCCCATTCCTCGTCGCGCTGCACCGCGAAGGAACTCGTGACGACGCCCTCGACCCCGACGGCGACCTCGAAGACGTCGCCATCTGCGTGTGCCGTGCGAGCGGCTCGGGCAGGAACGCTGCGGGTTTGGCCGGTATGCGACATTCTTCGGCTCCTTATCGCCGATTCTGTGAGCGAAGGCTATCCTAAGCTTTCGTCGTGCCCGATCCAACCCTGCCCGATCCAACCCCCCTTCCCAAGCCGATCCCACGCGCGGTCGCGACGATCTTCCGGCGCCGCCGGCTGCTCGTGCTCGCCTCGATCATCGGACTCATCGGGCACCAGGTCGCCGAAGCGCTCGTCCCCGTCGTGATGGGCGCCGTCATCGACCGCGCGATCGCCCCCGGCGACGTCGCCGCCCTCGCATGGGGCCTCGCCGCACTCGCGCTGCTCTTCGTCGGACTCCTGTTCGCGTGGCGCCTGGGCGAACTCGCCGCCACCCGTTCCGTCGAGCAGGGCGGTCGCGACGTGCGCCGCGGGCTCGTCAGCCGCATGCTGGCCCCTCGCGGCTTCGCCGTGCGACGCACGCCCGGCGAACTGCTCAGCATCGCCGGCACCGACGTCGACCGCACCGCGGCGATCGTCTGGGTCGTCGGCAGTGCCGCGGCGCAGCTCGCGGCCGTGCTCACGGCCGCCGTCTCGCTCCTGCTCATCTCGACCACGCTGGGAATCCTCGTGCTGGTCGCGACGCCCGTGCTCGTGCTGCTCATGCACGTCGTCACCGCGCCCCTCGAGCGTCGTCTGCACGCCGAGCAGGCGGCGGTCGCCGCGGCCAGCTCGACGGCGGGCGACCTGTTGACGGGCCTGCGCACGATCACCGGGCTCGGCGCCGAGCAGGCCGCGATCGACCGATTCACCGTCGTCAGCCGTCGCTCGCTCGACGCCTCGCGCCGCGCCGTGACCGCCAAGGCCTCGTACACCGCGGCGAGCATGTCGGGGTCGGCCCTGCTGCTGGCCGCGATCGCATGGGCCGCGGGGGCCGAGGCGCTCGCCGGCACGATCACGGTCGGACAGCTCATCGCCGTGCTCGGACTCGCCCAGTTCCTCTCCTGGCCCGTCGCCGGGCTGGCCTTCCTCGGGGCCGAGATCGCCTCGACGCGCGCGTCGGCCCGGCGCGTCGACGCCGTGCTCGATGCGGCGCCGGCCGTGCCGGAGCGAGATGCGTCCATGCCCGCGACCGCCGCCGGCGCCCCCGGACTCGTGCTCGTGCTCGACGCGCTCGAGACCCCGCACCTGCCCGCGCTCGATCTCCGCATCCCGACCGGCGCCCTCGCGGCGATCCGGCTCGCCGACGGGCTCGCGGCGATCGAGCTCGCCGAGGTGCTCGCCGGCGCCCGGGTGCCATCGGCCGGCCGCGTGCTCGTCGACGGCGCCGAACCGCAGAGCCTGCTCGCTCCTCCCCACCAGGCCGCCCTCTTCGCGGGCACGCTGCGCGACAACCTCCGACTCCACGCCGAACACGACGACGAACGCCTGCTGGCCGCCGCGCACGCGGCCGCGCTCGAGGACGTCATCGACGGCCACGACGCACTCGACCGGGCCGTCGGCGAGCGCGGACTCACCCTCTCGGGCGGTCAGCGGCAACGCGTGGCCCTCGCCCGCGCCCTCGCCCGCGATGCGCGGGTGCTCGTGCTGCACGACCCGACGAGCGCGGTCGACTCCGTGACCGAGGCGCGCATCGCCGAGCGCCTGCCCGCCCTGCGCGAGGGCCGAACCACGATCCTCCTCACGAGCAGCCCCGCCCTGATCGGCGCCTGCGACCTCGTGATCGACGTGCCCGCCACGAGCGGACGAGCGGATGCCGCAGGGCCGGCGGATGCCGCGACCCCGACGTTCCTGCACGACGACGTGGAGGTCCGCGCATGACGACCACGCCCCTCCCCACTTCCTCTCCGACGCGGACGCGTCGAGCCGTCGGCGGACTGCTCCGCGGTCGCCGGAGTGCGCTCGTCGCCGCGAGCGCGGTGCTGCTCGCGGCATCCGTCGCCGGGCTCATGCTGCCCGCCGCGTTCGGCGGCATCGTCGACGCGGTGATCGACGGCGACGGAGGTCGCCTGGCCCCGCTGCTCGTCGTGATCGCCGTCGTCGGCGTGGCGAACGCCGTGCTCACGGGCCTCGGCCGACTGCTCGTCGCGCGCGTCGGCGAGGGCGTGCTCGCCGAGCTCCGCGAGCGCGTGCTCGCCCGTCTCATCCGCCTCCCGTCGACGGTCGTCGAGCGCGCCGGCCGGGGCGACCTCGTCTCCCGCGCATCGAACGACACCCGCATCGTCGGCGATGTCGTCAACGGCGTGCTGCCGGCCTTCGTGGGCGCCGCCTTCACGATCGCCGTGACCGTCGTCGGCCTCGGCGTGCTCGACTGGCGGTTCGCCCTCGCGGCCCTCGCGGCCGTGCCCGTGCAGGTCATCGCGCTCCGGCGGTACCTGCGACGGGCTCGGCCGATCTACCGCGACGCGCGTGCGGCCGAGGGCGAGCGTGCGCAACGGATCCTCGAGTCGGTCGACGCGGCCGACACCGTGCGCGCGATGGGCGTCTCACGACAGCGGGAGGCCGTGATCGACGAGGCCGCCGGCGTCTCGGTCGACCTCGAGCTGCGTGCAGCCCGGGTGGGCGTCGGGTTCTGGAACGAGCTCAACCTGGCGGAGTTCATCGGCCTCGGCGCGGTGCTCGCCGTCGGCTTCGTCCTGGTGAACGGCGACGTCGCGACGGTGGGCGCGGCCACGGCCGCCGCCCTGTACTTCCACTCGTTGTTCGGCCCCATCGGATCCGTGCTGGCGAGCATCGACGACCTGCAGCGTGCCGCCGCCGGCCTCGCACGGCTCGTCGGAGTGCTCGAGCTTCCCGAGCGGCCGGCGCGCCCCGAGCCCCTGCGCGGCGTCGCGGCCGACGTGGAGTTCGACGGCGTCGGATTCGCCTACGACGGTGACCCGGCCGGCCCTGGCGACGGGAAGGCGACACCGGTGCTCGAGGGCATCAGCTTCGGCATCCGCGCCGGAGAGACCGTCGCACTCGTCGGCGCCAGCGGCGCGGGCAAGAGCACCGTCGCCGCGCTCGTGCTCGGGTCGCTCACCGCCGGGCGCGGCACGGTCTCGGTGACGGCCGGCGCCGGTGCCGCATCCGAGCGAGCCGACGCCGAGGCATCCGCCATGCACCGTGTGCCCAGCGTGGGCCTCGCCGACCAGGACCCGCATGTGTTCGCCGGCACGCTCGCCGAGGATCTGCGGCTCGCCAAGCCCGCCGCAGACGAGGCGGAACTGCGCGCCGCGCTCGCGGCGGTCGATGCCGCCGCCTGGGCCGACCGCCTGCCCGACGGGCTCGACACGACGGTGGGCTCAGGTGGTCACGCCCTCACGCTCGTGGAGCGTCAGCAGGTGGCCCTCGCGAGGCTGCTGCTGCACGACCCCGCGGTGCTCGTGCTCGACGAGGCCACGGCAGCGGCCGGCGGCGACGGCACGCATGTGCTCGACCGGGCCGCCGCGAGGATCGCAGAGGGGCGCACCACGATCACGATCGCGCACCGCCTCGACCAGGCCGCACGAGCGGACCGCATCGTCGTGCTCGACCGCGGCCGGGTCGTCGAGATCGGCAGCCACGCCGAACTCGCCGCTGCCGACGGGGTCTACGCGCGCCTGTGGGCGGCCTGGTCGGCGGGGCGCTGAGCGAGCACGCGGACCCGAGCGATCAGCCCAGCCCCAGCGTCCCCCGCATGACCCCCGCCGAGGCGAGCGCCTCCGACGCGAGCTTGCGCTTGAGCTCGATCGACTGGCCCATCTCCTGGGCGAGCAGCGGACGCTTGCGCACGAGCTCGTCGAGCGTCTCGAGGGGCACGACGAGCACCGTGAGCACGTCGGCCGCGATCGCCGTCGTGAGCGTCTTCTCGCGCGTGAGCGCCGTCTGGCCGATGTAGTCGCCGGGCTCGGCCGTCGCGAACTCGATGCGCCCGCCGCCTGCCTCGACGGCGAGCCGCACGCGACCCTCGATGATGAACCGCACGTCGTGCGGCAGGACGCCCTCCGGCAGCACGACCTCGCCGAGCCCGTACCGCTCGAGCCTGGCCGTCTCCAGCACGAGCTCGCGCTCCGCCTCGCCGAGGTGCAGCGTGGGGCCGACCACCTGCAGCGACCGTTCGAGCCGGCCGGGCTCGGCGATCGGGTCCGTCGAGTCGCCGTCGAGTGCGAGGCCCCGCCGTCTCGCCGCGTACCAGAGCCACGCGAGGTACAGGCTCAGCGCCTGCGGCGCGAACTCGGGGCCGTTGATCGGCAGCGTCACCTCGTACTTGCCGGCGCCCTGGTAGTCGGCGCTCGCGCGCCGTCCGTCCGCTCGCATGGGCAGGGAGTCGGCCACCTCCACGAGGAGCTCGATGACCTCGTGCGGCGGGTCGTCGGTCGTGAACGCCACCGCCGAGGTCACGAAGTGGGTGCCGGCCGGCTCGCTCATGTTCGTGAACGAGGCGCCCGACAGCGTCGAGTTCGGGATGATCTGGATGCCGGCGTCCGTCTCGATGTGCACGGCACGCCAGTTGACCTCGATGACGCGACCCTGCACGCCGGCCGCGTCGAGCCAGTCGCCGATCTTGAACGGCTGCTCGAACAGGAGCAGCAGGCCCGAGATCACCCCGCCGACGGCGTTCTGCAGCGCGAGGCCGATCACGATCGACGTGACGCCGAGCGCGGCGATCAACCCGCCGACATCCGCGTTCCAGACCCATTGGAAGAGCAGGGCGAGTCCGACCACCACCAGGACGAGCCGTGCGAGCTCGACGAAGATCGAGGGGATGCGCTCACGCCATGACCCGGGCGCCGCGTTCGAGAACAGCGCAACGTTGAATGCGGAGAGCACGAGCAGGATCAGGAGGAACCCGAGCACCGTCGCCACCACGCGCACCCACACCTGGTCGGCGGGCGACTGGATCGCGAAGGCGAGCAGGGCGAACAGCGCCGCGACGGGCACGACCCAGTTGCGCAGGAGGCGCACCGGACGGGCCGCGGGATGGTTGCGCCTGGTGAGCGCACCGAGCAGCTCGGTCAGGACGACGAGGAGGATCGGCACGCCGAGCCCGATGGCCAGGGCCCACCAGATCCATCCGTCCTCGAAGGCGTCCACGGCTACTCGATCCGCCAGACGGTCTGCGTCTTGCCGCGCAGCTCGACCGTGCCCGCCTCGGTGAAGGTGATGCTGTCCTGCATGCGGTCGCGCACGGCCTGGCTCACGTAGATGCCGGGCCGACCGGCCACACTGCGAACGCGGTACGCGAGGCTCACCGCGTCGCCCCACAGGTCGTACGCGAGGCTCGTGCGCGCCACCAGCCCGCTCGTCACGGTTCCGGTGTCGACGCCCGCGCGGATGTCGATGGCGGTGTCGTTCTGCGAGTTGAACCGTTCGACGACCGCGCGCATCTCCTTGGCGAACTCGACGGCCCGCCGCACGTTGTCGACCCGAGGGACGATGAGTCCCGAGCTCACGAGGTAGCCGCCGCGAAGCGTTCGCACCTTCTCGACACCGGCCTTGGTCGCGGCCTCGTCGAACCCGCGCATGAGGGAGTTGAGCAGCGAGGTCTCGCGATCACCCGAGAGCGCGTCGGCGTACTCCTCGAACCCGACGAGCTCGGCGAAGACGACCGAGACGTTCTCGTGCTCCTCGGAGATCGTCTCCTCGCCCTCCTTGTACCGCTTCGCGACGTTCTCGGGCATGAGCGTGAGCATGAGCTTGCGGTTCTCGGTCTGCTGCTCGTCGATGAGCTCCTGCTTCACGCGCAGGCTCGCGGCCATGTCGTTGAAGGCGGTGCCGAGGTCGCCGATCTCGTCGCGGGAGCCGAGCGGCACCGAGACGGCGAGGTCTCCGCCGGCCACGCGCCGAACGGCGTCGACGAGCTTCCGGATCGGGCGGGTGAACACCTGGGCGAGCACCAGCGAGAGCAGGCTGACGGCGAGCATGATGACGAGCAGCGAGATCACGAGCGTGCGGGTGAAGTCGGCCACCGGCGCGAAGGCCTCGGCCGTGTCGATGCGCGCGACGGCGATCCAGTCGAGGCCGTCGATCTCGACCGGCGTGTACGCCGTGATGTTCTCGCTGCCGAGGTATCCGATCGACAGCGAGGTGCCGCTCCGGCCCTTCAGCGCCTCGTCGACCGAGAGCGTGTTCACGGGCTGCAGCAGCACGGTGCCGTTCACCTCGACGACCCGGTCGGCCGTCGTCGGCGGCGTGCCCGTCGAGATCGCCCGCTCCCGATAGTCCTCCGGATCCTCGGCGAGCACCCTCGAGATGCTGCGCATCAGGTGATCGCGACCGACGAGGTAGACCTCGCCGGTGTCGCCGAGCCCCTGCTCCTTCCAGCGCTCGTGGCCGGTCATCACGTTGTTGATGGTGTCGAACGGGATCTGGGCCGCGAGCACCCCGGTGATACCGGAATCGTTGCCGACCGGCGAGAGCACCCACAGCGTCGGGGCGTTCAGCGACGGGATCCACCGCTCGTAGTCGGTGGTCTCGAGCGCACCGACGCTGTTGCTGGCGACGACCTCGCGATACGCGTCGGCGAACAGGGAGTCCCGGAACGGCCCGTCGAGCACGTTGGTGCCGAGGTCCACGCCCTTGTACGCGGAGTAGACGACGTCCCCCTCGAGGTTGAGCAGGAGCAGGTCCTCGTACCCGACCTGGTCGACGAGCCGTGTCAGGTAGTCCCCGTACTGCGCGGTCGCCTCCGAGTACGCCGTGCCGTCGCCGGCATCGTTCACCAGGAGCGCGGCGTCGAAGTCGTCGAACTGCGCCGTCAGGTGGTACTGCGCCCACTTGCCGGCGTTGGATTCCGGGATGAAGGCCGTGGGGCTGTAGGCGTCGCCGGTCGCCGCCTCCAGCTGCGGGTTGAACGTGTCCGTGTAGTAGGCCTCGAGCTCCGCCTCCTGGTCGGCGGTGAGCTCGCGGTTCTGCAGCTCGTCCCAGCCCGCGTTGATCTCCCGCGACGCGGTCTGCGCGCTGAGGTTGCGCGAGTCGAGGGTGACGCCGTTCTGGACGCCCTCCATCGCGGACTCGAGTTCACCGACCCGCAGTTCGCGGATCGTGGTGAGCTGGTCGAGCGCGGCCGCCTGCAACGAGTCGCGCCCGTTCACGTACCCGATGACGCCGACGATCACCGAAGAGGCGAGGCTCACGCCGAGCAGCATGATGAGCAGCTTCGACTGGATGCTGAGACCGCCACGACGGACTCGACGCTTGCGCGGCGACGGGGGTTCCGAGTCCGCACTCGCCTGCGCGCGCAGGCGCTCGCTCTCGGTCACTGGGCTCCGCGATTCCGCAACGCTCACTGCGTTCCCCCCGGTCGGCTCACGCGTCACTCTATTGACACGCCGAACGCGGGGGCAAGGAAAAGCGCGAGACTGCGGATGCCTCGGGGTCTACAGCGCGCCGGTCGCCGGCGTCTCGCGCACGCGGCCGGCGCCCTCGAAGACGAGCAGCCGGTCGGCGAGCTTGTCGACGAAGAACCGGTCGTGGGACACCACGATCACGGCGCCCGGGAAATGCGTGAGCGCCCGCTCCATGACCTGGGTCGAGGTGATGTCGAGGTGGTTCGTCGGCTCGTCGAGCACGATGACTCCGGCCCCCGAGAGCAGGCACTGGGCGATCGCGACCCTCGCCCGCTGGCCGCCAGAGAGGGTGCCGATCTTCTGCTTCAGGTCGGCCTCGGAGAACTGCAGCATCGCGAGGAACCGGTTGACGGACTTCTTCGTCGCCGTGAACGCGAGCGAGTCGGGGTACGCGTTCACGGCATGGCCGACCGTGTCCTCGAGGTCGAGCTCGGCGTAGACGCGGTTGTACGACACGAACCGCACGCCCTTCGCCCAGCGAACGCTGCCGGCATCGGCCTCGGTCTCGCCCGTGAGCACGTCGAGCAGCGTGGACTTGCCCGAGCCGTTCGAGCCGAGCACCGCGACCCGGTCGCCCCGGTGCAGGTCGAACGAGAGGTTCTCGAACAGCGGCGCGCCGCCGAAGCTCTTCGTCAGCCCGGTCACGGTGAGCAGGTCGTTGCTGACGCGCAGGCCCTCGTAGATGCCCGTGATGATCTGGTCGATCGGACGCGGCGCCTGCCGCTTCTTGATGTCGGCGAGGCGCCGTGCGACCGCGTTCGACGGGTTGCGTGCCGCCTCGCGGCGCGCGGCAGAGGCGGACTGCTCGTAGGCGAGCAGCTCCTCTTCATGCGCGAACTGCTTCTCGAGCATCTTCAGGCGCGACTGCTTCGCGTGCACGTACGCCGAGTAGTCGCCCTCGTACTCCTGCAGGCGGTAGTTCTCGAGCTCGATGATGCGCGTGACGACGCCGTCGAGGAACTGCCGGTCGTGCGAGACCACGAGCACGGCGCCCGCGAACGAGGCGAGCCAGTTCTCGATCCACTTCACGCCGTCGAGGTCGAGGAAGTTCGTCGGCTCGTCGAGCAGCAGCACGTCTGGCGACTGCACGAGGATCTGCGCGAGCGCGGCCCGGTTGCGCCATCCGCCCGACAGCCGGCCCACGGGCAGCGCGCGACGCTCCTCATCGAAGCCGAGACGGGTGAGCACGGTGTCGATCGTCGTCTCGTAGGTCCAGCCGCCGACGTGGTCCATGCGCTCGAACAGCTCGCCCTGCTCGGTGAGCAGCCGGGTCATCTCGTCGTCTGGCATGGGTTCGGCGAGCGCCAGCCCGATCTCATCGAGCCGCGCCTGGGTCTCGTGCACGTCGGTGAAATGCGCGCTCAGCGTCTGCTGGATGCTGAGCTCGCCGTCGAGCTCGGAGAACTGCGAGAAGTACCCGATCGTGGTGCCGAGCGTGAGGTCGCGGGTGCCACTGCTCGGCTCGCGCCGCCCGAGCACGACCTCGAGCAGGCTCGTCTTGCCGGTGCCGTTCTTGCCGATGAGGCCGACGCGGTCGCCCTGCTTGAGCTTGAGGAACGCCTCCTTCAGCACCGGGCGCCCGTCGAACTCGATGCTCACGTCGTTCAGGCGGATCAGGCTCACGGAAGGTTCCTTGCGATCGGGGTTCAGAAGGGCGACGGCGAGCGGATGCCTCGAGCCGGCCCTCGCCGTCAACCCTACGCGGCCCGCCCTGTGCACTTCGGTCGCATCGGGTCTTGCGCGGGACCATCCCGGTCGGTAACCTCTCCGGGATGGGTACGCTGATTTTCCAGTAGGTGGCCGACCGCGTCGAGCTCTGCTCCGCGGTCGCTGTTCCGACCTGCACGATTCAGCTCCGCACCACCTGAACCCTCGACCGTCGCCGCACGCCGCGAACGCACCCTGAGGCGCCACCCACCGGCGCATCCACGACGGGTGTACCCCGCGGCATCCCGCGACGGTCCGGAAGGACCGGTCCCCTTGACCACCGCACATCCGACCTCCGCACGTCCCACCACCGCGCGCCCGGCCGCCTCGCAACTGTCGCTCCGCTCGGTCACGAAGCGGTTCGCCGACCACGTCGTGCTCGACCGCGTCGACCTCACGGCCCGGCCCGGCGAGCACATCGGCGTCATCGGCGACAACGGCGCAGGAAAGTCCACCCTGCTCCGCGTGATCGCGGGCGAGCTCGAGCCCGACGACGGCGAGGCCGTCGTGATCGCGCCCGGCGGGCGCAGCGCGCTCGACCAGGTGCTCGAACTCGCAGACGACGCGACCGTGCAGCACGCCGTCGACGCGTGCTGGCACGAGCTCCGCACGCTCGAACGCGAGCTGCGCGACGCCGAGGACGCCATGGGCGCGGCCTCCACCCGAGCCGACGACACCGCGTTGGCGGCCGAGCTCGAACGCTACGCCGAGCTGCGCGACCGATTCGACGCCCGCGACGGCTACGGTGCGCCCGCCCGATTGGAGGCCGCACTCGCGGTGCTCGGCGTCGGCCGCATCGGGCGCGGGCGCCGGTGGACCTCGCTGTCGGGCGGCGAGCGGCGCCGCGTCGCCCTCGCCGCGGTGCTGGCCGCGAACGCCGAGCTGCTGCTGCTCGACGAGCCGACGAACGACCTCGACGACGCCGCATGGGACTGGCTCCTCGGCGTGCTGCGCGCCCACCGCGGCACCGTCGTCGCGGTCACGCACGACCGCGCGTTCCTCGAGGCCTTCACGCAGACGATCTGGGAGGTCGACGCGGCGTCGGTCGCCAGGTACGGCGACGGGTACGCCGGCTACCGGGCCGCGAAGGCCGCCGAGCGCGAGCGGCAGCGACTCGCCCACGAGGAGTGGAAGGCCGAGCTCGTCCGGCATCGCTCCCTCCTCACGGCGAACGCCGGCAGGCTCGACGCGATCCCGCGCAAGCTCGAGAAGGCCGGCATGGGCGCCGGGGCATTCCGCATGCGCGGCCGCGACCACGGCGCGATGGGCCGCATCCGCAACGCGAAGGAGCGCATCGCACGGCTCGAGGAGCTCCCGGTCGCGCCGCCGCCCGAGCCGCTGTCGTTCGCGCATGGGCTCGAGCGAGCGCAGCAGGCGCCGGATGCCGCGACGCAGCCACTCGTCGCCCTCGAGGACGTGCGGGTGGCCGGCGTGCACGTCGAGCAGCTCGTGCTGCACGCGGGCGATCGCCTGCTCGTCACCGGCCCGAACGGCGTCGGCAAGACGAGCCTGCTCCGCGCGATCTCGGGCGAGGCTCAGCCCGAGGCCGGATCCGTGCGCGTGCACGGGCGCGTCGGTCACCTGCGACAGGAGGCGTCGCGCCCGAACGGGAATGGCACGGGCGGGCGGTGGACGCTCCTCGAGGCGTACGCACGAGGCATCCGCCATGACGAGGCGACCGCGGCGGAACGGCTGCTGCGCCTCGGCCTCTTCCACGAGCGGGAGCTGGGGGTTCCGGTGGGCGGCCTCTCCTATGGGCAGCGCCGACGCCTCGAGCTCGCCCTGCTCGTGAGCCGCCCGCACGACGTGCTGCTGCTCGACGAGCCGACGAACCACCTCGCGCCCGAACTCGTCGACGAGCTCGAGCAGGCGCTCGTCGGCTTCGAGGGGGCGGTCGTGCTCGTCACGCACGATCGGCGCATGCGCGAGCGCTTCCGCGGTCGACGGCTCGTGGCCGGGTCACGTAACGATGTCCGAGGCCGCGAGTAACGTGGCCGCCGGACGAGAGGGGCTCCACCGATGACCGATCCGACGACCGATGCCCGCGCGAAGGCGCTCGAAGACCTGCGAACCGACCTCACCGGCACGCTCGTGCTGCCCGGCGACGAGGCGTACGACGCCGCGAGGGCGCCATGGAACCTGAGCATCGACCAGCGACCGGCGGCCGTGGCGGTGCCGGCGGATGTCGCGGACGTGCAGGCGATCCTCGCGGCTGCGGCGGCCGTCGGGCTCGGCGTCACGACGCAGCCCAACGGGCACGGGGCCGCCGGCGACCTCGAGGGCGTCATCGTGATCCGTCCGTCGGCGTTCGACGAACTGAGCGTCGACGTCGAGGGGCGCGTGCTGCGCGCCGGGGCCGGCGTCAACTGGGGCGCCGCGCTGCAGGCGCTCGACGGCACCGGGCTCATCGCGCTCGCGGGCTCGAATCCCGAGGTCAACGTCGTCGGGCTCGCCATCAACGGCGGGCATTCCATGTTCAGCCGACGCAACGGGCTCACCGCCCGATCGATCGTGGCCGTCGAACTCGTCGACGCCTCGGGCGAGGTGCGCCGCGTCTCCGACGTCGACGACGACGTCTCGCTCATCTGGGCGCTGCGCGGCGGCGGCGGGCACTTCGGTGTCGTGACCGCGATCGAGCTCGCCCTGCACGAGGGCGGCGCGCTCTTCGGCGGCGGCCTCGTGTTCTCTGCCGAGGCCGCGGTGCCCGTGATCTCGGCCGCGTTCGCGCTGGCGCGCGATGTGCCGGAGCTCGGTCTCGACATCGGCATGATGCGTTTTCCCGATCTCGAGGCGATGCCGCCGCATCTGCGCGGGCGCACCGTCGCCTCGATCGGACTCGTCCACGTCGGCGACGAGGCGACCGGTCGCGGGTACGCCGAACGGCTGCTCGCCGTCGCCGAGCCCATCGCCGATGCACTCACCGTGTTCACGATCGGGCAGCTCGCCGCCGTGGCGGCCGAGCCCGTCGACCCGATGCCCACGGCCGACTTCGGCGCGACGATCGGCAGCGACGACGACGCGTTCGCCGCCGAATTCGTCGAGGCGTTCCTCGCTGGTGCCGAGCACGGGCTCATGCGCTGCGGCCTGCGCGCCATGGGCGGGGCCACGGCCGAAGAGCTCGGCTCCGAGTTCGCCGCGGTCGGCGCCATCCGTGCACCGCTGCTGCTCAACGCCGGGGTGCTGCTCATGAACCCGTCGATCGACCCGGTCGCCGCCCTGCAGCCGCTGCGAGACCTCTCGGCGCGGCACGGAGTCATCGGCGGCGTGCCGTCGATGCTCGGCGCCGGGCCGCTCGCCGACGCCTACCCGCCGGCGGTGCTCGAGCGCCTCGCCTCCGTCAAGCATCGGGTCGATCCCGCGGGCGTCATCCGCAGCAATCGGGCGATCCACGCGGAGTGACGGCCTGCACCGGCGATCCTCGATGAGCGTTCACCAGCTCGATGCGGCGACAGCGCGTCGCGTGGCCGTGCGCGCGCAGATGCTCGACGCAGAGCGTCCGTCGGGCCTGCTTCCGATGGTCGAGCGCCTCACGCTGCTGCAGGTCGACCCGACCGCCGCCATCGCGCCCAACGCCGACCTCGTGGCGTTCAGTCGGCTCGGCTCGACGTACCGTCCAGCCGACCTCGTGCGAGCGCTCGAGCACGACCGGTCCCTGTTCGAGCTCGACGCCCTGATCCGGCCGATCGGCGACCTGCCGTTCTTCCGGGCCGAGATGGCCGCGTGGCCGACGTGGGAGCGCGCCAGGGTGTGGCTCGAGCAGAATGCCGGGTTCCGACGAGACGTGCTGCGCCGGCTCGCGGCCTCACCCGAGCCCCTGCCGTCACGCGACATCGAGGACACCAGCGTCGTGCCATGGGAGTCGACCGGCTGGACCCACAATCGCAACGTCGGCCGCATGCTCGAGTACCTCGCGCTCCAGGGCGAGCTCGCGATCGCCGGGCGACGCGGGCGTGAGCGGCTGTTCACGATCGCCGATCGCGTCTACCCTGCCGAGACCGCATCGCCCACGTTCGAGCAGGCCACCCGGGCACGCGACGAACGGCGCCTCGCGGCGCTCGGCATCGCGCGGGCGAAGTCGACGAAGATGCCGCTCGAACCCGTCGATGTCGGCGAGGCCGGCGAGCCCGCCGTGGTCGAGGGCGTGCCGGGCGAGTGGCGCGTCGATCCCGCCGTGCTCGACGAGGTGCGCTCGGGCTTCACCGGGCGCACCGCCCTGCTCTCGCCGTTCGATCGGCTGGCCTACGACCGGCTGCGGGCGCAGCAGCTCTTCGATTTCGAGTACTCGCTCGAGATGTACAAGCCGGCCGCGAAGCGGCGCTGGGGCTACTTCGCGTTGCCGATCCTGCACGGCGACCGTCTGGTGGGCAAGCTCGACGCCGTCGCCGATCGCAAGCGGGGCGTGCTCGTCGTCAACGCCGTCCACGAAGATGCGGGCTTCGACTCTTCGACGAGAGCGGGCGTCGAGGCCGAGATCGCCGACCTCGCCGACTGGCTCGGACTCGAGATCGACCGGACGGCGCTCGAGAGCTGACGTTCGTGCGGCTCAGGCCTCGTCGAGGAACGCGACCGCACCCTGCCGGAACTCCCGTGAGACCGGTGCGTTGAAGTGGTGGCGCCCCGGCAGTTCGAGGAAGCGGCTGCCGGGGGTGGCATCCGCCAGTGCCCGCGATCGCTCGAGGATCGCGTCCTCACTGCCGGTGGCGAACAGCACGGGCTGCGTCGGCGGGTTGGCGACATCCGGATCCGCGTCCCCCAGGCGCATGCCCTCGGCCAGTGCGATGAGGGCGCGCAGGTCGTTGCCGGGCACGCGCTCGGTCAACTGCACGTAGTTGCGGGTGACCTGGTCCTCGACGGGCGTGCCGTGGTCGACGTAGGCGCGGGCCTGGTCGATCTGCAGGCGCGCGAGCGGGCGCCCGTCGGGGATGCCGCCGAGAACGGCCCGATCGACACGCTCGGGGTGGGCGACGGCGACCTGCCAGCCGACCCGGGCGCCGAGCGAGTACCCGATGTAGTGCGCGCTGTCGAGCAGGTAGGTGTCGAGCACGGTGACGATGTCCTCGACGAAGAGCTCCATGACGTAGGCGCGGTCGAGGTAGGGCTTGTCGCTGGCGCCGTGTCCGCGCTGGTCGATCGCGAGCACGCGGTAGCCGGCCCGAGTGAGGTCGCGCACCCAACCGGTGATGACCCAGTTGTCGCGCGCGCTCGACGCGAAACCGTGGACGAGCAGCACGGGCGTCGCCTCGTCGTCGCCCCAGGTGTAGGTCGCGATGCGCCGTCCGTTGGTGCTCATCACGAACTGCGGGGCGGGAACCTCGGTGATGCCGGGGATGCCGGGGACGTCAGGGGTGCCAGGGGTGCCAGGGGCCATACGGCCCATCATGCCGTGCCGGGTGCCCCGCGGGTTCCAACAGGGACCGTCACGGACGGGCTCTCGACGATGATGCCGATGCGTGACGGGTCACGAACGCACGACGGAATCCTCGAGGGCACAGCCGCGGAACCGAGACCTCAGAACGGTGGAGCGTCGCCGGGTGACGCCTTCGACTGCCGGGGCACCTCGGACGGTGCTGATGGTGGTGGTGCTGATGGTGGTGGTACTGGTGGTGCTGCCGATTCGCCGGTTGGGATGTGGTGTTCGGGGTGTGTGGTGTGGGTGCTTCCGCCGGGTGAGGTCCATTCGAGGACGCCGCCGGCATGGTGTCGTACCGCCCAGGAGGTCTCGTGTTTGAGGTGGTGGTGTGCGGCGCAGAGGTGGGCGAGGTTGTCGAACGCGGTCGTGTTGCCGTACGCCCAGTCTTGGGTGTGATCGATCTCGCAGCGTGCGGCACTCCGGTTGCAGCCCGGGAATCGGCAGGACCGGTCGCGGACCTCGAGCCACCGCTTCAGGTCCGCCGGCGGGCGGTACCGGGTGCGGTCCACGTCGAGCACGGTACCGGTGACGGGGTGGGTCAGGATGCGGGTGAACGAGGGTGCGTGCGCTGCGAGGCCGCGGGCGGTGTCGTCATCGATGGGGCCGTACCCGTCGAGCACGGCCGATGCGACGGGCACATCGGCAACGGTGCGCGCAGCCGGGTCGGCGAGGAGAGTGAGCACCGGGACCGTGACGTGCACGCTCGGACGCACCGACGCGACCGCGCCGGCCAACGCCGCCCCGCACGGCAACGCCCCGTAGAGCAGCAGATCGCGCGCGGTATCGGCACGCACCTGATCGGGTGCGACGTGACCCGAAGCCGTGGAATATGCGACACCGGAAGCTTCGTCACCGGCCAACACGACCCGGGCCGTGCCGTCGAGACGGTCGGCGATCAGCGCGGCATCGGCCGCGGGCAACAGCAGGTGCAACCAGCTCATGCCGTCACGCGCCGGTTCGAGCTCGACCCGACGAGTCGCACGCGCCGCCCGATGCCGGTCGGCGAGGGACTCGGCCAGCAGCTCTTCACGAAGCGCTCGCGCCTTGCGTCGCAACGTCGCCGCCGACACCGTGACGGCCGCCTGCGCGAGACGCTCATCGAGGCGGGACAACACCCCGTGCTCGTCATCGACGCCGGCGGTCTGCTCGATGATGACCCGCGCATGCTGCAGCGACAGATCACCGGCCCGCATCGCCGCCAACGTCGCCGGCAACGACGTCGACAACGTCCACGCCTCATCGACCTGACGTTGCATGCTGCGCTCGGACACCCGCAACGCCGTCGCCAACTCCGCCACGACACTGCGGTGCGCCATCTCACGACGACGCGACCCCGACACCGACGACGCCACGAACACCGCCTCAGCCCGCAAAGCGTGACCCAGCGCGAGGAACATCAGATCCACCCGCATCGACGCCTGCATCGCCTCGACCCGCTGCGCCCCCACCACCGCATCCACCAGGCCCGCGAGCTGATCTTGCGCGAGGGCATACGGCGAACGCACCACCAGGCCAGCCGCCGATTCAGCCGCCGGTTCGGTCGCCGATTCAGCCGCCTCGCCAGCAACCTCGACGCCCTCAACGGACCGCGACGCATGCGCCGAATCACCACCGAGATGGGGTGCTGAACCGTCGCTTCGCATACCTCGATTCTAACGTGTCTCACCTCGAGTTTCGAACAAATGTTCGACTTGCGGAGACGGTGATCTCACCGTTGAAGATCGCCGCGACCGTCGGCCGCTCACGACGGGGCATCCGTTTCGCACTGCACTCGCAAGGCCGGCCGACCAGCCGACCAGACGCCCGAGCTCCCGGCCACTCGACCACCCGGCCACTCGGCCACGCCCCGGAGCGAACGCGGAAGCCCCCGCACCTCGGTCGAAGGACACCTCAGTCGAGGTGGAAGACCTCGGGGATCTCCATCCACCACTCGCCCTCGACGCGCTCGGCGAAGGGGCGCTGCAGCGGCTCGCATACCGACCACCAACGCTGCGTCTCGGTGTCGGCGGCGATCGCCGCCATGTCGGCCTCGAGATCGTCGCCGACGTACTCCATGTACGAGAACAGCACGTCGCCGTGGCGGTAGATCGAGTAGTTGCGCACGTTGCTCGCCGTGAGGCGCGCGAGCACCGCGGGCCAGACCTCGGCGTGCAGGCGCTCGTACTCCTCACGGTTCTCGGGAGGCAGGCCGATGACCGACGCGAGGCGTCTCACGCGCGCGCTCCCGCCGGCCGCGGACGCAGGTGCGAGACGCCGCCGTCGACATCGAGCGCCATGCCGGTCGTCGAGACCGAGCGCGGGTCCGCGAGGTAGGCGATCGCGACCGCGACCTCCTCGGGCGCGACCATCTTGCCCGTGGCCTGTCGGGCGTCGAGCGCCGCACGTTCGGCGACCGGGTCTGCGAAGCCCTGCAGCATCCGGTCGACGAAGGGGGTGTGCACCGTGCCGGGGCACACGCAGTTGACCCGGATGCCCTCGGCGACGTGGTCGGTCGCCATCGCGTAGGTGAGCGCGAGCACGGCGCCCTTCGACGCGGAGTAGAGGGCGCGCTGCGGCAGGCCGTTGAGCGCCGCGATCGACGAGACGTTGACGACGGATGCCGCATCCGAGCGTCGCAGCCACGGCAGCGCCGCGGCGGTGACCCGTGCCATGCCGATGACGTTGACGTCGAGCACGCGCGCCCACTCGGCGTCGTCGTTCTCGGCGACCGTGCCGACCGCGCTGATGCCGGCGTTGTTCACGACGATGTCGATGCCGCCGAGCCGCTCAGCGGCCGCGGCGACGGCCGCGTCGATCGAAGCCCGGTCCGTGACATCCGCCGTGAACCCGATGAGCGGGTCGGGCAGGCCGTCGAGGTTGCGATCGAGCACTGCGACGGTCGCGCCGCCCGCGACGAGCTCCTTCGCGGTCGCGAGCCCGATGCCCGATGCCCCGCCCGTGACGATCGCGACCAGGCCGTCGAACGGGCCGGCTCCGGAGAGCGCCCCGGCGCTCATGCCTGCACCAGCTTCTGGCTCGCGCGGCCGAGGCCGTCGATCTCGAGCTCGACGGTGTCGCCGGCCCGCAGGTACGGATTGCCCTCGAGTCCGAGCGCGACGCCCGCGGGGGTTCCGGTGTTGATGAGGTCGCCCGGGCGCAGCACCATGAACTGGCTGAGATACCAGATGACGTGCGCGACGGAGAAGAGCATGTCGGCCGTCGTGCCGTTCTGGCGGGTCTCGCCGTTGACCCAGAGCCGCAGGCCGAGCGCCTGCGGGTCGGCCACGTCGGACGCCGGCACCAGCACCGGTCCGAGCGGGTTGAACGTCTCGCAGCTCTTGCCCTTGTCCCACTGGCCGCCGCGCTCGAGCTGGAACTCGCGCTCCGAGACGTCGTGCGAGACCGCGTAGCCGGCGACATGCGCGAGCGCCTCGTCGGGCGATGCGAGGTAGCGCGCGGTCGTGCCGATGACGACGCCGAGCTCGACCTCCCAGTCGGTCTTCGTCGAGTTGCGCGGGATGAACACGTCGTCGAACGGGCCGACGACGGTCGAGGGGTCCTTCATGAAGACGACGGGTTCCTCGGGCAGTGCGGCGCCGGTCTCCTCCGCGTGATCGCGGTAGTTCAGGCCGATGCAGACGACCTTGCCGGGCGCCGCGATGGGCGCACCGACGCGCAGCCCCGTCGGGTCGAGCGACGGCAGCGTGTCGAGGGCGGCCGCGACGCGGGCGATTCCGTCGGCGGCGAAGAACGCGCCGTCGAAGTCGGCGGTCAGCGACCGCGCGTCGAGGGTGCGGGCACCGACCCGGACGACGGGCACCTCGTGCCCCGCATCGCCGAGACGCGCCAAGGTGAACTGGTCAGTCATTCAGGGAGCTCCGATTCAGAAGAGGGAAGGGAATAGAACCTGCGGGCGGTTCCCGCGAGGATGCCGGCGCGCTCGGCGTCGGCGAGTTCGGCGAAGAGCTCGGAGAGCCCCTGCCAGACGTGGACGTACCCGCCCGCGACGAGAGAGACGGGCCAGTCGCCGCCGTACATGAGCCGGTCGGGCCCGAAGACCGCGAGGGCGTGCTCGAACACCGGGCGCACCGAGTCGACCGTCCATGCCGCCGGGTCGCCCGCCGCGCCGTAGAGTCCCGAAACCTTGCCGTGCACGCGCGGGTTCTCGGCGACGCGGGCGATGAGCGAGGCCCACCGCTCGAACGCGTCGGGCGAATCGAGCCCGATCGGCGGCTTGTTCAGGTGGTCGAGCACGAGGTCGAGCTGCGGATGCCGCGACGAGATCTCGAGCACCGCTTCGAGGTGCTCGGGCAGCACGCCGACCACGTCGAACGGCACGCCCGCGGCGGCGAGCAGGCCGAGGCTCTCATCGACGTCGGGGCGCCGCAGCCAGCGCGGATCGGGCCGATCGTGGATGAGGTTGCGCACCCCGCAGAAGCCCGGCCGCTGCTGCAGCTCGGCCAGGCGCTCGGCCGCGCGGGCGGGTTCGTGCAACGGCACGTAGCCGACGACGCCCAGCACCTCGGGGTGGCGGCCGGCCACCTCGAACATGTGGTCGGTGTCGTCGTCGTTGTCGGCCGCCTGCACGAGCACGCTGCCCGTGACGCCCGACGCTGCGAACTCGGGCAGCGCCTCGGCCATCTCGAACGTGCGGTGCAGCACGCCGGCCTCGGGCGTGAGCCACGAGTACTCGGCGCGCTCGAGATCCCAGACGTGCTGGTGAGCGTCGATGATGTCGCTCATGCGACCTCCTTCAAAGATCTGATGAATTCAGCGGATGCCGCGGGGCCGTCGCCTAGGCTGTGGCCATGACGAGCGCGGACACCCCCGAAACCGGCCAGACGCGGTCGCGCGCCCAGGTCGTGATCGACGGCATCCGCCAGATGATCACGAGCGGCGAACTCGTCGCCGGCTCGCGCCTGCCGGTCGAGCGTGAACTCGGTGCGCGACTCGGCGTCTCGCGCGGCCCGCTGCGCGAGGGCGTGCGCGCCCTCGTGATCCTCGGAATCCTCGAGACGAGGCAGGGCGACGGCACCTACGTGACCTCGCTCGAGCCGGGCCGGCTGTTCGAACCGCTCGGCATGCTCGCCGAGCTGCAGAGCCCCGAGAACAACGTGCACCTGCTCGGCGTGCGCCGCGTGCTCGAGCCCGAGGCCGCCGCGCATGCGGCGCTGCGCATCAGTGACGACGACCTCGCCGAGGCCGGCCGCATCCTCGACCGGGGCGAGGCGCTGCTCACCGGCGAGCCGATCGACCTCGAGGGCGCGATCGACGTCGACACCGACTTCCACCGGCTCATCGCGACGGCGAGCGGCAACCCCGCCTTCGCGGCCATCATCGACGCCCTCGTGAGCCGAACCGCCCGCGCGCGCCTGTGGCGTGCGATCCATCAGCAGGACGCCGTGCACTCGACCCAGCAGGAGCACCGCGCCATCCTCGCCGCGCTCGCGGCCCACGACCCCGACCGGGCCCGCATCCGCATGATGGTGCACGTGCTGGGCGTCGAGGAGTACACGGCCGCCCACCTCGACGAGTCGGCCCCCGAGATCGCCGACACCGGAAGCGCGCCGGCGGGCGAGGCCGCCGGCATCTGAGGCCTGCGGCATCCGCTCGTCATGCATCGCGCAGCAGCCCGCGCTCGGCCAGCGTCGACCAGAGCTCGTCGGGCACGTCGGCCGCCTGTCGCTCGATCGTCTGCTCGACCTGGTCGGCCGTGCGCATGCCCACGACGACCGAGACGACGGCCGGATGCCGCAGCGCGAACGCGATCGCGGCCTCCGGCAGGGTCACGCCGAACGACTCGCACACGTCGGCGATGGCGTTGGCGCGCGCGATGATCTCGGCCGGGGCCTGCTCGTAGTTGTAGCGCGCATCGGCGGGCGGGCGGGGAAGGGACAACAGGCCGGAGTTGTAGACGCCGGCCGCGACGATGCCGACGCCGCGCTCCGCGGCCGCGGGCAGCAGGTCGTCGAGGGCACCCTGCTCGAGCAGGGTGTAGCGCCCGGCGAGCATGATGAGGTCGATGTCGTGCCGCAGCACGAACCGGGTCGGCATGGCCGACTGGTTCATGCCGGCGCCGACGGCGCGCACGACGCCCTCGTCACGCAGCTCGATGAGCGCGGGGATGGCCTCGGCGTGCGCCTCGGGCCCGTAGGCGTCGGGGTCGTGCAGGTAGGCGATGTCGATGCGGTCGAGGCCGAGGCGCACGAGGCTCTCGTCGACCGAGCGTCGGATGCCGTCGCGGCTGAGGTCGAACCGGCGGCGCACGTCGGCGGGCACGTCGAAGCCCTCGTCGTCGCGCGCGCTGCCGTCGTAGGACTCGTTCGGCACGAGGAGGCGGCCGACCTTGGTCGAGAGCACGTATTCATCGCGCGGGTACGCCGACAGTGCGGCGCCGAGCCGGCGTTCCGAGAGACCGAGGCCGTAGTGCGGCGCCGTGTCGAAGTATCGGATGCCGCGGTCGTAGGCCGTCGCGACGGCGGCCGCCGCCTCGTCGTCGGTCGTGACGTGGGCGAGGTTGCCGAGCTGCGCGGCGCCGAAGCCGAGTTCGGTCAGCGACAGGCCGGATCGCAGCGTGCGACTCTTCATCGAGTTTCCTCCAGGCGTGGGAACGGGGTGCCTAAAGGTTAGATGATTCTGACGCCGGATGCCACGTGGGAGCAGAATTCGCCCGTGATCTCAGTCGATTGATCTGTTCAATCCGACGTGAGCAGCCCTCGCGCGGCGAGGGAGCGGTACAGCGCGTCGATGCCGAACGTCCACGGCTCGGCCTCCGCGGTCGAGCGCACGCGGTTCACGAGCGCACCGAGTCGGGGCTCGGCGATGCGCACGAGGTCGCCGTCGTGGTGGGTGAAGCCGTGACCGGGCTCGTCGCGGTCCTCGACCGGCGCGAACATCGTGCCGAGGTAGAGCGCGAACCCGTCGGGGTAGCGATGATGCTCGCCGACGACCTGGCCGACGAGGTCGACCGGATCGCGGCTGATGCGCGCGAGCTCGCTCGTGCCCTCGAGGCGGAACCCGTCGGCGCCGTCGATCGTGAGCGACACGACGGCCCGGCGCAGGTCGTCGAGCGCATAGCCGTCGTCGAACAGGCGGATGAACGGCCCGACCGCGGCCGAGGCGTTGTTGTCCTTCGCCTTGCCGAGCAGCAGCGCGCTGCGGCCCTCGACGTCGCGCAGGTTCACGTCGTTGCCGAGGCTCGCGCCCACGACGCGCCCGTCGGCGGCGACGATGAGCACGATCTCGGGCTCGGGGTTGTTCCACTGCGACGCCGGATGCACGCCGACGTCGACGTTCGTGCCGACCGTCGCGAGCACGGGCGCCTTGGTGAACACCTCGGCGTCGGGCCCGATGCCGACCTCGAGGTACTGGCTCCACCACCCGCGCTCGAGGAGCAGCGCCTTGAGCGCGGCCGCCTCCGCGGACCCCGGCTTCAACTCGTCGAGGCTGCCGCCGATGGCGGCCAGGATGTCGCCGCGGATCACGGCCGCGGCATCCTGGTCGCCTCGCGCCCGCTCCTCGATGACGCGCTCGAGCATCGACACCGGGAACGTCACGCCCGCGGCCTTCACCACGTGCAGGTCGATCGGCGAGAGCAGCCACGGCCGCGAGGCATCCCTCGACTCCGGCGGGGTGTTCGCGACGACCTCGTCGAGCCTTCCGATGCGCTCGCCCGCACCGCCCTGCAGTGCTCGGGTGAGAGCAGCAGCGGGATCGGATGCCTCGGTGAGGGCGCGCATCGTGGGGAAGGCGCGCGACACGTCGACCAGGTCGCCGCCGCGCACCGCGACGACGGCGGGTCCGGCGGCGGCCGGGCCGGCAGCAACAGACGCACTCGCGACGCCCGGCGGAAGCCACGCACGACCGACGAGGGTCGCGACGTCGGCATCGATGGGCAGCAGGTCTCGTGCGTCGGGCCAGGTCATGCTGCCATCGTGGCACCGTCGGCCGTCGGTGAAGAACCGAACCGGTCAGTCGACGAGCGCCCCCGCGGTGAGGTTCGACACCACGCCCGTGAGCGACGCCGCCCGATCGGATGCCGCGAACGCGAGGTACTCCGCGACCTCGTCGACTTCGGGCAGGCGCCCGAGCAGGGTCGACGAGGCGAGCGAGTCCCACCAGTCCTCGATCGCGATGCCGCTCGACTCGGCGATGCGGCCGAACATGCCGGCGGTGTACGACCCCGAGGCATCCGACAGCAGCCCTCGGTGTGCAGTCGCACGGCCTCGGCGTCGGGCAGCCGTTCGTGGCGCACCTCGACGATCGTCGCGTCGCCGTCGGGCTCGAAGCTCACCGCACGACCGAGTCCGACGCGTGCGTCGCATGCGAGCGCCAGCTGAACTCGAGCAGGCGCGGCCGGTCGATCACGAGGTAGGTGCCCGCGTGCACGAACTCGCCCGACGGGTCGTGCATCGTGATCGTGAACGACCCGCCGACGCGCGGGTCGGCGACGGCGGTCGACGGGCCGCTGCCATCGCGTCGCATCCACACGGCGAGCGCGGCCGGGTCGAGCCAGGCGTCGAAGAGCCGGTCTGCGGATGCCGCGATGCGGCGACTCACCGTGACGACGGCGCTCATCGCGCTTCACCCTCGTGTTCGGGGTCGGCGCCTGCCGGCGCCTCGTCGTCGGCACCGGTCGGCTCGTCGTCGAGCACGAACGCCTCGAGCGCCTCGGCCCGGAGCGAGAGCACGTGGTCGCGCCCGCGAACCTCGCGGCGCAATCCAGGACGTCAACGGCCGGATCTACAGCGCCGCGCCCACGACCGCCTCGCCGAGCGGCGTGCGCAGGTGCAGCACGCTCGCGCCGTCGCGCCGGCTCGCGATGAGTCCACTCCCCCGGAGCACGGTGAGGTGGTGCGAGGCCGTGGAGATCGCGAGCCCGGCATCGGCGGCGACCTGCGAGGTCGTTCGCTCGACATGCGCCTCGAGCAGGATGTGCGCCCGCGCCGGCCCGAGCAGCGCACCCAGCGCCTCGGCCGCCGAACCCGGATCCCGCGCCCAGGTCTCGGTCACGCCCTGCGCCGGGTAGAACACGGTCGGCTGCGCGGGCGGTTCGGTGAGCACCGAGCAACCGGCCGCCGAGGTCATGACCGATGGCACGAGCACGAGCCCGCTGCCCCGGCAGTCGAGCGCTTCACGGTGCAGGCGCAGCTCGACGCGCACCGCATCGTCGCTCCAGCTCACCGTGCGATGCAGCGATCCGACCATGCCCGCGAGCCCCTCGGTCGTCATGCGCCTGGCCCGCACGGCGATGTCGGCACGGAGGATGCGCTCCAGCTGCACCCAGACCGGCGCGAGCACCGCCTGCCACATCGCCTCGAACGCGTCGGCGAGCATCGCGCGGGCCCGCAGCGGGTCGTCGAGCATGCGCTGGATCGCGCGCTGCCTCGCGCCCGTGGACCGCAGCACCATCTTCGCCAGGTCGACGCGCATGAGATCCGGCGAGACGTCCCGCAGGCGCGCGAACTCGTCGGCCGGCTGCATGTCCCAGGTCGGCGTCGCGGTGAAGAAGTCGGGGAAGTACCCCTCGGCCCCGATCACCGTCGCGAGCAGATCGAACGGCTGCTGCGGCATCCGGGATCGCACGCTGCGCAGCCACCCCCACTGCAGCGGATGCTCCTCGGGCCGCTGCAGCACCCGCATCGCGTTGGCGAGCTCGTGCCCCGGAGAGACGCCGAACCTGATCGCCGAGATGTCTCCCGGCGCGAGTCGGAACTCGACGAAGTTTCGATCCACATCGAAACACTAACGCGAGCGGATGCCTCGGGGCGAGCCTGTTCTCACACCGTCGTTCTCACCGCGACCTCGACTCAGGAGGAACCTCATGATCGCGTCTTCGACGCCGGCCGAGATCACCCTCGCGCCGACGACCGACCCGACTGCAGCGCCCGGACTCGTGCACGCCGCCGACCTGCTCATCAACGCCACGAGCCGCACCCGCCGCTTCGTCGGCGCCGAGCACGGGGCGGGCATCTCGTACTTCTTCGTCGACTACGACAACGGCCAGGGCACCGACCTGCACTGGCACCCGTACCCCGAGACCTGGGTCGTGCTCGAGGGCGAGGCGACGATCACGATCGGCGACCGGCAGGTGACCGCCGGCGCCGGCGACACGGCGACCGTGCCGACCAGCGTCTGGCACCGGTTCGTCAACGACGGGACGGCGCGACTGAAGATGCTGTGCATCCACGCCTCGCCCGTCATCATCCAGACGTGGGCCGACTGAGCGCCCTCACCGCCTCCCGCTCCTCATCAGTCTCCCGCTCCCCATCAGAAGGACACCGACATGACGTTCCAGGCGTATCTCGACAACATCGAGGCGAAGACCGGCATCACGCCGCGCAGGTTCATCGAGCTCGCGCATGAGCAGGGCTTCGACGAGACCACGAAGGCGACGCCCATCGTCGCCTGGCTCAAGGCCGACTACGGCCTCGGCCAGGGGCACGCGATGGCGCTCGTGCACGTCATCACGAAGGGCCCGCAGATCAGCGACAAGCACGTCGGCACGGGCACCGCGCACAGCGATCCGAGCAACCTGCTCTGGCTCGACGGGGCGGCGACGAACCCGAATCGGTAGGGCGGGGTTCCGCCGGGCCGCCGAGCCGCCGACCGTGTGCCTGCAGCCAATTCAGGATGGCGGGGGCGCATTGCGGCGTGTCGCACGGCGACACGCCGCGTGACACGTCGCCGGTCCTGAGTCGCGCGCGCGAACGAGGTCGTTCGACGACCGTCTGTCCACGCGGGTGCCCGCGCCTCAGGCGTGCACGCCGAACACCATCGCGACCGACATCGCGACGAGCATGCCGCCGCCGAGCAGGATGCCGACGAGACCCGACGAACCCGCGGAGCCGGTCGACGCCATCGAGTCCCGGCCTCGTCGCGGCATCCGCGCCCTGAACCGGAGCCACGCCCAGCCGAAAGTGAGCGCGAGGGCGGCGAGACCGGTCAGGACCCGCGACGACCCCGCGTGGGCGTGGGAACCGGCGAACGCCGGCAGCACGAGCGGGAGCGCCACGATCGCCGCCATCGCGAAGGGGTCGAGCATCGCGTGCGGGGCGACGCCGGCGCGACGGGCCAGCGCGGCCGCGATGCCCGCCCACGCGAGCAGCAGCAGGGCCGCCGCAGCGCTCCGCAGCGCCGAGTGGCCGGGCAGCATCGCCCAGAGCATGATGCCGGCCATGCCGACGTGAGAGGCGACCCGGCGCACCCGGCGCAGTCGGCGCTGCCGCCCCACGAGCGGCCGCGGCAGGGTCGGCCATCGCAGGTCCACCCGTGGGCGCGCACGCCCCAGCGGCCGGGTCGCGGTGGTCACCTCACGCGGTCCAGCGCGTCTTCGCGTTCACGAACTCGCGAATGCCGAACTCGCCGAGCTCCCGCCCGTAGCCCGAGTCCTTCACGCCGCCGAACGGCAGCCCGAAGAACGAGGCGCTGTTGCCGTTCGCGAACACGCCGCCGAACTCCAGCTCCGACTGCAGACGGGCGATCTCGCCCTCGTCGCTCGTCCAGACGCTCGCGGCGAGCCCGAAGTCGGAGTCGTTCGCCGCGTCGATCGCCTCCTCGATCGACGAGACCCGGTAGACGGATGCCACGGGGCCGAAGCACTCCTCGCGGAAGATGCGCATCTCGGACGTGACGCCGGTGAGCACCGTCGGCGGGTAGAAGAAGCCCGGGCCGTCGGGCAGCACGCCGCCGGTGTGCACCTGCACGCCCTTCGCCACGGCGTCGGCCACGAGCTCGTGCGCCTCGGCGCGCACGCTCGCGGTCGCCATCGGGCCGATGCCCGTGGCGGCGTCGAACGGGTCGCCGTAGGCGGTCGCCGACATCCTGGCGACGAAGGCCTCGAACCACGCGTCGTAGACGTCGGCGTGCACGTAGAACCGCTTCGCGCAGATGCAGGACTGCCCACTGTTCTGGGTGCGCGAATTCGCGCCGAACTCGGCCGACCGCGCGACATCCGCCGTCGGCATGACGATGAAGGCGTCGGTGCCGCCGAGCTCGAGCACGCTCTTCTTGAGGTTGCGGCCGGCCGCCTCGGCGACCGCGGCCCCGGCGCCGGTCGAACCCGTGAGCGTGACCGCGCGGATGCGGCGGTCGGCGATGAGCTCGGAGGCCGCGGCGCCCTCGATGAGCAGCGTCTGGAACGCGCCGACGGGGAACCCGGCACGCTCGAAGAGCTCGCCCAGGTAGATCGCCGTCTGCGGCACGCTCGAGGCGTGCTTCAACAGCCCCGTGTTGCCGGCCATCAGCGCGGGCGCGGCGAACCGGATGACCTGCCAGAACGGGTAGTTCCACGGCATGACCGCGAGGATCGTGCCGATGGGCTGGAACACGACGTCGGCGGCGCTCGCCCCGACCGAGGCGGCGGGCACCGGCGTCTCGGCCGCGAGGTACGCCTCGGCGTGCTCGGCGTACCAGCGCATGCCGTTGGCCGACTTCGTCACCTCGTACTTCGCGGTGCCGATGGTCTTGCCCATCTCGCGGGACGCGAGCCCGGCGGCGAGCTCGAGGTCGGCGTCGAGCAGGTCGGCGGCGCGACGCATCCATTCGGCGCGCTGCGCGAAGGTCGTGCCGCGAAGCGCAGCGTTCGCGTCGGCGGCGCGGGCGAGGATGCCCTCGACCTCGTCGGGCGTGTGGGCGGCGAACTCGCGCTCGACCTCGCCGGTCGTGGGGTTGATGGTTGCGATGGTCATGGGTGCTCCAAACGGATCGTCGGTCGGATGTGGGAACGGAAGCGGGCGGCTACTTGCCGTAGCCCTTGCTGAGGCCCGCGATGTACTGCCGGGAGAACACGGCGAAGAGGATCACGAGGGGCACGGCGCCGATCGTGAGCGCGGCCAGCAGGGCGGGATAGTCGCTCTGGAACTGGCCGACGAACTGCTGTACGCCGAGCGTGACGGTCTGGTTCTCTTTGCCGGGGGCGAGGATCAGCGGGAACCAGAGGTCGTTCCAGACGGGCAGCATCGTGATCGACGCGACGGCCGCGATGCCCACCCGCACGAGCGGCAGGGTGATGCCGAGCGTGCGCCACTCCCCCGCGCCGTCCATGCGCGCCGCCTCCTTGAGCTCGGTCGGCACGGCGCGGAAGTACGTGGTCATCAGCGCGATCGCGAGCGGCAGCTGCATCGCGGTGTACACGAGGATCAGCGCGGTGAGGGTGTCCATGATGCCCCAGGCGATCATCGTCTTCAGCAGCGGCACCGTGCCGAGCCTGATCGGCAGCATGATGCCGACGACGAAGAAGCCCGCGATGAGCGGCGCGATGCGCACCTTGTACTCGACGAGCGCCCACGCGGCGAGGGTTCCGAGCACGATCGTGAGCACGATCGTGGCGACGGTCACGATGAGGCTGTTCTGGTAGTTCAACAGGAAGTTGCCGCGGGAGAACAGGTTCAGGTAGCCCTGCACGCTGAAGGTCTCGGCATCGGGCAGTGAGAACGGCGCACCGAAGATGCCCGGCGTCGTCTTGAAGGAGTTCATGACGATGATCAGCACGGGCACGACCGCGCAGAGGGCCATCACGATGAGCACACCGTGCAGCGAGACATCCGCGAGCCGGTCGGCGGGCCGCTTGCGGCGGCGTTCGGGCACCGCGCTGCGCGGCGACCCGGTTCGAGCGGATGCCGCAGCGGTCGCGATCGCCGCGGAGGTCGTGTTCTCGTCGAGCGTGGTCATGATGCGCTCCTAGAGCTCGTAGGTCTTCAGCCGGCGCTGGAGGACCCAGAAGTACGCGGCGGTCGTGGCGAGGATGATGAAGAAGATGACCGACGCCACCGTGGCGCCGAGGTCGAGGTCGGCGACCTGCCCGCTCGACCCGAAGAACGAGCGGTAGAAGAAGGTGCCGAGGATGTCGGTCGAGTAGTTCGGGCCCGGTGCGCTGCCGTTGAGGGCGTAGACGATGTCGAACCCGTTGAACGTCCAGATGTACGTGAGGATCGTGATGAGCCCGAACTGCGGTGCGATGAGCGGGAACTTGATACGCCAGAAGGTCGTCCACCCGCCGGCCCCGTCGATGCGCGAGGCCTCGACGACATCGTCGGGGATCGCGAGCAGGGCCGTGTAGAGGAACACCATCGGGATGCCGATGTACTGCCACACCGACATGAGCGAGATCGTCGGCAGTGCCGTCGCCTCGGTGCCCAGCAGCGGGAACTCGACGAGACCCCAGAGCGGGTTGATGATCAGGCGCCACATGAACCCGACGATCACGACCGAGAGCGTGGCCGGAATGAAGAGCAGGGTGCGGTAGAGGCCGACCGACCGGCGCAGGCGCCCCGAGGTGAGCAGCGCCGCCATGAGGAGGGCGATGGGCAGTTCGACGATGAGGTGGATCGCGAAGAACTCGACGTTGTTCACGAGCGCGTTCCAGAACCGCTCGCTCGTGGTCGGGTTCGTGAACAGCTCGACGTAGTTGCCGAGGCCGACGAACGCGCTCTCCGCGCCGCTCGAGTCGAAGAAGCTGAGCACGACCGAGCTGATGAGCGGGTACACCGAGAAGGCGACGTACACGATGAGCGCCGGAAGCACGAACATCGCGAGCAATCGGTACCGGGATGCGGTTCGGATCATGCCTGACTTTCCTCTGTTCGACGAGCGGGGGTGGCCGGGGCGGGCGCGAGCCCGCCCCGGCGTGCCGCTATTGGGCGGCGGGCGTGTACCAGGAGTCGAGCCCGGCCTGCAGCTCGGCGGTGGCGTCCTCGGGCGAGAGGCCCGTGTTGTACATCAGCTGGGCGACGCGCCAGATCTCGTCGTCGAGCGGCGGCTGGCCGGCGCTCAGGCGGTCGAGGGCGAGGCGCGACGTGAGCTCGGCGCCCTCCTTGAGGTCGGCGAACTCCTGCGCGAGCTCGTTGTCGTAGGTCACCGGCTCGCTGCCCATCGAGAAGAAGCCGGGCAGCTTGTTCACGTACAGCTGCTGGAACTCGGGGGTGCCGAGCCACTCGAGGAACTCGGTCGCCGCCTCCTTCTGCGTGCCCGCGGCGTTCAGGCCGAAGGCCATGTCGGCCATCTCCTGCTGGTAGCGCTGGTCGCCTGCGGCGGCGGGCGGCGCACCGAACACGCCGACGTCGAGCCCGGTCGACGTGACCTGGGGGATCTGCCATGAGCCGTCCGGCAGGATCGCGGCCCGGCCGAGGTTGAAGAGCTGGGTCATGTCCTCGTAGGAGATCGACTCGTAGCCGTTCGGCAGGTAGTCCTTGAACTCGTCGAAGACCGTGAAGCCCTCGACGAAGTCGGGATCGGTCAGCTTCTTCGTGCCGTCGATGAGGCCGAGGCGGCCGTCTTCGCCCTTCCAGTAGTTGGGGCCGACCTGGTAGAGCATGTTGTAGGCGAGCTGCCAGCCGTCGGCCGTGCCGAGCGCGAGCGGCTCATACGTTCCGTCGTCCTTCACCTTCTCGAGCAGGTCGATGAACTCGGCCTGGGTCTCGGGCACCTCGAGGCCGAGCTCGTCGAAGATCGCCTTGTTGTAGAAGAAGCCGGCGAGCACCGACGCCACCGGGACGCAGTACGGCGTGCCGTCGTCGCCCTCCCACGCGGCGAGCGCGGATTCGGGGAAGGTGCCGATGGCGTCGAGGTCGGTCAGCGGGTCGAAGTAGCCCTGCTCGATCCACGAGCGGTTCACGTCGAAGGGCCGGCACATGATGACGTCGGGGCCGGTGCCACCCTCGATCTGCGACTGGATGGCCGCGTTGTAGTCGTTCGTGTCGACCGGTGCGTACTCGACGGCGATGTCGGGGTGGCTCGCCTCGAACGCGGGGATGATGTCGGCCTCCCACATGGCGGCGTCCTCGGTGCGCCAGGTACCGAGCACGATGGTGGTCTTGTCCTCGTCGCCTGCACCGGAGGCGCACCCGGCGAGCCCGAGTGCGACGGCGGTGACGGCGAGTGCGGCGAGCGGAGCGAGTTTCGAACGCATGGTTCCTTCTCTCTTGATGGGTGTCGCTCGATCAGGGGGACCGCGTTCGAGGTGCTGCCCTCCGGTGCGCGGTGGTGGTCAGCATAGCCATGTATTCATGAGGTAGCAAGAGGTATCTTTCAAGACCGATGATTGTGCACTGTTGTCTCATCTGGTAGAAATTGGTATGCCAGCGGTTTACCTCTGGCTCACTCAGGTTTGGAGATCTCGTGATTCGTGTGGGCATCCTCGGCTCCGGCTTCATCGCCGACTGCTATGCGGACTCGCTGCTCGATGTGCGCGAGGCCGAGCTCGCGGCGAACTTCTCGCGCGACCCTGCTCGAGCCGCCGCCTTCGCCGAGCGGTGGAGCAGTCCGGCCGCGTACACCGACCTCGCGGAGCTCTGCGACGACCCGTCGATCGACCTCGTCGTGATCGCCCTGCCGAACGAGGCGCATGTCGAAGCGGTGCGCATCGCGGCCGCGGCCGGCAAGGGCGTGATCTGCACGAAGCCGCTCGCGCGCACCGGCGCGGAGGCCGCCGAGATCCTCCGCATCGTGAACGAGGCCGGCGTCTGGCACGGCTATGCGGAGAGCTCGGTGTTCTCGCCGAACATCCAGAAGGCGCACGAGATGGTGCAGGCGGGCGGCATCGGCGAGCTGCTCACGATGCGTGCCCGCGAGGCGCACTCCGGCCCGCACGCCGCCCACTTCTGGGACGCCGACACCGCGGGTGGCGGCGCCCTCCTCGACATGGGCTGCCACACCGTCGAGTCGGCCCGGCACTTCTTCGGCAAGGACAATGCCGTCGTGGAGGCATTCGCCTGGGGCGGCACCCTCCTCCACACCGACAAGACCACCGGCGAGGACACCGCCGTCGCGCTCCTGAAGTTCACCGGCGGCCAGCTCGCGATCATCGAGTCCTCCTGGGCCGAGCAGGGCGGCATGCAACTGCGCCACGAGTTCACCGGCAGCGCGGGGCGCCTCGTCACCGACTCGTCCGTCAGTCCCGTGTGGGGCTTCATCACGCAGCCCGTCGGCTACCTCGTCGAGAAGGCCGACGTCGACACCGGCTGGGTGCATCCCGTGCCGGAGGAGACCCGCGCCTACGGCTTCTCCCAGCAGATGCGGCACTTCGTGCAGCGGTTCGCCGCCGGCGAGACCCCACTCGAGACCTTCGAAGACGGCTGGGTCGTCAACTGCGTCCTCGACGCGTGCTACCGCGCGATGCGCTCCGGCACGTGGGAGAAGGTCCGACTCGAGCCATGAACCTCGCCCACGAGACGCCCGCCCTGCTGGGCGGCGACCACCCCGGACCGCTGTGGTCCCGCATCTCCGACGCGATCTCGTCGGAGATCGCCGAGGGGCGCTATCCGGTCGGCGCGAGGCTGCCGGCCGAACGCGAACTCTGCGCGCAGCTCGACGTGTCGCGCGTGACGCTGCGACGCGCCCTGCAGCACCTCGTGCAGCTCGGCACCCTCACCTCGCAGCAGGGGCGCGGATGGTTCGTCGCCGGCGCCGATCGCGGCGACTGGCCGGCGAGCCTCGAGTCGTTCAGCGAGACCGCGTCTCGACTCGCGCTCACCCCGAGCTCCTCGGTCGTCGCCGCCGAGCGCGAACTCGCGACCATCGACGACGCCGAGGTGCTCTCGATCGCCCCCGGCACCCCCGTTCTGCGCATCAAGCGGGTGCGCCGCCTCGATGGGGTCGCGACCGCACTCGACACCGCCCTCGTGCCCGAGTCCGTCGCCCCCGACCTGCTCGAGCTCGACTTCAGCACCGCGAGCCTGTACACCGCGCTCGCCGATCGCGACGCCAGGGTGCATCGCGCGGACTCGGTGCTCGAGGCACGACCGGCCGACGACGAGGCGAGCGCCGCGCTCGGCATCGCGCCCGGCTCGCCGATGCTCGTGATCCGCGAGGTCGTGTACGACGAGCACGGTCGCGCGGTGCTGCTCTCGGTCGTCGAGTACGCCGGCGACCGCTACCGCCTGCGCACCACGTTCGCGAGGAGCGCCTGATGCCCACGCAGACCACCCGGACCACGCCCACCCAGCCGACCAACGATGCGCCGACCGCCCGGCGAGAGGGAGACACCATGACCGCGCACCCCGAGAGCATGCCGCGCATGCTCGAGACCCTGCGAGTCGACGAGATCGCGACGAATCGCGCAGTGCTCGAGCGCGAGGGACTCGTGACCGCCGACACGCATTTCTCCTACGTCGGCCTGCTCGAGCCCGACAAGCGCGACCTCTTCGCCGGGCGACCGGCCACCAGGCGCGTGCGGTCCTTCCTCATCGACATGCGCACGGGTCGTTCGCACGACGTCGTCGTCGACCCGGCGGCCGACCGTCTGGAGTCGGCGCGCGAGCTCGACCTCGACGTCGACGGCGCCGTGCCCGTGGTGCTCCGCGAGTTCTCGTACGTCGAAGAGGTCGTGCACCGCGATGAACGGTGGCTGGCGGCGATGGCCAGGCGAGGACTCACGGATGTCTCGAAGCTGCGGGTCAACCCCCTGTCGGCCGGCGTGCTCGCCGACACCGAACGCGGTCGCCGCATCCAGCGCTGCTTCACGTTCGTGCAGCACACCCCCGAAGATCTCGGCTGGGCGCACCCGGTCGACGGCGTGACCGTCATGGTCGACGTGGTCACCGGCGACGTGCTCGACGTCGTCGACCACATCGCGCTCCCCGTGCCCGAAGAAGAAGGCAACTACCACCTGCCCTCCTGGCGCGGACCCGACCGCCGGGGACTCAAGCCCATCGAGATCAGTCAGCCAGAGGGCCCGAGCTTCACGATCGACGAGCACGGCGTGCTCGACTGGGCCGGCTGGCACCTGCAGGTCGGCTTCGACCAGCGCGAGGGCCTCGTGCTGCACGACATCGGCATCGACGACGACGGGGTCACCCGGCCGGTGGTCTACCGCGCGTCGATCGCCGAGATGGTCGTGCCCTACGGCGACCCGAGCCCGCAGCGCTGGTTCCAGAACTTCTTCGACGGCGGCGAATACCTCTTCGGCGGCTTCGCGAACTCCCTCGAGCTGGGCTGCGACTGCGTCGGCGACATCACCTACCTCGACGCGATCGTCGCCGGCAACGACGGCGCGCCCAAGGTGATCCCGCAGGCCATCTGCATCCACGAGGAGGATGCAGGGGTGCTCTGGAAGCATTCCGACAACTGGAACGGCTCGTCCGAGACGCGACGCAACCGACGGCTCGTCGTCAGCTTCTTCATGACCGTCGGCAACTACGACTACGGCTTCTACTGGTACTTCGGCCTCGACGGCACGATCGAATTCGAGATCAAGGCGACCGGCATCGTCTTCACCTCGTCCTACCCCGGTGCCGGGTACCCGTGGGCGACCGAGGTCGCGCCCGGCCTCGGCGCACCCAACCACCAGCACCTCTTCAGCGCCCGGCTCGACATGATGGTCGACGGCCACCTGAACACCGTCGACGAGGTCGACGCGGTCGCGGTGCCGAGGGGCCCGGGCAATGAGAGCGGCACGGGCTTCACGCAGACCTTCACGAGGCTCACGACCGAGCTCGATGCGCAACGCGAGGCCGACAACAAGCGTGGACGCGTGTGGCTGATCGGCAGCGCCGAGGCGAGGAACCGACTCGGTCGACCCACCGCGTGGACCCTGTTCCCCGAGGGAGGCCCGCTGCTGCTCGCCGACGCCGACTCCGACATCGCCAAGCGCGCGGCCTATACGACGAAGCACCTCTGGGTCACCCCGTACGAGCCGGCCGAGGCGTACCCCGCCGGAGACTTCGTGAACCTGCACCGGGGCGGTGCCGGCCTGCCGGAGTGGACCGCGGCCGATCGGCCGATCGACGGCGTCGACCTCGTCGTGTGGCACACGTTCGGACTCACGCACTTCCCACGGGTCGAGGACTGGCCGATCATGCCGGTCGACACGACGGGCTTCGTGCTCAAGCCGCACGGGTTCTTCGGACGCAATCCGTCGCTCGACATCCCCGCGACCGATCACTGCTCACCGGCGGGGCACGACGCGCATGACCACAACGACCACGCGGGGCACGACCACGATCATGCCGGGCATGCGCCCGGCCACGACCACCACTGATACACGAGCAACGAGGAACCTGTGGACGGATACATCAGCTTCGCCGAAGCCACGGCCGGTCAGGCCGACGCGCTCGAGGCGCTCATCCCGCGTCTCGATGCGCAACTGACGTCGCTCCGCGGAGCCGGCGCACTCTCCGGCCCTGCGCCGGTGCTCCTCGGCATCGGCGCGAGCCTCGCCGCCGCGGCGCCCGCGGTCTGGCACCTGCGCGCACGCGGTATCGGGGCGTGGCGACTCGGCGCGGGCGACACCCCGCTGCCGCTGACGACCGGCGACCACCCCGTGCTCGGCATCTCGCAGAGCGGCCGCAGCTCCGAGACGATCGCCGCGCTGCAGACCGTCGACCCGCCGCTCAGGTACGGCGTCGTGAACACGACGCCGTCACCGCTCGCCGACCTCGCGGGCCGGCTCATCGAGCTCGGCAACGTGCCCGACAGCTACGCGTCGACGATCGGATACACGGCGACGGTGTCCGCGCTGTCGATGTTCGCCGAGGCATGGAACGGAGGCACGGTGGATCCCGGTTGGCACGGGCTCGCCGCCGTGTTCCGTCGTGCAGGGTCGGAGTCGGAGTTCGCGGACGCGCTCGACACGGCGGCGGCGAGCTTCGCAGGGGCATCCAGCGCCGACTTCGTCGGTGCAGGGCCGTCCGCGGGCTCCGCCGAGGCGGGCGCCCTGCTCTTCCGCGAGGCCGCGCGCATCCCGTCGACGGCGATGGGCACGAGGCAGTACCTCCACGGATCGATGGAGTCGGCGGGCGACAGCGTGCATGTGCTGTTCGGCGGCGACCGCGAGGCCCTCGTCGGGCGCATGCTCGCCGATGCCGGACACGCCGTGGTGCTCGTCACCGAAGAGGAGTTCGAGGCGGTGGACCGGCTCGCGATCATCCGCCTGCCGCGCAGTTCCGATACGGCCAGGGCGGTGCTCGAGGCACTCGTGATGCAGGGACTCGTGCATCGAGCCGCCCGCCTGCGAGGCGTCGACATCGAGGAGTTCGTCTTCCACAATGACGACACCAAGATCGAGACGGGCGACGGAGCCGCATGAGCGGCCTGCGGGTGGGGCTCGACATCGGCGGCACCAAGACCGCATTGAGAGCCGCGGATGCCTCGGGCACGATCGTGTCCGACGTCATCATCCCGTCGGGCGAATGGGATGCGGAGCCGGTGCACCGGTCGGCAGGCGTCATCCGCCGCCTGCTGGCGCACGCACTCCCCGGTGCCGAGATCCACGCGCTGGCCGTCGGAGCGCAGGGACTCGACAACGTCGAGGTCGCCCGCGCGCTCGAGGTCGAGCTGGCCGCGGTCGGCTTCGCACAGGTGACCTGCGTGAACGATGCCGCGCTCCTCGTGCCGGCCGCGGGGCTCGACGAGGGGCTCGGGCTCATCGCGGGCACCGGCGCGATCGGGGTCGGGCGCACCGCCGATGGCCGCGAGTTCGTCACCGGGGGCTGGGGCTGGGTGATCGGCGACGAGGCCGGCGCGGCCGGGCTCGTCCGGGAGGCGACGAGGGCGGCGCTGCTCGCCCATGACGACGGACGGCCCGACGACGGCCTGCTCGGTGCGCTCCTGGTCGCGTTCGAGGTCGCCGACGCGGAACGGCTCGCCCGCTCGGTCAACGACGAACCGACGATGGCGAACTGGGCGCCGCGCGCGCCCGCGGTGTTCGCCGCGGCCGATGCCGGCTCGGCGCTCGCGGCCGCCGTCGTGGACGCCGGCGCCGAACACCTGGCACACCTCGTCGACCAGCTGCTGAAGCGCGGCGCCCTCGGGCGACACGTCGTCGCCGGAGGCAGCGTCATCGCCGGGCAGGCACGCCTCGCCGACGGACTGCGCGAGCGGCTCGCCTCGAGACATCCGGAGCTGGAGCTCCGCATCCTCAGGGAGCCCCCGGTGGCCGGCGCACTGCTGCTCGCGCAACGACTCGGCTGATTTCCGCCGTTTTCAATACCACCCTGTACCAATTTGTCCTTGAGGTATATGCTCCGGTAAACGGTTTCCAAGCGATGCATCCGCACCGCGCCGACCTCGAGAGAGGAACCCGATGAGCGCACTCGACACCGCAGGCCCCCGGCTTCGCCGGAGCCTCGGCACACCCGCCCTGCTGCTGTTCGGTCTCGCCTACATGCTGCCCCTCGCGGTCTTCACGACGTACGGTCTCGTCACCGAGATCACCGACGGCCACCTCGCGGGTGCCTACGTGCTCACGACCGTCGTGATGCTGTTCACCGCCTACAGCTACGCGAACATGGTGCGCGCCTATCCCGTCGCCGGGTCGGCGTACACGTACACGCAGCGCACCTTCGGCTCGCATCTCGGGTTCCTCACCGGATGGACGCTGCTGCTCGACTACCTCGCACTCCCCCTGCTCAACTACCTCGTCATCGGCATCTACCTGAACGCGGCCTTCCCGGCGATTCCCGCCTGGGTGTTCATCGTGGCCTCGGTCCTGCTCGTGACCGTGCTGAACGTCGTCGGCGTGCTGCTCGTGTCGAGCGTGAACCTCGCGCTGGTCGGCGTGCAGCTGATCTTCCTGGTCGTGTTCATCGCGACCGGGGTGTCGTTCCTCGGCGGACAGACTGAGGCCGTCGACGTGTTCGGCCCGCTCTTCGACGGCGACGCCTCGATCGGATCGCTCGCGAGCGGCGCCGCGGTGCTCGCCCTCGCCTTCCTCGGCTTCGATGCGGTCTCGACGCTCTCCGAGGAGGCCAAGGACCCGAAGCGCTCGATCCCCAGGGCCATCCTGCTCTGCACACTCGTCGGCGGCCTGCTGTTCACGATCACGGCGTTCGTCGCCGGGCTCGTCTTCCCCGACTACCAGAACTTCACCGACCTCGACTCGGCCGCCCTCGACGTGATGACCCGCATCGGCGGCGCCGCCCTGTTCACCTTCTTCACGGCTGCCTACATCGCGGGTTCCTTCGCCTCGGCGATCACCTCGCAGGCCTCGGTCGCCCGCATCCTCTTCGCGATGGGCCGTGACGGGCAGTTGCCCAAGCGAGTGTTCGCGACGCTGCACGACCGCTTCCGCACCCCGTGGATCGCGATCATGATCGTCGGCGCGGTCGGTCTCGTCGGAGCGCTCTTCCTTCCGCTCGACATCGCCGCCTCGGTCATCAGTTTCGGCGCGCTCGTCGCGTTCAGCTTCGTGAACCTCGCCGTCGTCAAGCACTACCTCATCGACCGCAAGGAGCGCGGTGCGCGCGCCGTGCTCACGTTCGGCGTCGCTCCGATCATCGGGTTCGCGCTCACCGTGTGGCTCTGGACGAGCCTCACCCAGACCACGCTCATCGCCGGCGCCGTGTGGGTGCTCATCGGAGTCGTGCTCCTGGCGGTGCTGACCCGCGGCTTCCGCAGGCGGCCGCCCGTGATGGACTTCACCGAGGAGGACCCGGCCGAGCCCGCCGATGCGGTCGCGATCGACCGCGACCCGGCACCGCTCTGATCCGGCTCATGGACCGACGGCCGGGCGCCTGCTGCAGCGCCCGGCCGTCGCCGTCGCCACCGTCGCGCTCGACGCCCCCGCGAGATCAGCGCCCGCGCGCGAAGACGGTGCGCAGCCGATAGCGCTCGCCCACGTAGCGGATCGTCGAGAGCAGCAGCGCGCGTCCGTCGCCTCCGTGCACGAGCTGGCGCATGACGAGCAGCGGCTTGCCGGGCTCGAGGTCGAGCGCCGCAGCCGACTGCGCGTCGGCCGCGCGAGCCTCGATCGTGCTGTCGGCACGGTCGGGGGCGGCGCCGGCACGCTCGAGTTCGTCGTACAGCGAGCCGTGCGCGAAGTCCACCGACTCGGCATCGGGCAGCACCGACGCCGGCACGATCGTCGTGTCGAGCGCGGTCGGCACGTCCTCGAGCAAGCGGATGCGATCGAGGTGGAACACCGGCGTTCCCGGCGCGATCGACAGCGCCTCGGCCTCGTCGAGGTCGGCGGGCGAGACCTCGGCGCGGATGACGCGCGACGATGCGCGCAGTCCCATCTTGCGTGCGGTCTCGGTGAACGACTCGAGGTTGTTCGGCCACTCCTTCGCGACCTTCGCGGATGCCACGTACCACCCGCGCCCGTGGGATGACGCGAGCACGCCGTCGTCGACGAGCTGGAGCAGCGCCTTGCGCAGGGTCACCCGACTGATGCCGAGCTGCTGGCAGAGCTCGCGTTCCGGCGGCAGGCGCATGCCCTCGGCGAGCCGGCCGGCGGCGATCTCGGCATTGATGAGGTTGACCGCCTGGATCCAGAGCGGCTCGGGATAATCCGACCGGATCGGCGAATCGGTCGCGCCCTGGTCCGCCACGGGGTCCCCCTCTGGTCTCGATCAATACCAGTCAGTACCGTACACGACCACTCCGGCCGTGCAAGGGCTCCGCGCCGCTGCGCCACGCCCCGCAGATGGCGCCAGACAAAACGAATACCAGCATTGACCACATATAGTCCGACGTGTACCATCGCACTCAATGCGCCGGCGTCGGCCCGGCCGAGATGGAGGCGAATACCGTGAGGAACCCCCTGTCCACCACCCTCGCCGGGGCGGGAGCGTTGGCGCTCGTCGCGACGCTCGGAGCCTGCGCGAGCGGCGGCGATGCAGCGACCGAGGACCAGATCGTCGTGCAGACCAACTGGACCTCGAGCCAGGCCCAGAACAAGCCGTTGTTCGACGCGTTCGAATCCTTCACCGAGGAGACCGGCATCGAGGTCAAGGTGCTCGAGAGCGGCGACAACCTCAACCAGGTCTACGAGACGTCGCTGCTCGCGGGAGAAGAGGCCGACGTGCTGCTCGTCGGACTGCTCGAGAAGCAGCTCGACTGGGCCGTCAACGGCGCCGTCGTCCCGGTGAACGACTACATCGAGGAATGGGGCATCGCCGACCGCATCCCGGCCGACGCGCTCGTCGACTGGACGGACTCCGAGGGCAACCTCCGCGCGTTCCCGTACTCCGGCTTCACGTGGCCGTGGTGGTTCAACACCGCGCTGCTCGAGCAGGCGGGCGTCGAGGGCGTGCCGCAGACGACCGAGGAGCTCGTCGACGCCGCGGTCAAGCTCAGGGCGGCCGGCATCGATCCCGTCGTCTTCGGCGGCATCGACTGGTCGGGCCAGAAGATCTTCCTCCAGCTCCTCGAGACCTACCTGTCCGAGGACGAGGCGAAGGACGTCTACGCGAACGGCGGCATCTGCGAGAACCCGAAGGCGATGCAGGGCATCGAGCTGCTCATCGAACTCCGCGATGCCGGCGTCTTCGTCGACGGCATCGAGGGATACACGGCCGACCAGGCGCAGGCGGCGTACCTCGACGGCCAGGCCGCGATCGCACCGCTCGGATCGTGGGCGTACCCCGCGGCATCCGAGGACCTCGCGGCCTCGACCGTGCTGGGCGGCCTGCCCCTCCCCGCCGACGCGGCGTACGACCAGCCCATCGCCTACCGCGGCTCGACCTCGGCCGGATGGTGGATCAGCCCGAACGGCGAGGCGAAGATCGACAAGGTCGAGCAGCTCATCGCGCACATGTACGAGAACTCGGTGCTGAAGGGCATCCTCGACGAGGGCGGGGTCATCCCCGTGGCGGACTTCGGCGGCGACACGTCCGGCGTGACGAGCGAGCTCCTCGCGCAGTCGCTCACCGACTTCCCCGAGCGCGTCGAGTTCCCGGTGATGCCCGACATCTACGTCCCCGCCGACGTGTCGAACCCGATGTACCGCGCGACGTCGATCGCGTTCACGCCGGGCACCGACGCCCAGACCATCTGCTCGACCGTCGACGACATCTACGCCGCTGCGCAGTAGTCGACCCAGGAGCGGCCCGGCGATTCGTCACCGGGCCGCTCCCCGCACCGAGGACGCCATGACCACGCTCATCACCCCCACCCCGTCCGCACCGCCCGACCCGACGCCGCGCTCGACCGAGCTGCGCGCCCGGCACCGGCTGCACCGTCGACGCGAGCTCGCGCAGCTCACCGCGACGCTCCCCGCGCTGATCTGGTTCCTCGTCTTCACGGTCGGCCCGCTCGTCAGCCTCTTCTACTTCTCCACCGTCAACTGGCGCGGGCTCATCGCCCCGCGCACGCCGGCGGGCGCGGGCAACTTCGAGAAGCTGTTCACCGACCCCGTCGTCGGACTCGCCGCGGTGAACACCGCCCTCCAACTGGTGGTCTCGCTGCCGATCGTCGTCGTCGGCGCCTTCATGATCGCGTACTACCTCACGCTGAAGCCACGGGGACACCGGTTCATCCGCGCGCTGATGTTCACCCCCGTGCTGCTCTCGGCCTCCGCCCTCGCCATGGTCTTCGTCGGCGTCTTCGCCCCCACGGGGATGGTGAACGCCTTCCTCGACGTGATCGGGCTGCACGAGCTCGCCCGCCCCTGGCTGGCCGACGGCACGAGCGCGCTCTGGGCCATCATCATCGTCACGATCTGGTGCAGCATGTCGGTCTCGGCGATCATGCTCGCCGCCCGCCTCAACTCCATCGACGACGCGATCTTCGAGGCGGCCGAGATCGACGGCGCCGGTCACTGGAGGCGCATGTGGTCCATCGCCTGGCCGATGTGCCGCGAGTTCATCGGCGTCGTGGCGATGCTGCAGTTCCTCTGGACCCTGTTCGCTTCCGCCGCCGTCGTGCTGCTGCTCACCCGCGGGGGGCCGGGCAACGCCACGGTCACCCTGTCGTTCCTCGTCTACGACTTCGCCTTCAACCAGTCCAAGGTCGGCTACAGCCAGGCGGTCGCCGTCGTGCTCTTCGTCGTCGGCGTGATCGGCATCCTCGTCATCCGCCGGGTGTTCCGGCAGAAGTACTGATGGAGGCCTCCTCGATGACCGCCACCCCGATGGGAGACACCACCGTGACCGAGACCACCCCGATGTTCGGCGCCACCGCCGCGACCGTCGTTGCCGGCGCATCGGGCCGGCGACGTCGCCGCTCCCGACGCTCCTCCGCCCTCGACCGCACCGGCCCGTTCAAGTACGTCGCCCACCTCGGCGTCTGGGTGTACGTCGTGCTGCTCGCGGCGCCGCTCTACTACCTCGTGATCTCGGCGTTCAAGCACAACACCGACATCTTCAATCACCCGTTCTCGCCGTTCACGCCGCTCACGATCGAGAACTTCGGCCTCGCCTTCTCGCAGGCGTCCCTCGGCACCGCGATGGTGAACTCGGTCTACATCACGGTCGGAGCAGAGCTCGTCACGCTCCTCCTCGCGCTTCCGGCGGCGTACGCCCTCGCGCGGTCGAAGGGTGCGGTCGGCCGAGCGGTCGAGCGGGTGTTCGCGCTGGGATTCCTGATCCCCGGCTTCGCCGCGCTCGTGCCGACCGTGCTGCTCTCGATCTCGCTCGGCCTGTTCCACACGAGGGAGTTCCTGATCCTCTTCCTCCCGGCCTCGGCGCTGCCGCTCACCGTGATCCTGCTCACGCAGGCCATGCGTGCCGTGCCGGCCGAGCTCGAGGAGTCGGCCGTCCTCGACGGCGCCGGGCCGGCGCGCGTGCTCTGGTCGATCTACGTCCCGCTCTCGGTGCCGACGCTCACCGTGGTCGCGATCCTGAACTTCCTCGGGTTCTGGAACGAGTACTTCTTCTCCCTCGTGATCATCGGGCCGGATGCCGCGCTCCGCACCGCGCAGGTGGCCCTTCCGACGCTCTCGATCGCGAACTCGGCCCAGTACGGGGTGCTCGCCGCGGGCATCATCATCACGCTGATCCCCGCCTACCTCGTCTACTCGGTGTTCGCCGACAAGATGGAGAACGCCGTGCTCGCCGGAGCGCTGAAGGGATGATCCGCATGACGAACGCACCCGCGCCCGGCGCCCCGCGCCGCGGACTGCCCCGCGTGCTCGTGAGCCACCTCGGATACGACGTCGAGGCCGCCAAGCGCGCCGTGGTCGCGGGCCTCGCGCCCGGCGAGACGCCCGACTGCGTGCTCGTGAACCTCGACGACGGCCTGCGGCTGCCGCTCACTGCGGCCCCGGCCGTCGAGGTCGACGCCTGGGGCGGAGGCGCGTACTCGGCCGTCGACTTCTCGGCGGCCACCGCGGCCGGACGCTGGGCCGTCGAGGTGCGCACGTCCGAGGCATCCGTCGTCTCCGAACCCTTCCGGATCGCGACCGAGCAGCTGCATGCGAACGCGCTCTCCGACGTGCTCTACGCCTTCAAGGCGGTGCGCTCGAGCGGCGAGATCGACCGCAAGGATGCCGCGGCACGGCGCTTCGGCGATGATCGCGGCCCCCTCGTCGATGCCCGAGGCGGCTGGCTCGACGCGAGCGGTGACACCAGCAAGTTCCTCAGCCACCTCACCTACACGCCGACGATGAGCCCGCAGCAGATCCCGCTGTGCGCGTGGGCCTTCCTCGAGGCGCGGGATCGCCTCGCGACGCGGCATCCGCGCTTCCACCGGGTGCTCGGCGCTCGACTGCGCGACGAGGCGCTCTTCGGCGCCGACTTCCTCGTGCGCTTCCGCACGCCGGAGGGCACGTTCTACACGGGGATCTTCGACGCGCTGACGAAGCGCCTCGAGGAGCGGATCGTCAACGCGCCCCTCCCCGAGTGCGTGCGCACCGACCGGTACCGGGCCTCGTACCGCGGCGGTGGCGGACTCGCGATCGCCGCCCTCGCGCGTGCGTCGCGAGAGTCCGAGCACGGCGAGTCGACGTCGCAGGAGTACCTGGATGCCGCGGTGCTGGCGTTCGACGACCTCGAGGCGCACAACGCCGAGTACCTCTTCGGGCTCGACCTCGCCTCGGGCGAGCTGCACGGCGAGCTCCGAGTCGATCGTCGACGACTACTGCGCCCTGCTCGCCGCGAGCGAGCTCGCCGCCGCGCGACCCCGGGAGCGACGCTTCGCCGACGCCGCCGAGCGGCGGGCGTCCTCGCTGATCGGCCGGTACCGCGACGGCGACGGCGAGTCGCACGGGGCGGGCTGGTTCGAGGCATGGGGCGACGGCCGTCCGTTCTTCAGCGCCGTCGAGGCCGGGCTGCCCGTGCTCGCGCTCCTCCGCTTCGCGGCCGTTCTGCCCGACGCGCCGAACGCCGCCGCGGCCCGCGAGCTGGCGATCCGCGCCATGCACGACGTCATGCGCCGCACCGACGCCGTCGAGAACCCCTTCGGCTATCCGCGCCAGCGCGTGCAGCCGAGCGGGGGCGTTGCGCACGACGCGTACTTCTTCCCGCACGAGAACGACACCGGGTACTGGTGGCAGGGCGAGAACGCGTCGCTCGGCTCGCTCGCCTCGGCGGCGCTCGCGGTCGCGGCGCTGCCCGAGTGCGCCCGCGAGCTCCGGACCCGCCTCGAGCGCTTCGCCGCCGACCAGGTGAGCTGGATCGTCGGACTGAACCCGTTCGACGTGTGCATGCTGCAGGGCCGCGGGCGCAACAACGTCGAGTACTCGCCCGACCACCCGAACGTGCCGGGCGGCATCGTCAACGGCATCACGAGCGGGGTCGATGACGAGCACGGCATCGCGTTCCTCACCGCGGCGACCGCCGACGGTCCCGACGCCTGGCGGTGGGCCGAGCAGTGGATCCCCCACTCCGCGTGGTTCCTGCTCGCCGGCAGCATGCTGCCCTGAGTGCGTCGTCCCACGACGCCCACCGCCCGGTGTCGGAGGTCCGTGGCATCGTGGGCGCATGGGGATCGAGGTGCGACCGGCGACCGTCTTCGACGACGTCGCCACGATGGTGGGGCCCAAGCGGCCCGACGCGAACGTATGCTTCTGCCTGAGCTATCGCGTCGGGTCCAAGCAGAATCTCGCGCTCGCGGGGCCCGCCCGCGGCGAGCGCGTGCGCGAGCTCTGCGCCGAAGACCCGCCGCCGGGCGTACTCGCGTACGACGGCGACGAGGTCGTGGGGTGGGCGGCGGTGCATCCGCGGGCCGACACGAGTTTCGCGCGCAACCGCAAGATCCCGCACGTCGACGACCTCGACGTGTGGTCGGTGTGGTGCATGCGCGTGCGACCCGGCCACCGCGGCACGGGGCTCTCGCACGCCCTGCTCGCGGGCGCGGTCGACTTCGCCCGCCAGCACGGCGCCCCCGCCATCGAGGGCTATCCCGTCGACAACCGGGGCGAGAAGGTCGACCTGACCATGGCCTACGTCGGCACGCGGGCGCTGTTCGAGCGGGCCGGGTTCCGCAAGGCCGCCGACACGACCTCGGTGATCAACGGCTTCCCGCGAGTGCTCATGCGCTTGCGACTCGATACTTGAATCCCACGTGCGAGGCCGCGAAGCCGAGCCGCTCGTAGAAGCGGTGGGCGTCGGTGCGCGCGGCATCCGATGTCAACTGCACGAGCGTCGACCCGAGGGCCGGGGCCGCGACATCCGTCACCCATCGCATCATCGCGCCGCCGATGCCCGCCGAGCGCAGGTCGCTCGCCACGCGCACCGCCTCGACGAGCAGGCGCGTCGACCCGCGGCGGGCCATGCCCGGAATCCGGGTGAGCTGCATCGTGCCGACCAGCCGGCCGTCGTCGTCGACCGCGACGAGCAGCTCGTTCGCCGCGTCGCCGACGATCTCCTCGAGCGCGCGGCGGTAGGCGGGCGCATCCTCGTCGGAGGCCACGTCGCCCCGCGACGCGCTGATCGCGTCATCCGACAGCAACCGCATGAGCGATTCGAGGTCGGCGGATGTCGCGCGCCGGAGCAGCACCTCACCTGAACGGGTCTCGAGGGGAACGGGGAGGGCGAGCGGTTCGAGCATGCGTCAAGTCTGACGCCGCACGGCCCCTCCCGTGACCCGCAAGGCCTTGGCAGCGGCATCCGCACGCGACAGCATGGGGGGATGGAACGCGTCGACCTCATCGAATGGCTGCTCGAATCCGATCCGTCCGTGCGTTGGCAGGTGATGCGCGACCTCACCGACCAGCCGGCCGAGACGCTCGCGACCGAGCGGGCGCGCGTCGCGACCGAGGGCCACGGGGCGAACCTGCTCGAGCTGCAGGCCGAAGACGGCTACTGGGGCGGCGAGGCCTACGGCATCGACGGCGATCGGCGCAGCGTCATGTGGACGCTGCAGTCCCTGCGCCGGTTCGGCATCGATCCGGATGCCGCGCCGGTGCGCACCGCGATCGAACGCGTGCGAGCGGGCGTGTGGTTCAACGAGCACGACGGCGGGCGCCGGTTCTTCACGGGCGAGACGGAGGCGTGCGTCAACGGCGGCGTACTCGCGGCATCCGCGTACTTCGGGGTGCTCGGCGAGGGCGCCGAGCGCATGGTCGACCTGCTGCTCGAGGGGCAACTCGACGACGGCGGGTGGAACTGCGAGCCGCCCGAGGAGTCGGTGCGCTCGTCGTTCGACTCCACGCTCTGCGTGCTCGAGGGGCTGCTCGCGTACGAGCTCGCGCTCGGTTCTCCGGACGAAGCTGCGCCGGCCGAGGAGGTGCCGGCCGAGGTGACCGCCGCCCGCCTTCGCGGCGAGGAGTACCTGCTCGAACGCAACCTCTACCGCCGCAGGTCGACCGGCGGCATCGTGCGCGAACGCTACGAGAACCTCATCTTCCCGCCGTACTGGGTCTACGACGTGCTGCGCGCGCTCGACCACTTCCGCTCGGCGGGTGTCGCGGCGGGCACGGGGCCCGACCCGCGCCTCGAGCCGGCGCTCGACCTGCTGCTCTCGCAACGACGCGACGACGGCCGCTGGTCGGCCGGAGACCCGTGGAACGGCGAGGTCTTCTTCGCGATCGACGCGCCCGCCGGCGAGCCGAGCCCGTGGAACACGTTGCGCGCGCTGCGGGTGCTCGACTGGGCATCGGCCGCCTGAACCCCGATCTGGGCCGAACCGGGCCGCACACAGCCGAAGTGCGAGAGAATTGACGGGCACCGCGCACGCGAACCCACGCGACCGATCAGGTGCAGGAGACCACACGTGACCTTCGAATCCATGACGACGTCCGAGCCGCTCGACCTCGCGGGCATCCGGCGCGACTTCCCGTACCTCGCGCAGGAGCTCAACGGGTTCCCGCTCGCCTACCTCGACTCCGGTGCCACCGCCCAACGGCCGGTGCAGGTGCTCGACGCCGAACGTGCGTTCCTCGAACACGCGAACGCGGCCGTGCACCGCGGCGCCTCGACGCTCGTCGGCACCTCGACCACGGCGTTCGAGGAGGCGCGTGCGACCGTCGCCCGCTTCGTCGGCGCCGGCGAGCGCGAGATCGTCTGGGCCGAGAACGCCACCGACGCGATCAACATCGTCGCGCTGGGCATGGCGGATGCCGCAGCCGGCCTGGGCGGCTCGGAGGCCGACGTGTTCCGACTCGGCCCCGGCGACGAGATCGTCGTGACCGAGGCCGAGCACCACGCGAACCTCATCCCGTGGCAGCGCCTCGCCGCGAAGACCGGGGCGACCCTGCGTTGGGTTCCCGTGAACGACGACGGCACGTGGAACATCGACGACGCGGCATCCGTCATCGGCCCTGCGACGAAGCTCGTCGCCTTCGCGCACGTCTCGAACGTGACCGGCCACGTCGCGCCCGTGACCGACGTCGTCGAGCTCGCACACCGGCACGGCGCGCTCGTGCTGCTCGACGCCTGCCAGTCGGTGCCGCACCGCGCCGTCGACTTCGGGTCGCTCGGCGTGGACTTCGCCGCATTCTCTGCGCACAAGATGCTCGGCCCCAACGGCATCGGCGTGCTCTACGGCCGCGAGCACCTGCTCGACGCGCTGCCGCCGGCCCGCACCGGCGGCTCGACCATCACGACCGTGACCATGCAGACGGCCGAGTTCCTGCCGTCGCCGCAGCGGTTCGAGGCCGGCACGCAGCCCGTGTCGCAGACCGTCGGCCTCGCCGAGGCCGTGCGCTACCTCGAACGACTCGACATGCAACGCGTGCACGAGCACGAGGTCGAGCTCGGGCGACTCCTCGTCGACGAGGTCGCGCGCATTCCCGGCATCCGCCTGGTGGGCAGCGGCCCCGGCGTCGAGCGCGCCGCCCTCGCGAGCGTCGACGTGCCCGGCGTGCACGCGCACGACGTCGGCCAGTTCCTCGACTCCCGCGGCATCGCCGTGCGGGTCGGGCACCACTGCGCGCAACCGCTGCACCGCCGACTCGGGCTGCGGGCGACGACCCGTGCGAGCGCCTACGTCTACACGACCGCCGACGAGGTGCGCCGCTTCACGGCCGCCCTCGCCGAGGTGCGCGCGTTCTTCGGCGTCGAGGCCGCGACCGGGGCGAGCGGGGCGAGCGCATGAGCGACCTCTCCGGCCTCTATCAGGAGCTCATCCTCGACCACTCCAAGCGGCGCATCGGCGACGGCGCCCTCGCCGACCCGCACGCCTCGCACCACGAGCTGAATCCCACGTGCGGCGACGAGATCACGCTCGGCATCCGGCTCGACGCATCCGGAACCAAGGTCGAAGCCATCGGCTGGCAGGGCGACGGATGCAGCATCTCGATGGCCTCCGCGTCGGCCCTCACCGAGCTCGCGGTCGGCGCCGACACGGCGCACGTGCGCGAACTCATCGACGCCTTCCGCGCGATGCTGCGCTCGAAGGGCGCCGGCGAGCCCGACGAAGAGCTGCTCGGCGACGCGATCGCCTTCCACGGCGTCTCGAAGTACGTCATGCGCGTCAAATGCGCGATGCTCTCGTGGGTCGCGCTCGAGGCGTGCCTCACCGAGGCGGGCGCGGCGCAGACGCCCAGCCAAGACGCCTAGGCTCGTAGCACCGCCGCCGTACAGAAAGAGGAAACGCCTGCCATGAGCGACGCCCTGGACGTCTTCGACCGCCGCGAGTCGGAGGTGCGCGGATACGTGCGCGCCTTCCCGACCGTCTTCGATCGGGCCGTCGGCTCGACTCTCATCGGCGAAGACGGCCGCGAGTACCTCGACTTCTTCGCCGGCGCCGGCGTGCTGAACTACGGGCACAACAACCCCCTCTTCACACGCGCGCTCATCGAGTACCTCGAGCACGACGGCATCATCCACGGCCTCGACATGGCGACCTCGGCCAAGAAGGCCTTCATCGAGGCGTTCGAGCGGCTCGTGCTCGAACCCCGCGGGCTCGACCACAAGCTGCAGTTCACCGGCCCCACCGGCGCGAACGCCGTCGAGGCCGCGCTCAAGGTCGCCCGTCAGGCCACCGGGCGCACGAACGTCATCGCGTTCACGAACGCGTTCCACGGCCTGAGCATCGGCGCCCTCGCCGCGACCGGCAACAGCCACTACCGCGGTGCCGCCGGCATCACGCTCGACAACATCACGCGCCTGCCCTTCGACGGCTACCTCGGCGCCGAGGTCGACACGCTCGACCTGCTCGAGAAGATGCTCGACGACCCGGGGTCGGGCGTCGACCTGCCCGCCGCGGTCATCGTCGAGGCCGTGCAGGGCGAGGGCGGCATCAACGTCGCGAGCGTCCCGTGGCTGCAGCGCCTGCGGGCGATCACCGCCGAGCGCGGCATCCTGCTGATCCTCGACGAGATCCAGGCGGGCGTCGGCCGCACGGGCGCGTTCTTCGCGTTCGAGGAGTCCGGCATCGTGCCCGACCTCGTGACCGTGTCGAAGTCGATCTCGGGCTCGGGCCTGCCCATGTCGCTCGTGCTGCTGCGTCCCGAGGTCGACGTGTGGAAGCCGGGTGCCCACACCGGCACGTTCCGCGGCAACAACCTCGCCTTCGTCTCCGCTCGGGCGGCCCTCGAGAACTACTGGGCCGACACCGCGTTCGTCGACGGCGTGGCCACGAAGTCGGCGCTGCTCGCCGAGGAGCTGAAGAAGATCGCCGACGAGTACCCCGACCTCGGGTTCGTCGTGCGCGGCCGCGGCCTCATGTACGGCCTCGCCTGCGACGCCGACCGCGGACTGGCCGGTCGCATCTCGAAGCAGGCGTTCTCGCGCGGCCTCGTGATCGAGACCTCCGGCGCCCACGACGAGGTGCTGAAGTTCCTCCCGGCGCTCACGATCGCCGACGACGAGCTGCGGCGCGGCCTCGCGATCGTGCGCGAGAGCCTCGCGGCGGCGCTGGCCGAGTAGCGGCGCGGCGCGTCACCGAAGCGAGGCCCCTCCCGAAGGAGGGGCCTCGCGGTCGAGCCGATCGGATGGCCCCCGCTAGTTCAGGGTGAACACCACCGTCTGCGCGTTGCCGGCGACGTCGTAGACCACGATCGTGTTCTCACCCTGCACGGCGCCGAAGACGCCGGGCTTCAGGAAGTTCACGTCGGACCACTGGTTGTCGGTCAGGTCCTTGACCTTGCCGTTGATCACGACCCGATCGACCTTGCCTGCGTCGTAGAGCTTGTAGCTCACGAGGTCGTACGACCCGCCCGTCGGCACCGTGAAGGACGCGCCGTCCTTCACCGTGACCGTCGGCTTCGTCGCGTCGATCGTGAACGCGAACGTCGAGGTGGCGGAGATGTTGCCGGCGAGGTCCTGCGAGTTGTACTTCACGGTGTAGTTGCCGTCGGGCAGCTGCACCGTCGCGGTGTGGGTGCCGCTCTTCGCGCCGCCCGCGACCGCCGACTGCGTGCTCTTGACGAGCGTGCCGTCGCGGTAGATGTTCGCCACGATGCGCTGCAGGCCGGCGTTGTCGGTCGCGTCGACCTTCACCGAGAGCGACGGGAACGGCCCCGCCGTCGTCGGGGCGACGAGCGTCGCGGTCGGACGCACGGTGTCGCGCGCGACCTCGAGCGTCGACGTGCAGTCCGCGCAGGTGCCGCCCAGGGTGGCGACGGACGCGGTCGCCGTGAGCGGACCGCCCGCCGCGGCAGCCTTGACGTTCGCCGTGAACGAGACCGACACGGCCGGCGCGCCGACGGGCGTCGCCGGAACCGCCCAGGTGAGCGTCGAGCCGTCGAGGATGACGCCGGCCGGCAACGAGGCCTGGTCGATGGCGGCCTGGCCGAGCACGCCCGTGAGATCGACGGTCACGACCGAGGTCGCCAACGGGACGCGGCCGGTGTTCGTCGCGCTCAGCGTGTAGCTGACGGAGTCGCCCGCGGCCACGCCGCCCGAGGCGGGCGTGCTGGCGAGCGAGGCCGTGAGCTTCTCGGGCCAGGCCGGCTTGCCCGGCTCGAGGATCCAGTCGGTGTAGAACGCCGTGAGGTCACGGCCCGAGAGCTCCTCGGCGAGCGCCTTCAGGTCGGCGCCCGTGCGGCTCGTGCCCGCGTACCGGATCTGCCATTGTTCGATGAGCTCGAAGAAGGCCTCGTCGCCGATCGCCACCCGCAGTGCGGCCCAGAACTGCGCCCCGCGCGTGTAGGTCTGGTACTCGTAGAGCTCGGCCGAGTCGGTCTGCGCGCCGGGAGCGATCGCCCAGTTGGCGCTGGTCGGGGCCGAGGCGTTCCACGAGTTGAAGTACGTGAGCTCCGACGGCGTCGTGCCGGTGCCGAAGCCCTCGGTCGTGTTGTAGAACGTCGGGCCCCACGTGGCCATGCCCTCGCCGATCCAGATGTCGGTCCACGTCACGGGCGACACGTTGTCGCCGTACCACTGGTGCACGAACTCGTGGATGAGCGTGTTGCCGCCGACCGAGCCGGCCGAGGGGAAGAAGGAGCGGTCCTGCGTCTCGAGCGCATAGTTGATGCCGCCCGGCACCGTGTCGACGATCACGCCGGTGCTCTTGCCCGGGTACGGCCCGTAGAGCGTCTCGAGGTTGCGGAGGATGGTGCCGAACTGCGCCTCGCGGGCGCGGATCGTGTTCTTGTTCGCCTCGGACAGTGCGGAGTCCATGAACGACCACGAGGGGATGGTGCTGCCGTCGCTGAGCTGCACCTGCGACTCGAGGACGTCGTAGCGGCCGATGGAGACCACCGCGAGCTCCGACGCCATCTGGTTGGTCTGCTCCCACACCCACGTGGTGCGCGTGCCGTCGGACGACGGGCTCTTCGCGACGAGCTCGCCGTTGCTGACGGCCGCGGCCGTGCCCGGCGCAGTGCCGGCGACATTGTTCAGGATCGTCGGGATGTCGAGGCTGAAGGTGTACGTGGCCTTGTCGGCGGGCGTGTTGTTGTGGGGGTACCCGGTCATCGCACCGATCGGCTGGCCGAGGAAGGTCGCCCCGTCGGAGGTGCGGTTCCACCCCTCGGACGAGCCGTCGAGGTCGGTGTGCGAGCTGGGCGTGCCGTGGTACGCCACGGCGACCGAGAACTCACCGCTCACCGGCGTCGCCGGGGTGACGACGAGCTTGTACCGGATGGCGGCGGGGTCGATCTCGCGGGTCCAGGCGGCGGGCGCTCCGTCGACGGTGACCGAGTCCACCTCCAGGCCCTCGAAGTCGAGGGAGAAGCTCTTCAGCGGCTGCGGCGCGGTCGCCGTCATGGTGCTGGTGGCCTCGATCGTGCCGGCGATCGTCGATCCGGCCTGCGTCGCGTTCGGGGTCCACGCGATCGCCACATCGTAGTCGAGTGCGTCGTAGCCGCCGTTGCCGACGTTCGGGAACATCGGGTCACCCGCCGTGTGCGCGCCGTCGATCGGCTCGTCGGCGAACGCGGCGCCGGCCGGCGCGGCCGTGAGCAGGGCGGCGGCGAGCAGGCTCGGCAGCGCAAGCGCGACGAGTCTGCCTCGTCTGGGGTCTGGAAGGGATCGGGACGTCATCAGCTCTCCTTCATCGCAGAGGCCACCTTCGGGCCATCCGTGCGCTCACCATATCGACGACGTGTTTCGCGTGGATAGCGGTCACGTTGCGCGAGGTGCGGCACGACTGCGTGAGGAGGCGGATCAGGCCTCGGCGTCGGTGAGGTGCCTGGCCCCGTGGCTCAGCACCTTGACGACGATGCCGCGACGGCGGAGCGCCGCGATCGTGCGCGTCTCTTCGTCGACGCTGCGACCCATGGCGTGGCGGTTCGCCACGACGAGCACGTCGCCCGAGTGGAGCGTGCCGAAGAAGCGCTCGAGGCGGTCTTCCCAGGAGTCGTCGTTCTCGGGTGCCGGGTGCCGGAAGTCGGGGATCGCGACGCCGAACTCCGTGAGATCGCGACGCTGCTCGACGATCGGCGGCATGTCGTCGCGGGCCACGACGAGGCCGACGAGCCGGGACCCCTCCGGCCTCGCCTTCCACCAGTCGCTGTCGCGCTGCAGCTCGACGAAGCACTCGGGGCAGTCGTTCGGCACGTGCACATGCGTCGCGGTCGACCCGTGCCCCGCGGAGTCCGCGTGCCCGCTCGAGGTCGCACTCGTCACATCACCCATGATCTGCCCTTCCGGTTTCGTCCATTGTCCCAGTTCCGACCGCCATCGCGAGACATTCCGGACTCGGAATGCGTGAGCCTGCGCGGCTATTCGCCCGACGGCGCCTGGGACAGCAGACGCAGCAGCTTGGCGAGCGCAGCCTGCTCGTCACGGCTGAGCGCCGCGAGCTCGACCGCCTCGCGCGCGACGAGCCCGCGCATGGCCTCGTCGACGCGTTCGACGCCCTCCGGACGCAGACGCACGAGCACGCTCCGTCCGTCGCGCGGGTTCGGCCGCCGCTCGACGAGCCCGCGCACCACGAGGTTCTCGAGTCGGTTCGTCATCGCGGCGCTGCCGATCATGGTCGCCGAGATGAGCTGGGCCGGGCTGAGTTCGTGCGGCTCCTCTTGACGACGCAGTGCGGCGAGCACGTCGAACTCCCATGAGGCCAGGCCCGCGTCCTTGAACGCGGCGGCGCGCAGCCGCGCGAGCCGGTTCGCCGCCCGCCTCAGCCGGGACATCACGTCGAGCGGCGACAGGTCGGTCTCTGGCAACCGCCGCGACCACGCGTCGATCAGCAGATCGACCTCGTCGTCGCGCTCGCTCGGCCTGGGGTTCACGCTCTCGACAGTAGCGAACGCGCTGCGGCTCGACACCCCGGGCGGATGCCGCGACCCGGCGGAGGTCTCAGGTGTCGAGCACGGCGAGCGAGCGGATGCCACGTCCAGGCGGGATCCGACGCGAAACGGGCGGGCCGGACGCCGAGGCATCCGACCCGCCCGTCAGTCGTGCGAGGCGGGGGAAACGTCGCCTACTGCACCGACCACCCGCCGTCGGAGGCGAGGATCGCGCCGTTGATGTTGACGGCGTCTTCGCTCAGCAGGAACGTGATCGAGGCGGCGAGCGCCTCGGCCGTGGCGACCGACGGGATCGCACCCTGGAACGGCGCGAGTCGGGCCGAGCCGACCTCGGACACGTGCGGGGGGAACGGGATGCCAGTCGCGACGCCGCCAGGGGCGACGGCGTTGACGCGCACACCCTGCAGGGCGTACATGAAGGCGGCCGACTTGGTGAGGCCCACGACGGCGTGCTTCGAGGTCGTGTAGGCGTTGCCCGACGCGTTGCCGCGCAGGCCCGCCTCGCTCGCGACGTTGACGATCGAGCCCTTGCCGGCCTCGAGCATGAACGGCACGACGGCGCGCGTGAGCTTGAACGTGCCGGTGACGTTCACGGCCATCACGCGCTCCCAGATGGCGTCGGGCGTCTCGTGGATCGGCGAGAAGTCGTCGTTGATGCCGGCGACGTTCGCAAGGCCCCAGATCTTCTCGCCCGCGGCGGCGACGATCGCATCGATCGACTCCTGCTTGGTGATGTCGCCCGCGACGGGCACGATCTCGGTGCCGGGCACGGATGCCGCGAACTCGTCGAGCTTCTCGGCCGAGATGTCGACGGCGACGACACGGCCGCCCTCGCGGGCGATGCGGCTCGCGGTGGCGCGGCCGATGCCCGACGCGGCGCCGGTCACGATGACGGTCTTGCCGGCGAAGCGGCCGGTGGTGATCTTCTCGGCCCAGGCGGAGGACTCGGCGTCTTCGGGGATGACGCCGCCGTTCACGGCCTTGACGAGCTCATCGACGGCCGACTGCGGCATCTGGCCCTGGCTCATGACGACGAGCTGCTGCAGCGGCAGGCTCACGATCGGTGCGAGCTGGTCGGTCGAGCCGCCACCCTGGCTCACGAGGCCCTGCAGCGCGGCCTTGCCCGCGGGGTCGGCGAGCCATTCGGCGATGGTGGAGTTGGCGGTGAGGGCCATGGTGGGTTCCTTTTCTGCTCCGAACTGGATGTCTCCAGAATAAACGACATCTGTCGGATATCCGACGATTGTCGGCGAAGTCACGGGTTCGCGAGACGCAGGCGTGCGAGGATGCCGGAGTGAGCGAACCGAGCGACGATCGGGTGGATGCGCGCGTCGAGCGCACCCGCGCCGCGCTGCAGCAGGCGGCGCTCCAGCTCGCGCGCGAGGATCGGTTCGACGACGCGACCATCGCCGAGATCACCGACGCGGCGGGCGTCAACCGCTCGAGCTTCTACCAGCACTACGACGACCGGCAGGTGCTGCTCGCCGATGCGATCGAGGCCGCCGAGATCGAGGCGGCGGCCGCGGTCGGCACGCCGACGAACGTGCCCGCCCAGCTGCCGCCGTCGATGATCGCCGCGCTGCGGCACTTCGAGACCGATGCCGACCTCTACCGGCGCCTGCTCGGCGAGCGCGGCTCCCCCATCGTCGCGGCCCGCATCCGCAGCCGGTTCGAGGCGCAGGCGCGCGCCGGCGTCGTGTCGTCGGGCACGACGGCGTTCGAGGGCCTCCCGATCGACATCGTCGCGGCCGGCATCGCCGGGTCGTGCCTGGCCGTCATCCAGGCCTGGCTCGAGCTCGACCCCCGCCCGAGCATCGAGACCGCGGCCGGCTGGGTCTGGCGCGTGCTCGTCGGTCCGGGCGAACCGATCTCGGCGCCCGAGCGCGCCCCGGAGCTCTAGGCACGACGAGGCCGGCCCGCCGGGATCCGACGGGCCGACCAGGAGCGCGGAGCGCGCTACTTCGCCGCGTCGAGGATCAGCGAGATCACCTTGAGCGGCTGGCTGATCATCGGCACGTGCGAACTGCTCACCTCGACCGTCTTCGCGCCGGCACGGGCCGCCATGGCACGCTCGGCCTCGGGCGGGATGATGCGGTCGTTCTTGGCGACCATGTACCAGCTCGGGATCGTCTCCCAGGCCGCGGGTCCCGACGGGGCGACGAGCGAGGCCAGCGCTCCCGGCCGCTGCGAGCCGGCCATGTTCTGCGCGACGAGTTTCGGCACGTCCTGCGCGAACAGCTGCGGGAAGAACGCCGGGTCGATGTACGCGTCCGCGTCGCCCTCGCTCGCGCCCGGGAACGGCCGCAGCACGAGGTGGTCGATGACGTCGGTGTGTCCGCCGCCGAGGGCGTTCGCGGCCTGCACCGATTCACCCTCCGCCAACGCGTAGGCGGCGATGAACACGAGCGACTTCACGTTCGGGTTGCCGGTGGCGGCATTGCCGATGACGGCACCGCCGTACGAGTGGCCGACGAGCACGACCGGGCCGGTAATGGTGCTGAGGAACTGCCGCAGGTACTCGCCGTCGGCCTGCGGCCCGCGGAGCGGGTTCGAGAATGCGATGACGGGGTACCCCTTGGCCTGCAGCGCCGTCGAGACGAGGCTCCACCCGCTGGAGTCCGCGAACGCGCCGTGCACGAGCACGACGGTGGGCTTGACCGCCTTCTTGGCGGCGGTGGTGCCGGCGGCGGCGGCAGCAGTGACAGTGGTGACCGAATCGCCGACCGCGTGAGGGCGGGCGTCGGGGGCGGCGGTCGCCGGCAGGGCGGCGGCGCCGAGGGCGACGAGTGAGAACACGGCGGCCACCGCGAGTGCGGCGACGCCCCTTCGCTTGGACGTGATCATGATCGTTCCTTCCGGTTCACATGCGGGGGCTGGACAGAGTGCGGGCGTGCGCCAGCCCCCACTCGAGGGCATGGTCGGCGACCTCCTCCCATCCGGGTTCGGCGCAGATCCAGTGCGAGCGTCCGGGGAACTCGACGTACTCGGTGAGGGCCGGCGACTTCGCGTAGTGCTTCGCGTTCGACCTGTTGACCGAGGGCGGCATGATGTGGTCCTTCTCGCCGCCGATGAACAGCAGGGGCGCCCGGTCGGCGGTGTAGTCGACCCAGGTCTCCTGCCTGCCCGGCTTGAAGTTCGCGATGAGCCCGTAGGCCCACACCCAGTTCGCGGGTGCGGGAATGGCGAACTCCTGCCACACCGCGTCGGAGTCCTCGCGGGAGAGCGTGTTCGCGAACGCGTAGTGGAACTCCTCGGGGGTGAAGCCGACGGCCTTGTGCCGGTTCGCGGGGTTCTTCAGCGCCGGGAACAGCGATTTCACCTGCGAGAGCGGGTTCACGCGCACGCCCTCGGTGGGCGCGGAGTCGACGACGACCGATGACGCCCCGAGCCCGCGGGCGAGCAGCAGTTGCGTGAGCGTTCCGCCGAACGAGTGGCCCATGATGATGGGCGGCTTCGGCAGCGCCTCGATCTGCGCGGCGATGTGGTCGACGGTCTCGGGCACGGTGAGCTTCGCGATGGCCTCGGGGTTCTCGCGGAGCGCCTCGACCTCGATCTCGAAGCCGGGATAGGCGGGCGTGAGCACGGTGAAGCCCTTGGCCTCGAAGCGCTCCTTCCAGCCGCGCCAACTCCGTGGCGTCATCCAGAGTCCGTGCACGAGCACGATCGTGTCGGGAGCAGCGGGGTCGTTCATGGGGTGTCCTTTCGTCGGTGGTGGCGGTGCTGCGGGCCCGGCCGCGCCGGCAGGGCGAGCGGATGTCGCGGGGCGGGCGGATGCGACGGGGTCGGCGCCGCGGCATCCGGTTCAGGAGTCGATGAAGGCGAGCAGGTCGGCGTGCAGCCGGTCGCGCTCGGTGTCGGGCAGGCCGTGGGCGCCGTTCTCGTAGACGAGCAGCGTGGCCCCGTCGATGAGCTCGGCCGATCGTGCGCCGCCGACCTGGAACGGCACGATCTGGTCGTCGTCGCCGTGGATCACGAGCGTCGGCACGTCGATCTTCGCCAGGTCGGGCCGGAAGTCCGTCGCCGAGAACGCGGCGATGCACTCGTACGCGGCGCGGTGTCCGCAGGCCATGCTCGCCAGCCAGAATGCGTCGCGCACGCCCTGCGAGACGTCGGTGTTGCGGTTGTGGCCGAAGAACGGCCCGTCGGCGAGGTCGCGGTAGAGCTGCGAGCGATCGGATGCCTCGCCCGCACGGATCCCGTCGAACACGGCGATCGGCAGGCCGGCGGGGTTGTCATCCGTGGCGAGCATGAGCGGCGGCACCGCGGAGACGAGCACGAGCTTGACGACCCGTGCCGAGCCGTGCCGGCCGATGTAGCGGGCGATCTCCCCGCCGCCGGTCGAGTGCCCGACGAGGGTGAGCTCGGTCAGGTCGAGGTGCTCGATGAGGCAGGCGAGGTCGTCGGCGTAGGTGTCCATCTCGTTGCCGTTCCAGGTCTGGCTCGAGCGCCCGTGGCCGCGCCGGTCGTGCGCGATCGCGCGGTGGCCGTGCTCGGCGAGGAAGAGCGCCGCGGCCTCCCAGGCGTCGGCGTTCAACGGCCAGCCGTGGCTCAGCAGCACGGGCGTGCCGCCCGACCCCCAGTCCTTGTAGAAGATCTGCGCGCCGTCGTCGGCGGTGATGAAGGGCATGGCACCTCCCGGATGCGGGGCGAGTCGCGGAACTCGCGATTCGCGGATGCCTCGATGCTGGCGTGCACGGGCCCCGCACCGAACCACGTGGTGCACGTAGTCGGGAGGTCAGGGCGCCGGGAAGCGCTCCGCCAGTTGCCGCCTCGACGTGATGCCGAGCTTCCGGAACACCTTGCGCAGGTGGTAGTCGACCGTGTTCGCGCTGATGAAGAGTTCGGCGGCGATCTCGGCGTTGGTGCGACCGGCCGATGCCAGGCGGGCGACCGTCGCCTCCTGCGGCGTGAGGGCGTCGGCGATGGGCTCGCCGGGCGCATGCGGGACGACGTGCTCCCCCGTGGCCTCGAGCTCGCGGCGGGCTCGTGCGGCGAAGGCCGGCGCCTCGACCCGCTCGAAGACCTCGAGCGCCGCGCGCAGCTCGGCGCGTGCCTCGCGCCGGCGCTTCAGCCGTCGCAGCCACTCGCCGTACACGAGATGTGCGCGGCCGAGTTCGGCGGGCGACGTCGCGCGGCCGAAGTGCTCGATGGCCTCGAGGTAGAGCGGCTCGGCGGTCTCGGGTTCGGCGAGGAGCGCCGCAGCACGTGCGGCGATGCCGCGGATCCACGGCGTGCCGCCGGCGGCGGCGAACTCGGCGAGTCGTCCGGCAGCGGCGCGCACCTGATCGGGGTGTCCGCTGCGGACGCCGGACTCGACGAGGTCGGGCAGCTGCTGATATGTCACCTGCAGGAACTCGAGGGCGACCATCGGACGCAGCCGCTCGTAGGCGTCGCGGTAGTGGCCGTCGGCGATCTCGCGGATCGCCACGCCCGTCATCGCGACCGTCCACACGCCTGCGAACCCGGTCGCGAGGGTTCCGTCGGCGATCTGCCGGACGAGCTCCACCGGTGCTCCCGACCAGGCCAGGTACGAAGGATTCACGACCTGCTCGGCGTCGTAGCCGATGGCGCGGCGCAGTTCTCGCACCTGCTCCACGTATCGACCGGATGCCGCGGGGTCGCCCCGCACGAGTTCGACGAGTCCGAGCACCCACAGCGTGGTGTCGAGCACGCGCAGGTTTCCCGCCTCGGTGGCGGCGCGCATGGTGCGTTCGAGCAGTTCGACGCAGGTGCGTTCGTCCCACAGTGCCATCGTCAGCGCGACGCCCTCCGAGCCGAGCTCGAGGAGCTGCGCGTCATCCGAGGCGCGCAGCATCGCCACGGCCTCGCGCATGATCGGCGCGGCTTCGGCGTACGGCCGCAGGATGTGGGCGCCGAGCGCGCGCAGCGAGAGGGACATGCTTCCGTCTGCGACCTCTGCACCGTCCTCGAGTCGCCGCCCGAGCTCCCGCAGGGTTCCGCTGCGGACGGCCGACTCCGACGTGAGTTCGGCGTTGAACGCGCCGAGCAGCGCTCGCTGCTCGAGCTCGGGCGCCCGATCGTGGAAGAGCTCGGCCGCCCGCAGCATCGTCGCCACACCGTCGGTGATGCCCTGCGGATCGCCGACGAAGAGCGCGAGCCTCGCCCGAAGCGAGACGCCCCGGCCTGCCGCGACGGAGTCGAGGATGCCGAGATCGATCCGGTCGAGCAGCTCGAGCGCGAACTGCGCCGCGCCCGCATCGGCAGCGGCCTCGGCCGCCGAGAGGAGTCGGGCGTCTCGCGGCGGTCCCTCGGGGGTGAGGTCGGCAGCGCGCGCGAGCAGCCGCGCACGCGACGCCGAACCGCCTCGACTGCCTGCGGCATCCGCGGCCCGCTCCATGCGCTCCGCGACCGTGACGTCGGTGCCGACGACGGCCGCCGCCGCGTGCCAGACCGCGAGCTCGTCGCGACCGAGCTCGTCTGCGGCATCCCGCAGGGCCTCGTGCACGCGGCGGCGGTCGACCGCCGGCATGCCGTTGTAGACCGCGGCTCGAACGAGCGGGTGCCGGAACCCGACGGTGTCGCGCACGGAGGCGAGCCCTGCCTGTTCGGCGGCGGTGGCGGCATCGATCGGCACCCCCAGGCGGAGCGCGGCGGCCTCGATCACCGCCGGATCGCCGGTGGACTCCGCCGCGGCGATGCCCAGCCAACGTCGCGTCGCGGGCGGGAGTGCTGCGACACGGCGGAGGTACGTGGTCTCGAGGCGGAGCCCGATGGGCGTCGGCGCGGGCGCGAGCGACGAGTCCGTGAGTTGGCGCGCCGTGAACTCGTGGCCGAGGTCGATGAGCGCGAGCGGGTTTCCGCCGGTCTCCTCGACGATGCGGGTGGCGAGGAACGGATCGATTCCGGCACTCACCGAACGGCTCAGCAGGTCCAGTGCCGCGCGCCGGTCGAGACCGCCGAGCTCGAGGGTCGGCAGGCCCGCGGCGGCCTCGTCGACCCGGGGCCTCGGCCGCGCACCGAGCAGCAGCGTGATGGGTTCGGCCTCCAGCCGGCGCCCCACGAATGCGAGCACCTGGAGCGACTCGGCGTCGACGAGGTGCGCGTCGTCGACCACGCAGACGAGCGGTTCGCGCTCGGCCGCGACCGCGAGCAGCGAGAGCATCCCGAGGCCGACCAGGTAGCGATCGGGCACGGGGCCGTCATCGACGCCCGCGGCGATGCGCAACGCCGAGGCCTGTCGTGGCGGGAGCGCGGGAAGCAGCCGGGCGAATGGGCCGCCGAGCCGCTGCAGGGCCGCGAACGGCATCGCCGACTCGGCCTCGACGCCGTCGGTGCGGATGACGCGAACCCCCGCGAGGCCGCGCGTCGCCTCCCCGAGCAGGGCGGTCTTGCCCACGCCGGGCTCGCCGCGCACGAGCAGCGCCGATCCGTGCCCGTTGCGCGCGGATGCGACAAGTTCGGAGAGGCGCTCGAGTTCATCGGCGCGGCCGAGGAGCGAGGGCGGGGTCTGGTCGATGCAATCCACGGTAGTGGAGCGCTCTCACGCCCCGCTACGGTGTCGGCCGGATGGCGCGATCGGGCGTCGAGCGGATGTCGCGGGTCGCCCTCGTGCGCAGCTGCAGGGTGTCGCGCAGTCGTTCGAGCGCCGGCACGGCAGCTTCGAGTGCGGCCGCATCGGCCGGCTCGAGGTCGACGAGCGCCTCGGCGAGGATCGCGGCGCTCGCGGCGTCGAACCGCTCGAGGAGGCCGCGCGCCCTCGGCGAGGCGCGCACCTCGACGCGGCGCCGGTCGAGCGCACCGGGTTCGCGCCTGATGAGGCCGTCGGCCTCCATCGCCTTCAGCAGGTTGCTCACCGTCGTGCGGTTCAGGCTGAGGTCGTCGGCGAGCTCGACGGGGCTGCGCGTCGTGCCCGCGGGCAGCGCCCGCAGCACCTCGATCTGCGCGTCGGGGATGTCGGGCAGGTGCTCGGACTCGCGGGCGGCACGCAACAGGCTGCGCCGCAGCGGTGAGATGAGGCCGCTGAGGCGGGCGACGTCGACGCGATCGGCGCCGGACCCAGCACCGTTCATGCCCGAACCACCGGCGGGTTCAGCGATGAGCGCTCGTTGAGCAGGTCGGGGTGGAATCCAGCGGCGACCTTGTAGTCATCGGCGATCTGCCGCAGTTCGGCCTCGGGGATCACGTCGTGGATGTCGGCGAAGCCCTGCGGCGCGCGTTCGTAGGCGAGCTGCATGACCCGCTCGGGGCCGAGCTGACGCGTCATCCCGTTGAGACGCGTGGTGACCGGGCGGCGATCGGCCTCGTACGCGGCGAGCGCGGCGTCGAGGTCGCCGCCCGGCCGGTCGGCCCCGGCGAGGTGGAACGCGAGCGACCGCGCATCGAGGATCGCCTGCGAGGCACCGTTCGATCCGTTGGGGTAGAGCGCGTGCGCGGCGTCTCCCAGCAGCGTGGTGCGACCGACCGTCCAGCGGTCGAGCGGCTCGCGGTCGACCATCGGGTACTCGAGGATCTCGTCGGCGGCGGCGATGACCGCCGGCACGTCGAGCCAGTCGAAGCGCCAGTCGGCGAAGAGCTCGACGATGGGTGCCGGGTCGACGGCGTGGTTCCAGTCGGCGGTCTCGTCGACGCCCTCCGGTGCCTGTCGCTCGGCGATGAAGTTCACGCGCGTCATGCCGTCGTCGGCGCCGGGCGCGACGAGCGGGTACGCCACGAACTTCTGCTCGGCGTCGCCCGCCATGATCATCGTGCGGCCGTCGAGGTAGGTCGGCGCGATCGCGGTGCCGCGCCAGAGCACGAGGCGATTCCACGGCGGCGCACCTTCGCTCGGGTGCGCCTGCGCCCGCAGGGCCGAGTGGATGCCGTCGGCCCCGACGACCACGTCGGCCTCGAGCACGAGCTCGGCGCCCGAGGTATCCGCGAATCGCACCCGCTCGCAGACGCCGCCGTTCGCGCCCTCGGCGCCGTGCTCGACGCCGGTCGCGCGCCGGCCGAGCCGGATCGCGTCCGCCCCGAACCGCCCCCGCACCTCGTCGGCGAGCAGCAGCTGGAACTCGCCGCGGTGCACCGAGAGCTGCGGCCAGTGATACCCCGCCTCGAGGCCGCGGGGCTCGCTCCAGATGCGCTGGCCGAAGCGGTTGAAGTACGAGAGCCGGCCGGGCGCGGTGCCGATCGCGGCCACGGCGTCGGCGAGGCCGAGCTCGGTGAGCTCGCGCACGGCGTGCGGCAGCAGGTTGATGCCGACCCCGAGGGGCCGCAGCTGCTGCGCCCGTTCGACGACGGTCACGTCGTCGAACCCGGCCGTGCCGAGACTCAGGGCGGTTGCCAGGCCGCCGATGCCGGCTCCGACGATGACGATCTTCACGCTGCCTCCTTGCAAGTGGTGAATTGAGTTTGAAACAAACACAATCGCCTGTCAAGGGGCTCGTGCATCTCAGCCGATGCCCGTCGCCAACTGGTTGCCGCTGCGGAGCACGCGCGGGTCGCGCACGGCGTCGACGTCGAGTGTCTCGATGCCGCGCACGACGAAGGTCCACGACTCACCGGGCAACAGGGTCACGAGGCCGGAGTCGACCGAGGCCCGGGGGTCGAGCCGGTCGACGAGCAGGGTCAGGTCGCGCACCACGGAGCCCACCGCGGTCACAGTGAGGGCGACGCCGTCCTCGGCACCGGCCGTCTCGACCGCCAGGTCGTCCGCCGCGAGCGAACTGTCGCGCGGCTCCGCGAACCACCACAGGCCACGAGCACCGCCGAGCGAGGCCACGAGCAGTTCGCCCGCGGCATCCGTCGCCTGAGCGACCTCGAGCGGAATCGGCACGGTGACCGACCCGCGGGCCGCGACCGTGACGGATGCCTCGACGCGCGCTGCGACCGAGCCGTCGAAGCCGCGCCGCTCGAGCACGACCTCGCCCGCCCAGACCTCGCCCGTGTCGTTGCCGAGGATCGCGGCGAGCCCGTCGCCCCTGGGCTGGATCGTCACGACGCGCGGCGCGAAGGCGTTGCGGATCGCGTGCAGCAGCGGCTTGGCGTGCCCGTCGCCGTCGATCGCCGCCCACGAGGTGACCGGCCAGCAGTCGTTCAACTGCCAGACGACCGCGCCGGAGGTCTTCGGCCAGTGCGAGCGGTAGTGGTCGAGCGCGCACGAGATCGCGTTCGCCTGATTCAGCTGCATGGCCCAGTGCCAGGTCTGCATGTCGTCGGGCACCCGGTAGTGGCGCACGAGACCCGCGGTGAGCTTCGCGTTGCCGTCGATCGCCTTCTGGTGCACGATCATGCCGGGCGACGCGGGCGTCAGCGGGTCGTCGCTGATCGAGCGCGTCAGCGTCGACCACGCGGGCGGCCCCTGCCAGCCGAACTCGGCCACGAAGCGCGGCACGCGGTCGCGGTAGTGCGGCCAGTCCTGCTGGTTCCAGAGGTCCCACACGTGCATGGTGCCGTGGGCCTCGGCGTTCGGGTGCTCGCCGTTCGGGCTGAACGGGCTGCCCGGGGCGTACGGGACGTGCGGCGCGAGCTCGGCCACGAGGCCCGGGAAGAGCTCGTGGTAGTAGTACGCGCCCCAGGTCCTGCCGTCGAGCGCGAGCTTCCAGCCCCAGTCCTCGTAGCCCCAGAGGTTCTCGTTGTTGCCCGTGAGCAGGGCGAGCGAGGCGTGGTGCGCGAGTCGCACGATGGTGTCGCGCGCCTCGGCGGCCACCTCGGAGCGCAGCGGCTCCTCCTCGGCGTACGCCGAGCACGCGAACAGGAAGTCCTGCCAGGTGAGCAGGCCCAGCTCGTCGGCCAGGTCGTAGAAGTCGTCGGCCTCGTAGATGCCCCCTCCCCACACGCGGATGAGGTTGAGCCCCGCGGATGCCGCCTGCTCGAGCCGTGCGCGGTACCCGGCGCGGTCGACGCGAGACGGGAACGCGTCGTCGGGAATCCAGTTGACGCCCTTCACGAGGACGGGCTGCCCGTTGACCACGAGCTGGAACGGGGTGCCGTCGGCGTCGGGCGTCGTGTCCCAGTGGAGCTCGCGGAAGCCGACGACGCGGTGCGTCGAGTCGATCACCTGATCGGCATGGAGCCGCACGTCGACGACGTATCGCGGCTGCTCGCCGTAGCCGATCGGCCACCAGAGCTCGACGTCGTCCAGCTCGAGCCGCAGGCTCGCCCGGCCGTCCACCACCTCGACGATGTCGGAGGGGATCTCCACGAGGCCCGGGCCGTTGACCGCGACGGACACGAGCATCGGCGACGCGGCCGGGGTCCCGGGTGCTCGCGCGATCAGGACCTCGGCGACGATGACGCCGCCGTCGCCATCGACGTCGGCCCGCACGAGCACCTCGTCGAACCGGGCGGTCGACCAGGACTCGAGCCGCACGGGCCGCCAGATGCCGCTCGTGGCGGTCGCGATGCCCCAGTCCCAGCCGAAGCTGCAGGCCGACTTGCGAATCGCGTCGAACGGCGTCGGATACGGGCGCGGCCTGGCCCCGAGCGCGACGCTCTGCGCGTTCGCGTACCTGATCGGGCTGCGGAAGGCGACGACGAGGTCGTTGCCCCCGGCGCGCAGCAGCTCGGTGACGTCGACGCGGTGCGACCGGTGCTGGTTCGCGACCTCGGCGACGACCGTGCCGTTCAGCGAGACCGTCGCCACGGTGTCGAGTCCGTCGAAGACGAACTCGTGCACGGATGCCTCGGCGAGGTCGGCCTCGGCGAGGTCGAACGTCGTCTCGTACGTCCAGTCGACGAGCCCGATCCACGCGACGGCCGATTCGTTGTCGTCGAGATAGGGGTCGGGAATGAGCCCCTCGCGCATGAGGTCGAGGTGCACGACGCCCGGCACGACCGCCGGGATCGCCGCATCGGCCACGGACGCCGGCACCGGGCCGGATGCGGCGCGCACGCGCCATCCGCTGTGCAGGGGTCGTTCGACCTTGTGCAGGTGCTGCCGGCTCGGTGCGCTCATGTACCGAGGCTACGGGCGAGCGGATGCCTCGGGTTCGGACGCGCCCGCGGTCATGGCCGAGGTCGTGGCCGAGGTCGTGGCCGCATCGCACTGCGTCGCCGACAGCCGCCCCTCGGGGTCGAGCCTCGCGAGGATGCTCGCCGTGATCGCCGCGAGCTGGTCGAGTTCAGCGGGCGCGAGGGCGTCGAGCACGTTGGAACGCACGGTCGCGACATGACCGGGGGCCGCCCGGTCGAGCACGTCGAGGCCCGCCGCCGTGATGCGGGCGTTGGTGGCGCGCTTGTCCTGAGGGCACGGGAACCGCTCGAGCAGCCCACGTTCCTCGAGGCGACGTGCGACGTGCGAGAGACGCGGCAGCGTTGCGTTCGTCTGCGAGGCGACCCTCGTCATGCGGCTCGTGCGGTCGGGCGAGGCGGCCAGCACCGAGAGCACGAGGTACTCGAAGTGGGTGAGCTCGACGTCGCGCAGCAGCTGCGCGTCGAGCATGGTCGGCAGCAGTTCGCTCACGGCGACGAGCCTGGCCCACGCCGTGGACTCGGCGGGAGAGAAGGGCTGGATCGCGGTCATGGTCACGAGTCTAGCGCATTGGTTGTCAAGACAACTAAACCATGCTACGGTTTGGTTGTTCCAACAAGTAATCGCCTCGGCGGCGCGGGCACCCTCGCATCCGGGCATGACAAGGAGTCGCACAATGAGCACGGTCAGCATCATCGGCAAGGGCAACATGGGCCAGGCGATCGCCGCCCTCGTCACCGACGGCGGCAACGAGGTCGAGTTCGTCGGCCGCGAGTCCGCCCCCGTGACCGGCGACATCGTCGTCCTCGCGGTCCCCTACCCCGCACTCGCCGACGTCGTCGCCGTGCACGGCCCGCAGCTCGCCGGCAAGGTCGTCATCGACATCACCAACCCGCTCGACTTCGCCACGTTCGACGGCCTCGTCGTCGCCGCCGACGGCTCCGCCGCGGCCGAGCTCGCCGAGTCGCTCCCCGAGTCGAGCGTGCTCAAGGCGTTCAACACGAACTTCGCGGCCACCCTCGCCGCGAAGTCGGTCGGCGACGTGAAGACCACCGTGCTCGTCGCCGGCGACGACGAGACGTCGAAGCAGCAGGTGAGCTCGGTGTTCACCGCCGGCGGCGTGAACGTCGTCGACGCCGGAGCCCTCAAGCGCGCCCGCGAGCTCGAGTCGCTCGGGTTCCTCCAGCTCACCCTCGCCGCGCAGGAGAAGATCTCCTGGGCCGGCGGGTTCCCCCTCGCCGCGTAACGCTCCACCCGCTCCCGGGGTCGTTCTGCGACACGATCGCGCGCCGTTCGGGCCGCGGATGTCGCGGAACGACCCCGGGAGCGTTCTCGACGCCTCCGCGCGAACTCCCACGCCCCGCGGCACTCGGGCACTAACCTGACCTCGATGTGGTGGAATCGGAAGCACCCGAAGCCCGAGCCGGAGCCTGACGGCCCGGACGCCGCCGCGGCGGCCGCGGCGGCCACGCCCCTGCACCGCAACGCGTTCATCCTCGCGGGCCTCGGCGGCGCGACCCTCGCGGTGTTCGGCATCGCCCAGATCTCCTCGATCGTGGCGCCCGTCTTCCTCGCCCTCGTGCTGACGATCTGCGTGCACCCGCTGCGGGTCGCCCTCGAACGTCGCGGTGTCCCGCGCGGCATCGCGACCGGAGCGGTGATCTTCGCGGTCGCCGCCCTCATCGTGCTGTTCGCCTACGCCGTGCTCGTCGCGTTCAGCCAGTTCGCCGAGCTGCTCCCCCAGTTCGCGCCCGAGATCCAGGCGTGGATCGCGGGCATCGCGGCCTGGCTCGCCTCGATCGGCGTCGAATCGGCCGAGATCCACGAGGCGCTCGGCGGCTTCGACGCGGGCCAGATCATGCAGGTGATCTGGGGCGTCGCGGGCGGCGCCGTCGGCCTGACCTCGACCTTCGTCATCATCTTCACGATGCTCATGCTGATGGCGATGGACGCCGCGCTGCTGCCCGCGGTGCTGCGCCAGATCGAGCCGCGCCGCGCCCTGCTCGTGCACTCGCTGCGCGACTACGCCACCAACGTGCGCCGCTACATGGTGGTCACCACCGCGCTCGGCGTCGCGCAGGGCCTCATCAACTGGCTCGTGCTCGAACTGCTCGGCGTGCCCGGCTCGTTCATCTGGGGTCTGCTCTCGTTCATCTGCAGCTTCATCCCCAACGTCGGCTACTTCATCGCGATCATCCCGCCCATCGTCTTCGGTGCGCTCACGGGCGGATGGCCCACCGTCCTCGCCGTCATCGTGCTCTACGGCATCGTGAACGCCGGCGTGCAGTCGATCGTGCAGCCGCGCGTGGTCGGCAACGCCGTCGCCCTCAGCCAGAGCATCACGTTCTTCTCGGTGCTGTTCTGGGCGATCGTGCTCGGCCCCACCGGCGCCATCCTCGCGATCCCCCTCACGCTCCTCGTGCGGCTCATGCTCGTCGACACGAATCCGCGCATGCCGTGGGTCAAGCCGCTGCTCGGCGACCTCGACGAGACGAAGGCGCGCCTCGCGACATCGGATGCCGCACGCCGGGCCGAGCGCAAGGCGAAGAGGTCCGGGCAGGTCGTCGACCCCGCCGGCCCCGTGGCATCCGATGCCTCGGCCGACCCCGCGGCATCCGCCGGCCCGCCCGACGGCGCGAACCGCGCCTGAGCCGGATCCACGACCGTGCTCGCAGCCATCGGCCACCTGCTCCCGATCGCCATCGCGATGGCGATCAGCATCGTGCCGATCATGGCCACGATCGTGCTGCTGCTCGCACCGAATCGCGACCGAACGGCCCTGCCCTTCCTGATCGGCTGGACCGGCGGGCTGCTGCTCGTCGTCACGCTCTGCGCGCTCGGCGCCCAGCTCATCCCCGTGCCGAAGTTCGGCCTGCGGCCCAACACCGCCGTCGGCGCGTGGGAGATCGCGATCGGGCTGGCCCTCATCGTGCTCGCGGTCGTGTCCTGGCTGCGCTCCCGGCGTGCCGCCCGCACCGAGCTGCCCACCTGGCTCCGTTCCGTCGACAAGCTCGGGCCCTGGCGCGCGCTCGGGCTCGCCCTCGTGCTCAATGTGCGCCCGAAGGCGATCCTGCTCGCGATCGCCGCCGGGCTGGCGATCCGCGGCGAGGAGCTCGACCTCAGCGGCGCCGCGATCGCCATCGCGGTCTACACGGTCATCGCGGCCTCGACGGTCGCCGTGCCGATCATCGTCACGCTCGTCGCCCCCGAACGCATGGAGCCCAGGCTCGTGTCGGCGCAGGACTGGCTCATCCGCAACAGCGCCGTCGTCTCCTCGCTCATCGTGCTGCTGGTCGGCGTCGTCGTGCTCGGCAGCGGCATCAGCCGGTTCTGAGTCGGGAACCCGCGCTCACTCCGGCAGCGAGACGACGATGCCGGTCACGCCGTGCAGCACCGCGGCCACGCCCGCGTCGATGGCCCGATACGCCCGCGCCGGGGTCACCGCCGCGGCATCCTGCGCATCGTCGGTGATGCCCGTGCCGCGGAACGTCGCCCCCGGCCAGATCACCGAGGTGACGTTGCCGGTGGGCTCGCCGAGCTGGGCGCCCAGCACGAGGTACTGCTGCTCGAGGTGCTGCGCGGTGCCGTAGGCGAACTCGTCGACGACGCCCGCGCCCGCGCCGATCACGAGGTCGGCTCCCGCCGCGGTCGCCTGCTCGAACCGGTGGATGAGCTGCTCGGAGTCCGCCGCATCGGGCAGCGCCTGCACCACGGCCCCAGAACGGTCGGCCCAATCGGTGATCGCGGCGAGGATCGTGGTCGTGGCCTCGTCGCCACCGGCCGTCACCACGACGACGCGGTACCCCGCGGGCACCTCGACGCCGGTCCAGGAACCCGGCTCGGGCGCGATCGTGGCCTCGGGCGACGGGCTGACCTCGCCGCCCAGGAATGCCGGGTCGAGCACCCCGACCGGTGCGGCGTCGCGAGGCGTGCCGGCCGCGCACCCGGTCGCGCCGACGACGAGTGAGAGCCCGACGGCGATGAGGCCCGCGGCGGGGCGACCGAGGAAGGGACGGGCACGGGAGTGGCGGGCACGGGGTCGAGGCACCCGGCGATCCTGCCCCTGGCGCACGACCTGGCCGCGGCCCGCCGGTGCCGCGCAGGTGAACGCGGGGCGAACGCTCGGCTGTTCGCCTCGCGGTCGCCGCTCGTTCACCTCGCTGGGGCAGGGTTCCCGGCGACCCGAAGGAGTCCCCCACGATGCCCCCCACACCCATCCGCAGGCCCGCCCTCGCCGCGTGCCTGCTGGCACTCGCGCTCGGCGTGTTCGGCGTCTCGGTGGGCGCCGTCCCGGCCTCGGCGCACGGATTCTCGTCCACCGTCTACGTGAACGCCGCCGAGGGGCCGAGCGGCGACATCCGCGCCGACCTCGACCTCGAGTACGACCTGCTCGTGGTCTCCGCATCCGAGAACGAGCAGGACCCGGCCTTCTTCGACGACGGGATGTCGCTCTTCGAGACGGGCAGCGAGGCCGACGCCCTGAACGCACATGCCGACACCGTCGTCGCCTACGTGGCGGAACGATTGACCGTCTCCTCCGAGGGCGCCGCGTGCGTCCCGTCGCGCGTCGGCGATCTCGGGGCACATGAGCGCGACGGCGTGCCGTACGCACAGCTCACCCTCGACTTCGACTGCCCCGCGGCATCCGGGAGCGAATCGGACCTCACGGTGCGGAGCAGCCTCTTCGCCGACGACGAGGGCTACGTCACGGGCACCGAGACGATCCTCGTCTACGACTTCGGCGACGACGCCGGCAGCGTCGCGCTCGACGCCGGCAATCCCGAGTTCTCGACCGGGCAGGCCTGGACCGATCGGTTCGGCGAGTTCTTCGCGCTCGGCGCGGAGCACCTGCTGAGCGGCGCCGACCACCTGCTGTTCCTCCTGGCGCTCATCGTCGGCTCGCGCCGCCTCCGCGACGTGGTGCTCGCCGCGACGAGCTTCACGATCGCCCACTCGGTGACCTTCCTGCTGGCCGCGGTCGGCGTCGTGTCGGTGCCGGCCGCGATCGTAGAGCCGGTCATCGCCCTGTCGATCGCCGTCGTGGCGATCGTGTACCTCTGGCAGGTCGCGCGGCAGCGCAGCAGCGCGACCGCGACCCCTGCGCCGCCGGCCGGGCGCCTCGGCCTGACCCGCACGGATTGGCTGCGGCTCGCGGTGGTCTTCGGGTTCGGCCTCATCCACGGGCTCGGCTTCGCCGGTGCCCTCGGCATCGACGAGCCGTGGTCGTGGTCGCTGCTCGGCTCGCTGCTGGTCTTCAACGTCGGCATCGAGTCCGTGCAGATCGCGATCATCCTCGTGGTGTTCCCGCTGCTCGCGACCACGCGGTCACGAGCGCCGCGCACCGGACTGTGGGTCGGCATCGCCGTCTCGGCGGGCGTCGCGCTCATGGGCCTGTTCTGGTTCGGCGAGCGGATCCTCGGCCTCGGCTGACCCGTCGGCGCGGCGGCGAGTGCACGGGCTTCGGCTGCGGGCCACCGGCCGTCGGACGGATGTTCAACTGCGGTTCACGCCGTACCGCGACGGTGAAGCCGCGCACTCCGCGCATCTCACACGCATCCGAAAGGTATTGCACCCCTCCATGAAGATGACAAGCGAAGCGGGCGGGCGGGCCTCCCGCACCCCCCGAGTAGCAGTCGCGACCGGCACCCTGATCTCGCTCATCGCGGGCTCGGTCGCCATGGGCTCGCTCTCGGCCGGTGCGGCCGAACTGCCCGCGACCCTGCTCACCACGGCTTCCACGTGGAAGTTCTCCGACGACGGCACCGACCCCGCCGCCGGCAGCCCCGACCGACTCGCGTGGACCGTCGACGGCTTCGACGACTCCGCCTGGAAGACCGGCGCCGGTGCGTTCGGCGCGAAGAACGGCGCCGCCGCGCCCAACCTCGGCAGCGGCTTCCCGGTGTCGACCGTGCTGAACCAGTACCTCGACCCCGCCGCCGCGAGCAAGGTCGACGTGCCGACGTACCACTTCCGCACGACGTTCGAGCTGACGAACGACCAGCTCGGGGCGCTCTCGGGTCTGACCGGCTCGATCGTCTACGACGACGCGGTGCAGATCTTCGTCAACGGCACCAAGGTCGCGGGCTTCGCCGACGACCGCGTGAACGCCGCCGACCCGGCGACGCAGAACCTCACCTACGCGGGCAACGGCCTGAGCGACCCCGTGACGAGCGCATTCACGGTGCCCGACGCCGTGCTGCACTCCGGCACGAACACCGTCGCCGTGGCGCTCTACCAGGATCGCGCGAGCTCGAGCGACATCTACCTCGACCTGACGTCGCTCGCGCCGGTGGCCGAAGAGGCCGGCGCCGCGACGCTCTCGGACCTCGTGCTCGGCATCGGCTCCGACGAGACCCAGCGCAACCTCGCCTGGTATTCCTCGGCCGACACCGCGCAGGCCGTGCAGTTCGCACCGGCCGCCGCGTACACGGGCGAGGCCTTCCCGGCCTCGGCCACCACGGTCGCCGCGACCGGCGGAAAGACGACGAGCGGCGAGTTCAACCGCTTCGCCACGATCTCGGGCCTCGCCTCGAACACCGCCTACGTGTACCGCGTCGGTGCCGAGGGAGCCTGGTCGGCCGTGGAGTCCTTCCGCACCCGGGACTTCGAGGGCGCGTTCGACCTGCTGTTCTTCGGCGACCCGCAGATCGGTTCGTCGGGCAACGTCGCGGGCGACGCCGCCGGATGGCTCGACACGCTCAACGTGGCCACGCAGACCTACCCCGAAGCCGAGCTGCTCTTCTCGGCCGGCGACCAGGTCGAATCGGCGTCGAACGAGGCGCAGTACGAGGCGTTCCTCGGCCCCGACCAGCTCCGCGAGATTCCGTTCGTCGCCACGAACGGCAACCACGACGTCGGATCGAAGGCGTACGAGCAGCACTTCAACACGCCGAACACCGACCGCACGGCCGGTGCGGGCTCGGCGACGGCCTCGGGCGGCGACTACTGGTTCATCTACAAGGACGTCCTGTTCATGAACCTGAACTCGAACAGCCGCGACTACAGCACCCACATCCCGTGGATGCAGCAGATCGTGGCCGAGCACGGCGACGAGGCGAAGTGGAAGGTGCTCGCCTTCCACCACTCGATCTACTCGGCCGGCCCGCATGCGACCGACAGCGACGTGGCCGACCGCCGCGCCAACCTGCCGACCGTGATCTCGGACCTCGGCATCGACCTCGTGCTCCAGGGCCACGACCACAGTTACGCGCGCAGCTACCTGCTGCGCAACGGCGAGAAGGCCGACGCCGATGAGGCGGCCGGCGCCGACCAGGTCGTCGCCGGTCCGGGCGGCGTGCTCTACGTGACCGCCAACTCTGCGTCCGGCTCGAAGTACTACGGCCTCCAGGCCTCGGGCTTCCCGTGGCTCTCGGCCTCGAACCAGGAGAACGTGCGCAACTACTCCGCCGTCGAGATCACCGACACCGCGATCACCGTGAAGACCCTGCGTTCGCAGGCGAACGGCAGCGCGAAGCCCGTCAACAGCGTCGTCGACCAGGTCACGCTCACGCGTGCGACCGACGACTCCGGTGTGACCCAGCAGGTGCAGGTCACCGTTCCCGACGCGGCACCCGGGGAGTTCGCGTGGAGCATCGACGGCACCAACGGGCTCGTCGACCTCGGCACCGCCGTGCAGAAGGCCGATGCGTTCGAGGCGACCGGCGCGATCAACCCGATCCGCGTCTCGGACACCCGCAAGGGCTCGCCCGTCTGGTCGATCTCGGCCCAGGCCGGCGAGTTCGCCGCCGGCGGCCGGACCTTCTCCGGCAAGTACCTCGGCTGGACGCCGAAGGTCACCGACGCGGGCGGCGGCGCCGTCGCCGGCCCCGCGATCGGTTCGGGCTTCGACGCGGGCGAGGGCATCTCGGTCGCCTCGACGCTCGGTTCGGCCGCGGCGGGCCACGCGTTCGGCGCGGCCAAGCTCGGGGCGGATCTGTTCCTCAAGATCCCCGCGAACATCGCCGAGGGCACGTACACGACGACCCTCACGCTCACGGCGCTGAGCTAGTCGAACCCACGGCCGGGGCGGGCGCAGCCCGCCCCGGCCACTCCCGTTCCACCAGACCCACCAGATCCACCGAGGACCCCATGCACGCACACCGCCCGACCGCATCCGCCCGACCGCGCCGCATCCGCCGCGCGCTCCTCGCCGCTTCCGTCGCCATCGCCGCCTTCGCGGGCCTCGCCGCGGCCGCGCCGAACGCGGCGCCGGCCTTCGCGGCCGACGACCCGGTGAGCTGGGGCGTGCGCACCGCGGCGAACGAGCAGGGCACCGACCGGGCGAACTACGCGTACGTGCTCGACCCGGGCGCAGGACTGGACGACGCCATCGTCGTGACGAACAACGACGACGTCGCGGTCGACCTCGACCTCCTCGCGGCCGACGGGTTCACGACCGACACGGGCGTGCTCGACCTCGTGACCGCAGACACCCCGTCCACGACCGTCGGCACGTGGATCACGCTCTCCCAGCCGACCGTGCATCTCGAAGCCGGCGAATCCGCCGAGATCCCGTTCCACGTCGAGGTGCCCTCCGACGTCGCACCCGGCGACTACTCGGGCGGCATCGTGACCGCGCTGCCCTCCCCCGAGGCATCCGCCGGAGTCAGCGTCGACCGACGCCTCGGCATCCGCGTGCAGCTGCGCGTCGGCGGCGAGCTGGCTCCCGCGCTCACCGTCGAGGACCTGCGCGTCGACTACGACGGCACCGCCGACCCATTCGCCGTGGGTGCCGCGACCGTCTCGTTCACCGTGCACAACACGGGCAATGCCCGGCTCGCCGCCGATCAGGAGATCGCCGTGGCCGGCCCATTCGGCATGCTCCGCGTCGATGCGACGGAGCTCGATGCGCTGCCGGAACTCCTTCCGGGCGACACCTGGGGCGTCACCGTGACCCTGCCCGGCATCGTGCCGACCGGCCTGCTGACGGCGACGGTCTCGCTCTCGCCGCGACTGCCCGTCGAGGGGAGCACCACGTCCAATGCGCCGCTGCCCGGCATCGAGGCCTCGGCCACCGGCTGGGCCGTGCCGTGGACGCTGCTCGTGCTCCTGCTCCTGCTCGCCGCGGTCATCCTCGCCGTCGCGCTGTCGCGCCGCAGCCGCAAGCGCCGGGAGGCCGCGCGCATCGAGGCGGCAGTGGCCGAGGCCCTGCAGCAGCGCGAACCGGAGAAGGTCTCGGTTCCGTAGCGACGCGAAGCCTGCGAGCATCGGACCATGACCCGCTTCGCCATCGATGCCGCCGTCGCCCTGCGACTCATCCGCGAGCCGTTCGCGGTGCCCGCCCGCCACCAGCTGGTGGCGCCCTCCGTACTGCGCTCGCATGTGCTCGCGGCGATCTACGACGACGCGCGGGCCGCACGCATCGACGCGGCATCCGCACGCGCGCAGCTCGAGGGGCTCGCCGAACTGAAGATGCGGCTCCTCGGCGACCGCGTGTCACGCGCGACGGCATTCAGGCTGGCCGAGCAGTTCGACTGGCCCGAGGTGACGCCGGCCGAGTACCTCGCGGTCGCGAAGCTGCAGGCCGACGCCCTCGTCACCGAGGACCCGCGCCTGCGCGCGGCGGCCGAGGGGCTGATCCCGCTGGCGGAGTTCGACGACCTGCGGAACTGAGAACGAGTCTTCAGCGCGCGATCTCGAAGTTGAACACGTCTTGGTCGAAGTGGTTGTAGGCCTCGTAGTCGATGAGGTCGTAGAGGTCGGCGCGGTGCTGCATCTCGCCGAGCTTGGACGTGAGGTGGCCCTCGTCGATGATCGTGTCGAGGCCGCGCCCGGCGGCGCCCATCGCGATGCGCAGCAGCGAGACCGGCCAGATCACGATGTTGACGCCGACGTCGCGGAGCTGGTCGACCGAGAACAGGTCGCTCTTGCCGAACTCGGTCATGTTCGCCAGGATCGGCACGTCGAGCGCGTTGCGCATGGCCTCGAACTCGGCGAGGTCGCGCATCGCCTCGGGGAAGATCGCGTCGGCCCCGGCGTCGACGAGGGCCTTGGCCCGGTCGATCGCGGCATCGAGGCCCTCGACGGCGCGGATGTCGGTGCGCGCCATGATGAGGAAGTTCGGGTCGCGCCGGGCATCGGCCGCCGCGCGGATGCGCTTGATCGCGGTGTTCTCATCGACCACGGCCTTGCCGTCGAGGTGTCCGCACCGCTTGGGGTTGACCTGGTCCTCGATATGCGCGCCCGCGATGCCGGCGTCTTCGAGGGTCTGGATCGTGCGGGCCACGTTCATCGGCTCGCCGAAGCCGGTGTCGGCGTCGATGATGGCCGGCAGCTCGGTCATGCGCGCGATCTGCTGGCCACGACCGGCGACCTCGGTCAGCGTCGTCAGGCCGATGTCGGGCAGCCCGAGATCAGCCGCGAGCACCGCGCCCGAGATGTAGACGCCCTCGAAGCCCTTGCGCTCGATCAGCCGCGCACTCAACGGGTTGAACGCCCCCGGGAAGCGGAGCAGCTCGCCCGACGCGAGCCGCTCCCGGAACAGACGGCGCTTCTCGGCTGCAGGAGTCTGAGAGTAGAGCATCGGGGATGTCCTTTCGTGGCCGCACCCGGGCACCGTTCGTCGAGCCTGCGGGAACCATCTCTCAGGCTACCCGCCCACCGGGCGCCGCCGGCCGGTGCTCCCACTCTTCGGAATCGCCCGACGACCGGTCGTTCCTCCGTGGGGGCGCAGCTTGATCTGGGAGGATGCCACCGTGCCCACCACCGCTTCCGCGCGCATCGGCGTGCTGCTCCCCCGCGACCTGCCCATCGACCAGGTGCTGCCCTACGCGCGCCGGGCCGAGGAGCTCGGCTTCGACGAGGTCTGGCTCGTCGAGGACCTCGGGTTCCGAGGCGGCCTCGCCCAGGCCGGCGCCGTGCTCGCGGCGACGGAGCGCATCACGGTCGGCGTCGGCATCCTGCCCGCCGGCGCCCGCAACGCCGCCTTCACCGCGATGGAGCTGGCCACGCTCGCCCAGCTCTTCCCGGGCCGGTTCATCGCGGGCATCGGGCACGGCATGCCCGCGTGGATGCGGCAGGTCGGCGCCTGGCCAGCGAGCCCGCTCACGCTGCTCGGCGAATACGCGACCGCCGTGCGCACGCTGCTGCGCGGCGAGCCCGGCCCCGCTGCCGGCCGGTACGTGAACGTCGAGGGCGTCGTGCTCTCGGAGGTGCCGGATGCGGTGCCGCCCGTGCTGCTCGGCGTGCGCGGGCCGAAATCGCTCGCGGTCGCCGGAGCGGTCGCCGACGGCGTCGTGCTCGCCGAGCCCGCGCCGCCCTCGTACCTCGCGGCGGCGCTCGCGCACGTGCGATCGGGCGCCGCCTCGGCCCGCGCCGTCTCGGCGGGCGCCGCAACCGATGCGCCCTTCACGGTCGCGAGCTACGACGTGGCCGCCGTCGACGACGACGCCGCCGCGGCCATCGCCCGAGTGCGCCCCGGCCTCGCGTGGATCGGCGAACCCGACTGGGCACCCCATCTCGTCGGGCTGGCGTTCGCAGAGGACCTCGCCCGCCTCCGCGCGGAATGCTCCGGCCCCGAGGAGTTCGCCGGCCGCCTGCCCGACGAATGGGTCGCCGAACTCGCCCTCGCCGGCACCCCCGCCCAGGTTCGCGAACGCATCGCGGCCCGGCACGCGGCCGGCGCGACCACCGTGGTGCTCGCGCCCGTCGGCGACGACCGCCTCGGCGAGCTCGTGCGGCTCGCCGAGGTGCTTCGGGACTGAGTCCGCTGATCTCCCCTAGAAGTCGTGCAGGTTGCCCTGGATGCCGCCTCCGCCGTACTCGGTGCGCAGCACCCCGCGGCGACGCAGGATCGGCACGAGCTCGTCGAGGTAACGGTGCACCGTCACCGGATGCAGGTCGCCCGAGAAGATGAAGCCGTCGTTGTCGGCCTCCTCGCCGAACTCCTCGATGAAGTCGGCGACCTGCTCGGCGGTGCCGACGAACCCGGCGTGATCGCTGATGCGACCCTTGCGGGCCTTGGCCACGAGCAGGTCGCGCAGCGTGACATCCGCGAAGCTCGGCGCGGTCTTGCCGAGCAGGCCCTTGATGCTGCCCTGCGAGACGTGGTCGCCGAAGATCGAAGGGTCGAGCGGGCGATCGAGCGGCTGGGTCGACAGGTCGGTCTCGAGGTCGCTCGACTGCCCCTCGAGGATCGCCGCGAGCACCTCGTCGCTCGGGTCGAGCGAGGCCCGCACGACGCGGTCGGCCTCTTCTTCGCTCGAGACGATCTCGGGCTTGAACACGAACAGCGTCTTGACGGCGTTCGCCGGCCGGCCGTGCGCGAGCGCCGCGTCGATGATCTTCTGCCGGTAGGCGCGCACGACGTCGAGGTCGAGCGGGGCGTAGGCGAGCTGCACGTCGGAGTGCGTGCCGGCGAACGCGAGGCCCTTCGGGGACCCGCCGGGTGAGACGATCGCGGGGTCGCCGTCGGTGAACGGGATCGCGTTCAGCGGCCCGGTCACGTCGAAGTACTCGCCCTGGAACCGCCACGGCGGGATCTTCGACCCGTCGGCGAAACGCCCGGTCGCGGCATCCTCGATGAGGGCGCCGTCCTCCCAGCTGTGCCAGAGGCCGCGCACCGCCGTCAGCCACTCGCTCGCCCGGTCGTAGGCCTGGTCGTGCGTCACGGGCGGCACGGCGAAATGCCGGGTGCTCGGCACGTCGGTGACGACGTTGATGCCCACGCGATGCCCGCTCAGGTGATGCAGCGACGCGAAGTGGCGCGCCGCGAGGTAGGGCGGATACGCGCCCGCGTTCACCGTCGGCGCGAAGCCGAGGTGCGAGGTCGCGGCGAGCAGGTAGGGCGTGAGCGCGACGGGGTCGTGCTTGGGTCCGCCGTAGGCGCGCCGCACGCGCAGGTCGATGGTCTCGGGCGTGCCGATCGAGAGGGCGTCCTCGAGGATCACGAGGTCGAGCCCCGCCTGCTCGAGCTCGCGCACCGACTGCTGGTAGAGGTGCGGCTCGGTCCACCGGTAGTTCCACTCCCAGGTCGGATGGCCCCAGCCCTGAGGGCCGAATCCACGGGAGAAGAACCAGCCGAAGTGCTGGAGGCGGGTCATCGGGTGCTCCTCTCGGAAGCGAGTTCAGGAGTGGGTTGCGGAGTGGATTGCGGCTCGGCCTCGAACTCCGGCTCGAGCGCGGCGAGCTCCTGCGCGAGCCGCACGGCCGCGAAGCCGCGCTCGAGGTCGCGCACGAGGTCTTCGGGCTCCTCGAGCCCGATCGAGAGTCGCAGCAGCCCCGCCGAGATGCGGCCGCGGGCGCGGGTCTCGGCGTCGAGGTGCGCATGCGTCGTCGTGGCCGGGTGCAGGATCAGCGACCGCGTGTCGCCGAGGTGGCTCATGCGGCTGAACAGCCCGACGGCGTCGAAGAAGGCCTGAGCGGATGCCTCGCCGTCGAGCACGAACGAGAGCACGGCGCCCTGGCCGCGCGGCAGGTAGCGCTCGGCGAGGTCGTGCGACGCGCTGGAGGCCAGGCCCGCATAGTTGACCGAGCGCACCTCGGGCCGCCGCTCGAGCCATTCGGCGAGCGCGGCCGCGGTCGAGGACTGCCGGCCGACCCGCAGCGAGAGCGTCTCGATGCCCTGCTGGATGAGGAACGCGTTGAACGGCGAGAGCACGGGCCCGAACAGCGCCGCGGTCACGCCGCGCACGTAGGCCGTGTACGCGCCGTCGCCGTACGCCTCGAGGTAGCTCGCGCCCTGCAGGCCGGTATCGGGTTCGCTCAGGTGCGGGAACGCGCCGGGCCTGGCGGACCAGTCGAAGGTTCCGGCGTCGACGATGACGCCGCCGAGCGCGGCTCCGTGCCCCGAGAGGAACTTGCTCGCCGAGTGCACGACGAGGTCGGCGCCATGCTCGGCGGGACGCACGAGGTACGGCGTCGCGAGCGTGTTGTCGACGATGAACGGCACGCCCGCGTCGTGCGCGACCTCGGCCACTCCCGCGAGGTCGACGACCTCGTTCGTCGGGTTCGCGATCGACTCGGCGTAGACGGCCCGCGTGTTCGGGCGGATGCGCCGGCGCCACTCGGCGAGGTCGCGCGGGTCGTCGACGAACTCGACCTCGATGCCGAACCGGCCGAATCCCTGCGTGAACAGGCTGCGCGTGCCCGAGTAGATGCTCTGCGCCGAGAGCACGTGGTCACCGGCCTTCGCGACGGCGAGCACGGCGACCGTGAGCGCCGCCTGTCCGCTCGCGACGACCACCGCGTCGCGCCCGCGTTCGAGCTCGGCGAGCCGGCGCTCGAGGGCCGCGTTGGTCGGGTTGCCCGCCCGCGTGTACACGTAGCCCTGGTCGTCGCCCGCGAACCGATCGCGGGCCTGCGCGAAGTCGTCGAAGCGGAACCCCGCGCTCAGGTAGATCGGCGTGATGCGCGCACCGAAGGCGGCGTCCTCGTGCTCGCCGGCGTGCACCTGGCGGGTGGCGAAGCCCGGCTCGTCGGGCGCTGGTCGGAATGGCATGGTTCATCGTGCGCCGGGCCGGGCCCGACCGCGAATGCGTGACGACGTACGAGGTCACCGCCGGTCACGGCAGGTCACGGTCCGTCACGAGCGGTCATCGGCCGTCACGTGCTTGCGCGGCCGGGGCCCGGTCGACCACCGCTCCCGTCGAGAAGCGGTGACCGGCCGCGCCCCAGCCGTGCGTGGCGTCTGCCGGATTCGGAGAATCGGCGACACGCCGATGCGCGGCCTCACTCCACGCGCCGTGTCGCTGAAAGTCCGAATCGGGCAGACGACGAGGGCGTCAGATCGCGAAGATCGTCCATTCCGCGGATGCCTCGGCGCCGGGCTCGAGCACGAGGAGGTCGGTGCCCGAGTTGAACGCGTCGGGCGGGCAGGTCATCGGCTCGACCGCGAGGCCCGTGCGCCCGCTGCCGTCGGCGGTGTGGATCTGCACCCACGGGCAGTCCTCACCCCACGACATGCCGACGCCGCGGCCGTCCGCCGCGGTGACGCGCACCTGCACGAGATGCTCGGCGTCGTAGACCAGCCCCGTGAAGGCGTGATCGATCTCGGTCGAGGCGATGGCTCGCGGCATCCGGAAGTCGAAGGACCCGCCGTCGCGCGGGGCGTCCACCGCGGCCGTGCCCGTGGGGATGAGCCGGTCGGGCGTCACCTCGAGCACGGTCGTGGCGGGCAGCTCGAGCGTCCAGTCGTCGACGGCGCCGGCGCCGGCCACGAGGTACGGGTGCGGGCCGGTGCCGAAGGGAGCGGCATCCGACCCCGTGTTCACGGCCGTGACCGTGGTGTGCAGGCCGGCCTCGTCGAGGCGGAACTCGACCTCGATGCCGAGCCGGTGCGGGTAGCCCGCCTGCGCCTGGATCGTGGCCGCGAGCACGACCCGGGCGCTCTCGGCGTGCACGGGCGCGAAGTCCAGCCAGGCCGCGAGGCCGTGCAGCGCGTGCCCGCGGGCGGGCTCGGTGATCGGAAGCCGCTGCTCGACCCCGCCGAACGCGTAGCGGCCGTCGACCACGCGGTTCGGCCACGGCGCGAGCGTCACGCCGCGGTAGGCGGGGCGCACCTCGTCGGCGTCGAAGGGCACGACGAGGTCGCGGCCCTCGAACCTCAGCGATCGCAGCGAGGCCCCGATGCTCGCGACGGTCGCGACGTAGCCGTGCGCGGCGATCTCGAATCGTCGGCCCGTGATCGGGTGGTCGGGCATCTCATCTTCCATGTCACCCATCCTCACAGCCCCGAGGCGTGATCGCCCGTGCGCTACTCGGGCGTGGCCGGGAAGGCGCGCCGCGCGAGCACCACGACGAAGATGCCCGCGAGCACGAGCGCCGCGCCGACGTATGGAACCCACTCGAGCCCGGCCCCGGCGAGCACGAGGCCGCCGAGGGCGGCTCCGGCACCGATGCCGATGTTCGCGGTGGCGTTGACGAGGGCGCCGATGATGTCGGGCGTCGCGCCGCGCGTGCGGATCGCCGCCGTCTGGAATCCCGACGCGATCGCCCCGAAGCCGATGCCCCAGACCGCGGCCGCCGCGAGCACGCCCGGCAGCCCCGGGAACGCGATGCCGATCGCGACGAGCCCGGCCACCATGACGCTCAGCGCGAGGATCAGGCTCGAGCGCGGCCGGCGGTCGAGCGTGACGCCGGCGTACCAGGTGCCGAGCAGGCTCACCGCGCCGATGCCGAGCAGCACCGGGCCGACCCCGGTCGCGGCCAGGCCCGCCGCGAGCAGGATCACCGCCACGTAGGTGTAGACCGTGTACTGCCCGAGGTAGACGAGGGCGTTCGTGACCGACACCGCGGCGAGGCGCCCCCGCCGCGCGCGCCGCTCGGGGTGGGCGCCATCGCTCGGCGGTTCGACGGCCACCGCCGGCAGCAGCAGCGCGACGAGCAGGAGCGTGAGCGCGCATCCGGCCGCGAGCACGCCGAACGCGACCCGCCACCCGACCGCGGTGCCGAGCGCCGTCGACAGCGGAACGCCGAGCACGAAGCCCGCCGAGGCACCGGTGGTGATGATCGCGAGTGCGCGCCCGGTGAAGGCCGGCGCCACGAGGCGCGAGCCGTAGGCGATGCTCAGCGAGAAGAACAGGGCGTGTGCGACGCCGCCGATCGCCCGGCCCGCCGCGACGACGGCGAAGGTCGGGGCGACCGCGACGACGAGGTTGGCGACCGTGTACGCGGCGAGCGTTCCGAGCAGGAGTCCCTTGCGCGGCAGCCGGCGCGTCCACAGCGTCAGCGGAATCGCGAGGGCCGCGACCATGAACGCGTAGACCGTGACCAACAGCCCGGCGATCGACTCGGTCACGCCGAGCTCGTGCCCCATGGCCGGCAGGACCCCGACGGGCAGCATCTCGGTCGTCAGCGCCAGGAACGTCGCGAGGGTGAGCGCCACGATGCCGCCGGCCGCCTCGCGAACGGTTCCGGGGCGCCAGGTCTGCGGGTCGGGCGCGCTGGTCATCCCGTCAGGCTATCGACGGCCGACGACCTCGCGAACACGAGCACCGGATGTCGCGGCATCCGCTCGCCCCGCCCCGCCGGGTCGCAGGTGGCCGACGTAGGCTGGAAGCCCGGTGCAGGCAACCCGCTGCGCAGACGAAGGAGCCAACGTGACGATCGACGCGGCCACGACCCGAACGGCCTCGCTCGAGGCCGGCGCACTCGAGCCCGGCACCGACGACCAGGTCGGCGAGGTGCTCGCCGAGCTCGCGGCGCTCGAAGACCCGAAGATGCGCGCGGTCAACGAGCGGCACGGCGACGACCACGGCGTGAACCTGACCAGGCTGCGCGCGGTGGCCAAGCGGCTGAAGACCGATCACGACCTCGCCCTTCGCCTCTGGGACACCGACGACACCCCTGCCCGCCTCGTCGCGCTGCTCATCTGCCGGCCGAAGCTGTACAGCGCGGCCGAGCTCGACGCGATGCTCCGCGAGGCCCGTGCGGCCAAGGTGCACGACTGGCTCGTGAACTACGTGGTGAAGAAGAGCCCGCACGTCGAGCAGCTGCGCGTCGCGTGGTTCGACGACGCCGACCCGGTGGTGGCGAGCGCCGGCTGGGCGCTGACCACGACCCGGGTCCAGAAGTCGCCGGAGGGGCTCGACCTCGAGGGCCTGCTCGACCTCATCAAGGCCGACATGAAGGACGCACCCGACCGCCTGCAGTGGGCCATGAACGAATGCCTCGCGAACATCGGCATCTTCAACCCCGGGCTGCGGGCCCGCGCGCTCGAGATCGGCGAGCGCCTCGAGGTGCTGAAGGACTATCCGACGCCGCCGAACTGCACCTCGCCGTTCGCCCCGAGCTGGATCGCCGAGATCGTGCGCCGCCGCGAGGGGGCGTAGCCGCGCGCATCGGCTGAGTCGAACGGATGCCTCGATCGGATGCCGCTGGCCGGCCCTACGCGGACGTTCCGCCCTGCCCGATGCTCGTCCATCCGCCCGAACCGGGCTGCTGCGTGGCCGAGGCGCCGCTCCCGCCGGGCGCGGCCCCGCCCTTCAGCGCCTGCAGCTGCCGCTCGATCTCGGCCTGCGCCGAGACCGCGGCGAGCTGGCGCTCGATGTCGGCGTCGGGTGCGGCCGTGAGGTCGGTCAGCGCGCCGCTCGCGAGCAGCTCATCGGTCGCAGCCGCACGCGCCTGCATCTGCGCGACGCGGTCGCGCGCACGGTCGAGACTGGACCCCACATCGGTGATGCTGTTGCTGATGCCCGACACGGCCTCGTTCGCGCGCACCTGCGCCTCGGAGGCGGTGTAGGTCGCCTTGATCGTCTCCTTCTCGATGCGGAACGCGGCGACCTGGTCGGTGAGGCGGCGCTCGCGCTCCTGCAGCTGGGCGGTCTGCTGCTGCAGCGAGGCGAACTGGTTCTGCAGCTGCGCCACCTGGCCCTCGAGCATCGCGCGGCGTTCGAGCGCGGCACGGGCGAGGTCTTCGCGACCCTGCGCGAGCGCCTCGGCTGCCTGCGAGCCGAGGCGCTGGTAGCGCGCACCCATCTCTTCACCCTGCAGCTCGATGCGCTTCTTCGCGGTCGCGACGTCGGCGACGGCGACGCGCACCTGCTGGAGCAGTTTCACCTGCTGGTCGTAACTGTCGTCGAGGGTCTCGCGCGGGTCCTCCATGCGGTCGAGCGCCTTGGTGGTCTTGCTGCGGAAGATCGTCTTCATCCTCGCCGAATTGCTGTTGCTGCTGCTCATGATCGGTTCCCCTCATCTCGAACGGTCGAAGTCGTGGTCGGATGCGTCGTCGTCGGGCCGGTCGCGCGCCCGTCACGCCGATTCAGCGCCTGAAGCTGCTCGATTCCCGCGTGCAGGGAGGCGACCTCGCGGTCGACCTCCGAGCCGAGGGCGGAGAGCATGTCGTCGGTCGAACCCGAGAGGGCGGATGCCACGGCCGAGCGCACCTGCTTCACGAGGCCTTCGACCTGCTCGACGCGATGCCGGGCCGCGGGCAGCTCGTCGGCCAGCGCCGCGGAATCGGTCTCGGATTCCATGAGCCGCAGCTGGAGGTCGAGCACCCGGCCCTCGTCGGCGATGCGCCGGAACAGTCGGGGCAGTTCGTATCGGGAGCCGGCGGCCGCGGGCGCGGCGCCGTCGGCGACGACCTCGATGGCGGCGCCGCCGCTTCGCAGCGTCTCATCGAGGCGCACGCGCAGGGCGAGCACGGTGCGCTGCGGACCGCGAGCGAGCCGCGCCTTCGTGCGCAGGGTCGCTCCGCTGAGCGCCCGGTTGCGTCGCGCCCGCCGGATCATGGAACGGACCACCAGCACGAAGGTCACCATGACGCCGATGGAGAGCAGCACGATCACGCCGAGCCCGATCAGGATCGCCTCGATGCCCGTCACGAGCACCACCCCCACTCACTCCGACGACCGCGTCAACACGCGATATAACGCGTGTCGCGAGAATACCCCGGAATCATGTGATTCCCCAGCCCCGTCGGCAGATTCGCAGGTGCGGCGCCGCTCGGCGCCTTCGTCGGACCGCGCCGATCGATGCCGAACGACGGCTCGCGGCATCCGCGGTGCTACCCGGCGGAGTCGGCGTACTCGAGCGCGACCTTCGCCACCTGGTCGACATAGGCGTTGTCGTGGTTGTACGAGAACACCGCCGCGCGCCAGCCCTCGGAGGTCGTCATCGGGCCCGACGCGCAGAGGTAGAGCGCCGTCGTGAGGGCGGCGTCGTCGATCTGGTTCGGGTCGGCCACGCCGTCGCCGCTCGCGTCGGCCGCCCACTTCGACCACGTCGACGGGATGAACTGCATCGGTCCGACCGCGCGGTCCCACGTGGTGTCGCCGTCGAGCCGGCCGCCGTCGGTGTCGGCGACCTTCGCCGTGCCGTTGCCGTCGAGCGCGCGCCCGATGATGGGCGGCTGGGCGCGGCCCTCGTCGTCGAGCGAGGTCTTGCCGTGACCGGCGTGGCCGGACTCGATCTTGCCGATCGCGGCGATGGTCGCCCAGTCGAGGCCGCATTCGGGATCTTCGGCGGAGATCAGCACATGCGCGAGCGCGTAGGCCGACAGGGCGCGCTCGGGAATGCCGGTGGCCGAGGCGACGCTCGCGATCCAGGCCTCGTCGACGACCTCGAGCGGTGAGGTGCCGGAGCCCGCCCCCGAGAGCTCGGTCGGGTCCTCGAGCGGTGCGGCGTCGGTGACGTTCTCGTCGTCGAGACCCTCGTCGTCGTTGCCGCGCACATCGGACCCGGGCCGGTCGACCGTCGGCGGCAGCGCCGCTCGCGGCCCGCCGGCCGCCGGGGCCGCGAACCCGCCCGGATTGGTCGCCGTGCCGACGACGTTGAACGCGAAGACCGCGCCGACGACCAGCGCGACGACGCCGACCACGGCGCCCGTGTAGGCGGCGACGAGGCGCACGACACGCCAACCCGTGACCGGCGCCTTGGCACGGCGACGGTCGCCGTGCTCGTCGGCGTCGAATTCGTCGTCCCAGGACATGGTCGGTCGCTCCGTTCGGGCGTCGGTGAGGGCGTGCCCGCCGGGTCGCTCGGGGGTCGGCCTCATTCGAGGTCGACGCCGATGACCCGCTCACTCACCATACGCGCGTCCTGCGGGCGCCGCATCGGGTTCTCCCCATCGGGCAGCGGCCGCCGGAAAGGCCGCGGGGCCCGTGCCGCTCAGCCCCGCCCGACGGACCATTCGATGAGCGCCCGCACCTCTGGCACGAGTTCGTCGGCCGGGCCCTCGACCACGAGGCCCGGTGCGATCGACGTGATCGGCAGTGGCGCAACCGCCGACGGGCCGCTGCCGGCGTCGCGGCGCCACCCCGAGATCTGCTCCGACGAGGCGACGTACACGATGCGCCCGAGCCCGACCCACGCGTGCGCCGCCGAGCACATCGGGCAGTGCTCGCCCGACGTGTAGACCGTCGCGGTCGCACGCTCCTCGGGCGTCAGGTTCGCCACCGCCCAGCGGACGATGTCGAACTCCGGATGCCTCGTGGGGTCGGCCTCGCTCCGCTCGCGATTGCGCTCGGCGAAGCGTTCGACGCCCGCGGCATCGACGAGCACCGACCCGAACGGGCCGTCGCCCGCCTCGACCGCCTCGCGGGCGAGGTCGACGGCGCGACGCAGGTGGATGAGGTCGGTGCCGGAGATCGCCATGGGCCAAGTCTGCCGCGGCATGGTCCTCGCCGACGAGGTTGTGACGATGGAAGGCGCGCTGACCGTCGGCAGCCCGATCAGCCGATCGCGTCGCCCGCCTCGACCACGGTGAGCCGCTGCGTCGGCCGGGTGAGCGCGACGTAGAGCCGCTTCCAGGTGGCGGAGGTCACCGCCTGCGGTGCCGGCATCGGCGGCACGGCGACGACCACGGCATCGAACTCGAGGCCCTTCGCGTCGTCGGGCGTGCCGATCCAGAGTCGGTCGGATGCCGCGGGGCGGGTGGAACCCGCGCCGTCGACGGGCCCCTCACCGGCGGTACCGGCCGAGCTCGCGGCATCCGGCGCTCGCAGCCCCCGCAGCACCCCGTGCAGGCCGAGCGGCGCGATGACGCCGACGGTGCCCTCGCTCTCGGCGAGCGCCTCGGCGGCGGCGCGGGCGGTGGCCTCGCCGAGTGCGGCCGGAGCGACGCGCACGATGCGCGGCTCGTGGTCGCCGTCGCGGGCCGAGGTCGGTTCGGGTGCTCCGGGGTCGACGCGGCGCAGCACGCCGGTCGCGATGCGCATGATGCGGCCGGGCGTGCGGTAGTTGACGGTGAGGTCGGTGCGGCTCCACCTCGGCACCTGCGGGTCGAGGAGGCCGTTCCAGGTGAAGGGGGAATCGGTCGCCGTGTACTGGTTCGCATCGCCGACGAGGGTCATCGACCGGGTCGGGCAGCGACGGATGAGCGCGCGCAGCAGCATCGGGCTCGTCTCCTGCGCCTCGTCGACGATGATGTGCCCGTAGACCCACTCCCGGTCGTGCATCGCGCGCTCTGCCGGGGTGCGGCCGTCGCCCGCGGCCTGCCGGTCGGCGAGCGCGGCGGCGCTCACGATCGAGACGGGCGCGCTCACGTGGTCGGCGTCGGCATCGGCGTCGGTGACCATGTCGAGCACGTTCTGCGCGTACTCGACGTCGGTCGCGCGATCGGATCGGGCGCGAGCCGCTGCGGCCGCCGCCGGTCGCGGGTCTTCACCGAGCAACTCGGCGAGTTCGTCGACGAGCGGGATGTCGGCGGGCGTCAGGCCGTGCTCGCGCGGGCGCAGCAGCGCCTGGCGCAGGGCGGGTTCGAGCCCGGGGAACGCGGCGTCGAACCGGTCGACGTCGCCGAACAGCCCGCGCACGACCTCGACCGGGTCGAGCAGCGGCCAGAGCTCGTCGAACAGGTCCTGCACCGCCGGGTCTTCGGCCCAGTCGGCGCGGCGCTCCCAGTCCTCCATCGACGAGGCGCCGTGCTCCTCGTCTTCGATGCGGAGGATCTCGGTGAGCAGCGCCTTCTCGAACTTCGGCCTGGCGGCGTTGTGCGGGGTGCCGCCCGAGCGGCCTCGGGTGCGCACGCGGTGCAGCATCCGCCCGTCGAGGGTCATCGGCTTGAGGCCGGCCGGACGCAGCACGCGCGACCCGCCGCCGGTCGGCACCTCGAGGGCGCGTACGGCCTGCTTGAGCGCGTCGACGATCGCGAGGCGGCCCTTGAACTCGGCCGCGAGCGGCGACTCGGTCGCGGTCGCGGTGACGCCGGGCACGAGGGTGCTCGGCGTGACGAGCACGGCCGAGTCCTCGCCGAGCGAGGGCAGCACCTGCGAGATGTACTCGAGGAAGCGGAGGTTCGGGCCGACGATGAGCACGACCGACTTCGCCAGCCGGTTGCGGTGCTCGTAGAGCAGGTACGCGGCGCGCTGCAGCGCGACCGCCGTCTTGCCGGTGCCCGGGCCGCCCTGCACGACGAGCGTGCCCGCGAGGGGACCGCGGATGATCGCGTCCTGCTCGCGCTGGATCGTGCCGACGATGTCGCTCATGTGCTGCGTGCGCGGCCGGTCGAGGGCGGCCATCAGCGCGGCGTCGCGGCTGTCGGCGTCGCCGAGGTCGTCGAGGTCGTCGACGAGCAGCGGCTCGTCGTACACCGCCGTGACCGTGCGGTCGGTCGAGGTGATGCGGCGCCTGGCCTTCAGGCCCTCGCGGTGCAGCGGCGTCGCCGTGTAGAACGCGCGCGCCACGGGAGCGCGCCAGTCGATGAGCAGCCGCTCGCCGTCGTCGGGGTCGCTCAGGCCGATGCGCCCGATGCGGAACCGCCCGCCGTCGTCGGTCTCGACGCCGCCGAAGAGCAGGCCGTACGACGCGGTGCGCAGCCCCTGCAGCCGCTGCGCGTGGTGCGCCGCGAGCGCATCGCGCTCGGTGAGGTTCAGGCCCTCGCGCGGTCGGCCGAGCGTCACGCGAAGGTTCTCGGTCTCCTGCGCGACGAGTTCGGCGACGACCTCGCGGATGCGGTCGAGCGCCGCCTGCTCCTCAGCGACGGGCGTGGTGGGAAGGATGCTGCTGATGTCGGTTCCCCTCGTACGACGGAACCGTCGATTCTACCGGCCCCGGATGCCGCGCCGGCACGCCCGCCCTCGCGCCACCGCCCGGGCGCCCCCGCTCACGCGACGAGGGGCGGATGCCACGTGGCATCCGCCCCTCGCAGTGCTGGGCCTGCGCCCTCAGCGCATCATGCCGGACCGGGCTCGGCGGCGACGAGGGTGAACTCGGTCGTGGACGTGTTGCCGGCCACGTCGTGAACGACCAGCGTGTTCGTTCCGAGAACGGCCCCGAATGCGCCGGGCTTGACGTAGTTCAGGTCGGACCAGGCGTTGTCGGTGAGGTTCTTCTCCACTCCGTTCAGGACGAGCTTGTCGACCTTGCCGGCATCGAACAGCTTGAACGACACCTTCGAGTACGTGCCGTCGGCACCGACCGTCTCGCCCGCTCCGGTCTTCACCGTCGCGGTCGGGGCGGTCTTGTCGATCACGACGGTCTGCTCCCGGGTCGCCGAGATGTTCCCGGCGAGGTCCTGCGAGTTGTAGCGCACCCGGTAGGTGCCCTCCGGGAGATCGACGGTCGCCTTGTGGCTCACCGCGGTCGCGCCGTTCCCGGCGGTCTGGGTGGACTTGACGAGCTTGCCGTCCTGATAGACGTTGGCCACCACGCGTGCCAGCCCGTCCTCGTCGGTCGCATCGACCTGGACGTTCAGCGCCGCGAACGGGCCCTCCGTCGTCGGCGAGACCAACGTCGACTCCGGCTTGGTGGTGTCCTTGCCCGGGACCAGGAGCCGGATCGAGTCGATCGTCGCACTTCCCTCGCCGGCGTCCGTGTACGGGTCGCCGATGATCGGGAAGTCCGGGTAGGCCGAGTCATCCGGCCACTGGTCGTCCCACTGCTGCTGGCCGTAGACCCCGTTCTGCACGAGCGCCCGGTTGTAGCGGCCGTCGTACTGATCCGGGGTGTTGTTGTAGTGCCAGATCGGCGTCGCACCCCCGATGAACGGCGAGTAGAAGCGCAGCGTCTTGTGGCCCGCGTGCAGGAAGTCGCCCGTCACCTCGAGCGTGTAGCCCGTGGTGCTGCGTTCGACCGCGAACACGTAGTCCGACTCCGGCATGATCTCCGGCTGCATCTCGGCAGCGGCGTACGGCGAGATCGGGACCGGGAGCCCCCTGGTGCAGGTCGTGGAGAACCACTGCGAGTTGCCGGTGATCCCGCCCTTGCCGGGCGTGAAGTTCGGGAGCCCGTTGAACCACATGTCGATGACGTTCGCCGTGCTGTCGCGATAGGCGTAGGTCGAGTTGTCGGCGGGGTTGCAGACCTGGCCGCCGCTGCCCGAACCGACCCGGTCGGGGTGCTGGGCGAAGGAGTCCATCAGGATCTTCCGACGGTAGTGCCAGAAGTGCAGGTTGGCGGGTTCGGGGTTGTCGAAGTCGACGATCCCGAGCAGGTGGAAGGCGTTGTACCCGAACGGGCCGTCGACGACGTTCTGCCAGGCGCAGGGGTCGGGATCGGTCGGATCACTGGCCCATCCGGGTGAGCCGATGCCCTCGGCGTAGGGGAACTGGGTCTTGCACTGGTCCGTGATCGTGTACCCGTTCTCCTTGCCGTCGTAGAGGATGCTGCCGTTGCGCTCACCGCCGAAGTCGAGCGTCTTGAGGTGGTACTCGAGCCGGTACTCGGGCGGCAGCTTCTCGGTCGTCGTGACGAAGGCCCCGTCGTAGGAGTTGGGCGAATCGATCTTGAGCGCCTTCTCGCCCGTGGACAGCTGCGTCGTCGAGATCCGCGGCGGCTCCTGGGGCGATCCCGCATCCTCGGTGTCGCGGGCCGACAGCGTCGCCGTCAGCCAGCCGTCCTTGCCGAACTGCACGTTCTTGCGATAGGTCGCGAAGCTGTTGAGGACGTTCTCCTCCCACTCCGGCCCGTAGTCGTTCTTCCACCAGTCACCGTCGTCGTCCATGATCGTGTCGGTCGAGCGGTCGTAGTTGTACCGGACCCAGTCGCTCTGGTCGGTGTCGACCGCTCGGGCGTCGGACTGGAAGTCCTCCGAGTGGAGCACCTTCCACGTGGTCGTCGGGGCGGCGTCGCCGGCGGAACAGGGCAGCGTGACGCCGTCGTCGTCCTCGATGATCGTCAGCGAGACGCTGTGGATGGTGGCACCACCCGACCCGGTCGAGAGTCGGAAGTCGGCGCCGCCGTTCTGACGGTTGGCGAACCGTCCGTCGACGATGTTGTACTCCGCCGTCTGCCACGTCTTCGTGTCGGCACGGGTCACCGTCCCGGCAGCGGCGAATGCGCCGGTGCGGGAGTCGTACTGCAGGGTCAGGCCGTCCTTGCCTTCGTCGTAGTAGTCGGCTCGAACGCACGCGACGTACGTGCTGTCGAAGGCGATCGCGTCGTCGATCCTGATGTACAGGTACTTGGCGCCTGCGTTGGTCAACTGGCGAGCGCTCTTCCCGTCCACCGTGACGGGCGCCGTTCGTCCGTCGCCCTCCTCGATCTGGACGAGTCCGTTCGGCTCGTTGGGATCCCCCAACACGATCGATGCATCTGGTGCGTCCGGTTCTGCCGCCGCCGCTACGCTCGCGAGCCCGACTGGGGCGACGAGCGTGCCGGCGCACAAGGCAGCGGTGGCCACCAGGGTCGCAAGAGTCACGCTCTTGTGCCTAGTCCTCATGGCGTTGTGCTCCTTCATTGCAGTCACAAGTTCGGCCGGTCGACACAATTGCATTCGACATATCCGAACGGGTGTCGACTATTTCGACTCCCGAGGGAGACGTTAGGGCCGCGGAGACCAAGCTGTCAACGACGCTCCACCAAACTTGGATTCGAGGGAACCGGGATCGATTCGAGCAATTCGAATCGACGTTGTCACTTGACAGTGGTGTCCGAGCGCGTCAGAGTATCCACACGTATTCGCAAGAGTAGAAGTGGATTCGAGTCATTCGAATGGAAAGTACGACAGGGAAGTCGACGAGCGTCGCAAAGGCCTTCGATCTGATCGACGTCATCGCCCAGAGCGGCACCGACGGTGTGGGGTTGCGCGAGCTCGCTGCGCACATGCACGTGGCCGTCAGCACGGCGCATCGCTACGCCACGACATTGCTCGACCTCGGTGTCGTCGTTCGCGACGGCGCGGGAACCTACCGGCTCGGCGTCCGGCTGGTGCAATTGGCGAGCCAGTACCTCCACGAGGACCTCTTCCGACAGATCGCCCATCCGTACCTCGTCGAGCTCGCCGAGATCAGCGGCGAGACCGCCCACCTCGGCGTGCGACTCGGCGACCGGATCGTGTACGTCGACAAGGTCGAGAGCGAGCAGTCGGTGCGGCTCGTCTCACGCATCGGCAAGCAGGTCCCCCTGCACTGCACCGCGATGGGCAAGGCGATGCTCTCGCTCATGTCGCGTTCCGAACAGGAGGCGCTTCTCGTGGGCGAGCTCGTGCGGCCGACCGACAAGACGCATGTCGGAGCCGACCTCTACGCCGAACTCGATCGCGTGAGGATCCAGGGCTACGCCCTCGACGACGAAGAGAACGAACTCGGCGTCCGCTGCATCGGCGTGCCGATCGTCAATGCGACCGGCCAGGCGGTCGGCGCGTTCAGCGTCTCGGCACCCGCCACCCGCATCAGTGCCGACGACTGGCGAGAGTTCTCTCCCACCGCTCTTCGCGTCGCGCGAGAGATCGGGCAGTCCCTCGGACGCACGGGCTCCATCCGCGCCGTTGCCGGATAAGCCACAGACCACCTCACGGAGACAGCACTCATGACCCTCGCAACGATCGACATCACCAACCCTGGTACGGGCGAGATCCTCGGCCAGATCCTCGACATGACCGAAGCGGAGGTGCTCCGCGCCGTCGAAGACGCCCAAGAGGGCCAGCGCGCCATCTCCTCGATGCCCTCGTACGAGCGTGCGCAACTCCTCCTCGCCGTCGCGCAGCAGATCGCGGACGAGCGCGACGACCTCGCCTTCCTCCTCGCCACCGAGAACGGCAAGCCGCTCCCCCAGACCGAGGGCGAGGTCGACGCCGCGATCCGCATCTTCCGCGGGTACGCCGCGGAGGCGACCCGCATCTTCGGCCGTCAGATCCCGCTCGATGCCGTGCCCGGCCTCGAGCGGAACCTCGCCGTCACGGTGCGCGAGCCGCTCGGCGTCGTGGCCGCGATCGTCCCCTTCAACTACCCCGTCGAGCTGTACGCGCACAAGGCGGCCGCCGCGATCGCCGCGGGCAACGCCGTGATCGTGCAGCCGCCGTCGCGGTGCCCGCTCTCGCTCGTGCGCATCCAGGCGATGTTCGAGCAAGCCGGCGCCCCACGTCATGTGCACCAACTCGTGACCGGAGGCATTCCCGTCACGCAGGCGCTCGCGTCGCTCCCCGGCATCGCGGCGGTCACGATCACGGGGTCCACGATCGCCGGTCGCGAGATCGCCCGGCGCGGTGCCGACACGTTCAAGAAGGTCCTGCTCGAGCTCGGTGGGAACGACGCGCTCATCGTCTGCTCCGACGCCGATCTCGAGAAGGCGACCGATGCGGTCGTCCTGGGCCGGCTCGCTCGGGGCAACGGCCAGATCTGCTGCGCCGTCAAGCGCGTCTACGTCGACGATGCGGTGCACGACGAGTTCCTCGAGATGCTGTTGCCCAAGGCTGCGGCCCTGAGTCTCGGCGACCAACTCGACCGCGCCACCGACGTCGGCCCGCTCATCGCGGAGCGATCGGCCGCCTCGGTCGAGACCGCCGTCGCCCAGCTGGTCTCCGACGGCGCCAAGCTGCTCACCGGTGGTGCGCGCGACGGCGCCTTCTACCAGCCGACGGTGCTGTCGGATGTCCCGGTCGAGAGCGCCGCCTTCAACGAGGAGATCTTCGGCCCGGTCGCACCCATCGCGCGCTTCACGAGCACCGACGAGGCAGTGCGCCTCGCGAACGAGTCGCCCTACGGCCTGCAGGCGGCCGTCTTCACCCGCGACATCTCGCGCGCGTTCTCGATCGCGAAGAAGCTCGAGGTCGGCGGGGTCGTCATCAACGGTTCCACCGCGCTCCGTGCCGAGAACCTGCCGTTCGGCGGCACGAAGGCCACGGGCGGCTACCGCGAGGGCCTGCACGAGACCGTCACCGACCTCACGCGCCAGAAGACGATGATCGTCATGGAGGCGTTCGAGTGACCCTCGGCATGCATGGCGTTCACAAGTCGTACGGCCCGACCGAGGTGCTGAAGGGCATCGACATCGTCGGAGACCGCGGACAGGTGGTCGCGATCGTCGGCGCGAACGGCGCCGGAAAGTCGACACTCATCAAGATCCTCTCGGGTGCCGAACCGATGACGTCGGGCGAGCTGCGGTGGGACGGCGAAGTGCTCGACCTGCGTTCGCCGCACGACGCCGGCAGTCGAGGCATCCGCACGGTCTACCAGGAGCTCACCCTCATCGGCGAGCTGACCGTGACCGAGAACCTCTTGATGGGCGCCCTCCCCCGCAAGCGCGGCTTCATCGACTGGGCCGGCGCGCACGCGCGTGCGCAGGGCATCCTCGACGAGCTCGGCTTCGGCGACATCGATGCCCGTCAGCAGGCCGGCGGCCTCACCGTCGCGCGCCAGCAGATGGTCGAGATCGCCAAGGCGGTGGCGACGGAGCCGAGTGTGCTCATCCTCGATGAACCGTCGGCAGTGCTCGCCGGCAGCGACCTCGAGTCGCTGTTCGCGCTCATCCGTCGGCTGCAGGCGCGCGGCGTCATCGTCATCTACGTGTCGCATCGCCTCGACGAGGTCACCCACCTCGCCGACACGATCGTCGTGATCCGCGACGGCGTGGTCGTCGAGACGACCACGCCGGCCGAGACATCCGAAGACGCCCTCATCACCGCGATGGCGGGCCGCCGTCTCGAGCGCATCTATCCCGAGCGTCGCGACGGGCGCGGCGAGGCGATCCTCGAGGTCGACGCGCTCAGCCGCGACGGCGAGTTCGCCGACGTGTCGTTCACCCTGCACGGCGGCGAGGTCGTCGGCATGTTCGGGCTCGTCGGCGCCGGACGCAGCGAACTCGCGCAGTGCCTCTTCGGCGGCACATCGGCCGACCGCGGCGGCATCTCGATCTCAGGCGAACGGGTCAGGCTCGACCGCCCGCGCGCGGCCATCCGCCGCGGTGTCGCGCTCGTGACCGAGGATCGCAAGCGCTCCGGCCTCGTCGCCGAGATGACCGTGCGCGACAACATCACGCTCGCGTCACTCGGTGATGACACCGTCGCCGGCATGATCAGCCGCAAACGGCGCGACGCTCGCGTCGACGAGATGGTCGATCGGTTCGACATCCGGCCGAAGCACTCGGCCGACATGCAGATCGTGCGGCTCTCGGGCGGCAACCAGCAGAAGGCGATCCTCGCGAAGTGGCTGCTGCTCGACCCGCACGTGCTCATCCTCGACGAGCCGACGCGCGGCGTCGACATGGCGACGCGCGTCGAGATCTACCGGGTCATCGACGCGCTCGCGCGCTCGGGCCACACGATCCTGCTCATCTCGAGCGACCTGACCGAGGCGATCGGTGCCACCGATCGCCTGCTCGTCATGCACGAGGGCCGCATCGCCGGCCAGCTCACCTCCGCGAACACCGACGAAGACGAAGTGCTCGCCCTCGCGATTGGAAAGACCCTGTGACCGTCGGCACCTCGACACCACCGAACACCCAGGAGCGCCGCGCGCCCCGCAAGCTCCCCCGCATCGTCATCGCGAACCGCGACGTCACCGTTGCGGTCGGATTCCTCGTCCTGCTCGTCGCGCTCGTGGTCGTCGCGTCGATCACGACCGAGACGTTCCTCTCACCGCAGAACCTCACGAACCTGCTCAAGCAGATGGTGACGACGGGCCTGCTCGCGTTCGGCATGCTCGTGGTCATCCTGACGGGAGGCATCGACCTCTCGGTCGGCTCGGTCGTCGCGTTCTCGGGCATCGTGAGCGCCGGCCTCGTGGCGAACCTGCCGCTGCCGCTCGCACTCCTCATCGGCGTCGCGACGGGCATCGGATTCGGAGCCGTCAACGGCGCCCTCGTCGCGGGGTTCAACCTCGCCCCGTTCGTCGTGACCCTCGCGACCCTGACGACCATCCGCGGTCTCGCATTCGTCTACTCCGACGTGCCCATCGCGCCTGAGGACCCGAGCTTCTTCTGGCTCGGCACCTTCTCGCTCGGGCCGGTCCCCCTCACGACCGTCATCATGCTCGTGATCTTCCTCGTCGGCGGAATCTTCCTGACCCGGACACCGGCGGGCCGCGCCATCGTCGCGATCGGCGGCAACCCCGAGACGGTTCGGCTCGCGGGTATCAGCGTCAAGAAGCACCTCGTGCTCGCCTACACGATCAGCGGCCTCTGCGCGGGTCTCGCGGGCGTCATCCTCGCGAGCCGCGTCGGCATCGCACAGCCGAGCGTCGGCGTCGGGTTCGAACTCGACGCGATCGCGGCGTGCGTCATCGGCGGTGCGAGCCTCGCGGGCGGCAAGGGCTCGGTCCGCGCCACCCTCGGTGGCGTGCTCGTGCTCGCGCTGATCAACAACCTGCTCAACCTCTACGGCGTCCAGAGTTTCTGGCAACAGGTCCTCAAGGGCCTCATCATCCTCGTGGTCATCATCATCCAGGCGCGTTCGCGTCGCGGACGGTGACCGCGCGGCACCAACCCGCCCCACCTGCACCATCCCCAACGAAGGAGAAAGACACATGCACATCACACGCATCAGCGCCCTGATCGTCGCGGGCACGGTCGCCCTCGGCCTCAGCGCCTGCGCGTCCGACTCGGGCGACGGCGCCACGACCGGCGATGACACCTACACCATCGGCATCGCGAACTTCACGCTCGACGGCCCCTACTTCGGCGGCATGGACAAGGCGATCAAGGACGAGGCCGTGAAGAAGGGCGCTGAGACCATCAGCACCGACGCCGACGGCGACGCCGCCAAGCTCGCGTCCAACGTCGAGGACCTCATCAGCAAGAACGTCGACGCGGTCGTCATCTCGGGCGGACCGCTCGAGTCGGCACCCGCGGTGCTCAACTCGCTGTCCGCGGCGAACATCCCGGTCGTCCTGGTCGACCGGAAGTTCGCGACGGGTGAGTACACGAGCTGGATCGGCCCCGACAACGAGCAGATCGGCGTGCAGGACGGCGAGTACCTGGAGTCGATCCTTCCCGACGGCGGCGAGGTCGGCGTCATCAAGGGCGGTCCCGCTGACAACAGCATCGGCCTCGCGCGCACCGACGGACTCAAGTCGGTGCTCGGCGGGAACTCGGCGTTCACGATCGTCGAAGCACCCGACTTCGGGGGCTGGGGCTCGGATGGCGGTCTCTCGGTCATGGAGGGCCTGCTCGCGACCAACCCCGACCTCGCGGCGGTGTTCTGCGAGAACGACGCGATGTGCCTCGGCGCGCAGCGCGCGATCGACAACGCGGGCCTCACCGACCAGATCGTGCTCGCCGCGGTCGACGGCCAGCTCGAAGCCCTCGAGGCGATCGCGAAGCCGAGCAACTACGTCGTCACGGGCCTCAACAGCGCCGACGAGATCGGCCGCCTCGGCCTCAACCGCGCGCTCGAGATCCTCGCCGGCGATGACGTCGAGAAGGACACGGTCGTGCCGTCGCCGCAGATCACGAAGGACAACGCCCAGGAGTTCATCGACAAGGGCACGTTCTGAGCTTCGGCGTGAACCGGCGGGTTCGAGGCTGACGAGTCACCACGTCGACCCGCACGCAGCATCATCGAAAGGCCTCGGAGGCTCCGCTTGCGGATGCTCCGGGGCCTTTCCGCTCGAAGGCACGCGCTGACGACGCGACCTGGGAGGGGTGGATGCCACGTGGCATCCGCCCCTCGCCGTCTCAGGGCATTCGCGTCACGGCGTCCACCAGGGCCGCAGCGGCAGGTCGCCGGAGCCGCCATCAGCACGGCCCCCCTGCTCGTCGGGCCGCACGGCCAGCACCTGGTGCAGTTGGATGCCACCGGACTCGAAGGCGAGCCGCGACCCGGCCATGTAGAGGCCCCAGATCTTCGCGGTCGGCAGGCCGACCTCGGCGACGGCCTCGTCCCAGTGGGCGACGAGGTTCGCGCACCAGTCGCGCAGCGTCAGCGCGTAGTGCGGGCGCAGGTTCTCTTCGTGCAGCACCTCAAAGCCGACGTCCTGCGCCTCGCGGATGATGCGTCCAGAGCCCGTGAGCTCCCCGTCGGGAAAGACGTAGCGGTCGATGAAGCCGCGCGCCGAGGCCTGCGAGGTGTTGTCGGGGCGGGTGATGCAGTGGTTGAGCAGCAGCCCGCCGGGGCGGAGCCGCGACTGCAGGAAGCGGAAGTACGACGCGTAGTTGCGCACCCCGATGTGCTCGAGCAGCCCGATCGACGAGACGGCGTCGAACCCCGTCTCGCGGATGTCGCGATAGTCGCCGAAGCGCACCTCGGCCAGGTCGCCGAGCCCCTCCTCGTGGATCGCATGCTTGGCCCACGCCGTCTGCTGCTCCGACAGCGTGACGCCGACGGCCCGCACACCGCGCCGGGCCGCGTAGCGCACCATGCCGCCCCAGCCGCAGCCGACGTCGAGCAGCCGGTCGCCGGGCTTCAGGCGCAGCTTCTCGAACACGAGCCGGTACTTGTTCTCCTGGGCCTCGTCGAGCCTCGCCTCGAGCGACGGATAGCAGGCGCAGGTGTACGTCATCGACGGCCCGAGCACCCACTCGTAGAACGTGTTCGAGACGTCGTAGTGGTGGTGGATCGCCTCGGCGTCGCGGCCCTTGCTGTGCCGCAGCCCCTCGGCGACCCGGCGCCACCTCGGCGGCACCTCCTGCGGCGGCGGGGCGATGGGGCGCAGGTGCCTGGCACCGATCGACCGCACGACCTTGGCCATGACCTTGGGCGAGGGCAGCGTGAACACGAGGTCGTCGGCCAGGGCCTTCAGCAACTCGTACGGATCGCCCGGATGCACGCCGTGGATCTCGAGGTCGCCGGCGATGTACGCGCGGGCGAGGCCGAGGTCGCCGCGACCGGTGGCGAGGTAGGTCGTGCCCCGCGGCGTCGTCAGGTCGATGCCGAAGGGCGCGTCCGGCGGCCCGGCCGTGCTCCCGTCGTAGGCGCTGAACCGCAGCGGGAGCCGCACGCCGGCGAAGATCTCGAGCACCTCGGCGAGCGTGAACAGGTCGGCGGCATCCGTGTCGCCCGAGGCATCCGCCCGGCTCTCGGGGGCGTCGGGATCGAGCGCACCCCCGCCCGTGCCGGTCGCCGGCCCCTTGGTCGTGGTCATCGTCGTTGCACCGCCTTCGCGTAGAGATCGAGCAGTCGTGAGTCGGGGTCGTACCGCGCCTTCACGGCCCGGTAGGCGTCGCCGCCGTAGAGCTCGTCGAACTCCGAGCGGTCGTAGAAGCTGTCGGAGTAGAGGGACTTGTGCCCCTCGAGCGCGCCGACCTCGCGCTCGATCGCGCGGTTGGTCGCCCCCTCGGTGTCGCCCACGGGCACCGTCGACCAGAAGCCGACGTTGACGTACGTGCGCTGCGGCTCGAGCGGGTAGAGCGGCCAGGCCGTGCCGCGCTCAGGGCCGTCGCCGCGCAGCCGCAGCGGGCAGAGCCAGATCGGCTCGATCGGCACGTTCGCGAGGAACCAGTCGAGGAACTCGGCGGTGCGCCCGATCGGCACCTCGACGTCTTGGATGACGCGTTCGCGCGGCGGCCGGCCCTGCAGTCGCTCGAGGCGGTCGCCGAGGTCGTACCGGCGTTCGAGGCGCATGAGCTTCGCGTAGGTGCTGCTGCGTCGCAGCCGACGAGGCCAGAGCCTTCGGACGAGCGGATGCTGCGCCCCGAACGCCTGCGAGCACCAGAACCAGTCCGTGTCCCAGCGCCAGAGGTAGTCATGGATCGTGAGCCGGTCGTGTTTCACGCCGTCGGCGTGCTGGATCGAGCGGTAGTACGTCTGCTGCCCGGTGTAGTCGCTGAGGGGGCCGTCCTCGGCCGTCTGCGTGCCGAGGCACAGATAGCTCTCGTCGGCGCCGAACACGACGCCGTCCAGGTAGTCGACGCGCATGCCGTCGTGCTCGCCCGTCGAGACGATGCGCTCCATCGCCGCGACGAGGCCGGCGAGCGCGTGGAACCGCACGTGCCGCAGCGCGACGAACGGCTCGACCGGCTCGAGCTCGATGCGCAGTTGCACGGCGTACCCGAGCGTGCCGTACGAGTTCGGGAAGGCGCGGAACAGGTCTGCGTGCGCATCGTGCTCGTCGCGCGTCACCGTGATCACCTCGCCGGCGCCCGTCAGCACGTCCATCTCGAGCACCGACTCGTGCGGCAGCCCGTTGCGGAACGACGTCGACTCGATGCCGAGGCCCGTGACCGCTCCCCCGAGCGTGATGGTCTTCAGCTGCGGCACGACGAGCGGCGCGAGGCCGTGCGGCAGCGTCGCGGCGACGAGGTCCTCGTACGTGCACATGCCCGCGACGTCCGCGGTGCGCGCGTCGGCGTCGACCGCGATCACGTGCGTCAGGCCCGAGGTGTCGAGCCCCGCGGCATCCGCCCTCGCCCGCGTGCGGAACAGGTTCGACGTGCGCTTCGCGAGTCGGACCGCGGATGCCTCGGGCACGGCCCGATAGCTCTCGAGCAGGCGCTCGACGCCGGCGGCGTGGGCGGTGCGTGCGTCGATCGCGGGTGCGGACACGTGGCCAACGCTAGTCCGCCGGCGGCGTCGTGACCACCGGCCCACGCCGACCGGATCGGCCGCCGGCGTCGCTCGCGAACAGGTTCCCGAGTGCCGCTTGCGAATTTTACTCATGTGAGTAATACTGTTACTCATGCAAGTAAACTCGGACCGACGAACGCAGATCATCGAGGCGATGATCGAGGTGATCGCCGCCGACGGGTTGGCCGCGGCATCGTTCGCGCGCATCCGCGAGCACGCCGGGCTCTCGAGCACCCGCCTCATCTCGTACCACTTCGAGTCGCGCGACGAACTCGTGACGGCCGTGATGCAGCACATCCTCGCCCGCGCGGGCGAGGAGATGTCGCCGCAGATCGCAGCGGCGACGACCTGGCGCGACAAGCTCGCCGCCTACATCCGCTCCAACCTCGCGTTCCTCGGCGCGCAGCCGTCCGCAGCGGTCGCCGCCGTGCAGATCGTCGCCGCCTCGGCGGTGCCGACCGACTCCGGCCAGCAGCGCAGCGAGGACCTGCTCGCGCAGCTCTTCGAGGCAGGTCGGGCCGCAGGCGAGCTGCGACCGCTCGATCCGGGCATCGCGGCGGCCACGGTGCGCGCCGCGATCGACCGCGCGGTCGGCGCGTTCGCCATCGACCGATCGGTCGACCTCGACCACTATGCCGACGAACTGGTCGAGCTGTTCGACCGCGCCGTTCGCGCGGGCTGACCAAGGCCCGCACCCACACCACCCATCCGACACCCGGCGCCTCGCCGGGAGACGCCGCGCGCCCGCGCGCCCCGATTCGAAAGGCACCTCGTGCACACCACCCTCGACACCCCCGCCCACCCCGAACTGCAGCGATCGTTCCGCGCGATCCGCGCACTCCTCGTCGCCCTGCTCGTGTTCAGCCTGGCCGCGGTGGGGTTCGCCATCGCCGAACAGGGCGATCCCAGCCTCGTGAACACCGTGGTCTGGATCCGCAGCATCGCCGTCGTGATCGGCGCGGCGATCCTCTACGCGTTCGCATTCTTCGCCGCGCAGGGCCGCGACTGGGCGTATCGCCGCCTTCGCCTGCTGTCGTTCCTCATCCCGGCCGGCGTGGTCCTGCTCATCGCCGCCCCCGGCGAGTTCCCGCTCTGGATCAAGGTGCAGCAGGGCGTCTGCGGCGCACTGATCCTCGCGGTGGGCGTGATCCTCAGCACGCCGCGCATGCGCCGCGCGTTCCCGAAGCACGCTCGCTGACGGCTCACGCGCTCAGGTCGGCGAGCCGCATGGTCGCGCCCGCCCGTGCCGCGAACGCCGTCGCGCCGGCGGTGATCGTGCGCCGCATGACCTCGACCGCGGCGGTCGGGGCGACGTCGGCCGGGCGTGCGACGCTGATGGTGCGGGCGAGCACGGGCGAGCCGGCACCGCTCGAGCCCGCACCACCCCGGCCCGCCCCGAGACGAACCGACCGCAGGCCCGGCCGGTCGATGAGCACCATCGCCGGCACGATCGCGACGCCGAGCCCGCGCTCGACGAACCGCAGCACGGCGTCCATCTCCGCTCCCTCGAGCACGACCTCTGGTGTCAGATCGAGCGCCTGGAACGCGGCATCCGTCGCGGCCCGCAGGTCGTAGCTCGAACTGAAGACGATCTGCGGCAGCTCCGCGACCTCCGCCAGGTGCATGCTGTCGCGCGTGGTGACCGGCGGCGCCCCGGCCGACGAGACGAGCACGAGCTCCTCGACGAGCAACGGGGTCACGGTGAAGCGTGCGGCGGTCGTGGCATCCGACGTCGTGATGAGCGCGAGGTCGAGTTCGCCGGCGGCCAGTTCGTCGAGCAGCTGCAGCGACCCGTGCTCCGAGAGGTGCAGGTCGACGGCCGGATGCTCCGTGTGGAACGCGCTCAGCACCTCGGCCACGAGGCTGATGCAGAGGGTCGGCGTGGCGCCGAGCCGCACCCGTCCCCGCTCGAGGCCGGCGAGCTCGGCGAGTTCGCGGCGCACCGACTCGGCGTCGGCGAGCATGCGGCGCGCGAGCGGCAGCAGCGACTCCCCCGCGACGGTCAGCGTGCTGCCGCCGCGAGCCCGGTGGAACAGCTCGGCGCCGAGGTCGTGCTCGAGCGCGGCGATCTGCCGGCTCAGCGAGGGTTGGGCGAGGTAGAGCTCCTCGGCGGCCCTGGTGAAGTTGCCGAAGCGGGCCACCTCGACGAAGCCGCGCAGTTGCTCGAGGTTCATATCCATAGCGTAGACGTATGGTCGCGACCACTTATATGCATTGGAGTAATCGGATGCCGCTGCCTAGCGTTGTCGGCATGAGCACCACGACCCCCGCCGAGGCGCCGGCAGAGCGCCAGATCTCCACGACCGTCCTCGTCATCGGCACGGGCGGATCAGGCCTCCGCGCCGCCATCGAACTCGCCGAGGCCGGCGTCGACGTGCTGGCCCTCGGCAAGCGCGCCAAGTCCGACGCGCACACCTCGCTCGCCGCCGGCGGCATCAACGCCGCCCTCGCCACGATGGACGCCGACGACAGCTGGCAGCAGCACGCCGCCGACACGCTGAAGGAGAGCTACCTGCTCGCCGACCCGCGCACCGTCGTCACGGTCACCGAGGGCGCGGCCCGCGGCATCGACGACCTCGAGCGCTACGGCATGCCCTTCGCCCGCGAAGACGACGGCCGCATCTCGCAGCGCTTCTTCGGCGCGCACACCTACCGCCGCACCGCGTTCGCGGGCGACTACACGGGCCTCGAGATCCAGCGCACGCTCGTCAACCGCGCCGCGCAGCTGAACGTGCCGATCCTCGACACGGTCTACGTCACGCGCATCCTCGTGAACGAGGACGGTGCGGTCTTCGGCGCCTACGGGTTCGACCTCGAAGACGGCACGCGCACCCTCATCCACGCCGACGCGGTCGTCCTCGCCGCCGGCGGCCACAACCGCATCTGGCGTCGCACCTCCTCGCGCCGCGACGAGAACACCGGCGACTCGTGGCGCCTCGCCGTCGAGGCGGGCGGCCGGGTGCGCGACCCCGAGCTGGTGCAGTTCCACCCGTCGGGCATCATCGAGCCCGAGAACGCGGCCGGCACCCTCATCTCCGAGGCCGCTCGCGGCGAGGGCGGGATCCTCACCAACGGCCTCGGCGAGCGCTTCATGCACAAGTACGACCCGGAGCGCCTCGAGCTCTCGACCCGCGATCGCGTGGCCCTGGCCTGCTACACCGAGATCAAGGAGGGCCGCGGAACCCCCAACGGCGGTGTCTGGCTGGATGTCTCGCACCTGCCCCGCGAGACGATCATGCAGCGCCTCCCCCGGGTGTACCAGACCATGCTCGAGCTGCAGATGCTCGACATCACGAAGGAGCCGATCGAGATCGCGCCCACCGCGCACTACTCGATGGGCGGCGTGTGGGTTCGGCCCGACGACCACGGCACCGATGTGCCGGGCCTCTACGCCATCGGCGAGGCATCCAGTGGTCTTCATGGAGCCAACCGCCTCGGCGGCAACTCGCTCATCGAGCTGCTCGTCTTCGGACGCATCGTGGGTCAGGCCGCCGTGTCGTACTCGCGCGCGCTCACGGCGCAGCGGCGCTCGGCCGCCGCCGTGCAGACCGCGCGCGACGAGATCGCCGGGCTGCTCGCCTCCGACGGCACCGAGAACGTGCGCGCCCTGCAGCGCGCGATCCGCAACACGATGACCGAGCACGCCGGCGTCGTGCGCGACGAGGCGGGCCTGCTGGCCGGACTCGCCGAGCTCGACGCGATCGAGGCGCGCATGTCCGACATCGGCGTGCACCCCGACATCGCCGGCTACCAGGACCTCGCCCACGCGTTCGACCTCAAGTCGGCCGCCCTCGCCGCCCGCGCGACGCTGTCGGCCGCGTTGGAGCGACGCGAGACCCGCGGATGCCACAACCGGAGCGACTACCCCTCGCTCGACGAGTCACTGCAGGTCAACCTCGTCTGGTCGCCCTCGTCCGGCGTGACCCGCGAGTCCATCCCGCCCATCCCCGACGAGATCGCGGAGCTCATGCGCGAGGTCTCGACGGTCGGCAAGCTCGTCGAGTAGCCGGGCCTCGCGGCGGTAGCGGCGGATGCCACGTGGCATCCGCTCGCTCACGCCGGCGCCGTGCGGATCCTGACCTCCCGCTCCATGCGCTTCTCATGCCGCTGGCGGCCCTTGATCGCCTCGACCTCGCGACTCTTCGGCGGGGCGTTCGTGACGAGGTCGTCGAGCATGCGGCGCGTGGCCGCGGCGATCTCGTCGATCGCACGCTCGAACGCCTCGGTGTTCGCCCGCGAGGGACGCGTCGACCCGCTGACCTTGCGGACGAACTGGAGGGCGGCCTCCCGCACCTCTTCATCGGTGGTCGCCGGTTCGAAGTTGTGGAGGCAGCGGATGTTGCGGCACATGCCTTCGACGATACGCGCGGCCTCAGTGCGAGGCGAGATCGCGGACCGCCCTCGTTCGATCTGCCAGAGTATGTGCGTGCCCGATCCCTCGCCGTTCGCTCCGCCCGGAGCGCCGCCCGCGCAGCGCCGCCCTCCCACCCCCGCGGAGCCACCGCCCCCATCGACACCGTCGTACTTCTCGCGAGATGTCGCGTCGCCCGCCGGATCCAGGTCCGGCCTGAGCGGGCCGGGCACGACATCGGTCGTGCTGGGCGGAGCCGCGCTCCTGCTCTCGCCGGTGCCGCTCCTGAACGTGGTCGGCGCGCTCGGCGCCCTCGTCGGCATCGTGCTGGGCGTCGTCGGCCTGGCGCAGCGCCGCAGAGGCAGGCTCACCGCGATCATCGGCGTGCCGCTCGCCGCTCTGGGGCTCGCAATGTCGGTCGTGCTCATCGTCGTGTACGCCAACGCCGTCGTCGGAATCGTCGAGGCCACGTATCGGGCCGCAACGCCACCGATCATCACCGAGCAGGAGTCGGTCGTGTTCCTGCCCGGCTCGACCGAACCCGCCCAGGGCGGGGTGGGGCTGAGTCCCGACGACCCCGCACCGTTCGGGTCGACGGTGCACTTCGAGAGCGATCCCGACGACTCCTTCAGGATGGGATGGGACGTGACGGTCGGCGCTCCGAACCTCGACGCGACCGAGGTGGCGGCCCTCTACCCGCCCACCGACCTCGAGGCGGGCGAGCAGGTCGCCTCCGTCCCGGTCACGGTGACGAACCTCGGGTCGATGCCCGCCGTGCCCGCCGTCCAGTTGAAGTTCGAGTACGTCACCCCCGACCTCCAGGTCATCGAGAAGCCGTGGACCACGGCAGACGGTTCCCTCGAGACGTTGGGCAGCATCGACCCCGAGGCATCCGCGACCGGCGACGTCGTCATCGACATCCCGACCGCGGGTGCCGACCGAGGTGTCTGGGGCGTCAGGTTCTTCCTGAACTCGCAGGTCGTGTACTTCGGCGCGCCCTCGGGCGACTGACGGACGTCTCGATCGCTCGGGGCCTCAGCCCTGCCGCCATCGGTACTCGAGCTCGGGCCTGCCGGGGGTGCCGTAGCGCGGCGCCCGCTCGACGGAGCCCTCCTCCGCCAGGTGCTCGAGGTATCGACGTGCCGTCACCCTCGAGATCGCGAGGTCGACGGCGATCTCGCTCGCCGAAGCCGCGGCGTCCCGCTCGCGCAGGGCCTTGACGATGCGTCCGAGCGTGTCGCCGGCGAGGCCCTTGTCGAGCGCTACCGGTCCGGGAGCGCGAAGGCGTGCCAGCGACTGGTCGACCTCCTCCTGGGTGGTGACGCCGGCAGCCTGATCGAATCCGGCGCGGAACCCCAGGTAGCCGCGCATCCGTTCGGCGAAGACCGGGAACGTGAACGGCTTGATGAGGTACGCGACGATGCCGAGATGCACCGAGGCACGCACCACCGCGACGTCCCGCACCGCCGAGATGGCGATGACGTCGACCTCGAGGCCGGCCGTGCGGATGCGGCGGCACAGCTCGATGCCGTGGATGTCGGGAAGGTTCATGTCGAGCAGCACGAGGTCGATGGAGCCGCGGCGCGAGTCCGTGCCCGAGAGCGAGTCCCGCAGCAGCCGGATCGCCTCCTTGCCGTCGTGCGCCACGCCGGCGACCGCGAAGCCGTCGAGGCGGCGCAGGTATTCGGCGTGCGCCTCGGCCGTGATCGGCTCGTCGTCGACGACCAGGACTGCCACGTCGGTCATCGGCTGCTCCCGTTCGAGGCAGCGCGTGGCGATCGGCCGCCACGCGGGTCGACGCCCGCGGGGCCGGGCATGACGGGTGCCGGCTGCGGGAGCAGCACCGTGAACACGGCACCCGTGCCGCCGTCGGCGGGAGCCACTGCGATCGTCCCGCCGAGGCGGCGCACGGACTGGCCCACGAGAGCCAGGCCGAGTCCGCGACCACCCTGCCCGTGGTCCTTCGTCGAGAAGCCGCGCTGGAACACCCGTTCGGGGTCGACGACACCCGGGCCGTTGTCCGAGACGCGGATGCGCGCGGCCGCCCCGCCCACGGCCACCCCTTCCGCGGACATCGCCGCCGCCACGTCGATCGCCACGTGCACCGCCGGCTCGCGGACCGCGACGGAGGGCTCCATGGTCGCCGCCACGGCATCGACCGCGTTGTCGATGAGGTTGCCGACGATCGTCACCCACTCCGCCGGCGGGACATCCGTCGACGCGACCGCCGGACTCACCGAGACGGTCAATGCCACGCCGCGCTCACTCGCCTGCGCCGCCTTGCCGAACAGCAGGGCCGCGAGCACCGGCTCCTCGACGGCGCCCATCACGTCGTCGGCGAGCTCCTGGCGCGAGTCGAGCTCGTCGGCGGCGAAGGCGAGCGCCTGTTCGGGCCGGCCGAGCTCGATGAGCGCCACGATCGTGTGCAGCCGGTTGGCGAACTCGTGCGTCTGCGAGCGGAGCGCATCCGAGAGGGTGCGCATGGAGGCCAGCTCGCCCGTGAGCTGCTGCAGTTCGGTGTGGTCGCGCACGGTCGTGACCGTGCCCAGGATTCGGGCCGGGCCCGGGTCCGTCGGCGACGGCGTCGAGACGGCGACGGCCTGGTTCACCACGAGCACCCGGTCGTCGGTGAGGTGCACCTCGTCGACGGCGACCGCCCCTCCGGCGAGCAGGTCGCGCAACGACGGCGGCAGCGAGAGGTCCACGACGGGGACCGGTTCCTCGGATGCCGCGGGCGGATGCCTCGGCAGGCCGAGGAGTTCGATCGCCTGGTCGTTGGCGAGCACGAGCCGGCCCTGCGTGTCGACGAGCAGCAGGCCCTCGCGTACGGAATGGAGCACGCCCTCGTAGTAGGCGAACATGCGCCCCATCTCCTCGGGCCCTCGACCCCAGGTGACCCGGCGCAGGTAGCGGCTGAGCAGCCACGCGGCGAGCGCGCCGAGCAGCAGCGTCGCCAGCGCCGCCCCGAACACGATGGGCAGGCGGGCGCCGAGCACGGCCGAGAGGTTCGAGACCGTCACGCCGGCCGAGACGATGCCGACGACCTCGCCATCCGCATCCTCGATCGGCACCGTGGAGCGCACCGACGGGCCGAGGGTGCCCGTGTAGGTCTCGGTGAACGACTCTCCGCGCAGCGCCGGGGCGATCGTGCCCTGGAACGGAAGGCCGATCTGCGCGACATCGGGGTGCGTGTACCGGGTTCGGTCGGGATCCATGATCGTCACGAAGTCGGTGGCCGTGTCGGCCATCACGGCGACTGCGTACGGCTGCAGGTCGGCGGTCGGATCGTCCTCGGCGAGCGCGGCGACCACGAACGGATTGTCGGCGATCGAGGTGGCGACCGCCATCGTCTTCGCCGCGGCATCCGCCTCGACATCCGCTCGCGCGTCGGACCACAGCCAGATCGTCGCCGCAACGGTGAGCACCACGATGAAGCCGATCTGCAGCACGAACAGGCGCGTGGCGATGCTCCACCGCCTCCCCCACGCCGTCATGTGCACGAGACCAGTATGAACACAACGTCGTGGCCGACGCGTGCCCGGTCGAAGCTGTCAGCACTGATCACCGGGCCGGTCGCACCGCGGCGACCGCCATGAGGACGAGGAAGACCAATGGCAACGACGCATGCGGTGTCCGCACCGAAGAACCGGAAGACGCGACGACTCGATCGCTCGCACTACCTCTACATCGCCGTCATCGTGGCGGTGGCGGCCGGCATCGGCGTCGGGCTGGTGTTCCCCGACTTCGCCGTGGGCCTCAAGCCCGTCGGTGAGGCGTTCATCGCCCTCATCAAGATGATGATCGCGCCGATCATCTTCTGCACGATCGTGCTCGGCGTCGGCTCGGTCGCCAAGGCCGCCACGGTCGGCAAGGTGGGCGGACTCGCCCTCGGCTACTTCGTGGTGATGTCCACCTTCGCGCTGGCGATCGGCCTGCTGGTGGGCAACCTCATCCACCCCGGAGCCGGACTCGACATCTCGTCGACCACCTTCGACACGTCGGAGCTCAAGGCGGCCTCGTCGACGGAGTTCATCCTCGGCATCATCCCGACCACGTTCTTCTCGGCCCTCACCAGCGGCAGCATCCTGCAGACGCTGTTCGTGGCGCTGCTCGTCGGCTTCGCGCTGCAGAAGATGGGGCAGAAGGGTGCTCCGATCCTCGAGGCGATCCGGCACCTCCAGGTGCTCGTGTTCCGCATCCTGGCCATGATCATGTGGCTCGCGCCCATCGGCGCGTTCGGGGCGATCGCCGCCGTCGTCGGGGCGACGGGCGTCGCCGCGCTGGTCGCCCTCGGCACGCTCATGGTCGCGTTCTACCTCACGTGCATCGTGTTCATCGTCGTCGTGCTCGGCCTGCTGTTGAAGCTGGTCACGGGCGTCAACATCTTCCGCATGATGAAGTACCTCGGCCGGGAGTACCTGCTCATCGTGTCGACGTCGTCGAGCGAGGTCGCCCTGCCCCGGCTCATCGCGAAGATGGAGCATCTCGGCGTCTCGAAGCCGGTGGTCGGCATCACCGTGCCGACCGGTTACTCGTTCAACCTCGACGGCACGGCCATCTACCTCACGATGACCTCGCTCTTCATCGCGAGCGCACTGGGCACGCCGCTCAGCACCGGCGAGCAGATCTCGCTGCTCGTGTTCATGATGATCGCCTCCAAGGGCGCAGCGGGCGTCACCGGCGCCGGCCTCGCGACCCTCGCCGGCGGCCTGCAGGCGCACCGACCCGATCTCGTCGACGGCGTCGGGCTCATCGTCGGCATCGACCGCTTCATGAGCGAGGCTCGCGCCCTCACGAACTTCACGGGGAACGCGGTGGCCACGGTGCTCATCGGCACCTGGACCAAGCAGATCGACACCGTGCAGGTCGAGGACGTGCTCTCGGGTCGTCGCCCGTTCGATGAGGCGACCATGAGCGCAGACGACCACCTCGGCGCCGACGAGCAGGCGTACGAGTCGGCTGCGAAGTCGGGCGGCGCCGACGAGCACATCTCGACCGGCGTCGTGGCGAGCATCGTCAACGGGGAGACCCCCGCCACCACCGAGAAGGAGTCCGCGCGTGTTCACTGACCTCGACCCCCGTCCGGCGACCGCGGTCGCGGTCGCGCCCGCCATCGCCCGGTCCTGGCTGCTCGTCTCCGCGGCGAAGCCGGAGGGATTCGCGGAGGCCGCGGCATCCGGAGCCGATGCGCTCGTGCTCGACCTCGAGGACGCCGTGGCGGTCGGCGCGAAGGAGGCAGCGCGCACCGCGGCGGTCGACTGGCTCGCGACCGGCAACCGCGCGTGGGCACGGATCAACGATGCGACGACGACGCACTGGAGTGCCGACCTCGACGCGCTGCGGGAGCTGGACGGGCTCGAGGGCGTGATGCTGGCCAAGGCCGAGTCCGTCGGGCAGGTCTCGGCGACGGCCGACCGCCTGCGGCCGGGCATCCCGATCGTCGCGCTCATCGAGAGCGCGGTCGGGCTCGAGGAGGCTTCGGCGATCGCGCGGCATCCGTCGACCTTCCGCCTGGCCTTCGGGGTCGGCGACTTCCGGCGCGACACGGGCATGGGCGCGAGCGAGATCGCGCTGGCCTATCCGCGCTCGCGCCTCGTCGTCGCCAGCCGCGCGGGCGGGCTGCCGGGGCCGATCGACGGGCCGTCGCTCAGCACCGAGCCCGACGTGGTGCGTGACCAGTCGGCGCACGCCGCGTCGCTCGGCATGACCGGCCGCCTCTGCCTGCAGGTCGCCCAGGTCGCATCGGTGAACGACGCGCTGAGCCCTTCGGGCGACGATGTCGCATGGGCGGCGCGGGTGATCGCGGACTTCGAGGCCGGTGGCGGCGTGATCCGCGACGGCAGCGACCTGCCGCGGCTCGCCCGCGCCAGGGCGATCACGGCGGATGCCGCGGCGTTCGCCTACCCCGCCTGACGATCGTCGTGCGCCGCCTCGGCGAGCTTCACGAGGTGCGCATGCGCGTACTCGCAGACGAGCGCGTGCCGGTAGACCATGCGCGGCACGTCGACGTTGGAGTCCATCCAGACGCTCAGCTCGCCGACCTTCCAGTGCCGGAACGTGTCGTCGTCGCAGAGCACCGCGAGGATCTCGAGGAACGAGTCGTCGAACCGCATCGAGTGCACGGCGCGGCGGTACTCCTCCATCGTGAGCGCCATCGAGAACGGGATGTTCATGAAGCAGAGCGCGGTCTGGATGTCGAGGCGCAGCAACCGGCGGCGTCGCCGCTCGGCATCGATGGGCGGCACGTCGAGCTCCGAGAAGTCGAGCAGGTCGGGCGGTGACGGCGGCGTCAGCGGCACGCCGTCGAGTGCGATGAGCACGTCGTAGACGTTGACGTCGTGCTCGACGACCGCATGATCGTCGAGTTCGGCCAGACTCACGGGTCGGAGCGTGACCGGCGGGATCGCGGCATCCGTGTTGCGCAGCACGAAGTTGACGAGGTTGGTCTCGATGACGAAGTGCCGGATCAGCAGCTCGACGGCGTCGGGTGAGACGAACCGCCGCAGGTACCAGATGCAGAGCCGGTCCATCGTGTTCAGCGGCATCCACCGGAACGGCAGCACTCGCTTCACGATCGAGATGAGCGCGACCACGACGCGCGAGAACGGCCGGGCGAGCGGGTGGAGCCAACGCCGCGAGAGGCGCCGCTGGTCGTCGATGATCTTGCGCACCACCGCGCGATCGAGCGGAACGGCGGGGTCGACGGCGACCGCCTCCCACATGCTCGGATCGGATCGCGCGGGCTCGGTCATCTCAGTGGTCCAGTTCTTCCAACTGCAGCGCGTAGAGGCGGGCGACGACCTGCGCGCAGCGCACGATCTCGTCGGCGGCGGCATCGTCGATGATGCCCGACGTGAGGATCGCCTCGAGGGCACCGGTGTGCTCGCTGTCGGCCTCCTGGTGGTACTGCATGAAATGCACCTGGTTGTCGGCGAGGCCCAGCACCTCCTGGAACCGCTCGGCCCATCCGGCGGCGCGCTTGGCCCCGAGCCCCTCGATGATGAACATCGCGCCGAGCAGCCCGGTGGGGTTCGGCCGGTCGGCGTAGTGGAACATGTAGCCCGACAGCGCCTCGGAGCCGAGGTTCTTGCGGCCGGCGCGCAGCTCGGCGAGCGAGCCGCCGATGGCCACGTAGTCGCGCTCGAGCATGAGGTAGTCGCGGTGCTCCTCTTCGGCGTGGCGGATCGCGGCGGTGCGCAGTTCGAAATGCTCGATGTCGAAGTTCGACGCCGCCCGTGAGATCCACGGCGACCCGTCGACGACCTGCTGGCGCAGGTTGAAGAGCAGCCGCTCGTAGTCGTGCAGCGTCACCGTTCCGGCCGCGAGCCGACTCAGCACGGGCACCCGGTCGAGCCGTGCCTCGAGCTGCTCCCAGACGTCGGCGAGCCGGTCGGCGAGGGTCGCGACCCCGCCGGTCGAGGCATCCGCAGTGCTGATGGCGGATGTCGCGGGGCTCGCGGATGTCGCGGGGCCGGTCGTGTCGGTCGTCATGCTGCTGCTCCTTGCTGGTCGAGGATGTGCTGGTCGGGGATGTACTGCGCGGGCGGTGCCACCACGGTGAGGTGGGCGAAGGCGAACGAGAAGCGGCCGGACTCGGGCACGGCGAGCAGCACCGTCTCGCCGGGCTTGAAGCGGCCGGTGCGCCAGGCCTCCTCGAGGGCGATGAAGATGCTCGCCGACCCCGTGTTGCCTCGCGTCTCGAGGTTCGAGTACCAACGGTCGGTGTTCAGGTTCGGGATGCGGCGGCTCAGCGCGTCGAACGCGAGGTCGCGGAACGCGTTGGTGCTGTAGTGGCAGACGACGTGGTCGAGGTGGGTGACGTCGACGAGCCCGATGTCGACGAGTTCCTCGAACTGGCGGAAGCCCGCCTCGGCGAGGTCGTCGAGCATGCTCACGTCTTGGCGCAGCACGAACATGCCGGCGGCCTCGGCTGCGGCGATGTCGAGGTCCTGCCAGGTGGCGCCGACGGTCGGCTCGGCCCCGCTCATGCCGGCGCGCATGCAGACGTCGTGCTCGTGCGCGAGCGAGACCTGCCGAACCCAGTCGACGCGCAGCGACGGCTTGGTCGGATGCGGCTGGAACTCGACGATCGCCGCACCGGCGCCATCGGAGAGCATCCAGCGCAGGAAATGGGAGTCCATGCCCGCGCGGATGCCGTCGAACCGGCGCTGCCGCAGGCTGCGGCTCGACAGCTCCGAGCCGACGACGGCCGCGCGAGGATGGTCGCCGAGCCGGATCTTGCTCACCGCGGCATCGAGTGCCGCGAGGCTCGAGGCGCACACGCCCGACGCCGTGAGCGTCTGCATCGGGCCGCCGCCGAGCCGCCCGTGCACCATCGACGCGAAGCCGGGCACGAGCACGTCGCCCATGGTCGTCGCGCAGGCGAGCATGCGCAGGTCTTCGGCCCGGATGCCTCGATCATCGAGCGCCGCCCGCAGCGCCTTAACGGCGAGCTCCTCGTTCAGCTCGGTCGGCTCGCCCTGCTCGTCGAGCGCGTAGTGCCGCTGCCGGATGCCGTTCGCGTCGAGCACCCGCCGCCGGATGCGCTCGGTCACCGCGTCGTCGCCGCCGAGCCTCGCCGCGATGCCGTCGTTGTCGACCGGGTCACCGGGAAGGTACGCGCCGAAGCCGGTGAGGTACGCGGTCGCCGTTGAACCCATGCAGCGACACTAGGGCACGCGGGCGCGGTTCGTTTCCCACCGTGCACAGGCTGACGGTGAATGCTCAGCCGGTGATCGCCTCACCCCCGCGGCGTCCACCCCGACGGCAGCGGGCCGTCGACCTGCGCCCGCTCGAGGTCCGCCGCCGCAGACCATCCCTGCGCGGCATCCGTCGCATCGAAGCCGCCGCGCGCGACGCGGAACCCGACGTCTTCGTGGTGCATGCGCGGCGCTCCCCCGCGGCGCACCGAGGCCCGAACGCTCCACGCGTCGTCGGCGTACCCGCCGCCGCGGAACACCCGGTACGCGTCGTAACGCGCCGGGTCGAGCAGGTCCCAGCACCACTCCCAGACGTTGCCGAGCGTGTCGAAGAGCCCGTTGAGGTTCGGATGCTTGGCGCCGACGTCCTGCGGCGCGGTCACGCCGTCGGCGCTCGTCCAGGCGACCTCGTCGAGCGGGCCGTAGTGCGGGCGCGTCGACCCCGCCCGGCAGGCGAACTCCCACTCGGCCTCGGTCGGCAGGCGGAAGCCGTCGGCGTCGACATGCCAGGTGACGTCTTCGCCGTCGTAGGTGTAGGCGGGCTCGAGCCCCTCCCACTCGGATGCCGCGTTGCAGAAGCGAATGGCCCGCAGCCAGCTCACGTCGGTCGCCGGGCGTCGCGGATGCGTCGCCGTCTCGCCGAGCAGCTCGGCGAGCTGCTCCTGCGTCACCGGGTACACCCCGAGCTCGAACGGTTCGAGCTCGACGCTCCAGCGCACCTTGCGCCGCGCGTCGTGCAGGCCGACGGTGCCGCCGGCGATGCGCGCCATCTCGATGTCCGTCACCGGGGCAGTCTCGCACGCCCCGGCGACGTCGGTGCCGCGAGGGTCAGTCGTGTGACGCGCCCAGCTCGTCGACCGCCGTTCGCGCCTCCTCGGCGGCTCGGGCGGCCGCATCGGCTTCGCGCTCGCGTTCGTCGGCTGCACGTTCCGCCTCGGCGAGCGCGTGCTCGGCGTCGCCGAGGCGCCGCTCGAGCTCCGACAGGGCCGCCTTCAGCTCGTCGCGGGTCGACCTGACCGTCTGCACCTCCGCGCGCGCATCACCAGAGCGAGCGGATGCCGCGTGCTCGGCCGCTTCGGCCGCCGCTGCCGCCTGCTCGGCCTCGGCGAGTTCGGCGGCCCGTCTCTCGGCCTCGGCCTCGTCGGCCCGCCGCTGCTTCTTCGCGCGGCGTTCGCCGACCTCGTCGGGCGGCAGCGGTCGGCTCGCACGAGTCGCGTCGCTGCCGCCCGACCACGCGGCCACCGAGTCGGTCAGGTCCACCTCGGTGCCGATCGCCTCGAGGCTGCGAGTGAGTCGGCCGGTGCGCACGGCGTCGGCGGCCGAGGCATCCGTCATCGCAGCCTGCAGGGTCGCGGCGACGTCGTCGAGCACCGGCCCGCGCACCGGATGCCCCAGCTCTTCGGCGAGCGCGCCCGCATCCTGCGCGAGGGCGCGCACCACCTTGCGCCGCTCCTTCGCGAGCGCGACCAGCGCGGATGCGTCGACCTCGGCCTGCGCCGCCCGCAACTGCTCCCCGAGCTGGAGCAACTGCTCGAGCTCATCGTTGCGAAGTCGCGCCAGCCGGTTCACGAGCCAGGCCGGAGCCGAGGGACGGCGGAGCTCGCCGATCGCCTTCGCCAGGGCGCGGTCACTGCCCCGCAACGCCTTCGCACGGGCGTTGCGAGCCGCCGTGAACTCGTCGGGCGGCAGCTCGTACAGCTCGGCGGCGATCTCGGCGAGCATGTCGTCGGCCATGCCCTCATCCTTCCACCGCGGCACGCGACCGCACCGAGTCATCCGCCCGACCGGCTGCCGGTCAGGAGCTCGGGGCCGTGGTCTCCGGCGGCGCCGAGGGGCTCGGTGAGGCATCCGGCGCCGTGAACTCGGCGATCGCGCGCTGGAACGCGGCGATCGTGGCGGCGTCGACGGCGCCCGTCGGATCCACGCCGAGCTCGATCTGGAACGCCTGCACCGCCGCCGTCAGGGCGTCGGTCCACACGCCGTCGACCGGTCCGTCCCAGAAGCCGGCGAGCTTCAGCGTCTGCTGCACGGCGGCCGTCGACGCCAGCGACTCCTGCGCTGCGGCGCCGCCGAGCGCCACGAGTTCGGCCTGGAGCGCCGCGGATGTCGCCTTGTCGACCGTGCCCGTCACCGGCAACCCGTTCGCCTCCTGGAGGTCCTCGACCGCCTGCACGGTCAGCGGTCCCGAGACGCCGTCGACGGCGCCGGTGTAGTACCCGGCCGTGGCGAGGTCCTGCTGCAGCGCGAGGGTGTACGCGCTGACGGCGGCCTCGGCCTGCACCTGCTGATCGTCGGTGAGGCACCCAGCATCGGCGAAGAGCTTGAGCCACGCCATCTCGAGCGCGACGACCGCACTGTTGAACTGCTCGGATGCCTCGGCCAGGGGCGTCTGCTCGGTGATGGCGGCCTGCGCGTCGGCGAAGTCGGCGTCGGCCTGCTTCACCCGGTCGACGGTGGCGGCCGGAGCCAGCGGGGTCGCGGTCGGGGGCTCGGTCTGCTCGGCGATCGACGGCGTGCCGGTCGGCCCCGCCTCGGCGGCGGCCAGGGCCGCCTGCGCCTCGACGAGTTCCTGCTGCGCGGTCACGAGCGCGTGCTGGGCTTCGACCGCGGCCTCGGCGCCGTCGAACGCGTCGTCGCGCGGATCGGCCAGGTCGGCGCCCGCCGCCTGCACGTCGCCGACGGTCGGCGCCGTGTCGTTCAGCACGTCGCCGTAGCCGTCGAGCGCGTCGATGTAGTCACGACTCGCCCCGCAGAACTCCTCCGACGCCGAATCGAAATCGGCCTGGGCGCTCGCCACGGCCTTCTCCTTCGCGGTGACCTGCGCCCTCGCCCGGTCGACGCTGTCGGCACCCTCGGCGCATCCGGCGAGCCCGATCACGAGGACGAACGACAGCACGGCGGTTGCGAGGAGCCCCGGCATCCTCGCGCGATCTGCGTTCACGCATATCCCCCGATCATGAGCTGAATCTGTTCACATCATGGCACCGCGGCGACCCGGGATGCGGGATCTTCAGCCCAGGCGTTCAGGATCCGTCAGGCCTTCGCGCGCCCACCGGTCGACGATGCGTCGGGCCCGCTCCGCGTCGACACCGGCCAACCTGGCGAGCAGCGGGCGCACGACGTCGGCCACGAGCGGCTCGACGAGCTCTGTCACACCGCCCGCCGAGCGCAGCAGTTGCTCGAGGCGCGTGAAGTCGCTCACGAGCAGTGTGGGCACCTGCCGTTGCAGCAGCACGATCGCGGCGAGCCGCCGCTCGTACACGGGCTCGTCCCACAGCTCGGACGCGAGCGCGGTGACCTCGTCATGCGTCAGCTCCGGATGCCGCCGGCCGGCGTCTCTGACCGCGCCCCTCACAGCCCCGACCGAGGCGCCGTAGAACCGCAGCCCACCGCCGATGCGCGCGGCATCCGCGCTCGCACGCTCGTCCGACCCCTCGGCCCGAAGGGTGAGGTCGATGAAGTCCGCGGCGGGCGTGGTCACGGTTCGATTCTGCTGCCTCGACGATGGCGGGGGCCCGTCTACGCCCGTCGCGCCTGCCGCATCTGCGCCTGCCGCGCCTGCATAGGATGTTCGGATGCCTCTCTTCGACCACATCGGAATCTCCGTCGACGACCTGCCCCGCGCGATCGCGCAGTTCGACCCGGTGATGACGGCCCTCGGTTGCACGCGGCAGGATTCCGACAACGGCGTGTCGTGGTACCAGGGCGAGGAGGAGCTGATCCTCCTCCCCGCCCGCGAGCAGGGCAGCGGCCCCCACCGGCACGGCCGGGTCGGCTGGCAGCATCTCGCGTTCGCGGTCGAGTCGCGCGCCGAGGTCGACCGGCTGCACGCGATCGCCGTGGATGCCGGCTGGACGGCCGTGCGCGACCCGAAGCCGTACCCGAGGTTCAACGAGCGCTACTACGCCACCTTCGTCGAGGACGAGAACGGCATCCGCCTCGAGTTCATGCACAACCCGCCCCGCGAGCCCGCCGCCGGCTGAGTTCCAGGCCCGAAGCGCGGCAGCCGCTCCCCCGCACCGCACTCACCGCGCCCGAACGCCGGTGAGCGAGCCGACCACGACGTCGAGGGTCGCCTCGGCCGCATCGCGCCAGTCGACGCCGTCGAGCAGATCGTCGGTGGCGAGGGCCGCGACGCCGTGCACCGCGGCGAACACGACGAGCGACTGACGCTCGACGTCGCCGGGCACGACCTCACCCCGAGCCTGCGCTTCGGCGACGAGCGTCACCACGACGGCCATGCTGGCACGGCTGAGTTCGACGAGTGCGGGTGAGGCGTCGGGGTGATGCTTGGCCTTGTACATGAGGTCGAGGATCGCCGGGTGCTCGACCGCGAAGCCGATGTAGGCGAAGCCGGCGGTGCGCGATCGTGCGGCGAACGTCTCTTCGCTCGCCACCGCGACGGCGAGCGCCTCGTTCATGCGCTCGAAGCCCGCCACGGCGATCGCGTCGAGCAGGGCGGCACGATCGGCGAAATGACGAGCGGATGCCCCGTGACTGACGCCGACGTCGCGTGCGAGTTGCCGCAGCGAGAGCGCATCGAGTCCGTCGAGGTCGATCGTCTCCCACGCGCGCGCGAGCAGCGCTTGGCGCAGGTTTCCGTGGTGGTAGCCGCGTTCCGTCACATCCGCAGCCTATCCGAAAGTAGCCATTGACAACAATGCTGGCGCTGCCTACATTGGCACCATGACCATCGACTACAGCGACACCACCGCCCTCATCACCGGCGCCAGCTCGGGGCTCGGCGCCGAGTTCGCGAATCAGCTCGCCCGCCGAGGCGCCGATGTCGTCCTCGTCGCCAGGCGCGAGGATCGCCTGCGCGAGCTCGCGGACCGCATCGCACGGCAACATGGCGTGCGTGCGACCCCGATCGCGCTCGACCTGGCAGGGCCCGACGCGCACACGGCTCTTCGCGCCGAACTCGTCGGTCGCGGCATCCGCATCCAGACCCTCGTCAACAACGCCGGCTTCGGCGTCAAGGGCGCCTTCGTCGATGCCGATCCTGCGCGCATCGCCGAGATGGTGCAGCTGAACGTCGGCGCGGTCGTCGCGATCACGCGCGAGTTCCTGCCCGACCTCGTGAGCGCCGCGCGCGGGGCCCTCGTGAACATCGCGAGCACGGCCGCGTACCAGCCGTGCCCCGACATGGCGGTCTACGGCGCGTCGAAGGCCTTCGTGCTGAGCTTCACCGAGGCTCTCGCCTACGAGACGCGTGACTCGGGACTGCGGGTGCTCACCCTCAGCCCGGGCGCGACGAGCACCGAGTTCTTCGACGTCGTCGGCACCGAGAACGCCGCGGTCGGCCGCTTCCAGACCCCCGAGCAGGTCGTCGCGCTCGCGCTGCGGCGACTCGACGGTCGCAGCACTCCGCCGAGCGTGGTGTCAGGTCGGGCCAACGCATTCACGAGCAGGCTCGTCGGGTTCATGCCCCGACGGCTCTCGCTCGCGGCCAGCGGTCGGGTGCTCGCGGAGCCGGCCCGATGAGCCTCGCCTTCCTGCTCACGACGCTCGTCGTCGTCGCGACCCCCGGCACCGGCGCGGTGTACTCCATCGCCGCAGGCCTGTCGCGCGGCGCGAGAGCCGGCATCGTCGCCGCGTTCGGGTGCACGCTCGGGGTGATCCCGCACATGGTCGCGGCGATCACCGGCCTCGCGGCGGTGCTCAACGCCTCTGCGGTCGCCTTCGAGACGATCAAGTGGCTCGGCGTCGCCTACCTGCTCACCCTCGCCTGGCGGGCGCTCCGCGACCGATCCGCGATCGCAGTCGACGATGCGACAACGCCGACGTCGTTCTGGAGAGTCATCCGTACGGCCGTGCTCATCAACCTGCTGAACCCGAAGCTGACGATCTTCTTCTTCGCGTTCCTGCCCCAGTTCGTGCCCAGCGCATCGGGCGACAGCACGTGGAGCATGGTGTGGCTGAGCCTCGTCTTCATGGCGGTCACGTTCGTCGTCTTCGCGCTCTACGGGCTGTTCGCCGCAACCATGCGCAGCCACGTGATCACCCGACCGAAGGTGATGGCCTGGCTGCGCCGCACGTTCGCCGCGAGCTACGTGCTCCTCGCCGGCCGCCTCGCCCTCGAAGCGCGGTGACCGGCGCGGGAGGAGCCGCTAGAAGTCCCAGTCCTCGTCTTCGGTCGAGACGGCCTTGCCGATGACGTACGAGGAGCCCGAGCCCGAGAAGAAGTCGTGGTTCTCGTCGGCGTTCGGCGAGAGCGCCGAGAGGATGGCCGGGTTCACGTCGGTGACGGTCTTCGGGAACATCGCCTCGTAGCCGAGGTTCATCAGGGCCTTGTTGGCGTTGTAGTGCAGGAACTTCTTGACGTCTTCGGTCAGGCCGACGCCGTCGTAGAGGTCTTGCGTGTACTGCACCTCGTTGTCGTAGAGCTCGTAGAGCAGCGAGAACGTGTAGTCCTTGATGTCGTCGCGCTCCTCCTGCGTGACCTTCTCGAGGCCCTTCTGGAACTTGTACCCGATGTAGTACCCGTGCACGGCCTCGTCACGGATGATGAGGCGAATGAGGTCGGCCGTGTTGGTGAGCTTCGCCCGCGACGACCAGTACATCGGCAGGTAGAAGCCCGAGTAGAAGAGGAAGCTCTCGAGCAGCGTCGAGGCGACCTTGCGCTTCAGCGGCGAGTCGCCCTGGTAGTACTCCATGACGATCGAGGCCTTCTTCTGAAGGTTCTCGTTCTCGACCGACCAGCGGAACGCGTCGTCGATGTCCTTCGTCGAGCACAGCGTCGAGAAGATCGACGAGTAGCTCTTCGCGTGCACCGACTCCATGAACGCGATGTTCGTGTAGACGGCCTCTTCGTGCGGCGTGATCGCGTCGGGGATGAGCGAGACCGCGCCGACCGTGCCCTGGATCGTGTCGAGCAGGGTCAGGCCGGTGAACACGCGCTGCGTGAGCAGCTGCTCTTCACGAGTCAGCGTGTTCCACGACTGGATGTCGTTCGACAGCGGGATCTTCTCGGGCAGCCAGAAGTTGTTGACCAGACGGTTCCAGACCTCGAGGTCCTTGTCGTCCTGGATCTTGTTCCAGTTGATGGCCTGTACATGGTCGACGAGCTTGAGCTTCTCGGGAGGAGTCATTTCCGCATTCTCTCTAAGAATAAATACCTGATCAAACGGCAATTACAACATGCAGCTGACGCACTCCGTCATGTCCGTGCCCTCGAGCGCCATCTGCCGCAGGCGGATGTAGTAGATCGTCTTGATCCCCTTCTTCCACGCGTAGATCTGCGCCTTGTTGATGTCGCGGGTCGTCGCCGTGTCCTTGAAGAACAGCGTGAGCGAGAGGCCCTGGTCGACGTGCTGCGTCGCCGCGGCGTAGGTGTCGATGACCTTCTCGTAGCCGATCTCGTAGGCGTCCTGGTAGTACTCCAGGTTGTCGTTCGTCATGAACGCCGCCGGGTAGTAGACGCGACCGAGCTTGCCTTCCTTGCGGATCTCGATCTTCGACGCGATCGGGTGGATCGAGGCCGTCGAGTTGTTGATGTACGAGATCGACCCGGTGGGCGGCACGGCCTGCAGGTTCTGGTTGTAGATGCCGTGCTCTTGAATGGACGCCTTCAGCGCCTTCCAGTCCTCTTGGGTGGGGATGTGCACGTTCGAGTCGGCGAAGAGTTGCGTGACCTTGGCGGTCGCGGGCACCCACGCGGAATCGGTGTACTTGTCGAAGAACTCGCCCGACGCGTACTTCGAATCCCAGAAGCCGTCGAAGACCTCACCGCGCTCCTTCGCGATGGCGTTCGACGCGCGCAGGGCGTGGAACAGCACCGTGTAGAAGTAGATGTTCGTGAAGTCGATGCCCTCTTCGCTGCCGTAGAAGATGCGCTCGCGGGCGAGGTAGCCGTGCAGGTTCATCTGGCCGAGGCCGATGGCGTGCGACTTGTCGTTGCCGTCTTCGATGGAGCGCACCGAGGTGATGTGGCTCATGTTCGACACGGCGGTGAGGCCGCGGATCGCGGTGTCGACGGTCTTGCCGAAGTCGGGCGAGTCCATGGTGAGGGCGATGTTCAGCGAACCGAGGTTGCACGAGATGTCTTTGCCGATCTCGTTGTACGAGAGGTCCTCGTTGTACGTGGTCGGCGTGTTCACCTGCAGGATCTCGCTGCAGAGGTTCGACATGTTGATGCGGCCCTTGATCGGGTTCGCCTTGTTCACCGTGTCTTCGAACACGATGTAGGGGTATCCGCTCTCGAACTGGATCTCGGCGAGCGTCTGGAAGAACTCGCGCGCGTTGATCTTCGTCTTCTTGATGCGCGGGTCGTCGACCATCTCGCGGTACTTCTCGCTGACCGAGATGTCGCCGAACGGCTTGCCGTAGACGCGCTCGACGTCGTACGGCGAGAAGAGGTACATGTCTTCGCCGTTCTTGGCGAGCTCGAACGTGATGTCGGGCACGACGACGCCGAGCGAGAGCGTCTTGATGCGGATCTTCTCGTCGGCGTTCTCGCGCTTGGTGTCGAGGAACCGCATGATGTCGGGGTGGTGCGCGCTGAGGTACACCGCGCCGGCGCCCTGGCGGGCACCGAGCTGGTTGGCGTAGCTGAAGCTGTCTTCGAGGAGCTTCATCACGGGGATGATGCCGGAGGACTGGTTCTCGATCTGCTTGATCGGGGCGCCGGCCTCGCGGATGTTCGAGAGCGAGAGCGCCACGCCGCCACCGCGCTTGGAGAGCTGCAGCGCGGAGTTGATGCCGCGCGAGATCGACTCCATGTTGTCTTCGATGCGCAGCAGGAAGCAGGAGACGAGTTCACCGCGCTGCGCCTTGCCCGTGTTGAGGAAGGTCGGCGTGGCCGGCTGGAAACGGCCGCCGATGATCTCTTCGACGAGGTTGACGGCGAGCTTCTCGTCGCCCTGCGCGAGGCCGAGGGCCGTCATGACGACGCGGTCTTCGAAGCGCTCGAGGTAGCGCTTGCCGTCGAACGTCTTGAGCGTGTAGCTCGTGTAGTACTTGAACGCGCCGAGGAACGTCTCGAACCGGAACTTCTTCGAGTAGGCGAGGTCGTTGAGCTTCGTGATGAACTCGAACGAGTACTGGTCGAGCACGGCCTGCTCGTAGTACTCCTTCTCGACGAGGTAATCGAGCCGTTCCTTCAGCGAGTGGAAGAAGACCGTGTTCTGGTTGACGTGCTGCAGGAAGTACTCGCGCGCCGCCTCGCGGTCCTTGTCGAACTGGATCTCGCCGTTCGGGCCGTAGAGGTTCAGCATCGCGTTGAGCGAGTGGTAGTCCATGCCCACGCGCGGCGCGTCGATCACGGCTACACCGCTGTCGGTAGCTGCTGCGTTGACCGCTGTGTTGACCAAAATGCGTCCAATCCCTCGTTGACGGCGTTCACGTCGTCAGATGTTCCGAATACTTCGAAGCGATACATGAGCGGCACATGGCATTTGACCGCGATGATGTCTGCGGCCAGGCAGTAGCCCGTGCCGAAGTTGGTGTTGCCGGCGCCGATGACCCCGCGGATCAGCGACCGATTGTGCTCGTCGTTGAGGAAGCGGATGACCTGCTTGGGCACGGCGCCGTTGCCGTCGCCCCCGCCGTAGGTGGGGAGGACGAGCACATAGGGCTCGGATGCCTCGAGCTGCGCATCTCTCGCGTGGAGCGGGATGCGATCGGCCGGACGACCGAGTTTCTCGATGAAGCGTGCCGTGTTGCCGGAGACGCTCGAGAAGTAGACCAGGTTCGTCATGCTGCGTGCTCTCCCTTCGCGTTCCGTTTCACTCTGCCGAGTTGTTCACTCTGCTGAGTTCGGGCGGCGGGTGGAGGATCAGCCCAGGCGCGAGGCGAGCTCAGCGATCTTGTCGGGGCGGAAGCCCGACCAGTGGTCTTCGTCGGTGATGACGACGGGGGCCTGCAGGTAGCCCAGCTCTTTGACCTGTGCGAGCGCCGTTTCGTCGACCGAGAGGTCGAGCACTTCGTACTCGATGCCCTTGCTGTCGAGCGCCCGGTAGGTGGCGTTGCACTGGACGCAGGAAGGCTTGGTGTAGACCGTGACCGTCATGTTCTCCCCTGTTCTCTCTCGGGCTCCGGAGGAGCCCGCCCCCGTGATTTCTAGCGAGTTCAATACTACATCTAGTGGCTGATGAACTGAACCGCCACAACATGCTGTAGTTACATCACTGTAGTTTTCCACCGCTTCATCCACAGTCCATCCCCAATCGGATGCCCCGGTGACCCGCGGATTCTCGCGGAGCCGGCCGAGGTTATCCACAGCAGGCGACCGAACCGATTTCCCGCTTGTGGATGGATGCCCGGGCGTGTCGCCCGATTCGATACCTAGTGGCTGTCGGATGCCGCGACCCCTACATGTGGTGTTGTGCTCTTCATGCTGCCACCACCCACCGACATTGCCGTGGGGGTGCTGCGCGTGTCGCGCGCAGCGAGGCCGGACCGGTGCGTCAGCGCGTTGCGGGTGCGATGCCGACCGGCTCGAGCGCGCGGTCGTACCGGTCGCGCGCACCGATGATGTCCTCCTGGTGCCGCTCGGTCCAGACGACGAGCGACTGCACGGTCGCGTGCAGCGAACGCCCCAGCTCGGTCAGCTCGTAGTCGACGCGCGGCGGCACGACCGGGTGCACCGTGCGCCGCACCATGCCGTCGCGTTCGAGTTGGCGCAGGGTCACGGTCAGCATGCGCTGGCTCACGCCGTCGATGAGGCGCCGCAGCTCGGTGAACCGCAGCGTGCGGTCGTCGAGCAGGGCGATCACGAGCAGCGACCACTTGTCGGCGATGCGGTCGAGGATCTGCCGCACCTCGCAGTCCTCTCGCGAGTCCCACTGGAACGCGTCGTTCCAGTCGGCGCCGTGGTGATCGTCGCCCGGCTCGCGCCGCTCGGCGGGCTGGTCGGTTCCTCCGGGGGTACCGAGTGACTTCGAAGTGCCGTCTTCCGTCATGACCCAATGGTGACGCAACATGTGGTCAGGCACAAGAAGTAACCGACCGCACGAACGAGAACGAGCAGACGAGGAACGACGCATGACGACCGACACCGGCACGACGCCCGCCGCAGCACCATCGGCGACCCCGCCCCCGCCACGCACCGACGCACGTCTGCGCGGCCGCGCACTCGGCCTGCTCGTCGTGCTCTGCGGCGCGGCCTTCCTCGAGGGCGTCGACGTCGGCATGTTCGGCGTCGCCCTGCCGGCGATCCGCGCCGACCTCGGCCTCGCCACCGGCGAGCTGCAGTGGGTCGTGAGCGCGTACATCCTCGGCTACGGCGGGTTCATGCTGCTCGGCGGCCGCACGGCCGACCTGCTCGGACGTCGTCGCGTGTTCCTCGTCTCGCTCGCCGTCTTCATCGTCTTCTCGGGGCTCGGCGGCCTCGCGACCGAGCCGTGGATGCTCCTCACTGCTCGCGCGGCCACCGGCGTCGCCGCCGCGTTCATGATGCCCGCCGGCCTGTCGATCATCACGACGAGCTTCGAGGAGGGCCAGCTTCGCACGCGCGCACTCCTCATCTACGCCGGCATCGGCGCCGCGGGCTTCTCGCTCGGGCTGGTGGCCGGCGGACTGCTGACGATGCTCGGCTGGCGATGGGTGTTCTTCGCCCCGGTGCTCGTGTCGGCCGTGCTGCTGGCGCTCGCGATCCCGCTCGTGCCCCGCCCCGCCGTGGGCGCGGTCGGCAGCCTGCGCGGGCGAGCTGATGTCGCGGGCGCGGTCACCGTGACGGCGGCGTTCCTCCTGCTCATCCTGGCCGTCGAGCAGTCCTCGCACGCCGACCCGCTCGTCACGGCGACGCTCTTCGTCGGCAGCGCGGCACTCTTCGCCGCGTTCGTCGCGATCGAGCGCCGCGCGAGGCATCCGCTCGTCCCGCTCGCATTCCTGCGCCGGATGCCGCTGCTCCGCGCCTATGCGGGCGCCGCGTCGCTCGCCGCGGGGTTCCTCGGCTTCCAGTTCCTCGTGGTGCTGTTCCTGCAGGAGCAGCTCGGATGGACGAGCCTGCAGACCTCGCTCGCGATGCTGGTGCTCGGCATCGACGCGATCCTCGCGCCCACGCTCACCCCGCGGCTCGTCGCGCGTTTCGGGCTGTGGCCGGTGATCCTCGGCGGTCTCGTGCTCGCGGCCGCGTCGTTCCTGCTGTTCCTGCCGGTCGGCCCGGACTGGACGTATGCGGCCATGTTCCCGAGCTTCCTCGCACTGGGCCTCGCCTTCACGTTCGCCTACGGCCCGCTGACGGTCGCCGCCACCGACGGGGTCGACGACGACGACCAGGGCCTGAGCGGCGGCCTGCTCTACACGGCCTTCCAGTTCGGTGCGGCGATCGGGCTCGCCGCGACGAGCGCCGCGCTGACCTTCGCGAGCGACGTGGCGAGCGACCCGGTCGAGGCGACGCGGATGGCCCTCACGGTGCCGATCGGGCTCTCGGTGCTCGGCATCGCGGTGGCCGTCGCCGGCGTCGTGGCGAGGCGACGCAGCCCGGTCGTGTGACCGCGGGCCGGGTCGTCGGTCGTGGCGGACGAGGAGCCGCGCAGCGCCACGCCGAGCAGCCCGAGCGCGACGAGCGAGGTGACGACGCCGAAGCCGAGCACGAGCACCAGGCCGACGCCGATCACCCCGGCCGGCACGGCGACGCCGACCGGCACCGCGACGCCGACCTGCACCGACGCGCGGGCGGCGCCGTGCTCGAACCGCGCGAACGCCCGCACGAGCGCGGCGGTGCCGAGGGCCGCGACGGCGAGCCACGCCGCACGGCTCCCCCACCACTCGTGGGCGAGCGGCACGGGCAGCGACAGCCCCACGGCGTCGTGCAGTACGAGCAGCACCCCGGCGAGCGCCACGAACGCGGGCATGTGCCAGAGGTAGAGCGTCATGCCCCACCTCCCGAATCCGGCGATCACGCGCGCGGGGCGCGGACGCTCGGCCCATCGCCGCAGCGCGGGCCGAACGAGCGAGAACAGGGCGAGCTGCGCGATGCCGAGCACGACGAGGCAGACGGTCGGCGGGTTGAGGTTCATGAGCAGGTCGGGCGAGTACGGCCCGGCGATGGTGAGCAGCAGGAGCACCCCGAGTGCGGCGAGCGCGACGCCGAGACGTGCGGCACGAGGCATCCGCTCGACGCTGCCGTCGGCCAGGAAGAACCCGCCCTGCTGCACGAGCAGCCACACCGCGAGCAGGTTGGCGAAGCCGATGGCGTCGACGCCGGTGACGAGCCGCGCCACGTCGATCGCGACGACGACCCCCAGCAACGCGGCCACGGTCACGAGCGGATGCCGCGCATGCAGCCCCGACATCACGGGAACGAGCGACGAGCAGGCGATGTACACCGCGAGGAACCACAGCGGCTGCCCGATGCGGTACCCGGCCGTCGCCACGAGCTCGGCGGGCAGCCCGGCGAGTGCGAGCGCGGCGAGGGCCGTCGCCACGACCGCGACGAGCGCGATCGCCGGGCGCACGAGTCGGGCGAGCCGCCCGCGCGCGAAGTCGGCGGCGCCCTGGCCGCGCTGCTGCATGCGGCGCCAGCTCGTCCACCCGGCGAAGCCGCCGATCACGAAGAAGAGCGGCATGATCTGCACGACCCAGGTCGCGGGCGCGAACCACGCCCATCCCTCGAGCGCGTTCTCGAGCACGGGCCCGTCGGCGCCCGCGCTGACCCCGACCATCATCGCGTGCAGCAGGAAGACGACCACGAGGCATCCGGCCCGCGCGGCGTCGATCGAGGCGTCGCGGCGGGTGGCGGCCGGGCGCGAGGCGTTCTGCGCGTCACCGGTCGGCCGCGATGTCGGCCGCCGGGTCGTCGCGGTGCGTTCTGCGTTCAGCGTCACGGTGACGCTCCTCCCCGGGGCGGCGTCTCCGCCCGTGCGGGCAGGTTAGGAACGCGGTGGGTCGGGAGGCATCACCCGGCGGAGCGGTTCCGGCCCCCTACCCAGGTACGGGGTGACAGGGCGGAACGCCCGATCAGCGGCCGGGCTGCACCAGGCCGATGTCGTAGGCGAGCACCACGGCGTGCACGCGGTCGCGCAGGGCGAGCTTGGAGAGGATCTTGCCGACATGCGTCTTCACCGTCTGCTCGGCGATGAAGAGGTCACCGGCGATCTCCTGGTTGGAGCGTCCGCGGGCGATGAGCTCGAGCACCTCGCGCTCGCGCGCGGTCAGCGGCGAAAGCAGGTGCTCGTCGACGCGCGGCGCGGGCGTCTCGCGGGCGACCTGCTCGATGAGCCGGCGCGTGACGCTCGGCGCGAGCAGCGCATCGCCCGCGGCGATGACGCGCACGGCCTGCACGACGTCGGCGGGCAGGGCGTCCTTCAGCAGGAAACCGCTCGCGCCCGCACGCAGCGCCGCGTACACGTAGTCGTCGATGTCGAACGTCGTCAGCATGAGCACGCGCGGCACGTAGTCGCTCGAGCGCGGCGGCGTCTGCAGGGCGCGCGTCGCCTCGATGCCGTTCATGACGGGCATGCGCACGTCCATGACGACCACGTCGGGTCGCAGTTCATGCGCGAGCCGCACGGCCGCGAAGCCCGCCCGCACCATCGCCTGGTCGTCGGCGATGAGCACCGTGATCGTCATCGCGCCTCCTCCGACGACACGGCGAGCGGGAGCACGGCGTGCACCTCGAAACCTCCACTGGGAGACCCGCCGCTCTCGATGCTGCCACCCAGCAGGCGGGCGCGCTCGCGGATGCCGACGAGCCCGTGCCCGCCGCGCGGCGCGGACCCCGGGTCGAGCCCGATCGACGCGTCGCCGGAAGGCCCCGTCGTGGCATCCGGTGCCGCCTCGTTCCTGATCGTCACGTCGAGCCCGGCCCGCTCGCCGACCGCCGCGCGCACGGTCACGACCGTCGTCGCGCCGGGGGCGTGCCGCAGCACGTTGCTCAGCGACTCCTGCACGATGCGATAGGCCGCGCGGGCGGCCAGTCCGCCGTCGACCGCGCCCGCCGCGATGTCGAGCGTGATCGGCACGCCCGCCCGTTCGACGCTCGCGACGAGCTCTGGCAGCTCGGCGAGCCCCGGCTGCGGCGCGGTCTCGGCCTCGCCCGCGGGGTCGCGCAGCACCGTCAGCAGCTCGCGCATCTCGGCCATCGCCGAGCGGGCGGATGCCGCGATCTCGGCGAACTCGGCCGTCGTCGCCTCGTCGAGGCCCGTGAGCCGGTACGGCGCGCTCGCCGCCTGCACCTGGATGATCGACATGCTGTGCGCGACGACGTCGTGCATCTCGCGGGCGATGCGGGTGCGCTCCTCGGCGACGAGGCGGCGCTCGTACTCGGCGGCGGTCGTGGCGCGCTGCTCGTCGAGCTCCGCGTCCATGCGCGCGCGCCCCGACAGCACGGCGACGGCCGCCCCGAGCACGAGGGCGCTGACCGCGGCGCTCGTCACGAGGTTCGCGATGACGCCGTCGGGCGTGGCGCCGTGATCGGGAAGGAACGCGACGGCGAGCGGCACCACGATCGCGCCGGCCCAGAGGATCATCGCCCACCGGATGCGCCCCCGCAGCGTCAGCACGACGAGCAGCGCGCAGAGCAGGATCAGCTGCGGCACGGTCATCGGCCACGGCAGCCCCGGGTCGGCGGACCCGAACACGCCCACGAGCAGCTGCCCCACGAGGAAGGCCGTGACCGCGACCCAGCCGCTCCACATCGCGACGAGCAGGCTGCCCGCCTGCAGCAGGGCGACGCCGAAGGCGATCGCGACGTGCACGTGGTAGACCGCCGCATCGATCGGCACCGACACCGCGTACAGCACGACCGCGACGAACGCGGTCAGGGTCCAGACCGCCATCTCGGGAGCACCCAGGGCGGATGCCGCGACCGAGCGCCGGGCCGCGGCCGCGGCGGAGTTCGCCGACGGCGCCATCGCGGGCGACGGAGGCGGGGGTGGGACGGGCGGGCCCGGGCGTGCGGAGGTGACCATGCCGCTCACTCTGGCACGCGGCATCCGTCGGCACATCCCTCTGCGGTGGGGTTCCGCCCTCCCGCCGGGGTATGGGGCGCGCGGGGATCGGCCGCCGTGCAACACCGGCAACCCCGCGGCCCCGCGGCCCCGTCGGTGCTCAGCCCTTCGCGGCCTTCGCGGCGGCCTTGGCGGCCTGCTTCGTGGCCCGCACCTTGGCGAGCGACTCGGGGTCGACGATGTCGGCGACCGACCGGTACGCGTCGGCCTCGCCGTACGCGCCGGCGGCCTCGCGCCACCCGGGAGCCTCGAGCCCGCACTGCTTGCCGAGCAGGGCGAGGAAGATGCGCGCCTTCTGGTCGCCGAACCCCGGCAGCGCCTTCAGCCGCTTCAGCACCTCGGCGCCCGTGGGCTCGCCGCGGGTCCAGATCTGCGTCGCGTCGCCACCCCACTCGTCGCGCACGGCGGTGGCGAGCGTCTGCACTCGCTCGGCCATCGAGCCCGGGAAGCGGTGCACGGCGGGCGTCTGCTTGAACGCCTCGACGAACGCGTCGGGTGCGACGTCGGCGATGACGACCGGATCGATCGACCCGACGCGGTCGCGGATCTTCACGGGCCCGGCGAAGGCCGACTCCATCGTGACCTGCTGGTCGAGCAGCATGCCCGTGAGCAGCGCGAACGCGTCGTCGCTCAGCAGTTCGTCGGCGGCGGGGTCTCCGGTGACGTGCAGTGCCATGCCCCCATCCTCCCACCACGGCGGATGCCGCATCCGGACGGAAACCGTCCGCATGCGTTGCCAGACTCGACGCATGGCGATTCGATTGAACGGATCGTGCCGAATCCCCACCGAGGAGCGAACCATGGACTGGAAGATCGAACTCATCTTCGTGCCCGTCACCGACGTCGACCGCGCGAAGGCCTTCTACGTCGACAAGCTCGGCTTCAACGCCGACCACGACCACCGCGTCAGCGAGGACCTGCGGTTCGTGCAGCTGACGCCGCCCGGCTCGGCGTGCTCGATCGCGATCGGCGAGGGGCTCGGCGGCACCCTCGAGCCCGGCACGCTCGACGTGATCCAGGTCGTCATCCCCGATGCGGATGCCGTGCTCGCCGACCTCCGGGCCAAGGGCGTCGAGGCCGAGGGCGTCGACGAGCAGGCCTGGGGCCGGTTCATCTCGCTGAGGGATCCCGACGGCAACCGCTGGACCCTGCAGGAGCTGCCCGACTACTCGGCGGCCTGACCCGCGCGCGCCCGCTTGCGGCGCGAACGCGGAACGACCCCCGCTCCGATCGGAGCGGGGGCCGTTCTGCCGTGCGGTGGTGCGACTACTTCGACGAGTTCACGATGTCGAGGAGGTTCGGGTTGTTGGCGTACGCCTCGGCCGCGTTCTCCTTGGTGACGATGACCGGAGCCAGCAGGTAGGCCGGAACGACCTTCACGCCGTTGTCGTACTGCTCGGTGTCGTTGACGTCGACGTCCTCGCCCTTCTGGAGCTGGCCGATCATCTTGATCGTCTGCTCCACGAGGAGGGTCGTGTCCTTGTTGATGGTCGAGTACTGCTCGCCGGCCATGATCGACTTGACCGACTCGACCTCGGAGTCCTGACCGGTGACGGTGATCTTGCTGATGTCCTTGCCGGCCTGCTTGATCGAGGTGATGATCGCGCGGGCGAGCGTGTCGTTCGGCGAGAGCACGCCGTCGATCTCAGCGCTCGAGTAGGTCGAGGTCAGGATCGAGTCCATGCGGCTCTGGGCGTTCTCGGCTTCCCAGCCCTGCGTCGCGGTCTGCGCGACCTCGGTCTGGCCGGAGGAGACGACGAGCGTGCCGTCGTCGATCTTCGGCTGGAGCACGTCCATCGCACCGTTGAAGAACACGGCGGCGTTGGCGTCATCCGGCGAACCCGAGAAGAGCTCGATGTTCCACGGTGCCGCGTGGCCCGAGCGAGCCTCGAGGCCCTCGAGCAGCGCCTCGCCCTGGAGCTGGCCGACCTTGAAGTTGTCGAACGCGACGTAGTAGTCGACGTTCGGCGTGTTCTCGATCAGGCGGTCGTACGCGATGATCTTGACGCCGGCGTCGGCGGCCTGCTGCAGCTGCGTGCCGAGCTGCTTGCCGTCCTTCGCGCCGATGACGATGACCTTGGCGCCGTTGGTGACCATGGCCGAGATCTGGTTCTGCTGCTCGGCGACGGTGTTCGAGGCGGGTGCGTACTGCACGTCGCCCTTGAAGCCGGCCGCCTTCAGGCCGTCTTCGAACAGGCCGCCCGCGAGCACCCAGTTCTCCGACGTCTTGTCGGGCAGCGCGACGCCGATGGTCGAGTCGGCTGCGAAGCCGGCCGCCTCGGTGGAGCCGCCGGTGTCGCCACCGCGGTCGCCGCCGGCGCAGCCCGTCAGCGCGAGTGCTGCGGCCGCAGCGAGTGCGGTGGCCGCAAGAGTGATTTTCTTCATTGATCATTCACTTTCTTAGTTGGGATTACGGAACTCTTGGATGGAACGGTTGCGGGATGCCGCGGCCGGATGCTTCGCCGCCGCACCGGTGGGTCAGCGCTGGGCGTCTTCGGGCTGCGATGAGACGTTGGACTGCGCGGTGGGCGCGACGGCCGGCGTCTCCTCGGGCGCCTGGGTCTCGAGGCGCGCCTTGCGCCTGCTGCCCCAGAGGCCGATGATCGACGGGCCACCCTGACGCTTGCTCCAGACGTCGACGCCGACGGCCAGGAGGAGCACGAGGCCCTTGATGATCTGCACGACGTCGGCGCCGGCGCCGATGAGCTGCAGGCCGTTGTTCAGGAACGCCATCACCAGGCCACCGACGATGGAGCCGATGACCGTGCCGATGCCGCCCGAGACGGCCGCGCCGCCGATGAAGACCGAGGCGATCGCGTCGAGCTCCCAGCCGTTGCCGTCCTGCGGGCCGGAGGCCGTCGAACGGGCGACGAAGATCATGCCGGCCAGCGCTGCCAGCACCGACATGTTCATCATGACGAAGAAGTCGATGCGGCGGTCCTTCACGCCCGACAGCGTGGCCGCGAGGCGGTTGCCGCCGACGGCGTAGATGTGGCGGCCGAAGATCGTGTTGCGCGTGATGAACGAGTAGAGGATCACGAGCGCGACGAGGATGATGCCCGAGATCGGGAAGCTGGTGCCGGGGCGACCGGTCGCGAAGAGCCATGCAGCCCAGAGGATGATGCCGGCGAGCACGATGACCTTGACGATGCTCACCCAGGCCGGAGCCGTCTCGGAGCCCATCTTCTTCTGCACGTTGCGCAGGTGGATCTCGTTCCAGACGATCCAGCCGGCTCCGAGCACGCCGAGCACCATCGTGAGCACGTTGAAGTTCAGCGGGATGGCGAGCTCGGGCAGGTACCCCGCACCGATGATGCCGAACTCCTGCGGCACCGGCACGGTCGTCGACTGGCCGATGAACTGGTTGCCGCCGCGGAAGATGAGCATGCCGGCGAGCGTCACGATGAAGGCCGGCACCCCGACGTAGGCCACCCAGAATCCCTGCCACGCGCCGATCGCCGCACCCACGAGGATGCCGAGCACGATCGCCGCCGGCCAGGGCAGGTTCCACTCGGCCATCGACTTCGCGACGATGATGCCGGTGAAGGCGGCGACCGAGCCGACCGAGAGGTCGATGTGGCCCATGATGATGACCATCACCATGCCGATCGCGAGGATCAGGATGTACGAGTACTGGTTGACGACGTTGATGAGGTTCGTCGACGACAGCGTCAGCCCGCTCGTCCAGATCTGGAAGATCACGATGATGACGATGAGGCTGCCGAGGATGCCGAACTGACGGAGGCTGGACTGGCCGCCGCCGAAGATCTTTCGGATGTCGGAGAACCCGCCCTTCTTGGGGGCGGCGGGGTCGGTCGCGGTCGTGCTCATGCGTTCGCCTTCTTCTTGGCGGAGGTCATGCTGCGCATGAGCGCCTCCGGGTTCGCTTCGGATGCCGGGATGTTGTCGGTGATCTGGCCTTCGAACACCGTGTAGATGCGATCTGCGATGCCGAGCAGCTCGGGCAGCTCGCTCGAGATGAGGATGACGCCCTTGCCCTGTGCCGCGAGCGCCTGGATGATCGTGTAGATCTCGTACTTCGCACCGACGTCGATGCCGCGCGTCGGCTCGTCGAGGATGAGCAGGTCGGGGTCGGTGAACATCCACTTCGCCAGCACGACCTTCTGCTGGTTGCCGCCCGAGAGCTTGGAGACGCCCACATCGACGCTGGGCGTCTTGATGCGCAGCTGCTTGCGGTAGTCCTCGGCGATGCCGAACTCCTGGGAATCGTCGATGACCCCGCGCTTGGCGATCTTGGTCAGCTTCGCGGCGACGATCGAGCGCTTGATCGAGTCGAGCAGGTTCAGTCCGAGCTGCTTGCGGTCCTCACTGACGTAGGCGAGGCCGTGGTCGATCGCGGACTCGACGTCCTTCATCACGATCTCCTTGCCGTCCTTCACGATGGTGCCGGAGATGTAGTTGCCGTAGGAGCGCCCGAAGATGCTCATGGCGAGCTCGGTGCGCCCCGCGCCCATGAGCCCCGCGATGCCGACGATCTCGCCGCGGCGCACGGTGAAGCTCGACCCCTTGACCACGAGGCGCTCGGACACCTGCGGGTGCTGGATCGTCCAGTCCTTCACCTCGAAGAAGACCTCGCCGATGTGCGGCGTGCGGTCGGGGAACCGGCTCTCGAGCGAACGGCCGACCATGCCGCGGATGATGCGATCCTCGTCGACCCCGCCCGCCTTGACGTCGAGCGTCTCGATCGTGTGCCCGTCGCGGATGATCGTGATCTCGTCGGCGACCTCTTCGATCTCGTTGAGCTTGTGGGAGATCATGATCGAGGTGATGCCGCGGCCCTTGAGCCCGCGGATCAGGTCGAGCAGGTGCTGGGAGTCGTCTTCGTTCAGGGCCGCCGTCGGCTCGTCGAGGATGAGCAGCTTCACGTCCTTCGCGAGCGCCTTGGCGATCTCGACGAGCTGCTGCTTGCCGACGCCGAGGTGCTTGATCTGGGTGTCGGGGTCTTCGTCGAGCCCGACGCGCGCCAGCAGCTCGGTGGCCCGCATCTTGGCCGCGCGCCAGTCGATGCGCCCGCCGTGGTTGATCTCGTTGCCGAGGAAGATGTTCTCGGTGATCGAGAGTTCGGGGATCAGCGCGAGCTCCTGGTGGATGATCGCGATGCCGGCGCGCTCCGAGGAGCGGATGTCCTTGAACTCGACCTTCTCGCCGCGGAACCAGATCTCGCCGGTGAACGTGCCGGCCGGGTAGACGCCCGAGAGCACCTTCATGAGCGTGGACTTGCCCGCGCCGTTCTCGCCGCAGATCGCGTGGATCTCGGCCGTGCGAACGGTGATCGACACGTCGGAGAGCGCCTTGACCCCGGGGAACTCCTTGGTGATCGACCGCATCTCGAGGATGGGTGGCTGATCACGCCGCTCGTCGTTCACAGTGACCTCGCTGTCGTCAATTGCTTGGTGGGTCCAGATGATGCGACGGCCGTGTGACCGTTCACATCGGAGACAATCGTGCATCGCGACTCGGCGTGTGTCAAGTTGCGCAGGTCACGTCTCGGCAACGGAGTGGCCTGCCGACGTGCCGGCATCAGAACACCACTCTCATCGGGGTCGGCGCCGCGGTGGAGTCCCGCGTGACGAGCAGAGGTTCGATGACCGAACCCGGCTCGACGCTCTCGCCGGCCATCTTCCTGAGCAGCGACGCCACCGCCCGGGAGCCGAGCTCGTCGAAGTCCTGGTGCACCGTCGTCAGCGGCGGCCAGACGTGCGGCGCGACCGGGATGTCGTCGAATCCGACGACGCTCACCGCGCGCGGCACGTCGAGGCCGGCGTCCCGGAACCCGTGCATGAGCCCGATCGCCATCAGGTCGTTCGCCGCGAAGACCGCCGTGAAGTCGCGCCTCCGCGCCAGTTCGCGCCCGGCGAAGTACCCGAAGTCGGCCGTCCAGTCGCCCAGGATCGGCGGATGCGTCGCCAGGTCGGCGTCGGAGATCGCATCGAGGAAGCCGCGCATGCGGCTCTCCGCCTCGATCCAGTCCTGCGGGCCCGCGAGATGCACGATCTCGTGGTGGCCGAGCTCGATGAGATGCTCGGTCGCCAGCCTCGCCCCGCGCACCTGATCGGCCGCGAGACCGGTGCGTTCGGCGCCGGAGGCGCTCTGCAGGGTCACATGCGGGACGCCGATGGCCATCTCGGCGAGCACGTCGAACACGCGGACCTGCGGGGCGATCACGATGAGTCCCTCGACCGCCTGCTCCATGAGGTGCGTGACGGCTTCGGCGATGGCGTCGGGCGTCTTGTCGCGAAGGTTCGCGGTGTTGACCCAGTACCCCTGCTCCCGTGCCACGTTCTCGATCGCGGCGACCGAAGAGGACGGCCCGTACTCCCCCGAGGTGGCCAGCAGCACGCCGATCGTGCGGGAACGACTCGTGACCAGCGCCCGCGCCGCGCGGTTCGGGCGGTACTGCAGCTGCTCCATGGCGTCGAGCACGCGCTGCTTGGTCTCGGGCCTGAGGCTCGGATGGTGGTTCAGCACGCGGGACACCGTCTGGTGCGAGACCTCCGCGAGGCGCGCCACGTCGCGGATGCTCGGCATCCGCCCAGGCTCAGAGTCCGCCATCACCGCTACCGTTCGAATCCGCCGATGTGCACGTTCACATTGGCGACCTCCATTATGCATGCCGAAGCGCGCCGTGGCGATCTCGAGGAGACGAGGGCGGCCTGGGCCGGCCCCGAGCGGCTCGCGCAGCCCCTGTGACAGTCACATGCGGATCAGTCGGCGACGTTCAGCGTCGCGATGTCCGCCGTCGAGACGTTCAGCGTCGCGATGTTCGCCCTCACCGTCGCCGTCGCTCGCCATCGTGCGCTCGGCCGGGCGCATCGACGCGCCGACGGAACGGTCGCCGTGTCGACGGCGGTGCGATGCGGCGGGCGCCTCAGATCGCGGGCTTCGCCGGCGGCCGCACGCGGCTCGCGATGAGCAGGGCGACGACGGCGATGCCGAGCGTCACGGCGAAGTCGGCCGAGAACGCGCCGGCGCCGGCCGCCGAGGACACGAGCGCCGTGACCGCGAGGGCGATCGACGCGCCGAGCGACTCGGAGATGGTGAGCGCGGCGCTGTTGAACCCCTGTTCGTCGCGGCGGGACTGGGCCAGCACCGAGACCGAGAACCGCGGGTACATGAAGCCCATCGAGGCCCCGGCGAGCGCCCAGGCGACGAACGCGATGACGGGCGACAGGGTGAACAGGGCGACGACGAGCACGACCGCGAGCGCGACGACGAGCGTGAGCGTGCCGATCTCGACGGCGCGGGTGTCGCTCATGCGATCGGTGAGCCGGCCCTGCAGCCAGGATGCCGCGGCCCAGGTCAGGCCGGCTCCCGTGAGCACGACCCCGGCGAGGCTGGGCGACATGTCGTAGCGATCGATGAACAGGTACGGCAGGTAGACCTCGCTGCCGAAGAACGCCCCGGCGACGACGAACTTGACCGCGACCGTGGCCGGCATGCCGCGCACGGCATGCAGCGTGCCCGGCGGCAGCAGGGGGCGGGCGGCGAGCGCGGCGACGACGATGCCGAGCCCGGCCGCGATCCAGCGCCAGGGGTCGTCGAGCTCCTTCGACAGCGACACCGCGAGCGCCGCCGCGGCCACGAGCACCGACCACCCGACGCGCCCGAGGCTCCATGGCACCGAGACGTCGCCCTGCACGAGGTCGCGCACGCGGAGGATCGGCGGCACCATCATGGCGGCGGCCGGCACGACGATCACGATGACGCCGAGGAACACCCAGTGCCAGCTGAAGGTCTCGGCGACGAGGCCGGCGAGCGCCGGTCCGATGATCGACGGGATGACCCACGCGGCCGCGAACCCGGCGAACACCCGCGCGCGCAGCGCCTCGGGGTAGGCGCGGGCGACGATCACGTAGAGCGGCACGATGACGGCGGCGCCGCTGAGTCCGTGCACGAACCGCCCGATGATGAAGACGGTCATGTCGGTCGCGGTGCCCGCGATGACGAGGCCGATCACGAACAGCACCGCGGCCGTGATGAGCGAGGGCAGCGGCCCTGATCGGTCGGTCCAGTTGCCGGCGAGCACCATGCCGATGATGCCGGCCGCGAGCGGCACGGCGAAGGCGAGCGCGAAGAGCGCCACGCCGTCGAGGTCGCGCACGACGAGCGGCATGATCGTGGTCACGGCCATGGCCTCGAACGCCGCGAGGAAGATCGTCGCGAACATGCCGATCGACAGCCAGGTGTACGGCTTGGAGAGCGGTCCGTTCGCCGCGGGCAGCCGGTCGAGCGGATCGGTCGCGGTCGCGGTGTCGCCGCCGCCCGCGCCCTTGTGAGCGGATGCCTCGGCCGCACCGCCCTCGTGCGCCGACGCCCCGCGAGCGGAGGTCTCATGGGCGGATGCCTCGGCGGAGACGTATGCCTCGGCCGCCGGGGCGACGGAGTGGTCGCCCGTCTCGATCTCGTCGTTCATCGCCCGCCGCCTCGCATCACTCGATCGAGCCTACGTGCTGCCGCCGACACCGCGGACGCAGGGCGGCGATGAGTGCGGCGCCGAGCGGGCGCGCCGAGCTCAGAGCTCTTCGTGCGTGTCGGGGTCGGCGCCCCAGATGCGTCCGCGCTCGAGACCGGCGATCGCGGCGAGCTCGGACTCGTTCAGCTCGAACGAGAACACGTCGAGGTTCGCACGCCGGCGCGCGGCATCCGAGGACTTGGGAATGGGAACCGAGCCCTGCTGCACGTGCCAGCGCAGCACGACCTTCGGCACGGTGAGCCCTCTGGCCGCGGCGATCTCGGTGAGCACGGGTTCGTTCAGCAGGTCGCTCTTGCGCCCGAGCGGGCTCCAGCTCTCGGTGCGGATGCCGTGCTCGGCGTGATAGGCCCGCAGCTCGCCCTGCGGGAAGTAGGGGTGCATCTCGACCTGGTTCACGACGGGCACGACGCCGGTCTCGCGCTCGAGTCGGTCGAGCATGGGTTCGGTGAAGTTCGACACGCCGATCGAGCGCACGAGCCCCTTCTCGCGCAGCCGGATCATCGCCTTCCAGCTCTCGACGTACTTGTCGATGCGGGGGTTGGGCCAGTGGATGAGGTAGAGGTCGACCCAGTCGAGGTCGAGCTTGGCGCGCGACTCCTCGAAGCTCGCGAGGGTCTCGTCGAATCCGTGGTGGCGGCCGGGGAGCTTGGTCGCGACGACGAGGTCGCTGCGGTCGACGCCCGAGCGGCGGATCGCCTCGCCGACCACGTCTTCGTTGCCGTAGTTGTAGGCCGTGTCGATGAGGCGGTAGCCGTCGCCGATGGCCGTCGAGATCGCCTCGATGCCACCCTGCTCGTTCAGCCCGTAGGTGCCGAGCCCGATCGCGGGAATGGTGTTGCCGTCGTGCAGGGCGTATCTCGGGGTCGTCATCCCCCCATCCTCACGCACCGTGGCGCTCGAAGCCACAGTCACGCGCCGAACGGCGAGCCTTCGATGAGCGGATGCCGCGAGCGAGCGGATGCCTCGAGCGAGCGGATGCCGCGAGCGAGGTCAGGCCCGCGCCTCGGCGGGCACCTCGGCGAACGCGCGCACGGGGAACGTGCCGAACCCCTCGACGCGCGGCGGCACGGCCGTGAAGGTCGCGCCGCGCGCGGGCACCCGGTCGAGCGCGGTGAGATGCTCGACGACGTGGATGCCCGCTTCGAGCAGCAGGCTGTGCGCCGGGCGCTCGCCGCCCGACTCGGTGTCGTCGATGTTGAGCGAGTCGATGCCCACGAGCGCGACGCCTGCCTCGACGAGGTGCCGGGCGCCGTCCTCGGTGAGGAACGGGGATCCGTGCGCGTACTCGGGCGTGCCGAAGTGCCGGTCCCATCCGGTGTGCAGCAGCACCGCGGTGCCGGCGAGCTCGCGATCGAGGAACACCGCTGCGGGGATGCCGCGCTCCGAGGCATCCGTCAACCGGAAGACCTCGGCGGGCAGGCCGACGAGGGTCTCGAGGCGCAGGCTCGCGAGGTCGCCGCCGCCGGCGTAGCGGTGGAACGGGCTGTCGAGGTAGGTGCCCGTGTTGCCCGCCATGCGGATGACGTCGATCTCGAACTCGGTGCCCGGTGCGTAGACGCCGCGCGACGCCTCGCGCGTGAGATGCGGCGTGATCTCGGGCACCGGGATGCCGGGGTAGGTCACGAGCCCCGCACGGATCGGGTGGCTGAGGTCGACGATCGTGCGGTGCACGCGAGCGGCGGATGCCTCGTGGCCGGCCGGGCCCGCGTCGGCGACGCCGCGCGACCCCTTGTGCGCCTCCTCGACGATCGCGAGGTTCGTGAGCTCCACGCGCCCGACCATCGCGAGGCCCAGGTGGCGCACGAGCAGCGCGCCGATCTCGGCCTCGGAGAGGTCGGCCGACGGCAGGTCGAGCCGGAACGCCTCTGCGCGCAGCCCTCCCCCGTTCACGAACGCGATGTCGGCGTCGAATGCGGCACGGTACTCGGTCACGCGGGGTCCTTCGGGTCGGTGGCGGTGGCGGTGGCGATGCCGGGGTCGGGGTCGGGGTCGAGGTCGGGGTCGAGGTCGGGGTCGGGGTCGGGGTCGATCGCCGAGAGCACGGCGGCATCGGTGCGACGGCGCGCGCGCACGCGGCGGATGATCGTCACGAGCACGGCTGCGGCGGCGAGCACGAGCGGCACCACCAGGTTCGCCCAGGCGAGCACGAGGAGTCCGGCCGTCATGATCGTCGCCACGACCGCGAGCCACCAGCCGAACGACCAGCGCTTCAGCAGCAGCGTGGCGGCGAGCATGCCCGCGGCGTAGATGGCCACCATGTTGCTCGTGTGCACGAGGATGAACCCCGTGAGGTCCAGGTCGTTGAGCAGCATGAGGCCGAAGTAACCGAGGATCAGCACCCCGGTGAGGGCGAGCGCCCGGCGCGGCACCTCGCCGTCGGCGGCGCCCTTCGCGAAGAACCTCGGCAGGTCGCCGTCGCGGCCGAGGGCGGCGCCGAGCTTGCCGAAGGCCGGCAGGTAGGCGTTCATGACGCCGAGCGTGACGATCGCCGCGACGATCGCGACGAGCACGGGCCCGATGCCCGGCGCGGTCGCCTCGACGAGGTCGAGGAGCGGCACCTGGCTGTCGCCCGCGCGATCGCCGAGCACCGCGACCGTGACGAACTGCAGCGCGAGGTAGCTCGCGCCGACCACGACGACGGCGATGCCGGTGGCCAGCGGGATGACCCTGCGCGGGTTCGCGAACTCCCCCGCGATGTGCGTGCCGACCTCCCAGCCGGCGAACGCCCACACGAAGAGGCTGATCGCGACCCCGACGCCCGCCCAGCCGTTCGGCAGGAACGGCTCGAAGTTGGAGGTGTCGACCGCCGGCACGGTCACCGCGACCACGCCGACCACGACCGCGACGAGGAGCCCCGTGAGCACGAACTGCACCCAGCCGGCGACGCGCACGCCGAACCAGTTGACGATGAAGGGCGGCACGAAGACCGCGAAGCCGATGATCGGCACGGCCGAGCGGTCGACGTCGAGCACGGCCACGACGTACTCGCCGCCGAGGATCGCGAGCACCGGGGCGCCCACGCAGACGCCGAAGAAGAACCAGTATCCGGCCATGCGAGCCGCGGTGTCGCCGAGCGCGCGCCGCACGAAGCTCGCGACGCCGCCGGCGTCGGGGTAGCGCGAGGCGAGCGCCGCGAAGGTTCCGGCGAGCGGGATCGAGAGCACGAGCACGACGGCCACCGCCACGATCGAGGCGGGCCCGGCTGCCGCGGCGGCCAGTCCGGGCAGCACGAGGATGCCGGTGCCGAGCACGCTCGCGATGTAGAGGGCCGTGCCCTGCACGAGCCCGAGACGGCCGCGGTGGGCGGTCGAGGTCGTGGGCGGGGCATCCGTCGTCGTGGTCACCGGTTCAGTCTGCGGCATCCGCTCGCCCGCTCGCGATGGCAGGGCTGACGTCGTTCGTTCATTTCCTGCCAACGACGGATGCCTCGAGCCGAGCGGATGCCTCGAGCCGAGCGGATGTCACAGCTCGGCGTGAACCCGGCGACGGCACCCGCCCGCGTCATCCGCCCCGCAGCCCCCGCCCCGCGTCGCCGATTCAGGATGCACCGACGCCACGCCGAGCGATCCGCACCAGGATGACGGCGTGTCGCCGAGGCATCCTGAATCCGCCACCGGAGACCGTGCCGCCTCTCGCTCAGAGCCGGGCGAGCGCCTCGTCGATGTCGGCGAGCAGGTCGGCGGGGTCCTCGATGCCGACCGAGAGGCGCACGATCGACTCGGGCACCTCGGCCTCGGTGCCGCGCACCGACGCATGCGTCATCGACCACGGGTGGTTCACGAGCGACTCGACCCCGCCGAGCGACTCGGCGAGCTGGAACAGCGTCGTCGACTCGGCGAACCGACGCGCGGCCTCGCCGCCGCCGGTGAGCGCGATCGAGATCATGCCTCCGAAACCCGACATCTGGCGCGCCGCGAGCTCGTGCCCCGGGTGGGATTCGAGCCCCGGGTAGAAGACCCGCGCGACGCCCGCGTGGCCCTCGAGTCGCTGCGCGATCGCGAGCGCGTTGCTGCTGTGCCGCTGCATGCGGATGCCGAGCGTCTTGATGCCGCGCGTCGTCAGGAACGCGTCGAACGGGCCGGAGACGGCGCCCGCGGCGAACTGCGTGAACGTGACCTGCTCGGCGAGCTCCTCCTGCCCCGCGGCGAACACGAGCGCACCGCCGATGATGTCGGAGTGCCCGCCGAGGTACTTCGTCGTCGAGTGCACGACGACGTCGGCGCCGAGCGCGATCGGCTGCTGCAGCGCGGGCGAGGCGAAGGTGTTGTCGACGACCACGAGCGCACCGGCCTCGCGGCCGAGGGCGGCCAGCGCCGCGACATCCGTGATCTTCATGAGGGGGTTCGACGGCGTCTCGACCCAGAGCACCTTCGTGACCCCCGGCTCGATCGCGGCGCGCACCGCGTCGAGGTCGCCGAGGTCGACCGTCGAGTGCCGCACCCCCCACGCGCCGTGCACCCTGCGGATCAGCCGATGCGTGCCGCCGTAGACGTCGTTGCCGACGACGACGTGATCGCCCGGGGTCAGCACCGTGCGCAGCAGCGCGTCTTCGGCGGCGAGCCCCGAGGCGAACGAGAGCCCGCGGATGCCGCCCTCGAGCGCCGCGAGCTGGGTCTCGAGCGCCGTGCGCGTCGGGTTGCCGCCGCGCGAGTACTCGTAGCCCTCGCGGAGGCCGCCGATGCCGTCTTGAACGTACGTCGAGGTGAGATACACGGGCGGGATCACCGCGCCCGTGGTCGGGTCGAACGCCTGGCCGGCGTGGATCGCGCGGGTGTCGAACCCCGCACCGTTTTCAGGAACGCTCGTCGTTCCGCGTGCACTGTTTTCAGGAACGCTCATCGTTCAGTCATCCGTTCGCTCGGGGAAGTAAGCCTGTGGGGTTGATTCGGTCGCCAGGAGCATCGCGCATCGCGGGACGTTCCTGAATTCTGAAGGAACCGAGAGTCGGGCGTTCCTGAAAAGTGAAACGCGCGGCTCATGCGGAGAGGTACGTGAGCAGGTCGGTGCGGGTGATCACGCCGAGCGCCTTGCCGCCGTCGGTGACGAGCATGGCGGATGCCTCGGCGAACGCCGATCGCGCCGTCGAGACCGGCTCGTTCACGCCGATGAGGGGCAGGCCGTCGCCCACGACGCCGCCCACCTCGTCGGTGAGCTTCGCCTTGCCGGTGAACACGAGGTCGAGCAGCACCTCTTCGTGCACGGCGCCGACGACCTCGCCGAGCACGACGGGCGGCTCGGCCGAGAGCACGAGCACCTGAGAGACGCCGGTCGACGCCATGACGTCGATCGTCTCGCGCACGCTCTGGCTCGGGTGCACGTACACGAGCGGGGCCGTGCGGTCGGCCTTCGAGGCGAGCACGTCGGCGATCGTGTGGCCGGCTGGTGCGTTCGAGAAGCCGTAGGCGCGCATCCACTTGTCGTTGAAGATCTTGCCGAGGTACCCGCGGCCGCTGTCGGGCAGCAGCACCACGAACACGTCGTCGGCCGTCACGCCCGGAGCGGATGCCGCCTTCAGCGCCGCGACGACGGCCATGCCGCTCGACCCGCCGACGAGGACGCCCTCCTCGCGCGCGAGCCGGCGCGTCATCGCGAACGACTCGGCGTCGCTGACCTCGATGATCTCGTGCGGCACGGCCGGGTCGTAGGCCGTCGGCCAGAAGTCCTCGCCCACGCCCTCGACGAAGTACGGCCGGCCCGTGCCGCCCGAGTACACGGACCCCTCGGGGTCGGCGCCGATGATGCGGACGCGGCCGTCGGATGCCTCGCGCAGGAACCGGCCCGTGCCCGTGATCGTGCCACCGGTGCCGATGCCCGCGACGAAATGCGTGATCGCACCGTCGGTGTCGCGCCAGATCTCTGGGCCCGTGGTCTCGTAGTGCGAACGCGGGCCGTTCGGGTTGGAGTACTGGTCGGGCTTGAACGCCCCCGGCGTCTCGCGCACGATGCGGTCGGAGACCGAGTAGTACGAATCGGGGCTGTCGGGTGCGACGGAGGTGGGCGTCACGACGACCTCGGCGCCGTAGGCCTTCAGCACGTTGCGCTTGTCTTCGCTGACCTTGTCGGGGCAGACGAAGATGCACTTGTACCCCTTCTGCTGGGCGAAGAGCGCGAGGCCGACCCCGGTGTTGCCGCTCGTGGGCTCCACGATCGTGCCGCCGGGCTGCAGCCGCCCGTCGCGCTCGGCCGCCTCGATGATGTTGCGGGCGATGCGGTCCTTCGACGAGCCGCCCGGGTTCAGGTATTCGAGCTTGACCAGCACCGTGGCATCCGTCACGCCTTCGACGACGCGGTTGAGCTTCACGAGCGGGGTGTCGCCGACGAGGTCGACGATGGATTCTGCGTACTTCATGCGAGGGTGCTCCCCTGGTTGTCAGCGTGCGGCGCCCGCGAGACCCGCTTCGGCGGGTGCAGGGCGCGAATGGTCATGGTCGCGGGTGGCGACGACAACAGCGGCACGTGAACAGCACGGGACCACCCTATCCTGAGGCGGCCTGGTTCGCGCGACGACGTTGGTCGCGAGCGGTTCCGGCGGCGAAGACCGACTCGGAGTCCTCGAGCGCCATGCCCTTGGTCTCCGGCACCTTCGCGAGCACGAAGAGGAAGGAGAGCACCGCGAACGCGGCGTACATGGCGTAGGTCCAGAACAGCGAGAACTCCGACATCGGCGGGAACGAGACCGTGACGAGGAAGTTCGCGATCCACTGGGCCGCCGCGGCGAGGCCGAGGGCGCGGCCGCGGATGCTGTTCGGGAAGATCTCGCCGAGCAGCACCCAGACGAGCGGGCCCCACGAGAACCCGAACGAGACGACGAACAGGTTCGCCGCGATGAGCGCGATCGGCCCCCAGGCGCCGGGAAGGCTCACCTCGCCGTCGACGGTCACCGAGTTGGCGAACGCGATCGCCATCGTGGTGAGCGTCACGGCCATGCCCGTTGAGCCGATGAGCAGCAGTGGCCGGCGGCCGACCTTGTCGACCAGGGCGATCGCGATGAACGTCACGACGATGTTCGTCACCGAGGTGAGCACGCTGATCGTGAACGAGTCCGACTCGTCGAACCCGACCGCCTTCCAGAGCGTCGTCGAGTAGTAGAAGATCACGTTGATGCCGACGAACTGCTGGAACACCGACAGCAGGATGCCGATCCAGACGATGCCCTTGAGCCCGAGCACCGGCCCGCGCAGGGTGCCGGAGGCCTCGGCCGCCTCGTCCTTGTGCAGCGAGCCCGTGATGTCGGCGACGGCCTCGGCCGGATCGGCCGTGCCGATGCGCTCCAGCACCTCTTCGGCCTGCTTCTCGCGACCCGCCTTGACGAGGAACCTCGGCGACTCCGGAAGCACGAGCGCGATCACGCCGTAGACGATCGACGGCACGGCGCAGGCGATGAACATCCACCGCCAGGCTTCGAGCCCGAACCAGAACGGCTGGTCGGCGCCCCCGGCCGCGGCGGCGAACAGCGCGTCGGAGAGCAGCGCCGCGAAGATGCCGAACACGATCGCGAGCTGCTGCAGCGAGGCCAGCCGACCGCGGATGGCCTTCGGCGAGATCTCGGCGATGTAGGCCGGAGCCACGACCGAGGCGATGCCGATGCCCATGCCGCCGAGCACGCGCCAGACGATGAGGTCCACGACGCCGAACGCGAAGCCCGCGCCGAGCGAGGAGACGAGGAAGAGCACCGCGCCGATGATCATCACGGGGATGCGGCCGAACCGGTCGGCCAGGCGGCCGCCGACCTCCGCGCCGATGGCGCAGCCGAGCAGTGCGCTCGCCACCGCGAACCCGGTCACCGCCGCCGACAGCGCGAACTCGTCTTGGATCGCGTCGACCGCGCCGTTGACGACCGACGAGTCGAAGCCGAACAGGAACCCGCCGACGGCGCCCGCCGCAGCGAGCCCGATGACCTTCGCATTGACGTTCTTGGGCAGCTTCTGCTCCGCAGACCCGTCGCTCATGGAGCCCCCCTCTTCGCCGCCATCGGCGCTTCCCCTCGGCCGTAGGGCGAGCCTATCGCCAACCCTCGGGGCGGCGCAGGGGTTGACGGTCGCGCGTCGCGCGCCCCGTGTGCTCAGCCCTCGGCGGGCGCCGCCATCACGGGCGCGTGCTCCTGCTGCCGGTACAGCGACGCGTAGACGCCGCCGGCGGCGATGAGCTCGGCATGCGCGCCCTGCTCGACGATGCGCCCGGCGACGACCACGAAGATGACGTCGGCCGCGACCACCGTCGACAGGCGGTGCGCGATCGCGATGGTCGTTCGGCCGCGCGCGGCGTCGTCGAGGGCCTGCTGCACGACCCGCTCGGAGATCGTGTCGAGCGCGCTCGTGGCCTCGTCGAGCACGAGCACGGGCGGGTCCTTGAGCAGCACGCGCGCGATCGCGATGCGCTGCTTCTCGCCGCCGGAGAGCCGGTAGCCGCGCTCGCCAACGGTCGTGTCGTAACCGTCGGGGAAGGACATGATCGTCTCGTGGATGTTGGCCGAACGCGCCGCGGCCTCGAGTTCGTCCTGCGTCGCATCGGGCTTCGCGTAGCGGAGGTTCTCGGCGATCGTCGCGTGGAAGAGGTACGTCTCCTGGCTCACGATGCCGATGCTGCCCACGAGCGAGGCCTGTCGCAGTTCGCGCACGTCGTCGCCCGCGAACCGCACCGCGCCCCCGGTGACCTCGTACAGGCGCGGCACGAGGTAGGAGACCGTCGTCTTGCCGGCCCCCGACGGACCGACGAACGCCGCGTACTGCCCCGGCTCGATCGTGAAGCTCACGCCGTCGAGCGTGGGCACCGTGTCATCGGTCGCATCGGGGTACCGGAAGGTCACGTCGTCGAACTCGACCCTGCCGAGCTCGGTGCCGGATGCCACGTCGCGGGCGTCGGGCGCATCGGTGATGGTGGGTCTCAGGTCGAGGTACTCGAAGATGCGCGCGAACAGGGCGCTCGAGGTCTGCAGGTCGAGCGAGACGCGCATGAGCGCCATGAGCGGGAAGAGCAGTCGCGCCTGCACGGTCGTGAACGCGACGATCGTTCCGGCCGTGACATCCGCAGCGCCGCCGCCGATGAGCAGGCCGGCGACCAGGTAGACGATCGCCGGGATCGAGGACATGAAGATGTTGACCATCGCGAAGAACCACTGGCCCGTCATCTGCTGTCGCACCTGCAGGCGGATCTGGTTGCGGTTCTCGTCGGCGTAGCGGTCGATCTCGTTCTGCTGCCTCGTGAACGACTTCGACAGCAGGATGCCCGAGACGCTCAGCGTCTCTTGGGTGATCGCGGTCATCTCGGAGAGCGACTCCTGCGTCTGCCCCGCGATGCGGGCGCGCACCTTGCCCACCTGGCGCTGCGCGATGACCATGAACGGCATGAGCACGATCGCCACGAGGGTCAGCTGCCAGTTCAGCAGCCACATGGCGATGAACGCCGAGATCACGGTCACGGTGTTGCCGAGCACGCTCGACACCGTGTTCGTGAGCACGCTCGCTACGCCGCCGACGTCGTTCTGCAGGCGCGACTGGATGACCCCGGTCTTGGTCCGCGTGAAGAAGCTCAGCTCCATCGACTGCAGATGCGTGAACATGCGCACGCGCAGCGCGCCCATGACCCTGTTGCCGATCGTCGAGGTGAGCCACGTCTGCCACACCGCGAGCAGCGCCGAGACGATGTAGACGGCGATCATGGCGCCGACGACCCACGCGAGCACGGGCAGGTTCGGCGGCATGACCTGGCCGGGCTCGGTCGGATCGACCGGGAAGAGCCCGTCGTCGAACGCGCGCTGGGTGAGCAGCGGCGGGATGACGCTGAGCCCCGCGGCGATCAGCACGAGCACGATCGTGAGGCTCAGCGCCGCTCGGTGCGGCGAGAACAGCTCCGCGATGCGGCCGAGCAGGTTCGGGATGACGGGCGCCGCGGCGTTCTCGGCCTTCTGCGCGGACTCGTCTGCCGCCGAGATGCGGGTGCGCGGCTTGCCCATGCGGCCGCTCTGCCCGCCGGGCGCGCCGCCGCCTCCTCCATGCATGCTCATGGGCCAACCCTACGTCCGGCCTGCGACGGTGCGGCCGACCCCGCCCTGCACGCGAGCGGATGCCGCAGGCCCCCAGCCCGCGGCATCCGTTCCCCCACTCGCGGCGACCTACCCCTTGGTCGCCCCCGCGAGAAGTCCGCGCACGAAGTAGCGCTGCAGGCTGAAGAACACGATCAGCGGGATGATGATCGAGATGAAGGCGGCCGCGGTGAGCAGCTGCCAGTCCTGTCCCCTGGTGCCGACCAGCTCCGCCAATCGCTGCGTGATCGGCGCGACGTCTTGGGTGCCGCCCGAGAAGATGAGGGCGACGAGCAGGTCGTTCCAGACCCAGATGAACTGGAAGATCGCGAACGAGGCCAGCGCCGGCGTGGCGAGCGGCAGCACGATGCGGAAGAAGATCTGCCCGTGCGTCGCGCCGTCGACCTTGGCCGCCTCGATGACGTCGGCCGGGATGTCGGAGATGAAGTTGTGCAGCAGGAAGATCGCGAGCGGCAGGCCGAACATCGCGTGCGCGAGCCACAGCGGCAGGTAGTTCTGCTCGGGGATGATCGGCACGACGTCGTGCAGCCAGGCCTGCATCGGGCGCAGCACGGTCGAGAAGATCTGCAGCAGCGGCACGAGCGACATCTGCAACGGGATGATCTGCAGGGCGAACACGAAGATGAACAGCCAGTTGACCCACTTGAACCTGATCCACGCGAACGCGTAGGCCGCCATGGCCGCGAAGACCAGCGTGATCAGCGTGCCGAGCAGGGTGATCGCGATCGAGTTGACGATGTAGGCGCCGAGCTGCGGCGACGACTGCGAGGTCGAGAAGAGCACGCCGGCGTAGTTGTCGAGCGTGAAGCCCGGGTTCTGGAAGATCGTCCACCAGCCCGTGGTGCGGATGAGCTCCGCGGGGCGGAACGAGGAGATCAGCAGGCCGAACGTCGGGATCGTCCAGAGCACGGCGATGACGATCGACGCGATCGTCGCCGTGCGCGAGGTGAGCCGCTTCTTGACCCGCCCGGCCTTCGTGGGCGGCTCGTGCTCGGCGACCTCGGCGGCCTCGCCGCGGGCGAGCTCCTCGTCGATCGGGAGTCCGGATGGGGCGACGCTGCTCATCGGATCTCCCTCTGCTTGCGAAGCACGTTCACGTTGTAGATGATGATCGGCATCACCATCAGGAACAGGATGAGCGCGAGGGCCGACCCGCGCCCGACCTCGCTCGCCCGGAACGCCTGCGTGTACATCTCGTTCGCGACCACGCTGGTGTTGAAGTTTCCGGCGGTCATCGTTCGCACGATGTCGAAGACCTTCAGCGTCGCGATCGAGATCGTCGTGAACACCACCACCAGCGAGCCTCTGATGCCCGGCACCGTCACGTTCCTGAACCGCTGCCAGGCGTTGGTGCCGTCGAGCTGGGCCGCCTCGATCTGCTCGGTCGGCACGCCCTTGATGGCCGCGCTCAGCAGCACCATCGCGAATCCGGTCTGGATCCAGATCATGATGGCGATCAGCAGGATCGTGTTGATCGGGTCGGTCTGCAGCCACTGCACGGGTTCGCCGCCGAAGGCGACGACGATCGCGTTCAGGAGGCCGATCTGCTCGCGATCGCCCGAGCGGTACTCGTAGACGAAGCGCCAGATGACGCTCGCCCCGACGAACGAGATGGCGATCGGCATGAACAGGATCACCTTGTAGTACTTCTCGCCGCGCGACCGGTCGATGAACACGGCGTACGCGAGGCCGATCGCGGTCGAGATGACCGGCACGAGCGCGACCCAGATGACGGTGTTGATCAGCGTGCGGATGGCGGCAGGCTGCGTGAACATCCAGACGAAGTTGTCGAGCGTCCAGTCGCCGGCGTTGTTCTGGAACGCGAGGAAGCTCGTGCGGATCGCGGGGTAGACCAGCCCGACCGCGAGGAAGAGCATCGCGGGCAGCAGGAAGCCCGCCAGCTGCCAGTAGTCGCGCCCCTTCTTGGGCGCCTTGTCGATGAAGAAGATGAGGAGGCCGACGATCGCCGCGAACACGGCGAGCCCCATCACCACCTGCAGGATCTTGCCGAGCAGATCGGCCGTGGTCATCGCGCCTCCTGGATTCGTCGTCGAATACAGCCATCGTTGGAGCTGGGGTGCCGAGGGGCGGGGTTCTCCGAACCCCACCCCTCGACTATGCCGTACGCCCGCGTTGCCTCGGGCGCGACACGAGGACGATCAGCTCGTCGGCCAGGAGGACTCGATGGTGTCGAGCACCTGCGAGGTGCTCTCGCCACCGACCCACGACACGATGCCCTTCCAGAAGGAGTCGGCGCCGACGGCGCCCGGCATCAGGTCGGACCCGTCGAAGCGGAACGTCGTCTCGGGATCCTGGAGGATCTCGATCGACTGCTCGAGCAGCTCGCTCGACGCGTTCGCAGGGTCGACGCCCGTGTTGGCGCTGATCACGCCGCCGAGGCTGACGCGGTTGTTGGCCCACGTGTCGCTGGAGAGGTAGGTGCGGAACGCCTCGACCTCAGGGGCATCGCGGAAGGCGACCGGGAACTCGCCGCCACCGGTGACCGACAGCGGGTCGTCGGCGCTGGCGGGCGGGAGCAGGAAGCCGAACACGTCGCCGTCGGAGGCGACCTTCACGTCGTCGCCGCCCTCGGGGTTCCAGAAGGTCTCGTAGAACGAGGCCTGGTGGTGCAGCGAGCACTCGCCGTCGAGGATCGGCAGGCCGGCGGTCTGGAACGCCTCGGTGACCTGGGTGGACACGTTGCCGATGCCGCCGTTGACCATGTCCTCGTTCTTGAGGTAGCCGCCGACCGCGTCGAACGCCGCCGCGACCTGCGGGTCGTTGAACGGGATCTCGTGCGTCACCCACTGGTCGTAGGCGTCGGGCCCGTTCAGGCGCAGCATGTAGTCCTCGACCCAGTCGGTGCCGGGCCAGCCGGTCGCGTCACCGGACTCGAGGCCGACGCACCACGGCTTGTGGTCGCCCTCGGCCGCGATCGTCTCGGAGAGCTCGGTCAGCTCGTCGAGGGTCTTCGGGATCTCGTAGCCCTTCTCCTCGAACTCGGCCGGCGAGTACCAGACGTAGCCCTTGATGCTGGCCATGAGCGGCGCGGCGTAGAACGTGCCGTCGTAGGTGCCGTACTGCTTCCAGTCCTCGGACCAGAACTCGTCGACATTGGCCTCGACGTCTGCGGATGCCGGGATCAGCCAGCCGCCGACGGCGAGTCGGGCGAGCAGGCCGGGCTGGGGCACGATGCCGACGTCGGGGGCGTTGCCGCCCTCGGCGAGCACGGCGATCTGGGCCTCGAACTCGCTGGAGCCCTGGTACTCGACCGAGATGCCGGTGCAGGTCTCGAAGTCGGACCACGACTGGTCGAGACGGTCGGCCTCGAGGTCGAGGATCGTGCCCGCGACCGTGACCTCGGCGCCGTCGAACGTGCCGTACGCCTCGTAGTCGGCGCAATCGACGTCGCCGGCGTCTTCGTTCGCGATGTCACCCGTGCAGGCCGAGAGCGTGAGGCCCAGTGCTGCGGCCGCCACGATCGACGCCGTCCATCGACGATGCCGTGTGTTTCTCATGTCATCTCCTCATTGAGTACCGAATATGACGCAGACGGAGCCGGAACCGGTTCCATCGTCAACGCTAGGGGACGTGCGCGAGGGCGCACAACCCGTTCGCGATCACGATCCGGCCACATGCCGGAGCGGCCCGGATGCCGGTTGAGAACGCTCTCCCGCCGGTCTCGGCGCCGCTCGCGCCGCGCCGGAACCGGTTCCATCGAAGGTCGGGCGCCCGGTACCATCGGGTACGGATGCTGCCCGACGGAGGAGGCGCGATGCCCGCCATCAGCGATGTCGCCCGACTCGCGGGCGTGTCGAAGGCGACCGCCTCGCGGGCGCTGTCGGGTCGGGGCCAGGTGGCCGAGCAGACCCGCCTGCGGGTCGTGCAGGCGGCCTCAGAGATCGGCTACATCGCCTCTCCGGATGCCGCGAGCCTCGTCACCGGTCGCACGAAGAACGTGGGCGTGGTCATCCCCTTCGTGAACAGCTGGTTCTTCGGCGAGATGCTCGAGGGCATCGAGCGCACGCTCCTCGGAGCCGGCTACGACCTCACCCTCTACAACCTCCCCGTGTCGGGTCCGGCCCGTGCACGGGTCTTCGACTTCTTCCTCGCCCGCAAGCGCGTCGACGCCGTCATCGTCATCGCGGTCGACCTGACCGAGGGCGAGGTGCGCGGGCTCGAGCGGCGCGAGAAGCCCATCGTGTGCATCGGCGGCAGCGGCGAGGCATCCGCACGGCTCTCGATCGACGACCGCGCCGTCGGACTGCTCGCGACCGAGCACCTGCTGCACCTGGGTCACACGCGCATCGCCCACCTCGCGGGCGCCGGCGCCACGCTGCATCCGGCCGGCGTTGCGGGATTGCGCGCGGCCGGCTTCCGGGACGCGATCGAGGCGGCCGGCCCGGCGGCCGGCTCGGGTGCCGGATCCTCGGACCCGATCGAACCGGTCGTGATCGAGACCGAGATGAGCATGCCGGGCGGCTTCGAGGCCGGACTGCAGCTGCTCGGGCATCCGGCGCATCGCCCGACGGCGGTGTTCGCGGCGACCGACGAGATCGCGTTCGGCGTGATCCGCGCGGCCGAACGGCTCGGGCTGTCGATCCCGCGCGACCTCTCGGTGATCGGCATCGACGATCACGAGCACGCTGCACTCTTCGACCTGACGACCATCGCGCAGACCCCGGCCGAGCAGGGCCGGCTCGCGGTCGAGGTCGCGCTGCGCATGCTCGGCGACGACACCAGGGCCGATCCGTTGCCCGACTCGGGCGCCCCGCTGGCGACGCGACTCGTGGTGCGCGGGAGCACCGCGCGCGCGACCGGCTGAGCCGCGCGCCGGACGCCGGACGCCGGGCGAGCGTCGGCGCCTACGCCGCGTCGCCGACCGCGATCGCCTCGGCCTCGACGAGTGCCGGCTCGGCCGAGCCGTCGACCCGCTTCAGGACGCGGTGGCCGATGACGATGATGAGCGTCGCGACGAGCACCGAGCCGGCGGCCGCGTAGTACGGCGCCTGGGGCGAGATGAGGCGTGCGAGCTCGGCCGCGGCGGGCGGCGCCGCGGCGCCGCCCAGGAAGCGCACGGCCGAGTAGGCGCTCGAGGCCACCGAACGCTGCAGGTCGGTCGCCTCCATGACGCACTCGGTGAGCACGGTGTTCAGCACGCCGAGCACGAGTCCGCCGACGATGATCCAGACCACGAGCCAGGTCGGCGAGTCGATCGAGAGGCCGGCCGCGACCAGCACGACGGCCAGGAGCGGCAACGCGATGCGCAGCACGACCGTTCGCGGCATCCGCGCGGTCAGCAGTGGTGCGACGAAGACCGACGTGATCGCGAGCGCGACGCCCCATCCGAAGAACGTGAAGCCGAGGCCGAGCGCGTCGAAGCCGAGCGGGAACGGCGAGTAGGCCAGCAGCACGAAGAAGCCGATGTTGTAGAACAGCGCCGCGGCGGCGAGCACCGCGAGGGCGGGCTGCCCGAGCGCGCGGATGGGCGCCGAGAGCCTCGTCGGCTCGGGCTTCGGGTCGTCGGGGGCGCCCTTCAGCAGCACGACGATGGCGATGAAGCCGATGGCCATGAGCACGGCGGTGCCGAAGAACGGACCCCGCCAGCTGAGGTGGCCGAGCAGTCCGCCGAGCAGCGGGCCGATCGCGATGCCGAGCCCGAGCGCGGCCTCGTAGAGGATGATCGCCGCACCAGACCCGCCCGACGCGGCGCCCACGATGGTCGCGAGCGCGGTCGAGATGAAGAGCGCGTTGCCGAGGCCCCAGCCCGCGCGGAAGCCGATGATCGACTCCACGTTCTGCGAGAGGCCGGCGGCGGCCGCGAACACCACGATGATGGCGAGCCCGATGAGCAGGGTCTTCTTGGCACCGATGCGGCTCGAGATGTAGCTCGTGCCGAGCATCGCGAGACCCGTCACGAGCAGGTAGCTCGTGAAGAGCATCTCGGTCTCGGTGGGGGTCGCCTGCAGGCTCTCGGCGATGGCCGGGAGGATCGGGTCGACCAGGCCGATGCCCATGAACGCGATGACGCTCGCGAACGCGACGGCCCAGACGGCCTTCGGCTGCTTCAGGATCGACCCGGATGCCGCGTGCCCGGCGCTCACGCGACGTCGCCGGTCTGCATCGCGGCGCGTGCGCGCTCGAGTCGGGCGCGCACGATCTCGACGGATGCCGCGAGCGTGTCGATCTCGTCGTCGGTGAGGTCGTCGAACGTGGGCTCGAGCACCGTGGCGATCTCGTCGCGCCACGCGGTCAGCGCCGCGATGCCGCTCGGATCGGCCGAGATGAGCCAGGCGCGCGCGTCGCCGGCATCGGCGATGCGCCGCACCCAGCCGCGCTCGTCGAGCGTGTGCACGAGCTTCGTCATCGTGGGCTGGCTGACCCGGCTGACGCGGGCGAGCTCGCCGAGGCGCATCGGCCCGAGGTCGCGGAGCACGGCGATCGTACGCCAGATGGCGGGCGACTCGGTGTTGCCGCTGGCGGAGGCCGCCAGGCGGGTGAGTCGGCTGTTCACGGCGACGAGGTCGCCGAGCACGGTGCGGAGGTCTTGCTGAGGCATGCCTCCAGTATACATAGCTTGGCTATGTAACTGCCGCGCGGCGGCGAGAACGACGGATGCCCCGTGGCTCATGCCGAGCCACGGGGCATCCGTGTCATTCAGGTGACGCGAGCCACCTCATGCAGCGACCCTCTCGCGAGGGCGACGACTACTTGAGGGTGACGGTGGCGCCGGCGGCCTCGAGGGCCTCCTTGGCCTTCTCGGCGGCTTCCTTGTTCGCGCCCTCGAGCACGGCCTTGGGAGCACCGTCGACGACGGCCTTGGCCTCGCCGAGACCGAGCGAGGTGAGCTCGCGGACGGTCTTGATGACCTGGATCTTCTTGTCGCCTGCAGCCTCGAGGATGACGTCGAAGGAGTCCTTCTCCTCGACCTCTTCGGCACCGGCACCGGCACCGGCGGCGCCTGCGACGGCGACGGGGGCGGCCGCGGTGACCTCGAACTTCTCCTCGAACGCCTTCACGAACTCGCTGAGCTCGACAAGCGTCAGACCGGCAAACTGCTCGAGCAGCTCTTCAGTGGTGAGCTTCGCCATGATGTATCTCCTAGATTTTCGGTTTGTGTAGAACGAGATCGTCGGGCGCTTACGCGGCCTCGGCGGTCTCCAGCTTTTCGCGAAGCGCGTCGATGGTGGCGGCAGCCTTGCCCATCGTCGCCTTCATCATTCCCGCCGCCTTCGCAAGCAGAACCTCACGGCTCTCGAGCGAGGCGTACTTGTTGACCTCGTCGGCGTTGAGGGTCTTGCCCTCGAAGACGCCGCCCTTGATCACAAGATTCGGGTTCGCCTTGGCGAAGTCACGAACGGCCTTGGCGGTGGCGACGAAGTCGCCGTGCACGAAGGCGACGGCGGACGGACCGGTGAGGTCGTCGTCCAGCGTCGAGATCCCCGCGTTGTTCGCGGCGATCTTGGTCAGCGTGTTCTTCACCACGGCGTAGCTCGCGTCCTGACGGATGCTGTTGCGCAGGTGCTTGAGCTGGGCAACCGTCAGGCCGCGGTATTCGGTCAGCAGAACGGCAGCGGAGCTCTCGAACAGGTTCGTGAGTTCGGCAACCGAGGCTTCCTTGTTCGCCATGGCCACTCCTAGATGTCTTCTTCGTGCATCACGGTGGCGATGCACGGCGTCTGATCGCGGGGGCGAGGTCGTGCGGGCAACAAAAAAGCTCCGGCGCAGTTGCGCGGAGCCCGGCCCGATTCTCATCGGAAAGTCTTCGTCACACCTGCGCGGGCCCTTGCTTTCGCAAGACTTCGGTCGGCATATCTCTCGATGCGCACGACAACCAGCGGTCTTCGGCTTCGGGACACATTACCGGATGCCGCGTGCGCGGCCAAATCGGGCCGGCCCCGTCTGCTCGATTCGGACTTCCGGCGACCGCCGCGACCTCCAGGCAAGAACGACGGCGCGTCGCCGAATCTCCGAATCCGGAAGACTCACGCGGCGTGCACGCGCGAGCGACGCCGGCTCGAGACATCCGCAGATCTTTCCCGGATCACGGGAATAGTTGACCCAGGTCCAAAGTTGACTCAGTGCAACCAAAAACATATAGTTGTTGAATATCAACGATCTAGCGACCACGCTACGCACGCAACTCGTAAGGAACCGACCTTGACTTCTGTGTCAGACAAGCCCGCGACCGGGGCCGTACCCGCCGCCGCGGCCTCTTCGGAGCAACGCACCCCGCGCGAGGTGATCATCGCGATCTCCGGCCTCGTCGTGGCGATGTTCGTCGCCGTCATCTCGGGCACGGTCGTCTCGACCTCGATGCCGCTCATCATCGCCGACCTCGGCGGCGACCAGACCGCCTACACCTGGGTCATCACCGCGAGCCTGCTCGCCATGGCCGTCTCGACCCCGATCTGGGGCAAGCTCGCCGACCTGGTCAATCGCAAGGCGCTGCTCATGGCGGCGATCGGCCTGTTCGTCGTCGGCACCGCGATCGCCGGCTTCGCCCAGGACACCACGACCCTCATCGCCGTGCGCGTGATCCAGGGCCTCGGCGCGGGCGGCCTCATGTCGCTCGTCATGATCCTCATCGCCGTCATCATCTCGCCGCGCGAGCGCGGCAAGTACATGGGCTTCGTCGGCGGCATCATGGCCGTCGCGACCATCGGCGGGCCGCTGCTCGGCGGCGTCATCACCGACGCCTGGGGCTGGCGCGCCAACTTCTTCCTGCCGGTGCCGCTCGCGATCATCGCGCTCATCGTCATCTCGCGCACCCTGCACCTGCCCCCCATGCCGAAGCGCGCCGTGAAGATCGACTACCTCGGCATCGTGCTGCTCGCCGTCGGCGTCTCACTGCTGCTCGTCTGGGTGTCGCTCGGCGGCAGCGAGTTCGAGTGGGACTCGATGACCAGCTACGTCATGATCGGCGTCTCGGCGCTCGCGATCATCGCCTTCGTCATCACCGAGTTCTTCGTGCCCGAGCCGATCGTGCCGATGACGCTCTTCAAGAACCGCACGTTCACCCTCGCCGTGATCGCCTCGGTCGCGATCGGCGTCTCGATGTTCGCGACCAGCGTCTTCCTCGCGCAGTACTTCCAGCTCGCGCGCGGCGCCACACCGACCGAGTCCGGCCTCATGACGATCCCCATGATCGTCGGCCAGATGGGTGCCTCGATCATCATCGGCGCGCTCATCAGCAAGTTCGGCAAGTGGAAGCGCTTCATGCTCCTCGGGTCCGTGCTCGTCGTCGCCGGCTCCTACCTCATGACGACGCTCAGCTACGACACCGACTACCTGTGGGTCAGCGTCTACATGGTCATCCTCGGCGCGGGCCTCGGCATGGTCATGCAGAACCTCACGCTCGTCGTGCAGAACGACACCCCCGCCTCGCAGCTGGGTGCCGCGAGCTCGAACGTGAACTTCTTCCGCACGATCGCCGGAACCATCGGCGTCACCATCATGGGCTCGCTGCTCGCCACCCAGGTCACGACGCACATCACGTCGGGGCTGAAGAGCTACACGCCCACCTCCCCTGAGGAGATCGACGCGCTCAAGGGCCTCGCCGGCGGCGGCATCCCCCACGTCTCCGCGCTTCCCGACGGCATCCGCGTCATCATCGAGAACGCGTACGGCAACGGCATCGCCGATGTCTTCTGGGTCGCCGTGCCCCTCGCGGTGCTCAGCGTGATCGCGATCGCGTTCCTGCCGAACAAGGCGCTCTCGACCAAGACCTCGGCCGAGCAGCTGAAGGAGGAGTTCGAGCAGGTCGCGATCGACCTGGCCGAGGCCGAGATCGGTTCGCCCGTCACCTCGTCCATCGAGATGGTCGAAGCGGATGCCGCGGCGGAGCGTTCCGCGACGGCAACCCGTCCGCGCGGGGCCGACGCCGAGACCACCCCGTCGGCCACGGGCGGCGACCGATAACATGACCATCGTGACCGAGGCATCCGCACCCGTCGACGAGGCCATCGCCGAGGTCGAGGAGCAGATGAGCCTGCTCTTCAACCGGGCCCGCCTCATCTGGAAGGAAGCGGCGCAGAAGGTCCACCCCGACCTGCAGCCCGCGGCCTACAAGCTGCTCTCGACGATCGTGCGGCACGGCTCGGCCAACGCGCATGCGCTCGCCGACCTGTTCGAGATGGACAAGTCGGTGGTCAGTCGTCAGGTGCGCGTGCTCGAGGAGCTGGGTCTCGTCGAGACCAGGCCGGACGAGCGCGACGGGCGCGTGCGCGTGCTCGTCGCCACGCCCGCGGCGATCGAGCGGGTGAACGAGGTGCGCGAGGGCAACCAGCAGCGCATGCGCGACGTGCTGCGCGATCACTCCGAGGCCGAGCTGCGCGGCTTCGCCGAGCTGCTGCGGCGCATCGCCGAGGCCTGAGCCCCGGTCACGCAGCCCCGGTCATGCACCACCGGTCACGCAGTCGAACGCACGAAGGCCCGTCCTCCATGGGCGGGCCTTCGTCGTACCGGAGGCGCCGTGCGAGCCGAGGCATCCCCGACCCGCACGGTGCTCGCACGAGCGTGACGATCACATGAGCGTGAGCGTCAGCACCCCCGCGTAGGTGCCGAGGCGCGTCGAACCCGGGATGCCGAGCACGAGGTCGGCCCCGCAGCTGAATGCGCCGGCGCTCTGGCCGCGCGCTGCGGTGCACATCGCAGCGGATTCCCCGATGCCCGCGCCGGGTTCGGCCGAGGCGCCCGGCGTGACCGCGCCCTCCTGCCCGTCGGGGGTCGGGAGTCCGCCCGTCACCGTGGCCGCCTTCGGCGACCATCCCAGGTTGTCGGCGACGATCGTGCCGGTGCCGCTCGTGAAGTCCGACACCTGGGCCGTCAGGTCCCAGCCGGCCGCGGTGCCGCGGGAGTCGCGGACCTCGACGTCGTGCAGGGCGCCGGTCGTGCGCTGGTCGACGCCCGAGAGGGCGACCGGCTCGAGGGTGACCGGCTCATCGCTCGAGACCGACAGCGACAGCGCACCGCCCGAGATCTCGGTCGTGATGACCTGGTGATCGATGCCGGGACCGCTCGCACCGAGCACGGAGACGAGCGTCGCCGCGCCGCCGACGATCGGCAGCGAGACCGACGACTTCGCCGGGTTCACCGTGAGGCGCGTTCCCGCCGCGGGACGCACGGTGTACTCGTTGTCGGAGGACATGACCACGATGCCGAGCTTCGATCCGGCCGCGAAGACGTAGTCCTTCGGCTCGAAGTCGAACTCGAACTCGGCGAACGCACCGGGCTCGATCGGGTCGGTCACCGAGTCGGAGACCCGATTCTGCACGTCCATCCAGCCGCGCGAGACGATCGTCGCCGTGCCGTTCGACTTGTAGTCGACGAGCAGCGCGGTCAGGTTCGCCTTCTCGCGGTCGACCGCCAGCTCGAGCGAGACGCTCGGCGTGCCCGACAGGCGCACCGCCTCCGAGACCGCACGCGTCTGGTAGGCGAGACGGTTCTCGGATTGCGCCGCCGTGGCGAGGGCGGCCGCCTTCTTCGACGCGTCGTCGATCAGGAACTCCGTACGGCCCGAACGGTCGGCGCCGAAGTCGAGCACGCCGACGGTGTTGGCCGTGGAAGCCGAGCCGAGGTCGAGCGAGACGTCGGCCGCAGCCGGGTCCGGCCACTCGGGGTACTCGGTGAGCACCTTGTCCTCGCGGACGACGTAGGCCTTCGGCAGGTCTTCGACGCCGTTGGGCACCTGGTAGAGGTACCGGGTGAACCAGCGGTTGAGCATCGTGTCGGTCGGGTTGCCGCCATGACCGCCCTGGTGCAGGTAGATCTGGTGCGGCACGCCGCGAACCTTGAGCGCCTCGTAGAGGTCGGAGGCGTTCTTGGTCATGACGTTCCAGTCGTTGAGACCGTGCGCCACGAGCGTCGCCGCGTGGATGTCGTCGGCGTTCGCGAGGTAGTCGCGCTCCTTCCAGAAGTCGCTGCGATCACCGGTCGCACGGTCCTGTTCGGCGCGCAGCTCGTCGATGACCGGCTGGCAGATCGCCTGGTCCGCCCGCGTGTACACGTAGTCGGCCAGGACGTCGAGGTCCTCGCCCTGGTACCCGCCCGGCGCACGGACCGCGCCGTTCGCGCGGTAGTAGTTGTACCAGTCGGAGATCGCGGACACCGGGACGATCGCATCGAGCCCCTCGACCCCGGTGCTCGCCACGCCGATCGGCAGCGTGCCGTTGTACGAGGTGCCGATCATGCCCACGCTGCCGGTCGTCCAGTCGGCCGAGACCTCCTGGGAGCGCGCGGTGCTCGTGTACGCCTTCGCCCGGCCGTTCAGCCAGTCGACGACCGCCTTGCCTCCGAGCGACTCGTTCGTGCCGCCCGAGGTCGGGCAGCCCTCCGAGAAGCCGGAACCGAGCGACTCCGCGTGCACGATCGCGAAGCCGCGCGGCACCCAGGTCGCCTCGAGCGAGGTCGAGATCTTCGGACTCGTGCGCGGGGCCGCCGGAGCCGGGAAGCCCGGCTTCGACGTCGGGGGCTCGCCGATCTCGTGATCCACGTTCCAGTTGCCGACATCGCTGCCGCCGGCGTAGTACGGGCTCATCTCCATGATGACCGGCACGTCGAGGCCGGCTGCGGTCTCGGGGGTGCGGGTCACGTCGATGTGCACGAGATCGGGCTTGCCGTCGCGGTCGGAGTCGACCTCGCTCTCGACCCACGCCTCCTGGCGGATCCAGGCGTTGCGATCGGTCGTGAAGACGGACTGCGAGAGACCGTCCTGGAAGGTCGGCTCCGCCGGGCCCGGAGCGGGGGCGGCGACGGCCGGCGCCGCCGAGGCGAGCAGCCCGCAGGTGATGATCGGGACGACGACGAGCGCCGTTGCGGCGCCGAGCCGTCGGCGGCGCGTCGCGCCGCGTTTCGTGGTGTGCATGGTCGTGGTGTCCTCCTGTTGGGTTGGCGGGTGGTCGGGACGTGTGCGGCGACTCGCGCCGCCGCACACGCCGCGCGTCCGATGACTCGGTTCGCGGATCGGATCAGATGAGGGTGAGCGTCAGCACTCCGGCGTAGAGGCCGGCCGGCGTCGACCCGGGCACGCCGAGCCGGAGCCCGCCGCCGCACGAGAACGCACCTGCGCTGTGGCCGGACGGCGCCGAGCACAGGCTCGCCGGCGAGCCGAGACCGGTGCCCGGCTCCTCGGGCGACCCGGGCGTCACCTTCGGCGCCTGCCCCGGCGTCGTCGGCAGCGAACCGGTGACCGATTCCGCGTTCGGTTCCCAACCCAGGTTGTCGGCGAGGATCGAGCCGGATCCACTCGTCAGATCCGAGACCTGCCCGGTGAGGTCCCAGCCAGGGGCGGTGCCGCGCGCATCGACGACGCCGAAGGGCGCGAGGATCCCGGATGTCTCGTCGTCGACGCCCGAGAGCACGACGCGCTCGAGTTCGACGCCCTCGGCATCCGGTGCCTGCAGCGTCAGGCCGCCGGCGACCTCGACGGGCGCCGTGATGATCTGCCGCGGATCGGCGTCGTCGCCGCCGAGCACGGTGACGGTGAACGCCTCGACGGGACCGATGTTGCCCGCGGCATCCGTCGCCCGGTACTCCACGCGGTGCGTGCCGTAGCCCGGCTCGCGCTCGACGAACGGCGAGAGCGACATGCCCTGCGGGCCGAGGTTGCCGTAGACGAGGTCGTCGATGTTCGTGCCCGTCGGCGTGAACAGGAACGGCGCTTCGGGATCGGTGGGCCAGCCGTAGTAGTTGTGCCAGCCGTCGCCGTCGAGCCGGAACTCGCTCACGAGCGCGCCGTCGCGGTCGTCGGACGCCTCGAGCTTCATCGTGAACGACTCGTTGACCAGGTAGTGCGGCTCGCCGTTCGCGCCGACGCTCGTCGAGACCGGGGCCGAGACGGTCGCCTCGACGGTCGGCCCGGCGTTATCGACGTCCCAGCTGACCGTCGCGGCGGGCACGGCCGCATCGCCGGGATCGGAGACCCTCGCCTCGACGGTGTGCGAGCCGGCGGCCAGGTCGAGCCGGCCGAGATCCAGCGCGGCCTTGCCGTAGGGGTCGGCGACCGGCCGGCCGTCGACGGTCCACGTCACGGCGAACTCGCGGTCGGCCCGATGGGTGGTGTTGACGTAGAGCACGTCGTCGGCGCCGGCCGCGCGGTCGGTCGGGCTCGACTCGGTCACCGCGGGGGCGACGTCGGCCGTGCCGGCCGTGGCGTCGCCCACCGTCCAGCTGCGCACGTGCGTCATCGACGGCTTGGCCCGGAGCGCAGGATCGCGGACGAACTCGGTGTTGTCGACGACGGTCGCGGTGACCGTGTCCCCCGGCTTCGCACCCTGTGCGGCCAGATCGAGCGTGCGCAGGTTGCCGGGGTTGGCGATCTCGGCATCGTTGATCGCCCAGGTCACGTCGACCTCGTGGGAGACCGGGTGGGCCGTCTCGAGCCAGAGCACCTGGTCGGCCGCGACGGGGGCCGTCGTCGGCGTCGAGTCCGGCACGAGGGGTGCCCGCGATGCCACGCGCTCGGTCACGATCTCGCGGCCGACCTGGTCGTACTGGTACCCGAGCGTCTTCATCATCGAGTGGCGGCTCGGTCGGAAGATGCCGGTCGAGTAGTACTGGCCGCCCTCGTACGTGCCGATGGTCCCGCCGGACTCGCTCGGCTCCCCGAGCCAGCGCCACCACTTCGTCTTGGTCGCCGCCATCTGCTCGGCCGTCATGATCGTGTGGTGCTTCGAGCTCGGCTCGCCACCGGTGTAGTCGCCGGTCGTGACGCCTCGGGTGTAGTAGTCGTACTCATCCTGGAGCGAGCCGAGCGAGTGCCCGATCTCGTGGGGCGAGATGAGTGCCGAGAGCGCGTTGCCGCCGCTCGCCGTCGCGTAGCTGCCGCCGGCGCCGCCGTACGTGTCGCTGTTGGCGAGCGCGAGGATCTGGTCGACCTTGGGCGCCTTGCTCGCGAACTGGCGGGCGAGGGTGTTGTCGACGGTGAGCAGTCGCTCGACGCTGTTCGCATTGCATCCGCCCCAGAAGGCCATCTTCAGGGGGGTGTTGCGTCGTGGCGCGTCGAGGGTGCGGTCGCAGCTCACGCCGGATTCGCCCGAGACGATGCCGATCGCGTAGACGTTGAAGTTGTTGCGATAGCTCTTGTAGGGCTCGATGCTCCACATGGTCTCGAGGTGGGTCTCGACCTGCTCGTAGAACTTGTCCTGCTCGGCGGCCGTGTAGCCGTCGCCGAGGATGACGAGCGAGAAGCGCTCCTGCGGATCGCCGGTGACCTGCATGGGCACGAGCGTCGAACTGCCGACCTCGTCGGCTGCGTGTGCGGGGGCGCTCGCGACGACGGCCAACGAGACCGCCATCAGTGGTACGACGAACGCCGCAGCGGCGCGTCGAGCGCGGCGGTGCGCGCGCATTCGAGATGCTGCCATTCTCTTTCCTTCCGGTTCGGTGCTTCTGGGGCTCCGGACGGTGCGGACGCATGGCGAAGCATCCTCGAGCCGTCAGATCATCGCCCGAGGCAGGATGCGACGCGGGCGGGGAGAATCGGGAGATCGCGTGGTTCGGGGTCGCGCAGCGGTCGGCCGAGCGGTCAGCTCGTTCCGACGGTCGCGGGTTGCTCCCGCCCAGGGCTTCCCGTCGGTTCGGTGCCGTCGGGATCGCCACCGGTGCGAGGCCCGTCTGCGTCTGCGACGGGCTCACTCGGGCTCGCGCATGCCTCGTCGGCACGATTCGCGGCGGCGACGGCCGCCTCGGCGTCGCGCAGGCGGCGGCGCAGGCGGCGTCCGCGACGCACGAGGAGCACGATGACGGCGACGACCACGAGGAGCGCGGCGACGAGCAACCACGGAACGGCCCACGCCGATCCGGTGGCCTGGTGGATGCCCGCGACGTCGCCTTCGCGGCCCTCGCGCTGGCGCGGCTCGACGTCGACGGAGCCGGTCAGCAGCATGGCGGGCGGCACGTCCGCGAACTCCTGCGTGAGTCGCACCTCGCCGCCGGGAAGGAGTTCGGGCAGCGCCTGCGGCTCGGCGGCGCCGAGCGCCCAGCCGAACGGCCCCGACATGTCGACTCGCACATCGCCGCCGAGGCGCTGGTTGCCCGGATTGGAGACGGTGTAGCTCACGACCGCCGGCGCGCCCGTCAGCCCCAGCCCGCCTCGGTAGTCGACCTCGACATCGGAGACCACGAGTTCGGGTGCCGCTTCGCCGGGCACGTCGACGTAGACCCGCACGCCGACGCGGCGGTCGACGGCGACCTGTTGACCGCCCTCGCTCGCCGGAGAGAGCTCGGCGAGGGAGGCGACGATGCCTCCGGCGTGATCACCCGGTTCGGCGTTCGGCGGCAGGGTGAGGCGGAACGGGATGTCGGCACGGGTGCCCGGCTCGATCGTGAAGACCCCGTCGCCGTCGATGCCGACCCAGGCTCCGACGTCCTCGGAGGCGGTGCCCGCCGGCGGGAGGGAGAACGCACCGTCGGCCGTCATCAGCGCGTCCATCGCGTAGACGCGCACGGTCACCGGTTCGGCGCCGAGGTTGGAGACGCCGACGTAGTCGGTGGTCGTCTCCCCGGGCGCGAGGGAGTACGCCAGCGCATCCCGGCCGTCGGGCCCGTCGGCCGAGGAGGGCTGCACCGCCCAGGTGATCTGGACGTCGTCGGTCGCCGGCTCCTCGGCGAACGCCGCCCCGGCATCGAGGGTCGGCCCGAGTGCCACGAGTGCGATCCCGAGCGAGAGGAGAGCCCCTGCGTGTCTGGCTGCGAACCGTCGCCTGACCGCCATCTGCGCCTCCCGGTCTGCGACGAGCAGACCTCGCCGCGGTGATGGTCACAGCCTATGAAGAGCCTGTGAACACGCGCATCGCGCCGTTGTCGCATCGTTGATCGCCCCGATGCGACGTTCGTCGAACGCCGCCTCAGCGTTCGAGCGCGGTCGGCGGCGGGCCGTCGAGCTTGGCGAGCAGGATGCCGAGATGCAGGCCGAGCCGTTGCACGCCGTCTTGGAGATCGAGGTCGAGGATGCGCTCGACCCTGGCGAGTCGGTGATAGAGGGAGCTTCGGTGCACGCTGAGCAGCGCGGCGGCCTCCTGGGCGCGCCCGCCCACCCGCAGATAGACCTCGAGCGTCTCGACCAGTACCGCACCGTCGCGCTCCTCGCGCAGGCGATCCAGGTCCACTCGGAAGTCCGCGGCGCGCAGCCCGCGGGCCGCGGCCGCGTGCAGGCCGCGGTACGCACGCAGTTCGTCCCAGCGCTGCACCCCGGGGTCGAGCTCGAAGGCGCCCGCGATCTGCACCGCTCGTCGCGCCTGGCCGTAGCTGGCACGGGCCTCGTGGAGCGCGGCTCCCGGACCGCCGACGCCCACGTCGATGCGGAGCACGCCGGGAAGCCGGCCGATGGAGGTGCTCGCCTCCTCGAACAGGCCCAGTGCGGCGGCGGCGACCCCGGCCGAGCGCACCGGGCCGCCGGCCGGCGCCACGAGCACGAGGTGGTCCTTGCGCACGAGCGCGAGTCCGCTCTTGAACCCGAGGGCCTTGGCCGAATGCCGTGCCATGCGTTCGAGTGCGTCGCGCAGCTGCATGGGGTCCGGCGCCACCGGCCCAGGACTCGAGCGCACGACGAAGGCACGCACGCCGTCGTCGGCGAGGAATCCCCCGTCGCCGACGATGCTCTCGGCCGCGCGGAACCGGTGCTTCTCGGTGCCGAGCAGGAGCCGGCGGGTGTGGTCGCCCGCTCGGGAGGCCTTGAGCTCCAGGAGCTGCTTCACCCTCGCCCATTCCTCGGCGATGCGTTCGGCGAACTCGTCGGCCCTCGCGACTGACTCGTCGTCGATCGAATCGGGCGCCTCGATGAACCAGAGGTGCCCCATGGAGGCGTCGGCGCGCCGGATCGGCACGACGAGACGGGGCAGCATGCCGAGCGCGTGGTTGCCCGGCACGTGCACCGCGCGCTCGGCGCGATAGACCCCGGTGCGGTCCAGCCACGACCGCACATCGGGATCGGCCAGGTGGCGCAGGATCGAGTTGCGCCGGACCTCGTCGATGACACCGTGCTGCGGGCTGTAGGCGACCATGCGACGCCGACCGTCTTCGAGCAGAGCCGGGCGCCCGACGATCTGCGCAACATGGTTGACGAGCTGGGGGACGCTCATGGGACTCGCTCGGTCGACGTGGGCACCGGGCAGCGGGTGTCTGCCCGACTCCCGATTCTACGCGTCGGAGGACGCGGGTGTCGGCTCGTCGGGCATCGGCTCGTCGGGCCGTGCGCCCGCTCGCGGGGCGGCCCGATCAGCACGGGGCGACGAGAGGGCCGTCAGGGCGCTGCGGGCAGGCGCACGGTGAACACGGTCGAGCCGGGCTCGCTCGCCACCTCGACCTCGCCGTGGTGCGCCTCGACGACGGCGCGCACGATCGCGAGCCCGAGGCCCGTGCTGCCGGCGCGGCGCGAGCGTGACGAGTCGCCGCGCGCGAAGCGCTCGAACAGCGAGCCGAGGAGCTCGGGCGGGATGCCGGGTCCGTCGTCGGCGACGCGCAGCACGACCTCGTCGCCGTCGCGTTCGAGCGAGGCGACGACGTGGGTGCCCTCGGGCGTGTGCACGCGGGCATTGGCGAGCAGGTTCGTGACGACCTGGCGCAGGCGCGGCTCGTCGCCGACGACGTCGGTCGCGGCATCCGTCGCCCGCACCTCCCAGTCGTGACCGTGACCCGCCGCCTGCGCGTCGCCGACGGCCTCGCCGAGCATGCGTTCGAGGTCGACGGGCAGCGCGGCGAGCTCGCGGCCCTCGTCGAGCCTCGCGAGCAGCAGGAGGTCTTCGACGAGTTCGGTCATGCGCACCGACTCGGACTCGATGCGCGAGATCGCGTGCGTGACGTCGGGCGGCAGGTCGCCGCCGTGCAGGCGGGTGAGCTCGGCGTATCCGCGGATCGAGGCGAGGGGCGTGCGCAGCTCGTGCGAGGCGTCGGCGACGAACCGGCGCACCTTGCGTTCGCTGTGCTCACGGGCGGTCAGGGCGGATGCCACGTGCCCGAGCATGCGGTTGAACGCGGTGCCGAGCCGGCCGACCTCGGTGCGCTCGTCGTCGACGGGCACGCGTTCGGCGAGCGCGACGTCGCCGCGCTCGAGCGGCAGCTCCGAGACCCGCTGGGCGGTCTCGGTGACGGCCGCGAGCGGGCTGAGCGCACGCCGCACGACGAGCGAGCCCACGATGAGGGCGAGCACGAGGCCGATGACCGCGACGATCGAGATCGTGAGGGCGAGCTGGGTCGTCGTGGCCGTCACCTCGGCGAGCGGCAGCGCGAGCACGACCTTGAGGCCGTTCCATTCGGGAAGCTCCACCGCCTGCGCCCGGTACTCGCCGAGCCGGCCGACCGAGATCGAATGCGGCTGGTCGTCGGCGGGGACCGTGCCGAGGAGTTCGGCGAGGTCTGCCGGCAGCTCGATCAGGTTGCCGCGGTCGGCGATGTACCGGGCCGTCACGGTGCCGTCGGACTGCACGAGTGCGGCGAGGGTCCCGGCCTGCTGGCCGGGGATGTCGAGCAGGATGCTCGGCCCCTCGGTGGGATCGCCGGGGAACCCGGGAGTGGAGGCGCGCAGGTTCGTGCGCGAGATCGCGTCGTCGAGGTTGCCGTCGAGCCGGTCCATCGAGGCGCTGTGGAAGACGGCGACGGTCACGAGGCCGACCGTCGCGCTCACCGCGACGAGCAGCGCGGCGACGATGACGAGCAGGCGCCGGTGCAGCGTCCATGGTCGGCCACGACGGCGGCCGGACCCATCGGCGGGGGCGTCGGTCGAGGCATCCGGGCCGCTGAGGACGGCGGCCGCACCGGTGTGCACGGCGGCGACCCGGGCGGCGGCCGCGTGACCGGGATCGCCCGGTCGGGTCATCCGACGGCCTTGATCATGTAGCCGGCGCCGCGCACCGTGTGGATCATGGGCTCGCGACCGGCGTCGATCTTCTTGCGCAGGTACGAGATGTAGAGCTCGACGACCGACTCCTTGCCGCCGAAGTCGTAGGACCACACGCGGTCGAGGATCTGCGCCTTGCTGAGCACGCGGCGCGGGTTGCGCATGAGGTAGCGCAGCAGCTCGAACTCCGTCGCCGTCAGCTCGACGGGCGTGCCGCCGCGCTCGACCTCGTAGCTGTCCTCGTCGAGCGTGAGGTCGCCGACGGCGAGCACGGGGTCCTTCTGGTTCGCGAGCGTGATCGAGGAGCGGCGGATGAGTCCGCGCAGTCGCGCGACGACCTCCTCGAGGCTGAACGGCTTGGTGACGTAGTCGTCGCCGCCGGCGGTGAGCCCGGCGATGCGGTCGTCGAGCGAGTCCTTCGCGGTGAGGAAGAGCACGGGCGTCTCGGTGCCGTCGGCGCGCACGCGCTGCAGCACCTCGAGGCCGTCGATGTCGGGGAGCATGATGTCGAGCACGATCGCGTCGGGCCGGAACTCGCGGGCGACCTTGACGGCGCCGACGCCGTCGGCGGCGGTGCGCACGTCCCAGCCCTCGTAGCGCAGGGCCATCTTCAGCAGGTCGGTGAGCGAGTGCTCGTCGTCGACCACGAGCACGCGCACCATGGAGCCGTCGCCCTTGGCGATCTGCGGGGAACGGTGCGGAGTGGTCGTCGTCATGTCTCCAGTATCCGCGCCGCGCTATGCGTTTCCTATGAACTTCTCGAGCGGATGCCGCGTGCCGGCCTCGCGGGTCGCGCGGCCCGGTGGCGCCCGGCGGCCCCCGGCGACGACGCTGCGGCGACCGGGCATCACATAGGCGGGCATGGGCGAGGGCATAGGCGCCGCATAGCGCCGGTGCCTACCGTCGAGCCGATCGAATCCCACCGACCCGAGGATGTCCATGTTCTTCACGTATCTCCGGCGAGAACTCGCCGGGCGCCGCAGGCAGACGGCGATCATCGCCATCGGGATGGCGCTCGCGATCGCCCTCGTCATCATCGTCAACTCCGTGGCCTCCGGGGTGAAGGCGGCGCAGGCCTCCGTGCTCGAGTCCGTCTACGGCGTCGGCACCGACATCACCGTGACCCAGTCTCCGACGCCGCCGGAGGACGGCGAGGCCGGTCAGGGCGGCGGCCGCCGCTTCGAGTTCGACGCCGGCGCCGGCACGACGACGGACGGCACGACCGAGATCAGCCAGTCCCGCCTCATGGCCGGGTTCGGCGCGAGCACGTTCGACGCCTCCGCGCTCGACACCGTGCTCGGGGTCGACGACGTGGCCGCGGCATCCGCGACGCTGTCGCTGACCAACACGACGTTCAACGGCGAGATGCCGCAGTTCCGGCAGGACGGCGACGGCACGGCGCAGGCGGGTCCGAGCGCCGACGGGGGCACCGACGGGGGCGACGACGCGCAGGCGACTCCCCCGCAGGGCGGCCCCGACGGCGCGGGCGGCAGCGCGTTCGACGTCGACTCGTTCAGCGTGCTGGGGCTGGACCCGTCGGCCGACGCGATCGGCCCGCTCTCTGCCGTGACGCTCGCCGAGGGCCGCACGCTCGATGCCGACGACGGGGGCGAGAACGTCGCCGTGCTCGACGCCGACTACGCCACGAGCGCCGAACTCGCCGTGGGCGACACGCTGGACCTCGGCGGCACCGAGTTCGAGATCGTCGGCACGGTCGCCTCGAATGCCGCGGACTCGGCGAGCGCGGCGAACGTCTACATCCCGCTCGACGTCGCCCAGGCGCTCTCCGGCGAGGACGGCATGATCTCGAACGTCTACGTCCAGGCCGCGTCGTCGACCGACATCGCGCAGGTGCAGGCCGACCTCGAGGCCGCGCTGCCCGACGCGACCGTGTCGACGCAGGAGGACCTCGCGTCCAGCGTCTCGGGCTCGCTCAGCACGGCATCGGACCTCGTGTCGAACCTCGGCCTCTGGCTCTCGCTCGCCGTGCTCGTCGCCGCGTTCCTCATCGCGATCCTGTTCACGATCTCGGGCGTCACCCGGCGCACGCGCGAGTTCGGCACGCTGAAGGCGATCGGCTGGTCGAACCGTCGCATCGTCGGCCAGGTCGCCGGCGAGTCCCTCGTGCAGGGCCTCATCGGCGGTGCGCTCGGCATCGCGATCGGCCTCGTCGGCATCGTCGTGATCAACGTCATCGCGCCGACCCTGTCGGGCAGCGCGTCCGGCGGCGGCTTCGACCTGGCCGGCGGCGGCCCGGGCGGGGGTGCGGCGGGCGGCGATGCGGCCGGCGGCCAGGCCGTGCGCGGCTTCGGCGGCCCGATGTCGCAGACCGCGGCGACCACGACCGAGGTCGTGCTGAACGCCCCGGTCACGGTGTCGGTCATCGCGATCGCCGTCGGCATCGCGATCCTCGGCGGCCTGCTCGCCGGCGCGATCGGCGGATGGCGCGCCTCGCGCCTGCGCCCCGCCGAGGCCCTGCGGAGCGTCGGTTGACCGGCCCTGCGACGCCCGACCCGGCGACACCCGACCCGGCGACATCCGCTCGAGACATCCGCTCGCGCTAGGAACAGAGGAGACCATGTACACGCTCACGAGACTCACGAAGACCTACCGGCAGGGCAACCGCACCGTGCACGCCCTGAAGAACGTCGACCTGCAGATCGGCGCCGGCCAGCACGTGGCCATCCAGGGGCCGACGGGCGGAGGCAAGTCGACCCTGCTGCAGATGCTCGGCGGGCTCGACCGGCCGACCTCGGGTTCGATCACCATCGGCGCCGACGACATCTCGAACATGCCGGACGGCCGGCTCGCGAAGATCCGCGCGAAGGAGATCGGGTTCGTGTTCCAGGGGTTCAACCTGATCCCGACGCTCACGGCGCAGGAGAACGTCGAGACCGCGCTCGAACCGCTCGGCATCTCGGGCGAGGTGCGGGCGAAGCGGGCGACCGAGGCGCTGGCCTCCGTCGGGCTCGCCGACCGCGCCGGGCACCTGCCGAGCGAGCTCTCGGGCGGGCAGCAGCAGCGCGTCGCCATCGCGCGGGCGCTCGTGAAGGAGCCCGACGTGCTGCTCGCCGACGAACCGACGGGCGCCCTCGACGAGGAGACCCGCGACGAGATCCTCGACATCCTCGAGGGGCTCTGGCGCGACCGTGGACTGACGCTCATCGTCGTCACGCACGACTCCGCCGTGGCCCGCCGGGCCGAGCGCCGCCTGCACATCAAGGCGGGCACGGTCACCGAGCGCTGACCGCGCCCCTCGCGAGCGGATGCCGCGGCCACGACCTGCGGCCGCGGCATCCGCTCTGCGGCATGTCTGCGTCGGCGCTCCGCGTCGGCGCCGCGCGTCAGCGCGGGAAGCGCACCGTGGCGCGCAGGCCGCCGCCGGGCCTCGGAGCGAGCTCGAGGCCCGCGTCGTGCCGGTCGGCGATCGCCGCCACGATCGAGAGGCCGAGACCCCGGCCACGGTCGGCCGCGTCCCGCGTGCGCCCTCCGCCACGCGTGAACGGCGCGGTGAAGGTCGCGACGGCCGAGGCATCGAGCACGACACCGCCGTTCTCGACCACGAGCGTCGAGCTCGCGGCATCCGTCGTCACCGTCACGAATCCGCCCGGCACGTTGTGGCGGATCGCGTTCTGCACGAGGTTGGCGACGAGCTGGCGCAACAGCTGCGCCTCGCCGTCGACGCGGAGCCCTCCGAGCGCCGTGCTGACGCGGATGCCGCTCCGGTCGGCCTCCGGCCCGGCCTCGTCGGCGACGGATGCGGCGAGCGCCGCGAGCTCGACCGGTGCGCGTCGTCCGGGCTCGGCCGAGTCGACCTGCGAGAGGTCGAGCAACGCCTCGACCGTGTCGATGCTGCGCTCGTTCATCTCGCGCAGCCGTTCGAGCAGCGCCATGTCAGCCGTTGCGCGTGAGGTGAGCGCCACGTCGAGCATCGCCCTGGTCGTCGCCAGCGGTGTTCGCAGCTCGTGCGAGGCGTTCGCGGCGAACCGCCGGTCGGCGTTCACCGAACGCTCGAGGGCGGCGAGCATCGCGTCGAACGTGTCGGCGAGGTCGGTGATCTCGTCGCGCGGGCCCCCGAGGGCGATGCGGTGGTCGAGGTGCCCGTGCGACGCCAGGCCGGCGGCCCGGTTGACGGCCTGGAGCGGCCGGAGCATGCGCCCGGCGACGAACCAGCCGGCCCACGCCCCGCCCGCCACGAGGAGCACGAGGGCGCCGGCCGAGACCCAGAGCAGCAGCTGCACGATGTCGGCCCGCGAGCTCACGACGACCGCGGAGGCTCCGGTCGTCCCGGCGAGCAGGCCCACGTCGGTCGTCTCCGCGTACTCAGGGAACGCCTCGGTCGGGAGGGCTGCAGCGGGCACGGACTGCACGGAGAGCGTGTCGGCCGTGGTCCCGGAGACGGCCAGCGGCGTCGCGAACTCGTACGTCGGCACGAGGCCCACGATCACGGCGATGATCAGGAGCAGCACGGCGCCCGCCACCGCGAGCAGCACCGCGTAGGTGAGCGCGAGCCGCGCGCGCACCGTCAGCCGGAACGTGCGAGGGGCGGATGCCGCGGGGCCGACCGCGACCTCAGCCACGGGCGACGTCGATCGCATACCCGGCGCCCGGATCGGTGCGGATCATCCACGGTTCGCCGAGCCTGCGCCGCAGCGTCGAGATCGTGACCTTCACCGAGTTCGTGAACGGGTTCGCGTTCTCGTCCCAGGCCTTCTCGAGCAGGGTCTCGGCGCTGACCACCCCGCCGTTCGCGCGCATGAGCACCTCGAGCACCGAGAACTCCTTGCGGCTGAGGCGCACGAAGCGTCCGTCGCGGAAGACCTCGCGCCGGAACGGGTCCAGCGTCACCCCCGCCGCCTCGAGCTGCGGCGGCAGGGCCGTGAACCTGCGCCTGCCGAGCGCGCGCACGCGGGCGACGAGCTCGGGGAACTCGAAGGGCTTCGCGAGGTAGTCGTCGGCGCCGAGTTCGAGTCCGCCGACCTTGTCGCCGACGCGGCGGGCCGCCGTGAGCATGAGGATCGCCGGCCGCTCCTCGCGGGCCGCGAGGGTGCGGCACACGTCGTCGCCGTGCACACCGGGCAGGTCGCGGTCCAGCAGCACGACGTCGTAGTCGTTCACGTCGAGGTTGAACAGGGCGCTCTCGCCGTCGACGGCGACGTCGGCGGCGATCGCCTCGAGCGCGAGCCCCGCCCGCACGGCCTCGGCGAGGTAGGGCTCGTCCTCCACGATCAGCACGCGCATCTTCGGTCTCCGTTCGTCTGCAGCATCCGGTCGCCCCCAGTGAACCCGGCGGAGGGTAAGGAAATCGTCAGGACTGCCTTTTACCCCGCTACGACCCCGCTGTGAGTGTGCTGGGACGAGCGCCCGTTCCGGCGCGAACGAAAGGATCCCCTGATGAGAACACGCACCCCCCGCCGCACCCGAGCGAGCCTCGCGCTCGCCGGCATCGGCGTGCTGCTCGCCGCGCTCACGGCCTGCACTCCCGGCCCGGCGGAGAGCCCCGACCTCGCCGCCGGTGACTCGGATGCCGCCTACGACGACTGGTCCATCGACTTCGAGGCCTGCATGAAGGCGGAGGGCGTCGACATGGCGACGACCTTCAGCAGTGCCACCGGCAGCGTGAGCGGCGGCGAGAGCCAAGGCGAGACCCTCGAGATCGACCCCGGCGAGATCGACCTCGAGGCGATGAACGCCGCGAACGAGAAGTGCATCGACGAGGTCGGCGAGCCGCCCGTGCGGCCGGGCATGCCCGACCAGGAGGAGATGCAGGAGTCGATGCTCGCCTTCGCCGCGTGCATGCGCGAGGCGGGCTACGACTTCCCCGACCCCGAGATCTCGGGCGACGGCAACGGCATCGCGGTTCAGGCGATGCCCGCCGACGAGATGGATCCCGAGGTGATGGACGCCTGCAGCGACGAGGCCGGCTTCCCCGACATGCCGGAGTCGCAGCAGTGACGGCCGCGCGAACGGAGGGGCCGGAGGCGACGGATGTCGCGGCGCCCACGCGCCCCTCGCGACGACCCCGCACCGTCCTGCTCGTCGCGGCCGCCTGCGTGGCGGTGATCGGCATCGTCGCGGCGGTCTTCGTCGCCACGCGACCGACCGCCTCCGCGGCCGATGACGCGAACGACGTCGTCGATGCCGCGACGTCGACCGTGACGCGCGGCGACCTCACCGAACGCATCCGCCTGAGCGGGCGGCTCGGCTACGGCGAGGCGCACGACCTCGGCACCGTGCTCGGCGGCACCGTGACCTCGATGCCCGCCGTCGGCACGGTGCTCGATCGCGGCGCGGAGCTGTTCCGCGTCGACGACCGCCCCGTCATGCTGCTGCTCGGCGACCTCCCGATGTGGCGTGCCTTCGCGTACGGCATGGACGACGGCCCCGACGTGCTGCAGCTCGAGCAGAACCTCGCCGCCCTCGGCTTCTTCGAGCGCGAGCCCGACGAGGAGTTCGCGGAGTCCACCGCCGCCGCGATCGAGGCCTGGCAGGAGTCGCTCGGCCTCGAGGAGACCGGTTCGATCGAGCCGGGGCGCATCGTCTTCCTGCCGCAGCCGATGCGCGTCGCATCGCAGAAGGTCGCCGTGGGCGATGCCGCGGGTGCGTCCGTCCTCTCGGTCTCGGGCACGGTCAAGCAGGTGCTCGCCTTCCTCGCCCCGAACCTGAAGGAGACCGCCGCGGTCGGCACGCCGGTGCAGCTGAGCCTGCCCGGCGGCACGACGGCGATGGGCGCCGTCGCAGCCGTCGGGGCTCCCGTCGAGCAGGACGACGGCCAGGGCGGCAAGAAGTTGAAGCTCCCCGTGACGATCACGCTCGACGACCCGGCATCCGCCGACGGGCTCGACGACGTGACCGTGAGCGGCGAGCTGACCGCCGTCAAGCGTGAGGACGCCCTCCTCGTGCCCGTCATCGCCCTGCTCGCCCGCCCGGGCGGCGGGTTCGGGGTCGAGGTGCTCGCCGACGGTGCGACCTCGCTCGTGCCGGTCGAGCTCGGCGCCTTCGCCGACGGCCTGGTCGAGGTCACCGGCGGCGACCTCGAGGCCGGCGACGAGGTCGTGGTGCCCGAATGAGCGCGCCGCTGATCAGCATGTCGGCGATCACGCGCTCGTACGGCTCGCCGCCGACGGTCGCCCTCTCGCAGGTCGACCTCCACGTCGAGCGTGGCGAGATGCTCGCCATCGTGGGGCCGAGCGGCTCGGGCAAGTCGACGCTCCTGAACCTCATGGGCACGCTCGACCGGCCGAGCTCGGGCGGCATCGACATCGACGGGCTCGACACGGGCGCGATGAGCGATGCCGAGCTCTCGGCGCTGCGCGCGCACACGATCGGGTTCGTCTTCCAGCAGTACCACCTCGCCGAGGGCGTCAGCGCCCTGGACAACGTGGCCGCCGGCCTGCTCTACACGGGCGTCCCGGCACGCGAGCGGCGGGCACGTGCCGCGATCGCGCTCGAGCGGGTCGGCCTCGCCGCCCGTGCGAGGCACCGCCCGCAGGAGCTGTCGGGCGGTGAGCGCCAGCGCGTCGCCATCGCCAGGGCCGTCGTCGGCGAGCCCGCGCTCATCCTCGCCGACGAGCCGACCGGCGCCCTCGACTCGCGTTCCGGCGCCGGCGTGGTCTCGATCCTCGCCGAGCTGAACGCGGCGGGCACCACGGTCGTCGTGATCACGCACGACCCGCAGGTCGCCGAGCGGATGCCGCGACAGGTCGCGATCCGCGACGGCGTCATCGTCGGCGATTCGGGCGCGGGATCGGCCACGGGCGCCGGCCCGGCCACGGCGGTCGGATCGCTCGTGGGAGCGGCGACGTGAGCGGCATCCGCTCGCGCCTGCGGGCCGGCGACCTCGTCGGGCTCGGCTTCCACGGGATCCGCGCCCGACCGCTCCGGGCCGCGCTCTCGGCGCTCGGCATCGCGATCGGCATCGCCGCGATGATCGCCGTCGTCGGCATCTCGACCTCGAGCGAGGCGCTCGTGAAGGAGCGCCTGGCATCCCTCGGCACGAACCTGCTCACCGCGTCGGCAGGGTCGGACTTCTTCGGCGAGGACACGCAGCTGCCGGCCGACGCGGTCGATCGCGTGCGCCGCATCGACGGCGTCGAGAACGCGAGCTGGACGGCGAAGCTCGCCGACGTCGGCGTGTACCGCAGCGCGCGCATCGATCCCGGGGCGACCGGCGGCCTCTCGGCGGTCGCCGCCGACCTCGAGCTGCTCGAGGCCACCGGCTCGACGCTCGCGTCGGGCGCGTGGCTGAACGACGCGACCGAGCAGTATCCCGCCGTCGTCCTCGGCTCCAAGGCCGCCGAGCGCCTCGGCATCGTCACGATCGGCAGCCAGGTGCTCATCGGCGGTCAGCAGTTCACCGTCGTGGGCATCCTCGACCGCTCGCCGCTCGCCCCAGAGCTGGACACGGTCGCGATCGTCGGCGCGCCGATCGCCGCCGCGCTCTTCGGATTCGACGGCTCGCCGACGATCGTCTACGAGCGTTCGGCCGACGACCGGGTCGCCGACGTGCGCGACCTGCTGCCCGCGACGATCGACCCCGAGTCGCCGAACGAGGTGAAGGTCAGCCGCCCGTCGGACGCGCTCGCCGCGAAGAACACGATCGACCAGGCGTTCACCGGCCTGCTCGTGGGGGTCGGCTCGATCGCCCTGCTCGTCGGCGGCATCGGCGTGGCGAACACGATGGTGATCTCGGTGCTCGAGCGTCGCCAGGAGATCGGCCTGCGACGCTCGCTCGGTGCCACGCGCGGGCACATCCGCTCGCAGTTCCTCGTCGAGGCGATGCTGCTCGCCCTGTACGGCGGCATCGCCGGCACCGCGCTGGGCCTGGCGATCACCGCGATCGTCGCGGGGGCGAACGGATGGCTCGTGGCGGTGCCGCCAGCCGTGCTCGCGGCGGGAGTGCTGGCCACCGTGCTCGTCGGGGCGATCGCCGGCGCGCTGCCCGCCGTTCGCGCCGCCCGCACCTCGCCGACGGCGGCGCTGAACACCTGAGCGGTGCTCCGCACCGGATCGAGAGCGGATGCCGCGGCCACGACCTGCGGCTGCGGCATCCGCTCTGGTGCGTCATCCGCTCCGCCGCCGGCCGGCGGGAAACCGGTAACCGGACATGGCGGGTTCACGCGTGGCGCAAGGCCGCAGCACAGGATCGCGACGTAGCGTCGAAGCGATGTCGAACCCTGCCCGCGTCCCCCGCAGCCGAGCCTTCCGCCGGCGCCGCGCCCTCGTGCTGCTCGCCGCCGCGACGGTCGTGATCATGACGTGCGGGTTCGTCGCCCTCGGTTGGGCCTCGGCCGTCCAGGGCGCACAGGGTCCGGCGAGCCGCGGCGACGACACCACGACCGTCGACATCGCCGACGACGAGCTCGACCCCGAGACGGCCGCCGTGCTCGACTGGGCCTCGCTCGACCCCGCCGTCACCGCGCAGATGCGGTACGTGCACGAGCACTGGGGCGACACCGAGAGCGAGCAGTACGGCTTCATCGACGAGAACGACTGCATGGCCTTCGCGAGCCAGTCGCTGCTCGCCCGCGGGTGGACCGAAGACGACGAGTGGTGGTATGCCGTGGGCGACGGCTACACGAGCTCGGTGGCCTGGCGCAGCTCGACGGGGTTCATGCGCTACCTCGAGGAGCACCCCGAGAAGGCGACGCTGCTCACCGACGTCCAGCGGGATCAGGTGAAGATCGGCGACCTCGTGCAGTTCGACTGGGACGACTCGGGCGACCGCGACCACACCGGCATCGTCACCGCCGTGGTGACCGCCGACGACGGTTCGATCGACGTCGAGTACGCGGGCCACACGGATCCGACCTGGGACCGCTCGGTCGAGTGGTCGATCACCGAGCAGCACCCCGGCGCGATCGCGACCTACTGGAGCATCGCCGACTGAGCGTCGATTCTCGCGTGACCTTTCCCGGTCGACCCGTCACGACGACCCTACGGTTGCGCAGGTCCTCGACCCTGAACCGAACCAGGAAGCGGAACGCGTGGCGGTCGGGGAACCGTGGACTCGATCAGAGTTCTGACGCCGCCTGATCGCCGAGCCGCAAGGCGCGCACCGAACCGTCGGCCACCATATCCACGGATGGAACCGAATGTGGCTCCCATCTTCTCCGGATCGACGACCGATCGGTTGCGGGCGGGCGTTGAGCCCGCTGTGACATCGCGGTCCAGAGCGCGGCGACCGGGGCGGGCGGACAGAGGCGCGCGGTCGGCAGGGTCAACCAGGCAGGCGCTCGGTGATCGCTGCGACCGTCGTGTAGTCGATCACGAGCGTCCCGCCGATGGCGTCGATCGCGTCGCTCATGCCCTTGAGCAGTGGGTCGAGCTTGTCCCGAGGGAGGCGGTTGATGCCGCCGGCCGTCGAGGCCTGCTCGAGCCAGGCGTCGCGGCCGATCGTCGCCTGCCACTCGACGGCCAGGCGTTGCGTCGGGCCGAAGGCGCCGGTCGCCCGGAGACCATCGGCCGCCTGGTCGATGATCGAGCCGTAGGGGTCGGCCTGCGGTGCGGCGGTCCAAGGGTTGAATGGGAGCCCGGTGTCGAGGGACGCGAAGGCTTTCGCGAACTCGCCGGCGACCTCTGGCGAAGGGACGGCGGCATTCCAGAAGATCGCCAACCGACCGCCGGGATGCAGCACGCTCGCGGCCTTGCCTGCACCGGCAACCGGATCGACCCAATGCCAGGTCTGCCCGGCGATGACGCCGTCGAAGGTGCGCCCTTCCGGGTCCCAGTCCTCGAATCGTCCGAGTTCGACCGCGAAGCCCTTCGCGCGCGCGACCGCGGCCATCTTCGGATCGGGCTCGACACCGAGCACCGCGAACCCGCGGCCGCGGAACGGTTCGGCCGAGATGCCGGTGCCGATCCCGACGTCCAGGATCGAGTGGCCGGGCAGCTGCTCGGCGATCGCGTCGATGAGTGCGGCCGGGTACCGCGGCCGCACGCGGTCGTACTTCTCGGCATCCGATCCGAAGCCCTGGGCGATCTCGGGGTGGAGGTGCGCGGCATCGTTCGCCGGAGGGGTTGGAGAAGTAGATAGAGTGACCATGCGCCCACTCTAAGTGGGGCGGTTGCCCATTCTCAAGCGGACGGAACTCGCATGCCCACTGGAGTCGACCTCCGCGATGCACGCTCCCAGCTTCTGGCGGCCGGTGAGCGGATCCTGCGCCGTAGCGGGCCGGCGGGCCTGACCAGTCGCACCGTCACTGACGAGGCGGGCGTCGCAAAAGGCGTCCTCCACCGGCACTTCGCCGATTTCGCCGACTTCCTCGCGGCGCTTGTTCTGGAACGGATCGCAGCCGTCGACGCCATATCGGCAGACCTCGTCGGTCAGGCGGGAGAGGGAACCGTGGTCGGCAACCTCCAGGCGGGGATCATCCGGCTGTTCGACCCGGTCGGGTTGGCGATCATTCGACTCGTGCTCTCCCGCGATGAACTCCACACGCTTCTTCAGGAGCAGACCCGCCAAGGGATCCCGACACTCACCGAAGCGGTGGACGGCTTCACGCGCTATCTGATTGCCGAGCAACGTGCGGGCCGCATCCGTCCCGACGCCGCACCTGCTGTTCTCGCGCAGACGTTGATCGGCACCGGGCATCTGCTCTTCGCCGGTGAACTCGGCGGGCTCCCCGACGAGTCCGCGGTTCAGGAGATCGTCGAGGCCATCATGGTCGGCGCCGAACTCCGTACCGACAGGGTCTGAGAAATGTGGTCGGTCGTAGGCTTGCGTCATGACCGATCATGCGGTGCCGAATCTGCCGTCTCGTGACTTCGAGCGCACGATCGCGTTCTATGGCGGGTTCGGTTTCGAGTTGGCGTATCGCGATGACGGCTGGCTGATTCTCCGCCGCGAGGAGCTTCGGTTGGAGTTCTTCCTGTTTCCTGAACTCGTGCCCGGGGAGAGTTCCTTCATGTGCAGCGTCCGGGTCGATGACGTGGATGAGCTGTATCGGCAGATCAAGGGTGCGGGCGTCGTCGAGAAGACCGTCGGGCGTCCGCGACTGCACCCTGTGCGGTTGCAGATCTGGGGGCAACGAGCAGGATTCCTTGTCGATCCTGATGGGACGCAGTTGCATCTGATCGAGAACGTCGCCGAGCGCCGTTCCGACGATCGTCTGATCCAAGCGACCTCAGCGTTGACGAGCACAGTCGGTCTGGGATCCGTCAGCGATCCTTGAGAAACTCTGGCCGCACCTGCACTGCATGCGGCAACCCTTCCCGGCCTCCAGCCGCTCCCGAGCACTCCTCGCCGAGCCTCGTGCCACTCAGCTCATGAGCGAGCAGTTGCCGCCGCCTGGATGGCTCGATGATGCAGAGCGTGATGGTCGCGACGCTCCAGCCGGCCTCCTCCGCGATCGAGGTGCGGCGATGATCAGCGCGTAGTAGAGGATGCCCCAGCTGATGACCTGCCCGATGGAAAGCGCGGCAAGGCGCACTCCGAGCGGAAACTTGAACACGGTCGGCGGCTGGCCGGGCTCAGCGGGAGGCCGTGACGTCGAGCAGCTGGGACAGCTGTCCGAGCGCGCCGGGCACGAGCTTGTAGTACGCCCAGGTGCCGCGCTTTCTCCGGGTCAGGAAGCCGGCCTCCATGAGGATCTTCAGGTGGTGCGACACGGTCGGCTGGCTGAGGCCGACGGGTTCGGTGAGATCGCAGACGCACGCCTCGGTGCCTTCGGATGCGGCGACGATCGACACCAGCCGGAGCCGGGTCGGGTCGGCCAGGGCCTTCAGCTTCTTCGCGAGGGTGTCTGCACGCTCGGCGTCCATGGCCTCGCTGGTCAGCGGCGTGCAGCACACAGCCGCGTCGGGCTGGATCACGGGCAGCAGCGTGGTGGACATGTCGACCACTCTATCCGAATATTGACAAACATCGATGAAGTGGGCACACTCAATATCGAAGTTCATCGATGCCTGAGGAGGCGCCTGTCATGACGTTGATCGATCTCACTGTGCCGAGTCTGCAGCAGCGCGCTCTCGACAGCCTGCCCGTCGCGATCATCGGCGCGGGTCCGGTCGGGCTGGCCGCTGCGGCGAATCTCGTCGAGCGCGGCATCGACTTCGTGATCTACGAAGCAGGTGACCAGATCGGTTCCAGTATTCGGCAGTGGGGCCACACCCGGCTGTTCTCGCCGTGGAAGCACGTCGTCGACCCGGCCTCGCGTCGCCTGCTCGAAGCGACCGGATGGCAGCTCCCCGCACCCGAGAGCCTCCCCACGGGCACCGAGCTCGTCGAGCGGTATCTCGAGCCGCTGGCCGCGCTCGACGAGATCGCCGGTCGCATCCGCACCGGAGTCCAGGTCGAAGCGGTGACCCGTCAGGGCATGGACCGCACCCGCACCGCGCGTCGCGCATCCACCCCGTTCCTGCTCCGCGCGCACACCGTCGACGGCGTCGAGGAGTTCACCGCGCGCGCCGTGATCGATACCTCGGGCACCTACGCGCACCCGAACAGCCTCGCCTCCTCCGGCCTGAACCCGCTGGGCCTCGGCGACGTCGCCGACCGGGTCAGCCACGCACTGCCCGACGTCCTCGGCCGCGAACGGGCCCGCTTCACCGGCCGGCACACCACCGTTGTGGGCGCCGGACACTCGGCAGCCAACACGCTCCTGGCCCTGGCAGAACTCGCCGAGCAGGAGCCCGACACCCGCATCACCTGGCTGATCCGCAACGCCAGCGCCGTCCGCGTCACCACCTCCGACGACGATGGGCTCGCGGCCCGCGCGTCGATCGGCCGCCGCGTCGACGCCCTCGTCGCCGCCGGCCGCATCACCGTGCTCGACCGGTTCGAGATCGTGCGCCTCGGCCGCACCGACGACGGCGTCCGACTCGTCGGCGCCCGCGCAGGCGAGCTCGTCGAGCACGACACCGACCTCGTCGTCAGTGCCACGGGCTTCCGTCCCGACCTCGACATGCTCCGCGAGATCCGCCTCGAACTCGACGAGATCGTCGAGGCACCCAAGCGCCTCGCACCGCTCATCGACCCGAACGTGCACACCTGCGGCACGGTCGAGCCGCACGGATTCGCCGAGCTCACCCACCCCGAGCCCGGGTTCTTCCTCGCGGGCATGAAGAGCTACGGCCGTGCACCGACCTTCCTCCTCGCAACCGGGTACGAGCAGGTCCGCTCGATCACGGCCTGGCTCGCCGGCGACATCGAGGCGGCCAGCAACGTCGAGCTCGTGCTGCCCGAGACGGGTGTCTGCTCGACGAGTCTCGCGCCCGACGGGTCGTCGTGCGGCACGAGCGATGCGTCGAGTGGCGCCTCGAGCTGCTGCTCGTGACGACCGTCCGGCGGATGGAGGCATCGGACTGGCTGGCCGTGCAGGCGATCTACGCCGCGGGTATCGGCACCGGCAACGCCACGTTCGAGGCAGAGCCGCCGAGCTGGGACGCCTTCGACCAATCCCGGGTGCCCGATGCCCGGTTGGTCGCCTGCGATACGGGTGGCAGCGTGATCGGGTGGGCCGCGGCATCCCGGGTCTCCGCGCGTGAGGTGTACCGGGGCGTGATCGAGCACTCGATCTACGTCGACCCCGCCGCGCAGGGAACCGGCGCCGGGCGGCAGCTGCTCACCGCCTTCATCGAGGCGGCGAACGCGGCCGGGTACTGGATGATCCAGTCCTCGATCTTCCCCGAGAACGTCGCGAGCCTCACCCTCCACGAACGCGCCGGCTTCCGCACCGTCGGCCGACGCGAACGCATCGCACGCATGGGCTACGGCCCCCACGCAGGCAATTGGCGGGACACGATCCTGATCGAGCTCCGCCGCGCTGACGATACCGAGGATGGGTAGGCGTCCGATCTGAGCATCCTCGCATCTGCAGACGATCGTTAGATAGACTTTGGTCTATGGATGCTTCGGTGGACTCTGCTCGCGAGTTGCGGCTCGTCGCCGACCCGACGCGGGCCCACATCCTGCGCAGCATCCTCGAAGCCGCCGACGGCCGCGCGCTCGTCGGCCGGCTCGCCGAGGAACTCGGATTGCGGCAGCCGACCGTGAGTCACCACATGAAGGCGCTCCTCGACGAGGGCCTGGTGCAGCGGCAGCCCGACGGGCGTCGCACTTGGTATTCACTTGCTGACGAGCACGCGGACCGGTTGGCTGAGATCCTTCGCGCCCAGGAGCCATCCGTGCCGGTCGATCCGGTGCTGGAGCGGGTGGTGCGAGATCTCAGCGAGCGGTACCGCGGAACCTTCAGCCCGGAGACGGTCGAGCGGTACGTACGCGAGAGCTATGACCTCCTGGCCGAACGGCCTGCGCCGGGCCGGCGCCTGCCGTCGCTCGCGGCGCAGTTCGCGGCGGACCGGCTCGACGCCCTCGCCCGAGTGGCGCCAGCGTCGAGCCCGGTCCCGGAGGTGCTGTTCGTCTGCGTCCAGAACGCCGGAAGGTCGCAGATGGCCTCCGCAATCCTCCGACACCTCGCCGGCGACCGGGTGCACGTGCGCACGGCCGGGTCCGATCCCGCCGGTGTGGTGCGCAGCTCCGTCCTGACTGCACTGGATGAGATCGGCGTCCCGCTGGCTGGCGAATACCCCAAGCCCCTGACCGACGAGGTCGTTCGGGCTGCGGATGTCGTGATCACGATGGGCTGCGGCGACGCCTGCCCGATCTACCCCGGCCGCCGCTACCTCGACTGGGACCTCCCCGACCCCGTGGGCAAGCCCATCTCCGAGGTACGGGAGATCCGCGATGACATCGAGCGCCGCATCCGCGAACTGCTCTCCACGCTCTGATCGATCGACAGGACCGATGACCGACGAGTCACCCCAGCCCAGCCCTGCCCCGCTCGCCCGCCGCCTCGTCGCCGAGTTCCTCGGAACCGGGCTGCTCGTCGCGATCGTCGTCGGCTCCGGGATCGCCGCATCATCACTCTCCCCGGAGGACGTCGGCCTGCAGTTGCTTGAGAACAGCCTTGCCACCACGCTCGGTCTCGCGGTTCTGATCTCGGTCCTCGCGCCGCTCTCCGGTGCGCACTTCAACCCCGTGGTCTCGCTCGCCGACTGGTGGCTCTCCCGCAGGAGCGGCGGCCCCGGAATCGCCCTCCACGACCTCGCACCCTACGTCGCCGCCCAGGTGCTCGGCGCTATTGCGGGTGCAGTGCTCGCGAACGCGATGTTCGACGTGCCCACCGCCATCGCCACCACGGGGCGCGCGACACCGTCCACGCTGCTCGCCGAGCTCGTCGCGACCGCCGGACTCGTGCTCGTGATCTTCGCGCTCGTGCGCAGCGGCAACACCCGCATCATCCCGGCTGCGGTCGGCGCGTACATCGGCGCGGCGTACTGGTTCACCAGCTCCACTTCGTTCGCGAATCCAGCCGTGACAATCGGCCGCGTCTTCTCGGACACCTTCGCCGGCATCTCGCCCACCTCAGTCCTCCCGTTCGTCGGCGCCCAGATCGTCGGCGCGGTCCTTGGAATCGTGCTGGTCGGCTTTCTCTTCCCCATTCGGGCCGCAACGACAGGGCGAGAGGAGAAGAAGGTTCCCACCCGAGTAGCCAAATGATAGATGGCGGTCTATGATTTATATATGAGCACTGAGAAGCCTTCCGTCCTGTTCGTCTGCGTCCACAATGCCGGCCGCTCCCAGATGGCCGCCGGGTACCTGCGTGAGCTCGGCGGGGACCGGGTCGAGGTCCGCTCGGCAGGGTCCGAGCCGAAGGACCAGATCAATCCGATCGCCGTCGAAGCCATGGGTGAAGAGGGCATCGACATCACCGGCAACACCCCGAAGATCCTCACCGTCGACGCGGTGAAGGAATCCGACGTCGTGATCACCATGGGCTGCGGCGACGCCTGCCCGATCTTCCCCGGCAAGCGCTACGAGGACTGGGAGCTCGAGGACCCGGCCGGCCAGGGCATCGAGTCCGTGCGCCCGATCCGTGACGAGATCCGCCGCCGCGTGGAAGAACTCATCAGCGAACTCCTGCCCGCGAACGCCACGGTCTGATCCGCCCGACGGACGGTCAGGATCATGACGCGCACCGAGCAACCGCCGCTCCTCACACCCGACTCCGTGCTGCACCGGGCCAGTGAACGCCTTGCCGTCCGGTTCGACGGAATCTTCAGCGAAGAGACCGTCGAACGGGTGGTCTTCGAGTCGTACACCGCGCTCGCGCGCACCGCGACGGTCAACACCCACCTGCCCAGCCTCGCCACTCGCTTCGCGCAGGATCGGCTCATGGCGCTGGCGCAGTCCAAGGGTGCGATCGCGAAGCCGGTGCCCGAGGTCCTGTTCGTGTGCGTGCAGAACGCCGGTAGGTCGCAGATGGCCGCCGCGTACCTCCGCGAACTCGGCGGCGACCGTGTTCACGTTCGGTCGGCAGGATCCCAGCCCGCATCCGACCTCGGAGCATCCGTCGTCCAGGTCATGACCGAGGCCGGCATCGATCTTGCCCAGGAGTTCCCGAAGCCGCTCACCGATGACGTCGTCCGTGCCGCGGACGTCGTGATCACGATGGGCTGCGGCGATGCCTGCCCGGTCTACCCGGGCAAGCAGTACCTCGACTGGCACCTCGACGACCCCGACGAGCTCACCCTCGACGGGGTCCGCCGGGTCCGTGACCAGATCCGTTCCAAGGTCGAACACCTGCTGCACAGCCTGGAGGCTGCACCCCATGCATGAACCCGCCATCGAGAACGTCGTCGTCATCGGCTCAGGACCCTCCGGCTACACCGCAGCGGTGTACCTCGCCCGCGCAGGGCTCGCGCCGGTCGTGCTCGCGAGCTCCGTGGAAGCCGGCGGCGCCCTGGTCACCACGACCGAGGTCGAGAACTACCCCGGCTTCTCGACCGGCATCATGGGCCCCGAACTCATGGACCAGATGCGCGAACAGGCCGAACGCTTCGGCGCCCGCATCGTCTACGACGACGCGACCGAGGTCGAGCTGACCGGACCGGTCAAGACCATCCGCACCATCAACGGCGTCGAATACCGGGCGCATGCCGTCGTGCTCGCGATGGGCTCGGCGTACCGCAAGCTCGGCATCGAGGGCGAAGAACGCCTGACCGGTCGTGGCATCTCCTGGTGCGCCACCTGCGACGGATTCTTCTTCAAGGGCAAGGACATCGCCGTCGTCGGCGGCGGCGACTCAGCACTCGAGGAGGCCATGTTCCTCACCCGCTTCGCCGACTCCGTCACCCTCGTGCACCGCCGCGACTCACTCCGCGGATCCCGCATCATGCAGGAACGCGCCCTCGCCAACCCGAAGATCCGCCCCTACTGGAACGCGGAAGTCATCGCCGTCGAAGGCGAGGACGGGCTCGAGCGCCTCCGACTCCGCGACACCACGACCGGCGACGACACCGCACTCGATGCGACCGGGCTCTTCATCGCGATCGGACACGACCCGCGCAGCGAACTCGTGACCGGCCAGATCGACCTCGACGACGACGGCTACGTGAAAGTCGCGCACCCCTCCACCCGGACCAACCTCGACGGGGTCTTCGCCTGCGGCGACCTCGTCGACAAGCGTTACCGTCAGGCCATCACGGCCGCCGGCACCGGTTGCGCGGCCGCGCTCGACGCCGAGCACTACCTCGCTGCGAACGGACTCGCCGACTCGGTTGAGGTGCAACCGGCGATTCTCCGAGCCTGACCCGAAAGACGCGGACTCGGGCACGAGCTCCCGGACGCTAGTGGCCGGCGCCGAGGTTGCCGGCGAGGCGGGTGTGCAGGTTGGTGCTGGCCTCGTTCATGCCGACGATGACGGCGCGTTTGCCGTGGTGTTCATATTTCGTGGTGATCGCGTCGAGCGCGGCGACGGTCGAGGCGTCCCAGATGTGGGATCCGGACATGTCGATCACGACCCGGTCGGGGTCCTCGGCGTATTCGAACTGGGTGGTCAGGTCGTTGCTGGACGCGAAGAAGAGCTCCCCGTTCACGGTGTAGTAGGCCGACGGCACCGGTTCATCCAGTGCGAGCGTTCGTTCGACGCTGGCGAAGTGCGCGACGCGGCGGGCGAACGCGATCATCGCGACGATGACGCCGACGATGACGCCGATCGCGAGGTTGTGTGTGGCGACCACCACGGCGACCGTTGCGACCATCACGATCGTCTCGGATGCCGGCATCCGCTTCAGTGTGGACCAGCGGATGGAATGCCAGTCGAAGGTCGCGACGGAGACCATGATCATCACGGCCACGAGTGCGGCCATCGGGATGATCGAGACCACGTCGCCGAGCACGAGCACGAGGATCAGCAGGAACACGCCGGCGAGGAACGTGGAAATGCGGGTGCGGGCGCCGGACGCCTTCACGTTGATCATCGTCTGGCCGATCATCGCGCAGCCTCCCATGCCGCCGAACAGCCCGGAGAGCACGTTCGCGGCGCCCTGCCCCAAGGCTTCGCGGGTCTTGTGGGAGTGGGTGTCGGTGACGTCGTCGACGAGCTTGGCGGTCATCAGCGACTCGAGCAGGCCGACGAGGGCCATTGCGAGCGCGTACGGCGCGATGATCGCGAAGGTGTCCCAGGTGAGCGGGACGTTCGGGATGAACAGTTCGGGCAGGCTCTCGGGCAGCTCGCCCTGATCACCGACCGTGGGCACGTTCAGCCCGGTGACGACGACGGCGACCGTGATGAGGATGATCGCGACCAACGGTGCCGGGATCACCTTCGTGAGCCTGGGCATGAACACCATGATCAGGATGCCTGCTGCGACCAGCGGGTAGACCAGCCACGGTACGCCGATCAGATGCGGCAGTTGAGCGGTGAGGATCAGGATCGCGAGTGCGTTGACGAAGCCGACCATGACGCTGCGCGGGATGAAGCGCATCAGTTTCGCGACGCCGAGCACGCCCATCAGGAGCTGGAAGATGCCCGCGAGGATGACCGTGGCGATGAAATAGTCCATGCCGTAGTCGCGGGCCACAGGGGCGATGACCAAGGCGACGGCGCCAGTCGCGGCGGTGATCATGGCCGGGCGGCCACCGAGGAACGCGATCGACACCGCCATCACGAACGAGGAGAACAAGCCCACCCGCGGGTCCACGCCGGCGAGGATCGAGAACGAGATGGCCTCCGGGATCAGGGCGAGGGCGACGACGAGCCCGGCGAGGACCTCACGGGTCAGGATGCGCGGGGTGCGTAGCGCGGTGAGGACCGACGGATCGGCCTTGTATCGATCGGGCGCGTCAGAACGCTGACGGATGGCCATGGGTTACTCCAAGAGGGCGGGGGGCTTCCAGCAAGCCGCGGATAAAGTCAGGATGCGAGCGCCCCATTGCGCCAGGGCCGACGTTGTCGGCCGACTCAGGAACTCTACCCTAACGTTAGGGTAGGTTTGGGAATCGAGGAGATGACCGTGACCACGACCGACGCCACCATGCACATCGGTGAGCTCGCCGACCGGACCGGACTCTCCCTGCGGACGATCCGCCACTACGACGAGATCGGCCTGCTCAAGCCCACTGGTCGAAGTGAGGGAGGCTTTCGGCTCTACACCGGCAGCGACCTGGAGCGTCTGCTCGTCATCCGGCGGATGAAGCCGCTCGGCTTCTCACTCGACGAGATGGCCGAACTACTCCGTATCATCGACGCCCGCTCCGCCGAAGACGCGACCGTCGACACCGCGGAAGCGGAAGAGATCTTCCAGCGATTCGTCACCGACGCGCGCGCCCGCCGCGAGAGGCTTCGGCAACAGCTCGAGATGGCCGACGAATTCCTCGAACGCCTCGCACAGCTCTGAGCATTCACGTACCTGAGTTCAGTGTGCGTCGAAACCACCTCGCCGCTGTACTGCAACTCGCGAACGACACAGGAATCCGCGATAGACGGCCCATCTGCCATCTAGATGCCAAGTTTCGCGGAATGTGCCATCTTCACGCGGAACCAACCGCTCCCCCGCGTACGAATGCATTGGATTCGGCGGCACAGCGACGTCTCCGCGCGGAACCTGCACTGAGACCACGGACCACGCTCACGCCGCAGTGCCGATTCGCACCGACTGCCCAGCCTTCGCGAACTCGGTCAGCGGATGGCGGCGAGCTCGCGCTCGAGCGCATGCGCGAAGGTGTTGACGAGCGTCGAGCTGCGGGCGCCGAGCCAGATGACGACCTCTGCGCCGCCCTCGGGGCGCATCCACTCGTCGAGCCAGGCGTCGACGGCGGTCACGAGCGCCTCGCCGCGCGGCACGAGCGTGCCACGGCGGTTCTCGCGGAAGACCCAGTGCACGGCGATGCCGGCCGGCGCCTCGAGGTGCACGATCTGCACGGTGTTGAACACCTCGATGATCGCGATGCCCGTGGCGTTCGCGGGGCAGTCGGCGAGGCGCGAGCGGATCGAGGTCACGTCGCCGGCATCGCCGGCGAACAGCATGACCGGGCCCGGCTGCGAGCGCGGCCGCATGCGGCTCACCATCTGTCGCTCCTCGCCGTTGGGGCGGCGCCGGGAACGACCGGCTGGAGGCGGGGGAAGGCTTGCACGCCTTCAGTTTAGGTAAGGCTTACCTGATGGGCAAGCCGACGCCGAGAAGTCACAGGTTCGGATGCCTCGGGAGCCGACGAAATCCGCCGAGCCTGCGGATGCAACGGGGTCGACGAATGTCGGTGGGCAGGCGTAGACCGGAGTGATGGAGATCACGCACATCAACCCCGCCACGATGCATTCCAGTCCGGCATTCAGCCAAGGCGTCCTCGTCAGCGGAGCCCACAGCACGCTCTACGTCGGCGGCCAGAACGGCCGCAACGCCGACGGCAGCGTGGTCGAGGGCGGACTCGGCCCCCAGACCGTGAAGGCGCTCGAGAACGTGCTCGCGGTGCTCGCCGAGGCCGGAGCCGACCAGACCAACGTCGTCTCGATGACCATCACGCTCGCCGGCGGCGCCGACGCGAACGAGGGCTTCGCCGCCTCGGCGCAGGTCTGGGGCCGGCACGCGACCGCCGTGCAGGTGAACCAGGTCGCGTCGCTGGCCAACCCCGAGTTCCTCGTCGAGGTGAGCGCGGTCGCGGTCATCCCCGCCTGAGCGCGGCGGGCCAACGAGCCGGCCGAACCCGTCTCCCGGCCCAATCCACCGGCGCGGCCGTGTCGAACCACCTCCAGCGGGAGATCGTGCCCGCCCGATGGAGGCCGACATGCAGCACGCCGCGCAGCAACCCGTCCGAGCGAACGACGACGAGGGTGAATACGCGGGCCGCGCCGGCGGGTCGCGCCTGCGCTGGTGGTCGCTCGCCGCGCTCGCGGGCGTCGTCAGCGCGGGCGTGTTCCTCGCGGCGGCCGAGCTCGTCGCGTTCCTCGTGGCGCGCGACGGCAGCCCGATCCTCGCCGTCGGCTCGTTCGTCATCGACATCGTGCCGCAGTGGGCCAAAGAGCTCGCGATCGAGCTGTTCGGCGCGAACGACAAGCTCGCGCTGCTCGGCGGGCTCGGGCTCGCGGTGCTCGTGGCCGCAGGCGTCTCGGGCGTGCTGCAGTTCCTGCGTCCGCCGCTCGGTGCCGTCGCGCTCGGTCTGGCCGGCGCGCTCTCGCTCGCGGCCATCGTCACGCGCACCGGGGCGACGGCGTTCGCCTGGGCTCCGCCCCTCGTCGGCACCGCGGCCGGCATCCTCGTGCTGCAGTTGCTCGTGCGGCGGCTCCGGGCGTGGCACGACGGCGCGTCCGCCGTGGCGACCGCGTCCGCCGTGGCGACCGCCGACGCGGCGGGCGGCATCACGGCGAACGGCATCACCGCGGGCGACGCCGGCTCCGCTCCCCCCGATCCCGGCGAACGGGCGAAGCGCGGCCGGCCAGAGGCATCCGTCGACCGTCGCGGGTTCTTCGTGCTCGCCGGCATCGCCGCGGCATCCGCACTCGTCGTGGGGGTCGGCTCACGCGTGGCCGGAGCCGCGACGAGCTCGATCGCGGCGATCCGCAGGGCGCTGAAGCTGCCCGCCCCGAACTCGACCGTGACGATCCCAGAGGGCGCCGAACTCGACATCCCCGGCATCACGCCGCTGTACACGCCGAACGCCGACTTCTACCGGGTCGACACCGCGCTGACGGTGCCGTCCATCGATCCGGGAACGTGGCGGCTCGTGGTCGACGGCCTGGTCGGCGAGCGCGTGGAACTGGGCTTCGACGACCTCGTCGCGATGGGGCTCGACGAGTACTCGATCACGCTCACCTGCGTCTCGAACGAGGTCGGAGGCGACCTGCTCGGCACCGCGAAATGGCTCGGCGTGCCGGTGCGCGACGTGCTCGCGAGGGCGCGGCCCGCGGCCGACGCCGACATGGTGCTCTCGCGCAGCATCGACGGGTTCACGGCGTCGACGCCGCTCGCCTCGCTCACCGACGACGGGCTCGACGCGATCCTCGCGGTCGCGATGAACGGCGAGCCGCTGCCCCTCGAGCACGGCTTCCCGGTGCGCATGGTCGTGCCGGGCCTCTACGGGTACGTCTCGGCGACGAAGTGGCTCACCGAACTGAAGGTCACGCGCTTCGACGCCGACGAGGCGTACTGGACCCCGCGCGGCTACAGCGCGAAGGCGCCGATCAAGCTCTCGTCGCGCATCGACACGCCTCGCCTCGAGAAGGCGATCGACACCGGCACGACCGTCATCGCGGGTGTGGCGTGGGCGCAGACCGTGGGCATCGACCACGTCGAGGTCAAGATCGACGACGCCGCCTGGCAGCGGGCGACGCTCTCGAACCCCGTGAACGCCGACACCTGGGTGCAGTGGTTCCTCGAGTGGGAGGCCACGAGCGGCAACCACAACGTCACCGTGCGCGCCACCGACCGCGACGGCAACCTGCAGATCGAGGAACGTGCGCCGATCGCCCCCGACGGCTCGAGCGGCTGGCAACGACGGCTGGTCCGGGTGAACTGAGCCGGACGCACGGCGCGGGGTCGCGACATCCGCTCGGGCCTGACAGCATCGAGGGATGAGCAGCAAGCGCATCCTCTTCATCGGCGGCAGTGGCGTCATCAGCTCGGCCTGCGTGGCCAGGGCGGTCGACCTCGGGCACGAGGTGACCGTGCTGAACCGCGGGACCTCGTCGACGCTGCGGCCGCTGCCGGCCGGCGTGCGGTCGATCACCGCCGACATCCGCGAGCCCGACGCGGTGCGCGCCGCGCTCGGACGCGACACCGCGAGCCCGCTCGAGTTCGACGTCGTCTGCGAGTTCCTCGCGTTCACCCCCGAGCATGTGCGCACCGACCTCGAGCTGTTCGAGGGGCGCGTCGGGCAGTACGTCTTCATCAGCAGCGCCTCGGCGTACCAGACGCCGCCGAGCCGCCTGCCCGTGACCGAGTCGACGCCGCTCGTGAACCCCGAATGGCAGTACTCGCGCGACAAGATCGCCTGCGAGGACCTGCTCGTCGAGGCCGTTCGCGAACGCCGGTTCCCGGCGACGATCGTGCGTCCGTCGCACACCTACGACCGCACCCTGCTGCCGACGCTCGCCGGGTACACCGACCTCGCCCGCATGCGCGTCGGCAAGCCCGTGCTCGTGCACGGCGACGGCACGAGCCTCTGGACCATCACGCACCACCGCGACTTCGCGGTCGCGTTCGTCGGCCTCCTGGGCAATCCGTTCGCGATCGGCGACGCGTTCCACATCACGGGAGACCACGCCCCCACCTGGAACCAGATCTACGGGTGGCTCGCCGACGCCGCCGGGGTCGCGGAGCCCGAGCTCGTGCACGTGGCCTCCGAGACGATCGCGGCGGTGCACCCCGAGTGGGGCCCGGGCCTCATCGGCGACAAGGCGAACTCGATGGTGTTCGACAACGCGAAGGTGAAGGCCCTCGTGCCGGAGTTCGCGACGACGATCACCTTCGACGAGGGCGCCCGCGAGATCGTCGACTTCATCGATGCGACGCCGTCACTGCAGCGCATCGACGCCGAGGCGGACGCCGCGTTCGAGCGCATCCTCGCGCTGCCGCGCCGGTAGCGCGCTACTGGTTCGAGAACGCCGCGTCGAACGACGCCGTCGGCTTGGGCCACAGGAGCGAGCGGATGTAGCCGACGGCCTCCCCCGCCCCGTGCAGGCGATCCATGCCGGCGTCCTCCCACTCGACCGAGATCGGCCCGGTGTAGCCGATCGCGTCGAGCGCGCGGAAGGCGTCCTCCCACGGCACGTCGCCGTGCCCGGTCGAGACGAAGTCCCAGCCCCGGCGCGGGTCGCCCCATGGCAGGTGCGAGCCGAGCACGCCCGCGCGACCGTTCTGCGGCCGCATGCGCGTGTCCTTGCAGTCGACGTGGTAGATGCGGTCCGCGAACTCGACGATGAACGCGACCGGGTCGATGTTCTGCCACATCATGTGCGACGGGTCCCAGTTGAAGCCGAACGCCTCGCGGTGCCCGATCGCCTCGAGGGCGCGCACCGAGCTCCAGTAGTCGTAGGCGATCTCGCTCGGGTGCACCTCGTGCGCGAACCGCACGCCCTCGGCGTCGAAGACGTCGAGGATCGGGTTCCAGCGGTTCGCGAAGTCCTCGAACCCGCCCTCGATGACCGACGCCGGCACCGGAGGGAACATCGCCACGTACGGCCAGATCGACGAGCCGGTGAAGCCCACCACGGTGTCGACGCCGAGCTTGCGCGCCACGCGCGCCGAGCGCTGCATGTCGGCGGCGGCCCGCTGCCGCACGCCCTCGGCATCGCCGTCGCCCCAGACGTACGGGCGCACGATCGCCTCGTGCCGGAAGTCGATGGGCGCATCGCACACCGCCTGCCCCGCGAGGTGGTTCGAGATCGCGTACACTTCGAGGCCGTGCCGCTTCAGGATCTCGCGCCGCTCCTCGAGGTAGCCGGGCTCCTCGTCGGCGAGCTTCAGGTCGAGGTGGTCGCCGGAGCAGGCGATCTCGAGCCCGTCGTATCCCCACCCGGCGGCGAGACGTGCGACCTCCTCGAACGGGAGGTCGGCCCACTGGCCCGTGAAGAGCGTGATCGGGTGGCCGCCGGAGCGGCTCGTCGTGGCATCCGTCATCGTGATTCCCCGTGTTCCCTTTCGTTCTGCAGTGCTTCGAGATAGCGGATGCTGCGCTCGGCGAGCGCGTCCTGCGACGGTGCGAGCGGCCGCCACACCGAAGCCGCCACCGCGATGGTGTCGTTCTCGCCGGTGAACGACTCGAGCCCGAGCGCACCGTCGTAGCCGACGTCGTCGAGCGCGTCGAGGAAGGCCGGCCAGTCGAAGTGGTCGTCGCCGACGGCCCCCCGGTCGTTGCCGCACACCTGCACGTACGCGAGGTGTTCCCCTGCCGCGCGCACGGCGTCGCCGATGTGCTTCTCCTCGATGTTCAGGTGGTAGCTGTCGAGCGCGAGTCCGAGGCCCGGCCCGAGCAGCGGCCCCAGCACCTCGAGCGCCTGCTCGACGGTGTTGACGAGGCTCGTCTCGTAGCGGTTCAGCGGCTCGATCGCGAGGCGGATGCCGCCGCGCTCGGCCGCGCGCACGACCGGGGCGAGGCTCGCGCGAAGCTCGCGGGTGCGCTCGGCCCGCTCCTCGGCGTCCATGCGCCAGGTGCGCCCGGTGGCCGCGGTGAACGGACCGGCGACGACCGGGGCGCCGAGGCGCTCGGCGACGCCGATGCAGTGCACGAGGTAGTTCTGCGTCGCGACGACCTCGGAGCCGGGCGCGGCGATGAGGTTGCGTCCGGGTCCCATGGCCCCGATGACCACGGGGGCGAGCGCGTGCTCGGCGAGCACGTCGGCCGCGGCATCCGGAGACCAGTCCCCCGGCTGCTCGACCGGGAGCTCGATGGCGCCGAACCCCATGCCCGCCGCCTTCGCCGCGATCTCGCGGAGCGAGGCGTCGTCGAGCGGAGAGGTCCAGACCCAGGTGTTGACGCCGATGGTGCGGCGCATGCTGCCTCCTTGCAGACGGGTTCGCCGGTCGAGTAGCGGCGGAGCCGCGTGTCGAGACCAGTGTGTCAGGTCTCGATACGGCCCCGGCGGGCCCACTCGACCGGCGGTCGTCACCCTCTCGGGCTAGTCGTCCAGGTCGATCCCGGTCACGGGATGATCCGGTCCTCCCAGACCTGCGGGTAGCCGGGCAGGTCCTCGCCGCCGAACTTCGCGTAGTGGCCGTCGGGCATGTTCTCGTTCAGCGCGAGGTACTCGTCGACCTCCTCCGCGGTGATGGGGCTCTGCGGGAGCACCCACTCGCTCGGGACCTCTTCGCCCGCGAAGATCTTCTGGGCGGCGAGGAGCGGCGTGCGCCACTGGAAGTTCGAGTACACGGGTGCGAGACCCGTGAGCCCGGTGTCCTTCCACTTGCGCAGGAAGCTCATCTCGTCTTCACCCGTCATGACGGGGTAGTCGACGCCGGCGTCCTCGAACGCCTCGATGGCCGCGACCGCGCCGTCGCCGGCATCCATCCAGATGCCCTTGACGTCGCCCTTGGCGAGCTCGTCGGAGATGATCTTCTTGATCTCGGTCGGGTCGGCTCCGGTGAAGTAGTCGACCGCCTCGATGCCGGCCTCGTCGAACAGCTTCTCGGCCGCGGCCCAGCGCTGTTCGAGCACGTCGACGCCCGGGAGGATGCGCAGCGCCACGACCTTGTCGCCCTCTTCGAGCTCGTCGATGAGGAACTCGGCCGTGTCGATGCCCCACGCGAATCCGCCGATGGGGTGGATGAACGTGACCGGGCAGTCGGTCTGCACGCCGCGGTCGAAGACCACGACGGGCTTGCCGGTGTCGCAGGCACGCTCGACCGCCGGCGTCATGGCCGCCGTCGAGTTCGGCGAGATGAGGAAGATGTCGCAGTCGCCGTCGGTGATGAAGTAGTCGATGTCGGCGATCTGCGTGTCATCGGAGTCCTGCGCGTCGCGGGTCTCCATCTCGGAGATGGCGCCCGCGTCCTGCAGCACCTCGAGCTGCTGGTTCATGGTGATCCAGCCGGTCGTGCGCCACGGGTTGGAGATCGACGCGTTCGCGAAGCACGCCTTCTTCGCGCCGTCGCTCTTGAACTCGGTCGTGTCGATCATCTCGGCGTTGATGTGCTGGAGCCATGGCTGGCCCTCCGGTCCTTCGGGCACGACGTCGCGCTCGGCGTCCTGCTTGTCGAAGAGCTCCTGGTCGAACCACTCGACCGATTCCTCCGTGGCAGCGGTGTCGTCGTCCGACGGCGGTGCGGCCACATTGGGGTCGGTGGTACATCCGGCGAGCGTGAACAGCGCGAGAGCGCCGACCATGGCTGATACCACGGTGATCCTGCGTCGCATCACGAACCTCCCTTGGTTTCGTTGTCAGCCCTCTGCGTCGAGGGAATGGGTGCAGGGCGAGCCGAAACCTCGGTGGGATCGGGCTCCTTCGCCACGGGTGGTGCGGGCGAAGTCTGGTCCACCGGGGCGGTGCCGGGTGGGGTCCGGCCGGTCGGCTCGAGGGCCGCCGGAGTCTCGAGGGCGCGGCCGCGACGGCGGGCCCTGACGGTCGTGGCGGCATAGGCCACGGCGAGGATGATGATGGCGCCCTGGACGGCATCGCGGTAGGTCGAGGGCACGCCCGCGAAGTTCAGCAGCGTGAACAGCGCCTCGAGGGCGAAGGCTCCGGCCGCGGCCGCGACGACCCAGCCCCGGCCTCCGCCGAGCACGACGCCGCCGAGCACGACCGCGGTGATCGCGGTGAACTCGTAGCCGCGGCCGACGCTCGGGTGCACGCCCGCATAGCCGACGAGCAGGATGCCGGCGACCGTCGCCGAGAGCGAGGAGATGATGAACGTCGAGGTCTTCACCCACCAGTTGCGGGCGCCGGCGTAGCGCACGGTCGTCGCGTTGTCGCCGAGCGCGATGATGGTGCGCCCGAACGGCCGCCGAGCGAACCAGATCGCGAGGGCGAGCACGACCGCGAGCACCACGACCGCCCACGGCAGGATGTCGATGACCGGCAGGTTGCGGATGCCGCCGCGCCCGACCTCGCGGAACGCGTCGGCGGGGTTGCCCGTCGCCGCGCCGCCCGTCCAGTACAGGACGCCCCCGAGGAGGGCGAGCATCATGCCAAGGGTGACGATGAAGCTCGGCACCCGGAGGAACGAGACGATGAGTCCGTTGACGAGGCCGACGAGCGCGCCGAACACGAACATGAAGATCGTCACCGGCACGATCTTGGCGTCGTCCTGGCCGATGAGGTTGCCGGCGATCACGACCTGCGCGGTGACGACGGAGCCCATGGAGAGGTCGAACTCGCCGCCGACGATCACGAAGTACTGCCCGATCGCGACGATGGCGACGGGGGCGACGCGCTGGATGAAGCGGATGAACTGGCTCGGTTCGGCGAACGACGGGTTGAGCACCGCGATCATGACGAGCAGCACGATGAGCAGCAGGAACACGGCGCCGCGCGGGCTGACGAGCGTGCGGCCGAGGCTCGCGAGGCGGTCGAGCAGCGAGGGCTGCGCCTGGGTGGTGGCGGTCATGCCTTCGCCTCCGATCGGGCGGCCGTGTCGGATGCCGCGGGGCCCGCGGCGGTCGAGGGAGGGGCGGATGCCGCGGAGCCGGGTCCGAAGCGGGGTCGGCGCCGATCGAGCTGACGGCTCGTGTACACCGCGACCGCGGCGACGATGACGATGCCGCGCACGACGTCCTTCAGGAACGGGTTCACCTGCATGACGCTCATGACGTTGTCGACCACGGCGAAGATCGCGACGCCGCCGACGGTGCCCCAGATCGACCCGCGGCCGCCCATGAGCAGGGTGCCGCCGAGCACGACCGCGGCGATCGAGAGCAGGTCGTAGCCGCCCTGAGTGCCGACCGTCGGGCTTCCGACGCCGAGTCGGCTCGCGAGCAGCAGGCCCGCGAACGCGGCGGTGATCGAGCAGAGCATGTGGGCGACGATGACCGGGCGGGCGGTGCGGATGCCCGAGAGCCGTGCGACCTGCTCGTTGCCGCCGACCGCGAACATGTGGTTGCCGGTGCGGGTGCGGGCCAGGAAGAACGCGCCGGCGAGCGCCACCGCGAGCATCAGGATCGTCGAGATCGGCACGGGTCCGACGCCGGTCGCGCCGATGAGCTGGAACTCCCACGGCACCTGGCCGCTCGTGCCCTTGTAGTTGGAGTCGAGGTAGCCCTTGATGATGAGGCCGGTGCCGAGCGTGGCGATGAAGCCGTTGACCTTGAGCTTGGTGACGATGAGCCCGTTGACCAGTCCGATGACCGCGGCCGTCACGATCACGGCGAGCACGGCGACGGGGATGTTCGCGGGGTCGCCGGCCATGAGGTCGGCGGCGATGAGGCTCGAGAGGCTCACCACGTAGGGCACCGACAGGTCGAGCGAGGCGCAGAGGATGACGAGTGTCTGGCCGATCGCGACGAACCCGAGCACGCTCATGCCCGTGAGGATGTCGCGGATGTTGCCGGCGCTGAAGAAGTTGCGTCCGACGCTCGCGACGAGGATCGCACCGATCACGATGATGGCGACGAGCGCGATGCCCACGATGAGGCTGGAGTCGAGGCGGCGGCGTCGGCGCTTGGTGGCCGGCGGCCGTGCGGCCGGCGTGGTCGGGGTGGCGGGGGCGCTCATCGGGTCTCCTCGCCCTCGATACGCGGATGGCCCCCGACGCGGAGCGTTCCCTCGACCCGCAGCGCGCCGTCGACGCGCAGCGTGCCCGTCGCCGCCGAGAGGATCGTGGCCTCGTCGCTCTTCGCGGGGAGCTCCGCCGAGGCGCGTCCGTCGTGCATCACGACGATGCGATCGGACATGCCGATCACCTCCGGCAGCTCCGACGAGATCATGAGCATGGCGACGCCCTCCTTCGCGAGCCGGCGCATGAGCTGGTAGACGGCGACCTTGGCGCCGACGTCGATGCCGCGGGTCGGCTCGTCGAGCAGCACGACGCCGGGCTTCGTGGCGAGCCACTTGGCGAGCACGACCTTCTGCTGGTTGCCGCCCGAGAGGTACTGCACCTCCTGGTCGACGCCCTGCGAGGCGACCTCGAGCGAGGTGAGCACTCCGGGGAGCTCGCGCCTGACCTCCCGCGTTCGGCGCGAGAACACGGACCGGATGACGAGCAGCGCGTTGTCGACGACCGACTGGTTGAGGGCGAGGCCCTGCGCCTTGCGGTCCTCGGTGATGAGCGCGACCCCGGCCTTCACGGCCTGCCGGGCGCCCGTCATGCGCACAACCCGGCCGTCGAGCCGCATCTCGCCGCGGGTGAACGGCGTGATGCCGAAGATGCCCTCGAGCAGTTCGGTGCGCCCCGAACCCTGGAGGCCGGCGACGCCGACGATCTCGCCCGCCCTGAGTTCGAGGTCGACGCCGTCGACGTACCCGTTGCCCGCGCCGCGCAGCACGAGGCGCGGCTCGCCGACGAGCGTGCCCGCTTCGGCATCGGGGAAGTAGGCGGAGATCGGTCGCCCGACCATGCGGCGCACGAGCTCGTCGGTGTCGAGCTCGGCGGCGGGGCCGGTCGAGACGAGCGCACCGTCCTTCAGCACGGTGATGGTGTCGCAGAGGTCGAAGATCTCCTTGAGGCGGTGCGAGACGTAGAGGATCGCGACGCCGCGCTCGGCGAGCCGGCGCACGATCGCGTAGAGCAGGGCGACCTCGTGGTCGGCGAGGGCCGCGGTCGGCTCGTCCATCTGGATGACGCGCGCGTCGACCGCGAGCGCCTTCACGATCTCGACGATCTGCTGCTCGGCGACGGTGAGCGTGCGCACGGGTGCGTCGGGGTCGATGCCGTCGATGCCGAGCTCGGCGAGGAGCTCGCGCGTCTCGCGTTCCATGGCCTTGCGGTCGACGAGACCGCGGCGCTTGGGCTCGCGCCCGAGGAAGACGTTCTGCGCGACCGTGCGCTCGGGCAGCAGGTTGAACTCCTGGAACACGGTGGCGAGGCCCGCGTGCGCCGCCTCGACGGGGTGGGAGAACCGCACCTCGCTGCCGCCCAGGGTGATCGAACCGGCGTCGCGCTCGTAGACGCCCGCGAGGATCTTCATGAAGGTCGACTTGCCCGCGCCGTTCTCGCCGACGAGGCCGTGCACCTCGCCCGGTCGCAGCGTGAGTCCGACGCCGCGGAGCACCGTGACGCCGAAGAACGACTTCTCGAGGCCCTCGGCCACGAGCACGGGCTCGCGTTCGGCGACCGGCCGAGCCGCGGCATCCGCCGTCTGCCCGTGCTGCGCGCTCATGCGGCCACCTCCGCCCAGGTTCCGGATGCCGCGGACCTCAGCACCGCGTCGGTCACGCGCACCGCGCGAGCGCCGTCGGCGAAGCCCGGCAGGCCGTCGGGCGACGCACCGGCGATGGCCGCGTAGACATCGGCGACGAAGGCGTTGAAGGCGTCTTGGTAGCCCATCGGATGCCCGGCCGGCACGAGCGAGAGGCGGGCGGCGTCGGGGGCGAGTCGTGCGGGGTCGCGCTCGATGAGCGTCGAGGCCTCGGCCCGGCCCACCCAGAGGCGGTCGGGCCGCTCCTGCTCGAAGCGCACGCTCGCGTCGGTGCCCGAGAGCTCGATCGAGAGGGCGTTCTTGCGGCCGGGCGCCACCTGCGAGACGAGGAGCGTGCCGACGGCGCCGGAGGCGAGCTCGACGACGACGGCCACGAGGTCTTCGGTGGCGATGTCGACGTTGGTGGTGCGCCGATCGTAGACGGTGCGGATGGTCGAGTTCAGGCGCACGATGCGGTCGCCCGCGACGAACTCGACGAGGTCGACGAGGTGCGAGCCGATGTCGGCGAACGCGCGAGACGGGCCGCCGAGTGCGCGGTCGACGCGCCAGTCGTCGTCGTGCGGGGTCGCGAGCCAGTCCTGCAGGTAGGCGCCGTGCACGCTGAGGAGGCGGCCGGTCTCGCCCGCGGCGACCCTGGCCCTGGCCTCTCGCGCCATCGGGTGGAACCGGTACACGAAGGGCACGGCGGCCACGAGCCCGCGGTCGGCGGCGAGCGAGCGGAGGCGCTCGGCATCGGCGACCGTGGTGGCCAGCGGCTTCTCGCAGATGACGTGCTTGCCCGCCGCGAGGGCGGCCTCGGCGATCGCGGCGTGCGTCGTATTGGGAGTGCACACGTGCACCACGTCGATGTCGGGATCAGCGAGGAGCTCGTCGACCGAGCGGAAGGCGTTGCCGAGGCCGAGCCGCTCGACCGCGGCGGATGCCCGCTCGGGCGAGGACGACGCGCCGCCCGTGAGATCGGCCCCGGCGGCCCGTGCGGCCCTGGAGTGCACGGTGGCCATGAAGCCGGCGCCGACGAAGCCGGCGCGGAGGGTTCGCGCCGAGGCGGTGACGTCCGTTGTCATGTCGGTCATGCTGACACAGCGGCGGCAGCTTTTGCTAGTCCTTCGGCAAAAGTTGTTCGGGTCGTGACATGTTCGTTACCGAAGCATCGATGAAGACGGTGTGCTTTACTTCATTCCATGGTGGACATCAGCCGAGGTTCGGCCCTCGGCGCTTCAGGGGCGAGCGAGCTCTTCCAGCTGCTCCGCGACGGCGCGCCGCGCACGCGCGCCTCGCTCGCGCAGACCACCGGCCTCGCGAGGTCGACCGTGGCCGCGCGCGTCGACGAGCTCATGCGGCTCGGCCTCGTGACCCCCGTCGCCGATGCCGCCTCCACCGGCGGGCGCCCGCCGTCGCAGTTCGCCCTGAACCCGTCGGCGCGCATCGTGCTCGCCGCCGACCTCGGCGCCTCGCATGCCACGCTCGCCGTCACCGACCTCGAGGGCTCGGTGCTCGCCCAGCACGGCGAGCCCATGGACATCACCGACGGACCAGAGGCGGTGCTCGGCTGGATGGTCGGCGCCGCGCACGACCTCATCGACGGCCTCGGCCGCGATCGCGGCGACCTCGCGGCCATCGGCATCGGGGTGCCCGGCCCCGTCGAGCACGACAGCGGCCGGCCGGTCAACCCTCCGATCATGCCCGGCTGGGACCGCTTCGACGTGCCCGGCTGGGTGCAGCAGCACCTCGAGGTGCCCGTGCTCGTCGACAACGACGTGAACATCATGGCGCTCGGCGAACGCGCCCTCGCCTGGCCGCAGGTCGAGCACCTCGTGTTCGTGAAGGTCGCGACCGGCATCGGCTCGGGCATCATCTCGGGCGGCCTCCTGCAGCGCGGCGCCCAGGGCATCGCCGGCGACCTCGGGCATGTGCGCGTCGCGCGCGGCGCCGACGTGCCGTGCCACTGCGGCAACCGCGGATGCCTCGAGGCCCTCGCCTCGGGCCCCGCGATCGCGCGGGCGCTCCGCGAACAGGGCGTCGACGCCCGCACCGGCTCCGACGTCGTCGAACTCGTCAAGCGCGGCGACCTCGACGCGATCCAGGCCGTGCGCCAGGCCGGACGGGACATCGGCGAGGTGCTCACCGCCTGCGTGAGCCTCGTGAATCCCTCGGTCATCGCGATCGGCGGCTCGATGGCGCGCGCCGGCGAGCACCTCATCGCCGGGGTGCGAGAGGTCGTCTACACGCGTTCGATGCCGCTGGCCACCGAGCACCTCGCCATCGTGCAGTCGGCCGCCGCCGAGAACGCCGCCGTGCTCGGCGGTGCCATGCTCGCGATCCACCACGCCCTCTCCCCAGAGGGCATCGTGGCACTCGCGTCGCGCTGACACGCCAGACGGGCCCGCCGAGGGTGGGCGGCCCGCGCTACGCTCGTTCCGTGCCCGACTCCCCCTTCGCGCTCTTCGATCTCACGCCGTCAGGCGAGATCCGCGAGAGCATCGCGCCTCCCGCGCGGCTCCCGCACGAGACGCGGGTCGTGGCCGACTCCACCGACCGCGTCGCCTGGCTCCGAGCGCGGTCGCAGGGCGTGACCGCGACCGATGCCGCGAAGCTCGCCACCCGGGCCTCCGTGAAGTCGACCGCATGGGAGAAACTGCACGGTTCGCCCCGCAGCTTCGGCGGCAGCCGCTACACCGACCACGGGCGCGAACGCGAGCCCGTGATCGCCGAGTGGGCGGCCCGCACGCACGGCATGTCGCATTCGTCGCTGCTCTACCACGCGGCATCCGACCGCCGTCATCTCGCGACGCCCGACGGCCTGCGCGTCGAGGGCGGCGTGCTCGAGCTCTGCGAGATCAAGACCACGTCCAAGCCGTGGCGGGCCGTGCCCCGCAGCTACCTGCGGCAGGTGTGGTGGCAGCAGTACGTGCTCGGCGCCGAGCGCACGCTCATCGTCTGGGAGCAGCACGACGACTTCGTGCCCGTCGCCCCCGAACCGCTGTGCCGGTGGATCGAGCGCGACGACGACCAGATCGCGATCCTCGTGTCGCTCGCCGACGAACTGCTCGACGCCCTGCGTCCGGCCCAGGCCCCCGCGCAGGAGGCGCGAGCCGCGTTCCGGCCGAGCGTGCTCGCATGACGACGGTCCTCCTGCACGGCCTGGGTGCCGACCGCCGCCAGCCGCTGACCCTGCTCGAGCCGATGCTGCGCGAGGTCTCGAACGACGACGAGCTCATCATCGCCCCAGACGTGCGCGCCCACGGCGGGTTCCTCGAGGTCGGCGAGGCAGCCGACTTCGCCATCGACGCGCTCGCCGCCGAGGTCGCCGCGGCGGTGCGCCACGGCATCGACGAGGCCGGCGGCTCGCACGAGCAGCCGGTCACCGTCCTCGGCATCTCCATGGGCGCCGCGCTCGCGCTGCGCATCACGCTCGACGAACTGCTCCCGGTGGAGCGCGCGGTGTTCATCCGCCCCTCGTTCGACGACCGGCCGCTGCCCGAGAACCTGCGGGCCTTCCCCGTCATCGGGCAGGTGCTCGCCGACGCGGGCCCCTCTGGCGCGGCCGAGTTCCAGGAGCGCGAGGTCTACCATCGTGTGGCCGAGGTGTCGCCGCTCGGGGCGCGGGGCCTGCTCGCGCAATTCACCGCACCGGATGCCGCGCGGCGGGCCATGCGGCTCGTCGAGATCCCGCGCAACCGGGCGTTCCGCGACGACGACGAGCTCGCCGAACTCGAGACCCGAGGCATTCGCTCGCTCGTGGTCGGGGCGCTCCGCGACCCCGTGCACCCCATGCCCACGGCCGAGCGGTGGGCGGCCGGCACCGCATCGCCCATGCTCGTGCTGCCCGCGCGAGACGACGGGCCCGCCGCGCAGGCGCATGTGCTCACCGAGCAGGTCGCCCGCTGGATGGTGAACTTCTAGCGCTGCCGCCGCGCGCCCTGTCGCCGCGCCACGCGCCCGCCGCCGCGCCGGACGACCTCATGCCGCGTGACGACCTTTCGCCCCGCGCCCGCGGGCGTCGTCTGATGGCAAAAGGACGTCACACCGACGGGACCCGAGCGCAGGCGGCGACATCCGGGCGCAGCCTGGTGGCGGCGACGGGGGCGGGCCGGGAGGATGGAGCCATGACCGACACGATGCGCGCCCTGGTGATCGACCGCACGGGCGAAGCCGATGAGCTCCACCTCGCCGACGTGCCGAAGCCCGTGCGGGTGAGCGACGAGGTCGTCGTGCGGGTCATCGCCGCGGGCGTGAACCCGATCGACGCCAAGACGCGCGCCGGTCGCGGCGTGTCCGCGGCCATCGGGGCGTACCCGGCCGTGCTCGGCAACGACTTCGCGGGCATCGTCGAGACGGTGCCGTACGCCGGCCACCCGCTGCACGTCGGCGACCGGGTCTACGGCGCCGCCCGCCCGCCGCGCACCTCTGGCAGCCACGCCGAGTTCGTGACCGTCTCGTCGATGAGCGTCGCGCCGATGCCCGCGTCGCTCGGCTTCGTCGAGGCCGCCGCGCTGCCGATCGCGGCGCTCACCGCGTGGGGCGCGGTCGTCGACGTGGCGCGGGTGCACGACGGGCAGCGCGTGCTCGTGCACGCGGGTGCGGGCGGCGTCGGACATCTCGCGGTGCAGCTGGCGGCGTACTTCGGTGCGCGCGTCACGGCGACCTGCTCGGCCGCGAACGTCGAGTTCGTCGAGGGGCTGGGCGCCGAGCATGTCATCGACTACCGCGCCGAGCGGTTCGAGGAGGTCGCCGGCGAGCAGGACGTCGTCATCGACCTCATCGGCAACGTGAAGGACGACACCGGCACCCGATCCCTCGAGGTGCTCCGCCGCGACGGGCTCATCGTCAACGTGCCCACCGGATCGTGGCCGACCATGGCCGAAGAGGCCGCGGCACGGGGCATCCGCTCGACCGGGTACTCCTGCTCGCCCGACGCGCGCACGCTCGCCGTGCTCACCCGGCTCGTCGACGACGGGGCGCTGCGCGTGCACGTCGACCGAGAGCTGGCGCTCGCCGATGGCGCCGAGGCGCACCGGCTCATCGAGGGCGGTCACGTGCGCGGCAAGGTCGTGCTGCGCGTCGCGCCCGATCCCGAATAGCGCGGCGGTGCGGACGAGCGGATGCCGCGGCATCCGCTCGCTCGTCGGGTTCGGCCCGTCTTGCGAGCCCTCAGACCGCACCCGTCGCGAGCAGGGCCGACCCCAGCTCGCTGCGTAGATAGAGCACGCTGCGGCCGTAGCGCGTGCTGACGAGCAGGCCCGCGTCGCGGAGCACGCGCAGGTGCTGGTTGACCGCCGAGGCGCTGACGCCGAAGCGCACGCCGAGCTCGGTCGACGACGCCGGGTCGGCGAGCGCGGTGAGCAGTGCCGCGCGCGTCTCGCCGAGCACCGCGGCGACGGCGGCGGGGTTGGCGACGCGCTCGGTCTCCCAGAGCGCGCCCTGCCCGCGGGCCGAGTACATGATCATGGGCGGGCCGTCGCCCACCGGTGCCGACGCCCGGCGCGTGAACATCGTCGGCACGAGCGTGAGGCCCTCGCCGTCGATCGCCTGCGTGCGCTCGGCCGGGTCGCGCAGGTGCACGACGACCACGCCGTGCTCGTACTCGACGCGCGGCGGCGCGAGGTGGTTCAACATCGACGCGACGCCCGACTGCGCGATCTGGCGCCCGCGGAAGACGATGTCGGCCTCGAGCACGGCGCGCATGCGCGGCCAGTACGGCTCGAAGCAGGTCTCCCAGAGCTGGCGCAGCGTGGTGATGATGCGGTTCAGCGCGCGCTCGGGCGAGCCTGCGAACACGTCGGGCACGTGGCCGTGCACCGCCACGAGATCGGCGCGGAACACCTCGGGCGGCGTCGCCGCGAGCGCACGGAGCTCGTCTTCGAGGCGCGTCAGCGGCGACGTGGGCCTGGGGTTCAGGAAGTCGGGCGTCCAGAGGCGGTCGTCGATGAGCCCCATGAGCACGCGCTGGTCGAGCCTGGCCCTGGCCGCCTCGGTGCGGCGCAGCCAGCCGAGCTGCAGCGGAAACCTCGAGGGGTCGCGGATCGCGCGGATCGACAGCCCGAGCTCGCACAGCGGCGAGAGGCCGAAGCGCACGGATCCGACGTCGTCCTCGGTCATCAGGTAGCGCAACATGTAGCACTACGCTACATCGGTTTCTCCGGGGCATCCGCCTCGCCAAGATCGTGGATGTGAGCCCTACCTCCCCCGGCACCGACACCTCGTCGCTGCCCGTCATCGATCAGAACCTCGACGCCGCGGCCGCGAGCGTCGACGAGGCCGCGAGCATCGACGGGACGGATGCCTCGGGGGCGACCCCCGCCGACGCGAAGCCCGGCCTCGGAGCCCGGCTCGCGGCATCCGTCGCCGATCCCGTGCTGCGGATCCTCGTCGGCGCGACCCTCATCTCGCGCGTCGGCCGCGGCATCTTCCTCACGGTCACGGTGCTCTACTTCACCCTCATCGTCGGGCTCACGCCCGGTCAGGTCGCGATCGTGCTCGCCTCGGCGAGCGCGGCGGGCGTGCTCGCCTCCTTCGCGGGAGGTTGGCTCGCCGACCGGTTCAGCGCGAAGCGGCTGCTCATCACGTTCACGAGCATCGAGGGCGTCGCCCTCATCGCCTACGTGTTCGCGGGCGACTTCGTCACGGCGCTCGTCATCGCCGTCGTCTGCGGCCTGTTCGAGCAGGGCGCGAACTCGACTCGATCGGCCATCATCGCGCGCGCGTTCACGGGCGAGTCCCGGGTGCACGCCCGCGCCGTGCTGCGTACCGTGACGAACGTGTCGATCGCCGTCGGCTCCGGGCTCGGCGCGCTCGCCCTCGCGATCGGCACCGCCGAGGCCTACCGGTGGCTCATCGCCGGGGCGGGACTGCTCTACCTGCTCGGCCTGTTCCAGCTCGTGCGGCTGCCCTCGCGCGTCGATGCCCCGTCGCGCCCGACCGTCGCCGACATCGTGACCGAGACCGGGTCGGTGGATGCCGCGGCCACGGCCGAGGCGATCGCGGCCGAGCGGCGCACCTGGCGCCGGCACTCGCCGTGGCGCGACCCCCGCTACCTGCTGCTCACGGTGCTCAGCGCGATCTTCGGCATGCAGTTCGGCGTCGCCGAGCTCGGCGTCCCACTCTGGATCACTCGCGAGACGGCCGCCCCCGAGGTGCTCATCTCGGCGCTGCTGATCCTGAACACGATCATCGTCGTCATCTTCCAGGTGCCGATGTCGCGCGGTACCCACGACCTGCGGGTCGCCGCTCGGGTGTCGGGCATCGCCGCGTGGCTCATGGCCGCGACCTGCCTCATCTACGCCGCGGCGGCGGGCCTTCCCGTCGGGTTCGCGATCGCCGTGCTCGTCATCGCCGCGATCGCGCACGCCTTCGCCGAGGTGCTCTCGCAGGCCGGCGGCTGGGGTCTGAGCTTCGAGCTCGCCGATCCCGTGCAGGCCGGCAGCTACCAGGGCGTGTTCGGCATGGGCTACTCGGTCGGTGCGCTCGCCGCGCCGCTCGTCGTCAACGCGACCGCGATCTCGCACGGGCTCTCGGGCTGGGCGGTGCTCTCCGGCATCTTCCTCGCCTCGGGCCTCGGCATCTGGTGGATCGCGCGTCGCGCGGCCGCGAGCCGAGCGGATGCCACCGGCGCGGGCGCCGCGATCGCCTGACGCGCCTGCGCGCCCGCGTGCCTGCGTGCCTGCGCGCCTGCGCGCCTGCGTGCCTGCGTGCCTGAGTGCCTGAGTGCCTGTGTGCGGGCATAGGGCAACCGATTCCGCACTCAGGCGCCGATTCGGCGTTCGGGGGCGGCGGCGGGGCGGCGGGCACGCGGGCACGCCCGGCGCGGGTATCGTCGGGCGCATGCCCGCCGCGCCGACGATCGTCTGGTTCCGCGACGACCTGCGCGTCGCCGATCACCCGGCTCTCACCGCGGCCGTGGAGCGAGGCGTGCCCGTCGTCTGCGTGTTCGTGCTCGACGAGGAGTCGGCCGGCGTCCGTCCGCTCGGCGGGGCGTCGCGCTGGTGGCTGCGCGGCTCTCTTCAGGCGCTCGGCGCGGATCTCGAACGACTGGGCGCGCGGCTCCTGCTGCGACGGGGAGCGGCGGGCCGCGTCATCCGCTCGCTCGTCGAAGAGACCGGCGCAGACGCCGTGTCCTGGAACCGTCGCTACGGCGGACCCGAGCGCGAGGTCGACACCGCGCTCAAGGCCGAACTCGGCGATGCCGGTGTCGAGGTCCGCAGCTTCGCAGCGAGCCTGCTCTTCGAACCGTGGACGATCCGCACGGGCCAGGGCACGCCGTACTCGGTGTTCACCCCGTACTGGCGAGCCTGCCTCGCCGCTCCGGAGCCGCGGCATCCGCTGCCCGCTCCCGACTCGATCGAGCCTTCGACCACCGAGATCCCGAGCGACGACCTCACCTCGTGGGGGCTGCTGCCCACGCGTCCCGACTGGGCCGAGGGCCTGCGCGAGACCTGGACGCCGGGTTCGGCTGCGGCGCACGAGCGGCTCGAGACCTTCCTCGACGAGCGCCTGCCCGACTACGCCGACGACCGCGACCGCCCCGCCGTCGACGCGACCTCGCGCCTGTCGCCGCATCTGCGATGGGGTGAGATCAGCCCGTTCGAGGTCTGGCACGCCCTGCGCGAGCGCCGGGCGCACGGCGAGGGTGCGAGCCGGTTCCGCGCCGAGCTCGGTTGGCGCGAGTTCGCATGGCACGTGCTCTTCCACGCGCCCGACCTCGCCACCCGCAACTGGCGGCCGGAGTTCGACGCGTTCCCCTGGCCGCGGCTGCACCCGGCCGCGCTGCGGGCGTGGGAGCAGGGCCGAACCGGGGTGCCCCTCGTCGACGCCGGCATGCGCGAGCTCTGGCGCACGGGCACCATGCACAACCGCGTGCGCATGGTCGCCGCGTCGTTCCTCACGAAGAACCTGCTCATCGACTGGCGCCGCGGCGAGCAGTGGTTCTGGGACACCCTCGTCGACGCCGACGCGGCATCCAACCCGTTCAACTGGCAGTGGGTCGCGGGATCGGGGGCCGACGCCGCACCCTACTTCCGCGTGTTCAACCCCGTGCTGCAGGCCTCGAAGTTCGACCGCGACGGCACGTACGTGCGCCGCTGGATTCCAGAGGCCGACACCGAGGCCTACCCCGAGCCGATCGTGGAGCTCGGCGAGTCCCGCGAGGCGGCCCTCGCCGCGTACCGGGCGGTGCGCGGCGCCGCTGGACGCTGACCGCAGGCTCCGGCGATCAGCCGGCGGTCGGGGAGGCCGTGCGCACGAGCACCCAGTCGTCTTCATCACGGTCGCCGAGACGGAAGTGCTTGCGGCCCGTCTTCACGAAGCCGTGCTTCTCGTAGAAGCGGATCGCGCGTGCGTTCTCCTCGTTGACACCGAGCCAGACCGACGCGACGCCCGTGGCCTCGGCCGCCTCGAGGGTGCCCGCCATGAGGGGTGCGGCGACCGAGCCCGTGCCGTGCAGCACCTTGCGCGTGTAGAACTTGCTGAGCTCGATCGTCGGTCGCGCCGTGACGGCGGCCGCGACATCCGCATCGGACGGTTCGCCCGCGATGAGCATGGCGTAGCCGACGAGCTCGGCTGCCTCGCGCGCCTCGCGCGCCTCGCGCGCCTCGTCCGCCTCGTGCTCGGCGACGACGAGGATGCGACCGGCATCGGCGAGGTACGCATCGAAGCGCTCGACCGTGAAGTTCGCGGCGATGAAGGCGGCGATCGCCTCGGGCGTCGTCGAGGGCGGGCAGGCCAGCGGGAACGTCTCGGCCGCGAGCGACGCGAGCGCCGCGGCATCCGTCGGCCTCGCCTGGCGAATCGTGGTTCGGGTCACGACTCGCCATTCTGTCAGGCCGACGGATGTCGCGGGGCTCGCGTGAGCTCGAAAGACGGGTGAGGGCCGCGCCGACCGTTGCACCTTCGGGGTCACCGGATGCGGTCGACGCGGCCCCTCGGGCACGCGAGCGTCGGCTCAGAGGAACCGGGCGTACGCCCCCACCGTGAGGAAGGTCGGGAACTCGGGCTCGAGCGCCACGGTGCGGAACACCGAGATCGCGTCGTCGAACCGGTCGCCCTCGAAGCGCGGCAGCGCGGCGACCGCCTCGGCCATGAGCCGCACGATCGAGGTCTGGTCGATGCGCGTGCCCTCGGCGGTGACGGTGTTGTTGTCGAGCCACTGCCAGATCTGCGAGCGCGAGATCTCGGCGGTCGCGGCGTCCTCCATGAGGTTGTCGATCGCCGCGGCGCCCGTGCCGCGCAGCCACGACTCGATGTAGCGGATCGCGATCGAGACGTTGTCGCGCACGCCGGCCTCGGTCACCTCGCCGCCGATCGACGGGATGTCGAGCAGGTCGGATGCCGCGACCTCGACGTCTTCGCGCAGGCGATCGACCTGGTTCGGCCGGTCGCCGAGCACGGCGTCGAACTCGGCGCGGGCCGTCGGGATGAGGTCGGGGTGGGCCACCCAGGTGCCGTCGAAGCCGTCGCCGGCCTCGCGGCGCTTGTCGGCCGTCACCGCGGCGAGCGCGCGCTCGGTCACCTCGGGGTCGCGGCGGTTCGGGATGAACGCGCTCATGCCGCCGATCGCATGTGCTCCGCGCTTGTGGCACGTCTGCACGAGCAGCTCGGTGTAGGCCCGCATGAACGGCACCGTCATGGTGATCGCCTTGCGGTCGGGGAAGACCCAGCGGCGACCCCGCGAGCGGAACGTCTTCACGATCGAGAAGATGTAGTCCCAGCGGCCGGCGTTGAGGCCCGCGCAGTGCTCGCGCAGCTCGTAGAGGATCTCGTCCATCTGGAACGCGGCCTGGATCGTCTCGATGAGCACGGTCGCGCGGATCGTGCCCTGCGGGATGCCGAGCTCCTGCTGCGCGAAGACGAAGATGTCGTTCCAGAGCTTGGCCTCGCGGTGCGACTCGAGCTTCGGCAGGTAGAAGTACGGCCCGCGACCCGAGGCGATGAGCGCCTTCGCGTTGTGGAAGAAGTACAGGCCGAAGTCGACGAGCGAACCCGAGGCGTGCATGGCGCGCCCGGCCCGGTCGTGGAACGTCAGGTGCTTCTCGACGAGGTGCCAGCCGCGCGGACGCATCACGATCGTCGGGGTCTGCTCGGCCGTGACGCGGTACTCCTTGCCCTCTCGGCTGGTGTACTCGAGGTCGCCGCGCAGGAAGTCGAAGAGGGTCAGCTGGCCCTCGATGACGTTCGTCCAGGTGGGGCTCGTGGCGTCCTCCTGGTCGGCGAGCCAGACCTTCGCGCCCGAGTTCAGGGCGTTGATCGCCATCTTGCGGTCGGTCGGACCGGTGATCTCGACGCGGCGGTCCTCGAGGCCGGGGCCGGGGCCGGCGACGCGCCACGACGCGTCGTCGCGGATCCATGCCGTCTCGGGCATGAAGCGCGGGTCGCGGCCGTTCGCCGCGTCGACGCGGGTCTGCAGGCGCTCGGCGAGCAGTTCGTGGCGGGTGCCGGCGAAGCGGTCGTGCAATGCCGCGAGGAACGCGAGCGCCTCGGGCGTGAGGATCTCGCCGTAGCGGGCGCCGAGCTCGCCGCCCGTCGCGCCGGCCGGCGCGATCTCGAGGCGGGGCTCGACGGTCGCGAAGCTGCCGGTCGCGGGCTTCGGTTCGGGCAGGCGTGCGGATGCGGCATCCGCTCGCTCGCGTTCGAGGGTCATGGTCGGGGTCGTGTTCATGATGCTCTCCTGTCGGGCGTGAGCCCTGGTCAGTGCTGGAACTGGTCTTCCTCGGTCGATCCGACGAGGGCGAGCGTGGCGCTGGCGGGGTTCAGCGCCGTGGCGATCCGGTCGAAGTAGCCGGTGCCCACCTCGCGCTGGTGGCGCGTGGCGGTGTATCCGGACGTCTCCGAGGCGAATTCCGCCTCCTGGAGCTCGACGTATGCGCTCATGTGCCGCTCGTTGTAGTCCTTCGCGAGCGTGAACATGGAGTGGTTGAGGGCGTGGAAGCCCGCGAGGGTGATGAACTGGAACGCGTAGCCCATCGACGCGAGCTCGCGCTGGAACTTCGCGATCTGGTCGTCGTCGAGGTGGCGCTTCCAGTTGAACGACGGCGAGCAGTTGTACGAGAGGCGCTTGCCCGGGAACTTCGCGTGCACGGCCTCGGCGAAGCGGCGGGCGAGGTCGAGGTCGGGCTCGGCGGACTCGACCCAGAGCAGGTCGGCGTACTCGGCGTAGGCGAGGCCACGGGCGATGACCGGCTCGATGCCGTTCTGCACCTCGTAGAAGCCCTCGGCGGTGCGGTCGCCGGTGACGAACGGCTTGTCGCGCTCGTCGTGGTCGCTCGTGAGCAGCGTCGCGGCGAGCGCGTCGGTGCGGGCGATGATGATCGACGGCACGCCGGCGACATCCGCCGCCAGCCGCGCCGCGTTGATCGTGCGGATGTGCTGCGAGGTCGGGATCAAGACCTTGCCGCCCATGTGGCCGCACTTCTTCTCGCTCGCGAGCTGATCCTCCCAGTGCACGCCGGCGGCGCCCGCCTCGATCATCTGGTGCATGAGCTCGTAGGCGTTCAGCGGGCCGCCGAAGCCGGCCTCGGCGTCGGCGACGATCGGGGCCATCCAGTCGGAGACACCGGTCTGCGCCTCGTTGCCCTGCTCGATCTGGCCGGTGCGCAGCAGCGCGTTGTTGATGCGGCGCACGACCGCCGGCACCGAGTTCGCGGGGTAGAGCGACTGGTCGGGGTAGGTCTGGCCGCTGAGGTTCGCGTCCGCCGCGACCTGCCAGCCGCTCAGGTAGATCGCCTTGAGGCCCGCGCGCACCTGCTGCACGGCCTGGTTGCCGGTGAGTGCGCCGAGCGCGGCCGACCACTGCGGGTCCTCCTGCGGGGCGAAGGCGGTGCCGGTGTTGCGCTGGATGTCCTCCCACAGGCGCTCGGCGCCGCGCTTGGCGAGCGTGCGCTCCTCGCGCACCGGGCCGCGCAGGGCGATGACGTCCTCGGCGGTGTAGTCGCGGCTGACACCCTCCCAGCGCGGGTTCGCGTCCCACTCGAGCTGCAGTTCGGCTGCGGTCTGGGTCTGGTCGCCGGGGCGGTTGGTGCTCATCGTCGTGCTCCTTCGGTGGTGCGGCTTCGGTGCTGCGGTTTCGGTGGCGGGGCTCCGATGCAAGCGGATGCCTCGTGGTGCTCCCTTGGGCGTCTGCTGCGGCGCCGTCGGGGTGGTGTGCATCCACTCTGCGGGCGGTGCGGGCACCGCCGACCACGATTCGAGGGGTGAACTTCCGCCGAAGTTCTGCGGCGCGGAACAACCTCGTTCGGTCGGGGACGTCTCGGGCCTTCAGGCCGTGCTGCGGCATCCGCGCTGGGTTGATGCCATGCAGATCTTTGTACCTTGCACTTCTTTGTACCTTGCAGCACTATGTATGTGGCGGTGCTACGTATCTGCGGGCTCGACCGCCGCACCGAGACCAGGAGGACCCATGCGCATCGGCAAAGACCTCGTCGCCGCGGCCGCGACCCCGGTCGTGCTCGGCATCCTCGCCGAGGGCGAGTCATACGGCTACGCGATCCTGCAGCGCGTGGCGACCCTCTCGGGCGGCGAGCTCGAGTGGAGCGACGGCATGCTCTACCCGCTGCTGCACCGGCTCGAGCGGCTCGGCCACGTGCACTCCGAGTGGCGGCAGTCCGACGCCGGCCGCCCGCGCAAGCACTATCGGCTGAGCGAGCAGGGCGCCGCCGTGCTGGCCGATCAGCGGCGGCAGTGGTCGGTCGTCGGCGACGTGCTCGGCAAGGTCTGGCCCGACGACGGCGGCCCGCGCATGCGGCTCGCGTTCGACGGAGGCCTCTCGTGAGCCCCGAGACCTCTGGCGGCCTCACCCCCGACGCACCCGACTCCCCCGACGCCCCCGCACTCGACGTGCTCGTCGCCTCCTGGCGCCGGTGGATGCTGCGCCACGACACCCTGACCGAGGTCGACGTCGACGAGCTCGAGGGCCACCTGCTCGACCGGGTCGACCAGTTCACCGCGTCGGGGCTCACGCCCGACGAGGCGTTCCTCATCGCCGTGAAGCGGCTCGGCCGCACCGACGACCTCTCGCGCGAGTACGCCCACGAGCACTCCGAGCGGCTTTGGAAGCAGCTCGTGCTCGACGGCTCGGGCGGCGGCATCGGCGCGGGTTCAGCCGGCGGGTCAGGCACCGCAGACGACCGTGAAGCGGATGCCTCGGGCCGGCCGCTCCCCTTCCACCGTCGTGCGAACGGGCTGGCCGTCGCCCTGCTGCTCGGCGTCGGCGCCGGCCTCGCGGTCAAGGCGGTCGACGCCGCGACGGGCGACCCCACGACGGTGGTGAGCAACGCCGCCGTGATCGTGCTGCCCTTCCTCGCGCTGTGGTTCGCGTGGCGCAGACGGCCACCGATCGCGACGCTCGTCGGGGTCGCCGTCGCCTTCGTGGTGGCCGGGCTCGCCCTGAACCTGTACCCGTTCGCGGGCTCGAACGCCGGCGTCAGCATGGCCGGGGTCACCTCCGCGACCGGCATCCTCGCGATGCTCGGCTCGTTCGTCGGGCTGTGGCTCGTCGTCGGCATCGTCGACGCCGGCGGCGCCTGGCGCAGCGACGTCGCCCGCATGCACTTCGTGCGGTTCAGCGGCGAATGGGCCGTGTACTTCGTGCTCATCGCCCTCGTCGGCGGCGCACTCAGCGGCCTCACGGTCGCCGTGTTCGCCTCGATCGGCGTCGACGTCGCGCCGTTCGTCGGCGAGTGGGTGCTGCCCTGCGGCGCGGCAGGGGCCGTGCTCGTCGCCGCGTGGCTCGTCGAGGCGAAGCAGCGCGTCATCGAGAACATCGCCCCCGTGCTCACACGGGTGTTCACCCCGCTGTTCACGCTCATGATGCTCGCGCTCATCGTCGCCGCCCTCGTGCAGTGGAACGTCGTCGACGCGAACCGCGACCTGCTCATCGCCTTCGACCTCGTGCTGGTCGTCGTGGTCGCCCTGCTCGTCTACTCGCTCTCGGCGCGCGACCCGCTGCTGCCGCCCGGATGGTTCGACCGGCTCCTGGTCGTCATGCTCGCGGCGGCCCTCGTGGTCGACGTCATCGTGCTCGTCGCGATGATCGGGCGCACGGGCGAGTTCGGCTTCAGCGCGAACAAGACGGCGTCGCTCGGGCTCAACCTGATCCTGCTCGCGAACCTCGCGTGGGCGACCCGCCTGCAGGTCGCCTTCCTGCGCCGCCGCACGGGCTTCGCCGCCCTCGAGCGCTGGCAGACGGCCTACCTGCCCGTGTACCTCGCGTGGGCCGCCGCGCTGCTGCTCGTCTTCCCGCCCGTGTTCGCCTTCGCCTGACGCAGCCCGTCCCCGCCCGTGCCGTGCCCTGCCGTGCCGTGCCGTGCCGTGCCGGTCGTACCATCGGCGCGGCGCACCGAACGCCCGTTGGGTTTCAGCTGTGTAACGACCTGCCGGACGATCTGTCAGGCACGCGGCATCCGTGCGATGGTTTGTCCCGTTCGGTCCTGCGCCCATTGCTTCCCGGTCGGCGCGAGGATTGAATGGCGCAACGCGGACGCGCTGCTGCGTCACGATGAACGGAGGCCACTTGGTGAGCACGACGATGACGACCGAGTCGGGCCAGGCCGGGGCGGCGAGCGCGAACTCCGCCGAGGGCACGGGTGCGGTGGTGCTCGACGGCGTCACCAAGCACTACGGCGACGCGACCGCGGTGCGCGACATGTCGCTCACGATCCAGCCGGGCGAGTTCATCTCGCTGCTCGGCCCGTCGGGCTGCGGCAAGACGACGACCCTGCGCATGATCGCCGGATTCGAGCAGCCCGATGCCGGCGACATCCGCGTGTCCGGACGATCCGTGCTCGGCGTTCCCGCGTACCGGCGCGACGTGAACACCGTGTTCCAGGCGTATGCGCTCTTCCCGCACATGAGCGTCGCCGAGAACGTCGCTTACGGCCTGCAGCAGCGCCGCACGCCCAAGTCCGAGATCCGCGAGCGCGTCGCCTCGGCGCTCGACCTCGTGCAGATGCGCCGGTTCGCCGACCGCAAGTCGACGCAGCTCTCGGGCGGGCAGCAGCAGCGCATCGCGCTCGCCCGCGCCCTCGTGAACCGCCCGTCGGTGCTGCTGCTCGACGAGCCCCTCGGCGCACTCGACCGGCAGCTCCGCGAAGAGATGCAGCTCGAGCTGAAGCTGCTGCAGTCGCGGCTCGGCATCACGTTCGTGTTCGTCACGCACGACCAGGGCGAGGCCCTCTCGATGAGCGATCGCATCGCGATCATGCGCGACGGCCGCATCGAGCAGCTCGCCGACGCCGACACCGTCTACGCGCGCCCGAGCTCGGCGTACGTGGCCGCGTTCGTCGGCCAGCAGAACTTCATCGAGGGCGCGCTCACGGCATCGCGCGACGGCATCGCGACCGCCCACGGCATCGTGCAGGCGACCAGCCCGCGCACCGAGCTCGCGGCCGGATCGGTCGCGCAGGCCGCCGTGCGCCCCGAGTTCGTCGAGATCGCGGATGCCGCCGGCACGGCCGACGACGCCCCGGCCCGCCCCAACCTCGTGCGCGGCACGCTCATCGGCGTCTCGCACCTCGGCGAGACGATGCAGTACCTCGTGCGCGTGGGCGAGGACCTGAGCGTCATCGCCCGCCGACCCACCCCCGATGCCCCGCGCCTCGCGGTCGGCGATGAGGTCGTCTGCTCATGGCGTACCGAGAGCGTGCAGCTGTTCACCCTCGACACCGCGGCCGCCGAGGCCGGATACGTCGAGCCGCCGACCCTCTGACCGACCCCGAGGCATCCGCCCGCGGCATCCGCAACCCGCAGCACCCGCACCGATCCGAACCCAGGAGCGCACATGGCCGACCAGACCCCCCTCCGCATCCTCGCCAGCGCCGAGGCGGCCCCGATCATCCGACGCGAGCTCTCGCGTCGGCGCTTCCTGAGCTTCGCCGCGGCGGCCGGCAGCGTGGGCCTGCTCGCGGCGTGCACGCCCGGCGGCGCGACCTCCGCGGGCCCGCAGGCCACCGGCGGCGCACTCGAGGACCGCCTCAGCATCTACACGTGGGGCGACTACGACTCCCCCGACGTGATCGAGGCGTTCACGAAGGAGCTCGGCCCCAAGGTCACGCTCGACTCCTACGGCTCGAATGAAGAGCTCATCTCGAAGCTCGTCGCCGCCAAGGGCACCAGCGGATACGACCTCATCGTGCCGACGGGCGCGTACATCCCGCAGATGGTCGAGAACAAGCTCATCCAGCCACTGAACAAGGACCTGCTGCCGAACCTCGAGTTCATGGACCCCGCGTTCCTCGGCCGCGGCTGGGACCCCGACAACGAGTACTCCGTCTGCAAGGCGTGGGGCACCACGGGCTTCGTCTACGACAAGACCGTCATCACGCGCGAGCTCAAGACCTGGAACGACTTCCTCGACGCGGCGCAGAACGAGGCGAGCGGCAAGACCAGCGTGCTCGACGACCCGGCCGAGGTCACGGGCATCTACTACTGGGCCAACGGCATCGACTGGAACACGACCGACCAGGCCGAGATCGACGCCTGCGAGGACTACATCGTGAACACCCTCGCGCCGCACATCTCGGCGTTCGACTCCTACCCCGGCGGCCAGGCGATCCCGCAGGCCACGCAGGTGCTCATGCAGTCCTGGAACGGCGACGCGCGCCTCGGCATCATGGAGAGCCCCGACCCCGACCGCTGGCAGTGGGTGCTCGGCGCGCCCGACACCGAGCTGTGGATGGACAACTGGTCGATCCCCGTCGGCGCCCCGAACCCCGAGGCCGCGCACGCCTTCATCAACTACACGATGGTGCCCGAGAACCAGCTGCTGCAGGTCGACTACATCGGCTACCACACGGGCGCCGCCGACATCGAGGCGGCCGCGGAGGCCGAGGGCCTCGAGATGCTCGACCTCGTGTTCTTCACGCCCGAGCAGCTCGAGACCATGCACGACGGCGAGGTGAACGAGGCGCAGCAGCGCACCGTCGACATCTGGAACAAGGCGAAGGCCGCCGCTGGTGAGTAGGCTCCGCTTCGGGCTGGCCATCCCGGCTTGGGCGTGGCTGCTGTTCTTCTTCGTGCTGCCCGTGGGCGCGGTGATCTGGTTCAGCTTCGGATACAAGCCGGGCATGTTCGGCACCCACGCGAACGACATCCTCTCGTTCGACCGATACGCCGAGGCGCTCACCCCCACGTTCTTCTCCGTGTTCCTCAACACGCTCTGGGTCGGCCTCTCGGGCACGGTCATCTGCCTGCTCATCGGCCTTCCGGTCGCGTACTGGATGGCCGTGAAGTCGCCGCCCTCGATGCGTGGCCTGCTCATCGCGCTCGTCATGGTGCCGTACTGGGCGAACTTCCTGGTGCGCACGATCGGCTGGCAGATCATCCTCGCCCCCGAGGGCTGGTTCTCGGTGCTGCTGCAGGAGGTCGGCCTCATCAACGGGCCGCTCGACATCCTCTACACCCGCCCCGCGGTGCTGCTCGGCGTGGTCTACAACTACCTGCCGCTCATGATCCTGCCGCTCTACGTCGCGTTCGACCGCGTGGGCGGGCCGCTCCGCGAGGCGAGCAAGGACCTGGGCGCCAACCGGTTCTCGACGTTCCTGCGGGTCACGCTCCCGCTCGCCCGACCGGGCATCATCGTCGGCGCGCTGCTCGTCTACATCCCGCTCATGGGCGACTACATCACGGCGACCGTGCTCGGCGGCGCGCAGGGCAACATGGTCGGCCAGCTCGTCGCGAGCCAGTTCCAGACCGCGCAGAACTGGGCGCTGGGCTCGGCCATGGCGGTGCTGCTGATCCTCGTGATCATGGCCTCGGCGGCGGTGATCGGCCTCCTGCTGTGGCTCGTCGCCCTCCCGTTCCGCAACCGCTACCGCGTCACGCTCGAGGAGGCACGATGACGAACAGCACCGTGAGCAGCGCACCCGACACGCAGGCGGTGGCGGCGACGGGCATCGGCCCGTCAGGAGCCGCGGATGCCCCGGGGCGGCCGGTCGCGACATCCGCCCCCCGTCGGCGTCGGCGCAGGTCCGCGCTCGACGTGGGCATGACGGTGTGGAGCATCCTGGTCTTCCTGTTCCTGTTCGCGCCGATCCTCGTGATCATCGTGTACTCGTTCAACACGGGCCGACTGCTCATCGCGTGGGAGGGCTTCGGCTTCGACCCGTACCTGACGATCCTGCACAAGCCCGCCGTGCAGGACGCCGTGATGGTGTCGCTGCGCACGGGCGTCATCGCGGCACTCGTCGCGACCCTGCTCGGCACGCTCGCGGGCATCGCGCTCGCCCGGCGTCCCGGCAAGTGGACCTTCTGGTTCGTCGGCCTGCTGCTGCTCGTGTCGGTCACCCCCGAGATCGTCGACGCCGTGGCGCTGCTGCCGTGGCTCGTCTTCCTCGGCCAAGACCTCGGCCTCAGCCTCTTCAACGACGGCACCGTGCGACTCGTGATCGGCCACTCGCTGTTCGCGACGGCGGTCGTGACGTACATCGTGCGCGCCCGCCTCGTCGGCCTCGACGAGCAGCTCGAGGAGGCGTCCGCCGATCTCTATGCGACCCCGTTCACGACGTTCCGCCGGGTGACGCTGCCGCTCGCGATGCCCGCCGTGCTCGCCGGCGCCCTGCTCTCGTTCACGCTCTCGCTCGACAACACCGTGGTCGCGTCGTTCGTGCAGGTCTCGGGCTCGACCCCGTGGCCGGTGTACGTGCTGAGTGCGCTGCGCAGCGGCCTGCGGCCCGAGATCGCCGCGGTCTCGACGCTCATGCTGCTGCTCACCCTCGGCGCGCTCGCCCTCGTCGCCGTCGTGCTGAAACGCGCCGGCGACTCGGCGACGCAGATCGCGCGCACCATGGCGGGCGGCTGACGCGCGGCCCGTGCTCCCGGAATCGTTCGCCTGCGGCATCCGGATGCCGCGTGCCGGCACCCGTGCGCGCCGTGACCCCCGCGCCCTGCGCGCCGTGAAAGGAACCCCATGACCTACGCCGACCTCGTCTTCTCGGGCGGACCCGTCTTCACCGCGACGACGCAGCGCACGCGCGCGAGCGCCGTCGCCGTCACCGGCGGACGCATCGTCGCGGTCGGGCACGACGAGGTGCGCGAGCTCATCGGCCCCGACACCGAGCACGTCGACCTCGCCGGCCGCATGCTCGTTCCCGGCTTCCAGGACGCGCATGTGCACCCGGTGTGGGGCGGCCTCGACCTCATGCGCTGCAACCTGGCCGAGCTCGAGACGCGCGACGACTACCTCGAGCAGATCGCCTCCTACGCGGCGGCGAACCCCGACGCCGAGTGGGTCCTCGGCGGCGGCTGGTCGATGTCGGCGTTCCCGGGCGGCACGCCGACCGCCGCCGATCTCGACACGGTCGTTCCCGACCGTCCGGCGTTCCTGCCGAACCGCGACGGGCACGGCGCCTGGGTCAACACGGCTGCACTGCGTCTGGCGGGCATCGACCGGAACACGCCCGACCCGAGCGACGGCCGCATCGAGCGGGACGCGTCGGGCGAGGCATCCGGAACCCTGCACGAAGGGGCCATGGCCCTCGTCAACCGGCTGCTGCCGCGCACGACCGACGAGGAGCTCGAGCAGGCGCTGCTGCTCGGCCAGGAGTACCTGCACTCGTACGGCATCACGGCGTGGCAGGACGCGATCGTCGGCACCTACGGTGATGCGGGCGACCCCGGGCCCGCGTACGTGCGCGCCGCCTCGTCGGGCAAGCTGACCGGACGCGTCGTCGGCGCGATCTGGTGGGACCGCCTGCGCGGCCTCGAGCAGATCGACGAGCTCGTGTCCAAGCGCGACGCCTACCGGGCCGGGCGGTTCGCCGCGACGAGCATCAAGATCATGCAGGACGGCGTCGCCGAGAACTTCACGGCCTCGATGCTCGAGCCGTACTGCGACGGCCACGGCCACTTCACGGACAACTCGGGCATCTCGTTCGTGGACCCCGCGGTGCTGCTTCCGGCTGCCGCCCGGCTCGACGCGCTCGGGTTCCAGCTGCACTTCCACGCGATCGGCGACCGCGCCGTGCGCGAATGCCTCGACGCGGTGTCGCATGCCATCGCGCTGAACGGGCGCAGCGACCACCGGCACCACATCGCGCACATCCAGGTCGTGCACCCCGACGACATCTCGCGATTCCGCGAGCTCGGCGTCGTGGCGAACATGCAGTCGCTCTGGGCCGCGCTCGAGCCGCAGATGGTCGAGCTGACGCTGCCGTTCCTCGGCTCGCCGCGCGACGCCTGGCAGTACCCGTTCGGCGACCTGCAGCGCTCGGGCGCGGTGCTCGCCGCCGGCAGCGACTGGTCGGTGTCGACGCCGAACCCGATGGCGGCGATCCACGTGGCCGTCAACCGGGTCTCGGCGCCCGGGTACGAGGAAGGGGAGTTCGACGTGTTCCTTCCCGAGCAGGCCATCGACCTCGCCACCTCGCTCACGGCGTACACGGCCGGATCCGCCTATGTGAACCACCTCGACGAGGTCACCGGCACGATCGAGGTCGGCAAGTATGCCGACCTCGTCGTGCTCGACCGCGACCCGTTCGCCGGGCCCGCATCGGAGATCGGGGCGACCCGGGTGCTGGCGACCTTCGTCGAAGGGGAGCGCGTGTACGCGGCATCCGCGGATTGAGCGGTTCCCGGACGCTGCGTGCGCCGGGCGGGTGGCCGAGGTTGCTGGTTTGGGTCGCCGGCCAGGTGGCCGGGCTCGGCGGGGTCGCCGGCCGGGTGGCCGGGTGGCCGGGCTCGTCTGCGTGCCGAACTGCGGATGCGGCTCAGGCGGCCGGGTCCTCCCGCGACTCGCCTGCCGTGTTCGGCACCTTCGCACCGCTCGGGCGCGCGACCTCGTCGAGCACGCTCGGATGCAGGGGCACCCAGCCGAGCGACCTGGCCTTCGCGCCGTCGGCGACCTGGTCCAGCAGCAGCGCGTCGGCGAAAGCTGCGCCGAGCCGGTCGCGGGTCGCCTGGATCGATTCGGTGACGACGCCGGTGGGGCCGGTGGCTGCGTCGGGGTCGGTGGGGCCGGTGGCTCCGGCGGCTCCGGATGCCACGACGGCAGCCTCGGCGATCGCGCGGACGGTCACGGGCGAGCCGTCGACACCGACCAGACGGCCGGATGCCGCGGGATGCGTGAGCGCGACCACGTAGAGCCGCGCGAGATCGTCGACGTGCACGAACGACCAGTGCTGTTCGCCGTCGCCGAGCAGGATGAACTCGCCTGCCGCGCTCGTCGGCGCCTCGGTGATGAGGTTCAGGAGGCCCGGGCGACGGCCGTAGACCACGCCAGGGGCGAGGACGACCGCATCGACCTCGGAGTCGAGCAGTCGCTGCTCGATCGGCACGCGCCACGCGGTCAGCTCGGGCGGTGCGCCGACGACGTCGTCGTCGATCACGCCGGCGCCGTACTCCCAGACCCCGCTCGTCAGGACGAACCGCTTGCCCGTGCCCGCGTACGCGCGCACCGCCGCCTCGACCACCGCGGCGTTGAAGCCCTCGGCGTCGGCCTCGGGCGCTGCCGCATGGATCGCGCCGTCGGCACCGGCGAGCACGCCCGCGAACCACGTGGCATCCGTCACGTCTCCGACGATCGCGGTCACGTCGCCGTTGCTGGACGTGTCGGCGCGCGGTCGCGGGCTCCCGCCTGACGCCGGCGTGGCCGCCGTCGCTGCCGCGGTTGTCGCTGCTGCGGTCGCTGCAGTCGTCGTCGCTGCAGTCGTCGTCGCTGCGGTCGTCGCCACGCGTTCGGCGGCCGATTCGCTGCGAACCACGGCGATCACGTCATGTCCGTCGGCGAGCAGCGCCTCGAGGACGGCCGAGCCGATGTATCCGGTTGCCCCGGTCAGAACGATTCCCATGGCGACCACGCTACGGACTGCGCGGCGCGGTCGCTGCCGGAGCGTCATCGGAGGGTCATCGAAGCGCCTCGGGACGACGCCGGACGTCATATGACGTACCGACCGGCCCGGTGGATTCCTCGCACTGCACCCGCACCCGCGCCCTTCGGCGAGTTCGCGCTTCGGCGAGCCGCGCTTCGGCGAGTTCGCGCTTCGGCGAGCCGCGCTTCGGCGAGTTCGCCCTTCGCCGAGTTCGCCCTTCGCCGAGTTCGCCCTTCGGCGAGCCGCGCTCCTCTCATCACCCGTGCTCCTGCCGGAGCCCTTCCACCTCCGCCGCCCCGCGCCCCGCCCGCCGTCGACTCTCGCACGAACGCGCGCGTCAGTTCCGCCTTACTCGAACATACATACGACGGTTCTGCCGACTGCCCGAAGATCGATCTTGAATCCTCGCTCCTCGAAAGTACGTTCTTATCCACAATATTCGAACACATCTTCGATTTTCACCTCGAACATGAGAGACTATACACATGCCCGAATCGCTCGCCCTGCAGCCTCTCGAAGAGGCCACCGCACGCGCGACCGAGGCATGGCTCGGTGCACTCACGAGGCATGCCGAGACCGATGGTCGCGCGGCAGATGCCGATGCTCGGGCGATGAGTGACGACGGGCTGGTCCGCACCATCGACGCCCTCGCGGCGCTCGCTCGCAAGGTCGACGCGCTTCAGACTCGTTGCGCGGCTGAACTCGCCGATCGCTCGCGCGGTGACATCGGCGCCGACGTCGCTCGCACGCACGGCTTCGCGAGCGCCGAGCGATTGATCATGCAGACGACCGGCGGCAGGTACGCCGACGCCGCCAGACTCGTTCGCGTGGGGCAGGCGACCGCAGGGCGCCCGAGCCTTCTCGGCGAAGTGCTTCCGCCGAGGCATCCGCAGCTCGCGGCGGCTCTCGACACCGGAGCCGTCTGCATCGGTTCGGCCGACCTGATCCGTGCATTCCTCGACCGACTCGCTGTGCATGCGGAGCCCGACGAGCTCGAGGCCGCCGAAGAGCTCCTGGTCGACCGCGCCCCGGTCATCTGCACCGACGGACTCCCACGCCTCGTCAAGCACCTCGAGGCGCATCTCGACGTCGACGGCGTGCAGCCGCGCGAAGAAGAGCTCCGAGAGCGGCGATCACTGAGAATCTGGGAGGACCGATTCGGCATGATCCGACTGCAGGGCGCGTTCGATCCCGTCGACGGCGCCCCGATCAAGACGGCGGTCGAGGCACTCGTCACAGCCGAGTTGCGTGCCGCTCGCGATGGCGCCGAGCACCCGGCCGCCGACCACTCGGCCGCCGATCACACAGCCGCCGATCACACAGCCGCCGACCACACGGCACCGTCAGACTCGGCACCCGCAGACCGTGTCGGCATCGGATGCGACCGCATCGGCACCAGCATCGATCAGCTGTTCGCAGACCAACGCTCGATCCCGCAGTTGAACGCCGATGCCCTCGCCGATCTGGCGCGTCATGCCCTCGGCTGTTCCGATACCCCGACTGCGCTGCGCGGGGTCACCGTGGTCGCCCGTATCGATGCCGAGGCGCTCGTCTCCGGCGATGGGTTCGCCACGATCGACGGCATCGAGATGCCCGTCTCGGCGCTCTCGGCCCGTGAGTTGGCGCTCAGCGCAGGCATCACGCCGCTGCTCATCGGCAAGGGGTGCGCCGCGCTCGACCTCGGTCGCGCCGCGCGACTCTTCACCCGCGGGCAGAAGCTCGCCCTCGTCGAACGCGACGGCGGGTGCGCCTGGCCGGGCTGCGGTCGGTCGGCCGCCTACAGCGAGGCGCATCACCTGCTCTGGTGGAGCCGCGACAACGGCACGACCTCGCTCGAGAACGGCATCATGCTCTGCAGCCACCACCATCATCGCGTGCATGCCGACGGATGGCAGATCTTCATCGAAGACGGCTGCAGTTGGTTCGTTCCGCCTGCCCACCTCGACCATGAACGCACTCCGCGCGCAGGCAACCAGGCGCCCGGGCATCTCATCGCCAGGCACCTCGCGAAACGACGACGCGCGAGAAGCGGCGCGCCCGAACGCGCTACGGTGAGCGCGTGACCCGAACGCTCGTCATCATCGACATCCAGAACGACTACTTCGACGGCGGCGCGCACCCGCTGGTCGGGCCCGACGCGGCCGCCGCGAACGCCGCGCGCCTGCTCGCCGCGCACCGCGAGGCGGGCAGGCCCGTCGTGCATGTGCAGCACGTCTGGGATTCCCCCGACGCCGCATTCTTCGCGCCGGGAACGCGCGGCGTCGAGATCCATCCGCTCGTCGCCCCCGTCGAGGGCGAGCCCGTCGTCGTCAAGGCGCATCCGAACGCGTTCCTCGGCACCGACCTCGATGAGCGGCTCCGCGAGGCCGGCGCCGCCGGCGACGACGGCGACCGCGACGACGGCGACGACGGCGACAGCGACGGCGTGGTGATCGTCGGCATGATGTCGAGCATGTGCGTCGACGCGACCGTGCGGGCGGCCGCCGACGCCGGCTACGCGGTGACCGTCGCGCACGACGCGTGCGCGGCCCCCGACCTGACCTTCGGCGACACGGTCGTTCCCGCGGCGCAGGTGCAGGCGGCGTTCATGGCTGCCCTCGGCGACAGCTACGCCGAGGTCACGACCGTCGACGACCTGCTCCGCTGACGGAACGGCGTTCGAGCAGCGTCGGGTGGGCAACCGCCCGTCACCGTTGGTCGGAGAGCACCTCGGAGCCGCCAGTCGAACCGTACGTCGCCACGAGCCGCGCCCCGATCCCGGCGAGCCGGTCTCGGACCGCCTGCGGCTCGACGACCTCCACCTCCTCGACCCACGCGGTCAGGCGACGGGCGAGTGCGATCTCGCTCGGGGCGGTGACCCGCACGTGGACGTGGGCGGCAGAAGCCGGAGGGGCGTCCGGCCCGGCGTCCAGACCGGCGTCGGCGACGAGCTCGGTGCCGCCGACCCATCCGCGGAACTCCTCGAGCACGTCGCGCCGCACGCGCACGGTCGCGGTCGCGAGTGCGCGTGCACGCCCGACCTCGCCGCCGACCTCGGCCCATGCCGTCTCGAGGTCGAAGCCCTCCGGCGGCTCGAAGCCCTCGTCCAGCAGCACCGCATGCGAGAGCCGATCCACGCGGTAACTGCGAAAGGCGGTTCCGGATGCCGCGGGCGAGCCGGATGCCGCCGCCGGAACGCTCGCGGCATCCGCACGGGTCGAGGCATCCGTCGGCCGTGCGATGAGGTACCAGGTTCCGCCCTTGTCGATGAGTCCGAGCGGATGCACCGTGCGCGCCCGCGTGGGCTTTCCCCATGCCGTGTAGTCGAAGTGCACGGTACGGCGTTCGACCACCGCCCGCTGCAGCAGCTCGACGCCGGGCGGGCGCAGTGCGGGCATGCCCCAGCCGCCGGCCTCGACGATGACCGACTCGGCCGCCGCCGAGGCGTCGGCCCGGAAGGTCTCGGGCAGGGCGCGCATGACCTTGCGCAACGCCGACCGCGCCGCGTCGCTCTCTCGGACGCGGGGGCCGAGCGTGAGGAAGAGCGCCCGCGCCTCCGACGCGGTGAACCCGCTCAGGTCGGTGCGCCCTTCACCGAGCAACCGCCATCCGCCGCCGCGACCGGCCTGCGGGTAGACGGGGATGCCCGCTGAGGAGAGCGCCTCGAGGTCGCGGCGAGCCGTGGCGACCGAGATCTCGAGCTCCTCGGCGAGCTCGCGTGCGGTCACGCGACCGCGCGCCTGCATGAGCAGGAGGGTGGCCACGAGACGGTCTGCGCGCATGGTTCCATTCTCGTCGGAAAAGTAGTCAGAAGGTGAGCACTTCTCCGGCGCACCATGGACTCGCACCGGAACACACCGGGATCACACCGGAACGAAGGAGACATCATGCTTCGAGGCATCGCCACCGTCAACTGCTACGTCGAGGACCCCGCGGCGGCCGCGGCCTGGTACGCCGAGGTGCTCGGCATCGAGCCGTACTTCAACCGCCCGGGTCCCGACGGGCGCGCCGCCTACGTCGAGTTCCGCATCGGCGACCACCAGCAGGAACTCGGCTTCATCGACCGCCGCTTCAGCCCCGCCGGCCTCGCACCGGGCGCCGGCGGTGCGATCATCCATTGGCACACCGACGACCTCGAGGGGGCGCTCGCGCGGCTCATCGAGCTCGGCGCGACCCCGCTCCTGCCGATCACCGAGCACGGGCCGGGGTTCGTCACGGCCTCCGTCGTCGACCCGTTCGGCACGGTGCTCGGCATCATGACGAACACGCACTACCTCGACATGCTCGACCGCGAGTCCTGAGCAGGGTCTGCAGCGCAGACGGCAGGAACGTGATTCTTCCGGATGCATCGAGGCCCGAGCACGTCGAAATGGCCTGCTCGTGCGCCGGCACGCAGAACTTTCGAGAGACTTCTGTTTGCGGCATCCGCTCGCCCGTGTGACCATCGGAAGATGATCACCGCCGATCGCAGTCCTCGCCCAGCATCCTCCGCCCCGCACAGCGCGGGTCGGGTCGCCGTCGAGCACGCCGGCGGCGAGCACGCCGGCCGCGAGCGCGAGCTCGACGACGCAGCGACGACCGAGGTCGACGCGCTCACGCTCGGCCGGCGCATCCGCGGGCACCGCACCGCCCGCTCGATGACACTCGGCGAGCTCGCGGCCGCGATCGACCGCGCCCCGAGCCAGGTGAGCGCGATCGAGAACGGCAAGCGCGAACCCCGGCTCTCGATGCTGCGCACGATCGCGCTCGCGCTCGGGACCTCCGTCGACGAGCTCCTGAAGCCGGATGCCCCGTCCGAGCGCGCGGCCCTCGAGATCGCCGTGGAGCGGGCGCAGCGTGGGCCGGTGTTCTCGGCGCTCGGCCTCGAGCCGTTCCGCGTGGCGAAGGGCATGACCGACCAGACGCTCGCGACGATCCTCGCGCTGCACAACGAGATCGACCGACTGCACCGCGAGCGCGCGGCGACGCCGGAGGAGGCACGGCGGGCGAACGCGCAACTGCGGGCCGAGATGCGCGCCCGCGACAACTTCTACCCCGAGCTCGAGGCGAAGGCCGCCGAGCTGCTCGAGGCGGTCGGACACACGGGCGGGCCGGTCTCGCACCAGCTCGTGGCCGACATGGCCAGCCACCTCGGCTACTCGCTGCACTACGTCGGCGACCTGCCGCATTCGACCCGTTCGGTGACCGACAAGCGCAACGGGCGCATCTACCTGCCGACGCAGCAGTCGCCGTCGCGCGACTCGCGCTCGCCGATCCTGCAGGCGCTCGCGAGCCACCTGCTCGGCCACGAGGAGCCGCGCGGCTACGCCGACTTCCTGCGCCAGCGCATCGAGACGAACTACCTCACGGCCGCGATCCTGCTGCCCGAGCAGGCCGCCGTGCGCTTCCTCACCGAGGCGAAGAACCTGCGCCGCATCTCCATGGAGGACCTCCGCGATGCGTTCGCCGTGTCGTACGAGACCGCGGCGCACCGGTTCACGAACCTGGCGACGGCCCGCCTCGGCATCCCGGTGCACTTCACGAAGGTGCACGAGTCGGGCACGATCATCAAGGCCTACGAGAACGACCGCGTGCGCTTCCCGAGCGACGCGCTCGGCGCCATCGAGGGCACCACGATGTGCCGCAACTGGACCGCGCGCACCGTGTTCGACGTCGAGGACCGCTTCAGCCCCTGGTACCAGTACACCGACACCCCGTCGGGCACCTTCTGGTGCACCTCGCGCATCGAGAAGGCGAAGGAGGGCGAGTACTCCGTGTCGGTGGGCGTGCCGTTCGAGCACGTCAAGTGGTTCCGCGGCCGCGAGACACCCCACCGTGCGGTTTCACGCTGCCCCGACCCGGCCTGCTGCCAGGCGCCCGCGGGCCTCGCCGATCGATGGGCGGATGCCTCGTGGCCGGCCGCCCGCACCCCGACGTCGCTGCTCGCGGCGTTGCCGACGGGCACGTTCCCCGGCGTCGACCAGACCGAGGTGTTCGCGTTCCTCGAGGCGCACGCGCCGCGCGACTGATCGCGGCGGTTCGGCGCACGACAGCGAGCGTCCGGCAGCACACCCTGTCCGGGAGCGAGCGGATGTCCCGACACGGCGCCCGTAGCGCCGTTGCACCGCCGCGCGGGAGGATGGAGACCAGCCCAGACCGCCTTGGAGTGATCACCGTGGGAACGACCGTATTCGAACGACGCCGGCCCCCGGCATCCGTTGTCGAACATGCACTGAAGCCGACCCGTCAGGCGGTGTTCTGGCTCGAGGACCTGCCGGAGGGGGCCGTCGGAGGGCGGCCGAAGCTCACCGGCACGAAGATCGCCGACCTCGTCGTCGTGGGCGGAGGCTACACGGGCCTGTGGAGCGCCGTGCTCGCGAAGCGGCGCAACCCGGCCGCGCGCGTCGTGCTCGTCGAGGCGAAGTCGATCGGCTGGGCGGCGTCCGGTCGCAACGGCGGGTTCTGCGAGTCGAGCCTCACGCACGGCCACGAGAACGGCATGGCCCGCTGGCCCGACGAGATGCCGCTGCTGAACCGTCTGGGGCTCGAGAACCTCGACGCGATCGAGGCGTCCGAAGCCGAGCTCGGCATGGACTTCCACTTCGAGCGCACGGGCCAGCTCGCGCCCGCGACCGAGGAGCACCAGGTCGAGTGGCTCCGCGAGATGCACGCCGACGCGGTCGCCGAGGGCGATGGCGACGTCGTGTTCCTCGATGAGCACGAGGTCCAGGCATCCGTCGCCTCGCCCACCTATCTCGCGGGCGTGTGGGAGAAGCGCACGAACGGCATGGTGCACCCGGCGCGGCTCGCGTCCGAGCTGGCGCGCGTCGCCGAGGAGCTCGGCGTCGAGGTCTTCGAGCACTCCCCCGCGAAGCGCATCGAGACGCCAGGATCGACCGGCGCGGTGAGCGTCATCACCGAGCACGGTCGCGTCGATGCGACGCACGCCGTGCTCGGCACGAACGTGTTCCCGTCGCTGCTGAAGCGCAACCGGCTCATGACCGTTCCCGTCTACGACTACGTGCTCATGACCGAGCCGCTCAGCGAGGCCCAGCTCGCGAGCATCGGATGGCGCGACCGCCAGGGCATCGGCGACATGGCGAACCAGTTCCACTACTACCGGCTCTCGAAGGACAACCGCATCCTCTTCGGCGGGTACGACGCGATCTACCACTACGGCCGCCGGGTGCGCAGCGACTACGAGCGCCGCCCCGAGACCTGGGCGAAGCTCGCGAGCCACTTCTTCACGACGTTCCCGCAGCTCGAGGGCCTGCAGTTCAGCCACCAGTGGGCGGGCGCCATCGACACCAGCACGCAGTTCACCGCGTTCTTCGGCACGGCGCGCGACCACCGCGTCGCGTACGCCGCCGGCTTCACCGGCCTCGGCGTCGGCTCGACCCGGTTCGCCGCCGAGACCATGCTCGACCTGCTCGAGCGCCGCGACAACGAGCGCACGCAGCTGCAGATGGTGCGCAAGCGCCCGCTGCCCTTCCCGCCCGAGCCCGCGGCCGCGATCGGCATCAACGCGACGCGCTGGTCGCTCGACCGCGCCGACCACAACCGCGGCGAGCGCAACCTGCTCCTGAAGACGCTCGATGCGCTCGGGCTGGGGTTCGACTCGTGAGCGACCTCGCCGGTCCGGCGCGTCTCACGCCGGGTGCGATGACGGATGCCGCGGGGCTGGCCCTCGAGCACGAGCCGGTGCCGGCCGACCAGGTCGTGTCGGGCTCGCCGACGACGGCGTACGCACCGCTCGAGGAGCCCGCCGCCGACGCCGAGATCGGCACCGACGAGATCGGCGTCTGGGAGATGACGCCCGGCGCGATGCGCGACGTCGAGGTCGACGAGGTGTTCGTCGTGCTCGCGGGCGAGGCCACGGTGGAGTTCACGTCCCCCGAGCTCGCCCCGATCGCATTGCACCCGGGCTCGATCGTGCGCCTGACCGCCGGCATGCAGACCGTCTGGACGGTGCGCCAGACCCTGCGCAAGGTGTTCATCGCGCGCTAGCCGCGCCCGCGGGTGGCGCCGACATCCCATACGCTCGAACCATGGCCACCCTCGACGAGCTCCTCACCGCGCCCGCCTCCGTCGTCGCCGTGTCACGCGACGACGAGCACCGCTTCAGCAAGCCGACGCACGATGAGATCCGCCTCGTCACCGGGCTCGGCGTCGAGGGCGACGCCCACTACGGCCGCACGGTGCAGCACCTCTCCCGGGTGAAGCGCGACCCGTCGACGCCGAACCTGCGTCAGGTGCACCTCATCCACGCCGAACTGCTCGACGAGCTCGCGGCAGACGGCTACGAGGTCGCGCCGGGCGCCCTCGGCGAGAACGTGCTGACCCGCGGCGTCGACCTGCTCGGCCTGCCGCGCGGCACGCGCGTTCGCCTCGGCGACGACGCCGACCTCGAGATCACCGGGCTCCGAAACCCGTGCGTGCAGATCGACCAGCTGGGCGACGGCCTCATGAAGCGCCTCGTGTCCCGCGGCGACGACGGCGAGGTCGTGCGGCTCGCGGGGGTCATGGCGGTCGTGCTCGCCGACGGCGAGGTGCACCCCGGGGATGCGATCACCCTGACGTTGCCCGAGGGTGCGCACGAGGCGCTGCAGCCGGTCTGAGCGCCGCGCGGCCGGCGGGTCGATCAGCCGCAGAATTCCTTCGGCGTTCGCGGCACCTCGGACGAGCCCATCATGGTCACCACGTCGCCCTCCACGATGACGTCGATCCAGCCCGACGCGTCGTCGCCGATCGCGTAGCCGTAGGTGTCGGCGCCCATCTGCGCGACCGGCACGAGATCGGGGTACGCCGCCGCGAACTCGTCGGACGACGAGCCGAGGTGGATCCCGGTCGCCGTCATCGGTGAGGCCGGAACGGTTCCGTTCGCACCGGCACGCCCGCTCACCCAGACGCTCGCGATCCGTGACCCGTCGGCCGAGAGCATCACGAGGACACCGGCCGTCGCGTCCTTCGAGAAGGTCACGACCCCCGGGCACATCTCCGACGCCTCGAACGTCCCCAACTGATCGGTCATCTCGGGGTACGCGGCGCCCCGGTCGATCGGCCCGATGCCGGCGGCGGAGACCTCCCACGACGTGACGTCGGCGGGGTCCGCGGCGACGGGCTGCGGTGCAGCCTCGGTCGGCGTCGCCTCCGGCGGGGTAGGCACCTCGATGGGCGTCGTCTCGGCGGCGGCCGGCACCTCGCTCGGCGTCGCCACGTCGGACGCCGTCGCCGTGGTGGGCTCGCTCGCCTGCGCTCCCCCGGGTGTGCAGGCCGCCAGCGCGGCAACGGCGAACACCGCCAGGCCGAGCGCCGATGCGGGCCTGCGGGATCGTGACATGGGTTCTCCTCCGAACGGGTGCGGGGAACCGCGTAGCCAAGCTATCGAGGCGAGCACGCGTTCGACAGGATCCCCGCATCTCGCTTCGATAACGCCGTCACGCCCGCAACGCTCACGCCGCGGCCTGGGCCGAGGGCCGTTCGGTCGGCGGCGAGGCCGGATCGATGCGGAAGGTCTCGACGAACCTGCCGAGCAGGTCGATCTCGCCTGAGAGCACGATCGCCGCACCGGCGTCGCCCACGAGCAACCGGCGCAGGGAGCCCGCCGCCACCTCGACCTCGAGGACGGCCGTCGGAACGGGCTCGAACGCCGAACGCCGCCGCGGCGCGGCCAGCGCGCCTGGCCCGACCTGCACGATGTCGAGCGAGGAGCCCACGACGATGATCGAGAGGGACACCTGACCGCCGTGCCCATCGACACCGACATGCAGCACGTACTCGGTCGGCGGGAGGTCGGCCGCGGCATCCGCTCGGAATGCGGCGCGAAGCGACATCACGAGCGCATCGGCACCGACGGACTCGCCGTCACCCGGGTCGCCGAGCACCGCCCACCCCCAGCGTTCGAGCGCGATGACGACCGGCTCGAGGGCCCGCCCGGAGGCGGTGAGCTCGTAGCCGCCGCGCACGGTGGGCACGCGACGGACGACTCCGGCCTCCTGCAGTTCCTTGAGCCGGTCGCTGAGGATGTTCGTCGGGATGCGGGGCAGCGACGCCTTCAGGTCGCCGTAGCGACGCGGACCCGCGAGCAGGTCGCGCACGATGAGCAGCGCCCATCGGTCGCCGACCCGCTCGAGCGCGCGGGCCGTGCCACTGTACTGGCCGTACCCGCGCGCCGCGCGCGTCGCCAAGGTCAGGCCTTGGCCATGTACGCGTCGGGGCCCTGCTCGGCGGCCACGGGGTCCATGTAGAGGAACCCGAGGATGTTGCCGTCGGGGTCTTCGAGGTCGCGGGAGTACATGAAGCCGTAGTCCTGCGCCTCGCGCGGCTCGACGCCGCCCGCGGCGAGGCCCTTGGCGAGCACGGCGTCGACCTCGTCGCGCGAGTCGCGGGTGAACGCGATGCTCGTCTGCGCGTGCGTCTTCGGGTCGATGATCTGCTTGTCGGTGAAGGTGCCGAGGTACTCGCGCGTGAGCACCATGAAGTAGATGTTCTCGTCGAGCACGACGCAGGCGGCGTTCTCATCGGTGAACTGCGGGTTGATGCTGAACCCGAGCCCCTCGTAGAACGCCTTCGAACGGTCGAGGTCGCTGGTGGGCAGGTTCACGAAGATGCTGGTGGCGGGCATGATCTCCTCCAAGGGATCGTTGATCGGATGTTCGTTCGTGAAGCCTAGCTTGCTCTTTGCAAGTGCGCTTGTCAATAGCAAGTAACCATCAGTTCGACCCGCGCAGCTCAGCGCGCGGCGCTGCGCCGCACGAGCAACGCCAGGTGCAGCCCGGTGAGCACCTCGCCGTCGTCGAGGTCGAGTCCGAGCAGGTCGCCGATGAGCGCGAGCCGCTGGTAGAACACCGACCGCGAGAGATGCGATGCGGCGGCGGCGGCGGTGCGATTGCCCGGATGCGCGAGCATCGCACCGAGCACGCTCAGCAGGTCGCCGCCGCGCGCGAGATCGTACTCGATGAGCGGCGCGAGCATGCGCTCGCTGTGCCGCAGCAGTCGGTGGTCGTCGCGCAGCGAGGTGACGAGCCGCATGAGCGGACGGTCGTCGGCGCGTCGCACGAGCACGCCCCTGACCCCGCGCTGGCGAACCCCGCGAGCGAGGTCGGTCGCCTCCTGCACCGAGCCGAGCACGCCCTCGAGCCCGACCGCGGCCGCACCGATCGAGAGCACGAGCCGGTCGACGGATGCCGCGTCCCGGCCGACGAGCGCCGAGCCGAACTCCTTCGCCTGGGCGTCGGTCAAGGCCTTCGGCACCGACAGCAGCACGATGCGGGCCCCCGTGGGCGCGCCCGCGGCGTTCGCGGCGCCGTCGATCGCGCGCCCGGCGAGCGCCCGCGCCGCGGCATCCGCCGCTCCTGGCGAGACCGGTGCGCCCGTCGCGACGATGCCGTACAGCGTCGAGCCGTCGATCGGCAGGCCGGCGGCCCTGACCCGCGCCTCGGCACCGGCGAGCCCCGCGAAGCGACCGGCCACGAGCCCGTCGACGAGGCGCTGACGGCCGATGCGGGTCCACTCGTCGGCCTCGCCGTCGGCGAGGCGACCGAGCGCGAGGGCGATGGCGCCCTGCTCGAGCACGCTCGTGCGGCCGGCGGCGTGCGCCGGGCCCGGCAGCGCGATGAGGTGGCCCCACCGGGTGCCCCGCGCCTCGACGGGCACGACGAGCCATTCGTCGGCGGACACGGGCGAACCCGGCGGCATGGCGGCCGTGCGGCGATGTGCGAGCCGGGAGCGCGCCTCCCAGTTCGTGAAGAGCTCCTCCTCTGCGGCGGGCGGCACCTCTGCGGCGACGACCTCGTGCGCGAGGTTCTCCAGCACGACCGCCGAGCCGAGCGTCTGGGCGAGCTGGTGCACGATGAAGTCGGCGGGCGACCCGCGCAGGCTCAATGCCGTGAACCGCTCGCGCACCTCGTCGCGCGCCCGCAGCGCCGCCGTCTGCTCCGAGATGATGCGGTTGTGCACGGCCTCGGTGAGGGCCACGAACTTGACCTCGCGGTGCAGCACGACGAGCGCGAGCCCGCGGTCGCGGGCGGCCTTCTCGACCACGGCCGGCACGTACCGGTAGTGCACGCCGAGCTCGAGCACGAGGCCCGCGAGCCCGGCGTCGACCAGCCCTCCGATGAACTCGTCGAGGTCGGCCGGCTCGGTCGGCCAGCCCGACCCGGTCGACAGCAGCAGCTCGCCGCCGTCGAGCAGGCGGGCGACGCCGGCGCTGTCGGACACGTGCACCCAGCGCACCCGCGCGTCGAGGGCCTCCTCGCCCGCGAGCACCTCGGGCAGCCCGTCGACCACGGCGTCGAGCGAGATGATCTCGCGCACCGTCGGCAGTCCGTCCTCGGCGACGGCGGCGGTCGGCACACGGCCTGCCAGACGATCCGTCTGGATCGCCGATTCTTCGCGACGTTCTGACATCCGTGCACCCTCACACCCTCTGAAAAGCTTGAAGTCGAAAGCCTAACCGACGGTCGGGCGAAGTGTCCGGTCGCGCAGACGACCGGCACGCGGCATCCGTCACCGCATCAGTATCACCAGTCACCACCCCGTCACGAAGGAACAGCATGAGCCTCACCGAGACCGCCCCCACGCCCGCGTCGACCCCCGGAGTCCCGCTGATCGGGCACTGGATCGACGGCGCCCCGCGCACCTCGACGAGCGGCCGCACCGCGCCCGTCTACAACCCGGCGACGGGTGCTGTGCAGGCCGAGGTCGCACTGGCCGACCAGGCGGAGATCGACGCGGCGATCGCCTCGGCGCAGGCCGGGTTCCGCGAGTGGAGCGGCTTCTCGATCGCGAAGCGGCAGACCGTGCTGTTCTCGTTCCGCGAGCTGCTCAACGCGCGCAAGGGCGAGCTGGCCGCCATCATCACCGCCGAGCACGGCAAGGTGCTCTCCGACGCGATGGGCGAGATCCTGCGCGGCCAGGAGGTCGTCGAACTCGCCACCGGGTTCCCGAACCTCATCAAGGGCGCGTACTCCGAGAACGCGTCGTCGGGCATCGACGTCTACTCGCTGAAGCAGCCGCTCGGCGTGGTCGGCATCATCAGCCCGTTCAACTTCCCGGCCATGGTGCCGATGTGGTTCTTCCCGATCGCGATCGCCGCCGGCAACGCCGTCGTGCTGAAGCCGAGCGAGAAGGACCCCTCGGCCGCGCTCTGGATCGCACAGCTCTGGAAGGAGGCCGGACTGCCCGACGGCGTCTTCACCGTGCTGCAGGGCGACAAGCTCGCCGTCGACGGCCTGCTCACCTCGCCGCTCGTGCAGTCGATCTCGTTCGTCGGTTCGACGCCGATCGCCCAGTACATCTACGAGACCGCCTCCAAGCACGGCAAGCGGGTGCAGGCGCTCGGCGGCGCGAAGAACCACATGCTCGTGCTGCCCGACGCCGACCTCGACCTCGTCGCCGACCAGGCCGTGAACGCCGGATACGGCGCTGCGGGCGAGCGCTGCATGGCCATCTCGGTCGTGCTCGCCGTCGAGCCGGTCGCCGACGACCTGATCGCCAAGATCCGGGAGCGCATCGCGACGCTGAAGATCGGCAACGGCGCCGGCATCGACGCCGGTGACGGCGAGCTCAGCGAGCCCGACATGGGCCCGCTCATCACCGACCTGCACCGCGACAAGGTCGCCTCGTACGTCGACATCGCCGAGGCCGACGGTGCGACGGTCGTCGTCGACGGCCGCGGACTCACGGTCGACGGGCATGAAGACGGCTTCTTCTTCGGTCCGACCCTGCTCGACCACGTGCCCACCACCTCGCGTGCCTACACCGAGGAGATCTTCGGCCCGGTGCTCTCGATCGTGCGCGTGGCGAGCTACGACGAGGGCCTCGACCTCATCAACTCCGGCCGGTTCGGCAACGGCACCGCGATCTTCACCAACGACGGCGGCGCCGCGCGCCGGTTCCAGACCGAGGTGCAGGTCGGCATGATCGGCATCAACGTGCCGATCCCGGTGCCCGTGGCCTACCACTCGTTCGGCGGCTGGAAGCAGTCGCTCTTCGGCGACGCGAAGGCCTACGGCACCCACGGGTTCGACTTCTTCACCCGCGAGAAGGCCATCACGAGCCGCTGGCTCGACCCGGCCACGCGCAGCGACTCCGCCCACAGCGGCTCGCCGAACAGCGGCTCGCCGAACAGCGGCATCAACCTGGGCTTCCCCCAGAACCACTGACCGAGAACCTGCGTTCCAGAAGCGAGGCGACAGACATGACCGACACCCTTCTTCCCGAGACGACCGCAGCGGATGCCTCAGCGGCATCGGATGCCACGGCGCCGACGTTCCTCGACCGGGCAGGCTCGCGGCATCCGCTGCCCGACGCCGCCACCGAGGCGCAGGTGCGCGCCGACGACCGCGCGCACGTGTTCCACTCGTGGAGCGCGCAGGCGCTCATCGACCCGCTGCCGATCGCCGCGGGCGAGGGCGCGACGTTCTGGGACTACCGGGGCAACGCCTACCTCGACTTCAGCTCGCAGCTCGTGAACCTGAACCTCGGGCACCAGCACCCCGACCTCGTGGCGGCGATCCAGCAGCAGGCGGGGCGTCTCGCGACGATCCAGCCGTCGATGGCGAACGACGTGCGCGGCGAGCTCGCCCGCCGCATCGCCGAGGTGGCGCCAGGCGATCTCGACCGGGTGTTCTTCACGAACGCGGGCGCCGACGCGAACGAGTACGCGGTGCGCATGGCGCGCGCCGTGACCGGTCGGCGCGGCGTGCTCTCGGCGTACCGCAGCTACCACGGCGGCACGGCAGGCGCGATCTCGCTCACGGGCGACCCGCGTCGATGGGCGAACGAGCCCTCCGACGGCAGCGTGGTGCACTTCTTCGGGCCGTACGCCTACCGCTCGCCGTTCCACTCCGAGACGCCCGAGCAGGAGACCGAGCGGGCGCTCGAGCACCTCGAGCAGACGATCCTGCTGCAGGGCGCGAACACGATCGCGGCGATCGTGCTCGAGACGATCGTGGGCACGAACGGCGTGCTCGTGCCGCCGCCCGGCTACCTCGCGGGCGTGCGCGCGCTCGCCGACGAGTACGGCATCGTGTACATCGCCGACGAGGTCATGGTCGGCTTCGGCCGCGTCGGCGAGTGGTTCGCGGTGAACCACTTCGGCGTCACCCCCGACCTCATCACCTTCGCCAAGGGCGTGAACTCGGGGTACGTGCCGCTCGGCGGCGTCGTGATCTCCAAGCGCATCGCCGAGCACTTCGACACGGTCGTGTTCGCGGGCGGGCTCACCTACTCGGGCCACCCGCTCGCCTGCGCCCCCGGCGTCGCGACGTTCGAGGTGTTCGAGCGCGACGGGATCCTCGAGCGCGTGCGCGACCTCGGGTCGCGCGTCGTCGAGCCGCGCCTGCGCGAGATCGCCGCGAAGCACCCGAGCGTCGGCGAGGTGCGCGGGCTCGGGCTCTTCTGGGCGATCGAGCTCGTTCGCGACACCGCGACGCGCGAGCCGCTCGTGCCGTTCAACGCCGCGGGGGCGGATGCCGCGCCCATGGGCGCCGTCGCCGCAGCCTGCAAGCAGGCGGGCCTGTGGCCGTTCGTGCACTTCAACCGCCTGCACGTCGCGCCGCCGCTCGTGATCTCGGAGGCCGACCTCGTGCGCGGCCTCGACATCATCGACGAGGCGCTCTCGGTGGCCGACGCGTACGTCGTGTGACCCTCGTCGGCTAGCCTGAGTCGCATGGACGAACGGGGCGCGTCGGGCGGCATGGCCCGGCGCAGCTTCCTCGCGGCAGGGCTGGCCGGCGTCGTCACCGTCGCCCTGTCGAGCTGCAGGTGGGGCGACGAGCCCGTCCCGACGCGCACCCCGGCGCCGACACCGGGCCCCACCATGACCCCTGCGCCGTCGGCAGTGCCGCGCCCGACGCATATGCGGCGTTCGGCTTGGGGCTCGGACCCGTACGCACGCGGGTCGTTCAGCTTCTCGGAGTTCGGCTCGACCGACGAGATGCGCGAGCGACTCGCGACCCCGGTGGGCGACCGGCTCGTCTTCGCCGGCGAGGCCACCTCGACCGCAGCGCCCGGCACGCTCGACGGGGCACGGCGCTCGGGCCTGCGCGCGGCGATCGACGTCGCCGGGCTCGCCAAGCCCGGCGAGCGCATCGCCGTCATCGGCGCCGGCATGGCCGGCCTCACGGCGGCCAGGCGCCTCGCCGACGACGGCTACGAGGTGCTCGTCCTCGAGGCGCGGGAGCGCATCGGCGGGCGGGTCGAGTCCATCGACGACTCCGACCTCGGCGGCACGGTCGAGCTCGGCACCTGGCTGCTCCCGAACGACGACGGCCTGCTCGAGGCGCTGGCCGAGGCATCCGTCGCGACGACCTCGATGGGCGGCGTCTCCGTCGTGCACCGGGCCGACGGCACCGTCGTGGCGCCGTCGTCGGTCGGCGTCGAGGCGCTCGAGCAGGCGCATGTCTGGGCCGAGGGGCGCCCGCACGACGTGTCCGTCGCGACGGCGCTGCTCGGCGCGGGCCTGATCCCGATGGACGAGTCGCCGGCCGACGACGGCGTGAGCCCCGCCGCGTGGCTGCGGCATTCGCTCACGAGCGGGCTGCAGCCGCTCACCGGTTCGACGCCCACGATCGTGTCGGCGCAGCAGTTCGATCCGGCGCGGCTGCGCACCCCGATCGCCGACCTGCGCCTGCCCGCCGATCCCATCGCCGAGGTGTTCACGCCGCTCGCCGACGGCCTCGACCTCGTGCTCTCGAGCGCCGTGAGCCGCATCGCCTACGACGACGAGCGCGTGAGCCTGCGCCTCGACACGGGCGAGTCCATCAACGTCGACCGCGCGATCGTCACGCTGCCGCTCGGCGTGCTGAAGACCGACCAGGTGCGCTTCGAGCCGACCCTCCCCCGTCCGCACCAGCAGGCCATCGCGGGGCTCGGCATGGGCGTGGTCGACGTCGTCTGGCTCGCCTTCGACGGGCCCTTCTGGCGAGCGGATGCCACGACCGAGGCGGATCCCACGGGCGAATCGGATGCCACGGGCGAGGCGGATGCCGCGGGGCCGGCCGTGCCCGAGGCATCCGTGCTCACCGTGGTCGGCGGGTTCCCGACCGTCGCGGCCTGGATCGACGCGGGCGTCGCCACCGGAAGCGGCGACGCCGTGCTCGTCGGCGTCATCGCGTCGACGCAGGCGACGAGGCTCGAGCAGCTGTCGGATCAGGACTTCGTGACGGCCGTGCTCGCCGATCTCGAGCCCTTCGCCACAGCAGGCGGTTGACGAGCACGAGCGTCGAGGTCAGGGCGAGGAAGATCACGAGCACGATCGCGCACGCCACGACGACGCCCGTCACACTGCCGACCTGCGCCTCGTCGAGGAAGAAGTACGGATACCACCCCACGTCGGCACCGCGGATCAGCGTGTAGACGAGCCAGATCACGGGGAACACGAGCACCCAGCCGACCGTCGACCACGGCACCCGCGGGTTCACCCCGAGCACGCTGTCGGTCGTCCACGCGACGAGGGCGAGGCCCGGCACGACGAAGTGCAGGAGCGTGTCCGACCACGGCACGTCGACCCGGTAACCGTGCGACGAGGACTCGGCGACGATGATCGCGAAGACCACGCCCGAGAGCACCACGTACACCGTGACCATCGTGCGCAGGATGCCGAGCCAGGCGGGATCACGCGGCGCCCGCAGCGCGTACACGCCGGCGATCGTGAGCGTGATCACCGCGAGGAACGCCGATTGGATCGTGAAGTAGCTGAAGAAGTTCGCCGTCGCGAAGGTGCGGAACCCGAGCACGTAGCGGAAGTTGCCGACGATCGCGACGAGCTCGAGCACGACGAGGCCGAGACGGAACACGCCGAGCAGGCGCCGGGCCCGCCTGATCCGGGCCTCTGGCGAGAGTCCGGTGACGGCGGGCATGCCTCAACGCTACGCCAGCGTTTTCGCCGGTCGAGTCGCGACGTGCTCAGTCACGACCCGCTCAGTCCAGGGGCCGCAGGAGGCGATCGAGGAAGCGGCGCGTGCGCTCCTCGCGCGGGTTCGTGAAGATGTGCTTCGGCGCGCCCCGCTCGACCACGACGCCGCCGTCCATGAACAGCACCTCGTCGGCGACCTGCCTGGCGAACCCGAGCTCATGCGTGACGACGACCATGGTCCAGCCCTCGTCGGCGAGCTCCTTGATGACCTTCAGCACCTCGCCCACGAGTTCGGGATCGAGCGCGCTCGTCGGCTCGTCGAAGAGCAGCAGGTCGGGCTTCAGGGCGAGCGCGCGCACGATGCCGACGCGCTGCTGCTGCCCGCCCGAGAGCGCGAACGGGTAGGCGTCGCGCTTCTCGGCGAGCCCGACGCGCTCGAGCAGCGCCTCGGCCTCGGCGCCCGCCCGCTTGCGGGGCACGCGCTGCACGCGCACCGGCCCCTCGATGACGTTCTCGAGCACGGTCATGTGCGGGAAGAGGTTGTGCTGCTGGAACACCATGGCCGAGCGGTCGCGCATGGCGAGCCGGCCCTGCTTCGTCACGCGCCCGGCGAAGTCGAGCTCGGGCCCGCCGGCGAAGCTCAGGATGCCGCCGTCGGGCGTCTCGAGCCCGTTGAGCGACCTCAGCACGGTCGTCTTGCCCGACCCGCTCGGGCCGATGAGCACGACGACCTCGCCGCGGCGCACCTCGAGGTCGATGGAGCGCAGCACCTCGTTGTCGCCGAAGGACTTGCGGATGCCCCGTGCGGTCAGCAGCACGTCGTCGTCAGGCGTCGCGGCGGGCGCGAGCGGGTCGTGCTGACCAGGGTCGTGCTCACCAGGGTCGTGCTCAGACGGCGACTCTGCTGCATCCGCCCGCTCCGAGGCATCCGCTCGCCCATGAGGGTCGTGCTCAGACGGCGACATAACGGTCCAACCTCTTCTCGATCACGCTCTGCCCGCTCGAGAGCACGAGGCAGAACAGCCAGTAGACGAGCGCCGCCTCGAGGTAGATGAGCATGAACTCCTGGCTGAACGCGGCGATCTGCTGCGACACGCGGAACAACTCGGTCACGAGGATGAGCGACGCGAGGGAGGTGTCCTTCACGAGCGAGATGAAGGTGTTCGACAGCGGCGGAACCGAGACCCGGGCGGCCTGCGGCAGGATGATGCGACGCAACGTCGTGCCCGAGCCCATGCCGATCGTGTACCCGGCCTCCCACTGGCCCTTCGGCACCGACAGGATCGCGGCCCGGATGACCTCGGCCGCGTACCCGCCCACGTTGAGCGAGAAGGCGATGATCGCGCTCGGCCACGGGTCGAGCACGATGCCGATCGCGGGCATGCCGTAGAAGATCACGAAGAGCTGCACGAGCAGCGGCGTGCCCCTGATGACGGAGATGTAGAAGCGCGCCGCGCCCGAGAGCACCCGGTTCTTCGAGAGCCGCGCGAGCGCGACGCCGAGGGCGAGCACGAGGCCGATCGCGAACGAGGCGAGGGCGAGCGGGATGGTGCCGCTCAGCCCGCCCCACACGATCGGCCAGAACGAGTCGAGGAACAGCTGCCAGCCGGAGGAATCCACGTCGGCCTCCCTTCGAGGTCGTGTGGTTGCGAGGCTACTCGGAGACGTCGGCGCCGAAGTACTTCTCGCCGATCTCGGCGAGCGTGCCGTCGGTGCGCAGCTTCTCGAGGGCCTCGTCGACGGCCTTCACGAGCGCCGTCTTGTCCTTCGTGAACGCGAGGGCGCTCTGGCTGGGGTCGGTCTCGGCGGCCACGTCGAGCTTCGCGTCGGGGTTCTCCTTGACGTAGTCGAGGTAGGTCAGCTCGTCGTTCACGGTCGCGTCGACCCGACCCTGCTCGAGCAGCGCGACGGCCTGCGCCCAGCCCTCGACGGCCTCGACGTTCGCACCGGCGTCGACGGCGAGCTGGTAGAAGTTGCTCGTGAGCGACTGCGCCGTGGTCTTGCCTGCGAGGTCGTCGAAGCTCGAGATCGAGGTGTCGCCCCGGTTGACGACCACGACGCTCGGCGACACCGTGTACGGCGTGCTGAAGAGGTACTTCTGCTCGCGCTCGGGGTTGATCGAGACCTGGTTCGCGATGACGTCGGAACGCCCCGCCTCGAGGCCCGCGAAGATCGCGTCCCACTGGGTCTCCTGGAACTCGACCTTCAGGCCGAGCTCGTCGGCGACGGCCTCGGCGATCTCGACGTCGTAGCCGACGAGGTCGCCCGACCCCTCGTCGTGGTAGCTGAACGGGCGGTACGTGCCCTCGGTCGCGACGGTGAGCGTGCCCGCCTTGGCGAGGCCGTACTCGTTGCCGGCCGCGTCGTCGCCCGACTCGGGAGCGCTGCTCGAGCAGGCGGCGAGGGCGAGGACGGCGGCGGAAGCGGCGGCGAGGCCGAGGATCTTGCGGACGCGTGACATGCGGTGGTGCTCCGTTCGTGACGTTCTGACGTGCGGCCGTGTGAGCCGCGTGCTGAGGGGCGCGGTGTGATGGGCCGCTGTGACGAGTCCATCACGCGGACGCCTCAGGGTGAAACCTGATGACCTCGCGTTGCATTCCCGACCGGCACGATGGGAATTCACCGTCGTCGGCCCGTGCGCGCGCCGCGAAGCGCCGACAAGCGCCGCGCGGACACGGCTACATGCGGCGCGCGGCATACACGGATCGGCCGGCCGGCCGCAACCCCTCGCGACCCGATCCACGCCGCCGATAGTGTTCAGGTCCGGCGGAACCCCCTCCGCCGACCCGGTGCCACCCGCACCACACCCGAAGGGAACCTCTTGATCACCCTGACCTGGCTCCTGCTCATCGCCCTCATCGGCGGCATCCTCGCCCTCGTCGACGGCATCCTCCGTCTCCGCGCCCGCGGCGGCTCGACCGTCGTCGGCGTCATCGAGGTCATCGTCGCCGCGCTGTTCCTGCTCTCGTTCTTCGTGCCCGGCATCCCGTGGGGCTCGCTCGTGCTCGGCGTCGCGACGCTCATCGCCCTCGTGGTCGCCCTGTTCCTCGGTGGCCGCACGGGTCGCGGCATCACCCTCACCGCGCTCGTCGTCACGGCGGTCTGGGTCGTGCTCGTGAACGAGTGGCTCATCGTGCCCGGCGTCAACTGACCCGTACGACGCGCACGCGAAGGACGCCCCGTGGCTGCGATCCCGGGGCGCCCTCCGCGTGCAGCAGCGACTCGGCAGCAGCGCCTCAGGCGGCGCCTGTTCAGAACGCGGCGATGCCGGTGAGCGCCCGACCGAGCACGAGCTGGTGGATCTCGTCGGTGCCCTCGTAGGTGCGCACCGACTCGAGGTTCGCCGCGTGGCGCATGACGGGGAACGCGTTCGTGATGCCGTCGCCCGCGAGGATCGAGCGCGCCTGATGCGCGATCTCGAGCGCCTCGCGCACGCTGTTCAGCTTGCCGACCGAGATCTGCGCGGGCGTCAGCGCACCGCGCTCCTTGAGCCGGCCGAGGTGCAGGGCGAGCAGCACGCCCTTCTCGACCTCGACGAACATGTCGGCGAGCTTGGCCTGCGTGAGCTGGTTCGCGCCGATCGGCCTGCCGAACACCTCGCGGGTGATCGAGCGCTCGAGCGCGGCCTCGAGGCAGGAGCGGGCGGCCCCCATGGCGCCCCAGACGATGCCGTAGCGCGCCTCGTTGAGGCAGCCGAACGGCCCGGAGAGGCCGGATGCCCCGGGCAGCATGGCATCCGCCGGAATCCGTACACCCTCGAGGTCGACGTCGCACTGCACCGAGGCGCGCATCGAGAGCTTGCCGTCGATCGGCGTCGCCGTGAAGCCGGCGGTCGTGGTCGGCACGAGGAACCCGCGCACCGCGCCACCGCCGGAACCGTACGCACCCGACGGGTCCTCGACGCGCGCCCACACGACGGCGACGTCGGCGAGCGAGGCGAGCCCGATCCAGCGCTTGGCGCCGTCGAGGACCCACTCGTCTCCGTCGCGACGCGCGACGGTGGTCATGGCCGCGGGGTCGCTGCCGCCCTGCGGCTCGGTCAGGGCGAAGCATCCGATGAGGTCGCCCGCGGCCATGCCGGGCAGCCACCGCTGCTTCTGCTCCTCGGAGCCGTACTTGTGGATCGCGCTCATCGCGAGCGAGCCCTGCACCGAGACGAACGTGCGCCACCCCGAGTCGGCGGCCTCGAGCTCGAGGCAGACGAGCCCGTACGCCACGGCGCCGGCCCCGGCGCATCCGTAGCCCTGCAGGTGCATGCCGAGCAGCCCGGCGTCGCCGAGCACCTTCACGAGCTCGCGTCGGAAGTGCTTCTGCTCGAAGTCGTCCTCGATGATCGGCAGGATCCGCTCCTGCGCGACCGTGCGCGCACGCTGCTGCCACTCGCGCTCCTCCTCGGTGAGGAGGGCGTCGAGGTCGAACACCGTGTCGATGCGGGGGGCGATGGCGGTCATGCGTGCGGTCCTTCCGAAGGGTCGAGCGGGTCGAGCGGGTGCCAGTCGGCGCCCGCGTGCTCGTCGAGCGCGGGCGGCGGCGTGCGGTACGCGGCGGGCGTCGCCGCGAGGTGGATGGGGTTGGCGACCGTGCGGCCGGGCGCGACCGGCTCGAGCCCGAGCGCCTCGGCGAACGCGATGGCCTCGCCGATGTCGTTCACGAGTCCGGCGGGCACGCTCGCCGCCGCGAGCTCGTCGATCCAGTGCGCAGCGGATGCCGCGGACAGCCGCTCCTCGATGATCGAGGTCAGCTCGGCTCGATGCGCGACGCGCGCGGCGTTCGTGGCGAACCGCGCCTCGTCGGCGAGCCCCGGCTGCCCGAGCACGCCGGCGAGTGCCCGGAACTGCTTGTCGTTGCCCACGGCGATGACGAGCTCGCGGTCGTCGGCGGCGAACACCGCGTACGGGGCGATGCTCGGGTGCGCGTTGCCGAGGCGCCGCGGCGGCGTGCCCGTCGCGAGGGTCGACGCCGCCTGGTTCGTGAGCGCCGAGAGCAGGCTGGTGAGCAGGTCGATCTCAACGAGCTGCCCCGCGCCGGTACGGTCGCGCTCGCGCAGCGCGAGCAGGATGCCGGCGAGCGCGTTCTGCCCGGTGAGCACGTCGACGAGCGCGACGCCGGCCTTGGCGGGAGCGCCGTCGGGCTCGCCGGTGATCGACATGAGCCCGCCGACAGCCTGCACGAGCAGGTCGTACCCGGCGAGCGCAGCGCCCGCGCCCGAACCGAACCCGGTGATCGAGCAGGTGATGACGCGCGGGTTGAGCGCCCGCACGTCCTCGTGGGCGAGCCCGAACCTGGCCATGACGCCCGGCCGGAAGTTCTCGATGACGACGTCGGCCGTCGCGGCCAGCCGGCGGGCCTCGGCCGACCCCGCGGGATCCGTGAGGTCGAGGGCGACCGATCGCTTGTTGCGGTTGACGCTGCCGAAGTAGGTGGCCTGCCCGTCCGCGTCGACGGGCGGGGTCCAGTGCCGGGTGTCGTCGCCCGTCGGCGGCTCGATCTTCACGACGTCGGCGCCGAAGTCGGCGAGCATCATCGTCGCGTACGGGCCGGCGAGCACGCGCGAGAAGTCGGCGACGCGGATGCCGCGGAGCACCCCGCCGGGCGCGGCGGGCCGGGTCTCCGAGGGCTCCTCGTGCATCGCTTCCGCCTTTGCGAGTGTGGTGCGGCCTCGATGCCGCATGAATTCATCCTATCTTGAATGATTTCTGTGCGAGCCGCCACCCGCGCCCGCATCGCTCGGCTAGCCTGAACGCATGGAATCGAGGGTGGGCCCCGGCGCGCGCGAAGCCGTGTTCGCCCAGCTCGCCGACACGGGTCGCGCCGAGCAGGTCGCCCAGCGCCTCACCGACGGCATCGTGCTCGGAGTGCTCGGGCCCGGCGAACGCCTGCCGAGCGAGCCCGAACTCGCCCGCCGCTTCGGCGTCGCGCTCATCACGGTGCGCGAGGGGCTCGGCATCCTCCGCGAGGCCGGACTCGTGCAGACGCGCCGCGGCCGCGACGGCGGCAGCTTCGTCACCGCGGCCGACGACGACCACCACGCCATCATCGCCGCCCGGCTGCGCTCCCTCGCCCAGGTCGAGCTCAGCGACATGGCCGTGTACTTCGGCGCGATCCTCGCCGGCGCGGCCGAACGCGCCGCCGAGCGGGCGTCCGCCGGCGACGCCGAGCGCCTCGCCGCCTGGCTCGACGGCGCGGACTTCGGCACCGCGGCATCCGCTCGCACCAACCAGGGCGGCTTCTTCCTCGAGGTCGCCGTGCTCAGCCAGTCGGCCAGGCTCGTGCGCGAGCAGATCCGCCTGCAGGCCGAGTTCGGCCCGCTCCTGCTGCTCGGCCTCGACGAGGCGCAGCACCGAACGGATGCCGCGGCCCACGACCGACGCATCGTGCGCGCCGTGGCGGCGCATCGCCCGGCGACGGCGCGCGAGGCGGCCGGCGACCTGCTGCGCGAACTCAGCGTGCCGCTGCTCGCCGCGAAGGCCCGCATCGAACGGGGAGGTGCGCTGGATGCCCCGCTCACCGCGTGACGTCGCCCAGGCCGTCGGCGACGTGTTCGCCGGCGTGTTCGACCAGCTCGTCGCCTGGCGGGCCCCCGTCGAGCAGGTCATCGACGCCTCCCCCGAGGTGCGGCCCGCCGAGATCGACCAGGTCGTCGCCTCGCTCGTGCTGCCCCGCCTCACCGAGCCCGAGCCGCTGCTCGTCGGCGCCGGGTTCATCGCCGACGGCGAGGTCGTGCGCGGCCGCGACGTGCACTTCGCCTGGTGGCTCGGCCCGCTCGACGCGAACCCCGTGCTCGGCTCGACGACCGAGCCGACGCGCCTCGACCTCACCACGCGCGGCTACACCGAGTACCTCCGCGACTTCCGCGCGCTCGAGTGGTACCGCATCCCCGCGACGACCCGGCACGCCCACGTGACCGGACCGTACGTCGACCACCTCTGCACCTGCGACTACATCCTCACGCTCACGATGCCGGTGCACGCGACGGCTGCGCCCGGCTCGGATGCCTCCGGCTCGGCCGCACCCGGCTCGGACGCACCCGGCGAGCCGCGCATGGTCGGGGTCATCGGCGCGGATGTCGCGGTGCGCCGCCTCGAGCGCGAGCTCCTCGCCGCGTTCCTCGACGTCGACGTGCCGCTCGCACTCGTCAACGACGAGGGCCGGGTCGTGCTCTCCACCGAGCCGACGCTGCAGGTCGGGCAGCTCACGCCGCTCACGCCGTCCTCGGGCACCGGGCGAGCGGATGCCTCGACCGAGCCGTGTCCCGGAACGCCCCTGCGGGTGCTCGTCGACCCCGCGGCATCCGGGTCGAACTGAATCATCCGTTGTTATATCTTTGATGTGACGTAGGCAGCGAGGCAGACGAGGCTCTGCGTGCGTGACCCGAGAAGGAGAAACCCCATGAGCTATGCCGTGATCAATCCCGCCACGGGCGAGACGGTCGAGTCGTTCGACACCATCACCGACGAGGGCCTGCAGGCCGCGATCGCCAGGGCGACCGACACGCACCGCACCTGGTCGAAGAACACGACGGTCGCCGAGCGCGCCGCCCTCATCCGCCGCGTGGCCGAACTGCACAACGAGCGTGCGCAGGAGCTCGGCGAGATCATCGTTCGCGAGATGGGCAAGCCCATCGAGCAGGCGGTCGGCGAGGTCGAGTTCGCCGCCGCGATCTACGAGTACTACGCCGACCACGCCGAGTCGCTGCTCGCCGACGAGAAGATCGAACTGCTGGCCGGCGAGGGGTCGGCCCTCATCCGCCGTTCGTCGCTCGGCCCGCTGCTCGGCATCATGCCGTGGAACTTCCCGTTCTACCAGGTGGCCCGCTTCGCCGGCCCGAACCTCGTCATCGGCAACACGATCCTGCTCAAGCACGCCGAGCAGTGCCCCGAATCGGCCGCCGCGATGGAGCGGATCTTCCTCGACGCCGGCTTCCCCGAGGGCGCCTACGTCAACATCTACGCCTCGCACGACCAGATCGAGCAGGTCATCGCCGACCCGCGCGTGCAGGGCGTCTCGCTCACCGGCTCCGAGCGCGCGGGTGCCGCGGTCGCCGAGATCGCCGGTCGACACCTGAAGAAGGTCGTGCTCGAGCTCGGCGGCTCCGACCCCTTCATCCTGCTCTCGACCGACGACCTCGACGCGACCGTCGAGGCCGCCGTGGTCGCCCGCGTCGACAACAACGGCCAGGCCTGCAACGCGGCCAAGCGCTTCATCGTGGTCGAAGACCTCTACGAGCCGTTCCTCGAGAAGTTCACCGCCGCCATGAACGCGGTCGAAGAGGGCGACCCCGCGCAGGAGGGCACCGCGCTCGGCCCGCTCTCGTCGGCCAAGGCCGCCGACGGCCTCGCCGACCAGGTCGCCCGCGCGGTCGAACAGGGCGCGACCCTGCACTCGGGCGGCTCGCGCAACGGCAACTACTACTCGGCCACGATCCTCACCGACGTCAAGCCCGGCTCCGACGCGTTCCACGAGGAGTTCTTCGGCCCGGTCGCGCAGGTCTTCAAGGTGGCCGATGAAGACGCCGCCGTCGAGCTCGCCAACGACACCCCGTTCGGCCTCGGCTCCTACGTGTTCACGACCGACGACGAGCAGGCGCTGCGCGTCGCCGACAAGATCGAGGCCGGCATGGTCTTCGTGAACGTCGTCGGCGCCGACGGCGCCGAGCTGCCCTTCGGCGGCGTCAAGCGCTCGGGCTCGGGCCGCGAGCTCGGCCGCTTCGGTGCCGACGAGTTCGTCAACAAGAAGATGATCCGCATCGGCTGAGCGGCTCGCGGCTCGCGCCTCGCCTGGGCGAGCGGATGCCCCGGGGCCGACCGATGCACGTCGGCGACCCCGGGGCATCCGTCGTCTCGGCACGTGGCACGGTAGCGTCGATCGGGTGTCGACTTCCCCGCAGCGCTTCCAGGCCGTGCTCTTCGACTGCGACGGCGTGCTCGTCGACTCCGAGACCATCACGAACGGCGTGCTGCGCGGCATGCTGCACGAACTCGGCTGGCGCATCAGTGCCGAGGAGTGCGTCGAGCGCTTCATCGGGCGCGCCCTCAGCGACGAGTTCGACGTGATCGAGGAGCACACCGGGTTCCGACCCGATCAGGCGTGGCTGCTCGAGTTCCGTGCCCGGCGCAACGCCGCGCTCGCGGTCGACCTGCGGCCGATCGACGGCGCGGTGGCCGCGGTGCGCGCCGTCGCGTCCGCGTTCGAGGGCCGCATCGCCTGCGCCTCGGGCGCCGACCGGGCGAAGATCGAACTGCAGCTGGCGAAGGTCGGCCTGGCCGAGGCGTTCGGCGGGCACGTCTACAGCGGCATGGAGACCGCGCGCAGCAAGCCCGCTCCCGACGTCTACCTCGCCGCCGCGGCCGGCCTCGGCGTGGACCCGCGCGACTGCGCCGTCGTCGAGGACACGGTCGCGGGCGTGACCGCCGGCGTGGCCGCGGGGGCCACGGTGTTCGCCTTCGCGCCCGGCGGGCCCGCGTCGACCGGCCCCGAGGCGCTGACCGCGGCCGGCGCGTCGCTGGTGTTCACGAGCATGGCCGAACTTCCGGGACTCCTCGCGCCCGAGATCCGCGCCGAGGCCGGGCCCGAGGCCGGCTTCTCGGGCGGCTTCTCGGGCGGGCCGGAATAAATCATCTCAACCTATAGCTTTATAACCGGATGTATCGCTAGGCTGGCGCAACCACGTTGAGGTGGTCGCGGCGTTCGGGGGCGTCGGGGGCATCTCATGACGACCCGAAAGGCCACCCATGTCCGTCGAACCAGCCAAGCCGACCGACCTCGGCGATCGCGATCACCTCGAAGTCCTCGGGTACCAGGACTCGTTCAACCGCTCGATGAGCCTCTGGGCGAACTTCGCCCTCGGGTTCACGTACCTCTCTCCGCTCGTCGGCGTGTACTCGCTGTTCGCGGTCGCGCTCACCATCGGCGGCCCTCCCTCGATCTGGTGGATCGTCATCGTCGGCGTCGGGCAACTGCTCGTCTCGCTCGTCTTCGGCGAGGTCGTGTCGCAGTACCCGATCCACGGCGGCATCTACCCGTGGGCCAGGCGCCTCTGGGGTCGCCGGTACGCCTGGATGGCGGCGTGGATCTACATCTGGGCCATGATCGTGACCATCACCGCGGTGGCCGGCTACGGTTCGGGCTTCGTCGCGAGCCTCTTCGGCATCGCCGCGACGCCCGAGATCACGCTCGCGTTCTCGCTCGGCCTGCTCCTGCTCGCGCTCGTGTTCAACTTCACCGGCACGAAGACCCTCGCCCGGGTCGCGAAGATCGGCCTCGCGGCCGAGCTCATCGGCGTGATCGGCGTGGGCCTCTACCTGCTCATCTTCCAGCGCAAGCAGGAGTTCGGCGTCTTCTTCGACACCATGGGCGTCGAGGGCGACGGCTCGTACGTCACGGCCTTCATCGGCGCGGCGATCGCGGGCCTCTTCCTCTTCTACGGCTTCGAGGCCTGCGGTGACGTCGCCGAAGAGGTCGAGAACCCCGGCCGCCGCATCCCGAAGGCCATGATCCTCACGATCCTCGTGGGCGGCGTCTCGGCGCTCTTCTCGTTCGGCGGCTACGTGCTCGCCGCGCCCGACCTCGCCTCGATCGTCTCCGGGGAGGACGCGGACCCGATCCCCGGCATCCTCGAGGCGACGCTCGGACCGGTCGGCGCGAAGATCTTCCTCGTCGTCGCGGTGCTCGCCTTCATCTCCTGCGTGCTGAGCCTGCAGGCCGCGGCCAGTCGCCTGCTCTACAGCTTCGCGCGCGACGGCATGATCCCGGGCCACCGTTGGCTGGCGAAGGTGAGCACGAACAAGGTGCCGCGCAACGCGCTCATCGTGGCCTGCACGGTCCCGGCGATCATCACGCTGCTCATCTACGTGAACCCCGCGATCACGCTGCCCGTCACGGCGTTCGCGGTGACGGGCATCTACATCGGCTTCCAGATGGTCGTGCTCGGCGCCCTGCGCCAGCGTCTGCGCGGCTGGAAGCCGGCCGGCACGTTCTCGCTCGGCACCTGGGGCTTCGTGATCAACGTGCTCGCGCTCGCCTACGGCGTGTTCGCGATCTGGCTGATGATCACGCCCGGCAGCTCCGGGGACTTCGTCGCCGACTACGCCGTCTGGATCGGCCTCGGCGTCGTGCTCGTCACGGGCCTCGCGTACCTGTTCATCGCCCGCCCCGATCGCCTCTCCGACGCACCCTCCGGCGACGCGATCGAGGTCGCCGAGCGCCTGCGGGCGCGTCGCGTCGAGACCTCCTCGATGGCGAAGGTCGACTGACAGCACCTCACTGCGCTCGATCACCCGAGCGGATGCCGCGCCCGAGCCTCGGCCCGGGCACGGCATCCGTCGTTCGGGTGGCCGGCGCGGGGCTCCACCCGTCGGACGGGCGATGCCGGTCGAAGCGCGAGCGTGGGGCGGCCGCCTATCTGCCCCGGACCACAAGCTCCTGGATCGCGGACGCGGAGGCGCCGCGAGCCCAGTCCTCGAAGGTGTGCGGCCGTACGACGATACGGCACCGGTCCGCAGCGCCGAACACGTGGTCGGAGTACGCGCCCCGGAGATGCGCATCGAACAAGTCGTAGTTGCTCACCGCCTCGCCGCCGATGATCACGAGCTCCGGACCTGTCAGATTCACGAGCGTGGCGATCGCCGTGCCGACGACGGTCGCGGCCTCCTCGAACGCGTGAACGGCCGCGGCATCACCCTCGTGGGCCATCTCGACGACCTCCGCGATGCTCAGGTCCGCACCGCCGTGGGCGACGGAGACCGCCGACACGATCGCGTTGGTGCCGGCAACGGCCTCGACGCAGCCGCGGCGACCGCACGGGCATACCCGATCGGAGGAGGTGAGGGGCAGGTGACCGATCTCACCGGCCACGCCGTAGGCGCCCTCGACGACATCACCGTTCAGATGAAGGCCGCTGCCGACCCCACGTCCGATCGTCACGATTGCGAATGACTCTGTCCCCACGCCGACACCGAACCAGTGCTCCCCGATCGTGAGGGCACGCACGTCGTTCTCGATGAGCGCTCCCATCCCGAGGCGCTCCGTGAGGATCGCACCGAGGGGCACGTCCCGCCACCCGAGTATCGCCGAGTCGCGAACGATGCCGTTCGCCGTATCGACATCGCCCGACACCGAAACGCCGATGGCGGCCAGCCGGCCCGCAAGATCTCCCAGTTCCGCGATCAGGAAGGTCGCCGCCTTCTCGATCGCGTCGACGACGACCTCGACGGCGGTGGACACCAGCGGAACCCGGCAACTCGCCAGGGCTTCCGTGGTCAGCCCCGTGGCGACGGCGATGATCTCGTCGGTGCTGACCTTGATACCGAGGGAGGTGAGCGCGTTCGGCACGATCGTCAGCGGATTGGCCGGGCGGCCGGGCTGCCCGGCACGTGGCGATTCGAGGTGATCCGAGACCAGTCCGGCAAGGATCAGCGGCGCGACCGCCTTCGTGACGGCCGCCTGTGAGAGACCGGTCTTGCGCGCGATGTCGATGCGGCTGATCGGCGAGTGCGTCAGAATGCTCGTGAACACCTCGGTCGCCGCCGATGCCGCATTGCGCAGCAGCGCGATGGCGCGCTGCGGATCCGAGTGGCGGGTCGTCCCCGTGTCGGTCTCTCGCGAGATTGTCATGAACGAATCCTTACACCTGGCGCTCGCGGTGGGGCGGCAAGTGCCGCCCCACCGCGAGCGATGTTCACTCGGCGAGAATGCCCTCGGACTTCGTCGCCATCTCGGGGAAGACGTCGGAGTCGCGCTCACCGCTGAAGTAGGCCTCGAACAACGGCTGAATCGTGTCCGTGATCTCCTGCCCGTTCGCCATCGGCGGCGCCGGCCATAGTTCTCCGTTGTTCAGCGCGTCGACGAAGCTCGAGAGATCGAGCCCCTGTGCCGCCTGTGCATCCACGGTCTCCTGCAGCGACGCTGCGATCGAAGGGAGGAATGTCGCGTCGACACCGGCGATCGACTGGCAGGCCTCGGAGCCCATGTACGTGACCCACTTCCAGGTGGCGTCGAGGTTCTTCGTTCCCGCGTAGATGTTGTTGGCGTTCGAGTTGCTGATCATCGATCGGCCTTCGGGACCTTCGACGGTCGGAGCGATTCCAACCTTGACGTCGGGAATCTTCGTGATTGAGGTCGCGTCCCACGTACCGCCCTGCACCATGGCGACGATGCCCGACCCGATCTGCTCACTGCCCGAGACGGTCAGCTGACCTAACTTGGGCATGAGGCCACGATCGCCGAGGCCACGGATGTACTCAAGCGTCTGGATGAAGCCCGGGTCGTCGTACTCGAGCTTCGTCGGCCACGCCTGCTTGTCGCCGAGCCGCCAGCCGAGCGTCGAGGCGAACGAGTTCCATGAGGTCTGGCCATTGAAGTCTCCCGAGGCGAGGCTCCCGATGCCGTAGGTGGCGACGTTGTCCTTGTCGAAGCCGGGCTCGTCGCCGCGCACTCCGTTGTCATCGATCGTCAGGTGGGAGATGATGTCGTCGAAGGTGCCGCCGTCTTCCGGGTTCCACGTCATGTTCGTGATGTCGTCGGCCTTGAGCCCGGCCTCGGCGATCTTGTCCTCGTTGAAGTAGATCGCGGCGCCGGCCCAGTCCAGCGGAATACCGTACTGCATTCCGTCGGTGTACTTCCACGAGTCGACTCCGATATCGAAGACCGACAGGTCGTAGTCGGATTCCTCGATCAGGTCGTCGAGTGCCATGATCTGGCCCTGCCCGGCATAGGCGCCCAGCAGCGGCACGCTGTTCTGGAAGGCGTCCGGTGCCGCCCCCGAGACGAAGCCCGCAGTGAGCTTCGTGAAGTAGTCGTCCACCGCGTACTGGGAGATCTTGACCGTGATGTCGGGGTTTTCGTCTTCGAATCCCGGAAGGCACTTCTCGTAGGATGCGGCTTGGCGCTCGTCCCAGGTCCACCAGTTGACGGTGTTCCCGCCCGCGGAGTCGTCGCCGGGGGCGCAGGCGCTCAGTGTCGCGGCGGCAAGGCCCGTCAGCACGAGCACCGCTGCTGTTCGCTGGAGTTTCATGTCTTCCTCACTCTGATGTTTGTGGCACCGTGCGGGGTGCCCGGTTGTGTGTGGTGGGTTCATGGGGAGCCACAGCACCCAGATGTGCGGCGGCGAATTCGAGGCCGTTCTCCTCGTCGGTCTCGCCCCCGGCCTCGTGCCCGCTGTGGGGCCAGAGCACGATGCGCTTCTCGCCGGCATAGGCGTTGTATGCGGGAAGCACGCTCTCGGGCGGAGTGATGGAGTCGCGCAGACCGGTGCTGAACAGTGCCGGGGCCACGGCCCGTTTCGCGTGATTCACGACGTCGAAATAGCGCAGAGTGTCGAGGCTCTGGTCCGCCTCCTGCCGTCGGTCGGCGAGATGGGCGGCGAGCGCCGAGTACGGTCGCTCCTCGCTGAGCTGTGCGGCGCGACTGAGCTCCGCGAGCGCGGGCGCCTGCACGACGACGACGGCAAGGTCGGCGATGAGGCCGGCCATCGCGAGCGCGATCCCGCCGCCCTGACTCTGGCCGATCACGCCGATCTTGGTGCCATCCACGCCATCGATGCTGCGCAGCGCATCGACTGCCCGAACGGCATCCGTGAACACGCGTCGGTAGTAGTAGGTGTACGGCGAGCAGATACCGTTCGTGATGTACTCACCGCTCGCCGGTCCTGCGCCGTGGGGATCGTCGGTGTCGCCGAGCGTCTGCCCCCGCGCATCGACCACGAGGTGCGCGTAGCCCGCCGAAGCCCACCGCAGATCACGCAGGGCGTGGCCGCGGCCGTTGCCGTAGCCCATGAACTGCACGAGGCCTGGCAGCGGAGCGGAAGCGCCGCGCGGAATACGCAGCCACGCCCGCACCGGATCGCCGGCGAATCCTCGGAACGCGAAGTCGTAGGTGTCCAAGGTGACCAGCCGCGTCGGGTGCAGGCTCTGCTCGACCGCGATGTCGTGGCCGCGGGCTTCGGCGATCGTGGTGGTCCAGAACGCGTCGAAGTCGGCGGGCTCTGTCTGGGTCGTGACGTGGTCCTCGATGGAGAATCCTGCGGAATCAGCGCGCATCGGCCGGGCCTCCCGCTTCGAAGTCGTGGAGGCGCAGCACCAGTTCGTCGGCATCGATCGTCATCTCGATCGTGTGCCCAACGCTCTCCACGACGATGCGGCGCGGCCCTCCGCGACGTTTCCGGATCGCGGCACGCACGAGACGGCCTCCCGACCACTCGACGTCCACCTCGAGGCCGGATCGCGCGCGCAGCCCATCGACCCGGCCCTCGGCCCAGGCGTTCGGGAGAGCCGGAAGCAGCCGGATGCGACCACCGTGGCTCTGCACCAGCATCTCGGCGATCGCGGCGGTGAAGCCGAGGTTTCCGTCGATCTGGAAGGGCGGATGGGTGCTGAAGAGGTTGGGGAGGATGCCGCCCCACTCCGACCCGTCGACCGGGCTCAGGCGCGCGACGTCGCCCTCGAACGGTGCGGTGGCTTCGAGGAGGAGGCCGCGAGCGACCTCCGCGTCGCCGAGACGGGCACGCAGCGCGATCTTCCACGCCCAGGACCATCCCATCGCGCCGGGGCCACGCCCATCGAGGAAGTGCCGGCTCGCGTCCGCAAGTCCGGGCGTCCGAGCGGGATCGATCAGATCGAGCGGATAGAGCGCGACCAGGGCGGAGAGGTGGCGGTGATGTGGATCCTCGTCGACGGCATCGATCGGCCACTCCCGCAGGCGCCCGTCGCGGCCGATGCCGAACTCGGGCAGGCGCGCGAGCGCCGCAGCGATCTCGTCGGCGATCGGGTCGGCGGCGCCGAGCAGATCGAGTGCGCACAGGGCCCGCTCGAAGAGCGACCGGATGAGCGCGAGGTCCATCGTCGTGGTCACGGCGAGGGCCTGGGCACGACCCTCGGCGTCGAGATAGTGGTTCTCGGGCGAGGTGGACGGGACGGTGCGCAGATGGACGCCGTCGGGGTCCGGGACGAGCCAGTCCAGGCAGAACAACGCGGCCCCCCTCATCGCGGGCCAGATGCGCTGCTCGAGCAAGTCGGTGTCGCCGGAGAGCTCATACGCATCCCACAGGGTATTGGAGAGCCAGACGCCACCCATCATCCACACCGCCCAGCTCGGGTCGCCGTGGCCCATGCCGACGGGCAGGCTCCAGCCCCACAGGTCTGCGTTGTGGTGGGTCACCCAACCTCTCGCACCGTAGAGCGCGGCCGCGGCGGCGGCGCCGGTGTCGGCGAGCCGCTCGACGAGGGCGAGGAGCGGCTCGACGCTGTCGTCGAGTCCGACGATCGGTGCGCCCCAGTAGTTCATGGGGGTGTTGATGTTGACGGTGTAGTTCGACGACCACGGCGGACGGAGTCGATCGTTCCAGATGCCTTGGAGATTGGCCGCGGGTGATCCCGCTCGCGACGCCGCGCCGATGAGGTAGCGCCCGTACTCGGCGAAGACGGTCGCCCGAAGCTGCTCGTCATCGCCGCGGAGGATGTGCTCGTCCACGCTCCAGGTGCCCGCGCGACGCCCGCCGATGGCGAAGCGCGCGCCCGAGACGTTCATGCGCAGGTCCTTGAGGTGTGCGGCGAACGGGTCCTCGCGCGACCTCTCGAGCGCGGTCCTCGCACTCGAGAGGGCGCGGGATCGGATCGCCTCACGTGAGGCGGTCCGCCATTCGTCGCCGTCGGGGTCGGCCCACCACAGCGCGGCCCTCGTCGACGTCGAAAGTGCGATCAGCAGCCGACTCGCTCCACGGATCCGGAGAACATCGCCGGCCGCGCTCTGCTGGCCGTCGCCGGTTGCGGCGATGGCCGCGACGGCGAAGTGATCGAACCCGGGCTCGTCCGCCTCGAGGTATCTATGCGTCGGATCGACCGATTCCTCGTGCAGGGGGGCCCCGTCGATCGGGACTGTGACCGCGATGCACGCAGACGCCGCATCCACCGTCGATCCGTCGACCCGCAGTGGAGACGAGAGGCTCAAGTCGATATCGAGCACGGGGGCTTCGGCCGTGTACTCGATCATGAGCGCGCTCGCCGGCGCGGAGACGTAGGTGCGTCGACGCACCCGGGCATCGCCGATCAGCAGTGCCTCATCGACGACCGCATCGTCGAGATCGAGGACACGTGCCGGCGTGCCGGGCTCGGGCTCTGCGCCGTGCGTCACAAGCTCGAGGTCGACGAATGGAAGGTACTCCTGCGAGTACCGGCCCTCGAAGCCCATCAGCAGGCGCTCGGCCCGGCGTAGGTCATGCGCATCGATCGCTTCGCGAACCTGGGCCAGTCGCTCCGGACCTGCGCCCGCGGCGACGAGCTCGCGAAGCGCGTCCGCCGGGCCCGCGGGGTGGCCGGACCATACCGTCGAGTCGTTGACCTGGATCCTGGCCCGTGGGCCTCCCCCGAACACCATCGCGCCGATGCGCCCATTGCCGATCGGGATGGCCTCGACCCAGTCCGTGGCGGGTCGTCGCCACGCCAGCCGCAGTGAAGCGCCCATCACTTGATCCCCGAGAATCCGATGGAGTTGACGATCCGCTTCCCGAAGACCATGAACAGGAGCAGCATCGGGAGGGCGGCGACCAGGGTCGCGGCCATGAGGCCCGCCCAGTCCGGTTGCGCCTGCGGGGAAGACTGCTTGAAGACCGCCAGCGCGAGCGTGAGCGGCTGCACGGAATCATCATTGGTGACCAGGAGAGGCCAGAAGTAGTCATTCCACATGCCGATGAAGCCGAGGATCGACAGCGTGATGATCGGGCCGCTGCTCATCGGAAGCGTGATCCCGAAGAGCACCCGCACGCGCCCTGCGCCATCGAGGAGCGCGGCTTCCTCGGTCTCGGTCGAGAGGCCGAGCATGAACTGCCGTAGGAAGAAGATGTTGAACGCGGAGAACAGCGCGTACGGGAGGATCATCCCTGCGAAGGTGTTGAGCAGCCCGAGTTCCTTGACGAGCACGAAGTTCGGCAACAGTGTGAGGATGCCCGGCACCATCAGGGCTGCCAGGAACAAGCCGAACATGAACTCACGCCCGCGCCACTGCAGCCGCGAGAAGGCGTACGCGGCGATCAGCGAGAAGAATACGATGAGCACGGTCGAGACCGTGGCGTAGATGATCGAGTTGACCAGGAAGTGCCCGATCTCGATCGACGCCCCCGACCCGCCCTCCGCGATCGACTCCTGCGTGGTCGCGAGCCCGAGCACCCGGCGGAACGGTCCCCAGGTGAAGCCGACCGGAAGGAACGAGGCCGGATCCGCCTGGAGCGCATAGTTGTTCGACAATGCCGTGCGCAGGATCCAGTAGAAGGGGAAGATCGTCACGAACAGGACCGCGACGAGGTAGATCCAGGCGATCACCCGACCGATTCCGACGCGTCGCCGTCGCAAATTGATCGGGGCGGATGCAGCGGTCATGCGTTGGTGTCCGATTCGCTCGCGCGCAGTAGGCGCAACTGGAAGAAGGTGATCACGATGAGGATCGCGAACAGCGACAAGGACATCGCCGACGCGTACCCGAAGTCGAATTGGCCGAACGCCTTGCTGTAGATGTACATCTGGAGCACGTTCGAGGCGTTGGCAGGGCCACCCTTCGTGGTGACCGCGACGATATCGAAGACCTGGAACGCCCCGATCACGTTCAGCACGAGCACGAGCGCGATGATCGGGCGCAGTAGGGGGAGCGTGAGCCGACGGAACATCTGCATCTCGCTGGCACCGTCGATCCTTCCCGCCTCGTAGATCGTCGGCGGGATCGTCTGGAGCCCGGCGAAGATGATGATCGCCGTATAGCCCATCTGCTTCCACACGCTGATCAGGGCGAGCGACGGGATCGCCCAGCCGCGCGACGTGAGGAACTGAACGCCATCGCCGCCTCCGACCCACTGAATCAGGATGTTGACGATCCCCAGTTGCGTATCGAGCATCCACGACCAGACGGTGGCGGCGACGACGGCTGAGATGAGGAACGGGAGGATGATGAGGCCGCGAACCACCGTCGACGACGTCACGCGGTGGAGGACTGCCGCGGTCACAACCGACACGAACATCGTGATACCCACCGAGAGCACCACGAAGTACACGGTGACCACGAGCGACGACCAGAACACGTCGTCACCGACGAGCTTGACGAAGTTGTCGAGCCCGATCCACACCGGAGGAGTGAAGACCCTGAATTCGGTGAAGCTCAGGTAGATCCCGCGCAGCGTGGGGTATGCCGCGAAGACCAGGAACCCGAGCAGCGCGGGGGCGATCAGGATCCAAGCGAGGCGCGCATCGCCGCGGTGGGCAGGTGAATTCGCGTTGAGCGGGCGCCGCGCCGCGCGCCGACGAGCGGCGACACGCGATCGTGCCGTAGTGGTGGGTGCTTCTTCCAAGAGCGCCATTGGTCTTCCTGTCTCCATGTGCAGGCGCATCACTCGGGATATCGCGACGGGTGCGGACTCCCCACCTGCGCTTGCATCGACAGAGTAAACATGGTTTATTGACGTTGTCAAGTAACTGCTCGAGAGGAACGTCTGACATGAATTCCGGTGCCGGCGCCGTGGTCGCACTCCGTGCGGCCGGCGCTGCTTTCGTCATCGACATCAGCGAACCGGTTCCACGGATCCTCCATTGGGGCGCGGATCCCGGTCCGATCGGCGACGACACCGGAGGCGCCTTCGCACTCACCTCGTTCCCTGCGCAGCTGAACAACTCGCCCGACTCCCCGCGGGCATTCTCGATCCTGCCGACGGAGTACGAGGGATGGTCGGGAACCCCCGCATGGTCCGGCAACGCCGAGGGCCGGGCGACGACCCCGCGGCCGCACCTGGAGGGGAGCCGTGTCGAGACACCGCCCGACGGCGTGGGCGGATCGATCACGCTCGATCTCGTCGACCCGATCACGGCGCTGCGCACGCGAGTGCGCTATCGCCTCGATCCCCACGGGGTTCTCAGCGCCGACACGACCTTCGTGCGGGACGCGAGCCTGAGTCCGAGGAGCGGCCGGCTCCCCTACACACTCGATGGGTCGGCCACACTGATGCCGCTCCCCGAACGGGCGACCGAGCTGCTCGACTTCACCGGCAAGTGGTGCCGAGAACGCGCACCGCAGCGCACGGCCTTCGGCTTCGGCACGCATCTGCGCGCGACGCGCCGAGGCAAGCCCGGTCACGACTCCCCGTTCCTGCTCGTCGCAGGCACCCCCGGTTTCGCTTTCGGCCGCGGCGAGGTCTGGGCGGTGCACCTGGCCTGGAGTGGCGAGCAGCGGTACCTCGCGGAACGTCTGCCCGAGGGCGCCGGGGCGCTCAGCGCCGTGATCGGGGCGGGCGAGGCACTGCACTCGGGAGAAGTCATCCTCCGCGACGGCGATCGCTACGATGCGCCCACCGCGCTGTTCGTCTGGTCCGACACGGGAACGGACGGACTCGCGGATCGACTGCACCGACGTCTCCGTGCGCGTACGTCGCACCCGGCATCGCCTCGCCCTCTCGTGCTCAATACCTGGGAGGCCGTCTACTTCGACCACGACCTCGAACGCCTGACGCACCTCGTCGAGAAGGCTGCGGCAGTCGGCGTGGAGCGGATCGTACTCGACGACGGCTGGTTCCACCGCCGTCGTCAGGCGGACGCCGGACTCGGGGACTGGTTCGTCGATCGGGCGATCTGGCCCGATGGACTCGAACCCCTCGTCGACATCGTGCGCGCACGCGGAATGCAGTTCGGGTTGTGGTTTGAACCCGAGATGATCAACCTCGATTCCGACCTGGCCCGCGAGCATCCCGATTGGATCCTCGCCCCGAGCGAGGGCCTCGGCCCGACTGCGCGGTCCCAGTACGTGCTCGACATCGCCCGCCCCGAGGCCTACGAGTACCTGCTGGCGCGCATCGACGACCTCGTGCGGCAGCACTCGATCGACTACCTCAAGTGGGATCACAACCGTGATCTGCTCGAGGCCGTCAGCCGCGAGGAGGATGGCGATCGCCCGAGCGTGCATCGTCAGACGCACGCACTGTATCGGCTTCTCGACGAACTGAGGGAGCGAAACCCCGGGCTCGAGATCGAGACCTGCTCCGGGGGCGGCGGACGCGTCGACCTCGGGATCCTCGACCGGACCGACCGGGTCTGGGCATCGGACTGCAACGACCCGGTGGAGCGCATCCAGATCGAGCGCTGGACGCGTGCCATCGTGCCTCCCGAACTGATCGGATCACATCTCGGTGCCGATCGGTCGCACACCACGGCGCGACGGACGGACCTCGCCTTCCGCCTGGTCGCCTCGCTCACCGCTCATGCGGGGATCGAGCAGGACCTCACCGCGGTCGATGACGACGAATTGGCCGTGATCGCGAAATGGGCAGCCCTGTATCGCGAATTCAGGCCGCTACTGCACACCGGCCGGGTCGTCAACGCCGATCTCGCCGACGACGCGACCGCCCTCTACGGATCCGTCGCCCAGGACGGTTCGAGCGCGCTCTTCACGTGGGCGCGTTTCGACACCTCGGCACCCGGACAGTCGGGGCGCGTGCGCTTGCCGGGACTCGATGTATCGGCGCACTACCTCGTCTCGATCCGCGAGGACCTCGGGTCGGCCAGCAGACACCAGGGCCATGATCCCGAATGGATCAGGCGCGCCATCGATTCGCCCCTCGAGTTGCCCGGCTCCGTGCTGAGCGGAGTGGGGGTTCCCCTGCCGACGCTGAACGCTCAGCAGGCGATGCTGATCCACGTCGAGCGCGTGTCATGACGCGCCCAGTCGTGGTGTTCGCCGGAGACAGCGTGACCGACTGCGGGCGTCGGGAGGACCCTCTGGGTCTCGGTGACGGCTACGTCCGGCTGCTCGCCGACGACCACCCCGGATTCGACGTGGTCAACCGCGGCGTCAGCGGCGATCGTGTGCGCGACCTGCGCGCGCGGTGGAAGTCGGACGTCCTCGATCTGCGGCCCACGCTGGTCAGCATCATGGTGGGAATCAACGACACGTGGCGCCGCTACGACAGCGACGACGCCACTGACGTGGCGGCGTTCGAGCGCGACTACAGGTCGCTCATCGCGCCGCTGGCAGCGGCCCGCGCGGCGCTCGTACTGGTCGAGCCGGTTCTCCTGCCGGTACGTCGCGCCCAGACCGCCTGGCGCGAGGATCTCGACCCGAAGATCGCCGTCGTACGGAGCCTCGCGATCGAGTTCGGCGCGACGCTTGTCCTGGCCGACCAGGTTCTCAACGCCCTCGGGGAGCCCGCTGAACTCGCTCCCGACGGGGTCCATCCGAGCCGGACCGGGCATCGCCGGCTCGCCGACCTGTGGTCGCGCGAAGCTGCCCCGCTCCTCGCGAGGCTCGGCTGATCCGGCAGGACGGGCTTCGACTGGATCCTCGGGCCAGGCCCGCATCCGTGGGGGCAGTCGGGGCAGCCGATTCCGCTACCGCTTCTTGCCGCTGCGGTCGAGCTGGGCGTCGATCTGCGCGATGCGCACCTCGAGGATGCGACGCAGCACCGGTTCGGGGATCTCGTGGTCGGCGCTGAACTTCAGGGCGCCCGGCGACCAGTCGAAGTCGGTCAGCTCGTCGGCGATCGACGGGAACACGCTGCCGCTGAACGGGTACAGCCCGAGGTGCGCCTTCGACTCGAGCGCGGCGACGTAACCCTTGCCGCGGTGCAGCAGCGCCGCCATGCCGTAGCTCTCGCCCTCGGTGGCGTCGGGGTCGACCTCGCGCGCGATGTCGTACACGCGCGCGAGTGCCGCGCGGTTGCCGTCGGCGACGCCCGCGAGGTGCGTGTCGATGAGTCCCATGCGTGCATCATCCCACCGCGCGTTCGCGCCTGCCAGCACCCAACCGGGGTATGACGCTCGCCGCGCCCGAAGTCCGCGCCGAGCGTCCGGGTACGGCGAAGGGCCCGCCGGCGAACCGGCGGGCCCTTCACGATGAGACGATGCTCAGATGGCGTTGACGTCCAGCGGGATGCCGGGGCCGAACGTGGTCGACACGGCGCCCTTCTGGATGTAGCGGCCCTTGGAGCTCGACGGCTTGAGACGGACGACCTCTTCGAGGGCGGCCTTCACGTTCTCGTCGAGCTGCTCGAGCGAGAACGACGCCTTGCCGACGACGAAGTGCACGTTGGCGTGCTTGTCGACGCGGAACTCGATCTTGCCGCCCTTGATGTCGGAGACGGCCTGGCCGACGTTCGGGGTCACGGTGCCGGTCTTGGGGTTCGGCATGAGACCACGCGGGCCGAGGACCTTGCCGAGACGACCGACCTGGCCCATGAGCTCGGGGGTCGAGACGGCCGAGTCGAAGGCGGTGTAGCCGCCGGCGACCTTCTCGATGAGCTCGGCGCCGCCGACCTCGTCGGCGCCGGCCGCGATCGCGGCTTCGGCAGCGGGGCCGGTCGCGAACACGATGACGCGGGCGGTCTTGCCGGTGCCGTGCGGGAGGATGACGGTGCCGCGCACCATCTGGTCGGCCTTGCGGGGGTCGACGCCGAGCTTCAGCGCGACCTCGATGGTCGAGTCGAACTTCGCCGAACCCGTCTGCTTCGCGAGCGCGACGGCGTCGGTCGGGGTGTAGAAGGTGTCGGCCTTGATCTTCTCGGCCGCGGCCCGGTAGGCCTTGGACTTCTGTGCCATGTTGGTTCTCCTTGAGAGAGTGTGGTCATCGCGCCTGGCGGGCGCTGCCACGGGTGTGAGTTCTGAAGAGCGGATGCCGCGTACGAGGCATCCTCGCCCGATGATCGAGTCCGCGAAGCGCGTTCGAGACCTGGGCGGAGCCGATTACTCGACCGTGATGCCCATCGAGCGGGCGGTGCCGGCGATGATCTTCGACGCGGCGTCGAGGTCGTTGGCGTTGAGGTCGACCATCTTCGTCTCGGCGATCTCGCGCACCTGCGCCTGGGTCAGCTTGCCGACCTTGGTGGTGTGCGGGACGCCCGAGCCCTTGGCGACGCCGGCGGCCTTCTTGATGAGCTCCGCGGCGGGCGGGGTCTTCAGGATGAAGGTGAAGGAACGGTCCTCGTAGACGGTGATCTCGACGGGGATGACGTTGCCGCGCTGCGACTCGGTCTGCGCGTTGTACGCCTTGCAGAACTCCATGATGTTGACGCCGTGCTGACCCAGCGCCGGGCCGATGGGCGGGGCGGGGTTGGCGGCGCCGGCCTTGATCTGAAGCTTGATCAGACCAGTGACCTTCTTCTTCGGTGCCATGATTTCTCTCTTTCTGTTCGAACGCCCGAGCTTCGGGCACTCTCCCGCTCGACCGGCGGTTCCGGAAGGCGGTGGATCGGGTGCTGCGCCAGCGGGCCGGCACAGCACAACCCTCCGAGTATACCGGAGGGTTGGCTGGGTGATCGGTGAGGGTCTCGATACGGCGCTGGCGCGCCTCCTCGACCGCCGACCGTTAGAGCTTGGTGACCTGGTCGAAGCTGAGCTCGACCGGGGTCTCGCGCTCGAAGAGCGAGACGAGCACGGTGAGCTTGCCGCTCTCGGGCTTGATCTCGCTGATCGTGCCGGGCAGGCCCGCGAACGAGCCGTCCTTGATCGTGATGGTCTCGCCGATCTCGAAGTCGACCTCGGCGGGGATGACGCGGGCCGCGGCGCCGCCGCCACCGGTCTTCGCACCCTTGGCCGCCGGCACGTCCTTGGGCTCGACGAGGCTCTTCAGCATGCCGAACGCCTCTTCGAAGCGCAGCGGCGTGGGGTTGTGGGCGTTGCCCACGAAGCCCGTGACGCCGGGGGTGTGGCGGATGACCGACCAGCTGTCTTCGTTGAGGTCCATACGCACGAGCACGTAGCCGGGGATGCGCACGCGGGTGACCATCTTGCGCTGGCCGTTCTTGATCTCGACGACGTCTTCCATCGGCACTTCGACCTGGTAGATGTAGTCGGCCATGGCCATCGACTCGCGTCGCTGCTCGATGTTCGCCTTCACGCGACGCTCGAAGCCCGCGTAGGAGTGGATGACGTACCACTTGCCCGGGAGGAAGCGCAGTTCGTTGCGGAACTCCTCGTAGGGGTCGTGCTCGGGCTCTTCGCTCTCTTCGGAGACGGCCTCGAGTGCCGCGTCGGCCTCTTCGACCGAGTCGATGTCGAGGGCGTCTTCGACGACCGCGTCGGCCTCGGGGTCGTTCGCCTCGGCGATGGCGTCGAGAACGGCATCGAGGTCGACGTCGTTGCCCTCGTCGTCGATCACGTGCACGGCACGGTGCTCGGCCGGCTCGACCGACTGCTCGTCGTGCTCGAGCGAGTTGCCCGTCTGGGCCTCGTCGTCTTCGGCCGACTGCTCTGCAGCCGTGGCCCAATCGACGTCGTCGCGCTCAATCTTTGCCAATTTCTCGATTCCTTCTCATTCGTGCGCCTCGCGGCGCGCGGTTCTTCAGGACGAGTGGCTGATCAGGCCCCCGTCGACCCGAAGACGTACAGCACAACCCATCCGAACACCGAGTCGAGCGCCCAGACGAGCGCCATCATGATGACGACGAACACGAGCACCACGATGGTGAAGTTGACGAGTTCTTTGCGGGTCGGAGTGACGACCTTCTTCAACTCGGCGAAGACCTGTCGGATGAACAACGCGATCCGCGCGAAGGGATTGCGCCGCGCCGCGCGCTCGCGCTTCGCGTTGGCGACGACGTCCTCGCTGGGTTCGTCGATGATCTTCCGTGCCACCTCGTACACCTTTCGTGGGCCGGCAATCACTGCCGGCTCGCAGGGCGGACAGGACTCGAACCTGCAACCTGCGGTTTTGGAGACCGCTGCTCTACCAATTGAGCCACCGCCCTTCAGGAGCAACGCCCCTGAAGATCACACCTTGTGACCGGCTCACCCTACTCGACTTCTGAACGAAATCGGGCACGGGAAAGCTTGGTCGTCGTGCGCAACCTCAGCAAGTTTAGGCGACGGATGCCCCACCGCCAAACCGGTCCGCCCGGCGCCGCCTCGACGGGCCCCAGAGGGCCGCGCCTGCGACGGTGAGGATCGCACCGACGAGGGCGGCCCACCACGCGGCATCCGCCGGGATGTCGAGGTAGACGGTGATGCCGAGGATGCGCGAGAGGCCCCACGGGAGCAGCGCCATCTGGTCGTTCCACGCGGTCAGGGCGGCCTCGAGGCCGATCCCGGCGACCAGGGTCGCGATCACCGCGAGCGCGGCGCCGCAGGCGCTCAGGACGACACCGACCGCCCGTCGAGCGCCCGCCGCCTGCGCGAGCGCCCAGGCGGCTGCGACGATGACCCAGGCGAACAGGGCGAATGCGACCGTCGAGTAGGCCGAGCGCGCGACCGGGTCGGTCCAGAAGCCGAACCAGTAGCCGCCGGGGCCCGTCGGGGCGAGCGCGAACGAGAGCAGTGCGACGCGCAGCATCACGGCTCCGGCGACGGATGCCGCGACCGACGTCATCGCGTCGCGCCCGCCGAGTGCGCGCGCCAGCACGAGCACCACCGCGCCGAAGACGAGCCACGCCCCGAGCGTCGCGACGAGGTGCGCCGGAGCCGCGAACCACGTCAGGATGCAGCGGCTCAGCACGAGCGCGAGCGCCGGGATCGCGACGAGGAGCACCCGCTCGGCGCGGCCGAGCGCCGCGGTGACCTCGCGGGCCCGCCACGGCCGCGTGCCCGCGACCCACATCGCCCGGGCGAGCCTCGCGCCTGGCCACGCGCCGATGCGACGGGTGCGCGCGGCGATGCCGTACGCGATCCAGAGCAGCGTCAGCACGAGCGTCGCACCGGCCGCCCACGCCATCGCCTGGTCGCGGTCGGCACGCTCGAGCCCGAGGCGGGCCGCCTCGAGGTTGTACGCGGGGTGGTACGGGTCGCCGGCGTACTCCTCCTCGTGCGCGGCGGCCGACTCGACGAACGCGGCGCGCGCCTGCTGCCATTCGGCGTAGACCGCCGGATCCTTCGTGTCGTGCCACTGCGCCTTGCGCAGGAACATCTCGCGGTAGTCGGCGAGCATCGCGAGCGTGCTGCGCTCGTACGCGAGGGCGCCGACGAACGCGTCGCGCAGCGCGGGATCCTTCCAGGTCGAGGCATCCGTGCCCTCGACGCGGGCCTGCATGCGGTCGACCGCGTCGAGCGCGCGGTGCCCGCCGGCGATCGCCTCGTCGAGGTCGTCGCGGGCGATGGCGTAGATCACGTCGAGCGCGGCGCTGTCGCCCGTGGGGATGTCCCACTCGAAGATCCACATCATGGGCGGCGGCTCGAGCCCGATCGCGGACACGCGGTGCTCGGCGAACGGCCCGATGTAGAGCCCGTCCGAGATCGCCTCGCGCGAGTCGGTCATCGCCTCGGCGATGGCCCGCACGGTCGCCGGGTCGTCGGAGAACCATCGGCGCGCCCAGTCGACGGTGACGGATGCCGCGTCCAGCGACGGATCCCGCGCGAGGCGCACGGCGAGCTCGGTGTTCAGCTCGGCGAGCTGCCAGAGGCCGGCCTTCAGCTCGAGCGAGAGCGGGCCGGCGCGCCACGGGCCGCCGTCCTGCGTCCAGGTCCAGATGCCCTCGATGTTCGGGTTGGCGGTCAGCAGCCGGTCGAGCGCCTGCGAGTAGAGATCGCCGAGGTCGTTCGGGAACGCGCCGAAGTTCTCGAACTCGCGACGGCTCTGGAACTCGATGATGCGGCGCTGGTCGCCGATCTCGAGCGTGTCGTTGAAGGGCAGGTGACTGTAGAAGTCGCCGAGCGTGTACTTGGTCGACACGATGAGCCGGTCGGAGTCGATGCCCTCGAACACCTCGCGGTACGAGTCCTGGTTCGTGTGCAGGTCGCCGACGGCGCCGACCCCGACCGTCCAGGTGCGGAAGATGACCTCGCGGTCGGCGCGCTCGGCCTGCTCGAGCAGGGTCGTGAGCATGGTCTGCACGGCGGCGACGGTCGTCACGGCGAGCCTCGAGCTGTAGTCCCAGTCGGGCAGGTCGTAGACCTGGCCCGCCTCGCCGATGCGGATGAGCACGCCGTCGATCGCCGGCATCTCGCGGTAGAGCTCGTCGAGTCCGGCCGCGTAGACCTGCCAGAACTCGGGGTTCTCGGTGTCGAGGCCGCCGAACCGCTCGGTCAGGTACTGCTCGAGCGGGGTCGTGACCACGAGCATGTCGGTGCGCAGGAACACCTGCAGCCCCGCGTCGCGCGCCGACTGCCACATGGGCCCGAACGCCTCGCGCATCGCGAGGGCGCGCGCCACGTGCTCGTCGCCCGGCTCGTAGACCTCGGTGCCGTCGCCGACGTCGGAGAACGTGACGTACTCGAGGAAGCCGGGCACGGCGACGGCCGTGTAGCCCTCGGCGAGCAGGTGCCGCACGTAGGCGTCGAAGTCCTCGCGCGCGACGGCGAGCGCCGCCTGGTCGATGTACGGCGCGTCGGGCAGGATGACGTCCTCGAACGCCTTCGAGTTGTGCGAGTAGTCGTCACCGGCGGCGTACGCCTCCTCGTCGACCGCGACGCCGACGGCGCCGAGGTCGGCCATGCGGAACCCGAGTCGCGACTCGACCCGCTCACCGAGGTGCTCGGCCGTCGAGCGCCCGTCGCGCACGGCCTGCGCGAGGTCGTAGACGCCGCGCACGGCTCCCGTCCCGCTCGCGGCGACGACGCGCAGCGCGGCCGGGTCGCCCTCGAGCGTGTACGCCTCGTCGGCGGGGTCTCCGTCGCCCGCCACGACGGTGAGCGTCGCGGTTCCGGCCGTGGCCGAGGCATCCGCCACCGCATCGTCGAGTTCGGCGACGGCCGCCTCGAGCCTCGGCGACGGCGCCGAATCCGGGCCGGTCGTCGCGTCGACCTCGACGGCGAACACCGGCGGGGGCACGCCGGCCGCGACATCCGCCGCCTGCAGCGTCTCGACCGGGACGTCGGATGCCTCGGTGCGGATGCCGAGGGCATCGGTCAGCACGAAGGCGATGCCGGCCCCGAGCGCGAGCAGGATCAGGGCCGCGACCGCGGCGAGCACGGGTCGACCGGGGCGCTTCATCACGCGCGGAGCTTACCCCAGAGTGGGTCGTGTGACCCACTCGTGATGTTCGGGGCGGCGGGCGCGGGCCATCCGCAGGCCCTGCGTCCCCCGTAGATTGGTGGGATGTCGATCGAACGCGGAACCCGGCTCGTCACCGAGCCGCAGAGCAGTGTGCGGGTCACGGGCGAGCACTCGCAGTTCCGACTCGACCTCGAGCGCATCCGGTTCTCGCCGTACTTCTCGCGGCTCTCGGCGGTCACGCAGGTCATCGCCCAGCCCGGCGCAGGCCCGCTCATCCACAACCGCCTGACCCACTCGATCAAGGTCACCGCGGTCGCGCGCGCCATCGCGGTCGGGCTCTCGGATGCCTCGTCGCCGGCCCGCTCGCTCGCCGTGGAGCACGGCTGCGACGCCGTCGTCGTGCAGGCCGCCGCGAGCGCGCACGACCTGGGGCACCCGCCGTTCGGGCACCTCGGTGAGCGCGTGCTCGACCGCCTGGCCCGCGAGACGCTCGGCCTCTCCGACGGGTTCGAGGGCAATGCGCAGACCTACCGCATCATCGCCATGCTCGACGTCTCGGCGAACGCCCCGCACGGGCTCAACCTCACCGCCGCGGTGCGCGCGGCCGTCGCGAAGTACCCGTGGACCCGGTTCGTCGACCACGCCTCGCTCGGCTCGGGGCCGCTGCCGCGCGGCATGCGACGCGTCTCGGGCGGCGTCGACGTCGCGAAGTTCTCGGCGTACGACCTCGATGCCGCCGACCTGTTCTCGGCCCGCGCCGGGCTGCCCGCGCTGCAGCAGTCGCTCGAATGCTCGATCATGGACATCGCCGACGACATCGCGTACTCGATCCACGACGTCGACGACTTCTACCGGGCGGGGCTGCTCAGCCAGGGTTCGGTCGCCCGCGAGTTCCGCGGCTTCATCGAGGACGGCGCGACCCTGCGCGCGCTCGGCGACGAGGCGATCGGCGCCCGGTCGGCGCCGCCCGGGGCCGCGCTCGAGGGGCTGCGCCGCAAGCTGCACCGCAGCGACGCCTGGATCGCGACCGACGAGGCGTTCGCCGAAGCGGTGGACGTCGTCGCCGACGACCTCGTCGACGGGCTGCTCGCGACCCCGTTCGACGGCTCCATCGCCTCGGAGCGCGCGCTCTCGTCGTTCACGAACCGGTGGATCAACCACCTGCAGACCTCGGTCGTGCCGGCACCCGCCGACGAGGTGCGCACCGGGCTCGTGACCCTCGACCGCCTCGCCTGGCACGAGGTCGAGGTGCTGAAGTTCGTGCACCGGCACTTCATCCTCGACCGCGCCGACATCGCCATGTACCAGCGCGGCCTCAGCCGCGTGCTCACACGTGCGGTCAAGGGCCTCACGGCGTGGATCACCGACGACGTCGACCGCCACCGCGTGCCCGAGCGGCTGCGCGAGCTGGTCGAACTCGCGACCGAGGGCTACGCGCTCCTGCGGGTGACCAAGCCCGAGGGCGTGCCGATCCCCGATGCGGGCGACGTGCACCGCCTCGGCCTCGGCCGTGGGGTCGTCGACTACGTCGCCTCGCTCAGCGATGACCAGGCGCTCGCCGTCTCCGAGGCGATCGACGGCCGCCCCGACCGGCTGTGGGACATCGGGCAGAACCTCTGAGCCGGGCTCACGACCCCGGGAACGCGAATGCACGGCAGCCGATGCGGCGCGGCATCCGCTCGATAGACTGCTCGGGTGACCGAGAAGCCGCGCCTGTCCGCCCGTATCGCCGCCATCGCCGAGTCCGCGACCCTCAAGGTCGACGCCAAGGCGAAGGCCCTGCAGGCCGAGGGCCGCCCGGTCATCTCGTACGCCGCGGGCGAGCCCGACTTCGCGACGCCCGACCACATCGTCGAGGCCGCGCTCGCGGCCGTGCACGACCCCAAGAACTACCGCTACACGCCCGCGCCCGGCCTGCCCGAACTGCGCGAGGCGATCGCCGCGAAGACGCTGCGCGACTCGGGCCTCGAGGTCTCGCCCGGCCAGGTCGTCGTCACGAACGGCGGCAAGCAGGCGGTGTACCAGGCCTTCCAGGTGCTGCTCGACGCGGGCGACGAGGTGCTCGTGCCCACGCCCTACTGGACCACCTACCCCGAGGCGATCAAGCTCGCGGGCGGCGTGCAGGTCGACGTGTTCGCGGGCTCCGAGCAGGGCTACCTCGTCACGGTCGAGCAGCTCGAGGCGGCGCGCACCGAGCGCACCAAGGTGCTGCTGTTCGTCTCGCCATCGAACCCCACGGGCGCGGTCTACTCACCCGAGCAGACCCGCGCCATCGGCGAGTGGGCGCTCGAGCACGGCATCTGGGTCGTCTCCGACGAGATCTACCAGAACCTCACGTACGCGCCCATCGACGGCGATGCGGATGCCCCCGCGCCCCGCGCGCTGTCGATCGTCGAGGCCGTGCCCGGCCTCGCGAACCAGACCATCCTCGTCAACGGCGTCGCGAAGACCTACGCCATGACGGGCTGGCGCCTCGGCTGGATGGTCGGCCCGGCCGACGTCATCAAGGGCGCCGCGAACCTGCAGTCCCACCTCACGTCGAACGTGTCGAACGTGTCGCAGCGCGCCGCGATCGCCGCGCTCAACGGCCCCCAAGACGCCGTCGAAGAGATGCGCCGCGCGTTCGACCGCCGTCGCCGGCTCATCGTGTCGGAGCTGTCGAAGATCGACGGCCTCACCGTGCCGGTGCCCGAGGGCGCGTTCTACGTCTACCCCGACGTCACCGGCCTGCTCGGCCGCACCTGGGGCGGCGTCACGCCGACGAACTCGCTCGAACTCGCCGACCTCATCCTCGACCAGGCCGAGGTCGCCGCAGTGCCCGGCGAGGCCTTCGGGCCCAGCGGGTTCCTGCGCTTCAGCTACGCGCTGGGCGACGCGCCGCTGCTCGAGGGCGTGCAGCGCCTGCAGCGCCTCTTCGCCTAGCGACGCCTGCCCGAGGCATCCGCCCGTCACCGCCCCGGCGCCAGACGCACGAGAACGCCCGCACTCTCCCCGGGTGCGGGCGTTCTCGCTCTGCCTCGGGCGGCGCCGTCGCGGCGCGGCCCGAAGAGGTCAGTGCCTCCTGAAACCGTCAGTGCTTGAAGGCGTCCTTGACGTCTTCAGCGGCGTTCTTGAGGTCGGCCTTCGCCTGGTCGGCCTTGCCCTCGGCGACCTTCGCGTCGTCTCCGGTCAGCTTGCCGTGGGCTTCCTTCGCCTTGCCCTTGAGGTCTTCGGCGGTGTTCTCGACGCGGTCATCGATTCCCATGATGGACTCCCTTCGCGAGCCGTCGGCGGTCTGCCGTGCTCAGGTACCAGTCAACGCGGGGTGGACTCGCGCGGCTAGGGGTTGAGTTCCCAGCCGGAATCGCCTATCGCGCGGCCGTGCGCTCCGGATCCGGGGATCGCAGGGTGGTCGCCGCCTCCTCGGCGAGCGCGTCGGCGACGGCGTCGAGCAGCGGCGAGCGCAGGTTCCACTGCTGCCAGTGCAGCGGCACGTCGACCGGCGGCCCGCCGAGGCGCACGAGCTCGCCCGCGGCGAGCTCCTCGGCCGACTGGAACCCGGGCAGCAGGCCCCACCCGAGGCCCAGCTTGATGGCCGTGGCGAAGTCGCTCGACGCCGGCACGAAGTGCCGCGGCGGCAGGTCGGCGTCGAAGCCCCGGGCGGCGAGGTAGCCACGCTGCAGGTCATCGCGGCGGTCGAACTCGACGACGGGCGCGGCGGCGAAGGCCTCCTCCTGCGGCAGGCCCCATCGCGCCGCGAACGCGGGCGTCGCCACGGCCTCGTAGCGCATGACGCCGAGGGGCCGCACGAGGCATCCGGCCACCGGGGTCGCCTGCGAGGTGACCGCGCCCATGACCGTGCCCGACTCGAGCAGGCCGGCGGTGAAGTCCTGGTCGTCGCGGTGCAGGTCGAAGACCACCGGATGCCTCCGCGCGACGCGCGCGAGCGCCGGGAGGAACCACGTCGCGAGCGAGTCGGCGTTGACGGCCAACGGCAGGCTCACGGTGCGTGAGGGCCGCGCGGCGCCCGCAGGCTCATCCGGGCCGGCGGCATCCGCGGGTCCCGCGTCAAGGCCGAACTCGGCGAGCGTGTCGTGCTCGAGCAGCGCCAGCTGGCGGGCGAGCCGCACGACGGCGGCGCCGGCCTCGGTGGCCCGAACCGGCTTCGACCGCACGACCAGCACGCGCCCGAGCTGCTGCTCGAGCGACTTGATGCGCTGCGACACGGCCGACGGGGTGAGCCGGAGGCGCCGCGCGGCCGCGTCGAAGGTGCCCTCGTCGATGACGGCGGCGAGGGTTCGGGCGAGGTCGAGCGGGATCTCCATCTGAAGCAACGCTAATGCTTCTGAAGGAAGTTGAGCTGGATTGATGGAAGCACGCGCCGTAGCCTCGAACCCGTGCCCCTCTCCCCCGCGCTCGCCGGCTTCGGCCTCGGCCTCTCGCTGATCATCGCCATCGGCGCGCAGAACCTGTTCGTGCTGCGCCAGGGCATGCGCCGCGAGCACGTGTTCGCGGTGGCCGCGGTCTGCGCGCTCAGCGACCTCGTGCTCATCGTCATCGGGGTCTCGGGCATCGGCGCCGTGCTGCAGGCCGTGCCGTGGCTCGTCGAGGCCGTGCGCTGGGCGGGCGCCGCGTTCCTCGTCACGTACGGGCTGCTCGCGACACGGCGCGTGCTGCGCCCGAGCGGCGAGGCGCTCGAGGTCGGGTCGGATGATGCCACCGATGCGGTCGGCCACGAGACCGGCGGCGCGGCGAAGCGTGCGGGGCACGCGGCGTCCGCGACCCCGACGCTCGTGCGCCCTGAGGCCCCCAAGACGGCGGGGCCGCGGCGAATGGGACTCGCCGCGGCCCTGCTCACCTGCCTCGCCCTGACCTGGCTGAACCCGCATGTGTACCTCGACACGGTCTTCCTGCTGGGGTCGATCGCGAACACGCACGGCGACGGACGGTGGGCGTTCGCCGTCGGCGCGGGCCTCGCGAGCATCGTCTGGTTCTTCGCGCTCGCCTACGGCTCCCGACTGCTCGGCGGAGTGCTCGGCAGCCCGCGCGCCTGGCGCGTGCTCGACGGCGTCATCGCCGTGGTCATGATCACGCTCGGCGTCATGCTCGTGCTGCCGCACTGACGCGGGCGCCGCCGACCCCGACTCCCGTCCGCGCTACAGCTCGAACCCCTCACTCAGCGGCCACGCCCGGCGCAGCTCGATGCGCCCGAACCTGGCCATCGGATGCTTCGCCGCGACCTCGATCGCCTCGTCGAGGTCGCGCACCTCGAGTACGTCGAAACCGGCGATCCATTCCTTCGACTCGGTGAAGGGCCCGTCGGTGACGAGCGCCTGGGCGCCGCGCACGCGCACGGTCTTCGCGAACTCGGGCGGACGAAGTCGATCGCCCGCGATCCAGACGCCGCGAGCGCCCATCTCGGCGAGCCACTCGACGATGTCGTCCTCAGCGGGCACGTACGGCTCGGCCTCGGGGTCGTGCGCGACGAACATCATGAACTCCATGGCTCACTCCTCGCCGTCGAGTGCTTCGAGAGCTTCGGGCGCTTCGGGTGCTTCGAGAGCTTCGGGAGCTTCGGGAGCGCCGAGCGGCCAGAACGGCCGCAGCTCGAGGGCGCCGTGACGCGCGAGCTCGTCGCCCTTCGCGAGTTCGACGGCCGTCTCGAGGTCGGGGACCTCGATGATGTCGTAGCCCGCGATCCACTCCTTCGACTCTGTGAACGGGCCGTCGGTCACGATCGTCTCGCCACCCCTGACCCGCACGGTCACTGCCTCGTCGGCGGGCCGCAGCCGCATGGCGCGCTTCAGCACCCCCTGCTCTGCCCTCACCCGGTCCCACTCGGCCACGGCCTCCTGGTCGACCTCACCGGCCTCGACGTCGGGGTCGGCGACGACGAACATCATGAAATCCATCACGGTGCGCTCCTCTCGTTCTTCCTGCGCTTTCCCCTGCGACGAACGGGGCAGTGCGCGATCGACACCCTGCGCGACATCCGCCCGAGATTTTCTTCGAGCGGATGTCTCGGAGCTGTCGATTCATCCTGTCGCCGTTCGTCGCCTGGGCATACCGTGAAAACCGAACCGAGGAGATCGATATGCAGTACGTCATGTTCGTCGCCACCGACACCGAGCACGACCGCTCCGGCGACGAGGGCATTCCCATCGAGCAGTGGGTCGCCGAGAACGACGAACGCGGCACGCGTGTGTTGGGCAACCGCCTCCAGCCGGTGCGCGACGCCACGCTCGTGCGGGTCCGCGACGGCGAGACCATCGTCACCGACGGCCCGTTCACCGAGTCGAAGGAGTGGATCGCGGGGTTCGACATCCTCGACTGCCGCGACCTCGACGAGGCCATCGAGATCGCGTCGCGGCATCCGATGGCCAGGGGTGGCCGCATCGAGCTGCGCCCCTTCTGGAACGGCGAGGAGGACGAGTGAGCCGCGGATGACGCGGGCCGACGCCGAGGCGCACGAGGGGCCCGAGACGCGCGACGCGCCCGGCCCGCACGACGCCGTGCGGGCCGCCGTCGAGCGCGTCTACCGCGAGGAGTGGACGCGCATCGTCGCGACGCTGATCCGTGCGACGGGCGACTGGGACGTGGCCGAGGACTCGGCGGCCGACGCCTTCGAACGTGCGGCCGAACGATGGCCCGACGAGGGTGTTCCCCGCAATCCGGGCGCGTGGCTCACGACCGTCGCGCGCAACCGGGCGCTCGACGTGCTGCGGCGGCGCGGCGTCGAGATCGACAAGGTGAAGGAGTGGATGGTGATGGACGAGATGCGCGGGCCCGGTGCCCCGACCGACCCGGCCGACGTCGCCGTGGCTGCCCTCTCGACCTCGGGCGAGATCGACGACCGGCTGCGGCTGATCTTCACGTGTGCGCACCCGGCGCTGCCGCTCGAGGCGCGCGTCGCGCTGACGCTGCGCACGGTCGGCGGCCTCGAGACGCCCGAGATCGCCCGGGCGTTCCTCGTGCCAGAGGCGACCATGGCGCAGCGGCTCGTGCGGGCCAAGCGCAAGATCCGCAACGCGGGCATCCCGTACCGCGTGCCGGAGGGCGACGAGCTGCGGCGGCGCCTGAACGGCGTGCTCGCGGTGCTCATGCTCGTGCACAACGAGGGCTACCTCGCGAGCTCGGGCGACCGGCTGCTGCGGCTCGACCTGCAGGAGGAGGCGATCCGACTTGCACGGCTCGTGGTCGAGCTCATGCCCGACGAGCCCGAGGCCGCCGGACTGCTCGCGCTCCTGCTGCTGCAGCACGCGCGCTCGGCGGCGCGGGTCGACGAGGCGGGCGACCTCGTGCCGCTCGACCGGCAGGACCGCACGCGGTGGAACGCCGCCGAGACCGCGCAGGGGCTCGAGGTGCTCGAGCGGCTCGACGCGCGCACGGCGGCCGGGCCCGGGTTCGGCTCGCCCGGTGTCGGCGCTGCGGGCATCGACTCACGCGGTCCGTACCGCCTGCAGGCCGAGATCCAGCGCGAGCACGCCCGCGCCGCGCACGCCGACGACACCGACTGGCCGGCGATCGTACAGCGCTACGACGCCCTGCTCGCCCTCACGCCGTCGCCGGTCGTCGAGCTCAACCGCGCCGTCGCCCTCGGCCTGGCCGGCCACGCCCAGGCGGGGCTCGACGAGCTCGATCGGCTCGAGGCATCCGGCGCTCTCGGCAGCTACCATCTGTTGCCCGCAGCACAGGCCGACCTGCTGCGCAGGCTCGGGCGAGCGGATGCCTCGGCCGAACGCTACCGTCGCGCGATCGAGCTGGCGCCGACGGAGCCCGAGCGCCGGTTCCTCGAGGGTCGGCTGGCCGAGCTCGACGAGCTCGCCTGAGCGATCAGCCCGTGTTCTGCACGCCCGCGGCGACGCCGTTGACGGTGAGCAGCAGCAGCCGGTGGTGGTCGTCGCTCGGCAGGTCGGCCTCGCCCGCGCGCACCGCGGCGAGCGCGCGCAGCTGCAGCAGCGAGAGCGCGTCGACGTAGGGGCTGCGCAGGCGCACGGCCTTGGCGAGCACCGGGCGCGCGACGAGCAGTTCCTCGCTCTGCGTGACCCGGCCGAGCCACTGCTTCGTGAGGCGCATCTCGTCGAGCACGAGCTCGGCGAGGTCGTCGCGGTCGCCGAGGGCCAGGTATCGCGCGGCGATGCGCTCGTCGGTCTTGGCGAGCGACATCGAGAAGTTGTCGATCATCGCGGTGAACAGCGGCCACTCGGCGTAGGCCTCGCGGAGCAGCGCCTCGTCGCCGACGGCCTCGAGCGCGGTGCCGAGGCCGAACCAGGCGGCGAGGTTGATGCGGGCCTGGCTCCACGAGAACACCCACGGGATGGCGCGCAGGTCGTCGAGCGACTCGACCGAGAGGCCGCGCCGCGCGGGGCGGGAGCCGAGGGCGAGCTGCCCCACCTCTTCCATCGGGGTGACGTCGGCGAACCACGGCGCGAACCCGTCGGCCTTCACGAGCGAGTGGAACCGGGTGCGGCTCGCCTCGTCGAGCGTCGCGGCGAGGCCGGCGAAGCGCTCGTCGGCGGCGCGGTTGCGGGCCTCGTTCGACGGGCTGCCGGCGAGCAGCGCGGCCGAGGCCATCTGCTCGAGGTGCCGCTTGGCGATGGCGGGGTCGCCGTACTGGGCGAAGATGACCTCGCCCTGCTCGGTGATCTTGAGCCGGCCCTCGACCGAACCGGCGGGCTGCGCGAGCACGGCCTCGTTGGCCGGGCCGCCGCCGCGGCCGAGCGCACCGCCGCGGCCGTGGAAGAGCGTGAGCTCGATGTCGTTGCGCTCGGCCCAGGCGGCGATGCGCGCCTGCGCGCCGTGCAGCGCGAGCGTCGCCGAGACGGGCCCCACGTCCTTCGACGAGTCGGAGTAGCCGAGCATGACCTCGACCTTGCGGCCGGTCGCCGCGAGGCGCGCCTGCACCGGCTCGAGCTCGAGCATGCGGTCGAGGATCTCGACGCTGGCCTCGAGGTCGGCGAAGGTCTCGAACAGCGGCACGACGTCGATCGCGACGTCGGCCGCATCGTCGCCGAGGGCGGCCGCCGCCAATTCGTAGACGTTGGCGAGGTCTTCGGGGCTCTGCGTGAACGACACGATGTAGCGGCGCACCGTGCGCACGCCGTAGCGCCGCTGCAGGTCGGCGATGACGCGGAAGAGTGCGAGCACCTCCTCGGTCATCTCGCCGAGCTCGCCGCCCGCGCGGATCTCGGCGAGGGCCTGGCGGTGCACCTTCGAGTGCTGGCGCACCTCGAGCTCGGCGAGGTGGAAGCCGAACGTCTCGGCCTGCCAGATGAGGTGCTGCAGCTCACCGTTGGCGCTGCGCAGGGCGCCGCCGTGGCGGAGCGAGCTCTGCAGCACGTGCAGGTCGGCGAGCAGCGCCTCGGGGTCGGCGTAGGCGAGCTCGGCGTCGCCTCGTCGCGTCGCGGCGATGCGCTCGGCGATCACGAGCAGCACCCGGCGATGCGGCTCGTGCGGGGCGCGCGTGCCGATGGTCGCGGTCACCTGCGGCGCGAGGGCCTGCTGCGCCGCGAGCAGCTCGGCGAGCTCCGCCGAGGGCGGGGTGTCCTGCGCGTCGAGCGTGAGCGTGCGGCCGATGCGCGTGGCCGCCCGCTCGAGGCCGAGCAGCACGTGCTCGGCGGCGATGCCCGCCGCCTCCCGCGTGATCTCGCTGGTCACGTAGGGGTTGCCGTCGCGGTCGCCGCCGATCCAGCTGCCCACCCTGAGGAACGCCGGCGCGACGGGCGCGGCGCGCCCCGCGGCATCCGGCTGCAGGCGATCGTCGATGCTGCGGTAGACCTGCGGCACGACCTCGAAGATGGTCTGGTCGAACACGCCCATCGCGGTGCGCACCTCGTCGAGCGGCGTCGGTCGGGTGGTGCGGATGGGCGCGGTGCGCCAGAGGATCTCGATCTCTTCGAGCAGGCGACGGTCGAGCTCGGCGACCGTGCGATCGCCGAGCAGGTCGTCGCGTTCGTCGATGAGCTCGCCGATGCGGCGGATGGCCGAGGCGATGGCCCGGCGGCGGGCCTCGGTCGGGTGCGCGGTGAGCACCGGGTGGAACCGCAGCCCGGCGACCCGCGCCCGCGCCTCGTCGAGGCCGACCTCGTCGATGAGCAGGCGGATCGCGGCCGACAGGGAGCCGTCGGTGTCGTCGGCGCTCTCGCCGGCCCGCGCATCGTGCTCGCGCTGCTCGGCGCGGGCCCGGAGGATGCGCACCCGCTGGTGCTCCTCGGCGAGGTTCACGAGGTGGAAGTAGACGGTGAAGGCGCGGGCGACCTGCTCGGCCCTGGCCGGGTCGAACGCGGCCGCGATGCGCTCCGCCTCGGCGAGCGCGGCGTCGTCGCGCGTCTCGTGGGCGTCGATCGCGGCGTGCCGCAGCCGTTCGACGTCGTCGAAGAGGCCCTGCCCGCCGGCCTCGACGAGGATCGTGCCGAGCAGTCCGCCGAGCAGGCTCACATCGGCGCGGAACTGGGCGTCGATGTCGCTCACGACGAGTTCGCGGCCGCGGCGGTAGGCGGATTCCATGGGGTGGGGCATGGTTCGAAACTACTGCCGGTGCACGGCGCGTCCGAAATCCTGTAACACGCTGTTTCCGCGCCACACGTCGGCATCCCGACGGCATCCCGTCGGCATCCCCCGATCGGCGGATGCGCGAATCGACCGGTCGAGGGCTGTTGCGCGGCGGCCGGGCGCGGCAGGCTCGAAGCATGGAATCTCCACGCACCGACGTCGCGGTCCGCATCCGCGGCCTCCGAAAGGTCTACGGCGGGGTCGTCGCGGTCGACGGCATCGACCTCGACATCCGCCACGGCGAGACGTTCGCCCTGCTCGGCCCGAACGGCGCCGGCAAGTCCACGACCGTCGAGATCCTCGAGGGGTACCGCACCCGCACGGCCGGCGAGGTCGACGTGCTCGGCATCGACCCCGCCCGCGGCGGCCGGGACTGGAAGTCGCGCATCGGCATCGTGCTGCAGAGCGGCGGCGAGACGGGCCTGTTGACCGTGCGCGAGGTGCTGCGGCACTTCGCCGGGCTCTACCCGAACCCGCGCGAGGTCGACGAGGTGATCGCGGCCGTCGGCCTCGAGGCGAAGGCGAACGTGCGCGTCGCCAAGCTCTCTGGCGGTCAGCAGCGCCGCGTCGACGTCGCGCTCGGCATCGTCGGGCGGCCAGAGCTGCTCTTCCTCGACGAGCCGACCACGGGCTTCGACCCCGAGGCGCGCCGGCAGTTCTGGGGGCTCATCCGCTCGCTGAAGGCCGAGGGCACGACCATCCTGCTCACGACCCACTACCTCGACGAGGCCGCGCAACTCGCCGACCGCGCCGGCGTCATCGCGGGCGGGCGGCTGCTCGACGTCGGCGGCATCGACGAGATCGGCGGCGCGGAGGCCCGCGTTCCGGTCGTGCGATGGGCGGATGCCTCGGGCGCTGCCCACGAGGTTCGAACCGACGAACCCGGCCTGCTCGTGGCATCCGTCGTCGCGGAGCTCGGCCGCGAGCCGCTGGGGCTCGAGGTCATCAGGCCGACCCTCGAAGACGTGTACCTCGAGCTCGTGCGCGGCGCGGGCGCCGAGCCCGAAACCAGCTCGGAGGAGGCAGCAGCATGACCGCCAACGTGATGACCCAGCGCGCGGCGCGCATCGGCGTCGAGACGAAGATGTACTTCCGGGCGGCCGACACGCTGTTCTTCACCTTCCTCTTCCCGTTCGTGATGCTCGCGATCTTCTCGGCCGCGTTCAGCGCCTCGGGCGAGGTCGGCCCGCCCGGCGCCGAGATCTCGATCGCGGCGCTCTACCTGCCGGCCATGGTCTCCTCGGGCATCTTCCTCTCGGGCGTGCAGAACCTCGCGATCGACATCGCGCTCGAGAAGTCCAACGGCACCCTCAAGCGGCTGGGCGGCACGCCGCTCTCGCCCGTCGGGTACTTCGCCGGCAAGATCGGCCAGGTCTTCGTCACCGGCGCCCTGCAGGCGGCCCTGCTGATCCTCGCCGGACGGTTCGTGCTCGGCATCGACCTGCCCACGGAGCCCGAGAAATGGCTCACCTTCGCCTGGGTCTTCGTGCTGGGCCTCACGACCTGCGCCCTGCTCGGCATCGCCCTCTCGGCGCTGCCGCGCTCGGGCAAGAGCGCCGCCGCCGTCGTGATCCCGATCGGGCTGATCCTCCAGTTCATCTCGGGCGTCTACCTGCAGTGGAACATGCTGCCCGACTGGCTGCAGAACACCGCGAGCCTGTTCCCGCTCAAGTGGATCGCCCAGGGCATGCGCTCGGTGTTCCTGCCCGATGGGTGGGAGGCGCTCGAGCAGAACGAGTCGTGGAACCTGCCGGGCGTGGCCATCGCGCTGCTCGTCTGGCTCGTGGTCGGGCTCGTGCTCAGCCGGCTCACGTTCCGCTGGATCCGGCGCGATGCCTGAGTCCAGCGCGTGCTCACCGCTCGCCCGGCGCCGGTGCCGTGTGGGAACCTGACCGCATGCTGAACCGGCGATGGTGGGATGTCGCGGCGCTCGCGGTCGCACTCGTCACGGTGCTCGCGGGGCTCATCGATCCGCCCTACGGTGCGGACGACGTGGCGATGTGGGCGGTGACCGGGGCGTTCCTCGTCGCCTACGCGGGCTACCTGCGCTGGCGCATCGGCGCCGACGACAGCCCTCGGCACTACGTCGCGATCGTGCTCGTGCTCACGGTGCTCTCGATCGCGGGCACCACGGCAGAACCGTCGTTCGCGGTGCTGCAGGCGTTCGCGTACCCGTTCCTCTGGATCACGGCGCCGGGCACCCGCGCGGCCGTCATCGGCAACACCACGCTCGCCGTGGGCATCGTCGTCGGGTACGTGCTGCACTTCGGCGCCACCGGCCTCCTCGCCGGCCTCACGGTCGGCGCCCTCTCACTCGGCTTCAGCCTGGCGCTCGGCCTCTGGATCACGCGCATCGCGGAGTACGGCGACGAGCGCGCGCGGCTGCTCGCCGACCTGCAGTCCGTGCAGGGCGAGCTCGCGGCGTTGCACCGCGACGCCGGCGTCGCGGACGAGCGGGGCCGGCTCGCACGCGAGATCCACGACACGATCGCGCAGAGCCTCACGGGCCTCGTGATGGTCGCCCAACGCGCCGAGAATCGGCTCGCGTCGATCGAGGGCCCGGCCGCGGCATCCGCTCGAACGGATGTCTCGCTCATCGAGCAGATGGCCCGCGAGGCCCTCACCGAGGCGCGCGGGCTCGTCGCGACGCTCGCGCCCGTGGCCGCCGACGGCGGGCTGGCCGCCGCGCTCGACCGGCTCGCGGCCGCGTTCGAGCGCGAGACCGGAACCGCCGTGCACGTGCACGCCGAGGTCGCCGGACTCGACCGGGAGCTCGAGGTCGTCGTGCTGCGCTGCGCACAGGAGGGGCTCGCGAACGTGCGCAAGCACGCGCGGGCGGCGCAGGCGTGGATCGGCGTGACGGACTCGCCCGACAGAGTCGTGCTGACCGTGCGCGACGACGGCGTGGGGCCGATCGACGACGGTGACGGGCTGGACGCGGGTTCCGGCGCCGGCGGGTTCGGGCTCGCGGGCATGCGCGACCGGGCCGCGCTCGTGGGCGGCGACTTCGCGTTCGGCCCGACCGACGGCGGCGGCGCGCTGCTGCGCGTCACCGTGCCGAAACGAGCCGTCGCCGCAGATGACGCCCGAACCGAAGGCGGGGAGCCCGCATGACCGAGATCCGCATCGTCGTCGCCGACGACCATCCCATCGTGCGCGCGGGCATCGTCGGGCTGCTCGAGTCCGTGGCCGACCTCGCGGTGGTCGGCGAGGCATCCGACGGTCTCGCGGCCGTCGAGCTCGCGCTCGCGTTGCGCCCCGACCTCGTGCTCATGGACCTGCGGATGCCGCAGCTCGACGGCGCCGCCGCGACGGCGCGCATCGTGGCCGAGGCGCCCGACACGCGCGTGCTCGTGCTCACGACCTATGAGACCGACGAGCACATCCTCGGTGCGATCGAGGCCGGCGCGAGCGGCTACCTGCTGAAGGCCGCGCCGCAGGAGGAGATCCTCGCGGGCATCCGGGCGGTGGCCGCCGGTGAGACGGTGCTCGCGCCGTCGATCGCGGCCAAGCTCGTGTCGCGCGTGCGGAACGGGGCTTCCGAGGAGTCCGGGGCACCGCGCCCGGCGCTGTCGCCGCGCGAACTCGAGGTGCTGCGCCTCGTCGCCGCCGGGCGGTCCAACCCCGACATCGCCCGCGCGCTCCTCATCGGCGAGGCGACCGTCAAGACGCATCTCGCGCATGTCTTCGAGAAGCTCGAGGTGGGCGACCGCACGCGCGCCGTGACGAGGGCCATGGAGCTCGGGCTGCTCTGACGGCGGCGATCGAGCGAAACCCGACCCTCGGTCGATTTTGCACTCTGGCTCGAATAGTGCAGAATTGCACTTCGTGACCGAGAGTGCAAAGACTTCGCCCGGGCTGCGCGAGCAGCGCATGAGCCGCACCCGCCGCGACCTCTGCCACCGGGCACGCCAGCTCACGGTCGAGCGCGGCCTCTCGGGCTTCACGATCGAGGAGCTCTGCGCCGACGTGGGCGTCTCGCGCCGCACCTTCTTCAACTACTACGCCGGCAAGGAGGCCGCGGTCGTCGGCCACGACGCCGACAGCATCGACGAGGCGGCCCTCGCCGCCTTCACCCGCGGTGACGACGATGCCCCGACCCTGCTCGACGCGCTCGCCGAGCTCGCCATCACGACGTTCGCCGCGTGGGACGACGAGCACGACGCGATCGATCCGCACGCCCTCATCGAACGGGAACCGCACCTGCTCTCGCACATGATCGGCGCGGGCCAGAAGCTCGAGCAGCGCATCATCGCGGCGATCGACGAGCGCGAGCACCTCGCGGCGGGCGATCCGCTCGCGCGCACCGCCGCGGTCGTCATCGGCTCGCTCGTGAACGCCGCCGCCCATCGCGCCTTCGCCGAGGACGGCGGCGGCCGCGAGGACTTCGCCGCGCTCCTGCGCGCCTCCGTCGCCGCGACCCGCGCGGCCTGCACCCCGGGCCCCACCACGACCCCCCTCACCACCGGAACCACGGAAAGCACCACGAACCCATGACCTCTGCACGACCTGCACGACCTGCACGACCTGCACGACCTGCACGACCTGCACGACCTCCACGGCCCAAGGCGACGAGCGGCCCGCTCGTGCTCACCCAGCGACGCATCTGGATCATCTTCTCGGCGCTCATCGCCGGCATGCTGCTCTCGAGCCTCGACCAGACCATCGTCTCGACCGCGATGCCGACCATCGTCGGCGAGCTCGGCGGCGTGCAGTACCAGGCGTGGATCACCACCGCCTACCTGCTCGCGACGACCATCGTGATGCCCATCTACGGCAAGTTCGGCGACGTGCTCGGTCGACGCAACCTCTTCCTCATCGCGATCGCACTCTTCACCGTGGCATCCGTCGGCGCAGCCTTCGCACCCACCTTCTGGGCCTTCGTCGCGTTCCGCGCCATGCAGGGGCTCGGCGGCGGCGGACTCATGATCCTCTCGCAGGCGATCATCGCCGACATCGTGCCGGCCTCCGAGCGCGGCAAGTACATGGGCCCGCTCGGCGCCATCTTCGGCCTCTCGGCCGTGGCCGGTCCGCTGCTCGGCGGCTACTTCGTCGACCACCTCACGTGGCAGTGGGCGTTCTACATCAACATCCCGATCGGCATCGCGGCGTTCGCGATCGCCTGGTTCACGCTCACCCTGCCGAGCAAGAAGGCCGAGAAGAAGATCGACGTGCTGGGCGTCATGCTGCTCTCGGTCGCGACCGTCTGCCTCATCTTCTTCACCGACTTCGGCGGTGCGGCCGACCACGGCTGGGACGCGATCGAGACCTGGGCCTGGGGCCTCGGCCTTCTCGCCGCCGCGACCGCGTTCGTCGTCGTCGAGGCGCGCGCGGATGACCCGATCATTCCGCTCTCGCTGTTCAAGAACCCGGTCTTCATCAACGCGACCGCCATCGGATTCACGCTCGGCATCGGCATGTTCTCGGCCATCGCGTTCGTGCCGACGTTCCTGCAGATGTCCTCCGGCGCCTCGGCGACCGCCTCTGGCCTGCTGATGCTGCCGATGATGGCCGGCATGATGGGCACCTCCATCTGGTCGGGCATCGCGATCTCGAAGTCGGGCAAGTACCGCGCGTTCCCGATCGCCGGAACCCTCGTGACCGCCGCGGCGATGCTCGCCATGACGACGCTCTCGGCGGCCACGCCGATCTGGCTGATCTGCGTGTACCTGTTCGTCTTCGGCGCCGGGCTCGGCCTCATCATGCAGGTCGTCGTGCTCGTGGTGCAGAACGCCGTGCCCGCCACCCAGGTCGGCACCGCGACGAGCACGAACAACTACTTCCGCGAGGTCGGCGCCTCCCTCGGCGTCGCGATCTTCGGCGCGCTGTTCACGACCCGCCTGGCCGAGAACCTCACGAAGATCTTCACGGACGCCGGCGCGAACGCGGCCCAGGCCGGCGACGCGATGTCGACCCTCGACCCGCAGCGCCTCTCAGAGCTGCCGGGGCCCGTGCGCGACTCGATCGTGACGGCCTACGCCGACTCGCTCGCACCCGTGTTCTGGTACCTGATCCCGTTCATCCTCGCGGCCTTCGTGCTCGCGCTCTTCCTCAAGCAGATCCCGCTCTCCGACGAGGCCGGCATGGTCGCGCGCGGCGAGGCCATCACGGGCGAGCAGGCGGATGCCGCGGAGCAGGCACTGCTCGAAGGCGCAACCGTCGTGACGGGCCCGGCCGACGACGGCGAACCGGTGGATGCCGCGACGGGCAGCACGCCCGCACAGGGCTCCTCGCCCGCGCAGGGCTCGTCCGGCACCGGCACCGCACCCCGCGAGGGCTGACGACTCCGGGCGCTCCCGCGACGGTTTCCGCGGTGGAGGCAGGTCGACACGCGTCCTCCAGGCCGCAAAGCGTCGCAGGAGCCGGGTCGGCGACGGATTCGGTTCGGCGCATGCGATCGCGCATACGCTGGACGTGGCATCCGCATGCGCCGCGGCAACGACGGGTCGCACCCGTGGTCGACGCATGCAGGTGGCCGCGAGAGGCGAGCATGACCACCCCGTACGAAGACCGCCCCTGGCTCGCGCACTACGCCGAGGGGGTGCCGCCCGAGATCGACGAACCGGTCGAGACCCTCGTCGACATGATCGCTGCCTCGGTGAAGACGTACCGGCGGCAGACCGCCCTCGAGTTCTTCGGCGCCGAGACCGACTACCGCGAGCTCGGCCGCCAGATCGCCGCCGCGGCCGAGGGCCTGCGCCGGCTCGGGGTGCGCGCGGGCGACCGCGTCGCGCTGATCCTGCCGAACTGCCCGCAGCACGTCGTCGCGTTCTACGCGGCGCTGCGGCTCGGCGCGATCGTCGTCGAGCACAATCCGCTCTACACGCCACCCGAGCTGCGGCACCAGTTCGAGGACCACGGCGCCCGCGTCGCGATCGTCTGGAGCAACGTCGCCGACACCGTGGCGGAGTTCCCGAGCGACATCCGGCCCGAGCACATCGTCGAGGTCGACGTCGCGCGAGCGCTGCCGTTCGGCAAGCGGATGGCGCTGCGCCTGCCGATCCCGAAGGCGAGACGCTCGCGCGCCGCCCTCTCCACGAGGCCGCGCGCGAAGGGCCTCGTGCCGTGGCAACGCCTGACCTCGCGTCGGGCGATCAGCTCGCGGCATCCGCGGCCCTCCCTCGACGACACCGCCGTGCTGCAGTACACCAGCGGCACCACCGGCTCGCCCAAGGGCGCCGTGCTCAGCCACCGCAACCTGCGCGCGAACGCGATGCAGAGCCGCGCCTGGGTGCCGGGCCTCGAGCTCGGCGGCGAGACCTTCTACGGCGTGCTGCCGCTCTTCCACGCGTACGGCCTGACGCTCTGCCTCACGACCGCGATGAGCATCGGCGCCAAGCTCGTGCTGTTCCCGACGTTCGACCCGAAGCTCGTGCTCGACGCGGCGCGCCACTCGCCGCCGACGTTCCTGCCCGCGGTGCCGCCGATCTACGACCGGCTCGTGCACGCGACCGCCCGCCGGCCCCGCGTGCTGGGCAGCATCCGCTACGCGATCTCGGGCGCGATGAGCCTGCCGGTCGCGACCGTCGACCGCTGGGAGAGCGCCACGGGCGGGCTGCTCGTCGAGGGGTACGGCATGACCGAGTCCTCGCCGATCGCGCTCGGCAACCCGATGGGGCCGACCCGACGGCCGGGCACGGTCGGGGTTCCGTTCCCGAGCACCGAGATCCGCGTCGTCGACCCCTCGAACCCGGCCGACGACCGCGCGGCCGGCGAGGAGGGCGAGCTGCTCGTGCGCGGGCCGCAGGTGTTCCAGGGCTACTGGAGGCGCCCGGCCGAGACGGCCGACACGCTGCTGTCCGGCGGCTGGCTGCGCACCGGCGACATCGTGCACGTGTCAGACGAGGGCTTCGTCACGATCGTCGACCGCGTCAAGGAGCTCATCATCACGGGCGGCTTCAACGTCTCGCCGTCGGAGGTCGAGGCGGCGCTGCTCGCGCACCCCGACGTGCGCGGTGCCGCGGCCGTGGGCCTGCCCCGCGCCGACGGGGGCGAGGTCGTCGCCGCCGGCGTCGAGCTGCGCGACGGGGCCGTGTTCGAGGAGGCCGCGCTGCGCGACTTCCTGCGCACGACCCTCACCGCGTACAAGGTGCCGCGGCGCATCGAACCGTTCGACGAGCTGCCCCGCTCGCTCATCGGCAAGGTGCTGCGCCGGCAGGTGCGCGACGAGCTGCTCGCGCGCTCGGCGCGCTGACCCGCGCTCGTGTGCTCCTGCGACGGTTTGCGGGTTCACGGGAGGTTGCGGGGCGTCCTCCAGGCCGCAAACCGTCGCGGGAACGGGCGCGCAGGGGCGCGCGGTCAGAGCAGGCGCCGCGCGTTCGCCCAGGCGGTGAGCTCATGCCGGCTCGAGAGCTGCAGCTTGCGCAGCACGGCCGACACATGCGTCTCGACGGTCTTCGTCGAGATGAAGAGCTCGGCGGCGACCTCCTTGTACGAGTAGCCGCGGGCGATGAGGCGCATGACCTCCTGCTCGCGCGCCGAGAGCCGGTCGAGCTCGTCGCTGGCCGCGGCCGTCTCGCCGACGGCGGCGCCGAACGCGTCGAGCACGAATCCGGCGAGCTTGGGCGAGAACACCGCGTCGCCGCCCGCGACCGCGTGCACGGCCCGGCTCACGTCGGCGCCCGACGACCCCTTCGTGATGTACCCGCGGGCGCCCGCGCGGATCACGCCGACGACGTCCTCGGCCTTGTCCGAGACGCTGAGCGCCAGGAACCTGGTGCCCGGCACGGATGCCGCAGCACGGCGGATCACCTCGGCCCCGCCGCTCGTGCCCGCCGGCACCCCCACCCCGGGCAGGTGCACGTCGAGGAGCACGACGTCGGGCGCGGCATCCGTCACCGCCGCCACCGCGGACTCGACGTCGTGCGCTTCACCGACCACGTCGATCGAGGCGTCGAGGTCGGCCTTCAGCCCCGAGCGGAAGATCGAGTGGTCGTCGACGATCACGACGCGAACGGATGCCACGGGGCCGGCAGATGCCACAGGGCCGGCAGATACCGCAGCGCCGGCGGATGCCACGGGGACGGCGGATGCCTCTGGGCCGGCGGATGCCTCGGGGCCGGTCGCCCCCGTGCCCGATGCCTCAGCCACGGCCGGCCTCAGCCCCGACGCGCTCGGCGGGGTAGCGCAGGCGCACCTCGGTGCCCACGCCCCCGGCGCCGCGGCGCACCTCGCCAGAGCCACCCGCACGGCGCATGCGTCCGATGATCGACTGGCGCACGCCGAGGCGGTCGCCTGGAACGTCCTGCAGCTCGAACCCGTCGCCGCGATCGCGCACGAACACCTCCACCGTCTCGGGCGAGGACTCGACGTACACCGACACCTCGCCTCCGGCGTGGCGCGCGGCGTTCAGCATGGCCTCGCGTGCGGCCGCCGCGACCTCGCCGCTCGCCCGCTCCCTCGACTCTCCCACGACGACGACGTCGATGGTCACCGGGTAGTCGATCTCGAGCGCGGCCGCGAAGTCGCGGAGGTCGGTGCCGAGGTCGCTGTCGGCGGGGGTGTCGCCGTCGAAGAGCCAGTCGCGCAGCTCCCGCTCCTGCGCCCGGGCGATGCGGGCGACCTCGCTCGAGGCGCCCGCCCGGTTCTGGATCAGCGCGAGCGTCTGCAGCACCGAGTCGTGCAGGTGGGCGGCGATCTCGCTGCGCTGCTCCTCGCGGATGCGCTTCGTGCGCTCGTCGGTGAGGTCTCGCCAGGCGGTCACGAGCGTCGGCGCGTAGACGAGGCCGATGCCGAGCACGGCGGCGAGCGCGACGGCGAAGGTCGGTGCCGGATGCCACCGGGCGTTCGTGCCGAACACGAGCGCGAGGGCGGTGACGGCCAGCAGCACCGTCGCGATGAGGCGGATCGTGAGCTCGTGGCGTGGCCCGCGTTCGGGCTCGGTTCGGTCGATGAAGCTGGCCCAGGCTCCGGATGCCACGGCGAGGCCGATGCCCGCGAGCACGGCGCCGAACCACTGGCCGAGCACGGCTCCCCCGGCCGACCCGGCATCGGCCAGGCTCCCGTCGATCGCCCACGCGGCGAGCAGCACGACAGCCGACGCGACGATGAGGATCCACGCGACGGGCGCGCGCCGGGTCGGGCGCTCCTCGCCCGGCGCCCACGGCGTCAGCGCCCACAGCCACAGGTAGAGGAGCAGTCCGGCGCCGGCGGCGAGACTCGTCACGGCGAACCCGGCACGCACGACGAACACGGGCCAGCCGAGGTGCTCGGCGAGCCCCGCGGAGACGCCCGTGGCGACGCAGGCGCGCGGTCGCGACATCCGTGGCTCCATGCCTGCCATCCAAGCAGACGACCTGACCGGCCCCGCAGCCCCGACGGCAGGATCAGGGTCGAATCAGGGACTCACCCCATGGCGGGGCATCCGCCGCCGATGCCAGCATCGAAGCATGGAGACGAACCAGACCGACCCGACGACCGACCCAGCGCCGGAAGACGTGCAGGGGGACTCCGCGCCCGCCGGCCCGCCGGCCGACGGTGCGGTCGGTTCGGCTCCATCCTCCGGTGCCCCCGGCGCGTCGACACACGCGCCGGGCACCGGCACCGGCACCGGCTTCTACGACTGGCTGCGGCGTCTCGGCCTGCCGCGTCGCGCCGGCTGGCTCGGCGGCGTCTGCGCGGGCATCGGCGCGCGCCTCGGCATCGACCCGATCATCGTGCGCGGCATCGTCGTGGTCATCGCGGTGCTCGGCGCCCCGCTCGTGCTGGCCTACGCGATCGCGTGGCTGCTGCTGCCCGACACCGACGGCGAGATCCACCTCGAGCGCCTCACCCGCGGCATCGTCGACCCCGCCGTCGTGGGCATCGCCGTGATGGGCGTGATCGGATTCATCCCGCTCGTGCAGGGCGGATGGCTCGGCTGGCAGTGGTGGAGCGGCGACTGGCCGTACATCGCCGACCCGATCTTCGGGTTCAACCTCACGGTGCCGCTGCGCATCCTGTGGACGCTCATCCTCGTCGGCGGCATCGTCGCCCTCGTCATCTGGCTCGCGCGCCGAGCCTCCCAGAACCCCCCGGCCGGCGGCGGCGGCGCGCGAACGGCTTCCGTGGCCGACGCCGCCCGGCCGGGGTCCGGGCCCGCCGCTGAGGGCGCTCCTGCCGCTGCTGCCGCCGCCGCCGCCGCGAGCACAGCCCCCAGCACCGTTCCCGAAGCGGATGCCGCGAGCGACGCTCCCGACGCTCCTGAATCGGATGCCACGAGCCGGCCGCTCGCCGACGGCGAGACGCCGACCACCGAGCCTCCCGTGCCCGCAATGGGTGCCGACGCGGCGGCCATCGCGGAGTGGCGGGAACAGCACGAGGCGTGGCGCGTCGCGCACGCCGAGTGGAAGTCCGGGCAGGATCAGGCCGCACGCGCCGCCCGCGCCCAGGCCGCCGCGGAGAACCGCGAGAAGGCCCTGGCGCTCGCCGCCCAGGCCGACGCCGCCCGGGCCGCCCGTCGGGCCGCCCGCCCCCGTGCGAGCGCCGCGTTCGTGTTCACCGCGCTCGGCCTCGGCCTCGTCGGCGGTGCGATCGCCGCCCTCTGGGCGCTCGGCGACGCAGACGTCGCAGCCTTCGCCGTGCCCGTGGCCCTGGCCGTCGCGACGCTCGTGCTCGCGCTCGGCATGGTCGTCGCGGCGCTGCGCCGGCGCCGCAGCGGTGCGCTCGCGTTCTTCACGCTGCTCGCGTCGCTGTCGATGATCGTGGGGGTCGGCGGTGCGTCGTTCGCGCAGGATGGGCAGCTCATCGCACCGTACGCGGGCATCGATCTCACGCAGTCGCAGCGACTCGTCCAGCCGCTCGGTGATGCGCAGCTGACCGCGTTCCCGACGGTCGGCCGAACGCCGACGACCGAGCTGACACAGGGCGACGGCGACGCGTGGATCTCGCTCCAATTAGGCGCCGTACTGCTGCTCGACGCCTCCGAGGCAGGCCCGATCGAGATCCTCGTCATCAGCGATGACGGCGTTGTGAGCACACCGCAGATCGGAGAACTCGGCCAACAGCACGAACTGCTCATCGGCGGTGAGAACGCGGTCGGCCTCGAGACGGGCGGTGGGCGCGCCGATGCCCGTCTCGAACTCACCCAGCGCACGGGCACTGTCCGAATCGAGATCCAGAAGTGAGCGAACACATGTCAGACGCACGCGACACGACCGGCCCGACCGAACGCCTCACTCCCCTCGCGCCGGCAGCGGCGGCCACGACCCCGCTGGTCCCGCCGCCTGCACCGGCCGCGGATGCCGCGACCGAGGTGTTCCCGCCGGCCGGCCCCGTGGCATCCGCCGGGCTCGCCCAGAGCGCGCCCGCAACGCCGCCTGCTGCACCGCGACCGACGATTCGCTGGGGCGCCCTCGTCTGGGCGCTGATCTTCGCGACGATCGCCGCGGTGACCCTCTGGATCATCGTCGACCCCGAGCGCCGCGACGCCGCCGACACGTGGCTCATGAACCTGAACCCGTTCGCGGCCGGGCTCTACGCGCTCATCGTCGTGGGCGTCGTCGTCGCACTCTTCGGCATCGTGGGACTCATCCGCCGCGGCGAACGCACCCGCTCCCGCGGCGCTGAACTCGCAACTCCGGAGCGCCCGTCGCGGCATCACGGCGACTCGCGCAGCACGCGCGGCGAGATCTAGCGACGCCCATCCCCGGTCAAGGGTCGGGTCGAGGCTCGGGTCGAGTAGCGAAGCGGATCGAGACCAAGAAGCGTATCGAGGCCCGATCGCGATGGGTCTCGATACGGCCCTGGCGCGCCTACTCGACCGGCCTGCTCGACCGGCCCACTCGACCGGCCGCGGTGCTAGAGCTCGAGGCCGACGACGACCGGCTCGGGATGCAACAGGATGCCGAACTCGGCCTGCACGCGCGACTGCACGAAGCGGGCGAGCTGGGCGACCTCCTCTGCCGAGGCTCCCCCGCGGTTGGTGAGCGCGAGCGTGTGCTTCGACGAGACGGCGGCGCGGGATCCGGGCAGGCGGAATCCGCGGGAGACGCCGGCGCGCTCGATGAGCCACGCCGCCGACAGCTTCACGAGCGTGCGCGGAGGCGCGGCATCCGTCACCGTGTCGGATGCCTCGAGCGAGGCCTGGTGCGCGAGGAACTGGTCGAGCGGCGACTCCTCGAGGCCGCTGTCGAGCGGCACGACCTCGTCGACCGGGTCGGACTCGACGTACCAGCGCGGCGCATCCCCCGGCAACGAGCGGGCCAGGTGCTCGCTCACGATCGGATTCGTGAAGAAGGATCCGGCGCTGAACGTGTCGGGGTCGGCGGGGTCGAGCACCATGCCCTTCGAGGCGCGCAGCGCGAGCACGCTCTCGCGCACACGGGCGAGCGGCACGCGGTCGCCCACGTCGACCTGAAGTGCGCCCGCGAGCTGCGGGTACGCGACCGGGCGGCTGAGCGTCTCGCCGAGCACGGCGCGCTCGGCCGCGGTGTCGTGCAGCTCGAGCTCGATCGACACCACGATGCCCGCGAGCCCCTGCTTCAGCACCGAGGTGCGGTAGCCGAGCTCGAGCTCGGCCGCCGTCATGCGGCGGGGGGTATCGGCTCCCTCGTCGAGGAACTCGATCGCGACGAGCGTGGTCTCGAGCTCCTGCCCGTAGGCGCCGATGTTCTGCACGGGCGCCGCGCCGACGCATCCGGGAATGCCCGACAGTGCCTCGATGCCCGCGTAGCCGCGTTCGACGGTCCAGGCGACGAGGTCGTCCCAGACCTCGCCGGCCTGCACGCGGATGCGCACGGCCTGGCGTCCGGCGCCGGCATCTTCGGCAGTATCGTCGTCGACGCCCGGCAGCACCTCGATGCCGCGCGTGCGGATGCGGATGACCGTGCCGTCGAACCCCTCGTCGCCGACGAGCAGGTTCGAGCCGCCGCCGAGTGCCATCCAGGGTTCGCCGTCGCTCCACGCCTCGAGGGCGAGGTCGACGAGATCGCGCTGGGTCGTCGCGGCCACGAGTCGCCGCATGGGCCCGCCGACCCGGAGCGTGGTGAGGTCGGCGAACGTCGGCTCGGGCGCTCGCGGCGGGGCCGGGTCGGTCGTGCCGGAGTCGATCGCGCTCATGTCGGTCGCGCCCACGTCAGCCGAGTGCGACGCGGACCTGCGCCTTGCCGAGCACCGTGTCGTCGCCGAGCTTCACGGTGAGGTCGATGCGGGCGACACGGGCCTCGGCGTCGAGCTGGCCGACCTTCGCGCTGACCGTGACGGTGGCGCCGTCGGCCGGGTCGACCACGACGGGGCGCGTGAAGCGCACCTGGTAGTCGGCGATGCGGCCGGGGTCGCCCGCCCAGTCGACGACCGGCTGCACGGCGAAGCCCATGGTGAGCATGCCGTGCGCGAGTACGCCGGGCAGGCCCACGGACGCCGCGACGTCGTCACGGTAGTGGATCGGGTTGAAGTCGCCGGATGCCCCGGCGTAGCGCACGAGCGAGTCGCGCGTGAGCTCGAACGAACGCTCGGCCACGACGTCGCCGACGGCGAGCTCATCGAACACGGGCGCGGACGCGGACACGGCGGCCATCACTCATCACCTCGCACCACGAGCGTCGAGATCGCCGTCACGACGTGCTCGCCCGCCGCATCGGTCACCGAGGTCTCGGCCGTCACCATCGAGTGGGGGCCGAGCGTCTTCACGCTCGCGACCGTGAGGGTCGCCGTGAGCAGGTCGCCCGCGACGATCGGCCGGGTCGACGTGAAGCGCTGGTCGCCGTGCACGACGCGCGAGAAGTCGATGCCCGCGTCGGGTTCGGCGAGCAGCTGCGCGAGCGTGTGCTCCTGCACGACGACCGCGAACGTCGGCGGCGCGACGACGTCGGCGTAGCCCGCAGCCCGCGCGGCCTCGACATCGAGGTTGATCGGATTCGTCGCGAAGACGGCGCGCGCGAACTCGCGCACCTTCTCGCGACCGACGAGGTAGGGCTCGGCCGGCGGGAAGACCCGCCCCTGCAGCTCGGGATTCACTGGCACCCGGCCAGTCTATTCGGCGAGTGGATGGGCCATCGGAACCGCCAGAGGCCGACCGGAAATCCACCGATGCCCCGACGAAGAGGACGAGATGCAGGAAGAATTCGGGCGACGCGCGGACGGGCCCACCCGGATGGTCGGCGTGTCGGTCATTCTTCCTGCAACTCGTGGCGGTGACGGTCTCGATACGCCCCGAGCCACGACCAACCGAACGGCGAACGGCGGACGGCGAGCGGATGCCGCGACCGGTCGTCTGCCGGTCGGAGCTCAGATGCCGACCCAGCCGGTGGCGAGCGCGACCACGGCAGCGATCGCCCCGCCGAAGGCGACGACCAGCACGACGACGTCCCAGCCCGAGGCGATGAGGGGGCGATGGTTCTCGCGGCGGGCGACGAAGTAGAGCAGCGTCGCCGGCGCCTGCACGATGAGCGAGATGAAGAGCAGCTCGAGGCCGGCACCGAGCAGCAGGAAGACGACGTACGCGGTCGCCACCGCCCCGATCACGAGTTCGAGCACGCGCGAGCGGCGGGCCGCGGCATCCGGACCGTAGCCGTCGGAGCGAATGGCGATCTTCAGCAGGTACCCGGCCGCGAACAGCAGCGGCAGCAGGGCGAGCGCGCTCGTGAGGTCGAGCGCGAAGCCGAACGCGTCGGCCGAGAAGTAGGCGACCGCGAGCACGACCTGGGCGAAGATCGTCGACCAGAGCAGCGCGGTCGTGGGCACGTCGCGCGTGCTCTTGCGGGCGAAGACGCGCGGGAAGTCGCCGTCGCGCGCGGCGGTGAACACGACCTCGGCGGCCATGAGGGTCCAGGCGAGGTAGGCGCCGAGCACGGCGACGATGAGCCCGATGCTCACGAAGACCGTTCCCCACGGGCCGACGGCCGCCTCGAGCACGCCCGCCATCGACGGCTGGCGCAGGGCGGCGATCTCGGCCGCGGGCAGCACGCCGTACGAGACGATCGTGACCGAGGCGAACACGGCGAGCACCGACAGGAACCCGAGCACGGTCGCCCGACCGACATCCGCTCGCCTTCGTGCATGCCGCGAGTAGACGCTCGCGCCCTCGACGCCGAGGAATGCGAAGACCGTCACGAGCATCGTGCCGCGCACCTGGTCGAGCAGCGGCCCCGCATCGGGCGCGCCGAGCAGGTTCGCGGCGAACACGTCGGGCTTCAGCACGGTGAGCGCGATGACGATGAACACGACGATCGGCACGAGCTTGGCGATCGTCACGATGCGGTTGACGGCGGCGGCCTCGCGCACGCCCCTGCGCACGAGCAGGAAGGTGACCCATAGGCCGGCGGATGCCGCGAGCATGGCCGGGATCGTGTCGCCGGCGCCGAGCGCGGGAATCCACGCGCCGAGCGTCGACATGATGAGCACCCAATAGGTGACGTTGCCGACGCAGGCGCTCGCCCAGTACCCGAACGCGGAGAAGAAGCCGAGCAGGTCGCCGAACCCGGTCTTCGCGTAGGAGTACACGCCCGCGTCGAGGTGCGGCTTGCGGTTCGCGAGCGCCTGGAACGCGAACGCGAGCATGAGCATGCCCGTGCCGGCGATGAGCCAGGCGATGAGGGCGCCGAACACGCCCGTGTTCTCGGCGAACTGGCCCGGCAGCGAGAACACGCCCGCGCCGACCATCGAGCCGACGACGACCGCCGCGAGGCTGCCCGTGCCGAGGTGCACCGTGGGCGGGCGCGTGCTCGTCATGGCCCGTCCCCCTTCACCCTGCACCTTCATCCGCACCGCGGAGATCCCCTGCGCCGACGCTACACGTCGCCCGGATTCGCGTGACGACGTTCTGGCGGCGAGCGACGGTCCGCGCCTCCCGCGCAAAGGTCGTCTGCCCGCGAAAGGTCGTCACGCGCGCCGGGCGAGGCCGCGGCCGGCGGCGAGGTCAGCCGAGGTGCCGCGCGAGCCGCAGGCGCAGCGAGTCGAGCAGCAACTCGAGGCCGAGCTCGAAGGCGCGGTCGGAGCGCTCGTCGCCCTGCGGCGCCTCGGCGATGAGGCGCCCGAGCGTCGCGGTCTCGCCCTGCGGGCTCCAGATCTGCTCGGGCGAGGCGAGGTCGAGGCCCATGCCGATCGCGAAGGCGTCGAGGATCGCGATGACGCGCAGCACCTCGTCGTCGGGGAATCCGGCCTCGAGCAGCACCGAGGCGAGGCGGTCGTAGCTCTCGATGACGAACGGGTCGGTGATCGTCTTGCCGACCATGAGGGGCACGAGGTTCGGATGCCGCGCGTACATGCGTCGCTGCGACCGGAGCGTCTCGGCGACGACCTCGTCCCAAGCCCCGTCGTGCGACTGCGCGCCTGCCTCGGCGCCGAAGCGCCCGCGCATGAGCTCGATGATGCCGTCGCGTCCGTCGACGTGGTTGTACAGCGACGACGGGGTCACGCCGAGCTTTCGCGCGAGCGCGTTGACGCCGAACGGCTCCCCCGAGTCGACGAGGTCGAGCGCGGCATCCGCGATGCGCTCGACCGAGAGCAGCGGCACCTTGGGTCTGGCCATGGTCTCGTCCTCCGTCGGATGTCGCGTGCCGGATGTCCCGGATCAGGCTAGACCCCTTCCCAGAGGCAGCCCTCGTATGCATAATAAACGAACACCATTCGCTAAACGCCCGGCGACACCCACCACCGGCGCGATCCTCCACCCGCACGACGACGTGCCCTCCCCCATTCGGAGAACGACCATGACCGATCTCGACCTCGCCGCCCGCGTGCCCCTGCGCGTGCCCACGGCGACCGCCACCTTCACCATCGGCATCGCCGGCTACCTCGGCGTCAACCTCTCGCCGTACATGATCACCGCGCTGCAGGAGGCGCTCGGCAGCGACGTGCTCACTGCGAGCTGGATCGTGACGGCGACCCTGCTCGCCACCGCGATCACCGGCCTCGCGATCGCCCCGCTCTGCGCCGGCCCTCGCCGCCTCGCGGTGGCCCGCATCGGCCTCGCCGCGGCCGTGCTCGGCTTCGGCACCGCCGCACTCGTCTCAGTGCCCGGCCTCGTCGTCGCCGGCCTCATCCTCGGCGGCATCGGCGCGGGCGGTGCGGTCGCCTCGGCCGGCGCCGCGATCGCCGCGTTCACGAATCCCGACCGCGTCGCCGGCTTCAACGGCCTCGCGAACCGGGCGATCGTCACCGTGATCCTCGCCGTCATCCCGCTCATCGGCCTCGCCCCGATCGAGGTGTTCGGCTCGCTCGCGCTGTTCGCGGTGATCGCCCTCGCGGTGAGCGGTTGGCTGCCCGCAGCGCCGGTGCTCGCCCCGCAGGCCGGCGCGGGCATCGCCGAGGCCGTGCCGGTCGAGGTGCCCGAGACCTCGGCCATCCCGGCGATGAGGGCCCGCGCCGCGGCATCCGCTCGCCCTGCCCGCATCACGACGATCGCCGGGTTCGTGCTGCTCGTGACCTTCGCCCTCTGGGCCGTCAGCGAGGACTCGCTCTGGGCCATGGCGGGCGTCATGGGCGCCGAGCAGGCCGCACTCACGCCGGAGGGCCTCGGCCTCGCGCTCAGCGGCGCCACGGCCGGCGGGCTCGTCGGGTCGATCCTGCTCATGATCGTCGGCAACCGCCTCGGCCGCACCGTGCCGCTCGTCGTGCTGCTCGTGCTCGGCGGCGCCCTGAAGATCGTCGAGGGATTCACGACCGACCAGACCTCGTTCATCGTCGTGTTCATCGCGTGGAACACCGTCTACGCGATCGCGTTCATGTACTTCGTCTCGACCTCGGCCGCGCTCGACGTCGACGGGCGCTGGTCGGGCCCGCTGCTCGCCGTCTATCTCGTGGGCTCCGCGCTCACGCCCGTCATCGGCGCCGCGATCGCGCAGGCGTTCGGCTACCAGGGCTTCACCGTCGTGCTCGGCATCGCGAGCTTCGTGCTCGCCGTGCCGGCCGCCTTCGCGGCGCATGTCTCGACGCGGCACGAGCGCGGGGTCGCCGCCGAGGCGCTCGCGTCGCAGGGCGCGTCGCAGGCAGCAGCCGACACGGCGACCGACGCCGCATCCGACACCGAGGAGGTCTCCGCATGACCCGCACCCTCTACCGCAACGCCCGCATCTTCACGGCGGAGCCCGCCGCACCCTGGGCCGAGGCCCTCGTCGTCGACGGTGACGCGCTCGCCCACGTCGGCGACGAGGCGGGGGCGGTCGAGGCGGCCGGGGCGGATGCCGCGAGCATCGACCTCGGCGGCCGGCTCGTGCTGCCCGGCTTCACCGATGCGCACACCCACCTCGTGATGATGGGCGACGCCCTCGGACGCGTCGGGCTCACGGACGCCCGCACGCTCGAGGAGATCCAGTCGCGCCTGCGCGCCGCAAGGGCCGCCGACCCAGGCGCACCGCGCGTGCTCGGCCGCGGCTGGCTCTTCGACTCGGTGCCCGGCGCCCCGACCGCGGCCATGCTCGACGCGGCGGTCGCCGACGTGCCCGTCTACCTCGACGCGAACGACTACCACTCCTGCTGGGTGAACTCCGCGGCGCTGGCCGAGCTCGGCATCACGCGCGACACCCCCGACCCGATCGGCGGACGCATCAGCCGCGGCGCCGACGGCGAGGCCGACGGCATGCTCTACGAGACCGCCGCCCAGCAGTTCGTCTGGGACCACCTCGCGAACGCCACGACCGACGCCGACCGCGATGCCGCCGTCGAGCGCACGATCGACGCGTACGTCGCCACGGGGGTCACGGGCGTCGTCGACATGGCGTTCGACGAGCTCGGCCTCGCCGCATTCCGGCGCGCGGCCGATCGTCGCGGCGGCACCCTGCCGATCCGCGTCGCCGCGCACTGGTTCGTCGCGAACACCGGCGACGAGGCCGCGAACCTCGCACAGGTCGAGCACGCGGCGCAGGTCGCCGCCGACCTCGCCGCCGAGACGGCCGACGCCCCCGCGGCGCCGTGGCTGCGCATCGTCGGCATCAAGCTCGTGCTCGACGGCGTGATCGACGCGTGCACGGCCGCGATGCGGCATCCGTACGCCGACGGGTCGAACGCCGAGCCGATCTGGCCGCTCGACGCGCTGAAGCCCGTGGTCGCGGCCGCCGACGCCGCGGGCCTGCAGGTCGCCCAGCACGCCATCGGCGACTACGCCAGCGAGATCGCGCTCGACGCGATCGAACACGCGATCGCGGTGAACGGGGAACGGCCCCGCCTGCACCGCATCGAGCACCTCGAGTACGCCGCGCCGGGAACGGCCGAGCGGATGTCGCGCCTCGGCGTGACCGCGTCGATGCAGCCCGTGCACGCCGATCCGGCGATCTCCGACAACTGGATCGCGATGCTCGGCGACGATCGTGCCGACCGTGGCTTCGCCTGGCCCGAGTACGTCGACGCGGGCGCCCTGCTGGCCTTCTCGACGGATGCCCCGACCGCGCCGCACGAGGCCCTGCACAACATGTACGTGGCGGCCACGCGCAAGTCGGCGCTCGACCCGTCGTTCCCGCCGGCCGATCCCGGGTTCGCGCTGCCCCTCGCCGAGGCCATCGGGCACGCGACCCGCGACGCCGCCGCGTCCTGCGGCGACGGCGACGCGCGCGGACGCCTCGTGGCCGGACTCGCCGCGGACTTCGCCGTGCTCGACGTCGATCCGTTCGAGTCGGGCGACGAGGCCCTGCTCACGGCGCGGGTCATCCGCACGGTCGTCGCGGGCGACGTCGTGTTCGAGGCCGACGCCGCCGAGGGGGATGCCGCGGCGTAGCACGTCGCGTCGGCGACGCCGAGAAGGCGACGAGCCGAGCGGATGCCCCGTGGCGAGGCATCCGCTCGGCTCGATTCGTTCGTTCGACCCGGCCGGTCAGCGCGTTCGGCGACCGGAACGCGTCACAGCGCCTGCCAGCGGTTGAGGAAGGTCGCGAGCTCGGCGCGCGACGTGGTCGCGGCCGGACGGAACGTGCCGCTCACCGAGGTGAGGCCCTCGGAGGCGACCCACTCGATCGCCGTGAAGTACGCCGAGGTCTTCGGCACGTCGCTGAAGGTCGGGCTCGTCGGCGGCGTGAACGACGGCGCCGACGACCGGTGCAGGAACGTGGCGAGGTGCTGGCGCTGCAGCGCGTCGCCGGGACCGAACGTCGCCTTCTTCGCCACGACGCCGATGCTCGCGAGGTATTCGACCGCCCGGTACGCCTCGTGGTCCGCCGGGACGTCGGTGAACGTCGGCGTGGCGGGCAGTTCGAACTCGGGCGAGCCCGCGAGGCGGTAGAGCGCGATCGCCGCCACGCCGCGCGTCGCACGGGCGGTTCCGTCGTAGCGCACGATGCCGTCGTCGCCGCGGATGCCGTCGATGACGCCGTTGGCGCCCGCCCACCGCACGTTCGCCGCGTGCGCGCCGCTCGTGTTCGGGTCCGCGAAGCGGGGCAGCACGGCCGCGGTCGGCACGGACGTCGCCGAGAGGGGCTCCGCTCCCGGACGGGTGCCGGTGACCGCCACCGCGAGCGTCGCACCGACGAGGTCGTCGGCCGGGGTGAACTCCGCGTCGGTCGCGCCGTCGACGGGCTCGCCGCCGGCGAGCCACTGGTAGGCGAGCTCGGCGTCGGCGCCCCAGTCGCCGGAGTCCGCGACGAGCGCCTGGCCGACCTGCGCGACGCCGTCGATGGTCGGCGTCACGGCGGGCTCGGGCTCCGGCTCCACGGCGGTGCGCGTCATGACGGCGTTGACGTCGGTGAAGCTGCCGCCGTTCGGCGCCTCGAGCACGGTCGCCTCGGCCTGGGTGGGGGCGTTCTCCCAGTACTGGGTGACGTAGGGATCTTCGGCACCGCTGCGGTCGGCGAACTCGACGACGTAGTCGCCCGGCGGCAGGCCGCCGACGCGGAACGAGATGTCGTCTCCGGCGCCGCCGTACTGCTCGGGCTGGGCCCAGACCCCTGGCGCCCGCTCGTAGAGGAACCGCGTCGAGACTCCGGCGGCCGGGCCGCCGTGCTCGTCGATCACCGAACCGGCGATGCGCACGCCGGGAGCCGTCTCGACATCGACGCCGGCCGTGACGGCCGATGCGGCGACCTCGACCGCCGCAGCCTCGTCCGTGAAGTAGACGCCGCCGAGGTAGGTCCAGGCCCAGTCCGCGCTCGAGGAGCCGTACGAGAGCACGGTGTACTCGCCGGGAGCCAGGCCCGAGACCTCGTATGCACCGGTCTCATCTGCGCTCTCGGAGGCGACCTTCTCCCAGGCGCCCTCGGCGTTCTTGCGCAGCACGTCGAAGTACGCGCGCGACGCCGGCGCGGAATCGCCGTCGGCGTTCTCGGTGAGCACGCCGGAGATGCCGCCGCCGGCGGTCAGGTCGGCGTCGACGCCGTCGGCGAGGTCACCCGGCGTGAGGGCGAGCGTCGTCGCGGCCGAGCGGTCGGCCGTGCCCTGCCAGTACTGGTGCGCCCACTCGCCGTCGAAGTCCGAGAAGTCGACGACGTAGTCGCCCTGCTGGAGGCCGGAGATGCGGTACGTGCCGTCGGCACCGGTCACCGCCGTCGCCGTCTCGACCCATTGGTCGGACGGACCGGCATAGGTCGCGGCGACCTCGACGCCCTCGACCGGAGCGCCCTCGGCGGAGACGGTGCCTTCGACGACGGCACCGTCGTTCAGCTCGAAGTCGGCCGTGACCGACTGACCCAGGGTGAGCTCGAGGCGCGTCGCGCTGTCGAGGTCGGGTGCGTCCTGCCAGTACTCGTCGACGAGGTCGGACTCGTCGCCCCAGCCCGGACCGGCCTTGAGCACGTACTCGCCAGCGGGCAGCCCGGGGATCGTGTACGTGCCGTCGGCGGCGATCGACGCGCCACCACGGGTGCTGTTCAGGTCGCCCGTGAGATAGGCGTAGACGAACCCGCCCGAGACCGGCTCGCCGGCTTCGTCGACGACGACTCCGGACACGGTCGCGCCCACCTCGAGCGTGGGCTCGATGACGGTCGCCGCTCCGGCGACGACCGCGAGGTCGATCGCCTCCTCGAAGACGTCGGTGGCATCCCAGTACTCGCGGACGTACTGCGCGGTGCCCTGCTGCGGGTTGATCGCCGCACGATAGGTGCCCGGCTCGAGCCCGTCGATCGAGAACGAGCCGTCGGCCGCGGTGTGCGCATCCTTGCCCTCGCCCCAGAGCAGCGTCCAGCAGTCGCGCTGCTGGAGCGGGTCGAACTCGGGCTCGCAGAAGAACACCTGCACGCCCACGCCCTCGAGCGGAGTGCCGGCCTCGCCGGTCACGACACCCGCGATGGAACCGGTCGGCTCGGGCTCGGGCTCGGCCGCGTACGCGGGCGAGCCGAGGCCGGCGAGGCCGAACGCCATCGCGACGACGCCGACGGCGGCGAGCAGCCGTCTTGGCGTGCTCGGTGGTGATTCGTGGTTGCGGGTCTGCATGGGTCGTCCTTCCGTAGGGGTCGAGTCGGCGCAGCACCCTGAACCTATTGGCGATGCCGGGCGCGGGCCATGGGCAGGACTCCCCGGCCGCGCGGCGCCGGCGCTGCGGCATCCGCTCGAACGTCAGTCTTGACCTGCTCGGCCTCGCGCTGCACCTCACGACCGGCGAGGTGAAGCCCGAGAACGCCGCCGAGTGGCTCTCGGGCGACGAGGGCCTCGCCTTCATGCGCGGCAGCGCAGACAGCTGGGGCGACGCGCGGGCCGCGGGCGGCGCCGACCCGGCACAGGCCAAGGTCGCGGCGGATGCCACCTACGCGATGTGCACCGGGGCGGCGCCGACGCCCTGGGAGTGAGCCCTGCGACCGGTGTTTCCGTTCGCGCCGAGTGTCCCTGCTCGAGCGGGCACGTTCGGCACGAACGGAAACGTCAGCTCAGAGAACCGCTCGCTCGACGGGCATCGCCGGCTCCGAGGCGTCCGGGGCCGTGGAGCGCTGCAGGACGCCCTGCGTGATCCCGCGGACGATCAGCCATGCCAGCGGCGCGGCCGCCAGGAGGAGGGTCGCGCCCACGAGGCTCATCCACATGGCGACCCGGAACTGCTCGAGGTCCTCGGCGGCCAGGTAGGCGCGGGTCGACTGCCCGGTGACGAAGTTGCTGGCGATGAAGAGCAACCACCACACGATCTGCCACGAGGGCCGCGTGCGCCCGACCGCTCGCCACAGGTCCGAGATGTTCTGGTAGGGGAACCAGAGGCTGACGATGGGAATCAACCAGGATCCGACATGCCTGCCGGCAGTGCGCCGCGTACGGCCGGTGACCTGCTTGGCGACTCGGTATTGCCAGACCATCCAGAGCACGCCGGCGGCGATGACGGCGAGAGACGACAGGATGGAGACCGCGGAGGTGCTCCGGTCGTACACGTCGAGCATGTCGATGGCCGCGTCATTCCCGTTGAGGAAGCTGGCGATCGCACCGATCCCGAAGGTCTCGATGGCGACGATGGCGACGGCCAGGACGCCGCAGACCATCAGGAGCACTTGCGTCGCCATCGCGAGCTTGGCGATCGCGTTGAGCGGCGCCGGCTCCTGCGCCGTGCCATACGGCGGATGCTCCGCAGAGCTGAGCGGGGCCTGGCCGGCCGGGTGCCCGGCGAGCGGAGCGGGGGATGCATCGGACATGTTTCACGGGCCTTCTCGATCGAACCAACACCGGCCCCACCCGCCGACTACCGTCACGTAACCGTAAGGGGCTTCCCACGCCGATCTCGCACCCCCGAACGGGGGTCATGCATCGCGCACCCGTCGGTGCCCGCCGGGCTCTCACCGCGAGGTCATCTGGAGGGGCCTCCTGTTCTCCGCGGCGCGCCTCGAGATCCGGGTATCGGCACGAGTGGGCAGCCCAGTAGCATTCGATCCGACCCGCATCTCCACCGCCACGAACGGACCCGAATGGACGCCCCCACGCCCACGCCCACGCCCACCGCGCCCTACGCCGTCGCGCCAGTCGGCGCTCTTCCCGCATGGACGCCGCCCGTCTCGGCGCCGCAGAACGTGCTGGCCTGGGTGACGCTCGGCCTGGGGCTCGGCGGACTGATGTTCGGCCTGCTCGCGGCGATCCCCGCGATCGTCTGCGGGCACATCGCTCGCCGGCAGATCAGAGAACGAGGCGAGCAGGGCGCCCAGGCCGCCCTGATCGGCATCATCTTCGGGTACGTCCTGAGCGGGCTCTACCTCGTCGGCTTCGCGCTGTACATCCTCTTCATCGTGCTGATGCTGGGGATCGCCGCTTCCTCCGAACCGGGCGTGACGTCGAGCCTCTGAGGTCGTTCGATGCCGGCGAGCGGCATCGAACCCGTCGAGCCGACGCCCGGTCGAGGCATCCGCTCGCCCGTGCCGACACTCGGTCACCCGGATGCCTCCGCCATGGGCATTCTCCCAGCGTTCTACGGTCGGATGGAAAGCCCCCACCCAGCTCGAGAGAGGCCACCGCGTGAGCGCGACCCCGCCCGTTCCCCCGAAGATCAAGCAGGCCACGCGCCTCAAGCAGGAACGGGCGGAGGAACGCGCCAGGAAGCTGGAGGAGCACCGTCGTCGCGAAGCCCGGGCGAAGCGCAACCGTCGGATCGGCATCTGGTCCGCTGCCGTCGGCGGCGCCGTCGTCGTCGGCCTGGTCGTCACGGCCGTGGTGCTGACCCCGCAGGCGCCGAGCTACTCGGCCGGCGGGGACGGCGCGAAGATCGAGGGCGTCGCGACGTTCGACAACGAGGCAGCGCACGTCGAGGGCCCCGTGGACTACGAGCAGACGCCTCCCGTCGGCGGACCCCACAACCCCGCCTGGCTGAACTGCGGCGTCTACACCCAGCAGGTTCCGAACGAGAACGCCGTGCACTCGCTCGAGCACGGGGCGCTCTGGATCACCTACGACCCGTCGCTGCCCGATTCGACGGTCGACGAGCTCCGGGCGAAGCTCCCCTCGACCTACGTGATCCTCTCGCCGTTCGAGGGGCTGCCCTCGCCGATCGTGCTCAGCGGATGGAACACGCAGCTCTCCGTCGACGAGGTCGGCGACCCGCGCATCGAGGCGTTCATCGAGGAGTACTGGCAGAGCGGTGACGTGCCGGAGCCCGGCGCGCCGTGCACCGGCGCCGTGGACGGGGCCGGCAAGGTCTCGTGACCGCTCGGAACGGCTCCGTCGCGCGGGTGGCGGTGCTCATCGCGGCATCCGTCGCGCTCGTGGTCGTCGCGCTCGTCGCCTTCTCGATCGGACGGCTCAGCACGCTCGCCGAACCCACGCCGACCGATACCAGCGCCGAGGCGGGGTTCTCGCGCGACATGCAGGTGCACCATCTCCAGGGCGCCGAGCTCGCGATGATCGTCCGCGACGAGACCGACGATCCCGACATCCGCCTGCTCGCGTACGACATCGCCCAGACGCAATCGCAGCAGGCGGGACAGCTGTACGGATGGCTGCGATCGTGGGGGCTGCCCCAGGCGGCCGCCGAGCCGTCGATGACCTGGATGACCCGGGCGCCGGCCGGCTCTGCGACGCACGAAGGGCACGACGACGGAGGCCACGAGCCAGGTCGGCCCATGCCGGGCCTCGCGACCCCGGAGCAGGTCGCCGAACTGCGAGCCGCCACGGGAGTAGATGCCGAGCGGATCTTCCTCGAGCTGATGATCGCGCACCACCGAGGTGCGATCGAGATGGCCGACGCCGTCCTGGAGCGATCGACGGACGCGCTCGTCGTGCCCTTCGCGACGTCCGTGGTGAAGAGCCAGACCTCGGAGATCGACCTCATGGAGGGGCTGCTCGCCGAGCGCGGCTGACGCGGTCGACGCCGCGGTTCGACGACGTCGGCCCCGAGGGATCCGCTCGGCGCGCGTGACCGCTACTCGTCGGCGACCGCCCGCGAGAGCGTCTCGCCGCGGAAGAACGCGGGGCGCTTGCGCCACTGCCACAGCATCACGCCGACGCCGCCGAGCAGCACGACCATGCCGAGCACGAACACGAGCCCGACGCCGCCGACCGAGGAGCCGGAGCCGTACTCGGGATCCATCGAGTCGAAGAGCGTCGTGAAGAACAGCACGGCGAGGATGACGCCGCCGATGAGCGGGGCCAGCAGCGTGTAGATCGTGTTGCGCACGGAGCGGAACCACACCTTGCGGAAGAACCACACGCAGGCGAACGCGGTGATGCCGTAGTAGAAGCAGATCATCATGCCGAGGGCCGTGATGGTGTCCCAGAGCACGTTCTCGCTCAGCAGGCGCATGACCGCGTAGAACACGGAGGCGACGATCGCCGACACGATGGTCGCGTAGCCGGGAGTGAAGAAGCGCGGGCTGACGCTCGCGAACTTCTCGGGGATCGCGCCGTAGTGCCCCATGGCGAGCAGGGTGCGCGCGGGCGAGACGAACGTCGACTGCAGGCTCGACGCCGAGCTGGTCAGCACGGCGAGCGAGACGAGCACTGCGAGCGGCCCCAGGATCGGGCCCGCGAGGTGGAAGAACACGTTGTCCTGGATGTCGGGGTTGCCGAGGCCGTACTCCCCCGTGCCGACGCCCGCGAAGGCGATGAGCGAGACCGAGATGAGCAGGTAGAGCACCACGATCGTGACGACGGTGATGGTCGCCGCACGGCCCGGCGTCTTCTCGGAGCCCTTCGTCTCCTCATTCATCGTGAGCGTGACATCCCAGCCCCAGAAGATGAAGATCGAGAGCGAGAGACCCGCGGCGAACGCCGAGAACGAGTCCACCGCGAACGGGTTGAACCACGACAGCTCGATCGGCGTCGCGTCGAACGCGTTGCCGTTCGCGACCTCGACGAGCGCCGCGACCGAGAAGGTCACGAGCACCGCGACCTGGAACCCCACGAGCCAGTACTGCAGCTTCTGCGTGGTCTGCATGTCGCGGTACGAGACCATCGTCGCGCCGAGCATGAACAGCAGGCAGACCGCGACGTTGACGAACGGGTTCGTCGCGATCTCGGCGATCTCGGGGTTGCCCGAGACCTGGGCGATGAGCAGGAACAGGAAGTCCACCGCGATGCCCGCGAGGTTCGAGAGCACGAGGATCGTCGCCGCGACGAGGCCCCAGCCGGCCATCCAGCCGATCCACGGGCCGAAGGCGCGCGTCGCCCACGTGAACGAGGTGCCCGAGTCGGGCATCCGCTTGTTGAGCTCGCGGTAGCCGAGCGCGACGAGCAGCATCGGGATGAACCCGACGAGGATGATCGCCGGCACCTGCACGCCCACCTCGGACACCGTCGGGCCGAGCGCGGCCGTCAGCGTGTACGCCGGTGCGATGCACGAGATGCCGATGACGATCGCGCCGATGAGGCCGACCGAGCCCGCCGACAGGCCTTTCTTCGTGATGCCGTGCTCGTCGGATGCGGCCGCTGCCGAGACGCCCGCGCCGTCGACGGCCGCGCTCGCCGAGGTGAGAGGGGCGCCCTGCGGGGCGCCCGAGTCGCCTGCCGGTTCGTTCGTCATGATGCCGCCTTCGGGGTGGATGGGCGCTGCCGGCTCGAGGTGCGCGGCACGACGATCATCGGCACGGGCAGTTCGCGGAGCATCTTCGACGCCGTCGAACCGATGAACAGGTGGTGGGGCGTCGCGAGGCGGCTGGACGCCACGAGCACGACCTCGCCCTCGTGCCAGTCGAGGCTGCGCACGGCGGCCTCGATGCTGTCGCCCTTCGCGACCGCGACCGAGACCTCGGTGCCGGCCGGCAGCTCGCGGCGGGCGGCCGCGAGCACCTCGTCGGCGTGGGCCGTGCTCGTGAGCTCGGCGAGGCCCTCGTCCATGCCCGCCGGCAGGTCGATCGAGACCAGCGAGAGCAGGCGCACCGGGGCGTGCATGGCCTTCGAGAGCCGCACGGCCTCGTCGAGCAGCGCGCTCGCGCCCGGGCGCGAGCCGACGGCCGCGGTGATGCGGGAGACGCCGGCGGATGCCGCGAGCTCACGTGAACCCGACGGTGCGAGTGCGACCGGCACATCCGAGGAGTGCAGGAGTTCGTTCGCGACCGAGCCGATGCGCGAGCGACCCAGGATGCCGCCGCGGGCCGCGCCCACGATGATCAGGGAGGCGCCGAACTCGTGCGCGGCCTCGATGAGCCCCTCGGCGAACGACTCCGCGTACCGCACGTGCAACGACTGCGCGACATCCGGATCGAGGCCCTTCGACGCCTTGGTCAGCCACGCGCGCGACTGCGCCTTGAGGTGACGCTCGTACCCGACATCCGACGGCACGGTGCTGTTGCGCGCCTCGCTCGGGAGCACCATCACGACGTCGAGCAACGCCTCGCTCGCGGTCGCGAGCCGCGTCGCGAACGCGAGAGCGTCGGCGCCGTGCTCGTTCGCGGTGTACCCGACGACGAAGCGCGCGGACACGGGTCAGCCCTCCGCGAGGATGGCGGCGGCGACCTCGCGGCCGACGCGGATCGCGCCGTCCACGTGCTGGTAGCCCTTGCCGGCCATGTCGCTGCACGAGAAGTGGATCGGGCCGACGGGCGTGCGCAGGTCGGCGCCGTACCGGGCGAGGCCGCCCATGTCGAAGCTCGCCGCGTACGCGCCGCGGGTCCACTCCTCGGAGCCCCAGTCGCTCTCGTAGTAGACGACCGGGTTCTTCGCCTGCTCGCCGTAGTAGTGCGAGAGCGACTCGAGGATGCGCTCCTTGCGCTCCTCGGCGCCGAGCGTGAAGACGCCGTCGGCCTCCTCGTCGGAGACGAAGCCGACGAGCGTGCCGCGCGGGTCGGCGTGGTTCGTGTTGTCGTAGGCCTCGTGCACGAGCTCGTACGGGCTGAATGCCGTGCCGCTGAGGCCGGCCTCGCGCCAGAACGGCGTCTCGTAGACGGCGTGCACCTTGATGACGAAGCCCATCGAGAGGTGCTGGTGCAGCTGGTGCTGGCGGCGCGGCAGCGGCGGCTCGTACGAGATGCGGCTGATGAGCACGGGCGCGAGCGCGAGGATCACGCGCTTCGCGTGCACCTCGAGGTCGTCGGTCACGGCCACGACGCCCGCATCGGGGTTCGCGGCCCGGCCTTCGACGCCCGCCCAGCGGAGCTTGCGCACCGGCTGGCCGAGGCGCACCGCGCCGCCGAGCTTCTCGGCGAGGAGCAGCGGCACCTGCTGCAGGCCGCCGACGACGCGCTTGTCGAGGATGAAGTCCGCGTCGACGAGGTTCGAGAACGAGCCCGCCGAGGCGGCCATGAGCAGCGCCTGCAGCGCCGAGAACGCGTGCGCGGGCTTGGTGAGCATCGCACCGGCGATGAACATGCCGATGTTGAGCTTCGCCTCCTCATCGTCGGTCTGCGTGCCGAGCCACTCGGCGAACGAGACCTCGTCGAGCTCCTTCGCGCGCGGGTGCACCCACGGGGCGTCGGGGTCGATCTCGGCGACGAGCGCGTCGAGCTTCTCGATGAGGCCGACGATCTCGCCCTCGGTCTTCGCCGGCACCGGGAAGATGTCGCCCTCGAAGAGGCGGCGTTCGCCGTCCTCGCCGATGTAGACGTTCTCGCCCTCGCGGAAGCGCGAGTAGGTCTCGAGGCCGAGCTCGTCGATGGTCTCGATGAGGGCGTCCTGGTCGGGCGAGACCCACTGGCCGCCGATCTCGAGCATGGCGCCGTCGATGTCGTCGGTCCAGAGGCGGCCGCCGATGCGGTCGCGAGCCTCGAGCACGACGACGGACTTGCCGGCGTCCTTCAGCTTGTTCGCGGCGGTGAGGCCGGAGGCCCCGGCGCCGACGATGACGACGTCGCAGTCGATGCGTTCCATGTCCTTGCTTTCTGTCTGCGTGTTGCCTGCTTCACAATTCAGGAACATCTGGTGGTTATGGTCGGGTCGCCGCGGCGAGATCCGCGGATTTCCGGGGCGGCCGACGAGCCCGTTCCTGAATTCTGAAAGTGGAGAGAGGGAGGGGAAGGGTCAGTCGACCGGGATGAGCGTGTACTTCGTGTCGAGGTACTCGTGGATGCCCTCGAGCCCGCCCTCGCGGCCGATGCCCGACTGCTTCACGCCGCCGAACGGCGCGGCGGCGTTCGAGACGAGGCCGGTGTTCAGCCCCATCATCCCGGTGGCGAGGCGCTCGATGAGGCGGTGGCCGCGCGCCAGGTCTTTCGTGAAGACGTAGGAGACGAGTCCGTACTCGGTGTCGTTGGCGAGGCGCACGGCCTCGTCCTCGTCGGAGAACGTCGTGATGGCGAGCACCGGGCCGAAGATCTCCTCGGAGAGCAGTCGGGTGCCGGCCGAGACGCCCGCGAGCACGGTCGGCGCGTAGAACGTGCCGTCGCCGTCGACGATGCGCGCACCGCCGGTGAGCACGCTCGCGCCGCGCGAGACCGCGTCCTGCACGAGCTCGTCGGTGGAGTCCACGGCCTTGCCGTCGATGAGCGGGCCGATGTTCACGCCCTCCTCGGTGCCGCGCCCGACCTTCATGGCCTCGACGCGCTCGGCCACGCGGGCCGCGAAGGCGTCTGCCACCGACTCGTGCACGATGAAACGGTTCGCCGCCGTGCAGGCCTGGCCGATGTTGCGGAACTTCGCGAGCATCGCGCCGTCGACGGCCTTGTCGAGGTCGGCGTCCTCGAACACGACGAAGGGCGCGTTGCCGCCCAACTCCATCGACGTGCGCAGGATGCCGGTCGCGGCCTGCTTCATGAGGGCCCGGCCGACGCCGGTCGACCCGGTGAACGAGAGCTTGCGCAGGCGCGGGTCCTCGATGATCGGGCCCGAGACCGCCGACGACGTCGACGTCGCGACGACGTTGACCACACCGGCCGGCAGGCCGACCTCCTCGAGCAACTGCACGAACGCGATGGTCGTGAGCGGGGTCAGCGCGGCCGGCTTGACGACGACCGTGCAACCCGCGGCGAGCGCGGGGGCGATCTTGCGGGTCGCCATGGCGAGCGGGAAGTTCCACGGCGTGATGAAGAACGACGGGCCGACGGGGCGCTGCGAGACGATCATGCGACCGGTGCCCTCGGGGTTCAGGCCGTAGCGGCCCGCGATGCGCACGGCCTCCTCACTGAACCAGCGCAGGAACTCGCCGCCGTAGGCGACCTCGCCGCGCGCCTCTGCGAGCGGCTTGCCCATCTCGAGCGTCATGAGCAGCGCGAACTCCTCCTTGCGCTCCTGCAGCAGGTCGAAGGCGCGGCGCAACAGCTCGCCGCGCTCGCGCGGGGCGGTCGCGGCCCATGCGTCCTGGGCGGCCACGGCGGCGTCGAGCGCACGGATGCCGTCGGCGGGCGAGGCATCCGCGATCTGCTTGATGGTGCGGCCGGTCGAGGGGTCCTCGACGTCGAGGGTCCTGCCGCCCTCGGCGTCGACCCACTCGCCGCCGATGAAGAGGCGGTGTTCGACGGCGTCGAGCACGGAGGTTTCGAGCGTTGCGTTCGTCATGCGGGTTCCTGTCCGGTTCGCTTCGAAGTCGGTGATGATGAGGTGCGGATGCCGCGAGCCGCGGTTGCCCGAACCTGTGGGTTGCGGGCGATCGAGGCCGGCGGCGGAGGGTGGTGGTGGGTCAGGGGTACAGGCCGCGGAGGCGGTGCGCATCGGCCACGCGTTCGACGGCGAGTGCCGTGGCCGCGGTGCGAAGTGAGAGCCCCCTGGTCTCGGCGTACCCCAGCACGTGCTGCCACGCGTTGAGCATCCGCTCCTCCAGTCTGGTCTCCACCTCGTCGGCGCGCCACCAGTAGGCCTGATTCGCCTGCACCCACTCGAAGTAGGAGACGATCACGCCGCCGGCGTTCGCGAGGATGTCGGGCACCACGAGGATGCCGCGCTCGCGCATGATCGTGTCGGCCGTGGGCGTCGTCGGGCCGTTCGCGCCCTCGACGACGACGCGCGCACGCACGTCGCCGGCGTTGGACTCGTGCAGCACGCCCTCGACCGCGGCGGGCACGAGCAGGTCGACGTCGAGCGTGAGCAGGTCGGCGCCGTCGAGCGGTTCGGCGCCGGCGAATCCGACGACCGATCCCGTCGAGCGCACATGCTCGTTCAGGGCCTCGATGTCGAGGCCCGCGGCGTTGAACACCGCGCCGTACTGGTCGCTCACCCCGGCGACGCGCACCCCGGCTTCGGACAGGAACCGCGCGGCATCCGCACCGACCTTGCCGAAGCCCTGCACGGCCGCCGTCGCGCCGGCGGGCTCGATGCCCACGTGGCGCAGGGCTGCGAGTGCGATGTGGGTGACGCCGCGGGAGGTCGCCGAGGCGCGACCCTGCGAGCCGCCGAGCGCGATGGGCTTGCCGGTCACGATGCCGGGCACCGTGTAGCCGCTGCTGACGGAGTAGGTGTCCATCATCCAGGCCATCGTCTGCTCGTCGGTGCCGATGTCGGGCGCGGGGATGTCGCGCTCCGGGCCGATGATCGGCAGGATCTCGCTCGTGTAGCGGCGGGTCACGCGCTCGAGCTCGGCCGTGGAGTGCTCGCGGGGGTCGATCGCGACGCCGCCCTTCGCGCCGCCGTACGGCACGTCGAGCAGGGCGCACTTCCAGGTCATCCACATCGCGAGGGCCCGCACCTCGTCGAGGTTGACGTTGGGCGCGTACCGCAGGCCGCCCTTGGCCGGGCCGCGCGAGAAGTTGTGCTGCACGCGGTAACCGACGAACAGGCGGCTCTCGCCGGTGTCCATGCGCAGCGGCACGGCGACCGTGAGCTCGCGGCGCGGGGTGGCGAGCATCTGGTGCAGGCCGTCGTTGTAGCCGAGCAGGGCCACCGCCTCGGCGAGCTGGGAGCGCGCGTCGGTCAGCGGGGTGGCGATGTGGTCGGCGGATGCCGCGGGCCGGGCGGATGCCGCGGAGCCGGCGATCACGACGTCGTTGTCGGTGAGCGTGGTCATGCCTTCTTGAGTCCTTCCGCGACGACCTGCAGTCCCTCGATGAGGAGGTCGTCGGTGATGGTGAGCGGGGGGAGGAAGCGGATCACGTTGCCGTAGGTTCCGCAGGTGAGCACGAGCACGCCCTGCGAGTGGGCGTACGCGGCGACCTTTCCGGTGAGCGCGGCGTCGGGTGCGCCGGTCGCGGGATCGACGAGCTCGATGGCGACCATGGCGCCCCGGCCGCGGACGTCGCCGATGCGGGCGTCGGTCGTGCGCAGGGCGTTCAGGCGGCCGATGAGCACGGCGCCGATCTCGCGGGCGCGCTCGATGAGGCCGTCCTGCTCGTACGACTCGATCGAGGCGAGGGCGGCGACGCAGGCGAGCGGGTTGCCGGCGTAGGTGCCGCCGAGACCGCCGGCGCCGGCGGCGTCCATGATCTCGGCGCGGCCGGTGACCGCCGAGAGCGGCAGGCCGCCGGCGATGCCCTTGGCCGTGGTGATGAGGTCGGGCACGATGCCCTCGAGGTCGCTCGCGAACCAGGCGCCCGTGCGGCCGAAGCCGGACTGCACCTCGTCGGCGATGAAGACGACGTCGTTGGCGCGGCACCACTCGACGAGGGCCGGCAGGAACCCGGCGGCGGGCACGATGAAGCCGCCCTCGCCCTGGATGGGCTCGATGATCATGGCGGCGAGGTTCTCGGCGCCGATCTGCTTCTCGATCTGCAGGATGGCGCGGGCCGCGGCCTCGGCGCCGCTGAGGCCGCCGTCGCGGTAGGGGTAGCTGAGCGGCACGCGGTACACCTCGGGCGCGAACGGGCCGAAGCCGTTCTTGTACGGGATGTTCTTCGCGGTGAGGCCCATGGTGAGGTTCGTGCGGCCGTGGTAGGCGTGGTCGAACGCGACGACGGCCTGCTTCTTCGTGTACGCGCGGGCGATCTTCACCGCGTTCTCGACGGCTTCGGCGCCGGAGTTGAAGAGGGCCGAGCGCTTCGCGTGGTCGCCGGGGGTGAGCTCGTTGAGCTTCTCGGCGACGTCGACGTAGGAGTCGTAGGGCGCGACGGTGAAGCAGGTGTGCGTGAAGGCGTTGAGCTGCTTCGTCACGGCCTCGACGACGCGCGGGTTGGCGTTGCCGACGCCCGTGACGGCGATGCCGGAGCCGAGGTCGATGAGCGAGTTGCCGTCGGCGTCGACGAGCACGCCGCCGCCGCCCGCGACGATCGCGACGGGGATCGTGGTTCCGACGCCGGACGCAACGGCCTCGGCCTTGCGGGCCATGAGCTCCTGCGAGCGCGGGCCCGGGATGGCCGTGACCAGGCGTCGCTCCTGCGGGAGCGCCGGGCCTCCGGCTGCGGTGGCCGGGGTGGCGGCGGCCTGGGTCTCGACGAGCGTCATGGCATGCTCCGATCAGGGGTGTGACGACGGTGGCTGATGCCGCAATGCTAGGTCGCCCCGAGCGGATGTCGCAGCGCCCGCCTGTACACTGAACTGGCGTTGAGTAGACATGACGTACAGGAGCCCCGTGAAGCCGACCGTGCAGACCCTCCTCGACCGCGACGAGCTCGGGCTCGGGCTGCTCACGCCGTCGTCCGGACTCCCCGGCGCCGCGCTCTCGGCGCCCGTCGTCTGGGCGCACAGCTCCGACCTCGCCGATCCGACGCCCTTCCTCGACGCGGGGCACGTGCTGCTCACGACCGGCACGCAGTTCGAGGGCGATGCGGCGGGGGCGGATGCCGCGGGCTTCGCACGCACCTACGTCGAACGCCTGCGCGAGCGAGGGGTCGCCGCCCTCGGGTTCGGAACCGAGGTGATCCGCGACGGCACGCCCGCAGCCCTCGTCGAGGCCTGCATCGAGCTCGGGCTCCCGCTCTTCGAGGTGCCCTACCGCGTGCCGTTCATCGCGATCGCGAAGCTCGTCGCCGACCTGCTCTCCGAAGACGCGTACGCGCGGCAGGCGTGGGCGTTCTCCGCGCAGCGCGCGATCTCGCGGGCGGCCCTGCGCCCCGACGGGCTCTCGGCCACGCTCGGCGAGCTCTCCGAACGCCTCGGCACCTGGGTCGGGCTCGTCGACGCGACCGGTGCGCTCGATCGCGAGGCGCCCGCCGGCGGGCTCGTGCAGCCCGCGCTCGGCGAGGTCGTCGGCGAGGCGAGGTCGATGCTGCGGCGCGGCCAGCGCGCCGGGCGCACGCTCCTCGCGGGCGAGTCCGTCGGCGATCCGCAGCGCATCACCCTGCAGACGCTCGGCGCGGGCGGCGCGCTCCGCGGCGTGCTCGCCATCGGCGACTCCCCACAGCTCGACCAGGCGGGGCGCGAGGTCGTGACCTCGGTCATCGCGCTCGCGGGCCTCTCGCTCGAGCAGAACCGCAACCTCGACCGCGCGCGCGGGCACCTGCGCACCGGGCTCCTCCGCAGCCTGCTGGCCGGCGACACGGCTCTGGCCGATGGCGTCGCCACCGAGATGTGGGGGCCGCTCCCGTCGTCACCCGTGCGCATCGCGGTGACGGATGCCCCGGGGCCGGCGTTCGACCGCATGGGCGAGCTGCTCGAGCTCCGCGTCGACGAGCGAGGCGGCCGACTCTTCTTCGCTCGCGACGACGAGCGGGTGGTGCTCGTGCTCGAGGCGGCCGACAGTGCGCTCGCCGAGGAGCTCTCGTCGGAGTTCGAGGTGCCGGTCGGCCTCTCCGACGCGGTCGCGCTCGACGCGCTCGCCGTCGCGCACGAGCAGGCGCTGCGCGCGCTCGACCGGGCCCGCGAGACGGGTGCGCGCAACCCCGTCGGCCCTGGCGCCGCCGGCAGCCCCAGTGCGCCGCGCGGCCCGCGGGTCGTCGCCTTCGACGAGATCAGCCGGCAGGGCGTGCTCGCCTTCCTCGCCCGCACCGATGCCAGGGCCGTCGCGATCGCGACGCTCGCGCCGCTCGTGGAGCACGACGCGGCATCCGGCACCGCACTCGTCGAGACGGTGCGCACCTGGCTCGAGCACGGCGGCCAGTTCGACGCGACGGCGCAGCAGCTCGGCGTGCACCGCCATACGGTTCGCAGCCGCATCGCCCTCGCCGAGCGCCTGCTCGACCGCGACCTCTCGGGCTTCCATGCGCGCGCCGACCTCTGGGCGGCCCTCCTCGCGGTGCAGTAGCGACCCGACCGAAGAGTAGCGTTGGACGCATGTTCCACTCCTATGCCGCCATCGGCGACAGCTTCACCGAGGGCGTCGGCGACGAGCTGCCCGACGGCAGTGTCCGCGGTTGGGCCGACTTCGTCGCGATGGGCCTCGCGCAGGCCGCCCGCGAGCCGATCGGCTACGCCAACCTCGCGATCCGCGGCCGCAAGCTCGGACCCATCATCGACGAGCAGCTCGAGGCGGCCATCGCGCTCAAGCCCGAGCTGCTGAGCTTCAACGGCGGCGGCAACGACATGCTGCGCCCCCGCATGGACGAGCAGACGACCGCGGCGCGCTTCCGCCAGGCGATCCACCGCATCCGCGAGGAGGGCATCCACGTGCTCATGCTGAGCGGGGCGAACCCGACCGAGCACCTGCCCCTCGGCAAGGTGTTCGACGCGCGTGGCGCCCGGCTCACCACGGCCCTGGTCGACCTCGCCGACGTTCCCGGCGTCACGTTCGTCGACAACTTCAACGATCGCGGACTCCGCGACATCCGCTACTGGTCGGCCGACAAGCTGCACCTGAACTCGCTGGGCCACGCGCGCGTGGCGAGCAACGTGCTCACCGCGATCGGCGTGCCCGTGCCCGACGAGTGGGGCGTCGCCGAGGTCGCAGCCGCGCCCCCCGGCCCGCGCAGCCGCAACACGGCCGCGTACTACCGCGAGTTCGTGCTGCCGTGGATCGGCCGGCGCCTCACCGGGCGGTCGTCCGGTGACGGCCGCGAGCCCAAGCGCGCCACGCTCGAACCGCTCGAGCCGGATGCCGCGCGCTGACGCGCACCCCGTCCGACCGGGCGGACCCGACCGGACCCTCCCCGACGCACTCCGACACTGATCCTCTCCTGGCATCAGTGTCGGAGTCGGCCGCACCTGCCGTCGGCTAGGAGCCCCCGCGCACCGCCTGCACGAATCCGGCGACGTGCTCGCGCAGCGCCGCCATGCGGCGGAGCCGCGCGGCCTCGACGTCGTAGCCCAGGTAGGCGACCGGCGGCAGCCGTCGTACGTTCCTCGAGCACTCGAACTTCGCGCAGGCGAGCGTGCCGATGGTGTCGCCGTTGCGCCCCGACGCGCCCGCGCGCTTGGCCGTGTAGAACACGACGTCGTTCGGCAGCGTCACGTCCTCGCACCACGAGCACTGCGGCCGCGTGCGGATGCGGCCGTCGGCCTCGCGGAGCATGACGCCGACGAGTTCGCCGCCGTGTTCGACCACGACGTATCCGACCTTCGGAAGCTTGGGGTCGCGCCAGCCGAGGAAGTCGAGCTTCTCCCAGTCGAGGTCGGCGAAACCCGCCGGGAGGGTGACCGAGGCGCGTTCGCGCTGGGTCGCGTTGATGAACGAGGCGCGGATGCGCTTGTCGTCGAGGGGAAGCATGTCAGAGTCCTTCGTCGTGTCGGGTCGCTCGCGCGAACCCGTTCAAGTGGTGCTGTTCCGTAGGGAAGATGCCCGTGCGGCGATGGCCGGTCACGGGAGGAGGCGCGCCGAGGCGCGGCAGGTCACGGGCGCGACGGCCCTCTGCGGCCGGCTGCGAAGGCGCCGACGACCTCCTGACGCCCGACGGGCATCGCGAACGGAATGTGCTGACTCACGGTGGCGAGTGTACACACCGGGTCTGAACCTCGGCTCAGCTCGGGCCGGCCAGCGCCTTCATCTCGCGACTCGACACGATCGATCGGGTGACGTCATCGTCGGTCTCTCGCCCGCGCCTCAGGCCGTCGCGACGACGCCGGCGACGAAGGCGCGCGTGCGCCGGGCGAGGCCCTCGATGCGCTCGAGCTCGCGCAGGCTCGGCAGCACCTCGGAGGGTCCGGCGGGGCGGCCGAGACGTACGGTCTCCTGGCAGGCGAGGTCGCTGCACATGTAGGTGCCGACGCTGTCGCCGCGCTCGCCGGCGGGGCCCGCCTTGCGGGCCGAGATGATCGCGACCTGGTCGGCGGGCTGCTGCGTATGGCAGAGGTTGCAGATCGCGGCGCGGTGGTGCGAACCGCTCGCCGCGGGCGTGCGCAGCACGACGCCGACCGGTTCGCCGTCGAGCTCGGTCACGAGGTAGCCGCGCGTGGGGATGCGCGGGTCGCGCCACGCGAACGCGTCCAGATGCGCCCATTCGGTCACGAAGAACGACACCGGCAGCGAGAGCTGGTCGAGCTCGGCCTCGGAGGCGTTGCGGATCGCCGCGCGCACCTCGGTCTCGCTCAGTGCTCGCATGCAGCTCCCCGTCCGTTCGTCGAGCGCCTCGCCGTGCAGGCGTCGCCCCCTACGATCTCATCACCGTCAGCCGATCGTGTCGACCACGGCCTGCACCCGGGCGCGCAGGTCGTCGGAGATCGGCGCCGACCCGGCGTCGTCGGCCGCGGCATCCTGCCCCTCGACGCTCGCGACCCACGAGAGGTAGGCCTGCACGATCTCACCCTCACCGGCGTCGGCGTACTCGCGACAGGCGATGACGTAGCTCACGAGCACGAGCGGGTACACGCCGGCGACGTCGGTCGCACGGTCGATGTCGATCACGAGGTCGCCGTCGGCGCGGCCCGCCTCGACGGGCGACACGTCGACGATCGCGGCCGCGGAGGCGGCATCCGGTGCCACGACGTCGTCGCCGACCACGAGCGAGGCCACGCCCATGCCCTGCGCACGCGAGGCATCGAGGTAGCCGATCACGTTGACGCCGTCGCGGATGACGCCCGCGATGCCCGAACTGCCCTGTGCGGCCTCCCCCTGGAACGGGAAGGCGTCGTCGGGCTCGTTCGGCCACTCGGCGGGGGCGGCCTCGTGCAGGTAGTCGGTGAAGTTCCAGGTGGTTCCGCTGTCGTCGGAGCGGTGCACGGCCGTGATGCGCGCGTCGGGCAGCGCCGCGCCCGGATTCAGCGCCACGAGCGCCGGGTCGTTCCAGCGGTCGAGGTCGCCGCTGAAGATGCGGGCGACGGATGCCGCGTCGAGATGCAGCTCGTCGACGCCCTCGACGTTGAATGCGAGCACGATGGGCGAGAGGTAGACGGGCAGGTCGACCGCCCCGGCACCCGGAGCGCAGCGCCCCACGTCGCCGCTCGTCTGGTCGGCGGCGAGCGCCGCGTCGCTGCCCGCGTACGAGACCGCGCCCGCGAGGAACTGGTCGCGCCCCGCACCCGAACCCGCGGGGTCGTAGTCGACCGTGACGCTGCCGTGCGCCTGCTGGAACCCGGCGATCCACACGTCTTGGGCGGCGCCCTGCGCGGAGGAGCCCGCGCCCTCGATGGTTCCGGAGAGATGGCTCTCGCCCTGGCCCTGCTCGTTCACGGCGCAGCCCGTGAGCAGGAGTGCGGTGGCGGCCAGGACGCCGATCAGGCGGATGGTCGGGTTCGCGCGCATGACTCCATCGTATTGAGCGTGAGCACCCGAGCCCGAACACGCGCCCCGGGGCATCCGCTCGGGGCACATCGGTTCAGCGAACGCGCGCTCAGGAACGACGGCCGCTCAGGGAACGACCGCGCTCAGGGAATGACGGGCCTCAGGGAATGACGGGCCAGGGGCGATCGTCGATCACAGGACACCAGCCGCCCGGAGTGCGCGAGTACTCGAACGCCGGGCCCTCGGTGACGAGCCGCGCGAGCGCCTCGAGGAACCGGTCGACGTCGTCGCCGGTCGAGCCCGCGCCGAGGCTCGCCCGCAGTCCGTTGGAGCGGGTCGAGACGCGGTCGAAGAACGGGTGCGCGCAGAACCGGCCGGCCCGCACCGAGATGCCGTGCTCGGCGCCGAGCGCCGCGGCGATGAGCCCGACGGATCCGTGTTCGAGCTCGATGGTCGCGATGGCGAGCCGGTCGTGCGCGTCGTCGAAGCCGCGGATGACGCGGACGCCGGGCAGCGCATCGAGCCCCTCGTGCAGGCGCGCGGTGAGCTGCGCCTCGTGCGCCTCGCGCTCGGCGTCGCCGAGGCGCTCGAGTTCGGCGAGCGCCCTGGCGAGCGCGGCGATGCCGACGACGTTGGGGGTGCCGGCCTCGTGGCGGTCGGCACCGACCTTGTACTCGACCTCGTCGAGCCCGACGTGCTCGACGGCCCCGCCGCCGGCCAGGAACGCAGGCGCCGCGTCGAGCCAGTCGGCCCGGCCGACGAGGGCGCCCGACCCGAACGGCGCATACGCCTTGTGCCCCGAGAACGCGACGTAGTCGAGGTCGGATGCCGCGAGGTCGACGCGGCGGTGGGGCAGCAGCTGTGCGGCGTCGACCGCGATGCGCGCGCCGTGCGCGTGCGCGATGCGGGCGAGCTCGGCGATCGGCAGCACCTCGCCCGTCACGTTGGACGCACCCGTGACCGAGAGCAGTGCGGCGGGTCGGGCGGCGAGTTCGGCCTCGAGGGCGACGAGCGTCTCGGCGATCGAGGCGCGGGCGACCACGACGCGGCGGTCGCGCCACGGCAGCAGGTTGGCGTGGTGCTCGATGTCGAGCACCACGGTCTCGCCGGGCACCGCGGTCGCGAGCAGGTTGAGCGCCTCGGTCGTGTTGCGCGTGAAGACGACGAGGTCGCCGTCGCGGGCGCCGACGTGGCGGCCGACCGCGACGCGCGCGTCTTCGACGATGGCGGTCGTGGCCTGCGACGGGTAGCCACTGCCGCGGTGCACGCTCGCGTAGTACGGCAGCAGCCGCGTGACATGCGCGGCGACGACGGCGAGCGCGGGGGCGGATGCCGCGAGGTCGAGGTTCACGTGCCGCACGCTCGCACCGCCGAGCACGGGGATCTCGAGGCCGGCATCGGCGAGCTCGGCGAGCGGCCCGAGTGCGGCCCCGCCCGAGGCATCCGTCGTGGACGCTGCCATGCTCGCCGCCTCCGTCGTTCGCGCTGCGCGGACGGCGGTGGTCTCGGTGGCGATCACGGGGCACTCCTCGGGTGTGGTTCGTCGAGGCTACGGACGCCCGCTCGGGGTCTCAACCCTTCACCGACGCGCGCCGTCACAGCGTGCAACATTCGGCAACACGCTTGCGTCGGCGGCGGCGCGGATCACGGGGCGCTGCTCAGCGCGCGGGCGCCTGCCTGCGCGCGGCATCGCCGCCGTAGGCGGCGGCGACCAGGCCGGGATCACGGCCGGCGGCATGCAGGTTCTCGGGGCGCTCGAGGCCGAGGTGCTCGCGCAACGTGGCGCCCTCGTACTCGGTCGGGAAGACACCGCGTCGCTGCAGCTCGGGCACGACCTGGAAGGCGAACTCCTCGAACTGCGACGGTTGCACGGCCGACAGCACGTTGAAGCCGTCGACCGCACCCGCATCGGCCCAGGCCTCGAACTCGTCGGCGATCTCGGCCGCCGTGCCCACGATCATCGACGCGTTGACGGATGCCGCGACGAGCAGCTGCCGCAGCGAGGGCGGCCGCTCGCCCGCCGGCGCGCGACCGGTGCGCTCGGCGACGATCTCGACGAGCACCTGTCCGGCCTCGCCGAACCGGGAGACGAGGTCGGGGCCGACGAGGTCGTCGGGCGATCGACCGGAGAGGTCGACGCCGACATGCGTCGCCAGCTGCGTCAGCGAACGCTGCGCGGGGAACCCGGCGGGAGGCCCGTCGGGCCAGTCCTCGGCGACCTGCACGAGTTCGGCGAGATCCTCGGCGAGCGCCTGCGCATGCGCCCGTGTCTCGCCGACGATCGGCAGCACGGGCGCGATGACCTTGAGCGTGCGGTCGTCGCGCCCGGACTCGAACGCGAGCGTGCGGAGCTCCTCGCGGATCGACACGGCATGCGCGAGGTCGTTCACGGCGACCAGCGCGAGGTCCGCGCTCTGCGCCGCGAACAGCCGCGACCGCGGCGAGGTGCCCGAGTGCACGATCGGCAGGTGCCCCTGCACGGGGCGGAGCGCGTTCAGCGGACCCGCGACGCTCAGGTGCTGGCCGTGGAAGTCGGTGGCGTGCAGGCGCGACGCGTCGAGGTACGCCCCGCTCGCGACATCCGCCACGATCGCGTCGTCTTCGAACGAGTCCCAGAGCCGGCGCAGCACCTGCTCGAACTCGACCGCGCGGTCGTATCGCGAGCCGTTGGCCGTGTGGAAGTCGTGCCCGTGGTTCGCGGCCGAGCGCGGGTCGACGGCGGTGACGAGGTTCAGGCCGATCCGGCCGCCCGAGAGCACGTCGGCCGACGCGGTCGCCCGGGCGAGCGTGTACGGGTCGGCGAAGTTCGTGTCGGCCGTCGCGATCAGGCCGATGCGCGTCGTGTGCGCGGCGAGATAGGTGACCGCCGAGAGCGGGTCGATGCGGGCGACGAGGTAGGGGTCGACGAACTCGAGGTCGTGCCCCGTGGCGAGCCAGTCGCCGAAGAACAGGTAGTCGAGCCGCGCCTCCTCGGCGACGGCGGCCGTGTGACGCAGCGCGTCGGCGTCGCGGCGCGGGTCGCGGTGCGCCCCCGGGTACCGCCAGCCGGAGGGGTACGCCCCGATCGTCCTGACCATCGCGCCGATGATGAGTCGTGTCATGGTTGCCTCCCTGGGTTCGAAGCTAGGGACGGCGATCGGATGTCGCGAGCACGACCGTCACACGACGGAGCGCGGGGTCACACGACGTCAGCGAACGTCATGTGACGGATGATGCGGCCGATGCCGCGCGGCAGGACGGCCGGATGCCGCGCGGCAGGGCTCAGATGCTCGCGCGCTGCACGAGCATCGGACACTCGAACGGGTCGCGCTCACCGAGGCCCACCCGGTTGATGTACCGCAGCACGATGCCGTACGAGCGCCACAGGCTCGTCTCGGTGTACCGCACGTCGCGGTCGGCGCAGTACGCGCGGATCATGGGGGCGGCCCGGCGCAGGTGCGGCCGGGGCATCGACGGGAACAGGTGGTGCTCGATCTGGTAGTTCAGCCCGCCCATGAGCACGTCGATGAACCGGTTGCCGCGGATGTTGCGGCTCATGAGCACCTGCCGACGCAGGAAGTCGAGCTTCAGGCCCGCCGGCACGAGCGGCATGCCCTTGTGGTTCGGGGCGAACGACATGCCCATGTAGAAGCCGAAGAGGCCCAGCTCGACCGCGAGGAAGACCGCGGCCTTCTCGGGGGCGAGCACGAGGAAGACGAGCACGAGGAACCCGAGGATGCGCACGGCGAGGAAGGAGATCTCGACCGATCGACGGTCGACGTGCCGGCGCTGGAACACGCGGTGCACGCTCGAGGCATGCAGCGAGAGGCCCTCGAGCAGCAGGATCGGGAAGAAGAACGCGCCCTGGTGCGCGATGAGCCAGCGCAGCATCCGAGGGCGCGGTCGGTTCGCCTGGTCGGGGGTGAACGCGACGACCGGGAGGTCGATGTCGGGGTCCACGCCGATCTGGTTGGGGTTGGCGTGATGGCGCACATGCTTGTGCTGCCACCATCCGTAGCTCATGCCGATGAAGAGGTCGCCGACGATGAGGCTGATCCAGTCGTTCCAGCGGCCCGAGCGGAAGATCTGGCGGTGTGCGGCGTCGTGGCCCAGGAACGCCGTCTGCGTGAACAGCACGGCGAAGCCGACGGCGGTGAACATCTGCCACCAGGTGTCGCCGATCCAGATGAAGAACGCGATCGCGGCCGCGAACGCGACCGGCACGCAGATCAGCTTGGTCCAGTAGTAGCCGTAGCGGCGGCGCAGGAGGCCGGCGTCCTTCACGAGCCTCGCCAGATCGGTGAAGTCGTTCGACATTCTGGGGCGGTCGCCTCCGGTTCGCGGCCCGGTGGATCGGATGGAGACGACGTCGGTGTCCATGACGGCCTGCTTTCTCGTCGTCGAGGCTACGCCCATCGACCGCGATCCCCCACGATACTGAGGAAGTCTCACGACACTCACAGGCGCGACGAGATCGATCACCGCGAGAGCCCTCGCCGACGTACGATGTGAACATGGCGCGCACCGTCGGTGCACGCCCCGCGAATCTGACGCGATGGCGCATCCGCGCCGCACGATCATCCGCCGACCGCAGCCGATCGATGAGCCGATCCACCCGGCCGACCGGCCCGGCCGACGCGAAGCCCTCCGCACCCATCCGACGAGACCCAGGAGCACCTCACCGACGTGACGACGAGCGACCACGACGACCGCAGCCAGCCCATCCGCCCGGCGAACCGCCACCGCCCAGGCGAGGCCTTCCGCCGCACCGCGCCGCGATCCGATCCGGGTCTCAGGCTGAGCGACGTGCCCGAGCTCGTGCTCGTGGACTCCCCGGCCGCGCATGCGAGGTTCGACCGCGACGACCTCGTGCTGCGCAAGGGCATGTGGACCCTGCGCAACGGGCACGTCACGCCGCAGGAGTCGATGGTCGAAGACCTGCTGGCCGTGGCATCCGCCCTCGATGACGCCGGCGTCGACCACCTGCTCGTACGCCGCGACGACGACCGCCCGGTGCTCGCCGTCGATCGGGCCCGCCGCAAGGAGGTCACCGCCGCCCTCGCGGCCGCGTTCGCCGGCGAGCCGTTCTACGCGGCCACGGTGGCCCCGGCGAAGTCCGCGGCCGCCGCGCCCGTGCTCGTGGCCGACGGCTCGCTCTCCGCGCACCGCAAGCCGCAGGCCGTGCGCCTCTACCGCCCCCGCATCGAACCCTTCGGGCGCCTGCGCTACGGCGCCGAATCAGCCGTGCAGCTCGAGTTCTGGCGCTTCGGCGACGACGAGATCGAGGCGCCCCTCGAGAACGCCCTCATGCGCCGCACCCTGCCCCGCGGCGAGGCGGTCGACGACGTCGTGCACCTGCACGGGCGCGACTGGCGCACGCTCGAGCACATGTTCGAGCCCCTCGCGAGCGACGTCGACTTCGAGATCGACCTCGTCTTCTCGTGGGTCGACGGGTCGAGCGACGAGTTCCAGCGCGAGCGGGCCAAGCGCATGGCCGCCTACGTCGTGGGCGAGGGCGACGACTCCGAGGCCCGCTTCCGGCAGATCGACGAGCTGAAGTACGCCCTTCGCTCGGTGCACATGTTCGCCCCGTGGATCCGTCGCATCTTCATCGCGACCGACTCCCCCGCCCCGGCGTGGCTGGCGCGGCACCCGAAGGTCACGATCGTGCGCAGCGAAGAGATGTTCGCCGACCCGTCGGTGCTCCCCACGCACAACTCGCACGCCGTCGAGAGCCAGCTGCACAACATCGAGGGACTCGCCGAGCACTTCCTCTACTCCAACGACGACATGTTCTTCGGCCGACCCCTCTCGCCCGGCATGTTCTTCTCCCCCGGCGGCGTGACGAAGTTCGTCGAGGCGGCGACCCGCATCGGACTCGGCGAGACCCACCCCGGGCGCTCGGGCTTCGAGAACGCCGCCCGCGTCAACCGGGCACTGCTGCGCGAACGCTTCGGCAAGGTCACCACGCGGCACCTCGAGCACTGCGCGGCCCCCCTGCGCAAGAGCGTCATGGCCGATCTCGAGGCCGCCTTCCCCGAGGACTTCCGCCGCACGGCCGCGAGCCGTTTCCGCTCGGCGACCGACATCTCGGTCACGAACTCGCTCTACCACTACTACGCGCTGCTCACGGGGCGCGCGGTCGTGCAGACCGACGCCCGCGTGAAGTACATCGAGACCACGCTGAAGCGCGCGCTGCCCGCCATGGAGCGCCTCCTCAAGCGCCGCGACCACGACATGTTCTGCCTGAACGACGGCAGCTTCCCCGAGATCTCGGTCGAGCAGCGCACCGCGGCGGTCATCGACTTCCTCGATCGCTACTTCCCGTTCCCCGCCCCATGGGAGAAGGCGGCGGATGCCGCGGGCTCGGCGCCCGTCGCCGCCGTCGGCGCCTCATCGGACCCGTCGCCCGACCTCACCGCCTGACCTGGGGCGTCAGCCCGCGAGCACCGGGATCGGCATCGTGAACGGCGGGTCCTTCGGCACCGGCGGCGCCGCGGCATCCGTGATCGAGATGCCGGATGCCGCGAGCCGGCGTGCGCTCTCGTCGGCGTCGACCCAGTCGAGCGCGGGCGTCGCGCCGAGCGGCACGACCGAGTGCAGCACGGTCGAGGGGTAGACGTGCACGAGGTTGAAGGCGCGAGCGCCGTCGCGGCCGCGGGTGCCGCCGACGGGCACGTTCAGGTCTTGCGTGTAGCAACTCGCCGAGGCGACCGACACGGGGATGCCCGCGAACGTCGCCGTCGAGGAGTAGTGCAGGTGCCCGGCGATGATCGAGCGGATGTCGCTGCCCTCGACGACCTCGGCGAGCGCCGCCTGGTCGCGCAGTTCGACCGAGACCGCGAGGTCGAGCACGCTCGGCACGGGCGGGTGGTGCATCGCGAGGATCGTGCCGTGCGGCGCCGGGATCGAGAGCTCCTCGGCGAGCCAGTCGAGCTGCTCTGGGGCGACCTCGCCGTGGTGCTGCCCCGGCACGGTGGAGTCCAGCGTGATGACGCGCAGCCCGTTGACGTCGTCGACCCGGTCGACGGGGCGGTACGCGCCGGCCTCGTCGTCGAGCAGCCCGCGGCGGAAGGCCGCCCGGTCGTCGTGGTTGCCCATGACCCAGATCACCTGGGCGCCGAGGCGCTCGGCGACGGGCTCGACGATGCCGCGGATGCGGTCGTACGCATCGGGCTCGCCCTTGTCGGCCAGGTCGCCGGTGAAGACGATCGCCTCCGGCCGGCCGCCGGATGCCTCGAACTCGTCGAAGAGCGTGCGCAGGTGCTGCTCGCTCGCGACGCGGTCGTAGAGCCGCCCGCCACCGGCGAGCAGATGCGTGTCGCTGATGTGCAGGAGGAAGTGGTGGGGCCGCGGGTACTCGGAAACGCGGATGGTCACGGGGAGATCCCATCGTTCGGCGGTGACGCGCGACGTCGGGCGTCGCGCTCAACCTAGCCGAACACGCGAATCTGAACGGCGCATGAAGACGGAGTGTGACCGAGTCGAAACCTTCGAGGGGCGCCCAGTCTGGGACATCCGCTCGCCCGATGCAAGGGGTTGCGAGGCCTCGCAGCGTTCGGAATGGTGGGACATTCGTGATCGCAGAGGAGGAGCACATGCTCACACTGACCGAGAACGCCAGCGCCGTCGTGAAGGAGATCGTCTCCCGCAACGGCGCCCCCGAAGGGTCCGGGCTGCGCATCAACGCGCAGGACACCGCGGCGACGGAGTTCGCCGTCGCGGTCGTGCCGACGCCCGATCCGACCGATTCCGTCGTCGAGCAGGACGGCGCCCGCGTCTACCTCGGCGAGGCGGCGGCGATCGCCCTCACCGACAAGACGCTCGACGCGAAGGTCGCCGACGACGGCCGCGTGTCGTTCGAGATCGGCCTGCAGGGCTGACGCTCGAGAAGCAGGTGAACGGCGGATGCCGCGGGGTCGACGCTCCGCGGCATCCGTCGTGTCAGCTCATGGCCGGCGCCGCCTGACGGGTCAGGTCGCCGGGTCGCCCGAGGGCTCGGCCGGATGCGCCGTGTCGCGGGCCGCCCGGCTCGCGGATCGTCGCGCGGCCGCATGCACGCCGAACAGCAGCACCGCGCCGACGGCGTAGCCGAGGAGGTCGAGCGGATCGAACGAGCTGCCGAAGACGAGGCGCATCGGCGGCGCGGCCGCCACGATGAGCGCTGGGATGCCCGTCAGCTGCAGCAGCTCGATCGCCGAGGAGACGCCGAAGCCGATCACCGCGATGACGGGGCTCGACAGGCGCGGCCGGATGATGGCGACGATCAGGCCGACGAGGCACGCGTACAGCGCACTGCCGGCGAGGTCGATCGCGACCGTGCGCTCGAGCAGCTGCAGGCCGAGGCCTGCGAGCAGCACGACGACGGCCGCGATCGCGCAGCGGACGCGCATCGGGCCAGGCCGGCTCAGTCGTCGCGGCCGGGCTTGTGACGAGGCTTGCGGGCCGGCGCGTCGGCGCCGCCGTCATCGTCGGAAGCGCTGCCGGAGCCGCCCTCGCCGCCCGCGTCGTTCGCGCGGGCGGGGCGGTCGTCGTACGAGCGCGCAGGGCGGTCGTCGCGGTCGTAGCGCTTCGCCGGGCGGTCGCCGCCCCGGTCGTACCGGTTGCCGCTGCCGCGGTCGCCGCGGTCGCCGCGCGACGGGGCGCCGCGGTCGGGCCGCAGCTCGATGAGACGGCCGCTGATGCGCGTGCCGTCGAGGCGCTCGAGGGTCTCACGGGGCAGGTCGGCCGGGAGCTCGACGAGCGAGAAGTCGGGGCGGATCTGGATCGCGCCGAAGTCTTCGCGACGCAGGCCGCCCTCGTTGGCGAGGGCGCCGACGATCTGGCGGGGCTCCACCTTGTGGCGACGCCCCACGGCGATGCGGTAGGTCGCGAGGCGCGGGCCGCCACGGCCACGGCGGTCGCCGCCGTCACGGTCGTCGCGGTCGTACCGGCCGCCGCGGGAGCCGCCGTCGCGGTCGCCGCGATCGCGGTCGCCGCGCGAGCCGCCTGCACGGTCGTCGCGCTCCTTCCACTCGCGGGGAGCGGGGCGCTCCGCCGCGGGGTCGAGCAGCAACGGCGACTCGCCCTGCGAGACCACGGCGAGCGCGGCGGCCACGTCGACCTCGGGCACGTCGTGGTGCTTCATGTAGTGGCCGATGATGTCGCGGAAGCCCGCGATGCGCTCGGTCTGCTCGAGGGCCGCGGTGATGCGGTCGTCGAAGCGCGAGAGGCGCGTGACGTTGACGTCTTCGACGCTCGGCAGCTGCATCTGCGTGAGCTGCTGGCGGGTGGCCTTCTCGATCGCCGAGATGAGGCGGCGCTCGCGCGGGGTCGCGAAGCTGATCGCGTCGCCCGTGCGGCCGGCGCGGCCGGTGCGGCCGATGCGGTGCACGTACGACTCGGTGTCGGTCGGGATGTCGTAGTTCACCACGTGGCTGATGCGCTCGACGTCGAGACCACGGGCCGCGACATCCGTCGCCACCAGGATGTCGAGCTTGCCCGACTTCAGCTGGTTGACCGTGCGCTCGCGCTGGGCCTGGGCGATGTCGCCGTTGATGGCTGCGGCCGAGTACCCGCGGGCGCGGAGCTTCTCGGCGAGCTCCTCGGTGACGCTCTTCGTGCGCACGAAGATGATCATGCCCTCGAAGTTCTCGACCTCGAGGATGCGCGTCAGGGCGTCGATCTTCTGCTGGTGCGAGACCACGAGGTAGCGCTGCGTGATGGTCGCGGAGGTCGTGGTCTTGGTCTTGACCGTGATCTCTTCGGGGTCGTTCAGGTACTGCTTCGAGATGCGGCGGATCGCGCTCGGCATCGTGGCCGAGAACAGGGCGACCTGCTTGTCGTCGGGGGTGTCGGCGAGGATGGTCTCGACGTCTTCGGCGAAGCCCATCTTGAGCATCTCGTCGGCCTCGTCGAGCACGAGGTACTTGAGCTGCGAGAGGTCGAGGGTGCCCTTGTCGAGGTGGTCCATGATGCGACCGGGCGTGCCGACGACGATGTGCACGCCGCGGCGCAGGGCCGAGAGCTGCACGCCGTAGCCCTGGCCGCCGTAGACGGGCAGGATGTGCACGCCGCGCATGCGCGAGGCGTACTTCTCGAAGGCCTCGCAGACCTGCAGGGCGAGCTCGCGCGTGGGGGCGAGCACGAGCGCCTGCGGGCTCTTCTGGGATTCGTCGAGGCGCGCGAGGATCGGGAGCGCGAAGGCGGCCGTCTTGCCGGTGCCGGTCTGGGCCAGGCCCACGACGTCGCGCCCCGCGAGCAGGGTCGGGATGGTGGCGGCCTGGATGGCCGAGGGGGTTTCGTAGCCGACATCGGAGAGGGCCTTGAGCACGGCGCCGTCGAGTCCGAGGTCGGCGAAGCTGATCGCGGCGGGCTCTACGGGAGCCTCGGCCACGACGGGGTTTTCGCCGGAAGTCACATTTCAGCCTAGTCCTGTCGCCTGTGAGGCGTCCGGGTGCCCGCTGTACGCGTCGCGACGCGCGAGCGGATGCCGCTAGCGCAGCGTCGCTCCTCGACCAGCGTGGGCGGGCGGATGTCGCGGAGCGACGGATGCCGCGGGGTCAGTGCGTCGGCGATCCGGTGACGACGATCGCCGGCCCCGAGGCATCCGCTTCGTCGTCGGCGGTGACGAGGTGGTGGCGACGCTCGAGTGCGGCGCCCTCGACGTCGACGTCGGGCATGATGCGGTCCAGCCATTTCGGGATCCACCAGGCCGAGCGGCCGAGCAGGTGCATGATCGCCGGCATCAGGAGCATGCGCACGACGAACGCGTCGATGAGCACGCCGAAGGCCAGGCCGAAGCCGACCGAGCGGATCATCGTGGACTCCGAGAAGATGAACCCGCCGAAGACCGAGACCATGATGAGTCCGGCCGCGACGACGACCGAGCGGCCGGCACGCAGGCCCTGCGCCACGGCGAGGCGCGCGGGCGAGCCGTGAACGTACGCCTCGCGCATGCCGGTCGCGAGGAACAGCTGGTAGTCCATCGCGAGGCCGAACAGGATGCCCACGAGGATCACGGGCAGGAAGCTCAGGATCGGCCCGGTGCTGATGCCGAGCGGCCCTGCGAACCAGCCCCACTGGAACACCGCGACGATCGCGCCGTAGGTCGCGAACAGCGACAGGATGAATCCGCCGGTGGCGATGACCGGCACGAGGATCGAGCGGAACACCAGGATCATGATGAGCAGCGAGATGCCGACCACGACCGCGAGGTAGAGCGGCAGCACGTCGGAGAGACCCTCGGAGATGTCGATGTTGATGGCCGCCTGGCCCGCGACGCCGAGCGCGATGTCGCCGTTCACCGGCGGAAGCGCGCGCAGGTCGCGCACGAGTTCCTCGGTCGAGGCGGCGTTCGGCCCCTCGGCCGGGATCACCTGGAACACGGCGAGCGAGTCGTCGTCTGAGACGTCGACCGCGGCGACCGAGACGACGTCGCTCTGCGCGGCGAGCGTCGAGGCGACGTCGACCTGCAACGCCAGCACGTCGTCGTCGGTCGTGCCCTCTGGCAGTTCGGCCGTGACGAGGAGCGGGCTGTTCGCGCCGGCACCGAACTGCTGCTCGGTGACCGTGAACGCCTCGTAGGCGGCGGATCCGTGCGGCTCGCTCGAGCCGTCGGGCAGGCCGACGCGCATCGAGAGCGCCGGGATCGCGACGACGAGCAGCGCGACGATCGCGACGACGCCCGTGAGCACCGCGCGCCAGGTGGGCATGGCCTTGACGACGGGCGGCTCGTGCCGGTTGCCCTCGCCGAGGTGGGCGCGCACCTTGCGCCGGAGGATGCGCATGCCGAGCAGGCCGAGCAGCGCGGGCGTGAGCGTGGTGGAGATGAGCACGGCGACGGCCACGGCGACCGCGCCGACCGTGCCCATGAGGCCGAGGAACGGGATGCCGGTGACGTTCAGGGCCACGAGCGCGACGATGACGGTCGTGCCGGCGAAGACGACCGCGTTGCCCGACGTGCCGTTCGCGAGCCCGATCGACTCGACGACCTCGGCACCCTGCAGCAGCTGCTTGCGGTGCCGGTTCACGACGAAGAGCGAGTAGTCGATGCCGACCGCGAGGCCGAGCATGACCGCGAGCATGGGCGTGACCGAGGCCATGTCGACGACGCCCGAGAACGCGAGCGAGCCGAGGATGCCGACCGCGACGCCGAAGATCGCGGTGACGAGCGGGAGGGATGCCGCGATGATCGAGCCGAGCATCACGAGCAGCACGATCGCCGCGATGACGAGGCCGACCGCCTCCCCGACGCCGAAGATCTGCGGGACGCCCTGCGAGATGTCGGTCGAGAACGAGACCGAGACGCCCTCGACGGGCTCGTCCGAGAAGTGGTCGATGACCGACTGCTTCGCGTCCTCGGAGAGCTCGAGGCGCGGCACCGTGAACGAGACGTTCGCGATCGCGGTGGAGCCGTCCTCGGAGACGAGGCGGATGCCGTCGGCGTACCCGAGCAGGTCGGAGCCGAGTTCGACCTGCTCGGTGTTGGCCGCGAGCTCGTCGCGGCCGTCGTCGAGCTTGGCCTGCTCGCTCGCGAGCGCCTCGCGCTGCGCGTCGATCTGGGCCCGCTGCGCATCGAGCTGCGCCTGCTGGGCGTCGAGCTCATCGGTCGGCATGCCCGCGGCGACGAGCTGCTCGCGACCGGCGTCGAGCTGCGCCTGAGCGTCGTCGAGCTGGGCCTGGCCCGCGTCGAGCTGCGCGGTTCCGGCGTCGAGCTGCGCCTGCCCGTCGTCGAGCTGCGTGGCGCCGTCGGCGAGCTGCGTGCGACCGTCGGCCAATTGCTGCTGCTGGTCGGCCAGCTGCTGCTGCGCGTCGAAGGGGTCGATCACGTCCTCGACGTCGACGAGGTCGCTGCGGTCGGCGATGAGCGCGCTGATCTCGGACTGCTGCTCGTCGGTGAGGGCCGATCCGTCGTTCGTGGTGAAGACCACGGTGCCGGCGCCGCCGCTGTACTGCGGCATCTGCTCCTCGAGCTCGGCGATGACGTCGCCCGACGCGGTGTTCGGCACGTCGAAGCTCGTCGTCAGACCCTTGAACCCCACGAGGAATCCGCCGACCGCGATCGCCAGCACGACGGTCCAGGCGGCGATGACCACCCACGCCCGTCGCGCCGAGAACTTGCCCAGTCGGTACAGCAGCTCAGCCACGTGAATCCTCTCGCCCGCGATCGAAGGTGCCGATCGACCCGTGCGAGTATACGAGACGCACCGTCTCGTCTTGCTGGGAGAAGCGTGAACGCGGCGACACCTGCGCGATGCGCGGTTGAGTAGCATGTGCAGGTGTCCGAGCATCGACGTGGTCCGGTCCGCAGCGAAGCCGCGCGGATCGCGATCCTCGACGCCACGGCGAGGCTCTTCCAGGAGCGCGGCTACGACCACCTCACCATGGAGGGCATCGCGGCCGAGGCGCACGTCGGCAAGCAGACGATCTACCGCTGGTGGCCGTCGAAGGGCGCCCTCGTGGCCGACTGCCTGCTCGAGGGGCGACTGTTCCGTGAGGGGTTCAGCCCGTCGGACACGGGCGACCTGCGGGCCGACCTCACGACCTGGCTCCGCGGCATCCTGGGCTTCGTCGATCGCGAGGGCGGCGACTCGATGGTGCACTCGCTCATCGCGGCGGCGGGCGACCACCCGAGCGTCGGCGCTCGCCTGTCGGAGCAGCTGGGCGCGAACCAACTCCTCCGCGCCCGCTTCGAGTCGGCCGTCGCCGCCGGACAGCTCTCACCCGACCGCCCGCTCGACGAACTCGGCGACGCGTTCGTCGGCGCCGTCGTGCTGCGGGCACTGAGCCGCACGCCGTCGGATGCCGCGGCCGCGACCAGACTCGTCGACGCCGTGCTCGGCGCCCCGTCCGCCTGACGGGCGCGGCGCCGGACTCAGCCGCGGTCGGAGTCGGCGACGACGTCGGCACCGGGCGAGATGCGCCCGATGAGCGCCGAGAGCTCACTGTGCAGGTGCACGAGGTCGTCGACCTCGACGCCGAGCGCGGCGACGACCTGCTCGGGCACGTGCTCGGCCCGCTCGCGCAGGCGCCGCCCCTCGGGCGTGAGTCGCAGGGCGAGCTGGCGCTCGTCGTGGCTCGAGCGTTCGCGCGTCACGTAGCCGGCCGCCTCGAGGCGCTTCACGAGCGGCGAGAGCGTCGCGGGCTCGAGGCGCACGAGGCGCGCGACCTCGCCGAGCGCGAGCGGCTCCCGCTCCCAGAGTGCGAGCATCACGAGGTACTGCGGATGCGTCAGCCCCATCGGCTCGAGGATCGGCTTGTAGACGCCGATCACGAGCCGCGACGCGACCGCGAGCGCGAAGCAGAGCTGGCGTTCGAGCGCGAGCGGGTCGGCGGCGTCGGCATCGTCGACGCGATCGGCGAATTCGAGTTCAGGGACATCCGTGCGGTTCGTCACAATTCGTTAGTATACTAACGGTTATGGCACGAAGAGAAGCGGATGCCGCGACCACACCCGATCCCGCGAGCGAGACGGCCCCGCCGCGAACCCCGCGCACGCCCACCCGGCTCAACCCGTTCCTCGGCAAGCCGGGCTTCTACAACCGCTTCAACGCGCTGATCTACAACTTCACTGGTCCGGCCCAGGTCGGCATCGGCCGACCGGAGGCGCCGTACGTTCCGCCGGCCGACCCCCGCTGTCCGCTCTGCGGGCAGTCCATGGCCGGGCACCGCATCGACCGCTCCGGCGAGCGCACGCAGGTGCACTGCCCGAGCGGCACGGGCGCCGGCCCCGGCTCAGGCACGGGCGCGTAGCGCGCGACATCCGTCACCCGAACCGGCGCGTCAGCGCGCGGCATCCGCTCGAGGGCAGCCCGCCGCTACGAAGAGACGGGCTCGGTCGCCGCGGCGAGCCAGGCGAGCGCCCGCCCGAGCAGCGCCCGGTGCCCCTCCGACTCGTACGACCTGGCGGCGTGCCCCAGCGCGTCGTACACGAGACGCGAGCGGCCGAGCTCGCGCGCCCAGACGAGCGGATGCCGCGTGCCCTCCACCTCGTGCTCGGCGATCGGCTCGATCGTGCCGAGCAGCCGCAGCCCCGAGTAGCGCTCGTCGTGCACGGTGAAGTCGTCGAGGCCCTCGCGAATGAGATGGTTGCCGACGAGATGCGCCTGCGCCTCGCCGAACGGCGGATGCCACGACTCGACGCGCACCCAGCGCGCGCCGAGCGCATGCTCGTACGACGGGTAGTCGCGCAGGCTCGCCGCGGCCGCATGCATCGCGAGCACGCCGACGCCGCGGTCCAGCGCCCGGTCGAGCGCCTCCGCGGCCGCCGCCACCACGGCCTCGTCTTCGGGCGGCGTGGACTGCGGGTCGCCCGCGTTCACCACGATGAGGCGCACCGCGTCGTCGAGGGCCGCGAGCGCGGCATCCGGGTCATCGGAGACCTCGACGCTGAACCCAGCCTCGCGCACGAAGGCGGCGAGCGCGGCACTCGTCTCGGCGAACGGATGCCACGGGTCGGCGTAGCGCCCGCCGCCGCTGAGGATGACGGCCTCGGTCATGAGCGGCCTCCGGGTCGGCGCTGCTGCGGATCGTCCATGGCGAACCCCCTCGGCGGCGTTCGACCGCACACCGCCGAAGATACTCCTGCACTCCGGGCCCCGCACGGCAGACTTGAGGGGTGGGAGCGTGGGTGCTGCACGTCGACCTCGACCAGTTCATCGCGGCGGTCGAGGTGCTGCGGCGCCCGGAGCTGGCCGGGCTGCCGGTGATCGTGGGCGGGCGGGGCGACCCGACCGAGCGGGCGGTGGTGTCGACCGCATCGTACGAGGCGCGCGAGTTCGGCGTCGGATCGGGCATGCCGCTGCGCATCGCCGCACGCAAGGCGCCGACCGCGGTGATCCTCCCGGTGGACCACGAGGCGTACACCGAGGCGTCCGCCGTGGTCATGGCGACGCTGCGCGAGCAGCCCGGCGCGACCGTGCAGGTGCTCGGCTGGGACGAGGCGTTCCTCGGCGTCGACACCGACGACCCAGAGGCCTACGCCGAGTCGGTGCGACGCGCGGTGCTCGAGCGCACGCGGCTGCACTGCAGCGTTGGCATCGGCGACACGCTCGTGCGGGCCAAGGTCGCCACCGGGTTCGGCAAGCCGCAGGGCGTGTTCCGGCTCACGGCCGGGAACTGGCTCGAGGTCATGGGGCACCGGCCGACGGTCGAACTGTGGGGCGTGGGCTCCAAGATCTCGAAGCGGCTGAAGGCCCTCGGCATCACGATGGTCGCCGAACTGGCCGAGGCCGAGCTCGAGCCGCTCATCGCGGAGTTCGGTGCGCGCATGGGGCCCTGGTATCGCGAGCTCGGGCGCGGCGAGGGCGCCCGGGTCGTCGACGACACCGAGTGGGTCGCCCGCGGCCACAGCCGGGAGACGACCTACCAGCAGGACCTCTCCGAGCCCGCCGATGTCGAGGCCGCGCTGCGGACGCTCGCCGAGGCCGTGCTCGACGACATCGCGGCAGAGGGCCGGCCCGTGATGCGGCTGACGCTGAAGGTGCGGTATGCGCCGTTCCTGACGAAGACGTTCAGCCGCAAGATCCCCGAGACGGCGGACCGCGAGGAGGTGCTGGCCCAGGTGCAGCGGTTCGCCGTGGACCGCATCGAACCCGGCCGGCCGATCCGGCTGCTCGGCCTGCGCGCCGAGATGCCGATGCCCGACGACGCCCGCGACGGCCACACGCCGACGCGCAGCGGCTGGTGAGGGCCCGGCCGGCCTCTCACATCCGACCGTCGTTCTCAAGCCCGGGCAGGATGCCGCGGCCGAGCGTACGGTGGAGGCGCGGCGTCGTCCGGCGCCGGAGTCCCCGGGGAAGGACGCAGGATGTCGCAGACGATCGCCGAACTGTTCGTGCAGACGCTGAAGCGGGCGGGGGTGAGCCGCATCTGGGGCCTGCCGGGCGACTCGCTCAACGCCTTCACCGACGCACTGCGCCGTGATGGCGGCATCCGCTGGCTGCATGCCAGGCACGAGGAGACCGCCGCGTTCGCCGCCGCAGCGGATGCGGCCGTGACCGGAGAGCTCGCGGTCGTCGCCGGCAGCTGCGGCCCCGGCAACCTGCACTTCATCAACGGCCTCTTCGACGCGCAGCGCAGCCGGGTGCCCGTGCTCGCGATCGCCTCGCACATCCCGTCGTCCGAGATCGGCAGCGGGTACTTCCAGGAGACGCACCCGCAGGAGCTGTTCCGCGAGTGCAGCGTCTACTGCGAGCTCGTCGGCGACCCGTCGCAGTTGCCATGGGTGCTCGAGACCGCGATGCGCACCGCGGTCGAGAAGCAGGGCGTGGCCGTGGTCGTCGTGCCGGGCGACGTGTTCTTCCGCGATGCGCCTGCGCGCCGGCCGAGCGCGCCCATCCGCGCCACCCGGCCGCGCGTGCTGCCCTCCCCCGACGAACTGACCGAGGCCGCGGGCGTGCTGAACTCCGCGGCATCCGTCACGATCCTCGCGGGAGCCGGAGTGGCCGGCGCGCACGACGAGGTCGTCGCCCTCGCCGAACGGCTGCAGGCCCCGATCGTGCACGCGTTCCGCGGCAAGGAGCACATCGAGTACGACAACCCCTACGACGTCGGCATGACCGGGCTGCTCGGCTTCGCGTCGGGGTACCGGGCGATGGAGAAGTGCGATGCGCTGCTCATCCTCGGCAGCGATTTTCCGTACCGGCAGTTCTACCCGTCGAAGGCGAAGATCGTGCAGGTCGACCTGCGCGGCGAGCAGCTCGGGCGCCGCACGCCCGTCGACGTCGGGCTCGTCGGCAACGTTCGCGAGACGGCCTCGGCGCTGCTTCCGCTCATCGCCGGCGACCGCAGCGGCAAGCACCTCGAGTCGAGCCTGAAGCACTACGAGAAGACCAGGCGCGAGCTCGACGGGCTCGCGGACGACGACGGCAAGCAACCCATCCATCCCGAGTACCTCGCGCGCCTCATCGACCGGCTCGCCGACGACGACGCGATCTTCACCGCCGACGTCGGGTCACCGGTCGTGTGGACCGCTCGATACCTGCGGATGTCGCGGGGCCGGCGCCTCATCGGATCGTTCACGCACGGCTCCATGGCCAACGCGATGCCGCACGCGCTCGGCGCACAGGGTGCCGCCCCCGGGCGACAGGTGATCGCCCTCGCCGGCGACGGCGGGCTGTCGATGCTCATGGGCGACCTGCTCTCCATCCGCCAGAACGACCTGCCGATCAAGATCGTCGTGTTCAACAACTCCTCGCTGAACTTCGTCGAGGTCGAGATGAAGGCCGCCGGCATCGTGAACTTCGGCACCGAGCTCGTGAACCCGAACTTCGCCGAGGTGGCCGAATCCGTCGGGATCACCGGCATCCGCGTGGAGCACGGCGCCGACCTCGAGGCCGCGCTCGCCCGCGCCTTCGCCGAGCCGGGCGCCGCCCTCGTCGACGTCGTCGTGGCGCGCCAGGAGCTCTCGATCCCGCCGTCGATCACCGCGGAGCAGGTGAAGGGCTTCACGCTCTACGCGCTGCGCACCGTGATGTCGGGCCGCGGCGACGAACTGCTCGACCTCGCCGACACGAACGTGTGGCGGCGCATCTTCGGGTGACGCCGAAGCTTCCGCGCGAGCGGCCGACACCGCGCGCAACCTCGGTCGATCGCCGTCGCCGGACGGGTCAGAAGGCGGCCGAGGCCCACCACACGACGATGAACAGGCCCATCGCGACGAAGACCAGGCCGATGATGAGGAAGACGTTCGCACTCGGGCCACGGGATGCGGCGCGCGCCACGGAGGCTTGGCGCTCGGCCGTGATGGTGTCGGCGAGCCAGCGGCGTCTCACGACGAGCACGACCCCGACGACGAGCGCGAGCGTGGCCCATGCAAGGGCGAAGATCATGCCGGGTTCCACCCCGCCAGCCTACCCGCACCGCCGAGCGCCGGCCGATGGGCCCGGGGAGGCACCGAATCGGGCGAATTCTTTGATCTGATCGTTTGGGGTCTGCTAGGAAAGGGGAGTCCCAAACCCCCCTATTGAATGGACGAACCCGACATGACCTCCCTCGACCTGCAGACCGAACCAGCCCAGAGCGACTACGCGGCCGTCGGCGGCGCACCGGCCGTGACCGCCGTCGTCAACCGGTTCTACGAACTCGTGCTCGGCGACGACCTGCTGGCCGGGCACTTCGAGGGCACCGAGATGGTTCGGCTCAAGCGGCACCAGGTCGCGCTGGTCTCGCAGGTCATGGGCGGCCCGGTCGCCTACGAAGGACGCGAGCTGCGTGCGGCGCACGCCGGCATGGGCATCACGGCCGAGCAGTTCGGCGCCGTCGCCGGGCACCTGATCGCCGCGCTCACCGAGGCCGGGGTCCCGTCCGAGATCATCGACCGCACCGTGGGCGCGGTCGCCGCGACCCAGCCCGACATCGTCGAGGTCCCCGCGGCCCAGGCCTGAAAGGCGTGGACACCGCCGCGCTGAAGCACACCTGGTCGCTGGCCGAGACGCTCGGCGACGAGGTGCCGCTCTTCTTCTACTCGCACCTCTTCTACACGCACCCCGAACTCCGGGCGATGTTCCCGGTCGCGATGGCCACCCAGCGAGACCGGCTCGTCGGCGCCCTCGGGCGCATCGTGTCCAACGTCGACCAGCTCGACGAGGTCACCGCGTTCATCCAGCAGCTCGGCCGCGACCACCGCCGGTTCGAGGTCATCGCCGAGCACTACGACGCGGTCGGCCTCTCGCTGCTCACCACGTTGAAGCACTTCCTCGGCGAGCTCTGGACCCCCGAGCTCGCGGCGGACTGGGCCGCCGCATACGGCGTGATCGCGACCGCGATGGTGCAGGCCGCCGAGGAGTCCGAGCTGAGCAGCCCGTCGTCGTGGGCCGGGCAGGTCATCGGAGTCGAGCGCCGCAGCATGGACATCGCGATCGTGCATGTGCGCCCCGAGCCCGACCTCGCGTTCGAGCCGGGGCAGTCGTTCGCGGTCGAGACGCCGTACGCACCGCGCATGTGGCGGTACTACAGCCCCGCCAACGCGCCCCGCGCCGACGGCACGATCGAGTTCCACGTGCAGCTCGTGGCCGGCGGACAGGTCTCGAGCGCCATCGTGCGGCGACTGAAGGTCGGCGACGTGCTGCGCCTGGGCGCCGCGGTCGGTCAGGAGCTGACCCTCGCCGAGGCGGACCGCGAGCGCGATCTCGTCATGATCGCCGGCGGAACGGGCCTGGCCCCGCTCCGGTCGCACCTGGAACGCCTCGACCTGCAGTGGCAGGCGACCGGGGACGCCCCGCGCGTGCACCTCTTCCACGGCGCCCGCGTTCCGTGGAACCTGTACGAGCACCGTCTGATGCAGAGCCTCGCCGGCCGCCCCTGGTTCAGCTACACGCCGGTCGTGTCCGACGACCCCAGCTACCCGGGTCTCAAGGGCCTGGTGAGCGACGCGGCCGTCGAGGCCGGCGTCTCCCCCGGCGCCCTCGCGATGATCTGCGGGTCGCCGTCCATGGTGCGCCACACCGCCTCCCGGCTGCGCGAGCTCGGTGTGCCGTCGCCCGACATCCGTTTCGAACTGTTCGCCACACTCGATGAGGACGGGCTGCGCGACCCGCAGCCGTCGCCGCTCGTGGAAGAACCGATGGGAAGTGCCCGATGACCACTTGGGACGACGAAGACGAACTCCCGATCCCTCAACCTCCAGCGCCCGAAGGCGGGCTCGTGGCGGCCGTCTCGCACCTGCCGGAGCGGGGCGCCGTGAGCTTCGCCTCGCGGCCGCTCGGCGGCTACGACCGCTCCGAGGTCGACACGTTCGTGGCCGACCTGGCGAAGACCGTCGACGAGGTTCGCGCAGCGCTCGACGACGTGCGCGCAGCGCTCGACGAGAACCGTCGGGAACTGGCGGCGCTTCGAGCCGAGAACACGAAGCTCAAGAGCTCGGACAACGCCGACCTCGAGCACGAGGTCACGCTCGGCGCGGTCGGCCTGCTCTCGCAGGCGCAGATGATCGCCGACAAGGCGGTCGCCGACGCCGAGGCGTACGCGCGCGATCTCGTGCTCACGGCGCGCACGCAGTATCGCGAGGCGCAGGAGCGCACGGCCGAGGCCGCCGGCGCGGCCGGTGCCGGGGCCGCCGGGGCCGCCGGGGCCGCCTCCGGTTCCGCCGGGGCCGCCTCCGCCGAGCCCAGTACGGCCACCGGCAGCATCACGCTGCCGTCGATGCCCGAGATCGAGTACGTGCGCACCTACGCGCAGGTCGCCCAGATCCAGTTGCGCTCGGTGCTCGACGCGCTCACCGAGCAGGTCGATCGACTCGGCACGCTGCCCCAGCCCGAGGCTCCCGAGCCCGCTGTGCACGCGGTCGCCCAAGCGGACGAGGAGCCCGAGGAGGAACCGGACTGGCTGCCGGCGATACCGCCGCAGCCGACGATCCAGCGGCAGACGTACGTCAGTCCAGTGACCCCGTGAACACCGACGGCTCGGCAGGGCGGCGACGCCCCGCCGAGCCGTCGCGGCCTCTGGTGTCGCGGTCGCTCAGGTCCAGAGGCGATCGACTGGCATGACGTGGAGGCGGTCGTCGTACGTGTACGAACGTTCGCCCAGGTACAGGGCGACACCGGCTCTGAACCGGCTTCCCAAGCGATCTCGAAGGCTGCGCATCGGTGCAAGCTCGGCGCCCGCGACGCGACGACCGGCCTTCACTTCGATGCCGACGACGGATCCATCGCGTTGTTCCGCGATGAAGTCGACTTCATCGCCGTCATAGGTTCGCCAATGCCCGACTCCAGCGATCTCGTCGGACCACGAAGCTTGTCGCCCGAGCTCGCCGACGACGAAGCTCTCCAGCAGATGCCCGAACTCTGTCAGTGCGCTCGCGTCGCGTTGAGCCAGGCGTTCCGAGTTCAGCCGGAGCAAGTGCGCCGCAACCCCCGAGTCGACGACATGAACCTTCGGCTTACTGCCGGACCGCGCCGTCAGGGTGGTTCCCCACGCGTCGAGGCGGTGAACCAGGAACAGGGCTTCCAGGACTCGTATGTACCCCTCGATCGTTGCAGAAGTCAATCCCGTATCCGTTGTGGCCTCGGCGGCATTGAGAACCTGCGCCGTCTGACCCGCAAGTCGCTGCAGCAGCCGGGGCAAGGCCGCCGACTGCCGAAGCTTGCTGACATCCTTGGCGTCGCGTTCCAGTGACAGCCGGATGTAGTCGTCGAACCAGCGCCCACGGGAAGCCTCGGTCGGTCGGTCGAGCGCGAGCGGAAATCCTCCGCGAACAATCCGATGGATGTACTCGCCCCGGCTCGTCGTGGACAGACGGGGCGCGATCAGGCCTGATGGATCATGGAACAACTTGGCCAGGAAGTCGTTCTGAGTGCCGTCGATCTCGGCTTGCGTGAAGGGTTGGATCTGCACACGGCTGAGCCGGCCCGTGAGTGATTGGGCGGCCTCGGGCAGGGTCTCATACCGGGTCGATCCCGCGAGAACGAACCGACCCGGTTCCGTGCGCATGTTCAGCTCGGCTTTGATCGCGTCCAGGACCAACGGTGCTTTCTGATATTCATCCACCAACACCGGCGAACTCCCGGACATGAACAGCGCCGGGTCGGACGCGACCGCATCGCGAGTCGCCAGGTCATCCAGATCGACGACCGCAGTTCCAGCATCACGTGCGATCGCGCGAAGCATTGTGGACTTGCCCACGCTGCGGGGCCCTTCGAGGAGAAGAACCGGCTCTTCATCCATTCGATCGCGTGCAATGGCAGCAGCTCGCCGGATGATGGTTTCACGCGATGCGGTCATCGTCTGATTCTAGCGCTCATCGCTTGCTGGTATTGAATTTTCGAGGCGGCTGTAATTGAATTTGCGAGCCAATCGGAATTGAATTTACGCACCATCCGTACTTGAATTCTCGAGGTACGCGAAGCTGAATTCTCGAGCAGGAACGCATCACCGCGTTCGTGCCAGATGTCAGCCCGCGTCGCCCTCGGCGAGCGCGAAGTCGGCCTTCCACTCGCGGAACGACTCCTCGGTGCGGCCCCGACGCCAGTACCCCGAGATCGAGAGCTGATCGCGACCGAGACCGCGCTCGGTGCGCAGGTACGGCCGCACGCCGCGCATGACCTCCTCGGCCTCGCCGTGCACGAACGCGTGCGCTCGGCCGTCGAGCCAGTCGACGGCGCGCACGGCCTCGGCGAGCAGGCCCTCGCCGGTGCCGCCGTCTCGGTGCAGGAACACGACGGATGCCCCGCTCGGCAGGGCGAGCCCCGGTTCGTGCGCGGCGGACTCGACGAGCACGACGACCCTTGCCACGGCATCGGCGGGCAGCACCTCGAGTGCCGCCGCGATGGCGGGCACCGCCGACTCGTCGCCGGCGAGCAGGTGCCAGTCGGCGTCGGCATGCGGCCGGTACGCTCCTCCGGGCCCGTTCGCGAGCAGGATGTCGCCGGCCTGAGCCTTCGCCGCCCATGGGCCCGCGACCCCCTCGTCGCCATGCACGACGAAATCGATGTCGAGCGTGCCCGCCGCGACATCCGGATGCAGCGCCGTGTACGTGCGCACCACCGGGAGGTCTTCGGCGGGCATCGTGGCGCGCAGCTCCCGCACGTCGATCTGCTCGGGGTAGACGACGCCCGGCTTGGGGAAGACGAGCTTGAGGTAGCGATCGGTGAATGCGCTGCCGGCGAACGCCGAGAGGTCGTCGCTGTGCAGGTGGAGCCTGCGGAGGCTCGGCGTGATCCAGGTGGCGCCGGTCACGGCGAGACGAGTGGTGGGCATGCTCCCATCAGATCACGCCGGGGCGGGCGGGCGGCGCGCCGACGGAGAATCGGTCGGCGGGCTCGGCGGCTGAAGTCACGCCGACGCGGTTTCCGCCCCACGCAGGTCGTCGACGAGCTTCTCGATGCGGCGCTGCCGCGTCGGCTGCGTCTTGGCCTGGTCGATGACCCGCATGTGCTGTCGACGCTGGCTGATCGTGAGGGCGTCGAAGCTGGCGCGCACCGCAGGATCGACCTCCAGCGCGGCGGCGACGTCGTCGGGCACGTCGACATCGACCGGCTCCGCCGCGAGCTCGAGCTGCACGGCGACCTCCTCGCCGACCACGAGCCCGGCGGCAGCACGGTTGGCGCTGCTCAGGCCGATGAGGTTGCGGCCGAGCATGATCGCGACCCGTGTCTCCCACGAATACCCGTTGACGGTGACGGTCACCCGCGGGCGCCTGCCCCCGCCGAGTTCGTCGACCGCCGCCGCGGGCACCTCGAGGCCCTTCATCTTCTCGTGCGGCTCCACGACCGCCCGGAACTGCGTCATCGATCCACCTCCTCGGCCGTCGCAGCGACCGCTCTCGTGGGCCGCACCGAATGCGTGCGCCATGCGGGTCGCCGATCGTCGCCACGAGCATAGACGAGGACCTGATTCGACCGCGCGACCGCCGCCGGACGGTCCGCGGATCGTCCAGATAGTGCGGTCTCCTGTGCATTCCGGACCGATGCTCCCCCTGCTCGGATGGGGAACGTCCATTCGCGACCCGACGCGTACAACCGACGATGAAGTCAGGAGCTGGAATGTATCCACGACGAATCTCGACCGCGACCATCGCGGTCCTCGTCTCCATAGGGGCGGTGACGGCACCCGCGACCGCAGCGGTTGCCGCACCGGCGACGGCCCTGCCCGTCGCATCCGCACCGTCATCGGCGATGGGGGCTGCGGCCCCGATGTCGGTCGGAGACCCCTCGCTGAGCCCCACGCCGTACCAGGGTTGGAACACCTACTACGGGCTCGGCGGCGACTTCTCCGCCGACTCGGTGCTCGAGGTCGCCGACTTCCTGGTGTCGTCCGGCCTCGCCGATGCAGGCTACGACATCGTGTGGCTCGACGGTGGCTGGCAGGCCGACGTGCCCCGCGGTGAGGACGGCATCCTCGCCGTCGACACGGAGCGGTTCCCCGACGGCATGGACGGTCTCGCCGACGCGATCCATGCGAAGGGACTCCGGGCGGGCATCTACACCGACGCTGGGCCCTACATCCCGGGCAGTTGCGGTCTCGGCAGCCACGGCTATTACCAGACCGACGCCGACACCTTCGCCGCCTGGGGGTACGACGCGGTCAAGGTCGACTTCCTGTGCGGGATCACCGCGGGCCTCGACCCCGAGACGGTGTACACGGAGTTCGCCGAGGCGCTGCGCAACAACAGCAGCGATCGACCGATCAACTTCAACCTGTGCAACCCGGTCACCTCGCCCGACTGGGGCCACTATCCCGAGGATCAGCAGTCCACGCACTCCTGGAGCTATGCGCCCGGGATCGCCGAGTCCTGGCGTACGTACACCGACAGCGGCTTCGTCGGCATGATGAAGTACTCCGACGTGCTGCGCAACTACGACGCGAACGCGCGCCATCCGGAGGCCGCCGGCCCCGGGCACTGGAACGACCCCGACTATCTCGGCCCGGAGCTCGGCATGAGCGACGAGGAGTTCCGCACGCAGATGTCGCTCTGGGCGGTGGCGGCCGCGCCGCTCGTCATCGCGAGCGACCCGCGCACGCTCAGCGAGGCTTCGCTGGCGGCGCTGCTCGACCCCGATGTCCTGGCGATCAACCAGGATCCCCTCGGCAAGCAGGCCACTCGCATCGGCGACGCCGGCACCGCCGAGACCTGGGCCAAGCCGCTCGCCGACGGGTCGGTCGCCGTGGCCCTCCTCAATCGCAGCGCGGCGCCCGCCGAGGTATCGACCACGGCGAAGGCCGTGGGCCTGACCGGAGCGCGCTTCGAGATGAAGGATGCCTGGACCGACGCGGTCACCGAGTCCAAGGGCACGCTCCGTGCCGTCGTCCCGGCGCACGGCACGACGCTGCTCCGCGTGGAGCGCGCGCACGGCCTGCCAGAGGTGCCGCGGCTCATCGTGGGCGCGCCGACGGTCACCGCGGTCGACGGCGAGACGGTCACCCCGACGGGCTCGCTGCTCGTCGCGGGCGGCTCGACGCTGCAGGCGACGGTGGCCCTGCGCAATGACGGCACGACGCCCGTGCTCCTGCCCAAGCTGCGGCTGGACGTGCCGGACGGATGGACCGTCGCAGCGAGCGGGCGAACGCCCGCGCTCGTCGCGGCCGGCCGGTCGGACGAGGCGCGGTTCACGATCACCGTGCCCGCCGCGGCAGGCGCCGAACGCTATGAGGCGACCGCGACGGCGACGTTCTACCCGCTGAAGCTGTCCTCGAAGAAGGTGACCGTGACCTCGGCGCCGCTCGCCACGACCGTCGCCCCCGCTCCGCCGAGCGGGCCAGGCCTGCCGCTGTCCCACCACACGTGGGTCGAGGGCACGAGCGGCTGGATGGAGCCGGCCATCGACGAGAGCGTCGGCGGCGGCAACCCCATCCGGGTCGCGGGAACGACGTATGAGACGGGCATCGGCGTGGCGAGCCCGTCCGACATCCGCTACTACCTCGGCGGGGCCTGCACCGCACTCACGGGGCTCGCCGGCATCGACGACGTCGTGGACGGCGTCGGCCCCGACGGCGGCACGGCGACGTTCCAGCTCATCGGCGACGGCGTGACCCTCTGGGAGACCGGGGTGGTCTCGCGGGGCACGGCCGCCGAGTTCGACGTCGACGTCTCGGGCGTGCGCGAACTCGTGCTGCACGTCGGCGACGGCGGTGACGGCGGGTACAACGATCGCGCCGACTGGGCCGCACCCACGATCACCTGCGCGTGACGGCGTAGCGCATCGCCTCAGCCCGCTGGGGAATCCTCGAACCGGATTCCCCAGCGGGCTTCCCACATGTCGCCGGGTCCCAGCCAGCGCAGTCCCTCGCCGCTGTTCAGCGCATCCGGTGGTGCCGTCATGGGCTCCACGGCCACGGCGAGACCGTCGGCGGCGGTGCCGGGGAACTCCTCGGTGACGAAGGTCTGGAGCCAGGCGAAGTCGCGTCCCGCCTCGACCACGACCGCCTGGCCGGTGACGGGGTCGGTCAGCCGGTGGCGGTGGCCCTGCGACGGATGCTGCTGCAGGTCGGTGTATGCGGCGTGCCATGGCAGGTCGCGCACGCGGCGTCCCGACCGCAGGTCGAACGCGGTGCCCTCGACCGGGAAGGATCCGATCGGGATGTGGCGGGCATCCAGTTGAAGCGCCCGACGTGCCGTCGTCGTGAAGACGAGGTCGCCGACCGCGCGGTCGCCGAGCCGCAGGTAAGGGTGCGCGCCGAGGGCGACCGGCGCTGGGCGCTGGCCGCGGTTGGCGATGCGGTGGATCGCACGGATGCCCGAGGCGGTCAGCGTGTAGGCCACGCTCGTGTCGAGCCGGAACGGATACCCGGGCGCGGGTTCGACGGTCGCTGCCAGCACGACCGTCGACGCGTCGCGGGCCGCGACCGAGTAGGCACGCTCGGCGAGCAGTCCGTGCAGCGCATGCCCGAGGCCCGGTTCGGTCACCGCCAGCTGCTCGGTCGCACCCTCGTGGACCCACCGGGCGTCGGCGACGCGGTTCGGCCACGGCGCGAGGATCACGCCCGCCGAGAGCGGAGGAACCTCATCGAGCGTGTTGCGCACGAGTTCGATCCCGTCGACCACGAGACGGCGCACCGACGCGCCGACCGGCGACACGACCGCTTCGACGACATGCCCTCCGCGCCCGGCGGCGAGCGTGATCATGCCGACGCGGCCACCACCCGCAGCAGCATCGACCGGTCGACGTCGAGCGTCGGCGCCTCGAGGCCGACGACTCGCAGCATCCGGCCGCTCATGCGCACGCCGTGGGCCAGCCATGGCGGCTGCACGACACCCGCCGGTGCCGGCGACCCGGGGAAGACGGCCCGAACCTCGTAGCGACGATCGTCGTCGAGGCCCGGAAGTCCGACACGCCCCGGAGGCCAGGTGCGCGGGCGTTCGACGAGGCTGATCGCATAGAGCGCCTCGGTCGAGTCGGCGGCGACGACGCCCTCGAGTCGCAGTGCCGGTTCGGCGGGGTCGGCGTGCACGACGACGCCGGCATGCAGGAGTTCGCGGTGGCGTTTGTGGAAGTCCACCCAGCCTGCGAGCGCGGCGCGCTCGGACTCGCCCGCCTCGAGCAGGTTCACCTCGACGCCGAGGTTGCCCCACAACGCTTTCTCTGCACGATAGTCGAGCGGGTGCGAGCGGCGGGTGGTGTGTGATTCCTCTGCGCCGATGTGGGTGCCCTGCATCTCGGGCGGGACGAGAAGCCCGGTCCAACGCTGGATCTCGAGCCGCTCGTGCGGGTCGTTCGTATCGCTCGGCCACACCCTGGCGCAGTACTCGAGCACGCCCAGGTCGATGCGGCCGCCGCCGCTCGCGCACGACTCGATCTCGAGATCGGGGTGCCGGCGACGCAGCTCCGCCATCATGCGGTATGCCGCGAGCGTCTGCGCACGCACCCCGGGGCGGCCGTCGGGCGTATGACCGGCGTCGAGCAGGTACCGGTTGTGGTCCCACTTCACGGCGTCCACGCCGAGTTCGCCGATGAGTCGCGACATCCGCTCGAGCACATGATCGTAGGCGTCGGGGTGGCCGAGGTCGAGCACGTGCTGGTACCGCGACGGCAATCCGGGGCCATGACCCGCGTCGAACAGCCACTCGGGGTGGGCGCGGGCGAGCTCGGAGTCGGGGTTCACCATCTCGGGCTCGAACCACAGGCCGAACTCCATGCCCAGGTCGTGCACGCGTCGGGCCAACGGGCCGAGCCCCTCGGGCCAGACCCCTGGATCGACGTCCCAGTCGCCGAGGGAGCTCGTGTCGTCTCGACGGCCGGTGAACCAGCCGTCGTCGACGACGAACCGTTCGATGCCGATCGACGCGGCGAGCTCGGCGAGCTCGCCGAGCGCGACCGGATCGTGACGGAAGTAGACCGCCTCCCAGGTGTTCAGCACGACGGGGCGCGGCACGTCAGGTCGCCGCGATCGGGCGCGCAGATGGCGGTGGAAGCGGGCGGCGAGCGCGTCGAGCCCGTCTCCCCAGGAACCGAACTGCCACGGCGTCGAGTACGCGACGCCCCGGTCGAGCACAACCTCCCCGGCGAGCAGCGACTCGCTCGCGGCGAGACGGCTGGTGTTCGCCGGCACGCGTTCGGCGACGAGTTCCTGGTTGCCGCTCCACGCGAGGTGGGTGGCCCAGACCCGACCCGACCGGAAGCCGAATCCGCGAACGCCCGCGACGAGCAGCATGGTGTGCTCGAGACCCGGCTTGCCGCCGCGCGAGGCCCGCACCCATTCGCCTACGTCGAAGGCACGGCGCTGGGGAACCTTCTCGAGCGACCAGCGCCCGGTGAGGTCGAGCACCTCGTCGGCGGCTTCGGGAACGGGCAGTGCGAGCTCGAGCCGCTGCACGCGGAACGGGTGCTGCGCACGGTTCACGAGGTGCGCGCGCTGCCGGACGAGGCCACTGCCGTGCAGCACCTGCAGTTCGAGATCCAGTTCCAGGTCGGACGCCTCGTCGACGGCGTGCACCCGCAGCAACGGCCCCTCGGGGTCGTCGATCAGTTCGTGCGCGCGGCTGCGGAACACCGGCGCCCATCGCCGGCCATGTTCGTCGCCGACGAGTCCGGGGCGGCCGAGCCACCCCTCTCCGAGCTGTGCGAGCACGGGGACGGGCTGCGGATAGGTGACGGCGCTGTCGCCGACCGCGGGCAGCGCCGCGACCGCGAGGGCGTCGAGCTTCCGAGGCATCCGTGTCGCCCAGCGGTTCACCCCAGTGCAGGATGCGCGGCAGGCGCTCGTCGCCGAGATCGACGACGAGGCTCGTGCCGCCGGCCGCGAGGTGCACGGGAGTCTGTGGCGTGGTCATCTGCGTCATCCGCCCTATTTCACCGCGCCGAGCGCGAGTCCGCCGACGAAACTCTTCTGGAAGATGAGGAACACGATCGCCGACGGGATCGCGGCGATGACCGTGGCGGCGGCGATCACCGACCACGACGAGACGTACTGGCCCTGCAGCGACAGCACGGCCGCCGTGATGGGCAGCTTCGACGAGGTCTGCAGCAGGGTGATCGACCAGAGCAGGTCGTTGAAGATCCAGGTGAACGAGAGCGCGCCGAGCGCGGCGAGCGCGGGCCGGGTGAGCGGCAGGATCACCTGGAAGAAGATGCGCATCGGTCCGGCGCCGTCGAGCACCGCCGCCTCCTGGAGCTCGTGCGGCACGGTTCGCATGAACCCGTAGAGCACGAACGTGTAGAAGCCGAGGCCGAATGCGGTCTGCACGATGATGAGCGCGATCAGCGTGTCGTAGATGCCGATCTGCTGGGTGATGCGCGTGATCGGGATGAGCAGCATCTGCACCGGCAGCAGGTTGCCCGCGAGCATCACGAGCAGGATCGTGCGGCGGAACGGGACGCGGTAGCGGCTGAGGCCGAAGGCCACGGCGGCGGCGAGCGCGAGGCTGAGCACCACCGTCGGGATGGTCACGACCAGGCTGTTCACGGTAGCCTGGAACATGCCGCCCTGGTTCCACGCCTGCAGGTAGGTCTCGAGGGTGAAGCTCTGCGGCACGCTCGCGATGCCGTTCTTGCTGACGTCGTCGAATGTGCGGAACGAGGTGACGATGATGAGCAGGATCGGCGCGAACCAGGCGAGTGAGATCAGCACGGAGAGGCTGTGGAAGCCGGCGGTGCGGGCGGCCTTGCGTCCGCTCCGGCGTCGCGCGGGAGGCGCCGGCGGTGGGGTCTGCGCGGTCGGTCGGAGGCTGGGAAGCGTTGTCGTGGTCATGATTCCTTGTCCTCCGAGAGCGCTCGCACCAGGTAGGAGATGATCACCGCGAGGGCGAGCACGAAGATGACGACGGCGATGGCGGACGCGTAGCCGAGGGCGCGGGTCTCGAATGCCGTCGAGAACATGTAGGTGCTGAGCAGTTCGCTCGAGTGGAAGGGCCCGCCCTGCGTCATCGCCCACACGATGTCGAACGACCGCAGCGAGTCGATGACGAGCACGCTCAGGACGACCAGGTTCACGCTGCGCAACTGCGGGAAGGTGATGTGCCGGAAGCGCTGCCAGGCGGTGGCCCCGTCGACGCGCGCTGCCTCCATCACCGCCGGGTCGATGCCCTTGAGGCCGGCGATGAAGAGCACCATGACGTAGCCGATCTCACGCCAGAGCGCGGCGATGATCACGGCGTAGAGGGCGGTGTCGGGATCGCCGAGCCAGACGCGCTGCAAGTCCTGGAGCCCGAGGCCCCCGAGGGCCGTGTTCAGGACCCCCGACGGCTGGAAGAACGCGCTCCAGATGAGCGCCGTGACGACGAGCGAGAAGACGATCGGCAGGAACAGCGCCGTGCGGTAGACGCCGACGCCGCGGCGCTCGGACTGGAAGAGCATCGCGACGCCGAGGCCCGCGACGAACGAGATCCCGCCGAACAGCACGATCCAGATCGCCGTGTTCTTCAGCGCGGTGATGAAGATCGGGTCGCTGCCCAGGTCGACGTAGTTCTGCACGCCCACCGATTCGGCCGGGGCGATGCCGTTCCAACGCAGGAACGACAGTCCGATGCCCTGGAAGGCGGGCCAGAACACCCCGATCGCCTCGATGAGGAACGGCACGAGGACGAGCAGGAGCACGACCGGCGGCGGGAACCCGACCCGCCGCCGGCCGCGAGTCGCGGTGGTGCTCGTCACTGATTCGCCCGGACCTTCTCGGCCGCGGCCTGCCACTCGGCGAGGATGGAGTCGACGGCCGACGGGTCGGCGATGAACTGGGTCAGCGCGGTGTCGGCCGGCCCCTGCTGCGCATCACCCGCGTCGCGGTTGTAGAACTGGGTGACCTGGTCGGCGGACTCGAGCATCGTCTTGCCCTGCGCGGCGAGTGCGTTCAGGGTCTGCTCGGCGTCGGGGTTCGCGGCCAGCGCGGTGCCCTGCTGCCCCTTGACGAGCGCAGCCTGCGCCTCGGGGGTCGCGACGTACGAGAGGAACCGCTTGGTGAGGTCGGGCTTCGTCGTCTTGACGCTCGCGATGAAGCCGTCGGTCGGCGCCTCCTCGGCGATCGGCACCGAGGGGTCGATGATCGGGAACTGGAAGAACGCGAGGTCGTCCTGGCGGTCTTCGGGCACCGACGGCTGGGCCCACGCTCCGAGCAGGTACATGGCCGACTTGCCCTGGGAGAAGTCGCTCATGGCCTGGTTCTGGGCCGTGCCGAGCACGGCGGGATCCAGGTACGGGAGCACCTCGGCGAACGCGTCGAACACCGCGTGCACCTCGGGGCTGTCGTACGACTCCTCGCCCGAGAGCAGGGCCAGGTGGAAGTCGCCGCCGTTGATGCGCAGGTCGAGGTAGTCGAACCAGGCCGATGCGAGCCAGGCGTTGTCGCTCAGCCCCATCGTGATCGGGTTGACGCCCTGCGACTTGATCTTGTCGCAGACCGCGAGGTACTCGTCCCACGTCGTCGGCGGGGTGACACCGAGCTTCTCGAAGTCGCTCTTGAAGTAGTACATGCCCCACCAGTAGTACCCGGTCGGCACGAACACCTCGGTGCCGTCGTCGGTCTGGCTCAGGGTGCGCAGTGCCTGCGGGAAGTTCTCCATGCCGTCCCACACATCGGAGAGGTCGAGCAGGAGGCCCTGATCGGCGAACTCGCGCGTGGCCTGACCTGCGTACCAGGTGTAGACGTCGGGCGGGTTCGAACCCGTCAGGTACGTCGGCAGCTGGGAGTTGAACGTGGCGGTCGGGATGCTGTTGAGCTCGACCGTGCCCTCGTCGAGCGCGTTGAAGTTGTCGACGAGCTCCTCGATGCCGCCCTTCTCCGCGTCGGTGAACCGCGACTGGAGGATCAGCGAGCCTTCGGCGTCCTCGCCGCTCGATGCGGCAGGGGCCGCACCGCCGGTCGAGACGCATCCGGCCAGGAGTGCGGACGCGGCGACTGCGACACCGAGGGCGGCGATGCGGCGACGTCGTGCTGTGTGGGTCATCTTCGACTCCAATTCTGGGGGTGAACGGGCTGTGCGTCGGCATCCTGCCGGCGGGGACCCGAGCCGGTCGTGGTGCAGACCGCCTCGAGACTGGTGATGACGCTACGCCAGCGAACGTGGTGCTCCGATAGAGAATTCTGCGGTCTATCTGGACAGAACGACGATCCGAGGCGCAGAATCATCCGGTGCTCATCCCAGACGGATTCCCCGGCCAGCGAATGCTCGTCCTCCCGCGCCCACGTGTGCGCGAGTTCCTCCAGCAGCCGGGAACGGCTCATCTCGTGGTGACCGACTGCGGATACTTTCCGCAGGCGCAATCCCACGGACGGGTGCGGCACACCCCCCTCGCGCAGCTCGTGGTGCTCGTCTGCGTCGAGGGTCGCGGCTGGTGCGAGACTCCGGCTGGACGTTTCGATGTCAGCGCATCGCAGGTCGTCATCCTCCCGCCGGGTCTGCCGCACGGCTACGGCGCCGACGAGGACGACCCCTGGACGCTGTGGTGGTTCCATGTCACGGGACCCGACCTCGAGGCCTTCCTGCGCGTGTCGGGCATGACGGCGCACCACCCGGTGCGTCGGGTGAGCAACCTGTATCACGTCGTGTCGCTCATGACCGAGGTCGTCGCGTGGAACGAACGCGACTCGACGACCCCGAGCCTGCTCGCCGCCGCCGGCGCAGCCTGGCACGTGCTCACACTGCTGGCCGCCGATCGCCAGGGTGCGGCCGACTCCACCGATGTCGTCGAGCAGGCCGCCGACTACCTGCGCACGCACCTCGCCGAGCACGTGACGGTCGCCGAACTCGCCGCGGTCGCCTCGCTCAGCACCTCGCACTTCAGCGCGCTGTTCAAGCGGCACTTGGGCACGCCGGTGCTGCAGTACCAGACGATGCTGCGCATGGCGAAGGCGCGTGAGCTGCTCGACACGACGAACGACACCGTCGCCTCCATCGCCGCCGCCGTCGGGTACCCCGACTCGTTCTACTTCGCGCGCCAGTTCAAGAAGGTGCACGGCGTCACGCCGCGCGACTACCGCAACCAGCACAAGGGGTGAGCGGATGCCGCGGCGCAGCGCCGTGGCATCCGCGTGGTCGACCCGATTCAGGCGGGCGCGACCGCATCGGCGAGCAGCGTGCGGGCGAGCGGATCGGCCGGGTCCGCGTCGCGGCGCGCTTCGAGGAACACCATGGCGTCCTCATCGCGCCCCTCGAGGAGGGCGACCTGCGCGTCGAGCAGGTCGATCAGGGCCCGGTGACCGACCTGCGGGTCGTCGATGAACGTCAGCATCGACGGGAGCGAGGTGGCGAAGTAGTCGATCGAGGGCACCTCGACGCGCTTGCCCGCGAGGTAGTCGCGCAGTCCGTCGATCAGCCGAGCCGCCGTCGCATCGTCGCCCAGCCTGCGGGCCGCGAGCACCGAGAAGTAGGTCATCGGCGAGTACGGCACGGTGAGCATGGTCGTGAAGTCGCCGGCGCTCGACGCGGCGGCGGCCCAGGCGGCACGTGCCTCGTCGGCATGCCCGGCGAACTCGAGCGCGTCGCCGAGCGCGAGCAGCACGTCGGAACAGTTCGCGAGCGGATGCCGCGCCTCGCCGAGGTTCGCGGGCGGCACGAGTGCGGCGCGCAACGCCGCCACCGCGCCCTCGGCCTCGCCGCTGCGGATCATGCGGCCGGCGACCGACTGCTGGGCGAGCGTCCAGACGCGGAGCACCTCGCCCTCGCCACCCTCCCATGGGTGGAATCGACGGCTCGCGATGAGCTCGACGGCCCGTTCCGGCTCGCCGGTGAGCGTGAGCAGTTCAGCCCAGGCGATCGTGAGGTCGTCGCGGAGGGCGACGACGGCGGGCCGGGCAGCGAGCCGCCGTTCGCGTTCCTCGGGGGCGACCCCGTTGCGCCGCGCGAGCTGGTCGGCCTCGACGAGGAGCTTCGCATCCTCGGGCGAGAGTGCGAGCGCACGCGCGTAGTGAGCGGCGGCGGCCACCCCGTCGTGTGCCACGTTGTACGCCGCGAGCCCGAGCCCGCGGTGCACCGCGGCATCGCCTGGATCGAGGGCCGCGGATGCCTCGAGGTGGCGGATCGCGTCCGCGTGGCGGCGATGGAAGTACTGCCAGTGGCCGAGCAGCGCGTGCGCACGGGCGTCGGCTTCGTCGCGCGCGAGCGCCCGCTCGAGCACGAGCGCGTCGGCGAGTCCGCCCGGAAACGCAGCCGCGGCGTCGGATTCGCGGGCCGCGACGAGGGCGTCGTCGGCGTCGCCGGTCCTGCCCAATCGGCGCAGCGCCTCCGCCCGGTGGTAGTGCACGAGCGGCAGCGCGTTGCCGGCGCCCGGCACCGGATGCCGCAGCGCGGCATCGACGGCCAGATCGAGCACGCGAAGGCGTTCACCCTCGAGCCCGAGGTCGGCGTACTCTCCCGCGAGGTCGAGGAGGTGGTGCGCCTCGGCCCCGGACGGCGGCTCGCCGAGCAGGTCCCTGATCCACAGGTCGAGCGGATCGAGCGCCGCGGCTCGGCGCAGCATCCGCTCCGCCTCGGCCTCGCGGCCGATCCTCTGAAGCGCGATCGCGGCGATCGCGATCGCCTGCAACTGCTCGGACTCGAATCGCAGCGCCTCGTCGGCGTTCGCGAGCGCGGCAGCCCAGCGGCCGCCGGCCGCGTCCAGCCGTGCCATCGCGAGACGGGCCGGCACACGCCACGCGGCGTTCCAGAGGCTCTTCGCGACCGCGTCGTAGGCCGGTTCCCGCTCGCCCCGCGCCATCAGCACGAGACCCAGCAGGTAGTGCGCATCGCCCGTGGCGGGGTTCGGGTTGCGTCGCGTCTCGCGGGCGATCGCCGCGCGCAGGTGCCGCTCGGCGTCGTCGAGCCGCCCCGCGCGCAGGCGGCGCTCGCCGAGCGCGACGTTGGCGCGGGAGTCGAGCGGATCGCGGCGCAGCAATTCCTCCCAGTAGGGCTCGGGCGAACGGGTCGCGTGGCGGTACTGGGCGAGGTGCAGCCCCGCGAGGTAGAGCTCGTCGGCGGAGTCGATGTCCTCGGGTGCCGGCAGTTCGGTCGCCGGCTCGACGGGTTCGGCGCTCGGGCGCTCGGCCGTGGAGCATCGCAGCAGCTCGGTATCGGCATCCGTGATCACGAGCTCGACCGGCCCCGGGGCTGCGAGTTCGATCTCCGCACTGAGTGCGACGCCCGGCGCGACTCGCTCGGTCGTGTGCCAGAGCACGGCGCCGGCGGCGTCGCGGAGCTCTGCGTGCAGTGCGGGGCGTTCGCGGGTCGTCGCGATGCCGATGCGTGCCACGGGCGGCGATCCCGCATCGCCGACCGGCTCGACGGTGAGTCGCGCGGCCACCTCGGTGCTCGCCTGCTGCACCGGCCCGATGTCGTGGAATGGATACCAGTACTGGCTGAAGGTCTTGGTCTCGCCTGGGGCGAGGTACGAGAAGTCGGGTTGGTTGTCCGTGTACACGCCCGCCATGAGTTCGATGTACGGACCGTCGCCATCGCTGAGGTTGTCGTCCCAGGCCCAGCCGAACGGCGCGTTGCCCCACGTCCACTGCTTCTTGCCAGGGGCGATGCGGTGGTCCGCGACGTGCACGAACCCGAGACCGGCATCATGGTCGTACCCGCCGAAGAAGTCGTCTGCGCTCCCGACGCACATGTACGAGGTCGGAACCGGGATGTTGCGGTACCAGTCGAGCCGGTCCGCGTCGACGCCGACGAACTCGGCGTTCGAGGCATCGGCCCGCGCCGGGTAGTCGATGCCGTAGTACGGCCGGTCGGCTGCGGGGAACGCGCTGATCGCGCGTTTCGCATGGTCGGCGACCATCGTCACGTCGGTCGGGAAGAAGGACTGGTAGTCGTCGTGCACGCGGGCGGCCACGTTGGCCCACCACAGGAACGTCTGCGTGAGCGGGGTCCGGTTGAACAGGCGCACGCGTGCCTCGATGACCGCGCTGCCCGGGCGCAGCCGGATGCCGTGCATGCCCTTCATCCGTTCGAAGGGGTCATGGTCCGAGCACCAGACGGTGACGGAGCCGTCGTGCTCGTGTTCGATGGTCCAGTCCATCGGCAGGAACGTGCCGGGGCGATGGTGCTGGGGCCAGTTGAACTCGATGCCCCCCGAGATCCATGGGCCTGCGAGACCCACGAGTGCCGGCTTGATCGCGTTGTTGCGGTAGAACAGGTCGCCACCGGTGGCCTTGTCGACGGCGATGTGGATGCGACCGCCGATCTCGGGCAGGATCATGAGCCGCACGTACTCGTTCTCGAGATGCACGGCCTCCCAGCTCTTCGAGATCGGCTCGGTCGCGACGGACTCGATGAACGGCAGCGGGTAGACCCGGCCCGACGAGCCCTGGTAGACGCGGGTCTCGAGGAATGCCGGCATGCCCGCGGGTTCGCCCGGCTCGTAGGTGCGGATCTCGACCGCCTCGCTCCACGCGGCCACGGCGCGGCCGCGCTGGTCATCGGGCGTTTCCGGGAGGTGCAGAGGGAGATCGGCGTTGAGCATACGAGGATGCTACAAACGCGGCGGGCCCGGCGGAATGCGTGTTTCGACGCAGCATCTGGACGATCCGATGGCGCGGGCTCCGGAGCATTGCAATCTCGACGCGATCGACCGGCGCGTCCTGCGCACGAGCACGAGCGTGTTCCTGCGCCAGGTGATCCCGTACCGGATGACACCCCTTCTCGAAGGGTGAGCAGCGGAGAACACGAAAGCCCCGGACTTCGCGATGAAATCCAGGGCTGTTGTAGCGAGGGCGGGACTCGAACCCGCGACACCACGATTATGAGCCGTGTGCTCGTATCGGTTGCGCATGCCCTAGCCGTTCTGGCAGGAAGTCCGCTCTATGGCGCGCTTCGATGATCACGGCAGATGCTCGATACTCACCCATTTTGACTTCGAGTGTGGTCAGAATGTGGTCAGCACGCACCAGACGTCAAGGCTGTGGGCTATTGCGCTCGCGGTGCGGCGGCACGATTGGCACACCGTTCTTGCGAACTCCCGATCTCCGAGACTGGACTACCATTCGAATATACGTTCGAAAGTAGGCCATGTTGGAAGTCCATCTTGAAGCCCGCAGGCGCTGATCTTGCGGCAACCGCATCTGGGCAAGCACGCGTCAATCGGCTGACGCCATGACTCAGAATCGCCGATATCGCTCCCCTCTCGATCGCAACATCGAGCGAGCTCTTCGAGCCGACGAACTCCGCGGGACGCCGATTTCTCTTTCGACAGAGGAACTCGTAGGTACCGGGCGGCGAACTGAAGCGAGGGAACCGATTCAGGTCGAGGCTTGGGTCCGATACCGAGTTGTCTACGAGGAACCCCGTGTTGTGAGCGGTGAGGCGATCGCTTGGACCGACGGTGCGGTGCTTGTCCGATGGCGTGCATCTGACGACACGCACGAACAACTCACCTGGGTCTGGGCGAGCGCGGTGCGCAGGCTACCGGGCGGAAGCTAAACCTCGTCCCGACCTGCCCAGGGCGCCGGATCTAAGTCGGCCGCCCCCTTGCCGTCGATGACGTCGCACCCGTAGACCTTCGCCTTTCTCGCTGGAGCATTTGGCGCCCCGTCACCTGGACACTGTCGCGGGCAGGGCATACGGGAATCGCGGTCAGTTGTTGCCGTCGAGCTGCTCCGCTTGAGCGCGAACACCGCCCAAGGATCGTCATACGGACACCTGTGGCGATGGCTTTGTCGACCTGGTTGGCTCGGTTAACGGTTTGAAGTGGCCCCAGGGTTGTGCGGTTGTTCGGTGTTAGGCGCAGCAGGAGGTGGGGAGTTCGTTGCGGAAGAGGTTTGCGGCGAGGCGGATGCCTTCGGCCATGGTGAGGTATGGGGCCCAGGTGTCGGCGAGTTGGGTGACGGTGAATCCGGCTTTGATGGCGTAGGTCGCGGCGAGCATCATTTCGCCGGCTGTTTCGGCGAGGGCGTGGATGCCGAGGACTTGTCCGGTGTCGGCATCGGCGACGATCTTGATGCCGCCGCGGGTGTTGTGGTTCGTGATGGCTCGGGGCACGTCGGATAGTCGGAGGTAGCGGCATGCGCATCGGTATCCGGCCGCGAGGGCTTCAGTCTCGGTGATACCAGCGGAGGCGAGCTGGGGTGAGGTGAACAGCACCGAGGGGAGCCCGGTGTAGTCGACGTGCTCGTGGTGGCCGAGGGCGTTTCGGGCGGCGATCTTCCCGGCCATCGCGGCGACGTACACGTATTGGGGCACGTCGGTGACGTCGCCGGCGGCGAATACGGCCGGGTTCGTGGTTCGCTGCTGCTCGTCGACGATGATGAAGCCTCGTTCATCGGTGGTGATGCCCGCGGTTGCGAGGTCGAGGCCGTCGGTGCGTGGGGTGCGGCCGGTCGCGACGAGGATGCGTTCGCCGGTGGCTGTCTTCCCGGTGCGGGTGGTGACCATGACGCGGCCGCCCGTTTCGGTGACCGCGGTGGCGCGGTCGTTGATGACGGTGATCCCGTCGGCCAGGAACGCCTTGCGCAGTTCAGAGGAGAGCTCGGGTTCGGCGTGGGGAGCGAGCCGGCCGATGATCGTGACCGTCGTTCCGAGACGGGCGAAGAGCTGTGCCTGTTCGAGGCCGACGTAGCCGCCGCCGATCACGATCAGCGAGGCGGGCAGGGTGGCCAGTTCCATCGCGGTCGTCGAGGTGAGGTAGTCGACCTGGTCGAGTCCGGGGATGGCGGGAACCTGGGGTTCGGCACCGGTGGCGACGACATAGGCGCTGGCGCGGATGGGCTGGTCGTCGATGAGGAGGGTTCCCGGGTCGGTGAAGGTCGCGGTGCCGGAAAGGATGTCGAACTCATAGGCGGCGGCGATGTCGGCGTACTTGGTCTCGCGGAGCATTCCGACCAGTTCGTCCTTCTGATGGATGAGCGCGCGGAGGTCAACATCACCGGCATCGGTTGGGGCGCCGGCGAATGGGTTCGTGCGGGCGGCATGGCGGGCGTGCGCAGCGGCGAGGAGGGTCTTCGAGGGGACACAGCCCACGTTCACGCAGGTGCCGCCGAGGGTACCGCGTTCGATGGCGACGACGCTGGCCCCTTCGAGGCGGGCGTGGATCGCGGCGGACATCGCCGCCCCACCGGTTCCGATGACGGCGAGATCGAAGTGCCTGTCGTTGGTCATGATGCCTCCTGGGTGTTCACCGGCCGTGCTGCTGGCCACGTACGACAGAATGGACCTTCAAGCACGCTTGAAGGTCAAGGCGGAGGGTGGAGGTGCGTGCGATGCGGATCGGAGAGCTCGCGGAGAAGGCGCGGACGAGACCGTCGACGCTGCGGTACTACGAGGAGCGTGGGCTGCTGCATCCGCCGGCACGGACACCTGCCGGCTACCGCAGCTATAGCGACGAATCGGTGCAGCGGCTGGAGTTCATCGATCGCGCCCGGGCAGCAGGGCTCACACTCGCGCAGACCGCGGAGATCCTCGACGTTCGCGACGCCGGCAGCTCGCCGTGCGCGCATGTGCGGGATCTCCTAGACCGTCGACTCGAGGAGATCGACGACCAGATCACTCAACTGCAGGCGTTGCGATCGAACATCGCCGACCTCAGGATCCAGGCCGCCACGGTCGGGCCAGAGACTTGCGATCCCGAGTCGATCTGCCGTTACCTTTAGCGAATTCCACCCGGATGTCCAGGCGTCCGTCACGGGAGTACTGCGGCGACTCCCGCCGTCACAGGGGTCCGCCCGACCCTGATTACGGCCGTTCGAACCCCAGTGCGGTCAAAATCGCGGTTCCCCCGGCATCGGTCCGAGCGTTGATCTCGCAGCCGACAGCGAGAATGAAGTGCTCCGTCAGGGTCGTTCCTTGTGTCCTTGCTGCAGCAGGCGAACCATCTCGGCGATCCGGATCGGGCGCTGATCCGGTCGGCGCTTCGTCGAGTCGATCCACCGCAGCCAAGCTGTGCGGTAGAACTGCGCGAGCGAGTCGAAGAACGCGGCCGCATCCGGAGCAGCATCGAGCGCGGTGGCGATGTCAGGGGCCAGGTCGGCGCGCTGCGGTCCCTCCGGCTCCAGCACCACCTCCACCTCGGCACCGTCACGCAACGCGACCCTGCACCAAGCTGGGCCGAGCGCGATGACCGGCCCTCCCTCCCGCTTCTCGACGACCCCGCGCATGGGCCGGCCCGCCACGGAACCCGTCACTGGATGGCGAGGCTTGGCGCCCCATGACTCATCCGGGTCGAACGGAATCGGCACCCGCGTTCGCCCCTGCCGATCCACAGCAACCGTGGTGCGGAACCTCCGCTGCTCACTCACGGCATCAGCCTGCCACTATCCAGACTGTCCCGCGCTGGCACAGAGAGGCCGTCGGCCGAGCTTCCCCGTAGGTGGTCCTGGCCAACGCGCACCGACCATTGCCGGATCGGGGCTATGATCACCGTTCCCACGTCGGTCACAATCGATGGGTTGTGGCTGCATCGAAGGGTGGTGCGGCATTGATTGCGAGATGGGTTAGGGATGTGCGGGCACCGCGGCCGCAGTCTCGGGCGCGCCGATGGTACGAAGATCCTTGGACCGTGCTGCGCGGAGCGCGTTGAGGATGATGACGAACTCCGACACCTCGTGGATGAGGACGACCATGGCGAGCCCGAGCACGCCGAAGAGGGCGAGCGGGATGAGCACGCCGATCAGGATGAGGGAAACGACGACGTTCTGCAGCATGATCCGGCGCGTGCGGCGCGCGTGCGCGAACGCGCCGGGCAGGAGGCGCAGGTCGTTGCCCATGAGCGCGACGTCGGCGGTCTCGATCGCGACGTCGGCGCCCATGGCGCCCATGGCGACGCCGAGGTCAGCGGTCGCGAGGGCGGGGGCATCGTTGACGCCGTCGCCGACCATGGCCGTAGTGCGGCCGGCGCCGCGGAGCTCGCCGACCAGGCGCGACTTGTCTTCGGGCCGCAGATCGGCGTGGACCTCGGTGATGCCGACTTCGTGGGCGAGCGCCTCGGCGGTCGCCTCGTTATCGCCCGTGAGCATCGCGACCGAGTAGCCCCGCTGGCGCAGGGTCGCGACGACCTCGGCCGACTCGGGGCGCAGCTCGTCCCGGACGGCGATCGCGCCGAGCACCGCACCGTCGCGTTCGACGAGCACGGCGGTGGCACCCGCGCCCTGCATGCGGGCGACATCGGCGGCGAGTTCGCCGGGCTCGACCCAACCGGGCCGTCCCACCCGAACCGGCTGCCCGTCCACGGTCCCGGTCAGGCCGGCACCGGTGACCGCCGTCACATCGGCAGCATCCGGCGTGGTGCTGGCCGCGGCGAGGATCGCCTGGGCGAGTGGGTGCTCGCTTCGGGCCTCGAGCGCCGCGGCGAGGGTGAGGACCTCGTCGCGGGTGCGGCCCGGTGTCGTGGCGACGTCGATGACGACGGGCTGGTTGCGGGTGAGGGTGCCGGTCTTGTCCAGCGCGATCGTGCGGACCTTTCCGAGCGTTTCGAGCGCCGTGCCGCCCTTGATGAGCACGCCGTGCTTGCTCGCGGCGCCCACGGCGGCGACTACCGTCACCGGGACGGAGATCGCGAGCGCGCATGGGGCGCCCGCGACGACAACGATGAGCGCCCGCTCGATCCAGAATGCCGGGTCGTCCCCGAAGATCGCGCCGAGGACCGCGATCAGCGCGCCGAGGATCAGGATGCCGGGCACGAGCGGCTTCGCGATCCGGTCGGTCAGCCGCTGGGTGGCGCCCTTGCGGGACTGCTCGGTCTCGACGATGTGCACGATCCGGGCCAGCGAGTTGTTCTCAGCGGTGGTCGTCACCTCGACCTCGAGGGCCCCGGTTCCGTTGATCGCGCCGGCGAACACCTCATCTCCCGGGGCTGCTTCGACGGGCATCGACTCACCGGTGATCGCTGACAGGTCCAGGGCGGTGCGGCCGGTGCGGATGATCCCGTCGGTCGCGAGCCGCTCGCCGGGCTTGACGAGCATGACGTCGCCGACGAACAGGTCTGCGGGGGAGATCGACTGCTCGACGCCATCACGCCGGACGACGGCCTCGTCGGGCACGAGGTCCAGGAGTGCGCGGAGGCTGCGTCGGGTCCGCGCGACGGAGTACTCCTCGAGGCCCTCGCTGAGGGAGTAGAGGAACGCGAGGGTCGCGGCCTCCTCGAACTGCCCGAGTGCGGCGGCGCCGACCGCGCCCACGGTCATGAGCGTGTCGATGCCGATCTTGCCCTTGAACAGCTTCCGGATGGTCCCGGGCACGAACGTGGCGGCGCCGGCGAGAAGCGCCGCGATGCTCAGCCACAACTCCCACACCTCGAACCCGGCCAGCCCGAGCAGGAACCCGACCAGCAGCAGGACTCCGGACAGGACGCCGAGGCGGATCTCATTCACCTGCCATATGTGCTCGACGTCGTCATCGTCATCGTCATCGTCGTGATCCTCGTCGTGTTGCCCGGCGGCGGTGCGGGTGCGGTCCGAGTGCGGATCGAAGTCCTTGGGTGCGTTCGCGAGGTCGCTCATCATTCGCTCTCTGAGTGGGAGTGTCCAGTCGGTATCGGCACGGAGGTCCGTCAACGCCGGTTGGATTGCATCGGTAACTGACGATAACATCGTAGGCTCTGCTGGATACCGAACCGAGGAAATCGATGCCCGCCACCATTCTCACGGCCGCCGGCATGTTCGCGGCCACCAACATCGATGACATCGTCGTGCTCACCGTGCTGTTCCTCGCATCGACCCGCGGCGGCCCACGGCCGTGGCAGATCGTCTTGGGCCAGTATCTCGGCTTCATCACCCTGGTCGCGATCAGCGTGGTCGCCGCGCTCGGCCTGACCATCATCCCCGACGAGTGGGTCGGCTTCCTCGGCCTCATCCCACTGGTCATCGGCGTCATCGGCCTCATCCGTGGACTCCGCAATGGTCGCGACGACGACGAGACGGAATCCGCGTTGAAGGCGGTCGGACTGCTCGGCGTCGCCGGGATCACGATCGCCAACGGCGCCGACAACATCTCCCTGTACACGCCCGTATTCCGGACGATCTCCCCGACGGACACGGCCATCACGATCATCGTGTTCCTCGTCCTGGTCGGGGTGTGGTGCCTTCTCGGGCGCGTCATCGGCACGCATAAGAAGGTCACCGAGACGCTCGAGAAGATCGAGCACTGGCTCGTCCCTGCGGTATTCATCGGACTCGGCCTGTTCATCCTGATCGAATCGGGCGTCATCCCGCGCCTGATCAGCGTCCTCGCGTAAGCCGGTATCATCGGTTTATGACGATGATGACGTCTCCTGCAAATCGGGCGGCCCTGGAGCCCGCGGTCTCACTGTTCCACGGCCTCGCCGACCCCGCGCGCCTCGCCATCCTGCAGCTGCTGATGCGCGGCGAGAAGAAGGTCGTCGAGATCACCGAGCACCTCGGACTGGCACAATCGACCGTGTCCCAGCACCTCGCCTGCCTGCGCGACTGCGACCTGGTGAACGTCCGGCCCGAGGGCCGGTCCTCGCTGTACTCGCTCGCCCACCCCGAGCTGATCGACATGCTCCTCTCGGCCGAACGGCTGCTCGACGCGGCCGGCGACTCGGTCGTCCTGTGCGAGAACTACGGGCCGGCGGCACGATGACGCCTTCTCCGGCGCGACGCATCATGCTCCAGGCGCTACTGGTCTCAGTGGTGCTCATCGCAGGCTTCACCCTGGATCAGTTCACCAAGCTGTGGGCACTCAACACCCTCGCCGACGGCAACGCGATCCCGATCCTCCCGACCGTGTCGCTTCGCCTCGCGTTCAACCCCGGTGCGGCCTTCGGGCTCGGCGGCGAATCCGGGCCGGCCATGGCGATCGGGATCCTGGCCCTGCTGCTGGGACTGACCGGGTGGATCATCTCCCGGCTCTTCCGCGGCAGCCCCCTCCTCGGGACACTGCTGCTCACCGCGGTGGCAGCCGGCGGCTGGGGGAACATGTCCGACCGCCTCACCAGAGGCGACGGAACGTTCCTGTCCGGTCACGTCGTCGATTTCATCGCGGTCGACTGGTTCGCGATCTTCAACCTCGGCGACGTCCTCACCGTCCTCGGCATGGCACTCTGGGCCCTCACGCTCGTGTCAGTCCGCCATGGCGAGCCAGTGAAAGTGGCCCATGAGCCCGCAGCCAGCTGAGACATCCGTGCCCACGAACATCCGCCCGACTTCGCCGAGCCGAGCCTGGCGGCGGATTAGCGCCGTCACTGCCGCCCTCCTGTTGGCGGCCGGACTTGCGGGATGCGCGAACGATGGCCTGGCAAATCAATACCGCGAGGGCTCAGGCAAGGGATACATCGCCGGCGACGGCACCATCACCGAACTCCCACCCAGCGAACGCGGCGCCCCGATCGAGTTCACCGGCACCACCGAAACCGGCGCCACGGTCGACGCCGTCGACTATGCCGGCGAGGTCGTCGTCGTGAACTTCTGGTACGCCGGCTGCGCCCCGTGCCGCGCCGAAGCCCCCGACCTCGAGGCCGTCCACCAGAAGTACGCCGACCAGGACGTCGCGTTCCTCGGCGTGAACGTCCGCGACCAAGCAGACACCGCGAAGGCGTTCGCAGAAACGTACGAGGTCACCTACCCCTCGATCATGGACCTCCCCGACGCCACCGCGACCCTCGCCTTCGCCGGGGAGTTCGCGCCGAACGCCGTCCCGACCACCCTCGTTCTCGACCGGAGCGGCCGCGTCGCCGCACGGATCCTCGGACAACTCAGCAGCCAGGCCACCCTGTCCGCCCTAGTTGAATCCATCCTTGACGAGCCCACCGAATGAACTGGGGAGAACAGGTCTTCAGCGGCGGCCTCGTCGTCGCGATCCCGATCGCGCTCCTTGCCGGGCTCGTCTCCTTCGCCTCCCCCTGCGTCCTGCCGCTCGTGCCCGGCTACCTCGCCTACGCGAGCGGCAACACCACGACGAGCGCAGCCGGCGACCGCAAGCGGCTCATCCTCGGCACGGGGCTCTTCGTCGCCGGTTTCGCGCTGGTGTTCGTCGCGTACGGCGCGGCGTTCGGAGCCCTCGGATCCTGGCTCATCCAGTGGCAGGACCCCATCACCCGCATCCTCGGCGTCCTCGTGATCGTGATGGGACTCGTGTTCATCGGGCAGTTCCCCGCCTTCCAGCGGACCGTCAAGCCGCGGTGGACGCCCGCGACCGGTCTCGCCGGGGCGCCGGTTCTCGGCATCGTGTTCGGGCTCGGATGGACCCCCTGCTTCGGCCCCACGCTCGCCGCGATCTCCGCGCTCAGCCTCGAGTCTGGCTCCGCCTGGCGAGGAGCGCTCCTCGGGCTCTTCTACTGCCTTGGCCTCGGCATCCCCTTCCTCCTCGTCGCCCTCGGGCTCAGCTGGGCAACCCGCAGCATGAGCTTCCTCAAACGCCACATCCGCACCATCAACCTCGCCGGCGGCGCCCTCCTCACCCTGATCGGCCTCGCCATGGTCACCGGAATCTGGACCGAATGGATCTACCGGCTCCAGAGCGTCATGACCGGATTCACCACACCCATCTAGCTAGACGCGAAGTAGTCGTCGTCCACAACGGCGGCCGCGCCGCGCTCCTAGGAAAGGCCCTCGCCACGTGAAGAGCAGTACCAAGATCCAGATCGGCGTCATTGGCGCACTGGTCCTCGCGATGGCCGGCGTCGTGGCCGCGATAGCCCTCAACCAGCCACGGCCGGCTGCAACCGCGGAGAGCGGAACGCCGGGCACCGCGGTAGTGGCAGAGAACAGCCACCGACTGGACACCGCGGAGAACGGCAAAGTCACCTTCACCGAGTTCCTCGACTTCGAATGCGAGGTCTGCGGCGCCGTGTACCCGTTCGTCGAAGAGCTTCGCGACGAGTACGCCGGTGAGGTGACATTCGTCACCCGCTACTTCCCACTGCCCGGCCACTTCAACTCGAGGAACGCCGCGATCGCCGTCGAGGCCGCCGCCGCGCAAGGCAAGTTCGAGGACATGTATCAACGGATGTTCGAGACCCAAGGTGAGTGGGGTGAGCAGAAAGTGTCCAAGGCTGACCTCTTCCGGCAATACGCCGACGATCTCGGCCTTGACCTGGACGCCTACGATCGGGCCGTAGCCGACCCCGAAACCGAAGCGCGCGTGCAGTTCGACTTCGACGCCGCCGTCGCGCTCGGCGCCGAAGGCACTCCGACGCTCTTCATCAACGACGAGATGATCCCCCTCACCTCACCGGAAGACATTCGCACCGCACTCGACAAGGCACTCGCCGAGTAACAGGCAGCCGGGCTACAGAGAGCAGGAAGTCGGAGCTGATCAAGGTGTTTGCCACCGCCCAGGCCTGCCCGGATAACGGTCGATCACCGGTTCTCCCGCTCGAGCCGTTGCACCCAGGGACAGCCGACGCGCCGAGATTCCCGTATACCCTGCCCGCACAGCGGCCCGGTGACGGTGCGGCGGATTCTGGTGGTCGACGCAACGGGACAGGTGTTTGCAGGCTATCGGAGTGCTGTTGCCGGGGCGCGGTGTTCTTGTCGGAGGCGTCGTGCTGGGGTGTCGTAGTCGAGGGTTTTCCGTGGGCGGTGGTTGATCTCGTTGACGACGCGGGCGACGTGCGCGGTGGTGTGTTGGGCGAGGTTCGTGCCTTTCGGGAAGTACTGGCGGAGGAGTCCGTTGAAGTTCTCGTTCGCGCCGCGTTGCCAGGGGCTGGCGCGTTCGGCGAAGTAGATCGGGATTCCGGTCGCGTTCGTGAGGGCTTCGTGGCTGGACATTTCCACGCCCTGGTCCCAGGTCAGGGAACGCTTCAAGTGTTTGGGCAGGGTCGCGAACGCGCCGATCACGGCGTGGTTCACGGACGCGGCGGTGTGGTCCTTGGGCAGGTTGATGACCATCCCGTACTGGGTTTTCCGTTCACGGAGGGTGACCATCGCGGACACGGATCCGACCCCGACGATGAGGTCGCCTTCCCAGTGTCCGGCGGTCAGTTTCGTTTCGATCTCAGCGGGTCGTTGGTCGATCATGGTCATGTTCCGGATCCTTGAGCCCTGCCCGGTGCGGGTGCGCCAGCGGGTCTTCCGGATCCGCCGTCCGGTGCGCAGCTTCGACGCGTACCGCTGGTGCAGTCCGCCGGGTTCGCGGAGGAGCAGGGCACGGTAGATGGTCTCGTGACAGACGTGCATGCTGGGCTCGTCGGGGTAGGCCTTCCGGAGCCACCCGGCGATCTCCTCGGGTGACCAGCACCGGTTCAGCTTGCGTTGCACGAGCCGTCGCAACACGGCGTTGCCGACGAGCCTTGGGGTCTTCGGTCGGGCGCGTTGCCGGTGCGCGTCATGGTCCGCGGTGCGGGGCAGGTAGTTCCCGGCCTGGTCGGTGTGCCGGCGTAGTTCCCGGCTGATGGTCGACGGGTGCCGGCCGAGTTGGCGGCCGATCTGACGTATCGAGCATCCCAATCGGAGCAGGTCCGCGATCTGCATCCGCTCCCGCCCGGTCAGGTACCGCCCTGTCGATGGCCGTGGTGGGGTGAGTGAGGGGATGAGGAAGTTGTTCTGCTTCCGGATCTGGGTTCCAGCACGACGCGACATACCGAGGATTCTGCAAGCGTCGACGTTGCTGACGCCCTCGCGCATCAACTGCCAGTACCGGTCGGTGCGTTCCCGACGACGTGTCGTGGCATCGGTTTCGCCGAGCATGGCGTCGACCAGCCCGGCCGACGCATGCAACGCGTCCCGGTGTGCCGCGGTTGCTGCGTTCCGTTTGCGGCGTTCCGTGGCCTGCCGGTCGAGTTCGAAGGCGTCGGCCCGACCCGGGGTGATTCGTAGCCGGTGGGCGCACCGCGTCACCCTGACTCCGCTGGAGCGAAGTTCATCGAAGCGGCGTTGGATCCACCGGTAGCCCGTGGAACGAGCCACGCCCGCCGCCCGGGACGCGGCATCGCAGCCCGCACCCGACTCGAACGCGACCCAGAACACCTGCTCGCGTGACGGATCGACACGCAGATGATGGCGGCCATCACGCCCGACTACCGCTTCCCAGTCCGGCAACCGACTCGAACGGAACCCGAGCGCATCGACCGCGTCACCAGGACTCAGCCCGCCACGACGGAGCTGGACATACCGGTCACGCAGGAACCGGTACCCGACCTCCTTATCGATCCCCGCCATCCGGGCGGACCCTTTGAGGCCGTGCCCTTGACTGATCGCCGCGAGAAACCGCACAGCCGCGGGAGAAGAGAACAACGCCACCACGAGCAACAACCTCCAGAACGGGGTGTTGCATCGATCAATAGAATCCGGGGTGCCCTAAACGCTTCAAGCTTGAGATCAACCTGGCCGTGGTGAGGCCGGCGATTGCGGCCCTCATTCAACAGGTAGTTGGACGAGTCTGCCTTAGCAGGACCGGGCGACCTTGAACGCAGGCGTCTCAAGGAGATGCAGCGTCGGCTCGTAGGGGCACTGCCTCCCACGATGCGCTCCACCGCTACGACCGCAACAGCGCGACATCCGCGCGAACGCTTGACCGCGATCTTGTGTCGTAGCGGCACCCGCCGCTACATGGAGACGCTTACGCGCCGAGCTGCCGCTCACGATTGTTGAGCAAGAGAGGACATCAATTTGGAAGAGCTGGATACATTCGTTGCACCGTACGACCCCGTGGCCGACGAGCTTCTCCAAGCCCGCGGCTGGAAATCGAGACGCGACGAGGGTTGGACTGAGCACTGGAATGACATGTGGACTTGGCCGGCCTCGTACCTCGGGCCGGGTAGCCTGCCAACGCAGATCCACTGCGAGGGATCGAGCTTCCGCGTCTTCTACTCGACTCCCAGCCTCCTGCTCCCGCGGCCCCAGGTCGAATACGCCAATCGAGAAGAGCTTGTAGACGACCTCGCGAGCATCGAGGACACGTTCAGCTGGTTGCTCGAATGAGCAGGAGCCGTGTGAGGTGCCGTGCCGAGTTGAGCTATCCCACCGGGCGGGCCGTCGGATCGTCGGAGTCTCTGAGTGCGAGATGAAGCTGCTGGGCTAGCCGGCCCAAGGTCTGCTGCACGTCTCGATCCTCGCCATCGTCGACGGCCGCGAGCACGTCATGGCGTTGCAGGCTCCTGCGGAGCGCGTCCACGTTCACATCGCTGAGGGCTCCGCTTTGGATCAGTGCTTCCAACGTTGCCACGACTCGGAGTAGGGCAATCGCGTCGCTCCGAGCAAGCGAACAAGATTCCATGTTCGACATCTTCTCGCTCGCATCGCGAGTTGCCAGCAGCGAGAGTCAGTCCACTTCAACGGATGCACTGGTGAGGATGCGGCCAACGGTGGACTTGCTCATGCCGAGCTCCGCGGCAATCCGCCGTTGGCTGAGCCCGGCTCGCGCTCTGATGACGACGGCTTGCTCGCGGGACACGGGCTCGTCCTCCGCGAGCGTCATCGCGTCCGCTCGCTCGGTTGGCGTGACATCCGATCGCACCTCTGGCAGAGCGATCCGTGCGGGCGCCGGCTCAACGATGAGATCAGCGAGCGTGTGCGTCGCCGCCAAGACGGCGAGCGGCGCGAGGCCCGCGATAGCCGCGCCGGCCATTCCGGTGGAGTCCTGGGCCGAAGCGTCCCAAGCATGGAAGGCGTTGCCTGCCACAGACGCCGCGGTGAACGCGGCGAGCAGGGACCAATACAGCACGGCGCGTTCACCCCGTCGACGCTTGATGAGCACGGCCAATGTGTAGACGAGGATCGCACCGTCGATGACCACGGGAATGGTCCAAGCCTGTCCCGCCGGGATGCTGGCCCATGGGGCGGTAGCCGTGAGCCCGTTATAGGACAACAAGAACGACACACCGCCGAGCACCGCGGTCAGGCTGGCAGCAACAACGAGCACCGGTCGGGTGTCCGGGTTGATCCGGCGGGGCAGCTGGGACATTTCTCTCCTTTGTTCGGGCCGGGTGGATCGGTTGGCCCACAGGCCAATCTCACGGCGGTCGGTAGTGGCGCCGGAACGCCTTAGGTCCCAGGGCGCGGTCTTGCCTCCGGCGCACCGGACGGCGCGGCCCGGGCACCCGGACCGGGAGCATCCTGGGACGGGGCAGAAGCGGCTTGCTCGGCGCCAGCCTTCACGCCGTCAGCGGCCTTCTGCCCCGCTGCGATTGCGGTGCCTGCAGCAGCAACGGCCGGCAGGGCGACGCCGCCTGCCGCGGTCGCCCCTCCAAGGGCCGCTCCACCTGCGCCAGAACCGGACGCCGCCCCGCTGCTCCCTGTCGCAGCTGACCCCCCATAGGCAGCCGTCCCATGGGAACGGGAACCCTGGAATGCCCGAACCGCTCCGGTGGGCACTTCTGCCCCAACGCGGGCCATCGATGCGCCAAGGCCGGCGCCACCGGCCTGCAGCGCCATGACCGGTGCAACGAATCGCATGAGCGCTGGGAGCGCGAGCAGCGCCATGAGCATCATGGCGACGCCCGCGACGCCCGCCCAGATGCCCGTCCCGTCACTGGCGAACAGGTCGGTACCGACGAGCTGGAACGCGGTCGCGTAGATCAACGCGGCGGCGGGCTTGTAGAGAATGAACGCGAGCAGCCATCCGATGCACTTCCGGAACCAGTTCGCGCCGACCGCGGTGTTCGTGAAGCTTGCCGAAAGCGGCAGGATCCCAGCCAGGAGCACGAGCATCCCGCTTCTCAGCACCATGAGTCCGATCTGCACGATCGAGCCGCAGAGCGCCACGGTCCCGAGCACGATGACGATCAGCACGCCAGATCCTCCCGTTGCGACGTGCGCGACGCCGAGCATGGCGAGCAGATTCTCTTCGAAGCTCCCGCCGGTGCTCGAGTTCGCCAGGATCTCGCTCGCGAGCGCGTCGGATGCCGCCACAAGTACGGCCACGGCCGTGAGCCCGCCCCCGGTGACGACGGCGAGCGTGAGCAGCGACGAAAGCGCCTGACGCGCACCATCCGCTCGCTGTTCCCACGCCGTGCGGATGGCAGCGATGATGAGGCTGAGCACGGCAAGCCCCATCACCAGCGGCTGCAAGGACTCGTGGATGAATCCGATCGCGGGCGAGGCTTCCGTGTTCTGGCTGGTCACGAGGTAGCCGACGATCGACCCGGCACCGCTGACCATGACCACCGCAAGGAGGATGCTCCCAAGGCGTCGTATGCGCTCGTTCCCTCGACGGAGCCCAAGCGTCGCACCGAAGCCGATGAGCGAGAGAATGCAGACGATAAGGGCGAGCCAACTGGCCCAGTTCAACATCATGACGACACCGGCGGTCGAGTTGCCGATGCTCGAGATCTCCTGGTTCTCGACGATCTTGGGCGTTGGCACCGCGATCCACATCGTCCCGAGCGCGCGGACCAGTTGGCCCAGGCCATCGGCGAGTGCCTGTGCAATCGCCACGAGCGCCTGACCAGTCGCTCCCCCGACCCACTGGCCGACTGCCTCACCGAGCTCGCAGCTCCAGTTCCCGAACTCGCAGCTCATTGGTTCGCGCCCCACTGGATCATCCCGGCAAGGTTCGGGATAGCCGCGAGCTCGACATAGCGTCCCGTCGCTGGGTCGACGACCAGCTTCCAGTCGTCGTCCGCCCACCGGAGCGGAACCGAGCCCGCCACGAGCCGCCCGTCGACTGATCGCACGGCGATCCTGATCTCAGCGTCCGTGGTCGTGTACCGGGCGACCTGGTAGGCGACGATCTGAAGCTCAGCACTCGATCCGGTCGACGAGGCATCCGTCTGGGCAATCGCCGCGTCGCGCCCTGGTCCCGGCAAGGTCGCGTCCGAAGCAAGCCGGGCGCTCAGCTCTGGTCGGCCACTGCCGATGGCGACATACGTGGCGGCAGCAACCACTGCTCCGGGCTCGGATCTTGCGAAGCACCGACGGAAGCCGTCTGTCTCTACGAGGGTGGGCCCAGTTCCGGCCAGCGACGGCGCATAGACATCCCCGATCGCATCCCAGTCCACCTCCTGCAAATCGGAGGCCTCGACGTTCTGCGACTCGTGAGCACACGCGGGAACAGCTGTTGGGGATCCGTGCTCGGAGGGCGCAGAGTCCTTGTGCACGATCCCGATCGAGACCACCACGCCAAGAACCACCAGACCGCCAACGAAGATCGCCGACGCGATCCACGAGGGCGAAGCGAAGGGGCTCGGTCGTGAGTCATCTTTTTTGCTCATCGTTCTTCCTCTCCTGCCTTGTGACCGAGCAGATCGGCCCACTGCCGATCGACGCGCTCCACGGCTACGTCACGTGCTCTCCGACGTCTCGCGAGTTCGGACTGCGGATGGAACCGATCGAGGAACTCATCGATGCGAAGCAGCAGCTCGCGCGTGACCATCAGGGCCTCGGCGGCCTCGACTGGAAAGAGGCGGTTCTCGTTGGCGTACTTCGCGATCTGATTCACGTTGTTGGCCGAGCTCGATGCCAATTGCCGCAGCGCGAAAGTCGCTGTCAGCAGGTCGCGCCGATCTGTTTCGGTCAACGCCGAATCGGCGTCAGGTTCGACGAGCGGCGCGAGTGCCGACTCCACGAGAAGCCGTGCGACGGTGATCTGGCGTTCGCCGGCAGCGGCCTCGAGCCGTGCCTCATCGGTCGGAGTGACCTTGACGACGTAGCGCTTCGATCTGGCCTCTCCGGCATGCATTTGTCGACGGGCTCCCCCGTCAATCTGGGCGCTCATCGTGCCTCTTGCCCAGCGCAGCGACCACCCGGCAGGTTGGCGTCCGAGGCATCCGCTTCGGGATTGGCGGCGTTAGGGCACCTAACGCTATAGCTTGCTCCGCTTTTGGTTCGGGTGTTCGTCAAGCGACGGTCTCGGTACATATCGACCTTTCCTTCGATTGGTTCTTCGCGAGATTCATGTAGCGGTGACATCCGCTACACCATGACGAGCGCTACAGACGGCGGCTGCTGAGTAGCGGATGTCGCGGCTGTATCGCCCTGTGCCTCGGGCTCGAGGTAGCGATCCCACGCGTCTTTGAGATCGGCGTGGCGGTACCCGCGGACCACCTCGGTTCCGATCCGAACGCTGACGGGGCGGACGCCGTATGGGGTGAGCCGACGAGACAGGATCCGAGGGTCGAGCCCGGTGCCGTTGAGCGTCCTCCAGGGCGCTTCGTCCAAGGCACCGAGCCGCTCGATGATGATGGCGGTCGGGAGCGCCTTGGGCGTTCCGAGCTGACCGAACACGATCCGCACATCGTTCAAGAGCTGCGCCGAGAACGATGAATCGACCGCCGAGTCGTACTGCGCAGAGGTCAGGCTCTTCGCCGCCTGCCACGCTTGTCGGGGCCACTGGCCTCCTGCGTAGTCGGCGATGGCACAGAGGGGCTCCCAAACATCGGCCGCCCGGTCGACGACTGGAAGGTCCGGACGGAGCGCGGCCAGATCGTCGATCGAGTCCTCCAACCAGGCAGCGAGCTCGGAGCGGATCTGTAGAAGCCGGCCCCCGTCGTTACGGCTCCGGAACGGCATCGCATACTCCCCCGGGCCACGTCGCTTGATCCGCACGACGACGGCGCGGTCCTCGATGGTGTCCGGTAGATCGCCGATCCCGGCCAGCGCTGCCATCGCGAACGTGCGGTACTCGCGGGGCTTGAGCGTCTGTCCTTCAACGCGCCCATAGAGCGTTCCTCTTTGGAAACCCGAGTTGAGCAACCCACGCAGGTCCTCGTTCCGCTCTGCCTGCCGCGGCGATCCGAACAACGTGTCGGCCTCGTCGAGCAGCAGGGTGGGCGGCTGATCGCCAGCGAGCTCAACCCGCCTGAACAGGTAGGAGATCGAAGCATTCACCAAGCGGATCGGGTCGTGACTCATACCGTCGACGACCTCGAGCACCCTGGTCTTGCCGCTCCGCTTCTCCACCGACTTGACGACGAGCCGGGGTGCGAAGTCGAACGCAGCCGAAGCGTGGGTCATCGCGATCCATAGGGTGATCGCGTCGAGCGCCTCGGCTGACGGCAGGATGCAATAGTCGGCAAGCGCCGCCTTCGTCTTGTCGAGGATGTCGGCACCGGTAGGCATCAGCGTGCACCCGTCATCTGAAGGCGGCCGGTCGGAAAGAGCCGATCAATGCGCTCCTGCGCTCGACGTGCACGCTCAGGCTCACCACGACGGATGCATCGCTCCGCGTAACTATCGAGGACCTTGACGGTCTCACGCGGGTTGAACGCAAGCGCGTAGTACCGATCGGCGTCCGCCTCCGCTCGGAGCACCCGGTCGATGAGTGCGCCCTGCGCTGCGGCGAATCCGGCGCCATAGCCGTCGAGCCATGTCTGCCACCCGTGAGCGCTGGAGGCGATGTGCTCCCAGAGCTCGTCCTCATTCAGGGGCGGGATGCCTCGGCCGAAGAAGGTGACATCCGCTCCCGGCTTGCCCCCGATGCTGGCGATCACCGCTGTCCCGTCTGCGACCGAACGCTCTCTTCGATCCACGCCTCGACCTGCTCGGGGATGTAGCGAACGGTCTTTGGTGTCAATTTGATGAAACTGGGACCCAGTCCCTTGTACCGCAGCTGGGCAAGTGCGCCCATTGAGAGTCCGGTCCATTCGCTCACCTCGCGAGGGGTGAGGAGAAGGTGCTTGACGTCCATGTGATTGCCTCCGAGTCGTGTGATCAGTGCGTACTTCACGCTCTCGATTCGGTGGTCAGTTCGACACCGTAGAATCAGCTGAGGGGTCAATTTGACACAAGACGAGTGGGTCGCGGCGTTCGGCCGACGCGTCAAGGACGCGCGCGCCGCGCGCGGCCTCCGGTCATCGCTCGACCTTGCGAACGCCATCGGCTCCGACGCCGTCTCTCACAACGTCCTTCGGAACATCGAGAGCGGCCGCAAGGCCGAGTTGTCGATCGTGCAGATGCTCGAGATCGCGATGGCACTGGAGATATCGCCCCTGGCGCTGATCGTCGACTTCTCGCGACCGTTCCAGCCGATCGACATCCAGGGCTTGGGGCCCGTGTTCAGTCGGATGAGCGCACTCGAGTTCGACCGGTGGTTCACCGCGTCGGGTGGGAGCGAGGCTGACCGTGACCAAACGTCCCGCCCGATCGAGGCGAGCCGACTCGTCATCAGCCGGCTGCTGGAGGAGTCGTCGTGGATGCAGTCGATGAGACGGGAGTCCATTCAGAAGGCCGTCGACGACAAGGCCAAGTACGACGCCCCTCAATACTTCGATCACCTTCGGGCGGCGAACCGGGAGATTGACGACTCCATCGATGCATTGCTCACCTTGGCTGCGGAGCAGGCGATGGACCTTCGGAAGACGAGTGGCCGCGGAGACACTCCATCGAACGAGGACAGCTTTCCGGCCTACCTAGGTGCCCGCATCCGTCGACTGCGAAAGGAGGCCGGCTTCCGTTCAGCTGCTGAACTCGCCACTGAGATCGGCAATCCGCACGTGTCCGAGAGCGTCATTCGCAACCTCGAGAGCGGCCGCAAGACCGACGCATCCCTTGCGCAGGTCCTCGAAATTGCGATGGCGATCGGTATTTCTCCGATAGTCCTGCTATTTGACTTCTCTGCCCCATTCTTGCCATCCCGCATTCCGGGGATGGGCCCGCTCTTCGAACGAAGGTCGACTCACGAGTTAGACCTGTGGATGTCGGCGCCAAGCGATCCATTGAGGTTCGCCAGCGAGGAATACCGACCGTCACCGCTCGAGGTTCAGCGCATGCACGTCGCTCGTGGACTCGAGCCTTGGATAAGGCTGCGGGACGAACCAGCGACTCTGGACAGATCCGCGTCCGACGAGCTACGACGTCAGCACCGCGCTGCGCAGCTCTTCTCGCAGGAAACGCTCGGTTGGATGCTTAGAGATGCCGCGAGCCTCGGCATCGAGGTCCCTATGCCCGAGCCTCCACGCTCGCCAGCGCGGACTAGATTGCGCGACCGCCTGCGACGTCGGCAGTAGCATCCGGCAACTGATAACTGAGCACGTAGTAGGTTCGCGGCAGCCGCGTGCGCGTTCCCTAGGATCAGACCATGTCATCTCTGCTCGACCAAAAGCTGTCGATCGTCAACTCCCTCGATTTCGGAAGCGGTGTCGCCGAAGACGAGAAGTCGGAGCTTGCTTCCTACTTCCTCGAAACGGATGTCTGGCGCAAAGTATGGGACGACAAGTTGGACCTTATTCTCGCCCCCAAGGGCGGGGGGAAGAGTGCAATCTACTCGACGCTGATCGAACGAAGGAAGCTACTCGCAGAACGAGATGTGCTGGTGGCCGCTGCCGAAAACCCTCAGGGCGAACCAGCGTTTCAGTCCCTCGTCGAGAAGAATCCGTCCGAGGCTGCGTTCAAGGAGATATGGCTCCTCTATTTCGCGAGCATTGTCAGTGAGCAGCTAACGCAAGCGGACTGCAAAGCGCCGGAAGCAAGAGACTTGCACGAGAAGTTACGGAACGCGGATCTGCTTTCGGGGGCGAAGCCCAGGAAGAAGGTTCTCCAAGCGATCTGGGCGTATGTGGTGAGCCGCATTTCGCCCGAGAAGGTCGAAAGCGAACTTCATCTAGATCCGATTACGAGCATGCCGACTGGAGTCACGGGTTCGATCACATTTGCATCACCCACGGATGTAGCGCCCAACGCTGTAGCGCAGGAGGATACGAGCGACCTGTTCGAACTCGCACAAGCTGCACTGGCACACTCAGGCAAGACGGTCTGGATTTGCCTTGATCGCCTTGACGCCGCCTTCGCGACCGCGCCGGAACTCGAGCGGAACGCACTGCGTGCCCTATTCAGGGCATATCTCGACCTCAAGGGATACGACCGCATCGGCTTGAAGTTGTTCCTTCGATCCGACATATGGGCCGAAATCACCTCGGGTGGATTCCGCGAGGCTAGCCACATCGTTAGGCGAAAGGTGATCACCTGGACCGACCCGGCGCTGCAACAGCTAGTAACACGCCGCTTGGTAAAGAGTGCGGACCTTGTTGAGCACTACGGGTTGAACGCGAAGGCAGTTATCGCCGATTCCAAGCTTCAGGAGGAGGTATTCCAACGCGTGTTCCCGCGCGCAGTCGACACCGGCTCCGGTAAGACGAAGACGTTATTCCGATGGTGTCTTAATCACACCCGAGACGGCCTCGGGGTGAATGCCCCGCGTGAACTCGTCTCCCTCTTCGCGCATGCACGAGACGAGCAAGTCGCGCGATTCGAGACGGGCCTTGACGAGACAGAAGGTGAGGCCATATTTCACCCGAAGGCGTTCGAAGCCGCCGACCGCGAGGTCTCTAATGAGCGCATAGAGTCCACGATCTACGCCGAGTACCCAGATGTCGTGCCGTATCTCGAGGTGTTGGAGGGAGAGAAGGGCGCGCAGAATCATGCGAGCTTCTCTCGAATCTGGGGAACCGATGCTGCCGAAACGGACCGACGCATCGCTCGACTGGTGAGTCTGGGCGTCTTCGAACAACGCAAGGACCACTACTGGGCCCCGTTCCTCTATCGCCCCGCGCTGGGGTTGGTTCAAGGTCGAGCTCCGGAACTCAAGGGTGTACAAATCGAGGAGTGACGAACGGCAACTCTCCGCGCGGTTGCACGGAGCAACATACTGCCGTCCACTCCTCATGACGAATGACCTGCCGGCAGCATGGATAGATGCAGGGCTCGAATACGACGACGGATTGCTCCGGGCCTGAATTTCCGGCCGGCCGCGCGTCCCATCGCGCGGCGACTCGGGCACGCAGCATCAGATCGCGACGACCTCACCCAAACGACGAGTCGTCATCCGACTGATTCAGGTCGCGCTCGAGCCGCTCATTGCGTACAAGAAGGAAAGGGATAGAGAAGCCTTGGCGACTGTGGAGCCTTACGCAACCGCTGCCGGCAAGCGGTATCGAGTGCGATATCGCAAGCCCGATCATTCGCAGACCACCAAGCGAGGATTCAGGACGAAGAAGGAAGCGGAACTCTTCCTGGCCAGCGTCGAACTCGGCAAGGCAGCCGGCACCTACATCGATCCGTCCCATGCGCGAATGACCGTCGGCCCCGCCGGCGCAGCGTGGCTCGCTTCGCAGACGCATCTCAAGCCGTCCTCAGTCGCGGTGGTCGAGTCAGCATGGCGTCTCCACGTCGAGCCGGCCTGGGGGCGAGTCCCGATTGGCGACGTGCGCCACAGCGACGTACAGGAATGGGTTGCCCGCCTTAGCTCCGGGGATGGCGGCAAGTCGAAGCCCAAGTCGCCTGCCCTCGTCCATCGTTGCTTTGGTGTACTCGCGGGCATTCTCGACGCCGCGGTGAAGGATCGCCGCATCCCGTCGAATCCTGCCCGAGGCGTGGGCCTGCCCCGAAAGGTGAGCCGGGAGCACGTGTACCTCAGCCACCAGCAGGTCGACCAGCTCGCTCGAGCTGCGGGCGAGCACGCGACGCTGCTCCGGGTCTTGGCCTACACCGGGCTTCGTTGGGGTGAGGTGAGCGGGCTTCGCGTCGGTGACGTTGACCTCGACCGGCGCCGAATCACTGTGAGCGTCAACGCAGTCCTGGTGGGCGGCAAGGTCGTGGTCGGTACCCCCAAGACGCACAAGCGCCGGGCGGTTCCATTCCCTGCTTTCTTGGGCGCGCCACTCGCTCAGCTGTGTGCAGACCGGCCACCGAGCTCCCTGCTCTTCCCCGACAGGTCCGGCGGTCATCTCACGACACCCACCGTCCGAGAGAACTCTTGGTTCGACAAGTCATTGCGGCACGCGGAACTCGAGCCGATGACCGTGCACGACCTTCGCCATACTGCAGCGAGCCTCGCGGTCTCGGCGGGCGCGAACGTCAAGGCGGTGCAGCGCATGCTTGGTCACGCCTCAGCCGCCATGACGCTCGACACTTACTCGGATCTCTTCGACGACGATCTCGACACCGTGGCCGCGCGACTGGACGAAGCGGCTCTTCGAGCCGGCGTCGTCATCGATGAATGAGTCACGACGAGACAGCGAAACGTCCCTTGAATCACCACTGATGCACGACGAATGTGGTCAGGATGTGGTCACGTGAACCGGTCCGCGACGTCAGAACCAAGAGAAACGAACCCGCGATCCGCAGGGTTCTGCTGTTGTAGCGAGGGCGGGACTCGAACCCGCGACACCACGATTATGAGCCGTGTGCTCTAACCACCTGAGCTACCCCGCCGGGAAGGTTTCGCCGGATCTGCCGAGACGGCCGAACCGAGAGAACCAGAGCCCCGAGTCAGGATTGAACTGACGACCCCTTCCTTACCATGGAAGTGCTCTACCACTGAGCTATCGGGGCATGTGCCGCAATCGGCAACCTGAAGAGGATATCACCTCTCAGGGCATGCTTCGAACCGGGCGCGACAGCCAGCGAACCACGCTCGCCCCCGTTCTGGGGACAGCCATCAGTGCTGCCACGGATGCCGCGCCCGCGGGCATCGCAGTACCCTGACGGCATTCGGAGCGCAGTTCGTCAATTGGGGGACGACGGTGATCTCGAACGCCACGGTGATCGACGATGCCGGACCGAGGTCCGGCGCGTCTCGCCGCGCGCGCGTCGCGCGGGGCGGTGCGGTGACGTTCGTCATCGGTGCGGCCGGCAGCGGCAAGTCCGAGTACGCCAGACGCGCCCTCGTCGACACCGGCGGCGGCGTCGTCCACGCCACCCGCGAGTGGAGCGATGCGGATGTCGCGCGCCATCGCCTCCTCGATGCCGCCGACGGATCCAACGGATCGCTCGCGATCGACGACGCCCACCATCTGCTCGGGACCGACGCCGAGCCCGTGCTCGAGGCGTTCGTCGCGGCATCCGGCCTGGGTCGTCTGGTCGTCGTCTCGCGACGGCCGCCGTCGTTCCCGATGCAGCGCGACGACCTCGTCGTCGCCCCCGACCTCGCGCTGCGCCTGCCCGACGTCGCCGGGATGTTCCATCGGGTCAGCCGTCATCGCCTCGACCTCGAGATGGCGTCCCGCGTGCGCCGGGAGACGGCGGGCTGGGCGCAGCCGACCCGGGAACTCGCCGCGAACGCCGACGCCACGACCGACGAGTCGCTGGAGACCTGGCTCGCCGACACCCTCGCCGGCGACACCGCGTCGGGGTGGCTCGAGGAGGTGCTCTGCGGGCTGCCGGAGCAACTCGTCCTCGCGCTCACCGCGACGGCCACGATGCCGCGGCTCGACCTGGCTCGGGCGACCGGGATGCTCGGGCACGTGGGCGCGGTGACGCTCATCGGCGCCCTCGACCGAGGCGTCGTCATGCACAGCAAGGGCGACCGAGGTCGTCGCGCGCTGCCGCCGATCCTGCGGCGACACCTGCTGCGCAGCATGGAACCCGCCGCGCGTGCGGCATCGGCATCGGCCGCATGCCGTGTACTGATGGACGAGGGCTCAGCGGTCGAAGCCGCCGACGCGCTCGCGGCCGGGCGTTGCTGGACCGAGCTCGAAGCCCTGCTCCGTGAACCGGCGGTCTCGGCGAGCGCGACACTCTGGCCCGAGCCGGTGCCCGCGCACGTCCTGCGGCGCTCGCCAGGCATCGCCGCCGCGGTCGAATCGGCTCGCGCCGAGGACCGCGTCGCATCACGGGTCGAGGATCTCCGGCCGTCGGGCTCCGGCTCCGGCTCGCACGAGCCGCTCCCGCCCCTGTACGCCGCGCTCGCCCGCGTGCGTCGAGGCGATCTGACCGGTGCGGTGCCGCTCCTGCGGCGCCTCGTGCGAACGGCGGCCGGGGCCGGCGAGCGCTGCGCGGCCCAATTGACCCTGCTCGTCATCCGTGCCCCGCTCGCGACCGCCGAGGAGACGCTCGACGGGCTGCTCGCGGTCGAACGCCACGCGGTGGACCACGGGCTCGGCGGCATCGGCCGCGTCGTGCGGGGCGCGATCGCCGCGCTCACGGACCACCCCGAGCGCGGCACGGTGCGCCAGGTCGGCGATCAGCTCGAGCAGCGCGGCGACCTCCTCGGAATCGGCATCGTCGAGGCGATCGACGTGCTGGACCGGTTCCGTCACGGAAGGCTCGAGGCCGACCGGGCGATCTCGTTCGCCGCCCGATGCGACCGGCTGGGGCTCGCGGATGTCGCGACCTGGGGTCGTGCCGTCGCCGCGGTCGGCGCCGCCGGCACCGGCGATCCGCGCGCGGCCCAGCTCTGCGCGGCCGTCGACGCTGCGACGATCTCCGCGAACCTGCCCGGACCGCGTGCGCTCCTGGAGGCGGCATCCGCCATCCGATCCCCCGATCCGGGGACCGCTGCGAGGCATGCGAGCGCCGCACGACGCGCCGCGCTCGAGACGGGCCTGCCGCGGCTGCCGGTCTCGTTGCCGCGGAGGCCGCGAGGGCATGCGCGAGTGCGCGATCCGGGCGCCGTGCGCGTCACGGTCACCTGCTTCGGCGGGTTCCGGCTCCGCCTGGACGGGATCGACGCCGACCTCCGGCTCGTGCGACCGCAGGCGCGGATGCTGCTCCGCATGCTCGCCCTGAACGCCGGCGCCCCGCTGCACCGCGAACTCATCGCCGACCTGCTCTGGACCGACCTCGGCAGCGAGTCGGCCCTGCACGCGCTGCATGTGAGCGTGTCGAGCCTTCGCCGCATCGTCCCCGGGTCGGGCCGCGAGGGCGGCATCGTCGAGCGCGTCGGCGAGGCGTACCGCCTCGGCCTGGTCGGCGACCACGACTGCGATCTCGTCGACTTCGACGCGCATCTGAGCGAGGCGGCCGTCGCCAAGGCCCGGCGCGAACCCGCGGTCGCGCGCGATCGGCTGGTCGCCGCGCTCGAGCTCTACACCGGCGACGTGCTGCCAGAGGACGGTCCGGCCGAGTGGGCGGTCGGGGCCCGCGAGCGCTACCGGCACCGCGCGAGCGAGGCCGCGGCATCGCTCGCGCACCTGCACGCGCACTTCGACGAGACGAAGCCGGCCGTCGCCGCAGCTCGCCGCGCGGTCGAGATCGATCCGTGGCTGGATGAGTCGTGGCGCACGCTCGTGACGATGCACGAACGGGCCGGCGACGTCATCGCCGCCCGCCGCGCGCAGCAGGGCTACCGCAGCATGCGCGCCACGCTCGGCGTGTGAGCCGGCGGCGATCGGCGTCCCTCGCGGTGACTCCGCCACTGATGCCACCCTGGCATCAGTGGCGGAGCGGTCGACGCTCAACGGCCGAAGAACTCGACCTCGGCGATCGCGACATGCGTCGCGTCCGTCGCCCCGAAGGCTCCCTCGATCGTGAGCTGCACCGAGACCACGTCGTCGACGCCGAGGTCGAATCGTTGAGGCCCCGGCTCGTCGGCGAGCTTCAACGTCTGGTCGCGGGTCGTGCCCGCGGCATCCGTCGTCGTGACCAGCAGGGTCGACGGGCGCGCCTCGGCGAGGAAGTCGGCCTGCACGGCCGAGGCCCCCGATGAGACCTGCACGGCGACGAGCCGGAACGGGGTGTCGAAGGTCGCCGCCAGCCACTCGCCGGTCGCCGGCCCGGTCGACGCGGGCGCCCACGACCGGTCGGAGAAGCCGTCGTGCGCGAGCTCGGGCCCGCGCCCGTCGGCGGAGCTCGACGCGGCGAGGCCGACCGGGTTGTAGGCGCTCGAGTCGACCACTCGATCGGCCGCCGTCGCGATGAACCCGAAGATCGACGCACGGGTGAACCATGCCAGCGTCACGAGGGCCGCGATCACGAGCACGGTGATGATCCAGCCGTAGCGGAACCGGCGCCGGCGCTTCGGACGCGTGCCGATCGCCGCCTGCCGGGAGACCGGACGCGAACGGTCGGGCTCGGGCCCGAGCGGGGCAGCGCACCGACGGCAGAAGTGACGGCCGGGAGCGTTGCCCGCTCCGCAGTTCGGGCAGACGAGATCGCCGGGCTTCGGCGCATCCGCGGGCGTCGCCTGCCGGCGCACCGGACGCTGCGGCACCGCGGTGGGCTTCATCGGCGCGGGCCCCGTCGGCCTCGCCTGCGTCGCGGGCTTCGCAGCGGCGGGTTTCGTCGCCATGGGCTGGGTCGGCTTCGGCCGTGCCGGCTTCGGCTGGGTCGCGGCAGGCGGCGTCGCGGCAGGCGGCGTCGCGGTCGGCGGGGTCGCGGTCGGCGGCGTCGCGGTCGGCGGCGCGGTCGCAGACGCGGTCCCGGCTGGCGGCGTCGTCACGGCCGACGCGACGGCATGGCGAGCGGATGTCGCGACCCCCGCCGCGGCGGTCGGTGCCGCCGCGGCGGGGTCGGCCTTTGTCTCCGGCAGGCGCGAACGCGAGAACATGCCACGAGCGCGCGCAGCCCGCGCCGGCTCGCTCGTCGCATTCGCTCGCGTTCGCGAATCTTCAGGCACCGGCACCGGGTCGCGCTCGGCGGCCGACGCGGGGTCGGGAGTCGGTTCGGGTTCGGGGACGGGTACCGGCTCGGGTTCGGGTTCCGGTTCAGGGACGGGTACCGGTTCCGGTTCCGGTTCCGGTTCCGGCTCGGGTTCCGGTTCCGGTTCCGGTTCCGGTTCCGGTTCCGGTTCAGGTTCCGGTTCAGGTTCGGGTTCCGGTTCGGGCTCGGGCTCCGCCACCGGCTCGGGTTCCGGTTCGGGTTCCGGCTCGGGCTCAGGCTTGGGCTCCGCCACCGGCTCGGGTTCCGGTTCGGGTTCCGGCTCAGGCTCGGGCTCCGGCTCGGTCTCCGCCACCGGCTCAGGCTCGGGCTCCGGCTCCGGCACGGGCTCCGGCTCCCACGCCGCGTCCTCGAACGAGGTCGCGGGCGCGGCATCCGTCGCCGTGGCGCTGCGATCCCAGGCGAGGTACGCACCGCACTGGCCGCAGAAGTCGTCGCCCTCCTCGTTGTGCGCCCCGCATTCGTCGCAGACGATGCCGTCGGCCATGCTCACGCCTCCGTGATCTCGATCTCGATGCGGATGTGCGCGGGCACCACCCGCCGGGCGCCGCGCTCGATGCGCCGCCGGAGCCCGTCCGCATCGCCGCGCGCGGCGCCGGCACCGCCGATCCGCACCCGCACCGCCCCGTCCACCGACCCGGGCAGCTTGCCGTGCGCCGTCGTCGACCACGACGTGCCCCCGCTCTCGGAGACCTCGACCGAGGCATCCGGCCCGGCGACCAGTTGAACGGTCTCGAGCACGCCGTCGAACCTGCCGGCCCGACGGTGCAGGCCGGCCGCGTCGGCGACGACCTTGCGCCGCTGCTCGACCGGCCAGTCCTCGTCGAGCTCGACGTCGACCCAGCCCGCGAGCCAGTCGAGGAAGTCGGGCGGGGTCGTTCCGGGGCGCACGTAGGCCTCGAGGTTGTCGAGCACCGAGATCACGGGCGCGATCGACGCGTCGAAGGCCGTGAGCCAGCGCTGCAGGAACTCGTCCTCCTGCAGCACCGCCGGCATGCGCGTGATGAACGGCGACGGGTTCTCGAGCCGGGGCACGGCACCGCGCATGTCACACCCCCGCCGTCACGCGCACGCGGTGCTCGAACCCGAAGACGAGGGCGTCGGGTTCGAGGTCGATGCGCTGCGCGGGGTCGCCGCGCTTGCCGGTGACGGGGTCCGCTCCGAAGAGCAGCACCTCGTCGACGAGCTCGGTGCCGGGCAGGCTCTGCAGCACCGCGTAGACCTCGCCGGCGAGCACGGGTCGTCCGAACGGCCAGCCGGTTCCGTCCGATCCGCCGTGCGCCGCGTCGAACGAGCGGTACAGGGCCGCGACGGCGTCCTCCCGCAGGCGCTCGACCGCGAACCGGGGCTTGGCGATGAGCTTGGCCACGATCGTGATGCCCTGATACAGCGGCGGCTCGATCGCGAGCCTGGCCCCGACGGTGCGGCGACGCTCGAGCTCGTCGGCGAGGAGCGTCAGCACCTCCTCCGACGGGATGAGGTCGGCGAACTCGACGCGTCCGTCGGCGGCATGCACGGCGGCGGGCACGACGAGCAGGCGAACGCCCTGATCCTCGCCCTTGCCGGTCGCCGGCACCGCCCTGACGCGGGCGATCGAGGGCGCCACCCGGCGGGCGAGCTGCTCGTAATCCTCGAGCGTGACCGCCCGGTCGAGCGTGCGCAGGGTCAGCGGCCCGCGCGCCTTCGCCTCGTCGACGGTCTCGCCGTCGACGCCGTCATGCGCCGCCCGACGGTTCACGACGCGGTTCACGAACGGCACGGTCGAGCGCAGCACCGAGAGCGCACCCGGCGCCACGTTGCCGCGCGCACCGCCGCCGACCCGGTAGCGCGGGACCCTGATCGGCGCGCCCTTGGGCGGAACGGAGCCGTAGAAGCGCAGCAGGCCGTCGGCCTCGCGCACGGCGGGGGCGAAGGTCACGACCCCCCTCGTGCGGTCGATGCGGATGACCCGGGCATCGGGGTCCTGGTCGGCGAAGTCCTCGACCTCGACCCATGGCTCCCATTCGGCGCCGGTGCCGACCTCGAGCGTGAACGGTGCGCCGTCGTCGACGACCGGTCGCACGTCGAGGGTGAACTCCTGCCCGGGCACGCCCTCGCTGAGCCCGAGCACCTCGTCGTCGATGGTCGTCGCGTGGATCGCGCGCGTGACCGCGCCGACCGTCTTCGCCGCGACCGAACGCACGAGCGGCGATGCGCTGTACGTGGGCACCTCGGCCTCGCGCTCGACGAGGCGGGTGCGGATCCAGCCCGCGCGTTCGCCCGAGATGACGGATGCCGCGTGCCCGGCCGGCACGATGAGCACGACGTCTCCTCGGCGATTCAGGCCGCCGGTGCCGTCGGACACGACGTCGCAGGCGACCCATTCCCTGCCGCACCAGGCCTCCCACACGATCGGCGGATCAAGCGGATCGACGCCGACACCGCGCACCGCGCAGTCGATGCGCAGCGAGATCGCGAGGTTGCCCGAGGGTTCGTCGAGCCCGAACAGCAGCGCGTCGCCGGGCGCCGGGGACTTCTGGAACGCGTCGATCTCCTCGCCGCGCAGGTTCGTGTCGCGCACCCACGGGTCGCCGCCGTCGGGCTGGCTGCCGACGCGCACGAGCTCGCGCGGCGGGATCTCGAGGTCCTCGACCGTGGCGAACACGATGGACTCGGCCGTCTCGGTGCGCGGCGTGCCGGCCTCGGTGCGGGCGGGCACCACGACGGTCTCGTCGCGCGGCGCCGAGAGCCAGAACACGAGGTCGGCGGTGGCGTTGGTGGGCGGGAAGAGCGAGACCCCGAGCAGGTCGAGGTAGGCGAGGTAGAGCCGGTCCGGCACGCGGTTCAGCCGGTAGAGCAACTCGTCGGTCATGAACGCGAACGCCTCGATGAGGGTCACGCCCGGGTCCGAGACGTTGTGGTCGCTCCACTCGGGGCAGCGCAGCGCGACGAAGCGCTTGGCGTCGTCGACGAGGTCCTGGAACCGCCGGTCGTCGAGGTTCGGGGCGGGGAGGTTCATGACGGTGCTCCTTGGTCCTGGGCGGTGGCGTCCTGCGGGATGACGTAGAACGGGAACACGAGGTTCCTCGGGTCGTTCGTGCCGAGGATCGTGTAGCCCACCTCGATGTAGAGCACCCCGTCGTCGGCGTGCTCGAGCGAGACCGAGACCTGGCCGAGCTCGATGCGCGGCTCCCAGAACCGCAGTGCCGCCCGCACGGCGACGCCCATCGCCCCGGCCGTCGAGGCGTCCGCGGGGGCGAACACGTAGTCGTGCACGGCGCATCCGAACTCCGGCCGCATGGGCCGCTCCCCCGGCGCCGTCGCGAGGATGAGCCGGATGCTCTCCTCGATCTCGCGCTCGTCCGACGTCAGCGCGATGCGACCGGTCGCATCGGCGTGCACGGGGAACGCCCATCCGTGCCCGACGAACTCTCGAGACATCCGCCCCTCCTCAGTTGATCTTGACCAGGCTGCCCTTGACCGTCGTGATGCCGGAGGCCGACAGCTCGGCGCTGGCCTGCCCCTTGAGGGCGAGCGTGGCGCCCTCGACCTCGGTCGAACCGGTGCCCTTGAGCTTGAGGGACGCGCCCTCGACCGAGACCTCGCCGGTCGCCTTGATCTTCACGCTCGACCCCGAGAGCGAGAGCGTGCCCTTGTCGGCCTTGACGGTCGCGTCCTGCTCGGTCGTGACCGTCGCGTCCTTCTTGGCCGTGACCGTGACCGGGCCCTCGGAGATGATCTCGATGCCCTTCTCGGCCGTCTGGGTGAGGGTCACCCGCTGCGCCTTGCCGTTCGTCGAGAGCGTCAGGGTCTCGGTGCCCGACTCCTCGGTGAACACGACCTCCATGCCGGTGCGGGAGGTGAACGCGCGACGCACGACCGCGCCGTCCTGCACCGCCTTGCCCCACCCGATCTCGGGTTCGTCCTTGCCGTTGTAGAGGCCGCCGACGACGTAGGGCCGGTCGAACCGGCCGCCCTCGAACGCCACGAGCACCTCGTCGCCGACCTCGGGCAGCACGACCGAACCGCGCTCGGCGCCCGCGCCCGGCTGCACGGTGCGCGCCCAGCCGCTGACGTAGTCGCCCGACAGGTAGGGGAAGGTGAGCTTGACGCGGCCGCTGCGATCGGGGTCGTCGATGTCGCTCACGAGCGCCGAGACGACGCCCTGCATGCGCGCCGCCTCGTCGGCCGAGGCCCCGCCCCCGCTGCCGCCGCCGCTCGTGATGCCGTACAGCGACCGGTCGGACGCGTTGCTGATGACGACGGTCGTCGTGTACCCGGCCTCGGCGTCGAACACGTGCTGCGCCTCGGTCACGGTGTACCGGCCGTCGAACGGCGCGCCGTAGCCCTTCAGCTTCACGGCGGTGCCCGAGCGCATCTTCGAGTTGCCGAGCAGGCGCGCCTCGATCTCGGCGAAGCCGCCGGCGATGCGCTCGGCGACCGCCTTCGCCTGGGACTCCTGCGAACGCTGCTGCCCGTCGCCCGTCGCCGCCACGTAGGTGGGCGAGCCGAACGTCTTCGCGATGCCGTCGGGCTTCAGTGTCGGCAGCTCCACCACGCGCGTCGTCGGCTGCGCGCTCGCGACCACGGCCTGCTTGGCGACCGGGTCCCAGCCGCGCACCTCGACGCTCGGCACCTGGCTGGCCGCCGTCACGGTCGCCGCGAGCCACAGCACGTTCATGCCGTGCTCGAGCACGACGGGGTCGTCGCGCGCGGACTCCGCGCCGCTCGGCGCCTCGGCGGCGCGGGTGGGCAGCGAGAAGACGAGCCCCTCGTCGACGATCGAGAACGTGCAGCCCGCGACATCCGCGAGTCGCTTCAGGAACACCCAGTCGCTCACGTTGTCCTGCGTGACGTGCTTGGAGACCGATCCCGGGACGTCGATGGACTTGACCGGCACGCTCGCCCGGGTGGCCACCTCGCGCACGATGTCGGCGGTGGTCTTGTCGAGGTAGGCCGCCACCCGGCGCCCTCGGAACAGCCGGTGCGAGCGGTCGAACCCGCGCACGCGCGTGCGCAGCGAGCCCGCAACGTCCTCGCGATCGATCGCGGTGACCTCGCCGTCGATGAGGCGCTGCGGTCCCTGCGGGCCGTTCTCCGAGACCGACAGCACGACCCGCTTGCCGATCGCGAAGCCCGCGTCGGTCAGCACGGTGCCGGCCGGGTCGGTGAACTCGAGCTCGAACGAGTCCGGCAGGTTCGAGGCATCCGTCACCCGCCCGGTGACGAGCAGGCTCGCCGCCGTCGCCGGCATCGGGCGCCCCTCGACCGCGACCAGCAGCAGGCTCGTGTACGTGTCAACCGACGGCACGGGCCACCTCCTTGCGGGCGAGCTCGCGCGCGGTCGGGCCGGCGAGCTCGTCGGCGGCCGGGAGGAAGATCGAGCGGCCGGGCGCGAGGCGCATCGGGTCGTCGATGCCGTTCACCTCGGCGAGCACGCGCCACATCGCCGCGCTGCCGTACTCGCGGTACGCGATCGCCGCCAGCGAGTCGCCCTCGCGCAGCGTGTGCACGCGCCTCGGGCGCAGGCCGCCCGAGGTCGGGTTCTGCTTGCCCGGCTCCTCGGCGATCTCCTCGAGGGCGACGGTGCAGACCGCGCGCATCGGCGTGCCGGTCGGGGAGAACAGCGTGTACTTGGCCGACACCGACTTGACGTAGCCGACGAATCCCGAGAGCACGCCCCACTTGAAGCGCACCCACGGCGCCGACGGGGTGTCGCTGCGCTTGGAGTCCTTCGTCGGGGCGCAGGCCTGGAAGAGCTTCTCGACGCGCTGCACGACGCTGTCGCCGCCCGAGCTCTGCGTGTCGTCGAAGAACATCTCGACCGAGAGCTTCTGCGCCTCCGGACCTTGGTAGGTGGCCGGAGGGGCCGACGACGCCTTCTTCTGCTTCTCGGTCTTCCAGCTCGCCGACTTGGCCATCGTGAGCTCCTTCGGGTTCATCTGGAACTCGATGGAGCCGATCGGGCCGCCCGGCACGCCCGGGGTCTTGCCCGGCTCGAGCAGCTCGAGCACGGCGTGCGTGAGGCTCGCGCTCGTGGTGTCGGTCTTGGTGACGGGCATGGGGTGCTCCTTCCGCTCTCGGGTGCCGGCGCTCAGTCGTCGGCGTCGATGCCGTGGTGGGCGAGCTCGAGGGTCTCGGTGAGCACTTTGGGCTGGTCGGCCGTGAACGACGGGCCGGTCCACCGCACCGGCACGACGCGCTGCAGGTGCCAGGTCGCGATCTTCTCGCCGAACGTGTTCTGCGCCTGGATCTCGGCGGTGCTGGGCTTCAGCGCGGGCGCCTTCGAGATCCAGACGAGGATGGGGGCGGACGTGCCCTTGCCCACCGGCCGGGACAGCTTCACGTTCGAGAACTTCAGCCGGGTCGGCAGCTGCCAGACGAAACTGTTGTTGCCGCCCTCCTCGCGGGACTCGAGCACGACCTCGACGCCGAGCCCCTCGCAGCTCGAGAACTCGCCGAGCGATTCGCCGTCGATCTTCACGACGTAGCGAACGCCGATGGCGATCTTCGTGTCCTCCACCATGTCGCCTCCCCCTTCAGATTCCGTCGATCCGGATGCCGCGGCGTTCCCGATCGAGCAGCAACTCGGCCTTCAGCCGGCGCGCGAGCGGGCCGTACAGCTTCGCGGCGAGCGTCTCGATGCCAGCGGGCGAGGTGTCGACGGCGGATGCCGCGGCCCCTGGTGCTGCGGCCTCGCCGGCGCTGCCAGCAGAGACCTCGATGCCGCCGGGCTCCTCGGGCGGCGGCGCGGACGCGGCGAGCGCGGTCTGCACGACCGGGCCGCCAGGCGTGCCGGCCGAGGCGCCGGGGCCGCTCCAGCCGGTGTCGGATCCCGTCGCCGCCTCGTCGGATCGCTGCACGGTCGCGATCGCGGTCGCGGCCGGCGCGACGGGCAACACCATGCGAGCGACGGATGCCGCGGGCGGGCCCTCGATCGTCTGCACGGCCCGCTGCACGCCCACCGGGTTCGCGCCGCGTGCGCCGCCCGCGCCGCGCGCGCCGCCCGTCGGCGTCGGGCGCGCGGGCGTCATCGTCGGTGCGACGAGTCGGCTGATCGTGAGCTCGGGCGCGGCCCCCGCGAGGTCGGGCGACGCGAGGCGCGGCACCGGATACCCCGCGCCCCCCGCGATGCCCGGATCGGCGGGCGGGCCGTCGCCGACGCCGCTCTCGGGTGCCTGGACGTCGTGGTCGCCGCCGCTCCCCGCGGGACCGGCCTGTCCGTCCGCGGGCGGGTTCGAGCGTGCGAGCACGCGTTGCACCCGACCGAGGACGCCGCCCATCGCGCGGCTTGCCGGCGCTGCGGCCATCGTGGCTGTCGCGCCGCCGCCCGCACCGCCCCCTGACGACCGGGCGGATGTCGCGACATCCGCCCGCTGCACCGCGACCGCCGACGGACCCGAGCCGACGGAACGTGCGGCGCCACCGCCGCCGCCGGCCGTGCCGCTGCTCGATGCGGCAGCGTTCAATGCGGCAGCACTCGACGTGGCCGCACCCGCGGGCGCGGCCCGGACCGCGGTCGACTCGAACCCCGAGCTCGGCTGGAGCGCCACCGCTGGCACGGCTCGCGCGTGCGCCGGAATGGTGAGCGGACCCGAGTCGGAGTCGAGCGAGGTCTCGAGCGCACGCTGGGCGATGAGCGGCACGGCCTGCAGCGGCGGCAGGGGCGGCAACGTCGCGGGCGAAGCCCCCTGGGCGGGCGACGCGTCGAGCCCCTCGGGCGCCCCGTCGGCCGCCGACCCCTCAGCGGAGGACTGGTCCCCCGCCGACTCGACCGTGCCGGCATCGCCCGCACCGGCTCCGCCCGCACCGCCCGCATCCGCACCGGGCATCGACGCTGCGACCCCCGCGGGTTCCGGCCCCTCGTCGGCTGCCCGCGTCGTTCGTTGCAGCGACATGTCGGTCGTCGCAGCCCACGTCGACGGTGCGGCGGGCCCGATGCGGGCGTCCTCCGTGGCGCCGACGGCCCCTCGTCCGAGGATCCCGCTCCCGCGCTCCGCGGCGACCTGCTCCCCTCCCGCGAGTGCCGGCGAATGGCCTTCCGGTGCTTCCGCTTCCTGCGACTCTGCCACTGATACCGAATCCGTATCAGTGGCAGCGTCGCCGACATGGGCCCCGGAATCCGCGGCGTCCGAGGTTGTCGAGGCACCGGCGGGCGCGCTGGAGACCGTGCCGGGCGCGACATCCGATGCGGTGCTCCGCTGCAACGTCGCGGGCACGTCGGGCGTCACGGTCGAGGCATCCGGCACCGCGTGCGCGCCGGCATCCGGCTGCTGCGGCTCCGACCGCACCCCCGAGGGCAGCGGTGCGCCGAGCCCCATTCGCCGTATGGCCGGATCGGTCGAGGGGCTGCGCTGCACGCTCGGCGTGGACGGCGCGGACATGGCGCCGGTCGCAGACGGTGTGCTCGACGCGGACGGTGCCGGGTCTGGAAACGACGCCCGCAGGCCGGGCAGCGGTGCGGCCAACCCGAGTCGGCCGGGGTCGGCGACGATCGGTGGAGAGGCCGCGATCGTGGGGGCGTCGGCGTCGGGCGGGAGCTCCAGGGCTTTCGAAGCCGAATCGTCGGGTGTTCGCTGCACGTGCGCGAGCTGCAGGGGCGCCGACGCGGACGGGTCCGCCGGAGCGATGACCTCCGTCGATGCGGAAGCCTCGGGCGGCGCAGGCGCTTCGGCCGACGCGAGCGGGCCGACCGGCTCGGTGCCGACGGGGCGCTCGATCGCCGCCGCGTCCGAGGCGGACGTCAGGATGCCCGGCTCCGACGCCGGAGACAACAGCCCCGCGGCATCCGCCGTGTCCGAATGCGACTCGAGCGTGCCGTCCGACGGGGCGGCCTGCCGCTGCACGACCCGGCGCTGCGCGGCCTCACGAGCCCGCTCGGCAGCGGTCTGCGGCGGACGCAAGGTCAGGTCCGCGACGACGGCGCGCTGCACGGGCGCGCCGAGCGCGGCCGAGGCCGTCGCCACGGTGCCGGCGGGCGCCGCGTCGTCGACGAGGTGCGTGAGCTCGGCCACCCGGCTCGGCACGACGCGCGTCGGCAGTGTCTCGACCCAACCCGACCTCAGGGTCGCGGGCGGGGCATCCGAGATCTGCCGCTGCATCGGCGGGAGGAACGCCCAGCCGGCGGGCGCGATGCGCGGCACGTCGTCGCCCGCATGCGGATGCGACGCGGCGGACGGGTCGACGCCGTCGCCCCCTCGCGCGTCACCGCCGTCGTCGGCCGCGACGCGCTGCCACGGCCAACGCATCAGTGCTCCTCAGTGAGCCTTGTGTTGATCGCCGCGATCTCGCGCACGTAGCGCAGACGCTCCGCGTGCTCCATGTCGAGGATGTCGTCGAGCGACCAGTGGAAGTGATAGGCGACGTACGCGACCTCCTCATGGATGCGGTCGGCCGAGTACGTCATGATTCCCCCAGGCGGCCGCCGGCGAGGTCGGCGGTGAACCGGTGCGAGCACTCCGGGCAGGTGACCGCGATGCGGGTGTGGCCCTCGGCGTTCACCCGCCGGTAGAAGTCCTGCAGGAACGCGACATCCGAGGCGAACATGTTCTCGACGACCGACGCGTCGATCGACCCGAGCGAGCCGAGCGAGGTGATCACCCGACCGAGCAGCACGACCGTCGTGTACGCCGGGTTCTCCAGCACGCGCGCGTCGTACAGGGGCAGCAGCTCGTCGCGCGCGGTCGCCAGGCGCATGACGCCGCGCCGGTGCACGGTGCCGTCCTGCCCGACGTATCCGCGCGGGAGCTCGAACGCGAACTCGGTGCGCATCGCGCCGTCGTCGAACGAGGACGACGAAGACGGGGAGGGCGCGTCCGCGACATCCGCCCCCGCATTCGTCGGACGCGTCGCGATGACGCGCTGCACGTCACACCACCTTCATCGTGTCGTAGCAGACCGTGAACTTCTCGGTCGCCTGCTCGGTCGCGCCCGCCTTGAGCGAGTTGAGTTCGATGCTGCGCACCCAGCAGTTGGCGAACTCGTACTTCTTGAGCGATGACCCCTGATAGTCGAGCAGTTCGACCGAGGCGGTCTTGCGCGCATCCTTGACGGCGCCCTCCATCACCTTGGCCAGCCAGTCGGTGATCGTCTTCGAATCGGTGAGACCCCGCGTGACGGTGAACTCACCGGCCTTCGCACGTCCCATGAGCTGGGTGACGATGAACTTGCCGTCGGCGGTCTGCTGCTTGTACTCGATCTTGTCGACCTCGCTCTTCAGACCCGACACCTCGTTCACCTTCGGCACCTCGATGCCGTCGATGACCACCTTGAAGGCATACGCCGGTGCCGAATCCATCGCATCTGCGAGTGGCATGATGTGCTCCTGTTCGTGTTCGCTGGGTGTTCACGGTTCATTCGTTGACGAGGCTCGTGCCGCCCGAGAACTGCGAGAGCTCGAAGATCACGAACTCCGCGGGCTTCACCGGGGCGACGCCGACCTGGCAGACGACCTGGCCGGCGTCGATGACCTCGGCCGGGTTGGTCTCCTCGTCGCATTTCACGAAGAACGCCTGGTCGGCCGTCGAGCCGAACAGGGCGCCCTTGCGCCACTCGTTCACGAGGAACGCCGAGATCGACCGTCGCAGCTTGCCCCAGAGCGCCTCGTCGTTCGGCTCGAACACCGCGAACTGGGTGGCGCCGAGGATCGACTTCTCGAGGTAGTTGAAGAGGCGGCGGATGTTGACGTACCGCCAGGCCGCGTCGCTCGAGAGCGTGCGCGCACCCCACACGCGGATGCCACGACCGGGGAACGCCCGGATGGCGTTGACGCCGATCGGGTTCAGCAGTTCCTGCTCGGTACGGGTCAGTTGCGTCTGCAGTTCGACCGCGCCGCGCACGACCTCGTTGGCGGGAGCCTTGTGCACGCCGCGCTCGGCGTCGTTGCGTGCCCACACGCCGGCCATGTGGCCCGACGGCGGCATGAACCGGTTCGTCGAGGTGACGGGGTCGAGCACCTTGATCCACGGGTAGTAGAGCGTCGCGAACTTCGAGTCGTACCCGGCTCCGGTTCGGCGCCACTCGCGCACCTCCTGCGCCGAGAGGCTCGGCGGCGGGTCGAGGATCGCCATGCGATCGCCCATGAGCTCGCAGTGCGCGATGACCGCGAGCTGCACGGACTTCACGACCTCGAGCGTGACGACGCCCTGCTCGTACGCGGCCATGAGGTCGGGCACGGCCACCATGGTGATCTCCTCGACCTCCTCGAGGCCGCCGAAGCCGGTGCGGTCGGCGGGGCTGCCGATGTAGTTCGCGGCCGAGATGCCGTCGAGCACGATGGGCTGCTCCTCGGGCTCGGGTACCGCGAGGTCGAACGTCCCGGTGCGGGGCGTGACGCCGGCCGACGCCGGATCGAGCTCCTCGACCGTGACGAGCTTGGAGTCGGAGGTGACCTTCGTGACCACGTAGGCGGCGCTGTCCGGCTTGGGCGAGACCTGCTCGTACACCTCGGGCGCGCGTCCGTCGACCGTGATGACGACCTTGAACGCGCCCTCCTCGGGCTCCTCGCCGCCGGGATCCGCGATCTCGACGGAGATCGGCTTGGCGTTCGCCGCCGCGTTCTTCGCCGTGAAGACGTAGTTGCCGATCGCGGCGGTCTGCGGGCCGACCGCGAGCTGCTTGGGCTCGCCGCGCTTGCTCGCGTTCTTGCCGCCGCCGCCTCCGCCGCCCGCGGCACCCGCGGTGCCGATGCGCACGATGTAGCAGTTGCCGCCGCCGTTCAGGAAGTACCCGTAGACGGCGTACGCGAGGTACGCGCCGGGGTACAGGCCGCCGAAGGTGTCGACGAACTGGGTCCAGTTCGAGACCAGCGTCGGGCTGTTCTCGGGGCCCTTGGGCGCCATGCCGACGAAGGCCGCGACCGCGGTTCCGACGCCTTCGATGGGCCTCGTCGCAGCCTCGATCTCCTGCACGTACACGCCTGGTGAGAGATAGGTGGGCATCGGATGCTCCTTCGCGATTCGCAGCGGTTCGCATGCTCGCGTTCAGCATCGAACGGATGCCGCGACGCGGCCCTGTCCGCCGGGACGTGCGTGGGGGTAGCGAGGCGTGCGCGATCGGGCAGGCGGCCGGCTCGCGCCCGCGGCATCCGCGCCGATCCCCTGCGCCCGCATGTGCAGCGCCCTCGGTCGCGCTGCCCGGTGTTTCCGTTCGCACCGCAGGTTCCTGTACCAACGGAAACCCCCGGTGCGAACGGAAACTGGTGGGCACGCGTGGAGAGCCGCCGCCGTCCCATCCGGATATGACAGTTCCGCCTCAGCGTGAGGCGGAACTGTCATATCGATTCTTCTCCTGCCAGCCGGGGAGCGAGCGGCCTACGTCTTGAGGAGCGATCTTGAGTACGTGAACACCTCCGACCCGAACTTCGAGAACGCTTGCAGTTCGGCCTCGTGCTTCGCTATGGCGGCCTTCGCACCGCCGGCCGGAGTCAGCGAGAACAGGTAGGCCTGCTCCTCCAGGACCGAGGTCGTCGCAAGATCGGATTTCTCGGCCCCCGACATCTTCCGACGCGAGAGCCCCGCGATCGCGATCGCGACGTTCTCCGCGGCGGCGGCTGAAGACCCCAACTCCTCGCCGTAACTTCTTCGGCTGGGATCGCCGGGGGTTCGCTCGGGATCGCCGGCGAGTCGGAATTCGCCTCGTTCCTGCTCCTTCTGCTTGCCGAACGTGCCGTGATGACCCTTCTCGGTCAGGTCGAGGGTCGGCGCATCCTTGGGGTTGTACCCGATGATGTTCGCCTTGTAGGCGGACTGCTTGCCTGGATGGTGCCATTGGTGGCCCGGCGCATAGTCGGCGTCTCCCGGAACGGGCTTGTCGCCGTAGGCACGGATCTTCGGGTCACTGGTCACCAGATCCGCCCCTTCGGTTCGTTCGAAACTCACCGCCTTTCGGAGACGAAGTGTCACGGCGGATTCGGTGGTGCTCTTCAAGATCGCCTCGGCAAGCGTCGCCGTCGCCGAGATCTTCGGGAGTCCCCTTCCGGCCGCCTGGTCACTGATCCACTGTCGCAGCGTCTCGATCTCCTGCTTCCCGAACGCCGCCTCGTCGCCGGCCGCGCTGTCGACGTTGCTCTCGGCGGTCACCTCGCGCTGCACGGACGCCCGCACCATCCAGTGCTTCTCGCCCGGCACCGCTTCGAGCACGGCGAGGCCGTTGCGCACCCGTGCCAGGCCCAGCGCGGGCTGCAACAGGTGCTGCCCGACCTGCTTCCCGGCGAAGCGATTGATCGCCGCGACGCCCGCCGCCGCCCCGGCCTTCTCCTTCTCCTCCGGCGTCTTCTCCTTGAACCCGAGCTTCTTCTTGACCTTGCCCCAGGCCTCCTTGCCCTTGGCCTTGATCTTCGCGAGGGCCTTCCTGCCGAGCGCGATCGCCTTCTTGCCGAAGGCGACGGCCTTGCCGACGACCCAGTCGATGACCTTGTTCACGGGCTTCTGCACGGCCTCGATGATCTTCTTGATCTTGCCGCTGATGCCGCCGAGGCCGAGGAGCGAGGCCATGAAGCCGATGATCACGGGCACCATGCGGCCGAGCGTGTTCTCGATGTACCCGGCGACGGCGCCGACCCCGCCCGATGCGATGGATTCGACCGAGTCGAGGATCGAGTCGACGAAGGCCTTGATCTGCTCGGCCTTCTCGACGAAGAACATGACGACGTCGTAGATCATCTTGCAGGCCTTCACGAAGGCCGATGCCGGGTTCAGCATCGAGACGAGCCAGACGATGCCCGCCTTGATGATCTCGACGGCGACCATCTCCTTGACCTGGCCCATGATCATCTCCTTGATGTCACCGACCTTCTCGAGGATGATCCGCCAGATGCCGCCGAGGCCCTCCTTGATGATGAGCTTCACGACGTCGAAGCCCTGCTCGACGAGCTCGATCGCTCCGGGCGGCAGCTTCGCGGCGATGCGGGCGCGCACGTTCGCCCAGGTGAGGCCGAGGATGGAGAGCACCAGCTTCAGGATGCCCTGCAGGTCGAACTTGGCCGGCAGGTCGATGCCCGCCGCCGACAGCGCGCCGAAGAGCCAGGTCTGCAGGCCGTTCTTCAGGTGGGTGGCGATGTTCGAGCCGAACGCCATGATGCCGCTCTTGACCGCGTTCACGAGGTTGCCGAGGAACGCGATCGGGTCCTTGATGATCTTCTCGACGGCGCCGGCCGCGCGGGCGAGCACGCCGAGCAGCATGGTCTTCAGCTTCAGGATCGTCTCGACCGCGCCGCCGACGGCGTCCTTGGCCTGGTCGACGAGGCCCTTGTTCGCCTCCTGCATGGCCTTGATCTCGTCGTCGACGGCGGTGCGCGCCTCGACGTACTTGGACGCGAGATCCTCGGCGAGCGCCTGGCCCTTCTCGTCGACGGATGCCTCGAGCTCGTCGAACCGGCCGCCGACGTCCTTCGCGGCATCCGCCCCGACCTTCTGCAGTGAGGGCTTCAGGCCCTTCGTGTACGCGGCGATCTTCGCCTTGCCCTCGGCGACGCGGAGCTTCGCGGCGTTCAGCTCGCCGCCGACGACATCGGCGATGCGGTCGATGGTCTTCGTCATCTCGCGCTCGTAGGTGGCGCGGGCGCGCGCGAAGATCTGGTCGACCTCGGGCTCGGGGCCGAGCAGCAGGTCGGCCGCCCAGCGCATGGCGCCGATGGAGTCGTACGAGTAGCGCTTGTCGCGGAACGCCTTCATCTCGCGCGTGTGCTGCTCGGTGAACGCCTTCTTCGCGGCGCCCTCGCCGTCCTTGAAGGCCTGGTCGACCTTCGGGTCGATGCCCGTCAGAATCGCGTCGACCGCGGTCTTCGTCTCGTCGAAGAGCCGGGTGACGTTCGCCGTCACCTCGGCGCGTTCCTGCTCGTCCTTGGTGCGGGCTGACTGCTGGCCGTTCGCCACGGCGCCGCGATTGGCGATGCCGGCCCCCATGAGACCGGCGGATGTCGCGGAGCCGGCCATCGCCGCACCCTGCGTCGCCTGCGCGAGTTGCGCGCCCTCCTGCTCGCGCAGCTGGGCGGGAGCGGTGGCGGCGTGCACCTCGGCGTCCTTCTTGGCGGCGAGCGCGCCGGTGAACTCCGGCTCGTTCGAGTTCCGGAGCTGTTCCTCGGTGACCCCCGCGTCCGCCATCTTCTGGTCGGTCTCGGCGGGTCCGTTGCGCAGGTCGGTCTGCTCTGGTGGCGCGCGCGACGGCGCGGCCTGCGCTGCGTCGATCTTCAACGGCCCGGGCGGCGCCCCGACGGGCAGCGGCGTGACCTCCTTCTCCACTGCGCGCGAGGGGTCGGGCGGTTCGGCGGATGCCTCGTTCATGGGCCGTGCGGCGTTCTGGGCGTTGCGTCCGGCGAGGCCGCGCACCTCGGCGCCCACCTGGTCGGACTTGCCGGACGTGCCGAACTCGTCGGCCTCCTCGAGCGTCTTCGGCGCCTGCTTGTCGATCGCGGCGCGCACCGCGGCGACGAAGGCGGCCTTGTCGAAGCCGCCGGCTGCACCGCCGGGCGCGCCCGCGCCGCCCGCCGCGACCGGCGTGGCCGCCATGTCCTCGGCCTTCCCTGCCTTCGCCTGGGCCTCGCGGTCGCCTGCCGGCGGCTGGGCGGCCTGCTGAGCCTCCTGCGCCTTGGTCGCGGGCGACGGATGCTGCGCCGCGCGATGCGCGGCCGATCGGATCGACGCGGTGGCCTTGCGCATGCCGGCGTGCGCGGCGGGATTCGGCGTCGGGGGCGGCACGGGCGGCGGCGGGATCGTGCCGCGCACGAGCCGCTGCACGGGATGCGCGGACCCGGGCTCTGCGGCCTCTGCGGCCTCGGGCCGCGACCGCAGCATCCCTGCGACGGCCGAGTTGCCCGCGGTGGCCTGCAGTCGCATGAGCATGGGCGCCCGACCCGCGCCCGCGCCCGCCGCGCCCGCTGGGACCGCCGCGCCCGCCGCCTCGGTGCGCGCCGCCGGCGCCCGCGCGTGGTCGGCGCGGGAACGCTCGGCACCCAGCAGCGTCATGCTTCCATTCCCGCGCAAACCGCGGCGCTGCGCGGCGACATCCGGGAGCCCATCCGGGCACATCCGTTGCCCGAACGGGCATCGGTCCCGGTGGCCCGCCGGGCCGCTACGACGAATCGCGCAGGAAGCCGGCCTCCCGGAATCCGTCGGCGTCGAGTGTCACGACCGTCGACTCCTCGACCTCGACGAAGGCACCGGGCAGGTCGTTCAGCGGCTCGGAGACGACGACCCGCGCACGGGCGCCGAACAGACGCAGGCGATCGACCTCGGGGTACATCTGCTGCAGGGTCGGCATGTCGACCGAGTAGAAGAGGGTGCGGGAGCGGTGCATGCTCGAGTACCTGAAGGCCCAGACGGTCTCGCCGTCCGAGACGGCGAAGGTGCCCTGCACCACCTCCGGCACGCCGTGCGCCAGGCCGATCTCCTCGATCCTGCGGAGCGCGCGACCGAGTCCCTCGATCGGGTCCTCCTGCAGCCCGTACGTGACGGCCAGGTAGAAGACGACCTCGGAGTCCGTCGTGCCGTGCACGAGCGGGAACAGTTCGGGGTCGAGCGCGAGCATCATGTCGCGGCGCAACCGGGGGTGGTGCACGATCACGCCGTTGTGCATGAAGAGCCAACGGCCGTGCCGGAACGGATGGCAGTTCGTCTGCTGGATCGGCGGGCCCCCGGCCGCCCGCACATGCGCGAAGAACAGCGGCGAATCGATCGCCTGCGTGAGCTCGCGCAGGTTCTCGTCATGCCAAGCGGGTTCGACGCTGTGGAAGAGCGCGGGCTCCGGCATCAGGGCGTCCGTCGACGGATACCAGCCGACGCCGAACCCGTCGCCGTTGACCGTCTCGGCCCCGAGCGGCGAGTTCAGCGACTGCGCCACAAGCGAGTGCCTCGGTTCGAGGATGAGCAGGGCGGGATGGATCGCCTCGCCCGAATACGCCAGCCACCGGCACATCTCGGCACTCTCCCGCCGTGGGATCCCCCACCGGGTTCATGATAAACCCTCATGATCGGCGCACGGCGAGTCTGCGCGATTCGGAGTTCTTGCGACACGCCGGATCCTCTGGCTGTCCCGCCACGGCGTGTCGCCGAATCTCCGAATCCGGCAGACGCCCGATCAGGCGGGCGCCTCCTCCTCTTCCTCCGGCGCCTCCTCGCGCTGGATGAAGAGCCCCTGCACGGTCTCCTCTTCCTCCTCCGGCGCCTCCTCGCGCTGCACGGCCGGAGCGGCGCCCGTGGCATCCGCGTCGCGCTGCACCGGCGCCGGCTCGCTCATGACCCGGGTGGCGTTGTCGGCGGCGGCGCGCTCGAACCGGTCGCCCGGGTCGCTGACGCTGATGCCCCCTGCGGCGGGCGTGCCGTCGACCGGACCGGAGCGCTGCTGCATGACATGCGTGAGCTCGTGCGCGATCGTCGTGCGCCCGGCCGTCGACGACGGATCGTACGCGTCGCGCTGGAAGACGACATGCGAGCCGACCGTGTACGCGTGGGCGTTCACCGATCGGGCCGACTCGTGGGCCGCGGCATCCGTGTGCACGCGCACGTCGCCGAAGTCGGAACCGAGTCGCTGCTCCATGTCGGTGCGCACGCCCGAGTCGAGCGAGGAGCCGCCCGAGGAGATCACGTCCTGCACGGGCGACCGCTCCTCCTCGAGGAGGCCGCTCACCGCGCCGTTGCCGGCGTCGCGCTGGAGGCGGAGCACCGCGTCCCGGCTGAGCACCTCCGGCCGCCGGTCGACGAGTCCGGCGAGGTTCGGCTCGGACTCGTGACTGGGCTTGGGCTGGAGGGCGAGGTCGACGCCCCGTTCCTCGTCGTGGACGCGCATGGCGCACCTCCGGTGTCTGGCTCCGGTGTCTGGCTCATCCCATTGCACTGCATCCGCGGCGCGGCGGAGCGCATTCGTCCCGAACGTCCGGCGTCGAGTGCCCGTTCGGGCAGGCGGCTCGTTCGGGCAGGCCGCCCGCTTCCGGCATGCCGCGCGTCTCGGCGGGCCGTCCGTTCACCTCGACGGATGCCGCGGCGTCACGGCGAGGCCCTGACGAACCGCTTCACGACGTACCGCATGCGTCCTCCGTTGAGCACGGCGTACCAGCGGCCGGTCTGGCCGATGATCTCGACCCCGGCGCCGCGGCGCAGCACGTCGACGCGGGCGGCGGCGAGGTCCGGCCCCTCGCGGACGTTGAGCCAGTCCGTCGTGCGCCCGACGAGCGACAGCGACTCGACCGCGGGTCCGGCCGGTGCCCCGCCGCCGCCGGGCGCGACCGGCGCGGCGCGGACGATGCCGAGGCCCGCGAGCAGGGTGGTCTCCGACGGGTCGGCGTCGGTGAGCCCGTCGATGGTGGCGCCGGCGGGCGGGACGAGCCGCGTGCCGGCCCCCGCGTTCGCGCGGAGGAACGCCTCGGTGTGCGTATGCGGCCAGGTCACCCCGGCGAGCATGATCTGGGCGCGCGTGGGCGCCGTGGCGCTCGCGAGCGGCAACAGGTCGATGATGCGCACGGCGAGCCACGGCTTCGACAGGTGCTTGCGCAGCTCGTCGAGCGAAGCGGATGCCTCGACGATCGCGGTGATCGCGCCGACCCTGGTCGGGTCGGCCGGCAACCGGACCTGGTCGAGGGCGAGCCGGCCGCCGGCCCCGAGCGTCGTGATCGCGCGCACCCGTGCCGTGAGATCGGTCTCGAACGGCGCCCGGTTCTGCAGGTCGCCCACCTCGCCCGGCGTCTGGTGGTCGGGGTCGTGGAACTCGCTCAGCCCGCGCGAGGACTGCTCGGCTACCCGGGCGAGGCCCGAGATGTCGTTCCCGCCCTCGAAGATGTCGTAGATCGCCATGATCACCTGGTCGCCCCACGAGGTGAACCCGTGTCCACGACGGGCGGCGATCGCGGCCGTCGCCGCGGCGGGGTCCCTCGCCCAGAGCACGACGAGGCTGCGTGCGGCGCCCTCGGGCTCGTGTCCGCGCTCGACGTAGGCGGCCGGATCCGTCGAGGTCGCCGCTTCGTCGCCGGTGATCGTCTGGTGCAGTTCGCCGGCGGGCGTGATGTACTCCCCGGCCGAGACCGAGGCGACATTGCCCTCCACGGTGCGTCCGCCCGCCATGTTGTGCAGCAGGGTCGCGATGCTCGGGTCCGTCGTGAGCCGGTGCAGGATCGCGGCACGGGCGAGTCCCGGGTCGGCCGGCAGGTTGTCCGACACGGGTTCGGCTGCGGTGAGGCAGGCGTTCAGCACGATGCGGGCGTCGGGGCCCGGCGCCATGACCGCCACGAGATTGCGGATGAACCGCTCGGTGCGCCGGCGGTCCTTGGACCCCGGGCCTTCCGATGTCGCCGAATCCGGGGCGCCCGGCCGGCCGGCCAGCTCGATGCCCGTCGGCCCGCCGTGGCCTGCGAGCATCACCTGCTGCACCCGCCCGCCCTGCCCGTACACGCGCGCCAACGACGTGATCCGGGCGCCTCCCGCCTCGAGGCTCGTGGCACCCTCGACCATGAGCGTGAGGTTCGCTGCGTGCTGCACCACGGCCGTCATCCCGGGATCGTCGTGGAACGCGCCGTTGTGGTCGGTGCCGGAGTGCAGCACGAGCACGAGCGGCTTCGAGCGAGAGCGGTCGGCACGGTTGGCGATCAGCGTGTCCAGCATCGACTGCTGGAACCGGTGCAGGTTGCGCACATCGGGCACCCGGCCGATGTAGCTCGCGGGGTCGGCGCCCCATTCGCGATACGACTGCGAGTCGCGCCCGGTGTCCGCCTCGAGGAAGGCGTGCGCACGGCGGAAGTAGGTGCCGAGGTCGGCGGCCTTCCCGCTGTCGGCGAGCACCTTGAGCTCGGCCTTCGCGGAGTCCGTCTGCCCGAGCCCCCGGTGCAGGTCGGCCTTCGGCAGGCGGTCCTCGAGCTCGCGCACGGCCTTGCCGAGCACGACCGCCTCGGCGAGCACGCCCACGCCGTCGGGCGGCACGGCGGAGTCCTCGCGTTGCTTCGCGCGGGCGTAGACGTCGAGGTCGTGGCGGTCCGCGGCCGATTGCGCGACGAGGTCCGACGCGGTGAAGGGCCGGCACGGGTCGAGCGGAGCCGGCGATCCGCGCCGCGCCCAGCGGAGCAGGTCCATGAGCTGCGTCCGAACGGTCGCGTCCAGCGTGGTGTCGGTCATCCAGTCCGGCTTCTCGCGCGCGTAGTCGTCGAGCGCGCCGAGCGTGAGCGCGGTGAGCGTCGCCGGATCGCGGAACGTCGACCCGACGGGCGCGGGCACGACGGGCGCGACCGGCCCGACCGGCGGCACCTGCCGCTGCACGAGTCCCGCCACGGCACGGTTGCCCGCGGTGCGCTGCAGGCGCATGAGCCCCGATCGGGATGCCGCGGGGCCGGTCGGCGTCCGCGGCCGTGCTGCGGCCACGACCGCATGCCCGTCGACCCGTGCGTGCACGGCGCACCTCCAGACCCATCCGCCTCAATTCCACCGCGATGCGGCGCTCACGCGCCGGACCGTGCCCGATCGGGCGGGCCGCGCCGCCCGATCGGGCACGGCACTCGGCGTCAGCGCCCGACGACCTCCGGCCAGTACGGCCCGAACTCCCGCTCGACGAGCAGGCGTCCGAGCTTGCGGTACTCGCGGTGCACGGCCTGCACGAGGTGCCGCATGCGCACCAGGCCCTCATCGGCGGCCGCGAGGTAGGCGGCGGTCACGGCGGCCGAGCGGATGGCGCCGCCCGCGAGCTCGAACGCGTCGCCGAGGAACACGAGGTCGAGGTCGTCGCCGCGGCGCAGCCTCGTGCCGAGGCTGCGATCCCAGAGACGTGTGCGGTGCGCGGCATCCGGCATCGGGAAGTCCACGACCACGTCGAGGCGGCGCGTGAACGCCTCGTCGATGTTGGCCCGCAGGTTCGTCGCGAGGATCGCGAGCCCGTCGAAGGTCTCCATGCGCTGCAGCAGGTAGGCGCTCTCGACGTTCGCGTACCGGTCGTGGGCGTCCTTCACGTCGCTGCGCTTGCCGAACACGGCGTCGGCCTCGTCGAAGAGCAGCACGGCGTTCGTGCCGGCGGCCGCGACGAAGATGCGCTCGAGGTTCTTCTCGGTCTCGCCGATGTACTTGTCGACGACCGATGAGAGGTCGATGACGTACAGGTCGAGACCGAGTTCGCCCGCGACGACCTCGGCCGACATCGTCTTGCCTGTTCCCGAGTCGCCGGCGAAGAGCCCGACCACGCCGTGCCCGCGCCCGCCACCTGGGCGCATGCCCCAGTCTCCGAGCACCTGCTCGCGGTGGCGGGCGCGCACCTCGATCTCGCGCAGCGACTCCATCGTGGCCGCGGGCAGCACGAGGTCGCCCCACCCGACGCGCGGCGTCACGCGCCGGGCGAGCCGGTCGAGCGCCGACGCGTTCTCGGCGCGCGCCCCCGCCGCGAGGTCGGCCGCCGTCACCTCGCCCGTGGTGGAGAGCGAGGCCTGCGTGCGTGCGGTCGACGAGGCGCGCAGCACCTGCTCGGGGCGCAACCGGAACTGCGCGGTCGCGCCGGCGATGTCGAGCCCCTCGGCGGCCGCCCCGAGCGCACGCACCCAGAGCGCCGTGCGCTCCTCGGTCGTCGACGCCTCGACGTCGTCCATGGCCGGCAGTTCGCGGAACCAGCCCGGATCCCACGTCGGCCGGCCGATGAGCACGGTCGGGCGCGGCGAGTCCGCGAGCACCTCGATGAGCGCGGGCGAGGTCTCGAGCGTCACGGGCGACACGACGATGCCGCGCCCGGTGAGCCGGGCCTCCCGCACGGCGAGGCGCGCCAGCCCCGCGGCATCCGCCTCCCTGCCGAGTCTGGGCAGGTCGACCTGCACCGTGCCGAGCCCGTGGGCGCGCAGGGCTCGCCTGGCGATCGCCTCGCCCGAGCCGGTCGCGGTCTCGCGCAGGTACACGAAGCGGATGCCGCCGGCCAGCGCGTTCTGCAGGCGCCGGTCGTCGCCCCACTCGATCTCCTCGCCCTCGACGAGCACGCCGTCGAGCGCACGGTCGGGGGTGTCGTCGCCGAGCAGGTGCCCGACGACGCGATCGGGGACGCGCACCGCGCGGCCGGGCAGCGGACGGTCCTCGTCCTCGACGATCACGAGGCCGCCGGCCACGAGCGGTCCGGTGAGCAGCCGTGCCCGATCGGCGGCGTTCGTGAGCGGCACCCCGCAGAGCTCGAGCGCGACGGTGACCGAGGGCCGGCGCCGCCCCACGTCGTCGTTGAGGTAGCCGAAGAAGCGCTCGAACCGCGGGTCGAGGTCCGCGGCGAGCGCGATCACGAGCAGGTCGACGTCGATGGGGGCGAGCCCGAACTCGTCGGCGAGGCGCCGCAGCCGCACCGGGTGGCCGGCGGCCTCGGCCATGTCGGCGGCCTGCTCGCACGCGGCGAGGCGGGCCGAGGCATCCGACCACTCCGGAATGCCAGGGGCGCCCTCGAGCATGCGGTCGATGAGTTCGTCGCTGAGGTAGAGCCCGCGGAACGGATCGTCGGGCTGGGGGTCGACCGCGCGCCGCGCGGCGACGAGGCGCCGGATGCGGTCCTCGATCGCGCCGAGGCGCCCGAGCAGGTGTGCGAGGCCCGGGTCGCTCGCCATGTCAGTCCCGGTCGGGGGCAGGCTCGAACGTGGCATCTTCACTCCCGAATCCGATGGCTTCGAAGGTCGCCCCGACGCCGGCCGTCACGGGCGGTCCGACGTGGTACGAGATGGCGCGGGTGAGCGGCGCGGTGACGACGACGTCGAGCGACGGCTTCAGTTCGCCGCCGAGCGAGGACCACACGTCGGCGAACGCCCGGTCCTCCGGGGGCGGCTGGGCGATCGTGATCGAGCACGGCAGGCCGGTCTCGGCGAGGGTGTCGACCACGAACGCCTCGGGGATCGCGTCGAACCGCAGGAAGCAGCGCAGCAGGGCGTCGAGCAGGCGGTGCTCGTCGTCGGGCCGTTGCGTCCACGCCGTCACGAGGTAGGAGAGCTTGAAGTACCTCGGCGCAGGCTCGCGGGAGACCACGATGCCGTGCTCGTCGCGCCGCTCGATGAAGCCGAACTCGCGGCGGCGCACGTCCTCGCGGATGTCGTAGAGGAACAGGTCGACCGTCGGCGCGTTGCGCCTGGCCGCCCAGTCGGTCGTGGGCGCGTCGAGCGCGATGTCGATGTCGGCGGCGATGCCCGCCGACGCCTTGACGAGCGCTCGCAGCGCCTCGTCGATCTCGCCGATCATCCGCCTCTCCCCACGAGGTCGGGGCCCGCCGCCGAACGGGGCACCACGAGCAACTGGTTGCTCGAGGGGATGTCGGCGAACAGGCCGTCTTCGCTGTGCATGATGAGTGTTCTCGGGCCGGCGAACTGCCAGCGCAGGATCACGAGCGACCAGCTCGACTCGGTCGGCGCATCGGGGTTCGGCCACTGCTGCGCCGCCATCGTCGCGAGGCCCTCCCACCGCAGCGAGATCTCCGCATCCGGCGGCAGGTACTTGCCGTAGGCCGTGACGGCGTCGCCCGGGGCGGCCACCGACTGCGCGATGACGATGTTCGGCTGCAGCACCGTGAACGGCGCACGATCCTGGCCGATCCACGACGGCGGCAGGGTGCCGTCCAGCGGCGGCGGCGGGAGCGACCCCGTGTCGGCCGGGATCGGTCCGAGCGCGGCCGGCGAAGAACCGAGGGCCGCGCCGGACGACGGTTTCCCGGCTTCCGGCGGGACGAACGACAGTCTCACGCCGTCGACCGAGATGTCGTCGGTTCGCGGCAGGACCTCAGGCACCGGCGGCAGTGCGGGTGCCGGCATGGTGAACGTCAACTTCACCACGGCGGATGCCCCGGGGTCGTCGAGTCCGGTCACGATGCACGTGGTGCCGGTGAAGCTCTCGCACCCGGTGACCACGATTCGCGTGAGGTAGGCGGCCCAGGCGAAGTCGAGGCCGACCTCGAGGTCGGGGAGTTCGGGCCCCGTCGTCTCGCGGGTGACCTTCGTGGTCACGACGAGCTGCTTGCCGCCGGTGTAGCCGGGGTCGTGGCCGAGCGTCAGGTCGAGCGAGACGCTCCCCTTGATCCGGGTGACCGTGTCCGCGTCGGGCGTGACCCACGCCTCGGGCAGCTCCTGGTCGGCCTCGGGCGTGCGGTTCACGAGGCCGACCCCCACAGCACGCACCTCTCCTGCGACGACTCCGCCCGGCGGTGTGCCGACGACCGAGAACTCGAGGCCGACGGCGACCTCGTATATCGGTTCGGGCAGCACGACGACGCAGATCGAGCCGTCCCACGACTCGCACCCGGTCGGTGCTCCGACCGGATGGAGGAACGCCGGCCAGGTGATCTCGACCTCTACGGCGAGCACGCCGAGCGGGTCGAAGCCGTCCAATTCGTCGGGCCCGTACCTCGTCACGACGACCGTGGCTCCGACGTCCGATCCGCCCTGCCACACGAGGTCGCGCTCGACATCGACGCTCATCGGAATGGCCACCCTGATCCTGGTGACGGATGCCTCGTCGGGGGTGACCCACGCCGTCGGCAGGTCCTCGCACTCCTCGAAGTCTTCGCACGCGCCAGAGCAACCCCCGTCGGAGTCGCCGTAGCACGCCCGCAGCCGGGTGGCCTCGGCGCGCACGACTCCCGAGTCGAGCCCGGCCGCCGGGGCCTCGCCGACCGAGAACTCGAGTCCGATCACCGCGGTCGGTCCCGGCCCGGGCGGCGCCTCCGCATCGGGTCTGCCCAGCACGATGACGCAGATCGTGCCGTCCCACGATTCGCAGCCCGTCGGCGTGCCGACCAGCTCGAGGAACTCGGGCCAACTGATCTCGACGTCGACGACGAGCCTGCCGAACGGGTCGCGTCGGGTCTCGGGGAACGCGTTCCTCGTGGCGGTGATCGTGGCGCCCAGGTTCGCGCCGCCTTCCCAGACGAGGTCTCGGTCGACCGCGACGTCGAGCGGGATCAACGTCGCGACGCCGGCCACGGGCTCCTCGTCGGGCACCACCCACTCGATCGGCAGTTGCCGGAAGTCGTCGTCGCTGCTCTCGCAATCGGAGTAGGCGTCGGAGTAGTAGACATCGCAGTTCTGGAGGTACGCCCCCTCGGCTCGCACCACTCCATCGGTCACTCCCGCGCCGACAGCGAAGGTGAGTGATACTCCTGGCGGATCGGTTTCGGACCCGGGCGGGGGAAGCTCGAGATGGCAGAGCATCCCCTCCGCCTGGAGCGTGCACTCGGAGGGGATGGCGAGCGGGGTGAGATAGTCGGGCCAGGTGACCGACACCCCCGCGAGAAGGCGCCCCCAGAACGGATCGCGCAGCCCATCCGAGACGAAGTCCTCGCGGGTCGCCGTCACGGTCGCGATGAGGTTCGGGCCGCCCTCCCACACGCTCTCCCTGCTGAGCTGGACATCGAGCGGGATGAACGGCTCGATGCCGGCCACCGGCGCCTCATCGGGCACCACCCACTCGACCGGCAGGTCCTCGTAGTCATCGCCGTCCTCTTCGGAGGAATCGGAGTACGGGTCGTGCAACAGGTAGGCGCCCTCGGCACGCACGACGCCGTCGACCACGCCGGGTCCGATCTCGAACTCCAACCCGATCACGGCCGCACCCTCGGACCCCGCATCGGAGAGGCGAACCTCGCAGATCAGTCCATCCCAGGCATCGCATCCGGTCGGATCGCCGAGCGGGGTCAGATAGTCGGGCCAGGTGATCGCGATGCCTACGATGAGTTCGTCGTACAGGTCGTAGGAGTAGCTCTCGTCCTCGAGCCGTTCGGCGCGTGTCGCCCTGATCGACGCCCCGAGATGCGGCCCTCCCTCCCAGACGTAGTCAGCGTTGAGGTCGACATCGAGCGCCACGAGCTCGGCATCGGTGATCTGCGAGCCGTAGGCGTAACGCCACAGCCACGGATCCGGCACGTCGACCACGCCACCATCGAACGTGAACCGGCCGGCGATCTGGTCGGCGTAGAGGTACCCGATGCCGATCTCGTCAGGCGGCTCGAACTCGAGGGTGATCTCGACCTCGGATCCCGGCGCGTCGAGGCCCTCGATCGTGCAGACGCCCGCGACGTACGACACGCAGCCGACCGGATCACCGATCGGCACCAGGGCGTCGTCGGCGTCGATCTCGATGTCGAGCGTGAGCCCGAACAGCGTCACCGCCGCGGCCTCATCATGACGCACCCGGATGACACCCTCGATGCCCTCTTCCTCGCCCAGCGTCGAGAACGTCGGCCGCAGCTGGACGTCCATCGGGAAGGGCCGGTTCAACGCGATGACGGACGCCGAGGCCACGCCGGTCCACGTACCGGGGATGTCGAGTGCCCCGGTCGGCCGCGGCGTCGGCGCGGCTTTGACGATCGCCGCCTGCACGTCGGCCGGTTGGATCCTGGCCGTGCCCCGCGCCCCACCCGGCCCGCCGCCGACGCCTCCGGCCGGATCGCCGAGGGACGCGGCGCGCGTGATGGGCGCCTCACGCTCCAGCGGCGCCCGCGACAGGATCGGCCCCGGCGGCACGTACCAGCCGCCCTGTCCGATGATCGAGACGCCGCCCTGTCCGCCCGTGCCATACGGCACGTCGAACACCATGGTGAACACGGAGGTCCTGCGCGCACCCGTCGGCTCGGTGATCGCGCAGAATCCGCCCTCGAGCCCACCGTCGCACACCTCGGCCGCCGTCCCCCCGACGTGCGTGAAGAACGTGGGCCAGTTGATCGCGAACAATACCTGCGATCCACTCATGTTCGGTGCTGCCGACGGCTCGTGCGTGACCGTGAAGGTCGCGATGACCTGATTGCCGTACCCCGTCGTACTGACCTTGCGGTCGACCGTCACCGCTGCGGAGAACACCGGCCCGAGTTCGATGTAGTCCTGGTCGCTCGTCACGTCGGCGTCGGCGAAGACGACACGCGTGAAGTTCTCCGATTCCTGGAGGTATCCGCCCGTCACCTGTGCCGTGACGACCATCAGCGCAGGGGGCACACCCGACGGCCGGAACCTGAACGTGAAGACCGACGGCGTCGCCGGATCCCGTGCGACCTCGAGCACGCACTCGTCGCCAGGGCTCGGCGATTCCTGACTCACAGCCGTCACGGGGTCGAGGATCGCCAGGCACCCGGTCGGCCCCTGCTCTGCACCGCTTCCGACGGATACCGCCGCCGAGTCCCAGTTCATCGCGACCGCCACGAGCGCATCGGGGTAGACATCGGTCCCGCTCGAGATCACCGTCACCGTCGCGGTCACCCACGTACCGCCGGCGACCGTCCGGGGCGAGATCGCAAGATCGACCGCGAAGGCGGGCACCGGCTCATCGGCAGCCCGCGCCATCGGTGCCGCGCCGACCGCCGAGACGCCGAGCAGCACGGAGAGCGTCATGGCGACGCTCGCCCAGGCGATCCGGCTCCGGCTCGTCATGGTCCTCCTCCGACTCCATCCAGATTCGGGGCGACGCCCGGTCGCGGCATCCGAGGCGGGGCACCCTTCCGCGCACCGGCGGATGCCCCGTCGGGCACCCGCGCCCTCGAACCCTCCGAGCGAGGCCGACGCTGCGGGCACGGCCGGCCCGCGGCATCCGCTCGGGTCTTCAGTTCAGATGAGTCCTTCGCGCACGGCGTAGGCCACCGCGTGCGAGCGATTGCGCAGCTGCAGGCGGGTCGTCACGTCGTGCAGCACGTTCTTCACGGTGCGCTCGGAGTAGCAGAGCTCCTTCGCGATCTGCGCGGTGTCCCACCCGTCGGCGACGAGCTTCAGCACCTCGACCTCGCGGGAGGCCAGGCCGCTGAACGTGATGCCGCGCGGATCGAGCACGGTGCGCTGCAGGCGGCCGACCTGATCCAGCAGCCGCCCGAGCAGGTCGGGGGGCACCGTGCCCTCGCCCGCCGCGGCGGCGGCGATCGCGGAGAGCAGGCGGTCGGTCGTGGCCTCGGAGCGGCGCAGCAGCCCGACGACGCCGCATTCGACGGCGTCGACGAGCACCCGGTCGTCGAGCTGCGACGCCACGAGGATCACGCGCGCCTCGCCGTTGCGGCGCAGGAAACGCAGGCTGTTCATCGTCTCGTCGTCGAAGACGTCGACGACGACGAGCACGACCTCCGGCGCCTCGGGGTCGTCGGGGCCGACGACCCGCACCTCGGGCCTCGGGCGCAGCGCGCTCGTGACGCCGGCTTCGGAGATGGGGTCTCGTGCGTAGACCCGCACGGTGGTTCTGGTCATGATGCTCCCTGGGAGTCGGATTGGGCATGCGGCGGTGCACTCGTGCAGGGGGAATGCGAACAGGATGCCTCGGCGTCCTCTTCGCGCACTCAACATCCGCTCAACGGGCAACATCGATTGCGCGGCCGGTTGGCCGAGGGGTCTGCCCGGCGCCCGCGCCCCGCCAATACGGTGGCGCCATGGCTACCAGTGCGACCATCGCCCCGGACGCCCTGTCGCTCGATCCGGGCACGGCGGCGACCCTCACCGTCAGTGTGCTCAACGACACGCTCCTCGTGGAGTCGTTCGAGCTGTCCCCCGTCGGCGAGGTCGCGGCCTGGGTGCGCATCGAGCCCGCGACCCTCACGATCTACCCCGGCCAGACCGAGACCGCGACCGTCACGGTGCTCGCGCCGCGGCTGCCCGAGTCCGTCGTCGGGCAGGTCGCCCTGGGCGTGCGCGCCCGCGCCGTCGAGCAGCCGGATGTCTCGGTCGTGGCCGAGGCCCTGCTCACCGTCAACCCGTTCACCGAGACGGAGGCCGAGCTCCTGCCGCGCATCGCGCACGGTCGCGGTCGCAAGCGGGTGCGGGTCGCGATCGACAATCGCGGCAACGTGCCGCTCGTGGCATCCGTCGCCGGGCAGAGCGACGACCGGCTCGGGCTCTCGACCCCCACGCCCGACGTGTCGGTCGACCCGGGGCACACCGAGTTCGTCGACATCGACCTGCGACCGGTCAAGCGGGTGTGGCGCGGCGACCCGGTCACGCACCAGTACAGCGTGCTGATCTCGCCGGAGGGCGCCGACGAGCCGTTCGTGCTGCCGGGCAGCTACGTGCAGGAACGGGTGTTCCCCAAGTGGCTGTGGAAGCTGCTGCTCGCGCTGCTCCTGCTCCTGCTGCTCCTGCTCGCGCTCTGGTTCTTCGTGCTGAAGCCGACCATAGAGTCCGCCGCGCGCGACGCCGTCGAGGAGCCCCTCGCCCAGGCGAACGACAAGGCCGACGCGGCCGCCGAGCAGGCCGACTCCGCCGCACAGAAGGCCAATGACGCGCTCGAGGCCGTCGGCGAGACGCCCGAGCCGGTCGAACCCGTCGCCACCTCGACGACGACCAACGTCGACATCCGCTTCGAGCTGTCGGATGCCACGGGCGGGGCCCCCGATGAGAGCGACCGGTGGGTCGTTCCGGCGAACTCGGTGCTGCGCATCACCGACGTCGTCATCAGCAACCCCGGGGGCGACTTCGGCACGCTGACGATCGAGAACCGCGACATCGAGGCGCCGATCTTCACGACCGGCATCGAGAACTTCCGCGACATCGACTTCCACTTCGTGACCCCGGTGCAGCTCGTCGACGCCGACGAACTCTTCGCGACGCTCGACTGCGGCCGAGTCGCGCCGCCCGTGAGCGGTCCGGCACGCACCGAGTGCGCGGCATCCGTGCTCATCAGCGCCCGCGTCGTCACGACGACGGGCTGAGGGGCTGACGGCCGATGCCCACCGGACCCGCGCTCCGCGCCGGGGACTCAGCGCTCTGCGCCCTCATGGACGGCCCCAAGCCGCATGTCGGCGGCCCGATCACGCCCGCCGCCGCGGTCATGACCGTGCTGATCGCGAACATGCCAGCCGCGGTCGCCAACGCCATGCCGGGCGGCATCGTGTGCGTCTCGCCCGCGCCGAACGGCATCGCCCAGGGCAGCATGACGGTGCTGATCGGCGGATTCCCGGCCGCACGCGTCGCCGACCTGAGCATGCACGGGCAGCCGATCGCGCCCGGGCCCGGCGCACCGACGGTCATCATCGGCGGGTGAGTTCTCCAGGGAGCCCTGAACCTCGCCCGAGCGGATGCCTCGACCGACGCTGTTCGTACGCATCGTTGGCACGAATTCGAGCCCGACCGCCCATGTAGCTCGCCAAGTGTCGCGCCGACGGTGAGTGCCCGCGGCATCAAACCCGCAGCTGCTCAGCCTGCCAGTTGCCAATGCGGTGCGAAGACGGCGAGAACAGCAAGAAGGATCGCGAACGCGAACAAGACGACCGCGAAAGCTCGAATCACGGTCCTGGATGCGTGCGCTGACGTCTTGAGTCGTGGGAACGCCGTGCCAAAGGCGCGGTCGTTCGCTCGATTGATCTCGGCCGGGAACCAGAGAAATGCGCATCCAGCGACAGCCAACACAACAGCCAGCAAGAGGAGAATCGGATCTACGAACATCGGTGCCTTTCCGAGTAGGGGCCCAACGACGATCCTTGCAAGGAATTCGGGGCTGCTGAATTACTCGGTTCACCCAGAGCGCCGCAGGAAATACTCCGCAAGATCGGCACAGTATGACTTACTGAGAAAGCTAAATCCTCCAATAGCCGTTCCCAGCGGAATCAGATGTAGTGGAAGCGTGCGTGAGCCATTCACAACAGCTAGCTCGATTCCGTTGCGCTTGGCTGAACCAGTGCCAGCGTGGATCGATGCCCATCTCGCGCCTCGGACGTCCGTCCAATGAATCCGCACCATCGCGTAGTAGTCGTCGTCGCCCCCGTAAATCGCAAGTCCCTGATCAGTTTCGACCAAGGTGGTGATGTACCGCGAGAGCTGGTCTTCGTAGTAGGCAGGCTGTTCGTTGTCGTCGCCGCGCAGCGCTGCTAGCTCCTGGAGAGTTTGCTCGGTCGTCTTCACCGAGGCGATGAACCCGAGCCCTTGGCTGGACAGTGCGCGCGCACGACGCGTCGCCTTGCGACCAAGCACTGGGAGCACCACGAAGAAGAAGACTGCAACAGTGACCGGCGGTACTGCATACCAGATCAGGCTCGCACCCGTATCGGCACCCGAAGATCTCGAATCTTGAATGAACCAGTAGACACACAGTGCGGTCAGCGCGACCTGCACCGACAAGAACATGATGAACGCTGGGCCTGGTCCGGATTGTTGAGGCCGAGCCTGCGGAGCGCTCAATGCCATACCGTTCCGAAGTCCAGCACCCACAACAACATCTCTCCGCTATAGAACGACTTCCCGAACTCCCCGACATGGGGTGCAACGGTCCTGATAAGTCCACTTGCCGCGCTGGCTGCAGCTCCGCCCGCAAGCATCGCTACACCTGTTCCGCACTCACCTGTAAGTGAATCACTCAGTGCTTCCGCGGCGCAGGACTCCAGCGCTCCAACTGTTCCAGCCCCGAACGCAGCCATCGCGACGTACGGCACCAATGGAAGGCCGAATCCACTGATCGCCGAGACCATGGCTATACCAGTCAATGTGACTGATGCACCCGACCATCGCCTCGCTGATTCACGGAAGTCTTCCGGATCGTTGCTCGTCTCGGGGACGAATAACAACCTATTGGGCGTCACGCTGCCCTGCCGCCCGATTTTCATGCCGTTGCACTCTGCATCGATGCAGGCACGCTCTCCGCTGAGGTCGAGTTTGTTGATGGGGTCGGCCGGGTAGTCGTAGTTGTTCGTGACACCACCCTCGACGGGGTCGACCTCGAGGAACCGCCCCAACGCGGGCACGTACTGACGGGCACCCATCTCGACCGTCAGAATCGTGCCGGCATGCTCAGTCAACTTCCGGTACCCGCCAAGCCAACCGAAGTCCGCATCCCCGACCAGCGTGTCAGGCCCCGAATCATCCGCCGTCACCGTGCCCGTCTGCCCGGCCATCTGGTCGGCAGACTGCCCGAACGGGTCGTACCGGAACACGCCCGCCGCACGCACACCCGCAGCATCCGCCGTGACCGTGACACTGCCCTGCAGGTTCGGATACGACCACGACTGCCCCTCCACGCTCAGGCTGACCGTGACCCCACCGGGCAGACCCAGCAGACGCTGCAGCACCCCACCGGCACCATCCAGAATGACGGATGCCCCGTCACCACCACCGGTGTGCCCATACCGGATCACGACGGGCTCCTGGTCGGGGGCGGCTTGGGTGCGCTGCACGACCCGGCCGGTCACATCCCGCAGATACGTCACCTGCGTGCCGGCATCCGGACCCGACGTGATACTCGTGGACATGTGCTGGTCGGTGATGTCATACCCGAGAACCTGATCGGCCAGCTTGGTCGTGTTCCCATTTGCGCCTGGTGTTTCCGCGGAAAGAGCAACGTCGGGCGCGAACGGAAACACTCGACGGGCGCCGCTCAGTCCACGCACTTCTGCTTCGTGTAACTTCCGTCCGATTGGAGCCATGCGGCCGGTGCTGGAGGCTGACCCTCAATCGGCAACGCCACTGTGACGTTGTCGCGATCGTTCGGCTTCTGAAGCAGCACATAGACCGCGCTGAGGTCTTCGGGCACGGCCTCGATGCGAGCCTCAGGGAACTGCTCCAAGAGACTCTCGGCGGTGATCACGTCGCCTGAACTGAAGGCGGAGTGCCCGTCGGCCTCCCACTCCGAGTCCTCCACGTCATGCGCGCGCAGTGATATATAGACTCTGCTCACTTCGATATCCGAACACACAGCCACCTCAAGCGACCCATCGACGACGCGCACTGCGACTGGGCCCTGAAGGTTTCTGTACGGGTCGCACCCCGACAACATCATCACGAACGAGAACGCCAGAACTGCGGCGCCCAAGGTGAGCACTCGCCTCTTCATGACGGTGTTGCTGTGATTCTTGGACGCGAAGCGCTCGAGGATTGCCTCGGACCCGTCGCGTTTGTGAGGCGCCTCACCACAACACGACCCGGTGTTGCGTCGTCCTCATCTTCGACAATGGCACCCACTGTGCGGGCGGCTTACGAACGAACGGAGCAAGCAAGACTCGCTGAATGAATGCATTGAGATTCAGGTCGAACCATCCAATGCACGCTCCTACGGACGCTCTCTGAAGCGGCCCAAGAACGATCCAAGAGACGATTGCAAGCGGAATTGCCACCCAAAGCAAGAGCCCTCGAAGAATGAGAACAACGAACTGCAGAAATGTGTTCACATCAATCCTCCGAGCCAATCGAGCCAGTGGTCTCCGCCAGGGAGCACGTTCGCAGCGACCTCTCCGATCCATGGCTCCCAGTCGCTCTCGACTATTGGTCGATCACGTTCTTCGCTGATCTGTCTGACCCCTCTCAGTAGTTTGAATCCTCCACTGCCAGCTTGGTAGGCGCCGTAGACATCCAGCGCAATGCCGATTGGAACCCCTGCGATAGTTGCGGTCGCCCCAGTTCCAGCAGCCAGTGCAACCAACCCTGAAGTCAGCTTTTGACTACCCCAAGCCACGTTGATCACTCCAGCTGTGAGTCTTGGATTAGGGAAGTCCCTGGACTTCTGTTCGGGAATGTACAGCAACCGGTTCGGCGTGACACTACCTTGACGCCCAATGCGCATTCCGTTGCACTCAGACCCGATGCAGGCACGCTCTCCGCTGAGGTCCAGGACGTTGATCGGGTCGGCCGGGTAGTCGTAGTTGTTCGTCACGCCGCCCTCGACGGGGTCGACCTCGAGGAACCGCCCCAACGCGGGCACGTACTGACGGGCACCCATCTCGACCGTCAGAATCGTGCCGGCATGCTCAGTCAACTTCCGGTACCCGCCAAGCCAACCGAAGTCCGCATCCCCGACCAGCGTGTCAGGCCCCGAATCATCCGCCGTCACCGTGCCCGTCTGCCCGGTCACCTGATCGACGGGTGCCCGAACGGGTCATACCGGAACACGCCCGCCGCACGCACACCCGCAGCATCCGCCGTGACCGTGACACTGCCCTGCAGGTTCGGATACGACCACGACTGCCCCTCCACGCTCAGGCTGACCGTGACCCCACCGGGCAGACCCAGCAGACGCTGCAGCACCCCACCGGCACCATCCAACACGAAGGATGCCCCGTCACCACCACCCGTGTGCCCGTAGCGGACCACGACCGGATCCTCACCCGGCGTGGTCTGGGTGCGCTGCACGACCCTGCCCGTGACATCACGCAGATACGTCACCTGCGTGCCGGCATCCGGACCCGACGTGATACTCGTGGTCACGTGCTGGTCGGCGATGTCATACCCGAGCACCTGATCGGCCAGCTTGGTCGTGTTCCCGTGCGCGTCATACGCCAGACCCGCCGCCAGAACGCCCGCGACCACCGGAGTCGCATCAGGGCCGGCAGGGACACCGGCAACCGTCGTGGACATAGTTTGTTCGTCACACGACCCTCGACTGGGTCGACCTCCAAAGACGGAGGCCGGCAATGGATGTGGCGAACCGCGTGACGCACGGTGATCCAGCCTCAGCGCGAAGTCGGCCGAGTCGCGCTATCAAAATGCCCGCATGGCATTGCAGAACTTCCGCCGTCCGAGAAGAACCAGTCGCCGTTCAGTTCGTCCCACGGCACGTCGCCGAGATAGACGGTCATCGAGCGCTCAGGTCCCAGGAACTGTACGGTGACATCCTCCACGCCCTCGACGTTGAGATTCTCCTGGAACTCCGCGACAAGCCTTCCTGGTGTTTCTGCTCCACCGAATGTCGTTCCATCGAAGAGATAGTCCTCACCTTCGAACTCGGAGACGACCACCCATTCCCCGTCAGTCCCTCGACCGCGAACGGAGACACTAACCGACTCGACATCCATGCCAGCGCAGAGGGCCACCGCGACCGTTTTACCTTGCTGGCGAATTGACACGGCTTGCGGCGGCGAGAGCCGAATCTCGCCGCAGCCTGACAAGGCAAGTGCAGCCGTTAGAGCGGCCGCGAGTACGATTACGCCCCGGATGCCACTACCCACAGGGATAGTTTCCATCTGCGAACCCCGCGCCAGCCTCAAATACGTTATGGCACTGATTCCCACCCGACCGCGCAATACGACTCCTCGTCCGTAGGGAAACGACTGCGTGCACTCTATGGGTTACCTGAGAATCACTGGTCACCCCCAAATGGGGGTCACTCTGCTCGACGAAGCAGGGGCCGCTCTGCTCGCCCAAACAGCGAGTCTCGAACCGCCACGGCGAATTCCTCGTGCTCCGCATCGCGGCCCGCATCCGACCGCGCTCACCAACCCGGCGCAGCGACCTCCGGCAGCAACCAAGCGGTGAAGCCCGGCCCGTCGGCCGTGAGGTGCAGAAGACCCGCGGATGCCTCGAGCCGGCCGTCGCCGAACAGGGTCGTTGCGGCATCCGCACCGCCTGAGCCGGCCGCCGGCAGCGCAGCCGCGCCCGCCCCGCCCGCCGGCAGCGCAGCCGGGTCGACCTCGAGCGTGGCCGCCGCCCGCGCCGCGAACACCAGCACCGAGGCATCCGCCGACTCGCGCACGAAGGCGAGGGCGTCGTCGCCGACCGCGAGCCAGCGGATGCCGCCCGTCGAGAGCACCGGGTGCTCCCGTCGCAGTCGCAGCAGCGCACGGTACGTCTCGAGCACGGGCGCGACCTCGGTCGTGCCCTCGGTTCCCCACGGCATGGGCGTGCGCGAGGCCTCGCCGTCTTCGCCCGTGAGGCCGAACTCGTCGCCCGCCCACACGACCGGAATGCCGGGCAGCGTGACCGCGAGGCCGAGTGCGACGGGCACGGTGCCGGGCCTGGCGTGCGTGGCGAAGCGCGGGGTGTCATGCGTGTCGAGCGCGTTCATGGTCGCGAGGCGCGTGCGCCACGAGAACTCGGCGGTGAAACGCAGATGCGTCGCGAGCACGTCGCGGCCGGTGAAGGTCGGCACCCGCCCGAGCGCGAAGCCGATTCCGCCGCCGCCGGGGCTGCCGGGCTCGAGCAGCCAGCTCCACAGCGGTCGCGTGAACGGCGTGTACGTCATCGCGCCGTGCCACGCGTCGCCCTGGAAGTCGGATGCCGCGTCGTTGGTCGACTCGCCGAGCAGGATCGTGTCGGGGTTCACGTCGAGCATCGTGCGGCGGATCGTCTGCCGCACCTCGGCGTTCAGGTCGGCCGCGCCGAGCCGCCCGGTCATGTTCGCGACGTCGATGCGCCAGCCGTCGAGGCCGAACGGCGCCTGCAGGTAGCGGGCCACGACCGAGTCGGGCCCCTCGATGAACCGGCGCCGCAGCTCGGCCGAGCTCCAGTCGAACTTGGGCAGGCTGGGCACGCCGAGCCACGACTCGTATCCCCCGCCGTCGGCCCCGTCGGCCCCGTCTGTCTCGTCGCGGAAGAAGTAGAACCCCCGCTCGGATGCCTCGGGGTCGGCCTGCGCCGCCCGGAACCACTCGTGCGCATCGCCCGAGTGGTTCGACGTGAGGTCGCCGATGACGCGGATGCCACGCGCATGCGCCGCCTCGACGAGTCGCACGAGCGCCTCGTCGCCGCCGAGCAGTTCGTCGACGTGGTCGAAGGTCGACGCGTCGTAGCGATGGTTCGACCGCGCCGGGAACACCGGCGTCAGGTAGAGCAGGTCGACGCCGAGCGATTCGAGGTGACCGAGCCTCTCGCGCACGCCGTCGAGGTCGCCGCCGTAGAACTGCGCCGAGCGGTAGGGCGGGTCGAGGCGCTGCGGGTCGCCCCACTCCGCCGGGAACGCCCAGTCGGGTGTCGGGCGCCCGGCCGCGGCATCCGATCTCGCGAACCGGTCGGGGAACACCTGGTACATGACGCTCGACGCCGCCCACGCAGGGGCCGGTTCATGTGCGACGAGGCGGAAGTCGTCGCGATCGCGCGTCTCGGTGCCGCTGAGCCCGAGCTGGTTCAGCCAGTGCTGGCGGCCGTCGGCGCCGACGAGCAGCCACCGGTACCCGTGCACGGGGTTCTCGACCTCGACCTCGGCCTGCCACCACTGCCAGTTCTGAGCGTCGGCGTCGGCGTCGTCCTCGTCGCCCGCGGCCGACGCGACGACGGATGCCTCGTCGAACCGCGGCTCGCGGTTCGGGTTCGACCTCGTGCCCACCCACGCGAGCTCGCCGATCGGCGTGCCGTCGGCAGCGACGGCGCCGCTGGGCACCCGCAGCCGCACGCGCACCGTCTCGCCGAGCGTCGGCGCAGGGTTCGACACGTGCAACCCGGACCCATCGTGGTGCGGCGTCAACATCCCCTCATCCTCCCAGCCCATCTGCGCAGCCCGTTGCAGAATTCAGGACGGTTGCCGGGAAGCCCCCGCAACCAAGCACTTCACCAGGAGCTTGCCCGTGCATAACGACCACATGTTCCTGAATTCTGCACCACACCACCGAACGCCTGCGTCCGCACGGGGTGAGCCCTACTTGACGGCGCCCGCTGTCAGGCCGCCGACGATGTACTTCTGCAGGAACAGGAACAGTGCCACGACGGGCAGCGCCGCGATGACCGCGCCGGCCGAGAACGCGCTCCAGTCGGCGTAGCGCGGGTTCGACACGAGCTTCGTGAGCCCCACCGCCAGCGTCTGCTTGTCGGTGTCGATGAGCAGCACGGATGCCACGACGAACTCGTTCACGGACGCGATGAACGAGAGCAGCGCGACGACCGCGAGGATCGGGGCGACCAGGCGCAGCACGATCGTGAAGAAGATGCGCGCATGCCCGGCGCCGTCGATCTTGGCCGCCTCGTCGATCGAGACGGGGATCGTGTTGAAGAAGCCGTACATGAGGAAGGTGTTCACGCCGAGCGCGCCGCCGAGGTAGACCATGATCAGGCCGATGTGCGTGTTCAGGCCGATGGCCGGGAACAGGTCGCCGATCGCGCTCATGAGCAGGAAGATCGCGACGACCGCGAGCAACTGCGGGAACATCTGCACCACGACGATGCCGATGAGGCCGAACCGACGACCCGTGAAGCGCATGCGCGAGAACGAGTACGCGGCGAGCGCCCCGAGGAACACCGTGAGCAGCGCGGTGATGCCCGAGATGACGAGCGTGTTGCCGAGCCAGGTCGTGAACGGCACCTGCGGGTCGGTGAGGATCCGCACGTAGCTGTCGAGCCCGATCTTGGAGAACAGCGCGTTCGAGCCGGTCAGCGTGCCGTTGGGGTTCAGCGACGACGAGATGACGAACACGATCGGGAACAATGCGAACGCGACCATGACGACGCCGACGACATGGCGCCAGCCGGTGTCCGTGAACCACCGTCTGAGGTTGAACGGCCGCTTGGGCATCTCCCGCACGGGGCCGGGTGCGAGCGTGCTGTGCGCGCGGGTCGAGTCGTCGACGTCGCCGAACTCCGCGAGTTCGCCCACCACGAGGCCGGCCTGGGTTCCGGGAACGGGCTTGCGGGCCATCAGTTCAGCTCCTCGAGGGACTTGGTTCGGCGGAACGCGATGATCGAGATCACGGCGACGATGATGAAGATGAGGATCGAGTAGGCGCTCGCGAGACCGTAGTCGCGGGTCTGCCCGGTGAACGCGACCTTGTAGACCATCGTGATCAGGATGTCGGTGAAGCCGACGGGAATGGGCGCGTTCGAGTCGCGCGGCCCGCCGTCGGTGAGCATGTAGATCGTGTTGAAGTTGTTGAAGTTGAACGCGAACGACGCGATGAGCAGCGGTGCGACGCTCACGAGCAGCAGCGGCAGCTTGATCAGGCGGAAGACCGCCCACGGCCTGGCGCCGTCGACCTTCGCGGCCTCGAGGATGTCGTCGGGAATGGACTGCAGGGCGCCCATGCACACGAGGAACATGTACGGGAAGCCGAGCCAGAGGTTCACGATGAGCACCGAGACCTTCGCCAGCCATGGATCGGTCAGCCAGGGTATGGATGCCCCGCCGAAGAGCACCTGGTTGATGAAGCCGAAGCTCTCGTTCATCATGCCGGCCCAGATCAACGCCGACAGGAACGACGGGATCGCGTACGGGAGGATCATCAGCACGCGGTAGGCCATGCGCCCGCGCATGCGCAGGTCGTTGAAGACGATCGCGAGGAACAGGCCGAGGAAGAACGTCGACGCCACCGAGATGAGGGCGAAGGCGAACGTCCAGAGCGTGACGTAGACGAGCGGGCCGGCGAGGCGCTGGTCGGTGACGGCGCGCACGAAGTTGTCGAAGCCGATGACGATCTGCCAACCGGGCAGCAGCTCCTCGCCGACGTCGGAGGTGAAGGCGCCCGTGCCGATGTCGGAGTACACGGTGCCGGTGTCGAGGTCGGTCATGGTGCCGGCGGCCTCGTCGTACTCGAGCGTCGAGACGTAGAGGTACGCGCTGGAGCCGTCTGGCGTGCGCACCGCGCCGTCGTTCGGGTCGTCGGAGAAGGGCACCGCGAGCGCCGTGATCTCGTCGGTGCGGGCGAGCACCTGGGCGAAGCTGAGGGTGGTCCAGCCGTCGGCGGCGACCGCCTTCGAACCGTCGAACTCGGCGTCGACCGGTTCGAGGGGCAGCTCGGCGGTGCCCACGAGGGCGTCGCCCTCGGGGTCGGTGACGAGCAGGCCGAGCTCGCCGCCGCGGTCGACCACGGTCACCGGATAGGTGGCGGAGTCCTCGACGCGCTCGAGCGAGGAGGCCATGAGCGAGGAGACCGCCTGCTCCTTCGAGCCGTTGTGGCCGGTGCCGTAGTTCGTGAAGGCGATGTAGCCGGTGTAGACGAGCACGAACACCTGGAAGACGACGAGGAAGATCACGCCGGGCGTGAGGTACTTCGCCGGGAGCTTGCGCCGCGAGAAGTAGATCCAGTTGACGAGGATCGCGACGCCCGCGACGATCGCCGCGACCAGCCACTGGCCCGCCCCGACGAGGATGATGACGCCGAAGATCGCCAGCGCGTCGACGATGCCGAGGCCGAGCATCTTCACGAGCAGCACCTTGATGCCGACGGATGCCGCGTCGGCGATGCCTGCGGCCTGTCGCTGTCGCCTCGTAGGAGGCGTACCGCGGCCTCCCGTCGTGGGATCGCCGGCCGTGGCCGATTCGGTGGTGGTGCTCATGCTGCTCGCTCTTCTCGTCGCGTCGGGGAAGACGTACGCCCAGAGGCGGAACCCGCCGACCGACCCGCGCGATGCGCGTTCCGGATCCGACGAGCCCCGCCCCGAGGCATCCGCTCTGCTACTCGATGGCCGCCTGCACGTCGCTGGCGAGCTTCTGCCAGGTCGCCACCGGGTCGGCACCGTTGATGATGTCGGCCTCGGCGATGCCCCAGTACTGCCAGACCGCGCCCATGGCGGGAATGGCCGGCATCGGCACGGCGTCGGCACCGGCGGCGGCGAAGCCCTCGATGATCGGGTCGCTCGAGGCGGTCTCGGCGGCCGCGGCGTTCGCGGGCAGGACGTTGCCGGCCTCGAACAGCTCGAGCTGGGTGTCCTCGCTGCCGAGGTAGTTGACCAGGAAGTCGTTCGCGGCGACCTTGTTCTTCGACTCGGCCGAGACGAAGAAGCCCTTGACGCCGGCGAAGGGCTGGGCCGGGTCGGCGGTCGGGCTCGGCGTCGGGTCGACCGCCACGTTGATGCCGGCGTCGACGGCCGCGCCCACGTTCCACGGGCCGGTCAGCCAGAAGGCGGCCGTGCCGTCGATGAACGCCTGCTTGGCGATGTCACCGTCGATGTCGGTGTTGAAGAGGCCGGTGCCGTTCTTGCCCTGCGAACCGAGCCAGGTGGCGAACGCGTCGCCGCCCTCGTTGCCGATCTGCAGGTCGGTGGGGTCGTAGCCCTGGTCGTTCGAGCCGAAGACGGGTGCGCCGAATGCGGTCTGGAACGGGTACAGGTGGTAGGGGTTGCCCTCGGCGCCCTGCTCGACGACGAACGGCTGGGTGAGGCCGGCGGCCTTGCCCTTCGCGATCATGTCGTCGAAGCTCGTCGGCGCCTCGGGAACGAGGTCGGCGTTGCGCAGCACGGCGATGTTCTCGACCGCGTACGGGAGCATGTAGACGGTGCCCTCGTAGGTCGACGCGTCGATCGCGACCGGGAGGTAGTCGGCTGCGGAGTCGCCGAGCTCGAGCGGGGCGACGACGCCGTTGGTCGACAGTTCGCCGAGCCAGTCGTGCGCGCCCATCGTGATGTCGGGGCCCTTGCCCGTCGGCACCTGCTGGATGAAGTCGTCCTTGATGTCGGCGTTGTCCTTGCCGACGAGGTCGACCTTGACGCCGGTCTTCTCGGTGTAGGCGTCGGCCGCGCCCTGCAGCGCGTCGACGCGCTCGGCGTCGACCCAGACGGTCAGCGTGCCGCTGGCCGAGGCTTCGCCCTCGGAGCCGCTGTCGGCGCCGGCGCAGCTCGCGAGGCCGAGCGTCGCGACGACCGCGACAGCGCCCGCGGCGAGGAGGCTCTTCGTGTTCACCCTCATTGGTGTGCCCTTCTCAGTGTGCGTGAGATCGGCGCCTTCGCCGGTGCCGTGCCCCTGTGCCCCGTACGGGGGAAGGGGCCCGCGCCATGATGAAAGGCCGTTCTTCCGTGTGGATTGCCCGCAGAAAATGCAAGCGATTACAGGTATACCTTTCCCGTAGTCAATCGCAAAACCGGGAGGCGGCTATCGATACGGGTTTGTGACCATTGGTGTTTCCAATGCGTTATGCAAGCGTTTCCATTGGCTTGACGGATGTCGTACAGTGTCGCCATGACTTCCGAGTGGTGGCGCACCGCCACGATCTACCAGATCTATCCCCGCTCCTTCGCCGACGCGAACGGCGACGGCATGGGCGACCTCGCCGGCATCACCGCGCACCTGGCCGACCTGCAGGAGCTCGGCGTCGACGCCATCTGGCTCTCGCCGTTCTACACCTCGCCGCAGCGCGATGCCGGGTACGACGTCGCCGACTACTGCGACGTCGACCCGCTCTTCGGCACCCTCGCCGACTTCGACGAGATGCTCGACGAAGCGCATGCCCGCGGCATCCGCGTGATCGTCGACCTCGTGCCGAACCACTCCTCCGACGAGCACGAGTGGTTCCAGGCCGCACTCGCCGCCGCGCCCGGCAGCGCCGAACGCGCGCGCTACCTGTTCCGCGACGGCCGCGGCCCTGTCGGCGACGAGCCGCCCAACAACTGGGACTCCGTCTTCGGCGGCCCCGCGTGGACCCGCGTCACCGAGGCCGACGGCCGACCCGGCCAGTGGTACCTGCACCTGTTCGACAGCTCGCAGCCCGACTTCGACTGGACGAATGAGGAGGTGCGCGAGGAGTTCCGCCGCATCCTCCGCTTCTGGCTCGACCGGGGCGTCGACGGCTTCCGCGTCGACGTCGCGCACGGCATGATCAAGGCCGACGGCCTGCCCGACTACACGCCGCCCGCCGAGGGCGGCAGCATGGGCGGCGCCGGAGGGGTCACGACGGCGGATGCCGCGACCGACGAGACTGCGGACGGCGGTGCGCCCGGCGGTGTCGCACTCGAGCCCGAGATCAGCGACGAGGGCGACGGCGCACCCTACTGGGGCCAAGACGGCGTGCACGAGATCTACCGCGACTGGCGGGCGCTGCTCGACGAGTACCCCGACGACCGCATCCTCGCCGCCGAGGCGTGGGTCGACCCGCTCCCCCGCGTGGCCAAGTGGGTACGCCCCGACGAGATGCACCAGGCGTTCAACTTCGCCTACCTCGAGACCCCGTGGGATGCCGCGGCCCTGCGCCTCGTCGTCGACGCGTCGCTCGCCGCATTCGGCGCCGTCGGAGCGCCCTCGACGTGGGTGCTCTCCAACCACGACGTCGTGCGCCACGCCACGCGCCTCTCGGTCACCGAGGCGAACCCGCAGGGCCACGGCCTCGGCCCCCGCTCGAAGGGCATTCCGGCCTACGCCGACGGCGTGCACCGAGCCCGCGCCGCGACCGCGTTCATGCTCGCGCTGCCCGGCTCGTCCTACCTCTACCAGGGCGAGGAGCTCGGCCTGCCCGAGGTCATCGACCTGCCAGACGACGCCCGCCAGGACCCCACCTGGTTCCGCACGAACGGCGAGCGCTACGGACGTGACGGATGCCGCGTGCCGCTGCCCTGGAGAGCGGATGCCGCGAACTACGGCTTCGGCGCCACCGGAACGCCCTGGCTCCCGCAACCGGCCCTCTGGGGCGCGCTCGCGCGCGACGTGCAGCGCGAGGACCCGTCCTCGACGCTCTCGCTCTACCGCGACGCGCTGCGCCTGCGGCGCGAGCACGGCCTCGGCGCCGGAACGCTCGAGTGGATCGAGCTCGACGGCCCCGACGGCGCTTCGCCCGAGGCATCCGACGCAGCGACCTCGGCGACCTCGGCGACCGAGGCATCCGACGCGGCAATCTCGGCGACCTCGGCGACCGCGCCGACCTCGGCGACCGTCGCGGCCTTCCGCAACGGCGACGTCATCGTCGTGGCGAACACCGGCTCGACGTCGGTGCCGCTGCCCGCGGGCACGGTGCTGCTCGCCAGCGGGCCGCTCGACGGCGATTCACTGCCCGGCGACACGACCGCCTGGATCGCCGCCTGACGCAGCCTCCGCGCCGGGCCTGAGCACCCCTGCAGAACGGGCCGGCATCCGCATTCCGCGGATGCCGGCCCGTTTCGCGTGCGCGCGGTCGCGGTCGCGGCCCGCGTGACGCCGCTTCGCTCCGCCACGGCCCTTCACCGCCCGCACAGGACGTCGTGGGCCCGCAAAGGGTCGTGGCGCGAAGGGTGTCCAGCGCGCGAGGGGCCGTGCTGCGGCATCCGCACGCTCCTGCGACCCTGTGCGGCCTGGAGGTCGCACGGCGATCTGCCTCCAGCCCGCAAAGCGTCGCGGGATCGAGGGGGCGAACGACCTATCGGCTCAGTTCGTGTTGGCGTAGAGCCATTCGAGCGGGTCGACCCACTCGCCGTCGACGCCGCCGATGCGGATCTCGAAGTGCAGGTGCGGGCCGGTCGACATGCCCGTGGTGCCCGTGAGCCCGACGATGTCGCCGACCTTGATGACGTCGCCCACCTCCATGCGGCGCGAGTCGTACTGCATGTGGGCGTAGACGCTCGTGATGGTCTGGCCGTCGATCTGGTGGTCGATCATCGTGACGACGCCGAGGGACCCGCCCTCGTCGGTCGACTGCGAGACGACGCCGTCGGCGATCGCCTGGATCTGGGCGCCGAACCCGGGGTTGAAGTCCTGACCGTGGTGGTCTTCGGAGCAGCCGGCGCAGTCGCGGTAGCCGAACCGGTCGCCGATGTGCACTCCGACCGCGAACGGCCACTGGATGGTGCCGCTCGGGTTGTTCGTGAACGTCGCCTCGGCGCGGATGCCGGCGGCCTCGGCGTACTCCTCGATGGTCTGCGAGGCGTAGCCCTCGCGGTCGACGGAGGGTGCCGTGACGTCGCCGATGGCCAGCGACTGCCCGTCGATGGAGTCGGCGCCGCTCTGCGAGAGGGCGAGTGCCTGCACGTCGTCTTCGCTGAGCAGCGACAGGGCCGGGATGGTCGTGGTCACCGCGAGCATGGCGACGAAGCTCATCGCCACGATGCTCGCGAGGCCGCGCGCGCGGCGCCGGGCGGGCGAGGTGCGCACGCTGCCCGACGTGGACGCCGCAGCGGGGGCGACCGCCTGGGCCTCGGGGCCACCTCGGCGGCGGCCGGGGGGCGTGGCCGTCGCGCGACGGGAGGAGCGAGCGGATGCCGCGGGCTGGTCGCCCGGCTCGCCGCGCTGCTCGCGCCGCGTGGCGCGGACCCCGGCGGAGGGCTCGTGCGCCGTGACGGTGTGCGCCGACGTCTCGTGCGGGGCATCGGACGCGACGGACGCCTGGACGCCGAAGATGTCGAGTCCGTCGGCGAGACCGAGGTCGAGCTGCGGCGGCGCGGCCGGGATCGCGAGCGGAACGCCGGCGACCGGCTCGGGCGACGGGACGACCGTCGGGTCGCTCGCGGCGGCGGCGGCGCGGCGCGCTCGGCGCGGGGTGTCGGCGGGAGGCGCGACGGGCGCAGCAGGCGCGGGCTGCGCGACGGGCGCAGCAGGCGCAGGCGCGGCGGGCGCGGCCGCCGCAGCGGCGCGGCGGGTGGTCGGAGCAGCCGCGGCGGGCGCGGGCAGCGGGGCGGGGACGTCAGCGGCACGTCGCGACGTGCGAGTCGGAGCAGGCGCCGGGGGCGTGGAACCGAAGAGCGCATCGAACGCGGGGCGGGCCGCGGCCCGGCTCGTGGGCGCACTGGCGGGCGCAGGCGCCGCGGGCTGCGCCGCGACGGGTGCCGAGGCCGCGGGCGCCGGGCGCGCAGGCGCCGAGGGGGCCGCGGGCATCGACACCGCGGCATCCGGAGCCGTCATCGCCCCGTCTCGAAGGGCCTGCATGGCCTCCCGCTCGCGAAGCTCCCGACGGGTCAGGGGTCGCCCGGACCGCAGGGGATCCTGGGTGCCTGGCGTGGAATCGTCGGGCACGAGGGGGGACTCGAGCACGTGGGGGAACCTTCGACGTACGAACGGGGAACGGAGGTGACATCCCGATCTGACGCCGGGATAACGGATTGGTAAAGCGTATATCGAACCCGCCGTTCACGCCATGCGCCGGACCAGTGGATCCGTCGTCGTCCGGCCCCCTGACGACGCGTTCCGCATGAATGCCGGTGCGGATGCTCGCACCCGCTCCGAGCCGCCGCCGACCTGAGAGAGTCCTGCGAATCCAGGGGCCCCGGCGAGGCCGATCACCGGCTCGAGCACAACCGGAAGCAGGCGCCGCCGCACCGCGGCTCAAGGCACCCCGGCTCAGGCATCGAGGCCGGAGGCCCGCAGCAGCGCCGCGAACGCGTCGTACAGGTCTGGCGCGCTCGCGATCAGGAGTTCGGAGTCCTCGGCCCCGCCGCGCGGTCCGCCGACCCGCGCACCGGCCTCGCGCGCGATGAGCCCGCCCGCGGCATGGTCCCAGGCGTTCAGCCCGCGTTCGTAGAAGGCGTCGAGACGCCCGGCGGCGAGCCCGGCCAGGTCGAGCGCAGCCGAGCCGATGCGGCGGATGTCGCGCACCTCGGGCAGCACGCCGCGCAGCACGTCGGCCTGCTCGCGCCGCACGTCGGAGGCGTAGCCGAATCCGGTCGCCACGAGCGCATGCCCGAGCGGCACCCCGGTGTTCACGGCGAGCGGCTGCCCCATCGACCGCGCTCCCCCGCCCAGGCTCGCCTCGAACAGCTCACCGGTCACGGGGTTCACGACGACCCCCGCGAGCGTGACGCCGTCGATGGCACCCGGCCGCATGGCGGCATCCGCCCGCCCCGCGGCATCCGCCCCCGACCGCTCGGCCACGGCGATGCTCACCGACCACGACGGGATGCCGTAGAGGAAGTTCACGGTGCCGTCGATCGGGTCGACGATCCAGTCGAGGCCGCTGGTGCCGATGTGGGCGGCGTCCTCTTCACCGACGATGCCGTCGTCGGGGCGCGCGTCGAGGATCAGCGACCGGATCAGCGCCTCGGTGTCGCGGTCGACCGCGGTCACCACGTCGGTCGGCGTCGATTTCGTCGCGGCGACGCTCACCCCCGCGCGCCGCGCCTCGAGCGCGAACTCCGAGGCGCGCACCGCGATGTCGCGGGCGAGGGCGAGCAGGTCTGCGGATGCCGCGGGCGAGGTCATGCCCCCACGCTACGCGGGGCCCGCCACGGCGTCACCCGCCGCAGGCGAGCTGTGAGGGGTTTGTGAGGAGCTTCTGCGGGCACGCACGCGAAAGCCCCGGTCGGATCCGAGGATCGGCCGGGGCGCATGGTGGCGAGTGAGGGATTCGAACCCCCGAAGTCGATGACAGCTGATTTACAGTCAGATCCCTTTGGCCGCTTGGGTAACTCGCCAGTCGCACCCGACCGCGTTCTGCACACGACCGGGGGCCTGTCAAGGATACCCGCAGGGTGGCGTGTCGTGAAATCGAGGCGGACAGCGGATGCCGCGGCCCGCTCTCCGACCGCCGGGCGGGCCTCGAGGCGCGTGCTCAGCAGGTCCTCGCCGGGGCGTGCTCCCGCTCGCATCCGCGTGTGCGGGCGACATCTGGCCGGTCGCGGGAGCGTCGGCCGCGTCTCGCGGACGCATCCGCCGTTCGTGGTCTCGGCTACTGCTTCCACCACGGCATCTCGGCCGTCGCGTTGTGATCCTCGAGCGGGAACTCCGCGGTGTCGCCGGTCTCGAAGCGGGGGCCCGTCTGCCGTGCGGAGGCCTCCTGCTTCGCGACCTGCCGAGCCGCCTCCTCCTGGGCCGCCAGCGCCGCCTGGGCCATGGCCTCGCGTTCACGCCGCTCGTCCTCGGCGCGCCAGGCGTTCGAGGACCCGCGGAGGCCAGCCCGCTGGATGACGCGCTGGATCGTGAGGCCGCGCTCGTTCGGGTTCGGCACGAAGCGGATGTCGCGCAGCCCCTGCTCCTGCGCCGCGGACTCGAAGACGAAGTGGCCGTACCCGAGCACGCGCCCGATGAGCGGGCGATGCACCGAGATGTCGAGGATACGGGCGAGCGGCATGGTCGCGATGTTGCGGTTCAGGATGCCGTGCACGCGGAACACGCGCATGTTCGTGATCACGAACCGGTCCATGCGGGCGCCGAGGATGCGCCACGAGGCGTGCACGACGAGCCCCAGCGCGAGCAGGAGCGGGAACCAGTACAGCTGCGACGGCATCCAGGCGATGAGCATCAGCACCGGCACCGCCGCGAGCGCCTCGAGGATGGCACCGGCCACCGCGGCCCAGTGCTTGCGCACCTCGTCGACGACGAACTCGCCCTCATCGGCGATGAGGTGTCGCTCGACGCGCGGATCGAGACCGGGCACGCCCATGGGACTACGAGGCGAGCGAGCTGAAGAACTGACCGATGGCCTCGGTCGCGGTGAACACGGCGCCGAACGCGCCCTGCACGATGTTCGCCGCCTCGGTCGGGCGGGTGATCACGTAGAACGCCGCGAACACGACGACGAGGGCGAGGAGGATTCGTTTGACCCACTTCACGAGCGTGTATCCCTTCGAGTGCGGCGGTCTGACGGACGCGTCTCCCCCGAACGCGGGCCGACCGTGCTTTTCTACCGTACGAACGTGCGTCGGGCAACGCGCCACGCAGGGCGGCGCCGATAGGATGACGAGGTTCAGGCAAGCCCGGAAGGCAGGCGCGATGGCCGGCATCGAAGAGGTCGCACGGCTCGCAGGCGTGTCCACCGCCACCGTCTCGCGCGCGCTGAGCGGTCGCGGGCACGTCTCTCCGACGTCGAAGTCCAAGGTGCTCGACGCCGCCGCACAGCTCGGGTACGTCGTCAGCTCGAACGCCTCGAGCCTCGCATCGGGTCGCACGCGCAACATCGGCGTCGTGATCCCGTTCCTGAACCGCTGGTTCTTCTCCTCCGTGCTCGAGGGCGCGCAGGGGGCACTGCTCCGCCGCGGATACGACCTCACGCTCTACAACCTGTCGGGCGACGGCGAGGAGCGCTCGAGCGTCTTCGAGCACTTCCTGCTGCGGCAACGCGTCGACGCGGTCATCGCCGTCTCGCTCGAGCTCACCGAGCCCGAGGTGACCCGCCTGCACGAACTCGGCAAGCCGCTCGTCGGCGTCGGCGGCCCGATCTCGGGCGTGCGCACCCTCACCATCGACGACGTCGAGGTCGCCCGCCTCGCCACCGAGCACCTGCTCGCGCTCGGGCACCGTCGCATCGCCCACATCGGCGGCGACGTCGAGAACGACCTCGACTTCCACCTGCCCACCAATCGCCGCCACGGTTACGAGTTCGCGCTGCGCGACGCCGGCATCGACGTGGATCCCCGGCTCTTCGCCCCGGCCGACTTCACCATCCGCGGCGGCTTCCACGCGGCCAAGCAGCTGCTCGGCGTGCCCCACGACCGGCCGACCGCCATCTTCGCGGCCTCCGACGAGATGGCCATCGGCTCGATCCTCGCCGCGCGCGAGCTCGGCATGGTCGTGCCGCGCGACGTGTCGATCATCGGCATCGACGATCACGACCTCGCCGACTTCTTCGGACTCTCGACCGTCGCGCAGTTCCCGCGCCTGCAGGGCGAGAAGGCGGTCGAGATCCTCATGGAGCAGCTCGAGCCCGGCCCCGATGCCGCGGCGCCCGCAGCGACCCCCCTGCCGTTCGAGCTGCGCGTGCGCTCCTCGACCGCCCGCCCGCTCGACGCGTAGGGTCTCCCCGCGACATCCGCTCGCCCGCTCGCCCGCTCGCCCGCCGAGGGTCGAGTTCGCCGGTCGAGTTCGCCGGTCGAGTGACGGAGCGCATCGAGACCCGCTCGGCCACCCTGCGACATCCGCTCTGCTGCGACATCCGCTCGCTCGGTAGACTGGCCCGCATGGCTGATTCCACGTTTGACATCGTCTCCAAGGTCGACCACATGGAGGCCGAGAACGCCGTGAACCAGGCGCGCAAAGAGGTCGAGCAGCGCTACGACTTCAAGAACGTCGGCGCCTCGGTCGAATGGAGCGGCGAGAAGGTGCTGCTGAAGGCGCAGACCGACGAGCGCGTCAAGGCAGTGCTCGAGGTCGTCGAGTCGAAGTTCATCAAGCGCGGCATCACGCTGCGCTCGCTCGACACCGGTGAGCCCTACCCGTCGGGCAAGGAGTTCCGCATCGAGATCGCCCTCAAGAACGGCATCGACAGCGAGAACGCGAAGAAGATCTCGAAGATCATCCGCGACGAGGCGCCCAAGAGCGTGAAGTCGCAGATCCAGGGCGACGAGCTGCGCGTGTCCTCGAAGAGCCGCGACGACCTGCAGGCCACCATGGCGCTGCTCAAGGGCAAGGACCTCGACGTCGCCCTGCAGTTCGTCAACTTCCGCTGACCCGCGCGGCGCTGCGCTCCTGCGATGGTTTGCGGGCTGGAGTGCGTGAAACATCCTGCCTCCAGCCTGGAGAAGGTCGCGGGACGGTACCGACCGAGCCCCCGCCGCAAGCACGCCTGCACTGACTCACAAGAGGCGGATCGGACGCCGTACCTGTGGGAGGCCCGCCCGGACCAGGCGGTCCCGTATGGGTTCACGGGCCCACATGTCGGTCCAATCCCAGCGATCGAGCGCCTCGAGTCTGCGTCGGAGAGCATTCTCTCGATTCTTCTCGAGGACGACACGCTCGCCCGTCGCCTCGCCGTCGCCGGATCCCAGATACTTGCCATTGCCGTCGGCTTCCGCTCCGATGCCGTACTTCTCCCAGAAGAAGTCGAGGTACGCGGTCTTGCCGAGTTCGGGCAACCAGATCCCGTGCTGAAGCGCCGGCGGCGGGAATCCCCACTCTTCGATCACGAGGCGACTGCACGTCTCGAGCGGCGAGTCGGACTCGGATGTGGCGCGCTCCAGCACCGCTGCGACCTTGCGGCTTGCCGTGTAGCGTCCGAGCTGGCCGTGCGTTTCCCGGAGTCGCTCGATCGTCGTCCTGGGCGCCTGATCGCTCGCGGGTGTTGCGCGGAGCGCGGCATCGACCGCGGTCAGTGCGGCGCCGAGCGACGCATGACGGCACAACTGGATCAGTGATTGCTCGATCGAGGTGACCGCGCAACCATCGATCAACTCCGTCTGGAGTTCGATGCCGGTCGGGCGACCGACTGAGATGACACCGCGGCGACGATGACCTTGGCGGTCGGGCGCAAGCACGATGACGTCATCCGGCCAGCGTCTGACGATGGGAAGGTCGTGCAGCGCGATCGCCGAGTACGAGGTGAAGATCGGTGCGCGCATCGTCTGCGCCGCTGCCAGGACTTGCCGACGGTAGGCGATCGCCCACTGCTCGGACACCGACTTGGTCGTGTAGGCGCGGTCTTCGGTGAGTGGAGCAGCGTAGACGCCGCGACGCACGCGCACGAGTTCGCCTGCCTCAACGGCTGCCTGGAGCGTGGATTCCCGGCCCGCGGCTCTGGCCGCGCGGGCGAGGACGAAGCCGTTTTCGGTGGTGAGAAGGCCGCGGATCATCGTTCGATCATGAAGGCGCACACGCTCGCAGCCTCGTCCACAACGGCTTCATCCGGCGGCATCCGGACGGCATTGCGCTGTGGAGGAGAGGTCGTCGGGTGATCGCGGTCACTCGGCGATCACCTCGTACGATCTCTTCCCTCCCTCCCAGTCATCTCCCGCGACCTGCTCCGGGGTGGAGGCAGCTTGCCTCACGTCCTCCACCCCGCAAAAGGTCGCGGGAGCGAAAACGAACAGGTGGGCGAGCGCGGGCGAGCGCGGGTTCGGGCGCGGGTTCGAGCGGGCGAGCGGGCGCGCGCGTCAGCGACGGCGGCGCGGGGCGTAGCCGCGCAGCCAGCGCGTGATCGCGGCGTAGGCGGCGGCCCGCACGGGCTCGCGCGAGAGGAACACGTCGTGCAGCGCGCCGTCGATGCGCGAAACGGCGATGTCGGGGCCGAGCCGCGTGGCCCGCTCGGCGATCTCGTCGACGACGAGCACGCTGTCGCTCGAGCGCATCGCCTCCTCCCAGCGCGGGAGCAGCGTCGAGCGCGTCGACAGCAGCGTGAGTGCGGGCGCCCCGACGTCGATGCCCGCGGCGACGGCGGCGTGCCCGGCGAGCACGGCGGTGAGCCAGGCCGGATGCGTCGTGAAACCGCGCTCGGGCCGCCATTCGGGCGAGTAGTCCCATTCGCCGCCCATCGCCTTCGATACGGCGCGCGTGTAGAACCCGAGATCGACGTTCGGCATCGGGCCGAGGGGGTTCACCCGCGCGCCCCATCCGATCACGGGCGCGAGCGCCTGCCGCCCCGTGCGGCTGAGCTGGAACTCCAGCCACGGGCTGTTCAGCACGAGCGCCGACGCGCGCCCCGGATTGCGCGACGCCCACAGGCTCAGCGTGAGGCCGCCGGTCGAGTGCCCGACGAGGATCAGCGGTCGAGCGGATGCCCCGTGCGAGCCGGATGCCGCACCCGATGCCCCGCCCGAACCCTGCGCCGAACCGTGTCCCGCCCCGTGCCCCATGACCTCGAGCGCGGCCTCGAGGTCGCCGTCGTACGTGGCGAGGTCGGTGACGTAGCCGGGCGTCTGCCCCGGCCGCAGGCTCCGCCCGTACTTGCGCAGGTCGAGGGCGAAGAAGCGCGCACCGGCATCGACCCAGAAGCGCGCGAGCTCGGTGTTGAAGAAGTAGTCGCTCCAGCCGTGCACGTAGAGCACGTCGGCACCGGATGCGGCGCCACGGCGCCCCGGCCACCGGAATCCGGGCGAGTACCGGACCAGGGTCGCCACGACCTCGCCCTCGTCGTCGGTGCCGAGCGGCAGGGTGCGCTGCTCGAATCCGGGCCCGAGCACATCGGGCCGCCAGCCGTCGACCCGCACCTTCGACGGCACGCCCGCCTGCGCCCCGGACGGCGGCACCGAGGGCGTCTCGGACGATTCGGACGTGGACACGAGACCTCCCCCCGGGGTTCGGCTCTCAGCCTAGCGTCGCGATTCCGACGAGCGACGGGGCGTTCCCGACGAGCAGCACGGCGACGATCGCCCCGCCGAGCATCGACGGTCCGAACGGGATCGACCCGCGCAGCGTCACCCGCCGCAGCGCGAGCGCGACGAGCGAGACCACCCCGCCGATGACGAACGCGCCGAGCAGCCCGACGATCCACGCCGAGAGGCCGAACCAGCCGAGCACGAATCCGATGAGCAGCGCGAGCTTGACGTCGCCCATGCCCATCGCACCCGGCGAGATGAGCGCGAGCAGCAGGTACACGGCGAACATCGCCACCGACCCGACCAGCGCCCAGACGATCGAGAGCGGCCGCCCCGACAGCGGTGAGGCGATCAGGAACAGCACGGCGACGAGCCCGAGCGCCGGGAACACGACGGCGTTCGGCAGGCGGTGCTCCGCGAGGTCCACGAGCGCGAGCACGGTCGCGGATGCCGCGAACGCGAGCAGTGCGGGCAGTACCCAGGCATCGCCGAAACGCAGCCCGAGCAGCCCGAACGTGACCGCCGTGACGACGGATGCGGCGACCCGCAGCGTCTGCCGGGACATCCGCCGGCCACCGCGGCCCTCGGGCATGCGCAGGGACCGAAGCGTCCACGCGGTGAGCGGCCACCACCCGAGCACGGCGCCGAGCGCCGCGCAGGCCGGCGCGGTGACGATCAGCGACTCGAGCGGCACGGGGTGCAGCGTACCGGCTCGCCGGCCGGCGCCTCGCGCGTCATGCACAGGGTGTGCGGGGCACGCGACATCCGCTCACCGCGCCGAACCCGCCGAGCACGAGGCATCCGCTCGCCGTCGAAGACCCGCCGCGCACGAGGCATCCGCAGACCGCACGAAGACCCAGCTACACGTCACCCCGCGAGATGCCGACCATGTCGTCGCGGGGCACGACCTTGACGCGCACGCGCCCCTCGGCCTCGCCGAGCGAGAGCTCGTGCTGATCGAGCCGGTGCCAGCCGTCGAGGTCGGTGTAGGCGATGCCGCGCGACTCGAGCAGCTCGATCACCGACTCCTCGGAGGGCGACTCGGGAGTCCACCAGTTGCCGAGGTCGTTGATGACGTGCTTGATCGTCTCCATGGCGTCGGACTTGGTGTGGCCGATGAGACCCACGGGGCCGCGCTTGATCCAGCCGGTGGCGTAGACGCCGTACATCTGGCGAGGCTCGCCGGTGAGGGGGTCGTGCGTGAGCACCTGGCCCTCGTGGTTCGGGATGACGCCGAACCGGGTGTCGAACGGGACGCCGGGCAGCGGCGACCCGAAGTAGCCGACCGCGCGGTAGAGCGCCTGGATCGGCAGCTCACGGATCTCGCCCGTGCCGACCACGCCGCCCTCGCCGTCGGGCGCGGTGCGTTCGTAGCGGATGGCGCCGACCCGGCCGGTGCCGTCGTCGACGATCTCGAGCGGCTTGGCGAAGAAGTGCAGGTGCAGGCGACGCGACGCCTCGCCGACCTCGCGCTTGCGCCACTGCTGCAGCACCTTGTCGATGACGAAGACCTGCTTGTTGCCCGCGACGGCCGCGCGCGCGGCGTCGTCGTAGTCGAAGTCCTCGTCGTACACGATCATGTCGACGTCGCGCAGCTCGCCGAGCTCGCGCAGCTCGAGGGGCGTGAACTTGACCGAGGTCGGGCCGCGACGGCCGAACACGTGCACGTCGGTGACGGGCGACTCGGCGAGGCCGGCGGCGACATTGGCCGGGATCTCGGTGACCATGAGGTCTTCGACGTGCTTGGCGAGGATGCGCGAGACGTCGAGCGCGACGTTGCCGTTGCCGATGACGGCGACCTCGCGCGCCTCGAGCGGCCAGGTGCGCGGCACGTCTGGGTGCCCGTCGAACCAGCTCACGAAGTCGGCGGCGCCGTACGACCCCTCGAGCCCGATGCCGGGCAGGTTGAGCGAGGCGTCGCGCACCGCGCCCGTCGCGAAGATCACCGCGTTGTAGTGGTGCTTCAGGTCGTCGAGCGTGAGGTCATCGCCGAAGCGCACGTTGCCGAAGATGCGGATGTCGCCGCGGTCGAGCACCTCGCGGAGCGCCGTGATGATGCCCTTGATGCGCGGGTGGTCGGGCGCGACGCCGTAGCGCACGAGCCCGTACGGCGCGGGCAGGTGGTCGAAGAGGTCGATCGACACGTCGAAGTTGCGCTCGGACTTCAGCAGGATGTCGGCGGCGTAGATGCCCGCGGGCCCGGCCCCGACGATCGCGAGTCGCAGCTTGTTCCTGGTCACCGTCGGTCCTCCATCAGTCGAGCGGATGCATGCGAGCGGATGCCTCGAGCCGGCCTAGCTCGCGCGGTCGACGACCGACTCGGCGAACCGGGTCAGCGCCTTCTTCACGGTGCCCTCGGGCAGCGGGTCGAGCGCGGCGACGGCCTCGCGCGCCCAGCGCTGCGCCTCGTCGTACGTGGCCGTGGTCGCCTCGTGCTCGCGCAGTTCGGCGACGATCGCGTCGACCGTCTCGCGCGAGGGCACGATGCGCGAGGCGAGCGTGTTGGTGTCGTGCGGGTCGGTGAGCTCCGCGCCGTCGGCGGGCGGCATCACGTCGCGCCGGATGCGTCGGAGCAGGTCGGCCGAGGCTGGGTCGGTCTTCGCGAGCTCGGTCAGGCGCAGCACGGGCAGCGTCACGACGCCCGCACGCAGGTCGGTGCCGGGCACCTTGCCGGTGGTCTCGGGCTGCGGCGAGAGGTCGATGACGTCGTCGATGAGCTGGAACGCGATGCCGATCTTCTCGCCGAACTCGACGACGGGCGCCTCGTAGGCGGGGTCGGCCCCCGAGAAGACGAGTCCCGACTGGGCGGCGGCCGCGATGAGCGACCCGGTCTTGTCGGCGAGCACCTGGATGTAGTGCTCGATGGGGTCGTCGCCCTCGACGGGTCCGACGGTCTCGTGCAGTTGCCCGAGCACGAGCCGCTCGAACGTGCCGGCCTGCATGCGGATGGCCCGCTCGCCGAGCTGGGCCATGAGCTGGCTGGCACGGGCGAAGAGCAGGTCGCCGGTGAGGATCGCGACCGAGTTGCCCCAGACGGTCTGCGCGCTCGGGACCCCGCGGCGGCGCTCGGACTCGTCCATGACGTCGTCGTGGTAGAGCGAGCCGAGGTGCGTGATCTCGATGGCCTCGGCCGCGGTCACGACGTCGTCGGTGATGCCCGCGCCGAGTTGCGCGGTGAGCAGCGTCAGCATGGGACGCACGCGCTTGCCGCCGGCCTGGAGCAGGTACCTGGTCGAGGCATCGGCGACGGAGTCGGCGAAGCTGACCTCTCGGATCAGTCCCGCTTCGACGCGCTCGATGCCCGCGTCGATCGCCCTCGCCATCGCCTTGTCGGCGGATGACGCGAACAGGCGCTCGCTCAGACCCAGGTTCGCAGCGAGCGCTGAGCCGCGTCGGGCGACCGGATGGCTCGGATTCACGTGTTCGAGTCTATCGGGGCGAACCTGCGAGCCCCGTTCGCCCGGTCGGCGGCGGCGCGCCCCGCGGATCGACGCGGCGGCGATCCCCGCCCGGGCTCGGCCCGAGCGGCGTCTGCGGTCGGCGCGAGCCGCTCCTGCGGCCGGCGCGAGCCCTCAGGCGAGCGGCTTGCGCGCCCGGTGCAGGGCGACGATGCCGCCGGTGAGGTTGCGCCACGCGACATCCGTGTAGCCGACATCGCGGATCTTCGCCGCGAGCGCCGCCTGATCGGGCCAGGCCTCGATCGACTCGTTGAGGTAGTCGTAGGCGTCGTCGTTCGAGCTCGAGAGGCGCACGAGCGTCGGCATGACGTAGCGCTGGTAGGCGTGGTAGCCGGCGCGGATGATCGGGGCGGGCGGCTCCGAGAACTCGCACACGACGAGGCGACCGCCGGGCCTGGTGACCCGGAGGAACTCGGCGAGCGCGAGCTCGGGCCCGTTGACGTTGCGCAGGCCGAACGAGATCGTGACCGCGTCGAACTCGTCGTCGCCGAACGGCAGCGCGGTGGCATCGGCCTCGACGAAGACGATGTTGGGCACATGCGCCTGACGGCTGCGGCCGACCTCGATCATGCCGGGCGAGAAGTCGGCGGCGACGACGCTCGCGCCCGAGGCCGCGAGGCTCGCGCTCGAGGTGCCCGTGCCGGCCGCGACGTCGAGGATGCGCTCGCCCGGCTTCGGGGCCACGGCGCGCGTCGTGGACACGCGCCAGAGCGGGGCGTTGCCCATGGAGAGCACGGTGTTGGTGCGGTCGTATCGGGCGGCGACCCGGTCGAACATCGCCGACACCTCGCGGGGGTCCTTGCCGAGGTCTGCGCGCGTCATCCCTCGATTCTAGGTCGCCGATGCGGTGCATGCGCTGGGAAGCATGTGCCGGCGCGCAGGTTCGTGCCGGGGCGCGAGCGTAGGCTGATCCGGTGATGCAGACGGATGCCGCGACCGAGCCGGATACCGCCGCCCAGACGGATGCCACCGCCGAGCGCCCCCGGCCGCGCCTCGTGGTGCGAACCGAACCGGTCGACGAGCTCGCACCGCTCATCCCCAGGGCCGACCCGCGGCATCCGCTGCTCTGGATGCGCCGCGGCGAGGGCATCGTGGGCCTCGGCGAGACGCTGCGCATCGAGACCTCCGGCGCCGACCGGGTCGACGACGCGGCGGCCGTCTGGACCGAGCTCGCGGCCGATGCCGACATCGACGACCGGGTGGGGCTGCCCGGCACGGGCCTCGTCGCGTTCGGCGCATTCGCGTTCGCCGACGAGTCCGCGTCGACGAGCGTGCTGGTCGTGCCCGAGCTCGTGCTCGGCCGCCGCGACGGGCGCGCCTGGGTGACCCGCATCGCGCTCGCGGAGGTCGCAGCCGACACCGTCGCGAAGGCCGGCGCCGACGAGGCGGGGGCGGATGCCGCGGGGTCCGACCTGCTCGCGATCCCCGAGCCGGCGCCGCGGCGACGCATTCCGCGGGTGACGTTCGAGCCGGGCGCCGTGCCGCCCGATCGCTACGAGCAGGCGGTGGCCGAGGCCGTGCGCCGCATCGACGGCGGCGAGCTCGCCAAGGTCGTGCTCGCGCGCGAACTCGTGGGCGAGCTGCATGAAGAGGACGGGCTGCGCGCGACGATCCACCGTCTCGCCGAGGACTACCCCGACACGTGGGTGTTCGCGGTCGACGGCCTCATCGGCGCGAGCCCCGAGACGCTCGTGCGCGTCGACCACGGCACGGTCTCGGCCCGGGTGCTGGCCGGCACGTCCGCACGGGGTGCGGGCGAGGCATCCGACCGCGAACGCGCGACCGCGCTCACCGAGTCCGTCAAGGACCGTGCCGAGCACGCCCTCGCCGTCGCGAGCGCGGTGAAGCGGCTCGAACCGCACACCGCGCGCCTCGACACGAGCCCCGAGCCGTTCACGCTGCAGCTGCCGAACCTGTGGCACCTCGCGACCGACCTCAAGGGCACCCTCGGCGACGGATCGACCGCCCTCGACCTCGTGCGCGCCGTGCACCCGACCGCCGCGGTCGCCGGCACGCCCAGGCGCGTCGCGCTCCGCGTACTCGCCGAGCTCGAGGGCTTCGATCGCGGGCGCTACGCGGGCCCGGTCGGCTGGGTCGACGGCGACGGCGACGGCGAGTGGGCGATCGCGCTGCGCTGCGCCCAGGTCGAGCCCGACGGCACCGTGCGCGCGTATGCGGGCTGCGGCATCGTGCACGACTCGGTGCCGGCCGACGAGCTGGCCGAGACCGACATGAAGTTCCGCCCGATCGTCGAGGCGTTCGGCGGCTGAGCTCTCACTACTGGTGCCGTGCCGCCTCGCGCACTGACCAGCCACTCGCGGTCGCCACCGGACGCGCGAGCCACCACTCGCAGTCGCCACCACTCGCACTCGCCACCGGACGCGCGAGCCACCAGTCCCGCCGGCCACCGATCGCAGGTCACCGCCGTGCGCTGTGCTCTCCGACGACGCCGTCACCTGACCTGCCACCACCGGGAACGTCGCAGCCGTAGACCACCCCGGCCTCGCGCCCGGGTCATCGCGTGAGGGCCCGGGGGTCGCTCCTGAATCTCGGTGGAGAAGTGGAGAAGTAGCCATGCAGCCCTGCAGCCATGCAGCCATGCAGCCATGCAGCCATGCAGCCATGCAGCCATGCAGCCATGCAGCCATGCAGCCCTGCAGCCATGCAGCCATCATTCTGGAATCGACACCCGCCCTGCGCGCGAGACGTACAGGGCACGACCTGCGCTCACGAGGCCGGCGGAAACCTTCGCCGGCACCGAGAACCCCACGCGCAATGCCGCCACCGAAGACCCCATGCGCAAGGCCGCCGCCCCGCCGCCGCGCCGCCCCGCCGCCGCCGTCGCGACAGCCACGCGCGCGGTTCAGTCCAGCGCCGCTCAGCTCGCCGCGAGCCGCGCCTTCTGCTCCTCGACGTCGTAGTCGGCCTTGGGCCACTCGAGCCCCATGCGCTCGAGCGCGTCGGTCAGCAGATGCTGCACGACCAGGCGCGAGTACCACTTGCGGTCCGCGGGAACCACGTACCACGGGGCATCCGGCGTCGCGGTGCGCTCGAAGGCGGTCTGGTAGGCCTCCTGGTACTTCGCGCCGAGCAACCGCTCGTCGATGTCGCCCGGGTTGAACTTCCAATGCTTGTCGGGCCGGTCGAGCCGCTCCTGCAGGCGCGCCTTCTGCTCGTCGGCCGAGATGTGCAGCATGACCTTGATGATCGTCGTGCCGGTGGCGGTCAGTTCGCGTTCGAAGTCGTTGATGGCGCCGTAGCGGCGCTCGATCTCCTCAGGAGGCGCGAGCGACCGCACGCGCGCGATGAGCACGTCCTCGTAGTGCGAGCGATCGAAGACGCCGATCAGGCCGGGCCCCGGCACCTCCTTGTGGATGCGCCAGAGGAAGTCGTGCGCGAGCTCCTCGGCGGTCGGCTTCTTGAACGCCGCGAGCTGCACGCCCTGCGGGTCGACCGCACCCATGACGTGCTTGACGATGCCGCCCTTGCCTGCCGTGTCCATGGCCTGCAGCACGAGCAGGATGCGCCGCTCGTCGCCGCCCATGCGGCTGCCCGCGAACAGCTGCTCCTGCAGGTCGGCGAGGCGAGGGAGCCCGTCGGCGAGGGCCTGCGCGCCCTCGGCCTTGCCGCCGTCGAAGCCGGGATGCGAACGCGGGTCGACGTCGGCGAGCCGGAACCCCTCACCGACCCGCAGCAACTCGATCGGGTCGGCGGTCCAGTGCGGTGCGTGGTTCATGCGGCTCCCCTCGCGCGACGCGGCGTCGCGCAGGTCTCCATCCTGTCGAGCGAGCGGATGCCGCGGCAAGGCCTCATGTCGCAGGGCCGGTCGAGCAGGCCGCCCGCGGTCGCCGGTCGAGCAGGCCGCCCGCGGCCGTATCGAGACCGCCGCCGGTCGAGCAGGCCGCCGGCGGCCTACCGCGGCAGCGGAACCTCGAGCAGCGACGGGCCTTCGACGGGCGCCGCGAGCGCGTCGCTGAGTTCGCCGCGCGTCGTCGCGCGGGCGTAACCCCAGCCGTACGCCGTCGCGAGCGCCGAGAGGTCGACCGCCTGGGGCGTGTACTGCACGCGGTCGAACGCCGTGTCGGCGGCCGAACCGGCGACCTCGAGCGCGTCGAAGATCGTGCCGCCGCCGTCGTTGCCGACGATGACCTGCAGGCGCGGCCTCGCCTCGCCCGCGCCGAGCAGCAGCGAGCCGACGTCGTGCAGCAGCGTGAGGTCGCCGATCACGGCGCGGGTCACGGCTCCGCTCGCGATGGCCACGCCGAGCGCGGTCGCCACGGTGCCGTCGATGCCCGCGAGCCCGCGGTTGGCGTGCACGGTGATGCGGCGCCCCGGCACGGCGCGGTCGGCGTCGCGGATGAGCCTCGATGCGCCGAACACGAGCCGGTCGTGCGGCCAGGTCGCCGCCCAGACGGCGTCGACCAGCATGCGCCGGGTGATCGGGGCGCGCACGGCGGCGAGCTGCGCCTTCATGTACTCGCGCTGCGCCGCGTAGTCGGACACGTGCCCGGTCTCGTCGATGCCGCTCTGCAGGCCGACCGTCTGCGGCAGGCCCGCCTCGACGATCGAGCGGCTGGCGTGCACCCAGCGGCCGAGCCACTCGCGCGCCTCCTGCGGCAGGGGGCCCGGTTGCGCTTCGGCCCGCACGGCGCGTTCGAAGCGGCGCACCCGTCTGCCGGGGTTGTACCACTCGATGCCCGACGCCGAGACGACGATCGCCTCGACCCCCGAGCGCTGCACGAGCTCGGGCACCTCGCGCGACAGCGTCGGGTGTCCGAACACGACGACCCGCTCGACGCGGTCGCCGAACCCGGGCTCGCGCAGCAGCTCGCGGTAGGCGACCACGAGGTTCGGGCCGAAGTGGGCGCCGCTCGTGACCTCGGCGATGAGCGGCCAGCCGCCATCGCGCGCGAACTGCTCGGCGCCCGGCCCTGCGCCGTCGCCCGCGACGACCACGGTGCGCGGCCCGCGCTCGATGACGGCGCCATGCGGGGCATCCGCGGCGCCGGCACCAGGGGCGGATGCCGCGGCCCGCCCGGATGCCGCAGCAGAGCCGGCCGTCGCCGTCGAAGCGGATGCCGCGGCCGACGCGAGCACCGCGGCCGCGACCGCGTCCGTCTCGTCGACGACCGGCGCCTCGTCGAGCTCGATCGCCGAGGACAACGGCTCGGTGAGCTGCAGGTTCAGGTGCACCGGACCCGGGCCCGGGTGCGCCGACGGCTGTCCGCGATCGTCGCGTCCGAGCGAGACGGCCACGGCCACGCGCGCGAGCCGGGCCGCTGCGGCCGCCTCGGCGGGGTCGCCGACCGGCGGGGGGACGTCGCGTTCCATGCGCACCGCGCCGGCGAAGATGCCGGGCTGCACCGTGGTCTGGTTGGAGCGGATGCCGCGCATCGCCTCGGGGCGATCGGCGGCGCACACGATGAGCGGCACACCCGAGTGATGGGCCTCGAGCACGGCCGGGTGCAGGTTCGCGACGGCGGTGCCCGACGTGACGACGACGACCGTCGGTCGACCCGACTCGGCCGCGAGTCCGAGCGCGAGGAACCCGGCGCCGCGCTCGTCGATGCGCACGTGCAGGCGGATCGCGCCGAGCCGTTCGAGCTCCGCCGCCGCGAGCGCGAACGCCTGCGAGCGGGATCCGGGCGCCACGACCACGTCGCGCACACCCGCACGCACGAAGCCGCCGAGCAGCGCGAAGGCCGCGGCGGATGCAGGGCTGCGCTCCGCGATGGGCTCGGAGGGCAGGCGGTGCGCCTCAGCCATTCGGCCGGCCGGATGCTCCAGCCTCGCCGGCGGCGTCGGGGCCGTCGTGGCGCTTCGAGTCGGGGTGCGGCACGTCGTCGCCGGATTCGGGGTCGTGCGGCTCGTCGGTGTCGAGGTCGGCCAACTCCTGCTCGAGGCGGCGGATGCGCTCGTCCTGCTCGGCGTCGCTGCGCAGTCCCTTGAGGAACTCGACGTCGTCGTCGGGTGCGAGCGGGCCCTTGCCCCCGGCGCGGTACGCGCGGCCACGGCCGATGAGGAACCAGAGGATGCCGCCGATCACGGGCAGGAGCACGACGATCGCGACCCACCACCCGCGGCTCACTCCACGGATGCGGGATCGATCGAAGAACGCGCAGTCGGCGATCGCGTAGACCCAGAAGATCACGGCCGCGATGCCGAGGACGAACCAGACCCGAACCATGCCGTCAGTCTAGGCGTGTCGGGCGGGTTCCGGCTGGGAGAGCGTACAGGCTCGCCGACCTACACTTGCAGGGTGAAATCCGTTCCCGTCTGGATCCGGTACACCGCGTTGCGCATCCTGATGTTCGCGGTGCCGCTCGCCGTGCTGCTCCTCGCCGGCGTGCCCGGATGGATCGCCGCACTCGTCGCCGCCGTGTTCGGCCTCAGCGCGTCGCTCATCTTCCTGCGCCGCCCGCGCGAGTCGATGGCCTCCGACCTCTACGCCGCACGTCACCGCGAGAGCCCGGCCGTGCATGAAGACGACGCCGACGAGGACGCCGCGATCGACGCCGCGTCGCGGAAACCGCCGGTCGAGTAGCGCACCGCGCAGCCCCGAGCGCGACTGACGCCCGACCTTCGGAAGAACGCCGCCCCGCGGCATCCGCGGTTCAGAACGCGATCGCGAGCCCCAAGCCGATGCCGTACGCGAGCGCGGTGAAGCTCGTGAGCTGCAGCGCGAGGATGAGTTCGCGCGGCGTCTTGGCCGTGAGCACGATGACGCACGCCGGCAGGGCGAGCAGCAGTGCGAAGAACACGAGCACCGCGGTCGGGTAGAACAGCGCGAAGAAGCCGACGAACACGAACGGCACGAGCGTGAAGACCGTGAACAGGATGCGTCCGGCGAGCGGCCCCACGAGCACCGCGAGCGTGCGCTTGCCCGCCGCGCGGTCCTGCACGACGTCGCGCAGGTTGTTGGCCATGAGCACCGCGCAGGCGAGCAGGCCCACGCCGATGCCGCCGATCCACGCCTCGAGGTTCACGGTGAGCGCCTGCACGAACGCCGAACCGGCCGTGGCGACGAGGCCGAAGAAGACGAAGACGAACACCTCGCCGAGGCCGTAGTAGCCGTATGGGTGCTTGCCGCCGGTGTAGAACCAGGCGGCGACGATCGCGACCGCGCCGACCGCGATGAGCCACCACTGCTGCGTGATGACCGTGAGCGCGAGGCCCGCGAGCGCCGCGACGGCGAAGAACGCGAGGGCGACGAAGAGCACGGCCTTCGGCTTCACGAGGCCCGACGCGGTGAGCCGGGCGGGGCCGACGCGGTGGTCGTCGGTGCCGCGGATGCCGTCGGAGTAGTCGTTGGCGTAGTTCACGCCGATCTGCAACGCGAGCGCCACGACGAGCGCGAGCGCGAAGCGGGTCGGATGCCACGTCTCGTCGGGGACCGCGATGATGCCGGCGCCCGTGCCGAGCGCCACGGGTGCGATCGCGAGCGGCAGCGTGCGCAGGCGCGCACCGGCGATCCAGTCGCCGGGAGTCAGCCGGGTGCGACCCGCGACGGCCGGACCCGCCTTCGCGGCGGCCGCCGCCTTGGCCGGATTGCCGGAGCGGCCGACCGGGGTCGGGCGTCGCTTGGGGTCGGACTGGTTCGAGCGCTGGGGTTTCGGGCGTGCCACACGATCATGCTAGTTCGCGGTTCCTATGACCCGGCTTCGCGCACGTGCCCCGGCTGCGCATGCGGCGTCCATCGCGCCACGCCCTTTCGCCGGTCCACGACCTCGAGCGGCGGCCCGCAAGACGTCGTGGCGCGTGAAAGCGACGTGGCGGAGCGGGGGGCGAGCGCGGACGGGGCCGTCAAGCGAGCCGCGCGGCGAGCGCCCGGCGGTCGGGCTTGCCCGAGGCCAGGTGCGGCATGCGCTCGAGCTCGAGCAGGCGCACGGGGCGGCCGGCGGGTGGGAGGCCGGCGGCGTCGGTCGCCGCGGCGAGAGCGGCGAGGGCGTCGGGCGCTTCGCGAGGGGCGGATGCCGCGACATCCGCTCGCTCGGATGCCGCGCGTTCGACGACGACCGCCGGCCGCTCGCCCCACTCGGGGTCGGCGACCGGCAGCACGACCGCGGCTGCGAATCCGGCGACGGCGCGCACGGCGCGCTCGACCTCGCCGAGGGAGACCTTGACGCCGCCCGAGATGATGACGTCGTCAGCGCGGCCGGTGATGCGCAGGCGGCCGTCGGGCGCGAGCTCGCCGAGATCGCCCGTGCGGTACCAGCGCGTGCCGCGGGCGTCGGTCGTGAAGGCGGCCGCGGTGCGCTCGGGATCGTCGAGGTATCCACTCGCAAGCGTGGGCCCGCTGAGCTGCACCTCGCCTCGGCCGGGCGTGCCCGCCGACGCCGACGGGCTCGACGGCGGCTCGTCGACGATGCGCACGCCGACGCCGTCGAGCGGGCGTCCGTCGTAGACGCATCCGCCCGAGGTCTCGCTCGACCCGTAGGTGCGCACGACCGCGACGCCCGCGTCGGCGGCACGCTCGGCGAGCGCGGGCGCGAGCGCCTGTCCGCCGATGAGCACGGCGTCGAACGACCGCAGGGCGGCCCCGACGAAGGCGTCGCGGTCGGCGACGTCGAGCAGGCGCGCGAGCTGCGTCGGCACGAGCGAGGTGTAGTGCGGCACGTGCGCGTCGAGCCGAGCGGATGCCTCGGCGAACGCGCGCGGGTCGAACGGGCCCTGCGGCAGCACGACGGTCTCGCTGCCCGCCAGGATGCCGCGCACGAGCACCTGCGCCCCCGCGATGTAGTGGCCGGGCAGGGCGAGCAGCCACTGGCCCGTGCCGCCGAGGGCGTCGTGCGTGGCGTCGGCGCTCGCGACGAGGGCGTCTGCGGTGAGCAGCACGCGCTTCGGGGCATCGGTCGAACCGCTCGTCTCGACGACGAGGGCGATGTCGTCGGCGACGTCGAGGCCCTCGGCCACGAACCCGGTCTGCGGTGTCACCCGATTCGGAGTCTCGGTCGACACGCCGAGCGCGGCGGGCGCGGCGACGGGGTGTCGGCCCACATCTCCGAATCCGGTGGAACGGGCGACGCGCTCAGACGGCACCGGCCACACCGCCGGGCCGCCGTCGAGGGCGTCGGCGAGCGCCCGGCGCAGCGCCGCGGCATCCGCCGCTGAAACCCTGATGAGCGGTTTCATCGCGAGACCGGCAACCCGCCGAACCGGTGTCGGGTAACCGGCATCAGTAGTGCCAGGGATAGGGGCCCCAGTCGGGGTCGCGCTTCTCGAGGAACGCGTCGCGGCCCTCGACGGCCTCGTCGGTGCCGTAGGCGAGGCGCGTGGCCTCGCCCGCGAAGACCTGCTGGCCCACCATGCCGTCGTCGACCGCGTTGAACGCGAACTTCAGCATGCGCACGGCCGTCGGCGACTTGGTGAGGATCGTGCGCGCCATCGCGATGGCCTCGCGCTCGAGCTCGGCGTGCGGCACGACGCGGTTGACGGCGCCCATCTCGTAGGCACGCTCGGCGGAGTACTCCTCGGCGAGGAAGAACACCTCGCGGGCGAACTTCTGCCCGATCTGCTTGGCGAAGTACGCCGAGCCGTAGCCCGCGTCGAAGCTGCCGACGTCGGCATCGGTCTGCTTGAAGCGGCCGTGCTCGCGCGAGGCGATGGTCAGGTCGCAGACCACGTGCAGCGAGTGCCCGCCGCCGGCAGCCCAACCGGGCACGACCGCGATGACGACCTTGGGCATGAAGCGGATGAGGCGCTGCACCTCGAGGATGTGCAGGCGCCCGGTGCTCGCCCCGGCCGCGGGATCGCGCACGACCTCGGCCTCGTCGGCGGAGTACTGGTAGCCGTCGCGACCGCGGATGCGCTGGTCGCCGCCCGAGCAGAACGCCCAGCCGCCGTCCTTCGCGCTCGGGCCGTTGCCTGTCAGCAGCACGACGCCGATGCGCGGGTTCGTGCGGGCGTCTTCGAGGGCGCGGTACAGCTCGTCGACCGTGTGCGGCCGGAACGCGTTGCGCACCTCCGGCCGGTCGAACGCGATGCGCGCGATGCGGCCGTCGTTCGAGTGGTGGTAGGTGATGTCGGTGAGCCCTGCGGCGCCTGCGACGGCGGATGCCGCGTCGACCCACTCGCTCGCATCGAAGAGTTCGGAAACGCTCACCGTTCCAGCCTACGGCCCCGCCCCGACCCGCGCGGGCGCGCCCACGGCCTACCCGCGGCGACACATGCGCGGCCGCTCGGCGGCCCGCCGCCTACCCTTGGACGGTGACCACGACTCTGCGCACCTTCGCCGCCACTGCCGCCGCCGCCCTCCTGCTGGCCCTGACCGCCTGCGCGGCATCCGACCCCGCGTCGTCCGAGGCGACGACCGCCTCCGCCTCTCCGTCGGCCGAGGCCGGTGCGGGCACGACCTCCGGCGACGACACCACCTGTGCCGGTGTCGCCGTCGTCGTCGAGCTGCCAGAGCTCGACCTGCCCGACTCCCCCGCCGGAACCACCTGCGTCGAGACCGATGCGCCCATCGCCGCGAGCGAGGCCCTCGCCGAGGCGGGCATCACGACCGAGGGCACCGAGGAGTACGGCGACCAGGTCGTCTGCCGCGTGAACGGCGTGCCGGCCGAGGACTTCGCGCTCACCGCCGACGACGGCTCCGACTACTTCGAGACCTGTGCCTCCATGCCGGCCGCGTTCGCCTACTGGTCGCTCTGGACCCAGCCCGAGGGCGGCGAGTGGGGCTACGCGCAGGAGGGCCTCGCGACCCTCGAGCTGCAGCCCGGCGAACGCCTCGCCCTCCTCTTCACGGTGAACGGCGAGCCCGCCGCGCCGACCGTCTGACGCGCTCCACGCTCCCACCGTCTCCACGGCACATGCGCATCCGACCCGCACCGATCCGAGCCGCGGCCCTCGTCGCCGCAGGCTTCGTCGCGGTGCGGGTCGCGTATCGCGTCCTGTTCCATGGGGCGGATGCCGCGGGGCCGGTCGTGCTCCCGCTGCCGGCCATACCGCTCCCTCCGCCGTTCGGCCACGTCGTGCTGCTCGGGCCGGCCACGACGGGCGGACTGTGGGATGCCGCGACGAGCGCGCTGCCCATCGCGCTCACGATCCTCGCCTTCGGGTTGCTCAACGCGGTGCTCGACGTGCCGCGGCTGCTTGCACGCGGTGCCCGTCGCGGACCACTGCGCGGCGTCGCGCGCACCCTCGCCGTCGCATGGGCCGGGCTGCCGGCTCTCGCCGACGCCGTTCGCCGCGTGGGGTTCGCGCAGCGGCTCCGCGGCGAGCGCGGCGGCGCGCGCCTGCTCGCACCCGTGCTCGAACGCACGCTCGAGCGGGCGACGGCCGTGGCCGCGGCGCTCGAGCTGCGCGGCCTCTCGGGCCGCCCGGTCGAGGGGGTGTGCGAGCGACCGGTCGAGATCCACGACCTCGCCTTGAGCCATCGCGGGGCCGCAACATCCGCCGTGCAGGTCGACGAACTCGAACTCGAACCGGGCATGCTCACGCTCGTGACGGGGGCGACCGGCAGCGGCAAGTCCACGCTGCTCCGCGCACTCGCGGGCCTGCACACCCATCTCGACGGCGGCACCGCCGCGGGCGAGCTGCACGTCGTCGGGCACGACCGCGCGACCACGCCGCCGCGCGACACCGCACGACTCGTGGGGGTCGTGCTGCAGAACCCGCGCGAGGGATTCGCGACCGAACGCGTCGCCGACGAGATCGGCCTCACGCTCGAACTGCGCGGGGTCGACGCGACGATCGTGCGGGCGCGGGTGCACGAGATCGCGCACCGCGTCGGCATCGAGTCGCTGCTCGAGCGCGAGCTCGGCGGACTGTCGGCGGGCGAGGCCACGCTCGTCGCGATCGCCGCCGCCATCGCGGAGCACCCGATCCTCCTCCTCGTCGACGAGCCGCTCGCCGACCTCGACACCGCGTTCCGAGGGCGCATCGTCGAGATCCTCGACGCGCTCGCGCACGATGCCGGCATCTGCGTGATCGTCGCCGAGCACCGGCACGCCGAGTTCGCCCGGGTCGCCGATGCGCGAGTCGAGCTCCGCGGCGGGATCGCGCAGGAGATCACGGCGGATGCCACGACCGCGGCGGATGCCTCGACCCCGGCGGATGCCTCGACCCGAGGCCCGCTCGCCCACGCCACTGCGCCCGACCCCGACCCCGCCGCCGCCCGAGAATTCGCGCCCGCCGCCGCGGCCGGCCCCGTCCGCGCACCCGGTCGGTCTGGCGACCCGGTGCTGAGCGTCCGCGAGCTGACCGTTCTCCACGATGCGCACCGCGCGGTCGACTCGGCGAGCTTCGATTTCGCCGCCGGCGAGATCGTCGCGCTCACCGGCCCGAACGGCGCGGGAAAGTCGAGCCTCCTCGTGGCACTGGCGACCGACCACCACGCCGTGACGACGTTTCGCGTCTCCACGCCGTTCGACGCGGCCCGGCAAACCGCCGTCACGCCGCACAAGGTCGTCACGCGGCGGAGCCGAGGGCGGGAGCGCGCCGCGCGTCGCGACGTCACGCTGGTTCCGGATGCCTCCGATGACCTCTTCACTCGCACCACCGTCGCGGCCGAGTGCGCCCGCACCGATCATCGCGCCCGGCTCGCGCATGGCAGCACAGCGGCGCGGCTCGCGGAGTTCCTCGGCCTCGCGCTCGACTCGACGGCGTTCGAGCAGCGCCTGGCGCGGCATCCGCTCGACCTCTCGCTCGGCGAGCGCCGCTGCCTCGCGATCGCGATCCAGTCGGCGAGCGAGCCGGCCGTGCTCCTCGTCGACGAGCCGACCCGCGGACTCGACCCGGCCGCGCGAGCGCTCGTGGCCGCGGCGCTCTCGCGTGCGACCGAGCGCGGAGCCGCGGTGCTCGTCGCGACGCATGACGCCGACTTCGTCGCGGCCCTCGCCGACCGCGTACTGCCGATGCGCGACGGCGTGCTAGGCGAGGCGGCTGCACCATCACCCGTCGGCGCGCCGCGACCGGCCACCGCCGCTGCGCAACAGCCCGCGTTCCCCGCCATCGCGCAGCAGCCCACCGCCGTCCCCGCCGCACCCTCGAGGCATCCCTCCGGGCGTCCGTCCGGGGGCGCCGTGGGCCCCAGTTCGCCGGCCACCCCCACGCGGCCGGCCCGCGGCATCCGCTCGACCCCACCGGTCCTGACGGCTCCGGCCCTGCTCCTCGCGAACCTGGTCGCGCTCGCGTCGTTCACGTGGCCGCTCGTCGCGTACGCCCTGCCCTCGCAGGCAACGGCCGCGGCGCCCGCCGCCGCACTCGCCCTCGCACCGGTGGCGGCCCTCGTGGTGCTCGCCGCGCTCGACGGCTCGGTGCGCAGCGCCCACACCCTCGCGCTGCTCGGCACGCTCGCCGCGATCGGCGCCGCCGTGCGCATCGTGGGCACGGGCGTCGGCGGGGTCGAGGCCGTCTTCGTGCTGCTGATCCTCGCCGGGCGCGCGTTCGGCGCCCGCTTCGGCCTGCTGCTCGGCCTCGTCACGATCGCGCTCTCCACGGTCGTGACCGGCACGTTCGGCCCGTGGACGCCGTTCCAGATGTTCGCCTGCGCCTGGGTCGGCGCGGGCGCCGGGCTGCTCCCCCGCAGCCTGCCGCGACGCGTCGAGATCGCGATGCTCTGCGTCTACGGCGTGATCGCCTCGTACGTCTTCGGCCTCATCATGAACCTCTGGTTCTGGCCGTTCGCGATCGGCGCCGGATCCGACATCTCCTACGAGGCGGGCGCCCCGATCGGGCAGAACCTCGCCAGCTTCCTGCTGTATTCGCTCGTGACCTCGTCGATCACGTGGGACACGCTGCGCGCGATCACGACGATCGTCGGCCTCGTCACGATCGGCGCCGGCGTGCTGGCGGCGTTCCGCCGCGCGAAGCCGGTATCGAGCACGGCCGCAGGACGAAGCCCGAGCGCGGCGCCGGTCACACCGAGAAGTACTTCGCCTCGGGGTGGTGGAACACGAACGCGTCGGTCGACTGCTCGGGATGCAGCTGCAGCTCCTCGCTGAGCTCGACGCCCATGCGCTCGGGCTTCAGCAGTTCGACGACCTTGCGGCGGTCCTCCATGTCGGGGCAGGCGGGGTAGCCGAGCGAGAAGCGCGCGCCGCGGTACTCGAGCTTGAAGAGGCCGGCCGTGTCGGTCGGGTCCTCGGCCGCGAAGCCGAGCTCAGAGCGGATGCGGGCGTGCCAGTACTCGGCGAGCGATTCGGTGAGCTGCATGACGAGCCCGTTGAGCTCGTAGTAGTCGCGGTACTTGTCGGCCGCGAAGAGCTTCGCCGTGACCTGGTCGATATGCGCGCCGGCCGTCACGAGCTGCACGGGCAGCACGTCGACCTGCCCCGAATCGGCAGATCGCACGAAGTCCGCGAGGCACAGATGCCGATCGCGGCGCTGCCGCGGGAAGTGGAAGCGCAGCCGCTCCTCGCCGAGCGCGCCGCCGCGCCCGGAGCCTGCCGCAGGGCCGCCGACGCTGCCGCCGTCGGGCGCGAGCAGCCCCGCCCGCCCGAGCACGCCCGAGGGGTCGTCGCCGTGGTGCAGCACGATGAGGTCGTCGCCCTCGCTCACGACCGGGAAGTACCCGTACGCGACCGAGGCGTCGAGCATGCCCTCGGCGAGGATGCGGTCGAGCCAGTACCGCAGGCGCGGCCGCCCCTCGGTCTCGACGAGTTGCTCGTACGAGAGGCCGTCTTCACCGCGCCCGGGCTTCAGTCCCCACTGGCCCATGAACGTCGCCCGCTCGTCGAGGAACGCCGCATAGTCGGCGAGCGCGATGCCCTTGACGATGCGGGTGCCCCAGAACGGCGGCACCGGGATCGGGTTGTCGGATGCCACGTCCGAGCGCCCCGGCATCTCCTCGGGCTCGGTGAGCGTGAGCTTGGAGCCCGCACTGTGGATGCGCTTCTTCAGCGCCGGCAGGCCGACGGAAGCCGGGTCGGCACCGCGCGCGACCTTCACGAGCGGCTCCATGAGCGTGAGCCCCTCGAACGCGTCGCGGGCGTAGCGCACCTCGCCGTCGAAGAGGCTCGCGAGGTCGTCCTCGACATAGGCGCGCGTGAGGGCTGCCCCGCCGAGGATGATCGGCCACTTCTTCGCGAGGCCGCGCGACTGCAGCTCCTGCAGGTTCTCCTTCATCACGACGGTCGACTTCACGAGCAGCCCCGACATGCCGATGACGTCGGCATCGTGCTCCTCCGCGGCCGCGATGATGTCGGCGATGGGCTGCTTGATGCCGAGGTTGATGACCTCGTAGCCGTTGTTCGTGAGGATGATGTCGACGAGGTTCTTGCCGATGTCGTGCACGTCGCCGCGCACGGTGGCGATGACCATCTTGCCCTTGCCGCCCGACGAGGTCTTCTCCATGTGGGGCTCGAGCAGCGCGACCGCGGCCTTCATGGTCTCGGCGGACTGCAGCACGAACGGCAGCTGCATCTCGCCGGATCCGAAGCGCTCGCCCACGACCTTCATGCCCTCGAGCAGGTGGTCGTTGATGATCTGCAGGGCGGTCATGCCATCCGCGCGCGCGAGGTCGAGGTCGGCCTCGAGTCCCTTGGAGGCGCCGTCGATGATGCGCCGCTCGAGCCGCTCGCCGACCGGCAGCGCCGCGAGCTCGGCCGCGCGCTGGTCGCGGAGGGCCGCGGTGTCGACCCCGGCGAAGAGGTCGAGCATGCTCGCGAGCGGGTCGTAGGTCAGGTTGCCGTCGGCGTCGTACTCGCGTCGGTCCCAGACGAGATCGAGCGCGACCTTGCGCTGCTCCTCGGAGAGCGAGGCGAGCGGCACGATCTTCGCCGCGTCGATGATGCCCGAGTCGAGGCCGGCCTCGACGGCCTCGTGCAGGAACACCGAGTTCAGCACGCTGCGCGCCGCGGGGTTCAGCCCGAACGAGACGTTCGAGACACCGAGCGTCGTGTGGATGCCGGGGTACTTCTCGTTCAGGCCCCGGATCGCCGCGATCGTCTCGATCGCGTCGCGACGCGTCTCCTCCTGGCCGGTGGCGATGGGGAACGTCAGGCAGTCCACGACGAGGTCCTCGACGCGCATGCCCCAGTCGCCGACGAGCGCGTCGACGAGGCGCGAGGCGATGCGCAGCTTGTGCTCGGCCGTGCGCGCCTGCCCCTCCTCGTCGATCGTGAGGGCGATGACCGCGGTGCCGTGCTCCTTCACGAGCGGCATGATGCGCCCGAACCGGCTGGTCGGGCCGTCGCCGTCTTCATAGTTGACCGAGTTGACGACGGGCCGCCCGCCGATGAGCTCGAGGCCGGCGGCGATGACGGCGGGCTCGGTCGAGTCGATCACGAGCGGCAGCGTCGACGCGCTCGCGAAGCGCGACACGACCTCGCGGATGTCGGCGACGCCGTCGCGGCCGACGTAGTCGACGCAGACGTCGAGCAGGTGCGCGCCCACGCGGATCTGGTTGCGGGCGATCTCGACGCATTCGTCCCAGTTGCCCTCGAGCATGGCCTCGCGGAACGCCTTGGACCCGTTGGCGTTCGTGCGCTCGCCGATCGCGAGGTACGAGGCGTCCTGGTGGAACGGCACGTGCTGGTAGAGGCTCGCGACGCCGGCCTCGGGCTGCGGATGCCGCGCGCCTGCGGCGCCCTCGGGAACCCCGGAGGCGAGCCCCTCGCGCAGCGGGCGCAACCGCTCGACGACGGCCGACATGTGCTCGGGCGTCGTGCCGCAGCATCCGCCGATCAGGCCCAGGCCGAACTCGCGCACGAACTGCTCGTGCGCGGTCGCGAGCTCCGCCGGCTCGAGCGGATAGTGCGCGCCGTTCGCACCCAGCACGGGCAGCCCGGCGTTCGGCATGCACGCCACGGGCACGCGCGAGTGCTTCGAGAGGTGGCGCAGGTGCTCGCTCATCTCGGCGGGGCCGGTGGCGCAGTTCAGCCCGATGGCGTCGACGCCGAGCGGTTCGAGCGCCGTGAGCGCGGCGCCGATCTCGCTGCCCATGAGCATGGTGCCGGTGGTCTCGACGGTGACCTCGACGAAGATCGGCAGGCGGATGCCGCGACTGACGATGGCCTGCTTGCAGCCGTTGACGGCGGCCTTCGTCTGCAGCAGGTCCTGCGAGGTCTCGATGAGGAACGCGTCGGCGCCGCCGTCGATGAGGCCCTCGGCCTGCAGCGCGAACGTCTGCTTGAGGTGGTCGTACGTCGTGTGCAGCAGGCTCGGCAGCTTCGTGCCGGGTCCCATCGATCCGAGCACCCACCGCACGCGACCGTCGGATGCCTCGGCCGCCTCGACCCGTTCGCGCGCGATGCGCGCCCCCGCCTCGGCGAGCTCCTCGATGCGGTCGTCGATGCCGTAGTCCGACAGGTTCGACCAGTTCGCGCCGAACGTGTTCGTCTCGATGGCGTCGATGCCGACGGCGAGGTACTCGTCGTGGATGTCGGCGATCATGTCGGGCCGGCTGACGTTGAGGATCTCGTTGCAGCCCTCGAGCTGGAGGTAGTCGTCGAGCGTCGGCTCGTGTCGCTGCAGCATGGTGCCCATGGCCCCGTCGGCGATGACCACGCTCGAGTTCACGGCGTCGAGCAGCGCCTGCGACCGCGCGGGCCTCGCCACCCCGTCGATGTCGAGGGGGAAGCGAGGGGTGTTCGTTCGAGCCGTCACCCGCGCGAGTCTACTGAGCGCGCGCGGGTCCTTTGCCATGATGAGCACATGATGACGCTGCCCCCGCTCGACGACCTGCTCGCGACGGCCCGCGTCGTGGCGCTTCCCCTGGTGACGCGGTTCCGCGGCATCGACGTGCGCGAGGCGCTGCTCCTCGAGGGGCCGGAGGGGTGGACGGAGTTCTCCCCCTTCGTCGAGTACGACGACGTCGAGGCATCCGCGTGGCTCGCGGCGGCGATCGACTACGGCTGGACGCCGACGCCGGCCGCCCTGCGCAGCTCCATCCCGGTGAACGCGACGGTGCCGGCCGTCGACCCCGACAGCGTCGCCGCGGTGCTCGCCCGGTTCCCCGGTTGCCGCACGGCGAAGGTGAAGGTCGCCGCGAGCGATCAGGACCTGGCGCAGGATGTCGCGCGCGTGCGCGCCGTGCGCGCGGTGCTCGGCCCCGAGGGGCGCATCCGCGTCGACGCGAACGCGGGCTGGAACCTCGACGAGGCCGAGCACGCCATCCACGCGCTCGCGGAGTTCGACCTCGAGTACGTCGAGCAGCCCTGCCTGACGGTCGAGGAGCTCGCCGAGATCCGCCGCCGCACGAAGTACATGGGCATCCCGATCGCCGCCGACGAGAGCGTGCGGCGGGCCGACGACCCGCTCGCCGTCGCGGAGGCCGGCGCCGCCGACCTGCTGGTGATCAAGGCGCAGCCGCTCGGGGGCATCCGCAGGGCACTCGGCATCATCGATCGGGCGGGCCTGCCCGTGGTGGTCTCGAGCGCGCTCGACACGAGCGTCGGCCTCGCGATGGGCGCCGCGCTCGCGGCATCCGTCGCCGAACTCGAGTTCGACTGCGGCCTCGGCACGGCCTCCCTGCTGGCGGCGGATGTCACGACGTCGCCGCTCCTGCCCGTCGACGGCGCGATCCCCGTCGGCCGCGTGCAGGTCGACCCGGCGCTGCTCGACCGGTTCGCGGCATCCGAGGAGCGCACCGACTGGTGGCTCGAGCGACTCGGCCGCTGCCACGCGGTGCTGGCGAATCCCACGAGCGACGAACACTGACCGTCTGGGGGTGCGGGTGCGAGAATGCTCGCAGTCGTCCGTCGCGACCTCGGCGAGACCGGGGCCGCCGTCCGTTGGAGGTTCCATGCCGGTTCGCCCCCGCCTCGCGTCGTCGTTCGCACTGCCCTCACTCGCCGTGATCGCGGCCATCGCCCTCGCCGGCTGCAGCCCGACGCCGTCCGGCGGGCCGGCGACGGGCTCCGCCTCCGCGAGCCCGACCTCGAGTGCGGACGCCACCGCATCGGCCCCGGCGACGGACGCGGCCGCGAGCGAGGACCCGGCCGAGGCATCCGGATCGAACTGCCTCGTCGGCGACTGGGTGCTCACCGACGACCAGATGCAGCTCTACTACGACCAGGTCACCGCCGATCTCGCGGAGTACGCGATCGTCTACGACCCGACCGGCAGCGCGGGCCTGTCGTTCCGCGCCGACGGCACCTACGCGTACACGCCCGACCTGTCGCTCTCGGTCGACATCGCCGGGCTGCCGGCCGAGGCCACCCTCGGCGGAACGCTCTCGGGCCAGTACGCCGTCGACGGCGACACCGTGCGCACGAGCAACGACACCAACGAGCTCTCGATGGACGTCACGGTCGACGGCGTCGCGATGGACGGCACCGCCGTGACGGAGCAGATCCTGGACTCCCCCATCACGGCCGCGCCCTACGACTGCTCGGGCGACACGCCCGTCATCCACTTCTCGACCGGCGGCGGCAGCGTGCCGCTCACGCTCGCGCGCGGCTGACACCCGCCTGCCGTCGGTCGAGCAGGCGCCCCGGGCGCCGTACCGCCGGATGGTCCTATGGATGTCAAGTCGGGGTGAGGTCGGTTTTGAGGTCGTTGAAGACTTGGCGGGCGACGTAGCGTTTGAGGGCTCGTATGGTGTCGCGTTTTGAGAGTCCTTCGGTGAGTCGGCGTTGGATGTAGGCGCGTGTTTCTGGGTCGTGTTTCATGCGGCCGATGATGACCATGTGCAGTGCCCGGTTCGCTTGTCGGTCCCCGCCGCGGTGCAGTCGCATGCGGTGGGTCCGGCCTGAGGACACGGGGACCGGGGCCGCACCGCAGAGTCTCGCGAACGCGGCATCGCTGGGGATGCGGTCGATGTTCGCGGCAGCGGTGATGAGGAACCGGGCTGCGGTATGCACCCCGATCCCGGGTCTGGCGTACAGGGTCGGGGCGGTCGCGGCGACCAGGGCGGTCAGGTCCCGGTCGGCGGCGGTGATCTCGGTCAGGAGATCATCGATGCGCATGCCGAGGCGTTTCATGGCGAGTTTGGTTGCCTGCTCAGGCTCGGCCAGCCGGGCCGGGTCGGGGCGGAACTTCACGGCTTCACGTGCCAGGGCTGGCAAGGTCATCCCATCGAGGCGTTCGCGTAGCCGTGCGGGCGCGGTGACCCGGAGGTCCTTGAGCTGATTCAACGCTTGCGTGCGCGCCCGAACGGCGGAGTCGCGGACCAGGGTCAGCATCCGGATGGACTCGACCACACCGGTGGTGTCCTTCGGTGTCGTGCCCGCCATCCCCGCGAGGACTTTCCGTGCGGCGGCGATCGCGTCGATCCGGTCGTCCTTGCCCTGTCGGGCGCGGGTGGCCTTGTCCGTCGTGTCGACCTCGGCGACCTCGATCCCGGCGGCGCTCAGGTGCCGGGACAGGCCCGCCCCGTAGGAGCTGGTCAGCTCGATCCCGATCCGGTCGATGACGCCGAACCCGCTGACCCAGTCCAGGAGTGCTTGGTACCCGCCCGTGTCGGCCGGGAACTCGGCATCGCCGAGCAGCGCACCGGTCAGCTCGAGTACCGCGACGTGATGAGTGTGCGTGTGCGTATCGACGCCGGCGACGATGATCCGAGCCTGTGGGGGCGCAGCCTGTGTGGCTACCATGATGGTGTCTCCTTTCGAGTGATCGATTGGATGACCTCACCGGGCCGGGCGGACAAGACATTGAAGAGTCGGTGGACAGGGTCCTATTAGGTCACATCCCCACGCCCGGTCCGGCCTTCCGAACCGCGTGAACGGTGATCCCGGACGGGCCGACAAATCCAGCGCATGACATCAGCGAACGAGTCCGTCGAGTAGCAGGTCAGACCCACCCAGAACCACCACGACCATTCTTCAATGTCGAGTAGGCGCCCCGGCGCCGTATCGAGACCCTCGAGCGCGGTCTCGATACGGCCGCGAAGCCTACTCGACCGGCGAGGCCTCACCCCGGAGCGCCCGCCGGATGCGAGGGGCGAGCACGAGCGCGCCGCCCACGAGCAGCACGAGCGCGAGCAGCACCACGAAGCCCGCCTCGAAGCCGGTCATGCCGAGCGGGCCGAGCACGACGAGCGCCGCGGATGCCTCGAGCCCCGAGCCGACGCCCAGCAGGCGCACCTCGTGGTCGCCGAGTTCGGCGTCGAGCGGGATCGTCGCATTCACCGAGAGCCCGCCCTGGTCGTCGGCGGTCGCCGCGACCAGCAGCTGGGGCGTCGAGTGCAGCCAGATCTGCACCGTCTCGCCCGGCTCGAAGCCCGTGCCGGTCACGCCGATGGTGTCGCCGGGTCGCACGCTGCCGACCGAGAGCTGCACCGTCGGGGCCGCCGCACCCGGCTCACCGGGCTCGCTCGGCTCAGTCGGGCCGCCGGGCTCACCGGGTTCGCCGGGTTCGCCGGGTTCGCCCGGCTCGCCGGGTTCGCCCGGTTCCCCGGGCCCAGCCTCCTGCGCCTGCACGAGCACGGCGACCGACCGCGCGGGCACGGTGACCGTGCCGGTCGCGGCATCCCAGGCGGTCGTCTTCACGACCGCGTCGGAACCCGAGGCCTGCGCCTCGGCGAGCGCGAACTCACGACCGGCGAGTGCGTCGACCTGCTCGGTCACGGCCTCGGGCGAGGCGTTGAACACGACGAGGGCGCCGTCGAGCTCCGGGTCGACGTCGTCTCCGACGAGGTCGTCGACGAGCATTGTGATCACGCCCGGCGTCGCGTCGGCCCCGCTGTTCGGGAACGTCAGCTTCTGCTCGATGAGCTCCGCCGAGCCGAGCTGCAGCAGGTCGACCGAGGAGCGCACGCGCAGCAGGTCGAGGGCGGATGCCTCGGCCGCGGCGATGTCCGCGGCGGTCGGCTTCAGCGCGGGGTCGGCCAGCAGCGGCTCCATGATCGGCCACTTGTCGGTGTTGTCGGCCGCCATCGGCAGGCCGGAGCCGAAGGTGGACTCCTGCCCGGTCCAGTCGATGCGGTTGAACCAGTCGCCCGAGTTGTAGCTGTTGCGATCCAGCGACTTCGAGCGCAGCAGCTCCGTGCCGGCGTGCCAGAACGAGGGCGACTGCGAGAGCGTCACGGTCGCGAGCGACAGCGTGTTCATGCGCACGCGATCGGCCATCGACGTGTCCCTCGGCAGCTTCAGCACCGAGACGTCGTAGAGCGTCTCGTTGTCGTGCGCGTCGACGTAGTTGATGACCTCGTCGGGCTGGTCGGCGTAGCCGGCCGGCGCACCCCGGTAGTCGAGTTCGTCGCCCCGCACGGTCTCGCCCGAGGCATCCGTCAGCTCGTAGCCGCGCAGGTTGCCCGCGAGCCCGAGCTCGACCAGGTCGGTCTGGTGCCCGAGGTCGACGAGCTGGTCGGCCTGCGACGGCGTGCCGGGCTGTCCGTTCGGCGCGGTGCCGAGGCCCGTGCCGAAGCCCTGCTGGTACGTCGAGCTGCCGTCGACCGGGCTGCCGCCGTGCACGGCGTCGCGCAGGCGGTCGTTGAACGTGCCGATGCCGGTGCCGCCGAGCTGGCCCTGCGTCGCCTGCTCGAAGAGGGCGTTGTCGGCGACCTCGCCGAAGTTCCAGCCCTCGCCGTAGAGGTACACGGCCGTGCCGTCGACGCCGTCCTTCTCGAGCGTGAGCTCGTCGAGCGCGGCCCGCACGGCGAGCAGGTTCGCCTTCGAGTGGTGCCCCATGAGGTCGAAGCGGAACCCGTCGACCTTGTACTGCTTCGCCCAGAGCACGACGGAGTCGACCATGAGCTTCTGCGCGACCTCGTGCTCGGTGGCCACGTTCTGGCAGCAGGTCGAGGTCTCGACCGCGCCGTACGTGTTGAGGCGCTGGTAGTAGCCCGGCACGATGCGGTCGAGCACCGACCGCTGGCCCTGGCCGGCCTCGGCGGTGTGGTTGTAGACCTCGTCGAGCACGACCTGCAGGCCCGTCCCGTGCAGGGCGCCGATCATCTCGCGGAACTCGCTCACGCGCGCACCGCCGTCGGGGTCGACCGCGTAGGAGCCCTCCGGCGCCTGGAAGTGGAACGGGTCGTACCCCCAGTTGAAGCCGTCGAGGTCGCGGATCGCCGCGATGCACGCCTGCTGCTCAGGCGAGGCGGGTCCGTACGACGCGAGGTCGCAGTCGGGCGTCGCCTGCGCTGCGCGGTCCTCCTCGATCGTCGCGAGGTCGAAAGTGGGCAGCAGGTGCACCGTGTTGATGCCGGCCGCGGCGAGCTCGCGCAGTTGCGCCGTGCCCGCCGAGTCGCGCGTGAACGCCGTGTAGGTGCCGCGCTCGGCCTCCGGGACGCTCTCGTCGCCGATCGAGAAGTCGCGCACGTGCAGTTCGTAGATCGCGCGGTCGACCGCGCGCTCCACGATGGGCGCGGGCGTGTCGCGCCACAGGGGCGGCTGGAACTCGGGGTCGTCGAGGTCGACGACGACCGTGCGCGCCGAGTTCGTCGTGAGGGCGACCGAGTACGGGTCGGTCACGGAGTTCGTCTCGATCGCACCCGTCGACGGGGCGAACACCTCGACGCTCCAGCGGTACTCGTCGCCGTCGTCGAGGCCGTCGACCGACCAGGTGCCGTCAGCCTCGTCGCGCTCGGCGGCGATGAGCTCGGGGTCGCCCGTGGCGCCGGCATCCCAGCGCTCGAGCGAGACCGCCTGCGCGGTCGGCGCCCAGAGGCGCGCGGTCGCGCTCGTCCCGGCGTCGTTCCACTCGAGCCCCAGTGTCGTCGTCGCCACGGCGCCGCCGTAGACGTGGTCGAGCACGCCGGGCAACTGCACACCCGTGAAGGCGCTCAGCTCGCCGCCGGTGACCTGCGCCACCGCGAGCTGCTCGGTGAGCAGCTGCTCGACATCGGCGCGGTCCAGGCCCACCGGATGCAGCGCGACGAAGCCCTCGAGCGCCGGGAAGGTCGCGAGCTGCTCGACGCTCAGCCCGTCGGGGTCGACCTCGAGCTCGATCGCATCGCCGCCTCCCGTGACGGCGCCGTCGGCGACCGCGAGGCTCGCGTCGGGCGAGTGCTGCAGCGTGAACTGCGCACCGTCGGCGGATGCCGCGCCGAGCAGTTCGGCCGGCCAGGCGAGCGTGTCCTCGCTCACCCAGTGCGCGCGCGCCTGCCCGGTGCCCGCCAGCGGCGGGTCGGAGACCACGATCTCGAGCACATGCGTCTCGAGGGTGTACCGGAACTCGACGAGCTCACCGTCGTCCGTCGAGAAGGTGTAATTGTCGCCGCCGGGAGCACCGCCGACGCCGTAGTTCTCGTCCCAGCTGCGGCCGTGCGCGACCTTGACCTCGTACGAGCCGGCCGGCAGCGCCGAGGTCGAGTACGTGTACACCCCGTCCTTGTCGCCGTCCTGCATGAGCGTCGCGAGGCACTCGGGCTGCCAGTCGCCGGGGCATCCGAGCTCGGACTGCAGACTGCCCGGCAGGGTCACGACGGGGCCCTCGGCGGTCGAGGAGACGACATGCGTCGTCGGGTTCCAGAAGAACGTGACCGGCGTCGTGCCGTCGGTCGAGTACGTGACGTTGCCGCCGTTCGGCTCGCCGTTCGCGCCGTAGTTGAGATCCCAGCTGCCGTTGATCGCGACCTTGTACTCGTAGTCGCCCGCGGGAATCGCGAACGTGCCCTCGTAGATGCCGTCGGCGCGCAGCGTGAGCTTGGCGGCCTCGCAACCCGGAGCCCAGTCGCCCGCACAGCCCATCTCGGAGTTGTGGCTGCCGGGCACCGTGACGAGGTCGATCGGCTGCTCGGGCTGCTCCTCCTCGACGAGGTTGACGGCGTTGCCCACGCTCGCGTACGTGCTCGCCGCAGAACGGTGGCCCGCGGCATCCGTCGACACCGCGCGGTACTCGATGAGCGTGCCGCCCTCGAGGCCCGCCGTGTCGTGGAAGACGCGCGGGCTCGTGTCCTCAGCCGTGCCGAGCGCGTGCCAGTCGTCATCGCCGGCGCCCGCGACGCGCCAGGCGAAGCTCGTCTCCTGCCAGGTGTCGTCGTCGACGTCGGCTGCGACGGGCGTGATGCCCGAGACGCCGGCGCCCGCGGAGGGCGTCGAGACCGAGATGGCGGATGCCGCGTCGGGGGCGCTCACCGCACGGTCGGCCTTCCATACCACGGCCCCGAGCGCCGGCACGGTGACGGATGCCACGCCGTCGACATCGGCCGTCACGGCCTGCCCGTCGCCCGAGAGCACCGTGAACGCGCCGTCCTTCGTGAGCGTCGGCACCTGCACGGTGCGCTCCTCGTTCGCGTTGTTCGCGGCGACGAGGTACTCCACCTTCTCGTCACGGTCGACGCGCGAGAACGCGTAGACGCCCGCGCCGTTGTCGACGTAGCGCTCGATCTGGGCACCGGTCGCGAGCGCGGGGTGCGCCTGGCGCAGCGCGGAGAGGGCGGCGATGTGCTCGTAGAGCGGGGCATCCGTGTCGTAGCGGTCGACGCTGCCGGCCGTCTCGCCGGTCACCAACGGCTGGTTCTCGAACTCGTCGACCTGGCTCGCGAACAGCGTCTGGCGGGCGCTCTGGTCGCCCCCGATGCCGGCGAAGCCCTGCTCGTCGCCGTAGTAGACGACGGGCTGGCCGCGCGTGAGGAAGAGCAGGGCGTGCGCGAGCTCGTCGCGCTCGAGCGGGGCATCCGTGCCGGAGAGGAAGTACCCGACTCGGCCCATGTCGTGGTTGCCGAGGAAGGTCGGCAGCGCCGACGCCGAGGTGTCGGCCGTCGTGTAGTAGTCGTCGCCCGCGAAGAGGGACTGCAGGTTCTTCGCCGAGTTGCCCGCCGCGAAGCTCACCGCCTGAGACTGGAAGGTGAAGTCGAGCACCGAGTTCATGTCGGTCTTGCGCACGTACGGGCTGAGCTTCTGCGGGTCGGCGTCGTAGACCTCGCCGAACATGAAGAAGTCGGGCTTGCCGTGCTCGTGCGCGTAGTCGAGCACCTGCGTCGACCACTGCTCCCAGAACTCGAAGTTCACATGCTTCGCGGTGTCGATGCGGAACCCGTCGATGCCGAGGTCGATCCACCGGTCGTATACGTCGACGAAGCCGTTCACGACGGTCGGGTGCTCGGTCATGAGGTCGTCGAGGCCGACGAAGTCGCCGTAGGTGACGGACTCCCCCTCCCACGTCGAGTCGCCGCGGTTGTGGTAGAGCGTCGGGTCGTTCAGCCACGCCGGAACCTTGAGGTCGGCGTCCTCGGGTCGCACGACCGGCGTGTACGGGAAGCTCGTCGACGCGTCGAGCGCCGGGAACGGGCCGGCGTCGGGTCCGGCGTAGTCGGCGAGGTCGATCTCGTCGCCGTCGGCGTCGGTGTACGGGCTCGTCGCCTGGTCGATGTAGGAGTACTGCTGCTCCTCGTAGTCGATGACGTCGGCCGTGTGGTTCGTGATGATGTCGAAGTAGACCTTGATGCCCTTGTCGTGCGCCTCGGCGATGAGCGCCTCGAGCTCGGCGTTCGTGCCGAGGTGCGGGTCGATCTGGGTGAAGTCGGTGACCCAGTAGCCGTGGTACCCGGCGCTCGCGTTCGCACCCTCGCCCTGCACCGGGCGGTTCTTGAAGCTCGGCGTGAGCCAGATCGCCGTCGTGCCGAGGCCCTCGATGTAGTCGAGCCGGTCGCGCAGGCCCTGCAGGTCGCCGCCGTTGTAGAACCCCTTGTGGGTCGGGTCGAAGCCCGTGGTCAGGGCGTCGCCCGTGAGCCCGCCCTCGTCGTTCGAGGCGTCGCCGTTGGCGAACCGGTCGGTCATCACGAAGTAGAAGTTCTCTTCGCTGCCGAGCTGGCGCACCGGATCGGCGACGAGCGCGGCGTCCGCCTCGTCGGTGTAGGCGCCGCGGAGTCCGGTCGCCTCGAGCCCGACGCGCTTCAGGGTGTCGTCGAACACGACGCGCACCGGGGTGTCGCCTGCGACGGTGAGCGGGATGTTGTCGCCGCCGCCGTTCAGGCCGTACGCCTCGTCCCACGCGTCGTTCACGGCGACCTTGTACTCGTACGTGCCGGCCGGCACGGTGAAGTCCGCGGCGTAGACGCCGGGAGTCGCGGTCGCGACGAGCTCGGTCTCTGCACAGTCGGGCGCCCAGTCGGCGGCGCAACCGAGTTCGTCCTGGAGCGAGCCCACGAGGGCGAACGTGCGGGGCTCGTCGGCGGTCGCGGCGAGGCCCGGGACGACGGCCAGGGCGGATGCCGCGAGCCCTCCGGCGACCACGAGGGCGAACCAACTGCGAGCGCGAGTGCGTTGCGTCATCCTTGACTCCTGTTTCCCGGCACGACGACGTGCCACCGACTTGGAGCCGAAGCTAGCAGCGCGCCTCGGGTTAATGCAAGCGCTTGCATTAATGTCGGGCCGAAAGATCAACCCATGCGGCGCGCGCGAACGCCTGATCTGCAAGCGTTCTCACGGGATCGGCATGGCGTCCCGCGGCGCGCGGGACGGTGCGCGACGCGGCGCGCCGCCTGCAGCCGTAGCCCTGCGCGCCTTCCCACGCAGGTTTCCGTTCGCGCCCGAGGTCTCCGCGCGAACGGAAACGCCTCGCGCGAACGGAAACACGTGCCGAACAGGGTGCCGCAGGATGTCGCGGGCCGACGGACGCCGCGCAGGGCCGACGACGCGCAGGGAAGGCGAGATCAGAGCCCGGAGTACGCGTGCAGTCCCTTGAAGAACAGGTTGACGATCGTGAAGTTGAACAGCACCGTCGAGAAGCCGATGATGGCCAGCCACGCCGATCGCGAGCCGCGCCAGCCGCGCGTCGCGCGTGCGTGGATGTACCCGGCGTAGACCACCCAGATGATGAAGGTCCACACCTCCTTGGTGTCCCAGCCCCAGTAGCGGCCCCATGCGGCCTCGGCCCAGATGGCGCCGGCCATGAGGGTGAAGGTCCAGAGGATGAAGCCGATGATGATGACGCGGTAGGCGAGGTTCTCGAGCGTCGCCGAGTCGGGCAGCGTCGCGAGGAACGAACGCTTGGCCGCCTTGGCCGAGGCGACGATCGCCTCGCGCCTGGCCTGCATGAGCTGCACGACCGAGAGCGCGAAGCCGAGCGCGAGGAAGCCCACGGCCGAGGTCGCGACGAACACGTGGATCACGAGCCACGCCGACTGCAGTGCCGGCGGCAGCGGCACGACGCTGACGTAGAAGTTCACGGTCGCGATGCCGAGCAGCACGAGCACGAGCCCGGTGATGAACGTGCCCAGGAAGCGCAGGTCGTGCTTGGAGACCACGAGCACGAGCAGGTACACCGTCGTGATGACGAGCGTGCCGGTGAGCGCGAACTCGTACATGTTGGCCCACGGCACACGGCCCGCGGCGAGCCCGCGCGTCACGTCGGCCGCGAGGTGCAGGGCCCACGCCAGCACGGTCATGGCCACGGCCACGCGCAGTGACGGCGAGCGCCCGTAGGCGATGCTCGCCCCGTCGGCGCCTCGAGCGGGGCCGTCCTGAGCCGCGCCGCCCCGAGCCGGTCGAACGGATGTCGCGGCCGACGTCGCGGCGGCGGTCGATGCCGATGCCGCCTTCGACGCCGACGCCGACGCCGACGCCGACGCCGACGCGGCGATCGTCGTGGGGGCGCCGACCCGTGCGGGCACGACCGGGGCCGAGGCCTCGGTCGCGGCATCCGCCGCCTTGGTCGCGGCCGCCGAACGACGCGCGAGGTCGATCGAGTAGGCGATGAACGCGATCGCATAGACGGCCATGGCCGAGTACACGAGGGTGATGGAGATCTCGTCGAGCGTCACGCTACAACCTTACGTCGTCGGTTTCGCCGGATCACCGGCGGTTTCGGATGCATCTTGCTGTGAGGCCTGCTCGGGCGCCGGCCCGCCGTGGCGATCGGCGAACGAGCTGACGGCGTCGTCGAGCCCGGGGTCCTCGCCGCGCGCGAGGCCGGCGTACTCGAGCACGACGGCGCCGTCGGGGCGCGTCGCGGCCTTGACCCACACGCGGCGACGCGGGATGAACAGCGACACGAGCAGCCCGGCGACGATGAGGATCGCGAAGACGAGCACCCAGCCCTGCGAGGGGTCGCGGTGGATGTCGAAGCTCGCGAACCGGTCGACGCTGTGCGAGTAGTCGCCGTCGGCGGCGTTCGGGAGCCCTTCGGGCGTGACGTCCTCGAACGTGACCGTGCCGAGCCCGTTCGGCAGGTCGACGGTCTCGCCCGGCATGAGCTCGAGCGCCGCGACATCCGTGCCGCGCCCGTTGAGCTGCTCCATCTTCGACGGGTCGAGGGTGTACACCGAGGTCGGCGTGCCGGCGTCGATGCCGAGATCCCCGGAGTACACCGTGAGCGTGAGCACCGGGTAGACGAGGTCGGGGTAGTTCGAGGCGTACGCCCCCGAGTCCAGCGTCGTCTGCGTCGGGTAGAAGAGGCCGATCATGCCGAGCTGCTCGGGCATGCCGTCGGGCACCTTGACGACGCCGATCGAGGTGAGGTTCGCATCCTGCGGCAGGAACGGGATGGCGTCGGTGAAGACGACGTCGCCGTCGGCGTTCGTGACCGTGATCGTGGGCGCGTAGCCGTTGCCGAGCAGGTACACGTCGGTGCCGTGCGCGCGCAGCGGGTGGTTGACCTTGACCTCGCCCTCGACGGCCTCGTCGGCGCCGCGCTCCGTGACCTCGACGGTCGCGGTGAAGTCGACGGGCTGGCCGAGCGCCTCTTGATTCTGCGTCTCGTAGACGGCGTCGAGGTCGGTGAGCGTGAGCTTGTACGGGTCGAGGCTCGCATCGTCGAAGAACCGCCCGGGGTTGAACGAGTCGTAGGCCGCGAGCGTGTTCACGAAGGACTGCCCCTCGACGACGACCCGCTGCCCGGCGAAGCCGAACCCGCCGCCGATGGCCACCGTGACGAGCACGCCGAGCAGGGCGGTGTGGAACACGAGGTTGCCGGTCTCGCGCAGGTACCCGCGCTCGGCCGACACCGACGGCTCGCCGCGCAGCTCGTACCGCTCGACGCGGTAGCCCGCGCGCTTCAGGTCGGCCTCGGCACGGTCGATCGCAGCCTGCGCGGACTCGCCCTCCGGCAGGGCGCGCTCGGTGTAGCCCGCCAGCCTGGCCAGGCGTGCGGGGGTGCGCGGCGGCCGGGCCCGCAGGGCGTCGAAGTGGTGCTTCGTGCGCGGGATGATGCATCCGATCAGCGACACGAACAGCAGCAGGTACACGGCCGAGAACCACGCCGACGTGTAGACGTCGAACATCTGGAATCCGTCGAGCACCGGCGCGAGGGTCGGGTTGTCGGCGAAGTACTGCGTGACGCCGTTGGGGTCGCTCGAGCGCTGGGGCACGAGCGAGCCGGGCACGGCCGCGATCGCGAGCAGCAGCAGGAGCAGGAGCGCGGTGCGCATGCTCGTGAGCTGGCGCCACGCGAAGCGCAGCCAGCCGACGAGGCCGAGCTTCGGCTGGGTGACGGATGCATCGACCGACGGCTCGGGCGAATCGATGTGGTCGTCGGGGCGCGAGAGCGCGCCTGGGTCAGATCGCGGGGACAAAGCCGGAGATCACCGCCTGCAGTTCGTACATCCAGATGGTCCAGAGACCCGAGAGCATGAGCAGCCCGATCGCGATGAGCAGCGACCCGCCGATGATGTTGATCGTGCGGATGTGGCGGCGCACGAAGGCGAGCGACCCGGTGACCCAGCCGAACCCGAGCGCGACGAGCAGGAACGGGATGCCGAGGCCGATGCAGTACGCGAGGCCGAGCAGCACGCCGCGCCAGAGCGAGCCCGAGTCGGCACTGAGCGTGAGCACGACCGCGAGGGTCGGGCCGATGCACGGCGTCCAGCCGAGGCCGAACACGACGCCGAGCAACGGGGCGCCGGCGAGCCCGGTCGCGGGACGCCACGACGGCTTGATCGTGCGCTGCAGGAACGTGAACTGCCCGATGAACACGAGCCCCATGACGATGAGGATCACCCCGAGGAACCGCGTGATGACGTCGCCGTAGGCGTTGAACCAGGCGCCTGCGACGCCCGCGAGCAGGTTGAACGTGACGAACACGACCGTGAAGCCGGCGACGAACAGCAGCACTCCGAGCACCAGTCGGCGACGGTATCGGCGCTCCTCCGAAGCATCCGCCGATGCCTCGACGAACCCGCCGATGTAGCCCAGGTAGCCGGGCACGAGCGGCAGCACGCACGGAGAGAGGAAGGAGACGATGCCCGCGAGCAGGGCGATGGGCATGGCCGCGAGCAGCTGCCCGTTGAGCACGACCTCGCCGACGCCGCCCACGCTAGGCCTGCTCGTCGAGCACGCGGTCGACGATCGACGAGAGGATCGACGCGTCGGTGAGCTGGCCGAGCACGCGCGCGGCGACGCGTCCTTGCTGGTCGAGCACGATCGTCGTGGGCACGGCCGCCGGCGGCACCGGGCCGGCGAAGGCGAGCTGCGCCTCGCCGGACTCGACGTCGAGGATCGACGGGTAGGTGACGCCGTAGGTCTGCTCGAAGGAGGCCGCGTTGGCAGCCTGGTCGCGCACGTTGACCCCGACGAACGCGACCTCGTCGGCCTCGTAGCCCTGGTGCACCTCTTCGAGCACGGGCGCCTCGACCCGGCAGGGCGCGCACCCCGCGTACCAGAAGTTCACGACCGTGACCTCGCCGAGCGTGTCGGCCGAGTCGAACTCGTCGCCCTCGACCGTCTCGCCTGAGAACGAGATCGGCTCGCCGCGGTCGCCCGCGTCGTACTCGGAGATGCTGCCGTCGCCCGCGATGTAGTTCTTGCCGCTGCCCTCGCGGAACTGGTCGGCGAGCGGGTCGCTCGTGCAGCCGGTGAGCAGCAGGGCGGATGCCGCGACGAGCGCTGCGACGGCGGCTGCGGGCCGCCGCCCGCGGATCGTTCGGGCGGGTCGGGTTCGGCGCATCACACGGCTCCCACGTCGGTGGCCTGCGCGGCGAGGCCGGAGGCGGGGTCACGGTAGTCGACCTCGACGAAGCGGTCGCCTCGGCGCTCGAGCGTGGTGATGCTCGAGAGCGCGCAGCGACGGCGGCGCGGATCGTGCGCGAGCGAGAGGCCCGCGAGCCTGCGGTGCACCATCCAGATCGGGAGCTGATGGCTGACGATGACGACGTCGCCCGAGTCGACCGAACCCCAGGCATCGCCGACGGCATCGAGCATGCGGGTCGCGATCGAGCCGAAGGCCTCGCCCCAGCTCGGCTCCCACGGGTTGACCAGGAACCGCCAGTTGCGGATGTCTCCGAGCGCACCGCCCCGGCCGGTCATGCGCTTGCCCTCGAAGCGGTTCTCGGGTTCGATGACCCGTTCGTCGAGCGTGGGCTCGAGGCCGAACGCGGCGGTCATGGGCTCGGCGGACTGCTGCGTGCGCTGCAGCGGCGAGGCGACCAGCGCCGTCACCGGACGACCGGTCGCGACGAGCAGGTCGGCCGCGGACTGCGCCATCTGGCGCCCGAGGTCGGAGAGCCCGTATCCGGGGAGTCGCCCGTAGAGCACGCCCTGGGGGTTGAAGACCTCGCCATGGCGCACGAGATGGATCTGCTCGGCCGGCACGGTCTCCAGTCTAGGGAGCGCGATCCTTTGAAATCGCCGTGCGTGGGCGCGTGAAACCGCCACAGGTAGGATTGACCCTCGTGAATGAACGCACCCTCGTCAAGAACCTCGCCGCCCTCCCCGACGGCCCCGTCACGACCGCCGGTTGGGTCGAGACCGTCCGCGATCAGAAGAAGGTGCAGTTCGTCATCCTCCGCGATGAGTCCGGTGCCGTGCAGGTCGTGAACCCCGCGACGCGCGAGCTCGAGGACGGCGCCGACGAGGCGGCATCCGCTCGTCTCGCGACGACCGAGGCGATCTCGGCGCTCGCGCACGGCTCGTTCATCCGGGTGACCGGCGAGCTCAAGCACGACGAGCGCGTGAAGCTCGGCGGCCTCGAGGTCAAGCTCGCGACGCTCGAGGTCGTCTCCGAGGCGAACCCCGAGACGCCCATCGCGGCCGACTCGAGCCTCGACAAGCGCATGGACTGGCGCTTCCTCGACCTGCGCAACCCGAAGCAGGCGCTGATCTTCCGCATCCAGACGACGTTCCTGCACGCGCTGCGCGGCGTCTGGGTCGAGAAGGGCCTCATCGAGATCCAGACGCCCAAGCTCATGGCGAGCGCGAGCGAGTCGCGCGCCGAGCTCTTCGAGGTCGACTACTTCGAGGGCAAGGCGTACCTCGCGCAGAGCCCGCAGTTCTTCAAGCAGATGGCGCAGGCCGCGGGCTTCGGCGGCATCTTCGAGGTCGGCCCCGCCTTCCGCGCCGACCCCTCCTTCACGAGCCGGCACGCGACCGAGTTCACCTCGGTCGACACCGAGATCAGCTGGATCGACTCGCACGAAGACGTCATGGCCCTGCATGAAGAGCTCATGGTCGCCGGCTTCCAGGCCGTCGTCGACGCGCACGGCGCCGCGATTCAAGAGCACTTCGGCATCGAGCTGCAGGTGCCCTCGCGCCCGTTCCCGCGCATCCCGCTCGCCGAGGCGAAGCAGATCGTCGCCGACCGCGGCTACGTCGTGCCCCGCGCCGACGCCGACATGGACCCCGAGGGCGAGCGCCAGATCTCGGCGTACGTGAAGCAGGAGTTCGGCCACGACTTCGTGTTCCTCACCGACTACGCGTCGAGCATCCGGCCGTTCTACCACATGCGCCACCCGGACGACCCGAGCCTCACGAACTCGTACGACCTCATCTACAACGGCGTCGAGATCTCCACGGGCGCGCAGCGCGAGCACCGCATCGACGTGCTCGTCGAGCAGGCCCGCGACAAGGGCATGGACCCCGAAGAGCTCGAGTTCTACCTCGACTTCTTCCGCTACGGCGTTCCCCCGCACGGCGGGTTCGGCATGGGCCTCGCTCGCGTGCTGATGCTCATGCTGGGCGAGTCCTCGATCCGCGAGACCACGTACCTGTTCCGCGGCCCGACGCGCCTGCTGCCCTAGGCTCCCGCTCGCCCGAGTGCCGAATCGGCGCCCGAGTGCACGAACGGCATGACCGATTCGGCACTCCGGCGCCGATTTCGCGTCAGTCGGCCGGCTCGCGCGGCGCTGCCGGCGGCGCGAGCGCGGCGAGCGCCGCCTCGACGGTCGGGAACGTGCGTCCCTCGGCCGCCACGCGCTGGAACCAGTCGGTGCGGTCGACGATGCGCTCGACGTCGGGGGCGATGCCCGCGAACCGCAATTGCAGGCCGGATGCCGCGAGCTCGCGCTCGAGGTCTTCGCACGTCTCGATGACGGTGACCGAGATGTCGTCGAGCCGTGCGGCATTCAGCACGACGACGGAGGCACCCTGCTCGGCGGCGACGCCGCCGAGGATGGCCTGCTCGGTCGTCTGCGCGTTCGCCGTGTAGAGCGGCCCGAGCAGGGTGATGACGACGGCCTCGGCCGAGGGCCGCTCGACGCGGATGCGCACCCTCGAGAGCGCCATGAGCACGAGCACGAGGGTGATGACGACCCCGGCCGCGACGGCGGTGAGCAGGCCTGCGGTCAACCCGATGGCGGCCGTGACGAGGGCGATCCAGAAGTCGCGCCGCGAGATGCGCCACATGAGCGCGAGCGCCCGCACGTCGATGAGCCCGAAGACCGCGACGAACACCAGCGCCGCGAGCGAGGCCTGGGGCAGCAGCGACAGCACAGGCCCGAGGAACAGCCCGACGAGCACGGCCAGCGCGACGGTCACGAGCGAGGAGACCTGCGAGCGGGCGCCCGCGTTCTGGTTCACGGCGCTCTGCGAGAAGCCGCCGGCGGCGGGCAACGTCGAGAAGAACGAGCCGATGACGTTCGCCGCCGAGGTCGCGAAGAGCTCCTGGTCGGCATCGATCGCCGGCTCCCCGGCCTTGCGGATGCCTCGGGCCACCGCCGCGGACTCGAGGAACGCCATGACGGCGATCGACAACGCCCCCGGCACGAGCGCACCCACGTTCTCGAAGGTCGGCACGCCGATCGTGGGGAACCCCTGCGGGACCGGCGCGATGAGCTCGATGCCGGCCTTCGCGGAGACGCCGAACGCCGTGAGGGCGATGCCGGCGGCGACGACGATCAGGGCGGCGGGCACGCGCGGCAGGAACGCCTTGAACAGGAACAGCGCCGCGACGGATGCCGCCGACAGCACGACGGTGCCGACGTTCGCGCTGCCGATCACCTCGATCACCGCGTTCAGCGAGTGGAAGAATCCGCCGCCGGTCGGGTCCTCGGTCTCGCCGAGCAGCTTCGGCAGTTGGCCGACGGCGACGGTCGCGCCCACCCCGATCTGGATGCCGATGACCGTGGGCCGGTTGATGATCTCGACGAGCGCGCCGAGCCGCAGCAGCCGAGCGATGAGCAGGATCACGCCGACGAGCAGCGTGAGCGTGATGAGGTCGCGCGGGATGTCGTCGCTCGAGGCGGCGACGCCGGCCGAGACGAGCGTGGTCGCGGTCAGCGTCGCGATGGTCGAGGTCGTCGAGACGCTCATCGCCCTGGACCCGCCGAGTAGCGCATACACGAGCATCGGCACCATGCAGGTGTAGAGGCCCGCCTGCACGGGCAGGTTGGCGATGGTCGCGTACCCCATCGCCTGCGGGATCACCACGGCCCCGGCGGAGAGGCCCGCGAGCATGTCGCGCGCGAGCCATCCGCGCTGATACCCGCGCAGGGTCGGCAGCAGGATGCGGCGACGCGCGGCCGCCGTGCCCGTTCGGGCGCTGGAACTGCCGGCGCCCGCGCCCCCGCTCACCCGGCCGCCGGGTCCACGAAGACGTTCGCCCAGTCCTGCTCGACGCTCACGACGGTGTAGCCGCGGTCGGATGCCTCGGCGAGCGCCTTCTCGGCACCCGTGTCGTACGCGGTGTCCTTGCGCGTCGAGTCGTCGTGGTGGATCAGCAGGGCCAGGCCGTCGCCCTTGCGGGTGAAGTCGAGCATCTGCATGTCGCCGTTGGAGTTGCCGCAGGCGATGAGCGGGCGACGGCCGATACGGCTCCAGATGCGCACGGGCTTCTCGGGTCCGTCGTCGAAGAAGTCGAGCCCGGCCGAGTACCGCACCTCGTGCGCGTCCTCGTCGTAGGCGAGGCCGAGGGCCGAGCCGACGACGTGCTCGGGCGGGATCCCGTAGTACTCCTGCGTCATCGGCCGCATGAAGTCGCGCTCGCCGCCCGAGACGATGTAGACCGTGAACCCGTGCGCCTCGAGGTAGCGCAGCAGCTCGACCATGGGCCGGTACACGGCGTCGGCGTACGGCGTGCCGAGCGTGAGGTGCTTCGCGGTCTCGTAGAACTCGGCGACGGAGGCCGCGTAGTCGTCGACGCTCATGCCGGCGGTCACTCCGACGAGCGAACCGATGAGCACCTTGAGGTCGCTGTCGTCACCCTGGTAGTGCTTGTCGACGGCCGCGCCGAGCCATCCGAAGTCGCCCGTGACGGCCGCCTTGTACGGCTGCCGGTCGGCGAGCGACGGATCGGCCTCGGCCTGCTTGCGCCACTGCTCGACGACGTAGTGCAGCTGGGTCGGCATCGGCTTCTCGGTCCAGAGCGTGCCGTCGTTGTCGAACACGGCGATGCGCTCGGCCTCGGACACCGCGTTCGGCCCCTCGGTGACGGATGCCACGAACGATTCGATCGCGGACCGGGTGGCGGTGTCGCGCCAGGAACTGAGCTCGTGCATCACTGCCTCGTCATCGCGATCTGCATCCGGTGGTCGGGGTCGATGAGGTGGTCGTGGCTGTCGTCGCCGGCGTCGACGCGAACCCACCTGATGCTCCCGGTGAACTCGTTGCCCCGTGGCCCGTAGTCGGAGGAGACCGGCGATGCGACATCCGCCCCGACGTCGACGGTCTCGTCCATCGAGAAGAAGAACGGCAGCGAGCGCGTGATCCGCCCCTCGCCCACTGCCGTGTCGCCGTCGAAGAGCGTGACGGTGCCGCCCTTGCCGAGCCCGCCGCCGTCGTAGGCGAAATGCGCGCGGATCTCGTGCCCGCCCGGCGCGAGGGCGACGTCGGAGCGGACGTAGTCGGTGTCGATGCCGAGGATGTTGTATGCGAAGGCCAGGGCGCCGTCGTGCGCGTAGAAGCTCCACCCGCCGTACGAACCGCCCTGAGCGATCACGACGCCCTCGGCACCGGCCTCGGGGATCGTGACGGAGGCCGTGACCGTGAAGGACTTGTTCTTGATGTTGATGAACGAGTTCTCACTGAGGCGCTTCATGCCCGCGTAGAGGGTCTGGCTGGTGCCACGCACGAGCGCGGGACGCCCGGCGATCTCCTCGTTGAAGCGCTCGGCCGAGCGGATGTCCATCGGCAGCACGTTGAAACGGGCCGCCTGGATCAAGAACAGCCGTTGCAGCTCGGCGAGCTTCGCCGGCTCCTGAGCGGCGAGGTCGTTGGACTGGGTCCAGTCCTCCTCGACGTTGTAGAGCTCCCAGACATCGTCGTCGAGGCCGTGGCTGGAGGCGAGCCACGGATCCTTGTGCTTGGCCACGGCCGTCCACCCCTTGTGGAAGATGGCGCGGTTGCCGAGCATCTCGAAGTACTGGGTGGTGTGCCGCTCGTCGGCGCCCTTCTCGTCGAACGAGTAGTTCATCGCCGTGCCCTCGTAGGGCCGCTGGGTCACGCCGTGCACGGTCGACGGCTCGGGGATGCCGGCCGCTTCGAGCACCGTCGGGGCGACGTCGATGACGTGCGCGAACTGGTCTCGGATCTCGCCTCGTGCGGCGATGCCGTTGGGCCAGGAGACGATCGTTCCGTTGCGCGTGCCGCCCCAGTGCGAGGCGACCTGCTTCGTCCACTGGTACGGGGTGTCCATGGCGTGCGCCCAGCCGATGGCGTAGTGGTTGTACGACCGGGGCGTGCCCAGGTCGTCCTTGTGGGCGATCAGGTAGGCGTCGTCTTCCAACTCCTCCATGTGGTTGATGACGAAGGCCTCGTTGGTGGTGCCCTTCATCGTGCCCTCGGCCGAGGCGCCGTTGTCGCCGATGATGACGTAGATCAGGGTGTCGTCGAGGACCTCGAGTTCCTCGAGCGCGTCGAGCAGGAGACCGACGTGGTGGTCGGCGTACTCGAGGTACCCGGCGTAGACCTCCATCTCGCGGGCGAGCACGGGCTTGAGCTCATCGCTCATCTCGCTCCATGCCTGGATGCCGGGGCTGCGCTCGGTGAGCACGGCGCTCTCGGGAATGACGCCGGCGGCCTTCTGCCTGGCGAACGTCTCCTCTCGCACGGCGTCCCAGCCCTGGTCGAACTTGCCGACGTATTTGTCGGCCCATTCCTCGGGCACGTGGTGCGGGGCGTGCGTCGCGCCCGGCGCGAAGTAGGTGAAGAACGGCTTGTCAGGCGCCAGCGACTTCTGCTGCTTCGTCCAGTTGATCGCCTTGTCGGTCATGTCGGCCATGAAGTGGTAGCCCTCCTCGGGCGTGCCCCACGGCTCGACCGGCGAGGTGTTCTCGTAGATCGCCGGATACCACTGGTTGGTCTCGCCGCCGATGAATCCGTAGAAGTACTCGAAGCCGCCGCCGGGGTGCGGCCAGTGGTCGAACGGCCCCACTGCGCTGGACTCCCAGACCGGGACCTCGTGGCACTTGCCGAACTGGGCCGTGCTGTACCCGTTGAGCTTCAGCGTCTCGGGCAGCGGAGCGCAGTTGTTCGGCCGCAGCGAGTTGTAGCCCGGCGCACTCGTCGCGATCTCGGTGATGCCGCCCATGCCCACGGTGTGATGGTTGCGGCCCGAGAGCAGCGCGGCGCGCGTCGGCGAGCAGAGCGCGGTCGTGTGGAAACGCGTGTATTTCAGGCCCAAGGCGGCGATGCGCTCGAAGTTCGGCGTCTGCACGGGACCGCCGAACGCGCTGGATGCCCCGAAGCCGGTGTCGTCGATGAGCACCACGAGCACGTTGGGCGCGCCCTCGGGCGGGAGCAGGCGCTCGATCGGCGGGTAGTGGGTGTCGGGATCGGTCGCGTCATACGTGACGGTTCCCGTGTATGCCAGATCCGGAATGGGGAGCGTGCCTCGTTGGATCCGTGCGTCGTTCGACATGTCGTCTTGCATCCCCTCGCCTGCGTTCGAATGCGCCAACCCCTCGGCGCAGTTCCAACCGTTGCACGGCGGATGGGCGAAGACAAGTACCGGTCAGCGCGGGAGCAGCGCCGTCTTCAGGCGCACGGGATCGACGCGCCAGTAGGCGTGCATCTCGCCGTCGACGAGCAGCACCGGGATCTCTTCGGCGTATCGTTCGGCGAGGGCGGCGTCGTCGAGGATCGACCACTCCTCGAGCGAGACCGACGGCGCGGCATCCGCTGCCGTCACCTCTGCCACGACGGCCTGCACGACCTCACGTGCGTCGTCGCAGAGGTGGCATCCGGGCTTGCCGATCAGGGTGAGGCGGATGTCGCGGGTCATCCTTCGAGCCTACGTCGCCGCCGGTCGAGTGCGAAGCGTATCGAGACCCGCCCGACAACGACGAGAAGCGCCGAGCCCATCGGGCCGGCGCTTCGGTCGAGTCGACGAACGACTACTTCTTGTTGCGACGCTGGTGGCGCGTCTTGCGAAGCAGCTTGCGGTGCTTCTTCTTCGCCATACGCTTGCGGCGCTTCTTGATGACAGAGCCCATCAGAACCTCACAGAAAAGATCGAGTCGGCCGCGCGAGTCGCAGCCGGTGGCCAGAAAGCCTCGGGATAGTCTAGCCGATTCGAGACCCGTCCACGGTCACCGTCGGATCAGGCCCCCGTTCACGTGCGTTAGCGTCGAGGGATGGCTCGCCCCGAACCCGTCATCCGAACCACGTCCGAAGCCGACTGGGCCGAGGTGCGAGCGCTCCGACTCGAGATGCTCGCCGACACGCCCATCGCCTACGGCGAGACGCTCGAGCACGCCGAGACGCTCGGCGAGGCGGTCTGGCGGCAGCGCGGCTCGCGCGGAACGACCCCCGGTCAGACCTCGATCGTCGCGATCGAGGGCGAGCGCTGGATCGGGCACATGGGCGGGTACATCCCGGATGCCGCGTCGGGACCCCTGCTCGTGGCCGTCTACGTCGCGCCGTCCCACCGCGGCGATCGCGCCGGCGTCTCCCGCCGGCTGCTCGAGGCCGTCGAGACGTGGGCGCTCGACTTCGGCGACACCCTCAGGCTCGAGGTGCACGAGCAGAACCCGCGCGCGATCGCGTTCTACGAGAAGCTCGGATTCACGCTGACGGGCCGCACCCACGAGTACGACCTGGCACCTGGCGGCCTCGAACTCGAGATGATCAAGCCGCTGCGCTGACCGTCGCACCTACCGGCGCTTGATGGGCGAGACGACCGCGCTGACCTGATGGGCCGTCTCGGCGAAGGCCTTGCCGAGCCGCGACGCGAACGCGAGCTGCTCCGCCCTGAGGGCCTCGTCTTCGCTCGCCGCGAGGCCGGCGAGCGTCGCGGCGTCGGCTGCGGCATCCGAGGACATGAAGGGGATCAGCCAGTCTTCGAGGGTCTCCAGCGGCGCCCGGTCGAGCCGGTAGTAGCGATGCTGGCCCTCTTCGCGCACGCTGACCAGGCCCGCCTCGCGCAGCACCTTGAGGTGCTTCGAGACGGTCGGCTGGCTGAGGCCGAGGGCGGCGACGATCTCGGAGACGCTGATCTCGCCGTGCGATTCGGGTGAGACCTCCTCGCGTTCGAGCAGGACCGCAAGGATGTCGCGTCTGGTCGCGTCCGCCACCACGTCGAAGATGTCCGCCATGCCCCAAGGCTAGTCATTCCAGCCGGGGAGTACCATGACTCACGCGTTCGAACGACGGCACGCGATTGAACGACGGCACTGAGGGGGGTCGATGCGCGCGAAGCCGATGGGCCGCTCGGGTCGATACGACCGGCGGTCATGGCTCGGACGGGTCCGCGACGCGGTCGACGCGTTCATGAAGAGCTCGCCGTCGCGCTTCGCGATCGTGATCTTCGCGGGGTTGATCCTGCTGTTCACCCTGCTCTTCTCGTTGCCCATCGCGACGACCGACCGCAGCGTCACCCCGCTGCACGACGCCCTGTTCACCGCCGTCTCGGTCATCTGCGTCACCGGGCTGACCACCGTCGACATGGCCGCGCACTGGTCGCCGTTCGGCAACGCGCTCGTCTTCATCGGCGTGAACATCGGCGGTGTCGGCGTGCTGACCCTCGCCTCGATCCTCGGCCTGGTGATCTCCCGTCGGCTCGGGCTGCGCTCCAAGCTCATCGCGGCGAGCGACACGAACCCGTCGCGCATCCACGTCGGCCCGGTCGCCGAGCGACAGGCGGTCAAGCTCGGCGAGGTCGGCGGGCTGCTCGTGACCGTGGCGATCAGCATGCTCGTCATCGAGGTGACCATCGCGATCGCGATGCTCCCGAGCATGTTCGCCGCCGGATACGACGGGCTCCGAGCGGTCTGGTACAGCTTCTACTACTCGGCGATGGCCTTCACGAACACGGGCTTCAACCCGAACCCAGGCGGCCTCGCGACCTTCGAGTCCGACTACTGGATGCAGTCGATGCTGATGCTCGGCGTCTTCCTCGGCAGCCTCGGCTTCCCCGTGATCTTCGCCCTCGCGCGGGCGTGGCGTCACCCGCGCCGCTGGAGCGTGCACGTGAAGCTCACGCTCACGACGACCACGATCCTCTTCGTCGCGGGTGCCGCGATGTTCGTGCTCCTCGAGCACAGCAACCCGAAGACCTACGGCGGGCTCGACGCCGGCGACACGATCTTCCAGTCGTTCTTCATGTCGATGATGACGAGGTCGGGCGGCTTCTCCACGGTCAACATGCACGACCTCTACGGGTCGAGTCTGCTCACCTCCGACATGCTCATGTTCATCGGCGGCGGCTCGGCCTCGACGGCCGGCGGCATCAAGGTGACCACGCTCGCCGTGCTGTTCCTCGCGGCCTTCGCCGAGGCCCGCGGCGCGCAGTCCATGGAGGCGTTCGGCCGTCGCATCCCCCGCGACATCCTCCGCCTCTCGGTGAGCGTCGTGCTCTGGGGCGCGACGATCGTCGCGGTCTCCTCGATCGTGATCCTCCAGATCACGAAGGAGCCGTTCGACTACGTGCTCTTCGACGTCATCTCCGCGTTCGCCACCTGCGGGCTCTCGACCGGCATCACCGCGCAGCTCCCGCCCGAGGGCGTGTACGTCATGGCGGCCACGATGTTCATGGGTCGCGTTGGTACAGTGACACTCGCCGCGGCCCTCGCAGCGAGCCAGCGACGGCAGTTGTTCAAGCGTCCGGAAGAGAGGCCCATCGTTGGTTGATCGCATCAGACACGACGCGCCGGTGCTCGTCATCGGCCTCGGCCGCTTCGGCGCCGCAACCGCCGGCCAGCTCGACCGACTCGGCCGCGAGGTCCTCGCCGTCGACGAGAACGAGGGCCTCGTGCAGAAATGGTCCGAGCGGGTCACGCATGCCGTGGTCGCCGACGCCAAGTCCATCGACGCGCTGAAGCAGATCGGCGCTCAAGACTTCTCGATCGCCGTCTGCGCGGTCGGGTCATCCGTCGAGGCGTCCGTGCTCATCACGGCGAACCTCGTCGACCTGAAGATCCCGCAGATCTGGGCCAAGGCGATCTCGGCCTCGCACGGCAAGATCCTCGAGCGCATCGGCGCCAACCACGTGATCTACCCCGAGCGCGAGGCCGGCGAGCGCACGGCGCACCTCGTGTCGGGCCGCATGCTCGACTTCATCGAGTTCGACGACGACTTCGCGCTCGTGAAGATGTACCCGCCCAAGCCGATCCGCGGCAAGAACCTCACCGAGTCGGGCGTGCGCACCAAGCACCGCGTGACCGTCGTCGGCGTGAAGAGCCCCGGTAAGCCGTTCACGTACGCGACCGAGAAGACGGTCGTGTCCGATCACGACCTCATCATCGTCACGGGCACCGAGGCCGACATCGAGAAGTTCGCCTCGCTCGAGTGACTCGACCCTCGTGAGCGGGGCGGATGCCGCGGGGCCCGGCGCCTCAGCCGACGAGCATGAGCACGACGCCGATGACGCCCGCGACCACCGCGAGGCCCAGGAACACGAGGCCGAGCAGGCGCAGCACCCGGCGCCCGGCCGGCGGCTCGTGCAGCCGCAGGTGCTCGGGCTCGCGTTCGCGGTAGAACGCCTTCTCCTCGTCGACGTCCCCGACGTGATGCTGCTCGGCGGCGCTGAGCGGCCGGGCGTGGAACTCGCCCTCGGCGAACCAGCGCACGACGCGGCCATGGCCGCCTGACCCGTCGGCCTCGTCGGCGATGACCGCGTCGGTGGGCAGCCAGCGCCCGTCGGCGATGCGGATCAGCAGCGCGAGGCCGAGGCACACGAGTCCCACGCCGAGTCCCACCCAGCCGATGACCTCGGCGATCACCGAGACGGTCTCCCACGCATCCATGGAGTGAACGCTACCGGCGAGGCGGGCGCTGGATCAGGCGGGGGCGGCGGACTCGCCGGAGACATCCGCCCTGCTGCCATCGGCTCTGCTGCCATCGGCTCTGCTGCCATCGACTCTCGTGTCGATCACGATCTTGCCCCGGACGCCGCCGGCCTCGAGCGCACGGTGCGCCTCGGCGATGTCGGCGAGCGGGAACACCGAGTCGACCACGGGGCGGATCTCGCCCGACTCGGCGAACCGGGTGAGCTCCTCGAGGAGCGGGCGTTCGGGTGCGCCCCGGAAGAACCGGATGCGTCGGGAGCCGAACACCGTCGACGCGAGGATGACGCCGAGGCTCGCGACCATGCGATCGATGTCGAACGTCACCGCGACCATGCGCCCACCCGGCGCGAGGTGACGACGCAGTTCCGCCTGCCGGGTTGCGGCCGTGTCGATGATGACGTCGAACGCGCCGAGGTCGGCGATGCCGGTCGTCGTGTAGTCGAGGACCTCGTCGGCGCCGAGGTCGCGCACGAACTCGGCGTTCCGCCCGCTCGCGAGCGCCGTGACGTGGGCGCCGAGCATGCGGCCGACCTGCACCGCGAGGCTGCCGACGCCGCCGCTCCCGCCGCGCACGAGCAGCCGCTCGCCGGGTTTCAGTCCGGCCTTCTCGCGCAGGCCGACGAGCACGGTCGTGCCCCCGACGACGAGGCTCGCGGATTCCGCCGCCGTGAGGTTCCGCGGGGCTGTGGCGACCCGGTCCGCACGGAGCGCGACGTACTCGGCGGCAGCCCCGAACCCGTGCTTGTCGTCGACGATGCCCCAGACGCGCTCGCCCTCGCGGACCTCCGTGACGCTCGAACCGACCGCAACGACCTCGCCCACGAAGTCGATGCCGGTGCGCTGCGGGAACCTGCGCCCGGTGACGAACCGCACCTTGCCCGCGCGACCTGCGAGCTCGCCGCCGTTCACGGTCGACGCCTCGACGTGCACGAGCACCTCGTCTGCCACGATCTCGGGAACGGGGACCCGGCCCTCGTAGAGCACCTCGGGTCCTCCGTAGGCGTCGTAGAGGGCGGCGCGCATGTGCGTCATGATTCTCGCTTCCTGTGCGGGTGTTCCGGTGTGGGTTTCCGATCAGGATCGACCGGGTCCGCGATAGGCTAACCGCAGAAATGAGCAGCACCTTCCGTTTTTCGACGAAGTGAGACACATGTCCTCCGGACCCTCTCGGAACCAAGCTGCATCGGTGCTCGGCGAGGCGCCGAGCGGCATGCGCACCGACGCCAGACGCAACCGCGAGCGCATCCTCGCGATCGCGCGCACGGCCTTCGCCGCCAAGGGCATCGACGTGCCGATGACGACGATCGCGCGCCTCGCCGGAGTCGGAGTCGCCACGCTCTACCGCCATTTCCCGACGCGCGACGACCTCATCGCCGAGGTCTTCGCAACGGAACTCTTCGAATGCGGTTCGCTGCTCGACGAGGCGCTGGCGGACCCCGACGCCTGGCACGGCTTCTGCGTCTTCATCGAGCGCGTCTGCGCGATGCAGGCGGCCAACCCGGGCTTCACCGAGGCGTTCCTGACCCGGCCGCCCGAGACGATCGCGATGGCCGACCGGCTCGAGGGAGCGCAGGACCTCACCGAACTCGTGCGTCGGGCCAAGCACACCGGTCGCCTGCGCGCCGACTTCGACGAGTCCGACGTGCTCGTGCTGATCCTCGCCAACAACGCCCTGACGCAGCTCCCCCTGCCGCCGGCATCGTCCCGACGCCTCGTGGCCTACATGCTGCAGTCCTTCGCGGCCGTCGATGCACCCGGGCTGCCACCGACGCCTCCGGTCGACCTCGCACACCTGCTCACGGCCTCGCGGGCCGGCTCACAGTGAGCAGTGCGTAGCCTTGCATCGTGGACTGCGCGTACTTCGACGCCGGGCGATGCCTCTCGTGCTCGCTCATGGGCCGGCCGTACCCGGCGCAGCTCGCGACGAAGCAGGCGAAGGCCGAGCAACTGCTCGCGCCGTTCGGCGTCGGCACGTGGCATCCGCCCCTCGCGAGCGGTGAGCGCGACTACCGCAACAAGGCGAAGATGGTCGTCGGCGGCACGGTCTCCTCCCCCACGATCGGCATCCTCGACGCCGACGGCCACGGAGTCGACCTGCAGGCCTGCGGCATCTGCTCGCCCGGACACCGTGCGGCGTTCGGGCCGATCGCGCGGTTCATCACGCTCGCGCGCATCACGCCGTACGACGTGCCGAGCCGCACGGGCGAGCTCAAGCACCTCATCGTGACCGAATCGCCCGACGGCGAGCTCATGGTGCGCTTCGTGCTGCGCTCGACGGAGCCGGTGGCCCGCATCCGCAAGCACCTGCCGACCCTGCTCGCCGATCTGCCGACCGCGCGGGTCGTGAGCGTGAACGTGCTGCCCGAGCACAAGGCCGTGCTCGAGGGCGAGCACGAGATCGTGCTCACCGAGGCGCAGACGCTGTCGATGCGCCTGAACGACGTGACGATGCACCTGCGCCCGCAGAGCTTCTTCCAGACGAACACGGCGATCGCCGCGGCCCTCTACGCCGAGGCGCGCGACTGGATCACCGACCTCGCACCGGCCTCGGCGTGGGATCTCTACTCGGGCGTCGGCGGGTTCGCCCTGCATCTGTCGGGCATCGCCGTCACCGGCATCGAGACGAGCGTCGAGGCGGTCGCGAGCGCCGAGCTCAGCCGAACGGATGCCGCGCTGCATCGTGTGCGCTTCGCCGCCGGCGATGCCACCCGCTTCGCGCTCGATGCGGCGGCCGCAGACGTGCCCGACCTCGTCGTCGTCAACCCGCCGCGTCGCGGCATCGGCGGTGAGCTCAGCGGATGGCTCGAGGCATCCGACGTCCCGCATGTGCTCTACTCGAGCTGCAACGCGACCTCGCTCGCCAAGGACCTCGCGGCCATGCCGTCGCTGCGGCCGGTGCGGGCACGCGTGTTCGACATGTTCCCGCAGACGCCGCATTTCGAGGTCATGGTGCTGCTCGAGCGGCGCGCCTGAGCCGAGTTCGACGCTCTGGCCAACGCGCCCCCGATGGCGCACCCCGGATGGCGCACCCCGGATGGCGCACCGGATCAGGCCGCCACTGCAGATCGTCGATCATCGCTGCCGACCGGCAGCGGCACCCTTCGGTTGCCCGGACGTGGTCGTTGCTGTGGATCGACGTGCACCGGCGGCGTGAACCAGGTCTGACCGTGACGGACGATGATGACCCACCCGTCGTCGTGCACGCGGTGGTGGTGGTGGTGCGAGCAGAGCATGATGCCGTTTTCGAGGTCGGTGCGGCCGCCGTGCCGTTTCCACCATCTGATGTGGTGGGCCTGTGTGTGCGAGGGCGGACGGTTGCATGCCGGCCAGGCGCAGCCGCCGTCGCGTTCGATGAGCGCGAGCTTCTGCGCGGGCGTGAAGAGGCGGGCCGCCCGGCCGAGGTCGAGGTGCGCTGCTCATCGACCGCCGCATCTGTCCCACCGGCACCAGCGGCCTGCCCGCCGACACGGCCGTCGACCGCAGACCCCGCTTCGCCCGGAGTTCGTCTTCGCGCGGCTTGACCCCGTCTGGATCGAGCCGCGCCTGCAGCTGCTTGATCAGCCGGGCGAGGCCGTCGACGCCGACCACGGGCGCGCGTTCGACGAGGAACCGTTCGGCGTCGTCGAGGTCGGCTCGATCGGCTCGCACGGCGATGCCGTCGAGGAACCGGCGGATCGCATCCGCCGCATCGCCGCCCTCACGTGCACGACTCGTGAGCTCCGCGGCGCACCTGGCCTGCAACGCCTGCACACGGCGCACCAGCTCGGCCAACGATTCGGTGACCCGCACCAGACCGTCGCCGCTCATGGCCTTGACGTCGGCCCCCGCACCTGAATCGTAGATATGTTCGATGCATGAGAAGGAACGCGATCCATCAGAGCTCGCGTCTTCAGCGGTACGGGCCCGAAGCGAGGCGGCCCAGCCACTCCGCAGCGGTCGCGCCATCGAAGGGCACGTCCTTCCGCTGCACCGCCTGCACGAGCGCCCGAGCGTCCGCCTCCACCCGCGCCACGAGCTCCGACGGGTATCCGAACTCCACCGCATGCTCGGCGAACTCGTCCTCGTCATCGATGAACGCCGGCGCACCGGCGCGCTCGACGACATCGAGGTCGAGGTCGACGTACGAGACCGTCCAGCCCGAGGCATCCGCGGTCCAGGTGGGAGTCGTGGCGAGGTCGATGTAGATGCCGAGGCCACGCGGATGCCCCGTGTGGAACGTGGCGGCCCAACCCGAGCGCGGGAAGAGCGAGACCGAATCCCACGTCGCCGTGAACGCCCTGCCAGGCCGTGCGAACTCGGTGCCGGCCGGGAAGCCGACCCAATCGCCATGCGCATCGGCACCGAGCCAGGTTCCGTCGAACTCCCAGTGCGGTCTGGCGCCCCACTTCGTCGCGCGCACCCGCACCGGAGCGCCGGGGAAGTTCGGGCGATCGTCATCGGTACTCATGCGGCCACCGTAGTCGCCCGGGGATCGAGATCCCGAGGTCAGGACCCGCCCGCGCCCAGCCTCCTCTGCGGTGCGTCGACGCCCCTCCTCCCCAACCTCGCTCGACGCCCGATCGTCCACAGATCGCTCCCTCGCGCGGAGGTGCTTTCGCACGCTCCATACCGTCGAGACATGCGCCAATCCATTCCTGCCCAAGCCCTCCGGCTCCGGCTCACGCTGGTCGGCCCCCTGCCCGAGATCTGGCGTGAGGTCGTCGTCGACGCCGATCTGCGGCTCTCCGACCTGCGCTCGGTCATCCAGGCGGTCTTCGAGGGTCAGAGCTGCGGCCGTCACCTCTTCACCGACACGCTCGACGCCGCATCCTGGTCGACCTCGCGGCGCCGCTGGGGCGACCGATGGACGATGATCGACTTCCGCGATCCGACGGTCGTCGACGCGGAGACCGTGCGGGTCGCCGCGCTCTTCGGCGGCAGGCTCCTGAACGCCGCAGTCCCCCTGTACTACGCGCACACCTGCGAGAGCGACTGGCTCGTCGAGATCCACGAGGTCGGGTCCGACCTCGCTGCGCCATCCTCGCCGCGCGTGGTCGCCGGCGAGCGGCGAGCACCGTTCCCGTGCGCACGCGGAGCCTATGAGCATGCCGTGCTGGCGGGCGTCCTCGCCGACGACGCCCATCCAGAACACGAGACGCTCCGCACGCAGGTCGAGCACGCCGTCGGCCCGTGGGCGAGCTTCGACCCCGAGACGTTCGACCTCGCGTCCGCGCAGCGCAGGCTCGACGCCCTCGACCTCGGTGCTCCCGAGACGAACGCGCGAACGCACCGGCGAGCGCGCTCGACCCCCATTGCCCGACTCGATTGGATCGCCCAGGAGTTGCCCATGCCGGCGCGGGCCGGCTTCGAGCAGCACCTCGCCGCGAGCGGACTCGACCTGCCGACGATCGTCACCGCCGAGGAGGCGCGCACCGCCGCTCAGGAGTTCGGTTGGGTGCTCGCACGCGCCGCCGGCCGCGGCATCCCGCTCGTCGACGGCGCGGTGGATGCCGCCGTCATCAGGACGGGCGCCGATGAGCTCGGCTGCGATGAGGCGCGGATGCTGCAGATCGTCGTCCATCTGAAGCGCTGGCGTCTGCTGTACTCGCGCAATGGCATGCTCCGTGTCAGCAAGCGCATCGCAGCAGCGGCCCACCCGAACAACCTGTGGTCGGTGCTGGCGAGAGAACTCGTCGGCAAGGTCGCCACCGCGGCATCCGCTCAACTGTTCCTCCTCGCCATCGCCGACGGAAGCCTGGCCGATCCCACGATCGGCTCGCGTCGTATCGTCGGGGCACTCCAGATGCTCCGAGGCGGGCACCGATACGCCACCTGGGCCTACGGCCGAGAGGCCGCCGACGTCTGCGAACACACGTGCGATTGCCCGAGCGGCGAGTTCGGCACCTGGCATGACACCGTCACACGGGCGATCCGAGACGCCGCGATCCGAGCTGCCGGTGACGAAGGCCTGCCCGTTGCAGAGCGGTTCCACGAGTACTCGGCTCGCGAACTCGGGTTCGCGCCCGAATGGCTCGACGAGCCGAGCGGCCGAACGCACGCGCTCGCAATGCGCGCGGCGCGAGACGTGCGCACGCACAACGAGTCGTCCGACGAGTCCGCGCTGCTCCGAGAGCTCGACGAACTCATCGGGCTGCTCTCGTTGTTCGGGCTCGAGCGCGCCGACGACGGCTCGTGGGTCGTCCCGTCGATGCTCCGCGAACTCGCGAAGGAGGGCCTGCGGGGCACCGGCTGACCCGCATGCCGTCAGGAGGCGGCAAGCCTCACGCGCCCGCGAGGTGCAGGCACCCTCACCCGGCCGAGGCCCCAGCCCGCCCCAGGCAGAACCGCCGCACCGGCTCGGTCGGCACCAGCCCGGCGAGGCGCGCGTACTCGGCCGCCGCCTCCTCGCGCCGGCCGGTGCGCCACGCGAGATCGGCGAGTGCGAGGCTCGCGTCGAGCGCCGCGTACGGGGCCGAGCCTCCGGCGAGCGCCTCCAGTTCGTGCCGGATGCCGCGGAGCGACGCCGTGCGCTCCCCCGACGCCGGGGCGAGCAGGGCGCGGTGCAGTTCGGCCGAGAGTCGCCCGGCGGTGACCGAGGGCGATCCCCAGACCCGCTCGAGCGCGATGTAGAAGGCGACGACGCGATCCCAGTCGGTCTGGGCGAAGCCCGGTGCCGAGGTGTGCAGGCCGGCGATCGCGGCCTCGAGCACGAAGCGCCCGTCGCCCCGGTCGGCCGCGGCGGCGGCCGCGGCGTCGTCGAGTCCGGCCTCGATGAGTCGACGATCCCAACGGCTGCGGTCGACCTCGTCGAGCGGAACCGCGGCGCCGTGCTCGTCGAGCCGGCCGGGGCGGCGGGCGAGGCCGAGCCGCACGACGGCCCGCAGCCCCCGCACTTCAGGGTCGTCCGGGTACTCGGCCACGAGCGCGTCGGCGATCGAGAGCGCCTGACGTCCGAGATCGTCGAGCGGGCTCTGCGGGTCGAGCACGTCGCGATGAGCGACCGTGAACATGCCGGCGACGCTCGCGAGCACAACCGGAAGGCGCACCCGGCGCTCGGGAGCCTCGGGCACGTGGAAGCGTCCGCGGGCCTCGGCGAGCGCGTGCTTCGCCCTCGTGAGGCGTGCCGCGGCCGCCGACGGCCGGATGCCGAGGTGCGCAGCGATGCGTGGCACGTCGAGCCCGCACACGACGCGCAGCGCGAGCACGAGCCTCGCCTGCTCCGTGAGGGCGGGGTCGCAGGCCACGAACAGCAGGGCGACCCGGTCGTCGAGTGCGTCGCCGAGCGGCAGTCCACGAGCGGATGCCGCGTCCGAGGCATCCGCTGCGGTGATGTCCTGGCGCAGTTCGCCCGCCAGTCCGCCTGCCATCTCCTGCACGTGCCGCTGTTCGACGGCCGCGCGTCGGCGGTCGTCGATCCAGGCGCGCTTGCCGACGGCGGTGCACCAGGCGGCGAGCGACCCGAGCGGCGGAGCGCCGTCGCCGGCCTGGGCGACGGCCCTCGCGATCGCCTCGGCCGCGTACTCCTGCGCGTCGTCGAGGCTGCCCGTGTAGGCGGCCAGGGCGCGCACGATGCGTGGCCAGGCGTCGACGAAGTCCTCGCCCAGATCGGCGATCGGGTCGGTCACGAGATCGGGAACACCTTGCGCCACTCGACGTGGCCGCCGGTCGGCACGAGCGCGGCGATGCGGCGGGCGAGCGCCTCGTCGTCGGTCTCGACCATGTAGTAGCCCGAGACGACCTCGCTCGTGTCGGGGTACGGCCCGTCGGAGTAGACCGCGTCGGCCTCGACGCGGTCGCCGTCGCCGGGGGTCACCCGGCCGCCGTGGCGTGCGTTCTGCAGCGCCGCACCGCCGACGATGCGGGCCCCGAGGCGTTCGACGGCCTCCTGGAACGCCTTGTGCTCAGGGAAGTTGTTCTCGGGCTCGCCGCCGGGCACGCCCGCTCGGTCGCCGAGGAACGCGTCGGAATCCCAGTCGGGCTCGTGGATCAGATACAGGTACGTGTCGGTCATGCTGTCTCTCCTTCGATCTCAGCCCCCTTGCGAGGCCGTGACGAGGTCCGTCACACCATGGTGACGAGGAAGCACCCCGAAAATCGACATCCGGCCGGAAATCGATCCGGGAACGACGGAGCGATCAGCGCGCGGCGCGCAGGTTCGCCGTGAGCTCCGCGAGTTCGGCGATGCGCGACGCGCGATCACGCGGCGCACCCGGCACACCCGGCCGCTGCTGGTCGGGCCGGGGCCCATCGAGGGGGCGGTAGTCGACGCGCTGCTCGTCGAGCCACGCGAGGTACGCCGGCAGACGGGCGGCGAACGACGGCCAATCGAGCGGCCCGCCGTTCCAGGCGACCTCGGCGAACGCCCCGAGCCGCGGGAACACCGCGTAGTCGAGTCGCTCGCGCGTGTCGAGGTGCTCGGTCCAGACGTTGGCCTGCACACCGACGACGCGCTCGCGCAGCGCCGGAGACGCAGCAGGGCCGAGCGGCTCGAACGTGGCGACGTCCTCGAGCGAGAGCACGGTGCCGACCGGGATCGGCTCGATCGCGGCATCCGACTGCCGGTAGTCGAGGTAGGTCCAGAGGTCGGGGCAGAGCACGACGTCGTGGCCGAGGCGCGCGCCGAGTTCGGCGCCCACCGGACCTCGCCACGAGGCGACCACGGCGTCGGCGGGAAGCGCGGATGCCGCGGCGCCCGCGCCACCGGCACCGCCCGCGCCACCGCCACCCGCACCACCCGCACCACCCGCACCCTCGAGCATCTCGTCCCACCCGATGACGCGTCGCCCGCGCGCCGCCAGATGCGCGGCGACCCGCGAGAGGAACCACGCCTGCAGCTCCTCTTCGGTGGCCAGGCCGCGCTCGGCCATGAGCTGCTGCGTGCGGGCGTCGGCCGCCCAGCGCCGCTTGCGCGCCTCGTCGCCGCCGAACCCGACGATGCCGGGGCCGAGTACGCCGGGGCCGAACTCGTCGCAGTCGAACACGTCGCAGAGCTCGTCGAACACCGCGCAGACGAACGCGATGGTCTCGTCCTCGACGTTCAGCACCTCGTCGGAGATGCCGTAGCGCGTCCATGGTTCGGCGACCCGCGCCCGCACCGCCTCGACGCCGCCGACGCCGAACTCGGGATACGCCGCCAGGATCGACTGCGCGTGACCGGGAACGTCGATCTCGGGCACCACGCGGATGCCTCGAGCCGCCGCATAGGCGACGAGCTCACGCAGCTCGTGCTGGGTGTACGAGCCCTCGTGGGGCACGCCGTCGAGGGTCGAGTCCGGCCCGTGGCCGAGCTGGGACTGCGAGCGACGTCCGCCGATCTCGGTGAGCCGCGGATACGCCCGCACCTCGAAGCGCCAGCCCTGGTCGTCGGTGAGGTGCAGTTGCAGCACGTTGAGCCCGTGCGCGGCGAGCAGGTCGACGAAGCGCAGCAGGTCGGGCATCGGCCGGAACCGGCGCGCGACGTCGAGCATGACGCCGCGCCAGGCGAAGCGCGGCTCCCCGTCGAGATGGAGACCGGCGGCCCGGCCCGATCCGCGGCCTTCGATGTTTCCGTTCGCGCCGGGTGCGTCCCCCCGAGCGGAAACACTCGACGAGAACGGAAACCCTCGGCGCGCGTCGGAGCTCACGCCCCGGCCGCCAGCTCGCGGGCGCGGGCGAGCGCGGCATCCGTCGCCTCGTCGAAGATGCGCTCGAGCCCGGCGCCCTCGAGCACGGCCACGGCGCGCTCGGTCGTGCCCTTGGGGCTCGTCACGCGCCGGCGCAGCTCGGGCGGGTCGGCGTCGGATGTCGCGAGCAGTTCGCTCGCGCCCCGGAACGTGCCCTCGACCATGACGGCCGCCTGCTCGGGCGTGAACCCCTTGCCGACGGCCGTCGCCGTGAGCTGCTCGATGAGGTAGAAGACGTAGGCGGGCCCGGAGCCCGAGATCGTGGAGAGGGCGTCGATCTGCTCCTCGGGCACCACGATGACCTCGCCGACGGTCTCGAAGAGCGCGACGGCGAGCGCGAGGTCCTCCTGCGAGGAACGCGTGCCGGCCGCGATGCCCGTGACCGCCCGGCCGACGAGGGCGGGCGTGTTCGGCATCGAGCGGATCACCGAGACCGACGTCGGCAGCAGCGACTCGAACGTGGCGACGGTGACGCCCGCGGCGACCGACACGACGACGGCGTCGGGCTCGAGCGCGTCGGCGATCTCGCGCAGCAGGTCGGGCACCATGGCGGGCTTGACGGCGACGACCACGAGCTTGGCTCCGGCGACCGCGGTGCGGTTGGCCGAGGCATCCGTCTCGGTGGCGTACGCCGTCACGCCCTCGAGTTCGGACAGCGATGCCGCGTTCGCGGCCGACCGGTTCGTGGCGCGGATGCCGCCGTCGACCGAGACGCCCGGCTGCAACAGCCCGGTGAGCACGGCGCGGGCCATGGATCCGGCTCCGAGGAAGGCGATCGCGGGCAGGGTCACGGACGATCGATCAGGCATGCGTCCCATCCTAGAATCGACCCATGAGCGCATCGGGCGGAACCAAGGCCATCATCGCGGCATTCCTCGCCAACACGGGCATCGCCCTGACCAAGTTCATCGCGTGGTTCTTCTCGGGGTCGGCGTCGATGCTCGCCGAGGGCGTGCACTCCCTCGCCGACGCCGGCAACCAGCTGCTGCTCATCCTCGGCGGCCGCAAGGCGCGCAAGGCGGCCGACAAGGAGCACCCGTTCGGCTACGGCCGCGAACGCTACGTGTACGCCTTCGTCGTCTCGATCATCCTGTTCTCGGTCGGCGGCATCTTCTCGATCTACGAGGGCATCGACAAGCTGACCCACCCGCACGAGCTCGAGAACGCGTGGCTGCCGATGCTCGTGCTCACGATCGCGATCCTGCTCGAGTCGTTCTCGCTGCGCACCGCGGTCAAGGAGTCCAACCACGTGCGCGGGCGTCAGAGCTGGGTGCAGTTCATCCGCCGCGCCAAGGCCCCCGAACTGCCGGTCGTGCTGCTCGAAGACGTCGCCGCCCTCATCGGCCTCGTCTTCGCGTTCCTCGCGGTCGGGCTCACGGTCATCACCGGCAACCCGACGTTCGATGCCGTCGGCACGCTCATGATCGGCACGCTCCTCGTGGTCGTGGCGATCGTGCTCGGCATCGAGACGAAGAGCCTGCTCGTCGGCGAGGGCGCGACCGACGAAGACGTGACGGCCATCGAGCAGGCCATCACCGCGGGTCCCGAGATCGAGCGCATCATCCACATGAAGACGCTCTACCTCGGCCCCGACGAGCTGCTCGTCGCGGCCAAGCTCGGCTTCACCGCCGACCAGCCGCTGCTCGAGGTCGCCGCCGCGACCAACGTCATCGAGCAGCGCATCCGGGCCGCCGTGCCGGCCGCCCGCGTCATCTACATCGAGCCCGACGTGTGGGTCGACCCGAATCTCGCCGCGCCGCCCACCGACGCGATCGTCATCAAGGGCCTCGAGTGACGGATGCCTCGACCCGGCGTCCGCGCACGGCGCTGATCCTCCGGCATGACTCGGCGATCGGCCTCGGCAACCTCGGCCCGACGCTCGAGGCGCACGGCTACGAGATCGTCACGGTCGACGCGCCGGTGACGGATGTCTCGGGGCTCGACCCGCTCGCACCAGATCTCGTCGTCGTGCTGGGCGGTGACGAGGCCGCGTACGAGACCGACCGCTACCCGTACCTCGCCGACGAGATGGCGCTGCTGCGCAGCCGCATCCTCGCCGAGGCGCCGATCTTCGGCGTCTGCCTCGGTGCGCAGATGCTCGCGGCGACGCTCGGCGGCCGCGCCTACCGGGGCGAGCGCAAGGAGGTCGGCTGGCTGGGCGTCGAGCCCACCGATGCAGGTGCCGCCTCGCCCGTGCGGCATTTCGCCGGCGTGCCGACCGTGCAGTGGCACGGCGACACGTTCGAGCTGCCCGACGACGACACGCTCGTTCGCCTCGCCGGCTCGGCGCAGTACGAGAACCAGGCGTTCGCCAAGGGCGACTGGCTGCTCGCCGTGCAGTTCCACCCCGAGGTCGACGACGCGATCCACGAGGAGTGGCTCTCGCAGTGGGGCGACGAGTTGCCCGAGTACGGCCTCAGCCGCGAGCAGCTGCGCGCGGAGCGCGCGACGTACGGGCCCCGTGCGCAGGCGGCATCCGCCCTGCTCCTCGGCGAGTACCTCGACGGACTCGAGTCGCGCCGCACGGCGGCCGCGTAGCCGCCGCCCGGCGCAGACCCGGCGCCCTCGGCGCCCGTCCGGCGCACCCGCGTCAGAAGTGCGTGCCGCCGTCGATGCGCACCTCGGTGCCGGTGATGAACGCACCGTCTTCACTCGCGAGCATGGCGACGACGCCGGCGACGGCCTCGGGCCCGGCGAAGCCCTGCGTGATGGCGGGCGCCAGCTTCATGAAGAGGCTGAAGTCGGCGTCGGCGGGCAGGCCGGGACCCTGGCTCTGCCGGCTCTCGCCCGAACCGTCGGTCATGCCCGACGAGATCGAGCCGGGCTGCACCGAGTTGAAGCGGATGCCCTGCTTGGCGTACTCGGCGGCGAGCGCGTGGGTCATCGACTGCACGCCGCCCTTGCTGGCCGCGTAGGCCGACATGTAGGGGTGCGCGAACGCCGCCGACGTGGAGCTGAAGTTCACGACGGCAGCGCCGTTGCCCTCGAGCAGCGCGGGGATCGACTCGCGGATCATGAGGAAGGTGCCGACGAGGTTCACGTCGATGAGCCGGCGGAACTGCTCGAGCGTCGTCTCGTGCGTGTGCGAGGAGCGCAGGATGCCCGCGGCGTTGACGAGCACGTCGAGACCGCCGAGCGCGCCGACCGCGGCGGCGACGCCCTCGCGAACGGATGCCTCGTCGGCGATGTCCACGACGACGGTCGTGAGGCGGGCGGCGGCGTCGCCGGCCTTGGCGACGGTGTCGGCGGCCTTGGCGACGGTGTCGGCGAGTCCGGCCTCGCTGACATCCGCGGCGACGACGCTGCCGCCTTCGGAGAGGAGGCGGAGGACGGTGGCCTGGCCGATGCCGGACCCTCCCCCGGTGACGAGTGCGCGGCGACCTTCGTAGCGGTTCATGGCTGGCGACCTTTCGAGTCGGTGACGTTTCCTACACGCTACGCCTATATGGCACGTTGTGCCACTTCGGCGCAACGCGCCGAACTCGGGAGCCCCATCGCGTACGCTTCGAGGGTGGACGAGAGAACCCCGACGCTGACCGAGCGCCGCAAGGCGGCGACGCAGCTCGAACTCGCCCACGCCGCCGCCCGCCTGTTCACCGATCGCGGGCCCGACGCCACCACGGCCGAGGAGATCGCGGCCGCGGGCGGCGTCGCGCTCCGCACGTTCTACCGGTACTTCCGCACGAAGGAGGACGCGGTCGCGCCCCTGCTCACCGTCGGCGCCGACCGGTGGCGAGCCCTGCTCGCGGCATCCGACCGCTCCCTCGACCCGCTCACCGCGATCGAGCACGCGATCGTCGAGGCGCTCACCCCCGAGGCCGACGAGGTCGACGGCGTGCACTGGACGCGCGGGCTCCTGCGCGCCGGCGTCGACGACCCGGCCCTGATGACGGTCTGGTACCGCGTCAACCGCGAGTCGGAGTCGAAGCTGCACGGCGTCATCGCCGAACTCTCCGAGTCCGCGCTCGACCCGGTCACGACCAGGCTGGCCGCCGCGGCCGCCACCGATGCGATCCGCGTCGCCCTCGAGACCTGGGCCGAGACGGATGCCCCGCCGCAGGGCCCCGACGGACCGGCAGCGCTCGCGGCGCAGAACTTCCGGCGCCTCTCGGCAGGGCTCAGGGGCGCCTGAGCGGGTCGCCGAAGAAGTCGAGCAGCAGACGAGCGGATGCCTCGGCCTCGACGCCCGGGAACACCTCGACGCGGTGGTTGAGCCGCCGGTCGCGCAGCACGTCGTAGAGCGAACCGGAGGCCCCGGCCTTGTCGTCCCACGCGCCGAAGACGACGGTCGGCACCCGGGCCGCGAGGATCGCCCCCGCGCACATGACGCACGGCTCGAGCGTGACCACGAGCGTGCAGCCCTCGAGCCGCCAGTCGCCCGTGGCCGCAGCGGCGGTGCGGAGCGCGAGCACCTCGGCGTGCGCCGTCGGGTCGCCGGTGAGCTCGCGCTCGTTGCGCCGGGCGGCGATCACCCGCCCCTCGGCATCGATGACGATCGCGCCGACGGGAACGTCACGGGTCGCGGGCGCCTGGGCCGCCTCGGCGAGCGCGAGCCGCATCCACTCGCGGTGCATCGGCACGTCCATCGCGCTCTCCCGTCCCGGCATGCCGCCGAATAGACTCGAGCCTATGCGAGTCCATGTTGCAGACCACCCGCTCATCACCCACAAGCTGACGGTGCTCCGCGACAAGGACACCCCGTCGCCGGTCTTCCGGGCACTGGTCGAAGAGCTGATGACGCTCCTCGCCTACGAGGGCACGCGCGGCGTGCGCGTCGAGCCGGTCGACATCGTGACGCCCGTGGCGCCCACGACGGGCGTGCGCATCGCCGACCCGAAGCCGCTCATCGTGCCGATCCTGCGCGCCGGCCTCGGCATGCTCGAGGGCATGGTCAAGCTGCTGCCGAGCGCCGAGGTCGGATTCCTCGGCATGGCGCGCAACGAAGAGACGCTCCAGCCCACGACGTACGCCGAGCGCCTGCCCGACGATCTCTCCGACCGGCAGTGCTTCGTGCTCGACCCGATGCTCGCCACGGGCGGGTCGCTCGCGGCCGCGATCGAGTTCCTGCTGGCGCGCGGGGCGACGGATGTCACGGCGATCTGCATCCTCGCCGCGCCCGAGGGGCTCGCCTTCGTCGAAGAGCAACTGCACGGTCAAGACGTCACCGTCGTGCTCGGCGCGCTCGACGAGCGGCTCAACGAGCACGGGTACATCGTGCCCGGCCTCGGCGACGCGGGCGACCGCCTGTACGGAACGGTCTAGACTCCGCGGCATGCGACCGCACTTCCGAAGGATCTTCGGTCGCTCCGCGTATTTTCGGCAGCCAGACTGCAGAAGATTTTTTTCATCATGCTCTTCTCGCAGATTCTTTGCATCGCAGGGTCGGGTTCCCCGATCCTGCCGCATGACGTGCCCGCACCTGCACCGTCTGCGGCGTCACACCACGTCATGCCCGCGTCACGGATTGACACATCACGAGTCGTCGGATTGACTATCGCTCATGACTGACACCGCACGCTCCCTGATCGCCCCCGAGGCCCTCAGGACGACCGACATGATGATGTCGGCCCGTGCGCCCATGTGTTGTCGAATGTGCCGCTGACCCGCGACCTTCCCGCCGAGTCCCAGTAGCCGAACCGCTCTCGTTCGGCCCGGACTCCCGAACCTTCCACAGGTTCGCATTCGGCCCCCGGGCCTTCGCCACACCCCGCAGAGGGGTGTTCGCCGCACCGTCTTCATCGCAAGGAATCCATCATGTCTCTCGCCATCGCTCCCGCCCGCACCGTCGCCGCCCGCACCGAGGCCCGTATCGACGCCCCTCGCATCGACGCACCCCGCATCGCCGGCACGACCCTCCGCAGCGCGGCACCGCTCGCCGCCGCCCCCGCATCGCAGGTCGCCCCGGCCGCCGAGCGCCCCGCAGCACCCCGTGTGCGCGCCGTCCCCGACGGCACCGAGGCCCGCGGCTTCGTGCTCTACGTCGGCATCGACGAGTCGAAGGCCGACGCCGACGGCACCACCCTGCACCGCATCGTCGAGGCGCTCCGCGCCCTCACCGGCGAGATCGCCCCGTCTGCCGAGACCTACGCCGCCGTCGCCCTGGCGCCGGCCGGCGCCGGCGGTCGCGACGTCGACGTCGTGCGACTCGCCCTGCAAGACCCGGCCGCGCTCGCCAAGCAGCGCGACACGGGCGAGGCCCGCAACGACACCGACCGCCACCCCAACGGCGTCATCATCGACATCTCGCGCAAGCGGGTGCTCCTCGACGGCGAGCCCGCCGGCCTCACGTACAAGGAGTTCGAGCTGCTCCAGTTCCTCGTGCTCCGCGAGGGGCGCACCATCGACCGCCACGAGCTGATCGAGAACCTCTGGTCCGCCGAAGACGAGGTGCCGAGCGAGCGCACGATCGACGTGCACGTGCGGCGCCTGCGTTCCAAGCTCGCCCACTATCAGGACATCGTGCGCACGGTCCGCGGCATCGGCTACCGGTTCGACCGGCACGCCGACGTCTCGATCCGCCAGGCCTCGACGCCCTCGCCCGACCTCTACTGAGCCGGGCGCGGGCCTCGCGGCCGGTACGCCAGGTAGGCCACGCCACCCGAGAAGCGGCGCTCGTCGACGAGTTCGAGGTCGAGTCGCAGTCCATCGGGAATCGCGCGCAGCCCGCCGCCGACCACCACCGGTGAGAGGTACAGGCGCACCTCGTCGACCATGTCGGCGCGCAGTGCGCGCGCGGCGAGGGTCGGCCCCGAGATCGAGACGTCCAGAGCGGATGCCGCGACCAGGCGCCCGACCTCGTCGACATCGAACACGCGCTCGATTCGGGTGCGCTCGCTGCTCACGGCGTCGAGCGTGCTCGCGTAGACGACCTTGTCGGTGGCCCGCCACAGCTCGGCGAACTCGCGGATCACCTCGGGCTCGCCCTCGACGTCCAGGTGCTCCCACACCCGGAGCACCTCGTACATGCGCCGCCCGAGCAGCATCGTGCCGACCTCGCGCTGCTGGGCGTTGACGGCCGCGTGCACCTCTTCGTCGGGCGCCGACCAGTCGAACCCGCCATCGGCGTCGGCCATGTAGCCGTCGAGCGACGCGATCGCCGTGTAGATGAGCCGTCCCATGGAGGCACCCCCTCGCCCGAGATCCTCGCGCACGCGGGCGGATGCCGCAACGAGACCGCGCTCGACGGGTACCGCGGAGGTCCGGGATGCGCGAGACTGCTCTCATGCCGCTCGATCGAGCATTCGTCGGACGACAGCCCGAGCTCGAGTCCTTCGACGCGCGCTGCGCGCAAGCGGGCTCGGGCGGGTCGGCGCTCGTCATCGAGGGCGATCCCGGCGTCGGAAAATCGGCCCTGGTCGACGAGTACGAGCGACGTGCACGCGAACGGGGCCTGCGCGTGCTCCGGACCACCGGCACGCCCGACGAGTCCGCGACTCCGTTCTCGGGGCTGCATCTCCTGCTCCATCCGCTGCAGGAGCACATTCCGGCGTTGCCCCAGCCGCAGCGCGAAGCCCTGGAGGTCGCGTTCGGCGTGCGTGCCGGGGCGATGCCGACCACGTTCCTCGCCGGGGTCGCGGCCCTGACGCTGATCACCGACGCGGCGAGGGTGAGCCCCCTGCTCGTGATCGGCGAGGACCTGCACTGGATCGACGCCGCCTCCCGGCAGACGCTGCTCATGGTCGCCCGACGCATCTCGTCGGATCCGATCATCGTGGTCATGACCTCGCGGGTCGGCCGCGACGCCGTCGAGGCGGAGCTGATCGAGCGCATCCATCTCGCCCCGCTCAGCTTCATCGACGCCAACCGGCTTCTCGACAGCCGTCCCGACCGGCCCGGTGCCACGGATCGGCGCGTGCTGCTCGAGCTCGCGGACGGCAATCCGCTCGCGCTGGTCGAACTGCCCATCGTCGACGTGCGCACGGCCGAACTCGACGTCGTGCCCCTCACCCGCCGACTCGAGCTGGCCTTCGTCGGACGGTACTCCGAGCTGCCACGGCCCACGAGGCTCGGCGTGCTCGCGGGCGCGCTGGGATGCGATTCGATCGACGAGACGGCGGCCGCCGTCGGACTCGTCCTCGGCGGATCGCCGCCGCAAGACCTGCTCGGCCCCGCGATCGCGGCCGGACTGATCGATCCGGCACAACGTCGCATGGGCTTCCGGCATCCGCTCGTGCGTTCCGCGATCGCCGGCGCGGCCGAGTCGTCGGAGCGGTCGGCGGTGCTCCGTGCGCTGGTCGAGACGATTCCCGAAGGCCCCCGCACGGTGTGGTGGCGTGCCGACCTCGCGTCGGGCAGCGACCACCGGCTTGCCGCCGAGTTGGCGCAGATCGGCGACGCGAGCATCGCCGGCGGCGACGCGGCGACCGCGATGCGCGCATTCTGCCGCGCGGCCGAGCTCACGGCCACGTCTCCGATGCGCATCGACCTCCTGCTCCGCGCGGCGGAGGCGGCCGTCCGCTCCGGCGCGCCGAGGGTCGCATTCGGGCTCCTGAACGAGGTCGACGCCGAAACGGACGACCCGCGCGCACGCTCGCGGTCCGCCTGGCTGCGCGAGCTGCAGCCCGTCGAGGAATCGGCGCTCTCGCGCGGCGACCTGCGACCGGCGCTCTCCGCCATCGAGGGGATGCGCCGGGCGGGTGACGCCGAGGCCGCGCTGGATGCCCTGCTGCATCTGGCCTCGATCGCGTGGGACCACGCCGCAGAAGCCAGCCCGGGCACCCTGATCGATGAGGCGGCACGCGCCTTCCGGCTCGATCCCGACGAGCCACGCGCCCTCCTCCTCGCCGCCGTGTCGCGGCCGGCCGAGCGAGGCGACGACGTCATCGCGCGAATCCGGGGCCGGGCCGCGATCGCAACCGAGGACGCGATCGGGGCGTGGTACCTCGGCTACGCCCTCAACCTCTGCGGGGAGATCGACCCGGCGGCCGAGTACCTGCAGCGCGCGGTCGACGGATTCCGATCCAGGGGCGACCGCGCACTGCTGCCGCACGCCCTGATGGGCCTGGCGTGGATCTGCTTCCTCCAGGGGCGGTTCGCGCACGGACGGGCGAACATCGGCGAATGCCTCACGATCGCGATCGACATGGAGGATCCGGGCCTCGGGGCCGCCGCGCGGGTGGCCCTCGCGTGGTACGACGCGCTCGACGGCATCACGCCCGACGCCCGGGCGATCGCCGACTCGTCTCCGGTCGCGGCCCTCGTGCTCGAGTCCCAGTCGCCCCGCGCGACGCTCGTCTTCGCCGAGGGCATGGCCGCGGTCGTGACCGGACGGCCTCGTGAGGCCGAGACGCTGCTGCGACGCCTGACCGATCCGACCGACGTCGTGTTCCACCTGATGTTCCGGATCGTGTCGCTGCCGGACCTCGTGCAGGCGTTCCTGCTGGCGGGAGATCGGTCGACGGCCGAGGCCGAGGTCGCCGCGATCGCCGCGATCCACGACGGCTGGCATGCACCGGTGCTCGAATCCGTGCTCGGCTTCGCCCGCATCGCGCTCACCGAGGACGCACGACTCGCCGAGGCATCCGCCGCCCTCGAGCACCACCCGCTGTCGATCCCCTTCCTGCAGGCGCGGGCCCACCTGCTGATCGGCGCACGCCTGCGCCGGCTCCACCGGTTCTCGGAATGCCGGAGGCACCTGAACCTCGCCCTCGGCCTGTTCGAGGAGTTCCCGGCCGAGAGGTGGGCGGAGCGCACCCGCGACGAGCTGCGCGCCTCCGGCGAGCGGCTTCGCGACGCCAAGCCATCGGGAACCCATGTGCTGACGCCCCAGGAGCTCCGCGTGGCCGAGCTCGCGGCCGACGGCCTCACCAATCGTGAGGTCGCGGAGCGGCTCTTCCTCTCGCCGCGGACGATCGGGGCCCATCTGTACGCGGCGTTCCGAAAGCTCGGCATCACCGGGCGCGAGCAGTTGCGACAGGCACTCGAGTCCGAGTGATCCGCGGCACCGACCGGGTGCAGGTCTCGAATCTAGGTATGGGCGACCGATGCGCGGCGTCCGCCTCCGGCGTTGACTTGCCGACATCCGCATCTGCACACCCACCCCGAGGAGTTGCCATGTCATTGACGAATCACGAGCTGGCCGAGATCGAACGGGCCAACGCATCCGGCCTGACGCCGGTGGTCTTCATCCACGGACTCTGGCTGCTCTCCAGCAGCTGGGATCGCTGGCGCGCGCGTTTCGAGGAAGCCGGCTTCACCACGATCGCGCCCGGCTGGCCCGATGACCCCGAATCGCTCGAGGACGCGCGCGCGAACCCGGATGCCTTCGCCCAGAAGATGGTGCAGGAGGTCACCGACCACTACCTCGAGGCCATCGCGGCGCTGACGGCCGTTCCCGCGGTCGTGGGCCACTCGTTCGGCGGCCTGATCGCGCAGAAGATCGCGGGCACCGGCAGCTCGATCGCCACCGTCGCCGTGGACCCCGCGCCGTTCCAGGGCGTGACCTCCGTGCCGACCTCGTCCTTGAAGTCCTCGGCACCGGTCGTCGGGCACCTGAGCAGCCTGAAGCACGGCGTCACCCTCTCGTTCGAGGACTTCCAGTACGGCTGGGCGAACGCGCTCGATGAGGCCGAAGCCCGTGAACTCTACGACGAGTTCCACGTCGCGGCGGCCGGGAACCCGATCTTCCAGGTCGTCACGGCCAACCTCAACCCGTTCAGCGAGACGAAGGTCGACACGAAGAACCCCGACCGCGGACCCCTGCTGATCATCGGAGGCGAGGTCGACCACACGGTCCCGGTCAAGCCCACCGAGCAGGCGTTCAAGATCCAGTCGAAGAATCCGGGGACGACGGAGATCCTCATCCTCCCGAATCGCGGCCACTCGCTCACCATCGACCACGGGTGGGCGGAGGTCGCCCAGGCGTCGCTCGACTTCATCACCCGGGTGGGCGCGGTGGCGGCACCGAGATGACGGAGGTCGCCGCACGCACGTCGTTCGACGGCACCCGTGCGATCGTCACCGGAGCGAGCAAGGGCATCGGCCTGGCCGTGGTCGAGGCGCTCGTCGCCGGCGGGGCGCACGTGATCGCCGGAGCGCGATCGAGCTCGGTGCGCATCGGCGAGCTCGTCGCGCAGGGGTCTGTCACGTTCGTGGCCGCCGATCTCGGCACGGCCGACGGCCCGGCGTCGCTCGTCGCGGCCGCCGACGGACCGATCGACGTGCTCGTCAACAACGTGGGCGGCGCTCCGGCCAGAACCGAGGGATTCCTCGCCATCTCGGATGCCGAATGGCTGCACACGCTCGAGCTGAACTTCCTGGCGGCGGTTCGCATGACACGAGCCGTCATTCCGCGCATGCTCGACGGCGGTGGCGGCTCGATCGTCAACGTCGTCTCGGTGAACGCGGAGCTGCCCGACCCGGCGGTGCTGGACTACAGCGCCGCGAAGGGCGCCCTGGCGAACTTCACGAAGGGGATCTCAGCGGAGTTCGGCGGGCGTGGCATCCGCTCGAATGCCGTCAATCCCGGACCGGTCTCGACCGACCTCTGGCTCGGTGCCGGCGGCATCGCCGACCGCCGGAGCCGCGCCGACGGCGGCAGCCCGACCTCGATCGCCGACCTCGCCGTCGCCGGCTCGGCCACCAGGCGCTTCAGTACTCCGAAGGAGGTCGCAGACCTCGTGGCGTTCCTCGCGGGCGATCGCGCAGGCAACATCACCGGTGCCGGCTTCCGGATCGACGGCGGTCTCGTCAGCACGATCTGAACGGCGGAACGCCCTTCGGAACACGCTTTCAGAAAAATCACAGAACGATAACTAGCGCCCGTTACCGATCCGTTATATATTCGGTTGTGCACCGACTGTTTGCTGTGGCGGTCGGTGCGGAATGTGATTGCAGGACACTCTTGGTGCAAGGGTGAGGGTCGGTCGTCAGCCTCTACGACCGGCCCTCACCCATTTCCGTCACCGGTTATCCCTATTCTGGAAACCGGTCCGTGATCACGTCGCTTCGGACCATCGAACTCGTCCGCGTGCCGAAGGGATCCCCGTGACCGACCGAGCGATCGCCGTCGCCGCCTGGGAGTCCCTGTTCCGCGCGCAGGTCACGGTGATCCGAACGCTCTCCGAGAGCTTCCCGAGCGAACTCATCTCGCTCAACGAGTACGACGTGCTCTTCAACATCTCGCGCGCTCCCGGTCGTCGCCTGCGCCTCAAAGACCTGAACCGCTCGGTGCTCATCAGCCAGCCGAGCGTCAGCCGCATGCTCGACCGGCTCTCGAGCCGCGGGCTCGTCAGCAAGGTGCCCGACCCCGACGACGGGCGTGGCACCATCGTCTCGATCACCGAAGACGGCTTCTCGCTCTACCGGCAGGTCGCCTACCAGCACATCACCGCGATCGAGCAGGCCGTCGGGGCCGGGCTCGGCGACGACGAGCTCCTCACGCTGACCGACCTCTGCCGCCGCATGCGGCTCGCGATCGCCGACCCGCTCGTCGGCGAGCGCGGCGCGACCGCGCCGGGCACCACCGCCGGCCCGACCTCGACCTGAGCCGTTCGCATGCGTCGGATCCTGTTCGCCGTGCTCGGCTGCCTGCTCAGCGTCATCGTCGGCGCCGTCATCGTGCGCGTCGGCCTCGACTGGGCCGATACGTTCGAGTACAGCTCCGCATCGGAGGTTCGTTACCTCGTGATCGCCGCCATCGCCCTCATCGTCGCGATCGGCGGCTCCGTGGCATCCGCCCTCTTCTTCCTGCGTCGCGGCCACCGGCGGCGCCACGACGGCTGAACACGCCGGCCCGCGAGATGGTGCGCGCGAGACAGTGGGGCGGGAACCCTACCTCCCACCCCACTGCGGCCTCATGGAGGCCTCCCCCTACCGAGCGACCCGAACTGAGCTCGGTGAGGCGTTCCAGAGGAAGTGATGGTGATCAGTCCCCGATTCGCGCACGGCGATTCGGACGGGTCGGGCCGACTCTGGGTTGCTCGAATGCTATCCGCGCGGGGCGTATTGCGCAGTGCCCCGTATGAGGGTCAATCCGGGAGGTCGACGGATGCCTCGTAGCCGGGGTGTCGTCGCAGGTACTCGGCGATGAACGGACATTTCGGCACGATGCGGTCGCCGCGGGCGACGGTGTCGTCGAGGGCGAACCTCGCCAGGCGGCTTGCGAGACCGCGCCCCTCGAACTCTGGATGCACGATCGTGTGCGTGAAGACCGTGCGACCGGGCCTCGCGACGAACACGGCGATGCCGGCCTGCACCCCGCCGACCGTCAGCTCGTAGCGGTGGGCGTCGTCGTCCCGCACGATCTCGACCTCGTCGGCCGGTTCGCTCGCATTCATGCCAGCTCCATTCGTCGTGGTTCCATCCTGTCATCCGGAGGCTCGCCGTCGGCCGGTGCGACGACCTCTGGCAGATGGACTCGCGGACCCCTTCGCGCGGTGGCCTCGCCCGCGCGAGGGCGCGGCGACGGCACCCGGCGCCGGATCCCCGACGTGGCCCGCCCGACGACGCGCCCGGCGGCGATGCCGTCGGCCACCCGGCGCTTGGCGACGTGCACGGCCTCGAGCGCGAGGCCCGCGGCATCCGCTGCACCGGCGCGGAGCGCGCCAGGCTCGCGCGGGGTCATAGTGAGCGACATGAGCCAGACGAAGATGAGCGCGAACGCGACGATCTCGAAGACGGTGAGGCTCACGAGCCTGACGCCGTCGTAGAGCCCCATGGCCATGGCCTCGACGAGCACGAGCGAGAACGAGAGCACGATCAGCCGCTTCGGCGCGGCGGGCACGAGCAGTCGGAACCCGATCGCCGGGAGCGCGAAGCTCACGGCCGCCCCGAGCGCGAAGGCGTTGTGCAGGTCGGTCGCGGTGTCGATGGGCACGAGTCCGACGCCCATCAGGCAGGCTCCGATCGCGACGATGCACAGCCGGAGGATGCGCATGCCGGCCGGACTCGAACCGAAGCGCGGCGCAGCCAGGCCGGCGGTCAGCGTGCGGGCGAGCAGCGCCATCGACAGCCCGGAGAGCACCGCACCGGCGTTGAAGTAGAAGGCGGCCGCGTCGTCGGTCGTGCCGAGCGTGCTGAAGTTGAGGTCCCACCAGGGGCCGGTCGCGGTCGTGCTCATGCTCGTGATCGCCGCCGTGGCGAGCAGCAGCGCCGCGAGGTTGAACGTGCGGTAGGCGTGATCGTGCACGGCGACGCGGTGGAGGCAGAAGACCGCGACCGCGAGCCCTCCGCCCAGCACGACGGCGACGCCCCACTGCCCGCCCGGCAGGGGCAGGAACGCCGCGGCGGAGAAGTGCACGCCGAGCGCCGCGACCGCGAACCACGATCCGGCGGCGAGCGCCGCGCGGTTGCCGGGCGTCGACCGCATGCCGAGGCGGTGCAGGATCTCGATGCCCCTCGCGGACGCGGACGCGATCCCCAGCGCTGCGAACGCCAACGCGCCGGCCGTGGCGCCGAGCAGGATCGCACCGGCCTGCCGGTCGTGCCAGGCCGCGTCGACCGGCGCGCCGAGGCGAGGGGCGAAGAGCTGGAAGACCGCGACCCCGAGCAGCAGGGCGATGAGCGTCACGAGCACCCGCCGCATGACGGATGCCGCGATGCCGTCGCGAATGGCCGAGAGTCGCCTGCGCGCTTCGAGCCGACGGGCCGCGCGGTCGCGAAGGGTCGCGTCGAGCGCGCGCGACGAATGCACGATGGAGGAGGCGGTCGCCCGAACCGGCGCCGCCCGGAGGCCCCCGAAGACCCGTGCACCCATTTTGCCGAGCCCTCATGGTCCGGTTACATCACGGTCAGTAGCTCCGAGCGTAACCGCGGCCGATCTCACAGACCAAGGCCGGATTGTGCAACGAAACCCGTTGTTCAGCAGATCCACAGGCAGGGAGCGCTCTCACGCCGGTCGAGGGGACGGGGAGGGTCACCCGCGGCCGCATCTGCTTGAATGGCCCACATGCCCGCAACACCGCCTCCGACGACCGGCGGCCGCTGATGCGGATCTCCGCTCGCGCCGACTACGCCGTGCGCGCGGCCCTCATGCTCGCCGCGGCACCCGATGGCGCACTCGTCTCGTCGGAGTCCATCGCGACCGCCGAGGAGATCCCGGCGAGCTTCCTCGAGGGCATCCTCACGAGCCTCAGGCGCGCGGGCATCGCCGAGAGCCGGCGCGGTGCGAACGGCGGGTTCCGGCTCGCGCGCGACGCGGCATCCGTCTCGATCGCCGACGTGGTGCGCGCCGTCGACGGGCCGCTCGTGTTCGTGCGCGACTCGCGGCCCTCCGACCTGCGGTACACGGGTGCCAGCACGGGCCTGCTCGACGTGTGGGTCGCGCTCCGTGCGAGCGTGCGCTCGGTGCTCGAGGAGACCTCGCTCGCCGCCGTCGTCTCGGGCGGCCTGCCCGATCACGTGCGCCGGCTCGCCGACGACCCGTCGGCCTGGCACAGCCCCGACGCCCGCGGCTGAAGCCCGGCTCGAGGCATCCGCCCGCGAACGCCTCGCCGACGTCAGTTGTTCCCCCATGACGTCATGCGACGACACGTGACGACTTGTCGCTTGTCGCCGCCGACGCGCCGCCAATAGATTCCCGAGTACTCCAGTTGGATTCCTCGGAAAGCAGGCATGATGCAGACCCTCGTACTCCTGGCCCTCGTCGGGTTCGCCGCCCAACTCGTCGACGGCGCGCTCGGCATGGCGTACGGCGTCACGTCGACCACGCTGCTGCTCGCGATCGGCGCCAACCCGGCTTCGGCGAGCGCGTCGGTGCACCTCGCCGAGATCGGCACGACGCTCGCCTCGGGCGTCTCGCACTGGCGCTTCGGCAACGTCGACTGGAAGGTCGTGCTGCGCATCGGCATCCCCGGCGCGATCGGTGCCTTCCTCGGCGCGACGGTGCTGTCCTCGCTCTCCACCGACGAGGCGAAGCCGATCATGGCCGGCATCCTGCTCGCCCTCGGCGCCTACCTGCTCGTGCGCTTCACGTTCCGCTCGCTGCCCAAGGTGAACTCGGCGAAGCCGCTGCGCCTGCGCTTCCTCGCCCCGGTCGGCCTCGTCGGCGGCTTCCTCGACGCGACCGGCGGCGGCGGATGGGGCCCGGTCGGCACGCCCGCCCTGCTCGCGAGCGGCCGCATCGAACCGCGCAAGGTCATCGGCTCGATCGACACGAGCGAGTTCCTCGTCTCGGTCGCGGCGAGCATCGGCTTCCTCATCGGGCTCGGTTCCGGCGGCTTCGACCTCGGCTGGGTGCTCGCGCTCCTCATCGGCGGTGTGGCGGCCGCACCCCTCGCCGCCTGGCTCGTGCGCAAGCTCCCCCCGCGCCTGCTCGGCTCGCTCGTCGGCGGACTGATCGTCTTCACGAACGCCCGCACCATCCTCATCGTCGCCGAGGCCTCGGCCGCCGTCACCGCGGGCGTGCTCATCGGCATCGTCGTGCTCTGGGCCGCCGCCGTCACGTTCGCGGTGCGCACGCTCCGCGCCGACCGCAGGGCCGAGGCCGAAGCAGCGGCAGCCGAAGCGGCAGCAGCAACCGAAGCGGATGCCTCGGGTTCGACCCCCGCCGACGGCGAGCCGCTCGTCGACTCGGCCGTGCCCGCGGGCGCCGACCCCCGCTGAGCCCGCCCTGCTGAGCCCGCCCCCGCTGAGTCTCCGCACGAACTGAGTCTCCGCACGACCTGTCTGCCGGATTCGGACTATCGGCGGCACGCCGTTCTCGAGCTTCGAGATTCGCGGCGTGTCGCCATATCTCCGAATCCGGCAGATTGTTCTGTCCGTGCCGCCTCGGCCGAGACGCGAATCGGACTTGACAGCACGCGACTACTCTTGCGAAAGTAGTCGCGTGTCAGCGATCCGTCTCTACGTCCTCAGCTCGCTCGTCGAGCGCGGCCCGATGCACGGTCACGCGCTGCGCAACCTGGCTGAGCAGGAACACGTGCACGAGTGGACCGACATCTCCGTCGGCGCCCTGTACGGCGCACTCAAGCGCATGCTCGCCGATGGCGTCGTCGCGATCGAGCGCACAGAGCAGAACGGCAAGTATCCGGCCCGGCAGGTCTACCGGGTCACCGAATCGGGCGTGGCCGCCCTGCACGAGATCCGCGTGGGCATGTTCCGCACGCTCGAAACGCGGCCGGATCCGTTCGACCTCGCGTTCTCCCGTCTCGATCCCGAGCGCGTCGACGAACTCGCGGGCGCGCTCACCGCCCGCCTGGATGCCTATCGCGCCCTGCTCGACGAGAGCCGGCGCCGGCTCGAGCGGATCGACCAATACCTGTGGCGTGCCGAGCATCTGGCGCTGGAGCACAAGCTCCGCAGGCTCGAGACCGAGGTCGCGTGGCACGAGGGGTTGATCACCCAGATTCCCGAACTCATCGAAGACGAGTTGGAGCGCCGCCGCCGCAAGGGCGAGAAGGTCGCCGTCACCCACGAATCCTCCGAAGAAGTGGAGAAGCCATGACCGATCCGACCTTGCGCGCCGAGCAACCGGGACCGCCGCCGTGGACCGCGCCTCCAGGGGTGACCGCCACCAGATCATGGGCTGCGTTCGCGGTGCTGCTCATCGGCGCATTCATGGCGCTGCTCGACACGACGATCGTCAATGTCGCGCTGCCGACCATCCGCGACGCGATCGACGCCGACGAGGCGACGCTGGCGTGGATCATCTCCGGCTACGCACTCGCGTTCGGACTGGCCCTGATCCCCGCCGGGCGCATCGGCGATCGCGTCGGCCACAAGTGGGTGTTCTTCTTCGGTCTCGCCCTCTTCACCGCCGCCAGCCTCGCGTGCGGACTCGCGCAGAGCCCCACCGAGTTGATCATCGCCCGAGTCGTCCAGGGCCTCGGCGGCGGCATCTTCTTCCCCGCGGTGACAGCGTTCGCCCAACTGCTCTTCTCGCCACGGGTGCGCGGCAAGGCGTTCGCGATCATGGGTGCGGTCATCGGCGTCTCGACGGCGCTCGGCCCGATCGTCGGCGGCCTGTTGATCCAGGCGCTCGGTGAAGAGACCGGCTGGCGCTGGATCTTCGCCGTCAACATCCCGATCGGCATCGCCGCCTTGATCCTCGCGGCCATCCTGATCCCCGCCGTGAAGACCGGCCACACGTCGGCGACCGACCTCGTGGGTCTGCTCCTGCTCGCGACCGGCATCACGGCGATCCTCGTACCGCTCATCCAAGGGCAGGACGAAGGCTGGCCGGCATGGACGTTCCTCTCGCTCGCGGGCGGCGTGGTCGTGCTCGTGCTGTTCTGGTTCTGGGAGTCAGCGCTCGAGCGCCGCGGCGTGTCGCCGCTCGTGCCACCGCGCCTGTTCTCGCACCCGCAGTTCACGGGCGGAACCGTCCTGGCCCTCGTCTACTTCGCGGCGTTCACGAGCATCTTCTTCGTGATCGCGTTGCTCTGGCAGGCGGGCCTCGGCCACACGGCACTCGAGTCGGGCCTGTTGACGGTCCCGTTCGCTATCGGCAACATCGCCGGAGCCGCCTTCAGCGATCGGCTCACGACGCGGCTCGGCCGAGGCGTGCTCCTCACCGGCACCGCGATGGTCGTGGTCGGACTCGGCGTGCTGTGGTTCATGCTGTTCACCGTGCCGGCTGTCGACCTCACCCCGTGGCTGCTGCTCGCACCGCTCCTCGTTGCGGGTGTCGGAAACGGCCTGTTCATCGCACCCAACGCACGCTTCATCGTGGCGACCGTCCGCAACGAGGAGGCGGGTGCTGCCAGCGGGGTCATCGGCACCGTGCAACGCATCGGATCCGCGATCGGCATCGCCGTGGTCTCCAGCGTGCTGTTCGCCGTCGCCGATGTCGAGGGCATCCCCGACGACATCGCGGCAGCCCTGCGAACGGGAGACTTCGCCTCGCCGGATGCGGCCGCCTCGTCCGTGCTCGCCGAGCACTTCGTGCCCGCCGCGGCCGCCGCGATCGGACTCAGCCTGGTGTTCGCGATCATCTCGTTCGCGCTCGTCTGGGTGCTGCCGAAGCGCACATCACTCCATTGACGCGTGGGGTTGTGGGCACGCGTAGCGGCCCGGCGCGTGGCGGCCGGCGCGTGGCGGCCCGGCGCATGGCGGGCGATGGGCCCCGACACGACGACGTCGTTCGGAGAAGACGAAAACGGCCCGCTTTCGCGAGCCGCTTTCCTACTGTCTCAACCAGTTCTGTTGCTGAGCAAGTGCGCCCGGAGGGATTCGAACCCCCAACCTTCTGATCCGTAGTCAGATGCTCTATCCGTTGAGCTACGGGCGCATGCGCTTCGAAAAGCGCAGTTTCTGTGCTGTCTCCAGCGCAGGCAACCCCGTTACTCTATCCCACCCGTCGCGCCGGCGCCAATCGAGCAGCCAGGCGGCCCCGGCACTCACAGCCTCTCTTCAGCAGCCTCGCCCCGGGCGGCATCGAGGGCCGCGAGCTGCCGCTTGAGGGCGACCTGCCGGTACGAGGTCTCGATGAGCTCGGCGAGCAGCTGCCAGTCGGTGGCGGGCGCGTCGAGGTCGGTGCCCACCCAGTGGTTGCGGTCGAAGTAGGGCACGCCGTAGAAGCGGTCGTCCTGCACGAGGGCGCGGTGCTCTTCGGGGTCGGTCTTCACGACGATCGAGAACGGCCGCTCCATGTGCGCGCCGACGTAGGTGAAGATCGGCTTGCGGGCCCGGAACGTGGGCCTGCCCCACGCCTCGACCTCGACCGCCTCGGGCAGTGCGAGGCAGAGCTCGCGCACGCGCTCCACGAGCGGATGCCGCGGGTCGACGACCTGGGGATGCTCCACGCCGGGCAGCCTACGCCGACCCCGCGACATCCGTCATCGAACGCGACGTCAGGCCGCCCCGCGACATCCGCCGCCGATCGGTTGCGAACTCAGGACGCGACGCCCAGGCACCGGCGTGGCGACGCCCGTTGCACGGCGTGTCGGGCGACTATCCTGAATTGCCGACCGCATCGATCACGCTCGAGCGCGACGACAGGCCGCGCCGCGACACCGGCCGGCGACACCGGCCCGCGGCATCCACAGGCCGAACGACAGGCCGAACGACCGGCTGAACGACACGAAACGTGCACCGCGAACCGGCTCAGCCCTTGACCGCCCCGCCCAGCCCGGCGCCGCGCAGGAACAGCCGCTGGAAGATGAGGAACAGCACGACGGGGATGATCGTCGAGATCGCGAGCGCGGCGAGGAACACGTCGAGCTCGGTCTGCGACTGCACGGCCGGCAGGCGCACCGACAACGGCTGCACGGCGGGGTCGGGGAGCACGAGCAGCGGCCAGAGGAAGTCCTTCCAGGCCGCGATCACCGCGAACACCGACACGACGCCGAGGATGGGCTTGGACATCGGCAGCACGATCGACCAGAACACCCGGAAGGGGCCGGCGCCGTCGGTGCGGGCCGCCTCGAACACCTCGCGCGGCAGCGAGTCGAAGAACCGCTTGACGAGCAGGATGTTGAACGCGTTCGCCGCCGCCGGCAACCACACGGCCCAGTACGTGTTGAGCAGCGACACGTCGAACACCGGGATGTGCAGGATCGTCAGGTACAGCGGCACCAGCAGCACGACCGCCGGGATGAACAGGGTCGCGAGCACGAGCCCGTTCAGGATCGGCGCGTACCTCGGGCGCAGCACCGACAGCGCGTAGCCGGCCGTCGTCGCGATGAGCAGCTGGAAGAACCACGACCCGGCCGCGACGTACAGCGTGTTCATGAAGTACTGGTCGATGTGGACGTCGTTCCACGCCTGCTCGAGGTTCGCCCAGTCGATGCCGTTGGGCCAGAGCGCGAACGGCTGGCTCAGCGTGTCCTGCGTGGGGGTGACCGCCGCCTTCGCGAGCCACAGCAGCGGCCCGAGTCCGGCGACCACGAGGCCGACGAAGAGGAACACGTGCACGCCCGACATCGAGGCGCGCACCCCGCGGCGGCGACGGTCGTGCCCGCTCAGGATGCTGCGGTCGGCGGCGTCGTCGGAGGCGTCCCGCTTCGCCCGGCGATTCGTCACGCCCTCGAGCTTCGCGCGCAGCGAGCGGGAGATCGGCGTCGTGGCGGGCCCGGAGGAGGGTGTCGTGGTCAATTCGTGCTCCAACGGTCGGTCAGCTTGAAGTACAGCCAGCTCAGGAGGCCGAGGAAGATCGCGAGCATGAGGCTCAGCGCGGTCGCCTCGCCGTAGGCGCCGCCGAGGCTGTTCTGGAACGCGTAGCGGTAGATCAGCAGCAGCACGGTCAAGGTCGCGTTGTTCGGACCGCCGCCCGTGAACAGGTACGGCTCGAGGAAGACCTGCGCGGTGCCGATGACCTGCAGGATCAGCATGATGAAGAGGATGCCGCGCAGCTGCGGCAGGGTGACGTGCCAGATCTTGCGCCAGATGCCGGCGCCGTCGACCTCGGCCGCGTCGTAGAGCTCCGGCGGCACCGCGATGAGTGCGGCGAGGTAGATGATGATCGAGCCGCCGGCCGCGGCCCAGGTCGCCTCGATCACGAGCGACGGCATCGCGGTGGCCGAGGACTGCAGCCAGGGTTGCGGCGGGATGCCCACCCAGCCGAGCACCGTGTTGAACACGCCGTCGGGGCTGGCGTTGTAGAACACCTTCCACAGCAGCACGGCGACGACGGGCGGCACGACCACGGGCAGGTAGGCGAGGGCGCTGTAGAGGCCCTTGCCCCGACGCACCTCGCTCATGAGCACGGCCATGATGATCGGCAGCGGGAAGCCGAAGAGGAGCGCGAGCGCCGCGAAGTAGGCGGTGTTCAGCACGGCGGTGCTGAGGTTCGGGTCGTTCAGCACTCGCGCGAAGTTGTCGAACCAGACCCACGTCGGCGTCGTGATGAGGTTCGTCTTCTGGAAGCTCATGACGACCGCGCGAGCGATCGGACCCCAGCTGAACACGCCGAAGACGATGAGCATCGGCGCGAGGAACGCGAGGTTCCAGAGGCCGCCGCCGCGCAGCCAGGTCATGGGCGAGCGTCGGCGCCGACGGGTCACGAGCGGTGGGGCCGGAGGCGGCGGGGCGTCGTCGGCCACGACCGCGGGTTCGCTGGTCATCGTCATCGGTGCTCCTTGTCGGAGGTGGTTCAGCGGGGGGGCGGATGTCTCGGGCGGATGCCGCGGGGCGGGTCGTGCTCGACGACCGGAAGCGGGCGGGGTGACGCCGCGGCCGCGCGGGGAGGGGCGCGGCCGCGGCATCCGTGGTGCTACTGGTCCAGCAGCGCCTGCGCGTCGACGTCGACCTGCTTCAGCAGCGCATCGATGTCGGCGTTCTGGTCGGTCAGGACGGCCTGCACGAGGTTGTCCATGAGCGCGTAGATCGGCTGCGTCTGGCCCTTGAACTCGCCGACCGGCGTCTGGTCGAAGATGCCCTCGGTGAAGCCGGTCATCTGGTCGAGCGGAACGTTGATGTAGTCCTTGATCCACTCCTGCGACTCGAGGTACGTCTCCTGGTCCAGCACCGGCAGCACCGGGGTGCCGACCGCCTGGTCGGAGGCGACGAGCGCCTTCGCGTCGGCGACCGCGGCATCCTCGTTCAGGAGCTTCTGCATGTAGTACCAGTCGATCCACTTGACCGCGGCGGCCTTGGTGTCGTCGTCGAGCGTGGGGGGCATGACGGCGATGTCGCCGCCGCCCAGCACGCCGCCGCCGTTCTCGACGGGGATGACGGTGAGGCCGTAGACGTCGGGGCTCATGCCGAAGTCGCGCACGAGGGCCGTGTAGACGTCGGAACCCGTGGTGTACATGCCGACGTTGCCGGCCGCGAACTCCTGGTTGATGCTGCCCCAGTCGAGGTCGAACGTCGAGCCCATCGAGTTGTCCTCCCAGCGGAGGTCGTGCAGGTACTCGAGCGTCTGCTTCGTCGCGTCGTTGTCGATCGTCGACGTGTAGGTGCCGTCGCCGTTGTCGGTCTGCAGCGACGCGCCGCGCGAGTCGGCCTGCACCGACAGCTGCCAGCCGCCGGTGTTGCCTGCGGCCATCGTCGCGTAGCCGGCCTTGCCGGTCTTCTCGGCGATGGTCTTCGCGGCCGCACGCACCTCGTCCCACGTGGTGGGCGGGCTGTCGGGGTCGAGGCCGGCCTGCTCGAACAGGTCGCGGTTGTAGTGCAGGCCATTGGCGTACGCCTGGCGCGGGAAGCCGTAGATCTTTCCGTCGCTGCCCGTGACCTCGTCGAGGATGATCGGGTTGAACTTGTCGGCGTAGCCGAGCTCCTTCAGCTCGTCGGTGACGTCCATGAGCTGGTTGTTCTCGAGGAGCGTCTTGGAGTCGGTGAAGGGCACGGTGAACACGTCGGGCAGGCTTCCGCCGGCCAGCTGTGCGGCGAACGTCGGAGCGGTCCACTCGTACTCGAGTCCGACCACGTCGATGTCGGGGTTCTCGGACTCGAACTGCTTCTCCTGCTCGGCGAAGGCGTCGTAGGCCGCCTGGTCGGCGCCGGGCGGGAAGGTGGCGACGCGCAGCTCGAGCTTGCCGCTCGAGTCGTCTCCGCCCTGGGTGCAGGCGGCGAGCGAGCCCACCATCGCGAGCGCGGCGAGGCCGGCTATCACGACTGTTCTCGGTGACTTCATTGTCCAGTCCTTTCGGTGCTGTGTGGTGCGGTGTGGTGAGGGATGCCGCGGCCTGGTGCGCGCCGACGGCCTCGACGGTCAGGCTGGTCGGTGGAGCCAGGCCGTGGAGTCTGGGGGCAGCAGTCCGCCGACGAGCGGCGAGCTGCTGAGGAGGATGCGGTCGTGGTCGGGCAGCGCGATCGGCTCCGTGCCGAGGTTCGTCACGCTGACGATGTCGTCGCCGCGGCTGAACGCGAGCACGCCGGGGGCGCTCGGCAGCCAGGTCATCGGTCCATCGCCGAGCGAGTGCTCGCGCTTGCGGATGCGCAGTGCCTGCCGGTAGAGCCACAGCATCGAGCCGGGGTCGGCCTCCTGCGCCTGCACGGTGAGCGCGGACCAGTCCTCGGGCTGCGGCAGCCATGGGGAGACGGATGCCGCGCCGGGGCGTGCGGCGGGGCTGAATCCGAACGGCGGCTCGGTGCCGCGCCAGGGCAGCGGGACGCGGCATCCGTCACGGCCCGGGTCGACGCCGCCCGAGCGGAAGTGCATCGGATCCTCGAGCACCTCGCGCGGCAACTCGACCTCCGGCAGGCCGAGCTCGTCGCCCTGGTAGAGGTAGAGCGAGCCCGGCAGTGCCGCGGTGAGCAGGGCCGCCGCTCGCGCACGGCGACGGCCGAGCTCGAGGTCGGTCGGGGTGTCGAAGCGCTTCTTCGCGAACGCGAAGCTCGAGTCCTCGCGGCCGTACCGCGTGACCGGCCGGGTCACGTCGTGGTTGGAGAGCACCCAGGTGCTCGGGGCGCCGACGGGTGCGTGCGCCGCGAGCATGAGGTCGATCGAGGCGCGCAGTTCGTCGGCCTGCCACGGCCTCGTCATGAAGTCGAAGTTGAAGGCGGTGTGCATCTCGTCGGGGCGCAGGTAGGCCGCGAAGCGGGAGGCATCCGGAACCCAGACCTCGCCGACGAGCACGCGGGTGCCCTCGTACGAGTCGGCGATGCGGCGCCAGGCGCGGTAGACGTCGTGCACCTCGTCGCGGTCTTCGGTGGGGTGCTCGCCGGGCGCGACCTGCTCGGGCACCTCGGGCAGCGCCGGGTCCTTGATGAGCAGGCCCGCGGAGTCGATGCGCACGCCGGCGACGCCGCGGTCGAACCAGAACCGCAGCACGTCCTCGTGCTCGGCGCGCACGTCGGGGTGGTTCCAGTTCAGGTCGGGCTGCTCGGGCGTGAACAGGTGCAGGTACCACTCGCCCGGCGTGCCGTCGGGGTTCGTCGTGCGCGTCCACGTGTCGCCCTGGAAGTTCGAGATCCAGTTCGTGGGCATCTTCTCGCCGTTCGCACCCTTGCCGGGGTGGAACCAGAACCGCTCCCGCTCGGGACTGCCCGGCGCGGCGGCGAGGGCCGCCTGGAACCACGGGTGCTCGATCGAGATGTGGTTCGGCACGATGTCGATGATCGTTCGGATGCCGAGGGCGAGCGCCTCGGAGATGAGCTGCTCGGCGTCCTCGAGGGTGCCGAAGGCCGGGTGGATGTCGCGGTAGTCGGACACGTCGTAGCCGCCGTCGGCGAGCGGCGACGGGTACCACGGGTTGAACCAGAGCGCGTCGACGCCGAGCTCCTTGAGGTAGCCGAGCCGGCTGCGCACGCCGCGGAGGTCGCCCGTGCCGTCGCCGTCTGAATCGGCGAAACTGCGCACGTACACCTGGTAGATCACGGCGCTGCGCCACCACAGCGGGTCGTCGCCCGGCAGCGACGGGGCGGTCGTGCCGTATTCCGTGAGTGGCGTGGTCACGCTGGTGGTCTCCTCTGCGACGGGCGGTCTTGCGTTCGTGCTCTGCGAGCGCCGGTCGTGGGAGACGACGGCGTCTATGACCGTCAACGTATTGAGAGCAACAGAATGATGCAACTATTCAACATCTGAACAAAAATTTGCGATGGTTTGCGCTCAATTGCGGCACTGGCTTGCGAGATCCGCGCAAGCGGCGTTGTGGATGTCTGCCGGATTCGGTGTTCGAGTGCCCGGCCCGGGCCTCAGGCGGCCGCGGGCGCGGTCGAGGCGCGCACCACGAGCTCGGGCGCGAAGAACACCTCGTCGCCGATGCTGCGCTCGCTCGACATCTGGCGCATGAGCAGCTCGATGATCATCTTGCCCATGGCCTCGATCGGCTGCCGCACGGTCGTCAGCGGCGGCTCGGTGCAGTTCATGAGCGCGGAGTCGTCGTAGCCGATGACCGAGACGTCCTCTGGCACGCGCAGGCCCGCGCGGCGCACGGCGCGCACGGCGCCGAGCGCCATCGGGTCGCTCGCGCAGATGATGCCCGTGACGCCCGCCGCGATGAGCTTGGTCGCCGCCGTCTGCCCCGACTCGAGCGAGTAGAGCGAGTGCACGATGCGGTCCTCGCCGAGCTCGACGCCGTGGCGTTCGGCCATGCGCAGCGCCGCCGCATGCTTGCGCTGCGACGGGATGTGGTCGCGCGGACCGAGCAGGATGCCGATGCGCCGGTGTCCGAGCTGCATCAGGTGCCCGAACGCCTGCTCCATCGAGGTCGCGTCGTCGCACGAGACCGTGGCGAAGCCGAGGCCGTCGATCGGCGCGTTCACGAGCACGGTCGGCAGGTTGAGCTCGCGCAGGCGCTCGTAGTGGTCGTGGTTGACGTCGGCCTGGGCGTAGGCGCCGCCGGCGAAGATCACGCCGGACACCTGCTGGTGCAGCAGCAGCTCGACGTAGTCGGCCTCGGAGATGCCGCCTGCCGTCTGGATGCAGAGCACCGGGGTGTACCCGTTCTGCGCGAGGCCGCCCCCGATGGACTCGGCGAGCGCCGGGAAGATCGGGTTCTGCAGCTCGGGCATCACGAGGCCCACGAGCCTCGCCCGTTCGCCGCGCAGCTTCGTGGGGCGTTCGTACCCGAGCACGTCGAGCGCGGTCAGCACCGCGTCGCGCGTGGACGCCGAGACGCCCGGCTTGCCGTTCAGCACCCGGCTGACGGTGGCTTCGCTGACTCCGACCTTGCGCGCGACATCCGCGAGTCTCCTCGACATGGCGCCATGCTAGCCGCACTCGCCGTCGCGCACCGCGCAAGAACTCGACAGCAAGGCCCGTCCACGTTCACCGTCACCGCTCCACGAGCATTAGAGTCTCCGCATGGGCAAGCTCATCTACAACTCGTCTCCGCGCGAGCTCGACATCGACGACCGGGTGCTCGCGCACCTCCGCGTCGCGATCCTGAACAAGCTGCGTCGCGGTGAGAGCTTCTCGATGACGTGGGAGCACGGCCTCGTGAACGGCAGCGGTCGCACGACGCTCTGGCTTCATCCGTCGATCCCGCTGCAGTTCGTGTTCAGCGGCAATCGCTCGCCGAAGCTCAACCGCATCTGGATCGAACAGCTGCTGCTCACGGCGAACAGCACGTCGGGCCTGCAGTACGTGCCCGAGCCCGACGAGGACGACCCGATCGACGCGGACTGACTCGACGCGGACCGACTCGACGCGAACCGGCCAGCGGCAGGCGGCCAGCTCAGTCGGTCGCTGCAGCCGCTTCGACCTGCTGCACGTCGACGCCCACCTGCACGGGCTGGTCGGGAACGGTCGCGATGGGGTTGGTGTCGAGGTGCTCGGGCACCAGGCGGATGCCGCCAGTGCTGTTGGCCGAGCGCATGAGCTCTTCGATCCACTCCCGACTCAGTTCGGGCGTCTCGGGCTCGTCGAACACGAACCGGAGCGGGATCGACGGGTGCAGCCAGAGCGTGCTGCGCCCGCGCGGCTGGTCGTCGGTGTGCTGCCACGAGAGGGTGAAGCTCTCGCCGCGGCGCAGCTTGGTCGTGACGGCGACCTTGACATGCGCGAGCGCGCGGTCTTCGATGCCGATCGGAGTGCCTGAATCGCCGTAGTAGAGGGTTCCCACCCGTGCATCATACGTCGGTTCACGCACGACGGCGCGGGCGCCCCGAAGGACGCCCGCGCCGGTGGAGTTCTGCTTCGTCAGACGGTGCTCTTGCGGCCGCTGAGGAAGCGCAGGAGCCACACGATGACCGCGATGATCAGCAGCACGAGCCCGACCCAGAGCAGGAAGTTCAGCGACTGCACGAACCCGCCGGTGAACAGCAGGATGATGGCGACGATGGCGATGATGGCGACGAGGATGTTCATGATCTCTCCTTCTCATGATCCGCGGCCCGGGTAGAGGCTGCGAACGTTCGGCCTCCGCACGGTCGATCAAGACCTCGGCGGAACCTCGGGGCGGATGCGCTCCGTTCCCACCACGTTATGGCGGTCGGCCGATTCGCCGCTCGGGGTTGACCCTGCTCCCGGCGACCTGCTAGCCGGCAGCGATTCGCGAGCGGATGCCCCGTGGCATCCGCCGCTGTCAACCCCCGTCGGATCGTCTGCGACCTGCGTAGCGTGAAGAGGGATCGCGGATGGGAGGGAGGTTCCGACGATGTACACGAACCGACTGGTCGATCCGACCACGAAGCACACCACGGATCCGTTCCCCAAGCAGGAGCAGGACCCGCCGGGAATCACGGCCCGCATGTCGCCGCAGCCCGATCACGGCGAGCAGAGCTATCGAGGCGGCGATCGACTGGTGGGCCGTCGGGCGCTCATCACGGGCGGCGACTCCGGCATCGGCCGAGCCGTCGCGATCGCGTTCGCGCGCGAGGGCGCCCAGGTCGCGATCGCGTACCTGCCGAGCGAACAGGACGACGCCGAGGAGACCGCGGTCTGGGTCGCCGATGCCGGGCGCGACCCTCTGCTGCTGCCCGGCGACCTGCGCAGCGAACAGCACTGCATCGACCTCGTGCACCGCACCGAAGCGGCGTTCGGCGGCCTCGACCTGCTGGTGCTGAACGCCGCCTACCAGCGCGACCGTGGCGGAATCGAGCAGATCCCGACCGACGACTTCGAGCGGGTGATGCGCGTGAACCTCTTCGCTCCCGTGTTCCTCGCGCGCGCGGCCGTGCCGCATATGGAGGCGGGGTCCTCGATCATCACGACGTCGTCGATCCAGGGCTTCGATCCGTCGTCCTCGCTCGTGGACTACGCCATGACGAAGGCGGCGCTCGTGGCGTTCACGAAGGCCCTGGCCGAGGAGCTCGGGCCACGCGGCATCCGCGTGAACGCCGTCGCACCCGGGCCGATCTGGACGCCGCTCATCCCGGCGACCGGTTGGCCCGACCACCTGCCGGACTTCGGCCATGACACGCCGATCGGTCGCGCGGGCCAGCCGGCCGAACTCGCGGGCGCCTACGTCTACCTTGCGTCGGATGACGCGTCGTACGTCTCTGGGGCCGTGCTGCCCGTGACGGGCGGGCGGGGGCTCTGACGCCGCGGGAACCACCGAGACCGGAGAAGAACCGAGAAGAAGGGAGACCGGCGATGCCCGGACGCAGGAACGCATCACTGAAGGACCCGGAGCTCTACGAGAAGCTCCGCGACGACGGCGCCTCGAAGGAGAAGGCGGCTCGCGTCTCGAACGCGGCGGCCGCGAAGGGCCGCAGCGCGGTCGGCCGAAATGGCGGGAAGAGCGGCGACTACGACGACTGGACCGTCGATCAGCTGAAGAAGCGCGCCAAGGAGCTCGGGCTCACCGGCTACAGCGGCAAGCGCAAGGCCGAGTTGATCTCGGCGCTGCGCAACCACTGAGCCGCGGACCGCCTGACTGCGAGAGCACCGAGCGAGCGGATGCCGCGACTTCGGCACGTCGAACCCTACGCCGCACCCGGGTACGCCCGGGTGCGGCGCGGTCGCGGGTTCGGCTACGTGCACGCCGACGGCGGTTCGGCGGGCCCGGCCGAGCGGGCGAGGATCGCCGACCTCGCGATCCCGCCGGCGTGGAACGAGGTGTGGATCGCGGATGCCCCGAACGCGCACATCCTCGCGGTCGGGGTCGACGCCGCGGGTCGGCGCCAGTACCTGTACCATCCGGCCTGGCGCGAGGCGCAGGACGCCCTGAAGTTCGATCGCATGCTCGAGCTCGCACGGGTGCTGCCGACCGCGCGGCGGGCTGCCGACCGCGACCTCGCGCTGCCCGACCTGCCGCGCGAGCGCGTGCTCGCCGCGGCATTCCGCACCCTCGACGCCGGCGCGATCCGGGTGGGCTCCGAGGAGTCGCTCGCCGGGTTCCGCAGCCGCGGGCTGACGACGCTGCTCGTGCGCAATGCCGCCGTCGATGAGGAGGCGGTGCGGCTGCGCTTCCGGGCGAAGGGCGGCATCAGGCAGGACCTCACGATTCCGGATGCCGCGCTCGCGGGCTTCGTCGAACGCACCCGCGAGCGGGCCGCGGCCGCCCGGCTGTTCGCGTGGCTCGACGGGCGTCGCGCCCGCGCGCTCGGGCCCGCCGACGTGAACGAGCACGTGCGCGAGCGCACCGGCGGGGACTTCACCGCGAAGGACTTCCGCACCCTGCGCGGCACGGTCGCGGCGGCCGAACGGCTGGCCGAGCTCGGGCCGGCGACGACGACGCGCGCCCGTCGCGACGCGATGCGCGAGGCCGTCGAGCAGGCGAGCACCGTGCTCGGCAACACGCCGACGATCGCGAAGGGCAGCTACATCGACCCGCGCGTCTTCACGGCGTACGAGCAGGGCACCACCCTCTCGCTGCGCGGCGGGCGCGAGCGCGCGCTGCTCGAGCTGCTCGCCACTACGGCTCCCGAGTGACGTCGCCGGGCGACTTGTCGGGCCGCAGCCCCCGCCACCGCGGATGCCGCGCCACGCCCGTGCTCGTCCACTCGCCGAGCTCGATCTCGCCGACGAGCTCGGGCTCGACCCAGACGGCGTCCGCGGCATCCGCTTCGGGAACGCTCACGAACGGCGACGTGTCGCGGTGCGCCGCGTCGAGCCGGGTGAGCAGCCGCTCCGTCTCGAGCTCGCGCAGGCCGCTGCCGACCCGCCCGGCGTATTCGAGCCCCTGCCCGCCCGGAATGCCGACCAGCAGCGAACGGATGCGCCCCGTGCGCGTGCCCACCCCCTTGCGGTATCCGCCGATGACGACCTCCTGCGTGCGCGTGAGCTTGAGCTTCAGCCACGCCTCGGTACGCGTGCCCGGCCGATACGTCGAGTCGGGCTTCTTCGCGACGAGGCCCTCGAGGCCGAGCCGTCGCGCCTCCTCGAGCGCCTCCGTCGGGCTGCCCTCGGCGAGCGCGGGCACCTCGACGGGCACGTCGTGCGAGCCCCGCACGAGGCGTTCGAGCCGCCGACGGCGTTCGCGGTAGGGGGCATCCGTCACGTCGTCGCCCGCGATCTCGAGCGCGTCGAAGAGCAGCAGCCGAACCGGGGCGGATGCCGCGAGCCGATGCACCTCGGACGCGCGGGTCAGGTTCATGCGCGACTGCAGCAGCTCGAAGCTGGGGCGCCCCTCGTCGTCGAGCGCGACGAGTTCGCCGTCGACGAGCGCATCGCCGCGGAGCGCGCGCGGCAGCCCGGAGAGCTCGGGGTAGCGGGCGGTCACGTCGTTGCCGTTGCGGCTGATGAGGCGGATGCCGCCGCCTTCGGCGCGGGCGAGCACCCGGATGCCGTCCCACTTGTGCTCGAGCGCCCATTCGCCGCGCGCGACGAGGCCGAGCGTGCCCGGCGACGCGAGCATGGGGCGCACGAGGATGGGCTCGACGTCGCCGGGCGCTGCAGCCGGGGCAAGCGTCGACGCCACGGCAGGCGCCGGCCCCGCGACATCCGCCGGTCGTTGGTCCTTCATGCGGTGCATGAGCCAGGTGCTCTTCTCGCCCTCGCCGTCGGTGCGGATGAGCGCGAGGCGCACCGCGCCCAGCGGGCCGCCCGGCCGGCCGAGCACGTCGACGATGACCTCGTCGTCGCGCCACTTCTCGGTCGCGAAGGTGCCCGAGTCCCAGATCGTCACGGTGCCGGCGCCGTACTCCCCCGCCGGGATCGTGCCCTCGAAGCCGCCGTACTCCATGGGGTGGTCCTCGGTCTGCACGGCGAGGTGGTTCACGCCGGGGTCGTCGGGCACGCCCTTGGGCACCGCCCAGCTCTTCAGCACGCCGTCGCGCTCGAGCCGGAAGTCGAAGTGCAGCCGCCGCGCGTGGTGCTCCTGAATGACGAACCGCGGCGCTCCCCCGGCCGCCTCGCCCCAGCTCGACCCGGGCATCGGCTCGGGCGTGACGCCGTGCGTGCGCATCGAGAGGTAGGTGGCGAGCGGTCCGGCGGCCGCCGCACCCGAGTCCGCGAGCTCGGCGATCGGGTCGAGGCCGGATGCCACGCGCTCGAGCACCTCGGATGCCTCGAGGTGTCGCAGCCCCGGGTCCTCGAGCTCCTCCCACGTGCGCGGCGCGGCGACGGTGGGCCTCGCCCGGCCGCGGAGCGAGTACGGCGCGATCGTCGTCTTCTTCCCGTTGTTCTGGCTCCAGTCGATGAGCACCCGGCCCGAGCGCACGAGCTTGCTCATGCTCGAGACGATGAGGCCCTGGTGGTCGGCCTCGAGGGCGCGGGCGAGTTCGCGCGCGACATCCGACACCTGCTCGGAGGTCTGCCGCCCGTCGAGCGGCGCGTAGAGGTGGATGCCCTTGCTGCCGCTCGTGACGGGGGTCGCCGCCATGCCCATGCCCGCGATGAGGTCGCGCACGAGGCGGGCGACCTCGGCGCATTCGGCGAGGCCCATGCCCTCGCCGGGGTCGAGGTCGAACACGATGCGGTCGGGATTGGCGGGCTGCCCGTCGGGGGCGAACCGCCACTGCGGCACGTGCACCTCGAGCGAGGCCTGCTGCGCGAGCCACACGAGCGACGGGCGATCGCCCGCGATCGGATACGGCTTGTCGCCGTCCGAATGGCGGATCACGCCTCGCCGCAACCACTCGGGCGCGTGCTCGTCGAGGGTCTTCTCGAAGAACGGCTTCTCGGGGGCCTCTGCGGTGCCGACGCCGTGCACCCAGCGCAGGCGCGTGACCGGGCGGCCCGCGATGAGCGGCACCATGACGGGCGCGATCTCGGCGTAGTAGGCGATGACCTCGCCCTTGGTCATGCCCGTCTCGGGATACATGACCTTGTCGAGGTTCGTCAGCCGGAGCCTCCGGCCGTCGACCTCCACCATCTGCCGCGCACCCTCGGCCATGCGCACCATCCTGCCACCGGGGGTTCCGTCCGTGCGGGAAGGGGTGTTCACTTGAGGCATGCGAGCCGTCTGGAAGGGGGCGGTCACATTCGGCCTGGTCAATGTGCCCGTCAAGTTGTACAGCGCGACCGAAGACCACGACGTGTCCCTGCACCAGGTGCACGACGCCGATGGCGGACGCATCCGCTACCAGCGCATCTGCGAGATCGACGGGCAGGTCGTCGAGTACAAGAACATCGACAAGGCCTACGACGACGGCGAGCGCACGGTGGTCATCACCGATGAAGACCTGAAATCGCTGCCGGCCGAGCGCAGCCGCGAGATCGAGGTCGTCGAGTTCGTGCCGACCGACCAGATCGATCCGATCATGTTCGACCGCAGCTACTACCTCGAGCCCGACTCGGCCTCGTCGAAGGCCTACGTGCTGCTGCGCGAGACCCTCGAGTCCACCGAGCGCACCGCGATCGTGCGCATGGCGCTGCGGCAGAAGACCCGGCTCGCCGCGCTGCGCGTGCACGGCAAGGTGCTCATGGTGCAGACGCTGCTCTGGAGCGACGAGGTGCGCGCCGCAGCGTTCCCCGCGCTCGACGAGGCCGTGAAGGTCTCGGCGAAGGAGCTCGAGCTCTCGAAGCAGCTCGTCGAGAGCCTCGTCGCCGAGTTCAAGCCCGACGAGTACGTCGACGAGTACCAGCAGGAGCTGCGCACCCTCATCGCCGCCAAGCTCGAGCAGGGCGACGCGCTCGACTCCGCCTCGACCTTCGGGGAGCAGCCCGATGAAGAGGGCGGCGAGGTCATCGACCTCATGGAGGCCCTGCGCCGCTCGATCGCGACCAAGCGGGGCGGGGCGGATGCCGCGGGCGAGGGCTCCTCGAAGGGTTCGTCGTCGGGCTCGGCCAAGAAGAAGTCCGGGGCGAAATCCGAGGCGAAGTCCGCCGCGAAGCCCAAGAAGCCCAAGACCCGCAAGGCCGCATCCTGAGCACGCGCGGACCGAGAACCCGCATTCCGAGAACCCGTACGCCGAGAACGGAGCACACCCCATGACCGATTTCTTCGACCCGCGCGACGAGCCGCTGGACTTCGACCGCGATCCCCGCACCGGCGAGGACCTCGCCGCGCAGGACGCCGCCGCGGCGCGCTACGACGCCGAACGCCGCGAGGCCGAGAACGCGGCGGCGGCCGACGAGGACGCCGAGGACGCCGAGGCAGAGGAGTAGCCCGCCCGCGCGGCAGCACCAGGGCCGACGGGCCTGCTCACTAGGCTCTGGCCATGACGTGGACGGGCGAGGTGCTCCCGACCCTGCTCGGGGTGCTCGCACTCGTCGCACTCACGACGCTCGTGCTGGGCGCGGCGCGGGTCCCGCACCGCTGGGCTCCCGCCCTCGCGATCCTGCGCGGTGCCGCCCAGCTCGCGGCGATCAGCCTCGTGCTCACGGGCGTCATCTCCGACCCGCTCTGGGTCGCGCTCGCGCTGCTCGTCATGTTCGCCGTCGCGGCCGCGACGGCGACGCGGCGCATCGGGTGGTCGATCCCGCACGCGCTGATGGTCGCCGGCGGCATGGCCACCGGCATCGTGGTCACGCTCGTGGTCGTCTTCGCGACGGGCGCGATCGAGCTCTCGGCCCGGTACGCGCTCGCGATCGGCGGCATCGTCATCGGCAACGCGATGAGCATCGCGACGCTCGCCGGGCGCCGCTTCACCGAGGCGACCATCGATCGGTGGGACGAGGTCGAGGGGTGGATGGCGCTCGGCGCGACCCCGCGGCAGTCCACGATCGACCTCGCACGCAATGCGATCGCCGGCGCCCTCATCCCCTCCACCGACCAGACGAAGACGACGGGACTCGTCACCCTGCCGGGCGCCTTCGTCGGCGCGATCTTCGGCGGGGTCTCACCGCTCGAGGCGGGCCGGTTCCAGATCGTCGTGCTCGCCGCGATCATGGCCGCCGGGGCCATCACCGCGGTCGTGATCGTGACCTGGCTCGCCCCCGTGACCCGGAAGCCGCTGCCGCTCGGCTGAGGGTGCTGCGGCCCGAACAGCGAAGCGCGCGACATCCGCTGATCGGATGCCGCGCGCTCGCGGAGTGCGGAAGGCGCTCCTACTCGGACTCGCACACCTCGGTGACGGTGACCGCGGCCGCCTGGATGTCGCCGGAGGCCGTCGCCTGCGCGTCGGCGTCGATCTCGGCGTCTTCGGACGGCTCGGTCGGCAGCGTGGCCGCGTACTCCTCGGCAGCGGCGAGCTTGTCCTGCAGACCCGTGATCGCCTCGGTGAGGTCTGCGTCGTCGGCGTTCTCTTCGGCGAGTGCATCGAGCCGCTGCGAGTAGTCGTCGAGTCGCTCGGTCAGCGTGGCCTGGTCGGCCGACGAGACGATCGCGTTCTGCGCACCGTTCGAGATGTCGCGCACGGCGACTCGGACGACCTCGCAGTTGTCGTCGGCTGCGCTGTCGGAGCCGCTGGTGGCGCAGCCGGTGAACAGCAGGGCGCCGGCGAAGACCAGCGCGGTGGTGGTGATGATTTTCTGCATGATGGCAGATTCCCCCAAATCGATTTTGTGACCCCAAGAGTCTAACGACGACGCCTGACACGCGATGTCGAGACCCAGATCGGGGGCCACGCCGTTCAGGCGGTGGCGTGGTGGCGGCTGACGCCGATGCGCGTCGGATCCTCGAGGAACGGCGAGAACGCGAGCTCGGCGGCGCCGATCAGCAGGATCTCGTCGCCGAGGGCCGTTCCCACGATGCTCACGTCGCGCACGCCGCCGGGCAGCGTGGCGCCGATCGCCGACTTCATGCCCCGCTCGCCGACGACCTCGAGCAGGGCGGAGAGATACCCGCCGAGCACGATCGTGCGGGGGTTCAGGCCGTTGATGATCGTGCGCAGCGCGACGGCGAGGAACGAACGCTGGCGCGCGAGCTCGCGTCCGGCCGGCCCCATCGGTGCGGATGCCGCGAGGCGGAGCGCCTCGGAGATCGCGCCCGGATCCGTGGTGGCCAGCCCCGCCGCGGCGACGAAGCGGTCGCGACGGACCTCGGTCTCGAGGCATCCGGTCGCCCCGCAGTGGCAGACGGCGCCGTTGGAGTTGACGAGCGTGTGGCCGAACTCTCCCGCCAGCCCGCTCTCACCCGAGATGAGCTGCCCGGCCATGGCGATGCTGCTGCCGATGCCGCTGGCCCCGCCGTTCAGGTACACGACGATGCCCTCGCCGCGCCCGGCCCCGAACGTGCTCTCCGCGATGACGCCGCAATGCGCGTCGTTGCCCGCGACCACGTGCACGCCCGTCGCCTCGGCGAGCAGGTGCGCGACCGGTTCGTCACGCCACTTCAGATGCGGCGCGAGCAGCACCGTGCCGTCGCGGTCCTGCACGAGCCCCGGCACCGCGATGCCGATGCCGAGCAACCGCACGCCGTCGCCGATCGGCAGGAGGCCGCCGACGACCGCGGCCGTGATCCGGATGAACTCCGGCACCGTCGGCACGGTCTCGTTGGGGTACCGCACCCGGCGCAGCACCTTGCCGTTCAGTGCGACGAGGGCCACGTCGATGGCGTCGATCTCGGGGTTCACGGCGATGACCGTGGTCGACTCGGACCCGATGACGCGCGGGCTCGGGCGACCGACCTTGCGGGTCGGTTCCCGTTCGTCGACGAGACCGCGATCCTGCAGCTCGGCCACGAGGCCGGCGATGGTGGAACGGTTGAGCCCGGTGAGGCGCGTGAGCTCGGCCCGTGAGAGCGGGCCGTCCCGATGCGCCAGCCGGAGCACCTGCCGGAGGTTGAGGCGGCGCACGTCGTCGAGTTTCGTCCCGGTCGACGATGCACGCTGCGGGATCGTGCCGTCAGTCATTCGGACTCCTCGATCGTGCGGTGGAACCGGAGGTGGCCGCCAGCCTCCGCTGGCGGCCACCCGGACGGCCGTCTCAGGACTGCGTCGAGAACGCCGCGTCGAACGCCGATCCTGAGGGTTCGTACGAGGACAGGCGCTGGACGAACGCCAGTGCCTCTGGAGCGCCGACGAGTCGGTCCATGCCCGCGTCCTCCCACTCGACCGACAGCGGGCCGTCGTAGCCGATCGCGTTCAGCATGCGGAACGCGCTCTCCCAGGGCACGTCGCCGTGGCCGGTGGAGATGAAGTCCCACCCTCGACGAGGGTCGGCCCAGGCGAGGTGGGAGGAGAGCCGGCCGTTGCGCCCGTTCTCGAGGCGCACCTTCGTGTCCTTGCAGTGCACGTGGAAGATCTTGTCCTGGAAGTCCCACAGGAAGCCCACCGGGTCCAGTTGCTGCCACACCATGTGCGACGGGTCCCAGTTCAGGCCGAACGACGGCCGGTCGATGGCCTCGAGCGTGCGCTTGGCCGTCCAGTAGTCGTACGCGATCTCGGACGGGTGCACCTCGAGGGCGAAGCGGACCCCCTGCTCCTCGAACACGTCGAGGATCGGGTTCCATCGGTTCGCGAAGTCGGTGTACCCGGCCTCGACCATCGCCTCGGAGGCGGGCGGGAACATCGCGACGTACTTCCAGATGCTGGACCCGCTGAAGCCGACGACGGTCTTCACGCCGAGCTTCGCGGCCATGCGCGCGGTGTCCTTCATGGACTCCGCGGCCCGGCGGCGCACGCCCTCGGCCTCGCCGTCGCCCCAGACCTCCGCCGAGAGGATGTCGTGGTGGCGCTCGTCGATCGGGTCGTCGCACACGGCCTGGCCGGTGAGGTGGTTGGAGATCGCGAACACCTGCAGCCCGTTGCGCTCCAGGATGTCGAGCCGGCTCTGCACGTACTCGGCATCGTCCCAACGGGACACGTCGAGGTGGTCGCCCCAGCAGGCGATCTCCAGTCCGGTGAAACCCCACTCCCCCGCCAGCCTGGCGACTTCTTCGAAGGGGAGGTCGGCCCACTGGCCGGTGAACAGGGTGATCGGTCGCGCCATCGCGATGTCCTTTCTCGAGGTGATTCGGGTGAACGGCTGATCAGACGTCGGTCCAGACGCCGTCCCGATCCGAGCTGCGCTCGACCGCCTCGAGGACGCGCTGGACCCCGAGGCCGTCTGCGAAGGTCGGGTGCGGGTCGACGCCCTCGGCCACCGCGGTGACGAAGTCGACGGCCTGATGCGTGAACCCGTGCTCGTAGCCGAGCATGTGACCCGCGGGCCACCATGCGGAGATGTACGGGTGCTCGCCCTCGGTGACGAGGATCCGGGTGAAGCCCTGCCGATCGCCGGCGGCGGTGCGGTCGTAGAACTGCAGGGTGTTGAGGTCCTCGAGGTCGAAGGCGAGTGCGCCCCTGTCGCCCGAGACCTCGAGCGTGAGCGCGTTCTTGCGGCCGGTGGCGAACCGGGTCGCCTCGAACGCGGCGAGGGCCCCGTTGGCGAGCCGGCCGGTGAAGACGGCGACGTCGTCGACCGTGACCTCGCCGTATCCCTCGGCAGCGGTCCCGGACAGGCCGGAGCCGGCGCCCTGGAGCGGGCGCTCCTTGACGATGGTGTCCACGATGCCCGCGACGCGGTCGACCGTGAGGCCGGTCACGAACTGGGTCATGTCGATGATGTGGGCGCCGATGTCGCCGAGCGCACCGGACCCCGCATGCTCCTTCTGCAGCCGCCAGGCCAGCGGCATCTGCGGATCGACGAGCCAGTCCTGCCGATAGGCGGCGCGAACCTGCTGCACGGTGCCGACGACGCCCTCGCGGACGAGGTCTCGCATGAGCGTGACCGCGGCGACTCGGCGGTACGTGAAGCCGACCATGGCGCGCACGCCACGCTCGGCCGCCCGCGCGGCGGCATCCGCCATCGCCTCCGCCTCGGCCACCGTGTTCGCCAGCGGCTTCTCGCAGAGCACGTGCTTGCCGGCCTCGAGCGCGGCGATCGCGATCTCCGCATGCGAGTCGCCGGGCGTCACGATGTCGACGACGTCGATGTCGTCTCGCGCGATCACCTCCCGCCAGTCCGTCGCGGCCTCGGCCCAGCCCCATTGCGCCGCGGCCTCCGCGACCGCGTCCGCGTTGCGTCCGACGAGCACGCTCATCTGCACGTCGAGCGGAAGCCGGAACATCGCCGGGGCCTGACGCCAGCCGACCGAGTGCGCGGAGCCCATGAATCCATAGCCGATCATGGCGACGCGAAGTTTCTCTGGCACTGCCTTCTCCATCGAGTCTCTCGTGTGTCTACGGGGAAGCCGATCGGGGGGCGCCTCGGAACGGCGCCCCCCGATCAGGTCGATCAGGACTCGAAGGCGAGCCCGATGTACTCGTCGACGTTGTCCTTCGTGACCGTCGGCGCGTCGAGCACGATGCGGTTCGGCACGCTGGGCGTGATCAGGTCGCTCATCGTCTTGCCCTGCGCGATCAGGCGGGCGAGGGCGATGCCGTCCGCGGCCTGGGTGGAGGGGTAGATGATGGTCGCCTTGAGCACGGAGTCATCGGCCTTGATGAGCTCCATCGCGTCCTTCGAGCCGGCGCCGCCGACCATGAAGAACTCGTCGCGGTCGGCCGCGTTGATCGCGGCGAGGACGCCGATGCCCTGGTCGTCGTCGTGGTTCCAGATCGCGTCGATCTTCGGGTTGGCCGCGAGCAGCTGCGAGGTGGCCGCTTCACCGCCCTGGACCGTGAAGTCCGCGGCGACACGGGCATCGACCTCGAGGCCGCAGTCGGCGAGCGCATCGGCGAAGCCCTCGGAGCGGTCCTGCGTGAGCGGAAGCGCGTCGATGCCGGCGATCTCCGCGACGATGGCGTCGGGCGTGTCGCCCAACTGCTCGCAGATGTAGGTGCCGGCGGAGACGCCCATGCCGTAGTTGTCGCCGAGCACGGTGGCGCGGGCGGCGAACGGGCTGGAGAACTCGCGGTCGACGTTGATCACCGGGATGCCGGCCTGCATCGCCTTGATCGCGACCTCGGTGAGGGCGGCGCCGTCGCTCGGCAGGAGCACGATCGCGTCGACCCCGTTGTTGATGAAGGTCTCGACCGCCGCGATCTGGGCGTTCACGTCGTTCGTGCCCTCGGCGACGTCGAGCGTGACGTCGGGGAAACTGTCGGCCGCCGCCAACGCGCCCGAGTTGATGGCGCCGAGCCAGCCGTGGTCGGCCGCGGGGCCCGAGAAGCCGATGACGACGTCGTCGCCCGTCTGGGCGTTCTCCTCGCTCGAGGTGCCCTGATCGACGACGCTGTCCTCTTCGGCCGCGCCGGCCGTGCAACCGGCGAGCAACGCGATGGCCGCGGCTGACGCACCGATGCCCCAGACGACCCGACGCGCGAGATTGCGCTTCTGTGCCATGAATCTCTCCCTTGAGTGTGTGCAATCTTGATGTGCATTCGCCCGCGTGATGGCCGCTCACCCATGAGGGTCATCCGGTATGGCGTTTGGCACAACATAACAGAGCGGTCATCGGTCGTCTAGGTCTAAGTTGTGTGAATCACCAAACGGAATTCACCCGGAAAATGCGGATCAAGTTGGTGCGTGGCTCTGCCAACTCTGTTATGTTGCGACCATGATCAAAGTCGACCATGACGTGATCCTCGACGTCAGAGGCATCACGAAGGCGTTCGCGGGGGTGCGCGCCCTCAAGGGCGTGGACCTCGAGGTCCGTGCCGGCGAGGTGCATTGCATCCTGGGCCAGAACGGCGCGGGCAAGTCCACGCTGATCAAGACCCTCGCGGGCGTGCACCAGCCCGATGAGGGCGAGATCGTCTGGCTCGGCGAGCAGGCCGCGATCCGCGACCCGCAGGCCGCCCTCGACCTCGGCATCGCGACGATGTACCAGGAGCTCGACGTCGTCGACGGCCTCACGGTCGCCGAGAACATCTTCCTCGGCCACGAACTCGCCCGCGGCGGCTTCACCAAGCGCTCGGAGTCCTACCGCCAGACCAAGGAGCTCATGCGCCGACTCGGGCACGCCTCGATCTCCCCGAACACCGAGGTCGGCCAGCTCAGCGCCGCCAACAAGCAGATCGTGAGCATGGCCAGGGCGCTCTCGCACGAGATCAAGCTCATCATCATGGACGAGCCGTCGGCCGTGCTCGACTCAGAGGAGGTCAAGAACCTCTTCCACGTGATCCGCGAGCTCACGGGCGCCGGCATCGCGGTCGTCTACATCACGCACCGGCTCGAGGAGATCCGCCAGATCGGCGACCGCATCACCGTCATCAAGGACGGCCGCACCACCGGCAAGGGCCTCCCGGCCGCAGGCACCGAGACCTCCGAGCTCATCCGCCTCATGACCGGCAGGTCGATCGCGAACGTGTTCCCGCCGGCGGTGCCCGTCGCCGACGACGCCGCGACCGTCCTGCAGGTGCACGACCTCGCGCTGGCCGGCTCCTTCCAGGGCGTGGACTTCTCGGTGCGGGCGGGCGAGATCGTCGGCCTCGCGGGCCTGGTCGGCTCTGGGCGCTCGGAGATCCTCGAGACGATCTACGGCGCGCGCAGGGCAACCTCCGGTCGCGTGGAGGTCGGCGGGCAGGAACTCCGGCGGGGTTCGGTGGTATCCGCGGTGCGCGCCGGAATCGGGCTCGCCCCCGAGGAACGCAAGAGCCAGGGCCTCGTGCTCGAGGAACCGATCTTCATCAACGTGACGCTGTCCACCTTCACCAGGTTCGCGAAGGGCGGATGGCTCGACGAGCGCGCCGAGCGCAAGGCGGCCAGGCAGCAGATCGAGGCGCTCGAACTGCGCCCGGCCGATCCCGATCGCCCCGCGATCACGCTCTCGGGTGGAAACCAGCAGAAGATCCTGCTCGCCCGCTGGCTCGTGCACGGCACCAAGGTGCTCCTGCTCGACGAGCCGACCCGCGGCGTGGACGTCGGCGCACGAGCGGAGATCTACGCACTCATCCGCGAACTCGCCGCCGCCGGCAATGCCATCGTCATCGTCTCGAGCGAGATCGAGGAAGTCCTCGGACTCGCAGACCAGGTCCTCGTCGTCGCCGACGGCGAGGTCCTCACCACCGTCCCCGCCTCAGAGATCGATGAGCACGGCGTGCTCAATCTCGTCATGAAAGGAACCGCCGCGTGAGCGAGCACCGCACCCCGGGCGCCGACCCCGTCGCACCGACCGAGCCCCCCGCAACGACGACGTCCGTGGCATCCGCCCCCGAGCCGGCATGGAAGCGGCTGCTCACCGGGCCGGTGGGGCGCAACGGCGGCCTCGTCCTCGCGCTCGCCCTCATCTTCGTCGTCGGGGCGATCACGGCCGGCGAGAACTTCACCGGCATCAGCAACATCCTCACGATCCTCCGCCAGGCATCGATCATCGGCGTCATCAGCATCGGCATGACCTTCGTGATCATCTCGGGCGGCATCGACCTCTCGGTCGGCGCGGTCATGGGCCTCGCCTCCGTGGTCGCCACGCTCGCCGTGGTCCAGAACCTGGTGCCCCAGACCCACTGGATCGTCATGATCGCCGTCGCGCTGGCGGTCGGCCTGGCCGCCGGGCTCCTGAACGGCGTGATCATCGCCTACGGCAAGGTCGTGGCGTTCATGGCCACGCTGGCGATGCTGGTCGCGGCGCGCGGTCTCGCCGAGATCCTGGCCGAGCGGCGCACGCTCACCGTGAAGTCGCGCGACTTCATCGACTTCATGAACCTCGACTTCGTCGGCGTCGACATCCTCATCTGGATCTTCGTCCTCGTGGCCGTCGCCGGCTGGCTCCTCCTGAACCGCACCACGTTCGGGCGCCGAACGGTCGCCATCGGCGGCAACCGCGAGGCCGCCCGCCTCGCGGGCATCAACGTCAAGCGGCACACGGTCTGGCTCTACGCGCTCGCGGGCCTCACGGCCGGCATCGCCGCCGTCATGATGCTCGGGCGCACGACCGCCGGCACCTCGACCCACGGCACGCTGTACGAGCTCGACGCGATCGCCGCGGTCGTCGTCGGCGGCACCCTGCTCGTCGGCGGCCGAGGCACGATCGTCGGCACCGTGTTCGGCGTCCTGATCTTCTCGACCCTCTCCAACGTCTTCATCCAGAACAACCTCTCGTCGTCGGTGCAAGCCGTCGCGAAGGGCGTCATCATCGTCGTCGCCGTGCTCCTGCAGCAGCGATTCGCCGGCCGCACGTCGCGCGAATGACCGCGCCCTGATCATCACGTCACACTAGAGAAAGAAACGCAATGAGCCTCATCCCCACCCGCGAAGACCGCTTCTCGTTCGGTCTCTGGACCTTCGGCTGGCAAGCGCAGGACCAGTTCGGCGGCGCGACGCGCAGCCAGGTCGACACCGTCGAGGGCGTTCACAAGCTGGCCGAGCTCGGTGCGTACGGCATGACCTTCCACGATGACGACCTCTTCCCGTTCGAGTCGACGGATGCGGAGCGCCAGCGCGAGATCGACCGGCTCAAGACCGCGCTCGAGGACACCGGGATCGTCATCCCGATGGTGACGACCAACCTCTTCAGCCACCCGGTCTTCAAGGACGGCGGGTTCACCTCGAACGACCGCGGCGTGCGGCGCTTCGCGCTGCGCAAGGTCATGCGCAACATCGACCTGGCCGTCGAGCTCGGCGCGAAGACCTTCGTCATGTGGGGCGGCCGGGAGGGCAGCGAGTACGACGCGGCGAAGGACATCCGCGCCGCGCTGGAGCGCTACCGCGAGGCGGTCAACTTCCTGGGCGACTACGTCGTCGAGAAGGGCTACGACCTGCGCTTCGCCATCGAGCCGAAGCCGAACGAGCCGCGCGGCGACATCCTGCTCCCCACCGTCGGGCACGCACTCGCCTTCATCGAGACCCTCGAGCGCCCGGAGTTGGTCGGCCTGAACCCCGAGACCGGTCACGAGCAGATGGCCGGCCTGAACTACACGCACGCCATCGCGCAGGCCCTCGACGCCGGCAAGCTCTTCCACATCGACCTCAACGGCCAGCGCGGCGTCAAGTTCGACCAGGACCTCGTCTTCGGGCACGGCGACATCCAGAACGCGTTCTCCCTCGTCGACCTGCTCGAGTTCGGCGGCCCGAACGGCACGCAGACCTACGACGGCCCGCGCCACTTCGACTACAAGCCCTCGCGCACCGAGGATGCGGCGGGCGTCTGGGAATCGGTGCGCGCCAACATGCGCATGTACCTCATCCTCAAGGAGCGCGCGGCGTCCTTCCGCGCCGACCCGGAGGTGCAGGAGGCGCTCGAGGCCGCCCGCGTGGCCGAGCTCTCGCAGCCCACGCTCGACGAGGGCGAGTCGCACGACGCGTTCCTCGCCGACCGGTCGGCCTACGAGGACTTCGATGCGGCGTCGTACTTCGACGGCCACGGCTTCGGCTTCGTGCGCCTCCAGCAGCTGGCCCTCGAGCACCTCACCGGCACCCGCTGACCCCCGGCGGCGGATCGCCGCGACCCTCACGAACGCCCTGCCGGAGCACTCCCGGTCAGGGCGTTCGGCCGTTCACGGCCTCGGCTCCGACTGCTCAGATGTTCAACGGCGGATGCCGCGTCCCGGCGTTGGCGGCCGACGTGGCGCCATCTCGTGCACGGGCCGTCGCGAGCGACAGCGGATCGCTCAGGACGATCTCGAAGAGCTGCTCTGCGGCGCCGATCAGCAGGTTCTCCCGGCCCAGCTCGGAGGCGACGATCCTGACGCCCTCGGCCGGCCCCGGCAGCGAGGTCAGGCGCACCCGGGCCTCGAGGTCGTCGGAGCACAGCCGGGAGAGGACGCCCAGGAACCCGCCGAGGATGATGAGCGACGGGTTGAGCGCGTTCACCACGTTGCGGATGGCGATCGAGAGGTAGGTGATCTGGTGGTCGACCACCTGCCTGACCGCTGGGTCGCGCTCGTACTCGGCCCTGAGGCGGGCCTCGAAGTCGGCGGTCGTCACCGGTGGGTCGCCCAGCGCCCTCGCGAGCGCCTGGAAGGTCACCTCGGTCTCGAGGCATCCGACGCCGCCGCAATGGCACGGGACGCCGTCGGAACGGACGAGGGTGTGTCCGAACTCGCCGGCGAACCCGCCCCGACCGGTCATCAGCCGCCCGTCGATGACGATGCCGCCGCCGATGCCGCTGGCACCGCCGTTGAGGTAGACCGCATCGCGTTCACCCGCGCCGGCGCCGAAGGTCGACTCCGCGATGACGCCGCAACTGGCGTCGTTCGCGACCCGTACCCGCATGCCGGTCGCCTCGGCGAGGTCGCCGCCGAACGGCTCGTCGACCCAGAGCAGGTGGGGCGCGAGCCGGACCAGTCCGTCTTCGGAACGCACCAGTCCGGGCACGGCGACGCCGATGCCGATGACGTGGTGCAGCGGCTCGAGGCCCGCGACCATGCCCGCGACGATCGCGGCGATCGTGCGGACCGCCTCCGCGGCCGACGGCGGATGGTCGTTCTCGTAGCGGACGGAGCGCAGGACGCGCCCGCCCATGGCCACGACGCCGACCGTGAGCGCGTCGAGCTCGGGATTCACCGCGATCGCGACGAAGTGCTCGCTCGGCGTGAGCACGTGGCTCGGGCGCCCCTTCTTCTTCACGCCGACGGGTTCGGAGACCGTGACGAGCCCGAGGGACTCCAGCTCGCTCGCGATCGTCGCCGTCGTCGACCGGTTGAGCCCCGTGAGCTGCGTCAGGTCGGCGCGCGACAGGATCCGCTTCGCATGGATCAGCCGCAGGGCGAGCGAGAGGTTGCTCCGCCGGAGGCTGTCGAGGTTGGAGCCGACGACCGTCGCCTTGGGGGCGGCGGCGGCGGTCGGATTGCCGTCTGCCATGGCGATCCCTCCATTCCCGAGGCTCGATCAGTGCGGGTCCAGCGTAGTCTCCGCACTCCCGCGGCCCCGTTCGCGACCCGGCATGCGCAACCGCTTCAGAGCCTCGCGATCGTCTCGATGTCGGCCTGGAACTCCGCGATCTCGGCGGGCGAGACCGTCGCCCTGGTGTCTCCGAGCGCCCGCGTGTAGTCCCCGGTGACGAGCGGGGTCTCCTGCTCCCCATCGCGGATCGCCCTGGCCAGGGCGTCCTGCGACGCGCGCCGGGCGGCGTACTCGATGTCGGCCGGGGTGAGCCCCTCGCTCTCGGCGACCAGGAGGGCCAGGTCGACGTCGGACGCCACCGACTCCGGGATGTAACGCGTCCAGATCGCGCGCCGGGCCTCGTCATCGGGCAGGCCGATCGGAATGACGTAGTCGAAGCGTCCGTGGCGCAGGAACGCGGCGTCGAGCGCGCGCACGAAGTTCGTCGCGCAGATGAGCAGTTGGCCCTCGCGGGCATGGAAGTCCGCGACGAGCTTCAGCAGTTCGTTGGTGACGCCCTGGGTCGGCGACGGCGGGATGCCGCCACGCTTCGAGGCGATCTCCTCGACCTCGTCGATGAACACCACGGCGTGCTCGAGTTCGCCGATCGCCTCGAAGCTCGCGCGCAGCGCCCCCGCGAGGCCGGCCCTCTCGTCGGCGAGCCGGGAGGGGAACAGCTCGACGAACGGCCAGTCCAGCCGAGAGGCGACGGCGCGCGCGAAGGTGGTCTTGCCGGTGCCGGGCGGGCCGAAGAGCATGACCGCCCGCGGCGGGACGACGCCGTAGCGCTCGGCGAGCCCCGGGCGGGCGAGCGGGGTGACGAGCCGTTCCTCGAGGAGCGTCTTCTCGTGGGCCATCCCGGCGACGCTGCGCCAGAGATGGCGCGGCAGGATACGGCCGCCGACCTGCTTTAGCAGGTCGATCTCCCGATGCTGCACGGGCATCTGCCGCTCCAGGTAGCGCACCGCGTGACGCACCTCGAACGAGTTCGCCGTGAAGGGTTCCAACCCGCTGTCCTCCGGCCGGAGCACCGACAGCTTGGCGAGGCCGAGCGAGGCCATCCTCCGCTCGAGGCCGTCCAGCAGCGCCGCGCTGACCTCGGCGGACTGCTCGCCCCCGACGTCGCCGACGCCGAAGAAGACGATCCAGCCCTGGGCATGCGCGGCCCTGCCGACCGCCGCGCCGACCAGCAGGTCGCCCTGCACCGCAACGACCGCATGGTCCTGCTGGCACGAGGCGATCACCTCGGCGAGGGAGTAGATCGGCGTGTCGACGTCGGGCACGACGACGCCCCAGAGCCGCACGATCTGGTCGAGGTCGTCGCTGTGGAAATCGCGAATGCGAGTCCGGCTCATGTACACATGCTGCCACGTCGTCGGCTGCGCGAGCCCGAGCACGGCCGTCGACCGCCGCCGGTCAGCTCCAGAGCGCGACGTGGAACTTGTGACCGCGACGCGACAGTCCCCGGGATCCGGTCGCCGACACGATCGCCGTCGTCGCCTCCGCGGTCGTCACGAATCGCTGCAGGAGTCGCGCGGATGCCGTGGCGCGCCCTCCGTCCAATGTCGTCGCCCACCACAGGCCGGAGATCGGCGTCCCGGTGACCTGGAGCCGCACCAGGTCTCCCGCCGGCTGCTCCGTCTCGGTCGAATCCGAGCGGACCCGGGATGCCGCGACGTAGCCGAGCGCGAGCATGATCCCCTCCCCGTCGGCGACGGCCGAGAGGGCGGCCGTCTCGCTCGTCAGCTCGATGATGTCGGGCAGGGCGGTCAGCCGGCCGAGCCACCGGCCCTCCTCCGTGAGCGGCTCGAAGCCGCCCGGCCCCGCGAACCACGGCACGGTCATCAGCCGGGCGAGCGGGATCGGCCCCGTCTCGGAGGCGAGCGGATGCCGCGACGAGGCGACGGCCACCCGCTGGTACTTGAAGAACGGGACGACCTCGAGGCCCGTGCTCGCGGCGAGCGCGGGCCTCGCTCCGAGCGCGATGTCGTAGGCCCGTTCGCGCAGCAGCGCCGCGATGTCGTCGGCATCCTCGACGATGACGTCGACCGACTCCGACGCGACCCATTTGCCGAAGAGGTCGAAGACCCGGCCTGCGGCGTGCTCGGCGAACGCCGCCGTCACGAGCACGCGCAACTCCGGTTCCGACGACGTCGCGTGCGCCACGTCGCGGCGGGTGGCCTCGGTGAGCCCCACGATCTCCTCGGCGTGCGCCGCGAGCGTGCGCCCGCCGGGTGTGAGCGTGATGCCGGTCGGCGTGCGGGTGAAGAGCGGATCGCCGAGCTCGGCGCGCAGCGCCGCCACGGCCGACGAGACCGCGGGCTCGCTCACGCCGAGCGACCTCGCCGCACCCGTGACCGAGCCGAGCTTCGCCACGCGCGCGAACGTCCGCAACTGGCTGAGCGTCATCGCCATGGCCGCATAACCTTTCGCTTATGTCGATGTTGACACTCGTCTGGCCCGAGGGCAACGTGTCCCCCAGAGCGGCGCATCACGAGGCGGTGATCCGTCCGCAACGGTGTGTTCAGAGGAGAAGATGCCTTGCAGATCCCAGCGCCCTTCGACTACGCGAAGGCGACCAGCATCGATGATGCCGTCGCCCTGCTGACGAGGTACGGCGACGACGCCCACATCGTGGCCGGAGGCCACAGCCTCCTGCCGATGATGAAGCTCAGGCTCGCGCGGCCCGACTGGCTCATCGACATCAACGACCTGACCGAGCTGGACTACGTCACGCGGGACGGCGACCGGCTGCGCATCGGCGCCCTGACCCGGCACCGCACACTGCTCGAGTCGGCGGAGGTCGCCGCACTGTTCCCGATCATGACCGACGCCGAGCGCGTCGTCGCCGACCCGATCGTGCGCAACCGTGGCACGATCGGCGGCTCCCTGTGCCAGGCGGACCCGGCCGAGGACCTCTCGACGGTCTGCGTCGTGCTCGGTGCCGAGGCGGTCATCCACGGGGCCGACGGCGACCGGGTGGTCGACATGACGGAGTTCCATCAGGGCCCGTACGAGACCGCGGTGGCCTTCAACGAGGTGCTCGTCGAGGTGCGGATCCCGATCCGCCCGCGGTCGTCCAGCGCGTACGAGAAGGTGGAGCGCCGGGTCGGAGACTGGGCCGTCGCGGCCGCGGGCGCCGCCGTGACCTTCGCGGAGGACGGCACGCTCGAGGACGTCGGCATCGGCGTGACGGCGGTCGGGCTCTCGGAGCGGGTGCAGGAGGCCGAGGCCGTGCTGCGCGGGAAGACGCCGACGGACGAGTTGATCGCCGAGGCGGGCGGCATCACGGCGGCGCAGGTCGACCCGATGGGCGACCAGCGGGGATCGGTGGAGTACAAGCGGCATCTCGCCGGGGAGCTGACCCAGCGCGTGCTGCGGCGGGCGATCGCGCGAGCACAAGGGTCGGAGCGAGCACAGGAATCGGAGGCATGACCATGCACGTGACGATGACGGTCAACGGCGAGGAGGTCGAGCGCGACGTCGAGCCCCGGGTGCTGCTCGTGCACTTCCTGCGCGAGGATCTCGGGCTGACCGGGACCCACTGGGGATGCGACACCTCGAACTGCGGCACCTGCGTCGTCCAGGTCGACGGTCAGCCGGTCAAGTCGTGCACGGTGCTCGCGGCCATGGCCGACGGACACGTCGTGCGCACGGTCGAGGGACTCGCCGCCGGCGGCACGCTGGATCCGGTGCAGCAGGGCTTCATGGAGGAGCACGGCCTGCAGTGCGGGTTCTGCACTCCCGGCATGATGCTCACGGCACGGGCGCTCCTCGACGAGAACCCGAACCCGACCGAGACCGAGATCCGCGAGGCGATCTCCGGCCAGATCTGCCGGTGCACCGGATACGCCACCATCGTCCGTGCGGTGCAGTGGGCCGCCGACCATCCGGCCGAGGGCGAACCCGAGGAGGAGGTGGCATCGGCATGACCATCATCGAGGAGCCCATCACGCACGCGGGCTCGGAGCACGGACGCCATCACGACCACAACCCCGCGGCTGACGATTCCCAGCGCCCGGTCGGCTTCGGGCGGCTGCAGCGCAAGGAGGATCCGCGCTTCATCCGCGGCCAGGGCAACTACACTGACGACATCGTGCTGCCCGGCATGCTGCACGGCGCCATCCTGCGAGCCCCCGTCGCCCACGCGAGGATCGTGTCGATCGACACGAGCGAGGCGCTGGCGCGCCCGGGCGTGCGCGCCGTGATCACCGGCAAGGACCTCGAACCCCTCAACCTCGCCTGGATCCCGACCCTCTCCTACGACGTGCAATCCGTGCTCGTCACCGACAAGGTGCGCTTCCAGGGGCAGGAGGTGGCGTTCGTCATCGCCGACGACCGCTACGCCGCCAGGGACGCCCTCGAGTCGATCGACGTCGAGTACGACATCCTGCCGCCGCTGACCGACGTGCGACACGCGCTCGACGCGGACGCACCGATCATCCGCGACGACCTCGAGGGCCGAACCGACAACCACATCGCCGATTGGGAATGCGGCGACCGGGCCGCGACCGACGCCGTCTTCGCGAAGGCCGACGTCGTCGTCAAGCAGGAGATCGTCTACCCCCGCGTGCACCCCGCCCCCATGGAGACCTGCGGCGCGGTCGCGGACTTCAACCCGGTGTCGGGCGAGCTGACCCTGTACGAGACCTCGCAGGCGCCGCATGCGCACCGCACGATCATCGCGATGGTCGCGGGCATCCCCGAGCACAAGATCCACCTCATCTCGCCCGACATCGGCGGCGGCTTCGGCAACAAGGTCGGCATCTACCCCGGGTACGTGCTCGCGATCGTCGGATCCATCGTCACCGGCAAGCCGGTGAAGTGGATGGAGGACCGCTCCGAGAACCTCATGTCGACCTCGTTCGCCCGCGATTACATCATGCAGGGCGAGATCGCCGCGACGAAGGACGGACGGCTGCTGGGCCTGCGTGCCGACGTGCTGGCCGACCACGGCGCCTTCAACGGCACCGCGCAGCCGACGAAGTACCCGGCCGGCTTCTTCAACCTCTTCCCGGGCAGCTACACGTGGGAGGCGGTGCACGGCAAGGTCACCTCCGTGTACACGAACAAGGCGCCGGGCGGCGTGGCCTACGCCTGCTCGTTCCGTGTGACGGAGGCGGCGTACTTCGTCGAGCGCATGATCGATCGCCTCGCGATCGAACTCGACATGGATCCGGCCGAGCTTCGCCTGAAGAACTTCATCAGGGCCGATCAGTTCCCGTACGACAACAAGGCCGGGTTCGAGTACGACTCCGGCGAGTACGAGACGACGATGCGCCACGCGATGGAGCTCGCCGGCTACGACGAGCTGCGCAAGGAGCAGGCCGAGAAACGCGCCCGCGGCGAACTCATGGGCATCGGCATCTCGTTCTTCACCGAGGGCGTCGGGGCGGGCCCGCGCAAGCACATGGACATCCTCGGCCTCGGCATGGCCGACGGCGCCGAGCTGCGCATCCACCCCACCGGCAAGGCGGTCGTGCGCATCTCGGTGCAGTCGCAGGGGCAGGCACACGAGACGACCTTCGCCCAGATCGTCGCCGAGGAGATCGGCATCCCCCCGGAGGACATCGACGTGGTCCACGGGGACACCGACCAGACGCCGTTCGGCCTCGGCACCTACGGCAGCCGCTCCACCCCGGTCAGCGGTGCGGCCGTGGCGCTGGTCACCCGCAAGGTGCGGGACAAGGCGCGACTCATCGCGGCGGCGATGCTCGAGACCAGGCCCGAGGACCTCGAATGGGAGAAGGGGCGCTGGTTCGTCAAGGGCGACCCGACCGCAGGCAAGACGATCCAGGAGATCGCGCTCGCCGCCCACGGCACGATGGAACTGCCCGAGGGGGTCGACGGCAACCTCGACGCCGAAGTGACCTACGACCCGCCCAACCTCACCTATCCGTACGGCGCGTACTTCTGCGTCACCGATATCGACCGCGGAACCGGCAAGGTCACGGTGCGGCGATTCCTCGCCGTCGACGACTGCGGCACGCGCATCAACCCCATGGTCATCGAGGGCCAGATCCACGGCGGTCTGACCGACGGCATCGGCATGGCGCTCATGGAGATCATCGAGTTCGACTCCGACGGCAACTGCCTCGGCGGCTCCTTCATGGACTACCTGATCCCGACCGCCATGGAGGTGCCCGACTGGGAGACCGGGTTCACGGTCACGCCGTCGCCGCATCACCCGATCGGCGCCAAGGGCATCGGCGAATCCGCCACGGTCGGCTCGCCGGCCGCGATCGTCAACTCGGTCATCGATGCGCTCCGCCCGGTCGGGGTGACGGCGATCGACATGCCGTGCACGCCCGCACGGGTCTGGGACGCGATGCAGGGCCATGCGGCCCCGCCCGTGTGATCGGTGACAGGGGAAGAAGGTCGATGACGGTCAGTACCGAGGTGATGAGTCGGCAGCGCGAGCTCGAGGGGCAGCGCCGGTCCTTCGTGCGCGCGACCGTCGTGCGCACGCAGCGACCGACCAGCGCGCGCGCCGGAGACGTGGCGGTCGTCGACGCGCTCGGAGCCATGACGGGCTTCGTGGGCGGAACCTGCGTCGAGGCATCCGTTCGCGAATTCAGCCTGCGTGCGCTCGAGACGGGCGAACCCCTGCTGCTCCAGGTCCGCCCGGGCGACGTCGGGCGCACGGAGCAGGAGGGCGCCGTGGAGGTGCACAACCCGTGTCTGTCCGGAGGTTCCGTGGACGTCTTCCTCGAGCCGGTCGTTCCGGCCCCGCACGTCGTGGTCGTCGGCGACGCTCCCGTCGCGCAGGCGCTCGCCCGCATCGGCGCCGAGCTCGGCTACGAGATGGAGCTCGTGGACGGCGAGTCGTGGCATCCGCTCGACACGGTCGCCGCCGTCATCGTCGCCGGTCACGGCAAGGGCGAGGAACCGGCGCTGGCGCGCGCCCTCGAGGCGGATGTCCCGTACATCGGCCTCGTGGCGAGCGACAAGCGAGGCGCCGCCGTCGTCGCGTCGCTCGACGTGGACGACGCGCTCCGCGCGCGCGTGCACACCCCCGCCGGGCTGAAGCTCGGCGGCACGACCCCGGCGGAGATCGCCCTCGGAATCCTCGCGCAGCTCGTGCAGGTGCGGGCGAGCACCGGCGCCTCGGGGGCGCGCTCCGCGCCGCCGCCGGCCGGGCACGACCACCACGCGGAGCACGACCACGACCACGACGCGGAGCACGACCACGCCGGTGCCGCGGCGGCGAGCTCGCCCACGACGGCCGTCGACCCCGTCTGCGGGATGACGGTCATCGCCGCCGACCCGACGGCGCACCTCGAGCACGAGGGAACCACGGTGTGGTTCTGCTCCGATCGATGCCGGTCGGCCTTCCTCGAGGAGCCTGAGCGCTATGCCGCAGCCTGAGCCGCGCCTCGCCGCCCTCGTGCTGGCCGCCGGCGGATCGAGCCGCATGGGCCGGCCGAAGCAGTTGCTCCCGTACCGCGACGGCGTGCTCCTGGACGCCGTGCTCGACCTGGTGCGCGGATGCCCCTTCCCGCAGCGCATCCTCGCGCTCGGCGGGTCGGCCGAGCAGGTGCAGGCGACCGTCGGCACCGAAGGCTTCGACGTCGTCATCAACGACGAGTACACCACCGGATGCTCCTCCTCCATCGCGCGCGCCGTCACGGCGGTGCGCCCCGAGATCGACGGCATCGTGCTGTTCCTCGGAGACCAGCCGGAGGTGCGCGCCGAGACGGTGGCGGCTCTCGTGGCCGCTCGCGGGAACGCGCCGATCGCCGTGGTCCGGTACGAGGACGGCATCGGGCATCCGTTCGCCCTGTCCCGCGCGACGTTCCCGGCGCTCGAGGCCCTGCACGGCGACCGCGGCGTGTGGAAGCTCATCGACCGGCTCGGCTCCGCCGTCGCCCGAGTGCGCGTCAGCGGCCGGGTGCCGCGCGACATCGACACCGAGGAGGACTACCGGATGCTCCTGGCCGCAGCGGCGGAGTCGGCGTGAGCGGCACCGGCGGACCCGGCGGGCCCGGCGTCGAAGACCTGGCACCCGACGTCGCCACGATCGCCGCAGGGCTCGACGGCAGGGACTACCTCGCCGACGAGGGACTCCTCACGGCGCTCTTCCTCGCCGTGCGGCTGCGGCGCCCGCTGCTGCTGGAGGGCGAGGCGGGCGTCGGCAAGACCGAGGCGGCCAAGGCCCTCGCCGCCTGGCTGGACGTGCCGCTGTTCCGCCTGCAGTGCTACGAGGGCATCGACGCGGGTGAGGCGCTGTACGAGTGGAACTACCAGCGACAACTGCTGGCGATCCACCTCGCCGGAGCCCGCAGCACCGAACTCGGCGACGACGACCTGTTCACGCGCGAGTTCCTGCTGCGCCGCCCGCTGCTGCAGGCGATCGAGCACCCGGGCCCGCGGCCGGCTGTGCTCCTGCTGGACGAGATCGACCGGGCTGATGCCGAGTTCGAGGCGTTCACGTTCGAGGCGCTCGCGGAGGCATCGGTGACGATCCCCGAGCTGGGCACGATCCGCGCCGCCGAGCGGCCCATCGTCATCCTCACCTCGAACCGCACCCGCGATCTGCACGACGCCCTCACCCGGCGCTGCCTCTACCACTGGATCGACTTCCCGGCGCCGGAGCGCGTGCTCGAGATCGTGCGACGACGAGTGCCAGGCGCGTCGGAGTCGCTCGTGCTGCAGGCGGTCGACGCGGTCGGGCGACTCAGGTCGCTCGACCTCGCCAAGCCCCCTGGCGTGGCGGAGCTCATCGACTGGGTGTCGGCGCTGACGGTGCTCGGGCTCGCACGCATCGACGCCGATTCGGCGGCGCTCACCTGGGGCGCCGTCATCAAGAACCGCGACGATCTCGAACTCGTGGGCGCGCGCAGCGGAGACTGGCTGGAGCCCGCCGATGCCTGACCGCGGCGACCGCGCCTTCGCACTCGACCCGGCGATGCTCGCGGTCGGCTTCGCGGACACGTTGCGGCGCGCCGGCGTCCCGAGCACGCCGGACCGTTCGGCCTGGCTCGTGGAGGCCATGCGGCTGCTCCCACCCGACTCCCGGTCCGAGCTCTACTGGACCTGCCGCACGGTGTTCGTGACCTCGCAGCAGCAGCTCGATCGGTTCGACGCCGTCTTCGACGCGGTCTTCGGCGGCGCAGCGGATGCCGCGGATCATCGCGGCGACCCGAATGCCGCGCACGACGACGTCCTGCGCCGGCGCACCGCGCCGGACGTCCGCGAGGTGGCGCAGTCGCTGCGCGGCACGGCCGACGGCTCGCTGCCGCCGGCCTCCTCCGCTTCGGAGGACGGGGGCGAAGAGAACGACGGCACCGATGCGTTCCTCCTCGCGATGAGCCCGGAGGAACGGCTGCACCGCACGTCGTTCGACCTCCTGACGCCGGAGGAGGTCGCGCGCATGCGGCAGCTGGTCGCCGCGCTCACGGTGGCGACCCCGACCCGGCCGGGGCGTCGCGACCATCGTTCGCCGCATGCGAGCGATCGCCTGGACCTGAGACGCACCGTGCGCGCGGCGCGGCGCAGCGGCGGAGATGCGTCGCGACTCGTGCACGCCGTGCGGCGTCCGCGCCCTCGTCCGCTCGTGCTGCTGTGCGACATCTCGGCCTCGATGGAGCCGTACACGCGCGTTTTCCTCTCCCTCATGCAGGCCGCGGTCGTGAGCAGCCGAGCCGAGGCGTTCGCCTTCGCGACGCGGCTCACCCGGCTCACGCGGCACCTCGCGTCACGCGATCCCGACCGCGCCTTCGAGCAGGCGGCCGGGGCGGCCAGGGACTGGGCCGGCGGAACGCGCCTCGCCGACGGCATCCGGTCGTTCATCGACGAATACGGTCGACGCGGGATGGCCCGCGGCGCCGTGGTCGTCATCCTCTCCGACGGCTGGGCGCAGGACGACCCCGCCGACATCGCGCGCGAGATGGCGCGCCTCGGGAGGCTCGCGCATCGGATCGTGTGGGTCAATCCGCGACGGGCCGCCCGCGGCTACCAGCCGCTCACCGGTGGGATGGCGGCGGCGCTGCCGTACCTCGACGCATTCGTCAGCGGCCACAGCTACTCGGCCCTGCAAGACCTCGTCCGCGTCATCGCGGACGAGCGCGAACCATCGACCAGGAAGAGGATCGCCTGATGGAACTCGACAGCAGCTTCACCGTCAACGCCCCGATCGAGGAGGTGTGGGCCACCGTGATGGACGTGGAGCGGGTCGCGACCGCGGTGCCGGGCGCGGAACTGACCGACAAGCTCTCGGACACGTCGTACCGGGGCGTGGTCAAGGTCAAGGTCGGCCCGCTCACGATGCAGTACAAGGGGCAGATCGACCTCGTCTCCCGTGACGATGCCGCGCATTCGGCCGAGTTCAAGGGCAAGGGCCAGGAGAAGGCAGGGCAGGGCACCGCGGAGGGCACCGCGACCATCACGCTGACGCAGGACGGCGACGCGACGACCGGCGTCGTGCACGGCGACATCGCGCTCTCGGGCAAGGCCGCGGCCATGGGCAAGGGCGTCATCAACAAGGTGGCGCAGCAGATCATGGGCATCTTCGCGGGCAACCTGGAGAAGATGCTCTCGGGCGAAGGGGGAACCGGGGCCGGCGAGTCGGCCGACGGCGCCGTCAACGGCCTGTCGGTCATGGCGGGCGCGATCGGCTCGATGTTCCATCGCGACAAGGAGAAGCCGGACAAGGACGACGACGGCAAGGCCTCCGCGAAGGACAGCGGCTCCGACCAGGGGTGACCGATGCGCGACGTCCTCGACATCCTGCTGGAAGCGTGGCGATCGGGTGAGACCGTCGGTCTCGCCACGGTCGTGCGCACGTTCAACTCCGCGCCACGGGATGCGGGCGCGGCCATGCTCGTGACATCGGGCGGTGCGGCGGCGGGATCTGTCTCGGGCGGCTGCGTCGAGGGTGCCGTGTACGAGCTCGCGACGGGGGCGATCGATGGCGCGTCGCCCGTGCTCGAACGGTACGGCATCAGCGACGACGAGGCGTTCGCGGTCGGCCTGACCTGCGGCGGCATCCTCGACGTGTTCGTCGAGCCGATCTCGGCGCAGACGTTCCCCGGGCTGGAGCGCGTCGCCGCGGACATCGAGGCGGGGCGACCCGTCGCCGTCGCCACCGTCATCGAGCATGTCGACGCGTCGCGCGTCGGGCACCGCATGGTGGTTCGACCAGACGGCGTCGAGGGAACGTTGGGAAGCCCCGAGGCCGATCAGCGCATCTCGGACGACGCCCGAGGGCTGCTCGCGGGCGGCATCACCGCGACGCTGGGGTTCGGACCCGACGGGGAGCGCCTCGGTGAGGGGATGCGGGTCTTCGTCAACAGCTTCGCCCCGGCACCGCGCCTCATCGTGTTCGGGGCGATCGACTTCGCCTCCGCGCTGGCGCAGCAGGGCCGTTTCCTGGGCTACCGCGTCACGGTGTGCGACGCCAGGCCGGTCTTCGCGACCCCGGCGCGGTTCCCCGAGGTCGACGAGCTCGTCGTGAGCTGGCCCGATCGCTATCTCGCCGCGCAGATCGAACTGGGGCGCATCGACGAGCGCACCGTGATGTGCGTGCTGACGCACGACCCCAAGTTCGACGTGCCCGTGCTGAAGGCCGCCCTCGAGGGACCGCGCGTCGCCTACCTCGGTGCGATGGGTTCGCGGCGCACGCACGCTGACCGGGTGCGGCGCCTGCTGGAGGCCGGCCTGACGCAGGAGCAGATCGATCGCGTGCACAGCCCGATCGGGCTCGACCTCGGAGCCCGCACCCCGCAGGAGACGGCCGTGTCGATCGCCGCCCAGATCATCGCGTTGCGGTGGGGCGGTTCGGGAGAAGAGCTCTCGGGGCAGTCGGGGCCGATCCATCGGGAGGCCCGGCCGCCGAGCGAGGCGATACCGCTCATGAGCTGAGCGGACCGGCGAACCGTGAGCATCGGGGCACGACGCTGACGAACTGAGAGCGGAGACGAGGGGATTTGAACCCCTGGTCCCCTTACGGGGACTCCACCTTAGCAGGGTGGTGCACTCGGCCGGACTATGCGACGTCTCCTCGCAGCGGCGCTTGCGCGCATGCGACTGCCATCATAACCCGCGGATGCCGCGAAACACGATTCGGGCGGGCGCAGCGACGGGGCGGCGCCGCGCGACACCCGTTCAGTCGGTTATTGGTCCTCGAGCGTGCGGCCCGCGGAGCAGCGGGTGTCGGCCGCGGTCTGCCCCGTGACGTCGCTGGGCAGGGCTTCGGCGGTCGGCACGGGGGGCGCGTCGGCGGCGGGCGCCTCTTCGGCCGGAGCCTCTTCGGCCGGCACGTCTTCGGCGGGAACCTCTTCGGCCGGCACCTCGGCGGCGTTCGGATCGGCCGGAAGCGCCGACGGATCGCTGGCCGAGGCGAAGGAGGCCTGATCGGCCTCGGGGTCGAACACGACGGGGATGTCCTGCTGCAGCGCCTGGTTCACGACATCGGCGGAGTAGGCCGGCTCGACGCCGCCCTCGACCGACGCGGTCGGGTACTGGATGAACGCGATCTTCGAGAGGTCGACGTCTTTCAGAGCCACCGCGATCGACACCATCGTGGTGGGGTTCGTGAGCGTGTCGGAGAGCTGCATGTTCGCGAGCGCCGCCTTCGCGATGCCGAACAGCGCGACCGGGTCGGAGAGCGTTCCGCCGGTCTGCAGCTGCCGCATGAGCGCGGAGAGGAACACCTGCTGGTTCGAGATGCGGCCGAGGTCGGAGCCGTCGCCGACCCCGTGTCGCGTGCGCAGGAACTGCAGCGCCTGCATGCCCGAGAGCTCCACGTCGCCCGCGGGCAGGTAGAGGTCGGTGTGCTCGTCTTCGATGGGCTCTGCCACGCAGACCGTGACGCCTCCGACGGCCTCGGACAGGCCGGCGACGCCGAGGAACTGAACGACACCGGCGAACGGGATGACCGTGCCGGTGAGCTGCTCGACGGTCTTGACGACGCAGGCCATGCCGCCGTAGTCGAGCACGCTGTTGATCTTCACCGAGGAGAGCGCGGAGAGCGGCTCGCCCGTGGGGTCGTCGGGGTCGGTGCACTCGGGCACGCTGACGAACATGTCGCGCGGAAAGCTGATGACCTCGACGTGGGAGTGGTCTTCGGAGATGTGCAGCAGCATCGTGACGTCGTTGAGCACGGCGGTCTCTTCGTCGGGGTCGCCGAACGCGTCGCCCTGCCCCTCACGGCTGTCGCTGCCGATGACGAGCACGTTCACGCCGCCCGGCATGGCCCCGATGTCGGGCACGCCGTCGAGCACGCTCGCGTTGCCCAGCGAGACCGTGGGCTGCGCGGTGTTCGCGAGATCCCACGCCGCGTAGGCGGCGACGGCCGAGCCCGAGACGAGCGCGACCGCGGCGACGGAGGCCGTGACCTTGGCGATCGTGCGCCACACGCTGTGCGGCTTCAGCCGCCCGTGGCGGGCGATGGCGGGGTTCTTCGCGGCGGTTCGGGAACTGAACTGGCGTTCGTCGGTCACGGTCACCTCTCTCGGGATGGTCGTCGCGGCAGGCTCTGGGATGGGACTCCGACACGAGCGGAGGGCGTGGGATTCGAACCCACGAGACATTTCTGCCCACTGGTTTTCAAGACCAGCTCCATCGGCCGCTCGGACAGCCCTCCTTGCCGCTTCGGGGCGATGGAACGTTGCTCCGGGGCGGACAGGCCACGATTCTAGCCGACTCGTGTCCCGTCAAGACTGGCAGCGAACCCTGTGAACGCCCTGATGCGCCCCCGTTCGGCAAGCGGATGCCGCGACGCGGGGCCCTCGCGCGCGACGATCGTCATCCGGGGTTGGCGCTCGAGCACCGAACCTCCTCGGCCGTCTGGCCGGTGACATCCGGAGGCAGCGCAGCACCGGTATCGGTGCCGGGATCGGTCGCGGCATCCGTCGCCGTCTCGCCCTCGGCTCCCTCAGCCGGATCAGCCGGATCAGCAGGATCACCCGGATCAGCAGGATCACCCGGATCGGCCGGCGCCCCCGCCTCGCCGGCATCCGTGCCGAACTCGGCCTCGGTCGTGGCGTTCGGGTCGATCACGAAGGGCTCGTCCGCCTGCAGCGCGGCGTTCACCGCGGGTGCGGAGTCCGACGGCACGACCGCGCTCGAGTCCTCGGTGTAGACGGTCGGGTACTGCACGAAGGCGATCTTCGACAGGTCGATGTCCTGCACCGCGCGGGCGATCGAGATGAGCGTCGCGGGGTTCTGCAGCGCACTCGACAGGCTCATGTTCGAGAGCGCGGCCTTCGCGATCGCGAAGAGCTTCACGGGATCGCCCAGCGTTCCCGACGATCGCAGCGTGCGCATGAGCGCCGAGAGGAACACCTGCTGGTTCGAGATGCGGCCGAGGTCGGAGCCGTCGCCGACGCCGTGTCGCGTGCGCAGGAACTGCAGGGCGGCCATGCCGGTTAGGGTGTGCATGCCGGGCTCGAGGTACGTGTCGGTGTACTCGTCGGAGATGGCCTCGGCGACGCAGACCTCGACGCCGCCCACGGCCTCGGCGAGCGCGGCGACGCCGTAGAACTCGACGATGCCGCCGACCGGAATGGTCACGCCGGTGAGCTGCTCGACCGTGGCGGCGACGCAGCCGAAGCCGCCGTACGAGAGCACGGTGTTGATCTTGACGGCCGAGAGGGCCGAGAGCGGCTCCCCCGTCGGGTCCGCCGGGTCGGGGCATTCGGGCACCGCGACGAGCATGTCGCGCGGGAAGCTCACGACCTCGACATGCGAGTGGTCCTGCGAGATGTGCACGAGCATGGTGACGTCGTTGAGGATCGCCGAGTCCTCTTCAGGGTCGCCGAACGCGCCGTCGAGCGGCCGCTTGTCGCTGCCGACGAGCAGGAAGTTCAGCCCGCCGTCCATGGCGCCGATGTCGGGCACTCCCTCGAGCATGCCCTCGTTGCCGAGCGTGAGCGTGGGGTTCGAGGCCGCGGTCGAGACGAGGTCCACCGCGGCGAAGGCACCCACCGCGAGTCCGCTCACGGCGACGATCGCGACGACGGATGCCGCGATCCGGCCACCCGAGATCCAGCCGCCGTGGCGCGGCATCCGCCCGTGTCTCGGGGGCGCCGGCACGGGATCGGCCACCGTGGGGAGGCCGGGCTCGGCCGAGGCATCCGACTCACCGGAACCAGGTCGTTCGTCGTCGTCGCCCACGGCACCCTCCCCCAACTGCCGAGTGTAACTCCGCGGGCAGGTGTTCCGCCGGAAGCCGGCCGCCGGAAGGCGCGGGTCAGGGCAGCGAGTCGAGCACGCCCGCGAGTCCGGCCTCGTCGATCGAGGCGGTGACCTCGGTCGCGGCCTGCTTGACCTCGTCGGGCGACTGGCCCATCGCGACGGCGCGCCCGGCCGCACCGGCCCACGTGAACATCTCGATGTCGTTGCGCCCGTCGCCGACGGCGATGACGCGGTTCAGCTCGTGCTCCTGCCAGCCGCGCACGCGCTCGAGCGCGGTCGCCTTGCTCACGCCGTCGGGGGCGATGTCGAGCCAGGCGGTCCAGCCGATGGCGTAGCTGACCTGGTGCAGGCCCATGCCCGCCACGATGCTCATGAACTCTTCGGTCTCGTGATCGGGCGAGACCACGACGACGCGCGTCGCGCTCGGCACGAAGAGGCCCTCGAACTCGACCTGGCTCGCGGAGTCGAGGTTCCAGGTGTCCATGCCGGCCGTGTAGAGGCGGTGGCCGTCTGGCAGCTCGACCATGAACCGCCCGTCGGGCAGGAACGAGCGGATGCGCTCGAGGGCGGCCGTCGGGTCGAAGGTCTCGATGTGCTCGCGCACGTATGCGGTGAAGGCCGCACCGCCCGAGACGGCACCGGATGCCGCGGGGTCGAGCTTCATCGTGACCGCGCCGTTGGCGCACACGACGTACTCGGGCCGCAGGTCGAGGTGGTCGAGCACGGGCGCGGTGCCCGCCCACGAACGGCCGGTGGCGATGGTCACCTCGTGACCGCGATCACGGGCGGATGCCACGGCCGAGACGACGACGGGGTCGATCGACTCGTCTTCGTGCATGATCGTGCCGTCGACGTCGAGCGCCACGAACCACGGGTCCTGCGTGACGTCGGCTCGAGGCATCCGCTCGCTCATCGGGTGACGGGCTCGAGCACCTCGAGGCCGCCGAGGTACCCGCGCAGCGCCTCTGGCACCACCACCGAGCCGTCGGCGCGCTGGTGCGTCTCGAGGATCGCGACGAGCCAGCGCGTGGTGGCGAGCGTGCCGTTGAGCGTTGCGACGGGCGCCGTCTTGCCCGACTCGGTGCGGTGCCGGATCTCGAGGCGGCGCGCCTGGTACGTCGTGCAGTTCGAGGTCGACGTGAGCTCGCGGTACGCGCCCTGCGTGGGCACCCACGCCTCGACGTCGTACTTGCGGGCCGCGCTCGATCCGAGGTCGCCGGCGGCCGTGTCGATGACGCGGTAGCTGAGCCCGAGGTCTTGGAGCATTCCCTCCTGCCAGGCGAGCAGGCGTTCGTGCTCGGCCTCGGCGTCGGCGGGGTCGATGTAGCTGAACATCTCGAGCTTGTTGAACTGGTGCACGCGGATGATGCCCCGAGTGTCCTTGCCCGCCGAACCGGCCTCGCGGCGGTAGCAGGTCGACCAGCCGGCGTAGCGGATGGGCCCGTTCGACACGTCGATGATCTCGTCGGCGTGGTAGCCGGCGAGGGCGACCTCGCTCGTGCCCGTGAGGTAGAGGTCGTCGGCGGGCAGGTGGTAGATCTCGTCGGCGTGCGCGCCGAGGAAGCCGGTGCCCTGCATGATCTCTGGCCGCACGAGCGTCGGCGTGATGAGCGGCGTGAAGCCGGCGCCGAGGGCGCGGTCGAGGCCCATGTTCATGAGGGCGATCTCGAGGCGCGCGCCGATGCCCTTGAGGTAGTGGAAGCGGGCGCCGGCGACCTTGGCGCCTCGCTGCATGTCGATGGCGTCGAGGAGCTCGCCGATCTCGAGGTGGTCGCGCGGCTCGAAGTCGAACGTCGGCCGTTCGCCCACCTCGCGGAGCAGCACGAAGTCGTCTTCGCCGCCCGCGGGCACGCCGTCGATGACGACGTTGCCGATGCGCCGCACGACCTCGGTGAACGCCTCTTCGGCGACGGATGCCTCGGCGCCGGCCTGCTTGACCCTCGCAGCCAGTTGCTGCGCCTCGGCGACGAGCGCGGCCTTCTCGTCTCTGGGCGCCTTCGCGACCCGCTTGCCGAACACGTTCTGCTCGGCCCGCAGCGCCTCGAACGCCGTGATGGCGTGGCGGCGGGCGGAATCGGCGGCGACGGCCTCGTCGACGAGGGCCGGAGACTCACCCCTGAGCTCCTGAGAATGCTTGATCAGGTCGGGGTTCTCGCGAAGCAGTACGGGGTCGATCACGCGTGCCAGTCTAGCCGCGGCCCTCCGATGGAATACCGTTGGCTCCGTGGCGAAGGCCGAGCAGCAGCACGAGCAGCACCAGACGACGCAAGCGGCGTCGACGCGCCCGCGCGTGGCCGTGATCTACAACCCCACCAAGCAGGGCGTCGACCAGCTCCGCCGGACGATCGAGAAGGTCGCGAAGCTGCAGGGCTTCGCGGACCCGATCTGGATCGAGACCGCGGCCGACGACCCGGGCAAGGGCATGGCCCTCGAGGCGCGGGAGGCACGCGTCGACCTCGTGATCGCGGCCGGCGGCGACGGCACCATCCGCTCGGTGGCGGCCGGCCTCCGCGACAGCGGCATCCCCGTGGGCATCGTCCCGATCGGCACGGGCAACCTCTTCGCCCGCAACCTCGACATCCCCGTGAACGACATGCAGGATGCCGCGGTGCTCGCGTTCTCGGGCATCGATCGGGCGGTCGACGTGGTCATCGCCGACATCACCCGACCGAACGGCGACACCGAGACCCACACCTCGCTCGTGATGTCGGGCATCGGCATCGACGCGACCATGATCTCGAGCACGAACCCCGACCTGAAGAAGCGCGTCGGCTGGCTCGCCTACGTCGACGCCGGCCTGCGCGCGCTGCCCGCGTCCAAGCCGTACCGCGCCTACTACCGAACGGATGCGGGGCGGTTGCACCGCTCGCGCGTCTCGAGCATCCTCGTCGCCAACCTCGGCTACCTCCCGGGCAACATCGAGCTGATCCCCGACGCGAGCCTCGACGACGGACGCCTCGACATGGTCGTGCTGCAGCCCCGCAACGTGCTCGGCTGGATCTTCATCTGGCGCAAGGTGACCTGGGAGAACCCGGTGCTGCGCAGGTCCGCCATCGGGCGCCAGATCATCGACCTCACGGGCGGCAGCCGTCGACGCGAGATCGTCTACTCGCGCGGCCGGTCGGTCGACATCGAGATCGGCGAGGGCGCCGAGGAGTTCGAGATCGACGGCGACGAGTTCGGCACCGTCGTCTCGGCCAGGTTCACGGTCGACCCCGCCGCGCTCATCGTGCGGGTGCCGTCCGACGGCTGACGCGGCTTCGAGCCCGGCGCCACCGCGAAGCACCACACGAACACGAGTGCCAGAGCGGATGCCGCGGCGACGACGCCGAGGATCTGGATCGCCGTCCAGCTGACCTGCATCCAGAGGAAGAGCTGTTCGGCTTCGACGTCGTAGGCGACCGAGCCGTCGGTGCCCGAGTGCAGGGCATTGAGGTCGGTCTGGATGTCGGCCTGCGCCGTCGTCGCCCACTGCAACATGCCGAGGGAGCCGACGGCCACGACGATCAGCGCGATCGTGGCCGGATGCCGGAACGGCGACGCGTACGCGCGCGGGTTCGCACGGGTCACGACGCCGACCTGCGCAACCCGGTGATCGCCCAGACGGCGAGCACGACGATCGTGCCGAGGGCGCCCGCCTGCACGAGGCCGGTGCTGAGGCTGATGACCATCTGCTGGATCATCGTGTCGCTCATCGTGAACTGCCCCGTCAGCGACATCTGGTTGCTCGTGGCGTTCCAGTAGAGCGCGGCCCCGACGACGACGAAGGCGATGCTCACGCCGAGCGCGATCCAGAACCGTGCCCGTGCCGGCAGGGAGTCCGTCGACGACTCGGGCTCGTCGTCGAATCTGGCGATGCGCATGCCCGGATCGGCATGCGCATCGGCCTCGGCATCGGCCTCGTCGGCGGTGAAGCCGATCTCGGCGAGCAGGTCGACGTGGTGCTGCTCATGCGAGGTCTGCGCCCGCGGGGGTCGCACGATCCGCTCGGGTGCGCGGGCCTCGGGCGCCGGTGCGGGCGCGGGCGCGACCGACGGGGCCGGCCGCTCGGGCCGTGCGGGCGCGGTGCGTGCAACCGGCGCCGATTCGAGGTGCGCCGCCGCCGCGGCATCCGGCACATACCCGCGCTGGAATCTGGGATCGAACCTCGGATCGATGCCCCGCGTGGCGTCCTTGCTCATCGCGCGTCCTCCGGTGTCATGGTGCGGGCGGCGCCCCTCGTGATCAGTCGGGCTCACCGCTGAGCAGGCCTCGCAACCAGTCCCGCGCCTCGATGAAGATCTCGTCATCGTACTTCGCGTGGTACTCGATCTCCTGCTTGTCGGCGCGCGGGTACGAGCCGAGGAAGATCACGTTCGGGCTCGTGCGGCGAAGGCCGAGCAGGGCGTCGGCGACGCGCTCGTCGGCGATGTGCCCGTCGAGGTCGACCACGAAGCGGTACCGGCCGAGCGCGTCGCCGATGGGCCGGGACTCGAGCAACGAGAGGTTCACGCCTCGCGTCGAGAACTGCTCGAGCATCGCGAGCAGGGCACCGGGCTCGTCGCTCGGCAGTTCGACGATGAGGCTCGTCTTGTCGGCGCCCGTGGGCTCGGGCAGCACGCGCGAGCGCGACACGAGCACGAAGCGCGTGACGGCGTTGGGGTTGTCGCCGAGGTCGCGGGCGAGCACCTCGACGTCGTAGTGATCGGTGATGCCCGGAGGTGCGACCGCGGCATCCGCCGTGCTGTCGGCCTCGAGCAGGGACGCAGCGGCCTGCACGTTGCTCGACGAGGGGATGTGCCCGTGCTCGGGGAGGTTGCGCTCGAGCCAGCCGCGCGACTGCGCGTAGGCGACCGGGTGCGCGTTGACGACGCGCACGTCCGCGAGCACGGTGCCCGGCCGTGCGACGAGCACGAAGTTCACGGGCACGAGCACTTCGCCGACGATGCGGAGGCCGGGCACCGTGGCGAGCGCGTCCTGCGTCGCGGAGACGCCGCCCTCGATCGAGTTCTCGATCGCGATCATCGCCGCGACCGAACGCCCGGTCGTGACATCCGCCAGCGCCTCGCCCACGTTGTTGACCGAGCGCCAGGTCTTGCCCGCGGCCTCCGGCACCTGCTTCAGGGCCGCCTCGGTGAAGGTGCCGGCCGGCCCGAGGTACGAGTAGGTCTCGTCGGGGCGTGTGGCATCCGTCATGCGCCAAGCCTAGCCACCCTCGTTCACTGCGGAATTCAGGAACATCCCGTGGTTATGCGGCGGGCGGTCTCGACGCTCCCGCGCGATTCGAGGCCACGCCGGCAGGGTGTTCCTGAATAATGGCGGGGGTGATCGACGCGGCGGTGGTCAATGGGCGGCGCACGGTGCCGACCGACGCCGAGCGGCTGGCCGCACTGCGCAGCATGAAGCGGCTCGCGACGAGCCTGCTCGTGGTCGCCGCGGCGGTCTTCGCGGTGTCGTTCGCCCTGCAGGACGAGTTCCCGTGGCTCGGCTACGTGCGCGCCGCGGCCGAGGGCGCGATGGTCGGCGCGATCGCCGACTGGTTCGCGGTGACGGCGTTGTTCCGGCACCCGCTCGGCATCCCGATTCCGCACACGGCGATCATCCCGACGCGCAAGGACGAGATCGGGGCGAGCCTCGGCGCGTTCGTCGAGCACGAGTTCCTCTCCGACGACGTCGTGCTCGGCAAGCTCCGCTCGATCGGCATCGCGCGGCGGCTCGGCGGCTGGCTCGCGACCCCGGCCAACGCGGAGCGGCTGACGGCCGAGGCATCCGTCGCCGGACGCGGCCTGCTCTCGCTGCTGGGCGACGACGACGTCGAGGACGTCATCGAGCGCCTCGCCCGCCGCCACCTCTTCGAGCCCGAGTGGGCGCCCTCGATCGGGCGCGTCGGCGCACGCCTCGTGGCCGCCGACCAGCAGCGCGCTGCGGTCGACGCCCTGCTCGAGAAGGCCGAGTCGTGGCTCCTCGCCCGCCCCGAGGCGTTCGGCAGCATGGTCTCCGATCGACTGCCGCGCTGGGTTCCGGGCTTCGTCGACCGCCTGGTCGACGACAAGGCGTCACGGGAGGTGCTCGCGTTCGTGCGTGCGGTGCGCGCCGACCCGAGGCATCCGCTGCGCGAGGCGATCGACCGCTACCTCGCCGACCTCGCGGACGCCCTGCAGCACGAGCCGAAGACCATCGCGCGCGTCGAGGCGCTCAAGGCGGAACTGCTCGCGAGCCCGCGACTGCGCGAGTTCGCCGGCGAGGCCTGGGCGAGCGTGAAGGAGACGCTCGAGGCGGCCCTCGCCGATCCCGAGAGCGACCTGCGCGCGAGCCTGCGCTCGGCCGTCGTCGAGGTCGGCGCCAGGCTCGTCGCCGACGAGGGGCTCGCCGACAAGGTCGACGCCTGGGTGACGGATGCCGCGGCCTACGTCATCCGCACCTACCGCCACGAGGTGGCCGGCGTGATCACCGAGACCGTCGAGCGGTGGGATGCCGCGGAGACGACGCGCAAGCTCGAGCTGCAGGTCGGGCGCGACCTGCAGTTCATCCGCATCAACGGCACCGTGGTGGGCGCGCTCGCGGGCCTCGCGATCTACGCCCTCGCGACCGGGCTGCACGCCCTCTTCTGATCGTCGACCCCGTGACGCGGGCGCCCCGCGCTGCCAGACTGGACGCATGCACGAACGCGCGGGAACCCCGGCCATCGAATCCGACCTCATCGACGTCGAGGCGCTCGTGAGGGCGTACTACGAGAAGGCACCGGATGCCTCGGTGCCGACGCAGCGCGTCGCGTTCGGCACCTCGGGGCATCGGGGCTCCTCGTTCTCGACGAGCTTCAACGAGCACCACATCCTCGCGATCACGCAGGCCATCGTGGAGTACCGCACGGCGCAGGGCATCACGGGGCCGCTGTTCATCGGCTCCGACACGCACGCGCTGAGCGCCCCGGCGCAGACCACCGCGCTCGACGTGCTCGTGGGCAACGGCGTGCGCGTGCTCGTCGACGAGTTCGACGACTTCGTGCCGACGCCGGCGCTCTCGCACGCGATCCTGTCGTGGAACAACGACCCGGCGAAGCGCGCCGAGGGCGAGGCCGACGGCATCGTCATCACGCCCTCGCACAACCCGCCGCAGGACGGCGGCTTCAAGTACAATCCGCCGCACGGCGGGCCGGCCGACTCCGACGCGACGGGCTGGATCGCGAACCGCGCCAACGAGCTCATCGCCGACGGGCTGCGCGAGGTCAAGCAGGCCGAGCCGAGCGCCGTCGAGACCTACGACTTCCGCACGGCCTACGTCGCCGACCTCGCGAACATCATCGACGTCGATGCCATCAAGCGCAGCGGCATCAGGATCGGCGCCGACCCGCTGGGCGGGGCATCCGTCAACTACTGGGCCGCGATCCGCGACGCATACGGGCTCGACCTCACGGTCGTCAACGAACGCGTCGACCCGGCCTGGTCGTTCATGACGCTCGACTGGGACGGCAAGATCCGCATGGACCCGTCGTCGCCGAGCGCCATGGCGTCGGTGCTCTCGCACTCGGGCTACGACATCCTCACGGGCAACGACGCCGACGCCGACCGGCACGGCATCGTCACCCCCGACGGCGGCCTGATGAACCCGAACCACTACCTCGCGGTCGCGATCGAGTACCTGTTCGCGCACCGCCCCGAATGGCGAGCGGATGCCGCGATCGGCAAGACCCTCGTCTCGAGTTCGATGATCGACCGGGTCGCCGCGGCGCTCGGCCGCCGCCTCTGGGAGGTGCCGGTCGGCTTCAAGTGGTTCGTGCCCGGCCTCGTCGACGGGTCGGTCGGCTTCGGCGGCGAGGAGAGCGCGGGCGCGTCGTTCCTGCGCTTCGACGGCACCGTGTGGACCACCGACAAGGACGGCATCCTGCTCTGCCTGCTCGCCTCCGAGATCCGTGCCGTCACCGGCCGCTCGCCGTCGGAGCTCTACGCCGACCTCGTCGAGCGCTTCGGCGACCCGGCCTACGAGCGCAAGGACGCCGCGGCCACGCCGGCGCAGAAGGCGGCCCTCGGCAAGCTCACGGGCGACGCGATCGCCGCGACCGAGCTCGCCGGCGAGCCGATCACGGCGAAGCTCTCGCATGCGCCGGGCAACGACGCGGCCATCGGCGGCGTCAAGCTCGAGACGGCCGACGCCTGGTTCGCAGCCCGCCCGAGCGGCACCGAAGACGTCTACAAGATCTACGCCGAGTCGTTCAAGGGCGCCGAGCACCTGGCGCAGGTGCAGGAGGAGGCCAAGCGCGTCGTCGACGAGGCGCTCGGCGACTGAGGCTTCGCCCCCTGCAGAATTCAGGACACCTGCTCAGCGCTGACTGGAATCACGCGGAACTCGCGCGACCTGTCCACCCATAACCACCAGATGTTCCTGAATTCTGCAGACCCGGCTCAGTGGATCGAGAAGTACGTGACGTACCCGCCGCCCGAGGCGAGGGCCTGGTCGACGTCCCAGTAGTCGATGTCCTTCGTGTGGCCGCCGACCCAGACCTTGGTTCCGGCGTCGGTGCGCTCCACGCGCGTGACGACGGCCGTGTGGTCGCGGTCGCCGGAGGAGTCCCAGTCGAACTGGGCGATGTCGCCGACCTTGACCTGGTCGCGCTGCGAGTCGTCGAGCGCGATCGCACGGTCGGGCCGGCCCAGGAGGTAGTCGCGGAGCGCGGTCGAGCTCGACCAGCTCGAGCTCATCGTGCCGTTGGACGCGTCGAAGAACCATCCGGCGTCCATGGCCCATCCGCGGGCGATGAGCGACTGGCTCGCGAAGTTCGCGCAGTCGACGCCGCTGAACACGGGGTACTGGGCCGAGTTGTAGCTGCTCCAGTAGGTGGCGACGTAGGCGAGCTGGGCGTCGATGCCGGGGTCGCTCGTGTAGGTGAGCGTGAGGGGTGCCGCGGGCTTCTCGCCGAGCGGTGCGATGGCGGCTGACGCGGCCGAGCTCGCCGGCGCGGCGTCCTGCGCGGCCGCGGTCGCGGTCACGGGCGCCGAGATCAGCGAGGCCACGGTCGAGACCGGCGCCTCGGTCGTGACGACCTCGACGGGGTCACCGTCGGCGGCGGTCATCGTCACGTCGACGGCGGCGCCCTGCGCGGCCTCGGTGACGGCCGGCACCTGGAAGGTGATCTCGGTGTCGTCGGCCGAGACGATCGTCGCCGGAGTGGAGCCGACCGTGACGGAGGCCACCTCGTCGAGCGCGCGGCCCTTCACGGTCACCTGGGTTCCGCCGGTGAACGGCGCGGCCTCGGTCGAGAGCCGGCTCGTGATCGCGGGTCCGGCCTCGGCCACGACCGGCGCGATCGAATCGAGCGCCGCCGAATCGGACGCATCCCCCGCGGTCGCCGCCTCGATCGTCGCCGTGCTCGCCGGGGTCAGGTCGTCCGTCGTCGCCTGCGCGATCGAACCCGACGTCTCCGCATCGGCCGGGACGATCGCGCCGAACGCGCTGAGCCCGATGAACGCCATCGCCGATCCGAGGGCGGCCGTGCGGCGCATCGAGGCTCCGGCCCCCTTGCCCGAGCCCTTGCCGGCCGCCGCGCGACGATTGCGCACGCGCTCGGCCCGGTGACGCGGGTGCTGCGAGCCGCCGCGCGTGGCTGCAGTGGCGTCCTCATCCGCCGTGCCGGCGTCATCATCCGTGGCGTCCTCATCGGCCGTGCCGGCGTCATCCGCTTCGGGTTCTGCGGATGCCGCGGGCACGGCCTGCTCGATCGCCTCGACCTCGATCGTCTCGACCACGACGACCTCGACCGCGTCGGCCGCTTCGGCCGTCGACGGGGCGTCGACCGTCACCTCGGGCGCGACATCGCCGTCGGACCGCTTCGAGCGCGCCTTGCGGCGACGCTTCGAGGGTTCGTGGTCGGGGTCGGTTTCGAGTGCGGGCGCCTGGAAGGTGGCGCGGCGAAGGACGGGGAGATCGGAGGGAGAGAGCAAACCGGAAGTTTCATGTCGGCGTAAAGGGGGACCCCCAGCCCAACACGCCAGTTTGTGAGGATCCCTCTTGAACGCTGGGAGACCTATGAGAGCGCGTTCACGCAGATTCCACGCGGGGTCTCACCAGGAGCCGCAGCCCGGCGACGGCGAGCGGCACCAGCACGAGCAGGGCAACCGCATTCACGCCGGCGAATCCGAACGCGCCGAGCACGACGCCGGAGAGCGCGGCCGAGATCGCGGCCGCGAGGTTCATCGCGGCATCCGTCGCCCCCTGCAGGGGCACTCGCAGGTGCGAGTCGACGGCCGTCGTCACGAGCGTCGACCCGCCGATCATGCCGGCCGACCAGCCGAGCCCGAGGAGTCCGAGCGCGAGCGGCACGAGCAGCATGTCGTCGCCTGGCGCGAGGATGCCGATCACGGCGGCGACGACGAGGATCGCGGCGCCCATGAGGATCACCCGCACGGATCCGATGCGGTCGACGAGCCAGCCCATGAGCGGGCTCGCGCCGTACATGCCGAGGATGTGGATGCTGATCACGAGACCGACGAGGCTCAGCGAGAGCCCGTGCTCGGTCATGTGCACGGGCGTCATGACCATGACGCCGACCATGACCGTGTGCGAGCAGACGATCGCGAGGATCGCGAACAGCGCCCGCGGCTGCTTCACGGCGAGGCGCAGGGCCATCAGCGAGCCGACGGATGCCGCGGGCGCACCGGTGTCAGCAGCCGAGTCGGTCGCCAGCACGCCGGCCCGCGGCATCCGGAGCAGGGTCGCGACCAGCAGCGTGGAGATCGCGAACGCGATCGCGGAGAACACGAACGGGCCGACGAGATGCGGCAGGCCGAGGGCGGTGCCGACCCGATCACCGGACTCCGACAGGAGCGGGCCGGCCACCGACCCGATGGTCGTCGCCCAGAGCACGAGCGACATCGAGCGCGCCTCGAACCCGGGCGCGGCGACCTCGGTCGCGGCGAACCGCGCCTGCAGTCCGGCGGCCGAGCCCGCACCGAACGCCGCGAGCCCGAGGAACACGAGCGGCGCCCAACCGCTCGTCGCCGCCGCGATCACGAGGATCGCGCCGACGACGGCGAGGCCGTATCCGACGGCGAGGGCGACGTGACGCCCTGAGCGCACCGCCAGCTTCGCCAGCGGGATCGCCACGATCGCGGCTCCCAGCACGCTCGAGGACTGGGCGAGGCCGCCCATGGCGACGACGCCCGTGAGGTCCGCGACGAGGATCGCCGCGAGCGCCAGGCCCGACGCCACGCCGACCCCGGCGAGCAGCTGGTTGACGATGAGGATGCCCAGCGCCAGGCCGCGACGAGGCTCGCGCGCGGGACGACGACTCGCCGCGCGCATCTACTGCGTGCCGAGCGGCACGCTCGGAAGCCCGAAGAACTCCTCGAGCGTCGTGAACCCGGTGTCGTGCATCTCGGTCGCGAGCTCGACGCCGATGTAGCGGTAGTGCCAGGCCTCGTGCGGGTAGCCCGTGACGTCGACCTTGTCGGCCGGGTAGCGCAGCAGGAACCCGAAGCGGTAGGCGTTCGCGCGCAGCCACTCGCCCTCTGGACTCGTCTCGAGGCACTCGAACGTGCAGCCGTTCTCGGCGCCGATGTCGATGCCGAGCCCGGTCTGGTGCTCGCTCGCGCCGGGCGGCGCGGTGGTGGGATCGCTGCCGTCGCCGTAGAGGTCGACCTGGGTCGAGTAGCTGCGGAACGCGCTGTTGGAGGCGAGGTGCAGCCCGGCCTCGTCGGCGGCGGCCTGGAACATCGCGACGACGGCGTCGGACGCCTCTTGACGCATGAGCGGCTCCCACGTGTGGGCGACGGGCACGTCGACGAGGTCGTCGGGCTCGTAGTCCTGAGGGTTCAGCGGGCGGAGCTTGTTGACGACGACCCAGATGCTCGCGGGGTCGTCGATGGAGCGCGCCGACCTGTCGAACGTGTCGACCGCCGCCGGGGCACCGGAGTCCGTCGGCTCGGGTCGCGGCGGAACGGTCGCGGCGCCCTCTGCGGATGCGCCGGCGCCGGGCGTCGCGCTGCCGGATGCCGCGGGGTCGGCCGCACCCGCGCCGGCCGCACCACTCACCGCGCCGACCACGATCGCCGCGACCGCGACGAGCACCAGGCTCAGCCCTCCGGCCACCTTGAGGCGCCGGCGCTGCACGCCCTCGGAGAGGGGTTCGGGCTCGTCTGCTGGCACTCGTCGAGTCTACGCGGCGGCACTGCGCCGACCCTGAGCATCTCCCTCGATGATCACGCTTGGGTAACGAACGGCTCGAATGAGAGCGCTCTCTTGACATTCGTGAGAGCGCTCTCGTAGAGTCATGGCTGCATCGTGAGAGCGCTCTCACCACGGCTTCGGCTCGGGCTTCCGGCTCCGGCGGGAACTCGGGGATGGCGTGTCCTCACGTGACCATTCCGATTCCCAACACACGCACACAAAGGAGTGACCGTGAAGCTTTCACGACGCACCAGGGCGATCGCGGCCGTCGCCGGCGCAGCATCCATCGCCATCATCGCCGCAGGTTGCGCGCCCTCGTCCGACTCGGGCTCGAGCGACGACCCGATCGAACTGACGGTCGCCACGTTCAACGACTTCGGCTACACCGATGAGCTCCTCCAGGAGTACATGGACGCCAACCCGAACGTGAAGGTCGTGCAGAACGTCGCGGCGACCTCGAACGACGCGCGCGCCAACTACTTCCAGAAGCTCGGCAAGAAGGGCCTCGCCGACGTCGAGGCCATCGAGGTCGACTGGCTGCCCGAGGTCATGCAGTACTCCGACCTGCTCGCTCCCGTCTCCGACGACCTGAAGGACCGCTGGCTCGACTGGAAGACCGACGCCGCGACCGACGCCGACGGCAACCTCATCGGCTACGGCACCGACATCGGCCCCGAGGGCGTCTGCTACCGCTCCGACCTGTTCGCCGAGGCCGGCCTGCCGACCGACCGCGCAGAGGTCGCCGCGCTGCTCGACGGCGACTGGGACAAGTACTTCGAGGTCGGCGCCCAGTACACCAAGGCGACCGGACACGCGTTCTTCGACTCGGCCGGCGGCACCTACCAGGGCATGGTCAACCAGGTCGAGGCCGCGTACGAGGACCCCGACTCGGGCGACATCATCGCGACCGACAACGCCGAGGTCTCCGACCTCTACAACCAGGTGCTCGACGCCAGCGCCACGCAGTCGGCCCACCTCGGCCAGTGGAGCGACGACTGGTTCGCCGGTCTCTCGAACGGCGCGTTCGCGACCATGCTGTGCCCGGGCTGGATGCTCGGCGTCATCTCGGGCAACGCCCCCGACGTCACCGGCTGGGACATCGCGGACACCTTCCCGAACGGCGGCGGCAACTGGGGCGGTTCGTACCTGACCGTTCCCGCCAACGGCGCGCACGTGGAGGAGGCGCAGAAGCTCGCCGACTGGCTGACCGCTCCCGAGCAGCAGATCAAGGCGTTCGCGAACGCGGGCACCTTCCCGAGCCAGAACGACGCGTACAGCGACTCCACCCTCACCGGTGCGACGAACGAGTACTTCAACAACGCGCCGACCGGTGAGATCCTCACGAACCGGGCCAACGCCGTGACGGTGGCCCCCTTCAAGGGCGAGTTCTACTTCCAGATCAACGACGCGATGCAGCAGGCCCTGACGCGCGTCGAAGACGGCACGCAGGACAAGGCGACCTCGTGGGACCAGTGGGTCTCCGAAGTCAACGCGATCGGCTGACCTGAGCTGACGCACCACGTGGCGGGTCGGGCACGTCCCGGCCCGCCACGCACTCTCCCAGCCACGCACTCTCCCAGCCACGCACTCGCACCGATCCAGAACCGAAGGAACGACCGTGACCTCGACCCAGACGGCGAAGCCGGCCGCCGCGAGCCGCCCCGAGCAGCCACGGCCCGACCGACCGCGCACCCCCCGCCGCATCGCCTTCGGGCACAAGCTCAGCCGGTGGGACCTCAAGCTCTCCCCCTACCTCTACATCTCCCCGTTCTTCATCCTCTTCGCGGTCACCGGGCTGTTCCCGATCGCGTACACCGCGGTCATCTCCTTCATGGACTGGGACCTGGTGCGCAACAGCGGCACGTTCATCGGCTTCGACCAGTACGCCTACATCCTCGGCCAGCCGAAGTTCTGGATCGCCCTCCGCAACACGTTCAGCATCTTCCTGCTCTCGAGCGTCCCCCAGCTGATCCTCGCGATCTTCATCGCGACGATGCTCGACCAGAACATCCGCGCGAAGACCTTCTGGCGCATGGGCGTGCTCGTGCCCTATGTCATGGCCCCCGTCGCCGTCGCGCTCATCTTCAGCAACCTGTTCGGCGACAAGTACGGCCTCATCAACACCCTGCTCGGCAACGTCGGCATCCCCGCCATCCAATGGCACAGCAACGCCTTCGCGAGCCACATGGCCATCGCGACCATGGTCAACTTCCGCTGGACCGGGTACAACACCCTCATCCTCCTGGCCGCGATGCAGGCCATCCCGCGCGACTACTACGAGGCCGCCGCGATCGACGGGGCCAACAAGTTCCGCCAGTTCACCTCGATCACCGTGCCGAGCCTGCGCCCGACCCTCATCTTCGTGATCATCACCTCCACCATCGGCGGCCTGCAGATCTTCGACGAGCCCCGCATGTACGACCAGTACGGCACGGGCGGCGCCAACTCGCAGTGGCTGACGATCACGCTGTACCTCTACGACATCGGCTGGGGGCAATGGAACTTCGGCCGAGCCGCGGCGCTCGCCTGGATCCTGTTCCTCATCATCCTCGCCATCGGCGTGCTCAACCTGCTCGTGACCGGCCGGCTCGTACGCAACGAGGGCAGCCGCGACGGGCTCTCCCGGCGAGCCCGACGTGCGGCGGCCGCGGCCGCCCGACACGAGATCGAGCACCGCCACGAGAGCCCCACGAACGCGGCATCCACCGCCGACAAGACCACGGAGGCAGCCCGATGACCGCCACGCAGCCCACGAGCCTCGACACGGTCGCCTCGGTGACCGCGAACGCGAAGGACCCGAAGCGCCGCCTGCGCTCGCGCCCCGTGCGCGGATCCCGCCCGGGCTGGTTCGTCTACTCGGCCCTCGCGATCGTGCTCGCCTCGGCGATCTTCCCGTTCTACTGGTCGCTGCTCATCGGATCCGGCGACGCCGGCACGATCCGCGACCCGAACATGTCGTGGCTGCCCGGCGGCAACTTCATCGAGAACGCCCTGACGGTCGTCAACGACCCAGCCGTGAACTTCTGGCGGGCGCTCTGGAACTCGATCTTCAGCTCGGCGATCATCGCGCTGTCGGTCGTGTTCTTCTCGACGCTGGCCGGCTGGGCGTTCGCCAAGCTCAAGTTCCGCGGCGGCAAGTGGCTGCTCGTCTTCGTCGTGGCCACCATGGCCGTGCCGATGCAGCTCGGCGTGGTGCCGCTCTACATCCTGTTCGCCGACCTCGGCTGGACCGGCAACATCGGCGCCATCATCATCCCGGCGCTCGTCACCGCGTTCGGCGTGTTCTGGATGACGCAGTACATCCAGCAGTCGGTGCCCGACGAGCTCCTCGAGGCCGCCAGGGTCGACGGTGCCAACTCGTTCCGCACCTTCCTGACCGTCGGCCTCCCGGCCGCGCGTCCGGCCGCGGCGATGCTCGGCCTGTTCACGTTCGTCTCGGCCTGGAACAACTTCTTCTGGCCGTTCATCGTGCTCGACCGGAGCGACCCGACCCTGCCCGTCGCGCTCTCGCTCCTGCAGTCGAACCACTTCGTCGACTACTCGATCGTGCTCGCCGGCGTGCTGCTGTCGACCATCCCCCTGCTCATCCTCTTCTTCTTCGCGGGCAAGCAGCTCGTGAGCGGCATCATGGCTGGAGCCGTGAAGGGATGACCATCGAACTCCGAGAGGACACCACAGCTGTGAACCACGCTGCAGCAGCCCGCCCGTTCCCCGCCGACTTCCTGTTCGGCGCGGCGACCGCCGCCTACCAGATCGAGGGCGCCGCCCACGAGGACGGCCGCACCGACTCCATCTGGGATGCCTTCAGCCGCGTTCCCGGGGCGGTCATCGACGCCGACAACGGCGACGTCGCCTGCGACCACTACCACCGCTACGCCGACGACGTCGCGCTCATGCAGCGCATCGGCCTGCAGACCTACCGGTTCTCGACGTCATGGGCGCGCGTGCGGCCCGACGGCGGCCAGGTCAACGCCAAGGGCATCGACTTCTACTCGCGACTCGTCGACGAGCTGCAGGGCGCCGGCATCAAGCCGTGGCTCACGCTCTACCACTGGGATCTTCCGCAGGCGCTCGAGGAGAAGGGCGGCTGGGCGAATCGCGACACCGCCGAGCTCTTCCGCGACTACGCGCTATCGGTGCACGACGCCCTCGGCGACCGCGTCGACGTGTGGACCACGCTCAACGAGCCGTGGTGCTCGTCGTTCCTCAGCTACACGGCGGGTGCCCACGCCCCCGGCCGGCAGAGCGTGGCCGACGGCATCGCGGCAGGGCACCACCTCCTGCTCGCCCACGGCCTCGCCGTGCAGGCGCTGCGCGAGCGCGACCCCGAACTGCAGCTCGGCATCACGCTGAACCTCGCTCCGGTGCACGCGGTCGACCCGACCGACCCGGCCGACGTCGACGCGGCCCGCCGCATCGACGGTCAGTTCAACCGGTTCTTCCTCGACCCGATCTTCCGCGGCGAGTACGCCGAAGACCTCGTCGCCGACCTCGGGCCGCTCGGGCTCGACGCGGTCGTGCAGCCCGGCGACCTCGAGGTCATCTCGACCCCGATCGACACGCTCGGCGTGAACTACTACCACGGCGAGTACGTCAGCGCACATGCGCCCGAGCAGGTGCGCGAGGGCACGGCGCCGACCGACCGCGCGACGAGCTCGCCGTTCCCCGCGGCCGAGAACGTGCACTGGCACCCGCAGGACCTCCCGATCACCGCGATGGACTGGGAGGTCGAACCCGACGGCCTGCGCGAACTGCTCGTGCGCGTGCACGAGGAGTACACGGATGCCGCGGGCGTGCGCCTGTACGTGACCGAGAACGGTGCCGCGTACGACGACGAGCTCACGGCCGACGGCGAGGTCCACGACGCCGAGCGGGCCGAGTTCCTGCGCGGCCACCTCGGCGCCATCCTCGACGCGGTCGACGAGGGCGTGCCCGTGCACGGGTACTTCTACTGGTCGCTCATGGACAACTACGAGTGGGCCTGGGGCTACGACAAGCGCTTCGGCCTCGTGCGCGTCGACTACGACACGCAGGAACGCACGGTGAAGGACAGCGGCCACGCGTACTCCGAGATCATCGGGTCGAGGTCGCTTCCCGCGAGCTGATCCGGTCGCCGGTGCGGGATCCGGGTCCGGATCCCGCACCGGCGACGAGCAATAGACTGACCGAATGCAGGGGGGTGACGACATCAAGACGCGACCCGCCGTGCCGACCCTCGAAGAGGTCGCACGCGAAGCCAACGTCTCGCGTGCAACCGTGAGCCGTGTCGTCAACGGCTCCCCCAAGGTGCGACCAGATGTCGTGACGGTCGTCAACGCGGCCATCGCGAAGCTCAACTACGTGCCCAACCGCGCCGCGCGCTCGCTCGCGAGCCGCACGTCGGGTGCGATCGCCCTGATCGTGCCCGAAGACACGGCGTTCTTCTTCGGCGACCCGTACTTCGCGGCGATCGTGCAGGGCATCACCCGCCGGCTCGACGAGAGCGACTACCTGCTCAACCTGCTCGTCGCCTCGACCGATCCCGGTCACAAGACCGTGCGGTACCTGCGCTCGGGCGTCGTCGACGGCGCCCTCGTCGTCTCGCACCACGAGGGCGACGACTTCCAGCACGAGGCCGACCTGCTGCTCCCGCTCGTCTACGGCGGCCGCCCGTCGCAACCGGGCGACCACTTCTTCATCGACGTCGACAACGTCGAAGGCGGCTCGATCGGCACGCAGCACCTCATCGACGTGGGTCGTCGACGCATCGGCACCGTGACCGGACCCCTCGACATGCCCGCGAGCGTCGACCGGCTCGACGGCTTCCGCCGCGCCATGATGGCGGCCGACCTGCCCACCGACGCCGTCGAGACCGCGGACTTCACGGCGGCCGGCGCCGTCGCCGCCACTCGCCGCCTGCTCGACCGGGTGCCCGACCTCGACGGCGTCTTCGTCGCGAGCGACATCATGGCCACCGGGGTCGTCTCCGTGCTGCGCGAGCGCGGGCGATCGGTGCCCGACGACGTCGCCGTCGTCGGATTCGACGACAGCCCGGCCGCGGTCTCGGCGGCCATTCCGCTGACGACGGTGCACCAGCCCTCCGAGCAGATGGGCTTCGAGATGGCCGACCTGCTGCTGCGCCACCTCGCCGGCGAGAGCGTGCCGCAGCGCAACATCCTGCCGACGCACCTCGTGCGGCGCGCCTCGGCCTGAGTCCAGCTCAGCGCTTCGGCGGGCTCTCCAGGTCGACGGCGTGCATCGAGCCCGTCGTCGTCGGCTCGATCGGCGATCCCGCGAGGCGGGCCGCCCGATGAGCGACCTCGTCGATCTCGTCGGCCCCGTCGACCCGGTCGACCTCCGATTCGGACGCGCCGCTCGCGACATCCGCTCGCTGCTCGGCCTCGTTCAGGTCCCGCGCCTCGTCCAGATCCGCGGCGACGCCGATCTGCGCGACGGCGAGGGCCTCGGCCGCACTCGCGTCGGCCTCCTCCTGCATCGCCGAGACCTGTCGCAGCGGCAGCGCCGGCACGAACCAGGCGACGATGAAGGCGAGCACCGAGATGATGAGTCCGAGCCAGTAGACCGACACCGTCGCGTCGTTGAACCCGACGAGGAACGGCTCCGCCAGCCGCGGGTCGGCGCCGACGAGGAACGAGCTGTCGGTGTCCAGCGCGGATCCGATCGCCGCCGGATCCTGCGACGACAGCAGCGCCAGGATGTCGGCATTGGCCGGGTCGGCCTGCACGGCCGGATCCTGCATCGCCTCGGTCATCGGCCCGATGAGGTCGGGGTCGCTGAACGCGGCCGTGAGCGTGTCGGCGAGCCTCGAGAAGAGCAACGAGAAGAACACCGCGGTGCCGAGCGTGCCACCGATCTGGCGGAAGAACGTCGACGCACTCGTCGCGACGCCCGTGTCGCGGGCCGTCACCGCGTTCTGGCTGGCGATCGTGAGCGTCTGCATGAGCTGGCCGAGGCCGAGGCCGACGATGGCCATGCCGACCATGATCCACCAGATGTCCTTGTCGGCGGTGAGGTACGTGAGCCAGTAGTAGCCGAGCGCCAGGAACGCGGTTCCGAGGATCGGGAACATGCGGTACCGGCCCGTGCGCGCGATGATCTGGCCGCTGCCGATCGAGGAGACCATGAGGCCGAGGATCATCGGGAGCATCAGCAGCCCGCTCTCGGCGGGCGTCGCGCCCTCGACGAGCTGCAGGTAGAGCGGGATCGTCATCATCGCGCCGAACATCGCGAATCCGACGAGCAGTCCGAGCCCCGCGACCACCGAGAACGTGGGGATGCGGAACAGCTTCATCGGCAGCAGGGCGTCCTGGCCCATGCGCATCTCGACGAGGATGAACGCGATGATGCCGATCACGCCGACCACGTAGCATCCGATCGCCCCTGCTGAGCCCCAGCCCCACTCGCTGCCCTGCTCGGCGACGAGCAGCAGCGGCACGAGGGCCACGATCACGAACGTCGCGCCCCACCAGTCGATGCGCACCTTGCGGTCGGAGTGGAACCTCGGCACGTGCAGGTAGCGGATGACCATGAACAGCGCGAGCACGCCCACCGGCAGGTTCACGAGGAAGACCCATCGCCAGCCGGCGACGTAGAGGATCTCCTCGGTGCCCGAGAGCAGACCGCCGATGAGCGGGCCGATCACGCTCGAGATGCCGAAGACGGCGAGGAAGTAGCCCTGGTACTTCGCGCGTTCGCGTGGCGCGAGGATGTCGCCCATGATCGCGAGCGGCAGCGCCATGAGGCCGCCGGCGCCGATGCCCTGGATGGCCCGGAACACCGCGAGCTCGTACATCGAGGTCGACATGCCGGAGAGCAACGAGCCCAGCAGGAAGATCGCGATCGCGATGATGAACAGCGGGCGCCGGCCGAACAGGTCGCTCAGCTTGCCGTAGATCGGCGTCGTGATCGTCGCGGTGATGAGGTACGCCGTCGTCACCCACGCCTGCAGCTCGAGGCCGCCGAGGTCGTCGGCGATCGTGCGCATCGACGTGCCCACGATGGTCTGGTCGAGCGCCGACAGGAACATGGCGGACATGAGCCCGAAGATCACCAGCAGGATCTGCCGGTGCGTCATGAGCGGGGCCGGTGCGTGTGGTGCATCCGCGTCCGCGTTCGCGTTCTGCGTGTTCGGTGCGTTCTCTTCAGGAGCCGTCACCCTGCCGACGCTACTCCCGCCACAGGGGGTTACGACAGAGCCGCTGCGGCGTCGGTCATTCCGGCGCCACGCCCTCCTGGAACGCGACGCCCTCGATGCTGGCGAACCTGGCCTGCATGACGGCGATCGCCTCGGGGTTCTCGTCGACGAGCACGAAGCGGCGGCCGAGCGTCGCAGCGACGGCGCCCGTCGTGCCCGAGCCGGCGAAGAAGTCGAGCACCCAGTCGCCCTCGCGCGTCGAGGCCTGCACGATGCGCCGCAGGATGCCCTCGGGCTTCTGCGTCGGATAGCCGGTCTTCTCGCGGCCCGTGGGCGAGACGATCGTGTGCCACCAGACATCGGTCGGCAGCTTGCCGAGCTCGGCCTTCTCGGGCGTGACGAGCCCGGGCGCCATGTACGGCTCGCGGTCGACCGCGGTCGAGTCGAACCAGTACTTCGCCGGATTCTTCACGTACACGAGGATCGTGTCGTGCTTGGTCGGCCACTTGCGCTTCGCCTTCGCGCCGTAGTCGTAGGCCCAGATGAGCTCGTTCAGGAAGCACTCGCGCCCGAAGAGCGCGTCGAGCAGCACCTTCGCGTAGTGCGCCTCGCGGTAGTCGAGGTGCAGGTAGAGCGTGCCGTCGTCGGCGAGCAGCCGCCACGCCTCGATCAGGCGCGGCTCGAGGAATCCCCAGTAGTCGTCGAAGCGGTCGTCGTAGCGCAGCAGGTCGCCGCGGATGCGCTCGTATCGCTTGCCCGCGAACCCCGTGATGGTTCCGGATGCGTCGGGCTCAGAGGCATCCGTCGCCGTCACCGGGATGCGCACATGCCTCGTCGTCTGCCGCTTCTGCGCGCGGCCGGTGTTGAACGGCGGATCGAGGTAGATGAGCGTGAAGCCGCCGTCGGGCAGGGTCGGCAGCACCGCGAGGTTGTCCGCATGGATGATGCGGTCGGGCTCGTCGGGGGTCACGCGCTCCAGTCTGTCAGGGCTGCGTCGAGACTGCGCCGAGACTGCGCCGAGCCGGCGTCAGACGTCGAGACGGATGCGACCCTTGAACCGGTCGGGGTCGTCTTCGTCGGCGTCGGCCGCCGCATAGGAGATGCCCTTGTCGCCATCGGGCGTGGGCGCAGGCGTGGGCAAGCGCGCCTGGCGGTCCTGCTCGACCTGCGCCTCGTACTTGCGGGGGGCGAAGACCTCGTCGCCGATCATCATGACGCCGCCTGAGCCGCCGCCGCCGCGCTTGGTCTTGTCGGAGAGGTCGATCCAGCCGCGGCTGATCGCGAGGGTCAGCGCGGCGACGGCGAGCACGCCGATGCCGAGCCACATCCACCAATCCATCCGGCGATTCTACCGGGCGTCGGCTGAGCCTTCCTCACACCGGGCGGCGTCCACCATTCGGGTGCCCCGCTCACAATTCAGGAACCCTGTGGTCGCGCGGGCCGAGATCGCGGGACGGGCGCTCACGAATGCCGCCCATAACCCGTGATGTTCCTGAATGATGAACACGAGCTCACGGCACGCGGTAGAGCCAATCGGGGGTCGCGAACTTCGACTCGACGAGCGCCTCGGCCTCGGCGAGCTCGTCGGGCGCGACGGTGCCGGGCGTCGCGCCGTAGAGGCCGACGAAGGTCTGGATGAGCGCCTCGATGATGGCCGCACGGCTGAGCCCGGTCTGCGAGCGCAGCGGGTCGACGCGCTTGGCCGCCGAGGCGATGCCCTTGTCGCTGATCTTCTCGCGGCCGATGCGCAGCACCTCGAGCATCTTCTCGTTGTCGAGGTCGTAGGCCATGGTCACGTGGTGCAGCACGCCGCCGGAACCGAGGCGCTTCTGCGCGGCGCCGCCGATCTTGCCGAGCGGGCTCGCGATGTCGTTCAGCGGCTGGTACGTCGCCTCGATGCCGATCGCGCGCAGGCCCTGCAGCACCCAGTCGTCGAGGAACGCGTACGAGTCGGCGAAGCTCATGCCCTGCACGAGCTCGGCGGGCACGTACAGCGAGTACGTGACGACGTTGCCCTTCTCCATCATCATCGCGCCGCCGCCCGAGATGCGGCGCACGACGTCGAAGCCGTTGCGCTCGGCGCCGTCGGGGTCGACCTCGTTCTTGACCGACTGGAAGCTGCCGATGACCACGGCCGACTCCTCCCACTCCCAGAAGCGCAGGGTCGGCTTGCGGCGTCCGTCGCCGACGCGGGTCGCGAGCACCTCGTCGAGCGCGAGGTGCACGCGCGGCGAGACGGCCGGGTCGTGGATCACCTCCCATTCGTAGTTGGACCAGCTCGTGGCATCCGTCAGCGCACGTCGCACCGCGACCGCGATCGCCTCGGGTGAGAAACCGAGCAGCACCGCGTCGGGCCTGAGGGCCGCGCTGATCGCCGCCGCGATGGTCTTGGCATCGGATGCCGCGGCCAGGCCGTCGAGCGCGCCGTCGATGTCGGCGAGGGCCTCGTCGGGTTCGAGGAAGAAGTCGCCCGCGACGCGGGGCGAGCGGATGACGCCGTCGACGACGTCGAAGTCGACGACCACGAGCTTGCCGCCGGGGACCTTGTACTCACCGTGCATCTGGGGCATGACGGACAGCCTACGACCGTCGGGCGCCGCCGCGCCCGGCGACCCCGAGCGACGGGTACGCGGGCAGCTCGATATCGGTCGCGAACAGGTCGGTGAGCTTCATCATGCCCGCGAACAGGAGCCGGTTGCGGAACGTCGCGTTGCGCATGGCGATGCGCCACCGGCTCGGCGGCGCGAGGAACGGGCCCGCGTTGCCGCTGCGGGCGACCTTCGAGTAGCGGAGCATCCGCTCGTCGTATCGGGCGAAGGCCGCACGGTGGTCGCCGCCGGATTCGGCGAGCTCGCCCGCGAGCACGTACGCGCCGACGATCGCGAGCCCCGTGCCGAAGCCGCCGAGCGTGTTCGCGTAGCCGGCGTCGCCCAGGAGCGCGACCCGGCCGCGCGTGAAGCCGGGCATGTGCACGCGGTTCAGGCCGTCGAAGAAGAACTCGTCGGCGGCCTCCACCTGCTCGAGCACCTCCGGCACCCGCCAGCCGGCATTCGCATAGGCGTCGGCGACGATGCGCTTCTGCTGTGCGATGTCGCGGCGGTCGACCTCGAGCTTCGGCGACGCGAACACGAGCAGCGCGGGCGCCTTCGCGCCGCCGACCACGACGAGGCGGCCCGGTTCGTTGTACCAAGGGGCGGCGGGGCGTTCGAGCCCGCGCTGCTCGTTGCCGTCGTCCACCGGTTCGCCCCCTGTCACGCGCGACGCGTTCACGCCGACGACCGCGTAGTAGTGGCCGAGGAAGGTCACGTAGTCCTCCTCGGGTCCGAACGCGAGACGCCGCACCGAGGAGTGCACGCCGTCGGCGCCCAGCACGAGGTCGAACTCGCCCGTGCGCCCGCCCGCGAAAGTCACCTCGACGGCATCGGGCCGCTCGTGCATGGTCGCGATGCGGTCGCCGAAGACGTACTCGACGTCTCGGGCCGTGCGCTCGAAGAGCAGCCGCGCGAGGTCGCCGCGCGCGATCTCGACGTCGCCGCCCGTGAACTCGTGCGGCATGACGGCGCGAACCCGGTCGTCGGCGTCGACGAAATGCGCGTCGACGGGCTCGGTGCGCAGGTCGTGGATCGCCTGCCACAGGCCCATGCGTTCGAGCACGGCGCGGTGGGTCGCGCCCTTGAAGTCGACGGCCTGCCCGCCGGGGCGGAGCGATGCCGCCTGCTCGACGACGGTCACCTCGTGGCCGGCCCGGCTCAGCCAGAACGCCGCCGCCGGGCCCGCGATGCTCGCGCCTGAGATCAGTACCTTCATGGTGTCCTCCTCGGACTGATTCGCGTAACTGTTTCTCCCAGACACATATTAGTATCTGGTAGACACAGAAAGTCAAGAACTGATTTCCTCGCGGCCTCATGGCCTGCGACGGATGCCGATGGAAGCCCGAGGTGCGCATGTCCGAACCGACCACGACGAGCCTGCTCTGGTCGACGCCGCAGCGCCCGCGACGCGGGCCGCGACCGCGCGTGACGCTCGACGAGATCGTCGCGACCGGCGTGCGCATCGCCGACGCCGAGGGCCTCGACGCAGCGTCGATGCAGCGCGTCGCCGACGAGCTCGGACTCACGAAGATGGCGCTCTACCGATACGTGCCAGGGCGGGCCGAGCTCGTCGAGCTCATGATCGACTCGGCGATCGGCGCGGCTCCTGCGACTTCCCCTGCGACTTCCCCTGCGACTTCCCCTGCGACTTCCCTTGCGACTTCCCTTGCGGCCGACCGCACCTGGCGTCAGCGGCTCGAGGCCTGGGCGATCGCGATGCGCGACATCTTCTCGGAGCATCGGTGGCTCCTGGGGGCCGCAGTCGGCGCCCGCCCGTTCGGGCCCAACGAGCTCGGCTGGTCCGAGGCCGGACTCGCCGCGATCGACGGGCTCCCGCTGAGCGCTGCCGAGCAGCTCGACACCCTCGCCGTCATCGGCGGTCAGGTGCGGGGGCTCGCCGCGCAGATGGTCACTGAAGATGTCGAGGCCCGCCTCGGCGCGGTGCTCGCCGAGGTGCTCACCACGCACGCCGAGACGTATCCGCGCTCCGCGGCGGCGTTCGGCGCAGCCGACGCCGGCCGCGCCGGATCCAGCGCCGACGACGAGCGCGAGCAGGCACCGGACTTCGGCCTCGCGCGGATCCTCGATGGCATCGAGGCGCTCGTCGAACGGCGACGGGCGAGCGAATAGCGACGCTCCGAGGCATCCGTCGCGACCTCTCCCGACGATTCTCAGAGCGGATGTCGCGTGCCGATCGGGCGGCGAGTGCATACGCTGGCGGCATGACGACGTTCTTCCTGGCGCGGCACGGCGAGACGGTCTGGCACGCGGAGCACCGGTACGCGGGCAATTCGGATGTCGCGCTCACGCGGCACGGCCTCGGTCAGGCCGCGGCGCTCGGCGCCTGGGCGGTCGATGCGGAGCTCGACGCGATCGTCGCCTCACCGCTCAGCCGCGCGCAGCGCTCGGCCGCGCCCGCCGCGGAGACGACCGGGCTGCCGTTGCGCTCGGACGCCCGGCTCGTGGAGATCGACTTCGGCGAGGCCGAGGGCCTCACGCCCGACGAGCTCGTGTCGAGCTTTCCAGAGGAATGGGCCGCCTTCACGCGGGCACCGGCATCGAATCCGTTCCCCGGCGGCGAGACGGGCCGGGCCGGCATCGCGCGGGCCGTGCCGGTCTTCGATGAGCTCGTCGAGGAGTTCCCCGACGGGCGGGTGCTCGTGGTGGCGCACGCGACGCTCATCCGGCTGCTGTTCTGCGAGCTCGCGGGCATGGATCCCGACGGCTACCGCGACCTGCTCCCCGTGCTCGGCAACTGCCACGTGACGACGATCGTCTACCCGTGGGCGACGGAATCGGATGCGGCGCATCATCCGCGCATCCGGCTGCTGGGGTACGATGTGCCGCCCTGGCACGCCAAGATCTGACCGCTGCCGCCGGCAAGGCCTCGCGGACTACGGATGCCGCGGGGCGTCGGATTCCGCCGGTGGAGTCGCCGCCTGCGCCGGCGTCTTCTGCGCGTCCTGCGGATCCTGCGCGTCGTCGCGCAGCGCCCGAGTCGCGGTGCGCCACCAGCCGAACGCGACGCTCAGCGCCGTCACGGGTGCGGCGAGCCACACGAAGCCCGCCGCCCCTGGTCCGAACGTCGACCCGGTACCGGTCGAGCAGACGACCACTCCCACGGCGGTTCCGAGCGCCGCGAAGGCGATGACGTGGACGGCGCGCCGCGGCACCCGGCGGAGAGCCCATCCGAGCACGTATGCCAACGGCGCTCCGAGGAGGATGAGGGCGCCGATCGACCACGGCAGTGCGTACAGCCCGACGAAGAACATCCAGGGCAGGACCATGCCGAGTCCGGAGTCGATGTCCGCACCACCGGCCGAAGCGACGATTGCGGCGATGGCGGTCACCAGGCCGTACCCGATGGGGAAGAGCACTTGGAAGGCTGCCCAGGCGATGCCCGCTCCGCGCGCGAACTCGCCGAACGTGAAGGCCATCGGCAGCTCGGGGGTGCGCACGATTCGCCCGTACCGTGCGTCGAGATCGCTCGCGCTCATGCCCGGACCTCGCCGATCAGGTCGAGGAGCTCACGCATCGGTGCTCGCAACATCGGCAGGCGCGCGAGCGGCAGGGCAAGGCCCAGAAGCGTGAGTCCGCGGTCGAGCAGGCGAAGGGTTCGCTCCTGCCCTGGCGATGTGTCGTACACCCAGAACATGACGAGCTGGAGGTACGCCAGCCACAGGGCGGTCGGCAGCGAGCCCTCGAAGTCCGCGGGCAACGAGTGCTTCGCGCCGAAGACCGCGTCGCGGAACAGGCCGAGCACGACGTCGCGCGCGGGCTCCGATTCCGCCGAGAGCGGGTTGATCGGCGAGGTCGGCGAGACGGCTGCCGAGAGGAATCCGGGCGCGAGGCCGTGGAACGGCGCCAGCTTGGCGAGTCCTGTTCGGAAGACGATGCCGAGGCGTTCGACGAGACCGTCGCCGGAGGAGAGCAGCAACGGCAGTGCGGCGGCTCGATGTTCGAGCTGCACGCTGAGGTACAGCTCCTGCACGAGATGCTGCTTGGTCGGGAAGTAGTAGTAGGCGTTGCCCAGCGAGACGCCCGCATCCTGCGCGAGGCGGCGCATGGTGGTCTCGTCGTATCCGCGTTCGCGGAACGATGCCAGCGCTGCCTCGCGAATGGCCGCTCGCGTTCGTTCGCTCTTCGTTGGAGCGATGGCGGCGCCAGTTTCGAACATGTTCAAAAACTACTGGACTTCTGTCGACGGCGCAATGGATCGGGTGCTGAACGACGGCATCTCGATTTCCGAAGCCCTCCGAACCGGCCGTCGTTCAGAACGGCGGAGCGTCGCCGGGTGGAACCTGACCGGGTGGCGCTTGGCTGTGCAGCGCTTGGCTGGGCGGTGCTTGGCTGGGTGGTGCGGTGGGGATGCCGACCGGAGTTTCTGCAGGGGTGCCGGTGGGGATATGGGCCGGGATGTGGTGTTCGGGGTGTGTGGTGTGGGTGCTTCCGCTTGGTGAGGTCCATTCGAGGACGCCGCCGGCATGGTGTCGTACCGCCCAGGAGGTCTCGTGTTTGAGGTGGTGGTGTGCGGTGCAGAGGTGGGCGAGGTTGTCGAACGCGGTCGTGTTGCCGTACGCCCAGTCTTGGGTGTGATCGACCTCACTGCGCGACGCGCGACGGTTGCAGCCCGGGAACCGGCAGGACCCGTCGCGGACCTCGAGCCACCGCTTCAGGTCCGCCGGCGGACGGTACCGGGTGCGGTCCACGTCGAGCACGGTACCGGTGACGGGGTGGGTCAGGATCCGGGTGAACGAGGGTGCGTGGGCCGCGAGGCGGCGGGCGGTGTCGTCATCGATGGGGCCGTACCCGTCGAGCACGGCCGGCCCGACGGGCACATCGGCAACGGTGCGCGCAGCCGGGTAGGCGAGGAGAGTGAGCACCGGGACCGTGACGTGCACGCTCGGACGCACCGACGCGACCGCGCCGGCCAACGCCGCCCCGCACGGCAACGCCCCGTAGAGCAGCAGATCGCGCGCGGTATCGGCACGCACCTGATCGGGTGCGACGTGACCCGAAGCCGTGGAATATGCGACACCGGAAGCTTCGTCACCGGCCAACACGACCCGTGCCGTGCCGTCGAGACGGTCGGCGATCAGTGCGGCATCGGCCGCGGGCAGCAGCAGGTGCAACCAGCTCATGCCGTCACGCGCGGGTTCGAGCTCGACCCGACGAGTGGCCCGCGCCGCCCGATGCCGGTCGGCGAGGGATTCGGCCAGCAGCTCTTCACGAAGCGCTCGCGCCTTGCGTCGCAACGTCGCCGCGGACACCGTGACGGCCGCCTGCGCGAGGCGTTCATCGAGGCGGGACAACACCCCGTGCTCGTCATCGACGCCGGCGGTCTGCTCGATGATGACTCGCGCATGCTGCAGGGACAGATCACCGGCCCGCATCGCCGCCAACGTCGCCGGCAACGACGTCGACAACGTCCACGCCTCATCGACCTGACGTTGCATGCTGCGCTCGGACACCCGCAACGCCGTCGCCAACTCCGCCACGACACTGCGGTGCGCCATCTCACGACGACGCGAACCCGACACCGACGACGCCACGAACACCGCCTCAGCCCGCAAAGCGTGACCCAGCGCGAGGAACATCAGATCCACCCGCATCGACGCCTGCATCGCCTCGACCCGCTGCGCCCCCACCACCGCATCCACCAGGCCCGCCAACTGATCTTGCGCCACCGCATACGGCGAACGCACCACCAGGCCAGCCGCCGATTCAGCCGCCGATTCAGCCGCCGATTCGGTCGCCGATTCAGCCGCCTCGCCAGCAACCTCGACGCCCTCAACGGACCGCGACGCATGCGCCGAATCACCACCGAGATGGGGTGCTGAACCGTCGCTTCGCATACCTCGATTCTACCGCTGATTCCTCGCAGATTCGAAGATATATTCGATATCTGTGGGAGAACTGCCCGGCGGCCAGCCCGAGAATTCTGTCAGTCTCACTCGTTCCGACTTGACAGAGCTATCCGTTCATTCCCTTGACTTTCGAATCTTTGTTCGAGAGAATCGATGCATTGAAGCGAACACTGCGCCTCAGTAGTTCCTGCAATCCCGAGAAGTGCGTGGCACGCACCCTGACCGAAATCCAGATTCCGGCAGACGCCCCGCAATCGCGACTCAGTCGACCGCGAACCGCTCGTCGAGCCACGTGATGAGATCGTTCCGCACCTCGTCGCGATTGGTCTCGTTGAACACCTCGTGGCGGGCATCGTCGTACACGACGAGGGTCACGTCGACCAGCCCCGATCGACGTGCATACGACTTCGCGAGTTTCACGGCGCTCATCTCGCCGCCGAGCGTGTCGTCGGATCCGACCATGATCAGCAGCGGCAGCTCGGCGGGCAACCGACGGGCCGGTCGACCGAGCAACCGCATTGCATCGATCGTGCCGAAGAGCTTCCGCAGCGGAACCTCGGTCGTATACGGGTCGGCCATGAAGGCCGGCGCCACCGCGGGGTCTCGGCTCAGCCATTCGACCGGCGTCGGACCGAGGTTCTTATGACGGGCGTTGAGATCGCCGCCGTTCATATCGAAGAGCGTGCGGTAGGCCGTGCCCGTGAGCACGACCGCGTCGCAGTCGAGCGGGTGCCGGTTCAAGATGATCTGCGCCATGAGCGAGCCCCACGAATGCCCCAGCAGCACGAGGGGCACCTCGTCGCCCTCGGTCTCGCGGATGACGCCGGTGAACTGGTGCACGGCGTCGATCGTGGCGCGCAGACCGCCAGGTCCGAGACGGCCGATGCGATCGAGCTCCCCACCGTGCTGCTCGAAACCGGTCTGCCCGTGGCCGCGGTGATCATCGGCCCAGACCGAGTACCCGGCGGCGTTGAGCGCCTCGACGAGTTCGCCGTACCGCCCGATGTGCTCGCCGACGCCATGCGCGAGCTGCACGATCGCGGTCGGGTCCTCGACCCGCCACGCCTGGTAGTGGATGTGGACCCCGTGCGCATCGGTGAACGTCGGCATGCGCACATCATGGCAGGCGCGGCAGGCGCTCGGCAGTGTCGACTCGGGCACCCGCGGACTTCCGATCGCGAAATGCCGGAATCAGATGTCAGGGCAGGGTCAAGCCACGCGCGTGATCTCGACCGAGACGAACAGTTCGGATGCCCCGGGCCCGGCGTACACCCCGCGCAGCGGTGGCACGTCGCTGTAGTCGCGACCGCGACCGACGAGCACGTGCCGGTCGCCGATCTCGACGAGGTTCGTGGGGTCGTATCCGCGCCACTCCCCCGCGAACCATTCGACCCAGGCATGCGATTCGCCGACGACGGTCTGGCCGACGGATGCCTCGGGGTCGGGGTGCAGGTATCCCGAGACGTACCGCGCCGGAATGCCCACCGAGCGCAACGCCCCGAGCGCGACATGCGCGATGTCCTGGCACACTCCCCGGCGTTCGGCCCACGCCTCGGCGGCCGTCGAGTGCACGCCCGTGACTCCCGGCATGTACTCCATCGCGCCGCCGACCGCCCGGCAGATCTCGAGCGCGGTCTCACCGACGCTGCCGCTCCCGCCACCGCCACCGCCACCGCCGCTGTCACCGTCACCGTCACCGACACCGTCACCGACGTTCCCGCCGCCCCGAATCTCGTCGCGGATCTCCGCAGCGAGCGCGCGCACCTCCTCAGGAGGCTCGGTCGAGGCCGACAGCCCGCTCGCCTCCACGAGCGCGATGGTCGACGCCGCGGCGATCGCGAGCTCGTCCCAAGAGAGTTCGGTGCGCGGCAGCGGCCGAGGGTGCACCTCGACGAGGCTCGTCGCCGTGACCGAGAGCTCCTGGTGCGGGGTGAGCACCTCGAACGTCGACACACGCGTGCCCCAGTAGTCGAGGTACGAGTGCTGGCTGGCGCCCGGCCGGATGTCGAGCCCGGCCTGCATGACGAACTGGTGCCCGTCCGAATGCGGCAACATGCGCGCCTCGTTGTACGACGCGGTCGCCGGCTCGGCGTACGTGAATCCCGTGCGGTGCACGATGCGGATGCGACTCATGAGACCTCTCCGATCCAGACCGGCACGACGCTCGTCGGGAAGTACCGTGCCCTGATCGCCTCGCTCGCCGACGACGTCACCGCCTGCAGATGCTCCATGTTGCCGGTCAGGTCGACGAGGATGTCGGCGATCGGACGGTACTCGAGCTCGGAGCGGATCTGCCCGAGCAGTCGCCTCGCCTGGTCGGTCACACCGACACGACCGGCGCGCGGGTCGATCTCGCGCAGCGACTCCTCTGCACGGATGACGCTCGAGATGATCGACCGCGGGAAGAGCCGATCGAGCAGCAGGAACTCCGCCGCCGACTCGCTCGAGGGCATCCCGCGATAGCTGCGCAGGTACGCCTCGTACCCGCCGCAGCTGCGCAGGATCGTGGTCCAGCTCGGGCCGCTCGCCTCGGTCAGCGACCGGGTCGCGAGCAGCCGCGCCGTCATGTCGGCGCGCTCGATCGCGCGCCCGAGTGCGAAGAAGTGCCAGGCCTCGTCACGGCTCGTGGCCGAGTCGACGACCCCGATCGCGAGTGCCGACCGGTCGCGCACCCAACGGAAGAACTCGTGCGTCTTGTCGCTCGCGACGCGGCGCGGCATGCGCGCATTCGTGTGGTTCAAGGCCTCCCACAGCTCGGTCGAGACGATCTCGCGGGCCCGCCGGGCGTTCTCACGCGCGGCCGCGACCGAGTGCGCGATCGACGCCGGATGCTTCGGGTCGACCGCGAGCAACGCGATCACCTCGTCACGCCCGAGCGGCTCCTCGGGGTGCGCCTCGCTGCCCATGACCGAGAGCAGCGCGCGGCATGCGGTGTCCTCGTCGATCCACGGATCCTCGAGCAGCAACTGCAGATGCACGTCGAGGATGCGCGCGGTGCCGTCGCTGCGCTCGATGTAGCGCCCGATCCAGAACAACGACTCGGCGATGCGGCTCAGCATGACGAACCCTCCTGATCCGAGCAGAGCGGATGTCGCGGCATCCGCTCGCGCGACTGCCGCTGCTGCTGTTGTTGCTGCTGCTGCTGCTGCTGGCGCACGGGGGCCTCCTCGTCCTGCGGCGAGGCGGTCACCGGCGAGGAGCGGTGCGGCGACTCCGCAGCGACGGCGGATGTCGCGGGGCCGGCCTGCGCTGCCGAACCAGCCGACGCCGGTGGCGTGTTCGGCGAGGCCTGGTCGGCCACCAACGCTCCGACATTGCGGCTCCGAGCCGACCCGGAACCAGACGCCGACACCGCGGGCAGCCGAAGTCCGCCCGTATCGGTTGGCCCGGCCGCGGATTCGAGCACCCAGGTGTCCTTGGATCCGCCGCCCTGACTCGAGTTCACGACGAGACGCCCCTCCGGCAGGGCGACCCGTGTGAGCCCTCCTGGCAGCACCCACACCTCGTCGCCGTCGTTGACCGCGAACGGCCGGAGGTCCGCGTGCCGCGGGCGCAGGCCGTCCTCGACGAGCGTCGGGATCGTCGAGAGCTGCACCACGGGCTGCGCGATCCAGCCGCGTGGGTCGGCGAGCAGCCGCATCCGCAGTTCGTCGAGCTCGGCCTTCGAGGCATCCGGCCCGATGACCAGTCCCTTGCCACCCGACCCGTCGACCGGCTTCACGACGAGCTCGTCGAGGCGATCGAGCACCTCGGCGAGCGCATCGGGCTCCTCGAGCCGCCACGTGTCGACGTTCGGGAGCACGGGTTCCTCACCGAGGTAGTAGCGGATGAGATCGGGCACGTAGGTGTAGACGAGCTTGTCGTCGGCGACGCCGTTGCCCACGGCGTTCGCGATGGTCACGTGGCCGAGACGGGCCGCGAGCATGAGCCCGGGAGCGCCGAGCACCGAGTCGGGGCGGAACTGCTGCGGATCGAGGAACTCGTCGTCGACCCTTCGGTAGATCACGTCGACACGGGTGGGGCCCGCGGTCGTGTGCATCCACACGCGTCCGCCCGACGAGAAGAGGTCGCGCCCCTCGACGAGCTCGACGCCCATGAGTCGCGCGAGCAGCGTGTGCTCGTAGTACGCGGAGTTGTGCACGCCGGGCGTGAGCACGACGACGGTCGGGTCCTCGATGCCCTCGGGTGCACTCGCGCGCAGCGCCTGCAGCAGCTTGTTCGGGTACTCGCCGACCGGTCGCACCCGCATCGACGTGAACAGTTCGGGCAGCGTCTGCGCCATGACCCGGCGGTTCGAGATGACGTAGCTCACGCCGCTCGGCACGCGCACGTTGTCCTCCAGCACACGCCAGTCGCCCTGCTCGTCGCGGATCAGGTCGATGCCCGCGACGTGGATGCGCACGCCGTTCGCACTCACGATGCCCGCCGCCTGCCGGTGGAAATGCGTCGACGAGCTGATGAGGCCCGCCGGGATCACGCCGTCGCGCACCGCGAGCTGCGGCCCGTAGACGTCGGCGAGGAACCGCTCGAGCGCCCGCACCCGCTGCACGACGCCGGCCTCGGCGCGCGCCCAGTCGGTCGCCGAGATCACGCGCGGCACGGCGTCGAGCGGGAACGGGCGCTCCTCCCCCGCGAAGTCGAACGTCACGCCCTGCGCGAGGTACGAACTCGCGAGCGCCTCGGTGCGACCCCGCAGTTCGTCCTGCGACATGCGGGCGAGCGCGGGGTACAACTCGCGATACGGCTCGCGCACATCGGTCGTGCCGTCGGGGAACATCTCGTCCCATGGCCGGCCCGCGCGGCGCCGCCGGCGCGCCGCGATCGTGCCGCCCGTGGCGTATCCATCGAAAAGGGTTGCCATGACGAGAGAATTCCACTCCGCCGTTTCCGGCCCGTTTCCGGCGTGGGTCGTACGCGAGCGGATGCCCCGACGCAGCCTCGACGGGTGGCGGCATCCTCTGCTCGAAATTTGCTTAGCAAAACTAATGAGCTAAGCTAAGCATCTATGACCACGATCTCGGAACAGGCCGCGCAGGTTCGCCTCGCGACGGTGCGGCTGGCCCGACGCATCCGCGCCCAGAAGTCCGATGACCGCGTCACCGACAGCCAGATGACCGTGCTCATGCACCTCTCGAAGCACGGAGCCATGACGCTGTCGCAGCTCGCCGAGGCCGAGCGCATCAGCGCCCCCTCGATGAACCGCACGGTCGACTGCCTCGAGACCGACGGCCACGTCACGCGCACGCCAGACGAGACCGACCGCCGCAAGACCAACATCTCGCTCACCGCAACGGGCGAGGGCGTCGTCGCCGCGACGGTGAGCGTGCGCAACGCCTGGCTCACCGAGCACCTGCGGCACCTGAGCGCCGACGAGCGCGCGACCCTCGTGACCGCCGCCGAGATCATGGGGAGGCTCGCCACCGCGTGAGTGCGATGTTCCGATCCCTCTCGGGATTCAACTACCGCGTCTGGTTCATCGGCGCCCTCGTCTCGAACGTCGGCGGATGGATGCAGTCCACGACCCAGGACTGGGTCGTGCTCACCGAACTCACGCACAACAACGCGGCCGCCGTCGGCACCACCATGGCACTGCAGTTCGGCCCGCAGCTCGTGCTGGTGCCCATCACCGGCGCGGTGATCGACCGCTTCGACCGACGCAAGGTGCTCCTGGCCACCCAGTCGGCGCTCATGCTGCTCGCCATCGCACTCGGCCTGCTGCTGCTCGGCGGGCACGCGCAGCTCTGGCACGTCTACGGCTTCGCCCTCGCGTTCGGCATCACCAGCGCGTTCGACGCACCCGCCCGGCAGACCTTCGTCTCCGACCTCGTGAGCGGGCCGAACGCCTCGAACGCGGTGGCGCTGAACGCGGCCTCCTTCAATGCCGCGCGGCTCATCGGCCCGGCGGTCGCCGGAGGACTCATCGTGCTCGTCGGCTCGGGCTGGGTGTTCATCATCAACGCCCTCACCTTCGTCGCGATGATCGCCGCCCTGCTCGCAATGCGACGGCGTGAGCTCATCGTGCATCCACGCTCGCCCCGCAAGGGCAACGCGCTCGTGCAGGGCTTCCGCTACGTCGGCGGGCGCAGCGACCTCGTCGTCGTCCTGGTCATCGTGTTCCTCGTGGGCGCGTTCTGCATGAACTTCCCGATCTTCTCCTCGACGATGGCGGTCATGTTCGGCAAGGGTGCCGGCGAATACGGCGTGCTCTCCTCGATCCTCGCGATCGGCTCGCTCACCGCCGCCCTGCTCGCGGCGCGGCGGGCCAGGGCTCGGCTGCGCGTCGTGTTCATCAGCGCGGGTGCGCTCGGCCTGGCCTCGCTCATCGCCGCGTTCATGCCGACCTACGAGAGCTTCGCGGCGTCGACGATCCTCATCGGATTCAGCACCGTCACCCTGCTCACGACCGCCAACGGGTACGTGCAGACGACCACGGCCCCCGAGGTGCGCGGGCGCGTCATGGCGCTCTACGTCGCGATCCTCATGGGCGGAACCCTCATCGGCGCTCCCACGGTCGGCTGGGTGGCCGACGCCGCCGGGCCCCGTTGGGCCCTCGGCGTGGCATCCGTCGCCGCCTTCGTCGCCCTCGGTGTCGGCGTGGCCTGGCTCATGGTCGCGCGCGGCCTGCGCGTCACCCACATGCCGCAGCGGCGCTGGCGCTTCGGTCTCGCCTGGGCCGCCTCGGCCGAGGCCATCGCCGACGGCGACCGCGTGTCGGCCCCCGCGACCGGGTCGATCGGGGCGATCGCCGATCGCGACGAACCGGGCTATTCCGACGACGTGGACTTCTCCGACGAGGTCGCGATGACCTCGCCGATCCGGCTGCCGAAGCTCGCGGGGCACGGCGGCGGGCACGGGCCCGGGCACGCCGGGCGGGCGCATGGGCGAGACCGGGCGGATGCCGCGGGGCCGGCGAACGACGAGCACGAACCCTCGAACCAGCCGCGCTGACCCGCGCGTTCCACCCGTCGACGCCCTTGCGCCACCCGGCTCAGACCGCGCGCGTGGACTCCCGCACCACGAGTTCGGGCTGGAAGACGACATGCTCGTGCACGTGCTCGTCGGAGCCGGAGCCGGACGCCGCGGCGGCGGCCTCCTTCAGCAGCAGGTCGACCGCGGTGTAGCCGATGAGCGTCGCCGGCTGGCGGATCGAGGAGAGCGGCACCACGGCCGCCGACGCGAAGTCGATGTCGTCGTAGCCGATGAGCGCGATCTCGTCGGGCACGCGCACACCGCCGCGCATCGTGAGCGCCTGCAGCACGCCCATCGCGAGCAGGTCGTTCGCGGCGAAGATCGCATCAGGACGAGCGGATGCCTCGCGCTCGCGCACGGACTCCCCCGCGGCGCGACCCTCGAGCACGGTCAACGACTCGGTCGAGACCACCTCGAGCGTGGCATCCGGAACCTCGGCGACCGCACGCCTGGCGCCCTCGAGGCGGTCGGCGACCTGCTGCAGCGACGCCGGCCCGCCGACGAACGCGATGCGACGGCGCCCGGTCTCGAGCAGGTGCCGCGCGGCGAGCTCCCCGCCGACGACGTCGTCGACGGCGACCGACGAGAAGGCCCGGTCGGGCGATTCGCGGTCGACGAGCACGACCGGGGTGCCACGTTCGCGCAACCTCGCCAGGCGCGGCATGTCGTCGGCGAGCGGCGAGATGAGCACGCCGTGCACCCGCTGCTCCTCGAACAGGTCGAGGTAGGCGCCCTCGCGCGTCGTGTTCTCGTCGCTGTTGCCGAGCAGCACCGTCATGTGCTCTTCAGCCGCGCGATCCTCCGCGCCGCGGGCGACATCCGTGAAGAAGGGGTTGCGCACGTCGAGCACGACGAGGCCGATGCTCCGACTGCGACCGGCGCGCAACTGGCGGGCCGCGTCGTTGCGCACGAAGCCCAGCTGCTCGATCGCGGCCTGCACGCGCTCGACGGTGGCGGGCGCGACGATCTCGGGCCGGTTCAGCACGTTCGAGACCGTGCCGACCGAGACGGACGCCGCGAGCGCGACATCCTTCACACTGACCGCCATCGGGTGCCCCTCCGTTCGATGCGCGTGATCGCGAGCGCTCCGGCCATGATGTCAGGAAACCTGCTCACCGCCCTCGCACGGTGCCGGGCGTCGCCGAGGAGCTCGCCGTCGAGCGCCGCACGACGAGTTCGGGCAGGAACACGGTCTGCCGAGGGATGAGGTCGGAGTCGGCGGTCTCCTCGAGGAGGATCCGCAGCGCGGTGCGCCCGATCATGCGGCTCGGCTGGCGCATCGACGAGAGCGGCACTGCGGCCGCCGCGGCGAACGGGATGTCGTCGAAGCCGATGATCGCGATCTCGTCGGGAACGAGCATTCTGCCGTCGACGACGAGCGCCTGCAACAGGCCGAGGGCGATGAGGTCGTTCGCCGCGAACAGCGCATCGGGGCGGTCGCCGCGCGGCCGGGCGAGGATGCGGGCACCTGCCGCCACTCCGTCGGCGACCGTCGTGGCCTCGGTCGCGACGACCTCGACCTCGACCGGCGCGACGGCGTTCTCGGCGGCGACGCGTGCGCCGGCCAGGCGGTCGCGAACCTGCTGGATCTCGAACGGGCCGCCGACGAACGCGATGCGGCGCCGACCGGTCTCGATGAGGTGGTCGACGGCCATGCGCCCGCCGGCGACGCTGTCGACCGAGACGGAGCTGAACCGTCCGTCGCCGCTGAACCGGTCGACGAGCACGGCCGGTATGCCGCGCGCCCGCAGCCGCTCCAGGCGCGGGTGGATGTCGCCGTACGGCGAGATGAGCACGCCGCGCACCTGCTGCTCCTCGAAGAGGTCGAGGTACATGCGCTCGCGCGCGACATCCTCGTCGGTGTTGCCATAGAGGATCGCGAGGTTGTGGCTGCTGGCCTCGTCTTCGGCGCCGCGAACGACGTCGGTGAAGAAGGGGTTCTGGCCGTCGAGCACGACGAACCCGACGGTGGTGCTGACGCCGGCGCGCAGCTTGCGAGCGGCGTCGTTGCGCACGTAGCCGAGCTCCTCGATCGCCCGGTTCACCCGATCGACGGAGTCGGGCGAGACGTCACCCGGACGATTCAGCACGTTGGAGACCGTGCCGACCGAGACGCCGGCATGCTCGGCCACGTCACGGATGCGCACTCCAGCCATGTCAGCTCCTTCGCCGATCGGGGCCCGGTCATGGGCCTGCCGCGTCTGTCTCGCCTGCCGCTCGTCATCGGCGACTTGACCGACGATGAATCGTTCCATACAGTATCCCTGAATCGTACATGAATCGATTCATTCAGATTCAACCTCGATGAGGAGGCCATCGTGCAGACGGACTCGCCGCAGACGCCGGCGCCGCCCATGCTTGAGCTCTCGAGGGTCGTCAAGTCCTTCGGACCGGTGGTCGCCCTCCGCTCCGGAAGCCTGCGGCTCCAGTCAGGCTCCATCCACGCGCTCGTCGGCGAGAACGGCGCGGGCAAGTCCACGCTCGTGAAGATCGTCGCCGGGCTCTACCGGCGCGACGCCGGCGAGTTTCGGCTCCGCGGCGAGGACGTCGACTTCACCTCGACAGCGCAGTCCAAGGCGGCCGGCATCGCGGTCATCTACCAGGAGCCGACCCTCTTCCCCGACCTCACGGTCACCGAGAACATCTTCATGGGCCGCCAGCCCGTGAACCGCTTCGGGCGCATCGACCGCAAGGCCATGCGTCGCGAGGCCGAAGAGCTCTTCCAGCGACTCGGCGTGCGCATCGACCCCGAACGGCCCGCGGAGGGCCTCTCGATCGCCGACCAGCAGGTCATCGAGATCGCCAAGGCCGTCTCGCTCGACGCCCGCGTGCTCATCATGGACGAGCCGACGGCCGCACTCTCGGGGGTCGAGGTCGACCGGCTCTTCGCCGTCGCACGGAGCCTGCGCGACGAGGGCCGCGCGCTGCTGTTCATCTCGCACCGCTTCGACGAGATCTTCGCCCTCTGCGACACCGTGACCGTCATGCGAGACGGCTCCTACGTGGCCACCACGCCCATCGCCGAGACCACCGTCGACGAGATGGTGCGCCAGATGGTCGGACGCGACGTGACCGAGCTCTTCCCGAAGACCCCGGCCGAGATCGGCGAGCCGCTGCTCGAGGTCGAGGGCCTCACCCGGGCCGGCGTCTTCCACGACATCGCGTTCTCGGTGCGCGCCGGCGAAATCGTCGCCCTCGCCGGACTCGTCGGCGCCGGCCGCAGCGAGGTCGCACGTGCCGTCTTCGGCGTCGACGCGTACGAGTCCGGGTCGGTCCACCTCGAGGGCCGCGTGCTCCCGAAGGGCCGGCCCGACCGCGCGATCCGCGCGGGCCTCGCCCTCGTGCCCGAAGACCGGCGCAAGCAGGGACTCGTGCTCGAGTCATCCGTCGCCCGCAACGTCTCGCTCGTCATCCGCGACCAGCTCGCGAAGGCCGGCATCATCACGAGCGGCGTCGAGAACCGGGCGGCGAAGGTCTGGGCCAGCAGGCTCGAGGTGAAGACGAACGCGCTCAGCACGATCGCCGGCACGCTCTCGGGCGGCAACCAGCAGAAGGTCGTGCTCGGCAAGTGGCTCGCGACCGAGCCGACCGTGCTCATCATCGACGAGCCGACGCGCGGCATCGACGTCGGCACGAAGGCCGAGGTGCACCGCCTGCTCTCCGAACTCGCGGGCAGGGGCATGGGCATCCTCATGATCTCGTCCGAGCTGCCGGAGGTGCTCGGCATGGCCGACCGCGTGCTCGTGATGCGCGAGGGGCGCATCACCGCCGAGATCGACCGAGCCGATGCCACCAGCGAGAACGTCATGTTCGCCGCGACCCACGCCACCGGAGCCCACGCATGACCGCCGCCCCCACGCCGACGCCGTCTGCTCCCGCCGGCGCCCCCGCCCCCGTGATCGAGAAGACCGCCGTCACGAAGCGCCTGCAGGCCGTCGGCGCCGCCCGCGAGTTCGGCATCCTGCTGGCGCTGGTCATCGTCGTCGTCGCGGCGACGGTCTCGAACCCCAACTTCCTGTTCAGCAGCGACGGATGGCGCGACCTGCTGCTGACCCCGTCGATCCTGGTGCTCGTGGCGATCGGCCAGGCGATCGTGCTCATCACGCGCAACGTCGACCTCTCGGTCGGATCGATCCTCGGCCTCTCGGCCTATCTGACCGGACGCCTGTTCATCGACATCCCCGGCATCCCGATCCTGGCGGTGTTCGCCGCGGCCGTCGTGTTCGGCGGCCTGCTCGGCCTCGTGAACGGCGCACTCGTCGCCTACGCGAAGGTGCCGGCCATGGTCATCACGCTCGGCACGCTCTACGCGTACCGCGGCATCAACGTGCTCTGGACGGGCAGCGACCGGGTCAATGCCTCCGACCTGCCGAAGGACTTCCTCGCGCTCGGCACCGGACAGATCCTCTGGATCCCGATCCTGACGATCATCGCGCTCGTCGTGCTCGTGGCCGTCGGCTGGATCATGAAGAACACGCGCAGCGGCCGCGAGTTCTACGCCATCGGTTCCGACCCCGCGGCGGCCGAGCTCTACGGCCTCCGCGTCACGCGTCGACTGCTCATCGCCTTCGTCTCCTCCGGCGCACTCGCCGGACTCGCCGGGGTGCTCTATGCGGCCCGGTACGGAACCGTCAGCTCGCAGGCCGGCTCCGGCTGGGAGCTCGACGCGGTCGGCGCGGCGGTCATCGGCGGCGTCGCGATCACGGGCGGCGTCGGCTCCGTCTACGGCGCCGCCATCGGCGCCGTGCTGCTGCTCACCATCAATCGAGCCCTGCCCATCCTCGGCATCCCGGACTTCTGGCAGCGCGCGGTCGTCGGCGTGCTCATCATCGGCGCGATCGTGCTCGACCGCGTGCTGGCCGTGCGCCAGAAACGCAAGCTCATCGCAGCCAGAGAGGACGACTGATGACCACCGCGACCGCCACCGCCGCCCCAGCGCGCACCTACCGGGACTACGACCGCCCGCTCTGGCAGCGCGTCCTGCTCACCCGCGAGATGGCCATCGTCGGCCTGCTCGTCATCGTCGCCATCGTCGCCTCCTCGACCGTGCGCGGATTCGGCCAGCCGATCACGCTGACCTACCTCATCCTCGACGTCACCCCGATCCTGCTCATCGCGCTGCCGATGACGCTCATCATGATCACGGGCGAGATCGACCTGTCGGTCGCGAGCGTCGTCGGCCTGTCGAGCGTGCTCATCGGCGTGCTCACCCAGGCCGGCGTGCCGTTCGAGGCGGCCATCGTCATCGCACTCGTCGCGGGCGCCATCGCCGGCGCGGTGAACGGATTCCTCGTCACCGTCGTCGGACTCCCCTCCCTCGCCGTGACGATCGGCACGCTCGCCCTGTTCCGCGGGCTCGCGGTCGGCCTGCTCGGCACGACCGCGGTGACCGACTTCCCCGACTTCTGGACCGACCTCGCCAAGATGAAGCTCGCCGGCACCAACGTGCCCGCGGTACTGCTGCTGTTCCTGGCGCTGCTCGTCGTGTTCGTGGTGCTGCTGCACTTCACGCCGTTCGGCCGCGGCATCTACGCGATCGGCCTGTCGAAGTCGGCGGCCCACTTCTCGGGCGTGCATGTCGAGCGCACCAAGCTCGTGCTGTTCGTGCTCTCGGGCACCATCGCGGCCCTCGCAGGCGTCTACTACACGCTGCGCTTCGGCAGCGCCCGCGGCGACAACGCGACCGGCCTCGAACTGCAGGTCATCGCGGCCGTCGTGCTCGGCGGGGTCTCGGTGTTCGGCGGACGCGGCGCGATCCACGGCGTCATCGCCGGCGTGCTCCTCATCGGCATCCTCGCGAGCGCCCTTCGTCTGGCGAACGTCACCTCCGATGTCATCAACATCATCACCGGCGTGCTGCTCGTGGCATCCGTGGTGTCCAACAGCTTCCTGGCCTGGCTGCGCACACGGCGCAGGGCACCAGGGGGAACCGCGCGCGCGAAGGCTTCCGCAGCAGGGTGACCGCCCGCGCACGCGTGTCGATGCGATCACCCATCGACCTCAACCGATGAAGGGAAAACAACGATGTTTCACAAGAAGTCCCGCGCAGCGGCCCTGGCCGCACTCGCGGTGAGCGTCGCGCTCATCGCGACCGGCTGCGCCGCCGGCGACTCGGGTTCCGACGGCGGCGACAGCGGTGACGGCGGCAACCTCGCCATCACCTTCCTGCCCAAGAACCTCGGCAACCCGTACTTCGACACCTCATCGACCGGCGCGAAGGAGGCCATCGACGAGTTCGGCGGCACCTTCGCCGAGGTCGGTCCGGCCGAGGCGACGCCCGACGGCCAGGTCAGCTACATCAACACCCTCACGCAGCAGGGCGTGGGCGCGATCGCCGTCTCGGCGAACGACCCCGAGGCGATCTGCGACGCGCTGAACGAGGCCCGCGACGCCGGCGTCAAGGTCGTCACCTTCGACTCCGACACGAATGCCGACTGCCGCGACCTGTTCATCAACCAGGCCGACGCGGAGGGCATCGCCAAGGTGCAGGTCGACCTCATCGCCGACCAGATCGGCGGCGCCGGCGAGATCGCGATCCTCTCGGCCTCGGCCAACGCCACGAACCAGAACGCCTGGATCGAGATGATGGAGGAGTACCTCGCGAGCGACTACCCCGACATCACGCTCGTCGAGACCGTCTACGGCGACGACGACGACCAGACCTCGTTCGACAAGACCGCGGCGCTGCTGCAGACCCACCCCGACCTGAAGGGCATCATCTCGCCCACCACGGTCGGCATCGCGGCTGCAGCCCGCTACCTCTCGACCTCGGACTACAAGGGCAAGGTCGCGCTGACCGGCCTCGGCACGCCGAACCAGATGCGCGAGTACGTCGAGGACGGCACCGTCACCGCGTTCGCGCTGTGGAACCCGGCCGACCTCGGCTACCTCGCCGCGTTCGCCGCGAAGGCGCTCATCGAGGGCGACATCACCGGAGCCGAAGGAGACACGTTCGACGCCGGCAAACTCGGCTCCTACGAGGTCGGCGCGGACGGCGTCGTGCTCCTCGGCGACCCGTTCGAGTTCAACGCCGACAACATCGGCGACTTCGACTTCTAGGTCGGATGTCGCGGCCGTGGCCCGGGCGGGCAGTCATGCCGTCCGGGCCACGGCCCTTCGCACCACCGCTTTCGGACCTCTTCCCCTGCGCGCACTCTGCGCCTAGGCTGGATTCGATCGGAAAGCGCATTCCCGTTGCGAAACGCGGTTCTTCGAGGTAGAGTCTTGAAACGATTCATAACGACGAGAGAGAGGCGAGCTCGATGACGAGCCCCGAGACGCCCGCGCCCGAACGCGTCTGCTTCCAGCTGCAGGTCGACCCCGCCCGCCTCGGCGGGTACCGCAAGCGGCACGCTGCCGTCTGGCCCGACATGCTCCGCGCGATCGAGGCATCCGGGCGCCGCAACTACTCGCTCTTCCTCCGCGCCGACGGCCTGCTCATCGGCTACTACGAGACCGACGACGACGAGGCATCCCAACGCGCGCTCGAGGCCGACCCGCGCACCGCCGCCTGGGAGGCCGACATGTCGGGCTACTTCGTCGCGCTCGACGGCTCCCGGCCCGACCAGGGCGCTCCGCGCCTCGACGAGGTGTTCCACCTCGAGGACCAGCTCGCCGCGCTCGCATCCGACCCCGCCGACCCCGCGGCGTCAGCCGACCACGCGGCATCCGCCACCGACACGAACCCAGACCGGCACGCGGCATCCGTCGCCGCCCCGACCGCAGAAAGCAGCACCTCGTGAGCACCTTCTCCGCAGACCAGCTGGCCCGGCTCGAGCAGCAGGCCATCGAACTCCCGAGCTGGGCGTTCGGCAACTCGGGCACCCGCTTCAAGGTGTTCGCGACGCCGGGCACGCCCCGCGACCCCTACGAGAAGATCGCGGACGCCGCGCAGGTGCACCGGCACACCGCGCTCGCGCCGAAGGTCGCGCTCCACATCCCGTGGGACAAGGTCGACTCCTACGACGACCTGCGCGCCCACGCCGAGGGCCTCGGCGTGCAGCTCGGCACGATCAACTCGAACACGTTCCAAGACGACGACTACAAGTTCGGCGCCCTCACCCACGAAGACGCGGCCGTGCGCCGCAAGGCCATCGACCACCACCTCGAGTGCATCGACATCATGGATGCGACGGGCTCGCGCGACCTGAAGATCTGGCTCGCCGAGGGCTCGAACTACCCCGGCCAGGCCGACCTGCGCGGCCGCCAGGACCGCCTGCAGGAGTCGCTGCAGGAGATCTACGCGCGCCTCGGCGACGAGCAGCGCCTCGTGCTCGAGTACAAGTTCTTCGAGCCGGCGTTCTACCACACCGACGTTCCCGACTGGGGAACGAGCTACGCGCAGGTGTCCGCCCTCGGCGAGAAGGCCATGGTCTGCCTCGACACCGGCCACCACGCGCCCGGCACGAACATCGAGTTCATCGTCATGCAGCTGCTGCGCCTCGGCAGGCTCGGCTCGTTCGACTTCAACTCCCGCTTCTACGCAGACGACGACCTCATCGTGGGCGCCGCCGACCCGTTCCAGCTGTTCCGCATCATCTACGAGGTCATCCGCGGCGGCGGCCTGAACAACCCCGACGTGGCGTTCATGCTCGACCAGTGCCACAACGTCGAAGACAAGGTGCCCGGCCAGATCCGCTCGGTGCTGAACGTGCAGGAGATGACCGCGCGCGCACTGCTCGTCGACGCGGCGGCGCTGGCCTCGGCCCAGAAGGGCGGCGACGTGCTCGAGGCCAACCGCATCTTCATGGACGCCTTCTACACCGACGTGCGCCCCGCCCTCGCCGAGTGGCGCGAGTCGCGCGGCCTGCCGGCCGACCCGATGGCGGCGTTCGCGGCCTCCGGCTACCTGCAGCAGATCGCGGCCGATCGTGTCGGCGGCGTGCAGGCGGGTTGGGGGGCCTGAGCATGACGAACCAGGCAGCAGCAGACCTCATCGCGCGGTCGAACCGCCTCGGCGCCGATCCGAAGAACACGAACTACGCCGGCGGCAACACCTCGGCCAAGGGCACCGAGACCGACCCGGTCACGGGCGAGCCCGTCGAGCTCATGTGGGTCAAGGGCTCGGGCGGCGACCTCGGCACGCTCACCGAGCCGGGCCTCGCGGTGCTGCGCCTCGACCGCCTGCGCGCGCTCGTCGACGTGTACCCCGGCCTCGAGCGTGAAGACGAGATGGTCGCGGCCTTCGACTACACGCTGCACGGCAAGGGCGGCGCGGCGCCGTCGATCGACACGGCCATGCACGGGCTCGTCGACGCGGCGCATGTCGACCACCTGCACCCCGACTCCGGCATCGCGATCGCGACGGCGGCCGACGGCGAGGAGCTGACCGGTCGCATCTTCGGAGAGAAGGTGGTGTGGGTGCCGTGGCGTCGCCCCGGCTTCCAGCTCGGGCTCGACATCGCCGCGATCAAGGCGGCGAACCCCGACGCGATCGGCTGCATCCTCGGCGGGCACGGCATCACCGCGTGGGGCGACACGTCGGAGGAGACCGAGGCGAACTCGCTCTGGATCATCGACACCGCCGCCGCGTACATCGCCGAGCACGGCGCGGCCGAGCCGTTCGGCGCGGTCGTCGACGGCTTCGAACCGCTCGAGGCATCCGAGCGCCGCGCGAAGGCGGCCGCCCTCGCCGCGACCGTGCGCGGGCTCGCCTCGCACGACCGGCCGATGGTCGGCCACTTCACCGACGCGCCCGAGGTGCTCGACTTCCTCTCGCGGTCGAAGTCGGGTGCGCTCGCCGCGCTCGGCACGAGCTGCCCCGACCACTTCCTGCGCACCAAGGTCAAGCCGATGCTGCTCGACCTGCCGGCCGACGCCTCGATCGAGGCATCCGTCGCCCGCCTGCAGGAGCTGCACGAGGCGTACCGCGCCGACTACCAGGCGTACTACGACGCGCACGCGACCGCCGAGAGCCCCGCCATCCGCGGCGCCGACCCGCTCATCGTGCTCATCCCGGGCGTCGGCATGTTCAGCTACGGCGCGAACAAGCAGACCGCGCGCGTGGCCGGCGAGTTCTACGTCAACGCGATCAATGTCATGCGCGGTGCCGAGGCGCTCTCGACGTACTCCCCCATCAGCGACGCCGAGAAGTTCGCGATCGAGTACTGGGCCCTTGAAGAGGCCAAGCTCCAGCGCATGCCGAAGCCGAAGCCGCACGCGGGCCGCATCGCGCTCGTGACCGGTGCCGCCTCGGGCATCGGCAAGGCCATCGCGACCCGCCTCGCGGCCGAGGGCGCCTGCGTCGTCATCGCCGACCTCGACCTGTCGAAGGCCCAGGCTGCGGCCGCAGAGCTCGGGTCGGCGGATGTCGCGATCGGCGTCGCCGCGAACGTGACGGATGCCGCGCAGGTGCAGGCCGCGATCGATGCGGCGGTGCTCGCGTTCGGCGGCCTCGACCTCGTCGTGAACAACGCCGGGCTCTCGCTCTCGAAGCCCCTGCTCGAGACGACCGAGGCCGACTGGGACCTGCAGCACGACGTCATGGCCAAGGGCTCGTTCCTCGTCTCGAAGGCCGCCGCACGCGTGCTCATCGACCAGGGCCTCGGCGGCGACATCGTCTACATCTCCTCGAAGAACTCCGTCTTCGCCGGACCGAACAACATCGCGTACTCGGCGACGAAGGCCGACCAGGCCCACCAGGTGCGCCTGCTCGCGGTCGAGCTCGGCGAATACGGCATCAAGGTCAACGGCATCAACCCCGACGGCGTCGTGCGCGGCTCCGGCATCTTCGCCTCGGGCTGGGGCGCGAACCGCGCCAAGACGTACGGCATCGAGGAGGACAAGCTCGGCGAGTTCTACGCCCAACGCACGATCCTCAAGCGCGAGGTGCTCCCCGAGCACGTCGCGAATGCCGTGATCGTGCTGACCGGTCCCGAGCTCAGCCACACCACCGGGCTGCACATCCCCGTCGACGCCGGCGTCGCGGCGGCGTTCCTGCGATGAACGCGGGCACGGTCGCCGCGGTCGACCTCGGCGCGACGAGCGGCCGGGTCATCCTGGGTCGCGTCGACCAGCGTGCCGGAACGCTCGAGCTCGAGCACGTCGCGCGCTTCCCGAACGGGCCCGTGCGGCTCGCGTCGGGGCTTCACTGGGACTTCACCGGCCTCTACCGCGACCTCACGCGCGGCCTCGCCGACGCGTTCCGGCGCGACCCGACCGTCGCCTCGATCGGCGTCGACTCCTGGGCCGTCGACTACGGGCTGCTGCGCGGGGACCGCCTGCTCGGACAGCCGTTCCACTACCGCGACGGGCGCAACGCCCGCGGCGCCGAGACCGTGCACGGCGTCGTGCCGTTCGCCGACCTCTACCGCCGCAACGGCCTGCAGTACCTGCCGTTCAACACGCTGTATCAGCTCGCCGCCGAGCAGGCGGGCGGATGCCTCGGGCTCGCCGATTCCCTCCTCTTGGTGCCCGACCTCGTCGGGTTCGAGCTCACCGGCCGCCGCGTCGCCGAGCGCACGAACGCCTCGACCACGGGCCTGCTCGGGGTGCAATCCGGCGATTGGGACGACGAGCTCATCGAGCAGCTCGGACTCCCGGCATCCGTCTTCGCCCCGATCGTCGCGCCAGGCGAATCGCTCGGACCGCTGCGCCCGTCGGTGGCCGCAGAGCTCGGGGCACCCGACGGCGTCGAGGTCGTCGCCGTCGGCTCGCACGACACCGCCTCGGCGGTCGTGGCCGTGCCGATGCGGGCCGAGTCGGCCGCCTACATCTCGTGCGGCACGTGGGGCCTCGTGGGCGTCGAGCTCGAGCACCCCGTGACGACGGATGCCGCGCGCGAGGCGAACTTCACGAACGAGGGCGGCGTCGACGGGCGCGTGCGGTTCCTGCACAACGTCATGGGCCTCTGGCTGCTGTCGGAGTCGGTGCGCTGGTGGGAACGGGACGGCGAGACGATCGACCTCGGCGAGCTGCTCTCGGCCGCGGCATCCGTGACCGGCACCGTCGCGGTGTTCGACGCCGACGATCCGCGCTTCATGGCCCCGGGCGACCTGCCCGGCCGCATCGCGGAGTGGTGCGCCGAGCACGGCGTGCCCGCACCGCAGACGCGGGCCGAGTTCGCCCGTTCGATCATCGAATCGCTCGCCGAGGCGTTCGCCGGAGCCGTGCGCCAGGCGTCGGTGCTCTCGGGCGTCGACGTCGCGACGATCCACGTGGTCGGCGGCGGCGCGCTCAACGCGCTGCTCTGCCGGCGCACGGCCGACCGGTCGGGACTGCCCGTGCTCGCCGGCCCCGTCGAGGCGACCGCGATCGGCAACGTGCTCGTGCAGGCGCGGGCGCAGGGGTTCGTGCACGGATCGCTCGACGACCTGCGCTCGCTCGTCACGACGGCCTTCGAACCCCGCCGGTTCGAGCCGCGGGTGCGCTGACGCGCGTGCGCGACAGGCCGGGCCCGCCTAGTGCCCGTGCGCGATGAGCTGGATCAGGATCACGCTGAGCCCGACCGCCATGAGCGAGGCGAGCGCGATCAACTGCTTCCACCACACGGCCCTCGTGCGCCGCACGCCGAGGTAGGCGATCACGCCGAGCGTCACGAGGTAGACGATCGAGACGGTGCGCAGCGCCGCCTCGAGCCGCATGACGTCGAAGGCGGCGAGCGCGAGCACCAGCACGGGAACGCCCGCGGAGGCGAGCGCCGACGCGGCGATGCGCAGCATGACGCGGATCTCGTGGCCGTCGGGGAATCGGGCGTGCACCGAGAGGAAGGCGATGACGTCGGCCGCCAGGCCCGCGGCCGTGATCGCGAGGATGCCGATGGCGAGCTCGATCATCGCCCGCCCTGCGCCGAGGTGGTCGACGTTCGTGAGCTGCACGAGCACGATGGCGAGGCCGGTGAACGTCGCGTAGACGCGTTCCTTCAGGGCTTCGGCCCGCACGTTCTCGGGTCGCACCCGATGATCGTCGCTCGCCTTCGGATCGGCGGGCGCATCGTGCGCGCCCCCGGAGCTGGATCGAGCCCCCGCGTCATCCATGAGCGTTACGCTAGCAGCCGCTGCGCACCGTGGTCAGGCTGGAACGGATGCCGCGCGCACGCGCCCCTGGGCCTGCTCGGTGTCGCGCATGGCCGAGAGCGAGACCCCGACGCCGTAGGTGACGAAGTCGCCCCTGGGCCGCACGGCGATGCCGATGATGCTGCCGTGCTCGCCGCCGTCGGTGACGTCGAGGCCGTTCAAGAGCGCGTCGCGCACGTGCTCGGGCATCTCGGCAAGTGGAACGACCTCGGCGTCGCCCGAGAACGTGACGGTCGCGGCCGGGATCTTGACCCACGGCACGAACGGGATGCGCTTGGCGATCGGCACGGTGACGCCGACCGAGGGGTTCGCCGCGATGTGCCGCGCCTTCCACGCCCCGTCATGCGTGGTGAACCAGAGCCGTTCGTCGTGCACCGCGTGCATGACGCCGGCGGTGCGCGCCTCGCCGCGCGCGGTCACCATGCCGATGACCATGAAGTTCTCGGCGGTGATCGCGTTCCAGACGTCGCCGCGCTCGATGTCGACCATGTCGAACCTCTTTCAGGAGAAATCAGTGCTTTACAATGTAAAGCGAGGATACGAGCGTGAGCTTTACATTGTCAAGCCCTTGTTCGGAGACGTTCCACGAAGCACGATGGGAGCACGATGACCGACACCGTTCCGAGCGTTCCGATCGACGCGGCCCCGGCCGGCCCCGCCGCCTCCCCGACGGGAGCGCCCGGGCGCGCAGCGCTGCTCCGCGCCATGGACGAGCTCGCCCGCGAGCAGGGCGTGAACGCCGTGGGCCTCCGCGAGGTCGCCCGTCGCGCAGGGCTCTCCCACGCCGCCCCCACGCATTTCTTCGGCAGCCGCGCGGGCATGATCCGCGCGCTCGCGCTCGAGGGCCTCGCCCTGCTCGACGCCGAGCTCTGCACCGCACAGGAGCGCGCGGCCCACCTGCCCGGACGCGAGCGGCTCGTGCAGGACTCGCTCGAGTTCGTCGCCTTCGCCCAGCGCAACCCGGCGCATTTCGACGCCATGTTCCGCACCCCGAGCATCGCGCACGGCGACGAGACCCTCGATCGCGCCCGGCTCGCCGCGCTCGAGGGCCTCCGCGCGCTCGTCGTCGAGGTGCACGCCACGGGCGCCATCACCGGCGACGTCGAGAGCACGTTCCTGCAGCTCTGCGCGATGAGCCACGGCATCGCCTCGCTCGCGGTCGACGGTCTGCTGCACGGCTTCGGCGAGCTCCTCCCGCCCGACGCGACCATGGACGCCGCCGAGCGCATCATCCGGGCGCAGGTCGAGCAGCTCCCGTGACGGGGCGTGTGACGGCGCCAGAGACGAGGGCGGATGCCGCGGGCCAACGTTCTGAGAGGATCGAAGCATGACCGACCGACTGCTCGTGTCCCTTCCCGGCGCCACCCTGCGCGATGCGATCGGCGACCTCCCCGACGGGGTCGACGTCGTGCTGTGGGACCTGACCGGCCCTGCGCCCGCCGACCACCTCGACCTCGTCGTGCCGCCGTACATGGGCGCGTCCGCGAAGCTCGGCGCGCTCGAGGGCGTCAGCACGCGACTCGTGCAGTCGCAGTCGATCGGGTACGACGACGTCGCGGCGGCGTTGCCGCCCGGGCACGTCTACGCGAACGCGGCATCCGTGCACGAGACCTCGACGGCCGAGCTGACCCTCGCCCTCGTGCTCGCGGCGCAGCGCGGCATCCCCGACTTCGTGCGCGCGGCCGGTGAGGGCAGGTGGGCGCCCGCCCGGCACGCGAGCCTCGCCGACCGTCGCGTGCTGCTCGTCGGCTACGGCGGCGTCGGCAAGGCCATCGAGGAGCGACTGCTGCCGTTCGAGGTCGCCGTCACACGCGTCGCGAGCCGCGCCCGCGACGACGAGCGCGGCCGCATCCACGGCATCGACGAGCTGCCCGACCTGCTGCCCGACGCCGAGATCGTCATCGTCGGCGTTCCGCTGACGGATGCCACGACCGACCTGGTCGACGACGCGTTCCTGTCCGCGCTGCCCGACGGCGCACTCGTCGTGAACATCGCCCGCGGCCGGGTCGCCGACACCGACGCGATCCTCGACCACGCGACGCGCGGACGCCTGCGCTTCGCGCTCGACGTCACCGAGCCCGAACCGCTGCCCACGGGGCATCCGCTCTTCGCCCTGCCGAACGTGCTCGTCTCGCCGCACGTCGGCGGCGCCTCGACCGCGATGATGCCGCGCATGGCGCGACTCGTGCGCGACCAGGTCGAGCGGATGCTGCGGGGCGATGAGCCCCGCAACGTCGTGCTGCGCAGCTGAGCGCCGACACCTCGCCGACCCGAATCCCTGCCCCGAGAGGCCCCTGCATGCCGTACTTCGACCACGCCTTCGACTGGACCCGCCGCAACGTCGAGCAGGGGCCGCTGCCCTCGGCCGTGCTCGGCATCGCCACCGGTGAGGGCATCGTGGCCCTCGAGGCCTTCGGCGAGGCATCCGTCGACGACCACTACCCGCTGTTCTCGATCACGAAGCCGATCCTCGGCCTGGCGGCGCTGCACCAGATCGAGCAGGGCCGCCTGCGGCCCGACACTCCGCTCACCGACGCGGTGCCCGAGTTCGGCGCCGGGCGCGACGACGTCGTGCAGCTGCGCCACCTCGTCAGCCACACGTCGGGCATCATCGAACCGGCGATGGACGACCCCCAGGGCCTGCGCCGCGGCCTGCTCGAACCCGGGCGCGACTTCGCCGCGGGCACCGCGAGCCGGTACTCGACGATCGCGTTCGAGGGCGTCGCCGCGCTCATCGAGCACGCCTCCGGCGCACCGTGGGAACAGGCCGTGGCGAAGGTCGGCGAGCGCGTCGGCGCGACGGGCCTCACGTTCGACGCCGAGGTCAGCCCGCACGCGCCGATCGAGGCCGCCGAGCAGGGGGTCGACTACGCGAGGTTCGCGGCGCAGCGGCATCCGGGCGCCGGCCTGCTCGCACGGGCCGAAGACCTGCTCGCGGTCGGCAGCGCGCTGCTGCGCGACGACGGCTCGCTCGTCTCGCGCGTGACGGCCCAGGCGATGCTCCGCCCGCTCACGGCCGGCCTGCCGAAGCTCGAGCCTTACGTCGAGTCACGGGGCCAGGACTGGGGCTTCACGTGGAACCTGCGGCACTCGGCGCCCGGGCTGCTCGCGAGCGACACGTTCGGCCACGGCGGTTGGGCGGGCACCGAGTTCTGGGTCACCCCGTCGCTCGGCATCTGCTTCGTGCTGCTCACGAACGTCGGCGGCGGCCTCGGGCGCTACGACGTGAACACCGACGAACTGCACAACGCGGTGGCCGCGGGCGCCTGAGCCGGCCTGGGTTCGAGGCCGCCCGGCTCGTCAGCGGGTCCAGGTGCCGAGGCCGTCGGCGTCGAAGAACTGCAGGTTCATCGTGTCGGCACCGGTCGTGCCGCCGATCGTGAACGTCGCCGAGGACCTCGACCCCCATGGCGCGTTCTCGCCCGTCGGCACGAAGGCGAACTCGTCGCCGTTCCACGGCTCGAGCTCGAGCTCGTATGCGCCGTCCGGACCGAGCCCGGCGACGAGCGAGTCGCCCAGCACCTCGACGACCGCATCGCCGTAGTACGGGTTCGTCCACGTGCCCGCGTACCCGTCGAGCGGGCCGGGGGCCGCGGCATCCGTCGGCTGCTCCTCGCCCGCGAGATCACCCGCGGGCTCGTAGTAGTGGGCGAACACCTGCCCGTAGTCGCTCAACCAGTCCCGGTGCACCTCGCCGAACTGCACCCGGTCGAGGAACGTGCTGACGATCGCCTCCGGCACGCCGACCGGCCCGCCGTTCGTGAGGGCGACGACCCCGAGGCCGAGGCTCGGCACGATCTGGAAGTTCGTCGCGGCGCCGAGACAGAACGCGCCCGAGTGCGAGGCGGTCGTATGACCCGACGGATCGGTTCCGGTGTTGAACCCGTAGCCGTAGAACCCCGCCCGCTGATCGGGCGCACCTGCGTGCCCCGAGACGATCTCGGGGGTGAACGCCGGGAGCAGCTCATCGGCGGGCACGAGCTCCTCGCCCGAGAAGGTGCCCTCGCCGAGCAGCAACGACATCCACTTCGCGAGGTCGAGCACGTTCGAGCTGACGCCGCCCGCGGGGGTCTGGGCGTCGGCGTCGCGCTCGTAGAGCGGCTGGAACTCGCCGTCCTCGAGAGCGTGCAAGGTCGCCCGGTTGTCCTCTTCGAGGAAGTCCTCGTAGCGCGAGCTCGTCGAATCCATGCCGAGCGGCTCGTACAGGGCCTGCTCCGACAGCTCCTCCCACTCGGCGCCGACGGCGTTCGCAACCGCTTCGGCCCCCGCCGTGAGCCCGAAGTTCGCATAGTGGTACGTCGTGCGGAACGGATCGAGCGGAAGCCGGTCGAGGTGCTCCAGGATGTACCCCCGGTCGTACCCGATGTCCTCGAGCGAATCGCCGCCCGCCATCGGCAGTCCCGACCGGTGCGAGAAGAGGTCGCCGACGCTCACGTGATCGGTGACCCACGGATCGGCGAGCCCGAACCCGGGCAGGTACTGCGCGGCCGGCGTGTCCCAGCCGAGGTCGCCGCCGAGTTGCGAGGCGACCACGGTCGCCGCGATCGGCTTGGACATCGAGGCGATCTGGAACACCGTGGACTCGTCGACCGGCGCGTCCTCGCCGAGCTCGCGCACGCCGAAGCCGTCGGCGTACAGCAGCTCCTCGCCGCGGATCACGGCGACCGCCGCACCCGGCACGCCCGACTCGTCGAGGATCGCCCGGATGTCCCCCGGCAGCGCCTCGAGCGCGGCGTCGAGCCCGCCCTCGGCCACCTCGACCGCGTCCGCCGGCGGCGGGCCGCCGGCGGAGACGCGCGGCGCGTACGCGTCGGGTTCCGGCGCGCAGCCGGCGAGCGCGACGACGGTCGCGACGAGCGAGATGGCAGCGACCGATGAACGCGCGCGGCGATGAGACATGTGCACCCTCCCCCTTGGAGACACTCCCGCGAGCGTATCGGCAAGGGAGCCGCGCGTCTGCCCCCGTTCGGGGCGCTCCGCCTCGCGCCGCGCCCGCTCGGCGTCGTGTCCCGAGACCGGCCCGTCGGCGATCGGAAGCAGTCGTGACCTGCATGCGCCGTCGAGCGTTCACCTGCAGCGCGGCATCCGTTCACCGGCCGCTCCTACGCTCCGAATGACCCCCGGAGCCACGCATCGTGCCGCCTGGCGCGACCTCCTCGGGTCCACCGAGAGAGGACCATCCTGTGCAGATCACCCGCACTGTGCACATCTCCCGCACGCGCTCGCTCACCGCGATCGCCATCGTGGGCGCGGCTGCGCTCGCACTGAGCGGTTGCGCCTCCGCCGACGGCTCCGGCGGTGACGACGGCTCGTCCGTCGACGCCGCGACCGCCACCAGCGTCGCCGACTTCGGAACGTTCGCCGACCTCGAGGCCGCGGCGAAGGCCGAAGGCGCGCTCAACGTCATCGCGCTCCCCCGCGACTGGGCCAACTACGGCGAGGTCCTCGACGCCTTCGCGGCCGCCTACCCCGAGATCTCGATCAACGAGATCACGCCCGACGCGTCGAGCGCCGAGGAGATCGAGGCCGCGCGCACGAACGAGGGCCTCGACACCGCGCCCGACACGTTCGACCTCGGCCTCACCGTCGCGTTGGCGAACACCGACGTGTTCGCGCCGTACAAGGTGCAGACGTGGGACGACATCCCCGACGCCCTCAAGGAGTCGACCGGCCTCTACGTCGGCGACTACGGCGGATACATGTCGGTCGGCTACGACTCGTCGAAGTTCCCCGCGCCGAAGGCCCTCGACGACCTGCTCGGCGACGACTACAAGGGTTCGGTCGCGATCAACGGCGACCCGACGCAGGCGGGCGCCGCGTTCGCGGCGGTCGGCATGGCGACCGTGCAGTCGGACGGGACGCTCGACGACTTCCAGCCGGGCATCGACTTCTTCGCCGCCCTGCAGGACGCCGGCAACCTGCTGAAGGTGGATGTCACGACCGCGACCGTTGCGTCCGGTGAGACCCCCGTCGTCTTCGACTGGGACTACCTGAACGCCTCGCACCAGGCCGACAACTCGAACTGGGCGGTCGTCGTGTTCCAGGGCACCGGCTACGCCGGCTACTACAACCAGGCGATCAACAAGGACGCCCCGCACCCCGCCGCCGCCCGCCTCTGGCAGGAGTTCCTCTACGGCGACGAGGCGCAGAACCTCTGGCTGAAGGGCGGCGCGCGCCCCGTGCGGGCCGAGGCGATGGCCGAGGCCGGCACGATCGATGAGAAGCTCTGGGACGCGCTGCCTCCCGCCCCCGAGGACACCGTCGTGCCCACGCAGGAGCAGAGCACGAAGGCCGGCGAGCTGCTCGGCGAGGAATGGGCGGCCGCGGTCCAGTGACGACCGAGACCGTCGCGCCGGAACGCGGCGACCAGGGGACGCAGGTCCCCGGTCGCCGCGCTGCGGTGTCCGTTCCCGCGGCGTTCGGACTCGTGCCGTTCGCGGCATACGTGCTGCTGTTCCTCGCACTGCCGGTGCTGCTCGCCGTCGGGAGCGGCCTGTTCGACGCCGACGGCGACTTCACCCTCGACAACCTCGCCGCGCTCGGCGACCCGGTCGTCGTGCAGACCTTCGCCAACTCGCTCTGGCTGTCGGCGCTCACGGCGATCGTCGGCGCGATCGCCGGGGCCCTCGCGTGCTGGGCGATGCTCGGGCTCGGCCAGTCGAGCCGCATCCGGTCCACGGTCGACGCCGCCTCCGGCGTCCTCGCCCAGTTCGGCGGCGTCATGCTCGCGTTCGCGTTCATCGCGACGATCGGCATCCAGGGGTTCGTCACCGTGTGGCTCCGCGACTCGCTCGGCATCGACATCTTCGCCGACGGTGCGTGGATCTACGACGTGCGCGGGCTCATCCTCCCCTACATCTACTTCCAGGTGCCGCTCATGGTGATCACGTTCATGCCGGCACTGCAGGCGCTGCGCCCGCAGTGGCTCGAGGCGAACCTCACGCTCGGCGGCACGCGCGCGGGCTTCTGGCTGCGAGTCGGCGTGCCGGTGCTCGCGCCGTCGTTCCTCGCGAGCCTGCTGCTGCTCTTCGCGAACGCCTTCTCGTCGTACGCGACCGCGGCCGCCCTCGCGAGCCAGGGCTCGCAGATCGTGCCGCTGCAGATCCGCGCGGCGCTCACGAGCGAGGTACTGCTCGGCCGCGAGAACCTGGCGGGCGTGCTCGCACTCGGCATGATCCTCATCATGGCGGTCGTCATGACGCTGTACTCGCTCGTGCAGCGTCGGGCCGCGAGGTGGCGACGATGAGCTCGACGAACGCCGGCCTCGGGCCGGGCCGCACGGGCCGCTGGGTCATCGGCATCGTGCTCGGCGGCCTGTTCCTGGTTCCGATCGTGTCGATGATCGAGTTCACCCTGCGCGACCAGGCCGCACCCGAAGGACACTCGTTCGTGCACTGGGCCGGCCTCTTCGACCCGGCGAACGCACCCCGCTACGCGCCGATCTGGCAGGGCCTCGGCAACTCGATCGTGCTCGCGATCGTCACGATCGCGATCGTGCTGCTCCTGCTCGCGCCCACGATGATCCTCGTCACGCTGCGCTTCCCGAAGCTGCAGCGGCCGCTCGAGTTCATCGCGCTGCTGCCGATCTCCGTGCCCGCGATCGTCGTGGTGGTCGGGCTCGCGCCGGTGTACCAGGTGATCGGGCGCACCTTCGGCACCGGCATCTGGTCGCTCGCCCTCGCCTACGGCATCACCGTGCTGCCGTTCGCGTACCGTGCGATCCAGGCGTCCATCGACGCGACCGACGTGCGTACGCTCGCCGAAGCCGCGCGATCGCTCGGCGCGAGCTGGCCCGAGGTGCTCCTGCGGGTGCTCGCGCCGAACCTGCGCACGGGGCTGCTCGCGGCATCCCTCATCTCGGTCGCCGTGGTGCTCGGGGAGTACACCATCGCCTCCCTCCTCGCCCGCCAGAACCTGCAGACCGCGCTCGTCGTCGTCGGCAAGCAGGACGCCTACGTCGCCGTCATCTTCTCCCTCCTCGCGCTCGTGTTCGCGTTCGCGCTGCTCCTCGTCATCGGCCGCGCCGGCACGCGCGCCGTCGGAAAGGCCCGCCCATGACCGTCGCCCGCGAATCGGCCGCATCAGCCGTCATCCCCACCGACCAGAACCTCGTGCTCGCCGGCCGCGGCGCCGGGGTGGCCGTCGCGTTCGACCGGGTCGTGAAGGACTACGGCTCGGGCCCGGTGCTCCACGACTTCACGCTCGCCGTGGAACCCGGAGAGTTCGTGTCGCTGCTCGGCCCGTCGGGCTGCGGCAAGACGACCGCGCTGCGCGTGCTCGCCGGCCTCGAGACCGCCACCGGCGGTGTCGTGCGCATCGGCGGCGAAGACGTCTCGCGGGTGCCCACGAACCACCGCGACCTCGGCATGGTCTTCCAGTCGTACTCGCTGTTCCCGCACCTCACCGTGCTCGGCAACACCCTGTTCGGGCTGCGGATGCGCAAGGTCGCCCGCGTAGAGGCCCGTGCGCGCGCGCTCGACGCGCTCGCACTCGTCGGGCTCGCCCACCTCGCCGATCGCTTCCCGCACCAGCTCTCGGGCGGGCAGCAGCAGCGCGTCGCCCTCGCCAGGGCGCTCGTCACCGAGCCTCGCGTGCTGCTCCTCGACGAGCCGCTGTCGGCGCTCGACGCGAAGGTGCGGGTGCAGCTGCGCGACGAGATCCGCCGGATTCAGCTTCGCCTCGGCATCACGACGGTGTTCGTCACGCACGACCAGGAGGAGGCGCTCGCGGTCTCGGACCGGATCGCGGTGATGGACCGCGGCGGCATCGAGCAGGTGGGCACGCCCGAAGAGCTCTACCTGCGGCCGGCCTCGCCGATCGTGGCCGCCTTCGTCGGGCTCAGCTCGATCGTGCCTGCGAGGATCTCGGGCGGTGTCGCACAGGTGCTCGGCACGTCGCTGCCGGTGCTCGGCGACGTGCCCGACGGCCCCGTCGAGGCGTTCCTGCGGCCCGAGAACGTGCGGTTGACGGGCGAGGGCGGCACCGCGGCGACCGTGCAGGAGAGCACGTTCCTCGGCAGCATCCGGCGAACGCTGGTCACCACGGCCGACGGCACGGTGCTGCGACTGCAGCACGCCGCCGACGACCGACTCGCGTTCGGCGACGCGGTGCGGGTGACGCTCGTGCCGGTGCCGGTCGCGGTGCGCGCGGTCGAGACCGCCACGGCCACCACGGCCTGAGCCGGAGGGGAGCGCCTGGCCCGAGCCGGAGACGCCAGGGGCGGCGCGTCTACTCGCTCACGCTGCCGACCGGCTGCACCTCCGCGTACCCTTCGAGCACCGACTGGATGCGCGCGAGTGCGGCCGTGTCGAGCCCGCCGTCGCCCGTGACCGCCTGCCAGCCGTCGAGCATGATGTCGCCGTAGTTGTGGCCGTAGCTGGCGGGCACGCCCGCGCTCACGAACATGTCGATCGCGACCTGCAACGCGGTCACGGCCGGGATCCAGCGCATCGAGTCGCTGACGTCGTCGGAACGCTCCTCGGGGGTCAGCCAGTCGGGCTCGGCCCAGATCAACTCGAGTCCGAGCCACGTGACCGGGTCGGTCGCGTGCTGCAGGTAGGCGACCCGCGGAGCTTCCCACCCCTGGCCGAGCGCGTCGAAATCGCCGGGCACCGATTGCCAGCGCACCTCGCGTCCGTCGTCGACGACGGGAAGCCACTGCGGGCTGCCCGGCTCGCGCGCCGCGGTGAGCGTGCGCCACATGGTCGAGCCGTTCGGGCTCCCGACGAGGAGCGCCCCCTCGGTGCGGGCTCGCATCTCGTCGAGGCCGCCGAACGCCTCCTGCGTTCCATGCGCGCCGAGGCTCAGCCCGTACACGACGAGCTGCGGGCGATCCGCCTCGGGCAGGGTCTCCCACTTCTCCCGCACCGCATCGAAGAGGGCGACGGATGACGCGACCGGGGCATCGGGGTCGAAGAGGAACGACACCCAGCTCGGCGTGTACGCGTACTGCATCGACACGATGGCGGTGTCTCCGCCGTGCAGGTACTCGACGGCGTCGACGGCCTGCGGCTCCAGCCACCCGGACCCCGTGGTCGTGGCGACGACGAGCAGGTCGCGATCGAACGCCCCGGTGCGCTCGAGCTCGCGCACGGCGATGGCGGCGCGCTCCTCGACGGTCGGCGCATTCGCCTGGCCGACGTAGACGCGCACGGGTTCGAGCGCCGGGCGCCCGGTGAGCTCCTCGATGTCGGCGGCCTTCGGGCCACCGCCGAGGAACGCGGTGCCGTGCCGGCCGACGAGATCCCATTCGACCTCGGAGTCCGGCCCCGCGGAGCGGAAGGCGCTCATGGGCTCGGTGACCCACGGAGCGGCAGGGCCGTTGTTCGCGAGGTAGAGCCGGTCGAGGCCGAACATCACGACGGCGACGACCACGACCGTCGACCCGACGACGATCGCCGTGGCGGCCGTGACCCCCCAACCGCGACCGAGGCGGGCGGTCATCCGGGTTCCGAGCCGCCGCTCGGCGCGGGAGAGGGCGATGCCGACGAGCACGACGGGGACGAAGCCCGCGAAGAAGAGCAGGGCGTCGAACCCGTCGATCTCGGGCAGCTCGACCGTGCGGCGGACCTCGTTCTGCCACCCGACGGAGGCGAACGCCAGCACGATCGCGAGCAGCACGGCGACGCCGAGGTACACCCACCACGCGATGCGGCGATGCTCGGGCGTCGGACGCCAGTGCACGAAGCGGCGCACCAGCCACCACAGGCCGACCCCGATGCCGTACCCGATGAGGAACGCGAGCGCGGTGATGATGCCCTGGAACAGCGCCGGTCGCGGCAGCAGCGACGGGGTCATCGAGAGCGCGGCGAGGAGCAGCCCGACGAGGGCGCCTCCCGGGTCGAGCCTCCACCAGCGAGCGTGCATGCGTACCCCCTCCGGCGTCGCCCCGGACGTCGTCACCGCATCATGGCACGGCGCACCGGCCGAACCGCGGCGACGCGGCCGCGCCGGCCGCCCGGCCCGTCTCAGGCCGAGGCGTCGGCGAGCGCCACGAGCTCGTCGGCGGTGAGCTCCAGCGGGATCGACGCGAGCAGGTCGCCGAGCTGCTCGACGTTGCGTGCACTGGCGATCGGGGCGACGACGGTGGGCTGCTGCCGGAGCCACGCGAGCGAGACCGAGGCGACGGATGCCGCGTGCGAGGCCGCGACCTCGTCGAGCGCCGCGAGCACCCGGGCGCCGCGATCGCCGACGTACGGCGCCGCACCGCCCGCGCGGACGCTCGCGCCCTCGGCGGTGACATCCGCCTCGCTGCGGTACTTGCCGGCGAGGAAGCCCTTCGCGAGCGAGAAGTACGGGAAGACCGCGAGCCCCTCGCGCTCTGCGCGCTCGCGCAGGCCGTTCGACTCGAAGTCGCGCTCGACCAGGTTGTAGTGCGGCTGCAGTGCGACGGCGCGGTGGAAGCCGTTCGCCTCGGTGACCCGGAACCACTCGTCGATGCGTTCCGCCGTGTAGTTCGAGATGCCGATCGCGCGCACCTTGCCGACATCGACGAGCGCCGAGAGGGCCTCGACGGTCTCCACGAGCGACACGTCGGCATCGTCGAAGTGGGCGTAGTAGAGATCGATGACGTCGGTGCCGAGGCGCTGGAGCGAGGCATCCGCCGCCGCCCGGATGTTCGCGGCCGAGAGGCCCTTGAACTCGGGGTGGGAGCTGACCTTCGTGGCGATGACGACGTCGTCGCGCGAGCCTCGCGACGCGATCCACTCGCCGATGAGGCGCTCGCTCTCGCCGCCCGAGTTGCCCGGCACCCAGGCCGAGTAGCCGTCGGCGGTGTCGAGGAAGTCGCCGCCGCCGGCGGTGAACGCGTCGAGCACGGCGAAGGTGGCGTCGCGGTCGGCGGTCCAGCCGAAGACGTTCGTGCCGAGCGACAGCGGGGCGATCTCGAGGTCGGACGCGCCGATGCGGGCACGGGTGGCGGTCTGGACGGATGCGGTCATGCGGACTCCTGCTGGTTCGATGCGGATCGGAGGCGGATATCCCAAGCCAACCGCACGCACGACCCGGGTGTTCCCGGATGACGCGAGATCACCGCGCGTGACGCGGAGGGTCAGCCCGCGAGCCGCGCCGAGACCTGCCAGGCGCCGCGGCGCACGGCGTGCTCGAGCTGCGCGGACCGGGCGGCGAAATCCTTCGCCTGCACCGAGACCGACACCGCACCGACGGTGCGGCCGGCCGCCGAGCGCACCGGGGCCGCGATGCACGCGAGCTTGGGCAGGTACTCCTCGACCTCGACGGCGACCTGCTGGGCGCGGATCTCGTCGAGCTGCTCGGTCAGGGACGCGACGTCCGTGATGGTCGACGCGGTGAGGCGCGCGGGCGAGTGCCGCTCGAGGAAGCGCGCCACGCCCGCGTCGTCGCGCGAGGCCAGCATGAGCTTGCCGAACGCGGTCGTGTGCGAGGCCTCGGAGAACCCGACGTGCAGTTGCCCGATGCGCGGATGCGCCGCCGAGTCCTCGATATGCGCCACGGCGATGTCGTCGCCCCGGAACACCGTGAGGTACGCGGGGGCGCCGACCGCATCGTGCATGGCCCGCAGCACCTGGCGCACCGGATCGGTCGCGACGAGCTGGTACTGCAGCGCCCGGCCGAGCTGATCGACCGTGCGACCCAGGATGTAGCGGTGCTCGCCCGATTGCCTGGCGAGGTAGTCCTGCCGGTGCAGCGTCGCGAGCAGGCGGTAGGTCGTGGACTGCCCGAGGCCGAGCCGCTCGGCGATCTCGGCCGCCGTGAGCCCGGTGGGAGCCGCACCGACGAGCTCGAGGATGCGCAGCACGCGCTCGGCCGACTGGATGCCCGCGCCGACGTGGCGCTCCACTGCGCTCATGCTCCCGATGCTACGCCGGGCGGGCGGTGCGCGGAACGGGTTCGATGGGCCTCACGGCGAGGAACGCGACGGATCCCGGGGCGTTTCGCACATAGTGCGAACGGGGCGTGACGCGGGCGCGCAAGCGGCGCAGAGTTGGGTCGTCCGAGCCGGCATGCGTCGGGCCAGGACTCGTCATATCCCGTACATGGAGGTACCCCTCATGACCAAGATCCTCATCATCACCGGCGACGCCGCCGAGACGCTCGAGGTGCTCTATCCCTACGAGCGGCTGAAGGAGGAGGGCTTCGAGGTGCACATCGGCGCACCCGAGGCGCGCAAGCTGCAGTTCGTCGTGCACGACTTCGTCGACGGCTTCGACACGTACACCGAGAAGCTCGGCCACACCTGGCCGGCGGATGTCGCGCTCGCCGAGGTCGACCCGAGCGACTACGCCGCGATCGTGATCCCGGGCGGGCGCGCACCCGAGTACCTGCGCAACAACGAGGACGCGAAGCGCATCGTGCGCCACTTCTTCGAGGCGGATGCCCCGGTCGCGGCCACCTGCCACGGTCCGCTGCTGCTCGCAGCCGCCGGAGTGCTCTCCGGACGCACCTCGTCGATCTACCCCGAGCTCGCGGTCGACCTCGAGGTCGTCGGCGCGGTCTTCGAGAACGGCGGCGGCGTGGTCGACGGCAACCTCGTCACCTCGCGGGCGTGGCCCGACAACGGCACGTGGATGAAGGCGTTCCTCGGCGTGCTCGCCGCCGCCGGGGTGCGGGCCGAGGGGGAACTCGCCGCGGCATCCGCCTGACCCGCGACGCATGACGCGGCGGCGTCGACGCGGGCCTCAGCGCCGGCGCCGGCGCCGCTCGTCGGATCCGGGGCCGTAGATGACGATGCCCGCGATGGGCACGAGCAGGAACCACACCCACGACCAGGCCCAGCCGCCCGCGAACCCCGTCAGGAAGAAGAGCAGCAGCGCGATGAACGGCACGAGCGCCATGATCGTGGCGCCGACCCGGCCGCCCAACGCCCCTCCGGTGCCGTCTCGGCCCGAGCCGTCTGCGCCCGACCGCGGGTCGAGGTCGGGGTCGACGAACGATGCCTGCGAGGCGGCCGGTGACGCGTAGGCGGCGGAGCCGGTCGCCGAGGCGGCGGGGGCCGACGGTGCCCGGGTCTCGGCCGGCAGGTCCGTGAAGAGCGGCACGAGATCGCCCCGGGTGACGGCCGCGCGCGCCGCCGTGGCGCGATCGCCGTACTCAACGGCCGTGAGCCTGCCCGCGAGCTGCGCCTCGGCGAGGGCGGCCACCGCCTGCTCGCGCTCGGCGTCGCTCAGACGCAGTTCGGGGCGGTCGGGGCGCGCGAAGTCGGTCATACGCCCAGTGTGGCCGAGCGGATGCCGCGAGCCAACCCTGTGCTTCCGTGGGCGGGCACCGCCGCACGGCTCGTGGCCGCCCGCCCACCGGACGCCCTTCCCGGGCCCGCACAGGTCGCGGGCGTAGCATCGGAGGCACACCCTCGATGGAAGGCATTCATGCCCGTCTCGGCAGAACCCCGCGTGGCCCTGTACTTCGACTTCGACAACATCGTGATCTCGCGGTACGACCAGCTGCACGGCGACAGCCAGTACCGACGCGACACCTCGCGCCGCAAGACCGTGACGCCGGGCAGCGAGACCGCCGAGCGTCTCGCGCAGGCGACGGTCGACGTCGATGCCGTGCTCGACTTCGCGGCGACGTTCGGCACGATCGCGATCGCCCGGGCCTACGCCGACTGGTCGACGCCCGTGAACGCGAGCTACCGCGGCCAGCTCATCGACCGCGCCGTCGACCTCGTGCAGCTCTTCCCGCTCTCGGCGACGAAGAACGGCGCCGACATCCGCCTCGCGGTCGACGCCATCGAGGACATGTTCCGCATCGACGACCTCACGCATATCGTCATCGTGGCGGGCGACTCCGACTACGTCGCGCTCGCGCAGAAGGCCAAGCGCCTCGGCCGCTACGTCGTCGGCATCGGCGTCGCGGGCGGCACGAGCCGGGCCCTCACCGCGGCCTGCGACGAGTACGCCGACTACGACGCGCTGCTCTCGACCGACGGCGCAGGCGATGACGACGAGGCGGATGCCACGACGCAGGCCCCCTCGACCGGTGGTCGCCGCGGGTCGAGGCGTGGCGGGGGCTCGAAGGACGCCGCCGCTGCGGCCGAGGAACCCGCCGCTCCGGACGCCGCCGCTCCGGACGCCGGCGCGGATGCGGGCGCCGAGACCACGACCACCGCACCGAAGCGCACGAACCGTCGCGCCAAGTCGGGCGGGGCCGCGAGCAAGGCCGCCGCCGCGGCATCCGCCCCTGAAGACGAGATCGCCGAGGAGGCCCCCGCCGGGCCCCGCGGCGTGCCGACCGTCGCGTTCATGCCGCCCGAGGCGGCGCCGCCGACGCGCAACCCCGGCCGCCTGCTCGTGAAGGCGCTCGAGCTGCTGCACTCGAAGAACGACGACGAGTGGCAGCCGTCGGGCGCGGTGAAGAACCAGATGCTGCGCATGGACCCGTCGTTCCAGGAGCGCCGGCTCGGCTTCGCCTCGTTCACCGACTTCGTGAAGTCGCGCGGCGGCGTTGTCGAGCTCGAGGAGGGCGACTCGAACCGCATCCGCCTGCGCCCCGAGAAGGACTGAGCTCCGGCCGTACCGGGTTCCGGCGCTCGACGCCCGCTTCCGCTCGCCTCACTGTGGTCTGACCACAGGTGCTAGTGTGGTCAGACCACATCGCACGAGCAGGTGCGAGCGAGCAGCGCGGAGGGAGCCGGCGTGACGACCGAGGCCGAGAGCCCCCGCGCCTGGCGCGCCGTGCTCGAGCATGTCGAACGGCGCCTGCTCGACGGCGACCTGCTGCCCGGCGAACGCCTGCCCGGTGAGCGCGCCCTCGCCGCCGACCTCGGCGTGGGCCGCTCGAGCGTGCGCGAGGCGTTGCGGGTGCTCGAGGCGATGGGCCTCATCCGCACGGCGTCGGGCTCGGGTCCGAACGCCGGCGCGATCATCGTCGCGACCCCCGGCGGTGCCATGAGCGCGCTCATGCGCCTGCAGGTCGCCGCGCACGGGTTCCCGGTCGCCGACATCGTGCGCACCCGGCTCATCCTCGAGTCGGCGGTGGCGGGCGAGCTGGCGGAGGCGGCCGGCGCCGCGTCCGGCGCGACAACCGGCGCCGCGCCCGACCTCGCCGCCGCCGACCGCCTGCTCGACGCCATGGACTCCCCCGACCTCGAGCCCGCCGAGTTCCTCGCGCTCGACGCCGCCTTCCACCTGGCGTTGGCCGAGGCATCCGGCAACCAGGTCGTGACCGCGACCATGGCCGGGCTCCGCAGCGGCATCGAGGGCTACGCGCTCGACGGCCTCGCGCGCATCGACGACTGGCACGCGACATCCGCTCGCCTGCGCAGCGAGCACCGCGGCGTCGTCGAGGCGATCAGGGCAGCGGATGCCTCGACCGCCCGCAGCCGCATCCACGACCACATCTCGGGGTACTACGCCGAGACGTTCCCCGAGGCCGCCACCGCCTGACGGCCGGCACAGCACACGCAGCACACACGAAAGCGAGCACCGAAGATGGTCCAGCGACAGTTCCCGAAGCCGAAAGAGCTCGCCGAGCTCATGAGGTTCAAGGCGCCCACGGCGAACCCGACCGACCGGCGCCTCGAGAAGGCGCTGACCATCGCCGACCTGCGGGCCATCGCCAAGCGCCGCACGCCGAAGGCGCCGTTCGACTACACCGAGGGCGCAGCAGAGGGCGAGCTGTCGCTGGCCCGCGCGCGGCAGGCGTTCCAGGACGTCGAGTTCCACCCGTCGATCCTGCGCAACGTGCCCGTCGTCGACACCACACGCGAGGTGCTCGGCGGCACGAGCTCGCTGCCCTTCGCCATCGCGCCCACCGGCTTCACGCGCATGATGCAGACCGAGGGCGAGATCGCCGGAGCGGGTGCCGCGGGTGCCGCGGGCATCCCGTTCACGCTGTCCACGCTCGGCACGACCTCGATCGAGAACGTCAAGGCCGCGAACCCGAACGGCCGCAACTGGTTCCAGCTCTACGTCATGCGCGACCGCGAGATCTCGTACGGTCTCGTGCGCCGCGCCGCCGCCGCGGGCTTCGACACGCTCTTCTTCACCGTCGACACCCCCGTCGCCGGCGCCCGCCACCGCGACAAGCGCAACGGCTTCTCGATCCCGCCGCAGCTCACGCCCGGCACGGTCATCAACGCGCTGCCGCGCCCCGCCTGGTGGATCAACTTCCTCACCACGCCGAAGCTCGAGTTCGCCTCGCTCTCCTCGACCGGCGGCACCGTCGGCGAACTGCTCGACAACGCCATGGACCCGACGATCTCATTCGACGACCTCGACATCATCCGCGGCATGTGGCCCGGCAAGATCGTCGTCAAGGGCGTGCAGACCGTCGAGGACGCGAAGCTGCTCGCCGACCGCGGCGTCGACGGCGTCGTGCTCTCCAACCACGGCGGGCGCCAGCTCGACCGCGCGCCGATCCCCTTCCACCTGCTTCCCCACGTCGTGCGCGAGCTCGGATCCGACCTCGAGGTGCACGTCGACACCGGCATCATGAACGGCGCCGACATCGTGGCATCCGTCGCCCTCGGCGCGCGATTCACGATGATCGGGCGCGCCTACCTCTACGGGCTCATGGCCGGTGGGCGCCGCGGCGTCGACAAGACGATCTCGATCCTGCGCACCGAGGTCGAGCGCACCATGAAGCTGCTCGAGGTCGCCACGCTCGACGAGCTCGGCCCGCAGCACGTCACGCAGCTCACGCGCATGGTGCCCATCGCCAAGCCGGTGGCGGATGCCGCGGAGCTGGCCGCCTCGTCGAAGCCGAAGACCGTGCGCAGCCCGCGCCCTGCCGCGTCGAAGTCGACTGCCGCCGCGACGACGTCTGCGGCGAAGAAGCCCGTCGCGAAGAAGCCCGCCGTCAAGAGCTGAGCGCTCCGGGGGTCCTTTTCCGACATCTCGTCATGGGCATCCGCCCGCGAATGTCGCGAAACGACCCCCGCAGCGAAAGGGCAGCTCAGTCGGCGTCGATCAGCTTCAGCAGCTTCTTCGACGCCTCGAGGATGTCGTCGTGGTCGTACTGGCCGGCCCGGCTCTCGAGCGAGATCACCGCGCAGCGGTGCACCCTGCGGAAGTCGCCGTAGGGGAACGTGTACGCCTCCTTCGTCTCGGGGTTCGCGTCGTCGTCGAAGCCGAGGTGCCAGTGGCGGTACTCCGTCCAGCCGTGCTCCTCGATGAAGGCGTTCTCCTCGTCGGCGCTCGGCGCGTGCTCGCTCCAGTCGTCGCGCTCGTCGCGCTTCACCTCGCCGTCGCGCACGAGCGAACGCGCGTGCCGCAGGGCCGTCTCGTTGAGCCTGGTGGTCATGGCTGCTCCTCCTCGTCCATCCGGATCACTTCGCAGCGGCGGCGTGCTTCTCCCAGGCCTTCGCGGCCGTGTCCGCCCACTTGCCGATCTTCTTCGACGCGTCGCGGCGCTGCTTGGCCGCGAGGGCGAGCGCGGCCTGCTGACTCTTCGCCGCGGCATCCGCCCGCTTGCGATCGTCCGCATCGCCGGAGGCCTCGGCCCGCGTCGTGGTTCCGACCAGTCGGCGCGTGGCGCGGTGCGCGAGGCGCGTCGCCTCGTGCGGACGGCTCCTGCGCAGCTCGCGCGCGAGCCGCACGTCGGCCTGCGCGTCGGCGGTCAGCGTCGCGAATCGCTCCCGACCCTCGCGCGTGAGGGTCTCGCCGACCTTGCGCGCACGCTTGGCCGCCCGCTTCGCCTCGCGCACGGCCTTCCTCGCCTCGTGCCGCGCCTGCGCGCGGGCCTTCTCGGCTGACGTCCTGCGTGACATCCGGTTCCCCCTCCGTCTGCTCCCGCCAGTCTCGCACCGGAACATCCGTTCGCGACAGGGGGTTGCACGCACGTGCGTACCCACCCGCCTTCAACAGGAGATGAGACGCCATCCCGCACACGATCGAGGATTGGGCCTGATCTCCTGCACGACGAACGAGAACGGCGGATGCCGCGGGCCGATGCGAGGGCCCGCGGCATCCGCCGTCGCGTGATGCGCACCGAGAGTTACGCGCCCTGCCCGTTCGAGACCGCGATGAGCTGCTCGATCTGCTCGGCGCCGATCGGCATGCCGGGGAACGACGAGAGCCGGCCGATCGGGAACGACGCCATCATCTTGAACAGCGACGGGTCGGCCAGCAGCGCACCGCCGACGTCGGGGCCGTCGCCCTCGGCACCGGCGCCCGCGCCGCTGCTGAGGGCCTGCATGACGATCGGGCCCGCAATCGGGTGGGCGATGAGCTCGCCGATCGACGAGTCCGCCGAGAGCGGCACGTTCACGGCGTCGCCCTCGACGGCCACGGTCGCAATCGAGCGGATGTCACGGCTGGACGCCCCGACCTCCACCGAGTACGAGCCGCCCTCGACGACCCAGGCGTCGATGCGGGTGTCCCAGTACGCGAGGTCTTCACGGCGCACGTGCACCTCGACCTCGCGCGACTCGCCCGCGGCGAGCGCGACCTTCGCGAACCCCTTGAGCTCGCGGGGGGCGCGCACGACGGCCGAGCCGGGCAGCGAGGTGTAGACCTGCACGACCTCGGCGCCGTCGCGCTCGCCCATGTTGGTCACCGTGACGCGCACCGTGAGGCCCGCGCCACCGTCGATGGACTCAGCCGCCGACACCGAGGCATCCGCGTAGCCGAAGCTCGTGTACGAGAGGCCGTGTCCGAAGGGATACGAGACCTCGAGCTCGCGGGCGTCGTACCACCGGTACCCGACGAAGAGGCCCTCGCCGTAGCGCACGTGGCCGTGCTCGCCCGGGAAGTCGAGGTACGCGGGGCTGTCGGCCAGGCGCACCGGCACGGTCTCGGTGAGGCGGGCCGAGGGGTTCACGACGCCGTAGAGCACGTCGGCGACCGCGCCACCGCCGGCCTGGCCGAGCAGCCAGCCCTCGACGATCGCGGGCACCCGGTCGGCGAAGCCCGACAGGCGCACGACGCCACCGTTGGAGAGCACGACGACGACGTTCGCGTTGACGGCGAGCACCGCGTCGAGCAGCTCGGTCTGGCCGGCGGGCAGCTCGAGGTCCTCGCGGTCGAAGCCCTCGGACTCCTGCTCCGCGGGCACGCCGAGGAAGAGCAGCACGGTCGAGGCGGCGGATGCCACGGCCACGGCCTCGGCCGTCAGTTCGTCGGAGGTCGTCGCGTCGGCCGCGTAGCCCGCGGCGAACGGCACCTCGGCGCCGGCGAGCAGGCGGATCTCGGCGAGCGCGTCGTCGAGCCTCGTCGGGTTGATCTGCGACGAACCGGCGCCCTGGTAGCGGGGCGTGCGGGCGAGCTCGCCGATCACGGCGACGGATGCCTCGGGCGCGACGGGCAGCAGCCCGCCGTCGTTCTTCAGCAGCACGATCGAGGCCGCGGCGACCTCGCGGGCGAGGGCGTGGTGGGCGTCGACGTCGTACGAGGCATCCGCTCGCGCGTTGCGCACGACCTTCTGCACGAGGTCGACGTTGCGGCGGGCGCCGAGGTCGAGCACGGCCTCGTCGAGCGAGCCGGCCTGCACGGCGGCGACGAGCTGGGCCTCGGTGCGGCCCCCGCTCGCGGGCATCTCGAGGTCGAGGCCGGCCACGAGCCCGGTGACGCGGTCGTTCACGGCGCCCCAGTCCGAGACGACGAGGCCGTCGAAGCCCCACTCGTCGCGGAGCACGCTCGTGAGCAGCCACGGGTCCTCGGAGGTGTACACGCCGTTGAGTCGGTTGTACGAGCACATGACGGTCCACGGCTGCTCGTCCTCGACGACGCGCTGGAAGCCGCGCAGGTAGATCTCGCGCAGCGGGCGCTCGTCGATGTCGGCCGAGACGCGCATGCGGTCGGCCTCCTGGTTGTTGGCCGCGAAATGCTTCAGCGACGCGCCGACGCCCTGCGACTGCAGGCCGCGCACGAGCGCCGAGCCGAGCACGCCCGACACGAGCGGGTCCTCGGAGAGGTACTCGAAGTTGCGGCCGCAGAGCGGCGAGCGCTTGATGTTGATGCCGGGGCCGAGCAGCACGCCGACGCCCTCGGCCTGCGCCTCCTCGCCGAGCGCCGAGCCGACGCGCTCGAGCAGTTCGGGGTCGAACGACGAGCCGAGGGCGACCGCCGGCGGGAAGCACGTGGCCGGCACGCTGTCACCGATGCCGAGGTGGTCGCTGTCGGCGCTCTGCAGGCGCACGCCGTGCGGGCCGTCGGTCATGAGGATCGACGGCAGGCCGACCCGGTCGATCGCCTTCGTGGTCCAGAAGTCGGCGCCGCTCGTGAGCGAGGCCTTCTCCTCGAGGGTGAGGCCCGCGACGACCTGCTCGGGCGATGCCTCGACGGCCGATGCAGTGGCCGCTTCGGTGGCGGATGCCTCGGCGGCGGCGTTCAGGGTGTCGGTCATGGTGCTCCTTCGGTTGACATTCAGATGGTCGGGCTCTCGCGACGGAACAACGGCTTGCCGTAGTCCTTCGCGAGCAGGGTCGAGAACGCCCACCAGATGACGAGCGTGGCACTGGCGCCTCCGACGACGCCGAACACGGCGTCCGAGAACCAGTGCGCGTTGATGAGCGTGCGCTGCCAGATCATGCCCACGCCGATGAACGCGCCGATGACCCACCAGACGCGACGCTTGGCGGCGGGCAGCACGGCGGCGACCGCGATGATGAGGATGCCGGCGCTCACGCCGTGGCCGGACGGGAACGAGCCGTGGTCGACCGAGAACAGCGGGCCGAACAGGTTGTTCGCGAGGTCGTCGGCGGGTCGGGGGCGGTCGACGAGGTTCTTCGTGAGCTGCGAGACGAGGAAGGTGCCGACCAGCTCGGCCGTGAGCCAGAACAGGGCCGAGCGCCAGCGGCGGATCACGAACAGCCAGATCGGGATCAACAGCAGCGTGAGCACGGCCCCCGGCAGTTCGCCGAGGTACTGGAAGAACATCGGCAGCGCCCATGTCTCGCCGCCCGTGTCGGGTGCGAGGCCGACGAAGGCGCGCCAGGCGTCGTCGATCGGCTGGGTGAACGGCGCGTCCACGTTCGCCGCGACGGCCACGCCGAACACGGCGAAGAGGGCGAGGCCGACGAGTCCCGTGACGAGGAGCCCGCGCGGGCGCGTCGAGGTCGACTTCGAGGCGGGTGGGCCGGCGGCGGCGGCCCCGGCGGACGCCGGCGCTGGGGACGAGGTCGTGCTCGCGGCATCCGTCATCACTTCACCGCCTTGATCGGCCAGACGGCGAACGCACCGAGGACCGAGAGCACGATCGCCACGGGGAACAGGCCCGCGAAGCCGAACGTGAGCACGATCGCCCCGGCGACGCCCGGCGCGAGGGTCTGCGGCAGCGTCGCGGCGATGTTCACGACGCCGAGGTCCTTGGCGAACGACTTCGCCGACGGGAGCACCTCGCTCATGAGCGCGGTGTCCACCGCCTGGAACATGCCGAAGCCGAGGCCGGAGATGAAGGTCATGATCATCCACGCGGTGAGGTCGGGCCACGCCCACGGCAGGAGGAAGGCGAGCCCGGTCACGGCCGACGAGACGAAGACGAAGATCTTGCGACGGCCGATCTTGTCGGACAGCGGCCCCGAGACGATGGTCGCGATGAGGATGCCCGCGAGGCTGATGAGCCCGAGCACGGGGATGATGTCCTGCGGGCGCTCGACGCCGAAGTAGTCGGTGAGCAGGTAGAGCTGGTAGCCGGTGACGGCGAAGTACCCGGTGTAGAGCAGGAGCCGACCCGTGAACGCCCAGAAGAAGTCGGGGTGCTTGACGGGGTTCACCCAGAACGTGCGCAGGAAGTCGCCGAGCTTGAAGGGTTCGGGCTCGAGCTCCTTCGACGAGTAGTCGGGGTTGAAGACGATGAAGAGGCTGAGCATCACGAGCGAGAAGACGGCGAAGGTGATGTACCCCGCGGCGATGCTGTCGTAGAAGAGCGAACCGACGACCTGGCCGCCGAGCGCGCCGACCATGAGGCCGATGCCCGAGAGGGTGGCGAACGTGCCGCGGCGCTTGACCGGCACGCGGTCGGGCATGACGGCGCTGAGCGGCCCCTGCGCGAAGTTGTACGTGATCTGCACGAGGGTCCAGGCGATCACGACGCCGATGAGGCTGTCGGCGAACATGAGTCCGACGAGCGAGAGGCCTCCGGCGAGCGCGCCGATGAAGATCCACGGGGCGCGGCGACCGAACCGCGAGCGCGTGCGGTCGGAGATCTGGCCGGCGATCGGCTGCGCGATCATCGAGAAGAACGCGCCGATCGTCATCACGATCGCGAGGTTGCCGATCTTGTCGGCCTCGCCGAACAGCGTCTCGACCTGGCGCGGGAGCAGGATGCCGGGCACGGCGCCCCAGATGAGGAAGATGCCGAGGTTGGCCGGGATGATCCAGCCGAGCAGGCGGCCGAGGCCCTTGACCGGGGCGGGCGGGTCCTCGTTGCCTGCGGCCTCCTCGATGAAGGCGAGGGCCTCCTCGGGTTCGTCGGGGCTGTTGGCCTCGGAGCGGTGATCTGTGGGGGGTGTCGACGCCATCGTCATGTGCTGTGGGGTCCTTTCGGAGCCTCGTCGTCGAGGCTGGTCGCAAAACCATACATCGCTCGGTTTTTGTTTGCAAGATCGAGTCCGTAGCATTCCCCTATGGCACGAAGAGGTTCGTACGCAAAGGGCATCGCCAAGCGCGAGGAGATCCTCACGACCGCGCTCGACGTGATCGCACGCAACGGCTACCGCCGAACCAGCGTGAAAGAGCTGGCCGACGCGGTCGGGCTCAGCCAGGCCGGCCTGCTGCACTACTTCTCGTCGAAGGAGGAGCTCTTCCAAGAGGTGCTGCGCAAGCGTGACGAGGTCGACGAGGCCGCCCAGTTCCCCCCGGCCGACGCCGACTCCGACACCGACGCCCACGACGCCGTGCTGCGCATCACGCGGCACAACGCCGAGGTTCCGGGGCTCGTCCAGCTCTATGCGCAGCTCTCGACGGCCGCGACCGACGCCGATCACCCCTCGCGCGAGTACTTCATCGAGCGCTACGAGGAGTTCCGCTCGCAGTTCGCCGTCGCGCAGACCAACGGCATGCTCCACGGACTGCCCGACGACCTCGACGCTCGCAGATGGGGCACCATCATGGCGGCCCTGCTCGACGGCCTGCAGACGCAGTGGATGCTCGACCCCACCATCGACATGGCCGAGCACGTCGAGTACCTGCTCGCGCTCGTGCGGCGCGACGGCGAGCCTGCCGCGCCCAAGGACTGAGCGGATGCCGCGTGCACCGCGCTCGCTCGTCTCGGGAGACGTGCGCCGGCACAACCTGACCCTCGTGCTCGAGCATCTCGTGCGTTCGGGCCCGAGCGCGCGCAGCGAGATCGCGGCGGCGACCGGACTCACCCGTGGGGCCGTCACCGCACTCGCTTCGGCCCTGACGGCCGCGGGCGTGGTGCGCGAGACGGACCCCACCTCGACCGACCGAGGGCGACCGATCACCCGACTCGAGCTCGCGGCCCCCGACCTCGCCGTGCTCGTCGCCCAGGTCGATGCGGATGCCGCGACGGCGCTGCTCACCAGCCTCGCCGGCGACACGCTGCACCGCGTCGCTCGCCGGCACGGGCGCCCCATGGGCGACCCCGACGCCGTGCTCGATGTGCTGGCCGACGTGACCCGCGACGCCCTCGATGCCGCATCAGCGCTCGGACGCCGGGTCGTCGAGCTCCCCGTGGTGGTGTTCGCCCCGGTCGGCGGCGAGCCGCCCGTGGTGCTCGCCGACACCGATCTCGGCTGGGGCGCCGTCGACCTGCTCGGCGGGCTGCGCGCCCGCATCCCCGAGCTGCCAGAAGCCGCGACGCTCTCGACCGACGGCTGGCTCGCCGCGCTGGCCGAGCGCTCGCTGCTGCCCGGCGTCGACGATCTCGTCTACCTCAAGTCCAACTCCGGCATCGGCGGGGCGATCATCTCGGGCGGACGCGTCGTCGAGGGCGCCCACGGGGTCGGCGCGGCTCTCGGACACCTCGCGCTCGTGCCCGACGGCGAGCACTGCGAATGCGGTCAGCGCGGATGCCTCGTCACGGTCGCCGGCCCCGACGCACTGCTCGACCGGGCCGGCCTCACGGGCCTCGTCGGCGAGCGCGGCCTCGCCGGGGCCCTCGACGAGCTGTCGCGTCGCATCGACGCCGGTGAGCCCGCGGCGGCCGCCGCCTGGACGTCCGCCCTGCCGTGGATCGCCCGCGCCCTGCAGGTCGTGTCGCTCGCGACGGATCCGGCCGCCATCGTCATCGGCGGGTTCTGGGCGGCGCACACGACGTCGATCGAGCGGGCGTTCCGCACGAACCGGCCGGCCGTCGCCGAGGCGCAGGGCGAGGCATCCGCCGTTCCGATGGTCTCGGCCGGTCGGCTCGGCGCCGATGCGGCCCTGCTCGGTGCGGCGTGGGCCGCGCGCGACCGGCTCCTCGCCGACCCCGCGCGACTCGGCGTCTGAGGCGGGCACGACGCCACCGCCGCCGGGCCGCCACGCGGCCCGGTGAGCCGACTCGACCCGGATTCTTTAGTTCAACGGTTGAATTCTCGTTCGTTTTCGCGCATACTCATCGCCGAGCGTTGTTCGGTTTTCATCGGACACCGACGAGCCAGCCCCAGGTCGTTCTCAACGAAGAGGAGCCCCCATGTCGATCCAGCCCGCCGCCTCCGGCGACCCCGCCGCCCTCATCGCGCCCACGGGCGCCATCTCAGCGAATGCCCCCGTCGCGGGCGAACCACCGCAGAGCCCGCCGCCCACCAAGGCGCTGCTGCCCGGCATCCTCGTCACGGCGCTCACGCTGTTCGCCACCTACGGCGGCCTCATCGCGATCCTCCTGCCCACCCAGATCGCCCTGCTCGACGAGGAGAACAAGGTCGCGAACCTCGCGATCGTGACCACCGTCTCGTTCGTCTTCACGCTCTTCGCCCAGCCCATCGTGGGCGCGTTCAGCGATCGCACCCGCTCCCGCTTCGGCCGGCGCACCCCGTGGATGGTCGCCGGCGCACTCATCGGCGGCGTCTTCCTGCTCGGGCTCGGCTCGCTGACCTCGCTGCTCTGGATCACCGTGTTCTGGGTCGTCATCCAGGTCGCGCTGAACGGGCTGCAGGGTCCGCTCACCGCGATCACCCCCGACCGCTTCCCGCGCGAGAAGCGCGGCACCGCGAGCGCGATGTTCGGCATCGGCACCCAGGTCGGCATGACGCTCGGCATCATGGTCGCGAGCGTCTTCGCCGCGAACGTGGGGGTCGGGTACTCCGCCTTCGGCATCGCCGTGATCGCGGTCACCGTGCTCTTCGTGCTCGTGAACCGCGACTGGTCGTCGAAGCAGGCCGTGGTGCCCGCGTGGAGCTGGAAGCAGTTCCTCGCCGGGTTCTGGATCGACCCCCGCAAGAACCCCGACTTCGCATGGGCCTTCGCGGCCCGATTCCTGCTCGTGCTCGGTTACTTCGTCGTCACCGCGTTCCAGCTCTACATCCTCACCGACTACATCCGCATCCCGACGGCGGAGGCGCCCGGCGCGGTGCTCACGCTCACCCTCGCCGCCTTCGTGCCGACGCTCATCGCGATCGGGCTGTCGGGCTGGTGGAGCGACCGCATCGGCAAGCGCAAGGTCTTCATCTACGCGGCATCCGCCATCATGGTGCTCGGCCTCGCCGCCCCCGTGATCATGCCGAACATGACGGGCATGATCGTCATGAGCATCATCAACGGCGTCGGCTTCGGCGTCTACATGTCGGTCGACGCGGCCCTCATGACCGAGGTGCTGCCCGGCGGCGGCACCGGCGCGGGCAAGGACCTCGGCATCCTGAACATCGCCACCAACATCCCCCAGGCGATGAGCCCCGCGATCGCCGGTCTCATCATCGGGGTGTTCGGCGGCTACCCGATGCTCTTCGTCTTCGGTATCGTCGCGGTCATCGCCGCGGCGCTCGTCCTCATCCCCATCAAGAGCGTTCGATAGGAGCTCCAGCATGACCCAGACCACCACCGCGACCCTCGTCGAGGTCGACACCGCGGCGGGCCGGGTGCGCGGCACCTGGCGCGGCGAGCCCGGCACGCCCGAGGCATCCGCCGCCTTCCTCGGCATCCCGTTCGCCGAGGCGCCCGTCGGCGAGCTGCGCTTCGCCGCGCCCGTGCCGAAGGCGCCGTGGCAGGGGGTGCGCGACGCACTCGAGTTCGGCGCGACCGCCCAGCGCGGCGACCCCGGCGTGACGCTCATCCCCGAGCCGAGCGTGCCCGGCGACTCGACGCTGAACGTCAACGTGTTCACCCCTCGGCCGGGCGCAAGCGAACCGGGCGAGCCGGGCACGGATGCCGGCCTCCCGGTGCTGGTCTGGATCCACGGCGGCGGCTTCTTCGCCGGCTCCCCCGCGAGCCTCTGGTACGACGGCGGGCGGTTCAACCGCGACGGCGTCGTGACGGTGACGATCTCGTACCGCCTCGGCTTCGACGGCTTCGGCTGGATCGAGGACGCCCCGAGCAACCGCGGCGTGCGCGACTGGCTGCTCGCGCTCGAATGGGTGCAGCAGAACATCGCCGCATTCGGCGGAGACCCCTCGCGCGTGACCATCGCCGGCCAGTCGGCCGGCGGCGGCGCCGTGCTCACGCTGCTCGGCATGGAGTCGGCCCAGCACCTCTTCCACGGCGTCTACGCGATCTCGGGGGCGCTGGCCGACGTCACGCCCGAGCGGGGCGAGAAGTTCGGGCGCGAACTCGCCGCCGCGGCCGGCGTCGAACCGACGATCGCGGGATTCGGGTCGCTGAGCGAGGAGCGCATCCTCGAGCTGCAGAAGAAGGCGACCGAGCTCGGCCCCGACTCGCTCGAATCCATGATCGAGGAAGGGCTGGGCCTCGGCCCGGCCATCGACGGCGAGCTGCTGCTCCGCTCGACGAAGGAATCGCTCGCGGCGGGCATCGGCGCCGACAAGCCGCTCGTCATCGGCGCGACCGACGACGAGTTCACGATGGCGTTCGCCGAGGCCGAGAAGAAGCTCCGCTGGATCCCGAAGTCGCTGATGCTGAAGAAGCTGGGCATGCCGAAGCAGGCGATGAAGCCCTACCTCGCTGCGAATGCGGAGGTCGCGGGCAAGGGCACCGCCCGCATCGCCGGCCGGTTCCTCACCGACCGGATGTTCCGCACCGCGCTCGTCGGCCTCGTCGCCCTGCGCGGGGACGCCCCCACCTGGGTCTACCGGTTCTCGTGGCCGTCGGGCACGTTCGGCTTCGCCGAGCACTGCCTCGACGTGCCGTTCTTCTTCGACTGCCTCGACTCCATCGCGATCGAGCCGCTCGCCGGGCCGAACCCGCCGCAGCGACTCGCCGACGAGGTGCACGGCGCGGCCGTCTCCTTCATCGCGAACGGCGACCCGGGCTGGCCGCGGTACACGGATGCCTCGCGGTCGACGCGGGTGTGGAACACGCCGTCGACCGTGGTGAGCGACGGCTACGCCTCGGTGCGCTCGCTGCTCCCGGCATCCTGAGCCGGCGGCGCCTCTTCGCTCAGGGGGTCGCATCGCGCCATCCGTTCGACCCTTCTCACGTGCGGATGTCGCAGAATGACCCCCGGAGCGCGCGGAACGACCCGCGGTCGGACGTGACCCCCGAATGGGGTACGTGACCGCGAGGCCCTGCGGCAGCATGCTTGCGTCATGACACCCGGCGATACGACCGTCCCGACCGTCCCGACCATCACCGGCCCCCTCGACACCCACCGCGAGCAATCGGCGCTCGTGGTCGAGCATCTCGCGACGCACGGCACCGCCACGCGCAGCGAGCTCGTCAATGCCACCGGCCTCGGGCGCGGCACCATCGCCGGGCTCACAGCGCGCCTGCTCGACGCGGGCGTGATCCGCGAGTCCGGCGATACGCACGGCGACGGGCGGTCGACCCCGCTCACGCTCGCGGGCGGCGACCGGGTGCTCGTCACGGCGTGCCTCGGACTCGACGAGGCGATCGCCACGGTCGCGAGCCTCGGCGGCGAGGAGGCGGCGCGGTTCACCGAACCGCTCACCGCGACCGGGCACACGTCGGCCGCGACATCCGCCGCCGAGCAGCCCGCCGACCCGATCACGCCGCTCGCGGTGGTGCTCGCGCGGGCCATCGCGCGCACCGAGCGCTCCGGCCACCGCATCGCCGACATCACGGTGCTCGTCGACGGGGCGGTCGTCGGCTCGCCCGCCGTCGTGATCATCGACGCCCGGTTCGGCGCGGAGCCGGTCGACGTGCTCGGCGAGCTCCGCGCCATGATCCCCGCCCTCGCCGAGGTCGAGGCCGCGCTGCCACTGCCCGTGCGCCTCGTGCCGACGGCGAGCGCGGCCGCGAGCGTCGAGCTCGACGCGCTGCCCGGCATCGCCGACGTGCTCTACCTCGACGGCGACACGGCGGTCTCGGCGGCCGCGGTCGCCGCCGCGCGCCCCCTTCGCGGCGCCCACGGGCTCGGCGCCACGTTCGGCCACCTCCCGATCGTCCCCGGCGGCCTGCGCTGCCGGTGCGGCCAGCAGGGCTGCCTCGCCACGGTCGCCGCACCCGAGGTCGTGCTCGAGCGCGCCGGGCTCGCCGGCTACGCCGCGACCGACGGACGCGCCGCCGCCCTCGAGGAGCTCGTGCTGCGCATCGACGAGGCCGAGGACCGCGCCCGATGGGCCTGGCTCGACGCCGCCCACTGGATCGGCCGCACCCTGCAGATCGTCGTGCCCACCATCGACCCGGCCGTCGTGGTCGTCGGCGGCTACTGGGCCGGGTTCATCGACGACATCCGCAGCGCGATGCAGGGCAACCGGCCCACGGTCGGCAGCGGCGCGATCAGCGCGATCCCCGTCTTCTCGCCGGCATCGGGCGGGGCGGATGCCGCGCTCATCGGGGCTCGTCGGCAGGCGCGTGAGCGACTCGTCGCCGACCCGCTGCTGCTCGTGGGGTGAGGCTCGGGCGCTGCGTCCGCGGGCCCTCAGGAGGGACCGGCCCGGCGACGCGCGCGCAGCACGGACGACGCGGTGGCGGCGACTCCGCGGTCGGGGTCCTCGGTCAGGGTCACGAGCACGGATTCCGCCGCGACGCCCGGGATCTCGGCGAGCGCACCGACCAGACGCCGGCGGGCGTCCGCCGGCGCGGTCTCGAGCGCGTCGACGATCATGCGGACGATGCCGTGCGACCGGCCGTCGGGTGCGGCGAGCGCGCCGAGCGCAACCGCAGCCTCCATGTCGTACCGCCCGTCGACGACGAGTTCGATGAGCGCGGCAACGTCGCCCACGTCAGCGCGTGCGCCACGGGCGAGCACGGCCCTGCTGCGCACGAACGGGTCCGAGCTCATGCGGGCGTCGGCGAGCGCGGCGAGGGCACGGGGCGAATCGATCTTCTCCAGGGCTTCGACCGCGCGACGGCGTCGTCGTCCATCAGGGGAGCTCAGCCCCCGGACGAGGACCGGGATCGCGTCGTCACCACGCCGCGCCAGTGCCCAGTACAGGGCACCCGCGACGTTGGGATCGGGCTCGTCCAGTGCGGCCTCGGCGATTGCGGAGACATCCGTCGCCTCCTGGCCGGTGAGCGCGAGGGCCAGATGCTGCCGCGCCGACGGGTCATCGGCGCCAAGCGCCCGCATCAACCCGATGGTGCGGAGCACCTCCGACCATGCCGCGGGGCTGCTGCCTCGAACGCGTTCGAGTCGCTCGAGCAGTTCCTCCTCCTGCGAGATGCGCTTGCGCGTGCCCGCGATCATCTGCTCGATCATGGGCGCCGGATCGAACGCGAGGTCACCGAGCACGCCCGCGATCTCCCGCAGGCCCAAGCCGAGGGAGCGGAGCCCCTCGACGTGGAAGAGGCGACGGGCGTCCTCCTCGGTGTAGACGCGATACCCGCCGCGCGTACGACCGGTCGGCGAGACGAGCCCGATGCGGTCGTAGTGGCGCAGCATGCGCGCGCTGATCCCCGACCGCTCTGAGAGCTCGCCGATCAACATCGTCAGCGCTCCACGACCGGCGCATCGCGAAGCGCGACGATTCGGCGCGCCTCGGCCATCGCAGCGTCGAATCCCGCGTCGGGGTCGTGCATGAGCTGCCCCGTCGCCGTCGCATGCGCGCGCACCCCCGCGCCGGAGGCCGCCTTCGCTCGCTCGATCACGGGCAACGCCTCGTCTCCGAGCACGACGAACGCGCGACTGAGGCTCAGCTGCATGTCACGACCCCCACGATCGAACTGGGTCGCCAGGACCTCCGCGAGTGCCGCCTCACGACCGGGTGGAACCAGCCCCGCGGCCGTGCGCCAGGCGGTGCGGGCGACCTCGTCGTCCGCGTCCTGCAGGAGCGCCGTCGTGATCGCGGGCCAGGTGTCGGGACTCCCGATCTTCGAGAGGGTGTGCAGCGCTTGGGCCCTGGCCTGGGCGACCTCGGAATCGAGCTCCGGCAGCAGCCGATCGATCACGGTCGGGATGTCGTTCCTGAGCAGTGCCCACGTCAGCATGTCGCGCACGAAGAAGTCGGGCTCGCTCGCGCACCGCTCGATCAGCACCTCCACGTACGCCGGTGCCGGCGTGCTCCCGGCCGTCAGCGCCGCCTGCAGCCGCGCCGAGGCGGCCGGCGCATCCAGCGCATTCCGCAGCCTCGCCGCCGACTCGTCCATCTGTGTCCGGGTCATCTCGACCACCTCCTGCACCCAGTCAAGACCTTGTCACGATGTCAAGGTCAAGCCGAGGAGGTGCGAGACATCCGGGAATGATCCCGAGCCCGCGGTGATTGCACCTCTCATGTGCACGATCACGCCGTTGCCGCAGGTCCCCGGGCGGGTCGACGACGCTGCCACGATCGCGCGGCTGCTCGAGCACCTGAGGTGGTCGGTGGTCGAGCACTCGCGTCGCCGGCTCGCTGCGGGCGAGGTGCGACGCGACGCGCAGGACGCGACCCGCCTCCACGTGGTGCTCGCCGGCACCGTCGAGCTCGCCCGCGGCGACGAGGTGGTCGTGCTCGAGCGGGGCGACATCGCCCTGCTGCCCCAGGGCGGTCCGACCCGCCTGGCCGCGCGGCACGATGCACGGCTGCTGAGCGCGACCATCGCGCTCGTCGACCCGCACCCGACGATGACGCGGGCGATGCCGCCGGTGCTCGCCGCTCGCGGGTTCGGACGCAGCGAACCCGGCTTCGCGAGCCTGCTCGACACGATGCACCGCGAGGCCTCCGACGCCCGGCCCGGCTCGAGCACCGTGCTCGCCGGGCTGACCGACGTCGTCATCTCGGCCGCGGTGCGCTTCTGGCTCGAGCACGGCTGCGGCACCGCACGCGCGTGGCTGGCAGCCGCGCAGGACCCGAACGTCGGCGACGCCCTCGCCGCGATCCACGAGAGCCCGGGCTCGCCGTGGACGGTGGCCTCGCTCGCCCGCATCGCCCGCGCCTCCCGCTCGCAGTTCTCCGAGCAGTTCCGCGAGACGGTCGGCGACACGCCTGCCCGGTACGTCGCCCGCATCCGGATGGCGCAGGCCGAGCGGATGCTGCGCAACGGCGATCCCGTGGCGGGCATCGCCTACCGCCTCGGCTACGACAGCGAGGAGGGGTTCAGCCGGGCGTTCCGCCGCCACAGCGGGGTCGCCCCGAGCCGGTGGCGACGGGCCGCCGCGGAGCTGCAGCCCGTCGCCTGACCGACGCAGGCGCTGGGCGCGGACGCCGCCCGGCCGGCCCGGCCCGGCGCGCCCGCGCCGCCCGGCGCCTCAGCGGCCCCGTGCCGAGACGAGCACGAGGCCGCCGAGGACGGCGACGATCCCGCCGCCGAGGAACGCGACCTGCACGCCGACCGAGTCCACGAGCAGGCCGCCGACGGCCGCGCCGATCGTGATCGCGGTCTGGAATGCGGCCACGATGAGGCCGCCCGCGCTCTCGAGCCGGTCGGGGGCGACGCGAGCCATCCACGTCTGGATCATGGTCGGGACGGCCCCGAACCCGGCGCCCCACACCGCCACGACGACGGCCGCGACGACGGGGTTCGCACCCCAGAGGGCGTACAGCACCATCGCGGCGCCGATCGCGGTCGGTGCCGCGACGAGGAGCACGCCCAGCCGGCGGTCCGCGAGCGGACCCGCCACCAGGTTGCCGGCGAACGAGGCGAGGCCGAAGAGCGAGAGCAGCAGCGCGAGCGTGGCCGGCGTGACCGCGCCGATCGTCTCGAAGGCGGGGCGCAGGTACGTGAAGCCCGCGAAGTGGCCGCCCGAGATGAGCACGACCGACAGGATGCCGAGCGCGACGACCGGCCGCGCGGCGGTGCGCAGGAGCGTGCCGAAGCCCGGGGAACCGGTCGGCGGCACCGACGGCAGCGTGACCATCTGCACGGTGAGGGCGATGACGCCGACCGCGGCCGCGCCGAGGAACACCGTGCGCCAGCCCACGAGGTCGCCGAGCACCGCGCCCGCGGGCACGGCGGCGATGGTCGCGAGCGAGAGGCCGGCGTTCACGATCGTCATCGCGCGGCCCAGCCGGTCGGCGGGTACGAGCTGGGACGTCACGGCGAGGGACATGGCCCAGAACCCCGAGATCGCGAGCCCGAGCAGCAGCCTCGAGGCGAGCATGAGCCCGAACACGGGCGCGATGGCGACGAGCACGTTCGAGAGCACCGCGAGCGTCGTGAGCGCGACCATGACCGTGCGGCGGTCGACTCGCGGCAGCACCGATACGACGAGCGGACCGCCGATGATGCCGATGATGCTCGTCGCCGTCACGAGCTGCCCGGCCACGCCCTCGGTGATGCCGAGGTCAGCCGCGATCGGCGAGAGCAGGCTCGCCGGGAGGAACTCGCTCGCCACGAGCGTGAAGATGCCGAGGCCGAGGGAGACGACGCCGGCCCACGCGGCCTTGCGCGGGCCGGCCGAGCCCGCGATCGGCGGCGCCTGGGCGGGCGATGCGGAGATGGTGCTGGTGCTCGCGGTGTCGGTCGACATGTCACTCCTCAGGATGGAATTCCACCCTCGCGGAGCTGCCGCGCCAACGCCCGACCGTTCGTCGTCAGGAACCGACGAATCGTCCGGACGACGCGGCCCGGCGCGGACGCCGGAACAGTCCGGCGATGCCCCACCCCGTGACCTTGAGCATCGCCTCGACGACGATCATCGGGCTCATCTTCGACCGGCCTCGCGCCCGCTCGACGAAGGTGATCGGCACCTCGACGACGACGAGCCCGGCCTCGCGGGCGTGCCAGAGCATGTCGACCTGGAAGCCGTAGCCGCGCGTGTGCACGTCGTCGAGTCGGATGGCGCGCAGCGCCGAGGCCCGGAAGGCCCGGTACCCGGCCGTCGCGTCGCGCGTCGAGAGGCGCAGCATGGTGCGGGCGTACGCGCTCCCCCACCGCGAGAGGAGTTCACGATGACGTGGCCAGTTCTCGATGGCGCCGCCGGGGATCCAGCGGGACCCGATGACGATGTCGACCGGCCGACCCGAGGCATCCGTCGTCTGAAGGGCCGCCAGCAGCGACGGCAGCTGCTCGGGCAGGTGCGAGCCGTCGGCGTCCATCTGCACGATCGGGTCGTGGCCGCGCTCGAGCGCCCAGCCGAACGCGGCGAGGTACGCGGCGCCCAGTCCGTCCTTCGCGGTGCGGTGCAGCACGCGCACGGCGTCGTCGTCGGCCGCGAGGCTCTCGGCGATGTATCCGGTGCCGTCGGGCGAACTGTCGTCGACGATCAGCACGGATGCCTCGGGCACGGCCGCCCGCACCCGGGCGACGGTCTCGGCGATGTTCTCCCGTTCGTTGTACGTCGGGATCACGACGAGGGCGCGCGACATCCGTACTCCCCTCGTGCGTGCCCGCCAATCGTATCCGGCCCCAGCCCCCGACTTTTCTCAGGAGATTTCGGCCCGCGAGACGCAGAATGCCCGGAATCCTCCTGAGAAGCGCACGTTTTCGGGCCGGGGTTCCTGAGAAGAGCGATTCTCGGTCAGCGCACGCCCGACATGAGCCGCAGCACGGGCTTGCGCCCGAGCCAGAGCGCCAGGCCCAGCACGATCGCGATCGCGCCGAGCACGCCGAAGTACGTGGCCTCGTTGACGACCGTGTAGAACGACCCGAGCTGACCGGCGACCGCCGTGCCGAGCGCGACCGAGAGGAAGAACAGGGCGACCATCTGCGCGTGGAACACCTTCGGCGCGAGCTTGGTGGTGACCGAGAGCCCGACCGGCGAGAGCAGCAACTCCGCGACGGTGAACACGAACAGGATGAGCACCATCCAGAGCAGCGGCGTCGAGTTCGCCCCGCCGTCGGCGAACGGCAGGAACAACAGGAACGCCACGCCCATGATCGCCGTGCCGAGAGCGAACTTCACGGGCGTCGACGGCTGCCGGTCGCCGAGCTTCGTCCAGATCGCGGCGAACACGCCCGACAGGATGATGATGAAGATCGGGTTGATCGACTGCACCCACGAGACCGGCATCGTCCACCCGAACAGGTCGCGGTTCAGCTGCTCGTCGGAGTAGATCGTGAGCACCGTGAACTGCTGCTGGTAGAGCGACCAGAACGCGACGCTCGCGATGAACAGCGGGATGAACCCGTAGACGCGCTTGCGCTCCACGACCTCGACGTGCCGGCTCGAGAGGATCACGACGAACATCGAGACGGCCGCGACGATCGTGCCGCCGATGACCCAGAGCCCGAGGTTCGCGGCCGTGATCGCGCCGACGAGCACGAGCACCAGGATGAGCAGCACGGATGCCACGGCGATGCCGATCGCGAGCGCGTAGCGGTTGCTCGGCAGCGGGTTCGGCACGACGGATGCCTCGGGCGGGAGCCCCTTGCGTCCGAACGAGTACTGGATGAGGCCGAGCAGCATGCCGAACGCGGCGAGCGCGAAGCCCCAGTGGAATCCGACGGTCGACTGCAGCAGCCCGGTCAGGATGGGCCCGAAGAACGCGCCGAGGTTGATGCCGAGGTAGAAGATCGAGAACCCGGCGTCGCGTCGCGGGTCGTTCGCCGAGTACAGCGTGCCGACGACGCTCGTCGCGTTGGCCTTGAGTCCGCCCGAGCCGAAGGCGACGAGCACGAGGCCGACTCCGACGCCCCAGAACCCCGGGATCGCGGCGAGCGCGATGTGCCCGATCATGATCACGATCGCGCTGAAGAAGAGCACCTTCTCGGAGCCGAGCAGCCGATCGGCGATCCACGCGCCGAGCACGGTCGAGAGGTAGACGGCGCCGCCGTAGGCGCCGACGATGCCGGTCGCGACGGCCTGGTCCATGCCGAGGCCGCCCTCGGCGGTGGAGTAGTACAGGTAGAGCAGCAGGATGCCCTGCATGCCGTAGAAGCTGAACCGCTCCCACATCTCCACGCCGAAGATGTGCACGAGCGGTCTCGGCTGTCCGAAGAAGCCGCGGTCCCCCTGGGTGTCGCGCTCGCCGCCGTCGTCTACCCCCGGCTCTGGCGGGCCGTACTCCCCCGGGGCAGGTTCGGTCACCTTGCCCATGCGGGTCAGCCTAGACCCGGGCGATCGGATGCCGCGAGACATCCGCTCGCGCATGGCGGCGCCCGCGGCCCGCCACCGACCGCCGGCCCGCACCGCGTCCATGTCGGGTCACGTCCGCGAAACACGTCGGCGACCGGCGCGAAACGGCGAGCGCGTACCGTGCCGCAGGGACGAGGAGGCACCGGGTGAGCGCACTGGGCGACGCGATCGCGCGACGGCTGCCCGAGTCGAGCCTGGCGTCGCGATCCCCGCTGCACGGCCTGCGCCGCGGATCCGTTCGCACGATCGACCTCGTCGCGCAGTCCGTCGCGGCCGTCGCACCGGCCGGCGGCCTGCTGATCCTCACGGGCGGGCTGGTGGACCGCACCGGTTCGTTCGCCTTCGTGACGCTGCTGATCACGGCCGCGGCCCTGATCCTGGTGGCCCTGTCGATCTCCGTGTTCGCACGGCGGATCTCGGCGGCGGGCGGCATCTACACCTTCGTCACGCGCGGCCTCGGGCCCGCGGCGGGCATGGTCGCGGGCGCAGCGCTCGTGCTCGGCTACTCGGGGGTCGCGATCGACACGCTGCGCAGCGCGGTCCGCCGCCTGGACGCCGCGGTCGGCGGCGACGCCGGCTGGGCCGCCGACGGCCTCGTGCCGGCGCTGCTCGTCATCGGCATCGGCGCGGCGATCACGGCGGTCATCGCCCTCGGCCCCAAGACGTCGACGCGCATCATGCTCGTCGTCGAGGCCGTGGTGGTCACCGCGCTCGTCGTGCTCTCGGTCGCAGTGTTCGCGTCGACCGGCTGGAAGGCGCCCGGCATCGTGCCAGACCTCTCGGCGGCGCCCTCCCTCCCCTCGTTCGCCGAGGGCATCGGGTTCGCCCTCATCTGCTTCGTCGGGTTCGAGAGCGGCGCGGCGCTCGGCCCTGAGAGCCGTCGCCCGCTCGCGACCGTTCCGCGTGCCCTCGTCTGGACGGTCTCGGCCGTCGCCGCGGTCTACCTCTTCGGCATGCTCGCGCAGCTCTCAGGCGTGGCCGACGGCCGGGAGGCATCGCTCCTGACGGCGGCCGACCTCGCCGCGAACCCGTGGCTGGACCCGCTGATCCACGCGGTCGTCGCGGCATCCTGGATCGCATGCACCCTCGCCTGCACGAACGCGCTCGTGCGACTCGTCTTCACGATGGCCCGCGAGGGCGTGCTGCCCAAGGCCCTCGGGCGCACGTCCGCCCGGTTCGCGACACCGCACATCGCCGCCCTCGCCGCGGGCGCGACCCTGATCGTCGGCACGCTGCTGCTCGTCGCCGCCGGCCGGGATTCGCTCTATCGCGAGGTCATCGGGCTCTCGCAGAGCATGGCGTTCATCATCGCCTACCTCGCGGTCTGCGCCGCGGCCGTCCCGTATCTCGTGCGCATCGGCGAGTTCAGCCTCCGCGAGGCGTGGCCCGCCCTGCTCGGCACGCTGGCGCTCACCGGCGTCGCGGCGACCGAGGTCGCCGCCGAGTGGGCCGCCGACCCCACGGCGCTCGGCATCCTCATGGCGATCATCGCGGCGGCGACCCTCGCGCACCTGCGCCGCGTTCGCTCGGGTTCGGTGCTCGCGGCGCGCATGGGGGCGTACGACACGCCCGTGGCATCCGACGCCATCTCCTCCCCCGTCGCACCGCACCCCGTCGCACCGCACCCCGTCGCACCGCCGCCGCGATCGTGAGCGGGCCGTCGGGCGCCAGCAGCGTCGCCCTCGCACTCGCGGTGCTCGAGGAGGTCGCCCGCGGCGGCCCGACCCTGTCCGCGAACCGCATCGCCCAGTTGCTCGGCATCCCCAGGGCCAGCGCATACCGCCTCGTCAACTCCCTGACGAGCGAGGAGTACCTGCTGCGCCATCCGACGCTCGACGGGTTCGTGCTCGGCGTGCGCGTGGTCGAGCTCGCACATCTCATCGCCCCGAGCCGGGCCGACCCGGTGCCCGAGGTCATCGCCCGCCTGCGCGAACGCACCGGCGAGGCCGTGCACTTCGTGCGGTACACCGGCGGGCGGGTCGTGATCGTCGACGAGGACCCCGACCTGCCGCTCGTCTCGATCGATCGAGCGCGACGGCAGCTCGGTGCGACCGCGATCGGACGCCTGCTCATCGCGGAGTACCCGCCGCTCCAGGCGCCCGTCGACCCGCGTTCGGCGAAGGCCGTCGCCGAGTCGGCGCGCGCGTCGGGGATCTCGATCGAGGAGCGCCGGCGCATCGCCGAGGACGTCGGGCGGTTCGGCTAAGCGAGCAGCATCGAACCGGGGGCCGATGCGCGCGCGTGCGTCGCGGTGCCGGTGCGGGCGCCAGGCGGCGACCTCGTCGCGGCGGTGGCGCTCAGCACCGTCGGCGAGGACCTCTCGTCCGCTGTGCAGCATGTCGGCGTGCTGCTGGCCGCGAGCGAGGACCTCGCGCGCCTGGCGTATCCGCTGGGGTCGCCGACGGCCTGAACGAGCGGATGCCGCGGGCCGGTGTCTCGGCGCCGTCAGCCGCCGAGCGGCACGACGAACTGCATGGTGCCGAGCACCGAGTCGAGCGGGACGCTTCCGAGGTAGCGGGAGTCGATCGATACCCCGCGTGCGTCGCCGAGCACGAACACCGCGTCAGCGGGAACCGTCTGGTCGAACGCGAGCACGCTCGCGAGCCCGCCGTCGGTCGCACGGGCGTCATCGTCGAGCGGCACGCCGTCGATCGTGATCTCCCCTGCGGCGGTGCAGCAGGCGACGCGTTCGCCGGGCAACGCGATCACGCGCTTGACGAATGTGGTCGAGACGTCGTCGCGGCCGAGCAGGCGGGCCACGCGCTCACCCCACCCGCCGGGGTCGGCGAAGACGACGACGTCGCCGCGGTTCGGGGCCTGGGGTCGAGGGCCGTCTGCACGAGCGCGCGCGGCGACGACGAGGTCGCCGACGTCGATCGTCGGCGACATGGAATCCGAGTCCGCCCGGTAGACGACCTCGCCGCCGAGTGCCGCGGTCGCGACGACGACGATGCCGACCGCGAGCGCGACGACGGCGAGCGCGACGACGGTGCGGCGCCGCGTCACAGCGCCCCGCGCCGCTGGGTCATCGCCTCGATCTCACGTTCCTGCTCTGCCGCGATGTGCTTGGCGAGCGAGCGGATGTAGCTGTTGGCGCCATCCTCGATGGCGGCGTCGGCCATCTCGAGGGCGCCGCGGTGGTGGGCGATCATGAGGTCGAGGAACCGCGCCTCGGCGTCGACGCCCTCGAGCGCGTCGAACTCGGCGATCTGCTCCGGCGTCGCCATGCCCGACATGAGTCCGCCGCCGTGGTTCATCACGCCGACCCCGTGCCAGGCCTCGATCCAGGCATCCATCGCGGAGATCTCCTTCGTCTGGTCGGTCTCGATGAAGGCCGCGAGCGACCTCGAGAACCCGTCGATGCCCGGGGTGTCCGCGAGGATCCGCGAGAGCTCGACGGCCTGCTCGTGGTGCGGGATCATCATCATCGCGAACGCCATGTCCGCGTCGTTCGGCAGGTCGTCGACCGCCGTGCCGCGCTCCTCGCCCTGTATGACGACGTCCGTGGTGTCACGCTGCGAGGCCGTGATCACGGTCGCGCCGGGCGCGGCGTCGACAGGCTCGGCCGCGCTCGCGGTTCCGGATGCCGCGAGCCATGGTCCGACCGCGGCGGCACCGGTCACGAGCAGGACGACGAGCGTGACGGTCGTGGCGATGGGGCGTCGCATGGCACTCCTTCGGAATCGTCGGGTGGTGCGGAGGCGGCGGTCCGGCGAACCGGACCGCCGCCCATGGGGTCGAGCGGGATCAGGCCGAGGCGCCCGCGGCCCGACGGCGGCGCCTGATCATCAGCAGACCGCCGATCGCGAGCAGCACGACCGCCGCAGATGCCGCCCCGATCGGGAGCGCGGTTCCGGTGGACGCGAGCGTGCCGTTGTCGCTGCCGGCCGACGCGGTCGATGAGCCACCGCCCGAGGAACCACCGGATCCGGCGACCGGGGGCGTGGTCGGCTCGGAGGAGTCCGTCGGCTCCGCGGCATCCGTCGGCTCAGGGTCCGTCGGCTCACCGGTCTCGGTCGGCTCCGGGTCGGTCGGCTCGCCCGTCTCGACCGGCTCCGGGTCGGTGGGCTCGCCGGTCTCGGTCGGCTCGGGCTCGGTCGGCACGACGACCTCGCACGGCGACTCGTCGCTGTGGATCTCTCCGCCCGGGTCGCCGTCGATGCACGAACGGCCGGCGGGCGTGCTCATCGACTGCGACGTCCAGTCGCGCGGCATGATCGAGAACGACTGCCAGTGCGTCTGCATCGGGCTCTGGTCCTCGTCGCGCACGACGTGGTGGAACCCGCTGTTGACCCAGGCCACCGGGTCGGTCAGGGCGGCATCCGCACTGTTCGCGACGTAGTCGAGCACGCTCAGGTTCGGACACACCGGGTTGAGGTTGTTGCTCGCGAACTGCTCGCAGTCGGCGTAGTTCGTCACGCTGATGAGCGGCTGCGTGATCGGGTTGCCCTGGTAGAGCTGCGAGCCGGGGAAGACGAACTCGTACGACCTGGCGTGGTTGTCGGCGTTGCGGCTCTCGGGTGCCACGACGCGCCACCAGGTGGTGTCCGCCGCGGGCACGAGGTTCGCCGGGTGCTCGATCGTCGCACCCGTCGTGTGCATGAGCGGTGCCTGCTCGCCCGGCTCTCCAAGCGTCGAGTCGTACTGCTCGACCTGCTGCAGCGCCTGGCCGTCGAGGCCGAAGTCGAGGCGCCAGAAGGCGTTGTGCCAGTGCGAGGCCGCGTAGTCCGAGGCATCCGCCCCGACCGGCCAGCCCGTGGTCGCATCGGCGTCGAAGTCCTCGTACGAGACGTCGCCGGTCGCGCCGAGGTTGAACGAGATCGCGCCCTCGTCGGTGAACTCCACCTTCGTGGCGTACTCGTACCAGTCGACCTTCGAGATGATCGTGAGGTTGAACGCCTGCCCGGTCGAGGTGAACAGCGGCGCGTCCGCGATCGAGCCCCAGGTCTGCTCGTGCGAGCGGTACGAGATGTCGCGGGTCGTGTCGGTGATGCAGAGCGCCGGAATGGTGCGCAGGTAGTTCGTCGTCTCGCCGCGACGCGTGACGCTCCAGGCCTGCCCGTAGTCGCGCAGCGTGCCGCTGCTGCACTCGGCGGCGCTGAGCTTCTGCAGGTACTGGTTGCCGAAGCCGTACGACGTGATGTCGTTCCACACGTTCTTGCCCGTGTCGTAGGGCACGTTGAGCTGGCCGAGGCTCACCGAGTCGAGCACCCGGCGGAACGAGTCCTCGCCCGGCGCCTTCACGGCGATCTGCTCGAGCACGAGGCCGTGCTTGCTGTCGACGCGCCAGCACATCTGCCACTCGGTGCCGTTGTCGAACGACTTCTCGATGCGGGCGTCGCCCGAGCAGTTGACGGTCGGGATCGCGGCCGTGGCCGAGGTCACCGGAATGACGGCGAGGCCCGCGGAGACGGCGAGCGCCGCCACCGCGACGGCGATCGCGCGGGAGATCCTCTTCATGGTTGCGCCTCTCACTTGATGCCGATCACGGACTCGGTGGACAGGTCGACGACGAACGCGGTCGTGTCGAGGTATCCGCCGCCCGGCACGCGGAACTGCATCTCCACGCACCGGTCGATGCTGCAGGCGTCGGCGCCGAGCGTGCCGGCATCGGGGACGAACGCTCCACCGGTCACGGCGAGCTGGTCGATGGATGCGAGCTCCTCGCCGGTCACCGACGCGAACTCGGCGCGCACCGCGGCACTGGCGGTCGCGTCGCCGAGGAAGACGCCGAACGCGTAGTCGACCTCGTCGGGGCTCGGCGGAGGCTGCACCCCGGCCTTCGCGGTGCTCTCGACGCTGCCCGTGGTCAGGTCGACCGTCTGCAGGAACGTCTGGTTCGAGGTGTAGTCGAACAGGAAGACGTCGACGATGCGGTCGGGGCTGTCGACATTGCGGGTCGAGATGTCGACCGAGAGCACCTGGGGGGCATCCGATCGGTCGACCGAGGTGACGTCGTCGGGCACGCTCGCGTCGCTGCTCGCGAGGTGGATCGCGTAGCTCAGCTCGTCGGCGCTGAGCGGGTCGCGCGGCGCCCCGAGCTCGGGCGTCGAGGTGACGGCCTCGAGCTCGCGAGTCTCCGACCCGTCGGCGCCGGATGCGCCGCTGACCGCCGGGATCGCCATGAAGCCGCCGACGATCGCGGCTGCGGCGACGACGCCGCCCCCGAGGATCGCGTACGGCAGTCGTCTCGTGCGGGTGTTGCTCGGTGGTGATTGCATCGAACCTCCTGGACACTGTCGTTCGCGGATGCGAACAGGGAGAACCTAGGAAGTCGGTGTTTCAGCGGTTCGGAGCGGTGTGTTTCGTCGGCGTGAACCGGGTTGAGACAGGGCCGGCCGTGCAGCACGGGTACGCCCTGGTTTGCCCCCGGCGCATCGCTGCGACATCCTGAACAGCACACGCAGGCGTGCTCCGGATGTCCCGTGACTGCGCCGTGACGGAGGATGCCGTGCCCGAACCCGACGACGAACCAGGCGACCTCGACGACCTCGCCCGCCTGCAGCGCATCGCGTTCGGATCCGGATCCTCCGACTCCGAGCGAGCGGATGCCGCGCGCGAGCTGGAGGCCCGTCTGGCCGACGCTTCGGCGGGCACGGCGGGGGCGCCGCCCGAGACGGCCCCGGTCGCCGACGGCGCACCGGCCGCCGCCACGATCGCGACGACCGAGGCGGGCGACGACTCCGGATCGCCCCTCGCGTCCGCCCGGCGCAGGTGGATGCGGCTCGTGATCGGCGTCGGCGCCGCGGCACTCGTGATCGGGCTCCTCGCCGGCTGGCAGCTCGGCGCGATGCCGACCGGCGGGCAGCCCTCGGCCGACCCGTCGGCGACCCCGTACAACGGCCCGAGAACGCTCGCCGAGTACCTCGAGACCCTGCCGATCGCCCTCGAGACGCGTGCGGCCGACATCTTCGATCGCCCGCTGACCGCCGACGACGTGCCCGACGGGCTGTCGCTCTACGATGCCGGCACGGGCGCCCCCGAGTTCCGGCTGCTCGCCACGACGACGGATGGCGTGCGCATCTACGCCTCCCGCGACGACCTCGATCTCTGCCTCACCGTCGTGACCCCCTCGGGCGCCGGCGGCGCCGCAGCCGGCGGCCGCACGTGCACCGAGGACGGCCGCTTCCCCGAAGCCGGGCTCGGGGTGGACGCGACCGCGGTGCGCGAGATCGTCGACGACGACGGGTCGACGAACTTCGTGCTGACCTCGTTCGAGGCCACCTGGACGGCCGCCGGCACCTTGTCGTTCGGGCCCGAACGGTAGTCCGGGCCCGGGCGGCAGTCAGGCCCGGGGGGCGGGCGCTCGGCGGCTCTTCGGGTCGGCGATCAGCCGTTCTTCGCGTCGCGCCAGGCGAGGTACTCGCGCACGGCCGTGAGGTCGTAGTCGGGTCCGCCGATGCCGATCGTGAACAGGCGCACACCCGCGTCGTACAGGGCGTCGGCATGCTCGAGGTCGGCGGGGCCGCGACCGAGCCCGTTCGACACCGTGATGCCGGAGACGTCGCGGCCGACCTCGTCGCCCCACTTCGCGAGCACGTCGAGCTTGTGGGCGAGCTGGTCGGGCGCCACGAACGAGTGCCAGATGTCGGCGTGCTGCGCGACGATCCGCAGGGTCTTCTGCTCGCCCTTGCCGCCGATCATGATGGGGATCCTGCGCGTCGGCGCCGGGTTCAGCTTCGCCCACCGCGCCTCGATGCGGGGCAGCGCGTCGGCGAGCGCGTTCAGGCGGCCGCCGACCGTGCCGAACTCGTAGCCGTACTCGTCGTAGTCGCGCTCGAACCAGCCGGAGCCGGTGCCGAAGATGAAGCGACCCTCGCCGCCCTTGGCGCTGATGTGGTCGAGGGTGCGCGCCATGTCGGCCTGCAGGTCGGCGTTGCGGTACGAGTTGCAGTTCACGAGGGTGCCGAACTCGAGGCGCTCGGTCTGCTCGGCCCAGGCGCCGAGCATGGTCCAGGCCTCGAAGTGCAGGCCCTCGGGGTCACCCGAGAGCGGGAAGAAGTGGTCCCAGTTGAAGACGACGTCGGCGCCGAGTTCTTCGAGTCGGAGCACCGTGTCGCGGATCGCAGGGTACTGGGCGTGCTGGGGCTGCACCTGGATTCCGAGGCGCACAGGGGAGGTAGGGCTCATACTCCAAGCCTAGGGACGCTGGAGACGCCGAAACCCGCACGCAACATTCCCGCGTCGAGACCTATTCTCGCGCAACCGATCGTCGTACACTCCGAGGATGGACAACCTCGATCGAGCCATTCTCGACCTGCTCCGCCAGAACGCGCGCGCCGGCTACGGTGACATCGGGTCGTCCGTCGGCCTCTCGGCGAGTGCCGTGAAGCGTCGCGTCGACCGTCTCGTCGCCGACGGCGTCATCCGCTCGTTCACGATCCAGGTCGACCCCGCGGTCGACGGCATGTCCACCGAGGCGTACGTCGAGCTCTTCTGCCGCGGCACGGTCGCGCCCGACGAACTGCAACGCATCCTGCAGGGCGTTCCAGAGGTCGTCTACGCGGGCACCGTCACGGGCAGCGCCGACGCGATCGTGCAGATCCGCGCGCGCGACATCGCCTCCCTCGAGGACGCGCTCGAACGCGTGCGCGTCGCACCCAACGTCGACCACACCCGCAGCGCGATCGTGCTCTCCCGGCTGGTCAACCGCAGCAGGGACTGACGATGACGGATGCCGCGAGCCGACGCCCTGGCTTCACGATCGACCCCGAGGCATCCGCACCGCCGTTCGAGCAGCTGCGGCGTCAGGTCGTCGACGGCGTCACCGACGGATCGCTCGTGGCGGGCACGCGCCTCCCGACGGTGCGGGCCCTCGCCGACGAGCTCGGCCTGGCCGTCAACACGGTCGCCAAGGCGTATCGAGCGCTCGAGGCCGATCACGTCATCGAGACGCGCGGCCGGGCCGGCACGTTCGTCTCGGCGACGGGCGATCCGGCGAGGCGGGAGGCGCAGGTCGCGGCGATCGCCTATGCCGACCGGGTGCACCACCTCGGCCTCGACGACGCCGAGGCGCTCGCGCTCGTCGAGACGGCCCTGGGCGCGAAGCGCTGAGCGCAGCGGCCCTGCGGCGCTGCGGCACTGCCACCGGGCGTTCTGGCGTTCTGCCGTTCTGGCGTTCTGCCGTTCTGGCGTTCTGCCGTGGAGCAATCTCCGGATTCTCGGTACCGAAGTACCGGTCGGTACCAACTCCGCGGGCGCATGCTCCCTGAGGAGCAGGGTCACCGCCTCCATTCGCGGTGCCGGAGTACCGAAAGTGCCGCCCGGCACCGATTCTCACCGGATACCTTCCGCCGCGTCCGTGCCATCGGAGTGTCCGGCGGTCGTGCGACGCTGCCACGACGGAACATCCGCACGAGGCATCCGCTCGCTCAGCTCTCGGGGATCGGCTCCTTGGGCAGGCGGCGCACCTTCGCGCGGCGCTTGCGGCGCTCGGGGATCATCGAGCGCATCTCCTCGAGGCGGCCGAAGCAGAGCAGGCGATCGCCCGACTCGAGCACGACGCTGCCGCGCGGGTTCGGAATGACGTTGGCGCCGCGGTGCAGCGTGAGCACGCTGATGTCGCGGTCGGCGAGGCCCGACTCGCGCAGCGGCTTGCCCACGAGGTCGGCGTTGCCGTGCACGAGCAGCTCGGCGACGCCGTAGCCGGTCGAGACCGTGAGACGCTGGCGCACGTCGATCTCGGGGAACGCGACCTGGTTGGCCATGTAGTCGATGATCGCGCCGGCGACGTCGAGGTTCGTCGCCGTCTCGATGCCCTGCAGGCCCGGCGAGGAGTTGACCTCCATGACGAGCGGGCCGTCGTTGCCCTCGAGCATGTCGACGCCCGCGACCTTGAGGCCCATGATCTGCGCCGAGCGCACCGCCGCGAGCTCGTACTCGGGGTCGAGCTCGACGGGCTCGACCGTGCCGCCGCGGTGCACGTTCGAGCGGAACTCGTCGCCGCTCGCCACCCGGCGCATGGCCGCGACCACGCGGTCGCCGACGACGAGCGCACGGATGTCGCGGCCCCGGCTCTCGGCGATGAACCGCTGGATGAGCACGTTCTGCTTCGTCGAGTGCAGCGTCTCGATGATCGCCTCGGCGACCTTGACCTGCGGGGCGAGGATCACGCCGATGCCCTGCGTGCCCTCGAGGAGCTTGATGACGACCGGCGCCCCGCCGACCCGCTCGATCGCGGGTCGCACGTCGGCGCGGTCGCGCACGAACGCCGTCGCCGGCATGCCGATGTTGTGGCGGGAGAGGATCTGGTTCGCACGGAGCTTGTCGCGCGCGTTCGTGATGCCGTTCGCGGTGTTCGGCGTGTAGACGTCCATCTGCTCGAACTGGCGCACCACGGCCGTGCCGAAGTACGTGATCGAGTTGCCGATGCGCGGCAGGATCGCGTCGTAGTCGCTCAACTGGCGGCCGCGGTATTGCAGGTCGGGGTCGGTGCCGGTGAGGTCGATCGCGAACCGCAGCGTGTTCAGCACCTTGACCTGGTGCCCGCGCTGCACCGCCGCAGCACGCAGTCGTTGCGTCGAGTACGCCTGCGGGGCACGCGAGAGAATCGCCAGTTTCAAGATCGGCCCCTGCCATGATGGTTCGAGATGAGAGAGCCAGACCATTCAAGCACCATCGCCGGATGGCGCGAGTGGGCGAGCCTCCCCGCGATCGGCGTCGAGTGGATCAAGGTCAAGCTCGACACCGGTGCCCGCACGTCGTCGCTGCACGCCTTCGACATCGAGGAGTTCACGCGCGACGACGAGGCTTGGGTGCGCTTCGGCGTGCGGCCATGGCAGAACTCCGACGACGACGCGGTCGTCGTCGAGTCGCGCGTGCACGACCGTCGCCAGATCCGCAGCTCGTCGGGCCACTCCGAGGAGCGCATCGTGGTGCTGCTCGACATCGTGCTGCTCGGGCGCGAGGTCGAGGCCGAAGTCACCCTGAGCAATCGCGACGAGATGGGCTTCCGCATGCTCATCGGCCGCGAGGCGCTGCGGCACGGGTTCCTCGTCGCCGCGGGCGAGTCGTTCCTCGGGGGGCGGGCGCCCCGCGTCATCCGCCGCCAGAACCGCGGGCGCTGAGCGCGCGTCCCCGACACCGCCAGCGTCCCGACACGTTTCTCAGGATCCCCAGCCCGAAACCGCCCGCTTCTCAGGAGAAGTCGGGCGGAATCGGGGGCGGTCTCAATTGGCTAGCGCAACGCCGTTGATTAGTTGGTCCAGCTTGTGGGCTGGGCTGCGGAAGTTCAAGGTCTGTCGGGGGCGGATGTTCAAGAGCCGCTGGGCCTCGGCGAGTTCCTCGTCGGTGACGTCATTGAAGTTCGTGCCTTTGGGATAGAAATCGCGGATCAACCCGTTCGTGTTCTCGTTCGTGCCGCGCTGCCAGGGCGAGTGCGGGTCGCAGAAGAACACCGCACAGCCGGTCGCGACCGTGAACATCGAATGTGATGCCATCTCGGAGCCCTGGTCCCACGTGATCGTCTTGGTCAGCGCGGTCGGCAGGTCCTGGATCATGCCCGCGAGGACCCCGGTGACGGTCTCGCTGTCGCGTACCCCGGGGAGCCGGCCTAGCAGCGCGAACCTGGTCTGCCGTTCGACCAGCGTGACGATGCCGGAGTTACCCGGGCCGACCACGAGGTCCCCTTCCCAATGGCCGGGCACGGCCCGGTCATCGACCTCTGCTGGCCGGTCGACCAAGCGCGCCCCGTCCAGCCACGGACGGTTCGTCCGGGTCGGCAGCTTCGACCGCGGGACACGACCCTTCCGGCCTGACCGCAGCGCTTTCTCGACGGTCAGCTCGTGCCGCAGTGCGCCTCTGCCCTGCAGATAGAGCGCCTGATAGATGGTCTCGTGCGACACCCACATCTCCTCACGGCCCGGGAACGCAACCCGCAGCTCACCGGCAACTTGTTGCGGTGAGAACCGCTGGTTCAACCGTGACACGACTTGGGCGCGCAGCGCTGGATCATCCAGTTTCCGGGCCACATGCCGGGCCCGTCTGCTCAGCGCCCCGTGATGGGCCAGCTCGGCCGAGTAACGGCGTTCACCCCAATGGGTGACGAGATTCGCGCGGATCTCTCGCGACACCGTCGACACATCCACACCAAGCCCACCGGCGATCCTCCGCATCGACATCGGCGGACTGAACGACCTTGCTGATTGGATGAACGCCCGATCCGCAAGCGTCAACCGCCGATACGCCCGATCCTCGGACTCGGCGATCACCGCGTCCATCGGCACCGGCACAGCACCACCCGAGGCTCCCAGCTTCTGCTTCATGCCCACGAGCTTCGTCCAATGCCAGATCGTCACATCGTTGACACCCAGACGCTGCGCAACCTGAACAGCCGACACCCCACGAGCGAGCAACCCATACGCTTGCCCGCGTACCTCCCACGGAACCTTCTTCGCCACAGCACACCGCCTCCGCACCGAGGCGTTGCGCTAGAAACCTGAGACCGCCGGGCGTAGGGGCGGAAAAACTCCTGAGAAAAGCGAATGGCGACGGGAGAGGCGAACGCCTCAGATGACGCCGTCGGTGATCGTCGTCGGGTTGCCGAAGCGGTGGTTCGTGATCGAGATCGCCTGCTCGTGCAGGAAGGGCAGCAGCTCGACCCGACCCGACGGGGTCGCGGGGTGCGACCACACCGCGACATCCGGAGTGCCGTCGAGCGCGGTCGCGAGGCTCGACGGGTCGCCGCCCACGAGACGTACGCGCGAGGCGCCCGCCCCGTGCTTGGCCACCCGGGAGAGCCAGGTCGCGTCGCCCTCGCGCACGAGGTCGATGCCCTTGGTCGCGAGCACCTGGCGCACGCGCTTCGGCAGCTCGTGCGCCGTCGAGATCGTGAGCTCTGCACCCGCGAGCACGCCGGCCGCGATGACGCGCAGCCCCTCGGCGAGCGTCGCCGCCTCGCCGATGCGCACGGCGACGGGCAGCGCCCGGTAGCGGAAGACGTTGCGCTCAACGCCGACGCCCGACACGTCCTTCACGGTGCCGTACTCCTCGGCCCAGGCGATCTGATCGGACAGCGCCGACCGCCGCAGCACCTCGAAGTCCTCGAAGCCGATCGAGGACTGCGACGCCTCGATGAGGTCGGAGACGCGCTTCTCGAGCCCGCGCAGGTGCAGCGACTCCGACGAGGCGTCGTGTCGCGGCAGCCATTCGCCGAGGCCGAACAGATAGTTCGGACCGCCCGCCTTGGAGCCGGCGCCGACCGCCGACCGCTTCCAGCCGCCGAACGGCTGACGCTGCACGATCGCGCCCGTGATGCCGCGGTTGACGTAGAGGTTGCCCGCCTCGACGCGGTCGAGCCAGGTCGCGATCTCGTCCGAGTCGAGCGAGTGCAGGCCTGCCGTGAGGCCGTAGTCGACGGCGTTCTGCATGCGGATCGCCTCGTCGAGGTTCTTCGCGTGCATGACGCCGAGCACCGGGCCGAAGAACTCGGTCAGGTGGAAGTACGAGCCGGAGGCCACGCCCGTGCGCACGCCGGGCGACCAGAGGCGTCCGGTGGCGTCGAGGCGCTTCGGCTCGACGAGCCACTCCTCGCCGATGCCGAGCTGCGTGAGGGCGTGCTCGAGCTTGCCGTTCGCGGGCTCGACGAGCGGGCCCATCTGGCTGGTCGCGTGCTCGGGCCAGCCGACCTTGAGCGACATGGTCGCGTCGACGAGCTGGCGCATGAAGCGCTCGGACTTGGCGACCGAGCCCACGAGGATCACGAGCGACGCGGCCGAGCACTTCTGCCCCGCGTGCCCGAAGGCGCTCTTGACGACGTCGGATGCCGCGAGGTCGAGGTCTGCCGACGGCGTGACGATGATCGCGTTCTTGCCGCTCGTCTCGGCCAGCAGCGGCAGGTCGGGGCGGAACGAGCGGAAGAGCTTCGCCGTCTCGTAGGCACCCGTGAGGATGACCCGGTCGACCGCCCGATGGCTGACGAGGCGGCTGCCGAGCTCGCGCTGGGTGAGGTCGACGAGCACGAGCAGGTCGCGCGGGATGCCGGCCTCCCAGAGCGCCTCGACCATGACCGCGCCGGAGCGCTGGGCGAGCTTGGCGGGCTTGATGATGACGGCCGAGCCGGCGGCGAGCGCGGCGAGGACGCCGCCGGCGGGGATCGCGACCGGGAAGTTCCACGGCGGGGTCACGACGGTGACCTCGGACGGCACGAACTCGGCGCCCTGCACGTGGTCGAGCTCGCGGGCGCGCTCGGCGTAGTAGTGCGCGAAGTCGATGGCCTCGCTGATCTCGGGGTCGGCCTCGGCGATGGTCTTGCCCGTCTCGGCGGCCATGACCTCGATGAGGCGGTCGCGGTTCGCGGCGAGCGCGAGGCCCGCGCGGTGCAGCACCGCGGCGCGCTCGTCGCCCGAGAGCGCGCCCCAGGCGCGGCCGCGCTCGGCCGCGACGGCGATCACGTGGTCGAGGGTCGCGGCGTCGGAGACGGCCGCTGCCGCCACGGTGTCGACGCCGAGCCGCGACTCGGGCACGCGGGCGAGGATGCGCCGGCCCCACTCGCGGTTCGCGGCGAGCGCGGGATCGGTGTCGGGCTCGTTGCGGAACCCGGGCGTCACGCCGGATCCGGCGGGCGCCGGGGCGTCGTCGAGGTCGGTCGCGCCGTCGAAGAGGCCCGCGCCGCCATCGAGCAGGTCGCCGTCGCCGAGGCTCCCACGGCGGATGCCGAGGACGACGCTCGTGAGCGACTCGTCGCGCTCGTGCTCGGTGCCGGGAGCCGGGGCGTCCTTGGGCTCCATGGCGGCCGCGTACGACTCCTCGGTCCACTCGGTGCGACGGTTCTGGGTGCGGTTCGGGGTGGGCCCGGCGGAGCCGTCGGCGCCGTCAACGGCACCGACGGGGTCGGCCGCCTCCCGCTCGAGCGCGGCGAGCGAGGCGAGGTAGCGGCGCATCTCGCGGTCGAAGAGCGGCTCGCTCGCGGCGAGGTCGAACACGGCCGACATGAAGTTGTCCTGGCTGGCGTTCTCCTCGAGGCGGCGCACGAGGTACGCGATCGCCACGTCGAACTCGCTCGGGTTCACGACGGGCGTGTAGAGCAGCAGGTTGCCGACGTCGCCGCGCACGGCCTCGGCCTGGCCGGTCGCCATGCCGAGCAGCATCTCGAAGTCCACGCGGCCGGTGACGCCCCGGTCGACGGCGGTGACCCACGCGTCGGCCACGTCGAACAGGTTGTGGCCGGCGATGCCGAGCTTGACGGCATCGGTGCGTTCGGGGGTCATCGCCCAGCGCAGCACGCGCTTGTAGTTGGTGTCGGAGTCCTGCTTGGTGGAGTACGTGGCGACGGGCCAGCCGTGCACGGCGGCGTCGACATGCTCCATGGCGAGGTTCGCGCCCTTGACGACGCGCACCTTGATGGGGGCGCCGCCGTTCGCGCGACGCGCCGTCGCCCAGGCGTTGAGGTGCTGCATGGCGCCGAGCGCGTCGGGCAGGTAGGTCTGCAGCACGATGCCGGCCTCGAGGTTCTTCAGCTGCGGCTGGTCGAGCAGCGCGGTGAAGACGGCGATGGTCAGGTCGAGGTCGCGGTACTCCTCCATGTCGAGGTTGATGAACTTGGCCTTGCCCCTGGCCTCGTTCTGCGCGGCCAGCTCGTAGAGCGGCGTGAGCTTGGCGACGACCTTGGCGACGGCCTCGTCGAACGACCACATCGAGAGTTGGCTGACGACGCTCGAGACCTTGATCGAGACGTAGTCGACGTCGTCGCGCGCGAGGAACTCGGTGGTCCCCTTCAGGCGCCGGTCCGCCTCGTCTTCACCGAGCACGGCCTCGCCGAGCAGGTTGAGGTTCAGGCGGTTGCCCGACTCGCGCAGGTGCGCGATCGCGGGGCCGAGCTTGGCGGGGGTCGCGTCGAGCACGAGGTGGCCGACCATCGCGCGGAGCACGCGGCGGGCGATGGGCACGACGACCCACGGCAGCACGGGCGCGACGACGCCCCCGACGCGGATCGCGGCGCGCAGGTACCACGGCAGGAACCTCGGCGTGAGCTTCGCGAGCTGGGCGAGGTTGCGGCCCGCGACGCCGAGGTCTTCGGGCCGCATGACGCCGTCGACGAAGCCGACCGTGAAGGCGAGTCCGTTCGGGTCCTTCAGCACGCCCGCGAGGCGCTCGGCAGAGACCTCGGTGGGATGCTCGGCGCTCTCGGCGAGCCAGCGTCGCACGAGGGCGACGACCCGATCGGTGGTGGGCGCGGCGAGCGTGACGGGGTCCTGCATGGTCACGAGGGTAGTGTCCTTTTCTTCGGGCGCTCCGGGATCGCTGCGCCTGTCGGCTGCTGTCGTATAGGGACAAGTGTGCGGCGCGACATCCGTTCGGTAAAGCGAACGAATCTGACGGATACTGTTCACAAGAGCCGAATGATGAGCGGATGCCTGGAGGCCGACGATGCTCGATGTACGACGCCTGCGCCTGCTCGTCGAGCTGAGCCGCCGCGGCACCCTCGCCGCGGTCGCCGAGGCGCTCGCCTACAGCCCGTCATCGGTGTCGCAACAGCTCAGCCAGCTCGAGCGCGAGGCCGGCGTGCCCCTGCTCGTGCAGGTGGGCCGGCGCGTGCAGCTCACGCCCCAGGCCGAGCTGCTCGTCGCACACGCGAAGGCGGTGCTCGACCGGCTCGAGGAGGCCGAGGCGGATGTCGCACGCTCGCTCACCGACGTCGGCGGAACGGTGCGCATCGCGGTGTTCCAGTCGGCGGCCCACGCCATGGTGCCGCAGGCGCTCACGCTGCTGCGGGCGGAGCATCCGAACCTGCGCGTCGAGGTGACCGAACGCGAGCCCGATGCCGGGCTCTTCGAGGTCGCCGCGCGTGACTCCGACCTCGTCATCGCCGAGCAGTACCCCGGCCACACCCGCGCGCATCGCGAGGACCTCGATCGCGTGCAGCTGGCCGCCGATGCGATCCGACTCGCGCTGCCGCCGCATCCGACGCGACTCATGCCGTGCGGCGACCCCGAGCCTCGCGCGATGCTCGCCGCGGTCTCCGGCATGCCGTGGGTGCTCGAGCCCCGCGGCACGGCCTCGCGCGACTGGGCCGAGCAGCTCTGCCGCGACGCCGGGTTCGAACCCGACGTGCGATTCGAGACGGCCGACCTGATGGCGCACATCCGCCTCATCGGCACGGGCAACGCCGTGGGGCTGCTGCCCGACCTGGTCTGGGCCGGCGAGGCGCCGAGCGTCGCGCTCGTGGACCTGCCGGGGCATCCGCAGCGCGAGGTCTTCACCTCGACCCGGCTGGCCGCCGCCGCACGCCCGGCCGTGGTGGCGTGTCGCGACGCGCTCGCCCGTGCGGCGGCCGCGACGGCGACGCCCGCGACCCTCGCCGGCGACGGTCGCGACGGCGACCCCGCGGCGTAGCGAGATCAGGACGCGTCGGCCGCCTCGGGGGCGTCGCCCGCCTCGTGCATCCACGGCGTGTAGCTGACGCCCACGAGCAGCCCTTCAGGGCTCATGAGGCGCGAGGTGGTCTGACCCCATGGCTCGTCGTGCGCGCCGACGAGGATCTCGTGGCCGGCCGCCCGCAGCTCCTCGACCGCCTCGGCGACCGCGGCGGGCGAGGCGACGTCGAACTCGACCCACGCCTGCGGGGTCGGCAGCGACGAGGGCCACTCGGTCGTGCCGAACGTGGCCTCGGCGGCCTGGCTCAACGGCCAGATCGCGAACGCCTTGACGCCCGGCAGTTCTTCGGTGTGGAAGTACCCGGGCGCGTTCTCGTGGAACGGGATGCCGAACGCCCCGCGCCAGAAGTCGAGTGACGACGAGTCGGCGGTGCCGATGGGCCCGAAGCCCGCCACGAAGGAGATGTCCATGCGGCCATGAAACCGCGACCCTGCGACATCCGCCACCCGTCGCACCCTCGGGCCGCGGGCCGCGAGCCGTCACGAGCCTGCCGCTGCAGAGAACCGGGCCGCCTGCTCGACGAGGAACGCCCCCACCTCGGGCGCCCCCTCGACGCGGTAGCCGACGCCGCGCGGCATCCACATGAGCGCCATCGCGAGGTTCTCGACCGAGTCCGCCTCGAGCGGCCAGGCGCAGTGGGCGGCGTCGACGGCCACGATGTCACGGCCGTACCAGCCGAGATGCGCCACGAGTTCATCCTTCGGCATCGCGACGACGACCCGCGCCGAAACGCCCCGGTCGCGCCACCGCAGCGCCCGTTCGACGCGCTCGCGCGCGGCCTCGTCGGTCATCGGTCGCGCCTCGAAGTGCACCCTGGTCTGGAACAGGTCGGCCATGCGATCCAGGCGGAACGTGCGCCAGTCGTCGCGGTCGCGATCGAACGCGAGCAGGTACCAGCGCCGGGCGACGGGAACGAGGCGGTAGGGCTCCACGACACGGGCGGATGCCTCGCCCGCGGCATCCGTGTACCGGAACCTGAGCCGCTCGGCGTCGCGGCAGGCGAGGGCGAGCAGGCCGAGCAGCTCGGCGTCGACCTCGGGCGACGGACGCGCCGAGCGAGCCGACCCGACCCCGCCCGTGCCGACCGCCGCATGCGACTGCAGCGCCTCGATGCGCCGTCGCAGCGCCGCCGGCAGCACCTGCTCGATCTTCGCGAGCGCGCTGAGCGTGGTGTGCTCGGCGCCTCGCAGGCCGGCGGTCGCCTGCGACCTGAGGCCGACCGCGATCGCGACCCCCTCGTCGTCGGTGAGCAGCAGCGGCGGCAGCCCCGTGCCCGCCTCGAGGCGGTAGCCGCCCGCGCTCCCCCGCAGCGACTCGATGCCGTAGCCGAGGTCGCGCAGCCGCTCGACGTCGCGGCGCAGGGTTCGGTCGCTCACGCCGAGTCGGTCGACGAGTTCGCGTGCCGTCCAGTGTCGGTGGCTCTGCAGCAGCGAGAGCAGTTCGAGGGTTCGTGAGGTGGTTGCGGCCATGTCTGAATCCTCTCGCGATACCGGACAGGAAGTGACCGCATTGCGGAGAAGAGTGCAGGTATGACGAACCAGACCAAGCCACAGACCAGCCAGATCATCAGCGCGCACGGCCTCACGAAGACGTTCCGCTCCAAGGGGCAGACCGTCGAGGCCGTGCGCCCGCTCGACCTCTCGGTGCAGGAGGGCGAGCTCGTCGCGTTCCTCGGCCCGAACGGCGCCGGCAAGTCCACGACGCTCCGCATGCTCACCACCCTGCTGCCGCCGACGGCCGGCGAGGCCTCGGTGGCCGGCTGCGACATCCGCACGGATGCCGCGGGCGTGCGCCGTCGCATCGGCTACGTCGGCCAGGGCAACTCCGGCGGGCACACCCAGCGTGTGCGTGACGAGCTGCTCGCCCAGGGCGCGTTCTACGGCCTCGCCCGCCGCGAGACCCGGGCTCGGGCCGACGAGCTCATCGAGTCGCTCGAGCTCGGGCAGGTCGCCGGCCGCACCGTGCAGGCGCTGTCGGGCGGGCAGAAGCGCCGCCTCGACATCGCGCTCGGGCTCATCCACCGCCCCGAGCTGCTGTTCCTCGACGAGCCGTCGACGGGCCTCGACCCGCACAGCCGCGCCAACCTCTGGGAGCACATCGTCGACCTGCGGCGCGAGACCGGCACCACGATCTTCCTCACCACGCACTACCTCGACGAGGCCGACCAGCTCGCCGAGCGCGTCATGGTCATGGACCACGGGGCCGTGATCGCCGACGACATGGCGAGCGCGCTCAAGTCCTCGCTCGCGGGCGATCGGGTCACGCTCTCGTTCGGGTCGGCGACGGATGCCGCGGCTGCGGCTGCGCGTCTCGACGGCGCCATCGGGGCCGAGTCCATCGACGCCGATGCCCGCACGGTCTCCGTCACCGTGCCGGACGGCGCCACGTCGCTGCCGCGCTGGATCCGCGAGCTCGACGACGCCGGCCTCGAGGTCGTCGCGGCGACCCACCGGCAGCCGACGCTCGACGACGTGTTCCTCGCCCTCACCGGTCGGAGCCTGCGCGAGGAGGCCGCGCACGCCGAGGCATCCTCCCCGGCCGGCGAGCCCGTCGCCGCCTGACACCAGCACCACCCGCAGAAATGCAGGAAGACACGCCGTTGCGGCATCCGGGACCCCCGTCGCAGCCGGCGAGTCGCACCGATGTTCCTGCATCTCGGCTCGCACTCGACCCCTCATCCGAAAGGAACCGCTCATGAACACCATCAGCCCCGCCGCATCCGCCACCGTCACCGAGACCGGCCGCCCCGCGGCATCCGCCCGCCCCACGGGCTTCATCCACGACACCGCCGCGGTGTACCTGCGCGAGACCCGCCCGCTCGTGCGCGACCCGTTCAGCGTGATGTTCTCGCTCGTGCAGCCGCTCGTCTTCCTCGGCCTGTTCGGCCCGTTGCTCGTCGGCGCCGCCGGCGGCGACGTCGCGGGCACGCTGCAGTGGTTCGTGCCGGGCATCCTCGTGATGGTCGCCCTCTTCGGCACGGCCTCGACGGGCGCGAACCTCCTCTTCGAGATGCAGACCGGATCGCATGAGCGCACCCTCGTCGCCCCGCTCTCGCGGAGCGCGCTGCTCGTTGGCCGGGCCCTGAAGGAGGTCGTGCCGCTCGTGATCCAGGGCACGATCGTGGTCGTCGTCGCGGTGCCGTTCGGCTTCAGCCTCGACGTGCCGGGGCTCATCGCCGGCCTGGCCGTGCTCGCGGTCTTCGGCATCGGCTTCGGCGCCCTGAGCTATGCGCTCGCCCTCGCCTGCCGCAACCGCGACTGGATGTTCTGGATGGTGCACCAGACGCTGCTGTTCCCGCTCATGATCCTGTCGGGCATGCTGCTGCCGCTCGAAGACGGCCCCGCGTGGATGCAGGTCGCCGCCGCGGTCAACCCGCTGAGCTACCTCGTCGGCGCCGAACGCGCCCTGCTCAGCGGCGACTTCGGAGACCCGGCGGTGCTCGGCGGCCTCCTCGCGGCGATCGCCACCTGCGCGGTCGGCGTGCTCGTGGGCGTGCGGTCGATGCGCAGGGCGCGCTGAGCAGGTTCGGCTGCGACTGCGACTGCGTGCACGCAAGAGCGGCGGATGCCACGTACTGAGTACGTGGCATCCGCCGCGCTTCCCGGGATCACCGGGTGGCGGGAGGGCGGTCTCACGGGCCGCCCTCCCGGGCCTGCTAGGCGCGCGCTCCCCGACGACGGAGCACGAGGAGCACTCCACCCGTGATGAGGAGCATGAGCGCGGCGAGCGCGCCGGCGGTGCCGGCGAAGCCGGTCGACGCGAGTCCGCTGCCCGATCCGGCGGTGGAGCCGTCGCCCGAACCGGTGCCCGGATCGCCGGTGCCACCGGTCGACGACTCGGCGACCGTCACGTCGAGGCTCGCGACGACCTCGCCGTCGGCGACGACCTCGATCGTGTGCGCGCCCGATTCGACCTCGGGCACCTCGAACGTCGCGGCGAGCTCGCCGTCGACGCCGACCGTCGCCGAGGCGACCTCGATCGGGTCGGAGCGGAACACGACCGTGTACTCGGCCGCGGGCAGGTCGCTGCCTGCGAGCTCGACCTCCTGCCCGGGTTCGAGGTCGCCCTCGATGTCGATGGACAGGCTCGGGTCGTTCGGGTTCGCGAACCCGTCGGATCCGATGGCCGACGCATTGCCGACGGCGTCGGTCGCCCGGAAGCTCACGACCCGGGCGCCGGGCAGCAGCTCGACCGGCTCGGCGTACGCCTGCCAGTCGGCGCCCGCCGCGGCGACGCCGCTGCCGAGCACGTACTCGAGCGAGGCGACGCCCGATCCGGCGTCCGTCGCGGCGAGCGCGACCGTGCCGGCGGTCTCGTCGACCGTCGCCGTGACGACCGGAGCCGTGCCGTCGACCTTGCCCGACCAGCTCGCCTCGGCCTGGTTGCCCGAGGAGTCGGTGGCACGTGCGACCACGGTGTGCTCGCCGTCGGCGACCGAGTACGGGCCGTCGTAGGCGAACCACTCGCCGCCGTCGACGCTCAGCTCGACGGCGGGCGGCGGCGTGTAGTCGTCGCTCGCGTCGACCGTGAGGGTGGCCGAGCGGAACCAGCCGCCCGTCGCGGTCTCGGCCGCGGCGATGCCGACCACGGGGTTCGTGGTGTCGGCCGGCGGGTACGAGACGAGCTGCGGCGATGCGAACGACCCGACGGCGGGTGCGCCCGCGTCGTTGATGATCGCGTCGATGCCGCCGGTGCCGTTGAGGAACACGCTCGTCATCGACTCGAACCGCACGTTCGGCGACTTCGGCGTCTGGATGCCGCTCGCGACGCGGATGTCCTGGCCGCCGTTGATGGTCTGGTCGAAGAACGAGTACACGCCGAGGCCCTGTGCGAGGTGCGAGGTCACGCCGTCGCCGACGCGGTACGACGAGAAGCCCTTGCGGTCGCCGTCCATGTACGCGGCCTGGGTGGGCGGGTCGTACGGGATCTCGCTCTGGTAGAAGATCGTGCGTCCGCCGTCGCCGTTCCAGATGACCTGGTTCTTCTGGTAGTGCTCGACGAACAGGCCGAGCGCGGTGACGTCGTCGCCGTTCACGATCACGCCGTGGTCGCCGGTGTTGGCGTCCCACGCGACCCCGTCGCCGTGGTCGGCGCGCCAGGCCCAGATGTGGTCGAGCAGCGTGTTCGGGCTGTTGACCTCGATCGAGGTGGTCGCCTTGCCGGCCCACGGGCCGCCGACGCGGATGAAGACGTCGGTGAGCGTGGTGGGATCGGACGCGTCGGAGACGGTTGCCCCAGTCGGTCCGACCTTGACGAGCACGTCGGAGTTCTCGAGCCCGGCGTCGACCGTGAGGCCGGCGATCTTCACGCCCGAGACATCCGCGACCTCGATGGCCGCGTTGCCCGCGGTGGGAACGAGCGACGCGTAGCCGAGGCCGAGCACGACGGTGTCGGCGTCCTCGACCTGCAGGGCCTCGTCGAGCTCGTAGACGCCCGGCGTGACGAGCAGGTTGAGCCCGCTCGACAGCGCCGCGTTGAGCTCGGCGGCGGTGTCGCCCGGCTTCGCGATGAAGAACTCGGAGAGGTCGATGCTGTCGCCGGCCGAGGCATCCGTCGACCAGTCGTGGCCGCGGGCGTCGGTCTTCGCCTTGGGCACGAACACCTTGTAGTCGTCGCCGTCGACGTAGAGGAACGGCGACTCGCGGTTGATCGGCGTCTCATCGACGACGGTCTTGTTGCCGACGGTGCCGCCGTCCTGCGGGCCGAAGTCCTGCGCCGGAGCGCCCTCGACGCCCGAGAACACCATGTTCCAGACGCCGCCGTCCCACGTGCCGACGGTCGAGTTGCGCGTGAACCACTGCTGCTGCGAGCCGGTGACGATCGTGCCGTCGACCTTGGAGTTCGCGAGGTATCCGCCCGAGGCGTACTCGCCCACGCGGCCGAAGAGCGTCAGGTCGCCCTGGATGTGCACGCGGCGCAGCGGTGCCGCCTGCGACACGGCGAAGCGCATCTGGTGCGGGTCGGTCACGCCGCTCGGGAACGGACGGTCGGCGTCGATGCCGACGGGGCGCTGGATCGGGTTGATGCTGACGTTGCTGAGCGAGCGCCAGAACCGGGTGAGCGAGCCGGGCTGCTGGCAGTCCCAGGGGTTCGCCTCGCATTGGCGCACGGGCTCGACGTGGATCGCACCGTTGATGACGACGTCGTCGGGCGACGCGCCGAGGCCTGCGACCGCCTGGTAGTACCCGAGCTCGGAGTTGACGATGCCGGTCGCGGTGCCGGGGTCGTTCTCACCGGCCGCGCTGCCGTAGGTGCCGGGCTTGAAGAAGAACTGGTGCCGGTCGGCGCTGAACTCCTCTTCCTGCGAGGCGGCCATGAGCGCGGCGTTGATGTCGTCGACCGACCAGGTCTCGTCGAAGATCGTCACGTTGGGGCCGAAGTCGGGTTCGGCTGCGGCGGCGGGAGCGGCCGTCACGATCACTCCTCCGGCGACGAGGGCCGCGATGGCGACCCCTGATCCGATTCGTCGTGTCACGCCGGCGACCCCGGCGCGACGCGTGGGCGTCGTCGTCACATGTTCTCCTTTGAACGGCGGTCGGCGCAGGTCCGCGATCGACCGGTGCATCTCTTGCGATGGTGCACGCCGCCGCCGTCTTCGGCGCGGTCGCACTCGTCACCCTAGCGAAGAGTTACTTACTTGTCAGTAAGCAATCCGCAATATGACGCCGCCGGATCGCGAACGCGCAAGTCCCGGGCGAGCGGATGCCTCGAGCCGCCCGCTCCCGGTGCATTCGCCTACGCTCGACACATGCCCTTCCCCAGCACCGACGCAGGCACCGACGCAGCCGCAGCCGCGGGCCCCGACCACGACGTCGTGATCGTGGGCGGCGGACACAACGGCCTCACCGCGGCCGCGTACCTCGCCCGGGCCGGCCGGCGCGTGCTGCTCCTCGAACGCGACGACCACCTCGGCGGCGCCGCCGTCTCGGCGCAGGCGTTCGACGGCGTCGACGCGCGCCTCTCCCGCTACTCGTACCTCGTGAGCCTGCTGCCGCAGCGCGTCATCGACGACCTCGGCCTCGACATCCGGCTCGTGCGCCGTCGCTTCTCGTCGTACACGCCCGACCCCCGCGATCCGTCGCGCGGGCTCCTCGTCGACGCCGAGGCCGGCCCCGAGGCATCCGTCGCCGCCTTCGCGCGCATCGGAGCCGAAGCGGATGCCTCGGCCTGGGCCACGCTCGGGGTCGAGACCTCGCTGCTGGCCGAACGCCTCTTCCCGACGCTCACCGAGCCGCTGCCGACGCGCGACGAGGCCCGTGCACTCGTGGGCGACGACCGCGTCTGGAACGCGTTCGTCGAGCGCCCGCTCGGCGCGAGCATCGACGCCCGGTTCGCCGACGACCTCGTGCGCGGCGTCGTCGCGACCGACGGCCTCATCGGCACCTTCACCGAACTCGACGATCCGGCGCTCGACGCGAACCGCTGCTTCCTGTACCACGTGATCGGCGGCGGAACCGGCGACTGGGACGTGCCCGTCGGCGGCATGGGCGCCGTCACGGGCGAGCTCGCGCGGGCCGCTCGTGAGGCGGGCGCCGAGCTCGTGACCGGTGCCGACGTGCTCGCGATCGACGCCGACGCCGGGCTCGTGCGCTATCGTCTCGACGGCGTCGAGCACGAGGCATCCGCCGGCACGGTGCTCTCGAACGTCGCGCCGGCCGTGCTCGACCGGCTGCTCGACGCGGGGGCCGACGCGGCCCGGGCGCTGGCCGCCGCCGGTCGAGCAGCGCAGCACGGAGAGACCAGCGCGGCCGCCGTCGCCCCGCGCAACCAGTCCCCGTTCGTGCCCGACGTGCCCGTCGGCCTGCCCGCCGTGGTGCGCGAGCGGCTGCGCCACCTCGCCGAGCCAGAGGGCGCGCAGGTGAAGGTCAACCTGCTGCTCACGCGCCTGCCGCGGTTGCGCGACACGCAGGTCGCCCCCGAGGCGGCGTTCGCCGGCACGTTCCACATCAACGAGCTCGAGACGCAGTTGGCCACCGCCTACCGCACCGCCGCGCGCGGAGAGGTGCCGTCACCGCTGCCGTGCGAGATCTACTGCCACACGCTGAGCGATCCGTCGATCCTCGCGCCCGACCTCGTCGAGGCCGGATGGCACACGCTCACCGTGTTCGGGCTGCACGTGCCGCACCGGCTCGTCGAGCGCCTCGGCAACGACCGCCTGCGCGAACGCCTGCAGGCCGAGGTGCTCGCCTCGCTGGACTCGGTGCTCGCCGAGCCCATCGAGGACGTCATCGCGACGGATGCCTCGGGCCGGCCGTGCATCGAGACGAAGACGACGCTCGACCTCGAGCACGCGCTCGGCATGCCGGGCGGCAACATCTTCCACGGGCCGCTGTCGTGGCCGTGGGCGGAGCCCGGTTCGCGGCTCACGACGCCGGCCGAGCGATGGGGCGTCGCGACGCGGCATCCACGGGTGCTGGTCTGCGGCTCTGGAGCCGTGCGCGGCGGGGCGGTCAGCGGCATCGGCGGACACAACGCGGCCATGGCCGTGCTCGAGGCATAGGCGTCGCCGGTCGAGAGATCAGCCGAGGAAGACCCAGCCGAACCCGACCAGCAGCGAGAACACGCCGAGCACGATGCTCGGGAGCGCGGTCTCGTGGCGCTTGATGTGCAGACCCGTGCCGACGGCCATCGTGAGGGCGAGGGCGAACGCGGCGACCGGCGTCAGCCACGGCAGGATGCCGGTCGCGGCCGGCAGGATGAGCCCGAGCGCGCCGAGGAACTCGAGGATGCCGACCGCGCGCGCCTGGCCGTCGGAGAGGTCCTCCATGTAGCCCATCTTCTCGACGAGCTTCTCGCGCGGGGTCAGGGTCTTCACGGTTCCGGCGGCGAGGAAGACGAGGGCGAGCAGCCCGGTGGCGATCCAGAGGGCGATGGTCATGGGTTCTCCTATGATGGGGGCTTCAGGGAAGTCGGTTACGATCGGTGCGTGACGCACGATCGGTTACTCTAACCCAGCACCGCCGCGCACTTCACCGTGCGTCACGCACCTCGAGGTGCGTGACCCCTGACGCACAGCCGACAGACCACCCGGAAGGCCCCAAGACGATGACGGATGCCGCGACCCTTCGCCTCGACGCCACGCTGGCCCCCGGCGCGTGCTCGGCGACGCCGATCGATCCCTGCGGCGCCGAGAGCAGCGAGGCGCGCATCATCCGCGACGTGCTCTCGCGCGTGGGCGACAAGTGGAGCCTGCTCGTGATCCGCCGGTTGCACGACGGACCGCTGCGCTTCACCGAACTGCAGCGCAGCATCGACGGCATCTCGCACCGCATGCTCACCCAGACCCTGCGCAACCTCGAGCGCGACGGGCTCGTATCCCGCACGAGCTACCCCGAGATCCCGCCGCGGGTCGAGTACGCCGCGACCGAGCTCGGTCGCTCGCTCGCCCTGCCGGTGCTCGGGCTCGTCGAGTGGGCCTCCGGCAACCACGCGAGCATCACCGACGCGCGCGACGCCTTCGACGCGGCGCGCGACTGACCCCGGCCTGTCGGCTCGAGGCCCGAGGGTCCCGATACGGCGCTGGCGCGCCTACTCGGCCGACGGGCGGCTGAACGACGAGCGGCTAGACGACGAGGAAGAGCTGGCCCAGCACGAGCGCCGCGATCACGAACAGCACGACGATCGCGCCGACGATCGAGAGCGACTTGACCGAGAGGTTCGCGACGGCGTAGCCCACGAGGAACGGCAGCGCCGCGAGGAAGATCGTCACGATCCACCAGAACGCGGTGTAGCCGCCCTGGCTGGCCTCGTCGAGGCGGCCCGAGAACAGCTGCTGCGAGTGGGGGTGGGTCGCGAAGGCGAATGCGCCCGAGAGCGGGACGGCGATGAACGCCGCGACGATGAGGCCCGCGAGGAACCCCCACAGACCGGACTTGCCATCGGTGACGTTGATCGCCTCTTCGTGCTGCTGCGCCTTCGAACTCATGCGTCCGACTCTAGTCGTTCGACGCGCGCGGGTTTAGCCTGAAGTTCAAGCGACTGGGGGCGATGATGACCGCGAAACCGACCGGACACTACCTGCTGAAGGCCGACGGGCTGTACCTGCAGTTCGACCGGCTGTTCCACGCCCCGATCGAAGACGTCTGGTACAGCCTCACCAACCCGACCGCGATGAAGTCCTGGATCGGCACCTACACGGGCCGGCCGTCGACCGGGGGCGTGCGCTTCCAGATGACGGAGGAGGGCGCGGAGTGGATGAACGTCAGCATCCTCGAATGCGACGCACCGCACCGGTTCACCGCGGACTCCGGTTCGGGCCCCTCCGGCGTGCGGGTGTTCTGCCATCTCGTCGAGGGCGGCGGCATGACGACGCTGACCCTGGGCCAGCTCGTGAAGGACGCCGACGACGCCGCGAGCATCGGCCCCGGGTGGGACTACTACCTCGACCGGCTCATCGCCGCCCGCAACCGAGCGCCGCATCCGGAGTGGGAGACGTACTACCCGGCGTTCTCGCGGTACTACCGCGAACTCGTGATCCCGACTTCTCCCGCGAGGAACCGACCGGTCGGAGCATCCGCACCCCTAGACTGACGCCGTGAACACGGCAGAGCGAATGCGTCGGCGCGACCCCTCCGAGTCGAACGGGTCGTTCTTCGCGAACCATCCGCTGAGGTGGGGCTTCATCGTCACGCTCGGCGTGCTGCTCGCGATCCTGCTCGGCATCGCCGTGGCGAACCTGCAGAGCGTGCTGCTCTCGGTGTTCATCGCCGCGTTCGTCGCGCTCGGCCTCGACCCGCTCATCCGCTGGTTCGAGCGGCGCGGCATGAAGCGCGGCGCGGCCATCGTCGTGGTGATCCTGCTCTTCGTCGGCGTTGCCGTCGCGATCGTGTGGGTGCTCGTGCCGCCGGTCGTCGGACAGGCCGTCAGCCTCGTGAAGAACATCCCGAACATGGTCGCCGAGGCGCAGGCTTCAGGCTGGTACGACCGGGTCAACGAGGCGACGAACGGCGTGCTCGCGTCGATCGTGGGGGTCATCCAAGACGCGCTGACCGACCCGAACCTCTGGGCCACGATCGGCGGCGGCGCACTCGCGTTCGGCGCCTCGGTCGTCAGCGCGATCTCGACCGGCTTCTTCGTCTTCGTGCTCTCGATCTACTTCATCGCCACGCTCGACAGCACCAAGCAGGCCTGCTACACCCTGATCCGCAAGTCGAACCGGGCCCAGATCTCGGACCTCGCCGAACGCATCATGCTCTCGGTCGGCAAGTACCTCAGCGGCATGGTCATCCTGGCGTTCATGAACGCGACCTACTCGACGATCCTGCTCGTGATCGTGGGCGTGCCCTACGCGCTCGTCATCGGCGTCGTCGCGTTCTTCGTCACGCTCATCCCGCTCATCGGTACCGTGCTGACGACGATCCTCATGACGATCATCTCGCTGCTGGTCTCGCCGACCGCGGGCATCGTCGTGCTCATCTTCATGCTCGTCTACATGCAGGTCGAGGCGTACGTGCTCACGCCCAAGGTCATGGGCAAGGCCGTGCAGGTGCCGGGCACCATCGTGCTCATCTCGGCACTCGCGGGTGGCACGCTGCTCGGCCTGCTCGGCGCCCTCGTCGCGATCCCGATCTCGGCGGGCATCCTGCTCATCATCCGCGAGATCGTGATCCCGAAGCAGGCGCGGCTCTAGCGGTTCCGGTTCCGGCCTCGACCGGCGGATGCCTCGGGCTCGGCGTCGGCCCAGATCGACGGCGCCTCGGCGCGCGTGGCCGGCAGCGCGACATCCGCCCCCCAACGCTCGATCCACTCGGGCAGGCCGTCGCCCTCGACGGTGCCGAACGCCTCGATGAGCTCGGGCACGGGCACGACCCCGCCGCTCTTGCGCAGGAACCGTCCGCGGATGAAGCCCGTCGCGTAGACCTCGGGCCGGCCGTCGGCGCCGGGGCGCACGAAGCGCTGCTCGACGTACACGGCCTTCTCGTCGAAGCCGAGGATGCGCGACTCGATCGTGAACCGCTGCCACAGCTGCAGCGACTTGCGGAACGTGATCGTCTCGCTCGCGACCACGGGGTACCAGCCCTTCTCGCGCATGATGCGCCAGACGCCGTTGCGCACGAGCATGTCGAAGCGCGCGACATCCATGATCGAGAAGTACACGCCGTTGTTCATGTGCCGGTTGATGTCGAGATCAGTGGGCAGCGTGATGAAGTCCGTGCGCGCGACCTCGTAGTGCTCGAGGTCGGGCTTGCGGCGCGCGAGGAACAGCACGTGCAGCAGCGTGCGGAAGAACATGTGCATAGTCGACGACTGTACTTCGGTTCTGTGGTCGATTCCCCATCATTGGCGGGTCGCCACAGTGCGCGAGCGGATGCCGCGGGGCGCGCTTGTGCGGATGCGGGAACCTCGCCCGACCGAGCGCGTCGGTGGCCATCGCGGACGCGGACGTGGGAGGCCGCTCCGAAGCTCCGACACTGACCCCGCTGGAGCATCAGTGTCGGAATGCCCCGGGACCGGGTCGGAGTGCGGGCGCGCCGCGGCGCGCCGCGAGTCAGCGACCCTCTGGGACGTGCCGTTCGTCTGGGCCGTTGTAGACCGAGAGCGGGCGGATGAGCGCGTTCGCGGCGTTCTGCTCCATGATGTGCGCCGTCCAGCCGGTGACCCGGGATGCGACGAACAGCGGCGTGAAGGTCTCGGTGTCGAAGCCCATGAGGTGGTACGTCGGACCGGCCGGGTAGTCGAGGTTCGGCTTGATGTTCTTGCGCTCGCCCATGGCCGCCTCGAGCGAGGTGTAGAGCTCGAGCAGGTCGGGACGGTCGTAGTACTCGACCATGCGCTCGAGGGCGTCGCGCATGGTGGGCACGCGCGAGTCGCCGTTCTTGTACACGCGGTGTCCGAAGCCCATGATCTTGCGCTTCTCGGCGAGCGCCGCGTCGAGCCACTCGACCGCGCGCTCGGCGCCGCCCTCGCCGGGGCCGATCTCCTCGAAGGTGTGCATGACGGCCTCGTTGGCGCCGCCGTGCAGCGCACCCTTGAGCGCGCCGATCGCGCCGGTGACCGCGGAGTAGAGGTCGGCGAGCGTCGACGCGATGACGCGGGCCGTGAACGTCGACGCGTTGAACGAGTGCTCGGCGTAGAGGATCATCGACACGTCGAACGCGCTGACCACGGGCAGCTCGGGCAGTTCGCCGAAGGTCTGCCAGAGGAAGTTCGCCGAGTACCCGAGGTCGTCGCGGGGCTCCACGAAGTCGAGCTCGTGCCGGCGCCGCTGGTCGTAGGACACGATCGAGGGAAGCTTCGCGAAGAGGCGGATGGACTTCTCGAGGTTCGCCTCGCGCGAGTCGTCGGCCGTGTTCGGGTCGATGGCGCCGATGACGCTCACGGCCGTGCGCACGACGTCCATGGGGTGCGCGGTGAGCGGCAGCTCGTCGATGACGCGCTTGATCTCGTGGTCGAGGCCGCGCTGCGAGCGCTCGAGCGTCTCGAACTCGGCGAGTTGGCGCTCGTCGGGCAGTTCGCCGTGCCAGAGCAGGTAGGCGACCTCTTCGAACGTGGCGGAAGCCGCGAGCTCCTGCACGGGGTAGCCGCGGTACAGCAGCGAGTTCGTCTCGGGGTTCACCTTGGAGACCGCCGTGTAGTCGACGGGGACTCCGGCGAGTCCCTTGTAGATCTCGGGTGCCTGCTGCTGGTCGCTCATCGTGCTCCTCGTGAGTGCTGGCGGGGCGGCGCCACGGTGCGCACGCTCACCCAGCCTACGACTCCGCCCGGGCGCGGGGGTGCCGCGCTGCCATTCAGCGAGAGTCGGGTCGAGACGAGCCGCCCGACGCCTAGAAGAGCCCGGTCGGGATCTCCACGCTCACGAGCGCGCCGGGCGCCGCCGTGATGGTCAGGCCGCCGAGCTCGTCGGGTCCGAGCTCGGGCAGGCGCTGCGCGAGGTCGAGGAACCGCTCGATCTCGGCCTCCTCGAGCACCCACTCGGCGAGCGTGCGGAACTTCGCCACGTACTGCTCGCGGCCGAACGGGCGGGCTCCGAGCGGATGCGCGTCGGCCACGGCGATCTCGTCGACGATCTCGCCGCCGTCGGCGAGCTTGATGACGACCCTGCCGCCGAACGCCTTCTCGGCGATGTCGTTCGAGTGGTAGCGCCGGGTCCACTCGGGGTCTTCGACCGTGGAGACCTTCTTCCAGAGCTCGACCGTGTCGGCGCGGTGCGCCCGCTCTGCGTCGTAGGAGGTCTCGTGGTTGAACGAGCCGTCTTGGAGCGCGACCGTGAAGATGTACGGGATCGAATGGTCGAGCGTCTCGCGCGAGGCGTCGGGGTCGTACTTCTGCGGGTCGTTCGCGCCCGAGCCGATGACGTAGTGCGTGTGGTGCGAGGTGTGCAGCGTGATCGACTCGACGAGCTCGGGGTCGATGATGAGCGGGTACTCCTCGTGGAGCTTGCGGGCCAGGTCGATCCAGGCCTGCGCCTGGTACTCGGCCGAGTGCTCCTTCGTGTAGCTGTCGAGGATGGCGCGCTTGGCCTCGCCGGTGTCGGGCAGCGGCACCTCGTAGGAGGCATCCGGTCCGTCGAGGAGCCACGCGATGACGCCGTCTTCGCCCTCGTAGATGGGCACGGGGCTCGTCTGCCCGCGCATGGCGCGGTCGACCGACTCGACCGCCATCTTGCCCGCGAAGGCCGGGGCGTGCGCCTTCCACGTGGAGATCTCGCCCTTGCGCGACTGGCGCGTGGCGGTCGTGGTGTGCAGGGCCTGGCCGATGGCCTGGAAGATCGTCTCCTGATCGAGGCCGAGCAGCGTGCCGATGCCCGCGGCGGCCGACGGGCCGAGGTGGGCGACGTGGTCGATCTTGTGCGCGTGCAGGCTGATCGCCTTGGCGAGGTCGATCTGGATCTCGTAACCCGTGGCGATGCCGCGCACGACGTCGCGCCCGGTGAGTCCGCGCGTCGCGGCGAGGTGCTGGGCCACGGCGACGACCGGCGGGATGTTGTCGCCCGGGTGCGAGTACTCGGCGGCGAGGAAGGTGTCGTGGAAGTCGAGCTCGCGAACGGCGACGCCGTTGGCCCACGCGGCCCACTCGGGGCTCGTTCGGCGCGCGGCATCGGCGCCGAAGACGGTGGCGCCGTCGCCGCCGATCGAGACCGGGTGCGCGAGCGCCTGGCTGCGGGCCGACACGACCGGGCCGCGGGCGAGGGATGCCGCCGCGACCGCGGCATTGTCGATGACGCGGTTGACGACCATGTCGACCACGTCGTCGTCGAGCTCGACCGGATCGGTCGCGATGGCCGCGAGCTGCCAGGCGAGCTGGCCCTCACGCGCGAGGTTCTCGTCACTCCGGTGGGTGCGCAGGTGGTGGGTCTTCACTCTGCCACGCTATCCCGGCCAGACCCGCTCGTGCACCTGCGCCGAGACGACACGGTCGAAGATGTCGTTCTCGACCTCCGCGAGGGTCGACGGATCCCATCGCGGGTTTCGATCCTTGTCGATGACCTGCGCGCGGATGCCCTCGTGCAGGTCGGGCTGCTCGACGAACCACGAGACGAGCTGGAACTCCTGCTCGAGCGCGTCCTCGAGGCGGAGCAGCGTGCGTGCGCGGCGCACGGCGGCGAGGGTCACGGTGAGGGCCGTCGGCGAGAGGGTCTCGAGCTCGTCGGCGGCGGCCGCGGCATCCGGCTCGCTCCGCCCGCGCAACCGCCCGATGACCTCGGCGACCGTCGGCGCGGAATAGCAGGCGTCGACCCAGTCGCGGCTCGCGGCGAGCGCCGACGGGCCCGGCGTCTCGTCGAAGAGCATGACGATCTCGGCCGGGCTGCCCGGGTCGGCGCGTTCGGCGAGCGCCTGCAGCAGGTGCGGGAGGTTCTCGGAGGGCACGAACGCGTCGGCGAATCCGGCGTGGATCGCGTCGGCGGCGTCCATGGTGCGCGAGTTCAGCGCGAGGTGCACGCCGAGTTCGCCCGGCGCGCTCGCGAGCAGCCACGACCCGCCGACATCCGGCGTGAAGCCGATGCGGGTCTCGGGCATCGCGACCCGCGAGCGCTCGGTGACGACCCGGATCGAGGCGTGGCCGGCCAGGCCGATGCCGCCGCCCATGGTGATGCCGTCCATGATCGCGACGACGGGCTTCGGGTAGCGTGCGATCGCGGCGTTCAGCCGATACTCGGTGCGGAAGAAGGTGCGCGCGTCGGCCGCCCGCCCGCCGGTCGACATCTCGTACAGCTCGCGGATGTCGCCGCCGGCGCAGAGTCCCCGGTCGCCGGCGCCGTCGAGCACGACGACCGCGACCTCGGAGTCCTCGCGCCACGCGTCGAACACCTCGGTGAGCGCGAGGATCATCTCGTAGCTCAGGGCGTTCAGCGCCTTCGGACGGTTGAGCGTGACGTGGCCGACCCCGTCGGCCACGCTCGCGGAGATGTGCTCGCTCACCGTGCCACCGTACTCTCGCTCGCCGGTCGAGTGGCGACGCCGGTCGAGTGGCGGAGCGTATCGAGACCCACGGGAGTACCATCGCCGGATGGTCCCCATCGAGTCGCTCTGGGCGTTCGTCGTCGCGTCGGTCGTGCTCATCGTCATCCCGGGTCCGAGCGTGCTCTTCGTCATCGGCCGCTCGCTCGCGCTCGGCCGCGTCGGCGGCCTGCTCAGCGTGCTCGGCAACGCGATCGGCATGATCCCGCTGGTGATCGCCGTGGCGTTGGGCGTCGGCGCGATCGTCGCGCAGTCGGTCGTGGTCTTCACGATCGTGAAGTTCGCAGGCGCCGCGTACCTCGTCTACCTCGGCGTGCAGGCCATCCGCCATCGAGCGGATGCCGCGGGCGCGGCCACCGACGGCGCGACGCCCCGTTCGCATCGGCGCCAGCTCGGCGAGGGGTTCGTGGTCGGCGTCTCGAACCCGAAGACGATCGCGTTCTTCGTGGCCGTGCTGCCGCAGTTCGTGTCGTTCACGACCGGGTCGATCCCACTGCAGCTCTTCGAGCTCGGCCTCGTGTTCATCCTGCTCGCCCTCGCCTGCGACTCCGTGTGGGCGATCGCGGCGAGCGCGGCCCGTACCTGGTTCGCACGGTCGCCGAAGCGCATCGAGCACCTCTCCGCCGGCGGCGGCGTGATGCTCATCGGGCTCGGCGGGGTGCTCGCCTTCACCGGCCAGAAGCACTGAGGTCGCTCGCCGCGGCGAGCGCGTCGGCGGCGCGCACGAGCGAGAGATGCGTCAGCGCCTGCGGGGTGTTGCCCATCTGCGTTCCGGCCGTCACGTCGTACTCCTCGCTCAGCAGGCCCACGTCGTTCGCGAACGAGCACAGCCTGGTCATGAGCGCCTCGGCCTCGTCGATGCGGCCCGTCGCCGCGTACTGCTCGACGAGCCAGAACGAGCAGGCGAGGAACGGATGCTCCGACCCGTCGAGCCCGTCCACCCCGCTCTCGGTGCGGTAGCGCAGCAGCAGTCCGCCGCGCAGCAGGTCCGCCTCGATCGCGGCGACCGTGCCGAGCATGCGCGGATCGTCGTGCGCCACGAAGCCCACCTGAGGCAACTGCAGCAACGCGGCATCCGTCTCGGTCGTTTCGAAATGCTGGGTGAACGTGTTGCGCCCGGCGTCGAAGCCGTGGGCGAGCACCTCGGCGCGCACCTCGTCGCGGATCGCGCGCCACCGATCGACCGGCCCCTCGAGTCCGTGGCGCTCGACGGCGCGGATGCCGCGATCGAACGCCGCCCAGACCATGACGCGCGAATGCGTGAACGCCCGCTCCGGACCGCGGATCTCCCAGATGCCGTGGTCGGGGCGCCGCCAGTTCGCGGCGAGGAACTCGAGCAGCGAGCGCTGCAGCGGCCACGAGAACGCCGACTCCTCGAGCCCGGCCTCGCGCGCGTGGTCGAGGGCGACCATGACCTCGCCGAAGATGTCCCACTGGATCTGCTCGGATGCCGCGTTGCCGATGCGCACCGGACGTGAATCACGGTGCCCCGACAGCTCGGGCAGCTCGACCTCGCCGAGCCGGCGACCGCCGCCGACGTCGTACATGATCTGCAGGTCGGCCGGATCGCCCGCGATCGCGCGCAGGAGCCAGCGCCGCCAGACCTGCGCCTCGTCGACGTACCCGTGATCGACGAGCACCTGCACCGTGAGCGCGGCGTCGCGGAGCCAGACGAACCGGTAGTCCCAGTTGCGCTCCCCGCCGATCTGCTCGGGCAGGCTGGTCGTCACCGCGGCGACGATGCCGCCGGTGTCCTCGTGGGTCAGCGCCCGCAGCACGAGCAGCGACCGCTCGACCTCGCGCTCGTACCTGGTCTGCGGTTCGGCCCGCTGCGTCCAGTCGCGCCAACCCGAGATGGTCGACTCGAGCTCGGCGTCGACGTCGGCAGTGGCGGACGGGTGCCGCCACGACCGGGAGTACGACAGTCGCAGGTCGACGTGCTCCCCCTCCGCGACCGTGAACTCGACGACGTGCGCGTGGTCGCTCGCGGTGCGGCGCGGACCGCGCAGCACGACCGAGTCGGGTCCGGCGACCGCGAGGATGCCGTGGCCGTCGTCGTGCATGCGCCGAACCCAGGGCACGACCGACCCGTAGTCGAAGCGGAACCGCACGGTCTCGCGGAACTCCATCTCGCCGCGGATGCCGCGCACGCGGCGCACGATCGCAGAGCCCCGATGGCGCAGCGGCATGAACTCGACCACCTCGGCCTCGGCCTCGCCGTCGGGGCTCCGCCAGCGCGTGCGCAGCACGAAGGTACCGCGGTCGTACTCGCGCGTGCACATGACGGCGGCGTCGGTCGGGCGCAGCGCCCAGTGCCCGGCATCGGGGCCGCCGATGAGCGCGGCGAACACCGACGGCGAGTCGAAACGAGGCAGGCACAGCCAGTCGATACCGCCCTCGCGCGACACCAGCGCGGCGGTGCGGCCGTCGGCCAGCAACGCATAGTCCTCGATCGGCGGGAACCCGCTCATGCCCTGGACCTCACGGCTCGCACCTCATGCTCGACCTCATGGTTGGACGTTACCCCCGTGGCGGCGCTCAACGTCGGCACCCGGACGGCTCGCGGCATCCGCTCGGCATCCGCTCGGAGAATTTCGGGGTAGCGGCGCTCACCGTCGGCACCCGGACGGCTCGCGGCATCCGCTCGGCATCCGCTCGTAGAATCTCGGGGTGGCCCTCGCCAAGATCCTCCTCTACTACGCCTTCGCGCCCATCACCGACCCCGACGCCGTGCGCCTGTGGCAGCGCGACCTCGCGGAGTCGCTGGGGCTGCGCGGGCGCATCCTGCTGTCGGAGCACGGCATCAACGGCACGCTCGGCGGCGAGATGGGGGCGCTCAAGCGCTACGTGCGCAAGACGCGCGAGTACCCGGCGTTCAAGCACATCGACTTCAAGTGGAGCGAGGGCACGGGCCTCGACGAGCAGGGCGCGACGCTCGACTTCCCGAAGCTCAGCGTCAAGGTGCGCGACGAGATCGTCTCGTTCGGCGCACCGGGCGAGCTGCGCGTCGACGACTCGGGCGTGGTCGGCGGCGGCGCGAGGCTCAGCCCCGACGCGCTGCACGAGCTCGTGGCCGAACGCGGCGACGACGTCGTGTTCTTCGACGGGCGCAACGCGCTCGAGGCCGCGATCGGGCGCTTCGCCGGCGCCGTCGTGCCCGACGTCGACACGACGCGCGACTTCGTCGAACTGCTCGACTCGGGCGAGTACGACGAGCTCAAAGGCAGGCCAGTGGTCACCTACTGCACGGGCGGCATCCGCTGCGAGGTGCTCTCGAGCCTCATGACGAGCCGCGGCTTCGGCGAGGTCTACCAACTCGAGGGCGGCATCGTGCGCTACGGCGAGCGCTTCGGCGACGACGGGCTCTGGAACGGGTCGCTCTACGTCTTCGACGGCCGCGGCTCGATCGACTTCAGCGACCACGCGGCCGTGATCGGCAGTTGCGCGGTCTGCGGCGCGGCGACCAAGCGAACCGTCAACTGCACGGATGCCTCGTGCCGCACGCAGCTCGTCGTCTGCGAGTCGTGCGACACGGCCGAATGCGCCGTGCACGCCGGTGCGCCGGCGACGGCCGAGTAACGAGCTATCCGGCAGGCGGCGCGGCGAGCACCCGCACGGCCTCGGCCAGGCGGTCGCCGCTCGGCGTGCCCTCGGGGTTCAGGAGCCAGACCATGGCCAGTCCCTGCACGATCGCGAAGCTGAGCTCGGCGAGCGCGCGCGCCCGGTCTTCGCCGAGGTCGGGATGCGCGGCTGCGAAGTCCTCGGCGATGCCCGTGAACGCGCCGTCGACCGCGCCGCTCATCTGGTCTCGCGCGTCGGGTTCGCGCACGATGCGCAACGTGTTCTCGAGGCTCGCGAGCAGCGCGCCTCGGTTGTCGGCGTAGATCGCCGGCATGCCGTTCCAGAGGTGGGCGAAGGCGTCGAGCAGGGGCTGACCGCTCCCCTCGCGGATGAGCCGACCCATGCCGTCGCCGATCGCGTTGTCGAGCGCATCGATGAGCGCCTCGGTGATGAGCTGCTCCTTCGAGCCGAAGTGGTAGCCGATGGCGGCGAGGCTCACTCCCGCCTCGGTGGCGATGTCGCGGGCGGTGGCCCTGGCGACCCCACGCTCCTCGATCACCTTGCGTGCGCCGGCGAGCAGGTCCTCACGATTTCCCATGGCTCCAGACTACTCGAACGTCTGAGACATATGTACTAGACATCCGTTCCAATGCCTGTTAGACATATGTGCAAGACAAACGTGCAACTCCTCCTGAAGGGCCGGAACCCATGAACGCCGCAACCTCGAACCCCACCCCGCGCATCCTCATCTCCGGCGGCGGCATCGCCGGGCACGCGCTCGCGCTGCAGCTCGTCCGCAGCGGCATCCGCACCACCGTCGTCGAGCTGGCGGTCGCGCCTCGCCAGGGCGGCCAGGCCGTCGACCTCCGTGGGGCCAGCCGAGAGGTCGTCGAGCGCATGGGGCTGCTCCGCGGCATCCGCTCGCGTCAGTTGCACGAGCTCGGGCTCGCCTACGTGAACGGCAGCGGCCGCGTGTTCGGGCGCATGTCGATGGCCGACTTCGACGGCAAGGGCGCGGTCGCCGAGATCGAGATCGCCCGCGGCGACCTCGACGCCGTGCTGCTCGATGAGCTCGCGGCGGCGGATGCGGCCGCCCCCGGCCTGCTCGACCTGCGCTACGGCGACCGCATCAGCGCCCTCGCCTACGACGCCGACGGCGTCGACGTCACCTTCGAGCACGCCGCGCCCGAGCGGTTCGACCTCGTCGTCGGCGCCGACGGCCTGCACTCCGCGACCCGGCGGCTCGCCTTCGGCCCAGAGGAGCGCTACTCGACCTATCTCGGCGGCTACATGGCCTTCTTCACGATGCCGACCCCCGCCGACGCGGAGCCGGGTTGGTTCGCGATGCGGTTCGTGCCCGGCGCGACGCTCGGCATCCGCCCCGACCTCGACCCGACGACGTCGAAGGCGATCCTCACGCTGCGCGTCGACCGCGACCCCGCCCTGCGCGGCGACCGGGCCGCGCAGGAGGCACTCATCCGCGAAGCGCTCGAGGGCATCGGATGGCACGGCCCGGCCGCGCTCGAGGCCATGTCCGAGGCATCCGACTTCACCTTCGACGAGCTCGCGCGAATCGACGTTCCCGCGGCCGCGAGCGGACGGGTCGTGCTCATCGGCGACGCCGCCTCGTGCGGCTCGCCCATGTCGGGCATGGGCACGGCGACCGCGCTCATCGGCGCGTACCTGCTCGCCGCGCGCCTCGCCGAGACGCCCGCCGACCCGGCCGGCGCCGCACGACGGTACGCGAGCGACATCGTGCCCTTCGCCGAGGCCGGAAAGCAGCTCATGGGCGGCGGCATCGAGCGGATGGTTCCGGCCAACCGGTTCGAGGCCGTGATGTCACGCGTGATGACCGGGGTGATGCTGTCGAGGCTCGCACGGCCGATCGTGCGCAGGATGTTCGCAGCCAACCAGGCCGAGATCCCCCTGCCCGTCATCGCGCCGGCGGTGCGTGTCGAGGCCCGGTGATCGCCACATCGTCGGCGACCCCGCCCCGCCCCACCGTCGGCGACCCCGCCCCGCCGTCGGCGACCCGCCCCGGAACGACTCCGCGCCGCACACACAGATCGAGTGGGCGACCTGAAGTCGCCTACCCGGGCGTGCGGCTGGCCCGGGGGCGCGGGCGCCGGGCGTAGGCGCGCGCTGCACGGCTCGACAGGGCGAGCATGACGAGGATGTCGAGCGCGAGGGTCAGCAACGTCGTGCGGATCGTGATCTCCTCGTCGCCCGCGAAGTAGTCGATCGCGGCGGTCGTGATGCTCATGGAGGTGAACGTCATCACGAGCAGGCGCGCCAGGTTGCTGCCGCGGTAGACGGCGAGCCCGAAGAGCATGACCACGAGCAGGCCGAGAGCGCCGGCCGCGACGATGACGACGAGCAGCACGGTGAGTCCCTGGTCGTCATCGCTTCCCGGCGCGGGATCGAACCCGAAGTCGTCGCGGAGCACCTGCCGCCACGTGACGGCGAGCGAGATCAGCCACACGACCCCGGCGAGCGCGCGCAGCACGACGAGCACGCTGCCGAGCGTCGTCGCCGTGGGCCGTGCCATCGTCGGCGGCGCCTCGACCGGGGCGGCGAGCACCGCCGGCGACTCGAACGCCGCGCGCTTGCGCGGCTCCAGCCCGGGCGGCCGACTCGCTGCGGCATCCGCTCGGGCACTCGCCGCGACCGCCACCGCGGCGACCGTGCCCGACTGCGACGCGGCATCCGCTGCGACGTCCGGGCCCGGCCCCGCCGCGGCATCCGCCGGCCCGTCGACGTCGAGCTCGAGCACGGGCAGGTCGCCGTCGGTCCTGATCGAGTCGCCGCCGCCGTTGCGGGAGTGGTAGCCGGTCGAGAAGTCCCGCAGCACGTCGACGCGCGCGTCGGGGTTGGCGGCGATCACGGTCGACACGATGTGGTCGCGCTCGACGTCGGTGTCGGCGTCGATCTTGTGCGTGATCTGCAGCGTGAACAGCGAGAAGCCGACCGCGCGGTCGAAGGTGCCGGCCGCGAGCCAGTCGACACGGCGTCCGCCGGGCAGCAGCCACCCCTCGGGCGTGCGCCAGAACCGCACGTGGTGGCGCCTGGCCGGGTTGCCCTCGACCTCCTGCTGGTACGCGACGTCCTGCTGCCGGCCGAAGAGGAAGAGCGGGCTCACCGGCGCCTCGTCGTAGCTGCGGCGCGTGACCGTCGAGGTGATGATGCGCCAGCTCGTGGCGAGCGTGATGTCGTCGGCCCGGGTCCATCCGGCATTCACCATCGCGGCGTGCAGGGCCTCCTCCGACCCATCGATCGCGAGGTTCACGGGGTCGCCGAGCAGGCCGTCGCTCGTGCGCGCCCGCCCCATGAAGTAGTCGGGCACGTAGATCGTCGTGAGGATGCGGTGCAGGCGCGGCAGCACGAGGTACGCGAGCAGCAGCCAGAAGGCGACGAAGAACGCGATGCCCCACCAGCCGAACGAGAACGACTCCGTGAACACCAGCCACGCGAGCCAGACCGCGGCGATGCCCGCGTAGACGAAGAAGAAGCCGTCGAGCAGGGCGTTGAGCGAGAGCCGGCGCCTGCTCGGCGTCGGCGGCGCCCCCGCTCCGGATGCCTCGGAGCCCTCCCCGCTCATGAGTGCATCGTATCGGCGGGGCGGGCGGGCCGCGGGGCGAGCGGGCCGCGGGGCGGCGCCGGGGCGCGTGTTCGCCGTAGGCTCACGGTCATGGGCTACGACGTCGCGCGCATCCGATCCGCCTTCCCCTCGCTCGCGAGCGGCTGGGCGCATTTCGACGGCCCCGGCGGAACGCAGACGCCGCGAGCGGTCGGCGACGCCGTGGCATCCGTGCTCACCGGGCCGCTCTCGAACCGGGGAACGACGGGCCCGTCCGAGCGGAACGCCGAGGCCGCGGTGCACGCGTTCCGCGCCGCGCTGGGCGACCTCGTCAACGTGCATCCACGCGGCATCGTGCATGGCCGCAGCGCCACGCAGCTCGCCTACGACTTCTCGCGGCACCTCGCGAAGGACTGGGGGCCGGGCGACGAGGTCATCGTCACCCGGCTCGACCACGACGCGAACATCCGGCCGTGGGTGCAGGCCGCCGATCGCGTGGGGGCGACCGTGCGCTGGGCGGACTTCGATCCGGCCACCGGTGAACTGCCGGTCGAGGCCGTCGCGAGCCTCGTCACCGAGCGCACCAGGCTCGTCGCCGTGACGGCCGCGTCGAACCTCATCGGCACGATTCCGGATGTCGCGGCGATCACGGCGGCGGCTCACGAGGCCGGCGCGCTCGTCTACGTCGACGGCGTGCACTTCACGGCGCACGAGCTGCCCGACCTCGCCTCACTCGGGGCGGACTTCTTCTCGTGCTCGCCGTACAAGTTCCTCGGCCCGCACTGCGGCGTGCTCGCCGCCCGGCCCGACCTGCTCGAGTCGATCTGGCCAGACAAGCTGCTGCCGTCGACCAAGGTCGTGCCCGAGCGATTCGAGTTCGGCACGCTGCCGTACGAACTGCTCGCGGGCGTGACCGCCGCCGTCGAGGTGCTCGCCGGGTTCGTCGCGCCGTCGCGCACCGGCATCGCCTCCATCGACGCCGAGCAGGCGGATGCCGCGGGCTCGCGCCGCGCGCGGCTGGCGGCCTCGTATCGGGCATTGCGTGCGCACGAGTCCCGACTGCTCGCACGGCTCGAGGCCGGCATCGCCGACCTTCCGGGAACGACCGTGCACTCGCGGGCGGCACGACGCACCCCGACGCTGCTGCTGACGTTCGCCGGCCACGAGGCATCCGCCGTCACCGCGAGGCTCGCCGAGGCGAAGGTGCTCGCGCCGAGCAGCGACTTCTACGCGCTCGAGGCGTCGCGCCGGCTCGGACTCGGCGACGCGGGCGGACTGCGGGTCGGGCTCGCGCCCTACACCGACGACGACGACATCGACCGGCTGCTCGCCGGGCTGGCCGCGGCGCTCGCCTGAGGATCGCTCCCGCCGGGCTCGGGTCGGCGGTTTCCGGACCTCATCCGGGTGACGCGGCGGTCGTCCCTCGCAACGGCCATACGCTGGAACCATGACCACCGCCGAACGCGCCGCCGAACTCGTCCGCCTGCACACCGCACCCGAGCTGCTCCAGGTGGTGAACGTGTGGGACGTCGTCTCCGCCAGGGCCGTCGCCGCCCTGCCGGGCACCCGCGCCCTCGCGACCGCGGGCCACTCCATCGCCGCGACCTTCGGGTACCCCGACGGCGAGCAGATCCCCCTCGACCTCATGCTCGACATGGTCGGCCGCATCGTCCGTGCCGTCGACGTGCCCGTGAGCGCCGACCTCGACGCGGGCTTCGGCGACGCGGGCGAGACCGTGCGCCGCGCGATCGGCGAGGGCGTCGTGGGCGCCAACCTCGAAGACCAGCTCAAGCCGCTCGACGAGTCCGTCGCCGCCGTGCGCGCCGCCGTCGCAGCCGCCGAAGCCGAGGGCGTGCCGTTCGCCCTGAACGCCCGCACCGACGCCTTCGTCCGCGCCGGCGACCGCCCGCTCGAGGTCACCGTCGCCGACGCGATCGAGCGCGGCCGCGCCTTCCTCGACGCCGGCGCGACGAGCGTCTTCGTGCCCGGCATGTTCGGCGAAGACGTCGTGACGCAGCTCGTCGAGGGCATCGGCGAGCTCAAGGTCACGCTCATCGGACTGCCCGGCGTGCCCGCGCCCGCACGTCTGCAGGAGCTCGGCGTCGCCCGCGTCTCGTACGGCCCGACCACACAGCGCGTCGCGCTCGGCGCCCTGCAGGACCTCGCGACCGACCTCTACCTCGGCGGCGTGCTGCCCGAGGGCATCCGCCCGCTGAACTAGGGCATGTCTGACAAATGGTCCGAGGTGGATCTGAGATTGTTGGTGTGTGTCGCGGTTTCAGTTGCTTTCGGATCTTCAGTGGTCGTTGATCGAGGAGTTGTTGCCTCGTCCGACGCGGCGGAAGGGGCGGCCGTTCTCGGACGCCCGCTCGATGGTCGAGGGCATCATCTACCGGTACCGGTGCGGGATCGCGTGGCGTGATCTGCCCGAGGTGTTCGGGCCGTGGCAGACCGTGTGGACCTGGCATCGCCGCCTGGCCGGTGACGGGACGTGGGACACGGTCCTGGGCCGTCTGCTGTCGACTGCGGACGCTGTCGGCGCGGTGGACTGGTCGATCTCGGTCGACTCGACCATCGCCCGCGCGCACCAGCACGCGACGAACATCACACGCCTCACAGGGGGCTTCGTCGAATTACACGAATCCCGCCGTCGAGCCGCCTGATCACGCGGTCGGGCGCTCCCGGGGCGGCTTGTCCACGAAGATCCACCAGCTCGTCGACGGCAACGGGCTCCCGCTCGTCGTGCTGTGCACGCCCGGGCAGGCCGGCGACTCGCCCATGCTCGTCCAGCTGCTCGAGCGGCTGCGCATCGATCGGGTTGGGCCGGGCCGGCCGCGCACGACGCCCGACGCGCTGCGCGGTGACAAGGCATACTCCTCACGTGCGACCCGAGCACTCCTGCGATCGCGTGGCATCACCGCGGTCATCCCGGAGCCGGCCGACCAGCAAGGGCATCGGAAACGACGCGGGTCACGAGGCGGCCGACCCCCGCAGTTCGACCCCGTCGATTATCGAGGTCGCAACGTCATCGAGCGCCGCTTCTGCCACGTCAAGCAATGGCGCGGGCTCGCGACGCGCTACGACAAACTCGCCATCGTCTACCGCGCGGCCGCGGTCCTGAACGCCATCATCGCCTGGGCGCGGCATTTGTCAGATCCGCGCACACACGCTACTTCGTCACGGCAGAGGCCAGTGCCTGAGCTCTGTGCGGGCAGTGCCGTTGTTGCCCAGTTGGAACATCGCGATTCCCGTCGGGTGGAAGGTGAATGCTTCAAACGGCTCGGCCTCGAATGACTTCAGATCGTCGAGTTTGCCTTCGCCGATCGTGACGTGGGCAAGATAGTGCTCGCCACTGTGCGCCGGTACGTAGGTCTCGACGTAGTCCAGCGTGTCCTGATTGATGTCGGGCTCGGCATCGGTGGTCACGTAGGCGTCGGCTGTGCCGTGCTCGCCTGTGAACGGACGGATCGCGGTGATGAGTTGGGTCTGGAGGTCGAGCAACGCGGGGCTCGGCTTCACGAGGAGTCCGGCCAGGCCGACTCCGGGGGCTGCAGCCAGTTCCATGTGCGCGATCTTGACGGCGGACAGCTCGAGCGTCGCGACGGAGAGGCCGGCGAGCGACGCTTCGACCGCGGCGGCGACATCGTCGAGGTGATCCGTTTTGACGTATCGCTGCAGGAGTGTGAAATGGGGTGTGTGGTTCGCATCGAGTCTGAAGCCGTCGGGAACGCTCTGGATCAGTCGTGCATTCCATGATGTGGCGTGTGCGGTCATCGTCTCGTCCGGGAGGACGAGGATGTCGATGGCGGTGAGATCGCCCATGGCGAACATCCTCTCGTGTGGGTGGTTGTGGGTCCGTGCGCGACGTGCTCAGTCTCGGCCGAAGACGGTGTTCCAGTCGTTCTTCATGCTGACGATGGTCCAGCCCTGGTCCTTCGCAGCAGCGACCGACCGCTCGGCGGCGGTGTCGTAGCCGAACTCACGGTCGGGGTCGTCGTGGACGACCAGCATTGCGAACGTCGCAGACTCCAGCATCTCGATATCGACATCCGCGTTGCCGCCGGCGAACGCGGGAAGGCGGCCGGTGTGCGCGAAGATGTGCTCAGGCTTGCCGGGGCCCAGAGCCAAACCCCCGAGCGCGGCGTCACCACGTTGGATCTGACCATCCTTGTACTCGTACGTCGGGGCGGTGCCGATCACATGTTCCCGAGGGATGCTCCACGCCGACTCGGCGATCGCCCGCATGAACTCCCGACCGCCGCCTGAGCACACGAACACCCGGAAGTCGTTGGCCTTCAGCAGGTCGAACAGTTCGAGCATCGGCTTGTACACGAGCTCCGGGTACGGCACGCCGAACCGCTCGGACTTCTGCTCGGCGAAGTACTGTCCGACCTCGGCTTCGAACTGCGCCGGAGTCTTCCCCAGCCAGGTCCTCGCGAGTGCCTGCTCGAGGGACTGGATTGCGTCCGGCTGCTGTTGTCCGACCGCCGCGAAGTACGACGAATCGCGTGCGAGGACCGCTTTGTACGGTTCTTCCTGCGCAAGTGCGGGGTCCTCGATCGCGGCCTTCGCGAACGCGCGGAAGATGAAATCGAGCTGGACGGGAAGCGGCTGCTCGATCCAGAGCGTGCCGTCGTTGTCGAACACCGCGATGCGATCGGCCGGGTCGATGAATCCGCCACCCGGCGACACGGCGTCCGCGATGAATCGTTCGACAGCGCGGCGCGCCTCACCGTCGTTCCAACTCGGAAGCTGATCTGACATTGCTGGTCCCCCATCTGGTTTCGTGAGCTGCGCGGTCGCGTGCTCGGTGTGGTCGTGGTCTCCCTCGCGAAAGTCCGGTTCGCCCCCAAAGTCACTCATGCGATGTGGCCTTCTCCGCCTGGAAGGCCTCGACCGCGTCGTCGACCGTCTGGTAGATGTGCGCATTGTCGAAGTGATCGAGCACTCTGAGGGCCTTCAGCACGTGGTTCAGGGTCGGGTCGACGTTGGCGAGTGCGAAGGTCCGCTTCTCGGCGTGGAGGGAGGCGATCAGCCCTTCCAGGTTAACGCTCGCCGAGTAGTCGATGTCTCCGATCGAGGAGCAGTCCAGGACCAGCCACCGGACGGGTGTCGGCGCCGTGTCGATGAGTTCCTGGATGCGGTCCACGAGAGGACTCCGCAGACGAGCGCGACGAGGCTGGTGTAGGCCACCCACTCCGCGGAGTTGGGTGTGAGGCTGGCGATCCCGAGACTGGCGAGTCCGGCTGCCAGGATCGCCGCAGTCGCCGAATCCGCGCCGACCACGAGCAGCCGCGACGAGCCGAGTAGCGCGAACACGAGCGTCGGGAAGATGATCGTGTACAAGCCGGTGATCACCGGCGTCTGCGCGATCGAGGTGTACCCCATCACCTCCGGCACCGCGATCGCCGCGAGGGTGATGCCGGCGATGACATCACCCGACAGCCATGACGGCTTGTAGTGACGGATCCACCGAGGAACAACACGAGAAGCGACCGACATCTCGGCCCCCTTCCTCACCAAACGCACCCCCCGCACCGCCATACGGGGTGCCGCACTCCATCGCAACGCGACGAGATGCTGTGGAACGTATCGGCTTCGCCGCCCGGCGGCATCGCACGAAAGGGGTGATAACGAGGGTGGGCTGCGGCCATACGCCCGACACCTCAACTCTCAAGCTTCATGATGACCTGAGCTTCCTCTGGCCGTGATCCCCAGCCTGCTCACCGTCGCCCGCGTCGAACGAACAAACGGGGACGGATGCCTCGACTTCACGTTGCGGCATCCGCCCCCGTTGTCGTGCCCTGGGCGGGCGCGTGCCCTGCCTGCGGCTTCGCCCTACTGCCGCGCCATGGCGATGCGCATGCGCTCTTCCGGGTCGACGAGGTGGTCGTGATCGTCGTCGCCGAGATCGATCTGCACCCACTGGATCTTGCCGGTGAACCGGCTCGATTCGACGGAGTAGTCGGGACTGACCGGTGTTCCGGACTCGTAGCCCACGTCGGTGGTCTCGTCGGCGGAGAAGACCATTGCCTGGGTGGCACCGACTCGACCCGTGCCGACGGCGGTGCCGTCGTAGTAGAGCGTGACATCCCCGCCCTTGGCGAGCCCGCCGCCGTCGTACGCGAACTCCATGCGCACTTGGTGCGTGCCCGCCGGGATCGCCGTGTCGGCCTCGGTCGCGAACTCCTGGATGCCGAGCACGTTGTAGACGAACTTCGCCTTGCCCCCAGTGACGTAGACGCTCCATCCGCCGAACCGGCCGCCCTGGGCGATGATCACGCCCTCAGCGCCGCCCTCGGGCACCTCGACCTCAGCGGTGACCGAGAACGACTTGTTCTTGATGCTCACGACGCTGTTCTCGGAGAGCCGGCCCATCCCGGCGAAGAACAACTGGGAGTTCCCGTGAATGAGGGTCGGCCGGCCCGCGATGTCGGCGTTGAGGCGGTCGGCAGTGCGGTCGTCGATCGGGAGCACGTTGTACTTGACCGCCTCGATCAGCCAGAGCCGTTGCAGTTCGTGCAAGCGGTCGGGCTGCTCGGCCGAGAGGTCGCGGGCCTGGCTGAAATCGGTGCTGCCGTCGTAGAGCTCCCACACGTCGTCGTCGAACGCGACCATCGTGCCGCCGACCATGACCCAGGGGGTGCGGTGCTTGGTCACCGCGCTCCAGCCCTTGTAGTAGACGCCGCGGTTGCCGAACATCTCGAAGTACTGCAGGTCGTGGCGTTCGGCGGCGCCGGCGTCATCGAACGTGTACAGCATGCTCGTGCCCTCGATGGGCGACTGCTGCACTCCGTTGACCATCGTGGGCTCTGGCAGCCCCGCCGCCTCGAGGATCGTGGGCGCCACATCGATGCAGTGGGTGAACTGTGAGCGCAGTCCGCCTTGCTCCGTGATGCCGTTCGGCCAGTGCACGATCGTGCCGTTGCGGGTGCCGCCCCAGTGCGAGGCGACCTGCTTGGTCCACTGGAACGGGGCATCCATCGCCCACGCCCATCCGACCGCGTAGTGGTTGTACGAGCTCGGCGACCCGAGCTCGTCGAGCTTCGAGAGCATGAATTCGGGCGTCTCGAGCGCGGCCATGCCGTTGAAGTTGGCCATCTCGTTGAAGGCGCCGTTCACAGTGCCCTCGGCCGACGCCCCGTTGTCGCCGATGATGTAGTAGATGATCGTGTTGTCGAGCACCCCGAGGTCTTCGATCGCGTCGATCACGCGCCCGACGTGGTGGTCGGTGTGCTCCAGGAACCCTGCGTACACCTCCATTTGCCGCTCGAGCACGGGCTTGAGCTCGGCGGGCATGTCGTCCCACGCGGGGATTTCGTCGTGCCGCGGGGTCAGCTCGGCGTCGGCCGGAATGGCCCCGAGCTCCTTCTGCCGCGCGAACGTCTTCTCGCGCTGCGCGTCCCAGCCGTCGGCGAACTTGCCGGCGTACTTGTCTGCCCACTCCTTGGGCACGTGGTGCGGCGCATGCGTCGCGCCCGGTGCGAAGTACACGAAGAACGGCTTCTCGGGCATCAGCGCCTTCTGCGTCCGGATCCAGCTGACCGCGTGATCGGCGAGGTCCTCGGTGAGGTGGTAGCCCTCCTCGGCCGTCGCCGGAGGCTCGACCGGCGTCGTGCCGTTGTAGAGCGCGGGCTCCCACTGGTTGTTCTCCCCGCCGATGAAGCCGTAGAACGTCTCGAACCCGCCACCGCCAGACGGCCAGGCGTCGAACGGCCCCATCGGCGACGACTGCCACACCGGAACCTCATGGCACTTGCCGAACTGCGCCGTCGAGTACCCGTTCAGCTTCAGCGTCATCGCAAGCGGCGCCTTCGTGTTCGGCTTCAGCGAGCTGTTGCCCGGTGCCGAGGTAGCCGTCTCGGTGATGCTGCCCATGCCGACCGAGTGATGGTTGCGACCGCTGAGCATCGCCGCTCGCGTCGGCGCGCACAGGGCGGTCGTGTGGAAGCGGTTGTACTTCAGGCCGCCCGCGGCGAGCTTCTCGGCGTTCGGGGTGTTGCATGGGCCGCCGAAGGCGCTCGACGCGCCGAACCCCACATCGTCGAGCAGCACGATCAGCACGTTCGGCGCGCCCTCGGGCGGGAGCAGCGGCTCGATCGGCGGATACGCCGTGTCGGGATCCTTGGCGTCGTAGGTCGTCAGACCCGGCGCCGGCCGGTCGGGAATCGGAAGCATCGTGCGGGCGTGACGGTCAGGTTTCATTGTGGTTCCCCCAGTTTGGACGTTGCTGATCGGCAACCTACTCCCGGAGAGCCCGATACCGCGAGGGTCACATCAGGAGAGCGTGTTCGGCACGCACCGCGATCGCCGGCCTGAGGCAGCCGAAGCCAGCGTGGACGGAGTACGAACCATCGATGCGCCGACCGGGACGGCATCATCGTCTTGGACCGACACGGCGAGAATCAGATCGTGGTCACGCCCGCGCAAACCGACGTGGCGTTTGTCAGACACGCCCTAGGCGCGATCTCGCGAATCCCCCGCGCGACGGATGCCCCGTGCCAACCTCCCTCGCTAGGGTGAGCGTGTGGCGATCAGTCGCCCGGCCGTGCGGGGGTGCGGTCGTGTGCGGCCCGGTCGCCCCCGCAGACGAGGAGAGCGCATGAACAGCGGCATCCCCATCGAGATCACGGGGCTCAGCAAGCATTTCGGCAGCGTCACCGCGGTCGAGAACCTCAGCTTCACCGTGCAGCCCGGCAGGGTCACGGGATTCCTCGGCCCGAACGGCGCCGGAAAGACGACGACGCTGCGCGTGCTGCTCGGGCTCGTCAAGGCCTCGAGCGGCACCGCCACGTTCGGCGGCACGCCGTACCACGCACTGAAACGGCCGCTCGAGACCGTCGGCGCCGCCCTCGACGCGAGCTTCCACCCGGGCCGAACGGCGCGCAACCACCTCAAGGTCACGGCGACCGCGGCGGGCATCCCGTCGTCGCGGGTGCCGATCGTGCTCGAGCAGGTCGGCCTCAGCGAGTTCGCGGACCGTCGCGTCGGCGGCTTCTCGCTCGGCATGCGCCAGCGTCTCGCGCTCGCCTTCACGCTGCTCGGCGACCCGGCCGTGTTCGTGCTCGACGAGCCGATCAACGGCCTCGACCCCGAGGGCATCAAGTGGATCCGCCTGTTCCTGCAGCGCCTGGCCCAAGACGGACGCACCGTGCTCGTGAGCTCGCACCTGCTGAGCGAGGTGCAGCAGAGCGTCGACGACGTCGTGATCATCTCCCGCGGCCGGCTGGCGAAGACGGGCACGCTCTCGAGCCTCGAGCTCGAGTCCGCGCCGCGCACCATCGCCGACTCCCCCGACCGCCCGAAGCTCGCCGCCGCCCTCGCGCAGGCGGGCCTCGAGTACTCCGAGGGCCGCAACGGCTTCATCGTCGCCGAGCCCGATCCGGGCCTCGTCGGCCACGCCGCCTTCGTCGGCGGCGTCGAGCTGAAGGCGCTGCACCGCCTCAAGTCCGGCCTCGAGGAGTCCTTCCTCGCACTCGTCAACGGCGAGGTCGACCACGTCGAGCTCGCGCCCGAGCCGGTCACCGGCGGCGACGCGCCCGAGGTCGCCGAGACGGCAGGCGCCGAGCCCGAGGCATCCGCTTCGCCCGAGGCCCCAGACGAACCGGACGCCCCCGACCTGCCCGACGCCCCGCCCGCACCCGCCGACGGAACCAAGGAGTGATGGCATGATCCGCGCACTCGGTTCCGAGTTCCAGAAGGTCTTCACCACTCGCATGTGGTGGCTGCTCACGGTGCTGCTCGTCGCGTACGTCGCGTTCCTCGCGGGCGGGTTCGGCGCGTTCCTCGGCTGGGCAACCGACAATCCGGATGCCGCGGCCGGCGCCTCCTCGACGCCGCTGCCGACCGCGGGGCTGGCGCCGCTCGTCTACAGCTTCGCCTCCTCGATCGGCTACGTGTTCCCGGTGCTCTTCGGCGCGCTCGCGGTCACCACGGAGTTCCGGCACAAGACGCTCACGCCGACGTTCCTCGCCGAGCCGCAGCGCGCGACCGTGCTGAGCGCGAAGTTCCTCTCGCAGCTGCTCTTCGGCGCCGGCCTCGGCATCGCCGCGTTCGCCACGTCGGTCGGTGCGGGCGCCGGCGCGCTCTCCGCGTTCGGCATCGACACCGCGCTCGACTCCTCCGACACCTGGGCCATGATCGGGCGCGGCGTGCTGGCCATGGCGCTCTGGGGCACGATCGGCGTCGGCCTCGGCTCGCTCGTGCCGAACCAGGTCGCGGCGATCGTCATCGTCATCGCGTTCACGCAGTTCGTGGAGCCGATCCTGCGCCTGGCCGCCTCGCTCAACGACGTCACGGCGAAGATCGGCCAGTTCCTGCCCGGAGCGGCGAGCGACGCCCTCGTCGGCGCGTCGTTCTACAGCGTGGCCTCGGTCGGCACCTCGGCGACCATGCTCGAGTGGTGGCAGGGCGGCCTCGTGCTGCTCGGCATCGGCGTGGTCACGACCCTCATCGGCGGCGCGACGACCTGGCGTCGGGACGTCTCGTAGTCCCCGATCTTCGGTGACCACGGAGCCTCGGTGACCACGGAGCCCAGGTAGCGATGGACCTCGCGACGCTGCGCGACCTGCGGCTGCACGTGCAGGGGCTGCGGCACCCGCCCGATGCCTCGGCCGCCGAGTCGGTGCGACGCTTCGGCGCCGTGCAGGCGCAGGAGTTCCTGCCCGCGCAGTGGGGCCTCGCGCAGCGCGTCCCGCCCGCGTTCCGACCGGATGCCTCGAGCACGCTGGCCGACCTCGACGAGGGCCGCATCCTCCGCACGCATGTGCTGCGGCCGACCTGGCACTTCCTGCACCCCGACGACGCCCGCTGGCTGCTCGAGCTCTCGGCCGAGCGCGTGCACCGTGCGAACGGGTCGATGTACCGCGTCACCGGCGTCGAGGGCGAGGTCGCGGCCCGCGCCCTCGACGTCGTCGCCGCGTCGGTCGCCGACGGGCATCGCACGCGTGCCGAGCTGGCGACGGCGCTCGCGGCCGAGGACCTGCCCTCCACCGGCGTGCCGCTCGGCTACGTGCTCATGCTCGCCGAGCTCGAGCGCCTCGTCATCAGCGGAGCGAACGCCGGAAGGCAGCGCACGTACGCGGCGTTCGACGAGCGAGTCCCGCCGTCGCAGCCACGCGATCGCACCGACGCGCTCGTCGAACTCGCCACCCGATACCTCGCCTCACGCGGACCGGCGACCGACCGCGACTTCGCCTCGTGGTCGGGGTTCACGCTCACCGACGTGCGGCGCACATTCGCCGAAGCGGTCGAGCGAGCGGATGCCGCGGGCCGGCCCATCACGACGGTCGACGTCGACGGCGTCGACCACCTCGTCGAGGAGCGTGCGCTCGAGGCGGCATCGGGTGCGCCGCCCGGCACGTCGCGTGCGTCCTCGGCGTCGCCCGCCTCCCATGTGTCGCCGCGGGTCGACCTGCTGCAGGCGTACGACGAGTACATCATGGGCTACGCGCCGCCCCGCGCGTACCTGCACCGGCCGGGCGACGACGGGCTGCACGCCGAGTTCCCGCTGCACGCGCTCATGATCGACGGGGTCATGGTCGGGCGGTGGGCGCCGCCCCTCGCGTCGGGCGCTCCCACGGTGCGGATCGTTCCGTGGCGCGCGTTCACGGCGGCCGAGCAGCACGGGCTCGAGGCATCCGTCGCCGAACTCTCGCGGTTCCTCGGCACCGACGTCGCGATCGCCGTGGAGCCCGAGACGACGCCGGGCTGAGGAGTACGATCGCGACATGCTCGTCATCGCCAGCGTCTTCGTCGCCCTCGCCGCGCTGCTGCACGGCTACATCTTCCTCATGGAGAGCGTGTGGTGGACGAGGCCCGCCACCTGGAGGCGATTCGGCGTCGCCGACCAGGCCGCGGCAGACACGACGCGGCCGATGGCCTACAACCAGGGGTTCTACAACCTGTTCCTCGGCATCGGCGCGGCCATCGGGCTCGTGCTCGTGTGGACCGGCGTCGACGAGGCCGGCCGCGCGCTCGTGCTCTTCAGCACGGCCTGCATGTTCCTCGCCGCGGCGGTGCTCACCACGAGCGGCCGCGGCTACCTGCGCGCCGCGCTCACCCAGGGCACGCTGCCGCTCATCGGGTTCGTGCTGTTCCTCTTCGCCTGACCGCCGAGCAATTCGACGTGGGATGGCCACGCCGCCGTCTCTTCCCCGCGGACAGGCCTGAGGTGTCCGCAAGCATCATCACCGGCAGCTGGACCAGCGCTCGACGTGCAGCCAGGAGGAGGCGCCGAACGGGACCGACATGTGCCGGTGGGTTGCCGCGAGCGCCCGCGACAACCCACCGATCCAAAGTCCTGCTACTCGCCGCTGCGAGCACGACGCCTTCGCCTGGCTCGCACCATGATGACGATCGCTGAGATCACCACCGCAAGGACAAGAACTTCAATGGCAAGCGTTACGTGCCACCCCGTTAGCGAACCCATCAGGACCTCCTCTGTGTGACTCTATACGCCTTGGTCAAGCGCTCCAGCTCTCGGTCGCGACGCCATTCGAGACCGTGACCTGCAGGAAGAAGACCGTGCCGACCGGAGGAACACACATCTGCGCCTGTACGTCCATGCGTCCTACTGAGCTCGTGGGCCGACCGAGATATACGAGAGAGGACGAGCAAGCTCCACCGATCGTCCACGATGCACCCCAGACGTTCGTGACCTTGTTGGTGGAGAGATTATAGTCGGCCTTGAATCCCATCGAGACAACGCCGACCCACATGTCGACGTTGCAGTTGGTGCGCACGCTGCCGCTGACGGAGCAGCCGTTCGGGCTGCTCCGCAGAAGGTCGGACTTCTGCGGGATTTCCATGCGGCTGACGGCAACGGAACCGTCTTGGTAGTGCGAGACCGTTTTCTGGTACCCGTCTTCCTCGGTCGTCTCGGTTGAGAGCGGAGTCGAGTCGCTCGAGAACGAATCCCACTTTTCGCCCCGCTCGAAGGCTGCGATGAGATCATCCTGTTTCTCAGCATCGACGCCGTACGAGGTCAGGAAGGCGCGAGCGTCTTCGAATGGGTCGCTCTCGGTCGCAGACGCTGGCGCCGTTCCGAGCCCAAGCAGGAGCGCGACGGCGGTGAATGCCGTTGCAGCCAGGATTCGAGTCTTCAATGGAGTTCCCTTCGGTTGGTAGTGCTGACCGGTGTATGGCGGCCTTTGTAAGAGAGGTGTCCGGTGCAACCGCAGGGTTCCAAAGTCATCTGAAGTGTGCTCGAGCCCGGGTTGTCGTGGAGGCAGCTGATCCCACGAGCGTGCCCATTCGTGATCACCGCCCTTTCCGCAGTTCGAAATTTCGAGAGTGTTTTCGAGTTCGGCCTGGGCCGCGCCTCCCCACTCCGAAAGGAGCTTGAAGCCAGAGGGCCGCTTTCTGGGAACCCGCGCGATGAATCGGACATGAGTTAGTGACGGGCCCTTTTCCCCCGTAGCTCCCAAGAAAGGCACCAACCCGATGAAAACCAAGATCACCACTGCAATTCTCGCCGCGCTCACCCTGACGACGCTCTTCGGAGCCAACCCGGCTTATGCAGCAGACATCCAACCGACCCGACAGCACTGTGCGGTCGAGGCCCATCCCATCGCCTCGCCGGAAGCAGATGTCATTGAGCCTGTGTGCTTCGACTCGATCGACGAGGTTGAGGCGTACGTCACCTCGCTGCCGCCCATGGGGCGGGCTGCGGCCGCTTCGGTTGTCATCGGCACCATCTTTGAGAACGACCAGTATGGGGGCGCATCGCTCACGTACTTCGCCGGCGGCGGATGCCACGGCGTTACCTATGGGTACCCGTCGTTGCCTAGCGGCTGGTACGGCAAGGTCAGCTCCGCGAAGGGCTCGAGCAACTGCTGGATCTCGCTCTACGCAGGCGATTCGTACAGCGACGGTGCCGTCCTCTGCCCGCCGAATTGCGCGACGCTGAGCGGCACCTTCAATGATCGCGTCCGCTCGATGGTATTCAGGCCCACAGGTACTGCGTAGACCTCAGTCCGCCGACAACGAGGCGAGGCCGAGGGCACTGCATACCGAGGCCTCGCCTGGGACCACCGCCGGATTCCCATCCCGCATCACGCATACCACAAGATCAGGAACCGTGCCCACGGTATGTGAGGTCAGGGGATCCCCATCAGTCGGCAATGCACCCTGTTCCCACATCAGCGTGCAGAGCCGGACCGCGTCGTCGATGGTCGCGTCGACCGATTTACCGGGCTCGAGCATGGCCTGCATCTCGTTGTACTGGCCGTTCACACCTCGGTCCGCGGAGCCGAGACAATGTACGAGTTCGTATTCGTCCACACTCACGGCACCAACGACAGCTGCGCCGGCGATCGCGAAGCCACTGAAGCCGAGAATCCCTACCGACCCCCAGATGGCAAACCGCCTCCGGAATCGATCACGTCTCGCTTTCGGCTCAGCATTCACCGTGTCGACGAGAAGCGCCCGCATCGCAGTTGCACGCTCTGGTGAAACATCCGTAGGAACGCTCACGCCACACCTCCTTCCGCCACGGGACCCTCAAGTGGGCCGCGGTCATTGACTTCCGCCGCAAGCTTGGCACGTGCCCGATGCAGACGGGACTTGACAGTCCCGACTGGGATGTCAAGCAGCGCAGAGATCTGGGTTGGCGTTAACTCCTCACCAATAGCCATGTCAAGTAGGGACTGTTCGCTCGGGGTGAGCTTACTGAGCGCCGCAGCCAGTCTCGCTGCACGGTCAGCGGACTCCAAAGCATCTTGCACCGAATCAGCATGATCGGCGTGCGGCTCGTACCGGGGAAGCTGGCTCAACGCACGTCGGTGCCGTTTGAGGCCTCGAATGTGATTGAGGCACACGTAGGTGGTCGTCACGAGCAGCCATGGCCGGATCGAGCCATCGACAATTCGAACCTTGGCCCGTTTTCGCCATGCCTCAAGAAAGACTGTCGCGACAACGTCTTCCGCATCGGCGGGATTACCGAGACGGGCGAAGGCCTTCCTGAACACCACAGCACGATGCCGATCGAAAAGAACGGCGAATGCCTCAGCCGTGCCTGTCGTCGCAGCGAGCCAAAGGGCGGCGTCATCGCTCTGATCCATGATCCCCTCCGCTCGTCAATGCCACACGAGTGTATGCGCAGCCTTCCCTGCAACCGAATCGGCGTCGAATGGCCCAACTGTTTGGGCGAATCCGCGCCGCGCGCAGGAGCGTATGAAGCGACCATTCACCTGCTCGGGCGAGGCTAGCCGAGCAGCGAGGCGACCGCCGAGACGACGACGGCGCCGAGACCCACGACGGTGACGACGCACGCCGTTGCGAACGCCGCGATCACGACGACCGCCGACCGGCGGGAGCGCCGCGCGACCGACGGCAGGGCCGCCGCGACATCGCGCGTCGGCTCGGGTCCCGGCTCGAGCACCGGCTGCGGGGCGGGCGCGGCGATCGGGAGCTCGCGCGCGGCGTAGTGGTCGGCGAGGCCCGGGCCGATGCCGTGCTCGGCGGTGCGGAGCACGTCCTCGGACACCGGCGCGGGGGCCGGCCGACGACGATCGCGGCGCGTCGGCGCCTTCATGATCTGCTCGGCCGGGTGGGTCAGCGGCGGCTTCGCGGAATCGCCGCGGGCGACGACCCTGGTGGCCTCGTCGGCGGGGTCGGCGTCGGGCACGCTGTCGGCCCGGACGTCGGCGCCGGTCTCGGCGGCGCGGACGACCACGGTCGCCTCGTCGGCGTCGGCGTCGGCGTCCTCGTCGGCGTCGGCGTCGGAGGTGCCGTCGGCCTGCTCCTCGGGTCGACCGGGCCGCGTGCGCTCGACCACGACGGTCGCATCGGCGCCCAGATCGATGCCGCGGTCCACGACCACGGTCGCCTCGTCGACGCCGCGCTCGAGGTCGCGGTCGCGGTCACGGTCGCGGTCGCGGTCGCGGTCGACGACCACGGTCGCCTCGTCGAGGTCGTCGAACTGCGCCTCGTCGAACGGCACGGCGTCGAACGGCACGGGCGTGTCCATCAGCGAGCGATCCTGCTCGGTCATCGGTTCCTCCCCGGCACGGGGATCGTCGACGAGTCCTCGTCGACGGCGGCGACGCCGACCAGCGAGGGGACGCCGGTCGTGGCATCCGCCTGCTCGTCGATGCCGCCCGCGATCACGTCGACGACCACGACGGTGACGTTGTCGCGGCCGCCCGCCTGCAGCGCGCGCTGCACGAGCGCCGCCGCAGCGGATTCGGGGCGGCCGCTCATCGTGAGCGTCGCCCTGATGCCCTCGTCGCTGACTTCGGAGGTGAGGCCGTCGCTGCAGATCAGCAGCCGCTCTCCGTTCACGACCGGGAGCAGCCAGCTGTCGGCCGTGCTGTCGGGCGCGCCGATCGCCCGGGTGATGACGTTGCGCCGAGAGAAGGTCGCGAGCTCGTCGGGGCGCAGCTCCCCGCTCTCGACGAGCTCCTGGCCGAGCGAGTGGTCGACGGTGAGCTGCTCGAGCTCGATGCCGTGGTGTCGGTAGACGCGCGAGTCGCCGACGTTGAAGACGAGCCAGGCCGGGCCGTCTTCGTCTTCGACGAGGGCGATGCCGGCGATCGTGCTCCCGGCCCCGCGGTCGGTGCTCGCGGCCACTTCGGCGACGGCCGCCCCCGCCGACGCGAGCGCGGTGCGCACGCTGGCGACGCTCGCGACATCCGCCCCGGCGACATGCTCGCGGAACGCGGCGATCACCGCGGCGCTGGCCCGGTCGCCGGCCTCGTAGCCGCCCATGCCGTCGGCGACGACGAACACCGGCCATGCGGCGAGCGCGCTGTCCTCGTTCGCGCGGCGTACGAGCCCGACGTCGGTCGCCACGGCCGACGCGAGTTGGATCGTGGGATGGGTCATCGGTACGACGCTCCCGCCAGCGGGTCGGGTTCGACGCGCACCTCGAGCGTGCCGAGCACGAAGCGGCCCGAGAACGGCGTCGGCACGCCCACCTCGATGAGGCGATCGGTGCCGGTCCCGTCGGCCAGGAGCACGCCGTTCGTGGAGTCGAGGTCGGTGATCCACCACTGCTCGCCGTCGAGGCGGATGAGCGCGTGGGTCTTGGAGAGCGTGCGGCTGGGATCGGGCACCACGAGCGAGCGAGCGCCCGCGTCGCCCGAGCGCGGGTTGCGGCCGAGCAGCACGGCCGGCCCCTCGAGCGACAGCGCCGTGCCGTCGGCGAGGACGAGCCGCCAGAGGAACGCCGGGCGGCGATCGACGACGACCGTGCGGTCGAAGGGATCTTCATCGCCCGTGACGATGGTGGCCCCGTCGTCGAGGTCGAACGCGTCGAGCGGCGACGCGACCGCCTGGGCGCCGGTCGGAGGAAGGGCCGCAGGCGCGGGCGCGGCGAACGGGTTCGCCACCGGTGCCGGGTCGGGGGTCGCGACGGTCGGCGGCGCGATGAACGGGTTGGCGCCGGGGACGAACGCCGCCGCGGGCGTCTGCGGCGGCGCCGGCTGGGCCGGAACCACCGGCTGGGCCGGGAGCACGGGATGGGCCTGAGCCTCGGCCGGGGCTTGCGCAGAAGCCGGGACCGGCATCGGTGGCAGCGGTTCGATGCGGCCTGGCACGCGCGGAGGCTCCGCCGCGGCGAAAGCCGACGGCGGCGCGAACGGCGACGACGCGGGGTCGGGTGCCGCCGGAGCAGCGGCGTGCACGGGGGCGGAAGGCTCGGACGGCGCAGATGCCGGCGCCGCCGGACGCAGCGGCGCAGCGAGCGGGGCCGGCGCAGGAGCGGCGGCCGCAGCCGGAGCAGCCGACGCAGGCAACGGCACGCCCGGCACCAGCCAGCCCGGCAGCGGAGCCGGAGCGCCGGGGGCGGCCGGAGCCGCCGAACCCACGGGCGCCTGGACGGGTGCAGGCACGGGAACCGGCGCACCGTCGAAGGGTGCGGCAAGGGGCCCGTTCGGCTGCACGGGCGGAATCGAACCCGTGACCGGGCCACGCGGCATCCGCCCGCGCTCGGGATCGGGCGACGGCCCGACCGCGAGCACCGTCGCCCAGACCGGCGGCAGCAGCACGCCGAGCACGGTGGTGCCGACGCCGCGCCAGCTCTGCGTGCTGATGCGGTGCAGCGCGAACACCTTGAAGACGAGGCCGACGATCGCCACGAACGGCACGTAGAGCAGCAGCGCGAGCCACGGCTGCTGGCCGCCGATGCGGAACACCTGCATCTCGTTGTAGACGGGGATCCAGGCGGCCCAGGCGGGCCGGCCGAACTGCGCGAACACCTTCGCGAGCATGACTGCGTACCAGACGTACACGCCGACGCCGATGACGAGGAACAGCCCGCTCATGAGCATTGAGGTGGCGACGATCTGCTGGGCTTCGTCGGGGGTCATCGTGCGGGCTCCTCGAGTGATGCAAGTGATGCGCGCGGTGGGCGCGCGGGGCGAAGGGTTCTGGCGAGCGAGGCGAACGAGAGGCGGGCCGCGAGCCGGCGGCGGGCCCGCGCGCTCGCACGGAGGGCGGCACGTTCGTCGTCGACGAGCGACCACGCGGCATCCGCTTCATCGGGGCTGGGCGGGTCGCCGGCGAACACGGCGCGATCGACGAGTGCGGCGAGCGCGACCGCGGCCGGGCGGCCGACGGCCCGCGCGGTGTCGGCCCGCACGACCGGTTCGGCGCCGAGCAGCCCGTGGTCGGCGTAGAGGTCGACGAGTTCTTCCCAGGCGCCGACGACGCGCACCTCTGGCGACGGGTCGCGACGGCGGCGACGCGACCGCATGGTCTTGGCGACGAGCAGCACGACGAGGGGCAGCACGAGCAGCAGTATCGCAGCGGACCCGAGCCCGATCCAGCGCAGCCAGTTCGAGACGGCGGCCGGTACGGCCGGGTCGTCGGCCTCGGGCGCGGCGACGGCGTCGGTCGACTCGCTCTGCGCCGACGGCGGGTCGACGATCGGCGCGTCCACCCGCTCGGGCGTCGTCGGGTGCTGGGGAAGCTGCTCGCCCTGCTGGATCAGGCTCGGCGCGACCGCGAACTGCGGCGTCGCGTCGACCGGCACCCATACGTCGGAGCCGCTCGAGACCTCGGCCCACGCCGTGAGCGACGCGCCCGTGCACACGTCGGTGCAGGCCTGCACGCCGGACAGCTCGGGCGCATCGGGCAGCCGGAAGCCGAGCACGACGCGCGAGTCGTAGCCGAGCGAACGCGCGATGAGCGCGACGGCGACCGCGAACTGCTCGTCGTCGCCCACGCCCGCCACGAGCGCGGCATCGGATGCCGCGGGGCCGGCCAGGCGCTGCTGGTCGGCGAGCTGGGTGAACAGGGCCTCGATGCGCGCCTTGGAGTGGCCCGAGTAGCTCGGGAGGAAGGCGTATCCGCCGCCGAGCCCGCCGATCCACCCGGCCGCATCCGGACCGTCGACGGCCGCGTGGCTGAGGTATCCGCGAGCGCGCAGTCGCTCGACGAGGGCGAGGAATCCATCGGCCGTGCGCGGCTGCTCCTGCAGGTCGAGCCAGGCGGTGAGCGCCGGATACTCCTCGGGATCGAGCTGCGTCGTCGAGCCCGGGTCGTCAAGGCGCTGCGCGGCGTCGGGGGCCGCGACGACGGCGTACTCGTCGCCCGAGGAGAGCCCCCGGGCGGCGCCCGCGGCATCCGACCCGGCGGTCGTCGTGCCCGCGGCATCCGACCCGGCGGCGTTCGAGATCGCGGCGATGTCGATCGAGGTCGCGTCGTCGGCCGACCGGTGGAAGCCGTCGTCGAGCGCTGCCGAGCGCGAACCCGAGAAGTCGGGCGCGGCGCGCAGCCCGAGCGGCACTGGCACCCAGATGCCGGAGTAGCCGTCGCCGACGCGGAGCCCGAACGCGGCGTCGCCCGAGGCCCGCACGGCCGCGCGCGGAAGGCGGCTGAAACGCTCGGCCCCGGCCGCCTCGTCGCCGGTGGCCACGTGGAAGGTCTCGCCGTCGTACGCGTCGAGGGTGGCGAGTCGCAACCGTTCGACGCCGTCGGTGTCGCCCTCGATGCTCACCCAGGTCTCGTCGAGGCGATCGGCGGCGAAGGCCGAGCGGTAGCTCGCGAGCGGCGTCGGCGTCTGCCGCAGCACGACCTCGGGTGCCACGGCGTCGCGCAGCGCCGTGCGATCGACGATGCCGGCAGCGGCGGGGGCGACCACCGCGCCCACGACGAGGGCGACGGCCACGAGCACGGCGGCGAGCGTACGCCGGCGGAACGCGGGCCAGCCGGTGAGCCCCGCGCGCTGCACGGTTCCGGCCGTCGCGCGCCGGAGCGCCAGGGCGCGCGCCGACCGCGAGCGCAGCAACAGCCAGACGAGCGCGGCGACGAGGCCGCCCACGGCGACCAGCAGTTCGCGGGGCGCCGGCACGACGACCGGACCGATCGCCAACGGGGCGCTCACCGCGCTCGAACCGAAGGCGAGGCCGAACCCCGACATCGCGAGGCCGACCACGACGGCCAGCGGCGACGAGCGGCGATCGGGCACGACGAGCAGCCCGGCGACGAGCGTGCCCACGAGCATCACGAGCAGGAACGGCACGAGCACGGCCTGGTACTCGCCCATCGGCAGCGACAGGGTGAGCACCTGCTTCCAGCCCACCACGATGCCCACGATCCCGTCGCGGATGCCGCGCAGCCACGCCTGCGGATCGGCCATCGCACTCGGGATGGCGACCGGCACGACGAGCAGGAGGTACGCGACCACGGCGGCTGCGACCACGCTCAGCCAGCGGAGGACGCCCCGGAACGGGAGCCGGCGGGCGAATGCGACGAGCCCGAGCCCGGCGAGGATGCCGACCGCCGCGACGAGCAGCGCGCGCCACGAGCCGTAGATCGGCCAGGCCGCCGCCGTGGCGAGCACGCCGGCGACGACGACGTAGCCGAGGCCGAGCGCGGTGCGCGCCGCCTCGCCGTCGGGTGCGGTGGCGGCGGCGCTGCCGGAGCGGCGACGGGCGGCGCTCATCGCACGGCTCCACGGGCGAGCAGCTGCGGAAGGTCGGCAAGTTCGCCGATCGTGAGCACGGTGAGGTCGTCGGAGCGCCGCACCCCCGGCTCGGCGCCGGGCTCGCAGCGCACGGCGACCACGGCGATGCCGAGCGGCAGGGCGATGGCCGCCCGCCGCAGTCGCTGCAGCGGCACGAGCGAACCCGTCACGAGGAAGGCGATCGAGAGGTCGCCGAACGACTGCGCCACGAGCGCGGTGACCGCCTCGAGGCGCACGACGCGGGCTTCGACGCCGGTCGCGGACGCCCCCTCGAGCGCGGACATGCCGTCGAGCAGCGTGCGCGGCGTGATCGTCGCGAGCGACCGCATCGACTGCACGGCGCCGCGGTCGGCCGTGTCGAGCTCGGCGCTCACGGCCACCAGCACGTCGCGGCCCTCGGTCACGCCCTTCACCCCGAGGGATGCCGCGGCGCTCACGGCGGCTTCGAACTCGTCGTCGTCGGAGTAGCCCTCGAGGTCGAGGTCGAGCAGCACCGCGATGCGGGCGTGACGGGACTCCTCGTACTGGCGCACCATGAGCTTGCCCGTGCGGGCGGTCGACTTCCAGTGCACGTGGCGCTGCGAGTCGCCCGGCACGTAGTCGCGCACCGCGTGGAACGACAGGTCGGCGTCGACGAGGCGGTTCGAGGGCGTGCCCTCGAGGTCGCGGATGAGGCCCGCGCTCGAGGACGGCAGCGCCACGGTGACGGGGTGCACGTGCACGCGCTGCACCTCGGGCCAGCTCATCGCGCGCCGCAGGATGCGCAGCGGGTCGCCGCGCGAGACCGTCATCGGGCCGACGTCGATGATGCCGCGGCGCTGGGCCGCGATGACCAGCTCTTCACGGTGGTGGCCGCCGCCGCGCAGCAGCGGGATGTGCGCCTCGACGAGGCCCTTGCCGACCGGGATGTCGACGACGCCCGGCAGCGCCGGGCGCGTGCCGTCGTTGACGAGGTCGAGGCTTCCGCGGATCTCGGAGCCTGCGACGACACGGTCGCGGTCGAGCTCGAGCCGCACGCGGTACTCGTGGGCGCCGAGCAGGAACGGCACGCAGACGAGGAGCAGCACGGCCGCCATGGCGGCGACGACCCACGCCTCGAACCATCCGAACGCCGCACCCGCGACGGCGCCGCCGACCGCGAGTCCCAGGAGCAGCAGGCCCGCAGGGGACACCGTCTCCCGCACCCAGGCGCCCGCGCTCGCGAACGCGCCGACGACGGCACGCGTGGCCCGGCGCGCTCGAGCGGCGCTCGCGGCCACCGGGCCGCGACGCGTGCGCGCGAGCCGCGTGACCGTGGCGCCACGGGTCGAGGTGACCGTGTCGGTGGTCGCGGGTTCGCGGAGGAAGGCGTTCTGAGGGGTCACGCCACGCCGTTCTCCCGGGGCGCGGGCACGTCGAGCAGGATCTGGTTGATCACGGCGACGGCCGTGACGCCATCGAACTCGGCCTCGGGCTCGAGCACCATCCGGTGCGCGAGTGCACCCACGGCGAGCGCGCGCACGTCATCGGGCGTGGCGAAGGTGCGACCCGCGGCTGCGGCCCACGTCATGGCGAGGCGCGAGAGGGCGATGGCGCCGCGCACGCTGACACCGAGACGGACTTCGGAGGCCCGCCGCGTGGCATCCACCAGCCGCATGATGTAGTCGGAGACCAGCGGGTTGACGTAGACCCCGCGCGAGAGCTCGGTCATGGCCACGATCGTGTCGGTGCCGACGATCGCCTCGAGCTTGGGCTTGGGCGCGCCGACCGCCTGCAGGATGCGCATGGTGGCGGCTTCGTCGGGATAGCCGATCGAGGTCTTGACCGAGAAGCGGTCGAGCTGCGCCTCGGGCAGTCGGTAGGTGCCGGCCTGCTCGATCGGGTTCTGCGTCGCGATCACCATGAACGGGTTGCCGACCGGGCGGGTCACGCCGTCGATCGTGACGTTGCCCTCCTCCATGACCTCGAGCAGCGAGGACTGCGTCTTCGGGCTCGCGCGGTTGATCTCGTCGGCGAGCACGATGTTCGCGAACACCGGGCCGGCATGGAACTCGAAGTGCCCCGCCTTCTGGTCGTACACCGTGATGCCGGTGACGTCTCCGGGCAGCAGGTCGGGCGTGAACTGGATGCGCGAGCTCGTGCCGTGGATGGTCTCGGCGATCGCCCGCGCGAGCGCGGTCTTGCCGGTGCCGGGGGCGTCCTCGAGCAGCACGTGCCCGCCGCTCACGGCCGTCGCGAGCACGAGCTCGACGACGTGCCGCTTGCCGAGCACGGCCTGCTCGATGTTGTCGGCGATGAGCGAGAACGTCTCGGCGAACCAGGCGGCTTGCTCCGGTGCGATCGTCACGGGGTGTTCCTCTCGGAGGTGGTGTCTTCGGGGCTGGGTTGGCTGTGGGCGCTTCAGGGGCGGTGGGGCGGATGCCGCGGGGCGGCGTCTGCTCGGCGACTAGCCGCTCGTCTCCTCGGCGGGCGGCGTCGGTCCGTCGGTCGGAGGATCGGGGTCCGGCGTCGGTTCCGGTGTCGGCTCGGGCTCCGGCGGCGGGCAGAGCTCGCCGGTCCGCTCGATCGGCTCGAGTGCGCCGAATGCTCCGACGAAGACGAGGTCGAAGGTCACGGCGAGCGGCGCGTTCGTCGGATCGGGAACCGTCCAACCACGGACTTCCGCCGAGCCGCGAGCCGCGTCGGACACGTTCGCGAAGACCGTGTCGGGCGAAGATCCATTGTTCACCGGTGCGGGGAAGCACTGAGGAGCGAAGTCGACCGTCACCTCGGTGGGCGCCGTCTTCGCCACGATCGCGACCTCGTCGGAGCACTTCGTGTCGAACCACCGCTGTTTGCAGGTCTTCACCTTGACGTCGCCGGGCACGCCCCAGGTGTTCAGCACGAAGTCGTCGCGCCACGAGTCGTACATCTTGTACGTGGCACGGAAGCCACCGCTCACGTTGACCTGGGGGCCCTGCTGCAGCCGGTACTCGAAGTGGTCGCCGCCACCTGAAGGCGTCGTCGCCACGGTGTAGCTCAGCGTTCCGTCGGGCAGATCGACATCGTGGATCGTGTCGGTACGCACCGTCGCGGATTCGGCGATGCCGTAGCCGTTCGACGCGCAGGCCTTGACGTAGAACCGCTCGCGCTCGGCGAGCCCGGAGATCGTCGTCGACGACGACTCGATCTCGGCACCCGACGTCTGCAACCCTCCGTCGCCGTCGACCCAGCAACGTGCATCGCCGTTGCGCCAGGCGAGGTAACGCACGTCTGACGCGCGTGCGCTGAAGTTCGCATCGAGCCCGATGCCCGATACGAGGATCGAGGTGTTCGACGAGGACGCCGCGGAGATGGCGTTCGGGCTCAGCACCGGCGAACCCGCAACGGTCACCGGAACCGCCTTCGTGCCGCCCTCGTTGCCGCCACGGCCGGTGGGCGGCTCGAAGATGCTGACCGGCACGAGGGTCAGCATCTGGGGGCCTGGAGCGAGCGTGAGCTCGACCGTCGTCGTCTGGCCGCGGCGGTCGATGACCTCGCCGGTCTCGACCACGCGGAACGCCCGGGCGTCCCGCTCGGCGGTGATGCTCAGCACGACGACGCCGCTGTGCCGCGAGGTTCGACCCTCGCGGTACACGGGCTCGGCGGAGGCGTCTGCGATGCCGGGCGCCTGGTAGCTCCAGGCCGTCACGGGGTTCGTCGCCGTCGAGACGCCGACGCCGTTGACGGCGCGCGCGGAGAGATCGTGGCGTTCGCCGGGCACGAGCCCCGGCACGGTGCACCACCAGACGCCCGGCGCGCGCGGACCGCAGTCGGCAGGAACGGTGCGCCCGCCCTCGAGCACCTCGATGCCGGTGAGGTCGGGGTGCGCGCGCAGCGCCTCGCCGAGCGAGACCTCGAGCGTCACGCTCGAGGCCGTGTAGTCGGCTGTGGACACACCCGCCGGAGCCTGCGGCAGGCCCAGCAGGTCGACGGTGAGCCGGCCCGTGCCGGCACGCCCCTGGGCGTCGGCGACGGTGAACGGAATGACGCATTCGCCGCCGAAGGCGTTCTCTCCGCTCGGCCAGGTGACCTGGATCGAGCGGTCGTCGGCGGCGCGAACGGTCGCGACCTGGCACGACGTGGCGCCGGCGCCGAGCCCGGTCAGCTTCAGGCCCGAGCCGGTCTTGCCGGCGAACGGGTCGTACTCCCCCGAGACCCCGATCACGGTGATCGTGCAGGAGGCGCCATCGCCGACCGAGCACTGCTGCGTGAGCACCGCACCGCGCGGGGCATCCGCCGGCGCAGCACCCACGACCAGCGAGATGGCGGAGGTCAGGCCGCCGAACGCGCCGACGTCGATCGTCACGGTCTCGCGCGTGCCGGGGCGGGCGTCGGCATGCGCCGAGATGCTCACGCTGTCGCCGGCCTGCTCGACCGTGAACGCGCTGCCCGAGTAGGAGACGGCGTAGTCGAGCTTCGCGCGATCGCCGTCTCGTCCGCCCTCCCACGTGGTCATCTCGTCGTAGAGCGCGACCGTCTCGGACGCACCGGGCGCGACCGTTCGGCTCACGGCCGAGAGGATCGCCTGCGGGTCCTTCGGGATGATCGAGATCGGCACGCCGATCCACGACCAGCGCTGCTGGCCGTCGAGGCGCACCGGGATCAGGCAGTGGTCGCTCCACGGGGCCTCGCGGCCCGCGGCGTACTCCACCTCGCCGCCGTTCGCGGGGCGGCAGGTCGCGGCCGCGCGCTGCACGGCGTACTGGTCGGCGGCCTCGATCTCGACCGCGTCGCCGGAGGGCAGGTCGAGCAGCGCGCGCACGTCGAACGCGACGGTCTGCTCCTCGCCGACCTCGACGGGCTCGACGCCGGCGCGCAGCTGCACGCGGAGGTCGTCGGATGCCGGGACCACGAGGAATCCGAACGCCTCGGCCTCGCGGCCCGCACGGTCGGTGCCGTGCACGCGGAACGGCACGAGCGCGCCCTTCTCGGGCGTGGGCCCGACGATGCGCTGACCGGAGACCCGGTACGCCTTGCTCGCGCCGCCCCACAGCTCGACCTGGAGCTCGCCGAGTTCGCCCGACGCCCACACCACGTGCCCGGAGACCACGTCGATGCCCTCGTCGGGCAGCTGGGCCCGCGAGCGCGCGGTCACGATCGTGTCGGACACGATCGGCGCATCGGGCGACTCGGTCTCGGTCACGCTGACGACGACGAGCCCCTCGGCCGTGCTCGACGTGCGCGCGGACTTCACGGTGTACCGGTACGAGTTGGTGCCTGCGACGTCACCGGGGTGCAGCACGACCCGGCCGTCGTCGAGCGAGGTCGAGTCGTCGACGAGAGCCTCGAGCCGCGCGTACTCGGAGCTGCCCTCGGGCGCGTTCGGCACGAGGCCGATGAGCGAGAGCTCGCCCTGCGCCGGGTCGAGGTCGTTGCCGGCCGGCTCGACCGTGACCGGCGACGGAGCGTTCTGCTGGGCGCGCACGTAGTCGCTGAACGTCACGGGCGCGGCATCGGTCACGGCTGCCGTGAGCACGCCGATGCGCACCCTGGCGGTGCCCTCGTCGCCCGAGGCGTCGCGCACGGTGTACTCGAAGGCGGGCTGGTCGGCGCCGGTGCCGTTCGCCGGCGCGCTGTAGACGATGGCGTCGCCCTCGGCCGAGATCGTCGCGATGCCGAGCCCGGTGGCGGGCTGGGTCACCGAGGTGAGCACGGTGCGGTCGCCGTCAGGGTCCATGCCGGTCGAGGGCACCGGCACGCGCACGCTCTGCCCGCTGAGCACGCGGGCGACGAGCAGGCGGGGCTCCGGTGCACGGTTGGCGCCGGAGGGCAGCACGGTCACCGTGATCGTGCTGTGGTCGAGCCGCTCCGGCGCCTGCTCGAGCCCCACGGCGTAGCCGAGCTCGTAGGTGCCCGGCGTCGACGGCGCGAGGTAGCGCACGCGGTCGCCCGAGGCGAAGGCGAGCTCGCCGTCGGCGCCGGAGGAACTGACCTCGGGGTGCACGACGAGTCGTTCGCCGCGCGGGCTGACGTCGTTGTCGGTGACGCGGATGTCGATGAGCTCGCCGGCGCGCATCGTGACGGTGTCGGGCATGGCGATGGGGCTGAGCCCGACCGAGGGCGCCACGAGGAACACCGCGAGATCGCCGACCGCGGTGCCGCCTGCGCCGTCGGAGATGGAGATCTTGGCCCGCCCCACCAGGCCGGCCCGGCCGTCGAGGGTCACGCCCGTCGCCCGGACCTGGGTCTGGGAGACCACTCCGACGCCGAGCTCGGGCGACGAGGACGTCACCCCCGTGACGACGAGCACGCGACCCGTCGTGTTCTGGGCGGCGTCGAGCACGTCGATGAGCGCGTCTTCTCCGGCACGGACGAAGGTCGTGATGGGGGCGATCGCGAGCGGCGCGCCGGCGACCGCGACCGTGACCCGGATCGACGCCGTCTGCTCGGCCCTCGTCACGAGGTCCTGCACGGTGAAGGTCGCGAGATAGGCGCCGGGCTCGTCGGCCGAGAGCTCGATCTCGCCCGACGACGCATTCGGCACGACCGACAGGCCGCCGCTCGCGGCCGTGGTGGTGGGCACCGCGTCGAGCAGCCGGAGGGAGCCGGATCCGCCGCTCACATGGTCGGCGACCTGCACCGTCGCCGCCTCGCCGGCCCCGGTCGTGACGGCGACGGGTGAGAGGTCGAGCGCGGCGCTCGAGCTGACCCGGAGGTCGAGCGTGGCCTCGGCGGTCGCGCCCCGCTCATCGGCGATGGTCAGGCGCACCTGCACCTTCTCGGCGGCCGCGTTCGGGTCGGTGTGGCGCACCGCGACCCGGCCGTCGGCCATGGGCACCACCGAGATCGGCGCCGAGGGGTCGACGGGTTGCGCGTCGGCGAGCACGAAGGCGTCGCCCTCGGGGTCGACCCAGCCGGAGAGCACGGAGACGAGCGCCGTGCCGCCCGGCATCAGCTCGGGCGCGGGCCAGCGCTGCACGCAGGCGTCGACACCGCACCAGACGGGCGCGGTGTTCACGTCGTCGGGAACCACGGTGAGCGTGACCGTGACGGGCGCGGAGCTCGCCGCGCCATCCGTCACCGCATAGGTGAAGGTCGTGCTGCCGGATTCCGCTCGCACGCGCACGGTGGGCGTCTGGTCGTTCGAGACGAGCGCGAGCTCCCCGAAGGCTGGATCGGCGAGCCCGCCGGTGATCGAGGCGGGGTCGACCGTGAGCACGTCCTTGGCATTGGGGTCGTGGTCGTTCAGCAGCACGGGCAGCTCGACCTGCTGCCCGGCGCGCACGCCGAAGCTGTCGGCCACGGCGACGGGCGGCTCCTGGCGGGCGAGGTCCTCGATCTCCTCGGTGCCGACGCGGTCCTCGATCTCGTCGTCGAGCTCCCACTGCGCGAGCGGCACCAGCCGGCCGTCGGGAACGGTCCAGACCATGCCGGAGGACGTCTCGTTGAGCACGGCGCGATCGCCGTTGCCGCGGAGCACGGGCGTGAGCGACTGCGCTCCGTCTTGGTCGCGGTCGCCCTCGGGCAGCTCGAGCGGCACGGTGGCGCCGCCGTCGCTCGTCCAGGCCGTTCCGCCGTCGATCGAGAGCCAGGCGGCGAAGACCGCGTCGCCGACGACGATGGGCTGGGCGGGGGTTCCGTCCGCGTCCACGATGCGCTGCGACTCGCCGCTGCCGTCGACGGACAGTTCGACGAGGCCCTCCGAATCGGCGATGACGACGGATGCCGCGGTGTCGGCGCCCTGCTGAAGCCGGGCGTCGCCCGCCACGTCGACCTCGACCGGCTCGGGGTCGCCGGTGATCCAGACACGCCCGTCGGCGGCATCGAACAGCACCCACTTCGATGCGGCGAGCGTGAGCTCGAGTCGCGCATCGGCCGCCGGGGCGTCGTCGATCGCGGCCGCATCGCCCACGAACTCGCCGGTCGCGGCATCGTAGAGGCGCACGGCCTCTTCACGGGCCGAGTACATCGCGACGAGGCCGTCGGGCGAGACGCCGACCGTGGTCGCCGCGTAGGTCTCGTCCTCATCGGCGTCGTCGCCGTCGGTGCCGTCGGTGCCGTCGCCGCCGCCCTCGGCCTCGCGCTCGGCGTACGGATCGACCGGCGCGGCCTCGTCGCCGTCGAGCCGGCCCACGTGCACCGTGCCGGTGTCGGTGCGGTACACGACCCACTCGTCGGCCGTCACGACGTCGCGCGTGCCGGTGGGCGTCGGGAGCGATCCGGCGCCGTCGTCGGAGACGAGGTCGGCGGGATCGGCCGGGTCGATGGGCCAGCGTTGCCGTGACCCCTGGGTGTAGACGGAGGTCTCGGCGCCGGCCTGCACGACGGTGCTCGGGTCGTCGACGTCGCGCACGACGTCGATCTCCGCCAGGTCGGTGTTCACCCGCGCGTACTGCCCGGAGTCGCGCGTGACCCACACCGAGGTCTCGACGCGCGGCACCTCTTGCGCCTCGTACCCGTTCGCGGTGACCGCGAGCGTGGCCACGATCGCCACCGCGGCGACGCCCGCGACCGAGGCGATGATCGCGCTGCGGCGACCGGCGGCCGGCGAGGTTCGTCGAGCCGCCATCAGATCACGCCCGTGAGCAGGAGTGCGGCGGCGCCGCCGGCGAGCACGACGACGGCCGCGCCGACGCCGATGAGCGCGGGCTTCAGCCAGCCGCCGCGGCTGCCCGTGGGCGCGAGTCCGCCGGCGTCGACCACGGCGGCGCTCGCGCGTGCCTCGGCCGTGGCCGCCGCGCGGCCGGCCCGACGCGAGTCGGGGTTCACGGTCGTGACGATCGGCCCGCGCTGGGTCGCCTCGCCGAAGGAGATGTGCGCGGCCGACGCCCACTCGGGCGAGGCGACCTCGAGGCTCGTGGGGGCGACGCCGAGCTCGTACTGCGCCCAGCGGAGCTGTTCGCCGAGCTCCGCCATCGAGGCGTACCGGCGGGCGGGGTCGCGCTGCATGGCCGTGGCGAGCACGGTGTCGATGCGGGCGGGCACGCCGCGCGGGGCGAGCGGCGTGTACTTGGCGCCGAGGACCCGGCGCGACAGCTGGTCGACGGAGTTGCGGCTGCGGTCGGCCAGTTCGAACGGGCTGTGCCCGGCGAGCAGCGTGTACAGGGTCGCGCCGAGGCTCCAGACCTCGGTCGCGACGGTGCCGGTCGTGCGTTCGCCCAGCACCTCGGGCGCACTCCACGGGATGGACATGGCGAAGGTCTCGCCCCCGCCGCCCTCGCCGATGGCGCCCGCGATGCCGAAGTCGGCGAGCACGGGGGCACCGAGCGAGTTCACGAGCAGGTTCGACGGCTTGATGTCGCGGTGCAGCAGCCCCGAGCGGTGCGCGGTCTCGAGCGCCCCGGCCATGCGCACGCCGATGTCGAGCACGTCGCCGGCGGGCATCGGTCCGCGCTTGACGCGGGCACCGAGCGATTCGGGGCAGTACTCCATGACGAGGTACGGCCGGCCGTCGGAGGAGATCGACGCCTGGTGGATCGTGACGATCGAGGGGTGGGCGCTGACCCGCGCCATCGCGTCGGCTTCGACCGTGAACGCCCGTCGGGCCTCTGGATCGACGACGTCGACGAGCAACACCTTGACGGCGGTGACGCGCCTCGGCAGGTCTTGCTCGTAGAGGAAGACGTCGGCGAATCCGCCCGCGCCGAGCGGACGCACGTAGCTGTAGCCCGCCAGCACCGGGGGCGCGGACGGCAAGCGTTTCGGCACGACCTGCTCCCCTTCTGCCGGCGTACGTCGAGTCACCGGCAGACCGGTAGATCGTCTCGGGATTGCGGATGCGTCGACGGGTCGCGCCCGCGGCATCCGCGCAACATCCTAAGCGAGGTCGCCCGGCGGGCCGAATCGGCCTGTGGACAGGGCTGTTCGGTTCAGTCGTCGTCAGCCGACGCAGTGCCCCCGTGAGCCGACGCAGTGGTCGGCGCCGGCATGCTCAGTCGGCGTCGAGGGGGGTCTCGCCGAGCTTCAGCCGGTCGATGAGCGCGGCGGAGTGGTTGGTGCTCAGGATGATGCGTGCGAACTCGCCGCCCGCGAGCTCGAGCACGACGGCCTGCCGCTTGCCCTTGACGATCACGAAGTCGAGCCCGCCGTGATACTTCCATGCACCGACGGCGACGACGAGCGGCACGACGCTGCCCCTGGTGCGGATGCCGCGGATCCACACCCACGGGTCGTCGGTGATCGTCGCCGATCGGATGTCGTCGCGCTGCACCACGATGTCGTCGGCGCGCAGGGCGAGCGACTTCTCGGCCGGGGTGAGGTGAACCTCGATCCGGTCGGGGTGCACGCGAAGCTGAGCCATGGATCCATCCTGCCCGAGTCGTCCGACATGCGGTGGGTCGACGCCCGGCAACGCGGAAACGGTTCGATACCGTTATGCACCCGTGACCGTCGCCGCACCGAACGTAACCGTTGACTCCGGTTACCGCCCGCTCGCACCGTTCTCAGGAACCCGGGTCCGAGGTGCGCCCCTTCTTCAGGAGGAATCCGCCGCGATCGCCGCTGCGGTCGCAAGAACTCCTGAGAAAGCCGGGGGGTGATCAGGAGGGGCGAGCGGATGCCGCGGCGCGGGCCGCTGCCGGAAGCGCGTCGAGGATGCGACCGATCGCCGCCTCGTCATGCGCGGCCGTGACGAACCACGCCTCGAACACCGACGGCGGAAGCGAGACGCCCGCGTCGAGCATCGCGTGGAAGAACGGGGCGTAGCGCCACGACTCCTGGCGCTGCACGCTCGCGTAGTCGCGCACGCCGCCGGCAGCGGCATCGGCGCCGAACGCGAAGCTGAAGAGGTTGCCCGCGCGCTGCACGGCGTGGGCGACGCCCTCGGCGGCGAGCGCGTCGGAGACCGCGGCGCTGATCGTCGCGGCGGCGCCGTCGAGGTGCGCGTACACCGAGGCATCCGCCGCCCGGAGCGTGGCGACGCCCGCGGCGACCGCGACCGGATTGCCCGAGAGCGTGCCCGCCTGGTAGACGGGGCCGAGCGGGGCGAGCTGGTCCATGATGTCGGTGCGGCCGCCGAGCGCGGCGACGGGCATGCCGCCGCCGATGACCTTGCCGAACGTCATGAGGTCGGGCGTGTACGCACCGGCGGTGCCGGACTCGAGCCCCCACCAGCCGGCCGAAGAGACGCGGAAGCCCGTGAGCACCTCGTCGCTGATGACGAGCGAGCCGTTCGCGTGCGCGAGCTCGACGAGCGCGGCGTTGAAGCCGGGCTCCGGCGGCACGACGCCCATGTTCGCGGCGGCGGCCTCGACGATGACGGCCGCGATGCGGTCGCCGTGCTCGGCGAAGGCCGCGCGAACGGCGTCGAGGTCGTTGTAGGGCAGCACGAGCGTGAGCGCCGCGATGTCGGCGGGCACGCCGGCCGAGCCGGGCAGGGCGAACGTCGCGAGGCCCGAGCCCGCCTCGGCGAGCAGGCCGTCGGAGTGGCCGTGGTAGTGGCCGGCGAACTTCACGAGCACGTCGCGGCCCGTGAATCCGCGGGCGAGGCGGATGGCGCTCATGGTCGCCTCGGTGCCGGTGCTCACGAGTCGCAGCTTCTCGACCGGGGCGACGCGGGCCTCGACGAGTTCGGCGAGCTCGGTCTCGGCGGGCGTGGACGAGCCGAACGAGAGGCCTCGGCTCGCGGCATCCGTCACCGCCTGGATGACGCGCGGGTCGGCGTGACCCAGGATCGCGGGCCCCCAGCCGGCGACGAGGTCGACGTACTCGCGACCCTCGACGTCGGTGACGTACGCGCCGCGCGCGCTCACGAGGAAGCGCGGGGTGCCGCCCACCGAGCGGAACGCGCGCACGGGCGAGTTGACCCCGCCCGGGATCGCGGCCTGCGCGCGGGCGAAGAGCTCGGCGTTGCCCGGGGCGGCCGGGGCGTCGGCGTGGCGGGCGGTCATGCGAGGTCCCCCTTGCGGATCCACTCGGCCAGTTCGACGGCCCAGTAGGTGAGCACGGCATCGGCGCCGGCACGACGGATGCCGCGCACCGACTCGATCACGGCGCGCTTGCGGTCGATCCAGCCATGCGCGGCGGCGGCCTCGATCATCGCGTACTCGCCCGACACCTGGTACGCCCAGACCGGCACGTCGGATGCCGCGGCCACATCGGCCAGCACGTCGAGGTAGCTGCCCGCGGGCTTGACCATGACGATGTCGGCACCCTCGTCGATGTCGAGCATCGCCTCGCGCAACCCCTCGCGACGGTTGCCGGGGTCGAGCTGGTACGAGCGGCGGTCGCCCTCGAGCGTGGACTCGACCGCGTCGCGGAACGGACCGTAGAACGCCGACGCGTACTTCGCCGAGTAGGCCATGAGCACCACGTCTTGGTGGCCGCCGCCGTCGAGCGCGTCGCGCACCGCGGCGACCTGGCCGTCCATCATGCCGCTGAGGCCGAGCAGCTCGGAGCCGGCGCGCGCCTGCTCGAGCGCCATGGCCGTGTACCGCTCGAGCGTCGCGTCGTTGTCGACCCGCCCGCGATCGTCGAGCACGCCGCAGTGCCCGTGGTCGGTGAACTCGTCGAGGCAGAGGTCGGTCTGCACCACGAGCGAGCCGGCGGATGCCGAGGTCGCGACGCGCGTGGCCACGTTGAGGATGCCCTCGGGGTCGGTGGCACCCGACCCGCGCGCATCGCGCTGCTCGGGCACGCCGAACAGCATGACGCCGCCGACGCCGGCGGCCGCGGCCTCGGCGACCGCCTGCGGGAGGCTGTCGAGCGTGTGCTGCACGACGCCCGGCATCGAGGAGATCGGCACCGGGGCGCTCGCGCCCTCGCGCACGAACACGGGCAGCACGAGCTCGGCCGGGTCGAGACGCGTCTCGGACACGAGGCGGCGCAGGGCCGGCGTCTCGCGAAGGCGCCGCGGGCGGATGCGGGGGGCAGGCGTGGAAGTCACCGCACAAGCCTACGTCGCCGCGATTGCGGAGGGCCCGAGAGCGCGTGATAGCTTCGCCCGATGCTCCGCCGCCGCTCCCCCGACCGCGCCCGCCATGCCCGTCGCCTCGATCTGCAGGGCTCCGTGTGCGTCGTCACCGGCGCGGCCAGCGGCATGGGGCTCGAGTCGGCACGGCTGCTCGCGGCGCGCGGCGCCTCACTCGCGCTCGTCGACCGCAACCGCGAGGCGCTCGAACGACTCGCGTCCGAGTTGCGGGCGCACGCGGCATCCGTCAGCACCCATGTCGTGGACCTCGCCGACCTCGACGCCGTCGCCGCGCTGCCCGACCCGGTGCTCGCCGCCCACCGCCATGTCGACGTGCTGCTCAACTGCGCGGGCGTCTCGATGCTCGGGCGGTTCGAGCAGCTCACGCTCGAGGAGTTCCGCTGGGTGGTCGACATCAACCTCTGGGGAACCGTCGCGATGGTGCGGGCGTTCCTGCCCGCACTGCGCGAACGACCCGCGGCGCACATCGCGAACGTCGCGAGCCTCTACGCCCTCGGCGCACCGGCCGGACGCGTGCCCTACGTGACCTCGAAGTTCGCGGTGCGCGGGTTCACCGACGCGCTGCGGCACGAGCTCGAGGCGACGGATGTCTCGGTGTCGGCCGTGTACCCCGGCGGCGTGCAGACCGGCATCATCCACCACGCCCGCGTCGCGGCATCCGTGCCGGCAGAGGTCGCGGAGCGGGCCGCGAACGCCCAGTCCGCGCTGTACCGCACGACGCCCGTGCAGGCCGCCGAGCGCATCGTCGACGGCATCGAGCGGCGTCGGCCCCGCGTCTTCATCGGGCGCGATGCGCGCCTCACCGACCTCGTCACGCGCCTCGCACCCGTCGGCTACTGGTCGCTCATGCGCGGCATCGTGGCGAAGGCGGGCGACACGGCGGCGCCCGCCTCCTGACCCCCGCAGCGGATGCGGCGGCCTGCGGCGTCAGCCCTTGAGCCCCGTCTGCGCGAGCCCCTCGACGAACTGCTTCTGCGCGAACACGAACACGATGAGCACCGGGAGCGCCGTGAGCGTCGCGGCCGCGAGCTGCGTGTTCCACATCTCGCCGCCGTACGCATCGGTGTAGCGGGTCAACGCCTGCGGCAGCGTGAACAGCTCCGGCGTCTGCAGGTAGACCGTCGGCTCGAGGTACAGGTTCCAGACGTGAAGGAACGTGAAGATCGCCACCGCGGCGAGCGCCGATCGGCTGAGCGGCAGCGCGATCGACCAGTAGATGCGCCAGCGCCCGAGCCCGTCGATGCGCGCCGCCTCCTCGAGCTCCACCGGCAGCGTGATGAAGTACTGCCGCATGATGAACGTCGCGAGCACGCTCGGCGCCCCGAACGTCGTCACGAGGATGAGCGGCCAATGCGTGTCGATCATGCCCCAGGCGTTGAACATCTGGAACAGCGGCACGATCGTGACCTCGGCGGGGATCAGCAGGCCCGTCAGCACGATGACGAACAGCACGCCCTGCCCGCGGAAGCGGATGCGGGCGAACGCGTACCCCGCCATCGAGGAGAAGAGCATGGTGCCCGCCGTCACGAGCACCGCGATGTACATCGAGTTGAAGTACTGCAGTGCGAACGGCTGCACGGTGAACGCCGCGACGTAGCCGTCCAGCGTCGGATCCGACGGCCAGAGCTCCGGAGGGAACGCGAAGATCCGGTTGATCGGCTTGAACGACGACGTGATCATCCACCAGGTCGGGAAGACGAACGGCACGGCGATCAGGCTCAGCACGCCGTAGAACACGACCTTGCGCCACGGGCTCTGCGGCGGGCGGCGTGCCGACGAGGAGCGGATGCCGCCGGCCTGGCGGCCGGAATCGTCGCCTGCGATGGCGTCGCCGGCGGAACCTGCCCGGGCGGCGCGCGGAACCGCCATCGGTCCTGGCACCGTCGGCACCGGGGCATCCGTCGCCCGGTCTTCGGACTGCATGACGGCCTCAGTTCTCATAGAAGACCCATCTCTTGCGGAGCTGCCACTGCAGCACGGTGAGCACGAGCACGATGGCGAACAGCAGGATCGAGAGCGTCGAGCCGTAGCCGAAGTGGTGGAAGTCGAACGCCTGCTGGAACAGGTAGTAGACGAGCACGGTCGTCGAGATGCCCGGACCGCCCTGGGTGAGCACGGCGATCTGCGCGAACACCTGCAGCGAGCCCACGATGGTGATGATCGAGGTGAGCAGGATCGTGGGCGAGATGAGCGGCACGGTGATGCGCCAGAACAGCTGACGGTCGGATGCCCCGTCCATGCGCGCGGCCTCCTGCACCTCCTGCGGCACCCCCTGGAGCGCCGCGAGGAAGAGCACCATGTTGAGGCCGACGTTCTTGAACACCTGCACGACGATGACCGACGCCATCGCGGTCGGGCCCTCGCGGAGCCAGTTCGGCCCGTCGATGCCGACGAGCTGGAGCAGGCCGTTGATGCCGCCGTTGTCCTGCATCAGGAAGCCCCACACGATCGTCCATGCGACGAGCGAGACGACCACGGGCGAGAAGAAGATCGTGCGGAAGAAGGTCATGCCGGCGACCTTGCGGTTCAGCAGCACGGCGAGGAGCAGGGCGAGTCCGAGGTTGAGCACCACGAGCCCGACCGAGAACACGCCGGTGGCCTGGAGCACCGGCGCGATCTTCGGGTCGGCGAACAGCTTCTCGAAGTTCTCGGTGCCGACGAATCGGAAGGTGCCGGCGAGCACGTTCCACTCGTTGAGCGAGTACCAGAAGATGAGACCCAGCGGCACGAGCACGAAGAGCACGATGCCGATGAACTGTGGGGCGATGAACAGGTAGCCCGTGAGCTGGTCCCGCGTCGCGTAGCTCGGCGTGAACCGGCGACGCGATCGCGCGGCGGGCGTCGGGGCGGCCCCCGGCCGGGCGGGTGCCCGGCCGGGAGTCGTCACGGTGGCGTCGGCCATGTGCGGTCGTGCCTCTCTCAGCCCGCCAGCAGCGGGTCGATGGCCGTGCAGACGTCGGCGAGCGTTCCGGGGACGTCGGCATCGGGGACCCAGAGCGCGTCGAGCGCACTGCGCACCTCCTGGCCGATCTCGGCCGAGTCGGTGTGGCTCGGCCGGGTCACGCCGGTCTCGATGCCGGGGATCACGACGTCTTGGATCTGCTCGGGCGTGAGCGTCGGGTTGGTCGCGGCCAGCGTCTCGACGTTGAGCTGCGAGACACGGGGCGGCGGGAAGTACTGCGCGAGTTGCTCGGAGTTCTCGGGGTTCGTGAAGAACGCGAGGAAGTCCGCCGCGACCTGGGCGTTCGGGCCGTCGGCCAGCACGCCGATGCCGGCCTGGCCCACCATCGAGTACTCGCCGGCGGGGCCCTCGGGCAGCGGCAGCAGGTTCCAGGCGAAGTCGCCCGTGAGCAGCGACGCACGAGAGATCTGCGTCACGGTGAAGGCCGACTCGCCCGCGAAGTAGTCCGCCGTGGTGCCGGGGCCGGGCATCGACTGCTCGGTGAACGCCGCGTCGTGCAGGAACTCGAACGCGTCGGCCATCTCCGGTGAGTCGAACGTGCACTGGGTGCCGTCCTCACTCCATGGCGCGGCTCCCCACCCCATCCACACCGACGCGAGGTTGTCCCACGTCGTGTAGTCGAAGTCGCGGATCACGAAACCGGCCTTGCCGGTCTGCTCGTGCACCGCGGCGCCGGCTTCGGAGACGCCCTCCCAGTTCCAGTCGCCCGCGGCCTGCATCTCGGCGGCGGTCGGCAGCCCGGCCTGCTTCAGCAGGTCGTCGTTCGAGAACATCACGAACGGCGACGTCGAGAACGGGTACGCGACGAGCGCGCCCGAATCGTCGTGCCAGAGCGCGGTCGCACTCTCGGAGAGGTCGTCGAACTCGTAGCCCTCGGTGGCCTCGAGCGTCTCGTCGAGCGGGAGCAGCGCTCCCGAGTCGACGAAGTCGGGGGCCGCGTTCTCGAGGATCCACGCGAGGTCGGGCGCGCTGCCGCCTGCGATCTGCGTGGTGACCGTCGTGGTGTAGTCCTCGAACGGCAGCGGGTCGAACGTGATCGACTCGACCTCGGGGTGGTCGGCCATGTACGCGTCCGCGATCGAGTCGAACAGCGCCAGGTGGTCCTCGTTCGAGGTCCAGATGGTCATGCGCAATTCGACGTTCTCGGGTGTCTCCTCGGGTGCTGCGCCGCCCGAGCACGCCGCGAGGGCGAGCATCGCCGCGGTGGCCAGGCCGGCCCCCGTCAGCGCCTTTGCTGATCTCATCATCTCTCCTAGTATCCGGAGACGCCGGCTGGCCAATGCAGCTCGGCGCCCCTCTTCGTGAGCAGGGCTTGGAACTCCGCGAGGAGTTCCGGACTGGTGCGGATCGCTCGCGGGCGGGACGCGCGATCGAGGCAGAAGGCCGCGAGGCGGCCCGCTGCTTCGCCGATGTTCCACTCCACCGGGTGCAGCCGGAAGGCACCGTTGGTGATGTGGGTGGTACCGGCGTTCTTGCCCGCGGGCAGGAGGTTCTCCAGCCGGCGGGGGATCAGGGCTCCGAGGGGGATCTCGAAGGGGCGGGAGGGCAGGTCGAGGTAGTTGTCGCCGCCCGTGGTGGGGTGCAGGTCGATGCGGTACATGCCGACGCCGACCGAGTCGGCGAACGTGGCCGGACCGGTCTCGCCGGTCGCCGCGATCGACAGGTCGAGTTCGGTGACGGTGGTCTCGGCGAGGATGCGCCGTGACTCGCGGATGTAGGGTGCCATCGCGAGCCCGTCGGGTCCCTGCGTGAGGTCCGATCGCAGCCGCAGTCCGGGAAATCCGGTGCCGCCGTCGGGCCTGGGCGCCTCGGTCTGCAGCCAGTAGAGCATCGAGAGCGACTGCTGCCTGGCGGATGCCTCGCGCTCCGCGCGCACGGTCTCGGGCACGTCGACGATGGGCCCGCCCACATGGTCGATCATGGGCCAGTTCACGAGCACGACGTCGCTGGGGTACGTGCCGGGCTCGAAGTTGTGCCTGGCGACGATGCGGCGGAACGTCCAGAGTTCGCGGTCGCCCGCGTCTTCGCGCTGGTCTGCGACGCGTTCGGCGTCGATACCCGCGTTCGGGGTGAAGGTGCGGGTCGTGATCTCGAGGCTTCGCGGGTCGGGGCCGGTGAGCGAGATCATCGGAGCACCCCAATAGGCGGGCTGGGCGGTGCGCCACGAGTCGTATTCGGCCGGCCGGTCGATGGTGTGATCGCCGTCGACGTGGTCCACGACGAAGCACCAGCTGAACGCCTGCTGGTTGCCGGGCTGCGCCTCGTCGGGGGCGCTCGGCTCGCCGGTGTCGTGCCGGGACTCGAAGCCCGTGACGTACTCGGCCTCCGTGAGGGGCAGCAGGTCGCCGAGCTCGGTCGCATCGATCACGTAGTCGGCGATGACGGTCGTCTCCGCACCGCCGTCGAGGCTGCGGAAGGTCACCGACTCGACGCGGTCACGGTCGACGGATGCCGCGACGGGCACGGTCGGCTGCAGGATCGTGAGCCGACCCGTCGCCCGATACGGCGCGAGCATCTCCTCGATCACGGCGACGCCCACGAGCGGCTCGGCACAGACGCGCCCGACGAGGCCGGACCCGGGATTCAGGTGCGGATCGTTTCGCGCGGCCTCGGTGAGCGGGTAGTTGCGGCGGTAGTAGTCGCGGATGCCGTCGCGGAGCGCGCGGTAGCGGGCCGTGGTGCCGAACGACTCGACCCAGGTGTGCTCGTCCATCGGCACCCCCTGGCTCGTGAGCTGCCCGCCGAGCCAGCGGTACTCCTCGGTGAGCACGACCGAGCGGCCGGCCTCGAGCACTCCGAGCGCGGCGGCGACCCCGCCCAGGCCGCCGCCGGCGATGAGGACCTCGGTGCGGAGTTCCGTCGAGGTGGTTCGGGTGGTCATGCGTCTGCCTCCGGATTCGCCGGGAGGCTCGGGGCCGCGAGCGTCGTGCCCGCGAGCGTCGGGCACGGCAGGGTCTGCCGGAGCTCGGCTTCGGCGACCTCGTCGTCGGGATCGAGGATGCGGGCGAGCAGGCTCGTCGCCGCCGCCGCGAGTTCGGTGCGCGGCGGGCTGAGCCGTGTGAACTCGACGCGACCTCCGCCCCTGCCCGGCTCGGAGAGCACGATCATGCCGAGTTCCCGCGGCACGTCGACCCCGTCGCGCTCGGCGAGCGCGAGCAGGCGCTCGGCCCACTCGGCGGTCTCGATGACGACGACCGTCGCCCCCGAGGAACGGATCGCCTCCCAGTCGCGTTCGAGGTCGTCGCCGAGCGACGGAATGGCCACGAGATCTGCCACGGCCGAGTCGCCGCCGCGGCGCTCGAGCTCGTCGAGCACGCCCGCGCGGCGGTCGAGCACCGACTCGCCGCGGCTGTCGACGTGGAGGAACGCGAAGCGGCGATGGCCGAGTTCCCAAGCCTCGCCCACGAGGCGTGCGGTGCCGCTCGCGTAGTCGATGGCCACGTACGGCACTCCGTCGACGTCGCGTCGGCCGACGGCGACGAACGGGAAGCCGTCGGCGACAAGTCGCTCGAGCTCGACGTGGTCCATCTCGACGCCGAGGAGGAGGCATCCGTCGGCCAGGCGCAGCCGATTGTGCTCGTGCAGCAGTCGGCGCGTGCCGTTCACGACGGGGGCGCTCGTGAAGAGCAGCAGATCGCAGCCGAGGTTCTCAGCTGCCTGCTCGATGCCGCTGAGCAACGGGGCGTAGAAGTCCTGGCTCTCGGTCGGGAACGCGGGCTCGTAGGTGAAGACGCCGAGGATCTTGTTGCCGACGCCCGCGAGGCGGCGCGCGGCCGGGTCGGCGACGTACCCGGTCTCGCGCAGCACCTTCAGCACGCGCTCGCGGGTCTCTTCGGGGATGCGCGCATCACCGTCGGCCTTGTCGTTCAGCACGAGCGAGACGGTCGCCTGGCTCACGCCGGCGAGCTCGGCGATGCGGCGCTGCGTGATGCGCCGGGGCGGGGTCTGGGAAGTCGTCATCGAGATCCTTCGGGGTCTTGTCCTGCGATGCTAATCCGCATTAGCGTGGACATTACCTGATGCTAATGCGCATTAGCAACCCGATCCACCAGATTCGTCCCGAATGGGACCGGGCCCGTGGGGTGTCGGGTATCCGCATATCGAAGGAGATCTGCATGTCATCCCGTCGGCGCTTCCGCGCCTCCCTCGCCGGCGTCGCCCTCGCGGCGCTGGCCCTCGCCCTGACACCGTTCGCCGCGGTGCCCGCCGCGACCGCGGCGGAACCGTTCCCGCAGTTCGTGTACGAGGGGGTGATCACCGACAAGGAGAAGATGATCTACAACCCCACGGACGAGTACATCTTCCCGAGCATCTTCCACGCCGGGGCGTACCTCGACGACCCGCTCGGCGAGTGGTACCTCTACCTCGCGCCGCACGATGCGCCGGCCGGCATCATGCTCATGTACGCCGACTCCCTCGACGGCCCGTGGACCGAGTACGAGGCCAACCCCATCATCGCGAGCGACTGGGCGCCGTACTACGACGTCTCCCATGTCTCCTCCCCCGACGCCATCTGGAACGACGGGGCCGATGCGCTGTTCCTGTACTTCCACGGCGAGAACTCGGTCTCGCGGTACGCGACCTCGAGCGACGGCATCCACTTCGACTACGGAGACGTCGTGGTGTCCAACTCGATGGGCGGCACGGGCGTCACCGAGACGAGCTACGCCCGCGTCTTCGAGCATCCGGATCCATCGTCGGAGTACCGCTACGGGATGTTCTACATGGCGAACTTCACCGACAACCACCGGCGCATCAAGCTCGCCGAATCGATCGACGGCATCACCTGGGTCGTGCGACCGGGCAACCTCGTCGAGCCCGGCACGGGCGACAGCGGGAACGTGTCGGGTGCCAATCTCTGGGAGTGGGGTGGCCAGCTGTACGTCATCTACCACAACTCCACGGGCAACACGATGGCGCGCACGATCGATCCGACGCTCTCGGACGTCGGCCCCGCGCAGGTGCTGCACCGTTCGAGCGGCGTCGGTGAAGACGTCGGCCGGGTCGCCGCCCCCGAGATCGTGGAGGAGGGCGAGGACACCTACCTGTTCTACGAGTCGGGCGACCGGCTCGGCGCGACGATCGCCTACGCGAAGGCGGACCCGGATGCCGAGCCTCCGGTGCAGCCCGAACCGGTCGCCTGGCCGACCGACCCCGCCGACCCGACGTTCGAGCACTGCGCTGCAGTCGGTTCCGACGAGTTCGACGGCGCCGCACTCTCGACGGGCTGGGACCGCGTCGTCCGCGACGACTCCTCCCGCCACGCCGTCGGCGACGGTGTGCTGACGATCCCGGCGTATGCCGGCGGGGTCGCCGCGGCATCACTCCCCCAGCAGAAGCTGCCAGAGGGCCCGTGGCAGCTCACCACCAAGGTGCACATCGACGTCTCGCAGCGCTTCCAGCAGGCAGGCCTCCTGCTCTACGCGTCGGACACGGTCTACGGCAAGTTCGATCTCGGCCAGGCCACGGGCGGCAAGACACTCGAGGTCGTGCGATACCTGAACGGCGACAACCGGCAGGACAGCGCCGCGCCGGCCGTGCGCGAGGCCGACACGGTGTGGCTCCGTCTCACGAGCGACGGGCTCACGATCCAGCCGGGAGTGTCGTACGACGGTGTCGCGTTCAGCGACTACGGACGTGCATTCTCGATGGCCGAGACCCCGTTCACGCACGTCGGCCCGTACGCCTTCCGCGGCACCTCCGGCGCCGAAGAGGTGGATGCGACGTTCGAATGGCTCCGCTGGTCACCGCGGCCCGAGGCGTATGAAACGTGCGTCGCCGGCGGCGCGCCGGCCGACGGCGTGCTCAGCTCGACCAGCGGATGGGCGACGGGGCTCGATGACGGCGACTTCGAGGTGCGGATGAACCTCTGGTGGGGCACCAACGCCCGCGAGTTCCGCCTGTACGAGAACGACGAGTTGATCGCCACCGTGCCGCTCGAGGCGGCGACTCCGGCGGCGCAATCCGCGGCGGTGCCGGTCACGGGCCGCCCCGACGGCACGTACGTCTACCGCGGCGTGCTCGAGAACGACTTCGGCACGACCGACCTCGAACCGCTGACGGTCGAGGTGACGGATGCAGCGCCTGCGCGTCCGGTGCTCCGGAACACGGATTGGGATGACGACGGAGACCTGACCCTCGAGGCGAACCTCTGGTGGGGCACGAACGCCTCCACGTGGGAACTCCGGCAGGACGGGGCATCCGTCGCCACCGGGACGCTCGAGGCGGCGACGCCGTCGGCACAGCATGTCGAGATCCCGGTCACCGGGCTTGCAACCGGTGCGCACACGTTCGTGATCGCATTCTCCAACCACGCGGGCACGACCGAGTCGCAGCCGATCACGGTCGTCGTCGAGGGCTGACCCGTCTCCGTGCGTCCTGCCCGGCCTCGAGCCGGGCGGGGCGCGCGGACCCGGGCTCAGGCGTGGGCGATGGCGGCGCCGACGACGGCGTCGATGAGCGACTCGGCGCTGCGCTCGCGGGCCACGACGTCGACCCGGAGGCCGAGCTCGGCGGCGTCGCGCTGCGTCTGCGGGCCGATGGCCGCGACGAGGATCGACTCGGGGATGGGGCCGAGCTGCTCCTGCACCTGCTCGGCGACGCTGCCCGAGGTCACGAGCACGGCGTTCACCCGCCCGGAGCGCACGTCGTCGACGACCTTCTGCGCCACGGGCACGCCGACGGTGCGGTAGGCGACGACCGCCTCGACGTGGTGGCCGGCCTCGGCGAGGCCGATCGAGAGCACCTGCTTGGCGATGGCCGAGCGCAGCGCGAGCACGCGGAGTCCGCGGGCGCCGTCGGTCGCGGCCTCCCACTCTTCGAGCAGGCCCTTGGCCGAGTTGTCTTCGGAGGGCACGATGTCGGCGTGGTACCCGGCGGCCACGAGCGCGGCCGCGGTCGTCTCGCCGACCGCGGCGACCCTCGTGGTCTCGGGGATCACGGCGTCGTACGAGGAGAGCACGTCGACCGTGGTGGCGCTCGTGACGGTCAGCCAGTCGAACGCGCCGTCGGCGAGCCGCGCGAGCGCCGCCTCGAGGGCGGGCTGGTCGTCGGTGGGCGCGAAGTTGATGAGCGGGGCGATGATCGGGGTCGCACCGCGCGCCCGCAGCGCACCCGCCACGCCGTCGCCCCACGGGCCGCCACGGGGCACGAGCACGCGCCATCCGCTCAGCGGCTTGCCGGCATGCGAGGGCAACCCGATGGCCCCGGTGACGGGTTCGAATTCGGTCACGAAGTCTCCTCAGAGGCAGCAGCGAGTTCAGCGGCACCCTTGCCGAGGAGTTCTGCGACGGCGCGATCGGCGACATCACGAGCCGCTTCCGCCAGATCGGCGGCCGAGCGACTCTCGGGGGTTGCGGCGTGCGAACTGGTGATGCGCCGCGTCCCGTCGGCACTGTACACGCTCGCGCTCAGGAACAGAAGTTCGTCGTCGATGAAGGCCGTGACGCCCACGGGGGCCGCGCATCCGGCCTCGAGGCCGGCCAGCACGAGCCGTTCGGCGAGCGCGGCAGCACGGCTCGAACGGTGGTCGACGGCCTCGAGCGCCTGCTCGAGCGCCCGGTCGCCGCGTTCGCGTCGCACCTCGATCGCCAGCGCGCCCTGAGCGGCCGCGGTGGGCCACTCATCGAGCGGGAGCAGTTCGGTCGCGGCATCCGCTCGCCCGAGGCGGCCGAGCCCGGCCGCCGCCAGCAGCACCGCGTCGAGCTCGCCGGACTCGACCTTGCCGAGTCGCGTGTCGATGTTGCCGCGGATGTCGAGCACCTCGAGGTCGGGGCGCACGGCGCGCAGCTGCGCGATGCGCCGCGGCGACCCGGTGCCGACGCGGGCGCCCTCGGGCAGCGTCTCGAGGGTGAGGCCGTCGCGGGCGCAGAGCGCATCGCGGGCGTCGGCGCGCTTGGGCACGGCACCGAGGCGCAGGCCCTCGTGCTCGGCGGTCGGCAGGTCCTTCATCGAGTGCACGACGAGGTCGCAACGGCCGTCGAGGAGCGCCTCGCGCAGGGCCGTGACGAACACCCCGGTGCCGCCGAGCGAGGCGAGCGAGGCGCGTGAGACGTCGCCCTCGGTCGTGACGGGCACGAGTTCGACCTCGGCCTTCGCAGCAGCCGCGATGCGGTCGGCGATCTGGCGCGTCTGCGCCATCGCCAGCGCACTCGCCCGCGTGCCGACGCGGATCACGGAACCGGCCCGGCCGCTCACGGCGCGATCCCCGCCAGTGCCGGGCGGAAGCCGAGGCGCACGTTCTCGCAGCATCCGGGGCGGCACACGTCGTACCAGGGCCCGAGCTCGGTCATGGCGGGCCGCTCGGCGACCGGGGTGCCGTTGACGCGCTCGAGCACCAGGTCGACGAGACCTGCGACGTACGCCGGGTGCGTGCCGGGCGTCGGCACGCGCACCGCGGCGAGCCCGTGCTCTTCAGCGGTCTCGAGGGCCTCGTTGTCGAGATCCCAGAGCACCTCCATGTGGTCGCTCACGAAGCCGAGCGGCACGATGACGACGGCCTTTCGGCCCGCGGCGGGAAGTTCGGCGATCGCGTCGTTGATGTCGGGCTCGAGCCACGGCATCGAGGGCGGGCCGCTGCGCGACTGGTACACGAGCTGCCACGGCACGTCGGATGCCGCCGCTTCGCGCATGACGACCTCGGCCACGGCCCGGTGCTGCGCGGCGTACGCGCCGCCCTCGCCGAAGCCGCGCTCTGCGGGGCCGGACTTCGCGGCATCGGTCGACGGGATGGAGTGCGTCGCGAAGAGCACCTCGATGTCGGTGACCGGGTTCAGGCCGGGGTTCGCGGCCACGAGGCCGGCGATGCCGTCGCGCACGCCCTCGATGAAGGGTGCGACGAAACCGGGGTGGTCGAAGAACTGGCGCACCTTGTCGATCTGGATCACGTCGCCGAGCTCGGTGTCCTCGAGCGCGTCGGCGAAGTCCTCGCGGTACTGCCGACAGCTGGAGTACGAGCTGTACGCGCTCGTCGCGATCGCGATGAGCTTCGTGAAGCCGGCCGCCTTCGCCTCGTCGAGCGCGTCGTTGAGGTAGGGGTCCCAGTTGCGGTTGCCCCAGAGCACGGGGAGGTCGAGGCCCCGGCTCGCGAGCTCGGCCTCGAGCGCGGCCTTCAGCTGCCGGTTCTGCTCGTTGATCGGGCTCGTGCCGTCGAAGTGCCGGTAGTGGTGGGCGACCTCTTCGAGGCGCTCGTCGGGGATGCCGCGACCGCTCGTGACGTTGCGGAGGAACGGGATGACGTCGTCTTGCCCCTCTGGGCCGCCGAAGCCCGCGAGCAGGATCGCGTCGTAGGCGACCGGCTCGGTCACGTGCTCGGCGCCGCCCTGTGCGGCAGGAGTCGCACCCGGGACGATCGCACCCGCGGCACACGGCGCGGACGCCGCGGGTGCCGGCTTGCGGCCGCGCGGTGTCGTGCCCACGGAGTCTGCGCCCGTCGAACCGAGGTTGACCGCTGCCATTACTGCAGCACCTCCACGAGTTCGGCGGTCGAGATGCGTCGGCCGGTGTAGAAGGGCACCTCTTCGCGGACATGCCGGCGCGCGTCGGTGGCGCGCAGGTCGCGCATGAGGTCGACCAGGTCGGTGAGCTCGTCGGACTCGAGCGGCAGCAGCCACTCGTAGTCGCCGAGGGCGAACGACGAGACGGTGTTCGCGACGACGCCGCGGAACGCCGCGCCCTTGCGGCCGTGCTCGGCGAGCATGCGCCCGCGCTCGGCCGGGTCGAGCAGGTACCACTCGTAGCTGCGCACGAAGGGGTAGACCGTGAGCCACTCCTTGGGCTCGACGCCCCGCAGGAACCCGGGCACGTGCGCCTTGTTGAACTCTGCATCGCGGTGCACGCCCATGGCGTTCCACGTCGGCAGCAGTGCGCGCAGCAGTCGCGATCGGCGCAGCTCGCGCAGCGCCCACTGCAGGCCCTCGGCGGTGTCGCCGTGCAGCCACAGCATGACGTCGGCGTCGGCACGCAGGCCCGAGACGTCGTAGATGCCGCGGAGCGTGATGCCTTCGTCTTCGACGAGGGCGATCATGCCGTCGAGCTCGTCGACGAACCGGGGCACGTCGTGGCCGTCGAGGTCGTCGGGGCGAGCGGGGTCGCGGCGGAGCACCGCGAACACCGTGTAACCCACAGGGGACTGCTCGGCGTCGGATTCGGTCTGGAGCGCGTCGGCTGCCGCTTCGGCAGCGGGGGATGACATGCCCCTAGTCTCCCCCTTTCCCGCCCATCGGCCAAAAGAGGACTCCTGCCCGTCGCGGGAGTGCGCTCAGCCGCCGACCAGCAGCGCCGTCGAGTGCTCGAGGTGTTCGCGGATCGCGTCGGGCCCGCGCGACTGCACCTCGTCGACGAGCGTGCGATGCTCGGCGACGAGGCCGTCGAGCGTGTAGTGCGGACGCACGCGGCGCAGGAACAGCAGCATCTCGCCACCGATCGCGGCATGCGCCTCGATGATGCGGGGGCTCCCGGATGCCGCGACGAGTGCCCGGTGCAACGCCAGGTGCTGGCGCTGGGCCTCGAGCCAGTCGACGGATGCCTCGAGCCGGGCGAGTGCGTCGAGCGCGGGTGCGAGCAGGTCGGCCGGCCAGCTCGTGCCGTACCGGTCGCGCGCGATGCGCACGGCCTCGACCTCGAGGGCGGCGCGCACCTGCTGCAGGGCGATGATCGCGTCACGGTCGAAGTCCGCGACGCGAACGCCCCGGTAGGGCTCGGCGATCGCGAGACGTTCGGCCGCGAGTCGCTGGAAGGCCGCACGCACCGTGTGCCGCGAGACGCCGAACCGCGCGGCCGCAGCCTCTTCGCGCAGCGGCGCGCCGGCCGCGAGCGCGCCGGTGAGGATCTCGTCGCGCAGGGCATCGACCACCCGCTCGACGGCGGTGGCGCCGTGCGCGGGCTCGGTGGGGCTCATGCTGCGTCGGTCACGCGCGGCGCGAGGGGACTCAGTCGTCGGATGTCGCGGATCGGACGATGAGCCAGACGGTGACGCCGACCACCGCGACGGCGCCGATCGCGACGCCGAGCACCGTGCCGGGCTGCTCGTCGGCCGCGCGGCGCAGCTTCGCCTTGAGCTCGCGACCCTTGCGTCTGGCCTGCTTGGGCAGGTTGAGCTTGTCTTCGAGGGCGTTGAGCGTCTCGGCGAAGTCGGCGCGTGCACGTTCGGAGGCGACGCGGGCCTGCACCCGGGTGAGGTTGCGCTCGCGCTCCTTGGCGGTGCGCTTGGAGGTCTGCGGCGCGTCAGCGGCGGTCATAGTCACCGGTTCCCTTCAGCGCGTCGAGGTCGGCCTTCAGGCTCTCGACGGACTCGAGCGGCTGGGAGCCGCGCTTGAAGTTGACGTAGGCGATCCAGAGCAGCACCGCGATGATGAGCAGCAGGATGCCCGACACGGTGAGCGCCGCGGCCCACGCGGGCATCACGAGCGCGAGCGCGAAGATCGCCGTCGTGATGAGCGTGAAGAGCAGGAACACGCCGACGACGGCCGCGCCCGCCACGAGGCCGGAGCCGATGCCGAAATGCTTGACCTTGTAGGAGATCTCGGCCTTGATCTGGTCGATCTCGGCCTTGATCAGCGTGGAGACGGTGTCGGGCAGTTCGCCGATCAGCTGGAACAGCGACCGGTCGTCGTTCGATGGGGCAGCCATGATCGCTCCCGCCTAGGAACCGGACTTCGACGTGCGCGGCTTCGGCGCGGCCTTCTTGGGGGCCGCCTTCTTCGATGCCGGAGCGGCGGCCTCGGAGGCGACGTCGCCCGCGTCGTCGATCGCCGATTCGAGCTTGGCCGCCGTGTCGTCGATGGCGTCGCGCGCGGCATCCGCAGCCTTGGAGACGCTCGACTTGGCCGAGCGCGCGGCGGACTTGACGTCTTGCTTCGTGGCGCCGGAGCCCTTGGTGGCGTTGCCGATGAAGGACTTGACGCCGTCGAGCACCGAGTCGCTGACGTCGCCGACGCGCGCCATGGCGAAGTCCTTGACGGTGGAGACGCCGTTCTGCACGGTCGGCGTGTTCCACACGCTCTCGGCCGCGCCCTTGATCTGCTCGTAGCGCTGACGGCCGGCACGCGTGCCGAGCACGTAGCCGACCCCGAGACCGACGACGAAGAGGACCTTGCCCTTCATGTGCACCCCATTCCCCACTGCGCGTGAACGCGAACAGATTCCAGCGTAGACCCCGTGAAGGCTCGCGCAAGGGGGTTGCGCTGAAAGTATGCCGTTCCGGCTATGCGTCAGCGGCGGGGTTCACGGCGAGGTGGCGGATGCGAGCGGCGGCCTCGATCGCGTGCGGCACCACCGAGGCGAGCCCGGTTCCGGCGACCCATGAGCCCGTGACCTCGAGGCCGCCTTCTGCGGCGAGCGCGGCCTCGAGCGCCCGAACGCGGTCGCGCTGACCGATGGTCGCCTGCGAGAGGGCGTCGCGCCAGCTCGAGCGTCCGAGGGCGAGCAGGGCGTCGGCGGGCAGCTCGACACCCAGGAGGGCGGATGCATCGGCGAGCGCGGTCTCGTGCACCTCGGCCTCGCTCAGCCCGTCGAGGGGGTTCGGCTCGCCCGCGCGCCCGTAGGAGAGGCGCACGACGTGCCGTCCGTCGGTGCGGCGGGCCAGCCACGGCCACTTCGCGGTGGAATGCGTGAGCGCCTTGGCCGCGACGCCGGGGGTGCCGGCCGCGACGAGCACGCCGGTGCCGCGGGGGGCGTCGTCGAGCACGGGCGCGTCGAGCAGGAGCGTCACGATCTCGATCGAGGCCGCGGACGGCGCCTCGGCGAGTTCGTCGACCCAGCCGTCGACCGCTCCCGCGAGCAGCGTGCGCGACGCCTCCGCGGGGGCGGCCACGATCGCGAACCGGGCGTCGACGACGAGATCTTCGTCTTCTCGCGAGACGGTCGCGCGCCATCCGGCGTCGCCGCCGTCGCTCTCGGCACGCACGAGGGAGGCGACCGGGGCAGCCGTCACCACCCGGGCGCCGAAGCGGTCGAGCTGGGCGAGCAGCGCGTCGACGAGGCGGTGCATGCCGCCGTCGAGGCCCTGCACGGCGCTGCCCGCCCTGCGCTCCTCGAGCAGCTGACCGACCCCGCCCGAAAGCGACCCGGTGCGCGTCATGGCCTCGTTGAGGCCCGGCGCGACGACGTCGAGGTCGAGCTCGTCGGGGTTCGTCGAGTACACGCCCGACGAGATGGGCGCGACGAGGCGGTCGAGCACGAGCTCGCCCATGCGGTCGCGCACGAGCTTGCCGAGGCTGTGCGCGCGCCCGATGTTGAGGATCGGCTTCAGCCGGTCGAGGTACGCCCGGGAGGCGCCGTTCCAGCCGATGATGCGACGCACGTCGTCGCCGAGCGGATTGGCCGGGATGCCGAGCAGCCCCGTGCGCGGCAGCGGCGCGGCGTCCATGCCGAGGGCGCCGCCGCGCCCGCCACGGGCGGCCGGCCAGACCAGCCAGGCGCCGGCCGGGTTCGGCTGCTCGATCGCGTCGGCGAGGCCGAGGCCGCCGAGCAGCTCGGCGACCGCGCCCCCGCGCGTCGCGAACGACTCCGCGCCGGAGTCGAGCGTGAGGCCGGCGAGCTCGATGCGCCCGACGCATCCGCCGAGCACGTCGCGACGTTCGAGCACCGTGACGGCCAGGCCGATCTTCGCGCACTCGAGTGCGGCGACGAGGCCGGCGATGCCGCCGCCGATGACGACCACGTCGGTCGTGCGGTCTGGTCGGGGCTCGCCCTGCTCGCTCACGCGCCCGCCTCGTGCACGAGCTCGACGACGCGCGTGAGCACGGTCGGGTCGGTCTCGGGCGGCACGCCGTGGCCGAGATTGAACACGTGGGCGGGGGCGGCGCCGCCCCGGCGCAGCACGTCGCGCACCGCGGCCTCGAGCACCGGCCACGGCGCCGCGAGCAGCGCGGGGTCGAGGTTGCCCTGCAGGGGAACGCCCTCGCCGGTGCGCTCCACGGCCACGTCGAGCGGCACCCGGTAGTCGACCCCGACGGCGTCGACGCCGATGTCGTGCATCGCGCCGAGCAGCTCGCCCGTGCCCACGCCGAAGTGCACGACCGGCACCGCTCGCGTCACGCTCGCGCCCGAGGCATCCGTCGCCTGGTACTCGAGGTCGTGCACATGGCTGAGCGCGTTCGCCGAGGCGGGCGCGACGTGGGTCTCGTAGTCGGCGAGCGAGAGGGCACCGGCCCACGAGTCGAAGAGCTGCGCGGCGGATGCCCCGGCCAGCACCTGTGCGCGCAGGAAGCGCCCCGTGAGCTCGGCCGTCCAGTCCATGAGCGCGCGCCACGCGCCGGGATCGGCGTGCATGAGCGTGCGGGCCGCCAGGTGGTCCTTCGACGGGCCGCCCTCGGCGAGGTAGGCGGCGAGCGTGAACGGCGCCCCGGCGAACCCGATCAGGGGGGTTGCGGTGCCCGATGCGTCCGTGCGGTTCAGCTCGGCGATCGTGAGCGCCACGGCCTCGGCGATGGGGGCGGATGCCTCGTCGAGCCGCGCGGGATCGATGGCGGTCAGCTCGGCCACGCCCGCGGCATCCGCATAGCCCTTGCCGAAGACCGGGCCGCGACCGGGCTGGATCTCGACGTCGACGCCGACGAGCTTCAGCGGCACCACGATGTCGCTGAAGAAGATGCCCGCGTCGACCTTGTGGCGGCGCACCGGCTGGAGGGTGATCTCGCTCGCCATGGCGGGGTCGAGGCAGGCGTCGAGCATGCGCGTGCCGACGCGCAGCTCGCGGTACTCGGGCAGCGAGCGGCCGGCCTGCCGCATGAACCAGACGGGCGTGGTGTCGGCGCGCTCTCCTCTATATGCGCGCACGAGACGCGAGTCGCCGGTGAGGCCTGCGGAGAGCGGATGCTGCGAAGAGAGGATCACGCGTGCCATTGTCCCGTATCGAGCTGAGAGGCGGCGCGGGCGGTGGGCGCGGGCGAGGGGGCCGTCGCGATCGCGTCGCGCGCCGTTCGCACGTCACCCCTACTGGGGGTCGGAAAGCGTCATCTCGGAGGCCGGGCGATTGTTAGCTTTGCATGGAACTGTCTCGATCGACCCCGCTTACCCGTTTTCTCCGGTCGCGACAGGACGAACCCGACACTCGGCGCCGCGGTGCCGATGCCACCCGAAGGCCCTCGGCGCGCCCGCGCGCTCGAAACCCGCGTCCGCCATCGCCGCCGGACGCAACCCCGGCACGCGCCCGCGCGCCCAGCACGACCCGAACGCCGAGCACGACCCGAACGCCCCAGTTCGCCCAGCACATCCGTACGCCCCGAAGGAGAAGCATGTCCCTCAAGAAGTCGATCGCGGCAGGCGGTGCCGCGAGCCTCGCGCTCGCGCTCGTCGCCGTCGCCGTCCCCGCCCAAGCCGCGCCGATCGGCGATTGGAACTTCGGCGAGACCCGCGCGACCGGCCACTACGAACGCACGACCGACGGCCTGCACATCTGGACCGAGGGCACCGCGTCGACCGACAAGGTCGCCGGGTACCTCGACGTCGAGCTGCTGCTCTCGAGCGCGCTCACGAGCGGCCTCGACTACACGGCGAACTCCGGCATCGCGCCCGGTGCGCAGCTCGTCGTGGACCTCGACGGCGACGGCATCGGCGACGGCATCCTCGTCGGCGAATCGGTGTACGGCGAGAACTGGTGGCTGACCGGCAGCTCGAAGGACGCGTTCAAGGCACTCGACCCGTCGGGCGACGACAACGGCGGCAACGGATCCGAGTGGTTCGGCACCCTCGCCCAGTGGTCGGCCGCCGCACCCGGCGCCGAGATCGTCAAGGTCGGGTTCAGCCTCGGCTCCGGCGTCAAGGCCGACGGCGTCCTGCACGCCGTCGTCGCGGGCGATCAGCGCTACACCTTCGACGAGAACCCTCCCGTCGGCGTCGCCCCGGTCATCACGAAGGTCATCGCCGACGGCACCGTCGTCAGCGGCCGGCAGACCTTCGTGGTCGAGCTCGCCGATGACGACATCAGCTACACGTACATCGAGCTGAACCGCGGCGGCACCTGGCTCACCGACAACACCAAGTCGCCGGGCTCGAGCAACCACGGCCTGAGCCCGAAGCTCTCGGTCGACCTCGGCGCGTACCCGACGGCGCGTACCAGCTGAAGATCGTCGCGGTCGATGCGCGCGGTCTCTCGGTGAGCCGCCTCGTGCCGATCACGATCGACAACACCAAGCCGGCCGTCTCGGTCGTCGCGCCGGCCGCGGGCTCGATCCTTCGCGGCACCGTGCCGGTGAAGGTGACGCTCGACGACGCGCACCTCAAGAGCTACAACCTGCGCGTCGACTCCTCCGGCCTCGCCTACGCCTTCCAGGCGACCAACGGCGCCCAGCCCGAGTTCGCATGGGACACCACGACCGTCGCCGACGGCGAGCACACGCTGCTCGCCACCGCGACCGACGCCGCCGGCAACAAGACCGAGACGAAGGTCAAGGTCGTCGTCGACAACTCGGCCCCGGTCGTCACGATCGTCGCACCGAGCGCCGACTCGAAGGTCCGCGGCACCGTGCCGGTCAAGGTCACGCTCGATGACGCGAACCTGCAGAGCTACAACCTCCGCCTCGACTCGGACGGCCTGGCCTACGCCTACCAGGCGACCAACGGCGCCCAGGCCGAGTTCGCATGGAACACCACGAAGGTCGCCGACGGCGTGCACACCCTGCTCGCCACCGCGACCGACAAGGCCGGCAACAAGACCGAGACGAAGATCAAGGTCCTCGTCGACAACACCCGCCCGACGCTGACCGTCACGAACCCCGTCGACGGCGCCTCGTTCGCAGCGAGCGAGGGCGTGAACGTCGACGTCACGGCCTCCGATGTGCACGGTCTCGACTACATCGCCGTCAACCTCTACAAGGACGGCGCCCTGCAGAAGACGGTCGGCAAGCACACGGTCATCGCCGGCGGAGACGCCTGGTCCGGGTCGTGGACGCTCCCCGCGGGCCTCGCCGACGGCACCTACTCCCTGCGGGCCGGCGTCTTCGACCTCGCGGGCAACAACCGCACCGTCAACCTGTCGTTCGTGATCGAATCCACGATCGGCGCGGAGGAGCCCGGCGACGGGTCCGACGAGGGCTCGGACGACAACGGCTCCGACGAGGGCTCGGACGACAACGGTTCCGACGAGGGCGACGACACCGGCTCCGGCGACACCGGCTCGGGTGACACCGGCTCCGGCGACTCGGGTGAGAACCCCGACGAGACCGGCACCGGCGGCAGCGATGAGACCGAGGAGCCCGGCACCGACGAGCCCGCGGCCGTCCTGCCCTGGCTCGCCCTCGACGCCGCCGAGATCCTTCCCGGCGGCACCGTGAACGTGACCGGCGCGAACTTCCCCGCCGGCACCTCGGTGACGTTCGAGCTGCACTCGGAGCCCGTCGACCTCGGCGCCGTGGAAGCCGACGAGGCCGGCGCCGTCGCGTTCGCCGCAGTCGTCCCGACGTCCACGCCGGCCGGAGAGCACCACGTCGTGGCCCTGCTCGCCGACGGCAGCACCGTCGAGGTCCCGATCACGGTGACCGAGGCGGATGCCGCGGCCGCACCGGCCGGCACCGACACGACGCCGACCGCCACGACCGCAGCGGCCACCACCGCCGGTCTCGCGGACACGGGCTTCGAGGGTGCCGGCCTCGGCCTGGCCGCCCTCGCGGCCATGCTCCTCGGCGCGGGCGCCATGGCGCTCATGTCGTTCCGCCGTCGCGCCGCCGGCGCACGCGGCTGATCGGCTGTCGCACGCAGCACCTCGGACGGGCCCGTCACCTCGCGGTGGCGGGCCCGTCCGCACGTCGACGCACCCCGCCCGGTGCTCAGATGAGCAGTTGACGGGCCCGCCCTTGTCGGCGACCGCGCGATGGGTCTACAGTCGGACTCGTTGTGCGCCCCCCTCGCACGACGACGCGCCGCAGGCGGCGTGCCTCCGTCCCCCCGGAGAAATCGACGACATGTCCTGGTTCGTGTGTCCCCCCTTGTCCCCCTCGCCGATGATCGACCGTGCGAGTCGTGGCCGTCCCGCCATGCGCTCGCGCTCGTTCGACGCAGGGTTGTCCGAGTCCGGCATGTCGTCGTCCGCACTCCGCCTCGATGCGAGCGGAGCTCGGCGATGAGCGCCGATGCGCGGCACCGCACGGTCCTGACCGTGCTCGTCGCCGTCGCAGCCACCCTCGTGGTGGCGGCGCTCATCGCCGGGTCCCCGGTCATCCACGGCATCGTCTCCCGGCTCCCGGCGGTCCCGTCCGAGGCATTGGCCTCGCTGGTCGCCGTGCTCTGCCTCGTGGGTGCCGCGGTCTCGGCGATCACGCTGCTCGTGCGCGACGCGCGCATCCGGGCCCGGCGCACCACGCTCGCCCGACAGCACCCCGATGGGCTCGTCTGCGCCATCCGCGTCGGGCCGCTCGTGCAGCAGATGAACGAACTCCGACTCGACGAATCGGCGCCGATGCGCATCAGCCGGCGATACTCCATCGTGGCCGACGAGGCCGGCATCACCTTCTGGGACGGCGGTCGACGCCCGCGCCGCGTCGACGCCTACCCATGGCGCGAGGTGCGCAACATCCGCGCCGATGCGACCGTGGCCGGCACCGAGGTGCTCTCCGTGCTCGTGCTGCGCGTGCGCCGCCACAAGAACAGCGTCGAACTGCCGGTCGTGCTGGCATCCGGTCGCCCCGGACGCTACGCGATGTCGGATGCCGCGTTCTTCGCGGTCGTCCGCGAGTGGAAGGCGAAGCACCGCACGGCCCTCGCCGCCGAGGGCCTCGAGGTGCCGCCGCTGACCGCGCCGATCCCGGTGATCACGGCGGCGATGGCCCGCGAAGACGCCGAGGCGCGCGCGCTCGCCCTCGCGGCACGATAGGCGCGCGCCGCCCCATGGGTGCCCGCGGTGCCTCGGGGGCCGCCCTGATCAGGACCTCTCTCGACGGCGGGTAGAATCTCTCCGTGCTCATCTGCTTCTCCGCGAGTCACAAGAACGCCGGGTTCGACATGCTCGAGCGTCTTTCGGCGAACGCGAACCAGGCGGCACCGCGCATCCTCGAGGGCCATGACGCCGTGAAGGGCGCGGTCGTCGTCGCCACCTGCAACCGCTTCGAGGCGTACCTCGACCTCGATGCCCCCGAGGGCACCTCCCCCGTCGAGGTCGTGCACGAGGCCGTCCGCGCGGTGGGCGCCGTCGCCGACCTCGATGCGACCGAGCTTCGCCAGACCTTCGGCTTCGTGCACGGCAACGCCGTCGCCGGGCACCTCTTCTCCGTGGCATCCGGCCTCGAATCCGTGGTCGTCGGCGAGGGCGAGATCGCCGGCCAGGTGCGCCGTTCGCTCGAACGCGCCCGCACCGAGGGCACCACGACCCCCGAACTCGAGCGACTGTTCCAGCGCGCCTCCCAGACCTCGCGGCGGGTCAAGAACGAGACCGAACTCGGCGGCGAGGGCCGCTCGCTCGTGCGACTCTCGCTCGACCTGGCCGAGAGCCGCGTCAGCGACTGGGCCCAGACGAGCGTGCTCCTCGTCGGCACGGGCCGCTTCGCCGGAGCTTCCCTCGCGGCGCTCCGCGACCGCGGCGTCACCGACGTCGTCGTGCACTCGCCCTCCGGCCGCGCCGCGAAGTTCGCCGCGAACCACGGCATCGAGCCAGTCTCACCGGGGGCCTACGCCGGCGTCGCGGCATCCGTCGACCTCATCGTCACCTGCACGACCGCCGACCGGCAGGTCGTCGACCGCGACCTCCTGCTCGACGGACGCGCGACGCTCGCCGCGGCATCCGCACTGCCCTCCATCGGGCCGGTCGCGCAACCGGCGCGACCCGAACGGCGACAGCTCGTCATCGACCTCGGGCTGCCCCGCAACGTGGCACCCGACGTCGTCGAGGTCCCCGGCGTCGAGCTGCTCGACCTCGAGACCATCAAGATCCACGCGCCCCTCGAGGAGTTCGCCGCCACCGATGCCGCGCGGGCGATCGTCCTGCGCGACACGCGCGCCTTCGGCGAATCCGGTGAGGAGCAGCGCCTCGCACCGGCCGTCGTCGCCCTGCGCAAGCACGTGTTCGACATCCTCGACGCCGAGATCGACCGCGCCGCCTCCCGAGGCGACGACGACGGGCGCACCGAGGCCGCGCTGCGGCACATGGCCGGCGTCCTGCTGCACACTCCGATGGTCCGCTCGCGCGAGCTCGCACGCGCCGGCGACCAGCAGTCCTGGATCGACGGCCTCGAGGCGATCTTCGGCATCACGTCGGGCGACGAGGCGGCCGGGGCGGCCGACTCGGCCGGTTCGGCCGGTTCGGCCGGGCCTGCGATGCCGGCGGATGCCACGCACCGGGCGCAATCGGCCGGCTGACGCCGCGCCCAGCGTCGAGTCCGACTGCAACGTCGGATCCTCGCGATAGCGTCGAGGCATGACCGACGCGACGCCGCGCTACGACGGGCCTCCCGAGCTCGCCCTGCCATTCGATCTCGACGACCCGCCGTTCGGCCCCGTCGAGACCGCACGCCTCGTGCTGCGCCCGCTCGAGGCATCCGACGCCCGTGACGTGTGGGAGTACCAGCGACTGCCCGAGGTGCTGCGCTACATCCCGTGGCCCGAGCGCACGGTCGACGAGGGCCGGGCGCACACCGAGAAGCGCGCCGGCCTGCGCCGCCTCGAGAAGGACGAAGACGCGATCTTCCTCGCGATGGAGCTCGTCGGCGAACCACGCGTCGCCCCGACCGGCAGCGAGCGAGCGGATGCCACGGGCCGGCGCGTCATCGGCGACGTGATGCTGCGCGCCGACCGGGTCGAGCACGGACAGCTCGAGATCGGGTGGGTCGTGCACCCCGACTTCCAGGGGCGCGGACTCGCCCGCGAGGCCGCCGCCGCCGTCATGGATCTCGCGTTCGACACGCTTCGCGCACACCGGGTTCACGCGCTGCTCGACGCCCGCAACGCGGCATCCGCCGCCCTCTGCGAGCGGCTCGGCATGCGGCGCGAGGCGACCATCCTCGAAGAGGAGTACAACGACGGCGAGTGGCAGGACACCGCGATGTACGGCATCCTGCGGCGCGAGTGGGTGGCTCGGCAGGCGTCGTAGCGTCACGTGACACCGCCACCGCCACCGCCACCGCCACCGCCACCGCCACCGCCAGTTATCCACAGGACTTATCCACAGATGTTCGAAACTCTCTTCGAAGGTCGGCGGCCCGCGGCAGACTTGGACCATGCCGCAGAAAGCTGCCCGCCTTCGCCGAGTTCATCGGCGAGTTGCGTGCGCTCGGGCTGACCCCGGCGGCCTTCCACTCGGCAGACGATGCCGAGCTGGTCGCCGCGCTCGAAGCGATCTCGGCGTTGCGACACGAGGTCGAACGACACCAGGCGCTCGCCGCCGCCGAAGTCTCCCGTCGATCGCGTGTCCCGTTCGGGCGGAGCGGGCTCGCCAGACGCGACGGCCACGCCTCGGCCGGGGCGATGCTGCAGTCGATCACCCGCTCCTCGAAACGCGAGGCGGCCGCGTTGGTCGCGGTCGGCGAACTCGTCGCCGAGGCTGAGGCTGCGGCCGAGTACCAGCGTCGGCGCCACGACGACCCGGGGGCCGCCGCGGTCATTCCCGAGGTGCGCGCACCGTGGTATTCACGGCTCGGCGAGGCCGTCGTCTCAGGCGAACTCGCCGTGGCGGTCGCCGAGGCCATTCGCTCGGCTTCGGTGAGGTCGACGACGACGGCACCGACAGTGCCGCACTCGAGGCCGCGCTCGAAGCCGAGATCGCGGTGCTGCTCCCGCTCTGCCGCATGGCGAACGCCGATGCCGCTCGCCGTGCGGCCCGACAGGCTCGCGACCGCATCGACGCCGCCGGCGTCGCCTCACGGGCGGCGACCCAGCGCGAGCAGCGCTACTGGCGGGTCTGGCTGAAACCCGACGGCATGGTCCGCGGCGAATTCGAACTCGACGCCGAGACCGGCATGTACGTGAAGGCCGTCTTCGACCAGCTCACGCACCCGCGCCTCATCGAGCCGAAGGTGCGGCGCGGCTTCGGCGACCCGATCGACGGCGATGTGCGCTACTCGGCAGCGAAGACCAAACGTGAGCAGTTGGCGGCCGATGGAATGGTGCACCTGCTGCAGGCGGGAGCGAACCTCGACCCGACCCGTCTGCTCAACAAGCAGAAGCCGTCTGTGCGAATCGTCGTCAACGAGCGCACGCTCGCAACCGGTCGAGGCTCGGGCGCAATCGAGGGGCACCCCGATCGCATTCCGGTCGCGTCCATCCACACCGGTCTCTGCGAGGGGCACATCCCCGCGCGGTCGCCTGAATGCCCAGCCGCGTGTTGCACCGCTGCTGCCTGCTGCCTGCTGCGGCTTTGCCTGCTTGCGCGCCGAGCCCCGGCGCTACGCGCCGACGAGCCGAGCGCCCAGGTAGGCCTGCAGCTCGCTGAGCGGCACACGCTCCTGCGCCATGGAGTCGCGCTCGCGCACGGTCACGGCGTCGTCGTCGAGCGAGTCGAAGTCGACGGTGATGCAGAACGGCGTGCCGATCTCGTCTTGGCGACGGTAACGGCGACCGATGGCGCCGGCGTCGTCGAAGTCGACGTTCCAGTTCTTGCGCAGGTTCGCGGCGACCTCGCGAGCGAGCGGCGAGAGCTTCTCGTTGCGCGAGAGCGGCAGCACGGCGACCTTGACCGGCGCGAGGCGCGGATCGAGCCGCAGCACGGTGCGGCTGTCGACGCCGCCCTTCGCGTTCGGCACCTCCTCGACGTGGTACGCGTCGACGAGGAACGCCATGAGCGAGCGGGTCAGGCCCGCCGCCGGCTCGATGACGTACGGGGTCCACCGCTCGTTCTTGGACTGGTCGAAGAACGACAGGTCTTTGCCGGAGTGCTCGGTGTGCGTCGACAGGTCGAAGTCGGTGCGGTTCGCGACACCCTCGAGCTCCCCCCACTCGCCACCGGTGAAGCCGAAGCGGTACTCGATGTCGACGGTGCGCTTGGAGTAGTGCGACAGCTTCTCGGGCGCGTGCTCGAACCGGCGGATGTTCTCGGGGTCGATGCCGAGGTCGACGTACCAGTTCCAGCGCTGGTCGAGCCAGTACTCGAACCACTGCTCGTCGGTGCCGGGCTCGACGAAGAACTCCATCTCCATCTGCTCGAACTCGCGCGTGCGGAAGATGAAGTTGCCCGGCGTGATCTCGTTGCGGAAGCTCTTGCCGATCTGGCCGATGCCGAACGGGGGCTTCATGCGAGCGGCCTGCAGCACGTTCGCGAAGTTCACGAAGATGCCCTGCGCGGTCTCGGGGCGCAGGTAGTGCAGACCCGACTCGTCGTCGAGCACGCCGAGGTACGTCTTCAGCAGGCCCGAGAACGCGCGCGGCTCGGTCCACTGGCCGCGGGTGCCGCAGTTGGCGCACACGATGTCGGCGAGGCCGTTCTCGGGGGCACGGCCCTTCTTCGCCTCGTACGCCTCGATGAGGTGGTCTTCGCGGTAGCGCTTGTGGCAGTTGAGGCACTCGATGAGCGGGTCGGTGAAGACGTCGACGTGACCGGATGCCTCCCACACCGCCTTGGGCAGGATCACGCTCGAGTCCAGGCCGACGACGTCGTCGCGGCCCTGCACCATGTAGCGCCACCACTGGCGCTTGATGTTCTCCTTGAGCTCCACGCCGAGGGGGCCGTAGTCCCATGCGGATCGGGATCCGCCGTAGATCTCGCCCGCCTGGAAGACGAAGCCCCGGTGCTGAGCGAGGGCGATGACGGAATCGAGACGGCTGGCGGCGGCCACGGTGGCTCCAATGGTCGAGGGATTCGGGCTGATCGGCCCGGAAGAAACGGTGCCACCATCCTACGTTGAGCCTCGCGCCGGCCGTTCACCGAGACATCCGCTCGCCGCCCGTCGCTCCGGCCGCTGCGCCCGCACGCCCGGTACGCTGTGGCCATCGTCGGACGGGGGCGGGGGGACGCATGCCCGATGCAGTGCTCGATCTCGTGATCGTCGAGGGCCCCGTGCTCATCACGGTCTACGTGATCGCCGGCGTGCTGTTCGCGTACCTGCTCTGCCGCGAGGCATCCGCCCGCTGGGTGCTCACCGCGCTGGTCGTCATGTTCGTCGGCGGCATGGTCGGCGGCGCGGTGCTCTGGGCGTCGGTGCACGTGCTCGACCTGTTCGGCGGGCCGGTGGCGGATGCCGCGTGGCTGTGGGTTCCGGCCGCGTTCGCCGCCTGCACGCTCGCCGTGTGGAACCTGTGGCGCTCCAGGTGGTGGCGCAAGGTGATCGCGCTCCTCTCGATCCCGGTGTTCGCCGCGACCGCACTGCTGGCGATCAACGCGGACTACGGTCTGGACCGCACGCTCGGCGACCTGCTCGACGTGTCGACGGCGAAGCCGCTCGACATCCGCGATCCGCAGGCCGACCCGCCGCCGGCGGACCCCGCCGAACCGCTGTACGCGACCTGGACGCCGCCCGAGGGCATGCCCGCGACGGGCGCGATCGGGTACCCGGTGCCGGCCGTGCCGAACGAGGCCTCCGGATTTCCCGCGCGACGGGCCGAGCTGTACCTGCCGCCCGCGGCGCTCGTCGAGGATGCGCCGCGCCTGCCGCTCGTGATCATGATGATGGGTCAGCCCGGCGAACCCGATGCGACCTTCATCGGCGAGGTGCTCGACGAGTTCGCCGCCGAGCACGACGGTCTCGCGCCGATCGCGCTCGTGATCGACCAGCTGGGCGATCCGACGGTCGATCCGCTCTGCCTGGACACCGACCTCGGCATGGTCGAGACCTACGTCATGCAGGACGTGCTGCCGTGGGCGAGACTGCACCTGAACGTGCTGCAGGGCCCGGCCTTCACGACCGTGGCCGGCTACTCGAACGGCGGCGGATGCGCGGCGTACTTCGGCGCGAAGTACCCCGAGGCGTTCGGCAACGTCATCGCGGTCGCGCCGACGGAGTATGCGGGCGTCGAGCACTCAGCCGACGTGCTCGCGACCGTGTTCGGCGGCGACCAGGCCGCCTACGACGCAGTCAAGCCCGTGAACATCATGGAGGCGAAGGCTCCCTACGCCGACAGTGCCGCGGTCTTCGCCGTCGGCGCGCGCGACCGCGCCTTCCGCCCGGGCACCGAGCGGCTCGCGGATGCCGCGACGGCGGCCGGCATGGACGCGACCTACTTCGAGGTGCCCGATGCGAGCCACGACGCGACCGCGCTGACCGGCGGGCTCGAGGAGGGCGTCGCACTGCTCGCACCGCGGCTCGGACTCGCTCCCCCGCCCGAGCCGGACTCGGACGCATGACGGGCACGCACGCAGACCGGCCCGAGCGCGTGACGGAACTCACGACATGACGGGCACGCACCGATGACGACCGAAACGGCGACGGCCGGCCTCCGCCGAGCGCCCAGCCCGGCCTTCACGGCGGCCGACGTGGCGGCGACCGGCCTGTTCGGCTTCGAGGGCGCGGTGGCCGGCATCGCCGGCGGGCTCGACCTGCTGGGCGTCATCGTCGTCGGATTCGCGACCGCGCTCTTCGGCGGCGTGATCCGCGACGTGCTGCTCGGCGACGTGCCGCCCGCCGCGTTCAGGTCGCCCCTGCGCATCATCGTGGCGGTCGCCGGAGCGCTGCTCGCCATTCCGCTCGGCACCCTGGCGATGGATGCCCCGGCCGTGCTCGGCACCCTGGACGCGATCGCGCTGGCGCTGTTCGTCGCCGCCGGCGCGCAGAAGGCCTTCGCGTCGGGGGCGAACGGATTCGTCGTCGTCGCGCTCGGCACGATCACGGGCGTGGGAGGCGGGGTCGTCAGGGACCTGCTGCTCTCGCAACCGCCGGTCGTGCTGACCACCGGGTTCTACGCGAGCGCGGCGATCATCGGAGCCGCCGCCCAGTGGATCGTCGCCGCCCGCGGGCTCCGCGCGCCATGGCCGATGGTCGTGGGCTTCGCGGTCTGCTTCGTCCTGCGCGTGCTGGCGATGCTGTACGACTGGCGATTGCCGGTGTTCGCATGATGAGCTCATCCCAGAAGAACACGACGATTCCACGGCATTGGAGCGGCGATGGCTGAGAACACGACCGGCACGGCCGGCGCCGACGTCGAGCCGAAGGGCCGCCTGCGTTCCACGGGCGAACTCCTCGGCGCGTTCGTGCGCCGCATCCCGTTCAGCATCGCCGTCGCGCTCGCGCTCATCGTCACGGCCGCCGTCACGGGCACGATGCTCGGCCAGGCGAGCGAGCAGACGCTCGAGGCCTGGGCCGCCGGCGTCATCACGACGTTCGACGCCGCGCAGTGGTGGACCGTCGTCACCGCGCTCCTCATCCCCCAGGACCCGTTCCAGCTCGTCTTCGGCGTCATCGCGGCGCTTCTGCTGCTGGGCGTCGCCGAGCGGCGCATGGGCACCTGGCGCGCGATCGTCGCGTTCACGGTTACGGGCGTGATCGGCATCGCGCTCGGCACCTGGCTGCAGTGGTTCGGCGCCGAGGTCGGGGAGTGGTGGGCGACGGGCACCTCGGCCGACCTCACGCTCGACCCGCTCACGGGTGTCATCGGGGCGCTCATCGCGTCGACCGCATTCATGGGGGCGCTGTGGCGCCGACGCATCCGCCTCGTGACGCTCGCCGCGATCCTCACGTTCGTGCTCTACGACGGGGACTCCTCCAACGCGTACCGGCTCATCGCGGCGGTCGCCGGGTACCTGCTCGGCGCGCTGCTCGCGGGCGACGCGTCGAAGCTCTCGGTGCGCCGCAGCTCGCACGCGGAGACCCGCACCCTCGTGGCCGCGGTCATCGCCGTGACCGCGATCGGCCCCGTCGTCGCCCTGATCAACGGATCGGAGCTGACCCCGTTCGCGTTCGGCTCGTACCTCTTCGCCGAAGATCCGGTCTCGCTCGACGACCTCGTCGCCCGCTGCGGCGACTCGGCGGCGGCCCTCAGCGACGAGTGCCTGCGCGAACTGGCGATCCTCACCTCGCAGGGCTTCGGGATGCTGCTGCTCTCGTTCGTGCCCGTCGCCCTGCTCCTGCTCGCCTCGTGGGGGCTGCACCGCGGTCGACGCTTCGCGCGCTGGCTCGCGATCGTCGTCAACGTCGCGATCCTGCTCTTCGCGCGCACCTCGCTCGACGTGACCGTGACGACGAACGACCTCGACGACGGCACCTGGACGGCGTTCGACATCGGCGAGCTCCTCGTCTGGGCGCTGGCCGCACTGGCCCTGCCGATCGGACTCCTCGTGATGCTGATCGTGACGCGCCGCCACTTCCGCATCCGCTCCCCGCGCCGGGCGTACCGGCGCTTCATCGCCGTCGTCGCGGGCTCCTTCGTCGTGCTCGCCGGGGTCTACTTCGTCGTGGGCCTCGCGACGATCGAGGAGTTCTGGCCGTCGGCGACCCCCGCCGACCTCGCCGTCGACACGCTCAAGCGCTTCGTGCCGCCGCACCTGCTCGCGGTCGTCGACCCGATCGTCGTGCCCGGCCACGACCTGACGAGCGTGCTCTGGCAGGGTGTCGGCGTCGTCTTCTGGGTGGTCTTCATCGTCGCGAGCGTTCGGCTCATGACGCGCACCGAGGTCGGAGCGGGGGCGGATGCCACGCGCCTGCGCGAACTGCTCCGGCGCAACGGCGGCGGAACGCTCGGCTTCATGTCGACCTGGCCCGGCAACGTCATCTGGACCTCGAGCGAGGTCGAGGCCGCCGTCGCCTACCGCGTGATCAACGGCATCGCCATCACCCTGTCGGACCCGATCTGCCGTGATGAGGACGCCGATCGCGTCATCCGGGAGTTCATCGCCTTCTGCGATCGCAACAGCTGGGTGCCGGTCTTCTACAGCGTCCACCCGCAGTACCTGCCGGTCTTCGAGGAGCTCGGCTGGCAGCACATGTCGGTCGGCGAGGAGACGGTCGTGCGAACGACCGGCCTCGAGCTCACGGGCAAGCCGTGGCAGAAGGTGCGCCAGGCGCTGAACCGCGGCGTCAAGGAGGGCATGACGACCGTGTGGGCGAGCTGGAGCGAGCTGCCGCGCGCGACCGTCGCCGAGATCACCGCGATCTCCGAGGAGTGGGTAGCCGAGAAGGAGATGCCCGAGATGGGCTTCACGCTCGGCGGCATGGAGGAGCTCAAGGACCCCGACGTGCGCCTCATGCTCGCGGTCGCGCCCGACGGGCGCCTGCAGGCCGTGACGAGCTGGCTGCCGGTGTACCGCGACGGCGCCGTCATCGGCTGGACGATCGACTTCATGCGCCGGGCCGACGACAGCATGAACGGCATCATGGAGTTCCTCATCGCGTCGGCCGCGCTGCGCATGAAGGACGAGGGCGCCGAGGTGCTGAGCCTCTCGGGGGCGCCGCTCGCGACGAAGCCCGTCGCGCCCGGCGAGGAATCGCCCGAGCCGACCGTCATGTCGCGCCTGCTCGAGTTCCTCGGCCGCACCCTCGAGCCGGCGTACGGGTTCTCATCGCTGTTCCGTTTCAAGGCGAAGTTCAACCCCGAATACGTGACGATCTCGATGGCCTACCCCGACCCGCTCGCACTGCCGACGATCGGGCTGGCGATCGGCAGGGCGTACCTGCCCGAGGTCTCGCCCAAGGAGGCCGTCGCGCTCGTGCGCACGCTGAGCAGCTGAGCCGTTCCCGCCGGATGGTCCTATGGATGTCAAGTCGGGGTGAGGTCGGTTTTGAGGTCGTTGAAGACTTGGCGGGCGACGTAGCGTTTGAGGGCTCGTATGGTGTCGCGTTTTGAGAGTCCTTCGGTGAGTCGGCGTTGGATGTAGGCGCGTGTTTCTGGGTCGTGTTTCATGCGGCCGATGATGACCATGTGCAGTGCCCGGTTCGCTTGTCGGTCCCCGCCGCGGTGCAGTCGCATGCGGTGGGTCCGGCCTGAGGACACGGGGACCGGGGCCGCACCGCAGAGTCTCGCGAACGCGGCATCGCTGGGGATGCGGTCGATGTTCGCGGCAGCGGTGATGAGGAACCGGGCTGCGGTATGCACCCCGATCCCGGGTCTGGCGTACAGGGTCGGGGCGGTCGCGGCGACCAGGGCGGTCAGGTCCCGGTCGGCGGCGGTGATCTCGGTCAGGAGATCATCGATGCGCATGCCGAGGCGTTTCATGGCGAGTTTGGTTGCCTGCTCAGGCTCGGCCAGCCGGGCCGGGTCGGGGCGGAACTTCACGGCTTCACGTGCCAGGGCTGGCAAGGTCATCCCATCGAGGCGTTCGCGTAGCCGTGCGGGCGCGGTGACCCGGAGGTCCTTGAGCTGATTCAACGCTTGCGTGCGCGCCCGAACGGCGGAGTCGCGGACCAGGGTCAGCATCCGGATGGACTCGACCACACCGGTGGTGTCCTTCGGTGTCGTGCCCGCCATCCCCGCGAGGACTTTCCGTGCGGCGGCGATCGCGTCGATCCGGTCGTCCTTGCCCTGTCGGGCGCGGGTGGCCTTGTCCGTCGTGTCGACCTCGGCGACCTCGATCCCGGCGGCGCTCAGGTGCCGGGACAGGCCCGCCCCGTAGGAGCTGGTCAGCTCGATCCCGATCCGGTCGATGACGCCGAACCCGCTGACCCAGTCCAGGAGTGCTTGGTACCCGCCCGTGTCGGCCGGGAACTCGGCATCGCCGAGCAGCGCACCGGTCAGCTCGAGTACCGCGACGTGATGAGTGTGCGTGTGCGTATCGACGCCGGCGACGATGATCCGAGCCTGTGGGGGCGCAGCCTGTGTGGCTACCATGATGGTGTCTCCTTTCGAGTGATCGATTGGATGACCTCACCGGGCCGGGCGGACAAGACATTGAAGAGTCGGTGGACAGGGTCCTATTAGGTCACATCCCCACGCCCGGTCCGGCCTTCCGAACCGCGTGAACGGTGATCCCGGACGGGCCGACAAATCCAGCGCATGACATCAGCGAACGAGTCCGTCGAGTAGCAGGTCAGACCCACCCAGAACCACCACGACCATTCTTCAATGTCGAGTAGGCGCCCCCGGCGCCGTATCGAGACCCGCACCCCACAGGTCTCGATACGCTCCGCCGCTCGACCGTCGGCATGACTTGAGACATAAGGTGGAACGGATGCCGCTGCCAGACCTGCTCGTCGCCGCGATCGCGCTCGTGCGCGACCGCCGCGTGCTCATGGTCACCGCCCGCGGACGCGACGTGCACTACATGCCGGGCGGCAAGATCGACCCCGGCGAGACGCCCGCGCAGGCCGCAGCGCGCGAGGCCTTCGAAGAGGTCGCCCTCGAGCTCGACCCCGACCGCCTCGTCGAGCTCTTCGAGGTCGTGACGCAGGCGCACGGCGAACCCGACGGCCGCCTCGTGCGCATGCGCGTCTTCAGGGCCGAGACGGATGCCTCGCCCGCCGCATCGGCCGAGGTCGGCGCCCTGCACTGGGTGACCACGGCCGACCTCGACCGGTGCCCGCCCGCGGGCGCCGAGGTGCTGCGCCGGCTCGCGGCATCCGGAACCATCGACTGATGGACGAGGGCGCCGAGGTGGCCCGGGAGACCGGAGCGGCCCGGCGCGCCGGGCCGGCCGAGAGCTCCGGGCCTTCGCCGACGAAGCGCCCGTCCATCCTGAGACTGATCGGGTGGACGCTGGCCGATGAGCTGTACGCCGGGTGGCGGCAGCTCGCGCTGCTCGGCGGCAACCGACGGCCGAAGGCGTGGCGCGAGGGCGACGAGGCGCTGCCCGAGGTCGTGCTGCTGCCCGGCGTCTACGAGCACTGGACGTTCATGCGACCGCTCGGCAACGCGCTGAACGCGGCCGGGTTCCGGGTGCGCGTCGTGCGCGGCCTCGGCACCAACCGCATCCCGATCGCGGAGACCGCCGGGCGAACGGCTGCGGCGATCGCCGACGTCCCGGCGCCGGCGGCCGGACGCGTGATCGTGGCGCACAGCAAGGGCGGACTCGTCGGCAAGCATGTGCTCATGGACCAGGATGCCGCGGCGCTGGCCGCGGCCTCGGGCATGTCCGGCGTCGCGGCCGACGCGACCGGGGCTGACGCCGATGCCGGTGCGGGCGCCGCGGCGCGGGTGCTCGGGCTCGTCGCGATCTGCACGCCGTTCGCTGGATCCCGGTACGCGAGGCTCTTCGTCGACCCGACGATCCGGGCGCTCCGTCCGCACGACGAGACGATCGTGCGGCTCGCCGCAGCGGCATCCGTCAACGGCCGGATCGTGTCGATCTTCGGGGTCTTCGATCCGCATGTGCCCGAGGGAAGCGAACTCGCCGGCGCGGTCAACGTGCGGGTCGCGGCCGCCGGGCACTTCCGCATCCTGCGGGCGCCCGAGACGGTCGTCGCGGTGCGGGAGGGCATCGTGCTGCTCGCCGCCCGTGCGGTCGCGGAATCCGCTGAACTCGCGCAACCCGCGGAGCCCCACGAGCCCGCCGAGCCCGCCGAGGGGCGCCGCCCGCTGATCGAGTAGCACGACGCCGTCGCGCGACGGCGTGGGCCCGGCGCGCGCGGAGCCCGGTCAGTGCACGTACTCGAGCAGGTCCATGCCGAGCTGGCGCATGCCGTCGAGCACCGCCAGGCGTGAGGAGAGCCCCGTGTCGGCGAAGTAGGTCGAGACCGCGTACGAGACGCTCGCGCGCGGTCCGCGCAGCACGCCGACCTCGCTGCGCACGCCGCCGTCGGTGCCGGTCTTGTTCACGAGCAGCACGCCGTGGTCGGGTGTGCGATGCGCGAGCGGGTCGAGGCCGAACGCGCTGGCGACCATCGAGAGGTCGGAGTTCAAGCTGAGCCATCCGATGACGCGCTGCGAAACCTCGGGGCTCACGATCTCGCCGCGCGCGAGCGATGCGAACAGCCAGGTCAGTTCTTTCGCGGAACCGATCGAGAGCTGCGGGGCGTCGTCGGGACCACGGTGGTCGCGCACGAGGTCGAGCAGCGCCGTGCGCGTGAGGCCGAGCGCCTCGGTGCGTGCGCGCACCGACTCGAGGCCGACATGGCGCAGCAGCACGTTCGTGGCCAGGTTGTCGCTCGTCGCGCCGATCATCGCGGCCAGGTCGGCCAGCGGCAGCGACGGCGACTGCAGGTGCTGCCAGATGCCCGAGTCGCCCACGGCGTCGCGCGGCGCGCGATCGAGCACCGTGAACGCCTCGGCGCTCGTGCCCGTGAGCCGCGACGCGACCTCGACGAGCAACAGCACCTTGCCGATCGATGCCGTCGGCATGACGACGTGGTCGTCGACCGAGAACAGCTCTTTGCCCGTGGCCAGATCGGTCGCCCGCGCCGAGACCTGCACCCCGGCGAGCGCGAGCTCGCTGAGCGCGAGGAAGCCGCGGGCGAAGTTCTCGTTGACCTCTTCGCCCCGGTGCTTGCCCCGGTGCACGTTTGAATGGCGCGCTCGTCGCTCCGATCCCTGCGACGGCGTCACCACGGTGCTTGCACGAACTCTCTGGATTGGTCGGCGTGCGGGGCCACGGCGGTCGGCACGCTCGGGTGGGGCGGACGGGTCAGGTGATGCCGGATCGGATGATTCGGCGGCTGGTCATGCGGGTCTGAAGCGGGTCGGCAGGGTGGGGCTACCAGATGGTGACGCGCTCGGCCGGGTCGAGCCAGAGTGCGTCATCGGGGGTCACTTCGAATCCAGTGTAGAACTCGTCGATGTTGCGCACGATCTGGTTGCACCGGAACTCGTTCGGCGAATGCGGATCGATCGCCAGCAGGCGGATGACCTCTTCGTCGCGTCCCTTCATCTGCCAGGCCTGCGCCCATGAGAGGAAGAAGCGCTGCACGCCCGTGAGGCCGTCGAGCACGGGCGGCTGCTCGCCGCCGAGCGAGATGACGTAGGCCTTCCAGGCGATCGCGAGTCCGCCGAGGTCGCCGATGTTCTCGCCGATCGTGAGGGCGCCGTTGACGTGGTTGGCAGGCGCGTCGTCTCCGTCGGCTCCGTCGGCGGCCGCGCCCTCGTCGGAGACGTCGCTCGAGGCATCCGCCAACTGAGCCGGCACGAGCGCGTCGTACTGCGCGATGAGCGCCTTGGTTCGCTGCTCGAAGGCGGCACGGTCGGCCTCGGTCCACCAGTCGGTGAGTCGGCCGTCGCCGTCGTACTTGGAGCCCTGGTCGTCGAAGCCGTGGCCGATCTCGTGACCGATGACCGCGCCGATGGCGCCGTAGTTGGCTGCGGCGTCGCGCCCCTCGTCGAAGAACGGGTACTGCAGGATGGCCGCGGGGAACACGATCTCGTTGAAGCCCGGGTTGTAGTAGGCGTTGATGGTCTGCGGGGTCATGAACCACTCGTCGCGGTCGATGGGCTTGCCGATCTTGCCCAGCTCGCGGTTGAAGGTGAACTCGGCCGTCGCCCGCACGTTCTCGACGAGGTCGTCGGAGATCTCGAGCGAGGAGTAGTCGCGCCACTTCACCGGGAACCCGATCTTCGGCGTGAACTTCGAGAGCTTGTCGAGCGCCTTCGCCCGCGTCTCGTCGCCCATCCACTCGAGGGCGTCGATCGACTGCCGGTAGGCCTCGACGAGGTTGGCGACGAGGTCGTCCATGGCGGCCTTCGCGGTCGGCGGGAAGTGCCGCTCGACGTAGATGCGGCCGACGGCCTCGCCCATGGCGCCCTCGACGAGCGAGACGCTGCGCTTCCACCGCTCGCGCAGCTGCGGCGTGCCGCTGAGCGTGCGGCCGTAGAAGTCGAAGTTCGCCTCGACGAAGTCGTTCGAGAGGTAGGCCGCGCTCGAGCGGATGACCTGCCACGCGAGCCAGTCCTTCCAGGCCTCGAGACGGTCGGTGGTGAGGAGCGTGCCGAGCGCCTCGACGAACGACGGCTCGCGCAGCACGACCTCGTCGAACGCACTCGCGGGCACGCCCATGGCGTCGCGCCAGACATCGAGGTCGACGGACGACGACGGACCGGATGCCGCAGCCGAGGCATCCGCCCAGCTGACGAGGTTGTACGTCTTCTCGCTGTCGCGCGTCTCGACGTTGCTCCAGTGCGCGGCCGCGATCTCGGTCTCGAGGTCGAAGACCCGCTGCGCACGCGCCGCGGGGTCGTCGAGCCTGGCGAGGCCGAACATGCGCTCGAGGTGTGCGCGGTACGCCTCGCGGATCGGTGCGAAGCGCTCTTCGCGGAAGTAGCTCTCGTCGGGCAGTCCGATGCCGCCCTGCTCGAAGAAGACGAGGTAGCGCTCGGGGTCGCCGGGGTCGTTGTCGACGAAGAGCTGCAGCAGCCCCGCGACGCCCTGGCGCTCGAGCCGGCCGAGCGTGTCGAGGAACGTCGGCACGTCGGCGATGAGCGAGACCTCGACGAGTTGCCCCGCGATGGGCGTCGCGCCCAGCATGTTCGCCCGCTCCTCGTTGAGGAAGCTCGCATACAGGTCGCCGACCTTGCGCGCCTCGGTGCCGGGCTCGGCCTGCTGCGACTCCTCGATGATCTCGCGCACAGCCTGCTCGGCCTCTTCGTGCAGCTCGATGAAGGAGCCGAACCGGGCCTTGTCGGCCGGGATCTCGGTGCGTTCGATCCACTTGCCGTTGACGTGACGGAACAGGTCGTCTTGCGGACGCACCGCCTCGTCGAGTTCGTCGTGCGCGATGCCGGAGGTGAGCGAGACGTCGGTCATGCGTTCCACCCTATGCGTGCCCGCCGACCGAGCGGATGCCTCGGGGCCGGTCTCATGGCGCACTCGCAGCGTCTTCGGGGTCGGCGTGCTCGGCTCGCGGCGCGACCGGGCGCAGCCGAGTCCGCGAGCGTCGATACCCCCAGTTCGAGGGGTGGGTCCGAGAGGAACTGTGCACGGAGCCGATCCTGGACATAGGCTCGGCCCACTCACTTCCGAATGGACGACTTTGGCATCTCCTACTCGCGCGTTCACTCGCGCGCGCGGACGCTCGTTCCTCGCGACCGCCGCAACCGCATTCGTCATCGCCGCGCTCGTCCCGGCAACGCCCGCCCTCGCCGACGACGGCGGTGACCCCGTGCCGACGCCTGATCCGGTGGTCTCGATCACGGGCGTCGTCACCGACCCGGCCGGCGACCCGGCGGTCGGTCTCTGCATCACGGCCGAGCTGTTCGACGCCGAGGCGACCGATGACGGCGGCGCGTGGGTGCCCGTCGTCGACTTCGACGCCGGCATCCGCACCGACGACACGGGCGCATACCGCGTGACCGACCTCGTCGACGGCACCTACGCGGTCAGCGCCGCGTCGTGCGCGGACCCGTCCGACACGCTGCGCACGTGGGCGCCGACGCTCGATGCGCCGCCCGTGATCACCGACGGCATCGTCACCGCAGGCGGCATCGTCGTCACCCACGGGGTCGCGGCATCCGCTGTCGACATCGCCCTGCTCCCTGCCGCCCTCGAGGTGGTCAGTCGGCCGGTCGTCTCGGGTTCCGCGCAGTTCGGGGCGACCCTCACGGCGGACCACGGCACCTGGAGCATCAGCGGCGTGGGCACGTCGTACCAGTGGCTGAGCGACGGCGCTCCGATCGTGGACGCGACGAACGCCGAGTACGCCGTCATCGCAGCCGACATCGGCACGAAGATCACCGTCGCCGTCACGGCCTCCCGCGACGGGTGGGAGCCGGTCACGGCGACGTCGGACGCTACCGCGACGATCACGGCTCTGCCGATCTCATCGAGCACCCCGACGATCGCCGGAACGGCCAAGGTCGGCCAGACGCTGACCGCGACGGTCGGAACGTGGTCGCCCGTCACGCCGACGCTGGTGTGGCTCCGGAACGGCGAGCCGGTCCCCGGCGCAACCAAGACGACCTACGTCCTGACCGCGTCCGACCGCGGTGCGAAGATCTCGGTGCGTGCGACGGCGGTGCGCGAGGGTCACGCGACGGCGACGAAGACCTCGGCCCGGACCGCGGTCGTCGCAGCCGGCTCGCTCGTCACCTCGGTGCCGAAGATCACCGGCACGGTCAAGGTCGGATCGACGCTGACCGCGACGACCGGATGGACGCCGTCGGGCGTCACCTACACGTACGCCTGGAAGCGCGACGGCAAGGCCATCGGCGCTGCGAAGGCCACCTACACCCCCACCGCGGACGATCTCGGCAAGAAGCTCAGCGTCACGGTCACCGGAACCCTCGCGGGATACACGACGGTGACACTCTCGTCGGCGTCCACGGCCGCCGTCGCGATCGGAACGTTCTCGGCGCCCGTGCCGACGGTGTCCGGCACGGTCGCCGTCGGTCGCACGGTCACGGCCGTTCCGGGCGCGTGGAAGCCCGCGGGATCCTTCACGTACCAGTGGAAGCGCAACGGAGTCGCGATCTCGGGCGCGACCAAATCGACGTACGCGATCACTGCGGCAGATCATGGCAAGACCCTGACCGTGACCGTCACCGGCAAGAAGAGCGCCTACACGACCGCGTCGAAGACCTCCGCGGCGGCCAAGGTCGCGGCCGGCACGCTCGCGGCGCCGGTCCCCGCCATCTCGGGCAGCCGTGCGGTCGGGAAGACCCTGACCGCGGTACCCGGTACCTGGAAGCCCTCAGGCGTCGCCCTCAGCTACCAGTGGAAGCGCAATGAGGCCGCGATCAAGGGCGCGACGAAGTCGACCTTCGTGCTGGGCGCATCCGACCTCGGCAAGACGATCACGGTGACGGTCACCGGCAGGAAGACGGCCTACGCCACCGCTTCGAAGTCCTCGACCGCCACCGGGAAGATCGCCGCCGGCACGCTCACCGCGCCGACGCCGACGATCTCCGGAACGCGGACGGTCGGCAAGACCCTCACCGCCGCGCCCGGCATCTGGAAGCCCTCGGGCGTGGCCCTGAACTACCAGTGGAAGCGCGCAGGCACCGCGATCTCGGGCGCCACGAAGTCGACCTATGCGCTCACTGCCGCAGACCTCGGCAAGAGCATCACCGTGACCGTCACCGGAAAGAAGTCGGGCTACACGACGCTCGCGAAGACCGCCGGCGGCACCGCGAAGATCGCGGCGGGCACGATCACGTTCTCGGCGAAGCTCTCTGGCACGCAGCGCGCCGGCTCGAAGCTGACGGCATCGGCCGCCAGCGTCTCGCCCGGCGGCAGCACGGTGACGTACCAGTGGTACCGCAACGGCACCGCGATCAGCGGCAAGACCGCCTCGACGTACACGCTCGCCAACGTCGACGCCGGCAAGGTCGTCTCGGTCAAGATCACGGTCTCGAAGGCCGGTTACACGACGAAGTCGGCGACGCCGAAGACCGGCACCGTGGCGAACCGCCCGGCCAGCATCAGCGGCGACGGGAAGTTCCGGGTCGGCACCGACGTGCAGCCCGGCATCTACTTCACGTCCTCGACCAAGACAGACCACTGCTCCTGGTCGCGGATTGCTCCTTCCTCCGCGTCGGGCAGCTTCGTCAGCGCGGACGATGTCGGATCCGGCCGTCGAATGATCCAGATCTACCCGAGTGACCGCTCGGTGGAGTTCCAGAACTGCGGCTCTTGGATTCGTTACGACGGGACCGGGAATCCCGGTTCCGTGATCGCCGGCGACGGCATCTTCGCAGTCGGCACGCAGATCAAAGCGGGCGGCTACGTCTCATACGGGAACAGCAGCTCGAGTGAAGCGGGAGGCTGTTACGTCGAGTCGTTGAACGCGCCCTCCGGGGTGTTCTGGGATGTCACGGACCACGACGTGTCGACCGGCACGGTGTATCTGACCGCATGGTACGGCCAGTTCATCTCGACTTGGGGCTGCAAGCCGTTCACCCGCTACACGGGTGATGATTGGTGATCGCCCCGAGCGCTCTCGCACGATGAGCGTTCGGTTGCGAGACGGCGACCACCCTCGCCGCCCCCGTTTTGGGGGGCGGCGTTATCTGCAGTTCATCAGGTGTTCTGCTTAGGCTCGGGCGGTCCGGCCGAAATTGGAGAACGTTGAACACAGCACTCAGGCGCCGAGTGCGCTCGCTCATCGCGACCGCGGCCGCTTCATTGGTGGTCGCTGCACTCGTCCCGGCGTCGCCCGCCTTCGCCGAACAGGACGAGATCCAGACGCCCGGCTCGATCGTCGGAGTCGTGACCGACCCGGCCGGAACCCCGGCCGCCGGCTTCTGCGTCACCGCGGAATGGTTCGACGGCGGCGATTGGGTGGAGTTCGGCGTTGAGACTGAAACGGATGCCACGGGCGCATACGCGCTCACCGAGCTCGACGAGGGCGCATACACGGTCAGCGCCGCTCCATGCGCCGCCCCGCTCGACACGCTGCGCACGTGGGCGCCGTCGCTCGATGCGCCGCCGCTCATCGTCGATGGCAGCGTCGGCGCCGAAGCCATCACGGTCGAGGCCGACGCCGGCCCGACCATCGCCGACATCCGACTGCTTCCCGCGCCCGTGGACGCCATCGACGGTCCGACCGTCTCGGGTGCTGCGATCGTCGGCTCGCCGCTGACGGCCGACGCTGGCCTGTGGAGCGTCGGCACCCTGGTCTTCTCGTACCAGTGGCTGCGCAACGGCGCCCCGGTCAGCGGCGCGACGGACCAGACCTACACGCCGACGATCGATGACGTCGACGCCGTGCTCTCGGTCGAGGTGCTCGCTTCGCGTGATGGCTGGGTGGAGACGCGCGCCACCTCGGCGTCGACCGCCGTCGTGCCGAAGCTGCCGCTCACGGTCGGCACGCCGACCATCACCGGCACCTCGAAGGTCGGCCAGACGCTGACCGCGAACGCCGGCACCTGGGCCCCGACCTCGACCGTGGCGACCTTCGAATGGCTGCGCGACGGCAGCGCGATCGCCGGTGCCACGGCCAAGACGTACAAGCTGACGGCCGCCGACTTCGACAAGAAGATCTCGATTCGCGTCACCGGCACGAGCACTGGCTATGCGACCGCCTCGAAGGTCTCGACGTCCACGGCCAAGGTGGCGGCGGGCTCGCTCGTCACCTCGGTGCCGAAGATCACCGGCACCGTCAAGGTCGGCCAGACGTTGACTGCAGCGACCGGATGGACGCCCTCGGGCATCACGTACACCTATCAGTGGAAGCGCAACGGCGCGACGATCGCCGGTGCCACGAAGGCGACCTACGCCCCCACCGCGGACGACCTCGGCAAGAAGCTCACCGTCACCGTCAAGGGCACCCTCGCCGGCCACACCGCCGTGACGCTCACCTCGACGTCGACGGCCGCCGTCACGATCGGAACGTTCTCGGCGCCCGTGCCGACGGTGTCCGGCACGGTCGCCGTCGGTCGCACGGTCACCGCCGTCCCGGGCGCGTGGAAGCCCGCGGCATCCTTCACCTACCTGTGGAAGCGCAACGGCGTCGCGATCAAGGGCGCGACGAAGTCCACGTACGCGATCACGACGACCGACTTCGGCAAGAGCATCACCGTGACCGTGACCGGCAAGAAGGCGGCCTTCACGACCGCGACCAAGACCTCGACTGCGATCAAGGTCGCCGCAGGCGCCCTCACGGCACCGATTCCGACGATCACGGGCACCCGGGCGGTCGGGAAGACCCTCACCGCGGTACCCGGTACCTGGAAGCCCTCAGGCGTCGCCCTCAGCTACCAGTGGAAGCGCAACGGCACCGCGATCTCGGGTGCGACGAAGGCGACCTACGTGCTCGCCGCGGCCGACCTCGGCAAGACCATCACCGTGACCGTCACCGGCAAGAAGGCGGCCTACGCGACCACGGGCAAGACCTCTGCCGTCACCGGCAAGATCGCCGCGGGTGCGCTCACCGCGGCGGCCCCGACGATCTCCGGCACCCGCGCCGTCGGCAAGACCCTCACCGCGGTTCCCGGCACCTGGAAGCCGTCTGGCGTCGCCTTCAGCTACCAGTGGAAGCGCGCAGGCACCGCGATCTCGGGCGCCACGAAGTCGACGTACGCGCTCACTGCCGCAGACCTCGGCAAGAGCATCACCGTGACCGTCACCGGCAAGAAGGCGGGCTACACGAACGCGGCCAAGACGTCGGGCGCAACCGGGAAGATCGCCGCCGGCGCGCTGAGCCTGAAGGCCGGAGTGAGCGGCACCGCCAAGGTCGGATCCACCCTGACCGCCACGGCGAGCGCGACGGCGGGCGTCGCGCTCTCGTACCAGTGGTACCGGGCGGGCACGAAGATCGGCGGCGCGACCGGACGCACGTACAACCCGTCGAACGCGGACATCGGAAAGACCCTCGTCGTCGCCGTCACTGCGCGCAAGTCCGGCTACACGACACTCACCTCTCGCTCGGGCGCGACGGCGGCCGTTCGTCCGCCCGACCGGTACACCCCGACCGGGAGCGGCTGGCGGGTCTGTCCGAGCTGGGCTCCGATCAAGGGCAACCAGAGCGGCATCTACCACGTGCCCGGCGGCGCCTACTACGACCGGACGAACCCGGAGGAGTGCTTCTCGTCAGAGGCTGCCGCGATCAAGGCTGGCTATCGGAAGTCGAAGCTGTAACACAGCCGGCCGATCCCCGGCTTGACGGGGATGCAGTGTGCGCAGTGAGCGAGTGGGGGACGTACCCTGTTCCCATGGCACCCGTTCCGCGGCGCACGGCCGCCCGCTCCCCGTTCGCGACGACCCCGAGGCGTGGCGCGCGCGCGTCGCTCGCGATCTCGCTGGTGGCGGTGGCGACGCTCGCCCTGAGCGCCTGCACGTTCGGCGGCGACGCGGTCGACGGGAACAACGCCGACGGGGGCGACTTCGCCGACGACGGCTGCACGAGCGTCGTCGTCGCGACCTCGTCCGAGAAGGTCAACATGCTCGACGCGCTCGCGAAGGCGTTCAAGCAGTCACCGGAGCACGACGGGCTCGACGAGTGCGCGACCGTGCGACCCGTGAACGTGTCCTCGGGCGACGCGACCCGCTTCCTCACGGCCGGCGGCGACTGGCCCGAAGAGGACACGCGCCGCTGGCCGACCCTGTGGTCGCCCGCATCCACGGTGTGGACCGAGCGCGTCGCAGCCGCGGCATCCGCTTCGCTCGTGGGCGAGCCGGTGTCGTTCACGCACACGCCTGTCGTGTTCGGCGTGCCCGAGACGATGGCGAAGGCGCTCGGTTGGCCCGACACCGAGATCGGCATCGCCGACCTCGAGAAGCTGTGCGCCGACCCGGCGGGCTGGGGCAGCGTCGGCAAGCCGATCTGGGGCTCGTTCAAGATCTCGAAGACGAACCCGAACACGTCGACCACGGGGCTGTCCGCGATCCTGATGCAGTCGTACGAGGCATCCGGCAAGACGAGCGACCTCACCGCCGACGACGTCGCCGCGGCCGAGGAGTTCTCGCGCGTGTTCGAGGAATGCGTGATCCACTACGGCGACACGACCGGCAAGGTGCTCGCCACCCTCTACGACGAGACGCAGCACGGCTCGGGCGGCTCCGGCTACGTGTCGGCGGTGGCGCTCGAGGAGACCTCGCTGCTGAACTACAACCAGGGCAACCCCGACTCGCACACCGTGCAGCCCGGCGAGACCCTGACGCCGCCCAAGGAGAAGCTCGTCGCGGTCTACCCCTCGGGCGGCTCGATGTGGTCCGACAACCCGGTGACCGTGCTCGGCGCCGACTGGGTAACCGAGGCCCAGCGCACGGCGGGCGAGGCGTTCGTGGCCTTCCTCGCGACCGAGCCGGCCCAGCGCATCCTGCCCGAGTACGGGTTCCGACCGCTCGACGAGTCGGCGCCGCTCGGCGACCTGTTCACCGAGCAGTACGGCGTCGACCCGGCCGGACCGGCGATCACGCTGCCGCGGCCCGGCGTCGACGTCGTCTCGGCGGCGCTCGACCAGTGGACGCAGATCCGCAAGCCGTCGTCGGTGCTCGAGGTCATCGACGTCTCGGGCTCGATGGACGACCCCATCGGCGACGGCCGGTCCAAGCTCGACGGCGCGATCGAAGGCGCCCAGGCCACTCTCGGGCACTTCCGCTCGACCGACGAGGTCGGCGTGTGGGCGTTCACGACCGACGTCGAGTCCTCGGCGGGCAAGAACCTCATCGAGCTGCGGGGCGTCTCGCAGCTCGGCTCCGACGGCGAGACGCTGCGCTCCTCGATCGCCGACCTCCGCTACGCGAACCGCCAGGGCACGCCGCTCTACGACGCCGTCGCCGCCGCCTACGACGAGATGGTCGCGCGCGCCGAGCCCGGTCGCATCAACGCGATCGTCGTGCTCTCCGACGGGCAGGACACCGATTCCTCGATCTCGATCGACTCGCTCATCACGAAGATCGGCAAGTCGAGCGGCGAGGGCGGCGGCGACGCGCCGGTGCGCATCTTCCCGATCGCCTACGGCGAGGGCGCCGACACCGGCGCGCTGCAGCGCATCGCCGAAGCGACGGGCGGCCAGTGGTTCGACGCCTCCGACCCGGCGAAGATCGACCTCGTGTTCGCGTCGGTCATCAACAACTTCTAGGGGGCGACGGATGGTTGCCGAACTCGTCGCCGCGACGCCGTTCCCCGCCATCGTCGTCGTCACCGACGGCGGCTACATAGATGACGCCACCGAGGCCCTCCAGAGCGGGCCGGTCTACGTCTCCTCCGAAGTGCAGGATGCGTCCGGCCTGCAGGCCCAGCTGCTGAGCCAGGTCGGCGACGCGTCGATCGGCGTCGCCGTGTTCTCGGACAACGCCGCGCTCGAGGCATCCGGGCCCGACATCGCCATCCAGCTCGGCCGGGAAACGGGCTACGACACGATCATCGTGGCTGTCGGCGATGACCTTTCCGCCGCGTCGAAGGTCAGCCCCCTCGCGGGCGGCGAGGCGATGCGCATCGCGAACGTGGCCGAGGAGAACTCGACCAGCCTCGAGGCAGCACTCACCACGACGGTGCAGGGCGTGCAGGCGGCCGAGCCAGCGGCATCAGGACCAGACGGCGGAGCAGGCGGCGGGCTGGTGCTCGGACTCGCGATCGGGGCGGCCGTCATCGTCGCCGGCGCCGCCACCGCGGTCGGCGTGATCCGCGCGCGACGCCGTCGCGGCGTGGGCGACGGTCGGTTGCCCGACCAGATCCGGCGCCACGTCGCCACCCTGCGGTCGCTGAGCGCCGCCTACGCCCAGGTCGGCGCCACCGGCGACGCGGTGGCCGCGCAGACCGCGACCGATGCCGCCGCCATCGCCACCAACGTCGAAGAGCTCTTCGCCCGGCTCGACCGCCGCAGCGGCGCCGACCAGCGCGGACTCGCCGCGATCGAGCTCGACGCGACGCTGCGCAAGCTCACGGCGGCGCTCGACCGCGACTACCTGCTCGACATCCTCACCCACCCGCAGCTCTGGGACGACCCCGACGAGCGCATTCGCGAGGTGCGGAACGCCGTCACCGCGGTGTCCGAGGAACTCGTGGCGAACATCAGGCAGGTCAACGCCCGACGCGGCCTGCACTTCCAGGTCTCGCTCGACGGGCTCATCGGCAAGCGCTCGGAGCTGCAGGCGTGGGAGCGCGAGTTCGAGCGCGCCGCTGACGAGGGCGAGACACCGCCCTCCTGAGCGGCGGGGCGCTCAGGCCATCCGCGGCATCCGCTTCGCCGCGGCATCCGGGTCGTCGCGGCATCCGCTTCGCCGCGGCATCCGCTTCTGGATCGCCTCCGGGCTTCGCCCCAGTCGCACCTGCTTGAATCGGGGCATGAACACCGTGCTCAACGTCATCTGGCTCGTGCTCTCGGGCTTCTGGCTGTTCCTGGGGTACCTGGCGGCCGGGGTGGTCATGTGCGTGCTCATCGTGACGATCCCGTGGGGCATCGCGTCGTTCCGCATCGGCCTGTACGCGCTCTGGCCGTTCGGCCGCACGGTGGTCGCGAAGCCGACGAGCGGCGCCTGGTCGTTCCTCGGCAACGTCGTCTGGTTCCTCCTGGCGGGTCTCTGGCTCGCGATCGCGCACCTCGTGTCGGGCGTGCTGCTGTGCATCACGATCATCGGCATCCCGCTCGGCATCGCCGACTTCAAGCTCATCCCCGTCTCGCTCGCGCCGCTCGGCAAGGAGATCGTCGACCTCTGACGGGCGGATGCCGCGAGCCGGCCTCCGATCGCTGCGGCGTCGGTCGCTCGGCATAGGCTCGAGTCCGCATATGGACTCAGAACCCACTCCCGTCCCACCGGCGCCCGCACCGGGCGGGGCTCAGGCGCCGGCGCGCACGGTCGACCGCGACATCCTGCGGCTCGCCGTGCCGGCCCTCGGCGCACTCATCGCCGAGCCCCTGTTCCTGCTGGCCGACACCGCGATGGTCGGGCACCTCGGGTCCACGCCGCTCGCCGGACTCGGCATCGCGAGCGCGGTGCTGCAGACGATCATCGGGCTCATGGTGTTCCTCGCCTACGCGACGACGCCCGCCGTCGCGCGCCGGCTCGGCGCGGGCGATGAGCGCGGAGCCGTGGCATCCGGCGTCGACGGGTTGTGGCTCGCGCTCGGCCTCGGCGCCCTGCTCGCCGTGCTCGGGTGGTTCGCGACCCCGTGGCTCGTCGGCGTGTTCGGCGCGTCGGCAGAGGTCGCGGCCGAGGCATCCGCCTACCTCTCGATCTCGATGATCGGGCTGCCGGCCATGCTGCTCGTCTTCGCCGCGACGGGACTGCTGCGCGGTCTCCAAGACACGACCACGCCGCTCTGGGTCGCCGGCGTCGGGTTCGCAGCCAACATCGTGCTGAACTTCGTGTTCATCTACGGGTTGGGCTGGGGCATCGCGGGCTCCGCGGTCGGCACCGTCATCGCGCAATGGGGCATGGTGCTCGTCTACCTCGTCGTGGTCTCACGGCACGCGGCGCGGGTCGGCGCGAGCCCGTGGCCCCATCACGCGGGCGTGCTTCGCGGCGCGACCTCCGGCGGCTGGCTGTTCCTGCGCACGGTGAGCCTGCGCGCGGCCCTGCTGCTCGCCACGTGGGCGGCGACCTCGCTCGGGCCCGACGAGCTCGCGGCCTACCAGGTGGCCATCACGGTGTACTTCACCCTCGGGTTCGCGCTCGACGCGCTCGCGATCGCCGCGCAGGCGCTCATCGGCAAGGGCCTCGGCGAGGGCGATGTCGAGCAGGTGCGCGCGGTGCTGCGTCGCTGCCTGCAGTGGGGCGTCTGGTCGGGGGTCGCACTCGGCGCGCTCATCGTCGCGACCGCGTGGGTGCTGCCGGCGCTCTTCACCTCGTCGGCCGAGGTCGCCGCCCTGCTGCCGCCCTCGCTCGTGGTGCTCGGCCTCTCGGCCCCGCTCGGCGGCCTCGTGTTCGTGCTCGACGGCGTGCTCATCGGCGCGGGCGACGCCCGCTACCTCGCCTGGACGGGCCTCGTGAACCTCGCCGTGTTCGTTCCACTGGCACTCGGCACGGTCTGGTGGGCGGATGCCGCGGGGCTGCCGAGTTCCACCTCGCTCGCACTGCTCACCGGCGCGTTCGCGATCGGGTACCTCGCCGCTCGCGCGGTGACGCTGTCTCTGCGCGCGCGGGGCGCGAAGTGGATGGTCACGGGCGCGCCGGCCTGACGCCGCGGCCGGTCACGCCGGGCTGGGATTCCGTGCCCGCGCGGCGTGCCACTCCCACGATGCGGCGCGGCGGGCGGGCGAGCAGCCCTGCGCGACCACTGCCCCGTCGTGACCCGACTCCAGCGGGTCGGTCACTCGGCGGATCAGACCTTCGCGGTCTCCTTCGACCGGTCGTTCGAGCCCTTCGCCGACTTCGGAGCCGGCTTCGCGGCATCCGCCCCGGGCTCGACCGGCCCGGTCGCCCGCCGCCTCCCGAGCACGAACCAGGCGGTGCCGACGCCGACGACCGCGACACCCACGGCGACCCACAGCCAGAGCCCGAGCTGGTCGGCCGGGGCCTCCTGGACGGCGTCGCTCGCAGCGGGCAACTCCTCTCCGGGCTCCACGGGCGGCGCGAGCGGCGCGACCGTGAACTCGGCGCTCGCGGCGCTCGAGGCGGGCGTGGTGACCTCCACGGTGACGGTCCAGTCGCCGTCCTCCAGGAACGGTTCGGGGCTGACCCACACCCCTTCGCCCTCGGATGAGGAGACGAGTTCGACCGGGCCCGCGGTGCGCCCGTCGGAGGCGACCGCGGTCGCGACGGGGTCCATGATCTCGGTGACCGGATGCCCGTCCTCCGCGTATTCGGCGACCACCGAGATGCCGCCGGAACCGTCGGGCGTGACGGTGAGGTTGAACGGCCCGCCGTGCGCGAGTGCCCGCGCGGGCATCAGCAGCACGAGCGCGATGGCGAAGAACGAGACGATGAGCAGCCAGAGGCCGCTGCGGCGAAGCGCTGGCGACAATTCGGGACTTCCTTTGCGAGACGGATGTTGCGGAGCGAACGGATATCGAACGCAGGACGATGCGGTGGGGGCGGGTGCCCCGTGCCCCGGAGGGACGGGGCACCCGCCCTCGGAGGCTACTGCTCCACGCGACGCAGGCGTCGGCCGATCAGCAGCCAACCGGCACCCAGCACCAGCAGCAGCGCCGCGAGGGGGAGCTGCGCCTGCCACTGGTCGAACCCGGTCTCCGCGAGACCGCCGGAGCCGCTGCCGGCCGTGCTGCCCGAGCCCGTGCCCGAGCCCGGGGTGCCCGTGCCGGGGTCATCCGGGTCCGAGCCGCCGGGGCTGACCGCCGCCGCCGTGACCTCGAAGGGCAGGCTGCGGGCGATCTCCTCACCGTCCAGGAGCAGCACAACCTGGTGCTGGCCGGGCTCGAAGTCGGCCGGCACCTGGATGCTGCCCGAGAACGACCCGTCCTCATCGACGGTCACCGTGGTGATCAGCGTCGGGTCGGAGTAGAGCCACAGCTCGAGCTCCGTTCCCGGCTCGAACCCGGTGCCGCTGACCCCGATGAGGCCGCCCTGCACGACCGAGGCCGCGTCGACCGTCACCGTCGGCGTGGGCGCGGGAACCTCGACTGCGGCGACGTCGAGCGTCGCCTCCTCCGAGACGTGCCCCGCAGCGTCGACCGAACGGTACGCGACCGTCGCGGCGTCGAGGCCCGGGACCGCGAACGGCGTCGTGTACGCCGTCCAGGCCTCGGCGTCGCCGATGCGGTACTCGAGCCGGGAGAGGCCGCTCGTCGCGTCCTCGCCCGTCAGCGTCACCGTGCGACCCTCGACGGAACCGTCGGCGCCGGGCGCCACCGTGTCGAGCCTGACCGTGAACGAGCGGGTCTCCGACACGAACGCCGTGTCGGCGAGGCGAGCCCGAACGAACCAGGGCCGCTCGCCATCGCCCTCGAGCACATGCTCGCCGGCGAACTCGGTCCACTCCACCCCGTCGAGCGAGAACTCGACGACCACGGGCGTCTCGGCCGCGTCATCCGCGACCTGCGCGTCGTCCGTGGTTCCCGGCGTGCTCGTGCCGCTCGCGGTGAGCTTCGGAGCCGCGGTCCACCATCCGGCGAGGCCGTCGGCGACCGCCGGGTCGACCGTGGCGGTCAGCGAGACCGTCGGGTCGCCGGGGACCACCGGAGGCGCCACGAGCGAACCCGTCGCCGAGACGTTGCCCGCGACATCCGTCGCCCGGTACTCGACCGTCGCGCCCGCATCGGTCAGGCCGACCGGCGCGGTGTATTCGGCCCACTCGCCGCCGTCGACGCGGTACTCGACCGTGTCGACGCCGCTCGTGGCATCCGTCGCCGTGATCTCGACCGTGCGCAGGCCCTCATCGGTGACGAGCTCGGCCGTCGGAACCGGCGCCGTGGCGTCGATCTCGAAGGTCACGCTCTCGACCTCGGTCGACTCCCCCGACGTCGAGGCACGGTACTGCACCGTGTGCTCGCCGTCGGTGGTCACCGTCACGGGCGAGGTGTACTCGACCCATCCGGCGCCGTCGACGTCGACCTCGCGGTAGACCGTCGACGCGCCGCCGCCGGTCGTCTCGACCGTGACCGTCACCGCCTGGGTGTACCAGCCGGCGAGGCCGTTCGGCACCTCGGGGGCGACCGTCGCGCTGACCGCGACCGGCTCGGCCTTCTCGACCACGTGGAAGTAGTCGAACCGCGCCGTGTTGGCGACCTGACCCTGCGCCGAGTTGCCCAGGGCGAACAGGCCCACCCTGGCACCGTCGAGGCCGGCGTTGGTCACCGTCTCGGCCACCTGGGTCCACGAGGAACCGTCGGTGCTGTACCAGGCCGTGATCGTCGATCCGCTCTTGCCGAGTCGCAACGACACCACGCCATCGGCGGGAGCAGGTGCGTTCGGCTGCGGGTTCTGCACCACGCCGCCGATCTCGTTGCGGATCTCGAGGTTGCGTGCGATCGGCTGCCCCGCCTCGTTGGTGGCGAGGATGTCGAACTTCACGTAGTTGTCGTCATCGCCGTAGAGGATGAGGCCGGCCTGCTGGTAGCGCCGGTCGAGGGCGGATGCGTCGACCTTCGTCTCCACGATCCAGTCCCCTTCGGGCTGGCCCTGGACGATGAAGTTCGGCACCCCGGTGTCGCCGCCGTAGATGTCGTTCGGCGACGTGTCGATCTCGAGGTTGCCACCGGTCACCCGGTAGCCGCCCGGCTGCTCGGCCACGACGGTCCAGCGGCAGGTCTCGAGCGACGCGCCGTCGAACTCGTCATCGGGCGTCGGCGCGACCGCGGTGTCATCCGGCGTGATGTGGAACCAGTCCACGTACGCGTTGATGACGTCGGCCGGCGACCCGTCGTTCGCGAATGCGACGACGCCGATGCGCGGGTTCACGATGCCGGCGAGCGACTTGGTCTGCGGCATCGCCGTGTAGGTGGTGCCGTCGGCCGAGTACGACGCGTTCAGGTTCGTGCCGTCGCTGGTGTAGCGCACGTAGAACGTGTCGGGGAACTCCGCGCCGAGTGCCGGCGTGTTGGAGTCGGCCACCTCGTTCGGGTTGCCCGCCTCCTCGCGGATGAACTGGAACAGGCGCTGTGCCGCGCTCGATCCGGTTCCGCGACCCTGCATGGCGAACTTCGCGTAGTTGTCGTCGTCGCCGTACACGATCAGACCGGCCTGCTGGTACTGGGTGCGTGCCTCGAAGGTGAGCTTCGCGGTCGCCTGCCAGGCCCCTGCGGGCAGATCCTGCAGGATGATGTCGGTCGCCGATCCGCCGCCGCCGTACAGGTCGGTCTTGGTGGCGGGCAGCACCAGGTGGCCGTCGGCGACCTGGGCGAACTGCGTCGGGCGAACGTTGCGGTTCCAGCGGTCGGTGTCGAGCGAGGTGCCGTCGAAGCCGTCGGAACGACCCGTGAGGCACATCGTCGAGCCGGCGGGCGCGACGGTGATGGTCACCGTCTCGACCGTGTAGGCGCTGTCGCCGTCGGTCACCTTGACCGCGAGCTCGTACGTGCCGGGCACGTCGTACACGAACTCCTCGGACGTGGTGCCGGCCTCGAACTGCTCGCCGTCGCCGAGGTCGCGGTCCCAGGCGATGGTCACCTCGGTGCCTTCGGGGTCGGATGCCTCGACGCTCGCGTTGACCGTCAGCGGCGCGCTGCCCGTGCGCTTGTCGACCGTGAGATCCACGACCGGTCGGGCGTTGCTGTTCACGCCGCCCTCCCACTCGAAGTAGTTCACGTTGGCGCCGCCCTGGGTGAGCACGAAGAAGAGCTCACCCGATTCGGTGGGCAGGTTCTCGAGCGGGATGTGGAAGTCCGAGTAGGCCTGCCAGTTCGGGCTGCCGCCGACCAGCGTGGGCTGGAACGTGACCTCGCCGAGCTTCGGACCCTCGGGATCGTTCCAGCGCAGCTCGATCTTGCCGTCGCCCGCCGAGCCCTTCGCGATGCGCAGGGTCACGCCCTCGACGCCCTTGAAGTTCACCGGTTCGTACGACCACCAGTCGTTCGTCTCGATGTGGCTGACGTTCAGGCCGCCGCCGGCGGAGTCGCCGGTGTTCTCGGTGCGAACGCCGTCGGAGTCGCCGCCCGTGCCGTTGATGCGGCCGGTGCGGTCGAAGAACTCCGCCTCCATGTGGGTCGGGTTGAGGATGTTCACCCCGTAGCCCGTGAGCGGAACGCCCGCGGCGCCGCCGTCGTCGGTGTACGACACGTCGACCACCCAGAACAGGTTGGTCTCGATGCCGTGCCCGCCGTCGCGACCGGTCGGGATGCTCCCCTCGCAGCCGGTGAGCGCGCCCATCGGGTGCTGGTGCGAGTCGTGACCGAGCGAGGGCTGGACCTTCACCTGGGAGCAGTCGATCTCGCCCGACCCGTCGGGGTCGTTCACGATGACCTGGTAGGCCACGTCGTCGCCCCACGAGAAGAAGCCGCCGTTCTCGGGGAACACGATGTCGACCGTCGGCACGATGTTGCCGACGACGATCTCGACGTTCGCGACGCTGGTCTTGCCCTCGTCGTCGGTCACGGTGAGACGGGCCGTGTACTGGCCGTTCTGCGCGTACGTGTGCGACGGGTGCGCCTCGGTGCTGGCAGGGCTGCCGTCGCCGAAGTCCCAGCTCAGCGTGATCGGCTTGCCGATCGGGTGCCGGGTGCCCTCGCTGGAGAACTGCACGTCGAGCTGCGGACCCGGACCGTTCGTGACATCCGCCGACGCCCGTGCGATCGGCGAGGGGCTCGCCTGCACGTAGTCCACGCGGAACACGCCCGCCGTCGCGGCGCTGCCGCCGAACTCCTTGCCCCAGTCGATGACGTAGAGCGCGCCGTCGGGGCCGAACTCGAAGTCCATCGATCGGTCGAAGCCGGCCGACGGGTCGAAGATGCCGGGAAGGATGCGGTTGATGTCCACGATCTTCGTGTGCGGTGCGTCGCCGCCCTCGTTGAGCTGCATGGAGTACATGCGGCCCTGGTTCCACTCGCCGAAGATCGCCTTGCGGTCCCAGTACGCGGGCCACTTGATGTCGGAGTCGAGGTCGGCGTCGTACTCGTACACCGGTCCGCCCATGGGCGCGCCGCTGTTGCCGATCTCGGGGTAGAGCGCGGTCAGGCCGTTCTCGGTCCACCATTCCGGCTGGATCACCGGAGGCAGGGTCGTCAGGCCCGTGTTGTTCGGGCTGTTGTTCGTCGGACCTGCGGGGTTGAACGCGGCGCCCGACGGGCCGGACGGGAAGGTCCAGTCGTTGTAGCACTTGATGCCCACGCAGAGCGGCCAGCCGTAGTTGCCCGGTTCGTCGACGATGTTCCACTCGACGGTTCCGCCCGGACCCCGGTTCGCGTTCGCCGAGCCCGCGTCGGGGCCGTAGTCGGCGACGAGCAGGTTGTTCGTGTACGGATCGAGTCCGATGCGGAACGGGTTGCGGAAGCCCATGGCGTAGACCTCGGGCCTGGTCTTCTGAGCCGAGTCGGATGCCTCGTCGAACAGGTTGCCGTCGGGGATCGTGTAGCCGCCCTCGTCGGTCGGCGTGATGCGGATCACCTTGCCGCGGAGGTCGTTCGTGTTCGCCGAGGTGCGCTGCGCGTCGTAGTCCTGACGGCCGGCGCGCTCGTCGATCGGCGCGTAGCCGTCGGACTCGAACGGGTTCGTGTTGTCGCCGGTCGCGAGCACGAGGTTGCCGTCGTTGTCGAACAGCATGTCGCCGCCCGCGTGGCAGCACGTGTTGCGCTGCGTGGTGATCTTCAGCACGACCTTCTCGCTGGCCGGGTCGATCGTCTTCGTGTCGGCGTTGTATGTGAACCGGGAGAGCCGGTTGTGCGGCCCGTCCTGATCGGTGACGACGCGCGGCGACCAGTACAGGTACACCCAGCCGTTGTCCTCGAAGGCCGGGTCGAGCACGATGCCGAGCAGGCCGTCTTCGTTGCCGTTGGTGACGTCGAGGTCGATGGCGGTGTTGCGCGCGTGCGTCACCGGGTCGAGCCGCTGCACGCGGCCGTCGCGCTCGGCGTAGAAGACCGTCGCGTCGGGCGCGATGTCCAGCGCCATCGGGTTGCCGGTGTTGTCGTCGAGGGTGACGAGCTCGAAGCTGTCGCTCTGCGTCGCGTTGCAGTCGGAGTTCACCGCGCCCGCGGCGGTCTGGATGCCCTTCAACAGGTGCTCACGGAACTTCGGCTCGGTGTACGAGGCGTCGGTGTGCCCGCCGCCGGTGTACCAGGAGCGTCCGCCGTCGTAGTTCTGGCACCAGGCGATCGGGTGGTCGACGCCCATGTCGCCGCCCGTGTAGCTCTTCTCGTCGAGGGACATGAGCACGTGCACGTCGTTGTTGCGGGGGTTCGTGCGGTAGTTGTACCACTCGTCGTAGCGGGTCCACTCCTCGTCGAGGTGGGCCGTCGAGGGGTGTGCGTGGTCCTCGACCTTGACGACCGCGTTCTGCTCGGCCGGGTGGCCCTTGAAGTAGCTGCCGACGAGCTGGCCGTACCACGGCCAGTCGTACTCGGTGTCGGATGCCGCGTGCACGCCGGCGTAGCCGCCGCCGGCCTCGATGTAGCGCTCGAACGCGCCCTGCTGCTCGGCGTCGAGCACGTCGCCGGTGGTCGACAGCCAGATCACCACGTCGTACTGCGCGAGGTTGGCGTCGGTGAACGACGCGCCGTCCTCGGTGACGTCGACGTCGAAGTCGTTCTCCTCGCCCAACTGCTGGATCGCGGTGATGCCGGCCGGAATCGATCCGTGTCGGAACCCGGCCGTCTTCGAGAAGACGAGGGCCTTGAAGTCGGGCGCGGGTGCGGGGTCGGCGGCGCGCACGACGGTATCGACCGTCGCTGCTGCCGCTGGTGCGCTTGCGATCAGACCTGAACCCACCAGGCCCACGAAGGCGAATGCGGCACCCAACCGCATTCCCCAGCGCGTCTTGCGTTGTAGAGCACTGTGCAGCGACATTCGCCATCCTCTCCATTGAGACGTACGAGTCGGATGATATTGGGGCTTTTTGTTGTTAGTCAAGCCTTTTTAGCGAAACGTTTCGAATGCCGCGAACTGCATAGATCAGAAATCCGATGGAATATGGCGCCCACGCGCAGGAAAGCGTATTTTGCGCGACGTCGAACGATCAGACATCCGATGTCTCTATACGTTGTCCGATGAGACTTATCGCTACGGAGCGCGCCGGTCGCGGCATCCGCCCCACCGTGCACGCGCTGGTCGCCCATCTCGACTCACCGAAATCAGGACGAAGGCTCGACGCGGCGACGGGCACGGCGACGGGCTACCGCCTCGGAGGGCTCGGCCGGCGCGCGACGCACGGCGACCGTGCGGCGGAGTCGGCGAACGACGAACGGCGAACGTGCGGTGGGCCTCAGCCGGCGCGCGGCGGCGCCGTCGTGTCACCGACGTGCAGCACGCTCGTGAAGCACACCGACTTCGGCGAGTCCCCGGCGAGCAGGCTCACGACGGCCTCTCCGGCAGCGCGTCCCTTGGCGACCGAGGGCTGCACGAGCGTGGTCAGGTCGTGCTGCAGCCCGTCGACGCGGATGCCGTCGAATCCGAGCACGCTGAGCTCGGCGGGCACGGCGATGCCGAGCTCCTCGGCGGCCTGGATCACGCCCGCCGCGAGCAGGTCGCTCTGCGCGATGATCGCGGTCGGGCGCCGCGAGGGATCGGCGAGCAGCCGGCGCCCGGCCTCGAGGCCCTCCTCGATCGAGCTCGCCCCGGCGACGCGGCCGGTGACGTCGGGGAACACGTCGCGCGCCCCGGCCAGGCGCTCGCTCGCGGTCTCGGCGGTGCTGCCGCGCTCGAGCTCCGGCGTGATGGGGCCGCGCGTGCGCGCCGGGTCGAACGGCAGCGTGACGACCTGGACCTCGGCATGGCCGAGTTCGCGAAGGTACTCGGCGCCGCGACGGGTGGCCTCGCGGTTGTCGATCGAGATCTTCGGGATGCCGTCGCCCGCATCGCCCTCGATGGCGACCGCCGGGATGCCGCGTCGCCGCAGCACCTCGACCGACTGGCCGAGCCTCGGGCTGCAGCCCACGAGCACGACGGCGTCGACGGGCGCGCTCTCGATGCCGACTGCATTGCCGCCCGCCTCGCCCGCGTCAGTGAGCAGCAGCAGGCCCGCGCCGAGCGAGCCGATGCCCTCGGTGATGCCGTCGAGCATCTGGATCTTCACGGGGTCGAGGAACGCCGCGCGCACGCGCTCCTCGAGCACGACGCCGACGATGCCGGAGCGTCCGCGCCGCAGCGACTGGGCGCGCGGGTCCGGGCCGGCGTAGCCGAGTTCGGCCGCGGCGGCGAGCACCTTCTGCTTCGTGGCATCCGACACCGGGCCGGAGCCGCTGAACGCGAGCGAGGCGGTCGACGCCGAGACGCCGGCGCGCGCGGCGACATCGGCGAGCGTGGGGCGCGCGGACTCGGACATGCGGATCGATCCTCAGGTGGGTGGGCCGGCGGGGCACCGACACGCCCGATCATAGATCATCGACCTCGAATCGATTCGAGACGAGCGCCCTGACACGATCTGGGTGCGGACTCGGCGCGCGAGTGCGGATCCGGCCCCGCCGAGTCGGCCCTCCGACGCCGATTCGGCACGCAGGCGGCGAGCAGCGCGAGCGGATGCCCCGTGCTGGGCGAGCGCCCGCGCGTCGAGCGCCCGCGCGCCTAGGCTTGGCCGCATGCCGAACACCGCACTCATCACCGGCGCGAGCTCGGGGCTCGGCGCCGAGTTCGCCCGCCAGCTCGCCGCGACCGGCGCCGACCTCGTGCTCGTCGCCCGCGATCGCGACGCGCTCGAGCGCATCGCCGCCAAGGTGCGGTCGCGCTACGGCGTGGCCGTCGAGGTGCTGCCGGCCGACCTGCTGAAGCGGCGGCACCTCGCCAAGGTCGTCGCGCGGGTCTCGGACCCCGAGCGCCCGATCGACCTGCTCGTCAACAACGCCGGCTTCGGGCTTGCGCTCGACTTCGCGGCGAACGACATCGACGACGAGGTGCGGCACCTGCAGCTGCACGTCGAGGTGCCCATGCGCCTCAGCCATGCGGCGCTCGGACAGATGCTGCCGCGTGGACGGGGGCGCATCGTCAACGTCGCCTCCGTCGCCGGCTTCATCCCGCGCTCGACCTACGGCGCGTGCAAGGGCTGGCTCATCAGCTTCAGCCGGTGGGCCAACGACCAGTACGGGGCGCGCGGCGTGACGACCACGGCCGTGTGCCCCGGATTCACGCACACGAACTTCCACGCGCGCATGGGCCTGGCGCCCGGCAAGGAGGGCGTGCCCGCCTGGATGTGGCTCGACGCGCGCACCGTCGTCTCGACCGGGCTCCGCGACGTGGCGCACGGCAGGGCCGTCTCGATCCCGTCGCTGCGCTACCGGGCGCTCATCGCGCTCACCCGGCTGCTGCCGGCGTCGCTCGCGATGCGGGTCGGGTCGCGCGGACGCTGACGCTCGGCGGTTCGCCGCCCCGCGGCATCCGCTCGCTCGCCCCGCGGCATCCGCTCACCGGCACGCGGACGCCCCCTCAGACCGCGGCGCGAGCCCCTGCGAACGCCTCGACGCAGCGGCGGATCTCGTCTTCGGAGTGCGCCGCCGACAGCTGCACGCGGATGCGCGCGGCCCCCCGGGGCACGACCGGGAACGAGAACGCGGTCACGTACACGCCGCGTTCCTGCAGGAGCTCGGCCATGCGCGCCGTGACGACCGCGTCGCCGAACATGACGGGCACGATCGCGTGCTCGCCCGGCAGCAGCTCGAACCCGGCATCCGCCATGAGCGTGCGGAACAGCGCGGCGTTCCCTTCGAGGCGTGAACGCAGCTCGCCCGACTCGGCAACCAGCTTCAGCGCCTCGAGGGTGCCCGCGACGATGGCCGGCGCGAGCGTGTTCGAGAACAGGTACGGGCGGGCGCGCTGGCGCAGCAGGTCGACGATCTCCTGCCTGGCCGCGACGTACCCGCCGGATGCCCCGCCGAGCGCCTTGCCGAACGTGCCGGTCGTGATGTCGACCCGCCCCTCGACGCCGCAGTACTCGGGAGTTCCTCGTCCGTGCTCGCCGACGAACCCGACCGCGTGCGAATCGTCGACGAAGACGAGGGCCTCGTAGCGGTCGGCGAGGTCGCAGATCTCGGCCAACGGGGCGATGTACCCGTCCATCGAGAACACGCCGTCGGTCACGATGACACGACGTCGAGCGTCGGATGCCGCGACCAGCTGCGCCTCGAGGTCGGCCATGTCCCGGTTGCGATACCGGTACCTGCGCGCCTTCGACAGGCGGATGCCGTCGATGATCGACGCGTGGTTGAGCTCGTCGGAGATGATCGCGTCATCGGGCCCGAACAGGGTCTCGAAGACGCCGCCGTTCGCGTCGAAGCACGACGAGAACAGGATCGTGTCGTCGTACCCGAGGAACTCGGAGACGCGGCGCTCGAGCTCGAGGTGCTGCTCCTGCGTGCCGCAGATGAAGCGCACGCTCGCGAGCCCGTACCCCCACTCGTCGAGCCCTCGATGCGCGGCCGCGACGATGCGCGGGTCGTTCGCGAGACCCAGGTAGTTGTTGGCGCAGAAGTTCAGCACCTCCTGCCCGCCGACCGACACCTCCGACGACTGCGGCCCGCGGATGCCGCGTTCGCGCTTGGTGAGCCCCGCCTGCTCGATCTCGTCGAGCTCGGCCCGCAGCTGCTGCTTCAACTCCCGATACATCAGATCTCCGTCCAGTCGAGGATGACCTTGCCGACCCCGGCCGCCCTGGCCGTGTCGAACGCCTGCCGCCATTCATGCGCGGGATACCGTTCCGAGATGATCGACGCGACCCGGTCACCGAGCACCGGGCTCGTCGCCAGCATCGCGCTCATCGAGTTCCACGTCTCGAACATCTCGCGGCCGTAGATGCCCTTCACCGTGAGCATGTGCGTCACGACCTTGCCCCAGTCGATCGCGTAGGGCTCGCTCGGCAGGCCGAGCATCGCGATGCGCCCGCCGTGGTTCATGTTCTCGATCATCTCGGGCAGTGCGCGCGGCGAACCCGACATCTCGAATCCGACGTCGAAGCCCTCGCGCATGCCGAGGCGGCGCTGCACCTCGGCGACGCGCTCCTTCGAGACGTCGACGACGGCGTCGGCCCCCATCGACATCGCGAGCTTGAGGCGTGCCGGCGAGACATCCGTCGCGACGATGTAGCGGGCACCCACGTGGCGGGCGACCGCGATCGACATGAGGCCGATGGGCCCGCAGCCCGTGACGAGCACGTCTTCGCCGACGACCGAGAACGCGAGCGCGGTGTGCACGGCGTTGCCGAACGGGTCGAAGATCGCGCCGACCTCGGGCTCGACGGGCGAGTGGTGCACCCAGACGTTCTCGCCCGGGATCACGATGTACTCCGCGAACGCGCCGTCGCGGTGCAGCCCCACGCCGAGCGTGCGGATGCACATCTGCCGACGACCGGCACGGCAGTTGCGGCACATGCCGCAGACGACGTGACCCTCGCCCGACACGTGATCGCCGACGGCGACGTCGTGCACGAGCTCGCCGACCTCGACGACCTCGCCGAAGAACTCGTGCCCGGGCACGAGCGGCGTCGCGATGGTCGAGGCGGCCCAGTCGTCCCAGGCCTCGATGTGCAGGTCCGTGCCGCAGATGCCGGTGCGCAGCACCCGGATCTTCACATCGGCCGGGCCGGGCTCGGGCTCAGGTCGGTCGGTGTACTCGAAACCTGCGCCGGGAGCGCGCTTGAAGAGGGCCTTCATCGATACCTCGTTGTTCGGTGCAGGGGCCGCTGGGTGCGGCGGCCACTGCGAAGTGGTCCGGTGGGTGCGCCGGATGGCAGAGCCATCGTATCCGGCGCGGCTCTGAATCGGGCGGTCGGTGCGACATGCGGTGCCGCCTGTCCCGGCCGGCGGATGCCACCTGATTCGGAGCGCAGAATGACACGCCGACCGCGCCACCGGCCGGCGCGGCGCGGCGACCGGAACTCCGAATCGGGCAGCATGCGCCGGGCGCAGCAGCGCTCGTGTTGCGGCATCCGGGGGCGGTCTGTAGGGTTTCACGAGCCGAGTCGAATCGATTCGACTCCTGCATCCGCAAGGGCCACCACCCCGACGCGCCCACCCCGCCCCGACGACGAAGCCGAGCTCATGACCGCAACATCCACGACCCGCCGTGGCCTCACCGCGTGGCGCAACGCCGTCTTCGCGATCTTCTTCCTCTCGGGGCTCAGCCTCGCGAGCTGGGTCGCCCGGCTGCCCGAGGTGCGCGACGAGACGGGCCTCAGCACGCAGGGCGTCGGGCTGGTCATCCTCTCGGGCTCGATCGCCTCAGTGCTCGGCCTCATCGCCGCGCCCCCGCTCATGGCGCGCTTCGGCGCCCGCGCTGGCATGGCCGGCGCGCTCATCGCCGTCTCGGTCGGACTCGTGTTCATCGGCATCGGCGGATCCCTCGTGCCGTCCATCCCGCTCATCGCGATCGGGCTCGCGTTCGCGGGCTTCGGCAACGGCGCGGTCGACGTGATGATGAACGTCGAGGGCGCCGAGGCCGAACGCGAGATCGGCCGCACGGTCATGCCGCTCATGCACGCGTTCTTCTCGTTCGGCACCGTCGCCGGCGCGGGGGTCGCGGCCGCGGCATCCGCGCTGTCCGTGCCCGTCGTGCTCCACCTGTCGACGATCGGCGTGATCATCGCGATCGGCGGCGTGATCTCGGTGCGGTTCGTGCCCAAGCGCAGCGAGCTCGGCGACCCGGCGAGCGCCGAGGCCGAAGGGCGAGCGGATGCCGCGCCCGCACGCCCGTGGACCGAACGACTCCGTGACAGCCTGCGGGTGTGGTCCGACATGCGACTGCTGCTCATCGGCGTCATCATGCTCGGCATGTCGTTCGCCGAGGGATCGGCGAACGACTGGCTCACCCTCGCCGCCGTCGACGGCCACGGCTTCGACCCCGCCGTCGGCGCCGCGATCTTCACCGTCTTCGCCGTGTCGATGACCACCGCCCGAGTGCTCGGCGGACCCCTCGTCGACCGCTTCGGCCGCGTCGCGACGCTGCGCGTGCTCGCCGCGACGGGCGTCGTCGGCCTCAGCATGTTCATCTTCGGCACCGAGGTGTGGGTCATCGTCGTCGGCACGATCCTGTGGGGCGTCGGCGCCTCGATGGGCTTCCCGGTCGGCATGTCCGCCGCGGCCGACGTGCCCGACCGTGCGCAGGCGGCCGCCCGTGTGAGCGCCGTGGCGATCATCGGCTACTGCGCGTTCCTCGTCGGCCCGCCGTTCATCGGATTCCTCGGCGAGCACTTCGGGCTGCTGAACGCCCTGCTCGTGGTGCTCCTGCTCATGGTCATGGCGGGGCTCGCCGCACCGGCCGCGCGCGAGCGCTCGCGCATGCCCGGTGCGACGGGCGGCGAGTCGAACGGCCCGGCCGCGTCCGAGGGCGCCGGCTCCGCGGCATCCGACCGCTGACCGATCAGAATTCAGGAACATCTGGTCGTTATGGCCGTCGACGGGAACGGCGAAGCCCGGAATCGCGGGCCTCACCGTTCCGCGGTCCTGAATTCTGCAAGGTGATCGGATCAGCGGGCGAGGCGGGGGCGCATAAACTCGACGGGTGCGTCTCGTCATCGCCCGCTGCTCCGTCGATTACGCGGGTCGGCTCTCGGCCCACCTCCCCCTCGCCCAGCGCCTACTCATGGTCAAGGGCGACGGCTCGCTGCTCGTGCACTCCGACGGCGGCAGCTACAAGCCGCTCAATTGGATGAGCCCGCCCTGCGTGCTCGAGTCCGTCACGCCCGATGAGGCGCAGGCGGCCGCGGGCGTCGTCGAGGTCTGGAAGGTCACGCACAAGAAGACCGCCGACCAGCTCATCGTGTCGATCCACGAGGTGCTGCACGACTCCAACCACGAGCTCGGCATCGACCCCGGCCTGCAGAAGGACGGCGTCGAGGCCCACCTGCAGAAGCTGCTCGCCGAGCAGATCGAGCTGCTCGGCGACGGCCACCGCCTCGTGCGCCGCGAGTACATGACGGCGATCGGTCCGGTCGACATCCTGGCGACGGATGCCTCGGGCGCATCGGTGGCCGTCGAGCTGAAGCGTCGTGGCGACATCGACGGCGTCGAACAGCTCACCCGCTACCTCGAGCTCATGAACCGGGATCCGCTGCTCGCGCCCGTGACCGGCGTCTTCGCCGCGCAGGAGATCAAGCCGCAGGCCCGCACGCTCGCTGAAGACCGGGGCATCCGCTGCGTCGTGCTCGACTACGACGCGATGCGCGGCCTCGACGACAGCGACTCACGACTGTTCTGATCACCGCGACTCCGATCGCCAAGCCACTTCGGGAGCGAGCCATGCGCCTTCATCACGTCCAGGTCTCCATGCCCCGCGGCGAGGAGGAGCAGGCCCGGCGCTTCTACGGCGACGCCCTCGGCCTGACCGAGGTGCCGAAGCCGCCGTCGCTCGCGGGGCGCGGCGGATGCTGGTTCCGCGCCTTCGACGGCGACGTGGTCACGGCCGAGATCCACGTCGGCATCGACGACCCGTTCGTGCCGGCGAAGAAGGCGCACCCGGCCCTGCTCCTCGACTCGGTGCGCGAGCTGGAGGAGATCGGCGGCCGGGTGGCCGAGGCGGGCTTCGACATCTCGTGGGCCGACCGCGACACGTTCGAGGGCTACACGCGCTTCCACGCACGCGACGGCTTCGGCAACCGCGTCGAGGTCATGGCGCCGGCCGAAACGGAGTGACCCGGCCCTGACCAGGCAGGATCGACTGCATCAGTCGAACGACGATCGGATGCCTCGTCTTCTGATGTGCGGATGCCTCACCTCGACCAGAACTCGATGCGCTGCGCTACTCGACTGATGGAGGGTCGCCTGCGGAATCCGTGCCGGGCGGCATTCGGGCCTTCGGTACTTCGGTACCGAGTCTGAACCCGGTGACCTGTTTCGCCTCAGGCACACGCCGCGGACGAGGCTCGTGGAGTCCCTACTCGGAAACACGCCCGAACGGCATGATCTCGCGATGCTCGCCGCTCCGGTACCAGACGAACTCCAGCTCGGTCACGACCTCCGTCGCCTGCGCGGGCGGGAGTGCCCCGAGGAGGCGCTCGACGTCTTCCCAGACCTCCGGCCGGAGTTCGCTTCCGTACGCCAACGACATGTGGAAGATCCAGTCCTCGAGGGCGAGCTCGCCGATGCGCCGGAAGTCGGTTGCATCGAGCAGTCTCGTCAGATCGGCGTAGGCCTCGACGAGCGACTCCGACCGCGCAAGCTTCAGGATCGCGACCTGGAACGGCGCTGGGAACGAGGCGGCCTGTTCGGCGGCGACCTCGATCGGCTTCTGCGAAAGAGCCCAACTGCGGATCGCCGCACGCAGCTCGGCAACGCGTTCCGGCTCGAAGAATCCACGCAGCGTGACATGCCCCGCGTTCGGGTGCGGAGCTCCGACCGGCATCGCACCGAGCACCTTCGGCTGCGTCCGTGCGTACAGCTCGCCCAGGTCACGGCGGGGACGCAGCACCACGTACTGCTGCCCCTCCAAGGAAGCGAGTTGTCGGAGGTCGGTCATGAAATTCGGCGCGCTCACGCGCCAATACAATCAGGGCGACCGGCTGACGTGCGGTTCATGACATCGACCCCACGTGCGCGGCGGTCTGGCAGGCCCCCTCGCGCATCCCGAATGAAACCTGAGTGGCGCTCGCATTTTCGGGCCATAGGATGTCACGGTGATCTCCCCCAGCCACACCAGTACCATCGCGCCCACGAGGACGTGGGCCGCCGTGCTCTTCGACCTCGACGGCACCATCGTCGACTCGGCCGCCGACATCACCGACTCGCTCGCGCACATGTTCACCGAGCTCGGCCTCGAGGTGCCGACCCGTGAGCAGCTGCTCGCCTACGTCGGCCCGCCGTTGCTCGACAGCCTGCGCCTGCTCGGCGGCTTCGACGACACCGCGGCCGAGCACGCCCTCGCGATCTACCGGCGCGACTATGCCGTTCGCCTCACGCAGTCCCCGGTCTTCCCGGGCGTCGCGGGCGTGCTCGAGCGCGTGCACGCAGCCGGCATCCCGATCGCCCTCGCGACCTCGAAGCCCGAGTCGATGGCCCGCGTCGTGCTCGATCACGCCGGACTGACGCCGTACTTCACCGTCATCGCGGGCGCCAGCGAAGACGAGGCCCGCAGCACCAAGGCCGATGTGGTGGCCGAGGCCCTGCGCCGCCTGCAGGCCGAGGGCGTCGACACGACGCACTCGGTCATGGTCGGCGACCGCGGCCACGACCTGCTCGGCGCCGCGGCCAACGACGTTCCGACGATCCTCGTCGAGTGGGGCTACGGCTCCCCCGCCGAGGCCGACGGCGCCATGGCGGTCGTGCACTCGGCCGACCAGCTCCGCACGCTGCTCGTCGGCTGACGCCCGCCGGCCCGAGGCATCCGCGGTCCGCAGACGCGCACCCCGCGGCATCCGCGGCTCATCTCGCGAGAGCGCCGATCGGCAGAACGCGCACCCCGAGGCATCCGCCGATCGCATGATGCGCGGCCCGAGCGGATGCCACGAGCTTCGCTCCGACCCCCGCACAGCATCGGACGTGCATGGCGGGGCGATTCAGCGCGCACGATCGACGCCACAGCGGATTCGACGCAAATATTCTGCGAATCCATAGCAACAGGGTTTACCCCCCGATCGGGGGAGGTCTAGATTCCCCAGTACGTCCGCCCATCGACGGACGCCATCGCGACCGAGGGTCACCTCCCGAGGTCGCATCGAGGGGAGAAGAATGTCTGGAAACTCCAGGCGCGCCAGACGGCGCGCAGTGGCGTTCGTCCCGGTCCTCGCGCTCGCAGCCGCCACGTTGGCGGCGACGGGCGCTGCGGGTGCGGCGACGGCATCAGGGTTCGAGCCGCCGGTGATCAGCGACTCCGAGTACTACATGAACTACGTCGAGCCCCGCGCCGAAGCGGCGTTCGGCACCGACCTGACGGTCTCCGACGGCACGGTCGCCGCGCAGGAGCAGCAGGCGGCGCTCGTCAAGGCCGATGCGCTCGAGCGCAAGTTCACGTCGGGCAACCCGGTCGCGGCGAACGGGCTGGCCAAGCTCGAGTCGAAGTCGATCCAGACCGGCAAGAGCCCGAAGTGGCTGAAGAGCTTCTACAAGTCGGCGAAGGAGACGCAGACCGCGAAGCTTCTCACGATCCTCGTGGAGTTCGATCCGAACGCGACCGACGACTTCTCGGGCGTGCAGGTTCCGACCGCGTTCGGCGCGACCGACTGCAAGCCGGGCGACGTGCAGAGCGGGCCGCTGCACAACAACCTCCCCGACCCGGCGACGCTGTCGCGACTGGACAACAACTCGATGTGGGTGCCCGACTTCTCGCCGAAGCACTACAACGACATGCTCTTCTCGAAGAAGGGCATCACCGAGCGCGTCCGCAAGGACCTCAAGGGCCCGGACGGCAAGAAGGGCGTCGACATCTCGGGCTACACCATGAAGGCCATGTACGAAGAGATGTCGCACGGCGCCTACACGGTGACCGGCACGGCGACCCCGTGGGTCACGGTGCCGCATTCCGAGGCGTACTACGGCGCGAGCGTCTGCCACCTCAACGACGAGGGCGTCTACGAGGCCGGTGCGATCCAGGACATGCAGGGCCACCCCGAGAACCCGCTCGGTCCCGGCCAGCTGCCCATCGACGCGGTCAACGCGCTCGCTGCCGCCCAGCCCGACTTCCCCTGGGCCGACTACGACATCGAGGACCAGGGCGACCGTGACGGCGACGGCAACTTCAACGAGCCCGACGGCGTGATCGACCACGTCGTGCTCGTGCACGCCGGCGCAGACAAGTCCGGTGGCGGCGGCGACGAGGGAACCTACGCCATCTGGGCGCACTCCTCGGCTGTCGCCGGCGGCGCGGCCATTCCGGGCACCGACCTCAAGCTGTCGAACTACATCGTGCAGCCCGAGGACTCGGGCGTCGGCGTCTTCGCCCACGAGTACGGCCACGACCTCGGCCTGCCCGACCTCTACGACACCTCGGGTGCCGGTGACTCCGACATCGACTTCTGGGACCTCATGTCGTCGGGCTCGCACTCCGGACCGATCTTCCAGTCGATGCCGACCCACATGGGCCTCTGGGACAAGTGGGTGCTCGGCTGGGCCGACCCCGTCGAGGTCAACCCGGGCGATCGCACCAAGGAGGTGCTCCTCGGGCAGAACTCGCGTCCGCTCAAGGGCACCCAGGACGGCGTCAAGATCAACCTCCCCGACAAGATCGTCACCATGACGACCCCGCACAGCGGTGAGAACGCCTGGTACTCGGGTTCGGATCAGGACTGGGGCGACATCCGCCTCTCTCGCACCGTCGACGTGCCCGCGGGCGCGAGCGACGCGCGGTTCTGGATGTGGAACGACTACGAGATCGAGGAGGACTGGGACTTCGGCTTCGTCGAGATCTCGACCGACGGCGGCACCACGTGGTCCGAGCAGAAGGTGTACTCCGAAGACGGCACCGAAGTGACGACGCCCGACGACTACCCCGACCCCAACGGCAACCTCGCGACCTTCGGTGGCAAGAAGTGGGCGCTCAACGGGTTCACCGACGGATGGCGTCACGACTACATCGACGTGTCGGCGTACGCCGGCCAGTCGATCGGCGTGCGGCTGCGACTCGCGACGGATGCGGCGTACCAGGAACGCGGTTGGTTCTCGGACGACTTCTCGCTGACGGCCGACGGCACCGAGGTCTGGGCCGACGACGTCGAGAACGGCGACAACGGCTGGACGAACGAGGTCGCCTCGTGGGCCGGCACGACCGGTCCCGGCTGGCGCATCGACTCGGGCACCTCCGTGCAGGCGCAGTACTACATGGTCGAGTGGCGCAACTTCGACGGCTTCGACGAGGGCCTGAAGTACGCGTACGACACCGTCTACCAGGACGAGGAGGGCGCGTGGAAGGTCGACAAGATCAAGTACAACGCCCCCGGCGCCCTGGTCTGGTACCGCGACACCACGTACGGCAACGCCAACCACGTGACATCCGGCCTCACCGCACTGCCGAGCGGCGGAGCGAAGGGCGGCCTGCTGATCGTGGACAGCCACTTCGACCCGCTGCGCCGCACCGGGGAATCCGCCACGGTCGACCCGTCGACGCTGAAGAACATGCCGTCGAGGGCGCAGTCCTCGAACGCGGCGTTCGGCGTGATCAAGACGTACCCCTTCAAGGAGTGCATCACCGACGCGGACTACAACGAGTTCTGCACCGACGTTCCGGCGCAGCCCGCGGTGAAGTCCTTCAGCGACAAGAAGGGCTGGGTTCCGGGACTCGAGTTCCGTGACGGCAGCCTGTTCTGGCGCTACGCCAACGGCTCGGTGGTCGTGCCCTCGGTCGACGATGCCCCGTACACGACGCGCATCGTCAACCCCGACGGCAGCCCGGCGACCGACCTCTACGGCGAGGACCTCGGGTTCACGGTGCTCGGCACCGGCAACCCGGCCGACTCCGGGGTCTCGTACGGAACCGGGGTGGACGTGCAACTGCCGCTCCTCGGCAGCCGCGTGGCACTCGTGAAGATCACTCCTCCCCGGGGCTGATCCGAGCGGATGCCACGACGAGGCGTCGGCCCTTCGGGGTCGGCGCCTCGTCGCGTTCGGCGCCGGTGCGCATGTCGCCGGTCGCCGGTCGCCGGTCGAGTAGCGCAGCGTATCGAGACCAGCGGTGGGATCAAGTGGTCTCGATACGCTCCTGCCTCGCTAGTCGACCGGCGTGACCAAGCGATCGACCGGCCGACCTACGCGATCGACCAACCATCGAGCAGCCGGTCGAGGCCCGAGGCGAACGGGTCACCGGCGGCGGTATCGGTGTCGGCATCGGCATCGGCGACGAGCAGGCGCGCCGCCTCGGTGAGCGGATGCTGCGTGGCCTCGGTCCAGAGCGGCGCCGGGGCGTCCGAGGCATCCGTGTCACTGCCGGCGTCGGATGCGTCGATCGTGACCGCGCCGAGCACGTAGGCGCGAACGGCGGCCGTCGCGCGGGCCGCGTCGGCGAGCGACATCCCATCGCCCGTGAAACCCTCCAGCAGGGTTTCACCGAAGGACAACGCGTGCCGCCCGTCGAGCGGACCGCTCGCGACGAGCACGATCGCGCCCGGATGCTCGGCGAAGCGCGCCCGCACGTCGGCCGCGAGACCGTGCACCCGGGCCCGCCACGGCACCGAGGGATCCGCCGCCGCCGCGAGGTCGACGCCCGAGAAGACCTGCTCGACCATGGCGCGCTGCAGTGCGTTCTTCGACGTGAAGTACGTGTACATCGCCGTCGGCGTGAGCCCGAGGCGCGCGGCGACGCCGCGGATCGAGACGGCGTCGCCGCCCTTCTCCTCGAAGATCTCGAATGCGGCGTCGACGATGTCGGCCTGGCTGATGCTGCGCCTGGGTCCGGGCTTCATGCGGTGGTGCTCCTCGGGGTCGCGACTACGCTACCCGGCCCGGCACACGAGCGACGCCGGGGCGCCGCACGCCCGGCACGCCGAGCAAGCTGCGCGGGCAGCAGGAAGGCGCGCCCGCTCAGCCGCGCGCGAGGAACGTCAGGACCGACCCGTTCTCCACGATGAGCGCGGCGAGCGCGGCGTTGAACACCGCACCGTACGGCGCCGCGATATGCGCGGCGAACGCGGCGGCGTCACGGTACGCCTCGGTGACGACGAAGCGCGTGCCGATCGGCGCCGGGCCGGCCGCGACGTCGATGCCCGCCGGGGGCGCGACCACGCGGTGCGGTTCGAACTCGAGGCATCCGGGCTCGCGTCGCACGTCCTCGGCGAGCCCGAGGAGGAGGCGCTCGACCTCCTCCTCGCGCCCGGGCAGGGCGGTGAACTCGGCGATGAGGCGCACGACGGCGTCAGGGCGCACGACCCGGTCGGGTCGCACGGCCTCACCGGCGGGCACGGCCGGCACCGAGGCATCCGCTCGCGTGGCCTCGCTCATTCGGTCGCCGCACCCGTCATGATCGCGACCGCGTCGGTCATCGAATGCGTCTGCGGCGTGATGGTCGCCGCGCGCTTGCCCAGCCGCTGCACGTGGATGCGATCGGCGACGTCGAAGACATGCGGCATGTTGTGCGAGATGAGGATGACCGGGATGCCGCGCTCGCGCAGCTGGCGGATGAGCTCGAGCACCTGGTTGGACTCGCGCACGCCGAGCGCCGCGGTCGGCTCGTCGAGCACGACGACGCGCGATCCGAACGCCGCGGCGCGCGCGACCGCGACGGCCTGCCGCTGCCCGCCCGAGAGGTTCTCGACGGGCACCGTGACGTCCTGCAGGGTCGAGATGCCGAGCGCCCGCAGCTCGTCGCGCGCACGCTGGCGCATGCCCTTCTGGTCGACGACGCGGAAGACCGAGCCGAGGATGCCCTTCTTGCGCAGCTCGCGCCCGAGGAACAGGTTCGAGGCCACGTCGAGCGCCGGCGACACCGCGAGGTTCTGGTAGACGGTCTCGATGCCGGCGTCACGCGCATCCTGCGGGCGCTTGAAGCCCACCCGCTTGCCCTCGAGCCAGATCTCGCCCTCGTCGGGGATCTCGGCGCCCGTGAGGCACTTGATGAGCGTCGACTTGCCGGCACCGTTGTCGCCGATGACGGCGAGCACCTCGCCCGGGTACAGCTCGAGGCTCGCGCCGTCGAGGCCGACCACGCGTCCGAACGTCTTCACGAGGCGCCGGGCCCGCAGGATCGGCTCGCGCTCGGCGACGGCGGTCGCGGTCGCCACGGGTGCGGCGGATGCCTCGGTGCGGTCGGATGCCTCTGGCTGCTGCTCCTCGGAGAGCGCGCCGATGGCCGACGGGTCGGGGGTGCCCGCCGCGCGCGACCGGTCGGGGCGCTCGGCGCCCTGGTCGTCGATGGTCATTTCCGCACCTTCCTGATCCACTGGTCGACGGAGACCGCGACCACGATGAGCACGCCGACCGCGAAGGTCTGCCAGAGCACGTCGAGCCCGGCGAGCGAGAGCCCGTTGCGGAAGACGCCGACGATGAGCGCGCCGAGCAGCGTGCCCCAGACGGTGCCGCGCCCGCCGAAGAGGCTCGTGCCGCCGATGACGACGGCCGTGATCGAGTCGAGGTTGAGGTCGGCGCCCGCGTTCGGCGAGGCCGCGTTCGTGCGACCGATCTGGATCCACGCGCCGATCGCGAGGATCGCCCCGGCCGCGAGGTAGACGCTCATGAGCACGCGGTTGACGCTGATGCCGGCGAGGCGTGCGGCCTCGGGGTCGTCGCCGACGGCGTACACGTGCCGACCCCACGCAGTCTTCTGCAGGATGAGCGCGATCACGACGTAGAGGAGCAGCATCATGAGCACGCCGACGGTGATGTTGACTCCGCCGAGGCTGAAGACGGAGCCGGTCCAGGTGAGCAGGTCGGGCATCTCGCCGCCGCGCACCGTCGCGCCGTTCGAGTAGAGCAGCGTGAGCGCGATGAAGATGTTCAGCGTGCCGAGCGTCACGATGAACGGCGGCAGCTTCAGCCGAGTGACGAGCCATCCGTTCAGCGCGCCGGCGCCGAGGCCGACGGCGAGGCCGAGCAGCAGGCCGATGACGGCCGGCACGCCGAGGTGCACGGTCGTCTGCGCGGTGACCATGGAGCTCAGCACCATGACGGCGCCGACCGAGAGGTCGATGCCCGCGGTGAGGATGATGAGGGTCTGCGCGATGGCCAGCGTGCCGACCACGGCGACCTGCTGCGTGATGAGCGAGAGGTTCGCGGGGTTCAGGAACCGCTCGTTCAGCAGCCCGAAGACGATGATCGAGAGCACGAGCACGATGGCCGGGCTGATCGCCGGGTACCGGTGCAGCGTGTTGCGGATGCGGCTGAGCGGGGTGGTGCGGTCGAGGAACTCCTCGGCCAGGTCGAGGGCCGAGGTCGGCGGCTCGCCCTGTGGGGTGCGGTTCGCCGGTGCCGGCGGGGCTGTGTGCTGACTCACGTGTGCTCCGATTTCGTGGATGCGGCGGTCGGGTTCCGGGTGAGCGGGTGCCCCGGTCGGGACATCCGCTCACCCGCCTTCACCGCGCGATGCGGCTGGTGGCGGTCAGCCCCAGCAGATGTCGCCGCCCTCGGCGGTGTCGATCGATTCGACGCCGTCCTGCGCGTCGTCGGTGACGAGCGCGACGCCCGTGTTGAAGAAGTCGAGGCCGTCCGAGACCTCGGGCGAGGTGCCGGTCTCGACGAGGTCGAAGATCGCCTGCACGCCGAGCTCGGCCATCTTGACCGGGTACTGCTGGCTCGTCGCGTTGATCATGCCCTGCTTCACGGCGTCGACCCCGGCGCATCCGCCGTCGACCGAGACCACGATGAGGCCGTCGGTCTTGCCGGCCGCCTTGAACGCCTCGTACGCGCCGTAGGCCGCGGGCTCGTTGATCGTGTAGACGACGTTGATGTCGGGGTTCTTGGAGAGCAGCGTCTCGGCCGCGGTGCGACCGCCGTCCTCTGCACCCTGGGATGCCTCGTTGCCGACGATCTCGTAGTCGCCGCCGCTGTAGCTGCCCGTCGCGGCCTCGTCGCCGTTGGCGGCGTCGTCACCGAGGTCGATGCCCATGCCGTCGAGGAATCCCTGGTCGCGCTGCACGTCGACCGAGACGATCTTGTCGTCGAACAGGTCGACCATCGCGATGGTCGCCTTCTCGCCGCCGAGCTTCGCGGCCGTCCACTCGCCGATGTGCTGACCGGCCTCGAAGTTGTCGGTCGCGAACGTGATGTCGACGGCCTCGGGGTCGCCGGGCGGCGTGTCGAGCGCGATGACGTAGAGGCCGGCGTCGCGGGCCTTCACGAGGGCGTCTTCGACGCCGGGCCCGTTCGGGGTGATGAGGATGCCCGCGTCGCCCTTCGAGATCGCGTTCTCGATGGCCTGGATCTGGGTGTCCTCGTCGCCGTCCTCCTTGCCGGCGGCCATCGTCAGCTCGACGCCGAGGTCTTCGGCGGCGGTCTTCGCGCCCTCCTGCATGGCGACGAAGAACGGGTTGGTCGTGGTCTTGACGATGAGCGAGACGCCGATCGTCTCGCCGTCGCCCGACCCGCCGGATGCGTCGTCGCCCGACGAGGCGCATCCGGTGAAGGCGAGTGCCGCGACCGCCGTGAGCGAGCCGGCGGCGAAGAGGCGGCGCCTGACGGTGCCGGGTGCTGCGTGATTCATCGGTGAATCTCCTCTGGTGTGGGGGAAACGTTGCCACCCTGACAACGATGTCAGCGTTAGGTCTAGTCGATCATGCTGTGTATAGTCAAGCCCACACCGCACATTGGAGATCGAATCGTGACACCGTTGTCAGAAACGGACGCAGCGTCAGCCGATCGCGCAGCGGCGCGGGCCGACGATCTCGTCTCGGGCGATGCCCGCTCCCGCGCCCGGCCGACCATGCGCCATGTCGCCACGCTCGCGGGCGTCGGCGTGAAGACCGTCTCGCGGGTCATCAACGGCGAACCGAACGTCTCGGCGGCGACCATCGCGAAGGTGCTCGCCGCCGCCCGCACGCTCGACTACGAACCCGACCTGCACGCGGGCAACCTCCGTCGCGCCGACGGGCGCACGCGCACGCTCGGGCTGCTCGTCGGCAGCGTCGACAACCCGTTCGCGGGCGCCGTGCACCGGGCCGTCGAGGACGCCGCCCTCACCCGCGGCGTCTCGGTCTTCGCCTCGAGCCTCGACGACGACCCAGAGCGCGAGCAGGCCGCCGTGTCGGCCTTCCTCCGCAGGCGGGTCGACGGGCTCATCCTGACGACGGTGTCCGAGAGCCAGGCCTACCTCGCCCCCGAGCTCAGGCGAGGCACGCCCGTCGTGTTCGTCGACCGCGAGCCGGCCGGCATCTCCTCCGACTCGGTCGTGAGCGACAACACCGCCGGTGCTGCGCTCGCGACGCGGCATCTCGTCGACCACGGGCACCGGCGCCTCGCGTATCTCGGCGACCGCAGCGACATCCGCACCGCGCAGGAGCGACGCCGCGGCTTCCTCGACGAGCTCGGCCGCGCCGGCATCGCGACGGGCGAGGTGCCCATCATCGAGGGGCTCCACGACGAGCAGACGGCGAAGCAGGCGACGCTCGCCCTCTTCGACGCCGACGAACCCCCCACGGCGATCTTCAGCGCCCAGAACCTCGTGACCATCGGCGTCATCCGCGCACTGCGCGAACTCGGTCGCCATCTCGACACCGCCCTCGTCGGCTTCGACGACGTGCCGCTCGGCGACCTGCTCGAGCCTGGCGTGACGGTCGTCGCGCAGGACCCGCACGCGATCGGCCGCATCGCCGCCGAACGCGTCTTCGCCCGCCTCGACGGCGACGAGTCCCCCGCGGAGCGCACGATCGTGCCGACGCGCCTCATCGAGCGCGGCAGCGGCGAACTCCCTCCGCGAGGCGGCGGTCGATGACGGCGGGACGCGCATCCGAGGCCGCGAGCGCACCATCGCCGACGGATGCCCCGCGCCGAGTGCGCATCGCCGTCGTCGGCGACGCGCTCATCGACGAGCTCCGCGGCCCGTCGGGCACGCGCGAATTCATCGGCGGTGCCGCGCTCAACGTCGCCGTCGGGCTCTCGCTCCTCGGCGAAGAGGTGACACTGCTCGCGATGGTCGGCGACGACGAGCCCGGGCGACGCATCCGCGCCTACCTCGACGACTACCGGGTGCGACTCGTCGCGAGCCCGTCACCGCTCGGAACCTCGCGGGCGATCTCCGACCGCACCGAGGGCGGTGAGCCGAGGTACGAGTTCAACGCCGCCGCGCAGGCGAGGCGGCTCACGTTCGACTCCTCCGCTCGAGCCGCACTCGACGACGCCGACCTCGTCGTGGTCAGCTGCTTCCCGTTCGACGACGCCGAGCAGTCCGCGGCACTCCGCGCCGCCATCGGCCGCCCCCGCGAACGGCTCTTCATCGACGGCAATCCTCGGGCCGGCATGATGCGCGACCGCACGGCCTTCCTGCGCGGCTTCGAGCAGCTCGCGAGCGAGGCGCTCCTCGTCAAGGTCGGCGACGAAGACGCGGCGCTCCTGCTCGACGCGCCGCTCTCGGCGTTCGTGTCGCGGCTGCACGGTGCGGATGCCTCGGGGCCGGCCGACGCCCGGGGCCCGGCCGTGCTCGCCACCGCCGGACGCGACGGCGCCACCGTGCACCACGGCTCGATCGAGGTCGGAGCCGCCATCGTCGACCTGTCGGGCCCCGTCGTCGACACGATGGGCGCCGGCGACGCCACGCTCTCGGCGATCGTGCATCGCATCGCGACCGACGGCGTGCCGGCGACGGATGCCGCATGGTCGTCCGCCCTCGAGGAGGCCATGACGATCGCCGCGGCCACCGTCCGGAGCGAGGGCGCGCTCCTGCGCCGCCCCTCGGAGGGGCCCGTGCTCGCGAGCTGACGCCGCGCGAGCCGCCCACGCCACGAGGGGCATCCCTCGCCGCCCGCCGTCCGTCGTCCGTCGTCCGTCGTCCGTGCAGGAACGGATGCCGGATGTCCTTGCCGGATGCGTCCTGCCCGCCGCGCCCTGCCGGATGCGCCCGGCCCGACCAGGACGAAATGCAGGAGATCGAGCGCCATCCCTCGCCTTGAACGCCCGAGAGCCCCATTTCTCCGACATTTCGGAACGGCTGCCTCCGCGGACCCCGTCCGTCACCTCGACCACGCGGCATCCGCCCACCCGACGACGCAGCGCCGCCACGCGGCATCCGCCCACCCGACGACGCAGCGCCGCCACGCGGCATCCGCCACCGCGACGACGCAGCGCCGCCACCCGGCATCCGCCACCGCGACGACGGAGTCCGGCCACGTGGCATCCGCCCCTTGCATTGTCCGCCGGACACTGCGTAGCATCGCGCCCATCACCGATTGACAACGATGTCAGCATGGCATCGGCACCCGCGCAATGAAGGGCGAATCACACGATGACGACGATATCAAGACGCCGTACGGCGACCGCGATGGTCGCGGCGCTCGCACTCGGCACGACGCTGGTCGGGGCGCAGCTCCCGGCCGCGGCCGCCGAGGCGCCGGGCGGGGAACCGTACCGGCAGGCCCTGCACTACTCCCCCGCGAAGAACTGGGTCAACGACCCGAACGGGATGATCTACTACAAGGGCGTCTACCACCTCTTCTACCAGCACAACCCCTCGGGCGATCAGTGGGGCAACATGTCGTGGGGCCACGCCACCTCGCCCGACCTGGTGAACTGGACCGAGCAGCCGCTGGCCATCGAGAACACCGACACGGAGTTCATCTTCTCTGGCTCGACGGTCATCGACTGGAACAACACGAGCGGCTTCGGCACGGCCGACAACCCGGCGATGGTGGCGATCTACACGAGCGACTACCGCAACCACCCGATCTACGGCGCCCGCGAGGCCACGTCGCTCGCCTACAGCCTCGACGAGGGCCAGACGTGGACGAAGTACGAGGGCAACCCCGTCGACGACCGCAATCGGCGCGACTACCGCGACCCGAAGGTGTTCTGGTACGGCGACCAGGAGACCGGCTACTGGGTGTCGATCACGGTCGAGGCCGACGCGAACCGCGCGGTCATCAACCGCTCCGACGACCTCAAGCACTGGACCGAGCTCAGCGTGTTCACCTCGGCGTCGCTCGGCGGATTCTGGGAGTGCCCCGACCTCTACCCGATCGCCCTCGACGGCGACGAGTCGCAGCAGAAGTGGGTGCTCGCCCTGAGCACGCAGGGTTCGCGCCAGTCGTACCTCGTCGGCGACTTCGACGGCACGACCTTCACCGAGGACCCGGCGCCCGCCACCGAGATCCCCGAGGGCGACACGCTCTGGGGCTTCGACGGCGGCGACTACGACGGCTGGCAGATCGAGAACGACCCGCTCAGCACCGCCGGCGGACCCTTCGGTGCGGCACCGGCGACCGGCACGCTGCCGCAGCAGAACGCCGTCACCGGATTCGCGGGCACCGGCTACGTCAACAGCTACCTCGGCACCGACGCATCCATCGGCAGCGCGGTCTCCCCGGAGTTCACGATCGACCGCGCGTACCTCAACTTCCTCGCGGGCGGCGGGTACCACCCGCGCGAGGAGGGCACCGGCAACGGGCTCGCACCCGCGGGCAGCACTCCGATCTTCGACTTCGAGCTCCCCGACGGCGAGACGCTCGCCGACCAGGGGTGGACCGGAACCGGAGACCTCGACCCCGTGCACCAGCCGGCCGCCCCGCACACCGGCGAGAACGTGGCATGGGGCTTCGGCGGCACCGGGTTCCTCAGCACGTTCTACTCGCCCGACGGCTCCGACGCCCGCAAGGGCACGCTGACCTCGCCCGAGTTCGAGATCACCTCGCCCTACATCGACCTCAAGGTCGGCGGCGGCGACGGTGCCCAGCTCGCGGTGCAGCTCCTCATCGACGGCGAGGTCGTGAAGAGCGAGACCGGCAAGCGCAACCACCTCACCGACTGGCGCAGCTGGGACGTCTCGGCCTATCGGGGCGCGACCGCGCAGCTCCGCGTGGTCGACGACAACGCCGGCGGCTGGGGCGCCATCTGGATCGACGACGTGGTCGCGGCGGATGCCCCGGCGCAGCCGCGCTCGACCGAGACGACGATCAACCTCGTCGTCGACGGCGAGACCGTGCGCAGCACGACCGGCAAGGGCCGCACGGGCGCCGACACCGAGGCGATGAACTGGGAGCACTGGGACGTATCGGAGTTCGCCGGCCGCACCGCCCGCATCGAGGTGCTCGACAACAACCGCGGCGGCTGGGGTCACATCACGGCCGACCAGTTCATGCTGAACGACGCGGCGGTCGCCCCCGTCGTGCGCCTCGACACACGCCGTCTCGACTTCGGCGCCGACAACTACGCCGCGAGCAGCTTCAACCCCAACGAGAACCCGAACGGCGAACGCCTCTTCGTCGGCTGGATGGGGCAGGCGTTCTCGGCCCCGACCTCGCCGTGGCGCGGCAGCTTCACGATGCCGCGCGAGCTCGCCCTCGAGACGGTCGACGGAACGCCGATGATCGTGCACTCGTTCGCGAAGCAGCTCGAGAACTACGAGAAGCACGCGTTCGCCGTCTCGCGCGAGGGCGTCGAGGTCTCCGGCGAGACCGCCGTGCCCGAGGCATCCGGCGTGCAGCAGCGCATCCGCATGACGCTCACGCCCGGTGACGGCCAGTCGGGCATCACGGTGCGCGGCGCCGACGGCAAGGGCACCCGTATCGGCTACGACGCGGCGACGCACTCGGTGTTCATCGACCGGTCGAAGTCGGGGCTCATCCCGTCGGACCGCTTCAACACCCCGTCGAGCACGCCCGTGCGCCTCATCGACGGCACGGTCTCGTTCGACATCCTCGTCGACACGGGCTCCGTCGAGGTGCTCGTGAACGGCGGCGAGCAGGCGTTCTCGGAGTTCATCTACCCGGATGCCTCGCAGACCGGCGTCTCGCTGTTCTCGACCGAGGGCACCGCGACCGTCGACTCGGTCTCGGTGACGCCGCTGTTCCGCGGGATGTACCCCTCAGAGGAGCCGGGCGCCCCGGCCTCCGACGACGGGGCGACGGCCGCTCCCGCGGTCGGCGTGCTCGCGTCGAACAACGGATGGGACACCGGCCTGCAGGACGGCGACTTCGACATCACCATGAACCTGTGGTGGGGCGAGAACGCGAGCCTGTTCCGCCTGTACCGCGACGGCGAGCTCGTGCACACCGAGCAGCTCGACGCGGCGACGCCGAAGGCGCAGCGGGCGACCGCCGCGGTGCGGGGCCTCGCCAACGGCAGCTACGAGTTCGTCGGCGAGCTCGTGAACTCGAAGGGCGCGACGGTGACGAAGCCGCTCACCGTCGAGGTGCGCGACGCGAACCCGGCCGCGCCCGTGCTCAGCCACGACAACTGGGACGGCGACGGCAGCTACAAGATCGCCGCCAACCTGTGGTGGGGCCAGAACGCGACCTCGTACGCGTTCCTCGAGAACGGCGAGATCGTCGACGAGGGCACGCTCACGGCCGCGACGCCAGGGGCGCAGCGCGTGACGCTCGACGTGAAGGGCAAGGCCAAGGGCTCGTACGAGTACACGGTCGAGTTCCGCAACGCGGCCGGCGCCACGACGAGCGCGCCCATCACGGTGAAGGTCACGAAGTGACGGCCTCCTGAATCCTGGTCGCGGCGCTGCTGACCGCCGCGACCATGGAGCGAGCGGATGCCTCGGGGTGCACATGCCCTCGAGGCATCCGTCTGCTCGGGGCATCCGCCGTTCCGGGGCATCCGCTGCACCGCGGCATCCGCTGCTCTGAGGCATCCGCCCTATGATCTGCGCGGCCGATGAAGGAGAATCGACAGCACCCTCAGCGACGGACCGGGAGCGACATGCACGAGCCAGAGCACCACGATCACCACGTCTCCCATGAGCGCTACGACGAGCTGAAGGCCGACTACTGCCGGCGGTGGGGGTTGCCGATCTCGCCCGGCGAGAAGGCGCACGTGCACGACGACGAGACCGAGCCCGAACAGCCCTGACGAGAGGGCGCGCGCCCGAGGCATCCGTCGCCCTGCCGGCATCGGCCGCCCCGCGGCATCCGCCGGCCTCGGGTCGCTGTGGCAGGCTGGAACGATGGCCGACGCAACGCCCGCTCCGTACACCTCCAACCTCGCCGAATCGCTCGCCGCCGAGCTGCTCGAGCGCTTCGACCGCTACGTGCGCGTCGGCACGCAGTCCGATCGCGACAGCGAAACCTGGCCGAGCTCGGCGCGTCAGCTCGACCTCGCGCGCGTGCTCGTCGACGACCTGCTCGCGCTCGGGCTCGACGACGCCCGCCTCGACGAGCATGGCTACGTGTACGCGACCCTGCCCGCGACGATCGACCCCGCCGACGCGCCCGTGCCCGTCATCGGGCTCATCGCGCACATGGACACCAGCCCCGACGCACCGGGCGACGGCGTCGAGCCCCTCGTGCACCGCGCCTACGGGGGCGGCGTCATCGAGCTGCCGCGCGGGGGCACGACCCTCGACCCCGAGCACATGCCCGACCTGCGCGACCACGTCGGGCACGACCTCGTCACGAGCTCGGGCGACACCCTGCTGGGCGCCGACGACAAGGCGGGCGTCTCCGCGATCCTCACGGCGGTCGCGCATCTCGTCGCCAACCCCGACCTGCCCCGGCCGACGCTGCGCCTCGCGTTCACGCCCGATGAGGAGATCGGCAAGGGCGCGCACCGGTTCGACGTCGACGGGTTCGGCGCGCTCTGCGCGTACACGGTCGACGGATCCGAGCTCGGTGAGCTGCAGGACGAGACCTTCTCGGGCGCCGAGGGCATCGTCACGATCGAGGGCCACGAGGTGCACCCCGGCTTCGCGACCGGCAAGCTCGTCAATGCGGCCCGCATCGCGGCCGAGATCGTCGCCGCGCTGCCGGACGACCGCACGCCGGAGCGCACCGCCGACCGCGAGGGCTTCATCCACGTCTACGAGGTGCAGGGCGGCGCGGCGCACGCCGTGATCCGCACGATCCTGCGCGACTTCGACGACGAGCTGCTCGCCGAGCACGGCGCCCTGCTGCGGCGCACCGTCGAGGAGGTCGTCGCCCGAGAGCCCCGCGCCCGCGCCACCGTCGTGATCACCCCGCAGTACCCCAACATGCGCAGCTACGTCGACGAGTTCCCGCAGGTGACGGATGCCGCGGAGCTGGCGATCCGCGCCGAGGGGCTCACGCCCCTCAGGTCGGCCGTGCGCGGTGGCACCGACGGATCTCAGCTGAGCGCCATGGGCCTGCCGACGCCGAACCTGTTCACGGGCGGGCACGAGTTCCACTCGGTGCGCGAGTGGGCGTCGGTGCAGGAGATGGCCGCCGCGGCGGCCACGGTCGTGCGCCTCGCCGAGGTCTGGACGACGCCCGAGTTCCGCGGCGCCACGCGCGGCTGACCGGGGCCGCGCCCGCGCCGCTCACCCGCCTGGCCGCCCATTCGGGTTCGCCGTGCAGAAGAATGAGCGCGATCACCGATGTCCCGAGACAGAACACCCGCTGCGGGACGACATGGCGCCCGATTTCCTGCACCTCGACGCGGACGCGGCGGCGGCCGGCCGGCTCCCCGTGCGTCGGCCTTCCCGGCCGGCGCCGCCTACACCGAAGCGGGCAGCGCCGCCTCGATCGCCTCGATGACCTCGGGGGCATCGGGCTCGGTCTGCGGGCGGAACCGGTGCACGCTGCGGTCGGCGCCGACGAGGAACTTCTCGAAGTTCCAGGTGACCCGGCCGGCCTTGCCGGAGGCATCCGGAGTCTGCTTAAGCTCGGTGTAGAGCGGATGCGCCTTCTTGCCGTTCACGCGCACGCGATCGACGATCGGGAAGGTGATGCCCCACGTGGTCGAGCAGTACTCCTTGACGGCGTCGTTCGTCGAGAGCTCTTGGAGGAACTGGTTGCTCGGGAACCCGATGACCGTGAACCCCCGATCGCCGTACTGCTTCTGCAGCGCCTCGAGCTTCTCGTACTGCGGCGCGAGGCCGCAGCGCGACGCGACGTTCACGATCATCACGGCCTTGCCCTCGTAGTCGGCGAGCGATGCGGTGCCGCCGTCCATGGTCTCGAAGGGGATCTCGTCGAGCGTGGTCATGGTGCCTCCGGGCAGGTCTGGGAACGGATGCTTCAGTCACCTCTCACGCTACGCCCGCGCGGGCAGGGGTCGGCCCGTCCGCAGCGAGTTCACAGCGCGATTCGAGGCGTGGATGCCTCGAGCCGCGCGTCGCCCGCGCCACGTGCCGCTTCTGGGGGCCGCCCCTGACGCGCCACGGCCTTTTGCCGGAACGGCCACGCTTCTCGACAGGGCCTGATGGGCGTGGCGGCGGCAAAGGGTCGTGGCGCGAGCGCAGACGGGCTCCAGCGCGTGCGCAGGCGCGGATACGACTCAGCGCAAGGCCCCCGCGCGGTACGCGGCCTCGGTGCGGGTGGACGCGCCGAGCTTGCGCAGGATCGCGGAGACGTGCACGCTCGCGGTCTTGCCGCTGATGTAGAGCCGCTCGCCGATCTGCCGGTTGCTGAGCCCCTCGGCGATGAGCTCGAGCACCTGCCGTTCGCGCGCCGTCAGCTCGTCGACGCCGGCCGCGACCTCGACGGCGTCGGAGGTCGGCGAGTCGGCGATGCCGGCGGGCGCATCGGCTTCGCGAGCGGATGCCGCGGTGCGAACGGCCGCCCCGCCGCCCACGCCCTCGAGCGCGATGCCGGCGACGGCGGCGACGCGCTCGACCCGGTCGGCGACGGCGGTGACCCCGCCGGCGAGCGCGTGCTCGTGCGCGTCTTGGAGGGTGGCCCGTGCCGATTGGCGATCGCCGACCGCGAGTTCGGCCTCGGCCCTGCGGAGCCGGGCGTAGGCGCCGAGGTATCCGGCGGCGTTCGGCAGGGCGGCGAGGCGGATGGCCTCGGCCCAGGCCGCGGCATCCGTTCCGGGAGCACGACCGGAGGACGAGCCCTGCGAGCCGGACGCACCCGGTGAGCCGGACCCACCCTGCGAACCCGACGAGCCCGACGCCTCGGCCGAGCCCGAGGCGTTCGCACCTCCCGCGGTGGCGAGTTCGGCGTCGAAGAACGCGCGCCACAACGCGGCCGTCGGCCAGAACGAGAGGCGATCGAAGAGCTCGAGCACGCGCGGCACGGCGGCATCGATCTCGCGGTCGAGCGCCTCGGCGGCAGCATCGGCGACGCGGCCCCGCGCGGCGGCGATGACCCGGCCGGCGACCCAGAGGAACGGCAGCGCGTAGCCCGGCGGCAGTGCCCGCGGGTCGTCGAGCATCTCGAGCACCTCGCGCCAGGCTCCGTCGAGGTCGCCGAGGGCGAGGTCGAGCTCGGCCCCCAGCCGGCCGATGCCGAGCTTGGTCTGCATCTCGGCGGCCATGACCCGTGCAACCGACGGGCGGATCGCGCGGTAGAGCGCGACGGCGCGGTCGAGCTCGCCACGCCAGAGCAGGCTCCAGATGCGAGCACGGTTCAGGTAGACGGTGAACGGCATGGGCGGATCGAGCGCGAGCGCTCGTTCCGTGAGCACGTCGGCGCGCTGCCACTCGCCGAGGGCGAGCAGCGGGTCGACCGCGTTGGAGGCGAGGATCACGCCGGAGCTGCGCTCGAGCCCGAGCCGCCTGGCCTGCTCGAGGCCCTGCTCGGCGAGGCGCACGGCCTCGTCGAAGTTGCCGATGAGGTACTGCATGTCGGAGGCGTTGACCCAGTAGCGCAGCCGCGTCGCCGGATCGCCCTCGGCGAGCTCGCCCGATCGGTCGAGCAGCGCGAGCCCGCCCTCGACGTCGCCGTTGTTCGCCCGGCTGATGCCGGCGATGTTCGTCGCGGTCGAGGCGTAGCGGGTGCTGCCCAGGCGTTCGGAGACGGCGAGCGCCTCGTCGGCGACCCTGCTCGCCTCGTCGAGCCTCGACTCGATCATGAGCCGGCCCGAGAGCGCGATGAGCACGGTGGCGCGCAGGTCGTCGGAACCCTCGTCGCCGAGGGCCTCGAGCGCCTGCTCGAGCAGCGGGATGGACCCCGGCCGGCCGACGTTCGCGAGGTGCATGCCGGTGTCGCGCAGCAGGCGGGGATACTGCGGGTCGTCTGGCGGGCATTCCTGCAGCGCAGCCCTGATGAGCGAGAGACCGCGTTCGGCCTCGCCCGCGTTGCGCAGGTAGGACGCCGTGCGGCCCATGAGCTCGAGCTTGCTCATGCCCGCCGTGGTCTCGGGATCGGGCACCACATGCCAGAGTCCGATCGCGCGTTCGCCGAGCTGGGCGGCGGACGCGTACGCGGCGGCGGCCCTGGCCTCGGCCATCGCCCTGAGCGTGGCCGGGAAGGCCCGCACCGCGTCGTTGGCGCCGAGCCAGTGGTAGGAGATCTCGGCGGCCAACCGCCTCGACCCCTGCGCCGCAGTCTCGTAGGCGGCCGCGTAGCGCGCGTGGAACCGCGCCCGTTCGCCCGGGAGCAGGTCGGCCTGGATCGCCTCGCGCACGAGGGCGTGCCGGAACGCGTAGTCGTCGCCCTCGATGGTGAGCACGCCGCCGAGCACGGCCTCGCGGGCCGCGGCGTCGAGGTCGAAGTCGTTCGCCTCGCCCTCGCGCACCGCGACGAGCAGTGCATGCGGCACGCGAACGCCGCCGATGGAGAGCAGGCGCAGCAGGCTCTGCGTCGGTTCGGCGAGCCGCTCGTATCTGGCCAGCAGCAGGTCGCGCAGCGTCTCGGGCACCTCGGAGTCGTCGCTGCAGCCGTCGAGTCCGATGAGCTCCTCGATGAGGAACGGCACCCCGTCGCTGCGGCGCACGACCGCCTCGACGCCTCGCTGCGCGGTCGCCGTCTCGGGCCGCAGGGATGCGACCATCGCCACGGCGTCATCTGGGCTCAGCCGGGCGAGCTCGTGCCGTTCGACCCACCGGTCGCGATCGGCCTCGGCGAGGAACGCCCGCACCGGGTGCCCGCGCGTGACGTCTTCGCTGCGGTAGGTGAGCACCGTGAGCACCCGACTCGAGCCCAGTGCGCGCATGAGGAACCGCAGCAGGGCGAGGCTGGCCGCGTCGATCCAGTGCAGGTCTTCGATGACGAAGACGATGGGCTGCTCGCGCGAGAGCGTCTCGAGCAGCACGGCGATGGCCTCGTGCAGCTGGCTGCTCGCCGCGTCGCCGCGCACGGGCGTGCCGGCCGGCCGCGCGCCACCGGCGCCGTCGCCGTCGTTCGCACCCGCGTCGTCGCCACCGAGACCCGCGGATGCCGCGAGCTCGGGCAGGAGCGCGACGAGTGCCGCCCGCCCGGGGCCGACCGCCTCGAGCACGCGCTCGGCGCCCTCGTCGACGACGAGCGCGCGCAGGGCCGACTTGACCGGGGCATAGGGTGCGGCCACCGTGCCGAGGTCGACGCACTGCCCGACGACGAAGCGCGCCTCGCCGTCGATGCGCCGGGCGAACTCGCGCACGAGGCGCGTCTTGCCGATGCCGGCCTCGCCGCCGATGATCACGGTGAACGGCGCGCCGGAGCGCACCTCGTCGAGGTGGGTGAGGAGCCCGGCGAGATCGGCGTCCCGGCCGATCATGGCCGGCGAAGACGTGGTCACCTCTTCATGCTGCCACGCACGGCCGACATCCGTTCCGGATCGCCGGAATCCCGAATCGCGCGAGGAAAGCCCTTGCGCGGATGCGGCCGATCCGTGAGGCTGAGTCGAACGGCGCCCGACGACGGGGCGCCGTTCAGCACGTCGACAGGAGGCACGGGTGGGGTCAGGCACGACGGGCAGACGGCGGCACGCGGCATCCGCGACGGCAGCCATCGCCACGGGCGCGGGCATTCTCGTGATCGCGACGGGCCTGGCGCTCAGCGCCTGCGCACCGCAGCCGGTCGCCGCGCCCGCGACCGTCACGGTCGCGGTCACCGAGACCGTGGCCGTCACCGAGACGCCGACGCCCACACCTACGCCGACGCCGACCGAGATCGCCGAGCCGCCCGCGCCCGAGCCCGACGCGCCCGAACCCGTGCCCAACGATCCCGCTCCCCCGGTGGAGCCCGGCCCGGCCTCCGATCAGGGCAGCCGCGACGGCGCCACGGGCACGCCGGTGCTCGACGAGTCGGGCATGCCGATCAACTACGTGGTGGTCGCCGGCGACAGCTTCTTCGACATCGCCCAGCGATTCGACCTGCCGCAGCAGCAGTTGCTGCGCATGAACCCGCAGATCCACGATTTCGGCGAGAACGTCTACATCGGCGACGAGATCAACCTCGACTGGACCAAGACCGGATGACACCATGCCCGTGACCATCGAACCCTGGAACCCGTGGCCGCTCGCGATCCCGATCGTGCTCGTGCTGATCGGCATCGTCCTGTCGGTGATCGGCACCCGGCGCCGAGCCAAGCCCATGCGCGAGGGCGGGTACGCCGCCTTCCTCGTCGGGGCGCTCGCGTTCGTGGCGATGACGTGGTCGCTCTCGGGCATGCACGATGCGAACGCGCGCGCTGCCGCGTTCGACTCGATCGGCCTGCACGAGGCCGTGTTCAGCAGCGACACCTCGCTGACGGGCGACGGCGAGCTGACGCCGTTCGCCTTCACGGCCGTGCGCGACGGCGAGCGCGTGAGCGGGGTGCTCGTGAACGTCGAGGGCGATCAGTGGATCGTCAAGGTCAGGGGCGACTGAGTCGACGCCGAGCACCGGCAGCGGATGCCGCGGACCGGGCGTCCGTTCGTAGGAGCGACGAGTCCGGGACGAGGCTTCGCGCATGAACGCATTACTGATCGGATACGCACGCGTGTCCACATACGAACAAGACTTCACCGCACAACGGATCGCCCTCGAGCGACTCGGCGTCGACCCCGAGTACATCTTCACCGACCACGGGCTTTCAGGAACCAACCGCACCCGACCGGGACTTCGCGAAGCCCTCGCCGCCTGCCGAAACGGCGACACCCTCGTCGTTGCGAAGCTCGACCGGCTGGCACGATCACTCCGCGACGCGAAGGACATCGTCGACGAGCTCACCGCCAAGCACGTCAAACTCAGCATCGGAGGCTCCGTGCACGACCCACTTGACCCTGTTGGGACGACTGCTGTTCAACGTGCTCGCAATGGTCGCTGAATTTGAATCCGACCTGATCCGAGCTCGAACTCGTGAAGGCATGCAGGTAGCGAAAGCCAAGGGCCGCCTTCGCGGCAAACAACCAAAACTTTTCGTTCCGCAGCAACGCCATCTGATGGAGCTCCACCACGCCGGCGCTCACACCACAACTGAGCTCGCCGAGCTGTTCAACGTCGCGCGATCTACGGTCTACAGGACCGTCCAGCGTCACGCACGGGCCGATATCAAACGCTGAGGAGGAGCAGGTCCCGAGTGAAACAGGATTCGTCAGTAGTGATAGCGGGCTTGCAGGACCGTGACGTACCGTTCATCGGCAATGTAGACGAGACGGTTGGCCTCGTCGATCCGCCGTGACCACGCTCCGGCCAGGGCATGCTTCAGGGGCTCGGGTTTTCCGATGCCTTCGAAGGGGTCGTCGCGGAGAATGTCGGCGATAATCGTGTTGATCCGCTTGAGTGTTCGACGATCTTGGGTCTGCCAGTAGAGATAATCCTCCCAGCCCTCGACAGACCAAGCCAGGTTCCGGTCACTCAAGATTCGAGGAGATGGTGCTCGACGACGTCGCCTGCTCGAGCCTGCTCCATGGCGCTGAGGAGCCGCCGCGCGTTCTCAGGTGAGCGCAGGAGGTAGCTTGTCTCGACGAGGGAGTCGTACTCGTCTTTCGACATGAGCACTGCGGAGCCTCGCTTCGACGTAATCTCGACCTCGGTCTGATCGAGGTTCACGCGCTCGATCAGGCCGAAGAGATCGCGCCGGGCTTCGCTTGTCGTGATAGCCATCATGCCTCCAAAGTGGTACCACTTATCGTACCACTCCGATCCGCAAGTCGTCGCTGGGTTCGATCGATCATCCGCAGGAACGAGAGGAGCCAACCGATCCCCGCCCGTCGCCCGCAGAGGATGGCTCAGCGCAAGAGGCTTACGGGGAGTCGAACCTGCAAGTCCGTGCCGTTCACCTGACTGAACGCGTGGATTGTGCCGATCTCGGCGAGACCGATTGTCGCGTCTCGGTAGTGGACCACGATCGCGTCCTCCCCGACCGTGACGCTGTCGGCTTCGTAGTTCGCCTGAGTACTGCTCGACCACTCGAATACGTGGGCTGTGACCTTCTCATGAAAGCGCACACCGAACCGCTTGCCGCCGTTGCCATCAGGTCCGTAGTAATCGACCCCGTAGCCGAAGTATTCGACTAGTTCTACGTCAGCAGCCTCTCCAAGACCCCACGTGACCGTGACCGACCGCTCATCTTCTTCCACGAGCACCGACGTGATGAGGCGTGGCTGGACGGTAGTCATGGTCAGACGATAGCGGTCGAATCGGTCCGCAGGGCACGAGGCCCCAGTCTCGGCCGTTCGTCTTGAAGGTGCGTCTGTGAACGCCCCAGGCGGCCCGCGTACCGAACACGAGTTTGTGGCGGGGTGGTGGGTCTCGGGGTGTCAGTCGAACGCCGACGTGTCCCACACGTAGCTGGCGAGCGTGGAGGCCGCGAGCATGACCGCAATGACGGCGTTGATGCGGTTGTACTGTCGGCGGGTCGCTGCGTGAGCGGTGACGTTCCGGTGGAATGCCGTGCCCCGGTGGTCCAGGCCGAACTTGCCCGCCATCGACGAATTGACCGCGACCAGCGAGAGTGCGATCCTCCACCCGTGCCCGACCAGCCAGTCCTGCCGCTCAGGATTCAGGATGGCGCCCTTGTTCAGCTGCCGTTCCGGCGCGCTGTACTGCGAGATCGTGGTGTCGAGCACGTTCGTCGCGAGGGCCTGGCCGGCCTCGGTATGGCCGGCACGTATCGCGCGGATGGCGGCGCGGATCATGTCTACCATGAAGAACGCGCGCGGCGCCGGCAGTTCCCCTGTGACCTGTTCGCAGAGGGTGAGTATGCCTCGCCAATTGTTGCTGAGGACGCGACGCCGCGCGGCCTGATCCGGCGCGTCGAGCAGCCGCTGGATGACCGCGGCGTTCGGCACCCAGCCGAGCGGGATGCCATCTTCCAGAATGGCGCGGACGTGACGTTCGGCGTCATCGGGGTCGAGTTCGACGTCGATCCAGTTGGGTGGGACGTGCCTGGAGCGCAGGCCACGGGATAAGCCAGTCGAAGTCGAGCCCCTGGAGGATCGACGGGATCGGGATGAGCGAACTGAAGTCTGGCATCTCCCAACGCGGGACGAGCGAACTGAGGTCTGGCATCTCCCAACGCGGCATGAGGGACTGGTGCAGGTCGCTGGGAAGCAGACCATTCGCGAAGGCAGATATTCCGGTGATGCCCTGCATCTGCTTGGTCCACGCGGTCGCGTCGATCGCTGACGAGATCATCTGCTGGGTTTGAGAGTCGATCATCGACGAGAAGACCGGGCGGTCGAATAGGGCGGAGTTCTTGAACAGTGCCGACTGGGACGCGAGCATCTGATTCGCATCGTTCACGATGCGGGAGGCGGACTCTGAGAGGCCCATCGCTTCCCATCGTGGCGCCATCGACTCCGCGATCGGAGTCGCGTTCAGCCGTGGTTTCGCACGCCGCTCGGTTCCACCGACGGGCCCCCGACAGTTCCGCCGGCCACGCACGTGGCCTCACCGGCCCACATCCGGAACCCGCCGCGGCAGGATGCGGACAGCTAGCTGGCGAGGATGCGGTCCAGTTTTGCGAAGGTACGTCGCCATCCTTGTGCGTAGTCGTGATCCGACCTGCCGCGGAGTTCGCCGTGCACGAAACGCATTCGTGTTCCGGTTGTATCCGCCGCGAAGACCACATTCACTCGTGACGGGCTGTTGGTTTCGCTGAGCCACGACCAGGTGAACTCCAGTTCGGTCATTTCCTCGACGCGGAGGTACTCGCCAGTGCAGGTATGCAGGTCACCGCTGGAATCTTGGAATGAGATGACGAAACGGCCGCCTGGTCGCACGTCGAGCGCTGCCGATGTCACGACGCCGTCGGGGTCCGAGCCCCACCAGCGACGCACGACCGCTGGATCCGTCCATGCGTCCCAAACGGTTTTCTGGACAGCATCGAAGTGGTGATGGACTGTGATCGATGATGCGGGTTCCTCAGCCATGTGACGCATGCTATCGCCGCGGTTCCCCACCTGGCTTACCGGAGGCGACATAGCTAATCGGCCGTCATTTCTTCACGAGCTCCTTGGCGAGCAGCGAGATCAGTGGGAAGCGCCCGCGGCGCCGCTAAGTGACGATTTCGGTCTGCGGGTGCCGGCTGAACGCGCGGACCCGCCGTAGAGCGACGAGACGACGATCCGGACCAGGATGCTGACCGCGCCAGAACATGGCCTCGCAAGGATCCGTTTCCGGGCGGCCGATCACCTGCCGTGTGATGGGATGATTTCACCTCGCCGAAACGCCCAGTGCGACAACATTGCAGAATGAGCCCTCGGTTCCCGCTGCTAGTTCTCTCCGGCATGATGATCAGCGGCGGCGTGGCCCTCATTCGGTTTCGCGGTCCGGTGGCGCGTTGGTTTGCTGAGCAGCATGGGACAGTCCTTGGCCGCCCGAGATCTCGCTCGGCTCGCGCCTTCAATGCGTCGACCTTGTCCTTTGCCGGATGCGGCTGGATCGGGATCGGAGTCCTCGCGCTCACGCTCTTCTTCGCTCGAGCGACGTAGCCGCCTGGATGGCTGTCCTGGGCGGGCTCTTTTCGATTCCATTCGCCGGCCGTACGGAAGCGCCGAGGTTGATCTCGGAGATATGTGAGGGGTTGGTTGGTTCTGGACATGATCAACGCGTTCGTTGAGCTCGCTGCCGGGATCGTGGCTCTGGTGGTAGCGCTGCTGCTCTTCTTCAACCGGGATGAATATGCCAGATGAACGGAAGTGCGGCTCCACCGCTTGCCTAAGCGTGTCGGCGAGACGACCGTGTTGGACTCGACTCCGCGGACGTTCGCGTTGGTGTTCATTTTTCTCATGGTGCTATGCGTCGGGCTCATCGTCGACGCGACTCGACAACTCCTAGTGGGCTGAGACACGGACATCACGAGCCAGCCCGCAGACGGATCCGCGTGGGTCGCCGATCCAGCGTTGTCGGGTCTTGCCAACAGGCAGATCGACCCGCCCGTACAGAATTTCGCGGTCGTGGATTGCCGGGTCGTGTTAGGTGAGCGTCCGTCTGGTTCGGCTCGGCCTCGTTCCGCCTTTGATCAAGGCGGAACCGATAGCCAGGTGCACAACGGTGACGCGCGGGCAGGCGTTGCGAATCAATTCTTGAGATCCGACAGGGTGATTTCGCTGACCTCGACCGCCCTGCGACGAGATAGTCCGCCACTTCGATGAGCGTGAGCTTCCGCGGCTGGCGCCGGCAAACGCCTACCCCCGCCTTGGGGGGCCCCCGAGCTGAACGCGGCGAGTAGGTTCCGAGTGGGCCGTTCCCTACGAGAGGAGCCCATTGGTGGATTACCCAATCGCAAAACCGGGCATGTACCCGTCAGTCGAAATTGCCGGCGAGGCATGGCGCGAACGCGAGATCACGGCCGCAGTTGGTCGATCTCCTCGAAAAGACGAGGAGATCGAGGTCACCTTGCTGGCTGCGCTCGTGCCCGAACCGGATAATCCTCACGACCCCAAAGCAATCTCAGTTCGAATCCACGGTCACGTCGTCGGGTACATCGAGCGCGACGAGACTCGCAAGTATCTCGCAGACGTCAACAGGATTACCGCTTCCGGCCACACGCCAACCACCGAGGCCCGCATCTGGATGGTTCGCCGTGAGCACTGGGAAGGCGGGGAACGGTTTCACTCTCGCATCTCACTCGCCCTGCCATACGAGGGCGGGCTCGATATTCCTCGCAACACGCCCCCAGACGCGAGCTACACGATCTTGCCGTGGGGCGGCGGGCTACAGGTCATCGGCGAAGAAGAACATTTCGCTCAACTCAAGCCGTTCATCACGAAGTCCGCCCGCGACCTCATACTGGTCACCCTGCATCGAGCTGAGAAGCAACTCAAGAGCGGCCCCGTCCGCGAAATTGTGGAAGTACGACTCGATGGGGAGCGTGTCGGTGAGCTTTCTCCAACAACTTCGCGTCATTTCCTCCCCACGATCGATCACACGACTGCCCGCGGCGCCTTCCTCGCCGCCTACGCCGTGATCAAGGGCTCCCAGTTGACCGCCGAGGTCGTCATCCAGGGCACCAAAGCGACGGAGGTCCCGACCGAATGGCTTGACGGAGAATTCGTCAACCTCCCGGTGTTGCTTCCTCAGGCCGGCCAGTACGACATTCCATCCGCATACGTTCCGCAACCAGAGCAGCCTGCGAAGGCCAAACGGTCCAGTCCGAAAGCCGTCGCAGAGCCTGCAAAGGCGGGCTGCGCAGGTGTACTCGTCCTGCTGGCATCGGTCACAATGATCGGAGTCACCGCGACGAACTATCTCGCGTAGTGCCGACAGCGGATCCGCCAGCATGCTGGAGGTCGGAGGCGAGACCGGCCGGGCGAAGCTCTACTAGCGAACGTCAGCGGATACGTGGTTGACCTCGAAGTCGACTAACTCTCCCAGCGCCCGCAACCGGATCCGCATCCGCGGTAGGGAGTCGCTGCTGAGTCGCGGCGGCGAAGTCACAAGCTTCGGAACGCCATGATCGCCGCGATCAGCCCAATCAAGCAAGTACCAGCACCGACAAAAGCGATCACTCCCGGCCTTGAGCCCTTCGCGACCGCGACTCCTGGGCGTCCCAAGCAGGTCAATAGATCCTGATTGAGTTTCGCGATCGTATGCCGCCAGATGATCACCACCAGTCCGCCAATCAGGCAGACACCGGCGAACACGAAGCTCAACACATCAGTCATCCCTGAGCCTCTCCCAATCGAGCCTTGAAATGCCCTGCCGCTGAGAACTCGATCCAGGCAGGCAGAGCGTATCCAATCCAACCGGCCCATCTCGAGGATGCATACTCAAAGCGCGACCGAGACAGTGCTCGGCAGTGGATCGGTCAGCGGCGATCTGTGTTCGAGCCTAGGTCGCTGAGCCAGCCCCGAAAATCCTCTATCCCGTGAAGGTACTCAGCTTCGTTTACCTTGAGATCGGCTCCGCTCAGCTCCTGTAGAGCACGCCACACGGTCGGATTGTCAACGTTCGGGTCGGGCTCGACGATCCAATTCGCCGCCCAATCGGCGGCTTGCTCTCTTGTCCACCGGCCCGAGATGAGGTCGAGCATTGTCTTGCGTACCAGCTCCAGATCGGGTGCAGCGTGTGGCGGCAATTGTCCTCCAGCCTGAGCGACCTTCAGCGTGAATGATTATTTATTTGGTTGAGGCTAGTCGCGGCGAAGACAGTTGCGGACCTAATCAGCCCGATAGCCGGTGGGGCATTGGGGCGTGAGTCGACCGTCGAAGTGAAGACGCTGGACCCGGCGAGCGAGGGCCCGTTTACCCTGCCCGATGAAGACGCCCGCACGGGCGCGTCTACTGCACCGCCACGATCGGCTCATCTAGGGATTCCGCGGAAGGCGGCAGAATGCCATCGGCATGCACACTGCCGTGGAAAATGCCGTCCTCGCATGAGGTCTCCACGAACCGCACCGCTCAGATTCCCAAGCAAACGTCCTTTTGGACACGCTGATGACAAGTCCAGCGGGAATTGGACATTTGCTACGGGAACCTACAGCGCGCCTTGGCGAAGAGCGCGACCGTGTCGACCCAGTCGAGTGTCAGGTGTTCGGTGACGTAGGTGTCGGCGCGCCCGGTGGAATCGGGGAGGCACGCAACGACGAGGCCTGAGCCGTCAGTGCGCTGGGCTGGATCGCGGAGGTCATCGCTTCGAGCGTACGAGAGTCTGCGACTGCGTGACCCCGTCGGCGGCATCCGCTTCACGGATCGTGCGGAGCACGGTGCGGGTGATGGCCGCGCCGAGCACGATCGCTCCAAGACCGAGGATGCCGAGGATCCCGAGTGCGACGCCGGCAGGCACGTGCACTCCCCCTCGGCCGCCGCTGCCGACGGTGGCGGCGAAATCCCACCCCAACCTGGACATCATGACAGGCAGCCGAGCCAGAGCAGCACACCGACGCCGGCGACGAGGGCGCCGGCACCCCACGCCGTGCGCCGATCAGGGGCGCGTCGTTCGGGCATGCCTTCATTCTGCCGGACCAATGGCTGCCCGGCTGCCCGGCTTCCCGGCTGCCGGGCTGCCGGCTCAGGCCGGTCCTCGGTGCCCTTCGAGCGGCGCCGTCAGAGCCGACACCGAGGGCGGCAGCGGGGTTCCCGCCGGCGTGAGGGCGGATGCCTCGGGCGCGCCCCATGCCCGCCCGAGCGGCACGACGCCCGCCCAGACCGCGTGCTCCTCGCCGTCATCGGCCGCCTCGGAGGCGCCCGCAGCACGCGCCTTCATCACGACGTCGTCGAGACGCAGCCGCAGCACGCGCGTCGCGGCGACCTCCTTGCGGGTCATCGCCCGCACCTCGGCCGGGCGCCCGGGCATCAACCGCTCCGAGAGCGCGAGGAGCGCGGCATCCGTCTCGGCCGGATCGACCGGTTCGAGCACGCCGTAGACGACGGCGCTGCGATAGTTCATCGAGCTGTCGAAGAGCGAGCGGGCGAAGACGAGGCCGTCGAGGGCGGTCACCGCGAACGCGACGGTCGCGCCGGTCGCGGCCGCGCGCAGGGCGAAGCCGCCGCCCGTCGAGCCGTGCACGAGCACGTGGTCGCCCACCCGCGCGTAGCCCATCGGCACGACGACCGGCATGCCGTCGACGACGGCGGCGAGGTGACCGACGAGCTCCCCGTCGAGCAGCGCGTCGAGGGCCTCGCGATCGACGACCTGGCGTTCGGAGAGGCGGCGGATGCGGCGAGCCGGCGTGCCGGCGGACGGCGTGGCCGCTTCGGGCGGGACGGGTGTCCCGGGCGCAGCGGGAGATTCGGGCGTGGCTGAGGCGGGCGCGTCGATCGTGGTCATGTCTCGAGTGTCGCCCGCGTACTGGTCGTATGCTCAGTCCAGTTCTCGCTTGCTCGATCAAACCAGTTGGAGGCGCCATGGACGGACCGCTGCTCGTGCTCGACCGCCGCGACGGAACCGCCCTCGGCGCCCAGATCGTCGACGGACTGCGCCGCGGCATCCTCTCGGGGCACCTCCACCCGGGCGACCCGGTGCCATCGAGCCGGTCACTGGCCGCCGAGCTCGGCATCTCGCGCAGCACGGTCGTCGGCGCCTACGAGCAGCTCGCCGGCGAGGGCTACCTCGAGCTGCGCCAGGGCGCGCCGACCCGCGTCGCACCGCTCGTGGTCGACCCCGAGGCATCCGCACCGCTCATGAACGGCACGGACGGAGCGCGCGCCGCTCTCGGATCCGAGGGCGCGGATGCCTCGGGGCCGCGCGTCGTCGCACCCTCCGTCGCGCTCGACCCGGCCGGCCGAACGCCGCGCATCGACCTCCTGCCCGGGCGCCCCTCGACCGCGCGCATCGACGGTCGCGCCTGGCGTTCGGCGTGGCGGCGGGCGGCGGCAGCGGAGATCCCGGCGTGGTCGCCGCCGCCGTTCGGCCTCGCCGGCCTGCGCCGCGAGATCGCCGATCACCTGCGGCAGGCCCGCGGCATCGCCTGCACGGCCGACGACATCGTCGTCACCGCGGGCACGAGCGAGGCCGTCGCCCTCGTCGGCACTGCGCTCATCGAGATCGCCCGAGCCGAAGGCCACGACGCCACCGGCCACGGCGACGACGCCCCCGCCATGCCGGCGGTCGCCGTCGAACACCCCGGCTACCCGTCGGCTCGCCGCATCCTCGAGCGTCGCGGCATCCGCATCCTGCCGATACCGGTCGATGCCGACGGCCTCCACCTCGCCGCGCTGCAGCGACTGGCGCCGGCGCCGCAGGCCGTCATGATCACGCCGAGCCACCAGTACCCGCTCGGCGGGCGACTGCCGGTGGCCACCCGGCTCGGCCTCATCGAATGGGCGCGGGCGACCGGGGCGCTCGTCATCGAGGACGACTACGACAGCGAGTTCCGCCACCTCGGCGCGCCGCTGCCCGCCCTCGCCGCACTCGACCGGCTCAGGTCGACGACGGATGCCACGGGCGATCCGGTCTCGACCGGCCCCGAGGCATCCGCCGGCGGTGCTGCGACGATCGGCGGTGCCGCCGCCGCCCGTCCCGCCCAGCGCACCGCGCTCATCGGCAGCTTCTCGAAGGTGCTCACGCCCTGGCTCCGCATCGGATACCTCGTGCTGCCGGAGGACCCTGAGCTCCGGGGCGCGATCACGCGCATCCGCGCCGACGAACCGTGCCCGGTCGGCGGAACCGCGCAGGAGGCGATGCGCGCCTTCCTCGCCTCGGGGGCGCTGCGCCGCCACATCGCGGCCACCCGACGCGACTACGCGCATCGGCGCCGACTCGTGCACGAGGCCCTCGGCGAGCTACCGGGCGCGCCGCTCAGCGGACTCGACGGCGGCCTGCATGCCGTCGTGGGACTGGCGAGCCCCGAGGCATCCGCCGCCGTGGTCGCCCGGCTCGCGGAGGAGGGCGTCGCCGTCGCCCCGCTCGCCGACTACTCGGCCGTCTCGGGTGATGTGCGGCCCGGGCTCGTGATCGGCTATGCGGGCCCGGGCGACGCACTGCTCAGCGAGGGGCTGGCCCGCATCCGCGCGGCCGTGCTCGCCTCGGCCTGACGGGCTCGCCTCGGCCTGACGGGCTCGACCTTTTCAGGAAGGGGTGTGGGAACGCGGCGGCATCCGGCGCCTCACGAGGCCGGAACGACCCTACGCGCCCACACCCCTTCCTGAAAAGTGAATCGAGCGGTCAGACCGCGACCGCGGGCTGTTGGTCGGCGGCAGCATCGGCGCGCTTCGCGGCCCGGCGCTCACGACGGCCCTCGAAGAGCAGGTAGAGCACCGGCACGAGGATCAGCGTGAGCGCGGTGGACGAGATGAGTCCGCCGATGACCACGATCGCGAGGTCCTGGCTGATGAACCCGCTCGAACCGGTGACGCCGAGCGCCATCGGGATGAGCGCGAAGATCGTCGCCAGCGCGGTCATCAGGATGGGTCGGAGGCGCTGACGCGCGCCGTTGAACACCGCGTCGCGCACGCTCTGACCCTGCTTGCGGTACTGGTTCACGAGGTCGATGAGCACGATCGCGTTGGTGACCACGATGCCGATGAGCATGAGCATGCCGATGAGCGCCGAGATGCCCAGCGGGCGACCCGTGGCCAGCAGCAGGCCGATCGCGCCGGTCGCGGCGAACGGGATCGACACGAGCAGGATGAGCGGCTGCGCGAGCGAGCGGAACGTCGCCACGAGCAACAGGAACACGAGCGCGATGGCCACGAGCATCGCGAGTCCGAGCTGCTCGAACGACTCCTGCTGGGTCTGCGCGAGGCCGCCGATCGTCGCGTCCGTGCCTGCGGGCAGGTCGAGCTCGTCGATGCGCTGCTGCACGTCGGCGGTGACTGCACCCAGCTCGCCCTCGGCCGGGGTGACCGAGATGGTCGCGACGAGGTCGCCGTCCTGTCGGGTGATCGAGGTGGGCACCGTCACCTGCTCGACCGTGGCGAGGTCGCTCAGCGGAACGAGGCCGGTCGGGGTCGGGATCGGCATCGCCGCGAGCTCGTCGACCGTCTCGGGCGCGGGGGCCGCGTCGATGAAGATCTGGTACTGCTCGTCGTCGATCGTGACGTCGCCGACGCTCTGCGGCGACAGGATGCTGCCGACCATGCCGAGCAGGGCCATCTCGGTGAAGCCGTTCTCGAGCGCGACCGTGCGGTCGACCGTGATCTGCACGATCGGCTGCGCCGGGGCCAGGTCGCTGGCCACCTCGGTCGTGTCGGGGGTGCCTTCGAGGGCCGCGTACACGTCGTCGGCCGCATCGGCCAGGTCGGCTTCGTTCTCGGCCGTGACGAGCACGTCGACCGATCCTCCGAACCCGCCGCCCATCGCCGCGGCATCCGAGATGCTGACCTCGCCCGGGCCGTCGATGTCGGCGAGCCGGTCGCGCACCTCGTCCTGGAGCGCGGCCTGGTCGACGTCGGGATCGGTGTTCACGATGAACGTCGCCGTGCCGCCGCCGCCGCCGAGCAGGGCGGAGAAGTCGCCGCCGCCGCCCGAACCGGCCATGAGCATGACGTCTTCCACGCCGTCGATGTCGAGCAGCGCGTCCTCCACGTCGCGGGCACCGTCGGAGATCGTCTCGAGATCCGAACCGGCCTGGAAGGTCTGGGTGGCCATGATCATGTTCTGGCCGGTGCTGCCGAGGAAGTCGACCTTCAGCAGCGGCACGAGCGACACGGTGATCACCAGGAGCAGGCCCGAGGCGATCAGCGTGATGACCGGATGCTTCTGCGTGCCGCGGAGGATCGGCTTGTAGCCGCGCTGCAGCCAGGTCCTGTGCTCCTTCTGCTCAGCGGCCTCACGCACGGCCTCGGGGTCGGCGACGTCCTTCGGCTGACGGAGGAACCAGTACGAGAGCACCGGGATGATCGTGAGCGCGACGAGCAGCGACGAGAGCATCGCGATCGTGACGGTCAGGGCGAACGGCGCGAACAGCTCGCCCACCATGCCGCCGACGAGGGCGATGGGCAGGAACACGGCCACGGTGGTCAACGTCGACGAGGTGATCGCGCCGGCGACCTCGCGGACGCCCGCGAGGATGGCGTGCACCTTCGCCTCACCGTAGGAGAGGTGCCGCTTGATGTTCTCGATGACGACGATGGAGTCGTCGACCACGCGGCCGATCGCGATGGTGAGCGCACCGAGCGTGAGCATGTTCAGCGAGTAGCCGCCGAGGTTCAGCCCGATGAACGTGACCAGCACCGACAGCGGGATCGAGATCGCCGTGACGATCGTCGAGCGCAGCGACATCAGGAAGATGAGGATGACGACGATGGCGAACAGCAGGCCGAGCAGGCCCTCGATCGCCAGGTGCTGGATCGACTCCTCGATGAAGGGCGCCTGGTCGAAGACGATGGTCAGGTCGAGCCCGGTGATCTCGTCGGTCAGCTCGGTGATCGCATCGCCGACGGCGTGGGAGATCGCGACGACGTCACCGCCCTGGTTCGCGGTGATCGAGATCGAGAGTGCCTCCTCGCCGTTCATGCGGGTGATCGAGCTCTGCTCCTCGGTCACGAGTTCGACGTCGGCGACGTCGCCGATCGTGACGACGGTGCCGGGCTGCGTCTGGCTCGCCATCGGCAGGGCGTCGATGTCCTCGATCGAGGTGACCGGCGTGCCGCCCTGCACGGGCATGAGGGAACCGTTCTCGGTGACCGAGCCGACCGGCAGGGTCATGCCGTTGGCCTGCAGCGTCTGCGAGATCGACTGCGCGCTCAGTCCGTTCATCGCGAGCGCGGTCTGGTCGGGCGTGATCACGACCCGTTCGGATGCCCCGCCCGAGACCGCTGCGGCACGGACGCCGTCGATGGCCTCCAGGCGCGGCACGACGGTGTCGGAGAGCGTGCTCGAGAGTGCGGTGAGGTCTTCGTCGGACGACGACGCCGTCATGAAGATCACGGGGATGTCGGCCGTGCTGCCCGACACCAGGTCCGGGTCGGCGCCGCTCGGGAGGTTGTCGGAGATGGAGTCCAGCGCCTGCTCGACCGAGGCGCGGAACTCGTCGGCGTCGGCGCCGTACGCGTACGCGATCGACACCATCGACATGCTCGACGAGGAGGTCGTGACCACCTGTTCGACGTCGTCGAGATCGGCGATCGCCTGCGAGACGGGGACGCTCACCTGTTCGTCCATCACCTCCGGGCTGGCACCCGGGACCACGGTGACCACCGTCGTCTGCGGCAGCTCGATCGACGGGATGAGCTCCTGTTTGAGCTGGGTCATCGAGAAGACGCCGAAGCCGGCGATCAGCAGCGTGATGAGCGCGACCAACGTGCGGTTGGCCAGGCTGAAACGGGCGAGACGGAACATGGGGGCACCACCGGGGATCGAGGAGAGGACGAAACCGTGCAGGAAGGTTCGCTTCGCACGAAGCTTCGCCCAATGCTACGCTTTCTCCGCCTGAGCGCTCACTGGGAATCCGCCGCTACGCTCGAGTGGTGGACAACGACGAGCGGGCGGAACGCGAGCAGCTGCTCGGCGAACTGACCGCGCTCCAAGACGACATGGAGACCGCCTACATACCGGGCCACATCGAGCCGATGCTGTCGCTGAACCTCACGATGCAGCAGTTCAAGGTGCTGGCGATCCTGATGACGGAGCCCGACGGCAGCACCGTGCAGGGCCTCGCGCGGACCATCGGCGTCTCCCTCGCCACGATGTCGGGCATCGTCGACCGGCTCGAATCCCAGCACATGATCGAACGGGCCCTCGATCCGAGAGACCAGCGCGTGCGTCGCGTCACCGCGACGAGGACCGGCCGGGACACCGTGCAGCGCATGCTCGCCGCCCGGCCCGAGCTCTCGCACATGCCCCTCGATGCGCTCGAGCTCGACGACCTGCGCGCGCTCACCCAGGGCATCCGGGCCCTCGTGCGCGCCCTCCGGAGCACCGGCGCCGGATCCGACTGAACGCGACCGGCGCTCGACATCCGATGCGATCAGGCGAAGAGCGCCTGACCGACGAACTCGCCCGTGCGGATGCCGCCGGGCACCGCGAAGACCGCCGAGCCGACGTGCTTGAGGTACTCGTTCAGGCCGTCGGCGGCGAGTGAGCGCTGCACGGTGATGAACTGCTCGGGCGAGCGCTGGAACGAGATGAAGAACAGCCCGGCGTCGAGGCGCCCGAGCTCGTCGTTGCCGTCGACGAAGTTGTAGCCCCGGCGCAGCATCCGCACGCCGCCGTTGACGTCGGGATGCGCGAGATGCACATGCGCTGCGGGAGCGATGAGGGGCGCCCCGGTCGGGCCCGTGGCCTCGAAGTCGGGCTCGGTGAACTCGGTGCCGCCCGAGAGCGGCGCGCCCGAGCCCTTCGCGCGGCCGACGAGCGACTCCTGCTCGCCGAGCTGCACGCGGTCCCAGTTCTCGATGACCATGCGGATGCGCCGGGCCACGAGGTACGAGCCGCCCGCGAGCCAGGACGGTTCGTCGGATGCCGCGACCCACACCTGCTCGGAGACGTCGCGCGTCTCCTCGGCCTTGATGTTGGCCGTGCCGTCCTTGAAGCCGAAGAGGTTGCGGGGGGTCGTCTGCGTCGTCGACGTCGACGAGGTGCGGCCGAAGCCGAGCTGCGACCAGCGCAGGCTCGCGCGCCCGAACGCGATGCGGCTGAGGTTGCGGATGGCGTGCACGGCGACCTGCGGGTCGTCGGCGCAGGCCTGGATGGCGAGGTCGCCGCCCGTGCGCTCGGGCTGCAGCGCATCGCCCTGGAATCTCGGCAGCGCCGCGAGCCCCGCCGGACGACGGTCGGCGATGCCGAAGCGGTCCACGCCGTCGACATCGGAGAAGAGGGTCGGACCGAAGCCGAACGTGATCGTGAGCCCGCTCGCGGGCAGGCCCAGCGCCTCGCCGGTGTCGGCGGGCGGCGCGTAGTCGGAGCCGCCGACCGCGCCGCCGTCCTCGACCTCGAGCCCCTGCGTCAGCCGGGCCGCAGCCGCGGTCCAGTCGGTCAGCAGACCGATGAGGCCCTCGCGGTCGAGCGTGGCCGACACGTCGAACGCGGCGAAGTGCAGGCGGTCCTGGGCGGGCGTCACGATGCCCGCCTGGTGCTCGCCGAAGAACGGGTAGGCGGATGCCGCGGAGCCGCCTGCGTGCGAGGCATCCGCCCCGGTGACGGCGAGCGCGACGCCCGCACCGGCCGCCGCACCCACGGCTGCCCCCGCGGCACCCGCGCCGAACAGCCCGAGCAGCTGACGGCGGCTCACCCGCGCGGCGGTCCCGTCGCTCTCGGCGCCGGACGCCTCGCCGACGTTTCCGTTCGCGCCGCTGGTCTCCGTTGGTGCGGAAACCGACGGCGCGAACGGAAACGTACGGCGAGGCGACTCGGTCATCAGACCCCGAGGATAGTGCTCGTCAGCTGCGAGAGCGGCTCGGCGAGGGCGTTGACCTGGTCGCTCAGCGCCTTCTTGTCGGCGTCGGTGAGCTCGGCGTAGTTCACGAAGCCCTCGTCGAGCGAGCCGTACGTCGCGAGCAGCTCGTCGAGCGCCGTGAACTGGTCGTCGATCTCGGCCGCGAGCGCGGTGCCCTCGTCGCCCTTCGACTCGGCCAGCGCGCGCACCGCGCCGAACGCCACGTAGGCGCCCTGCACGTTGGCCTGGAAGTCGTAGAGATCGGTGCCCGACCACCAGTCCTCCTCACCGGTGATCTTGCCTGCGGCGACCTCGTCGAGCAGGCCGATGGCGCCGTTCGAGATGTCGGCGAGCGAGACGGTGAAGGAGGCATCGGTCACGAGGCCGTGCAGCTCGGTGACGTCGGCGACGAGGCCGTCGGCGAACGCCTGGCGCTCCTCGGGCGTCGAGGGGGCCCAGTCGAGGAACGCGTCCTGGCCGTCGGAGTTCAGGTCGCCGGGCGCCGGCGGCCAGAGGTCCTTCTCGATGCGGTGGAAGCCGGTCCAGTCGATGCCGTCGGCCACGGCGTCGACCTCGCGGAAGTCGATCTTCGGGTCGAGGTCGCCGAACGCCTCGGCCGTCGGCTCAATGCGCTCATAGGGCACGCGGGTCGTCGCGAACAGCTCGCGCGCGGTGTCGTCGTCGCCTGCGGCATACGCATCGGCGAGTTCCTGCACGGCGGGGAGCAGCTCGGAGACCTGCGAGCGCACGTAGGCGAGGTACTCGGTCACGGCCTGGTCGCTGAGCTCCTGCTCGTCGGCCGAGACCTCGGACGCCTCGCCCGTGACGGTGAACGCGGCGAGCCCGACGGGCGCACCGACCTGCTGGAACTTGCACGCCGTGTAGTAGTCGCCGGGCTCGAGCTGGGCGACGAAGTCGATCTCCTGCCCCGGCGTGATGTTCTCCTTCTCGCCCACGATGCGCAGCTGGTCGTCGGCGAGGATCTCGAACTCGTTCACGTCGGTGCCGTTGTTCGCGAGGCTGAACGTCACGGCGCCCGCGTTCGTGGTGTCGGTCGCGACGGCGCAGGCGTCGTCGGTGATGTCGACGGCGATGGCTTCGGCGAGGTCGGCCTTCGCGACGCAGCCCGAGAGGGCGAGCGCGAAGACGGCTGCGGCAGCGGATGCCGCGAGGACGCGTCTGGTCATGGGTGCTCCTGGTTTCCGGTGAGGGTTGGTGCGGGATCGGTGGCCGTGGCGGGGGCGGATGCCGCGACGTCGGGCACGGGCCCCGCGGCATCCGTCACCGCCGGGGTCGTTGCGGATGCCTGCGCGCGAGACGCCCTCGCGCGAGCACGGCGACGCAGCATGAGCAGGTAGAGCGGCACCGTGATCGCGACGTACGCGACCCAGCCGATGACCTGCGCCCAGGTCGGCTCGGGCGAGAAGTTGAAGATGCCGGCGAGCACGGTCGCGTACCAGCTGCCGGGCGAGATCACGGCGACGAGGCTGTAGGCGTCGGTGCCCCAGCCCGGGATCACGCCGGCCTCCTGCAGGTCGCCGATGCCGTAGGCGAGCACCCCCGCGGCGACGATGATGAGGAACAGTCCGGTCCAGGTGAAGAAGCGCCCGAGGTTGAAGCGCACGAGTCCGCGCGAGATGCCCCACGAGATGACCACGGCCGTGAGGATGCCGAGCACGGCGCCGAGCGTGGCGAACACGGGGTCGCGGCCTCCGGCGGCGTTCGCCCAGACGAAGAGCGCGGTCTCGATGCCCTCGCGCCCGACCGAGATCGCGCCGAGCAGCACCAGCGCGAACCACGAGCGATCCACCGCGGCATCCACTTGGCTGCGCAGTTCTCTCGAGAGGCTCGCGCCGTGCGAGCCCATCCAGAACGTCATCCAGGTGACCATGGCGACGGCGACGATCGAGAGCGCGCCGCCGAGGATCTCCTGCGCCTGGAAGGTCATCGCGTACGGGCCCCAGGTGAGCGCGGCGCCGACGCCGAGCGCCACCAGGATCGCCAGCCCGATGCCGAGCCAGAGGCGCCCGAGCAGGTCGCGGCGCCCGAGCTTGGCGAGGTAGGCCACGAGGATGCCGACGATGAGCCCCGCTTCGAGGCCTTCGCGGAGGCCGATCAGGTAGGTGGCGAGCACGGGTGTCTCCTGCGGAACGAGCGTGGGGATTAGCGAAGGCTAACCTTACTCCCGCCGCCGCCCCACGCAAATCGCCCGCCCTCTTCGCGTTTTTCAGGAACACACCCACCACCCGCTTCTCAGGAGAATTCGGCCCAGAAAGCGCCCACCGACCAAGAAGTTCCTGAAAAGGGCACGTGAGCACGGGAGGGCCAGCGCGTAGCGTGGGGGTGTGCTGACTCCTCCGAAGACTCCGAAGCGGCCCATCGAACGCACGCACCACGGCGACGCGGTCGTCGACGACTACGAGTGGCTGCGCGCGAAGGACGACCCGGAGGTGATCGCCCACCTGCACGAGGAGAACGCGTACACGAATGCGCGCACCGAGCACCTCGCGCTGCTGCAGGAGCAGCTCTTCGAGGAGATCAAGGCCCGCACGAAGGAGACCGACCTCTCGGTGCCCACGCGCGAGGGCGACTGGTGGTACTACTCACGCACGGTCGAGGGCCAGGAGTACGGCATCCACTGCCGGGCGCCCATCGCCGGCCCCGACGACTGGGAACCGCCGGTGCTCGACGCCCCGGCCGCCGAACGCGGCGAGCTCGACGAGGGGCGAGCGGATGCCACGAGCACGACGCTGCCCGGCGAGCAGGTGCTGCTCGACGACAACGTCGAGGCCGAGGGGCACGAGTTCTACTCGCTCGGCAGCTTCGACGTGACCGCCGACGGCGCGACCCTGCTCTACGGCGTCGACGTCGAGGGCGACGAGCGCTACACGCTCCGCTTCCGTGCGCTCGACGACGGCGAGCGAACGATCGACGACGTCATCGAGGGCACCGGCGGCGGGGCGATCTTCGACCCGTCGGGCCGGTACGTGTTCTACACGACGGTCGACGAGTCGTGGCGCCCCGACACCGTCTGGCGGCACGAGGTCGGCACCGAGGCATCCGCCGACGTGAAGGTGCTGCATGAGCCCGACGAGCGGTACTGGCTCGGCGTCGGCCTCACGCGCAGCCGCCGTTACCTCGTCATCGAGGCGGGCTCGAACATCACGAGCGAGACCCGCCTGCTCGACGCCGACGACCCCACGGGCGAGCCCCGCATCGTCTGGCCGCGCAAGGAGGGCGTCGAGTACGACGTCGAACACGTCGTCGCCGGCGGCAAGGATCGCCTGCTGATCGTGCACAACGACGGCGCCGTGAACTTCGAGCTTCGTCAGCGTCGCGGCATCCGACCCCCAAGGGCCGCGCCGCATGCTGCTGCCGCACAGCGAGCAGGTGCGCATCGAGGGCGTCGACGCGTTCCGCGACTTCGTGGCGCTCGAGTACCGGCGAGAGGGGTTGTCGCGGGTCGCGATCGCGAAGCTGCCGCCGGCCGGCATCCCCGCCGATGCCACGCCAGACGACACCCTGCACGAGCTCGAGTTCGACGAGCAGCTCTTCACCGTCGGGCTGCGCGGAAACCCGGCGTGGGAGCAGCCCATGCTGCGCCTCGGCTTCACGAGCTTCGTCACGCCGTCGACCGTGTTCGACCTCGTCGTCGCCACCGGTGAGCGCCGACTGCGCAAGCGCCAGCCCGTGCTCGGCGACTACGACGCGACCCGCTACGCGCAGCGCCGCGAGTGGGCGACGGCGAAGGACGGCACGCGCATCCCGATCTCGCTCGTCTACCGCCACGACCTCGTGAACCTCGGCGAGCCCGCGCCGACGCTGCTCTACGGATACGGCTCGTACGAGGCATCCATGGATCCCGGCTTCGGAATCCCCCGCCTCTCGCTGCTCGACCGCGGCATGGTCTTCGCGATCGCGCATGTGCGCGGCGGCGGCGAGATGGGCCGGCTCTGGTACGAGCACGGCAAGAAGCTCGAGAAGCGCAACACGTTCACCGACTTCGTGGCGGCGGCGAAGCACCTGGTCGAGGAGGAGATCACGGCGCCCGATCGGCTCGTCGCGCAAGGCGGTAGCGCCGGGGGGCTGCTCATGGGGGCCGTCGCGAACCTCGCCCCGAAGTACTTCTCGGGCATCCTCGCCGAGGTGCCGTTCGTGGACCCGCTGACCTCGATCCTCGACCCGTCGCTGCCGCTCACGGTCATCGAGTGGGACGAGTGGGGCAACCCGCTCGACGATGAAGAGGTGTACCACTACATGAAGTCGTACTCCCCCATCGAGAACGTGCACGACAGCGCCCACGGCGGCGCGCACTACCCGCCGATCCTCGCGGTCACCTCGCTCAACGACACGCGCGTGCTCTACGTGGAGCCCGCCAAGTGGGTCGCGAAGCTCCGCGACGCCGGCGCCGACCCGCTGCTGAAGATCGAGATGGCGGCCGGGCACGGCGGCGTCTCGGGGCGGTATGCGGCCTGGCGCGAGCGGGCCTTCGCGTACGCGTGGGTCATCGACCGGGCCGGGGCGCATCCGTCGGGCGAGTGAGCGCCGCCTGAGGCGGGCGGATGCCGCGGGCTCGGCCGAGTCGCGGCGTCGACGGCTGGCCGGTCTGACACCTGGCGATACTTTGTAAGGACATTCTGTGTAGACTGGCCAGACCACCGCCCCATCTCTGCAGAAAGGTTGTACACCGGCGTATGACCACCTCAGCACCACTGCACGTGCTCACCATCGGCAGGGTCGGCGTCGACCTGTACCCGCTGCAGGACGAGACGCACCTCGAAGACGTCGAGACGTTCAGCAAGTCCATCGGCGGCAGCGCCACGAACGTCGCGATCGCCGCCGCGCGGCACGGCCGACGCAGCGCCGTCATCACGCGCACCGGCGATGACGCCTTCGGCAGATACATCCGCCGGGGGCTCGCCGAACTCGGCGTCGACCCCGTGTTCGTCGGCACGGTCGACCACCTGCAGACGCCGATCACGTTCTGCGAGATCTTCCCGCCCGACGACTTCCCGATCACGTTCTACCGCAGCCCGAAGGCCCCCGACCTCGAGATCACGGTCGAGAGCCTGCCGCTCGAGGCGATCCGCGACGCCGGCGTCTACTGGTCGACCGTGACCGGCCTCAGCCAGGAGCCGAGCCGGGCCGCGCACCACGCCGCCTGGGCCGCCAGGGGTCGGCGCCGGCACACCGTGCTCGACCTCGACTACCGGGCGATGTTCTGGGACTCCCCCGAGCATGCGACGCGCGAGGTCGCCCGCGCGCTCGAGCAGGTCACCGTCGCCGTCGGCAACCGCGAGGAGTGCGAGATCGCGGTCGGCGAGACCGACCCGCACCGGGCAGCCGACGCACTGCTCGCCCGCGGCGTCGAGCTGGCCATCGTGAAACGCGGTCCAGACGGCGTGCTCGCGAAGACCCGCGACCAGGTCGTCGAGGCGCCGCCGATCCCGGTCGACGTGGTCAACGGGCTCGGCGCCGGCGACGGCTTCGGCGGTGCGCTCTGCCACGGGCTGCTCGCCGGGTGGCCGCTCGAACGCATCCTCGCGTTCGCCAACGCCGCGGGCGCGATCGTCGCCACGAGGCGCGAGTGCTCCACGGCGATGCCGACGAGCGGCGAGGTCGACCGGCTGCTCGACGAGCGCGGCCTCGCGACGCATGCGGGGCCGGCACCGACCGACGTTTCCGGCGGCGACGAGCACGAGGCATCCGGTGTCCGCGCCTGACGCCCGGCCCGGCTTCATCGAGCCGGCGAGGTTCGCCGAGCTGCGCGACCTGCGCGCCGGCACCCCTTCGTCGATCGCCGACGCGCATGCCGCACGCATCCGCCGCCCCGTGCTCGGCGACAACGGACGCCTGTTCATCCTGGCCGCCGACCACCCCGCACGCGGCGCCCTCGGCGTCGGCGACGACCCCGGCGCGATGGCCGACCGCTACGGCCTGCTCGATCGGCTCGCCCTCGCGCTCAGCCGGCCGGGCGTCGACGGCGTGCTCGGAACCCCCGACATCATCGACGACCTCGCGCTGCTCGGCGCGCTCGACGGCAAGGTCGCCGTCGGCTCGATGAACCGCGGGGGCCTGCGCGGATCGCGCTTCGAGATCGACGATCGGTTCACCGCCTACGACGTGCCCGGCATCGTGCGCGACCGCCTCGACTTCGCGAAGACCCTGCTGCGCATCGACCTGCAGGATCCCGCGACCGCCGACACGATCGCCGCGACCTCCGCAGCCGTGACGGATGCCGCGCACGCCGGCGTGCCGATCATGATCGAGCCGTTCATGAGCACCCGGCGGGGCGGCGTGGTCGTGAACGACCTCACGCCCGACGCCGTGATCGCCTCGATGGCGATCGCGGCGGGCCTCGGCAGCAGCAGCGCCTACACGTGGATGAAGCTGCCCGTCGTCGCCGAGATGGAACGCGTCATGGCGGCCACGACCCTGCCGACGCTGCTCCTCGGCGGCGAGCGCAGCGAAGACGCCGAGGCCACGTTCGCGGGCTGGCAGCAGGCACTGGAACTGCCGGGCGTGCGCGGACTGGTCGTCGGCCGCTCGCTGCTCTACCCTGCCGACGGGGACGTGGCCGGCGCCGTCGACACCGCCGCAGCGCTCGTGCACCGCACCTAGGGCGAGGCCGCGAGGTCCGGTGCGGCCCCGCGGCCCGCCGCCCCGACCGACGCCGATCAGGCACCATCACGATTCGAAGGAGCATCCGTGATCCCCTCCCGATCTTCCGACGGCACGGCCGGCGACTGGTTCCACCCCCGTGGCAGCCTCGCCCGCGACGACTGGGAGCTCGTGGTCGACGACCGGCTGCCCGGCTGGCAGCACACGGGGCTGCGGGTCGCCGAGCTCGCGGGCACCGGGGGCAGCGGCGACGACGCCCTCGAGTTGCGCGCCGGCCAGGTCGAGCGCCAGATCGTGCCGCTCGCCGGCTCCTTCCGCGTGCGGGTCAGCGGCGGCGCCGTCGACGGCGTCGAGGAGTTCGAGCTCGCCGGCCGCGCCTCGGTGTTCGACGGCCCGACCGACACCCTCTACGTTCCGGCCGGCGTCGCCGCCACGATTCGCGGCACCGGACGAGTCGCCGTCGCCGAGGCCCCCTCGACGAGGCCCGGACGGGTGCGGCACCTCGCCCGAACGGACGCCCCCGTCGAACTGCGCGGACGCGGACGCGCCAGCCGCCAGGTGCACGACCTCGGCACCCCGGCCGTGCTCGACGCCGAACGGCTCATCGTCTGCGAGGTCATCACGCCCGCCGGCAACTGGTCGTCCTACCCGCCGCACAAGCACGACGAGGAGATCCCCGGCCACGAGTCGCAGCTCGAGGAGATCTACTACTTCGAGGTCGCGTCCGAGCGAGCGGATGCCTCGAGCCGGCGAGCATCCGAGCAAGCGGATGCCTCAGGGCCGACGCCGGCCGACGCCGCTCGCGCCGCCGACCCCGCCTCCGACCCGTTCGGCCTGTTCACCGCGGCGTCCTCGAACGTCACCGAGATCGCGGTCGACGCACGCGTGCGCTCGGGCGACGTCGCGCTGATCCCGGGCGGATACCACGGGCCCGCGGCCGCGCCTCCCGGCTACGACCTCTACTACCTCAACGTCATGGCGGGCCCGGGCGAGCGCGTCTGGCGCATCACCGACGAGCCGGCGCATGCATGGGTGCGCGACGCCTGGGCCGACGAGCCCGTCGATCCGCGGCTTCCCTACGCGGGCGAGGCGGGCACGCCAACCGGCGCAACCGCAGCGCGCGCCACGACCGGCACGAACACACCGAGCACACCGAGCACACCGAGCACACCGAGCACACCGACCGAAGCGAACGAAGGACGGCACCAGTGACCACGAAGCGCATGACCGTCGGCCAGGCCCTGATCGAGTTCCTCGCCCACCAGTACACGGTCGACGGCGATGTGCGCGAGCGCACGATCCCCGGCGTGCTCGGCATCTTCGGCCACGGCAACGTCGCCGGCATCGGCGAGGCGCTCATGGCGGCCAACGCCGAGGACCCCGACCTCATGCCGTACCACCAGGCGCGCAACGAGCAGGCGATGGTGCACCAGGCGGTGGGCTACGCCCGCATGCGCCGCCGTCGGGCGACGTTCGCCTGCGCGGCATCCGTGGGCCCCGGCGCGGCGAACATGCTGACCGGGGCCGCGCTCGCGACGAGCAACCGGCTGCCCGCGCTGCTGCTGCCGAGCGACACGTTCGCCACGCGCGTGGCCGACCCCGTGCTGCAGCAGCTCGAGCTGCCGCACGACATGAGCCTGCAGGTGACCGACGCGTTCCGCCCGTTGTCGCGGTTCTTCGACCGGGTCGAGCGGCCGGAGCAGCTCTTCTCGATCGCCCTCGCCGCGATGCGGGTGCTCACCGACCCCGTCGAGACGGGCGCCGTCACGATCGCCCTCCCCGAGGACGTGCAGGCCGAGGCCGTCGACGTGCCGCTCGCCTTCCTCGCCGACCGCGACTGGCATGTGCGCCGGCCGCTGCCGGAGCCCGGGCCGCTCGAGCGCGCGGTCGCCGCGATCCGTGCGGCGAAGGCGCCGTTCATCGTCGCGGGCGGCGGCGTGCTCTACTCGGGCGCCGAGGAATCGCTGCGGCGTCTCGTCGACGCGACCGGCATCCCGGTGGGCACGACGCAGGCGGGCGGCGGCTCGCTGCCGTGGGACCACCCCGCCTACCTCGGCGGCGTCGGCGCGACCGGCACGACCGCGGCGAACCGCATCGCGGCAGAGGCCGACCTCGTCATCGGCATCGGCACCCGCTACAGCGACTTCACGACCGCGAGCCGCACGGCGTTCCAGCATCCGGATGTCGCGTTCGTGAACCTGAACGTCGCCGCGTTCGATGCCTACAAGCACGGCACGCAGCTGCCGATCGTCGCCGACGCGCGGGCGGGCATCGACGCGCTCGCAGACGCCCTCGAGGGCTACTTCGTCGGCGACGGGCGCGGTGCGCGCATCCTGGCCGAGAAGGCCGAGTGGGATGCCGCGGTCGACGCGGCGTTCGTGCCGTCGCACCGCGATCGCCCCGCCCAGGCCGAGATCATCGGCGCCGTGCAGGCCGCGAGCGACCCGCGCGACGTCGTCGTGCAGGCCGCGGGCTCACTGCCGGGCGACCTGCACCGCCTGTGGCGCGTGCGCGATCCGCTCGGGTACCACGTGGAATACGCGTTCTCGTGCATGGGCTACGAGATCGCCGGTGGCCTCGGCGTGCGCCGGGCTGCGCCCGACCGCGACGTCATCGTCATGGTCGGCGACGGCTCGTACCTGATGCTGCACACCGAGCTCGTGACGGCGGTGGCCGAGCGCCAGAAGCTCATCGTCGTGCTCGTGCAGAACCACGGCTACGCGTCGATCGGCAACCTCTCGGAGTCCGTGGGCAGCGACCGGTTCGGCACGAAGTACCGCGCGTACGATGCCGGCGCCCGCAACTTCCAGGGCGGCGACGTGCTGCCGGTCGACCTCGCCGCGAACGCCCGAAGCTACGGCGTCGACGTCATCGAGGTCGCTCCCGGTCCCGACGCGATCGCCGACCTCACGGCCGCGATGGCGAAGGCCAAGGCGTCGGATGCCACGACCCTGATCCACATCGAGAGCGACCCGCTGCTCGGCGGCCCCGACGGCGGCGGCTGGTGGGACGTGCCCGTCGCCGAGGTGTCCGACGTGGCCTCGGTGCGCGACGCGCGCGCGACCTGGGAGCAGCAGCGACAGCGACAGCGCCCGCTGCTCTGAGCGCACCTGCCCGTCGTCACGAGCAACGGCGTCGCGAGCGCTGCTCTGGCTCGAGCGATGCTCTGGCTCGAGCGCTGCTCTGGCTCGAGCGATGCGTCATCGCACCTCGAATCACCCGGCAGGAGGAGCCGCCGGGGCCTGTGCTCCCTCCGAGAAGCCGCGGCACTTCGGCACTTCGGCACTTCGGCACCGAGTTCCAGGCGCGACACACCCACCTTCAGCCGGTGAGACAGCCGAGACTCCTCCCGATCCACGACTCGGTCGCCCACGACGCTTGCCGTCTCGACCGGCGGACCCGTGACGACTCAGCGATCGACGAGCGTGACCTCGAACGAGTAGCGGTCGGGGCGGTAGCAGTGCTGCCCGAACTCGACCGCGGCGCCCGAGTTGTCGAACGCGGTGCGCGTCATGGTGAGCACCGGGGCGCCGCGCGAGAGGTCGAGCAGCCCGGCCTCGTGCGTGGTCGCCGCGCGGGCGCCGATGCGCTGCTTCGCGACGCGCATCGTCACGCCCCGCGCGCGCAGCAGCTGGTACAGCCCGTGCTTGTCGAGGGCCTCGCGCTCGAGGTCGATGAACGCCTCGGGCAGCACGTTGTCGAGGATCGCGAGCGGCACCCCGTCGGCGCTGCGCAGGCGCTGGATGTGCAGCACGCGGGCGCCGAGCTCGACGCCGAGCGCCTCGGCGGCGCGCTCGTCGGCCCCGGCGACCGCGACCGCGAGCACGCGCGTCTCTGGCTTCTGGCCGAGCCGCTCGAGGTCTTCATAGAGGCTCGTCAGCTCGACGTTGCGCGTGACCCGCCCGTGCACGACCTGCGTGCCGATGCCGCGGCGGCGCACGAGCAGGCCCTGGTCGACGAGGTCCTGGATGGCGCGCCGGATCGTCGGCCGCGAGAGCCCCAGCCGCGCGGCGAGCGCCACCTCGTTCTCGAGGCGTGCGCCCGCCGGCAGCGTCTGATCGCGGATCGCCTGTTCGAGCCGGCTCGCGATCTGGTAGTACAGCGGCACGGGACCGGAGCGGTCGAGGTCGAGGAACAGCTCGACGGGGAGCTTCTGCTCCGGAAGCTGGGCCATGCGTACTCCAGTTGTTCGGTTGTTCTGACAGTAGACGTTCGGTCGGCCTCGCGGCTCACCCGAGATCGGGGGTGTCGCCGGACCCCGTGCCCGCCCCCGCGCCGGCGCGTCGGCGGAAGGTCTCGATGCGCGCCGCACCCATGACGTAGGTCGTGAGGTCGACGTCCTCCTCGAGCAGCGCTCCCGTGAGGTCGGTGCGATCCCAGACTCCGGATGCCGCGGCGCGAAGCCGTTGCGGCTCGTGCCGGTAGTTGACGAACCGCGCCTCGAGCACCGACGAGGTCGAGCCCGAGGCATCCGCCACCGTGCGCAGCGACTCGAGCACGACGTCGCCGCCGACCTCGAGCAGCGGTTCGTCCGGGAGCTCGGCGCCCGCCCCCGCGGCACCGCCGGCGCCCGCGACGCCGCCCACGACGGTGGGCCCGCCGCGCGTGCCGCGCACCACCTCGGGCTCGACGCGCACGAGTTCGGCCCAGCGCGCGGCATCCGCTTCGGCCCAACCCGAGGCCGACGGGAGCACCGCGAACGAGGTGCGCACGCGCGTGCCGAGGTACTGCGCGCCCGGCACCGGGAACTCGGCACCGGCCGGCTCGTCGCGCAGCGGATGCACGTTGACGCTCATCATGCCGACCGAGCGCACGAGGGTGAGTGCGATGGCGTCGACGCCGGATGCCTCGTCGCCGACGACCTCGTACTCCGAGTGCTTCGTGACGAGCACGGACGCACGCCCGGCGTGCACGAAACGGGCGACGGGGTAGGTGGGCAGCGGGAACTCGCCGTGGCCGCCCTCGCCGCTGCGGCCGCGCTCGGTGACGGCGTACTGGCCGGCGGCCGAGGACCCGGCCAGGTCGCGCGCGGCGGTCGGCACGAGCACGCGCAGCCGGTGGTCGGCCGCGGTGTTCACGAAGTCGACGTCGACCCGCAGGATCGGCTCGCCCTCGCGCAGCTCGAGCACGGTGTCGACCGTGAGGTCGACGGATGCCGCGCCCCGGCGGTCGGGGTCGAGCAGGTCGAGTGCGGCGGGCACGGCGTAACGGCGGCGCACGAGGAGCCGCCCGCGGATCGGGCCGGCCTCGAGCACGGACACCTCGACCGCGACCGGGTCGGTGACCGCCGTCGCGGGGTCGACCGGACCGTAGTTGTAGGAGTCGCCGCGGTCGCCCTCGTCGACGAGCCGCAGCGCATCCTCGAGCACGGTGCCGTCGGCGGCCTCGATGCGTACCGAGCCGTGCGCGTCGACCGTCGCGGTCAGCTGCGCGTTGGAGAGGGTGCGGCCCGAGGCCAGCACCGCGTCATCCGTCGCCGTCGCCGTCGCCGGATCCAGCTCGGCGACCCCCATGCCTCCGACCTGCACGCCGATGACGGCGGTACGCCGGGGCAGGGCGATGATCTGCACGCGCCAGCTTCGCTCGCCCGACGGGTCGGAGGCGATGCGCCGCTCGAGCTCCTCGACGAACGCCGCGAGGTCGAAGTCGCCCACGGGTGCCTCGGCGACGTCGAACCGCACGCCCTCGTCGGTGAACTCCCACGCGTTGATGAGCTGGCCGAAGAGCTCCCGGCCGTGGATGCGGGCCAGCAGCTTGCGCAGCTCGCCGGTGCGCATCGTCTCGTCGCCGAGCACCTCGGGCAGCGCGCCGAGCAACTGCACGCCGCTGCCGAGCTCGAGGTTCTCGGGGTCGTGCACGCGAACCTCGACATGCGCGCGCCGCGCGAACCCGGTCGGGTTGGCGACGACATGCCGCTCGGGCGGGGCAGCGGCGGCGAGACGTTCCATGGTGCGCAGCACGACGCCGCGCGCGACATGGGCCGCGGTCGCGAGCCGACCCTCGACCTCGTCGGCGGTGGCGTCGACGCCGCATCCGGTCACGGAGTCGTGCGCGGTGCTCTCGACGAGGCGGTACCAGGCGGTGTCGAAGAAGGCGCGGTGGTCGTCGACCCCGAACGCGGCGTCGAGGCGCTCGGCCGCCCCGAGGCGGCACTCGGCGTCGGACATCGCCTGCTTGAGGTTGGTGCGAATGGAGAAGACGCCCGGCAGCAGGTTGCCGCGGGCGTGCGAACGCAGTTCGCCGTCGACGGCCGGGATGCCGGCGAGCGCGGCGTCGTCGCCCGCCGCCCACTCGGGTGCGACGCGTCGCACGTAGCCCTCGATGGTGTCGACGGCGAGCTCGATGGCGCCCATGCCGGCACCCGCATTGGCTTCTGCGACCGTGGTCATGAGGTCCGCGGGCGGTGCGCTGTGGTCGGTGCCGAGCATGCCGAGGATCGGGTCGGCGCCGTACCAGCCCGCGATCGACTCGCCGTACTCGGCGACGAGCGACTCGAGCTGGCCGGGCAGCGCGAACAGGTCGAGCGCGTTGCCGTATCCGTCGAGCAGGTACTCGGTGCGCACGGTCGACCCGTCGGGCGAGCGCCAGGCGAACGCGTGCCGATCGATGCGCGCGGGCACTCCGCGCCACAGCGCTGCGTCGCGCAGCCCGAAGCCGCGCAGCAGCTGCGGCATCTGGGCGGCGTGGCCGAACATGTCGGGCAGGTACCCCACGCGCATCTCGGGCCCGAGGCGACGGGTCGACTGCAGGCCGAGCTCGAGGTTGCGCACGATCGTCTCACCGTCGCAGAGGAACTCGTCGAGGAGGATCAGGAACGGCCCCACGGCGAGCTGCCCGCGCTCGATCGCGGCGACGACGCGTTCGCGCTGCTCGGGCCGGATCTCGAGGTAGTCGTCGACCGCCGCGGCCTGACCGTCGAGCGTGAACCGGTAGCCGGGGTTCGCCTCGAGCGTGTCGAGCAGGCGGTCGAGCATGTGCACGAGCCGCAGGCGGAACACGTCGTGCGGTTCGTACCACTCGCGGTCCCAGTGCGTGTGCGGCACGATGACGAGTTCGTCGGGGGTGTCCATGTTCACTCCAGGTGGATCGAGGTTCGGCGTGGACGCCGGGTGGGAGAAGAGCTGAGCGGATGCCGCGGGGCCGGCCTCGCGGGCGCATCGGGCGCAATGGCCGTGGCGGCGGCGCGGCGGCCCTCCGCGGCTACGCGCAGAGCGCCATGATGCGCCGATCGGCGAGCACGAGGTGGAACGGCCCCTCGGCGGGGTCGGCGGCGAACGACTCGCGCGCCGAACGCACCCGACGACGAGCCCCGGCGCCGTCGACGAGCACGAGGCCCTCGGCGTCGACCGCGACGACCTCGTCGCCGAGCCGTACGAGCGCGGGCGCACGCATGAGCTCGGGCATCAGCACGCTGCCGTCGTAGTGGCCGCTGCCCGTGATGGCCGTGCGCCCGGCGCGCACGCCCTCGAGGATCGCCTCGGCCGAGGCATCCGTCGCCGCGACCCAGGTGGTCGGCGTTCCGGGCCGCTGCGGCTCCTCGAGCATGTGCACGTCGCTGCCGCCGAGCAGCGTCGCGCCCTGCGGCCAGGTGCGGAACCACGAGAACGGCGCCGTCGAGATGAGGTCGAGGTACCAGGTGGCGTGCCAGAGCTCGACCGCCGCGGGCCGCCGCTCGAGGCGGTGCACCCACGAGCAGTCGCCCGAGATCGGGTGGTTGATGCTCAGCGTGCCGCCGCGGCGCTCGACCTCGTCGACCCAGGTCTGCGCGGGTCGGCGGAAGTCGATCCAGCCGATGTCGCCGAACGCGTTCGCATGCCCGAGGTGGGTCGTGACCTCTTGGCCGGGCAGCAGCGTGATGCCCTGCTTCGCCCCCTCGGCGGCGAGATGCGCGTGATGACTCGTCGTGTTGTGGTCGGTGACGGCCATGAAGTCCAGGCCGGATGCCACGCCGAGGCCGGCCAGTCCGCCGATCGGCAGGCGCCCGTCGGAGTGGATCGTGTGCCCGTGGAAGTCGCCCGCGAACCAGGTCAGTCCCGGCTCGGCGGGCAGCCCGCGGTCGCTGCCGCGCACCGACCGGGTGACGGGTGCGGCCTCGGGAACCGGCGGCACCGGCCGGGTGGCCGGCACGTTGACCTCGACCTCGACCTCGACGCCCTGCACCGGCACGCGATGCAGGCCGAGCACGACGTTCCACTCCCCCGCCTCTGGGCGGCCGGGCAGGTACCCCGGCGTCGCGTCGTCGGCCGCGATGATGAACTCTGTGCGGGCGCCGCCCGACCACCCCCGCCACGCGTCGGCGCCCTCGCAGCCGAGGTCGATGCCCGACTCGGTCGGGTCGAAGCGGATGACGACCTCGACCGAGTCGGCGCCCTCCGGCACCTCGAACGGCACGTTCAGGTATCGGTGCTCGTTCTGCACGTCGATCGTCACCGGGATGCGGCGCAGGGTGGTGGCCATGGCTCAGCCGATCCGTTCCGTCGTCTCCGCGTCGAAGAGGAGGGTCTTCGCCGCGTTCGGAACGATCCAACCACGGTCGCCGGGCGCCGGCTCGTCGTCTTCGGGCACGCTCACCTGGAACTTGTGGTCGCCGGCGTGCACCACGATCAGCACGCTCGCGCCGAGGTTCTCGACCACGCCCACCTCGACGGCGATCGCGCCCGGCTCCTCGGTCGTGCTCCAGCGCAGGTACTCGGGGCGGATGCCCCAGGTCACCGTCTGCCCCTCGCGCACGAGTCCTGCGGTGCCCGGCGGAACGGGCACGGCCGTGCCGCCGATGCTCACGGCCCCGTTCGAGACCGTCGACTCGACCAGGTTCATCGGGTTCGAGCCGATGAACCCGGCCACGAAGGTGTTGTTCGGGCGCTGGAACACCTCGCGCGGCGTGCCGATCTGCTGCAGCTTGCCCGCCTTCATGACCGCGATGCGGTCGGCGAGCGCGAGCGCCTCGGCCTGGTCGTGGGTGACGAACACGGTCGTGACGCCGAGGTCGCGCTGCAGCTCCTTGAGGAAGGTGCGCGCCTCGAGCCGCAGGCGGGCGTCGAGGTTCGACAACGGCTCGTCGAGGAGCAGCACGTCGGGCCTGGTCGCCACCGCGCGGGCCAGCGCGACGCGCTGCTGCTGGCCGCCCGACAGCTGGCCGGGTCGCCGCTCGATCAATCCCTGGAGCGAGAGCCCGTCCGCGACATCCGACGCCGTCTGACGTCGTTCGTCGCGCTTCACATGACGGATGCGGAGCGGGTAGGCGATGTTGTCGCCCACGTCCATGTGGGGGAAGAGCGCGTAGTCCTGGAAGACCATCGCGACGCCGCGGGCGCCGGGCTCGGCGTTCGTCATGTCGCGGTCGCCGATCGTGAGCCTGCCCGAGGAGATCGCCTCGAGGCCCGCGATCGAACGCAGCAGCGTGGTCTTGCCGCAGCCCGACGGGCCGAGGAGCGCGAAGAACTCGCCGTCGACGATCTCGACGTCGACCTCGTCGACGCCGCGGACGCCGCCCGGGTATTCCTTGACGAGTTGAGTGGCGGTGATGCCGGCCATCAGGACTTGATACCTCCATGGAATCGGAACCCGTACCGACGGTTCACGACGAAGTAGATGATGAGGACGGGGGCTGAGAAGAGCAGGGCGAACGTGGAGATGAGCCGCAGGTCGGCCTGGCCGCTCTCGGTGTAGAAGGTGTACATGAGCACCGCGGCCGGCTGCAGGTCGGGGCTTCGCAGCAGGATGAACGGCACCAGGAAGTTGCTCCACACCTGCACGATCGTCCAGATCGAGATGAACGCGAGGCCCGGCCTGGCGATCGGCACGACGACGTCGCGGAGGATGCGGAACGGACCGGCGCCGTAGAGGCGGGCCGACTCCTCGTAGGACTTCGGGATGGAGTCCATGAAGTCCTTGAGGATGAAGATGACCGTCGGCAGGATGCCGCCCGCGAGCACCAGGATCACGCCGGCATACGAGTTGATGAGCTTCAGCTGCGTGATGATCTGGAACGTCGGCACCATGGCCGCCGTACCGGTGACGATGGAGGAGAGCAGCAGCAGCCCGTAGAGGATGCCGTCGCGCCCCGGGATGCGGATGCGGCTCATCGCGTACGCGGCGAGCGCGCCGAGCACGACGACGATGACCATCGTGCCCACGCCGAGCAGCAGCGAGTTGCCGATGGAGCGCATCGCGTACGGGTTGTCGAAGAGCATCGCGAAGTTCGCGAGGGTCCAGTCGGGCCACTCGAGCGAGAGTGTGGGCGTGGAGTCGAACGGCGCCAGCACGAGCCACACGACGGGCAGGGCGAAGGCCAACCCGACGAGCGTCATGAGCACGGCGAAGACGACGCGCGAGACGTAGTGGCGCACGCTGGTGTTGCGCGTCACGTCGCGGACCGTGGTGGTCATCCCTTCTTCCTTCCCCTCGAGACGCGCACGTAGCCGAGCGCGATGACGAGGTTGATCAGCAGCATGATGAGCGAGATCGCGGCGCCGAGGCCGAGCTGGCCGCCCGGGATCGCGGTCTTGTAGATGTACACCGAGAGGATCTCGGTGCGCCCGTTCGGGCCGCCCGCGGTGACGAGGTACGGCGTGAAGGTGTTGAACGTCCAGAGCGTGATCAGCAGGGTGTTCGTGAGGATGTGGCCCTTGATGTTCGGGATGATCACGTCGCGCAGCTGCTGCCATCCGGTCGCGCCGACCATGCGTGCGCTCTCGAGCTGCGATGGCGGCACGGCGCTGAGCGCCGACGAGAACAACTGCATCGAGAAGGCGGTGCCCACCCAGATGTTGAAGAGGATGATCGCCTCCATCGGGTGGTCGATCAGCCAGGCCGTGCCCTGGATGCCGAACAGCTCGTTCACCGTGCCCGATCGGCGATCGAGCAGCGCCAGCCAGAGGAACGAGGCGACCGAGGCCGGAATGACCCAGGCCGCGAGCACGAGGCCCTCCATGAGCCCTTTCGCCCAGCCCTGCAGGTTGCGCACGGCGAAGGCGAGGCCGAAGCCGAGGAACGTCTGCCCGATGATGCCCGACGCGACGACGAAGATCAGCGTCAGCCAGAGCGAGTTCCAGAACGACGGGTCGGTGAGCGCCTCGACGTAGTTGTCGAGGCCGACGAACGACGGCGAGGCCGCCTGCAGCCCGGTGAGCCGGTAGTCGGTCATGCCGAGCCAGATGGTCCAGACGGCCGGGAACAGCAGGAAGAGACCGATGATGATCAGCGCGGGGGCGACGAAGACGCCAGCCCGGGCGAGCCCGAGCCCGGCGACGTCGTCGGCCCGCCGCCGGCGGGGAGCGGTCGTGCTCCCCGCCGGCGTGGTGGTGCTCGTGGTCATCAGTCGCCCGACACCGCGTCGTCTCCGACGATGTCCTTCACCGAGTCCACGTAGGTGCCCATCGCGTCGTCGACGCTCGAACCCGACACGACGTCGAGGGTCGCCTGCTGCAGGGCGGTCGAGACCTGCGGGTAGGCGGCGAGCGGCGGACGGTAGGCCGTGATCGGCAGCACCTCTTCGCTCACGTATGTGAGCATCGGGTCGGATGCCAGGATCCGGTCGTTCACGTCGGTGCGCGGGGTGATCGAGACCGTGTCCGCGTTGCGCGTCTCGTAGGCCTCGGCGGAGTTCATGAACGCGAGCAGCTCCCACGCGAGCTCGGGGTGGTCGCTGTTCGGGTTGAGCACGCGGCCGGTGCCGCCCGACATCGAGACGAAGTCCTGGCCGTTGATGCCGTCGCCCGGCTCGATCGCCGGGATCTTCGTGTAGCCGACGACGTCGTCGCGGTCGGCCATCGGCGCGGTGCCGACGCCCTCGGCCGGGTTGATGACGCTGCGCCAGAAGTAGTCGCCCTCGAGGAGGATGCCGATCTGGTTCTCCGCGAAGAGCTGGAACGACGTGTCACGACCCGCCGCCTCCTGCTGCAGCACGGCGTCGCCGAGGCCCTCGTCGACGTAGATCGTGTTGTAGAGGTCGAGCACGTCGCGCAGGCCGTCGGTGTCGCCGACCCACTTGCCGTCCTCGTACACCTGCTCGCCGGTGCCCACGAGGAGCGGGAGCAGGCCCTGCATCGTGGTCGCCTCGCCCATCGCCGTGCCGGCGTTCAGCTGGATCGGCGTCACGCCGTCGAGCTTCTTCAGCGCACGCGACGCGTCGAGCACGTCGTCCCAGCTCTCGGGCTGCCAGTCGGCCGGGAGGCCGGCCTGCTCGAAGAGGCCCTTGTTGTAGTAGAGCACGCGGCCGTCCGCGCCCTGCGGCACGCCGTAGCGGTCGCCGTCGAACGAGAGCGCGGCCTGCACGGCCTCGGGGATCTGGTCCCAGCCGTCCCAGCTGTCGACCGCATCGCCGCCGACCTCGCTCAGCGGCTTGATGTACCCGGCCTCGGCGAACTCGCCGACCCAGATGCCGTCCATGCCGAAGATGTCCGCCCCCTCGCCCGACTGCAGGTCGAGGGAGAGCTTCGTCTTGTAGTTCTCGTCGTCGACGCCCTGCGGCTCGAACTCGACGGTGACGTCTTGGCCGTCGGCCTTCTTCGCGGCCTCGAACTCGGGGATCACCCAGTCGGTGATCCAGTCCGCCTCGGCCGCGTTCTTGCCGCCGGTGATGGCGTTCGCGGTGATCGTGAGGGTGACGGGGCCGTCTTCGTCGGGCTCGGCTGCGGAGCATCCGCTGAGCACGAGTGCGCCCGCGGCGACCGCGACGGTTGCCGCGACGCCCCAGCGCCTGCTGTGGTGGATCATCTTCGACCTCTCTGTTTCTCGCCCCGCGGCGTCCTCGCCGCGGGATCCGTTATCGGTGATCGTGCTGCGATGGTGCCGACGAAGGCCCGGCCGGGGCCTCGGCCGCAGCCTCGGACCCGATGTCGAGCGGCGACCCGGCGGCGTCGGCGAGTGCACGCAGCATCCGCTGTCCGACGACGATGTCGGCGGCCCCTTCGTCGACCGAGGGACCTGCTTCCGGGTGCCCGGCGACGAGCGCCGCGAACGACCGGAGTTCCTGCTCGAACGCCTCCTCCTGCATCCACCGCGTCTCGGAGCGCTGCGACCCGAGGGGTTCGGCGTTCGAGGTGACGGTGAGCACGGTGGGGACGTTCAGCACGTAGGGCACCGCGAAGACGAGGCTGATCGAGCCGGTCTCGTGGTGGAAGGTGACGGTCTCGCGGTACTCGGGGTAGCGCGGGATGAAGTGCCACTCGATCGACCAGGGCACGTCGTCGTGCTCGGCGAGGGTTCCGCCGAGGCTCACCGAGCCAGGGAACTCCGCGCCCGAGTGGCGGGCGCGCTCGACCGTGCCGATGCCGCCCACGAGGTGGCGCAGCAGGCCGATGTCGTGCACGACCGAGCCGAGCACCACGTTCGTGTAGAGCTTCGGCAGCGAGCCGGCGGCATCGCCGATGGCGGCCCGCACGCGCTCGTCGGTCGCCGCGGTGAGCGCCGCGACGGTCTCGGCGGGCACGTCGGCGGGCGGGGTCATGAGGTTCGCGAACGCGAGCTGCGCGCCATCCGCCGGATGCAGCACCTCGACCGTGACGGCCCGCAGGTCGACGTCGGCCAGCAGCGCCTTGGCGGCCGCGGTCGCACGGTCGTGCTCCTTCATGTAGCCGACGCGCACCCAGTCGGCCAGGTCGATGCCCAGCCGGCCGGCGAGCTCGTGCAGTTCGGCGGTCTCGGCGAGCGAGAACGCGAGCGGCTTCTCGGCGAGCACCCGCAGGCCGCCGGCGAGCAGCTTCGCGACATCGGGTGCATGCGATCCGGATGTCGCGAGCACCGCGCCCTCGACCGCGACCGTGCCGGCGGCGACGGCCTCGAGCAGCGCGTCGATCGACCCGAACGCCTGCACCCCGAGTCCGGATGCCGCGGCGATCTCGCCGGCGCGGGACGCCGACAGGTCGACGACGGCCGTGAGCTCGAAGCGGTCGGAGTTGCGGCGGATGAGCGGCAGGTGCACGCTCTGGCTGATGGCGCCGAGGCCGATGACGGCGATGCGCACGCGGGGCTGCTCGGCGTCGGCGGTCGCCGCGGCGGACGGCTGCGGGTCGAACCCGGTCATGCGAACCACCGCCGCAGACGCTCGCGGTTGGCGACCTGGTCGCGGCGGGCGCGTGCGACGTCGTCGGCGTCCTGCAGGATGACGTCCTGCTCGACGACGATCCAGCCCTCGTAGCCCGAGGCGACGACGAGGTCGACGATGCGGTCGACGTCGAGGTCGCCGTCGCCGAGCGCGACGAACACGCGCCGGGCCCACACGTCGCGCATCGGGTCGTCGGAGCCGGATGCCGCGGCGAGCACCGAACGGTCGGCGTCCTTCAGGTGCACGTGGTTGACGCGCTCCTGCCAGCGGGTGAAGTCGGTGAGCGGGTCGCCGCCGCCGATGAGGAGGTGCCCCGTGTCGAACGTGAGCCCGATGTCGGTGTCGGCCAGCAGGCGCTCGATCTCGCGCGGCGTCTCGACGTAGGTGCAGGCGTGGTGGTGGAACGTGGGCTCGAGGCCCGCCTGCCGCGTGAGGTCGGCGACCTGCTGCACGCGCGAGGCGAACACGGCCCAGCGCGCGTCGTCGAGCTCGAGCTCGGGCGCTCCACCGGGCCGGGCCTTGCGCTCGGCCGAGCCGGAGTCGGCGATCGTCGGCTTCGGCGCGACGGCCCGGTCGACGTCGGGCGCGACGGCTGCGGCCGCGGCGAAGAGGTCGAGGGCGGGGGCGAGACCGACGAGCGCCTGCTCGTAGGCCGCGTCGTCGCCCGCGAACGGCAGGTCGAACCATCCGCCGGCGAGGCCGAGGCCGTGGGCCTGCAGGCGCTGCGGCAGCGTGTCGCGATCGCCGAGCAGGCCGACGGGGCCGAGGTCGATGCCGTCGTAGCCGGCCTCTGCGACCCAGGCGGCGAGCTCTTCGCCGTCGGGCAACGGCACGAGTTCGGGTCGGGACAATTCGAAGACGCCATAGCTGACGGGGGCGTTCGCGGTTCGGATCACCGAGCTTCCTTCCAACTCGGAGGCGCTCCTGTGCACCTCCGAATCACAGGCTACTAGGTTCTGACATATTTACAACATGACGTCAGGGTGAACTCGACGTTTCCGGGCGTCACCAGGGCTCGCCGGCGCGCGACTCGCTCCGCGCTGCACGCTCGAACGCCGGTCGAGGAGCGACGCAGGAGCGAATCGAGACCATCTCCCGCAAGGGTCTCGATACGGCGCCGGCGCGCCTACCGGCCGGCTGCCGCGCAGGGTCTCGATACGCTGCGCCACTCGACCGGCGGGCCGCCTACCAACCCCCGAAGGCGTCGTCGAGCGCATCGCGTTCCTCGCGCCGCTGTCGCACCTCGCCGAGGTCGCGCAGCAGGTCGGAGGCGACCCCGGCCATGCGGTCGTCGCGCTCGGCGATGTACGTCTCGTCGACCTCGATGTCGGGCCAGTCGCGTGCGAGGCGCTGCTCGATCGCGTCGGAGAGCTCGGCCCAGGCGTCTTGGCGCGCGCGCTCGGCGAACTGCGCGAGGTACTCGGAGTCGCCGCGCAGCTCGCCCAGCCGCTGCGCCACGGCCTCGTTGATGCGTTCGCGCAGGCGCAGGTTCCACGAGTCGGCGCGGTGGTAGTCGTGCTGGTGCGCCGAGCGGCCCTCGCGCTTGGCCGCGGTCTCGCGCTCGGTCTCGGCCCATTCGGCCACCTGGTCGAGCTCGTGGATGAGCTCGCGCAGCACCTCGCGAGCCTCGGCCGACGCCCGCTCGCTGTCGAACGGCTCGTCGCCGCGCAGCGCGCGCACGATGATGCGGTTCTTCAGCGCCATGCGCCCGGCCGCCTCGGCGACGAGCAGCCCTTCGTTGAAGGTCTCGTCGAACGTGAGCGGTTCGGCCTCGGGCAGCGCGCTGCGGTCGAACGGGGTGAACCGTCGCCGTTTGCGCTTCCACCACGCCATGCCGCCCGCCTCGCTTCCGACGCCTGCCCGACGCCCGCCCCGACGCCGCGAACGCCTGCGACCGTCGGAGATCGAGCCTATCGCGGGGTCGCCCACGTGTCTCCGGCGCGGTCGGTGTGGGCGGTCGGTGTGGGCGGTCGGTGTGGGCGGTCCCGCGTAGCCTTCGGGCATGCAGCGAGCGAATGCCTCGGGCCCGACCTGTCGGCTCACCGACAGGTCGGGCGTGCCGTGCGGGCGGCCCCTCGCCGCACCCGCGCACGGGGCGGGCGACGACGGGCTCGCGGCATCCGGCGCCCTCGATCCAGGGCTCACTCCCGGTGCCGACCTCGGACTGTGCACGACGCATCTGCTCGAGACGTACGACCGCGTCGCCGCCGACGTCGGCGTGACCGATCTCGCACCGTCGCCGTGCCGGGCGTGCGGATGCCGCGTGGGCGTGCGCTACCCGTCTGGCTGGCTCTGCGCCGACTGCGAGTGGGCCGCGGGCGAGGTGCCCGACCCCGAGCTGATGCCCGTGCGCGTCGAGGTGGTCTACTACGTGCGGCACCGCGAGCAGGTGAAGATCGGCACGTCGGCCAATCCGCGGCAGCGGCTCTCGGTGATCCCGCACGAGGAGGTGCTCGCGTTCGAGCCAGGCGGGCGCCGCGTCGAACAGCGCCGGCACGCGCAGTTCGCCGAGCATCGGTTCGCGGGCACGGAGTGGTTCGCGCGGCATCCGGCGCTCAACCGGCACATCGAGGCCCTCGCACTCGGCATCGACGACCCGTGGGCCGAGTACGACCGCTGGGTGAGCCGGCGGCACGCCGCCCGCGGCTGACCCGATCGCCGGCTGACCCTGGCCCGCAGACCCCATCGCCGGCAGACTCGTGCCCGCAGACCCGATTGCCGGCAGACCCGCGCCCGCAGACCCCATACCGACTGACACGGTGGGCGCCGCGGTGTGCCGCTCCCGGACGCGGTGCCGGATGGCACTTCGGCACCGACCGCGCGATCAGACGCCTCCGCCGAGGAACCCGAACGGCCGATGCATCCGCGAACCCGGTACCGACCGGTACTTCGGTACCGGGTTCGCGAACGACACGCCACCACCGGTCGCCGCCACCACAATCCGCCGGCCACCAGCCGCCGGCCACCAGCGCAACCGCCCGGCTGGCCGGCTCGCGCGCCGACCCGGCCAGACCCGGCGTCAGACCATGCCCTCGGCGGTCTGCTCGAGGTCGGACTTCGCCCGCTCGCGCTGCGTCGCGATGGCCGTGCCCGCGGCGCCGCAGACGATCGCGATCGCGAGCACCTCGACGAGCGAGAACGTCTCCGAGAGCACGAGCCAGCCGAAGATCGCGGCGATCACCGGGCCGAAGCTCGTGATGATCGAGTAGAGCCGGGGCGAGATGCGCCGCAGGATGAACGTGTCGAGGCTGTACGGCAGCGCCGACGAGAGCACGCCGACGCCGAGCAGCAGCAGCACGACGCCCCAGTCGATGACCGCCGGGTCGAAGGTCGCGACCGCGAACGGCACGAGCAGCGCGAGGCTCACGATGCTCGCGACCGTGAGGCCCTCGAGTCCGGGCAGGCCGACGGCGACCCGGCGCGTGAGCAGGATGTACGCCGCCCAGGTCGCGGCCGCCGTCAACGCGAGCGCGACACCCCAGGGGTCGATGGCCGCGGCATCCGAGGAGCCGGGTCCGATGAGCAGCACGACGCCGAGACCCGCCGCGACGGCGCACACCACGTCGAGCCAGCGCCGCGAGGTCGCGAGGGCGAGGGCGAGCGGCCCGAGGAACTCGATCGTCGCCGCGATACCGAGCCCGAGCAGGTGCACCGACTCGTAGAATGCGACGTTCATGACGGCGAGCACGACCCCGAGCGCAAGCGCCGGCCACAGGCGCGACCAGGTGAGCTCGGCCCGCTTCGGGCGGTAGAACGGCAGCACCACGACGAGCATCACGAACTGGCGCACGGCGACGACCACGAACGATCCGACCACCGGAATCACGAGGCCCGCGAGCGAGGAGCCGAAGTTGATCGACACCTCGGTGCCGAGCTGCGTCGCGGCGCCCGTGAACCGACGGCGCTGCAGCGCGGCATCCGTCGTCGCGCTCGGCTGGGGCTCGTGGGTCACCGTACGAAGATACGTGCAATTCCGGGCGTCGGATGCCGCGGGCCGGCGCCCGCCCGTGAGCCCTGTCGGATGCTCGGCATAGGCTCGCTGCGTGGCCACCCTCGACGACCTGCGCCGCACCGCCGCCGGCCTCCCCGGCAGCGAGGAGCGCGCGACCACCGGCGGCGCCGCATGGTTCGTGCGCAACAGGCTCTACGCGTGGCAATGCCATCCGTGGCCGAGCATCCCCGAAGACGTGCGCGAGATCGTCGCATCCGAACTCGTGGTCGGTGTGAAGGTGGCCGAGCCCATCGACGCGCGCGCGCTCGTGCAGATGGCGCCCGACGTGTTCCTGCGCACCACGACCCCCTGGGGTGAGCCCAAGATCGCGTTCCGCATGGCCGGCATCGACCTCGACCACCTCGCCGAGCTCGTGACCGAGGCCTGGCGCGTGCAGGCACCCAAGTACCTCCGGCGCGAGTTCGACGACCTCACGTGACCGAATCGGGCGAGTCGTTCGGCGCCACCGGCGTTCACGTCCTCGGGCCCGGCCTCAGTCGATCGGCTCGAACTCGTTGAGCCGCCAGGTCTGGTCGAACCACGGCTGCAGGGGTCCGTAGAGCCGGAAGAGCTGGAACCACGCCTTGCCGGGAATCGTCTCGACCCAGTTCGACTCCTTGCTCTCTGGCGCGCTCGGGCCGAAGTAGAGGTCGTACGAGCCGTCGTCGTTCGCCTGCACCTTGCCGTCGTTGCTCGCCACCGCCGGATACGGCGTCGACGGAACGACCAGCAGCGAACGGGTCTGGGTGTCGTAGACATCGACCGCCCAGAAGTTCTTCGCCGGCGGCTCGGCGTCCACGTGCAGCCGGTACGTGCGGGATCCGTCGAGCAGGTCGCCGTTCACGTCGTGGACCGTGTACGCGTAGGCCGAGCCCGCCCCCACCTGGGCGTGCGCCATGGCGGGCGTGATGACCGTGGCGAGGTAGTGGAACTGGGTTCGGGCATCGAGCAGGCGGGCGCCGTTGCGCAGGAACTCGTAGCTGCCGCCCACGAATCCGTTGCGCCAGGAGCCGTAGAGCACGGCGTCGGGGTCGCGCGGCACGTAGGCGATCACGCGCGCGATGCCGGCGGCGATCGGCGCGGCCTTCTCGAGGATGCCCCTGAGCCGGGCATCGGGGGCGAAGGGCTGTCCCTTCACGATGCCGATCCCGGCGAGCTGCCCCGCGCGTTCGGCGTCGAGCGCCTCGATCGGCTCCTCCTGCACGAGTTCGGCGACCTCCTCGTAGAACGAGAAGTCGTTGGCGTGCACCGTGTTGAACGACAGCTCGGCGAGGTTGACGAACTCGTTCGGCTCGGGATGCCCGGCCTCCGCCAGCGGGTAGATGCGCGTCTGCTTCATGGCGGGCACGCCGCCGAGGGCGCGCAGCACCACGAAGTTCGTGTACGTGGGCGACCGGAAGGTGAAGTACCCGTCGGGGACCTCGCCGTCGTAGCCCGGCGGGAGGAACAGGTACTTGCCGCCCGCTCCCCGATCGGGGCCGGCGATGCCCATGTCGGCGACGTACCGGAACCAGAAGTCGTCGACCACGCAGAGCGACTCGGGCGGCGCCTCGATGACCGTGGGACCCCAGGCCTTCAGGTCGAGCATCGTGACGCCGTAGGTCGTCTCGGTGTTCGGGGTGAGCAAGAGCGCCTTCGAGGTCGCCCTCGGCTCGGTGATGCCGATCTGCCGGGCCGACGTGACGCCCGCCTCGCGCAGCCCGTTGCGGAACGCCACGAGCGACGCGCCGGGCACGGCGTTGAGGAATACCTCGATGGCCCGCATGAGATCGAGCGCGTCGTACGCGGTCGTGACGGTCTCGGGCAGCGGCAGCCCGTCGAAGAATCGAAGGTCGCCGAACGGCGAGGCGACGGTGTCCCCGGTGCTCAGCGACGCCACCGCCCTCGCCATCTCGTCCGTATCGGCCCCTGCGTGATCGTGTTCCGACATGCATCTCCCCCATCAGCGATGTGCGTGGCTTCACTCTGACAGCGGGAGACCCCGAGGACAAGCGATCGGATGCCGCGGTCAGGCGTGCGGTGTGCGGTCAGGCGCGCTCCACCGGGAGCCACAGCTCGCAGGTCGCGGTGCTGAAGTCGGCGGCGCGCTCGAGCACGGCCACGATCGAGGGGCCCGGCCGCAGCCGCCACGGGTTCGAGGGGAACCAATCGGTGGCGGTCGCCGCCCACGTGGACTGCAACGCTGCCGGATACGCGCCCTCGGTGCGGAACACCGCCCAACTCCCGGCCGGGACGGCGATCACGTCGAGGTCTTCGGGCACGGCCGTGGCATCCGTCACGGCGACGCCGTGCAGGTAGGTGAGCTCGCTGCCCTCGGTGGCGTCGGGGTCCACGTCGGCGCTCACCTGGAGGAGCCCGTCGGGCTCGGTGTCGCTCAGCTCCTTGAGGCGGGCATGCTCGGTCGCGGGCAGCGACGCGATGAACGCCTGGATGTGCGGATTCGCGCCCTCATGGATGAGCGGCACGCGGGTCGAGTGCCCGATGAGTCGGAAGGCCGGTCGGTCTGCGATGCGGGTGTCCATCGTGGTGTTCCCTTCTACGGTCAGGCGGAACCTGAGCTGCGGTTGCGTACGAAGGGGGCCGCCGTCTCGGCGGACGTCGGATGGGCCGACACCGTGCACCGATCGGAACGCTCGGGTGAACGCCTCGGTGGAGCCGTAGCCGAACCGCACGGCAATGCCCAACAGCTCGCCATCGCCGAGCACCTCGGCCGCGGCGACGGACATGCGGCGCCGCCGAACGTACTCGGACAACGGCATGCCGGCCAGCGACGAGAACATCCGGCGCACGTGGTACTCCGTCGTGCCGAGGCTGCTCGCGAGGCCGGCGATGTCGGTCTCCTCGGTGAGGTGACCCTCGACGTACTCGACGAGACGGTTGAGAACTGCAATCACGGTTCCCCCTTTCGACTCCAAGCCTGCCGATCGGTCCAGACCCGCACCCGACTATCGCGGTCCGATCCGATCGCTACTCGACGCGGCGGATCGGCGGCAGGACGTAACTTCCGTCGAGGACGGCTTCGCGAGGCTGGTAGATGCGGAGCATCGGCCGGAAGTCCCCCTCGGGCGCCGGCAGCCAGTTCGCCCGCTTCTCGGCGTCGGCCGGCTCGTCGTGCTGGATCGTGATGGTCAGGGAGCCGTCGTCGGCAGCGACGGTGCCGGGGGTGCGATCGCCGATGGAGTACCGGTCGATCGGGTTCTCCACCAGGTAGTACTCGGGCATCGAGTACATCGTGAGCGACCAGAACGCGTCGACGGGCGGAAGCTCGGTGAAGGTGATCTCGTAGCGACGGGCGCCGGTGAGCTGCTCGCCGTTCTCGTCGACGTAGACCTGCGGATAGACCGCCTCATAGGCGTGGTTGCCCCAGAGCGCGTTCCTCGCGGCGACGGCCCGGTCGAGATAGGCGGTGTCGCGATCGCCGATCTTCCACTCGTCTGAGTCGATCGCGCCGATGCTGAACGCGTCGCGGTTGTAGTCGAAGAGGTGAAGGCTCATCTGCCAGCCGTTGACGGCGTCGGGGTCCGGCGCCGTTGCGGCATCCTCGACCCGCTTCTGCCCGGCCACGAGTCCGGCCGTGAGCACCTGCGTGAGATCTGCGGATGCCTCGTGGTACGGGCTTTCCGCGTCGAGCACGCCGAGCGGGCCGAGGGTGGCGAGGAAGGCCCGATCGGCGTCGCCCGTCGGCGGGTTCGCCTGCGACCACGACCGCAGCTGCTCCCAGAAGTGCAGCGGCTTGGACAGGCTCGCATCGGCCTGCGCGATGCCGGCCGGCTCGGCAGCACCGTCGGTGCGAGTGAGGGTGAATTGCTTCTGGAGCTCGAGCACGCGCGGGAGGTCGTCGACGCCGTCGCAGGCGAGGCGACCGACGATGCTGACGATGTTCGTCGGCGCGGAGATGACGGGCCGGCCGTCGGCGTCCCCGGCCCAGCCGGGCGGCGCGATGAGGTACTCGGCCTCGGCGGTGCCGGTGGCACGGCGGCCGATGTAGGCGAAGTTGTTCGTCCACGCGTCGACGAACTGCAGCACGTAGTAGGCGCCACCGGTGTCGGGCACGTGCAGCACGAGCGGGCCGCCCGACAGGTCGAGTTGCGCGAGCGCGTACACGGTGTCGTTGTTGACGCTGACGAACGGGTCGGCGGGGGTTGCGAGCTTCTGGGCGAAGCCGAACTCGTTGAACGGAGTCGCCGGCAGGGATCCCATGCCGCTGTGGGCGATCGCCTGGAGCGCGTTGAGGTTGTAGACGAGGGGGTAGCCGAAGACATATGCGTCGGCGGCGAGTTCCGCGAGGTCGGTCATGTTCACTTCCGGTCGATCGAAACGGGTGGTGGTGGGAGACGGCAACGGGCCGGTGCCGTGGCCCCTTCGACCCTACGACCCGGCCTGCCTGCTGTCACCGAAATGCGACCGACGGGTCGTGGCGCAGTGTCCGCAGCGACTGAGACACTGGGCGCGTGCTGTCACCGCAACCACCCGTCGTCAGGATCTCCGCGGCCGATCCGGATGCTGCGGCGACGAAGCAGTGGCCCGGGAGCATCCCTGCGGTGCGACAACTGTTGAAGGATGGACTCCGGCTGGATCCCGGCATCACGTTTCTCGTCGGAGAGAACGGGTCGGGCAAGTCGACGATCCTCGAGGGCGTCGCGCTGGCCTACGGCATGTCGCCCGAGGGCGGCTCGACGAACGCCCGGCACACGACCAGGGCCACAGAGTCGCCGTTGTCGGAGTGGCTCCGACTGCAGCGCGGCGCCGGTGCGAGCAGGTGGGGTTTCTTCCTGCGCGCCGAGACGATGCACTCGTTCTACACCTACCTCGAGGCGAATCCTTCCCCAGGGCCGGAGCCGCGGTTCCACGAGATGAGCCACGGCGAGTCCTTCCTCGCGATCCTCGACACCCGCTTCGACTCTCCGGCGTTCTACTGCCTCGACGAGCCAGAGGCCGCGCTCTCGTTCTCCTCGACGCTCACGCTGATCGCGACCCTGCGGCAGATCGCCGACGACGGCGGCCAGATCCTCTGCGCCACGCACTCACCGGTTCTCGCCGCCCTTCCGGGCGCCAAGATCCTCGAGGTCGGGCCATGGGGAATGCGCCCGACCGCGTGGGAGGACCTCGACCTCGTCCAGCATTGGAAGTCCTACCTGGACTCCCCCCAGCGATACCTCCGGCACCTGCTCGGCTGAGCGACTGTAGGTTCCGCGTGAAGATGGCAAATTCCGATACTTGGCATCTAGATGGCATTTGCCATTTGTCGCGGATTTCTATTTCGACGACGACCGTCGGGCCTCCTCGATCGGTGCCGACGCCGTTGCAGTAGACGCACCTGTGCGGGCGTTCTCACCGGGCTGGGTAAACGGGCACCGCGCTTCGCCATGATGCACCGAGCTCATTCGACGATCGAGCCACGCCCGCTGCCCGACCGGCTATCGGGCGGAATCGGGTTGCGGCGCTGGTCCGGTCCGGAGCCAGTCGTCTGAGTCTCGCAGAGCCCGATCGGGCATGATGGGCACGTCGAGAAGGGACTGGCTGAGTTGCCATCAGAGACGTACGTTCCAAACGAGCTGCTTTCGCGCCTGGTCGGCGACCGGATGTATTCCGTCGAGATTGTCCTCAACGACTATGTGCAGTTTCGCTTCGACGGCACGCCAGGTGCGGGAAGTCCCGTCACCCTGAACAGTTACGTGTGGCCGGTTGTCGAGGTGGATGCGCGGTCGTGGCGCGAGTCCGACTTGGGCTACGCCGACGCTCTGCGCCGACTGACACCCGGGGTCGTGCTGTCCACGAGTGAAGCATCAGGTACCGGGCTTCGCGTTGTTCTCGACACGGGCTCCCTGCTTATCAATCCGAACGCGGATGAGGTCTACGTCGAGATTGCGGAGATCATGGGCTTTCACGACGGGGCGTGGATGGTCTGGCGCCCCGACGAGGACACCTTCGAGAACCTCGGATAGGAGAGCCGCGCGAGTTCCTCGACGCTGCCCGACAGCGCATCGAGAGTCGGCATCGAAGTGCGCGCTGACGGATCGCTCAAATGAGACGCCCGAAGCGTGCGCAGCCCAAGTCGGACTCCCGTGTTCGCCCGCCTCTGGACTTCGGCGCTCGGTGGCGGCGTTCAGTGGTCACTCGGTGCCGCCGATCGGGGCCGCGTCGACGACGGCGGCCGCGGATATGCTCGGCGCATGTCTGAGATGGCGCTTCCGGGTGATTACGCGAGCGTGCTCATCGGGCTCGCGGAGCGCGTGCGCGAGTCGCGTTACCGCGCCCAGCGGCAGGTCAATACCGAGCTGATCCGCCTCAATTGGCACATCGGTAACGTGCTCGCAGAGCGCACCGATGATGCCCAGTGGGGTGCCAAGGTGATCCAGCGGCTCTCTTCCGACCTGCGTGCCGAGTTCCCAGACTCCCGTGGGTTTTCGCCCCGCAACCTGATCTATATGCGCTCATTCGCTCGGGCCTGGCCGGAACCTACCGAGATTGCGCAACAGCCTGTTGCGCAGTTGCCGTGGGGACACATCACCGTGCTCCTCGACAAGCTCGCTGACCAGGAGTTGCGGGATTGGTACGCCGGACAAACCGTCGCCCACGGGTGGACACGCGGGACGCTCGAGCATCACATCAAGACCACTGCGCACCTGCGGTTCGGGATGGCGCCGGCGAACTTCGATCGCATCCTGGAACCTGGGGCATCCGACCTTGCGCAGCAGATCACGAAGGACCCCTACGTGTTCGACTTCCTCCGCATCGAGCCGGGCCACGCGGAGAGGGAGCTCGAGCAGGCGCTCGTGGAACGGATCATCGAGACACTCGGAGAGCTGGGCAGCGGATTCAGCTTCGCTGGGCGGCAAGTCCCATTCGATGTCGACGGCGACGAGTTCTTTGTCGACCTCTTGTTCTTCCACGTCGAGCAGTTGCGCTACGTCGTGGTCGAGCTGAAGGTCGGCAAGTTCAAGCCCGAGTACGCCGGCCAGCTCGGCTTCTACGTCGAGCTCGTTGAGGACCGGCTGCGCCGCCCAGCACACGGGGCGACCGTTGGCCTCCTGTTGTGCACGGACAAGAATGACCGTGTGGTGCGCTACGCCCTCGCAAGTAGCAACCAGCCCATCGCGATAGCCAGCTACGACCTGCTCCCCGCCGCTGAACGAGCGGTACTTCCCTCAGAGGCTGACATCCAACGCGTGCTCGAAACCCCGTGAGCAGTTCGCGCAACAGATCGTTGCGCGATTGCCCAATCGAGCCAACTCAGTGCGAATCTGTGGCCCGCAGGCGGATGGCTAAACGGGCCCAAGACGTGAATTTCACGACTTGACTTCGAGTGCGCTCTAACTCCTAGCCTCTTCATTGTGACGACGGACGAGAACGAGACCATGGGCCTGACGGTCGCGCAGATGGCAGCTGTGATCGGGGTGTCGGCCCACACGCTGCGCTATTACGAGCGAGCCGGGCTGATCCACCCGGTCGCGCGAACCTCAGCGAACCAGCGCCGGTACTCCGACGGGGATGTCGAATGGTTGCGGTTTCTGCTGCGGCTGCGCGAGACCGGCATGCCGATCGCGCAGGTTCGCGAGTATGCGGACCTGCGCGCCGAAGGCCCGTCGACCATCGGAACGAGGCTGGCGCTGCTCGAAACCCATCACACCGCGCTCCGCGAGCAGATCGCCGTGCTGAAGCGGCACGAGCATGCCCTCGACATCAAGATCTCGACCTACCGCCACGACCTCGCGCAACCGCGCACCGACGACATCGACGAAGGAGCAGACATTCATGACTGAAGCCACGACCCGCGAAGAGCGCTACGAGCACGGACGAACGGTTCTCGACGCCGTCGACGGAACCGCCGGCGCGAACGTCATCGACTCCCTGAAGGACATCTCTCCCGAACTCGGACACCAGGTCGTCGCCTGGGGATTCGGTGAGATCTACTCGCGACCCGAACTTGCGCCACGCGACCGCCAACTCGTCACCCTCGGCATGCTGACCGCGCTCGGGGGCTGCGAACCACAACTCGAGGTCCACATCAACGCCGCCCTCAACGTCGGCCTGACCCCGCAACAGATCATCGAAGCGCTCCTTCACTCCGCCGTCTACTGCGGATTCCCGCGCGCCCTGAACGCCACGCTCGTCGCGAAGAAGGTCTTCACCGAAAGGGGCCTCCTTCCGCTTGCTTGATCGCGCTGCTTCCGAGTAGGTCTTCGTGTGATCCGCAGGACAGCGCCGATCTCAATCGAATCGTCACCTGGATCGAACGGACGTATCACCGCAGACGCCGGCAACGCCGGCTCGGGAGACTCACCCCGATCGAGCTCGAGACAATCAACTCCAGAGGCCGCTCACGCGGCCTGAAAACCCAACAAGACGAGTCAACCAAACCGTCAGCAGTCCCGACGGCGAGTGAGGCATCCCGGACCACACACAACCCTCAACACCGACAGGACGCCTTGATGCCCATCGCCATGGTGGTACTCGCCCACCCGAATCGCGGAAGCTTCAACCACGCCATCGCCGACTCAGCCGCGGCAGGATTCGAGGCAGCGGGCTTCGAGGTGCGCAGACACGACCTCTACGCGGAGGGGTTCGACCCGCTCCTCTCGGCTGGCGACACCGACATGTCGCGATCACCCGCTGAGATACTGGCGGACGGGACAGACGAGGTGCTCAGCCAGCATCGACGTGATCTGGTCGCCGCCTCCGCGCTCGTCATCGTGCACCCGAACTGGTGGGGAAAACCACCGGCCATGATGGCCGGCTGGATCGACCGCGTGCTCATCCCCGGCGTCGCCTACACGCTCGATGACCCCATCGGCCTGCCCACCTCCTTACTTCAGCTGAGTTCGCTCTACGTGGTCAACACCTCCGACACAACGGCCGAACGGGAAAGCGCCTTGTTCGGTGACCCGCTCCAGCAGATCTGGCAGCACTGCGTCGGCAACTACCTCGGCGACCCGGTCTTCGACCGTCGCGTCCTGCGCACCATCTCCGACTCAACCCCGCCCCAACGCCAGGAATGGCTCACTACGGTGCGGCGCGACACCGAGAAGATCGGCACGAGATGAGAGATCATCAGACTCGGAGCTTCATCTGGCGCGGTCGCACGGTCCGTTGGGACAGTTTCGGTTCGCCGAGCTCCGCCTTCGGCTCGGCTCCAGGCGGGACCCGGGCCGCAAATGTATGGCCTTCCCGCCGGGCACGACGCGATGCACGAGGACCCGGAAGGAGTCGCGGCGCTCCTGCTCGGCGACGAGGCTTGGCATCGACAGCTGACCAGGCTGGTTCCGGACTGCAGGTCAGGCTCCGTCGCCCGCCTGTCGCTGGTCGTGGTGGTCGCGATGGGTGAGGACCTCGTCCATATGGCCCTCCGCCCAGGCCTTGATGTCGCGCATGACGCCTTGCAAGGAGAGGCCAAGATCCGTCATCTCATAGGTGACGGTGACGGGCACCGTAGCAGTCACAGTCCTGGTCACCAGCCCGTCACGCTCCAGCGACCGAAGCGTCTGGGTGAGCATCTTCTGGCTCACGCCCGAGATCTGACGAGACAGTTCGGAGTAGCGCATCGGTCGGCGTCCGGGCGCGGGTCCCGAGCCGGGTCCGTCGCCACCGAGCGCGGCGAGCACGAGGGCGACCCATTTGTCGGAGATGCGCGCGAGAAGCTGGCGGCTCGGGCAGACGTCGAGGAAGGCGTCGTACTCCCGCTTCGCCACGGCTCGGTGCTGGGCCGTGGTCATGGTCGGCATGGGCTCTCCCGTCATTCAGTGACTAACGCACCTCAAGGTGCCTACTTCCCGATCGGAAGCGGCGTGTCCATGATGGTGGAGATTCACCCGTTCGGGCAACAGGGCACTGACCAAGGAGCAGAGATTCATGAATCACCAGACATCACGCCGAGCCGTGGTCCGCACGCCGAGCGGACCGGAGTCGATCGAGATCATCGACGCGCCCGTCCCCGAGCCCGGCACGGGCCAGGTGCGGGTCAAGATCGCCGCTGCCGCGATCAACCCCGTCGACCTCGAGGTCGTGAGCGGCCGGCTCCACGGGCTCGGCCTGGTGTCCCAGACCGAGCACACCGGGCTCGGAGCGGACTTCTCGGGCGTCGTCGAGGCCACGGGCGACGGCGTCGACCTGGCCCTCGGCGTACGTGTGGCCGGCTTCATCGGCGGTTTCGACCGAGACCATGGTTCGCACACCGAGCACCTCGTGGTCGATGCGGCGGACGTCGCCGTGCTGCCCGACGGGATGTGCCCCAACGTGGCGGCGAGCATGCCGCTGACCCTCACGACCGCGGCCCAGCTGCTCGACGTCCTCGGTGCCGTGCCGCCCCAGGGGCGCCGACTGCTGGTGACAGGGGCGGCCGGTGCCGTGGGTGCGTCCGTCGTGGTGCTCGCCCAGGAACAGGGCTGGCAGGTAACTGGCCTGGCGCGGCCCGGCGACGAGGGCTTCGTACGCGGGCTCGGCGCCGACTTCGTCGCCGCACCCCAGGGCGGGTGGGACGTCGTCGCCGACGCCGCGGCGATGCAGGAGGAGGCGCTGTCGCTCGTGCGCGACGGCGGGAGGTTCGTCGGCGTCCGGCCCGGGCTGGAGCTCGCCGAGGAGCGCGGCATCACGGTCGGCGTGGTCGTCAGCCGCCCGGACGGGCCGTTGCTCGCGAGGCTGCTTGACCGCGTGGCGGCCGGGACCGTCCCGGCCAGGATCCATGCGACCCTCCCGCTCGCGGAGGTCGTCAGCGCCTACCAGCTGCTGGCCAAGGGCGGCGTCCGCGGCCGGATCGTGGTGCTCCCGTGATCGCCACCGTCGCGACCGTGGTCGCCGGGCTGATCGCCGCGGCCGTCGTGGTCATGGGCACGGGCCCCTTCTGGGCTCCGGGCGCCGCCGCCGGCTTCGGCATCCCCGGCACACCGGTCGAGGACCGCACTTTCCGGTCCTGGGCGCAGGTCAAGGGCAACCGCGACATCGGCACCGGGCTCCTCCTGCTCGTGGTGCTGATCGGCGGCACACCGCAACTCCTCGGCGCGGCCATGATCGTGGCCGCGGTCATGCCGGTCAGCGACGCCGTCACCGTGGCCCGCGCCGGAGGTCCCCGGACGACGGTGTATGGCGTGCACGCCGCGACGGCGGCCTTCATGGTCGCGGTGGGTTTCGTGCTGCTCGTCGCATGACCGACACCGTGGGGTGTTGGCGCTGGCACTGGCGCAACGAACGGGGGCGGTCGAGGCGCGCCGTAGATCTAGATGTGATGTCCGGGGACGTTGTTGTGTGAATCGCGTTTGATCTAACGACGGGTGAAGGCCTCCCGTTGCGAGAGTGGAGCTGTCTAGGAACCGCTCACGCAAAACAGGAGGCCTTCGTGTCCCACGCTAACGCTGCCCTCACCCCGCGCGCTCGTCTGCGCCTGGCCAAGCTCATCGTCGAGGAGAGATGGCCGGTCGCGGTCGCGGCGAAAATGTTCATGATCTCGCCTCCGATGGCCCGGAAGTGGGCTGCCCGGTTCCGGGCCGAAGGCGCTGCGGGCATGCTCGACCGGTCCAGCCGGCCCCACTCGATGCCGACGAAGACATCACCGGACTTGGTGAAGCGGATCGTGAAGCTGCGATGGCGGCGACGGCTCGGACCCGCGCAGATCGCCGGCGAGCTTGGCATGCCCGCTTCGACTGTGCACGCGGTACTCGTGCGGTGCCGGGTCAACCGGCTCAGCCGCATCGATCGCGCCACTGGGGAACCAATCCGCCGCTACGAGCATGACCATCCCGGCTCGATGATCCACGTCGATGTCACCAAGTTCGGCAACATCCCCGATGGCGGCGGGCACCGGTTCGTCGGCCGCCAGCAAGGCGCGAAGAACAAGCTCAGCACGCCAGGCCTACCACGCGGAAAGGACCACAAACCGCGCACCGGAACCGCGTACGTGCACACCGTCATCGACGACTACTCCCGCGTCGCGTACGTCGAGATCTGCAACGACGAACGAGCCGACACCGCGATCGGCGTTCTCCGTCGCGCTACCGCATGGTTCGCAGGTCGGGGCGTGAACATCGAACGCGTGCTGTCCGACAACGGATCCGCGTACCGCTCCTACGCGTGGCGTGATGCCTGCACCGAGCTCGGCATCACCCCGAAACGCACCCGCCCCTACCGCCCGCAAACGAACGGGAAGATCGAACGCTTCCACCGCACCCTCGCCGACGGCTGGGCCTACGCCCGCTTCTACAGCTCAGAGACCGAACGCCGCAACGCACTCCCGGGCTGGATCCACTTCTACAATCAACACAGGCTCCACACCGCGATCGGCGGCCCACCTATCAGCAGACTCAACAACCTGCCTGGACATCACACCTAGAGCTGCCTTCGTAGACCCATCGATCCACAACGCGACCTGCCGGCGCCTCGGCCTCCCACTTCAAAGTTGTCGGCGCCTCGGTTGTATCCGCCCACTGAAATCCGAGGTTCAACCGGGGGGGCCACGCCTCAGACGCCCGTGCGGTGAGTCCACGAGCGTGCTCAGCTGGTGCCCAACGACCCTCGCGTGGTCTTCGTCAAGCGGTCGGTGATCCTCCTGTTGTTGTTTTGGTTCGGCGCTGAGTTCGAGGACGGGGTCGGCGCTCACCTCGCTCCGCGCCGTCCAAGACGTCCTGAACCGCATCGACGTGTACCCGCTCGAGGAATACGACGGCACCGAGAAGCAACAGGACTGGAAGGCCATCCCCGATTACCCGGCGACGGCGACCGCCTCACGGGCGCGAACGACTACACCGTCACCTTCCGGCCGACGCGCCCGTGGAATTCCGCCCGCTCCGCTGCGGACAAATGCCGTGGATTCGTCGCCATGGCGACATCTTCACGCGGAACCTACAGCGACGGGCACGACCCCGTGAGTCACGTCGCAGTCCGTGTCAGGATGAGCCCGTGTCCAGCGCAGTCCGACTCATCCGGTCCGATTCACTCAGTGACGTCGCCCAGTACGCGTACGCGGCGACCGCGCCGAAGGAAGCGCGATTCATCTTCCTGGCCGGTGCCTGCCCGCTCGAGGATGACGGATCCATTTCCGCCGTCGGCGACTACGCCGCCCAGGCCGCACGGTGCATCGAGACGATGAAGGGGGCGCTCGATGCGGCCGGGGCAGGAATCGAAGACGTGATCAGCACGCGCGTCCTGGTCGCATCCTCGAAGCGATCGGATCTCGCGACCGTCTGGGATGTCGTCCGTGACGCTTTCGGCGATCACGATGTGCCGAGCACGCTGCTCGGCGTCACGGTGCTCGGATACGACGACCAGCTCGTGGAGATCGAGGCGATCGCAGCGGTCATCGACTGACGGGTGCGGAGCGGTCGGAGAATCCCGGCCGATTCCGGAAGAAACCGGGGCACTCCCGCGTTGATCGGTTCCATGGGTTGGAATGATGACGTCATCGAGAAGTTCCGCAGCAGCAAGGGCACCGAGAACTATTGGGGTCCGAAGCTGGTCATCCTGCATTCGATCGGAGCGAAGTCCGGCGAGACGCACCTGAATCCGGTCGTCGGCTTCCGCGACGCGCACGGGTGGCGGGTGGTGGCGTCCAAGGGCGGCTCACCCGAGAACCCCGCGTGGTACCACAACCTGCGGGCGAACCCGTCGTTCGAGATCGAGGCTCTCGTCGACGGCGAGGTCGTCACGGTGCCGGTGACGGCGACCGAGATCACGGGCGACGCGTGGCGTGAGGCGTACGACGCGATCGTGGCCGAGGAGGCGCAGTTCGGCGAGTACCTCGAGAAGACCGACCGCCGCATCCCCGTGCTGCAGCTCACCCCTCGCGCCGACTGAACGCCTGACGTCGCGGCATCGCGCCGGGCGCGACATCCGCTCGCTCGGAATCACGCGCCCGCGACTCGCGCCCGCGCCGCAGCGAGCGCGGCACCCGTTCCGGGCGAAGGCACCTCGGCCACGATGAAGCCGTCGCGGCGCACGAGGTACACGCGGTCGCGTCGCAGTCGACCGTGCTGGTCGGCGTCGAACGCGTGCCCGTCGACGCCGAGCTCGCCGGCGATGCGACGCACGGCGCGCTCGGGCACGCCGTAACCGTGCAGCTGCCAGCGCATCGAACGCAGCACACCGAAGTTCGAGCCGCTCCAGGGCAGTCGAAGCCCGAGCAGGCCGTCGTCGCGACGAGCAGACGCCGCGCCCGAGACATCCGGCAGTCGATAGCGGATGCGCGTCTGCGAGACGAAGCCGAACGCGCGCGGCAGGCCGACGAGGCGCGGGATCAGCCGCACCGCCGCCGGGCCGATCGCCGGGATCACCCGCGACCGCACGAATCGCGCGCGCGTCGTGTCGCTCGTTACCAGCCCGAACAGGCGGTCGGTCGTCTCGACGAGGGTCTTGCCCACCGGGCGGCGCTCGGCTTCGTAGCGCTCGAGCCGCGACTCCGGCATGCCGTCGACGAGCACGTCGGCGAACGCGCAGGCGAGGTTGTGCGCGTCCTGCAGGCCGGTGTTCATGCCCTGCCCGCCGACCGGCGAGTGGATGTGCGCGGCATCGCCGACCAGGAAGCACGGACCCTCGCGGAATCGCGCCGCCAACCGGTGGTGCAGTCGATAGGTCGTGAACCAGGCGGACTCGTCGTACTCGACGCCGAACTCCCGGCGGAATACTGCGCGCGACTCCGCTTCGGATGCCTCACCGTCGGATCCGAGGTCGTCGTCGCGCACCACGCCGATGAGGCGCGCGCGATCGCCGCCCATGCCGAACCCGAGCATGAGGTGCCGCTCGGTCACGCGCACGTTGATGGCCTGCGCCTCGATGCCGCGAGTGCCGATCGCGTCGGCGAGCGTGAAGGTGAACGCGTTCGTCTCGCCCTCGAACGGGATCTCGAGTTCGCGCCGCACCGTCGAGCGCGCCCCATCGGCGCCGACGCAATACCGCGCGCGCACGGTCACGGTCTCGCCGTCACCCGTCGAGAGCGTGGCCCGGGCGGATGCCGCGGGCCGGCCCTGCTCGGGCGCCTCTGCGTCTGCGTCGCTCGTCTCTGGCGGCTCGTGTGCCTCGGGCTTCTCGGGCTTCTCGGGCGTCTCGGGCGTCTCGATCAGTAGTCGTTCGAGCCGGTGGCCCCACCGCACCTCGCGCCCGAGTTCGCCGAGCGCCTCGATGAGCAGGCGCTCGTTGGCGGACTGCTCGAACACGGTGATCTCGGAGTACGGCGTCACGTCGCGTCCGGCCAGCGCGAGGTCGATGCGGCCGAGCTCGCGCCGCCCTGCGCCCGGGATGAACGTGGTCGCCGGCGAGCGCTGCGCGAGCACTCGGTCGACGAGGCCGAGCTGGTCGTAGAGCTCCATCGAGCGCGCCTGCACGACGAGCGCGCGCGACTCCCGGGTCGGGCCGTCCTTGCCGTCGACCACGATCGCGTCGACCCCGAGACGGGCAAGGCACAGGGCGAGCATGAGGCCGCTCGGCCCGGCTCCGACGATGAGCACGTCGGTCGTGTGTTCGGTGGATGCGTCGGCTTCAGCGGGCTGCGCCATGCCTCAACCTTCGCACCGAGTGGCGGCGTAGCCAAGAGGCCCTCTCGAGCCGTGATGCCCACCGATAGGGTTCCTGTAGCTCGACGGCTGCGCTGCGGCTCTGAGCTGCAGCCCTGCATTCCGACCCGACCAGAAGGAACAGCCGTCATGACCCAGTACCGCACCATCAAACCCTCGCCGGCATTCATCGGGGCGTCTTGGTTGGCTCTCGCCATCGGCATGGGCACGTTTCTCATCTCCCTCTTGAACGCCGGCATGGAGCTCAACGAGAAGGGGTACTATCTCGCCGTGCTGCTGCTGGGCCTGTTCGCAGCGATCTCCGTGCAGAAGTCGGTGCGCGACCGTTCCGAGGGGGTCCCTGTCACGAACATCTACTACGGCATCGCCTGGTTGATGCTCGCGGCCGCCCTCGCGCTGCTCGTCGTCGGACTCATCAACGCCGGCAGCATCTCGATCAGTGAGAAGACCGTCTACGGGGTCTGCTTCGCTCTGTCGCTCTACGCCGTGGTCGCCATCCAGAAGAACGTGCGCGACCTCGCGGCTGCCGAGGGTGAGGGCGAAGTGCCGGTCCCTTCGGCCTCCTCTCAGCCCCGTGTCCTGACGAGCTCGAAGGCTCCTGACGAGGTGCGTGGCTGAGGCTGCAGACGCCGCCGCGCACAACCCGCTCTCGCATGACGCGGCACCACGGTGCCAGACTCGAGCCGTGGGGGACACGGAATCCGGCGACACGACACCGCCCGGCACGACTGCGCCGCCCGCCAAGGCCGCGCCGCCAGGCGACTCGCTCGTCACGGTGATCGTCGCGCTCGTCGTGAACGCGCTCATCGCGCTGGCGAAGTCGGTCGCGGCGGCGCTCACGGGCTCCGCGTCGATGGTCGCCGAGGCGGCGCACTCGTGGGCGGACACCGGCAACGAGGTGCTGCTCGTGATCGCCGAGCGCCGGTCGGCGAGGCCGGCCGATGCGAGGCATCCGCTCGGCTACGGCAAGGACGCGTACATCTGGTCGATGTTCGCCGCGTTCGGCCTGTTCACGGTCGGTGCCGCGGTGTCGATCCAGCACGGCATCACCGAGCTCATCGACCCCGAGCCGGCGAGCGACTACGGCATCGCGTACGCCGTGCTCGGCCTCGCCTTCGTGCTCGAGGGCGTGTCGTTCATCCGCGCCTACCGGCAGGCGCGCACCGACGCGCAGCGACGACGCGTCGGCACGCTGCACCACGTCTCGCAGAGCTCGGATCCGACGCTGCGAGCGGTCTTCGCCGAGGACGCCGCGGCGCTCATCGGCCTCGCGATCGCGTTCGTCGGCATCCTGCTGCACCAGGTCACGGGCTCGCCGGTCTACGACGCGATCGGCTCGATCGCGGTCGGCGTGCTGCTCGGCGTCGTCGCGGTGCTGCTCATCGGCCGCAACCGCGCGTTCCTCATCGGCGAGGCCGTGCCCTCGAACGTGCGCTCCGACATGATCGGCGAGCTGCTCGCCCTGCGTCGGTCGATCGCGTGTCGTTCCTGCACATGGAGTTCATCGGCCCGGGGCGGGTGCTGCTCATCGCGGCCGTCGACCTCGTCGGCGATCGCAGCGAAGCGGATGCCGCGCGCGAACTCCGAAGTCTCGAAGCCGTGCTCGAGCAGAACGCCATGGTCGAGCTCGCCTCGCTCACCCTCGCGGCACCTGGCGGGCCGGCCCTGCAGCCCCACCCACCCGACGTCACTCGACCAGACCCGCCGAGCGCGAGCGAATACGACGAGTGCGCGGGCCGATTGCACGCGCACTCGTCGCATGTGCTCGCGCTCGGCGGACAGCCCCGGATTCGCCGCCGCGACGCTCAGAGCACGATGTCGGATGCCTCGCCGAGCCGGCGCCATCCCGCGGCCGCCACGGACTGCGGCAGCACGTCGGCGTCGACGAGGTCGGGCATCGAGAGCCCGGTGGCGGCCGCGATGTCGGCGATCGGCACCTGGAACGTGCGGAACGGTCCGAGTGGCGGCACCTCGCCCGGCGCGGGCGCCGCGATCTCGCTCGTGTCGACGAGCGGCGACTGGTCGAGCACGAACCCGGCGGCGGCGAGCTCAGCGGGTTCCGTCGAGGACGAGGAACGGTTCCACGCGGCGATCTTCCAGAACCGCAACGGCACGCGGATGCCACGGTACGGCGGGTCGTCTGCCCCGAGAACCGGGGCCGTGAACACGCTGAGCCGCAGCCGGTGCGCCTCGGCATGCTCGAGCACGTGGTCTTCGAGACCCAACCAGAGCTCTGGCGACTGGTTGAACCCGCCCGCCTGCGGCGCCGCGTTCGTGAAGTGGAAGGTGTCGCTGTTCGCCCGCGCGGCGACCTCTGGCGTGCCCCACACCGGATCGCGGCGGCGCACGAGGTGCCCGCGGTCGAGCGGGTTCGCGGCGTAGACGGCCGGGCCGGTCTGCCAGTCTTCGGGCACCCGCTCGTCGTAGCGCCAGTCGTCGCCCCGCGGCACGTCGATGAGCGACGCCCCGTCGATGTTCACGCCCGTGACCCGAGCGAGGCGCCGCGCCGAATCGAGCACCACGGTGAAGTGCACGTAGTCGAGACAGACGGATGCCGCAGCATCCGCTTCGCTCACTCGCGGCAGTGCCGCGCCGATGCCGAGGAAGCGTTCATCGAAGCCCATGCGACCACTCGATCACACGCCGCCGACATCGCTCAATCGCCGATCGAGTAGGCCGCCCGCGGCCGTATCGAGATCCTTGCGCGCCAGGGTCTCGATACGCTTCGCTACTCGACCGACGAGTCAGACCGCGATCGGCTCGGCGAGGTCGTGGATGATGCGGTCGATCTCGGTGAGGGCGTAGCCGGCGAGCGTGCGCTGCGCGACATCCGCCTCGGTGCCCGCCGGCTCCTCGAGGTCGCCGATCACGACGATGTTCTCGTCGTTCAGGTTGTTGGCGGGCGCCGTGTAGTTGAAGCTGCCGACGATGAGCATGCGCTCGTCGAGCACCATGAGCTTGTGGTGCAGCTTGCGCACGCCGGTGCCGAGCTTCGTGGCGTAGAGCTCGACCGACCCGCCGGCGAGGCCCTTCGTCGCCGCCCACTTGGCCGCACCCTGCCCGCGGTCGAGCACGCCGCGCATGCGGGACACGAGCGGGCGCAGGCGGATCATCGTGTCGTCGATGCCCGACGACTGCGCGAACGTGAACATCGCGAAGTCGATCGACGAGCGCGCCTTCAGCATCTGCTTCATGATCTCCATCTCGGGGCCGTGCCTCGGCGCGAAGAGCGGCTTGATGCGCACCTTCGGCAAACCGAACTCCCTGGGCTTGGGCTCGACGCGCTCGTGCAGGTCGCCGAACGTGCCCGACCGCATGCGCTCGAACTCGCCGAGGTACTCGGTCGCGGCTCGCTGCCCGCGCAGCACGACGACGTGGTTCAGGTTCTGCCCCTTTCCGACGCCGGATGTCGCGTTGGTGCCGGTGTCGGTGCGGGTGAAGTTCGTCGACCCGGTCAGCACGGCCGCGCTCGGCTGGCCCGAGTCGCGCACGATGAACTTCTGGTGGAAGATCTTCGGGTTCAGGTCGCTGACCACGTCGACCCGCGACTTCAGCAGGGCCGAGAGCAGGAACCGGTTCTCGTCGTGGGCGCCCGCGGCGGTCCACGGGTCGGCGATCGCCTTGTCCTCCGTGAGGTAGTCGCCCTCGAGAATGAGGCGCACGCGCACGCCCCGCCTGGTCGCGTCGACGATCGCCTCGGCGATGGGCCGCGAGTCGATCTCCTGCACGGCGATGGCGAGCGTGCGCTTCGCTCCCCCGATGAACTCCCGGATCGCGAGATCGAGGTCGTCGGGTCCGCCGACCGAGGTCGGCCCGAGGTACAGCTCCACTCCGCCGACGATGACCGACATGGCGCACGCCCTTCCTCGAGTGATGCTCATCTTCCACTCGTGGGGCGGATGCCGCGTCAGGGGTAGCACCGGGCGTCCGGTGCGTCGTCCTGCCGTCCGTTCGCTTCCCGCGACGTCTTCCGGGGTGGAGGTCGCTTCCCAACATGCCTCCAGGCCGGAAGACGTCGCGGGACCGAGGGATCTCGAGCATGGTGGCGTGTGCCATCCGATCGACGCTGAACGATTCACCGACCGGTTTCGTTGCGGCCGGGTCGTCACGAGTCCGCGGCGATCGCGCATCGGTTCCGCAACGACTCTCGTCGCGCCCGCACGAGCGCCCGCCGTCCCTGAGGATGGTGGCATCGACGAGGTATCCAGGAGGCGCGATGACACCGGCACACTGGAGCTCCACTCGGGCCAGGCGGCTCCTCGGCGTCGGCGCGCTGTGCGCGGCCGTGTCATTGGGCGGCACGGGATGCGTCGCCGACAACCCGTTCATCGCGTGCACCGCGATCGGCTACTCCAGCACGGTCGAGGTCACGCTGGAGGGCACGGCGGCAGCCGAGGTCGACCGCATCGAGGTCTGCGGTGAACGCGGGTGCCTGCCCGGTAGCCGGGGCGAGACATCCGGCTCGACCTCCGAGCTGGATCCCATGTCCACCAGGCTCGACGATGCGCACTGGCTCGTCGACTTCGTCGTCAGCGTCCCCGAAGAGGCGACGTTCGCGGCGTTCTCGGCCGACAACGCCCTCCTCGGCGAGACCACGTCCGAACTGGAGTGGCGACGCGTCGGCGGCACGGAAGCCTGCGGCGGCCCCCATGAGGCCGGACCCGTGGTCATCGAGGTCGGCTGAGCCCGCTGCGTCGGCCGAGACGGCGACACCCCCGATCGAGTGGGCGATCTTTGCGATGATCGGCGCGATCCACCGCAAAGATCGCCCACTCGATTGCCGAGGCGAGCCGGGCAGGTCTCGAGAACGCCCGACCGGCGCTTCGCCGAAAGCCGTCGCCGCGCGCGCAATCGTGTCTTTGCGCCGCGCACAACGCAGAATAATTGCGCCCGATTCACACCTCACGCGCGATATTGCACATCACCCCGTCCGTGTGCGACGCTGCTCTGAGATCGTGACGATGCGCGATCCGAAGGGAAACACCATGACCACCGACCGTCGCACCGACGTTGACGCCGCACGCGCGCACGCAGCCCAGGCCGCGCAGGGCGACCCCACGCGCATGCACGCCATCACCGACGAGACCGAGTCCATCGTCGACCTCGTGCTCGACTACTCCCGTCGCCGCATGCTGTCCGAAGACACCCCCCTCGACAAGCCCTTCTCGCCCGCCGAGCTCAACCGCCTCGCCGGCCGCACCATCGACGAGCAGGGCATCGGCGCCCGCCGCGCCCTCGCGATCTTCGAGCACGTGCTCGCGCCGGCCTGCATCACGACCGACCACCCGCAGTACCTCTCCTTCATCCCGATCGCGCCGACGAACGCGGCGAGCGCCTTCGACCTCGTCGTCTCGGCATCCGCGATCTACGGCGGATCCTGGCTCGAGGGCTCGGGCGCCGTGCACGCCGAGAACGAGGTGCTGCGCTGGCTCGCGAACGAGTTCGGGTTCCCGGCGACCGCCGGCGGCGTGTTCGTGCAGGGCGGCACGCTCGGCAACCTGTCGGCGCTCGTCGCCGCCCGCGAGAGCGCCCGCGCCCGGCTCGCGGCGGCCGACCCCGAGGCATCCGCCCCCCGCTGGAAGGTCGTCTGCAGCTCGGAGGCGCACTCCTCCATCGCCTCGGCCACGCGCGTCATGGACGTCGACATCGTCGCCGTGAAGCCCGGCCCCGACGGGCAGTTGCGCGGCGACGCCGTGCGCGCCGCACTCGAGGAGCACGGGGCATCCGTCTTCGCCGTGGTCGCCACCGGCGGCTCGACGAACTTCGGCATCGTCGACGACATCGCCTCGATCGCGGCGCTGAAGGACGAGTACGACTTCTGGCTGCACATCGACGGCGCCTACGGGCTGGCGGCGATGCTCTCGCCGGTCGCGCGCGACCGGTTCGCCGGCGTCGAGCGGGCCGACTCGGCCATCGTCGACCCGCACAAGTGGCTCTTCGCGCCGTTCGACGCCTGCGCGCTCATCTATCGCGACCCCGAGGCGGGTCGTCGTGCGCACACGCAGCACGCCGAGTACCTCGACACCCTCACCGAGACGCCCGAGTGGAGCCCGAGCGACTACGCGATCCACCTGACGCGGCGCCCGCGCGGCCTGCCGATGTGGTTCTCGCTCGCGACCTACGGCGGCGGCGCCTACCGCGAGGCGATCGGCTCGTCGCTGCAGCTCGCGCAGGACATCGCCGACGAGATCCGACGACGCGACGGCTTCACGCTCGTGCGCGACCCTCAGCTCTCGGTCGTCGTGTTCGAGCGCGACGGCTGGACCCGCGAGCAGTACGCCGCCTGGTCGGCGAAGCTGCTCGACGACCAGCACGCGTTCGTCACGCCGAGCTCGCACGGCGGCCGCCCGAACACGCGCTTCGCGATCGTGAACCCGCTCACGACGTTCGAGCAGCTCACCGCGATCCTCGACACGATGGGGTGACGCGCGCACGCATGGGCGTCGGGAGGCGCGGGCACCACTCCCCCTTCCGCGCCCGCGGTCGGTGCGCCATGATGAGGCGGCGGCCGGCGAATCGGCCCGCCACCCCCGACGACGCCTGGAGGACCCCTTGACCTACGCCCCCGCCCCGCAGCCGGCCGCCTCCGCCGAGCCGCCCCTCTCGCAGCCCCTCTACGGTGCGTCGTTCGGTCAGGCGATCAAGCGCTTCTTCACGAAGTACGCCACCTTCTCGGGCCGCGCGAGCCGCAGCGAGTACTGGTGGTGGCAGCTCGCGTACGCGATCATCGGGGCGGTGCTCTACGGGCTGCTCATGGTGCTCGGGTTCTCGGGCGCGACGTTCGATTCGGTCACCGGCGCCTCGCAGCCGGGCCCGCTGTTCGGCCTGGGCGTCGCGATCTTCGCCATCTGGGGGCTCGCCGTGCTCATCCCGAGCCTCGCGCTGATCTGGCGCCGCCTGCACGACACGAACCGCTCGGGCGGCTTCTACTTCCTCGCGCTCATCCCGTTCGTGGGCGGCATCATCCTGCTCGTCTTCACGCTGCTCGAGTCCGACCCGGCCGGCGCGCGCTTCGACGCCTGACCTCGCCTGATCGACCGGGGTCGCTCCCACCGGTTGCGCGGGGGTTTCCGTTCGCGCGCCGGGTTTCCGCCTGAACGGAGACGCCGGGCACGAACGGAAACACCGGGCACCGGGCGCGACCCCGACGCCCGAATCAGGCCGCCTCGGGCCTGCGGAACACCCGGCGCATGTGGTCGCTGTCGAGGAAGTCGGCGATGCCGATGAGGATCAGACTGAACACGATCTGCTCGGTCACCATCCAGAACGGGAAGAGGCCGGGAATCGCCGCCATCACGAGCGTCACGACCGGGAAGATCTTGCTGAACAGCCGCAGCCGCGAATACGCCCAGCGGTAGCCGCGCTGCGCCCGCCAGGCGAAGTAGAAGAGCGTGACGGTCATGCCGAGCACGATGAAGATGCGCATCCACACCGGGAACGCGAGCGCGACCCCGTTGGCGAACAGCACGATCGCGACCACGAGCGCGGCCAGCCCGAGCACGACCTCGACGCCGAGCAGCCAGGTGATCCACGTGAACGCGCGGCGGGTGCGCGGGTGCGCGATGAGTTCGGGGTCGGCCTTCACGCCCGCGTCGCGCCCGCCGGCGATGCGATCGAACTTCAGCAGCATCGGCTCGAGATCCATCGGCCCCCCTCACACCCGAGCCTATTCGGATGCCCCGGGGAGGGCATCGATCGGAAGTTCGATCGCCCGAGGCATCCGTCGCCCTCCCGGGTGTTTCCGTTCGCGCGCAAGGTTTCCGCCGGCACGAAGACATCGGGCGCGAACGGAAACACCCGCGCGACCGGCCGGGCCGCGGCATCCGGAACCGATGGAACCGAGCGGATGCCGCGACGCGACGCCTATGCGATGTTCGCGTTGTCGCGGAACACGTTGTCGGGGTCGACCCGCCGCTTGATCTCGCGCAGGCGCTCGAGCGTGGCGGGCGGATACGCCGCCGCGACGTGCTCCGCGCCGACCTCGGTCTCGAAGCTCAGGTAGGCGCCCGCCATGTGCGGGGCCATGAGCTCGGCCCAGCGCTCGTTGGTGCCGTGGCGCGGCGAGCCCATCGCCGACACCGAGAACTCGGCCTCGCGGTGGGCGAATGCCGTGGCGTCCGACGGCACGTCGTGCACCGCACCGCCGACCGCGCGCAGCTGGAAGAAGTACGTCGCGCCGCTCTCGAGGAACGCCGCGGCATCCCGCGCGAACTCGGGCGTGATGCCGCCGATGAGCCCCGAGCGCGCCAACGGCTCGCCCTGGCCGGCATGCGTCGTGTCTGCCGCGTTCGAGATGACGGCCTCGTACGTCGTGAGCCGCACCTCCTGGCCGACGAGCGGCGCGACCTCGGCGAGCGGCTGCAGGCGCGCGAGGATCGTGTCGGGGTCGGCCGAGTCGATGACCGCCATGACCTGGGCGATCGGCGGTTGCCCCGGGCGCGCGCCGCCCATGAGGAGGAAGCTCGTGAGGTCGCGCGGCGAGTCGACGACCCAGTCCCCCCATGCCTGCAGGAATCCGGCGGTGTCGCTCGCGTCGAAGGCGAGCTGCGCGAATCCGACCTCGCCGACCTCGTCGACCTCGAACTCGAAGGCGGTCGCGATGCCGATGTTGGCGCCCGCGCCGCGGACGGCCCAGAAGAGGTCGGGATGCTCCGCGGCATCCGCTCGCACGATGCTGCCGTCGGCGAGCACGAGCTCGACGGCCCGCACGTGGTCGATCGTGAGGCCGTGCTCGCGCACGAGCCAGCCGATGCCGCCCGCCGTGGCGAGGCCACCGACGCCGACTCCGCCGTAGTCCCCCGACGAGAGCGCCCAGCCGTGCGGGGCGAGGAAGGCGGCGACGTCCATCCAGCGCGCGCCGGCCTCGACGCGCACGAGCCGGCGCTCGGCATCGAGCACGCGCAGTTCGCGCATGCCCGAGAGGTCGATCACGATGCCGCCGTCGTTCGTCGAGCGGCCGCTGATGCCGTGGCCGCCGCTGCGCACGCCGAGCGGCACGTCGGGGTTGCGGCGCGCGAACGCGAGGGCATCGGCGACCTCGGCCGGCGTGGTCGGCTGCAGCACGATGCCGGGCGATCCGCCGCGCATGTACGTCGACTTCACGCGCGAGTAGCCGGCGTCGCCCGGCTCGATCGCCTTGGCCGCGAGTGAGGCCGGCACCGCGTCGTAGTCGATGCCGTCACGGCGCTTCGCGCGCACGGTCGAGCTGCGCACCTCGCCGACTCCCCCGAGGCCGCCGGCACCGAGCCCGCCGCCACCTTCGAGCAGACCGCCGCCCGAGGCATCCGCCCCCGCCCCCGCCCTGCTCGCCAGCTCGGCCGCGACCGCCTCGCGCAGGGCCGGCGCGACCTCCTCGGCGAAGTGCACGATCGTGCCCGGGTCGTCGCTCGCGAGGATGAACGTGCCGATGCCGTCCTCGAGCACGAGGGCCAGCAGCTGCTCGACCCACTGCTCGGCGGGCCCGTCGAGGAACCCGCCGCCCCGGCCGCTCGTGAAGCGGCCGTTGACGTTCAGCAGGCGGCGGATCTCGCGGGGGTCGCGGCCGGCGCCGATCGCGGCCTCGTCGATCGTCTGGTTGCCACGGGCGAGATCGCCGGGCTGCAGGTATGCGTACGAGGGCAGCCATCCGTCGCCCTTGCGGCCGATGAGGCGGAGCATGCGCGGCTTCAGCGCACCGATCCAGATCGGGATGTTGTGCGCGGGAGCCGGGCCCCGCTTGGCCCCGTTCACGTGATGGTAGGTGCCGTCGACGACGAAGCGTTCGCGAGCATCGACGTCCCACGTGCCTCGGATCACGTCGATCGCCTCGGAGAGCGCGTCGACCGCCTGGCCGGCGGTGAGGTGCGGCCCGCCCATGGCCGCGATCGGATCCCAGAAGCCGCCGGCCCCGAGCGCCAGGTCGAACCGGCCGCCCGAGAGCAGGTCGAGGCTCGCGGCCGCGCGGGCGAGCACGGCCGGCGGGCGCAGTGGCACGTTCGTCACGTTCGCCGCGACATGGATGCGCTCGGTGCGTGCCGCGACCCAGGTCAGCAGCGTCTGCGTGTCGTGGAACGCGGGCTGGTACGGGTGGTCCTGGAACGTCACGAGGTCGTAGCCCGATGCCTCGCTGAGCTCGGCCAGACGCACCGCCGCCTGCGGAGGGTCGTGCCTCGGGGTGATGAAGGTGCCGAACCGCAGGTCGTGGCCGTAGTGCATGGTGCTCCCATCTCGTCTGCCCCTCGACTCTGCCGCACCCGGGCGCTCGGCGTCGAAACGCTGGTAAGCTGCTTACTTATGGTTAGTGCAATGACGTCGAACGATCCAGCGGATGCCGCGGCATCCGCTCTTCTCGCAGGGCTCACCGAACCCGTCGACGACCTCGCGCAGCACCGCGCCCGCCTGCACGAGCTCGGGCACATCGACGATGAGGCGTGCCGGCGCTTCCAGCGCAACGTCGAGTTCACGGGGCGCAAGTGGAACGCGGCGATCCTGCTCGCGGGGGTGCGCGGGGCGCGCCGGTTCAGCGAGTACCGCATGACGGTCGACGGCATCTCCGACCGGCTGCTCGCCGCCCGCCTGAAGGAGCTCGAAGACGAGGGCGTGCTCGAGCGCCACGTGCGGGCCACCACGCCGGTGACGATCACCTACACGCCGAGCGCGGCAGGGCTGCGCCTCATCGAGGTGCTGCAGCCGCTCGTCGAGTGGGGCGCCGAGCGCGAGGCGACGCGCGCCGCGGCGGCTCCGTCCCGCGACGCCGGCTGACCGCCCGCCCGCCGCGCCCCGCCCGCCGCCCGCCCGCCCGCAGGCTCAGGCGTCGCGGCGCGCGAGCTCCTCGGCGAGCCAGCGCGCCTGTCGCGGCCAGTGCGCGCCCGCACCGCCCTCGTGCTCGTTGAAGGCGTACTCGACGATGTCGGCCGACGCGGGCGCCCGGCCCGACGATGCCGCGCCCCATCGGTTGCGCGCGGCATACACGGTGGAGGGCGGGCAGACCGGGTCCATGAGCGCCACCGAGAAGAGCCCGGGCGCCGTGGCGCGGGCCGCGAAGTTCACGCCGTCGAAGTACGAGAGGGTCTCGAAGACCCGCTCCGCGGCCCCCCGGTGCACGGCGAGATAGCGCACGATCTCCTGGTACGGATCCCGCTCGGTCAGCCCGACCGCACGCTCGAAGTGGCAGAGGAACGGCACGTCGGGCATCGCGCCGACGAGGCCCTCGCTGAGGCCCGCCGCGGCGATCGCGATGCCCCCTCCCTGGCTGGTGCCGGTGACGCCCACCCGACCGGCGTCGACCTGCGGCAGCGTGCGCACGGCGTCGACCGCGAGCGCCGCATCGGTGAACACGCGACGGTAGTAGTACGTCTGCGGGTCCTCGACGCCACGGGTCATGAACCCGCCGGCCGACGGGCCCGAGCCGTGCGGATCTGCGGTCACGCCGCCGGTACCCCACCCGCTGCCCTGACCGCGCGTGTCCATGAAGAAGTGCGCGTAGCCCGCGCTCGCCCAGGCGAGGTGTTCGTGCGGCAGACCTCGACCGCCGTTGTAGCCGATGAACTCGACGACCGTCGGCAGCGGGCCGGTCGCGCCCGCCGGCACGGTGAGCCAGCCGCCGACCGGATCGCCGCCGAACCCGCTGAACGTGACGTCGTACACCTCGACCGTCGTGAGCCCGGCGTCGACCCTCGTGAGCCGTGGCGCTTCGGCGAGCGCCCGCGACTCGGCGAGCGTCGAGCGCCAGAACGCATCGAAGTCGGCGGGCTCGGCCACCTCGGGGCGATAGGCACGCAGGTCGGCGGGAGACAGGTCGAAGCGGGGCATCGGCTTCCTTCACGATCGGATGCCACGACCCGGCCGTCGTGGCGACGCCCAGCGTAGCCGGGGTTGCGCGACCTCGCCGCGCACGCGCCCGCGCGCGTGCAACCCGCACGCGTCAGATCGCCCGGTGGTCGACGAACGGCATGCGCGGTCCGCGCTTGGGCTTGCCCGCGACACCCGCGAGGCCGAGCAGCCGCACGACGCGCTGCCGATGCCCGGCCCACGGCGTCATCGCCTCGAGCATCTCGTCGTCGGTCATGTCACGGCCCCAGAGGGCGTGACCGAGGTAGTTCGCGAGGTGATAGTCGCCCACCGCGAGCGCGTCGGGGTCGCCGAACGCGCGCTGGGCGACCTCGGCCGCGGTCCAGACGCCCACACCCGGCATGAGACGAAGGCGGGTCGCAGCATCCGCGGGGCTCATGCCGGCGGCCTCCTCGAGCCGCTTCGCATACCGGGCGACGCTGACGATCGTGCGCGAGCGCCGAGGGTCGACGCCGGCGCGGTGCCACTCCCACGAGGGAATGCGCGCCCATTGCTCGGCCGTCGGCGCCACCTTCAGGCGACGGATGCCGCCGCTCGACGTCGTCAGCGCAGGCCCCGGCGCCTCTTCGCCGAACCGGTGCACGAGGGCGCGCCACGAGTCGTGCGCCTGCAGCGTGATGACCTTCTGCTCGAGGATCGCGGGCACGAGCGCCTCGAACACGCGGCCGGTGCGCAGCATGCGCAGGCCGGGGTTGCGCCGATGCGCGTCGGCGAGCAGCTCGATGCGCGGCTCGAAGCCGCTGGGATCGTCGCCGTCGCCGAGCACGGCGGATGCCTCGTGCACGGCCTCCGCCGCCCCCGGCCCCCAGGCGTCGACGCGCAGCTCGTCGCGCGCGACCTGCACGTAGCGCACCGTCGCGACGCCCGAGCCCGTGCGCGTCGCGCGCCACACGGCGCCGTCGACCGAACGGTGGAACGTGGGGTCGCCCGGCCCGCGCCGGAGCGGCCCGATCGTCTGCCGGAGGTCGGTCGGATGCCTCGGGCTCCAGGTGCGGGACTGCTCGGCGATCACGCGTCCAGTGTGACCCCGCCCGCTGACAGTCGCCAGAGCGGATGCCTCGGGCGGATGTCGGCGGCCGGGTGCAGACTTGACGCATGTGCGGGCGATTCGCGAACGACGCCAAGGTCGATGAGCTCATCCAAGAATTCGTGGCGGGCGGCGGTGACTACCGAGACTGGCGGCCGCAGTACTCGATCGCCCCGACCGAGGTGATCCCCATCGTGCGCGAGCGGGCGAACCGCGAGACGGGCGAGATCACGCGCATGCTCGATGCCGCCGCATGGAACTTCCATCCCCCGTTCCTCAAAGACGCCAAGCGCCCGCAGTTCAACACGCGCCTCGAGACCGTCGCGACCAACGGCCTCTGGAAGGGCGCGTTCGCGTCGTCGCGCTGCCTCGTGCCCATGCGCGGCTACTACGAGTGGACGGGCGAGCCCGGCAAGAAGCGCGCCTGGTTCCTGCACGGCGACAAGCCGCTGCTCGCCGCGGCCGGCATCTACACCGTGCGCAAGGTCGACGACGAGTGGCAGGTGTCGACCTCGATCATCACGCGAGAGGCGACGGATGCCTCGGGCGAGGTGCACGACCGCATGCCGGTGTTCCTCGAGGCCGACTTCTGGGGCGAGTACCTCGACCCGGGCAAGCTCGACGAGGCGGGCAAGGAGCGCATGGTCGACAAGCTCGCTTCGGAGTCCGATTCAGTCGGCGCGACGATCTCGGTCTACGAGGTCGATCGGCGGGTCAACAACTCGCGCGCGATCGACCCGGCCGACCCGACGCTCATCGATCCCCTCGGCTGATTCCGCTCAGATCCTGCGGCGACGTGCGGTGAACGCCGTGAGGGCACCCGCGCCGATGAGCGCGGCGCCGATGGCCATCATCGCTCCGGCGGGCGACCCCGACTCCGCCAGCTCGGCGGGCGCGGCGGTGGGCGTCACGGTCGGCGTGACCGTCGGGGTGGCGGGCGCCGTCGTCGGAGTGTCGGTCGTCGGCGCCGGGGTCGTCGTGGTCGGCGGCGCCGTGGTCGTCGTCGGGGGCGCCGTGGTCGTGGTCGTCGGCGGCGTCAGGCAGTCGATCTCGCTGCGGAACGGGTACGCGTGGAACTCCACACCGGTGGTGGTCTCCGGGGGCGACTGGTGGACCAGGTCGCCCGCGACCTCGATGCGGCCGTTCGTTCCGGCGATCGAGATCGTCGTCGTGCTCGCCGGGTTGCCGACGAGGATCGACCCGGGCAGCTGGGCGCCGCCCGTGATCTCGACCGTCGTCGCATCCGGGAAGTTCGTGACGATCTGCTGGGTGATGTCGGGATCGAACGTGTTCGAGCCGTTGATGAGCCAGCTGTTCACTGAGACGAAGGCGTCGTCGCCGGTGACGTTGATGATGACGGTCGCCCCATCGGGCACGTCGGCACCGGTGACGGCCACCTGGTCGGCACCGACGGTGCTGTCGACCGTGAACACCTGCGGGTCGCTCACGCCGTCGCCGGCGAACGTGGTGAGCCCGAATTCGGTGGTCACGGTGCCGGTCGCGGGCAGGTCCGCGAAGCATTGCGAGAGCGCGGTGACGTTCGCGACGCGGTCGGCGAACGCCGAGGCGCCGTCGCCCTGCTCGACCGTGGCCCCGGCGATGACGGACGGCGTGCCGGTCAGCGTACCGCCGTACTCGACGTTGCCGACGATCGGTTCGAAGTCGGGGAAGCCGGTGTCGCCGCCGACGATGAGGTTCGTGCCGTCGGCGATGTTCACGTCACCGCCGACCGTGAGCATGGTCGACCCGCTGGGCGGCGGAACCCGCGAACCCACGCCGGCGACGCCGAGGTTGTAGGAGCCGACCGAGCTGAAGTCGGCATCGCCGAGCACGACGAGGTTGCCCTCGGTCTCGGCCGCCTGCGGCTCGGCCGAGAAGTCGCCGCCGACGAAGACGTTCACGCCGTCGTCGAAGCCGACGACGCCGCCGTTGTTCGGCACCGACCATGCCGGCGGGCACTGGTCGCCGAGGCAGGGGTCGAGCGGCGTGTTGCCGTCGACCTGCACGGCGAACGCCGACGGGATCGAGCCGATGACGAGCGCGACTCCGGCGAGCGCCATCGTCACGCCGGACACGCGTTTGGCGACGCGGACGCGTCGGGATGCATTTCGGGTATGCACGGCCACGAGCTTCCTCCCCCTGGAGCAGATCGAGTCGTGCACCAGCGTAGCCCGCATGCCACGATGACCCTATGGACCGTTCTTCACTCATCGACTACGTCCGCGATCACGGCGACGCCGTCGTGAGCACGCTCGGGCCCGATGGCGCACCGCAGTCCGCGTACCTGAGCATCACGGCCACCGACGCCGGCGAGTTGGTCTTCAATGCCCGGGGCGGCTCGCGCAAGATCGCGAACCTCCGCCGCGATCCGCGCGTGGCGGTCACGGTCGGCGGCCCAGACGACACGACCCTGCAGGCGCAGGGCACCGCCGAGGTGCTCGAGCCCGGCGGCGTCGAAGCGGCGCGCTGCGGCGCGGCGTACCGGCGGGCGTTCCCGCAGTTCAGCGAATCGTTGACCAAGGCCGAGTTCGACCTTGTGCGCGTGCGCCTCGACTGGGCCCGGTTCGGCGACTACCGCGAGCACGCGGCGGTCTCGGTGGAAGTCGCTCTCTCGTGAGCGGCGTCGCCGACGTCCCGGGCAATACGGGGCCCGGTGTCCGACGACTGGTCGCCCTGTCCGTGCCGGCGATCGCGATCGGCGCAGGCTCGGCGCTGAGCCTCTGGCTGCTGAACGGCCTCGCCGAACTGCTGCAGGCCTTCCTCTGGAACACGCTGCCCGCCTCGTTCGGGGCCGACGAGGCGACGCCGTGGTGGATCTTCACGGTCCTGACCCTGACCGGCGCCGCCGTCGGGGCCGTGGTGTGGCTCGTACCGGGCCACGCGGGCCAGGACTCGGCGACGACCGAACTCGCCGGCCCGTTCCCGGGCCTCAAGGCCCTCCCGTCGCTCGCGATCGTCGTGGTCCTCTCGCTCGCGGGCGGTGTGAGCCTCGGGCCGGAGAACCCGATCATCGCGATCAACGCGGCGCTCTCGATCGCGATCCTGGCGCGCCTCGCCAAGGTGCCGGCGGAGCAGATCGCGGCCCTCGCGGTGGCGGGGACGATCGGCGCGCTCTTCGGAACGCCGGTGGCGGCGGCACTCGTGTTCACCGGCATGGTCGGGGCGATGAAGTCGGGCGGCTCGCTCTGGGACCGCCTGTTCCTGCCGCTCGCGGCAGCCGGAGCCGGGGCGGCCACCATGGACCTGCTGGGCGGCGCGAAGATCGCCTTCCAGCTCGAGCCCATGGGCGACCTGCAGCCGATCTACCTCCTGACCGGGCTCGTGGTGGCCGCGGCATCCGCCCTGCTCGGCATCGCGGCGGCGTGGGTCTTCCCGTACGTGCATCGCGCATTCCATGCGCTGCCCAACCCGTTCATCGCGATCACCCTCGGCGGCATGGTGCTGGGCGTGCTCGGCATCATCGGCGGCCCGATGACCCTCTTCAAGGGCCTCGAACAGGCCGGCGAACTGCTGACCCATCCCGATGCCTACTCGCCGGGGCAGCTCGCCGCGTTCGCGGGCATCAAGGTCGTCGCGCTGCTCGTCGCAGCGAGCGCCGGATTCCGCGGCGGCCGCATCTTCCCGGTCGTGTTCGTCGGCGTCGCCCTCGGCCTGCTCGGATACGCGCTGATCCCCGACCTGCCGATCTCGCTCGCGGTCGCATGCGGCGCCATGGGCATCACCCTCGTGGCGACCCGCGACGGGTGGATCTCGATCTTCATCGGCGTCGCGCTCGTCGGCGACATGGCCGTGATCGCCCCGGTCTGCCTCATCACGCTGCCGATCTGGCTGATGGTGACGAAGGCCCCCGAGCTCGTCATCGCAGCGAAGCCGGTGGATGCCGCGAACGTCGGCGAATCGCGCTGGCGCACGACTCCGCGCTGGTAGGCCGCGCGCGTCCTGTCAGGATGCCGAACGGCCCGATCGCACAGGGCGACCGGGCCGTTCGGAGCAGGGATGCTCGGGGCCGGGCTACTCGCGCGCGAGCGCCGCGGCGGCCTCGAGCTCGAGGTCGAGGTACTGCTCCTCGCTCACGTCGATGCCGACGCCCAGCAGCTTTCCACCGGTGAAGGGGAACGGGTTGGTGTACTGCCCGCTCACCGCATCCGCACTGTCGAAGCCGATGCAGAGACCATCACCGCACAGCGTGAACTTGCCGACCTGCGCACGCATCGGCCCCTCGGCGACGACCTGGTCGTCGACGTAGAGCTTCGCCGCGCCGATCGACTCGCCGTGCTCTCCGGCGCTCTCGCGGATGAACTCCATGCCGAGCGCGTGCGGCCCCGGCGTCAGGACGCCGGACGTGAACGTCTGCTCGGGCGGGATGCCGAGGAAGTTGTACACGTAGTTGAGCTTGCCGTCCTTGATGAAGAGGGCGTGCCCGCCGAAGCGCGAGCCGTGGGCGAAGATGACGCCCTCGGTGCCGTCCTCGACGACGACATCGCCGATGATCTTGAACGACCGGCCGCGCACGTTCACCGCCACGGACTCGGGCACCGCGGTCGTGCCCGGGTAGTACACGTAGCGGGTGCGCGGCGGCTCGGCCTGCGGGCGCTCGATCGTGAGCTGCTCACGGGCGGGGCGGTCGTCGAGGGGGTAGACGAAGTTGTCCTTCGCCTCGATCTCGAACGCCTCGATGAGCTCCTTCAGCTTCTCGGGGTGCTCGGCTGCGACGTTCTTCGACTCGGACCGGTCGGAGTCCACGTGGTAGAGCTCCCACTCGTCCTCGTCGAAGCGGCCGGGCCCGGTGAGCGGCGCATGGATCGTCGACGCCTTCCAGCCGTCCTTCCAGATGCCCCGGGTGCCGAGCATCGAGTAGTACTGCACGTGCTTCTCGGTGGGGCCGTCGGGTGCCTCGTCGAAGGAGGACTTCATCGAGACGCCGGGCAGCGGGCGCTGCGTCACGCCGCGATAGGCATCGGGGAACTCGATTCCGATGACGTCGAGGATGGTCGAGACGACGTCGACGGAGTGGTGGTACTGGTGGCGGATCTCGCCCTTCGCCTTGATGCCCGCCGGCCAGTGGATGATCATCGGGTCGCAGGTGCCGCCCGAGAACTGCGAGTAGCGCTTGAACATCTTGAAGGGGGTCGAGAACGCCGCGGCCCACCCGGTCGGGTAGTGGTTGTACGTCGCCTGCGAACCGAGCACGTCGATCTTGTCGAGGTTCTCTTTCAAGTCGTCGGGGAACCCGTTGAAGAACTTGTTCTCGTTGACCGACCCGTCGGGGCTGCCCTCGCCCGAAGCACCGTTGTCGGCGCAGTAGAAGATGAGCGTGTTCTCGAGCTGGCCCGACTCCTCGAGATAGTCGATGACCCGGCCGATCTCGACGTCGGTGTACTCGCTGTAGGCCGCGAACACCTCGGCCATGCGGCTGAACAGGCGCTTCTCGTCATCGGACAGCGAGTCCCACGGCTTGACGTAGTCGGCGGCGTTCGCCTGGTCCTCGGGCATCGGGTTGAATTCCGTGAGCTCCGTGTCGGCCGGCATGATGCCGCGCTCGACCATGCGCTCGAGCACCCAGGTGCGGTACGCGTCGTAGCCGTCGTCGAAGAGGCCCTTGTACTTCGCGATGTACTCGTCGGGCGCCTGGTGCGGGGCGTGGTTGGCACCGGGGTTGTACCAGGTGAACCACGGCTTCGACGGGTTCGACGACTTCTGATCGCGGATCATGCGGATGGCCTGGTCGGCGAGGTCCTTCGAGAGGTGATACCCCTCTTCCGGCGTGTACGGCGCCTCGATGAAGCGATTGTCCTCGACGAGGTCGGGGTACCACTGGTTCGTCTCGCCGCCGAGGTAGCCGTAGAAGCGGTCGAAGCCCATGGCGAGCGGCCACTGGGACTTGCTGCCGCCCGACGAGATGTCCTCTTCGGGCACGTTGTGGTTCTTGCCGACCCAGAACGTCGAGTAGCCGTTGTCCTGGAGGACCTGGCCGATGGTCGCGCACTCCGCCGGGATGCGTCCCGAGTAGCCCGGGAAGCCGTTCGTGCCCTCCATGATGACGCCCATGCCGTTGGCGTGATGGTTGCGGCCGGTGAGGAACGTCGACCGCGTCGAGGAGCAGATCGAGGTCGTGTGCCACTGCGTGTACGTGAGGCCGTTCTCGGCCAGTCGATCCAGCGTCGGCATGTTGACCCGACCGCCGTACGGCGACCACGACGCCATGCCGGTGTCGTCGTAGAGCACGACGAGCACGTTCGGCGCCCCCTCGGGCGCCCGCTTCAGTTCGTACGGCTTCCAGTCGGGAATCGAATCCCGAACGTCCACCTTGATCGTGCCCGCGAACTCCGCGCGTTCCTCCGACATCAGCTCACCCCTCTGGTCTTCGGGGCATCCATGCCCCGCCTCCCAACCTATGGGGGACGGCGTGCATGAGGCCACCCTGATCGGCATCCTCCCAGCCCTCGATCAGCGGTTCGAGCGAGGTTCGCGCACCGGGCGCGACGACAGCGGCCCCGCGGCATCCGATCGGATGCCACGGGGCCGTCACGGCGAGCGGATGCCGCGAGCCGTCGTCGCGTGAACCTACAGGCTCAGCCCGTGGCCGAAGCGGAAGAGCGGGTCCTTCGTGTCGAACGGCACGTCTTCGCGGCTGGCCTCGACGGCCGCCATGCTGGACGGCAGGTCGAACGGCAGCTTGCCCTGAGGCGACGCCGCGCCGGTGAGCACGTCGAGCACCGCGTTCGAGCTGGCGCCGTAGTTGGCCACGATCGCCGCGACCTCGCCGACGAACGGCGTGAGGATCGCGGGGCGGTCCAGGTGCACGTCGACCACGGTCGGAACCGCGGCCGCGACCTCGCGGATGTGCGCGACGGCCTCGTCGGTGAAGTCGAGCGAGCCCTGGTGGAAGAAGTTCTCGAACGTCGACGAGCGCTCCTCGAACGGGGCGTGGGTGCGCAGCACCGCGACATCCGCTTCGGCCGGCGTCTCGACGACCGTGCCGTACTCGGCCGCGACCTCGGGCGAAATGCCCTCGACGTAGAGCTTCAGACCGCGCGCGAGGGGCAGCGTCGGCGCACCGGCATCCGTCGTGGTGTTCGTCAGCACCGTGATCGAGGCGCGCTGCGCGGCCTCGCCGGCGGCGACGAACTCCGCGGAGCCGACGACGACGCCGGCCTGCTCGACGTCGACGTAGGGCTGGTCGAAGAGACCCAGCACGAACTTCTCGCGCAGCAGGCGGCGGGCCGACTCGTCGAGACGGGCCTCGCTCACCTCGCCGGACTCGACGAGCTCGACGAGCAGCTCGGGAATCGCCTCACCGCCGAACTGGTCGACGCCGGCCTCGAGCACCTTGACCACGCGCTCGCGCGGCGTGAGGTGCTCGACGCCCCAGGCGCGGGCCGGGAACGGCTGGCCGAAGATCTCGGCGTCGGAGATGAGGCCCCAGTCGGTGCAGACGATGCCCTCGAAGCCGAAGCGCTCGCGCAGCAGGCCCGTGATGACCGACTTGTTGAAGCCGAAGCCGACCTCTTCGTACTCGGTGCCGACGGGCATGCCGTAGTACGGCATGATCTGGCGGGTGCCCGCGGCGAAGGCGTCCTCGAAGGGCTTGAGGTGCAGCTCGAACTCGCCGCCGGGGTAGACCTGCTCGCGGCCGTGGGCGAAGTGCGCGTCTTCGCCGTCCATCTGGGGGCCGCCGCCCGGGAAGTGCTTCGTCATGGTCGCGACCGAGCCCGGCCCGAACGACTCGCCCTGGAAGCCGCGGATGTAGGCGGCGCCGAGCTTGCCCGTGAGTTCGGCGTCCTCACCGAACGTGGCGACCTGACGGCCCCAGCGCGGCTCGGTCGCGAGGTCGATCTGCGGGTGCAGCGCGACGCGGATGCCGACGGCGGTGTACTCCTGGCGCGCGATGTCGCCGAAGCGCTCGACGAGCTCCTCGTCGCGGATCGCCGCGAGGCCGATCGTCTCGGGCCAGCTCGAGAACGGGCCGGCGAGCATGCCCGCGAGCGGGTTGTCGCTGAACGAGTGGCGCGGGTCGGTCGAGATCGTCACGGGGATGCCGAGCCGCGTCGAGGCGGCGAGCTCCTGGAGCCTGTTGTGCCACTGCGCCATGAGCTCGGCGCTCGGCGCGGAGCCGATCACGTTGAAGTGCGTCATGCCCTTGCCGACGACCTGGTCGCGGTTCGAGGGCAGCCCGAATGCGGGGTTCGCCTCGGCGAGCTCGCCGTCCTGGCTCAGTGCGATCATCGTCTGGAAGAAGAGTCCGGCCTTCTCTTCGAGCGTCATCTGGCCGAGCAGGTTCTCGACGCGCTCGTCGACGGGCAGGCTCGCGTCGCGATAGGTCGGGTCGACGGGCAGGTCTGCGGATGCCGCGGCATCCGTGGTGCGGATGGTGTCGGTCATGGTGTTACTTCACTCCCTTGATTCGGTACACGAGGATGGCGCCGGCGAGTGCGACGAGGGCGCCGAAGAGGTAGAAGGTGCTGTAACCGCCCAAGGCGGTCGTGGCGCCGAAGGCGATGATCGCGGGCGCGATGACGGGCGCGAGCGACTGCGGCAGCGCGTTGGCCATGTTCAGCACGCCGAGGTCCTTCGCGGTGTCCTTCGGGTTCGGCAGCACCTGGGTCGCGAGCGCGGTGTCGACCGACATGAACGAGCCGGCGCCGAAGCCGATGACGGCCTGGGCGACGAGCACCATCGGGATGCTCGGGGCGAACGCGAGGATCACGAGGCCGAGCACCATGACCACGCCGGCGACGGCGACGAACGGGCGCCGCTTGCCGATCCTGTCGGACAGGATGCCGCCGAGCGGGCCCGAGATCGCCATGGCCACCATCGACGCGAGGTTCGCCATGAGGATCGTGCCGATCGCGTCCTGCTCGCTGAGGCCGAACTGCTCGGTCAGGTAGAACGGCAGGAAGGTGGCGATGCCGGCGTAGCCGAACATGATGAGGAACTTCGTCATCCAGGTCCAGCCGAAGTCGGGGTGCTTGCGCGGGTTGAAGACGAACGAGCCGAAGAACTCCTTGACGCCGTAGCGCTCGGCGGGCTTCTCGGTGAGCACGCGGTCCTCGAGCGTGAAGACGAAGAGCAGCACGAGCGCCGTGGCGATGAGGGCGGGCACGACGAAGCGGCTGACGTCGTCGGCGAGGAAGTTCACGAGGAAGCTGCCGCCGAGGATGCCGAGCGGGGTCGTCAGGCCGACGATGCCCGACACCTTGCCGCGCGAGGTGACGGGCACCTGGTCGGGAACGGTCGCGGTGGACGCGGCCATGACGCCGTTCAGCGCGGCCTGCACGATGCACCAGCCGATGAGCACGACCCACACGCTCGTCGCGACGCCGATGAGGGCGAAGGCGGCGAGGCCGACGAGCACGCCGCCGAGCATCCACGGACGGCGCATGCCGAAGCGCGAGACCGTGCGGTCGGAGAGCCGGCCCACGAGCGGGTTGCTCACGAGCGCGAAGAGCGCGCCGACGCCCATGATGAGGCCGAGTGCGTTCGTCGCCTCCTCAGGCGAGGAGGTGATGTGCTGCACCTTGAAGGCCATCGAGACGAGCACCGGCGTGAGCAGGGCGAGGAAGAGCCCGAAGTTCGCCATCGCGAGCGTGGGGATGTAGCCCTTGGGGGCCTTGCCGGTCTGCCCGGCGGCACCCGCGGTGTCGACGGGCAGCGTGCTGCCCGGGGCCACCGTCTCGGTGAGTGACGACTCCGTCATCGTGGTTCCTTCCAATGAAAACCGAGCCGTCCTTGGCTCTCGCATGAGAGTACAGGAATCTCGACCGTGTGGTAACTGAAAGCCGTTCGCGTGGTAACTCGGGTGTGGGAGGATGGAGGCCGCCGGAGATTCGGGAGACCCATGAGCCAGACCACGACCGCGGATGCCGCGACCGTCGTCGCCGCTCGCACCGCGGCCCCTTCCTCGGGCCGGGCCGCCGCCACCGCGCGAACACGGGCGAACATCCTCGCCGCGGCATCCCGCCTCTTCATCGATCGCGGATTCAGCGCGGTCTCGGTGCGCGACATCGCGACCGAGGCCGGCCTCTCGCACCCGGGCGTGCTGCGGCATTTCGCCTCGAAAGATGAGATGCTCCTCGAGGTCGTCGAGCAGTTGGCCGGGCAGAACGCCGACTGGTTCGCCGGCATCGAACCCGGCCTCGACCTGTTCCCCGAACTCGCGCGCCGCAACGCGACGATCGAGGGCTACCTCCCGCTCTTCAGCACGCTCGCGGGCGAGGCGACGAGCACGGAGCATCCGGCCCATGCGTACTTCCGCGAGCGGCACGCCGACATCCGCGTACGGTCCGCCGCGCTGTTCCAGTCGGCGATCGACGACGGCACGCTCCCGGGCGGGTCCGTCGCGGTCGATGAGGCGAGCCGGCTCGCCGCGGCCTGGGACGGCCTGCAGCTCATCTCGCTCTACCTCCCGGGCAGGTTCGACCTCCCCGCACTGCTCGAGGCCCACCTCGACCGGCTCCGGGGGCGCGTCCCGGCGCAGGCGCTGGTGCCGGGCTCCACGGGGTTGCCGCTCTTCCCGGTCGGCACGCCAGACGACGCGGGCTACGCACCGGGGAGGGCGCGGCGGCTCCAGATCGTCCGCGACGCCTCGGACCTCTTCGCGAGCCGCGGATTCCACGCGACGAGCCTCCGCGAGATCGCCGAGCGCGTCGGCATCTCCAAGTCGACGCTGCTGCACCACTTCTCGAGCAAGGAGGAGCTGCTCGGCGCGGTCATCGCCCGCCGCGACGCGACGATCGACATCCGTTCGGAGTTCGCCGTGATCGGCGACCCCGGGCAGATGCTCGACGACCTGCCCGAGTCGGCGCGCCACGCCGCACTGCAGGAGCCCGGACTCATCGAGCTCTACGCGGTGCTCTCGGCCGAGGCCGCGGCGGCCGCGCACCCGGCGCACGCGTACTTCGAGCGCCGCTTCGACTGGGCCATCGAACGCTTCACGCGGCTCTTCGGCACGGCCTCATCGGTGCTGCGCGACGACCTCGATCCCGTGTTCGAGGCCCTCTGGCTCGTCGCCCTCTGGGACGGCCTGCAACTGCAGTGGCTCTACGACCCCGAGCATGTCGACGTCGGAGCGCATCTCGCCGCGCACCTGCACGGGCTCCTGCGCTGACGGTCGTCGCCGGCCGTCTGGTGCAGCCGGATCAGCACAGCGCCTCTGACCGTGCGCTGCGACTCACCCCGCGCCGAGCGGTGCTAGGTCAACCTCGCGGCCCATACGTACGCATACGAGCATTACCCTGAATTTCACGGCGGCGAGAAACACCCGCCGATCTGGCATTCTCCGAATCGATGACCCCCGAACGGGAGGGAAGGCGCTTGCCGTCTTGACGAGCTCGAGTTAGGTAAGGCTATGCTAACCCCCGGCCTATCGACCGACCGGGGAGCCAAGACATGCATGATCTGCTGACGAGTTCGACCGTCACCGAGTACTCCGACCACGTGAACCTCGCCACGGGCCTCGTCGCCTCGCGCGTGAGCACCGTGAAACAGCCCTTCTCCGGCGCGAGCCGCGCCGAGCTGCAGCAGCTCGTCGACGCCGTCGACCTCGACTCCTCGGGCGTCGGCACGGCCGAAGCGCTCCGCGAGGTCGACGGCCTCTTCCTCGAGCACGCGATCTGGTTCCACGAGCCGGCGTACGCGGCGCACCTGAACTGCCCGGTCGCGCTTCCCGCGGTGGCGGCAGAGGCGATCCTCGCCGCGGTCAACCCGTCGGTCGACACCTACGATCAGTCCGCGGTCGGCACGCTCATGGAACGCCGGCTCGTGGAGTGGACCGCCCAGCGCATCGGCTTCGCCGCCGGCGACGGCGTGTTCACGTCGGGCGGCACGCAGTCGAACCTGCACGCGCTGCTCCTCGCCCGCGAGTGGGCGTTGGCCCGCCACGGCGGCTCGCGCGCCGAGGTGCTGCCCCGCTTCAACATCCTCGCCACCGCGTCGAGCCACTTCAGCGTCGAGAAGTCCGCGCTCATCCTCGGCCTCGGCGACGACGCCGTCGTGAGCGTTCCCGACGACGGCGAAGGACGCATGGATCCCGCCGCACTGGCCGCCTCCCTCGCGGCGATCCGCGCGGCCGGCCGCATCCCCATGGCCGTCGTCGCGACCGCGGGCACGACGGATCGCGGCGTGATCGACCCGGTCGACGCGATCGCCGACCACTGCGATGCCGACGACGTATGGCTGCATGTGGATGCCGCCTACGGCTGCGGCCTGCTCGTCTCGCCGCGCCGCCGTCACCTGATCCGCGGAGTCGAACGGGCGCGGTCGGTCACGGTCGACTTCCACAAGAGCTTCTTCCAGCCGGTGTCCTCGAGCGCGATCGTCGTGCGCGAGCCCGGCGATCTCGCGGCGGCCGCCTGGCACGCCGACTACCTGAACCCGCTCGAGAACGAGGAGCCCAACCAGGTCGACAAGTCCCTGCAGACCACCCGGCGCTTCGACGCGCTGAAGCTGTGGACGACGCTGCGCGCCATCGGGGCCGACGGGCTGGGCGCCATGTTCGACGCGATCATCGACCTCGCGGCGACCGTCGGCGACGAGATCGACGCAGACCCCGAGCTCGAACTCATCGGCCGCTCCCAACTCAGCACGGTCCTGTTCCGCGTTCGCCCAGAGGGCGTCGACGAGGCGACGCAGGACGCCCTCGTCGCGCAGGTGCGCCGCGTGCTGTTCGAGTCGGGCCGCGCGCTCGTCGCCAAGACCGTCATCGACGGGCGCCCCTGCCTGAAGCTCACGCTGCTGAACCCGGCGACCTCGGCGGGAGACATCCGTCGGGTCCTCGACCTGGTGAAGGATGCCGCGACCGCCCTGGTCGACCTGCGTGATGTGGAGGTCGTGGCATGAGCCCGACCCGGCCCGCCGCCCGCGTGCACGACGGCGTGGGCATCGGCATCGGCCCGTTCAATCTCGGGCTCGCCTGCCTCGTCGAGCCGCTCGCGCTCGACGCCGTGTTCCTCGACCGCGCCGACGGGTTCGCCTGGCACCACGGCATGATGCTCGACGGCGCGACGATCCAGGTGCCGTTCCTGGCCGACCTGGTGACCATGGCCGATCCGACCTCGCCGTTCTCGTTCCTGAACTGGCTCAAGCAGAGCGGGCGGCTCTACCCGTTCTACATCCGCGAGAGCTTCTACCCGCTGCGTGCCGAGTACGACGCGTACTGCCGCTGGGCGAGCGACCAACTGCCCTCGCTGCGCTGGGGTCGCGAGGTGATCTCGGTCGAGCACGACGAGGCCGACGACGTCTACACGGTCACCGCGCTCCACCTCGGCACCGGCGACCTCGAGACCTACGCCGCGCGGCATGTCGTGCTCGGCGTGGGCACGAGCCCGTCGATCCCGCCGGCGCTGCGCGACCTGCCCGGGCTCGTCGTGCACAGCTCCGAGTACCTGCCGAACCGCGAGCGCCTGCGGGCGAGCGGGTCGATCACGGTCGTCGGCAGCGGGCAGTCGGCCGCCGAGATCTACCGCGACCTGCTCGGCGGCGTGCGGGCAGACGACACGACCCGCCCAACCGGCGATGACGGCTACCGCGTCGACTGGGTCACCCGCTCTCCGCGGTTCTTCCCGATGGAGTACACGAAGCTCACGCTCGAGATGACCTCGCCCGAGTACACCGACCACTTCCACGGGTTGACGCTCGAGCTGCGTCAGCGGCTCGGCCGAGAGCAGCGCGGGCTCTACAAGGGCATCTCGGGCGAGCTCATCGACGAGATCTACGACACCCTCTACGAGCTGAGCGCATCGGGCCCTGTGCCCACGACCCTGCTCACCGACACCGAGCTGACGGATGCCTCGTGGAACGGCACCCGCTTCCGCCTGCGCCTGCGGCACGCGCAGCTCGAGGCCGAGCACGAGCGCGAGACCGATGCACTCGTGCTCGCGACCGGATACTCGGCGCAGGTGCCGGCCTTCCTCGAACCGCTGCGCGACCGACTGGACTGGGACGACCTCGGCCGGCTCGACGTCGCCCGCGACTACAGCGTCGACGCAGGTTGTGGCCGGGTCTTCGTGCAGAACGCCGAGGAGCACACGCATGGCCTGACCGCGCCCGACCTCGGGTTCGGCGCCTGGCGCAACGCGCAGATCATCGCGAACATCTGCGGGCACGAGATCTACCCGCTCGAACGCCGCATCGCGTTCCAGGAGTTCGGCGTGCCCGCCGACGCTGCAGTGCGAGCGGATGCCTCAGTGCGAGCGGATGCCTCGCTTGCACGGGAGGCGCTGCGATGACCGCCGTCAGCGACTACGAGATCGAGATCCGGCCGACGCATGCGCGCCTCGACGCGCCGGTCGTGCAGCGGTGGCTGTCGCATCCGAAGTTCGCATTCTGGGGCATGCAGCAGCTCGGCGTCGACGCCGTGGCCGATTATCTCGCCGACGTCGTGACCGACGCCCACCAGGACTCCTGGCTCGGCACGATCGACGGCGAGCCCGCCTTCCTCGTCGAGACGTACGACCCCGCCGAGGTTCTGCTCGTCGGCATCCACGACGCCCGGCCCGGCGACCTCGGCATGCACGTGCTCGTCGCCCCGGCCGACGGCCACGCCCGCCATGGCCTGACGGACGCCGTGTTCGCCTCCGTCATGCGGTGGTGCTTCGACGCGCTCGGCGCCGAGCGCGTCGTCGTCGAGCCCGACGTGCGCAACGAGCGCATCGCGGCCAAGAACGCGCGCGCGGGGTTCCGCGTGCTCGGCGAGGTCGACGTGCCAGAGGGCGACCACGTCAAGCGGGCGAGCCTCTCGGTGTGCACGCGCGCCGACTTCGCGGCATCCGCCCTCGGATCCCTGCCCGACCACGAACGACTCGGAGCGAACGCATGACCCGCTCGGCCCACCCCGCAGCCCACCTGACCTCGACCGCGATGGCGCGCGCCCAGCGACATCTCGTCGCCAAGGCCATCGCCGAGTTCACGCACGAGCGGCTGCTCGCGCCCGAGCCGGGGGCCGGCCCCGAGGCATCCGCTCGCTCGTGGCGCCTCGCGCTCGACGGCGGACGCGTGGAGTACCGCTTCGACGCCGACCGGCTCGCGCTCGAGCACTGGGTGGTCGACGAGCCGACGCTCGAGCGGTTCGTCGACGACACCCCGACTCCGCTCGATGCGCAGGCGTTCATCATCGAGCTGCAGCCGCTGCTCGAAGTTCCCGACGGCCTGCTCGCGACCTACCTCGAGGAGATCGCCTCGACGCTCGCGAGCACTGCGTTCAAGCTGACGCAGGGCGGGCCCACCGCCGCCGAGCTCGCGCGCGCCGACTTCCAGAGCATCGAGGCGGCGATGACCGAAGGGCATCCGGGCTTCGTCGCGAACAACGGGCGCATCGGCTTCGGCGTCTCGGAGTACTCGGCCTACGCGCCCGAGGCGGCGCAGCCGTTCCACCTCGTCTGGCTCGCCGCGCGGCGCGAGTTCACGCATTTCGCGCTCGGCGACGGGCTCGAGGCGCGCACGTTCCTGCGCGATCAGCTCGGTTCAGCGCAGCACGCCGCGCTCGAGGCCCGCATCACCGAGGCCGGCCTCGACCCCGCCGACTACCTGCTGCTGCCGGTGCACCCGTGGCAGTGGGAGCACCGCATCGCGATCACCTTCGCGCCCGACCTCGCGAAGCAGAACCTCGTCTTCCTCGGCGAAGGGTACGACCGGTATCTCGCCCAGCAGTCGCTGCGCACGATGTTCAATGCCGACGACTGGGGGCTCGACTACGTCAAGACCGCCCTGTCGATCCAGAACATGGGGTTCCTCCGTGGCCTCTCCCCCGCCTACATGCGGGTGACGCCCGCGATCAACGACTGGGTGGCCGAACTCGTCGGCGCCGACGAGACGCTCGAGGACGCCGGGTTCCGGGTGCTGCGCGAGCACGCCTCGATCGGCTACACGGGCGACGCGTACCACCGCACGCGCACGGTGTCGCCGCACCGCAAGATGCTCGCCGCCCTCTGGCGCGAGAGTCCGGTGCCGAAGATCTCGCCCGACCAGCGGCTCAGCACCATGGCCGCGCTGCTGCACCGGGACGCCGCGGGCGACTCGGTCGCGACTGCGCTGGTCGAGGCATCCGGCCTGCCCGCCGCCGAGTGGGTGCGCGCATACCTCCACGCGTATGTACGCCCGATCGTGCACTGCCTTCGCGCCTACGACCTCGCGTTCATGCCGCACGGCGAGAACCTCATCCTCGTGCTCGAGGACGCGGTGCCCGTGGGCGTGTTCATGAAGGACATCGGCGAGGAGGTCGCCCTGCTGTCGACACGCCGCATCGGCGCTGGCGGCCGAACGCCGCCCGTGCCCGAGGACGTGCAGCGCATCATCGCCGAGGTCGACGACGACGAGAAGGCGCTGGCCGTCTTCACCGACGTGTTCGACGGCGTGCTGCGGCATCTCGCGGGCATCCTGCACGTCGACGGCACGCTGCACGAAGACGCGTTCTGGGCGCTCGTGGCCGAGTGCGTCGACGAGCACGAGGCGCAGCATCCGCAGCTCGCGTCTGGCATCGACCTGCGCGCCGAGACGTTCGCGCACTCCTGCCTGAACCGGTTGCAGCTGCGCAACACGCTGCAGATGGTCGACCTCGCGAACCAGTCCGAGTCGCTCATCTACGCGGGCGAGATGCCGAATCCGATCGCCCGGTCGCGCCGGTTCCGGCGGGTGCTCGCCTCGGGCGATCACGGGGCGGATGCCGCGGCGGCGGGCTCCCCGACCGTGACGGCGTGACCGTGGCCGGTGGAGTCGCCCGCGACGACCTCGGCATTCCCCATCTGCGCGGCGGCGACGCGTTCGAGCTCGCCGCCGCGCAGGGCGAGGTGACGGCGCAGGACCGCGCATGGCAGATCGAGGTCGATCGTCGCCGCGCCGAGGGCACGCTCGCCGCGCTGATCGGCCACGCCGGACTGGACTGGGACGTGTTCGCGCGTCGCGCACGCCTCGATGACACCGCCCGTCGGGCGTTCGCCTCACTCGGCGACGAGGACCGCGCCTTCGTGCGTGCCTACGTCGACGGCGTGCGTCTCGGCATGCGCGGGGTCGGAGCACGGGCGGCCGAGTTCACCGAGCTCGACGAGCTCTTCGGCGAGCGCGCGACACTGGACGCCTGGCCCGAGCATGCCCCGCTCGGAATACTCCACGTCGCGCATGCGCTCTTCTCGTCGTTCCCGAGCCTGCTCTGGTCCGAGCACGTCTCGCAGACACTCGGCGACGAATGGGTCGACGTGCTCGCGGGCACCGACGACGGCTCCTCCGGCAGCAGTGCGCCCTCCTCAGGCAGCAACGCGTGGGCGCTGCACGGATCGCAGACGGCGTCGGGCTTCCCGATCCTCGCGGGCGATCCGCACCGCATCTTCGAACTGCCCGGTGTCTACCAGCAGATCGGACTCGCCTGCGACGAGTTCGACGTGATCGGACTCGCGTTCCCAGGAGTGCCGGGCGTCGCGCATTTCGGCCACACCGGGCATGCGGCCTGGGGTGTCACGAACGCGGTCGCGCACGGCGTCGACGTGTTCCGTGAGCGCTTGCGACGCGTGCCCGCCGGCCGAGGAGGCGCGCCGGCCCCGAACGCCGGCCGAGGAGGCGCGCCAGCGCCGTATCGAGACCCTGCAGATTCGGCAGGCGACCGCATCGAGGCGCTCGGCCCCGACGGCTGGCGCGAGGCATCCGTCGAACGCGCGACGGTCGAGGTGCGCGGCGGCGACCCCGTCGAGGTCGAGGCGATCGAGACGGAACGCGGCACGGTCGTCACCGACCTCGTCGCCCGGCCCGACGGCGACTTCGACGCGTGGAGCGTGCGCATGCCCGCCCGAGCCGGGGCCGACCTCGGGTTCGGCGCGCTGCTGCCCCTCCTCCGCGCGCGCACGGCCGCCGACGTGATCGGCGCGTTCGGTGCCTGGGTCGATCCCGTGAACCGCGTGCTCGCCGCGGACCGGCAGGGCGCCGTGCTCTCGGCGACGGTCGGCCGTGCCCCCGAACGCGCCCGTTCCGAACGCCGCCTCCCGCTGGACGCCACGGTCGCGCGACCGGTCGAAGACCGACGGATGCCGCCGCCCGCCGTCGTGCGTACGGTTGCCGTCGACGCGAACGAGCGTCCGACGCGGCCCGAGCTGGATCTCGGCCTGGCCTACGCGCCGCCGCACCGCGCCCGCCGCATCCGCGAGCTGCTCGACACCCGCCGCCCCCGTGCGGTCGACGACCTCGGGCAGATCTGGGGCGATGCGCTTCTCGGCGGGCTCGAGGACTGGCTCGCGCTGCTGCCGGCCGAGCCCGGTGCCGATGATCTCGATACGCTCCGCTCCTCGACCGGCGCCCCCGCCACCGCCGGTCGAGTAGGCGCGCCGGCGCCGTATCGAGACCACGACCCGGCCACCACCGCCGACGTGCGGCTCGTCTGCGCCGAGCTGCGCGCGTGGGACGGCGTCATGGCCGCCGACTCGCCCGCGGCCGCGCGGTTCGCGGCGTTCCGCGAGGAGCTCGTGGCACGCATCGTCGCACTGCCCGAGTTCGCGCCCCTGCACTCCCCGCACGGATTCGGGGCGATCTACGATCCGTGGATGAGCGTGCGCGGGCGCATCGCCGCCGCGCTCCCTCGCTTGCTCGAGGCTCCACCCCTTGCCGGGCAGCGCGACCGGCTCGTGCACGACGCCCTCGCCGCGACATCCGCTCGCCCTGCCGAGGTCTGGGGCGATGAGCATCGGATGCTGCCGCTGCACGTCTTCGTCGATGTTCCCGGTGCCGCCGACCCGGGCGACGATCTCGGGGCCGCCCTCTCCGGCGACGGCGAGACCGTGCGCTGCACGGGGTCGACGCCGGGCGTGACCCGACGAAGCTGGCGCGGCTCGGTCGCCCGCTGGGCCTGGGACCTCGGCGACCGCGACCGCAGCCGATGGGGTGTGCCGTTCGGCGCCTCCGGTGATCCGTCGTCGCCGCATTTCGCCGACCAGCTCCCCGACTGGGTCGCGGCGACGCCGCCCCTCTCGGCTCCCCGCCGGACGAGTAGCGAAACGCATCGGGACCCTGCATCGAGCGGGTCTCGATGCGGCACTGACTCGCCTACTCGACCGACCTGCTGAAGGGACATCATGACCGCGACATCCGCCCATCGCTCGTCCGACCGCCTCGCCACCGGACGCCCCGGCGAACTCGTGCACACCGCGCACGACGCCGCCCTCGGCACGATCGAGGTGGTCGGGCTCGACCCCGACGCGCATCTCGACGTGATCCACGACTGGGTGACCCGGCCGCGCGCGCGGTTCTGGGGCCTCGGCGCGCTCTCGCGGCAGGAGTTGCGCGAGCTCTACGCGTACGTCGACTCGCTCGAGACGCATCATGCGTTCCTCGTGTTCCGCGACGGCACGCCCGTGGTGCTGCTGCAGACGTACGAGCCCGAGCACGACCCCGTGGGCGAGTGCTACGAGGTCGAGCCGGGCGACGTCGGCCTGCATTTCTTCATCGGCGACCGCGGCGCGCCCGTCGACGCCTTCACGACGCGCATCTCGCGGGTGCTCGGCGATTTCCTCTTCGCATCGCCGGGCGCGCGACGGCTCGTGGTCGAGCCCGATGTGAACAACGACGGTGCCGTCAACCGCATGACTCGTATCGGTTTCATCGCCGGGCCGGTGATCTCGCTGCCCGACAAGCAGGGCCAGCTCGCCTTCATGCCCCGCGACCGCTGGATGGCGTCGGCGGTGCACGCTCAGCGATGACCGCCGTCGCGCTTGTCACGATCAGCCAGGACCGAGCAAGAGATTCGGCTCGAGTGACCGGCTCCGGCGCCCCAGGCGGACGCCGGGCGGATGTCCCTCCGAAAAGCGGTGCCGAAGTGCCGAAGTGCCGAAGTGCCGCATGCTTCCGGGGAACATCCCCGCCCGAACGCGGGCGCGCCCGAAGACGGTCGCGCCCGCGGCATCCGCCCCTAGGAGTTGCCCGCCACCGACTCGAGCTGCGCCAGCACCTGGTCGATCGTGAACGAGGCGGGCTTCTGCCGCGCCGGGAACTCCTTGAGCGAACCCACCATGCGCGCGACGTAGCTCTGCGCCGGTACGAAGAGGAAGATGCGCTCCATCATCCAGTCGTAGTACGTGTTCGAGGTGATGTCGGCCCGTTCGTACGGGTCGGTTCGCAGGTTGAAGAGCTTCGGTGCCCGCAGCACCACCCAGGGGTCGAGCCAAACGGCGAGCGTGCCCTGCGTGCGTTGCTCGAGGAACACGATCTTCCAGTTGTCGAAGCGCAGCCCGGTCAGGTCGCCCTCGTCCGACACGTAGAAGAAGTGCCGGCGCGGGCTCACCTCGGTCTCGCCCGTGATGTAGTCGAGCTGGTTGTGCCCGTCGAGATGCACCTTGTACTCGACGCCGTTCAGCTCGGTGCCCTCCTTCAGCCGATCGGCGACATCGGGGTCGCCTGCCGCGGCGAGCAGCGTCACGAACCAGTCGTTGTGACTCACGATGCCGTTGAGCGTCTTGCCCGCGGGGATGTGCCCCGGCCAGCGCACCATCGCGGGCACGCGGTAGGCCCCCTCCCAGTTCGAGTTCTTCTCGTTGCGGAACGGGGTCATGCCGGCATCGGGCCAGCTGTTCATGTGCGGACCGTTGTCGGTCGAGTACATGACGATGGTGTTCTCGGCCAGGCCGAGCTCGTCGATGAGGTCGAGCAGGCTCCCGACGACGTCATCGTGGTCGAGCATCGTGTCGTGGTAGTTCGACTGCCACCGCCCGGCGCGACCCTTGCTCTCCTCCTTCGTGTGCGTGCGGAAGTGCATGTGCGTCGAGTTGAACCATACGAAGAAGGGCGTGTCCTCCTCGGCCTTCGCCTTGATGAAGTCGGATGCCGCGTCGCGGAACTCCTCGTCGACGGTCTCCATGCGCTTCTTCGTCAGCGGACCGGTGTCCTCGATGCGCTGTGTGCCGTCGCCGTTCGCCCAGGCGTGCAGCACCCCGCGCGGCCGGAACTTCTCGCTGAAGCCCGGGAACTCCTCGTCGGTCGGGTAGTCGGGGTGCTCCGGCTCCTCCTCGGCGTTCAGGTGGTACAGGTTGCCGAAGAACTCGTCGAAGCCGTGCGCGGTCGGCAGGTGCTCGTCGCGGTCGCCGAGGTGGTTCTTGCCGAACTGGCCCGTCGCGTACCCCTGCGCCTTCAGGGCCGTCGCGATCGTCGGGTCCTCGGCCTGCAGGCCCAGCGGCGCGCCGGGCATGCCGACCTTCGTGAGGCCGGTGCGGTAGGGGTTCTGACCGGTGATGAACGCGGCTCGACCCGCCGTGCAGCTCTGCTCGCCGTAGTAGTCGGTGAACTTCACGCCCTCGGCCGCGATGCGGTCGATGTTGGGTGTGCGGTAGCCCATGAGCCCGTCCGAGTAGGTGCTGAGGTTGCTGATCCCGATGTCATCGCCCCAGATGATCAGGATGTTCGGCTTGTCGGACATGTCTTCCCCTCGTCGAGATGCCGGGCGATCGCCTTCGACGCCCCGACCCAATCCAAGCACCGTGGCCGGTCCGCGAGCCATGGCCGCGAGCGAATCATCGGTGAACGCGCAGGCGGCGACCCACCCTGCGACGGCTACGGTGGAACGGTGACCGACGACATGGTGCTCATCGCTGGGGGAACGTTCCAGATGGGCAGTGACGAGTTCTACCCAGACGAGCGCCCGGTGCACGAGCGCGCTGTCGCCGACTTCCGCATCGACCGCCACCAGGTGACGAACGAGGACTACGCGCGCTTCGTCGACGACACCGGCTACGTCACGGTCGCCGAGCGCGAGCTCGATCCCGCCGCCTTTCCCGGGGCGGACCCGGCCGACCTCGTGCCCGGCGCCATGGTCTTCACCCCGACCTCGGGCCCGGTCGACCTCGGCAACTGGCGCAACTGGTGGCGCTGGCAACCCGGCGCCTTCTGGCGCCGCCCGTTCGGACCCGGCTCGGGCATCGACGACCGGCTGCGGCATCCGGCCGTTCACATCGCATACGCGGATGCCACGGCCTACGCTGCCTGGGCCGGCAAGCGCCTGCCCACCGAGGCCGAGCACGAGTACGCGGCCCGCGGCGGCCTCGAGGGCGCGCGCTTCGCCTGGGGCGACGAGGCCTACCCCGGAGGCGTGCCGCAGGCGAACTCGTGGATCGGGCACTTCCCGTACGACAACCAGGGCTGGGGCGGCACCGCGCCCGTCGGGTCGTACGCGCCCAACGGCTACGGGCTCTACGACATGATCGGCAACACCTGGGAGTGGACGACCGACTACTACACGCCGCGGCACCTTCGGCTGTCGGACTCCCCCGTCGACGCCGGAAAGCGGCAGAACCTGCTCGCCGCGGCGAGCGCGCAGGAGGGGTTCGCCGACATCCCGCGGCGCGTGCTCAAGGGAGGGTCGCACCTCTGCTCGCCCGACTACTGCCTGCGCTTCCGCCCGGCGGCCCGCTCACCCCAGGCAGAAGACACGGGCATGTCGCACATCGGGTTCCGCTGCGCGCAGGACGCCTGACCGCCCGCCGAAGAGCGGAGCCCCGGCCGACTCAGGCCGCGATCGCCCGCCGCCGCACCATGAACGGCACCGCCGACAGCACGCAGCTGATCGCCGGCACGATCGTGAGCGCGATGAAGACCGTCTGCTGCATGTCGGGCGTCACGGTCACGCCGCGCTCGTACCCGGCGATCACGACGAACACGCCGAACACGAGCACCGCGAGTGCGTTCATGATCTTCGACACGAAGGTGAGTGAGGCGAACGAGATGCCGTCGTTGCGCACGCCGAGGCGCCGCTCGGCGTCGTCGACCGAGTCGGCGATCATGCTCGCCTGCGTCACGAGGAACACCCCGAGCATGAGTCCGGTGAGGAAGATGAAGACGAGCAGCACCGCGAGGTTCGCGAAGCCGACGACGAACATCAGCAGGTAGAGCGCGGCCGCGACGAGCGAGCTCCACACCATCACGCGTCGTCCCGACATCCGGCGCAGCAGCAGTGGGCTCGTGAACGACGAGATCACCATGCCGAGGATGATCGCCGCGCCGACGAGCGTGAACGCCCCCTCGTCGCCGTAGGCGATCACGACGAAGAGCGCGCCGCCCGCCTGCACGATGAACCGCCCGAAGCCGAGCACCGAGGCGAGCAGCACGGTCAGCAGGGCCTTGTTCTTGAACAGGGTCGAGACGAGTTGGCGAACGCTGAGACCGTCGGATGCCGCGGCGGTCTCGCGCTCGCGCGTGAAGAAGAACGCCAGCAGGAACACGCCCATGCCGAGGAACGAGGTGAGGAACACGGCGAGGGTCCACCCGCCGCCCGTGGTCTCGGGGCCGAAGCTCAGCAGCCTCGCGATCCACGGCATGCCGAGCGTGGAGAGTCCGAGGGCGATCGAGCCGAAGGCGCGCACGCTGCCGATGACGCGCGTGCGCCGTTCGGGGTCGACGAACGCCGAGCCGATGAGCCCCCAGAACGGCACGTCGCAGACCGTGTACGCGAGGCTCCAGAGGATGTACGTGACGCCGAAGAACGCGATCTTCGCGGGTTCGGCGACGTCGGGCACCGAGAACATCAGGCCGGAGAGCACCGCGACCGGTGCCGCCGAGAACAGGATGTATGGTCGCAGCTTGCCCCACCGCGACCTCGTCATGTCGACGATGCTGCCCATGAGCGGGTCGGTCACGGCGTCGATGAACTTCGACACGGTGATGATCACGGTGACGGCGGCGAGCCCCGCGCTGCTGATGCCGGCGTACTGCAGCAGGTAGACGAGGATGAACGTCGACACCGTCGTGAGCACGAAGTTCTGCCCGAACCCCGCCGTGACCACGGCCCGCGCCTGCGTGCGAGGGGCGATCGTGGTCTGCGTCGTCTGGCTCACGGGCGGGTCTCTAACCGGATGGTCTTGATCTCGAAGGGGCCGAACTCGAGCCGGTCGAGGTCGACCTGCTCCGCGGCCCCTGCCGGGCGCTCCAACAGATCGGTCTCGACCGCCGTCGACGCCGGTCGAGGAGCGGAGCGTATCGAGGCCCCCGGAATCTCGACCCGCAGCGCCGTCGTCGTCGCGCGTCCGAGGCTCTCGTAGAGGCGCAACACGATGCCGTCGCCCTGCTCGGCGCGCTTCAGGGTCTCGATCACGATGCCGGGGTCGTCGACGGATGCCGCGGGGCCGAAGCCCGCACCATCGGTGAGGTGCAGCGGGTTGTTCAGGCGGTACGCCTCGCGCACGACCTTCGCGAGATCGCCCGAGGCGAAGGGGGTGAACGCGTACGTGAAGCGATGCGCGCCGCGGTCGGCCGTCCTGTCGGGAAAGGTCGGCGCACGCAGCAGGTTCAGGCTCAGCAGCCCGTTCTTGGCACGGTGGCCGTACTTCGCGTCGTTGAGCAGGGCGAATCCCCCGCCGTCGCCCTCGGTGGCGATCCACTTGTGCGCGCAGACCTCGAATTGCGCCTGCTCGACCGAGTCGTGCTCGGTCGTGACGCGCTCGATGTGGCCGAACTGGATCTCGCAGCGCACCGTCTCGCCGTACTGCGTCGGCCGGAACTCGGCGCGCAGCATGCGGTGCTTCTCGTGCCAGTCCACCTCGGTCTCGAAGCGCACGACATCGCTGCCGGCTTCCAGCACGATGCGCTGGCGAACGGTCACCGAACGCGAGCGGTGCTCCTGCGTGCGCCACACGGTCGGGCCATCCATGCCGGATTCCACATGCGACATACGCAGCACGTGCGTCGGGCGCTTCACATAGTCGGGGTTGATGTCCCAGGCGTTGAACGGCCAGACGTACGGGTCCCGATGCACGACGAGGCGGTTGAGTCCGGCGCCCGCGTGATCGGCGCCGGTCGCGTCGACGCACGACACGATCACGCCGTCGCGGTCGAACCGCAGGGCGATCACGCCGTTTCCCAGGCCGTCGTCGGTGAAGGCGAGGTCGGATGCCGCGTCGGCCGGACGCAGCTCGGCCGCCGCGAACGGTCCGACCGTTGCGCGATACCAGGCGGCGCCCACCTTCACGACCTCGTCCCGAGCGTGGCTCGTGAGGTTGAGGGCGGTTCGCGGGGCATCCGTCGTGCCCGCGGCATCCGCCGTGCCCGCGGTATCCGCTGTGCCCGGGGCATCCACCGTGCCCGAGGCATCCGTCGTGCCCGCGGCATCCACCCCGCTGTAACCAGAAGAGACGGTTTCACTCGACGAGCGCTGCGGGAGTCTCGCGATGAGCTCTGCCGCGTACGCGTCGAGCTCGCCCTCGATGCGCTCGTATGTGGAGATCGCCTCGCGGTTGACGCGCGCGATCGACGAGCCGGGGATGATGTCGTGGAACTGGTTCAGCAGCACCTCTCGCCAGTGGCCGGCGAGCCTCTGCCGGTGGTCGTCGCCGGTGAGCACGGCGAGCGCCTCGACCTCGTGCAGCTTGCGCTCGACGAGCCGGTTGTGCCGTTTGATCTGCGCCTGCGTCGTGTACGTGCCCTGGTGCGTCTCGAGGTAGAGCTCGCCGACATGGGTGTGCGAGATCTCGCGCTGCTCGAGCCTGCGGAAGAAGTCGCCCGCCGTCGACATCCGGATCTTCGGCAACCCGCGCAGGTCGCGCTCGCGGTCGGTGAGCTCGTGGTGGATCTCGTTGGGTCCGCCGCCGCCGTCACCCGAGCCGTACACGAGCAGGGCGGTCTCGAGCGCCTTCTCGGGGTAGCGCGCGAGGCCGGTCAGCAGGTTGTCGGCACCGGCGCGGCTGTTGTAGTCGCCCTCGGGCGGCATGTGCACGAGCACGCTCGACCCGTCGATGCCCTGCCAGGTGAAGGTGCGGTGCGGGAAGTCGTTCGTCTTGTTCCACGCGAGCTTGATCGTCTGGAACCAGTCCATGCCGCTCTTCTTGAGGATCTGCGGCAGGTTGCCGTTGTACCCGAACGTGTCGGGCAGCCAGCACAGCCGCAGCTGCTCGTCGGTGAGGCCGAACTGCTCCTGCAGGAAGGATCGGCCGACGAGCGCCTGGCGCACGAGCGACTCCCCCGACGGCAGGTTCGTGTCGGGTTCGACCCAGAACGAGCCCTGCAGTTCCATGCGGCCGTCGGCGACGGCGGACTTCATGCGGTCGAAGAGGGCCGGATGCTCCTGCTGCATCCAGTGCATCTGCTGCGGCTGGCTCGTGCCGTACACGTAGTCGGGCCGGCGCTCGAGGGCGTTCATCGCGCGCATGTACGTGCGGGCCGACTTGCGGTGCGTCTCGCGCAGCGGCCAGAGCCACGCCATGTCGAGGTGACCGTGGCCGACGGCGTCGTAGACGAAGTCGCTCGTCGAGGGCGCGGCGAGCGCCGGGGCGAGCGCCGCACGTGCCGCGACGACGTCGCCGGCGCGGAACGCGGCCCACGCCGACGCGAGGTCGCGCCGCAGCTCGGCGGCCAGCCCCGCGTCATCCGTCGCATCCGCGAGCACGACGAGCGTCAGGTAGTCGTAATAGAGGGAGTACGCCTCGTCGTCGCGGGTCGCGAGGTGGGCGCCGTGATACCGCCCGCGCCCGACCTCGTAGAGGATGAAGCCGTTGTAGGCGACATCGGCGTAGAACTCGACGCGACCGCCGGAGAGGTCGGCGGCTTGCACCTCGCGGTATCTGCCGCCGCTGTGCGGGTGGTCGCCCTGCTGGAAGACCGTGCTCACCGAGTCGAGCAGCTCGCCCCCTGCCGAGTAGACCGCGCCCTCGCCGCGGATGCCGAGCAGCACCACCGGGCGTTCGACCCCGGCGGGCAGGTCGCCGGTGATCCGCAGCCAGGCGCAGTCGAACACCCCGCCCCACGACGAACCCGGCCGCATCGGCTCGAACCGGGATCGGTCGAGATCGGCGAACGCGATCGGCTCGGGCGAGCGCACGATCTCGGCCCGCAGCGGCGCGACGCGGGTGTAGATGTGCCGACGGATGCCTCGGAGCCGCCGGTACTCGGCCGGCTGGCGCGCGGCGATCCCGAAGAGGAAGTCGGCGAAGCCCATGGCGTCCTCCGGGTCGGTTCGATCAGCCCCTCGGCCCCGCCGCGTCGGTGCGGCGCGATGGGGATGTCGCGGGCAGCAGTCTAGGTCACCACCCAGCCATCAGAGCACCGGCCGCCCGAGCCGGCTCGACAGCGCCGTGCCGGCCAGCACGCCCAGCGAGATGCCGACGACCGTCGACACCGTGGTGATGAGCGAACCGGTTCCGCCGCTGTCCCCACCGAGCACGGTCGCGACGCCGACGAGCCCGAGGGCACCGGGCACGAGCAGCCAGAAGGCGGGCATGAAGCTCACCAGCGCCGACGGGCCCGACGGACGCCGTGCGACGAGCACCGTCACCGGCGTCGCGATGAGCGCACCGATGAGGGCCGAGAGCACACCGCCGAAGAACAGGGCTCCGAGCACCTGTGCACCGTATGCGACGTAGAGCACGACGAGGATCCAGCCGAGCGACGAGCGCGGCGCGCAGCGGTACACGACGATGCCGACGCCGAACACGGCGACCGCGATCCAGGGCGCGATCACTCCGAGCGTCGTCGCCGACGACGCCACCTCGAGCGACGGGATGCCGACCAATGCGCCCGCGGCGACGATGCCGACGGCGAGCAGCACGAGCTGCATGCCGCCGGCCGCGAGCCGTCCGGCGCCCGAGACCATCTGGCCGGTCGCGAGCTCGATCGAGCCGGTCGTCAGCAGCACGCCGGGCAGCAGCACCACGAGAGGCGCGATGAGGGCCGGCAGCACGCCCGAATCGAGCCCGAGTCGGAGCCCCAGCAGCACGATGAGGGCGACCGCGAACGAGATGCCGACCGTGAGCAGCGCCTGGTAGCGCCCCGCGAGGCGCTCCCCCGCGAGCAGCACGGCGCCGACGCCCGCTCCGAGCGCGGCCGCGTACACGACGCCCGTCCACGAGGCGCCGAGGAGCACCGCGAGCCCCGCACTCAGCAGCACGTAGGCCGCGCCCCGCTGCAGTTGTGAATAGAGCGGCGGCATGGCGCGCATCCGTCGGATCCGGGCGCGGATCTCGGCCGGGTCGACGGAGCCCGCCCGCGCATCGTCGACGATGTGCTGCAGCTCGTCGACCTGGTGCAGCAGCAGGGCGCGTTCGCCGCTCGCCACCGCGCCCGTGCGCATCGCGCCCTCGCCGCGCGCGGCGACGAACAACGCGGTCGGGAACACGATGATCTCGGTGTCGATCACGCCGTTGGCGCGGGCGATGTCCTCGAGCGTCTGGCGCACGGTCACGACCGAGTACCCGGCATCCGTCATCGCCTGGCCGATGTCCTCCATGGCCGCCTGCGTCTGCTCGATATCGACCGCGGTCGGGGCGGCGGCACCGATGACCGACGTCGAGCCCGAGGTGCTCGGCAGGATGAGCCCGTTCGTGCGCGTGCCCGGACTGCGCCGGCCGACCATCGCGAGGATGCCCGCGGCCACGACGAGCACGACCGCCGCGATCACCCACGACAGCACCGAGGTCGTCGGATCGGCCGCCGCCGGCGGAACAGCGGGAACCTGTGTGGGCGTCGGCGTGGGCGTCTCGGTCGGCGTGGGGGTCGGCGCGGGCTCGACCGGTGCGGTCTCGGTCGGCACGGATGTCTCGGTCGGCGGGACCGTCTCGGGATCGGGCGACTCGGTGGGCTCGAGCGGGTCGACCGTCTCGGTGGGGGTCGGCGTCGGGGTCGGGGTCGGGGTGGGCGTCGGCTCGAGCGGGTCGGGCTCGGCCGTCTCGACGGGGGCGGGTTCGCGCGGTGCGACCGCCGACGCCACCGCACCCGCATCCTGCCCTGCGCCGTCGACCGCCCCCGCCACGGCGGGCGAGGTCACGAGAACGGATGCCGCGAGCCCGGCGCCGACCGCGAACGCCCAGCCGAACGACGAGAGCGTGAGCGCGGCGCGGCGCCGCGAGGCATCCGCCCGCCCTGCGGCATCCGCCCGCCGCGAGGCATCCGCCCGCCCTCGGGCTCGGGCTCGCTGCGAGGCATCGCGGAATGTCACGGTCCCCCCGATCCGCCGTGCGCCCCCGCGCACGATCCGCCTCCAGCGTAGGACCCCGCGGCGTTCCAGCGAGGACCACCGAGCGGATGCCTCGCCCCGACGCATCCGCTCGTCGGCGTCTCGGTGGTCGGCGGCGTCGGCGGCGTCAGACCCCGGCGGGCAACTGGAAGGCGCGCCCCGAGACCACGCTCGGCGTGATGCGCACCCAGCGGTCCTTCTCTTCCGGGGCCCACGGCGTGATGCCGAGCCGCTCGGCCTCGTGCACCTCGGCCTCGTGGTCGAACTCCTCGGCGTCGCCCTTGACGACGACGCTGAACGCCTCGCGCCCGTCGGTGCCGTCGACCTCGAACGCGACCCGGTGCCGGATCGTGAGCTCGAGCAGCTTCGTGCCCGGCGCCGTGCGGAACACGACGGTGCCGTCGGCCACCGCATGATTCACCGGGAAGATGTCGATCTCCCCGGCCGCCTCGGCCGCGACCCGCCCGTACGGCGCGTCGCCGATGCGCTGCCAGCATTCCGCCGCGTCCAGTTCGCGGGTCGGCGGTCGTTCGTCCGTTGTCTCGCCCATGCCGCGAGCCTGCCACCGCGGCCCGTGGGCCGCAACGGTTGCGCGCCTCAAGTCAGGCGCCGTCGCCGCCGCCGCCCTGCCATACCAGGCGCAGCACGTCGATGACGTCGTCGAGGCTCGCACCGGATGCCTCGGCCTCCACGATGAGCGAGCGGATGCCTCGTACCACCGTGAGCGGGAGCACCGACGCCTCTGGCGCGACTCGGGTGCCCGCGGCGGTACGCGTCACGACGAGCCCGTCGCGCTCGAGCAGCTTGTAAGCCTTCGCCGCGGTGCCGGGTGCGACGCCGAGATCGGCGGCAGTCTGCCGCACGGTGGGCAGGCGCTCCCCGGCTCCGAGCTGCCCCGAGACGATGAGGCCCCGGAACTGGCGGTAGATGCCGACCGCCGGACTCGCGTCGTCGGGCACAGGCACCGACTGGGCCGGCGCAGCCTGCCGAGCGCCTGCAGGGTCGGCGGCCTGCACTGGCTGCCCGGTCATCGCAGGGCCTCGATCCCCACCGGGCGATCGGTTGGCTCGGCCGCGACGCGACGGTGTCTGGCGCGCAGCATCCGCGTGGCCACCAGGATGAGAAGGAGGAATGCCGTCACTTCGAGCGCCGGGGCGAGCGCGCCTCCCGCGTCGGCGAACTCGGCGTACTTCCAAGTCGTGTCGTACGACCCGCCAGCGTCGCCGTCCACGATCAGTCGACCGATCGATCCCGCCCGGTCGATGAACCGCCAGGCACCGGCGAGCGCCAGCAGCATGCCCGCGGTCGCGATGCGGACGACGCCCGAGGCGACTTCGGCTCGAGACATCCGCTCGCCCTCGATGGTGCCTGGCCGGCGGAACGGCCGGATCGCGTTGCGGCGGAGCGCTTCCCAGGTCACCGCCAGCAGTGCAGCGACGCTGATCAGCACCGGCACGCCGTACGCCCAGCCGTAGAACCACGGTCGAACCGGGTCGACCGGCTGGTTCAGCACGACGAGCTCGAGGTAGATGAACCGACCGTCCGCGTCGGAGGAGGACGCGAGCCCCGCACCGATGGTCGTCACGAGGAGTGCAGCGGCCGTCAGCCCGATGCCGGCGAGCGCGCCCTGGGAACTGAAGCTCCGCCAAGTTCGCCGCTCGGGTGAGAGCACCGGCTGCTCCGGTCGTGCCGACCCGCGCATGACGATGAGGGCGACGACGACCGAGATGCTCAGGAACGCGGCGAAGACCGGGGTGGCGTACGCCCACCACTCGACCACGTTCACGAGCGGCAGAACGTACCCGCGGAGGATGACCTCGACCACGAAGACGACGACCACCAGTGCCGCCCCGATGCCGACCGCGAGACGCTCGGGCCGATACCGCTCCGCGATCGCCGCGGCATCCGTCGCCTCGACCTCCGGGAACCGGCGACGGTCGTCGATGCTTCTGGCGATGACGATCGCCACGGGCGTGATCAGCATCGCGACGAACAGCGAGAACAGCGGCGACGAGAAGGCTGCGGCCACCGGTTCCCACGGGCTGAGGCTGAGGATTCTGTTGAGCACAGGCGACTCCGATCGCGTTGTTGTGCCACATGTCTAACACAACTTGTAGCGCCGCGCGAGTACAATATCCCGGGGTTGTTGCGCCGGGCGGCCGGGAAGGCCGGACCCCGAGCGCCGGGCGGAGCAATGAGGATGCCGACGATCTCGCCCGATCCGTCGTGGGCGACGCGCGCGATCCCACCCACCGCCCTCGTGCTGCAGCGTCGTCTGCACGGTCGCTCCCATGCCCGGGTGCCGATTCGTCACCTTGCTGTTTCGAGGGGACCATGCGTCACCAGACGCACCGTATCCCCACCCCGGCCACGGGAGACGACGGAGCGCCGCCAAGGCAGCCAGCCTTGGCGGCGCTCCACCCTGCCCTTCGGCAAGAGCACCCCGCATATCATCAGAGCAACTCGCGCTCGACCTCGCCGCTGAACGTGTCAAGGAACATCGAGAACTGGACGGTCTGCGGCTCTACGGCGACGATCTCGCCGGCCGCAGCGGACAATCGGACGTCATGACCGGGGATCATCGCGAGTGCCGGCTCCTCCGTCATCAGCCTGCGGAGTCGCTCGACGCTCGCGTGGCTCGCAGCGAAGTCGAGAGAGGCATCGACGATCCCGGTTGACAGTTCGTACCGGTTCTTGACGGCGTCACCTGCGAAGAGAACGTCGCCCTCCGTCGTCTGCACGCGATAGGTCACGTGCCCTGGCGTGTGGCCAGGAGTCACGAGGGCACCCACCCCAGGCAGGGCCTCCTCGCCTTCCTCGACCAGCACGACGTTCTCCTCGAGCATCTCGGCGAGGCGCCGCACGTGCAGATCCGGGACCAGCGGCGTGCCTGGCGGCTGAGCCGACGCCCACTCGAACTCGTTCCGACCCACCACGACTGCCGCATTTGGGAACATCGTGAAGTTGCTCACGTGATCCCAGTGCAGATGCGTGGCCAGGATGTGGGTGACATCGCCCGGCTCGAGGCCCAAGCGGGCGAGCTCACGGTGGATGATCGAGATGTACTGCGGCGGTCCCGTGTCGACGAGGACCGTGCGCTCCCCGTCTCTCAGCAGTGCAAGGGTGCTCCAGCCGAGTCCGCCGTGCGTCGCGGTTTTTCCCGGCACGCCCCGGACGAGAACATCGAGTCCATACATCGTCACGCCTCCACACGCTCGGTGACCGCGATCTGCAGCGGCCGGTTCGACAGGAAGAAGCTCGCACCAGCGCCGACAACCAGGAGGACGGCCGCCACGATGAACGGCACGGTATAGCTCGCCGTCCAGTCGACGAGGTAACCGGTCACGATCGGCGCAAGCAGGCCGAAGAAGTTCCCACCGAACGCAACGAGTGAGAAGGCGCGGGCGCTGGATGCCTTGTCGGTGATGAGGTCGCTGGCAAGCGCCCAGTTCAATGTGATGGCAGCGGTGTCCATCGTGAGCACCCATGCGACGATCACGATGATGAGGGTCGTGTCCGTGATCCAGGGAAGGGCTAGGAGCGGAAGCGACAGGAGAAGGAGTGCCATCACGACCCGGCGACGACCTCCGCGGGCCAGGTCGCTTCGACGACGCAGGATACGGTCGCTGATGATCGCAGCGACGACGCTGCCGACGGCGGCGATCGTGTAGATGATGCCCGTCACCCACCCCGAACTGAGGATCTCCAGCCCGCGCTCCGTCTGGAGGTACAGCGGAAGGAAGCTCAGGAACAAGTAGCTTGTATAGACCGCCGTGCCCTGGGTGAGCATGAGACCCCAGATGGCTCGCGTCCGCAGGAGGCGGCCGATGCTCATCTTCGGCGCTGCCTGCTCCTCGGCGTCGCCGCGTGTCCTGAGGATGAGGTTCCGCTCCCCTGCCGACAACCAGCGGGCGTCCTCTGGGCGGCGGTAGATGAGGAACCAGATGAGGCCGACGAGGAGTCCGAATCCTCCCAGGACGAGGAACGATCCGCGCCACCCGACAGCCACGACCAGATAGGCGGCGACAACGGCGCCGATCGCCGGGCCGACGACGGTTCCCGCGTTCAGCCACCCGGTGAAGGTCCCTCGTTCTTTGGCCGGTGCCCACTCGCGTACGACGAGATTGCCCGTGGGGAAGATCGGCGCCTCACCGGCGCCGAGCACGAGGCGGGCGACGATGAGCGTGCCGATGCCGACCGCGAGGCCCGTCGCGCCGGCACCGATCGACCACACAATGATTGCGATGGCGAGCATGGTGCGCGAGCTGCGCTTGTCCGCGAGCATTCCGAACGGTACGAGGAAGACCAGGTAGGCCCAGCTGAAGACCGAGGTGGCCAGTCCGAACTCGCCGGTGGTAAGACCGAACTCCTCGATGATATGCCCGCCCGCAACCGAGAAGTTGACGCGATCCATGTAGCCGAGGCAGGCGATGAGGCCGAGAGCGACGGCGATGAGATATCTGCGATTCCCGACGCGTTCGGCGAGAGGGAGCGGAGTGGTCCCCTTGAGTTTAGGCAGAGACATCGGTGTCCTTTCGGGTGGGGGATGCTCCTCGGGTACGCGAGGAGGTCGTGTCGAGCGCGACCGGCGACGGCGACGGCGACGGCGACGAAGCGTCGTCGGGCGCGACGTGCGCCAGATTGAGGATGACGCCGAGATCGCGGATTCCGCGGGCCGCGGTGCCGGGAAGTCCGTCGTCGGTGATGATGCGGTCGAATCGGCGCAGAGGTGCGATGTCATACATTCCGAAGGTGCCGAACTTCGAACTCGACACCAGGAGCACGGCTTCGGATGCCCCGTCCAAGGCTGCGGCCTTGACATCGACCTTCGCCTCGCTGGGCGTGGTCATCCCTCGGGCGAGATCCCACGAGTTCGTGCTCATGAACGCGACATCCGTGTTGATGCGACGAAGCGTGTCCGCTGCGAGTCTGCCCACGGCCGAGCGGTTCGTGTGATCGAGACGTCCGCCGGTGTGGATGACCTCGACATGGGTCGCACCGGTGAGACGGTCGACGATCGCGAAGTCGTTCGTGATGACGGTCATGCCGCTGTGCTCGAGGATCGTAGGGACGAGCGCGCCGGTCGTCGTCCCGGCGTCGAGGTAGAGGATCATGTCGTCGGCGAGCAACGACTCGGCGGCCTGCGCGATGGCGGCCTTGATCTCTCGCTCGGCGAGCGACTTCGAGTCGAAGCTGGGCTCGGTCCTCATCGCGCTCGCGATCCGCACACCGCCGGGAACCGAGAACGCCCGTCCCTCGCGCTCGAGCACGGCGATGTCGCGACGGACCGTCATGTGCGAGACGCCCAGCGATTCGGTGAGCTGCAAGACGCTCAGGACCGAGTCCTGGTGCAGCAGCCGCATGAGCTTCTCGCGACGCTGGTCGGGGATCAGTGCGGGGTCGTCGGTCACGAGAGCACCCCCGCGACACTCACAGGACTCAGCCCTGGCGCGGGACCTAGCTTCTGTCGCAGAGAAGAGAGCGCGCTATAGGCACGATCACGGTATTCGACGAGCTCCGCGACCTCGCCGACCGGGATGTCGAGCAGACCGCCGCCGCTCTTGATGCCGAGCCGCCCTTCGGCGACGGCCTCGGCGAGCAGTCTCGGTGCCTCGAACCGCTCGCCATACTCGGCTGCGAGGCTCTGATATGCCGATGCGTAGACGTCGAGACCTGCCATGTCCCCGATCGCGAACGGCCCGAACAATGCGAGCCGGAATCCGAACGCGTTGCTGACGACGAGGTCGATCTGCGCCGGATCGGCGAGGCCCTCCTCGACGATGCTGAGCGCCTCCTTGTAGAGGGCGAACTGTAGACGATTGGCGACGAAACCGGGTCGATCGGCGACGGTCGCGGGTACCTTCCCGGCATCCAGCAGCATCGCTTCGACGGCGGTCAGCGCGGCTCGGGACGTCTTCGCGGTGGGGATGAGTTCGACTCCTGGGATGAATGGTGCCGGGTTCATCCAATGCACCCCGAGGAAGCGCTGGGGACCCTCGACGGATTCGGCGAGCTCGGAGATCGGAATGGCGGAGGTGTTCGATCCGATGATCGCGTCGGGGCGCGCGGATCGTGAGATGCGGGCGAGTGCGGCCGCCTTTGCCTCGCGGTTCTCGTACACAGCCTCGGTGATGTAGCCTGCGTCGGCGACGGCCGCCTCGATGGACTCCGCCGCGCTCAGGTGCGCGGCGATCGTCGCTGCTACGCCGGTGGTGAACAGCCCTTCCGACTCCCATCGATTCGTCTGCTCGATGAGCCGTGACAGCGCGGCCTCGGCGATGTCGCGATCGACGTCCGAGAGGATGACGTCGCGCCCGGTGGCGGCGAGCGACTGTGCGATCCCACCACCCATGTAGCCGGAGCCCACGATCGCGATGCGTCGGATCATGGGGGGCAATCCATCCGCTGACTGTGGCGAGGTGGAGGTCATCTGGCCGCTCCTTTGAGGTCGAGTGAAGTAATGAATTCCGACGTGTGAATGCACAGTACTCACTGATTCACAAATCCGTCAACTATGCTAACGTCATTTCACAGACTCAGTCGCTATCGTGTGACGTATTCACGTAGTCGGAGTTGCACGAACCAACAATCGGAAGAGGGAAGAATGCCGCAATGGGGCTGCATCGCAGATGATGTGACCGGCGCTACGGATATTGCGACGCACTTCGTCGAACGTGGCCTCCGCACGGTTGTCGTCGTCCAGCCCTTCGACGCTTTCGGCGCTCTGCGCGAAGAACGTCAGTTCGCCGGTATCGCCGACTCGGATGCGATCGTCGTAGCGCTCAAGACACGGACCGCGCCGGTCGAGACGGCGATCACTCAGAGCCTGGCCGCGCTGCGGCAGCTGCGTGAAGCCGGAGCGGAGCGGATCTACGTGAAGTACTGCTCGACGTTCGACTCGACGCCCGAAGGCAACATCGGGCCCGTCATCGACGCTGTACTCGAAGACATGGGTGAACGAATCACGGTCGTCGTACCCAGCTTTCCGGATGCGGGTCGCACGGTCTACCAGGGATACTTGCTGGTCGGCGATACTCTCCTCGCCGAGAGCCCGATGCGTGAACACCCGCTCACGCCGATGCGCGACTCGTCCGTCATGCGCCTGTTGCGCCCTCAGACGAAGGCTCACGTCGCCCACGTCGGGCTTGACGTAGTGCGGAGCGGCCCGGACTCCCTTGCGTCGGCGATCCGGGCACGCCAGTCATTCGATGGAACGACGGCCGTCGTCGTCGATGCGATCGACGACGATGACCTCATCGACATCATGCGCGCGACTTCGGACATGTCCGTCATCACAGGAGGATCGGGGCTTGCCCGTGGAATTCTTGCCATTCCGCGGGAACACGCGCGAGAGATCCGCGTCATCGACGGCCATCGGGTCGTGCTCTGCGGCAGCGCGTCCGCCCGTACCCGAGAGCAGATAGCTCACGCGAAGACCCTGCTGCCCTGGCGCAAGCTCGACCTCTCGCGGCTCACCTCCGGATTCGAGGCCGAGGTCAACGACATCGCGAGGTGGTCCGCCGACTGTTGGTCGAGCGGCCGGACCCCGATGGTCTTCGCCACCGAGGTGCAGAGCGATCTGAACACTGCAGGCGGCACGGCGGCCGATCTCATCGAGCGCGCGTTGGCGGCCCTCGCGAGGAGTCTGGTCAAGGCGGGAGCGACCCAGCTGATCGTCGCAGGAGGCGAGACGGCGGGCCGCATCATGGACGAGCTCGGGGTGTCGTTGCTGCGCATCGGGCCATCCATCGCTTCGGGCGTCGCCTGGAGCGAGGCGACGACGAGTTCGGGGTCGACGATCGACGTCGCTCTGAAGTCCGGGAACTTCGGAGAGGTCGACATGTTCAGCAGCGCGTGGTCGCAACTGGAGGCGCAAGAGTGACAACCCACTACGGAACGGACGGGCTCATCTCCGCAGCGGTCCGACGCGAGTTGAGCTCGCTTGCCTTGGAGCTGGCCGCCGCGGGCATGGCGCCGGCCGCATCGGGCAACATCAGCGTCCGCGTCGACGACGTGATCGTGATCACCCCCACGGGGGCCGACCTCGGACAGCTCGACGAGCTGTCCGTCGTCGACCTGGAAGGAGCCACGCTGTCTGGGCCGACGGCGTCGAAGGAGTTCCCCTTCCACCGAGCGCTCTATCGCCGTGATCCGCAGACCCGAGCGGTGATCCACGTGCACTCGCCCGCAGCCTCGGCCTGGTCGTGCGTCGATCCGTGGGCACCGGCCAGCGCCGTGCCTCCGCTCACGCCCTACTTCGTCATGCGAGTCGGTCAGACACCGCTGATCCCCTATGCGGACCCGGGCGACGAGTCTCAGGCCGAACAGATCGAGGCGCTCGGGTACCCGTTCCGCGCCGCGCTACTGCAGTATCACGGTCCTATCACCACCGGACGCACGCTCGCCGAGGCTCGACTGGCGCTTGTGGAACTCGAGCAGACCTGCCGCCTCCTTCTCGATCTGGGTCAGATTCCGCACGGGAACGTCCCACCGGACGCCGCGCGTCGGCTCGCGCAGAGATACGGCACTCCATGGACATGACCCGCGCCGACAGTCCCGAGATCGTGATCGGCGACGACCTCACTGGCACCGCCGAGACTGCGCTCGCGCTCGGACGCCGCTCGTCGACGCTCCTTCTGGACGCCGTCGATGCGGTCTCGACTGGTGAGGGCACGATCGCGGTCGACCTCGACACGCGCTATGCAGAGCCCGCCGTTGCCGCCTCCCGCGTCACAGCCCTGCTCCGCCGCATTCCTCCCGACGCGAGCGTCTTCAAGAAGGTCGATTCCGCCCTTCGCGGCAATGTGGGGACAGAGCTCGGCGCCATCGCGACCACCGGCCGGTCTGTTCTCCTGGTGCCCAGCCTTCCGGCTCTCAACCGCACCGTGATCGGCGGCGTGCTCAGCATCGACGGCCGCGTGCTCGCCGAATCGGGTCTTTGGCGAACGGAGCGCTCGGCGCCACCCACCGATGCACGTCACCTCTTCTCTGCATCGGCGGCGCACGATGTCCATGCCGTGCACCTCGACGCCGTGCGTGCGGGCACGGAGGCGTTGACGAGCACGCTGTCGCAGTTGGGGGGCGCCCCGAAAGTCGTCATCGTCGACGCGGAGACGGACTCGGATCTGGATACGATCGTCCGAGCCGTCGACGGCCGCGAGCAGGGCACGGTGCTCGCGGGCTCGCGGGGCCTAGCCGATGCGATCGGCCGGCAACGCGGCGTACGGGCGCACGACGTGAGCGTCGATGGGATCCCGCTCGTCGTCGTCGGCAGCGCGGACGCTGCCGCGCATCGACAATTCCACACCCTGGTCGCAGGCGGCGCCGTCGGGATCACGCTCGATGCGGAGCGCGTGGATGCTTCGGGCGCCGTGTCACGGCTCGTCGATGCCTTGGAGACCGGCCGGGTCGTGGCGATACGGCTGGCGCCGGCAGAGTCGATCGGGCGCGATCGCGCCCACCTTGCCGCTCAGGGTATGGCTCGACTGATCGCGCGTGCCTTCCCAGCCGCACCGGAACGCCCGATCGTCCTTCTCGGCGGCGAGACGGCCCGAGCCGTCCTCCTCGCCCTCGGCGTCACTGCACTCCGACTTCGCGGAACGGCCGACGGAATGGCCGTCGTCGGCGAATCGCCCGAGGGGCGGATCTTCGTCACCCGTCCGGGGAGCTTCGGCGACGATCGGCAACTCGTCCGAATGGTCAACAGCCTCATCCCAGATCTCCGGGCTGCGCCCGGACCGACATGAAAGCATGCCGTGGAATCAACTGACACCACCCCCTTGCCCCTTCCGATCGTCGCAGTCACGATGGGCGATGCCGCCGGCATCGGACCCGAGGTCGTCGTCGCTGCGCTGAGCGAGCCCGAGGTAGTCGGTATCGCGCGCACGATCGTGATCGGCGATGCCACGAGACTGAGCGAGGCCGCTGAGATAAGCGGTCTCGATGCGCGAATCGAGACGGTGTCGGCGATCCAAAGCGCCGTCTTCGAGCCCGGGCGGATCAACGTCATCGATCTCGGACTGATCCCGCCGGGTCTTCCATGGGGAGAGTTGTCGGCCGTCGCAGGCGATGCCGCGTTCCAGTACGTGCGAGTGGCCAGCGAGTTGGCGATGAATGGCTCCGTCGATGCGATCTGCACCGCACCGCTCAACAAGGAGGCGCTGCGCCTGGCCGGCCATGATTATCCTGGCCACACCGAGTTGCTTGCGGCGCTCACCGGTACGGCCGAGGTGTCGATGATGCTCTCGACTCCGATCGTCAAGGTCATTCATGTGACGACCCATGTCGGGCTGATCGACGCGATCTCGCGCATCGAGCCCGGGCTGGTCGAGCGCACGATCCGGCGCGGGCATGCGGCGATGGTCGGCGCGGGGATCGCGCACCCGCGGATCGGTGTATGCGCGATCAATCCGCACGCCGGCGAGCACGGCTTGTTCGGATACGGCGAAGAGGAGTCCAAGATCGCACCAGGGATTCGCGCGGCCCGCGCCGATGGGATCGACGCACGGGGCCCGCTGCCGGCGGACACTGCGTTCTTCCTCGCCGGTCGTGGCGACTACGACCTCGTCGTCGCGATGTACCACGACCAAGGCCACGGGCCCGTCAAGATCCTCGGCATCGAGGCCGGGACCAACATCACCGTCGGGCTGCCGGTCATCCGCACCTCCGTCGATCACGGCACCGCCTTCGACATCGCCGGCCAGGGAGTCGCTGATCAGCGCAGCATGCTCGAGGCGATCCGCCAGGCCGCCCAGCTGTCAGCGGGATCGGAGCGCTCCTTGATCAGGCGGCCCGACTGACCGGGGGCCGACGTCACCGCTCCGGCACGTGAATTGCACGTCAGCCGACGACAGCTGTACCGATACGCGGGCTGTGGCGATGGAATCGCAAGCATGCTCGCGCGGCGTCGCGTCGAGACGGCTCCGACGCTGCTGGAGTTGCAGCCTCGAACGCCGATCGACGAGGTCGCTCAGCGAGCGGGATTCACTAGCGCCTCACGCCTGAGGTCGCAATTCATCCGCCACGTTGGCATCACCCCGAGCGCGTATCGGCGCATCCGCGTGGGCTCGCGTTCGGATGCCGCGTGAGCACCATAAGGGCGAAATCCTCCGCAGTCGGACACGGCCCGAAAACGGCCCGGAGCCTCATCGAGGTTCCGGGCCGTTCCTTGTGTGTGCGCGAGGGGGGACTTGAACCCCCACACCCTTGCGAGTACTGGCACCTGAAGCCAGCGCGTCTGCCAATTCCGCCACTCGCGCAAATGTGGTCGCACCGAAGTGCGTCCAGCCACGAGAGCCTAACATCTCGCGCAGGCAAAGGCCATTCGAGCCGCGGATGCCTCGGGCAGGCCCTCCCCCGCCACCCCATGTCTGCCCGATTCGGAGATTTGGCGACACGCCGCGCCCCAGCGGCCTGCACGACGGCGTGTCCCAGAAACTCCGAATCCGGCAGAACAGCTCCACGCGATCACCGCGCGCGATACGCACGCACGCACGTACGCACGACGTCGCCGGCCACCTCCGCGAATGCTCCGAACCCGCATCCGCCCTCGCGCTCGCGCACCGCAGCGGAATAGCATCGAACGGCGGGTCCCACTGCCGCGACCGGCACGACGAAAGGACCGCCGTGACCACGCACGACTCCCCCGAAGCATCCGCCACAGCCACCGGCAAGACCCCGAGCCCCGACCAGAACCCCGCCGACGTCGACCTCGGCGGCATCCGGGGCTGGCTCTTCGACCTCGACGGCGTGCTCACGCCCACGGCGATCGTGCACATGCACGCGTGGTCGCGCCTGTTCACGCCGTTCCTCGAGCAGCACCGCGCCGCGCCCTACGTCGAGGGCGACTACTTCGCGTACATCGACGGCAAGCCGCGCTACGACGGGGTGCGCAGCCTGCTCGAGAGCCGCGGCATCCGCATTCCAGAGGGCGAGGTCGCCGACGGCCCCGACGAAGAGACGGTGCACGGCCTCGGCAACCGCAAGAACGACGCCTTCAACCAGACGCTCGAAGAAGAGGGGGTCGAGGCGTACCCGGCGAGCGTCGCGTTCCTCGATGCCGTGATCGCGAGCGGATGCCGCGTGGCCGTCGTCTCGAGCTCGAAGAACGCCCCCTCGGTGCTGGCCGCCGCGGGCATCGACGATCGCTTCGAGGTCGTCGTCGACGGTCTCGTGGCGGCGCGCGACGGCATCCCGGGCAAGCCGGCACCCGACACGTTCGAGCGCGCGGCCGAGCTGCTCGGCCTGCCGACGACGGCCTGCGCGGTCGTCGAGGACGCCGAGTCCGGCATCCGCGCGGGCGCGACCGGCGACTTCGGCCTCGTCGTGGGCGTCGATCGAGGGGTCGGCCGCGACGCGCTGCGCGAGCTCGGCGCCGACGTCATCGTCGACGAGCTCGACGAGCTCCTTCCCGCGGTGAGACGCGCGGCCGAGGCATCCGGCGCATCCGAGGCATCCGACGCTCGAGACACCGCAGAAACCGCAGAAACCGCGCCGAACGACACCCGAGAGGACCACGCATGAGGTTCGCCGACACCGATCCCCTCGACCGCAACCGGTTCCCGATCGACGAGTGGGCGCTCGTCGAGAACGAGTTCGGCGTCGACGACCAGGGCCGCACCGAGACGCTGTTCGCGGTCGGCAACGGCTACCTGGGGCTTCGCGGCAACGTCGAGGAGGGCCGCGACGGGCACCTGCACGGCACGTTCGTCAACGGGTTCCACGAGACGTGGCCGATCCGCCACGCCGAAGAGGCCTTCGGCTTCGCGCGGGTGGGGCAGACCATCGTGAACGCGCCCGACGCGAAGATCATCCGGCTCTACGTCGACGACGAGCCGCTCGTCATCGCGACGGCCGAACTGCTCGAGTACGAGCGCCGTCTCGACTTCCGGCAGGGTGCGCTGTCGCGCTCGATCGAGTGGCGAACGCCGTCGGGCAAGCGCGTGCGCATCACGAGCCGGCGCATGGTCTCGTTCACCGACCGCCACCTCGTGGTGCTCGACTACGAGGTCGAGATGCTCGACTCCGATGCCGCGATCGCGATCTCGAGCCAGATCCTGAACCGTCAGGACGGCCGCGACGAGTACCGCTCGGGCGTGCAGGAGGACCCTGGCGTGTTCGACCCGCGCAAGGCCGACATGTTCACCGACCGGGTGCTGCAGCCGCGCATCAAGCGCGCCGAGGGCGACCGCTACATGCTCGGCTACCAGTGCACGAACTCGGGCATGACGATCGCGGTCGGCGTCGAGCACGAGATCGCGACCGAGAACGAGTTCACCGAGGCCGGCTCCATCGGCGACGACCTCGCCAAGCACCTCTACCGGGTGCACGCCGAGCAGGGCAAGCCGATCCGCATCACGAAGTTCGTGAGCTATCACACGGCCCGCACGGTGCCCACGCGCGAGCTCGTCGACCGCTGCGACCGCACGCTCGACCGCGGCCTCGAGGTCGGCGTGGCCGAGCTGTTCACCCGGCAGCGCGCGTGGCTCGACGACTTCTGGGCCGGCTCCGACGTCGAGATCGAGGGCCAGCCCGAGGTGCAGCAGGCGGTGCGCTGGAACCTGTTCCAGCTCGCGCAGGCCTCGGCCCGCACCGACGGCGACGGCGTCGCGGCCAAGGGCGTGAGCGGCTCCGGCTACGGCGGCCACTACTTCTGGGACAGCGAGATCTACGTGCTCCCGTTCCTCAGCTACACGGCGCCGAACGTGGCCCGCAACGTGCTGCGGTTCCGCCAGCGCATGCTCGACGCCGCCCGCGCCCGTGCGCTCGAGCTCAACCAGCGCGGCGCGCTCTTCCCGTGGCGCACCATCAACGGCCTCGAGTCCTCGGCCTACTACGCGGCGGGCACCGCGCAGTACCACATCGACGCCGACATCTCCTATGCGCTGTGCCAGTACGTCGCGGCCACCGGCGACACCGACTTCCTCGGTCGTGGCGCGATCGACATCCTGGTCGAGACGGCGCGCATGTGGGAGGACCTGGGGTTCTGGCGGTCGGGGGGCACGGCCGACGAGGTCTTCCACATCCACGGCGTCACCGGGCCCGACGAGTACACCACGGTCGTCAACGACAACCTGTACACGAACGTCATGGCGCGGGCGAACCTCGCCGCCGCGGCATCCGCCGTCGACCAGTTGCAGCTGCACGACCCGATCGCCTACCACAAGCTCGTCGCGCGACTCGGGGTCACCCCGTCGGAGGTCGGCGAGTGGCGGCGCGCGGCCGCGCACATGCACATCCCGTTCGACGCGCAGCTCGGCGTGCACCCGCAGGACTCGGCCTTCCTCGAGAAGGAGCTCTGGGACCTCGAGAACACGCCCGAGAGCCGGCGCCCGCTGCTGCTGCACTACCACCCGCTCGTCATCTACCGTTTCCAGGTGCTGAAGCAGGCCGACGTCGTGCTCGCGCTCTACCTGCAGGGCGACCGGTTCACCGATGCCGAGAAGCTCGCCGACTTCGAGTACTACGACCCGCTGACCACGGGCGACTCGACGCTGTCGGCGGTCGTGCAGTCGATCATCGCCGCCGAGGTCGGCTACCACGAGCTCGCGCTGCGCTACTTCCGCTCGGCGCTGTACGTCGACCTCGCCGACCTGCACCAGAACGCGGCCGACGGCGTGCACGTCGCCTCGACGGGCGGCGTGTGGGCTGCGCTCGTCATGGGATTCGCCGGGTTCCGCGACCACCTCGGGCGGTTCGCATTCGACCCGCGCCTGCCCGACTCGTGGTCCAGGCTCACCTTCCCGCTCACGTTGCGCGGCACGCGCATCCGCGTCACGCTCGAGGCCGAGGCCATCTCGTTCCACGTGGAATCGGGCGACGGCGTCGAAGCGAGCGTTCGCGGCGAGCGGGTCTTCATCAGCCCCGAGGCGGATGTCTCGGTGCCGTTGCAGGGCCAGGGGCCGCGTCTGCACGGGGCGCCGCGCATGAAGGATGTCGCGGGCTCGCGCCGGGCCGACGGCACGCTGCTGACGGCCTCCATCCCGACGCTCTCGATCGACCTCGACGCCGAGGAATCCGCGATTCCGGTCGACTGAGGGGCGGTGTTCCCAGTCGATCGGGCTAGCATGTCAGCAATCTACGGAACGGGATCGGGAGACCTGTGGGCCTACTGGACAACTTCGAGAAAGGTCTCGAGCGCGCCGTCAACGGCGCCTTCGCGAAGACCTTTCGCTCGGGGCTGCAGCCCGTCGAGATCACGGCGGCACTGAAGCGCGAGATCGACACGAAGGCGGCGGTCGTCTCGCGCGACCGCGTGCTCGTGCCGAACAAGTTCCGGGTGCGCATGTCTCCGGCCGACCACGCGCGCATGACCGGGCTCGGCCCCGCGCTCACCGACGAGCTCGTCGACCTCGTGCAGAAGCATGCGGCGAGCCAGCGCTTCCAGTTCGCGGGCGGCATCACGATCGAGCTCGCCTCCGACGAGAGCCTCGCCGAGGGGCTCGTGCAGGTCGACTCCCGCAACGTGAAGGGGCAGGTCGCCTGGACCCCGGTGCTCGACATCGGCGGCACGCGGCATCCGATCATCAAGGGCCGCACCGTCATCGGGCGCGGCAGCGAAGCGGATGTCACGATCGACGACTCCGGCGCATCCCGACGCCATGCCGAGGTGCAGTGGGACGGCTCGCGTGCGCGCGTGCGCGACCTGGGCTCCACGAACGGCACCCAGCTGAACGGCGCGCGCATCACCGAGGCCATCCTCGAGCCCGACGGGGTCATCACCATCGGCCGGTCGCGTATCGTGTTCCGGGTGCTCGCCCAAGCCGCATCCCCCGCAACGCCCGCGCCTCGTGTCGACCCGGCGACCGAACGCCACGACCTCGGCGGATTCTGGGGGCCGGCCGAATGAGCGAGCTCACCCTGCTGGTCCTGCAGCTCGGATTCCTCCTCCTGCTCTGGGTGTTCGTCTTCGCCATCGTCTACGCGCTGCGCAGCGACCTGTTCGGCCAGCGCGTGCGCAAGCTCCAGCCGGATGCCTCGAGCGCGGCGTCCTCCGGCGGCTCGGCGTTCCCCGCCCCGGCCAAGGCGCCGGTCTCCGCGGGCGTCGGCGCGGCGGCGGGCGGTGCCGCCCTCGCCGGGGCGGGTGCGGCCGGCGCCGCGGCATCCGGAGCCACCGACTCCCCCTCCAAGCTCGTCATCACGAGCGGGCAGAAGGCGGGCACCGAGTTCCCGCTCGGACGCGACGAGATCACGATCGGGCGCTCCAGCGACTCGGCCATCATCATCCGCGACGACTACACGTCGACCCATCACGCCCGCATGATGCTGTGGAGCGGTCGCTGGATGATCCAGGACCTCGATTCCACGAACGGCACCTTCCTCGACGGAGTGCGTGTCACCGCCCCCGTGCCCATCCCCCTCGGAGCGACCATCAAGGTCGGAGCGACGACGTTCGAGCTGCGGCGGTAGGCCATGGTGTCGGTCAAGGCGAGCGCCGCGGTCTCGCACGTCGGGCGCATCCGCTCGAACAACCAGGACTCCGGCTACGCCGGACGCCGGTTGTTCCTCGTGGCCGACGGCATGGGCGGTCACGCCGGCGGTGACGTCGCCAGCGCGATCGTCACGCAGCGCGTCGCCGAGGCCGACGACGACTACGCCTCGGCACCCGAGGCATCCGCCGCCCTCGAGGGCGCGCTCATCGCGGCGAACCGGCGGCTGGCCGAGACGGTGTCCGAGCATTCCGAGCTCACCGGCATGGGCACCACCGCCAGCGCGATCCTGCTGCACGGCGACCGCGTCGTCATCGCCCATATCGGCGACTCGCGCATCTACCTGCTGCGCTCGGGCGAGCTCAGCCAGATCTCGATCGACCACACGTTCGTGCAGCGCCTCGTCGACGCCGGCCGCATCACCGCCGAGGAGGCGATGGTGCACCCTCGCCGTTCGGTGCTCATGCGCGTGCTCGGCGATGTCGAGGCCTCGCCAGAGATCGACACGATGGTGCTCGACACGAGGCCGGGCGACCGCTGGCTGATCTGTTCCGACGGGCTCTCGGGCGTGGTGTCATTCGACGAGATCCACGAGCAGCTCTCGGCCGAGGCCGGGGCCAAGCAGGTCGCCGACCGCCTCGTGAAGGCCTCGCTCGACGGCGGCGCCCCCGACAACGTCACGGTCGTCATCCTCGACATCGGGGATCCGCCCGCACCGGCCACGCCGCCGCTCGTCGTCGGCTCCGCCGCCGCCCCGCTCGCCTTCGGTGCGGCATCCGAACCGGTTCGTCCCCGTGCCATCCGCCTGGCGCCGTTCCGCCCGCATCCGGTGCAGGAGACGCACTTCGAGCCCGATTCCGAGGACTACTTCGACGAGATCATCGAGGAGGACGCCCGGCGCCGCCGTCGTCGCCGCTGGGTCTGGGGCTTCTGGATCTTCGCCATGGCCGCCGTCATCGTGGCGGCCGTCGCACTGGGCTACCAGTGGACGCAGACGCGGTACTACGTGGGCGAGTCCAACGGTCGCGTGGCGATCTTCCAGGGCATCCAGCAAGACCTGGGGCCGATCTCGCTGCACGAGCTGTACCGGGAGACGAGCATCGACGTGTCCGAACTGCGCACCTACGACCAGCAACGCGTCGAGAAGACCATCAGCGCGGGCTCGCTCGCCGATGCGACCCAGATCGTGGCGAGATTGGAGCAGTCCCTTGAGTGATGCCGCCACCGGTCGCATCACCGCGACCCAGCCGCCCGCGTCGACGCCGCCAGACGGCATCCGCCGCATCCGCATGCCCCAGCGCCTGCGCAACCTCGAGTTCTGGCTGCTCCTCGTGGCCTGCTTCATCAACGCGAGCGCGATCGTGCTCGTGCAGCTCGGCGCACTCGGGCACGTCGACACCCAGCTCGTGCTGCTCGGCGCGGGGCTCTCGCTCCTCGTCTTCGCCCTGCACATCGTCATGCGCTTCGTCGCCCGCGATGCCGACCCCTTCCTGTTGCCCATCGCCACCGTGCTCAACGGCATCGGCATCGCCGAGATCTACCGCATCGACATCGCCTTCGGCGAGTCCGGCTGGGAGAGCGCCTCGGTGCGCCAGATCGCCTGGAGCGCGATCGCGATCATCGCCGCCATCGCCACGATCCTGCTCATCCGCAACCACCGCGTGCTCTTCCGGTACACCTACCTCTCAGGGCTCGTCGCGATCGTGCTGCTGCTCCTGCCGCTCATCCCAGGTCTCGGCAAGGAGATCAACGGCGCCCGCGTGTGGATCAGCTTCGGCTCGTTCGCCTCGTTCCAGCCCGGTGAGATCGCGAAGATCGCCCTCGCGGTCTTCTTCGCCGGATACCTGGTGCGCAACCGCGACTCGCTCTCGATGGTCGGCACGAAGTTCCTCGGCATGCGGTTCCCGCGGGCGCGCGACCTCGGCCCGCTCCTCATCGTGTGGGCGCTGTCGATGGCGGTCATCGTGTTCCAGCGCGACCTCGGCACCGCCCTGCTCTATTTCGGCCTGTTCCTCGTCATGCTCTACGTGGCGACGAGCCGCCTGTCGTGGGTCGTGCTCGGCCTCTCCCTCTTCCTCGCGGGCGCCCTCATCGCCAGCCAGACGCTCGACTACGTGCACGCCCGCTTCCAGAACTGGCTCGAGCCGTTCAGCGACGGGCGGTACAACGCCGACCCGGGCGGCAGCTACCAGCTCGTGCAGGGCCTGTTCGGGCTCGCCAACGGCGGGCTCATCGGCACCGGCCTCGGGCGAGGCAGCCCCGACATCACGCCGGTCCCGCAGAGCGACTACATCATCGCGAGCCTCGGCGAGGAGCTCGGCCTCGCCGGACTCTTCGCGATCTTCGCGCTCTACGTGCTGCTCGTCGCCCGCGGGTTCCGCATCGGCTTCGCCGGTCAAGACGACTTCGGCAAGCTCCTCGGCGTGGGCCTCGCCTTCGTCGTCGCGCTGCAGGTGTTCATCGTCGTCGGCGGCGTCACGCGGGTCATCCCGCTCACCGGCCTCACCACCCCGTTCCTCGCGGCCGGTGGTTCCTCACTCGTGGCGAACTGGATCATCGTGGCCCTGCTGCTGCGCCTGTCCGACACCGTCCGCAACCATCCGAGGCTGGTGATCGACGGATGAATCGAGAACTCAAGCGCGTCAGCATCGTCGCCCTGCTGATGTTCACGGCCCTGTTCGTCTCGACGACGGTCATCCAATACTTCTCGGCCGACGCGCTCGCGGCCGACCCGCGCAACTCCCGCACGCTGTACGCGAGCTACTCGGTCGAACGCGGTCCGATCCTCGTCGACGGAACGCCGGTGGCCTTCTCGCAGGCATCCGACGACGACTACAAGTTCCTCCGCGTCTACCCGAACGGGCCGCTCTACGCCGCGATCACCGGGTACATCCCCGTCAACGGCGAGGCCACCGGGCTCGAGAGCTCGCTCAACGACTACCTGAGCGGCCAGGCCTCCTCGCAGTTCTTCGACAAGATCAACCGCCTCATCTCCGGTCAGGACCCGATGGGGGCCTCGGTCGACACCGCGATCGACCCCTTCATCCAGCAGGCGGCGTGGGATGCGCTCGGCGACTATCAGGGCGCGGTCACCGTGACCGAGCCGGCGACGGGCCGCATCCTCGCGATGGTCACCAAGCCCACGTTCGATCCGAACACGCTCGTGAGCCACGACACCGACGCGGTCGAGGCGACCTACGAAGGACTCCTCGCGGATCCGAGCGACCCGCTCTTCAACCGCGCCACGGGTGGCGACATGAACCCTCCCGGTTCGGTGTTCAAGCTCGTCGTCACCGCCGCGGCGCTCGAGTCCGGACGGTACACCCCCGAGAGCACGTTCCCGAACCCCGGCGAGCTCACGCTGCCCGGCACCGATTCAGTGGTCATCAACTCCGGCGGCGGCACCTGCGGCAGCGGCGGCGCGACCGTGACCCTCGCCGACGCACTCCGCTTCTCGTGCAACATCCCGTTCGCGGAGCTCGGCATGGAACTCGGCGACGACGCGATCCGCGAGCAGGCCGAGAAGTTCGGCTTCAACCACGAATTCGACATCCCCACCCCGACCGAGCCGAGCGTCTACCCGCGGGGGCTCGACGAGCCGCAGACCGCGCTGTCGGCGTTCGGCCAGTACACGGTGCGGGCGACGCCGCTGCAGATGTCGATGGTCTCGGCCGCGATCGCGAACGGCGGCATCGTGATGAACCCCAACCTGGTCGACGGCATCACCGCACCCGACTTCAGCCCGCTCGAGGACTTCAAGCCCTCGGAGTTCGGCCGCGCCGTCAGCGAGAGCACCGCGAAGACGATGACCGAGATGATGATCAACGGCGTCGAAAGCGGGGCCGCGAGTAATGCAAGAATAGACGGCGTCAGCGTGGCCGGTAAGACGGGTACAGCGGAGAACGGCGAGGATGATCCTTACACCTTGTGGTTCACCGGTTTTGCCCCCGCCGACAACCCTCAGTATGCGATCACGGTACTCGTGGAGGATGGCGGGGGACTGGGTCAGGACGGGTACGGCAATCTCATCGCCGCACCCATCGCAAAGCAGGTACTAGAGGCGGTGCTGAACAAATGAGACCGAGCGCAGGGCTCACCTTCGGGGGGCGCTACGAACTGCAATCCCGCATCGCGATCGGCGGGATGGGCGAGGTGTGGCAAGCCACCGACCTCGTGATCGGCCGACAGGTCGCCATCAAGATCCTGAAAGACGAATACCTCGGCGACCCGGGCTTCCTCGAGCGCTTCCGTGCCGAGGCGCGCCACGCCGCCCTCGTGAACCACGAGGGCATCGCCAACGTCTTCGACTACGGCGAAGAGGAGGGCAGCGCCTACCTCGTGATGGAGCTCGTCCCCGGCGAGGCCCTCTCCACGATCCTCGAGCGCGAGCACGTGCTGTCCACCGACAAGGTGCTCGACATCGTCGCCCAGACGGCGAACGCACTGCAGGCCGCGCACGCCGCAGGCCTCGTGCACCGCGACATCAAGCCGGGCAACCTGCTCATCACGCCCGACGGCCGGGTCAAGATCACCGACTTCGGCATCGCGCGCATCGCCGACCAGGTGCCGCTGACCGCGACCGGCCAGGTCATGGGCACGGTGCAGTACCTCTCGCCCGAGCAGGCGTCCGGTCACCCGGCGTCGCCGACGACCGACATCTACTCGCTCGGCATCGTCGCCTACGAGGCGCTCGCGGGCCGCCGGCCGTTCACCGGCGAGTCGCAGGTCGCGATCGCCATGGCGCAGATCAACGAGACGCCGCCCGACCTTCCGGTCACGGTCTCCGAGCCGGTGCGCAACCTCGTCTACGCCTGCATCGCGAAGAACCCGGCCGAGCGACCGCAGACGGCCGCGCACCTCGCGCGCGCCGCCACGGCGCTGCGTCGTGGCGACGTGCAGGCGGCCACCGTCGCCGTCCCCGCGATCCTCGGGGCGGCCGGCGCGACCGCCGCCACCATGCTCATGCCCCAGGCCGGCGCGACCGCCGCGACCACGGTGCTCCCGACCGGCGCACCCGGCGATGAAGAGGGCGAAGAGGGCGAGGGCGAAGAGAAGAAGCGCAGCCCCTGGACCTGGCCGCTCATCGTGCTCATCGCGATCCTCGCGATCGTGCTCATCGGCACGATCATCGCCCTCGCGATGAGCGGCGGTGGCGAGCCCACGAAGACCACGAGCACGACGCGCAGCGCTCCACCGAGCACGTCGACGACCGCGCCGCCGCCGACGAGCGATGCGCCGACGACCGTGCAGATCAACCCCGACGACTTCGTCGGCCTCTCGGCCGACGACGCCCGGGCCAAGCTCAGCGACCTCGAGATGGTGGCCAACGCCGTCGAGGGCAAGGCTGCCGCAGACCCGTCGGGCACCGGCATCGTGTACGACGTCAACCCGACCGGGCCCGTCCCGATCGGCGCCGAGGTCACGATCACGTACTACGCGGCGCCCGAGACTCCGGCCGCGCCGGGGTCCGCACCGAGCGTCACGCCCGCAGAGGTCGCCCCCGGCGGCTCGTTCGAGGTCAAGTGGCCGCAGGCCACCTGCCCTGCCGGCCAGACGCTCTCCGGATACCAGGTCAACGTCGACGGCCCCGCGGCATCCGCACCGCCGCTCGGTGCCGGCGCGACCAACGTGACCATCACCGTCAACGGCGATGCCGCCGACGGCAGCACGGTCGACGTCTCGTACCTGTACTTCTGCGGGCAGCTGAGCTCGGGCACGTCGCCCGTCGGCTCGGTCACGGTGGTGGCGGCGACGCCGCCCTCCGAGGAGCCCGACGACGGCGCCCTGCCGCCCGCGGGCAACCAGTAGGCCATGAGAGCGCGGCACCCGGCCAACCGGGAGTCGCGCTCCGGTATCCCGCGGAGACCACGCACCGAACGACACGATGTGACTTGAAGGGAGTCGACCGCACGTGAGTGACGAAGGACAGATGCTCGCCGAACGCTATCGCGTCGGTCAACTCATCGGCCGAGGCGGCATGTCCGACGTCCACGTCGGCCAGGACACCCGTCTCGGGCGCCAGGTCGCCATCAAGCTGCTGAAGCCGCAGCTCGCGACGGACCCGGCGTTCCGCATGCGGTTCCGTCAAGAGGCCCAGTCCGCGGCGCGCATGGCGCACCCCACGATCGTGCGCGTGTTCGACGCCGGTGAAGAGACCGTGACCGACGCCTCCGGCCATGAGGTGCAGCTGCCCTTCATCGTCATGGAGTTCGTCGAGGGTCGCCTGCTGAAGGACATCATCCACGACGGGCCGCTCGAGCCGGCCGCCGCGGTGCGGGTCATCGACGGCGTCCTGACCGCACTCGAGTACTCGCATCGTGCCGGTGTCGTGCACCGCGACATCAAGCCCGGCAACATCATGATCACCACCACCGGCCAGGTGAAGGTCATGGACTTCGGCATCGCGCGTGCGGTGTCCGACTCGTCGACGACGGTGGCGCAGACCACGGCGATCCTCGGCACCGCATCGTACTTCTCGCCCGAGCAGGCCAAGGGCGAGACCGTCGACGCGCGCACCGACCTCTACTCCACGGGCGTCGTGCTCTTCGAGATGCTCACCGGTCGGCCGCCGTTCCGCGGCGACACCCCGGTCGCCGTCGCCTACCAGCATGTGAGCGAACGGCCCGTGAAGCCGAGCGTCATCAACCCGCGCGTCTCCCCCGCGCTCGACGCGGTCGTCATGCACGCCCTGACGAAGACCCGCGAGGGCCGATACCAGACGGCGGCCGAGTTCCGGGCCGACATCGACACCGCGGCATCCGGTCGCGTACCGCAGCACCAGCGCACCGACGAGACCGCGGCCTTCTTCGGCACGACGCCCACCGGTTCGCTCTCCACCTCGGAACTCGCGCTGCGGCAGCTCACCGAAGACGAGACGATGGCCCGCACCCAGCGTCGTCCCCCGGCCATCTGGATCTGGTCGGGCATCATCGGCGTCATCGTCATCGTCGTCGCCGTCATGTACTGGGCCTTCAACCTGCAGCCCACGGTCGAGGTGCCGTCCAACGCGCGCGAGGTTCCCGCGTTCACCGCCGACACCACCTATGAGCAGGCCGTCTCGCAGCTTCAGGAGCTCGGCCTGCCCGCGACTCGCATCGACGAGGTCGACGACGACGTCCCGGCCGGCAACGTCACCCGCACCGACCCGCCCGCCGGCGAGATCGTCGACAACGGCACGCCCATCACGGTGTACGTGTCGAAGGGGCGTGAGGCGATCGCCGTGCCCGATGTGCGCAACAAGTCCCTCGACGACGCGAAGGCCGACCTTGACGGGGTCGGGCTCAAACCGGGCACCGAGACGCGCACGACCTCGCCGACCGTCGCCGCCGACATCGTCCTCTCCACCGATCCTGCATCCGGTTCCTCGGTCGAGGTCGGGTCCACCGTGAACTTCACCATCTCCAACGGCATGGTCACCCTGCCCGATCTCACCGAGCAGACCCTCGAGGCGGCGTCCTCGCTGCTCTCGGCAGAGAATCGGCAGCTCACGCCCGTGCCGAAGCCCGACCCCGGGTGCGCGTCCCAGCCCGGATCCCCCGTCACGCACCAGTCGCTTCCGGCCGGCGACGTGCCGCAGCACTCCGAGGTCGAGCTCACCTACTGCGCGGGCTGAGCCCGTCGGGCGAGCGGGCGTTCACGCGCCGACACCGACACCGACAACCGACCGAGCAGCGCACAGGCGCGGCATCCGCCGGTGGTCGAACTCAGGCCTCGGTGGCGCGCAGCAGCGGGTTCAGCCCGGCCGCGCGTTCGGGTGCTTCAGCCAGTCCGGTCACGGCGAGCCAGTTGCCGAGCATGCGGTAGCCACCCTCGGTGAGCACCGACTCGGGGTGGAACTGCACGCCGAAGATCGGGGCGCTCTCGTGACGGAGCCCCATGATGACCCCGCCCTGCGTGCGGCTGGTCACGATGAGCTCGCGCGGCACGGTGCCGTCGACCACGGCGAGCGAGTGGTACCTGGTCGCCGTGAACGGCTGCGGAACGCCGTCGTAGAAGCCGCTGTCGTCGTGCGTGATGCTCGAGGTCTTGCCGTGCATGAGCTCTTCGGCGTTCGTGACGACGGCGCCGAACGCCTCGGCGATGGCCTGATGCCCGAGGCAGACCCCGAGCAGCGGAATGCCGGCCGTGTGCGCCGCGTGCACGGTCGGGATCGAGACGCCCGCGACCGACGGCTTGCCGGGCCCCGGTGAGACGAGCACCCCGTCGTATTCCGCGATGCGCGCCGGCACCTCGGACACCGGGAAGGCGTCATTGCGCAGCACGTCGGTCTCGGCGCCGAGCTCTTGGAGGTACCCGTTCAGCGTGTAGACGAAGCTGTCGTAGTTGTCGATGACGAGGATTCGGGTCATTGGTCCACCGTGACGTCGATCGGGTTGACGATGCCGTCGACCCAGGGGAACACCCACGTGAAGAGGGCGTAGACCGCGGCTGCGATGAGGATCAGCAGCAGGATCAGGCGCAGCCAGACCGGGCCCGGCAACACGCGCCACAGCGCTCCGTACATGGTTCAGGACCCCCAGGTGGCGACGATGTCGGCGATCTCGGCCGGCGGCCCGGCGGAGGCCGGCTGCCACGAGTCGAGCACGCCGTAGGCGACGAGGCGTTCGGCCGTCGAGTACAGCGGATTGCACGTCGTCAAGGTGATGATGCGGTCGGTCGGCGCGAGATCGGCGCGGTGCGGCACGGCCGCGAGCACGTCGGTGGTGTCGGGCGTGACGTACTCGAAGTCGCGGAAGCGGTAGGTGTACCAGCCGTCCTTCGTCTGGATGTAGATCGGGTCGCCGAGCTGGAACTGCTCGATCTCGTGCATGCCGCCGCCGTAGGCGCTTCGGTGCGACGCGATCGCGAAGTTGCCGACCTGACCGGGCATCTGCGTGCCCGGGTAGTGCCCGACGCCGGTCTCGAAACTGTTGAGCACGTCGAGCCCGTAGCCCTCGGCGATCTGGCGCACCGAGTCGTGGGTGTCGGGGGCGTCGAAGCGCGGCACGTACATGACCGCGAACGCCTCGCCGTTGGGGTACTCGGCCGGCCCGACCACCGGGTCGCCGTAGTCCTCGGGTGCGGGCGCAGGCTGTTGGCGGGCCCACTTGTCCCATTCGGCACTCTGAGCGGATGCCGCAGCCGACTGCTGCCCGGCCATGATCGCGTCGTTCCACCAGAGCTGCCACCCGAGGAACAGCAGGATCAGCACGCCGGCGGTGAGCAGGAGCTCGCCGAACACCCCGACCACGCTGACGCGGTGGCGCGGCTTGCGGCCGGCGGCCTTCTCGCGCGCTCGCACGCGACGACGCGCCTCGGGCTCCAGATCGGACATGGGCTCGATTCTATTCGCCCCGGAGACCCCTCGGCTGTGAGTCCTGTCCGCTCTCGGATAGAATCACCCGCATGGCACGTACGAAATCCCCCAAGCCCGCGCGCGCCGAGCAAGCGAGCGGCGAAGAAGCGCCGAACCCGGTGTGGTTCAAGCCCGTCATGTTCGGCTTCATGCTGCTCGGCCTGGCGTGGATCATCGTGTTCTACGTGAGCCAGGGCAAGCTGCCCATCGCCGACCTCGGTTCGTGGAACATCCTGATCGGGTTCGGCATCGCGTTCGTCGGCTTCCTCATGACGACGCGCTGGCGCTGAGCCCCACACACGACGACTTCTGAGAAGACGAGCGGATGCGGCATCCGCTCGTCTTCTTTCGCGTGCGCTCGTCGTGCATGCTCGACGTCGCGAACCCCATTGACCGGTTCGCAATTACACTCGTGTAACTCTCTCCCCAGTTGTGGATGGGCCTGTGGATAACCTCGGGCCGGGCCTCAGAACAGCGGGAAGAAGAAGTAACGCAGGCTGAGGAGCACGAGCACCGCGCAGAGCGCCACCAGCCACCAGATCTGCGCCCGCTGCTGCGACCGCTTGCGGGTCTCGATGAAGATGAGGCCGACGAGTGCGCCACCGATCAAGCCGCCGAGGTGGGCCTGCCACGCGATGTTGAAGCCCGGGACGAAGCCGATCACGAGGTTGATGCCGAGCAGCACGAACAGCTGCGTCGTCTGACCGCCGAGGCGCCGCTGGATCACGAGGAACGCGCCCATGAGGCCGAAGATCGCGCCCGAGGCGCCGACGACGCCGACGCGCGGGTCGCCGAGCCAGAGCACGCCGACCGACCCGGCGAACCCGGAGATCAGGTAGAGCGCCAGGAACCGGCCGCGACCGAGGAGCCCCTCGAGCAGCTGGCCGAAGATCCAGAGCGTGTACATGTTCAGGGCGACATGGAACAGCAGGCCTGTGGAATGCACGAACATCGCCGTGATCATGCGCCACGGCTCGAAGTTGCCCGGGTGCGAGTACACGCCGGCGTACAGCAGCCGGTCGGTGATCGCGAGGCCGGGAATCAGCTGCAGCACGAACACCGCGAGGGTGATGCCGATGAGGGTATACGTCACCACGGGCGCACCCCGCCCGGCCGCGGACCGCATGCGCGTGAGCACGGCGGGCTTGGTGCGGGGTGCCGACGCGCGCTGTTCGCGCATGCACTCGGGGCAGATCACGCCGACGGGCGCCGGTGTCTGGCATTCGCCGCACACCGTGCGACCGCAGCGCTGGCAGAGCACGAAGCTCTGACGATCGGGGTGCCGGTAGCAGAAGTTCGCGCGCTGCGCGCCGGCATCGCTCACCGGTGGATCAGACCTGCTCGACGGTGACGCTCTCGATCACCACGTCGTCGAGGGGGCGGTCACGACCATCGGTCGGAACCGAGGCGAGCTTGTCGACGACGGCCTGGCTCGCGGCGTCGGTCACCTTGCCGAAGATCGAGTGCTTTCCCTGCAGCCACGTGGTCGGGCCGACGGTGATGAAGAACTGCGACCCGTTGGTGCCGCGGCCGCCCTGGATGCCGGCGTTGGCCATGGCGAGCACGTAGGGCTCGGTGAAGTCGAGCTCGGGGTTGATCTCGTCGTCGAACTGGTAACCCGGTCCGCCGATGCCCTGCCCGAGCGGGTCGCCGCCCTGGATCATGAAGCCGGGGATGATGCGGTGGAAGACGACGCCGTCGTACAGCGGGTCGGTGGACTTCTGGCCGGTGGCCGGGTGGGTCCACTCGATCTCGCCCGTGGCGAGGCCCACGAAGTTCTTCACCGTCTTCGGTGCGTGGTGTCCGTAGAGGTCGACCTTGATCGGTCCGAGGCTGGTGTTGAGGGTCGCGACTGCGGTGTGAATCGGCATTCCCTTATTCTGTCACGCACTGATTCGTCAAGGGGAATACGGGTTTGGGACTCCCACCCCGCTTCCAGCCTCATCAATGGCAAGATGGAGTGATTCGCTGCACATCGATGGAGGGTCGACATGAGCCTGTCACGCAAGCGCCAGAAAGAACTCAAGCGGCTGCGCAGTAGTGCCGAGGATCTCTGGGGGGATCAGCAGCAGGTACTCGACCGCGCGAACGCCGTTGCGCGTGAGGCGAGCCGCCAGCTCGGTGCGCTCACCCAAGAAGAGGTCATTCCGCGCGTTCGCTCGGGCTACCACGGGTACGTCCGCCCACGCCTGACCCAGGCGAAGGAGCTCGCCTCGGTCACGGGCGACTCGCTCGAACGCGCCGCCGGCAACGCACTGGGTTCGGTGCTCTCGATCGGCGACATCGCCAACGACGCACGCGTCCGCCGCGCCGTTCAGCGCGTCGCGCCCGCCGCGCTTCCGCCCGCCAAGAAGAGCGGCCCCGGTTTCGGCGGCACGCTCGCGATCATCGCGGGCATCACGGTCGCCGCCGGCATCGCGTATGCCGTCTGGCAGACGTTCCGCGCCGACGACGAGCTCTGGGTCGCCGACGACGAGCCCGCGCCCGGCACGGGTTCCTCCCCCGCGCTCTGACCTGATCGCTTGAACGCCCCGCCCATCGGCGGGGCGTTCGTCGTCCCCTGACTCAGGGTTGCCACTGATTTCTGGCCGATTTCCGATTCGCCCTTGCGCAACCTGTGAGCTTGCCGCTAGGTTCTTATCTCGGTGACAGTCACCAAGTAGCCACAAGAGGAGTTGAGTCCCATGAACAAGCACATCACTGCATTCCGTTCCGCCGGATTCCTCCTCGTTCGCACGGCCGGCTGACCGCTCCAGACGCCATCCGCCTTCGGCGCCGGCGTAACCCCGTCTGACGAGGACGGACCAGAGGTGCACGCCTCATCGTGTCGCAACGCGACCCGCTGACCGGCATCCGTCCGACGTCGTCCCACCGGTCCTCGTGACCGCGCCCCCGGTGCACTGCCGGCGCCTCGCCCTCGGCGATCTGCTCGCGTGCACCCGGCTCCCGCCGCACTCGAGCGCGCCCGAACGACGCGCCGCTGCGGCATCCGCCCATCGACCCGCACCCCGCGGCATCCGTCACGGGATCTCTCGACACCATCGAAACGAAGGAATGATCGTGAACACCACGACACTCACGGCCGCCCGCCCCACCCCGGGACGCACGACCCTGTACCAACCGCGATCCCTGGATCTCCAGGACCGCGTCGCACGACGCCTCGGCCTGGCACTGCTCGACTGGAGCCGCCGGCGTGAGGCGCTGCGCACCCCCGAAACCGTGCTGTTGCGCCGACAGACGGCCCAGGCGGCGAACGAGGCCCGCGGCGAACTGCAGCGTCAGCTCGCCACTCTCGGAAGCCCGCTCGTCTGATGCGCTCCGCAGCCGTCCACCGCGAATCCGTACGGGCCGCACGCGGGCATCACGCCCAACGCCGGTCCGTGCGGGTTCGCCTCATCGCCTCCACCTCGTCCTCCGTCGCTCGCGCGCGACGCGGAGCCCGCATCACCGAGTTCGTCATCGGTGCGGGGTCCGGGTCGCGCGCGAGCGACGGGAGCGCGGTCCTCGTCGCCTACGCGACCGGCGGCACGCCGTCGTCGGGCTCGGCGGCGTTCAATCGCAGACCGATGTCGAGCAGGCTCACGCGATGCAGCGAGCCCACCTCGTCGAGCCGGACCCAGCGGGCCTCGTCGCTCGAACCGCCGATCTCGTTGCGGAGCTCGCCGCCCGTCACGTGAGCGCGGTAGACGACGCGCATCGCGTACAGCGGCGCCGAACCCTTCAGCCGTTTCGCCGCGGGCACGACCATCGTGTCGATGCCGAGCAACCGGTCGACGGATGCCTCGTGCCCGGTCTCTTCGCGGATCTCGCGCACGACCGCCTGAGCGGGGTGCTCGTCGCCCTCGATGCCGCCGCCCGGCAGCGTCCAGCCGGAGCGCCCGTGCTCGTTCCAATGGGACAGCAGGATCTCTCCGTCACGGATGATGACCCCGTACGCGGCGATGCGAATGTCCATCCGCACACTGTAGCCGCTGAGAGGGCGAGGCCTGCTGGAATCCCGCCCTCGTACGATGAGCCACGCCGACCGGAGCCGGGTGTGCCACGCCGGTCAGGAATCGACGATGGTGAACAGTTGGTCCGATGGGTCCATGAGCACCTCGACGGTCTGGCCGACGTTCATGCGGCCCCAGCCGGATCTGGCGCGTGTCTCGAATGGTTCGAGGCCGTCGACCTGGATCCGCAGGACCACCGCGTATCCGTCCTCCAGCGGCTCCACCGAGAGCACCGTGGCAGTTCCGGCCACGCCCTTGGCGCGGAGTTGTCGCGTGTCCCGGGCCGAGGAGCGAACCCCGGCCATCAGGAGCAGTGCAACCAGAACGCCGACGATCGCACCGAACGCCCATTCACCCGCCGCGTCCGCGTTCCCGGTCGCAAGGTGGAAGACGACGATCGCCGGTGGCACGAGCGCAGCAGCGATGAGCGCCCACAGGAGGACGAGCACGCCAGGGCCGAGCTCATCGGAAGCCTGGTTCCCCCGGAGGATCGGATTCGTCCGTGTCATGACCGCATTCTAGCCGGTCGCATCGGTTCCGAGGATGACGCCTGAACTCGGTTCGACGCCGTCTTCGGTCACTTGTACGTCTCCGACCGAGGCGCACCGAGCCCATTCCGTACCACTACCGGGATTCAACGAAACGGCCAACCGGTAGGACCGCCGTGTCAAGACGAAAGCCCGGAATCTCGCGCTTGACGCACGATTCCGGGCCCTTGATGCTTTGTGGAGCCTAGGAGATTCGAACTCCTGACATCCTGCTTGCAAAGCAGGCGCTCTACCAACTGAGCTAAGGCCCCGGATCGGGTGCCTGCGGCACCCGGGGTGTGGAGTTGTGGAGTGGGGATACGAGGACTTGAACCTCGGACCTCTTCGTTATCAGCGAAGCGCTCTAACCGCCTGAGCTATATCCCCGAATTTCGGCCGAAGGAAAGACTACCTGAACCTCGGGCAGATTCCGAATCGAGCCGAACAGCGCGTCAGTTGTTGGTGAATCCGACGAGGATGCCGCCGGTGATCTTGACGCTGAGGTTGTAGAGCACGGCCAGGATCGCGCCGAGCGCGGTGGTGACCACGAGGTTCAGCAGTGCCGCGACGATGGCGAAGCCCATGACGTTGCCGAGCGAGAGCACGGCCGACAGGTCGGTGCCTGCGCCGGCCACGTCTTGCACGAGCGAGTTCAGGTTCTCGAAGATGCCGGTCGAGCTGAGCACCGTGTGCACGAGGAACGTGACGACGATGCCGACCACGGCGAGTGCCACGGCGATCAGGAACGACAGCTTCACGGCCGACCAGAAGTCGATGTAGACCAGGCGCAGGCGCACCTGCTTGGCCGCTGGGCGACGGTTCGACTTCTTGGCGAGCTTCTCGGCGACGCTACTCATAGACGGTTACTCCTCTTCCGTGACCTCGGCCGTGTCGGCGTCTGCGGCCTCCTCCACGAGATTCCGTTCGGAATTCTTCGCGATCGCGATGATGCGGTCATCGACGGCGAACTTCGCGAAGACGACGCCCATCGTGTCCCTGCCCTTGGCGGGAACCTCGGCGACGTCAGAGCGTACCACCTTGCCGCTGGCAAGAACCACGAGGACCTCGTCGCCGTCGGCGACGATGAGCGCCCCGGCGAGGTCGCCCCGATCTTCGGAGAGCTTGGCCACCTTGATGCCGAGACCGCCGCGGTTCTGCAGGCGGTACTGCGCGACATCCGTGCGCTTGGCGTAGCCGCCCTCGGTGACGACGAAGACGTACGGGCCGTCGCCGGCCGCGTCGTCGGAGTCGATGACGGCGTCGTCGAGCTCGACCGAGGCCGGGACGACGGATGCCTCGAGCAGCGAGTCTCCGGCGCGGAACGACATGCCCTTGACGCCCGAGGTCGAGCGGCCCATCGGTCGGATCGCATCGTCGGTCGCCTTGAAGCGGAGCGACATGCCCTTGCGGGAGACGAGGAGGATCTCGTCCTTCTCGTCGGCCAGCATCGCGGAGACGAGTTCGTCGCCCTCGCGCAGGTTGATCGCGATGACACCGCGCGAGCGGTTGGTGTCGTAGGCCGTCAGGTCGGTCTTCTTGACCAGACCGTCGCGCGTGGCCAGCACGAGGTACTGCGCCACCGCGTAGTCGCGGATGTCGAGGATCTCGGCGACCTGCTCGTCGGGCTGGAGTTCGAGCAGGTTGGCGAGGTGCTGGCCCTTGGCGTCGCGACCCCCCTCTTGCAGCTCGTACGTCTTCGCGCGGTACACGCGGCCCATGTTCGTGAAGAACAGCAGCCAGTGATGCGTGGTGGTGACGAAGAAGTGCTCGACCACGTCGTCGGCGCGCAGCTGAGCGCCCTTGACGCCCTTGCCGCCGCGGTGCTGCGATCGGTAGTTGTCGCTGCGCGTGCGCTTGACGTATCCGCCGCGCGTGACGGTGACGACCATCTCTTCTTCGGGGATGAGGTCTTCGACCGACATGTCGCCGTCGAAGCCCGGCATGATCTGGGTGCGGCGGTCGTCGCCGTACTTGTCGACGATCTCGGCGAGCTCTTCGGAGACGATCGCGCGCTGCCGCTCGGGCGACGCGATGATCGCCCGGTAGTCGGTGATCTCGAGCTCGAGCTCGGCCGCCTCGTCGATGATCTTCTGACGCTCGAGGGCCGCGAGGCGGCGCAGCTGCATCTCGAGGATCGCACGGGCCTGCAGCTCGTCGATGTCGAGGAGCTCCATGAGCCCGTCGCGGGCCTCCTCGACCGTGGGCGATCGACGGATGAGCGCGATGACCTCGTCGAGCGCGTCGAGCGCCTTGAGGTAGCCGCGGAGGATGTGCATGCGCTCTTCGGCCTTGCGCAGGCGGAACTGCGTGCGGCGCACGATCACGTCGATCTGGTGGTCGACCCAGTGCGCGATGAAGCCGTCGATCGAGAGCGTGCGGGGCACGCCGTCGACGATCGCGAGCATGTTCGCGCCGAAGTTCTCTTGGAGCTGCGTGTGCTTGTAGAGGTTGTTCAGCACGACCTTGGCGACCGCGTCGCGCTTGAGCACGAGCACGAGGCGCTGGCCGGTGCGACCGGAGGTCTCGTCGCGGATGTCGGCGATGCCGCCGATCTTGCCGTCCTTCACCATGTCGGCGATCTTGATCGCCAGGTTGTCGGGGTTCACCTGGTACGGCAGTTCGGTGACGACGAGACAGGTGCGGCCCTGCAGCTCTTCGACCGAGACGACCGCGCGCATCGTGATCGACCCGCGCCCGGTGCGGTACGCGTCGTTGATGCCCTTGACCCCGAGGATCTGGGCGCCGGTCGGGAAGTCCGGTCCCTTGATGCGCTGGATCAGCGCCTCCTGCAGTTCTTCGCGGGATGCCTCGGGGTTCTCGAGGTACCACTGGGCACCGGATGCCACTTCACGGAGGTTGTGCGGCGGGATGTTCGTCGCCATGCCGACCGCGATGCCGACGGAACCGTTGACGAGCAGGTTCGGGAACCGCGCGGGAAGGATCGACGGCTCGCGCGTGCGGCCGTCGTAATTGTCTTGGAAGTCGACGGTCTCCTCGTCGATGTCGCGCACCATCTCGAGCGCGAGCGGAGCCATCTTCGTCTCGGTGTATCGGGGGGCGGCTGCGCCGTCGTTGCCCGGCGAACCGAAGTTGCCCTGGCCGAGCGCGAGGGGGTAGCGAAGGCTCCAGGGCTGCACGAGGCGCACGAGTGCGTCGTAGATCGCCGTGTCGCCGTGGGGGTGGAACTGCCCCATGACGTCGCCGACGACACGGGCGCATTTGGAGAACGCCTTGTCGGGCCGGTAGCCGCCGTCGTACATCGCATAGATGACGCGGCGGTGCACGGGCTTGAGGCCGTCGCGCACCTCGGGAAGGGCCCGGCCCACGATGACGCTCATCGCGTAGTCGAGGTAGGACCGCTGCATCTCGAGCTGCAGGTCGACCTGGTCGATGCGCCCGTGGATGCCGTGGCCGCCGGTGGACTCGTCGCCGGCGCCGCCGGGCTCGATCACATCAGATGTCAAGGAAACGCACGTCCTTCGCGTTCTTCTGGATGAAGTTGCGGCGGCTCTCGACGTCTTCGCCCATGAGGGTCGAGAAGATCTCGTCGGCGGCGGCCGCGTCGTCCATGGTGACCTGCAGCAGGGTGCGGGTCTCGGGGTTCATCGTGGTCTCCCACAGCTCTTGGTGGTTCATCTCGCCGAGACCCTTGTAGCGCTGCACGCCGTTGTCCTTCGGGATGCGCCAGCCCCTGGCCTGACCCTCGACGAGCAGCGCATCGCGCTCCTTGTCGGAGTAGACGTACTCGTGGTCGGCGTTCGTCCACTTCAGGCGGTACAGCGGCGGCTGCGCGAGGTACACGTAGCCCAGCTCGATGAGCGGCCGCATGTAGCGGAAGAGCAGCGTGAGCAGCAGGGTCGTGATGTGCTGGCCGTCGACGTCGGCGTCGGCCATGAGCACGATCTTGTGGTACCTGGCCTTCTCGGTGTTGAAGTCCTCACCGATGCCGGCGCCGAACGCCGTGATCATGGCCTGCACCTCGGCGTTGGCGAGGGCGCGGTCGAGACGGGCCTTCTCGACGTTCAGGATCTTGCCGCGCAGCGGCAGGATGGCCTGCGTCTCGGGGTTGCGACCCTGCACGGCCGAACCGCCGGCCGAGTCGCCCTCGACGATGAAGATCTCGGAGATCGACGGGTCCTTCGAGGAGCAGTCCTTGAGCTTGCCCGGCATGCCGCCGGATTCGAGGAGTCCCTTGCGGCGCGTGGCCTCGCGAGCCTTGCGGGCGGCGAGACGGGCCGTGGCCGCCTGGATGGCCTTGCGGATGATCTCGCGGGCCTGCGTCGGGTTGCGCTCGAACCAGTCGCCGAGTTGGTCGGACGTGACCTTCTGCACGAACGACTTCGCCTCGGTGTTGCCGAGCTTGGTCTTGGTCTGGCCCTCGAACTGCGGTTCGCCGAGCTTGACCGAGATGACGGCGGTGAGGCCCTCGCGCACGTCGTCGCCGGAGAGGTTGTCGTCCTTCTCCTTGATGATGTTCTTCTCGCGTGCGTACTTGTTGACCAGCGTGGTCAGCGCCGCACGGAAGCCCTCTTCGTGCGTGCCGCCCTCGTGGGTGTTGATCGTGTTCGCGTAGGTGTGCACCGACTCGGAGTAGGCCGTGGTCCACTGCATCGCGACCTCGAGCGCGATCTTTCGCTCGGGATCTTCGGACTCGAACGAGATGATCTCGTCGTTGACGACATCGTTCTTCTTCGAGCGGTTGAGGTATTCGACGTAGTCGACGAGTCCTCGCTCGTAGAAGAACGTGTCGGTGCGCGGCGCCGCGGCATCGGCCTCGTGCTCGGCCGTGTCGTCGAGCTGGACCTCGTCGTGCCCGGCGCGCAGGTCGGTCAGCGTGATGCGCAGCCCCTTGTTCAGGAACGCGTACTGCTGGAAACGGGTGCGGAGCGTCTCGTAGTCGAACTCGACGGTCTCGAAGATGTCGGGGCTCGGCCAGAAGGTGATCGTGGTGCCGGTCTCGTCGCTGGCCTCGTCTTGCGACAGGGGGGCATCGGGCACGCCGACGCTGTAGGACTGGCGCCAGACGTGGCCCTCGCGCTTGACCTCGACGTCGAGGCGGGTCGAGAGCGCGTTCACGACCGACGAGCCGACGCCGTGCAGGCCGCCGGAGACCGCGTAGCCGCCGCCGCCGAACTTGCCGCCGGCGTGCAGCACCGTGAGCACGACCTCGACGGTCGACTTGCCCTCGGTCTTGTGGATGCCGACGGGGATGCCGCGACCGTTGTCGATGACGCGCACTGCGCCGTCGGCGAGGATCGTCACGTCGATGTCGTCGGCGTATCCGGCAAGCGCCTCGTCGACGGAGTTGTCGACGATCTCGTAGACGAGGTGGTGGAGTCCGCGCGGCCCCGTGGAGCCGATGTACATGCCCGGACGCTTGCGGACCGCTTCGAGGCCCTCGAGAACCTGGATCTCATCCGCGCCGTATTCGGGCGCGCCCTCGGGCTTCGTCGGTTCGGCTGTCATGTGTGAATCGGGCTCCTGACCGTCATTCTGGCGACTCTCGATCCTATCAAACCGAGGCGTGCGAACGATCGGGAAGCGCCGATCTCAGGCGATGTCGAAGGTCGGTTGACCGAATTTGCCGTCTCAGCCGTAGGTATCGCGCGGACCACGCCCTGGAATCGATCTGGGACCCCTTTTCCAGGTGGGGGCATCGGGCCCCTGGAAACGGATGGACTCGACCCCGGCGTCGGGGTACCGGTCGAGGATGCGCGTGACGAGATCGGCACGCAGCAGTCGGAGCTGCGTCGCCCACGCCGTGGACTCGCATCGCACCTGCAGCACGCCGTGCTCGATCGTGACCGGATCGGAGTGCGCGGCGATCTCGTCGCCGGCGATCGAAGGCCACGACGAGAGCAGTTCGTGCTGGGAGAGCGGGGCCGCCCAGCCGAGCTGGGTCGTGAGCCCGTCGATGGCCGCACCCAGCGGCTTCGGGTCCCGGCCGGGCGTGAACGGCTCGCCGCCCGGGCGCTCGCGGGCCCGTCGTCGCGCCCTGGCGGCGCTCGTGCCGCGCGGCTGCCCGCCGAACACCTCGCGGAAGTGCTGGTAGACCCGCAGGGACTCGGACTCGCTCGGCTGCTCAGGCATGGTCGACGCCCTGCGGCTCATCGGACGGCTCGTCGGCCGATTCGTCGGCCGATTCGTGGTCGACCCCTTCGACGACGGATGCCTCGTCGGCAGGCTCCTCGGCAGGCTCGTCGACCGACGCCTGGTCGTCGGCTTCGGTCGCGTCGAGCACCCGGCCGGCGTCGATGCGGATGACCCGGGCGATGAGCCGTTCGGGCACGTCTTCGAGCACCGCGGCCGTGACGAGCACCTGCTCGTAGTCGCCGATCGCGGCCGCGAGCCGTTCGCGACGCGCACGATCGAGCTCGGCGAAGACGTCGTCGAGCACGAGCACCGGATCGCCGGTCGAGGAGTCGCGTCGGAGCAGTTCGGCCGAGGCCAGCCGCAGCGAGAGCGCGAACGACCAGGACTCGCCGTGGCTCGCGTACCCCTTGGCGGGCAGGCCGTTGAGCATGAGCAGCACGTCGTCGCGATGGGGGCCGGCGAGCGTGACCCCTCGCTCGAGCTCCTTCGGCCGTAGCACGCGGAGGGCCTCGGCGAACCGCGTCGCCGTGGTCGGCCCGATCGGCGAACCGGGTGCAACCGCCCCTGCACCGACGGATGCCTCGGACGTGACGGATGCCTCGCCGCCGGGTTCTGCGTCGGGGTCGGCGCCGTCGATCGAGAGCATCGGCCGCAGGGTCGGAGCATGGTCGGCGTCGACGATCGAGGCGTATGCCGCGGCGAGCGGACCCGCGAGCTCGTCGACGAGCGCGACACGACGATCGATGAGCTCGGAGCCCAGTTGCACGAGCCGTTCGTCCCAGATGTCGAGCGTGGTCAGCTTCTCGGCCGCGAGTCCGCGCGCCCTGGCGCTCTTCAGCAGCGTGTTGCGCTGACGGAGCACCCGGTCGTAGTCGGACATGACGCCGGCCAGACGCGGTGTGCGCTGCACGAGGAGCTCGTCGAGCAGCCGGCGACGCACCGAGGGCTCGCCGCGCACGATCGCGAGGTCTTCTGGGGCGAAGAGCACGCTGTGCGCGTATCGCGGGAGTTCGCGCGTCTTCACCGGCGATCGATTGAGCTGGGCGCGATTGGCCCCCGTGCGATTCAGCTGCAGCTCGACGAGCAGCTCGCGCTCGGCGTGGGCGAGCAGTGCGCGCACGATCGCGGCGTCGGCCCCAGCCCTGACGAGTGCCTGATCGGAGGACACCCGGTGCGAGCCGAGCGTCGCGAGGTAGCCGATGGACTCGACGAGGTTGGTCTTGCCCTGGCCGTTGCGGCCGACGAACACGGTCGTGCCTGGCCCGAGCTCGAGCTCGGCACGGGCGTAGTTGCGGTAGTCGGTCAACGAGAGCCGAACAACGTGCACTCCGGCTCCCTTCGCGTCGAACGATGCAACGCTACCCGCGACCGCCGACAGCCGGTGCGAGAGCGAGACATCCGCTCGCCCTTCGACCGATCTGCCGCAGTCGGCGCCGGACTCAGCGCAGCAGCAGGTTGGGCTGCAGCAGGTAGCGGTAGGTGTCGGCGCCGGCCTGCTCGCGCGAGGTCTGGCTGGTGATCAGCACGGGGCCGGGCTTGTTGGGGTTCTCGGTCTTCGTGAACGAGATGCGCACGAACTCGGAGTTCACCGCGCCGAGTCCGTCGAGCAGGAACTGCGGCTTGAGCGACACGACGGTGTCGTCGCCGGTGAGGATCGCGTCGATCGTCTCTTGCGCCTGGGCCTGCTCGCTGCCGATCGCCTCGAGGGTGAGGCCGTCGGCCGAGAACGTGAACCGCAGCGCGGCCTCGCGCTCGAGCACGAGGGCGACGCGGCGCGTGGCCTCGATGAGCTCGGCGGTGTTCATGACCGCGTAGTTGTCGACGGTCTCGGGGAACAGGCGGCGCACCGGCGGGAAGTTGCCCTTGATGAGCAGGCTCGTGACGGTCTTCTTGTCGGCGCTGAAGGCGATGAGCTCGCGGTCGTCACGGCTCGTGATCGCGACCGAGATGGTGCCGGAGTGGCCGAAGGTCTTGCCGACCTCTTGGAGCGTGCGGGCGGGCACGAGTGCGGTGACGCTGTCGCCCGAGTCGGAGGCGACGGCTCCGCCGTCCCAGTCGATCTCGCGCACGGCGACGCGGTAGCGGTCGGTGGCGACCAGGCCGAGGTTGTTCTCGCGCACCTCGAGCTGCACGCCCGTGATGACGGGCGTCACGTCGTCGCGCGATGCGGCGACGGCGACCTGGGCGACCGCGGCGGCGAACTCCTCAGCCGGCACGACGCCCGACTGCTCGCCGATCTCGGGGATCGACGGGTACTCCTCGACCGGCATCGACAGCAGGGTGAAGCTGGCCGAGCCGCAGCTGACCGAGATACGCGACTCTTCGGTCGAGATGCGCACGGGCGCGTTCGGCAGGCGACCGGCGATCTCGGCGAGCAGGCGCCCGGAGACGAGGACGGTGCCCGGTTCTTCGACGTCGGCCTGGATCTCGGTCTGCGAGGAGACCTCGTAGTCGAAGGACGAGAGCACGAGCCCGTCGTCGTTCGCCTGGATCAGCACCCCGGAGAGGATCGGCAGCGTCGTGCGCTGGGGCAGGAGCTTCACGGCGAACGACACGGCTTCGCTGAAGACGTCGCGGTTGACCTGGAACTTCACGGTTCTCCCGTCGTGGAGGTGCTGAGGATGGCTCCCATGCTATCCGCAGGGTGGCGCCGGATGCGGTGCGGATCTGTCGGCTTCGACGCGACATCCGCTCGCCGACCCTCGATGTTGTCGGGCCCTGATGGATTAACAAGTTCTCTTAACGGTGTTAACCGTTGTGGAAACTGTGGATGGTGTTCGGAGATGCCCGGACTGGTGCCGATCGGAGGCCATCGCATCTGTGCACGGTGTGTGGATTCCGTCCGACCATGGTGCCGTGATATCTGCACGGTGTCTGCAGTTCTCCACAGGCAGGCCCGAGCGGTGCACAGTGTTCAGGCGGTTGCTCGTTAACAATCCACAAGCTGTCCACAGGTGTGGGTTTCGGTGCCGGATGCCGCGAATCGGCGATTTCCGGGCGCGTTCGACGGGTTCGGCGCGCGATCGAACGCGCCGGCGAGGCATCCGATCAGCGGTATCGGTTCGTCTGGCGGATGCGCGCGGTGAGCTCGGTGACCTGGTTGTAGATCGAGCGGCGCTCCTTCATGAGCTCCGAGATCTTCTTGTTCGCGTACATCACCGTGGTGTGGTCGCGGTTGCCGAAGAGCTGCCCGATCTTCGGCAGCGACAGGCTCGTGAGCTCGCGGCAGAGGTACATCGCGATCTGGCGGGCGGTCGCGACGGCCTGCGAACGGCTCGAGCCGTAGAGGTCGTCGACCGTGAGCTTGAAGTAGTCGGCCGTCACGGTGATGATGTCGACCGGCGCGACGACGTTGTCGGTGTCATCGGTGATGAGGTCCTTCAGCACGGTCTGCACGAGGGGCATGTCGACCGGCGCCCGGTTCAGGCTGGCGAACGCGGTGACGCGGATGAGCGTGCCCTCGAGTTCGCGGATGTTGCTCGAGACCTTCGTCGCCATGTACTCGAGGATCTCGTCGGGAACCTGGAGCCGCTCGGACTGCGCCTTCTTGCGGAGGATCGCGATGCGCGTCTCGAGGTCGGGCGCCTGCACGTCCGTGATGAGGCCCCACTCGAACCGGCTGCGCATGCGGTCCTCGAAGCCGGTGAGGTGCTTCGGCGGCACGTCGCTGGTGATCACGACCTGCTTGTTGTGGTCGTGCAGCGTGTTGAACGTGTGGAAGAAGGCCTCTTGGGTCTCGGCCTTGCCCTGCAGGAACTGGATGTCGTCGATGAGCAGGATGTCGATGTTGCGGTACCGCTGCTGGAACAGCGAGCCGCGGTTGTTCGCGATCGAGTTGATGAAGTCGTTCGTGAACTCTTCGGACGAGACGTACCGAACGCGGATGCCCGGATACATCGTCATGGCGTAGTGCCCGATGGCATGCAGGAGGTGCGTCTTGCCGAGGCCCGAGTCGCCGTAGATGAAGAGGGGGTTGTAGGCCTTCGCCGGCGCCTCTGCCACCGCGACCGCGGCGGCGTGCGAGAACCGGTTGGACTGGCCGATGACGAAGCTGTCGAAGCTGTACTTCGGATTGAGGCGGGTGTCACCGGGGCGATCGGGGCTCGTGTTCTCGAAGACCGACTGCGGCGACGCCGGCAGGTCGACCCGGTCGACCGCGCTCGGAAGGCCTTGGCCCAGCCCCTGTGCCTGGGCCGATCCCGTGAACGGGTCGGTGTCGGGCGGGCGGGTCTCCTCGAGCTCTGGATTCACGACGACGTAGAAGGAGGTGACCGGGGTGGGCGCCTCGATCGCGCTCATCGCCGAGAGCAGCGACACCCGCATGCGCTGGTTCAGCATGCTGCCCGTGAAGTCGTTCGGCACCTCGAGGTAGAAGGTGCCGGCCGCGATGCCCTTCGGTTCCACGAGGTTCAGGAACCCCTGCAGCATCGGGGTGATCGTCTCGTCATCGGAGAGTCGCTCGAGGACCGTGGCCCATGTGTCGGTGATGGGCTGTTCGGTCAT